>NZ_JBSGKN010000003.1:0-154062 GCF_058323215.1 Priestia sp. USM5
CTCTAGAGTGAGGTTGTTTTTTATTTTATTTATATCAAGAAGGAAGTTACTTTGTTAAAAGAAAACCCGTCAATGTTCAAGAGAGGAGGAAAATAACTGGTTTAGTTCCTCTTTGTTTTGAACGAGATCTTCCAATGTATAGCCATTTAATATCTTTAGGAATGCTTGGAGGGCTTCATGGAGTGCATATTTTAATTTACAAGAGGAAGAAGTGGCGCATTGTTGAAAGCAATCAACAATATGGAAGTCCTCTTCCGTTTTGGATACAACTTCGCCGATATTAATTTTTTTTGGATCCTTGGCAAGCTTAATTCCTCCATTTCGGCCACGAATTGTTTCAATATAGCCGAGTTGACCCAGCTGATGAATGATTTTCACTAGGTGGTTGTTTGATATATTGTAATTCTCTGCAATTTCCTTTGTTGTACTTAATTCCCCACCTTTTTTAAGAGCTAAAAAGATTAAAATCCGTAAGGAATAGTCCGTATAGTTTGTTAACCTCATTCTAAAAATCCCCTTATTCTATCCGAAATTCTTTTTATTATAGCATTTAATTTTTATTAAACCTCTAGATTGTGACAACTTTCCGAAAGATGTATCTAAAATATATCTTTTATAAACACTGTTAGTATATTATAAACATGTATTTAAAATATATGTTTTTTGGAGGATGCACAAAATGCTAAGCAAAAAAAATATAGAAATTATTAAAAGTACGGTACCCGTTCTTGAAAAATATGGAAAAGATATAACTGCTCGTTTTTATCAATTATTGTTTGATAGTCATCCCGAATTATTAAATATTTTTAACCATATGAATCAAAGACAAGGAAAACAGCAAACAGCACTAGCCAATGCTGTTTATGCGGCGGCTGCTAATATTGACAATCTAGCTGCCATTATTCCAGTGGTGAAACAAATAGGACAGAAACATAGAGCATTAGGGGTTCTTCCAGAACATTATCCTATTGTTGGTGAAAATTTATTAGCAGCAATTAAAGATGTATTAGGCGATGCTGCTACCGATGAAATTATTAATGCGTGGGCTGAGGCTTATGGCGTTATTGCAGATGCCTTTATAGGAATTGAGCAAGAAATGTATAGAGAAGCAAAGGAACAATATGGTGGTTGGGAAGGTTTCAGGAATTTCATTGTCGAGAAAAAAGTCAAAGAAAGTGATGTCATCACGTCCTTTTATTTGAAACCAGAAAATGGAGAAGCCATCGCTTCTTATCAAGCTGGACAATATCTTACAATAAAAGTCCAACCAAAAGGGGAAAATCATACACATATTCGTCACTACAGCTTATCTGATGCGCCTGGAAAAGATTATTATCGAATTAGTGTGAAACGAGAAGAAAAGGGGGTTGTTTCCAATTATTTACATCAAGACATTCAAGAAGGCGACCTTTTAGCAGTAAGCGCGCCTGCAGGTGACTTCGTTCTTGAACCAAAGAAAACGCCTGCTGTTTTAATTAGTGGTGGCGTAGGATTGACGCCAATGATTAGTATGTTAAACACCATTATAGAGCAACAACCCGAACGTGAGGTAACGTTTATCCATGGTGCATTAAATAGCAAGGTTCATGCGATGAAAGACCATGTTACTAAACTAGCTAATGAATATGCAAAGGTTAAAAGCTTTGTTGTTTATTCTCAACCTACTGTGAAAGACAGAATGTTTAAGAATTATGATAAAAAAGGATTTATTGATTTAGAATGGCTAAAATCGATTTCACAAAATAAGCAAGCAGATTTTTATTTTTGTGGACCAGTTCCATTTATGCAAATGATGTACGGTGCTCTTAAGGAATGGGAAGTTCCTGCCGAGAATATTCATTTCGAATTTTTCGGCCCAGCAAGCCAATTAGAAGAACCGGTTACCACAGTATAAATAAACAGATCCTAAATTATAGAATTTTGAAGAGAATGAAAAGTTCCAATAACTTTATCTTATTGGAACTTTTTTTAGCTTAATAGTGTCACTATATTTAATATTTTCTAGATGGTTTCAATTAAGCCCTTTATCCCAAAGCCTTAAAATTAGTAGATAAATAAGCAAAAGGGACTAATATAGGTTAGTCCCTTTTAAATACAATGCCTCTTTCCGGAACACATACAAAAAAGGAGCCCTTGCGGCAGTAGGGCTCATCCATCTTCTATTGCCACTATTTATCGTTTATGCAGTTTTTTGTACATCCTTGATGTGCCAACAATCTCCTTACAGATCAAATGGTAAAAGGATACATAAAAAACGAACCTTTTATATATATGCTAGTACGGAAAAATGTAGTCTATATGGAAAAATACGTTATTTTTTATCTCCAGTTATAGAGTTACCTTAAAAAGCTGCCTTGTCTTTACAGAGAAGGCAGCTTTTTATTTTATGAACAACAATAATTACTTTAACATCTCGTAATAAATTTAAATATTTCGTCCGTAAACATACACCTTTTAGTAGTAAGATGAACTACTTATTACATATAGATTTAGTATAAAGAGTGGATTTTTCAACATAATTATAATAATAAGGAGAAATTGCATCTATTAAGTAACCTAAAGGTGGTGAGGACTTATGAAAAACAGGGATAAAAGACGAAAAAAGAAACGTGATTTTTTAAAGGATTACTTAAAAGACAAGTTAGGAAATTGGAAACCTGGACTTGGCAAAGAGTCTACCTCCAACTCTAAAACGACGCAAGAAAATAGAAGTCTTGATTAAATACTATTTGTGTGTAGGTATTTAGAAGTTTTTCACCATAAAAAATAGCCCCCTCTAGAAGTCTATCTCTAGAGAGGGCTTAATTATAAGGCATATTTATTTAACAGCTTCTTTTAATTCTTTTCCTGGCTTAAAAGCAGGAGACTTTGAAGCCGGAATTGTCATTTGTTCACCTGTTTGAGGGTTACGACCTGTACGCTCTGCGCGCTCACGTATTTCAAATGTACCAAATCCAACTAATTGAATTTTTTCTTCTTGGGCAAGCGTATTAGAAATCGTTTCAAACAACGCATCTACAGCCTTTTTGGAATCCTGTTTCGTTAGTTCAGATTTTGTTGCAACTGCATCTACTAGTTCAGTTTTATTCATATTCGAACACCTCATCCTCTTATTTTAAGATAATATGTAGAGATGCTAACATATCATAGCTTCTACACACTTGTCACTTAATGAGGGTAGGTAAAGGAAGATGAATTTCGATTTTTTCCTAGATCTTTATACTGAGATTTGCTCTATGACGAGATAACCTCTGTTAGGGCTAGATGATGAGTCATTCACTGTAAAAGCGAGCTCTATATTATTTTTCAAGTATGTATATTCTAAATTTGGTCCAAACTAATAAAGTATCTTCCAATTCTCCGAGTTTTACATGGCCTTTGCTCCCGTTGAGCAAAGGCTACTTTTTTGATGAGTTTTATCATCTACGATTGTTTTAAAGCATTTTAATTGTTTAATATCCAAGCCAATCACCCCATCATATGTAATATATATATTATTATAACTATAAATATATTTTCCATACGATGGAAGTATTGATAAGATACTCTTAGACTTTCCCTCAATACGAATGACATATAGTCGAGGTGAATAGATCATTTATGTATGATTGCTTACTTAATAAATGCAATGTAACTGCATTCTTGTATGACAAATGACCATTGATATAAAGGAGAAAGATGGTATGACTATTCCTTTTAATTATTCAAAAATATAAACGATAAAGTTGTTTTAGGGAAGTAACTCTCAAAGCATCTTTTTATTACTTATTTGGTTTTAGAAAACTATATCAAGAAAAAGGGATAATAGCTGTGCTAAACGGATTTTTTTAAGAACTGTTCTATGAACCTGGGATTGAGATGGTTTTTGTCCAGGTTCATAAAGGAAATATCCTTTCTATAAAATTCGGTGGGAAAACATCCTTATAAGAAATTATTTATACCGAAAGCTATTTCTATGAAGGTAAATCATAGGTTGTAGGGAAATTTAGTTAATAATACTCCTGCCATGGAAGCATTTCAAAAAAAGAATTCAATAACTAAAGATAATAGAAAGAAAATTAGTATGAATGAGGTGTAAACATGATTAATCTATATACGACAACAAGCTGTGCTTCTTGCCGTAAGGCAAAGTCTTGGTTTGAGAAAAACGGAATTGATTACATTGAGAGAAACATATCAAAGGATCCTCTTACAGTAGATGAAATTAAATCGATTCTTCGTATGACAGAAGGTACCGATGAAATTATTTCTGCAAGATCAAAAATATTTAAAGAGTTAAATATAGATCTTGATGCACTGTCATTACAGGAATTATATAAGTTGCTAAGGAACCATCCTACTATGATTAAACGACCTATTATTCAAGATGAGAAAAAATTACAAGTTGGATATCAAGAAGAAGAAATACGCGCTTTTATCCCTCGCAGGCTTCGCGCATTTACTAGCAGAAAGGCAGCAGTAGGGGAATAAATATACTTGAGAAGATCATATTAATTTTTTTACAAAGTTACCTCTACACAATTATTGTTAGGTAGCTTCTTTTTTATAGTTATCTCATCTCTCTTATGTAACATGTATTTACAACAGCATGTTTAGGGACTAATAGTGACTTAAGAAAGGGCGTACGTCTAAAATAGACTAAATGAAGTCTTGCATTTATATCTTATAGAAAAACAAATTTTAGAAGCAAAGGGTATAAAATGATGTTTCAACTTGGGCTTTCATTTGAAAACATAATAATTAAATCAAATCTTGAGCAAGCATTAGTGTAATAATTGATGCAACAGGAGAGCAAAGTAGACAACAAGATATTATTATTTATGATTCATTCAATAGCCCTGTTTTATTAAATATGCAATCTACAAAAATGATACCTATAGAGAGCGTTTTTTCAGTAATTGAGGTTAAATCATCATTAAATAAAGTTGAAATAAATAAGTGTGTAAATAATATCTCAAGTGTTAAAACATTAATTAAAGATAGTTTGGACGGAATAAATTCACCCACAGCTGGATTTGTGTTTGCTTTTACGTCATCTACGACTCTAGAAACATTATTAGATAACCTAGTTGAAGCAAATAATGAAGTGGAAAAACATAAACAGATTAGTGCATTGTGTGTGTTGGATAAAGGATTAATTGTAAATGTATCAAAGAAAGGATTGAAGGACATTACTCTTCTACCAAATGAAGATACTACTCCTGCAATAATTAAAAATACAGCTGAAAATAATTTAATGTTATTCTATCTCTTGCTGATGCAATATCTTAATCAGTCAAGAGTATCTGTACCAAATTTATTGAAATATGCTAATGCTGGGGAGTTATTAAATATAGAATACTCTATACCTAAAAAGCATGTTCCATTAGATGGTTATTATGAATTAGATGGAGGGAGGATTGAACTAGATACTGCATATTCAATAATGAAGGGTTCAAAATTATTAAAAAAGATGGAAGATGGTACTGCTAGCTTAAGGGATATAATGTTATATTTAAGCAGACATTTAATGGAGATACTTACCTATACTGAGCAGGCTTATGGGGCGAAATCCACTGATATAGAAATTTACGGAAAGAATTACAAGGTATCTGATCTTGAGAGAGCAATAGTTGTATATAATAAATTAAATGATGGAGAAGAAGTTAATAAACAGGATTTAGATTTCTATACTAAACTAAGCAACGATATGTATACACACTATCTATCTCAGGTATTACTTTCTAAACAATAAAAATGTACTTTATTCAAGTACTTTAATAGTGAAGCAGCATTTTGTGTTGTATCAAGGGATGCTGTTTTTTCTTTGTCTTCTTACCATATAGCCCTTATCATAGAAATAAATGAAAAATATGGTGAAGGAGGATAAGATTATGCGAGCAAAAATCGAAAAGGCTAAACATGTGGTCATGTTTAGGGCTACAGGAGAGTTTTATGCGCATGAGGTCAATCAAGATAAAATAAGATTAGGTTTTTTTGTCTGTCCTTCATGTGAAGTCAAAGTACATTATAAACAGGATCATTTCTTTTCCCGTGAACATAAACGAAATTGTATCTATGTGAAAGAACAATTTAAGAAAAAAGCCTACTAGATAAATGAAAATCCGATGATTTTATATGGAATTATAGAGAAAAGGGGGAAACGATATGAAAAATCATGTTTATCAAAATGGACGCTTAATTCAAACGAATAAAAAGTTTTCAGCATTAAAGCAAAAGCAGAGAGAATGGATAACTAACGAATTAAGACAACGTTATATTAGTGCGATCAACTATCCTCATACCAAATTACACCCGAGAAAACGAGATCAAATTTTAGACGAGGTTTACGATCTTATTGTAGCAAAGGACACATGGATACCTTTTCATGAAGTGAAAAAACATTACTTTAGAAAAATCCCTTCATTTATAAGCAGTCATCGAAAAATGATGGAAAAGCAGGAAGATGAAGAAACGGAGTAATCATTTTTAAGGGGAGTATATAATGAACGTTGAAATAGGATTTCTTCCAAAAAGTTATATAAGTGAAATTCCAGCATTCGGTGGTTTTTTTCCTTTTGGAATAGATGGGAAAGTACCATATATCATAGAATACGATGGCCAAGAGCTAGATATAGAAGTCTTTTTTAATAATTGGATGGCACAGTTAAACAAATTCCCTATATATACACTTTTTGCATATGCAAAGATTGATGAAGAAGAAATAGATCATACATTTTCATCTGCTGATATAGAGTATGCAAAACTTAAAATGAAAAAGGAACGCTTTATTAAATCTAAAGTACAAGACAATAAGCAATTTGAAATTGTGATGTCTTACTTATATAGCCAAGGAAGTATGAATGATTTTGCTGGTTGGTCTCTTTCTGAAGATTTATTTAGCTTTGACAAACGAGATATGAAAACCATATTTGGGAGAAAAAAAGTTCATATGCCCATTATTACACTTCAAAAAGACTCTACAATGTTTTGGGTTTGTTATGATGGAAGCTCTGTTATTTCCATTTCCAATAACAATCTATTTTCTACATCTAATTCAATTATTAGCTCCTTTCCAACAGGTGTGAAAGGAATTGAGTTTGAGTATGAAGAGTAATTTCAGACTGTATATCGCATTCACTACTAGTTAACTTGGTTCAGGTTCTTGGAATAAAAAAGCCTTTGTAAATTACAAAGGCTTTTTTATTATAGATGATTCAAAAAGGTACACCTTTTTAGTCTATCTATAATCAAATGACAAAGTGTCTATTTAGTTGTCACTTTAAGAGGTAATTTGCACTTATTTTAAGTGCTATTTTGCATATACAACTTTAAAAACCCAGCTACCTGCACATGAGAAAATTAGCTGGGTTTCTTTATTATATACGTCCAATCACTAAGCTATTTCTTGCAGCTTCTACTACTTCGGTTGTAATTAATGTGAGGTGATTGATTTCGAGGATACGTTCAATTTGAGTAAATAGCCGATGAATAAGTCTAAAATTCCCATTTGTAACTTTAATGATGCTTGTGAGCGCCTCATAATCGGAAAAGTCCTCTCGTTTAATAGAGATACCTAGTTCTTCCCATTTATATTCTAGAATATGATGCATCTCGTCATTACTGAGTTTCTGAAATTCGTGAGCAAAACCAATACGGGAATATAGCTGAGGATAACGCGCTAACCGTTTTTCAATTCCTGGCATCCCGATTAAGATCATAGCTAAGTCATGTTGATCATAGATATCACGAAGTTGCTCCAAGTGCTGCAGCTTTAAACGATCGATTTCATCTACAATAATTAAGCGAATTCCTTCGAGAGCACTAGAAGTGTTCAATTCTTTTTCACCAATACGTACCCGATAGGCATCTTTCACCGTGTGGAATCGGACTCCCATAATATGAATCGTACTGGTTAATTTCGCTGCACTAACAGGTGGGGCGGTATAAAAAAGAGTGTGACAATCTAAAATCTTCTCGTCAGCATAAGCACCCATACATGCAGATGTTTCATAGTCGATTTGCTTCTCGACATAATCCCACTGGGCATATTGTCTAGCTGAAAGTGTTTTACCAACACCCGGTAGACCATAGCAAATGCCTATATATTGATACTTAATACAGGCATCACAAAATTCAGCAAATCGCTTATATTCCTTCGTTTCAATAAATATTTGTTTGTTATTCATTGAAGTACCTCTTCAAATTTGACTTGAGTGGCTTAGGTAGCGTCGAATCTTGTTCTAATTGGCTTTGTTTAGACTGGACAATGTCTTCAATTACTGATTTCTCTGGGATAATTTGATTATTCAACTTCCGTTTCCGTTTATTTCTTGCAGAAACAATGTCTTTTAAATCAACTGTATAACCTGCAATTTCGGGACAAATAGCCGTACATAAATAGTAATCTTCGTAAAAAACTCTTATTTCAGCAAGATCCCGTGGATCGTAACGAATAACGACGGTTTCACCGACATACGCAGCAAGTGTAATATCAATAAATCTTAGCCCTTGGAAATGAATCCCGTCTGAATGTACTTTTCTTGGTTTGGCAACATGTAGCAGTAATAAGTCCAGACTTTCTAAACTCTCCGGCATATTGGGTAAAAATCCTCCATCATTCCAAGCATTGATCGGAGTTTTTTTCGTTGTTCCATGAGTACGATGATGATAATTGCACACAATAAAATCGGCTAATTTTTCATCGAGATCTTTCAAAGTCATAGGGGCATCCTTTGTACCGTTTCCTATATACCCAGGTAAGTCTTGTAAAAACAATTGGTTGATGCTTGAAAAGAAGCGTTCAATTTTCCCTCGACCTCTAGGAACACCTACTGCTGAAAAAATGAGGTTCATTTTCAAATCAATGGCCACTTGCTCTAAATGATTCGATGTAAAATCACTGCCATGATCAGTATAAAACTGTTCAGGTATTCCGCAAATTGGCCAATCTAGATTTCTTTTATGCCAAATGGCTTGATGTAAAGTGATTGCTGTTTGAATAGCTGAAGGAGCTTGGAAGGTTAAAAAATAGCCAGCGACTGCCCGGCTGTAGTCGTCTAAGATAATCGTCAACCAAGGTCGTTCGGCTTGTCCTTTTTCATTGATTACAAGAATATCGAGTAGCGTATGGTCAGCTTGCCAAATCTCATTAGGATATCTTGCTTCTCTTCGATGAATTAAATCATATTGATTTCCGTATGCTTTTTGGCCATCATATGCTAACTTCTTCAAGCTTTGCGAAAGGGATTGAGAAACCTTATACACTTGATAATAACTTGGTTGTTGCCAGCCTTGTTTCTGACAATGCTCGCAAATTATTCGATGAATAGACGTCAGCGAATTCCTTTTGTACTTCAAAATTAGTTGTTCAATCCACACGATAATTTCCGGTTCTAAATGTATTTTGCCAGCATCACTTCTTGTTTTTCGAATTAAACCTTTTAATCCAAATTGTTCATAGTCCCGAATCCAGTATTGTAGAGTTCTTTTTGCAATGCCGGTTTCTTCTGTAATGACAGTTAATGTTTTCTCATTGAAAAGATATGGTACAATGACTTGATACTTTATCATCGCTGCTTGTCGTTGTTTTTCTGAATAAGCTGTTAATGAAGGATGTTCATTCTGCATAGACATCAACCCTTCCGATTTACTATCTTTCTAAATAGCGATAAATCGTTGTTCGAGACACGCCCCACTTTTCTGCAACATCTTTAATTGGTGTACCATTTTCAATTAAAGCCTTCATCATTTCAATATCTTTTGGTCCATACTTTTCTGGACGCCCACCTAAACGCCCACGTGCTTTTGCAGCTGCTCGTCCTGCAACTGAACGTTCCTCAATAAGGTTTAGTTCAAATTCTGCAAACGCTGCGAATAAGTGAAACATCAATTGCCCAGTTGCATTGCTCTTGTCCATTGTTAGGTTTTCTTGCAGACTATGAAAGCCAACCCCTCGTTCATTTAAGCTATTCACAATTTGAATCAAATTTTGCATGTTACGTCCTAGTCGGTCCAATCGCCAAACGACAATTGTATCGCCTTCACGTGCATACTGAAGTGCTTGCTCTAAACCGGGACGTTGTTTTTTTGTTCCACTCATCTTATCGTAAAAAATTTTCGTACAACCATGTTCCGTTAACGAATCTGTTTGCAAATCCAAATTTTGTAATCCTGTTGACACACGTGCATATCCAATTAACACCAATTATCACTCTTTCTAATTTTAATTCCAATTTCATTGTAACATAAGATAAAAATAATTAGGTTATTGAACATAGAAAAGTGAACAGGGTTTTGTAACATTTTTGACAATAAAACACGCCTCTTTCAAATCAAGAAGAAGCGTGTTCAGAAAAGGGACGAGTTTTGGAACAAATATTGAGTTTGAGAAATATGTACAGGTTTCTTTTTTATATTTACTTATAGTGCAAAATAACGCTTGAAATAGATGCAAAATAACTCCTAAAGTGACAATTTAGTGAATAAAATAAACCTTTATGAACGTATAAAAAGTAATTTACCTTTACAGGCGGTATGTCATATTCAATTTTAGTTAACCTAATCACCATTACAGGAACCAAAACAAGTAAAACCCCTTTTCAAAGAACATTGTTTTGAAAAGGAGTTTTTATTTATAAAATCTTTTTAATTTTTAATACTTGTTTCGAAATAATTAATGGAGCGTTTGGTACACATATAAATAGCTGATACAAAGTTCTAAGAATAAAAAAGAGCCTACTTGATGTAAAAAATCAAACAGGCTTTACTTTTTCTTTAAAGTCCTTTTGATTAACTTCCCAAACATCATATTCTTCGCCAAATTTATCTCTTATGTCCATAGCCATTAAATCGGATAAAATCTCATAATTATCTATTATAGATTCATCTACTATGTCTTCATTAAGTTCACCTTTAACTGTATTCCATCTAATAAACCTTTCATCATGTACACTTACGATATAGAAATACCTAGTTCTGAATTTATTTATTTTACTGTTTTTCATATGAATTCCTTTCAACTCTTGATAAACCTTAGTTGAATTATAACTTACAAATTTTATTTATATACAAGAGCCAGCTGTTGTGAGCAAACAGCTGGTTCTTTAATTAAGTTTTTTGCTTGTTAAGAAGCCTATTTATAAGTAGCAGGACATGATAAAAGGTATTTGATGCAAAAATGCCTAGGGCAAAAAAAGAAAATAATAATCGGTAATCTAATTTGATTCCTGTGAACAGAAAGTAAAATGCTAACGCAGGAATCAACCCTGCTAACGAGTACATTGCTAGTTTGGAAACATACATTTTCCTTGTCCGCATTTTATTTGCCACCATATCGATTAGATAAGAGAAAATAATTCCAACAACTATATAAACGGGGAAAGTATAAATGAATGTAAACACGAATGTATCTGTAAAACCAAAGTAATAAATATTAGGTTCTTGCTCACTTTTAGGTGTTAAGTTAATTATCCCGTAGGCAGTACTAAAAAAAGTAGTAGATAAAAAGGCCGTAACAACTAATTTTATAAAACCTCTCAAAATAGCTCTCCTTTGATTTTATATTCAATTCAACTTTTTTTACCCACCTGTTCTTTTTGTATACTCTTCCATAAGTCAAAAATTAACATAGCCCCTCCAAGTAACATAAATAAAATACTCAGCATATAGGGAAACCATCCTATAATTTCATCAAGTACCACTGTTAGCTTACCAGGTGGGTCACTCCACTCTCCTAGATGTGGGATATATAAGGCGATAGCTAAATGCATAAGACCAAACAATATAATTCCTGAAATAAATAAAATTGTACCAAATAACTGTAAACTCTTTTTCATATAATCTCCTTAAAAACTATCTTCTTTAACTAATTGATCATCATCCACATGTTAACTTAAATTGAATCATGTTATCCTCGACTCCCCTCTTCGGTAAGTCCATATTTTTAAAAAGGATTATATGATCGCTCTAATGGAAATGTTTCCTTATGACTTCCTTTAGAATCCTTCCATTCTATTTGAACTCTATAAGTCTCATTTTTTTGTGGACGGTCACCTAAAGACATAAAATCAAAGGATTTTTGAAAAATTGTATCCTTATCAGGAGAATAGTCCACTTTTTGACCATTCTCTATAATAATAAACTTATGTAATGTAACATTACCTTCAGATAAGTGCTTTAGGGTCCCTTCCCAATATGTATCATACCGTGTGTATTCAGCTTTCCACACTTTACTTGGTGATTGACCAGTAAGATGTGGTTGACTACTAAAAAAATAGTAAAGATACATTCCAGCAAAGATAATTAAAACACTGGTAAAACCCCAACGGTATGGGTGTAATTTGCGTATCAAGTAGGTCATACGTACGATTCTCCTCTAATTAATAGACTATACTCTAAATAGCAATATTATTAAAACTTCGTCTTGGAAAAAAGTGTTTACAAATAATAATATAGCACTATAAAAAAAGAAAATATACGAAAAATAGTAGGTATATAGTAATGTTTAATTTTACTTTAATTAAAGGATTTCAATTAACATATTATGAATTATTAGAGAGTTCTAGTAGACATAGTTCATGTTCTCGGTACTAATCTAAAATCCATAGTAAAACAAGCAGATTCTTTATAATTGAAGACTGCTTGTTTTAGTTTACATAAAGCTTATTTCATCGTGTACTTTTTTTAAAAAGATACAGACTGTAAATCAGTAGCAATACCAATAAAAATAAAGCTATCCAATAAATGATCATTAGTCTGTTTGGAAAATAAGTAATAGCTCCGTATAAAAGAAAAGCAGTTATTAGAAAAAAACTAATAAAGCGACCTACATTACGTATTAAAAAACGAATGAACTCTGTCACTTGGCTTCCTCCTTAAAATAACACTCTCTCTATTTTACCAAAAAATGTTACAAATAATGGCGTATAATATGATTTTAGATTTACGTAATCACAATTATGTTTAGCTTGACTTTCCACTATATCGTTAAGTGAAATTAAACATACTTTATAAAAAATAGTGTTATCATTTACACACTTTGTAGAAAAACGTTGTATTTTCCTCATTCAAACTTAATATTATTTATAAACATATTGGAAAATTTTGATGCATACAAATATTTATGCAAACGCTTGCGCAAATGTGGAGCTTTAGTATACAATGTTCAAGTGAAGAGTATTCTAACTTTTTTAAAAATTAGGTTTTATTAAATGACTGACCATATTAAATTTTTAGCAGAGTCTATTAAAACTGGTCTAAAATTTTCAAACAGTAATCAATAGCCTATGAAACAGTATATGCTGAATGATTAGTAGAGGCTTTCTAATAGGCAGATAGTAATCCTGTTTCAAAGGCCATAAGTGAACGGCATAATGGCAAGATGATTTGGATAAATAGAAAAACAGTCCGTCGAAGGTAATAGCAGTCACAGCGTTTATTAGGTTTATTTAAAACGATTGCAAAGAATTATACAATATAGGACTTTAAGTAAGACCATTTATCTTTCGCAGCTGTTAGTTAAATCATAGGAGGAAATTATGTTAGAGCAAAAGATCGTTAAAACCAGTGAAAAAAGCTTTCGGCAAGACTTACCTTATCTACCAATCAGTACGATATGGTTAATTAGTTTCGGTTTTTTAGGTGTACAAATGGCATTCTCATTACAGAGTTCAAATATGGGACGTATATTCCAAACAATCGGTGCTGATCCAACTACATTAGGTTTCTTCTTTATACTACCGCCACTGGCAGGTTTAGTTGTTCAACCTTTAGTTGGTTATTTTTCGGATCGAACTTGGATTCCAAAACTTGGCCGACGTATTCCTTATCTATTAATTGGAGCCATTGTGGCAGTAATCGTCATGTGTCTATTGCCTAACGCTGGTAGTTTCGGTTTTAGTGCAATGGCTGCTATGACTTTTGGAGCAATCACCATTTTATTTATGGATCTATCATCAAATGTAGCAATGCAACCATTCAAGATGATGGTTGGGGACATGGTCAACGAAGACCAAAAAGGTTTCGCCTATTCAATTCAAAGTTTTTTATCAAACAGTGGTGCTGTGTTAGCATGTATCTTTCCTTTTATTTTAACGGTATTGGGTGTCTCAAATAGTGCACCAACGGGAGTTGTCCCACCATCAGTTGTTATTTCATTTTACGTGGGAGCCATTGTATTAATCATTTGTAGTTTATTTACAATATTTAAAGTGAAAGAATATTCACCTGCTGAGTTTGCTGCTTATCATGGTATTACTAATGAAACTAATAAAGAAAATGTAAACGTTTTTAAGTTACTTCGTAACGCTCCAAAGGTTTTTTGGACTGTTACACTCGTTCAATTTTTCTGTTGGATGGGCTTTCAATATTTATGGACGTACGGTACAGGAGCAGTCGCTTTAAACGTTTGGCATGCCATTGAACCATCTAGCTCAGGTTATCAAGCAGCTGGCAACTGGTTCGGCATCTTATCAGCTGTACAATCAATTGCCGCAGTGCTTTGGTCACTAATTTTGTCACGTGTACGCAATAACAAACGTAAACCAGCTTATGCCCTTAGTTTATTGCTAGGTGGCATTGGATTTGGGTCTGTGTTCTTTATTCATAACCAATGGGCATTAATTGTTTCGTTTATCTTGATTGGTATTGCCTGGGCTGCAATGATGACGTTTCCATTTACTATGCTTACCAACGCTTTATCAGGCAAGAATATGGGAACGTACCTGGGGTTATTTAACGGGAGTATTTGCTTACCGCAAATTATAGCTTCTTGCTTAAGTTTTGCTTTGTTCCCAGCAATTGGATCGTCTATGTCAGGAATGATCTTAATTTCAGGTATTTTACTTGTTATGGGTGCAGTATCTGTTTCAATTATTAAGGAAACATATGTAAAATAAGAATTAGTTATGCTTATTGAAAAAGGGTTAACACAGCTGTTTACCTTTTCAAAAAATGGGCAATTTCTAAACAAAAAGCCAAATTAGCTAAATAGATTAAATATCTTGGGCATACTATTCAAGGTGCAAATAAGGCATCAATTACAAGTGATATGTTGAAAAAGGAAAAGCTACTGATTAGGTAGCTTTTTATTTTTGACATAGTTGTTTTATAAAAAGCTCTTTCTATCCACATAACTCAAGATTTTTAAACCTATTGGATATTATGGAAGTATTATTCTAAAGCTCTTTCCTGAGAGGCTCTTATATTATATTAAGCATATTTAATATAAAACAATGATTTTGTATTATGTTATCTTTCTTCACATAAAATCAATATTTTCCACCTTACTAGTCAATGTAAGCAGTTTCATTAATGATTTAATTCATTAAAATAATACATAGGAGGTGCAGTTACATGAATAGTCATAGTAAATTGCAAGACATAGAGGTAGGTTCTGTAGGTAAACAGAAGATGCTGAAAGAGAAATCATTATTTAATATTAAAAATCAGAAAAATTTGAAAACTTTAGGTTTATTCACTTTATTTGTAGGACCAGCTTTGCTAGCTTTTACTATCATTGTCTTAATTCCATTTTTTACGGGAGTATATTATGCCTTTACGGATTGGAATGGAGTAAACGGAACGATCAATTGGGTTGGGTTAGATAACTTTACATACTTGTTTACAGAGGATAAGCAGTTTCAACAGTCTTTTTGGATTACAACTAAATATACAGCAGTAGCTATTATTTTAACGAATATTGTAGGTTTCATCTTGGCCTTGCTTGTAACAAAGATGCTAAAAACACGGAATATGTTACGTACGGTCTTTTTTATGCCGAACTTAATTGGTGGACTTTTACTAGGCTTTGTCTGGCAATTTATTTTTGTGAAAGGTTTTGCATCTATTGGACAGATAACAGGAATTTCTCTTTTTGAACTTCCTTGGCTTGGAGATGCAAAAACAGCTTTTTGGGGAATTGTCATCGTGAGTGTATGGCAAGGTGCAGGTTATATTATGCTTATTTATACAGCTGCTCTACAAAATGTACCTCAGGAATTGATTGAGGCAGCTAAAATTGATGGAGCCAACAGATGGCAGATCCTTCGTCACATTACGATGCCGATGGTTGCCCCGGCGGTAACCGTTTGTTTATTCTTAACGATTTCTTGGTCATTTAAAGTCTTTGATGTCAACCTTTCACTCACAAATGGTGGTCCATTTAAATCAACAGAAATGTTAGCGCTTAATATTTATACAGAAGCATTCGTGAATAACCGATACGGTCTTGGAGAGGCAAAAGCATTAATCTTCTTCCTCGTAGTAGCAGCTATTACCATCATCCAAGTAACTTACACAAAGAAGAAGGAGGTCGAATCATAATGGGAAATCGATATACAGGAAGAACGTTTATTGTTGAAATAATGGCCATTGTGCTTGGTCTTGTCTTTTTAGTTCCGTTTTATTATTTAGTCTCAAACTCATTGAAGCCATTCGCAGAGATACTATCGAATACATCAGCTTTACCATCAGTATTACAATTTCAAAACTATGTCAATGCCTATCATCAGATGAATTTCTTAAAAGTATTCTCAAATTCATTACTTATTACTGTAGTTAGTAATATCGTTCTTGTTTTCTTTTGTTCTATGGCTGCATACATGCTTGTTCGAACTAAAAAGAAAATTAGCAATATCATTTTTATGATGTTTGTCGCAGCGATGGTTATTCCCTTTCAATCTATTATGATCCCTTTGGTTAAAGTGACAGGGAGTCTAGGGATGTTAAATAGTGTCTGGGGCTTGGTCATCATGTATTTAGGATTTGGGTCAGGCATGACAATCTTCTTATACCACGGTTTTATCAAGGGAATTCCAGTGGAACTTGAAGAAGCAGCTATCATTGACGGCTGTTCAAGACTAGGCGTATTCTGGAGAATTGTATTCCCATTACTGAAACCAATTACAGTCACTGTGGTTATCTTAAACAGTTTATGGATTTGGAATGACTTTTTATTACCGTCCCTTGTTCTTCAAGATCCAGAACTAAGAACGATTCCATTAGCAACGTTTTTTTTCTTTGGTCAATATACAAAGCAGTGGGATTTAGCATTAGCAGCTTTAATGCTTAGTATTATTCCGTTATTAATCTTTTTCTTTGCGATGCAAAAACATATTGTAAAAGGGATTACAAGTGGTTCCATTAAGTAATCTGTCTAGGTTATGCCCTCTATTGTTTATCTTATAAATAAGAATACGCGATAGAGATATTCTAAATGAAACCCAGGAGGTAATAAGAATGGCTTTTAAAATCAAAAAGTTCACATTAGCAGCAAGTATATTATCTGCATCTCTTCTTCTCTCAACAGCATGTTCAAATGAAAGTGCATCTGGAAATAAAGCTAGCAGTGACAGTAAAAGCGATAAAGTAGTGATTGACTTATTTCAAGGTAAAGTTGAAATTGCTGATCAGTTGAAAACCTTAACAGACCAATATACAAAAGAACATCCCAATGTAACATTTAATATTGAAACAGTAGGCGGAGGAGCAGATGGTGCTGCAGCGTTAAAAGCTAAATTTGCATCTGGAAAGGCGCCGGATATCTTTGGTAATGGAGGTTATCAAGAAGCTCAAACATGGAAAAACAAACTAGAAGATCTATCGGATCAACCTTGGGTAAAAGATGCTTATGACGGTTCATTGGATCCTATGACAATAGATGGAAAAGTGTATGGGCAGCCAATTAACCTTGAGGGATATGGTTTTACATACAATAAAGACCTATTTAAAAAAGCAGGTATTAAAGAACTACCAAAAACATTTTCAGAGCTAGAGGCAGCAGCTAAAAAGCTGAAGGCTGCTGGAATTACTCCTTTCTCTATTGGTTATGGGGAATGGTGGGTACTAGGAACTCATGGTCTAAATATTCCGTTTGCCTATCAAAAGGATCCTGATGCCTTTATTAAAGGATTAAATAACGGAACGGCTAACATCGAAGGAAATGAAAGATTCGCACAATATCTTAAACTATTAGACTTAACTGTTAAATATGGAAATAAAAATCCATTAACAACAGACTATAATACACAAGTTACAAAGTTTGCAAGCGGAGAAACCGCAATGATTCAACAAGGGAATTGGATTCAACCCATGATTGATAAACTTAATCCAAACATGAATGTAGGAATTCTACCAATGCCTCTTAGTAATAATAAAGCAGAAACAGATAAATTAGCAATCGGAGTTGCAAGCAACTGGGTAATTTATAATAAAGCACCTGAAGCCGATAAAAAAGCAGCAAAGGATTTCTTAAACTGGATGGTTACATCTGATGAAGGCAAGCGAGCTTTAGTTGAAGATTTTAAATATGTGCCTGCCTTTAAAACAATTGAAGCAAAAGATATCGGACCATTAGGTAATGAACTAGTTAAATATTTAGATGAGGGAAATACTCTTTCTTGGGAATGGACTAAGTTCCCAGATGGCGTTATACAAAAATTCGGTTCGAACTTACAAGAGTATGTTGGTGGTCAAAAATCTAAAAAAGAAGTGTTAAAAGCTTTAGATAGCAGTTGGAATGAATTAAAAAAATAATGGTGATAAAAATTGGGATTTTAATGAATTCAAATAGAAAAGGAGTTTTTGATAATGATAAACGTAACCGTATGGAATGAAAATCGACATGAACAAAAAAATCCAGTGGTAAGGGAAGTCTATCCTGAAGGTATACACGGTGCGATTGCAGGATTTCTCCAAGAGTCAGGATTTAATGCGAAAACAGCTACATTAGATGAAGTCGAGCATGGTTTAACAGAGGCTGTATTAAAAGAAACAGATGTACTAATTTGGTGGGGGCATTTAGCTCATGATGAAGTAGACGACGTAGTCGTTAAAAAAGTCCAGCAACGTGTATTAGATGGAATGGGTTTAATTGTGCTGCATTCGGGTCATTTCTCTAAAATTTTCAAAACATTAATGGGCACAAGTTGTGATTTAAAGTGGCGCGAAGCAGATGAAAAAGAGCGTCTTTGGGTAACAGATCCTAGTCATCCGATTACAGAAGGCATTTCAGAATATATTGAACTAGAACGTGAAGAAATGTATGGAGAACATTTTGATATTCCGGCTCCAGATGAATTAGTCTTTACCAGTTGGTTTGAAGGTGGCGAAGTTTTCCGCAGTGGTTGTACCTATAAAAGAGGAAATGGTAAAATTTTCTACTTTAGACCAGGACATGAAACATATCCAACGTACCACAATAAAGATATTCAACGTGTCATTATGAATGGTGTTAAATGGGCACAACCGGTTGACAGAAAACGACCTATATACGGAAATGCAACACCACTTGAACGAATTGCAGTGAAAAATTAAGAAAAACAAGGGGGAGAATGAATATGAAAACAGTAAAAGTAGGCATTATCGGTTGTGGAAGCATCGCTCAACATCGTCATTTACCAGAATATAAAATGAATAAAGAAGTAGAGATTGTGGCAGTTTGCGATATAAACGAACAGCGTGCCCTTGAAGTTGCTGATCAGTATGGTGCAAAAGCATATATCAATTATGAGGAATTACTCACAAGTGGTACGGTGGATGCCGTAAGTGTTTGTACACCGAACTATTTACACGCACCTATTTCAATTGCAGCGTTAAACAATGGTGTTCATGTATTGTGTGAAAAACCAATGGCTACCTCAAAAGAAGAATCCCAGGCTATGATCCAAGCATCAAAAGAAAGTGGTAAGAAGCTTATGATTGGTCACAATCAGCGCTTTGTTTCCTCTCATCAAAAAGCACGTAAGCTCATTGAGAGTGGAGAAATTGGAAGAATATACAGTTTCCGCACCACATTTGGTCACGGCGGACCTGAACAATGGAGTGTAGATGGAAAAGAGAGCTGGTTCTTCAAAAAGGATGAAGCATTTATTGGAGCGATGGGAGATTTAGGTGTTCACAAGACAGATTTACTTCGTTATCTTCTTGGTGAAGAAATCGTGGAAGTCGGTGCATTTGTACAAACGAGTGCCAAAGATTTTGCGAACGTCGATGACAATGCAGTATGTATGTTGAAAACAGAAAGTGGCATTATTGGTACCCTTGCAGCAAGTTGGGCTTACGTAGGTAAAGAAGATAACTCCACTATTATTTATGGTGAAAAAGGAATTATTCGCTTAGAAGATCATCCAACATATTCTTTGATTGTCCAATATGCTACAGGGGAAGTAGTCAATTATGAACTTGGCAAAATTCAATCGAATGATGAAGGCGGTCAAAGTAATACACATGTGATTGAGGAGTTTGTATCGGCTATTTTAGAAGATAAAGAGCCTGCTGTTTCAGGAGAAGAAGGAGCAAAATCTCTCTCTGTTATTCTAGCAGCTTTAGAATCTCATGAAACCAAACAAATTGTAAGTACCGTTTTAGGGATAAAAGAGCCAGTTGTTTAAAAGCTGGCAGAACAAACTTACAAATGGTTTTAATTGAGGAATCATCTCCACAGGTGTGGTGGGCATAACAAGTAAAAGCTTAATTTTCTTGGAAGAATGCTGTGGTATGGATCTATTTGTTCTATATCACAACATTCTTCAAATTTAAATTATCATAAAATTCTAACACAAAACAGACTAAAAATCTCTGGTTCAAGGGGGAGAAAGTAATGGCAGGGTTAAGTTTAAATCATATCTATAAAATTTACGATAAAGATGTAACAGCAGTGAAAGACTTTAATCTTCAGATTGAAGATAAAGAATTTATTGTCTTTGTTGGTCCATCTGGTTGTGGGAAGTCAACTACTCTTCGCATGATTGCGGGACTCGAGGAAATTTCAAAAGGTGACTTTTTTATCGATGGTAAACGTGTAAACGACGTAGCACCAAAGGATCGTGACATTGCGATGGTCTTCCAAAACTATGCTTTATATCCACATATGAGTGTCTATGAAAACATGGCATTCGGTCTGAAATTACGTAAATTCGCAAAAGAGGAGATTGATCGTCGTGTACAAGAAGCAGCCCGTATCCTTGGTCTAGAACAATACTTGGAGCGTAAACCAAAGGCCCTTTCAGGTGGTCAACGTCAACGTGTTGCCTTGGGTCGTGCAATTGTCCGTGATGCAAAAGTATTTTTAATGGATGAGCCTTTATCTAACTTAGATGCAAAACTGCGCGTCCAAATGCGCTCTGAAATTGCTAAACTACATCAGCGTTTACAAACCACTACGATTTACGTTACACATGATCAAACAGAAGCGATGACTATGGCAACGCGCCTTGTTGTCATGAAAGACGGGGTTGTTCAACAAGTGGGCGCACCTAAAGAAGTATATGACGAACCTGCGAATGTATTTGTTGGAGGCTTTATTGGTTCTCCTGCGATGAACTTCTTTACTGGCACCTTAAAAGAGGGTATGTTCCAAATGGGCCCAGTCCGCCTTGAAGTGCCGGAAGGGAAAATGAAAGTATTACGTGAGCAAGGGTATAGAAGTGAAGAAATGATTTTAGGTGTTCGTCCAGAAGATTTTCATGATGAGCCAGTTTTTATTGATGCCTCACCAAATACAACGGTAAATATTAAAGTGGAAGTGGCTGAGTTAATGGGTGCTGAAATAATGGTGTACTCACAAATTAATGGTCAAAGTTTTGTTTCGCGCGTAGATGCTCGTACAGAAGTAAAAGCAGGTCAACAAATGAAGTTAGCTATAGATATGAACAAGGTTCACTTCTTTGATAGTAAAACGGAGACCCGGATTCCTCTTCCTATGAAAGCAAATAAAAGAAGAGAGACTGTCGTCCTGTAACATATGTATGAATACAAAATATAAATAAGTGAATTTATATAGTAGATAGACGGTAAAAGTAACATATAAGAGAGATACGGAATGCAAAAAGAAAAGAAGATTGTATATATTCAGGTGGTAGTTAGAGGTAATGCCATATATACTAAAGGATGTTCCAATCGTAAAAAAACTACTCAGTGGATGATTATCACAATAACAAAAAAAATTTGTCAGGCATTCTGTTTGAAAAGAATATAAAAACATACAAGAAATTATTATCAAGTAAATCAAAAAGAGCATTGATATTTTCAAAGTGCTCTTTTTTAATTTCAGTAAGAAATTTATTTTCTATAAGGGGATACAATTTAAATGGCGAAATGTGAAGGAAAGAAAAAAGGGTATAATCAGTCAGACCATTGTTGAGGAACATATCGAGCCACTATAGAAAAATAAGGTGACTTACCTTATAAAATGACATTGTCTTTTGATGACGATATATATATAACAAGAAACCGAGAAATCAATCATTACTTGAAAGAAGAGGTTATATAGTTCAAGTTTAGAAGTCCTTAAAAGAAAATTTAGTGATACTATATTCACCAAAAATCATATGGAGAAAAGAATTCTTAGGCTACTAAAAGGATAAAAGAATAATTGGTTCTGGTAAAAAACTTTAAAATGCCTGCAAGTAAACTCTCAAAACGACATACTGATACTAGTACTCCAAAAAAGAACGTGAGCAGTACGAAGAAGGGGAATTTTTGCCTTTTTATATCTTCCTCAAGTATTTACAACAGAATCTTCGCAGGTGGATTTTTGACCATGAGAATTTTTAAAAGCATATCAATGATTGGTAATATGAAATCATGTATTCTGTAAAAAGAGGCTTTATTTATTCAATTCATACATATTCATTTATAAAATTATAAGCCTTTTTAAATTAAGGTGTAACTTCCTGTAGATACTATATTTTTAATAATAAGTGGAGAAAGGAACGGATAGTAAAAAATGAAACCAACAAGTTATAAACAATCTACAATTGTAATCCTCCTACTTGCAGGAGCTTTTATCTCTATATTAAATCAGACACTTATGATTACGGCTATCCCACCTATTATGAAAGAAATGAATATTACGGCAAATAGCGCGCAATGGCTTACGACTGTATTTATGCTTGTGAATGGGATTATGATCCCTGTGAGTGCCTTTTTATTAGAGCGTTTTTCAACAAGACAGCTCTTTATATCAGCGATGAGTATTTTTGCCTTTGGAACAATAGTTGCAGGAATCGCTCCTAATTTTGAAATTCTATTACTGGGAAGGGTTATACAGTCAAGTGGAGCAGGCGTTATGCTTCCACTCATGCAAACGGTATTCTTAATGATCTTTCCTGTTAATAAGCGCGGTGCAGCAATGGGGTTAGTTGGTCTTGTCATTTCCTTTGCACCAGCGATTGGTCCAGCATTATCAGGATGGGTAACCTCTCATTATTCTTGGAGGGTCCTGTTTTTCATTATTCTACCGATTGCTCTTATCGATATTATCGTTGCATTTTTTGTAATGAAAAATGTAACAGAGGTAACGAAACCAAAAGTGGATATTCTGTCGATTATCTTATCTTCATTGGGGTTCGGAGGCCTGCTCTATGGATTTACGTGCGCCGGAAATGATGGTTGGCTAGCCTTCAGCACACTTACCTCGCTAGGGGTAGGAGTACTGGCACTTGTATTATTTATTACAAGACAATTACGTCTAGAACATCCTATGCTTGAGTTCCGAGTATTTAAGAATTCTATTTTCCCGTTAACTGTGCTCGTTGGAATGATTGTTTTTATGGGGTTGATTGGCGCAGAGACAATTATCCCACTGTTCATGCAAAACATGAGGGACTTTACAGCTTTTGAAGCAGGCTTAGCTCTTTTACCCGGAGCACTAATTACTGGCTTTATGTCACCTATTACAGGAAGGATATTTGATAAAATAGGTGCAAGATGGCTAGCGCTTACTGGTTTAATCATTATTACAGGGTCTTCATTTGCCTTCGCAAATTTAAATCCCTCTACATCTTTTACTTATATCACGGTTTTGTATGGAGTGCGGATGTTCGGCTTATCGATGGTCATGATGCCAGTCGCAACTGCTGGTTTAAATCAGTTACCCAAACGGTTGATTCCTCATGGAGCAGCCATGGATAATACCATGAAAATGATTGCAGCGTCGGTTGGTACGGCAATTCTTGTGACCGTAATGACTAGAACTGCTGAGACTGCTCAACAACGACCAGAAATCGCCCATCCGGATATGTATGGGGCTAATGTAGCGTTTATCGTCATTGCTATTCTCTCCTTAGTAGGCGTTATTATATCTTTCTTTATTAAAGGAAGTAAGTTGCCAGAAAAAGAACTGGAGAAAAACAAGCAGGCAATATAAGTCTAAATGAAAGAGTGATTTAACATGTAGGGATATCTTTAATAATGTATATCTCTTATTCCAAAAATGTTAAAAAACCTTTGCTTTAATAAGCAAAGGTTTTTTATTGTCTACTACATTATCTAAAAATCATGTAGAATTCGTAGAGCTTTTTAACTGAACCATTATTATGAGAAGTTTACTTAACAGCTTCTTTCAATTCTTTTCCTGGCTTGAAGGCTGGAACTTTTGAAGCTGGAATCGTCATTTCTTCACCTGTTTGAGGATTACGGCCTGTACGCTCTGCACGTTCACGCACTTCAAATGTGCCAAATCCAATTAGTTGAATCTTTTCTTCTTTTGCAAGAGTATTAGAAATCGTTTCAAACAAAGCGTCTACAGCTTTTTTCGAATCTTGTTTTGTTAGTTCTGCTTTTGTTGCAACTGCATCGATTAATTCAGCTTTTTTCATAGTTAAATACCTCGTTTCTTACTGGGTAAAGTATGTATAGGTAAAAAATATATCATATTTTCTATATACTGGTCAAACATACGTTCCTTCTCTAAAGTGATTTGAAAAATATATGATAAAAAGTATGCTTGAGATTAGCTCTGTGGCGAAACGAAACCTGTTTAAGTTAGACAATTATTCATCCACTGCAAAATCCATCCCTATATTGTTTTAAAAATTTTAAAATTGTCCTAAACTAGTAAAGTACTTCCAATCACTGAGTTTTAAAAAAGCCTTTGCTCTTTTGGAGCGAAGGCTACTTTTTACTATTCTTTATAAAGGCAATCATAGGCATGAGTACTAGTGGATGAGACAACAAATGTTGGTTGTCCTCTTTGATTTTTATGAAAGACTTTTACACCACAACCCGGACAAGCAAAAAATCCTCTGGAATGCATATAGCTGAATGTTGTGATTTCCTCGGGTTTAAAAACACCCATTTTCGTTCCACAATGAACATATACAGCTTCTTTTACACCTGACATCGGATCACTCCCCTATATACGTTGAGTAGCTTTCTATTTTTAGTATATAAGAAATGAGTGGATAATTTAACCTTTTAAACCAATTAAATATAAGATTCAGAAAGTTATTCCAATCTGGAGTTAAAGAGTAAAAGATAAATTTTTATTTGGGTATCTTAAGATACGCCTTTTTATATAAACAAACGTTGAAATAAAAATAGTTGATATTAAATAAATAGGAAATATCTATTTTTTAAAAAACATTATAGAATTAATTATATATGTTTAATAATAATTAATTCTATTATATATATGAGAGTAATAGTTAACTTATTTTGTTAAAAAATAGTTTAACTATTACTCCTTATGTAGAAAAACTGCGTATTTGTCGTCAAGTAGAGTAAATAATAAAACTATAATTTTTATAACATAGTTTATTCATTTACTTCTTAATATAAAATACGTCAATTTTGTATCTTTAATAAAGATTATATTATTAAAGATACATTTATAATAAATATTTATAAATTTTCTACTGAATTATTATAAATATAAAAATTTCTTAAAAGTTAAATAGAAGATAGAGTGGTATATGGTAAAAGGTGAAAATCTCTATTTGTCGTCACTAAGAGTAAATAATAAAACGTTAATCTTCAAAAGTTTATTTTTATCTTTTCTTCTAATGAATTAAGTATTAATTAGGTACTTATATTTCTTTATCTAATTGAAGACATATGAAAAATATCTAAAAGGAATATAGGAGTGTAATCATGCATATTACATATTATTCTATGTCTCACTTCATCTATCAACCTTGCATAAAAAGAGTGCAAAAAGGAATACTGTTTGCAAAAGAGAAAAGATAAAGGGGTTGAAGTTTTATGGAGAATAATGTTCTTAATGAAATGGATCGAGTCGATCCAAGTTTACGTGATGAAATGTTGGCTGAATTATTTTTGGAACAGATTGTGAAGGATTTTAAAAAAAGTAAGATCCTTGAGAAAATTGATTATTCCTTAAAAAAGAAAGATAAAAAATCTTTTTTGCTTTTAACAGAGGAACTTAAATCTTTATCTTGATAAAAATATTATATATAGAAGAAACTCGTCAAAAAAAGCCTTTGCTCATGAGGGACTGACCCCTAATTTCGAGACAGGGATCAAAACACCTTTTAAACAGCCAGTTTTCGGTATTGTACCGGCGACTGGTTGTTTAGTTTTGTTTGAATACGGATATGGTTATAATAAGTAATATAATTTTCGACGGTTTGTTCTACGATGGCAGTCGTAGTACATGTTAACTCGTCGAGGTAAAACGTTTCAGACTTTAGGATGGAATGAAACGATTCAATGGAGGCATTATCAGCTGGTGTCCCTTTACGGGACATACTCATGATGATGCCTCTTTCTTTGACTTTTTGTTGATACGCATAGGACGTGTAAACCGAACCTTGGTCGCTATGCAACGTACATCCTTCAGGCAAAGGAGGGAGTTGACTTAATGTATCTAAAACAAATTCTACGTTTTGGCAATCACCAATGGAGTACGCAATAATTTCCCCATTAAATAAATCTTGAACACTTGAAAGATACAACTGTTTGGGTCCAAAAGGCAAGTAGGTAATATCCGTAACCAGCTTTTGAAGAGGGCGCTCTGCTCGGAAATTACGGTTTAACACGTTTTCTACAACCTGATAAGGTTGTCCTGTTTGTTTCCGTTTTTTTCTTTTTACTCGGCATTGCCAACTGTATTTCTGCATAACACGCTGCACGGTTTTATGGTTGATATGCATGTTTTGATTGAGTAACGCTGTAATTTTTCGATATCCATATCGAAATTTATGGTTGCGGCACTGTTCACCAATTTTTCGTTCGATTCGTTTTTTTCTCTTCATTTCTTCTCGTTGCTCATTTTTCTGCCAACGATAATAAGTAGATCGAGGAACCCCTAGGCACTGACAGATTTGAGAGATCGGCAACTGCTTTTTTAATTCTTCCACTACATTCAATACAACTTCTCGTACCACTCCCTTTCCAATTCTTTGTACTTTTTTAACACGTCATTCTGTTGCTTTAAATATTGATTTTCAGCTTTTAACGTTGATAAAGCATCTTGAGAATGGGACCCCTTTTGATGGGTGTAGCTTTGCCCAACGGGCTGTGCTAAACGATAGGCTTCTCCATTTTTATGCCATCTCATCCATGTTTTAAGCTGCGTACGATTGCGAATCTGTAACGTTTCCATCACTTCTTTGACGGGGATTCCTGCCAATCTCATTTCAATTGCTTTTAATTTCACTTCTACTGGATAGCTTACTCTTGTCCCCATAGAAAAAACACCTCCAAGTTATTGTTAGGTACTACATACCCGTTTTTTAACTTAAAGGTGTTTTTTATTTGTCTCGCTCCATGGGGTCAGTCCCTGAGGAGCAAAGGCTTTTTTTAATGATAAAGAGTTTATTGTGTCCCAGATAATTAGTTAGTTATTCAAATATTGGATAGCTGACAATAGTTTTTAACTATTTTTCTATTTAAAATTTAAACGGTAAAATTTAAATATTCTTAATTGAGAATTTTTTGTGAACTTTATTCGTAAATGTTAGCGCTATCTTTTTATGGATTCTTTATTATTTATTTTTTAGGAGGACTATTTAGTGAAAAAAAAACAAGGTAAAGCACGTTGGTTGATTCTCCTGGTAATTTGTTTTATGTATTTGATTACTTTTATGGATAGAACAAATATTTCAATAGCTGCTCCATACATTTCAAAGGAGTTTGAATTTAATCAAGTCACCATGGGTTTTATATTTAGTGCATTTACATGGGCATATGCTATTGGACAAGTACCCGGAGGCTGGCTTGGAGATAAATTTGGTCCTAGAAATATCCTCACCATAATAGTCTCTTTTTGGTCCTTAATGACCATGGTAACTGCTCATGCTGTAGGTTACTATTCCTTTTTAATTATTCGTTTTTTATTTGGCTTAGGAGAGGCCGGAGCTTTTCCTACTGCTACAAGAGCCATGCAACTATGGTTTGCTAAGGAAGAACGAGGATTTGTTCAAGGGCTTACACATGCATTTAGTCGTTTAGGTGCTGCCATTGTTCCTCCTCTTGCAGTTAGTATTATTGCATTGTGGGGGTGGAGATCTTTATTTTATATATTTGGTGTTGCAGGTATTATCTGGGCTATTCTTTTCTTTATTGTTTATAGAAATATTCCTGAAGAACATAAATGGGTCAAAAAAGAAGAATTGGTACATATCCGAGGGCTAGATGAAAAAGGTAATGTAAATAAACCAATCAACTTAAAAAACAATGCCAAAGTACCTTGGAAAGCTATTTTTTCATCTTCTAATATGTGGTTTCTTATGATTGTATGGTTCTGCTGGAATTACGCAAATTACTTTTTCATTACATGGCTACCAACTTATCTGCTTGAATACCGACATTTTTCAGTTGTTAAGATGGGTTTTTTAGCGTCATTACCTTTATTAGCTGGTATGGTGGGGGATCTTGTTGGTGGGTTTGTTAGTGACAAGGTTTTGAAAAGGTCCAATAGTATAAAGTTGGCTCGTAAAGTAGTTGCTATACCAGGGTTAATTGGTGCAGCCATTTGTCTGATTCCTGCGGCTACAATTGAAAATCCACTTATGTCTGTCTATTGCCTTTCAGCATCTGCTTTTTTCTTGGAGTGTGTAAATTCAACTACATGGGCAACAGCTATGGATGTTGGGGGAGAATACTCTGGAACCGTATCTGGAGTAATGAATATGGCCGGTAATATTGCAGGTGCACTATCTCCAATTATTTTTGGAATTCTGGTGCAAGGGGGTTCTTGGAATCTACCATTTTATATTTCAACAGGAATACTATTAGTTGGATCATTTATTTGGGCTTTTTTCCTTAACCCTAATAGATCTGTAGTTGAAAAGCTAAATTTGAAGGAAAAAATAACTTTAAAGGAACACGTAAAATAATATTGTATAGTATAGGGGCGAGAATATCATGGATTTTCATTATAAACAACAAGATAAGAGTTCAATTAAAAATACACATCCTATGTATGCTTATGTAGGCTGCCGTACAACTAAGGAGCGTAACGCCAGAGGAAAAGGAATTAATGTGTATCGAATGAACCAAGTCACAGGGACCTGGACTCATTTACAACTGGTAGAAAATATTATTAATCCTACATTTCTCGCATTTGATCGTAATGAACAATTTCTGTATGTGGTTCACGGGGATTATAGTGAAGTAAGTTCATTCCATGTTGATAAGTTAACAGGAAGACTTACATTTATAAATCAACAATCAACTGAAGGGAAAAATCCTGTACATCTAGTTGTGGATCCTACCAACCAATATTTAATTGTAGCAAATTATATGACAGGCACATTAGGTGTTCTTCCGATTAATTCTAATGGATCTTTAAATCCAGTTTGTGACTTAGTCAAGATGCCTACTGCTCTTAAACATCCTACCGTCGATTTATTTTCCAAACAAGGTGTATCGCATCCTCATCACACACCATTCGATCGCGACGGGCGGTTTGTTATAGTACCTGACTTAGGATTAAATAAAATTTTTATTTTTACACTAGATACTTCTTTAGGAAAACTTATTCCTCATAATCCAGCTTTTGTAGAAACGCCTATAGGATCAGGGCCTCGGCATATAGATTTTCACCCAATTTCCTCATATGCATACGTGGCAAACGAGCTTGATTCCACGGTAGGCGTCTATCATTATAATTCAGAAAATGGGGAATTTAAACAAGTTCAAATAGTTGAAGCCCTAAAAGATGGGAATTCTGAAAATACTTTAGCTGAAATTGTTGTAGCGCCCTCTGGTGATTTTTTATATGTATCAAATCGTGGACAAGATAGTATAACTACGTTTTCTATTAATCAAAAGACTGGATTAATTTCGTATGAGAATTCTGAATCAACATTAGGAAAGACTCCACGTTTCTTTACAATAGATCCAAACGGTAATTTTCTTTATGTCGCTAATGAAGATAGCGATACCATCATCACATTTAAAGTGGATAAAGAAACAGGAAAACTTACTAACACTGGGAAAATTATAGAAAGTGAAAGCCCGGTATGTATTGTTTTTTCTGGCAATCAAAATGAAAAAATTTAGAGGTGAGGAATTAGGTATTGGAGATATACTGCAGCGTATGGGGGCTTTAATAGCCGTGATGACAATAATTCTTAACATCTTTATTGAGAATTTCGTTATAGCTACTCTAATAATTATTACTTGTGAAGCTCTTATTGTGATTGGGTATTTTTTTAATAAGAAAAAAATTAAGAATTCATTACCAAGTAATAATTGTAAAAAATTATAAGTAGTAGACAATCTAAATAATAAGTTTATAACCCATAGAATAAATTTCTATGGGTTTTGTACGCAAAATAAGTCTGTCAGTAACATTAACTAACTTAAATACTTAATTATAATAAATAACATTGATTAATAAAATATTTAAATAAATTTGGTTACTTAACAATACTTATATTACAATATAAAAAGGAATGAGATAATAAAATTATTATTACTTAATTATAAAATACTTCTATATTAAGGGAAGGATAAGATATGGATTATAGAGATTGGGAAATAATAAGAATCCTCTACCAACAAAAGAATATTACAAAGGCATCTCAGGTTTTGTTTATTTCTCAACCTGCTCTAACAAATAGGTTAAAGCAAATAGAAGAAGAGCTTGGAGTTAAATTATTTAATCGAGGTAGATGGGGAGTCCAATTTACTCCTCAAGGTGATTACCTTGCGAGTTGCGCTGAAGAAGCTCTTAAATATTATCGACAGGTGAAAGAAAACTTAAGTAACATGAGTAATGACTATACAGGTACATTAAGGCTAGGCGTGTCTAATTTTTTTACTAAGTATAAACTTCCATATATTTTAAAATTATTTCAAGAGCAGTATCCCCGTGTAGAATTCAAGGTAATGACTGGTTGGAGTAGTCAAGTGTTTAAGGCTATCTATAATCAGGATGTCCATATAGGATTTGTTAGGGGTGATTACAATTGGAAGGAACAAAAGCACCTACTGTTTGAAGAAAACGTGTGCATAGCTTCTAAAAAAAAGCTCGATATAAATGACCTCCCTAACTTACCAAGAATTGATTACAAAACTGACTATGTACTAAAATCTCTAGTGGATAATTGGTGGACAGAAAACTATTCGCAGGCCCCTCTGATCAGTATAGAGGTTGATCAGGTTGATACATGTAAAGAAATGGTGGTCAATGGCTTAGGCTACGGTATTTTGCCTAACTTGATACTTAATGGGATTGAAGGATTACATAAAATTAATTTAACAGACTCCAAAGGAAATCCTATCTTACGTCGAACATGGATGTATTATCATGAACAAACATTAGAGTTAAATTTAGTAAAAGCATTTGTTAATTTCATCAGGGACTTAGACTTAAACGATGGTTAATAATTATTGAGAAGATCAAAACGATTTTAGGCTATTCGTATGAATAGCTAAAAATCGTTTTTTTTTTACTTAGTTATTTTTAAATGAATTATAGTTATTTAAATAATTGATAGTTAGCCATAAAGTATAGATATTTTTTTTATGTTTTATCTTATGATAGGATTTTTACATAAGCAAATGTTTATTTTTAATAAACTCCTTATACAAGCAAGATTAACAGTATTAAATACTTTAAAAGGGAGGGCAATAATATGGAAAAAACCAAATATCGAGTTGGACTTATTCACGCTACAATGAACTCCGTCCAACCAATACTTAAAGCATTTAGTGATTATGCACCTCATATTACATTAAAGAATTTCATGGATGAGAGTCTTATTTTCGAGTTGAATGAGACAGGAATTGTTACAAAAGACATGAAAAGACGTTTATTAAATCTAATAGAAAAAGCTGTAAAAAGTGAGGTAGATGGGATTCTGTTAACCTGCTCATCTTTTACTCCTGTTGTGGCAGAAATCAGCCACTTATTCGATGTACCTATCTTAAGCGCAGATTTAAGTATGTTAGAAAAAGCAGTTGATATGGGTAGTCAGATTGGTGTAATTGCTACAGTAGAAGCTGCAGGACCAACTACAACTAGATTGTTAGAAGGAGTTGCTAAGGAAAGAGGCAAGAACGTTAGAATCGAAACTAAGGTCATCGCTGAAGCTTTTCAAGCTCTTCAAAATGGAGATCGTCATAAACATGATGAACTTATTCAAAAAGAAATACTTATGTTGTCAGATGATTGCGATGTAATTATCTTAGCACAATTTTCAATGGCTCGAGCATTAGAGACTTTAGGAACTGCTTCAAAACCTGTATTAACTAGTCCAGAAATCAGTGTGAAGGCAATCGTTGATAAAGTATCAAAAGTAGAATTGGCAAAGTAGGGCAAATAAATTCAATTTCAATCAATAACAATTACTATCAACATTTTTAAGTCTGAAAATTCAGTCTTATGAGGTATGTGTTTCAAAAAAAGGAGGATTTTAAAGTGATCAGTACCGATTTAAAACATATAAGCTCCCTAATTAATGGAGAAGAAATCGTTCGTTCAGGTATGAAAACAATGGATGTTACTAGTCCGTTTGACGGAAAAGTAGTAGGAACAGTTAGTTTAGCTACTCGTGAAGATGCAGAAAGAGCTATTGAAACAGCATATAGAGTATTTCACGAAACAATGAAAGCCCTACCATCTTATCGACGTTCTGATATTCTTCGTAAAGTAGGAAAGTTGCTAGAAGAAAGAACAGAAGAATTTGCTCAAGTCTTAGCATTAGAGGCTGGAAAGCCAATTCGTGATGGCCGAGGGGAAGTTGGAAGAGCCGTACAAGTATTGCTCTTCGCAGCTGATGAAGCTAAGAAAATCGAAGGTGAAGTTGTTCCAATGGATGCTGCTATTGGTGGAGAAAATCGGATTGGTATGGTTCGTCGTAATCCTATCGGGGTTATTTCGGCTATCACACCTTTTAACTTCCCATTAAACCTAGCTTTACATAAATTAGCTCCAGCCTTTGCGGCAGGCAATACAGTCGTATTAAAACCAGCAGGTAAAACACCACTTTCTTCTTACATGCTTGTTAAATTATTTGAGGAAGCTGGGTTACCTAAAGGAGCTTTAAACTTAGTAATTGGAAATGGTTCAGAAATAGGGGACGTTTTAGTGACAGATCCTCGTATCAGTAAGGTCACTTTTACGGGAAGTCCATCTGTAGGGATTAACCTTCGTCAAAAAGCTGGATTGAAAAAAGTAACATTAGAGCTGGGATCAAACTCTCCAAATATTATCTTTAATGATGGTGATGTAAACGAGGCTGCTAAAGGGTTGGTTCGTGGGGCTTTTGCATTCTCAGGTCAAGTTTGTATCTCGGCTCAACGAATTTATGTTCAGCGTGATGTCTATCAAACATTCTTAGACCAGTACGTATCTTTAGTACAAGACTTAATTATTGGAGATCCAGTCGAAGAAAGAACGGATATTGGTCCAATGATAAGTGAAAAAGAAGCAATTCGAGCAGAAGAATGGATACGCGAAGCTGAAAAAGCTGGTGCAAAGGTAGTCACTGGAGGAAATCGAGAGGGAACTTTACTAGAGCCTACGATTCTTGTAGATGTAACCCCTGAAATGAAGGTAGTGTGTCAGGAAACATTTGCTCCAATTGTTTCAGTCATTCCTTTTGATACAGAAGAAGAAGTTGTTGCTTTTGCTAATGATTCTGATTTTGGTTTACAAGCAGGTGTATTTACTACTGATATTAACCGTGCTATGCGTGTAGCTGACAGTCTAGAAACAGGTGGAGTTTGGATTAATGAGACTTCCACGTACCGACAAGATAATTACCCTTATGGTGGCGTGAAATTAAGTGGAGTGGGAAAAGAAGGCGTGAAGTATGCAATTGAAGATATGACTGAAATTAAGTTTGTTGGAATTAAATTAACATAAACATAAGGAGGAAGGAACATGACAATTTCTTATTTTCGTACAGCTGAAACATTAGTTACTGGGTCTGGATCTATTTCAAAAATAGGAGAAGAAGCTAAAAAGTTAAATGCAACAAAAGTAATTATTATTACAGATAAAGTCATTCGTCAGACGGGTCTGTTATCAAAAGTAATAAATCCTTTAGAAGAAGCTGGTTTGGCAACAGATGTTATTGATGATGTAGTACCTGAGCCTCCTTTTGAGAATTTAGAACAAATGATTACTCAAATTGAAGGTAAAGGCTATGATCTCCTAGTTGGCGTAGGTGGAGGAAGTGCACTTGACATCGCTAAGGTCCTTTCTATCATGCTAACAAACCATGAAGATGTAAGAGATTTAGTCGGAATTGAGAAAGTGAAAAATCCAGGAGTACCTACTATCTTAGTACCTACTACCTCTGGAACAGGTTCCGAGGTTACCTACAATGCTATTTTCACTGACATTCGCGACAAAGTTAAAAAAGGGATTGTAAGTCCATATTTACTTCCTAAAGTAGCAATTGTAGATCCAGAATTGACGTTAACCGTTCCACCTTCAGTTACAGCAGCAACTGGAATGGATGCTCTTGTTCATGCTGTTGAGTCGTATACAGCTATCCGTGCTGGTGAACTAACAGATGGAATTGCTTTACAAGCTATTAAGTTAATTTCCCGTTCGTTACGAAAGGCTGTATACAATGGCAAAGATCTGAAAGCACGCGAGGATATGGCAATGGGAAGTCTACTGGCTGGTATTTCTCTTGGCAATGCAGGCGTCGGTGCAGTGCATGCTTTAGCTTATCCACTTGGTGGGAAGTTTAAAGTTCCTCACGGCGTAGCAAACTCTCTTTTACTTCCATTTGTAATGAAATACAACGCCGTTGCAGATTTGGAGAAATTTGCAGAAGTAGCTAAAGCAATGGGAGAAAATGTAGAGGGCCTTTCATTACGTGAGGCTGCAGATCGTGCCGTTCAAGCATTGGCACAGTTATCTAAAGATGTAGGTATTCCATCAAGCCTGAAGGAGGTGGGGGTCACAGCATCAGATATTTCAGATCTTGCAGAAGAGGCAAGTAAAATTGATCGTCTGCTTAATAATAATCCGCGATGGTTAACAGTAAAAGAGATTAAGAAGATTTATGAAGAAGCATATGGTTCAGTAGAAGTTCCAGCCTTAGCCACAACATAATTGAAAAGTATAGGTAAAATTTTTGTTCCATCATACTAGGAGGCAAGGAAATGAGCTATTTCTCTGAGCTAGAAGGAAAAAAAATTCTCGTTGTGGGTGGAAGTAAGGGCATTGGGAAAGATATTGCCCTTGCTTTTGCCAAACTTAAAGCCGATGTTATTATCACCGGCAGAAATGAAGCCGATTTAAACAAAGCAAATGACGAACTTGGTGAATTCAATTCTAATTGTTCCTACCTTACGGCTGATATTCAAAATGTGAACCAAATTTATACCATGATTGATCAGGCGTATGAACGATTAGGTGGAATTGATGTACTTATCAATAATGCAGGAGTTAACATCCCAAAACCTGCGCTGGAAGTCACCGAAGAAGATTGGGATCAAGTATTAGATACAAATTTAAAAGGCACCTTCTTTTGTTCTCAACGGGCCGGAAAGTATATGATTGAACAAGGAAGAGAAGGAAGAATTATCAATATCGTTTCGCAAATGGCTTTTGTAGGTTATATTAAACGCGCAGCTTATTGTTCAAGTAAAGGCGGCGCCGTACAATTAACAAAAGCACTAGCTATTGAATGGGCTGATAAGCGAATCAAGGTGAACGCGGTGGCACCAACCTTTATAGAAACGGACTTTACTAAGAAGATGTTTGATAACAAAGATTTTTATAATGATGTGTTAAGCCGAATTCCATTAGGAGCACTTGCCAAACCTAATGATGTGACAGGCGCCGTATTATTTCTAGCATCTGATATGGCTAGCTTTATAACTGGAGAAACAATCCGTGTCGACGGCGGATGGACTGCAATCTAAGTTTCCAATGTTACCTTTATCGTATCCTACCTAACTAGACGATTTAAATATATGTAAAACTTATATTTAAAATGAAAATAATCCCCCCTTGAGTAAACAGTCCCCCTTACTGTTTATTTGAGGGGGGATTAATTATTAGGAAAATAGGAGGTTTTACTAAATGTATGCAGTTGTTGTTACTGATTATGGAGATACTGAAGTACTTAGATACCAACAGGTTGAGCAACCAAAACCAGGACTAAATCAGGTACTGATAAAAGTTGAGGCAACTAGCGTTAACTTTGCAGATATTAAGGCGCGATATGGAAAAAAGGAGAAAGAATCCCTTCCTTTTATTCCCGGTCTCGATGTTACTGGAACAATTGTTGAAGTTGGAGAAGATGTAAAGGATTTTAAAGTTAACCAACGTGTTATTGCATTTCCTCAAGGGGGATCTTATGCAGAGTATGTTATTGCTAATACTGATTTAACTTTTTTAATTCCAGAAAAATTGGATTTTGTAACCGCAGGCGCTTGTCCAATTGTTTCTTTTACAGCTCATAAGTTGCTATGTGATGTAGGACGAATCATGCTTGGTGAAACAGTTTTAGTTCATGCAGCAGCTGGGGGAATTGGTACCACGGCTATCCAACTGGCTAAAATTTTAGGAGCAGGTAAAGTTATTGGAACTGTGAGTAAGGAAGAAAAAGTATCTGCCGCCCGTCAAGCTGGAGCAGATTATGTAATTAACACATCTAAAAGGAATTTTGTTCAGGATGTTCTAGAGATTACAGAAGGAGAAGGAGTAGATTTAACATTAGATTCTATTGGGGGAAGAGTAACTGAATACAGTTTATTATGCCTAGCGAGATACGGCAGAATAGTTCACTTTGGAAATGCTAGTGGTGAAACTGCTAATATCCAAACAAAAGATCTTCATGCTAGTTGTCGATCGATATTAGGGTTTAGTTTAGGCACAACCAGAAAATATCGACCTTATCTTTTACGTGATACTGCTGAAAAAGTACTGGGTTATATAGAAAGTGGGAAATTAAAAATCACTATTGGAAATCAATTTCCCCTTAAAGAGGCTAAAATTGCCCAAGAATTAATGGAGTCTAGAAACAGTATAGGTAAAATTCTTTTAATTCCACCCTCATCCAGTCTAAATCAAACTAAAGAATAAATTTTCTATTTGAATAAGTCCAGTTCAGAATTTATAGATAATACAAGGTGGGGACTCTCCTGTTAAGAAAAAGGTGTGCAGTGACGTTATAACCTCTTTATATTGGACTCAATATATCTTAGTAAGAGTAAGCATCTTTTATCTTTTATTATAAAAAAGACAAGTATATAGTAATTATATAACGGTAACGGGGAGATTATTTTTCCAAAATACTCGTGACATTGCAATCTTTGCCTCGTCTTCATCTGGACCGTGAACTTCTATTTTAAACGTTTGGGAGTCAAGTACAGCATAGGTTAGACCAAGCATACTTTTTGCGTCTATATTTTTGTTATCTGTCCTTATTACAATACTTGAATCGAACTTATTCGCTGTATCATTAATTTCTACTAATACTTTAGCTAAAGCTTTATTTAAAGTCATATTTTCACTCCTATATAGATATTGTAGATCTACAAATAAATAAAGAAATGATACTAATAAACAGTCCTTTATGTATTCTCTTTTTTTTTCTACATAAAAGACTGTTTTCTTTTAAGTAAAGACCAGCAATACTTACCTTGACAATTAGGAATTACTTACACGAATAAATTATTGAACTGTTCTTTTGAATAAATATATTACAAAGGATAAGAAAATAAAAATACAAAAAGTGTATCGGTAAGCATAATTAAAATGTATTTCTGTATATTGCTCTGAAAAATTAAAATAAAAAGGTACCTGCAACTTAAATTTTCTTAAAGAAATTATTTTTAGGAGGTACTGATTTGAAGAAAACAAAAGTGAATTCAATGAAGGTTGCTAAGCTAGCCGGAGTTTCCCAATCAACAGTCTCACGTGTTTTTAGTTCTAGGGGAACTGTATCTGAGAAAACACGCAATCGTGTATGGGAAGCAGCTGAAGAGTTAGGTTATCGTCCGAATGCTCTCGCCAGGGGATTAATTATGAATGAAACAAAAATGATAGGTGTCGTGGTTAGAGATAAACAAAACTTGCTATACCCAGAAATCTTAGATAAGTTTTCGAAGAGGTTGCGTGAAAAAGGATATTATGTTCTTTTTTCTTATGTTGAAAATGATGAGGTGCAACAAGATGATGTCTTTCAATTTCTCGAATATAACGTAGATGGTGTAATTGCAGTGGATGTTTCATTATCTTCAGCTACTGTCTCAAACCTTTCAAAATCTAACATACCGATTATACTTTTTAATCGTTACAATAAAGATTTTTCTGGTTCTTATCATTTTATAGGTTGTGATAACTATTCAGCTGGTAAATATATTGGAGAGTACTTAATTAGACAAAATCATAATCGGTACGCTTATATTTCAGGTCATTTGATTGACGGAATAGAGGATTATTGTAAAAACGGTTTCTGCGACTCACTTCAACAACATGGTAAAGAAGCCGTTATTACTTTAGAAGATCATACATATGAAGGAGGATATAGAGCTGCCTTACGAGTATTGAATTGTGATTTCCCTTCAGACGCTATATTTTGTGCTAATAACATTATGGCATTCGGAGCAATTGATGCCATTAAAACTTTAGGATTATCAATACCTAAAGATGTATCAATTATAGGAATGCACGATTCTATTATGGCCTCATGGGGACGGTATTCTTTAACAACGTGGCAACAACCATTAGATGAGATGATTGATTTAACAATTAACACATTATTAAATAACATTGAGGGGAAAGTTAAAAGTTTTGTTTCTACTCTTCTCTGTGGAACATTAGTAAAAAGAAGCTCAGTAAGAATTCCATTAGAGACATGAGCAAAAGAGTCATGTTTCTTGAGGGGCTTAAAGGAACGTACATTAATTTATATTAAACAGGTATTGAAATAATGAAAGGCCATGCTTTTTATGAAGAAGCATGGCCTTTCATTATTTTTAAAATGAGGATCTTAAATAGGGGACTAAAGTTTAGTTATTTGTTTTTTGTATGGACAGCTATGTTTTATTTGTATTTTATTTATATCTAGAACTGGTTTACGATTTATTTAGATAGCTTAAGCAAGTAGTTAAATTGATAGATAACATAAGGAGGCAAATACACTCCAATGAAAGCCCTATCATTTTAAAGGTTTTATGTCTAGAGAAAATAAGTTGCTAACGAACATGACTGGAGGAAATGTATTATGAATGCAAACTTGGCTAAAGCGACTATTAATTATAAGGACTTAATTGATGTTGCAACAAAACTATTTGAAGGGGAAGGATTAAGCAATGCTGATGCAAAGATAATCGCTGAAGATCTTGTAGCAGCAAATTTACGTGGGTTGGATTCTCACGGAATTTCACGTATTCCTATGTACCTAGAGCGTATTAGACGTAAAGTTGTAAATCCACAACCGAATATTACTATCAAAAATATTACATCTGCAGTCTCTTTAGTTAATGGAGACGATGGGATGGGATTCCTTGCTGCGCATAAGGCAATGGATGAAGCAGTTAGGCTAGCAAAACAGAGTGGAATTGGTCTTGTTGGTGTCCGCCGAAGTACACATTATGGAATGGCAGCTCTTTACGTAAAGCAAGCAATTGAAGCAGGTTATATCTCACTTGCTTATACCAACTCTTCACCTGCCATTCCACCTTGGGGAGGAAGAAGTACTTTTCTTGGAGCTAGTCCATTTGCAGCTGGTGTTCCAGGTGGAAAGGAAGTACCATACGTGCTAGATATGGCTATGACTGTAATTGCACGTGGTAAGATTCGTCTTGCTGCTACTCATGGGGAACCTATCCCACCTGGATTAGCACTTGATTCAGAAGGAGCACCAACGACGGATGCAAAGAAAGCATTTGAAGGTGTTTGTCTACCATTTGGTGGAGCTAAGGGTTCTGCTCTTGCCATGTTAATGGATTTACTTGCGGGAGTTCTTACAGGTGCAAATTATGCAGGAGAGGTAAAGAGCCTTTACTTTGATCATTCTGAACCACAAAATGTTGGCCATCTTTTCGTAGCAATCCGCCCAGATCTTTTTGTGCCACAAGAAGAATTTGAAGATAGAATGGATAATTTCGTTAATAAAACTAAAGAGGTACCATTAGCACAAGGATTTGATGAAATCTTAATTCCAGGCGAACCAGAGGAACGCACGGCTATCCAACGCTTGAAGAATGGTATCCCATTGACTTCCGAAGTAATTCAAAGTCTTTGTGAAGAGGGAACTCGACAAGGAATCGACCTCTCTTCCATTTTCGATAATGCTGAATAACAAAGTACCTTATTTAGTGCCGGCCTTATCACAAGGTCGGCAACCAATATATTAAATTAATACTTAGATAAAATATTTCTGAATATTTAGTTATCCTATATTTAAAGTTATTTGTTAAGGAGATGCTAGAGAAAATGAAGTTGGCTTATCCGTTTTTAACCGAGGAAACCGAAAAAAAATTACTTGGCTTTAAAGGTAATATGGAAGAAGTTTTTCCGACCCTTAAGGATCTAGGATACATAGGTATAGAACCACTAATTCGTAATCCTAGAAAAATTAATACCTCATTATTTACTAAATTGGTTGATAAGTACAATTTAGAGATTGCTGCTATAGGAACAGGACCAATTGTGAGTGATGATCAACTTACTTTTACCTCGAACTCTGTAAATAAAAGAAAAGCAGCAGTAGATAGAGCAAAAGAAGTTGTAGAATTCGCCTCTTTATTTGACTGTCCAATTAATATTGGGAAATTAAGAGGTGATATTCATAAGGACCAACCAGAACAATCCTGGCTTTGGCTGCGTGAAGGTATTGAACAAGTATGTGAACATGCTGACAAATATAAAATTAAAGTGGCACTCGAACCCCAGAACAGAAAGGTCATAAATAATTTAAATACTACTCAAGAAACACTGACATTTATTCAAAAAACAAATATGTCAAACCTTAAGCTTATGCTCGATATATACCATATGTATATCGAAGATCAGTCTATTGAAGAAAGCCTCATAGCTGCTAAAGATTACTTTATCTATATTCACATAGCTGATCATAACCGAAAAGCTCCTGGAAAAGGTAATCTGGGCTTCAATAAGATATTTCAGACCTTAAAAGAGTTGAATTATGAAGGATTTATAACACCCGAAATTCTTCAAGAATTAAGTAGTTATGAAGAGGCAAAATCTGCATTCAATTACTTATCAACACTTAATCTTGAAGAAAATATCATTTAAAAATCAATACTCTGAAACACGTTAGATGTAAATGTTTTAATTGAGCATACTCATTAAGCATACGAATAGATGCAGGGCAGGCTAATTATGGCCCAATTTTAAATAAAAAATCATCGATGAGGAGAGCTTCTGTTGAAAAGGGAGTATCAATACTTTATTTGACATTGATGCTTCTTTTCTAATGCAAATATATAACATTGGAAATAATTGAAAGCGCATACAAATATAAGGGGGATTAAAATGTTAGCAGTGCTAGGCTATGTAATGATTGTTGTATTTATGTTTTTAATTATGACAAAGCGCCTTTCGGCCCTAATTGCTCTAATGGTTGTACCAGCTGTGTTTGCTATAATTGGAGGATTCACAAAGGATTTAGGGGAAATGGCTTTAACAGGAATTGAGCAACTTGCCCCTACCGGAGTAATGTTAATGTTTGCTATTTTGTATTTTGGTATTATGATTGATGCGGGTTTATTTGATCCTGTAGTTGGTAAAATACTAAAAATTGTAAAAGGAGATCCTTTAAAGATTACCATTGGTACTGCTGTATTAGTTTTAATTATATCCCTAGATGGGGATGGAACAACTACGTACATGATCGCAATTTCAGCCATGCTGCCTCTCTACAAAAGGCTTGGAATGAATCCTTTGATTTTAGCAAGTATAGCTGTATTAGGTAATGCTGTAATGAATATTACACCATGGGCAGGTGCAATGGCGAGGGTAGTAAGTGCTTTACATTTAGAAATGTCAGACGTATTTGTTCCACTAATCCCAGCAATGATAGGTGGTGCTGTATGGGTTATATTTACAGCTTATATTTTTGGCGCCAGAGAACGTAAACGATTGGGGATTATCAATTTAACGGATTTGCATGCAGAAGGGACAGCATATGCGGAACAAGCAGCCACTGTAGAACAAATGGAACATAAACGACCAAAACTATTGTGGGTGAATTTTAGTTTAACAGTTCTTCTAATGGTAGGGCTAATTATGGGCGTAATGCCTTTACAAGTTCTATTTATGATTGGGTTTGCACTTGCTATCTTGATCAACTATCCAAATATGGAATTACAAAAAGAACGTATTACAGCTCATGCAGGAAATGTTTTAGCAGTAGTGTCATTAGTTTTTGCGGCCGGTATTTTTACGGGTATTTTATCAGGAACGAAGATGGTAGATGCAATGGCTAAAAGTTTAGTATCTTTAATACCAGATGCCCTAGGGCCACATTTCCCTATTATTACAGCTATCATTAGCTTACCCTTTACTTTCTTTATGTCTAATGATGCATATTATTTTGGAATTCTACCAATAATTGCAGAAGCAGCTAGTAATTATGGAGTGGATTCTGGGGAGATTGCTCGAGCTGCTCTTATGGGACCTGGTGTTCATCTATTAAGTCCACTTGTTGCCTCAACCTACCTATTAGTAGGGATGGCTAAAGTCGATTTCGGGGAATTTCAAAAATTCACTTTACCATGGGCTATTGGAACATCAGTTATAATGATTCTTGTATCTATTACAGTGGGAGCTTTTTCTTTATAAAAGGAAAGCTAATTAAATAAATAGCCTTTGCTTAAGGGGGCAAGGCTATTTATTATTATATTAATCATAAAAATTCTTTGTTCGAAAAAACTGATGAGAGAAATTGTTTGCTAATAAACTGCTTTAATGATTTTGTATCTACCAACATTATTATCTTGTCTTTATACTGACGCTAGCTTTTTCTATATTGTTAATAATAGCTCTTGTAAATTCGGAAGTTGTCGCATTACCCCCTAAATCTCTAGTACATATCTTATCCTCTAAAACAGAAAAGACAGCTGTTTCCACAAGCTTTCCTAATTCATAAAGTTTCTCATCCTTGTGATACTGGGAGAGCCATTCCATTAACATAACTGTAGATAAAATCATACCAATTGGATTTGCCTTATTTTTTCCTGCAATATCAGGAGCTGATCCATGTGCAGCCTGAGCCATTGCTTGACGATCATTTGTATTAATAGAAGGAGATAAACCTAAGCTTCCCACTAATTCACCAGCTAAATCTGAAAGAATGTCACCAAACATATTTTCTGTAACAATTACATCAAAGTCCTTTGCACGTCGAACGAGATGAGCTGCCATCGCATCAATATGGTAATCATCTACGGTAACATTTGGATATTGCAGTGCTACTTCACGACATGTGTCTAAGAAGAGGCCCATTCCTAAAGTAATGACATTTGCTTTATGTACAATTGTTACTTTTTTCTTCCTTTTCATCGCCATTTTAAATGCCGCATGTGCAATTCTCATTGCTGCTTTTTTAGTAAAAACTCCTGTAGAAAGGACAACTTCAGGTGTTACCTTCCATTCACCAGTTCCCACATACATATTTCGATCCGCATAGAATCCTTCAGTATTTTCTCGATAAATAACTAGGTCAACTTCGCCTACTAAGCTTTTAATACCGGGCATAGTTTTAGAAGGACGAATGTTAGCATAAAGATCTAAAGTATGACGAAGCTCCCCACTAGGGTTTCGTTTACTTTTGTATTTTTCGGGGTAGGCTGCTGAATCATGAGGCCCCAAAATCCATCCATCGCAAGAAGCTAATGCTTTCTTTGTGATATCAGGTAAAGGATCATTATATTTTTTTATCCCATCCCATCCCATAGGCAACTCAATCCACTCGACACCCATCTCAAACTTCCTTACTGCTGTTTTAAAAATTTCTATTGTAGCACCTACAATTTCAGGACCAATCCCATCACCATTTAGGACGCCAATCTGATACGTAGTCATCTCTCCTCATCCTTTCTATTGTTCTATAAAAATTTTATTGCTTACTTTATATCCTAAGGTTATAACGTTTTTAGAAATTGATAAAATATTAAAATTCTATGTAATTCAATAAATTTTTTTTATATTAAATTCTAATCTGCAACTTTCTAGAATGAATTAAATTAACATCTATATAAGGCAATTTAATGTAGCACTCTTATTTAAAAGGAGAAAGTGAAAATTATTTAGGTTTAAATAAGAGTATGAGTAAAAGGCACTGATTAAGAGACAGTGTCTTTTATTTATGTAAGGAGACTTTGGTTTAAAGTGTAACGTTGTTAAGTCGTTGAAATTTGCATCGGGTGATCAGTACCGATAAAACAAAAGTTAATTTTATCAAAGATCGTTTCCCTGCATATTGAATACACATATTTGATGTTTTTCTCCCTGAAAATAGTGGATTTTTCATTTAGGGAGAAAATTATGTCTCTAGGAGGATTACTTAACCAGGATTGTTCTTTCTTTTATTCCAGCTATTTAATATTGTGTAATCAGCGACTGTAAAATACTCAATAACAGCGATTCCAAATTCCCCAATAATAACAGATAATCGTTTCAAGACAACATCATGGATGGAGTGGAGAAACGGTGCTGAAGATTGGGGAGTTTTTTATGATTAGAGAATTGTTTCAAAAAGGTTGGACGAAAACAGCTATTGCAGAAGCAACGGGTTTCGATCGCAAAACAGTCAGTAAATACCTAAAAGATAACCAGTTACCTAAGCGTAAAGGAAGTAAACAGAAAAAAGAAAGCAAATTAACCCCTTACAAACCGTACATACTTGGACGGCTTAAAGAGGGTACCACTAATTGCGTAGTCTTATTAGAAGAAATACAAGCAATGGGTTATGAAGGTCAGCTCACAATCTTAAGAGATTTTGTTCGTCCTCTTCGCCAACAACCAAAGAAACAGGCAACCTTACGGTTTGAAACGCCACCTGGAAAGCAAGCTCAAATGGACTGGGCGTATGTCGGGAAGTACTTAGTAAATGATGTGCTGCAAGATGTATATGGATTTATCATGATTTTGGGTTATTCCCGGATGAAATATGTAGAATTCACAACGAATATGAACCTAGAAACTTTAATGAAATGCCATATGAATGCTTTCTCTTATTTTAATGGGATACCAGACCAAATCCTTTACGATAACATGAAAACAGTGGTGATCAAGCACAGCCCAGTGGAAGTTCGTTTTAATCGGAAATTCGAAGATTTCTTGGCTTACTATGGAATTGTGCCAAAGGCCTGCCGTCCAAGGAGGCCTCAAACAAAAGGGAAAGTAGAAAGAACGGTAAAGTATTTAAAAGATAACTTTTTTCAAAGAAAACATGAACCAACACTGAATGCGTTAAACGAGGATATAAAAGAATGGTTAAATCAGGTGGCTAATAAAAAGGAAAATCAGACAACAAATGAAGCACCCTTTAAGAGGTTTGAGCAGGAACAGAAGTTCCTGAAGGCCTGGGGGGAAAAACCTTTATTTCCTACTTCCCATTGGGAGCATAGAGAGGTTAGTCGAGATTGTTTTATATCATACGGGGGAAAACAATACTCCGTTCCTTATCGTTATGTTGGACAGACCGTTAAAGTAAAGGAAACATTAAATCATCATATAGAAATATACGATGAACATGAATGTATAGCAAAACATCCTATTCTTACTGGAAACGCAACGACACATATCCGGATGGAACATTATCAAGGTTTACAGAAGACAGAGATGGGTCAGAAAGAGAAACACATTGAAGGTTTGGCGACCGATGTTTCTCAATCACAAGACCCATCCCCTAAAGTAGAGAAACGTCCTCTCGCTGCTTACGCAGCATTAGAAGAAGGTGAACATGTATGATGAATGAGCTCTTAATTGACCGGCTAAGGAAGCTTGGTTGGCACCATACAGCTAACCAACTAGATAGTGTATTAGAAGACGTATCTAAAGATAATGTATCATATTCTGAATTTCTTCACACCATCGTTTTACAGGAAATAGAGAAGCAAGAGTCGGGACAATTGGAAAAACGAATGAAACAGGCAAAACTCCCTTATAACAAAACGATTCACGACTTTGATTTTACATTTCAACCAAGTCTTAGTGAGAAACAAGTAAAAGAGACACTTACGTGCCGATTTATCTCGAATGGAGAAAATCGAATTTTACTTGGTCCACCTGGTGTAGGGAAAACGCATTTAGCTATTTCTTTCGCGGTAGAGGCCATTACCAAAGGATATACAGCTCTCTTCTTAACCTCAGATGACTTAGTAGAACAATGCCGAAAGGCAAATGAGAAAGGTACCCTCCATCGGCTTGTCAATCGATGGAGCCGGCCAGATATTTTAATTATAGATGAAGTAGGATATTTTCCATTTGACGAACTCACAGCAAATGTTTTCTTTCAAGTTGTATCTAAACGGTATGAGAAAGGAGCAATGGTTTTAACATCAAATAAATCCTATCTTGATTGGGGAAACGTCTTTGGAGATGAAGTGTTGGCAACAGCTGTATTAGATCGGCTTCTTCATCATGCGATTACATTTAATATAAAGGGAGATTCATATCGTCTACGCGAAAAGAAAAAGGCAGGAATTTATCCTGCCAAGTTGACTACTTAACCGTTTATAACGGGGAATTTGTTTTCGCTGATATTGGGTAAATTTAAAACGTTGTTGACAATTGTGTAGGATTTAATGTGATTATTAATAAAATATATTGGATAACTTTATTGAGTTTCGGATCAATAAACACAAAGCCTTACTTTAGGTGAAAAGTAAGTTAAAAAAGATGATCTTATTAGTAATTCCATTATAATCCAAAAATATAAAGAAGTATTAAAATAAGGTTAGAAAAGAATTAAAAGTAAACTAATTTATAAAAAGTATTCATTCTCCCGTATAATACAGAGCAAGGATTAAAACTTATATTCAAAATAGGAATAGATAGCCATGAAATATAGCTATTTTTCTAACTATTGTATTTGTATTACCCTTTAATTAACGAATAATTTTTTTAAAAAAGGAAGGAGAAGAAATCTCTATATAAAAGATTTAAAAATTCTACACTAACATCTAATTGAAAGCGTTTGCTGTTGGTTAAGGTGGGGAGGGAACTTATTGAATAATAATTCTTTAGAAAAAAGAACTATCCGAAAAGTTACTATGCGAATTATTCCATTTACTTTTTTATTGTACATTATTTCTTATTTAGACAGAGCAAACATTGGTTATGCATCTTTAGAAATGAATAAAGATCTAGCACTTACTAGCCAAGCATTTGGATTCGTATCGGGTATCTTTTTTATAGGGTATTTTCTTTTTGAAGTACCCAGCAATGTGATGATGAAACGTTATGGGGCGAGAGTTTGGATTGCACGAATTCTCGTTACATGGGGGATCATTTCTACCCTGACTGGATTCGTACAAAGTGCAACACATTTATATATTTTAAGGTTTTTACTTGGTGTGGCAGAGGCAGGGTTTTTTCCGGGGATTATTTTATATCTAACGTTTTGGTTCCGTTCTAAAGAGCAGGCAACAACGATTGCATTATTTACTTCAGCAATACCTGTTTCTTATATTATTGGCGCTCCATTGAGCACATGGATTATGGATAATATCACCTGGATAGGATTACAGGGATGGAGATGGATGCTCATTCTAGAAGGTATACCTGCTTTTATCCTCGGTATTGTGACTTTTTTTTACTTAACAGAAAGCCCAGAAAAAGCAAAGTGGCTTTCTATTGAAGAGAAAGAATGGCTAATAAGGGAATTGAAAAAGGATAAGGAATCAAAGAAAGATGTACAACATCTTAGTACATTAAAGGCAATGGCAAATCCTAAGGTATTATTCCTTTCTTTTATTTATTTTGTTTATCAAACAGGAAGCCTAGGCGTTGGATATTGGATGCCACAAATTATTAAAAATTTCTCAGGGATATTGACCAATACACAAATTGGCTTAATTGCAATGATTCCGTACATAGGGGCTACAATTGGAATGGTTATATGGTCTAGACGTTCCGATCGTAAAGGGGAAAGGCGCCTTCACTCTGCTATCCCTCTCCTTATTGCGTCTATAGGATTGATTAGTGCAGGTATAACTCATAATCCATATCTAGCTATAATTTCGATAACTGTTTCATTAACGGGAATGTATAGTTTTAAAGCTCCATTTTGGGCTTTACCCTCTTTATTTCTCACTCAATCAACAGCTGCTGTAGCCATCGCAGCAATCAATTCAATCGGGAATCTGGGGGGATTTGTAGGTCCTTACGCTATAGGCGCACTGAAAAATATGACGGGGAGTACAAAAGCAGGGTTAATTTTTCTAAGTGTATTGCTTTTAATAACCTTTTTTATGGTGTTATTTATGAGGATTGAAAAAAGAGGAAAACAAATAAATGAAGTTCAAGATCATGACTTTAAATCAGAGTTAGAGACGATTAATAAATAGGCTATTAGACTATTGCTTTTATACCAACTAAAATAACGAATTGAAGGGGAAAATACAATGAATACTATTACTAATCAATTTGAAGAAATTCCTACTACCTGTATATCAGATACAATGGAAGGACTTAATAACTTAGATCCAACTATTAAGCCATTAAAAGAGTCTTATAAAGTTGCAGGTAGAGCTTTTACAGTAAAAATGCCTGTTGGAGATAATTTAGTGGTCTTAAAAGCGATTCGTGAAGCAAAGCCAGGAGATGTATTAGTCATTGATGCAAAAGGAGATACCTATCGTGCCATTGCAGGCGATTTCATTGTTGGGATGGCTCAAACTTTAGGGATTAAAGGAATTGTAGTTGATGGCGTTATTAGAGATATAGAAGGAACTAAACAATTGAACTACCCCGTTTTTTGTAAAGGGACAACAATAGCTGCAAGTTCAAAAGCAGGTATGGGTGAAATTAATATTCCTATTTCCTGTGGAGGGCAAACTATTCACCCTGGAGATATTATTGTGGGAGATGCAGATGGGGTAGTAGTAATTCCCCAGTACTTCGAAGAAGAAGCAATGGAACGGTCATTAGACAAATTAAACAAAGACATAAAACGTGCGGAGAAGGTATCTGGTCAACGCGAAGAAGTAATAAAGTACTTGGATAATTTTCTTTTGAATAATAGATAGGTAAGATAAGGACAGGGGATTTCTCCTGTCCTTTTATAATTAGTATGAATTAAAATTCTCAATAGTGATTTATAGCTCGTATATGTCTAATCCTTCTACTAAATTAACGAATGCCTGTACAATATTTAATTTTAATGATTCCTCGTGATAAATCATCGATGTCTTTTGAGTAATTAGTTTTTCATTTTTGTCTGTTAAGTAGATTTTGTGAATATCTTTTATATTTTCTAAAAAAAGAGATGGCATAATAGCATAACCTAATCCATTCATCACCATTTCTTTACAAGTATCTCCTTGGTCAACCACCATAGCAATAGTTGGAGGATCAGAATAATGTTCCGTCCACCAATTCTCAATCAGCTGCTTATAAAGAGAATCAGTTCGATAATCAATTCTAGGCAAGCTGGGAAGTTCTTCAAGATTAATTTTGTTTCTAGATGCAATACATAGTTTCTCTTCGAATAGCAAGTGCCTTTGACCAGGCCAGTTATAATTGCCTCGAATAAAACTAATATGTACGTCTTGATTATAGGCCAGGTTAAAAATATCTTTGCTGTAACCAGTTTTAACTTCAAAGCTGGCCTGAGGATATTGATCTTTAAAAGATTTTAATAACGCGGGGAGCTTATATTTACTAATGAAGTTTGAAACTCCTAACCTTAAAGTACCAGCTACCTGATAATCAAAATTCTTTATATCTTCTTTTATTTCTTGAAAAACTTTTAATACTTCTTCAGCACGTCTTGCTAGATACTCTCCTTCTGGAGTAAATTGGACTCCTTTTATTGTACGATTAACAATTTGTACTTCAAATTCGTTTTCAATTTGTTTCAGACGTTTTGTTAAAGTAGGTTGAGCTATAAATAAGCTTTGACCTGCTTTTGTGATGCTTTTTTCCTTATGCAAAGTACTTAAAATAAGCCAATCACGTTCATCCATTTTTTAAACCCCTTGTATAACAATATTTAAATTTCATTGATTACAGTTAACTTTGAACCAACGAATTGTTTTACTTACATTTTATGATACAACATAATCTTTTAAAAAATAAGCTCAAGGTGAGTCATGAAAATCTTGCATGTCTCTCCATGAAATAAAGCTATTTTTTGTATGCCCGATTTTCTAATAAAATAGATTTAACTGAAACGAACAGCAAATTAACTCATAAATATCTACTTGGTATAAAAAGTTAGAAATCCATTCTTACTAGGAAATGTTTTATGAATAACCAGTATGATGTGAAAACGATGACACAAGTTTAAGGGGACGAAAATATGAATTATATGATAAACAGAGAAAAAGGTTCTTTAAATACGCTTTCATCTTTTTATGTAAATGGAAAGGAGTACAAATATTTTCGAATTAAACACTTGGAGGACAAAGGAAATGATAACATTTCAAGGCTTCCTTATTCTATTAAAGTACTCCTAGAGTCTGCCATTCGTAATTTCGATGGGGATTCGATTACCAGAGAACACATTAATAAGTTTACATCATGGATTGATGAGCGTAACCCAAACCAAGAGGTTCCATTTAAACCTGCACGTATTCTTCTTCACGATACTACAGGACTCCCCGCAATTGTTGATTTAGCAGCGATGCGAGAATCCGTACATCGTATTGGAGGAGAGGTCTCTAAAATAAACCCACTTATTCCTGTAGATTTAGTGGTAGACCATTCTGTCACAGTAGATTATTTTGGTAGACCTGATGCTCTAGAGTTAAATGAAAGAATAAACTTTGAGCGTAACATCGAGCGTTTTAAGTTTTTAAGATGGGCTCAGAATACCTTTCATAATCTTCGTGTAGTCCCACCGGCAACTGGTATCATGCATCAAATCAATATGGAATATTTATCATCCGTGGCAGCTAAAAAAGATGTAGACGGTTCTACAATTGTCTATCCTGATTCCCTTGTAGGTACCGATTCTCATACTACAATGATTAATGGGCTTGGCGTTGTTGCATGGGGTGTGGGTGGGATCGAAGCAGAAGCAGCCATGTTAGGGAAACCTCTATATTTTGTAATCCCTGAGGTAGTAGGGTTTAAATTAACAGGCTCTCTTCCAGAAGGGACAACAGCTACTGATTTAGCACTAACTGTAACAAATCTCCTGCGAAAAAAAGGAGTAGTGGGCAAGTTTGTAGAGTTTTTCGGATCTGGAGTCGGAAATATGACTGTAGCTGATCGTGCAACAATTGCGAATATGGCACCTGAATACGGAGCCACAATGGGATTGTTTCCTGTAGATCAGCAGACATTAAATTATTTGAGATTGATAGGGCGTAGTGAAGAACAAATCGCTCTTGTAGAAACTTATTATAAAGAGCAAGGGATGTTTATGGATAGCAGTAGCCCTGATGCTATTTACTCAGAGGTTATTGAATTGGATCTCTCCACAGTCGTTTCCTCTCTAGCTGGCCCAAAGCGTCCACAGGACCGTATTGATTTGAAATCCATGAAGGAGAGTTATAACCAAATCGTTCGGACACCAGAGGGTCAAGGGGGATATGGCCTATCTGAAGAAAATTTACAGAAAAAGATTGTAATTACACATAAAAATGGTGAACAAACAGTTCTACGTAATGGATCAGTCGTTCTTGCAGCTATTACGAGTTGTACAAACACCTCTAACCCAAATATTTTAATTATGGCAGCACTTGTTGCTAAAAAAGCAGTAAAAAAAGGATTAAAAAAGCCTGCTTATGTAAAGAGCTCTTTTACACCTGGATCACGTGTAGTCACTGATTACTTAAGAGAGGCAGGATTAATGGGCTATTTAGAAGAACTGGGTTTTCACCTTGCAGGGTACGGATGTGCCACATGTATTGGAAATTCAGGACCACTTCCAGAAGAAGTAAGTACAGCTATTATAGAGAATGACTTGACCGTAGCTAGTGTTCTATCTGGAAACCGTAATTTTGAGGGACGTGTTCATACGCAAATAAAAGCTAACTATTTGGCTTCGCCTCCACTTGTAGTGGCCTATGCTTTAACAGGTACTATCGATATTGACTTTTCAAAGGAGCCAATTGGCTATGATAACAACCAACAGCCTATTTACTTAAAAGATATTTGGCCAACCTCCCAAGAAATACAAAGCTATTTAGATCATAACGTTCGTCCTGACTTATTTAATAATCGCTATAAAGAAGTCTACAATGCCAATGAACAATGGAATCAAATTGATGTAGGTACGGGGGAGCTGTACGAATGGGATGATTCTTCTACTTATGTTCAAGAGCCGCCGTTTCTTAAAGATCTTTCCCAAAAAACGAATGAAGTTCAAGATATTAAAAATGCGTTACCTCTCGCATTACTTGGTGACTCGATTACAACTGATCACCTTTCTCCTTCAGGAGCAATTAAACCTGATAGTCCCGCAGGCTTGTATTTACAGGAGAAAGGAGTGAAGATTAAAGACTTTAACTCTTATCCCTCACGACGTGGTAACCATGAGGTCATGATTCGCGGTGCATTAGCTAATGTTCGAGTACGTAATCAAATGGTTCCCAAATATGAAGGAGGCATGACAAAATATTTACCCACAGGTGAAGTAATGTCGATATACGAGGCTTCTTTAAAATACAAAAAGGACGATACTCCTCTTATTTTAATCGCAGGTAAAGAGTATGGCACGGGAAGTTCGCGTGATTGGGCAGCTAAGGGAACTTTTTTGCTTGGGGTTAAGGCTGTTATCGCCGAGAGTTTTGAACGAATTCATCGAAGTAATTTAGTAGGCATGGGTGTTCTTCCTTTACAATTTGAAAATGGTCAAAATGCTGCTTCTCTGGGCATTAAAGGCGACGAAGTTTTTGAAACGTTTGGATTAAACCAAAATATTACACCTCATCAAAAATTAACAGTTCGGGCTAAGCGAAAAGATGGCAGCACTTTTGACTTTAAAGTTATTCTACGTCTCGATAACGTTGTTGATGTGGAATATTATCAAAATGGTGGTATTATGCCAACCGTAGTTCGAGAACTAATAAATTAATAGAAACATTTACAATATGTTCATTTATATAAAATGAAAAGGAACATCAGAATTCTAAACCAATTCTTCTATTATTCTTCATGTAGAGTTGGTTTAGAAAGGAGGAGGAAGGTACATGTCCTTAAGTAGTTACCCCAAACAAGTTTCTACATTTGCCTATGTTGGATGTCGTACAACTAGAGAACGAAATGCTCGTGGTAAAGGTATTAATGTATTTCGTGTAGACAATGAATCAGGAAATTGGGAACATATACAGCTCTTAGAAAACATCATCAATCCCTCTTTTCTAACTTTCAATCACAATAGAACTTTTATGTATTGTGTTCATGGAGACTCCAGTGAAGTTAGTTCGTTTCGAGTAAATAAGGATACAGGTAGATTAGAATTTATCAATCAACAATCTACGGGAGGAAAAAATCCGGTCCACTTAGTTGTAGACCCCACTGATCAATTTCTTATTGTAGCAAATTATATTTCCGGTACCTTGTCTGTCCTTCCTATCAACCCAGACGGATCATTAGAACCTTTTAGTGACTTAATTCGATCATCTGGCACGTTAGACCATAAGATAAATGAAGTTGATTTGTATGCAAAGCAAGGTGTTTCACATCCACATCATATTCCGTTTAATAAAAATGGACGTTTCTTAGTTGTTCCCGATTTAGGTCTTAATAAAATTTATATGTTTACTCTTGATACGACTACAGGTAGGTTAATAGCAAATCAACCACCTTTTGGGATAGCTCCTAAAGGTTCAGGTCCACGTCATATAGACTTTCATCCGACTTTGCCGTATGCCTATGGAGTTAATGAACTTGATCCGACTGTGTGTACATATCATTTTGATGATCAGGAAGGTAGGCTAGAGTTGATGCAAATACAACCTACTTTACCTCATAATATTGATAGTAATACCGGTGCAGGGATTGCTGTGGCACCTTCAGGGCGTTTTGTTTATGCATCAAACCGTGGTCATGACAGTATAGTAACTTTTCGAATTGAAGAGAGTACAGGGAAACTGACATTAGTAGATTGGGTATCCACTCAGGGCAAGACACCACGATTTTTTGCATTAGACTCTGCTGGTGAATTTTTGTATGTAGCAAATGAAGACAGCGATACAATTATTACTTTTAAGGTTAATAAAGAAACTGGAAAGCTTACTCCAACGGGACAGGTAATAAATACAGAGAGCCCAGTATGTATCGTTTTTTCGCCCCACCTAAGTTAATTGAATGAAATAGCTTAGATTCTTGAGGTATTTATAAACTAAAACGGGTAGTTTTGAAGGAGACATTCAGTAAATGCTCTATACAAAGCTACCCTCATACTAAGGTTGGCACTTTCTTTTGCAATTTATTGAAAGCGCATTCAATATGAGGAGGAGTATAATGCTAGCAATTTTAGGTTTTTCTATGGTATTCGTATTCATGTTTTTAATTATGACCAGGCGCATGTCCGCATTAATAGCCCTGATGTTAATACCTTCATTGTTTGCTATATTATCTGGCTTTGGTTCTGAAATTGGCGATATGATTTTAGAAGGGGTGAAGGAATTAGCCCCTACGGGGATTATGTTGTTATTTGCCATCTTGTATTTTGGAATTATGATTGATGCTGGATTATTCGATCCTGTTGTAAATAAGATTTTAAAAGTGGTAAAAGGAGATCCATTAAAGATCGTTATAGGAACTGCTATTCTAGTTATAATTGTCTCCTTAGATGGGGATGGAACAACAACATATATGATTACCATTTCAGCAATGTTACCTCTTTACACAAAACTCAAAATGAATCCACTTATATTAACTGGGATAACTATGTTAGGCGGTGGAGTCATGAATATTACACCTTGGGGAGGACCCACAGCAAGGGCAATGAGTGCTTTGAATCTTGATGCATCTCAAATTTTTGTTCCTCTTATCCCTGCTATGATAGGTGGCATAGCTTTTGTTATTTTTGTAGCGTACCTCCTTGGAAGAAAGGAACGTAAAAGGTTAGGTGTAATCGACTTTAAATATCTTTCTAAAGAACAAGAAGTTGCATTTGCCGAACAGGCAGCCACTGTAGAATCAGTAGGCTATAAGCGTCCTAGGTTGTTGTGGATTAACTTTCTTTTAACTATTACCCTTTTAGTTTTACTTATTATGGACGTAATGCCTCTGCCAGCTTTATTTATGATAGCATTTTCGATTGCTATTATGATAAATTATCCAAACCTTGAAGCACAAAAAGAACGTATTTCCTCCCATGCAAGTAATGTATTAGCTGTTGTTTCTTTAGTTTTTGCTGCAGGAATTTTTACAGGAATTTTATCTGGTACTAAAATGGTCGATGCGATGGCTAATAGTTTAGTTTCTTTAGTTCCAGATGCATTAGGACCTCATCTACCCGTTATTACTGCACTAACTAGTATGCCATTTACATTTTTTATGTCAAATGATGCTTATTATTTTGGAGTGCTTCCTATTATTGCTGAAGCAGCTACTAACTATGGAATTGATCCAGTGGAAATTGGTCGGGCTTCTTTAATTGGCCAGCCTGTGCACTTACTAAGTCCACTAGTACCTTCAACTTATTTGCTCGTAGGAATGGCTAAAGTTGATTTTGGCCAACACCAACGATTTACTTTAAAGTGGGCAATTGCAACAGCTATAGTGATGCTTATTATATCAATAATAGTGGGGGTAATTTCGCTGTAGAGGGCATCCTACGTAATATAAATAAACAAATTTACAACGTAGTTTTCTTAAAGTAAAAAAATCCTTCGCTGTAAGTAGCAAAGGATTTTTAAATGTAACCTGCTTTATTCCTTTCATATTTTGAAACAAAATCAAACTCCCTGTCCGTAAAAGTATACGTTTGTAGTTACCATAATCAATATTCTCGGCTCAGAATAAACAGAGCCTTAGAAATTCACAGATTCCTAAAGTTTTATTTATATTCATCACTATTACAATTTCTTTGCCCTTTTTAGTATGTCATCAACAAACTTCTTTTTTTCGTTCGTATATGAAATAACATCATTCGGATATTTATTTGCAAGTTCTTCTTTTAGTTTTATATACTCTATCTTTGCGTCAGGAGCTGATCGTAAATAATCTCTAAAGGAAATTTGATCTACCCATAGATTGTGGTTATATATCATTACATGTAAAAAATGAGTGATTTTCTTTTCTTTATACTTTGCAAAAACATGCTTGCCATCTAAACTTACAGGTACTTCTATATACCCAAGTTCCTTTACTTTTTCTTTTAATTTTATAATTACATCCAAAGAGCTAACTCCAATTGCAATATCAATAATTGGTTTAGCAAAAAGACCCTCAATAGATGTACTTCCCACATGTTCAATTTCAACAATGAGATTCTTTAATTGAGAAGATAATAATTCTCTCTCCTTATGAAATAACTTACTCCATTTATCATTAAAAGGGTCTAATTTTACTAAGCCACGTTCTACTCCTAACATTACAGTCTCTCCCTTCATTACTCCTATTTTCAACATCGACTCTGTATAGAGGATATTCATTTCTAGTTTACATAAACCCTTCTTTTAGGCGATTCGTATCTTCCTTGTCCTTATGGGGAAACTAGCTGAAACAAGTGCGAGGAGGATAACATATGAGACAATTCCAGTCGCCACGTCTTTTGCCATATGTTTAACAGGAGGAGGCATGGATATCGCCTATACAGAGGCTGCTCTGCAATCCTCTATTAAGGAGAAGCATACGGATTTCTATGATGCCTTTTTGATGTTATTAAATCCTTATGCAGAGAAAGCTATCCGAATGAAATACCCAGATCGTAGTTATAGTTTGTGGAATGCGGAGATTTTGAGTGTGAAGCGTATATCGGGTGGGTTTTCGAACTATGATTTCGTGGTGAAGGTGAAATACAATACGTTTACAGGTCCGCATAATCCACCTGAAGGCCCTGTGGTGATTACCTTTTCCGTAACAAATAATGTCAAGGTTCTTAATGTGAAAGGATAATGAGTAAACGAAAGCTCTAGAATCAATTTTAAGGATTTTTATTCTCTGGAAATGTTTCTCTTTGTATGTGATAAAAAAATAGAGGAATTTGAATATTTCTCCTAATATTTAGGTTAATCAAGGGGACGATAAGGTGAACTAAATTTAACTGGAGGCGTACAAATATGAAAAAGTATTTATTATTATTTTCATTAGCTATTATGTTTTTTGTTTTCAATAGCAATATAAAAGCTAATGCTTTAACTTTTAATCAACTTCCTAATACTCAAAAATCTGACCAGTGGACTGTCGAAATAGACAAAGTAAAATTTAACGATCCAAAAGCCATAAAATCTAAAAAAGGTGTTTATCAAACGTATAGCATGGCAATTAAAAATACTAAAAATGATGCATCTGATGTAAGAATTGAACTTTTTAGAGATGAAGAAAACTCTAATGTTAAATATGGAATTGTTAATTCAGAAAGAGAAACATTGAACAGAGATGACAAAGAACCTTTTTACTTTGCAAATTTCCCACTTTCTGAAAAGGCCAAAGAACTAGAAGTAGTGATTACTTGGAAAGAAAAAGGCAGCAATAGAAACTACCAAGAACGATTTACATTTAGTCAAAATTAACGAATAAACAAATTGAAGACCGTCTATAATCTTATAAATTTATGGACGGTCTTTTTTGTAGATTACTTCGTAAGCTACATATATGACGAACAGGGCTATGAAAGTAATTCCTATTTCTATAAACGATCCGCAGATTATCCCTTCAACGCATATTTGACCATTATAAAAAGATACGCCCATACTTAACACCCTATATATAACATTGTTAAATTATATGTTTGACTATTCTTTTTTAGTTAACATAAAACCATTTCTAGGTACCAATGATGATTAATTAATTTATCAGTAATTATAAAGAACATTTTTATTTTAAGAGTGGGTGTTCCTTGCAATGCTCACTATAAAAGTCATCAATCTTTTTAAACACTTGTTGAATGGTTGAAGACGAAATAAAGGGATTTAATAAAACTGCCCTCAACCAACGTTTTCCTCTATAAGCAGGTAAGGATAGAAACACCTGCTGATCTTTTAACAAATATTGTTGCAACTTAAGGTTTAATTTATCTTGGTGTTTTTGGTCATACTCGTTTAAAAGTAGTCTAAAACAACATATATTGGTATCTGATTCACCTGATACCTCCAAATAAGATCGTTTCTTTACTTCTCTTGTAAATTCTTCAATAAGTGTGAAACCTTGATTTATTAAATCCCCATATCCTTTTAAACCAATATGCTGAAGAGATAGATATAATTTCAGGATATCGGCATGTCGAGTACCTTGAACGCTTATTTCTCCCAAATTAGTAAAGTCCGTTTCATTCATGTAAGGTGCTGAAATACGAAAATCTGTTTCCAACAAATGATGATTTTTAAATAAAACCATTGCGCATGTTTTGGCGACATACATCCACTTTTGTGGATTGAATGTAATCGAATCTGCTTTTTCAATTCCAGAGAGAAGTTTCTTATGTTTTTTTGAAAAGACAAGTGCTCCACCATATGCTGCATCTACATGAAACCACATTCCATATTTCGTTGTTATTTCTGAAATAGGCAGTAAAGGATCAATGCTACCTGTAACAGTCGTTCCTGCCGTAGCAACAACTGCAAAAGGTTGCTTTCCTTCTTGAATGAGAGTAGTAATCTTTGTTTCTAAATCTTTCGTATCCATTTGGGAATTAGGGTTACTTTTTACAGGAATGACACTAGATATGCCTAGCCCTAGTAGCATTGCAGCCTTATGTAAAGAAGTATGACTTGCTTCTGAAACCAAAATGACAGGTTGCTTTGTTAAAGAAGTTAGTCCATTCTCTTTTACTTGGAGGATAGAATTCCGTGCAACTGCTAGAGCCTGAAGATTAGCAAGGCTGCCACCACTTGTTATAACTCCGCCAGCATTTCGTCCTAAACCAAACATCTGAGTAAGCTGTTTAAGTACTTGAACCTCCATTTCAGAAAAGACAGGAGACATTTCAAGACTCAGCATATTGTTATTAAGAGCAGTTGTTACAAACTCACTCAAACAAGAAATTAACGTAGGAATGGAGTCCATATGTCCCATATACCTTGGTGTTAAGGGATTCATAGAGTGCTTTAATATGGTCTCTAACTGTAAAAGAAGCTCTTCTGTGGGAATACCATCTGAAGAAAATTCACTAAAAAGCTTTGTCTTACATTCAGGTGAAAGAGGAGGATGATCTCCTGAATTGCTTGCATAATCAACTACCAAATTTATTACTGCATCAATAAGTATCTTGACCTCCTTAACATTTTTGCCGTTTGGATCAATAAAGGAATCAGTTGGAAGAACGCCTATTTTCATCATCATCACACTTCTTTCTTAGTAGTCTAATTATTCTAACAATAAGAGAAAGAAATGTGTATACCATATACATATCTAGTTACCATAATGTCTCTTCCGGTACACATCACAAAAAGAACCCCTTGAGACTGACCTGCGCCACAAGGAGTTTAAGATAGGATAGATCTCCTGTAAACGCTAGAATATAATTGACAGTTTTTGCTCAATGTAATTTTACACTTTTGCTTCAATAAGCTAGAACTCTAGTAAAATAATAGAAGGTGTTATTTTACTGGGGGGACAGCGTCTTGGAGGAGAAGTTAATGCTTTATTTAAATATTCAACAATTACATCAACGGAAGTTTAAAGTATCTCAAATTGCACAGGAGCTCAAAGTATCAAGACCAACCGTTTATAAATATTTAAAAATGACATTTGAAGAGACAAAAGCATACATGGAACAGCTTCAAGGCAAAGGTAAGAAATTGGATCCCTACAGGGATTGGATTATCGCTTGGCTTGAAGAATACCCTCATCTCAGTGCAGCGCAAATCCACGATTGGCTCTTAGAGCGTTATCCCGATTTAGTTGTTGGCGAGAGTACAGTAAGAGCATATGTGAAAGAGATGCGGGAGATTTATCAGATTGAGAAAAAAGTAATAATTCGGCAGTATGAAGCAATCCCTGAACAACCTATGGGTAAGCAAATCCAGGTGGATTGGGGAGAAACGAAACAGAAGACAACTGAAAAGAATGAAATTAAACTATATTTCATCGCTTTTGTCTTAGCTCACTCTCGATACAAATACATGGAGTGGCAGGACCGGCCTTTTACGACAAATGATGCCATACGATGTCATGAAAATGCATTTCAATTTTACGGAGGACGCACAGAAGAAATTGTGTATGATCAGGATCGTTTAATTACAGTAAGCGAAAATTCAGGTCAGCTACTTTTAACTTCTGAGTTTCAAAGCTATGTAAATGAACGTAAGTTTAAAGTTCATTTATGTCGTAAGGCAGACCCAGAATCAAAAGGAATGATTGAGAACGTTGTAAAGTACATAAAGGGAAATTTCGCAGACAGCCGAGTATTTAGCAATATTGAAGATTGGAATAACCGTGCGTTACAGTGGCTACATCGCACTGGAAATCAACATGTTCATCAGACAACGAAAAAAAGACCAGCTGAAGTGTTCCCCGTCGAAAAGCAACACTTACAGCCCGTCTCTTCACCACTCTCATACGAAAGCGTCATTACCCCAAGTATAACAAGGAATATTAGTAAGGACAATACAATACGGTTTAAATCAAACCGTTATTCCGTTCCTCTCGGAACGTATAGTGCAGCCTCTGATAATGAGGTTTTTATTGAAGTCACTTCGAGCCAACCGCCAACGCTGATTATCCGTAAACAGTTAGAGGGAGAAGTAATTGCTGAACATAGCATTAGTAATGAAAAGGGAAAGCTTATTCAACATCTACATCATATCCGGGATCGTTCAAAAGGTATTGAAGAATTTAAGCAACAACTGGTTTCACATTTTGAAGATCAGGAACGTGCAACTTCTTATTTAAATGAAATTTGTTTAAGATACCCACGGTATCGGCGTGATCAGCTCATAATTATTCAAAACGTCATTGAGAAATATCCAATGTGGATTGAAGCCACTTTGACTAAATGCATGATAGATAAACTTTACAGCGCCAATGACTTTCGGGATATAGCAAACCATCAAAATGCATTACAAACTGAATGTACCCAAAAGGTGAAGCCTCCCTTTATAAAACATTCAGGTAAAGACAACATCATAGTGACAACTCGCTCCCTTACTACTTACACAAGTATTTTAGGGGGTGAACCACAGTGAATAAGACTGTAAATGACTTGCAGGAGCACTTTCGCCAATTAAGGTTATCGGAAACAGCTGAGGAGCTACCAAAGCTCCTACGTGAGGCTGAAAAATCTTCTTGGACGTATTTAGAATTTCTTGAATCTATCACACGTTATGAACTGAGAAAACGTGAAGTAAAGAGTTTAGAAAGAAGAATGAAGTGGGCGCACTTCCCTTACGTGAAGTCATTAAGTGAATTTAATTTAGAAGAGCAAACAGCTTTAACGGGGCGCCAATTGACCCAGCTCGCAGAGCTAAACTGGCTTGAGCAGCAGTATAATTTAATTTTATTGGGACCGCCAGGCGTTGGTAAAACATTTTTAGCAATCGGTTTGGGAATTGAGTCTATTCACAGAGGTTTCAACGTCTATTTCGTAACTATGGGTGAGCTTATTCATCTTTTAAAAACGGAAGAATTTCTAAATAAATCAAAAGTGCAGCTAAAGCGATTAAGAGGCGCCGATCTGGTCATTATTGATGATTTAATGTATATGGCAATGGATCAGCGAGAAGCAAATTTGTTTTTTCATTTAATTAATCATTTGTATGAACGAAGTTCCATCATTCTTACATCCAATAAAAGCCCTGAACAGTGGGGTGAATTAATGGGAGATCAGGGAATTACCACTGCGATTTTAGATCGTTTACTTCATCGTGTAGAAGTCATTCATATGGATGGAGATAGCTATCGAATGAAACATCGAAAAAGTGTATTTTCAGCTGAAGTGTAAAAAGTAAATAAGCAAAAAGTGTAAAATTCTACTTGACGTCTACATCTCCACATATGCAGCTTTTTATACATCCTTGATTTAACAACATTTCATTTCGAGGTGAATGAAGAAATCATGTATAAAAAGCGCACCTTTTATACATATGCTAACCCTTTAAAATATAGTATTTTTGGAAAATATATATTATAATGTGTTTGCACATGCATTTTATAGTAAAAAGCCACCTGTCCTGCAAATACCGGGTGGCTTTTTATTTTGTATATATTAAAAATAGACAATTAATCATTTATATTAATTTCTTCTAATTTATTTAATAACTGGTCTACAAATTGACTAATCAAAATCGTATTATCGCTAGTAAATCCTTCTTCTAACCCTATTTCAATCATAAGTTCCCTCGCTGCTTCTATATCTACAAGTAGAGCCTTCCTTAACATACTGTTGTATCTGTATCTCTGCAATTATGTACTCACCTATCTCTCTAAGTTGTTAAGTCTTTATTTAACAATAACTGGATTTTTACCATATAACAATAATTGTTCTTGTAAAATCCAATTAAGAGCGTAGAATGACGGTTTTAGGGTTTTAATGGTTAAGTTTTTATACTTAATACATATTTTGATTGATAAATTAGTGGAAAATAATAGAGTTCGTAAAAGTATACTTTTACGGACGTTACATTTATATAGGAAATCTATCATTTTCATAGTCCGTTTAAGTTGAAAAGGAAATTACGAACGTCTTCTTATGATCATATACTTTTACGAACATTTCTGATATAACGAGAGTAAGAAAAACATAAGCTGAGTATAAAAAGGATAATAATGATGAAGATGTAAAAGAGTTTTATATATTAAATGACCTATTACATTAATTTTGGCTTATATTAATGTAATCATATAGATTTGATAAAAAGGGGGGTATTAAACATTAATTAAAAGGGCTAGATAAACTCATAAAAAAGAAGCCCCTTAAGATTGAGAAAAGGCTTCTTTTTTTATAATTTTATATTAGCCATTATCGCTGACACTGTGATCGGTTTCAAACCTTAAAACGTAAAAAACACCTTCTTCTCTATAACCAAAACAACGATACTTTTGACTAGTTCTAAATTTGTATATCTGTTTGTCTGAAAAAATCGAGTTTAGAAACCAATCAACTTTCTTTGAAGGCTGGTACTTTTTATAATCTAAGCCGTCAGCCCGCATTATATTTTCCCAAGTCATTTCACTAAACATTGTAAAGGTAGAAATAAAGGCTTTTGCTTCTTCATCACTTAGAATACTAAAATTATAATCTTTTTCTAGATGTATAAATGATAAATTTGTCCCTTCAAATCTATGATTACAATAAGTTTCGTAATCTAAGAGATCATATTCATAAAGCAATTCACAAAGTATTAGAGGTTGGTTAATATTTATAAGGTTTATATCTTCATTATTTTTTTTAATTTCAATACTTCCATTTTCAAATAAATCGTTTTTGAAGGATAAGACTATCTTCTCTCTCTCACATGCTTCTGCAAGTGAGTAGCCATGAGTATCTTCAGTAAATTCACATATATATCGATCAGAATTTACATGTCTCTGATTTTCATGCCAGAATATAGGATCAGACATGAGACTATTCAGTAATTTTTTAAACCTTCTTACTTTATCATTACTCCTCGTGCTCTTGTCTTTAAATGCATCATATAAGCTATGATCTTGTGTCACTTTATAATTGTACAGTTCTTGATGTTTCACAAACGAAATGTTTAATTTATCCATTAATTTTTGTGTTGTTAATAAATCACCTAAAGAATCGTAAAACTCTTCTAGATTATTGAAACAACCGTTTAGAGATAATTCATTAATTATAATTTCCATACTATATCCCCAACAATTCGTCTAAATCATCATCAAATTGATCAAAAAGACCTTCTTGATGGTTTAAGACTTTACCATTATTATTAAAATCAATTCTCACTGATTTAGTGACCATTTCAGTATCGTCTATCGTAAAGAAGTATACGGAAACATTATCCTTATCAATATTTTTTTTATAAATAGATTTTCTTACTCCATTGAATATATGATCACTATGTGTTTCAATTACAAACTTTATTCCGCGCTCAGAAACAAAAGTCAAAAATTCAGTTAATTTTGATTGCGCTCTTGGATGTAAATGGATTTCAGGATTTTCAATAATTATTAAATCACCTTTTTGAGATGTCAGTGCACTAACAAGAATTGAAATTATATAGCTTAACCCTGATCCAATGTTTTTAGGCCTAACGTATCTATTGTTGACAGATAGAAATTTTGCCTTAATTTGATCAGTATCTTTGATGTCTTCTGTCATTAATTCGCTATTCACGATATATTTCAACCAGTAATTTAATTGTAAAGCAAGCGTTGACCCTACATTTTTATCCTTAATTAAATATTCCTCTATTGGATTTTGCTTATGTAATTCATAAAAGTCTATTGCATACTCTCCTAAAATTCCAAAATCATTATACTTCTCAAAGTTTTTTTCATATATATCTTGAGAACCTATTCTTTTTGAGGAGAGATAATGTATTCTCTTGTTTCTTTGGTGTAGGTAATTATTAAGTTCATTTTCACTTGGAGTTATTTCACATTTTACAACTTCATTATCTTCAAAGAAGTTAAGTGTTGTATGTTCAGATACAGAATCTAAACTAATGGAGAATGATTTAGCATTTCTAATGAAGTTTCTAGCATCGGAAAACTCACCTAATGAAACTAGTCTTCCATTTAAAGGAGAACGTCCATCATCTGTTATATTTTGAATTGCAAGTAATAAAGCTTGGATTACTGTAGATTTCCCCGCAGAATTCATTCCCACTAGCAAAGTGAAATTATTTAATTCTAAAGTTATTTTATCAAAGCTCTTTAAATGGTTTATAGTCAACTTCGTTATCATTAATAATCTCCTCTTTCAATTCCTCAAGCATACTAAATATTTCAGGGATAACAATCCCTCGGCCTCTGTCAAGCGTAAGTAGTTTGTTTAACTTGTTATTGATTAACAAGTTAATACATTTTTCCTTTAAATAATCTCTGTTGGTAGTACAAAATCCCTCACTAAATTGAGAAAATAAGTAACTAAAGGCCTCGAATAATATCATATTTATAGGATTCTTTTTATCACCATTTGATAATCTTCTAAATGCATCTTCATTAAAGACAATAAAGTTATTTTGCATAGAATTTTTAAACATATTAGATAATTTCTCAATTCTTTCTTCATTACATCTATTTAAATATTCCATAGATTTTCCTAAGAACTCATCAATGTCATTTTTATATTCAATTAAATTACCGTTTGGATCAACAAGTAAGTCTTTTTTCCATAAATAAAATGAGATAAATCTTAAAACAAGGTAACGGTCTTTCATTCTGGTCGAATTTATAGAATTACTTGTAACAGTCTTGAATATCTTCAAATTCACTAACCTACTAAGTAAAACAGTTGATTTACCTTGATATAGTGCGTTTCTCATTTCCTGATTATTTAAGGGGGTTCCACCCCGATTTACTCTATCAAAAATATCAAATTTTATTCTATCGGGTGTAGGAGGCTTAATAACTTGAGCAATTACTTGAAAATCTTCTAAGCTTGCCTGCATTTTTTCCTCAAGTTCACTAAAAACCAAACCATTGAGAGATTTTAATACTTTCAAGTTTTTTAATTTAAATTCCTCATTTAAAAAAGAAAAAAAAGTAGTTAGCCTTTGCCTGCCATCAACAACTACCAAATTTCCATCTTTCGTTTCATTTAAGTAAAATATTGGAAGTGGTATTCCCATCAATACTGACTCAATTAACTCAGATTGCTGATCCTTTTTCCATACTACTTCTCTTTGAAAATCAGGGTCCAATATTAGTTGTTTTCTTGTGTATTTACGGTTTAATTCAAAAACAGAATATTGATGTCGTTCTACTTTTATATTTGCCTCAGGATAAATATCGTCTGTATCGTCTGAATTATCTACTACCAGTAAATTGTCATCTTCGGTCTCAAAATTTTCTAAACCATCAATTATACTTTCTTGCATAAAACCATCACCTTCCTTCTAGTCAAGAAAAAAATTTTGTTATGTATTAATTCCATCTAGATTTCTCACTAAATCATCTTATCATTAATTTGTACCTGTATTAAATTAAATAATTAATTTTATATTAGATTTATTTATAATATATTATAGAAGATACAATAAAGTGTAGAATTCTAATATTTTTACTACAATTTAAGAATTTTTGTTAAAGAGTATGTTCTTTATTATACAGTTTAGATTATATAGGAATGCATTTAATAAAGCATATAAATTGGCATTACTTATTTTCAGTTTGATGCAAATTCCTTAACAACTAATTACTAATGATAGAGTAACTAAAGTGAACTTATATTAAAAATCTTCTTGCATGTGAGCAAAGTTATTTTCTAAATCCTCTTCATCTTTAAAGGTAGTGTAATAAGGTACATTATCTATTGAAATCCCCGATATATCTTGAGCATTCATTTTATATATTGAGTAATACGTAAACGGGTCGTTAAAAATCTGTTCTAAATCTTTTGCTATTTTTTCATTTTTGGTTAAGTTATTATAACCATTGGTAATATGTGGAATATCTAACAGATACCTTCCTTGACTTGTAATTTTAACTAGATCTAAATGTGCCAGCACTTGGGCCGTTTTTAAGTGGTTAAACCTAATGCAAGGAAATGATATTCCTGGACCTTCTTCAAAATCAGAATAAGGATAATAATTTTCATACTTGTTAATTAGATTCTTTAAGTTTTCTTCTACATAGTTTATCTTATTGTTAGAAATTTCAAAGTATTTATCAATAAGTATTCTGCTTTTATCAATATGATCATTTAACTTTGCCGATTTATGCAGGATATCTATATCATCAACTAATTGAGGAAAACGTAAAATATACCCATACAGGTTTTTGTTTATTTTCCCACTATCAATTTAAATTAGAATAAACAAACCTATATAATTCATCTTGATGAAAAATTTCAGGATTGAGAAGCCTGTAGCCCGCATCATTTATAAAACTTTTTATTGGAACGCTCATGCCATAGATTACAGGCCGGGCACCTAAGTTAAGCAATTGGTTTTTATCAAAAACTATGCAATAATTACTTATTTTCTCTCCCTTTTGCATACGATTTATACTACTTTTTATAAAGTCAGCAATAGGCATTTCGCTAAAGAAAACTGCCAGATATTTTCTATATATGGTACGAACACCTTTTCTATATGACCATTCAGCAATCATTTGCGAATTTCTATAATTCTTCTTAATATAAAAAACGGTGATAATCTATCACTTTCCACAATCTCTTCTAACCAAAATTCTATAGGATACATTTCAGAATTAAAGTCATGCCTTAAATTAATTTCTTTGACAAAGTGAATAAGATAATTGGACAAATCAAAACGTTCCATCTTTCTCCCCCTATTGAATAGAAATAACCTAGAAGCCTTTTATAACAACATTATCCAGGATTTACTATAAAAGATATTCAAATCTACCAATCACAAATGCACTTCCATTGATTAAAGCATTTCTTTCTTAAATAAGCACCTTTCTTTTTATCGTAGGCCTTTTATAAAAATAAATTTCTAACGGAAATATATCTTTATTTATTACTTTTTTAAATTTGGAACATAAGATTTGTCATATTTGCAAGGCTCCTTGTAATGTTCTACTTTAGTCCTTGAAACACTTTCATATTTATCATCCATTTTATAGGGGAATTAAACAACTTGTACAACCATCAGTATACAAAAAAGCGATCTTTACTTATATTACTATCTCCTCTTCACCTACTACAGTAGTGTTTACCTTTATTTCTTGAGTGTACAGACAATCTTACTAAATTAGCTACATAGTATCTAAAGAATTATGACATTGCTTAATTAGTCTCCAGTTCAGCAGCCCTGCAGCGTTAATACAACCTTTTTAGGCATCAGTAATATGTGGTCTTTGCTGTAGATATACTTTTCTCTTTAGATTAGTTATAATTTCTTTTAATATTATTGTTATAAAAATACTTTAATTTTTTATCAATCATTAGAGAAGTGTTGTTAGACTTTAGAAATGAGGGGAATTAATGATAGAGTGGGAAAAAGTTGATGCAAGATATTTCGAGAAATTTGTGTATCATGCCTTAAAAGAGTTAGGTTTCAAGAATAGACAGTGGTTTGGGCGTGCTGGCGGGGATAAAGGTAGAGACGTAACAGCTACGTGGACTGAAGAAATCCCTTTTGAAATGTCTTATGAGAGAAAATGGATTTTTCAATGCAAACGTTGGAAAGCAGTTCCTACTTCTGCCAAAATATATGAAGAAATTACAAAAGCAGCAGAGCATCAACCTGATCATTGGGTAATGGTAATACCTCTAGATCCAACCCCTAATGTTATGGACTATCTTACTCGCATGGAAGACAATTTTAATTTTAAATTGTCTATAGTCCCTAAAGCTCAATTAGAAGAAATATTAGACGAATATCCTAAACTTATGAATGTATTAAAAGAAGGCCATTTACCTGGAGGGATTGAAAACGATGAAGCTTGAGTACGATTATGATGAGCAGATTATATACATAGAAAAAACAGATGGAACAAAAGAGATATTAGAAGACAATTTTCCTTCTGAACCCATTATATCACCTGATGAAACAAGAGCCGTTTATATCACTCCACTAGAATGGGAAACTTTAGGGAGTTTGTACTTGTTTGATTTATTATCTGGAGAGAAAACTTTATTGATAGGTCCAGATGAAAGTAGTAACATACCCAAAGGGGTCAAGTGGATAGATAATCACACTTTGGCTGTAATTATAGGTTTTGGGTATGGAACTATTGCAATTGGTGGAAATGTATTTACTTATAATATTGAAACAAGAGAAGTAATTCGTGTAACAGATTATGATAGTAGCATACAAATAACAAGAATCAATATTGATCAAGGTAAGAAAAAAGCCCACTTAGAAGGTATTAGATACGTGGATAAAAATTTATCAGAATTCGAGAAATTTTTGCAGGAAGTTCAACTATAAAACATTATAATTATATAGTTATCCGACTTAATTAGGAAAAAGGCAGCCAAATATACGGTTGCTTTTTTAGTGAAATCTAACATCTAGAAGTACGTTTAATCTTCTTAAATTACTAATTGTATTTAAAATATATCTGATTCTGTAATTCCTGCGGATGATTAATAATTTGAATTAGGGAAAAAGCAACATGGTATTGTAAAAGGTAATTATATGTGTATAAACAATTACACTCGTCCGGCGTATTTGCTATATGTTTTTTTTGACCACCTTTGAAAGTTAATATTAGGGATTACAATGAATATTTGGAACGATGCGATATTGTGAAGAGAACGAATATGGTATGATTCTAATAGTGCAAGATCTCCTAAATATGGAATAGTGATGGCCTTACATGAAAGTACAAAATTATAAATAGAATTAATCCAACAAGAGGTGACCCTGATGAACTTGCAAGATAAAATCGATAAGAGGTATCCGCGATATTATCATTATGAAGTGGATATTTCAAAAGAACAGTGGAAGGAGCTTCTTCAGGATTCTAGCATTTTTAATGAGAACAACCTTGAGCATATGAAATGCCTTTATTCCTTTGACAATCATGCGGCTACCTGTAAGGAAGTCAGTGAAAAGCTAGGAGGGACGGCTCAATACTATATTGGTTTAGCTACCGGATTAGCGAAAAGAATTGCAAAGAAGCTAGAAATTGAAAGATTACCTGCGAGAGATGAGACCGATGCCGATGTGTATTGGTATATTCTCTTTTATGGACAAGAGGTAACCGATCGGAAAAGGGGAAATTTCGAATGGAAGCTTCGGCCAGCACTGGCAGAGGCATTAAAGGAATTGTATCCCGATCTGGAATACCCTAAACCTATGATCATGAAAAAACTAGAGGATGCTCCCGCAGCGATATGGCTTGCAACCGCAATACTGGCCTATGAAATATTTAATCGATCCGACAAACCAATAAAAGAAATTATGTATTTTAAACAAAGTAATATTCAGAAAAAGGCTCAAGAGCTTTGTAAACAAAGTGTTGACCACGCTAGAATTTCCCAATGGTGTAACGCAGATCACGATAACCATACATATAATTATCTTCGACAAGGAGAGAGAGCAACTAGGCGGCTTTCCTATCATGGTGAGTTCAATGGTTTGAAAGAACAACCTGAACTAAATGGAGATAATCTCGTTCAAACGTCTTTAGGTTTTAAGACAATAAAAGAAATAAAACAGTTTATTGTCACGAGTTACACTCCTATATTTATTAACGAGAGCTCAAACGTTCTTATGAATAATATCAAATGTATTTCAATTTTAGATTATTTAGATACCTATGGCGGGCAACCCTATGAGAGCCCTGAAAAAGCAGAAGGACCTAAAAAACAACATTTTTTGGATATCAAAGCTGCAGGTAGTGCGGCCGTCAAGGAATTAGATAAAATGGCTGAATTATGTGAAATCCGATTTGGGCTGAAGAAATATGGAGTTTCTAAATGGTTAAACGGAGGGAACAACAGAGCCAGGAAGTATCTATGGAGGCAGCTTAAGCTGCCCGGGTATGAGGAATCCCCCACCAGTTTGTCTTTATTTGCTGAAATTGTGGACGAGCAGGCACGATTCAAATTTTCCGTTGAATTGAACGAGGCTCAGAGTACAAAAGAAGATTATTTGAAGCATCATCGTCTTTTAAATAAAGATATCTCGGATGCTACGGATAAATTATTCTATATTTTAAACGGAAACCAATCAGAAACAGAAATGCAAGAACTAAGTCTCTCTACAGAAGAAATTAAGCAGAGGGTAGAGAACGGTACATATAAAAAAATACAAATGGCTCGTGTGATTACTAGAAGTGATATTAAAGAAGAGTTTTATGATGATCCTGGAATTGTTTGTGGGATGTTACAAGCAGTGGAATCCCTCATGCCTTATTATCAATTAGCAGTTGGAATTGATATAAACAATGAGGGCTTTACGAAGTCAAGAACTATTGACGGGGGCAATGGAGGGAAAGGTTCTATGGAGAAAAGTAATAAGAATATGATTTTATATGGTCCTCCAGGGACTGGAAAGACCTACAATACAGTTACATACGCGGTTTCTATTATTGAAAATCAATCGATAGAGACAATTCAAAGTGAGGATTATGCTTCCGTTTTTGAAAGATATGCATTTTATAAATCCCAAGATCGAATCGCGTTTACCACCTTCCATCAATCCTACGGTTATGAAGAATTTATCGAAGGAATTAAGCCAGTGATTAGTCAGCAGGGGGAAGAGGCTTCAACAGATATCCAATATGAGTATGCCTCTGGGATCTTTAAGAAATTTTGTGAGAAAGCGAAGGAGGTAAAGGTACAGACCTCCTCGCTCCAAATTCGTGAAAATCCAGTTGTATGGAGTGTTCTCCTCGGAGGCACAGGTGAAACGGATCTCAAAAAAGATTGTTTTGAAAAAGATTATATTAAAATTGGTTGGGCAAATATCGATGAAAAAGTAATAGACGAAACGGAAAATTTGAATGATAAAGAAAGACGAATTTTATTGAATTTCCAGGAGGAAATGCAGGAAGGAGACCTTGTTTTTATCCCAAAAAGCAACACATCGATTGATGCCATTGGAATAATCACGGGACCTTATGAATACGATTCTTCCTATAAAAAATATCCAAGGACGAGAAAAGTACAATGGATTAAGACCGATATTGATGAGAATGTACATGATCTCAACAAGCAGACTAAGTTAGATCGAAAAACCGTCTATCCGTTACGAAAGATGGACTTGAAAAAAGTAACCTCCCTCATTGAGAAATATGCGCAGAGTCATGAAATTAACGTGGAGGAAAATCAAGAGCCTTACATATTTATCATCGATGAAATCAATAGAGGAAACATTTCTAAAATATTTGGGGAACTGATAACCTTAATAGAACTTACGAAAAGATTAGGCGAAGATGAGGCTGCAACTGCAATCCTGCCTTACACAGGAGATGAATTTGGAGTACCAAATAATGTTTACATTCTTGGTACCATGAATACAGCCGATCGATCGATTGCTCTGATGGATACGGCTTTAAGAAGAAGGTTCAAGTTTATTGAAATGATGCCAGATGAAAATATCCTAAAGACTTTAAACATTGAGGATGTCGAAGGAATCGATGTGCCGCAAATGTTAAAAACAATAAATGAACGTATTAAGTTTTTATATGATCGCGAACATACAATTGGTCATGCCTATTTTACCTCTCTAGCAAAGGATCCATCGTTAGAAAACCTGGCCAGTATCTTCTTGAACGCAATCATTCCATTGCTCCAAGAGTATTTTTACGAGGATTATAGCAAAATTCAACTTGTGTTAGGAGATAATGCTAAAGAGAATCCAGCCTATAAATTTATTTTGGATACAGAACTCAAAGTAAAAGAAGTATTCAAAGGAAATCCGGATATTGAATTGCCTGAAAAAAATTTCTTGATTCAAACGGATGCTTTTTATCAATCAGAAAGCTACAAACTAATCTATTAAAGTGGTGAAAAAATGGACAAGCTGTTAGAAGTTCGTGAGTTTGAGTCCATAACCTGTAATGAGGATTATCGAAATGATCCTGACTACAAGTATTTAAACCAAGAAACCTTTACGGAACTTGAAAACTTTATCTTGGCTTTCAGTGAGAAAAACCAAGCCGATGCTAATGCGATGGATTTTTTGAAAATTAGTGTGCGACGCCATGTAGGCAAGGTGATCCAAGCGAAGAATTATGTAGGCCTCATTCAAATGAAAAATGGGTTTCAGGTTCAAATCCTTCCGAAGGTATCCTCTAGTGAAATGGAAGAAACGAAGAAAACGTTCTTACGAATGCTGCTGAGTATGAAAGACTTTCCAAGCAAAGTGTTCAATGACGCGAATTTAAAAATGGACCGAATGAATCTCTATGAAATCTTCATCAATATGTACATTCAGGAAGTGCGTCATCTCATGAAAAAGGGGTTACGTTCAGCCTATCTATCAGTCGAAGATAACTTGAATTACTATAAAGGAAAATTAATTGTTCGAGAGCAGATAAAGAAAAATCTCTTTCATAAAGAGCGATTTTATGTGGGATATGATGAATTTAGTGTCAATCGGCCTGAAAATCGATTAATAAAGGCTACGTTGTTAAAATTGCAGAAGGTATCAAACAGTGCAGCCAATATAAAAGAGATTACGCAGTTACTTCCTCATTTTGAAATGGTTACACCTTCTACTCATTATATGAAGGATTTCTCGCACGTTATTATCGATCGCAACACAAAGGATTACGAAATGCTGATGCGCTGGTCAAAGGTTTTCCTATTGGATCAAAGCTTTACGACGTTTTCTGGTCATACGACAGCAAGAGCGCTGCTGTTTCCAATGGAGAAAGTCTTTGAAGCTTATGTTGCTAAGAACCTGAAGCGAGTATTAGCTGACCTTCTATGGGAAGTATCTACCCAGGATAAAGGGCATTATTTATTTAATTCTCCAACACAATTTGCTCTGCGACCCGATCTTGTGATCACACGTAAGGATCAAAGTACCATTGTTTTAGATACAAAATGGAAGTCACTCACCAGTCAATCACGCCAAAATTACGGAATTTCACAAGCAGACATGTACCAAATGTATGCATACTCAAAGAAATACAACACACCGGAGATTTGGCTGCTATACCCAGTAAATGAGGAAATGCAGGACGCCGAAATCAGCTTTGAATCTTATCAACAGAACCATGGAGTCGAAACCAAGGTGAGCCTATTTTTTGTTGATGTCACGAATATTGAAGACAGTCTTGGGGCGTTGAGGGAGAAGTTGATAAAGAAAGTAACACTGAAGGAGTAGGTAGGCTGAAATAGGTCACCTGCTTCTTATTTATAAAAAGACTGAATGAAGAAATGAAATTAAACTACACTTTTAACTGTAAAAATAAAGGTTAAAGAGATCTAGAACTGTAATTTATTTCTAAATCCCTCCCAGTACAACAATTGTCCCCAAAAAATCTTTATTACTAAAAATCAAATAATCTGTTGTATAGAAAAATCTTCTCTTTTTCCACTATTTAACATTATTTGGGTTACTTCTTGTTCCATCGCCCATTTTTCTGCTCCGTGGATTAATTTCCCGCCAACTCCTTTACGCCTGTGGTCAGCGCCTACAATGAAAGAGCCAATTCTAACGTAGGAACTACCATATTCATAAAACAAGTTATGACACAATCCAAACATTCCAACTGCCTTGTTATTCAGTTCAGCTACTAAAGTATAATAATTAAGTTGAGACTGGATATTGCTAAATCTACTCTTTAACTTTTCTAAAGAAGTCGGATAGCCAAGCTGTTTCATTAAATGCACTAATTGAGGCACGTCTTTTTTTAAAATTCCCTTACTTTCATAATTTTCCCCTTTAACTCTTTAGTCTTTGTCTATAATAAATTCTATAACTCTAATTAGAATCCTCTGAGAGTGACTTATAGGGCATACAAGGTTAGTTACCATAATCACAGTTCAGAAACGAAAAAGCACCTAATCTGGTAATTAGGCGCTCTATTCGTCCTGAATTCAAGCTGAAGACCTAGGTGAGAAATAATGCTAAAAACATGTTGTTTGCTGCATGTGCCCCTTTTTTATATGCTTGCGGTTGGATTATTGGCTTATAATTTTTATGAAACGTATGAGAGATTAAAAGATGTCTCAAAGACTAAAGTAGAACGTAACGAGAAGCAGTGGTAGCATGAATAATGATAGATAAAAAGAAACAATAATTCTAAAGGGCAATCAATATTAAAAGGGAATAGGGAATTAAAACTGAAATTATAATGTGATTTACATTGATTCATAATATTTTCTAGCCTGTTCCTTCAATAAATGTAATATTTCTGAATCCTCTATACCCTCTAAATTATCTAAATCATCGGGTTCGTCTATAGTGTTTAAATTTATATCTTTTGGTAATGCTTGTTTTATCGCCTCAATCCTTAGATCGTCAACGTCTACAGGCTTAGCTATATAAAATTCGCCTAGGGAGCTAGGGGGAGACTGTTTTTCTTTTTGTCTCCTTCTTTGTTCAATGGTTTTTATAGTAGTTGATACACTTGGATATAAACCCTCGTCCATCAAAATTTCAAGTTCCTGAATAGGAATGCTCAATCCATTAGAAGTAAAAGTTTCTAAAGGTATATCGAATTGATTCGATATCATTTTTAAAATAATTAATAATTTAAACTTTCTACTATTATTTACTTTCCTCATAAATTTTTCATCCTTGTAGGCGTCTAAATTAGTTTGAATAGCGTTTAATGAACTAACAATTAGGACAAGGATATTGTTAAATACAGTAGTCTGAAAATAGGCATTTTTGAGTTCTCTATTACTGTCTTCAAGGAGTTTATCTAGAGCTTCACTACGTTCAAAAGCGATTTCTATTACAGCTATTAATTCAGTCCAAACAGAAGATGGATCGATTTTTTTACGAGGTTGATCATTATCCTTAAGAGCCCTTTCTACATAATACATTAATAAATGTTTATCCGTTTTTATCTTAAGTTGATGTTTTTTATACTTGGATATAATGTTCTTTTTCCTTATGAAATAATCATTAATAAGGGGATAATCTGCAGATATATAGTTTAATAACATATTCCCAGTCTCACACCCAAAAGCTATATCCCACTTTGAAAAATTATATAATTCTAAATCATCTTTTGAATACATTTCATCAAGATATTCGCTAGTATTCTCTACTAAACTCTCTAATAACCGTATAAGAGGAATAACCTTTGTTCCCCTTGTACGCTTTACAGGTATATACAATTTCCCCCTCCTTAGAAATTATAGGAATTTGTGCGTTTTTACGCACAGAATAGTTAGTGAAACTTGTGGTCATTTAACGTATTCTTTTATTAAGAAAAAGTAATAACTTCTTCAAAAAACAGAGTGCTTACCATGCTAGTTGTGTTTATCCAAGTAATCTATATTTGTGGAGATTGTTGTATCTAAATCAGTACCCTTATTGCATATATTAAAAAGTGTTTTTAGGTGGTGAGTACGCAAATAAAGTTAGGAAAATTGTTGACTATGGAACAATAGGGCATTTTAGCATTATACCTTTTGGTTTAACTATGGCTCTAACTAAAAATAGAAGATTAGCAGATGCAGTAAGAAATAACATTATTCAGTTAATGCCATAGATAGTTTAAGTATAACATTGTAAAATACCACCAAAACATAATTTTATAATAAGTAATAATTAGCATATTCTCAACAATAACGAAGAAGATATTAGAATAAATTGTTAGTAAACGGCTATTATATAGCGGAAATAAGTTAAGCTTTCCTTAAAAGCAGGGAGTTAAGTTTCTCTCGTTATTTAAAATTTAACTAGTATCCGTATTAAATATTGATTTATGTATTCAATTTTACTAATTAGTAAGTATTGGGTGGGATTCTAAGTGAAAAATATAGAAGTGATAAAATAAGGAGGAAACTATCAATGATTAATAAATCAAAATTTACAATTATAGATACAAAAGAAAAGTTACTTGATGAACTTAAAATTAAATCAGAGCAAGAGTTATCTAGAGAGAATGTTTTTAGACGCCTAATTAAATCTAATGCTAAAGTAAATCCTGAAATTCTTAGTACGGTTTTATCCAGAATTGATAACTTTTCAGAGTTAGTAAGGAAACAGCAAAACTTTATTTCGGAAATAGCTGATAGACAAAAAAACTTGGACGAGAAAGCATTAGATAGCTTTAATATGACAAAAGGCATTATTTCACACATCTTAAAAGCTAATTCCTCTATCGATAAAGAAGTAATGATTTATTTAATCGATTCATTAAAGGAAATGGATAAATATATATCTGATTATACTAAAGAAGCAAGTAGCAGGATAGAACGTTTAATTAAGCATGGTATGGTAGTAGGTGGTACTGTAGGAGCTGCTATACTTGCTATTGTTTTTAATGGTAAAGGATCATAGAATGCTTAAAATAAGAGTAATGAAAATGTTTTTTAAGTATGTTATCACTGCAGGTCTTAAAGAGCAGATTTACATTAGCATGTAAAAAAAGCAATATGGTAAAATCTTCACTCTGTATTTAGTAAAAGAATTCTTTACTTATCTGATACGCTCCCCGTTAGGTAGACAGATAAGTAAAGGATTCTTTTTTTTGAAAAAAATTAGCATTACAAGACTAAAGTTGTATAAAAAAGTTAAATTTACATAACTATATTTTTACAGAATTTTATTGAAAGTCACTAATATGTTTAAATACTGGATGAAAAGTCTAGATTACCTTTTTACCCATTGTGCTTTCAATTATTCGAATTAAACGATTTCCTCTATCATTAAAAAACATGTCAAAATTATCACTTCTAATAGCATTAATATTAATTAGATGTGTACTTAATAATGCATCTAGCTCATTTTCGGTTATTTTTCTTTCTGTCTCGATTTTTTCTAAATATAGACTTGGAGCACTCCCACCTATAATTCTATTGGTCTTATAAGATAACGGAGTTTTGTTGATAATTGAATCATACATCTTTTTGTTAATACCATATCTTTCACAGTATGCTCTAGGAAAAATATGATGTATATCGATTTGCTCTCCATAGTAAGTCTGGATATCTATTGGTACCCCTGATATAAAGTCCTTCCCTCCAGCTTTCATTAATAATACATGTAGGCCTTTATACGCAGCACTATTACGTGTTCGAAGTGAATATAACCTATCGGATGCGAAGTTAGCATCCCTAATGGTACTCGGTTCTTGATCACCATTTATCCAGCTAATAACCTCCGGTAAATCTCTTGCAAACCTTGTTTCTGATCCCCCGCCGTATAACTCGCCTAAAACCCCACACCAATACCAACGAGCAATTTTATTACGGACATTCAAGTTATGTGCTTGCGAACCTAGTTCTACAAAAATTGAGGACAATGGGATTAATTGAGAACCATAAGGCAAGTCTCTTGCCGAGAATATATTTTGCTCTTGGAGAAACTTTGCTGCTTCAATAAATCCAGCTACTGCTTTATCCCCCCAAGAAAGATAATCATCTAAGGTTAGTCTTAGAATATCCTTACGTTTACAACTAACTGCTGCTGTAGATTTAAGTTTCCGACGATTATAGGTAGTTAATAAGGAAATAGTTTGAAGTAAGTCCGTACTACTGATATCTGCTAATATCTTATTAAAAGTATTCTTTGTGTTTATTAGTTCATCTTTTTTAATTTCCCAATCTTTTCTTAATTCGAAATTATCAGCCGCAAAAGAAGCAGTTAAAAGCTCAAATACGGTTAAAGATACTCCACCTGTATTGACGTTTTCAAATACTTGACACACTGCTTCCTTTGGTGTTTGTTTCCTAAGCATAATCACGGGGATCTGATAATTTTGAAATCTGGGAAAGATTTCACCAAGGAGCTTTCCCCACTTAAGCGATCTTTCATTTATCTTACTTGTATCACTAAAGTAACGTGACTGCCAAGCTAATAGCTCTGCTGGATGAAGAATTAAATTCACAGGAAGCATTCCCGAATTACACTCTTTTGTAATATCGGAGTAATCAGCTAATATACGATTACCTAGCCCTTTAACGATTTTATCCTCTGGGACGCTTATTATTGCTTCTTCCCTATCTAGATCAGGATCTATAATCTTATCTATATTTATGTAATAATGCCGAAGAATTTCTTTCCCCTTACTATCTTTTGTTTTGACAGGATTTCTTAATATTAATGACTGAAAAAGGGAAGTTAATCTTTGCTGCCCGTCTAGAATTAATCTTTCAGGTTCAGTTTGACCTGAGTTTTCAATCCCCTCAACGGGTCTAGGTGCAAAGCGTACATTTGGATTACCTGTTTGGAGCGTCATTACTGAACCAATAGGGTATGACAATGAAATACTTATTAAGAGGTTTTTAATTCTTTCATCATCCCATACCCATCCTCTTTGAAAGTCTGGTAATTGTGTTCTCAATTCTTTAATACTACTTAATAGATCGGTTAGGCTTTCAACCGTACTATCAAAAGTCGTTACTCCATTCATAAATAATTAATTCCCCCTTATGATTTCAATTAATATAAAGTATACTGTTAATATTCCTGTTCCCAAGGTAACTCATAGATAAACGATGAGTACGGATTTGATACAAAAGCTTCAGTATATTTGTAAATTATCCCCTTAAATTATCCACAAGACCTATGTAAAATTCAAAGGTTAATGGATGTACTTATATCATGCATATGCTCTAACCTTTATAAAATAGAGTCAAGGTTAGGTTTTTTCCAAGAAGAGGAAAATACAAAACTTATATATGAAAACTAATTTCGTACAATTAATTGTATGAGTGAACAGTATTGAATAAAGTATACGTTTGCGGACCTTTCTTTTAGATAGAAAATCTATCATTTTTATCGTCTGTTTAAGTTCAAAAGTGAAATATGAATGTTTTTAGTGAAATAATAGGTAAGTTTTCAGCGTATTTCTTTTTTTCTTAAGTAAAAAGAAAGAGACCTATCTTCGTATGTAGATGAGGTCTCTCTCTTTTTTTATTTCAAAAATTAGTATCCCATATATTTTTACAAGGTAGATATAAAGTGTATTTGACGGCTGGAGTTTCTTAGGTTACATGAAATTTAAAAAATATTATTAGATTCTCCATTCATTACTTCGCTACCCTTTATAATTTTATATTCCATTCTACTTGCAGTTGCAGTTTCTCTAGCCGCACGTTCTTTTGCTAGGACTATTGGATCCTCAATTTTATTATCCCCTTTAACTTCAACTATTAAATAATCTCCATTGATCTTTTCAACTAAAAAATCAGGATAATAGTTTCTTACAATGTTTGATTCTGGATCAATATACTGGATATAAAAATCTGTCTGACCGTGAGTTAACATACCTGTGAAATAGATTTTTTTAATATCCTGTAGATTTACAACGTCCTCAAAAAAACGCTTCTCAGGTTTTGAATCAAAACAATAGGTATCCAAATGAAAACTTTTTTCTTTAAAGGATATATACTCGCTTTTAGATAACTCGGCAACTAACTCAGGATTTGCCGTAACTTGATAGTAACCGTCTTTTGGCTCCTTAACCAAATCTATTTGATATTCTTCCTTACTTTCATAAGGCTTTAGCTCATAAAGACACTCAAATAGTATAGGAATTACATAATCATATAATACATCATTATACTCACTTACTATTTCTATAAGTTGATTAATTCCTGGTGATGAATTCAACAAAATTTTTTCTGTTTCAACACACGATTTATTAAGGTACTTAGCAATTTCTGCAACTAATGTATATTGGCTAAACGATCTTTTTTCCCTCTCATTTTTTAAATCGTCACTAACTTTACGGATACCGTTTAATCCATCTTGACTAATTCGTTTTAATTGATATTTTGTTACATCAATTTTATCGAGTTTAAAGTCGATTAACTCTGTGACAGTTCTTTCTCTCAATGAATGCAACTTTTGTGTTCTATTGAGCTTTACTTTGACTGGAGGAGGAATCAATCGAATTTGATATTTCTCTTTATTAGTATCTGTTTTATTTAGACCTTCAACGTCCAAACGGAAATTTTTATTTAACTCATCATCTAAAATTTCCAAGTTTTCTTCAGATAAATAAACTTGTCCCGTTTCTTGTACGGGGCCGATTGCTCGTAAACACCTCATTGTTGCTTGTAGTACAAATATTTTTGATTTAGGTTTTCGATACAAGGCTACACCGAATAAAGAACGGCAGTTCCATCCTTCGCGGCCTTTATTTACTAACAGAATAAATTGCTTGTTTGAATCAGGAGAATCTAGCTTGTTAAATTCTCTTATGTCATCATTAGAAGTGATTTTCTCATCCCCAATATTCACTAAAATCTTATCCAATGGAATGCCTAAATCGTTTAAAATTTCTTCTAATTCAGGACGCAATTCGTTTTGTAATTCTTCTATGTTACTGGAAAAAATAGCGAGTTTAGGCAACATTCCCTCATACCGCTGAGTATTATATTTCTCCCAGAAATCTTTCACTACGATTCTTAGAAATTCTTTTGATTTTGGATTTGTATAACCTTCAATATGGACTTTTTTTAGATAAGCTTTATTAATAGCCTCTTGTAATCCATAAGAATAAACTACTTCAGGAAACACTTCTTTTCCTGAATACGGTGTACCAGTAAAGTTATAACAAGCTATAACTGATGTACCTGATTTTTCCAATGACGCTGCTAACTCATTAATTGTTAATCTTAAACTTGTTTTGGATGCTTTTAATCCAAGATCTTTCGCTAAAGCATCACCGAAAGCATGGTGTGCTTCATCAATAAAGACCCCTAAATTTCCTAAGCGAGTTAATTTAGAAAATCTTTGATTACTTAGTAGCTCCCCTTCCTCTAAAGGTTCATCAAAACCATATAAATCATCTAATTGATCATAAGCTGACCCAGTTGATAAGGTATGACCAAATAATGTATCAACCTTTGGCTTTTCCTTATGCTGACGCTTTAAAATAATCTTCTGCGCATTTGAAATAATGATATTATATTTTGAACGATCAACTGTATTTAACGTTGTACCTGTATCTTCTAAAAAATGAATCTTTAAATTGCTGTCTAACCAAGCTAAGTACTCTGGTGGAATAACTTTTGACTTTTCAAAGGTTTGAATTTCACGTAAAGATTCTAAAACAGTTTTATCTGGCGCAAAAACAATAGCATTATGACAAAAACGTTTATCCTTTGGAAACTTATTAGCTAATAAAAACTCATAAAAAATACAAGTAGCCATTAAAATTGTTTTACCTGTTCCCATTGTTAATGCAAAAATATAATTAGGGTAACTTAGTTCATATTTTTGCATCCTAGCAAAAACACTTTTATATTCATCTATCTCCAATGTAAATAAAGAATACTGTTCTCCTTGAGTTAAACCTAAATCTCCACGATTTTCAAATCCATTTTTCTTTTCATACCAATCTGTAAAGATATCATGAATTTTTTTATTCCCTTGATATTCTTTTAAGAATATATATATTTCTAAAGCTTCAAATTGAGGTTGGCGTAAGTAAGATGTTGGGTTGCGATAATCATTAAAGTCTAAAAATTTCTTAGATAAAAGTTTATACTGAGAACGAATTTTCTTCTTATTTTGGCTATAAAAATCCCAAAGGTACGTGTAGAATGCAAAATCTAAGGCAAAGTTTTTCTTTTTACTCATTCTCAACACTCACCTCTAAAGATTCAGATAATAGGTCTGTAATTTTCACTCTAATAGTACCTGCACTTTCAGGGATATCATAGACCCCTTCCACAAATTCATTTTTATTAGAAATATTCACAACAGCAGGCTCTAAAATTGCCCCATCATAATTCCAATCGATAATAACAGATTCAACAAGTTCTTTCCAATTTTCGACATTTTCTTTCATTATGCTTAATTTTTGAAGTAAATTCATAGGATAAAAGTTTTCAATAACTAATTTATTTTCTTTAATTTTTATTATAGCTTCTGAGTCACGTGTAAATTCCAAGTCAGAACGATTTCTTAGAATATCTACAACTTCTACATTTATTTTATATGGTATTTCTTTAACTAAAGATGCAGCTAAATCTGGCTCATGTCCCATGCAAACTAACAAGATACTTTCAACAGCTTGGTTAGGATTTTCTCTCTGTCTTTCTTCGAAAGTCTTATAATCTATATTTGTAATTAATTCATTCAAATCTGCTTTAGTAGCTATTCTATTGATTGGCATAATTTTTACCATTTGACCATCTTTTTCACCATCATAACAGCTATTTTCAATACCTTGAACTTCTAATATATCTAATAAGATTTCTCTAGCCTGGGATGGGTTTCTAAATAAATCATAATTATTAACGTTATATACTTCAAACCCAGGTAAATTGCTATCCCTACCTAATAGTTCTAATAACCGTTTAGTTGTAGTTTGTATAGATCCAAGATTGATATCCGCCCCTATAAATCTTCTACCCAATTTTAATGCCACTGCTTGTGTGGTTCCTGATCCCATAAAACAATCAAAAATTAAATCCCCATTGTGGGATGAGGCTTTAATAATTTTTTCTATTAATTCTTCTGGTTTTTGGGTAGGATAATCCGTCTTTTCTTTTGCAGCTTGATTGACTGGATTAATTTCCCACCAATCTAAAGGTAGGCTACCTTCTTTTAGATAATGCCTAAAAACTAATTCAGGATGATTTGATTCCCATTCTGGTGCAACATCCCTATGCCATCTAATAGGACTTCCCTCGATATTTTTACCAAACAATCTATACCTTCCGTTTTCATCTTCATATTTATATTTCTTTACTGTCGATTCCTTAACAGGTCTAAATACTTCTTGATAATTAAAAGTCCAAGAAGTTCCTTTCGTTGCAAAGTAAATTGTATCATGCTTTGTATTCCAATACTTTTTACTGTTCGCAGCGTCAGAATAACACCATATTATTTCATTTCTAAACCCTGGTTTTTCTCCGTCTTTCCCACCTACACCAAATATTTCTTCAATTATACATCTAAGATAATGTGATTTGTGCCAATCACAATGAACATAGATTGATCCCTCTTCAGATAGCAATTCTCGGCAAAGTATTAGTCTTTCATACATGAATTGAAGAAATTCATCATTATTCCAAATGTCTTCATATTGTTTTTCCTCAAAACTGTTTTGGTTATTAGTTACTGATTTCGCTTTAAGTTTTATCTTCTTTTTATAAGAAGCTTTTGAGTCAAAAGGGGGATCTATATAAATTAAATCCACTTTCCCTCGATATTCTTTTAATAGATGACTCATCACTTGTAGATTGTCACCCCAAAATATTTTATTTAACCAATCATTCTGGGGTTTTCCGTATACTTCTTTTAATTGGGCAGGATAATATTGTGTTGACGTATAAGGTCGTTTTCCTCTCCAATGCAACATTGGATATCCTTTAATAGGTTCAAACTTATATTCTTCTACACGTTGTAGTTCTTGTTCATTGCTCATTTATTTCACCTCATAAATTTCTATCACAATAGAAACGCATATCACAGTTTCCACAGTGTTTTTTTGGTCTTTGTTTGATTGCATAATCATGATCCTCTATACGGTCAACAATTTGATCAAAAGATTTAATCGTTTGATCGATTATAGATTTGTCTTTTTCAAATGTAATATAAGGATTACTATCCTTTTCTCCTGTATAATAAAGGTGCATTTTACTTACTTTATGGTTGGTCCGTTCTTCCACCAGATGTGCATACACTTCAAGTTGCCTTTTATAACGATAAAGTACTTCTTGATCTTTTATCAAATCTGGTTTCTTTTCAGATTTGAAATCGATAATCTCTACCGTATTTTCATCACCTTTAATTAGATCGATTGTTCCCTTGAGAATATATTTATCCTTTACTAAGGATACATCAACTTCCGCCTCTTGAATATGAGACCAATCATTATTTTGTTTTTCTACATAACTTTTCACTTGCTTTAATGCTGCTTCTTGTGTTTGTGGTGCTAAATATACACGTTCGCGTTTAGAAAGATGCTGATAATTAGTATTAAACCAATTTTCGATACTTGTTGAATTAATTAGGTGCGATTCATCTCTCAACACAGTTTTATGTATATCTTCTATTGTCTGATGAACTAATGTTCCAAAGATAGTTGCACCTTGACGGACTGGTGCAAAACCTAGTTCCTTATAAAATTTATATTGTAAAGAACATGTTTCAAATAAGTTAATATGAGATGTAAAAGAGTACTCTCGCTTCATATTAACATCCTTTACTTGTGCTAATTCGACATCATAAATAGTTGGCTCATCTCGCCATTTTTTTAAATAACGATAAGATTCAGTAAAGTATTTAGATGGTACATTTCTAGTACCTGGCCCACTTGCTATGTTCTCCTGGCAACTTAGAATGAGTAGATTTTGTGCTCTTGAATAGCCTGTATAGTACAAACGATAAAAGTCATATATTTTCGTACGATCTATCGGTTCAAACGGCGGTTTCTGATAAAAGTTATTTTGTAGAATTTCATCAATTTCTGTGTACTGCTTTCGCGGCGTAGATTCTAGAGATCCTACAATAACAATTGGAAATTCCAAACCCTTAGATTGATGGATTGTTAGAAAGGAAACACATCCACTTGGTGCATACTCAGAGTCATCTTCATATTCATCAATGCCCCCTTGTAGTAGAAAGCGCACATACTGGTTAAAGAATCGTACTACTGAATCTCCAATGTTTTTTGGTGTGAATACAGAGATATGATGAAGATACTCAAATTTAGTTAGTAATTTAGAAAACTGTGATAAATTACGAACTTCTCTACTATCTTTAACGGTAAATATATTATCACTCAAAAAGTCACTAAACAATTCAAATTGAATAAGTTGATAAAATAATCCTGAAAATGCATAGTCTAAGTTTTTACTTAGTGCCAAATGAATTCTAGCTTTGTCTCTGCACCAGTTTAATAAGTCATAGTTTTCTGGCTTTCTTAATTCCTCTGCAAATTCTAATAAACAAGCATCATAAAAGTCCCACTCAGGAAGAAAAGCACTATCATCCCATTTTCTAATTTTTGCATACATTGGAAATAAGAATAAGATTGCGCCCAATACTAATCGAATTTCTTTTCTCTCAAAGAACAAATTCGAACGAGGTGAATAAACTGGAATACCTCTTTCTTCTAAATAACGAGAAAGGTTCAATACTTTTGAATTTTTTACTGAACGGAAAAGAAATGCAACTTGATTCCAATTAGAAATTTTTCCTTTTGTTTTCATTGCTTGAAGGAATAAATATATTTCACTCTCCCAATCACCTATACCATTTTCACCTGAAACTTTAACAACAGTTTTTTGATTTACATTGTTCGATTCGTGTGCAGTAATTTTTTTATCAAAGCGATAGGTGATACCGTTTTGTGACCAATTGTTCTGTTCCATCCATTGATTATAAAACTGGACAATTGCTGGATTTGAGCGATAGTTCACAGAAAGTTCTACTTGCTGACAAATACCCTTTGGAAAGTTTTGTGGAAACTCCAAAATATTACGAATTGCAGCTCCTCTAAATCGATACAAACCTTGATCATCATCACCAACAACACAAATATTTTGCTGTTTACCTGCTAGTAAAAACATTAGCTTCTCTTGAATCGTATTCGTATCCTGAAACTCATCAATCATTAAATAGTGTAATTTTTGGTTTAGATTATTCCTTACCTCTTCATAATTCTGAAGGAGCATATATGTTTCAAGTTGGATTGTTGAGAAGTCTAGTGCATTTTCTTCAATTAATAATTGTTCATAAACTTTGTAACATTTTCCTAAAACGCTTAACCTCGTGTCTTCGCTAGCGATTAGTTTATCAATATCAACTATTTCTTCACTTAATTTATTAATCCATTTTAATAATTCTTGAGATTGTTTCCAACGAGATGTATTAAAGTTTAACAAAGACTCGATTTCATCAAGTTCTAGAAACTGGTTTAATTTTTGATAAAGCATATACTGTTGATCAAATTGATCCATTAATATGTAGTTTTTCTTTAGTCGCGTGTACTCTCTATTTTCTTCTAATATACGAAGACATAAAGAATGGATTGTACCAACATACATTTCGTTAAGATTAAATTTGATATCAGCTTCATGGAGTCTATTTGAAATCCTAGTAACTAATTCATTAGCTGCTTTTTCAGTGAAAGTAGCTACTAAAATATTTTCTGGTTCAACTTTTTCATGTTCAATGAGATACAAAATACGTTCTACTAAGGTAAATGTCTTACCTGAACCTGGTCCAGCTATGATCAATAATGGGCCCTTAATCGTTTCTACAGCTATTTTTTGTTGTGGGCTTAATCTCCTCGACACATTCAGCACTCCCCTATCCTTATATAAGATTCAATACCGTAGCTTAAGATTGAGCTGGTTATACTAGTTTAAAATAAAATTCAAATGAAAATGCACTAAAAAAGTTGATTTAAACGTAAAAATAAAGAACTCATTTTGAATAAAGCTCTATAAAAACGAGTTGCCTTTATAATAAAATTGAATTCCTTTTTTTTTAATGATTAATCGTTTTTTACAGTTCCTTTATTTATGTATTACGTATTAGTTGAATATTATCCGTATAAATTCAATAACTTTAATTCTCAAGTTTGCCTCTTTCCAATAAATTGAACATTCGAATATACTAAAAATCCACATTATGTAATTAGCATATATCAAATAGACTAATGTAGCTCTGCCTTTTACATACAGAAAGAATCTGTATATCAGGTCTATTATATCTTATTTGAGCAAATTATTGTATTTATGCTCATGTTGTTAACTGGTCATAATGGAGGTGATGCTAGGAGGAATCGGAAAATGAAAATAGAGGGCCTGTGCGATTATACCAGAGCAATATATAGGATTGCAGGAAGTCATGAAGAAGCAACTAGAGGCACCTCAACCTCTTTTAACTGAAGAGCAAATAGAACAAATCAATTTCACCCTGATTGAGACTTTACATACAAATAAACAAGTATACCTTACGCATCATAAGAAAGGGTAAAGTATAACCAAAACAGGATTTATAAAATTTATTGATTCCTTGGGGGCTCTCCTTATTTTTATAGAGGACGTATTCGAATTAAAAAATAAGATGAGATTGAGTGAAGTGATTGACATACATTTGCTGTAACTGAATTACACCACTGCCTAAATTCTTTATAATTTCTTTTTAACAAGAGGAATTGCATAGAAATTTATATAATTTTACTATAATTCATCTAAAAAAGAGAGGTGTTTAAACACTATGGGAAATATGAAGAGGCTTTCCCTATATGACACTGATAAAAAAATAGCTTCTGAATGGCACCCCACTAAAAATGGTGAGATAACACCCGAGAAAATAACAAAGGGCTATAGCAAGACAGTCTGGTGGCAATGTGAATACAAACATGAATGGAAGACTTCTCCATATAATCGAACAAAACACAAATCCAATTGCCCTTATTGTTCCGGAAAGTTAGCTACAATTGATAACAATTTAGCTATTAAGTATCCACATTTAGCTAAAGAGTGGCACCCTGAGAAAAACAGTAAATTAATACCATATGATGTTCTACCAGGTTCTAATAAAAGAGCCTGGTGGAAGTGTAATCAAGGGCATGAATGGCAAGCAGTGATAGCTAGTCGTACTAAAGGAAATGGGTGCCCTTTTTGTGCAGGTGTAAAAGTAAATGAAAGCAACAATCTGGCTACTTTATATCCCGAAATATCTAAAGAATGGCATTACGAAAGAAATAGGAATATATTACCGAAAAATTCCACAAGAGGATCTGGTGTAAAAGTATGGTGGAAGTGTAACCAAGGGCATGAATGGCAAGCAGTGATAGCTAGTCGTACTAAAGGAAATGGGTGCCCCTTTTGTTATGGAAGGTTAGCAAGTCCAAGTAATAACCTAGCTATCAAAAATCCGAATTTGATAAAAGAATGGCACTCAATAAAAAATGGTAAGCTAAAGATTTATGACGTATTACCCCATTCATCAAAAGAAGTATGGTGGAAGTGTAATCGGGGGCATGAATGGCAAGCAGTGATAAGATATCGTGCTGTAAAGGGACGTGGGTGTCCTTTTTGTTTAGAGGGCTTATCAAGTTCAGATAATAACTTAAGAAGTAAGTGAACAACATAGAAGAGAAATAGCAGAAAGAAATAGATCTTGATAAAGTGTATGAATACGCTGAATATCCAGATAAGGTAAGTGGTCGATATAATAATTATAATTCAGCTTACTCCAAAAGCCCCGTAAAATGTGGCGTTTTCTTGCGTGAATGCCGGGACTACGGCATGAAGAAAAGTATCTAATTATAAAAGAAGGTAGAACGTTATATCTAACAAATAAAGCACACGTATGTTTGCTTACACAATTCCATAAATCACACAAACTTTTAAGTTATTCAGGTTAAGTTTTTCACCTTTTTACACACATAAATCATTCCATAACTATCGTTTGAAATGGGCGTTTCTTTCCAGTCTTTAAATATATTTATTATCTCGAAACCATTTGACAAAAGGGTTCGTTCTATTTCTTTCGGAAAAACATAACGCAATCTTATATTGGTCCTTTTTTCACGCAAGAGTTCTTGTTCATCATTTAAATACTTTCTAATGGTGGTACAGTACTGTATTTGATTTAAATGATCATACTTACTAATTGTATGTACATCCACCTTATTTTGAGTATCTTTGTCAATATATGATTTCCAATATTCTTCAATAGAAGGCTGGGGTAACTCGTCTTCATTTGGAAACCTTGTGTCGAAAATAAAAATACCATCAGTTTCTAAGTGGTTATTTACAGATGACAGTAGCCCATCTTGATCCTCATTTGTAAGGAAATGTTGGAATGAGTTTCCTACAGAGAATATAAGATTGGTCTTGATATTTAGATCAAATTCAGTACAGTCCTGTTCGATCTATTCAATTTGCAATTTAAGTTTTAGTTACCCCTTACCTACTTCGGTAAGGGGTCTTTGTTATTTTTTGATTGGACAGGCAAGCTTACCGCAGTAGTTACATAGTATCTAAAGAATCACGACTTCGTTGCCTAATCAGTAGCTAGTTCTGTATCCCTACCGCGTTAATACAAGCTGTATACGCCTCGTGAAGCCGTTTATGGAATCTGTAAGGGAGCTGAGCCGAAGAGGCGAAGGGGGCGACCGGATGCAGTGAGCTGAAAAAAACAGGTATGTAAAAAGCAAAAAAATTAAAAAAGTGAAAGAAGGTAACAGCATGAGAAAAACACATTATAGTACGTTTCGAAAATTCTTCCATAAACCATCCTTTAAACCCTCAACAAAACCTCGTCCCTTCAGGGCTTGTTCCTTTGTTCCGTTTAGTCCACTAGCCATGCTTGACCCCACCATTCTTACTATAGGAGGCATCGTCTTAGGGATTGCTATCATTGAACGAATATTAGAGCGATGGGGTGTGATTGATCTTGTGGATCAATTCGCAAGAGTGATGCGTTTTATATTGCCTGTTACCTTCTATAGCGCCTTGATTTACTTTTTTGCGACATTTATGTTTTGAGGAGGAATGCTGATGTTTGAGAAGCTCAAATTACGTGGCCAATTAATTAAGGCGTTTCGTACGGCAGAGATTTATCGGGTGGTGAAACGTGGAGACCGTACTTCCTATCTGTTTCCAAAAATTCATCAAATCGATCATCATCACGCCTATACGCGGTACGCCTTTTCCTTACTGAATGGGATCGACCCTGAGCTTTTAACGAAAAAAAGGTGGGCATTACGGCAAGTATTAGGCAGCAATATCGAAATAAATGGCAGCTTAAAAAACTTTAGTATTACCGTTCATCACAAAAGCCTACCTAAGATGCTTAATTATAGTTATGAAGTCATTCATCCTCATATTGAGAAAATGGAGCTTCCAGTATGCATTGGTCAAGATATCTATGGAAACCCCGTTTCATGGGACTTTGCTGATTTAGAAACGTTACTAATTTCTGGCGAAATTGGAGCCGGAAAAAGCAGTCTCATGCGTGTGATCCTCACAACATGGGTGAAGTATACATTGCCCGATGATCTGCGATTAGTATTAGTCGATCTCAAGCGAGCAGATTTAGGTTTGTTTCATGGGATTGAACATGTGGATGCACTTTGTTTTGAGGCAAAGGATATGAGAAAACCTTTTGCTTTATTACGAGCTGAAATGTATCGACGAGGCGACTTATTGTTAGAGCATGGCGTAACACATATAAGCAAGCTACCTTTTAAGCTGCCTCGTATCGTTGTGGTGATTGACGAAATGTCCATCGTTAAGCGAGAAACCGATCTCGTAGAGATGATTCAACAGTTTGCTAGTCAGGGTCGTGCGTTAGGTGTTCATACGATTATTGCGATGCAGCGTCCCGATGCCGATTTGTTGAATTCAGCACTCAAAGCAAACTTACGGGTTCGGATTTCTGGAAGGCAGGCCGATGCGATAAATGCAAAAGTAGCTGGAGTCATCGGTGCCGAAGAAATTGATGCTGCAGCCAGAGGCCGCATGAAGATTAAAATTGATGAGGTGAAAGAGTTTCAAGCGTATTTTTTAGATGAAGGAGCTTGTAAGGAACTACTTTCACCTTATAAAACACTCGTAAAAGATCCTGAACCAGAACTTGAAGTGGTATCACAGTCTATTTTTGGTTTATTAGAGAAGGAGGAGCAGCGATGAGTTTCCGTTTATCTCAACGTGATAAAGACATCATAGCGTTTATTAATCAATTTAGAGCCGTGGATCGAGACTCATTAGTTGACCTCTTCTTTAAACAGCTGAAATTGCCCGTAAATGCGTGTAATAGTGTGATGGTACGTTTATATCGATTGGGGCTAATTGAACGTACACAGCAGTATTCTCCGACTGTCTACTTACCTGTGGATGCCAAGATCAAAAAGAACTCTCAAAAAATATTACATTTCCTTTCTATCTTGGATGTCTATAAACAAATGTGCACGTATAGCACCCCTAAACAGGTCATTGTGGAAGATAAGCCTACCGGACAAAAAGGAGGAATTGAACCGGATCTGTTTTGTATTTTTAAAGGATCTCCATTTTGGATTGAAATTCAACGAAATCAGTATTCGGAGCAGAAAATGCAAGCGAAGATCAATCTCTATGAGGAGTTTTTCTTTTCAGATGAATGGAAATCCTTGCACTGGCAACCAGAAGAACGGGCACCTATCTTCCCTTCTGTCATTTTGATTACACCTGTTCGTTATGCTGTTACTTCTGACCATATCCGCACTATACAGGTAGCAAGTATTCATGAGCTTATGGAGAAACATAAAAGTAATGGTAAACAACAAAGAGATGGAAGACCAAGAACATCAGCTTCTTCTGGTGGAATTAAAATTAACTTAACATAGGAGACTGAGAAAATATACTTTCTGATAAAAAAGACCCCACTAAAAACTTTTATTAACTAAAGATGTATATCATATAAGGCCTAGAAGACAGAAAAACCCCTGTTCAGGAGTTTTTTTGCTACATTTATTTAACCAAAGGATTGAAGCCTTTCGGCATCTTGATTAGTTTGCTTAAAGTCTCAACAATAATTCTTTCAGTTTCCTTTTTTCTACATTGACTCTTAATTAATTATACTTAAATGATAGCGTCCAATTAATTTCAATTAAGACAGTTGGAGGAATCATGAGTGCTAAAAAAAAGAAAATAAGTTTAATCAGGAATGGATAATTCTCATGAAAGAAGCACATCATCTAGGTCTTTCAATCGTAGAAGTAAAGGAGTTTATATACTCACAGCAAAAAGAGCCTGTTTCTAAATGATACAGGCTCTTTTTACTCCTGGTAATACTTATTATGGTGACAAAACTTGTATGGTGTATACATGAAAAAGTATGGAGAAAAAGGAATAATAGCTTGAAGATAGTTAATTGAGAATGAGGTTTCTTCTCTAAGATAATTACATGGGGATATTAACTTTAAACGTAAAAATTTATTAATATGGTCTTTCTAATAAGAGCTTTAGATTAGTTTAACTGAATTTTATTGAGTAGTTCTATTTTAAAAGAAAGCGAGATTATTCAAAATATCCTTATCTCGAACAGACTTCGGAATAGAATACCGAAACAAAATTTATATTTTATGTAAAATCCAACCCCATGCTATATATCATTTACATGGGGTCTAAAATTGAAAGAAATCATCAATATCTTTTGTTTTATCTACTTTTTGAACAGTAGCTATAATCTTTTTCATTACTCTAGGCGTTGGAATATAACCTTTGTTGTTACAAACTCGCCAAATAGTGTTTCGGGAAACACCACTTTGCTCAGAAAATTCACTTTGAGTAATTCCTTCTCGATCCAGCCAACGACCAAATTTACTACGATTGGGGTTACGCCACCAAAACACGTCTCTCACTCTCCTTTTTTATTAGCTTGTCCACTTTTCACCAAATTGAATCAAAAATGTTTGAAAAATTAGGAATAAGGCAGCATTTTTAGCATAGAATAAGAGAAATAGGATGTCTTTAAACATATTGTCGATATTTTTGGCATAATCATATAGCATGAATATAGGTAAGACCGCCTTATACACTATAAGTAATGGGCGGTCTTTGTTGTAAGTATTCATAGTTTTATATATTTTTTATTCAAAAAAGCATCATTATTTATAATAAAATTGAGCTAAGATCTTGCAATGGAAATTCAAATTTTTATATGAGGTTAACACCTACCAAAGAAATATCTAGAACTTTATAGTCTTCTAAGTTAATATATATTTGTAATAATTAACTAAAAAATGTTATTTTTAGGGGAGTTCAATTATATGTTAACGTCCAAGATTACTGGGAATATTGAAATACAAATCTCGGGGAACTTTACAAATAATTTAAATAAGGATCAATCAGCGCAAATTAAAACACTTTCATTTGATTTCTCACAAGATGAAAAGGTATATCCGTGGAGTAGGTCGGTTCATTTATCCCTCCCCGAACGGATTGGTTTATATTTCGTCAAAGATGATAAAGGCGAGGTTATTTATGTAGGGTTAGCCAACGGTCAAGAGGGTTTATACTCAAGGCATAGTACCCATGAAAAAAAGGATCTATTTGAACTATTTAACGCTAAAGAACTTGTAGTCTTTTTTTGTGACGATTTAGAAAAAGATGACCCCGGTAAAATTGCTGTTTTAGAAAGGTATTTTATATATACCCTGGAACCTGTATTAAATAATGACATCAAACGATCCAAGTCTACTAATAGTTTTGTGATAGAAATGATGGCTCAAAAGATTGAGGAAATGTTAAGTACAAGTAAACTTCCTCTTGAAATCAATACCAAAATTGTAGAACTCGAACAAAATTTAACAGAATTAAAGGAGGTAGAAACTCTCGCAAGAGAAAACTATAATAATATGTTGGAAAAGATTATTTCCCATCCTGTAAATCTTTCTGAAAAAGATAAACATATAAATCTGCTTAAAAAAGGTGAGGTTTTTAAGAAAGCTTATGAAAAGTCAATGGAAGATTTAGAGCAGTTTGCTACAAAAGCAAATATAATTGAGGTAAATATGGCTTTCATGGCGTGGAATAAATAATCTTATATTATAATCCTCTTCTTCTACTATTTGGAATTTAGTTGAAGAAGAGAGACAAAAATGACTATACTTCATTTCAAAGCTATAGCAAAATTTTTGTTTGAAAAATTTAAAATAACCCCAAGTAAATTCTTAAAGCTGGACTTACTCATACATAATGATCGGCCTTTGTTGTGTATAATCCTATTTCAATTTAACTTTTTACCATTCAAATTCAAACCCTTTAAGTATATGTTCTTTAAGCAGAGACTCTCTAAGTAAAGAGTAATCTATCTTGTGAGGTCTGTAACTCGCAAATTTAAGTTCCATTCTCTTTCTGGAGATCCTGGAGAAGTATCGATATTCAGGTTCTTTTAACTTCTCAGACTCTATCTTTAACTCATTTTCAAGTAAACGAGCAACATCTTTAATAAAAAATGAAAGTTGCTCATCATCTAAGTTTTCATATGCAAAATTAAACCAATCTGTAAAATCTAAATGAAGATTATTTATAATTTTATCTAAATCAAAACCTAGTGGGTCATTTGTAAAATCAATTGTTAATGCTTCTAATATGTCTTCTTCTTGTTCTTTAGATATTTCTCGATTAATGTTTAAGCTTTTATCCTCCCTTAGTATATCGTAATATACCTCAATTAATTCTAATATTAGAAGATCCTCGTTGAACTCCTTCATACTTTCAATATCCAGTATCTGTTGATGTTGAGCTGCTACTAAAAAGGTATGAAATGTATTTAAAGTCTGTTCTCCCTCTTCTTCGTCACGGAGTATATACTCCATAATTTTTTCTAAATTAAGATAAGGAGCTCTAGCTACATATTTAGCTAAATCTGCAATTCCATCAAGTGTTAAGCATTGATTAATTAATAGATATAAGATCTCATTAAGACTTTCTAAGGTTTTACTCACTAATGCAGGATGATAATTTCTTACGTCATCTTTCTCTGTCATTTCACCACGATTGTAATATTTAAATTCAAGAAATCCCAACTGTTTTTCCTCATGAAGTAGTTTTAAAGATGTTTCCAATAACAATAGTGATTCTCTTTGGTCAGAATATTCAGGATCTTTATCTCTTACTAGTAGACTAGTCCCGAAATCAAGAATTTTCACGCTATGTGGATACCTATGGTCAGTCTGTTCGTTTCCTATAACTAAAATATTTTTAGTGTGTAGATCACCATGGGTTATTCCTTGTGCATGACATTTTCTAATTGGTCGTATAATTTTTTGATACAGTTCATGCCTTGTATTAAACCATGTATTACGACTGTGAGTTAACCACTTTTGTAAAGTTGCCCCCTCAATCCACTCCATTATTGAATAACAATAACCCTCAACATTTCTTTCAGCGATATGGACTAATGCAATTGATGAATCATTTAAGTTTGCTAGTTTAGTTACTTCTTCTTTGTATTGGTTAAATAATACATTGTAAGATGTAGATCGTGGGTTAGGAAGCCAAAATTTTATGGCGCACATACGATTTAAGGAATCTTGTTGCCCTTTTAATACAACTCCATTTGCTCCGTCTCCGCAAAACTCTGAAAAAGTTACTCCGTCGATGTTTACATTATTCCATAAACTCTTATCGTCATATTCTTCAACCCATTCTTTTCTTCCTTTAGTTTCATGTACATCTAAAGGCATCACTTTTAATACATTCTCAGTAAAGTCATAATCAAGTGGATTTCTAGTCATAATGGGCAACCTCTACCTTCAGTAATTATTTTTTAAAAGACAATAAGCTATTTTTGATATTCATAGACAACAGGAACTTGATCCATTTTGACCGTTTTGGCCACAATATAACGACGATAGCCATCTTTTAAGACCTTTGAATCTTTTTCAATCGTTAATGGCTCATCTAAACGCCCCGTACGCTTCACAAAATCGATTACCTTTTGCGTTTTTTCAGGGTTTGGGCGTGTCTTTAAGAACTCTTCAGGAACGATAATATCATCAAAGTTCAATAGGTCCTGAGTTCCTTTGGGTTGGTTAGATAATGTTGTCTTTTTTTCCTCAGTCTTTTTCTCTTCCGTAGGAGCTTGTTGTACTTCTGACTGAATAGGCTTTACTTCTGCCTTCTCATCTTGTGCTACAGGTTGAGAAACAGGTGCTTGTTCTTCTCCCTGTTTACTAGACTCTGTGTTCTTTTGTTCTTGAGAAGGCGCAGAATCCTCTTTTTTAGGTTCTTTTTTCGCATCTGACTCATTCTTCTCTTTGTCATTTTTGTTCGGGAGAACCGTAATTTGAAAACAAATGACCCCTATTTCACCAGGGCATTCATCAATGGGAATGTCTAACGTTGGTTCCCCTTGAATTAAAATCTTTTCATGCATGATACTTTTCTTCGTGAGTCCGGTTTTATTAAAGGCTTTCTTCGCAACAAATACCGTATACGAAATAAAGGTACTCTTCTTTAATCCTTTAGGCGCAGATGGTGACCCTTTTTCACGCATATCAAAGGCAACATAGCGATCATATTCTCGTAAAGGTCCTGTGGCTGATCCGGTTAACGTAATTTTATGTGGCATAATAGTCTCCTCCTGCGTAGATTATTAGTTATTGTTTATTTAGAACACAGTTCTAAATAAACATATTCTATTAAAACATCAGCTTCTAAGAGATTTCTACTTTTTTGATTAGGAAGCTGTGTCTTTTAACTGGTTATGTTGACGCAAACATTCTTGTTCCTCTGACGTTAAGACTTGTCCCAAGTCCTGTTTTACCTGAGCTATTTCCAACAAGCTATACGTAGAGCTGTGCTCCTCCAGCAAGTTCTCTTCTTCTAGTGTTAGCTCTTGCCCTAAATCTTGCTTTAACTGGATTATTTCAAGTTGCTGATTCAAAGAAATCTCTGGTTCTTTTGTAGCTTTTTCTTGATGTTGTTCAGCTTTTAACCAATCAGGAACCATTTCTTTACGGACAATATGTTTTGGTGTAGCCAATCTTGTTTCTTTGCTTTCGTTATGTATAACTTCTTGTTGGTTTGCGTATACTGGTGAATAATCCTGCTCTTTAGGATTTACCAATTCATAGAATTGATTTTTCGCAATTTGATAGACTAATCGACACATATCCCGTAGGGATAAAGGATTTCCTTGTTGATTGGCTTCATGAACATATTTATCTAACCCCACAATGGATGTATACGCAATGTCATGTACTTGCTCTTTTTTAATCTCAATCTCTGTATCTCGTTTTACAGCTTTTGCAGCATTTTGAATACGAGCATAGAAGTCTTGTAGTTGATGCCCGTATTTACCTGCATAGACTTGATTGACTTTCTTAGGCACACCTTTGATATAGCTGAATGACTGTGAAACAGATATTAAATGATTATTTATATGATTTACAGGTAAATCAAGGTTAATAAAGGCATCAGATGATTTATCGGCCTCTAAGCTTGCTGTATCAACGTTTTCAACACTTTCTGGAGACGTCACAGGACGTGTCACAGGAGTGGTCATTTCTTCTTGTTGAATCGTTTGTATCCCTGTTGTATCATGGGCAAAAAAGATTTCGTCGCAAATGTAATGAAAGTTCTTATGACTTTTAAGGATAAATACATAACTGTCCGGATGAGTACCTGTTGTATCTTCTTTAATGTAACGAGCGACAATGATAAACGGTGTCGCTTTTAACGAGCGTACAAAACGAGAAACGGTACTTTTGGACACATTAAATTTCTTCATAAGCGTTTCAGAACGGATCGCTTGAATGCCCGTAGCCACTAGATTATAGATGACATGATCGAGCATTTCCATTCTCTTTTTAGGAAATTCTTTATGTATAGCAGATTGTTGTTGTTTAAAGTGGGTACGAAGAATGTCTAAAAACTCTTCTTTCTTTTTACGAAGCGTGGACTTGTTGGTCCATAACCATTTGAACCGTCCATTGAAGGTATCTACATCTTTTAAATAACAGGTTAATATTTTTGTCATTTGTTCATCTTCTCCTTTAAGGAACACAAAAAAGACACTGTTTCCCTGGAAAAAGGAAAACAATGCCTTGATTTTGATGAACTAAGCCCTTGAAATAGATGTCAATTTCGTATAAAATAAAAACATAAGTTTTATTTTATAGAAAAACTAACTCTATTAACAAGAGACTTCGACAAGTGTTTTCCCTACCGTAATTAGGGTGAACGGTTTAAGAGTGTTGCTGCACTACTTAAACAGTTGAAGTCTTTTTTCTATTCCGGACATTTTTGTTAGTTTAATTATAGCGTTAAGTAGTCTTATAATTCAATAAAAAATTAGTAAAATATATCAAAACAAGTATATTTAGCTACGCAGATGCCATATTAGTGTAGATATTGAGTTCATCATATATGAGATTTTTAGTTTTGGGGAGGGGAATTTTTTTTCCCCTCCCCAATTAGCTTAGAATATGTTAAAATTATTGTTTTTTTATGCCAGAAACATTTAGATTATGTAAATCTTCAAATGAGAATAACCTTTTTAGTAGATGGAGACTGATCATATAAATAAAAGAACCCTAACGATTAATTCGTTGGGGTTCTTTTATTTACCAAATAGTTTTGAGAAGAAGCCTTTCGGTTCCTGTTGTTTGTCAGCATGAAGCTGTCGCATAGTATCTATTAACATTTGATCACGTTCAAGTTGTCGTTTTTCACGTTCTGCTGCTTTTTCTTCATTAGTTGCCGCGGTTTGTCGCATTACTTCAGCCATTGCTTGCATAGCATTTGCCATTTTTTCATTTTGACGTGCTAAATCTTCATTTTGTGATTCCAGCGTTTCAACTTTCGTTAGGATAGTTTTATATGCTTCAGTTAATTGTGTCAAAACTGGAGCATTCTCATTTGTTTCCCCTTCAACAACAATATCATGACCTTCCGAAGCAAGCAAAGCACGAATATAATCATTAGGATGCCCTTCGGCTTTCAAGTCTTCTATAAGTGACAACACAGGAAAAATAGATTCTTTGTATTTCTTTGTCCGGCCTTTTCCGACAGTGTGCGGTTCTACAAATTCCTTATATGTATGGAGCCAATCATAGACACTAGACCTTGAACGCCCTAGTTTGTCTGCTATTGCCGTTAAAGAATACACTTTTTCGTAATCCATTGCGAAAAACCTCCTTTTAAAAATACATCATGACATAATGATAACATAATAGAAACATTTTATACCGTACAAAACAACATTTTGAACAAATAAAGACATTAAGAAAACAAATAGTTTCGTACAAAACGACATCTTGTACATCTTTCCGGCTAATCTTCGGACAAATGACATCTTTAGTTGAACTTGTTAGAGCTGTGGTTTAACTTGTCCGAGATGTAGTGTGTGTGTCCGGTTGGTTTAGTTCACCTTAAGTTGAACTAAAGATGGTTTTAAGTGAACTTGAGGTGAACTTGTTTAGGGGTAGGAAACGTATTTTTATTCTATAGCGATATTTATCTTTATTAAATGTGAAAGTGAGACATCTTTAAATACAAGCTTCGGATTAAAGACATGTTAGTTAATGTACAAAAGATAGGCAGGGCCTGTTGGAATATTGGATACTGTAAGTTAAAGTTAAGGTGTAATTAGTTATTTTTGTAAATAAGTATAATTATAGGAGGGAGTTACATGAAATTACTGAAAAATAGTATAACTAAAACCATTAAATTTTCTCTTATAATTAGTTTGATTCTTGTTTTTTTATTCACTATAAAAGGTTTGCTGTTACAATTCCTAGGAGCAGCACTGCTTATCGTTGTAGCAATTATTTGTATTCTTTTATTTTTTACTATCTTTGGCCCAATAATATTGGGGGTTCTTGCAATTGGAGGGGCAATCTTAGGTTTTTTCTTAATTATTGGAATAATAGGATGGTTTTTTATGTAAGAAATCAGACTATTGAACGTAATTTTTTGGTATAAAAAGTAAATTATTGAATAATATTCATTTTTGTGTTAATAAAAAACATTTATTTAGGTCAAATATAATCATCTAACACTATAGTAAATGTAAATAAAAGGATTTATGTTCTATTTGAAATCAAATGGTAGTTTGATACGATAAAGTAAAACTAATGTTCTATAAATTTAAAAAGTTCTAGGAGAATTATATGAAAAAAGTTATACTGTTTAACTTCAATGGCACTATTGTAAATACGAAGCTTTTAGCAATTGATATTTTTAATGAAATTGCTAAGAAGCAAGGTTATAAGGAAATTAGCGAAGAAGAGGTATTACATTTAAGTACATTATCAATACGTGATCGTTGTAAGACGCTCAATGTACCTATATATAAGATGCCTCTCGTTGGGATTGCAATAAAAAGAAGATATCAAACATACATTCCTAATTTAAAACCTGTACTTGGAATAAGTGAAGTTCTTAAAGAATTAAAAAAACAGGACTATAAATTAGGTTTTTTAACAAGTAATAATCAAAATAAAATTGATGAATTTTTGATGAATAATACAATCAACAGCTTTGACTATAATCACTATTCATTTAACCCTTTCTCTAAATCAAAAGATATTTCATCTTTTCTAAAAAATAATAGACTAAAAAAAGATGAGGTTATTTACGTAGGTGATGAATTAAGAGATATTAAAGCAGCTAAAAAAAATGGCATTTTTTGTATAGCAGCTTCTTGGGGATATGATTCAACAGAGCTTTTAAACACAGGTAATGCAGATTTTGTGGCAAAGCAACCAAAAGATATTTTAGACTTTTTGTCCGGCACTTAAAATGTTATTTATTTTTGTTTTTAATTTACTATTTGCCATTATCCTGTTTATTACCCAACCTAAAGAAAATGAAGCAAATCGATGGATGATTACTTTTGCAATGTCTGGGGGGATAGGTGCATTATCAGAGGCCTTATTAACTGACATTATACCTGGTGTACAAAGGTTTGACATCGAGAATGCCTCCCATATATTATTTTTAGCACACATATATTTGCAATTTTTAGGTGAAGTTATTTCTCCCTATGCTATTCTAATGTATTCAATTGTTTATTCACAAATAATTAAAGGTAAAAGAAAAAAAGCTTTAGCTTATGTGCTTTCTTTACCAATGGTTTTTATGATATTTTTCACTGACTTTCATCCAGATATAGATATTAACTTTCGCATCCTTTTGATTTGGTCTGCACCATACTTTTTGATTGCTAGTTTTATTATGTTCTGTACATGGCGTGATGAGATAAATGTTTATCAAAGAGAGCAAAAGTTTCGAGTCTTTATTGTGCTCGTTCCTGCATGGTTAGGTGTATTTATATTTAATTACGTTCTTAGGGCTATTGATTCACAGACAGAGTTGTTTCGAATTGTACCTATGTTTTTCTTCGGGGCTTATATATTCTTTATTGGATATATCTTTCTAAATGGTGCCTTTGGAATTAAGGTGAAAGTAGAACAACAGCAAATATTAGATAAGTCCATTCAAATAATGAATGGGGGAACAGCTGTATTAAATCACACTATTAAGAACGAAATAAGTAAAATAAAGTTTTTCTTTAATATTGCTCAAAATTCTATTGAAAAAAGAGATCTAGATGAGGCCGAGAAAGCAATTGATTCAGTTTTTTCTGCAATTGAAGGAATAGATAACATGGTGGATCGTATTAGAGCAAAGACAGAAGAAATTGTTCTGAAAGAAACAAATGTAGAAATGATAAACTTAATCACAGATTGTGTACGTGGAGTAGAGAAGATTTTTAATGCCAGAGGTATCAAAATAAAAACTGAATTCAAAGTTGATACAATATTATATGGCGATCCAATTCTTTTAAAAGAAGTAGTAAACAATATCTTAAACAATGCTATGGAAGCCATTGTTGTGACAGAAGGGTTAATCCATATTCAAATGTTCAAAATGAAAAATGGTGGAATTAGTATTGAAATTACTGACAATGGAGTTGGGATCTCAAAAGAAGAATTAAATCGTATTATGGAACCCTATTTTTCTACAAAGAAAAACATTAAAAATCATGGTTTAGGACTTAGCTTTTGTTATAAAACAGTTAGAGCGCATGATGGTGAACTTTCAGTACATAGCGAAGTAGGAAAAGGGACTTCAATGATTATTAAACTTCCTAAATCTAGGATAATCTCTACAAAAATTAGCTCATAACCAAATGGGAGGTAAATCTACATGAAAGATAAAAATATAAAAGTAATTCTAGTAGAAGATGATCCTTTTTGGCAAAAAAATATATCCATGTATATTGAAAAAGAAGCAGATGATATTGAGGTTATAAAGATTGTTGATTCTAAAGAGAAAGTTCTAGAAATTGTAGAAAATGAAAGTCAGATTGATATAGTTCTTATGGATATCAATCTAACGGCAGCTAATCTTGATGGAATTGAGATTATTGAAATATTGAGTAAGCAAAAGATCAAAGCAATCGCACTTACTTCAATTAATGAGCAAGATGTTATTGTTGAATCCTTTGAATCAGGAGCAGTTAATTATATAAATAAGAGTAGTATTTATGATATTATCTTGGCTATACGTGAAGCAGTTGAAGGTAGGAATCAAATACACTCAGATGCTGCTGGAGCTCTATTGGTGAAAATGAGAGAAGAAAAGAAATTGCGTAGTCTTACATCTTCTGAAAGGGAAGTATATAACCTTGAAAAGAAAGGTTATAAAAAAAGGGACATTGCTGAACATCTATATAAAACTATAGATACTATAAAAAAACACTCTTGGTCATGGAGACGGAAACTAAATGCTTAAAAGGGATCTTAGTATTGATACTAAGATCCCTTTTTTTGATGAAATTAAATTCGGAAAATAAACTAACTTTTAATTATAGCGCATTTTTTGATATTTGAGGAGGGGAAAAAAGTTTCCTCTCCTGCAAATGAATAAATTCTTATAACATATATTTAAGGGTTATTTATCTGATATTGAATGAATGAATTTTGTTAAGTATTCTTTCGCTTCAGGAGTTAGATTATTAAAGTCTTTCAAGAACGACATGTGATTAAGTAAAAGGTTCTCTGCTATTTCAATATCTTCTGGTGCCATAGTACTTAGTATGATATTAATTCTTTCATCATTACGATCAAGGACGTTTAAATCTAAATTCTTAGTAACTTCTGAAGGAAGCACATCGTATAAAGTAATTCCTAAAACCTCACAAATCTTTATCATTACTTCAAAAGAAGCAAATCTGTCTCCACGCTCAATCCCACTAATCGTGGTTTGAGATGTATTAGAGAGCTTTCCTAACTCGACAGAAGTTATTTTAAGTTCTTTTCGATAATCTTTTATTTTTGTACCTATATACTTCTTTAATTCATTCATATGATCTACTCTCTTTAAAGTTTTCTTTTAATTTTATCAAAGACTGAAAGTAATGTGAAATCAACAAATTAAACAAATCTAGAAAAAATATACGAATATGGTTAAAAAACTATTTACAAAATATCCTAAAATGAATATAATGTAATCAAGGAGGTGCTGGAAATAAAGACCATACGAGAAAAAAGGAAAGAGAGAAATTGGAGCCAAACCTATCTAGCTCAATTATCAGGAGTCCCGCAACCTACTATTTCTCAAATCGAAAATGGGACTCGTCAATATCCTACGTTTGAAAATATAAAGAAAATCGCAGAGGCATTGGATCTTAGATTAGAAGATATTTTCTTACCGCGTCACAAGGATATGAACTAAGTTTTAGAATACTTAACGAGGGGCGATGAACATGGAAGCAGAAAAGCGACTAGCATTCTATGATATATCAGATGCACGGGCGAAAAGTGCCAAAACCTTTGATGGAAAGTTGTATACGTTAAAAGGAGGGGTAGCTGTAGAAAAAGGAACGGGCGATGTCAAACGTGTAGCTGATATTTATTATGAAGTACGCTCAGTAATGGATCAGGCTCATACCATCGTCGCTAAGCGCAGAAAAAAAGATGAAGAATTGAAGGAAGTTTTACAAAAGACCTGCTAGTTCTTAGATGCAGCATACAAGCGATTTTGAAACGTGCCGAGAGCACGAGAAGTGGTACCTTGACAATCTTATATTGCGTGCCTCCCCTAAACGGATCACAAGGGGGTTAAGGTATACGATAACGAAAAGGTTCGATGAGTGCGTCCTAAAACTCATCGGTGATCTAGCAACAAAACAGTGACGGTATATCCATGATCTGTGAAGGGTTTCGTCGTGAGGGTCACTCCGAAGAAGCGACAAGACTCCAAACAGTAGATATACGAGGTTCTTCGTACATGCCGAAAACGTTGTGCATTATTGGGCTTAGTGAAAACTATGCATGCCAATATAGGGTTTGCCCTTCCAGCCAGAAACGGGTATATATTTCCTTTCATAGCCTTGAAAAGACAGAGATGATCGCTAAACATATGGTAAAATATTACTCTCGGTAGGTTTCAGAATCGCTTGTTATGTCTGAATATTAAGAACAAAGGAGAATGGTTATGAAAAACAAAAAATGGTTAATTTCTGCCGTGGCAGGAATCGTTGTGGCTCTAGGAATAGGCACAGCGTTTGTCTCTTCCCACAATTCAAGTGAAGTGAAAGGAAATGGTGAACTAGAGGAATTACATCCCCTTCAAATGAAAAAGTTTATGAAAGAAGATGGTACAGGATTTGTGATGTATTCCTACGATGAAGATAATCGAGACATATATATGAATGATGTAAAAAAAGCATTAAAGGAAAATGAGGTGAATGGCAAAGAACTCAACAACAATGATCCTCAATTTGAGGGTACAAAAGGTCAAAGTGATTATGGTGTAACTCAAAGAACCGATACTTTAGCTGTATACAAGAAGGGAGAACTAAAACAAGAAATTAAGTTTGAGGATTATGATCCATCTCAGTTAGAAACAGAACTTTCTCATTTTATTGAAACCTCCAAAGAACTGTATTTCGAAGAATAAGAGATTTGTTTTGAAAGGTGGTGGTATCTTGACGATCTCCCAAAAGGAATTAAAGAAATCAAAAGACCTCGTGGAAAAGTTGCTGAAAGTGAATGGAAACAAATACAACGACTGGCTACACCAACAACATCAACAATTTATTGAAGAAAATCAAGATTTAATTCTTCAAGCATTAAGCGCCTTTACAGGTGAAGAAGAGGAGGAAGAAAAAAACGAACCAAAAGTAGCTGAACAAGTTCCTGTAAGAACACAAAGTATTCCCGTAACGCAAAATTAATGAAAAAGAGGAGTGAAACACATGTTAGATTTATTGAATAGCGTGGATGTGACACAGTTAACTTCCCATTTAACCCTTGGTGCGGCTGACGGTATGAACGTGCGCCCATAAGGGCAATTAAGTATTCAACTCTGGCAAAGTTGCAAGCTAAAATTCACAATAAGCTTGTTGTCAACACCTTACTTAACCTTGGAAACAAGGTTGGGGACTATAGCATGGTGATAAAGCCTTAATCCACTTAATCATCAAAAGTGAAGACGAAAGGCGAGACAAAAGGATATAGACGAGGATGAAAGCTATACTGCTTGAATGATAAGCCAAGAGGGAATAGCGTCTCCGGTGACGAAAGATGATTGAAACGTCATTTAGATAGTGGATAAAATATGCCGTTCATGTGTTTTATCAGTGAATCCTATCTACTCATACCGATAAGGAAATGAAGGCTGAAAGTCACATCCGACACTATATCGAGCCATACTTAATTGTACTAAATGGGGATTGCCTAAGTTGAAGCGCCTAATATTAGGCTATTGAGGATGATACCAAGTGTAAAAGCGAGGTATGTGGCTCATGAAAATTCAATATGGCAACAGAGCTCCCGTAGTAGTCCGAGGTAGGGAAAGCCTATTACATGGCGAAGGGGAGCAGCTTACTTGGTACTAATACAAATTGCGGAAAGGTGTGAGAGACACTATGAGAAGTCCAGCGATAGTATTAGACAATCTAATCAAACACGCAGGAAATCCTAATTATCAATTCCAAAGATTGTACCGTAACTTATACAATGTGGATTTTTATCTTGATGCATATAATAAAATATATGCAAATGAGGGTAATATGACCAGTGGAATGGACGGGAAAACAATCGATGGGATGAGCTTGGAAAGAATAAATTCACTGATCGAAAGCCTTAAAAATAACACTTACAAACCAACGCCAGTCAAAAGAGTTTATATACCAAAAGCTAAAGGCGGTAGACGACCTTTAGGCATACCTTCCATAGAGGATAAACTCGTACAGGGAATTATAAAATCAATACTTGAAGCAATTTATGAAAGTAAATTCTCAGATAGATCACATGGGTTTAGGAAGGAAAGAAGTTGCCACACTGCTTTAATACAAATAAAGAAAACATTTAATTCAGCCAAATGGTTTATTGAAGGAGATATAAAGGGGTTCTTTGATAATATTGATCATCAAATTCTCATTAATATTCTAAGAAAGCATATTAATGATGAGAAATTTATTGTATTGATTCAAAAATTCCTAAAAGCAGGGTACCTAGACGATTGGAAGTTTCACAAAACCTATAGTGGAACGCCGCAAGGCGGCATTATCAGTCCTATTCTATCCAACATATACCTTAACGAATTTGATAAATATATGGAAGAATATAAATCTAAGTTCGATAAGGGTGAAAAGAGAAAAGCTGACCGGGAATATTCTAAATTAGGGAGTAGAAAATCAGCTAGAGTGAAAGCGTTGGAGAAAAATAGATATAAGATGACTAAAGAGGAAATTACCAAAAGGCTTGATGGTATCAGGGAAGTTAGAGAGATGATGGATCAGCTTACACCAACAGACCCAATGGATAAAGCCTTCAGGAGACTCCAGTACGTTAGGTACGCAGATGATTTCATCATTAGCGTAATTGGCAGTAAAGAAGAGGCTGAAAATATTAAAGCAGATATTACAAACTTTCTGAAAGAAAAACTAAACCTTGAATTATCCCAAGAAAAAACTCTTATTACACATCATAATAAATTCGCTAGATTTCTAGGTTATGACATCGCAACTGAGAAAAGAGAAAAAATACTTTACCTTGAAAACGGATTTAGAACGTTTAAGAAAGGTCATATAGTTCTATATGTACCAAAAGAAGTGTGGGTTAATAAGCTCAAAAACTTGGGAGCACTAAATTTAAAAACAATGACTGGCGAATGGCAGGGTAAGAGTAGGTCGAACATGAGAAACCTAGATGACCTAGAGATTATATCTATATTTAACGCTGAAATTAGAGGGTTATACAATTATTATAAACTAGCTAAGAATGTAAGTGTTTTAAATAAATTTCACTGGATTATGGAGCAAAGCTTTCTCAAAACACTAGCTGGTAAATATAAAACTTCTAAGCAAAAAGCTTTTAAAAAGTACTCATTTGAAGGCAAAATTGGCGTTAAATATAAAACTAAAACGGGCGAAAAAATAATGTTATTCCACGAAAAAAGCTACAAGAGGCAAGGTACACCTAATACGTATTACAAGGTGGATAACATTGAAGAAACAGTGAAGATATTTGGAGCTAGTACAAGTCTAGCAGAAAGACTCCGAGCAAAAAAATGTGAGTGGTGTGGGACAGAGAATGTTCCTTTGGAAATGCATCACGTTAGGAAATTAAAAAACCTGAAAGGTAAAGCTAAATGGGAAAAACACATGATAGCTAGAAAACGAAAAACGTTGGCTATGTGTATTCCCTGTCATAAAAAACTTCACAGTGGGAGATTAGATTAGGAGTAAGTGGAAAGCCGTATACGCTGAGAGGTGTACGTACGGTTTGGAGGGGGACATTTGAAAACCTACCATAATAATATGGAAAGGCGTTGGGTGTCTACCCTATGGCCTCATAGAAAGTGGAAAGTCTATTATCAAATGGATGCAGCGTATTGCAATGGTTGCGGCAGCTCTTGCCTTTTGTGTAGGTGGTTATCACTTAATCTTAGGTGGAGAACGAGGTCGTCATAAATGTATTGCATGGTTTGTTGGAGGAGCAGTTGGGTTAGTCGTTGTCATGGGTGCTTATGCACTAGCTGAAGGTGTAAATACAAATATCCGATTCGGAAGCTAAGAAAGCTATACAGTTGATTGTATAGCTTTTTTCTATGCTCATTTTTAGACGAAAGGAATGGAGAAACATGCTGTCTGTCATGTTTATAAAAAGTGAAACAAAAGAGTTGAAGCCATTTCAAAAGTTATCAATTCCAGATGCTTGTGAGATGACAGAGACATTAGAAACCCACTATCAGCGTACAAAGAAAAAAGCTCATGCAGATTTTTTTATCCTCGATGAGGAAGATCAAGAGGTATATGCAGGAACGTTGTCCATTGGATCAGGTTATGCTCGTCATGTAGTCGATCATATTAAGAAAAAGTTAGGCTCTTTAAAAATGGACGATATACAGGAAGCTCGAAAGAGAAGTTTTCTTGACCAATTGGAAAAGGAAGTACCGGACCATCTGAAAACAACAGATGGTTCCTTTTCTTTAGAGGAAGAAACAGAGGACCATGTGCAAACGATTCAAACGCCTGTCCTTTCTACTCGTAACCGAAGGTTGATTTATAGTGGAGGGATTTTATCCCTTCTTATCCTTTCAGCAACGTGTTTTTCGACTGTAGCTACTTCTCAAGATCGAGCTGAAACAATTCAAGATTTACAAAAACAAGTCAAACTAGAACAAAAAATAACAGGAACATATGAAAGAGCGCTCTTAGGAGATTCAGAAGGGGCTTTAAAAAGGGTTTCCTCTATTGATGAACAAAGTCTCACGAACGAACAAAAAAACGTTTATATGAGCCTTCTTGTCGATCAAAAAAAGTATGAGGAAGCTGTTCAGCTTCAGGGAGACCATCCAGAAGTAGTAGAAAACATGATTTCAAAGAAGGGAGATGTCAATGCGTTAAAAGAGTTTCAACAAACGTTTCCTTCTCCGAATGGAGCCTTTGATCTTGCCTATCACGAACAACGATGGGAAGATATGATGCGTCAATCAGGGGTAGAAATGACTGATAAACGGTATGAAATGAAGGCTTATGGATACTTGAAGCTTGATAAAGTAAAGGAGGCCAAAGAAGAGGCAGCACATATTCAAAATCAAGGGCTAAATCAAAAAATAGAAACCTATGAGAAAACAAAGAAAGAAGTAGAAGAGACGAAAAAACAAGTGGAGGAGGAAAAGAAGAAAGATTCAAAAGATGAAAAGAAAATCAAGTCGTTAACGGATCAACAGAAGAAACAAGAAGAACTCCTTAAAAATCTATAAGAAAGGATGAACAGAATGTATACACAAACGAAAGTGAAAAACCAGAAGCAAGCCTTTGTCGTAGGGGTTGAGTACTATGAAGAAGATTTATTCCTCGAAATTGAATTAGGCACGTTTTACACCACTCAACTTCATGCTCAACGTATTGCGAACAGTATTCATAATGTCATTCTTTTAGAGAATCAGATTGTCATTATTTTTAAAAATGCTGATTCAATTACTCTTACAGACGATTTTCTGAAATATGCGTTCAAGTTTCGGTTATGCACGAAACCAACGATGCCACCTCTTGATATCTCCAAGCTCACTCAACAAGAAAAAGACGACTTAGTTTATAATGAAGCCTATATGGTGACAGAAGAGGATATGAAAGAGGTACAATGGGATATTAACACGGCTTTTCGTTACCTTCAGTATAAGTATGAGGCAAGAGATCAAGCCTTCTTTTCTCTATCATCGAGTGCCTATTATGTCATTCCTACTTCTGAAGAGATTGACCAGGAGGAAATGAGAAATGCAACCTAATAAATCGATCAAATATGTGGTCGCTGAAAAACAAGTACTTATTCCTTTAAGTGCTTGTTTTTTTGTGTCTGTTCTACTCATCTTAAACTTTCTTTTCAACATAATGAGGAACCTTGTTCAAACAACGTTTAGTGATGTATTTAAGCCGCAGCCTTTTCATTTGGAAACATCTTTTTTGACGGAGATTCATCTTCAACAGTACACACCTTTATATGGAGCCATGTGTTTAGTGGCTGCCTTATTAACAGCAAAATTTGCTTACAACATTCGATCCAACTTCAAGGATTTAAACCACAATCAAAAAGGATCGGGGCGATTTACAACAAGAAGTGAACTAAAAAAGCAATATCGAAAAGTACCTGAAAAAACGACAACGTATCAAGGTGGAGGTGGTGTACCTGTTTCACGTATTCAAACCTATGACCTCATTCAGAATTGGAAGGAATATAAAGCTTTAAAGGGAATAGAGAAGCTTCTCAAAACCCATAAGCTTTTTTCAAAAAGAGGATATTTACTTATCGATGATTCACCCGTTAATAATTTGATCATTGGGATTACACGATCGGGGAAAGGAGAAACGTTTGTTTTTCCAACAATCGACGTATACTCTAGGGCTGAAAAGCAACCTGCTCTTGTACTCAATGATCCAAAAGCTGAGATCCTTGCAGCTTCGAAAGAGATTCTTGAAAAGAGGGGGTATCATATTGAAGTTTTAAACTTACTGAATCCATTAGAATCAATGAGCTATAACCTTTTAGAAATGATAAAAGAAACCTATAAAGACGGTGATTATTCCACTGCCCAAGCATTGTGTAATACGTTATCCTATACGCTTTACTACAATCCAAATGCGAAAGATCCGTTCTGGCAACAATGTGCCATGAGTTTATGCAACGCTATGATTCTTGCTGTAACAGATAAGTGTATTAAAGAAAAGGAAGAGCATAAAATTACGATGTACACAGTAGCGAATATGTTGTCGGAGTTAGGCTCCAAAGAGGTTGTGATTAATAAAAAAGGAGATACGCAAAATGCGTTGGATTTGTATTTTGATGGGCTTCCAACAGAAAGTGTAGCCAAAATGCAGTATGCGACATCGAACTTCTCAAAAGGCACGACAAGAGGAGGGATTTTCACTCAAACAATGAATGGTTTATCCATTTTTACGTTTGATGAAATTGCCAAGATGACCTCTAAAAACAGCGTCGATTTAAAACGTGTGGGTTTTGGAAAAACAATCAAAGGAACAGCAACACCTCTTACTCGCTTAGAGATCATCTTTCCAGACGGTCAAACGGAGACCATTAAAACGGATGGAAAAGGGTTATTCGAACTCAACTTTACAAGTGATTTGAAGCAAAATGATGAAATTATTCTAGCTGAAAAGTTTAGTGATAAAATCGTTACTTCATCGAGGCTTGAAACCGTGATATCGATTAATAGGATCACGAAAGAAACAGGAAATACGACGTTTACAGTGAAAAGGCAACATCCAAGTATTCATGTAAAGGAAGTGACGTATTTTACAAAACCAATCGCTATTTTTATGGTCACACCAGATTATGATTCTAGTAATCACGTTATTGCATCCATATTTGTTCGCCAGTTGTATTATATACTTGCAAAAAATGCTTCATTGGCGAGAGGAAACAAGTGTCATCGAGAAGTAGTGTTTTTGTTAGACGAATTTGGCGTGCGCCCATACGGGCATATAGAGAATCTCCTTAGACAAGAGATGGGAGTCTGCGCTTAACCCATTTACCGCCTTGCTTACCCACAAGGGGAAACCCGGAGGGGACCAGAGCATGCAAGGAAAGCCCTAAGTTACCAAAATGACCTAGGTACGACTGAGGGGCAAGGTAAAAAATATTATGAATAAGGATGAATGCTAAACTGCGTGAACCATAGTCCAAAGTGGAGTATCGTCGCCCGAAGTGAAGGGTCATTGAAACGCTTCGCAGTCAAGAATGGAGATATTGCCAAAGTTTCCATTGAACATACGTGATACGTATGGCAGACCAAAGACTGGCTAACTTGGATAACAAGTAACGGACGAAAGTGGCATCCGACATCATAATTAGTCTAGTTTCTATATGTACTAAATGGGGATTACCTAACTTGGAACGCCTCGTGAGGAGGCTATTGAGGATGATACCAAGTGTAAAAAGCAAGGTATGTGGCTCATGAAAATCCAAAATGGTAACGGAGTTCTCGTAGTAGTCAGAGCGAGGGAAAGCCTCGTACAAGGCAAAGGAGAACAGTCTTTTCGACTAATATTAAATTGGGAAGGGGCGTGAGGCTCTTGCGAAGCCCAAAAATCGTATTAGGAAATCTAGCATCTCACAGTAACAAAGCAGGGTATAAATACAAAAAATTATATCGGAATCTGTATAACCCATTATTTTTTCTCGATGCCTATCAAAATATATACGCCAGTGAAGGAAACATGACTGCTGGAACAGATGGAAAGACCATTGACGGAATGTCTACAGAAAGAATCTCAGCACTAATTGATAAGTTACGAGATTATACTTACCAACCAAAGCCAGTGAGAAGAGTTTATATTCCAAAGAAAAATGGAAAAAAGCGTCCATTAGGCATACCTTCCATAGAAGATAAGTTAGTTCAAGAAGTCATCAAAAACCTATTACAATCCATCTATGAACCAACCTTTAGTAAGTTCTCTCATGGCTTTCGCCCTGAAAAAAGTTGCCATACAGCACTAATTCAGGTCAAAGGAACTTTTACTGGGAGTAGATGGTTCATTGAAGGCGATATTGAAGGTTTTTTCGACAATATTAATCATCATATTCTTATCAATATCCTAAGGAAGAGGATTGATGATGAACAATTTATTTCGCTTATATGGAAGTTTCTTAGAGCTGGTTACTTGGAAGAATGGAAGTTCCATAAGACGTTTAGTGGTGCACCACAAGGTGGTATTCTTAGCCCTTTACTAGCAAATATTTATCTAAATGAGTTAGATAATTTTATAAATCGGTATAAGTCAACTTTTGACATAGGAAAAGTTAGAAGGATGAACCCAGCTTATTCTAAAATACAACATCAAATTAACAGGGCTAAGAAAGAACTGAGGGAATCTAAGGAAATAGATGAAGAACGGGAAAAAGAATTAACTAATAAGGTAAATGAGTTGTTAGCTGAAAGAGAACGTATTCCTCAACGATATCCGATGGATGAGAATTATAAAAGAATTCAATATGTGAGATATGCAGATGACTTTCTCATTGGAGTTATTGGAAGCAAGGAAGATGCATACGAGGTAAAAAAAGACATTGCCAATTTCTTGAAATCGGAACTTAAGCTAACATTATCCGAGGAGAAAACACTTATAACAAATACGAGGCATAAGGCTCGATTTTTAGGATATGACGTTAAAGTTTTGCGAGATTTCAACTCCAAACGACGAAGCGATGGAATAAAAACAAGAGCATTCTCATTAAAATGTGAACTATATATGCCTACCGATCTTGTTTATAGTCGCCTGTTTAAAAAAGGGGTAATAAAGGTCAACCAAAAGACAGGTCAATGGAAACCAATGCACCGTCCAGAGTTAATTAAATTGGTTCCTCTTGAGATTCTAAGAAACTATAACGCCCAGATACGTGGAACCTATCAATATTACCAACTGGCAGTTAATGTGTGCCATCTAAACAGTTATAAGTATCTCCTTGAATATTCTATGTACAAAACCTTAGCAAATAAGTACCGTACTACCTTAGGTAAAGCTAAACAAAAATTTATGGTAAACGGAATATTCCAAGTTAGTTATATGACGAAGTCCGGTAAGAAAACGGAAGAGCTTTATGATAAGGGATTTCGTAGGAATAAAACTCCTATAACAAAAAAGGATATAGAAAAACTTCCTTCGGAAGTATCATACCAATCCCGAACATCGCTTATTCAAAGGTTGATGGCTAATCAATGTGAATGGTGTAAGACTGAAGAAGGCTCAATGGAAGTTCATCATGTTCGAAAGTTAAAGAACCTTAAAGGGAAAAAGAAATGGGAAAAACAGATGATAGCAAGAAGTCGTAAAACGATGGTACTTTGTCGAAAGTGTCATCATGACCTGCATAATGGGAAGCTAGACTGAAAAGATGGAGAGCCGTATACCTTGAGAGGGGTACGTACGGTTCGGGGGGGAGTTCTCGGAAACCTAAGACCGAAAGGTCTTAAGGCGCCGGGTTCTTACCCTACAACATGCCGGCAATTGAGGGAATGTCCAACATTATCACGGTTTGTTTAGGTCGAAATATACGTTTTAATTTAGTTATTCAAGCATATCCGCAGCTGAAAAATAAGTATGGAGATGACGCAGCAACAATTGAAGGGAACTGTGGGAATACGATCTACGTTCTCACAAATAACTATGACACAGCGCAAGAGGTTTCGAAAAAGCTTGGAGAAAGCACGATTAACTCAACATCTCGAAGTGGAAAAGGACTTTCTACTGATAAGAGCAAGACTGAAGGTGTTGATAACAAGCATCTTTTAACACCTAATGAGTTAATGGAATTAAAAGAAGGAGAAAGTGTCGTCATTCGAGTTGTCAAAAGACAAGATAAAAAACGTCGTAGAGTCAAAGCACACCCCATCTATAACACTGGAAAAACATCGTTGAAATACCGTTGGGAATATCTTGGAGATGACTTTAACACAGATCGTTCGATTCTAGATATCGATATTTCGTCCTTACATGAACAAGTCAATCCAAGATCCTTAGTGATTCATAATTTCTTTCCTTTTCAATCACAAGCTCCATCGGTAGAAAAAGAAGAGGAACTAGCCAACGATCCGTTTACTCCTCTAACGTATGAGAACTATAAAACTAAGACAGTCAAAGAGTTTTTTGATGGAGATAAAAACGTTTCTACTGCTCTAAAAGTACACTTACCAAAGGCAATGAATAAAACGGTAGAAGAGATTGAGAAGCAGTCCATGAGTGATTTTGAAGAGGAATTAACGATGTTAGGAGTTAGTGACCAACTGAATAAAAATGTCCACAAACTTCTTGAAGTAAAAATAAATACCATCATTAAGAATTTACAACATGAGATGGAAGAACAAGAAGCTTACTATCAAAAGGAGGAGAAAGAATGACGAGTATTTCAAAGGAATTAGAGCGTATTTTAGAGGACTATGCACCGATTGTAAAGGAAGGACATCAGGTGTTAATTGGCTTACTAGATGGCACTATACACCTGGAAAAAGGGAAGGAAGGAGAAGCACCTGTACAAATTCGTGTTTCTCCTCTGGATGAACGATTAGAGATAACCGTTGATACGTTGTTTCAAGGCATATAATACCTTCGTAAGGAGATGAGCAGATGAAGGATGAAGAAATTCTTAAAAAACTCCATGAGTTTTCAGATTACTTAGATGTTGGAGATATTCCCAGCTATTTGTTACGAAAAATAGGGTGGGCATGTATTCAACTTCTTTCTTTTTTAGTGGATGGATTAGAAGGGATTACTGACAGTATATTAGGAGTTAAAGCGTTTTTTAATTCACCCGAAATTCAAGACTTTATTACGAAGATTCAACCCTTTTTATATGTGTTACTGGCTTTTTCCTTTCTGTATATAGGCTATATGTTGATTATTCAGAAGAAAGTCAATCGTGAACAGATTATGATTAACATTTTTATTTCGATGGCAGTCTTACTTTTATTAAATACAAGTATGTTAAAGGCAGATAAATTCACCGATCAAGCCATTGAAGCCGTTGATTTGAATGAAAAAGGCACGGTAAGTGAAAAGATTATTAAAAGTAATATAACAGATGTAGCGCAATTTGATCTTACTAAGTGGAAGAGTCCTAAATTAAAGGAACCGAATAAGGTACCTCAAAAAAATATTATGATGATTGATATTACTGAAAAGATTGATAAGGATTTTCAGGTTAGCAAAGGAAAAGATTTAAGTAAGGACGGTAAGAAGATATTAGAAAACAAAACAGAAATTGCACCAGATGGAAAAGAGGGGTTAACTGAAATAGACAATGGATGGTTTGATTTCTTTCCAGAACTTTATTATCGATGGTCATGGAACTTCTGGACGATTGCCATTTCCCTTTTTGTTATAGGGATGACGTTGTTATTTACGTCTATTAAGTTAGCAAAACTATGTTATGAGCTAGGATTCAATGCGATTTTAGCCCAATTAGTTGCACCTGCCGATGTAGCAGATGGGCAGAAGTTAAAAGCCGTTCTAAAGAATATCGTGAATACATTCCTTGTGACGATCATGATTTTTATATCCATGAAGGTCTATTTAATGGGAACCGTCTTTATTAGCGATAAGCTAGAAGGTATTCCGTATCTGATCGCATTGATTGCCTTTAGTATTGCAGTCGTAGATGGGCCTGTAATGTGTGAACGTCTCTTTGGCATTGATGCTGGCTTGAGTGCGACTTGTTGCTAGACAAAAGTAATCGCAGGATTACTACAAAACTGGCGTAGTTAGCTGATTTAATTCAGAAACTATAACTATTATTACGATTGGTAGAATGAGAGGGTAACGCCTTAAAATGCCATCCCAAAGATACGAATAGCGTAAATATGAGTAAACATATTTAGGTTATAAGCTCGTTGCGATGCCTTAGAAATCACCCTAACGGGTTAAGCCGAGGAAAACCGAACCAGAGGTGGTCGAGTGATATAGGGCTAGGGTCTATAAAATATCTATGGTTAGGATGTTCCGGAAAGAACTGACGAAGTCGGGAATGTACGGGTCTAAACGGCGGATACTTAGAAATGGGTATGACACATGAGTGTAGTAAGTGTGGGTTAGTAAAACTTTAGGCTATGAAACCCCATATAGTGTTTAAGGCACTATCTAGCTTACAGGCTTATACCGACGACCTACGGATATATGCACAGATAGTAATAATGGAACAAGGGAAGCTTAGAATGTGGAGGTTTTACTGCCGGCGAAACATTGATGAGGAAAGGGTTTACCTATAACTTATCTTAATCTAAGTGAATGTAGTGGCATAAGCGTTGAAGTTTCTGTAACGGGAACTGAGCAATAGCCACAAGACAAGTTAATGAGAAAACATTAAATGCTAAATAAATTCAAGGTTCGAGTATGACTAAGAGATGCCAAACTCCTTTTAAAGGAGGATTAACAGACTTGAAGGAAAGCCAAATCTTAAAGAAGAGACAATTACTAAGAAATAATGAATATTACACAATGCAAGATGTATTTGACAGGCTATATGAACGATCATGCAAGAATTTTAAATTCAGAAATCTAATGCAGTATATACTCGATGAGAATAATATCTTATTAGCCTTTAGAAATATTAAAAATAATAAGGGATCAACCACCGTTGGAACTGACAATGTAGATATTTCTCACTACATGAAGATGGAGACAGACAAATTAGTAAGCTATTTTAAACATGAACTTACCAATTATGTCCCTAGAAGTGTTAAAAGAGTGGTTATACCAAAGGCGAACGGTAAAACCAGACCACTAGGAATACCATGTATGAAAGATAGAATCATACAACAATGTATTAAACAAGTATTGGAACCAATATGCGAAGCTAAATTCCATCAACATAGTTATGGTTTTAGACCTAATAGGTCTACAAATCACGCAATAGCTAGATGTATGCAACTAATGAATAAAGGACAACTACATTACGTGGTTGATATTGACATTAAAGGTTTCTTCGATAATGTCAATCATGCAAAGCTAAAAAAGCAGTTATGGAATATGGGTATACAAGATAAAAATCTAATCAGCATTATTGGAAAAATACTTAAGTCGGAAATAGAAGGGCAAGGTATCCCAACTAAAGGTGTACCGCAAGGTGGCATAATCAGTCCTCTCTTATCGAACGTGGTATTAAACGAATTAGACTGGTGGATAAGTTCGCAATGGGAGACCTATGATACTAAACACAACTACTCCTGCTTACACAAATATAGGGCGATGAAAAGCACAAATCTTAAAGAAATATGGCTAGTAAGGTATGCAGATGACTTTAAAATCTTCTGCAGGGACTACAAAACAGCTCAAAGGATATATAAAGCAACCAAACAATGGTTAAAAGAAAGATTGGATTTAGATATAAGCGAAGAAAAGTCCAAAATAACCAATGTAAGGAAAAAAAGAACTGAATTTTTAGGCTTTGTCCTTAAAGTCGAGAAAAAGAGAAACAAATACGTCTGTCAAAGCAATATGTGTGATAAGGCAAAAAAACATACAATCAATAAAATCAAAAGTCAAATCAAAGTAATTCAGAAAAATTGCAGTAGGATGGAAGTATCTAAACTCAACTCTATCATACTCGGTAGCCACAACTATTACAGGTGTGCTACAAATGTGAATTTAGACTTTTGCGAAATAAATTTCTTAGTATTGAAAACCTTGAAAAACAGATTAAAGAATCATATAACGGATGAACCTAAACTATCCGAAACCTACAGACAGTTATACGGAAGCTACAATGGTAAAATCAGAACCGTACAAAATATTACCCTGTTTCCTATCTATGGATGTAGAACTAAACCACCCATGTGTTTTAGTCAAGACATAAACAACTACACAGTTAGTGGAAGGTTAATTCTCCATAAAAAATTAGGAGGATACAGTCACTTGATAGAACATTTGTTGAAAAGTAACTTCGAAAACCAATCAATAGAGCTTACCGATAACAAAATATCTCTCATTGCGGGTCAACGAGGCAAATGTTATATCACTAACAATAATCTGGAAATAGGGTATATGGAATGTCATCATAAGAAACCTAGAAGTCAAGGCGGTACAGATGAATATAAAAACCTTGTGTGGCTGTGTTACGAAGCTCATAAGCTCGTTCATAGCACGGTACAAGAAACCATTGAAAAGTATCTAAAACAGCTAAACTTAGATAAAAAAGGTTTAAAGCGTATGAATTCTTTAAGAAGGCAAGTAGGAAATTTAGCTATTTAATCGTAGTAACATTAGCTTGTTGGACTGCCGTATGAGGGGAAACTCTCACGTACGGTACGGAGTGGGGGAAAAGATGGAGATAACCTCAAAATCTTACCTATCACTAAAAAGTGGTTGGGGCGCTATTGCAGGAGGTTTTGCGATGGCAAAAGGCATTGAAAGTAGTATTGGCATGATGGGCAGAACCTTAAAAGGAGGAGCCAATCTTGCAAAAGGTGTTGGTAATGTAGGAAAAGGTCTTGGTAGTGGCGCTCTTCAAACAGCAGCAGGAGTTGGAGGTTTTGGTAAAGGGTTAGCTACACAAGGAAATAAAGAAAAACAACCAGCTCTGCATGAAGAAATGAAAAAGGCAGGAATGGCAGGTGAGAAAGGAAACGCTGCCTCTAAAGGTCAAAACGCAGGAAATGAGCAAAAGGCTCAACAACAGGGATTATCCTCTACTGAAAAACAAGAAGGGGGTAAAAATACTGAAGGAAATTCTTTAGAAGGAAAAGGATCAGGTCAAGGCACATCTTTACAAGATGAAATGGAGGTAGCAGGTGTTGCTACTGATAGTCAGGGATCAACTTCCTCTGTAGAAGGTGGAAATGCATCTCTCCATGATGAAATGGAGGCTTCTGGCTATAGTGAAAGTGCAAATGAAGGCATTGGATCTTCTGTAGAAGGTGGAAGTGCTTCTCTACATGATGAAATGGAGGCTTCTGGTTACAGTGAAAGTGCAAATGAAGGTACTGGATCTTCTGTAGAAAGTGGAAGTGCTTCTTTACATGATGAAATGGAGGCTTCTGGTCATAGTGGAAGCACAAATGAAGGCAGCTCTTCTGTAGGAAAAGCAAGTGCTCCTCTTCATGGTGAAATGGAGGCTTCTGGTCATAGTGGAAGCACAAATGGAGGCAGCTCTTCTGTAGGAAAAGCAAGTACTCCTCTTCATGGTGAAATGGAGGCTTCTGGTCATAGTGGAAGTACAAATGGAGGCAGCTCTTCTGTAGGAAAGGCAAGTACTCCTCTTCATGGTGAAATGGAGGCTTCTGGTCATAGTGGAAGTACAAATGGAGGCAGCTCTTCTGTAGGAAAGGCAAGTACTCCTCTTCATGGTGAAATGCAAGCTTCTGGTCATAGTGGAAGTACAAATGGAGGCAGCTCTTCTGTAGGAAAGGCAAGTACTCCTCTTCATGGTGAAATGCAAGCTTCTGGTCATAGTGGAAGTACAAGTGAAGGCGGATCTTCTATAGGAAATGTGAGTACACCTGTTCATGAAGAAATTCAAACTTCCAGTTACGGTGGAAGTACAAGTGAAGGTAGCTCTTCTGTAGGAAATGTGAGTACACCTGTTCATGAGGAAATCCAAACTTCCGGTTATGGCGGAAGTACAAGTGAAGGTAGCTCTTCTGTAGGAAATGTGAGTACACCTGTTCATGAGGAAATCCAAACTTCCGGTTACGGCGGAAGTACAAGTGAAGGTGGATCTTCTGTAGGAAATGTGAGTACACCTGTTCATGAGGAAATCCAAACTTCCGGTTATGGCGGAAGTACAAGTGAAGGTAGCTCTTCTGTAGGAAATGTGAGTACACCTGTTCATGAGGAAATCCAAACTTCCGGTTACGGCGGAAGTACAAGTGAAGGTGGATCTTCTGTAGAAAGTGTAAGTTATCCTACACCAACAAGAGAACCGTCTGTTTCCATACCGACAGGGATGGATCAAGCCCAAGCACAAGTGGCAGCTACACAGGAACCTCGCCAAGGAAAACAACAGATTGAAAAAGACACAGTTCCTGCTTCAACAGACGATATTCCAATGCCAGATCAGAACCGGATAGAAACACGCAATATTGCACAAGTGGTAAAAGATAACTTTAAGGGAGGGGTAGGAAAGGTAAAAGAACGTATTGATAATTCGCAAACAATCCACAAAACAAAACGTTCTTATCAAATTGGACGAAATACAGGGCGAGATTTACGAAATCTTGGATCAAAGAAACGAAATAAACCAGAAGAGAAGTAACAAGCGTTACTTCTCTTTTTTATAGGGAGGAGAAGAATCATGGCAAACTATAACATTCCGAAAGAAATCTCGACGGAATTAAAGATTAATAAATCACTTTATCTCTTCGATTTGTTGTTCATTATTGGCTTACTTATGGTCACGATGATGTTACGCTTTTTTATTCATCCTACACTTCAAATTCTCTTTTATATCTTCATGGGCATATTTGGGCTATTGATGATCGTTAGACCAAGTACGAACCCTAAAAAACGGATGTATGAGGCGTTATTGCTTACACTGGTACGAAAGAAGAGCACGTATTGTGCGATAGATCGGGATCAAGAATAAAGGAGGGTAATAGATGGCATTATTTGATGAAAGAATCCTAGAAAAAGAGAAACCTATTTTAAATGAAAAAAAGACAAGTAACTCCCTTCTCTTTGATGAAAAGGAATTGGATAAACAGATCGCTCGTACAAAGAAAAAGAATCCTTTTTCTCTGTTACAACTTCCAAAGGCTGAAAAGGAAAAAAAGAAAGAGAAATTACCGGAGGTGAAAAAAAGTGTGGCTGATATTATTCCCATTATCGATCAAACAGATAGTGGATTATTTCAGCTAAAAGATGAGGGAGGCTTTTTTTGCATCTGGCAGCTTCAAAGTACAGATATCAATGCCATGCATGACCAAGAGGCAGGACGCAATATTTATACACTGGCTAAAACATACCAGGGCGATAAAGATCCTTTTAAAATCATCTCATTAAACTTGCCCGTTTCAACACAAAAGCAGCAACAGTATCTAGAAAAGAAGATTCGAGAGGCCAACAATGCGTTATCACTTCGATTCTTACGAAAAAAGTTAAAAGAGCTTCAATATTTAGAATGGGGGCGAACCAATCGAGAATACTTTCTTTTCCTATATGGACCGACTGAACTCGCTGTAAAAGAGCGAAAAGACCAATTTATGCGAGATATTCAACTGGCTATCCCTCTGTTACCTGTTTCGGATGAAAAACAAATGAACCTTCTTTACAAACTCTACAATCAAAACGCCAAGCTTGGTAATAAACAATAAGAAAGGATGATAAAACGATGATAACTTTACCTTTTCGTAAAAAAGAGAAAACACCTCAAGAAATCAAGCAGAAAAAAGGATACAATCCCTATTTTGTAGCACAGATTCAACCACAAGGAGGCGTGAGCTTTAAAGAAAACCTTGTTCGAAATGGTGATGGGTATTCGACTTGTATTCATATTTATGAGTACCCAACAAACGTGAATGATTTTTGGCTGGAACCGATCATGAATATGCCAAATGCGATTACGACGTTAGATGTAGTAAGCGATGAGCGAAAACAAGTCGTGGAAGCGATCAATAAAAATATGTCGGAACAAAATGCACGGCATGTGAATGCCAAAGAAAACATTGATCGTATGGATGCACAAGAGCAGTATTTAGATATGAAAGAGTTATACCGTCAAGTCACAAATGGAGAAGTGATCAAACGAATACACCTTCGCATTTATATTGCTGAAAAAACGATTCCTGACTTAGAAAAGCGATTAAAAGAAGTCATTCATCACCTTGAAACGCATAACTTCAGAGGATCCATTTTCTTAAATGAACAAGAGTATGAGTGGGAATCGTTAGTGACGCATTTTGACATACAAAAGAAATATCCCAATAAGCGAAAAGGAAAGGAAATCCCCGCATTAGCATTAGCCGGAGGGTTTCCTTTTCATTTTACTCACTTAGATGATCCATACGGCACGTATCAAGGAACAACAAGAACTGGTGGGAGTGTCATCTTTGATTTGTTTCATAAAGACCAACAACGAAAAAGTTATAATGCGGTGTTGATGGGCTTAATGGGCGTAGGTAAATCAACCTTTTTAAAGAAAGTCACCACGGATAATGCGATTAAAGGCTATAAGATTCGAGGGTTTGATATTGTAGGGGAGTTTGAAAGTCTCGTCAGAGAATTAGGGGGGAAACAGATTGCGCTCGATGGATCAGAAGGGCAAATTAATCCCTTACAAGTGTTCAAAACACATGAACATGAGATTAATAGCTTCACGCAGCATTTATCTAAATTAACCGTTTTTTATCGCTTTATCGCACCGGAAGCAAAAGATGATGAATTAAAAGAGTATGAAAAGTTACTTCGTAAACTCTATATCCAAAAACAGTTATGGAACGATGAAAAAGGCGCAAGCAATCATATCACTGGGCGTTCACCAGAAGCCTATCCAACGTTTAGTGAGTTTCTACAGCTTATTCGGAAAGAGTTATATGCAGATGAAAAAACAAGAGAGCACCATCCAAACTTAGGAGAGTATCGGAAACGACGTCTTGAACTCATCGAGCTGAACATTGAAAACTTGGTTGAAACGTACGCTCATTTATTTGATGGCATTTCGACAATTGAAGATTTTAACGACGAGCAAGTTGTATTCTTCTCCATCCGTCATTTATCAAAATTAAAAGATGAAATTGCACAGGCACAGCTTTTCAATGTCATGAGTTTATTATGGGATGGCATGCTACAGAATGGAGAACCACAATTGGCAGCCTATACGAAAGGGACATTATCCTTTGAAGATGCCATTCGTTATTTGATTGTCATCGACGAGGCGCACCACATTGTGAACACGAAAAAGGGCAATGAACATGCCTTAGATTTCCTAACAGAGTTTAGTCGAGAAGCTCGAAAATACTTTGCAGGTTTAATCTACGCAAGTCATTTAATCAGTGACTTTGTGCCAGATGGTTCCGAACAAACAGCGATTGAAAAAATTAAAAAGCTTTTTGATTTAACTCAATATAAATTCATCATGCAGCAAGATGATAATAACTTAGATACCATTCAACGAGTGTTTAAAACAGGGATTACCGATAGTGAATTGACTGAGATCCCGAAGCTGCCAATTGGGGATGTGCTCCTTTGTATTAAGTCCGTAAAAAACATTCTCTTTCATATTGAAATCGATGAGGAAGAGAAAGTGCTGTATGGTGGGGGTGCGTAAGCCTTGCATATTGTTTTACAGCTCATTCCAAAAAAATATTTGATTGGAGGCACGTTGATCCTGTTAGGATTATCGGGCCTTTTAATCATGAGTACGATTATAGCCATTACAGGTGAATTTGAAAAAGATAGTCAACAAAGTGAGGTAACAGAGATTGAAGGCGGAGGCATTGGTGTAGGAACGGCTAATGTGTCACCAGAGGTCATGAAGTATCAACCCTTGCTTGAAAAGTACGCACAAAAACATGGGCTAGACGCTTCTTATGTGCCAATTATGATGGCACTTATGATGCAAGAAAGTGGAGGAAGAGGAAACGATCCAATGCAAAGTAGTGAGTCTTATTGTGGATCAGTTGGATGTATTTCTAGCCCTGAATTATCGGTCGATAAAGGAGTTTTGCATTTTAAAAGTGTACTAGAAAAGGCTCATTATGATTTGAAACTTTGCCTTCAATCCTACAATTTTGGAGGTGGTTTTATCAATTATGTCATGAAAAATGGAGGTAAATATACACCAGAGCTAGCAATCTCTTTTTCACAATTGCAATATCAAAAGGTAAAACATACAGGAAATTATCACTGTGTGCGTCCTGAAATGGTTCCTTATTCCGCCTGTTATGGCGACGCGAAGTATGTCGATGCGGTACTGAAATATTATACAGGAACGATCACAGCTGACGGAAAACCGGCTGCTCCTGCGAGTGGTGGAAGTGGCAGTAAATCAGGTGTGAAAGTAATTGATGCAGGCAAAACGTTGATTGGTAAAACACGTTATGTATTTGGTGGCGGACGCTCTCAATCTGATATTAATGCAGGACGTTTTGATTGTTCAAGTTTCGTCAGATGGGCATTCGAACAGGTAGGAATGAATGTTGGTCCAATGTCAGGCGTAACAACCGATACACTCAAAACACAGGGGCAAGCAATCAATCCAAAAGACATGAAGCCTGGAGATGTAGTGTTTTTTGATACCTATAAAATAGACGGCCATGTCGGAATATATGTTGGAAATAATCAGTTTTTAGGCTGCCAAGGAAAAACAGGTGTAGCCATCGCAAGTATGGCAAAAGGAACGTATTTTGGTGAACGATTCAATGGAAGAGTAAAACGATTTTAAAAGGAGAAAAGGCGATGAAAAATAAAGCAGCACTACTATTTGGAGCGCTTGCCGTTGTGGTGGCAGGCGTGACCATTTTCAATATCTACCTTAACCATAATATCTCCAACACAACAGCTTCGAAACAAATTCAAGTCACAAATGAGAGCTTACAAGAAGAAAATAAAGAGTTAAAAAAACAACTAAGTGAAGTTCGCCCTTCTGCCCAAGAACAACAAAAACGAGATTACTTGAATACGGTTAAACAGTTTATTGATGTGTCCTATCATCGTGAAAAAGATGGATTTGAGGATCGCAAAAAGGTCGCAAAAGCTATCATGGACAAAGAACTTTATGAGCAATTTTATCCTTCTGAAAAGTTCGTATATGGAGATAGTTACACTTCAGTTCCAAACGATGTACAGCTTTATGTACAACAATATGATGGAGGGCAAGAAGAGGTCGAAGTCATTGCTGAATTTACGAATCAGCTTGTCATAAAAGATGAGAATGTCGACGATCAAACGCATGACATTATTAAAGTTTCTCTACGGAAAGAAGAGAATAAATGGGTGGTTTATAGTATCGAAGAATTGAAAACAGAAATCATGAAATGAGGTGGAGCAGATGGCATTTAAGAAGCAATTTGAAGATTATCGATTTAATTTAAATCGCAATCGGTCATGGAAGTATACAGCAATGTTGATCTTTTTCTTTATCGGTTTTTTATCCTTACTGACATCAAAATTCTATTTAAAAACGGAAGATCCTTTGTATCATACCAAAACCTATGAGGCAGTTTCTTCTAACATAACAGGAACCGTAACCATTGAAAATCGTGTGTATCATCCGGCTAATGGCTCACTGGATATGGTGATCAAAATGGATCAAACAGATGAAGAGGAAGTAAGCTTTGTTGCACAAGAAAAAGCGAATCCAAACATCAAATTACCTGTTCATTTATTGTATGAAGATGATGGCTATTATGTGGTGAGAATCAGTGATTTATCTCCAAATTGGGAAGCACTTGCCTTTGATCTGTATCAAGAAAATGAAGAAAAAGAAACGGTAAATGTGGATGATGTAACAGGTGATTCAGAAACAGATTCAACAGAGGAAATAGATGCTCATGCGTTAATTACCACGCTCTATTCTGACCAACGAAAAACGAAAAGTGAAGAAGGAAAAGGAACAAAAACCAAACAAGAATATGCGCTTTTAGTTAATGAGTTAGAGAAACAGTTTGTCAAAAAGAAAATGAAAAACTATGAAAAAGCAATCACAGTAGAAGCCAAACATAAGCGCCAAACGCAACAAGAAATGAACGAATTACAACGTGATATGAAGTACCAAGTGAATGAGGAAAAAGCCGATACGGAATCAAAAATTGCGATGAAAAAGGATGCCATTCAGTCGAGTGATGAAAGCATTCAGCTCTATGAAGATGAACAAAAAAGTTTACAAGAAAAGCTCCAAAAGTTAAATGAAAAGCAACAGGATTTAGCCATGAAGTGAAAAAACACATGTCAACAGTAGGTCAACATGTGTTTTTTTGAGGTTCACAGTAGGTTCACATCATTAGTTTTTCATGTTCACAGTAGGTTCACATAGAGGAGTTTAGGTCAACAGCAGGTTCACACTTTAAAGGTTTTCGTGATATCACGGTTTTGCTAGGCTCTGCCTAGCCTATCACACCCTGTGATAGCAAAAACCCCTTATGCTCTTCTCTCTTTTGTAGTGGGGAACCACAATTTATAGGAAAGGAACGAATGTTATGGATATTCTTTTACGAGATATTGATCCAACTGCCGTAAAAAAAATAGATGAGATTGCAAAAGTAAAAAAGATTTCTCGTCAAGAATTCTTAAAAGGTCAGGTTGAAACACTGGCTGTTTTTCAAGAACAAAAAGATCGTGAAGCAGAACTCGAAAATATCATCTATAAAAATATAAAGATGATGGAAAAATGTGCAGTTGCAATTGAAACAGTTAATGGATTCATTCAAGAAATGATGGGAGAGGATGAAGAATGATGAAGCAAAGACGTAAAATTTCATTTGATACTGAAACAGATCAGTATATTCAAAGTTACATGGAAGAAAATCACTTGCGCTTTCCAGCTGATGCCATTTCTCAAATATGTAAAGAGCATAAAGAGGCTCAGAAACGTGATGATGACTCAATACAAAGAATGGTGAAGTCTGTTACTCAAAATATGGATAGTCTTTTGGAAAGAGAACGTCGTCATATTATAAATGCATTGTGTTGTACAGAAAAAAGTATCCAAAGGTCAACCATGAAAAATTTTAAAGAAGTTGAGGATTATAGAATCGCAAAAAATGGTAAGTTGATGGCTGCCATTGTAGAGGGGTACAAAAAATGAAGCCGTCCTCTGTTATACCAGGAGTCGTGCTCAAAACAAAATTTATCACGTCTGATAAGAAAGCTTTTCAAGATTATGTAGATTATGTAGATCGTGAGGAAGCAAAAAAAGGACAGGGAGCAAATGAAAAACTGTTTACCCTATATCAAGATTATATGGATAATCCTAATAAAACGTCTTCTTTATTTACTCAACAATCCAATCGGTTGAATGAAGAAGAAAAAAAACAATTAAAAAAATTGTTTGAAACAGCACAAAAAAATAACAGTATCATGTGGCAAGATGTCATCACATTTCATAATCCGTGGCTCCAAGAAAATGGTTTATATGATGCTGATACTCATACAGTGGATGAGAAAAAGTTAATGGACATTACCCGTCAGTCCATGAAGGAAATGCTTAAAAGGGAAAGGTTAAATGAGTCGGCTGTTTGGTCGGCTGCCATTCACTACAACACTGGGAACATTCATATTCATATTGCAACAGTAGAACCACAACCTACTCGTGAGCGAGGAAAAAGGAAACCTAAAACATTGGATGCAATGAAATCAACAGTCGTGAATCAAATTTTAAATCGAGGTGAGCAGCAGCAGAAAATAAATGAGTTAATTCGAAATGATATGGTCGGAAAAAAGAAGCAGGATTCTTCATTAAGATGGAAGAATCGTGACATTCAACCATTGTTTCTACAAATCTATAATCATCTTCCAGAAGATAAAAGGCAATGGCAATATAGCTACCGAACATTAAAACCAATGAAGCCATTTATTGATGTGCTGAGTCAAAAATATATTGAAAAGTATCATCGCAATGAATATCAACAATTACTTAAAAAGTTAGATAAAGAAGTAGAGGAATTAAAGAAAGCATATGGAGAAGGAAAGGTTGATGAGAAACGATACAAGGACTACAAGCAAACAAAAATAGATGATCTCTATAAGCGAATGGGAAATGCTTTTTTAAAAGAAATGAAAGATTACGATAGGCAACAGCAACAGATTAAAAGAATGGCAGAAAGCAGGAAACAATCAAAGCGTCCTGCAAATTTTAATCAACATGTCTCTATGCATTTTGCATTAAAAAAGATGGAGAGAGCGTTTAAATCAGAATATGAAAGTTGGAAAAACCAAAAACATTATGAGCAATTGCAAAAAGATATTGAACATAATCGAGAAGCTGAAAGGGGCTATGAATGATGGAGAAAAATCGACGTACCATTTCATTAGATACGAAAACAGATGAATATATTCAAGCTTATATGGAAGAACATCACTTTCGTTTTCCTGGGGAAGCGATTATGGATATTTGCCAAAAGTACCAAGAAACCAAGGAAAAGGAATGGTCATTACAATATATTTCGGAAGTGGTTAGCAACAACTTACATCAAGCACTAAAAGAGGAATTAACTAGGATACGTCTTGGAGCAAACAGTGCCGATAAAAACACACAAATTTTAATTGAATATATGAACGGTCTTTTCTTTCATCACGGTTTTGATGGATTAATGACCACAGATTTACAAGAGTTAGATAGCACAAAGGTTGCGAAAGAAGCTGTTGAGAAGCGTATTGCGAATCAACGTCAAAAACGGATTGATTGGGAAGAGTCCAAAGGGAAACAACCATCTCATTGATGGATTTATATAAAGATAGTTTTAAACATGTAGAGGAGGAACAAGATATGTTTTTTAACAAAGATTTAGTGTTAGCTTCGATTAAAGCTGTGGGAGAGGATCATGCCATTGTGCAATATCAAGAAAAAGAGGTAGAGGTGAATTTAAGTCCAGAAGAAGCGAAAGAGTTTCATCAATATGTGGTACATCAAGAGAATATGTTGGTGCCAATGAATATTAAAACACAGAAGCTTTTTGTGGATTTAGAAGAACCTTGGTATGAACAAGAACTAGAAGAGCTTAAGGGGATCTCCTATCAAGAAGAGGAGGGAGAAGATGAGTAAAACCTATGCGAAAAAATCCGTTGAAGATAAGCGTAAAGAGGTTGAAGAGTTAACGAAAGGTATGGAGAAGAAGGTGGAGCAGCATTTTCATTCTGCCGAAGAACTAAAAGATTATTTATCTTTTATGGGTAAGTTTTATCAATACTCCATGTCGAACACAGCTCTTATTCAAGAACAGTTCTTTGGTGCTCAAGCTGTTGGATCATTTAAATTTTGGAAAGACAAAGGGTGCTCTGTCAATAAAGGGGAAAAGGGCATTAAGATTCTTGTACCAAACAAAACGGTTCCTAAATTTAAAGATGATAATGGAAAGTGGAAATCGATTAATAAAGCCACTCCACAAGAAAAGAAACTCATACAAGATGGAAAAAAAGAAGTTACTCAAGGCCGACTGTACTTTTCAGTCGGTCATGTTTTCGATGTGGCGCAAACGAACGCAAAAGCAAGTGATTTACCTAAGATCTTTCCGAATCGTTGGTTAGAAGGCAATATAGAGGATTACAAGGCACTTTATAAAGGAATGGAAGCTATTGCGGAAAAGAACGGTATCTCTATCATTGCTCCTAAAGAAGAACTAGGATCTGCAAAAGGGGTTTCCTATACATTAACAAAAGAAGTTGCGCTAAATCCTCGTAATTCAGAAAAGCAAAATGTAAAAACACTTTTGCATGAACTCACACATGCCAAACTTCATACAAAGGACACATATCTAAACTATACAGCTGCGGAAAAAGAGTTTCAGGCAGAAATGACAGCTTATACGGTTTCCTCTTATTTTGGAATCGACACCAGTTCTTACTCTTTGGATTACCTCTCAAATTGGACGAAAGGAAAGACCTTTGAAGATAAAAACAAGCTTTTAAAAGAGGTACATGAAACGTCCGTTGGGTTTATTGAAACAATTGAGGAGACTTTGGTAAAAGAGCGAGAAAAAAATCAGTCACCAGAAAAAAACGATGAAAAACAGCTGCAAGCAGATTCTCTTTCATCTGAAAATGTACAAGAGAAAATGAAAGAGGGATATGAAGATTATAAACAAAAGCAGAAACAGGAATCGGCACAAAATGTAGATAGCATATTAGACCGTGTCACGGCTGAAGAAAAGTATTATTCAACCAAAACACAAGCGATTAAAAATGGATGGATGACAAAGGAAGAAGTCGTGAAACTTGAGCATCAGATCGATTCGAACATCACTAAAAATGAGAAGGGGATCATCAATGGTCAAGTTCAAGAACAATCTCTTACTTTTCAAGAACGTGTTGAAGTGGGTAATCACATGTACCCTCAAAAACGTACAGGCACCGTCAAAAAGAAAAAAGAAGAACAGGAACTCGAAAGGTAAGGGAGCGTAAAAAGCTCTCTTTTTTATTGCCCAAATACTATCTAAATGGAGGAAGAATGATGAAAAAAATTACGTCTCTTTCAAATGACCAATTTAAAACGCTTATTTCCGATAAACGAGAATTAAAGAAGTTTATGAAACACCCACAAAATGAAAAAATCGAGGCAGGTTGGGCAAATATCAGTGGTGAACAGCTGCAAGACATTCCTTCTGGAGCTGTTTACTTAACACAATCAGCTCTAGGGGAAGAAAAACCGCAGGTTTTACTTGTTTCCACCGATGAAAGAGGGCAAAAACAAGCCTATGAAAGTGAAGCAACACTTGATTTTTTAAAGAGTCATGATGTGAATCCTGTTTTAGAGAAAGATCGGGAAACGCAGCTCAAAACAAGCTATATTACGTTTTTACAGGCTCATGACAAAGAGAAACCTCAAGATATTGATAGCATGTTAGCCCGTGTGAATGCAGAAAACGATTATGTCATGTTGAAATCAAGTGCCTTAAAGGAAAAGCAGTTCACCTCTGACCAATTGAAAGGTATGGAGAATGAGCTTTCTCATCAGTTTCAAGCACGTAAACAGACACAAGAAAAGGACCGATATCAAGAAGATTACAAACAAGAAGTACTAGAAGTTATGCAGCAGCCTAGCGAAGAAACACAGTATAAGCAGCTATTTAAACAAAGCTTGTTAGCCCAATTAGGCATATCAGATGAAAAAGATTCTTCTAAAGGAGTGAAAAAGGAAGCTGAATCAGAAAAGACTCCTGTCGAAAAGCAGCTCAAGCAAGAAACACCTCAAGAGAAAGAGCAGCGTTTGGTCAAAATGAAGGAGTTTGAACAAAAGCATTCTTTTGATAAGGTGTACAAATTAAAAAAAGAAGTGCTGTAGGAATTAAAAGAGCTCAATTTGACTGATTCTCAACGTGAGAAATTAACCAAGCTTGAAAAGGCGTTGGACACAGAGAAAAAGGATCATGACAAGCAGAAAAAAGAAGAGAAATCACAGAATGGATTTACGAAGTTTTTTGCACGGAATAGTGGAGCAAATTCTTCGAGAAAACAGAAAGAGACACAAGAAATGGAACGTTAAAAAAAGCAAAAGTTTAGACGGAATGGGAGGGCTGAAAAGCTCTCCTTTTTCATATCGTGGAGTGAAGGAGGGATTTAGGTGGGAGAACGAAAATACGTCAAGGAGGAGGAGGTTATGAAAGCCAGAGATATTGATTTGTTGTCGTATCTGGAAGCCAAAGGCGAAACCTTTGTAAAAGAAGGAAAGTATTATCGTCATACGGAACATGATAGCTTACTCATCAAAGGAAATATGTACGCTTGGAATAGCCGGAATGAAACAGGATACGGGGCAATCAGTTTCGCTCAAATGTATTATGGGATGTCGTTCCCACAAGCTGTATTAGATATCAACAAAGGCGATTATAAAGAGCTTTCTCATTCTCACGAACAGCACACTAATTCCAAATCCAACGAGCCTTTTCGCTATCCAAAAGAGTTAGAAGTGAAGGATCAAAGCAAAGCAAAAGACTATCTCATAAAAGAACGTAAAATAGATCCTCGATTAGTTGACTGGCTCCTTCAAAAAGATTTAATCGCCCAGGACAAACGGAACAATCTGGTGTTTAAATGGCGTCAACATGGAGGTAAAGGAAAAGTGATTGGGGCAGATCGACAAGGAACAGCTTCGATAAAAAATAAACGAGGTTCTTTTAAACAAGTCTTACCGAACGATAACCCACATACAGGCTTTTCAGTTGATGTTGGTCGCCCAAACAAGATTCATTTCTTTGAAAGCCCAATTGATCTTCTTTCTTATTGGAGTATACAGGAGACTCAATTACAGAATACACGTCTTATTAGTATGAATGGCTTAAAACCTAAAACTGTTGCTCAGTCTTATATTGAAGCTCGAAGAGAAGGCTTAAGCATTAAAGAAATGGTGTTAGCTGTCGATAATGACCAAGGGGGAAAAGAATTTATTGACAAAATGCACCAAATCGTTAATGCTGATTTAATAAGAGCAGATATTCCAAAGGGAGCGAAAGATTGGAACGATCAATTAAAGAAGAATGGAAAAAGCATTCAACCTGTGGCATCACGTCTCCGAAATAAACAAAAAGAACAGGAGCTTTCAATGAATGGATAAAGTGTTTCAAAGTGTATTTTATCTTTTTCTTATCATCATTTTATTTAAGCTTTCTCAATTTGCTTACCGTGTCCTTTGTGAACGGAAGTATATGAAAGAGCTAGCCCAATCAGGTATGCCCTATATTGATAAAATGGATGGTTATCAGTTCGAAATTTATCTAAAAGCACTTTTTCAGCAATTAGGTTACAAAACTCAAGTGACGCAAAAGTCTGGTGATTTTGGGGCTGACTTGGTGATGAAAGGCAAGGATAAGATTGTGATTCAGGCCAAACGATATGGAGTTAAAAACCGGGTGAGTCTTTCTGCTGTACAAGAAGTTTATGGAGCAAAAGCGTATTATAAAGCGAATCAAGCTTGGGTCGTGACCAATAGTTATTTTACGAAGCAGGCTAAAGAGTTAGCAGCTGCATGTGATGTGACTTTAGTGGATCGGGCGGATCTTCAAAAGTTTATTAATGAAGTCAATCCCGTTTTTAAAGCACAGGAAATCTTTGAAAATATCACACCAGAACCTCGTAAATGTCCAAAGTGTGGGCAAGATCTAGTCGTACGAGATGGGAATGGTACTCGTTTTTTTGGCTGTTCCTCGTTCCCTTCTTGTCGTCATACAGAGAAAATTAATGAGGAAGTAAGTAAGAGCAGACCTTCGGTATAGTAAGGTCTGTTTTTTCTTGCTCTAAAAAGGAGCCGATGTTATAAGTTCATATACTAGTCTTAATTGATCGGTGAAGGGATATTTTTTATGTATAACTCATTAGATTCATCACATAATATCAGTGTAATAGTATTGTTCTCTCCCCAAAGAGAGTCCATCACACTTACCCTATTTCAATCTTCCTTCTAACTGATTGAGTGGGGTCTTTTTTATGTGTATTTTAAGACACTGATATTTGCATCAAATGTACTTACGCAAAACAAACGTTAATTGCGATAGAGAATGTTTCTTTACATGTCAAAATCATCAATGAAATAGGTTTTTGTTCATAAATTATTGTTACGAAAAACACCTTCAAATAAAGAAGGTGTTTTTTCTGTTTTATATACACATGATAAAAAGAGGAGTGTTTGAGATGAAGAATTTATTCATTAAATTAGTCACTGTGTTTATATTATTGATGGCTACACTATATGGAATGCCGGTAGGGAAAACGGAAGCTGCCAATAAAGCATTTAATCAAGACTTCATTATTATTAATAAAAAATATAACAAGCTTGCGTATTTTCATAACGGTTATATTGAAATCGTTGATCCAGTAGCAACGGGTAAAACATGGGAGAAAACACCTGTTGGATTTTTTAAAGTGGTGAACAAGATTAAAAATCGCCCTTATTATACAGGACATATTCCTGGGGGAGATCCTCGTAATCCATTAGGAAAGCGTTGGTTAGGATTAAATGCAGGCGGTACGAATGGTGATACATACGGCATTCACGGAAATAATAATGAAAGCAGCATTGGAAAATACGTGAGTCACGGATGTGTCAGAATGCATAATACAGATGTGGAGAAGCTTTATGAGAAAGTTGAAGTTGACACACCGGTTGTGATTACGTATTCCTATAAGAGCTTTATTGATCTCACTAAGATTTATGGATATACGTTTAAAGGCTACAAGTTAAAAAATAACTAATGATTAGGCAGCATTCCGTTATTACGTGATGTTGTTTTTTCTTTGTCTTCTTTCCATATACCCTTATCATGGAAATATATGAAAAATGTGGTGGAGGGGGATATGGTTATGCGAGCAAAAATCGAAAAGGCTAAACATGTGGTAATGTTTAGAGCTACAGGAGAGTTTTATGCGCATGAGGTCAATCAAGATAAAATAAGAATGGGTTTCTTTGTCTGTCCTTCATGTGAAGTCACAGTACATTATAAACACGATCATTTCTTTTCCCGTGAACATACACGAAATTGTATCTATGTGAAAGAACAATTTAAGAAAAAAGCCTACTAGGTAAATGAAGATTCAATGATTTTATATGGTACTAAGGAGAAAAGGGGGAAAACGATATGAAAAATCATGTTTATCAAAATGGACGCTTAATTCAAACGAATAAAAAGTTTTCAGTATTGAGGCAAAAGCAGAAAGAATGGATAACAAACGAATTAAGACAACGCTATATTCGTGCGATTAACTACCCTCACGTCAAATTACACCCTAGGAAACGAGATCAAATTTTAGACGAAGTTTATGATCTTATTGAGGGAAAAGAAATTTGGATACCTTATGGTGAAGTGAAGAGACACTATTTTAGCAAAATCCCTTCGTTTATTCGTAAGAATAAGAAAATGATGCAAGAAGAAATAAAAGGTGAATCATAAGATGGCTAGAGTAGTTATAGAATGGGACTATTTTAAACATTCGACAGCGTTGAGACTACATAAACAGGCTAAGCTTGTTTTAGTACCATTTATATGATGTAGGAAGGAGCACTTAAGGTTCCTTTGTTGGATTGATAAATCTATTCATAGAAAATCAAATGAAGTAGAATATTGCAGAAGGAAGGGGAGAATATAAAATGAAATCAACAGGTATTGTACGAAAAGTAGATGAATTAGGTAGAGTTGTTATTCCAGTTGAGCTAAGAAAGGTTCTTGCTATTAAAGAAAAAGACCCTATCGAGATCTTTGTTGATGGGAATCAAATTATTTTAAAGAAATACATGTCTTATAACGAATGTATAGTAACAGGTGACATCACTCCTCAAAATAGGGAATATGCAAAAGGTTTAGTGCTAAGTCCAAGAGGGGCGGAAATTTTAAAGAATGAAATAGAGTTTAAGTTCAATATAAAAGCTTAATTTATTCATGGTTTTATGGAGTAGAGGTAATTTTTCAAAGGCTTGAAGCCTTGATAAATCTATAATGTGTAAAATTATGTATAAAGGATAAATTTTGATGTTACGCCATCCCTTGTCTCCTGAGGGGTGGCGTTTTGTTTTTATTTCTTTCCTGCTAAGAGCTTATTTTCCAGCTTATATATCCATTTATAATATCCTAATACAATAAGTAAAAGTAAAGGATCCATAATGGCTGAATGCCATAGATTCCACCAACCGTATTTAAAGTATCCCCACGGTTCAGGTAATAATGTGATGGCTTCATAAAGTAAAATAGCTATCATCCAATAAAAAATATACATAATACGTTTATGAAGGGCTTCTCCAGAAGGATACCAATTTAGAAACATCATATTCACTGGTGGAATCAACACTGTTAATGTAAGAATTTCACGCCACCCATCAATATCTTTAGAAAAGTACCAATAGCCATGATATTTTGTATCAATATATAAATCGCCGAGTTGTTGCAAAGCAATTGTAAATGCCCAAATATGTACGATTTGATTTGCCGTCAATCTTTTATTTGTTTTAAACGCAATAAAGTTAAACAGAATAATAGCAATAATAAGTCCTATCATAAGGTTAATTTTCCTTTTTAACCAAATATACCATATAATGTTAATTAAAGAAAACTGCTAGTTACTTTATTTCGAATTTATCTTTATCCTGTTCACTCCAAGATCACACTTATCGACAAAAAGACAGTCTAAAACAGTACACCTTTTTAGATACCGAAAAAATCAATAATGAAACGTCTATTTAATTTTTAAAATAGATGTTTTTGCACGCACAAAAAGTAATTAATCTTTATAGACAATATGTCATATTCAATTTCAGTTGCCATAATGTGAGTTACAGAGATAACAAAAAGAGCCCTTATTCCATGAGGACTCTTTTCATCTATAATTAAAGTTTTTAAAATGTATCAATTGATGAAAGCAATTCTTTTAAATCATCAACTGCATGCTCATCGGTAAAATTCAGTCCCCCAAAAACATCTTTTTTTCAAAGCCTACGTTAAGACACTTTTAGGAAATAAAACCCTGATTTATCTACGCCAAGTAGAAGAATCAGGGTTTTATTTTGCCTTCTTATTTTCAAACTTTCCGATCCCAAAATACTATCATCTTAAACTAACACAACCGTTTGGTTAAGTACATATTTCCACATTCTTTATTTTTTTGGCTATGTTAATCTTCCACTTTTACTTTTAATATGAATGAAAGACTTACCCTTTGCCACCAACAACTAATGCTAAAGGTATTTACGAACTTTTTTACAGTATGCTTCATATTCTTCACCGTAAATCTTTTTCAAGGATTTTTCTTCAAGTTGAACCTGACGATTAAAAAGCCAAATTCCAGTAAATACGTACAATAATAATATCCAGTTTGGTAAAATTAGGAATATCCCTATTAAAACAAATCCAAAAGCTGTGTAAATGGGATTACGGCTAATCGCAAAAACACCTGTTGTTATAAGTTCACCTGGTTTTTCTTCATCAATTCCAACTCTAAAACTTTTCCCAAATGAAATTATGCTTAACGAGAATAATACTAAACCCATCGTGCATAAACCTACACCTATCCAACTAAAGACTTCATTGCTAAATAGTTTGGTACCTAGTTTGGGCAAATCAAAAACACTAGAGAAAATAAGATAAAAAAACAGTAATGCAAATGGGATAATAAAGAAATCTTTTTTATCTAGCTCACCAAATTTAAAAGCTTTAATTCCCTTTTTCCCCAACTGTTTAGCACGAATTATAACCATTATCATCATTAAAAGTAATGATATGATTGCAAAATATCCTTGCATAACTCTCCACCCCTTATTCATTTAATAAATGATTGATATTTTGTTCATTCAACGGAGTATTTGGAATACCTTGTGTAATTTAAATTTCAAGCATTTATAAGAATTACTTTTCTTACTGGTTATTAGTTATAATCATATTTAAGACTACATTCTTATTTTCAAAGGGGAGTATCTAATGAGTGTTGAAATAGAGTTCCTTCCAAAAAGTTATATAAGTGAAGTTCCCGCAGGAGGTGGTTTTTTTCCTTTTGGAAGAGATGGAGAAGTGCCTTATATCGTAGAATACGAGGGACAAGAACTGGATATAGAGGTCTTTTTTAATAATTGGATGGCACAGTTAAACAAATTCCCCATATACACGCTTTTTGCATATGCAAAGGTGGATGAAGAAGAAATAGATAATACATTTTCCTCACTCATATCGGGATCGAAAACACTACTGAAAGTAACTCCTTTAACAAAAGATTTAGCTGCATCTTTTAGCACATTTGTTTCTTTTTTATCCTTCATACTATCCCCTCCTGCTTTCTATACGATTTAACTGTATAAAAGCTCCATATAAACCATCTATATAAATATATTCTTCATAAAATCTGTTGGATATGATAGCTATTTTACATAATCAGCTTTATGTGAACTAAGAATGTTTACTTTCCGTCTAATTTTTTAAATGTGCTACTTGGGAAATATTTCACCAAAAAAAGTAAAGTTGAATTATTTGAATTTTCTTTAATTAATGTATAATTGTATGTAATTAGTATCCTGTATACGTAACTGGCGAAGCATATAGTTCATATCATCGTACGCCTGGACAAAAGTATTTAGCTATTACAGTTAAATACTTTATTATTTATACAATGACATTTCCATGTTAATTACCTGTAAGAATGTTTAAAAGTTAGCTTGTAAATCCTCACTTTTTTTCTTAAGTTTTTGGCTTTCTTCCTCTAACTCAATAATTCTATTTTGAAGCTCTTTATTATCTAAGTCTTGTTCTAGCTCCTTAGATAATTTTACTCGTTTTTTATAGATTTCAATTTGTTTCTTAGCAATCGCTTCCAATTCTTTATTTAATTGTAATTGTTTGTATGGATTCATTGTATTTCCCCCTTTCAATCCATATTTATCATTTTCAACATAGGAAGGAAAACACCTTTAAAATAAAGTCCATTGAATGTTACCATTGAAATTATTACCGGATTTTTTCTCCTTTTTATAATCGTTAAGTTTGTAGGAAAAAAGATTATTAATCAAATTACCCCCTTTACCTTTATTGCTTCTATAGTACTCGGTGAATTATTGGGGAACGCATTCTATGATCACCAAGTTGGTGTCTTTCATATTATTTACTCTATGGGTTTATGGGCTATTTTACTGTTTATAGTTGAGTACCTTGGACAAAAATATTTATTATTTCGCGGCATTGTTGAAGGCAAACCGTCTGCTCTTATTAAAAACGGGATGGTTGATCGAGAAGAATTAAGGAAAAACCGAATGAACATCAATCAGCTGCAAAGCTTACTTCGACAAAGTGAAACTTTCTCTATTCGAGAAGTTGCTTTTTGTTATTTAGAAGCAAATGGCTCAATTAGCATTCTAAAAAAGACAAAATATCAAAAAACTACCCAAGAAAATTTTAATATGTCTATAAAACCCGTTTATGTTCCTGTTACCCTTATACGGGACGGCGAAGTCTTATGGGATGAAGTAAAAGATTTAGGTTTTGATGAAGAGTGGTTAAAAGCTCAACTCTTATCTCAAAGGATAACTGATTATAATGCTATCTTTTTAGCCGAATGGCTAGAAGATGACGGACTGTTTGTACAAACTTATCAATAAAGATTTTTGAATGTGTTAGTGTATAATCTACAGAGTATTTAGCTAGTAAAATGTTTTCTAATAAGAACTTACATAAGATTTATTCAAACCGTAGAAGTAAGGCAGTGTACTATGTACCCTACCTTATCCCTATCGTAAGTAAATAACAGACCTAAATGAAGTTAGTATACCTGCTGTTATGGATACGCCTCCTACTGTGATAAGTGAATAAATTAGAGTTTTGTCTCCAACTATACATAAGCCAATCAAAACAATAGAAGTATCTATGAGAAGAAGGAGGAATCCAATATTCACAGATGTCCATTTTGAAAGTAAAAAAGCGAGAAGATCGATTCCTCCAGGGCACGTATTATGTCTAAGCATAATTCCTACCCCAAGTCCAATGGTTAGACCACCTAGTAAAGCGCTCACTAAAACAGGGAGATCAATGATCCCATTTAAGGGGAAGAGTAAATCAATAGCGAGAGATGTAATGGTTAAACCAAATAAGCTATTGTAAAAGTATGAACGGTTATGTTTTAAAGCTGATAAATAAATCGGAATGTTAATGCAAACGATACTAATCCCCACCTTAAATCCCAGTAGGTATTTTAATAACAAGCTAATCCCAAATACTCCCCCATTTATAATGTGAGAAGGAAGAATAAATAAATTGATTCCTATCCCGATAAACATACCACCTAGTCCAATCATGATCCATTTTCTTTCCATTCTATTCACCCGCGTTCTTTCTAGTCTTTTATTCTATTAATATGAGGGTTATTGCTAGATTATACGAAATTAAATAAACTACGTTTAATTCGTAAATGTTAATTGGTAATAAATACCGTTATCTAACTTCCCCTTCAAAAGGAATTATTTTTCCCAAGAGCTGGTAAACAAATCGATAGGATACTAAAACGTATTTATTCTCATAATATCTGTGATAAAAATGATTTATTGGGTAAATATTACACCTATACTACGTTAATAACAGGAAAGGAAGGTTACATATGAATATTTTGGAGATTGTTATTAGGGTAGCTATTTCATTCTTAGTACTTTTAGTCTTAACAAGAATAATGGGTAGAAAAGAGATTAGCCAGATGACTTTTTTTAACTTTGTATCTGCTATTACAATTGGTACTTTGAGTGGAGCATTGGTTACTGATCAAACTCTCAGTATGGGAAATGGTGTAGACGTCAAGTAGAATTTTACACTTTTTGCTTATTTACTTTTTACACTTCAGCTGAAAATACACTTTTTCGATGTTTCATTCGATAGCTATCTCCATCCATATGAATGACTTCTACACGATGAAGTAAACGATCTAAAATCGCAGTGGTAATTCCCTGATCTCCCATTAATTCACCCCACTGTTCAGGGCTTTTATTGGATGTAAGAATGATGGAACTTCGTTCATACAAATGATTAATTAAATGAAAAAACAAATTTGCTTCTCGCTGATCCATTGCCATATACATTAAATCATCAATAATGACCAGATCGGCGCCTCTTAATCGCTTTAGCTGCACTTTTGATTTATTTAGAAATTCTTCCGTTTTTAAAAGATGAATAAGCTCACCCATAGTTACGAAATAGACGTTGAAACCTCTGTGAATAGACTCAATTCCCAAACCGATTGCTAAAAATGTTTTACCAACGCCTGGCGGTCCCAATAAAATTAAATTATACTGCTGCTCAAGCCAGTTTAGCTCTGCGAGCTGGGTCAATTGGCGCCCCGTTAAAGCTGTTTGCTCTTCTAAATTAAATTCACTTAATGACTTCACGTAAGGGAAGTGCGCCCACTTCATTCTTCTTTCTAAACTCTTTACTTCACGTTTTCTCAGTTCATAACGTGTGATAGATTCAAGAAATTCTAAATACGTCCAAGAAGATTTTTCAGCCTCACGTAGGAGCTTTGGTAGCTCCTCAGCTGTTTCCGATAACCTTAATTGGCGAAAGTGCTCCTGCAAGTCATTTACAGTCTTATTCACTGTGGTTCACCCCCTAAAATACTTGTGTAAGTAGTAAGGGAGCGAGTTGTCACTATGATGTTGTCTTTACCTGAATGTTTTATAAAGGGAGGCTTCACCTTTTGGGTACATTCAGTTTGTAATGCATTTTGATGGTTTGCTATATCCCGAAAGTCATTGGCGCTGTAAAGTTTATCTATCATGCATTTAGTCAAAGTGGCTTCAATCCACATTGGATATTTCTCAATGACGTTTTGAATAATTATGAGCTGATCACGCCGATACCGTGGGTATCTTAAACAAATTTCATTTAAATAAGAAGTTGCACGTTCCTGATCTTCAAAATGTGAAACCAGTTGTTGCTTAAATTCTTCAATACCTTTTGAACGATCCCGGATATGATGTAGATGTTGAATAAGCTTTCCCTTTTCATTACTAATGCTATGTTCAGCAATTACTTCTCCCTCTAACTGTTTACGGATAATCAGCGTTGGCGGTTGGCTCGAAGTGACTTCAATAAAAACCTCATTATCAGAGGCTGCACTATACGTTCCGAGAGGAACGGAATAACGGTTTGATTTAAACCGTATTGTATTGTCCTTACTAATATTCCTTGTTATACTTGGGGTAATGACGCTTTCGTATGAGAGTGGTGAAGAGACGGGCTGTAAGTGTTGCTTTTCGACGGGGAACACTTCAGCTGGTCTTTTTTTCGTTGTCTGATGAACATGTTGATTTCCAGTGCGATGTAGCCACTGTAACGCACGGTTATTCCAATCTTCAATATTGCTAAATACTCGGCTGTCTGCGAAATTTCCCTTTATGTACTTTACAACGTTCTCAATCATTCCTTTTGATTCTGGGTCTGCCTTACGACATAAATGAACTTTAAACTTACGTTCATTTACATAGCTTTGAAACTCAGAAGTTAAAAGTAGCTGACCTGAATTTTCGCTTACTGTAATTAAACGATCCTGATCATACACAATTTCTTCTGTGCGTCCTCCGTAAAATTGAAATGCATTTTCATGACATCGTATGGCATCATTTGTCGTAAAAGGCCGGTCCTGCCACTCCATGTATTTGTATCGAGAGTGAGCTAAGACAAAAGCGATGAAATATAGTTTAATTTCATTCTTTTCAGTTGTCTTCTGTTTCGTTTCTCCCCAATCCACCTGGATTTGCTTACCCATAGGTTGTTCAGGGATTGCTTCATACTGCCGAATTATTACTTTTTTCTCAATCTGATAAATCTCCCGCATCTCTTTCACATATGCTCTTACTGTACTCTCGCCAACAACTAAATCGGGATAACGCTCTAAGAGCCAATCGTGGATTTGCGCTGCACTGAGATGAGGGTATTCTTCAAGCCAAGCGATAATCCAATCCCTGTAGGGATCCAATTTCTTACCTTTGCCTTGAAGCTGTTCCATGTATGCTTTTGTCTCTTCAAATGTCATTTTTAAATATTTATAAACGGTTGGTCTTGATACTTTGAGCTCCTGTGCAATTTGAGATACTTTAAACTTCCGTTGATGTAATTGTTGAATATTTAAATAAAGCATTAACTTCTCCTCCAAGACGCTGTCCCCCCAGTAAAATAACACCTTCTATTATTTTACTAGAGTTCTAGCTTATTGAAGCAAAAGTGTAAAATTACATTGAGCAAAAACTGTCAATTATATTCTAGCGTTTACAAATGGCCTCATTGCATTACTTGCATGGAGTATTTTTACGATTACTATTGGTCTTATGACGATTAAATCTAAAAAAACAAGACAAATAATTGATGGTGAACCAGTTATTGTTATAAAAAAAGGTAAGATTATGGAGGACGCACTTCGTAAAGTTCGTTTAGACATGGATTCTCTAACGGCAAGTCTTAGAGAAAAAGACATCTTCTCATTGATGGATGTCGAATATGCCATATTTGAAACAAATGGTAAGCTTTCTATAATGAAAAAAGAAAATAAACTCCCTTTAACTAAAAGTGATATGAATATAGATAAACCCAAAAAAGATTTATTTCCCCTTGCGACTGAGGTAATCGTGGATGGAGTTATTAACACTAATAATTTAGCTAAATTAAATCTTGATAGAAAATGGTTGTATGAAAAACTTCAGCAATTAGACGTACAGTCTATTTCGGAAGTGTTTTATGCAGAGATCCAAAAAAATGGTCAGCTTTTTATCGATACCAAAAATGACGCCATTCAATAAAGAATAATTTTCTAATAAAAAGAAAGAACCTAAAGGAATTCGATGGACTATTTGGATACATGTTATTAATTTATCCTACAAAGTATTATGGGGAGTTATCAATGCATTCACCATATGTATTTGTACTTTAGATAATGTTCACAAGTAATAGCATACTCAAAAGCCCATTTACCCGGGGTGTTTTTTAGTTTATAAATTAATTTGCCTGAGTGGTTATAAAATAAAGAATTTGTGGTGAATTATTTCATAGTAGAGGGAAAAATGATGGGGGATTATCTAACAAGAAAGAAGATTTTCGATAAAACCTTTAGTATGATGATATCAATTGCATAAGAGAGGAATGGTCAATATAAAAGCATCTATAAAACGTTTAAAAAAGACTACTACATGTATACCCGAAATTATTTATGTATATATATTGTTCTCTTTTATAGAATTACAAACTACTACTTCAAAAATGTTACAAATAAAATAATTTGTCATGTAATTAATTGTATAAATAGGCATGTGATGAATGGTTTTGATTCAAAAATTTCGAATTAACCACAATTTTCTTGGAGTTTTTGAATCAAAAACCATATTGAAGCCTATTTTCCAGGAACTCCTTTTTATCGCAAGAGAAGCATCGTAACGTTCCATCTGGCTGAATAAGTCCATTTAAAAAGCCATTTATGCAATATATTTCTTTTCTTCATATAGTACAACTTCCAATAAACTCTTCCATTTTTTAAATCACCTCTTTAACACGCTATCCTTGTTTTGCTATCTTCACCTTTATAACCAATGATTTGGATATTGCCGTGATTTAAATAAATTATTGTAAATAATTGAGATAACTACTATCAATAGGGAACCCAGTAGAACAGGAATAAGGAATTCCCAACCTACCTGATTATTAACGGCAACAAGTGCACTAGCTGCTGCTGGAGGATGCATCGTTTGTGTAAGGGCCATTAGGATCAATACAAGAGCTAATACGAGACCAAGAGTAAATAAGCTTTTCCCTAATAAGCACCAAATAATAATAGCAAAAGTAGTGGCAAGTAAATGCCCTCCGACTACATGTCTTGGTTGAGAAAGAGCGCCCTTATGAGCCCCAAATACTAAGATACAACTCGCTCCAAGGGGAGCTAATGCCATAGGATAGCCTAGATGAATAGCCATAAAACTAACAGTAATAATAGCAATAAGTGCACCTACAGCTGAAATAATAGAATCAATATAATCAACTTTAGCTTCTTGTCTAATTGTCCCTTTCATTTTTTTTAGATACGCAGCTAATCCTATGCTTGAGTGATGACTCCAATTCTTTTCAAGTTTTTTTTCCATTTTAATATCCATTGTCCTTTCTAACTAGTTTGGCAAGTACTTTGTCAAAACTTCTAACATATAAAGTTATTTTATAGGAAAACCCTGATTATTTAAATAGATATCTGAATTTTCATTGTTTTTTTAGACTTAAAAATTAAATTGAGTTTATTTAACAGTTCGAATTTATCTTGTAAAGCATACAAAAGCGAGTGAAGTAAAGAATAAAACTTTAAATAAATGGGAAGTACCGAAAGAAAAGGTTCATTACGAAGTATGTAGTTATTTTAGGATAAGAGTAAATCTATACTATAGTTAAGCTATACTATAGTTAAGCTAGACTCACTCTTATCAGTTAAATAAATTTATTAAAAAGCCTAGTTTCAGTCTCGTCAGGCTTGAAAATAGGCACAATTGAGTGAGATAAGAACCAACACAGGGCTTATTTTCGGGAAGCCACCTATCCCATTTATTACTCAATTATATGATTGCTTATATAAACCATAAGTAAATCACCATAACCTAATGTAAAGCAATATAGTATGGTAGATTCAAATGGATAATCAATGAATCCACTTATTAAAACTGTGGACCCTACTACTAATAAATAAGTGCTTATTAATTTCGTGAATCTTTTCTTATCTTTAATATGAAATTGCTTCCATCCTGATAACCATCTAATATATTTCTTTACACCAATAAGGTAATAAAGAAAAAAGAACAAAAATGCTAAACAAATTAAACGATAATTCATGTATAAAGACACCTCTTTATAAGAAATGGTTATTTTCAAAGCTTTATAAAAACACAAAGAGTCATTATGTTCCTTCACATAATAGGTCTCTCTCTTTTTAATACTTTATATCGGTCCCTTTCATTATCATTCTGTATCTTGTTAAGTATTTTAAATTTAATTGTCCTTATTTAGGACTCTTGTAAAAAAAGGCACCATATGCATGGAAAATTTCTATAACTTGATAACCTATGAGAGATATTGCTGTTAAAGAAAAGAAACCCATAATAAAAAAGCGAATCCACATAATTTATCTTCTCCTTTTGCTAGTATGTTGTTAAACATTTTCTTGGCTGTCATCTAATTTAGTATAATTACCCATAACACATTTAACTCATAAATAAAGTAGGATTTAATACTCTACTTGAAAAATAATAGACACACTTCATCATGTAGTAATATCGAAGCTCAAGTACGTTGCCTAGATACCTACTCTTGCCATAAAGATTGATTATCTTACCTTTATTAACAAAGGAAGAAATACTATTTCCCCTATAAAATTTCATATTTTCTGCTATGCCAATAATCGACATAATGAAGTATGTATGGAACCTAAAAAATAGCTGTTATTTGATATGATGGGAATTTTAATGATTAGATGTAGCTTTACATATACAATTTATTGACCTTTACTATACTTTTTTCTGCGATTAGGAATCATAAAAGTATCTTATCAATATTTATGTTATATGAAAAATATATTTATTGTTATAATGTTATATATATTGCATATGATTGGGTGATTGAGATGGATATTAAACAACTAAAATATTTTAAAACCATTGTAGATGAAGGAGGGATTTCGAAAGCTGCCCAAGTGTTACATATGGCACAACCTCCACTTAGTCAACAACTTCAGCGTTTGGAAAAAGAACTTGGAACAACTTTAATCAAACGTTATACCCAGCAATGGGAGTTAACTGAAACTGGAAAGATATTATATAATCATGCTGTTCAAATGTTGCAAGAGAGTAAGATCATTAAACAGGAAATTCGGGAAATGGAAGAGGGGCTTAGAGGAACTTTATCCATTGGTATAGCGTATACTTGCGTTTCTTATTTATTCGAACATTTACATAAGTTTAGGGAATCATATCCAAATATATTTATTAAAGTCTGGCAGGGAGATTCCTCTTATTTGGAGGAATTACTGATTGAACAAAAAATTGAATTTTCATTGATGCTTCTACCTCAAACATTAGAAAATTATCGAGTAACATGTTTATTAGAGGAACCTTTTGTTGCAGTAATTCCCTCCATTTGGAAAGAACGTTTTTCAAACAAAACTGTAAATTTAAAGGATATTATAGATTATCCCTTTCTTATGTTAGGTCCTATGAAAGGATACTCTCTATACGAAAACATGTTGAGTAATTTTCACAAACATCAATTTTCTCCTAATATTGTAATGGAGTGTAAAGATATTTCTACAATACTTTCCTTAGTTGCCTCTGGATTAGGTATTTCAATTGTTCCTAAATCAGGAATTCAGGCGATTTTTAACCACAATATTGAAGTTCTTGAAATTGAAAATTTCCAGTTCTACATTGAGCCAGCAATTGTTTCACTTAAAAAGAATGGTCTAACTAAAGCTGCAAGATATTTTTTGAATCAATTTACAGTTAAATAAGTAACTTTTCAATTTAAAGAATAGAGTTTTAATGTAAACATTTTTACTCATCATTCTCCAGAAGGTAAAGGGACCCCAGATATGTATATAGTTCCTCTATTTTTTGGAGGATATTTCTCGTTAATGAACCTTCCTGACCTTATTATCCATACGAACTTATAATTCTATAAAAATAAAAAGATTCTCCATCGCCAATTATATGATATAGATTACGTGATTTTATTTTATACTGAGTTTCTATTCCATTGGAAAATATTAGCCAAATACTTAGCTTGAAAGGTTTATTTCGAAGTATTAATACCAGAAAATAAAGGGGATAAACTGGAAGATATTGAAAAAAGAGCTTACTAAGAGCTCTTTATATAAATAATTATTCAAGAATATGATTGCTTATATACACAGTAAGTAGATCACCATAACCTAATGTAAAAACATAAATGATAGCGTTTTCGTAAGGGTAGTTAAGAAAACCACTTATTAACAAGACTGCACCTACCACTAATAAGTATGTTCCTACCAACTGAGCAAACCTTTCCTGATCTTTAACCCGAAATTGTTTCCATCTTGATAGCCATCTAATATACTTTTTTATTCCAATAAAATAAAAGGAAATAAAAAATATAATTGATAAACCAATTAAATGATAATCCATTAGAAAGACACCTCTTTACAAAAAAATGAGTATCTATATTAAAAAGTATATCATAATATTTTATTATATTCTCGATCTGATGAAAATCCACCAAGGAACTGATCATTCATTGCTAACTCTTTTATTCCTATTTTCCTTAACTAGACTAGGATATGCAGCCGTATTAGTAGCCATCTATTATGATTGGAGCGCTAAAAATTCCAGCTATTGAAGAAAAAATATAATTGATGAGAAAAATTTTCATCAATTATGAACCCTTTGAGAAAAAGTGACACATTCCATATATAGGAGAGAAATATAAAAAACGACTAAAAGAATGATATTGGACGTTCTATCACTTCTTTTGTCGTGTTGTATAGTTCTTTTATTATCCTTGGACCACTAAGTAAGGAGCCTTTCCTATTATTTCATTATTATTTCTTCCAGCATCTTCTGTAATTCCTCTTGGCTTTTCCGAACTGTTTCAACTTCTTCGTTTAGCTTTTCTAATTTTTCTGTCATCGGTTTTAAAGCTTCCTGAAGCATTCCTTTTAATCGAATAGTTTTTTCGCTTTCTTTTACATCCACTATTACTCGCTCCTTTTGTGAATTCAATCAACTTATCCTACATTCGTAAATTTATTTTCCTTAATATTTGTTTTGATTACTTTCTATTAAATGAGAATGAATTTCTTTTAATTGCTTTTCATCTAAATTAAAGGCATCTGTAATTTTATTATATAAATTTTCCGTTATTCTTCTTTTACCAACCTCCACTAAAGCAATTAATGAAAAACTACAGTTAACTACTTGAGCGAAATTACGTTGATTCATGTTGTAACTTTTTCTTATAAATTTAACCATCTCTTTATCCATTTAAATTCCTCCTATATACAGAAATTATGACGATAGATATCCTACATATTAATGGCAACGCTAAAAAGTAAAGGGAAGTTATAAAAATTAAAATTCTCAAATAAGAAATCTGTTGAAAATAAATAGAACAATACTATGGATATAATCGACAGTAACAATATAAGGTAAGATGAAAAGCCTTTTGATTTAATATCCTTCCATCTTCATAAATCAGAAAACTACTCGATTAGCTTAACAAATTTCCAAACATATCAAAAATATTATTTTTCTTATAATATTATATGTAAAATGTTATAAAGGCGCTTATAGACATACTTGGAACTGTTCTATAATGTAGGCAGCTTCATAGAAACATCCCGTGAGTATTTTAAATCATCATTATTAATTAAGTCACATTATCAATGAGAACTGTCCAATTAATCACAAAAGCGATTAAGAACTAAAAACAATACCCCATTCAGAAGTAAGTCATGTATATTCTACACATATCTTGTCTATAAAAAAAAAAGGATATCGAGAATATCAAAAGCCCCTGAAATTCGCAAAAAATTCAGGGGCTTGATCTGTAGATAATTAAACGGATTGAATGTCACTTTATTTACTTTTCTCCTAAAATGGCTACAGGGCTAAATACCTCATAATGAATACGTTCGTTTGGTACATCCCATCTATGTAATGCTTTCAGAATGGCTTCCATAAACGGAATCGATCCACAGAAGTAAAAAACGGCTTCGTTTGAGGAAACAATCGATTGCAACAATTCTAAATCAACGTAACCTTCTTTATCAAAATCATCACCCAGTCGATCCTCTTCACTAGGCGAACTATAACAGGTGAAGGAAGTGACATTTTCATTGCTGCTATCTAATTGAGCCACATGTTCTTTAAAAGCATGGGTTTTCCCATTGATGGCTGCATGAATAAAGGTAACCTGACGTGTTGGCTGTTTTTCTACGATGGTATTCAGCATACTAAGTAAAGGTGTAATCCCTATTCCTCCACTAATGAGAACAACAGGCTGCTTGCTATCATCAAGCACGAAATCTCCAGCTGGAGCTGAAAACTTAAGCGTACCTCCTGTTTCAACTTGGTTATGTAAATAGTTTGAGACAATCCCTGCGGGGGCACCATCATGGGCATCTTCCCGTTTTACACTGATTCGATAATAATCCTTTCCTGGGGATTCAGAAAGACTATAATGACGAATATGCGTATATTTCTCTCCGGGAACGGCTGCTGCTAATGTAAGGTATTGCCCTGCTTTATAAGAAGCAATGGCTTTATTATCCTTCGCTTTTAAATAAAAAGACGTCACATTATCGCTTTCTTCTACCTTTTTATCGATATAAAAGCTTCGATATCCTTCCCAACCTCCCGGTTGGCTCTCTGTCTCTTTGTAGAGATCTTCTTCTAGCTCAATAAAAGCATTGGCAATGTATCCGTACGCTTTCCCCCACGCTTCAATAATATCGTCTGAAGCTGCATCTCCCAAAACATCCTTTACTGCTTGAAGTAAAGTTTCACCCACAACCGGATATTGTTCTGCTTTTACGCCTATTGCGCGATGTTTCTGTGAAATCCTTTCAATGACAGGTTTAATGGCTTCTAGATTGGTTATATGTTCTCCTGCAGCATAAACCGCATAACCTAAAGCTTCCTGTTGAATCCCTCTTTTTTGATTCGTTTGATTAAACATATTATACAAATCTGGTGCCTTTTCAAATAATAACTCATAAAATCTTTTCCCTATTTGTTTACTATGTTCTTTCAAAACCGGTACTGTTGATTGAACGATCTCAATTGTCTTGGAATCAAGCATGTTATATCATCCACCTTTTAAGAAGTCTTTAATACATATTGGAACTGAATACTATACTTAATATAACCAAATTTATCCAATCCCATACGGTTCTTGCATGTCTATAGGTAATATTCACATTTGAGCATCATTTTAAAACATCATTCATTTTTCAATCTATACGATTTCTAAATCGTATAGGATATAACTAATTCAATTTAAACTACCAAATAACCTGTAGAACTTCTAATCTACGGGTTTTCTTTATAAATAAAAAGAATAAAATTTTATTTGTTGAACAAACTAATAATGATGGTTTCCAACGTCGCTAATCATCACTTTCATACACAGAAAAAACTACCCCCTCTTGAACTGAACCCAAAAAGTTAAGGTGGTTTTTCTCTTTTTTGTTATATATGATATACAGACATAGTTACCATAATGGATTTTATCAGGATTTAGTAGCAGGCTTAAGCCTGCCTTTTCTTTTATCTTGATAAAAAAATTAATAATGCCCCACTCTTGGAACATATACATATCATTGATTAGGACAGTAATATAACTGTCTATTCCACAGAGGAGGATGAAAATTGTCTAAAATATGTATTCTTGGAAACGGTTGTGCAGGTAAGACTACACTAGGGAAAAAATTAAGTAAAGATCTTTCACTTCCATTCTTTGAAATGGATGAGAAGCTCAAATTTTTAAAGACCACTCCTTTTCCTACTAGACAACAAATCAGACATTTTTCAAGAGAACTAAACAAATTATTAGATAAAGATAAATGGGTAATAGAGGGCTGGGGATATAGGGAAACATACGAAGATAGATTTAAAAAAGCAGATATTATTATCTTCCTAGATGTACCTTTCCGACTTTGTATAGAGCGATGCCATAAAAGATTAGGTACAAACAACTTAGAGATTCTAAAACGAGGTGTAACAAAATTAAATATATTTGATAAACATGTACGTCCATTGCTATTAAAGCTAATTCAGAAGTATAAACATGAACCTGAGAAAATAATTCTTCAGATTGACGAGAATTTTAAATATGAAGACATAATGAGACAAATTAATCTAGATGTAGAGACCATGAAGAAACTTAATAATAACTAATCTGAATACCAAACAAAGTTTTGAGCAAACTATTCAAGACGCCATAAGGCTTCAATCGTCTGGTTAAATAAATGTACAAGAAAAAACTACTGATCCCTGTATATCAGTAGTTTTTTCTCTTTTTTCACTGTATTTTTGTTAATATATAATCTAATTTTAAAAATAAAGGGCATTTCCTTTAAAAAGAAAGTAACCCATATGTGAGTTCTTAGCTCTAATTCCACTATAACATATTTTCAATTTGATACATATTAAACAGTTTTCTGGGCAAACTACCCAAGACGTTCTGTAACGTCAGTCAAACATTGATTATCATTCATGAAACAGAAAAAGAAACTGAACGGACCCAGTTGTTTTTTCTGTTTTTAAGTTATACATGATATTTAACATAATATGCAATTCCAGAAGCAGGTAAACGAGACTTTGATACATAAGGACTCGCTTACTTGCTAATCTTCTCGTTTATACGTTTCTATATATCGTTGATAAATCAATGCTCCGAATTTTTGTTGAATAGAACGTACTATATAAGAAAACTACCTTTTATACATGTACTAATTTAGAGTTGAATAGTGTTTTAAGTAAAAAAGTCCTCTTTTATCCAGTTCCCTTCTACAAAATATTTTGATAAAATTCGTAATTGATGATCTATTAGCAGACTAACTGCTCAACCAAGAAAACAACCTCACTCTTGGAGTGACCCCTGTCAAATAGACAGTCTTAAGAAAACTACCTATGCAGCCTGAGTTCTATACTGATAAGGACTCAGGTTATTTAATTTTCGTTGAAATCGTTCATGATTATAAAAATTTATGTATTGGTGAACGGCATTTTTGACCTCATTGGCTGTTTGGAATTTATATAGATAGAAGCATTCCGATTTAAAATGACTAAAGAAACTCTCTATACAAGCGTTATCCCAACAGTTGCCTTTTCTAGACATACTAACTTTCATCCCATTCGCTTTTAAGAAGCGATGATAAGCACGAGATGTATATTGAATTCCCTGATCACTATGTATGAGGACTCCTTCTACATTTCTTCGTTTCTTGGCAATTTCGAGTGTATCCATTACTAATTTCAAATCATTCCTCGAACTTATTTTATAGGCAACAATTTCATTGTTGTACAAATCTTTAATCGCTGATAAATACAAAGATTGTCCATTAAAAATTAAATAGGTGATATCGGTTACCCATTTCTGGTTAGGCTGCGAAGCCTTAAACTCTCTGTTCAGATGATTAGATGACAGAACGAAAGCTTCTTTTTTTCGATAATATGGCCGTTTTTTTCTAATAATAGCTTTTAGCTTCAGCTCTTTCATTAACCGTTGAATACGTTTGTGATTTACATGTAATCCATATACGACCTTTAACCAGGTCTGTACTCTCCTATATCCATAGATACCTCTGAACTTTTGATAGCACTCTCTTATTTTTTGTTTCATTCTTCTATCTTCACATTGCTTATGAGAAGGGGAATCCTCACGGTTCCGCCATTTATAATAGCCACTTCTAGAAACCTCTGCAATTTTACATAAGAGGCAGATAGAGAAGCGTTTCTTTGACATTTCTTTAATAACTTTATATTTCTTTTGGATAGGTACTGCTTTCATTCCTCCTTTTACACCTGTAAGAGCTTTTTTAACATTTCATTCTCAGCTTCTAATCGTTTTATTTTTGTTTCTGTATCTTCTGGATAAGTAGATGGATGCCCTATTGTAGAGCCTTGTGTTTTTCCTCTTTTTTCTTCAAGGCCTTTCAGGCCTTCAGCTTCAAAATGTCGAACCCAGCGCAGAACGGTTGTATGGTCAATCCCTAATTCTTTCCCAACGGCCTTACAGCCCATTCCATCCCAAAGATATAAATCGACTGCTTTTTTCTTAAACTCAATGTTGAATGTTCTCCTCTTTTTCCCCATAAAAAATCCCCTCCATAGTAGACAGAATAGGTTGCTTTCTTCTATTTGTCTACTATAAGGGGAGCATACCA
>NZ_JBSGKN010000004.1:0-136308 GCF_058323215.1 Priestia sp. USM5
GTAAGTACTCATTTTTGCATCAGTATTAAAAAAAAATGATAAAATATATATATTACTTTAATTATAATAGACACAGAGATAGGGGAAATAAAGCTATATGAGAGATCCTAATTTTATTAAAATTATTGATCAATTTAAAGAGGATACAGAATCAGTTTATCATTCATGGTTTCTAAATAGCAAAGATAGACTAAAAGCGTTTCGCACTATAAAAAAAGGGGTGTCTGTCGTTATTAATGAAATTGAAAATAATGAGTTTGGGAATGATTTTAAAGGGTCCAGCCTAGAGGTAGTTGTCACTGCCATATCAGAGCAAAAACAAGTGTTTGAAGGAGCTTCTCATGCATTTTATTGGAAACCAAAGTTAAGAATACCGGATATCTACGAGAATGGGGTTCATAAAAAGGCCTTTGGTAGGTTCTTAAAGGCTTGCCTTCAGACTAACAATGAAGATCAAATTATTTTAGAAATAAAGAAATTAGATAATATGAAAATAAAAGGATTAGGACCAGCTGTAGCAAATATTTTATATTTTCTACATCCTACTTTATTTCCCCCATTTAATACAGCGATATTAAATGGTTTTAATCTACTATACAATCAAAAGAAGAAATTAGGCTCATGGGAAGCATACCTAGAAATAAGGGAAAGAATATTAGCTGAAAATGAAGTCTATAAGGATTCACTTTCAAAAGATTTAGGGGCAATCGCTGGACTCCTATTTGAAATTGGTACCTATCGTTTAATTATTGAAGAAAATGCAGATATTTCTTTAATAATTACAGAAAAGAAAAATAAAAGTAAAAATAAAAGACATAAACAAATTGAATTAGATGACGCAGAAGAGAGTACTCACAGTGAAATGCAATACTATCTTGCCAAATTAGGAAACTCCTTAGGCTATAAAGTTTGGATTGCTCGAAATGACCATAAAAGAGTTTGGGAAGGGATTAAATTGGGAGAGTATTCTATTCCTGACCTAAAATTATCTAATATTCCTGCAGACGTATATGATACTGTATCACTTATCGACGTTCTTTGGATAAATGAAAATCATCAAATTGTATGTGGATTCGAGGTGGAAAAAAGCACCTCTATTTATTCCGGAATCTTAAGATTACATGATTTATGCTTGTCAATAGCAACTGAACCATCATCTTTTTACTTAGTAGCACCTGAAAAGAGAGAAAAAGAAATTAAAGCACAATTATTAAGGCCTTCTTTTAGAAATTTAGAGTCTTTTGAACTTTCATATCTATTATTTAAAGATTTAAGATGTGACTGTGATGCCATGTGCAAGTTTGGAGACGACTTAACTGTGTTGGAGAAAATTTCAAAAAGTGTCTAACCTCTTTGGATATTTAGGGCACTTATAATCAAATATTGGAGCATTATATATTCAGGGATATAATAAATTACCGTCCATCTTTGTTTTATGCTTTCCACTAGCACTATGATAATTAATTTGAGCTGAAGTTATAAACCGATATTGGGATAAAAATACCACTAAATTTAGTGGTATTTTTATTTTCACTTATCATTCCGTATCTGTCGCTAATAATCATCGTAGCATAACCTCTTTTTTATACTCTCCTTGCATAATGTCACTTTATAAAATCCCTACTTAATATTCATCGTGTTCCTTAACTCCAATCTAAATTATATTGATCCTCTAAAATTAGTAGTTAGTTCTTTTCACTCATTCCCTTTTTAGATAAAAGAAGTATAGATAAAAAATGTGTGAAAACTATGCAAAAAGGTAAATAATTCAATTGATTTAATAACTTAATATAAAGTCTCCTAATATCTCCCTAAATTAAAGTTTTGAATGGATAATCTTAAACTCTACTAAGCTTAAATAAGAACTTACAATTAAATATAGTTAAAGCATTTAATTGTAAGTTCTTTATATAAAAGAGCGAAACATTTAACTAAGAAAGGATTAATACACTTTAATTCTAAAAAAACTAATTTCCCCTCAATTTCTACACAGTTTCACCACATTTCTTCTCTATAATTTCGACATATGATGAAAAGGAGTGATTAAAATGTGCAGATGTTATATTTAAACATTATTTTTTCGCTATTTAATAATTTTATAATTCACAAATATAGGTTTATTAAAATGGAATAATTACACAATAGGGGAATCTATAACGAAGTGTATAAGTAATAGAATTCCCACAGCAATTTTAATAATTAGTCCAACCTATAGAAACATTGTCATATTATTGTCTATTTATACAATGTTTAATTCTGCGTCCAGCTAATATTATTTTTATAAAATGTAGGTGGGGATATGAAAAATAAAAATAAAAGAAAGAAACCTGTTTCTTTTCGGCTAAATATGCTTTTTTTAATAGTTTTTGCTTTGTTTTCAGTATTAGTTTTAAGACTCGGGGTCGTTCAAATTGTATATGGTGAAAATTATCAAAGGGAAGTAGAGAAAACGGAAGATATAACAGTTAGTACAGCTGTCCCTCGTGGCAAGATGTATGATCGTTATAATCGAATAATCGTTGATAACAAACCACTAAATGCAATTACTTATACACGATTTGAAGCGAGTAACGATGAAGAAACGCTGAAAACTGCTAAAAAACTAGCCAGGGTAATTGATGTCCCATATACCACAAATGTATTTGACATCCCAGAGAATAAGAAATATGAAAGCACGAAAGATGTAGTTAAATTAACTGAGCGCGATATGAAAGATTATTGGATTATGATTCATCCACAAAAAGCAAAAGAAAAAATTAATAAAATAGATTTAAAAAGAGTAGAAAATGGTTCTATGACTGACTTAGAATTATATAATCTTCAACTAAGTAGAATTACACAACAAGAATTAGAAAGTTTAAAAGGAGATTTAGAGATAATCGCCATAAAACGTCAAATGGAAGCTGGTTATTCTCAAACACCGCAAATTGTAAAAAGTGATTTGACAGACAAGGAATACGCCATAGTCAGTGAAAACTTGGAAATGTTGCCGGGAGTAGATACCGTCACTTATTGGGAACGATATTATCCTAGCCAAGGTACTCTTCTCACATTATTAGGTAATGTATCATCTGCAAACGAAGGGTTACCTAAGGATAAAGTCGATTATTATTTATCTCAAGGATATAACCGTAATGACCAAGTTGGGACTAGCTACTTAGAAAAACAATATGAAACGGAGCTAAAGGGAAAAAAAGAAATTGTGCAGTATGTAACGGATGAGAATGGAAATTTAGTCAACACGCTCGAGCTATCAAAAGGGGAGCGTGGCAGTGATTTAGTATTAACAATTGATATGGAACTTCAAAAAGCAGTAGAGGACCAAATTACGAAGCAATTATTACAGAAAAAACAAATGAATGGCACAAAGTTTTTAGATCGTGCCTTTGTTATTATGATGAACCCACGTACCGGTGAGCTTTTAACAATGGCTGGGAAAAAGTATACAATTGATAAGCAAACAGGGCAACCTAAAATTGAAGATTTTGCGCTCGGCAACTTATCAACGTCATATACTATGGGTTCAGTTGTAAAAGGGGCAACAGTTCTCGCTGGCTTAGATTCAGGGGTCATTACCCCAAATACAATTTTTGTTGATGAGCCTATTAAATTTGCCGGCACAAAGTTAAAAAAGTCTGCAGAAAACATGGGACCAATTAATTACTCAACAGCTTTAAAACAGTCTTCCAACGTATTCATGTTTAAAACTATTATGGAAATGGCTGGTGTGAAATATCAATATAACGGCTCTTTACCAATTAAAGCTAATACCTTTAGTAAATTACGTTCATACTATAGTCAATTTGGTTTAGGTATTTCTACAGGGATTGAATTAGATAACGAATCTACTGGTGTTCAGGGGGGAAGTGAAATTCCAGGAACTGCGTTAGATTTAGGAATTGGACAATATGACACTTATACGCCATTGCAACTCGTTCAGTATACTTCAGCTATTGCAAACGGAGGATATCGTATCAAACCACAGATTGTAAAAGAAATTCGTACTCCAACAATTAAAGAAGAGGAAATTGGAGGAGTGCAATATTCATTTGAACCTGAGGTGCTAAATCGCATTACAATGAAAGAAGAGTATATAAAAGATGTTCAAAGTGGTTTTAAACGTGTAACTCAAGAAGTAGGAGGCACCGGCTATGCGTTCTTTAGTTCTGCATCATATAATCCTGCTGGTAAATCAGGAACAGCACAAGCATATGCAAAAGATTCAGTTAGTGGAAAAGTAGTTGAAGTAAATAATTCTACTTTTATTGCTTATGCTCCTTCTGAAAATCCTGAGGTTGCAATGGCAGTAGTGGTTCCATCTGCTTTTATACCGAGTGCTACGAATACTATTACAAAAGAACTCGCTCGTTCAGCTATGGATACTTATTTTAATCTAAAGAAAAAAGGCGAACAAGAAGTAGAAACTCAGGAAGGAAATCAACAAGCAGTTATTGTAAATGAGAACTAATAAAAGTTTGGCCATGGGAAAAATTGAGCATTTACTTTAAATTTAATTAAATTTACTATGAAGGATCTTAAACAAGTGAAAATAAATAAGCGTGCTAAGATTTTACTTCTACTTATTACACTTATTATAGTTATAAGTTATATATTTAAAGGAGGTTTTTTCGTACTGAATTATAAGGCTAAAGAAAATTCATTAATTACTAAGGAAAAGGATTTAGAAGTTGATGATACTCTGAACTTCTCTAAAACGCAGAAAAAAGTAATTACTATGATTAGTCACAACAATAATTTTGAAAAATTCACAGAGTTGTATTATGCTCTGAAACCAGAGGAGAAATCAAATATTCAGGATCTTATATATGATAGTGAGGTAACTTGGAAAGGGAGAGTTATAGACAAAACAACCAACTCGCTTTTTCTTCTGAGCACAGATATTGATTATGATGGAGAAAACTATCTGGCAGTTCTTCAAGATAAAAAAAAGCTGCTTCCTCTCATGTTTTTAGCTGATATGAAAGACTCTAACATGATTAAGTCTATTAAAGAGGGAAGTATTATAAAAATTAAGGGTAAAATTGTAAATGAAGGAGATAGAAAGCTACAAAAACATTGGGGATTGATTGACAGTGAAGTCCTAGAAAATTAATCAGTTATTCTAAAAGAAACATGCAAAAAAGCTAATTAATTTTGTCGCATGTTTCTTTTCTGTTATATCTTACTCTCTGCCGGTTAATAGACATTTTTTAAATGTACACATGTCTATAATCTCGCTTCCTTTACTTCTTTTACCTTTTGTTCTAATTTTTTTACAAGTTGAATATCTACTTCTTGTAATCTGGCCAATGCATGATATATAACCTTTGAACCAAATTCATCAATAAGTTCATAAACTAATTGTTTTAATTGTATTTCAAAAAACTCATCTTTTGTAAACCTACATATATACACAAACGCTTTTCCTTGAGGTTTTTTCTGTAAAATTTCTTTTTGAACTAATCGATTCATTACTGTCATAATAGTACTAAAATGAATCGATTTTTTTCCTCTCAGCAAAGTTTGCACCTTTTTAATAGTCACATTGTTTTCATTCCATACAATTAACATAATCTCTGCTTCAAGGGGTCCAAAAAAACGTTTTAACCCTTTTTCATGGATTTTAAATGTTTTTAATTTCATTAAAGAACACCTCGCACTACAGATTGTAGTGTTAAGTGCTCTTTTAGTCAAGAATCATCATTAAATTAAAAAGTTATGCGTGTTTTATCTTACATACCTTTCTACTCTACAGCTCTTTTTAATAAAAAAACAGACAATTTTTACTATTTAGTACATAATTATGCTACTAGCCTTCTACACTCTTCTGCACATTTTAAGCAAGCTTCTGCACATTTTTTACAGTGGTCATGGTCATGATTTTGACACTCATTACCGCACGCTTCACAAATTTTAGCACAAGCTTCAGCTAACTCGGAAACAAATGGTGTTCCTCTTCCTAATGCCTGCTCCAAATACGAACAAATATCCGCACATTCTCGATCTAAGCGAATACATTCCACCATCATTTTGACATCCTCTTCCTTTAAACAAGCATCATAACAATGATTACATGCTGTCATACACTCATGTAACGTTTTAATAATTGATTGATAATTTTCATGTGACATATTAAAATTCCTCCTTTAAATCCTCTTTCTTTATTACAATAGACGAACATGTTAATTGTTAAACATACTAATTACTATTTTTCATCTGTTTTTAATGTCTATACTACATTCATAAATGTGTAAATATAAATAATAAACTCATCAAAGAATGTCTTACTTACTGTTAGTTATATAAAAAAAGAGAAAGACAATAAAGAAAAAGAAAGTAAAACTAATAAAAAATTTATTTGAATCTTTTTTAGATAATTTTTCATTATTTTCAATAAATCTGCACAAAATCTGCACAAATTTTATTTACACTATGAGAAGACATTAAAAAATCACATAGAATAATTGGTAATTTTAGGATAGGTTTAAACTGATATAGTTAGGTTAATTTAAGAATAAACAAATTGATATTAACAAAATTAATAGGCATTTTCTTCAAGTTTATACCTCCTAATGTACAGTGTAGGATTATTTTACAAATGAAGTATAGTGCCTAGAAAAGAGGGATTAAGATGAAGAAACAACTTTTTATTCTAGGAGTAGCTACCATTATAGGGTTAAGTGGATGTGGAAATAACTCAAACGATGATAATAAAGCAAAAAACGAGAATAATTCAAACCAATCAGAAATGGATCATTCAAAAATGAACGAGTCTGAAATGTCTGAAATGGATCATTCTGGTTCGGGAGAAGTTCCTGAAGGGCTAAAAGAAGCTGAAAATCCAAAGTTTAAAGTAGGAAGTCAAGCAATTATTGATGCAGACCATATGAAAGGTATGGATGGTGCTAAGGCAACTATTGTCGGTGCTTATGACACAACGGTCTATACTGTTACTTATACACCTACTACTGGGGGAGAAAAAGTAACAAATCATAAATGGGTTATCCAAGAAGAAATTAAGGATGCTGGTGATAAAGAATTAAAACCCGGAACTGAAGTCACTTTAGAAACAGACCATATGGAAGGTATGAAGGGTGCTAAAGCGACAATCGACTCAGCTGAAAAAACTACTGTCTATATGGTTGATTACACACCTACTACTGGCGGAGAGAAAGTAACGAATCATCAGTGGCTTACAGAAAGTGAACTTTCTGCTGAATAAAGTTTAACCAAAGAAGCACTATTCAAAGTGAAAAGTATTTCTTATCTGAATAGCCCGTTATTATAAGTTTTTAAATTCGAAACTACGTATTGCTAATATAACAAAAATGTACTGATGTTAAATTGCTTAGACCAAACCCATGGAATTTATGAATTCCATGGGTTTTCTTATAAATTTTATTATGCTGCTAACTTTCTACATTCTTACACACATCTTAAGCAAGGTTCCTGTAAGAGCTATTATTTTAGCTAAATATGTATAGCACACACATTTGAAAAATTAAAAAACTATCTGTTTCTTATACAGACAGTTTTTTATCATTATCCTCTATCCCTTTGTTTAGCTTATAAACCGTCTAACTGTCTCCACCAATTATTGATAAGCCCGTGCCAATTATAAAAAAGTGTGCTTCGTGGAGCTCTTGAAATTCGTCCAAAATCACTTTCATTAAAGACATCACTACCTATGACATGAATGGCATCATGTAGAGAAGAGGTTTGTAAAAAGCGTCCTAGCTCATCGGACGAATTGAAGGATGACAAGTTTCTAACAATTCGATTTTCAGCATTTTGAAGTTCTCTGGTCCATTCAGGATGTCTTTTTATTGCGATAGGAATTGAACGCCAAGGTTCTACTAACCTTGGGTTTAACCCTTCGTTATCATAAAATTCTAAAGCTTCTTGTATAAAATCTCGGTGAAATGAAAGAAATTCTATTCCATCACCTGAACGTAATTGACTCATATTCATATGTTGCCTATGCCATCTATCATGTTCAATGAGAAAACTTTGAGGAAAGTTCTGAATTCTAGCCATCGTTAACCCCTCTATATCATAATTTTCTATATAATATGCAACTTTCAGTTAAAAGTTTGTGCTATATTCTCAATAAAAAAAGCAGATTCTGGCTAGACAAAATCATACTTTTTAAAAAACATTTTTCTAATTTTTACTTGCCTGACGAGGAATTAGCTTTACTATTAATTTTCTTTTCTACAGCACAACATTTAAGCGAACAAAATTTACTTATAGCTCTTCTTGGTTTATATTCTTTTCCACAGATTGTGCACTTTTTGACTGGATGTTTAATATAAGCTTCTCCCTTACATGATTGAGAGCAATACTTTGCATTTTTGCTATAGCTTTTGAATTCGGAATTGCATACTTGACAGATAAATGTAGCCATATTTATGATCGCTCCTAGTTAGTCTTATATAATATTGTATAATTATATGGCTTAGAATTTATGTGTAAATAAATTCTCTATAAAAGAACAGCACGAGCTAATAACACAATTCTCACTTTCATAATTCCTGTTTTCTATTCCGAACATTATACTTTTATGTCGTGCTAAAGAACTCTTTTGCCTTAAGTGTTCTTTAGCATCTTTAGTTTCTATAATAGTCGTTATGTTAAATACAAATATATGTTATATATATTCATAAACCTTATAGGGATGTTATTTAACTGACACTTGCCATGGTGCGACACTCTCTGGCACAGTCTAAACACATTTGAGCACACATCTGTGATTGTTGGTCAGAAAACCGTGAACATTCGTAGGCACAGACCTCACAAGCATAAGCACAGAATTTGCAAGCATTTCTCATAGACCTGCTGTTGCGTGATACTAATTGCATACATAATATACAAATATCGCAACAATCTCTAAGTAATTGGATTTGTTGAAATCTGGCGTGTACATCAGGGCTATGCATAGCGAAATTTATTGTCTGTTCGCACATTGTCACACAGTTTTGAAGCATTTTTAACATATTTTGAAACATAGTTACATCCATCATGGGGTTAGTCCTCCTATTTAGGAAATTTAACATGATATTTTATGTATTTATCCTTATCAATAGAATCCTCCTGATTCAATGAAGGTAAAAAGTCTAACAAAAACAAGCGCTAATTCGAAAAATCTTTCTGATTAATTTACTCTTTTCTCCTAGAATTCTTGTTTCACATCTAAGTGTGTTTCTTTTATACTTTAAAACATAAAGATTTGTAAATCGAAGGCGGTGAAAGTAACATATGAGTGAAACCTCTAATGAATTGTTATCAAATATCTTAGGACCCCTTGAATTAGAAGTAATGAAAATCCTTTGGTCTAAGAAAGAAGCAAACGTTCAGGAAGTTCTAGCAGAGTTAAATAAACAAAATGAGTATGCTTATACAACCATCATGACGATTATGAATCGTTTAGATAAAAAGAAAATTCTTACACGTAATAAAGTAGGAAAGGGATACCAATATAAAGCTTGTTATAATCAGGATGAGCTAGTTCAACAGACTTCATCTAAGAAGGTAGAACAACTTCTTGGAAATTATGGTGATATTGCTATTGCACAGTTTGTAGATGCTGTTGGTCATAATCCAGATCAGCTCAATAAACTGAAACAGCTCATTCATAATCTAGAGAAAGGTGAAAAATTGTAATGCTCTTATCTCGTCTATATAGCATCTACATTGTATGTTTAGTTAGCATTATAAGTTCATTTTCCCTATGTTTTTTTGCCTATCAGGATAAAAGCCAAAGCTTTTGGGACAGTATGCTTATGTGTTGCAATAGTCATTCATGGGTACAAGTATTTGAGCTGTTGTCTATTCTACTATTAGTTATATGTATACTATTTGTCGTTTCTTTTATAAGAATTGTTCAAAAAACCAAACAATTTCTTTCTACTCTCATACCTTATAAAACGAAAGGCTTTTTGTCTTCAGAGATGGAAACTTTTGAACAAAAGTATTTAATACAAATTCATGTTATTGAAGATCAACAACCTGTAGCTTTTACGTATGGTTTTATTCACCCTCAAATTGTCATAAGCACAGGTCTTATTCAGATCTTAGAGCCGGATGAAGTAGAGGCTGTATTAGAACATGAATATTGCCATTATAAAAACAAGGATCCCTTTAAGTTGTCAGTATGTAAATGTTTAGCACGTCTATTCTTTTTCTTACCTATATCTCAAAAAATATTGAAAAATTATGTAACTCAGAAGGAGTTAGCTGCAGATAACTTTGCAATTGAACAAGTTGGGCTAAAACCAGTGGTATCAGCGTTATATAAATTAATGACTTATGCTACACCTCTGTCTTTTTCAACAGCTCATTTTCAAAATAATGATTTTCAAGATGCTCGTATTGAATTTCTTTTAACAGGGACACATACAGTGCCTTCTCTGAATAAAAAAGAATGGATAATATCGGTTCTACATTTTATTTTGATTACGGTGATAACAGGATGTGTGTCATTTATGTGGCAGAATATATCTTTTATGATTTTATAAATACTACTACTTTGTAGTAATACATTGACTCCGTTTTCATCATCTACTACAATTGTGTAGTAGATGGTATTTTCATATATCCCATCTCTATTCCATATAAGGTAGGAGAAAAACATGAAAATTAAAAAAGCAGTTGCTGGTTTATCTTTTGTTGCATTAATGGCAGTTGGAGGAACAGTTTTTGCAGCTAGTCCGACGGTACATAAAACGATGAACGAAGAGGATTGTATGACAATGAGTAAGAAAGATTGTATGGAAATGATGAAAAATATGAGTAAAGAAGATTGTATGGAAATGATGAAAGGTATGAGCAAAAAAGATTGCATGAAGATGATGAAAGACATGAAAAAATGAAAATTTCAGTATAAAAATCTATTATAAATTTTAAAAATCATAATACTACTAATCTAAGACAAGAAAGCCGACCTTTAAAAGTTGGCTTTTTATTTTATACAAAGATTGATAATAAATAACTTAACAAATGGGCTTGTAAAAAACTTCAATATAATTGTAATTATCTTATAACGCTTAGTCTAACTTAGACCTTTTTAGAGATGTCCCTACACAATCGAAAATTTAAACATAAAAAGGAGGAATAGCTATTGGCCATTCTCCTTTTATAAGTGCAACCTGTTTATGCTGCTAATCTTCTACATTCTTCAGCACATTTCAAGCAAGCATCTGCACACTTTTGGCAGTGTTCATGATTATGTTTTTTGCACTCATTTCCACATGCTTCACAAATTTGAGCACATACTTGAGCTAATTCAGAAACAAATGGAGTTCCCCTTCCTAAAGCTTGTTCTAAATAAGCACAGATATCTGCACACTCACGATCAAGACGAATACAGTCCACCATCATTTTTACATCTTCTTCTTTCAAACATGCATCATAGCAATGATTACATGCAGTCATACATTCATGTAATGTTTGAATAACCGATTGATAATTTTCATGAGACATACAAGAGTTCCTCCTTTAAATTTGCTTTCTTTATTACATTAGACTAATGCTTAATAGATTAAACCATAATAGGGTATATTTTTTTTTTAAAGTTATCTAGATAAAAGAAAAAGAACAAACCTAGGGGTTTGCTCTTTCTTTATATTTATCAAACATTATGCTGTTTGTGCTAATTTCTTTTTCATGGCTTTTTTCTTTGTTACATAACGAGCAGCAAAATAAGAGCCTACTACATAGATAACAGCTAAAGCTTGGAAAGATAATGTTTCTACTGTTGGGAATATACAGAACCATACGCCTGCCCAATCAGAAAAATGAACATTAATCGTGGTCGTGCTCATCCATCCTGCTAACTGCATCTCTTGTACAGTTTCTCCTACCATTACAGCTAGAACTACAACTAAAAGAACACCTGTAAATACTAACATTTTCTTATGAGGAAGGCGACGTTGAGCTAAGAACGTAAGAACACCTACTACTAATGTTAGCGCTAATCCAATCAAGGTTCCCTGCAGAACTATATCGGAACCGACTTTTAATCGTAAGTTTTGAAGGAAAAGAACCACTTCAAACCCTTCGCGATAAACGGATGTAAGACCAAGTATAAACAGAGACCAAAATGCACTTTTTTCTACAGCTTCTGTTTTCTTTCCAGTCAATTGTTGTTTTTTTCGATTGTGAAGTTGGATCCAACCAGTCCAATAAATCTTATGAAAGAACCAGTTCATAATAATTAGTAAAACAACTACAGCTAAAATTCCTGTAAATGCTTGAATATCAAGCTCTGATGCACTAACAGAAGAGATAATTGCTACAACAATAAACCATGTAGCAAGAGTAGCTATAAAGGAAACTCCTGCTCCAGCAGATATTGGTTTCCAGTAGTTATCTTGTTTTTTACGTACCAAACCAGAGATAATTGCTGATAATACTAAAATAGCTTCTAACCCTTCGCGAAAAACAAGAATAGCCGTATTTAATATAGCAGCACCTGGTGTTAAGTTTTTCGCAGTAGGATCAGGATTACCCTGATAGTTAATTCCTTGCCATACTACAACCCCAACTAATATTAATAATGAAATAGCAATAAGAACAGTTTTAAGATTAAAAATTTTCTTTGCCAATGAGATTCACTCCTCAGACATATAATGATAATGATAATCCTTATCAAATAATAACTGAATAGAGTGTAATCTTATTAAGTCATTAAGTCAATTTAGCCTCTTTATCCAGCCACTCTAAGATTACTTAATTGAGTAAGTTGAATTGCTCATATAATTAATATTTGAATTAGGTTTTTAGACTTATTTATTTTCGTTTTAATATTTTTCTAAAAAAAATATAATTCCAAAGGCTTAAATAGCATTAAAATATAATTAAAATAAGATTAAAAAAATTTAATCCTCCTAACTGTTCAAGAATTAAAAAAAGAGAAGGGAAATCCCTTCTCTTTACACTATGTACTCATTTATACTTAGATGCTTTTCTTCATTCCACATTGCCTGCATTCACGCAAGAAAACGCCACCTTTTACGGAACTTTTGAAGTAAGCTGAATTGCAGTTGTCGCAGCGTCCACTTACCTTATCTGGATATTCAGCGTAGTCATATACTTTATCACGATCTATTTCTTGCTGCTGTTTCACTTCCATGTTGATCACTCTTTTCTAATTGACTTTTATTAGATTACCACAAAAATTAAAGGTGAAATTATTTTATGTAAAACGAACATCAATTAGTTCACTTAACTTCATTTTGTTTTTTAATTCAAATACTTCATCGATAAAAACAAACAAATTCCCCAGGGAATCAACAAATCGGATGAATCCCTTTTCTGTAATACATTGTCCCTTTTTGTAGTATGTAAGATAAACTTGTTTATTTGTATGTAAGGCTTCAATCAAGGTGAAATTAATTTGTTCCATTTGCTCTTCTGTTAAAAGAGGTTTCGGTACTTCTAATTGTTTGTTTATGACTTCCTGCAATCCTATGTATTGCTCGGGCATACTCGCAAATGGGCGCCATTTTTTCATTTTTCTATCGTGATGCATGATATCTTACTCCTTTATGCTATGATTTATGACCTCCTATAAGGCCGTTTCGATAACGAGCTGTTGAGTGATCCAGATAGCTTGAAGCCCGTAGAACACTATTCTTGCCATAACGTATACGAATTTCATCAATCGTTTTGGCAAGAGCGTAGGCTCTTTCACGCTGATCGATATCCTCAAATAAGCTCATTTGCTCCTCTTCTTCAATGCTCGTATTGGATAACGAAATCCCAATGGAGCGAATCGGCATTCCATTATCAAAATTATGTAAAATGGTTAAACAATAAGGGAAAATATCTTGGCTTAAGTTCGAAGCTCGCCCCATTTTCTTTTGTCTAGAGAATCCTCCACCTGTTTGTTTGCTGTAGCCAATCGATAAATGGATCGTTTGTGCCACTACTTGATGCATACGTAAACGAAAACAAACATCGTCCAATAGCTCCAATAGTAATAATTTAACTTCTTTTCGGCTTGTATAATCTCGAAAGAGAATCTGACTTTTCCCAAAGGAACGGGAACTAGGGATGTACACATCTGAAATTCGACTAAAATCAATCCCATTCGCATGTTGGTGAATTTCCTCTCCCATGATGCCAAATTCCTTTTGTAACATCTCCTTAGAAGAAAGAGCGAGTTCTTTTATGGTATAGATGCCTAAACCGTTTAAGCGTCTTTCTGTAGCTGACGAGATCCCCCAGAAATCCTTCATTGGATGAATCGACCATAACTTAAAGGGAATATCCTCATACCGCCAATAAGCAACCCCTGTTGGGCTATGCTTCGCTTCATGATCTAAGCTGACTTTAGTCAGCAAGAGATTAGGACCGATTCCTGCGGTAGCTGTCAGTCTTGTTTTGCGATAGATCTCATTACGTATTCGATGGGCTAGCTCCTCTGGTGTTCGAGCAAATAAGTGCAAAGAAGCTGTCGCATCAATAAACAACTCATCAATGCTATACGCATGAAAGTCCTCAGGAGCCACATACTGTAACACCAAACTAGAAATATAGTTCGAAGCCTTGATATATCTCTCCATAGATGGATTCACAACATGGATATCTTTCCTTTTAGGAATTTCAAAGAGGCGACTTCCTGTCTTAATCCCTTCTTTCTTTAATAATGGTGTGGCAGCTAATACAACAGATCCCGACCGTTTGACATCTCCTACAACCGCAAGCCTTGTTTTCAAAGGATTTAACCCTCGTATGACTGAGGAAACCGAAGATAACGATAGGTAGCCTACTAAGTGTAAAATCTGGTATGATTCCATTCTCTTTTGGGCTTTCCCCCGTTCCACACCGTGCGTGAGACTTTCACCTCACACGGCGCTCCAGCAATTCCTAAGTTTGATTTCTACTAAGTCATAAACATTTCATTGGTTTAGTTTATTAGAACAAAGTTAGTTGTTCATAGTAAGTTTTGTTAGTACAGATTAAATTGTTTCCCACAAGAAATCGCAGTTTATTTAATTTCTCTATTTGTTTATCTGTCATTTTTAGTTTGTCCACTAGCTTTTTTGCCAGAGGTTCATTAGTTAGATGTATCAGCTTGTGAATTTCTGATTTTACGAGAATAAGATTTGCGTAATTGTCGTCCTGCGTTTCGCTCCATAATCGTTTGTGATGACAATGTATGTCCGTCAGTTCAAGTTTTTCATTCATAACTCCACACCTTCCGTTTTGTGCAACGAATAGGGAGATTCGATTATCATTGAACTCAATTGTTGCTCTGTCATTAATTACTGGATGTTCCCTTAGCCACCTTAATTCTGCTTCGGTCACGTTTTCCAGTCCTTTATGGATTAGTTTGCGTCCTTCTGATGTGTATTTATTAATAGCTATACGTTTACTCATAGGATTCTTATGCAGAACATACGCAAAAGGAAGAATTGGTTTTTTCATGTAAAACCTTATGGTTTTTGATCCGAGATAGGGAATAATTCCTTTATCTTTACCAACATATTTACCTACCCTTGAGAAACCGAAGGTGTCTGCTTTGCTACCTCTCGGAAGACGATTGTACATTTTCCTAGTTAAGTTTCTTCCTGGCCAATGGAAATCTCGACTTACATGGGTGGCAATACAATAGTAGTTGTGCGCTCCAATCACCATACTGTTGTACTTTCCAATATTCCTAATTATCTCTTGATGGCTTGCTGATTTTTGTAACTTTTTGATTTGGTCTGTTAATTTAGCTATTTGAATTTTGATAGCTTTTGGTGATACATGCGTCTCTGCCACGTATTTGGTTTTTCCCGTGGAAAGGCGCTTACCTTTCTTAGTCGCCTTTAAGGTAAAGCCAAGAAATTCGCTTCTTTCCCTTTTTAGGTTCGTCACTTTGGACTTTTCTTCAGAGATAGGAAGTTTCAATCTTTCCTCGAGCCATCTTTTACACGCTTTGTAAATCTTTTCGGCGTTGCTTCTTATATTCGTAAATATTTTGAAGTCATCTGCATATCTCACTATGTACATTGGTTTTAGTCTGGTTTTTTTAAGTTCGACATTCTCGTGTGAACGGTTTTGAGCTCCTTGCTTTGTTAGCTTGGGCGTCACCTCTTTTACCACGAACGTTTCCCACTGTCGGCTTATCCACCAATCAAATTCATTCAGATTGATATTGGCAAGTAGTGGACTTAAAATTCCACCTTGCGGTGTTCCTTTTGTAGGATATACAGTTGAACCATCAGTCATTATGATTGGGGCTTTGAGTATCTTTCGTATAATTACTAACAGTTGTTTATCTCGTATTCCCAATGTCCATAATTGTCGCATTAGCTTTACGTGGTTTACTTCATCGAAGAATCCTTTAATATCAACATCTATAACGAAAGTTAAATCTTGCCGATTAATCTTTCTAACTGAATCTGCAATAGCTTGTTCGGCAGACCGATTAGGTCTGAATCCATAGCTCCTAGGGCAAAAGTGTGCTTCACATATCGGTTCCAGAACTTGCAAGATACATTGTTGGATAACTCTATCCCAAAAAGAGGGTATGCCAAGAGGTCTGGTTTTCCCGTTTAGTTTTGGGATTTCCTTTCGCCTAACTTTACCTGGTGTGTAATTTCTAAATCGCCTTTTAACAGACTTAACAAAACTTTCTTGGGACATTTTTTCGACAGTTTTAATGGTGATTTTATCGACTGATGGTGTTCTACTTCCTTTATTTCGCTTAATATTTCGATAGGCTAGTAGGATATTTTTCTCAGAAACGATTATTTTCATTAGTTGTCGAAAGTTTTCTTTGTTCTTTGCCCTTTGATACAAGTTATCGAAGGTCTCTGTCATACTGTAGTATTCTGAGTTTCGAATATTCTTGTCTTTGAGCCTTTTTCCCACTGAGTGTTTATTCATGGTTTGTCACCGTCCTTTAAAATTCAGTGACCTTTTTAGTCCTACCAGAATCCACGCTAGGATTTAGTGAAATCATATTTTAACCTTAGTTATTGCCTTGTGGCTGTTCCTCCAGTTCTATTACATAACCTTCATTGGTCGTGCCACTACTTTCATCTACCATTAAAGAGGGTTATATCCTTACGGAATTTCCCCAACTAACTCGACATGCCTGCCTAGTTCTATTTCACACTATACGTTGGTAGCTTCCGACGTTCCTTTTCAGTTATCAATGATTGTACTTAGGTGCTCACTCTACTCCGTGGTTTGCTCCACTGCCTATAACAGTGTAAGAATTAGGGCATTTTCGATTACCTTTGTTTCCTTAAACCAAGTCATCTTTTCAGACCCGACTCATTTCTAAGCCGTAAAGTTATCGAAGCGTACATTCGCGAGTTCGTCAGTGGTTTGTCACATTCTCACCTTATATAATCGACGGCATACATTACTCGTCCAGTTCCATCGGGTTTATTATTCCCTTTGGCTTTCGGTTACCTATAGAAAGGCACTTCGGGTTACTTTCATGCATATGTCACCCAGCTATGGTTGCCCAAGCCGTTGCTGCGACTTGAGGTTAGGGCATATTACCGCAGAAGTTTCAAGGCGTTACCCAATCATTCCTTCTGTCACTGAAAAAGTTATACCTCTTGTAATCTAAATTTAGAATCCATTGAGATCAATCTCTCCCCGTTAGGTTATTAGCCTAACTTTTGAAATTAACGTCTCGCACCAAAAAAACTCTTCATGTCGATGCAAATAATGACTCTGTTTGGTAGCTGCCCATAATCCATTGGAATATCATCCCTTTTCCCGATTATTACTATTACTTCGTCCTAAACAAAAGAGAGTGATAGCAAGCTACTCACTTTTTTTATAATATATGAAAAAAGTCGTATTATTTACCTTATATTAACTGTAAAATAGAGAGTAGTAATCAAGGTGAACGAGGATTAATGGAGGTTGTGGACAAGCTTCTATCCCTCATAATAGGTCATAATCGAGGCATTCTTAGAAAAGAATACATACTTGTCCAGTTAGTTTCACATAGCCAAGATTAAAGTTTTTCTACTAGTTAACTCTTTTCAATTCCTATATTTTCCTATATGTAATATTAGTACATAATTAAGGAAAAAATAATATGAAAGTGAGGAGGGATGGTGTGCAATTTTATAAGATATTAAGACAAAGGAAAATAAATGAAGACACTTTTTGTAACTTACTTGATATACAAAATTACGATTATATTACTGGAAATAATAAGAATTCCTTTGCAATAAAATATAATCCTGACACCTATAATCAGTTGCTTGATAATAATACGATATTTAAAGAATATACAAGCAGAGCTATCCAACAGTTATTTGTTACAAATCAAAAATTCCTCGCTATGTTAAATTTAAGCGATTTTTTCAACATGAAAATGGTATCCTGCTTGTTTGTTGAAGATGACAAAAACATGTATTTGGAGGAATATGAGGAATTATCCTTGGAGAGCGTTGAAGATATAGTCAGTAGACATGACTTTAATATAAAGGAAGTTACATATAAGACAAATAATACTAATAGAACAATAGTTCTTCAGAAAAATGGGGTAATTGGCTTTGATAATGGGCTAACTGATTCTGAATATCAAAAGTTACTAAAATTTATTGACACTCTAAATTTTGGACTTAAGGTCATTGACATATGAAAAAAACGATTTCCGATTTTATAAACAAAACTATAAAAATCATTGTAACTTTTGTAGTCACACTTTTTACTGCTATTGTTTCCTCAAATAATAAAAATATCGTATATGATTTTCTAAATCAACATGGGTATTCTGATCCCACCGTACAAAAAGTTATTCTGAGCGCTATAATTGCTGCTGCAATTGCAATTTTACAAGAATTACTAGGATTACTCTACAAAGCATTATTATGGATTATTAAAAGCTATTTTGCGCGATTGACAGTGGAGATTAATTTTAGAACAAATAATAGAAATACAGAATCAATCAAATTTAAACCTTCAGGCGGGGAGTACGAAGAAAAACAAATTGAAATTGAACTAAAAATTATCCCAGCTGGTAAAATATCAATTTTAATATTTAAACTGTTAAAATTGCAGATAGAAATTTTCTTTAATCCTCAGATAATTGATGTTACTTTAGTAAACGATCAAGAATGGTTCAATGACAGTGCAAGTACTAGAATTAATGAGAATCAGGCAATTTGTATTAATGTTTTAGATAACTATCGTTTAGGAGGACTTTCTATGAAACCTTATATAATGACAGAAAGTATAGTTATTCTTCCCAAACGTGTTAAAAGAGACACTGCATATATAGATTTTAAGGTTACTTCAGCTATGGGAAATAGAATTAGTAGTGCTTTATGTGATTCTAATATGAAAGAGTTAAATATTGAATGTGAAGGAGGTAAATAAATGTCAAAAGTATACTCAAATATATTTTTATTAAATAATATTAATTGCTTATCTTCTTTAGATAAAGTTTTTAGTAGGCAACATAGCGAGTTATTACCTCATGTGAAGAAAGATGAAAAACAGGTTGCTAGTATGCATGAAGCCGAGAAATATTTTAATTATTCTTGGAAAGAGATAGGTGAATTAGAAGAAATAAAAGTACCCAAGATTAATGGTAATGATAATTTTACAGGAGAAATTATTTCATATCAAAAGGCAATTGCTAATTTGGAGTACACAAAGAAAAGGAAAAAAGATAGTAATGGAAAATTTCTACCAAAAGCTGAAAGAGTAAATGATCTAGATGTAGAGTCATTATTTTTTGAAAAAGAAAATAAAGTATATGTACTTATTATTACTTCAAATGATTACAACATTAGTAGATTTAAAAAGCTTATTGGTAAAGAAAATATTTCGCAAAAAAACCCCGAATACTTACTTAATCCTGATATATTTAATTGGTTATTCTATGTTTATACTGAACGAAATGGAACATTAAATGAAATTACCAAATTAGAAAATATTAGTGGTTTTGTAGGGAATATATCTGATGACGCTAATGTTTTTACAGGAGAATCTTACCAGACAACAGAACTAATAGCGACTAAAGCATTTATAAGCAATGGTGGAGAACTTAAAAAGATCACACTAAGAGTTAGAGACACGGATATAGATATTACTTGTATGATTAATGAAAAATCCACCATTGTAATAAACTGTAGTTTATCTTTTAAATTAAGAATAATGGAATGTACTGATAATGTTGTTTTTTTATTATTATATTTATACGGTTACTTAATCCTTAAATTAAAACAATTGTATATGAATGAATCAGATAGCTTTATCAAAGAAGACAATCCCAAATTCTCAAAGAAAATCGGAATTGATGTAATTAAATCAATTGTGGAAAAAAATAATATCTTATTAAAAGATCTTGAGTCATTTTTGCTAGAAGACTCACTTGAACAAGCTTAGTTAATACTTAGGACTTCTGCTAGTACATATTTACTGCGGGAGTCTTTTTTAAAAATTCAACAACCATTACTGATAACAGCCCTTACTGTCCTCGATTGAAGTTGACGACCTTCATTTTAATCTCGACTACTTACACGTATTTATCCAAAACTTCCTTTTTCCACTTTATAATAAATTTACATTTATATTCCTATTATGCTACTAAAAACGTTCGTAAAAGTATGTGATTTTCAGGAGACGTTCGTGATTTAATTCACGACTTAAACGGACGGTAAAAATGATAGATTCCTTATATAAAACAACAGTCCGTAAACGTATACTTTTGCGGACTTTTATTTGAATTTGGTCCAATACTTTACCATATAAAGTCTCTTTCTAATTATTTAATTTTTTAAGCTATTTATAAGAATTTTTCATGCCGAACCTAATATCACTGAACAGAATATTCAATTATTTCAATCCACTTTGTAAGTGATTACATATATAATTAATATTGTAATTTTCATTATTTCGATGAGTAATAAAGATCAACTAATCCCTTGATAGGACACTAGCTTGTTTTTCTAATGAATACTTAGACGTGAAAAGAGCGTATTCCTTCCGATAGGCGCCCTTAGCCTATAACGCCTTCTAACACTACGGCTTGTTTGCTGCCAGTTTGGTTAGCAGTTCTCTTTGATCACCGTTGGCCACACGCCCCTTCAACCGTTCGCTACTCGTCTTCAAGCATACCAATAAGTAAAGTTTAAAAAATATATTGACATTACATGAAATCATTGTAATAATACAAAGTAATTTGATAGGAATACTATTATTAAGAGCAGGTGGAGGAAATTATCCCTATGAAACCCGGCAACCATTCGTACTAAATAGACAGTAGGAAAACGGTGCTAAATCTAACAGTGTTCACGCTGAGAGATGAGAGGAAATCGGATTTTTCGGAAGCCTTCTGTCTCTTTATGAGTTCAGAAGGCTTTTTGTATTCTGCCTCTTGTAGAGTTTCTATCAAGTAAATCCAAGGAGGAATTTTAATGAAAAGAAAACTTTTGTTAAGTACTGCGCTAGTTACGGGATTAACAGTTTCATCTATATTACCAGTTGCATATGCGCACGATGAACTTGGAGACATCAGCATTGAAAAAGGACAGCGTAACCCAGATGAGATCAGCTCTGTTCCTGTCACAGAAGGAAGTAAGAATTTAAAGTATTTGCACGAAGCCGCAGCTGTACCATTGAAAGAAATTAGAGAAGGTGTCAAGAACAGCACAGCTGACGTGTATGCACATAAAGGATTTGCTTACACAGGGACACATACTTCTGGAGGAGGAAACGGTGGAGTTCGAGTGTTTGACTTAAAAGACCCAACCAATCCTAAAGAGGTTGCCGTTTTCGCAGATCAAGATATTCCTGGAACTTGGCAGGAAAAAGTAATCGTTAAAACGGTAAATACAAAATCTTTTAAAGGAGATTTAGCTGTTGTATCTGTTCAGCAACTAGACGTTAAAAATCCGAATTCTAAGGGTGGATTTCTTTTATACGACGTAACCAATCCATATGACCCTAAGAAGTTAGGGTTCTATGAAGTAACAAAGAAAACAAAAGGAACACATGAATTATACTTAACGACGCAAGGAAACCGCATATTGGTTCTTGCTGCGAACCCTTACGCAGACTACTATTCTCATGGAAAAGAGAAGGACTTTCAGCTTGTTGATGTGACAAATCCAGCTGAGCCAAAGAAACTTTATGAGTTTGATCCACGTTCACTGCCAGAAGTAAGTGAAAACTTTGACGGATATAACTGGAACGCGCCAGACGGCAAGAAACGACCTGTATTCAACCATAGTGCATATGCGGATGAAACAGGAAAAACAGCTTTCCTTTCTTTCTGGGATCTTGGAACAATCATTTTAGATATCTCAAATCCCGAAAACGTGAAGTTTGAGGGAAGGACAACTTTCGCATCTAATCAACAAGGTTCAGCACACTCGGTTGCACTTGCAAAAGGCGGCACGGTACTTGTTGAAACAAGAGAAGTATATGCGCCAATAAAACCAGGTTACGAAAAATCTTATGGTTACACAAGAATCTTTGACATTAAAGATAAAACAAATCCAATACTATTGAGTGAATTTAAAACAGATCTTACAGAAAATATTTCAGAAGATCCGAATAAACAAGTTACGTTTGGTAAAACAGTCCACGATCCAAAAGTACAAGGAAATACATTGTATCTTTCTCACTATGCAGGTGGAGTGAGAGCTGTGGATATTTCGAATCCGAGTAAACCTGTTCAGATTGGCAAATATGTTCCTGCAAATGCGAACATTTGGGGAGTTTTCGTAGATCAAAACTACGTTCTTGCATCTGACATGGGCTCAGGCTTAAAAGTTTTACAGAAAAATAATAAGTAAGTAAACTGGTTCTAGTGCAAATACTTGAAGAAAATATAAAAAGCAAAAGATTTCTAGTGATCCCTGGTTTTAAGCAACTAGTCCAACAGCTGATGGATGAATTCCTTTTGATTTTGGGCAGACTTCTCCCTTTGAAGAGTTTGTTGTCTTAGAAAAGTTGTTGTATCAACGATGTATAAAAAGCTGCATAAAAGAGCAAGAGGACTCCCTTGAGAATCCTTGCCCCCCAAGGGTTCTCTTTTTTCGTGTGTACCGGAAAGAGTGATTATGTTAACTAACCTTGTATATTCTATACAACATAAAAGCAGAAAAACCACTGGGCCTAATCAGTAGTTTTTCTATCCTCGTAAGGAATGGAGAGCTATTTTATGATGCCTCACGGCGTCTTGGGTAGTTTGCTAAAAATATTATTAATTATCCGTCATACCATTAAAAAGATAAAAAGAGAAAAAACAATCCGTGGGAGTTGGATTGTTTTTTCTTGAGGAAAGATCAGGCTGATAGTTCCTTATTGAATTTTATGTTTCTCATTTTGTGTTATGACTACCTATAAAATCCCTTATGTTAACTAGCATCCCTATTTGAAATTACTTAAGAGCCAAGTTCTTTACAAATAAAGAACTTGGCTCTGTATTTATCAGAAAATAACATATCTCAATTTATTAAAGAGGTGTTTTGTCCTCTTTCACTTCATTTTTTAATGATTTTTTATCCTCTTTATCATGGTCCTCCATAATTCCTTGGGTTGCATTTTTAAATTCACGAAGTGTTTTACCGGCGGAGCGTCCTAACTCAGGTAGCCTTTTGGGACCAAATATAATTAATGCTGTTATCCCTATTAAAATTGCACTTCCAGGTCCTACCATTATAATCACCTCATTTCCTATCTATAACAGTACTAAAAAACTGATATCTAACCTGATAAAATTCTTATGAACCTATTCTAACAAAGACTGTGCAATGTACTCTCCTTTACGGATTCCGCGAGCACAAGCAAATATTGCACTACCTATATGTTTCGTATACTCATTTAATTTATCCTGCTGAGATAATACCTTAAGCATTGGTATAAATTGTGTGTCAGGATTCTTTTGATAACTAATAAACATAAGTCCTGCATTTATATTTCCTGTTTTAGGATCTACCCCATCTGTATAAGAATACGCTCTTCTATAAATCTCTTGTCTCGTTCCCTTTGCCAAAGCTGTATGAGAAGTAGGAGGCATTTGCATAAGGCTTACTTTATCGTGTTCTTTTACTTTGCCGTAAGGAGCCCCACTATCTTTTTTTCGACCAAACGTGTCTTCTTGATCTTTAAGAGATGATCGATCCCATACTTCTAAAAACATCTGGATTTTTCTAAAAGCCATATAAGTTCCACCCTGCATCCATGTTGGCTCTGAATTATTCGCCCAAATAATTCGATTATGAGATTCAGAATCGTTAGAAGAAACATTCGCCGTACCATCTTTAAATCCAAATAAATTCCGAGGCGTTTTCTCATCCGGAGCACTAATAAAACCAGATTGCATCCATTTTACTTCTGCTACGCCTACTGCTGATTTAATAAGGTTGCGTACAGCGTGAAATGCCACTTGTTGATCATCTGCACAAACTTGTACAGAAATGTCTCCTCCTATAAAAGGCTCTTGCAAATCATCTCTTGGCATTGCTGGAATATCTTTAAGGTGCTTCGGCTTCTTATCAGCTAAACCAAAACGATCCTCTCCATTCTTAGAAAAGAAAGAAGGACCAAAGCCAAATGTTAAGGTTAATTTAGAAGGAGTTAAATCTTTTGCTTCTCCTGTATCTTTTGGTGGAAGCCAATCATTATTATTGTCTTTACTAACTTCTCCCTGAGTCATAGATTGACTCAACACCGTCCATTTTTTGAAAAGATCTATAACTTTATCTTTTTGATCTGTTAGTAAATCAAAAGCAGCTACATAAGCATATGTTTGCTGAGGCGTTACAATTCCTGCTTGATTTTTTCCATTAAAAGAAATAATAGAATCATCTACAGGATTGCTTGAGGCTTTCTCGCTTGAATTTCCTAGCCCATTAGCCATATTAGCTAAAACGCCGATACTACTTGTGCTTACCGCAACACCCACACCCGTTAATACTGACATTTTTAACATATCACGACGCGTGTATTGTTTGGGCTTCTTCGATTCTTTCACGTTCATTCTCCTTTTTTATTGAAATATCTCAGCTGTTTGGGCCATAGATTCCGATAATGTGTTTAACTGTTGACTCAGTTCCCGAATCTGTTCCTTCGTTAATTCTGTGTACGGGAGATACGTTCCATCTTTTTGATATTTCCCTAAGGTAGCTGTTAGTTGATTAAATTCTTTATCTAATTGCTCTGAAAGATCTGGACTTTTTTCATTCAGAATTGGCAGAACAGCATGATAGACAGCTAGAGAACCTTCTACATTTGAAGCTAAATCTACTAGATCAATATGAGAGTATCTTTCCTCTTCTCCAGTCACTTTTGAAATAGCAGCTTCATTTAACAGTTCCATTGAACCAGCGACTACGTGTGTAGGTTCTAATTTAACTTCTTTTACTCTTTGCTGTAGATCCTGTACATCTTTATTTAGTTGAGTTGCATATTGATCCATTCCTTCTAAAGAAGAGTCTTTCCACATTGCTTTTTCAATACGATGGAATCCTCCCCATTCTGAAGTGTCAACATCACCTTCACGAGCATCAATTTTTGGATCTAAGTCACCAAAACTTTCAGCAATTGGTTCAATACGCTCATAATATACACGAGCTTCTGCATAAGAAGCTTTCGCCTTTTCCAGATCTCCTGCCTTCACAGCATCTGTAAAGGTCGTAGTCGTTTTTACTAACTGTTCTGTTTGGTCATTTACATACGTTTTGTAATTATTAACAGCTTTTTTCAATGCTTCTGATGTCTTTGTCGCTGTTTCTTTCGCATTTTTTAGATTTTCCAACGAACGATCTAGCTGAACACTTAGTTCTTGCACCTTTTTCTGATCGATTGAGCTTTTTTCTATTTCAGTAGACAGTGGAAGGATATATTTTTCTGTATCTGTGTATAAAAGTGGGTATTTCTCACGAATGTCATTTTCATAAGATAACCACTGATTATAGAGCTCTTTCCCATATTTCTTAATTTGTTTTTGATCCTCTTTTTCTAAACCACTCTGCAGTTTATTAAGCGTAGTTTGCATCTTCTTTACGTTACTTTTTAAAGTATCTTGTTTACTTTCCTTCCCTTGACTAGCTGCTTGTTTCGTATCATCCTTAGCACTAGAAGTTGTCGAATTACTGCATGCACCTAAAGCTGGTACAGTTAGTAAAGATAAGGTAAGTGCAGTGTAAGTAATTTTTTTAGATAAGAACATGTTAAATAACCCCCTGGTTTTTTTGATCTGTATTGTTTGTATTGTTTTGTTTCTTTTTCTGAACTATCAGTATTAATAAAGCAAATCCAATTATAAGAAGTTGTGGCAATGTACTATACCAAGAAGGATATATACTTAACACATCAATGGTTGGAATGACGTTTGTACTTAATGAAGGAACTATTCCTGATAACTGCAAACTATGTACACCTGACCCCATAAATTTGAGACACATATAAAACACGATAATACTAGAAATAAAGAAAAATGGTTTTAATGGCAATTTGATCCCAATCTTCAACATGAAAATTCCAATAGCAATTAGAACTCCAAAACCAATTGCTATTCCCAAAATTAATTGTGAGGAAGACATTTGATTAGCCATACCAATTAAAAAGAGAACTGTTTCAATCCCTTCTCTTAAAATTGCTAAAAATGCTAGTATTGCGAATGAAAACATCTTTCCATTACTGAGAGCCTGGGCTGTTTTTCCGTTGATAAATTTGTTCCACTTTTCAACATTTGAGTTGCTGTGTAGCCAATAGCTAACATATAAAAGCATGAGGCTGGCAACTACTCCTGAAAAACCATTGATTAGGAAGTTGTTTTGTCCGAAAGTTGCAGAGTTTAAAACATAAGTAACTAGAAAGCCAATTATCAGACTGCAAAGAATGCCTAGTGAAGCTCCTCCCCAAACCCAACGGTTTCCTTTAGCTGAAGGCCCTTTTTTAGTAATTGCAAGGAGAGCTCCAATAACTAATAAAGCTTCGACTCCCTCTCTAATTGGAATAAGAGCCGCATCCCACATGCTGTATGAGGTGTTAACTAATGGTTTTAAATCAATAATCATTTTATCTATAATTTCAATACTTTTGTTAACCTCTTTAGGATTACTTAAAGATGAATCCAACTCTACTAATCTTCTTTCTGAATTATTGTAGACAGTCTGAGATTTTCCTACAACATTTCCTTCCACACTTAGCCATTGGGATGTTAACTCTTGTACTTGAGCCTTTCCCTTTGCTACATCTTTGCTTTCTAAAGTTTTTTTAGTGTTTTCTAAAAGTTTTACATATGACGCTAGACTTATTTCTTTATCTGATTGTGGTTTATCTGTCAATTGGCCCTTGCTATATTGATTTAAGAAACTCTTAAGTGATTCTAGAGATTCTTCGGCCTCTTGTTTATCTTCATTTAATAAGGCTATAGATATGGCAGCTATTTCTCTTTCAATTTTTCCATGAGCATATAAAGAATCTTTTTGAATGTCTGCCTTCATTTGCGTCCATTCTTGTTTAAATAACTGAAACAATTGATTAGCTCCGTCTAAATCTTCCTTTTTCATATCGGAAATAGCCTTATCTATATATTGAATAGATTGCTTTGCTGTTTCTTTCGAATTAGTTTCTTTTGCAAAAGAATTAGTAGCAGTTCCGGAAATGACTATCAGCCCTACAACTATTAAACTAATGAAGATTTGTTTTATCATGCCTAACACTCCTATGTAGTAATGAAAATCATTATCATTGACTTCTTAATTATCATTAGAATATAATAACTTGTCAAACAAAATTTAAAGGAAAAAATAAATAAATTTTCATTGAAAAAGTAATGTGGTTCAGCCTTTAGGTGGATAACACAAAAGGAGTGAATTTAATCTTGGCCCAATTTGCTTGTCAGATATGTAATTCTGAGTTTAAAAGCTACAATAAAAATGCTAAATACTGTTCTCAATCATGTAAAGGACAAGCCTATATTAAGCATTCAATTAAAGAGTGTAAAATCTGCAGAAAAGAATATAAACCTATACGAGCGACAAGTAAATTCTGTTCTCTTAAATGTTGTGCTGCAGATAAGAAAAATAGAGTTGTTCTTATTCCTCTTTTCTTATCTGCACAATATACAGATTTAGTTGCTATAATGGAGCTTTTAGAAAAGTAGAAGCGTTCAATAAACCTTCGTCTATAGGGTTTATTGAACGCTTTTTATCTTACCTTATTGAATGATTTAAAGGGTTTTCATAAAACCTATGTCTCTTTCGTATATTTAAACAATGTAAAATTATACCGAGGAGAAAGCCGATGTGAGAAAGAAAGAGACACGATTGCGCAGAATCAAAAATTCATCATGTAAAATAATGGATAAGATGAATTTAATGACCTATTTAAATCAAAGGTGGTAATAGATAACCTTTCACGGGACCTTAGTAATTTAGTAGATCCATTTTAGAATTTTACTTTTTATCATAACCAACCTATCTTCCACTTACCTTTTAAGAAATTTTTATATTAATGATAACCAAACAAAAAACTTATAAATATTTAAATTCACTATGTTTTCAATAACGTATATTTAATCAATAATAAAAAATAATTGTTTTATACATATATAAGTAAACACTAAAACTATCTTATAAAAAATAAGGTTTTATTATTTACTCTAGGTGACGACAAATATGGGCTTTTTCTACAAAGCGTGTAATAAGTAATGCTTTTTTAAATAAAATACTTTATCATTTACACCTATATATATAATATATTTTTCTATCATCTTATTAATAAAATGAATATCATTATTACTTAAACAATTTGTAACTTAATCAAATATTTATTTCATCTTACCTTTTATACCATGTTTTTTACTATAAGAAGATTTATCTGAACATATATGAATTACTAATTTAGTTTAGTGTAAAATTAACAGTTAATTAGTCTGAAAATTGGAAACAATTAAATATGTGTATAAAAAATCTGATAAGTGTAAAAAAAGGAAATGAAGGTTCTGAAGAATAATCATTTTAATGTGGTTACTCTTTTTTTGTAACTAGGGATGTATATGATATTCATTTCTTGTTTACATAATAATGATTACAAGAACCAATAAAAGCTGAATATATCAATCAAAGAGACCAAATTTTAAATGTATGTATTTTTTTAGAAAAAAATGGAATATTAATAATAGTACTGTTAAGGAGGATATTATATGAGACGAGCAAAGTGGTTAATCCCTTCAATATTATTATTAATATTTGCTTTAATTTCACCTATTGTTAGTAAGAGTTATAACGTAAATGCGCAAGAAAATATTTCAAATGAAAGTACAGGTAATAAAGACAATTTAAATTTTGATGTTAGTAGTTATGAAAAATATGGATATAATGATCTAGGAAGGTTAAATGATCCTTGGTTAATTAAAGCATACAACACTGTGTTGCAAGATTTAAAACCTGGATATTCCAAACCAACTATTTATAAGAAGGAAAACGAGCTGATTATTACCTCTACGAATGATACAGGAAGCAACGTCTTGTATAAATTTAAGAAACAAGGAGAAGCTTGGGAACAAGTTTCCAACAATAGCTAAAAGGGCTATTTTAATAGCGTAACTTTGGTGATTTTCCAAATTATAATGTTACAAAACTAATGTTAAATATAAAAAGCTCTGTTGCTAAGTTGAATTTCCGGCTTAGCAACAGAGCTTTTTAATTATGTATAGGAATACGGTTAGAGAACATCACGTCCGTTGAAAGTTTATTTTCTTTTTCATTTTGATTCTCAACGTTAATATATGGATTAGCTACTACCCCTATCACTAAATTTCCTTCTTTTCTGGTTATAAATTCTAAAGGGACTGAAGATGGACCTTTTCTTTTAATTTCTACAAAAGATGAGTCTAAATTAACTTGTTCATCACCAATAAAAGCAAAAATAGCATACCTACTACTATCATTATAATTAGGGATATTTAAATACTGTTTTTTCTTTTCATTAGTTCTCATATTTAATAACAAATCTTGAGAAGTGCCATTAAACTTATTAGTAAGAAATACACCGTCAATATTATTCTTTTTTTCTAGAGTATTATCTACCAATTTATACGTTTGGTTACGTTCTTCACCAGCTCCAACTACTAATTGAACACGTCGATATAGATAAAATTCTTGAGAAGGTTGAAATTTTTTCTGTTTGGTTATCTCATCAGGATTTCTAATTAAAAGGGCTATAATATCATAAGAACCTGATTCTAATTTTGGGAATTCCACATCGATTTTACGATTTTCATACCTATTCAACTTTAAATCAATACTTCTAACTGGCTTTCCTCTATAATTTACACTTATTTGCTTATAATTTAATAAAAAAACTAAACGGTATGAGCTGTTAATAGGCATATCATTTGTAACTTTGATATCAGGTTTATATTCTCCTCCTAATGTTACTAAATGTGTTTCCTGTGTTTCACTTAATGCATTTTCACTAAAAACATCTAACCCAAAACTGTAAAGAACGGCTTCTTTCTTCTGCTCCACGTCTTTTTTTTGACTAACATCTTTACTGGTATAAAGAGAACAACCAGCAAGAGAAGAGATAATAAAAAACAAGAAAATTATTCTTCTGTACACTTAAAATACCCTCCTATAGAAAAATAACATTGCTGGGCAAAAGCCCAGCAATGTTATTTTGTAAATGAATAGTCTGTCCACCCTGTTTTTGTTTCTCCTCCATACTTAAATTCATGATAAGTTTTGGAAGTGTAGCTTCCTTTTGCCGTAGTGTCTAAAGTATCTGCGATAACCCAAGAATCATTACTCGTCGAACTAGTCTTTAAAAACTTTAATGATCCATTTATATAGAAATAATTCGCTGCCTCTAAATATGTAGCATTTCTTTCACAAGTTGTTGTCCCCCATGCATCTGCTGCACCATTTGTTTTAACATAACCAGAAGAGTTACCATCACATCTCAATCCTCCAACATAAAAAGCTTTTGTTTTTGCAGCAGATGCTGTGCTTAGATTGCTACTAAACATACCTACAAATAAAACTAAAAACAAAATTGATATCTTTTTCATGTTATAAAATACCCCCATTTTTGTTTTATACAACCATAAAATTCTATATATTACCTTTAAAACTTTCTTTTCTCTGTATTTTTTTTACTTTTTTCAGAGAACATATACTTATCTGAATTATGAGGAGGAATAGTGTGTATATTCCGTTTCTTTTAGTGAATTTACTTTTCTTAAGCTGTATAGATAGCAATAACATTTCATTTAAGCATAACCATTCTGAAATAGTCTCTTATGAAAAGTGGGGAAGAATTGCTGTTCTGAGTACTAAGGAGAAATATAATAAAGCTAAAGTAATTGATTATCTCTATTTAGGACATGAAGTTTTATCACCTACTACTGAAGTAGAAAAATTTAAGCTTTGGTTAAGGGAAGATACAAAGGAATATGGAGTTTATGTAAGCATAAAATTTGAAACATCTACCCATAAAATTTTAAATATTACTTTTAAGGAAAGTAACAAATGAAAAATTACAATATCTTTAATAACTAATTTCTGATAAAAGCTTTTTTGTTATTTTTACTGCATACCATATACAAACCTAGTTTACATAATTCAGATTCGCGGAACCAAATAAAAAAAGGAACCCATGTATACCAAGGGTTCCAGACCTATCAAAATTTATCGTTTATACACGTTTTTATACATCGTTGATTTATCAAGGTTTTGACGCTTTGACAAATAGCTCGTACTGTATAAAAACTTGTATAAATTAAGCTTTAATACCAAACCTAAATTCTATTTCATTTTTTAGAATTTCCGCACCGCGTGGGCTTAATACTACTCCATTTGCATACTCCTTATTTTGAGGAGTGATTTCACCTGTAATGACACATTCATCGTAATGCGTATATTTCTTTAGAATGATTTGATTTCCGTCAACAAAGATTTCGACAGGGTCTTTTTCTTTAATAGCAAGAACCTTTCTTAGCTCAACTGGAATAACAACTCTTCCTAATTCATCTACTTTTCGTACAATACCTGTTGATTTCATTTTAAACTCTCCATTTCTTAATAATTTTGTACCGATATTTGTATATTCTTTCATTCTAAAGGTGCAATAGGTCCCCCAACATGCGAAGCAAGTTCTCCAATTTCTTTTGCAGTTGCTGGGTCATAGACAAAAACTCCAACCGCGAATAAAGCCGCGACAATACTCATAATTTTTCTTTTAGTAATCCATCCATAAATACATAAAAGTATAGCCATGCATAAAATTACTAACACTCTACCCACTCCTATTTATTAATTACACTTAAACTAACAGTCTTATATATCATTCAATACGCTCATACGTCCTTGTATCGCCAAGGAAGTTATCCCATACCAATTCTTTATCGGAAGGTGTCCATCTCCAGTCAATCATGTTGTGAGACGGACTAGCCACACTTTCATAAACTATACTAACTTTACCGTCCTTGTTTTCATTGATAGCAAAGACCACAGGATTCTGACCCTCCCATTGAAATGTTCCTGTTTGCTCATTATCAACTGATATTTTAATCACTTGACCATTATCAGTTGATTTCCAAGTACCATTTAACAATTGCAATGTTTTATCAAGTGCCTGTTTTTGATTTTCTTTTTCCTTTATACTCTGAACAGCTTTGTTGTAATCATCCTCATTACTTTTGCTAAAAGTAATAGGGTTTTCTGTTGTAACGATTAGATTATCATCTGATTTTTTCATATCTATTGTTATAATTGTTTCTGGCTTTTCTGTAGAAGCAATAGTACCTTTATATTCATTCTCTGTTTGGATTGAATTATCTAATTGAAGCGAAAATTCTTTCTTAGTTCCATCTAAATTATGAACTATATATAAAGGTTCACTTGATGTGTTTTTCACCTCTATAAACGTTGAACTATCTTCACTTTTCCAGTACCCTTGGTGTTGATCTAAAAATTTATTGTTTGATGAACTAACTTTTTGATCTTTTTGTTCCTCTTGAGCTTTCTGTTTCTCTTCGTTATTTTCTTTGCTATTATTCTGTTTACTTTCCTTTACCTCTTGATGAGTTTCTTTTGTTGTAGTTTCTTGGCTACAACCTGTTGCTACAATAAATAAACCAAAAGATAAACCAACGACTGTTATAATTTTATTCATTATTACAGTACCTCCTTAAGTGGTGGTTACGAGAAACGCTAAATTTCAAATTTACTTACCTACTACCCACAAAACAAAAATTAATTTCGTCACAGCGCTTCTCAGCAACACCATATTTTCTATTTATTTAAGAGAATGGATCTCTTTTTACACATATTCACCGATAAAATACATTTCATTTTTTCTATCCATTAATAAGTGATAACAAAAAGCAAACTCAGGTTTTCGAATAAACATAATTTGCGATTCAATATCTTGACTATGGTCAATCACTCGATTTTCCATTTGAACATGTTGACTATGGAAATACTCTTGATTTTGCATGTATTCTTGAAAGTTTGGATCATTCGTATACACACGTAACACCGTATACGTTTCATAAGAAGATTCTTGCTGCATGTTTTTAGTTGACTTTTTAGAGGAGAAGAGAGAGCTTTCACTCTTAAGTTTCAATGCAAACATAACCACTATCCATCCAGAAACAAACATAAGAGGATAAAAGAATCCACTATGGGTCAAATTAAATAACTGACACGATACGATTAAAACAACAAAAGCAGTGATAGGCAGCCAATGATCGCTCCAAAATATTTTTATATTCCTTACTAAAGTTATTTTTATCTCTTCTACTTGTTCTCTTTCCATGTACGCATCCCCCTTTTAAAAAACTAAGCTACACGTCGAACATTTCCGTTAAACTTTGCTTTCCAATAGGTATTATTTAAGTCCCCAACTGATACACCTTGTGAACTACTGTCATTAAGAAACTTTCCATCTCCCAGGTAGATACCGACATGGCCATTAATTTTATATGTGTCAAAGAAAATGACGTCTCCACGCTTCATTTCACTTGCCTTGACGACTTTACCGCGCTTGATTAACGTATCAGTTGTAGTGGCGCTGACTGGTCCTAAATCTACACCAGCTGAACTATAGGCCCATCTTACATAAGAGCTACAATCAAATTTCCGTGCGTTAATATCACTTTGATTGCGTCCACCTCCCCATACATAAGGGCTCTTTCCGACAATAGTTGAACCAACTTGAATTGCTTTTTCAATGGCTGCTGAACCTTTAGCAGAGCCTCCTTTAATAGAAACAGCTTCAACGGAACCACTCGAATAAGCGTTCATAAAATCCATTACACGTGAGACATACCACGTGGCCCGGTTATAGGCAAAGACTGCTTTTTGATAATTACCAGAAGCACCGCCATTGGCAGCCAAATAATTAGCTGTTGAATACATAGCATCTGTTACGTTCCAAGGGTCTGCTTTTCCGTCCCCGTCCCCATCAACGCCAAACCCCCCATACTTTTTAATAGCTGCTGGACTCTCTAAGATATCTTTCGGAATGCTTGCATTTCCTAATCTTGTGCCGCCTGGATAACTCCACCCCACCCATGTTTTTGACATGAATTGACTATGCCCAAGCGCGCCCGCGCTAGATATATTTAAGTCCTGTCCAAAGTGCGTTTCGACGCGATGAATCGCGGCTATGAGTGTCCAGGGAATGTTGTATTTTTCGCCTGCTGCTTTATAAATCGGAATGTATTCTTTTGGAATTTGCCCTTCTCCTATTTTAGATATCTGAATGTCTCCAATGTTCACCCCTGTACCGTCAATCTCTGTTACGTCTTCCTGATCTGGTAAGAGAATTCCAAATACACTAACCATAGCTATAGCACTTATGACGACTCCCAATGCCAATAAGGCTGCAATAATAGCTAGTAATATCTTAGACTTTCGTTTGACGGAATGATTTAACTCATGGATTGGATTAATTCGGTAAGTTGACACGAACCCCCACCACCTTGTATTCGTCCTCTTGTTTTTCTAGCGTTACTAAATACCAGTCTTCCTCTGGTTGTGATTTTCCCTCTACGTCATACACTTTCCCTTGCATAATGACATTCCATTGAATAACGTCTGGGTCATCGTTTGAAACTTCCGTTGTTTCGAGAGTTTCGGGAACGACTTTATCATAGGTTAACGTTCCACGTTCTTTTTGACTTTTATAGTTTTGATACATTTCCTCTGACATATAAGGCTTTGCTTTTTCAATATGTTCGGAAGGGTTTTTACCGTTAAAACTAGCAAAGGCTCTGACAAACTCGGTTGCTATTTCTTTTGTACTCTGTAAATCTTCTTTTGTATTTCGTTCGGTTTGGTCATATGGATTTTCCTTGCCTTCAATCATTACCTCTTTCTCTTCTTGTATAGATTCAGAAGAAGGAGCTTGCTTCTCCTCTTGTGAAGAAGAAGCAGGCTTTTCCTTTGCAATAAAGGAACTAATCATAATGCCCAAAAAGACAATGATACTTAGGAACACAAGCATTTTCTTTTGCTGAACACTCATGAAAAGAACCTCCTTTAGTCTTGTCGAGACTGTCGTCTCATTTGTTCAATCTCTTTAGAACGGTCTATATGATCTCTATTTGATTCATTAGCAGCAGAAGCCTGTTCTTTACCTTGTTGTATCTCTTGCTGTACCTGTTGTTGTCTCATTTGCTTATGGAATTGCTGATTTGTTTTTTCAGTTTGTGGTGGTCTTGGTTGCGCTCTTAACGGTGCTTGCTCTTGATTGAATTGTTTAGTTGAAATTTCTCCATTAGCTGGAACTAAACGTCTAGGGTTGTGGATTGGTGCTTGTTGGCTTTCCGAACGTGCTTCTTGTCTTCTCATTTGCTCAATAACTTTACTTGATTGAGAAGAACTTGACTCTTGTTGCGGCTGTGCTTTCAACGGTGCTTGATTTTGATGTTCCTGTTGACGCATCTTTTTCATCACTTGTTCATTCTGATTTCCAGAAGCAGAAGGATTATTTTTCATAGCTTCTTGTTGTTCTGGGCTTTTAGGTTGTGCTTTTAATGGTGCATTGACTTGGTTTTGCTTCTGTTGTTTGCTCATTTGATCGGATACAGATTGATTATAGTTCGGGTCATTTTCTTTTGCTTTTTTATGAGGGTTTGGAATTACACCATTTTCAGATGATAAATTTCTTTTCTCCTCTTTTTCTTGTCGTCTCTTAAAAGGCATGACATTACGCTTTGGTGTATCTTCAATTACATTTCCGTTGCTATCAATGGGTTTATTCCGGCGTAAAGTCGGTTTATTACTCTGTCTTTCCATTGCTTTTTCCATATGCTCTTTAGCTCTCGCGTCTGTAGTGCCTGGCTGACTAGATAAAGATCGTGAGTGTACGTTATTTCCTAAATAAAATGGCTCTATTCGTGCATATTGTCGTTGCTGATCTTGATACTTAATAGCATCAACCTTTTCTCTCCACGCTTGTTTTATTTGTTGTTTCTTTTCATCATAAAGTTTATAGCCAAAAAGCTGCTTTTGAAGGGCAAATATTGCTGCCACAATAATAAGAACGGCAATAATCGTTTGAGCATAGGCCCAGTTATTTTCACTTGCTACCTTATAGGAGATATTGACGAAGCTAAACAATAAAATTAACAAGACAGTGAGTCCTATACACATCGCCAAAAACCCTAACAGTTTCATAGCAAATTGCTTTGCGAACCTTCGATACGCTGGAAAGATACTAAGGAATAAGACGAATACCCCTGTAATAGCTGTAAGCAAGAATCCTACACCGTATATTTGAATGAATGTTGCTAAATATCCCACCATTGCTAATATGACAAGGGTTGGAACCCAAATTAACAACGCTAACACAATTCGTTTATTTGTATACTCTGGTGAAAAAAGAGAATTCTTAGCACTCTTTTTAACAAGTTTCTCTCTTTCGTCGCTCCCTGGCTTTTCACTTAACAAATCTTTTACCGTCTCTTTACCTGCTTTTATTTGGGTTGATGAAGCATTATCAGCTTTTCCTCCACCAATTACACCGTAGTTTGTCGTACCAAATTCAAGCAACAAGTACGGTTTCACAATCAATAAATCATGCATTAAGTTTCGTATTCTTGATACGCCATACCGGACGGATGATGTGTCTTTGTAGCTTTGTGTAGCTTGATCTTCTTGGCGATCTTGAATCATTTCTTTTCTTATTCCATCTTCATTTCCATCCCCTAACGAATAGGTAGAAGAAGTTAAAACAGCGCCAGAGATATAATTGCGAGCTTGATTTAATTGACCTAACAATTGGTCACTATTTTGCACGTATGCTGTAAAGACGGCTGATAATAAGGCTGCTACAATCAATCCTGATATCGTAGCTCGGTACTTCTTTTGAGCAAATGAATAAACAAGCCATCCAGCTACCATAATCATCATAAAACCCATAAATTGACCAATTCCATATGTTCCGCCTGTTTCCGAAATAAAGACTGTAATATAGGACAACATACTGTCAATAATATCGAAAGTGAACGCTTGCTCCATTAAGAAAATTCCGAAATTTACAACCACTAAATATCCATACCAGATAGCACTCAATATTTGTTGTTGAAAGGCTGCAATGTTGTTATAGAGTTTTTCATCCACTTTAAAAATATTGATTGAATCATACCAATGACTGTCTTCATCGCCTTTAACAGAGATATCAATATCGTAATTTTCTAAAGGAACCTCGTTATAGCGAAGTAAAGGTGCATTTGTTTGTGGTAAATCACTTTTAGGCATTAATTCGTCCATGACGTTAGGAGCTTCTGCATGTGTAGCTACTGGACAAAGTGTAGCAAGTATAAAAACAAATAGAATTACCTTCAACAGAAGTTTTGTTTTCATTCTCATTCTCCTTCAATATCTTTAGGTTTAAATTTTTCTTTCTCCTTACCTGTTAAATTCGACGAATAATATATTTTAGGTGAACCTATCTCTTTGCTTCCTTGGATTTTCTTTAAGCTAGGATAATTAAAAACTTCAATTGGATAATATTCTCCTGACCTTTCATAAACATGAACTATTAAAGTAGTCGGCTCTTTTAAACCATCTTCATTTTTTCGAAAAGCGCTGTATTTAAATTTATAAAAATAACTTTTATTTTCGGTAAGGGTGTACTCTAACACACCATATTTTTCAATTTGCTGATCTTTATATTGTTTATAGTCTTCTGCAATATATCTTTTAGCTTTTTCTAAACTATCGTAACTTTTGTGCTCTCCTGTGTGATCTTCCATTTTATAAAGCTTATCTTCTGCACCTTGTTCTACGTATGTGGCATACTGTAAAGCCGTTTTACAAGGCTCAATTTGTTCGCATGTTTTTGGCTTTGGCTCTGTACTTGTTTCCTTATTCCCACAACTTGCAAGCACACCTACGATTGAAATGATTGAAATATAGGTTAATATTTTTTTCATTTTCATTCTCCTTCTCTCTAAACCTTTTAAAAGGCTTACCCTTCGTTTTTTGTTAGAACGAAGGGTTTAACACCTTCTATACTTGACTTGCAAGCTCCCTGACGTCTATAGATGTGTCAAATGCATCAAATAGATGTTCTTGAAGGATACGAACTTGCATTACACCCGTTCGTTGATGTAAGTCACGATATAAGCAATAACCTGACTGCATTTTAGGCATCATATCTTCTAGACCTGCACTATCTTCTAATTTCATAAACTCTTGAATCGTCTCAATCTCTTCTGGTATATCGGTACGGAAGCAATAGGCTGTACCAATTTGACCGCGCATACTGCTTGGAATGTCCATTAAGTTTTGTGTCATTAAATAAATCGGCGAAAACAAGGAACGTCCTTCACGGAATAAACGGTCAATTAAACGTTCCCCTGCTGGGTTTTGGAAGAAGTTCCACGCTTCATCAATTGCAACAACCGTTAATTCGTTTTGGAACATCCGTAAAAATTTCATCATGTAGGCTGTTAGACTAAACAAAATCGCTACTGATACAATGTTGGCTTCTGTATACTCTTCCGGCGGTGTGCTCTTTTTCGGTAACTGTAAATTATCAACTTGCAGGACATTAAATTGATTTGCATAATTCAAGACGTTTTCATCATTCATACGTTTTCCAAAGATCAAACGAGCCAGTGACACATCTTCAAATTCCTCTAAGATAGAGGCCAACTCCAACGCCATTGGTCGATGCTCTTCTGGTAGCATGTCATTTTCCTGTACTAAATTTCGTAACTCATCTTTTACAAATCGAATAGAAGGCTCTGCCAATTGACCGACACGCTTAACAGCCTTTGTCACAATTGAACTTTTAGCACTATCATTTCGGATATTGATATTTAGCAAGTAATAGATTATTTCTCGGGAAACTTCGACAGCCTCGGCCCGATTATCAAACAATAAGAACGGGTCTAATTTACCTGCATCTTCATCTTTTGTCGAAAAAGAAATAAAATTAAGCTCGCTTCCTAATTCACCTAATTTTTCATCCCATTTACAGATGTCCTTGCGTTCGGACTTAGGATCTAACAGCAACACTTTTGCACCACTTAATGCGGCTTCATAAATATCTCGATTGGCAGCCATTGATTTTCCAGAACCCGTTTTCCCTGTATACACTGTTACAAGAGATTGTGTAAGGGCTGCACCCGATGCAGCTAAACCAGGTAATACATAAACAGCCGTGCCACTTAATGTTCTTCCTGCATAATAGCCGTATTCGTCCCCTAGCTCTTGTCGATTTCCGAAAAAACTAGCTGTTACCGCATTGATGTCTACGTCTTGGATAAATTCAGTTACATAGCGTCTTGAACCTGGTAAGCATTCAAGTAGGCTCCGCAATTGTAGACCATACGTATTTTGAAGGGTAATGCCCATACCTGCATACTCATCGATCAAGTCATTTACACGCTGCATTAATTCATCTCGATCAGAAGAACTAACCGAAAAAATAGCACTCATTAAGTAGCCGCCTTCTCGTTCCTTCTCTACATTGGCAATAATGTTTTCGGCATGTGAAATACCTTGATAAACGTTTGAGCCTGCATCTTCCCCGAATGCGTTCAAATGGTTCGCTTGATCTTCTAAATTTGATTTCTTGCGACGTAGCTTCCGCAACCGTTGGTCTGCGTCTTGATAACTCATTTTCAAGTTAACACCTACCGCAAAAGGCAATGACCGTAAAGCTTCTAGCCAGCGTGTTTCTGGAAAGTGAATTTCCTCCGGCATACCCACCATATGCAAGAAAGCAACGTGCGTTTGATGGTTATACCCCTTCGCATCTGTTTGATGCAAGGTTAAATAGCGACGTGATTTAGGATTTTCAATTCCTGTTAATTGAAGATTTAATACATCATCTTCCGTCTGAATACGGGCAATGAGCTCCCTTTGTTTATTAAAAATAGGTGTGAATCGACCTTCCCACTTTTGCCAATTAGGTGGAAAACGTAATCCTATATTGAAAATCCACGGAATTAATTTTGTCATTCCTTCCGTGGTTACAGGTGTAAAAGAAAAAGGTAAGCCTTCAAGAAACTTCGTGACTTCTTTATTTGAACGAGAGATTTTTCTCAAACGATCTTCTGTTAAATACACATGATGATCTCCGCGGATTTTCGCAAATTTAGAGGAAAGCCAATCTTTTAATGCTTGGTACATTTCTTTATATGTCATATCCTCTGCCTCATCATCTAGTGTGCTTTTACCTAGTTCAACTCCAATGTAAAATTCATAGCGACGCTCTTCCGCACCTAGTTCATCACTTGTTTTAAGATAATGAAAAACGGATTGAATATGTGAACTGGCAACCACGCGTAAGTTACCTCGAATCATGGATGCGTATTTTTCGCGAATATCATCAATCGATTGCCGCGTTGGGACAACGATACATTGAATTTCTCGTTTGATCTCTTTAAACAACCGTTTCAATTCGGAAAAGTGAGCCATTAATTGTGCTTCTGAATCAAAACTGGTATGAAAGCCACTAAATTTAAACCACCCTTGTTCCCGACTATCTCTTGTAATCACAACATTTCGCCAAACAGCTACAATGTCATTTTGAATATCCATTTTCACATTCACTCCTCACATCATTTTCGATAAATAGGAATTTTGCGTTTGTACGTAATTTTTTTCGCTTGCTCGACTTCTTCAAATCGAAAGAGCTCTTTTGGCTCCATAAATGTTTTGTATTTCACTTGCCAATAACGAATAATGTTCATATGTTCTTTGGTTTGAGAACCTAAGAGATAACCAAAAAATGTAGGTGCTGCTACACAAACAACAATAACTCGCGCAACTTTATTAGGAATAAAAGGGGTCATAGGAACAACTAAAAGAAGACTTAGGAGAAAGAAAACGAATATCACAATGATTTGAGTAACAGTCACAGAAAAGGGAAGCGAAATGCTTTCCCTTCCCCCTGCTAGCCCTCTCACGATATTTGGAATGGCAAAAATCTTGTTGGTACAATATCCTGTAACACGTCTCATGCATAGACCTCCTTAGCTTGAAAGACCGAAGAATTTTAGAAGCGAATCACCCAACGAAATAATGTTGCTTGGGCCATAGATAAATACACCAATAATTCCACCGAACACAACAACCATAAGAGCACCGCGATACTTTTTCATGACCAGTGAACCAATAATCGCAAACAGCACTACCCAGATGAAGACTGTTTGCAAAACACTCATTACATTTGTGTCACCTTGACTACTAACACCTTGCAAATTAATATCACCTAACATAAATGAATGTAAAAACGTTGTAAGCATATTAAATCCCTCCAAGATTTTTAATTAATTTCATAAGAAACAGGCTTCATCGTTAAAATTTCAAACTTATCTTGACCATCCTGTTGAAGAGAAAACTCATAGTTGTGGTTGCTTTGAATTCCTGTAACAGGTTGTTCTAATTTGACTGAACATCTGACAATATACTGACCTTTATTCGATTTCTTTTCATAAACAGATACATCACCCATTGAGACATAATTCATTAATCCATTTAGTGATTGGGCTTTCGCTGAGTCCTTAAAGAAAAACTTTGTTTCATCACTTCGATCTTTTCCTGTATAGGTTTTAAAGAAGGATTCTAAGAAGCTTCGAACCTCATTATTAACGGCAGCATTCGTATTTTTATTCTCTTCGTTTTCTGAAACAGTCACTTGCTGATTCGGTTTTGGCATATAGGGTTGCGGTAGATCAATGACGCTATAACCGTTTTTATCTTCATAGACGCGTACCAAATAATAGAGAGTCGCTTGTTTCTCTTCATTCTTTTTCTCCACTTTTTCTTTTCCATCTTTATCTTTTGATTTCTTCTCCACTTCTTTCATGGAGGTTACATGAACTTTGATAGATACATCTGAAATATGGTCATCCTTTTGTTTAATCGAAACCACGTCGCTACTGTCATAACGCTGACTACCAGGGATATGGGCATAATCAATTCCAGCGCCTTTATCTAGACCGGTTGCTAGAAAGCTCTGTAAAGCTTCTTCACGTTCCTTTTGTTTGTCCTCTCCTGGTTCGATGCTTGTGTAATGACGCATAAATTGAGTAGTAAAGTATTCAACAGACGAAATATTTTGAGTATTTTGATTATTTTTAGGGCTATTATCTTGTTGTTGAGCTGACACTTGATCTTCTAAGTCACTAAGAACAAGATTATGTCGAAAGGCACTAAAGACACCTAACGCTACAATTACGATACTTCCAATCATGATGACTCTTCCAATCGTTGTAGCCGTAGAACGTTTCATACTCGCTCGCTTGATGATAACTTGATCTTTCTCTTTTTGTTTTTCATCTTTCTTTAGCAAGTTCGGCATATACTTTTTTGAAGTACTGACCTTGTCTTTCACCTTCTCCTTTATCCCCTCTGACGATTCGTTAGGAGTAGGCTTCTTTTTTTTCTGCCATTTTCTCATTGTCATTCCTCCTTACTTTTTACCAAAAAACAAGAAGACTACAACTGCTATAAGAATAATTGTTCCTGTAACCCCGTAACTTGCAACGCTTTGGTTATAGAAAACCAAAAATTGATCTTTTCCGGTTTCCCAAAGTACGTTTGCTTCTGGGAATGTCCGTAGGATAAAACTTCCTACGAGACAAATTCCAGCGATATAAAGAAGGGTTTTGAATAAACTGCGAACCACTAGCTAGTCCCTCCTTACAATCCTCTTTTTACATCTGACGATTCACTTAATACGTAATGATAAATGTCCCCAAATGCATCTTTTTTTGTTTCTTCAAGATTAGCTGCTAAAACAGGAATTTTAATATGTGACCGTTCTTGCCCTGGAATACTTAAAATGTCGCGTATCGTCTTTTTCGTATTGGTTTCATTCCCTGCGATAAATAAAACCCGCCAATCCAACACAGGTTCTTCAAAACCGACATGAATATCATATTTTTCCAATGTTTCTTTTCCTCGTTTCAAAAAGGCATTGTAACGAATGATTTTTTGAAGCGTGTTTTGTCGCTTAGCTACACTACGTTCTAACTCAATAAACAAGCCAATATTTTGCTCGCTATCTGCTTCGCCCACAACGAGCACCCCGTCCGGTTTGATGACCTCTGATTTGCTCTTTCCATATTGGAACGTTCCTCTTGCTTCTGGAATCCATTCTTTAACCGCAAGCCCTAGTTCTTCTGCTTGTTTGGTATAAGATAAAACCAAACGATTTAACATCAATTGGTGTTGGTACCAGGCGGGCACATCCGTTGTCCATTTCTTTTGCCATTTTGAAAAGCCCTGCAATTCTTCTACAATTTCTACACCAAAAGCATCCAGCGTATATAAATTACCCGGCTTTTCATAACCTCGCATTGGAACGGTAAAACTCTTAATATACTTAGACTCTTCTAGCAGACGCAAACGATTCATCGCATATTTACGATCAGCGTAATTCGTTAAAATATGTTCAACAATGAAATTAGAGTCAATGTAAATAAAGTCATGTAGTTTGATCAATAGGTCTGTATCCTGTTCATTCAGCGTGATATATTTTTTCATTCTGTTTCGCCTCTCCCTTGTCTATAAGAGGAACGTTATTTTCGTGAGTGTGTAAAAAGTCTTCTCTTTTTCACATAAAACGTTTACTTTTCCTCTTTTCCTTCCGTCTCTATTCATTCTTTTCTGAAGGTTTTTTCTTTCGTAATGATACAATAGGTTGCGGTTCTTTTGGTACCTCTTCTATTTTTTTCTTTAAAGTGACAGCAGGTTCAATCGATTTAGGCTCTATTTCTTGAACCTGTTCTTTGACATCTGAAACAGGTTCAACAGAAGTTGCCGGTTCCTTCATCGCTTGCTCTTCTGCTTTTATAGACTTCTCCCATGAAAGCTTAACCATCGGTTTAAACGGCTGTTTTTGTGTAGGTTTTTCTGATTTCACTGGCGCTGTATCTTCTACGCGTTTTTTTCTTGAAAGCTTGATAGCCGGCTGAATTGGTTCTAGCTTCACTCCTACTTCTATCTCTTTCGTAACATCCGGTTCAGCTTCAACTACCTTCTCAGAAGCTACATTCTTAGTATCTATACGCTGTTTCTTTTGCAAGGAAATAGGTGTTTCCGGTTGAGCTTGTAAAGGAGCTCTTGGCTTTTTCTCTTTCTTTATTGGTTGTTTTTTAGGCACATATTCTTCACCTTGTAAATAAGCACGGATCATTACATCAACTTCTGATTTGTGATAACCGTTTTTGGAAGCCAATTCTTTTACTTTTTGTGCGGTCCAGGCATTGGCTTTTGCTTCTTCTACTTCGTTTTTAAACGTAGCTTTTTGTCCATTCGGCATATAACGGTCTAGTGGCGGTAATTTCACGACACATTGAACGATTTCGTTCGAACCATTGATTTGGTCTTGGGTCCGAATGACGGTGACTAAATCAGGCAAGCTAGTAAAATAGGATTCAGAAAAAAGAGGTTGATCTTTTTTCGAACCTGGCACACTAAACATTTTACTGGCTGCTGCCGCACCTTCTGGCCCCTGCCGACACACAAAGAAGTTACCTTGAACTTCTTTTAACGCATCTTTCAGTTCTTGGTCTAATTGATGCATGGATTGTGTCCCAATACCTAGTGACAACCCTTTTTGACGTTGCTCTGCAATAATTCGAGGAAGAATGGTCATTTTCTCTAATCGTGCGGCTTCATCAAAAACAAATTGGTGCATGAGAGGTGTTCCACCTCTTGTATCAGCCACGCGGTAATACAAATACGTGAGAAACCCGCCAATCAATCCAGCTTCGTCTTCATCTAATCCACTAAAATCATAAAAAATGATGTGGCCTTGATCCATCCAATCCAAAATAGGAAGGGTAAATTCTTTTTGACCAAACATCCTGCGCAACAATGGATTCGCGGTAAACGTATCTAAGCGATTAAATAAAGCAATACGACTAGCGTCAATTAAGTCTTCTGCTTCATTTCTCCAAAAATCTAATACGTCATAAGCTTCTGGGTTATCCTCTAAACGATTCAAAATCCGTTGTCGGAATGTAAAATCATTAACTAATGGTTTTACACCTAAAATGGTGTGTTGCTCTCCTGTGTCCAATACAAGCGTTTTGATGCAATTCACCAGAAGGCGTTCGGTCTGTTTGGCCACTTGGAAGTTTTCGCCGATAATCCGCATAATAATTTGCGTTACTCTTTCAGGGGATTCATTCGGAAAACGATGCAATAAATTTAAAGCCGGTGGATAATCCGTGTCTTTAAAAGAGATCCAATGTACTTTATTCCAGTTAATCTCTGCCCCGTCGTGTTCAGCTTTCAACATTTGATTTAATAAAATCATGGCGGTATTTCTTGCTGGATCAACAAATGAGAAGCCAGGAGACTTTTTACCTTCGATTCCATGTTTGATGAATGAATTAACATAACTCATAAGCACATTATTTAATAACGTTGATTTCCCCGAACCTGTCACACCAAGTAATGACCAGTGTTTTTGCAGAACACTCATTAGAATTCGTACAGTGCGATTTTTAACAAATTGATGATGCTGCACACCAAAATCGACTGAACCTTCTTCATTACTTAAAACAGGATCTGGAAGTAATTCTTCACCCCTTTTGGAGTGTGGTATTTCTTTTGCAAGTTTCTGCATAATGTTTCGTTCATCAAAGTGCGGTAAATGAAGAAGGTTTGCAAGTTCGCTTCCCGTCCAAGTCATGTTGTAAGGTGTCCCCGTCGGATACCATTGCACAGCCTTTTTCCATTTCTTATATTTCAGTTCATTCACATTGTTTAAAACGGAATGAATGGCATTTGCAATACTTTTGACAACGGGTACACCTGGATAATATTCAGAAGCAATTGACACGGTACAATCGAAAGCGACTTCGTTTCCAGAATAACGATGTTTCAAGCTCGCTAACTCTTCCTTATCAAATGCTGAATGATCTTTAAAAGGTTTATCCCCTTTCAAGTCCTCTTCCAGCTTCTGAATGGCTTTTCGAAGCTTCCAGCCATCGTTGGGCGTGAATCCCACTTGCAACCACGTATCAGCTTTCATATGAGAAATGATTCCGGGCAGTTGATCTGACTTGTAGCGTGAAAGTGGCAATGACTTTTTCAAGTTATTGCTTTTTAATTTCAAACGCCCTGCCACTGCTTTTTTACTTGGAAACTCTAAGTTATCCGCAGGGAAAAACGTTAAATTCGGATAGACACTATGAAAGTTAGACTTAATCGCTTCTAATTGATTCTTTTCAGCTCCGATATAAAAACGATATTGTGCCCCTGCTTCATCATCAATGGTGTAATGAATAACAAACGAAAAACGTTCCCTTCCAAGAAACAGTCTTTCTATCCATCTTCGTTTTGTGCCGTGAATCCTTCGCATTAACTGACTAAGCATTTCTTTTGAAACACCATCATCCGTATGTGGCAATAGTTGAACATAATCAAAATGTCGTTGAATCCGAAAGATGGCACATATCCATCGAATCAAAAGAAATAGAAGCAGCAATGCAACTAGAATTTGAATGATATGAATGCAAATGGTCAGCCAATGCTGAATCGTTTCTGGACTGTATGGTAAAAGAGACAAAAGCCAGTCTTTTTTCCAAACACCCATTCCGGCCAAACCAAGAAGTACAACAGCTATCCCCTGCCGTGGATTTTCAATCATTTGGTCGAGAATATCGTCAAATATAGTTGCTTGTTTTTTTGACGGTTTTTCTTGCAAGTGGTTTCCCCTCCTTGTTGAGAGAGAGGAAGGAAAAGAGCTATGAAATTTTCGAAGAGCGAGGTTCTTTGGCTGTTGGGTTCTAGGATGTTTTGAAGTTGGTTTCTGAGATGTAAGGAAGAACGTTTTTTGAATTTGTTTGTATAGGTTCGTAGGGTGTCAGCATGTGTAAGGCCATGTTGATTGGACGCTTGGTGCGCCCCCCGCCGATACGAATAAAATATACAAACGAAAAAAACAGGAGTAATAGAGAGCTTCTCCTATCGGTACATGATTACTAACGTAATCAATGTTACCTCTAGGAAAATATCTTGAAAAATTTAGGTTATTTATGACCTAATTCCATTATATGCCTCACACCTTAGAGCTTCAAGGGATTTTCAGCAAAACTGACCTAATACCTAGTATAAGTTTTACTACATAGACCTTTAAGGTCACATTTTTTAGAAAATCCTTATTGTATCTTCATATCAACATTACTATCAACCTATTAATTATGTATTATTAAACCTATTATTATATATTCGATAATGTATAGATAATAGTATTCGTTAATATATCATCTAAGCCTTTAATAGAATTTTAATCAATTCAAGATAATCATTGCCTTTATTTCGTTCTTTGTATACACTATCTTTGATTATTCTGTAAGGGGAATAGTTAACTTCGTGAGTGGAATCAAGAAGAGATTTTATATCTTTTCTTGATTCTTTTTTTACAGAAATTAATCATCCCTTTTCATGAAAAGTTTGAACTGGTTTAAGCTTGAATTAAGCTCAAAAGCAGAATGATTGTGATAGTGTTTGCGTCTTTGACGTGCGGATTGCTCACGTTCAATTTCAACTAATTTAGCCTCCACTAACTCTCGATCTACTACCCTAGAAGCCTTCAATTCGTCCTCTAATTCCATGCCCATATGTGATAATGTAATTTCACCTAAACCCTCAATTTCTTCAACAAACTGTGTAAGCTGATCAGAACGATAATTTGCAAATAAACCCTTCATCGTGCCGAAAAGATACTTTAAGAAAGGTTCGTCACCCTGGAAGTCTCCTGCAACCATAGAACCTTTTTTCTCAACAGTTACTGCGACAGCATCCACGGCTAAGCGTATATAGTCGTCAGTAGCTGCAATAGAATGATAGGCAATACCAAACGCCTTGAAAGCGAGTTGAATCTTGCCCCACGCACGGAAGATAAAACGCCCATCTACAAAACTACGGTTATAAAGAGCACTAACGAACGCACTAGGCACATTCCCAGGGATAGGAGCATGCTTAGAAAGCGTAGAAGACGTAGGTAAAATAACAGGTGTTAAACTTTCTTTTGGAAGAGATAGGCTAGAACCTGTAGAGAGAGGTAGAGCCGGCCCACCCACCACCGTATCTTTAATTGTATTTGAATTGAACCCATTATTTTTAGGAGCAGCGTCTTGCTCTTTTTTGGATGCTTCAGATTGCGTTCTACGGGCTTTTACTTCATCAATGATACATAACTCTGTTGAAGCCCCTCTTCCTTTACCAGAGACCTTTTTCGAAAGGATTTCTTGCTCTTCTAATCTAGCAACTACTTTTTTGAACGTGGCATAAGGGATTTTCTTTTCAGCATCCACACTTGACGTGATTTGCTCAGCAAGATCGCGCTGTGAGCCAGAGACTTGTCCCCCTTGAGCACGGATAAATGCTAAGACATCCCCTTCCCACTCTTCAATATGGCTGTATGTACGTTCTTCACGTGGTTTTGCTTCTTCCCAAATGACATAGCTAAATAGCATGCCCGATAACTCGCGAATTTTTTTTGCAGATGGAGCATGAAAACGGCCATTATAAGCACTCTTAACTTTACGTTTAACCTCAATTTGGCGCATTTGAGGCGTATTTTTTTGATTCCAGTTATGTAAGTATGTTTCTGCTGTTTTTTCATCGTATCCAGCTGCCTTGTAAGCAAGCGCAAGCGTGTAGCAAGCCGTATCACGTTGACCTTTATTTACACCTTCTAGGATCTTTTGAACAGCAGAATGTTTTAAAAGAGATTCATAGCCTTTGCAGAATCCTTTTTTGTATGTATGTACGTCTTGTTGATCTTGTTCTTGTACTAGTTGGAACCACTCGCATAGTTCGTCAAACGATACACGTTCTTGTGAATGAAAGACTGTATTTTCATCTGTTGGTAAACGGAATAAACGCTCAGGACCCACAGCATGTACATCTCCATGAATCATTTTAGCCATACATGTTTGAATACGACTATAATGTGCATTTAGCTTATCTGAAGCCCGTTTTGGCTTCTCTAAAAACCAATGGATATGAAATCCTTTAGATGGTGTCTGAACGATTAAAGAAGGCATTGGAAGCCCTGCTTGTGTAATGGACTCTTGCACATCTGGAAGAGTCATCCCTTCGTTCGCCCCATTTTTTGCATCAATATCAATCGACATCGCATTGATCCAACGTAGCGTACTTAAACGGCGTAGATCATTGCGATAAAACGTATTTGGCGTAAAGTATGTATAGTCTTTGCTGACATTAAATAACGAACCATATGTACGAACAGCTTTTGTTGTCTCTTTCGTAAAGTCTTTTGTTACAAATACCCAGCCTAAACGGCTGCTATAACCGGTTTGTTGCTTCTCAGTTTGTTTTTTCTTTTTATCAGTTAATTGGCTTCTATATATATCCATAGCGACACTTACTAAACTCAATGGTCTTCCTCCTTTTAAGAATTATTGTTTAAAAGAAACAAAAAAGGCTGTTTGCAAGCTCCATGCCTGCAAACAGCCTTGTATTCTTGAAAGAATGCCAAAAGTTTAGTTATTTTCCAAAGATTTATACGACAAAAAACAAAGGAAATGCGTAAATAATTTGTCTACATTTCTATTATTTTGGTAGAAATTATTACAATAATATCGTATAAAAAACCTTGTCAAATAAGTTTAATACTGTTATTATGTGTGTATAACAGTATAAACAAATGTCTTCTTAGGCATTTACTTTCAAGCCACAAACTTTGGTCGGGGCGGGGCTTGATTTTTTAAAAAAGAATGTGTTTCCAGCACGTTCTTTTTTTTTGAACGTTATCTAATATTATTTTTTATAATTAAGTACTACGAAAAATCAGCAATCTTTTCTATTGGTTTTTCTTTCTCTCAATATACCTCTTTTTAGATATTTCGTCCACCCTGCTTTTTTTATAAAAACAGTAATATTTTAATTAGTTACTATATACCGGTATTTTACCGGTATATATTCTATTCTGTCAATATTAATATTGAATATTTTACCACAAAAATTGTTATATACTATGAGAAAACTACTCCAAACATTGACTCTACAAGGTAAGAACAGTAAAATACCGGTAAAAGAAACTTATTTATTTTATTTTAAACTATAAATACCAAGTTCACCAACTAAAGTAATTATTAAATGTTATTTGTTTATACCAATGGAGGAATAATAACAATGCCTAGCTTTGATAAAAACAAGAAAGAAAGAATTGAATTATTTCTGGATAAAGAAAAAGATGCTGATGTGATTGAGTTTTTAAACAAAACTGCCACAACAAGAGCTGGACTTATAAGACATATTCTTCACGAATATGTTATTAATTCAAAAAAAGGCACATCTATTTATCAATCTAACGATTAGTTTAAAACCATTAAGAGAGATGAAAATAGGATATGGAATTAAATAAACAGAGACTTTCAAACTCATTTTTTAAAAGCAGATTGAAAGATCTGTTTTTTGTTTATTTAGAGACGATATAATATGAATAATTAAATTTATTATTTACTTTACTCAATACAAAATCCAACTAAAATTTTATATCAGTTAGATAAACACGCCTTTAGTTAAACTTAAGTCAAACTAATTCCTTTTCTTTCTTGAAAACTATTATTCCAAAGTCAATAAGTTAACCTTTAGTTGATCTTATACATTCGAAATTGTTTATATCAACCTTGTTGGAACGTGATATTCTCACATTATACTTCTGTTCTAGCTATATAAGAACAGCGGAACGGGGATCGTTCCATATTAAAATTCTAGCTTTTTGAAGATTTAATATATAATTAGGGTTCACTTCTATAGGAACGCCTTTTTCTTTTGTATTTTACGTTACATCTAATGGATGGAACGGAGGAACGGAAATCGTTCCCTCCTTAAAAAAATTGTTTTTACATATTTAAATACTTATCTTTTATAAAAAATAAGGTTCTGGTTCAAAAGGTATTTCATAGCAACACAGAGCCTACATATTCTATTCTGGATTATGATGCAATTCCAAACAAGCTATGTACAAATTTAACTTTATTTTGGGCAGACTTCACTTGACGGTAAAGTTGTCCTTTTTTAATCATATTAACAGTTTCAACACCCTTCAATATAGAAATAGCTGTTTTACATAACTTAAATCCCAACATAGTACACACACATTTCTTAATAAAATGGCGATTTTGCTCGACTATATTATTGAGATATTTAACTTGCTTTAGTTGTGTCTTTAGGCATCTTTTCCTCTTCTTTTAACTCTTGAATCGCTATAGGGGATGCAAGATTCTTATCTTCTGTTACGACACGAGGTTTAGAGAGATAGGAAAAAGCCAAGGCTTTCTTAAAAAGCGTTTGGTCGCTTGTTTATCTCGTGATGCACTTAGATAAAAAACGATAGTACGCCCTTCTGAATCGAATGTACGATATAAATGCATTCATTGCCCGTTTACTTTAATATAGGTTTCATCGACTCTCTATGAATTATTTGTTGACTTAAGACAACGTCGTACTCTTCCTTCTAATTAAGGTCCCTATTGGTGAACCCAACGTATAATGGTTGTCTGAGCAATTGATAACCCTCTCTCTTCCATCATTTTCACTAAATCGCGCAAACTGAGGTTGACCGTAGGTACCATCTTACCGTTAATAAGATAACATCAGGCCGACAATGTTTCCCTTTAAATAAACTTTCCTTTTCCATAACGATCACGCATCGTTTTTAAAATTATTAGTATATCCAAGATTTAGAGATTTATTGCAATTGTTTTGAAGTTTTTGCATCAGAATCAAAAATAATATATGAACAGAACGTTTAAAAACATAAAAAGTATTTTGATAAAGGCTATATTCTTTTAGCAAAGACTTAAAGAAACCTAATTATGAATTGCAGAACAGTGGAACGGGAATCGTTCCACATTAAAACTCCAGCTTCGCAAAGATTTGATATATAGTTAGGGTTTATTTCTAAAGGAACGCTTTTTTCTCTTGTATTTCATGTTACATCTAACGACTGGAACGATGGAACGAGTATCGCTCTTTCTTTAAAGACATTGTTTTTACATATTTAAATACTTATCTTTTATAAAAAATAATATATGAAGAGAACGCTTAAAGAACATGAAATGTATTTTGACAAAAGCTATATTTTTTAGCAAAAAAGAAAGGAACCTAATTATGAATTGTAGAACAGCGGAACAGGAATCGTTCCTTACAAGAAGGATATAGATTTAATACTATAAAAGATACACAATATAGTAAATTATTTAATTTGGACCATCTTAATATGACTTTTAAATTTCAAATTCCTTCACAATCTCCTCTTACAGATGGTTTATCCATGCTAAGAAACTGAATTTATGATAAAAATAGAATTTTCAAGCATACATCTTCTATTTAAAATATAGAATACCTTCTAGATTAGAAGAAACACGAGAGATTGACATTAGTTAATATAATTAAAAGAGTTAGCGAAATTACATAAAATGATTTATCAAAATGTATTTTTAATATAAAATTTAATTTATAATATAAGGGATATAGTCGACTTAACTGCATTGTAAGCCTTTGTTATTAATTAACATGTCAACAGAACAGTGGAACGGGAATCGTTCCATATTAAAATTCTAGTTTTTCAGAGATTTGATATATAGTTAGGGTTAACTTCTATAGGAACGCCTTTTTCTCTTGTATTTTATACAACACCTAATGAATGGAACGCTAGAACGGGGATCGTTCTTACTTTCAAAACAATGTTTTTACATATTTAAATACTCACCGTTTATAAAAAATAATATATGAACAGAACGTTTAAAGAACATAAAAAGTATTTTTAACAAAGGTTATATTCTTTTAGTAGAGAAGGAGATGACACTAATAATGAATGAAGAACAGTGGAACGGGATTAGTGACAAAATACCCAAAGCATATTGGACAAGGGAAGTGGCTGAGTCATTAGGGATTAGTGACAGTTACTTAAGAAAATGGTGTCTAGAATTAGAAAAAAACGGATACCAATTTCTTAAAGTTAAAGACGGGAAAAACCGTGATAACCGTGCGTTTACGGAACATGATGTAATTGCGCTGCGTAAATTTCAATCTCTTTTAAGTCAACCAAACATTACAAAAGCTCAAGTAGCAGAAATTATTTCGAATGATTATGCTCCTATGGATAGAAACACTAAAGAACTATCTTCTTATTTACGTGATAATGACCGCGATAAAGCACAAAAAGAGGTCCATAACCTTATTCTCAAAGATGTAATTCATGAACTAAGACACGAGCTCGACGGTATGGAGAGTCGAATAATTACGGATTTAGGGGAACGGATAGAGGAACGATTAAAAGAAAAAATAGAAGAACGGATAGAAAATTTTCTGGCAAAACACTTACTTCAACAAGAGGAACGGATAGAGGAACGGGTAAAAAGCTTAATGACCGATTACTTGGAACGTCAGGAAATAAATATGAAAAATACAGTCAATCAAATACAGAATTTACAGTTGCAAAATAATTCGTCTAAAGAAAATGATGAAAAAGTACTTTCCGAGCTCAAAAACTCTTATTTAGAACAACAAAAACAAAATGAAGCTCGTGAAAAAGAACTTCAAAAAGAATTGGTTGAAAGAGAAGAACAATTAAAAGAAGTGCTCAAAGAACTTAAGGTTATCAAGGACCAAATAGCAGTCACAAGCGAAAAAAAGAGCTTTATTTCAAGGTTGTTTGGTAAGTAATAGTGAATGTTTATCATTAATTAAAAGAAACTCAGTCAGAGAGGGCTGAGTTTCTTTTAATTATACGGTATTTACACCACTTTCTACTACAGCATGTTCCCAGCTAGGAAAAAAATAAAGTGCATTTTTCATTAGTTTTGAATGCGTTTGCTTCACTTGCTTCTTTTTTAAGGATTGTCCATTTGTTTCTAAGTACTGGATTTGGGCTTTGATTTCTTCGACCGTCATATCAGCTTGCATAAGATCACTCCCTTTATCAAGTTGACTCCAGTATTCCTTTTTTTAAATAAGTAAAACGTATGTTTCTAGAATGCGCTTATATTCACAAGTAATTCCAATAAATTCAGCTCCATTTCAAAGAATCTCATTCCTTATTTAAAAGATGTAAAATCATTTGCATATCATACAAATTTCGAAGAATAACTACAACAAAGACCGCCCATTAATTATTAGTCTATAAGGCGGTCTTAACTGTATTCATGCTATATGTTTATGACAAAAATATTGACAATATTTTTAAAGAGATTAAGAGAAGAACGCAATGGCTAAAATAGCAGCCACACAGCCTAGATAAATGTTTCCACTCCAATCTCTTTTATCTTTTTCATCAACGGAGTAGCTATTATACGAGCCAGAAATTGGCTCTATTTTTAATTTGCGTTTTGTCTCTTGTTCACTATCGAAGATCAAGTCTGATTCCTCCATTGTTTGAGAATTGTACGATAGGAAGCGTCCCTGTTCGTCTCTCAGACGTTGGCTCACATCGTAACAGCGACTCTTTTTCACTGTAGGAGGAACGTGAGGGTTGAATACTTGCTCCTGGTATTCGTCTGCTACCAGTTGGTGTTCTAAGTACTTTAGAAGCGCTTGAAGACGTTCCTTTTCCTTCCATGACATCATATATAATGCTCCCTTCTTCTTTTACATTCACGTCTTGCTCCAGCCATAAATAATGGGCAGAAGCGTCCCATGGTGGAGAGGGGGGAGTGACATCACTTCGTTTATAGTGACTCATAATTTCTAGAAATAACGGATTGTTGGCAGCTGTAAATAATGCACATCTGACAATTTGATTACGACTTAGGGATGTTTCCTGAAACCATTCATCAATATATGTACGATAGACGTCGCTACACCTTAAAGTGAGTCGATACACAGAATCCTCTCCTTATTAATATATTTATCTCGTAGATCCTTTTTATTTTGCTGTATGCGCTGTTTTTTTATTTAAAATGGTTTCTAGTACCTTCTTACCTTCTGATGTCAGGAAGACACCATTTTTTGAGTTTAATAATTGGATGGCTAATTCTTTATTCATATCGTTCACTCCTATTCTCATGTTATGACACTAGCGTGATGCCTTCGTGACATCTTACTTGATGATATGAAGGAGAGCTTGTACACTATTCCTCATCTTTCAGGAAGAATGGGTTTATTTTTCAGGATTATTGGACATCACTAGAAAATGAAGGAGAGTGAAAGAATGTTTGGACTTGGAAAAAGACGCACAAAGTTAGGTAAATGGCTGGATAGACGTGGGATATCTCAAGCATGGTTAAAGGATAAAACTGGATTAAATAAAAATACTATTGGAGATTTAACGAGTGATATAGATCGATCACCAACTCAAAAGACTATGAAGAAAATACTTAAAGCACTAAGGGAGATTGATCCTAATCTTAAAAGTGATGATTTTTGGGATATTTAAAAAACTCCTATTTACACAGGAGTCTTTTCTTACTCGTTATTCTAATGCAACACTTGTCATCAACCCTAAATAAGTACTTATAATAAAACAGATTGCTAAGAAGACAGCTAAAACAGGTGTTTTTTTCTTATAAAAACTGAGGAAAATCATAATAAGAAACAGAACTCCAAAAATAAAAGCAACTATTCCTTGGAATGATGATATTAGTTCTAAATTTACTGGCATTTTAATAGGGATGCCAAATAAATTAACTATCCAATTTGCTACTCCTTCAGATTTGACGGTCTGATCAATATCATGTGGTGGAGACAATGTACCTAATATTCCTGTAAAAAAGAAAACTATCAGTATACTTACACTTTCAGCTTTAATCCAGGGCTGAGGATTAAATGTAGGTATTTTTCTCATTTTTCTTACCAAAATTCCATTAATACAAGCAAAGGCAAGAAGGGGAATGATACTTATATGTTTGAGAAGTATCATTTGTCCATAAGGGAGTACCCAAGCATTTATATAATCCTTAATATCTATAACAAATAACATCACAATGACACCACTTATTAAAATAACGATCATACAACTAACTGCAAACGGCGTAAACCAACGTAAGAATCGATTCCAATTTGTAGAACCTTTACTGAACCATGAAACTTGTATTAAAATTCCTGCCCATAAGGTGACAGCTAAGAAATGCACTGTATGAGAAGTGAACCCTGTCCAAAAAGATAGGGAGGCTACATGACTAGCATATCCTATGCTTAATACCATTAAAAACAATAAAATCGCTTGTATGTATTTAGAGCTATCTAAATACATAGCTAACCATAAAAGGATGGAACACCAAACGATAGCAATCCATGCTTTACCTATTTCAAAAGTAAATAAAACGGAAAATAAAGTTTGAGCCACCCCAACACTTCCGCCAAAATAGGCGACTACTTGCAAAAGAGGACCAAAAGTGAAGAGAATAATTCCTAAAACACAGCATAATAAAAACCTTCTGGATATATATATACTAGGTTTCTTTTCAGGTGAAACAAATTGAAGGGCAACATGCCCTATTAAGATTGAAAAAAGTATATACGTTATCAGTTCAGTAAGAGGTACTAGTACGTTCAACGTTAATCACCTTTCTTCTGCAATATAATCTTCCTGTATAACCCTTTCATCATAACATCTAAGTCTTCTTGAATTTCACACTGATTTTCAACATTTTTATAAACACTTTCAAAGGATAGCCCAATATCTGTTCCGAGTAACTTAATGAGAGGTCGGAACATCTTTTTTCCCAAAGAAAGTTCCTTGTTAGTTGGTTCAAATTTATCAAAAATTAGGATCGTTCCTTTATCCTTGGTTACTCGAATCATTTCCTTTAATGATTTATTGGGGTTAGGAGCAACACTAAGTAGTAAGCTGGCCACAACAATATCAAATGAATTTGATTCAAAGCCTAGTTCCTGTGCGTCCATTTGTAAAAACTCAATCGAACTATTTTTGTATTTATCTTGTGCTTTTTGAAGCATTTCTTCTGAATAGTCAATAGCTTTCACTTGTAAGTCATCGCAGGGTATAAATGTTAAGTCTGCGCCTGTTCCAATTCCTACAAATAAAACACGTTGTTTTGGTTTAAATAAAATGTCTTGAAACACTTGTTTTCTAGCTTTATAAAATGTTCCATGGTTAAAAAAGACATCATAGAAGGGTGCCCAACATCTATAAATAAACTGATTCCAACGGTTATTCATTATAGCTCCTCCCTATAAAAAGAGCTTTCCAACTATTGATGGAAAGCCACTACGTGATGTTTACTCCTTCATTTTTAATAATCGAAGGCTATTTAAGATAACAAGTAAGGCAGCTCCTGTATCACTGAGTACAGCAATCCAAAGCGTTAACCAACCAGGGAAAATAAATACTAAAGCAATTACTTTGATAATAATCGAAAACCAGATGTTTTGTTTAATAACCTTCAATGCTTTTCGACTTAATTTCATGGTATGAGGTAGCTTTTCTAAGTTATCCGCCATTAATACAATATCTGCTGTCTCCATGGCTGTGTCTGTACCTGCACCACCCATTGCAATTCCAAGGTCTGCTGTCGCCAATGCAGGGGCATCATTAATGCCGTCTCCAACCATAGCTGTTTTATAACCTTCGCTTTGCAACTGCTTGATTGCTGTTACTTTATCTTCAGGTAAAAGGTCTGCAAAATAACGATTTACCCCTGATTGAGAGGCAATCATTTTTGCTGTACCTTCATTATCGCCTGTTAACATGACAATTTGTTTGATTCCATTTTGTTTAAGGCTATCTAAAGCTGATAATGTTGTTTTTCTGATGATATCAGCTACTCCTACAATTCCTAACACTTCTTCTTTTGTTCCCACAATAATAATGGTTTTCCCTTCAGTTTGAAGCTTTTCAATATGTGTTAAAGAATTAGATAATGGTGTTCCTATATCTGAGAATAACTTTGCATTCCCTGCATAATAGATAGTTCCATCAATTGTTGCTTGCACACCTTTACCTGTTATACTTTTAAAATTTGAACCTTCTAAATTAGTAATACCTTGATCATCAGCATAAGCAACAATCGCTCTTGCAATTGGATGATTTGAATACTCTTCTAACGTTTTAGTGACGGATAGAAGCTGTTCTTCCGTAGTATTATAAGGAATCACGTTTGAAACAGCTGGTTTACCTTTCGTAAGCGTACCAGTCTTATCAAAGGCAATTGCGTTTATAGCTCCTGCTTTTTCTAAGAATGTTCCTCCTTTTATAAGGACACCATTTTTAGCTGCATTACCAATAGCTGATACAATAGCTACTGGCGTAGAGATAACCAACGCACAAGGACATGCTACTACTAATAATTCAAGCCCTTTGTAGAACCAGTCACCCCATGATCCACCGAATAAAGGAGGGACCACCATCACTAATAAAGCTAGGATAAAGACAATAGGTGTATAAATCGTTGCAAATTTATCGACAAATGCTTGAGTTGGAGCTTTCTTTTCTTGAGCTTCTTCAACCAAGTGAATAATTTTAGAAATGGTCGTGTCTTCTACCAATTTTGTCACTTTGATTTCTAATGAGCCACTCTCATTAATTGTTCCAGCATAAACAGCATCGCCAATTTCTTTATCAACTGGAATCGATTCACCAGTAATAGGAGCCTGATTAATACTAGATTCTCCCTGTACTACTTCTCCGTCTAAAGGAATTCGATCTCCTGGTTTGACCACAATAATATTTCCTATAGATACTTCTTCTACGGCTTTTTTCAGCAATTGGTCTCCTTGTTTTACCCAAGCTTCAGGAGGAGCTAAATCCATTAAGTTTCGTATTGAATTCCTTGTTTGTTCGATGGACCTAGTTTGTAATGCTACTCCAAGGGCAAATAGCCATACGACTGTAGCACCTTCGAGCCATTCACCAATAATAGCAGCTCCAAGCGCTGCAACGGTCATTAATACATTCATATCTAATGAACGACTTTTAACAGCATAAAAAGCACTCTTAGCAGGCTTATATCCACTAATAACCATAGCTACTACATACAGGATATTATTAATAAAAGGAGAAATTCCTGTGTAGGAGCCAATGAAGCCCAACGCAATTAAGATACCTGAAAAAATAAGAGGACCATTTTTTCCTTTATTATGGTTTGTTTCTAAGGCTTTTCTATTTTTGGTTAGTAAAGTCGCGGTATATCCAGCTTTGGATACTTCTTTTACAATCTCTTCTACGTCATTTTCATGCTCAATCTGTGCCTTCCCTGTTGAAAAGTTGACACTGACTTCTTTAACACCAGGCACATTTCGTAGATGATTTTCAATGGTTTTAGCACAAGCACCACAGTCCATTCCTTCAACCAGATATGTTTTCATTCGTTTATTTTGATTGAGAGGTTCAATACTAAAACCTAGTTTCTCAACTTGGCTTTGGATAGGAGAGAAAGCAGATTTCTCATTAGCTACTACTTGTAGTTTTCCTGTACTATAATTTACTTTTACGTCTTGGATATCTTTTAAAGTTTTTAAACTTTTTTCAATCGTCACGGCACAAGCCGGGCAATCCATTCCAAACACTCGATATTCGCTTTTTTCTCCAGTTCCATCTGTAGCAAGTTCTTTCTCTTCAGAAGCAGAACTGTTACTGCTACAACAACTTGACTTAAGTTGTAGATTTTCTTCTTTAGTTAAGGCAACACTATCTGAACTGCAGCAACTATCATCTACGTTTACATCGTTTGATGAAGTCTTTGACGTATTGTTGCTACAACAGCTTGATTGTTGCTCTTTAGGAGCTTCTTCAACTACAGTAGAGTTACTTGAACTACAACAACTCGATTTCTTTTGTAGATTTTCTTCTTTGGTTAAAGTGGTCCCCTCTGAACTGCAGCAACTATCTACCTTTACTTCACTTGATGAAGCATTTGACGTATCGCTGCTACAGCAACTTGATTGTTGCTCTTTAGGAGCTTCTTCAACTACAGTAGAGCTACTTGAACTGCAACAACTCGATTTTTTCTGTTGATTCTCCTCTTTTATTAAAGGAATACTAGCTGAGCTACAGCAACTATCGCTTTTCACTTCATTTTCTAGCTTGCTTGAAGGATTGCTACTGCAACAACTTTTATTTGATTCATCTTGTTCATTTTTATGTGCCATTTCTTCCAACTCCTCATATAGTAAGAAAAGCTTAAAGCGTAATTTCTTCCTTCTCAGTAAACATGACTTGAATCAACTGCTTAATATGTTCATCATTCAAAGAATAAAAAGCTAGTTTTCCTTCTTTACGGTAGCTTGCAATTCCCATATTACGAAGAAGTCTCAAATGATGAGAAGCTGTTGCTACTGTAGACCCAACAATATTGGCCGCATCACAAACACATAATTCTTCTCCCTTATACAAAGCAAGAACAATTTTCAATCTTGTTTCATCGGCTAAAGCTTTTAAAGACTTCGTTATATCTTGAACCTCCTCAATATCTATAGATGATTTAATACGATTAACTTTCTCTTCGTTATAACAATAAATATCGCAGCGATCTTTTGCCATAATTTCCTCCTTATATTCAAACATTCAAATGTTCATTTGTTTATAATATATGCCATTTTCATAAAATGTTCAAATATTTATTTGATTATTTTAATTATATTTTGAAACAAGAACTAAATTGATTGTAAAAAGACATATGCTGGATAGCAGAGGGTAGTTTAAGGTTGATGCAAAAAGGAGGAAAGACATGAAGTGTCTTAAAGCATTGAAAGTATTTTATGTACTTTTAGCTGTAGTCGGAGCCATTCTAGCTATCGTTTCTTATTTTCAGCATTCACTTTACTTGAAGTCATTTGGCCTTGTTTTGTTAGGAGCATCGCTCGTTTTTAATAGTTACGCTACTCATTTAGAGTGGAAAGGAAAAGGGCCCTTTCTTTACATGGGCATAGGTCTAATAGTGATTGTGATAGCTATAGGCGGATTCACTGAGGCATGGTAACTATTAAGGTTAATGAAGAAAAGTCTATATAGTTAAACTATGTATAGAATGTTTTAGATTTTAACATCTAAGAACAACCTAACTATCCTCATTTCTAATAAAGTTGTCTTTCCAAGCTTTATCTCTTATCTATGTAGTAGGTTCTTATTTAGCTTCTTGTTATATAACGAAAAGAAAAGCAGTGAAAAAGAAAAGAACACCACCATCATAAGATTTAAGCAATAAAAAAAAGAGCAAATCTTTTGGATTTGCTCTTTTTTATGAATACGTATCACTAGAGAAGAAAATATCTATTTTGTAGCAGAGGGATTAGCTTTACATTTGATTTTCTTGTCCATGGCACAGCATTTGAGTGAACAAAATTTACTTGTAGCTCTTATTGGTTTGTATTCTTTTTGGCATATCTTACACTTTTTTACCGGATATTTGATATAACCTTCACCCTTGCATGATTGAGAACAATATTTTGCATTTTTGCTATAGCTTTTGAATTCAGAATTGCATACTTGGCAGATAAAATTAGCCATATTGATGATCGCTCCTAGTTGCCTTTTTAGAGTAGTGTATCATTTACATCTTCTATGTGGTAACACAATGCTCTTTGATTATAATGAAAAAGAGTCTTATATTAAGCGTTTCTAAATTAAAAGCGCATTATATAGAATCAGATGCTTTTAATCAAAGGAATTTATTCTTTGGGTGCAGTTAATACAATTGAATATATAATGTTTAAGTAACAAAAAATAAAATATTCATAAAAGAATCATGGGCATTGTAATTAAAAAATTAGAAAAAAAGGATGGGGTAACCATTCTTTTTTTTATTAGCGAATGCTAATTTTTCTGCTAAAGATATGTAAAACTTAGGTATGATTGCTTTTTCTTCGAATAGGTTAATTGTAAATGACAATATAGCTGAAAGGAAGTAACAAGCATGCACATACAAATGAATTTGTTATTCACTTTAGGTTCATTACTTGGTTTATTAGTAGGTGGTGGCCTCCTTAAAATAGTAAGCTATGTAGTTCAGGGAAAGATTCAGTTTATGTATGCCATATGTGGAGGAATCTTATTAGGATTATTGTTATTTGATATCCTTCCCTCTACTTGGCATATATACGACCTAAAAGGGGTACTATTGGGAATTGTTGCAGGATATGTCGTAATGCTATGTATTGATCTCTTTTTGCATAAGCAAAATAGTAAAATTTCACCTTTACAAGCACTCATTTTATTAACGGTTGCTATATTCTTTCATAATGTAATTACTGGAATTACATTCGGTATAACCGATATACATGAATCAACTTCTGTATTTGTAGCCACAATTTTACACCAGGTCCCCGAGGGCATGGCGATCATGACTGTTCTTTCTGTAGCAAAAGTCCCTCAATTATTCTTTATACTAATTGTAGCCTTCTTATCTCTATCCTTAGGTGGGAGTTTATTGATTGGAGAAAGCGTACAAGCTTCCTCACTTAAATTACAAGCTTTATCGACTGGGGGAGCAATCGGAACATTGTCCTTCGTTATCTTTCATGAAGTAATAGGCAAGGCTATAACTCATTTCAGACGCCTACATGTATGGATGCTTATAGGCTTAGGGGTATTAATTATTTACTTTTATCAGTATTCGCTTTCACTGTTTCACAGTCATTAAAGATATTTTGTTTTTCGATGTTTTAAAAACGCCAATAATGATGAATACACCTTGTGGGTGGAGCTTTTCCCTACTATTATAGAATTAGTTACTAAAATAAATAGTAGGAAAGGATGTTTCTGTTGCATAAAAAGTCTCTATTTGTATTAATCATGTTAGTCATAAGTATATTCTCTGTAGCTTGTTCAAATACAAATGAAGAAAAGGTAAGTAAAGAAAAAACAAGCCAAACAACGAAAGACCACGAACAACACTCAGAAGTCGCTAGTGGTGATATTAGGGAAGAAACAGCAAGTAATGAAGTTTTGCCGGAATTTTTAAAAGAGAAATCGGAAGATATGCAGGTCATTTATGCAAATGCTGCACAAAATAAAGAGTTGTTAGAGAAGATTCCATGCTACTGTGGCTGTGGTGAATCGGCAGGGCACAAAAATAACTATGATTGCTTTATCCATGAGAATAAAGAAGATGGTAAGGTAGTATGGGATGACCATGGAACAAAATGTGGTGTTTGTCTCGAGATTGCAGCTCAGTCAGTTTCTGATTTAAAATCGGGTAAATCAATTAAACAAATTCGTCAATCAATTGATGAAAAATATAAAAGTGGTTATGCTAAACCAACACCAACTCCAGAGGTTTAAAATCCCCTTTATAAAAGGAGAAAATGATGATAGTATTCCTTATCTTAATGGCTTGTTTTGGATTAACTTTAACCCTTTTAGGCTTATGGTTTGTAATTAAAGATGGTAAGAGGAGTATAAAAAATAATTGGAAACAAAGGTAAAGAGATTAAAAGTCTTATTCATGTAGGAACGATGATTGTTAAAATTACGTTTTTAAAACAATATAAAGTGTTTTGTTATAAATAAAAGAGAATAAATATTTTGAAGAAGTCTTTACGTTTTTTAAGTAAAGACTTCTTTTTTTATAAATTGGCATCAACTTTTCAGAAAAATTGTGAACAAACAGTGACATAGCTTGCTGATTGGAATGCTACTATTTATTATTATAGAGCTAGTAATAATAATATACGGAAGAAAGGATGCTTAGGTTGTTCAAAAAACTTTTATTTTTATCAGCAATATTAATAATCACTATTATATGGGCCATTTTACCAAATATGAATGAGGAAAAAGATGCTCAAAAAAATAATAACACAGCAGATGCTAGTGAGGATGTCAGAGAAGAGACAGCGAATCAAACCTTACCTACATTCTTGAGTGAGAAACCTGACAATATAAAAATAGTCTATACAGAAGTTTCGAAGAATAAAAAGTTATTGGAGAACATTCCATGTTATTGTGACAGTGGGGCAGCAGAAGGTCATAAGAGTAACTATGATTGTTTTATTAAAGAGAACAAAGATAACGGTAGAATAGTATGGGATGCTCATGCAACAAATTCTCGAGTCTGTCCAAATATTGCGTCTCAAGCGATTGTAGACTATAATGATGGAAAATCAATCAAAGAAATTCGCCAGGATATTGAGGATAAGTATAAAGAAGGGTACCCTAATCCTACTCCCACTCCTGAAGTATGATTCTAAATTGAGTAACAATCGTAAGATCACACACATTAAAAAGCCAGCAGATACTATTAATCGGTTGGCTTTTTTAATTAAGGATAATTAGATACTAAGAACCGGTCAGTTGGTGAATATGTTTTCAAATCTGTGGCACTTACTTCTTCTTTTGACCAAAATTCCGCAAAGAGATTCTACATCTATGGGTTAAAAATAGTCCATTTTAATAGTGAAAAAAGCTCTGACTTTAAACTGTCACCAGATCCTCTTTTTTTCTATTTCATTTAGAAATAGTGGTGAATCGTGATTTTGGAATCACTTCCATTCCTAATGTTACTAGACGTCTGTCTTAATCTTTCGCATAAATAAAATGCTTTGTTATCATAATAAAGAAGACCATTAATCATATGCATTTGTCTCATTATGTATCCAATTTTCATAAGATGATTAGGTTTAGTTCAATGAATTTGCCTATATAGAAATGTCCTGATAGAAGATATTCTCAGTGGAAAGCTTTCGTTTCAAGAACAATATTAGGATTCTTTTCACCATCTTATCTAGAAGCAGCTACTATAGTGTGTTAACAAGGAATGTTGACACATTAATCTTGAAATGCATATAATCAATATATGAACAAATGTTCATATATTCACTTTAATGAAAACATGTTCAGGTAGATTACAGCTAACAACTATACTATGTATATTAAAAGTTTAACTATTTAAAATCCTGAATATGCATATAGGAGGGAGAAAAATGTCAGATTTTTTTAGACGTTTATTAGGTGATCATCATGACGATCATCACCGTCGACATGGGCATCACGGTGACCATCACGGGGACCATCACGATGACCATCATGAATATTACGAAGAGCCTCGTCCATATCGCTATGGGGAACCAAGAACTACACCAAGGCCTTCAAATATCATTACTTGTCGGCGCTGTAATGCTTCTAATGATGTAAGTCATAAATTTTGTTATGAATGTGGAGATAGGCTTCAAAAAAATCCTGTAGTTTGTCCAAAATGCAATAATACTGTAATGGGACACGCAAAATTTTGTCAGCAGTGTGGAACATCCATTAGATGAACAAAACCTTCTCTTCTTACAACGTGAAGAGAAGGTTTTGTCATTAAAAGCTAATTTTTATTTACCTATACTATAAAAAGCACATATTTATTTTGTTCTTAAAACATCAAAACAACTACTCATTATGCTTTCCATATATTAAATTAAAGATGTGAAATTAACCTTTCACGCACTTTACAGCTTGATTTAGAAACCCGAAGTCTTGTGTTATGGTTTCATAGAGACAAATCAGAAACAGATGCTAAATTATCATTAGCATAAAGTAGAGAAATTGTAATTTTATTCTTTACCATTCCAATTCTTATCAATGTCAAACATTTCTCCTCCATGGGCATGTTGTTGGTCCTCTACTTGAATTGTCACGTGACCAATTTGAAACTTTTTCTCTAGAACCTGTTCAATGTTACGAATAATGTTCATAGTTTCTCGAACTGTGATACTTCCATCTACTTCAATATGACTGCTCATGGCGTTTTTATTCGAAGTTAAACTCCAAATATGAAGATCATGAATGTCTTTAACATCTGGTATAGATTTAATTGCTGTTTCTACTTCTTTAAATTCGATTCCAGCAGGGGTCCCTTCCATTAATACAACATAGGTTTCTTTTATAATACGCCACGCCCCAACTGCCACAAGTAGAGCAATTAAAATACTTAAAATAGGATCTAGAATATACCACTGTGTAAAATACATAATTATACCTGCTACAATGACCCCTGCTGAAGCTGCAGCATCACCCATTACGTGAAGCATTGCACTTCGAATATTTACGTTGTCAGCTTGATTTTTCATACCTAGACCTATGTAAAGGTTTACAACAAGTCCAATCCCTGCGGTAATAAACAAAACAGTTCCTTGAACGGGTTCGGGATTTGTAATACGTTTATACGCTTCTCCACCAATAAAGATGGCTATTCCAATTAATGTTAGTGCATTTAAAAGTGCAGCAAGTATCGTAATACGGTGATAGCCGTATGTCATAGAAGGTGAAGGGGGGTTCAACGACATTCGAATGGCTAGCCATGCCACAATTAGTGAGGCCACGTCGGTTAACATGTGCCCAGCATCGCTTAATAAAGCCAGGCTATTTGCTAAAAAACCGCCTATCACTTCTGCAATTAATACCAATACGCCTAAAAAAATTGCCTTTTTTAATTTGTCTTGTGCAACATGAACATGTCCCATTCCATGAGCATGTTCATCATGGTTATCATTATGTTGGTGAACATGTTCGTTATTTTCTAGAATTCTCTCCATCATATCCTCCTTATAGCATATTATTGTTTTTGAAATCGAGGTGATTTTATAACTTCTTTCAGTTAATCCATTAATTTTTAATAAAGAAGCGCACATTTTTATCATTATCTTAATTTTTTATTCCCACTTTATATCTAGAGCATATTTTAAATAATGGTTGGAATTTTTCTTCGTTAACTCCATTAATAATAGTATTTGTTTGTTCAGAAAACTTTATGCTGTGCTATGAAGTGTTTTTGAGTAAATGATAAAAACAGTGATATTTATACTTTATGGATTAAGAGCTGAATATTAAGCTCTTAAGAAAGGAAATATTATTAATTGTTTAGTAAATATCCATTGACACATTAGAGGCATGCTACATATAATAAAAACAAACATATGAACATATGAATTATTGTTCATATATTCAAGGATGTGAAAATATGATAACAAATAAAGAAACTAAAACAGCAGCAACAACTCAGGAAACGTGCAGTCAAACAGTTATTCACGAAGAAGTAGTAGCAAAAGTAAAAGAGACAACACCAAGTCAAGAAGTCTTAACAGATGTCGCAGAGTTATTTAAAGTATTAGGAGACCGAACAAGAACACGTATTCTCCACGCTTTATTTGAAACGGAAATGTGTGTATGTGATTTGGCTTATCTATTAGAAATGACACAATCATCCATTTCTCATCAGTTACGTGTCTTGAAGCAAGCTAAGCTGGTTAAAAACCGTAAGGCAGGAAAAGTAGTATATTACTCACTTGCTGATCACCATGTGATTCAAATTTTCAATCAGGCATTCCAACATGTGACTGAAGATAACATACAAGAAGAATAGAGGCGAGAAATCAATGGAAGAACAAAAGCAAAAAGTGAAACGGGAGCTGTTACTAGAGGGGTTAGATTGTGCAAACTGTGCTCTTAAAATTGAAAATGGAGTAAAGGGTATACAAGGAGTATCCTCATGTTCTGTTAACTTTGTTACAAAGACTCTGATTTTAGAGACTGATAATACTCAAGAAGGAACAGTTATATCAGAGGCAAAGAAAAAAGTGAAGACGTTAGAACCTCATATCAATATACAAGAAAAAGATGGATCTAAAAGAACTGCTTCTGTAAGAACTTTGTATTTAAAAGGATTGGATTGTGCAAATTGCGCAGCCAAAATTGAACAAGGAGTAGGAAAGCTAGAAGGAGTAACATCTTCTACTGTTGATTTTGTTTCTAAAAAACTAATTATGGAAGCTTCTAATCCAGATCAACTAGATCAATTAGAAAATGAAGCTACAAAGATTGTGAAAAAGTTAGAACCAGAAGTAGAAGTGATATCAGAGTCTCGTAAACACGATGACGGTCATGCTCATGGTCACGACCATGAACACGGAAATGAAAACACCAAAAAAATGTTCGCTCGATTGGGAATAGGTGCTGTGCTAGCCGGAATCGGAATGTTTGCTCCTGTTCCCGGAGTGGCAGAGCTTGGATTATTTCTCATTGCTTATCTGATTATAGGTGGAGATATCGTTTTAAGAGCTGTAAAAAATATTATAAGAGGGCAAGTTTTTGATGAACATTTTCTTATGGCTCTAGCGACGATTGGTGCTTTTTCTATTAAACAATATCCTGAAGGGGTTGCAGTTATGCTCTTCTACCAAGTGGGAGAATTATTCCAAAGCATTGCTGTAAATCGTTCGCGTAAGTCTATTAGCGCACTCATGGATATTCGACCGGATTCCGCAAATGTAAAACGTGGAAGTGAATTCGTAAAAGTTTCTCCGGAAGATGTAAATATAGGCGATATCATCTTGATTAAACCTGGCGAAAAAGTTCCATTAGATGGGAAAGTATTAGTTGGTAGCTCAATGATGGATACATCAGCTTTAACAGGGGAATCTGTACCACGAGAAGTGGAAGTTGGAAGTGATGTGCTTAGTGGGTTTATTAATAAGAATGGTGTTTTAACGGTAGAAGTAACAAAAGGATTTGAAGAATCAACAGTATCTAAAATTTTAGAATTAGTTCAAAATGCAAGTAGTCGAAAAGCACCAACAGAAAACTTCATTACAAAATTTGCTCGTTATTACACCCCAGTTGTAGTAATTGTTGCAACTGCGTTAGCTGTTATACCACCTTTATTGATAAGTGGAGCGACTTTTTCAGATTGGATTTATCGTGCACTAGTATTCCTAGTGATTTCATGTCCTTGTGCACTTGTCGTTTCAATTCCATTAGGTTTCTTTGGAGGAATAGGTGCTGCATCTAAAACAGGCATCCTTGTAAAAGGAAGTAACTATTTAGAAGCGTTAAACGATGTTAAATATGTTGTATTTGATAAAACGGGTACTTTGACCAAAGGTGTATTTAAAGTAACAGGTATTCGTCCTAAGTTTAACTTTACAAAAGAACAGGTTTTGGAATATGCAGCTTTAGCTGAAGTGCACTCTAATCATCCAATTGCTGAGTCTATCAGAAAGGCATATGGAAAGAAAATAAATGAAGATTCAATACAAGAATATAATGAGATTTCGGGTCATGGTATTCAAATCACAGTAGGTGGAAAAGAAATTTTGGCTGGAAATGCCAAACTTATGAACAAAGAAAAAATTGAATTTCAACAACCAAATGAAACTGGGACCATTGTCCATATTTCGGTAGATAAAAAATACGCAGGATATATCGTCATTTCTGATGAAGTAAAAGAAGACTCTGCGCAAGCAATTCAATCTTTAAAAGAATTAGGCATAAAAAAGACAGTTATGTTAACTGGAGATGCAAAAGCAGTAGGAGAATCAGTGGGTAAGCAGTTAGGAGTAGATGAAGTCCATGCAGAGTTGTTACCTCAACATAAGGTAGAGGAAATTGAAAAACTAGATGCACAAAAATCTCCAAAAGAAAAAATTATATTTGTTGGCGATGGTATTAACGATACACCTGTTTTAGCACGAGCAGATGTTGGAATGGCCATGGGTGGCCTAGGTTCAGATGCAGCCATTGAGGCAGCAGACATTGTCATTATGACAGATGAGCCTTCTAAAATCCCAACAGCTATCGGTATTGCTAAACGTACTCGTCGCATCGTATGGCAAAATATTTTATTTGCCTTGGGAGTTAAAGTTATCTTCTTGCTATTAGGTGCATTTGGAATTGCAACCATGTGGGAAGCAGTCTTTTCAGATGTGGGTGTGACGTTGCTAGCTGTTTTAAATGCCATGCGTGTCTTACGTTTAAAATAAATAAAAATAAAGCTGACCAATCTTGTAATGGTCAGCTTTATTTTTTATGCACAACACCTGCAATTAAGAATTTTCCCACTACAATTTTGTCATACTTTTACCACTTTTTCTTCATAACTATTTTATATAATTGAATATAGTCCATGTTAAAAATTAACTACCTATGGCTATTAGAAAAAGTCATTTGATAAAGCACAAAGAGAGGCCTTAATCAATGTTAATCCAAAGAATTATTATATTGCTATTCATTATAGTATTTACACTTGCAGCTTTTTCTACTTATCATTTGTTTGTTACTGATTCATACTTTAACCTAAAAACAGCTTTTCGTTTACTAAATCATATTCCTTTCAGCCTGACAAATATATTTATTTTAGTGTGCGGTATCATAGGAGCTGTAGTGTTATTGTTTAAGCGATTTAAAGACAAGAAATAAATACGATAATCACCGTATTTAGGTAGCTTAAAAGCACATCTAAAGCTTTCAGCAACAAAAGTTTAAAATATGGAAAATAAAAAGTTATAAACTGTTGTTACGTAAGGGACATTAATGTCCCTCACTTTTTTAGTCTACATCAAATAATTTATTATTTTGTTTCCTTTAATTCATTATGATTGTTCTTCATTCCTCTTTTTAGAAAGAATAAGAGAGATAAACACAGTCCAGCCCCGATTCCTACTGTTAAATTAGTAAAGACGGTAAGTAAAAAAGTGATCGTTAAAATCAATGAATTTTGGGATTTATCTTTTAGAATAATAGAAAATTGTTCTCTTTTACTTATGTTCCATGCTACCAGCATTAAAACAGGAGCCAAGCTAGCAAGGGAGACATATGAAGCATATGGTGCAAGTAATAATAAAACAAATAACACAAATAGGGCATGCGTTATTCCTGCAATAGGTGAAGAGGCGCCATTTTTTATATTTGTTACAGTCCGTGCTATCTCTCCTGCAGCTGGGATTCCATGAAATAAGGGGGTAACCATATTTACAATCCCCTGACCAATTAGCTCCCTTTTGCTACAATGTTTTGATTGAGTCATTTCGTCCGCAACCCGAGCTGTCAACAAAGATTGCAATCCTACAAGTACTGCTATGACAAAAGATGAGGGTAAAAGAGCTATCATCTTGTCAATAGTAACCTGGGGGAAATGAGGTATAGGAAGCTGGTTTGGAATTTTTCCATAAATTGAACTGATGGTTTCAATTTGACTTGAAAAGAGCATAGATGAGATTAAACTTGAAAAAAGTATTCCTAACAAATAAGAAATCCCTATGGATTTAGGTGAAAAATGCAGAACGACTAGAATGATTAACAAACAAAGGGTTGCAGTAATTACACTATAGATATTCACTCTAGTAAGGTTTTCAAATATTTCTTTCATATTTAGATAGAAGTATTTAGATTTATCAATATTATGCAACCCTAAAAAATTAGGGATTTGTCCAGTGAAAATAATAACGGCAATACCAGACTGAAAGCCTATAATCGTTGATTGAGGGAAATATTTAATTAAGCTTCCTACTTTGCATATTGCGAAGATAATTAGTAAAATACCGGCCATAAATCCTGCAATTAAGAGGTTTTCATATCCAAATTGCAACATAATACCTAATAAAACCGGGACAAAAGCACCGGTTGGCCCACCGATTTGAAATCGAGATCCTCCGAATATAGAAATTAATAAACCAGCTACAATGGTTGTGTAAAGTCCTGTAACAGGGTTTATACCTGAAGCAATAGCAAATCCTAAACCTAATGGAATAGCTATGATACCAACTACAATTCCTGATAGTACGTCCCTTTTTAAATGATGTACAGAGTATTCTCTAAGTACCTCTAATTTCATAGATATATATTACCCTCCTAATTAATAAAGAATCTGCTATAGACTTTATTTTTTTGCTATATTAATAACTTGTTTTTTATTTTTAAAGGTTAATTCCATATCTAGGTCAGACATTCTGCTAATTCCGCAATGTTCACCTTAATTAAAATATCATAGAACGGATGTTCTGTTGGTAATCACACGTGTTGAAATCATAATTATCTGATTATTACATTTAGCCGTTTTATGTGTTTTACTTCTCCTTTATTAAAATTTTACTATCACAAAACTCTATCACCTCTCTAAATTTAATTATTAACTACTTAATAATTTAAAAGGGAAAATTGAAGAAATGGTGAAGTTTTCTATTTTAGATTCTTTTTACCTATTTTTTTGAAAAAAGAGCCTTCCTACCTAAATAAAAACTTCATAATTTCTTCAAAGTTATAATGTAAAATTAAAAATGATTAGTATATTTGATGTAACCTAAGAGTTTAGCATAATTATAATAGCTTATTTAGAAACGATTCTAAATCTACTATAGTAGATTTTATCTTTATTATCTTTTAATTGAATGTGGGAGGAACTTTTATGAAGAAAAAAGTATTAATTGTTGATGATGAATGGAATATGAGGAATTTATTGAAAATTTATCTAAAAGATGAATTTCATGTTATAGAAGCTGATGATGGCGGTACAGCCTTATCTCTGATCTATGCAGAACATTTTGACCTTATCATACTTGATATTATGCTACCATATATAGATGGTTGGAAAATTTGTAAAGAGATAAGAAAAGAAAAAAACACTCCTATCCTCATGTTAACAGCTCGTAACGAATTAAAGGATAAGGTTTATGGACTGGGAATAGGAGCTGATGATTATCTAGGAAAGCCCTTTGAACCCGATGAGTTAGTTGCTCGAGTTAAATCCTTGTTGAGAAGATCGTTTATGAATGAAAATTATCTAGAAAATGTTTTAGTGTTTGGAGAACAGTTATTGATTATAAAGACAGATAGTAGAATAGTTTTCGTGAAAGGGGAGAAATTGGATTTGACTCCTAAAGAATATGATGTTCTTTACTTATTAGCTAAGCAACCTCATCGTTTATTTACAAGGGATGTATTATTAGATGTAGTTTGGGGGCTTAAGGATATAAAAGATGTAAGAACGGTTGATACACACATTAAAAATATTCGAATAAAGTTAAAACAGAAGATGCCTACTTATAATCCTATAAAAACGGTCTGGGGACTTGGATATAGATTTGATCCAGTAGATGAAGAATAATGAGATGGAATAGTATTGTTTTTAAATTAGGACTCATTATTTTTATTATTTTAGTAAGTGTACTCTTACCACTTATTTATGCTATCAACCAGTTATTTTCTGGTTTCTACTTAAGTGAGAATCACCATCAAATTGACCGGTTAGCTGATAAATACTCCAATATTCTCAAGAGTACAGAAGATCTTGAATCTCTCTCAACAGTTGCTAGCTTAACAGAAACTAAAATCTGTATTATTGATCAAGAGGGAAAGATTCTATATAGCTCTAATAAAGGTCTATTTCGCTCAGGTAACCATGTATCAAATAAGTTATTACAAACGCTTAATTCAAAACAAACTATCCAAATAGAATATCAGCATCCGACTAATAACACTAATTACATTGTTTCAGGAAAACCTCTACGTTTATCAAATAAAGTAAGTGGGGGATTATTAGTATTTTCAGATGCAGAACATATAAAAAATTCAGTTCGTCATATGCAATTGTTGTTAGTGGTATCTTTAGTGGGAGCCTTATTTATTGCATTGGGATTTACTTACATTGCCTCAAAGAAACTTGCTTCCCCCCTTCTAGAAATGGAAAAAGTAACACGTGAAGTAGCAAAAGGAAAATTCTATAATAAAGTAGATGTTTCTTCAAATGATGAAGTAGGGTCATTAGCTTTAGCTATAAATGATTTAGGCCAAGAATTAGAAAGGTACAGAAATAGGCAGAGAGATTTCTTTGCTAATATTTCTCATGATTTAAGAACTCCTATCTCTTATATTAAAGGTTATACACAAGTAATTTACGATAAACTTTATACAGATGAAAAAGAAAAAGAACAATATTTATCCATTATTATAAATGAAGTGAATCAACTAAATGTATTAATAGACGACCTATTTGAATTGTCTAAAATTGAAGGAGGGCAATTAGAACTTTATCTAAATTGGATTAATATTCAAGAGTTAATTGAGGGATGTCTCAATAAAATAACATTAAAAGCAAAACAGAAGAATATACAACTCTCCATAGAACTAAAGGATAATATTCCTTATATCTATACAGATGGTGCACGCTTAGAGCAGTTGTTAATGAACATACTAGAGAATGCAATACGCTATAACAAGTTAAATGGTCATGTAGAGATAAAAGGATGGATAGAGAAAAAAAGAGTTCATTTATCCGTAAAAGATACAGGCATAGGTATAGCAGAAGAAGATCTTCCATACATTTTTGAAAGGTTTTATAAAACAGATAAATCTAGGTCAAACCGTGTAGGGAGCACAGGTCTCGGACTGTCAATTGTTAAACACCTTGTTTTATTGTTAGAAGGAGAAATAAAAGTAAAGAGCACCTTACATAAAGGAACTACTTTTCTTATTACCTTACCCTCTAAAATAAAGGGAGACGTACAAAATGAAAAGCTTTAAACGTTATCTTCCAATTTTATTTATTATTTTAGGTATTTCATGTCTCGTAGCTGTTAGTAACTCTTTATATGTAGATAAGCATTTTCTTAAAGCATTAATGGGAATAGTTGTTCTAATGTCCTTTCCTGTTCTTTTGGTAATTATTTATCGTAAAATACAAAAAAAAAAATAATCTACTTAACAAGGTTGATTCTAATGTAGTAAAAAAAGAAAATAAAATGGAAAATCACAGTTCTTTATTCCAACTTTTATAATAAACAGGTGGTGTAACATTCGTCAGAAAAATTTACTGCATAATGTAATTAATTCTTTAAATATTTATGATTTTATTGCACCAGACTAGATAATTTATATTTTAGGAGAGAGAATAAATTTATGAAACGCTTTTTTGTAATTGGCATAGTAAATGCTATCTTTTGTATAATTTTAGGGGCCTTTGGCTCTCATATAATTAAAAACATAGTTACACCCGAAATGTTAACCGTATGGAACACAGGTGTAACTTATCAAATGTTTCAAACTATAGCTTTAATCTTAGCTGGATTATTTCTATATAAAATTCCTAGTTCGCGAGCTCTAAAATGGTCTGGGTGGCTTTCTGTAATTGGAATTTTATTTTTTTCAGGAAGCCTCTATCTTCTTAGTGTAACAGGTCTTAAGGTATTGGGCCCAATTACTCCATTAGGGGGAATTTTATTCATAATTGCTTGGATTTTGTTGGTTATACCGTTATCTAAATTGTAAGTGTCCCAAAACAATAAAATAACCAATGAAAAACTTATTTTTAAGAGAGTTGTTTTCCATTGGTTATTTTGTTAATTTTTGTATAAATAATTGTTTTTCATTAATTTTTTCATCTTTGTGTTGTTACCTCATCTATTCCTGGTAGTATGTCTTCATATGATATTTCATTTGAAAACCCTTCTGGAATTCCAATCTCATTTGTCATGTTTTGAAGCAAGTTGGTTGATTCTATATTGTAACTTTTAGGTGAATCTTCTTTTTTTCTTACCACCTATATCCCTCCTTTTTAAATTTTACTATGTTGCATCTTAATTCTCTGGTTAACTCATAGAACTTTAAGGGGAGCATAAACCATAAACAAACATTATTGGGATCCACTAGATTTAATAATCAATGTAGGTTCATGGTATTTTTAATATTAGTCATTGAGCAGGCACTTTAAGGTCCTCTCTGTATGTAAAATCCCCTTTTTTTATATTCTTATACAAATTCGTATAAATTAGCGAGGAATCCTTTTTCTTATGTTAGGGGGAAATTAATAACTATTAAGCACACCACAATTAAAATATTTTTATAAATGTTCTTAATTAATCTATAGAAAAGATGACAATACTTACATTTAATTATTTCACTAATAAAGAAACTTATTGATGCAATAAATTTATGTATAAAAATAAAAATTCCACTCATAAATCTGTAACACTTCATTCACATATTCTTAATTAATATTTGTTAAAATAAATTATACATAGTAATAATAAGTCACTATACTCCATTAAATAGGATTGGTTTAAAATTGAAACTTAATTTCCTGAGGTTACCTAAAAATTTAATTAATTATAAGAGGATAAACATATTTAAAAGTACACAAAATCGCTTGACTTTTCTATATAGTGGGTTAATCATGACTTTTCTTATTCTTTTTGTAGTGGTTGTTTATTCAATACTTTACATAGGAACCATGAAAATTCAAGAGGATAAATTGGAAAATATAGCAGAGAACAAAAAGAATATTATGGAGAATTATTTAACACAGCAAAAGGGAAAAAAAAAATTAAATGATATTCAGACACATGAATTAACTCAAAAAGATGCTGACCAATTTTTTTATTATATAGAAGACTCGGAAAAGAATTTAATTATAGCAGATGAAGTAAATATTCAACTCCGACCACAAATATTAAAACTTTTACAAAAATGGAACCCTAGAAAAGTTGATACACATCAAGAAAAGTTAAATATAACTTATTCTGAATTAAAAATTAATCAGGATAGAGATAATGTTACTTTGGGTAGATCTCAAAAGTCTCGCGAAGTGCGTCTTATGATAGCTGGTCATCCTATTTTTTATGAAAATCAATATATAGGGATGCTGTATATAGGGAAAGATATATCGTTTGCTTATCAATTATTTCATTGGCTTCTTGTAGTTTTAATAATTTTAGTTGTTTTATTTTTCGGTATTACAGTATTTATAAGCCATTTGATGTCTAAGAGATCTATGCTTCCTATTACGAATTCTTTCGAAAAGCAACGTCAATTTGTTGCTGATGCTTCTCATGAATTGCGCACTCCCTTAAGCGTTATGTTATCTTCTCTAGATGCAATTGAAATGACAATTGATACACAAAAAAATAACTTCACTCAGAAACTTCTCCATAATATGAGGAATGAAGTGAAGCGTATGACTAAATTAGTAAGTGATTTGTTAACATTAGCTCGTTCAGATTCAAATAAACTTGAACAAACATTTAAAACGTTTAATTTTCGACCTTCAGTTCAACAAGTAGTTGATTCAACTAGGATTTTTGCCAAGGAAAAAAATATTGATATTCATTTAGAGGCTTCTGAATCCATTATAGTACAAGGGGACCTTGAAAAATTAACACAGCTGCTGTACATTTTGTTAGATAACGGTATCAAATATACTCCACCTGGTGGAGATATTTACCTTCAATTATTAATTGATTTATATGAGCAACGCCCAACTTTATTTATTAAAGTTGGCGATACTGGTATAGGAATTAAACAAGAAGATTTTCATCTAATCTTTAATCGGTTTTATAGATCAGATAAATCACGTAACCGACAAACTGGTGGAAATGGATTAGGGTTGGCTATTGCTAAATTGATTGTAGAAGCTCATAGTGGAACAATTGAGGTTTCAAGTCAGTTAAATCAAGGAAGTACATTTACAATTCGAATCCCTTTATCTAAAAAGGCATAAGGATGAGAAAAGCATCTTCATGCCTTGTGAATAAGGTATAAAAGATTTTTCAATTTCTAATTTCTTTATGTTACAATATAATTTCTTAAGGTGGAAGATAGGGATTAATTCCTTATACTCACAATTTTAGAAAAATCCGTCCTGTTAGTAATAGGACGGATTTTTTATTTTATAGATTTTTCTCTGACAGCATGACATATTTTCTTTTCGTCATTTTAATGTTCTTCAATATCACACTTAGTTTCCGGAGTATCTATCTGTATAGTAGTATGTTTTATTTTAAATTGTTTCTCCAATATTTCTTTAGCACTGTTCATAACCATAGAACTACTTTTCAAGTCATTAACTACGATATGGCAGCTGAGAGAAGGGATATCGGATGAAATGGCCCAAATATGAAGATCATGTACTTCTAATGTATTATTTATAGCAATAAGAGCCTCCCGTACTTGAGTGACATCAATGTGAGAGGGAGCTCCCTCCAGTAAAATATTAATAGAATCTCGAGTTACCCTAAAAGCACTAATAATAATAAGAATAGCCACTAGTACACTCGCAATTGGGTCAGCTAAGCTCCATCCGAAAAACATAATTAATAAAGCTGCAATTATAGCACCGACAGAACCAAGTAAATCTCCAATTACATGAAGAAAAGCACTCCTTACATTAAGATTTTCTGATTTATCACCTTTCATTAAGATATAGGCAGCAATAATATTAACAACTAATCCAATGGAGGCAATAATAATCATTCCTGAACTCTGAACTTCAGGTGGTTGTGAAAAGCGTTTATATGATTCCCAGAATATATACAAAGAAATTATAATTAAGGTAAGGCCATTAATAAATGCTGCTAGAACTTCAAACCTTTTGTAACCAAAAGTCTTAAATTCAGTTGCTTTTCGTTCTCCAAAAGTCATTGCTAAATAACTTAACCCCAAAGCTCCAGCATCGCTTAACATGTGACCTGCGTCAGAGATCAGAGCAAGACTATTTGTCATAACCCCCCCAATAGCTTCAATAATCATATATATGGCGATGATAAAAAAAGAAAGTTTTAATGCCTGTTTATTAGCATTTTTACCGTGATTATGCGAATGGCCATGTGAATGTTTATGGTTATGTGAATCCTCTCTTGAATTCATGTACTTCATCTCCTATTGTTTTGTTTCTAATTACTAAATTAGTATTTATATTCTACAATTACCCTATAAATAAACCATAAATAAACCATAAACCTTTTGTTGAATTATTAAGTTGCATTTTTTTCGCATTCCAGAAAATAAATACTATATCATCTTTAATTGGGAAGTAGATAAGAGTAATCAAAAAATTGACTCCATCGATTATTTATAATTAGATTCCTTTCTCTTACTCGTGCTTAGGTAATAATAAGTACTTTTGAAAATGTGCTTAGAATTTTTGTTTTTTCATACATGACAACTTTTAGTTTGTTCTATGTATTCGAGGTTGTAAATTTCGTTTAGAACTTATTAATCCTGTGCATAGAAGGTAGAGTAGTGTCCTTCATGCACTAACCATCTTATGGATTTGACTATATCTCCTTTTACGCGACTTATATCAACACCATCTTTACATATACTTAACCTTTTCTTTAATTAAACTTAATACATAAAATTTAAGCTTAGGTTAGATTAATAGTTTTACAATAAATTTAAAGAATGAGGGTAAAAAAATGAAAAAACGCTTAATAGGAACTGCTGTTTTATCTGTTGCAACGATTGCTGCGTTAACATTCAGTACGACTACTCACTCAAATGTAAAGGCTGCTACTCCAATGAACAATGGGAAAGCGAAAAATGTCATTCTTTTTGTTGGAGATGGCATGGGAACGGATCATCGTAATGCTATTCGTCTAGCAACTGTAGGAGCAAACGGTAAGCTTGCTATGGATGATATGCCAGCTGCAGGTAGGATTCATACGTCTTCAGGAAGTTCTTTTGTAACAGACTCAGCTGCAGCAGCTACAGCAATGGCTTCAGGTGTAAAGAGTTATAATGGGGCTATTGGTGTCAACATGAAAGGAAAGCCAGTTCAAACGGTTCTTGAGAAGGCAAAATTGTCTGGAAAAGCAACAGGATTAGTTACTACAAGTCAGGTGACGGATGCGACGCCTGCTGCTTTTAGCGCCCATGTTTCAAATCGAAATGCTCAAAGTGATATAGCTAAACAATACCTTGAAAATAGCAAGATAGATGTTATTCTGGGCGGCGGGGAGGATTATTGGTATCCAGAAGGAAATCCAGGTTCTTACCCAGATGCTCCTCCTGAGGATAAAGAAGAGGGCAGCAAAGGAACAAAAGGTAATTTAGTCAACAAAGCTCAGAAGTTAGGTTATACGTATGTTAATAATGGTAATCAATTAAAATATGCAAAAGGCCAAAAAGTTCTAGGCTTATTTGCGAATGAAGAAATGTTCCAAGCAGCTCCTGAAGGGGAAGGAGCTGTATACAACCCTTCTGTTTCTTTACCAGACATGACAAAAAAAGCAATAGATACGTTGTCTCAAAATAAAAAAGGGTTCTTTCTTGTAGTAGAAGAAGAGGGCATTGATGAAATGGCTCATAATAACAATGCTTCGCTTATGATCAAAGCTGGACAACAATTAGATAATACCGTAAAAATGGCCAAAAAATATGCAAAGACTCACCCAGATACATTAGTTCTTGTGGCAGCTGATCATGCAACTGGTGGCCTTTCACTCGAAACGACAGATAAGAGCGATGAATCTGGTGAAGGTGTATCCAAAGAGGATGGCCCTTTCAACATTGCTAATTCTAAAGAACAATTTATGGTAGATTGGACTACTGGAGGACATACTTCTTCAGATATACCACTTAATGCTATGGGAGCACATTCTGAACTTTTCACGGGTGTTTATGAAAACACTTATATTCACGCTGCCCTTATTAAAGCAATGAATCTTAAATAATGAAAAATTTAGACTGAAATTATAATCTTCTGTAAAAAACACCCTTCATTTTGAAGGGTGTTTTTTTTATTAGCTGCGACTTGGAAACTGTATAGGCTCCATCGAGTCATCAATTTCTATCGACTGATATCCAGCTTCTTTAATATAGTTTAAAATTGCTGGTAATGACTGAGCAGTAAATGATTTATCATGAAATAAAATAACTGGTGTACGATTGTTTTGATAAACAGTTTGAATATGTGGCTTTATCGAGTTAATTATCTTAGGTGCAGAACGTAAAGCCCAGTCTTCACTATCAATATTCCAGTCCCATAGTTGAAATTTGCTAAGTAATTCTGTGCGATGCGGTTCCTTTAGATAAGGAGCACTACCATACGGTACCCGGATTAACTTACTATCTATACCTGTTACTTTTTTGACAGTTGCTAGACACTGCTGCATTTCTTGTAAAGCAGTTCCATCTTTACTGTAAATGATATTGATATCATGTGAGACACCGTGGCATCCAATAGCATGACCTTCTTCTGCTACTTTTTTAGCAATATCAGGATAAGATTCCATTTGATTTTTCAACATAAAGAAAGTAACTTTTACATCATACTTACGTAGTACATCTAAAATTTTTAGTGTATCAGGAGTGGGTCCATCATCAAATGTAAGATAAATAGGTTGGATAAGATTCTGATTTTGATTATTAACTGTGTTTGACAAATACATGTTCCGATCTAATATTTTGATTTGTTTTTTAGAATGATTAAACTCACTTATTGATTTTAATGGTAAAGGACTAGCATTTAATAATGTTTGCTGACTGGTTGTTAGCTTACTCCCTCTTACTTCCACGATAACAAAAAAAGAAGCAACAATTACTAACATAAGGGTCATCAGTACATAAAATTTTCTTTTTAGTTTAATTTCCTTCTTCACATATAAAAACCCTTTCTATGAATTTACTATATATAAATATATTATAAAATATGGAAAAATTATAGTGTAAAAATCATTAAATTAGTCATTATATGATAATGAAAATTTGTAGAATCATATTTTCCATTATTGTAAAAAAATCTTTAAAAAGACATTTGATCATGTAATTGTGAAGAAATTACGTGATATTTGTTACTGGTTTATGAAATTATTAAGTCTATTTTTCGAATATTGATTAAATGAGGAGAAAAATTTTGTATTACAATCCCCTGACTTTTACGACTTTTGATAGTATATGTACGTAAATATTAAATCTGTTCTGCCAATAGTAATTTGTTTTATGATTGGTAGTTTAGAAAGGAAGGTGAACAAATATGTTTAAAAGATTAAAATTACATAATCTATTCAAACCATTGTTAACCCTTATTTTAGGAGTAGGATTATTCGTTTTAAGTGGTTGTAGTAACCTGGTCATCTTAGACCCTAAGGGACCAGTGGCTAAGATTCAAAGTGATCTTATTATGCTATCAATTTTCTGGATGTTATTAATTATTGTGGTTGTTTACGTCTTATTTACCTGGGTTGTTATTAAATATCGTAATCGTCCTGGATTTAAGGATAAAGACTATCAACCTAATATGCATGGTAACACAAAGTTGGAAATTATTTGGACCATAATTCCAATCATAATTGTTAGCGCTTTATCGATTCCGACAGTACAAGCATTGTATGAACTGGAAAAACCACCAAAGTCAACGCGTGATAAAGAACCAATCGTTATTTACGCTACTTCAGTTGACTGGAAATGGATATTTAGTTATCCAGAAGAAAATATTGAAACTGTAAACTATTTAAATATCCCAGAAGATCATCCAATCCTTTTCAAAATTACTTCCGCAGATTCTATGTCTTCTTTGTGGATTCCACAACTTGGTGGTCAAAAGTATGGAATGGCAGGGATGGAAAATAAGTTGTATCTTCAAGCTGATGAACCTGGACTCTATAAGGGTAGAAACTCAAACTTTACAGGGGAAGGTTTTGCAAATCAAACCTTTACTGTTTTAGCCCAAAATGAAAAAGATTATAAGAATTGGGTAAAAGACACTCAACAAAATGCACCGAAATTAACTGAAAAACAGTATGAGAAATTAATGATGCCTGAAGTAGCTAAGAAGATGACTTTTTCATCTACTCACTTAAATATCGTAGACCATGCGACATCTTCGGAATATGCATTAAAGGTTCGTGAAAAATATGGTGTTTCAGTTAATCCTGAAAAAAATCAAAGTACAAATGATGATAGCCAAGTAGAAGGCGAATCAAGCTCTAGTTCCCAGCATGGATCGCACTCTAAATAAGAAAGGAGGAACCAAAGATGATTGATTTTATCAAGAATAATTTAATTCTGAATAATCCGATGATTATTGGAGCTAATATATCAATTTTACTCACTCTTATCGGAATTCTATTTGTTTTAACGTACTTTAAAAAATGGAAATGGCTTTGGACGGAATGGCTCACAACAGTTGATCATAAAAGATTAGGGATTCTGTATATTATTTCAGCTATTCTGATGCTATTTCGCGGCGGTGTAGATGCATTATTAATGAGAGCCCAACTAACATTACCTAATTCTAAGGTTCTAACTTCTGAGCATTATAATGAAATTTTCACCACACATGGTACCATTATGATTATTTTTATGGCGATGCCATTTTTAATTGGCATAATGAACGTAGTAGTTCCATTACAAATTGGGGCTAGAGATGTAGCTTATCCATATCTCAACGCATTAAGTTTCTGGACGTTTTTCTTTGGAGCAATGTTATTTAACATTTCTTTTGTATTTGGTGGATCACCAGACGCTGGATGGACAAACTATGCACCTTTAGCAAATGAGGGAAGTCCTGGACCAGGGACAAATTATTATTTAATTGGTCTTCAACTTTCTGGAATCGGCACTTTATTAACAGGAATTAACTTTATTGTTACTATTTTAAAAATGCGGGCACCTGGCATGACATTATTCCGTATGCCTATGTTCACATGGACATCGTTAATTACAGCGTTTATTATCGTATTCGCATTTCCTGTATTAACTGTCACATTAGCATTAATGACATTTGACCGGTTATTCGGAACCCATTTCTTTACTTTAATGGACGGTGGGATGCCAATGCTTTGGGCCAACCTCTTCTGGATTTGGGGACATCCTGAGGTATATATTGTAATTCTTCCGGCATTTGGTATCTTCTCGGAAGTTATCTCGACCTTTTCCAAAAAAACATTGTTTGGTTATAAAGCAATGATTATTTCCATCGTTTCCATTTCTGCCCTAAGTTTCCTTGTTTGGGTTCACCATTTCTTTACAATGGGCGCTAGCGCAGGAGTTAACTCTATTTTTTCAATCTCAACGATGGCTATCGCCATTCCAACTGGAATAAAAATATTTAACTGGTTGGTCACCCTTTATAAGGGAAAGATTGAATTTACTACGGCCATGCTTTGGTCACTTGCGTTCATTCCAATTTTTGTGATAGGTGGAGTAACGGGTGTTATGCTGGGAATGGCAGCAGCCGACTATCAATACCATAATACGTACTTCCTTGTTGCTCACTTCCACTACACATTAATAGCCGGAACTGTGTTTGCCTGCTTCTCAGGTCTGATTTTCTGGTATCCAAAAATGTTTGGACATAAATTAAATGAACGAATTGGTAAATGGAGTTTTTGGTTCTTTGCAATTGGCTTTAATATCTGTTTCTTACCTCAGTTCTTCTTAGGGTTTGCAGGTATGCCAAGGCGTGTTTATACGTATGGTGCAGAAGAGGGATGGACTGGATTAAATGTTCTTTCCACGATTGGCGCTGTAGGTATGGCAATTGGTTTTGCAATTCTTGTTTATAATATTTACTACAGTTTCCGTTATGCTAAAAGAGAAACTAGTGGAGATGCTTGGAATGGGCGTACTCTTGAATGGGCAACAACCACTGCTGTTGCACCGCATTATAACTTTGCACATATCCCTGAAGTTAAAGGGTTAGATGCTTTTTGGCTCATGAAAGAAGAGCAACAGAAAGGGAAGACGGAAAAGGTTGAGTATAAGAAAATTCATATGCCTAGTAATTCGGGGCGACCATTTATTATGTCAGCATTTTTCTTTGTTTCTGGGTTTGGACTAGTCTTTGAACTATGGTGGATGGCAATATTAGGAGTTATTGGTGTATTCGCATGTATGATAATTCGTTCAATCCGTTCAAATAAAGAGGACAAAGGCTATTATGTCAGTGTAGAAGAAATCAAAAATACGGAACAGAAGGTTTCATTATGAGGAGGCGTGAAATATGGCACATAGACACGATAATCATTATATGAGTGCTGACACGCCCTTAGAATATCAGTCTGAAACAGGTAGATTAAATATATTTGGATTCTGGATTTTCTTGGGGGCGGAAGTTGCTTTATTTGCCACCTTATTTGCAACTTATTTTACCCTTAGTGGTAGCACAGCAGGTGGACCATTGCCTGGAGAGTTGTTTGAACTAAAAGGCGTATTGATTATGACGTTCTTATTGCTAACAAGTAGTTTTACTTGTGGCTTAGCAATCCATGCAATGAGAAGAAACAATCTAACATCTATGATAGTATGGATGATTATTACATTACTGTTCGGTTTGGGTTTTATATATATGGAGATCAGTGAGTTCATTTTATATGTAGAAGAAGGAGCTTCAATTGGGACAAATGCATTTTGGTCTGCGTTCTTTTTAATAACCGCAACACACGGTCTTCACGTCACGATTGGTATCGGTTGGATAATCTTAATTCTTATTGAGTCAATTAAATCAGGTTTAACACCTAATACTGCTAAAAAGGTATTTATATCAAGTTTATACTGGCACTTTTTAGACTTTGTATGGATTTTTATCTTCACAGGTGTTTATTTATTAGGGATGGTGGCATATAATGGCTAGTAAATCAGCTAATAATCATTTTCCATGGTCTCATGTAATTGGTTTTATGCTTTCAATTGCTTTAACACTTATAGCCTTATGGGTAGGATTATATATGAATTTGCCGTTTAATACAGTTGTTATTATTGTATTTATTCTTGCATTCATTCAAGCTGCAATCCAGCTGTATATGTTTATGCACATGACCGAAAGTAAAAATGGTATTTGGCAATCTGGAAATATGCTATTTGCAGCTTTTATAGCAATTGTCATCGTTGCAGGTACTGTATGGGTAATGGGTTCTATGCATTAGTAACACAATAATGAAGTATGAAAAAATTAAAAATGAAAAATAATTATCTAATTAGTAGCATGGATGAGCATAGCTACCATTAATGTTCATTTTCCTGATTGGGTAGGCGTGTGGCTCTATATCCTTCCAATAGTAGAGACGTTTTCTTTCCATGCTTTATCTGTTATCTATATATTAGGTTTTTATTTTACTGTTCGTTATATCACGAAAAGAAAGGTACTGAAGAAGAAACTGACACAAACAGCATAAGATTTAATAAATAAAAAAAGAGCAAACCTCCAAGTTTGCTCTTTTTTATTTATATGACATTTATCCAACACATGAAAGAGTTTTACTTAATAATAAGGGAACATTAGTATAGGTAGTTCCTTTATTAACTATGGAAGAAAGTTAATGGCTAAGCTTTCATGTCCTGTTTTAATTTTATTACCTTTTAAGATATACAACATATTTAAAGCTATCAGAATTATTCGTTCCAATGGCTTGCTTCCTATAAGGCTTACTACGTTAACCATATAGATAAAAGACAACAAGAAAATAAAAAACAAACCTCTAAAAATAGAGCTTTGTTTTTTATTTAGATGATTTTTTCAAATAACTGATAATTAGATTATATAATAACTTATTAAAAAAATAAAGCTGAGTATTTAATTATGTGAAATACTTATTCAAATTCGAAAGAGAACCGTTATCTAAAAAAGAGGTCTGTATCAAATTTTTTTGTTTAGCTTTTGTAAAATTCATAATTATTCACAAAAATTACTATTCGTTCCAAGCTTCGTTTGCATAATTTAAAATAGTTGAAGAAAAAAGGAGTAGAGTCATTATGAATTTAAAGATAAATAATGAAGATGATTTTAAAAACATTCTACAATTCACTGGAAAATGTTTAGAGAAGATTGGAGATATGTTTATAAACAAAGCTTTAATGTTACAGAAAGAATTAAGTGAAATACAAGATGAAAATCAAAAATTACAATTAGAGAAGAAAATTAAACAGTTGGAAAAACAAATAGAACTGGTACAAAAGAACATAAAAAATGTGCCTTTTTAATACTAAATTTAATTTTTAGTTTTAACAATGTATTGATTCTCTTTTTATAAAAGAGGGTCGATGTATAAAGAAAACTCCGTTTACTTAAAAAGGAATTATCGTAATATATGGAATAAACTCGTCAAAAAAAACACCCCTGCACCTTAAATAAGAAGATATATACTTACTTTTAATAAAGGTGAAACTTATTGTTAAATATTAAATATCAAACATTTAACAATTTGAAGTAATGATAATTTTCAAACTAAAATAGTTGAGGTTTTTTCGATAAATTTCCTTTTTATAAAACTTAAGACCGCATAAAAACATTCACACATTCCTCTAAACTACACTAATCATTAAATTCCTTGAATACGGGAATACTACACTTATTCCCGTTAGGAGGTGCGTGATGAAGAACCAGTTCAAAGATTCTCAACCTACATTAGGAGATGACAGATTTAATACTGCTGGATATACTTCGGATGAAGTAAATGTGAATGACCCTTACAAGGAGAATGTTTCTCAAGCCAAGGGTGAAATTCCTACATCTGTAAGTAACAAGCATTTTTCTGAAACTTCAAAACCATAAGCTCTTTACAAAAAATATAGTTACTCCAACAAATCCTATTTTTAATAATAGGATTTGTTGGAATGAAAGATATATATTTTTAAAAATCGGGAACAGGATTGTTAATTCTTCTTTGTAGTGGTATTTTTTATAAATGAAAGAATGCTCATGTGTTCATAATATAGAGTGAGGCACCTAACATATTTAAAGAGGTGATATTTTCATGTTAACAAATAAATTTTCTTTTTTATTTTCCTTAGGAACTACGATTTTAACTTTCTTTACGTTACTTTTAGAGAACATTAAATTATCTACAAATTCAACGATAGCTTGTGAGAACACTTGGTTAAAGTGTAATGGCTATTGGTTTCCTGATGTCTTTAATTATCATACAATGCTTGAATATTCTTACCGACTATTTACTATTTTGTTAGGGGCTACAATCCTAGTCAATTTTATTGTTATTTTTAGAAGTAATCATAGAAAAAAAACTACTCTTATAATATTAGTATTATTGAGCTTGTTTTTGTTTTTGCTTCAATTAGTAATAGGAATATTAAATGTTCAATTAGGAAATCGTCTCATGTTTACAACACTTGAGATAGCATTTAGTTTATCTTTGCTAGTCTGTTTAATTTTTTTAACGATAAAACTATACAAAAATGCAGTAAATGAAAATCATGATGATAATCCCATCTCGGGTCAAATAAATCTTCCTGCGATTGAATTATTTATATGTTTATACCTTAACATCATCTTAGGCGTGTTTTTTAAACAGGTACATCTCAATAAAGAAAATTTTAGAGGATATGAATTAGAGCGTATATTTGAAAAACCTCTGGTTCCGGACTTATTACACTTTATTCATAGTATAATTTCCATTGTAATTTTACTGGGAGGCATCTACCTTTTTGTTTTCCTTAGACACACTACTCTTCGAATTATGTCAATGTTATTGTTAGTTTTTATTGTGTTTGATTCATTGTTAAGTTTTATTTCGTACATAAACGAATTAAATTCATTTTTGGAATCTGTCCATACAATATTTTCAACTGTTTCATTAAGTTTATTAAGTATTATAGTCGCCTATTTGATATTTATTAATAACCCCAAAATAAATATTGACGATTATTAAATTAGATTTCCTTTTAGATATATTAGAGAAAATTTATAAAATATCGATAAAATGGTAAAAGAGTTTATTGATGTTTTGTTACAATTTTAGTTATTTGTAGAAGTGAATTACACTTTATTATTTATATAGCTGAGGTGAAACCCAATATAACTTTTGGGTAATTCCATCAAAAATGGATAATTAAAAAGCTGGTTAAATCTATTAGCGTCAAGTTCCTTAATTAGTTCTGTTAGTAATTTTGCACTATTTTCTAAATCTTTTTTACTTATCATTGATACATGACTGTGAATATAACGAGCTGCAACTCCTATCACTATTGTAGGTACACCTTTTTTAAATAAATGAAATCTCCCTGCATCTGTTCCCCCACCGAGCATTATATCTACCTGATATGGTATACTATTTTTTTCTGCAATTTCTATAACTAAATCTCTCAAAGATATATGTGGAATCAGTGAGGAATCAAGAAATGTAATTAAGGGGCCACTTCCTAACTTTGCTTTATTTGAGTTATCACTTGGTCCATCCTGTGCTATCCCCACATCTACTGCAATAGAAAGATCTGGCTCCATTATATAAGGTGCAGTAGCAGCTCCTCTTAGACCAACTTCTTCTTGAACTGTAGCACCGCAATAAACTGTATTTAAATGATTTACTTCTCTAATCTGTTTAAGCACTTCAAGAGCCAGATAGCAACCAGCCCGATTATCAAGTGCTTTAGCAAGAATAGTATCATTATCAGGAAGCAATTCAAATGGACAAATTGGGATAATAGGATCACCCACTTTAATGCCCCATTGTTTTACCTGATCTTTGTCATTTGCTCCAATATCAATAAACATTTCTCTCATAGGATAGACTTTTTTAAGTTCCTCAGCCTGTAAGATATGTGGAGGCTTAGATCCAATTACTCCAGTGAACTCCTTATCTTTTGTCATTACCTTTACTCTCTGTGCTAGCAAGACTTGGTCCCACCAACCACCAAGGGAAACAAACCGAAGATAACCGTCTTTGGTAATCTCACTTACCATGTGTAGACGTCAAGTCGAATTTTACACTTTTTGCTTATTTGCTTTTTACACTTCTGCTGAAAATACACTTTTTCGATGTTTCATTCGATAACTATCTCCATCCATATGAATGACTTCTACACGATGGAGTAAACGATCTAAAATTGCAGTAGTAATTCCTTGATCTCCCATTAGTTCACCCCACTGTTCAGGGCTTTTATTGGATGTAAGAATGATAGAACTTCGTTCATACAAATGATTAATTAAATGGAAAAACAAATTTGCTTCTCGCTGATCCATTGCCATGTACATTAAATCATCAATGATAATCAGATCGGCGCCTCTTAATCGCTTTAGCTGCACTTTTGATTTGTTTAGAAACTCTTCCGTTTTTAAAAGATGAATAAGCTCACCCATAGTTACGAAATAGACGTTGAAACCTCTGTGAATAGACTCAACCCCCAAACCAATCGCTAAAAATGTTTTACCAACGCCTGGCGGTCCCAATAAAATTAAATTATACTGCTGCTCAAGCCAGTTTAGCTCTGCGAGCTGGGTCAATTGACGTCCCGTTAAAGCTGTTTGCTCTTCTAAATTAAATTCACTTAATGACTTCACGTAAGGGAAGTGCGCCCACTTCATTCTTCTTTCTAAACTCTTTACTTCGCGTTTTCTAAGTTCGTAACGCGTAATAGATTCAAGAAATTCTAAATACGTCCAAGAAGATTTTTCAGCCTCACGTAGGAGCTTTGGTAGCTCCTCAGCTGTTTCGGATAACCTTAATTGGCGAAAGTGTTCCTGCAAGTCATTTACAGTCTTATTCACTGTGGGTCACCCCCTAAAATACTTGTGTAAGCAGTAAGGGAGCGAGTTGTCACTATGATGTTGTCTTTACCTGAATGTTTTATAAAGGGAGGCTTAACCTTTTGGGTACATTCAGTTTGTAATGCATTTTGGTGGTTTGCGATATCTCGAAAGTCATTGGCGCTGTAAAGTTTATCTATGATGCATTTAGTCAAGGTGGCTTCAATCCACATTGGATATTTCTCAAGGGTGTTTTGAATGATTATGAGCTGATCACGCCGATACCTTGGGTATCTTAAACAAATTTCATTTAAATAAGAAGTTGCACGTTCCTGATCTTCAAAATGTGAAACCAGTTGTTGCTTAAATTCTTCAATACCTTTTGAGCGATCCCGGATATGATGTAGATGTTGAATAAGCTTTCCCTTTTCATTACTAATGCTATGTTCAGCAATTACTTCTCCATCTAACTGTTTACGGATAATCAGCGTTGGCGGTTGGCTCGAAGTGACTTCAATAAAAACCTCATTATCAGAGGCTGCACTATACGTTCCGAGAGGAACGGAATAACGGTTTGATTTAAACCGTATTGTATTGTCCTTACTAATATTCCTTGTTATACTTTGGGTAATGACGCTTTCATATGAGAGTGGTGAAGAGACGGGCTGTAAGTGTTGCTTTTCGACGGGGAACACTTCAGCTGGTCTTTTTTTAGTTGTGTGATGAACATGTTGATTTCCAGTGCGATGTAGCCACTGTAATGCACGGTTATTCCAATCTTCAATATTGCTAAATACTCGGCTATCTGCGAAATTTCCCTTTATGTACTTTACAACGTTCTCAATCATTCCTTTTGATTCTGGGTCTGCCTTACGACATAAATGAACTTTAAACTTACGCTCATTTACATAGCTTTGAAACTCAGAAGTTAAAAGTAGCTGACCTGAATTTTCACTTACTGTAATTAAACGATCCTGATCATACACAATTTCTTCTGTACGTCCTCCGTAAAATTGAAATGCATTTTCATGACATCGAATGGCATCATTTGTTGTAAAAGGCCGGTCCTGCCACTCCATGTATTTGTATCGAGAGTGAGCTAAGACAAAAGCGATAAAATATAGTTTAATTTCATTCTTTTCAGTTGTCTTCTGTTTCGTTTCTCCCCAATCCACCTGGATTTGCTTACCCATAGGTTGTTCAGGGATTGCTTCATATTGCCGAATTATTACTTTTTTCTCAATCTGATAAATCTCCCGCATCTCTTTCACATAGGCTCTTACTGTACTCTCGCCAACAACTAAATCGGAATAACGCTCTAAGAGCCAATCGTGGATTTGTGCTGCACTGAGATGAGGGTATTCTTCAAGCCAAGCGATAATCCAATCCCTGTAGGGATCCAACTTCTTACCTTTGCCTTGAAGCTGTTCCATGTATGCTTTTGTCTCTTCAAACGTCATTTTTAAATATTTATAAACGGTTGGTCTTGATACTTTGAGCTCCTGTGCAATTTGAGATACTTTAAACTTCCGTTGATGTAATTGTTGAATATTTAAATAAAGCATTAGCTTCTCCTCCAAAACGCTGTCCCCCCAGTAAAATAACACCTTCTATTATTTTACTAGAGTTCTAGCTTATTGAAGCAAAAGTGTAAAATTACGTTGAGCAAAAACTGTCAATTATATTCTAGCGTTTACACCATGAAGGCTACTTCATCCATATGACCTGCAAGCAGAATTTTAGGACCGTTTTCAGATCCACATTTTTCTCCAAATATACTTCCAAGACGATCGGATACAGTTTTTGCACCTGTTTTTTCGATTTCGCGTTTCATTATCTCCCTAATTGGTTTTTCAAAACCAGGTGCACCATTTGCTTCGGTTAATTCTTTCAATAAATCCATTTAACTCACCATCCTCTACTACTTAGAATGGTGGATTAGAGAGATATTATTCTACTTTTTAAAAATTATATTTGGTCGATAATGCTAAAATTCTTTGATGGATATGAAATTATATATACTAAATGTAATTACTTCTCTATATCTCCATGAACATGATATTATTGATGAGAAAAAATGATTACTTTAAGTAGGTGTATAAATGTTCCCATACATATATGATTGTTAATTTTTTAATGTTTTTATAATTTGGATATTTAATAAAGCACTAAAAAATAATATGAATTAGAAAAAGCATTAATGATACCGATTTCAATCTTATACTTATTTATCTTACTACTTACTAACCTACATTCAGTGATTTCAGACGAAAATTTAACCAAGCATAGAATAGATACAATTTATAATTTCACTATTAATACATAGGATAGGGATTTTCTATATACAGGCATTCATAAATTTATTAAGGAAATTATTTTATCATTTCCTATAAGAGTTTTATTTCAGGTGATTTTTTAAACTTAAATAATTTTCAAAAAGTTATTTTAACTGGATTTATTTTTAAATTGAAATATCTCTGTCTACGGTTGTTTTTGTTATTAATTTTACTTATAAAACAGTGTATTTAAGCCATTTATTTTTAAACATTGTAGGAAGTGGGAGAAGTTATTTATTACAAAATCAGCTTTTAAAAACCTATTTGGCTTTTATACATGAACTAAAATATAAATATAGGCTGAAGTTTTTTTCTATAAGAGGAATGCAACTAGAGTAGGCGATTAACATTTATAAAATGTTCTCACACTTTATTATAGGAGGAACTAAATGGTATGACTTTGATTAATTTATTATTTAGTATTACAGGTTTACAAGTAATTGGTCTAGGAATTGATATTGTGGGTATTTGTTTTATTACATGGGACATTGCTTTTCCTTTTACAGATACTGAGAAGTTAAAGAATTTAAAAGAAAATTCTACTAATCCGTTAAAAACTAAAAAGAAAACGATAATAGGCTTAGGGCTCATGATTTGGGGGTTCATATTTCAAATGGTAGCATTAATCGTGGATAGATTTTAAAGTAATCTATTTTCATTAAAATTAATTTGAATTTTAATAATATGTATTGCTTTTCTAGCTATAATTTATAAAAAAATATTATTGTATACCCTATCCATAACATTATTAAGAAAATAAATTGTTTTTCTATATAAAGAATTACAGTCCATAATAGTAATAATAGAGAAATTACTAGTAAATTCATCTTCCCTTTAATAACTCCCTTCTAATGAACTTCTGTTCCATAAAAATCAAAAACAAATGAAGTATATATCTTATACTTCATTTGTTGATAATATTTCGTATTATGCTTATTTTTATAAAAAATTAGCTTAGATTCTATGTTCCTCTTCAATCATTTTAATTATATATTGCACTCATGGAACAATAATTTCTAAACTCTGTTTAATATCTTTTTTAGTCATACCGCCTATGAAAATCTTTTTTACTTTACCGTTTTTATCTATTAGATATGTAGCAGGGAGAGGATCTACTCCATAGGCATCTACCACTTCACTTTGTTTATCAATTATAACGGGGAATTTTAAATCATATCTTTCGACGAAAGTTTTGACTGCTACATTTGTCTCACCAACATCTACAGCAAGAATCTCGACTCCTTTTTTCTTATACTCTGGATACAATGTATTCATAAAGGGCATTTCTTTTTCACAAGGTTTGCACCAGGTTCCCCAGAAATTCACAAAAACCCCCTTACCTCTATAATCTGAAAGTTGATGCCTTTTTCCCTGTAAATCTATCAAAGCAAAATCAGGTGCAACTGAACCTACTTTTACTTTTTCTTTACTAATAAAAAAGTTTAGATACAACGTATATCCTAGAGCCCCAAATAGTACAAGTAAAATAGCAATTCTTATAACTAAACGCCTTTTCTTATCCATATTTTATCCTCTCCTCTTGAATAATTCTTTCGAACTTCTTTTATCAAGATTAAACCACTATGATAGAATCAAAGTTTACTGTAGGACAACACAATAATACCTTTTAAAAATTCAAAATCATTTACAAGGCAGGTTTATCAAGATGAAGAATGTTATTACTAAAAGATGAATTACCTACAGTTATTTTATCACCAATTACATTCCTAAAAATCCCCTTTTTAAATTATAAAAGAAAGGAATAACACTATCTCTCTTGGAAATAAACATTTTATGGAAATCGATAAATAAAGGAAAATAATGATTAAACTTTTAAAAAATAAAATGGAATAGTTTAATAAAATAAATTCTATTAATTGTATATTAATCTGCCGGCCATGAAGTATTTTTCACTCTGCTACCTTATAATTCCCTATGTTATATGCAATCAGCTATAACCAATTGCCACTGATAGATTTTGTGTTTTTAGCAAGACATTACAAATTTATTCAGTAAGTTCAAAATATGTTCAAAAATAATTAATTGTTTTCAAACAATAACATGGTACGATCAGATAAACACAAGAAACGAGGCTCAGATATGTTGGAAATTATCTCCGCCGGTATTGCTCCCGGTCTCGCGCTCATGAGCTACTTTTATTTAAAAGATGAGTACGATACGGAACCAATTTTATTGGTGTTAAAAATTTTTATTTTTGGTGCCTTGTTAGTACTTCCAATTATGTTTATTCAACACACTTTGACAGAAGAGAATATATGGACATCTCCATTTAAACAAACCTTTTTGTTAGCAGGTTTATTAGAAGAATTTTTCAAATGGTTCATTTTATTTTTTACAGTTTATAAACATATAGAATTTGATGAACATTATGATGGAATTGTATACGGGGTAGCAATTTCACTAGGCTTTGCAACCCTAGAGAACATTTTTTATTTGTTAGCAAACGGGCTTCACACAGCCTTCGGCAGAGCTATACTTCCCGTATCAAGCAATGCATTATTTGGAGTTATTATGGGCTATTATTTAGGTAAAGGAAAGTTTTCAAGGGGCAAAGACAAAAGAAAGTGGATTTTATATTCATTGTTAATACCTTTTTTTTTACATGGTACGTATGATTATATTTTAAAAAATATTAGCAACTGGATGATTATAATGGTTCCATTTATGGTGTATTTGTGGTGGTTTGGCTTACGAAAAGTTAAAATGGTGAAAAAACAGCAATTAAATATCAATGATAGTTATACTGATAATAAGTAGGAATTTAATTAAGAGATTTCGATAGAAACATATATAAATATATCGAAATGATATAGGTAGTGAAAGGAGACAGATATAAATGGATAACAAAAAAGGGAAAAGAGAGGTAGGAATGAAAATGAATTTGAATGAGGATAACTCGTTTAAAAATTGTAAATCGGTGGATTTATCCAAGTCAGGACTTTTAAAGGCTTTAACACCGATTATGATACTTGGTGTAATTGTATTGATTGCTACCTTAAAAAATGATGGATTCTTTTTTTGAAATTTTATACCTTTAAAAGATTTTCAAGGAATTCTAAAGGCTCACAATTTACAAATAAATAAAACTTAATTTACTACAATTATTCAAGCGTTGCCCCAAATAAAGAGTTATTAGAGAACATTCCATGTTATTGTGGCTGTGGAGAGTCGGAAGTTCATAAGAGTAACTATGATTGCTTTATCCATGAGAATAAAGAAGATGGAAAGGCAGTACGGGATGACCATAGAACAAAATGCGGGGGCGGCCTCGAAATCGCAACTCAATCGACGTCTGATTTAAGGTCTAGTAAATTAATTAAACAAATTCGTCAATCAATTGATGAAAAATATAAAAATAGTTATGCAAAAACGACTCCAGCTTCTGAAGTTTAAGATCAATTTTAATAAATAGGCTTATGGCTTACAATTAAGAATATCCAGAAATTATTAAAGTTAAAATTTAAAATAGCATGTAGAGGAGTCCTACCAACAAAACGCGGAAAACATACGCTAAGCCAATTTCTGGATAAAAAAAGCCGATTTCCTTTAAGGAATATCGGCTTGATATTATAAAAGATGGTTATCCTGCACAACAAGATAATTTGGATACATCTTTATCAAACGTAAGGGCAGCCAACTTCAGTCCTTCTGCCATTGTCAAATAGGGAGCAAGGGTTTCGCGAAGATCTTCTACTGTTAAACCGAATTTAACAGCTAATGTCGCCGCATAAATCACATCTCCTGCGTTTTCTGAGACAATATGAACCCCTAATACTTTCATTGTGTTCGCGTCCGCAACTAATTTAAAAACACCTGTCGTTTCCCGATTAACGAGGGCTCTTGGTACGGCATCTAACGGCAAGACGGATGTTTTAACTTCATAGCCTTTTTCTTTTGCCTGTTGCTCCGTTAAACCAACAGTTGCAATCGCTGGAGCTGTAAAGGTAACCCCTGGAACCACTTCTAAATTCAGCTTTTTGTTCAGTCCCCCGACAGCATTTCCTGCCGCAATTCCACCTTGATAAGCTGCCACATACACAAATTGAGGACCAAGCGTGACATCTCCTGCTGCATAGATGCGTGAATTCGTTGTTTTCGAATAGTCATTGATCACGATTTCACCACGAGAGCCTACTTCAACGCCTGCTGCCTGTAAGTTCAAGGTTGCAGTATTCGGGGTTCTTCCTGTGGCAACTAGCAATTGATCTGCTTCAATGATTCGCTTCTTGCCATTAACCTCGACATGAACCTTGTTAATATCTCCATCTTGTTCGACTCTTTTAAAGGATGCTCCTGTCACTAAATTGACCCCTTGTTCTGTTAAGGCTTGCGTAATTGCTTCTGAAATTTCAGGATCGTATATCTTTAACAGACGCGAGCTTCTTTGCATCAATGTGACTTCTGAGCCCAAATGGTGGAATAGTTGTCCCAATTCCATCCCGATATAGCCGGAACCAATGACCGTAAGACGCTTTGGTACCTTCTTTAATTCAAGCAGCGTTGTGCTTGTTAAATAATCAACCTCATCCAATCCAGGAATGTTTGGCACAGCTGATGAAGCACCTGTCGCGATTAAGAATCGTTTCGCCGATAACTGCATGCCGTTCACTTCAACGGTTTTTTCATTCACGAATTTCGCTTCGCCTTTTATTAATTCAAAGCCGTAGTCATCAACTAAATCCACATATTTTGAACTTCGAAGGTCTGCCACCAGTTCATTTTTCTGCTTGATCAATGGTGCCAAATCTACATCGCCAGCTGACGTGTGCAATCCCACAAACGGATTGTTTTTTGCTAGATGATTGATTTCGCCGGCCCGCAGCAATGTCTTTGAAGGAACGCAGCCAATATTCACACATGTTCCACCAACCGTTCCACGTTCGATGATCGCCACTTTCGCTCCGTATTTCACAGCTTCAATGGCAGACGAAAAAGCAGCACCGCCAGAACCGATGATAATGTAATCATAATCGCCTCCATCGCCTAACTGCACCGTTTCTTGCGGTTGTAATTCTTCTACCTCTCCTGGCTGGTATTTGGCTTCAGCAATCGCATTTTTCGCTTTTTCAATCTCTACGTCATTTAGAAGCTCAAATACTGCTTCCCCGCGACGAAAATCCACTTCAATCTCTTTTGCACCCATGTTTTCAAGGGCAACAGCTACATGCTCTTCACAACCCGTACAAGTCATTCCTTGAACGTTTACTCGATATTTTTTCATGTTAAATCCCTCCTTTTACTCGACTCCAAGCCCGAAATCCGAAACTGCCGTCTTAATTGCCTGTAAATCCGTTTTCTTATCATCAAAGGAAACCGTTACTTTCCCCGTACTTCCACTGACTTTAATAGCTGTTTTGCCAACACCAGCTACCTGTTTCAGAACCCTTTCTACAACAGACGGCGTACAACAATCCATCCCCAAAACCGTGAATGTCCCTGTTTTAGTTGTTTCAACGGTAGTTTTCGCTTCCTTCTTAGCATCCATATTATTTTGTGCTTTTTTTTCGTTGCTACACGCACTAACCACCAGCAAAAGAGATAATACCATCATAATTCTGATTATTTGTACTCTCATATAAAGCACCTTATTTTTTATAGTCCACCTTCAACTAGAAATAAAAAAAGAAACATGCCGAAAACAAAAAACGTCGTAATCCATAAGCCAATGACAGAACTTTTTCTTTTTCCCTTTCTCCCATAAACCATATAAAAGGAGTAAGCAAGAAGGATGATGGTAGCAATGCTGAACATTAACCGATATTTCAGTGAGTAAAAGGCTAATGCTCCTGCAAACCCAGTTAGTCCAAGAGGAATAAAAATCAGTGGGACTAGGCAACATGCAGCCATAACAAAAGCCGAAAATACAGTGGCTACCTGCGACACTTTTTCTTTCATGATTTAAACCTCTCCATACTGCAACAATCATGCGTTGTTGTATCTTTCTTTGTTTCATTTTTTGTTTCTGGATTAAGTTTTCTCCATCCTTTGAAAAGGGTGAAAACAAATAACAGACCCATCACGATGAAAATAACATCTTTAAATTCCGTGAAGTATGAGCCCAGTGCCGTTCCCGCAAACAACGGAAGCAGTAAAAACAAATGGCACGGACATGTGATTAGTGAGACAAGAAACCAACCTGAACTTTTTATTGTGTTTTTCATCCTGTTTCACCTCTTATTTCTTCATCAGTGTTTCAATAATGGGACATTCGTAAATATCTTTGTTTTCGGGACATCTTTCTTTAAGATCCATCAGCATTTGTTCAATTCTTTTGAGATCTTCAATTTTACGCTGGATGTCCTCTATCTTAAGAACGGTGAAATCATATATGTCACGACACTTTGCTTCATCGCGATCAACGACTCCTAGCAACTTATCAATTTCATTTAGCGTAAAGCCTAGTTCCTGCATCCTCTTTATGAAATTTAATCGATCGACCGTTTGTTGTGAATACATTCGGTATCCTTTTTCGGTACGATTAGGCTCTGGAATTAAGCCTAAACGTTCATAATATCTAATGGTCTCTTTGTTAACGTTACAATTCTCTGCGATTTCCCCGACTCGAAAATGCAATTTACTTCACCTCACATATAATATAAACCCTGTACCATAGTACATGGTCAAGGGTATAGTTGTTTTTCATCAACTACATTCCTAAAGGGGTAACACAACATATTGACATAAAACCAAAGATAATACACTTAATGGATAGAAAAGGAAATTTACTAAATTAAAGGTAAAATCGTCTTTTTGGTCCTTGTTGGAATCTTTGATTTCTAATTTTATAAAGTTTATAGTTAGATAGAATTGATATACAAAATAAAAGGGGAATAACTACTAATGATTACTAGAGAACAGCTTGAAAATAATCAAGTTTGGCTATATGTCATTGTACTAGTGATAGCAGCCGGATTTGGATTAATAGTTCCAGATTTTTCTGGACAATTAGATGTAACAATTTCTGTTGTCATCGCTATTTTAATGTATAGTATGTTTTCACAGATTCCTTTTACATCTTTAAAAAAGTCGTTTGCTAATCGACGTTTTATCTGGGCTCTATTAACGGTTAACTATTTAGCAGTACCTATTGTGGTATGGCTTCTATCAAAGTTATTACCCGAATATCCACCGTTATTGCTTGGGATCTATTTAGTTTTACTTACTCCTTGTATTGATTATGTCATTGTTTTTACAGCTCTAGGCCGTGGAAATGAAAAGATTATTCTTATGTCTACACCAATTCTTTTCATTACACAAATGCTCCTTTTACCTCTGTATTTATGGTTGTTTATGGGAGGAGATGCTGCAGAAATAGTCAACCCAATTCCATTTCTTGAAGCATTTTTCGGTCTCATCGTTATCCCATTAGGACTTGCTATTGCTTTACAGATTTTCGCAAAAAAATCACTTGTTGGGGAGAAAATAATAGATATATCAGCATGGCTTCCCGTTCCATTCATGGCTCTTACTCTTTTTGTTGTTGTATCGTCTCAAATAGGCAAATTATCAACATATATTGACCTAATTATCAAAGTCATTCCTATATATATTGCTTTTATAATTATTATGCCTATCATTTCTAGGTTTATTGCAAAGTGGTTTAAACTTGATATTGGTTCAGGTCGTGCACTTATTTTTAGTGGAGCAACACGTAACTCTCTTGTAGTTCTTCCACTTGCTTTAGCCTTACCAGATAATTTGAGTACCTTAGTAGCAGCCATTATCGTAACACAGACAATCGTTGAACTTGCAGGTGAACTGATTTACATTCGGTTAGTACCTAATTTGCTATTACGCCAAAAAAAATAAAAAAAAGTGTAAAAGTCGACCAATACTCAAAATAAAGAAGTCGGTTTTTACACTTTTATTCTCTTACCCCTATATCACCTTTTTTGCTAATTACATATACCATTGGGTTTCACCTTTGTGAAACAGTCTGACTAGGTCAAACATTTATAATTTAGGGCATTGTTTAAAACATCAATCATAGCACCAATTTGCAGATACAGCTGGCTACGCCGACTCAGTATTTGGATTGAGTCATTTACTAGGATTTCGTTTTGCACCAAGGCTACGTGATTTAGCTGACTCTAAGCTATTTACCATCCAAACGCCGAATGAATTCCCAAAACTAGAAAATATACTCCGTGGTCGTATTAATACTAAAATTATTCAAGAGAATTTTGATGACGTATTACGTGTAGCTCATTCTATTCGAGAAGGAAAAGTGTCTGGTTCACTTATTATGGGGAAATTAGGGTCATATGCGAGACAAAATAAACTTGCAACTACTTTGCGAGAAATGGGGAGAATCGAAAAGACCATTTTTATTTTGGATTACATATCTAACGAAACACTACGCCGTCGAATTCAGCGAGGACTAAATAAAGGGGAAGCCATGAATGGGTTAGCAAGAGCCTTATTCTTTGGAAAACGAGATGAGTTACGAGAACGAGGAATACAAGACCAACTCAACGTGCAAGTGCTTTAAATATTCTAATAAATGCTATTAGCGTATGGAATACCGTTTATCTTACAGAAGCAACAAAATTATTGAAGGAAAAGGGGAATTTGAGAGAAGATTTACTTAAACATGTTTCTCCGTTAGGATGGGAACACATTAATTTTCTTGGTGAATACAACTTTGATGCAAGTAAAGTAGCAAGTCTACATTCACTACGCCCTCTTATTCAATAATACTAAAAGCCGATGCTTCCTTAGCGTAGGAAAAATCGGCTTTCTTTATGTCGAAATTTGCTTAGCGTATGTTTTCCGCGTTTTGTTGGTAGGACCCCGTAGAGAAAAAATACCTTTTCTCTACATGTTGATAGATAAAATCCACTGTTTTTATAAGTTTATTGCATTCCTTTTACCTTGTTTAGCCACTGATCATCATAAACTAAGTCCAAATAGCGTTCTCCACGGTCTGGAAAAATGGTCACGACATTAGTTTCTTTTGAAACTGGAAGTGTAGGAATTAACTTTTTAATGGCACTAACAACGGACCCTGAAGACCCTCCAGAAAAAATACCTTCTTTTTGTAGAATTTCCCTGCAAGCTATGGCTGAGTCATAATCATTTACATGTATAACTTGATCAATTTCATCTATATTGAGTAGTTCGGGAACGCGGCTAGATCCAATTCCAGGTAATTCTCTTGGTGCAGAAGGAGAATTAAAGATAATTGATCCTACAGCATCTACAGCCACTACCATCAAGTTAGGATAGGCTTCACGCAATCTCCTGCTTATCCCCATAATACTTCCTGAAGTACTAACAGGTGCAATCAAGATATCTAAAGGCTGTCCATCTAACTGCTTCACAATCTCACTGCCTGCTCCATGATAATGCGATTTCCAGTTATCCCCATTCGCATATTGATTAATCCAGTATGCATTAGGAGTATTAGCTAAAAGTTCGTTTACTCTTTTTATTCGGGTTTTTAGGTAGCCTCCATTCTCGTCAGGCTCATCTACCATGCTTACATTTGCTCCCAAGGCTTCAATTATCTTTAGATTCGTTTTAGAGATCTTAGGATCGACCACACAAGTAAAAGACAAATTATAGAATTTCGATAGTAAGGCTAATGCTATTCCCAAGTTTCCTGAAGAACTCTCTATAAGGTGGGTTTTGCTGTTTATCTTTCCTTCTTCCATCCCTCTTTTTATCAAAAATTGAGCTGGTCTATCTTTCATGCTCCCACCAAGATTCATCATTTCTAACTTGGCATATACGTTAACGTTCTTTTCTGGAAATAAGTTGTTTAGTTGAAATAAAGGTGTATTTCCAATACATTCTTGAATAGAACTTATTATGTTAGGGTTAAGTGTTTGAATTGTATTTGTCATTGTCAATTCTCTCCTTGTCCAATTAAATTATGCTTCACAAAAATAGACGCTTTCAGAATAAAGACGAATTTTACTTTCAAACCTTTCTAGAAGTTGATTCCATTCTTTTTTATTTGCAGTTTCTGAGATAAGAATGTCTAAAGGAATTGAAAGATTCAATAAGCGACCATTTATTAAAAAACGTGTAACACCAGAAGGAAACGTCTTTTTATTTAGTACTCTTCGCTTAAGAGCATCTAATGTATAGGCTGAATATTGAAGTAATATAAAGTCTTCTTCTGGATATAAACATTCCCGATGGGGGAGTCGTTTTACTGAATGCTGCTGACTGTAGGATTCAACTAGCTGGCACCAAATATCTAATTTTTCTTCTTCAGTATGAATAAAATCTGCAAAAGCATAGTGAACAGTTCCATTGGCATTAACGCTGGTCGCAATCAATGAATCACCTTCAGGCTCCTCTGAAGACCATTTTAAATTTGGAATGTTATAGAGCTGCTGCAACCAGTCTCCTAAAGGAACAATATGATCCCAGGAAAAAAGCTGGAATTGAGCTGGTTGTACAACTTGTACGGGGACACGTCTGCAACCAAGTTTCTTTAGAGCAGCAGTCCGATGAGCTCCATCTAGAATTAAATATTTTTCGTCCTCCAGGGGAGTCGCCATCAATGGATTTCGTATAATGCCTTCCTTCTCTATTAATATAGAGATCTTGTCTAAACGTAATTGTTCAGTAGGCTCATGCAGAAATAAAGAATCAGTGTTTATTAATTTTAAATCAGTTATTACGTTATTCATTTATACACTCCTTACATCCGTCTATTTAATGGACACGTTCTTGTTGATAATTCTTTTAGAATTTGTATGTTTTAGTCGCGTGACTCCTATTATGGGAAGAATGCAAATCATGCTTAAAATTATCCAAAACCACTCAGGCTTTAGTAAATCATATAAAACACCTCCTAACAGGTTACCTAATGATCCACCTATTCCCATAGCCATATTAGAAAATCCAAAATAGGCAGCTAAAGACTCTTTAGGTGCAATTTCAGCTACATAATCCTGAAAGAAGGGGAGGAGCAACATAGAGCCAAATGAAATACTAACGAGCACTATAATTAAAGGCAACAGTTGCTCTGAATACCCTAAAATGAATAAAGACAAGCCAATAAATATGTAAGGTAAAATAAATATAGTTTTCATACTATGGTTTTTAAACCAATGTAAAATAGGAACTTGAAGCAAAATGATATTGATTGTAATAAAAGAGAAAATCCAACTTGAAGAGCCAGTAACCTTCTCAGAAATGATAGGAAAGGTTAGATATAACTGTTGGTAAATAAAATGAAATGGCATTAAGCTGATAACCAACAGGATAAAAATTTTATGGCGCATAATATCAAAGGTCTCCTGAATCCAAGAAGAGTGCCTTTTTAATACTGGTGGGTTTGGAAGAAATAAAACAATGAATCCAATCAACCAGAATAGAAAACCAGAAATAAGACACATTATGAAGAAATCTTCTTGTTTGAAAAATAAACCAACTAAAGGGCCCATAACTGTCCCACCGTTTTCTACCATGTTCATCATAGAAAAAGCTTCTTTACTCCTCTCAGGTGGTGTAAACATAGTCAAGGCAGCTTTTAAAGCTGGACTAAACATAGCTCCTCCAAGGCCACTTAAGATAGCAGCGATAATGATAAGAATAGGTTGATTTGTCAAACCTAAACCTGCAAATCCTATTCCACGACAAACAAACCCAGTTACAGCTAGTTGCTTATAACCAAAGCGATCAGCTAAAAATCCTCCGAATATCATTAAACCCTGTTGGCTTATGATTCTTAGTGACAGTACAGTACCTACAAAAGCGAGTGAAAACCCTAGTTGGTTAACAAAATACGTAGAGATAAAAGGAACGAACATAAAAAAGGTAAAAAAAGCAATAAACTGAATGATGATAATCAGCCATGTTCCTATTCCTAAATTAGAAAAAGAGATTTTTTTCAACAACCCTTGTCCTCCTTTATTATTGAGATGTAACTAAGCTGTCTTCGGTACTGATACTACGGATTATTTTTGTGGTTTCTGTGCAGATTTAGTTAATGTTTCGTGACATTTGTTTCCATTGTTGTAAAAAATATTTCAGAATTTTAAAGAAAAAAAGTAATATAAACCTATTGATTTTATTTACAGATATAATTTTACCTATCTTGAATTAGTTGATTATATGGGAAAAGAGAAAATGGAGTAACAAGTCATTATGTGGGATTCGAAGCATTAGAGCCCTATATAATTACCATAAACTGATGAAGAGAGCTGACTTCTTATATTAATTATTAACAGGAGGAATTAGCTACCTAAATACATTTTTTTACAAGATGTTTAAACTGTTTGTTTTCTGAGAAATATTTTTTTGAAATTATTACAATTAATAGCTAAAAATAAACACTGTTTCCACAATCCTACTTATTATCGTAGAACAGATATAAAAAACGTAAGGGAAAACATAAGCTTTCTAAGAGGGGATAGTTAATATACGTGGTGCAAAAAAGGAGGACAATAATGCAGGATAAAATTATAAAAATCCTGTATGTAATTTTAGCTATAGGAGGAATTGTTGCATCTATAGGTTCCTTTATTACACATTCACATTTATTGGAGGCTTTAGCCCTTGCTTTATTAGGCGTTTCACTCATTCTTAATAGTTATGCTACTTACTTGAGGTTAAAAAGCAAAATATCGTTCTTTTATATAAGTATTGGGGTTATAGCGATTATATGGGCCATTTTGATCTATTACTAGAAATATAGATTTTTAAAACCGGATAATTTATCAATTTTGACTTCAAGAATCAGAGCTATCCCCTTTTATATTGTTATTGGTAGTTTATTTGGATTCCCATTCACAACTTTTTTATATTGATAGTCTCAATATATTCAAGGTTCTTGGAGAAGCTTATATTCTACTGAGACTAGTTTCTCTGTTTTATATAACTCAGGAATTTTAGATACACTTTTACTTTTAATTGATTAAAACTCTCCTTTTATGTCAAAGATTTTGATATGGGAGGGAAGTTATTATGAAATCTGTTTTAATATTAATTATTATTCTATCAATATATATGCCATATCACTTTGCACAAGGCTCAGACAACGAGGAATTGAATTCAATGACAAAGGCAGCAAAACAAAATGGATATACAATTAGAGAATGGAACGTTTACCAAAAATCTTCTATAGGGAAAGTGAAAAATGAGAAAGAGTATAATTTATTTATAAATCAAATAAAGAAAGATCTTAAAGGATACAAGTGGGAATCAACAAAAGAAATTGACCATCATTTTAAATTAGTCGGCTTAAAAACAGACTCAAAGTATCGTTTGTCACAGCGTCTAGTCATCACGGCTATAAAAGGAAAAGATGGTTATGATTTAGAACGTACTCATGAAATAACAGGTCAAGTTTGGAATGAGGAAGTTTCTGATAAAGTACTATCGGAAGCATTTGATAATTCTAATCAACCACAGACTTTTTACAATGTAAGAGCTGACATGCCAATGAATAAACCTAATCAAGATAAATTAAAGAGTAAATCTCAGAAATTAGTTTCAGATCTTTCAGCTAAAGAAGTAGAAGGATTAACAGAAGGAAACTTTGTTTCTTATTCTGCTTTATCAAAAAAATGGAATTATTCGTTAAAACTTAAAAATAACAATAAAATGAACCTTCAGGTTGCTAATCGATTCACTGAAGATGATAACAAGCTAACGGTTACAATAGGCACTCCTATTATCATTAAAGAGTATTAGGGTTACAATAATTTTATGGAAAAAAAGATTTTAAAAAAGAATATTTTTAAGAACTTCATGCTTTCTCCACATTTGTGTTATAAAGTGGATCATTGATTGATAATAATGGGAATTTAATTCAGTTTCCTATTTTATAAATTGAAATAATTATACATGAATGGAGAAAGTACTAATGAGAAAAAGAGTTATATTATCTTTATTTCTGGCTATTATAACGGTTGTATATACTACCTATAATGAAAAGAATATTATGGATAACTCAAATTCCTATGCTACTACTTTAAGTACTGATATTTACGCTTTACAAAATTTATTTCATAAAATTGGAATTTAATTCACAAGTCTGAACTAATGTAAAATCCTATTAAATTATATTCTTTTAAGTAAATTTTATAAAAGGTAACATTCAATCAATGAGAAAATAAATTATGAATAGGTATTGGGTTAGCCATTAAATCAACAAAGCATATTCACTTTTTAATGATAATACATACTTTATGCTGAAAAGAAAGTGATTAAACTTATTAGCATTAGCAGATAATGAATACTTAATTAAAAGGTTGCTGTTAAAACGGCAACTTTTCTTTGTGTCTGCACAGTTTCTTCACTTTCACTTGATAAAATAGCATTAGCACTTTTGTAAAACAAGAGGAGGTAGCATATGGAGATTCAACCATTGAGCCGAGTAGCAATTGATTTAGGACCGATTACAGTCTATTGGTATGGGATTATTATTGCCACAGGTGTGATGTTAGGGTTATGGCTAGCAACAAGAGAATCACAACGTTTGGGGTTGAAAAAGGAACTTTTTATAGATTTGATTTTATGGGCTGTTCCTATAGCTATTATTACTGCACGTTTATACTATGTAGCATTCGAATGGGATTACTACTCCAAGAACCCACAAGATATTATAAAAGTATGGCAAGGTGGAATTGCTATACATGGGGGACTATTAGGAGCGACACTTTTTACTATTATATATGCTAAGAAAGTAAACCTTTCTTTCTGGACCATAGCTGATATTGCAGCACCAAGCCTGATTATTGGTCAATCAATAGGACGATGGGGAAATTTTATGAACCAGGAAGCACATGGCGGAGAAGTGACCAGATCGTTTCTTGAAAATCTTAATTTACCTAACTTTATTATTAATCAAATGTATATAAATGGAGCCTATTATCATCCAACCTTCTTATACGAATCTATATGGAACCTAATAGGGTTTGTCATCTTAATTTTCTTAAGGAAAGTTAATGTTAAAAGAGGAGAAGTGTTTTTATCTTATCTTACATGGTACTCTGTAGGACGATTCTTTATAGAGGGTTTAAGAACTGATAGTCTCATGTTGACAGATAGTTTAAGGATAGCACAGGTAGTTTCTTTAGTACTTATTATGTTAGGTATAAGCCTAATCGTGATTCGCAGATTAAAAGGTACAGCGATTCATCCTTATTATGATGTTTCTTATAATAAAAACTCGCCTTCCTCATAAATAAATTAAGCATAATGTGGTGTCATCGAAGTAAATTTATTCGATGTCCCACATTTTTTTATTGCAATAATTCTCTGTATATAGACGAGAGTTGTAAATAACATTTAGATCCTCACTTAATTATCTCCCGTATAACTCATTCACATTGTTTTTATGAGAAATTGCTTTTTTTTTGAAAATAAGGGTAGATTAACGAATATATAATTTATTCCTACATTCTAACCCTTGGAGGTCTCAACTGTGCAAAAGACTCATAATCATGAAATCTGTAGTCATGATACTCATAGCCACCATACCCATGAACATTCACATGAGGGAAAAGAACATAACGGTCATTCGCATCACCATGGACATATGGTAGAAGATTTCAAGAAGCGTTTCTACATTTCATTAATCGTTAGTATCCCAGTTTTCTTTTTGTCTCCCATGATTCATTCATTGTTAGGAGTTGATTGGGGATTTACATTTGATTCATATTTGTTGTTTGCTTTATCAACTTTTGTCTTCTTTTATGGAGGTTACCCTTTTTTAAAAGGCGCCGCAGATGAAATAAAACAACGAAACCTTGGTATGATGACATTAATTGCATTAGCGATCATTGTCGCTTATGTTTATAGTGCCTTAACGGTTTTTATTTTAGAAGGAATGGATTTCTTTTGGGAGCTTGTGACGCTAATTGATATTATGCTATTAGGCCATTGGCTTGAAATGAGATCTATTATGGGAGCATCTAGTGCATTAGAAGAACTGGTAAAATTATTACCTTCTGAAGCTCATCTTATAGATAAAGATGGGCAAATAACAGATATAACAGTTTCTGAATTAAAACATGGAAATGAAATATTAATTAAACCAGGAGAGAGAGTACCTGTTGATGGAGTCATCAAAAAAGGGCAATCAACCATTGACGAATCAATGTTAACAGGTGAATCTGTGCCAGTTGAAAAAAAGATAGGAGAACCGGTTACAGGTGGATCAGTTAATGGAGAAGGCTCTTTAACGGTATCTGTAGAAAAGACAGGGGAAGAAAGTTATCTTTCCCAAGTCGTAAAAATGGTGAAAGAAGCTCAAGAATCACGGTCTAAAACACAAGATTTATCAAATAGAGCTGCAAAGTGGTTATTTTATATTGCATTAGCAGCAGGGTTTTTAACTTTGTTTGCTTGGTTAGTGTTAGGTTATGGATTTAACTTTGCTTTAGAAAGAATGGTTACCGTAATGATTATTGCTTGCCCTCACGCATTAGGCCTAGCTGTACCATTAGTAATTTCTATTTCAACTGCTATCTCGGCTAAAAAAGGCCTTTTGATTCGTAATAGAATGCACTTTGAAGAAGCACGAAATATTAATGCAGTGGTTTTTGATAAAACTGGCACTCTGACAAAAGGAGAATTTGGTATCACTGATATTGTATTAGAAAAAGGATATACAGAAACAGATTTATTAAGCCTTATTGCATCGCTGGAGGGGCAATCTGAGCATCCGATTGCAAAAGGAATAGTAAGAAGTGCTAAAGAAAAAGGCGTTACAATTAAACAGCCTGAAGAGTTTGAGTATATGACAGGTAAGGGGATTAAAGGAAAAGTAAATGGAAAGGACATTCTTTCTGTTAGTCCAGGCTATATTAATGAATTAAAAATTTCTTATCCTCATGAAAAATATACCGAATTATCAAAAGATGGAAAAACAGTTATTTTTGTATTGGAAAACCAGAGATACATTGGAATGGTCGCATTAGCAGACCAAGTCCGAGAAAGTGCAAAACAAGCAGTAGAAAAGCTTAAAGAAATGGATATAGAGTCGATAATGCTAACAGGAGATAATAATCAAGTAGCTCAATATGTGGGCAAACAGGTTGGATTAGATAAAGTATATGCAGAAGTGCTTCCTCATGAAAAAGCTGATAGGATCAAGGAAGTTAAACAACAAGGAAAGAAAGTAGCTATGACAGGAGATGGAGTGAATGATGCGCCGGCTTTAGCTAATTCAGATTTAGGAATTGCAATCGGTGCTGGAACAGATGTAGCTATTGAGACAGCAGATGTTATTTTAGTGGACAGCGATCCTAAAGATGTTGTTTCTATTATTGATTTATCTAAAAAAACCTACCGGAAAATGATCCAAAATTTGTGGTGGGCTGCTGGATACAACATAATTGCTATTCCCTTAGCAGCAGGTGTTTTTTATAAAATAGGAATTGTACTAAGTCCAGCAGTGGGTGCTGTGTTAATGTCCCTGAGTACCATTATTGTGGCAATTAATGCAAAGTTGCTAAAAGCATAGCTAAAAGCAAGCTTGTTATAACAATGCATATTCATAGGGGAAATATTAAATCTAAATAGAATAAAAACTTAATTATGAATTAAATTAAAATAACCCCTAGGCAACAACTATTGCCTAGGGATTATTTTATTCAGGCTTATTATTTGCCTTTGAATCTGGTGTAAAAGATGCTTTATAGCCTTTATATTTTACTTCAGTGACCATTCCAGCAGAAGCATGATGTAAATCATGACAATGGAACATCCAGTTTCCAGGATTGTCAGCTTTAAATGCTACAACATATTCTTCACCTGGTTTAACATTAAGCGTATCTTTCATCAGTGGTGAACCTTCTATAGGCTTTCCGTTTTTACTTAGTACTTGAAAGAAATGTCCATGTAAATGCATTGGATGATCAGCTGATTTAGATGTGTTTTTCAACGTTACTTTAACTAAATCGCCCTCTTTTACATCTAATGGTTCAGTATTAGGATAGGTTCTATTGTTGATTGTATAAACCATGCTATTGTCTTTCATAGCTGTACCAAGATTCATTTTATAATCAACGTCAAATTTAGTATCAAGAGAGAATTCACTTTTTGTAGTTTTACCATATTTAGTGATATCTACATTTGGTAAAGACTCTTTTGGATTTAATTTATCATTTGCTTTCTTTGAGTTATCATAAACAATTTTAGCAACCATATTTTTAGCAGCATCCGTATCATCATGAGATTCAATATACGATGTTCCTGAGTTGTTAGCTTTAAATACTAAATCATATCGTTCACCTGGAGCGACTGTCACCGTTTGATCTTTTATAATAGCCGGGTCATTAATTGGTTGCCCATCTGTTGAGACAATTTTAAAGTCATATCCATGTACATGTATTTTATGAGAGATATATCCTGCATTTACTAAACGAAGTTTCACAGTGTCTCCCTCTGTAACTTTCAGGGTTTCCATATTTTTTGCACTTTTTCCATTAATGGTATAAAGATCATACATGCTCATGTCTTCTTCCATGTCCATGTTCATCCCATCCATGCTTTCAGTTGAGTCATCTGTATCTTTGGTATCTTTATCACTTGTCATGGAACCATGATCCATACCTTCCATACTGCTCTCACCAGATGAAATCCATTCATCTAATACAAGTGTGTAATCTTTATCCACTTTTTCTTCATCTTTTCCTTCTACAATCAACGTTCCGTATAAGCCTTTATCTATCTGGTTTACACTATCTTGATGAGAGTGGTACCAATATGTTCCCGGAACAGAAGCTGTAAATTCATAAGTGAATGTTTTGCCAGGCTGTACAGCATTCATAGTGACCCCTGGAATACCATCTTGACTGTTTGGTACAGGAAGCCCATGCCAGTGAATTGTAACAGGTTCAGATAATTCATTTTTTAAATTGACTTTAACTTTATCCCCCTGTTTAACTCGAATTTGGGATCCAGGTACAGAACCATCGTATGTCCAAACAGGTAATTTTGTTCCATTTCCAAAATCATGTGTAGCTTCTTTAGCTGTAAGAGTAAATTCTTTTCCTGTTTTCACTTTTGTAGTTTGAGTAGAGGGAAGGTTTTCTGTACTGTTTTCCTTTCCCTTACTTGCATTCATATTGGACATATCTTGATCTGACATATCCTCTTCATTCATTTTAGACATGTCATGCCCTTTCATACTTCCTTCACTGTTGGAGCAAGCAACCCCAACAATAGCGAGTAATACTAAAATTAAAGTAAGCCATAATTTTTTCACTACGGCACCTCCATAATAATTTGATGTATCTATAATTTAATTTATAATTGTGCAGAATGTTTGCAGATACTGTAAATAATTAATTTTTTAAGAAATTTGTCTAAAATTAATTTGGATTTATTATCCTATCTGCACACTTTCTTCACATATTTTTTCTAAAATTTGCTTAAGGCTAAGTTAAAGGACGTGAAAACATGAATAAAATTTCAATAAAACTTGGCTTACTGTTTTTAGCTTTCATTTTAGTCATTGAAGCAGGCCTATTTTTTTATCTATATAATGGACTGGCTAATACTAGAATTTCAGAAGAATTAGAGGGTTTACGTTTAAGAGGAAACAGTCATCGTGACGTCCTGGAAAAGCACCACGACCCAGCTACTCTAAGTCATGTTGCTCTAATGGAATCAGAAGCAGAGACAGATGTAATTATTGCGAATGAAAAAGGAGAAATTATACGTACCTCTGCTCCCCTACTCAAAGGGGCTAAAGAAGCTGTAGAGCAATGGAAGGGGTCTTCTTTGGCATATCAAGGAGAAATCATGCAAGGTGACTGGAAAAGTCAGCCCTATATCGCTACAGCTTCTCCAATCAAAGTAAATAAACAAAGCTATGGAACTGTCTATATGTTTAAGGATACAAAAGATATTCAAGAAATGATTGCGAGGCTTCAACATCATTTTTATGTAGTTGGAGCTATTTCAGTAGTGTTTTCAATTATCACTATTTTTGCGCTCTCTAAATTTATAACCATTCCTCTTATAAGGATGAAACAAGCAACTCAAAAACTTAGCCAAGGGGACTTTTCTGTAAGATTGGGCGCCCATTCAAGAGATGAATTGGGTCAATTAGGCACATCAATTCAAACCTTAGCTAACGAATTGCAACGCTTAAAGCAAGAGCGTAATGAGTTTTTAAGTAGTATATCCCATGAGCTACAAACGCCTCTCACGTACTTAAAAGGTTATGCTGATGTAGCTAAACGTCAATCGAATAGTGAAGATGAAAGAAATAAGTATCTTAACATAATCCAAGAGGAAGCCCAAAGGCTGTCTCAATTGCTGAAAGATCTATTTCAACTTGCTCAACTTGATCAACATACGTTTTTAATTCAAAAACAAAAGATTGAGCTCTACACTTACTTGAAAAATATAGTTGAGCACTTTGATTTAGCCTTAAAAGAAAAAGATATTAGGTTAGAATTCAATTGTCCAAAAGGAATTGAATTTAATATTGATCCTGAAAGGTTCCAACAAGTCGTTGTCAATTTATTAGACAATGCATTAAAGTATTCTGACGATGAAACAGAGATTTCATTGAGTGTAGAAAAGTTACCAAAAAGAGTTAATATTACTTTTAAAGATCAAGGAATAGGAATTCCATCAACTGACTTGCCTTATGTTTTTGATAAATTGTATAGAGTAGAGAAATCTAGATCAAGAAAAAGCGGGGGCCATGGATTAGGATTATCTATTGTAAAAGAAATTGTAGAAGCACATGGTGGAGAAGTAACAATAGAAAGTAAATTAAGACAGGGAACAACCGTTAAAATTTCACTTCGAGAGGATGTTTAGGATGCCAACTATTTTATTAGTTGATGATGAAGTAAGAATGTTAGATTTACTTGAACTTTACCTTACTCCTAATGGATTTACATGCATTAAATTTGATTCTGGAGTAGAAGCATTAAACTTTCTGGAGAAAGGAAACAAGTTAGATTTAATACTTTTGGATATTATGATGCCAGAGAAAGATGGATGGGAAATATGTCAAGAAGTTAGAAATACTTCTAATATTCCAGTTGTAATGTTAACAGCACGTAATCAAACCGGAGATATTATAAAGGGGCTTAATACCGGAGCTGATGATTATATTGTCAAACCTTTTAGTGAAGGAGAATTAATCGCTCGTATTAGAGCTGTTTTACGTAGGTCTTCAACCGAAAAAGAAGAAATTAATTATAAAGGATTATTATGGAGTCGAGAATACCACTTATTAAAATATAAAAATGAAGAAATACAGGTTACTCCAAAAGAGTTTAAATTAGTAGGCCTACTATTACAGCATCCAAATAGAGTATTTAATCGTGAAGACTTACTAACTTTAGTATGGGGATATGATGCTGAAATTGAGGGGCGTACAATTGATTCACATGTACGTAATGTAAGAGATAAACTGCGCAAAGCAGGATTCCCAATAGATAACCACTTGCAGACTGTATGGGGATTAGGATATAAGTGGGTGGATAAGAATTAAAAAATTTATACAGTCATTAACAAGATAGATGTATCAATGGAAAACGAAATAAAATACAATGTTTCATTAGAAAAATTACATAAAAATTCATGAAAGGTACTTTTTAAAATTATTATGGCTTTCACTGCTGCATGTTATAAAGTGAAAATTTCACTTTTATAAGTATGTGTTTTTTCCTCTTAGATTAACAGAACACCCCTACTGTACTGGAGGATGTTCATGAAACATATTAAAGGAAGAAGGCCTACAGAGAAGCCTGAGCGATATACAAAGCGATCAATATTTACTTTTATTATTATTTGTTCATCTCTTATAGCTGTATTAATTTTGAATCCAGTTTCAAAAAATTATGTATATAGTCATACACTAAATCAATGGATGCGAAATTCTCCTGGAGAATCCATGATGTATATCATAGGAACTGAAAATAAATATTTTAGACAAGTGCTTCCAAGTGATAGTAAGCCACCTAATACCTTATCAGTTATTATTGAACTGCTTACAGATATACAATCACAACGAACTGCTAGCCTCCTTCTAGATGAAATACCTGGATTTAAAACTTTTGACACAAAAATCATTGTTGCAGGAGAAGGAACGAATTACAGCAACCTCCCTATTGAATCTTCTCCACCTATGGATGTGTTGTTAAAAGAAAGAGAATTATCAGAGGGAAATTTAAAAGAAATAGAAAAAACTAACCAAAGTACCGAACATAAACACGAAGAGCCTTCAAAGAGTACAGAAGGTAAGAAAGTAGCCTTCATTTATCACACACATAGCAGAGAATCCTTTTTACCTTATCTAAAAGGAGAAGATAATCCGGATAATGCTCATGACTCTAAAATGAATATTATGTTAGTGGGGAAAAAATTAGGGGAACACTTAGAACAAAAAGGGATTGGAACTGAAGTAAATACTACCGATATAGTAAAAGAGTTAGAATCAAAAGGGTTAGATTATCGTAGCTCATATAAGATGACCAGAGAAATTTTACAAACATCTACTAATCAAAATAGAGATTTAACTTTCTTTTTTGACTTACATCGAGATTCTCAAAGAAGAGCAGTAACCACAAAAAAAATTCAAGGTAAAGATTATGCACGATTATTTTTTATTATTGGAACAGAGTACAATAATTATAAAAAGAACTTACAGTTTGCTAAGGGATTAAATACACTCTTAGAGCAGAAATATCCTGGTATATCAAGAGGTATATTTAAAAAAAATAAAAGTCAAGGAAATGGCGTATACAATCAAGACCTATCAACACATTCAATTATTATAGAAGTTGGTGGAGTTGATAATACACTAGAAGAAATGTATCGTACAACAGATGCTTTAGCAGAAGTAATAGCTGAATATTACTGGCAAGCAGAAGCTGTTACAAATCGATAAGAAAAACAGTTCTTATAAAGGTAAATTTAAGAATATCTCCGTAATCTTTTCTGCTTATTATAGAGCTATTCTTAAATTTTTTTTTAAAAAAGGCATTTATCCCTTCACATAGGGTAGGGGGGTATCGTATAATATAATATGAAAGGAGGAAATTAAATGGATACATCCGATAAAAGCAACAACTCAGAAAGTTGTTGTTCTATAAATAGTGAACGAAAAAGTCATCATTCTCCAGAAGTAAAAAAAAACCTAGCAAGTCGGTTGAATCGTGTTGAAGGACAAATTCGTGGTATTAAAGGATTAATTGAGAAAGATACTTATTGTGATGATGTCATTACTCAAATTGCAGCCGTGCAATCTGCTTTAAACGGTGTAAGTAAGATATTACTTGAAGGACACCTTAAACACTGTATAGTTGAGCGTGTTCAAGAAGGCGATAAAGAAGTAGTAGATGAATTATTGACAACAATTAAACGACTAATGAAATAAAAAAGGAGATGTTAAGAATGGAAAAAGTAACGTTAACAGTTAAAGGAATGTCTTGTGGTCATTGTGTGAAATCTATTGAAGGAAGTGTTAGTGAACTTAACGGTGTACAACATGTAGAGGTAAATCTAAATGAAGCAAAGGTAACCGTTGAATTTGATCAAAACAAAGTATCGTTAGAATCAATTAAAGAAGCTATTGATGACCAAGGTTATGAAGTAGCCTAAATAAAATAGCGTGCGAATTTTTCCGCACGCTTCCTTTAGGAATTAAATATACCTAATAGGGGTATAATAGGAGGTTATAAAATGAGCGAACAGCAAAAAGAAACCACTTTACAAATTAGTGGCATGACCTGTGCAGCTTGTGCAAACCGTATCGAAAAAGGATTAAAGAAAATTGATGGTGTTCAGGATGCTAACGTAAATTTTGCATTAGAAAGATCAACCATTGTATACGATCCATCAAAAACAACTACTCAAGATTTTGAACAAAAAATTCAAAAATTAGGTTATGACATTGTAAATGACAAAGATGAATTTAGTATTACAGGCATGACTTGCGCAGCTTGTGCAAACCGAATTGAAAAAGGCTTGAATAAATTAGAGGGAGTCTCAAAGGCCACAGTTAATTTCGCATTAGAAACAGCTACAGTAGAATATACCCCCTCCCAGGTAAATACGACAGAAATGATTCAGCGCGTAGAGAAACTGGGATATGGAGCTACATTAAAGTCAGAAGAAAAAGAAGAAGACACGAATCATCGAGAAAAAGAAATTAAAAAACAAAAAGGGAAGTTTTGGTTTTCACTTATTTTAAGTTTTCCTTTGTTATGGGCAATGGTTAGTCACTTTTCTTTTACTTCGTTTATTCCATTACCAGAGATGCTAATGAATCCTTGGGTTCAATTGGCTCTTGCAACTCCAGTACAGTTTATTGTAGGTAAACAATTTTACGTAGGTGCTTTCAAAGCACTTCGTAATAAAAGTGCCAATATGGATGTTCTCGTAGCCTTAGGAACGAGTGCAGCGTATTTCTATAGTTTATATGTTTCAATTAAATCAATAGGATCAGACGCTTCAATGATTGAACTATATTATGAAACAAGTGCTGTATTACTCACGCTTATTATATTAGGTAAGTTATTTGAAGCAAATGCCAAAGGTCGTTCTTCTGAGGCCATCAAAAAACTTATGGGTTTACAAGCAAAAACGGCGACCGTTTTTCGAAATGGAGAAGAAGTTGAGATTCCAATTGAAGAAGTACAATCAGGAGATATTGTGTATGTAAAACCTGGTGAGAAGGTACCTGTAGATGGAGAAATTGTAGAAGGTCAATCAGCTTTAGACGAGTCCATGTTAACAGGAGAAAGTGTTCCAGTAGATAAAACTGTTGGAGATGCAGTTATTGGTGCAACAATCAATAAAAATGGATTTTTAAAAGTAAAAGCAACTAAAGTTGGAAGAGATACAGCTTTAGCGCAAATCATTAAAGTAGTGGAAGAAGCTCAGGGTTCTAAGGCACCTATTCAGCGAATGGCTGATCAGATATCAGGTATATTTGTTCCAATCGTAGTGGGTATTGCTATTGTTACCTTTTTAATTTGGTATATCTGGGTTCAACCAGGTGACTTTGCTTCAGCCCTAGAGAAGTTAATTGCTGTATTGGTGATTGCTTGTCCATGTGCATTAGGATTAGCAACTCCAACTTCTATTATGGCAGGATCAGGCCGTGCAGCAGAGTTTGGTATCTTATTTAAAGGTGGAGAACATTTAGAAACTACCCATAGAATTAATACGATTATTTTAGATAAAACAGGTACAGTGACGAACGGTACTCCGGAATTGACTGACATATTTGTAGCAGACGGAATTAAAGAACAGGATTTTTTAGAGTTAGTAGGTTCAGCTGAAAAACAATCAGAACATCCTCTTGCTCAAGCTATTGTAGAAGGTATCAAAGCAAAGGGAACTGAATTAGCTAGTCCTTCCACATTTGAAGCTATTCCTGGTTTTGGTATTAAATCTGTTGTAAATGAGAAAGAGTTATTAGTTGGAACACGTAAATTAATGAACCAAAATAATATTCAAATTGAGAATAATTTAGAAAAAATGATTGAGTTAGAACGTGAAGGAAAAACAGCCATGTTGGTTGCTATTGACGGACAATACGCAGGATTAATTGCTGTAGCTGATACCATTAAAGAAACTTCAAAAGAAGCTGTCACTCGATTAAAAGAGATGTGCCTAGAAGTTATTATGATTACAGGTGATAATAAGCAGACTGCCCAAGCAATTGCTCAACAAGTAGGTATTTCACATGTAATTGCTGAGGTATTGCCTGAAGGCAAAGCAGAAGAAGTAAAGAAGCTCCAACAGCAAGGAAAAAAAGTAGCCATGGTAGGGGATGGTATTAATGATGCGCCTGCCTTAGCTTTAGCAGATATTGGTATGGCTATTGGTACAGGTACGGACGTAGCAATGGAAGCTGCTGATATTACTTTAATGCGTGGAGACTTGAATAGCATTGCTGATGCTATCTTTATGAGTAAAAAGACAATCCAAAATATTAAGCAAAATTTATTTTGGGCGTTTGGTTATAACACGTTAGGTATACCGATTGCTGCAATTGGTTTGTTAGCTCCTTGGTTAGCAGGTGCTGCAATGGCCTTTAGTTCCGTTTCTGTCGTGCTTAATGCATTAAGATTGCAGAGAGTCAAATTATAAAGGAGTGTAGGTAATGAAGAAGTGGATTATTTCAGCTGTTTTATACCTTGTCATTGTTGTTGCTGTTTATGCTATTTGGTCCAGTTTTAATCAGCAACCAATGAGTGAGCATCAACAACATCAATCGATTTCGACTCCAATGTCAAGTGAAAAACTTTATAGTGACAGGGTGTTGTAAGGATGAATATGCAAGAAGTACAAAAGCATGTATTAATTTGTAATGGGAAAAGTTGCTGCAAAAATGGTGGCAAAGAAGTTGCAGAAGCGATTCGTGACCAAATAAAAAAAAGTGGTTATACTAAATTCATTCATACAACTAAGACGTTATGTAATGGTCAGTGTAAAAATGGCGCTATTACAATTTTGTATCCAAACGGTATCTGGTATAAAAAAATGGATGAAGAGTCTGGAAGGAAGCTTATTGAAGAAATAAATGAAGAACTTCCTTTAGAGCAAAAAGTTTTATTATACTACGAAGAACAACACTTTATTGAGAAGAAAACAGAATAATGAAAAGAGTTTAGCTTTTCCCTAGCTAAACTCTTTTTTATCCTTAGAAAAGAAAGAACTGTAGTTAAAATAGAAAATTTCAGTACCTTAATCAAATTATCTTCAAACTTTCTCCACAATTTCATGTTTTAAATAGAAGAAGGATTCTCAGCAAGAGATAAGGAGTGTAGTGATGAAAAATATTTTAATTGTTGAAGATGAGGAGTACATGTTAAATTTACTCAAAATACATCTTTCAGATGAATATAATATAACCGAAGCAAAAGATGGGAAAATTGCTCTAGATTATATAGAAAATCAAGTTTTTGACCTTGTGGTTCTAGATATTATGTTACCTCATGTAGACGGTTGGACAGTATGTGAAAGAATACTTAAAAAGGGAGATACCCCTATTATTATGTTAACAGCCAGAAGTGAACTTTATGATAAAGTGAAAGGACTAGAGCTGGGTGCAGATGATTACCTAATAAAACCATTCGAATTTGAAGAATTGAAGGCAAGGATAAAGGCTTTACTTCGGAGATATGATCATATTCAAAAAAGAGACGAGAGTAATAATCAGATTAAACTTTTAAATGGGCGTTTTCTAATAGACAATGAAAGTAGACAACTAACTGTTAACAACCAATTAGTGGAATTAACAGCTAAAGAGTTTTCTTTAGTTGCTTTGCTTGCTTCTCAACCTCAAAGAGTATTTACCAGAGAGATTTTACTGGACAATATTTGGGAAATGTATGAATCACGTGATTTACGTACGGTAGATACACATGTTAAAAATATTCGTATTAAACTTAAGAAAGTGGAAAAAGAAATAAACTTTATAAAAACTGTATGGGGAATAGGTTATAAATTAAACATCCAAGAGGACCTCCAATGAACTTCAAGAGTGTTATATGGAAACTTGGATTAACAATTATGATTTTATTTTTGATTGTATTGTTACCATTCGGGTTTTCTACGTATCGTATATTTTCAGGTGTATACTCTACTCAAGTACATGAGAATGTAAATGAGCTGTCATTAAATTTATCTAAAACCTCTGAGACCCCTAATGAAAATCAAGCAACTTTTTATGAATATCTAAGTACTATTACAGAAAAAGATATTATATTAGTGGACAAAGATGGAAAAGTTTTATCAAACAACGACTTATCTGCGTTTAAGAAAGGAAAGAATATACCAAAGGAATTATACCTACGCTTGAGAGAAAGCAAACATTTTGAAAGGGGCTATACTGATCCCAAAACCAAAGAATATTTCTTTACAGTAGGACGTCCTATCTTAGAAAATGGAAAGTTTGAGGGGGGGATATTAGTCTTTTCCTCAATTGATGAAATTCATCGTTCGCTTCATAACGTCAGAAACTGGATTTTAATTACGATAGTTGGCTCTATCTTTTTAGCTCTAGGCTATACATTGTTTGTTTCAAAAAAACTTTCTAGTCCATTAATTAAGATGGAAAGAGCAACAAGGGCAATTGCTCGAGGGAACTTAGAGACAAAGGTCAATATTACATCTAAGGATGAAATAGGATCTCTAGCCCAAGCAATCAATGATCTAAGTATTGAACTTAATAATTATAGAAAGAATAGAAGTGAGTTCTTAGCAAATATTTCTCATGAATTGAGGACACCAACCTCTTATTTAAAAGGTTATGCTGAACTTTTAACGAAGCATCAGTACAAAAATAAAGAGGAGCTAGAAACCTACTCTAGTATTATTGAAAGTGAATCTGAACGTCTTGCTAAACTTGTCCAAGATTTGTTTGAGCTTTCAAAAATGGAGGAAGGACGTTTAGAATTATATTTTCAATCTGTTGATGTAGAAGAAATCATTCAACAATCCATAAAGAAAGTCATGCTAAAAGCAAAAGAGAAGAATTTAGATCTTAGTTATGATATTGGGGGGGAGCTTCCCTTACTCTTTTCAGATGGATCACGTATAGAGCAAGTGTTATTTAACTTATTAGAAAACGCTGTGAACTATACAGAAAAAGGAAGTATTTATCTAAGTGCATGGCTAGAGAAAGATTATATTTGTGTATTGATTCAAGATACAGGTGTAGGAATACCCGAAGATGAACTTCCATTTATATTTGATCGCTTTCATCGAGTGGAGAAATCAAGGTCAAGAAAAATGGGAGGCACTGGATTAGGATTATCTATTGTGTCAGAAATTATAAAATTGTTACAAGGAAATATTGAGGTACAGAGTAAAAGTCAAAATGGTACTTCCTTCCTTGTGAGACTACCATTGGACTCTACAGAGGAGAAGAGCAATGATGAAATTTAACAGTTATATTGCTCCTATCATTTTCATTCTTGTGGGACTAACTTGCACGGGATATTCTATAGCTTCTGCTTCTAATTTTCACGTTCATTCTAATCCGTATATATGGCTTAAAGAATTTTATCCTCATGTAGCTTTATTGATAGTTATTATTATCTATCTCTTATATATAGTGTTATCAAAGAGAAAGAAACAATTGAAGAATAGGAATAAAGAAAAATAAAACCAATGGCCTTGTAAGCCATTGGTTTTATTTTAGTTGAAGGCTATTCCTTTTTGTTTAGTTGGATAGTAAAAGTCAAAATCATACTCTTGCTCAACAAAAACTTGATACCATAATAGAAATATTAGTATCGTCCATATCTTCCTGCTGTTATCAAACTTGCCTAATGCATGTTGTTCAATAAGGTCCATCACAGCATCCTTTTTGATTAGATGCTCTGTATCGCTATTCGTCACTAAATCTGTAGCCCAATCATAAAGCTCATTCTTTAACCAATGGCGAATAGGAACAGGAAAGCCTAGTTTCCGGCGTGTAAGAACGTGATCAGGAACAATACCTTCAGCTGCCTTACGTAAAATATACTTAGTTGTGTTATTAGCAATCTTTAGATTCGTAGGAATTTTGTTTGCAACTTCAAAAACCTTATTATCTAGAAATGGTACACGTAACTCTAATGAATGCGCCATAGTCATCTTATCAGCTTTTAGTAAGATGTCACCTCTTAACCAAGTATGAAAGTCTATAAACTGCATTTTGCTCACATCATCATAATCGTGGGCTTTAGAATAATATGGTGATGTAATATCTGTGAACTCAATATATTCCTTGTATGATGACATAAGTGTTGACTTTTCAAGCTCTGTAAAAATTTTAGCATTACCAATATAACGTTGTCGAAGTGGCGTCGTTCCACGCTCCAACAAACTTTTACCCCTTACACCTTGTGGAATTATATTACTTATTTGATTCAAGACATCGTGAAGTCCTGAAGGAATATGTTTAAAGAACCTTAAAGAATGAGGTTCTCTATAGATATTATAGCCTCCAAATAGCTCATCCGCACCTTCACCAGAAAGAACAACTTTTACATGTTTTCTTGCTTCACGTGCTAAAAAGTATAAAGGAACAGCTGCTGGATCCGCGAGAGGATCATCTAAATGCCATACAATCTTTGGGAGTTCATGAACAAATTCATCCGGCGTTATTGTATATTGAATATTTTCTACACCCAATTTATCTGCTGTCTCTCTTGCTATATCCATTTCACTATACCCATCTGTTTCGAATCCTACAGAAAAAGTTTTTAAATTAGGGTGAAACTCTTTGGCAATAGATGCAATTAAACTGGAGTCTATTCCCCCAGAGAGGAAGGAACCTACTGGAACATCACTTCTCATATGCATTTTCACAGAATCAATCATAGCTTCTCTTATTTCTTTAACAAATTCATCCTCTGTTTTATTTTTTGGAGAAAAATAAGCTTCACAATATTGTTGAATCTTCATGGACTGATTTAACTTCTTTGTAAAATAATGCCCAGGTTGCAGCTTTTTAATATCAACATCCATCGTTTCAGGTTCAGGAACATATTGGTAACTAAGATAATGTTGAAGAGAAGTTTGAGAAATAATAGGCATTGTTTTGGTCTCTAAAAGACTCTTTTTTTCTGAGCCGAAAAATAATTTATCATCCCTTTCAAGATAATAAAAAGGTTTTATTCCAAATGGATCCCTTGCTCCAAACAAAACTTGTTCACGCTTGTCCCAAATTACAAATGAAAACATTCCTCTTAGTTGCTTTAGAGCATTCTCTTTTTCATCTTTATATAAAGCTAATAATACTTCGGTATCTGAAGAAGTTTGAAACTCATATCCTTTTTTAGTTAAGCTTTCTCTAATTTCTACATAGTTGTATATTTCACCATTAAATACAATCCAGTAATTTTCATCATCATAAGAAAGAGGCTGATTACCATTTTCTAAGTCAATAATACTTAATCGACTAAATCCCAAATATACATACTCATCTTGATAATAACCTTGACTGTCAGGGCCCCGGTGATAAATCATTGAATTTAATTGCTTTATATCTACGTTATGTGAAATCTTTTTAAATGATGGAGAAGAGTTTAATACATATCCAACATATCCACACATTTTGCTCACCTGCTTATATTAAATTTCCTAAAAGGTGGTATCTTGGAACTTACCACTCTAAATGAAATTTAACAATTAAATTTGTAGAATGTATGGAGGAACAAAAAAATTTTTATGCTTTTGGAAATTAATCATAATAGAAAAGGTCTGATAATAAACATACTGTTTGTTAAATTGGTTTTTAACTAATAAGGAAGTACACACCAGATCTAGTTAGTATTTCTTATATTTAAAATTCTCGACAATTTTTCACACTTTTCAATTAAGATTAATAAGGAGTCTATTCAAAAAAGGAGATGGGAGCAATGAGAAAACTAACGTATATGCTAGCTATAACTACGACGTTGTTAAGCGCATGTTCATCAGGAGAAGAAGGCAAAGAAAAAGCATTTCTAACTCCTTTAAAAGATGAGAAGATTGATCATATTCATGGAGCTGGATATCCAGGGAATGATGAAGGTTTATACATAGCGACTCATCATGGAGTGAAAATTTATCGTAATGGAAAGTGGTATGAGACAATTGAAAATAATCATGATTATATGGGATTCCAAGCTACTAAAGAGGGATTCTATTCAAGTGGTCATCCTGAAGAAGGATCAAATCTTAAAAACCCTTTAGGATTAGTGAAAAGTACAGATAAGGGAGAAAAATTAAAAAAAGTAGCTTTTTACGGAGAAAGTGACTTTCATTATTTAGCTACAGGCTATAACAGTCCAGCCATTTATGTGGTCAATTCTCAGCCTAATTCCAAAATTGGACAAGGTCTTTACTTCTCAGAGGACAAAGGTGAAACATGGAATTTAAGTCAGTTAAATGGAATGCCCCAGACTCCTGCCAATAGTATAGCTGCTCATCCAGAAGAAGTTGGAACTATAGGGATTGCTACACAGCAAGGACTTTATCTTTCAAAAGATAAAGGTAATAATTTTAAATTATTTTCACAGGTCCAAAATGTAACAGCTTTATCTATCAATAAAGAGAGTGTTATATATTCTACTCTTAGTAACCAAAAAAGCGCGTTAATTAGTAAACCTCTTAACGGTAAAGAAGCAGAAGAAGAAATAGCTATTCCTTCATTAGATAAAGATGATACTATTCTCTTTATTAATGTTAATCCTTTTAACCCATCAAAAATGTCTTTTATAACAAAGGGAAACGATATCTATCTCACAGAAAATGGCGGAAGAAAGTGGAATAAAACCCTTGAGGATGGAAAGATGACAAAATCCTGATTCTTTTTCTGTTTTATTTTTTATGTAAAATGGGGGCGTTCTAAATTGTACAATATTCTTACGAAAGTTAGCCAGTTATTTAGCGAACCATTTCGCAATATGGCATATACAGCAGAATCATTCCCAGTATTGTTTGCACTTTTTTTGGGAATTGTAGGTGCTATAGCCCCGTGTCAATTTACAAGTAATATTAGTGCATTTGTACTTTATGCAAATGAATCATTAAAAAGAAAAAGAGAAGTTTGGAAAGACCTTTTATTATATGTTTTAGGAAAGATACTAGCATTTTCTTTATTAGGCTTATTCACCTGGTGGATAGGCCAGGAATTTCAACGTAATTTAACGCTTTATTTTCCATATGCAAGAAAGTTTATAGGTCCACTCTACCTTATAATAGGTTTCTATTTATTAGGCTTATTTAAGCTAAAGGGGAACTTTAATTTATCCCCTATCTTTAAAAAGAAAAATAGTTTATTAAGTTCTTTTCTTTTAGGATTTAGTACCTCGCTTGCTTTTTGTCCTACTATGTTTGTAATTTTTTTCGTTACACTAATGCCAACTGTATTAAATGTTAACTATGGAGCTATTTTACCAACAATTTTTGCTATAGGAACAGCTATTCCATTTTTAATAGGAATTTCTCTTATCTTCTATCTGAATCTAAATTCTATAGTTTATAAAAAAGGACGTAAAATAGGATATGTAATTCAGAGAATAGCTGGAGTTTTTTTATTAATCATAGGTGTTCTAGACATTATAACTTATTGGTAAAAATTCTAGCAATCAGATACACAGACTAAAAAGAAGTTTGTACACATATACATGTATAAACTTCTTTTTAGGTTGGGGTGAAATTAGTGACAATATCGTTTTATATCATGATTATAGTTGTTATCTTATTAGGTGCATATACCTCTTTTCTAGGCATTAAGAATAAAGATACCATAGAGAAAATGGCAAGTATGACTGTCGGAATGAGTATAGGTATGATAGCTAGTCTGTTGATAGGCGTGCTACTAGGTGTAATATTAAAGGGAAACTTATTTATTTCTACTATCTTAAGTATGGGAATAAGCGTAGTACTTATTTATATGATCGCAGGAACTTTTGGGATATTGGCTATACTAGAAAGTTTTTTGTCTGCAATTATGGGTGGAATGATGGGAGCTATGCTCGGAGATATGGTAGATACTCAATATGCAGATCCATTAATTAAAATTATGTTTACACTATATGTCTTTGTCATTAGCGTTATCATATGTTATGTTTTTCATCATAAGTCAAGAATAACACGTTATCTCCGAAATCCCTTGATGTATGCAGGGATTATGGCTAGTTTTTTTATTTTATTTCACCAACTGGGTCCAGTAGTTAAGGTTCCAACAATTAATTCAAATAATATTCATCAATTGCATCAGACAGAGAGTAGTAATAATTTAGAGCTTAGTAAAAACAATTCTGCTTCAATGCTTATATCGAGTGAAGAATACAACTATACTCCCCGTAACTTATCTATCAAAAAAGGACAGACTGTCACTATAAAGTTGGAGAATAAAGGAAAAATTGAACATGATTTAGAGTTTAAACGTTCGCAAGGCATTAAAATACAAAATGGAACTACTCATCAACATGAAGGTAATAATGCTCTACATTTACATGCAATTCCAGGGAAAGCAAGCGAGATAACCGTTACATTTACCCAAGAGGGAATTTATAATTTCTATTGTACATTACCAAGCCATGAGCAATTAGGTATGAATGGCACCATAACAGTGGGTTCCTAAGTCAACTAGTATAAAAATATTGCCTTATAACTTCTTTTATTTAAATAGATTATAAGGTTTATACTTGCAGACTGTTATAATGATTCTTTATTTTTTGTAATTATATGTAAAACTCCACATTTCCTCCATACTTTTGTAAACTACTCTTAATCATCAAATAATGTCGAATAATGGTATGATAACAATAGTTTAAGAGGAAGATTATTCAGGAGGTCCCATATAAATGAAAAAATTGGTAGCAACTATGACAGTCGCAAGCGCTTTGTTTGCAAGTCCTATTATTAGTAATGCAGCTTTTGGTGATCAAACACTAAAAAGTGGAATGAAAAATAATGACGTAAAACAGTTACAACAGGTATTAAAACAGAAAGGTTATTTTAAAAATAGTACAACAACAACTTATTTTGGATCTATTACAAAACAATCTGTTGTTAACTTTCAAAAAGCAAATAGATTATCAGCAGATGGAATTGTTGGACCAACTACATTTAAGGCGTTAAACGTAGCTAGTAGTAATCAAGGTTCCAATACAGCTACTGCGGGCACTAAAGTATTAAAGCAAGGAATGACAAGTTCCGATGTTCAAAAATTACAACAAATCTTAAAACAAAAAGGTTATTTTAAAAATAGCACAACAACAACTTATTTTGGATCCATTACAAAGCAAGCTGTTGTTAACTTTCAAAAAGCAAATAGATTATCAGCAGATGGAATTGTTGGACCGGCTACATGGAAGGCGCTGGGAAATTCTAGTTCGGTAACTACCCCATCTAAACCTGTTCAACCAAGTAATACTTCTACATCTAGTGCTTCAAAATTAATTAACACAGGAAAAAAATACATAGGCGTAAAATATGTTTGGGGTGGAACTACTCCAAGTGGATTTGATTGTAGTGGATTCCTAGATTATGTATATAAAGAGGCGCTTGGCATTAAATTACCACGTACAGTGGCGGATATTTACAAGGTTGGTGTATCTGTTAAATCTCCAAGTGTAGGAGACCTTGTTTTCTTTGAAACATACAAGCCAGGTCCATCACATGCTGGTATCTATCTCGGTAATGGTCAATTTTTACAAGCTGGTTCATCAACGGGTGTGACAATTAGTTCAATGAGTAATAGCTATTGGTCAAAGAGATATCTAGGAGCAAAGAAAATTAATTATTAATTTAAAAGGAGCCTATAGCTCCTTTTTTTATTAAAAAGCTATAGGATAACAGCCTAGTTAAAAATTCAATTTTATGTGCTAAATTTAAAGATAAGAAAACTAGATCCTACTGAGGACAACAGATGTAGGTGGTACGGTAAGAGATATGTAGTAACTTGAGAGCTCGACATTTTAGTCGAGCTCTTTAACAATCATAAAATAGCCTCTACCAATTGATAAGGTAAAGAAAAATATAAGAAGAGTAATTCATCCTTCAAGCAGGAAATTTGATAAAAAATCCTGGCTTTTCTTGATTATCGGATATTTTTTATACATATTCTAAATATAAAAAATTTATAACAGGAGATTCAATTAATGCAATCATATTTGGAGTCCCTATTATCTACCTATCCTCAAATAGCAGTTATTTTAAGTGTTCTTATAAGTATTGTTGTAAGCATATTAGGCTTTATTCCTAGCACATTTGTGACAGCCATTAATTTGAAAATTTTTGGTTTGTGGGAAGGTACAATTATATCTTTTTTAGGAGAAGTAATAGGAGCAATTATTTCTTTTGTGCTATATAGGAAAGGATTTAATCGAATTGTTGAACAAAAAGTTTCTAAATATCCTAAAGTACAACAATTACTACATGTTACGGGAAAAGAAGCTTTTCTGATGGTTTTTTCCCTGCGGTTAATGCCCTTTGTACCTTCTAGTATTGTTACTTTCCTTTCTGCTGTAGGGAAAATGTCACCTTTTCATTTCTTTATGGCAAGTACTCTTGGGAAAATTCCTGCTCTTGCTATTGAGGTATATTCTACGTATCAGATTGTCACTTGGACAAAGCAAGGTAAATTTCTTTTGTTGTGTATATCCATTTTTCTTCTTGTGTATGGGTGGAGGAAGTGGAAATCTATTTCTAAATAGAGGGCAAAACCTTATTAGTTTCATGAAATTAAAAAACAAACCAACCTATAAGGCTAATACCCTATAGATTGGTTTGTTTTATTGTAACTTTCATTTGTTCCTATATTTTTGAACAATTAATCTCAATTGGTATGACTGTTAGTGCTTTAATTATTGAAGAAGGTACTCAATAGTTTCCTTATCAGAACTAGTAGGTATTTCATATAATTCTTGATAAGTCTCTACACCTTTTCCTGTGATAATAACCCAATCCCCTTTAGAAGCATAAGTCCACGCAAATTTGATTGCTAAAGTTCGATCAGGTATTACTATTCCTTTTTCTTGTACGTTTAATTTTCGAAGGGTGGTTTCCATTTCTTCAGCAGAGACATCATTCAAATCATCAAAAGTTAGGATACTTAAATCACTAAGCTCATTAGAAATGTTATTCATTGCTTGACGTTTGTTCTCATCTCTATTCCCTCTAAATCCAAAAACATGATAAATTCGTTTTGCACCAGAATCTCTTGCTGTCTTTAGACAATGATAAAAAGCGTCAGGTGTATGTGCATAGTCAATAACAAAAGTAGCTTGTTCTGGAGCTTGAATAATTTCGAATCTCCCTGGAACACCTCTCAATGTCTCTAATGAACGAATAATTCTATTTTCTTCAATACCTAGTTCTTTAGCTGTCAAAAATGCCATTGCAGCATTATATATATTATGAGAACCTAACATTTTTAATTTTAATTCATAGCTCTTGTTTCTTTGGTTTAACAATGTAGAAGAATCTTCTTTATTTTTCTCAAAAATAATTTGTAGATCATGATTGCTTCCCTCGCCCATTGTAACAATATTCGAAACGTTCCCCTTTAGTTTATCAATTAGTTTTTCTCCCCAACTGTTATAGGCATTTACAATTGCACTACCATTTAATTTTAATTTATTAAATAGGCTAGCTTTAACAGAGAAATACTCTTCCATATCTTTATGGTAATCAAGATGTTCCTCATCTAAATTCGTAAATAGACAATAATCAAATTTTATTCCTTCAACCCGAAACTGTGATAAACCATGTGAAGAAACTTCCATAATAATAACGTCATCTTTACTTATATAAAGTTGTCTTTGTAGCTCGAGAGCATTTAAGGTTGTATGTTTAGAAGAAGAAACTTGTCCATTTACAACGTTAAAAACAGAACCAAATAAAGAACAAGACAAACCTGCTTCTTCTAGGATATGTTTTAGCATAAAAGAGGTTGTTGTTTTTCCATTCGTACCAGTAATACCGATAAGTTTTTGTGTTCTAAATGGATGTTTATAGAAGTTACCAGCAATTTTAGCAAGTGCCAATCGACTGTTGGCTACTTTAATATAAGGAACTGTTAAGTCACTTATCTCTTTTTCTCCAACAATAGCAATAGCTCCTGATTTTATTGCATTATCTATAAAATCATGACCGTCTTGCTGATAACCTGAGATAGCAACAAATAAATCATTTTGGTTTACTCTAGTTGAATCAACAGATATACCTTGGATTTCTATATTACTTAATAGCTCTTTATTTATAATGCCTTCTAATAATGAATTTAATTTCAATTTTCCTCTCACTCCTAAGATGAAATTTTTTTAAGCACGTCTATAAAACATCTCTAGATGCTTTATTTTCGGAGAGTATTTAACTTGTTAAGCTATATCGTAATACTTATTTTTGAAGAATCTGTGGAGAATTAACAATCAGTGCTTTTCTGTTCATTCTTCCCAATTACTAAAGAAGAAAGAAGCACCTTCAAAATCTTTTTATTTTCAAAACATTTATTGAACTACATAAATTCTCCAAATTCCCCTGTTATATTGGTTAATAACAATAAAATCAAAGTATTCATAATCTGGTTAGAGAATAGCTAATGTCTTTCTTCTTTTCATCTCTTTTCTCCAGAATTCTTGTGCTTAACGAGAGCATTCGATATAAATTTCATAAAAGAAGGTAATATGATGAATAAAAAGGAAAAAGCGAAGTTTTCTTTTAAGATGAATATCTTATATATTGTCGTTTTTTTATTATTCACAACCTTAATAATTCGTTTATTTTTTGTGCAAATTGTAAACGGTGAAGTTTATCAAAGAGAGATAGGAAAAACAGAAACTAGGGAAACTCCCGTTCCTCGACAACATGTCGATGACCGTGATAATCAATGATTGTTGGTAACAATACTTCAAATTCAATCTTAAATACTCGCCCTATAGAAATAACACAGGAAAAGAGCATCACGTAGAAAAAAACTTGTTACATTAAATAACATTAAATTAAATTTTTTCATGCATTTATTTTAGAGAATCATATTAAGGTGGTTTTAAGAATGGGGAATAGGTTTGGTTATATTCGCATATTTAAAAAGGAAAAAAATCTTGATACACAAATAGAGACCTTAAAATTATATGTAATTGATGAAAAGAATATATACAGTGATAAAGCTAGAGTTAGACATATAGAACGTGAAGGATTTCAAAATTTGCTTAGAGTTATTAGAAAAGGTGACACTTTGTATCTTAACTCTGTAGATCATTTAGGGCGTACAAAACAACAAATAGGGGGTTACTTAAAGCAACTTGATGAAAGAGGCGTCAGAGTCAAAATTATAGACTTATCTAGTGCTATAAAAAGTTCAGTAGAGAATGAAGAAAAAGTTTTAGAGATAATAAATAGCGTTATTATTAAGATATACACTCTAATAGCACAACAGCAAAAAGAAACGATGAAACAACGTCAATTAGAAGGTATTGCTGCTGCTAAAGCAAAAGGGATACACGTAGGAAGGCCTGTCTTAGAACTGCCTAATGAATGGGATGAGATATACAAAGAATGGAAAGGTGGTAAGGTAAAAACTAAGACATTTATAGATAAAATGAATATGAAAAAATCTACTTTTTATAAAAAAGTGAAAGAATATGAGAATAGATGAAGAAGCGAAAATAAGGTGTTAACCCCAATAGAAAAAAAGAAACCGCATTTCTGCATTAAATGCGGCTGTTTTCCAAATTACTGGATTGTATATTTATGCCAAACTGTGACAAAAAGCTTTTTGCCGGCTTAACGTTAATTTACCTTATGTTGGATACGTCCGACGGCCCTGGATGAGTGCTTTGTCTACTGCTTCAGCACATTATGTTGCTCCTGCTGTTTGCGCCACCCATACCGGGTCATTCCCCTTGGTTTGTACATCGACAATACCACGATCACGAGTAACACAAGTAAGCCGACCACGGGATGGAACAGTTCACTTGATAGCTCGCCGAGATCCGTTGAATCTGTCTTTGCTACGCCAACCAGGGAGCTCACTAATCGATCGTCATCAGCAACCAAGATCGTTTTCTCCATTTTCTTCACCAGCTTTATCATTTTTTTCATATGCCTTTACAGTAACAAAAAAATTTCTCTTGTGTCTCACTTTATTAGTCAATGGAACTTTATCACTTTATAACCATTTAAATCACCTTTTGAGCTTTATGTATGGGTATTAGTAAAAATGAGTAATTTATGCATAATAATGTTATTTATTGTTTTTTAACCAATCTCCATAAAAAGGTCTTTTGCCTAGTTCAACAGCAAACGGTTAGTTATTATAAAAACTAAAATAAACGAAATATAGAATAAAGAATTATAAAGTTAAAAAAAATGATTTATCAAATGCATGATAAATCATTTAAATAGAGCAGATAATATTGCTATTCCACTGATTGTTATAAACCATATTATAAGAAATAGCCAGCTAGGAATTTTCTTTTTAGACTTAGAGTTGTTATTACAACATCCCATATAAGCCCTCCTGTATAAAGAAGTAATGTCACTTTCTGCTAAAACTTATTTTGAATAAATAGAACCCTAAATATAATTACCAACTTTAAGGTGGATCAAGCAATTGTTGCATATAGGGTAATTTTTTATTACATTAATCTAGACTAATTTAAGTCAGTGTAAACAGTTCTGTACCTAAATTCTACGCAATTTAGTAAGTCGAAATACCAGAAGACATTAAAATAAATAATTCCTCTTAAACAGTTACTGATTAGCCCTAAAAATGACTGGGTTTAAATCGAAAGAATTGATTACTTATTTCAGCTACAGGTTCACAGGTTTAACTGCAACAGTCATTGTGACTATCGGGTTAGAAATTCTGAGATGCTTCATTACTTTCTAATAAATTTCTTCTTTTATAGTTAAGTTTATAATTTAAATATCCCAAAATTCTAAGTGCTAGTCCTACAATACCCAAGAAAATCAATTCTTGATTTGTAAAAGAAAATTTATAAAGAACAGTTAACACTAATAGAAACAACATGGTAATTAGAATGTTGAAAATCCAATACTTTCTCATTTCTGAAACCTCCATCCTTTATTTTCTTGAACTGCTTTAATTATTTTTGTCCGTATCTTAAACTCCTAGATTAATAATAGCATGTGTTCTAATAACTGTCGGAGGCATTTTTATTAGTTAATTTATGGATATTTATTTTACAAATTAACACAATATGATTTTCAACCTGATGCATTTACTTATTTAATATAAATAAAAAAAGGTTCACCTACAAAAGGGTGAACTTTCAAAGAAGACATCTATAAGTAATAGCTAACTTGTTACTTATTATTATAAGTTTAACACTTTATAGTGGAAAATAATCAAAGTTACATAAAAATTTAAAGCTATTTAACTGTTATTGTTTGAACCATGTCGTTATGACCAGTCCCACATACAATACTGCATTCTATTGTATATTCTCCTGCCTTATCGGGTGTCCATGTAACTTTTTTTGTTTCTCCAGCTGCAACTTGCTCGTTTATATTGGTGCCTTTAATTGAAAAACCGTGAACACCTTCTTTTCCTTCAATAGAAAAGGTAACTGGTTCACCTACTTTAAAAGCAGTTTTAGATAATTGCCACTCCCAATTTAATGCAATTACATTAACTTCGTTACTTGAACTTTCATTTGAAGAAGAATTAGATGTTGAAGAATCTTTCATGTCCATATTAGAGTGTTTCATACCCTCCATATTTTCCTGTTTTTCTGCATTGTCTGTATCGTTTGATTTTCCACAAGCACTAAGGATGAGTATTAGTGCAACTAAACAAAACAATCTCTTTCGTTTTTGCATTATAGGATACCTCCTTAATAATATTTTACCTCTATTACACTATAAAGCACTCTCTTTCCCTGTTTCTTAAACTTGAATACAAGAAAATATGTAACAATAGATGATATAACCCTTTTACTTGTAATTTTATTCTTGGATAGTGAAAAAATAGTGAAAGAATAGTGAAAGAATAAATTTAATTATAAAGAAAATGCACTTATCATCCAGCAGTTAACATTCATTGAAACTTTATTGTAAGTGTAATCAGCGACTGTAAAATACTCAATAACAGCGATTCCAAATTCCCCAATAATAACAGATAATCGTTTCAAGACAACATCATGGATGGAGTGGAGAAACGGTGCTGAAGATTGGGGAGTTTTTTATGATTAGAGAATTGTTTCAAAAAGGTTGGACGAAAACAGCTATTGCAGAAGCAACGGGTTTCGATCGCAAAACAGTCAGTAAATACCTAAAAGATAACCAGTTACCTAAGCGTAAAGGAAGTAAACAGAAAAAAGAAAGCAAATTAACCCCTTACAAACCGTACATACTTGGACGGCTTAAAGAGGGTACCACTAATTGCGTAGTCTTATTAGAAGAAATACAAGCAATGGGTTATGAAGGTCAGCTCACAATCTTAAGAGATTTTGTTCGTCCTCTTCGCCAACAACCAAAGAAACAGGCAACCTTACGGTTTGAAACGCCACCTGGAAAGCAAGCTCAAATGGACTGGGCGTATGTCGGGAAGTACTTAGTAAATGATGTGCTGCAAGATGTATATGGATTTATCATGATTTTGGGTTATTCCCGGATGAAATATGTAGAATTCACAACGAATATGAACCTAGAAACTTTAATGAAATGCCATATGAATGCTTTCTCTTATTTTAATGGGATACCAGACCAAATCCTTTACGATAACATGAAAACAGTGGTGATCAAGCACAGCCCAGTGGAAGTTCGTTTTAATCGGAAATTCGAAGATTTCTTGGCTTACTATGGAATTGTGCCAAAGGCCTGCCGTCCAAGGAGGCCTCAAACAAAAGGGAAAGTAGAAAGAACGGTAAAGTATTTAAAAGATAACTTTTTTCAAAGAAAACATGAACCAACACTGAATGCGTTAAACGAGGATATAAAAGAATGGTTAAATCAGGTGGCTAATAAAAAGGAAAATCAGACAACAAATGAAGCACCCTTTAAGAGGTTTGAGCAGGAACAGAAGTTCCTGAAGGCCTGGGGGGAAAAACCTTTATTTCCTACTTCCCATTGGGAGCATAGAGAGGTTAGTCGAGATTGTTTTATATCATACGGGGGAAAACAATACTCCGTTCCTTATCGTTATGTTGGACAGACCGTTAAAGTAAAGGAAACATTAAATCATCATATAGAAATATACGATGAACATGAATGTATAGCAAAACATCCTATTCTTACTGGAAACGCAACGACACATATCCGGATGGAACATTATCAAGGTTTACAGAAGACAGAGATGGGTCAGAAAGAGAAACACATTGAAGGTTTGGCGACCGATGTTTCTCAATCACAAGACCCATCCCCTAAAGTAGAGAAACGTCCTCTCGCTGCTTACGCAGCATTAGAAGAAGGTGAACATGTATGATGAATGAGCTCTTAATTGACCGGCTAAGGAAGCTTGGTTGGCACCATACAGCTAACCAACTAGATAGTGTATTAGAAGACGTATCTAAAGATAATGTATCATATTCTGAATTTCTTCACACCATCGTTTTACAGGAAATAGAGAAGCAAGAGTCGGGACAATTGGAAAAACGAATGAAACAGGCAAAACTCCCTTATAACAAAACGATTCACGACTTTGATTTTACATTTCAACCAAGTCTTAGTGAGAAACAAGTAAAAGAGACACTTACGTGCCGATTTATCTCGAATGGAGAAAATCGAATTTTACTTGGTCCACCTGGTGTAGGGAAAACGCATTTAGCTATTTCTTTCGCGGTAGAGGCCATTACCAAAGGATATACAGCTCTCTTCTTAACCTCAGATGACTTAGTAGAACAATGCCGAAAGGCAAATGAGAAAGGTACCCTCCATCGGCTTGTCAATCGATGGAGCCGGCCAGATATTTTAATTATAGATGAAGTAGGATATTTTCCATTTGACGAACTCACAGCAAATGTTTTCTTTCAAGTTGTATCTAAACGGTATGAGAAAGGAGCAATGGTTTTAACATCAAATAAATCCTATCTTGATTGGGGAAACGTCTTTGGAGATGAAGTGTTGGCAACAGCTGTATTAGATCGGCTTCTTCATCATGCGATTACATTTAATATAAAGGGAGATTCATATCGTCTACGCGAAAAGAAAAAGGCAGGAATTTATCCTGCCAAGTTGACTACTTAACCGTTTATAACGGGGAATTTGTTTTCGCTGATATTGGGTAAATTTAAAACGTTGTTGACA
>NZ_JBSGKN010000005.1:0-97232 GCF_058323215.1 Priestia sp. USM5
TGAATAAGCAAAAAATGTAAAAATCGACTTGACGTCTACATTATTAAGGTAACTTTTTAGATAAATTGTTTTTATCCCCCTATTATTCCACAAAAAATGTCCGTAAAAGTATATATTTTTCAGAAGACGTTCGTAATTATTTTTTAAACTTAAACGAACTATAAAAATGATAGATTTCCTATTCAAAAGAAAAGTCCGTAAAAGTATACGTTTACGGACTTTTATCTTTATTTTATTTTGTTCAAACAGTGATTTTGCATATATTACCTTTTATTTGAGAGAGAAAAGAGTTGCATACTATTTGTAATATCTTTATTATATATAATCATGGTCAAAACGACTCTATAATAGTTTCGATGGAGGATATTATGAAATTTTCAAAAGCTACAAATTATGCATTGCATACGCTTGTTCATTTAGCGGCAGTTCCGAAAGGAAAAGCAATGGGTGTAAAACCCTTGGCTGAGTCACAGGGATTATCACAAGCTTATTTGTCTAAAATATTGGCTACATTAGTAAAAGGAAATTTAATTGAATCAAGTCCAGGTGTAGATGGTGGATACAAATTGCAAAAAGGAGCTAACGAGATTACGTTTCTTCATGTAATAGAGCTAATTGAAGGAAAGCGTACTATGTTTCAGTGTGATATTAATCACCATACTGAAAGTTCCGACTGCCTGATTCAACAGGTAATGGATGATGCTGAACACACACTTAAGCATTTTCTGACCACGAAAACGATTCAAGATATTGCAATGAAAGTGGATCATAGTGAAGAAAAACATATAACAAAAAACATATAAAATTTTTTAAAACTATAATAGACAAAATAACTCCATAATGGTTTTAATGAGGTGAACATAATGTTGATATATGATTGTACAATTATTGGTGGCGGACCAGCTGGCTTGAATGCAGCTCTTGTATTAGGAAGAGCAAAGAGAAACACGTTATTAGTTGATGAAGGTAAGCCGAGAAATGCTGTTACACAAGAATCACATGGTTTCTTAACGAGAGATGGTATCACGCCACAAGAATTTAGAGCCATAGCATATGAGGAGGTACTAGGATATCCTTCTGTAATGCATAAACAAGACAGAGTAGATACGATTCAACGAGATGAGAAAGGATTTTTACTTCAGACTCGTAAAGGAGAAACTGTAATTACTAAGAAAATCATCCTAGCGACAGGTTTAAAGGAAACATTGCCACCTATCCCTAATATTCATCAATATTATGGGAAAAGCCTATTCGTATGCCCATTTTGTGATGGGTGGGAATTACGGGATAAACAACTCGTGATTTTAGCAAAGGGAGATAGAGCTTTTCATTTAGCAAAAATGGTATATAACTGGTCCCAGGATCTTATCATATGTACAAATGGAGATAGTGACCTTTCAACAGAACAGCTATATCTGTTACAGAAAAAAGGGATACAAGTGTTGGAAAATATAATTACTGCCATTGAAGGGGATGACAGAAAAATGAATGCCATCACATTCCATAACAGAGAATCTTTGTCCCGACAAGGTGGTTTTGTCGATGTAGAGTGGACGCATGCTTCTCAACTACAAGATATTTTAGGTTGTGAAACCGACGAAAAAGGAGCTGTCAAAACAAATATAACCGGTCAAACTAACATCCCAGGAGTATTCGCTGCAGGTGATACTTCTATTATTGCTCCCTCCCAACTTATCATAGCTGCGAGTGAAGGGAGTAAAGCAGCCATAGGAGTAATGAAGGAATTGACGGATGAAGAATTTCTCGACTAAACATACAAAAGACAGAGCAAGGCGTTTATTCATACAATGAGTGTTCAGAAAGTCGTATATATTTTCACTTTTGGGTATGTTCTATTTTTAATAAATAAGGAATTGGAGCTTAGTATGGAAAATAATATTTTTGAACAGATGGCAAGAAGATATGATACAGAAGAAAGAATGAAATTAGCTAAAATTATAATTAAGGAAGTAAGACAAGAGTTACAAAATAGTACATCAAAATCTCTAATAGATTATGGCAGTGGTACTGGTCTAATTAGTTTGGAATTATCAGACTTAGTAGATTCTATTTTGTTGATTGATTCATCAAGACAAATGTTAGAGGTTGCGACAGCAAAAATTTCTCGCAGAGGTATCACCAACTCAAAAGTGCTTTATTCAGATTTTACAGAAAGAACTCCTAATCTTCAGGCAGATATAGTTTTAATGTCGCTAGTACTTCTTCATATTCCAGATACGACAAAAATTTTACAAGAACTATATACCATTTTAAATAAAAATGGCAAGCTACTTATAATTGATTTTGATAAACATGATAAGGTGAATCATCCAAAAGTTCATAACGGTTTTTCACATAAAGAACTGAAAAAAAGATTATTAGAGGTTGGATTTAAATCAACTGAAATCAAAACATTTCATTATGGTACTGGTATTTTTATGAATCAAGATGCATCCATGTTTATATCCAGTAGCATAAAGTAATTCCCCCCCCTTTTTTAGGTTTGTTTTTAAACTGTATTTGCGTTCTTTACAAAAGAAAGATGAGCTACTGTTTATTTGTTACGCACACCAAGTTGCTAGTCTATATAGGTGTTTTTCTCCTTATGGACTATATTTTTCTGGACGAGCATATGAATAAAAGGTGCGCTTTTTATGCATCTATTTGTCACTCAGCCCGAGGCCAAACACTGATAAATCAAAGATGTATAAAAAGCTGCATAAGTTATAATAGGAATCCTTTCTAAACCTCTTGCGTCGCAAGGGGTTCTTTTTGTAGTGTCTTCCGGAAAGAGACATTATGTTAACTAAGGTTGTATATGGTATACAGCTTAAAAAAACGAAAAACCAACCTCTGAGTCCTAAAGGTTGGTTTTTCTGTTTCATGAATGGTAATCAATAGTTAGCTGACGTTACAGAGCGTCTTGGGTAGTTTGCTCTTATTAAGATATTTTAATTCATATAAAAAGCAAATAACCCCTGAATAAATACATTCAAGAGTTATCTACTAGTTCAATCTATAAGCACGTGAGGTCTTTATAAATCATATGCCTGTTTTTAAAGTTATATAACTTCTTGTCAAACCACCTCTAAGTCCATTAGAAAGGTGGCGAGGTAGTTTGTTAGGTGTAATGGAGTATTAGCTAGGGAAGGACGCTATCTATCCATCTTGAGTAGCTTGCTCAAATGATAAAAAAATATTCAATTTAGGCAAGTTGCCTAATAAAGAATGAAAACATATAGTGTAGCCAAAAACCTCTTAGAATAATTTATTCTAAGAGGTTTGTCGATAAAAAAACATTCATGCCAGCTAGCTAAAGCTTATACATATAGTAAGAGATAATTTGACTAAAAAGGTGATTATTATTTTTCGGAAAATACCGGTTGTTCTTGTTGGAAGCTTATTATTAAGTATAGGAATTAATGGATTTTTAGTTCCTCATTATTTGTTGGATGGAGGAACAATTGGAATTGCTCTTATCCTTCACTATTATTTTGAATTTCCTACAGGTGTAACGATGATTATTTTGGGCTTCCCATTATGTTGGTTTGCTTGGGTTTATGAAAGAACTTATTTTTATAATAGTTTTTATGGGTTAGTTATTTCTTCTTTATTGATTGATTGGCTAGAGCCTATTAAAGACCAGTTTCAACTTTCTGTTTTTCCTAGTGTGATCTTTGGAGGAGTATGTATTGGAACAGGGATTGGTCTTATGCTTCGATACGAGACAAGCACTGGAGGAACAGATTTACTAGCCCAACTACTATCAAAAGCTTTTTCTTTGAACATAGGAATCATCATTTTAATTATAGATGGTTTGATCATAACAGCAGGTCTTCCTTTATTAGGACCTAAAACGTTTCTTTTTTCATGTTCGACAATTTTTATAGGTGGAATGACGACTTCGTTACTTACTAAAAAAGAATAATTTGGATTATAAAATGAGTATCTTCTATCCTCCGTTTTTTGCCCCTTCTTGATTTTTACAAATTAAAAAGGCTCTTACAACAACTTTGAGATTGACTAAAGGGTTCTTTTTTATGGTGGGTTACTAGAGAATTCATTATGTTAACTACGAATGTATATAATATACATCAAGAAAACAAGAAAGAAAGCTGCCAGGGAGGACAGCTTTCTTTCTTGCTGATAAGGTTGCAGTGGAAGACGCCGTTCAGGCATCTTGGGTAGTTTGCTCAAAATACAAGATTTTATGTATTTAGTCTTTAGAGTTAATTTGTTTTTTTAAATCAACCATTCTTTTTTGTCCCCATTCATACATCATTTCTACTATAGGTAACAATGTTATTCCTAGTTCAGTTATCGAGTATTCAACTCGAGGAGGAATTTCAGGGAAAACTTCTCTATGTATGATTCCATCTTCCATTAGTTCACGTAGCTGGTTTGATAATATCTTATGAGATATTTTTGGAAAGAGCTTTTGAAGGTCACTAAATCGATGTGGGCCTTCTACTCCTAAGTGCCATAAAATCACAACTTTCCATTTTCCACTAAGGATAGATAAAGTAAGTTCTTTTTCACAATTAAAATCGCCATTTAGTATCTTTTTTCTAATTTCTTCTCGCAATGTATCTGACATCAATCTCATTCTCCTTTTGTTCTTACAATAGTAACCTTTTAGTAACCTCCGCACAATAAAGTGCGTTCTTCACAGGCTACAAAGGCCAAGTTAAACTATGTTTAGGTTTTAAATAACTTTTATATTTCAGGAGGAAGACATACAATGAGTAAGAAAGCACTATTTATTATACCACCGGAACGATTCAACGAAGATGAATTATTTCATCCAAAAGAAGCATTAGAAAATGAAGGTATTGAAGTAACAATTGCAAGTACAAAAACAGGTGAAATCATAGGAGATTATCAAGGTAAAGTAGAATCAACTACTCTTTTTACTGATGTTTCATCTAATGATTATAATGCCGTAGCTGTTATTGGGGGGTCTGGCACAAACGATTATTTATGGAATAATCAAGACTTACAAACTTACTTAAAACAAGCTTACGAGCAAAAAGTTCTTGTAACTGGAATTTGTGCAGGTTCAGTTTCTGTAGTTCAAACAGGTCTTCTTGAAGGACGAACAGCAACATGTTATCCAGTAGATATACAGATTAATCAATTAAAAGATAATAACGTAAAATATGTCTCAGAACATGTTGTCGCATATAACGATATCATTACTAGTGATGGTCCAGATGGTGCAAAAGAATTTGGTCAAAGTTTAGTAAAAGCTTTGAGATAATTTTTAAGTAACAAAGAGATTTTAATTAGGATAGAACTTTCTTTAGATAATAGTAAACCCTCCTTTTTAAGGAGGGTTTACTATCGTTTAATTCCGATAACATGTTTTATGGTGCGACAAGAAGTCGCTTTCTTACAGCGTAGCTAACGCTACTCATCTAGAGTTCTACAAATATCTTTTATATATTTTTGATTTATAAACGTTTTGAACTCTTTACAAATACTCCGTACTGCATAAAAAAGGAGCTTAGTTACACTTCTTCTTTTTTATGATGTTTTTTAAGGAGAAACCGATAATTAATCCTGGTATTACACAAATCATTGGAAACCATACAGTTCCCAATAGAGTTTTGATGCGAGAATAATTCGATAAGGATATTAAATTTCCCCCATAAAAAAACTGTATGGAATAAATTCTACACAGTTTTTTTGAAATTCCTATTAGATTGTCAGCAACTCCAACAAGAGTCCTTTTTTAAAGTGGATTTTCAAATAATATCCAATGGCATTTTCCTAGTAGGTTTAGGAAATACTTGATCAATTCTACTGAGATCTTCTTCAGTAAACTCAATTGTTGCTGCTTCAGCATTTGCTAAAACATGTTCATCTTGAACTGCTTTTGGAATAGCGATGACGTTATTCGAACGGATGGTCCAAGCAAGAGCGATTTGTAATGGTTGGACATTGTATTTGTCGGCAATATCGTGAATAGTTGGATCGTTTAAAAGCTGTCTTCTTAAAGAGCCTCCTTGAGCAAGGGGACTGTAGGCCATGATTGGCATGTTATGTTCACGCTGCCATGGTAAGAGATCGAAGTCGATTCCTCTTGAACCTAAATGGTATAGCACTTGGTTCGTCACACAATTTTTCCCGTTCGTAGTGTTCCATAGCTCTTCCATATCAACCGTATCAAAATTAGAGACGCCCCATCTTAAAACTTTCCCTTCTTCACGTAGTTTTTCCATTCCTTCAATTGTTTCCTCTAAAGAAACACGTCCTCTCCAGTGAAGAAGATATAAGTCCAAGTGGTCTGTTCCGAGTCGTTTTAAGCTGTTTTCACATGCTTTTGAAATCATATCTAAACCTGCATGATGGGGATACACTTTTGAGACTAAAAAGACTTCATCTCTGAGTCCTTTAATGGCTTCGCCAACTAAGCGTTCAGAATCGCCATTTCCGTACATTTCAGCAGTGTCAATAAGTGTCATGCCCAATTCTACGCCGAGCTGCAAGGCTTTTATTTCTTTGTCTCTCACTTGGGGATTTTCCCCCATGTACCATGTTCCTTGTCCTACACTAGGTAAAGAAGTGCCGTCAGGTAGGGTTACCACGTGTTTGGCTAATGCATTTTTAATTTCCTCTCTTTTCTTCTCATCCATTAGGCTCGACCCTTTCTTTTATGTATCTGGTTATCATAGAAGTAGACTGTTAACGTCTCTACGTATAAAGTACGCATATATTTAGAATTCCCGTAACCAACAACTCCATTCTTTATTGCATGATATGGCCATTTCTGCTTCCGTCTGTGCAAAAAAACAAAGAAAGTGAGGATGGCCTATGAGTGTCTGACACTCATAGGCTATCCTCACCACTTCTATTCTAAACCAATTTATCAATCGATTTTGATATCAATGGATTAGATCAGATGAGCTCCTCCATCGATAAGAACGGATGTGCCAGTTGTAAACCCATTTTTCGCTAGATAAACATAGGTTTCAGCTATATCTTTAGGTTGAGCAACATGTCCGACAGGTAATTGCTTAGCAATCCCATGGTACATAACTTGTCTTTGATCTTCTGACATTCCGCCATAAAGAGGAGTGTCAACAATACCAGGTGATACCACGTTTACTCTGATAGGTGCCAGGTCTACTGAAAGTCCTCGTACTAATCCATCGATTGCTGAATTAATGGAAGCTAGAGTCGTTGCACCTTGAGGAGGACGTACACCATATACACCCGAAGTTAATGTAATAGAACTTTCATTATTCAAGTATGGAAGAGCAGCACGAACCGAAATATACTGCCCCCAGAACTTACTATCAAAAGCCTCTCTTACTGTTGCAACAGGCAGTTCGCTAAAGTGACCCATTGCGCCTTCACCTGCAGTCACCACTAGGTGATCAAATTTTCCAACCTTCTTGAAAAAGTCAGCAACCTTTTCTTCGCTACGAAAGTCGATTTCATACCCCTCTACGTTACCACCAATCTTTACTTTTGCGTCAGATAATTTTGAAGCAGAACGGCTAGCAATAATAACTTGGGCGGATTCATCGAGAAACGCCTTAGCAGCGGCTAAACCAATACCAGATGTACCTCCTAAAACAACCACTCTTTTTCCTTTTAATGATGACACGGAAATACCTCCTTTATTCATATGTTTGATCAACTTGCGAATTCTGATTAAAGAATCCGTAAGGTAAAAATATTTAAGTTTTTACATCACCATTGTTATTTAGCTAAAAGTTTTAGTGATTCACGATTGAATGCTGGAATGTCTTTTGGTTCTCGACTTGTTACAATATTTTTGTTGATGACAACTTCTTCGTCTTTATAATTTGCACCAGCATTTTTCAAATCGTTGCGAATGGATTTATAGCCAGTGATGTCGACACCTTTTAAAAGGTCTGTATCGATTAACACTTGTGGTCCATGACAAATAGCAAAAACGGGTTTTTCGTCTTGGATAAATGCTTTTGCAAATTCCCCAAAACTATCGTCTTCACGCAATAAATCTGGAGAGAATCCACCAGGTATAAGCAACGCATCAAAGTCTGCAGGATGAACTTCATCAATAGATTTATCAATTTTTACGATTGTGCCTTTTTTACCAGTGACTTCGTTACCTGATTGTTTGTCAATCGTTATAATTTCATGACCAGCTTCTTTAAAGGCTTGTGCTGGTTCAGTGTACTCCACATCTTCAAATAGGTTTGTTATAAGTGTAGCGATTTTTTTGCTCATGTTCATTAACCTCCTTAAAATCATAGAACAGAATTAAAAATATTCATTTACGTACGATGCTCTGATTATCTTCATTAGAAGTTGATTTTATCTCCGTTGTAAGCCGCAATATAGATTTTTTTCATATCCTCCACCGATACTTCTCGTGGATTGGATGGAGTACAAGGATCCTCAACAGCTCCTGCTGCCATCTGGTTCAGGTGTTTTTCAAATTCTGCTTCTCCCACACCAAATTCCTTTAGTGTTAATGGCAGGTTCAAAGATTTGTTTAAACGGCGGATGAGGTCTGTTAACGAGTCAATCAATTCGTCATCCGTATTTCCGGTTAAACCAAGCATCCTCGCAATATCCGCATATCTTGAGCTTTCCACCTTTCTATTATAATCAATCACATATGGCAAGTAGAGTGCATTTGCTGTACCGTGCGGAATTTCAAAAATGGCTCCGCTCTTATGGGCTAAGCTGTGGACAATTCCTAAAAATCCGTTGGAAAAGGCCATGCCGGCTATAGCCTGGGCATAATGCATTTCTGCCCTTGCCTGTTTGTCACCTACTGCGGATTTTTCAATATTTTCTACCACTTGCCTAATCGACTGCATAGCCAGAGGATCAGTAAAAGAGTTGTGCAGGGTGGATACATATGCCTCAATCCCATGTGTCAAGGCATCCATCCCCGTATAGGCTACAATCGAAGCAGGCATGGAATACGTCAGTTCAGGATCAACGATTGCAATGTCAGGCGTGATTTCATATCCAAAAACCGGATACTTCACGCCCTTATCATAGTCCGTAATAACGGAGAATGGAGATACATCACTGCCTGTTCCACTAGTAGTTGAAATGGCAATAAAGCGAGCTTTTTTACGTAATGTTGGCAGTACATTTGGAGCTTTGATTTGGTCAAACGGCAGTTCGGGATTTTCATAAAAAATCCACATCAGCTTAGCCGCATCAAGCGGAGATCCGCCGCCGGCAGCAATGATCCAATCAGGCTGGAATTCTTCCATCTTCTTGCCGCCGTTTTGAGCGGTTGTAATAGATGGATCGTTTTCAACACCTTCGATTAGTTGGGTCTCAATGCCTGCCTTTCGTAAATAAGTTTGGATTTTATCGAGATAACCAGATTTTTTAATCGATTGACCGCCAATAACAACCGTCGCTTTTTTCCCTTCAAGGTTTTTTAAAACTTCTAGGGATCCTTCACCAAAATAAACATCTCTCGGAATAGTAAATCGATTCATATGTGTAAATTCTCCTTTTCTGTGGTGAAATTAGCAACTTTAAGGTTACCTTATTCATTTTTTAAAAATAGAGTACGTCATAAGTGTTTCCTATCTTCTTAAATGTTACTAGTGAAAATACTCAGGTTCTCTCTTAACAATGGCCCTTACTATATCTTCTGCTTCGATTTCGAGTAATTTCTCCAAGAACCTTATGGTTCCTAATACTACTTGAATATCCCCATCTGTTTGAACGTCTTCCGATTTTTTTTGAACAATCAGTTCATTTATAACTTGTTTGAAAGCCTGGGTCTTTATAAGCCATTCTCCAATGAGTTCCTTTGTTGCGTCTTTCTCGCCTGCATTTTTCACTGCAAATAAACTTTCCATTTTTGTTTCTACGAGCGTTACGGAACCAAAATCGGAATCCATACGGATACGAAAAAAATTCTTTCTACTGTCATAATATCTTTCTTCTTTTAATAGAAAATACTCTATCCCTACTGTGATTTCAAAAAAGGGTTCTGTCTCTGTAGGATAATGTAGACCTCTTACATCAACACTTTTTACAACGTCTAAATAGGTCTCCAAACCATATTGGGTACTAATGATTTTTGCATCCATTACGTTCATGATTTCACTCCTTTTTTCACCTTGCGGATTCTTTTAATATTTAATCATCTTGTTTACTAAAATCCATCTCATATTAACTTAATCGCTTTTTTCAACTGCATGTCCACCGAACTCGTTCCGAAGGGCAGTAACCACTTTCCCTGTAAAGGTGTCATGATTTAAAGAACGGTAGCGCATCAAAAGAGACATGGCGATCACGGGAGTGGCTGCCTGCAGATCCAAGGTCGTTTCCACTGTCCACTTTCGTTCTCCTGAATAATGCTGTATAACTTCCACCTAACAAATGTATTTTATATTGTTACAGTTTATAAAGATTAGATTTATCTTAAATCCGATCGTGTTTTCAAAATACAAAGGAGAATTCTTTAATCCCCTATTAAAAGGCCTAATGTATATGTTCCTTTTCATCTTAACAATTGCCGCCTAAAAAAGATTGATGGCGGCATTGATGTTAGTATAATATCTACAACAAATAATTAAAAGTACGCACTTTTTTGTTATATAGTGTTTAAAAATTCACTTAGTATACTTTTATACACTATATGGTGTTGTGAGATTTTCAGTTAGAGGATTTAAAATAAAAAGATCTTCGTTATTTACGAGGATCTTTTGAAATTTCCTTAGAGTCATTATTTTAAAAATAGTTTTATCGACTCATGATAAATAAAGGAATATCCTTGGGGTCACGACTCGTTGTAATGTTTTTGCTTACTGCTGACTCTTTGCCCTTTCGTTTGTACAGGCATTTATCAAACCTTTGTGAATTGGTTTATAATGGGGATATACACAAGTATCAACATGAGGCTAACTAATATAAGCAAATATTAAGCTTTATTATTTAGAAGGATTTGCTTTCGGTAGTATAAGCGACCTATCTATACCAGATGTTTCACAAACATAGGACGCCTCCATAATAGCTGATGGATCTGTTGCTAAAACGACACTTTTTAATTTAGAAAAAAGAAACCTGTTCGTAATACAATAGATAACCTTCTTTTTTTTTCCTAAAAAACCGCCTTCTCCATATAAAAATGTGATGCTGATATTTAAATGATTGATAATACTATCTCCAACTTCATCAGGTTTTTCTGAAATGATCATGACAGATTTCCCATGATTTAATCCATCTAAAACATAATTAATCATTTTTGTCACTATATAAAAAACTGCCAGAGAAAGCATGGCCTGTTCCAATGTATAGACAACCGCCGCAATCGTAAATATGAAAGCATTTACGACTAATAAAAATGAGGCAATCGGAAATTGATAGTGTTGGTTAAACCAAATCGCCAGCATTTCAGTGCCATCTATTGCACCGCCAAATTTTACAACGATTCCTATCCCAACTCCTAAGATTACCCCACCATATAGAACAATTAATACTTCAGATTGAGTAATAGGGGGAATCGATTTAAATAGTATTAAACCAACGGTCGTAATGATGTTTGCATATAGAGTTCTAATGACAAAGGTTTTACCCACTTCTTTAGCTGTAAAAATTAAGATAGGAATATTTAAGCCCAAAAATACAAAATAAATTGGGATTCCCCATAAAGCATTGGTCATAATCGATAAGGCTGTTACACCACCATCTACTAGCCCGTTTGGTGCCAACATCGTTTCTAATCCCATAGCAACGATTGACGCCCCAAAAGTTAAAAAAACATACTCAACAAATTTTTTCATCATCTCACCTCAAAATATGTATTATTCTTGATTCCTTACTATAAAACAGTTCAGCTATAATCCTTTACAACACAGGAATATTATTTACCTTTTTCCAGATTGTACTCCTTTATTTCCCTTATGCACTGGATCATTGCAAATAAAAAGACCACAGGTCTTGACTTATTAAAAGTCTACTTGTGGTTTTAATCCCCTCTTTTTAGAACGATTGCTATTTAATAGACGCACTTTTATTGGCAGGAGTATCCATCACATTCTCCATATAATTTTTACCCCATTTATACATGGAATCTAGTATTGGCATTAAGCTTTTTCCTTGTTCGGTCAATGAATATTCTACTTTTGGCGGAACAACAGGATAGACTTTTCGTTCAACAATGAGGTCGTCTTCTAGCTCGCGTAATTGGTTAACAAGCATTCGTTGAGTAATGCCCGGCATAAGAGCCTTCAGCTCACCAAATCGCTTCGTTCCCTCTTTTCCTAAATGCCACAAAATCAGCATTTTCCATTTACCGCCAATAACATAAAGTGTTAATTCTTTTTCACAATTAAACATTTTGTCCTGCATACGTGACATTTGTTTCACCTCCACTTCTATATAGAATAACCCATAGTATACTTTTTAACACTATGTAAAAATAAAGTGCGTACTTTTACATTTTCAATATACGCATTATACTAACATGGTACCATCGTTACCAAGAGCATTGGTTACAGTTGCCAGGAGAAATGAAAGTGAGCAATGGGCATTATTACTACTGTGCAACAAACTTAAAAAATTATGAGGAGTGAAACATAGATGGAATTACAATTAGCATTAGATTTAGTCAACATTCCAGAAGCAATCGAATTGGTAAAAGAAGTAGAGGAGCATATTGATATCGTAGAAATTGGAACACCGGTTGTGATCAACGAAGGTCTCCATGCTGTAAAGGCAGTAAAAGAAGCATTCCCTAACTTAAAAGTATTAGCAGACCTGAAAATTATGGATGCTGCTGGATATGAAGTGATGAAAGCTTCTGAAGCAGGTGCTGATATCATCACTATTCTTGGAACGGCTGAAGATATGTCGATTAAAGGTGCTGTAGAAGAAGCGAAAAAACAAGGTAAAAAAGTCCTTGTCGATATGATTGCAGTAAAAGACCTTACTGGACGTGCTAAAGAAGTGGATGCTATGGGCGTGGATTATATTTGTGTTCACACGGGCTACGATCTTCAAGCAGTCGGAAAAAATTCTTTTGAAGATCTACAAACCATCAAAAGTGTGGTTAAAAACGCTAAAACGGCCATCGCAGGCGGCATTAAATTAGAAACACTTCCAGAAGTCATTAAGGTAAATCCAGACCTTGTCATTGTAGGCGGCGGGATTACTGGACAAGCTGATAAAAAAGCTGCTGCTGCCAAAATGCAACAAATGATCAAAGAACAAACGATTACAGCAGGTTAATCCTAAGATGCAGACGACTCAATATTTAGCAGAAATCTTAAAAGAGCTTAATCATTCAGCTAACTTAATCGCAGATGAAGAAGCTGAAAAACTCGTCAATGGGATACTTGAATCGAAAAAGGTTTTTGTCGCCGGTGCAGGCAGATCAGGCTTCATGGCCAAATCCTTCGCCATGCGGATGATGCATATGGGAATTGATTCTTATGTAATTGGTGAAACGGTAACTCCCAACTTTGAAAAAGAGGATATCTTAATCATCGGATCCGGATCCGGTGAAACAAAAAGCTTAGTCTCCATGGCTGAAAAAGCAAAAAGCATTGGTGGTAAAATTGCAACTGTCACGATATTCCCTGATTCCACTATTGGACAGTTAGCAGATGTCACCATTAAATTGCCTGGATCACCGAAAGACCAATCAAAGGGTGATTATAAAACCATCCAACCAATGGGCTCACTATTTGAGCAGACCCTTTTACTTTTTTATGATGCCGTCATCTTAAGATTTATGGAAAAAAAGGGATTAGATACCAATAAGATGTATGGAAAACATGCCAATCTTGAATAAAACATAGTCCTAAGAATGTAATAACCAAAAGACCGCAGACATTCTAAAGAAACTTTGCGGTCTTTTGGTTATTCTTTAAAACATCATTTTGTTATTATTAACAATTATTCTAAAATTTTTTAATAAGGAATGATATCATGATTTCACTAAAAGGAAAAACTGCTTTAATTACTGGGGCAGGCAGAGGAATTGGGCGTGCTACTGCGATTGCTTTAGCAAAAGAAGGAGTTCATCTAGGATTGATTGGATTAACGATGTCCAATCTTGAAAAGGTAACTGCGGAACTGGAGCAATATGATGTGAACGTTTCAGCAGCAACAGCAGATGTAGCCGATCTTGAAGCAGTCCATCATGCTGTTGAACACATTAAATCAGACCTAGGTTTTATTGATATTTTAATCAACAATGCAGGTATAGCTAAATTTGGCGGTTTTCTTGATTTAACTCCTGAAGAATGGGAAAAAATCATCCGAGTAAACTTGATGGGTGTATATAATGTAACAAGAGCCGTTTTACCTGATATGATTGAAAGGAAATCAGGAGATATTGTGAATATCTCCTCAACTGCGGGTCAAAAAGGAGCACCTGTTACAAGTGCTTACAGCGCTTCTAAATTTGCTGTTTTAGGACTAACGGAATCACTCATGCTAGAGGTAAGAAAGCATAATATCCGTGTAACAGCTTTAACACCAAGTACAGTTGCAACTGATTTGGCAATTGAAACCAATCTTATCAGTGGAAATCCTGAAAATGTTATGCAATCAGAAGATTTAGCAGAGCTGCTTGTAGCCGGGTTAAAGCTTCATCCAAGAGTCCTAGTAAAGACTTCAGGATTATGGTCAACTAATCCTTAATTTGAGAAGCGATCAACTCTTCTTGTCTATATTGGATAAGAAGCAGGAACCTAGTTGTACAGTGTAGCCTTTGTAAAGGATACTTTTTAAAAAATATTAGGTAGCCTGAAGAAGATGATCTCTGTATTATACAGGGGTCATCTTTTTTAGGTTCCAATGATATCTGTTATGGTTATAGTAAGTAATGTAATTGTCTATTTTACGTTTTAGTTCATCTAAAAACTCAATTAAGGAAAAGAGACTAGAATTATATCCATTTTCTAAAACGTATAGATTGAGATGATGGTAATTTATAACAAATTCCAAATTATCCAAACATATACCAATAATACTACTTGTTCTATAAGCGCTTCCCACGTAATGAAAAAGTTTACAAAGCTCCTAGAAAGACGCCTATAGATGAATTCTCTCGAAAACGATTAAGTATAACAAACTATGTTTTGTTAGAGGAAGAAGAACAGGGCAATAGCCGAACAGTTAAGGAAGCTTATGAATCACAATGTATATTTACACTGAGTGATTTTACAGTAGACAAGAAAGAAAACCTTATTTATCCAGAATCTCAAAGTGATATTCGTTTAAATTGGTGGGAAGCTGAGAAGATCCTAGAATATTTGCTCCTTTTAATATGATTTTATATTGTGCTAATAGGCTGTCATTATACCGATGTAAATGTTTCCTTTCGAAAAGCTATTTACTCACTAGCACGTTTCTTAGTATACTGAGTATGTTAATGAATTAAGAGTACACACTTTTACCGCATATAGTAATAAAAAGTATACTATGGGGGTAAAATAAGGGAGAGGTGAATTAAATGCCAAATTTAGGAGAGAAAACATTTAACTGTGAAAAAGAATTGACACTTTCAATAATTGGTGGTAAATGGAAAATGTTAATTTTATGGCATCTAGGTAAAGAAGGAACGAAGCGATTTGGTGAGTTAAAATCCCTTATGCCGGGTATTACCCAACGAATGCTTGTTAATCAATTACGCGAACTCGAAGATCATTTAATAGTACATCGAAAAGTTTATCCTGTAGTTCCACCTAAAGTTGAATATTCATTGACTGAGCATGGAAAAAGTCTTATACCGATTTTAGATGCTATGTATGAATGGGGCAAAGGTTATATTGTGAATGTATTGGAAGAGGAAACTGAAGAAAAATCAGCCACTTAGTAGAAAAAAGTTGCTTTTCATGATTTAAGACAATAATAACTTACCACGGTTAGCCATTATTAATCGTGGTTTTTCCCATGTATTTAAAGAGTAGAAACTATACTTCCTTATAGAAATAGTATTAAAAAGCCTTGAACAGTGACGGTTACATACTCGCTGTCCAAGGTCTTTTTACTTTTATAGTCATAGTATTAATTCCCACACTAGCTTACCTCGATATAACTATATGCAAATAAAGTGCGTACTTTTAAAGGCGAAATATACGTAATATACTGTTTTAGCAAAGCAATGCGAATCCACGTTAGCAAGTTGATGGATGGTACGAAAGGAGAGATTCTAATGGAAAATCTCAAAGGGAAACATCGTTGGGTTTGTGAAAGATGTTTAACATTTACCCATAATAATAAACAATGTCCACCATGTGGATATACCCATTTAAGTAAAATTAAAATTTGCTAATACACAGGAAGAAATAAACAAAATGCACCTGTAAAAACGGGGTAATGATAATCCTTGTATTTAGTTGATTAGAACTAGCTCAAGAAAGTGAGGAATTCCAATGGACTCTATGACGTTTGTATTATTTGGGGCAACAGGGGATTTAGCGAAAAGAAAAATCTATCCTGCCTTGTTTAATTTATATCTAAATCAAAAATTACCGAAGTCTTTTTCCATTATTGGCGTAGGAAGACATAATATTACTGATAGTGAATTTCAATCAAGGGTAGTAGATTCCTTGTATACATTTTCTAGACATTTGATAAATGATAAATCGAAAAAAGAAGCGTTTGCCAAGGCATTTCATTATTGTCAGTTAGATTTTACTAATACGGAAGGCTATAAGAAGTTGCTAGAACTTGTTCAACAAAATGAAAAAGACCAGAATATTGAAGAGAATAGAATGTTCTATTTATCAGTCGCCCCTGAGTTTTTTGACGTGATTGCCATGAACATCAGGGATAGTGAATTGGGCACAACAAAAGGATGGAAACGATTGATTATCGAGAAACCATTTGGACATGATGTAAAATCAGCCCAAGAATTAAATAAAAAACTAAGCAGAGCGTTTGAAGAAGATGAAATTTACCGCATCGATCATTATCTAGGGAAACCAATGGTACAGAACCTTGAAGCCTTAGCTTTTGCTAATCCTGTATTGCAATCATTATGGAACAATCGATTTATTGCCAATGTCCAAATTACGGCAAGTGAAATCGTTGGGGTTGAAGAAAGAGCTGGTTATTACGACAAAGCAGGAGCTATTCGCGATATGGTTCAAAATCACATGTTACAGCTGTTAATGATGACAGCCATGCATTTGCCTAAAAGGATTACTGCAAATGAAATTCGTAAGGAGAAAAGAAAAGTCTTGGAATCTTTACGTCCATTACAAAGGGATACGGTAGGTGTACATGTTGTCAGGGGGCAATATGGGACTGGAGAAATAAATGGCAGTCCTGTAGCTGCATATAAAGAAGAACCTGGCGTGGATGCTTCTTCGCAAAATGATACATTTATTGCGGCTCGTCTATGGATTGATAATTCCTTCTGGGATGGGGTTCCGTTTTATATCTGCACTGGAAAGAGAATGGCGGAAAAAGCAACAAAGATTGTCATTGAATTTAAAAATCCGTTAAAGGATTCGTATCCTTCTGAAATGGAACAGATAGAACCGAATCTATTAACAATAAATATCAATCCCAATGAAGGTGTATCACTGCGATTAAATAGCAAAAATCCAATAAATGGAGAAATGGAACCTATCACAGTAGACTTTTCTGCGAGTAAACAAGACGTACCCGAAGCGTATGAACTATTGTTATTTGATGCTCTCGTTGGGGATTCAACATTTTTTGCTCATTGGAACGAAGTAGAACTATCTTGGAATTGGGTAGAACCTATTTTAGAGGCATTTAAAGAAAATAGGGTTCCCCTTCACTCCTATTCATCTGGATCAATGGGACCAGAGGCTGCTCATCAATTGTTAGAAAAAGATGGATATAAGTGGTGGTAAAGTTACTAAAAATGCAATACAAACCAGAAAAGAATTTAAAGAAATATAAAGTTTTAGGAGGATTACTATGAAGGTTGGATTAATTGGATTAGGAAAAATGGGATTAAATTTAGGAAAAAATTTAATCGACCATAAACACGATGTGATCGCATTTGATTTAAATATAAGTGCGGTGGAAGAAATGAAAAAATACGGAGCCAATGGAGTATCTAATCTAAAAGACCTTATTCAAGTAGTAGAAAAACCACGAGTTCTTTGGATTATGGTCCCACACTCTGTTGTTGATTCAGTTATTCGTGAGATTACACCATTTCTAAGTGAGGGAGATATCGTGATTGAAGCTGGTAATTCTCACTATAAAGAATCCATTCGTCGTTATAATGATTTAAAAGAAAAAGGGATTCACTTTATGGATGTGGGAACTTCAGGTGGAATGGAAGGGGCTCGTCATGGGGCTTGTTATATGATTGGGGGAGATCCTGAAGCATGGGAAATTGTTGAACCTATTTTCCGTGATACTGCTGTAGAAAATGGATACTTCTATGCTGGAAAAGCAGGAAGTGGTCATTTCTTAAAAATGGTCCATAATGGAATTGAATACGGAATGATGGCAGCGATAGGCGAAGGATTCGAAGTATTAGAAAAAAGCGATTTCGATTTTAACTATGAGAAGGTAGCAAGAGTCTGGAATAATGGATCAGTTGTTCGCTCATGGCTGATGGAATTAACAGAACGTGCTTTCTCTAAAGATGCAAAATTAGACGAGATCAAAGGTATTATGCATTCTTCTGGTGAAGGAAAATGGACAGTTGAAGAAGCGCTTGATCTTCAAACAGCTACACCAGTTATTGCAATGTCCCTGTTAATGCGTTATCGCTCATTAGAAAACGATACGTTTACAGGAAAAGTTGTGTCAGCTCTTCGTAATGAATTTGGGGGACACGCTGTAGAAAAGAAATAACTGGGATAATAGTGGATATTTCAGAAGACGGTGTCTACCTTGTCTCTAAGATTGCAGAACTGTTCCGCGTACAGAACATTGATTCACAAATTATTGCGGCTTCTGTCAGACATCCGGATCATATGACGCGTGTAGCGCTTGCCGCCGGAGCTCATATTGCAACGATTCCGTATGCTGTCATTGAACAACTAGTGAAACATCCTTTAACTGAGCAATTAATTGAAAAATTTTCATCTTGTTAAAAAAACTGTCAAAAACTAAAATCATTTAACTGAAAACAAGTAATTAGTTGGAAGGGAACGTTAACTTCTTGAGAATTGTTAACGTTCTTCCCCATTAAGTGGATAGTGTTTATTTTGATATGACTAGGGGGTTAAGTATGATGGATTTATTAAATACTAAAGCAATTAAGACTACCCATGGTTTGGAACTATATGTAGATTTAATAGAGAATATTAAGATTACAGAACTTCATATTCCAACTGTATCTAACCCATAGATTTAGTTGAATTTACCCCTAAATGGGACGCATTAACCATGGGATTTTTTTCTTGTTTAGAGATTTTTCTCTCAGCAAAGTAGAAAATTCCATACAGATTCCTTTAAATGGGGTACTAAGTGCTATTCCTATTTATCATATGAATTTCCTAAATGAAAATAAGTCACACATTATAAGTTTGCTTGCTTCTATGAATGGTATCATTCATTTTAGGTTAACTAGAGATCACTAAGGTATCATCGCTACTGTTATGCATATTAGTAATAATCTGTCATGATCTACTCTTTTATATAAAAAAGAGAAAAACAATCTAATTTAAAGACCCATTGTTTTTCTCGACAAATATATAACCTCTACTATCTAGATATCCTTTTTTCAGATCCATATTTAAGTACTTTTTTTAGAAACACTATCTGATTGTATAACTCGTTCTTAGTAGGTAAATGCCTACACTTATTATAATCCGCAATTAAATATCTGATTTCCCTATAGAATAGGAGACGTTCATAATTATCAAGCATGTCCTCCCCTCCTGATGTTATTTCTTTTACATTACCCCTTTTCGACACATACTGACACTTGTTTTGCGATAAATCTGATTATGGTAACTAAAAATATATGAAGTATACAATATAGGAGTTGTGTTTTTGTAAGTAGAAGTAGCACTAAATACGTTATGTAAAAACAAAGGGAGTAAATCCTATGAATATTTCAATTTCAAATAATATAGAGAATGTTAATTGGTCAAGAATAAAAATTTGATAATGGTTCGAAAAAGAAAACTCGCCAAGAGAAGACTTTTCTTAATAAGTTAAAGCCTTCTTTTGACGAGTTTCTTCTATATTCCATTGTTTTTATTAAGACACGGATTTAAGATCCTCTGTTAAACGGAAAAAAGCTTCTTTATCTTTATTTTTTAAGGACTGATCAATTTCCTCAAGAATCTTACTCTTTTTGAAGTTATTCATCATTTGATCCAGAAACAATTCAGCCAACATTTCATCACGTAAATTTGGATTAACTCGATCCATTCCGTTAAGTGTATTATTTTCCATAAAACGTCAACCCCTTTATCTTTTCCTCTTTTGCAAACAGTATTCCCGTTTGCACTCTTTTTATGCAAGGTTGATAGATGAAGTGAGATATAGAATAATATGCATAATTACGCTCCTATCTCCTTCCAGATATGTTCATATGTCTTCAATTAGATAAAAAAAGATAAAAATTAAATCATGAAGATTAATATTTTATTATCTATACTTAACAACAACAAATAAACATTTCCACCTTTTAATATATATCAATCTATCTTCTCTTTACCTCTAAAGAAATTTTTGAATTCATAATAACTTAAAATAAAATTTATAACAATTTAGCTTAAGAGAGCTTTTATTAACGTAATCTTTATTGAAGGTAAAGAATAAATTAATTTTATATAGAGATGTAAATGTATAAACTATTTTATAAAAATTAAAGTTATACTATTTACTCTAAATGACGACAAATTGGTTATTTTTCTACAATTTGTATAACCAATGAAACTTATTTTTATAAAATGTTTTACCATTTACATATATTTTATTGAAACTTTTTATATTTAATCATCTCTCAATATGATATAACAAATTATTAATTAATATAGGGGTAAAACAATTGTTACTTATGACTGATATTTTTAGAAAGATTATCAACATTCAAGATATCTTAGATATGTTATCTATTTTATTGAAGAAATCTATTTGTAAATATATACAGGGAAATTAAATTCTATTAATAAAGATGACTGGCATATCAAAGGCGGTTATGTATTTGATATCTCGGTCACAACGGTAAATAAGTACATTAAACAAGAATTCTTACCAACGTTTCAAGAAGAATAACGGGGAATCAATAAACTATATGGGTTAATCAAAGGGACTATAGTTAGTTTAGAAATAATAATGTAAATATAATGCAGGTCGTAAAAAAAGCTCACCTTTTTTATAGGTAAGCTTTTGAAGGGGAATATCTATGAAAAAATGCTCTACAGCATGATGAACAACTAATTTATCATTTAATAGTGAAAAAAAGGTGAAAATTAAATATTTAGCCCTCTTTTTATCCATACTACTTTTGTTTGTTTCTTTAAAAGTGGGATTTTATTTCTAAATTTTCTTTTAAGCACCTCTACACTTGAACTGTACAATATTTTATCTTTTAAAAGGTTATTTTTATCTCGCTTTTTTAGTGTATACGCTGGATTAAACGATAATGTCATCTTATAAAGCATCTCATCTTGTTTCTCTATAATTGCTTGATAGGTTCCTAAATAATGACCCAAATGATTATAATCTCTAATTTTCCCCATCCATATATTCAATTTAATCACCAATTAACTAATAAGTTAGAAATTCAGATCTCATTTAACGTACTGTTACTAAAATTTAGTGAAATAGCCTTATAAACTTAATTCTCAATTCTTTTAATGATTTTCGCTGGATTTCCTCCCACCACTACATTGTTAGGTACATCTTTAGTCACTACTGATCCAGATGCAATAACAACATTGTTTCCTATCGTCACTCCTGGATTTATCACTGAACTTCCACCAATCCATACATTGTCTCCAAAAATAATTGGTTTTGCGTATTCCTTTCCTGAATTCCGTTCATTTGGATCAATTGGATGAGTTGCTGTATAGATATGTACACCCGGGCCAAGTAAACAATTATCTCCAAATCTCACTTCACAAATGTCTAGGATGACACAATCAAAGTTTGCAAAAAAGTTTTCGCCAACAAATATGTTATAGCCATAGTCAACTCTAATATTTGGTTCAACGTATACGTTTTCCCCAGTAGAACCGAATAAATCTTTTAATAATTTAATATGCTTATTACCTTCACTCTCTAAAGTTTCATTATATATTCTAACCTGCCTTCTAGCATGTTCTCGATCCTTTCTTAATTGTGGGTCTGCAGGATTATACATTTCTTCACCTAACATCTTTTCTTTTTCAGTCCTCATTATTTAAACCCTTTCTTTTAACCCCTACTTATATTGTGAATTCCAAACTAATTCCCAATTATAAATACATATTTTCTTAAACTAATCTGCCTCTTTGAGTAGCAATAAAATTCATTATATGTTGTTTTCCAGGTGCTGCGTGGATCGCTCCTTTTACTGAAGCAGTAAGTGCCCCACTTGCATTAGCAAAGGTAAGCAATTGTTGATGGTGTTCACTCACTTTTTGACATAGATTGTCACTAGATATATCAATTGAAAGCAATTCAGATAAAAAACCACCTATAAATGCATCACCTGCTCCGGTTGTATCTGAGACAGTTATTTTAAATCCTTTATCCTCAAATTGTTCTCCATTTTTCAAATAAATAATGGCTCCATCTTTTCCTTTTGTATAAACTACTACTTTTACATTGCCAACAAAAAGTGAGTTAATAGCTTCTCTTTCTTCTCTAACGTTAGTTATAAAAAATAGTTCTTCATCCGATACTTTCACGATATCTGCTAAAGGTAAAAAGTCTAGAATTGTTTGGCGACAGCTTTCTTTATCAGGCCATAAGGGAAGACGAACATTGGGATCAAAACTGACAATTCCCCCTATTTTTTGAAAACTATCTATTACTTTTACATGAGTTTGTTTCATTGGACTTTCGACTAAATCTACAGAACAAAAATGAAGAAGGTCTCCCTTATCAAACCACTCTACTTTCACTTCGTTTGGTAAAAGTAATAAGTCAGCTGAATTCTTTCTATAAAAACTGAAGTCTCTATCACCCAATTTATCTACAGATACGAATGCCAAACCGGTCTCTCCTTCATTACATCGAATAATGTAGGAAGTATCTACTCCATTTCCTTCAAGCACATCTACTAAATAATCACCAAAGCTATCATTAGCTATTTTCGTTAGCATTACAGAATTTCCCCCGTATTTTGCAATCGCAATTGCAACGTTCATAGGAGCTCCCCCAGCTACGCGTTCAAAACTAGTAACTTCTTTTAAAGACTTTTCTTTTTGAACAGGAATAAAATCAATTAATGTTTCACCAATACAAAAAACTTTTTTCAACATCCTCACCCCAAAACAATGAACAAGTGTACAAACACTTGTTCATTCATAATTTATTTCCAGATATCCTTTAACTTCCAATATGTTAACTCCTTAACTCTTACATCCTCGCCATCTGCAAACACTTCAATGCCTAATCTATCTTCAGATGGATAAATACGACTTGTCATAGTTGCTTGTCCTTCATTTGCAAATACTTCAATAGAAGATCGATCAATGAATATGCGTAAGGAAAGCTCTTGATTTGCTCTAAGAATGGTATTTCTCACACCATCTTCAGCTTTACCAGACTTAGAACAATCGAGTTTTAGTGTTTGTTTGTCCAAGTGATACGTTAATACAGTCTCCTCCTGGTTAACTCCACGAATTCTTATTCCAACAGACTGAGCGTTACAATTAGTTAAGTCAAACACAGCTTTTATTTCGAGTAAATCCTCGTTTGTTTCTATTAAATAACTATTAGAAATTACATTAGTAGGTGTATTATGTTCACCCTCGCGTAATAAGTTTAATTCTTCCACAGGATTCATTAGAATTTTATCATTCTCTCCTAAAGTAACTTCACGTGGCAATGTAAGTGCCCCACACCATCCATCTTCTTTTGTTGGCATATCTGACTCCCACATATCCATCCAACCAATAGCAATTCGACGTCCTTTTTCATCTAATAACGTTTGAACTGCATAAAAATCATGTCCATTATCTAACTCACTAAATGAGCCATGTGTAAATTCGTTTGTTTCGTAATTGTAATCTCCAATTAAATATCCCGTTTGAAATAAGTTGTTGTATAAATCCCCATCTTTTTTAATCCCTTGTGGAGAAATCATGAGAACGTGTTTTCCATCTAATTCAAAGAAATCTGGACATTCCCACATGAATCCAAGATTTTCGTTTCCTTGTGCCAATACACCAACATATGACCACGTACGTAAATCTGGAGAACCGTATAAAATTACTCTGCCCACACTCTCCTTGGTCGAATTTCCTACTACCATATACCAACTATCTTTGTGTTTCCATACTTTAGGATCACGGAAATGATGACTACTATCTATAGGTGGTTCAGGAATTACTGGATTTTCTGCAATCTTATGAAATGTGACACCATCGGTACTAACAGCAAGGTTTTGATTTTGATAAAATAGATCTTTTTCTTTGTCTATATAGTGATGACCTGTATAGATTAACGTTAATTCACCATCATTATCTACAGCGCTTCCCGAGAAACACCCGTCAGTATCACAAGCATCACCAGGAGCTAAAGCGATAGGCAAGTGTTCCCAATGCACAAGATCCTTACTCTTAACATGGCCCCAGTGCATTGGACCCCAGTTTTCATCGTATGGATGGTGTTGATAAAAGACATGATATTCTCCTTTATACTGTACTAAACCATTTGGATCATTAACCCAGTTGGCAGGTGCCATAATATGATAGCCTAACCGATAACGGTTATTTATTCCTTCTTTTGCGGTATCCAATGCTTCTTGCGCTTGTTGAAGTTTATTTATTGTGAACATTCTAACATCTCCTTATATAACTTGTTTTATGTCTTTTTCATTTACTTCTAAATCTTTAATTTTATTAGAATTTAATAAAGTGAACATTGAAATAATCGTAAAACAAAGGACCATTGTTCCTAGAATAAGATAAGTATGACGGAAACCTATTATGTCGTATAATTTACCTGCAAAAGGTGATAACAAAGATGCACCAATTTGAGAGGCAGCCTGAAATCCTACTAAATATAAAACGGAAGATAGACGTGTATCGAAGTTAGCTGCAAAATATTTAAAAATAGCAATCAACATAATGGGTAATTCTAATGCATGTATTAATTTCATTGAAGAAATACCGACGGGCCCTACTACAAGCCCCGACCCAATAATACGAAGTGCCATTAGAAGACCTGCTAATAATAGTCCGTTTTTGGCTCCAATTTTGTTTACAATAAAAGGTGCAATAAACATCATTCCAGCCTCTAAAAATACTTGAAAAGAACTTAAATATCCAAATACTTGATTCCCTGTAGCCTCAGTAGCAAATAAAGATGTGTAGTAAATTGGAAATTGCTGATCGTACACACTATATACACACGTTACTCCAATCACATACATCATCAAAAACCAAAACTTCTTTAAAAGAAAAAGTTGCCCAACATCCTTTAATTTAACGGACTCAGCTTTTTCCAATTCAAAGTTTGTGACTTCTATTTTTACTGATAAAATAATTGCAACTAAGATAATTGCTGAAACAGATGCCACCCAAAAGTTGATATTGGGATTAATATTAAATAGCTGACCTGCAAAAAAAGTTGCTGACGCCCAACCTAACGAACCCCACATTCTAGACTTTCCGTATTCGAAATCATATTTACGGCTAACTTTTTCAACATAGGTTTCAATAGCGCCAATACCCGCAGAAATACCAATGCCTAAATAAATGGCTCCCACAGCTGCACCTAAAATCACATTATATTTTAATAGTGGTCCATATATATAAATATAAAATGGTCCTACAAATACAAGCAGTAAACTAATAAAAGATAATATATTTTTCTTTAGGCCTATCTTGTCAGAGATATAACCATATACAGGCTGTATACACAATGCGAAGATAGCGTTTACAGAGAAAATCAGACCTGTGGCTGATCCACTTAAATTTAATTCTTGCTTTAACCAAATGGGAAATAAAGAGGCGCTAGAAGACCAAGTAAAAAAGAAAAAGAAAAAATATGCACTTAACTTCCAATAGAGAACTTTTGAACTTTTCATGTTTGTTGCTCCTTTAACTAGATATATAGAATCCTTGAAACAAAAACTGAAAGCACTTTCAGATTTATTTTATGTCAACCGGTTTCACAAGTCAATATTTTTATGTCAACCGGTTGACATTTATTTTTAAAATTACCCATACATAAGTATTGCTTTCGCAACAATAACCTAATTTTTTTCTTATTTAATACCTGTTCCTGAACCACCAATCCCTTCTAAAATATAACGCTGAGCCACTATATAGATAAGAATTAAGGGTATGGTGGATATTGTTAAAACAGCCATAACTTGATTCGTGTAGACTGGCTCCGTACTATTGATGGCTGTTATTGCTACTTGAATTGGAAATTTTGACTTGTCTGTTAAAACCATTAAAGGCCAAATATAATCATTCCAACTTCCGATAAAGGCTAAAGTTCCAACTGTAGCAACAGCCGGTTTAGACATCGGGAGCATAATTCTCAAGAATATTTGCCACGTATTTGCTCCATCCAATTTGGCTGACTCAATAATTTCTGCTGGAATAGCCATAAAAAAGTTTCGGAATAGATAGATATTGAATGCGCCTGCTAAGGCAGGAAGGATCACGGCGAGACGAGTGTCTACTAATCCCAGCTTGTGAACTATAGTAAATTGTGAGATTAAGATTGTTTCAAGTGGTACGATTAAAAGCGCCAATAAAAGACCAAACAGCACTCTTTTTCCACTAAAATTCAATTTAGCGAACGCATAACCTGCCATCCCATTGATAATGACAGAACCTGCTGCTACACATAAACCATAAAACAAGCTGTTTATTATATAACCAAGTAAATGAAAACGTGACAGAACTTGCTTATAGGATATAAACCAATCTGACGGATGAATGGAAGGTAGGAAAGCCTTGATACTATTCATATTGTTATAAACTTCTGCTTCAGGTTTCATTGAGGATGCGATCATCCAAAACAATGGGAATATAAATAATACCGCCAGCAAAACTAAACAAATGTATTCTAGGATTGTTAAAGGCCCGAATTTTCGTCTCATTAGTCATCTTCCTCCTTTACTAATTTCCGTTGCGCTAGCGTAACTAACCCAATAATTGTTCCAAATAGAAGAGCAATTGAACTAGCGTATCCAACCATTCGATCCGTAAAGCCAGTTTGATAAATGTAATATACAACCGTCATCGTGGAGTTTACTGGACCCCCTTGTGTCATAACCATTGGTTGGACTAATAGCTTAAACGCACCAATTAATGTCGTAATAAATATAAAAATAGAAGTTGGCTTTAATAATGGTAACGTAATATAAATAAATCGTTGCCATTTATTCATTCCATCTAATTGTGCAGCTTCGTAGACGTCTCCAGGTATATTTTGCAAACCTGCTAGAAAAATTAACATTTGAAAGCCAGCTCCCTGCCAGGCTGAAACAAAAACAATTGTAAACATAGCCTGTTTAGGGCTTGTTAAGAACGGTTGAGCTGAAACACCAAAATAAGTGAGTACATTGTTGATAATTCCTTCATTTGGATTTAACAGATAAATCCAAAGAACTGAGATAACAACGAGGGACATTACCACAGGACTAAAGTAAGCTACTTTAAAAAATGTGTTAGCTTTCCGTTGTTTGTTTAACAGGAGGGCCAGCCCAAGAGCTGCCCCTATCTGTAAAGGAATTACCCACACGACAAACTTCAGTGTATTCACCAGACTTTTCAAGAAAATAGGATCCTTAAATAAATTGATAAAATTATCTAATCCTACAAATTTGCGCGTATCGGGTGTTAAAAGATAATAATCCGTAAATGCATAGTAGACAGACATAATAGCTGGGATAATAAGAAACAGCAACAAAAGTAATAATGCTGGTCCTAAAAATGTATAAGCTACTACATTTTCTTTCCATTTAATTTTATTTTTGATCTTTTTTTCAGTTCTCGGGAATGTATAAACAGTCTTATTTCCTTTTAATCCGGTTTTAATCATAATGCCTCCTTCTAGCTGCTTTTATCGATTAGCCTTATCAATAGCTGCTTGCATTTCTGTAGCACGTGTATCTAAGACTTTTTTTACGTTTTTATTTTGATCATAGAAACTGATATCATCAATTGTTTGTTGGAAAGCACGTGTTACTTGTGGATATGCTGGTGTTACTGGTCGTGCGTGTCCTGATTCCTTTAATTGCTTCATAAACACATTCATTTGATCAGAAAATTCTTTTGTAAGTACTTTTTCGGACGAGTAACGAACTGGTAGTGCTGCAATTGTACGACTTAATTCTAAATTCGAATCTTTATTTGTCATCCAATCTACTAGTTTAGCAGACCATTCTTTATTTTCAGATTTCTGTGTCATTGCAAACTGCCAACTTCCTGAAGGTGAAACCAGTTTCTTTGTCTTTGGTGATACTGGATAGGGCATAACACCATAATCAACTTTTTGAAAATTTGTTTTCATATCCGTTACTGTCCATACACCACTAAACTTCATTGGGTACTTTTCTGTTTCAAAAGCTTGTTTGACTGGAGTACGCGTTGTATAGCCTTCTTTTAACATCGTTTGAATAAAAGTCATGGCTTCAACACTAGGCTTTTTATTAAACACCCCTTCTGCTTTAGTACCGTCTTTCGAGAGAATTTCTCCACCTGCAGACCATACAAATGGCGTTAGTGCATACGTTAACATTTCATCTTTTGATTGTAATTGCATATCAATAGCTGGTTTATTATATTTTTCTTTTAACGTTTTACATAGGGCCATGAACTGATCCCATGTCCAAGGATTTTCAACTGTCGGTAACGTATTTAAATCAACGCCTGCCTCTTGTAGCATTTTTTTATTGTAGTAAATTCCCACGGACGATTCACTCGCACCAATCGCATACAATTTGTCTTTGTATGTTCCTTGTTGCTTGATACTTGGTAGTAAATCATCTTGATCTTTCACGTAATCATCTAGTGGAGCAATGATGCCAGATTTTGCATAAGCAGCTGTATTTGGACCATCTAACGTAATAACATCGGGTAATGTATCAGTTGTCAACGCTGCGTTTACTTTATCCTCATACCCACCGCCGTTCCCACTTCGTGGGATAAATTCAATTTTAGCTTTAATATTTTTAGATGCATATTTCTTGTTAAAAGCGTCTACTCGTTTTTTATACACCTTACCTTCTTCACTATCGTCTGATACATGTACCCACATTGTAACCATTTGTTTGCCGTCACTACTTACACTTTTATCCTTACTACAACCTACTACAGCAAGAATTAGTAATAAAGATATACCTACTAAAAACCATTTCTTCATACGTTCCAGTCCCCCTTATTTCTTCTTATTCACAACAAATATATAAAAGCGCTTTCAAGGAGTATTTTATGTCAACCGTTTACATATGTCAATCGGTTGACATGTTTTTTTTGAAATATCAAACTTTTTGTGCCTCTCCTTAAAACGAAGGGATAATATATTAGAATATATGTATTATCAATATCAGGTCCATAATAAAAGTTAATGTTTATTCGATAGAAGATAACAGTAATTAATCCCTACTTCTTGCACATGTTAGAGATATTTTCTACAATAAGTCCGTAACAAATAAACTTTACTTAATTAAATCATTCCTCAAAATAAACTATTTCAAAGTATGAAATTTTTATTAATCAGGAAACTGTAAAGCTATCAAAGGAGGAATTAATTTTAATTGTTATAAAGTATTTATTTAATGATTAATAGGCTATTTTCCTAACCTAAATAAAAAAATATTGTGTGATTTAAAAATATCAAAGCGTATTTAAATAATAAAGATAAAAAAATCCTAATATAATATTAATAATTGATATTTAGTGGGATAGGAGGAAAGATAATGAAACCTAATATCCATGACGTAGCAAAAGTTGCAGGAGTTTCATCCACAACCGTTTCACGTGTCTTAAATAATCGAGGGTACATAAGTGAAAAAACAAAAGATAAAGTTTATAAAGCAATGGAGGAAATTAATTATTTTCCAAACGATTTAGCGCGTTCCTTATTTCATAAAAAAACAAATTTAATAGGATTGATTATACCCAATTCAAGTAACCCATTTTTCGGTGAACTTGCCTTTCATATTGAAAGTGTTTGTACATCGCTAGGTTATAAATTATTGCTTTGTAACAGTTTAAACCGTATGGATAAAGAGGAAAAATACTTAGAAATGCTTATACGAAACCAGGTAGATGGGGTCATTGTTGTAACATACAACCGAGGAGTCCTAGATTATCATAAACAAAATTTACCCATCGTAGCGATTGATCATTATTTATCTGAAAAGATTCCTGTTGTAGGATCCGATAATTATGATGGAGGAAAAAAAGCTACAGAGTTGTTAATAAAGAAACAGTGTGAAAATATCATTCATATTAATGGCCCACTCGATCTAGAAACGCCGGCAAACTTAAGAAGAAAAGCGTATGAGGATGTTATGAAGGGATACGGAAAATTACCAATTACATACGAAGTCTCTCCTCAAAAGAGCCGTAAAGAGGTAATCGCTAAGCTTTTTGATGAACATCCGGAAGTAGACGGTATTTTTGCAAGTGATGATCTAATTGCGGCGGCTGTCATCACAGAAGCTAGAAAAAGAGGAAAAGATATACCCACTCAATTAAAAGTGATTGGTTACGATGGAACGGAAACAGTAAAAGCTATACTACCAGAATTAACGACCATACAACAACCTATTGATTCTATTGCAAAGGTAGCAATAGACATTTTATCTAAAGAGATTGAAGGCGAATTTACCAATATAGAACTTGAAACCTATCTTCCTGTTAAGCTCTTAGAAGATGGAACTACTTAAATAAATTTATAACATTTACAAAGGAAAAAGTTTTCTCTTAAAGACCTGAAGCAATTTATTCTTAATTTAGAGTGATTAAAATAGCTATCTTTTCCCAAAGATCTCGAGCTTGGTTGTCTCAGAAAGTTTAAGAAATTAGGATGCGAAAAATTTCATACACAAGCAAAAGGATCCTTGTTAGAGGCCTCCGGTGTAGATTCTTTTGTCTGATTCCTTTAAGAGACATTATGGCAACTAAAGGCGTATGCTTTTTTGAACTCTCTTCATTTATAGAAGGAATTCCTCAATCTTCTTTTTTATAAATTAAAGTTTTACCTTTTACGTTTAGTGGGGGCAAATACAACGTTTTTCTACAAGATAGGTAATAGATAAAACGATTTTTAGTAAAGTACGTTAACTACTACTTTTATACATAACGTAAAATCAACTATTAAATGTAATTGGTATATAAACTTATTAGTTATTCTAATAGATATATATTATATATACTTATTTATTATTGTTCTTATATATATTTGTTTTTATGTAGATGTGTATCTTAAGACTTATATAAAAAAGCTTGTTAAACAGGAATTCTATAAAAACTGTAGAAGATATTATGGATAATTGATTGTGTAAAAATTTCCAGTTAAAGGTGGGGTATTTGTGGGAAATGAGAAGTTGGTTGAGGTACTTGATAATTTAATTGAAAGGTCGGAAAGATGGTCGAAGGATGCAGAAAAAAGAAAGGATTTAAACAGCTCCATATTTTACGAAGGGCAAACAAAAGCTTTTGAAGAAGTAAAACGAATGGTTAAAAGAGATATAGATAAATATTTACATTCATAGAGTAAACTATTCATCTAATTAATGGTTTTTATAGGATACGACACAAGTCTTATTATTGAATGTATTTAAGAAAGGGTGAAAACATGAAAATTCATCACCTCAACCTAACAGTTACAGATGTTCCTGCTACTCAAGAATTTTTGGAAACTTATTTTGGTATGACATGCAGGGCAAACAGGGGTAAAGGTTTTGCTATAATGCATGATGAAGATGGTTTTGTACTAACTTTAATGAAGGGAAGCGAAGTCAAATATCCAAAGACCTTCCATATTGGATTCCCTCAAGAGAATGAAGAGCAGGTAAATAAAATTAATCAAAGGTTAAAAGAAGATGGGTTTAATGTCGAAGCTCCAAAACAATTACATGGTTATACATTTTATGTAGAGGCACCTGGAGGATTTATAGTTGAGGTACTTTGTTAAATTATCAAAGTACCTCTCATATATTTTTAGTTAACATAATGGATATTATAGAGATTGATCAGTAAAAAGGCCCTTGAAATCTCATAAGGGCCTCTTCTCTGACAATAGATATTATTTTATATACATCTATTTAAAAAACAATTAATTATCTACTGCTTTATAAGTAATGATTAATATATTGAATAAAAAATTATTTACTCATTACACGCCATGTAGAAAAAGGGCCCATTTGTCTTTATAACAAATAAAATTAACCAGAAAAGACGCCCAAAGGATCGTCTTTCCTTAAAAAAGGATATATGTCTTAGGCTAAAATGTTTGAGCTTCTCTTGCGAGCTGTATATTCATTAATATAAAGGTGAATTTTTTTATAAAAATTCGTTACTTATTAGAAATTGATCTAACGTACGTTCTCTGCATTTTGTTGCCTAGAATCCATTACACTATGATTAATATTTCCGTGTTTAACTTCTTCTTCCCACCAAAGGGCTTCATCCGGACTTTTCAATACTTGTTCAATTTCACTTGCATTATCTACTGCTGGAGCAGATCCACGTAGTGATCTACCAGCTGTTTCTTTAACAAAAAAGGCGACAATGATAAGCCCAATCACACAAACAGCCATGAGATAATAAGCAGGAACCATTTTATTCTTCGTAACACTTACTAACCAAGCCACAACTAGAGGGGTAGTTCCACCAAATATAGAGGTAGAAACATTATACGTAATAGCAAGTGAACCATACCGTACTTTTGTAAAAAATAAAGACGGTAACGTAGCAGGAAGAGCTCCCTGGAAAGCAGATAATAGAATACCAATAATAAACAACCCTAAAAAGGCAGTGTAACTATTTCCATTACCAATCATCATAAGAGCTGGTATACTCAGAATAATTGTCCCGATTAAAGCGCCTTTAACAATGCGATTTCGACCAATACGGTCACTCCAATACCCCATTGCTAGGACAAATGGAATCATAGCAATCATAACAATTAGAACTAAGAATAATCCTTTCTTTTCACCATAACCTAGTTCGTCCGATAAATAGGAAGGCATATAAGTGAGAACCATATAACTCATCGTATTATAAAAGAGAACGATTCCGATACAAATTAACAATGGCTTCCAATGGTGAATCAAAATCTCTTTAAGAGAAGCTGGACTTCTTTCTTCTTCTACCTTCAACATTGCTTCAAATGCAGGTGTTTCCTCTAGACGATTTCGAAAATAAAAACCAATTAACCCTAAAGGAGCAGCAATAAAGAAAGGAATTCTCCAACCCCATTCGAGCATAGTTTTATCTCCAAGGAGGAAGGTAAATAATGTGACTAATCCGGCACCTGCGCTAAAACCAACGAGTGTTCCAACTTCTAAACCACTTGCCATAAATCCACGTTTTTTATCTGATGTGGATTCTGCGATAAATGTCATGGCCCCTGCATATTCTCCTCCTGTTGAAAATCCTTGTACTAGCCTAGCAATAAGTAATAATGTCGGAGCAGCAATACCAATAGCATCATAGCTGGGAATGAGCCCAATGCTTAAAGTCGCGACCGCCATCATAATTAATGTAATAGCAAGCACTTTCTTACGACCAAGACGATCACCCATCATACCGAAAAATAAACCACCGATTGGTCTTGCGATAAAAGCAACAGCAAAAGTCGCGAAAGCATAGATTAATCGAAAAGAGGGATCGATTTCAGGAAAAAAGACTTGTCCCATTGTAACAGCTAAATAGGAATAAATTCCAAAGTCGAACCACTCCATGGCGTTACCAAGAGATGTTCCCATCATAGACTGCTTAGCAATTTTAGTATCAACAATAGTAATATCTTCTCTTTTTAATTTTTCGTTTTTTTTATGGCCCACAATGTGCCTCCTCATCAAATAATTGATTCATTGCTTCAGTGTCACCTTTATATTCGTATCTGTTACAGATTCCGTATTATCATTTTCAATACATTCGAATGTTGCTTGAGTCAATTATATAAGTGAAAATAAATCATTTACATTCCAATATACAGTCTAGCTATTCAAATGTTGATCTTCATGATTAACATTTGAATAGCTAGGCATAAAAGAAAAGGACCTAAATGAGCACGTAAATTACAAAAGATTAAGCGATAAACTAATAGGAATAAAATTAATTTTCAATAATCAGAAAATTGCAGATTGAATTTTCTAATTATTCTAAAGGGAAGGAAAGGGAATTTTGCTTTTTATAGCACGTTCCCTTTCTTCTATATTTGAATAATTCTTTAGTGTGGCTTTTTTTAATAGTTAGATAATTTAAAGCAAACGACTTTGGGCTCGGTCATTTCATGAATCGCAAATTTAATTCCTTCTCGTCCTAATCCTGATTTTTTCATACCACCAAACGGCATAGCATCAATCCGGTAGTCACTGCTGTCATTAACCATAATACCGCCAACATCCATCTTAGCAATGGCTTTTTGAGCTTTATCGATATTCTTTGTAAAAATACCTGCCTGTAAGCCATAATTAACATCGTTTGATTTTTCAATTGCTGTGTCAATATCCAAAACTGAATACAAGAGAACAACCGGTCCAAAAATTTCTTCTTTAGCAATCGTACAATCTTCTGGTATGTTGGTTAGAACAGTAGGGGAATAGAAAGCTTTGTTGCGTTCGCCACCTGTTAATAAAATGGCGCCTTTTTCAATCGCTTCATTCACCATCTTCTCTACACGTATGGCTTCCTTCTCTGTAATAAGTGGACCCATGTCGGTTAGTTCTGACTGTTTATCCCCCATGTTGTATTGATTAGTACGCTCCACAAACGCAGTTTTAAATTGATCAATCACACTTTCTTGAATATATATTCGCTGGACTCCTAGACAGTTTTGCCCAGCTGCCCAAAAAGCGCCGGAAACTGTCGATTCTACAGCGTCTTCTAAGTCAGCATCCTCTAAAACGATGACCGGTGAATTTGAACCCAACTCCATGCTAATTTTTTTCAGTCCTGCTTTCCGGGCAATTTCTTCTCCTGCTTCAAGTCCGCCTGTAAAAGAAATCATACGAACTGCAGGGTGTTTCACAAGAACATCCCCAATCTCACTTCCATAACCTGTTATCACAGATAACACTTTTGGAGGAAGTCCGGCTTCAGCGAATGCTTCTGCAAGTAAAAGTGCACTTAATGGTGTGACAGTTGCTGGTTTTACAATAATGGCATTACCTGATGCAATAGCTGGTCCCACCTTGTGTGCAACAAGATTTAATGGATCATTGAAAGGTGTAATGGCACCGATGATACCAATTGGAACTTGCTGATAGTATCCAACTCGGTTCTCACTCCCTGGCATTTGATCAAACGGAATGGTCTCACCATGAATTCTTCTTGCCTCTTCGGCACTAATTCGAAGTGTCTGAATGCATCTTGCTACTTCTTTTGTTGCTTCACGGATCGTTTTGCTACCTTCTCGTGCAATCGTAGATGCATATTTTTCTTTGTTTGCCTCGATATAATCGGCTGCTTTATAAATTACTGCCATTCGCTCATGAACCGCCATAGTAGCCGCGATTTTTGCTCCATCTTTTGCTTCTTCTACACATTGAAGCATATCTTCGGCTGAAGCAGCAGGGACTGTATCAATTATGCTATTATCTTGTGGATCTCGTACTTCAATGGTTTGATCCCTACTGACCCATTTACCCGCAAAATACATCTTTCGACCAGCAACTTGAATTTTCATCACCATTCCTGCCTTTCTATAATTAAATATTTACTAGCTTTCGTTCACGATCAATGTTAATTAAATCAATTAAAAGAGAGAAACCTGTTTCGACCTTTCCAGCCCCAGCGCCACTTAACGTCACAGTTCCTAAAAGATCGCATTCATAGGTAATGGCATTCACAGCACCACTAATTGATGCAAGTGGATCTGTTATCTTCACTTTTTCTAGGGTAATAGAAGCTTTCACGGCGCCATTTTCTTTACGGGCTTTTGCTAACAGTTTCCAGCGCTTTCCTTCTTTCCTTGCTTCTTCTATCTCTTTTAGTGTAATATCCGTTATACCGGTGCATGATACATCTTCTACTTTTAAGGGTTCGTTCATTACATAGTTTGCTAAAATCGCAATTTTATATCTTGCATCGTACCCTTCTACATCACTTGTAGGATCTGCTTCAGCATAGCCCAGCTCCTGTGCTTCTTTTAGAGCTTCCTCATAAGAAACACCTTCATCTTCCATTTTCGTTAGAATATAATTGGTTGTGCCATTTAAAATACCACGTATTTCAATAATCTCATTTCCTGCAAGTGTTGCCACAGGCATTCTTAAGGCAGGCGTTCCACTCATGACGGTTCCTTCGAATCCCCAGGATACGTTCTTTTGGCTAGCGAGTTCGGAAAGTTCTTTATATGCTAACGCAACAGGTCCTTTGTTGGTCATGACTACATTTTTCCCACTCTCAAATGCCAATTTACAGTGGTCAATAGCCGGCTGCCCTGTTTTTACATCGGTGTAGGATACTTCGACAATTGTATCCGCAATTGTTTCACGAATGGTTTTAAAACTATCCCACCCTGTGATAAGTCCCGGTGTTTTAGGATAGTTTTCAAGATTTCCTGTTTCATTTAACACATGCAGGATTGTATCGATGTCTAGACCATGTGGGTGATAAATTGATCCTTTCATGAAATCAGAAATAGCTACAATCTCACCTTCGAAGCCTTCTTCTTTTTTCAACGTTTCTTTTTTATCGCGTAAAATTTCAGCTAATCCTTGACCTACAACTCCAAATCCGATAAATGCTAATTTATGTGCCATATGTTTGTACCTCCAACTGCTCATTGATTGGTAAGGTAACCTCACCCTTTAAAAATTTTATAGCTGTTTGTGCAAGAACTGCTACCCCGATTGGTAAACAAGTTTCATCAATATCAAAAATGGGGGTATGTAAATCTCTTTGAACCTCATCTTTTAGCGCACAGCCAAGAAAAATCATTGAACCTGGAATTTTTTGCGTCACGTAGCCAAAATCTTCCCCGCCCATCCCAAAGGGTCGTCTTGTAATGCCTAATTGAGGGTACATCTCCTCAATAGCTTCTATAATCCAGTCGTTAATAGCAGCACTATTATTTAATGCCGGCTCCCCTCTTTCGACTTTGAACGAATACTTTCCATCTAGTGATTCTACTATTGAAAACGCTTTCTCTAATTCTGATGCCAATAAATCCCGAACTTCAGGTGCATAACTGCGAAGCGTACCTGTAATAGAAACTTCCGTAGGAATAATGTTGCTTGCTGTTCCTGCATGTACTTGGCCTATACTTACAACAGCTGCATCTAATGCAGACACTTTACGGGATACAATACCATGTAAGACCTGCATCACGGGACCAAGCATCCAAATGGGGTCTGTACCGAGTTCTGGGTAGGCACCGTGCCCACCGGTTCCATAAATTTTCCCTTCAAATACATCCACATTTGCCATACTATAGCCATCATTCATTTGTATCTCTCCTACGGGTAGCCACGGGCACATATGAAGGGCAATCGCTGCGTCAACGTCATCATACACCCCAGCTTGAACCATGTAAGGAGACCCAGAGAGCCCGTTTTCATCTGTACTTTCTTCCGCAGGTTGAAAGATGAATTTTATGGTTCCTTTTAGTTTTCCCTTTTTAAAAGCAGAGGCCAGCACATGGGCAATTCCAAGTAAAATGGCTGTATGTGCGTCATGACCGCATGCATGCATCACTCCACTATTTAGAGAGCAATAATCTGTTATATTTTCTTCTTTAATTGGCAAAGCATCCATATCAGCTCTAATAGCGATAGTTGGACCATCCCTGGAAGTCAAGGTACCAATAACGCTTGTTTCAACTCCAATTCCTGTTTCTACATCTATTCCATCCATACTTCGTAGGGTTTCAGCAACAAATTTAGAAGTCCCGAACTCCTGAAAACTGAGTTCGGGATGTTGATGAAACCTGCGTCGCCATTCAATTAATTGGGTATATAATTTATTTACTTGCTCGACCATAGAATGAGCATTGGCCATGCGGTTTCCACTTCCTTTTACAAGACTTTCATTAAACTTTTAGGGCGCTTTCCACATGATTGAATGCTTGCTCAAAATCTGCAATAATGTCCTCAATCTCTTCAATACCGCAAGAGATACGGATAAGCCCTTCTGGAATTCCCATTGCCGCACGTTCTTCTGGTGTACATTCCACGTGGCTTGTGGTACGGGCAGGTCCAACCGTTGTTTCAACGGCTCCAAGGTTAGCCGCACGGTTGGCGAATTGTAATTTTGGTAGAAGGTCTCTTACGGTGTCAACACCGCCTTTAACTGCAAAACTAAGCATACCTCCAAATTGTTTCATTTGTTTTTTTGCAATATCATGATTTGGATGCGTTTCAAGACCTGGATAGTAAACACCTTCTACAATTTCTTTTGTTTGTAAATATTTCGCAAGAGCCATTGCATTTTCGCTTTGCTGACGAACACGTAAATGTAGCGTTTTCATTCCTCGTAACATTAGATAAGCAGCCATTGGATCCATTGTTGCCCCATTAATTTCACGGAAGTGGTAGATTTTTTCAACAAGTTCTTTTGAACCGCACACCACTCCTCCTAATGCGTCTGCATGCCCCCCTAAAAATTTAGTGGCACTATGGATAACTAAGTCTGCTCCTAATGCAAGTGGATTCTGGTTAATCGGTGTTCCAAATGTATTATCTACAATGACTAGCGCACCTGCATCGCGGCCTACTTTAGCCATACGCTCAATGTCCGTAATTTTCACTGTAGGATTCGTTGGCGTTTCTAAGTATAAAATTTTGCAACCTTTTGTCACTTCTGCTTCGATTTGCTCGTGGTTGCCTGTTTCACAAAGAGTTACCTTTATTTGCTGACGGGGAAGAAACTCTGTAAAGATTTTATTTGTACCGCCATATGTATCTTTTATAGATACAATACGATCACCTGGTACTAAAAAGGTAGACAATGTGTTGCTGATAGCAGCCATTCCTGTTGAAAAGCTTGTAGCAGCCTCCCCGCCTTCTAAAATTTTCACTTTATCTTCAAATGCTTGGACCGTTGGATTCGTATTACGTCCGTAAATATGTCCCTTTTTCTTTCCGATTGCTACATCATACCATTCATCCATATCATCGTAACCGTAAGCTACACTAAGAACAACTGGCACTTGTGTAGCCCCGTGCACCAAATACTCTTTTTCTCCTGCCCATACTGCTTTTGTTCCTACCTTGATCTTTTCATTTGTCATATGATCACTCCTCATTAGTTTTTTAACGACAATGTTTTGTTTTCAACGTTCCATCCTGCATTTCGTTTCACCATTTCGCTGTAAGCAAACAGTGCGATTGCTGTATCTTGAACCCCTGTCCCTGTTAAATCACAAATTGTGATTTGCTCATCATTTTCTCTCCCTCGTACTTCTTTTGAAGTGAGTTGACCTAGTTCGATAATGGGGGTATTATCCGTTACTATACGTTGATTAAAGGCGTGATGAAGTTCTCCTAAACGAGCGCATTGTTCCTTTTTATCACATACAAGCTTATCAGCCCGTGCTAGCACTTTGGCCTCCAACTCCTGTTTATGTTCAGCATCTGATCCCATCGCTGTAATATGAAGACCTGGATGCAGCCATTCTGCTTTAATAATAGGTTCTGTTGCTGGAGTTGTTGTGATGACTGTATCACTGTTTCTAACTACTGCTTCGGCACTGTCTACGACTTTAACTTCAATTCCAAGCTCTAATGACATGTCTTGTGCATACTTTTTAGCACGATCAGTTGAACGGGCATATACAAGTACTTTACCAAAGTCGCGTACTAATTTTAGTGCTCTGACTTGGAATCTCGCCTGACTTCCTGCTCCAATCACTCCCACTGTCGTCACATGTTCTTTAGAAAGGTATTTGGAAGCGATGGCTCCAGCAGCAGCGGTACGAACTTCTGTTAAATATCCATTGTCTAAAAGAATGGCTTGAGGTACACCAGTTTGAGTGCTTATTAATATCATCATGCCATTTCCACTTGGAAGTCCCAGCTGATAGTTATTAAAAAATCCTGAAGAAATTTTAATAGCAAACATGTCTTTTTCTTTGACATACGCTGTCTTAACGTCCACTTCCCCATTTTGATCATGAAGATCAATGCGCATGATCGGAGGCATTTCAACCTGATTATTAGCTAATTTTGTAAACCCTTCTTCTACAATATTGATAGCTTCCAGATTCAATTGAATATACTGCTTTAGTTCTGGTTCCGTAAAAATATACATAGATGTACTTCACCTCCGCGAATAAATTATTAGTTAGTCAATGCACCATCTTTTATAAATAATGACCTTGGAAGAGAGGCGAATGTTTCACATCCCGTTTCGGTTACACCGAATGATTCACTTGCTTCAAATCCGTAACTGTCTAGCCAAATGCCCGGAATAAGATGGAACGTCATATTTGGCTGGAGAATCGTTTTATCTCCTTTACGAATGCTTGCTGTGTGCTCGCCCCAATCAGGAGGATAGTTAAGACCCATTGCATAACCAATACGTGAATCTTTTATAATCCCACTTTTTTCAATTGTTCTTCTCCAGGTCTCTTCAATTTCTTCGCATGCTATGCCAGGCTTAATCATGTCAAGGCAAGCATTTAATCCTTCTACTACAACATCTGAAAGTAGTTGTACTTTATCTGAAGGCTTACCAATATTTACTGTTCGAGCAAGTGGTGAATGATAGCGTCTGTAACAGCCTGCCAGTTCTAAAATAACTGTATCTCCTTGTTTATAACGCTCGTCCGTCCAAGTTAAATGCGGCGTAGATGTTTTCTCACCTGATGGAAGAAGAGGCACGATGGCCGGATAGTCCCCACCAAACTCTTTTGTTCCAGTTATTTGTGTATGGAATATTTTTGCAGCTACATCACATTCACGTACACCTACATCAATTGATGCAATTCCCTCCTGCATCGCGTTTTCAACAATAGTGGCAGCACGCTTCATATATTCAATTTCTGCATTCGATTTAATAAGGCGAACCCAGTTTACTAAAAGAGTTGCATCTTTAAATGCGGCATTTGGTAAACCTTTTTGCAATTGTTGATAACATTTAGCTGTAAAATAATAGTTCTCCATTTCAACACCAATTGAACGATTGTCCTGGCCGATTTGTTTTAAAATATCGGCTACAAAATCCATTGGATGTTTTGTGTCTGATTGTACATAATCATCTGGATATGGAATAATATTTTCATGATAAAGCCATGTTGTTACTTTAGCTCCGTTTGCATCTTGACCTCTTCCGATCCAAATAGGCTGATCTTCATCATTAATGATGACAAGCATTTGATGTACGTAAAAAGACCATCCGTCATAGCCTGACAAATAATTCATATTAGCTGGATCTGTAATAAGCAATACTTCAATTCCTTGAGCAGTCATTTTTTCTTTTGTTTTTTGAATTCTCTCTCTGTATTCTGTTGTGCCAAATGACATAGAATAGATTCCTCCTGTTTTCCAAACTTAATATTCTGAATATTTTATCTCTTAATTAAATTATATTTAAATAAGATAATAATTAACATTCGCAAAAATGTATGAAATTTTTAAGACTTTTTTAGTCAAACTATCAAAAAAACGTACAAAATGGCCTTTCATTTCTTAACATTTGTAAGGCTTCTTTACATAATAAAGGTACAGAAAATTATATAATTAATTTCTTTATCTATATATAATGAATAAAATAAGGTGATGAAAAGGATAATATTATCCTTTTCATCACCTTATGGAGCTACTTTTTTTGAATAATGTAGATTTATCATTACCAGCCGCGTTCTTGCATACGGTTTTCTGGTAATAATGATGAAATTTCAATTCCTTTCATGGCATTTCCTAATCCTTTTGACAAGTTTGCAATGAGTTCATAATCTTGATAATGCGTTGTTGCTTCTACAATGGAACGTGCAAATTTTTCAGGGTTGTCTGATTTAAAGATCCCTGAACCAACGAATACACCGTCTGCGCCAAGCTGCATCATTAGCGCTGCATCAGCTGGTGTTGCTACACCGCCTGCTGCGAAGTTCACCACTGGTAAACGGCCTTCACGTTTAATTTGAAGTAATAATTCATAAGGTGCACCTAGTAATTTTGCTTCTGTCATTAACTCATCTTCGTCCATACCCACTACTTTACGTACTTGAGCATTTACTTGGCGCATATGGCGTACTGCTTCGACGATATTTCCCGTCCCTGGTTCCCCTTTTGTACGAAGCATTGCGGCACCCTCACCAATACGTCTTGCTGCTTCACCAAGATCCCGGCAACCACATACGAATGGAACCGTAAACGTACTTTTATTCAAATGAAATTCCTCATCAGCTGGAGTCAGAACTTCACTTTCATCAATATAGTCTACACCCATTGCTTCTAGCACGCGTGCTTCGACAATATGACCAATACGAGCTTTTGCCATAACTGGAATGGATACAGCATTCATCACTTCTTCAACAATTGTTGGATCTGCCATACGAGACACGCCGCCGGCTGCACGGATATCGGCTGGAACGCGCTCTAATGCCATAACCGCAACAGCTCCTGCTGCTTCTGCAATTTTTGCTTGCTCTGCGTTAATAACGTCCATGATAACGCCACCTTTTTGCATTTCTGCCATTCCACGTTTCACACGATCTGTTCCTATGTTCTTCATTATTTTCTCCTCCAAAAATCTTTATTCGTTTTATACTGTGCCTGAAAGTGTACCTGACTCAACTATAATTTTGAATTAATTGACGAAGTATAGAAAGGTCAACATTTTGTCCACTGATAATAATAGCTAGAGCTCCTTCTTGATGAGCCACTTTATTACCTAAAACTGCTGCAACTCCCGTAGCTGCGGCTCCTTCCATAATCATACGATGCTTATCCATCATAAAAGCCATACTATAGGAAATTTCTTCCTCAGGAATAAGCAGGACATCATCCATATATTTCTGGACCATCTGGAATGTATATTTATTATCCAATCCGATCCCACCCAATAAACTATCAGCAAGAGTATTTTTTTCTACTAATTTTATTGATTTTCCTACTTTTAAACTTTCATACATGACAGCCGAATGCTCCATTGAGACTCCCGTTATTCTTATAGACGGATCATTAGATTTTAAGGCTAATCCAATTCCTGACAACAACCCTCCTCCTGAAAGTGGAATAATCACATCTTTTAAGTCAGGTACTTCCTCTAGTATTTCTAACCCGATTGTTCCCTGTCCTGCGATAATATGCGGATCATCAAATGGTTCTATAACTGTTAACCCTTTCTCTTTTTCTAACTCATAACAGCGCTCCCCTGCTTCGTCTTGACTGTCTCCGTAAATTTCAATTTTTGCGCCCAGTCTTTTCAACGAATCAACTTTTGCATTCGGAACGCGTTTTGAAATACATACTACGGCCTCAATACCAAGCTTTTTCGCTACATACGCTACGGCCATTCCATGGTTTCCTGTTGAGAATGTTGCAATTCCTCTCTTTTTCTCCTCTTCATTTAAACTCAATATTTTATTAGCTGCTCCTCTTACTTTAAATGCTCCAATCTCATGAACATTCTCAAGCTTTAAATAAACGGGACGTCCTGCTTTTTCAGACAGAATATAAGATTGAATTAATGGAGTCCTATTTATAATGGAAGCAATTCTTCTTTTTGCTTCCCAAATATTAAGAATGGTTAATTCATTTTCTTTTCTTACAGACTTGAGATGATTCAAGCTTCTCCCTCCTTGATATTAAGCTTCTCATTATTAAAACAAGTACTTATATCTTCCTTTTGATTATAACGTTTGAATTTTCAGTAATCTATTGATGAAAGTGGCTAATGAAAAGCTAATTTCTTCATACAATTTTAAATAATGCATCTCGAACGTAAAAACTTTCAAGATCCAACATAAGATGATGACAAGACTAATAAAATCCTTGTCATCACCTTTTAAACTTCCAGCTCTTATTAACTTATCAATTCTACTATATAGTTTTTCATTTAAGTGCTTAAACTAAATTAAGCGCTTTGTTTGACATTCCTGAATTCCAAATTTTAACACTTAAATCTAATAAAAATAAATCGTCAGGATCAATGAGCGAAAGTCCAGTCAAGGATTCAATTTTCCTTAATCTATACATCAGAGATTGCCTATGAAGATTTAATGCCCTCGCCGTTTGACTCACATTTCCATGATAATGATTGTATGTAGTAAATGTACCTATTAAGTCCATGTTGCGCTGTTCATCATACTTCACTAACGGACCAATGGTAGATAAGATGACTTCTTTCACCTCCTCGTTTTCAGCAAGATTTAGGAGTACACGATCAATGCGCGTATTCTCATATAACATACGCTCTCCTAACCCTTTTTTATTTCTACCAATAGTTAAAGCTACTTTTGCATTTTCATAGCTTTCCTTAAGCCCAACAATACCTTTATGATAATTTCCGGTTCCCCATGATATGATTACCTCAGGAAGCAAATTCCGCAAGCGTCTCTCTACCAAGTTCAAAAAATTGTTAGCGCTGTCATTATTATTTTTTAAGTTATCCTCTAGAAAAATAATCAATTCTTCCCCATGATAACTCATCATTACTCCTTTGTTTAGTGACTTTGCTGCATATGAAATTTCTTCTTCAATATAGTGAATCATACTGTCAAGCCAATGTTCAAACAAGTCATGATCTTTTTTTTGTGTATGAAAAATCTTTTTTAAATTTTCCGGAAAACCTAAAATACAGATATAAGGCAATTTCAAGTTATAACCAAAAGCTTTGGCTCTTGAATGAGCCTGCTCCAAAGAGTTAAATTCTCCCTTGGCGAGTTCATGAACAAAATCACTGCGCAAACGCATTTTTGTATCTTCAATGGCATTTTTTTTAGAAAACCAAAGAGCTATAGTCGTCACAGCATGTTCCAATACATTGACGCGGTATTGTGTTAAAAATAAATCTATAGATAACCCTGCGCGTAAAATAACAAATAAATAACCTTGTATTTCACCTGAAACGGTAAGAATGGGGAGTTGTAGAAATGTGTGGTCCTCTACTGCAATACTTTTAAATTTTTGAAACATAGGATCACGTGTTAACGTCGTTCTCTCTGTTGACGGAATAAGATTTTTTTCAATATACAGAGGCCATTTTTCTATAATCTTTCGGCTATGGCTGCTTATTCCTTCAATTGTTCCATTTCGATCAGTAATGAGTACTAGTCCTCCTATTTCTGTCTGAACGAATTTAGAAATATAATCAAGATCCTCACCTTGCAAAATTAATTTTAAGAGTTCCTGTTGAGTTCTTTCTGATTTTTTGAACTCCTTATAATTAAGGTCATTTAATTCTTTCATCACATTCTCAATAATACTAGCAAACCGAACTTCCCAGGGAATCTCAATGATAATCAATTGTTTTTTCTCTGCTAATTCAATAACTTCCTTAGGAATATCAAATATGTAACGACCTACAGCAATAATAAGAGCCGTAGCCTCTGATTCTATAATATCTTGTACAAAACCTTTGAGTAATTCCAAATCATGCCCGCAACCAATTGCTGTAGTTAATACGACTTCATTTTTTCTCACAAAATTTTCTACAGGCATTTCAATTGCAGAAATCCACTGAACATACTTTTGATTTATAATGTCTTTTCCTGCCTTTACCGTTGCAGTATTCATGATATCAAAGTTTAAAATATGCTCGATTGTTAAACGCATAAGATCCTCCTTAGAGAAATGAATTTAAAGAATATATTAAACATTCTTTGAATTCAGCAAACCATATTAAATAGCAGTTGTCTACTAATATTTTAATTTTCCACTATAATTTCGAATTAATTTAAATAGGATAAAAAGCACGAAATGCTGCTTGAGTATGAATTGTTTTTTTTCCTGCAACCTTTAAATTTATAATCATAAATGCCTTTCAAACCCCAAAAAATCATATAGAAATAAGTAACGGCAATCGGTGTCTATACATCGGAAGCACTTATAGGAATAAAGTCAAGGATTTTCTTTGAATTATGGAATTTAATGCGACTGAAATTAAAAATAAATTAATGCCTTTTTGTCAATTAATTTACTTTTAATTATTTTTTAACCATATTTTAATGCCTCATTATAACTTATTGGATTATAATGGAATTACCAACGTGATTATCGATTATCCTTCTTTTAACTTGCTTTCATCATAAAGCAAGTCTCTTTTTCGTGGTTATTGTCCAAAAGCTTAAAAAATCATATAGCTTACACTGTACCAACGTATTTTATCAGTATTCGGACTGATTTCTAAGAATATTAAATAAATGGAATAAAACTAGTAACAAGCTTGATTAAGTAGCCCTCTTAGGGGCATAATTTGTTCGTCAAATAAAAAATAACCTATTTTCAGGGAGAAAAACATTAAATATATGTATCTAATATGCAGAGAAACGTTCTCTGAGGAAATTAACTTTTGTTTTACATATAACTTCACTCGATGCAAATTTCGGCGATCTAGAAACTTTTATTTTCTTGCTACCATTGGGTGTGACTGAAAAAAGACATTACGTACACATCATCCATTTTCCCAAAATCATTGGTTGCATTAAGATGATATGGTACTTGCTTATCTAATTTAGAGCCGTGCTCATGAACTCAGCACATAATAGTTGTATGAGCAAAGGAGAGTATGCATTCTTTCATCATTTCAATCAGATCACCAAAACTGTGGTTGTGCTGTAGGAATCATCTCACTGCTTATAAAATACGATTACAACGATAGTTTTTCCACTTGGGGAAGGTTTACTTCTCCCTACAAATCAAGTGTTAGAGATTGCTTGCAGCTAGTTTGAAATTTACACATCAGACTCCTCTTTTTAACCTTGATAATTGAATTCACCTTTCTATAGAAGCATTTTGAATATCTTCTGTTGTTAGTTCAAGTAATTTCTCCAAAAATTTTATCTTTTTTATTTGATGCTGAATATCTTCTTCTGTATAAATATTTTCTTTTTTTACTTTTTCAATCAATATATATATAGACTTTCTGTAAGAATTAGTTTTAATAAGCCACTCCTCTAACAGTTGCTTTGTAGCCGCCCTCTCATCATTACTTTTAACTGCAAATAAACTTTGAATCCTAGTTTCTTTTAATATAACTGAATTAAAATCACTACTCATGCGAATTTTAAAATAGTTTTTCTGACTATCATAATACTTTCCTTTTGTTAAACGAAAATACTGTATTCCAAATTGAATTTCATAAAATGGATTATTTAGAGTTGGGAGATGAATTTTTTTCAATTCAATATTATCCATTAAATCTAAATAGGTCTCTAAACCATGTGTTGTATTAATTACTCTTGCATCTAATACACTCATTCTACTTCTTATCCCCTCATGATGAAGTCATATTTTAACTTTTTTCTAATTAAATATGTTAAATGTATAAAAAGTCATCATCTTCGTCTAAAAATGATTTTTTAATAAAAATATATAAAAAATTTATTTACTTAACATAAATAAGTTAAAAATAGTTTGATTTAGTAAACATACGATAAAAATTGTTAGCTCTTATATATCATTCTGGTTATTTTTTTGATAAGTCACTATTTAAATCGTAACTGTTTATTTTATTAAGACGATTTTCGTGTCTACCACCTTTAAAAGAAGTCTCAATCCATATTTTAACTATGTCCCGGGCTAATCCTATACCGATAACACGTTCTCCCATAGCTAATATATTGGAATTATTATGTTCTCTGGTTGCTTTAGCACTAAACGTATCATGTACAAGTGCACAACGAATTCCCTTTACTTTGTTTGCTGCAATACTCATTCCAATACCTGTTCCACAAATCAAAATTCCACGTGATGCGTCACCTTTTGCCACTTTTTCGGCTACTAGAAATGCAAAGTCTGGATAATCAACCGAAGTGTCACACTCACAGCCAAGGTCAATATAACTAATATTCATTTCCTTCAGTAAAGAAATAATCTCCTTACGAATTGTTAAACCACTATGGTCAGAAGCGATAGCTACTTTCATCTTATACCCCCATTTCTTAATTAGATTGCTAATTGTGTTCACTTTACCTTCATTATGAATATTTTTTATTCGCTTTTTCACAACGAAGACAATTACCACTAGTTCTCTTTATTTCATATACTTTTCTTTACCACGCTCTAATTGCCCCTACCGTTTATTTTTAATATGTCATTTGACTAATCATTTTTTATATAGAGAGGCTTCTAGCCAAATGATAAATATTTAGGTTAACTATTTGCTTCTCCTTTATAGATTCCTCAAAAGGTGTATGAATTAGTTCTCCATTTTTCAAACCTATCATTATACCTTTTTCACCTTCTACTAATAAATCTACGGCTTTTGCCCCCATTTGACTGCTCATCATTCGATCGTAGGCACTTGGAGATCCTCCACGTTGAAGGTGGCCAAGTATAGTAACTTTCGTTTCAAATCCAGTTTTCTCCTGAATGATTTTACCAAGTTCTGTTCCTATCCCTTTCCCTGCCCCTTCAGCAACTACAATAATACTATGTCTCTTTCCTCGCTCATGGCCGTGTTTAAGACGAGTAATTATATCTTCCACTTCGTATTTTTCCTCCGGAATTATAATGGACTCTGCACCCGCACACATACCCGCCCATAAGGCAATATCTCCTGATTCCCTGCCCATTACTTCAACAACATAGGTACGATCATGAGAGGAAGCTGTGTCACGAATTTTATCGATTGCTTTCACTGCTGTATTAACAGCCGTATCAAACCCAATTGTATATTCGGTCCCTATAACATCATTGTCAATGGTTGCGGGAATACCAACGGTAGGGAAACCATGGTAGTTTAACTTTTCTGCTCCTTTAAAAGAACCATCTCCGCCAATGACAATTAGTCCTTCAATACCTGCCTCAACTAGTTGGGCTAACGCCTGTTTCTGAACTTCCTCTGTTTTAAAATTTTCAAAGTGTGTATTCTGTAGGATTGTTCCTCCTCTCTGAATAATATCGCCTACACTGCCTAGGCTCATGAAGACAAAATTACCATCTATCAGACCTTTAAAACCATGTTGTACCCCATACACATCTAGGCCTTTAAAAATTCCTCTTCTGACGACTGCACGAATGGCTGCATTCATACCTGGTGCGTCACTTCCACTTGTTAATACCGCAATTTTCTTCATTCTTTTCCTCCATTTTTCTCTATCATATATTTACACCACTCTAATAAGCTACATTCTTATTTAATGTAAAAAACGTTTACTTTTTGATATACGACTTTTCAAGTTTAGAACGAAACGTAATTAAATCTTTAATTGTAATCATTTTTAAATTGAATTGTTCGGCAATTGTTATTAAATCTGGCACTCGTGCCATGGTGCCATCTTCTTTCATAATTTCACAAATAACCCCCGCAGGCTTTCCGCCTGCTAATAGTGCTAAATCAACGGCTGCTTCCGTATGACCCGCCCGACGAAGTACTCCACCGTTTTTTGCAATTAAAGGAAATACATGACCAGGACGACGAAAATCATTTGCTGTTACATCCTCTTGTAGCAATGCTTGAATAGTTTCAGAACGTTCAAATGCACTAATACCTGTTGTTGTCGTTTTATAATCAATGCTAATTGTAAAAGCAGTACCGTGTGCATCTGTATTATTAGTATGGTTAACCATAAGGTTTAGCCCAAATTTTATAGCTAATTGTTCAGAAATGGGTGTACATATTAACCCCCTGCCATGAAGAGCCATAAAATTAATCACTTCAGGTGTTGAATGTTCAGCAAGTGCTAGAAAATCCCCTTCATTCTCACGGCTTTCATCGTCACAAACAATAATCACTTTTCCATTTCTTAAATCTTTTAATGCTTCTTCAACTGTATGAAACATATTTGTTACCTCACTTTTTAATTTGTATTTTCTTTCTTATAAAAAAAGCAGCTTCCCCACCAATGGATGAAGGGAGTCTGCCTAAAAGTAAGAAAAATTTCTCTCGATACTGTTAAAATAGGCTCCTTCATAATTAATCTTCAATTAATTGATATAATAATCGTCGCATATACTTAATTAAGATTATTAAAGAAGCTTTTTGAAATGGGAAATGACGTTTTTAACTGTAAAACCATATTCTTGAATGAGTTTATCTCCGTTCCCTGAGGCCCCAAATTGATCAATTGCCAACACATTCCCATTATCACCTACATATCTACTCCAGCCTTGCGAAGAACCCATTTCTATGCCAAGACGCGCTTTCAGATTCTTTGGAAGTATACTCTCTTTATAGCTATTAGATTGTTTTTCAAAGCGATCCCAGCTTGGCATACTAACGACTGAAACATAAATACCTTCCTGTTCAAGTGCTTTTTGGGCTTGAACAGCTAGAGAAACTTCAGAACCAGACGCTAACAACAAGCCCTCTGCTTTATTTTTTGCTTCTGATATGATATAAGCTCCTTTTTTAACTCCCTCATATGCTTTTTCTAAAGTAGTTAGCGTGGGCAAATCTTGGCGTGTAAGAACAAGAGCAGTTGGTTCCTCTTTACTTTCTACTGCCAATTTCCAAGCAGCTGCTGTCTCATTTCCCTCTGCTGGTCGAATCGTAGATACGCCAGGCATTGCACGTAAGGACGCGAGTTGTTCAATTGGTTCATGTGTTGGTCCGTCTTCTCCCACAGCAATGCTATCATGTGTAAATACATAAATAACAGGTAGCTTCATTAGTGCTGCAAGACGAATGGCTGGGCGTAAGTAGTCAGAGAAAACAAAAAATGTGGCTCCAAATACTTTTACTCCCCCATGAAGGGCCATTCCATTCACAGCTGCACCCATGGCGAATTCGCGGACACCAAACCAAATATTTCTTCCACTATAATCTGCAGAACTAAAGTTACCTTCTCCCTTTAATAATGTTTTATTAGATGAAGCTAAGTCTGCAGAACCACCAAATAACTGAGGAACATTCTTCGCAAGAACATTTAACACTTCGCCACTAGAAGTCCGAGTAGCAAGTTTATCTTCCCCTATACGATAAATAGGAATGTCCACATCCCAACTTTCTGGGAGTTCTCCCTTAATGGACTTTCGCAATTCCTCTGCGAGTGTTGGATATGTTTCTCGATATTTTGCAAATAACTCATTCCATACTTGCTCCTTGCGCTCTGATACTTCTTTTAGTTGCTTAAAGTATAATTTTACTTCTTCAGGAATATAGAATTCCTCTTCATACTTCCAGTTATACTGTTCTTTTACAAGCTTTAGTTCATCTGGTCCAAGTGGTGAACCGTGTGAGTCAGACTTACCGCCTTTATTTGGTGATCCATAACCAATAATGGTTTTAACCTCAATTAGAGTCGGTTGTTCTTCGTTCGCCTTTGCTTCAGTTAGTGCTTTAGCTATTGCCTCTACATCATTGCCGTCCTCGACACGAAGTACTTGCCATCCATAGGATTTAAAACGGTTCGCAACACTTTCGCTGAAAGACATATGAAGATCTCCGTCAAGGGAAATATCATTTGAGTCGTACATTACGACCAATCGGCCAAGTTTAAGATGCCCTGCAAGAGAAGCAGCTTCTGCAGATACCCCCTCCATCAAATCTCCATCACCACAAATGCTATAGGTATAGTGATCAATAACATTAAGGTTTTCACGATTGTATGTAGATGCTAAATGTCTTTCAGCCATTGCCATGCCAACTGCCATGGCAATTCCTTGCCCTAAAGGACCTGTTGTAGCATCCACTCCAGGTGTGTGACCAAATTCAGGATGACCAGGTGTTTTACTCCCCCACTGGCGGAAGTTTTTCAAGTCATCTAGTGACAGATCATAACCTGTTAAATGCAGTAAACTGTATAACAACATAGACCCATGGCCTGCAGATAGTATAAAACGATCGCGATTGAACCAATTTGGATTACTTGGATTATAATTCATAAATTTGGCCCAGAGTGTGTAGGCCATAGGCGCAGCACCCATAGGCATTCCAGGATGGCCTGACCCAACATTCTCAATGGCATCAATTGATAATGTTCTAATAGTATCAATTGATAGTTGATCAACATTTATTTTTTGTTCAATCATAGTTTTTCCCCCTTTAGATTTCTAAATAAGCAATCATTACATAACTCCATCTATAACTTCTCATATTAATGACGAGATTCAATAAATTGAAAGTTGTTCATTTTTCCTCCGATTGCTACGAAAGAGTGTGTTATCATAACATCTTCTTTCTTTCTGACACCCTTTAACAAAGTTCCGTCGGTAATTCCTGTGGCTACAAAAAAGCAATCATCTGATTGAACAATTTCATCTATAGTTAACGCTTTTTCAGGGTCTACTAATCCCATCTCAATACAACGGATAAATTCTTCTTGATTCTGAGGAACGAGTTTAGCCTGGAAATCTCCACCCAAACATTTTAAAGCAGTTGCAGCAATAACTCCTTCTGGAGCACCACCTGTCCCTACTAATATATCAACGTTCATTTCATCAATCGCTGTAGCAACTGCTCCAGTAATATCTACATCAGAAAACAATTTAACTCTAGCACCCATCTCAAATACTTGTTTAATTAATTCATTATGACGGGAGCGATCTTGGATCATGACTGTTAGTTCTTTTACATCTTTTCCTAAAGCTTTAGCAACTGACTTCATATTTTCTGTTAAAGGGGCATTAATATCTATACAACCTTTTGCTTTTGGGCCTACAGCGATTTTTTTCATATACATATCTGGAGCATGTAGTAAACTCCCTTTTTTAGAAACAGCAATGACAGCAAGTGAGTTATCCTGTCCTTTCGCCATTAAGCTAGTTCCTTCAACCGGATCAACAGCGATATCTAATTGAGGTCCTTTTCCTGTACCAAGTTCTTCACCAATATAAAGCATAGGTGCTTCGTCCATTTCCCCTTCGCCAATTACAATTAAGCCTTTCATATCAATGAGATTCAGCTGATTACGCATAGCTTCTGTACCAGCTCCATCAGCTTCATTTTTATTCCCTTTTCCTACCCATGGATAAGAAGCGATGGCAGCTTGCTGTGCTACCGTAAGAAATTCCATTGCTAATGCCCGAACATAATCCTGATTCACGACATCTGCTTTAGTCTTCATGACCTTCCTCCTAGTTTAAATTTAATCAAGGTATTAATATACAAGTTAGTGAATAAATATTCATTTATAATTATGAGATATCAATCCATAAAATCTGTCATAATAATGGTCTAATACGACCTTTTCTATAAACTCATATATGGAAGGTAACCGTACTGTATCAGTATTCATATATATTTCACTAAATCAAGAAGTGATTTATAACAATGTATCGTAACTAATCAATTATATAGAAATCCATCTACATATTAAATATCCTTTATGTATACTATTTATTGCAGATGGATTCTCTTTTTTCTTTATTAATTATTTAACTATTTGATAATATTTGTTTCCTCTTTACTTCTTATAACTTAAACTGTTTGTACAGAATTAATTGTCGTCAAGAACATAGAAAGAATTAAGAAAGCCGATGTTGCACCTGGATCTTGGCAACCCAATGATCTTTCTCCTAAACGGCTTGATCTCCCTCTCTTAGACAATAAATTCTTCGTAGATTCCATACCTTTTTCTCCATCAGAAACAGCTTGAAGAAAGGATTTTCTAAAGTCATTTGTTTGATTAAAATTATGCTCTAAGCTCTCTAATGCTGGTTGAAGTGTATCAATCATAGTTTTGTCACCCACTTCAGCTTTTCCTCGCTCTTTTATACCCTCAATAAAGGCAATCCAGAAATCTTTTAAATCTTCACCTGTTAGTTCTGATTTGTTCTGGAATACTTTTGCTCCTCTTAAAAACCCTGTTGCATACAATGGACCTACAGAAGAACCTACAGCACTCAAGAAAGTACGGCCTGTAGTGATACAAATTTTTCCACAATCCTGTTCACTTTGGAGTTCACCGTTTAATTTTTCATCAATTGCTTGCCAGCCAATCGACATGGTCACACCATGATCCCCATCACCTAATTTTCGATCAAGCTCTGATAAATAATCCTTATTTTCCTCGATCACATTGACTACGTTCTTTAAAAATGTTTTTAAGTCTTCTGCAGTAAATTTCATGTTAAACAACCTCCTTATTTTTGGACATACATTGGGCAATCAGCAGGGTAATCAACAAGCTCTGTTAACTCATCATCTAATTTCATTAATGTAACTGAACAGCCACCCATTTCTAAAGAGGTACTGTAATCGCCTACATATGAATAATGAATTTTTATTCCCTTTTCACTAAGAATTTGCTCCACTCTTCTAAACATAATATATAATTCCATTCTTGTCGTAGAACCTAAACCGTTTACAAGAACAGCCACTTTTTCTCCTTTTTCAATAGGCATATCAGCTAAAATATCATTTACTAAACGATCTGCCACTTGGTCAGCAGGTTGAAGTTCACCTTTCTCAATTCCCGGTTCGCCATGGTGACCTAGGCCAATTTCCATTTCATTTTCCTCAAGCTCAAAACTTGGCTTTCCAGTTTGAGGTAACGAACATGGAGTTAACCCAACACCCATTGTACGTGTGTGGTCATTTGCTTTTTTGGCTACTCTCACTACATCTTCTAAGTTGTATCCTTTGTCCGCAGCTGCGCCTGCAGCTTTTGTCACAAAAAACTCACCCGCAATACCTCTACGCTTTTCACTCTCTTCTTTCGGAGCAGAAGCCACGTCATCAGTTACTAGTACCATTCCTACTTGTGTGCCATACTCCAAATCAGCTAGTTCTGCTGCCATTCCAAAGTTCATTACATCTCCGGCATAGTTACCATAAACATAAACCACGCCTGCTCCTTTATCAATTGCTCTTGTTACCTCTAGAATGGGATCTGGAGGCGGGGAAGCGAAAATGTTACCAATAGCAACGCCGTCTGCCATTCCATCCCCTACATATCCCATGAAAGCAGGCTCGTGTCCAGAACCTCCTCCAATTAATATACCAACTTTTCCTTCACGTGTTTCTTTTGCAGTAATAAGTGATCGTTTATTTTCAAGTAGTTGTTTAACATGTTGAGGATGAGATTTGACATACCCTTCTATCATTTCATCTACAACATTGTTTGGGTTGTTAATTAGCTTCTTCATATTAGACTACCTGCTCCCTTTAAAAATTCTTGTTCTTTATCATTAATCTGTTTTACCTTTCTTGCGGAGTTTCCTCCAGGGAAATCAGATTCTAAGTAAGCCTTTACAATTTGTTTAGCAGGTTCAATGCCAATGACTTTTGCCCCCATTGTTAGTACTTGTGCATTGTTACTTTTTTGAGCGCGTTCTGCAGAATATGTATCATGGCATAATGCTGCTCGAATCCCTGGAACCTTTCCAGCTGCAATTGCCACTCCGATACCTGTACCACAAACTAAAATACCTCTGTCTAGTTTATTTTCCTTTATATCACCAGCCACTTGGAACGCTACTTCTGGATAATCTACTTCGCTACAAGAATCAGTACACCCATAATCATACACCTCATGACCTAATTCTTGAATATATTTTTTTAAGCTTTCTTTCATATCAAATGCATTATGATCTGAACCTAATCCAATTTTCATTATAAAACCACCTTTATGTAATTTTTTGTTTTTCTATAATTTTTCATTAACTTTCGTTTATAGTCTTATTTTTTCATCTATTATAAAATTTGTCAATATTTTATTTATTTTTACTTTCATTTTTTATCGTTTTTTATTTTTTATTTAACATTTCGATTGCTATTATAAAAATAATTCTTTAAAAAAAGATAAGAACGTCTATATATAGACGTTCTTATCCACTAACTCTTTATTCATTATTACTTACCCCTATATCGTTACTTTGCGGCCTCAAGGTTCTCTTTTCCAATAGATTGACTTTTTTCCTGCTGTTTAGGAAGTTTAACGAATTTCATCAGAAATGCACTAAATAAGTATAATGCTGTATAGATCCAGATAATCCCTACAGTCCCTACTCCGCCTATGAAAGCGCCTACAATGGCAGGACCAACAAAAGTACTCAAACCTGCTCCAAGGTTTAAAATTGACATAGCTGCTCCTTTATTCTCAGGAGCCAATGAAGGAATTAGGGCAGATAAAGGTACATAGCCTGCCAAACAAGCTCCAAATCCTGCAGCTACTGCTGTTGCTATCCAATAATTTGGGCCTATCATTAATGGGATATAATAGAATGCTGCTGTAAATACCGCACAACCTACTCCACCAAACCACATTACTGTATTACGCCAACCAAGTTTGTCTCCAACAATTCCAAAGATAAGATTAAAAATAATATTACTTGTCCAAAGTGAACCATAAATTTGTAACCATTCTGTTCTCGAAAAACCAATTTCCATCATAAAAGCTGGCATAAATACAACAAAACCATATGCTGCAGATGTGTTTATCGTTCTAACAATACCACCTAGACCGATCTTTGGTCGTTCAAATGCAATTGTAATTCCTTTTATTAAGTATTTCATTGCTTCCTGTTTAGTCTGGAATTTTTGAGTGTGTGTATCTCCCTTATTAAGAAAAAGTGCGACTGTTGCACCTAAAGCAACAAATACTATAGCGCTCCACAAGGTTCCCATTTCACCTAAAATAGGAAGGGCAAAGCTTGAATAATATGAACCTAATACACTTAAACCGCCACTATAAGCAAACCAAAACCACCCTACTGCTGTACCAAGCTTATCACTCTGTGCATAATATGTTACCCAAACTAAGAAAGAATAAGCAAAAAGTGGATAACCGAGTCCTCTAAGAGAATATGTAGGGATCATTATTGCAAGATTCATCGTTGGTAATCCGACTGTTAAAAAGATTATAGAACCTATTATAAATAAAGATAAACCTAACATCATAGCTTTTCGGGGTCCTAAAATCTCTGCTAATACTCCTGAAAGCCATGCTGCAACCGCAGCTGCTAAACCATAAACTGAGAATAATAGAGCTGATTGTTGAACTGTCAAACCATGATCCATTAAATAAGAAGAAAGCCAACCTTGTTCAAGCCCATCTCCCATCATAAAAATCATTACACCAAAGTATCCTAGTGCCATTTTTGAATCCATGCCCATTTTACTTAATAACCCTTGCTTCACGCTTTTTCCCCCTTATTATTTACGTTGTTTATGCAAATATAGGAAATAGGCTCTTGAATTTCTAACAAGAACCTATTTTTCTAACTGAATGTACTTACAGGCTATTTATAGATTAGGGTTAAGAACCACTTTTAATGATTCAGCTCCATTTTTCACAAGTTGAAATCCTTTTTCAAACTCTTCTAATGGTAACTCGTGAGTAACTACTCCTTCTGTTGGAAGATCTCCATTGGCAATACCCTTAATTACAGGTTCATAGCAATAAGGGCCTAAATGAGAGCCTAATACATCAAGCTCTTTACGATCACTAATAATACTCCAATCAACTGTAACAGGTTCTTTAAAGACACTGAATTCCACGAATGTGCCTAGTTTACGAATCATCGTCAATCCTTGCTCGACTGATTTTTGGGCTCCTGTGGCTTCAATGTAGACATCACATCCATAACCATCTGTTAATTCTTTTACAATTGAAATAGCATCTTCTTTTGCAGGGTTTATTACCATATCTGCACCGAACTTCTTCGCCATTTCTAGGCGATCCTCAAACAAATCTAATACAATTAGTTTTCCTGGTCCTGATTTTTTTATCGCCCCAATCATTCCAAGTCCTAACGTTCCTGCTCCTGCCAGTACCACCACATCTCCAAGCTCAATTTGAGCACGTTGAACTGCATGATAAGAACATGCATATGGCTCGATTAAAATTGCCTTTTCAATTGGTAAATCGTCTGGAACTTTATAATTAATCCCTTCTTTTGGGAATTTCATATATTCAGCCATTGCACCATTTACATTGTTTTGAAATCCATATAGATCGTGTTTTTCGCACATCCAATATTGACCACGCTTACAAAAACGACATTTTTCACAAGGAACGATTTGCTCAGAAATAATTCGATCTCCGACTTCAAAACCTTCTACACCCTCACCGAGTGCTACAACATGACCGATAAATTCATGACCTGGAATCATAGGAGCTTTAATATAAGCTGGTTGTGTCTCATCTCCCCAGAAGCTTGGAGCTCCATCAAACGCTTTCAAATCTCCTGCACAAATCCCACACGCTTCAACTTTGACTAAGATCTCTCCTTCTCCAATTTCAGGGACTGAAACTTCTTCTAATCGATAATCACCAGGTTCATAAGCTACTACTGCTTTCATAGTTTTAGGAATGCTTACCTTATCAAGTTCTTGAATTGTATTAGTGTTAGTACACATAAATATCTCCCCTTATCCTGTATAATGAAAAATTTCTTTGTTTAGTTCTATGTAGGCCATAATCTTTAATTATGGATAACATATCGAGTAGTCCATCATAGATTTAAGTTTTAGTACCATTCCCTCTAGGATGTATAACGCTTACATTATAAATAAAAAATATTTATTAACGTCTAAGCACACTAAGAATTACTATAGGGTACAAATTGTTTAATTTAAATATACACCTTTTTAGTTTCATTTGCTTGCGTTAATTAATTGTTTTTTTCATTGTATTACTTTTACTATTGAATAGTCAATTTATTTTTTTCTTTTTTTGTTCTTTACTTTCATTTATTTTTGTTTTATAAATGTTTTACATTGTTAATAATAAATGATGTAATATAATTATAATAAACGATAATTTTTTTTTGTTTTTTATTTCCTTATTTAAAAACTTTAACTTTATGCTATAAAGTGAAAAAATAATCAAATTTGTAGGTGATATCATGGAAAAAATGTTTGCTCCAGAAAGAAGAAAAATAATACTAGAAAAATTAAATGAAAAGCAAAGAGTTACAATAAAAGAACTTTCTAAAGAAATTAAAGTATCAGAAGCTACCTTAAGAACAGACTTGACTAAAATGGAAGAGGATGGTTTACTTCAACGAACTCATGGAGGAGCCATGTTAGCAGAAAATTTAGATACAGAAATTAGCTTTTCTACTAGAGAAAGAAAAAATAAAAACGAAAAATATTCTATCGCCAAAAAGGCCGTTGAATTAATTTCGGATGGACAATGTATTACATTGGATGCAAGTTCAACAGCTCTTGAACTTGCACGTATTCTAAAAGAGATGCAAATCCGATTAACCGTTGTCACAAGTGGTATCAATACTGCTCTTGAGTTACATGATCATCCCGATATCACCGTTATCTTATTAGGAGGTATCGTAAAAAGAAATTCATATTCTCTGGAAGGTAGTCTAGGAATAAACATTTTAAATCAAATTAATATAGATTTAATGTTTACTTCAGCTAATGGCTTTTCTTTCGAATCTGGATTGACTGATTTTAGCGTATATGAAGTAGAATTAAAAAAAGCAATGGTTAATGCTTCAAAAAAGGTAGTTGCTTTACTGGACCATAGTAAAATTAATAAAAACTCAATTGCCTCATTCGCTTCGTTAAATCAGATTGATACTCTGATAACTAATTATGTTATGCAAGATAGTGAAATAAAAAAGTTAAAAGAACAAAACATTAAAACAATAGTAGTATCAGCTGATGGAAATATCCATTAATCCTATTTTTGAATACAAATAAAATATTTATGGGATATACCTTTCATTATTACTGGTGCTTCTGTACCAGTAATAACTTTGAAGAGTGTCCCTCACCTCTAAACACAATAAAAAATAGCCTAGTGCTTTCTAAAAAGCCTTGGCTACCTCTTATTTCCCCCCTGTCTTATTAATAAGGCAGATAAAGATTCTACTTATAACATTAAAATATAAAATGTCTGCAATCAACGGGTATAAAATCCAACTTTGTCTTACCTCATCTGGACATACGTTTTATTATCCTAAAAAGGGGACCATCACAATGCTAAAAAATATCCAAAATCCTTGAGAAGGATTTTGGATATTTTTTAGCATTGCATGCAAATCTGTTAATGACATTCATAAACTATTTGAACTGCCTACATAGGAACAAAATCTATTAGAAATTTCTAAATTATCTTCAAATTGTCGTAATCCTAACATCGAATTCACATAATTTAAAAATAAACGAAAAATAAAACGAAAAAATGTAAAAATAAATGAAAATAATATTGAAAAAAAGATTGAGTTTATATTAAACTAAAAATAGTTAATTTAATATTCAATAATGAAAACGCTTTCCGAAATATATTAATAGAAAGGGAGATATTTTATGGGTTTTCAAGGATATGATAAAAACTTCAACATTACAGACAAAGTTGCTATTGTAACAGGTGGAGCAAGCGGAATTGGAAAAGCTATATCGGAACTATACATAGAAAAAGGGGCAAAAGTTGCTATCTTTGACCAAAAAGATTTTGTGAAAGAAGTAGCTAAGGAATTGAGTTCAAAAAATGCCATTGGCGTACAATGCGATATTACCAAAAACGAAAGTATGGACTCTGCAATCCAAGAAATAAGAGATCACTTCGGTAAGATTGATATTCTAGTAAACTGTGCTGGTATTGCTTTACTAGATGATGCAGAAAATATTTCTGATGATTACTGGCAAAAGACGATTGACATTAATTTAACTGGATCATTTAAAATGTGCCAGAAAGTTGGCACTGTGATGATTGAACAAGGAAATGGCGGAAATATCATTAACTTAGCTTCTCAGGCAGCACTAATTGCATTAGATAATCATGTTGCCTATGCTGCAAGTAAAGCAGGAATTCTTGGAATGACTAAAGTACTTGCTTATGAATGGGCTCAATTTGATATCAAAGTAAACGCTATCTCGCCTACTGTTATTTTAACTGAACTAGGGGAAAAAGCTTGGGCTGGGGAGAAAGGAGAAAAAGCGAAAAAAGAAATTCCACTTGGGCGTTTTGGATATCCTGAAGAAGTTGCAGCTATTGCCTTGTTTTTGGCCAGCGATGCGACAAACCTAATTACTGGTGAAAATATGGTGATTGACGGAGGTAATACGATTAAGTAACAGGTGATAATATCTATATATCTTAGGAGTGTAGTATTTAATAGAAACATAAAGAGCTGTTTTCCTTAAACTGCCCGCATATGAAACTAGTCCAGATAGTCTATGGATAAATTCGTTTTATTTTTGTGCAGACGTCACTCTACGGTGAGTCTGTTTCTTGTTAGTGATACATATGACAGAGTGTGTTAACAGCTGTATAAAATGTACAAACTCAAATAAAATAATAATATATTGCTCCACTTTATTGTTGGGATATTTCATCTGTCTTATTTGTATTAGTACAGGCTATATGGGTACGGAACTTACATTAAATTCTCCAAGTTTGCAGCTCATAATTGATAAATGGAATAAAATGGAACATGTTAAAAGAATGGGAAGACCAGAAGAACTTCAATCTATATGTGTCTATCTTGCTGGAGATACTATTAGCTTCACCACAAGAGCAGACTTTGTAGTAGATGGCGCCTTTACTTATATTTAATAGATTAACAGATTTTAGTTTTCAAGATTGGGGGACTATATTATGCATTATTTACTCGGTACAGATATCGGAACATCCGGTACCAAGACAGTTTTAATGGATACGGAAGGTAATCTAATTGCTCAAGATTTACAGGAATATGATGTATTGACGCCAAAACCGTTATGGGCTGAGCAATGGCCTGAGGTATGGCTTCATGCCGCCAAAGCTTCTATTAAAAATACAGTGCAGAAATCAGGAATTGCTGCGGGGAAAATACAAGGACTTGCTATTAGTGGTTTGTACGGTGGTTCTGGTATTCCATTAGATGAAAATATGGAACCGGTGAGACCTTGTATGATTTGGATGGATCGTAGAGCAGAAGAAGAAACAAAATGGGTTTTAGATAACATTGGAGAAAAAAGACTTTTAGAAATTACTCACAATGGCGCTGACCCCTATTATGGTTATACCAAAATCTTATGGATGAAAAACCATGAACCAGAAAACTGGAAAAAGACAAAGCTATTTTTGCCCCCAAATGATTACGTTATTTATAAACTAACAGGAGAAATTGCGATTGATTATTCTTCTGCAGGAAATATCGGCGGTATTTTTGATATGAACAATAGAAGCTGGTCTAAAGAAATGATGGAAGAGATAGGTATTCCTCTGTCAATGATGCCGGAGAAGATTGTAGAATCAACAGATATTGTCGGCAATTTAACGAAAGAAGCTGCAGTTGAATTGGGGCTTTCCGAAGGAATGCCCCTGATAGCAAGTGGTATTGATTGCGGTGCTGCAAACATTGGGCTTGGGGTATTTGAACCAGGTGTTTATGCAGCAGCGATCGGAACTTCGATGTGTGGAGCATTGGTTTCAGACAAACCAGTGAAGGGAAAAAATCTGATTGTTTGGCCATATCTATACGATGCAAAAAAACTATCTTATTATTTTGCTGGTGGTGCTACCGCAGGGGCGATTGTAAAATGGTTTCGTCAAACAATGTGCCAATTTGAAGTTGAAGTGGAAAAATCCGGAGGAAAGAATGCCTATGATGCGTTAAATGAACAAGCAGAAACCATTCCTGTTGGTAGTGAAGGTCTAATTGTACTTCCTTACTTTATGGGAGAAAGAAGTCCTGTTTGGGATTCAGATGCAAAAGGAACGATTGTGGGACTTTCATTAGCCCATACAAAAGCTCATATTTACCGTGCATTTTTGGAAGCAGTCGCATTTTCTTTGCGAGATGCAATGGAAGCGACTGGAGAAAATCTGGGTGAGTCTATCCTGCTTGCCGGGGGAGTAACGAAATCAAAATTGTGGAGACAAATCTTTGCGGATGTAACTGGCTATCCGATTGTTTGTCCAATACATGATGTAGAGGCAAATATGGGAGATGTCATGCTAGCTGGAATTGGAACAGGATTGTTATCTTATGAAGATGTGAAACAATGGCAAGTGTTAGATGAAAAAATCATGCCAAATAAGCAGAGTCATGAAAAGTATAATGACTATTACAAGGTTTACAAATCTATATATAACAACTTAAAAGATGATATGAAAACGCTAACGAGACTTTCGCTCGAAAATAATGCAAATCGTCTACTACAGAAGACAATTTAAGATTGTTGGATAATTAATACACATGTATAAATGGAAAAAGAGGATGGATATGGTGGTGGCGATTTAGGGTGCAATTTGATACTAAAAGTATTTTAAATAGAGTACTTTAAAGCTTGCTTGAAGGAATAAAAGAATTTGATAAACTTAATTCAAATAAAAAACCTTAGTTCTACTAAGATTTTGTTTGCAGTTATATTTTATTTTAAAGAGTTCCTCATGAAAATAGTAGACGAGATAAAAACGAAAATTACAGCTGCAACTATGATAAATGGAAACTTTTTAACTAACCCTTACAGTGGTAAAAGAAGAAAAAAATAAACATTTTATCAATTAAAAAATGCGGCATTCCTTGATAAAAAACACGGAATGCTGCTTAGGTATTAGTTGTTTTTCATTTTACAACCTTTGAATTTATAGCCATAAACTTTAGTTAGATCAACAAAACTCTTATAGGAAAAAGTAATAGCAACCAGTGTGCCTACTTGAACTTTTTCATAAAGCCTCTCAACATCTGCATTGTGCATTCTCACACAACCTTGACTCACGTACTTTCCAATGCTGCTTTCATTGTTGTTACCGTGAATTCCGTATGTATCGCCATACGTACCGTTTGCATTTAACCCTAACCAACGTTTCCCTAATGGATTGCGAGGATCGCCCCCAGGAATATGCCCTGTATAATAAGGACGGTTTTTAATTTTGTTCACGACTTTAAAAAAGCCAACGGGTGTTTTGTCTCAAGTTTTACCCGTTGCTACTGGATCAACGATTTCAATATAACCATTGTGAAAATACGCAAGCTTGTTGTAATACTTGTTAATAATAATCAAATCTTGATTCGCTGGTTTACTTGCTGCTTCTATTTTCTCCTGATTTACCCCACATAATGCAACCTTAACAGGGTAAAAACGGTCATTAATGTTATAAAAATGTTCTTCATAAAAACTCTCCTCTTTTCTATATTTTTATAAGAAACGAAAAAAGCACCTTTCAATTAGAAAGATGCTTTTTCTTTACAATCATTTATAAATAAAAACCTAGTTGATCTACGATTTTGACATGCAGAGAAACGTTCCCTGACGAAATTAACATTTGTTTTGCGTATAACTTATAACAACTCATTCGATGCAAATTTCATCTCCTCAAAAATCTTGTTATCCAAGTCTAAGTACCCTTAAACCTTTTAACACAAAATAAAATTCCGGTTTATCTTATTTTAAAGTATCAATAAATGAAATATTAAACGATTCCAGTTAAACTATAAATTCCGATAATCACTAGAACAGTCAATGTTTTCAAAACAGTGATAGCAAAAATATCACGATATGATTGAACATGTGTCAACCCACAAACGGTAAGGATTGTAATGACTGCTCCATTATGGGGTAGTGAATCCATCCCTCCGGAAGCCATTGCAATTACTCGGTGCATGACTTCTGGAGGAATGTTATATTGGGCTGCCGCCTCCATATATTTTTCACCCATCACACTCAGTGCAATTCCCATTCCCCCGGAAGCTGATCCAGTAATTCCTGCCAAAACGTTAGTTGTTACTGCTCCGTTGACAAGTGGATTCGTAAATATATGCGAAACACCCTCTCGAACAATGCTAAAGCCAGGAAGTGCAGCAATAATACCGCCAAATCCATATTCGGAGGCTGTATTCATGGTTGCTAGTAAAGCTCCACCAATGCTAATACTTATCCCTTCTTTAAATTTAGATTGTGCTTCTCTCCAGTTATATAATATGGTAGAAATTATTCCAAACAATAGGGCAAGTTCTACTGACCAAATTCCTGTAACCTGGGAAAGTTCGACCTTCCCAAAAGAATCCAGACCAATGGAAGAGAAATCAAATCCGTTTGGATACCACTTAGGAATAATCGTGGTGAAAAATTTATTAGTGACCCCAACAAGGATTAGTGGTACAAATGCAAAAAGTTCACGAGAACGACTGTTTGAAGTCTTGAGGTTTATTGAATAATTCTCCTCTTCAGCCTGGATAGTGGCTGCCATTTCTATTTCATTACCTTCAAAACCTGAATATCCTTCTCCAACTTTGCGAGCCTTTCGAGAACGTGATTCTAAATAAATCATTCCAACAGAAAAAACAATAACACCACCAATTATCCCTAGCATTGGAGCAGCGTAAATATCCGTCTTAAAAAAGGTAGTAGGAATTACGTTTTGTATTTGTGGCGTTCCAGGTAAGGCATCCATCGTAAATGTTGCGCCCCCTAAAATAATAGTTGCAGGAAGCAGGCGTTTAGGAATATTTGATTCACGAAATATGTTGGAAGCAAACGGGTAAACAGCAAAAGCAACAACAAACAAACTTACACCACTATAGGTCAGTATTGCACTTAGTAATACAGTAGCTAAAATTGCTCGTTTAGGTCCCACCCAACTGATTATAGTTTGAGCAATAGATTTTGCCACTCCAGACATTTCAACTATTTTCCCAAATATAGCTCCTAAAAGGAAAACGGGAAAATATAACTTAACAAAACCAACCATCTTTTCCATGAAAATATTAGAAAAGAAAGGGAGAACGTATGATGGCTCAGTTAACAAGACTGCAAACAACGCACAAAGTGGCGCAAAAAGGATTACTGAGAACCCTCTATAAGCAATAAACATAAGCAATCCTAAAGATAAAAGAATAACAATAAGATCCATACAATCCTCCTTATTTTTAGTAAATAGCCAGTTTCTATAATACAAAATTCATGAAACTAGACCATTTAAGAAATCTTCAGTAGCCTATAAGTGATCTAACATCTATTATTTAAAGTCCCATATAATACACAATCTATTTATTGGATGCTCCCCTCCCTGTTCCGTAAATCCGTGGAGGCTTTACTCCAGACTATATAGCACGCTATTTTCTGAAGCTCATTTTATTCATAGTTGATAGATCAGGATTAAAGTACTTTATATTGTCTGTAAATCTTGGAGAACTACCTTTTTTTTCAGCTTCCTTTACTAATTTTACAACCAAATCATTATACGGAGTTTTGATTCCTGCCTCACTCCCCTTTCTACAAATAAAACCATTGATAAAGTCAATTTCTGTTTTTCTTTTCTTTTCTAAATCTTGTAACATGCTTGCTTTTGTATTACTATGTGGTCCCCAAACACCTTGATAAAAATCCATTTTACTAGATATATCATTTTCATCTTGGAGTTCAAGAATCTCCATATCTTTTCCTTGAATCTTCTCTAATCTAATTCCACAAGCATGGGCAACCTTTATAGTTTCGTCTGCAATGCAGGCTAAGCTAACCATTGCCGACTCACTGGATAAAACCTCCCCAAAACAACAGCCTAATGCAGCCGACATGCCACTAAATGTTGCATTCATTAATAATTTTGCCCATTTTATTCCCATGATGTTAGAAGAGATATCACAATTTCCAACTAAATCTAAAATTCTCTTTACTTCCTTGAGTCGAGGAGTTATTGATCCATCTAATTCACCAATATCAAACGCATATTTTTTTAAAATTTGAGTTTCTGTTGCGAGTTCGGAAACACCTGGACCAAGCCAGGTAGCACCAAATCCTACAACGCCACCAATCGTTCTTTCATGTCCAATATAAGAAGCAACGAAGTCCTCAGGTATACCATTTTGCAACGTGCATACAATACTAGTAGAGTGAAGATGCGGAAGCAATTGTTCTAAAGAGGCCTGATTGTAAACCTGTTTAGTTAATAAAAAAACTAAATCATATTGACCAGTTATTTCATGGGGTAACATGGCCTTTACAGGAACGCAAAGATCCATAAAGCCAGTGATCTTTGCACCGGAATGATTGAGCGCAGATACATGTTCCTTGTTGATATCGATTAAATCTACTTTTTGTCCTTCTGCAGTAATTAAGGCCCCTATTATAGTTCCTAAGGAACCTGAACCCATTATTGCAATTCTCATATGTATTCCTCCCTGGAGTAATGATTGACTTATTGAATGAACTTAAATTTATTAAGTGCATTTTCTTCTACTAAAGTTGATAAATAAAGAGACTATTAAAACTTGAATTTTCGCAATAATTATAGCAATCTCTTTTAATGCCTTTTTTGTGTCTTCTAAAATCCCACACGATAGGTCGAAAATCATTCAATCTACAATATTACTTTTTATTCAGAGGTGTTCATCCTCTCCTTTTACTCAGTTTAAGGAGCATTAGAAGATTCTGATTAGATTGATGCTTGGAAAAGAAAAGGGCATCCGAAATTTCCTAGGTTATTTACCAATGCTGCTTAAGCCCTTCAAATGCTTTGAATTACCCAAACCTAAAATTTCTCTAGCTTGGTTCGGAGTAGCGACATTTCTTCCTAAAGTTTTAGATAAATCTACAATTCTTTCTACAAATTGAGCGTTGGTTTTCGCCAGTTCACCCTGTCGATAATAGACACTGTCCTCCATTCCTACGCGAACATGTCCCCCCATTATAATACTCATTGTGTTGATAGCTAATTGATCTTTACTTGCTCCAATTGCTGACCAAGTTGAACCTGCAGGGATACTTTCAGCTAAAAATAATAAATTTTTAGGTGTAGCTGGCATCCCTCCCCTTATACCTAGAACAAACTGAAAATGAAATGGGGATTCGATGAAACCCTTTTTAGCAATTCGCAAGGTATTATCAATCATACCGACATCGAATATTTCAATTTCAGGCTTTATCTCATACTCCTTCATTTTTTTTGCCAAGCGCTCCAGAAAATTAGGTGAGTTAAGAAATACATCACTCCCAAAATTCATTGAACCGGCATCAAAAGTAGCCAACTCAGATCCTAATTCACATACTCGAAGACGATCTTCATCGTTCATGGCCACTCCACCTGCTGTCGTTAAGTTAATAATAATATCGCATTTATCCCTTATGCGATTAACGACTTCTATATAGGTACCCAAATCAAGAGAATTATTCCCGTCTTTATCTCTTACGTGAATATGGGCTATGGACGCCCCTGCCTGCCACGCTTCATAAACAGAATCGGCAATTTCTTTTGGTGTAAAAGGTACATAAGGAGTATGTTTGCGAGTTGTCTGAGCTCCAGTTGGAGCAACGGTAATAATTAATTTTTCCAAAACAATCCCTCCATTTGATTAACATTACGAATATTCCAGCGAAACGTTTCGTTAAAAACACAATAAAAAACTCCATAAATCATAAAAAAATATGAGTTTTTCTTTATTTGATGGCTATTTCAATGGATTTTAAAAAGTTATACTTAAAATCTATTACATGAGCTAGCGAAACGTTTCGTTGATACTTATTATAATTTGTTAACGCTTACAAAATCAAGGGGTTTCTAAACAATTTTCAGAATATTATTAGTTATTTACCCTCTACTATTGAAATAATAAGCAAGTGTATATGATGATACCCTCTATTTGTTTATTAGTTTAGTTACGTATATTACGTACCATTGCTTATAAAATATAAGAAGTTTTTCTGGGGAAATTTAGGATCTTAGAGTCTATAAAAACAAGAAAATCAGCATGAACTTCTTTGATATCATACCTACAAAATATCAAAAGAACCAGGACCACCAAGCGATTTAATAATCATGAAAAGATGAATACGTATGTTGGTATTGATTGTTATTCTGTGGTTCATCTCTACGACACTTTTTTACAAAGAAAAAATTAATAGGCAAGCTGTTAAATATTAAGACACGTTAAAGACGCGCCTCTATAACAAACGTTATAGAGGCGCATCCATCAAATATGTGAATAAGTTTTTGAAAACCTATTTTTAGCTTTTTAAATCATGATTGTGTTTTTACTTCATAGTATCTGTGGCATTAAATTAATTTAATCCCTTTAACTTTCATTGTTGCCCTAAAATCGATTTAAGAAAGATTATCAATCTTATTTCTTTTATATCCACAGCTTTCACGAACTACTAACGATGGGGTAAGTATGATTTGTCTAGCCCGAGTTTCATCTTTTTCTTTGATCATTTCTAATAGAAACTCCATGGATAGTTTACCCATGTCATATGTAGAATGGTCAATACTGGACAAAGGAACAAGAAAATTTTCAGAAAAGGAGTTGTTATCGTTTCCAATAACCGAAATGTCCTCTGGAACACGAATACCAGAATCTCTTAGCCCCTTTATCACTCCGAAAGCTATTATGTCACTTGCAGTGCAAATAGCCTCTGGTAATACTTTCACCTGCTCAATCATCTTTTTCACATTGGTATATCCTGATTCTAAGGAATATTCTCCATCATAGATAAGCATTGGATCAATATCTAATCCAGTTTGGGTCATGGAGCTTATAAATCCTACTTTTCTTTCTCTTGCAGTATTAATATCCGGATCACCTCCGAAAAAAGCAATTCTTTTGTAGCCTTGTCTTACTAAATGATTAACTGCTAGTTCAGAAGAGAGTGGATTATTAACTCCAACAAAATTTTTATCATAAAATGAGGGTTTTCTGTTGATTAAAACATATTTTAATCCTGTTTTTTCAACTTCATTTAAATCCTCCGAATTAGCAATATTGGCTAATAAGAGACCATCAACCTGCTTTTCCAGCATTAGTTCTAAATAAGTCAAAATTTTTTTGTGTCCATTTGATACATTACACAGGATTACATTGAAATTATTATTAAACGATACATCTTCTATCCCCTCGATTAGTGGGGGATAAAAGGGGTTTGAAAGATTTGAAACTATGACACCAACCGTGTTGGTTCTCTTCTTTTTCAAGCTTCGTGCTACTGCATTTGGTTTATAATTTAATTCTTCAACTGCCTGTATCACTCTATTGGTAAGTGCCGGACTGACGTATGCTGATTGATTAATTACAGCCGACACGGTAGAAAGTGAAACATTAGCTTTTTTAGATATGTCCTTCATCGTAGCCATGTAAAAACCTCCAGGCGAAACGTTTCGATATCTTTAATCTATAATAAGTTGAGAGCGATTGCAATTTAATAGTATTATTTCCAATTTAAAATAGTTTTTTCACTATTTTTGTAAAGCCTATCCTAGGTATGTATAATCTCTTGTTATTGTCTCTATAGGATTACTGACTCTCATCGCTATAGAAAAAAACTCTAAATGATCATGTTAAGTAGACAAATATCGAGTTTTTCTACAAAATAGATAAATATAAAAGCTATTATAGAAAAAGGATTTTATTATTAACTTAATGTTATAAACTTTCCCATCTTTTTCTCTTTATAATCTCTATACTTACTCCAACGTTCTCCTTAGCTAATATAATCCTCAAACGTAGCATTTCCAACTACAATATAACCACCACATGCATCTGCGGTCTGTTTTGCAATGAACTGTATGTCAAAGGGAAATGCCACCGATTGTAGAATTTTGAAATAATTACACTTTGCCCAAATAGCTTCTTGTATTATTTGGAATAACTACTTTTCCATTTTTACTGTATTTCTCAAATAAATTTGATAATGCAGCAATGAAGGGATTATACTCCTTGTCGGTCTTTTTTGGGGAATAGGAAGCTGATAAGTACCTGCCCAAAAATCCATTAAAATCAAATTGCAAGTCATTGCTAAAGTTCTTAAAATCATATTTTCCATCTTTAAAAAATTGCTGATATACAACTGGAGTTTCTTCTATCCCACCACTAAAACCTTTAAAATTGGAGCAGTACTTTTGGCAGACTTCAGCACTTTCCTTGTTTATATCGCTTGACCCATCCCGGCTATTCCATACAAGGGCCACTTTCGCATCCTGTTTCAAAATCCGTTGACACTCTAACTTGAACTTCTCTTTGTCGAACCAATGAAATGCCTGTGCTACCGTAACTAAATCTAAACTATTATCCTTTATAGTTGTGTTTTCAGCCGTTGCCTTAATCGAAATAAAACGGGAATCCAGCTTCAACGATTGTTCTGCTAAGCTTCTCATATCATCATTTGGTTCCACACCGATTACAGGAAACCTCTTTTCAATCAGCTGCCTGCTTAATATTCCAGTCCCCGAGCCAATATCTGCAATAATACTATCCTGATTTAACCCAGCTTCGATGATTAGATATTCAATATATTCACGCGGGTAACTAGGACGGTATTTTGCATATACCTCAGCTTTGTCTGTGAATTTATCCGTTGATTTCATAAAATCACCTTCTCCATAATTTAAATATATTTAATTGTATATTCTATGCACTTTTGTACTAATGATTAATCTATTGGAGTGACAATTATAAACATAACACTTTTTTTCTGTGATAGCATTAACTTACCAAAATTTATGTATAAACGTGTTTATTAAATAAAAAAGAAATAAATAACAAGAAGAACCTCCAAAACAGGGGGTTCTTTTCATTAAAAAGACTTTCAAAAGGGTGAAAATAATACAGAATTTATACTAAAATTTATTCGGAAGGATATTGCAGATAATTGTGCTTATGTTAATTAAATTTGAATATGACATATTGTCTATAAAGGTGGACTACTTTTTATATGTACAATAAGGTTTATTTTATGAATTAAATAGACGTTTTATCGTTAGTTTTTTTAAAGTCTCAAAAGGTGTACCTTTTTAGGCTATTTTGTTGAGAACCGATTATAAAATAAAAAAGCTTTACGAAACCTTTCGCAAAGCTTTTGTCACCCTCTATATTATCGTATTACTCTTCCTACTTCTTCTATACTTAAACCAGTAAACTTTGCAATATCATCCAAAGTCATGCCATTCTCATACATGCTACGAATCAATTGAAGTTTCCCTTTTTCTACCCCTTCTTCTAGTCCTTCCTCACGAGCATGGGCTAGTTTAGCTTGTTCATCAAGTAGCAATTTCTCACGCGCTTCATATGCGCTTCGGAATGAAGAATCATGACTCATATTTTCCCATTTATCCATCGCTTTTTGTAGAATTGGATCTTGATTCATAGCAATCTCCTCCAATGTTTGAGTTAAATATTCATCTTCATGAGCTGGTAATAATAATATCCAACGAACGAATGCATTTTCCCATGGGTTGACTTTTTCTTCCCTCCACTGTTTCACAAGCTTTGGAATTTCCACAAAATGAATTTCAATATCATCGCTTAAAACACGTTGCTTTGTTGTGTCCCACAACTGACCTGTCGTTTGAAATTCTTCATCTGAAGAGAATAAAATGAAATCCAATAAATTAATGGTGATGGTTTTTCGTAAAGCACGATAAGGCATCCCTTCTTGCATTTGTGACGTATATAATTTACTCCAATAATACAAAGAACGCTTGACCATATCATGCGTATTACGAAGTTGAATCTCGATATTCACTTGTGTTCCGTTATCCAATGTAGCTAGTAAATCTAAGATAGATAACTTGTCATCTTCATAAGCCTTGTGAAGGTGTGGGTCTTCCAATTGAAGAGACTTAATGGGTGCTTCTAGAGACTTTTCTAAAACAGCGTTTAAAAAACCTGTTAAGATGTCCTCGCTACCTTTGGTACCAAATAATTGTTTAAAAGCGAAATCAATTCGTAAATTTACTAATTTTGTGGACATGAATTCCTCTTCCTATCTTTCTTATTTCTTACCCCTATTTTATAAGATAGCAGGATGTGTTTGCAAATGTAGAAACGAAAACCAACCAGTGTTTATGATTATATCTGGCCAAAATCTCAATCAAATGACTACGATATCCATTCCTTAAACCTTCTGAACTACCGACTGTGGTAACTCAAATAGAAAAGCCACTAAAATTGGGATGCTGATCAATTTTAGTGGCCTTTTCATTTAAAAATCGTTATATTCTTCTAAGTCATCATCGTCTAATGAGCCAGATATATTTGCTAAATCTGCAACCTTTCCTTCTTTCAGTTGGGGAACCTTTGAAGGCTCTTCTTCTTTGAAGGAATCGTTTCCTACAAACCCTGTTGTTTTGGCTAATTCTTTTAAATCAGCTAATTCATTCTTGATATGTTCAAGCATTTCGTAGGTTTTTTGGTCTTGAATTGCTTTTCTTTCAGTAGATGAACCGTCTAGGTCACGTAGAATTAAGGAGGAAATATAATCCCCTAACTTACGCGATTTAGCATATGTAGCTAGTTTATTATAAACTTCATCACTCAATCGATTTGTCTTAATGGTAAACGCATTTTGACGCTCTGACATCCCTATCACCTACGTTGTTAGGATTTAACGGCTTTCTTCTCTACTGCTTGCTTCTTTTGAACGTAACCAATACTACGAATCTCCAAGCCGAATAAATTTAAATGGCGGCTATCTTGGGGAACCTTATGATACTTCTCCGTACGTTCTTCCCCAATTTTTTCGCGCATACTATTCATGATCGCTACTTCTAAAGTGGGAGCTACCCCACCACAGTACACATACTTACGTAGTTTATTCGCTGGTGGTGGTGCGACATCATTTAATTTAGCCAATAAGATTTCCACATATTCTCGTAGTGAAGATTTGATTGTACTTGTTAAATCAATAGATTCACCTGTGTTCTCGTTTTTTAATACAAACTTTTGCTTGCTGTAGTTATCGAGAATAAATTGATCAAAGGCACGTAAGTCTGTAAATAATTCTAGAAATTTCTCTTTACGCAATTTATCAATATGCGCTAAATAAGGAATGCCTTCAATGCTTTGAAATGATTCGCGGCTATTCGCAGCTTTCAACCCTTCAGGTAGAATAACCACATCAATGGAACCACCGCCTATGTCCACCATGACTGTTTCACATTCTACATACTCATTCGCATCTTCCCGATCTTGAAGCGTTAAGTCTTTTTTTAAAGCAAAACGTGCACTTTCTCCCTCTTTTAAGCATGCACTTTCTTCCACTAATACTTTTAGAGTATTTTCAAAACCAGGCGTATGCACGGTAAACGTATGGTCGCCTAAGAAGCGATTAGCCATAGCTTTTTGAGCCGCCCCAAATGTGCTCTCTTTCTTAAGTAGCCAGATTGGTAACATGGTAGAAAAATAGTCAATTTCAATTGTAGTGTCCTTTTTATTTTTTGCATGTAACGCATGGTAATACGCAATGGCAGCTAAAAAGGTGATGTATGGAATATGACTTGTAATTTTATTATGTAATTTATTAATGTGATTGTTGGCCAGCAATTGACTAGCTGCAATGTCACCTACTAAGAAATAACGCTCCTTCTCTTCCCCCTCAATGGTTGTAGAAAGTAAAATGCGTTTCTTGAATTCTTCTGGAGCTGTAACTGCATCTGTGAAAAAAGAGTCTGCAGCTTCTTTTTGAAGTTCAACTACATTCGTTGGAAAATCAAATAGATATCCATCCATAATGTTCATATCAACAGAGTTACCGCAATCTTTATTAAAACGTGAAATTTTCATTTATAAACACCTCTTTTTTAAGTTGAACTTATATTCAACTTATTGTACTTGATATAGGATAAATATTCAATATGTGGGAGCAATTTAGTTATCTACAAAACCTTACATATATCAACAATTATTCAAATTAAGTAGAACTTGTATCTATAAGCAATATTCAGATTCAATCCTTATGTACCTTACTTTATATCATCAACATAATAAGAGCCTGCATCAAAAATGATGCAGGCTCCCCTCTCTTACAATAAAATAATTCTCATGTTCAATTGCCCTTTTGAGGCCCTTTCGTTACGTATAACGGTTCATAACGAGAGTACCATTCGTTAAATCACAATACCTACTTGTCAATTGGGGTAATACATTTGCTGAAGTCGCTGTTACGTCTTTCAAAACCGAACCAGTCCCTTCATTAAGCTAAGTATTTAACCTTTCACAGCATTCAATTCTACATGATATTGATACTGTACTATATGTGTACCACATCTTTTAGAATTAAAACATACCGTATTTTATTCAATTTCCTTTGGTTGTACTTTACAATAAAAATGCTTTTTTTCATTATAGGTATTTAGATAAGCATTCATAATTAGTTTTTTACTCTCCTAATTCTATACCTTTCTGCTTTGTCTCCTCTTTTAGATTATATAGAGGTAATATAAAAAGCAAACCTATAATAAACAAGACTGCTGCTGCCTCAAATATAGCAACTAATGAAAACTGCTCTTTTAGAATACCAGCTACACTCATCGTCAATACCATGGCTCCTGTAAAAAGAGGACTTAGAATCCCATTGACCCTGCCAATAAAAGCAGCCTCCGTTCTCTGTAAGATCATCGTATTGATGCCGATCTGAATGCATGGTAACATGAGACCATTTAGAAACTGAGCTCCCAGCGTCAGCCATAGATTTACTGATAATCCCATTATGGCAAACCCAATTGCATTACCAACCATTCCAACTGCCAGCAGCCTTTGCGGTGCTACTGTTTTGGCAAAGATCATTACTACTGCTCCTCCTAAGATCATGCCAATTCCATTATCTGTAAGTAACCACTGGAGATTTTCTTTTGCTAAACCCAACTGCTCTGTTACAAGAAAAATGGAGAGAGGCTGAATAAACCCTATTCCTAGTCCAGCTGCTAAAAAGCATAGACCTAACAGGCTCAACTCTTTCTTCCCCAAAACATACTTAATACCACTTTTCATTTCACTTAGCAGTGATGTAGTCCCACTCTCTTCTTCCATCTTTCGGTCGGAAGGTAGAAAAGTGAGTGCTGCTGCTGATAGTAAAAAGGCTGTACCTGTGATGGCAATGGAGAGATTTATACCAAAGGCTTGAAAGGCAAATGTCCCTAGTATTGGTCCTAGAACCATGAATATCGCAAAGACCGTTTGATAGACTGACATCCCTACCTGCATTTGCTCCTCCGGTAAATGCATTTTAAACAGTTTCATCCCTGAAGGCTGGGAGAATTGGGAAAGGATTGAAGAAATTAAGGTGGCGAAAAAAACAATGTGCCAAGATCCAAGTATAAGCGTGACAAGCACAGCAAATACAGATATTGCACTTAAAATATCACACCACACCATGGTACGTTTTGGACGCCAGCGATCTGCAAATGTTCCGCCAATAAAAGAGAAAATAAAAATTGGTGCAAATTCTGCTACAGATATCAAAGATACTGCAAATGGGTCGCCGTTTGTCTTCTCCATTATGAAAAGAAGTACAGCAAAATTCCTAACCCATATTCCTATTTGCAAGAATACCCCAGAGATAATAATAGCTTGAAAAACACGGTTTCCAAACAACTTTGTTGAATGGTTTACGGGTAATTTCTCTTCCAAAACAAAAAACCTCCTGCGTATTTTCTGAACAGGAGGAAGTACAATACAACAACAATATTGGCATGACATTCCGAAAGAAAGGAATACAATGATCAATTTGATTTGTATGTAAAAGTACAGTCTAATCCTATTCAGAAAAAACCATCGTATTATTTAACGAATTTTTTCTTAGAAAATAGGATTAATTAATCATTGTTTCACGTCCACCCTTCCTTTTTTTACTAGTAATAGGATAATTTATTATTTGTAATAAATCAACGCTTTTAGAACCCGAAATTTCTACAAAATATTCGTTTCACTCATCATCAATCTATTAAAAATAAATAACTATTTTTTGGGAAGGTTTCTTCTATTAGGTATTAAAGAGAGATAGCTTACAGTAAATTATCTACGTCTGTCAGGATGATTGCTGTAAATACAGATACTGCATTTGATGCTTCATTTTTTTCTTAATTCGGTAAAGCGCATTATCTACTGTTTTTTGAGAAAGATGTAGGTCCTGAGAGATTTGCATATACGTTTGTCCCTTCATATATAGAGCGAATACATCTTTTTCAATAGGTGACAGTATTTCTTGTAACCTCTGTTCCCTTTCTCTTTTATTTTCTTTTTCCACGGTAGCTTGTTCGGGGCTTACAGCACGTGGGTGAGGAAGCATCTCCATAAGAATCAAATCGTCTTCCAATCGCTTTGAATTCTTAGGTATGTTTAAAGAGATGGCATTGTTTAAGGGGGAATGTTTTTGACGAGCACTTGCCTTTATAGCTGTAATGAGTTGACGTGTAATGCATAGATCAGCAAATCCCCTAAATGAACTCATCCCTTCGGTTTTAAAATCGCGAACAGCTTTATATAATCCTATCCTTGCTTCTTGTAAGAGATCTTCTCGATCTCCTCCTAGTAGGAAGTATCTTTTTACCTTTGACCAGACCAAATACTCATATTTCTTTATGAGCACATTGAAAACACCTTCGTCGCCTTTTTGAAACGCTTGAACAATCTCTTCATCATTTAGGGTCGTCTTTTCTTCTCTTGTTTCTACACCTGCTACCATGTTCATCTGCGCTCCTCCTCTTGTTTTATGCTTTTGTGTACTTTACATTATAAAAAAGAGAAGGTATAAAAAATGTCGAAAAAACAAAGAGTAGAAAGAATATTTAGGGAGAAAGAAGTAAGGCATTACATCAAACCTTATATCATGTATATGACCTATATGATAAGAACGATTTTTAATCTTGTTTACAACTTTAAAAAAGCCAACAGGTGTTTTCTCCCACATTTTACTCGTTGCTACTGGATCAAATACTTCAATATAGCTATTGTGCAAATAAGCAAGTTTGTTGTAATACTTATTGATAATAATCAAATCTTAATTCGTTGGTTTGCTTGCTGCTTCTTCCCTCCTTCCACCTTCCTAGTATGAAAAAAGAAGACGCCTCAACCTTTATTTCGTCTTCAAACTTTTGCTTTTTTTAACGTTCCATTTCTTGTGTTGCATTTCTTTTATTTGTAGAATATGCTCTATTATTCCGTGCAAAAAATTTCATGCATTCATTTTGTGATTTCTCTTTTCTCCCTTTGTCATAATCCTTTTTCGCTCTCAGCACCTCCCACCTTTTTAAGCTCACTTTTAAAATTCTTTGGAAGAAATATTCTTTTCTTTCGTCACCTCATCCATTTTTTCAACAGCAATCAGAATGATACTTTGTAAAAACATATCTATGACATTCGTTCCTTTCCTGTAAATTGTGCTTCACCACTACAAAAGAGAGAAGAGCATAAGGGGTTTTTGCTATCACAGGGTGTGATAGGCTAGGCAGAGCCTAGCAAAACCGTGATATCAAAGAAAGTCGCTTAATGTCCCCTTTACGTCCCCTTTTTTTGGTGTACGTCCCTTTTACGTCCCCTTTTAAAATCCCGATGTCCCCTTTACGTCCCCCTGTGTTTTTTCACTTCATGGCTAAATCCTGTTGCTTTTTATTCAATTTTTGGAGCTTTTCTTGTAAACTTTTTTGTTCATCTTTATAGAGCTGAATGCTTGCATCACTCGATTGAATGGCATCCTTTTTCATCGCAATTTTTGATTCCGTATCGGCTTTTTCCTCCTGTACTTGGTACTTCATATCACGTTGTAATTCGTTCATTTCTTGTTGCGTTTGACGTTTATGTTTGGCTTCTACCTTAATTGCCTTTTCATAGTTTTTCATTTTCTCTTTAACAAAATCTTTTTCCAAATCATTGACTAAAAGCACGTAATCTTGTTTGGTTTTTATTCCTTTTCCTTCTTCACTTTTTGTTTTTCGTTGGTCAGAATAGAGCGTTGTAATTAATGCATGAGCATCTATTTCTTCTGTTGAATCTGTTTTTGAATCACTCGTTACATCATCTACGTTTACCGTTTCTTTTTCTTCATTCTCTTGGTATAGATCAAAGGCAAGTGCTTCCCAATTTGGAGATAAATCGCTGATTCTTACCACATAATAGCCATCATCTTCATACAATAAATGAACAGGTAATTTGATGTTTGGATTCGCTTTTTCTTGTGCAACAAAGCTTACTTCTTCTTCATCTGTTTGATCCATTTTGATGACCATATCCAGTGAGCTATTAGCCGCATGGTACACACGATTTTCAATGGTTACGGTTCCTGTTATGTTAGAAGAAACCGCCTCGTATAGATTTATAGTTAGTTTTTTAGCGCTAGTAAAACTTAAGTTCAACTTATTGCTCACTTAATATAGTTTCTTAATAACATCTCCCTCTTTAGTTAAACTTTAGTTAAACCTAACATTAATTAATCACAGATTTATAGTCAGATTTCTAAAGTATAGTTGAAGATAAGTTCAACTTAACAGTCACTTACTATAGATTCACAGTTAGATTTCGTCTCTTTAGTCTTCTTCAATCCAAACTTAACAGTCACTTACTATAGATTCACAGTTAGATTTCATCTCTTTAGTCTTCTCCAATCCAAACTTAACAGTCACTTACTATAGATTCACAGTTAGATTTCATCTCTTTAGTCTTCTCCAATCCAAACTTAACAGTCACTTACTATAGATTCACAGTTAGATTTCATCTCTTTAGCCTTCTTAAGAACTTTGTTATAATGAACTATGACTTTGAATTGCCTATTCTATCAAAAATAGCAAAAGAACCTGTAAATCTAACAAAAAATCCATTATTAAATCTCTCAAAATTTGATGTCAGTTCTGTTATAATAACAACAAATTTATTGTTATTATAATCGGGAAGAGGAGGGGTTAATTTGAAACAAACTGAGGAAGAATTCAAATTAAGTGAAGTAATAAAACTTACTGGACTGTCTGATCAAACAATTCGAAGATATCAAGAGGACTTTAATATTCAAGGAATTCGTACTCAAGGTGGTCATCGTCGTTTCAAAAGAGAAGAAATTGATATGTTACTTGAGGCTAAGAGATTAAAAGAAGAACATGGTTATTCTATTAAGCAAATCCGTTCACATTTTAATGGAGAAACAACATCAGAGATGTTAGAAAAGAATGAACCTATGAAAACAGTTTTTGAGAAGAAAATAGTGAATTTAGAAGAACAATTAGCAGAGGCAACTGAGAAAATTGATTCTATGGTTCAGGTTTTAACAACATTTATGAATCAAAGTGGACAAACAAATCAAAAAATTTTATCTCAATTTCAAGATGTACTAAAGGCACTTCCTGAAACATCTACAACTACAAACAACCAAAGAATCTTGGAAAAAGAGCAACGTCTAAACGAATTGAAAATTAGGAACAAATTAAAAAAAGAAGCCATTGGAAAATGGGGCATTTTACCTGAAGAGGAACGGACTACCACTGTGAAAACTGGTCTGTTTAGTTTTAAAAGGGAAGAAAATCATAATAAAAAACGTGCTTTCATCGAAGATTACATAAGTGAACATTTAGTAGATCGACTTGAAAGAGAGTATGACATGAAATAAAATCAATGATTAACCTAATTTTAGTGAAAGATAAAAAATGAAAGAGGCATTGCCCTTAGTTAAGCTGAATTAACTAAGGGCAATGCCTCTTTCATTTGGAAGATTATTTTTATTGAAACTAAAAATTGCACTTTGCATGCTGGTTGAGAGTAGAGAGAAAGATTTTATTTTTCAGATAAATAATTTTAAAATTATTTATTATCTAAATGAAAAAGATTAGCCTAAAATACTCGTTTTGATATATTTTGCTAATTTTTATTGAATTATGAGACTAGTTAACGCTATAATAAAACTAACAAAAAGGACCGGAATAGAAAAAAGACTTCAACTGTTTAAGAAGTGCTGTCAACACTCTTAAACCGTTCCCCCTAATCACGGTAGGGAAAACACTTGTCGAAGTCTCTTGTTAATAGAGTTAGTTTTTCTATAAAATAAAACTTATGTTTTTATTTTATACGAAATTGACATCTATTTCAAGGGCTTAGTTCATCAAAATCAAGGCATTGTTTTCCTTTTCCCAGGGAAACAGTGTCTTTTTTGTGTTCCTTAAAGGAGACGATGAACAAATGACAAAAATATTAACCTGTTATTTAAAAGATGTAGATACCTTCAATGGACGGTTCAAATGGTTATGGAGCAACAAGTCCACGCTTCGTAAAAAGAAAGAAGAGTTTTTAGAAAGTCTTCGTACCCACTTTAAACAACAACAATCAGCTATACATAAAGAGTTTCCTAAAAAGAGAATGGAAATGCTCGATCACGTCATCTATAACCTAGTGGCTACGGGCATTCAAGCGATCCGTTCTGAAACGCTTATGAAGAAATTTAATGTGTCCAAAAGTACGGTTTCTCGTTTTGTACGTTCGTTAAAAGCGACACCATTTATACTTGTGGCACGTTACATTAAAGAAGATACAACAGGTACTCATCCTGACAGTTATGTATTTATCCTTAAAAGCCATAAGAACTTTCATCACATTTGCGACGAAATCTTTTTTGCCCATGATACAACAGGAATACAAACGCTTCAACAAGAAGAAATGACCACTCCTGTGGCACGTCCTGTGACGTCTCCAGAAAGTGCTGAAAACGTTGATACACCAAGTTTAGAGGACGATAAATCATCTCATGCCTTTATTAACCTTGATTTACCTGTAAATCATATAAATAATCATTTAATGTCTGTTTCACAGTCATTCAGCTATATCAAAGGTGTGCCTAAGAAAGTCAATCAAGTCTATGCAGGTAAATATGGCCATCAACTACAAGACTTTTATGCTCGTATTCAAAATGCTGCAAAAGCAGTAAAAAAAGATACAGAGATTACGATTGAGAAAGAGCAAGTACATGAAATTGCGTATTCAACCATAGTTGGGTTAGATAAATATGTACATGAAGCTAATCAACAAGGGAATCCTTTATCCCTACAGGATATGTGTCGACTAATCTATCAAATTGCGAAAAATCAATTCTATGAGTTGGTAAACCCTAAAAGTCAGGATTATTCATCAGTATACGCAAATCAACAAGAAGTTATACATAACGAAAGCAAAGAAACGACATTAGCTACTCCAAAACGGATTATCCGTAAGGAACTAGTTCCAAATTGGTTAAAGGCTGAACAGCAGCAAGAAGAGAGTATACAAAAAGCAGAGGTTTCTCTGGATCAACAGCTTGAAATGATTCAACTGAAGCAAGATTTAGGACAAGAGCTAACACTAGAAGAAGAAAACTTGCTGCAAGAACACTGCTCAACGTACAGTTCGTTAGAAATGGCGGAACTGAAACAAGATTTAGGACAACCATTAACAATTGAGGAACAAGATTTATTGCATCAACATGCTGCTAAATTAAAGGAACCAGTTTCTTAATTTTTAAAAATAGTTAAAGCATCATAAGAACTTTTATTATTTTTAACGTATTCAGTGTTTTAAGAGAGGACTTGGCAGGATTTGAACCTGCAAGACGCCAAAGTTGTATAGTGTAATACGACTGGCTGCTCTGCCATTGAGCTACAAGTCCATACTTAAAGTATGTGCACCGTTTCTGTTTATATGCAAAACAAGAGAACATGTAATAAGTAAAGAAATCCCTTAATAGCTAAAAATTCATTGAGATTTGTTTATTTAGAACTGTGTTCTAAATAAACAATAACTAATAATCTACGCAGGAGGAGACTATTATGCCACATAAAATTACCTTAACCGGATCAGCCACAGGACCACTACGAGAGTACGATCGCTATGTTGCCTTTGATATGCGTGAAAAAGGGTCACCATCTGCGCCGAAAGGATTAAAAAAGAGTACGTTTATTTCGTATACGGTATTTGTTGCGAAGAAGGCCTTTAATAAAACAGGCCTCACGAAGAAAAGCATCATGCATGAAAAGATTTTAATTCAAGGGGAACCGACCTTAGACATTCCGATTGATGAATGCCCTGGTGAAGTAGGGGTCATCTGTTTCCAAATTACGGTTCTCCCGAATAAAAATGATAAAGAGAAGAATCAGCCAGAAGAGAAAAAAGAACCTAAACAAGAGGCATCTGCGCCTTCTGAAACACAAAAGAACACGGAACCTACTAAACAGGAAGAAGCACAAGCACCTGTTTCTCAACCTGTAGCAAAAGAAGGAAAAAAAGCTGAAACAGTACAGTCAGAGGTGAAGGGGAAGTCTGTTCAAGAGAAAAAGGCGGAGCCAAAAAAGACACAGATGCCAAATCAACCAAAAGGGACACAGGATCTCGTGAGCTTTGATGATATTATTGTACCTGAAGCCTTCTTAAACACACGTCCGAACCCTGAGAAAACACAAAAGGTCATTGATTTTGTGAAGCGTACAGGACGCTTAGATGAGCCTTTAACGATTGAAAAAGGATCAAACATCTTAAAAGATGGCTATCGTCGTTATGTCGTGGCCAAAACCGTTAAAATGGATAAAGTTCCGGTTACATATGAATATCAAAAGCAAACGAAGTGAAAACAGAAATGCTGAGGGGGATAACATTTTGAATCAAAATGAAGAAGAAAATGTAATGAGTGTACAAATGGCCGATGTTATCGATTTCAATGAAAAGAAAGAAAAAAGTAACATCCATGTAGAAGAAGGAATCAAATGGTTAAGGCAAGCTTCCCTAGCTGGAGATAATGGAGCAATGAATGAGTTAGCGTTTCAATTACTAACTGGAAAGCTAGTGAAACAAGATGTTGAGGAAGGCGAAAAATGGCTTAGAAAGTCTGCCGATACTGGGGATCAATGGGCCATGATGGAATTGGGCTATCGCTTGCTTGTGGGGGAAGATTTAGATAAAAACCAAGCTGAAGGTGAAAAGTGGATTCGAAAATCTGCAGAGTTGGAATATCCAATGGCTATGAGAGTGCTAGGATACAGACTACTCGAAGGGTTGGATATAGAAAAGAATGTAGAAGAAGGCGAGTATTGGCTTCGGAAAGCAGCTGACGTACATGAACCAGTAGCTATGAGAATATTAGGCTATCGCTTATTAACTGGAAAACATGAGTTGAAACAGAATGTACTGGAAGGTGAAAAGTGGTTACAGAAAGCAGCTGAAGCTGGAGAAACCATTGCGATGAGGGAATGGGGTAAATATTTAATCCATGGGGTTATTAAATAGCTCAACATATAAGGATACTTGCATCAAATACTGACTGTTCTTACGTGAGCAATAGAATTATAAAGGGTAACATTCCTTCCTCTTATTACTTGAAGGTTTTAACATATATATATCGAATACTTCTTTTGATAAGAGGAGGTGATCATATGTTGAGAGTCATAACCGCAGAAGCAGCATATACCACCGAAGAGTTAGCTGATATACTTGGTTTGCCCCTATCAACTATACGAAAATACAACTTCCATTTTACTAAAATTGGTGTGCAGTTTACTAAAAAACAAGGTAGATTAGCTTATACAAATGATGACGTTACCATCTTTTATGAACTAAAAGAAGTTTATGCCCGTCCCGAAATGACCTTAGAAAAAGCCGTTATAACCGTTGCGAAAAAATTCAACTTAGTATCAGACACTCCACCAAACATTTCAACTGAAACACAAACCCTCAGCTTAGAACCACACGGAATACAAATGAAAGAAATACAAAGTTATATTGATGCAAAATTTGAGGAACGTGAACGCCAATTAATTTCAATGGCTCGTGAAATTCGAGCGTTAAAAAAAGCTCAACAACAAAAGAAAAGTTTTTATAAGTGGTTAAAAACCTTTTTAAAAAAATAATTTGCTAGAATGCTATTACCTTATTATCTAATATTTCTAAAAAAGCAAACCCGTTTTCCCTTACTTAAAGGAAAACGGGTTTATTTATGTAAAGTTTAATTTTGAGGAATACCTATAACAAAGACCGCCCATTACTTATTAGTGTATAAGGCGGTCTTAACTGTATTCATGCTATATGTTTATGACCAAAATATCGACATTATTCTAAACAGATTTATTAGGACCACAATTTTTTTTGGTTCTGTACTTTAGCATATGAAGAATGCTTGTCTATCTTTCCTATTTTTCTTTGAAAAGATGAATATTTTTAAGAAATTCAGTCAAACCTGCTTAAAAAGGAGGTTTTTATCTTGTGGAGTAAAGGGAAGAAGCGAAGCAAATTAGGTAGGTTTCTAGATAAAGAAGGATATTCTCAAACTGAATTAAGTGAAATTACTAAAATAAACAAAAATACGATAAGTAAAATTTGTAATGATTCTAATTATGTACCATCAGGTACCACAATAAAAAAAATTATGAAGGCCTTAAGGAAACTTGACTCCAGATTAAAGCCAGATGACTTTTTTGACTTGTAAAAAGTAAATAAAGAGACAGTTGTTCGATATGATAAATTCTTTGTCGTAACTCTGTTACATATTTTTATACAATATTCTAATTAATAGATTACCAACCTTTACGCAAGACGCGCGCTGATGCTTACGAACCTTCACTTTCGTTTACTATAACTATCTTCTCCTAGCAGTATTCTGGAGCATGCATTTCTCCTCTGTTTTCCATTTCCCCATTCCCCATGCAACCGACAGGTTCGTTACCAAACATGCGATTTCATACAGAGACCATCTTCGCGTCTGGCTGAGTAGCGTTAGCTACACTGTAAGAAAGCGACTTCTTGTCGCACTATAATTACTCTTTCCGGTACACATCATAAAAAAAGAACCCTTCAGCGATGAAGGGTTCTAACTAGGATAGCTGTCTTTTTATTTAGAAAGCATATTTTCTCAGTATCCTAAGTTAAGTTAATTTTGATTCCACCAGAAGAAGCTGATGTTCTTGCTTTTCCATCTCTTTGCTGTTTAGCTGAACTTCTGTATTTCTCCATCAATTCATCAATACTTGTTACTTGTATGATGCGAATATGTTCTGAAGATACCGCATAACGAACAGGCGTAATCAACATAACGGAAGGGAAGATAGCTGCCCGATCCTCTGGCTGCCATTGCAACGTTTTCCACTCATCTGAAAAGAAAAACTCTTCATAGAGATGAATCTTGGCCTGCATTTTCTTCTCTGAATATTGATTCCGTTGAATTTCAATCCAAAACGGAGACCCTTTAAAGATACAAAACAGATCGGGTTCAATGCCTCCTTTACGTCCAGTCGGCTTATCTTCAACAATGACATTCTTAGGCGTACTATACGTACACATTTGCTTATAGATATCCAAGATGGAAAGGAAATGTAATATTTTTTGAGAGTTTTTTTTAATCTTCGCATCCACAGGCAAATAGACGGTCGGAGAATACTGCTGTGTGCGTTCAATCATCCCTAGACGATACAAACGTACCATCACACTATTACATGCATTTATGGGCGATTTTAGCTGTTTGAAGAACAGTTCTACTAATGAGTCTCGATCTACAGCTCGAAACTGATTAATAAACCCTATGATGTCTTTATCACGCTGAGATAACCGAAAGCTCATCGCTGTTCCTCCTTCTCTAATAATCCAAAGATAGACTGTGGTACGACCTCTAGGTGAGGTTCAGGGTCTTTTACGCGTGTTTTATAAGGAGAAAGCATTTCCTTACAAGCTTCTTCATCTAAGAAAAAAGCTTGAAACTCTTTCACGTCATCAATTTTAATTTTCATACGTCCTCTAGCTGCGGCATCAATTTCTTCTGTTCCAAGTACTCCTGCCACCTTTGCATTTGTCGCATCGGCCTGCCTTCCAGAGATTCTCACACGTAAGTTCGCTTTTAATGCTGAGTTTAATAAATCCGCATCGGGACGCTGCATCGCAATGATTGTATGAACACCTAGTGCACGGCCTTGACTCGCAAACTGTTGCACCATCTCTACAAGATCCGTTTCTCGTTTAATGATGCTCATTTCGTCTACAACCACGACAATACGAGGCAGTTTAAAAGGAAGCCTGCTTATATGTGTCACGCCATGCTTTAATAACAAATCGCCTCTTCGATACATTTCAGCTCGCAATAAAGCAAAAGGTTTTCTCATATCCTTGGCCTCAAAGCAAAGCGCATCCACATGCTCAATCCCATGAAATAGCCCTAAATCGGCTCGTTTGAGATCGACTAATACTAACCGAAGATCATCAGGCGATGTATATTTCACCCATGTTGTGAGGATCACACGCATGAGACTGCTCTTTCCAGCTCCAATTTCGCCAGATATCAATAGGGTTTCTAAATCAGCGAAATCCCATGAGACGGTGTTTCCATAGATATCTTGACCAATACAAACAGGAAGCTCCATTTTCTCAATATGAGGATGAATGACTTCATAACGATAATTGAGCATCTTAGGTAGGCTTTTGTGATGAACGGTAATACTAAAGTTTTTTAAGCTGCCATTTATCTCGATATTGCTGCCTAATACTTGTCGTAAGGCCCATCTCTTTTTACTTAATAGTTCAGGATCAATGCCATTTAGTAAGGAAAAAGCATACCGAGTGTAGGTGTTTTGATGATCGATCCGATGGATCTTCGGAAATTGATAGGAGGTACGATCCCCACGCTTTATGACCCGATAAATCTCTGCTGTACGAAACGCTTGAATAAGCTTTCCACGCAATTTTAGTTTCTCAAACATCTAAAACCCTCCTCAAAACATAAATGTCGCAAAGAAGTAAAATAAGGCTCCATAAAAGGTGACAGGCAATATAAACCGCATCACTTTTTCAAACTGATCGGCAAGATCCATTACGCCCCATCGATTTAATATCTGTTCAATGATGGCAATTCCTAAAACAATGCCTCCTATAGTAAGAATGGTGGGGTCAAGCATAGCAACTGGACTAAAAGGAACAAATGAATAAGCAGTAACAGGACGAGGTTTCATTGAGGAAGTTGAAGAAGGTTTATAAAAGAAGCTTCGAAAGTTAAACCATTTTGTTTTTCTCATGTTGGTACCTACTTTCATTCTTTTTATTTTTTCGCTTTTCATGTCTCAGTTATTTCAGCTCAGTACATCCGGTCGCCCCCTTCGCCTCTTCGGCTCAGCTCCCTTACAGATTCCACGAAGCGCCTCGCTAGGCGTATAAAGCTTGTATTAACGCGGTAGCGATACTGAACTAGCTACTAAGTAGATAATGAAGTTAAGATTCTTTAGATACTATGTAGCTACTTCAGTAAGCTTGCCTGTCCAATCAAAAAATAACAAAGAACCCTTACTGCATTAGGTAAGGGGTAGCTGATTATGTAAGAAAAAACGGGTTTTTATACGCTGGAGGTTGGCCTAGCAGATTTTTTTCAAAAAAAATGAATTTATATTCAGTTCTTTTGTACTGTTCATTTTATCAATTATTTTGGGGCTTATTTATCATGGAAAATAAAGAAGGTTGTATTCTTATTAGATAAATAAAGTCCTTCACTATTCCATTTGGAATAATTAGTTATTATAAAAATCAATATATAATATTTAATTCGTAATCATATTACAATTTTTGAAAAAAAATACTCATTTTTTATCAAATTGAAATTTAGTAATATTAGTATTTAAATATATTTTGAATATTCATTATATTTATTATACAGAAATATCCATTTGGGTATTCCTGTATATAGATCTCATTTATATCGAAGTTACTACATAATAGAATGGGGGGATTAGGGTGGCTAAAAAAGGTTATAAACGTCCAACTGTAAAATCAGGCAAAGCACCAACTCTACAATGTAACTAATAGGTAAGAAGTTATGAAGGGAACAGGGAAACTTGTTCTCTTCATTTTTAACTTTTTAAATAGGGGGCAACTAATGTGAATTTTGAATACAGTGATATATCTATTGCGATAGAGGAACTAAAGGACCTAAAGTTTAGAGAAGACGTAGGAATGTTGTTTAATAGTAGAACAGGAACGATACATAGAATTGAAAATGAATTAGGAATTTTAATTGTATCGTTATTAAAACAAAACCATGATCTTGAATATGTAAAGAAATACATTTTAAATGAATATGACGTAGACGAGATAGAATTAAATAATGATCTAAGGGAATTCTTATTCAGCCTTACTCAATATCAAGAGAACATTTGGGAATGGGACATTGAAAAGAAACATGAATCATTACTAGAATTTCCTTTACGTATAGAGATAGAAGTTACGTCTTTATGTAATTGGAATTGTGGTTTTTGTTACAATGTATGGAAAATAGATCCTAACCTAACGGATGCTGATGTTAAACAAAAGATTAAAATGTTACCTCAAAAACATCTCTCGAAAGAGAAAATTTTTAAAATTTTAGATGAGTGTAATGAAAATGGTTGTTTTACCGTGCGTTATAGTGGTGGTGAAACTTTGTTACATCCAGATATTGAAGAAATTCTCGAATATGGAGGAAAGTTAGGTTTATATCAAGTAGTTTTTACTAACGGTCATTTTTTAGATATAGAATTGGCTAAGCGTTTTAAAAAATATAATGTAGGAACAGTATTAATCTCTTTACATGGGGATAAAACTGTTCACAATGCATTAACAGGACATAAAATGGCTTATCAGAAGGCTATCGATGCAATTGCGTTATTGGCTAAGTTAAATATTGAAGTAGTAGTTGAGTTAACTTTAGTAAAAAGTAATTTTAATGGTGCAATTAATGTCATGAAGGATTCTTATAACAATGGAGCAAGACATTTTAGTGTAATGCGTTATGTACCAACAGGTAAAAATGACGATGTATATGGGGTACCTATTGAAAATATGATGCCATTAATGGAAGAGATAGACAAACTCCAGCATCAGTATACAGATTTAATAGTTGCATGGCCATGTGGACAGAAAATGTGTACTTCTAATAAAGATAAGCCATTAAGCATTGATGATCCAACTTTACCATTGAGAAAACGACAGTTATCAGGTCATTGCGAAGCTGGATTGACCTGGGGAAGCGTATCCTTTGATGGTAGGTTAAGACACTGCCCACATAGCAATGTGTTTTTCGGCGATGCAGTTAATGACGGTATTAAGAATATATGGGGTGCTATGACTCAAGAAATATCAAATGTGCTTAAACCAAGACAAACCTGTATGGGCTGTAGTCAGCTAGAAAGCTGTCGAGGTGGATGTCATTTACCACACTTTTTTGAAACTAAAGAAGAACAAGTGTCGGGCTGTTCATCATAATATTAAGGGAGTGTTATAAAAATGTTAACATTAATTATTGGAGATAAACAGTTTTCGTCATGGTCAATGCGGGCTTCTATAATTTTAAAGGAGAAGAAAGTTCCATATAGGGAGGTAGTAGCTGGTTTAGATTGGCCTATTAAATTTACTGATAACGGACTTATACCCATAAATGCAAAGGATGAATATGATTTACCAAAGGAGCCAGCATCAGGTTGTGGGTGTCAAGTTACCCAGTTATTAAAATTAGATAGTACTAAGCTTTTAAAGGGTAGCATTGTTGAGCATCTACCGAGAGTTCCCATTTTAATTGATAGTGATACGGAAGCTGTAGTTTGTGACGTTTTATCAATATCAGAGTATTTGGAAGAAAGATTCCAAGACTATCCCTGTTTATTAAGTGACGATGTTATTAAAAGAAGTGACATTCGTGTTTTTAGCAGTCACATACATGCAGATTTACTGCCCTTAATGAGTGGCATGTCTTATGCAAATTCATTTAGAAAAAATGATAAATGCAGTATATCGGAAGAGGCTCATGAACAACTAAACGAGACTTTAGAGTTGTTAGAGAGCACATTAAAAAGGAAAGTGAAAAAAGGTTGGAGGGGCAAATTTTTATTTGGTGATTTCTCGGTTGCTGATGCAATGTTTTCCCCAATGGCGCAGCAAATTCGAGGATGGAATATTAAAGTGGAAAGCGAAGAAATAAATGACTATTTAGATGCGCTACTTAATAGAGAATCAGTAAAAACATATCTTAACGAGGCTAGAGAACCTTATTTGTTATTGAATGAAACTGTTAAGGACTCTCCGGCATGGATTGCAAGACATTATAGATTTTGGCCTGAAATTAATATGATTCATAATTGTGAGAAAGATGTTTTTCATATTATAGAAAATGAAGTTGGATTGTCATTATTTAATCTAGCTTTCAAAGGCTATACTCGAGATGATATAGCTAATACAATTGTTAAAGAGTACAATGTGGAAAAAGAGATTATTTTAGAGGATATAGATAGCTTCTTTGCTGATATACATCCTAATAAAAATGTAGAAAATGACTTGAATGTAGTGGTTTAATGAGGAATATATGAATAATAAATTTAAAGATTTACAAATAGGTACAGAAGAAACACTGAGGTATATATCGGTAGAGGGATTAATATTGCTAATTCCTATAATAGGAATTAAGGTTTTGGAATTAAATAATTCATTAATTGGATTAGCTATTTCACTCTCTTCCATAGGTTATTTGTTATTTGGCTATATTGCAGGATTAATAGCTGATAAATGGAACAGGCAGCAAGTAATCATAACTTCATTATTAGTCAAGTCGCTATGTTTTGGTTTATTTTCGTATTTGGTTTTATCTTCAAATTTAAACAAATTGAGTTATTTTTTTATAATATGCATGATTAGTTTATTTTTAGTTATAATTGAAACCACAATTACCGCATGGATACCTGATATATACACCAATGAAAATTTATCAGGAATAAATGGAATAATCCAATTTTCCAAATCTGGTGCAAATTTAATTGGCCCCTTTCTAGGAGGGCTTTCAATAGATAAACTTGGTATCTCATGGACACTTTTGCTTATAGCTACATGTCTTATAATATCAAGTTTATCTATATTAAAGATTGGGAAATACGGTAAACCAAAGAATATAAATCCTGAGAATAGATATTTAACAAAAACTGATAAAAAAATAAAACGGTTAGAAAATGTAAAATATATATTTACAAATAATGTCCTTAGAAACTTAGTTCTTACCACAGGAACAATTAATTTTGCGATTTCAATATATACGGCCATGGTAGTAATCTTTTTAGTAGGAACCTTAGGTTTATCTACTTATCTTACCGGATTAGTAATTTCTTTGAGTGGTATAGGTGCTTTATTGGGGTCGTTTATAAGCCCGAGATTAATAAAAAAGTTTGGAGTTATAAAAATTATGGTCTTTGGACCTATAATACCAAGCTTTGGTTTGCTTTTAGCAAGCTTTGCGCATGAAAAAATGGGTATCGTCCTCTTCATAATAGGAAGCATTTGCTTCTTTACTGCAAGAAGTATAGGAAGCGTTGCTAGAGTTACAGTTCAACAAATGGTTGTACCCTCTCATATTAGAGGAGAAGTAAGTGGAACAATGATAATGCTTACATGGGGAACAATTCCGTTAGGAGCTTTATGTGCAGGAGTATTGAGTGAGGTAGTAGGTGTTCAACAAGTATTGATGTTGGCAGGGATAATTTTAATCCTGTCAAACTGTTGGTTACTAAATCGTAAAATTCTAAACCTAGATGATAAAAGGCTTAACGATAGAGTAGTGTCCTAAAATATAGAATAAACCTCATATTGATATATATTTTTCTTGAAATTTATAAAGAACAGCCAATAATTTTATTGAGCTGTTTTTTTGTGAGTAACTATTTTTTATAGAGTAGTAAGTAAAAATCTATTTATATATAATTGTTTTGCAAAAGGCACTTCAATAAAATGGTTATTTGTAAACGCTAGAATATAATTGACAGTTTTTGCTCAACGTAATTTTACACTTTTGCTTCAATAAGCTAGAACTCTAGTAAAATTGTCAACAACGTTTTAAATTTACCCAATATCAGCGAAAACAAATTCCCCGTTATAAACGGTTAAGTAGTCAACTTGGCAGGATAAATTCCTGCCTTTTTCTTTTCGCGTAGACGATATGAATCTCCCTTTATATTAAATGTAATCGCATGATGAAGAAGCCGATCTAATACAGCTGTTGCCAACACTTCATCTCCAAAGACGTTTCCCCAATCAAGATAGGATTTATTTGATGTTAAAACCATTGCTCCTTTCTCATACCGTTTAGATACAACTTGAAAGAAAACATTTGCTGTGAGTTCGTCAAATGGAAAATATCCTACTTCATCTATAATTAAAATATCTGGCCGGCTCCATCGATTGACAAGCCGATGGAGGGTACCTTTCTCATTTGCCTTTCGGCATTGTTCTACTAAGTCATCTGAGGTTAAGAAGAGAGCTGTATATCCTTTGGTAATGGCCTCTACCGCGAAAGAAATAGCTAAATGCGTTTTCCCTACACCAGGTGGACCAAGTAAAATTCGATTTTCTCCATTCGAGATAAATCGGCACGTAAGTGTCTCTTTTACTTGTTTCTCACTAAGACTTGGTTGAAATGTAAAATCAAAGTCGTGAATCGTTTTGTTATAAGGGAGTTTTGCCTGTTTCATTCGTTTTTCCAATTGTCCCGACTCTTGCTTCTCTATTTCCTGTAAAACGATGGTGTGAAGAAATTCAGAATATGATACATTATCTTTAGATACGTCTTCTAATACACTATCTAGTTGGTTAGCTGTATGGTGCCAACCAAGCTTCCTTAGCCGGTCAATTAAGAGCTCATTCATCATACATGTTCACCTTCTTCTAATGCTGCGTAAGCAGCGAGAGGACGTTTCTCTACTTTAGGGGATGGGTCTTGTGATTGAGAAACATCGGTCGCCAAACCTTCAATGTGTTTCTCTTTCTGACCCATCTCTGTCTTCTGTAAACCTTGATAATGTTCCATCCGGATATGTGTCGTTGCGTTTCCAGTAAGAATAGGATGTTTTGCTATACATTCATGTTCATCGTATATTTCTATATGATGATTTAATGTTTCCTTTACTTTAACGGTCTGTCCAACATAACGATAAGGAACGGAGTATTGTTTTCCCCCGTATGATATAAAACAATCTCGACTAACCTCTCTATGCTCCCAATGGGAAGTAGGAAATAAAGGTTTTTCCCCCCAGGCCTTCAGGAACTTCTGTTCCTGCTCAAACCTCTTAAAGGGTGCTTCATTTGTTGTCTGATTTTCCTTTTTATTAGCCACCTGATTTAACCATTCTTTTATATCCTCGTTTAACGCATTCAGTGTTGGTTCATGTTTTCTTTGAAAAAAGTTATCTTTTAAATACTTTACCGTTCTTTCTACTTTCCCTTTTGTTTGAGGCCTCCTTGGACGGCAGGCCTTTGGCACAATTCCATAGTAAGCCAAGAAATCTTCGAATTTCCGATTAAAACGAACTTCCACTGGGCTGTGCTTGATCACCACTGTTTTCATGTTATCGTAAAGGATTTGGTCTGGTATCCCATTAAAATAAGAGAAAGCATTCATATGGCATTTCATTAAAGTTTCTAGGTTCATATTCGTTGTGAATTCTACATATTTCATCCGGGAATAACCCAAAATCATGATAAATCCATATACATCTTGCAGCACATCATTTACTAAGTACTTCCCGACATACGCCCAGTCCATTTGAGCTTGCTTTCCAGGTGGCGTTTCAAACCGTAAGGTTGCCTGTTTCTTTGGTTGTTGGCGAAGAGGACGAACAAAATCTCTTAAGATTGTGAGCTGACCTTCATAACCCATTGCTTGTATTTCTTCTAATAAGACTACGCAATTAGTGGTACCCTCTTTAAGCCGTCCAAGTATGTACGGTTTGTAAGGGGTTAATTTGCTTTCTTTTTTCTGTTTACTTCCTTTACGCTTAGGTAACTGGTTATCTTTTAGGTATTTACTGACTGTTTTGCGATCGAAACCCGTTGCTTCTGCAATAGCTGTTTTCGTCCAACCTTTTTGAAACAATTCTCTAATCATAAAAAACTCCCCAATCTTCAGCACCGTTTCTCCACTCCATCCATGATGTTGTCTTGAAACGATTATCTGTTATTATTGGGGAATTTGGAATCGCTGTTATTGAGTATTTTACAGTCGCTGATTACAAAATGATAGAAGGTGTTATTTTACTGGGGGGACAGCGTTTTGGAGGAGAAGCTAATGCTTTATTTAAATATTCAACAATTACATCAACGGAAGTTTAAAGTATCTCAAATTGCACAGGAGCTCAAAGTATCAAGACCAACCGTTTATAAATATTTAAAAATGACGTTTGAAGAGACAAAAGCATACTTGGAACAGCTTCAAGGCAAAGGTAAGAAGTTGGATCCCTACAGGGATTGGATTATCGCTTGGCTTGAAGAATACCCTCATCTCAGTGCAGCACAAATCCACGATTGGCTCTTAGAGCGTTATCCCGATTTAGTTGTTGGCGAGAGTACAGTAAGAGCCTATGTGAAAGAGATGCGGGAGATTTATCAGATTGAGAAAAAAGTAATAATTCGGCAATATGAAGCAATCCCTGAACAACCCATGGGTAAGCAAATCCAGGTGGATTGGGGAGAAACGAAACAGAAGACAACTGAAAAGAATGAAATTAAACTATATTTCATCGCTTTTGTCTTAGCTCACTCTCGATACAAATACATGGAGTGGCAGGACCGGCCTTTTACAACAAATGATGCCATTCGATGTCATGAAAATGCATTTCAATTTTACGGAGGACGTACAGAAGAAATTGTGTATGATCAGGATCGTTTAATTACAGTAAGTGAAAATTCAGGTCAGCTACTTTTAACTTCTGAATTTCAAAGCTATGTAAATGAGCGTAAGTTTAAAGTTCATTTATGTCGTAAGGCAGACCCAGAATCAAAAGGAATGATTGAGAACGTTGTAAAGTACATAAAGGGAAATTTCGCAGATAGCCGAGTATTTAGCAATATTGAAGATTGGAATAACCGTGCATTACAGTGGTTACATCGCACTGGAAATCAACATGTTCATCAGACAACGAAAAAAAGACCAGCTGAAGTGTTCCCCGTCGAAAAGCAACACTTACAGCCGGTCTCTTCACCACTCTCATATGAAAGCGTCATTACCCCAAGTATAACAAGGAATATTAGTAAGGACAATACAATACGGTTTAAATCAAACCGTTATTCCGTTCCTCTCGGAACGTATAGTGCAGCCTCTGATAATGAGGTTTTTATTGAAGTCACTTCGAGCCAACCGCCAACGCTGATTATCCGTAAACAGTTAGATGGAGAAGTAATTGCTGAACACAGCATTAGTAATGAAAAGGGAAAGCTTATTCAACATCTACATCATATCCGGGATCGCTCAAAAGGTATTGAAGAATTTAAGCAACAACTGGTTTCACATTTTGAAGATCAGAAACGTGCAACTTCTTATTTAAATGAAATTTGTTTAAGATACCCACGGTATCGGCGTGATCAGCTCATAATCATTCAAAACACCATTGAGAAATATCCAATGTGGATTGAAGCAACCTTGACTAAATGCATCATAGATAAACTTTACAGCGCCAATGACTTTCGAGATATCGCAAACCACCAAAATGCATTACAAACTGAATGTACCCAAAAGGTTAAGCCTCCCTTTATAAAACATTCAGGTAAAGACAACATTATAGTGACAACTCGCTCCCTTACTGCTTACACAAGTATTTTAGGGGGTGACCCACAGTGAATAAGACTGTAAATGACTTGCAGGAACACTTTCGCCAATTAAGGTTATCCGAAACAGCTGAGGAGCTACCAAAGCTCCTACGTGAGGCTGAAAAATCTTCTTGGACATATTTAGAATTTCTTGAATCGATTACGCGTTACGAACTTAGAAAACGCGAAGTAAAGAGTTTAGAAAGAAGAATGAAGTGGGCGCACTTCCCTTACGTGAAGTCATTAAGTGAATTTAATTTAGAAGAGCAAACAACTTTAACGGGACGTCAATTGACCCAGCTCGCAGAGCTAAACTGGCTTGAGCAGCAGTATAATTTAATTTTATTGGGACCGCCAGGCGTTGGTAAAACATTTTTAGCGATTGGTTTGGGGGTTGAGTCTATTCACAGAGGTTTCAACGCCTATTTCGTAACTATGGGTGAGCTTATTCATCTTTTAAAAACGGAAGAGTTTCTAAACAAATCGAAAGTGCAGCTAAAGCGATTAAGAGACGCCGATCTGATTATCATTGATGATTTAATGTACATGGCAATGGATCAGCGAGAAGCAAATTTGTTTTTCCATTTAATTAATCATTTGTATGAACGAAGTTCTATCATTCTTACATCCAATAAAAGCCCTGAACAGTGGGGTGAACTAATGGGAGATCAAGGAATTACTACTGCAATTTTAGATCGTTTACTCCATCGTGTAGAAGTCATTCATATGGATGGAGATAGTTATCGAATGAAACATCGAAAAAGTGTATTTTCAGCAGAAGTGTAAAAAG
>NZ_JBSGKN010000007.1:0-81899 GCF_058323215.1 Priestia sp. USM5
ATACTTTATCCCCCCTTAGCTTGTATATATCATACATTATTAGTTACCATAATCACGGGTTTAGGAAGGAACAAAAAACACCTAACTAAATAATTAGGTGTTTTTATATATTTTTATCAAATTAATTATACCAACCTATGCTATTGAGTATTATTACTCCTATAAAAACTACTAATACACCGGTTGTTAGGCTTATAAGGAGTGTGCTCCAACTTTTAATCTGAAACCAAATATTCAAAGCTAAAAGGGTTATAAAAATCAGTCCTAACAATAGTGCAGCATAAGGGTTTGTTGGAGTAATCCAATCATACCAACTTAAAAAGTGCATAGGCTCGCTCCTCCTTAGGTCTAAATTAATTTCTTCCTAATTCGTTCATTTGAAAAATCATCTGTATCTCTTCTCCGACCATTTGATAAGCAGAAGCTTCACCTTGCAAATATCCACTTCTATAATCAGTCTTATCAAGCTCAAATTTTTCTTTAAGCATGTCCGCCATTCTTTGATAATTTACGGATAACCTCTCTGTATAGCTCAACTTATCAGCGTCTTCTGATTTAAGAATCAATTCTAGATCAATCATTATTTTTTCATATGCAATAGACATACCTTCAAAAAGACCTTTTTGTAATTCTACAGGTATTTTTTTAATTTCTTCTTTTGCTTCATCAGGGATTTCATCATAAAATCCACCCGTTAAAAAATCCTTTTCCTTAAAATTACTTTTTTCTTTTGCATCTAAGGATCTTTTTTCTAATGACTCTATTAACTCTGTTAATTTTATATCCATGGCGACTCCCCCTTTAGAATAATCGAATTCTCTTACTAAACGATTTACAATCATACGGTAAGCTTTACTCATGCCAGATAATAATAATTTCTCATCGCCTGTAGTTACCTTTATAGACTTGGTGAGCTCTTTTTCCATATCAATAAAATCCAAAATACAATCTTCGATTTTTGCTCCTCGGAACATTCTTTTTCTATAATTAGACATATAATACATCTCCTTACAAAAATAATACTTTATCTGTAAACAAATGTAAACATTTATTGTTTACATTTGTTTACAAAGCTTGTCTTTAGAGATGGTTGCCCTATACAGCTTTAGTTACCATAATGTTTTTTATCGGTAGGAAAAGTACTTGAATTAATTCAAGTACTTTACAAATAGAACCTTATCTTGATTGTCTTTATTCCCCTGTTCAATTTCAAAACCCATTTTAGTATGATAAGCAATTGAAGCTTTATTCACAGGAGAAGTCACACAGCGAACAATATTGCGGCCACTTTGTTTAATTACATCGAAAAATTGATTATATAGTTGTCTCCCAATACCTTTTCCCCTGTACTGCGGATGGATTCCAACAAAATGAATGTATGCTTCATTCGAATAAGATTGAGATAAGAATCCAATTAAAAAGCCTATGATTTCACCTTCTTCTTCAACAATAAAGCTAGTATTTTTAAAATGATCAAAAAAAAGCTTTGGCAACAAGTCAGACATTTGCCTTCCATTCCACCAGTCGTTGATTAACGGAGATATTACATAATAATCTGATCCTTTTACTAAACGAACTATCATTTTGATCTCTCCCTAATTTATTTATGAATTTACTTAAATTGATGCTATCACAGGAAGAAAATGCTATGTTATTCTTTCTTATTTTTTACTAATGAATGCTAATATGAAAAGTGAATAGAATATACAAAATCAGTTAACATAATACCTCTTTCCGGAACACAACTCAAAAAAGAACCCTTGGTAGGCAAGGGTTCAAAGTTTGTTGTTCGAACGGGAACATGCAGCTTTTTATACATCCTTGGTGTCACAAGGTTTCTCTAAGCGATGTACGTCAGAAAAATGAATAAAAAGCGCACCTTTTATTCATATGCTATTCCTTATAAAAATAGTATTTTTTAGAATTTACGCTATGTTATATAGAAAAAAATTTCATATTAAGTTTCCTTTGTAAGCTAACTCACCTGACGACCTGAGGTAACTTTTTAAATTTGGTTCTTTAAATATTTTTTGCTCCATTCTCCCATACTATGCAGGATAGGAATGAAACTTTGTCCTAACGGTGTTAGCGAGTATTCTACTTTTGGAGGAACTTCTTTATATACTTCTCTGTGAACCATTTGATCTTCTTCCAGTTCTCTTAACTGACGTGTCAAAATCCCTTTTGAAATATCAGGTAGAAGTTTTTGAAGTTCATTAAACCTCCTAGTTTCTATGCTTAAATGCCATAGAAGAATGATCTTCCATTTTCCAGCAATAATTTCTTGTGTTTGTGTAACAGGACAAACTTCTTTATGCTGCTCTGGAGGTTCACCGATCCAATTTCTTGCCATAATAAATGCCTCTCTTTCTTAATGGTTCTATTTTTGTGACTATGTCATAAAAAAATGACTACTTTCAAAAAAACAGTTAAGACTATAGTATTATATTATCCCGTATAAATAAAATCTCTTTCAATAGACCTTATTTTATACATTAGTTGTAACCGAATTGGTTATAACGGAAAAATATAAAAATGGAGGAATTATTCATGAAAATGTTAGTAACAGGTGCAACAGGGAAATTAGGAACAAAAGTGGTAGACACTTTATTGAAAACTGTACCAGCGAACCAACTAGCTGTCAGCGTCCGAAAGCCTGAGAAAGCTGAAGGACTTCGAGTTCAGGGAGTAGACGTTCGTCAAGGTGATTTTGATCGTCCAGAAACATTGGATGCTGCTTTTAAAGGCATCGATCGCTTATTACTCATTTCTGCGGATGGAGATAATGAAACAAGAATTCGTCAACACACCAATGCAGTAGCTGCCGCAGAGCGTGCTGGAGTTAAATTTATTGCTTATACTAGCATAGTAAACGCACAGGAAAGTAAAAACTTCCTTGCTCCAACGCATCAGGCAACTGAAGAAGCTATCTTGAAAACAGGTATTTCCTACTCCTTCTTACGTAACAACTGGTACTTGGAGAATGAAATTTCAAGCATTCAAGGTGTACTAGCAGGAGCCCCATGGGTAACTTCTGCAGGAAATGGCAAAGTAGGTTGGGCACTTCAACAAGATTATGCAGAGGCTGCTGCTACAGTACTGTCTGGAAATGGTCATGAAAATACAATCTATGAACTTTCAGGTAAGCTATTGAGTCAAGACGAACTTGCTTCTGCTCTTAGCAGTGTATTAAGGAAAGAAGTGTCTGTACAGCTGGTTGATGACGCTACTTATGCCGATATTATGAAAGGTGCTGGCGTACCTGATTTCCTTATTCCTATGCTTGTTGACATCCAGAAAGGGATTCGAGAAGGCACACTAGAAATCGAAAGCAACGATTTTGAAAAACTTCTTGGACGTCCAGCTACACCAATTAATGAGGGGTTAACTCAAATCTTTAAAGCTATTTCTTAAACAGCATAATCGAACTTAATTAAGAACCGACCTCTCAAAATGAAACAGAGGTCGGTTTTTAAATTCAAGAATTATTAAAAATATCAGAAGTCTATAGAAGAGAATCAACTATAAAACAATGCCCCACAAATTCGTTGTCCAATGAACATGTTAAGGACATGCAAATTATATGCTACTAAAAGCCCTCCAAATAAGGCTACTCAGCATTTAATTTCCTTTAAATTACATCATATTAACTAAAATTAATATAGGATTTTACATACTTTGAATGTATTATAAGGAATGTAAATGGAGGTAGTTTATGTTCTTTAAAAAATTATGGAGTGATAAAAACTGTAAGCATAATACATATAAACTAGAAGCCGATTTTTCCGTAGATTCTATTTGGTGCAATGAATGTGGAGAAAATCTTGATATTGAGGATTTCTCTTTATCTAATAGTCTTCAAGAAGAACTGGAGTACTGGGTTAGTGATTATGGGAAGTGGATCGATTTTGGTACAGATTCTTTAAGGGAAAAAGGAATTGAAATGGAAAACGATCATAATAAAAAAGGTCTAGGTCTCTTGAAAAAGATAAAAGAAGAATTAGGGAGAGATTACCCTATTATATTTAATTCTTCTAAATCTGGAAAACTATATCAAGCTGAAAAAGAAAAATAAGAAGTCTTTATTATTAACTATTATCATTTGTCGTCTTTAAGTGTAAATAGTCAAACTTAAATTTATAAAAATGTGTTATTTTTATGAAACGTACCCGTTTATAAAGTGTGTATTTACTGATAAACAAATAGAAGAAGGTTATTTAAAAGGTATAAAGAAAAAACACCAATTTTTAAGTTGTTTTAGAAAAAGAAAAGTGAATCATCTCTCTATAGGTTCACATGCTGAATGGATTAATTACTATCAGTGGTGAAAGGTGAAGGTAATAAACAGTTTTAATAAAAATAAAAAGCTGACTATGTCACCTGAGTTCTATTCTAAGAAGGACTTAGGTTTTTTAATTTCTTTAGAACTGTTCATTGTTATACAAGTTTCTGTATGAGTGCAACATATTTTCTACCTCGTTGACAGACGTACCATATACATTTTGCATCTCTATTAATGGATTCTTGCACAAGAAAAGAGAAGATTAACCGGAACATAATTGACATTGATAATCATTATCATATAAAATGACAATGATTATCAATGTCAATTATAGTGTTTTAATAAAAGAAAATTTTAAAAAATAGAAGGAAGTAGGGGAAGACTCATCTATGGATAAACAATTTGTAATAATGAAACCATTTTGTCATGAAGTAGGATGCTGCTGTCCAGAACAACAGCATCAACATATGATTAACTTCCGTCAAGGAGATGTTTGGACGATTACAAACAACCGGAAGTACGTCGATAGCTTAGGATGGTACTGTTTAATCGATATTAATAACGAATTTCAGTTCTTTATCTATGTTGATGATATTCAGGAATTATATGTTAAGGGGAGCATTTGCTCTATTTGGGATTTAGACCTAAAGATTAATCATTTGAAGTTTAAAATAAACGAAGCACTCGATACACACGACAGAGAAGTATTTCTTTCTCTTTCTAATGAGCTACACCATATACAACAGGTAAAGAGTAAAATAAACTATGCTCATGTGCAGAACATTTAAACAAACTGAAAAACTTCAAGAGGGGAAACAATATGGCTAAAATTCTTATTGCATACGCAAGCATGTCGGGAAATACTGAAGAGATTGCTGAACTCATAAAATCAAATTTCGAACCTTTTGATTACGATATAGACATAGAAAAAATTGAACACTTGGATATCCAAAAGCTAGTAGAGTACGATGGTATTTTATTAGGTGTATATACTTGGGGAAACGGAGACCTTCCATACGAGGTTGAAGACTTTTATGATGAGATTGAAAATGTTGATTTAACGGGTAAAAAAGCTGCGATCTTCGGTTCTGGTGATCGTTCTTATCCTGAGTTTTGTGCAGCTGTTGATTTACTGGAGGAAAAACTAGAACTTTCTGGAGTAGAAATTGTACAAAAAGGATTAAAAATCGAGCTTGCTCCTGAAACAGAAGAAGACATTGAACAATGCAATTCCTTTGCAATCAGTTTTTCTAAAAGTCTCGAGGAATCTTCCCTATGAAAAACATGTTCAGTTCAACAGCTGTGACTAGAACTGAAAACAATAGTTTCGTTGTGGCTACTATAAACGAAGGCCTTTTCATTGAAAAAAATGGTATATGGAAGAATACCTTACCTCAATTAAACTACCACATTCGTGATTTGAAATGTACTGGTGGAATCATTTATGGCGTTGGAGATAAGGGAATGTTCCTTCGAAGTATTGACGAAGGCGAAACTTGGAGAATCGAGCGTTTTCCGACCAAGGCAAGCATATGGAGTATCTCTTGTAATTCGAAAGGTCTTGTAGTCGCACATGGCGAAAAAGTAATTTACATATCCACTACCTACGGGGAGACTTGGAATACTTTATATCCATTTGATGTTTCTAATCCTCCTTCTATCCGTTCCTTATGTTTATATGAAGATACTTTGTTTATTGGGACAAAGGTCCACCCTGAAAATGGGGGTGTTTGGATGGTTGATTTATTCACAAACGAAGTAAGAAGGGTAAAGGTAGAAACCTCAAGAATGATTTCGTCTATGGTGGTACACAAACATCTATTAGTAACAGTGAGTGGAGCATGCCGTGGAAAGAATGGATTATTAGAATTTCTTTCATTAAACAGCATTAAACACGAAAAAAATTAAGTTGGAATACGTGTTACAGTAGTGATGGACATCGGAGCTATTTAGATGTTTGCGCTCATAATGGTATTCTGTACACAACTTCAAGTCAAAACGAAGCAGGATACAGCACTATCTCTCGAGTATATCTTGAGAATCAAGAACTAGTTTCTTGCGATTTTGTTCGGGGACATGGCTGGAGAATATGCAATGAAAATGAAAACTACATTGTGGCAGGGTTACATGAGACAAAATATCATAAAAAAGATTCACAAGAAGTCTGCTAACGTTCACTTATTATAATATTTGAAATAGGTGCATGAGAATAGATTGTCCTTCACAAAGGCATCATTCATTCTCATGCACCTATAATTTTCTTTATTTAGAGGGCAGGCTTTTTAATAAGTCATAGGTAAGGCAGACAGGTGTATCATTTCTTGGATCTTTTACAATCTCAGCGTCAATTTGAAAAACTTCCTTCAATACCTCTGAAGTAATAACTGTTTCAGGTTTCCCTTCGCGAACAATTACTCCATCGCGCATAGCCACTATATAATCAGCAAATCTTGCTGCAAGATTTAAATCATGTAATACCATTACAATAGTTCTTCCTTCTTGCTTATTTAAATTTTCAAGAAGCTTAAGTATTTCTAACTGATGAGCTAAGTCTAAATAGGTAGTGGGCTCATCCAATAAAATTAAATCAGTTTGTTGTGCAAGTGCCATTGCAATCCATGCACGTTGTCTTTGTCCACCGGATAGAGCATCAATAGGTCTATTTTTAAATGAAGTCATTTCAGTAATATTTAAAGCCCATTCAATAACTTTTCTATCTTGATCAGACAGTTTTCCAAATCCTTTTTGATGAGGAAATCTTCCATACGTAATAAGTTCAAAAACAGTGATTCCAGAAGGTGCCTCTGGTCGCTGAGGGAGAATAGCCATTTTTTTAGCAATTTCTTTTGTTGATTGTTTGCTAATAGCTTTTCCATCAAGGTAAACAGTTCCATTTTTAGGGGCTAAAATACGTGCAAGAGCCTTCAAAGTAGTGGATTTTCCGCAACCATTTGAACCAATAATAGCAGTTATCTTACTTGTAGGTATTTGTAAATTAAGCTTTTTCACAATTTGTATATCGTCATAAGATAAATCTAAATTTTCAGTAGCCAGGATAGCCAATTTCATTGCTCCTTTTTATGATTGATTAGTATAGCTTTAATTTCATTTCTTTATATACAAAGTTTAATAATGAAGTATCTTTTAATTTATTTAGTTCTCATCAACAGGTAGATAAAATACGGAGCTCCTAAAATAGAAACTAAAATCCCTACGGGCATTTCTGTAGGAGACATCACAATACGTCCTACTGTATCGGCTCCTAATAATATTAATGAACCTAAAAGAGCAGATAATGGTAAAACTTTTTTGTGATTGGGTCCTATTAATGCTCGAGAGATATGCGGTGCAATTAAACCTAGAAATGTAATTCCTCCTCCAACAGAAACACAAGCTCCTGCCAAAGCAACACCAATAAGCAATAATTTTAATCTTTCTTTTTCAATGGATACTCCTAACCCAATAGAAACTTCATCCCCAAAGCTTAAAATATCAAGAAAACGTGATTTATATACAGCGATTGGTATTAAAATAATTAGCCATAACAAAGTGGATATAACAAATGACCAATTTGTACCCCATATACTACCCGATATCCAAGTTAAAGTTTTCATAAAATCTTGAGGTTCCATTTTCATTTGTAAAGCCATTGTACTTGAAGCAAAAGCAGCGTTGATTCCAATACCTACCAGAATTAGTCGAATAGGGGTTACTCTACCCCGTTTGCGAGAAAATCCATAAATTAAAGCCGCAGCTATAAATGCGCCTAGTAAAGCTGTAAAGGGCATCAAAAAGATTGACAAAATGCCTGTTAAAAAACTAGAGCCATGAAAAATAAACATATATAGTACAACGGAAAAACTTGCACCTGCATTGATTCCTAGAATACCCGGATCTGCTAACTCATTTCGAGAAATACTCTGCATAATAGCTCCAGATACAGCGATACCTGCTCCAATTAAAATAGCTAGTACAATTCGAGGAAGGCGAAAATTAAACAGTATTAACCTTTGATTCCCTATATCATTCCCGAAAAAAGCAGACCAAACTTCTGATAGAGGAATCTTAATAAATCCCGCGTTAATACTAACAAGTAAAATTAGAAACAGTAATAGTAGTAAGATTACACATAATAGCTTATATCCGTGTTTACTTTTATTTAATAATTGAATCATTATAAGTTCGTCCCTTCTTTACGAGCTAGATATAAGAAGAAAGGAACACCGATAAGAGCAGTTACAGCTCCAACGGGAGTTTCAAATGGTGGATTAATCATTCTTCCAAGAATATCTGCAGCTAACAATAAAACAGCTCCTATGATAGCTGAACAAGGGATAATATATCTATAGTCGATGCCAACTATAAAGCGTGTTATATGCGGAACAACTAATCCAATAAAGCCAATCATTCCAGCAATTGATACAGCTGCACCGGTTAATAATAGTACAGCAATCATGCCTAAAATACGTACAATGCGAGTGTTTTGTCCAAGCCCAGTTGAAACCTCATCTCCAAGACTGAGAATCGTAATAGAGCGTGAAAGAAAAATAGAAATAACAATTCCTATTATTATGACAGGTATAGCATATTTTAATTGATTCATTTGAATACCTGAAACGCCTCCAGCATACCAAAAGTTCATTTCCTTTGCTACATCGAATTTAAGACCAATTGCAGTAGATAACGAAGTAAATAACGCACTAATTGCTGTACCAGCAAGGGCCAGCTTTACTGATGTATTTCCGCCTTTTGATATAGCAACGATACCAAATACTAAGACTGTGGCAAAACCAGCACCAACAAATGAAAATAAAATCAATTTACCATAGGTAATGTCAGGGAAGAAAGCAAAGGCAAGGGCTATACAAAAAGAAGCTCCTGCTGTTACACCTAAAATAGAAGGCGAGGCAAGAGGATTTCTTGTCATGCCTTGCATAAGACTACCCGAAACAGCCAAAGCAGCACCCACAAAAACAGCTGCTAATGCTCGAGGTAATCTTAAATCATGAATAATGACATGTGCTGAATTATTATCATTATAAGAAAATAAACTCTCCCAAACCGTACGATAGGTAACATGAGATGCACCAAAATGAATAGAAAAAATAACTGATATTAATACAGCAATCCAACCAAATAAAATGATAGTAATTCCTATCTTTTTTTTGTAACTAGCTTCCCCCTGGAGTTCATCATCCATTTTATTTGCTTTATCCATATAAATTCTTTCCTCCTGCTCGCGAAACCAAATGTACTAGATAATGAATATTAATTAATTTTACATAGTAATAGCCATTGACATTATAGGATGAATTCGCTTTAATTAATAGTGATAATTATTATCAATGAATCAGACAGATAATATTTTAACATAGTTATAGGGGGATTAAAATGAAGTATGGTGTAAAAATAAAGAGAGTTCTTCAAATTTGCAGTGTGGGATTATTGTCAGTTGGTTTGGTTGCATGTCAAGACAACCAATCTTCTGAAAAGCACTCAGAGAATCGTACGGTAACCGATGCAGTGGGACATAAAATAGAAGTTCCAACGACCCCAAAACGCGTATTAGGATCTTATCTAGAAGATCCACTGGTAGCTTTAGGTGTTACACCTGTAGCACAATGGTCTGTCAGTAACGGTGTTCAAGATTATTTAAAAGATGATCTAAAGAATGTGCCTAAAATCTCTTACGATTTACCATTTGAAGCTGTTCAAAAGACTAAACCAGATTTAATACTTATGGATTCGTCTAGCATGGTAGAGGGTGGAAAATACGACCAATATAGTAAAATCGCACCTACATATGTAGTTGGTAAAGATAAAAATAATGATTGGCGTAAAGAATTACAAGAAGTAGGAAAAGTATTGAATAAAAAAGACGATGCACAAAAACTTCTTGATGATTATGCTAAAAAAGTAAAAGATGCAAAAGCAAAATTAGCTGAAAATAAAGAGGTTCCTTCTGCAGCAGCTGTTTGGCTAGTAAATAATAAATTATTTATCTCTTCGAAGGACTTATCGAGTGGGGACGTCCTTTACAATGATTTAGGATTAAAAGTACCAAAGGTAGTACAAGAAATCTCCGAGAATACGGAAAACAATTGGAATCCAATTTCTTTAGAAAAGTTAGCTGATTTAGATGCAGATTATATCTTCTTAGTAAATAGTGATAAAAATGGGGCAAGTACATTAAGTAATTCTATTTGGAAAAACATCCCTGCAGTGAAAAATAATCATGTAGCTGAATTTCCTAGATCCTCTAGTTGGCTGTATACAGGAGTTATTGCAAATGATCAAATTATTGATGATGTTCTAAAAACTATTAAATAATCACAAATCTTGTTTTTTCTTCACTTAACATTTCGAAAATTAAACCAATTATTAGTTCAATAACTATAAATCAGATTTAGATTGTTTACATTCATATAAGATATGAGTGAATCAAAATGAAAAATAACCAACGCTTTTCTAAAAAGTATTGGTTATTTTTTCTTTTTACATTGTGTTGGAAGATATGAATTTTCGAATAGGGGGATGCTGATGTTACGGCGTTTTTTTTCTTACTATAGACCATATAAATACTTATTTTTATTAGATTTCTGTTGTGCCATTCTAGCTGCATTGTTGGAATTAGTGTTTCCATTGGCTGTAAACAGGGTAGTTGACGATTTGTTGCCAAGTGGTAACTGGTCTTGGATTTTATGGGGTTGTATTGGATTACTAATGATTTACGTAATTAGTGCAGGTATGAACTTTGTGGTTACTTATTGGGGACATAAATTAGGAATCAATATTGAAACCGATATGCGTAAACAATTATTCAATCATGTGCAAAAGCAATCTTTTCGTTTTTTTGACAATAATAAAACAGGGCATCTTGTTTCTAGAATGACAAATGATTTAATGGATATTGGTGAAATTGCTCATCATGGTCCCGAAGATTTATTTATAGCTATTATGACCTTAATAGGTGCCTTTGGAATCATGTTTAGTATTAATCCGCAACTCGCTATCCTAACATTCATTATTGTTCCGTTGGTTAGTTGTTTATCTATCTATTTTAGTAAAAAAATGTCTAAAGCATTTAAAGGAATGTTTAGTGATATTGCCAATTATAATGCTCGTGTAGAGAATAATATAAGTGGTATTAGAGTAGTCAAAGCATTTGCTAATGAAGAGTATGAAATAGAGAAGTTTGCTGAAAGCAATGGTAAGTTCCGCAAAACAAAGTTATTAACATATAAAATAATGGCATGGAATGCTTCCATTAGTTATGTGTTGATGAAGATTATTTCTTTATTTGTTCTTGTATGTGGTTCATGGTTTGTTATCCAAAAAAATATGACCTATGGGGAATTTATCGCTTTTGTCATGTTATCAAATGTGTTCTTAACTCCAATTAAGCAAATAAACGCAGTAATTGAGATATATCCTAAGGGGATTGCAGGTTTTAGAAGGTTCTTGGACCTTCTCGAAACGAAAGCAGATATATCAGATAAACCAAATGCTAAGGATATTGAAGAATTAAAAGGGAAGATTATCTTCGATAACATAACTTTTGGATATGATAAAAATGATCAAATTTTAGAGAATATTAATTTGTCTATTCAGCCAGGAGAAACGGTTGCTTTAGTTGGTCCATCTGGAGCAGGCAAAACCACCTTATGCAATCTATTACCGAGGTTTTATAACGTTGACCAAGGGGAGATCTTAATAGATGGAATAAATATTAGTGAAATAAAATTGAGTTCCTTACGTTCACATATTGGTATTGTGCAACAAGATGTATTCTTATTTGATGGGTCGATTCGAGAAAATATTCAATATGGTAAGTTGGATGCAAAAGATGAAGATATTTTAGAGGCATTACGTCAAGCCCAGCTGGAGGATTTTGTATTAAAACTTCCTCAAGGCCTCGATACATTAATTGGTGAAAGAGGTGTAAAACTTTCCGGGGGGCAAAAGCAAAGGTTATCTATTGCTAGAATGTTTTTGAAAAATCCTTCTATTTTAATCTTAGATGAAGCTACTTCTGCTCTAGATACAGAAACAGAGAATGCGATACAAGAAGCATTATCAAAACTGTCAGTAGGTCGTACTACTTTGATTATTGCACATCGTTTGGCAACGATTAAAAATGCAGATCGGATTATTGTAGTGGCAAATAAATCAATTATTGAACAAGGGAAACATGAGGAACTTTTAGCCACTGAAGGAGCTTATAGTAAATTACATCAAGCTCAATTCAGCATATAACTTACAAGCTATATGCTGAAACTACTGATAAAAAACTTAAATTTGTGCAAGAAGGCCATTGAATTTATTCGATTGCTTACTAAAAAACCTTTAAGATAATCCTGGAGTGACCCCTGTCAAATAGACAGTCTTAAGAAAGCTACCTATGCAGCCTGAGTTCTATACTGATAAGGACTCAGGTTATTTAATTTCGTGGAGATCTTTCATAGTTATAAAGTTTTTATTGATGCGCAGTACTTTCTACTTATCATTATTAATAATGAAGGACGAGAGATACCTGATAGCCACTTTATTATGCTATAAAGCGAGAAATAGAAAGAACTCATCCAGTCATGGTATACTAATAACAAACATGGAGATGATGGAGGATATTATGACGAAACGATTAGACTTACGTGTCGACTTTGCGTTTAAATCACTATTTGGCACACATGGAAATGAATCCATTCTAGCTGCCTTTTTAAATGCAGCACTTCGCTTTCCAGACCAGAAAAGAATTCAAACGGTTCAGTTATTAGATCCTCATTTTAATAAAGAAAACCAAGAAGATAAACGCTCGATTTTAGATGTACACGCTCAGTTAGAGGATGGAAGCCGTGTCAATATTGAAATTCAGCTTAATAATAAACATGACATGGAAAAACGAACACTCTATTACTGGTCCAAAATGTATAGCAGCCAAATGAAAGAAGGTATGGACTACGGAGAGCTTTGTAAAACGATTACTATCAATATTGTTAACTTTCGTTATTTATCACATATCACTAATTATCATTCCGCCTTTCAGTTATATGAGCGAGAACAGAAATTACTCTTAACCGATATGTTGGAAATTCATTTTATGGAGCTACCCAAGTTATTAATTAAATGGCGTAACAGAGAGGTAGATCCACGAGAAGATCAACTTGTGCGATGGTTATTATTACTTGAAGCATCGGAAGATGAAGAAATCACTCAAGTATTGGAGGAGATTGCGATGCAAGAAGATCAGGTATTGAAGAAAGCAATAGATGAATGGGAACGCGTGAGTCAAGATCCAGAAGTTTTACTGGCTTATGAGGCAAGGAGAAAAGCCCTATTAGATGAAAAATCTGCTTTAAAGAGAGCAGAGAAAAAAGGGAAACAAGAAGGACGAGAAGAGGGACGTGAAGAAGCAATAAAGACTATGGCTATTGGAATGATTCAAGAAGGTATAGCTAGCAATGTAATAAGTAAATTGACAGGTCTTACGATAGAAGAAATTGAAAAGCTTCGACATCAATAAGGGAAAAGGAGCAGTGTGCATTGAGCCACTGCTTCTTTTTATATATTATTAAAAGTAAATATATAATGGTTAAGAATCAAAATTATTTAAATTAATCATGAATATCATATATAAAACTAATAGATGGAAACCCAATAAAAAAGATTCTTTCTACTTATTATTTGTTTTTTAAAATTTAACGTATACATATACACTTAATATAATGGCTACCATCACTATACAAGTAAGAGGAAATAGAATTGTATTGATAAAATGATCATAAAATCAAGTATACAGAAAAATCACCTCACATAGTTTAAATGTATATTGATAATTACTAACTTGTGATGGTTCAATCAACTAGAAGATTTTTATCATTCAAAAACCGAGTAAACAAATCTGTTATGCTTTCTGCTTCTTTCTATTTTTTAAGAATGCAATAAGAAGAAGCAGAGGAGGAATGATCGCGAGGAGAGGAATATGCAGAACAAACATTTCTACTCCTATCCCTTCATGGACATGTTCTTGAAAATTGCTAGAAATCGTCAGAGACATAAATAGAATGATGAGTCCCAAAGGGTAAGACAGTCGGGAAGGTGATTTAATCTTAAATAAATTGGCAGTACCTATGACAGCCGAATAAAACAGCACGCTTATCTTAAAAAAACCACCGATAACTAAAGCAAGCATAAAGAACACATCCAGACGCTCCAAAAAGTCAGCTACCTGGATGGTCTGAACCGTACTAAGAAGAGGGAACTGTGAGCGTGCAGTCAAATCGACACCAAGTACACTAAGATTTATAATCATGGTAATGGTCAAGTTGATGCCTGTTAATCCCGTCGCACATAACATCGTCATTTTGGCCTTTTTAGGATTTTTCAAATAAGGTAAAATCATTGTAAACACAATGGCTTCTCCAAAAGGAAAATACAGGATCTGATTAAATGTGACTTTTAGGACAGGGAAAATTCCTTCTTCAAGTACTGGCTGTAAGTTCTTAAAGTTGATTAGCCCAGAACACACAATCAGAATAAAACCAGTGACAGCTAGGATATACATGAATACAAAAAAGATTTCTCCAGATCGGGCTATTACTTCAATTCCTTTGCGGACCGTATAAATAATAACAAGAATCAATAAACCACTCGCAATAAATAAAGGGGTATCGGGATAGGCAAAGGTTAACAACATCTCTCCGATATCACGTAGAACTCTTGCTACATCATAGATAAAATAAAAGATATAAAGAAAGGCTAGTACGCTTCCTATTGCTTTACCTAAGATTTTTTGCATGTACTCTGTAGGCAAGAGATCTGGATAGTACGAGTAGAGTTTATGATAGATTAGAAACAGAACAAAACTGAACACCATTCCAAGTAGAATCGCAAGCCAAGCGTCTTGTTTTGCGTCCATTGCAATAGGTAACAATAAAGAAGTACCCAGCTCAAACAGAACCATTAAGATAAAGAGCTGACTAGCACTAATTTTGGCTTTTTCCATTCAATCTTTCCTCCTTTTCCATTTTATTTAAAGTAATCTTTTGCTTGTTTGAATGGCTCTTTACCCTTTTCATTACTTGCGCTTCTTTAAACGTTATGAAGTAGATAGTAGATTTACTCTAAGGTTAATTCTAAGCTAAAAGTATCCTTTCCACGTATAAGGGTTTTACTAGGGGAATTTAACGAGAATGACAATATTCACTATGAAAATTAGTTAATCAAATGTGTTCCCATCATGCTTCTTCCTATTTTTCAAGAAAGATACAAGAAGAAGCAGAGGAGGAATAATCATAAGAAGAGGGATATGTAGAACCAGCATTGCCACCTTTAGTCCTTCATGATTATGCTCTTGAAGATTGCTTGCAATGGTAATAGACAAAAAGAGAATGATTAGCCCCAAAGGATATGATAACCGTGAAGGTGATTTAATCTTAAATAAACTAGCAGTTCCTACGACAGCTGCGTAGAATAATACACAGATTTTAAAGAAGATAGTGATGATTAAGGCAAGCATAAAAAATACATCAAGACGTTCTAAAAAATTAGCTACTTGGATGCTCTCAATTGTACTAAGAAGTGGGTATTGTGAACGTGCAGTTAAATCAACACCCAGTACACAGACATTAATAAGCATGGTAATAATTAAATTGATTCCACTTAATCCTGTTGCACATAGCATGGTCACTTTTGCCTTCTTAGGATTATTTAAATACGGCAAAATCATGGTAAATACAATCACTTCTGTAAATGGAAAATATAACGTTTGTGTAAATACCACTTTTAGGACAGGTAACAATCCATCTTCCAAAACAGGTTGTAAATTTTTAATCTGGATTAAACCAGAAGAAATAATTAAAATAAACCCAGCAATCGCAAGGACATACATAAAAATAAAAAGCAGTTCTCCGGATCGAGCTATGACCTCAATTCCTTTTCTAATGGTGTAAATAATGACAAGCATTAACAAGGCATTCGCGATGAATAAAGGTGTGTCAGCATAGGCAAAAGTTAACAACATTTCACCAAAATCGCGTAGAACTCTTGAGGCATCATACATAAAGTAAAGAATGTAAATAAAGGCTAGTACGGTTCCAAGTACTTTCCCTAGAATCCTTTGCATATATTCTGTAGGCAAGAGGTTGGGATAATAGGTATAAAGCTTATGATAGACTAATAATAGAATGAAACTACATACCATTCCAAGCAGAATCGCAAGCCAAGCGTCTTGCTTTGCATCAATCGCAAGGGGCACCAATAAAGCACTCCCCAGTTCAAACAGGACCATTAAGATAAAGAGCTGACTAGAACTAATTTTAGCTTTCTCCATGCAATTAGAACCTCCTTTTTGTTTTTATTTAAAGCAATCTTTTGTCTTGCTGAATCATTTTTTAACATTTTCAGCATTTGCAATTTTGAATAGTATGTAGTAAATAGTAAATTTGCTTTAAGGTTAACTCTAGACTAAAAAGTTTCTTTTTACTGTTAAGTACCTTTCTAAGGAATGTAACAATAACGACAATGTTCATATGAAGATTAGCTAGTCAAATGTGTTTCCTCCTATCCTTCTTCCTGTTTTTTATGAAAGCTACAAAAAGAAGGATAGGAGGAATTATGGTGAACAGAGGAATATGTAGAATAACTTTGGCTACATGTAACCCTTCATGAAGGTGTTCTTGGAAATTACTCGCGATTGTGATAGATAAAAATAGAATAACGATTCCTAAAGGATACGCTAACATTGAAGGTGCCTTAATCTTGAATAAGTTGGCTGTTCCTATAGTGGCTGCATAAAATAATATGGTAACCTTAAAAAAAATCCCAATCACCATAGCAAGCATAAAAAACACATCAAGCCGTTCTAAAAAATCTGCTACTTGGATGCTCGCGACTGTACTAAGAAGGGGGAATTGGGAACGTGCAGTTAGATTAACACCAAGCACACTAATGTTAATGAGCATCGTAATAACCAAATTGATTCCACTTAATCCCGTTGCACAAAGCATCGTCACCTTTGCTTTTTTAGAATCATTTAAATACGGCAAAATCATGGTAAACACAATAGCTTCAGTAAACGGAAAATATAACGTTTCAGACAATGCAACCTTTACCGATGGTAGCAATCCTTCTTCTAGTACAGGTTGTAAATTTTTAACCTCAATTAAACCAGAAGAAACGATTAAGATAAATCCAGCAACCGCAAGGACATACATGAAAATAAAAAGCAATTCTCCTGATCGGGCTATTACTTCGATTCCTTTTCTGACTGTATAAACAATGACAAGCATTAATAATGCATTGGCGATAAATAAAGGCGTATCAGGATAGGCAAAAGTTAACAGCATTTCACCAAAATCCCGTAAAACCCTCGCAGCATCATGCATAAAATAAAGAATGTAAACAAAGGCAAGTACAGTACCCACTACTTTCCCTAAGATCTTTTGCATATATTCGGTGGGGAAGAGGTTGGGATAATAGGTATAAAGTTTATGGTAAACTAAAAATAAAACAAAGCTTCCTAACATGCCCAGCAGAATCGCAAGCCATGCATCTTGTTTAGCTCGGATAGCGAGAGGTACCAGTAAAGCACTCCCCAGCTCAAATAAAACCATTAAAATAAAGAGCTGACTGGCACTAATTTTTGCTTTCTCCATTCACTGGCACCTCCTTTTTCTTACTTTTGATTCTCTTTTACCCCTGAAAGAAACGATTTATTTCGTAAGCCAGCTCGACGTACATAGGCTTCCACTGTGATATCTACATCTAACTTTGGAAAGTAGACATCATTCCATTCTGTTTTTAATTTTTTAAATTGATTTGGTCTAGTACGATGAACGACTTCGCCAAATCCTAAAATATCCGTTTTGTTTTTTTGTGCACGTTCAATAGCTACCCTTAGCTCTTTTTTTATTTCTTTCCTCACAGATTGTTCGATTTTTGTAATAACCTTCGGATTGGTGATATCAACAGGTACCTCCATGTCACCGATATCTCCTTCAACACGTGTATGAACAGAAATATGAGGTTGGCCATTCTTCACTTGAGCAGACACACTTGTTTTTTGTCGTACAGTTTGATAAGCAATAGCTTCTTTCTTTCCTGCCCAATCAATATTAATATCCGTTCCTTGGATTTTATCGAGAATCCATACCGTTCCTCTTGCTGGTTTTCCATAAAGCCAATCCACCAATTTCCCTTGTTTTAAAACAGCTATTCCGGAAGCTCGAAGCGTTGCTTCGGGTGCACTTTCTTGAAGGTTCTCCAGCTTTTGTGCTTGCTTGGGATTCCCAACGAGACGGAATCCTGATACAACAGTTCCTCTTCCAGGTGATTCAAGGCTTCTCATCACCTCTTGGAGCGATGTTTTTACATTCTCTCCCCATTTTCTTTGGGTGAATTCTAAGGTTTTGAGCACCTTATTCGCTGGAATTTTATCAACCGGGGTTAATGTTTTGACAAGATCAGCTGCGGTCGAGTTTTTCGCAATCACAATGGTGGAAGTATTTCGAAATTCTGGATCCCGATCTAAACCATCGATTAGCGTATTAAGCCCTTCTTTTCTGGCCAGTTTCTCCCCAACTACGACTAAGTTTGTATGAGCATAATACAATCGTCGAGAGATTCTTCCTGAAGCCCGTCTACTTGCTTCGACTAGATTATCCCCTGAAGCAGAATAAATGGTAACAGGAGGGCTTTGACTGCCTCCCCCTCCTTGCATACCTCCTGCCACATTGCCTGGATTAATAATCTGGAGCGTTATGTGAAATCTTCCACCTTTCGTTTCGTCGATACCCATGGCTGATACAATAGCAAGGTCCGTTAACTCTTTTTTACTCCAACAACTTGTGAGCAAGAGGGTTATCGTCATCATCACCAAAAGAAAAAATCCCTTACGCTTCATTGTTGTCACCTTCTTCAAGGTCCCGGTTCACCATTCCTCGAGATGCAGGAGGGTGTGGGTATTGGTTTGCTCCTTCTCGAACCGTGTTAGCCGTAATTAATCTAGGTCTTTGTCTCAATGTCCACCATGGTAATCTAACAACCGTATCAGCATTGTTTACGGGGATGAAGGGAGCAAATGGAGCCATATAGGGCACACCAAATGAACGTAAGCTACATAGATGGACAACCATCATTAAAAGGCACAAAATGATGCCGTAGAAACCAAATGTTGCTGCACCAATCATAAACAAAAAACGAATTAAGCGAGCTGAAATCGCCATATCAAAGGAAGGTGTGGCAAAACTAGCAATGGCTGTGATCGATACAATGATAACCATTGCTGGTGACACAATGCTCGCTTGAACAGCTGCTTGACCAATTACAAGGGCCCCCACAATGGATACGGCCGAACCAATGGCTTTAGGCAAACGTATCCCTGCTTCTCGTAAGATTTCAAAGGTTAGTTCCATGAGAAGAGCTTCCACAAATGCCGGAAAGGGAACCGTTTCCCTTTGTGCCGCAATGGCTACAATGAGCGTGGTTGGCACCATTTCCTGGTGGAAGGTTGTAACGGCGACATAAGTAGCAGGTGCGATAAGCGAAATGAGAAACATAAGAATGCGTAAAAGACGAATCGATGTCGCAATGTCAAAACGCGCATAATAATCTTCAGCCGATTGGAAAAATTGTATAAATACAGCTGGCGCAATGAGTACAAAAGGGGTTCCATCCACAAATATAGCAATCCTTCCCTCTAACAGGTTTCCAGCTACAACATCAGGTCTTTCCGTGTTGTACATAGTTGGAAAAGGGGTGAATGTTTGATCCTCTATTAGTTGTTCAATATAACCTGATTCCAAAATGCTATCAATATCAATTCGCTGCAATCGTTGACGAATTTCTTTAACGACTTTATCATTGGCAATGCCATGTATGTACATGAGCGTCACATCTGTCTTAGTTACACGTCCAACTTTTAACGACTCCATCCATAAATCGGGGGTCTTAATAATGCGGCGTACCATAGCTGTATTGGTCCCAAGAGACTCGGTAAAGGCCCCTTTTGGTCCTCGCACCACCATTTGGGTAGTAGATTCCGCAATGGAACGTCTTTCTCCACCTTTGGTGCTAGCACTCAGTGCTTGATCTACTCCATCCACTAAAATAAGAGTAGCGCCTGCCATTAAAGATGCAAACAGGTCATCGAAGTTAGTGATGGAAGAGATGTTCCCAATTGTCATTATATCTTTAGAAAGCAGGTCTATCGCATTGTACTGATTTATTTCTTCTTTATGATCATCCTTCATCATAGATTGCAGTAAATACTCTTGAATCGACTGATTATCTACAATTCCATCTACGTAGACAATCGCCGTTTTAATGTGGGAGTCCCCCCCCATTTTTATCTCACGAATAACGAGATCTGAACTATTTCCGGTTTTCTGCTTAATCATGTTAAGGTTGCCCGATAATGAAACTTGTATCAGTTCTACTGGAGAATCAGTCATTTGATTCTCGTTATCCTGTGGTCGTTTCTTTTTTGGTTCGCGATCTTTAAAAAACGAAGGCATATATTTAAGCACCCTTCTGTAAGTTTTTATTACTTTAACCATATAAGAGTTTTTTTATGTAAAAATTAACAATAGATATTTATGTATCATCATAGAAAAAAGAGAAGACCCTATTAAATTGAGCGTGATAAATATGAAAATCATGAGTATTAGTCTTTTAATGATGGGATGCTTAATGGGCTTTTCTTTAGGCATCGATATTTTTCAAGGATTTGATGTTTCTCAGGCGTTGTACAACGCCTGAGTCCATTTAGGGTAATGGAGGTTGCTGAATTATTTGTACTCTTTTTTCTTCTTTTTCTTTTTTTTGCTGAATCTTTATATCTTTTTATGAAGAAGAAAAATCAAAGCAATTAACTGCATACTTATAAATCGCTATTTTAAAAAATAGGAAATAAAAATAATAGGAATGTAGTTCACAGGCTATTCGTTTCAATCAGTTCTTTCATTAATCAAGATCCACATAAAATAATCTATTGTCTATATTCGTTAGTTGGTTTTTTATCCATTCCTTCACGTTGTTCATTCTGGAATCAAACGCCATTTGAAAGAGACCTGTTAACTGAAAATCGGTAAAATGATTTCCTTTTAATTTGAGAAAAGCCTCGTTATAAGAAGAGAAATGAAGCTGTTTGAATAAAAAATCGTCCATTGCCTCTCGAATATATTCTTCGTTTTTCCAACAATTCATGGGAACATGAGCAAACTGCCAGGGTTTAAAGACTTCCGGATAAACAGCTTCTACCACTTGAAAAGGGGATTGGCCGAAAAGGGAAAAGACACCTCCTAGGCTATGTTGATTAAAAAAGTGAATATTAACCTGATTAGGAATCTCTTTAAGAGGGATTTTTAGTTTTTCCTCTATTACATACTTTACTGCTTCAATAGCTCTTCTCTTTCCTTCTTCCCCGTCCCAATATTTATCAGGAGCTTGTTGGAACTGCCAAGGTTTAAATCTTCCTGGATAGGCATTGTCGATAACTTCATAATAATTCCATCCATATAGCATAGCAGGTGGTCTTAGACGATGGGACCATAATGTATTGGCACCTACTTGAAAAGGGATTTCATCGATGGGGATCGATAAGCGTTGCTCAAGTAGATAGCATGTCATATAGCGCATATATTTTTTTCCTTCATTACCTATAAAGAAATAATTCGGAAATCGTTTTCTTCTCTTATCTAGAACATCTTGATAAACTTCAATGACTTGTTCTTTATTCACTATCGAAAGCCCCTTTTGAGAAATTATATTTGTTTATTATTATGTATAATAATGGGATTTATATACAAGTAGGACTTAGTCTGCATAAGGTACAGATTAAAAAAACAATAAAAAGCATATTGTACACTTAATGGGTAAGTAAGTAATATTTTATGGAGGTTTTAAATTGAAAGCTACTGGCATCGTTAGGAAACTAGACAACCTGGGAAGAGTAGTCTTACCCATCGAACTAAGAAGAACGTTAAATATTAAAAAGAACGAACCTGTTGAAATTTTTGTAGATAATGAGAACATTGTATTGAAAAAATATTCACCTAATTTAGCTTGTAAAGTGACAGGTGAAGTCTCTGAAAATAATTTAATCTTGGCAAAAGGAAAAATAATTCTAAGCCGTGAGGGAGTAAAAAAACTGCTTAGAGAGTTAGAAGTAAAGTTATAACTCAAATATGAAGAATGAGAGCAGACTCTTTTCGACTTTTATACCTTGTCTCTTAATTAAAATGTCTGTCCAATCTGCATAAAGACAGCACCTAAATAATTAGGTGCTGTCTTTATGCAGAAAAAGGATTTCTGAATCTTCAATCAACTAACTTTATATTACCGGAAACTGATATAAGCAAGCTATAACTTTGTTATAATGTCTGACACAAATAATCTAATGTTATTTTTCTTTTTTTAGTTAACATAAAACGTATCATCAGAAGTAAATACTTAGTATAGTAGCAGGCTTAAGCCTGCTTTTTTTATTCTGATAAAGAACTTATTTAAAAAATAATGAAAAACTTAATAATCAACCTCTTATGGGACATATACATAGCATAGATTGGGATAGTAACCTTACTGTCATTTCTAAAGAGGAGGGTGAGAATTGTCTAAGATATGTATTCTTGGAAACGGTTGTGCAGGTAAAACTACACTTGGGGAAAAATTAAGCAAAGATCTTTCACTTCCATTCTTTGAGATGGATGAAAAACTCAAATTTTTAAGGACAACTCCTTTTCCTACCAGACAACAAATCAGACATTTTTCAAGAGAACTAAACAAATTATTAGATAAAGATAAATGGGTAATAGAAGGTTGGGGATATAGAGAAACATACGAAGAAAGGTTTAAAAAAGCAGATATTATTATCTTCTTAGATGTACCTTTCCAAATTTGTTTAGAACGATGCCATAAAAGATTAGGTACAAACGACTTAGAGATTCTAAAACGAGGTGTAACGAAGTTAAATATATTTGATAAACATGTACGTCCATTGCTACTGAAGTTAATCCAAAAATACAGCAACGAGCCTGAGAAAATCATACTTTACATTGATGAGAATTATAAATACGAGGCCATAATAAGACAAATTAAAACCTATTCAAAAACATAAAACCACTAATCAGAATAAAGACTAATACTGTGAGCAAACTACTCATGATGGGTAGCGTCCTTCTTAGCTAATACTCCATTGCACCTAACAAACTACCTCGCCACCTTTCTAACTGACTTAGGGGTAGTTTGTTTTTTATGGACAAGAAGTTATAGAACTTTATAAACAGGCATATAATCTAAAAAAGGGCCCCACGTGCTCATGAATTGAACTAGTAGATCACTCATGAATACATTGTATTCGTGGGTTATTTGCTTTTTACAAGAATTAAAATATTACAACAAGAGCAAACTACTCATGATGTTCCCAAGCATCGACCATTTTTTCTGTAAAATACTTTCCACCTTTCAACAGAAAAAACTACTGGAAAACAGGACCAGTAGTTTTTTTTCATTTTTACACTGTATACATTATACAAGGCTAGTTAACATAGTGGATTTTCTATGAAGAAAAATATATTTGATGTTTTATTTTCAAACATAAGGGTAAAGGATTAAGCTGGATTGGATTTTAAAAGAAACAGTCTTTTTTAGATCTGTTTCTTTCTTTTTATTTAAGGATTATAAAACGAATAATAAATAGTAAGTCGAGCAAACTATCCAAGACGCCGTGAGGCATCACACCAAATTTCCTATTCTAAACATGGGAAACCTACTGTACAGGAGCAGTAGGTTTTTCTATTTTTCGGCTGTATATGATATACACCTTTAGTTACCATAATGGATATTCTAGGCAGCAAATAAAAAAAGAAGCCCTCTAAATGCGACTTCTTTTTACCTTTATTGAAGTTTTTTATTTTTGAAAGAATACATTACTGAATTAATAACACATAAAGCCACTATTATTAAAAACATATAAGATGAAATAGTAAGTATCTCCTGATAAATTAAGATCATCTACAATTATTTCTTCTAAGAAAAGGATTAAGCCTGAAATGAATAAACTAATGATTACTATAGTGATTACGTGCAAGCCAGCAACTAATTTCTTCTTATTTTGCATTAAAATTGTGATAAACAAAGCAGACAATACAACAATGAAAAATATAAATACTGGTCTTGAATATAAAAGGCTTATGGCACCCTAACTATTACTCCATATATACATATTAAACCTCCACTACCACCTTCATTTTTCCATTTTATCAATAATATTGATTTCAATCACTATGTATATATGTTTCTAGTTTTCATAAGGTTGGTTCCAAGAATTTTTTTAAAACTTATTCGTCTTCATCTTTGGAACGTTTTTTTATTAAAAAATAACCAAATGAAAAAGTTCCTAAAAAACATAAAAATATAACTAGTCCAATCATTGTACTATCTTGAACGCTGCTATTAGACGTTATCTTTGTTAGAAGGCCAAAAATAATTCCTATAGTCAAACAACCTATAACTATTAAATAGTAAGGTGTTTTTCTAAGTTGTTTCCCACTTTCATATGAATCAACAGAAATACCTAAATTCAAATATCCTAATATAACACTAGTCAGTATTAAAACTAACCACAAAGGGTTATCGGTAACATTATTAAAGCCTCTAGTAATTCCGTCATATATTAAAATTCCTACCATAGCCAAGGTTTGGAAAGCAAAAGCGATCCGAATATTCTTTAAATTTTTAATAACGAGCCTTTCATCTCTTATTAACTTCATTTAATCTCCTCCTGGTCTATCCAAAAAATTTCATCTAAGGTTCTGTTGACTACATAACAAATCTCTAAGCACAATTTTAAGGTAGGATTGTATTTTCCTTTTTCAATTAAACTTATTGTTTGACGAGTAACTCCAACCTTTTCAGCCAATTGATGCTGGGTCAAGTCAGCCTGTACACGAAATATTTTTACATTGTTTTTCAACATATACCAATCCCTTCCATATTTTAATTGTAACATATATATTACATTTTTTAATATATATATTACATAATTGGTGAATCACATTGACATAATTTAGTTTCTCGAAATACATAATAAAAAAGAAGAAGCATCTAGTTTTTCAAAGACTAAATGCTTCCTCTTTTACATCTTATAAATTTCGTTAGAAGATAACCAATCGATGAATTGTTGATAAGGATAATATGTAGTCCCTTTAAGCTCTATTTTAGGAGCACCGGGATATTTATTTAACAATTCTTCAATTTCACCCTTACTTAAATTAAAATGATAGTGTAGATCTTTTTCTTTAATTAAATAAGGATAGCTTGATTTTTTTTGAGGTTTACTAAAGTTCTTTAAACCATCACCTATAAAATAACCAAGGGCTGCTAATCCTACAGCAATCCAAAAAAAACTTATTTCCACAATAAATTACCTCCTAAACATTTCCTCAAAATCCATTTTATCATAAAATTAATAGAAGGATAGTTTGTATATATAATGCGTTTCTAGTTAACATAAAACGGATTATCAGCAAACATATATGCAGGATATTGGTTTAAAAGTCATGAATATATGAACCTAACAGCATAATGAAAGCAGGTGACTTTTAGTTATGTTAATAGGTGAAATGCTTACAAAAGTAATGAAGGAAGAAATGACAATTAAAGAACTAGCCACGATGTACAATGTCACTACTCAGACTATTCAAAGAAAAATTAAGAAACTGGGATATGAATGGGATAAAAAGAAGTCTATTTACAAATATACAGGGAAGCCACCACAGCCGTTGGACGTTGATTTCAGTACCCTATTTAGAAAACCACCCACCATTAGCACTGATTTAACCCAGCTTAAAGGTAAAAGTAAAAAGAAAGGAATTAGCCGCAATAGCACTAGTGACGTAGTAGATGTTTTATTGGCAGGTACAAAACCACAACAATCCAAAAGAGTGTATCAGGGATTTCATTTTGATAAAGATATATTAAGCATTATAAATAGTGTTCCTAAAAATTATAAATCTGAACTCATTAATGAAGCGTTAAGAAAAGTGTTTAAAGAAAAAGGGCTACTCAAATGAAAATCTGCATGACGCTTAAGCAAAAGAAATTCCGATGAGGATTAACAAGCTTTAATAAAGGTAAACAACCTCTCTTATAATTAACTAAATCACTCCGTAGAATAGAGCGCGATTTGTCGTTACTAAGTGTAAATAAGTCAAACTTCAATAATATAAGAAGTTACCAGACCCGCAGTTTTGGACGGGGATAGTTTTTGCGTCTAAACCAGTGGCGTAAAGCCACACTATATAAAAGCGACTTCTTGTCGCACCATAAAACGTGTTATCGGTAAAAATAAAGCCCTAAAAATGTTCAACACTCTTAGGGCTTTATTTCTTATATCTGTTATGTATGTAACTAATGTTTCTGCTGACTTTGAATAGACAGATATTCAGATACATCATTTGGAACTTTAAGCTTTAAATTAAGATTTTTAATTTCAACGTCAATATAAGGAATACCTTTGTAAGTAGTAACTGTAGCCACTTGTTTAAGATCTTTTTTACCCTTATTTGATGACTCCCCCAATTTAACGGTTCCTTCCTGATACATTTTATAGACATTCTCTTTTTTAGCATCGGCAGGGATTTCTGCAACATTCCATTTATCCATTTTTAGTTTATTGATAAATGTATTTATATCTTGCTGCTTATCAATAGTATTTAAGACTACGTCTGGGTGATTTGTAGATGATACTTCGATTTTTTTAGCTTGGTCAAATCCTAAGTTTACGTCATCCTTCATCTCTTTTTCTTTTGAGCTACAACCAAACAAGAGTATAGATACACTCAAAGCTGCTATGATCCCAATATAAACTTTTTTCATAAATACCCTCCATGTAATATCCATTAATTTATATGGAAAATTTTAACGCTTATTCTTCGTTATTACTATACATCTAGAGACGTAGATTGTTATAAATCTCCTGTACAGGTTTAGTTAAGTCGGGTAGGCAGGCACTCTCACGAGCGCCCGCCCCCCTAAGAACCGTACGTGACAGATTTCCCGTCATACGGCTCAAGCCTTCTTTTTATCCGAACAACTTATTTATTTATTACACGGTGCATGTACTAATTTAGCAGTTTTACCTGTAGAAACTTCTAAGTTTCGTACAGTGACTTTTTCGCCATTTTGTAGAGTGTATTTACACAATGCGCAACGGTAACCTTGTTTCCTTGCGAGTTTCATCCTGTCTAGCGTATTTTCGCTATTAAAGACCTTACGGTCTCGCTTTTCCCAATATTCTTTTAGGCTAGGATCATCTGGGCTGTTTTTATAAGCTACCATCACATGACGCTCTATTTTAATCCACGACATTTTTAATAATTGAATATTGGTAAGTGGACATGTGAGAATCCATCTATCATTTCCTCCATGGTGGGGTTTCTTAAAATAACGCTCTCGAATCCATTTCCAAGACTTCTTTGGATGCAATTGTCTAAGGTGTTTTCTTATTTTCAGGAAAACATAATTGTCCATATACCCAAACGTCTTTTTTGATACGACATGTTTCCAATACTGTCCGTAACCACGAATAATAGGGTTTAAAACACGTATTAGTTCTTTTACTGGTCGTCCTCGCATTACTGCGAACGTATCTTTTATCTTACCTTTTGCTTTTTTGATACTGTCTTTGCTAGGTTTGATCAATAACTTATTTCCTTGCTCAGTCTTGTATTGACGAAGTGAGAAACCGAGAAAATCAAACCCACTCTCGATATGTGTTACTTTTGTTTTATCAACACTCAATTTAATTCCTCGCTTTTGCAAGTAAGGATTGAGTTTCTGATACATACTTTCAACTTGTTCCTTCGTTTCCGTTACGATGACGAAGTCATCTGCGTAAGCGACACGTCCCATCTTACACTTTGGATCAATCTTGTAGCCCGTGCCTGATTTGTATGTCTTTCGGTAAACAATACCAATCTCTTTTTCCATTCCATCTAGCGCTATATTAGCTAGAAGGGGAGAAGCTACACTTCCTTGAGGACTTCCTTCCATTGTGTTGTGAAACATACCTTGCTCCATATATCCCATCTTGAGCCACCTTTTGATGAGAGTATTTCCTGGAAACATAGACGTTTTTTCTACTATCCAATGATGATTAAGGTGGTCAAAACACCCTAGGAAATCTCCTTCAAACACCCACTTTTTCTTACTATTCGTGTTAAGCTTGTTAAAGAGATTACTTATGGCATCATGAGTGCTTCTCTTAGGACGGAAACCGTAGGAACTGGCTTCGAACCTGACTTCCCATTGCGGTTCGAGTGCGTTCTTTACAACATTTTGATAAACTCGATCTCGTGTCGTCGGGATACCGAGAGGTCTTAATTTCCCATTCTTCTTAGCAATAAACGTTCGTTTCGCTGGCTTTGGGCGATGTCGAAAGACATTGCATTTAACTAGTTGTTGATATAGCTTGATACGTTCGCTTGGTTTTGAGGCCGTGTAGCCGTCTACACCAGGTGTTTGCTTACCGGTATTTTGTTGCGTCACTCTGCGTATGGAGAGTAATAAATTGGCTTTACTCCGGAGCAGTAAACGTTGAAGTTTTCTTACTCTTCTTCGTTGATTTTGTTGTTCGGCACGATAAATTCTTTGTCGTAACTTCGTTACATAGTGTTGTATAGTATTCCAATCAATAGAGTACCAACCTTTATGCGAGACGTGCGCCGACGCTCGTAGAGAGGTATTCATAACAGCACGCTCCTTTTCGTTAGAAGATAGCCACAAATTTATTTTCGTGTTGAAGACCAATGAGAAGTAGGCACTCTTTCGAGCCTGTCATTGTCTGTAAAGACGACAGTATCCGTCCAGTTATACAATGTTTCTGCTTTCCTGTCCCTTTTCAGGGTAACGGCTTTCGCTTTTTCTCATATCCCATACCCTCTGTCACATCGTTTGACTTTGCAGTCATCCTACTGCTTATGCAGATGACATAGGGCTTACCAAGTTCCACTTTCTACAGATGCAATAGGGGTAGGTAGGTTCTTTACTCCGGGCAAGATGCGGGACGCATCAGAGCAGCATTATGATTCTACTTTTCCTCTTGCCAAGACCCAAGCAAAACTATGCATTATCTTGAGCTAACGCTTACGAAGCTTACAAACCTTCACTTTCGTTTACCATACCTATCTTCTCCTAGCAGTATTCTGGACCATGCAATTGTCCTCTGTTTCCGCATTTCCTCATGCAACCGACAGGCTCGTTACCAAGCATGCCGTTTCGGATGGAGATCATCTTCGCGTCTAGATGAGTAGCGTCAGCTACACTGTAAGAAAGCGACTTCTTGTCGCACCATAATCCACATTATCGGAAATCAATAACAAAAAAACGCCTAGAATACTAACTCTAAGCGCAGAGATCTATATTTGTTCAGAATTACTAGACTCAGTAGTATTTCTCTTTTTTAATTCAAGAAGGAGAGCGATAATCCCAATAAGTCCACCTATCGTAAAGAGGTAAGAAACAAATGGTATTGGTTCACTTATTAATAAACCTCTGATTCCAAAAACAAATAAGATAATATTACTGATTAAACCAATCACAACTCTAATATTTTTACTAATGTTTTTCTCCACCTTGTATTTTGCTTTTTAATCCATATAGAATATTTTACCATATTAACCTATTTGATAACATGAATATAATATTCATCTTTCCCTCTATAAATTGAGTAATATCAAGGGTTTATAGGGGGGAATAAAATATATAAAAATTTTTTACGCCCATTCTGAACCTTATATTCTCATTTTTATAAGAAACTGGTACTAAGAGGAATAGCTTCGCTATTCTTTTTCCATTATTTTAAAAAAAGATGGAGACATACATATGGTCGCACAATGGATCTCTATATGTCTCATAGCGATGAAACCTCCCATGTCTCTCAGCGTCTTAGCGCCCACATTCCTTCGTTCAATCTGTCTATGAGATAGAGTTTGGTAATGCTAGTTTGCAAGGTCGAATGCCTGAAAGAATGCTTTATCCCAAATACTCCGTGCTTCATTTTTAATGGACAAAGGTTAAGCTCCTAAAGCTAAAGAAAGATGGGGAATATCTCGTATCATTCGCTCTTCATCAAACGGACATTGTTTCTGACCTACAGTATGTAGAACACGAACTAACTTCCCACAAAGTACAATCAGTGATTGTTTCTTACGTAAAGGGTTTTCTTGTCTGGTTGTATAGTACTGATGCAGAGCCTTAAAGGCTCGATTATGTCGAACAAGGGGCATAACAGTCCGAAAGAGCAAAGCCCTCAATTTAGACCTTTCCCGTTTGGTAATTCGAGTCTGTCCTTTGTGCTTTCCTGAGCTAGATTCTCGCAAATTTAATCCCGCGTATTTTAGTATTTGGCGTGGATTTTCAAAATTTTTAATATCACCTAACTCCGAATAAAGTTCAATCACCGTTACCATCCCAACGCCAGGTACAGTCAGCATTTCAGCAATACCCGGCAGGGTGAGCACAAGGTCCTCCAATTGTTTTTCTAATGCATGTAGTTCTTCTTTCAGCATCTTATATCGTTTGATATTTGTGGCTATTTCTCGTTGTGCCATCTGTAGTCCAACCGTTAATCCTACTGAACGTGCAGCAGCCTCTTGAAGTCGCTGTATTCGTTTATGACTTGGGCGTTGTACGCCTCCGTAAGTGGACCATATTTCTGCCACCCTTTCGGGTGTTGTTTGATTAAGTTGAACTGGAAGAGGAATATGTTCTAGCGTGGCCAACGCCATCTTTCCACCCCAGTCTTTAAAAACGGTTAGAAACTCTGGGAAATACTTATCTAGCCAATTATGAATCCGTCCTCGTAGGGCCTGTAAATCACCTACGATTTGATTCCTGATTGTAATTCCTGCCTTTACTTCAGCGTCTTGATCCATTGGTAAACGAGGATAAGAAAATCGACCATCTTTTATCAGTTGAGCGATAACTCTAGCATCCTTGATATCATTTTTCGTTGGAGAGTTATCGTCAAGTTCTTTACTTCGCTTAACGTGAAGAGGATTAACGACTCCGAAGGAGACAAGTCTCTCCTTTAGTGTATAGGCTAGATTTAACCAGTAATGACCGGTAGGTTCCATACCAACTAGAACATCAGCTTTCTCGTGTTTGTGTTGCATCTCTTCCAACCAGGCAAAAAACGCATCAAATCCTTCTTTTGTATTCGTAAAGGTTAGAGCTTTCCCAAGAATCTTTCCACGATCATCTTGTGCCCGAGCAACATGCTTAAATTTAGCAATATCTACTCCGACAATCAGTGTATGGGGTGTAACTTGATTTAACTTTTCGTTTTGAGTATAATTCATAAGAGTCCTCCTTGAATGATGAATTGAAGTCATGGCCATGACCTTCTGCATCATATCAAGGGGACTTTTTTATTTCAAGACACCAAGTAATTTCAAACAGGCATGCTAGTTAACATAATCACTCTTTCCGGAAGACACGACAAAAAGAACCCCTTATGTCACAAGGGGTTTAAGAACGGATGATTACTTCCTTTATGCAGCTTTTTATACATCCTTGATATGACGGAGTTCTCTCCAGGTGTGGGTAAAGAAAAAATGTATAAAAAGCGCACCTTTTATACATATGCTCCAACTTATTTAAAATGGTCTTTTTTACAAAATTATGTTATAATTTTCTTAATGATATTTCTACCTTATGAAAAGTAACAAAATAAAAAGCCTCCTCTATCGACGACCAGAGGTGGCTTTTTATTTTGTTAACGATAATATTTACTGAATTTTCTTTTTACAGATTCAGCTATAGATATAATTAGTAGGGAGATAAGTGATGAGATAAAAGCAGTAAAGCTAATTGTCCCTACTCTCATACCGATCCATCCTCCGATAAGGAAACTTACGATAACAACACCCACACTAACTACTCCTACAATTAGAGGTGCTATATATTTAATAGTAGTTTTTTTTCTACTGAGTGCATATGAGAGTACAATTAAACTAGCAATCATAATTATAGAAACTATGTATAAGTCACCCATTATTAACAGCCTTTAAATTTAAGATATCCATACTAGTATATTCTCCTAATGAAGTATCAAATAACGCCTTGCTCAATCATAGCATCAGCCACTTTTATAAATCCGGCAATGTTTGCACCTACGACAAGATTACCAGGAGCGTTGTATTCTTGAGCAGCTTTCTTGCTATTTTGGTATATGCTTTTCATAATCGCATGTAATCTGCTATCGACTTCTTCAAAAGTCCAAGAGAGCCTAGTACTATTTTGAGCCATTTCTAACGCTGATACAGAAACACCACCAGCATTTGCTGCTTTAGCAGGGGCAAATAAAATATTATTCTCTAAGAAAATCTCGACAGCCTCTAATGTAGAGGGCATATTGGCACCTTCACCAATTGCTTTTACTCCATTAGAAACTAATAATTCTGCAGAGTTTTGATCGATTTCATTTTGAGTAGCACATGGTAAAGCAATATCACATGGAACTGTCCAAATTCCATTACAACTTTCCACGTAAATCGCTTCAGGATGATCAGTTACATAAGTACTTATACGTTTTTTTTCTATTTCCTTAATGCGTTTAACTGTCTCTAAGTCAAGACCATTTTTGTCATAGATATAACCATTAGAATCGCTGCACGCAACCACTTTAGCTCCTAGCTGAATCGCTTTTTCAATTGCATAGATTGAGACATTTCCTGACCCTGACACAACAACTGTACTGCCTTCAAAGCTAAGATTATTATCTTTTAACATTTCTTCAACAAAGTAAACTGTTCCGTACCCGGTTGCTTCTTTACGAGCTAAGCTTCCACCATAACTAAGACCTTTACCTGTTAAAACGCCTGCTTCAAAGCTGCCACACATTTTTTTATATTGTCCAAACAAAAAGCCAATTTCTTTACTTCCTACACCAATGTCACCTGCAGGAACATCTGTATCAGGTCCGATATATTTGCTAAGTTCTAGCATAAAGCTTTGACAAAAACGCATTATTTCTCCATCTGATTTACCTTTAGGATCAAAATCAGCGCCGCCTTTACCGCCGCCAATTGGTTGACCAGTTAAAGAGTTTTTAAAAATTTGCTCAAATCCTAAAAATTTAATAATACTTGCGTTGACAGATGGATGAAATCTTAATCCACCCTTATATGGGCCAATTGCGCTGCTATATTGGACGCGAAATCCGCGATTTACTCTAATATTTCCCTGATCATCGACCCACGGTACACGAAAAGAGATGACTCTCTCTGGTTCAACAATTCTCTCCAGAATAGCTTGGTTAATATACTGAGGATTTTTAATGAGAACAGGTATTAAAGAATCGAATACTTCTTTGACCGCCTGATGAAACTCACTTTCATTCGGATTTCGTTTTTTAACTATTTCAAATACTTGATTAACATAATCCTGCACACTTTCTGTATACGTCGATTGATTTTTTTCAATTGTTATCATACTTATCCGTCTCCTATTTATTGATTTATAATGAAAATTTAAAAAATTCTTCGTAATTTTTTTAGGTTGTTATTATAAAATATTTTATAATTGAAATAATGATCGAATCAATATAAAGAAACGATAATATTAATGCGTTTTACGCATTAATTAATAAGGAGGATACAAAATGGACTTTAGACAAATCCGTTATTTTATGGAGGTTGCTACTCGCGAACACGTAACTGAAGCTGCCCATTCTTTACATGTAGCACAGTCCTCGGTAAGTCGACAAATAGTAAATTTAGAAAATGAATTAGAAGTTGATTTGTTTATCAGAGAAGGAAGAAGAGTACATTTAACCCCAATTGGAAAAATATTTTTTGAACGAATGAAACATGCCATGAATGTGATAGATGATGCGAGACGTGAAGTTAAGGAATATTTAGATCCTGAAAAAGGAACAATACGCATTACTTTTCCGATAAGTTTAGCAGCGTATACATTACCAACTGTAATCTATGCATTTAGATTGCGCTATCCGGAAGCAAAATTTCAGTTAAAACAAGCGCTTTACCACGAATTAATTGAAGGTGTAATTAAAGGAGATTTTAATCTTGGTCTAATAGGTCCACTTCCTTTCAAAGAAAAAAAACTTCAACAAAAAATATTATTTACGGAAAATATTGTGGCTCTTTTGCCAATTCACCACCGCCTTGCAAAAGAATCCTCCGTAAAACTTCAAGAACTAGTAGACGAACCGTTTGTTTTATTACCTGAGGGTTTTGTCTTTCGAGATATTGTTGTGAATGCTTGTCAGAATCTTGGCTTCACACCAAATGTTGCCTTTGAGGGGGATGATATCGATGCGTTGAAAGGGTTAGTTTCTGCTGGTTTAGGTGTAACACTCATGCCAGAAGTCACGTTAGTCGATAGCTTGCCACGCTCAACAGTGAAAATACCATTGGTTGAACCAAGCGTAACAAGGACTGTAGGAGTTATTACCCCAAAGGAACGAGCACTACTTCCAACCGAAAAGTTATTTTATGATTTCCTTCAGGAATTTTTCACTAGATTAGATGATTTTAAGAATTAATTTATACTCAAGAAAAATCACGTGATTAGTAAAGAAAAGTAGTATATTACATTTTTAGTTACCATAATCACTTTTTCTGGAATCCAAACAAAAAAGAATTTCTTGAAAACAAGAGATTTAAGAAAGGTTACGATTACGAATTATGCAGCTTTTATACATATGCTTATTCTTATAATAAATCGCTTTCATGAAGAAAATATGTTGTAATTAATTTGCTAACACACACACATTTCATATCTAGTTTTATAAAAAGCTGCCTCTCCTAACGCTCCAAGGCAGCTTTTTATTTTGTTAATAATACTAAATATTTTAGCATCTTGTAATAGATCTAAATGAAAAGTCCGCAAAAGTATACGTTTACGGACTTTCTTTGTGCATATAAGATCTATCGTTTTCATTGTTCATTTAAGTTTAAAAATCAATTATGAACGTCCTCTGAAAAACACATACTTTTACGAACGTTTTTAATAGAATAATAGAGAGAGAACACATAGAAGAGGATTGAGTACAATCCTCTTTCATTAGATTTCTAGCTTTGTGCCTGAATCTTTTCATCCTAGGGGATTTGTTTGTTTTTAAGATTGTAAGTTAGTTTAGTCGGGGGATGAGCCTTCTAACTCGTAAGGCTCATCCCCTCATTACAGTTGAAGCTCATAGAAGTAGAAGATGGGTGATCAACTCGATTTACGCTATATCCCTACTTGTAGTTATACTGTGTTTCTATTTTCATGTACCACAAGCTGTAATTATTACTGTAATCTTATTTTGCATATGTACAATTAGCGAAATACTATATAGAGCGTTAGATAAAAAAATAGAACTACGCTTAAAACGGATTAAACAGGAGAAAAGAAAGAGCATATTTAAAGTAAATAAATCCTAACAACTTTTCTATAAATCCTTTTCTGTTATACAGGTTTCAAGAGAAAAAGCAGTCCTTTTAACATTTAAGGACTGCTTTTTTAGTAGTTATAACAAGTTCTATACATAGCGTTGGAGCTAATTTTATAAAAAATGAGAGTTAATAGTATTGATTAAAAAAAATGAAGGAAGTAAATATTTATTGACAATATAAAAAAGAGAATATATCATCTGTATATCGGTATATTCCGATTAATAGATATAGAAAGTGATTCATAAATATAGGAGGATGATTATGAAAGTCAGTGTGTTAGATCAAACACAGTTATTAGAAGATCTTTCAGCAGAAGAGGTTTTTGCCCAATCTGTAGAGTTGGCAAAACATGTTGATGAGTTAGGTTACCATCGTTACTGGTTATCCGAACATCATAGTACAGATGCGTTAGCAGGATCTTCTCCAGAAATCCTTGCAAGCCATTTGTTAGCCAAAACAAACTTTATAAAAGTAGGTACCGGTGGGGTCATGTTACCACACTACAGTGCATACAAAGTGGCAGAGAACTTTAAGGTTATGAGTGCTCTCGCACCAGGACGGGTAGATATGGGGTTAGGTCGTGCACCTGGTGGTCATCATTTATCATCTATAGCTTTGCAAGGAGAAAGAGCTAGAAGAAATGTGGATATTTTTCCTGAACAAATTGATGAAGTCTTAGAATATCTAGAGGATAGACTACCAGATAATCATCGTTTAAGAGGATTACAGTCAACACCTGTTATAGTGAAAAAACCGGATGTATGGGTATTGGGAACGAGTAATTCTTCAGCCCTTTTAGCAGCAGAAAAAGGATTATCATATGCATTCGCGCAATTTATTAACTATCAGCCAGGTGGAATGGAACAGGCATTAAAGTTATATGTTGATAACTTTAAGCCATCTAAATATTTAAATAAGCCACAAGTACTCGTAACAATGAAAGTGATTGTGGCAGATACTGATGAGGAAGCTGACAAAATTGCGGAAAGTGCATTACGATTTAATTTTTATTTACATCGTGGACATTTGACACGCCTCGTTGATCCTGAAAAAGCACTAGCACATGTGTTAAATCCAACTGATAAACGAGAAATAGAATCGGTAAAAGAAACGTATATTATTGGTTCGAAAGAAACAGTGGCTCAAAAAATAAAGGATCTAACGAATAAGTTTCCAATTGATGAATTTATGGCAATTACCCCTATTTACGATTTTGAAAGCCGAAAACGTTCCTTTACCCTTTTAAAAGAAGCAGTTAGTGAATAATTAATTATTCTCATTATTGATAGGCTTTTAAAGCATTATGGTAAAATAGATCATGGTTTCTAAAAAGAGGGTTTCTTGTCTAAAGAAAAGGAGATTGGAAAAATCATGAAAGAACAAAAAGTAGTCAATGATGAAAAATTTATAGATATGTTTAAAGCTTTATCTAATACAACTAGGTTGAAAATTTTACAGATGCTAAAAGAGCCGGAAAGAAATTTCCCACCTCAAGTCCATATTAATAAGGGAGATAATTTTCAAGGAGGGATTTGTGTCGGAGATATACGAGATAAGGTCGGACTAGGTCAGTCAACTACTTCTCAATATTTATCAATACTACAACAAAGTGGTCTTTTAGAAGCACAGCGAATCGGCCAGTGGACCTATTATAGAAGAAATGAAGAAATGATTAAGCAATTAGAAAGTTTTATTGGTGAAAGCCTGTAATAAAAGAGGAGGAATTATATGAGTCTCAAAGGACATAAAGGATTTAATCGAATGTATCAACAAGACAAAATGACACTTGGTTTTCTAACCCCCTTTGAACCAATGACTAACCAGCTTCCAAAGATGGAAAATACGATAGAGCTTGCCCGTAAAATCGAAAGTTTTGGATTTTCAGCAATTTGGCTTCGGGATGTTACAATACAAGATTTACATTCTAATGATCATGGGCAGCTTTATGATTTATGGATTTATTTAACGTATCTGGCTGCACGTACAAATCATATCGCATTAGGAACATCAAGTGTTGTTCTCCCGTTGCGGCATCCGGTTCGGGTGGCAAAAGAAGCGACCTCTATTGACCAGTTGTTCCCTGACCGACTTATTATGGGCGTTGCATCAGGAGACCGAAAAAAAGATTTTACTGCTTTAGGCGTAGAAAGAGAAAAAAGGGGAGAACAGTTTAAACAGAACTTTGATTTTCTTAATCGATTATTGAAGGAAGAACAGCCAACCATTGAGTCTAAGTCAGGAATAATGGATGGAAGCAGTATGAGATTAATCCCTAAGCCTGTCACTACTATTCCGACAATGATAACAGGGTTTAGTCAGCAATCTATAGAATGGATTGCCAGCCAAGGAGACGGTTGGATTCAATATCCACGTGGTATCCAAGAACAAGCATCCTTAATTCAAACTTATCGTGAGTTATCAGAAAGAAAAAGTCCAGGATTGTTTAAGCCCTTTACGCAGACTTTGTATATCGATTTATCGGAAAATCCAGATGAATATCCAACCCAAATACCACTAGGCTTTCGTTTAGGACGAAATCATTTATTGGACTTATTATACAAATTCCAAACAATAGGGGTTAATCACTTAGTATTTGTGCCTTACTTTGCTAAACGGCCAATAGAAGAAATGATTCAGGAGATTGGTGAAGAAATCTTACCTCATTTTCCAACACATAATTTTTAACAAAGAATAATAGCTATTAAAATCGTTACGAGAATAAAACTAGGAGGAAGAAACAAAATGCGGGAAAATAGTCTCTCTAGTAACATATCAGACCAACATAAGTCTAGCCGCGTTGAAATTCAGGATATCTTTCTTAAATTTGCTGAAGCATTTGAGAAAAATAATCTTTCTTCAATCAGAAGCTACTTTACACCTGATGTAGACGTGAATTTCAGCAATTTAGGGCAATTTAAAGGTGTGGATGAACTTGTAAATGGTTTAGTTCGTGAAGGAACTAAAGTTGATATAACACGATTTAAAATAACCAATTCGTACGTTGCTGTATCCAAAGAACAAGCTCAGCAAAGTGCGTATCTGATGGGAGTTTTTGCGAACGATATGGGGAAAGGAGAGTTGGACACCTTTTTATTCGGTGGACACTTTGCTAACACCTATGTGCATACAAGCAAGGGATGGAAAATTTCTCACCTTCGTTTTGAACTTGATTGGCAGCACGGCAATACTAACTATGTAGCAAATTGGAAGTTGACTGATGGTATAGTTGGATGGCATCCAAAAGTAGTAGCTCCAACAATTCTAAGCGAGTTAGATGCACCTTGGAGAGTCTTCCCAAACCCAGATGATAGAGGCACTGATGAAGAGCAGGTGACTGAAACATATCTTCGCTATTCCTGGGCATTGGACCAGGCTGATTTTAGCTTATTAACAACTGTGTTTACAGAGGATGCAAAAGCTGATATGTCTCCATTTGGCCCTATGAGTGGAAGGAAAGAGATTGTTAGTTTGTTGAAAATTTTGCGTTCAGGGCAACCTTATATGCAACATGCAGCTACAAATTTCAAAGTAAATGTTACAGGAGATACTGCCACAATGGATATTTATCGTGTCGTACCATTCACTCCTAATAAAGAAAATTTAGATGCCCAAATCTTCGGTGCTCGTTATGAAAGTCGCCTACGTCGTGAGGGAGGGTTATGGAGGTTCGAGTGGCTTCATTACATTCCAGGATGGGTTACTGACCGTAAAAAGATATAAATATATATATATCATAAATTGTAGCCCATAGAAACAATGAGTGTTGGTCAAAAAGAAAGTAGTAACGGTTGGTTCTAATCTAAAAATGGTGATGTTGGTGAGTATAAATATGAATGAAACGAAAGAGAGAATTATTAATAGGACTGATTTACATTTTCTTAGATATTGTCAAGGACAATATGGTATAAATCGAGGTGTTTATAACACTATTGAACAGTGGTTTTATAATAAAAAAGTCTATAACATTGAATCTAGAAGACAATATATTCTTGACTTTCTTAAACACGTATTTGGAGAAAACAAAGGTTCTGGGAAATTTGGAAGAGAAGGGTTAATCAGTAACCTCCAACACTTTTGGGTAAGTGTAACTGAACATCAAAATGAAAGTTAGTGCAAAGTGTAAGTAATTTTAAAAATGCGTAAAAAAGAATCATTTATACATGCATGCGCATTCATATAGTTTAAAAGGAGAGTATTCATGAAAGTATTATATTATGTGTTAGCTTTTATAGCAGGAGCTTCTCTAAGTATAGAAGGGGCAATTGGCGGAACGTTAGGAGAAAATATTGGAGAAATAGAAACCACATTTTATATGTTTGCGATAGGGTTTATGACAGTCACACTCATTACCTTGTTCTTCGGTAAAGGAGACCTGAGTCAGACATTTAAAGTGCCAAAATGGAAATTGCTTGGAGGCACTTTAGGTAGTTTCTATAATTTAATGCTTGTCATTAGTGTACCGGTTATTGGAGTAGGACTTGCAGTTATCGCTGCTCTTTTTGGTCAAATCGCTATGAGTGCATTAATAGAACATAAGGGTTGGTTTGGATCTTCAGCTATTAAATTCAGTAAAAATAAGGGTATTGCGATTGTATTATTAGTATTATCGCTATACCTTGTATATTAAAAGGAGAAATATGTAATGGGTATTATTATTGTTGTTCTTACGCTTATATCGGGTGCCGTATTAGGGGCTCAGTCTGCCATTAATCCAGCATTTGCAAAAAAAGCCGGATCATTAGAAAGTGCAATGGTTAACTACTTCTTTGGGGCTGTAATAATGGGGATTGTAGTTGTATTATTCGGAAAGGTAGACATGATTGCTATATCCGAAGTGCCTACATGGCAGCTTCTATGTGTATTTTTTGGAGTAGGATATGTTGTGCTAACAATCCTTTCTGTTCCAAAAATTGGAGTAAGTACCGCCGTGATTTTAGTTATTGTTGGTCAATTAACAACTGGTATGGTTGTTGATAACTTTGGTTGGTTTGAGAATTCGGTTATTCATTTTGACTTAAAACGTTTGATTGGAGTAGTTCTAATGCTTATAGCACTTTATTTTAGTTTGAAAACTGAACCTAAAAAGAAGGAAGCTCAGCGATACGAAGTGGCCAAGTGATTTTAATTAATAAATAAACGATGAGAAAGAAGTAACTTTTCAAAAGAGCCTGCTCCTATGTTTAAGGAACAGACTCTTTTGAATTAAAGAAAATTGATCAAGCTTTTTACTTAGCTTATTAAGATGCCTACAGGCATCTTTTTTATTGTTCATCTGTATGTAAAGTATAAATATCAATAATAAATCCCCTATCTTCCTACTTCATTTGTCCACCCTCTAATTAAAAGTTGATGAATTGTTATATAATAGAACTTGAACATCATATCTGTATACATTATGATAATTGATTAAAGTGCTATATAGGATAGAATAGGTGGAATTCATATGACAACCAATCCAAAAAACGAACTTTTAAATAATTGGATATCCATTACTAATATTCAACTAAGTATTGCTAATGAACTTGAAAGGGCTCTACAAAAAAATTATGATCTATCATTGAAAGAATTTTACGTTCTTTACTTTTTATCTCAAAGCAGTGATAAAAAATTAAGACTACAGCAATTACAAGAGATGGTTGGATTAAGCCAAAGTGCTATGTCACGATTAGTAGGTAGACTTGAGGCTAAGAGTTGTGGAGTTTTGCAAAGACATATATGTGAGGATGACAGGAGAGGTATCTATACTAGTCTGACTGAAAAAGGTTCAGAAAAACTACAGGGATGCTTAGATACTGTTTATACCATTCTTCAATCTGCGTTTTCAAAAGAAAATATTCATCATGAGTTACAAGCGTTATTACACGAATCATGATGTAATGCATGTGTTTTTTACAAATTAGTTTATCTTAACTGATAAATAAAAATGACCTAGTAAAATTTACTAGGTCATTTTTATTTATCACTTGGTCCACGTGTACCTTTATAGTGTGAGCATAAACCATAAACATATAAATTGACAAGAAATAAAGAATAATATAAATTATATGCTTGCGCATGCATATAATTTTGATAAAGGAGATTTTATTATGGATCACTTATTTAGCCCTTATAAGATAAAAGGATTGGACTTAAAAAACCGTATTATGATGCCCCCAATGTGCCAATATTCTGTTAAAAAAAAGGATGGAATTGCTACTGACTGGCATTACTTACACTATGTAAATCGTGCAATCGGTGGGACTAGTTTTATTATAATTGAAATGACAGATGTGGAACCTGATGGCCGTATTACAGATTATGATTTAGGATTATGGTCAGACGACCAAATTCCTGCTTTAGCACGAATTGTAGAAGCTTGTCATCTTTACGGAGCTAAAGTGGGCATCCAAATTGCTCACGCTGGTCGTAAAGCTGAAGATGCAGAGGTACCAGTTGCTCCTTCGGCTATTCCATTTGATGAAAAATCAAAAACACCTAGAGCTCTTTCAACAGATGAAGTGAAAGAAATGGTAGAGAAGTTCCGTAGAGCTGTACAGCGTGCTGTGAAAGCTGGTGTAGATGCTATTGAAATTCATGGTGCTCATGGATATTTAATTCATCAATTCCACTCTCCTTTAACAAATAAACGAGAAGATGAGTATGGAAAAGATCTGACTAAATTTGGCCGAGAAATTATTGAAGTAGCAAAAGCTGAAATACCGGAAGATATGCCACTAATCATGCGGATATCTGCTAAAGAGTATGTAGAAGGTGGATATGGCATTAATGAAAGTATCGAGTTTGCAAAAGACTATCAAGAAGCTGGCGTAGATATGTTTCATATCTCTTCAGGAGGTGAAGGTCCTATCGGTGCTGGTGGGAGACCCGGCACGCATGCAGGCTACCAAGTACCATTAGCTCGAGAGATTAGGAAAGCTCTCAATGTTCCAGTCATCGCTGTTGGAAGATTAGATGATCCTGCGCTTGCAAATGCTGTTATCGGTAATGAGGATGCAGACCTTGTAGCTGTTGGAAGAGGCATGTTACGAAACCCTCATTGGGCATTAGAAGCTGCATCTACATTGAAAAGAGAAACGACTGTCCCAAAACAGTATGCAGATGGTTTTAGAAGATAAGTTCAAGAACAAAATCTAAAAACTAAGTGTTTTTAGATAGTAAACAAATTTCTTGAAAGCAAAAAACATTAGATATTCATTATCTAATGTTTTTTACTTTGTTGTTATTTTCAGCTTTTTCTTCTAAAAACTGTTTAAATTGTTCTTTGCTCTCATTTGAATTCATTGCTTCTCTAACTAGCTTCATCCATTCTTCAGGGAGATTTTTCTCAGAATTCTTCATCATCATTACCTCCCATACTTGTTCGCCTATCCTTAATTTGTAAGTTAAAACGACCTAATACAAGTATATATATCTAAATATATTTCCTTAAGGATTATAAGTTAATATTTATAGGTGGATAAGATTTCTAGATCTTTATTTACAAATGTCCGTTTATCTCTTGCTTTTATGATAATTGGCCTTCTTGCACTGCAATCTCTTCTAGTAGCTGAGTTATTTCTTCACTTTCAGGTTCTTCAAGTAATAATAACCATCACACTAATTGGTTAGTGTTATCGATTATAGTTATAGATGCACCATATCTACTTTAAGAGCGTATTTCAACTTGAAAATTTTCTACTGCAGTATCTAACTCAATAATCAATTTAGATAAGTGGTCCGTATGACGTGTTAGCTCATTTGAAGATGCGGATTGCTCTTCAGCTATTGATGCTATTTCTTGAGCAGATGCCGTAGTTTGTTGAGAAACGGCACTTATTTCTTGAATCAGCTGAATAAGGACTTCTTTTTGTTGATTTATACTGTTAATGGATTCAGTTTCTCTAACGATAGAATCTACTGCCTTAGTTAAAGATTCAGTAATAAACGTCATAGATTCACTCACTGTTTTTACTGCCTGGCTTTGTTCAAAGTTAGTTTGAGTTGTTTCTGTCATCATATTAACAAGCGTGCTATTTTCTTTAAGTATACTATTTATAACTTCGTTAATGTCTTTAGTCGCTTGTTTAGAATCTTCAGCTAAACGTCTAACCTCTTGAGCTACTACGGCAAATCCTCTGCCATGCTCACCTGCTCTCGCAGCTTCTATGGAAGCATTTAAAGCTAATAAATTGGTTTGTTCGGCTACTTCAGAAATTCGATCAGTCACATTTGCGATAGTCTTTGAATTATTATTTAAATTTGAAACCATTAGTGTAATATCTTTAAAATTCGAGTCTAATTTTTTATAAGAGGTTTTTAATCCCTCAACTTGTTCCTCGCCTACTCGGACTTGAGTGGAAGCCTCTTTCATTTCTTTTTCAACCATATTAGATTGCTCTAATAATAAGTCAATTTCAATACTTAACTCTTTAATAGTATGTAAACCATTTTCAATTTGATTTGATTGAGCTGATGCTCCCATTGCGATTTCCTCTATGGATTGGGAAACTTCAGCAATTGCGACGTTATTTTCTGAAGCAATCGTGTTAACGCCATTAGTGGTTGTTTCAACAGAGACAACATTGTTCTTTACTTTAAAGATTAATTGTCTCATGCCAGCAAGCATCTCGTTATAACTCTTTGCTAAATCACCCAACTCGTCTCTTGATGCAATACTGAGTTCGGTATTTAAATCTCCATGTGATGTCTTTTTTAAGACTTCCTGAATATTAAATATAATCTTTTTTAGCATTCCAGAAAGGTAGTAGGCACACAACGCCCCAATTATTAAACCTATAATTATTGAAATGATTCCAGTTTGTTTAATATCATTCACCTTAGATAAAAAGATGTCTTTGGGTGTTAAAGAAATCACTTTCCAATTTAAATGAGGTATTGTTGTCACTTGTCCAGTATAACCCTTCTTATTTAATTCCACATCAAGAGAATGCACAGAATCATTCTTATAAATCTTTGATACCCAATCATATTGTGAATTAAAGTTTTCTCTGTGTGATATTAAATCACTAACGCCCTCTACAGTACCACTTTTTTCAGGGTTCATATTTTTCCCGTCAGAATTTTTTATAAAAGCACTAACCACAAATCCTTGTGAGTCTAAGATTATAAGATTATTTTCAGTATATTTTTCTATTTTGCTTCTAGAAACTCCAATTGTAGTTAAGTCTATGTCATAACCTAAGGCTCCTACCATTTTTCCACTTACGATGACCGGAGATACGACGGAGGTCATAATTTTTCCGGAAATTTTATCTTTGTATACATCCATCCATGTTACTTTAGGTGCCTTTGTTAAAGTTTTATATGTTCTTGTTTCATGTACGTCCTGCTTAAAATCAGCATAAGGAGAAATATGGAGTTTTCCTGTTTTCCCATCCATGTAATAGGCCGAAATAATTGTAGAATCATTTTTCTTAACGGCTTGCAATAGACTGTCGACGTTAGAAACAGAACCTTTGTTGTTCATTTCATCAGATACGACACCTGCCAACTGTTTTAATGAATTTTCATAGCCTTTTAAATTTAAACTTACTTGTTCAGAAGCACTTTTTGCAGTAACCTTGTTCGAACTCAAATCATCTTTTTTTAAAACGTTACTTATACTTATCTGCATAAATATAACTGTTCCTATAAGTGCTACAAAGGTGGTTGTACAAATAAATAAAATCCATTTGGTTCGAATAGATAGCCTTCTATCATCTTTTTTTCTGAATGAAAATTTTTCTCTCATATAGATACCTTCTTTTTTTGAATTTAAATTTACTTTTTACAAATAAAAATTGAACTAAATTACTATCGGGTTATTTCTTTCTTTCTTAACAACGTTTCAATAAATTTTATTTTTCAGTTTATTTACACAAGCTGTCATTTGTTTCAAAGTAAATCTAACTGTACAGTTGGTAGAAGAGTATGAAAGTCTTTACGAAAAGGTGCAAGATATGAAAGGAAGCACAAGTTATTTTGAAATTTAAAGGGGTAATCACAAATAAATACTTATTTAGTCTTATGTCACCTTATTTTGTAATCAAAGAGTGAAAAAAGATTAAATTTAAACTAATGACGGTTTTTATAGATTAGAATTCATAGTATGAGAGACAAACCATGAAAAACTAAGTATTATTGAATACATTTTCCAATACAGGGAAAAAGATTAAAGTGATCATTCAAAGGAGGTTTTCATTTTGGCAGAAAATAAAGACGTTAATGCTTCAAACGAGGATGATATAAAACGTGAAACGCTGACTACACGTCAGGGACATCCTGTAAGAGACAACCAAAATATTCGTACAATTGGTAATCGTGGGCCAGCTACACTTGAAAATTATCACTTTATCGAAAAGATTTCTCATTTTGACCGCGAAGAAGTTCCAGAACGAGTCGTCCACGCACGAGGATCTGGAGCCTTTGGCTACTTTGAAACATATGGAAAAGTGGGGGACGAACCAGTAGAGAAATATACTCGGGCAAAGGTATTTTCAGGTGCGGGCAAGAAAACACCATTGATGGTTCGTTTCTCCACAGTTGCCGGAGCAAAAGATTCTCCAGAAACAGCTCGAGATCCACGCGGATTTGCTGTGAAAATGTACACGGAAGAGGGGAATTGGGATTTAGTTGGGAATAACCTAAAGATTTTCTTTATCCGTGATGCAATGAAGTTTCCTGATATGATTCATGCGTTTAAAGCAGACCCAGCTTCGAACGTACCAAACCCTCAGAGAATGTTTGACTTTGTTTCCCGTACACCTGAGGCTACCCACATGATTACATTTTTATTCTCTCCATGGGGGATTCCAGCGACGTATCGTCACATGCAGGGGTCTGGTGTAAATACCTACAAATGGGTGAATGATAAGGGAGAGGCTGTACTAGTAAAGTATCATTGGGAACCTAAGCAGGGAATTCGGAACTTAACACAAGAGGAGGCAAATACGATACAAGCCAAAAACGTGGGACATGCAACGCAGGATTTATACGAAGCAATTGAGGGTGGAGATTATCCAGAATGGGAGCTCTTCGTACAAATTATGGAGGATGGTTATCATCCAGAGCTTGATTTTGATCCCTTAGATGATACGAAACTTTGGCCGGAAGATAAGTTTCCATGGTTGGCAGTGGGCCGTATGGTTCTAGATCGTAATCCAAAGGATTTCCATGCAGAAATCGAGCAAGCCGCCTTCGGTACAGGAGTTCTTGTGGATGGAATGGACTTCTCAGACGATAAAATGCTACAAGGACGTACCTTTTCTTATTCAGATACACAGCGCTACCGTGTAGGTGCCAACTATCTAAAATTACCTGTGAATGCACCGAAAGTGCCTATTCATACGAATCAGCAGCGCGGTCAAATGGATATTCGTGACCCAAAGGAATCTGGGGATAATCCACATATTAATTATGAGCCTTCAATGCTTGGTGGCTTTCAGGAAGAAAATAAGAAAGACCGTGTTCCACATCAACCAACGTATAATGCAGCCGCAATGAGTGCACCAATTGACCGTCCTAACGATTATGGGCAGGCAGGTCACACATACCGTAGTTTTGAAGATTGGGAGCGCGATGAATTGATTAAAAATCTATCGGATGCACTTGCTATTTGTGATAAACGAATCCAAGAAACGATGATTTCTCATTTTACACAAGCTGATGAAGAATATGGTCGACGTGTGAAGAAAGGTATTGAAAAGAAACTACACGAAATGCAGGATATGAAAAATACAAGTGAGGTACCTGGTCGTAAAGCAGGTAAATCAAAATATGGACAAGGTACATTAGCTGCAAATGAAGCAACAGAAGATGCTGTAAAGAAAAGTCACGAAGTCGATCCTTATTAAGTGAATTGCTCCATTTTAAAAATAGGGAACCGACGTATGGGTATAGTATAATCTTAAGGGAATACCTTGCCTAAAACCTCATGATTTAAAAGATACCTCTCCTAATTGACAGGAGAGGTATCTTTTAAATCATTCTTTAGTTATTTGTCCAGACATCTTGAGCGATTTGAATTACGTGATTAATTTTATTCCATTGCTCTTCTTCTGTTAATTCGTTTCCTTCTTCTGTACTCGCAAAGCCACATTGAGGACTCAATGACAAGTTTTCTAGAGGAATATATTCACTTGCTTCTTGGATTCTTCGCTTAATGACTTTAGCATCTTCTAATGTAGGGAATTTAGATGTTACCAATCCTAATACAACGGTTTGATTGTTAAGTGTAAAACTTTTTAATGGTTCAAAATCTCCTGAACGGTTATCATCATATTCAAGGAAAAGTCCATCTACATGTAAGTTAGCAAAGATAGCATCAGATATAGTATCGTAGCCACCACTTGTGATATACGTAGATCTAAAGTTTCCACGACAAATATGCATCGTAATGAGCATATCTTCAGGCTTTTTAGAAATAGCATCATTTAAGCAACTTACTCGATTATCGATAATGTCTTTTACATCCATACCAAGCTTCTCAACAACCGCATTGATGCGTTCTTCAGAAACGAAATCAATCCAGGACGTATCATCTAGTTGTAGATAACGGCAGCCTGCGTCGTAAAAGGCTTGAATAGCTTTTTGATAAGCAGCCACAGTATCATGATAAAATTGATCTCTGTTTCCCTTGTAATATGTATCTTCTTGAATTCGAGTAAATAACATGTTTGGGCTTGGAATTGAGAATTTAGCAACTTGGCTTCCATCACCATGTCGTTCAACAGCTTCTTTTAAAAACGTGAAGTGTTCCACCATATAATGGTGATCGAAGTCCACTTTACCTACTACCTTAATTGCGTTATTTTTGGTTTTTGCACCTTTGAATTGGCTGATATATTCTGTTTCAAACTGCTCCACACCTTCTAAGCCTGATAAGAAGTCCAAATGCCACCAAGAACGTCTAAATTCACCGTCCGTGATCGATTTAAGACCCAATTCAATTTGCTTCTGAACAAGCTTTTCAATTTCTTTGTCCTCTACAGATTTTAAATCAGCTTTATTAATTGTACCATTCGCATACGCTTTTCTTGCTTCTTTGAGGGGAGTTGGTCGTAAAAAACTACCTACGTGATCAGCTTTAAATGGAGCCTTCACTAATGTCTTAGTCATGGTTTTGTTTCCTTCTTTCTTTTCAAAATAAAAAACCTCTTCTTACAAATAAGAAGAGGTTAATAATCGTTATGGATTCTCTTCTTATCTTCAAGCAAATTGCTACTGGAATTGGCACAGTACTTTAACAGTCTGTTGCCGAGGCTTCCTAGGGCCAGTCCCTCCACCTCTCGAGATAAGAATATTCAATTTATTTAACTAAAAAAAGGTTACACTTGTTTTCTTAGGTTGTCAACAAAAATTCGAAAAATCAGAAATAATACACCTCTTACCTCATTACTTCCTCATTACCTACTGCAGCAAGGGTTCTTTGTTATTTTTCGATTGGACAGGCAAGCTTACCGCAGTAGCTACATAGTATCTAAAGTATTGTAACTCCGTTATCTAATCAGTAGCTAGTTCAGTATCGCTACCCCATTAATACAAGCTTTATAACCCTGTTGAAGCCATTTGTGGAATCTGTAAGGGAGCTGAGCCGAAGAGGCGAAGGGGGCGACCGGATGCCTTGAGCTGAAAAAACAGGTACGTCAAAAGCAAAAAAATTAAAAGAGTGAAAGAAGGTATCAACATGAGAAAAACAAAAGGATTTACCTTTCCAAAAATCTTTTCTCCACCTCACAAACCACCTCTTACGAGACCTCGTCCCCTCAAGGCTTATTCCTTTGTTCCTTTTAGTCCACTAGCCCTGCTTGACCCCACTATTTTGACCATAGGAGGCATTGTCTTAGGAATTGCGATCATCGAACGAATACTAGAGCGATGGGGTGTCATCGATCTTGTTGATCAGTTCGCAAAGGTGATGCGGTTTATCTTACCTGTCACCTTTTATGGGGCCTTATTTTACTTCTTTGCGACATTTATGTTTTGAGGAGGGTTTCAAATGTTTGAGAAACTAAAATTACGTGGAAAGCTTATTAAAGCGTTTCGTACAGCAGAGATTTATCGAGTCATAAAGCGTGGGGATCGTACCTCCTATCAATTTCCGAAGATCCATCGAATCGATCATCAGAACACCTACACTCGGTATGCTTTTTCCTTACTGAATGGGATTGATCCTGAACTTTTAAATAAAAAAAGATGGGCATTACGACAAGTATTAGGCAGCAATATTGAAGTGAATGGCAGCTTAAAGAACTTTAGTATTACCGTTCATCACAAAAGCCTACCTAAGATGCTCAATTATAAGTATGAAGTCATTCATCCTCATATTGAGAAAATGGAGCTCCCAGTATGCATTGGTCAAGATATCTATGGAAACCCTGTTTCATGGGATTTTGCGGATTTGGAAACCTTACTGATTTCTGGCGAAATTGGAGCTGGAAAAAGCAGTCTCATGCGTGTCATCCTCACCACGTGGGTGAAATATTCCTCTCCTGAAGACTTGCGCTTAGTCTTAGTGGACCTTAAACGAGCCGATTTGGGCTTATTTCATGAGATTGACCATGTGGATGCGCTTTGCTTTGAAGCAAAAGACATGCGAAAACCTTTTGCATTATTACGAGCTGAAATGTATCGAAGAGGCGATTTATTGTTAGAGCATGGCGTAACACATATAAGCAGGCTTTCATTTAAGCTTCCTCGGATCGTTGTGGTAATTGACGAAATGTCCATCGTGAAGAAAGAAACAGATCTTGTAGAAATGATCCAACAGTTTGCCAGCCAAGGTCGTGCATTAGGTGTTCATACGATTATTGCCATGCAGCGTCCCGATGCAGATTTATTAAATTCAGCATTAAAGGCCAACTTACGGGTACGGATATCTGGTAGGCAAGCTGATGCAACCAATGCCAAGGTTGCCGGAGTGATTGGAACAGAAGAAATCGATGCTGCGGCTAGAGGCCGTATGAAAATAAAAATTGACGAAGTGAAGGAATTTCAAGCGTATTTCTTAGATGAAGAAGCGTGTAAAGTAATGCTTTCTCCTTATAAAACACGCATAAAAGACCCTGAACCTCAACTGGAGGTCGTACCACAGTCTATCTTTGGATTATTAGAGAAGGAGGAACAGCGATGAGTTTCCGTTTATCTCAACGTGATAAAGACATCATTGGGTTTATCAACCAGTTTCGAGCCGTAGATCGAGACTCGTTGGTTGAGCTGTTCTTTAAACAGCTGAAATCGCCTGTAAATGCGTGTAATAGTGTGATGGTACGTTTATATCGATTAGGGGTAATTGAACGCACTCAGCAGTATTCTCCAACCGTCTATTTGCCTGTGGATGCAAAAATCAAAAAGAACTCTCAAAAAATATTACATTTCCTTTCTATCTTGGATGTCTATAAACAAATGTGTACGTATAGTGTGCCTAAGAATGTCATTGTCGAAGATAAGCCCACCGGACGAAAAGGAGGGATTGAACCGGATCTCTTTTGTATTTTTAAAGGATCTCCTTTTTGGATTGAAATTCAACGAAATCAGTATTCAGAACAGAAAATGCAAGTGAAGATTAACCTTTATGAAGAGTTTTTCTTTTCGGATGAATGGAAGGCATTGCATTGGCAGCCAGAGGACCGATCAGCTATCTTCCCTTCCGTTATTTTGATTACGCCTGTTCGTTACGCGGTGTCTTCAGAACACATCCGAATCATACAAGTAGCAAGTATTCATGAACTTATGGAGAAATATAAAAGTTCTCATAAAAAACAAAGGGAAGAAAGACCAAAAGTAGTATCATCGTCAAATGGAATCAAAATTAACTTAACATAGGAGACTAAGAAACTATGTTTTCTAATAAAAAAGAAAGCTACCCCATCGTTGCAGGACAGGTAGCTTTTGAGGGAATTCATAAACTAATTTATAAAAAGTCTGAATAATTTTACAATAATTTTATAAATAAATCAATATAAGATGATCTTGAAGACATATATATAACGTGCACTTTTTATACATCCTCCTCCCACTTGGGTATCGAGTAAACGCAGTCATATCAGGGATGTATAAAAAGCTGCATATATGTAAACTAGCTACTTGGTGTCTTGAAATAAAAAAGTCCCATTGATATTACTCAATTTATAGAAGGAGCTCCGTATATCATATACAGCCTGAAAACAGAAAAAACAACTGGGCCCGTTCAGTTGTTTTTTCTGCTACATTTATTTGATTAAAGGATGGAAACTTTACAGCTTCTTGAGTAGTTTGTTCATAACATGTGAAATTATTCAATCTAGTAGACATAACAAAAATAGACAGAATATTTCAATTAATTAGTTTACTTTGTAATCGCTTTCATTTATAATAAGGGTAGGTTGGATGGCATGAGTGGCTGTCATAGTATTTAGCGTAGGCGGGGCTGATACGAGAGAACAGGGCATAAAAGAAATGTCCTTTTTTATTTTCATGAAAAAGGTAAAAATAACATTTGATAATTTAAGTCAGGAAATATAACAGAATGATGGTTTTTTTATTCTAATTATGTAAAATGAAGTTGTGTAGAATCTACATAAAAAAGAAAGGATTATCTTTGGGGATAAGGTAGTCCTTTTTTTATTGGTTCGAAAATTACACAAATATTTATATTTTCAAAATATTAAGTGATGACATTGATCATCATAGATAGTAAGATATAAGTGGTCAGCCTAACGGTGGGTTCACGTTTGATAACCCAAATCATGCTTATAGGAAAGAGCATTTCTCATTTGAGAGGAATGCTCTTTTCTCTGTATAAGAAAAAGCAGGCTTAAGCCTGCTTTTGTAGCCTTAGAGGCTATTTTATAGTTAAGAAGTACGTATTAGTTCTTGTGAGGATTCTTGATACAAATTCAGAAACTGTTGAACAGCTTCTGTCATACATGATGTATTCCACTTCTTTAAGATACTTCTTTTTTGATTCTTAATCGTGCACTCTTCTTTATGGAAAATGTCTTGTGTTGCTGAAATAGAATGACCATCAAGAGCAAAGACTTCTTGTTCTGCTTGAGTTATTTGATTCATAAATACTTTCTATTCCAGGGTTTTACATTCTTTTTCTTCATTCTTTAGCCCAGCAACTTCACCAACTAAATCAGACGCTACACTCAAGATATTTTCAATACCCATTAATAGTTTTTCGCTTTTATCCATGATAAGGCCCTTCTACTTTTTGAGGGCAACCTATGTTATAATAAAAGTCCGTTACGTACTAAGTTTTGACATCGGGGTGCTTTCCTAGCCGGGAAAGTGCCCTTTTTCATTTTATTTTGTTTGGACTTGGATTGTTTATAATAATGTTTGATCAAGAATCTTGTATATAACAGGATTTTTTTGTTTGATAGTAAACCCATTTCATTGACTAAGAAATAGCTGAGAAATACACTCGTTGGATTTAATTTATCTAACGAATGCTGTTTCGTTGTTGCTATATTAGGATTCGATGAGTTTTTAACGACTTAAATGTTCATCATGAAGAAGGAGAGAATTGAATGGTTACAACAAAAAACCAAAAAAAGATTGCAGTAAAAGATCTAGAAACTGATACAACAACTGTTGAACAGCTAGCGTATTATCGAATATTAGCCCCACTAAAAGTTAGATCACTCTTATCTCATCTTAATTCAAGTGAAAAGAAATCTATTTCCTTTGATTTTAAAAAAATGAAAAATGGGGATTTAGATCCTTTACGTCACAAATTTATAGAAGAGGTAGACAAACAGCAAACAGGCTTTACTGAAACATCTGAAAACAAAGAATCTACGGCTTACAAAGTAGATTTTGTTAACATGCAAAAGGAAGCTTTTAATTTATTTGAAGAGATAATTCACGTATATGGTATCCTAGACGACGGTATTAGGTTACCAGTGAAGGAAGCTAAATCAGATGAGTTAAACGAAGTGGTTTACATGAACAGTGAATCCACCCTTGTTACTTACCAAATCATTGAAACAGAGAAAGGATTCAAGGTCGTTATAGAAGATACTTTAACGTTGAATTTTGATAGGAGAAAGAAATATGGTCTATTCCATCTACAAAAAGTAAAAAGCCTCGGTTCCTATATGAAATGTTTGCGATTAATAAACTATTACATACAGCGCAATAAGTTTCCTTTTCAATCTTTACAGTTATCTGGTGGAACATTAAATTTAAAGGGACATCTCGAAGAAATTGAGGAAGAGATTGAATCTTACAAAGAACTGATAGATATCTGTACTCAAATTGGAATAAGTGAAGATTATATATTCGATGATAAAGAAGATTTACCTTCCCTATTCAATGCTATAATCAATATCTTTAAAAATAAACAATATAGCTTGCTTAATATTCGTCAAGAAAAACTGAAAAAAACGGAGATAATCAATATTGGACTTTCTAACTATGTAAAACTATCATTAGTGTATACAGATGGATGTTTCCTTAACCTTTATAGTGAAGAAGCGTTAAAAATAATGGATAGACCTTCGTCTATAACAGATGTAGCTAGTAACCAAAGCCAGGATAATATTGAGCCTGTTATATTACCTGATAATCAGGGGAGTTATGACCACAAAGTAAGTATGTTTGCTTCTCAGAAAATTGAAGGAATGGTGAAAGATACAAACTTTGATTTTGACATAGTAAAATTATCTTTTGCCGATGAACATCATGATATACAAGCTGACTTAACAATTACTAGTTCTTTAGAGTATATAGACTTTTATGATAAAACCCTCGATGAAAATTATTTAGAGCTTGCTCTTGATCTAAATCAACGATACTTAGCTAAGTATCCAAAAGATGAAATTGCAAAAGTTAATGTTTATCTTATTAAACTCAAGCAAGGCCATAAATTATCAGAAGATGAACAAAATGATCTTTATAACATACAAGTAAGAGCAGAAATGAATAACGAGCAAACAATATGTTTTGCATGTGAGGTTTTGTTGAAAAATAAGACAAAAGCGAAGAGAATATTTGCTACTCTTCCTGGTGAAGAAAAAGAAGAAATCATGGAATTTCCAATTTACCGTTTTTATCAAAACTTGGAGTAGTATGCTCATTTTCCTCTGTATATAGATTGCTAATAAACTTTTATAAAAGCTCCCTTTTATATTATAAAGTTCTTTGTCCTTAATACAATAAATAAGCCCTATTTACCCACAATAGGGCTTATAAATTAAAAAAGTCTTCTACTTTTAGTTTTGGGTCAATTTTTTTTAAGACATTCATAATTTTCTTAATCGTGGTACCTGATGGGATATAATTTGAATCATTATAAATCTTGCTAACTGTTTTTCTATCCATCTTAGTTACTTTAACTATTTCCGTTTGATTATAGCCTTTGTTCATTAAGTATTTTCCTAATTTACTCTTTTTGGTTATCTTAGGCATGAGAGCACACTCCTTTTTATAAAGGATTGACACTTTCAAAAAAAATATTCATTTTAGGGAAAAAATTCCGCAATAAAATTTATTTACAGCATATAATAAACTATAAAATAAACAATATATAAATATTGCTTATGCAGAGTTGGAATAATGTCGATATTTTTGTCATAATCATATAGCATGAATACAGTTAAGACCGCCTTATAGACTGATACATATTGGGCGGTCTTTGTTGTCGATATTCTTTGAAATTGAACTTCAAACAAAAAACCTTTTCCCTCTAGGTGGAGGGAAAAGGTTTTTTGTTTGAATATTAGATAACAAGATACCACCATTCTAGCAAATCATTTTTCAAAAAAGGTTTTTAACCACTTATAAAAACTCTTCTTTTGTTGTTGTGCTTTTTTTAACGCTCGAATTTCACGAGCCATTGAGATTAATTGACGTTCGCGTTCCTCAAACTTGGCATCGATATAGCTTTGTATCTCTTTCATTTGTATCTCACGTGTTTCTAAGCTAAGGGCTTGCTTTTCAGTTGAAATATTTGGTGGAGTGTCTGGTACTAGGTTGAATTTTTTTGCAACGGTTATAACGGCTTTTTCTAAGGTCATTTCGGGATGGGCATAAATTCTTTTTAGTTCGTGAAAGATGGTAACGTCGTCATTTGTATAATCTAATCTGCCGTGTTTTTTAGTAAATTGCACACCAATTTTGGCAAAATGAAAGTTGTATTTTCGTATAGTTGCTATGGGCAAACCAAGTATATCAGCTAATTCTTCGGTGGTATATGCTGCTTCTGCGGTTATGACTCTCAACATATGATCACCTCCTCTTATCAAGAGAACTATTCTAGGTATATACGTTAAAACCTTCAATTAATAAGAGAACGAGATATTATATCTTGTAATGCTATTGTTACTATAGTAATCGGTATTCTCAATTGAGGGTATATTATCATGTTTAGCTATTTACTAACGTCATAGATTAAATATTTGGCCTCTCCCCTCATCGTGATGGTTTTTCCTGATTCAGCGATGCATTTAGCTATATAAACATAAACTATCTAAAGAGATTAATCTAATAAATCATTAAATAGTGCTATCTTAATTTTAAAGTGTAATATCTACTGGATTTGAGTCAATAATTTAGATATAACAAAGTCGTCATGGTGCCAGATGAGCTAATTGTAGTATTGATAAATGTTAGAGTTTTATTTTTAGAGGATTAAGTCTTTTGTTAAATAAAAATCTATTTTTGAATTCCTGCTTTATTTAGGGAATTACAAATCTGTAAAACCGGAAATAAAACAATAATGATTCATTTCCGGTTTTATTAAACTTAAAACATTTTAAAGTTGTGTTTGTAAAAGAATAAATGAATTATCTTTTAAATTATTGATTTTTTGCACGTTGATGTTTTCAATAATTTCACAGCATGTTTGTTATAATTAAGCAATAAAATTCAGTTGAACATAAAATTAATCTTAAAATGATAATTAAAGCAAACATAAGTAAATTCCGATTTAGATATTTTTATAAAATTGATAAATAATTAAATAAAGATAATTATTGTTTTTTATTATTTATTAGTTAACAAAATAAAAAACTAGGAATGATTTTTCCTAGTTTGAGAATAGCTTTTGCCATAATGTCTTCTTTTGATTTTGTTCTTTAATCAACTCTTTTTGAGTATGAGTAAATGCATTTAAAAGATCTTCATCTCTTTGTTTTAATAACTCTTTTAGATTAGTATTTATCAGTTCTTCAAAATTCTGTTTGCTTTGATTTAACTCCTGTTCAGCTGAATTATCTTTTAGCGTTTCTTGAGTTTTTCTAATGTTTTCAAGAAGAATTTTATCACGTTTTTTTAGGCTGTTTTCTATGTATGCTTCTAAGTCTTTATTTTCTGTTTTTACTTCAATCATTTGCTGCTTTGTTGCTGCAATTTCTTTATTTGCAATAGCTAACTCTTTTTGAGTAGAAATAAGTTCCTTTGTTAGAAGCTCCAATTTTTCTGAAAGAATCCTGTTAAATTCTATTTGTTGGTTCTGGCCTTCAATTAGGTGATCTATCTTCTTTTCTAAAATAGACCGTTCTACGTGGTCATTAATAGTCATTTCTTCACCATTACGCCATTGTTTCACTTGATCCCACGACCAACCTTGCTCATGAATTTTCTTCTTTATACTGTTAAGTGTCTCTAGATTCTCTTTTGTAAACCTTCTATGACCTTTTCCATAATCAGTGCCTGTCCACTCTGTAATAATATTGAATTCTTCACACCATTTACGAAGCAAATCTCCAGAAATACCCAGTATATTTACCACTTCTTTTGGTAAGTACAATTTTTCAGACATAACTACACCTCCATATGTCAATTAATAATTAATATAATACAAGAATCATGCAATTGATTTTGAAGTGAAACGTACCATAGGGTTATTAACGTAGATTCTAATAACATTATTCTTATCTCATTATTGATTCTATATTAACTGCTAACTTCTTCTATGTAAATCTTAAAGCAATAATAATGTAATAACTAATTCCTGAACAAGATTATTGTTTTATCTTTTAATCAATAACTATCATTATTGATTAAAACAAAACGGAAAAAACTTATTATTGATTTAATTATCGTTTAAATGTATTTAAGTTAATCTTAAGTTCAACAAAAAATGCATTTTAACTGAAAAATAAGTTCTTTTTTTATTCGCAAACCCGAATCCTTCCTCAAATTCATCTTAAGTTCAACTCATATTTGGATATTAGAACACGCAAATAGAGTAATAGCTCTAAAATAGCTTCATTCGACTAATGATATATCAAAGATAAAATGATTAAGTTTAGCAGAGCCAAAAGGAAAGTTAAAGCATTCTTTTTAATTTAAGGACTTATAATAATACAATCAAAAATGAAAATGAAATCATATAGTAGGTGAGCTATATGTAGAAAGTGGCTTTCAAGATAAATAGACAGCAAACAACTATGAAAGGGGACACCTTATAGTTGTTTGCTGTCTATTACGAATAACTAGCAATTCTTAGCTAAAAATGCTTTATTTTTGATATTCATAGATAACAGGAACGTGATCCATTTTCATGGTTTTTGCCACAATATAACGACGATAGCCATCCTTTAAAACCTTAGTTCCTTTCTCAATCGTTAACGGCTTGTCAAGATGTCCTGTACGCTTCACAAATTCAATGACTTCTTCTGTTTTCACAGGGTTTGGACGTGTCTTTAAGAAGGCTTCAGGAACGATAATGTCATCAAAACTCACGACATCCTTTGTCCCTTTTGGCTGAACAGGTTGCGGCTTCTTTAGTTGTGCAGCCTTTTTCTCTTGAACAGGTGTTTCGTTCACTTCTGGCTGTACAGTTTTCGCTTCTTTTGCTACAGACTCTTGTTTTTCTTCCTGCTTAGTAGCTGCAACCTCTTGTTGAGCCTTAGAAACCTCTTGTTGGGCTTCTTTCTTATCTTTTGACTCATTGGCTTCTTTATCGTTTTTATTCGGGAGAACGGTAATCTGGAAGCAGATGATACCAATTTCCCCAGGGCACTCGTCAATGGGAATATCTAACGTTGGTTCCCCTTGAATCAAGATTTTTTCATGCATAATACTCTTTTTTGTTAGTCCGGTTTTATTAAAGGCTTTCTTCGCAACAAATACGGTATACGAAATAAACGTACTCTTCTTCAGTCCTTTAGGAGCAGCAGGTGAACCTTTTTCACGCATATCAAAGGCAACGTAGCGATCGTATTCTCGTAATGGTCCTGTCGCAGATCCTGTTATTGTCATTTTATGTGGCATGGTGATCTCCTCCTACGTAGTTTTATATATTGATTATTTAGAAGTATGTTCTAAATAATAATACTCTTATTAAACATCAGCTTCCAAGGGATTTCTTCACTTTTGAATTAGGAAACTGAGCCTTTTAACTGGTCCTGTTGGTGCAATAAAGCTTGTTCCTGTGGTGTTAAGGCTTGTCCTAGATCCTGTTTTAGCTGCGCCATTTCGAACGAACTGTACGTAGAACTGTGCTCTTTGAGTACGTTTTCTTCTTCTGGCGTTAGTTCTTGCCCTAAATCGTGCTTTAACTGAATCATTTCAAGCTGTTGATCCAGAGAGATAGCTGTTTCTTTTGTAGACTCTTTTTGCTCCTGTTCAGCTTGTAACCAAGCAGGAACCAATTCCTTGCGGATGATATGTTTAGGCGTAAATAAAGCTGTCTTAGCTTCAGTATGTATGTCTGACTTAGATGTTTGTTGTTCTGTATTTCCTTTTAGTAGATTTGTAAATTGATTGAATGCAATTTGATAAACAAGACGGCACATTTCATCCAGTGATAGGGTAGTACCTTTGTGATTTGCTTCATGGACATATTTATCTAAACCAACAATGGCTGTATAAGCAACTTCATGTACTTGTTCTTTGACAATTTCAATCTCTGTATCTCGTTTTACTGCTTTTGCTGCATTTTGAATACGAGCATAAAAGTCTTTTAGTTGATGACCATATTTCCCTGCATACACATTATTTACTTTCTTAGGAACACCTACGATATAAGCAAATGACTGTGAAGCAGATATTAAATGATTATTTAAATGCTTTTTAGGTAAATCAAGGTTAATAAAGGGGGACGACGTTTTTTCGTCCTCAAAGCTTGGTGTATCAACGTTTTCGGCACTTTCTGGACTTGTCACAGGAGTTGTCACAGGACTTATCATTTCTTCTTGTTGAAGCGTTTGAATACCTGTTGTATCGTGTGCAAAAAAGATTTCCTCACAAATTTGATCAAAATTCGTATGGCTTTTAAGGATAAACACATAGCTATCAGGATGAGCACCTGTCGTATCTTCTTTGATATAACGGGCCACGATCATAAACGGTGTTTCCTTTAACGATTTTACAAAGCGAGAAACGGTACTTTGAGATACATCAAATTTTTCCATAAGTGTTTTGGAGTGAATCGCTTGAATGCCTGTGGCAACAAGGTTATAAATCACGTAATCTAACATTTCCATCCGTTTTTTAGGGAATACTTTATGTAGGGCTTCTTGTTGTTGTTTAAAATAAGTACGAAGGGTTTCTAAAAAAACTTCTTTCTTTTTACGAAGGGTCGGCTTTTCTTTCCATAACCATTTGAATCGTCCGTTAAAGCTATTTACATCTGGTAAATAGCAAGTTAATATCTTGTTCATTTGTTCATCTTCTCCTTTAAGGAACACAAAAAAGACATTATCTCCCTTGTAAAAGGAAAACAATGCCTCAATTAAGATAAACTAAGCCCTTGAAATAGATGTCAATTTCGTATAAAATAAAACCATAAGTTTTATTTTGTACAAAACTAACTCTATTAACAAGAGACTTCGACAAGTGTTTTCCCTACCGTTTCTAGGGGGAACGGTTTAAGAGTGTTGTCGCACTACTTAAACAGTTGAAGTCTTTTTTCTATCCGCACGTTTTTGTTAGTTTTATTATAGCGTTAACTAGTCTCATAATTCAATAAAAATTAGCAAAATATATCAAAACAAGTATTTTTAGCTACGATCCGTTTGTTATTTCTTTAGGAGTCGACTTTATCATAGCTGAATTTGTGGAATTTGGGGAGGGGTATTTTTTTACCCCTCCCCAAGTATTTAAAAGTATGTTATAATGCTACATTTTTAATAACATTAAAGATTGGGTAATCAGTATACTTTCAATGATAACGGTAATTATCTATTCTGGATAGGGTGATTTTTTGTAGTCCTTTTTCGTGCATAGGGTGAGAAAAGATCACCCTATGCAAAGAGTTAAAAATATGATAAAAGCAGTTTCCACCTTATGTAGGAGCTGCTTTTTTGCTAAATCCTAGGAGTAGAAATTTTCCTGTACCTCTGGCTATTTGTACATGCTTGTGGGTATTGGTAACGTCAAGTTGTAACTTTTTAAGTTCCTTGTTTAAATTGTTTTTCAACTCAATACAAACAGTTTCTGTAATGGTTGTTAAATCCTATTATTTCTCTTGCTCGTATTTGAATCTGTTATAGACGTCAGCTAAAGCATCGCTAGGATATCTGATTTTGTTTTTAAACATGTAATCTTGAATGTATTAACACGTGATTTTATCGAGTGAAATCACCTGGATTTTTTATTCATTATCTCCATAATTTCTCATCAATTCTTTTAACCTATCATTTAAGTTTTTCATCGGAATTGCAAAACGGTTCATCATCTCACTTTTGGCTTCAGTAAATTCTTAAGAGGTCCTTCTCGGGCAGAGTGTTGATTAAAAATAGCTAATGGGTAAAACTGATTCTTTCAAAATTGCTGTCAGGATTAGTCATGTTCCTTTACTAACCCAATAATTTTTTTAACGGCAATAAGATCAACATTTCTTATTTGAAGTTCTATATATACTGTTTGAAATTCTTAAAAAACAGGTGCTTTTTAAAAAAGGGGAAGAAGAGCATAAGGAGTTTTTGTCCCCACAGGCTGTGTGGAGTTAGGCAGAGCCTAACAAAATCTTGGGTACAAGGAAATGTTTGCAAGAACCCCCTCAGCGCACCCTCAAATTATGGGACAGTCCCCTCACCGCACCTTCAGTGATCACAACATTTGTGTCAGAAACCCCTTCACCGACCCCTCATAGTTGATAAATGTCCCCCCAAGGGTCACTTCGTTTTGAAGTATTTTTTTGAAAAAAATAAGACAGAAGCAAACGATCTTTTTTATTTTTTTCGCACGTTCATGGTCAAAACGGCCATTTCTTTTTGCTTGCAATACAGGTGATTTACGCGTGCTTTTTTATCATTTATGAATCAATTTTCATTCTATAAACGATGATTGTTTTAAAAGAATGCAAGTTCAGATGTCATCAATATTTATCTTTTTGATTTTTACATCGGGTTCATATGAGTTAGAAGAAGATTTCGTGAAAAAGAAAATAAAAAACTACAGAAAAGCTAATACAGAATCAAAAATCGCAATAAAAAAAGTTGCGATTCAATCCAGTGATGAAAGCATTCAGCTCTATGAAGATGAACAAAAAAGTTTATAAGAGAAACTCCAAAATTTGAATGAGATGAAACAGGATTTAGCCATAAAATGAAAAAATAGGTGTCGCCACTGACTCGCCAATGTGTCGCCAGAGAGTCGCCGGATACCGTTTTTGAGTCGCCAGAGAGTCGCCACTTTGAGGGTTTCCGTGATATCAGGGTTTTGCTAGGCTTTGCCTAGCCTATCACACCCTGTGATAGCAAAAACCCCTTATGCTCTTCTCTCTTTTATATTGGGGAACCACAATTTATAGGAAAGGAACGAATGTCATGGAAGTGTTTTTGCCGAATGTTAATCTGATTGCTGTTGGAAAAATAGCGAAAGAAAAGAACATTACTTCCCGAAAATTTATAAAAGTCAGCTTAGAAATGAGGGGGTACTGAGAGAGATAAAGGATTATGACAAAGGGAGAAAAGAGAAATTGTAAAATAGATTTAAGAGATTTTTTGCACGGAATAGTGGAGCACAATTTTAAAAGAAAGGAGTACAGTTCAAGAAATGGAACGCTAAAAAAAGCAAAAGTTTGAAGGGTAAGTGAAGGATGTATATTTTTCATACTTGAAAGGTAGAAGGAGGAAGTAAGCAATCGAAAGATGTTTCTATGATGTCTCTTTTGAATAATTGGTTGAGATATCTCATATAACACAAACGGGATGTAAACGATTATACATCCCGTCATGTGAAGAAGGAAAAAATCAGCTTTTAATGTAGCATATGATCTTTAAGGAACAACTCATTTACGTAATTCCATTGCCTAATGAAACAGTAACTTGAAAAAGTATATTCTCTTTAACAAACACCTCATTTAAGCATTGAGCTAAAAAAATATACAATGTGAACGAAATCGTTCTTGGTCTGGAACAAACACCTCATTTATATAATTAGTTATAAATGAACATTATTGTCTACCCATTATATATATTCTTACTACGTTCATGACTACCATCCCCTTATGAATCCAACATACATCGATTTACAATAAGGTTTTCTGAAATATGCCTGCTGTAGACACCTCATCCCAAATGTAAGAAGCTTTGTAATGATTAGTTTAATCAATAACTTGTTTTCCCTCTTCCTTATATAGAATGTCTCAATAGCCTATTTATAATTCAGTAAAGCTAATAGAGATTTTTTGGGATACATGCACTCTTTATTTACAAGGTAATTTAACTAATGAAGTCTTATATATATAGAAATTAGTCTTATTGATTAGTGACTAATAAAATGTATGCTAAAAGTATAATGAAATAAATAAAAAAAATCGAGAAAATGTATTGACCTTTTAGTGAATATATTTTATTATTATAAAGCGTCGTTGAGACACACCAGTAACAACGAAGTGAAAAAAGTTTTTAAAAAGTTATTGACATTGAGTTGATAACTTGGTATAATACAAAAGTTTCTCAAAGGCAACGCTTGAACTTTGAAAACTGAACAAAGCGACAAACGTCAACGTTAATTTTTATTTTTTTAATGAGCAAGTCAAACATTTCTTCGGAGAGTTTGATCCTGGCTCAGGATGAACGCTGGCGGCGTGCCTAATACATGCAAGTCGAGCGAACTGATTAGAAGCTTGCTTCTATGACGTTAGCGGCGGACGGGTGAGTAACACGTGGGCAACCTGCCTGTAAGACTGGGATAACTTCGGGAAACCGAAGCTAATACCGGATAGGATCTTCTCCTTCATGGGAGATGATTGAAAGATGGTTTCGGCTATCACTTACAGATGGGCCCGCGGTGCATTAGCTAGTTGGTGAGGTAACGGCTCACCAAGGCAACGATGCATAGCCGACCTGAGAGGGTGATCGGCCACACTGGGACTGAGACACGGCCCAGACTCCTACGGGAGGCAGCAGTAGGGAATCTTCCGCAATGGACGAAAGTCTGACGGAGCAACGCCGCGTGAGTGATGAAGGCTTTCGGGTCGTAAAACTCTGTTGTTAGGGAAGAACAAGTACGAGAGTAACTGCTCGTACCTTGACGGTACCTAACCAGAAAGCCACGGCTAACTACGTGCCAGCAGCCGCGGTAATACGTAGGTGGCAAGCGTTATCCGGAATTATTGGGCGTAAAGCGCGCGCAGGCGGTTTCTTAAGTCTGATGTGAAAGCCCACGGCTCAACCGTGGAGGGTCATTGGAAACTGGGGAACTTGAGTGCAGAAGAGAAAAGCGGAATTCCACGTGTAGCGGTGAAATGCGTAGAGATGTGGAGGAACACCAGTGGCGAAGGCGGCTTTTTGGTCTGTAACTGACGCTGAGGCGCGAAAGCGTGGGGAGCAAACAGGATTAGATACCCTGGTAGTCCACGCCGTAAACGATGAGTGCTAAGTGTTAGAGGGTTTCCGCCCTTTAGTGCTGCAGCTAACGCATTAAGCACTCCGCCTGGGGAGTACGGTCGCAAGACTGAAACTCAAAGGAATTGACGGGGGCCCGCACAAGCGGTGGAGCATGTGGTTTAATTCGAAGCAACGCGAAGAACCTTACCAGGTCTTGACATCCTCTGACAACTCTAGAGATAGAGCGTTCCCCTTCGGGGGACAGAGTGACAGGTGGTGCATGGTTGTCGTCAGCTCGTGTCGTGAGATGTTGGGTTAAGTCCCGCAACGAGCGCAACCCTTGATCTTAGTTGCCAGCATTTAGTTGGGCACTCTAAGGTGACTGCCGGTGACAAACCGGAGGAAGGTGGGGATGACGTCAAATCATCATGCCCCTTATGACCTGGGCTACACACGTGCTACAATGGATGGTACAAAGGGCTGCAAGACCGCGAGGTCAAGCCAATCCCATAAAACCATTCTCAGTTCGGATTGTAGGCTGCAACTCGCCTACATGAAGCTGGAATCGCTAGTAATCGCGGATCAGCATGCCGCGGTGAATACGTTCCCGGGCCTTGTACACACCGCCCGTCACACCACGAGAGTTTGTAACACCCGAAGTCGGTGGAGTAACCGTAAGGAGCTAGCCGCCTAAGGTGGGACAGATGATTGGGGTGAAGTCGTAACAAGGTAGCCGTATCGGAAGGTGCGGCTGGATCACCTCCTTTCTAAGGATTTTTACATGACGTACGTTTCGACACTTTGTTCAGTTTTGAGAGTTCAATCTCTCAATTATAGAAAGCATACTACTTTCTTCTTATTAGATAAGAAGAATTTTGGTTGCGATTGTTCTTTGAAAACTAGATAACAGTAATTGCTGAGGAAAAGTGAAACTTTTCTTTAATCAAACCAATAAATAACACAACAATATGTTGTACCATTTATTCGCTAATGGTTAAGTTAGAAAGGGCGCACGGTGAATGCCTTGGCACTAGGAGCCGATGAAGGACGGGACTAACACCGATATGCTTCGGGGAGCTGTAAGTGAGCTTTGATCCGGAGATTTCCGAATGGGGAAACCCACTGTTCGTAATGGAACAGTATCTTTATCTGAATACATAGGATATTGAAGGCAGACCCGGGGAACTGAAACATCTAAGTACCCGGAGGAAGAGAAAGCAAATGCGATTTCCTGAGTAGCGGCGAGCGAAACGGAATTAGCCCAAACCAAGAGGCTTGCCTCTTGGGGTTGTAGGACACTCTATACGGAGTTACAAAGGAACGAAGTAAATGAAGCGACCTGGAAAGGTCCGTCGAAGAAGGTAACAACCCTGTAGTTGAAACTTCGTTCCCTCTTGAGTGGATCCTGAGTACGGCGGAACACGTGAAATTCCGTCGGAAGCTGGGAGGACCATCTCCCAAGGCTAAATACTACCTAGTGACCGATAGTGAACCAGTACCGTGAGGGAAAGGTGAAAAGCACCCCGGAAGGGGAGTGAAAGAGATCCTGAAACCGTGTGCCTACAAGTAGTCAGAGCCCGTTAACGGGTGATGGCGTGCCTTTTGTAGAATGAACCGGCGAGTTACGATCCCATGCAAGGTTAAGCTGATAAGGCGGAGCCGTAGCGAAAGCGAGTCTGAATAGGGCGTTTAGTATGTGGTTGTAGACCCGAAACCAGGTGATCTACCCATGTCCAGGGTGAAGTTCAGGTAACACTGAATGGAGGCCCGAACCCACGCACGTTGAAAAGTGCGGGGATGAGGTGTGGGTAGCGGAGAAATTCCAATCGAACCTGGAGATAGCTGGTTCTCTCCGAAATAGCTTTAGGGCTAGCCTCATGTTGTGAGAGTCTTGGAGGTAGAGCACTGATTGGACTAGGGGCCCCCAACGGGTTACCGAATTCAGTCAAACTCCGAATGCCAAAGACTTATCCATGGGAGTCAGACTGCGAGTGATAAGATCCGTAGTCAAAAGGGAAACAGCCCAGACCACCAGCTAAGGTCCCCAAGTATACGTTAAGTGGAAAAGGATGTGGAGTTGCTTAGACAACCAGGATGTTGGCTTAGAAGCAGCCACCATTTAAAGAGTGCGTAATAGCTCACTGGTCGAGTGACTCTGCGCCGAAAATGTACCGGGGCTAAACGTATCACCGAAGCTGTGGATTGACATCTTTGATGTCAGTGGTAGGAGAGCGTTCTAAGTGCAGCGAAGTCAGACCGTAAGGACTGGTGGAGCGCTTAGAAGTGAGAATGCCGGTATGAGTAGCGAAAGACAAGTGAGAATCTTGTCCACCGAATGCCTAAGGTTTCCTGAGGAAGGCTCGTCCGCTCAGGGTTAGTCGGGACCTAAGCCGAGGCTGAAAAGCGTAGGCGATGGCCAACAGGTTGATATTCCTGTACCACCTCCCCGCCGTTTGAGTAATGGGGGGACGCAGTAGGATAGGGTAAGCGCGCTGCTGGATATGCGCGTTCAAGCAGTTAGGCTGATGAGTAGGCAAATCCGCTCATCATGAAGGCTGAGCTGTGATGACGAGGGAATTATAGTACCGAAGTTCCTGATTCCACACTGCCAAGAAAAGCCTCTAGCGAGGCGGGAGGTGCCCGTACCGCAAACCGACACAGGTAGGCGAGGAGAGAATCCTAAGGTGATCGAGAGAACTCTCGTTAAGGAACTCGGCAAAATGACCCCGTAACTTCGGGAGAAGGGGTGCTCTGGTAGGGTGTATAGCCCGAGAGAGCCGCAGTGAATAGGCCCAGGCGACTGTTTAGCAAAAACACAGGTCTCTGCGAAGCCGCAAGGCGAAGTATAGGGGCTGACGCCTGCCCGGTGCTGGAAGGTTAAGAGGAGGGGTTATCCTTTGGGAGAAGCTCTGAATCGAAGCCCCAGTAAACGGCGGCCGTAACTATAACGGTCCTAAGGTAGCGAAATTCCTTGTCGGGTAAGTTCCGACCCGCACGAAAGGCGTAACGATCTGGGCACTGTCTCAACGAGAGACTCGGTGAAATTATAGTACCTGTGAAGATGCAGGTTACCCGCGACAGGACGGAAAGACCCCGTGGAGCTTTACTGTAGCCTGATATTGAATTTTGGTACAGCTTGTACAGGATAGGTAGGAGCCTGAGAAGCCGGAGCGCTAGCTTCGGTGGAGGCGTCGGTGGGATACTACCCTGGCTGTATTGAAATTCTAACCCGCGGCCCTGATCGGGCCGGGAGACAGTGTCAGGTGGGCAGTTTGACTGGGGCGGTCGCCTCCTAAAATGTAACGGAGGCGCCCAAAGGTTCCCTCAGAATGGTTGGAAATCATTCGTAGAGTGTAAAGGCACAAGGGAGCTTGACTGCGAGACCTACAAGTCGAGCAGGGACGAAAGTCGGGCTTAGTGATCCGGTGGTTCCGCATGGAAGGGCCATCGCTCAACGGATAAAAGCTACCCCGGGGATAACAGGCTTATCTCCCCCAAGAGTCCACATCGACGGGGAGGTTTGGCACCTCGATGTCGGCTCATCGCATCCTGGGGCTGTAGTCGGTCCCAAGGGTTGGGCTGTTCGCCCATTAAAGCGGTACGCGAGCTGGGTTCAGAACGTCGTGAGACAGTTCGGTCCCTATCCGTCGTGGGCGTAGGAAATTTGAGAGGAGCTGTCCTTAGTACGAGAGGACCGGGATGGACACACCGCTGGTGTACCAGTTGTCTTGCCAAAGGCATCGCTGGGTAGCTATGTGTGGACGGGATAAGTGCTGAAAGCATCTAAGCATGAAGCCCCCCTCAAGATGAGATTTCCCATAGCGCAAGCTAGTAAGATCCCTGAAAGATGATCAGGTTGATAGGTCAGAGGTGGAAGCGTGGCGACATGTGTAGCTGACTGATACTAATCGATCGAGGACTTAACCAAACTTTTAAAAGCGTAAGCTTTACTCAGCAAACTGTTATCTAGTTTTGAGAGAACAATCTCTTGTCTGGTGGCGATAGCGAAGAGGTCACACCCGTTCCCATACCGAACACGGAAGTTAAGCTCTTTAGCGCCAATGGTAGTTGGGACTTTGTCCCTGTGAGAGTAGGACGTTGCCAGGCAATAAATAAGACCCCTTATGAGTCTCTTGTAAAAGAGCATAGGGGTTTTTTATTTGAAATATTCTATCATAAGTAATGAAAATAACGCTTATTAACGCGCTTATATAGATTTTTTTGGAGGATTAGCTCAGCTGGGAGAGCACCTGCCTTACAAGCAGGGGGTCGGCGGTTCGATCCCGTCATCCTCCACCACCGTGCCGGTGTAGCTCAACTGGTAGAGCAACTGACTTGTAATCAGTAGGTTGGGGGTTCAAGTCCTCTTGCCGGCACCATTTATATCGGAGGGGTAGCGAAGTGGCTAAACGCGGCGGACTGTAAATCCGCTCCTTCGGGTTCGGCAGTTCGAATCTGCCCCCCTCCACCATCTCTTTATTGGGCTATCGCCAAGCGGTAAGGCAACGGATTTTGATTCCGTCATGCGTTGGTTCGAATCCAGCTAGCCCAGCCATAGAGAGCCATTAGCTCAGTTGGTAGAGCATCTGACTTTTAATCAGAGGGTCGAAGGTTCGAGTCCTTCATGGCTCACCAGTTATATTCACACGCGGGTGTGGCGGAATTGGCAGACGCGCTAGACTTAGGATCTAGTGTCTTATGACGTGGGGGTTCAAGTCCCTTCACCCGCATCTTAAATTAAATAAATGTGCGGAAGTAGTTCAGTGGTAGAACACCACCTTGCCAAGGTGGGGGTCGCGAGTTCGAACCTCGTCTTCCGCTCCATATATATTGGCGGCATAGCCAAGTGGTAAGGCCAAGGTCTGCAAAACCTTTATCACCGGTTCAAATCCGGTTGCCGCCTCCACGTATAAAAGTCCTGCCGGGGTGGTGGAATTGGCAGACACACAGGACTTAAAATCCTGCGGTAGGTGACTACCGTGCCGGTTCAAGTCCGGCCCTCGGCACCATTTTAATAAGCGCCCGTAGCTCAATTGGATAGAGCGTTTGACTACGGATCAAAAGGTTAGGGGTTCGACTCCTCTCGGGCGCGCCATGAACGGGAAGTAGCTCAGCTTGGTAGAGCACTTGGTTTGGGACCAAGGGGTCGCAGGTTCGAATCCTGTCTTCCCGACCAGAAGTATCATGGGGCCTTAGCTCAGCTGGGAGAGCGCCTGCCTTGCACGCAGGAGGTCAGCGGTTCGATCCCGCTAGGCTCCACCATGCAATATACGGAGGAATACCCAAGTCCGGCTGAAGGGATCGGTCTTGAAAACCGACAGGGGTGTCAAAGCCCGCGGGGGTTCGAATCCCTCTTCCTCCTCCATTTTCTATTTTGGTCCCGTGGTGTAGCGGTTAACATGCCTGCCTGTCACGCAGGAGATCGCGGGTTCGATTCCCGTCGGGACCGCCATTTTTAAAAATAAGCGGGTGTAGTTTAATGGTAAAACCTCAGCCTTCCAAGCTGATGTCGTGAGTTCGATTCTCATCACCCGCTCCAAATAATGGGCCTATAGCTCAGCTGGTTAGAGCGCACGCCTGATAAGCGTGAGGTCGGTGGTTCGAGTCCACTTAGGCCCACCATATTCCACAGTAGCTCAGTGGTAGAGCTATCGGCTGTTAACCGATCGGTCGTAGGTTCGAGTCCTACCTGTGGAGCCATATTGGCCCGTTGGTCAAGCGGTTAAGACACCGCCCTTTCACGGCGGTAACACGGGTTCGAATCCCGTACGGGTCATCTTAAAAGCAGTTTGCATATGCAAACTGCTTTTTTATTTGTAGGAGATAAATTATTGATTTTAATTAATATAGAATTTATATCGTTTCATAGCAAAAATGTTAATTAGAAAATTTTTTGATATTAGAGTAACAAATACGAAGTATATTCTTATACTCAGATTCTTCTATACCCAATGTTTACATACTTATTTCCAATTTAAACAACAACTTTTTCTGGAACACTCTACAAAAAAGAACCCTTGTGGCAGTAAGGGTTTCAAGTGATTCATAAAGGTGATCTCTCCACATCTGTGTAAACAAAGAGTCTATAAAAAGTGCATCTTATATATATATGTTTGTCTTCATAGATATACTAAAAATGCTCAACGATTCTGATACTTATCTAAAATTGAATTGATTGCCTTCTTTTTATTTCTAGGTAGTGGTTTCTTATGAGAAGCCTTAGGCAATTTCAACTTAGATTCATAACCTGTTTCTATGGTAGATAACTCCTCTTTTACCTTCTGCTGTGCTTCAATTTTTTCTTCAATAGTTTTTAATCGGGTAGAATAATAAGGCATTCCTGATAAAATTGTTGTTACCTTTGCATGATCACTTTCATAGGTTCCTTCAAATAGATGGGTTGGCTCTCCCCCCTTAAAGGAACTAAATAGTTGGGCTGAATCTATCGTAAATAAGTCTAGTGGACCTTCATATATAATTCCTGCTTTTGGTATAGTTTGCATTTCAAGTGGTGCAAAGATTGAGTTTTCCCATGATTTCTTAATTACTTCTGTAATACCCTCATTTCTAATATCTGCTTGCCCTTCATCTAATTTTGTTATTTCTGCAGATGAAATGGCAGAAATTCCTTTTGTTGAAAAAATTGTACGTAAGTCTTTCTTATCTAAAACACCATGCTTAGAGTGTCTATCCGTATATTTAGGAAGAGTACTAATTAAGTTCACAAATGTTTCGTTTGTTTCTTTAAAGATTCTAGCTTTTCCTGCATTCGGATTTTTCTTTTTCACCTGCTCGTTATCAATAGGTAATACACAAAGGTCCTGAGGTGAAAGCTCTTCAGTAACATACAGTGCATTGACTTGATGAACCAATGCTTCTGTAGTATCGGGTAAGATAGGAACTGCTACAATTGCTTTGTCATCCATTTCCTGAGCAAGAAGATCCACAAGCATCGGTCCAATACCACCACCAGAGCCACCACCTGCAGAAAAACAAACCATAATAATTTCAGTACTAGGTGTTGAAAAGTTCTCTTTAATAAACTTCAGTGCCAGTTCCCAGTTTTTATCGACCATAAGATTAATAGCTTCATCTCGATTTTTTCCTACTCCTTCGCTACCTATAAGCCTTAGACGCTCTTCTACAAAATCTAATGACTCCAAATCACGTTCTGAAAAGTTCAATGCAACAGCATTAATACCATTTTCAAATGCTAAATCAGCTATATTCCCACCTGCAGCACCAATTCCTACAATACCTATCATATTTCCTTAACCCCCTCATTTTCTTCTCCTTGAAGTATGGCCTGTTGTACAGCTTGTTGACCGTATTCTGTTAGATACAATTTATGTTCTTTTCCTCCAGTAACAGTTCCTATGAAATGGATAGCTTCAAGCTTGTTGAGTGTCTTACGAAAGTTAGCTGTTGAATATTCAAACTCATCTGCAATACTACTTTTCTTTATCGCTTTAAACACAGCGTTTGCTTCATTCTGAAATAACCATCCCAGAATGCTAACATCTTCAATAGTCAGTTTCCTCATTACCTCCTCAAAGTAGTCACTCATATAGATACTCCTTTCTCTAAAATGTACGTCATAGATATTTAAGTAGTTTATTAGCTTTTTTTGTCATTCAGATACTTTCGATGGTTTTTTCTATGCAATAAAAGTTCATGTGAATCTATATAAACTCACTGATTTTCATTGCGCATCAAGTATCACTGAGTAACAATATCGCTACATCACTATCCATATGTATATTAGAAAATCCTTATGACACATTTCCCAGTTTTGCATCGGAATTGTATACTTTGAATTATTTATGACAGAACTAAAAGAATAAATAACTGTTAAAAGTCATATTAAAAAAGAGCATACACTTGTTGGAAACCAACGGGTGTATGCTCTTTTTTTACTTATAACACTCATTATAGTAGCTAACTTTACATAGCAATAAAATACAAGTTTCTAGAGTACTGAAACTTGTATTGAACGGCCAATAACTTCCATTATAATCTAGAAATCATGAGGGAATATTTAAAATACAGCTGAAATCAAATAGAAAGTAAATTAATCTATCAAAAGGATTAATTTACTTTCTAAAGTCCTAATAATGAGAAGATAATTTATTAAACTTTTTTATTTCATCGTATAGATAAAGACAAGCCCGTTTTTATTGGCTTGTCTTGTTAAAGTTGAACGTTTCTTATTTCATTTTATAATTTTTGTACAGCATATAGTAACAATTCTTCAATGCTTCGTTTACCTAATTCTTTCGCTTTTTGCTGCAATTCTTCTTTTAAATCGCTTGTTACTTTGACTCGTACCACTTCCAAATCGCTATCAATATAAATGCCACGGCTACGCTTGTTAATTTTACCTGAGACAAGAACAGACTCTAATAACTCCATAAGTTCGTGTGAGGATTCGGTCAGTAATATAGGTTTGATTTCAATTAAAAATTGCTCTTTCTCTTCTTGTGGCGTAATCCTCATATTGGTCGGGCTTAGGTATTGATAAAATAAATCCATGAGCTTATAAAGATGTGATTTTGCATAAGCTGTTTGCTTAAAGGTAAACGTAGCATAGCCTTCTTTGGTAATCATTTTTTTCGACTCAATGGTATAGGCTGCTTCAAAGCCTCGGTCAATTAATTCCTCTAATGTTAACTCCTCATGTTGTTCTGTAATAGCCATAATCGGATCTTCTACGGAGATGATACGGGCAAGTTGCTCTTTTTCCTCGTCTTTCTTTACAAAAAGTTGAAATAAAGCAATATTTTGTTCGGCATGATAAAAATGACGCTTACTCGGTTTACGACCGATTTCATGCGTGCGCTTAAATACTTCTAACTCTTCTTCATGGATAAAATAACAATTGATTCCTCGGTATTCTTCTTGGAACGCTGGTAATAATTCTTGCTTAATATACTTATTGACCGTTGTAACGGATACATCCAGTTGCTGCGCTACTTCTTTTGTCGTAAGTCCTGGCTTTTTTAATTCTTCTTTTAACCGAACCACATCTACTAGATCAAATTCATAACGACCTTCGATATGCCAGTCATCTTTATTAATCGGATGTAGTTTTCCTTGCTGGATATATGTATAAATTGTTTTCTTAGATGAAATAGCTAACATCTCCATCACGTCTTCAATGGTAATGATTTTACTGGGGTTATCAATCATAATGCACACTCCTTATATTTTTCTATTAACTAATAATGTATTATATCATATTTAAATAAGGTTAAAGTGTAAAAGTTATTGTATTATAAGTGTAAATGGTGAAACTAACTTATAAAAAATAATGTTTTAATATTAACTCTAAATGGCGACAAATGGATCATTTTTCTACAAATGATATAAATTTTATCCTATTTTTATAAAAAGTAAGTTTTCACTTTTACTTCTATATAATATAAAATAAAGAAGTAATATCTCTAAAAAATAAATTTTAATACGTACTTAACTGTAGTAATAATTAATATTAAACTAGTATTTTTTCACTTTTAAATTTGTTATGAACGTTATCACCACTGTTAGAAGTCCCTTGCTTTTTACATACACATAAATTGATACATAATCTTAAGTAGAGAAGAAACTACCTTAACACTAAAGAGAAATATGAATAAGAAAACGGGATTATTGAAAGGAGAGGTTTTATGCAAAATATATCTTTAATGAATATAGGAACGGAGATACGTGAGAGAAAAGAGAATTTCCATAAAGTTGTTTCGTTGATGTTGAATACTACATACTATGATGCTTTAGAAGAAAGAAATGAGCATCACCAGCGAAAAAACGAAGGCATGTTTAGCGATTTTACAGACGAAGACATGATGTACTACTATGTTCATCAACGAAAGCATATTCGAAAGAATCGAGAACGAAAAGAGAACACAAAAGTAGAGTACTTACGGATCTTATTGCAGTTTTATCAGTATGCAATAGAAAGTGAGTCATTCTTACGACAAGATGTAGACCATTATATAGAAGAAACGATTTTTAAAAATCTAAGACCTTGGCACATAAGGAATTATCAAATGTATTTAAGTACTGCATTGTTAGGTAAGGGTGGTAAACCTTATTCACCCGCAACTTTAGATGCTAAAATGACGATTTTAAAAAGTTTTATGAAATGGTTACATGAAACGAAGTATATTCAGTATCCGTTGCATAAAGAAATTTTGAGCACATCACTATCAGAACAAGAAATTCCAAATCGAGATTTGTACTATCATGAAGTTAAGCAGATCCTAGACTATTATAAAGACCATCCCATCAACCATGGATTGTTAACCATGTTGGCTATGACAGGATTACGTGTACAAGAAATAGCCAATGCTTCATGGGGAGATGTATATCTAGACAGCTTAAGTGGGCATTATCGCTTAAGAGGAGTAGGTAAGGGTGGAAAGAAATTTGATAAGTTACTTCATCCATCCCTATATGAACGAATTCTTGTCTTTAGAGCAAGACGTAATGTCAGTACAGCCTTAAATACGAGTGATCAAGGTCCATTATTTCCGAGCAAAGATGGAGAGTATTATCACTATAAAAATTTAAGTAATTATATTGTGCGTATCATTGAACGAACAGAGTTACCTTTTGTGAAAGAACGAGCTGACAGGATTACGCCCCATTATTTTCGTCACTTTTATGCCATTTACAGTAGGCAGCAGGGAGCAGATATCTTTTTAATTCAAAAGGAACTAGGTCACAGTGATCGTAAGACAACAGAGCGTTACCTGGAGAAGGTTTTGCAGCGCGAACAAGAAATTGGGCTAATGTGGAAGGAACAAGATTTCTAATTACTGTATGTATGGAATTACCCAAGTGTGCTTGAATGGTCTATATAAAGATTTAAATAGAACCTTTTGCTGTTAGTTTTTCTATTGTAGCAAATTTTATTTCTTTAGATAAGAACGGGTTTTTTGTGTTCCTTTTTTCTTTTTAGATGTATGAAAATACTTGATGTGATGGTTATGTAGTCAACACATAGTATTTTTCATTATAAGCGACTTAGTACCTTCTTATTAACATGATTCCTCTTATCCTAATTTAATTTACGTCTCAAGGTAAGATCAACTAAATAAACATGATTGTTGATATATGTAAGTTTTTGATGATAAATAAGTTCACCTAAAAAGATTGTATAACCTCTTTTTTTTATGTATAATTAGTTCAACAGAAGTTCAACTTAAAAAATGAGGTGTATAGAGATGAAAATTTCACGTTTTAATAAAGACTGTGGGAACTCAGTCGATATGAATATTATTGATGGGTACCTATTTGATTTTCCAACCAACGTAGTAGAACTCCAAAAGGATGCTGCTGATTCATTCTTTACAGATGCGGTGACAGCACCAGAAGAATTTAAAAAGCGTATCTTGCTTTCTACAACTATTGGAGACGAAGAAAAAGAACGTTATTTCTTAGTCGGCGACATTGCAGCAAGCCAACAATTAGCTAACAATCACATCAATCGTTTACATAATAAAATAACAAGCCATATTCCATACGTGACATTTTTAGCTGCAATTGCCTACTACAACGCGTTGCATGCAAAAGATCAAAAGGATACTAGTATTGAAATTGACTATTTCTCTACAATGTTACCAATCTGGTTACTCAAAAAAGAAAGTACTTTCGGAGAAGCGCAAAAAGCCATGGCCAATCGCTTTGTAGGTGATCACACTTTTCACGTCCATACACCAGGATTTGAAAGAGAATTAAAGGTGTATGTGGAAGAAAGTTCTTGCTTAAAAGAAGGTGAAATCGCTCGTTTTGCGTTAAAGAAAGACTTAACGCTTCAAGACCGTGAAGATGCCAATGAATATGTGGAATGTGAAACTGTAATGGTCGATATCGGTGGAGGATCAATTGATGTCGTAATCTTACCTGAGGGGTTAAAAGCTGCGAACAGCCGTGAATCATTCCAAAGTATCGAGGGTATTCCATATTTAGCACATATCGATAAGTTAAGAAAAGAGAAATTCCCAGAGTTGTTTACCGATCTACGTGCTTTTGATCAATTTATTTTAGATAACTACAGCAAACAAAAGTTTGAATTAAAAAATGAAAACACAGGTGAATCAATTGATTTAACTGTTCAAATTAAGTCTTCCTTAAAAGAATATGTGGAGATTTTACTGGCTAAGTTGAATGATGTGGCTCCGCCGCCAGCGAATAAATTACGTAAATACGTATATTGTGGGGGTGTCGCTCCTACACTAGAAGTAGCCATTATGAATAGTATGGGTGAGAAGATCGGCGAAGAACGAACAGAAAAATATCATAAAGTGCCAGAGGATAGCCGTCACTTAAATTTATTCGGCTTAGAGATTCGCAGCATTGGTTATCTTCAGAAGAAACAAGCCGAGAAGAAAGCCGTTAAATCCTAACAGCGTAGGTGATACCCATGTCAGAGCGTCAGAACGCATTTACCATTAAAACTAATAAGTTAAGTAATGAAGTCTATGACGTACTCGCAAAATACGCCAAGTCTCGGAAATTAGGGGATTATATTTCTTCTTTAATTGTTCGTGATCTCCATCCTTCATCGTCCGACCAGTTAGAAACGGACCGCAAAACAGAAGAGCTCCTGGAACAAATTAATTGCGAATTACGTGAGCTCAAACAATTAGCGCAAACGAATGGTTTCAATAACAAGCCGGATGATACAGAAGAAAAACCTTCAGAAGGTCATCAAATTAAAGAAGGAAAGATTGCGGATTTAGAACAAGTATCTGGCTCATTAGACGATGATGATTTAGAAGAATATAGCGATTTTTAAACGGAAAGCCACTAGATGCACTAGTGGCTTTCTTTATTATAATAAAACTTAATTTTAAAATTAAAATAGAACACAAATCTTATATACTTATAAAAAATCGTATACACTCGTCAGATCTACAAAATTTTTATAAGAATAAGTTTCATTTAGTATCTACTTTGTAGAAAAAGATCATATTTGTCGTCACTTAGTGTAAATAGTAAAACATTAATAATACACAAAATACTTTAATATTTACTTAACTAAAGATGAAGTTTAAATGAGGTTGTCTTCTGAAAACAGAGTCGGTCAAAGTATTTTTTTAAAAAAGTTATATGTATATGAATCTACAAATCTGTCCAGACTAATAACGTATTCCCCCTATTCCGATAAATTTGAAAACCCTTTGCCTATATGAGCAAAGGGTTCTTTTTTTATGTGAATATTTATCAAGGCGCAAACCCTTGAAAACTGACTGCAAGATAGATACCAAACGAAAGAGCACATAAGGAAACAAAATGTAATGTTAAAAAAGGGATTTTCTGTTTACCTTTGATAAAGAAAGAATAAATAAACCCGAGTATTGTAACTAAAATTAAAATAGGCACAATAATCTTAATCATAGTACCAAAAATATTTGCTGTAACAACTGATAAAAGAAAAAATGCAGTTATAACTACATATAAAGTTATCGATATGACTAAAGAGGCTATTGATACCTTGAAAGCATCTTTAAAGAGTTTCTCCATCTAATTTCCTCCTATTTTTAGCAACGCATATTCATTATAATATAGAGTCTAAAAGGAAATAAATACCTTTTTTTCTTGGGGTATATTATATTTCTAGTTACCATAACGTTATTTATCGGTAGTTATGATTCCCTTGTTCAAATATGTATTTTCTGGTAACATCAGGATCGTTAAGAATACTTATTTATAACTCATATAAACTATTAAGCAAGCGAGGCATAACACAATGAGAAAACATTTTGGTAAAATTTCATTTGCTTTTTTAATTTTGACTTTTGGCTTTTATTTCATGGTTCCAACAAATAATAATTACTCATCAACAGCTATTAACACATGGTTATTGGTTGGATTAGCTTTGACGTTATTTTTTGCTTTTTTAAGTCCTAAAAGTATATGGAAAAAAATCGTACTAACCGTTATTACAATAGCAATTGTACTATTTTTATTTATTGCTATTGCATTTGGAATATCAGGTCTATAAAGGATGGAGCTGTTATTTACATAATGTAACTTATCGAAAAATCTACCCGAAATACATTTTTTTCTTTTTATGGTAATATAAAAAGTGAAAATGTATAGGAGGATTTACCTTGATAAAAAATTTACCCTTACTAATTTCCATTTTAATAATAGGAGTTAGTTCTTCTACGATAAGTTTGAATAGACACTTACCTACGTTCTTTGAATGGACATTACCAATTATGAGTATTATTTTAAATATCATCGCAGTTATAGGGTTATCTTTACACGTATTTGTATATAAGCCTATGAAAAAAGCAAAAGATAGCCTTAATGGAGCTATTAAGTAAAAATGAAAAAAGAGCTATAGATAGCTCTTTTTTCATTCTTATAATATATACGGTATAAAGAACTAGTTAACATAAAACCAATTATAGGAATTCATTAATTAGTACTCTTGAAATCGCCTTTAAATTATTTCCTTCAAAAGATAACTTGTAGATATCGGGCATCTGTAGGTTCTTCCAGAAATCAAAGTCGTATCTTGCATCAAAATAATTCATAATAAGCACTATAATATTACCATGTGTTCCGATTACAATATTTTTTCCTTTATGCTTCTCTAGAATTTTAAAGATACATGCTATTCCTCTTTGTTGAGCTATCCTATTGGACTCTCCTCCCTTTAAACAAAAGGAGGGATCTTCCCAAACTTTTGTAATAGCCGTCTTAAAATCATCTATCGGATAGGAACTAAGTTTTCTTTCCCTTAGTTCAAATTCTATTTGAATTTCTAAATTAAAGTGATTAGACACCCCTTCAATTGTTTGAAAGGCTCGTTTATATGGACTTGAAATAGCAATATGTATATCTTCATTTTCAAGTAGATTAGTAATATAATTAGCATCTAAAAACCCTTTTTTTGATAAAGGCCTTCCCATTTCATCTGGTGTGTAAATTGAATGAGCATGACGAACCAAATATAAGTTTGTCATATACTTGTAGACGTCAAGTAGAATTTTACACTTTTTGCTTATTTACTTTTTACACTTCAGCTGAAAATACACTTTTTCGATGTTTCATTCGATAGCTATCTCCATCCATATGAATGACTTCTACACGATGAAGTAAACGATCTAAAATCGCAGTGGTAATTCCCTGATCTCCCATTAATTCACCCCACTGTTCAGGGCTTTTATTGGATGTAAGAATGATGGAACTTCGTTCATACAAATGATTAATTAAATGAAAAAACAAATTTGCTTCTCGCTGATCCATTGCCATATACATTAAATCATCAATAATGACCAGATCGGCGCCTCTTAATCGCTTTAGCTGCACTTTTGATTTATTTAGAAATTCTTCCGTTTTTAAAAGATGAATAAGCTCACCCATAGTTACGAAATAGACGTTGAAACCTCTGTGAATAGACTCAATTCCCAAACCGATTGCTAAAAATGTTTTACCAACGCCTGGCGGTCCCAATAAAATTAAATTATACTGCTGCTCAAGCCAGTTTAGCTCTGCGAGCTGGGTCAATTGGCGCCCCGTTAAAGCTGTTTGCTCTTCTAAATTAAATTCACTTAATGACTTCACGTAAGGGAAGTGCGCCCACTTCATTCTTCTTTCTAAACTCTTTACTTCACGTTTTCTCAGTTCATAACGTGTGATAGATTCAAGAAATTCTAAATACGTCCAAGAAGATTTTTCAGCCTCACGTAGGAGCTTTGGTAGCTCCTCAGCTGTTTCCGATAACCTTAATTGGCGAAAGTGCTCCTGCAAGTCATTTACAGTCTTATTCACTGTGGTTCACCCCCTAAAATACTTGTGTAAGTAGTAAGGGAGCGAGTTGTCACTATGATGTTGTCTTTACCTGAATGTTTTATAAAGGGAGGCTTCACCTTTTGGGTACATTCAGTTTGTAATGCATTTTGATGGTTTGCTATATCCCGAAAGTCATTGGCGCTGTAAAGTTTATCTATCATGCATTTAGTCAAAGTGGCTTCAATCCACATTGGATATTTCTCAATGACGTTTTGAATAATTATGAGCTGATCACGCCGATACCGTGGGTATCTTAAACAAATTTCATTTAAATAAGAAGTTGCACGTTCCTGATCTTCAAAATGTGAAACCAGTTGTTGCTTAAATTCTTCAATACCTTTTGAACGATCCCGGATATGATGTAGATGTTGAATAAGCTTTCCCTTTTCATTACTAATGCTATGTTCAGCAATTACTTCTCCCTCTAACTGTTTACGGATAATCAGCGTTGGCGGTTGGCTCGAAGTGACTTCAATAAAAACCTCATTATCAGAGGCTGCACTATACGTTCCGAGAGGAACGGAATAACGGTTTGATTTAAACCGTATTGTATTGTCCTTACTAATATTCCTTGTTATACTTGGGGTAATGACGCTTTCGTATGAGAGTGGTGAAGAGACGGGCTGTAAGTGTTGCTTTTCGACGGGGAACACTTCAGCTGGTCTTTTTTTCGTTGTCTGATGAACATGTTGATTTCCAGTGCGATGTAGCCACTGTAACGCACGGTTATTCCAATCTTCAATATTGCTAAATACTCGGCTGTCTGCGAAATTTCCCTTTATGTACTTTACAACGTTCTCAATCATTCCTTTTGATTCTGGGTCTGCCTTACGACATAAATGAACTTTAAACTTACGTTCATTTACATAGCTTTGAAACTCAGAAGTTAAAAGTAGCTGACCTGAATTTTCGCTTACTGTAATTAAACGATCCTGATCATACACAATTTCTTCTGTGCGTCCTCCGTAAAATTGAAATGCATTTTCATGACATCGTATGGCATCATTTGTCGTAAAAGGCCGGTCCTGCCACTCCATGTATTTGTATCGAGAGTGAGCTAAGACAAAAGCGATGAAATATAGTTTAATTTCATTCTTTTCAGTTGTCTTCTGTTTCGTTTCTCCCCAATCCACCTGGATTTGCTTACCCATAGGTTGTTCAGGGATTGCTTCATACTGCCGAATTATTACTTTTTTCTCAATCTGATAAATCTCCCGCATCTCTTTCACATATGCTCTTACTGTACTCTCGCCAACAACTAAATCGGGATAACGCTCTAAGAGCCAATCGTGGATTTGCGCTGCACTGAGATGAGGGTATTCTTCAAGCCAAGCGATAATCCAATCCCTGTAGGGATCCAATTTCTTACCTTTGCCTTGAAGCTGTTCCATGTATGCTTTTGTCTCTTCAAATGTCATTTTTAAATATTTATAAACGGTTGGTCTTGATACTTTGAGCTCCTGTGCAATTTGAGATACTTTAAACTTCCGTTGATGTAATTGTTGAATATTTAAATAAAGCATTAACTTCTCCTCCAAGACGCTGTCCCCCCAGTAAAATAACACCTTCTATTATTTTACTAGAGTTCTAGCTTATTGAAGCAAAAGTGTAAAATTACATTGAGCAAAAACTGTCAATTATATTCTAGCGTTTACA
>NZ_JBSGKN010000008.1:0-78481 GCF_058323215.1 Priestia sp. USM5
CATTTAAAAAATAAAAATTAACGTTGACGTTTGTCGCTTTGTTCAGTTTTCAAAGTTCAAGCGCCGCCCTTAAGCGACTTTAATATCATAACAATCCATTAAACAAATGTCAATAACTTTTTTAAAAATCGTTATCAACGCTTTCTCTCTTAACGACGCTTTACCATTATAATTCACTTATTTTTAAAAATCAATAGTTTTTTATTTTTTATTTTAGTTGTATTTTGATCTCCTACCTGAATTGGTAACGATTATATTTCAGTTGTAAAATTTATAACTCAACCCAAAATAAGAGATTTGATGAAATAGTGTTCCATAGCTTAAACGAGACTTAATTAAAGTACCATACCCTTCAGAATATATGTTGAAACAAGAAAAAAGCAAAAAGATTAATCTTTTTGCTTTAAATTAACTATTGCTCTATTCTATAAAAAATAAAAACGATTAGTCTTTAGAAGTACAAGGTATATTAGGTACACAATTTGGAACGTCAGGTACACAGTTTGGTATCTTAGGCATACAGTTTGGCACTTTAGGTAGACAATGCGGTATCTTAGGCATACAACGTGGAACATCAGGTATACATCTTGGCATCATTTTTGTCCCTCTTTTCAATATTCATTTACTTATTATATGTATAAACCTAAGGACAAGCTTGTACGCTCGTCCAATATCATAGAAATTTTTCTAACTTAATATATTGACGCAGATAGAAATAAACTTAGTATAATTCCTTAAATCGCATAATCTTCAATTAACGTAATTCATTCAAAGAAATTAGAATCATTCAGTTCAATAATTTTTATCATGTCTAAATAGGTGCAACCTCTTTTTTTTCTTAATCCATAACCTTTCTAATAATAAAAATTTCTTTTCTAAAACATATTTATTACAAACAATACCTTTAACAACCTTGGCATATATTTTTTAGTTACTAGATAACTCACCCAAGAGTTTGTCCTATTTTCACATATACTAATATTAGAAATCTAACCTTTATTGGGAGTGAAATACATGTCAACACCGTTAACAGGACGAGTCATCTTTAAGGGAGATCCTGGCTATCAACAAGCGATTAAGAACTGGAACCCTTATGTTGATGTCTATCCTCTTGTCTTTGTTTTTGCACAAAATTCTTACGATGTCAGTAATGCTATTAAATGGGCTCAGGAAAATAAAGTACCTTTACGTGTCAGAAGCGGACGCCATGCTTTAGATAAGAACCTTTCAGTAGTAAATGGCGGAATTGTTATTGATGTAAGTGACATGAATAGAGTTTGCCTTGATAAAAAAAGTGAGATTGCAACGGTTCAAACAGGAATTCACGTGGGTCCACTTGTAAAGATGCTAGCTCGAGAAGGCTTTATGGCTCCGTTTGGAGATAGCCCCACTGTTGGAATTGGAGGAATTACGATGGGAGGAGGATTTGGAGTAGTCTCACGATCAATTGGCCTTATAAGCGATAACCTTCTTGCCCTGGAAACAGTAGATGCCAAAGGCCATATTCTTCAAGCAGACCAATCTTGCAATAAGGACTTATTTTGGGCTTCTAGAGGTGGTGGCGGTGGGAACTTTGGATATAATACCGAATACACGTTTAAAGTTCACCGTGCCCCTAAAACTGCAACCGTCTTCAATATTATTTGGCCATGGGATCAATTAGAAACAGTATTTAAAACTTGGCAAGAATGGGCACCATTTGTAGACGAACGATTAGGGTGCATACTTGAGATTTACAGCAAAGTAAATGGTTTGTGTCATGCAGAAGGGATTTTCTTAGGTTCAAAAAAAGAACTGACTAAATTGTTAAAGCCTTTACTAAATGCTGGAACCCCAACACAAACAGTTATAGAAACATTGTCCTATCCAGATGCTATAGATTTCTTAGACCCTGACGAACCAATCCCTGGCAGATCCGATCAGAGTGTTAAATTTTCATCGGCTTGGGGACTTGATCTGTGGTCCGAAGAGCCTATTTCATCTATGAAAAAGTTTTTAGAAGAAGCTACTGGTACAGAAGCCAATTTCTTTTTTATAAATTGGGGTGGTGCTCTAAGCAGAGTACCAAGTAATGAAACAGCCTTCTTTTGGCGCCGTCCATTGTTTTATACAGAATGGACATCTAGTTGGGAAAATAAATCCCAAGAAGCTTCCAATCTTGCATCAGTTGAAAAAGTACGTCAGCTAATGAAACCATATGTAAAAGGGTCCTATGTTAATGTTCCAGACCAAAATATTGAAAAGTTCGGAAAAGCATATTATGGGTCAAACTTCGCAAGACTTCGAGAAATAAAGGCTAAATATGATCCTGAAAATTTATTTCATTTCCCTCAAAGCATCCCACCATCTTGTTAATTACTCAAAATTCAATCAAGCCTCAACCTATACAACTGAATATTTAATATAGAAAGAACTATTGACGGAAAAAAGCAGCAATAGTTCTTTCTATATTTAAACCCTATATAGTATAGAAATCTCTTCAATACAATGGCCTGTATATCACACATAAAAATCTTTCACCTTAAAAAATTTATCCAAATATATGAAAAAGAGCTTTACTATTACATATAACCCCTAAACCCCCTTGGCTTTTATAACAGGCTGTTTTAGAAGTCGTAGTTTCCTTAGGAAGGAAATGTTCATCCAATTAGATCTTTTAACAATAAAAACACCCCTTGTACATTTAAATGTACTTACTCTCGTATCACAACAGCCACTAGACCTAATATGAAAGGCTCTTTTTACCAAATATAGGCTTTTTCATATTGCAGCTTGTCTACCTATGAATACACTATTAATGAGTAAAAGTGAATTTACTCACGTCTTCTCCCTAACTTATCAGAAAAGAGGTGATCGAAATAGAAAGGAATAATTCTCATCATAATAAAAAATCTAATTGCAGCTCAAAAAACAAAAAGAAAAAAAGAGAAAAAAACTGCACCTATATTAGCATTTATATTTATAACCATGCAGAAACTGGAGGACAGATTAGTGGTAACCACAGTCAAAATGCTAATCAGGGCGGTCAGGTTGCTAAACATGGGGGACAAAATGCGAACCAAGACGGTGTAATTGTTAAAGAATGTGGAAGAAGAAATAAAAATGCTAAAGTAAAAAAAGTTCAGTTTTGAAGAGAAGTGAAGAAAAAACCATTCTAATAATATCTCGCAAGATCCCTCTAAAATATAAGAGGTATAGAAAAGGTGATTAAAATACAAACATATTATATGAAGTATAATTTTAAAAATGGTATGTATTATGTAGACAAGTCCTTCCCACAAAAAAAGAAGAAAAGAAGTGTAAGTATTAATCCCCCAGCAGAAACAGCCAGTAAGAACCCTAATTCTAAAATAGCTACTCATGCTTATAACGTAGGAATGGGATTTACAAACACTGAGATAATTTCTTCAAGGATAATTGTAATAGATGGCGGTATGAAGTTTTAGCTAGTATGAAAACTCCATTATATGTAAGGGCTTAAAAGAGATTTCATATAACAATTCCCTCTTAAAGTCCTTATTTTCAATCACAAAAAAAGATTAAATGAAAATGATTAAATAGTACAAGCCTTTGCTTAAAACTTACATATAATAAATTAAATATAGATTCATATGATCTGTATTTAATTTGGTATAGCAAGGGGGACACCGCGTATGATTCCAGAGGTTTTGAGAATTCTTGATCCTGGCACACCGATTGCAAGTGTACTTTTAAGCGGTACTCAAATTAATAACGTTATTTTTTCAAGCTTCGATGAGGCAAGATCTTTAGCTTATTTCGCTACTTCAGCAGGAGTGATTGTTTTAGACGCTGAAGAAATCCAAGGTCTGCAAACAGCTTAATTATTTAAATTAGGACAAGCATTTAGTAGGGAAGCTTGAAAGTATGCTTCCCTACTGTCTAAATATATATTAGATACAACTTTAAGAGATATAACTATTCATTTAGAACAAAAACAAAGATTGTAGGCCTAAAGGTTCTAACACAAACTTAATTACATAATATGTAAGTTTCTATACATCTTATATTTACCAATGCCTTTCCAAAGCCCATAATAAAGAATTTGCTTTGTATAGGTAGTAAAATCACTTAAATGTTTGTCCAAAATTTGCTGAAGAATATCTTGATTAATGGCTTGATAATCGTGAACAGCAATATTTTTGAAACCTACCATAGCTTTCATTCTATAAACAATCTCGCTTGTAATAATAGATTGAGACTCCTACATGTCAAAAGCTTCTCTGCTCGTTTTGGGAAAACCCAAACGTTCTTCAGCTACAATGTGCATCGCTAAATCAATAAAAGCTTGGCAAGCGCGTTGTATATTTAAAATAATAGAGTCCTGTTTCGTATAATCCAGTAAGTTTTGGAAATTTTGCTGGTATACGTGTAGGACATATTGCATGTTTCAATCACATTTATTTTATTTAAAATGATATCATTTTAAATAAATACTCCCAGTCTCATCTACTTTCTGCAGTACACCTTTGCACACACCTTTAAAGCCTTCATTTGCTCATTCATACGCAGCGTGTCATCATCTGAATAAATAACAATGCCTGTCGTATAATTTTGGCTAATGGCTTTTCTCATACACAAAATGACGTAGAACAACCTGTAGGAAATCAGGGCATTAAAGAAGGCAAAATTGCAGATTTAGAACACGTTTCTGGACCTTTAGATGACGATGATCTCGAAGAATTTAGCGATTTTTAAAGACTAAGCCACTAGATATACTAGTGGCTTTCTTTCTAATTACAAATTTGGTGCTTTAAAGCGAGACATAACACTCATTATCTAAAGATAAATTAGTAATATGACAGATAGGATAACTTTTCACTTTTAATAACTCTCTTAAAATACACAATTATTTGTTTAAATAAAGACTCTGTCCAAGCCCTTTTAATGCATCGTGAATACTCTATAAAGAGTGCGATTTCTAGGAGGGAACAAATGCTTCATTTATTAACTACTACTTTATCAGTTTCTGTTGTTATCCTGTTGTTTTATGCAGTGAAATATATTATTAAGATTTTAAAACAACAATCAGTCAAAAACCTAAAAACCATTCCAATAAAAAAGGCATCACCACTATTTAAGCGCCGTATCAACGCTAGTACTAAGGAATTTACAGCTGATGATTTTCAGAACTCAAGCCAAATCATTGTAAAGTTCAAAAAGAATGTGTGCTTTGAAAAACAAGTAAATATTCATCGTAAGAATAAATGTACACTGATATATCACAACAAAGATCTTGATTTTCAGGTCTTACATTCTAGAAAAAAGATTAATGACTTAATTAAACGCTATAGTGAATTAACTGAAGTAGAATACGCAGAACCAGATTATACATTTAAAGCTTCATATACCCCGAATGACCCCTTTTTTCCTTATCAATATGGTCCTCAGAAGGTACAAGCCCCAGATGCTTGGGATGTTACTACTAGTAATGGAAATATAAAAATTGCTATTGTAGACACGGGAATTCAGTTAAATCACCCTGAACTATCTATTAAGCTTTGGCCTGGCTATAATTTTGTAGATGGAAATCTAGTTCCTAACGACGGTAATGGACACGGAACTCACGTAGCAGGCATAGCTGCAGCCCTTACAGAGAATGGTTTAGGCATTGCAGGAATGGCTCCGTCAGCATCAATAATACCCGTTCGTGCTCTTGACAACAGTGGAAATGGTCTATTGAGTAACATTGCAAATGCAATTACCTATTCAACAAATGCAGGAGCAAAAGTTATTAATTTGAGCCTAGGTTCAACTCAAAGTTCAATCACTTTAGAGAATGCCGTGAATTACGCTTGGAGCCAAGGAGTAGTAGTTATAGCTGCAGCCGGAAACGAAGCTTCTAGTACCCCAACATACCCAGCTGCTTATCAAAATGTAATCGCTGTGGCCTCTACAGATAGCAATGATCAAAAATCTGATTTTTCCAATTTTGGCACTTGGGTAGATGTTGCTGCTCCAGGTTCAACAATTTTGTCTACTTATATAGGCAGCTATTACGCATATCTAAGCGGTACTTCTATGGCTGCCCCTCATGTTTCAGGACTTGCAGCCTTGCTAGCAGCTCAGGGAAAAACCAATCTCCAAATTAGAAATACTATTCAATCCACGTGCGATGTAGTACCAGGTACAGGATTATACTGGACTTATGGAAGAATTAATGCAAATCGAGCAGTTCGCTAGCATTAAACTTTAAAGAATTCATCTATTGCGGGTGTTAACAATTTTATTTAACACAGGTCTATAAAGGGTATAAAAAGCGCTGAAACCCCGATTATCAGTGCTTTTTATATTATAAGAGCAACTTACTGAATAACCATGTACATGTATGTCTTCTAAGTAAATCTACCAATCAAATATGTGTATATAAAAATTTAAATAATAGGAGAATTAATGTGAATTTACAGGATGTTAAAGGGCAATATGATTTAATCATTAGCTTAGGTAGTGCTTGTAATCCTGCACTACAACTGAATCGATTAAATTTGAGAAGTTTTACCTCAAGTCCACTTGACTGGAGCTATTCTCCGTATCTTTCAGATGTAAATAGACTACTTCAGAATAAGTTTAATGGATTTATGCAGATTGAGAATATGAGTTTAGTAGATGACAGCGGAGATTATGTATATTTTAATGATAAAATGCTTAGATTCCCTCATCAAAATCTATATAAATCAACTAAATCTTATATTATACAGGACACTTATTACAATATCTTCTCAGCTCATGATTTTGCTATAGTGCCTAATAAAGATTGGACCGATATGTATCCAAAATTCAAAAAAAACCTTGATTACAGAGTTAACAGGTTTATGAAAAAGATGATGAGCAGTAAATCAATTTTGTTTATAAGGTGGGGAGCTAAATATGAGGAAGCAACTGAATTACAAAAAATCTTATCCTCTCTTACAAAAGCGCAGATTAGAATACTTATCCTTAATCCCGTAGACGGTATACAGACTCCTACCGAAGTTGACTGGGAAATCAATAATGTATGTATGGTCAATGTACCACTCGATCCAAATAATGTTTCGACTTGGGACTATGTTCTAGATGGAATATTACTACGTCACTAAATGGACGTTATGTAAAAATCTCTCCCGTTTAGCCTCAGTGTCTTTTTAACTAACACTTTCTTATAAAGATATAGTCACTTTGTCCAATCAAATGTACAAGGTTTAGCATTTACTATAATAGAATTGCTAAATACAAAGGGATGATTATATTGAATTTACAGGATATTAAAGGATCTTATGACTTAATGCTAGGGCTAGGTAGTTGGTGTGGTCCCTCCCTTAATTTAAGAAGGCATAATTGGAGAAGGTTTTCATTCCCTTTAGACTGGATGATATCTAATTCAATTGCTGATGTCACTAGGTTGTTAAGAAATAGATTTAGTGGATTTATGGACCTCCAAAATCTGCAGCGAACTGATGGGTATGCTCATTTTCTTGATGACGGAGTCGCAATTTTCCCTGAAGAAGGTGGAACAGAACCAGTTAATGCTCATTTTATTCACGACATGCATTATAACATTATTTCTGTTCATGATTTCCCTATCATTCCAAATGTAGACTGGACTGTAATGTATCCTTCTTATAAAGAAAAGCTTAATCAACGTATCACGAGATTTTTTGAAAAAATTGAGAATAGCCCCTCTGTTTTATTTATTAGATGGGGAGCAGCTACTCCAGAAGAAGCGATAGAATTAAAGACCACATTATCAGAATTAGTAAACGGTTCATTTAATATACTACTACTTCAACCTCTAGATGGATTAAAAGGCGTAATAGATATGAACTGGACAATTGATGGAATTTGTTCAGTTCAAGTACCTCTAGACAACCCAAATAATGAAGCTGTTTGGGACTATGTACTGAGTGGATTAAGTATAACTAATTTTTGGGCGTAATTCCCACAACTATTTTCATACAATTTTATGTAATAAGAATAAAATTAAGCACCAAAGACCTTGTTTCTTTTCAAAAAGGAAGCAAGGTCTTTTCTGATTTTCACCCCCCTGTATTTACTCTTTAAATATTCGTACTTGACGGCCTAAAATATAAGATTTTAGCCACTAGAAGAGAACTTACAGAGAAAGATTTAAACATTGAACCACAAAAAAGCAGCCATCATTCTTATTAATTTAAAGAGGAGGGCTTATTATTTTAGACTTATCACTTTTTATTGGGAAGATTAATAGATTAGCCTATAGCAAGAAAAAAGGAAAAGCATATTTTAATAAATAAGGGGCCGAATGCGAATTAGGAGAGGGTAATTATGCTTATAAATAAGGTGAATAGGGTGTGTAAAGAATGAAAGTTATGACTATTTTGGGTACAAGGCCCGAAATTATACGTTTAAGCCTCATTATTAAAAAGTTAGATGAATATGCTTCACAGCACGTTTTAGTGCATACAGGACAAAATTTCACTCCTTCATTAAGTGAGGTATTTTTTCAAGAGTTAAACATACGCAAACCAGACTATATATTGGCTAATCAGCAGCTCTCATTAGGTGAACAGTTATCGAAGATGTATAAAGAGCTCGAACAGCTATTTTTAAAAGAAAAGCCGGACAAAGTTTTAATATTAGGCGATACTAATAGTGGTTTAAGCGCAATTCTAGCAGAAAGAATGGGTATATCAGTCATTCATATGGAGGCTGGAAACCGTTGTTTTGATTTAGAAGTGCCAGAAGAAAAAAACCGCCGGATTATCGATGCAATCTCAAGCTTCAATCTACCCTATACTCCTCAAAGTAAAGAAAATTTAATTAAAGAAGGTATCCCCTCAAATCGTATTATTATTTCTGGAAATCCAATTAACGAAGTTTTAAAACATTATGAACCTGCTATAAAAAAAAGCAGCATTCTTGAGAAACTGTCCTTAAAAGAAAATGACTACTTTCTGGTTACAGCCCATCGTGCGGAAAATGTAGATCATGAAGATCGATTGTTGGAAATCATGAAAGGCATCAATATGGTAGCTGAGTTTTACCAAAAGAGAATAATATGTAGTATTCATCCTCGTACTAAATCTCGAATAGAAAATATTTCACTGCTAGAAGTTCATCCGTTAGTAGAATTTCATGAGCCTTTTGGTTTTTTCGATTTCGTAAATTTAGAAAAAAATGCTTTTTGTGTCTTAACAGACAGCGGAACAGTTCAAGAAGAATGCTGTTTGTTTTATGTTCCTACGGTAACTATTCGTAAAACAACTGAAAGACCAGAAACCATTCAATGTGGAAGTAACATGCTGTCAGGAATAGATGCTGACCAAATCTTGACTTGTGTTCATGTAATGGTGAACCAATTAAAAAATTGGTCTTACCCTGAAGGATATGGTCATGTAAATGTTTCAGACAAGGTAATTAAAGTTGTACTAGGAGGAATGAAAGGTGTTTAATAATAAGACAATTTTAGTAACAGGTGGCACAGGTTCTTGGGGATATGAACTTGTTAAGCAACTACTAACACATAACCCTAAAGAAATACGTATTTTTTCGAGGAATGAATCAAATCAATTTACCATGAAACAAGAATTTGATAACCATCCTAAATTGAATTTTATTATTGGAGACATTAAAGAAAGAGAAGCGCTAATTGAAGCATGCCAAGGCGTCAATTATATTTTTCACTTAGCTGCTTTAAAACATGTTCCGGTATGTGAAGATCAACCAATTGAAGCCTTAAAAACCAACGTACATGGTACTCAAAATGTAATAGACGCTGCAATAAGCTGTGATGTAGATAGAGTCGTTTATATCTCCACTGATAAAGCGTCAAATCCAGCTAATTTTTATGGTTTATCTAAAGCAATGGGAGAAAGATTAATCATTCACGCTAACACATTAAATACTAAAACTAAATTTGTTTGTATACGTGGCGGAAATGTGTTAGGAACTAACGGAAGCGTTATTCATGTATTCAAGAAACAGATTCAAGAAAAAGGAAAAATCGGTATTACTGATCCTGGGATGACTCGTTTCTTCTTGACATTAGAGGATGCAATAAAGCTAGTTTTCAAAGCCACATTTGAAAGTCTAGGTGGAGAAATTTTTGTCATGAAAATGCCCACTTGTCGGATTATTGACTTAGCCAATGTGTTAATAGAAGCTTCTGGAAAAGAAAAGGTTGAAGTTGAGATATTAGGTGTAAGACCTGGAGAGAAAATTCACGAGCTTCTGTTATCTGAATACGAAAGTGCAACAACTGTTACTTACGACGACGAGTATTATGTTATCCTACCTCCAATTCATATTGAAGGTTTAAAAGAACATTATTTAAATTATGCTCAAGTAAATCTAGAAAAATATGATTCAAGTAAACAAGTAATTAGTAAAGAAGAAATTAGAGAGATGTTGCTGAAAGGCGGGTTTATTTAAATGAAAGTACTAATTCTTGGTGGAAAAGGAATGGCAGGTCATGTAATCACTAGATATTTCATACAGCATACAAACCATGATGTTTTCTGTACATCAAGAGACCCTAAGGATAAAAAGGCTATTTACTTGGACGTAACTAACTTTAAACATGTTGAGGAGACCATAGAATCTATTAAGCCAGACGTCCTTATTAACTGTATTGGAATTTTAAATGAACACGCTAGCCATAATCCAATGCATGCTTTTCAAGTAAATAGCCTACTTCCACATCAGTTAGCTAAATTTGTTGAACGGCATCAAGGAAAATTAATTCATATTAGTACAGATTGTGTGTTTTCAGGAAAAAAAGGAGATTATACAGAAAACGATGTTCCAGACGGTACCTCTGTATATGCTCAGTCTAAACAGCTAGGTGAAATTATTGACGAAAAACATTTAACAATCCGCACTTCTATAATAGGACCCGAGTTAAAGAAGGATGGCATTGGTTTATTCCTATGGTTTATGACACAAAAGGGCTCAATTAAAGGGTATAAAAAGGCACTGTGGAATGGAGTAACAACGTTAGAATTAGCTAAAGCAATTAATTTCTTCTTAGAAAATAATACTTCCGGACTCTATCATTTGCACTCACCGAAGAAAATATCAAAGTTTGCATTACTAGAATTGATTAAAGATATCTTTAAAAAAGATGATGTCAAAATTATTCCTAATGAGGATGTAATATTAGATCGTACTATTATTAGTACTCGGACAGATCTTTGTTATCCAACTCCTAGTTACCAGCAGATGTTAATGGAGCTGAAAGAGTGGATGTCAAAATAACTAGTACTCACCATATGTAAGAAAAACATGATAAGATGGGAAACACTAAAAATGATTTCTCTCATACTAGCTTATGATAAACAGATAATAAAATTCATTGTATACTTCTACAAGAATAAGAATAGACAGCTAGACTATTTTTATAAAAATAGTTTAGCTGTCTATTCTTATTCTAATTTATAGTAAAATGAAAATAAAGTTACGTTAGAGATTAGACTCAGCTTTTTCAACGTGCTCAGGTATCACGTATACAGTAAGACCGTAGCGTTCTTTTATTTCCTTTGCAACTTGTTCTGCTATAATCTTATCAATAAATGCTCCTGTTATAATTCGATAACGTTGCTTTCCAGTTATATCGTATCCTTGTTGCAACTCTATTTGCTTATGATCCATACCCTTTCCCCCTTATCCGGTTAACAAATTAATTTTTTTAACATTGACTTTTATATAGGCACCTCGAAAAGCACCTTAACATTAGCAAGGAAAAGTTTTTTGCACTGCATCTATTTCAATTAATACAACTTGTCCATTAGTATTGTATAGAGGTTATATGTATAGAAAATATTAAATAAGCTTCAAGAGGCAAGTGAGTACATACACCAAGTAAGTATGATGGAGATTTTCTTCCCATTCAAATCTCCTAAGGATATCATTTGAAAAACATAACCTTTTATAAATACATTAAAGGGAGAGCTAACGTACTTATAAAAGGGAAACACCATCAAGTATCCTTTTCCAATAATGATTATTAGCGTTCCATTTATCTTGATTGGGTAATTCAATAGCACAAACTTTATTTAGCGACCATTCTTTTTCAACTAAATCATTCACATCCGTATGATTAATAATCAGAATGCTAAAGTCACTTTCAATCATAGTAGATAAAATGCTCTCAAGCTCTGCAGCTTCTTCACGATTAGCTTCCGTTCTAATAAACAGAATACGCTGGCCAGTAGATAAATTCTCTAAAAACCGTTGAATTCTTCTATCGTACTTCTCTTTAACCTCCCCGTATCCTCCTAAGTGAGAAAGTGTATTTTTATCAGTCTTAAAATCGTGGTTAAACCCTATATTATAAATTTCATCCCACACTAATAAATCCCAATCAGATACGTACTGGATTATCCTTAAATTATCCGGGTTTAAAAAGTCAGCAAACTGATTTTTCAAAAGCATGTTTACCTTTTTCAGATCCGGTGAGGATACCCAATCCAAAATCCCCGCAAAGTTTCTTAAGTTATTGTCTCTCAGTTTAAGAGATGTCAAACATAAATCGCCTAAACTAAAAATGGCGCTATATGCCCCTTTTAAATCTTCTAGTTTCATATGGGTTGCTCCTTAAAGGGTCTTATTGTACAAGGCTATACAATATTAAATGCAGGACTATCCTAAAATGTTAGGGCTAATGAGCATATAGTTAATAAAATAGACAACTAGTTAAGAAATGTAGAAAAGCTTAAATACTAAGCTTTTTTTCTAGAGAAAGTATATGTTTCCTTTAACCCCTCTAAAACAGATACTCTTGAAGACCATTCTAATAGCTTTTGTGCTTTCTCACTGTCGAGACAACTATGTTTGATATCCCCAGGTCTCCCTTCCGTATAAACAACATCAATATTAGAACCATGAATATACTCAAGGTTTTTTAATAAATCGTTCACTGAAGTTTTCTTTGTAGTACTGGCGTGAACAACCTCTTGGTTCCCTTTTTTAATTGCTGCAATATTAGCTTGAACAATATCTTTTACATATATAAAATCACGTGTCTGTTCCCCATCACCATGAATATTAAAGGAAAGCCCTTTGCTCAACCTTTCTAAAAACACTGCTACTACTCCGCCTTCTCCTTTTGGCGTTTGCCGTGGCCCATATACATTTCCGTATCGAAGAATTGTATATGGTAAATTATACAAATAATGAAATAGACGTATATACGATTCAGCAGCTAGCTTCGACAGACCGTAATAAGAAGCTGGCACAGTTGCATCTTGTTCAGTAATTAATTCCTTTTGTAGATTTCCATATACAGCTGAAGTAGAGGCAAATATAAACTTACCTACCGAAGCATCTCTACAGGCTTCCAGCAAATTTATAGTTCCTTTTATGTTCACATCTGCGTCATATTGAGGCGATTGGATAGATCGTGAAACATCTGCCTGAGCAGCTAAGTGAAAGACTATGTCAGGCTTTTCATCTAGAATGATTTGTTTGGCTTTATCACTACATATATCTTCTATATGAAAAGTAGCAAGAGGGTGTATATTATCATACTTTCCAGAAATTAAGTTATCAATTATGTGGACATTAAAGCCTTGTCTAATGAGCTCTTCTACAAGATGGGAACCAATAAATCCCGCCCCACCAGTTACTACAGCCTTCATATACTATTCTCTCCTCTTTAAAGTTTTAATAGTATATGTCACCTATAGGGCTCCTGTATAAGCTACCTACCCAATCATTTCCGAAAAAAGACATTTAGCTTCCTTTTCGATATATTTACATTTCACTCTTATGTGAAAGCACCTCTTTATAAACATCTAGAACTTTTTGAACTGCATCTTTCTGATCCCAATGTTTTAAAGCCCATTCTTGTGCATTGGCTCCTAACATGCCTCTATATGCTGGATCTATTAGCAAATTATAAAGGTTTTCACATAACGATGTGGCATCACCTGCCGGGAAAATTAAACCTGTAGATCCATGCTGAACCATTTCGGGTAATCCCCCTGCGTCACTTACTATTACTGGTTTTTTAGCAATCTGAGCTTCAATAACTGATAAAGGTTGATTCTCTATAAGACTTGGCAAAACAAAAATGTTAGCAAGAGAGAGTAAAGAAGGCACATCGTTTCTATTACCTAAAAATAAAACCCTCTTACCTAAACCGAGCGCTCTACTCTGAGCCTTCAACTCAGCTTTTTGATCTCCATCTCCAACGATCCAGCAGACCCAGCCTTTCTTAATTTTTTTGAGTTCACTGAGAGCCTCTAATAGATGATGAATACCTTTAATTTCAGCTAATCTCCCTGTATAAATAATTACTTGTTGACCAACTGGTGGATGAACATTAGATGGTGTTTGCATTCGCTTTAAAAAAGAATCTATATCATATCCGTAATGAAACACTTTAAGTTGATGCTCATTAACCCTAAATTCCTGAATTAAAATTTCCTTTAACCAATGATTTGCAACTATAGTACAATCAGCAGCCATAGCACCTGTATGTTCAAGTTCATTAAAATATTTAGTAGCTATATCAGCTGTAGGAGCCTTCAGAATGTCTTTGATGTAGCGATTTAACTCGTGAGCAACACAACCATGTATAGTTGCTACCACCGGCGTTTTTACACTCTTTAAGGAACGAATACACGCAGTTGCTACAACATCTTGTGTGTGAATTAAATCATATTGGTTGATATTTAAACGAGAAACACCTCTTGTATAACCAATACGTTCTTTTTCATAAAATTTCACTACTGGATCTTTATATAGAATAGGAGTATTTTTCTCATGTTGTTCCAATTCTTCTACTAATAATAGTTCATCTTTAATTACCTCTATATTTTTATTAACAATATGAACTGATTTATTTCCAAGTCCATGTCCAAGTAAATCTACTTCATGACCCAACCCTTCAAGCTCTTGCTTTAATTGCTGCATATAATTCCAAACTCCACCTACATGGGGAACTTCCCAGAATGTAGCAAGCAGTATTTTCATTATGTTCTCTCCTCTTCCCGTAGCATTCACGTTCTAAAAGTCTCTCTATATAGGTATTCATGGAATTTGTTAATGCTATAGACCTCTGCCTGTATTTTCACTCTATGTTTTAGGATCGTGTCTTGTTGAGCATTAGATGAAATATTTAGCTTTTTAAGCATACATCTATAATAAGTTTTATTTATTAGATTATTATTCAGAGTGGGGTGTCGTGATTGGATAAGAAACCTACGTTACTAATTACCGGTGCTAGTGGATTTACTGGACTTCACGCATGTGATTATTTTTCAAGATTAGAGTTTGACGTCATAGCTATCACAAACATGAATTCATTTTCTAATAAGCAAATTAAACGCAGAACATGCAATCTATCTAATAATGAGTCGGTAAAGGAGTTAATTTCAATAACCAAGCCGGACTACCTCCTTCATTTGGCAGGTCAAAACGCTGTGGGATTATCCTGGGATAATCCCATTCAATCTCTAGAAGTAAATGCAATGGCTACAGCATACTTACTTGATGCTCTTAGAAAAGAGATGCCTTCTTGTAAAGCTGTTATTGTAGGTTCTGCTCTTCAGTTTGATCCAACGGTTCCAGCCATGTTTAATCACCCCTATGGTCTGAGTAAGACCATTCAAACCCTCATTTCGCAATTTTGGTCAAATCAATACAATATGAATGTTGTTGTCGCTAAACCATCAAATCTTATAGGTCCTGGCTTCTCTAAAGGAGTTTGTTCCATTTTCGCTAAAAAAATTATAGCTATGGAGAAAGAAGAGGGGGAAAAGTATCTGAGGGTGAGTAACTTAAATAATCGTTTTGACTTCTTAGACGTACGAGATGCTGTTAGAGCTTATGATTTTCTGCTCAGAAAAGGAGAAAATGGACGTTCATACAATGTCTCTTCTGGAAAAAGTAATTCTTTACAAGATATTATAAATATTTTCAAAAAGATAACTCCTATTAAATTTCAAGTGAAAGTGGATGATAAAAGTCCTTTAAATAATTTTGTTACTTCAAACCCTACAGCACTAACTGACTTGGGTTGGCAACCAACTACGACATTAGAATCTTCTATCCGGGACATTATTGACTTTTATCGTTAGAGATTCTTTCTGTCATTATAATTACCTATTCACCTTTATGGAAAATCAGAGTTTAGGTGCGTAGAAATAGCAATTCTCTTATAAAATCAGGTTTTTTATATGAATGAAGTTTCTGCGAAAGCATGTCACTTAAGAAGGTTTATGCATATTCTAATCAAGAGTGTGATTTCATTAATGAACTTAGAACTATCATCTCCACCTTTTATCCACCTACAAAAGTCATAATTTAGACTACGTTTCACTTATGCTATAAAAATTTTTTTCGGAGGGGAAACAATGGGTCCAAAAGTATCAATAATTATTCCTTTTTACAACTGTGCCTTTGTCGATCAAGCAATCAAAAGTGCCTTAAACCAAACTTATGAAAATGTTGAAGTAATTGTGGTAGACGATGGTTCTACATCCCACACTGCGAAGATAGAGTCCTTTAAAGATAAAATTGTTTATATAAGAAAAGAAAATGGCGGGACGGCTACTGCAATAAATACTGGTTTATTCACTGCTACAGGAGAGTATATAGCCTGGCTAAGCTCGGATGATTATTTTGTTCCTGAAAAGATTTCTAAACAACTAAACTTTATGAAGCAAAGGAACATAGATGCCAGCTTCACTAACTTTGACTATATTAATAAAGATAACCAAGTTTTAATACCTTGGTGCTGTAAACGTTTTTCTAATTTAGAAGAAGTGTATAATGCCTACTTAACGTATAATGCTATAAATGGATGTACCATTCTTATAAAAAAGAAGATCTTTGATGAAATTGGGATTTTCTCTCCGGATTTTCGTTATACTCATGATTATGAGATGTGGTTTCGTATGCTTGTCAATGGCTATGAAATCCATTATTATGATGAAGCACTCACAAAATTTCGTTCTCATGAAAAATCAGGCACCAGTAGATACCAAAATGAGATGAGAGAAGAAATGAAAACTATCGAGTTTCATTACCGCCCTCTGCTGCAAAAATATATAAGTAAATCACAATCAAATCCTTCACAAGATTAGGTGAGTTTATCCTTCTATGATTATCCCTTACACCCTCCTATTTAGTCTTTATTACAAGTATTTCCACTCGTTACTTTCATTTAATAAATGAAACGTATTATTAGGACACAAGTTTATCTTTCACTCTAAAAACTTTACATGGAAATGTGTAAAGTTTATTACATACAAATCTGTATGGAAACTTTAATAAACAAACTTTGTAAAAAAGAATTTGCAAAAATTGTTATTATATTTATCTACTATCAGCGTGCACTCGTCCGTGCCAATTAAAAATTTTGGACATATTATATAGATAGGAATTTGCAAAATAATAAAAATTTAAGCATATATCAATTTTGAGAAAAGAAGGGACATACATGAAGAATAATAAGGATTCGTTATTTGATGAAAATCTAATTGAGTTTTTAAATGAAGTAAAAACTAATTTACCTACCAATTATAAGATACCTGATCCTGGGGTTGTAAGTATAATTCTTTCTCATACTCAATGAGGTGCTTTAGGCGTTGAAAATTCTTATTCTTCTCCTCTTACTATTGAATAGAGAGAAAATAATTAAAGGATGATTATAAAATGAAGATTTTATTAGTTTCCTATTACCCACTCCCCTATACCGGAGGCGTTTGGACATTTGTATCATCACTCCAACAGTCACTGAAAGAGTCAGGTCATACAGTTCATATCCTTAGCCAGACCCCTGATTTAAATAAATATCGAATCATTGGACAAAAACCAGAAATAGATATTGCTGTTCTTTCTCCCTATATTGAAGAAAAATTGCTTACTGAGCTTCCTTCACTTCCAATGAAGAGTTGGATATACAACACTGAATTATTTCGTTATAGCTTAGAGCTTTCCGCAGCATATTACAACCTTCAGCAATATGACCTTATACATGCGCTAGATGTCACAGCAGCAAACGCTATAAATCGAGTTAAACCTTCTCATATTCCACTTGTTACTAGTGCTCTTGGAAATTTATCACGTGATATCTTTTTCACACTCAAAACCATGCACCCTCATAAAACAGACGAACAAATAGAAGCTACATTTGAATATCAATATCACCAGGTGATTGAGAAGTTAGGATATCAAGCCAGTGATTTCATTCATAGTCCAACCGAATGGATGTCTCGTAATATTGCAGATAATTTTTCTATTCCTTCAGACAAAATTGTTACCTTTCCATATGGAATTAGTAATCAACAGTTCCTTGGGGATGCCATGGAGAAGCCACTTATCGGACCCAAGCAGAGTAAAAAAATTATCCTTTATATGGGAAGGCTTGTCTATTTAAAAGGCATTCATCACCTCCTAGATGCCCTTGCTCTCTTAAAAGAAGGTAGACAGGATTGGGAATGCTGGATACTGGGGGAAGGCGAAATTAAAGGGGAATTAGAAAAACAATGCACAAACTTAGATCTAAAAGATAAAGTTAGATTTTTAGGTGCCTCGAATAATGTTCTTCATTTCCTTAGAGAAGCCGATATCTTTGTTCACCCTAGTATTCACGATACTCAGCCTTATTCTGTTATGGAAGCCCAGCTTGCAGGCCTTCCTGTTCTTATTAGCAATACAGCTGGATTACCTGAAATGATTGAAGTGGGAAGGAGCGGGCTAGTCTCTTCTGTAGGAAATATTTATGAACTGTATGAGCAATTAAAGTATTTGCTTGCAAATGATTTACTTCGAAACCAGCTAGCTTCTTGTACAAAAGAGTGGGCTCAAGATAAATGGGACCTTAACAAAATGGTTACTAATTTTTTGTCGCTTTACGAACAAGCAGAAAAACTTAACACAGAAAATCAAGAAAAATAAAATACCAGATACTAGAAAATATCTGGTATTTTATTTACTTACTGAGGTTTAGTCCCAGTGATTGAATCATTGAAATAAAATTCACACAGTATAAATCTGGGTTGAAATTTACTTTTACGTGCTCAAAAGCATCTTTACGTATCTTTTCTCTTAACTGAGAATCCGTCATTAACTCCTTTGCCTCTTTAACAGCTTCGGTAACGTCACCTAATGTATAGTATTTCCCCGTTTTATTATGAATAATTGAGCTTCTTACGCCATCGGAGTCAGTGGTTAAAACCGGACATTTACAACTCATCGCTTCAAGAAGAGAATATGGGGCTCCTTCTACCTTTGAAGTAGAGCATAAAAACCCGCCTGATTCCCCTATCATGGAAAAATAAACGGCCATTTGATCATTCGGAACGTTTGCATGAAGAAAAAGATGTTTTTCTAAATCTAACTGTTTAATTAATTTTTCAAATTGACCTCTTTCCTTAGCTTCGCTTAGAGTAGGGTCTTCAAACATATGTAATCGTATGTTTGAATTGTGATTATGGATTAATTCGCTACCGATTTTTAAGAACTCTCTCCAATTTTTGTTATCTTCGATTCGCCCAATCCATGCGACGTTAGGCTGATGACTAGTAGGTACAGCTTTATAGGAGAACTGATTAGTATCAAAACAATTGTTGAAACTAAACTTTGGAAATGAGGGGTAGAGTTCATCTAGTAATTGCACGATATGAGGAGTCTTGGGATTAAGAAATCCTGAAGCATAGTTAGTGACAAGAGGTATAGCATCTGTAAGAGCAGATTTTGCTGTACTTTTTGGGCCGTACCCTTGTATTTCAATAATCATTTTCCCTTGATATCCAAGCGATCTGAACCGAGGAAGAGCTTGAAAATCTGAGACAATGACAATGAGACTATAATCTCCTTCATCAAGTATTTTTTTAATTTCATGGTCTTCATTCGTTACAAACGTTTGGGTCCCATGGTCATTTATGCTTTTCTTTCTATTTTCATAATAAAGGCAATGAGCATTAATGTTGTACTTTTTAAGGGCTTTACACCTTTGACGATTTAACGTTTCTACTCCTCCACTTGGAACATAAAACACGAATAATACATTCATTTTCCCTCTCCACCTTTACGTGTAGAATTAATAAACTTCTATTTCATATGTAAACCGTGTTACATATGTTAATAAATGCGATGTAAATTTAAAAATTGTTATTTTCCCTAAAAACATAATCACAGATTTTTAATTCTTGAAAGGAGAAGTGAATATGTCAAAAGTATCTATTGTTGTGCCATTCTTTAATTGCTCTTATATCGATCATGCACTAGATAGTTTAACTAAACAGACCTACACCAATATTGAAATTATAGTAGTAAATGATGGATCTACTAAGCATACGGATAAAATCCTTCCCTATTTAGATAAAATCATCTATATTACAAAAGAAAATGGTGGCACAGCGAGTGCTTTAAATGTAGGAATTCAGCAAGCAACAGGTGATTATATATGTTGGCTTAGTTCTGATGATATTTATGATCATCATAAAATCGCCATACAACTAGAATCGATGAAAACTCATAATGCCTTTTTTAGTCACACAAATTACTACGCCATCAATTATAGAGGACGAATTATTAGTCCGCCTTTAGGTATTCAGACGTTAAATAAATTAGATCTTATCACTAGAATAAGCAAAGGAAATATTATTAACGGCTGCTCAATTATGATTCACAAAAGTGTGTTTGACCATGTGGGTCTTTTTGACGAGACACTTCTTTATACTCATGACTATGACTTATGGTTACGAATCATTCAAATATTCGATTTACAATACATCCCTCAGCCCCTTTTGTTATCAAGGATACATGAAAATATGGGGAGCAAAAAATATGCTTCTTTTATAAAAGAAGAAAACAAAATTGTAATTAATCGTCATAAACACGTAATGGAACAGCTAGCGTTAAAATATAAAGAACACTCTTAATTACTATTTAGTTCTTGCTACTGTATAAGAAAGGCGGATTTTTAAGTAAATTAGGTAAACCGCCGAGCACCTTAAAATCGGATAAGCATATTATAAAACATAGATAATAATGCAAAAACTTTGCTTTAAGAAAGGATGAATTCTATTGGCACTATCAAGTGAAGCAAGAGCAGCGTTGTTAAAAAACCTGCTTTCATTACCTCAAACAGTCAACACAACTACTACTTCTGCTACAGACCTTTTAAATGCTGTCAACCCTGCTACTACTGTAACTAACGCCTTAAATACTATTAATCCTACTACTGTCGTAACAGATCTTTTAAATACTGTTAATACAACTACAACTGGCCTTTTAAATACCGTTAATACGACTACAACTGATATCTTAAACACTACTACGGGTCTTGTAAGTACTACTACTACTTCTGCTAGTGATCTTTTAAGAAATCTTCTCTCCATATTAGCAGGACTACCAATTTCATCTGGTTCAGCCCCGATTAGAAACGACTTAAAAAATCGTGTTAATCAAACAGTTCAACTATCTACACCAAATGAAACCATTACAGGTGTTTTACTTGCTGTTTTATCAGACTACGTGGCAGTTGCTGAAAGTGACGGATCGTTAAACTATATCCCACTTTCTAAAGTTGAAACAGTATCATCACTTTAAGGAAGGAGTCATACTATGTTTGAAAGTACTTTAGTAGCTGAATTAACAAAGCGTATTGGTACACCAGTCGAAATCGCACTAGCAGATGGCTTTGTTGAAGGAATTATCACTGCTGTAACAAATGGCCTTATTACAATCCTTCAAACTGTGGGATATGGATATGGCGGAACTACTCTTCCTTTAACTATTGCTCTTCCATCAATTACTTCAATTAAAATTTCACCGGTTGCGTAAACTAGTCAAGGTATTTTAAGAAATCACTCCAACTGGAGTGATTTTTTTTCGTGATACTTAACGGATGTTCCCTTACGTTATAAACTGTCATATCCTTATATAACAATCGATGTGTTTTTATTAGATCATTTAATACACTTACATCCTCATACATTCGTCCTCCTTCAAAATCAATTAAAGGAAACCCGTTATTTTGTTTTAAAGTCGACGTACGATAGATGCGAGGTCCTAAGGGAAATACATAGGAAAGAAGGTCGTTTCTATTGAGAATCGCTCGTCCTTTCCTTAACCCTTTATACCTTATATTTTCTTCTCCATTCTGCTTCCATGCTCTTAAATTACCGTAGAGAACAGCTACATCTTCCTTTAAATTTTCTAAACATCTTCTTATAGTGTAAAATGCATCTGGGTCTAGCCAGTCATCGGCATCTAACTCCATGACAAATTCTGTTTCAACATATGATAGAGCCGCATTAAGAGCCCTTGCTTTCCCACCGTTATCTTTACTAAGAAACCTAAAACCTGGTGTGTTTTTAAAACTTTTTATAATCTCTAGGGAATGATCGTTTGATCCATCATCAACTACTATTATTTGTTCTGGAAGACTACTTTGCAGAATACACGAGTTAATAGCTATCCCTACATAATTAGCCATATTATAATTAGCTATAATAACAGCAATTGAAGGAGCTAAGTTCTGTTTCTCTAACTTTTGCTGATACTTCTCTATAAAATTTAACTTTTGAAGATTACTACTGGTTTTATCTATGAATGTTTGATTAACCAATTTATTCGGTGAAGAAGCGATAGATAGTTCATCTACTGTTGAAAGCCAAGATGGAAGAACAGATTCTTTAAATGGAATGTGGCATCTCAAAGAGAAGGGATGTTGTTGGAGAAAAGAAGCCTTTGACAAAAACGGTCGCTGTATAACTTTATTATTAATTGTGATATCGTAAGTCATTACAACTTTCTCATCATCTAATGCTAATTGATGCTTCGTAATACTATTATCTAAATAATCATAACTATACAAGAACATGACATATTCACAAGACAGTGATTGAATGTGATGATTTAATGTTAACCCTAAATCATTATCAAGTAAGTTTATACATTTTGTCTTTGCACCTTCAAAAGTCAATCCTAATTGGTTTAAAGACTCCGGTATGTCTAAGATAATAATTTCATCTATACGATTATTAATAAGATGCACCGAATCTATAGCTTTTTTTATCGAACTTGAGTTTACATATCCAATTAAAAACAAATGAATATCCTTCATATATACTCCTCCGCCTTTAAGAATTCTAGCCATCATGAGGCCTCATTAAGCTGTTTTCCTGACACCTAATTTATTGCTTTACATATGATCATTCTATGTGTATCTCTCAGTATGTATGGTTTAAATTCGAACACTTTTTCATTAAAAGAATCCTTAATCAGATGTTAATCTAATTAATAACAGTTTAAATAACACTATAAGGTAATTAGTTTGTCCAATCACTACAGGTCACCATTTCATATAGTAATAGTACATAGAAAGGAGGTTAAAAATACCATGACGATATTATTAGATTCTAGAACATCTCAAAATGCTAGTATAGCTAACTCTATTTCTATCCCTATTACACTTCTCTCTAATCCAGGTCTATTCGGTCAAATTGGCCTCAACGTTACAAGTGCTACAGGTGCTATTCGTACTCAATTAAGTGGTACTGTAGCTTGCCAATTACCACTCCTCCCTGTCGCAACTACTGTTACAATTACTATTGTAAGAGGTACTGCCTTTAACGACCCAGTTGTCTACTCTTCATCGGAGGCGTTGAATATTAACCTTTTAGGACCACAGCTTTTTACGTTTACTGCTTCAGATTTTAATGTACCAAAGCCAGCTTCTAATCTTTTAATTTACACAGCTTTCATCACTTGTAACATCCTAGGAACTGTGAGAGTTGGACCAGAAAGTTTTAATGGAGTTGCTTATTCGGATTAAGAATATTATTCAATTTTATTTAATAAAAAAGTCTTCGCTTTTATAAACGCGAAGGCTTTTTTACTTTCTTTTATTTACTAAAACACGCACGAATAAATTTAGCTAAATGCATTCACAGAATAAAATTCCCTGTTTATTCTGTTTTCCTATATAGGATTACAATAATTTCCCTTCCTTGTTTTTACGCTCAGAAGGTTAGTTACATATTAAAGGATGTCTAATGTAACTAAGATAGCGATTAATACTTGTAATAGTACTTGAAGATTTACAGCGATATCTGTGTCAGTAGCTGTAACATTTACATTTGTAGAGTTTTCAATAATTGTTTTTTGAGAATTTTTTTGTTTAATGCTAGCGAATTGTTTTAGTTCTTCAACGACGCTGTTTCCTTGCACATTATCACCGATTGTAATACGAACTACTACTGCAATAGCTATCTGTAAAGCTACTTGAATAGTCGCTGCAATTTGAGTATCTGTCGTTTGTACTCTAACACCTTCTGAATCTTTAACAATAATTTTCTCAAAAGATTTTTGTTCAGTAGCAGCTATTTGATCAGCTTCTTGCCATACGTCTCTACCACTGAACCGTTTATTTTCACAATGGTCTAGTGCTCTCCATTTTCTTTCACCCATTTTTCTCACCTCGTTTAATTTTTAATTAAAGAACATCGACAAGTACAATAATAGCTACTAATACTTGTAACAATACTTGAACGTTAAGAGCCACGTCTGTATCAGTCGTTGTAATTTCTACGTCTTTAGAATTCTCAATATAAATTTTTTGTTTATTTGTTTGCTCTATTTCAGATAGCTGTAATAAGTCTTGAAGCACACCATCTTTTTGAACAGTATCGCCGATGGCAATACGGATTACAATAGCGATGGCTACTTGGATAGCCACTTGAATACCGATAGCTGCTTGAGTATCTGTTGTAGTGACATTAACATCACAAGAATCTTTGATCCAAATTAATTCATCTGATTCTTGGTCAATTAAAGAAAGTTGATCTGCCTCTTGAACTACTTCTGCATTAAAACTTTCAAAACTCTCCCTACTTTCGAAACTCTCACGACTATTATAGTAATCATATTCCGTAGATTCACTTTCATAGTGATCTACTTTACAGCCATCTTTACAATGCTTCTTAGGATCATCTTTTTTATGTTTGCTTTTGCATTTTTTCTTTACATCGTAAGAATAATACTTTTTAGATGACATAACTAACACTCCTTTTTCATGGTATGTATTAATATATGAACATACCAATCAATAGGATTGGGCCAATTGACCATTGAGTGCAACCATTTTAAAAAACAACAAAAACGCCTATTTAACGGCGTTTATAAATAATATAATTTATTTTTTTTTGTTGGTAGCATTTGTTTGTTTTACAAACTCATCCACTCGTTTTGACAAATCTTCAACCATTTCTTTAAGCATTTGTTTTTTCTCTTCAGATAGGTTTCCTTTAATTTTTTCTTTATCTATGCCATGTTTAGAAAAAACATCGTTTACTAATAAGTCCATTAACTTATTTGGAACAATCTCCGGTTTTTTAGGTGAATCACTCATATTAATCGCTCCTTCTATATAAGGTCGTTATTCATAACAACATATGCAGGAATGGCCTAAAAGGAAACAATTCCCCCTTGTTTTCACATGTTGTTGAAGCGATTTTTTACTCACCAATATTTTCATTTAAATAAAAACAGTAGCATTTCTATCTTAGGTTAACTGTACTAGCCATCTCTGTCGCCTAAAAATTTAAGATAATAAAATAAATTTAACATCATATATTTGTACATAAGGTAAGTGCCTTATGTTTTCAACAATTTTCTTAACAGTATTTATGAAAAGAGTTGAGTTAAATGGGAAAAAAAGCAAAGGTTGTGCATGTTGCAGGTGATTTTTTATCTCCAAAAGGAAAATCATCTACTAATCAAATTTATACAATAAATGAGGATAACAATACGGTTTCTGTGATGGATGGATTAACTGATGATTTAATTGCCACTATAAATGTAGGACGTCAGCCAGCAAACGTAAATGGCAATCCATCTACTAATCGTATTTATGTGACTAATAAAGGTGATAATACAGTTTCCGTCATTGATGCAGGTACAAATACAGTTATTGGAATTATTCCAGTTGGGAGTCAACCTTCAGGTGTAGGGGTTAATCCCTACACGGATAGAGTTTATATCACAAATGCTGGGGATGATACTGTTTCCGTCATTAATGGTGCAACCAATATTGTTGTTGCCACAATACCTGTAGAAACCCACCCAATTAATTTAGATGTCCATCCCTATATTAACCGTATTTATGTAGCTAATAAATTTAAAAATACAGTCTCTGTCATTGATGGATTGACGAATGCTGTAATGGCTACAGTGCAAGTCGGTGATCAGCCTACTGACCTAGGGGCTAACCTATCTAACAATCGTATTTATGTAGCTAATAAAAATAGTGATACCGTTTCCGTCATTGATGCAGGTACAAATGCTGTAATTGGAATAGTACCTGTCATAGAACAACCTTCTATGGTTGATGTTAACGCAGCCAATAATCAAATTCACGTAACGAATGAAGAAAATAGTGTAGTCTCTGTCATTGATGGTGCCACTAATATTGTCATTGCTACCCTCCCTGTCGGTGATCAGTCAACTTATACAATAACCGATACCTAATATAAGAACATAACGTGGATACTTATGTTCTATAAGAGGTGGCATAACCATGATTTTATTTTATAACCTGTAGCAACAATAATCTTATAGAAACACAATTATTGTTGCTACAATTAATGATTTCAAATATTTCTTAAGGAGTTCACTCTTTATCAAAATTTCTCCATTTTTGATAAAGAGAAGGTTGAATATCTTTAAGATGAGATAAAAATTCTTTTGATAAGTTTAATCCCTTCAAATCTTTTAGTAATTTAATAGGAGTAGGTCGCTTAGAACTAAAAGCTCTTTTAAGATCAATTATTTTTAAATTTCCCTGTTCAGTTATTAGAACATGCCGTAATTCCGTATCTTGTCTACGAAAACTTAATTTCTTTAATTCATTAAAGAGGCTTATCAATTGTATAACCAAAGCCTTTTCTATATATTGATTTTTTTTCAGATGTTTTGCCAAGGAAATTCCTTTTATATATTCCATGACTATGTAATTTGGTCCATAATCGTAGAGATGAGGAATAATAAAAGACGACTGCCCCACTTTTATTGCTTCTAACTCTTTTTTATATACCTCTTCCTTAAAAAATACTTTTACACATCGATTATCAGTCAATTGATAAATAACACCATCTTTGCCTTGTCCAACTACCTTATACCTTTTAAAATTCATAAGTTCATTTTCTTTTTCTCCTATTAATTTCTGAGAAGAGTGCCCAAATGCTTTATCATTCAACAAGTCTAATTTTTTAACGCTGTTAGACGGAACAAGCTGGACATTATTATTACTCAGCAGCTGATACTTTTTCTTATTGTGCCATTTAAAGAGAGTTTCTTTCGGAAGCCTATCCCACCTATCATGATCACTACGATAATGAAAATATGATTTTCCCATTCTGTTCCTCCTTCCCCATTTGTTATTCTATTCGTTTATAAATAAATTGCTTGTATACTTATCCATCTACATATAAGTTCGCGAAAAATTTTTGTTCAAATCCAAGACAAGCACCCTCTCCTGTTACCAACGGTTACATACTATAGTAATGAAAGAGGTGAATATTGATATGAAGTATAAAGAAGATTGGACTTTGGAAGAGAAAGATCATAAAAATCCTTGTAAAAAGTGTGAGAAACATAAAAAACATGATTCTTGTAAGGATACTTGTAAAGAAATGAGAGTTATAAATTTATGGAAATTAAACTCTAAGTATTAATTTTACCTAAAAAAGAAATAAGACCTATTGGCATTTAGCAATAGGTCTTATTTCTTTTATGGCTCTACTTTTTCTTACTACTAAAATTACATAATGAAAGAAGCAACAAATATGCCTTCTATATTAATTAGTATAGCTCTAATTTTTAATTCTCCGCCAATGACGGTTTCTAATATCTGGATAAGCTCATATATTGTTTATAGTACAAGTATAGAAGAAAAAGCTACAGGAGGCACAGATATGAGCAATTGTATATTAGTAATCGGGGCTCATCCTGATGATGAACTATTAGGAACCGCAGGAACCTTAAAAAAATTTGTAGATGAAGGGTATAAAGTAATTTCGGTAATTACTGCTTTGGGCAGAAAGGAAGAAGCTCATCATATTCAGAAATTTGGTCGACTTGCTAATAAAGAAATTGGTATTGAAGAAGTAGTATTTCTTGAGCATGTCAATTTGGAACTAGAAATGATTCCTCTTCACGAATTAACGAAAGAAATCGAGCAGCTTATCAAAAAATACAAACCGGTCAAGATTTTTACACATCACTATGGAGATCTAAATAGAGATCATCAGATCACTTTTCAGGCGGTATTAACTGCAACTAGACCACTCCCATATACTTCCCCCATAGAATTAATTACATTTGAAACCGTTTCGTCGAGTGAATGGGGTGCTTTCTCTTGTGAAAAGACATTTAAACCAAATTTTTTTGTAGATGTTACGGCCACCATGGAAAGTAAACTTAATGCCCTTAAACATTATGATCTCGAAATGAGATCGTTCCCTCATCCTCGTTCTTATGAAGGTGTTAAGTACTTAGGAAGGCTAAGAGGCATGAGCATTGGCGTACCTTATGCTGAAGCTTTTGAAATTATAAGGAGGGTTTGGAAATGAACCATGAAATTGCCTTTCCCTACCCCTATCTAATCGACACGTTAGACCAATATTATGGACTTAAGTCGCGCTCTTCTAGAAAAACCATTTCAAAAGAAAATTCGAAAAGAAGAAGCTCTTCAAGAAAAAATTCGAAAAAGAAATTTTCTATTTTAATTGCTACCTTTTGGAGCTTCCCTCACGTGGGTGGACTGTCGAATTATATCTCTACTTTAAGTAAAGGTTTAAAAAGTCAAGGACATAAAGTAGACATTATTTCTCCTAATCAATTTTCAATGTCAAAAGTAAAGCAATTCCGAGAAGTTGCTACCCCAAATTTAAAACATTTTTTTACCAAACGTTATGGAAGTTACAATGACAGAATTTTAAATCATCAAAGACTTATATATGTATATGAAAAAATGCTCGAAACAATAAATTTAGAAAAATATGATATTCTTCATGCACAAGATTTATTTACAGCAAATATCTTGGGAAGATTTAATGAATTCTATAATAAACCCTTATTTTACACGCCCCATGGAATGTTCACATCTAACAGACTCAAATTTAACATCATTAAAAAGTCGTCTGTAGAAGAAGCATATTTTACGGAGCTTGAAAGTAAAGCAATAGAATATGCAAGTCATATTATTGTTTTAAGCGATTCGTTTCGTGAACCATTAATAAAGCTAGGAGCAAAAAACAGAAACATCACTACAGTTATTACGGGAATTGATTATCCAGTGAACCAAAGGGAAGGAAAAGAAAAGGATTCACAAAAGCTAGTTATTACATGCGTAGCTAGGCTTGGTCCTCGAAAAGGACATAATTATCTGTTTGACGCACTGGCACGTCTAAAAAAATATACTTCCAATGTAGAGGTATTAATCGTCGGTGATGGACAAATGAGAGAGAAATTAGAAAAACAGAAAAAGGCTCTGGGTTTATCAATGGTAAACTTTTTAGGTTCTAGAGACGATGTACCTTCACTCTTAAATAAAACTGACATTTTTGTACTTCCAACAATCAATGATAGCTTACCCATTTCAATAATTGAAGCTATGCATAGTGGTACTGCTGTAATTTCCACAAATTGCGGAGGAATTCCTGAGCTGATAAAGCATAATAAAACAGGTATTATTGTCGAACCTGGGGACCCTAAACAGCTAGCACATGCATTAAAATTTCTCATTACAAATAAAGAAGTGCGAAATAAAATGAGCACAACTGCGAAAAACCATGCTAAAAACCACTTAACTGTAGACAGCATGGTAGGAAAAATAAAACATTTGTACACTGATTTTTGGGAGATGAATTAAAGTATGAACCATGAACACTCTGCAGTTATTCTTGATTTGAGCGCTAACGGGATTGGCATTATTAGAAGCTTAACAGCAAAAGGTATTAATGTTTACGCTTTTGACACAGAAAAACCATATAAAATAGGAAAATCACGCCTAGCTACTTGCAGTATATGCCCTAGTCCTATAACTGAGGAAAAGAAACTATTAAACTTCTTAATTAATCTCTCTAAAAAAATTGGTTCAAAACCTGTCTTGTATACAGGAGCAGATGACTACGTACAATTCATTTCCAAAAACCGAGACGAATTGCTAAATTACTTCTTGTTTTTATTACCTGATGATAATTTAGTTGAGCAAGTGCTTGATAAAAACAAAACTTACGAGCTCGCCGTCAAGCATAATATTCCATGTCCAAAAACATATGTAATAGATAGTAAAGAGGAACTTGAAGAGGCTATCTTAAATGTTGAATTCCCATGTATTTTAAAACCTGTTCTCGGCCACGAGTTCAGAAAGAAAATCAACAAAAAAGCAATTGTATTTGATACTCCTGAGCAGTTAAGGAATGATTATTGTTTTTATAGAGAATGCGGACAATTAGTTATTCAAGAACTGATTCCTGGAGACAATCAATGCTTTTATAAAGTAGCTACTCTCTATAATGAAAATATGGAACTACTTGCATTATTCTCCTTACAAAAAAACCATCAGTTTCCTGCCGAATTTGGAACAGGTGCTCATATCGTCAGCAAAAGAGTTCCTGAACTTATCGATATATGTCTCCCATTTTTTGAAGAAATAAAGCTCAAAGGCATAGGCATGGCTGAATTCAAAAAGGATCCAAGAGATGGAATTTATAAATTCATTGAAATAAACCCTCGCTTTTGGCTTACCCATAGTCTCACAGGCCCCTCAGGTATTGACTTTGCCTACACCTATTATTTATACCTCACTAACCAAAACCCAGAGCCTAGATTGAATCAAATAGACGGTATTAAATGGATTTACCTTATAAGGTATTACCTTACTTTCCTTCAAAAGAAAAAAACTTCCGAAATGACATTCAAAGATTTTTATCTGGGGCTGCAAGGTCAAAAAGAGTTTGCTCTATTTGCATGGAATGATCCAATGCCATTTTTCAGAAGCGCATGGTCTCATTTAGTTAATACGTGGAAACGTAAGCGAAAGGAATGATTACTATGTATGATCTTAAGGCGCTCTATTATCAGATTAAAGATTTAAAAATAGCAGAAAAACTTTCTTATTCGATGGGTGAGAAAATTACAGTTATCCCTTCAGAAATTAAGTGTTTAAAATCAACAAAACGAAGTAGTATATATAAATTACTGCTTCAAAGAAAAAATGGTTATTATCCAATTATCTTTAAGGTCTACAATTCGACAGCCTACAAAAATGAAGTAGAGATTAATATTTACAAAAAATCTTACCCCATTTTAAAAGAGTTTTTGCCTCGCATTTATCTTGTAGAAACAGTCGAAAATGAAACCTGGGTCTTTATGGAATTTGTTAATCAAATACGTGGACAATTGACCTTCTCTCCGTCTCACTTTCAATATATTATTCCCAGTATAGCTAAACTTCATGGTCAAACTTTTGAAAATAGGTTTAAAAAGAATGAAAACGTTTGGAGAGATTGGCTACCTGTTTATGCTTCTACAAAAAAGAATAGGGCCAAATCTATGAATCAAACAGTTGACCTATTGCATGCAGCAATGAAAGATGATCGTATTGGCCATATTATAAAACCTTATTATTCATCATTAATTAAGCTATACAATAAAGGACCGGATTTCTTTCCTGAATTAACTAAAAATGGATTAGCTATTACGCATGGCGATCTACACATGCAAAATATATGTAGCAAAAATGTTACTGGACATACACCATGGCCTATTCAATTCATTGATTGGGAGTCAGCCAAATACGCTCCAGTATGGTTTGACATGGTTGTATTAGTGGAACTATTGTTAGGCTTCAGAAAAGACTGGCAACCAAATGCAGAGAAAATACGTACTCAGTGTGTGGGTCTATACGTGGCTGAAATGAAAAAACACGGAATTACCTTTAAAACAAACCCTATGATTCTTTATAAAATGGCCTATCTCCAGCGAACCTTGGAAAGAGGCCTTCACACTCAACTGAGAAGGATTGCTGATAACCGTGAAGGTGAACTTTTAAGTTACCATCTTGAAAAGATTTCAACATGGGGTAAAGAGTTAGGAATATATCAATAAATGCTTTTTTTATGCTGCTTTTAGACTATTAACTTAAAAATAGTCTAAAAGCCATTTTTACCTCAATGTACAAGCAATTTTTCTGTTTGAAAATAGAATATATAGAAACACCAATTTTAAACAAAGGTAGGGAATTCATTTGACTAAATTTTATTATGATCAAAATGATGAAAGTAAGCACTGCTTAAAAGCGATGTATGACCTTCGTAAGAACAAAGATGAAAAAGATAAATGCAAAGACAAGCATAAAAAAGATCATGGCAAAGATAAATGCAAAGACAAGCACGAAAAAGATTATGGCAAAGATAATTGCAAAGACAAGCATGAAAAAGATCATGGCAAAGATAATTGCAAAGACAAGCATGAAAAAGATCATGGCAAAGATAATTGCAAAGACAAGCACGAAAAAGATTATGGCAAAGATAATTGCAAAGACAAGCACGAAAAAGATCATGGCAAAGATAAATGCAAAGACAAGCACGAAAAAGATCATGGCAAAGATAATTGCAAAGACAAGCACGAAAAAGATCATGGCAAAGATAAATGCAAAGACAAGCACGAAAAAGATCATGGCAAAGATAATTGCAAAGACAAGCACGAAAAAGATCATGGCAAAGATAAATGCAAAGACAAACATGAAAAAGATTATGGCAAAGATAAATGCAAAGACAAACATGAAAAAGATTATGGCAAAGATAAATGCAAAGACAAACATGAAAAAGATTATGGCAAAGATAAAGTTGTCTTTTACGAAAAAGACTATGCTAAAAATAAATGTAAGTGCAGTAAAAGTTATTACAATTAAGTTATTTAATTCTAACCCTAATTACTTGTAACTAAATAATGAGTAAGGACTATTAGCTCTCGGGTTAATAGCCCTTTTCTTTTTTTACAGAATGTCTAAGATATAGCTGGAGTAATCAAGATACTTAAAATTTTCTAGTAATAAAAAACCACCATGCACAAAGTAAATTGTACATGGTGGTTTTTTTACTATTTTAGAAGCAACAGCCTTTATTGGATTTTTTATTTTGACTATTACAACCAATACAGAATGTCTTCTGTATAAAGACATTTAAAGTTCCTTCCGTAGTAGCAGAAGGATTCGAAACAGTTAATTTTTCAAAGTTTTCAACTTGAAAGGCTCTTGTAGAACCTGCAGGTATAGTCGCTGAGATCGGTAGTCTAGATCCTCTAACAAAAATTGATACCGTAAGACCAGTAGCTACACCAACGCCAGTAGCTGCAGCTGATAACTGAAGAAGCGTTTTGTTATGGTTTCTAGTAAAGTCTTCAAAAACAGTTACATCTATAGCATTAGCAGGAACTGCAATAGTTAATGGGATATTTCCTGTTAAATTGGTTCCAGAACCCTCAATTGTATGATTTTCAACAAAGAATTTTTCATTCTCTTTTTTCTTATTATATGAACCCTTAGATGGGTAAGCAGCTTCTACATAATATACTTCATCGTTTTTATTATGGTGACGATAGCTTTTTATAATAATCACTCCTTTTTTATTTATATACTATTTTATTCATTTGTTTATAAAATGTTTGTGTGCTTGTCCAATAATAGTCATTTTCATAAAAAAAGTGATTATTTGACTATCTAATTTCAGGTTAACAACACGTTAAAGGAATTATTTGTACGTAGAGATAAGGTAATTAGAGTAGAAATTTCGCAGAGGTTGGTTGTTTGATAAGCTAATAGAAACAGTAGCAGTGAAGTTTAAGGCGTAAACAAATATGTAAAATTCAAGTACAATACAATGCTTTAATTGCAGAATTTCACCCCCTCACCATTTGGTGAATAGAAAATGCATTCATGCATCATTACTTTAACAATTAGAACATTCACCTTTTGTTCCCTCTCAGGTGTCTTTCTGGAATCAAAAGGTGAATCTCCACACCTATACAAATACATATAATAAACTGTTTACAGAGTTAGTTTACGTTCATCAATCATTTTGTAAACTATATCTTCATTGTTTTCTAAAAGCTCTTTAGTAGTGGCACTATGGTTTTTGGCATGCCGAGAAAAATTCGCTTTGCTATACCATTGGTGACATAGAGGACAAGGTAATTCGTTTTCAACTTCATAATTAATTGACGTCCACCTAGTAGAAAAAAAAGGGGATTTATCTGTATTTTCCTTTGTATACGAAGTGTTTTCACGATGTATACGATTTTGTATTCGCTGTGTAGTTGCAGCAACTTCATTTGTACTAGCGTTGTATAGACCATCTTCTAATTCTTCTTTAATGAGCAAATATCCAGCTTCAGACATAGATAACCCTAACTCTTCACAACGTTGTCGAAATTGCTCATATATACTTTCAGGTAATCGAATGGGCAGAACCTTACTTGGTTCTTTTGCTTTTGATTGCTGAGCGTACTTATCCAATTTCCCCAACCTTATCACCTCATTTATACAATTTGTATATACATTCAATACAAGTCTTTATTGTTCCTGCTAACGCCTTAACTACATCCTGTATACGCTATGTAGTTAAGGCGTTTTAGAGTGAAATCTATTTATTTAATATACTTGGTGAATGAAGAGGTAAAAATTGTATCGATAATGCTCCTAAACAATGAGCCCGGATGATGCTAGTTATCAGTAGGATTCACCCTTAGGTTATAAATTCTATAGCACTTATACTATCATTAGGCGCTCATTTACCAAGTAAATGAATACCATAAGTATTGGAAGTTCTATTTGAAGAAAAAACTGAAAAACTTACAGTTATTTCAATATTTGTTAACAAACCTATATATAATCATTCCAGATAAAGAAGACACGTGTGAATGTATATGTTGGACAAAAGTCGCTAGAGTAATATTTCTTCATCTTTTCTTTATAAAAGCTATAAAAAGTCAAGTTATAATTAACTACTCTAATGTATAAAGAACCTCAAGGTTACCTTTCTTCTTTTATCCTTCTTGTATGTCTACTCTCCCCTTCACTGATTTAAGGTAGATGAAATTGCAATAAAAGGAGGTATTGACACTTGATACGTAGATACGTTCTCTGTAAAAAGATCTCTTACAAAAAAAAGAAACGAAAAGCTCATTGTTACAGATTACCCCATTCTGTATATGTTTCCAATTCACAATCTATATTGGTATTTTGTTCTATTCATAACCTCTGTAATCAAAAGTATAGAGGTCCTCGGGGGCTACAGGGGCCTCAGGGGTCTCAGGGGCCTCAAGGGCCTCAGGGGTCTCAGGGGCCTCAAGGACCTCAGGGGTCTCAGGGGCCTCAAGGACCTCAGGGGTCTCAGGGGCCTCAGGGGCCTCAAGGGCCTCAGGGGCCTCAGGGGCCTCAGGGGCCTCAGGGGCCTCCACTCTCAGATTTAATTCCCTCCACTAATTTATTATATTTTACTTTTTCAGATGGTCAAAAACGCCTTTATACCAATAATGATGGGATAGCTCAATATGGAACCACTGAAATATTGGCACCTGAAGAAGCTTCTTATATCAATTTATTTATTAATGGTATTCTACAGCCTAATATTAATTATCAAATTCAAAAAGGAAGCTTAACTTTACTAACAGAAGAAGTGCCTTCAAAAGGGGTTCCTATTATTATCCAATTTGTGTTAATTAATAAGGAAGTATAAAAAAGTTTATAAATTCTAAGATAGTCATAAAAAAAGAACTGACTTCCCCAGTTGGGAAATCAGCTAAAAAATACAATACATTAGTTAGTTTACAACAAACTCAACCACAATAGGAGTAGCAGATGCAAGGGTGTCTCCATCAGGAATGGTAATAGAACTAGTAGTAACTGTTGAAGTATCACCTGTTTGAATTTGCCCGTTAATATAAAGATTATAATAAGCAGGAGCAGTTGGAAAAACTGTAGCAGCTGTTCCTCCATCAGTAGTAAAAGCTGTAGCAAGAATATTATAGGTAGCGCCAGTACCTGTTCCTGCTCCTGCAGTGCTACTAAACCTTAAAGAATTCATAAAGGGCTTAACGATTGGCATTTATAATCCTCCCTTCTTAATTATTGAATTATTTATCGCTCTTCTTTTTTAAAAATTTTAAAATGCTTCTTTACGAATACACTTTGAAATCATTAAAGGAAATATAAAACAACGCTAATTCTCTATTTATTATTCTTCTACTTTAATTTAGAAACGGCAAAAGACCTAAATGGTAAAAAGATTCTTCACCATTTAAAAATTTGGACTGCCTATATAGACTATTGACCGTGGCAAATAATAGAAATCTGACTATTAATAGATAGAGGGGATATTAACATTCTTTCTACATCCCATGCTTCGAAAGGAGAATAAGACATATGCCTATTATTAAACCTGTTTTTACAGCCACTAGTACAATTGCTGGAGATATTACAGTAGCAACAGCAACGAGTGTGGCTCCTACCCCAGCAAGATTTACAACATTTGTAACGGCCCCAATGGTTGCAGGAGGAGTCACATCGATACCTGCTGGAAGCTTTATTGATGATGTAGGAGCAACAATCACAGCTTTGCCTGATGTAACAGCTAATTCTTACGCTAATATATATATCAATGGAGTCATGCAACCTACTAATGTCTACACTTTATCTACTACAGCCTTAAATATTGATGATACTGTAACTGTTGGAGCACCTGTAATTGTAGAATTTGTTACTCACTCTGCAACTTCTACCTCAACTCCAACTAGTACGTTATCTGTCACTACCGTAATTAATACGTAATCCTATATAAAATAAAAAACATGACAAACCTTTAATCTTGTCATGTTTTTTATTTTATATTGGAGTGTAACATTTGAATTTCCAATATAAATAATTGCTCTTTATATAGACTCGTAAAAAAGATTCTTTTTAAATATGCCTTTCATTGTCCAATCAACTGAAAACCCTATTCTATATACTATAGTGTAAGAAAAAAAAGGAGTGATTGATATAAACTTACAAGATATAAAAGGCCCTTATAATTTGGTGGCTGGCTTAGGAAGCTGGTGTGGCCCAGCGCTTTATTCCGAACGTCACGGTTTGAGAAGGCATTCGTTTCCCCTCGATTGGATGCAATCTCCTTATCTCCCCGATATAAATACATTATTAAGAAATAAATTTCAAGGTTTTATGGAAGCAGAAAACATAATTGAAAAAGACATACTCGCTAATTATATGGATGATAACGGGTACCCTATTTTTAAACCAGGAACTTCTGAATCAATAAGAGCTCATTATGTTACAGATATTAAATATAACATCGACTCTGTCCACGATTTCCCCATGATTCCTAATCAAGACTGGTCTGCCCAATATCCACCTTATAAAATAAGATTAGATCATCGTATTCAAACATTTCTTAATCAAATCGCGCAAAGTCAACGTACGTTATTTATAAGATATGAATGGATGCCCACAAGCTACGAAGACGTAATTAACTTAAAATCAATTTTAACAGACATGACTAACGGTAACTTTAACCTTCTGTTAGTTGAGACTGTTGACGAAGAATTACATGGAGTAAAAGACATGAATTTTGGAACACCTGAAGACAAAATTTGTTGGGTTCAAGTTTCGCGAGATAATTGCACCAATACTTCTGTTTGGAATGATTTATTAAGCGGCATAACACTATTAAATTAAACGTTACTCTTTTTTCCTATAATATATAAAAGAAAAGGGACAAGTATACAAGCAAACCTCCTTAATTTTCATATTAATATACTAGAAACATATAAAGGAGGTTACACTTTGAGTTGTTCTAAAAAAAGAAAGTGCTACTGTAGTTGTCTAAATTCCAAACCTTCAAGAAAAAAAGAAAAAAATTGTAAAAAAACAAAATGTGCAGAGAAAAATTATTTTTGTTCCAATAGATATAACAATGCACTTATTGAAACTGATACCAGACAACAGATCCTCAGTGATCAAGTTTCTGATTCAATCATTCTTGTGAAAAACTCCTGTGATGTTACTATTACTGCAACAGATACACAAACAGCCATATTTCTTCAAAGCTTCATACAAATATTAACCATTTTGTTACTTTCAATAGGTCTCGATGCCAATTCAATAAGGCTGTTTTTACAAGAAGTTTCCCAAACCGCAAGGTCACTTCAATTAAATAGACAAAGAGTTATCGTTAAAAACAGTAAAGGTGTCAATGTAACAACATCCAATAACGATACAGCTGTTTTTATACAAAATTTTTTACAAGCATTGACCTTGTTACTAACTCCTTAGAAAACCATTGACCCTTTAATAACCTGTTAATAGAATTGTTGAAAATACTATGCGAACAGAGTTATGACAAGTAGTATCTTCAATATATCCTCATAAACTAACTAACAGTGTACAAGCTATTGAAAATTCTTTGCTACTACAGCCTGTACACTATTTTATTACAGAGAAAGTTATCTAAAGCCACTACATTTATAGAATGCCTATATTACAACAAAAAGCAAAACACTTTTTATAACCTCTATGTAAACGATTTTCCATAACTATAAAAGAGTTTTTCATTCATCATAAATACATATGTAATACTCATAAAAAAGAAGCGTGTTAACACACATTCCATATCTAGGGACAAATAAGTAACGCTTGAAGAAAGAAATGGAGTAATTCAGTAACTTATAAATTACCTATAAGTAAACGTTTTTTCTATCCATATTTCCCATTTCTTAATGTAGCAAGTAATTGTTCTAAATTGTATTTTCTCGCAATAGGAAATAAGCTTTTCCCTGGTTCTCCTTCATACTTCTGAAAAAGATCCAATATAATAGGTCGGTTTTCTTCATGAAATTTATCAATTTTGTAAAAGCTTTGTTTAACCAATTTTTCAGTTATTTTTATGTGCATTTGTTTATTCTGTTCTCGTATTAAAAATCGTTCTTTAGATTCTTTAGGGACAACATCTAAAAAAATAATAATATCGGCTTTACTAAAACGTAAATCATACGTATCTAGATATCCCCATCCCTCAACAATCCAACTTGCTGTATTTAACACCCTTTCTAACTTTTTTTTAAAGTACCTCTTTCGTTGCCTAATTTGCGATATTTTTCTCATTTTAGGTTCTCTAAACCACAAATCTAAATGATGGATAGGTATATGTAATTTTTCACCTAACTGTGCAGCTAGTGTAGTTTTACCTGAACAACTATTTCCAAATATAACAACCTTATACATTAATATCACCTCAATTTATGTATAAAATTAAATCAATCCAATTATTACTATTTTTATATTCAATTATGCTCGCTACGTACAAAACATCATGAACTTTAATTCAAAAAGCTATCCAACAAATAACTTATTGGATAGCTTTTTAACTGTTAATTATTTTCTTATAACAAATTCAATAGTAACTTGAACGGATGTCCCCTCTATACTGATGATCTGCACAACAGCTGAATCCTCTCCTGTAAAGTTTAAGTTAGGGATGTAAATAAACTCGCCGGTCTCCGTATTAAGTTTAAATCTACCATTCTTCGTCCCCTTTAAGATTTGATATTTAAGCGGTAGGTTTTTGTCTGTACAAGCATCAATTTCACCACATATTTTCTTGTTAATAATTCCTTTTATGCATTGATTAGATGCCTTTATAGGACACTTACCTTTTAATTTATTTTTACGCGGATCTCGCAACGATTTCTTTTTAGTATTAGATTTACCCGGAACTGGTGGCGGTGCTGGCGACACTCTTCTTTCCACAATAAAAGTAATTGCTGCTTCACTTGAAGCTCCATCTGAATTAGTGACTCTTATGATTACTGTATCTGTTCCTACAAAATTAACGTTAGGGATATAGATAAACTGGCCTGTATTTTGATTAATTCTAAACTGTCCGTTTTGAGCACCTGTTATAGCTTGATAAATTAGTGGTAAAGAATTTGGATCAATAGCAATGAGCTGACCAGTAGTAAGAGTATTAACAAATAACTTTATTACTTGCCCTACCACATTAGGAGGCTGAGGGTCTCTGCCTACTACAACTGTTACCACTACCAGTAGTTCTGTTCCTAGATCATCTCGTACTAATACAGTAAAGGTATCCGTTCCTACAAAATTAGGCGCAGGCTGATAGACAAACCTTCCATTGGAATCAACGGTTACGCTACCACTTAAAGGAGCTGTTGCTAGTGTGTAATTTAATGGACGTGCCAGCAAATTTGTTACCTGAATATTACCAACCACTTGAACCCCCTGCAAAGTAGCAAAGGTATTATTTCCTGGAGTAATTATATTATTACTTGCGGTAGAATTGACAGTAACAATTGAGAACGCTTGTTGTCCGTCACTGTTTCTTACAGATACCACGAATTGATCCTGACCAACAAAGCCTGAATTTGGTGTATAACTAAACGTTCCATCTGCTCGTAGTACAAGTACTCCATTCGTTGGTGGGGTAGCCACAGCAAAGGTAAGAGGCCTTCCTAATGCATCCGTTGCGATAATTTGACCTTCAATAATTTGACCAGTTGGTGTGGTTAAAAGTTGATTTTCAACTGTAATCGGATCATCAACTCCCTGAATCAAAACAGTAACACTAGTTGTTGCTGACTGACCAAGATTATTCTGAACAGTTACTGTGAAAGAATCTATACCGGTAAATCCTGGATTCGACGTATAGATAAATGAACCGTCTGGATTAAAATTCAATGTTCCGTTTGCAGGTAAACTCTGAATTTGATAGGTTAATGGATTACCTAATGCATCAACTGCCGTAACTTGACCTGTAACAGGTTGGTTAGTTACTCCTTGAACCGTAAGAGGAGTTACAACAATGCTATCTTGATTTTCTTGAACAACTATCCGTACAATACCAATTGCAGAGTCTCCTCTGTCATTTTGAATCAACACAGGAAAACTATCTTCTCCAAAAAATGCTGGATTTGGTGTATAGCTAAACGTTCCATCTGCATTTACCACAGCTGTTCCATTGGATGGAGATGCATTTAAAGAAAACCTAATTGGTCTCCCAAAAGGATCAGTAGCCGATATCGTCCCTGAGACAGTTACACCTTGCTGAGTCTGTACTGTGATGTCTTGTGGTGTAATAGTACTTTGAACCGGATCAATTATAATTAAAACTGAAGCAATTGCTTGATCTCCTTGATCATTTTGAACCAGAACGTCAAATTGATCAGTTCCATTCACACCAGGAGTTGGTGTATAAACAAACGTTCCATCTGGATTTAAGATAACCGTTCCATAAGCAGGGAGGTTGTTAAGGGTATAGGTTAGTGGCCTATTTAGCTGATCTCGAACTGAAAGTGCACCATTTACACTCTGCCCTTCTACTGTTCGAACAGTAGTATTACTGACTACAATTTGATTTACCAATTGTGTAACAGTTATTTGAACCGTAGTAGCTGCATTTAAACCTTTCTCATTTTGAACAGATACTGTAAAAGAATCTGTTCCTATGAATCCTGGATTTGGAGTATACGTGAAAGTACCGTCTGGATTTAGTATTAAATTTCCATTCGCTGGTCCGCCAAGTAAGGCATAAGTTAATGCTTCTCCTTGTGGATCAATAGCTGCAATACTTCCTGTTACGGGCTGCTGTTCGATTGTTGATAGTGCTTGATTAGCTACAATTGGCGCCTGTTCTATCGGTCCCTGAGTAATAACAGAAATAGTTGCAACAGCTGTATTACCAAGAACATCACTTACAAGTACTTGAAATTGATCTGTTCCAAAGAATCCAGGATTTGGCGTATAACTAAATATCCCATCTGGGTTAACTATGACAGATCCACTATTTGGATTCGACGTAAGCGTATAAAACAATTGGTTTCCACTCAAATTTGTAGCACTTACTTGCCCAGAAACTGGGGTGTTGAATAAAGTCGTTATTTCACTATTGACCACTGAAATTATGTCTCCTACTACTACTGTCACAACAGCATTAGCAATACTTTGATTTCCAGCTGAATCTATAACAACGATATCAAAGATATCTTCTCCTGTGAATCCAAGATTTGGAGTATATACTAAAGTTCCATCTTGGTTTAATACAACAGTTCCATTTGATGGCGGAATGGCTACAGCATAACTTAATGGAGAGCCTGCTGGATTCACAGTAGCGATAGACCCACTTACAGGTTGATTTGCTAAAGTAGTTAACGTTAGCCCTTCAGCGCTAACCGGTAAATCTTGAGATTGGACTTCTACAGTAATAGTTCCAAACCCTTGGTTTCCAAGAGGATCTCTGGCGAAAACAGAGAATGAATCTGTTCCTACAAAACTTGGATTCGGCGTATACGTAAATGTTCCATCTGAATTAATAATGGCCGTACCATTAAGTGGTGCTAAATTTAGACCATATACTAGTGGATCTCCTTCAGGATCAAAGGCAGGAACTTGCCCTGTTACAAACTGACCCTGGACAGTTGAGAGTGATAAATCTACAACAATCGGTGGTTGGTTCACCCGAATTACACTGATAGTTACAAGAGATTGTGCACTAGCTCCGCGACTATCCCTCACCTCCACTGTGAAAGAATCCAAACCAATAAAATTAGGGTTTGGGGTATACAAAAAGGTACCATCTGGATTTACCACAGCTGTTCCATTAAAAGGAGTACCAGATAAACTAAAAGTGAGTAGATTATCGTCTGGATCTGTGGCAAAAACTTGCCCGTTAATTGCTACATTTTCTATAGTCTGAAGGATAACATCACTTGTAACTGGCGAACTGTTCACGTCAATAACTGTAACATTTACAATAGACACTGCTGTGAGACCTGTTGAATCTTCTACAATAACCGTAAATAAATCTGGACCTACATAATTAGAATTAGGTGAATATATAAAACTGCCATCTCCATTTACTATGACGCTTCCATTCACTGGAGAAGTTCCTAAACGATACGTGAGCAGATCTCCATTCGGATCGCTTCCTACTACCTGGCCAGTTACAGATTGATTTTCAGGAGTGGTAACCGAATAATTAGGTACAGTGGGTGGCTGTTCAACTGGTATAACAATAACAAATACATTCGTAATAATAAACTGTCCAGCTGGATCGGCTATACGTACAGTAAATGTATCATTTCCAGCAAAATTCTCATTTGGTACATAAGTGAATAACCCTTCTTGATTGATTACGGCTGTTCCATTAGTCGGTAGATCTTGTAAGGTGTACGTCAGCACCTCTCCATCTGGATCAGTTGCTACGATTTGGCCTGTAACAGGGCTTTCTTCAAAAGTAGTAACCGTAATAACATCTGGACCTACTGGTGGATCATTCACTGGAAGAATCGTAATCGTGATGGTGGAAATGGCTGTTCCTCCTTGGCCGTCGCTTACTACGACACTAAAGCTATCTACCCCGTTGTAATTTTCGTTTGGCGTATACGTGTAGGTCCCGTCTGAATTTACTACCACCGTTCCATTTGCTGGACCTGTCAGTAACCCATATGTTAGGGGATTTCCGTCCACATCTGTTGCCACCACTTGGCTATTTAAACTCGTGTCTTCGTTGATCACAAACTCATAGTTCGGCACCACTGGTACATCATTCACTGGCGTGACCGTCACAAATACATTTGTCACTACAAATGCGCCCGACGGGTCGCTTATTAACACCGTAAATGTATCCCGACCATTATAATTTCCATTTGGTGTATACGTGAACGTACCATCTGGATTTACCACTGCCACTCCGTTTGTTGGCGGATCTTGTAAGCTGTACGTCAGCACCTCTCCATCTGGATCAAACGCTGTAATTTGACTCGATACTGGCGTATCTTCATTGGTAACCAACGTCACCACCACTGGACCTACTGGTGGATCGTTTACTGGCAGAATCGTAATCGTGATGGTGGAAATGGCCGTTCCTCCTTGGCCGTCGCTTACTACGACACTAAAGCTATCTACCCCGTTGTAATTTTCATTTGGCGTATACGTGTAGGTTCCGTCTGGATTTACTACCACCGTTCCATTCACCGGACCTGTCAGTAACCCGTACGTTAGGGGATTTCCGTCCACATCTGTTGCCACCACTTGGCTATTTAAACTCGTGTCTTCGTTGATCACAAACTCATAGTTCGGCACCACTGGTACATCGTTCACTGGCGTGACCGTCACAAATACATTTGTCACTATAAATGCGCCCGACGGGTCGCTTATTAACACCGTAAATGTATCCGGACCATTATAATTTTCATTTGGCGTATACGTGAACGTACCATCTGGATTTACCACTGCCACTCCGTTTGTTGGCGGATCTTGTAAGCTGTACGTCAGCACCTCTCCATCTGGATCAAACGCTGTAATTTGACTCGATACTGCCGTATCTTCATTGGTAACCAACGTCACCACCACTGGACCTACTGGTGGATCATTTACTGGCAGAATCGTAATCGTGATGGTGGAAATGGCTGTTCCTCCTTGGCCATCGCTTACTACGACGCTAAAGCTATCTACCCCGTTGTAATTTTCATTTGGCGTATACGTGTAGGTTCCGTCTGGATTTACTACCACCGTTCCATTCACCGGACCTGTCAGTAACCCGTACGTTAGGGGATTTCCGTCTACATCCGTTGCCACCACTTGGCTATTTAAACTCGTGTCTTCATTGATCACAAACTCATAATTCGGCACCACTGGTACATCGTTCACTGGCGTAACCGTTACTAATACATTTGTCACTATAAATGCGCCCGACGGGTCGCTTATTAACACCGTAAATGTATCCGGACCATTATAGTTTCCATTTGGTGTATACGTGAACGTACCATCTGGATTTACCACTGCCACTCCGTTTGTTGGCGGATCTTGTAAGCTGTACGTCAGCACCTCTCCATCTGGATCAAACGCTGTAATTTGACTCGATACTGCCGTATCTTCATTGGTAACCAACGTCACCACCACTGGACCTACTGGTGGATCATTTACTGGCAGAATCGTAATCGTGATGGTGGAAATGGCCGTTCCTCCTTGGCCGTCGCTTACTACGACGCTAAAGCTATCTACCCCGTTGTAATTTTCATTTGGCGTATACGTGTAGGTTCCGTCTGGATTTACTACCACCGTTCCATTCACCGGACCTGTCAGTAACCCGTACGCTAGGGGATTTCCGTCCACATCTGTTGCCACCACTTGGCTATTTAAACTCGTGTCTTCGTTGATCACAAACTCATAGTTCGGCACCACTGGTACATCGTTCACTGGCGTGACCGTCACAAATACATTTGTCACTATAAATGCGCCCGACGGGTCGCTTATTAACACCGTAAATGTATCCGGACCATTATAATTTTCATTTGGCGTATACGTGAACGTACCATCTGGATTTACCACTGCCACTCCGTTTGTTGGCGGATCTTGTAAGCTGTACGTCAGCACCTCTCCATCTGGATCAAACGCTGTAATTTGACTCGATACTGCCGTATCTTCATTGGTAACCAACGTCACCACCACTGGACCTACTGGTGGATCGTTTACTGGCAGAATCGTAATCGTGATGGTGGAAATGGCCGTTCCTCCTTGGCCGTCGCTTACTACGACACTAAAGCTATCTACCCCGTTGTAATTTTCATTTGGCGTATACGTGTAGGTTCCGTCTGGATTTACTACCACCGTTCCATTCACCGGACCTGTCAGTAACCCGTACGTTAGGGGATTTCCGTCCACATCTGTTGCCACCACTTGGCTATTTAAACTCGTGTCTTCGTTGATCACAAACTCATAGTTCGGCACCACTGGTACATCGTTCACTGGCGTGACCGTCACAAATACATTTGTCACTATAAATGCGCCCGACGGGTCGCTTATTAACACCGTAAATGTATCCGGACCATTATAATTTTCATTTGGCGTATACGTGAACGTACCATCTGGATTTACCACTGCCACTCCGTTTGTTGGCGGATCTTGTAAGCTGTACGTCAGCACCTCTCCATCTGGATCAAACGCTGTAATTTGACTCGATACTGCCGTATCTTCATTGGTAACCAACGTCACCACCACTGGACCTACTGGTGGATCATTTACTGGCAGAATCGTAATCGTGATGGTGGAAATGGCTGTTCCTCCTTGGCCATCGCTTACTACGACACTAAAGCTATCTACCCCGTTGTAATTTTCATTTGGCGTATACGTGTAGGTTCCGTCTGGATTTACTACCACCGTTCCATTCACCGGACCTGTCAGTAACCCGTACGTTAGGGGATTTCCGTCTACATCCGTTGCCACCACTTGGCTATTTAAACTCGTGTCTTCATTGATCACAAACTCATAATTCGGCACCACTGGTGCATCGTTCACTGGCGTAACCGTTACTAATACATTTGTCACTATAAATGCGCCCGACGGGTCGCTTATTAACACCGTAAATGTATCCGGACCATTATAATTTCCATTTGGTGTATACGTGAACGTACCATCTGGATTTACCACTGCCACTCCGTTTGTTGGCGGATCTTGTAAGCTGTACGTCAGCACCTCTCCATCTGGATCAAACGCTGTAATTTGACTCGACACTGGCGTATCTTCGGTTGTAACCAACGTCACCACCACCGGACCTACTGGTGGATCATTTACTGGCAGAACCGTAATCATGATGGTGGAGATGGCTGTTCCTCCTTGGCCGTCGCTTACTAGTACGGTAAATTGGTCAGTTCCATTAAAGTTTGCATTCGGTGTATAGGTATACATCCCATCTAACCCTACGTTTACTATTCCGTTCACTGGAGCATTTTGTAACGAATAATCCAGCTGATTACCATCAATATCAGTTGCAATTACCATAGAAGTTACAGGTGTGTCTTCGTTAGTCGTCAACTGATAATTTGGAACAATTGGAGAATCATTTATTGGAATAACTGTAACGATAACTGATGCAGTAGCATTTCCTCCTAAGTTATCAGTTATATATACTACAAAAGCATCTGAACCGTTAAAGTTTGCATTCGGTGTATACGTAAATATTCCTGTATTAGAATCAATTGTTACTACTCCATTAATGGGTGGGTTTTCAATAGTGTAAACAAGTGGATTTCCATTTACATTAGTAGCAATTACTTGATTTGTTACTGGTGTGTCTTCATCAGTAGAGATTTGCAAATCCTGTGAAGTTGTAGTTCCGTTTGTTTCAAGGACCGTTACAAAAATAGTCGATAGTGCAGTGGCTCCTTCTGGGTCTGTTATTAATATGGTGAATTGATCATTACCTATGAAATTGTTATTAGGTGTATAAATGAATGTACCATCTTGATTTATGACGGCTGCACCATTATCTGGATTTTGTTGAAGAGTATAGGTTAGAGTAACGTTGTCAGGGTCTGAAGCAGGTATGCTGCTTGTAACAGGAAGATTAATGGTCGTTGTAACAGCTCTATCTCCTCCTACTGGCGGATCGTTTACAGGCACGATTGTTAAGGTCACAGTAGAAAGGGAAGTTCCTCCTTTACCATCTGATACCAGCACACCAAAAGTATCCATTCCGTTGTAATTTAAATTTGGTGTATAGGTAAATACTCCATTTGCCCCTAATACAACACTTCCATTTGACGGAGGCGGATTCAGCAAAGTAAATGTCAACGGATCCCCATCTGGATCAAAAGCTGGAATTTGATTTGTAAGAGGTGTATCTTCATTAATTGTAAATGCTAAATCAGCGGTGATTGGAGGGTCATTCACTGGAATTACGTTTATTGTAACGGTCGAAACCGCCGTTCCCCCCTGACCATCTGACACCAATACCGTAAATTGATCTGTCCCATTAAAATCTAGGTTTGGCTGGTAGCTAAATGTTCCATCTCCATTCACCACAGCTACTCCGTTTACTGGCGCAACCTGTAGCTGATAACTAAGAGGATTTCCATCCACATCTGTCCCTACCACTACTCCTACCACAGGACTATCTTCCTGCGTGCTGAACGTGTAGTTTGGCACCGTTGGTGCATCATTCACTGGCGTGACTGTTACCGTCACCGTTGAAACTGCCGTGCCGCCTTGACCATCGGACACCAACACTGTAAACTGATCCGTCCCATTAAAGTTCAGGTTCGGCTGATAACTAAACGTTCCATCCGTATTCACCACGGCCACTCCGTTGCCTGGTGCCGTTTGTAGGCTAAACGTTAACGGATTTCCATCGGGATCTACCGCCACTACTTGATTGATTAACGTGCTATCTTCCGCAATCGTAAAGCTAACATTGGACGTAATTGGGGGATCATTGACAGGGATAACGTTGATGGTCACCGTTGAAACCGCCGTTCCTCCCTGACCATCTGACACCAATACCGTAAATTGATCTGTCCCATTAAAGTTCAGGTTCGGCTGGTAGCTAAACGTTCCATCTGCGTTCACTGCAGCTATTCCATTTGTTGGACCATTTTGCTGCTGGTAACTAAGAGGATTTCCATCCACATCCGTTCCTACCACTGCTCCTACCACAGGGCTGTCTTCTTGCGTACTAAACGTGTAATTTGGCACCGTCGGTGCATCATTCACTGGCGTGACTATTACCGTCACCGTTGAAACTGCCGTTCCTCCTTGGCCATCTGACACCAACACTGTAAACTGATCCGTCCCATTAAAGTTCAGGTTCGGCTGATAACTAAACGTTCCATCCGTATTCACCACGGCCACTCCGTTGCCCGGTGCCGTTTGTAAGCTAAACGTTAACGGATTTCCATCGGGATCTACCGCCACTACTTGATTGATTAACGTGCTATCTTCCGCAATCGTAAAGCTCACATTGGACGTAATTGGGAGATCATTGACAGGGATAACATTAATGGTCACCGTTGAAACTGCCGTTCCTCCCTGACCATCTGACACCAATACCGTAAATTGATCTGTCCCATTAAAGTTCAGGTTCGGCTGGTAGCTAAACGTTCCATCTGCGTTCACTGCAGCTATTCCATTTGTTGGACCATTTTGCTGCTGGTAACTAAGAGGATTTCCATCCACATCCGTTCCTACCACTGCTCCTACCACAGGGCTGTCTTCTTGCGTACTAAACGTGTAATTTGGCACCGTCGGTGCATCATTCACTGGCGTGACTATTACCATCACCGTTGAAACTGCCGTTCCTCCTTGGCCATCGGACACCAACACTGTAAACTGATCCGTCCCATTAAAGTTCAGGTTCGGCTGATAACTAAACGTTCCATCCGTATTCACCACGGCCACTCCGTTGCCCGGTGCCGTTTGTAAGCTAAACGTTAACGGATTTCCATCGGGATCTACCGCCACTACTTGATTGATTAACGTGCTATCTTCCGCAATCGTAAAGCTCACATTGGACGTAATTGGGGGATCATTGACAGGGATAACATTAATGGTCACCGTTGAAACTGCCGTTCCTCCCTGACCGTCTGACACCAATACCGTAAACTGATCCGTCCCATTAAAATTCAAGTTTGGTTGATAACTAAACGTTCCATCTGCATTCACTGCAGCTATTCCATTTGTTGGACCATTTTGCTGCTGATAACTAAGAGGATTTCCATCCACGTCCGTTCCTACCACTGCTCCTACCACAGGACTGTCTTCTTGCGTACTGAACGTGTAATTTGGCACCGTCGGTGCATCATTCACTGGCGTGACTATTACCGTCACCGTTGAAACTGCCGTTCCTCCTTGGCCATCTGACACCAACACTGTAAACTGATCCGTCCCATTAAAGTTCAGGTTCGGCTGGTAGCTAAACGTTCCATCTGCATTCACCACGGCCACTCCGTTGCCCGGTGCCGTTTGTAAGCTAAACGTTAACGGATTTCCATCGGGATCTACCGCCACTACTTGATTGATTAACGTGCTATCTTCCGCAATCGTAAAGTTCACATTGGACGTAATTGGGGGATCATTGACAGGGATAACATTAATGGTCACCGTTGAAACTGCCGTTCCTCCCTGACCGTCTGACACCAATACCGTAAACTGATCCGTCCCATTAAAATTCAAGTTTGGTTGATAACTAAACGTTCCATCTGCATTCACTGCAGCTATTCCATTTGTTGGACCATTTTGCTGCTGATAACTAAGAGGATTTCCATCCACGTCCGTTCCTACCACTGCTCCTACCACAGGACTGTCTTCTTGCGTACTAAACGTGTAATTTGGCACCGTCGGTGCATCATTCACTGGCGTGACTATTACCGTCACCGTTGAAACTGCCGTTCCTCCTTGGCCATCTGACACCAACACTGTAAACTGATCCGTCCCATTAAAGTTCAGGTTCGGCTGGTAGCTAAACGTTCCATCTGCATTCACCACGGCCACTCCGTTGCCCGGTGCCGTTTGTAGGCTAAACGTTAACGGGTTTCCATCAGGATCTACCGCCACTACTCGGTTGATTAACGTGCTATCTTCCGCAATCGTAAAGCTCACATTAGACGTAATTGGGGGATCATTGACAGGGATAACGTTGATGGTCACCGTCGAAACCGCCGTTCCTCCCTGGCCATCTGACACCAATACCGTAAATTGATCACTTCCATTAAAATTCAAGTTTGGTTGATAACTAAACGTTCCATTTGCATTTACTACTGCTACTCCATTTGTTGGACCATTTTGCTGCTGATAACTAAGAGGATTTCCATCCACGTCCGTTCCTACCACTGCTCCTACCACAGGACTGTCTTCTTGCGTACTAAACGTGTAATTTGGCACCGTCGGTGCATCATTCACTGGCGTGACTATTACCGTCACCGTTGAAACTGCCGTTCCTCCTTGGCCATCTGACACCAACACTGTAAACTGATCCGTCCCATTAAAGTTCAGGTTCGGCTGGTAGCTAAACGTTCCATCTGCATTCACCACGGCCACTCCGTTGCCCGGTGCCGTTTGTAGGCTAAACGTTAACGGGTTTCCATCAGGATCTACCGCCACTACTCGGTTGATTAACGTGCTATCTTCCGCAATCGTAAAGCTCACATTGGACGTAATTGGGGGATCATTGACAGGGATAACGTTGATGGTCACCGTCGAAACCGCCGTTCCTCCTTGGCCATCTGACACCAATACCGTAAATTGATCACTTCCATTAAAATTCAAGTTTGGTTGATAACTAAACGTTCCATTTGCATTTACTACTGCTACTCCATTTGTTGGCCTATTTTGCAGCTGATAGCTAAGAGAATTCCCATCTACATCGGTCCCTACGACTGCTCCTACCACAGGGCTATCTTCTTGTGTAGTAAACGTGTAGTTTGGCACCGTCGGTGCATCGTTCACCGGCGTTACTGTCACTGTTACTGTCGAAACGGCCGTGCCTCCCTGACCATCTGAGACCAACACGGTAAACTGATCGCTTCCGTTGAAATTTAAATTGGGGGTATACGTGTAACCTCCACTATTAGTTACGGTAACTGTTCCGTTTGTTGGTGGAGATTGTAATTGGAAGGTAAGTAAGTCACCATCTACATCTGTAGCTTGTATCTGACCAACTAAAGGGGTATCTTCATTAGTGATAACTGCATAGTTTTGAGTAACAGGATTATCGTTTACAGGCGTATTGATTATGGTAACTACAGAGGTAGCTGTTCCTCCTTGCCCATCGTCTACAATAACTGTAAATTGATCCGTTCCGTTAAAGTTTAAATTTGGGGTATAGACAAATTGGCCATTAGGATTAACAGTTACTATTCCATTAGTCGGCCTCGTACCAACACGATAAGTTAGAGGATTCCCATCAATATCACTGCCAATGACTGTTCCAATAGCTACAGTATCTTCAGGGTTTGTAATAGTATAATTTGGAACTGTGGGAGGAGTGTTAATAGCTGTTACACTATTGACAGGAGAAGCACCTGATCCTGTTAATACGTTTCCTGGTGTACTTTCAAATTGGTAATTAATAAAAACTTGATTGCCAAGAGAAGAGATTGATGTTAGAGGGCCAGCTACTCTAACCTGATATGTCAAAACCCGAGTTTGATTAATATTTAATGTACCAAGCGACAAACCATTTCGGATATCTGCATTTGTCTGAGTAACTCCATCCACTTGCAAACTATTAGGAATAAAGGTTGTTGCTGAAGACAATGGATCTGTAGCTATTAGAACATTGGCCGAAGCTGTGCCGGTATTACTTACTTGGACTGTATAAGTAATAATATCTCCTGTTCGAGCAGATGTAGCATTAGCAGACTTCGATACATTTAAAACAGGCGCATTAATATCTACTTGAAGAGCTAAAGCACTAATAACGTAAGTATCTCCATTTGTCGTCCCACGTACGACGGCACTGGTTTGGTTATTTGATAACCGAGCTGAGACGTCAATATTGGTAATATCCCACCCCTGCCTAGCACCCGATAAGCTTCCTCCGGGTGTGCTATTTAAACTGCCAAATTGTCCACTTGTATCTAATACACCACTATCATTATTAATTTGAGAAGCAAAAAAGTTATTTATAGGATTATTCGGTCCCGAAACTGGTTGCAAAGCTGCAACCGTAGGGCCGAATTGGAGCTGATCACCTACTATAGCTGAATCCCCTTCAATAGCACTTACTAATAATCTACCATTTACTGTTCCTGTAATAGGCGTACCAAATCCAGTTACAGCTGCAGTAGAGCTTCCTGTAGATGAACTGGTCAATTCTGCTCCAACAAAAATAGACAAGTTTCGAGATTTCTGTAACGGATCAGCATATACTACGGCCAATGTCCACCCAGCTGCATTTGCATTGTTTTCTGTTGTACTTTGTGTTCCAGGAACACCCTGTACTGAATACGTACCTGCTTGAGAAATCAAATTTGTCACGTTTGCACTGCGCACATAATAAAAGCTTGAAGTTGTTAAGGTAAAACGTGTTGCTGTATCTGGCTGCACACTAACTGTTCTGATAGGAGTAATAAAAGTCACAGCGTTATTTAAAGCTGCGCTAACATCTTCTCCACCATAAAGATAGCTTCCACCCCATATTAATTCTGCATAAAGAATTTGAGTAGTGCTAGATGGGAGTCTTAAAACTGCACTAGAAGAGTTTTGCAGATAATTTGCCGTAGTTCCTGTAGGAAACGATCCATCTATGGAGCTTGGATTTACACTGAAAAAAGTTCCTATTGAGCCTGCTGTTCCAGGAGCATTAGCATTGGCTTGCTTATTTAAGCCAAAAGTGTTTCCTGTAAATGTAACAGCCCCATTAGCGTTGGTTAAAAACCGATTAACATATGGCATTTACTCACCTCTGATAACAAAATAAATCGTAACAGTATATGTAAAGTACCAATAGAAATGTGTATATAGACCCGTCTTATTTTGGGTACAAAAGATAATATTTTTCAGATTGTTAAATCGTAACAACGCTCGTTCTGACTTAAAATATGTATAAATAATATTATCTGTTTTCTAATTTAGGAGTCTAAAAAGTTATAAAAAAGCCTACTCCCACCGTTTCGCTGAACTTCTTTTCTACGCTCAATCACAAATATTCCTCTAATCGTTCCAAAAAAATAAGCTGCAAAGTTAGTTTTTATACGATTGCTTTTATAAGCAAAAACAGTCTCTTTAAACGCTTGAACAGGAAGGAAACTTAAATCTTCCAGGGGCTTTTCTAAACAACTCGCTTTGTAAGCTAATCGGACTTTTCTCCATAAATCATAAATATCATCTGCACATGAAAAAAAAGGTGTTACAGCATTTTTAAAAGATTTTGGTATGTAAGATGGTACATAATCAGACGAGAGTTTAAAATTAACATCATTACGTATATATTTATTTAAATCTTTTAAAGATAAATTATAGGTAGACTGTTTTTTTGTGTCTTTACTCTTACTCTCCCAAGCGTTCTCAGTATTTTCTGTTTTAACATCTGCTTCAACATTAGACTCTAAGTCAAGCTGTAAATACTTAACCCAGTGATTAAAAAAAGGGTGGTTCACAAATAAGTGCACTGGATTTCCCTTTCCATTGTTACGAGGGCAACGACGATATACAGTAATAATTTGTCCTTGTTTTCGTAGTTCTTTTAAATGACGATCGATTGTTCCTTTTGACTTTTCGTAGGTTTTACCTAAATATGTACTACCAGGAAAGCAAAATCCTTTTTCTGCAGCAAACCAACAAAACCGGTCTAAAGCTTTTCTAGTTCCTTCGTGGAGACGGTAAAATTTCTCTCCGTAAAGGTTGATAATTTCTTTAAGTAATTTTCGTTTCATTGATTGATGTTGAGAACGGTTTTCTATGAAACTCTGATAATTTTTCATATAATCAAATTCTTCTGTCGTAAGCATACGCGTAGTAGACATTAGTCTATCCTCTCCTTTTTAGGAACAAAAAAGACATCGCATCCCAGAAAATAGGAAAACGATGTCGGATTTTTTGATAGACTACGCCCTTGAAATAAATTTAATTATCCGATAAAATAAAGGCGTAATTAAATTTATGTATTAGGACTTCGACAGGTGTTTTCCCTAGCTGTTTTAGGGTGAACGGTGTAAGGGTGTTGGCGCACCACTTGCACACGTTGGAGTCTTTTTATATTCCGCACTGTTTTGGTGACTCTATTATACCGTCTATTAATCTTATAATTCAATAAGAATTCGTGAACTCCTCATAAAACCTCTGTAGATCTCTTTACTTATGATTAAAAATGTCTTCGCTTGGATATACTGCTAATGTTCTAAAAACCTCACTCCAAATGGATTCCTTTACTTAATTATTAATCTTTAAAGTTATAAAGTAAAAAAACAACTACTCTCTTATGTTGTTTTACTGTTTTATATATTGTTTTATATATTGTTTTATATATTTGTTTTATTGTTTTAGAGGGCCTATAGACACTGATATTACAAGGTTTATAAGCCTAAACTATCACTAATTTTGCGCGAACTATCACTAATTTTGCGCGAACTATCACTAATTTTGCGTGAAACTATCACTAATTTTGCGCGAAACTATCACTAATTTTGCGCGAACTATCACTAATTTTGCGTTGGAAATGCAATTATGGCTTAACTATCACCAATTTTGCGTGGACAATATAAAAATGCTTTAAGTATCACTAATTTTGCGTTGGAAATGCAGACACGCTTCAAGTATCACCAATTTTGCGCATTGAAGTGCAGACTGAGCGTAATAAATTAAGAATATATAAGGTTTTCAGAGTTTAAAACCTTCATGAAGTATCACTAATTTTGCGTGATATTTAAATTATAAGGACAAGTTGCTCTTCAACATGCAATTTACACAGTATCACTTTTATGATATTTTAGTGATAGTTTAGAAAAATATGGGGGATTTTATGAAGAAAACGACTGTCGTTCAACCATATGATCTGGAAAGTATAAATATAAAAAATTGGGTAACTAAATCAAACATCCTCATTGAGAGTACATATAAATTGTCTTTACAAGAGCAAAGAATTCTTTTAATCATGGCATCTAAAGTGCAGCCTAATGATGAAACGTTGAAGACCTATAGGTTTCGAGCTAAAGATTTTATCGAAATTGTAGGCAATAAGAAAGGTACTGGTTTTTATTCGTACCTAAAAGAAATTGTAAATGGACTTCAAACCAAAATTCTTACGATAAAAGAAAAAGGCAGACAAAGAAATTACAACTGGGTAATCACGTCTATCTATGAAGAAAACGAAGGGTACATAACATTACAGTTTCATCCTAGCTTAAAGTATCTGTTTTTAGAGCTTAAGGAAAAATTTACATCGTATCAATTAGAGAATGTAGTGAGACTCAATTCGGTCTATTCCATTCGTATATATGAGTTGCTTAAGCAATATGAGCGTCTGCGAAAAAGGGAACTCACTCTTGAAGAATTACGTCATTTTTTAGCTATCGAACCTACTAAGTATAAACAGTATGGCCATTTTAAAAGCAAAGTATTAGCAGTAGCTCAAAAAGAAATCAATAATAAAACGGATATCCACTTTGAATTCGTGGAAATAAAAACTGGTAGAAAAGTAACGTCCATAGAATTTATTATTACCAGTTCGCCTGCATTGAATGGTTCTAGCTCTACTCAAGAGAAAAAACTAGAATTAAATCAATCCTTCTCGAAATTAGAAGACAACACAAACAGCCTTGAGAATGATTTAGCAGGCTTAGGGGTTAAGGCAGAAAAAATAGAGTGGCTTTTATCAGAATTTACACAAGAACACCTAGAAAGAAATATAAGATACACGCAAGATCGTTTGATTACAGGAGATGTGACTCACCCTCATTCCTACGTAGTAAAAGCAATTCAAAAAGATTATGCCCAGGTCTCACAGGAATCAAAACGCATTAATTCTAAAAAGGCTGCAAAAAAAGAATTAGTTCCAGATTTTATAGCCCAAGATAGAGATAAACAACAAATTCTTAAGGATGCAACTTTAAAAGAGAAGCAAGAATCATTTTTAAAAGAAAATGGAACTCAAATAGAATTTGAAGAAAAGCTCTTGCAGTTTCAAGAATTAAAAAGAATGCTGATTCTAAGTTCAGATCAACCTACCCAAGAAGAAATAAAAAAAGCCCAAGAAGCAAGCTTACAAGAAGTCATTCGAAATATGGAAGAAGATTATAATAAACGTGAAAAATTAGGCTTAGAACCAAGACTTGTTAAGGATTTTAAAAATAAAGAGTTAAAAAAAATGTATAAAGACTTTTTACAAAGTAAAGTTTTAAATAGAACCTAGTTATAGAAAAAAGACGTGTAAAACCTTGCCTTGCAGCGATGGCTTTTACACGTCTTTTTTTGTGTTTAGGTAAATTTAATATACATAAAGTGAATAGAATCATTTTAGTGAGCTTGTTTAATGTTTTTGTTATAATAATAGTATATTAAATTTACCTAAAGGTCAGGTGTGTCTTATTTGAATAACTTTATTTTGCTCGGAGCTTTCCTGTCTCATTTAGTCGAATCTAAAAAGAAGGCGTCTACAATCTCAATGTATAAGCATGATCTAAAACAGTTTTTTGAATGGTTAAATCAATCTCACCCTAATATCCCTTCAGAAACTTTGCCAGGAGACAAAAAATATTACGACGAATACTTTACCTATTTAAAAGAAAAAAACTTGTCAGAAGCTAATCTGAGGCGTGTAGCATCGCATTTAAATGGAATGTTAAAATATTATAACCTCACGGATAATATTGGACTTTTACAAGCAACAACAAAAAAACAACGAGAATTAACTGATACCGATTTTATAACTGAATCGGATGCTTCAATTCTTTTAGATTCAGTTATAAGTCACGAACATTTAAGTGATATTCAATTGCAGATACATAAATATATAGGTCCGCGTAACCATTCCATGTTCATCTTAATGCTTCGTTACGGTCTTACCATTAACGAAGTTGTATCTTTAAATATACAAGACATTAACTTTGCACAGAATACATTAACGGTAAACACAGGCAAATCAAAACGCACCTTAGAGCTTTCTAAACACGATAAGAAAACCATATATGATTACCTATTAACAATCCCTCTGTTATTTAGACCTAAGGATTATACAAACGATCCGTTATTTATTTCTTTTCATCCTCAAAAAATGGTTTATTGGTATGATTACAATTTAAATAAACCTAAAAGGATTAGTATAATCGGTACAAAACGTATGATTGAAAGAGAAGTCAAACGTTCAGGCATACAAGCAATTGTAAGATCTACTCACTTTCGAAACAGTTGTATACTTAACAAAATTCATGATGGATATTCAAACGAACACATTATTTATTACTTTGGATTGTCCAGCCGCCATGCTTTATATCGATTTAAGCGATATCTAAAGACAAAATAAAATATTAAGTTCAACTTATTTTTCACCAAAACATCTTTTATGTAAGTGATTTTTATTTTACAAGTTAAACTTAATTTTATTTTCACCTTAGTTAATTTTAGAAAAAATCATTAAGTTTAACTTTAATTGAACTTAATGATCCACTTTTTAAAATTTAACTGTTTTAAAAAGTCGATTGCGATGGAAACAACCTTCTCAAGCATTACAAATTTAGAATTTGGCGGCCAGGTCTTGGTTGTATAACAACAAATTTCTTGTAAAATCATCTAGAATTTAATTAGATTTATTATTCTCGGCTAAAATCTAGAAGAAGTTCACTCTAGATTCGTTAAAAACCCTTTATTTTCAATGGTTCATTGTATTTCTAGCTTTTGCTATAAAATTTAAATAACTTAGAAAAAATTAAGATTAATTTTAACTCGAAAAATAATTCTATAAGAATTGTATAAACAAAAAAGAAGTTCCATTAAACCAACGTAATAAATCCAGAAGATATAGGTATATAGGATTTATATTATCTTACACAAAATACTTGAATTAAAGTTAGAGAAAGTACATTCTAGATTCGTCTGAAGCTATTTTATATCAAGCTTTCTAGGTACTCTAGTTTCTTTGGACTTTAGGAGAGGAAAAGATGTGAATCAGTTGTTAACAAAGATATTTCTTAACAGTTAAAACTCCTTTTTTGCAGACATTGGCTAAAACAAAGTTTTAATCGAGTAGAGTTAATGTTGATCCTTAAGTTGCTTTTTTTTGAACTTTATATATAATCTATCTACATTTAAAATAAACAGTTTTACTCTTGAAAAGTTTATGATTTCATCTAGAATTGAAAAGGAAGAATAAAAGGCCTAGCGAAAGAAAAAGAAAAATGCACATAAAAAACAGGAATATAAAGTAATTAATAGAATTTTACTAGAAATATAAATCTTGAATAATATCTCGCAAAACCGCATTCTAGAATTGCCATTAACACTGATATATCAACTTCAAAGTATATCTAGATTTTTATACAGAAAGGAGAATCCTAGAAAAATGCATGAAAAAAATAAAGATGAAGTAGTCTATACTTTGAAAGACACAGTAAAGCTAACTGGATTAAGTGTAGATCTTATTCGCTTATATGAAAAAGAATTCAATCTCCAAATTCAACGAACAGAAGGCGGGCATAGGCGCTATAACAAACAAAACATCGATTTATTAACTGAAATAAAAAAAAGAATTCAAGAGCAAAACTGGAGCTATAAGATGATAAACCAGTGGCTTCAAGGAGAAATTGTACCGGAGACAGTGGAAGTTCAATCAAACCTTGAAAAAAAAGTACAATCCCTTGAAGAAAAAGTTCAAGAGTTGCTTAATCGCTCTGAAAAAGATGAGCAATTTCAATTAGCGCTTATCCAACGACTAGATGAACAAGGAAGCCTTATAAAGAAACTTACAGAAAAACTAGACCACCAAGACAAATACATTGAAAACAATCTAGAGAAACGCGATGAGAAATTGACTAGTGCCATACGTGAAATTAGTGATACAAAAAAACTTATCGCGGCCGCCCAAGAAAATCTTGATTCAAAACCAAAAGGATTCTGGAGTAAGATTTTTGGGGGTTAATACGTTACTTAAACGATAAAAGCAGCAGGGTTTTTTGTGCATTACAGAAAATCCTGCTGCTTTTATCGTTTATTTTCGATGAATAAATAGTAAATTTTAAGATTTTATGTTTAGTTGCCAGAAGAAATTTATTATTGTTAAACAATTCTATAAGTTCTTGAAGGGGAATTTACAGGTGTGGCAGCTTTTACTAATACAGTTTGTCCATTTGATGGCATCCTATTTTTAAACACATAAACTCTGGTTTATCCGCCTGGAGTACCACGTCCTCTAGAAGCTTTTCTTAGCACGATACTTCTTTCGTTATTTGAATCAAGTACCCAATGAAAATACCATAGCTGTCGTAGAAACTGCCTATTGGTATCTTGATGGCGTTCATCAAATATACAATGATTGATTTGCTCTGTCCAACATAAATATCGACCACTAGAAATTCTCCATTGTTTATGTGATCGGTATCTAATTCCTACGCAAGATCCACGATTTATTATTCCTAAAAAGAAATGTGTGTCTTTGTAACATTTTTATTGTAAAAGATACGTAAAATTTATCAATAATCCATTTATGGAACTGATATTCTTATAGGCAATTAGAGGAGAGGTGCAATTTCAAATGGATGAAAAAGTTGTTATCTTTATGCACATTCCTAAAACAGGGGGAACCACACTTAATAATATTTTTAAAAAGTTCTACTCTGAAAATGAAATATACGATCATGTTCCTTTAGAAGAGATGAATAAACAGTTTAGCCAATTAAAAGAAGAAGATAAAAAAAACATAAAAGCTATATCCGGCCATCATTTCTATGGAATACATGAATTTTTTTCTCACCCCTATGTTTATTTTAGTATGATGCGTCATCCGGTTGAGCGTGTCATATCATTATATTATTTTTTGAAATCGTATCCAGGGTATTATGAAGAGAACATGAAACATATGTCTTTTGAAGACTACATTGATTGGGACCCTCAAGCTACAAATGGCCAAACTAAACAAATTTGCGGGGTGAAATCTCAACTAAGCGTAGAGAAAGCGAAAGAAAACTTGCTGGAATTTGGATCAATAGGAATAACAGAAATGTTTAACGAATCGCTTCTGTTACTAAAGAAAAAATTCAAATGGGGAAATATTAAATATAAGAAGGTGAATGTGACAAAATCTCGCCCTTTGCTCAACGAAGTCCCCATTGATATCATTAAGAAAATAGAAAAGCACAATGAGTTGGATATAGAGCTGTTTCAGTATATAAAATCTAATTTCATCAAACAAATAAATGATTTATAGAAATAAAAATGAAAGCTCTCAATAGAGAGAGCTTTCATTTAATATATAAGAAAAGGTTACCCTATTAAAAAAAATGCGGTATCAAATCCCATATATAGTTAGTTCAATTTTTTATGATAAAGGGATTATGTCTCATTTAATTAATATAGCCATATAAGCTTCATACGCTTTGTATAAGGTTCATATAGGTCTTTTAAATAGTTACGTGTTATTTGAATAATTTGAGGGCTCTTGTCATCCTTTTTAAGCCTTAGCATTAAATCATAAGCCTTTGTCCTTTCTTTACGTACTAAACGCAGCAAAACTAACAAATCATACGTATGAAAGCATGCAAGTTCATTAAAAGGCTTCTCAATATCCTCTAAGACCACAAATTCTTTTAACTTCGGTCTTTCTATAATTAAATTAGCACCACAAAATGAGCAGCTATCTTCTAATACTTCTGTCCCACAATAACTACATATCAAGCTATATTCACCTCGCTTACTAAAAGGAAAAGTAGGCTTAAGCCTACCTAGCTAGCCTTAAAGGCTATTTTAGCTTTTAGGGTTTTCCTTATCTAGCCGTTTTTGTCTTTGATTCACAATACGTTCACTTACAACTTTTTTGGCAAGTTTAGTTTCTTCTAACTCTTGAAGATCCGTTGTCATAATTCCCTGATAGCCATGGTGAAAATACAATCCATTCATGAATTCGATAAGAATTTGTGTGTTTTTATCGGCACTATTTGTTCCTAATCGAATTTTTTTAAGTTCATTTTTTAATACACCATGAAGATTTTCACTAACGGTTTCCGTAATGTAGTCTAACGACCATTCTTTCTTTTTTTCTTCTCGATACTTTTTACAGATATCCATAATCGCTTCTCCTGGGAAACGAAGTTTATGTTCAGCCATATAATCTTGGATATATTGATCGGTTTCTTTATCAAGTGTAATCATACGTCGTTGTGTTTCCATTACTCCTCTACATCTCCCATCAGTTCATAGATAATATCATTCATCTTTTCAATTGATATCGCACATTGTTTCATCATTTCGATGTTCTGTTCAATGATAGCTTCTAATCTTTTTTCTCTTTCTACTTGCTCATCAAAAAAAGCTAATACTTCAAATTGTTCTTTCAAGAATTGCTGACGAGACATCCCATTTTCTTTCGCTAATGCATCAACTTTTTGCATAGCAACCGGATCAATATTTCGTAAAAAGATATCCATGAAATCATTCCTTTTCTATCGAATTGCAAAATTTCCAGTACGAGTAGAGAAGAGCATAAGGGGTTTTTGATATCATTTGGCTATGATATGCTGGGCAAAGCCCAGCAAAACAACGTTTTCACCCTCAAAAAAGTGACCCCACGAAAACTTCCATTCTGTCGACCTGCTGTTGACCCGAAGAGCAAAAAAAGCGCGTAATGTCGACCTGGTGTCGATATCAAAACTTACACCTTTCTGGAAATGTTGACCTACTGTCCACTCACCGTCCCCTCAACTTTTATGAAGTTTTAACTAGTTTTTGAAAGATTTCTTGATGATAATTCGTGAAGTTTTGAGAAGAAGTTTGGGTAGTTTTTTTATAAAAATCGATTGCTTCTTTCATCGAAGAAACGTTTAATTTTTGCAGAATGCTGCGTCTCTGATTCTTAATTGTGCTCTCTTCTTTGAATAAAATGTTTTGCATTTCTGTAATTGAATGGCCATCAAGTGCAAGAGTAAAAATGTCTTGTTCAGACGACCTAAGTTGTTTTAAAAAAAGTTTTTCTTTAAGTATTTGGCATTCTTCTTCAACACGTTTAAGGCGATCTACTTCGTGTACTAAGTCGGAAGCTACACTCAATATATTCTCAATACCTATTAACAACTTTTCAGTTTGATCCATAATAAGACCCTGCTATTTCTAGAGGGCAACCCATGTTACAATGTAAGTGTCTATACATGTGATTCTACATGGGGGTGCTTCCTTTACAGAGGAAGTGCCCTTTCTTTGTTTACTTTTTTTTTCTTACTTTCTTCACATGCTCTTCTAATAAAGCCTTTACATACTTTGTAATACTTGTATCATTCTCTACAGCTAAGAAACGCAACTCCTTGTGTAACTCTTCTGGAATATCACATGTAAGTCTTCGATTACCTTCTTTAACCCTGCTCATATGCTCTCCTTTTCAAGCAACGTATTTAAGTTGCAACGTTGCTTTTGGTTAATTTTAAAGGATATAATTTCCAAAGTCAATAAAATAATCGTGCTGTCATTGGACAAGCATACAAGCAAATTATTAGCAATTACATAACTTGTACTAATTATATAAAAGGAAGTGCATTAATTGAAAAAATCAAGAAAGAGAAAATACAGATATAACTATAGTTACTTAGTCCAATCTCAGGGTGATCCTTGGGTTAATGTTTATGGTATCTTTACTCCCGGTTCTGCCCCCAGTGATAGTAATGGCCGGCAAAATAGATTTAATCGAGACATTGCCTCAGCTAATCAGATATGGAATAGTGGAGGTGAATGTAATATAAACTTTATTTCACAACCTATAATCGAAGTAAATACAGTAATAGATGCGACCGATTTAAGTACTAATGAAGCATTTAGAGGACCTGTTGAGAATCTCATCAATCAAGTTAAACAAATGAATGGGAATCAACCTGGCATATACGTTGTTTACACAAGTGGCAATGATTTTGCATCTCCTTCAGGTAATAGTCGACCTATAGGTGTTGGTGGAGTAATAATTGAGAATTTTAGAGTTGAAAACGGTGTACCTCAATTTACACTCTTTGGATCCATTGCATTGAGTAACAGAGCTTTGAGTGCTCCTTTTGCATTTGCACATGAAGCAGGACATGCTTTATTTACTCAGCTTAATAACCAACCTGTTAATAATGTATTCATGTTTGAATCTATAGATCCTACGGGTCCTTTTATTAATTCTGCAGGAAATATTGATACAGCCCACAGTAACCTTACAGGTAATCTCATGGCTCCTATACTTCCTAACAGTACTCCAACTATTAATCCGTTACAGTGCCAAAAAGCTAGCATGAGTAGAATATTTCAATAATCTTAATAGGAATTTAAGATCGTTATTGTTAAAGAGTAGAGATTTTCAAATGGTTTTCTTGAAAATCTTACTAGTACCTTGTATAGATACTAGCATATATTGAATTAAATAAAGTTCATTTGTATCAAGATACTTGTCCTATAACATTACAAGTATACAAACATTATTTTTATTAGAGAATAAATTATATAGAAAAACCAACAAAAAGGTTAATTTCTCAACGTTTAAAGGCATGAATGCTTTACTTGTTGCTAATGCTGAGGACCTTGTAAGTCCCTCAGCATTCAGAGCCACTAATCCTAATACTACTATTCCTATTTCTCAAGCTGATACTTTTGTAAAAGTTACATTTCCAAATGAACAATTTGATATAGGTAATAATGAATATAATGCAGCTACTTCAACATTTATACCTGAGTTTAATGGTGTATACGCGTTTAATGCATCAATCTTCTTTCAGCCAGATAATCCAAATATTGATTATGAAGTAGAATTATTTTTTTAAGTAAATGGTTTATTATTAGATGCTGAGGTTGAGTTTCTTGGGGCATCTAGTCGTTTTGATGGTGTCATAGAGATCAATGACATACTTCAATTAAATGCTGGAGATAGAGTAGAAGTTTTAGTTGTTAGTTGTTTTAGTACTACTCCAGGTAGAATTAGAGCAGACAACAGAATATACTTTGCTGGAGCTAGATTCCCCTCTGCAAAACAATAATTTAATTTTATAATTATACCCATAGTTACCATAATCACCATTTTAGATACTTATATAACATCATTGCTTATTTTATTTATAATCTCCACCCTTGTCCAAGCATAAAAGTGTTTAATTTCATAAAATAATAGTAACGAGAAAGGAGGTAATAAAAAATGACCACTTTATTAGATGCCAGAACGTCTCAGAACGCTAGTATCGCTAATTCTATCTCCATTCCCATTACTATTCTCTCTGCACCAGGATTATTTGGACAAGTTGGCCTTAATGTATTAGGGGCAACTGGCCCTATCCGTACCCAATTAAGTGGCACTGTAGCTTGCCAATTACCACTCCTACCTTTAGCAACAACAATTACATTAACAATTGTTAGAGGTACATCTCTTACTGATCCTATTATTTATTCTTCTTCAGAAGCTTTAAATACAAATATTCTAGGACCCCAACTTTTTACCTTTACTGCTTCTGACTTTAATGTTCCGGCTCCAGCATCAGGTCTTTTAATTTATACTGCATTTATCGGCAGTAATCTTTTAGGTACTGTAAGAGTAGGGCCGGAAAGCTTTAATGCTGTAGCATATTCAGGCTAATGTTAAAACTTAATCTGCATTAGAACAAACTGCTCAAGAAACTGATAAGGTTTCAACCCTTTGGATAAATGTAGTAGAAAAACTCCCTTAACGCTCTGAGGGAGTTTTTTTGTTTTTGAACTGTATACTCTATACAAAGGTAGTTGACATAATGTCTCTTTCCGGAACACATCAAAAAAGAGAACCCTTGGGAGGCAAAGGTTCTCAAAAGGGTTCTCTTCATGAAGTATGCAGCTTTTTATACATCCTTGACGCGTAAGGGTTTCATACTAGGGCATAACCCAAACGAATGAATAAAAAGCGCACCTTTTATTCATATGCTCATACTTAAAAACACAGTATTTATTGTAATATTATTTTTTTATGTTACATTATGTAAAAATAACATTATTATTTACTTGCTGTGTTATTCATTCTTCGACGAGTGTGAATCATAAAAAAGCAACCTCTCTCCAATGCCATTAGGTATGGTATGCTCCCCTTATAGTAGACAAATAGAAGAAAGCAACCTATTCTGTCTACTATGGAGGGGATTTTTTATGGGGAAAAAGAGGAGAACATTCAACATTGAGTTTAAGAAAAAAGCAGTCGATTTATATCTTTGGGATGGAATGGGCTGTAAGGCCGTTGGGAAAGAATTAGGGATTGACCATACAACCGTTCTGCGCTGGGTTCGACATTTTGAAGCTGAAGGCCTGAAAGGCCTTGAAGAAAAAAGAGGAAAAACACAAGGCTCTACAATAGGGCATCCATCTACTTATCCAGAAGATACAGAAACAAAAATAAAACGATTAGAAGCTGAGAATGAAATGTTAAAAAAGCTCTTACAGGTGTAAAAGGAGGAATGAAAGCAGTACCTATCCAAAAGAAATATAAAGTTATTAAAGAAATGTCAAAGAAACGCTTCTCTATCTGCCTCTTATGTAAAATTGCAGAGGTTTCTAGAAGTGGCTATTATAAATGGCGGAACCGTGAGGATTCCCCTTCTCATAAGCAATGTGAAGATAGAAGAATGAAACAAAAAATAAGAGAGTGCTATCAAAAGTTCAGAGGTATCTATGGATATAGGAGAGTACAGACCTGGTTAAAGGTCGTATATGGATTACATGTAAATCACAAACGTATTCAACGGTTAATGAAAGAGCTGAAGCTAAAAGCTATTATTAGAAAAAAACGGCCATATTATCGAAAAAAAGAAGCTTTCGTTCTGTCATCTAATCATCTGAACAGAGAGTTTAAGGCTTCGCAGCCTAACCAGAAATGGGTAACCGATATCACCTATTTAATTTTTAATGGACAATCTTTGTATTTATCAGCGATTAAAGATTTGTACAACAATGAAATTGTTGCCTATAAAATAAGTTCGAGGAATGATTTGAAATTAGTAATGGATACACTCGAAATTGCCAAGAAACGAAGAAATGTAGAAGGAGTCCTCATACATAGTGATCAGGGAATTCAATATACATCTCGTGCTTATCATCGCTTCTTAAAAGCGAATGGGATGAAAGTTAGTATGTCTAGAAAAGGCAACTGTTGGGATAACGCTTGTATAGAGAGTTTCTTTAGTCATTTTAAATCGGAATGCTTCTATCTATATAAATTCCAAACAGCCAATGAGGTCAAAAATGCCGTTCACCAATACATAAATTTTTATAATCATGAACGATTTCAACGAAAATTAAATAACCTGAGTCCTTATCAGTATAGAACTCAGGCTGCATAGGTAGTTTTCTTAAGACTGTCTATTTGACAGGGGTCACTCCAGTATGAGGTTGCTTCTCTTATTTTGAAACTCTTCTTATGCTTTCATTTTATTGTTTTCTAGAACTTAATGTTATACCTTCTAAAACATAATTCCATGTTTCCAGGTCATTAGGGAGTCTCGGTACTTTGACTGCACATACTTTATCACTTCCCCAATTAATTTCACTTACATCCTTGAATCCTTCTTTAGGGCATAGAATAAGAATATTAAAATTACCTTTAACAATCTGTTCTAAAATTGCTTGTAATTCTAAAGATTGCTCATAGGTAGCAGCCCATCTAATAAATAAAACAGATTCAGAGGTTGTGATTTTTTCTATAAAACGATTAATTCGATTTGTAAGTTTTTCTTTATAGGAGGTGTATGTGGTACTCCAATGTTGATGTGGAATGATTGGGAAATCGTGGACTGAAATAATATTATAATGAGTATCCTCTATTAAATAAGATTGCACCCCTTCAATTAAGACCCCATCATCGACAAATGCAAACGCTCCATCAGTTAGTTGCATGTTTTCAAGTTCCATAAAATTGCTGAATTTATTTTTCAGTAACCTATTAACATCAGAAAGTGATAGAGATACACTCCAGTCTAGTGGTCCAGAGAATGTCCTTAAATTTAAGCGTTTTAATTCCATTGTAGTATTACAAGCACTGCCTAAGCTAACAATTACATCGTATGATCCCTTAATTTCTTTTAGGTTCAACAGAATTCTCCTTTTTTATGACCTACTATATTAAATAGTGAATTGAATTGTACTAGTTGTAAAAAATATTAAATACAAAAGTGAAATTACAGAAAAAAAATCCTTTTTAAACATTCTTTAAGTGCTAATAGTTTGGTTTATAATCTTTCGTTTTGTATATATCATGCACTACTTTTAAACTAGTTGATTTAATTAAAATATTTATAGAACAAACTATCGGGTACATTGGGCTTTTTGGGTTGATAACTTCTCATAACGCACATTGGACATTCAGAAATAAAATAATTTGTAACTTTAGGGTCGCCGTAACCGCCCCTATGGAGCCAAGCATGAAACATAGAGCCTATAAGCAGGCCGGCAGTTACATTCGGTTGTTGGAGTTGATATACATTAACAATCATAGATAACGGAGTTTGAGTCTTAGTGACTGTCGGTGGTAATTGTATTGTTATAGGAGAAGGGGTGTATATCCAATCTATCCTAGCTCTTTGGGATCGGCGAAGCCCATTGTCTTTAATGACTTCTGTCAATTGTTCCATAGCTAAATCTGTGGCCTGTTTTCCGTCTGTAACATTAACACCAAAATAACGTAAAGGCTGTAAGTTTTTCACCGCATATGTGTTCGTGCAATCAGCCAATTGTGATACACCATTATTAAATCCATTGTTCCATTTTTGTGTTAGATGCAACGACCAGTTAAATAATACACCTTTAATAGTGTCTTGAATTTTTTGTACCTGGTCTGGAGTAAACTGCTTGGAAATATCAAAGAAAATAGTTGGTGGTAAGTCAGAGATGCCTTGGGGGATAGGGACTGCAAAAGCTATTTCTCTATAAATTTGTAATGGAAGGTATTGTAAGAACTCTTTATCTTGATTTTTTTGAATAGATTTCTCTAAATTTTGTTTACTATTCGTTAGCAATGTTATGTTCCCCTTTGTAAAAAGGTATTTATATTAACAGAATATGCTACCAATCAAAAAGAGTTTGGACATGCTTAAAAGGAAAATATTTATTATTTTATTTCTCTTAAATAAAGAAGCATTTTTATCATCGTACAAGCATTCCTTGATCTAATGAATAATATATCAAGAACAATAGACAGAAAGAGAAAGGGTGGTAAAAATCATTAAGAACGATAAAGGTAAAAGAGAAAATGACTGCGTTCAAAATCAACCAGGACTTCCACTAGCTACTACAGTTAATTTAGCAGTTGTAGGTGATAGTCATGTAGGTTTTTTAAACAGTCAAAGTATGTTTAATACCCTTTTGCAAAGAGTAGTGAACAATGGTAATAAACGATATATTATATTTGGTGGAGATGATGTACACGCTTTAGGTGCTTCTTCAATACAAGTAGCTGAAACATATTACCAACAGTTCACTAATATTTTAAATAATGTTTTAGGATCAATTCCCTTCAGATCTTCTATAGGAAACTGGGAGGCTACTAACAGAAATAACAGTAGAGCTTTATTTCGACAGTACATCAATCGTTATTTAACTGGCTATAGAGTTATTCCTGGAACACAAGGGTTGGTGCGTCATGTTTGGTTAGATAATGGTCGAGGCGGGGTATTTAGCCAGGATAGCTTAAACTTGCTAAGTAACTTAGATCCTAACTATTATTACATTATTGATTTTCATTGGCCTTTGAGAGTTCCAGGTATAACTACGGAAATACATGGTGATCATGTTATGACTCAAATGCAGACAAACATGTTTTTTAATGCTATACCCTCTAACGTAAGGAACAAAATTTTAGCGATTTTCACTCATCATGCACATAAATTTTTTGCTAACTCAGTTACAATCAATCCTAACTTTCCTAATACCTCGTTTTTTGTAACTGGATGTTCAGGGGACTATGCATGTATATCCAGCGAGAGAGGATACTATGAATTAAATTTAACAGTCCAAAATAATATAGCTACTTTGCAAACCATAAAAACTCGCGTTCAATAGCTTGAGGAATAAAGAAGACTACATTAAGAGTAGGTAGGGTAACCTTAGGCAACTTTCCATTCTCAAAATGCAAAAATCGCCAGCTTATATAACTAGCGAAAAGCTGCATTTATTATTTCATTTGTATAAGTTTACTTTTTATAACATATTATCTCCTTCATCTCACAACTTACTATTTCTTAGTACGTATGATCGTGTTACATTAAAAGATAAAACTATTCCTTTGATCTTTAAGGAAGATAGTTTTATCTTCTTTTTACAATATGTCTCCATCAATCCGGAAAGGGAGGATTTTATGAGTAACATTCTTAACTTTAATAAGTTTCAAAGACATAAAATAATGAAGAAATTTCTTCGTTGCGCTTTAGTAACAGGAGCAATTATGATCTGCTGCATGCTTGCTTATTTACTAATCTTAATAGAAATATATTCTCCTGCTCATTATCCCATTTATATTGAAGCTAAACCATAATAATTGTGTTCTTAACCTCTTATGAAAGATACTCAGTCTGGTTTGTTTATATAATGACTTCCTATTTCTAATTATTTACTAAGATACAAATTTTAGTTCAACCGTTAAACGCAAAAAAGCTTCTTTGTCTTTATTCTTTAAGGACTGATCAATCTCTTCAAGAATTTTACCTCTTTTGAATTGTTTCGTTACTTGACTTAAAAACAATTCAGCTAATATTTCATCAGATATATTTTTTTCAATTTGACTCATTTCGTTGGATATATTATTTTCCATAAACGATTAACCCCTTTATCATTTCTCTTTTAAAAATAGTGTTTCCTTTTTTCATTGTTTTAATACGAGGTTAATAGATAAATTAGTATATAGAAGAATATGGAATAAAAGATAACTTGACACAAAGAATAATATTTATTTCAAAGCTCTAAAGGTAAAACATAAACTAGCTTAAACAGTTTACATATTCATTGCATCCTCATGTTGTTTTACTAATTTATAAAACGTTGTCTTTTTTACATTCGCTTCCTTCATTGCCTGTACGGCTGTAATTTCATTTCGTTTCCAACGGTTATAAGCCTCAATAAAATCTTGGCTAACTTGGGCTTTAGGACGGCCAAAAGATATACCACTCTTCAGCGCAGCATTAATTCCTTCTCGCTGGCGTTTACGAATACGATCTCGTTCTTCTTGCGCCATCCAGGACAAAATTTGAAGAACCAAATCTGCAATAAAGGTTCCCAAACTATCCTTATACTGAGTCGTATCCAGCAAAGGCATATCCAAGACAACAATGTCTGCCTCAATTTCTTTCGTAATAGCATTCCACTCTTGTAAAATTTCTTCTTTGTTACGACCAAAACGATCTAGTGAATGAATGTAAAGAATATCTCCTTTACGAATCATTCGTTTTAGTAATTGGTACTGTTCTCGATTGAAATTTTTTCCACTTTGTTTATCCATGAAAATATCTCGAGGAGAAATGCCCACTTCTTCCATGGACTGAAGTTGTCGTCCTTCATTTTGATCTCGGCTGCTTACACGGATATATCCAAATTTTCTATTTTCCATTTTTATACTCCCTTTTGTGTCTATCTTCTTTTTATTCTACCAAAAACGTTCGTAAAAGTGTATTAGATAAAGAGAACGTTCGTAATTACTTTTCTTACTTAAACGAACGATAAAAACAGTAGATTTCTTATATAAAAGGAAAGTTCGTAAAAGTATACTTTTACGAACTTTCCTTTTATATATTTATTAAATGTATAGAAGTATTTCCTTAGTGATTTAAACATTAGCCAAATAACTATGTCATGAACAATACATAGGAAATTGATATTATATCCCCTATTAAATTAATGTGATAAGAAGAAAGGTCTAAATTTATGCAGAGATTATTTAATTACAGCATTTATTAATAAAAAACATTAAATTATATGTCTTTAACGTGCAGAGAAACGCTCTGTAAGGAATTTAACTTTTGTTTTACACACAATGGGGGGATTAGATACAAATTTTCAGCAATTAAGAAAAGAGATTAGCACAACTTTTATAAAGGCATTTATATTAAGGAGAATATTTTATTTAAGATTTTAAGTTATTAATACATAAAATGGTGGAGATCTTTAAACATTGTTTCTCGTTACAGAAGAGTCCATTCGGTTAAGGTCTATGAAAGTTGACCGTTTTTTGGTCATCACCTGTTTGTTCGAATCATCCTCTAAAGACCCAGTACCATCACATTGTACTATTGAGCAGATTCAAAGAACGCTTTTTCCGTTACGTCTCCTTCAACATCAGCAGCTTCTGCTGATCCAGAAGAACCTCCTAAATTCGGTAGAGCTAATGGAGTCGCTAACTAAATAACTAAACCTACGGCAGAAGCTACCACAGCTTATTTCGCTTTTCTTATTCAATCTCCTCCTAATTTTATTTAATAGAAATAAAAAAGCAGTTTGCAAATGCAAACTGCTTTTTTGATGACCCGTACGGGATTCGAACCCGTGTTACCGCCGTGAAAGGGCGGTGTCTTAACCGCTTGACCAACGGGCCAGTATCAATTTATAAGTTAAATTCAATTACTATAAAACATGATGGGCCTAAGTGGACTCGAACCACCGACCTCACGCTTATCAGGCGTGCGCTCTAACCAGCTGAGCTATAGGCCCTTTACTTGGATTTGGAGCGGGTGATGAGAATCGAACTCACGACATCAGCTTGGAAGGCTGAGGTTTTACCACTAAACTACACCCGCATATTTTAAAGTGGCGGTCCCGACGGGAATCGAACCCGCGATCTCCTGCGTGACAGGCAGGCATGTTAACCGCTACACCACGGGACCAAAATAGAAAATGGCGGAGGAAGAGGGATTCGAACCCCCGCGGGCTTTAACACCCCTGTCGGTTTTCAAGACCGATCCCTTCAGCCGGACTTGGGTATTCCTCCGTGTACTGTATGGTGGAGCCTAGCGGGATCGAACCGCTGACCTCCTGCGTGCAAGGCAGGCGCTCTCCCAGCTGAGCTAAGGCCCCATAAATGGTCGGGAAGACAGGATTCGAACCTGCGACCCCTTGGTCCCAAACCAAGTGCTCTACCAAGCTGAGCTACTTCCCGTTTATGGCGCGCCCGAGAGGAGTCGAACCCCTAACCTTTTGATCCGTAGTCAAACGCTCTATCCAATTGAGCTACGGGCGCTTATTAAAATGGTGCCGAGGGCCGGACTTGAACCGGCACGGTAGTCACCTACCGCAGGATTTTAAGTCCTGTGTGTCTGCCAATTCCACCACCCCGGCAGGACTTATACGTGGAGGCGGCAACCGGATTTGAACCGGTGATAAAGGTTTTGCAGACCTTGGCCTTACCACTTGGCTATGCCGCCAATATATATATGGAGCGGAAGACGAGGTTCGAACTCGCGACCCCCACCTTGGCAAGGTGGTGTTCTACCACTGAACTACTTCCGCGCATTTATCTAAATTAAGATGCGGGTGAAGGGACTTGAACCCCCACGTCATAAGACACTAGATCCTAAGTCTAGCGCGTCTGCCAATTCCGCCACACCCGCGTGTAAATATAACTGGTGAGCCATGAAGGACTCGAACCTTCGACCCTCTGATTAAAAGTCAGATGCTCTACCAACTGAGCTAATGGCTCTCTATGGCTGGGCTAGCTGGATTCGAACCAACGCATGACGGAATCAAAATCCGTTGCCTTACCGCTTGGCGATAGCCCAATAAAGATGGTGGAGGGGGGCAGATTCGAACTGCCGAACCCGAAGGAGCGGATTTACAGTCCGCCGCGTTTAGCCACTTCGCTACCCCTCCGATATAAATGGTGCCGGCAAGAGGACTTGAACCCCCAACCTACTGATTACAAGTCAGTTGCTCTACCAGTTGAGCTACACCGGCACGGTGGTGGAGGATGACGGGATCGAACCGCCGACCCCCTGCTTGTAAGGCAGGTGCTCTCCCAGCTGAGCTAATCCTCCAAAAAAATCTATATAAGCGCGTTAATAAGCGTTATTTTCATTACTTATGATAGAATATTTCAAATAAAAAACCCCTATGCTCTTTTACAAGAGACTCATAAGGGGTCTTATTTATTGCCTGGCAACGTCCTACTCTCACAGGGACAAAGTCCCAACTACCATTGGCGCTAAAGAGCTTAACTTCCGTGTTCGGTATGGGAACGGGTGTGACCTCTTCGCTATCGCCACCAGACAAGAGATTGCTCTCTCAAAACTAGATAACAGTTGGCTGAGTAAAGCTTACGCTTTTAAAATTTTGGTTAAGTCCTCGATCGATTAGTATCAGTCAGCTACACATGTCGCCACGCTTCCACCTCTGACCTATCAACCTGATCATCTTTCAGGGATCTTACTAGCTTGCGCTATGGGAAATCTCATCTTGAGGGGGGCTTCATGCTTAGATGCTTTCAGCACTTATCCCGTCCACACATAGCTACCCAGCGATGCCTTTGGCAAGACAACTGGTACACCAGCGGTGTGTCCATCCCGGTCCTCTCGTACTAAGGACAGCTCCTCTCAAATTTCCTACGCCCACGACGGATAGGGACCGAACTGTCTCACGACGTTCTGAACCCAGCTCGCGTACCGCTTTAATGGGCGAACAGCCCAACCCTTGGGACCGACTACAGCCCCAGGATGCGATGAGCCGACATCGAGGTGCCAAACCTCCCCGTCGATGTGGACTCTTGGGGGAGATAAGCCTGTTATCCCCGGGGTAGCTTTTATCCGTTGAGCGATGGCCCTTCCATGCGGAACCACCGGATCACTAAGCCCGACTTTCGTCCCTGCTCGACTTGTAGGTCTCGCAGTCAAGCTCCCTTGTGCCTTTACACTCTACGAATGATTTCCAACCATTCTGAGGGAACCTTTGGGCGCCTCCGTTACATTTTAGGAGGCGACCGCCCCAGTCAAACTGCCCACCTGACACTGTCTCCCGGCCCGATCAGGGCCGCGGGTTAGAATTTCAATACAGCCAGGGTAGTATCCCACCGACGCCTCCACCGAAGCTAGCGCTCCGGCTTCTCAGGCTCCTACCTATCCTGTACAAGCTGTACCAAAATTCAATATCAGGCTACAGTAAAGCTCCACGGGGTCTTTCCGTCCTGTCGCGGGTAACCTGCATCTTCACAGGTACTATAATTTCACCGAGTCTCTCGTTGAGACAGTGCCCAGATCGTTACGCCTTTCGTGCGGGTCGGAACTTACCCGACAAGGAATTTCGCTACCTTAGGACCGTTATAGTTACGGCCGCCGTTTACTGGGGCTTCGATTCAGAGCTTCTCCCAAAGGATAACCCCTCCTCTTAACCTTCCAGCACCGGGCAGGCGTCAGCCCCTATACTTCGCCTTGCGGCTTCGCAGAGACCTGTGTTTTTGCTAAACAGTCGCCTGGGCCTATTCACTGCGGCTCTCTCGGGCTATACACCCTACCAGAGCACCCCTTCTCCCGAAGTTACGGGGTCATTTTGCCGAGTTCCTTAACGAGAGTTCTCTCGATCACCTTAGGATTCTCTCCTCGCCTACCTGTGTCGGTTTGCGGTACGGGCACCTCCCGCCTCGCTAGAGGCTTTTCTTGGCAGTGTGGAATCAGGAACTTCGGTACTATAATTCCCTCGTCATCACAGCTCAGCCTTTATGATGAGCGGATTTGCCTACTCATCAGCCTAACTGCTTGAACGCGCATATCCAGCAGCGCGCTTACCCTATCCTACTGCGTCCCCCCATTACTCAAACGGCGGGGAGGTGGTACAGGAATATCAACCTGTTGGCCATCGCCTACGCTTTTCAGCCTCGGCTTAGGTCCCGACTAACCCTGAGCGGACGAGCCTTCCTCAGGAAACCTTAGGCATTCGGTGGACAAGATTCTCACTTGTCTTTCGCTACTCATACCGGCATTCTCACTTCTAAGCGCTCCACCAGTCCTTACGGTCTGACTTCGCTGCACTTAGAACGCTCTCCTACCACTGACATCAAAGATGTCAATCCACAGCTTCGGTGATACGTTTAGCCCCGGTACATTTTCGGCGCAGAGTCACTCGACCAGTGAGCTATTACGCACTCTTTAAATGGTGGCTGCTTCTAAGCCAACATCCTGGTTGTCTAAGCAACTCCACATCCTTTTCCACTTAACGTATACTTGGGGACCTTAGCTGGTGGTCTGGGCTGTTTCCCTTTTGACTACGGATCTTATCACTCGCAGTCTGACTCCCATGGATAAGTCTTTGGCATTCGGAGTTTGACTGAATTCGGTAACCCGTTGGGGGCCCCTAGTCCAATCAGTGCTCTACCTCCAAGACTCTCACAACATGAGGCTAGCCCTAAAGCTATTTCGGAGAGAACCAGCTATCTCCAGGTTCGATTGGAATTTCTCCGCTACCCACACCTCATCCCCGCACTTTTCAACGTGCGTGGGTTCGGGCCTCCATTCAGTGTTACCTGAACTTCACCCTGGACATGGGTAGATCACCTGGTTTCGGGTCTACAACCACATACTAAACGCCCTATTCAGACTCGCTTTCGCTACGGCTCCGCCTTATCAGCTTAACCTTGCATGGGATCGTAACTCGCCGGTTCATTCTACAAAAGGCACGCCATCACCCGTTAACGGGCTCTGACTACTTGTAGGCACACGGTTTCAGGATCTCTTTCACTCCCCTTCCGGGGTGCTTTTCACCTTTCCCTCACGGTACTGGTTCACTATCGGTCACTAGGTAGTATTTAGCCTTGGGAGATGGTCCTCCCAGCTTCCGACGGAATTTCACGTGTTCCGCCGTACTCAGGATCCACTCAAGAGGGAACGAAGTTTCAACTACAGGGTTGTTACCTTCTTCGACGGACCTTTCCAGGTCGCTTCATTTACTTCGTTCCTTTGTAACTCCGTATAGAGTGTCCTACAACCCCAAGAGGCAAGCCTCTTGGTTTGGGCTAATTCCGTTTCGCTCGCCGCTACTCAGGAAATCGCATTTGCTTTCTCTTCCTCCGGGTACTTAGATGTTTCAGTTCCCCGGGTCTGCCTTCAATATCCTATGTATTCAGATAAAGATACTGTTCCATTACGAACAGTGGGTTTCCCCATTCGGAAATCTCCGGATCAAAGCTCACTTACAGCTCCCCGAAGCATATCGGTGTTAGTCCCGTCCTTCATCGGCTCCTAGTGCCAAGGCATTCACCGTGCGCCCTTTCTAACTTAACCATTAGCGAATAAATGGTACAACATATTGTTGTGTTATTTATTGGTTTGATTAAAGAAAAGTTTCACTTTTCCTCAGCAATTACTGTTATCTAGTTTTCAAAGAACAATCGCAACCAAAATTCTTCTTATTAGATAAGAAGAAAGTAGTGTGCTTTCTATAATTGAGAGATTGAACTCTCAAAACTGAACAAAGTGTCAAAACGTACGTCATGTAAAAATCCTTAGAAAGGAGGTGATCCAGCCGCACCTTCCGATACGGCTACCTTGTTACGACTTCACCCCAATCATCTGTCCCACCTTAGGCGGCTAGCTCCTTACGGTTACTCCACCGACTTCGGGTGTTACAAACTCTCGTGGTGTGACGGGCGGTGTGTACAAGGCCCGGGAACGTATTCACCGCGGCATGCTGATCCGCGATTACTAGCGATTCCAGCTTCATGTAGGCGAGTTGCAGCCTACAATCCGAACTGAGAATGGTTTTATGGGATTGGCTTGACCTCGCGGTCTTGCAGCCCTTTGTACCATCCATTGTAGCACGTGTGTAGCCCAGGTCATAAGGGGCATGATGATTTGACGTCATCCCCACCTTCCTCCGGTTTGTCACCGGCAGTCACCTTAGAGTGCCCAACTAAATGCTGGCAACTAAGATCAAGGGTTGCGCTCGTTGCGGGACTTAACCCAACATCTCACGACACGAGCTGACGACAACCATGCACCACCTGTCACTCTGTCCCCCGAAGGGGAACGCTCTATCTCTAGAGTTGTCAGAGGATGTCAAGACCTGGTAAGGTTCTTCGCGTTGCTTCGAATTAAACCACATGCTCCACCGCTTGTGCGGGCCCCCGTCAATTCCTTTGAGTTTCAGTCTTGCGACCGTACTCCCCAGGCGGAGTGCTTAATGCGTTAGCTGCAGCACTAAAGGGCGGAAACCCTCTAACACTTAGCACTCATCGTTTACGGCGTGGACTACCAGGGTATCTAATCCTGTTTGCTCCCCACGCTTTCGCGCCTCAGCGTCAGTTACAGACCAAAAAGCCGCCTTCGCCACTGGTGTTCCTCCACATCTCTACGCATTTCACCGCTACACGTGGAATTCCGCTTTTCTCTTCTGCACTCAAGTTCCCCAGTTTCCAATGACCCTCCACGGTTGAGCCGTGGGCTTTCACATCAGACTTAAGAAACCGCCTGCGCGCGCTTTACGCCCAATAATTCCGGATAACGCTTGCCACCTACGTATTACCGCGGCTGCTGGCACGTAGTTAGCCGTGGCTTTCTGGTTAGGTACCGTCAAGGTACGAGCAGTTACTCTCGTACTTGTTCTTCCCTAACAACAGAGTTTTACGACCCGAAAGCCTTCATCACTCACGCGGCGTTGCTCCGTCAGACTTTCGTCCATTGCGGAAGATTCCCTACTGCTGCCTCCCGTAGGAGTCTGGGCCGTGTCTCAGTCCCAGTGTGGCCGATCACCCTCTCAGGTCGGCTATGCATCGTTGCCTTGGTGAGCCGTTACCTCACCAACTAGCTAATGCACCGCGGGCCCATCTGTAAGTGATAGCCGAAACCATCTTTCAATCATCTCCCATGAAGGAGAAGATCCTATCCGGTATTAGCTTCGGTTTCCCGAAGTTATCCCAGTCTTACAGGCAGGTTGCCCACGTGTTACTCACCCGTCCGCCGCTAACGTCATAGAAGCAAGCTTCTAATCAGTTCGCTCGACTTGCATGTATTAGGCACGCCGCCAGCGTTCATCCTGAGCCAGGATCAAACTCTCCGAAGAAATGTTTGACTTGCT
>NZ_JBSGKN010000010.1:0-20058 GCF_058323215.1 Priestia sp. USM5
AAAATCCCTAACTATTAAACGCGAATGGTTTTTCATAACCCCCCTTTGCGATTCTATTAAGTTTTTAATTCCTTCAAGGTCAGTGTAATACATTACTGCTGCTATGTTTCCATTAGAGATTTCACTATCATAGATTTTTAATTTCTTTTCAATACGTTTTTTATCTTTTCTAGAAAGCTCAACTTCCATAGCCGCTTTATGTCCTGCTTTTATCCAATAAGCATCAGGTAATTCATCTTTAACACCTTTAACTAAAGTACCACTGTTAACCCCTGGAATCTTATCTGCATTTCTATACTTTTCTTTTTTTATTTCCTTAGAAGTTAACCATTCAGACTCTACATTTTCCTTCTTATCTTGCAAAGTAAGAAAAACCTCTAAATCAACAATCATTAACTCATGCCTAACTTCAGCAAGATTACTTACTTTAGACGTTGGATTCATATCGATTCCTGCAACTTCCATTCCTTCTTTAGTTGCATAATAAACTCCCAATTTCCTTACCAATAATTCATTATTTAAATACTCATAATCCTTTAATTTCTTTAGAATCCTATATGCTATTCTTCTGCTTACTCCAAACATCTTTTCAACTTGATTAGCTGTCACAAAAGTATGTCTCGCAATCCAAACTAAAACCTCTTTTTCTCTTTCAGTAAGCTTCTTAAAATCATATAACATATTTATTTATCCTCCTAAAAAAACACCATAATATTACCGCCTTTCATTTTATCATATAGTTATATAGTCTTACTCTTCTTGAACCATCTTTTCTCTCTTGACCTTATCTTTTATCCTTTGACCTTATCTTTTATCCTTTGACCTTATCTTTTATCCTTTGACCTTATCTTTTATCCTTTGACCTTATCTCTTATCCCTTGACCTTATCTCTTATCCCTTGACCTTATCTCTTATCCCTTGACCTTATCTCTTATCCCTTGACCTTATCTCTTATCTTTTATCTCTCCCTTCTCACCCTGACTACTACTCTACTTGCCCCGTAATTAGATGGAACTCAAAATTTTATGTCCTCCACACCTCATGTTGACGTAGTCAGCGTGAGGTGTGGAGGCGACTTGTCGAATAACATTTTGAGTGTAATCTATTGTAGGGGCTGGGTTTTAACTGTACACTATTGGTGTTCATTCAGTTGTTGTTAATAGTGTATACTAATAATGTACAGCTAATTGGGAAAATTATCAATATTTTTTTGGAATTTTCTTCCGACAAAAAGCGACAACTGATATAAATTGTTCAATGAGAAGGAATTGTAAGAAAGTAAATGTAAGGGGAACACGTGTTCTAATGTTAAAACAAGCTATAAGAATTTTCAAGCCTAATTTAGAGAAAAAATAAGGCTAACTAAAGTTAGCCCTTTAGTAGCTTAAAGCTACTTTTTGCCTATAAGAGGGGGCAGACTCGTTGGGGATTTAAACTACTTAAACTACTCACTTTTTTTGAAATTTCTTTTTGCTTTTTTATATCTTTAAACAAAATTAAACTAATTACTTTTTTTTGAGTAGTTTGAGTAGTAGATGATATATAAGTGTTTATAAACGTTGATTATAAAGGGTTTTATCTTGTTTTTTAAAGTATATAACTACTCAAAAATGATAAAATAACTACTCATTTTTTAAAAAAACTACTTATTTATATATAGAACTACTTATTTTTTGAGTAGTATTTATTGATAACAGTAGCTTTAATCGTTAGAAAAAAAGAAAAAACTACTCAAAAATGATAAATTTGAGTAGTCAGTGAATAGAAAATGAGTAGTTTTTTTAAACAAATGAGTAGTTTTATAAAAAAAATAAGTAGTTTTCTCTTCTTTAAAAGCAAAAAACTTTATGAATGAACTGAATCTTTTTTCAAAAAGAATTTGCAGTAAAAACAGTATTTACTATACAGTTATCTATTAAAATCGTAAAGTATATTTAGAACACTTTTATGACCTTTTAAAAGGGCTTCATATTACTACATAGAATATTACATACAAAAGGAGGGTGTCTCGCATGAATGATGCATCTACACACTCACAATCAGAAAAAGCTTATTGGACGAAAGAAGTAGCGGAAATACTAAAGATAGCCACTCCAACGGTTCGGAAATATTGTAACCTAATGGAATCAAACGGATATGTATTTTTGAGAAACGCCTATAATCAAAGAGCATTCCTCCAACGAGATATAATTGTTTTAAAAAAAATCCAAGAGCTAATCAAACAAAAGGATATTTCAGTCGAACAAGCGATTAAAACAATTGTAAGCGACATACCTAGTAATCAATTAACTCCATCTATTACTACAATCGATGATAGTAAAGATAATGAATTACAACAGATCATGACAGAAATAGAAGAAATAAAACGTGATAATGAACAGTTGCAAACAACACTTGAAGAGTTTAAAAAACTAATGATTACACAACAAGAACAAATATTAAAACAGCAGGAATATATCGCAGCTTCTATAGAAAAACGAGACAATCAAATTACACACTTATTACAGGAATCGATGGAAAACAAAAAAAAGAAAAAACTCACTTGGTTACAGCGTATAGCGCGCATATCACCCCCTGATACAGAGAAAAATAGTTGAACTTAGGTTCAACTATTTTTTTATTTCTATAACGCTATCGATATAAGTTTAACCGCAAGTTTAACTTACTGGATGTTTTATAAGTGTTTTTACATAAAATTCGCATATCGCCTATAATATATAGTGTAAAGAGTTCAACTTCGGTTTAACTACCTAAATAATGCTTATGATAAAGGATTTTACTTAAACCGCCATATAAAATAATATGTATCTACTCTTTAAATGTTAATACGACTAATTAAAATAAATAGTTCAATGGATTATCAATGTCGTATATAGCGAAGCGTAGCCATTTGCCGTTGATTAAATAACGAGTGAGGGCTAGAACAAGGCTAGCGTCCCGACCGTTAGGGAGTGGCTTATAGAGCGCCGTATCGTCCCCGATATATTGTACAGGAGACTTAGAGCATAGAAAGTTTATGATGGGAGTTCCCCAATCATTTCAATGTGTGTAGCTTTATTTAATAAGAATAACAACAACAAAGACCGCCCATTATGTATTAGTGTATAAGGCGGTCTTAACTGTATTCATGCTATATGATTATGACAAAAATATCGACATTATTCTAATTCTTACATGAGCGATATTCATATACTTTTTGTTTTATAGTTTATTATATGTTGTAAATGATATTGTTTGCGCATTTTTTTGCACAAAATGAATATTTTTTTTGAATGCGTCAATCCTTTATAAAAAGGAGGGTGTTCACATGCCAAAGATAACCCCAAAAAGTAAATTAGGAAAATACTTAATTGAAAAGGGCTATAACCAAACCGAAATAGTTAAAGTGACTAATATAAAGAGAAGAACAGTTAGTAAGATTTTTAATGATTCAAATTATATCCCTTCCGGCTCAACAATAAAAAAGATTATGAGTGTTTTAAAGAAACTTGATCCAAAGAATAAAATAGAAGACTTTTTTAATTTTTAAAAAGCACACCTATAATAGATGTGCTTTTTTGAATTTCATATATAGGTTTCTTCAAAAAGGTGCATCTGGTCGCCCTTTCACCACTTCGGCCCAGCTTTCTTACAGATTCCACTAATGGCTCTACTCCACAGATAAAGCTTGTTTTAATGCAGTAAGACTACCGAAGTAGCTACTGATTAATAACCGAAGTAGTTACTTTTTAGATACTATGTAGGTACCGCATTAGATGATCTTTATATGACGATAGAATACATCATCACCTTCTTTATCAACATAAAATAAAAACACTGTTGAAACATTTTATTTTTTTTCTTTTTTTGCATCTAGATATGTAAAAAGGCTATTTTTCCCTTCATACTCATACAATACTTTTGAACGTCTAAAGAACTTCAAAAACTTATTTTTAGATTTGTTAACATGGAGAGAATCTTTAATTAAGGTAGAGTCCTTATTAACTTTTTCAAGTTTTTGGTTGTATTCCATTTCTTCTTGAGAATGAGTTAAATAGTTAATATTAACACTCTTAGTTGAAATTCTTATATTACTCATACTTTCTTTAACAGTAGGTATTAAGATAACCTCATCTTTTCTTATTATCGGAACATGTACTTTAAAGTCCCACTCTGTTGTAAGGTCTGTACTTGATGTTTTGATATTAAAGTCACAATTAATCATGTGACCAGGACCTAAATTAGTAACTTTTAGATAAATAATTTTAGCTTGATTGTCTACTTTTTCATCACGAGCAAGTTTTGAATAATCCCCACTCATATAAAGCCTTGTATTTTCTTTCACTTTAATTTCCTTTAAGTCTATAGGAAAATAAGCTTCTTCAACATAAGGGAAAGCCCTATTGGATTCTTTTTTCTGACTTATGTTGTTAAATACACTATAAGAAGTACCTAACAAGAATGGAACAACCATTTTTAAGATATCTAGTAGAGTCATCTTTCTGTTCTCCTTTCATTATTAATTATTATTAGATAAAAGAAAATTACTACCTTTATCATAAAATAGGGGAGATAATCATTTTATAATGACATCATACTTCTAAAACCCTATAATTAACAGTAATATAGTTCTAATTTAGGAGGGAAATAGAAATGACAGACCCCCAAACAGAAAAATTAATAAGAGAAGCCTTAGAAGAAGGTGAAAATAAAATAGCTGATTTCAACAAAGATTTGGCTCAATTTTTAGAAGATACAGCTGGAGAAAATATTTTACAGATAATATTAAGAGGACATTTATATATCGAACGCCAACTTACTTCATTTTTAGAATTAGCATTAAAAGAACCAAGAGAAGTCATCAAAGAAAGAACATCTTATGGAAATAAACTTAGCTTAGCTTATGCCATAGGTATCTTATCTAAAGACGATAAAGACACGTGTAAAAAGATAGGAGATATTAGAAATTCCTATGCTCATAAATGGGGGTTTGAGCTTACAGAAGATGAGTTTGACAAACTAATAAGTACTTTTACAGGCGATTTGAAAGAACTATACATATACAATATTAAAAATAACGTCACGTTACCATCGAGATTAGCAATAGCTATAGGGGTAATTTTTTATCATCTTCGAATTTTAACTGAGCAATATGAGGGTAATAAAAAGGTTGAATTAATCAAAATGGAAATTGGTGAAGAGCAAATGAAAAGGCTAGCATCTATTCCAGAAAACCAAGCACTACTGGATCATATTAAAGAAAGAATAACTTTCAATAGTATAAAATAGAAACAGTCCAAAAAGGTACACCTTTTTAGACTATGTAGAATCAAACGACAGAACGTCTATTTAGTTAACAAAATAAACCTTTATGAACTTACAAAAAGTAATTTACCTTTATAGACGATATGTCATATTCAATTTTAGATTGTTGCGCATTTGCAATAATGAATAACATTTTATATGTTGAGCAAATTACTAAAGATGCTCCTAGCATCACCTGAAAAGCAATGATATTCATAGCAAAAAAATCGTCCGTATATGGGCGGGTTTTTGTTTGCAAGGAATAACTCATTCTGCTAAAATTAGTATAATATTATATATAATCTCAAAAATCCTACGATTTTGAAGAAGTAGTGATATTCAAATCAGAAAAAACCACTGGAACCTTTCCAGTGGTTTTTCTGATTTAAATATGAATATTATTTTGTTATTTTTCGCCTATCTGAAAAGCTAAAAATAAGAAACCAAAGAAGATAAAAACTGGAATTAATACAAAAGAGTATAGACTGAAATACTTCATAAGTCCTTTTTCATGCTTCCCTACTGCTATAACTCCACATATGAAACCTGTAAGATAGATTATGATACCTATATATAAAATATTTAAACTATATATAGGAGTGAAGTATTGACCAACGGCAATAATAATCCCTGCTATTGACAGCCATAACGAGTACTTACTAAAACGTTTCTGCAAATTAATCCTCCTAAAATACATTACATGGACAATTATACCATTTTACCATAATTATTCTTGGAAAAACCTTATGCAATAACAGTAATTAGTTAACATAAAACGTATTATCGGCACTCAATAGTATCAATTAAAAATAAGCCATATAAAAATATGGCTCGTCTTATAAAAAAACTATTTATTTATCCTATCTAGCTTAAAACGAGCAATTTCTTTTCCATCTTTTGAAACAATGAGAGTTGCCTTTAAAGCAAGATTTTCTATATTTTTTAATTCTTCTTTTTTCGGTACAAGTGGAAGTTCATCGCTCTTTTGCTTTGCACCTAACTTGTAATAAAGATTAAATTCCCCAGTACCTTTAGCTGCAATTTCTTCTACTCCTTGTCCCCATCCTATTTTACTTTTATTCACATTGTAAATATTAGAACCTATAGTTTCTTCCACAACAGATAATAGGTCTTGGTCAGGCTCTATTCGCATTTTAACCTTGTTTAACTGAGAACGAAATATGGATTTATTAGAGTTGTTTTTTACTGTAAATGTATAATATAAAGCAGTCGGTACAATTGTTTGATTTTTATGTTTCCCTATAGTTGTAGTTGTTGATCCTATAAGATCCTTGTTCTCTGTTATCACGACATCTGTCTTTGTTAGCTTTATATCTTCTGGATTAGAACAAGCTGAAACGATAAATAGCAATAAAGCAATGAACAAAAATCCAACATACTTTTTCATGTATGCACCTCCATCTAATCTATTCTACATAAGGAACACCAAATCCCTCTTTATGGATTTTTTTCTCATCTAAAGTATTTCACCTTCAATTAACGCCTGTATACAATATACAAACTTAGTTTACATAACCATGATTCGCGGAACCAAACAAAAACGCCACCCCTTAGACGACAAGGGATGGCATGACCTCAAAATTTATTGATTATGCATCATTTTATACATCGTTGATTTATTAAGGTTTTGAAGCTTTGACAAATGAGTCGTACTGCATAAAATATTGCATAAAAAAAGAGAATGCTACATAACACAGCATTCTCTCAGTAAAAATGTATTGCTTTTCCTTTTTACTAAACTTATATTAAATGTTTTTCTTTAGTAGTGAATTGCTCCATTTTATAATTCAAGGATTCCAATAATTTATTATCAATCCTTTTTGGCTTATAGCCCATTCTGTCTATTAAAAGTCCTTCTATAACCTTCATACGTTTTGTATAGTACTTATATTGTTCTTCTGAATATAAAACTATATCCTTATTAATATTAGAACCTTCAGGAGCTTTTTTTAGTGACCTCATTAAGTCATAGGATTTAGAACGCTCTTTTCTTACTAAACGCAATAGAACAAGCAAATCATATGTGTGAAAGTATACTAATTCACTAAAATGACGTTCACAATCCTCTAAAACAGTAAATTCTTTTGTTTTTGGTCTAAGCTTATCAAGAGGTGCACCACAAAAATTGCACTGCTGCATGTTATCTTGAGCTTTATTCTCTGTTTCACAATAAGAACAAATTAGATAGGAAGTCATTATATTTCACTCCCTTCTTTAATTCCTTGGCGGAAGATCGATTCCTAAAAAGTGATGCTTCCGTCCATAGGTTTTACTGTTTGACTGTTTTGCTATGTAGCCATGATGTTCCATTCTGTCATAGAAATTTTTCATATTTAGAGATTTATAACCATTGTCTTTACACCAATACTGGTATTCCCTATAAATAAGCTTTTTCTCAACTCTATATTTCTCGTCTACAACACAAGCATCTTCAATAAATTGTTTTACATTATCCGTTGTTTGTTGCCAATTATTAATAGCATCTTGCATGGTTTCACCAATTGTAAATCCTCTGTTCTTGAGTAAGTGATGAAGCCCTGATAATGCCCAATTTAAAAGACCTGAAAGCTCTTCTTCCGTTGTAATTTCTTCAAGAATTGAACCATTAGCATTTTTTCCTTCAACAAATTTATTTGGAAAGGTAAGAATCATCCATCTTCTAAAATTTCCTTCACTGGTATCTTTAAACGATGGTAGCTTATTTGCCGAAAAAGTTAGCTTTGCAAAATTTTCAAAAGAAAAAGGCATTCTATTTTTATATTCAGCAAAAACCCTATCTCTGCCAGTCAAAGACTTTATCATACTACTTTTCTCTAAGAATCTAGAGTCAATATCAGCAAATGTATTTGCCAATTTATTTAGTAGCATAGAGGGAGCAAAACGGTTTTCTTCAAGATTGTATAAATCTACTGATGAAACATTTTCTTCACCTAAAAACTTGTTGTATAAGCTTATAAAAATAGATTTACCATTTCCACCTGTTCCATACAACATAAGAGCCCTGTTAAACTTATACTCTGTTAGTAAAGAGAATCCAAACCATTCAAAAACAAAATCAATACTATCTAAAGGTACAACTGATAATAAGAAATCATTGATTTTTGGACACTGAGCTTCTTTATCATACTTTACTGGAATTTGAATCGTGGTATAATATTTATGCGAATGTGGTATTAATTGCTTTTTTTCTATATCATAAATGCCATTTTTTAGGTTGATGATGTTGGAGTCCCCATTTACTCTAACATCTTTTCTTTTTGCATAGGTTTCTATCCAATCTATAATTTCCATTTTTCTAGCTTTAGTGTATTCCTCGCCTAAAACACTTTGTACAATAGCAGATACTTTGTCTCTTCCTGATCTCTTATAAACACCATTCTCATAGTAATAAAGCTCTTCGTATACCCAAATGAAGGGTATTTGATTGACTATATCCTGCGCTAATAAAACGTGATTAAAAGAAACTTTTCCATTTTTGCTCTGTCTCCAATATTTGTCTAACTTCAATTCTATTAAATCTTTATCATTTGAAGTGATGTTTGCATGAGATAGTACCATTTTTAACTCCTTCCCCTAATCTTTTTCATTAGATAAAGGCTTTCCGAAAACAGCTTCCATACCTTCATGTGTTACAATCCAAGTCTTTCCGACTTGTTTTATTGTTCCAGGCGGGAATTTTTTTAGATTGTAATCACTACGAATTGTACGGTCAGCTAATCCCCATTTTTTTGATGCTTCCGTAATACTCATAATTCCTATTTTGTTTAAGTCAACTTTAATTCCCATAAACAGTTCTAACCTCCTTTTTTATGCCGATAACGGTATTATATACCGATATCGGCACGTTTTCAAGGTATTTGTTGGAAAAAAAGCGACTCGAAGATTGAAAAATTACAAAAAAAAATAGACAAAGACAAAAAGCTAGTCTTTATCTTTAGTTTTTTGATAAAAGCTTATCTGATTGCAATTGAGATAGTAATTCGTCCCTTCCCTCTGGACTTAATATAACGTTGCCCTTGTACACTTTATTTGATGGAGAAACTTTACCTGTAACAGCACAGGCTTTCCATACCTCGTACTTTTTTAGAATGATTTCTTCTCCTTCTACAAATATTTCTAAAGGAGTCTTATGCTCTATACCAAGGATTTTACGTAATTCACGTGGGATAGTTATTCTGCCTAGTTCATCAGTTTTACGAACAATACCAGTAGTTCTCATAAGATTCCCCCATTTTATAAGCTAAGAGCTAACTTAAGTTAGCTTTAAAGTAGCTTAAGCTACTCCCTTTTGTTTTTAATATCTTTTATAAGCTTTAATCCTGATTGCCTTATTCTATATTTTTGGGATGGCTCTATAACGTCTAGAATGGTGTATGTAATAGTTGTTTCTACTGAACCATTATCTAACCATTCATAACGACCAATAGCTATTATCTGTACATTACAAAGGCCAAAGTCAGGGTCATGAATTTTATAAACATCATTTATAAAGGGGAATTTCTTCCCCCTTTCGATTGTTAAAATAGATTCATGTAATTCTCCTTTGTCCATAGAGCCACCCTCTTTTTTTCATCCTTTTAGTTTTCTGTGCTTTGAGAAGATAAAATTTCTACATTATCTACTTTCCATTGAGAACCTGTCTTTACTAAATCTGTTTTAATCACCATTTCTGAGTTTGAAGGTACATCATTAAAAGTTGTTGTTGTTTTAAAAGTACTAACTGTTGTAATTTCATTACTTGAATATCTATTAGAGAAAATTTCTAAATCACTAATTCTTGATTCAATATCAGCACCTGTAGTTGGAGGTTCTGTTCCACTAGGAAATGTACTTTTATAGCCTTGTTGCGTTGTATAAGCCTTTATATTTTGATAACGATCTAAAGTATTATCGTATGAGAAAAAGGCTCTTATGAAGCTTTCAGTAGTGTCCTTTGCTTGATTTAGTCCATTATTTTGGAGACTAACAATCTGATTTTCTAATTGTTTATTTTTTTCTTGTTCATTTGCTATAGCTCTATTTAATTGTATAAAATAAAGTACAGCTGCGACTAAAATAATTAAGACTATAATTAATGTTTTTTTCTTTGTCATTTCTTAACTATCCTCCTATATCCAAGGAACTTGTATTTATTACTCCATTTGTTTACACTTGAATATTGAATTCCTTTACTATTGCTGTTTATAAATTGATCATTTCCCATATACATTCCTACATGAGAAGGGGCTTTCTTGTAAGTTTCCCAAAAAACTAAATCCCCTGGTTGCTCTTGACCTTGTGGAACAGCAACTGTTTTATTATATTGCATATGTGCATTACCATTGATGTTAATACCTACTTGAGCAAAAGACCATTCCATTAGTCCACTACAATCGAATCCTGATGCTGGTGTTCTTCCTCCCCATACATAGGGTTGACCTAGAAATTGTTTCATAATGTTGTGAACTTGATTCACATCAAAGATTTGATTTCCCTGTACTATTTTGCCAAAATCAGTTTTTCCTCCACCACCACTAAACAATTTGGTTACTTTTTCAACATATTTGTAATCGCCATAGCAAGCGCCCATTTTTGTTCGGTAATTATTTGGGTCACGTCCTGCACAACTATACTGTCCAGTACTATATTGCTTAGAAAATTCAATTGCCAATTCTTCTGTATAATGACCACCATTTTTCTTCTTTACCCAACCGGCAAAAGCTTCTCCAAAATTATATGTTTGCAAGGCTAAGCGCGGGTCGTTGTTACTCATTTTTAAACGATCTGCAAATACTTTTACACCAATTTGTATTGAGAGTGCAGGGTCACTAATCGCATTCCTTCCCCATCCTTGACTTTCTGAAGCTTGCATAATATCAGAAACAGAAGGATTTGCACCTGCTTCATTTTGAGTCAAAGCCAATAACAATTCTGTGTATTGTTCAATCCCATTTTTTTTAGCTTCTTCTCTAATTAATGGCTCATAACTTCTTATAACTTTTGAAACATTCGCATGACCACCAGAAAAATCTGCATTAAGTGGAGCTGATTGAATTTCTGTTAATTGTGTCGTGTTAGACTGTTCATCTTGGGCATTGAGTAAATAGAATGTTGCTAATCCAGTGAAGCAAATAAGGAGTAATATTATTCCTAAAATAACGAGTAGAATAGGGTTGCTAAGTATGACAGTTGCAACTTTTTTTGCAACTGCCTGCTTAACATAAGATTTCGCTAGATTTTTAGCTGTATCAACTGTATTCATCATTTGTTATCAATTGCCTTTGTAGATTTTTTTGCTTTGTCCTCTCTTCTTGGTGATTGTGTTTCTTCTGCAACTACACGTCTTTTTTCTCTTGCAGGGCTTTGTCTGTAATTAGATTGTGGTATTGGTATATAGTTTGGCATTTTAGTTTTTTCATTTTCTTGTTTATTGTTTTCTTTAGACATTGGTATAGGAATATAAACTTGCGGTTTTTCTTCTTGCTTTGCTTCTTTTACAGGATTATTTTTTTCATTTTGTCTTACTGAACTTTGTTTTAAAGGCTTAGAACTACTAATAGTACTCTTATTACCCATACCTGTATTGGTATCTTTGTTATTAGTAGAAGCTACATTTGTAGAGGATACTTGCCCATTTTCCCTTTTTAAACTTGGTTTTACTGTTTTTGTGACTCCATTAGATGTGTTACTATTCTGAGGGGCATTTCTATTGGAACGTTGTTCTTGTTGTTTTCTATAATTACTTTGTCTAATACGTTTAACCGCATATTCAACGCCTTTTTTACCTGTTTGTTTCGTTTTGTTATAGTGATTTGTAGCATGGTGTGTTATACGTCCACCTGCGCTTTCTACGTATCCCCTTGCACTACTTGCAATAGTAAACATTTGATTTTTATATTTAAAGAGCGCGAACAAGACTAAACATTCCATAAATACTAAATAGGCATGACCTGCAAATCCTGCAGAAACAGGTGTTGTCTCATATAATAAAGTTGTAATTCCTACTGCAATTGTAACTAAAAAAGTAATACCTATCTTTGATACAAGCAAACCTAAAAGTTTTTTTACAACATATCCTGCTGTAGCTTGAAATGCAGGAATTAAGCTGAAAAGGAGTAAAGCAGGTGATAAAAGTAAAGAAGCTACAAATATAACTTGTATTGTAATTTTCAATGCTCCTAATGCTAAAAATGGTATTCCTAAAAATATGGTTGCGACAAGGTACAAGAAAGTCGTAGCAATTCTTAAGTGAACTGTTAGGATACTCATATTTTCGTTATTTTTTTTCTCCACTTCTTCTTTAACAATTTCGTTTCTTGCTTCCTGAGCATTCAGATTCCATGTTTTCAGTTCTAATAGCTTTGTAATACGGTCTGAGTTACCTTTACCTTTTGTTATTTCTGCTTCATCACTCGTTCCATACATCATATTTAAATAAGGTCTTTTTACCATTAAATTAAATAATTCATTTTGCAATACTGCCTTTGTCTCTTTAATTGTATAAGGCTCATTCTCAGTTTTATCAGCACTTGAACTAAAATTAACACTCCAACCGGCTACAACTCCTTCTGCTTCTGCTGTTAGGGTATTAAGATGCTTTAAGTTTTGAGTAGCATTTCCATAAAACCAATAGCAGCCGACTAATATAAGTAATGAACTTATAAGGGCTTTTATTGCACCACTTGTATTATTTTGAATGTAGTACATGATTACAAGAGATCCAGCCATTAAAGCTACAAATAATGTTAGAAATGAGCTGAAAACTCCATTTTCTGAGTTTACTCCTGATATTCTTTCTAAAGTAAGACCAACTGGTTCAGCGAGCTTTTCAATAAGGTTATATGTCATCATTTCACCAATAATATAAATAAAAGTCTCGCTTAAAGTCTTGTTCGCTTGCCAAACACTATCCCCTAACGCTTTACTAATCTGTTGACCAGATTGAGAGTAACCTAGTGATACAAAACTTGCAAAATCTTTTGGGAAATAAGTTTCTAAAGCATAATGACTTACTGGAAAGCGCTCTTGCTCTTTTAATATTCTGCCTTCATAAACTTTTTTTTCTTTAACTATCTCTTTTTTCTTATCCTCTTTTTTCTTCTCTTTATTATTTTTTTCAAGTTGCTCTTTGGCTTGATTTGCTATAACTGGGCTTTCAGCTTGTGCTTTATCTATTGGAGTCAAGAAAGTAAAACTTACAACTAAAATCATTAGAGAAACGATTATAGTTCTATATACTTTTAACATTTTTACACTCCTATCGATTTTGGATTAACTGTCTTAGGCTCAATTTGCTGTTTTACAGATTCAAAATCAAAATCTATGTTAGTGTCCACCTTGTAATCTCCATTTTGATTTTTTCTAGTTGCGTATACCTCTGTCGTATCGCTACTTGTAATAGGGTTATAATACTGTAACCAAACAAATACGACTTTATTTTCTTTGTCTTTATACTCCTTGATTTGCTTTATATTTTTTATGGAAAAATCAATATCCATTCTCTCGGCATTACTATCTAGTTCATAACTTTCAGCATCATATAAATATTTTTTCTCATTCTTATAATCAGACTGTAACCAAGCTTCTAAAAACTTATAAGCTACATAAGATGGTGTTTCTTTATTTTCATTAGACTCCTTAGTTACTTGCTTTTGACACGCTATTACTCCCACAAGTAATAGCGTAGAAAGCAATACAATAAATATTCTTCTCATTAAATCGATACCTCCGTTGCATTTGTTTCCGCTACTGTATTAAAGGCTTTTGCCCATTCGTTAAAGAGGACATCGACTCCTATAATTCCAGTTCTTCCGTAAATATCTCTAAACAAACATTGACCTTCTTCAAGGTTAGCTAACATAGCTTTATTCTCTTCATTCACTGGTAAATCAAAAAATTGTAAAACATCCTGCTGTTCTCGTGGATCTTCTGCTCTAAAGGCGAATCTTACTCCAACTTGTTCTTTAACATCTTGTTCGTTATAATCTTTTGCACTTTGTGTGACGATACCACAACCGCAATTAAGACTACGTCCTGTACGTAACATCTCTTTTATTAAAGCTGTTCCTTGTACAGTGTTTTCTAATGCCCATGCTTCCTCAAAAATAGCAAGTTTAAGAGTTCCCTTTACTTCATTACGTAAAAATTTTGTAGTAAATTTTGCTAAAGGAATCATTGTACAAACTGATAAATGTTGACTTCGATTATATGTTTTAGGGTCGACTTCTGATTTTGGTAAATCAAGATTCTGAATCTGTATAATGTTGACCTGTTTATCTAATGAAATACTTTGACTAGTACCATCTGAAAATAAGAGTCCACCTAGTGCTGACTTAGAAAATCCTTCAAGCTGAATCCCAACTTCACGTACTATCTCATTCTTGTTCTTTTTTAGTTCTTCTACAACTTTTAAAAGACCAGGGGTTTCACTTCTAGTTACATGCTGTACTGCTTCTGTAATTGCATTGCTGATTTGTCTTTCTGTATCCTGTACTTTAGCGAGACTTTCTAACAATGTAACTGCTGTATCTTCGGCTTCTATTCCTGTCAGAAACCTTAGAGGGTCTAACTTCCCTTTATCCTTATTTTCATGAGTTAAAGATATAAAATTGATTTTGCTAACAAACTCATGAAATTCACTGTATTCTTCTTTACTAAAGCTTTTAAGTGCTTCTTTTAACTTGCTTTCAGTTTCATTTTTAGGATCAATTTTTAAAATTTTTGTTCCTAAGAAAGTGGAATAAAACCAAAGATTTTTTACAAGAAAGGATTTTCCCATTCCAGTCGGTCCCAATACCATAAAATGCAGTGAACGTGTTTTAGCTCCCTCAATTCGTTGATTTCCAAACTGAGGATGGAAAAACACAGGTTTTAGACTTGTTTTTACTGTACTACCATCTGTAAGATTTTTAGCTAAATAAAAACCGATATTGTTTCCAACCTTTTGTGATATTCCAAATAAACTTTCTGCTAGAGCTTCGGGAGATAATGGATGTTCCCAATCCCTTAAATGGACTCGACTACCTATTAGACATTGATGGAATAAATGTAATTGATCAGATAAAGGTTGGATAATCTGAATACTTGAATCTTTACAGAAATTCTTTAAATCTCTAATCTTTTCATCAAGTCCTTCTTTTGTCTTATCAGAGATTACAAAAGAGATGTTTGTTCTGGCCAACCTTTGCCCTTCATTTTTTATTTGGTTTTCAAGGTCAGCTAATATTACTCTTCCTTCACTGATTAAAGAATCTTCGTCCTCATTAATTTCAGCTATTTGAGAATCTTGGTCTTTAAATTTCCTCTTTACTCTAATAACTTCTGAACGATCATCTTCTATATTTTTATAATCTGCTCTAATATGCATTTCGACTGGGAAAGGTAATTGCTGTAGTGCAAAAACCCACTTGCTATATGTCATGTCTATAGGCAAGCTAACAACTGGTAATACAGAACACCAACTCTCTTCATCGAGCTGAGTAAGTTTTATATAACCTGCTTTTTTTACATTAATAATACTTTCAGTAGCTTCACTTGTGACTTCCTTGTTTTGACCTCTTATAAAGGGGCGATATTCTAGATAATTGATTTCTTGGGTCGTAGCCTTTTTACAATTCAATTTACCTTTTATAGTGGCATAAACTTGTTCTTCCTCATGCTTATAATGATGTGTTATATCTTTATCTAACTTCTCTTCTTGTAAAGAAACAACTTTACTAAGAGTAGAGGTAAACTTACTAAAAGTCTTTTTTGTACTTTTTACAAACTCAGTAGTTCCTTTTGGTTTTGGCAATTGGATAGCGATAAAAAACAAATACTCAACAGCATCCTGTAATTCATAATCTAAAATTTCAGTAGCTCGGTCTATATACTTAACTCCAATATCTGCAAATTCTCCGTTAAAGCTATCCTTTAATTTTTGATGTCTCTCTTTAATATCTAAACTCTTAGGAATCACCATATAATGAGTAGGCAAGCCAATTTGATTTATAAATTCAGCTAAATCTTTTATAAATCTATCCTCTCCATATGCGTCATTCATTTTCAATACTTGCGGATTCATTGCATATAAGGCATATGCTCTACTATCTTTTGTATAAATGATATTGTCTTGTTTTTTTAAAATCGGATATTCTAACTTTGGAATAAGATTTATCAATTTCTATTCACTCCATCATATTTAAAGATTTTTTTTCCACGTACTTCAAGAGGACGAAATTTTACATATTCTTTCTTTAAAAAGACGAATTTAAAGTGACTGAGAATATAATGAAATATTGTCTTGCCTTCGGTACTTATCTTTAATAGTAGTCCTGCTAAATACCAAGGCGTTACAAGCCAAGCAGTTATCCAAAGCGCAAATGGTAAAGTTCGAAGTAATTCAAATGGTGTGGTGTTTCTAAAGAAGAAGATTAAAATTTCTAAAACTATATAACCTATAATTTGGCGTAATTCTAATCCTTTTGAAAAGACGAATTCATTAATTTTATAAATCTTAGGGGGATACTTAAAAAGTACCCCATAAGACATAGCTTGTTTTCTCACTAGTTCAAGCCTCCTGATTTCAAACCGCCCCAAATGCTTTTTGCAAAATTAGCAAATTCATCTGGTTGAGCAATTAGAATATAAGCTACAATACCAAACACAATAGCACCAACAAACTGTCCAACTGCTCCCCTATTCCAGTCACGAACTGCACGTATTGCTAACATAATTGTGAATACTGATAGAATTGCACCTAAAATTTGACCTGCTAAATTATCAAGATTTGGAATCATAAAAATTTCCTCCTTTAATTAAATGTGTGATTTAATTTATTAACATAAAATTTATTATCTTTTTTGGAGATATCTAAGGTGAAAGAGTAGCGCATATCTATGTTAGTTTTTTTATCTCTAAAGAGAACTAACGTTTTAACAGTGTAATGTCCCTTTTGTTTTGCTTTATAAATGTTAGTCTTTTCAAGACCTCTAAAATCTGCAAAACCTCCTAATGATTCAGGTTTTTCCATTAAATAAGACATTTCCTCTAAATTAGATTTGCTATAAGAGGTAAAAAATTGAGTTAAAAAGTCATTTACTTCATTTGTTAAATTTGGATTACTAACGGTAGATTTTTCTTCTAAAGAATTTTCTACCTTTTCAAGTTTTGCTTCTCTTGGAACAGGTAGCAAATACGGTTGTTCAACAATATTAAAATTAGTTTGATCTGTGCCTATTTTAGTTGCTAATAGTTGAGTAACTGATTCAGTAGGCTTTTTATCTATTGCTACATCATACTTAACTAAGAATGTAATTAAAGCTTCATTACTGTTAATTTCTTTGAATTTATAAGGCTCAATACTTCTGACTATCCTTTTAGCTTTTAATTCACCAGTGCCTTCTAAATCTTGAACTGGCAAATTAGTTGCTAACATTCCAGTTAAATTCTTTTCCCTTTCAGCTCTTTTCTTTTCATCAGGCTCTATATTTAAATATTGGACTGCAAAATTCTTAGCAAATGTTACTGCTGCGTCCTGATTAATTAAACTATCTTTCTTTTGACCTTTGGTTTCTGTTTCGATTTCACTAGTTAAAGCATTTACTTTGTCATTAACAAAAGCTGTTCTTTGATATGCTTGGAACATAAACCAAAAAGTTGATAAAAATATAATCCAAAAAGCTATGAAGAGAATCTTTTGATAGCTCCTTTTACTTCTCGGCAACCTTTTCTCGTTGTTTATCGATTTCGTTCCTAACCACTTTTTTACTAAAGTTCCCAAAGAATAACCTCCTTTTTGACTTCTTTGGCTCAAATGGATACTTAATATAAACTTTATTGACTAACCCTTCTTTTGCTCTTTGAGAAATTATGGCCTCACCTGTACGCAATTCTTTAATTGTATTAGGATGGGCTTTGAAGCGTTCTACCTGTCGGCTAGTTCCCATTTCACTTTCTGCCATTTCTTTAGTTTGTATAGTTAAATCAATGTCTTCATAAGTTCCAATCGTTTTGGCAAGTGCTTCTGCTTCAGTTCCTTCATTTACACGCATAGCAACATGCAAGTTACAGTTATTAACTATTTGCTTAGTTAAAGCAGGACTTATAGCATCAATATCACATAATCCCTGTGTTCCTATCACAGCTTCTAAACCGGCTCCTCTCGCTTTATTTACAGTGTCCACTACGTTCTTATTCACGTAACAAGAAAACTCATCAAAGACCGCAAATACTGACTGTCTCCCTGTTTTATACAGATAAGAACATAAATTGTTTATATCCATAATGACCAGTCTAGATAATTTATCAACATAATCTGAATACGCTAATCCATCTACAGAAAAGACGACCATAGCTTTTTCTTCTACAATCTTTCTTAAATCGATTCCTGACTCTTTCTCTTCAAATAATGGTCCTAAATCTGAACGAACTAACTCACCTAATTGAGTTTTTAATCCTTGAATTACATCATCAGGAATGGATTCTAATTCCTCTTGAAATTCATCAGCAATAGGATTACGTATAGTTTTTACAACCTCCTTATATTTAGGTTCTTCATTTTCAGTAACTTCTTTAGAAGAATCAACTGTTTTAGGAGCTAACCCAAATACATCAATTACATCTTTATCTTCTTTTGGATTATCTTCTTTGACCTTATTATCGATATCCTCCACTAAAACTTTTTCAATTACTTTTTCATGCTGTTGTTCAAGAAGATCCATTAGTTTACTTTGGTCAGTATACTTATAAACACTTTTTAAATCCCTAGAAACACCAAATTTATCAAATATTTGAATTAATAGCTGTAAAAAGTTAGAACAATGATTCGTGTAGTATTCATTTGACCATGTAAACAAGCTCATAATCTTATCTCGAACCATAGTAGGTGTTCCATTCTTTATTGGATTGTAAGTATATCCAGAAGATTCCGAAAATACATATAACTTTTTCCCCTCTTGTTTTGCAAGGGTAGCAACTTCTTTAACAAAATCAGAATCACCTTTACCATCTATTGCTATTACTGGCTTTCCTCTTTTAATGGCTTCTAACATTAGTAAAATAATTAAAATCGTCTTTCCACTACCAGTAGTACCAACTATAAGAGTATGCTGATTCAATTCTTTTTCAGTAACCGTAAAAATTTCGTTAAATTCTGTAATACCTAAGAAAATATCTTTTTTATGTTTTTTTTCAAGTCTTATCAGGTATTTTTTTAGAGAAGCATTTTCATTAAATTTATTACTTAAATTTCTTATGAGTTTTATAGATACAACCTCATTATTATGCTTTTTCTCTGCACGTCTTATGAAAAGCTCTTTCTTTTTTCTAACCCTTTTATAAAAAGGAGTTGCCCTTTTTTCATCTAAAACAGCTTTTTTAGAAACAACTTTCTTATTAAAGTAAACTTCCCATATTCTAAAACCAGTTGCTAAGATGATTCCAACTAAAAATCCTGCAATTAAAGCCCAAATATCTAAATCAGGCATTTTTTGAAAATACTGCTTTAGAACAGGAACATATTTTAAAGTTCCTAAAGTACTGTATAATTTATCATTTTGGTATAGAAAAAGTATCCCAAGAATGGCTATTGGACTTAAAAAGTAAAGCCATTTATCACTCTTTATGATTTTAGCTATTGCTACTAAAATAAGCCCAAATAGACAACCTATACTTAATAAAACAAATACCAAAGCTCCTAAAGCATAAATAAATATGACTCCTGTAGTATCAAGATCATCATTACGTTTATTTTTTAGAGCTGGGTCATGCAAATTATTCACCTTCTTTTATTTCGGG
>NZ_JBSGKN010000011.1:0-9474 GCF_058323215.1 Priestia sp. USM5
CAATGCTTTAGATGAAATCAGCATCATGAACACCAAAGGTGTCAGATGGTGGTTTCATCTTTGCCGATAGGCAAACAGGTTTTATGAAATTCGCCATCTAGGCGAATGGGTCTTTGGTTTTGTCTTTTTGTTCCGAAGGAACCGCACACATCGGTACGATGTATAAGTGCGCCCTTATCTCTTCGATCTAAGGGAATTATACCATATCCTGGTGAGAGAATCTATGCTAAGGATACCAATTTATCTCAATTTTTGATATAATCGATACAAACATTAGGGAACAGAAAAAGGAGATGATAATGGATGCCGAAGAAGCGAACAGATGAGGAAATTCTTCAGGAGTTAGAAGAGAAAATTGAGAAGATGAAAGCAAAGAAACAACAAGTTGAATCGCGTAAAAAAGAAAAAGAGAGAAAAGAGAGAACAAGACGACTTATTCAAGTCGGCGCGATCTTCGAGAAATACTTTGAGATTCAAAGTGAAGAAGAAGCTGAAAAGATTGCGAAGGCATTGCAAGCGTATGTAGGGAAAAATAAAGAGAAGATTTTGAATCATGATATGGTTGTAAAAGAAAAAAAGAAAGCAGCAGCTGAAGTGGCTGTTTCTGAAGAGTAAGGATTCGTAGAAGCCTATGATGAAATGTTTATATTGTGATTCAGAAAATAATTCTATAGATCAAGCATGTTCAGTTTGTGGAGCACCTTTATATACAAAGCGTCCTCAACTTAAAGAATATGTGAGTTTAGAAGATTCGGCTTTGTCATTCCAAGAGCTTCAACGTTTTCATACGTATGACTTGTTAATCTTACTTCGATTGGTTAGAGAAGAGCGTTCAAAAAGCTACAATTTAATGAGAACGGTTCAGAAAGCGCCAGAGGGGATTGAGATTGATAAAAGTATCATAGAGTTCGGAGAAAGCGAATATCGCCTTTATACGGCTCGTATGAAGCTCATAGAGGGTCTTTTGGTAGACCGGATGGGGTATAAGCCTAAGCGAGTGGATGATAAGCTGCTTACAGCGTTAAAACATCGAATGGACTCGAAATAAGGTTGCATTTATGAAAGATTTGGTAGAAAATTAGACATAAGAAAAGCCCTCAAGTTTTGGATGACAGGAGGACTTTTCTAAGCAAATATACAAGAAGGGGTTAACCTTCTGTTATTTATATTGTGATAATTATATTATAACATAATTAGGTTGATTCCTTCTACAAAAATTGGAGGAATTTAAAAGTGGCTAAAAACATCGTTAATTTTAAAGAGGCTGAGAAAAATGCTCTCAGTAGAGATTTTGATTTAGAGAAAATTAAGTATGCTTTGGATCATGGAGGAGTTACAAAAGAAGATTTAGAAGAGGCAATGGGCTTATTAAGTAAAGCAACTGGTAAAGATCTTTATGTAGGAACTAAACGTTCTCCTCAATCGAAAGTGAGGTTTGCTCAATCTATGCAAAATAATTTAGGGTTCTTATATAAACAAGACTATGTAACTAATAAAGAAAAAGTATTTCTCACTGATATAATTCCATACATAGCTTTTTCGAGTAACTGTATTGTTCATGATATCAAAGAAAAAAATCCTGTTCCTGCGAATATTTCTGAGATTGCTAAATTAATAGGTATTACGCGTCAGAATACTAGTTTAGCCGTTAATTCTTTGGTTAAAAAAGGATTATTATTTAAAGGAGATTCAGGAGTTGAAGGTAATAATGCAAAGGCTTATGCTATCTTTGTAAATCCGCATATTATATATGCAGGTGATAAAGATAATGTAAATGAGGCTTTAAAGGTCATGTTTCATAAAGCAATGAAGATGAAAGTCCTAAAAGATTTACCAGATAAATTATTTTAATAGAAAACGTAGTGATTATTCTCGATCACTGCGTTTTTTTTATATTTCGTGTGTCTCGTTTTCGAGACGCAAGTGTCTCGAAAACGAGACACACGAAAACCCTTATAAACCTTGATATATAAGGGTTTATAAGGGTTTTTTTTTTATTTCTCTTCTCACTCTATATTTAATAACAATTCGCCACTCGAATTGCAAGGGTCTTTTTATATTTTTTCGTTAGAAAAATAAAAGCCTAAAGGCTAAAAAAGCCGTCTTAAGACGGCCAGCTTTAGAGCTATATTAAACCTTCTAATGAACAGGAGAACAACTCTTGTTCTTCATAAGAACAACCTTGTAAATACCTGTATAAACATAATATTTAATAGAACTCCTCTTGTTAAGCTTATATATTGATTAGAGAATAAAGAGGAGAATACTATTCTAAATCGAAAACATTGTTAGAATAGCCTATATAATAAATAGTTATATGTATTAAGAATAGGTGGTGAACATATGTCTGAACAAATAAATGAAATAGTTTATTTGGGTGGAGAGGTAGCAAAATCATTAGGAATAGCTCGTAGTTCTCTTACAAAATATTGTATTGCATTAGAAAATAAGGATTATAAATTCATCAGGGGGTCGAATAATTCTAGAGCATTTAGAAGTAAAGATATTCTTTTACTCCAAAGAATGAAAGATCTAGTTCAAGATAAAAGTATGACTATGGAAACAGCTGTAAATGTAGTGTTATCAATGCTTCCAGAAGAGGAGAGAACAGGTACTGTTCTTGAGGAGAACAAAGTAATTCCTCAAGAAAATCAATCTGAAGAACAAAAAGAGAACAATCAACTTTCTGTTCTCATGGATAAATTAGAATACATTGAGGAAATATCTGATAGATTAAATTCAATGGAAAAAGAGCTTAAAGATATTAAAACTCAAAATAAGATTTTACAGGATCAAAATGAAGAATTAAAAACAAATGTTGAAACAAGTTCAAATAAAAGAGATGAAAATCTTTTATCTCTAATTCGTGAAGTTCAAGATACCAAAAAAATGATAGCAGCAGCTCAAGAAAAAAAGTGGTGGGAGTTTTGGAAATCTTAAACTTTGTATTATTCATTGGGTTATAAAAAACATATAATGAATATAAGAAAATCTTCTAAAAGAGGTGAGATAATAAATGGCCATTATATTGTCTTTAATAGGCGATGTATTTAGTGCAATTGCAGGCTCACTTTTAGGTAAGAAGAAAAAGAAGTAAAACAAAAAGAGCAACCTCGGCATTGGCCAATGGACGAGGTTGCTGCATATGTATAAAAAGTGCGCTTTTTATACATTCGGCTTTTATTCACCTCGAGATAAAACGCTGATTTATCAACGATGTATAAAAAGCTGCATAAACCATAAATTTAAAAAGCAAACGAGCCCTTGTGTACCAAGGACTCGTTTTTTTCGTGTGTTCCGGAAAGAGTGTTTATGTAAACTAGCGATGTATAGAGTATACATAAAATAATTGAAGAATATTGAAGCATATGGGAAAATCACATAAAGGATTTTGGTTTCTTAATACTGTTTAAAAGGAGCTATTTGAATGGATAGTTTATTAGAATTAAAAGATGAACTAATAAAAGGACAAAAATTAGCAATGCAAGGATCTTATCAAAGAAGAGCTCCTTCCAAAAAAGCAATTCCCCATCTTTTAACAGCAAGAAAAGGACTCAAAGAATATGTTAAACAGTATTCAAACGATGCTTTAGCTTGGCAATTGTTATCTCAAGCTGAGGAATATTTATTAAATTACAACGCAGCTTTAATGGCACTTCAGAACGCAGTATCTCTTGATAAAAAAGATAAAAAATTATTAAAGAGATTAGCTTTATTAAAAGAGTATGCAAGTAAATGGCAAGAGCTCGATATGACACCAGAGCAGTTGCAATCATTAGAAATATACCTACAAGAAAAATTAGAAATATACGGTTGTGATCATACACTGGTTTATACCAGAGAGTGGTTAGACATAAGCACTTTACATAGTAAAAAATCAAAAATAGTAAAAGCTTTACAAAATCAAGGTGGTTTTTGTGACTGTGAAGTTCTTATGAATGTAATTGATTAGTTTAAAGTGCTACCTAGAATCTGGATTATGGTAACTAGATCTCTAATAATTTATATATAGATATTTTTAAAAATAAGGTTAGGTAAAATAATTGAGTATAAAGTTTGGAGAAATACATAAGTATGTACTTTTTGATTGGAATAAATATAGTTAAAAGTAATTTATTTCATAAATCAATGGAAAATCCATAGTAAGACATGGTATAGTTCTTATTTATTTAGTACATATTAGTATTATGACGTTTAAAATCATTTTTTTAGTACTCTTAATTTGAAATATTGAAGTTTTTTTTATTAAGGATATTAAAAACAATATCCTTATTTTTATTTTGGTGCTATTATTATGATAATACTCACCTTTAAGGAGGGGTTTTTATGAACTATGAAAAATTAAGTAAAGTCTTTTATAAGGCTCCCAATCAATATATAGATGAATATGTTAAAAGATACAACGGATATGGAACATATAGAACAAATTTGTATATTATGCCTGTTTTAAAAGGTAAACATGTTGATGAACCTGTTGAACTATTCATAGTAAATACTGATCCATTGATGAAACTGCACGAGGAAATTTTTGTGAATAGCTTTAATATAAGAGAAATGATAAGCAGAATGCCTAGATCAGCTGTTAGACCTTATTTTGATAAGTTACTCATAAATGAACTACAAAGCACTAATGAAATTGAAGGAATACGTAGTACTAAAAAAGAGCTTTCTGAAATTTTAACGATTGTTAATGAAAATAAGCCTACTAGTAAAAATAAAAGATTTATTGGTTTGATGAAGACATATAGGTACATCAGCAAAATTAAAGACTTTGAAAAAATTGAAGATTTTAGAAAGTTGTATGATGATATAGTGGCTGATGAAATACCTGAAAATGATCAACCTGATGGTGTTCTTTTTCGAAAAAATATAGTAAATGTAACTGATGGCAGTAGAGCTACACATGTTGGAGTATATCCAGAGTCTAGTATAAGGGATTATCTAAACAATCTTTTGGTCTTTCTGAAAACATCTAATACACCTGATTTGTATAAATATATGTTAGCCCATTATTACTATGAATATATACATCCATTTTATGATGGTAATGGTAGAACTGGACGCTTATTTGTATGTAGTTATATTGAGAAAAAATTAGATCCATTCACTGCAGTTTCTCTATCTTATACGATTAATCAAGATAAACAAAAATATTATAAAGCCTTAGAGGAACTTTCTAATCCCAAAAATAAAGGGGAAGCAACTTTTTATTGTCAATCTATGTTAGAAATATTAAGAGATGGTCAAGAGTCACTGATTGAAGATTTGAGTTTAGGATTAGCTAAAGTAGAAAAAATTGAAAATCACTTACAGAATCTAGAGTGGGCAGATAATGATACTAAACAATTATTAGCGACTTTACTTAGTGTCAATATATTTGTTGGCCATGTAAATGTTCTCACTAATGAAGAACTACAGGAAAGTTTATCATTTACCAGATATAAAGTTAATAAAATTCTTTCCGATTTAGAAACAAGGGGAATCGTAATGAAAGTTAAGCAACGTCCAACTACTTATGATTTGGAAGAAGATTATGTTGATGCAGTATTGAGCTGATATAAAAAGTAATTACAGCCAGTTTTAAAACTGGCTGTAATTTTAAATTTCTGATCATAAAAATTACATATATTAGGTAGTATAATGTCGATAATTTACGAATAGATATATATCATACATATAGATAAGACCGCCTATATACTGATGGATAATGGGCGGTCTTTGTTAGGAATATGAGAATAGTTGGGGATTTTTAGATTAATATACTATTTTATCTAAAAAAGTAGTTTTTTGTTGACAACGACAAATAACCATCTTATAATGTAAGATGGAATAGGTATATTAGTCTATTAAATCCCTGTTCTTTTAGTCTGATGCTACCAACATCAGATTGGTTCTTCTCAACTGACAGTACACTTTACTAAATTAAGTACGGTTATTATGTTACAACAAAGTACATGTCGAAATCAAGTATTTTTAACAAGTAATTTTATACATTTTTCAACATGTCTGCTATATATGCCGTTTATATTTTGTTAGATTGGAATGAACTCTCTATTAGGACAAGTAATAAAGGAGGGTAGGGTTTAACATAAATAATAGCTATTTACTTACTCCAATTTATGATTATAAAGGAGTATGAAATTTATGTTGATTACAGGTAAAAAAAGAATTAGAAAATGCGGTAAATATATAAAACATCTTTCTGAAAGTAAGAAAGCTTATATCGGATTACCGATTACAGAAGATGTATCTTCTCGTTTAAAAGAAATTGGTTTCAAAGAATTAAGTTTAGGAGAATCTCTAGTACCTTCGCCTAAATTAGGGCCTATTAGCAGATTTAATGCGAATGGTAAAGAAGTAGCCCAGAGACATTTACCTAAGGAGACTGTTTATAGACAGCAACATTGGGAATGGGAGGATTGGAACGGAAAATCTTACTCCCGTACTGTTGATATACCATATCAGAGATATCCAAGGAAGTTAATTCCTGCACCTTGGTTGGCATTAACAATTATTCAGTCTAAAGATAAGAAATTTGTTATTGCTGGTGATGTTATTGTAAAAGGAGAAACAACAGAAGAAAATATCACACATCAAATCAATCTAATGTTAGAACTGTTTAAAAGTGCAGAGATTCTTCAAGAAAATTTAGAATCATATCAAATACCTAAAATAGAAAGATTGAATTGGGAACTACTTCCGGCTGGAAATATGCCTTGGGAGAAGTTTAAACAAAAACTAACTCCAATTTTAGATAAAAAGTCAAAAGGTAAAAAGATGATTATTGCTGAAAGGCTTGAAAAAGTTTCATCACATAACCCAGATTTTCATGCCATTGGTACTAATGGATATCATGGATATATTGTTTTTGGATTTACAGATATTAATCTATATATCTTTGAAACAGCAGAATACGGAAATGCGACTTATGTATTTGAAGGTGACTGGAAGACTGTTTCGTCTAGAACCAAGTCTGAAATTATTCAAGGTAACCTTCATAAACATAGATTTGTCCATTTAGAAGGATGGAATGAAAAAATAGATAATCTATTTTCAAGTAACGATGAAAACAAAATGATTTCGTAAATTAAAGCAGAGGATTAATCCTCTGCTTTTTTTGTTGACAGGGGTACAGTCCCGAAAATGCGGATTTACAACGTTAAGCAATTCTGAGAAGAAAAAAAGGCTAACTTAACAACGATAAGGGTTTTGAGACAAGTCATATGATACATTCAAAACTCTTATTTTACGTATTATTGATTCCATATCAATAGAGTAGACCCTATTGATACAAGGTTTTTTGTCTTAATGTTGTAAATCCGCATAATCCTGATGCTACCCCTAATAGGTTTAATTTCTTTAAATAAAATGTAACAACTTTAAGTTGTTTCTAATTGCCTTAAGGCAATTTTTTATCTTTAACGGCTAAAATCTGGTCCTTGATCTTTCGCTCTATTTATATTGGTACTTCTCATTCTTCTCAATTGATGTCTTTGTTGGGCTTGCTCTTGGCTACGAGTAGCTTGTTGAATAGCATCAAAGATACCTGAGATCGTTTCTATGACGTGCTCTTTGACTTTTATGTTTTTCTCTATATCTGGTATTACATTTTGCTCAAGCTCTCTAATTTCGCCTTGTCGTTTGTTTAAATCATCTAGTCCTTTATATCCTTTTTCCTTAAGGTTATCACGATAGTGATTAGCTTCATGTTGTAATTCTTCATAGTGCTGACGTGATTTCTTTGAAACCAAGCGTTTGGCTGCTTCACTAGGGCTGTTGCTTAATGTATCAAGTTCCTTTTCTGTTTTTTCAAGGCTAGTAACCTGGCTCTTTATCTTATCTAGATGATCTTTTTCAGTTTGAAAGATTTTTAGGTCTTTCTTTAGTTTGTATAGATCGTCTTGTTGATTTTTAATCGCTTTTTCAATGACTTCTAACGTTACGGGAGTCTTTTTGGCCATATCTACATGTTTCTCTAGCTTTAAAGCATTGTCATAGGTCAAGTGTTTTCCAGCTGTTTTCAAGTCGGGATAGTGAGAGCTTACTTCACGAATTTTCGCCATTTTAATGGCTTCTTCTGCTTGTAACAAGACTTTCGTTTCAACTTGAATCTGCTTTTTTTCATACTTGATTTGATGCAGGCGATTCTCTTTCTGTTGAGAGAATTCTTGATAGCGACTATAAAACTCCTCTTCAGTTGAAAAGCGAAGAGATTCCTTATAGCTCCCAATACTGTTTTCGTAGTTGGCTTTGTTACTTTCTAAATCAGAGATTTTATCAAGGTGACGACGCTTCATCATGTTATTTTCTTTTAGTTTAAACGGATTGAGTGATCCCTTGAGTTCATCTACCTTTTCTTCATTCTGTTTGATTTCACGCTCTAAAGCCTTCACACGGTCATAGTAATTGCTGACATTTAGGAACTGTTGTTGCTGCACATGGAAATGACGTTCAATCGGGTCATGACGATCACTCATTTTGCGTAGTTCTGCCTGGCGTTTTGAGATATCGTCTAAGGAAACGATTTTTTGATTCAAAAGAGATGCAGCCTTTTGAATATGTGTTTTCTCAATATCCGTAGAGAAGCTAAATTGCTTCTCTTTTTCTTTTATTTTTTGTGCATGAGCTTCTTTTTGAAGACGGTAAGTCTGCAGGTCAATAACGACTTTATTGTATTCTTGGCGTTCTCTGTTGATTTGACCACGGTCACTTTTCTTTCCTTTCTTCTCCATGTCATGAGCGACATGGCCTAAGTGAATGGTTGGAAGTACTTCAAGTCCCCGATTTTCATGAGAAAGGTGCGTAATACGCTCTTTACTTTTGGCTTGTTCTAATGCTTGATTGGCATAGTTTGCCCACTGTTCACGAATGGATAAGCAGCCTTCGCTATTTTTTACGTACCCCCGATTGTTTTCTTTTGCATTGGCAAAATCAGCATTCCAGTCACGATTCTTTTTGCCGAAACCATTTTCATCAATGTTTCTCATCGTTAACATGATATGAGCATGAGGATTATTAGCATCGTCACGATGAATGGCAATATCAGCAACCATTCCTTTTTGAACAAACTCGTTTTGAGCAAAGGATTGAATGAGTTCTTTTTGTTGGTCATGATTTAATTCAATTGGCAAAGCAATGTTTAATTCACGTGCTAATTGTGAGTCTTTGCGCTTCTCAACTTTTTCAACTTCATTCCATAAACGGTTTCGATCTTTCATCCATTCTGGCGCATTAGAAGGAGTCAGAATCATGGTTTCCGGTTGTATATCACGAGCATAAAATTTTTGCTCGTCTGTACGTTCATCATGTAGTTTTTCACCACTACGATAAGCAGCTGCAGCAACAGCCGATTGGCCTTTTGAACGGGTGATGATTTGCATCGATAGATGATAAATTGCCATGATTCTTTCCTCCTTTCTTGAGAATGGGTTTGTGTTTTTGGAATAAGTTGATGAGAGCACAAGGTGCGCTAAT
>NZ_JBSGKN010000012.1:0-8760 GCF_058323215.1 Priestia sp. USM5
AACGTTTTTGATGAAATCAGCATCATGAACACCGAAGGTGTCAGATGCTGATTTCATCTTTGCCGATAGGCAAACAGGTTTTATAAAATTCGCCATCTAGGCGAATGAGTCTTTGGTTTTGTCTTTTCGTTCCAAAGGAACCGCACACATCGGTACGATGTATAAGTGCGCCCTTATCTCTTCGATCTAAGGGAATTATACCATACCCTGGTGAGAGAATCTATGCTAAGGATACCAATTTACCCCAATTTTTGATATAATCAATTTAAACATTAGAGAACAGAAAAAAGGAGATGAGTATGGGTGCCGAAGAAGCGAACAGATGAGGAAATTCTTCTGGAATTAGAAGAGAAAATTGAGAAGATGAAAGCGAAGAAACAACAAGTTGAAGCGCGTAAAAAAGAAAAAGAGAGAAAAGAAAGAACAAGACGACTTATTCAAGTCGGCGCGATCTTCGAGAAATACTTTGAGATTCAAAATGAAGACGAAGCAGAAAAGATTGCGAAAGCATTGCAATCTTATGTAGGGAAAAATAAAGATAAGATTTTGCATCAGGATGTGGTTGTAAAAGAAAAAAAGAAAGCAGCAGCTGAAGTAGCTACTTCCCAAGAATAATTTACAACGCAAGTTTATAGAGTTTCAAATTAGCTATTTTAGCTTGAATAAACTACTCAAACTAAAATAGCTAATTTGAAACCTTTTAGTTCTTATACTATTCAATATCAATTTCTCGTTCTTTGTTTGGAAATTCAACTAAATTGCTTTTTGAATTTTTCTTTTTGGGCTTTTGAGTTTTCGGTTTCTTGACTATGACTCTCTCGACCTCATCTCCGTTACTATTGACTAATGTCACTAGCTCCCCATCAGCATTACGAAAATTAATATATAGATTTGCTTTCGAAAGAGTTACTTCATACTCATCCATTAACTCTTGTAATGTACTAGCAATAAGTTCCGGTGTAACTGGCTCTTCAAATTTTATTCTCATTTCCAATCACCTCATTTTTTATTTCTTTTATTTTAACTTAGATGAATGATTAGTTTAACCCCGGAAGTAAAATGGCTTTACGAAATACAACAAAGACCTAATAAGTTCTTATTAGACATGATTTAAGCGTCCCGTGGGCTTAAAAATCTAATCTAAAAAAGGAGTAAGAAAAAGAACATTTCTAATAGGTACATGATTACTAACGTAATCAAAGTTACCTATTAGGAAAGTATCTTGAAAAATACGGTTAATTTATAGACTTATTGATTATAATCCCCTAATTGCTTATACACCAACGCATGTAATAGAGATTTTATATATGATTCAACATAAGTACAGGAAAAGGCATCTTAAAGGTTTCATTTTTTGAAGATCCTTCTCTTAAACCGCAAACAATAATTATGCCATGTCCTTTACAAGGTTTTATTTTAGATTGTTATTGATACAGCTACACATGTAGTCACGTAAGTATACAATGTTTCTTTGCATAAGTATTTTTCTAAACAGCCGATTCTCAACAGTCTATAGACAAAAATAGGCTTCAAGATAACTATATTAAGCATCTAAGTCTAAAAAGTTATAGAATAACGGATTAGATTTATTTCTTTGAACTTCTCTTCTACGCTCAGCAGCAAATAAACCTCTTAAAGTCCCGAAAAAATAGGCGTCAAAGGTTGTTTTTATTCGATTTCTTTTATAAGCAAAGACCGTTTCTTTAAATGCTTGAACAGCAATTGATACTAATTCCTCAACAGGCTTCTCTAGGCAGCTTATTTTGTGTGCTAAGCGTACTTTCCCCCATAAGTGATAAATATCATCTGCATAGTTAAAAAACGGCTGTACGGCTTCTTTAAATGGTGTTGGAATAAAAGACGGTAGATAATCCGTTGAAAGCTTTATATCTATGTCTTTACGTATGTATTTATTTAAATCTTTTAAAGTTAAATTATAGGTAGGGATTTTTTTTGCCTCTTCATCCTTACTCTCACAAGGGATTTCAGCATTTTCTGCTTCAACATCTGCTTCAACATGAGAAGTCAAATCGAGCTGTAAAAAGTTTACCCAATACTCGAAGTAAGGGTGGTTAACAAATAAGTGTACAGGATTCCCTTTACCGTTATTACGAGGACAACGTCGATAGATAGTTACAATTTGCCCTTGTTCTCGTAACTCTTTTATGTGACGGTCAATGGTTCCTTTGGATTTTTCATAGGTTTTACCTAAATATGTACTGCCAGGAAAGCAAAAGCCTTTCTCTGCACCTAACCAGCATAGTCGATCTAAAGCTTTTCTTGTTCCGTCATGTAAACGATAGTATTTATCACCATAGAGCTGAATAATTTCTTTCAATAATTTTCGTTTCATCGATTGATGTTGAGGACGATTTTCTGTATAACTTTCGTAGGCTTGCATGTGGTTAAACTCTTCCGTAGTAAGTATGCGGCTAATTGTCATTGGTTCATCTTCTCCTTTTAGGAACAAAAAAAGACATTGTCTCCCTTAACAAGGAAAACAATGTCTTTTTTTGTGATGAACTAAGCCCTTGAAATAGATGTCAATTTCGTATAAAATAAAACCATAAGTTTTATCTTATCGATAATGAAACTATTAACAAGAGACTTCGACAGGTGTTTTCCCTAGTTTGCGTAGGGGGAACGGTTTAAGGGTGCTGCTTACACTTCTTAAACACGTTGAAGTCTTTTTTCTATTCCGTCCATTTTGTTAAGTCTATTATACCTTCTATTAATCTGATAATTCAATGAAAAATAGTAATATAAACCAAAAAAAGAAAGCTCCATTGCAATGGAGCTTTCTTTTTTTGGTTTATATAGGTTAATAGTTCAATTGTTATTTACCTTGGAATAATCGTGATAGAAAGCCTTTGAATCCTGATTTACCAAGGTCTTTACTGTGGTTTTTACTTAAGTCATCAGCAACAGCTAACATTTTTTTTGTTTCTAAAAGAGACCGAGCTGTTTCATCAAAACGTTTATAATGCTCTTCATTACGATTACTTACTTCGTCTAATTTTTTAATAAGAGCCATATTAAATTGTTTTTGTTGTTCGTTATGTTCTCTTAATAACTTGATCTCTTCTTTTAGCTCTTTTAATTCGTCAGCAATAACTTCACCTGTTGCCTTTGTAGGTTCTGGTTTAAAAGATTCTCCTCCTGTAGCAAAATAATTTTCAATTTGCTTAATTGACCAATTCTGTTCTCGGTGCAACGATCGGATTTCTTTTAACCTTTCCATACCTGCTTTATCAAATTTTGTATAGCCATTAGATGCATCTTTTTTATGAGGAATATAATCACGTAATTCCTTCATCCAGTTTCTTACGACATTAGGTGTTTCACCTATAATATTAGCAGCCTCTTTAATTGTAAATTCTAATTCATTATCAACATCAGAACCTTGGTCTTTATCCAATTTTTTGTCACCGTGGTTCTCAAAAATATCCATGTTTCCACCTACTTTATAAACCTAAATTTAAATCTATATATCTTAATAAGAAACCTTAGTATTAAGATTTACCAAGGTTTGTACCTAAGATATCAACCTTGATAAGTACTAGCTAGTTGATAAATAAATACTGTGTTTCTTAAATTATCTTACACTGTTCTTCCTCTATATTCGACCATAAAAATATTCCTCCTTTAGAATTTAATAATTTAAATTCTAAAGGAGGAAACGTTGATTTATAGACGGGCTATACCGTTTTATATTTCTCGCCAATAGCAAAATAAAAAGCCACCTCTTGAGTGTATGGTAAGAGAGGCGGCTTTTTATCTTAAGGGGTTTGACAACATTACAAATCATAAAAGTAGTCAGAATAATTTTACGACTATTTTATAATTAAATCAATGTAAGGCAACTTTGAGCATATGAATAAAAGGTGCGCTTTTTATGCATCCGCGTGGTTGATCCTCCTAATGAAAAGCCTGATAAATCAACAATGTATAAAAAGCTGCATACTCCGGAAAAAGAACCCTCGGCGGAACCGTTCTGCGACAAGGGTTCTTTTTTGTGGTGTGTTCCGGAAAGAGTGATTATGTTAACTAACGTTGCATACCATATACAAGTTTTTTATTATGGTAAAATGACTATTACATAGCAAATTTAGATAAGGGGTCGTCAATTAATGGAAAGAAATTTGAATGGAAACATAGTAAAAGGAGAAAGAGTTGGAAGTTTCTTTTTAGGTATGTCTGAAGAAGTTTTATTAAAAGAACTAGCACAACCATATAGAGTTGAAAAGAGACATAGTTGTACAGTTTTCCATGCTGAACACATGTCTTTTTTTGTAGATCACGAAACAAAAAAAATAGTTCAAATCTGTATGTTTGAAGGATTTGAAGGTAAATTTCTAACTCACTATGGAGTGGGAAATGATTTATTAGATGTGGATCCTGATCCAGAAAACTGGTATGTAGATTGGGAAGAAAGTTGCTATTCGTCAGTAAAACATAAAGGCATCATATTTGGACTAGAAGAACATGCCACAATGTATGAGGTTGAGTCCAATAAAAAGTTCCCTATAGGATGGATATGTATTGCTCATCCTTCAATGTATGAAGACAGAGAAGAATAAGTTTAAGTGCCGATAATGTGGATTACGTTAACTATGATTGCAGATAACATATATTCTGAACTAATACGTAAACTTTGATAAAATGTAATTATAAGGAAAACAAGGGGAAGGGGTTATTTTTTGTTTTTTAATTTTGTTGGTATGTTATCAGGTCTAATAATAGCCTTAGCAAACATTTTTGATTCTGGTTTTCATGGATTTATGCGTTGGGTAATGATTACTTGTGGTCTAGTAATGTTTATCTCTCATTTAAAACTAGCTTTAGATAAAAAGAAAAATGGCGTAATTAACCGAGATAAATAGAAGACTTAAATTGTTATAAAAAAGCACCTAATATTGTGATTAGATGCTTTTTTTGCTACCTAGAAAATCCATTATGTAAATTAGGCTTGTATATCATACACAATGTAAAAAAGAAAAAAGACCACTGTTTCCTATGCAGTAGTCTTTTTTTCAAACCTTGCCCTAAAGGTTTATTTTGATGTTTAGTACATCCTGATTAGTTTGCTTATGTTATTTAGATAATATTCATTTTGATAATTTTACGATATAGATAAAAGTATGGAGATAGCCCATATTTAACGAAGATAAGCTCTTTATATACTAATGTACATAAACTATAAAAGTTTAGTCGAAAGAAGGTGAATTCTATGCAATACGGACACTCATCATATGTGCCATGGGAACAATGGCATCAGCAACATCCTCATAGTAGCTGGCAGCAGTGGCATCACCAACACCCATACGTGTCATGGGAACAATGGCACCATCATTATCCTCATAGCACATGGCAGCAATGGCATCAGCAAAATCCATATATACCATGGGGACAATGGCATCAGCAGCATCCTCATAGTAATTGGCAACAATGGCACCAAACATATCATCAGAGATGATAAAATTAAAGTTATGATAAGAATACTGTATTCTATGTGAAATAAAATGGAAGGTTTATATACTTGCCTATTTTCCTACCTTCAATTAATAAAATCACTTATCATATATTGTGTGCAATTTAAAACCAGAAAAACTCCCTGAATGTGTTCAGGAAGTTTTTCTGGTTTTCGATTTTAGAGAATTAGGTTTTATGAGATGATGCTTTAGAACATCTTGAGTAGCTTATGCACTCATTTCCACATACAGAATCTCTTGTATGTCAAGAGACGCACCAACATTTTTGTGTGCCAAGTTGCCCTCCTAGACCCCGTCCTTGGTGCTAATATAAAAAAACCATCCCTTCATTCAAAATAATGAAGGGTATTTAATCTATGCAATTTATTATGTAAGTTAGATATTGCTGAATAGTAGCCTAAGTTAACTTAAAATCCAATTGATATCGATATTTGTACATATAATGCTATAGATGAATAATGCGTATTTAAAATTCCTCCCTAAGTTTATGTTCTTCTAATTGTCTTATTTATTCTGCTTTTGATTATTGGATGTAGTTGTTTTAGTGGTGGCTACGGAGGCTTCTGCTAAATCGATAAAAAGGCCTTTCAACTGGAAGGCTTTTTACATAACTAATTTAATAGACTCCTGAATATCGTTAGAATTAGAAGTTTCTTGCTATTTATATCAAGAGATCTGAAAGTTATTGATACACATATTGTATGGTATGCGGAGTTATAGGAATGTTACGGACAAGTATAATCAATTTTAAATTATATATAAATTTTCATGTTTTTAAACATTTGACCTATACCAAATTTTATTTTCTCCATAACATGTACTATAAGGTAATTTGCAGTCAATGAAGGCTCAAACTTAGTACAGGCTGTTCCCCCTTAGCAAATGATAGTCAACTTAAGTTGACTAAATAAGCCTTAAGGCAATTAAAGGAGGGGAAAGGTATGTGTTGTTGGAATTTCTTTGGTTGTGGCTGTAGACGTCGCTGTAGATGTGGTTGTTGGAACTATAATAATAATTATGGTGGTTGTCGTAATTACGATAGATATGATGGATATAACAAAGACAGTGATTATGGCAATTGTAACTGTAAAGATGGTTATGATGGTCATAAAGATCATCACTCTGGTTGTAAATGTAAGCATGAAGGCTATTCAAATTATTAATTTTATAAAGAGAAAGGCTTGTTCATATAATTGAACAAGCCTTTTTTATTAACGTTCAATTTCGGGCCCTTGATTTTTAGATCTATTTATATTGCTACTCCTCATTTTTCTAAGTTGGTGCCTCTGTTGACCTTGTTCTTCACTACGAGTAGCTTGCTGAATAGCATCAAAGATGCCTGAGACTATTTCTGTGACGTGTTCTTTGACTTTTATGTCTTTTTCTATAGTTGGTATTACATTTTCCTCAAGTCCTCTAATTTCGGCTTGTCGCTTGTTTAAATCCTCTGGTCCTTTATATCCTTTTTCCTTAAGGTTATCTCGGTAGTGATTTGCTTCATGTTGCAATTCTTCATAGTGCTGACGTGCTTTCTTTGAAACTAAACGCTTAGCTGCTTCACCAGGACTATTGTTTAATTTATCAAGTTCTTTTTCTGTTTTTTCAAGGCTAGTAACTTGGTTTTTTATATTATCTAGATGATCTTTTTCCGTTTGAAAGATTTTTAGGTCTTTCTTTAGTTTGTATAGATCGTCTTGTTGATTTTCAATTGCTTTTTCAATGACTTCTAACGTTACAGGAGTCTTTTTGGCCATATCTATATGTTTCTCTAGTTTTAATGCATTCTCATAGCTTAAATATTTTCCAGCTGTTTTTAAGTCTGGATAGTGAGAGCTTACTTCACGAATTTTAGCTGTTTTAATGGCTTCCTCTGCTTGTAACAATACTTTAGTTTCTACTTGAATCTGTTGCTTCTCATACTTAATTTGATGCAGACGATTCTCTTTTTGCTGAGAGAATTCTGTATAGCGTTCGCAGAACTCTTCTTCATTTGAGAAACGAAGGGATTCTTTATACCTTTCAATGCCATTTACATAGGTTTGTTTGTTACTTTCTAAATCAGAAATCTTATCAAGATGACGACGTTTCATCATATTATTTCCTTTGAGTTTAAAGGGATTAAGAGACCCTTTAAGTTCTTCTACTTTTTCTTCATTTTGTTGGATTTCATAGTTTAAATCCCTTATACGGTCATAGTGATTGCTGACGTTCAGAAATTGTTGCTGTTGTACGTGGAAATGACGTTCAATTGGATCATGACGATCACTCATTTTGCGTAGTTCTTCCTGGCGTTTTAAAATATCGTCTAAGGAAATGGCTTTTTGGTTTAAAAGCGACGCTGCCTTTTGAATATAAGTCTTTTCAATATCTGTAGAGAAGCCAAATTGCTTCTCTTTTTCTTTCATCTTTTTTACGTGAGCTTCTTTTTGACGACGATAAGCTTGTAGATCAATGACAGCTTTGTTGTATTCTTGACGTTCTCGATTGATTTGACCACGATGACTTTGTTTTCCTTTCTTCTCCATATCATGAGCGACATGACCTAAGTGAATGGTTGGAAGGACTTCAAGTCCGCGGTTCTCATGAGAAAGGTGCGTAATACGCTCTTTACTTTGAGCTTGTTCTAACGCTTGATTGGCATAGTTTGCCCACTCTTCACGAATAGACAAGCAACCCTCGCTATTTTTAACGTACCCACGATTGTTTTCTTTGGCATTGGCAAAATCAGCATTCCAGTCACGATTCTTTTTGCCAAACCCATCTTGATCCAAGTTTCTCATCGTTAACATGATGTGAGCGTGAGGGTTATTGGCATTGTCACGATGGATAGAGATGTCTGCAACCATTCCTTTTTGAACAAATTCATTTTGAGCAAAAGACTGAATGAGTTCTTTTTGTTGATCCTGATTTAGTTCAATTGGTAACGCAATGTTTAATTCACGTGCCAATTGTGAGTCTTTACGTTTCTCTACTTTTTCAACTTCATTCCATAAACGGTTACGATCTTTCATCCATTCTGGCGCATCAGAAGGAGTCAGAATCATGGTTTCTGGCTGTACATCACGAGCATAAAACTTTTGTTCGTCAGTACGTTCATCATGTAGTTTTTCTCCACTGCGGTAAGCAGCTGCAGCGACAGCTGATTGTCCTTTTGAACGACTGATGATTTGCATCGATAGATGGTAGATAGCCATAATTCTTTCCTCCTTTCTTGAGAATGGGTTAGTGGTTTAGGAATAAGTTGATAAGAGCACAAAGTGCGCTAATC
>NZ_JBSGKN010000013.1:0-7888 GCF_058323215.1 Priestia sp. USM5
CACAGCGTCTTCCTTAGTTTGCTCAACTTATAAAATTTTATTGATAAATATAGAACAATTAAACCTATTACTGAAGATATGTAGGGTTTGATTTATCATTTTGATTAATCTCTTCAAAGATATTCGATGATTCGTCAAGTTTATTTAAATTTGGCGAAGAAGTATTACTATCAAAAGCTGGTGATATATATAAGTTCATTAGCTTTTTAAAGTCTCCTACAGTCAAAGGCTTTGCATTTTCTTGAAGTTCATAACCTAATTGCCCATTAGGTTCAATGGTTGCTGTTTTAACATCTTCAATCTTTGATATCCCTTGATTGCGCAATCGCATTTCTAGTTGATCAGCCGTTAATCTCAAATTTTTTAGGGTTTGGGTATCCAATTTTCCATTTTGTATTACGATTTTAGATTTACCTGTAAGGAATTTTTCAAATGTATTAGATTTTAATTGCAAATATTCTAAGACTAGGATAGCAATAACGAAAATTGCAGCTCCTCCAATAGCTTTTATCATACTTTTTTCAACTATCGGTTGTACAATGATAGTCCCAAGAGAGATCATAACTACAGTTTGAGCCAAGGTCATTTGAGCAATAGATTTTCTTCCAGCTACTCTCAATAGCAATATTCCAGCCAAAATAAGAATTACAGATTGCCATATAAAATTCATCATGTCACCCTTTGTAATACAGTTTAGTTTTGAATTATAAAAATAAATTATTTGCTGGTAATAAGAATAGTTTCTACTCTACATATAAATTTGTAATAACTTAGCAAAATTAAAAACAGGATAGGATCGACTATAACTGTATATCTTAATTTCCACCAACCATAATGAAAATAACCCCATGGTTGAGGCATTAATGTAATTACCTCATATAACAAAATAGCAATGATCCATATTATTAAATAAAAAACTTGGTTCATTAATCTTTTCTTAAAAGGGTACCAATTTAAAAACATTACATTTACAGGGGGAACAAGGATAGTATGTGCTAGGAAACCTTTCCAGTCTACCTCCTTGTCAAAATACCAATACCCGTTATATTTATACTCAATTATTAAATCAAATGACTGTTGAAGAGCAATTGTAAACATCCAAATATGCAGAATTTGGTTTAGTGTAAGCCTTTTTTTCATTTTCAAAGCAATGATATTAAAAAGTATAATAGCTAGTATAAGTCCAATCATAATTTTCCTTTTCCATTTTTGTTTTATAATTCTCTCTATCTGAAAACTTTATACGTTTATAAGGTAAAACAAAGAAGACATATTAAAAATTAAAATATGGTCTTTATTTGTATCTAAAGTAAGCTATTTTTTACACAAGGTACGAGTTGTATTTTTTAAGAAACCCACTTAAAAAATCTCCACTCTTTTCTCCTTGCATAAAAAATTTCGGCAGGTTTGGATCTCTCGCCAAGCCGACATACCCAAAACGAAGGATTTGAGAATCGGCTTGTTAGCGCAAGTATACCTGCCGAACCACCTGTGCAGCTGTTCAAGAGTATTAACCTTACTTCAAGAATAGCAACACTCTTAAAAACATAAGAAGCCAGCCTCTACCCCAAAACAAAGGGGGAGATAAGCTGCATTGTCAATGGTAAGCGGACCGTAGGGAGCATTAAGGAATTGACAATGTCTCTACACCCGAACCCTCTTGGCACTCAAACAACCACGTTTGTTTGACGCCAACCGGCGAGGGAGCCCCCTCAAAGTGTTGAGGGGGTTGGGGGTGTTTGTAGAAGCCATTCCAAAGGAGCTTTCCTTTGGCAGGTGTGGACAGCGTCCGCGGTTTGGCTCCCCCTTGAAAAGGGGGCTGGGGGGATTGTTATGCAAAGCATAACCAAGCTCAATTGGGTACCAATTGTAGAGCTTGCCTTATTCCGACTGTTTGGTGTATTATGGAAGCATACAGCTGGAATTTTACACCAAGTTCACCACGCTCAGTAGGTGAACATAAGGAGGAATAAAGGGATGAGCGAGACGAAAGGCGAGCGTAGGAACGAGCCTAAACAGGTGAAGTTCCGTGTCACTGAGGAGGAATTCGAACGGCTATCGCTGATGGCGGATAACGTAGGAATGACGGTGCCTGCCTTTGTGAAAGCAAAGGCACAGGGTACCCGTGTACGACAGCCGAAGATCAATCGTGAGGGTGCTCTAGCAATTGCGAAGGAATTGCGTGCCGTGGGTACCAATGTGAACCAGATTGCGAGATGGTGCAATGCACGAGACATTGAACAATTGAGTGAACAGGAGCTTGAGAGATTGGTATACAATCTCGACGAAATTAAAAAGGGATTGGCTGCAGCATGGCAACAATTAAGCTAAGTACGACGAAAAATGCCAATGCGTTACTGAAGTACGCTGAGAAGCGCTCTGAGGTATCAAATTCGCTTGATTGCGATGTGGACTATGTTCGGAACCAATTTAAGGCTACAAGGGAAATATGGGGCAAGAACGGCGGCATACAAGCCCATCATATCATTCAATCATTCAAACCAGATGAGGTGGATCCCCAACAAGCCAATAAAATTGGGTTACAACTGGCTGAGAAGTTGGCAAAAGGTCATGAGCTTGCCGTCTATACGCACACAGATAAAGATCATATTCATAACCACATTGTGATTAATGCGGTGAACTATGAAGATGGCCGAAAGTTTCATGCTCATGGCCAAGATGCCATTGACCGTTTTCGTGATGTGAGCGATGAGTTATGTAAGGAACATGGTTTGTCCATTGTAGAAGAGCGCTCGGCCGATGTGCGCTATACGTTAGCTGAACAGTCGTTACTTAAAAAAGGTGAGTCGAGTTGGAAAGATGAAATTCGGACGGCGATTGATTCTTCAAAAGAGCAGACAACGAGTTTTGAAGAGTTCCAGGAACGTTTAAAAGACCAAGGGGTCCAAGCTACTTTACGAGGTAAAAACATCACGTATGAGCACTTAGAATCGAATAAAAAAGTACGTGGCAGCAAGTTAGGGCTGGCGTATGAAAAGGAGACGATTTTAGATGGCTTTGAAAGACAAGTTACAAGAGAAAGAGCAGCAACAGGTTCAGCAGAAAGAGGAGTTACAACAGTTACAGCAGTTATACCAGGAGATGATTCTACGTCTCAGAGCGACAGAGGGCTATCTCTCGACGTTCCTGAAAGAAAACATGAACAAAGAAATGATGATCGAACAAGAGCTCAAGGAGATCAAACAGACGAGCCAAGACGTACAGAGGGAGATGGAATTGACTTCGATGACGTTGCTGAGCAAATTAGAGAACGACATCGAAACACACAAGCTGCATACAAGCAAAACTTTGGGAGAAATGAAGGCAGCCATTCAAGTGCTACACAAGGAAATGGAAACGAATCGTCAGTTTCTTCAAAAGGAATTTCAAGCAAACAATCAAGCGATCAAGAACGAATTAGAGAAGATCAACAACAACCTGGGGAGCAAGTTCGACAGCTTGAGCGCGACAGCGAAGGCGGAACTGAGCGAGGTCGAAAAAAACAGCAAGACTATGATATCGAACGCTAAGTTGGGCGTGGCGTTTAATGGCTGGTTAGATTGGGTGAAGTATGGAGCTGGGGCTGCCATCTTTATGGTGCCTATGTTCTTCTTGTTTAAATGGTTTTTTGGGTTGTTTGGTATTAACTTAGGATAGACAAGTCCTCTTGTGCAGAATTCGTTGAAAAACTGCGAAAAGACTAGAAAAAGAGGGAATTTATTGATAGTGTTGAAAGTAGTATAAATGAGAAAAACCGCCCATGCTTTGGACGGCAGGCGGTTTCTCGAAAATAGAAAGGGAATGGGTCCCTTATACACATATTTATGTACATATTCTATCATAAGGGACTAATTCCTGCTATATAGGGAGAGGAATTAGTTTGGAAAACAGTAAAAATAATATTGTTAATTTAGAAGGAAAACTAGCTGAAGCTGAAAGAAATGCAAGGCTAAGAGATTTTGAAGTTGAAAAAGAGAGAGCTAAAGCAGATTATCATGGCATAGATCAAGATGAAGTTAATAAGGCAATGGAAACATTAAGCCAGGCTACTGGTAAAGATATTTTTATAGGAACAAAAAGAACTCCACAATCGAGAGTGAGGTTTGTACAAACTTTGCAGGGAAATCAGGGGTATCTAAATAAAAAAGAATATTTTACTGGGAGAGAAAAAGTCTTTTTGTATGATATTGTCCCATATGTAGCTTTTTCTACTAATTGTATTGTTTTAGATATTAAATCTAAAAATCCAGTACCTGCTAATATCTCAGAAATTGCTAAATTAATTAACAGTAACAGAACAAACACAAGTACTGTTATCAATTCATTAGTTAAAAAAGGGATTTTATTTAAAGGTGAGTCAGGAGTAGAAGATAATAATGCCAAAGCTTATGCTATCTTTGTAAACCCACATATTATGTATGCAGGTGATAAAGATAATGTAAATCAAGCTTTGCAAGTTATGTTTCATAAAGCCATGAAAATGAAAATATTAAAGGATTTACCCGATAAATTATTTTGATATTAAAAGAGCCAATATACAGGCTCTTTTTTTATTTTTCGTGTGTTGCAAAAATGCAACACACCTGTTGCATTTTTGCAACACACGAAAAGTGTTATAAACGTTGTTATAACAACGTTTATAACACTTTTCGTCTACTCTCTCTTCTCACTCTCTATTTAAATAGCAATTCGCTTATAGAATTGCAAGGCTCTTTTTATACTTTTTTTCGTTTAAAAACTATTTCGTAGTTGTCAAAAATGACAACTACGAAATAGTTAATTTTTTAACATTAAGCCTAAAGGCTAATATACCGTCTTAAGACGGCCAAGTATTTATGACTAAGTTTTTTGTGTGGTTGTTCATTGTTTGGATAGTGTTTGTTTAGATGTTCAGATGATTTTAAAAATAATTATCTAAACAATGATCTGAACAAGAAAAGAGGTTAATCTATATATAGCATGGAATTATCTAATTGTTTGAATGGTGTTCAGTTTAGATGTTTAGTTAAATTTAAAGGCGGTGATCTGAACAGTGAAGACTTCTAAACAGTGGTTATCAGCTGAAGATATGGCTAAACAAGTAAAAGTATCAGCCATGACTATAAAACGTAATTGTCAAACTTATAAAGATTTTATAAATGTTAAGCAAGGTGAAAAAAACAAGTATTTAATTAATTCATCTTCGTTACCGATTTTTCTATTTATAGCTAAAATGAGAAACAAACGAAGTCTACAATCTGCTCAGATACTAGAGCTATTAGAAGAAGAAGGTTTCCCAAAAATTTATGATGAAGAAAACATAAACACTTCTAAACAACAAACTGAACAATCCTTAGATAAGCAAGGGATTGTTCCTGTTCAGGACATAGAATCAATGGTTGCTAAAAGGGTCCAGGAGGAATTGAAAAAGCATGAGCATTTCTTAAGTGAATGGACACTTAAACAAGAAGAACAACAGAGGAAATTTCAAGAAGGATTACTTAAAAGGTTAGATGATCGAGATCAAAAGCTGATGAGCTCTATTAGAGAATTACAAGAGTCTAAATTAGAGATAGCAGCATCTATTGAAGAACCTAAAAAAACTCCCAATAAAAAGTGGTGGGAATTTTGGAAATAAAAAAGAGCAACCTCATTTTTGTCATAGGAGAGTGAGATTGCTTTCAAATACGTTGAAATTTCAAGTAATTATTGAAAATATAACATATATTGGTTATTAATGCTACTTTTTAGCTCGTCAGCATATGTATAAAAGGTGTGCTTTTTATGCATTATTTCTCCGACCACCTGTAAGGAGAACCCCGTCATATCAAGGATGTATAAAAAGCTGCATACTCCGGAAAAAGAACCCTCGGCGGAACCGTTCTGCGACAAGGGTTCTTTTTTGTGGTGTGTTCCGGAAAGAGGTATTATGTTAACTAAAAATGTATGGAATATTCAACTTTACATCTCTAGAAGTATAGCAATAAGGGGAAAATGATGTTAAAATTTTCTATGTAAATTAATGGATTTTACAGGAGGGTATCTATGAAAAAAGTTTACATGGCATTTATAGCAACTGTAAGTTTATCTATACTACTATTTGGTTGTAGCTCAAAGGAAAAAGATATTCAGGAAGACTTAAACTTAGGATTTGATCAAGCTAAAAAAGTAGAAGTATTATCTGTAGACCATCCGGAAGTATTGTTAAATACGATTGATAAGGAGCAAGATGTAAATGCATTTTTTAATAAATTAAAAATTGATAAATGGAATCTTGCAGATATACCTACAAGTGCCAAGAAAGAGAACGTATATAAAATGTATCAAGCAGACACTGTTAAATTGGGAGATGCAACAAATAAGGATAAAAAAGAACTTAAACAAGTTGCTACAGTTACTACGTACAAAGGAACTCCTTATATTAACGTTAAAATTAAAGATGTTGACTTAAATCTTGAAGTTCCAAATGATGTATCTAAATATTTATCTAGTCAAAGTGATCAAAAACATTAATTACATATATAACAGGTATAAGAAATAAAGCCCTAAAAGCGCGTGACACTTCTAGGGCTTTATTTGTGCCGATAATATGGATTATGTTGACTAAAAATAGATATGTTAAATATATGTTATAATGTAATTGTAAGGAAAGTGAGGTGTGCGATTTGAAAGAAAAGATATTTACATTAGTTTTAGGCTTTGTCTTCTTAACATTCTATATTACTCATACATCTGTTGAGAATTTATCACCTCTAAAACTTTTATTTATCCCAACAATTTTCTTTTTAGCCTATTTAGTTGATCGCAAATTAGGTAAAGATAATACTAATTAATACATAAGCATATAGAAAAAAAGCCCTCTTATTGGAGTTTATAACTCAATAGGAGGGCTTTTTTGGTTCTTATAAAAGGTTTTATGTTAACTACATAAGACAGGAAAAACCAACCTTTAAGTCCTTAAAGGTTGGTTTTTCTCACGATTTTATCCAATGACACCTTACGGTATCTTGTATAGTTTGCTCAAGTAATAAAAACATATTCAATTCTGAAAAACAAAAACCACTGGACCTAAACAGTGGTTTTTGTTCGTTCAATGCAGAAAATGAACAAAACATATTGCATATACAATGTTTTGTCAGTGTCTGTCAGTATAACATGATAATTACGTTTTAGAGGGAATGATACATTTATGTATAGAAAATGAAACATCTTGTATCATTGCTGACACATAGGTTTGTTTTAAAAGAAGTTATAGCAGGAAATATCATCTTGCATTTGAATACTAGTATTATACTTTTACAACAAAAATGGGGGCTATTATAATGCTGGTAAAAAAGATGTTAAATGGAATTATGATGAAAGAGATCACCATTAAAGAATTAGCTGATCGATATAATGTAAGCACGCGTACGATTCAATCAAAGATTAAGAAATTAGGCTATGAATGGGACAGTAAGGAAAGTATTTATCGTTATGTTGGAGAAGAATCAGAACCTGTAGATGTTGATTTTAGTACTCTTATCTCTAAAAACAGTAAAATGCCAGCAGAACAAAAGCTAGCTACTAGTGAAGTAGCAGCTAGTACGAGCTATCTTGATGAAAGTGGAAGTACGAGTACTAGCTCTTCAAAAGCTAGCACAGTAGATGCAATTGATTTGCTGCTGCAAAGTCCCAAAGACCGTTCAAAACGAGTGTATCGAGGGTTTTATTTTGATGACGATGTTTTAAGCATTATTGATCGTGTTCCCAAAAGTTATAAATCTGAATTAGTGAATGAAGCATTAAGAAAAGTATTTAAAGAAAAGGGATTATTAAATTAAAAAAGAAAGCTACTGAACAGGGATCAGTAGCTTTCTAATGAAGCATGTTATGAACTTGAGAAGTAATGAGAATTTCCAAACAGAAGCTT
>NZ_JBSGKN010000014.1:0-7002 GCF_058323215.1 Priestia sp. USM5
ATACAATGAAGGCCGCCTTATAGGATGATACATAATGGGCGGCCTTTGTTGTGACTATATATAATTTATGACACATATATTCAATTAGAAATTTGGTATGTCAAGGTTCATCTAAAGGACTTTCTCTGTTTCAGTTTGGAATAAAAACCTAAGATATTTAGCAATATAAGTTTAAAGAGAAATGAGAAAGGAGATAAATTTTCATGAATAGTAACGATAATACTAATAAAGACAATTTGAATTTATTGGGAGCAGTAGCATTAGGATTGACCACTGTTTACACTGCAATATTAGCAACACAATTAATGTCTACAAAACATAAAGTTGATTATTTATATTACAAAGAACATTTTCAAAAAGAAGATAAGAGCAGTAATTAATTTTTAAAGCATATAAACTACTAGGAATAATTTCTTTCAAAAACATTCAAAACCTCCTTATAAAGTAGTCTGTCAACGGTAAATCGCAAGACCGTCAGGTCGAGAATTTAAGGAGTTGATAGATTCACCAGACCCAAACCCTCTTGGCACTCAAACAAACCCGTTTGTTTGACGCCAACCGGCGAGGGAGCCCCCTCAAAAAAGTGAGGGGGTTGGGGGAGTTTTTAGGATGGGGTTAAGGGGAAGAGTTCCCCTTACAGGTGGTGGACGGCGTCCACGGTCTATAAGAAAAAGGGCATCCGTTTAGGATGTCTTTTTTCTTTTTGGCGGAGCCAAACAGAGGGAGGAATCCGACCGCCACCTCGTAGAGCGCGCTCCCAATTTGATCGAAGATGAAAAATTGGTGTAGTGCGTTACACCAAATATCAAATTGTGGTATGCTAGACCCAAGTACAGTGGTCGAAACGGGGGATTGAGGGATGGCCAAATATGGGATTATCCGCATGCAAAAGTTCCACAAAGACGCAATATTGGGGATCCAGAAACATAACCAGCGAGAAGGCGAGAACAGTAAAAATAAAGACATCGATTCAACCAGGACGATGCTTAACTATGACTTTGTGAACGAGGACAAAATTAAGTACCATGAAGAAATTAAGAAGATGACGGCCACCCGTGTGAAACGAAAAATTCGGAATGATGCCGTCCTGGTGGCAGAGTTCTTTGTATCGGCTAGTCCGGAGTATATGCATGCGATGTCGCAAGACGAGCAGCGCAAATATTTTGAAGCAGCACTGGACCATATTGCAGGCAAGTATGGTCAGCAGAACATTTTATATGCCGTGGTACATAACGACGAAGCGACGCCACACATGCACGTGGGGTTTGTGCCGATCACGGATGATCGGCGCTTGGCGGCGAAAGAGTACTTTCATGGGAAAACGAAGATTCGTCGAATCCAGGATGACTTTCATCACTACATGAACAAACGTGGGTATGACATTGAGCGTGGCGAGCCGAGCGAACTGCAGCATAAGAGTGTGCATGAGTTTAAAAAACAAGAACGTGAGAAAGAGCTCAAGCATCTTCAACAACTTGTGGCTCACAAGGAAAAAGAGCTTCAACAGATGGATAATTTAGTGGAGTTGAAAGCAGCACCACCCGTTGAGATACGTAGCGAGAGACGGATTGAAGAGTTATGTAGCCAACCTATTGAAGTAGAGGCGGCCAAGAGTGTCATGGGTTCCAAAGTGAAAGTGGAAGAAGAAGATTTTCATGAGCTGATGAGTCTCACAAAAGAGCTTCAGCAAACATTAGCGGCCGAGCATGAGCGCACGCATGCATTGAGCCATGAGCTTGATCGCTATGAAAAAGAGAACAAGACATTGAAAAATGATTTGGATGAGACAAGGAAAGAATTAGAGGTATATGTGGCGGATCAAGACGGCCAAGTGGAAAAAGCGAAGAAACAAATGCGCCAGAAGCTTGTGCGTGATTTCTCAGCTGAACAAAAGGAAAAGGTCAAAGATGAGGTTAAGAGAGAACTAGATACGCAATATGAGGCTCATATAAGCTCTCTCAGCGATGATTTGACAATTGAGAAGGAGAAACATGAGAAAACGAAAAAAGAGCTTGTACAGGAAAAAGAAGTGAATGAGAGCTTAACGAAGATGAATCTTGGTTATATCAAGGATTATGTCCCAAAAGAAGACTTAGATTATGCGAATAGGCAGGTTCGTGAATTAAAAGAAGAGAATAAAATATTGAAAGCCTGGAAGGAAAAAGCGTTGAATTGGATTGATCAGAATGTGGAGAAAATGAAGCAGATTTCATTTTTCCAATATGTTCGTGGAATTGGTAGGCAATCAAAACAGAATGATCAAGAATTAGAACGGTAAAAAGGAGATAGGAAGTTGAGTAAAATGAAAACGACACTCTTACTTATTGCTTTTGCAGTGGTAGCTGCTTACGATATTTATTTATTGTTGAACGCTTACACGTATGGTTTTGCTGATAAATAAGCTGATATTAAAGGATTTAAATAAAAAAGAGCAATCCTATCTCAACTGGCATTGGAGAAGGTTTGCTCTTTTTTGTTTAGGAATTTTACTTTGCAAAAGTAAAAGAAAAAGTTAGATTAGGTCGTTAGCTCTTTTAGTGTAACATAATAAAACGAAACTTGTCATACAAATTTCAAAATAAAAGAAGCAATCTGGGCATTGGCAATCGAGATTGCTCTTTCATAAGGGTTTGTCCATACGTATCCGAAGTATGAAACATAAGTAGATTACCATGTTCTGTAATTAAGGACTATTTTAAATGTGTTGCTGCGTGTAAAAATAAAAAAAGAGCAACCTCATCTTTGTCATAGGAGAATGAGGTTGCCTTCAAATACGTTGAAATCTGAAGTAATGAATGCAACAATAACACATTTTGGATAATATTGCTAATTTATAGCTTGTAAGTAAGATATGTATAAAAAAGCTCCAGTCTAAAGGGCACATTTGACTAGAGCTTTTTTTGTTTTTTTAACAGATTAATCTCAGAGAGACATGTAATTATTGGTAATTATAATATAGTTAAATCATTATACATATGCATAAAAGGTGGACTTCTTATACATTGTTTTCATTGATTTGCTCAATAGAATGCCTATTCTATCAACAATGTATAAAAAGTTGCATAAAAGAGAAAAAGAGAACTTCTTCGAACCCTTGGGGCGTAAGGGTTCTCTTTTTTGATGTGTTCCGGAAAGAGGTATTATGTTAACTAACTTTGTATATCTTATACAGCTTAAAAACGAAAAACCTACTGAACAGGGATCAGTAGGTTTTTCTGCTCTTGGAGAAGAGATTCGTGTTGGATACTGGATGCCTCACGACGTCATGAGTAGTTTGCTCAAGGCAGTTAAAAATATGTATATAGTCGAGTGTATTTAAAATTTTATTTGAATTTATGTTTTGAAATATATAAAAAAGGGAAAAGTAGTTTGATTCTATTCCAGATGTACGTTGAATAAGAAAAATGATTAATATGTTGAATAGACTATGATAATGAATCTGGAGGGAAGGTATGTCAATTAATAAAGAGGTTTTGTATCGTGGTACAAGATTTAAGATTATTCATATTTATAGTTCTGGTTATTGTGAACTTAGAAAAATTAGTGATCCTTTCAGCGTAGAACTAGCTTTATTAAATGATATCCTACTAACATGATAATGATTGCTGCATATTTTTATTTAACTAACCAAACCGAATCAATTTAATCATTGCTGTTGAATTAAACATATTAATCATTTTTTGATAAAAATAGAAGCCAAATTCTTTATATATAAGGAATTTGGCTTCTTATAATTGATTTTATGTTAACTAAAAGGCGAAAAAGCCATCTTTGGGGAAGATGGCTTTTTCTACTGATAAATATTAGGTTGTAAGTGGAGTCCTACAAGACTTCTCCAGTATTTTGCTCAAAGATTGAAATAACTATGCAGCTGAAAAAAATATAGCAGGAAATATCATGTTGCATTTGAATATTAGTACTATACTCTTAATACGAAAATGGGGGCTAGTATGATGCTGGTAAAAAAGATGTTAAATGGCATTATGATGAAAGAAATCACTATTAAAGAATTAGCTGATCGATATGGTGTAAGTACTCGTACCATTCAATCAAAGATTAAGAAATTAGGTTATGAATGGGACAGTAAGGAAAGCATTTATCGCTATGTTGGAGAAGAATCAGAGCCTTTAGATATTGATTTTAGTACCCTTATCTCTAAAAACAGTAAAATGCCAGCAGAACAAAAGCTAGCAACCAGCGAAGTAGCAGCTAGTACGAGCTATGTTGATGAAAGTGAAAGCACTAGCACTAGTTCTTCAAAAGCTAGTACAGTAGATGCAATTGATTTGTTGTTGCAAAGTCCAAAAGACCGTTCGAAAAGAGTATACCGAGGCTTTTATTTTGATGATGATGTGTTAAGTATTATTGATCGGGTGCCAAAGAGTTATAAATCTGAATTGGTGAATGAAGCTTTGAGAAAAGTGTTTAAGGAAAAGGGATTATTAGACTAAAAAGAAAAGCAGGCTTAAGCCTGCTTCTTTAGCCTTTAAGGCTACTATGTTTAAGAAATTCTTATTAGTTTTTTTGAAGGTTCTTGATGTAGGTTTTGAAATTGTTGAACGGCCTCTGTCATAGATTCTGTATTCAATTTCTTTAAGATGCTTTTTCTTTGATTTTTAATAGTGCTTTCTTCTTTATGAAGAAGGTTTTGTATTTCTGAAATAGAATGACCATCAATAGCAAGAGCAAATACTTCTTGTTCTGCTTGAGTTAGTTGGTTCATGAAGACTTTCTCTTTTAGCATTTTACATTCTTCTTCTACATTCTTTAGTCGAGCAACTTCATCTACTAAATCGGAAGCTAGACTTAGAACATGTTCAATGCCTATTAATAATTTTTCAGTTTGATCCATGATAAGACCCTCCTATTTTTTGAGGGCAACCCATGCTATAATAAAATTGCATTCGAAAATCTATTAAGCAATGGGGTGTTTCTCTGCCAGGAGAAATGCCCTTTTTGTGTTGTTGTGTCTAATCTTGGTGTTAAACGTTTGAATCACCTCCTTAATTTATTTATCTTCCTTGTTATCAATCTCGTTATATTGCATTAAAACGTTTAATCTTGAGTTTTTACCGCCCTTAAAGATCTTATCTGGATTGATTTGATAGGTTCCAGCTCTAATCTTTTTAAGAAAGTCTGATTCTTGTAGAGCTTTCATTGTTTCAGCAATCGTAGGCTGAGAAATTCCTAATTTCTGTTCAATTTCTTTATAAGTCATTAAAAACATGTTCTCGCTATTAAGGTTATCCATTATGAATGTAAGAACTTTAAGTTTCTTATTACCTATTAAATCAAGACTTTCAACTATATGACCTAACCAAATTTTATGGAAATTAGCATCTCGTTCTTCAATGCTTATAACTTCCATTTCTTCGATTTCTCCAGTCTCTGAGTTTATGTATTTTTTTGTTCCTACAACTTTTGTTGCTTTTCTAGTTACTCCTTTTTTGCGTTTGTAATTAGACATTTTTTTAACTCCTTTATAGAAAAATAATCCAGTCTCTTTTTCATATTTTGAGTATATAATAACAAGAGACTTAAGTAAACACTTAAGTCTTATTTAAGTAAACACTTAAAAAAATTTAAGTGAACACTTAAAAAAATTTAAGTGAACAAATCACCCTCAAACCCTTGATATAAAAGGGTTTGTCCAACATTTCATCTTTTTTTCACTCTTATCTATTAATATATTTGCTATTTTTAATGCAAGGTTCGAGTAGTATTTTTTCAGAAAGTCACTGAAAAAATCTCCACTCTTTTCTCCTTGCATTAAAAATTTCGGCAGGGTTGGTTATATCGCCAAGCCGAACATACCCAAAACAAAGTTTAAGATGCTCGGCTTGTGACGGCCATTATACCTGCCGAACCGCCAAAGCAGCCGTCCATAGTTGCTACCTTTTTTCAAATAAGATACACAAATGGGGACTAGTCCCCAAACCCCTAGCCAGCACGCCACCCCAAAACAAAGGTGAATCAATCGATCAATCATCGATCAATCAGTAGGGATTTTGATAAAATTAAAGAAACTATATATAGTTTGTCTTAGTGATTGATTGATAATTGATTGATCGATTGAAGGAGGACAGTTTATATTATGGATTGGATAACGATCAATGATATTTCTAAAATGATTAATACACCTGTTCCAACTGTAAGGAGATACATACAAAAACATCAAGCTTTTCTTAATACTAAGAGGGAAGGGAAAAAGATTTTATTACATCCAGATTCCGTAGAAGTTCTAAAGAAAATTCGGAAGTGTTATATGATCGATAACTTGATTGATACTGAAATAGATAGTAAGCTCAAAGCCGATGGTTATAAGCTTTTCATTGATATTCAATCAATCAATCATCAATCAATCAACCAAGAATTAGACTCTTCTTCTTTAGATTTTTTGAAAGCTATGTTTAAAGAACAAAGAGCAATTAACGAGCAACTTATGGAGAGTAATAAATTATTGGTTAAAGAGCTAGAAGAAATAAAGCAAAGCTATAAAGAAAGTGAAATTAAAAGGGAACAAAGAGACTTAGCTTTAATGGAGACCTTACGATCAATACAAGAAAAAAAGAAATTAGTAGCTGCTTCAGAAGAAAAAAAGAAATGGTGGCAGTTTTGGAAACTTTAGTTGTTGTATTATAAACAACTTTGATAATGTATCAGAGCCAACATATACAATGTTTCCTATAAGACGTGAGAGAAGATTCATTGAAAAATGGCACCTTAAAGGTGTCTTCTTTTATGTAGCATGACATGTCGTATATGGTATATTCTTTTGATGCTTATTACAGTGGCTGTTGTAAGCTTTCTTTAGATACAAAGGTTAATTGCATGTAATTTTTAAGACACTTTCCTATGGATACATTTGATTATGTTAGTAATCATGTAGCTATAGAGAAGTTTTTTTCTTATTCTCCTGTTATCATTTATTTTTGTGCGCGGCCGCAGGGATTGAGATTTTAAAAATATTGTCGGGAATATGCGAATATACATGTAGCATAC
>NZ_JBSGKN010000015.1:0-4630 GCF_058323215.1 Priestia sp. USM5
ACACACTTTATGAATATAAAGTATAGTGTGTTATACTTTACTTGGAAGTGGTTGCCGGAAAGAGCGAAAATGCCTCACATTTGTGCCACCTAAAAAGGAGCGATTTACATATGAGTTATGCAGTTTGTAGAATGCAAAAAGTGAAATCAGCTGGACTAAAAGGCATGCAATTTCATAATCAAAGAGAGCGAAAAAGTAGAACGAATGATGATATTGACCATGAGCGAACACGTGAAAATTATGATTTGAAAAATGATAAAAATATTGATTACAACGAACGTGTCAAAGAAATTATTGAATCACAAAAAACAGGTACAAGAAAAACGAGGAAAGATGCTGTTCTTGTAAATGAGTTGCTAGTAACATCTGACCGAGATTTTTTTGAGCAACTGGATCCAGGAGAACAAAAACGATTTTTTGAGGAAAGTTATAAATTATTTTCCGAACGATATGGCAAGCAAAATATTGCTTATGCAACAGTTCATAATGATGAGCAAACCCCTCACATGCATTTAGGTGTTGTGCCTATGCGTGATGGAAAACTGCAAGGAAAAAATGTGTTTAATCGTCAAGAACTGTTATGGCTACAAGATAAATTCCCCGAGCATATGAAAAAACAGGGTTTTGAGTTGAAGCGTGGTGAACGTGGCTCTGACCGTAAACATATTGAGACAGCTAAATTTAAAAAACAAACTTTGGAAAAAGAGATTGATTTTCTAGAAAAAAATTTAGCAGTTAAAAAAGATGAATGGACTGCTTATAGCGATAAAGTTAAATCAGATTTAGAAGTACCAGCGAAACGACACATGAAAAGTGTTGAAGTGCCAACGGGTGAAAAGTCCATGTTTGGTTTGGGAAAAGAAATAATGAAAACAGAAAAGAAACCAACCAAAAATGTTGTTATATCGGAGCGTGATTATAAAAACTTAGTGACTGCTGCGAGAGATAACGATAGGTTAAAACAGCATGTTAGAAATCTCATGAGTACTGATATGGCGAGAGAATATAAAAAATTAAGTAAAGAACATGGGCAAGTTAAAGAAAAATATAGTGGTCTTGTAGAGCGATTTAATGAAAATGTAAATGATTATAATGAGTTGCTTGAAGAAAACAAGTCTTTAAAGTCTAAAATAAGCGATTTAAAGCGTGATGTGAGTTTAATCTATGAAAGCACTAAGGAATTCCTTAAGGAACGTACAGACGGCTTAAAAGCCTTTAAAAACGTTTTTAAGGGGTTTGTAGACAAGGTAAAGGATAAAACAGCACAATTCCAAGAAAAACACGATTTAGAACCTAAAAAGAACGAATTTGAACTAACTCATAACCGAGAGGTAAAAAAAGAACGAAGTCGAGATCAGGGAATGAGTTTATAAAATAAAAAAAGCACCTGAAAAGGTGTCTTTTTTTGATGGTTTTGAACTTGTTCTTTCTTATCTTGATACATATAGAAATAACGTCATTTTTATTTTAGTTGCTGAAAGGTGCGTTGAAGTGTTGGTATGTATGTGTTTTAAAGTATTGAAAACCCTTAAAATTGGTTGCACAGAAAAACCCCATCTGTTAAAGTTATAAGTGACCAAACAAATAACTAAATAGATGGGGGTTTCTTTTAATATTATGTGTCCTAATAGTAGCATTTATTCAGATGAAAAATCAAGGGTTTTAGTGGACAAGACAAAAAGTGGAAAAGTGAGACCATGGAGAGAAAAGAAAATCGCTAATGTTGATTACTTTGAACTTCTGCATATTCTTGAATTTAAAAAGGCTGAAAGAGTAAAAGATTGTGCTGAAATATTAGAGTATAAACAAAATCGTGAAACAGGCGAAAGAAAGTTGTATCGAGTGTGGTTTTGTAAATCCAGGCTTTGTCCAATGTGCAACTGGAGGAGAGCAATGAAACATGGCATTCAGTCACAAAAGGTTGTTGCTGAAGTTATTAAACAAAAGCCAACAGTTCGTTGGTTGTTTCTCACATTAACAGTTAAAAATGTTTATGATGGCGAAGAATTAAATAAGAGTTTGTCAGATATGGCTCAAGGATTTCGCCGAATGATGCAATATAAAAAAATTAATAAAAATCTTGTTGGTTTTATGCGTGCAACGGAAGTGACAATAAATAATAAAGATAATTCTTATAATCAGCACATGCATGTATTGGTATGTGTGGAACCAACTTATTTTAAGAATACAGAAAACTACGTGAATCAAAAACAATGGATTCAATTTTGGAAAAAGGCAATGAAATTAGACTATGATCCAAATGTAAAAGTTCAAATGATTCGACCGAAAAATAAATATAAATCGGATATACAATCGGCAATTGACGAAACTGCAAAATATCCTGTAAAGGATACGGATTTTATGACCGATGATGAAGAAAAGAATTTGAAACGTTTGTCTGATTTGGAGGAAGGTTTACACCGTAAAAGGTTAATCTCCTATGGTGGTTTGTTAAAAGAAATACATAAAAAATTAAACCTTGATGACACAGAAGAAGGCGATTTGATTCATACAGATGATGACGAAAAAGCCGATGAAGATGGATTTTCTATTATTGCAATGTGGAATTGGGAACGGAAAAATTATTTTATTAAAGAGTAGTTCAACAAACGGGCCATATTGTTGTATAAGTGATGAAATACTGAATTTAAAACTTAGTTTATATGTGGTAAAATGTTTTAATCAAGTTTAGGAGGAATTAATTATGAAGTGTAATGAATGTAACAGGGTTCAATTAAAAGAGGGAAGCGTATCATTAACCCTATAAACTACGTCTGCCCTCATTATTGGAGGGTGAAATGTGAATACATCCTATTCACAATCGAATTTACGACACAACCAAATTTTAATTTGGCTTTGCATTTTATCTTTTTTTAGCGTATTAAATGAAATGGTTTTGAACGTCTCATTACCTGATATTGCAAATGATTTTAATAAACCACCTGCGAGTACAAACTGGGTGAACACAGCCTTTATGTTAACCTTTTCCATTGGAACAGCTGTATATGGAAAGCTATCTGATCAATTAGGCATCAAAAGGTTACTCCTATTTGGAATTATAATAAATTGTTTCGGGTCGGTAATTGGGTTTGTTGGCCATTCTTTCTTTTCCTTACTTATTATGGCTCGTTTTATTCAAGGGGCTGGTGCAGCTGCATTTCCAGCACTCGTAATGGTTGTAGTTGCGCGCTATATTCCAAAGGAAAATAGGGGTAAAGCATTTGGTCTTATTGGATCGATAGTAGCCATGGGAGAAGGAGTCGGTCCAGCGATTGGTGGAATGATAGCCCATTATATTCATTGGTCCTATCTTCTACTCATTCCTATGATAACAATTATCACTGTTCCGTTTCTTATGAAATTATTAAAGAAAGAAGTAAGGATAAAAGGTCATTTTGATATCAAAGGAATTATACTAATGTCTGTAGGCATTGTATTTTTTATGTTGTTTACAACATCATATAGCATTTCTTTTCTTATCGTTAGCGTGCTGTCATTCCTGATATTTGTAAAACATATCAGGAAAGTAACAGATCCTTTTGTTGATCCCGGATTAGGGAAAAATATACCTTTTATGATTGGAGTTCTTTGTGGGGGAATTATATTTGGAACAGTAGCAGGGTTTGTCTCTATGGTTCCTTATATGATGAAAGATGTTCACCAGCTAAGTACTGCCGAAATCGGAAGTGTAATTATTTTCCCTGGAACAATGAGTGTCATTATTTTCGGCTACATTGGTGGGATACTTGTTGATAGAAGAGGTCCTTTATACGTGTTAAACATCGGAGTTACATTTCTTTCTGTTAGCTTTTTAACTGCTTCCTTTCTTTTAGAAACAACATCATGGTTCATGACAATTATAATCGTATTTGTTTTAGGTGGGCTTTCGTTCACCAAAACAGTTATATCAACAATTGTTTCAAGTAGCTTGAAACAGCAGGAAGCTGGTGCTGGAATGAGTTTGCTTAACTTTACCAGCTTTTTATCAGAGGGAACAGGTATTGCAATTGTAGGTGGTTTATTATCCATACCCTTACTTGATCAAAGGTTGTTACCTATGGAAGTTGATCAGTCAACTTATCTGTATAGTAATTTGTTATTACTTTTTTCAGGAATCATTGTCATTAGTTGGCTGGTTACCTTGAATGTATATAAACATTCTCAAAGGGATTTCTAAATCGTTAAGGGATCAACTTTGGGAGAGAGTTCAAAATTGATCCTTTTTTTATAACAGGAATTCAAATCTTTTTGTTCCATTAAAGGGCGCGATTGCTGAATAAAAGATACGAGAGACCTCTCTTGTATCTTTTTTATTTTGAGTGGTTTTGTCCGTTACACTAGAAAACCGAAAGACAATAAAAATTTTATTCTTGCTGAGTCTGGCTTTCGGTAAGCTAGACAAAACGGACAAAATAAAAATTGGCAAGGGTTTAAAGGTGGAGATTTTTTGAGTGATCTTCTCAAAAAATACTACCTGTCCCTTGCTGATTTTTAAACGAGCACGAGAGCAAAACCCCCCTTTGCTGAGGTGGCAGAGGGCAGGTTTTTTTGTTTCTTTTTTCTCGTAAAAAAAAGAAAGGTCTTAAAGGTTTTATGGTTTTGGTCGGCACTGCCGACAGCCTCGCAGAGC
>NZ_JBSGKN010000001.1:0-4042500 GCF_058323215.1 Priestia sp. USM5
ATGAAATTAAATAATTGTAACGAATAATATGGCGGTGTAGCTCAGCTGGCTAGAGCGTACGGTTCATACCCGTGAGGTCGTGGGTTCGACTCCCTCCGCCGCTACCATATAAGTTACATTTGTTATAAATATACGGAGGAATACCCAAGTCCGGCTGAAGGGATCGGTCTTGAAAACCGACAGGGGTGTTAAAGCCCGCGGGGGTTCGAATCCCTCTTCCTCCGCCATTTATTTATATCATATTCATATCATCGCGGGGTGGAGCAGTTCGGTAGCTCGTCGGGCTCATAACCCGAAGGTCGCAGGTTCAAATCCTGTCCCCGCAACCAAAGTGGTCCCGTGGTGTAGCGGTTAACATGCCTGCCTGTCACGCAGGAGATCGCGGGTTCGATTCCCGTCGGGACCGCCATTTTGTTTGGCTCGGTAGCTCAGTTGGTAGAGCAAAGGACTGAAAATCCTTGTGTCGGCGGTTCGATTCCGTCCCGAGCCACCATTTTAAGACGGCGATTGTGGCGAAGTGGTTAACGCACCGGATTGTGGTTCCGGCATTCGTGGGTTCGATTCCCATCAGTCGCCCCATCTTAAGTAACGCGGGTGTAGTTTAGTGGTAAAACCTCAGCCTTCCAAGCTGATGTCGTGAGTTCGATTCTCATCACCCGCTCCAAATAATGGGCCTATAGCTCAGCTGGTTAGAGCGCACGCCTGATAAGCGTGAGGTCGGTGGTTCGAGTCCACTTAGGCCCACCATATTCCACAGTAGCTCAGTGGTAGAGCTATCGGCTGTTAACCGATCGGTCGTAGGTTCGAGTCCTACCTGTGGAGCCATACGGAGAAGTACTCAAGTGGCTGAAGAGGCGCCCCTGCTAAGGGTGTAGGTCGTGTAAGCGGCGCGAGGGTTCAAATCCCTCCTTCTCCGCCAGTCGTTTTAAATTTAAATATGGCCCGTTGGTCAAGCGGTTAAGACACCGCCCTTTCACGGCGGTAACACGGGTTCGAATCCCGTACGGGTCATCTTAAAAAGGTTTGCATATATGCAAACCTTTTTTTATTTGCGCTTTTTTAAAGATTAAGTAAACAGGAATAATAGTTAGGAATAATTACCATGAATTTTCAGAATAAAAAGTAAGTTTTAAGCAGGATTTTCCCTATATCATATGGAATTATTCATAAAGTAATAAAGTATGAAGAGTATGGAATAAAGAGTAATTTTAAAGAACATTTATTCTATTATATTTGTAGAAAAGGTTTATGTTTTTACTATAAAAGGGAATGAGTGGTAAGAAGCGTATATTATGTGCGTATATTATGTTTGAAGTTAAAGGGGTGGCAAAAGTGAATCTAGCGGTTCAGCCTACTGAATTTGATGTTCATTTGTATCACGAAGGAAACTTATTTCGCAGTTACTCTATTTTCGGTGCGCATCAGGTAACGGTAGAAGGAATTGAAGGCGTACGATTTTGCGTGTGGGCACCTCATGCAAAGGGTGTAAGCGTTGTAGGTGATTTTAATAAATGGAACGGTTTTCAACATTCAATGGTTAAAGTTAATGAAGAAGGTATTTGGATGACATTTATCCCTGAATTAGAACAAGGGACTATTTATAAATATGAAATCATCACACAAAGCAATCAAAAAAAATTAAAAGCAGATCCATACGCTTTCTTCAGTGAAGTGCGTCCAAACACTGCGTCTATTGTTTACTCATTGGATGGGTACAAATGGAACGACCAATATTGGCGTAGAAAGAAAAAACAGCAAAATATATATGAAAGACCACTGTGTATTTACGAGCTGCATGCAGGGTCTTGGAGGACTCATGAAGATGGCAGCCTTTATACATACAGTGAATTAGCACAGGAGCTTATTCCTTATATTGCTGAACAAGGTTTTACACATATTGAGTTATTACCAGTCATTGAGCATCCGCTCGACCGATCCTGGGGATATCAAGGAACTGGATACTATTCTGCTACCAGTCGATACGGTACACCTAAAGAGTTGATGAACTTTATAGATGAGTGTCATCAAAATAATATAGGCGTTCTTTTAGACTGGGTACCCGGGCATTTTTGTAAGGATGAACATGGTCTGTATATGTTCGATGGAGAACCTACTTATGAATACAAAAAAGAACCCGACCGTGAAAACTATGTTTGGGGAACAGCTAATTTCGATTTAGGCAAGCCTGAAGTACAAAGTTTTCTCATTTCGAACGCTTTGTTTTGGTTGGAGTACTTCCACATAGATGGATTTCGAGTAGATGCTGTAGCTAATATGCTTTATTGGCAAAATTCTTCTGGAAAAGCAGTAAATGATGGAGCTGTCAGCTTCTTAAAAAAATTGAATGAAGCTGTTTTTAAATCTGATGAAACGATATTAATGATGGCAGAAGATTCAACGGATTGGCCCCTTGTTACAGCACCTACGTATGAGGGCGGTTTAGGCTTTAATTATAAGTGGAACATGGGATGGATGAATGACGTTTTAACGTACATGGAAGCTGGAGTGGAAAGACGTCCCTATCTTCACGATAAAATGACCTTTTCACTAATGTATGCGTTTAACGAAAACTTTATTTTGCCGCTTTCTCATGATGAAGTCGTACATGGGAAAAAATCATTGCTTAATAAGATGCCAGGTGATTACTGGCGCAAGTTTGCACAGCTTCGACTGCTATATGGATATTTCTTTGCACACCCTGGAAAAAAGCTTTTATTTATGGGCGGAGAGTTTGGACAATTTGATGAGTGGAAAGATTTAGAAGAGTTAGACTGGATGCTTTATGACTTTGACATGCATCGCAATCTTAACGGATATATGAAGGATCTCATCAAGATTTATAAAAGAAGCAAGCCTTTATATGAATTAGACCATAATCCAGATGGATTTGAATGGATTGATGTTAACAATCATCATCAACAAATTTTCTCCTTTATTCGCAAGTCGAAAGAAAATCAGGAGATTTTTATAGTTGTTAGCAATTTTTCTGAGCATCCATATCATTCTTACAAAGTTGGAGTTCCAGTTGAGACAGAGTACATTGAAGTTATTAACAGTGATGACGAAGTGTACGGCGGTTCAGGCATTGTAAATAAAAAGGCATTAAAATCAGTGGATGAATCGTTTCACGGTCAACCTTTTTGCATTGAAATGAATATTCCGCCGTTTGGCATTAGTATACTACGAGCAAAGAGAAAACGAGGGGAGAGAAAACAACATGTTAAAAAAGAAATGCGTAGCGATGTTATTGGCAGGAGGAAAAGGTAGTCGGCTAAGTTCGCTTACAAAAAATCTAGCAAAGCCAGCTGTACCATTTGGTGGTAAGTATCGAATTATTGATTTTGCTTTAAGTAATTGTACAAATTCAGGTATTGAAACAGTGGGTGTATTAACACAATATCAACCGCTAGTTCTCAATTCATACATTGGAATTGGAAGCGCTTGGGATTTGGACCGACGGAATGGTGGCGTCACAGTATTGCCTCCATACGCGGAGTCAGATGGAGTAAAGTGGTATAAAGGCACAGCTAGCGCTATTTATGAAAATTTAAACTATTTGACACAATATGATCCTGAGTACGTACTGATTCTATCAGGTGATCACATTTATAAAATGAACTATGAAAATATGCTTGATTATCATATAAACAAAGAAGCAGATGTAACGATTTCTGTTATTGAAGTACCTTGGGAAGAAGCGAGCCGTTTTGGTATTTTAAATACAAATAGTGACCTAGATGTAATGGAGTTCGATGAAAAGCCACAGCGTCCTAAAAATAATCTAGCTTCTATGGGGATTTATATTTTTAAATGGAGTATTTTAAAAGAATATTTAGAAATGGATGCACGCAATCCATACTCAAGCCATGATTTTGGTAAAGATGTTATTCCGCTTTTACTAGATGAAAAGAAAAAGCTAATTGCATATCCATTCCAAGGTTATTGGAAAGATGTAGGAACTGTAAAAAGCTTATGGGAAGCGAATATGGATTTGTTATGTGATAAAGACGAGCTTAATTTATTTGACTCTTCATGGAAAGTATACTCTGTTAACCCTAATCAGCCTCCTCAATATATTGCGCCAAACGCCTGCGTGGTGGAGTCATTAGTAAATGAAGGGTGCGTTGTCGAAGGAAACGTAGAGCAGTCCGTGTTATTTCCAGGTGTACAAATCGGTTCAGGTTCTGAAGTTAAGAAAACGGTTGTCATGCCTACTGCAAAGATAGGCTCTAACGTATATATTGAAAACGCAATTGTTCCATCGGACATTGAAGTTCCAGACGGTACTATCATTCGACCGACCAAAGGAAGCGAAGAAGTAATTCTTGTTACTCAAGAATTGATTGAATCAGTTGCTAAATGCATTTAACGAACAGAGAGGATGAACGACATTGAATAATCAAATGCTTGGTATTATTGATGCTTGTACAAACACAACAGCGCTGCAGCCTTTAACCTTTTATAGATCGATTGCTGCCATTCCTTTTGCAGGGCGCTATCGATTAATCGATTTTACGCTTTCTAATATGGTGAACTCTGGAATTTCGAGCGTTGCCATTTTTCCTCGTGATCGCTATCGCGCATTGATGGATCATATAGGTTCAGGAAAAGAATGGGATTTGGATCGGAAGCGAGATGGATTGTTTATCTTCCCTCCTATGACAAGTGATTTACACTTAGAGAGTCCATCACTATTCACGCAGTTCCGTTATCATATTGATTATTTCTTAAGAAGTAAGCAGGAATACGTATTAATTGCTAATAGTTATACGATATGTACAGTTGACTTTGAGCACGTGCTGCAGCGTCATATTGCTTCAAATGCAGATATTACTGAAATGAAGCAGGGTGATAAATCGCTTAATATGTATATTATTAATAAATCTATTCTAGTTAATATTTTGCAAAATGAATCGCATGATTTTTATACGATTAAAGAAATGGTTCGATATATGGCACAATCTCATCGTGTAGAAAAGTACGAGCACCATGGATATACGGCTGAGATTTCTAGCTTAGATGCCTACTATAAAACAAGTATGGAAATTTTATCTCCAGATGTTTGGAAGCAGTTATTTATCAACGAACGTCCTGTTTTCACTAAAGTAAAAGATGAACCGCCTACTCGTTACGCAAAAAAAGCGGTTGTGAAAAACTCAATGATCGCAAACGGGTGCGTGATTGAAGGACATGTGGAAAATAGTATTATCTTCCGAGGCGTTAAAATTGGAAAAGGTACGGTCGTTAAGAATAGCATTGTGATGCAAAAAGGCGTTATTTTAGAAAATAGTGTATTAGAAAATGTTGTTTTAGACAAAGATGTGAAAATAGGAAGTAATGAAACGTTGCTAGGTGAGTCAGGTCTACCTAGAGTCATTGCTAAAGGAACAACTCAAGGAGCGTTGATGAAGTCGTGAATGTATTATTTGCTGTATCAGAATGTGTACCTTTTATTAAAACAGGAGGATTAGCAGACGTAGCAGGTGCCCTGCCTAAAGAATTAAAAAAGTTAGGAACGAACGTATGTGTAGTCATGCCAAAGTACGGAACCATTCCTCAACATTATCAAGATGAAATGGTGCTTGAAAAAGTTATTCATGTGCAGGTTGGGTGGAGAAGACAGTACTGCGGGATTGAATCGTTAACGATGGATGGCGTTAAATATATTTTCATTGATAATGAATATTATTTTAAAAGAGATAGCTTATATGGGCACTACGATGACGCTGAACGATTTGCTTTCTTCAGCAGAGCTGTGCTTGAAGCTATCCCATTTTTAGAGAATGAGCCTGATATCATTCATTGTCACGACTGGCATACGGCTATGATTCCATTTTTACTTCGTGCTAATTATGATATGTATGATCATATCCAGACGGTCTTTACGATTCATAACTTGCAATTCCAAGGAATTTTCCCTAAAAGCAATTTATATGAGCTATTAAATTTAAATGATTATTATTTTACTACAAGCCAGCTCGAGTTTTATGGGAATATTAATTTTATGAAAGCGGCTCTTGTATCAGCTGATAAAATTACCACGGTAAGTCCTACATATCGAGATGAAATTCAAATGCCCTATTACGGAGAAAGTTTAGATGGATTATTGCGTCAGCGAAATCAAGATTTAATTGGGATTGTAAATGGAATCGATGAAGAAGCTTATAGCCCAGACGCAGATCAGCTTATATCTTATCCTTATTCTGTAGAAGAGATTGAAGGAAAATATAAAAATAAAAAAGAGCTCCAGCGCTATCTTGAATTAGAGGAAAATAACGATGTTCCAATTATTTCGATGGTTACAAGGTTAACCCAGCAGAAGGGATTGGATTTAGTCAAGCACGTTTTCCATGAGACGGTTAACTTAGGAGCCCAAATTGTTATTTTAGGAACTGGCGAACACGAGTTTGAGCAGTTTTTCCGTGAGATGGAAGATACGTACCCGCAACAAGTAAAAGCCATTATTGGTTTTAATGAGGAACTCGCTCATAAAGTTTATGCCGGTACGGATTTATTTTTAATGCCTTCCCGTTTTGAGCCTTGCGGACTCGGACAATTAATAGCCTTAAAGTATGGAACCATTCCAGTCGTGCGTGAAACGGGCGGCCTGAATGACACGGTCAAAGCTTATAATGAATATAGCGGAGAGGGAAATGGCTTCTCTTTTAAGAATTATAATGCTCATGACATGCTTCATACGTTAGAAAGAGCTGTTTCATTTTATCACCAGAAAGATGTATGGAAAAAATTAATGATGGATGCTATGAGTCAGGATTATAGCTGGGGGCAATCGGCATTTAAATATAATCAATTGTATTCAAATTTGACATCTACTCCATCGTGAAAGGGTGAGCAGATTGTTCTCTGATAAAAAAAGCTTTCAAGAGGCTTTTTTAAAAAAGCTGGAAATGACATATGGAAAGAGCTTTAAAGAATCTACTGTTCAAGATCACTATCATACATTAGGAAATATGGTGCGAGAGTATATTAGCAGCGATTGGATTTCAACCAATGAAATTCATAGGTCTTCACATACAAAGCAAGTGTATTATCTTTCTATCGAATTTTTATTAGGCAGACTGTTGGGTCAAAATCTGTTGAACTTAGGAATTCGGGAAGTTGTAAAAGAAGGATTAAGTGATCTGAATATTTCACTTGAAAATATTGAGGAAATCGAAGTAGACGCAGGATTAGGAAACGGGGGATTAGGCAGGCTTGCTGCTTGTTTTTTAGATTCTCTTGCTTCACTTAATCTTCCTGGTCACGGTTATGGGATTCGCTATAAACACGGTTTGTTTGATCAAAAGATTGTAAACGGCTTTCAAATTGAGCTCCCAGAACAATGGTTAAGGCATGGGAATTCATGGGAAGTACGCAAATTAGATCAAGCAATCGAAGTGAACTTTTGGGGCGAAGTTGAAATGGTACAGGAAGACGGAACATTCTCTTTTCGTCATGTAAAAGGAGAACCCGTCTCTGCTGTTCCTTATGACATCCCGGTTATCGGGTATAAAACAGATACAGTGAATACACTTCGCCTTTGGAATGCGGAGCCTTCATCATTTCCAGTACATAAAGATGTGATGGAGTATAAGCGTCAAACAGAGGCTGTATCAGAATTTTTATATCCGGATGATACACATGAAGATGGTAAAATATTAAGGTTGAAACAGCAATATTTTCTTGTGTCAGCTAGCTTACAAAGTATTATCAGAGCACATCGAAATACCTATCAAACACTTACAAACTTTCACGAAAAAGTAGCCATTCATATTAACGATACGCATCCTGTACTTGCGATTCCTGAGCTAATGAGAATTTTACTGGATGAAGAAAAAATGGAATGGGAAGATGCATGGCATATTACGTCCAATACCATTTCATACACAAACCATACGACTCTTTCTGAAGCCCTTGAGAAATGGCCGATTGATTTATTTCAACCCTTGCTTCCACGAGTGTATATGATTATTGAAGAAATTAATGAGCGCTTTTGTAAAGAATTATGGGAAGCATATCCAGGAGACTGGCAGCGGATTGAAAATATGGCTATTTTAGCGCACGGGCTAGTAAAGATGGCTCATTTAGCAATTGTGGGAAGTTATAAAGTAAACGGCGTGGCAAAGATTCATACTGATATTTTAAAAGAACGAGAAATGAAAGATTTTTATCAGTTTTATCCTGCTAAATTTAACAATAAAACGAATGGAATTACCCACCGGCGCTGGTTGTTAAAAGCTAACCCGCAGCTTTCCTCTCTTATTACCGAGGTGATAGGAGATAAATGGATTAAACAGCCGCATTCTCTTATAAAGCTCCAAGAGTATGTGGAAGATCCAAGCTTTTTACAAGGACTAAAAACAGTAAAACAACAGCGTAAAAAGCTGCTTGCCGATATTATTCAAGAGCAAACGGGAATTAAAATAGATTCACATTCTATTTTTGATGTACAGGTTAAAAGGCTTCATGCTTATAAAAGACAGCTTTTAAATGTACTGCACATTATGTATTTGTACAATCGATTAAAAGAAGACCCTAATTTTCAAATCGTGCCTCGTACATTTATTTTTGGTGCGAAAGCTTCTCCCGGCTATTATTATGCAAAAAAAGTCATCAAGCTAATTAATTCTGTAGCTGATGTTGTCAATCATGATCCACAAACATCACCGTTTTTAAAAGTCGTTTTTTTAGAAAACTATCGAGTGTCACTTGCTGAGTATATCTTTCCTGCAGCGGATGTCAGCGAACAGATTTCAACCGCCAGCAAAGAAGCTTCGGGAACGGGAAATATGAAATTCATGATGAACGGAGCGTTAACTCTTGGTACGATGGACGGAGCGAACGTCGAAATTAGCGAGGCAGTAGGAAAAGATAATGTCTTTATTTTTGGGTTAAAAGCCGAAGAAGTATTGAGCTATCAGCAAAATGGAGGATACCGTGCCTATGATTATTACCATCATGATAAGCGGATTCGACAAGTGCTCGAGCAGCTCACAAACGGCTTCTTACCTGACACATATGACTTATTCGAGCCTATATATGATTCATTATTAATGCAAAATGATGAATACTACGTACTCCGTGACTTTGACTCATACGTTACGGCACAGCAAAAAGTAAACGAAGCTTATGGAAATGAAAATAAATGGCTTCAAATGAGTGCGACGAACATTGCACATTCCGGCTTTTTTTCTAGTGACCGAACGATTGAGGAATATGCATCTGATATTTGGGGAATTCATTCCACTAAAAATTTATTAAATCAATAAATAAAAAAGGTGTAGTCAACGACTACACCTTTTTTATTTTATCTGTTGTCACCGTTTAAGAAATCACCTAAAGAACCAAGGATACTGCCTTCACCTTTACCTCCCGTTGGTGAAACTGCACTTGATAAAACGCGATCGGCTAGTCGACTAAAAGGAAGAGATTGAATCCAAACTGTTCCCGGTCCTGACAGAGTAGCAAAAAACATGCCTTCTCCTCCAAACAGAGCTGTTTTAATTTTCCCTACATATTCGATGTTGTAATTTACATCACGGGTCATGGCCACTAAACAGCCAGTATCCACACGAAGGCGTTCACCCGGCTGCAGCTGTCTCTTATGAATGGTGCCGCCTGCATGCAAAAATGCGAGGCCATTGCCTTCTAATTTTTGCATAATAAAACCTTCACCGCCAAAGAAGCCAGTTCCTAGTTTTTTTTGAAAGTCAATACCAACGGATACGCCTTTGGCAGCGCATAAAAAGGAGCTTTTTTGACAAATAATTTTATGATCGAGCTGCTCTAAATCGACAGGAATAATCTTACCTGGAAAAGGTGAAGCGAAAGATACTTTTCGCTTGTGATATCCGTTATTTGTATATACCGTCATAAATAAACTTTCACCAGTTAATACGCGTTTCCCAGCACCTTTTAGTTTATTAAAAAGTCCGCTGCTGTTGGAGGAAGAACCGTCACCAAAAATGGTTTCCATCTCAATATCATCTTCCATCATCATCATTCCTCCAGCTTCTGCTATCACACTTTCTGAAGGATCTAATTCAATTTCAACAAACTGCATGTCATCTCCATACAATTTATAATCAATTTCATGTGCATTCATTATGTTCACCTCATTATTAATTCTAATCTCCTATTCATTCGATGTCATCTCCCATAGCTCCTACTAAAAATAGAAAAAAGAGTAGTATGAAGAACTACTCCTTTTCAGTGTATGGATCTTTCTCATAGGCCGGTAAATCTCCAAATATGGTCATCGTACCTTCTTCATCCAGTGCATTTTCATATCGCTCATGCTCTTTTGAAGGATAAATAGGAAGAGGCTGTCCATATAAATCGGTAGCGGCAAAGTTTTCATAATCTTCAACGTACCCAATAGCTTCATCCGCCTCAATATAGGTTTCACTATAGTTAGACGTATCTTCTATAAAATCAGAAGGAGATTCAGACGTCCCGTAACGCGCAACGTCTTGCCAAGAATCTTCTGCGTCGTATCCTGTCGTCTCGGTATCGTCATAGTCGTATTGACCAAATGGGTGATGGAGAACATTTTCTTCTACAGGTCTGTGCTTTGGAATATCCTGTGATGGGCTATGTTCTCTACAGTATAAAGTAGTTGGTACAGCCTGAAGTCTTTCAAACGAGATATCTGCTCCACATACTTTGCATGTTCCATACGTGCTGTGAGCGATTGCCTGCAGTGCTTCTTCTATTTCATGTAGCTCTTGTTTTGCATGTTCATTTAGTGCAAGGTCTTTTTCACGCTCGTATGTTTCTGTGGCTGTGTCACCAGGGTGGTTATCGTAGCTTGAAAGTTCTCCTACAGCATCGTGAGCGTCGCTTCGAGTTAGACCAAAATGATCATTTTGATCAAAGTGCGATTGAATATCAGCCTGCTGCTGCTGTAAATTTTGTTTTAACTGACTGATTTCTTGTTTTGAAAGTGTCATGAAGCTCCCCCTTAAAAATTTAGTGTGCTTTTGTAGTATGTGTTAAAAATTCAAAAAAACACGATTCATATTAGGAGGATTTGGGGTATTCATGAAGCTAAGAGAGAAATGGAGTGGAAAATTAAAGAAAGGTAAAGGTTATAGAAAAGGGTATGATAAAAATAACGTTCTTGAGGGCTAAAGAGTACTAAATAGATCATAAAGATTTTTTTATTGGTTTACTGAAAAGGCGTAATTTAGACAAGCGAAATTAATTTTTGCTCATGAATCGCGATGCTAGATTTTTTTGAACTGAAAGTTTATAATAAGTTAGTTACAGACTTAAGAAAAAAAGATGAACGGGGGGACGTAGTGTGATTGCAACGACCGAACAGTTAGTACAAGAATACATTAAAGATGCGATTGAGTGTGCAAAAAATGAAAATCAGCCAAAATTGGTCAGTTTAGTGAAAAAAGTAAGACCTATTGACCCCCTTATTTTTTATGCGAACGGACATGACCAGTTTTATAAAGAACGCTTTTTTTGGAAAGATCCCAACAGTTATTATACATTTGTTGGATTAGGATATGCGCATACTATTTGCACCAATGCGGCAAAAGAACGTTATTTCCACATTGAAAATGAATGGAAGCGCTTTATAAAAGAAGACTTTTATAAAAATAACCAAATTTTCCCTGATGGGACAGGTCCTCTTTTATTTGGAGGATTTTCATTTGACCCAAATCAGTATCGAGAAAACTATTGGAGTGATTTCCCGAGTTCAAAATTTATGATTCCAACTGTGTTATATACCCAGGTAAATAAAGAAGGATATCTTACCGTTAATATGATGGTTAAAGGACAAGATTCTGTAAAAGAGCACATCAATTATTTCGAAGAGGTCCAAAAACTTGTTCTTTGTGAAGAGTACGACGGGGAATCTCATATTTCACCTTTGCTGTTGGAAAAAGAAGAAATTGGGGTAGAGAAATTTAAAGGAAATATTGAAAGAGCTACTACTTTAATTAAGCAACAGGTTATAGAGAAAGTGGTTCTTGCTCGCCAATTAAAAGTAAAATTTAATGAAGATATTTCTACTGAATACGTGCTTCAGCGTCTGTTAAAGGAACAGCCAACTAGCTACACATATATTTTAGAGGGAGAGCATCAGCATTTTATCGGCGCTTCCCCAGAAAGACTAGTACAAAAACAAGGAGATTACGTGTTTTCCACTTGTTTAGCGGGTTCGATTCCAAGAGGAAAGACAAGGCAGGAAGATCACGAACTAGGTGAGGAATTGCTTCAGGATCCTAAGAACTTAATTGAGCACGATGTTGTTGTTCATATGATTAAAGAAGCGATGAATTCTTATTGTTATGAAGTAGAAATTCCAAGTAAGCCAAGTTTATATAAAACAAAGCATATTCAACATTTGTATACACCTGTGAAAGGGCGTATAAAGGAAGATGTGACGCTATTTTCATTTATTCAAAAGCTCCATCCAACACCAGCGTTAGGAGGATATCCTCAACAGGAGGCCTTGCCTATTATTCGAAAGCTAGAATCCTTTGACCGAGGGTGGTACGCAGCTCCTTTAGGATGGATGGATATCAATGGAAACGGTGAATTTATAGTAGGAATCCGCTCGGCTGTTATTCAGCAAAAAGAAGCTGTTTTATTTGCGGGCTGTGGAATTGTAGCAGATTCTACGCCTGAAAGTGAATATGAAGAAACAAAAATTAAATTCAACCCGATGCTTTCAGCTTTAGGAGGGATTATGCGTGGAACACATTAAATCATTAACAACGTATATTGCGTCATTCGTGGATGAATTAGTAGAAGCAAATGTTGAAGAAGTAGTGGTCAGTCCAGGGTCACGTTCAACGCCTATTGCGATGCTTATGGCTGAGCACCCTGATATTCATGTGCATTTAAACATTGATGAACGTTCTGCCGGCTTTTTTGCTCTAGGAATAGCAAAAGCAAAGAAAAAACCAGTGGCGCTTGTATGTACATCTGGAACAGCTGCAGCGAATTATTATCCTGCAGTAATTGAAGCTCACTACTCACGCATTCCTTTAGTCGTTATCACAGCCGATCGGCCGCACGAGTTAAGGGATATAGGTGCCCCGCAGGCAATTAATCAGAATCATCTTTTCGGTCAGTATGCGAAGTGGTTTGTAGATACAGCTTTACCAGAAGAAAGTGCAGATATGAATCGTTATATTCGAACAGTAGCTTCAAGGGCTGTTCATACAGCTCAAGCTATACCGAGCGGTCCTGTACACATTAACGTACCTTTACGTGAACCGATTGTACCAGATTTGTCTATTGAAGATTTATGGAGTCAGGGGAAACGCGGTAAATCATATGTGGCTGCTATTCATGGAGAAGCATCTCTATCTGAAAAAGGATTCGAAGAAATTGCGAAGCGCCTAGAGGGAACAACAAAAGGACTTATTATATGCGGAGATCAAATGTCTTTAAAAGCAGTAGACAGCGTATGCCGTTTAGCTGACGCTTTAAGCTTTCCGGTGCTCGCAGATCCGTTATCACAATTAAGAAGCGGCAAGCATTCAAAAGAAAATGTAATAGAGACATATGATACATTTTTAAAAAGTGATAAGGTTGATGAGCGTTTTTACCCCGAAGTTGTCATTCGTTTTGGCGCGATGCCGGTATCGAAACCGCTATTGCAATTTTTAAAAGCACACGAGCCGAAAGAAATGTTTGTAGTTGACCAAGGTAAAGGCTGGAGAGATCCTACTTTGCGTTCAACAGTGATGATTGAAGCCAATGAAACATTATTTTGTGAAGAACTGATCAAGCGCCTTTCAGCGAATCAAGAGGAGTCTACTTCATGGCTGAGTCTATGGAAAAAGATTAATGCTCAAACTGCACAGGCTCTCAAAACATTAACTTCTGGCCAGGAATGGTTCGAAGGACAAGTAGTTCAAGAAATTGTGGATGTAGTACCTGAAGGCACGGCTTTGTTTGTTGGAAATTCAATGCCTGTTCGAGATATTGATTCTTTCTTCTTAAATACGGAGAAAGATATTCCACTTTTTGTAAATCGAGGAGCAAATGGAATTGATGGTGTGGTTTCGTCTGCTCTGGGCGTAAGCACGGCTTACGATCACACCGTTTTATTTATTGGTGACCTATCTTTTTATCACGATTTAAATGGTCTGCTGGCAGCTAAGATGCATAATTTAAATTTAACCGTTGTGCTAGTTAACAATGACGGCGGAGGAATTTTTTCATTTTTACCGCAGTCAAAACAAGAAAAGCACTTTGAATTTTTATTCGGTACGCCAACTGGATTGAATTTTGAGCATGCCACTCGTCTGTATGATGGCACATTTTCTTCAGCAAGCAGCTGGGAAGAATTTCGACATGCAATGAACCATGCTTTCACAAAAGGCGGGTTACATGTTGTAGAGATTCGCACAACTCGTACAGAAAATGTAGAGACTCATCGCAGTTTGTGGAAACTTGTTTCCGAGGAAATAAATTTGTCAAACGGTGAGGAATAAGCAATGATGTATCAATTAAATGGTGTATCTTACTATGTGCACACCGAGGGAAAAGGAGAGCCGCTGCTGCTTCTTCACGGCTTTACCGGTTCTTCTCAAACCTGGCGTACCTTTATGAAGAAATTCGTTAAAGACTATCAAGTGATTGCTGTTGATATTATTGGTCATGGCCAATCAGCAGCTCCGAAAGAAATCAAACCATATTCAATGGAAGCAGTTGTTGAAGCACTGCATGAGCTGCTTCAACAGCTATCTCTATCACAGGTGAATGTAATTGGATATTCGATGGGAGGAAGGCTTGCTCTCTCATTTGCTCAGCGATATCCACACCTTGTGAAAAAGTTGGTATTAGAAAGCGCATCGCCTGGTTTAAAAACGCGAGAAGAACAAAAGCTAAGAAAAGAAAAAGATGAGCAGCTGGCGAGCCGCATTGTGAAAAATGGAATTGAAGAATTTGTGAACTTTTGGGAGGAAATCCCTCTTTTTCGTTCTCAAAAGCAATTGCCTAGCTATGTTCAAGAAGCGGTGCGTCAAGAAAGACTTTCGCATACAGAAATCGGCCTTTCCAACAGTTTGAAAGGAATGGGAACAGGAGTCCAGCCGTCCCTTTGGGAGAAGCTGGACGATCTGTTGATGCCGGTTTTGCTTATTACAGGAGAAGTAGATCAAAAGTTTTGTTTAATTTCCAAAGAAATGCAAACATTAATACCAAATGCTACTTCTAAAATTATTTTAGGGACAGGCCATGCAATTCACGTGGAACAACCCGAGATTTTTGGTAGAATAGTAAGTGAGTTCTTAGCTACTACATAATTAGGAGGAAATAAAGATGACAGTTGAATGGACATCAGTACGCCAATATGAAGACATTTTATACGAAACATATAACGGAATCGCTAAAATTACGATTAACCGTCCGGAAGTGCACAATGCATTCCGTCCAAAAACAGTAATGGAATTGATCGATGCATTTGCTTATGCTCGTGACGATGCAAGCGTTGGAGTAATTGTATTAGCAGGTGCTGGGGATAAAGCATTTTGCTCAGGCGGAGACCAAAGAGTTCGCGGTCACGGCGGCTATGTAGGAGAAGATGAAATTCCACGTCTAAACGTTCTAGATTTACAGCGTTTAATTCGCGTAATTCCAAAGCCGGTTGTTGCAATGGTATCAGGCTATGCAATTGGTGGAGGCCACGTTCTTCACGTTGTATGTGACTTAACAATTGCAGCGGATAACGCAGTCTTTGGACAAACAGGTCCTAAAGTTGGAAGCTTCGATGCAGGATATGGCTCTGGTTACTTAGCTCGCATCGTAGGCCATAAGAAAGCACGTGAGATCTGGTTCTTATGCCGTCAGTACAACGCTCAAGAAGCACTAGACATGGGATTAGTAAACACGGTCGTTCCATTAGAGCAGCTTGAAGCTGAAACAATTCAATGGTGTGAAGAGATGTTAGAAAAAAGTCCAACCGCTCTTCGTTTCTTAAAAGCAGCATTTAATGCTGATACGGACGGCTTAGCTGGTATCCAGCAATTTGCGGGTGACGCAACGCTTCTTTATTACACAACGGACGAGGCAAAAGAAGGTCGCGATGCATTTAAGGAAAAACGCAATCCAGACTTCCAACAGTTCCCACGTTTCCCTTAAACAGCTGAAACAGCTTGGTGATTATCATCAGGCTGTTTTTTCAATTTGATTTAGTTAATTAGTATAAAAAGGAGAGAAATTTATGAGTGGCCAAACGATTCCTAATGGGCTTATGCAAAGAGCATATTTGACGCCAAACCGAGTGGCGGTAGAAACACTGCAAACGTCGCTTACTTTTCAAGAGCTTCATAAGCGTGTTCAAAAAGTAGCGCAGCAGCTTTCGTTTAACGGTGTAAAGCAAGGTGATACCATTGCTTTATGCATGAAAAACAGCGTGGAGTTTATTGAGATTTTACATGCGGTTTCTTATATTGGCGCTCGGGTGCTGCTCGTCAATACGCGTTTGACAAATGAAGAAATCAATTATCAGCTAACAGATGCAAACGTGTCGTTGCTTATTACGGATGAAGCATTTTTAACGAGAGAGTTCCAAAGTTCCATTACTCAGCTTCCTTTATCTTCTTTAAAAAGTTCTCCAGAAACAGAAACGTATTTTCAGAAAACGTGGAATCTCGAGGAGACGTTCACCATTATGTATACGTCTGGAACAACAGGTAATCCAAAAGGAGTGCTGCAGACATATGGAAATCACTGGTGGAGTTCCATTGGTTCAGCGCTTAATTTAGGATTAAATGAAAAAGACTGCTGGCTTATAGCGGTTCCTTTGTTTCATATTAGCGGATTATCCATTTTAATGCGGAGCGTCTTTTACGGAATGAAAATCATTTTAGAAGAACGATTTGAAGCAAGAGCGGTGAATGAAGCCATTGAAAACAAAGGAGTAACAATTATTTCGGTTGTCACTTCCATGCTATCGAATATGCTGGATGAATTAGCTGAACGTAAATACCCAAATACATTTCGCTGTATGCTTTTAGGAGGAGGACCCGCACCGCTTACTATTTTAGAGGCTTGTGTGAATAAAGAAATTCCTGTTTATCAAACGTATGGAATGACAGAAACATCTTCACAGTTCGTTACGCTTTCACCTGAAGATAGTTTGCGAAAACTGGGATCAGCAGGTAAACCATTATTTCCGTGTGCAATGAAAATTGTAGATGAGAATGGAAATGAAACACGTGAAGCAGGAGAAATCATTGTTAAAGGTCCAAATGTTACAAAAGGATATTTAAATAAACCTGAAGCTACTAAAAAAGCCCTTCAACAAGGCTGGTTCTATACAGGAGATATCGGGAAAGTGGATGAAGAAGGCTTTCTATATGTATTAGACAGACGTTCGGACCTTATTATTTCAGGTGGAGAAAATGTATATCCAGCTGAAATTGAAAATGTTTTGTTGAAGCATCCCGCTGTTAAAGAGGCCGGTGTAACGGGAGTAGCCGATGGAAAATGGGGACAAGTTCCTGCAGCATGCATTGTTATAAACGAAGACGTTTCAGATGAAGAGTTATCTTTACACATTCAACAATTTTTAGCAAAGTACAAACTTCCAAAGTATTTCGTTCGAGTAGAGGAGCTGCCGCGAACGGCCTCTAATAAAATCATACGCCGGAAGCTATCATCGTTCATACAGAAAGGAATTTAATCGATGATTATCAAAAAAGTACATCTTTATAAAATTGACATGAAGCTTCTTTCTCCTTTTTCAACAAGCTATGGTACGGTCCAGGATCGAGAATTGATTTTGCTTGAAGTAGAAGATGAAAAAGGATTTACAGGATGGGGAGAAGTCGTTGCTTTTTCATCTCCTTGGTATACGGAAGAAACGATTCAGACATGTTTTCATATGTTAGACGATTTTTTAATTCCTTCGCTTCTTCACCAGCAGCTTCAAAAACCAGAGGATGTTCAAAAGTTATTCAAACCTCTAAAGCGGAACAACATGGCTAAAGCAGCTTTGGACTGTGCTGTATGGGATTTGTATGCAAAGCGCCAAAATAAGCCCTTAGCTGAAGTAATTGGCGGAATAAGGCCTGCTGTAGAAGCTGGAGTGGTAGTTGGCTTAAATGATATTTCCATCATGAAAGAACAAATAAAGACTTATATGAAAGATGGTTATAAGCGCTTTAAAGTGAAAATTAAGCCAGGCGCTGACTATGAGCTACTGAAACAAATTCGAGATGAATTTCCAAGCATTCCTCTTATGGCTGATGCCAATTCAGCCTATACGTTAAGCGATAGTGATTCATTGAAAAAACTAGATGAATTGAATTTAATGATGATCGAACAGCCGTTAAGTTCGGATGATATCCTTGATCATCGATTATTACAAAAGCAAATGAAGACGCCGATTTGCTTAGATGAAAGTATTGTGAGCTATGAAGATGCACGTCATGCAATCGAACAAAAAAGCTGCAAGATTATCAATGTGAAAATCGGTCGAGTTGGCGGAATGTCTGTAGCAAAAAAAATTCATGATTTATGCGCCCTACATGGTGTAAGGCTTTGGGTTGGCGGAATGTTAGAAGCCGGGATTTCACGAGCTCATAACATCGCCCTTGCCACACTGCCTTCTTTCACGATACCAGGTGACATTTCTGCGTCGTCTCGCTATTGGGAAAAAGATATTATTAAGCCCGAAGTAGAGGTAGAAGCCGGAGTAATAAAGGTGAAGGAAAAACCGGGGATCGGATACGATATTGATAAAAAGTTTATCAAAACAATCACAGCATTTGAAAAAGAATACAAATAATTAAAAACCGTTTTTTATGAAAAACGGTTTTTTTATTGATGTTGGCAATGTTTAGTAGAAAAATAGGACAAATTTTTTAAAAAGAGCACATTGTTCCATCAAGCGTGTCAAAACATGTTATGATGGAGTAGTTTGATGAAAAAAGTCGAAGGATTTTATCGTAAAAAACAAAATTATTTTTGAAAATAGGTTGATAGTTTTCTAAGTTGTCCTATATAATGTGTTTATAACATAACACAATATGTTGTTTGTTAAACAATAATAAAATACTATATTTTGTGTTTTCCAGTGAAAAAGGTGTCTGATAAAAAGACTTAAAAGGGAATTTGGTGAAAATCCAAAGCTGTCCCCGCAACTGTGAATGCTGATGAAATAAGGAGATCCACTGTGAGTAAACATCATGGGAAGGCCTTAAAGTAAAAAGAAGCATAAGTCAGGAGACCTGCCTTTTTTATGTCGTTTTATCTTCTTCGGGAGGTGAGAGGGTAGAGCGAGGATTGAGAAAAGACTTAGTGTCTTCTTCTATCTTCGTTCTATTCGCTCACCGAGGTACGGTGAGCGATTTTTTATTTTGAAGTGAAGAGAGGAGCCATATTTATGGTGAATACATTAAAGCCTACAATTCTACATGAATTAACTGCATATATTGAACGTTTAAAAAAAGAATTTACGCAGCTTGATTTTTCTTTGTATGAGGAAAAGGTTATTCAAACTGTTACAGTAAAGGAAAATATGACGGACGAAAAGGTTGCAAACGTACTAATTTTGGCAGCCCTAGAGCGTATTTCAATGGAAGAACCAGATTGGACGTACGTGGCGGCAGACGTCTACTTAAACGAACTATATCGAAAAGCAGCGGACAACCGAGGTTATGATAAAAAAGAGAAGTACGGTTCGTTTTATCAGCTTATTCAAGAACTAACAAAAATCGGCATTTATAATAAACAGCTATTAAAAACATATACAGAAGAAGAAATTAATGAAATTGCTTCAGTCATTATTCCTGAACGCGATCGTTTATTTACATACATTGGATTGCTGACATTAGCAGATCGCTATTTAGCGACATCACATGATAAGCGTGTATACGAATTACCGCAAGAACGTTTTCTTATCATTGCTATGACGCTGATGTCTCAAGAAAAGAAAGAAAATCGAACAGCATTAGTAAAAGAAGCGTACTGGGCGCTTTCTAGTCTATATATGACGGTTGCCACACCAACACTCTCAAACGCAGGAAAGAGCTACGGACAGCTATCTAGCTGCTTTATTGATACGATTGATGACAGCTTACGCGGTATTTATGATAGCAATACAGATTTGGCCACGCTTAGTAAAAATGGAGGCGGAATTGGTGTCTACCTCGGTCATATTAGAAGCCGAGGAAGTGATATAAAAGGTTTTAAAGGCGTATCATCAGGAACAATTCCATGGATGAAACAGCTAAATAATACGGCTGTAAGTGTCGATCAGCTAGGTCAACGACAAGGAGCTATTGCCGTATATTTAGACGTTTGGCATAAAGACATTTTTTCATTCTTAGACGCGCGTTTGAACAATGGTGATGAACGCCAGCGCACGCATGATTTATTCACTGGCGTATGTTTGCCAGATTTGTTTATGGAAAAAGTAGAAGCACGTGAAGACTGGCACTTATTCGATCCTCACGAAGTTCGTACGCTGATGGGCTACTCGTTAGAAGATTTTTATGATGAAGAAGAAGGCAGCGGTTCGTTCCGCACTCGTTACGCTGAGTGTGTAAACAATGAACAGCTTTCAAGAGAAACAGTGCCTGCTATTGAGATCTTCAAGCGCATTATGCTTTCGCAGCTTGAAACCGGAACTCCTTATATGTTCTATCGTGATACGGTTAACCGAGCTAATCAAAACCGACACGCGGGCATGATTTACTGCAGTAACTTATGTACAGAAATCACGCAAAACCAAAGTACAACGGTCGTAACAGAGGAAATTACGGAAGACGGAAAAATTATTATTACAAAGAATCCGGGCGATTTTGTTGTATGTAATCTTTCTTCTATTAACTTAGCGAGAGCCGTAACTGAAGATGTACTTGAACGTTTAATTCCAATTCAAGTACGCATGCTTGATAATGTTATTGAGTTAAATGATTTGCCGGTACTTCAAGCAAAGCTAACGAATCAAAAGTACCGCGCAGTAGGGCTTGGCACATTTGGCTGGAACCATTTGCTTGCCTTAAAGAAAATAGCATGGGAGACAGATGAAGCGGTAGCATATTGCGATGAATTGTATGAACAAATTTCTTACTTAACCGTGCAGGCAAGCATGAACTTAGCTAAAGAAAAAGGCGCATATCCATTATTTAAAGGCTCAGATTTTGAGTCAGGCGCTTATTTTGAAACACGTGAATATACGAGCGAAGCGTGGAGTGAACTGCGTAGCGAAGTTCAAAGCAATGGGATAAGAAATGGATATTTAATGGCTGTAGCACCTAATTCATCAACATCTATTATCGCGGGTTCTACGGCAAGTATTGATCCGATTTTCCGTAAGTTTTATTCAGAGGAAAAGAAAAACTATAAAATCCCAGTGACGGCACCAGATTTATCGCCAGCAACAAACTGGTATTATAAGTCCGTTTATTTAATTGATCAGCACTGGAGCATTAAGCAAAACGCCAAGCGCCAGCGTCATATTGATCAATCTATTTCATTCAATTTATATGTACAAAATGATATCCGAGCAAAAGAGCTGCTGGATCTTCATATGACGGCATGGAAAGAAAAATTAAAAACGACCTATTACGTACGTTCAACATCAAGTGAAGTCATTGAAGAATGTGAAAGCTGTCATAGTTAAAAGGAGTGAATAATTGATGACAAGCATGTTAAAACGAGAATTAATGAACGAAACAGCTCCGAACCGTTCGACAGGAATCATCAACGGCAAGAGCTCCAATATTCTAAACTGGGATGACGTCCGATTTTCATGGGCGTTCCCTAAATACAAGCGTATGCTAGCTAATTTCTGGACGCCGTTTGAAATTAATATGGGGCAAGATATTAAACAGTTCCCTCAGTTAACCGCTGACGAACAAGAGAGCTTTCTAAAAATTATTGGCCTGCTGGCGCTACTGGACAGTATTCAATCAGATTATGCTAGCAAAGTAGCTGACTATGTAACCGATTCTTCGATTAACGCTCTAATGATTATTTTAGCGCAGCAAGAAGTGGTTCATAATCATTCGTATTCATATGTTTTATCAAGTCTTGTACCAAAAGGAAAACAAGATGAAGTATTTGAATACTGGCGTACAGACGAAAAGCTTCGCGCACGAAATGACTTTATTACAAACGGATATAAAGCATTTAGCGAAGAAGCAACGGTTGAAAACTTTTTGAAGTCTATGGTATATGATGTTATTTTAGAAGGACTTTTCTTCTATAGCGGATTTGCGTTCTTCTATAATCTTGCGAGAAATCAAAAGATGGTGGCGACATCTACGATGATTAATTATATCAATCGTGATGAACAGCTTCACGTTGGGTTATTTGAAAAGATTTTCAAGGAAGTACTAAATGAAAATCCAGCTTATCGTACGGAGGAGCTAGAAACGTTTGTAGTTGAAACGTTCCAAGAGGCAGCTCGTCTTGAAATTGAATGGGCGGAATCTGTTATTGGAGAAAAATTCGACGGCATTACGATGAAAGAACTGCAGCAGTACATTGAATATATGGCGAATAAACGCTGTAATCAGTTAGGCTTCGGTCGAGCTGCTTTCCCAGAAGCACCGATTGAAAATCCTCTTCGTTGGATTATTGCTTATCAAGAGGTAGATTTAGGGAAAACCGATTTCTTTGAACAGAAATCACGACAATATACAAAAGCATCAGATGCAAATGGATTTGATGATCTATAAACACAAAAGCTGACTAATTTCCTTATTGATTAGTCAGCTTTTTTTAAGTGAATAAGTCCAAGTTCTAACGCACGTGTGGTAATTAAGTCATCAATTTCTTCTGGAATGTTTTCAAGTGTTCCCCATTTGTATGTCCATAAATGAGTAAATGATTGTACATAGATTGGAAAGGTTTGTTCATTTGCTTTTATGGCTTCTTCTTTAAAAAAATGAATCAGTTGTTCAGTCTTCATACTAGTCTCCTTTTTTATAATCTTGAAGAGAGAAAAAAGACAACCCAGAGGCTGTCCTTTTGCGGGTTACGCTTCAGTTGGCTTGAACGTTTTACAGTCTGTTTCATAGCTGCTTGCTGCATGTTTTCCGCTATGACTTACTACGTAAATTTCTTCTGCACTGCAGTGATTTCCATTTTTCCAAAAGTGACAGTTGTTTACTTCACAAAGAATGTTTTGTTCCAACGTTAACCCTCCTTTGTATGTGATAGCTATAGTATGGTCAAAATTCAACTAACTTATAAGAAAGGTGGTAGACTTTCATTTTAATTGAGAATTTTTATCAATTAAACATTGACAAAGAGAATCATTCTCAATTAAACTGTATATATAGTAAAGAATACAGGTTGTTGTCAAATCATTAAATGAATAATTAATTGGGAGGGAACAAACATGTCATCAGTCATGGTTGTAGGAGGAGACAGGTTAAAGCATATTACAGATCGTCTAGCGGGAGAAGGGTTTAATGAAGTAATTCATTTAGATGGCCGTAAAAGTAATATGGTGAAGCGAGAAATTCCCGAACATATTGGGTTTGTATTAGTTATTACGGATTTTATTAATCACAATATGGCAAAAGTCATTAAAGAGAAAGCAAAAAAACAGCAAAAACCAATTTATTTCGTCAAACATTCATGGAGTGCTATTCGTAAAGTGATTGAGCAAATTTCATGATTTAATTTTTGATCATTATTGAGAATGAATTTCAATTAGGGTGGTGAGACATAGATGGAACCGATGAAAGTGCATATAAAGACACTCTCCAATAACCACATCGAACAATTTATTCGATGTCCGTACAAATTTTATCAGCAGCAGCTTCTTTTGAAAAAGACATCTATAGATTGGAAACAGCATGTTCAAGTAACCGTCCATCAAATCATTAAAACATACTATAGCAAGCCAGTTGAGTATCGCTCAAACCTCTATGTTTTACAGCTTATTGAAAAATATTGGCGTCTAAAGCCAAATATGTTTTCATCACCCATTCACTATTACGATGTGTTAGCTAAAGTAAGTGATTATTTACTGAGGTTTTTAGGCGAGAAAACACATGTGGAGCTACCACTTTTTGTGTTTGAGAAATACAGCGTTTATGTAGAAGAAATTCAAAGCAACCTTTCTCTGACCATTGATTTTGCTGCATGGACAGAGAAGTCTTATACGGTAACAAAATTCATTCTAGATGACCATGAAGAAGTGAAGAACGCAATGAAAGACTTTATTATCGTTTTTTCGAAACAAGCTTTTAAAAAGGTTCCTGAACAAATTCGTTTTTATTCATTATTAACCGGAGAAACAACAACTTATTATATTGCAACAGGCGATTATGAAAAAGCCATACTTCAACTACATATTGTCAAAAGTGTGTTAATGGAACCAAAACATTTTCAAAAGAACTATGCATCCAGTGAGTGTGAAAACTGTCCTCTTAAGCAAGAATGTGATGAAGAAGGGGATGTGCGGCCCACACTACTGGTGTAAAGGAGCGTCATTTACATGAAGGAAATCTTACTAGCTTATGCGAGTATGTCAGGCAACACAGAAGCAATAGCCGATTTGATCGAAGAAGAATTAGTCAAGCATGGATTGCATGTGAAACGAACAGAAGTATATGACATTGATGCTTCGGACCTTGTATTGGCAGAATCTATTATCTTTGGAGCTTATACGTGGGGAGATGGAGAGCTGCCAGATGATTTTTTAGATCTTTATGATGAAATGGATGATATAGATCTCAGTCAAAAGCAGATGGCTGTATTTGGTTCAGGTGATTCATCATATGATGTTTTTTGCGGAGCAGTTGATTTAATTGAAGAAAAAATAAAGGGACGCAACGGAAATATAGCTGTTCCTGGTTTGAAAATCGAGCTTTCTCCCTTTGGAGAAGATGTAGAAAAATGTAAGGTATTTGCTAAAGACTTTGCTGAAGTAGTGGCAAAATCTGCTGCTTCATAAGAAAACCCGGTCAAGTGCTGACCGGGTTTTTAATATGGCTTCTTTTTGCTGTATTCTTTATTATCTTTCATAAATAGACGCCAGAAATAAAAGAATCCAGGAAATAAAATCGCAAAGCCAACAATATACACAATAAATAACGAATGGAACGCATCGGGATGTGTAAATCCATTCTCAATCGTTACGTTTGGATACACGACATACGGTAAATGACTTCGTCCGTATACGTAACTTGCTAAGAAATATTGAAGGACGATTGATACCACGGCTAAACGAGGCATTCCTTTTCCTTTTTGAGAAGGCAGCAGCAGAGCAATACCAGCTACTACAAATAGACCTACAGACCCGTAAAGAAGAGGCTTAAACTGCATCATTTTATCATATAACCAGCTGGCTTCTGATTGCATTGTAATCATAATAAAGATAGCCATTAGCAGTGAAAGAGGTCCTGTAATGAGCGCATCGCGCCGATAGACCGCATAAGCTTCCATTTCGTCAGATGACTTCGAGTAATCTGCTAATAAAAGAGACGAAAGAAACAGGGAAGAGGTAATGGCAAAACCAATAAATGAATAGACGTGCGGACTTGAAAACACTCTTGCTAAATTTAATCGCTGCGTTCCGTCAATTACATCAATAAATCCACCTTGACTTACGGGCAGTACGGCGATTAAAAAAGCAGGAATTAATACGCCAGATATACCAGATACATAAACCAACGCTCTCCGATATTTGAAGCTGCCAGCATAGTGTGAAAACACTAAAAATCCGCTTCGAATAGATAAGAGAAGTAAAATGATACTCCCCGGTACTAGTAGCACTGTTCCAAGCGTAAATGTAGCTCGCGGAAAAAAGCTAAACAGCGCAACAACAATCGCAACGATAAATACATTGGTTACTTCCCAAGTAGGCGATAGATATCTGTTTGCTACATCTGTAGCATTTGTTTTCGTACGGTTAATATAGACCATCGACCAAAAACCAGCTCCAAAGTCCATCGTTCCCATTACAGCATAGATAAAAATGAAGCCCCATATTACAGTAATTGCTAGTAATGAATCACCCATATTCTCACATCCTTTTTAATCTGCTTGCGCAGCAAGTTCTTTAGAAAGCGGATTTCGTCTAAAATAAAACACCAGTACAAGGGCGACTGCGGCCACGAGTACGATATAAACAAGCAAAAACAAGAAAAATAAAATATGCAAATTAGCAGAAGTAGTAACGGCTTCTGATGTACGCATGATGCGGTAAATGACCCAGGGTTGTCTGCCTGTACATGCGAAAATCCATCCGAATTCAATGCCCATGATCGCGAGAGGGCCCGTTGCGACAAATGCCCACATGAAAACTTTAGGGAAGCTTTTCTTCTTTAAAAACTTGTACCAAACAACGCCCACTAGCGCCACTAAAATTAAAATCGATCCGATAATGACCATACCGTTAAACAAGGTATGCACAAAAAGCGGCGGCCAATAATCTCTAGGGAAGTCATTGAGTCCAGTAATCACTGTATTAAAGCTATTACCCGACAAGAAGCTGAGCATCCATGGAAACTCAATGCCATACTTGACTCGCTGTTCTTTTTCATCTGTAAATCCGCCTAAAGCTAATGGCGCATGATCTTGCGTTTCAAATAGACCTTCAGCTGCTGCAAGTTTTTCGGGTTGATATTCGTATACTTTTTGCATCGATTCATGTCCATTCAAAGCTGTTACAAAAGAAAAAATCCCGCCGATTACTAATCCCATCATCAATGCTTTATGATGAAATTTATATTCTCTTGGATTATGTTTTCGCGCACGAAGCATTTTAAAGGCAGCGACTGAAGCAATGACAAAGCCTCCGGTTGTATAAGCAGAAACGGCTACGTGACCGGACGTTACAAAGAAACTCGGATTAAAGAAAGCTGCCCAAGGATCTACGCTTACAATTTCGCCATTTAAAATTCGAAAGCCAGCAGGTGTTCCTTCAAATGCGTGCACGTTTGTAATTAAAACGGCAGAGGCAAGAGCGCCTATTGCTACTAAAATGAGACTGATAATCCTCATTTTTCGAGAAATACGGTCCGCTGCGTATACGTAAATAGAGAGAAAAAGAGCCTCAATAAAGAAAGCATAAATTTCAATTTGAAAAGGAAGAGCCATCACTTTTCCTACGATTTCCATAAAACCCGGCCAAAGCAACGCTAATTGCACACCAGCAATCGTTCCCGTAGGAATAGCGACTCCAAGCAGGACAGCAGCTCCTTTTGTCCAGCGCTGTGCCATAAGTTCATAATCTTTATCTTTTGTTTTGTAGTAAAGAATTTCAGCCAATAAAATCATGAGAGGAATGCCGACGCCAAGAGTGGCAAAAATGATATGTACTCCCATGTTCAGACCAAACATTGAACGTGCAGTAACTAAATGATCCATTCATTTTTCAACCTTTCCAGTAAAGTATTGATAAACCTTATTGTCCACTTTTTACCACGCTTTATGCATCAGAATTGGTAAAACATATAACTTGAAAATAGTAATCATTACGATTATAATAAGTATATATTGTTTTAAAGGAGAGATATTTAATGAAAACAAATATTCATCCAGACTATCGTAAAGTTGTGTTTATGGATACAAATAGCGGAACATCATTTTTATCAGGATCTACAAAACAATCAAATGAGACCGTCCAATGGGAAGATGGCAACACATATCCGCTTTTAAAAGTTGAAATTAGTTCGGATACACATCCATTTTATACAGGAAAACAAAAATTTGCTGATAAAGGCGGCCGTGTGGAACGCTTTAAGCAAAAATATAAATTACAATAAAAAAACTAGCCGAGAGGCTAGTTTTTTTATTAATATAATGCTTTTTTCAACGTATCAATGTTGTGTTGCATAATGGAGAAATAATCTTCTTTATTTTTAACATCGTTTTTCGTTAATGACTCTAAGTTATGAAGTGTTAAAGCTTGAGCTCCCACTTCATTTTTTACAAGTGTAGACACTTTAGGCTTTAAATTTTGGTCAAAGATAAAGTATTTGATATGGTCTTTTTTTGCTTGTTTTACGATGTTTTCTAATTGTTTTTGAGACGGCTCATTTGTAGGAGATAAACCCGCTACGCTAATTTGCTTTAATCCGTATCGTTTTTCCCAGTAGCCGTAGGCTGCATGTGATACTAAAATTTCTTTATGAGGTGCGTCGCCAATCGTTGTTTTTAACTCTTGGTTCACATCTTCAAGCTGAGTCTTTAAGGATTGGAAGTTCTTTTCAAATTCTGCTTTTTTATCTGGTTTTAATTCAACAAGTTCATTTTTAATATTTTCTGCTAATTGAATAGCTAAAATAGGATCAAGCCAAACGTGAGGGTCTGTATCTCCGTGGTGATGCTCTTCTTCATGTGCATGTTCGTCCTCATGGGCATGCTCATCTTCAGAACTCTTTGCTAGTTCAATTCCTTTTGCAGCTTCTACTAAAGCGACATCTTCATTCTTTAGCGTAGACTGTGCTTTATCTGCAAAGCCTTCAAGCCCAATTCCTGAGTAAACGAATGCGTCCGCGTTTGCGATTTTGACCATTGTTTTTGTGGTAGGTTCAAATGAGTGAGCATCTACACCTGTTGGTAAAATGCTTTTAGCTTCTACATATTTTCCACCGATTTTTTCAGTGAAATCCTGTAAAGGGTAAATTGTTGTGTAAACTTCTAATTTTTTATTTTTATTATCAGATGCGTTATTTGCACTGCTTGAACTGCACCCTGCAAGGGCTGTTCCAATTCCTAATGCCAGCACCATTAAAAGTGGTTTGAATTTCATTATGTTGCTCCTTCCGTTCGTATCGTAACCATTTATGACCTATGTTATTATATCGTAATTATTACGATTTGAAAACTAAAAATTTACGCACTTACTGTAAACTTAGGAAGGGGGTCTTTGAAAGTAGCCCAATCTTGATTCATTTCCTCATTTGTCAGCAAACAGTGGTCTAAAGTTTCAATTATTTCAGCTTTGTTCATATCAATACCAATGAATACAAGCTCGTTAATACGGTCTCCAAATTGTTCATCCCATTTTGCTCGTAATTCAGGTTCTTCCTTTAAGGTTTGTTCCCTTTCCTCTGCTGTGTACGTTGCGACCCATTCACCCGCTCCTTGAATCATAATGGACGTACCTGCTTGAGAAAGAAGTCCTGCCATATGGTTACGTGAAGCAAGCCAGAAAAATCCTTTTGCACGTACAATATCAACCGGCCAGTCCTCTAACCATTTCATAAAGCGTTTAGGATGAAGGGGACGATTCCTTCTATATACAAAAGAAGAAATACCAAACTCTTCTGTTTCAGGCGTATGGTGTTCTTCATTTAATTCTTTAATCCATCCGGCTCCTTGACTAGCTTTTTCAAAGTCGAATAAGTCGGTATGAAGTATGGCTTCAAGTTTTACCTCACTATTAATTGTTTGGATAACAGTGGCCTCTGAGTTTAATTTGTGAAGAACAGCCTGCAGCTCATCTGCATCATCTTTTGTTAACAAATCAACTTTGTTTAATAAAATGACGTTTGCAAATTCAATTTGATCGATTAATAAATCAACCACTTCTCTTTTATCGTTTTCATCCGTTCCTTCTTTGCGGTCTAATAAGCTTTCGCCTGATGAAAAATCTTCCCAAAAGCGATTAGCATCTACTACAGTGACCATCGTATCTAATGAACATTTCTGAGTTAAATCAATGCCAAGCTCTTCATCAATATAAGTAAATGTTTGAGCAACAGGGATAGGTTCGCTGATTCCGGAAGATTCAATGACAATATAATCAATATCATCATTGTCAGCGAGGCGTTCTACCTCTTTCATTAAATCATCTCGAAGCGTACAGCAAATACAGCCATTTTGCATTTCAACAAGTTTTTCTTCTGTTCGAGAAAATCCGCCTTGTTTAACTAAGTCTGCATCAATATTTACTTCGCTCATGTCATTGACAATGACCGCGACCTTTAAACCTTCTTTATTTTTTAAAATATGGTTCAAAAGAGTTGTTTTACCTGACCCAAGGTATCCGCTTAAAACGGTAACGGGAATTTTTTTCACTGTTATAACCTACTTTCTTGTCTTTAAATAATAATGATTACGATTTAACACTTTTCATCTTATAGGAAAAAGTATTATAATACAAGAAAGAATTTTTTTTATGAAGGAGAAGACAGCAAATGAGCTTATTACAAGATGTTTTAGAATTCAACAAAAAATTTGTAGAAGAAAAGAAGTATGAACTTTACGAAACAAGCAAATTCCCTAATAAAAAAATGGTTATTTTATCGTGTATGGACACAAGATTGGTAGAATTGCTTCCGCACGCTTTAAATCTGCGTAACGGAGACGTGAAAATTGTTAAAAATGCAGGAGCACTTGTTTCACATCCATTTGGAAGTATTATGCGAAGCATTTTAGTAGCTGTGTACGAGCTACAAGCTGATGAGGTATGTGTAATTGGTCACCATGACTGCGGAGCAGGTAAACTTCAGGCGGAACCTTTTTTAGAGAAAGTAAGAGCAAAAGGCATCTCAGATGAAGTGATTAATACCATTGAATATTCTATGGACTTGAAAAAATGGTTAACGGGTTTTGATTCAGTAGAAGAGACTGTTCAGCATAGTGTAGAGACAATTCGTAATCATCCTCTATTTTCAAAAGATACTCCTGTACATGGACTAGTTATTGATCCAAATACAGGAAAGCTAGATGTTGTTGTAAATGGGTATGAAGCAATCGAAAACAACTAAGGCTTAGTGTGATTTTTTCTCAGGTACTTCATCGATGCCACCCGGATGGAACGGGTGGCATTTTAAAATGCGTTTTATAGTCAAATAAGATCCCTTTACGGCACCAAAGCGTTTAATGGATTCAACTCCGTACTGGGAGCAAGTAGGGTAAAACCGGCACCTTGCCGGAAGAAAAGGCGAAATTCCTTTTTGATATCCTTTTATAAGTAAAAGCAAAAGCTTTGCAATCATTTATTATCACGTTCTTTCTTTCGTGTTTGCTCATACTATAAGGGATAGAAGGAATAAAAAGCAACTAAAAGAAATAAAGGTTATTAAATGGATGAAATATATCGGAATTGCATGTTATGATAGGTGAAAGAAGAAAAAAGGAGTGGTATTATGCCATCAGTAGAAAGTTTTGAGCTAGATCATAATGCGGTTAAAGCACCTTACGTAAGACACTGCGGTGTTCACAAAGTGGGAAGCGACGGCGTTGTAAATAAATTCGATATTCGTTTTTGCCAACCAAACAAACAAGCAATGAAGCCGGACGTTATTCATACGTTAGAGCATTTATTAGCTTTTAATATTCGTACTCATGTAGAAAAATACGATCACTTTGATATTATCGATATTTCGCCTATGGGATGTCAAACGGGATACTACTTAGTAGTGAGCGGCGAGCCAACTGTACGTGAAATCATTGACTTGTTAGACGATACGTTAAAAGATGCAATTAATATTACTGAAATTCCAGCAGCAAATGAAAAACAGTGCGGTCAAGCAAAACTTCACGATTTAGAAGGAGCAAAACGCTTGATGAAGTTCTGGTTAGAACAGGACAAAGAAGATTTAGAAAAAGTATTTGGCTAAAAATAAGCAGTCCGCTGGGCTGCTTATTTTATTTGGAAAAAGATGAAGACGTTTCTCCGAGTCTAAAGAAAGGGAAATGTCTCTTTTTATGAAAAAAATGTTTTAATCAACTAAAAAAGGGTACTACTATACTATATAAAGAGTTCATAAAGGAGCGAACAACATGGCAGCAAATGTAAATGAAATTGTTAATAAACAAGTGGCAAACTTTAGTGTAATGTACATAAAACTTCATAATTTTCATTGGTACGTGAAAGGTGAACAATTCTTCACTCTTCATGAAAAGTTTGAAGAGCTGTATACGGAAACAGCTACAATTATTGATGACCTTGCAGAACGCCTTTTAGCACTAGAAGGAAAACCTGTGGCAACAATGAAAGAATCGTTAGAGCTTTCTTCTATTAAAGAAGCGGATGGAAGCGAAACGGCTAAAGACATGGTTGCTTCTTTAGTAAGCGATTTTGATACGCTAACTGCTGAATTAAAAGAAGGAATGGATGCAGCCGGTGAAGCGGGCGATGAAACAACAGGAGACATGCTGTTAGCTATTCATCAAAGCTTAGAAAAACATACGTGGATGTTAAAGTCATTCCTAGGCAAGTAAGTAAAACCTGCGAGCAATCGCAGGTTTTTTTATGATAAGATGGACGAACACTTTTTTTTCACCGGCATATACTGTAGGGATATGACTGCTGAAAGGGTGAAAAAAGTGGATATGCAGAAGCTTTCTGTCTTGATAATTTCAAGTTTAGGTTCACTGGCTTTTTTTTTATTTGGAGAGTGGGACTATTTACTAATGGCTTTAGTAGCATTAGTGGCAATGGATTACTTGACAGGCACGATTGCAGCTTTTATAAATAAACGTTTATCTAGCAAAGTAGGTTTTAAAGGAATTGCCAAAAAAATTTTTATTTTTGCCATGATTGCTGTAGCAAACTTTATCGATTCTGTATTTTGGGAAAACGGTCATATTATTCGAGATGGAGCTATTTTGTTCTATATTTTAAACGAAATGATTTCAATTACAGAAAACGCAAGAATTGTAGGGGTTCCAATTCCAGAGCCGTTAAAAAAAGCAATAGCGATTTTAAAAGACCGCTTTAAATCGTAGAGTGTATAAAAAAAGAATAAGATACACATAAGAAAGATAAGTTGGCACTAGAAAGAAGGAGCTGAATATCTTTCATGACAAAAAAATATTATGTATCTCTGAGTTCAGGGGAAATCAATCAGTCAAATACTGCTTCAGATTGGAATTATGCGATTGAAGCAACAGATGAAGAAGTGGAGCAGCTGAGAACCTATTTAGATCAGCGCGCTTCAAGCGATTGGTCAAGCTTTTGGCGATCCCATATTCCGTATCTGGAATATCATCATGATTCTCAAAATGATATGTACGATAAAACAACAGTTGACATATATGCCATGCTTTATCAGCTGGGAGACGATGAAACAAAATCACATATCAAACAGATGAATATTTTATCTTCAGATAGAACGGAATAAGGGGTAAAATGCAAAGAAAAAAAGTACGAGCATACTTTTCTTATCAGGTATGGCCGTAATGTATGATAAAATAAGGGAAAAATCAAATGGAGTTTGAGTCGACCATGTACACATTTAAGGATGCATATCATAATCAAGTATTTTTATCATTTGAAAAAAATCCATTCTCGAAAACTCCACGTCATGTTTGGGTCGTATGCAGGTATGAAAATCAATGGTTGCTAACGAATCACTCAAAACGAGGTTTAGAATTTCCCGGAGGAAAACTAGAAGGCAATGAAATACCAGAAGAAGCAGCGGTTCGAGAAGTGTTTGAAGAAACAGGCGGAGAAGTCTCTTCTTTAACTTATATTGGTCAATATAAAGTAGTAAGTAAAGGAAAGACCATTATTAAAAATATTTATTTTGCTACGATTGGAAATGTAATTAAAAAAGAAGACTACATGGAAACAGATGGTCCCGTAATGATTGACGAACTACCTTCGGGCATTCAACAAGATGATGCGTACAGCTTCATTATGAAAGATAATGTTTTGCAGTATGTAATGAAATATGTAAAGCGAACATTTTTGTAAAAGCATCATATCAACGAAAATACCCCCGTTTGTACGGGGGTATTTTTTATGAGCGTCGGATCAATTTCTTTTCTAGATAAGCCACGCCTTGGTACATAATCGTAGCGAAAATGGCAATTAATAATAAACTGAGAAGAACAAGAGTAAAGTTGAAGACTTGGAAACCATAAATAATCATATATCCAAGCCCTTTTGAAGAAACTAAAAATTCTCCTACGATGACGCCTACCCAAGATAAACCGACGTTTACTTTAAATGTGGAAATAATGGCAGGCATGGAAGCTGGAAGAATTGCTTCTTTAAAACAGCGGGTTTTCGTTGCCCCGAAGCTTTTTAGTAATTTAATATAGTTTGGATCCACTTCTTTAAAGGCTGTGTAAACGACGATGGATGTAATGATAACGGATATAATCGCTCCCATCGTTAAAATTGAGAAAAATCCTGGCCCAATTGCTACAATTAAAATAGGGCCCAGCGCTACTTTAGGCATGGCGTTTAAAATAACGAGGTAAGGGTCTAATATATGTGCAAGCCTAGTTGAATACCAAAGGGCCGTTGCAAGTAAAATACCTAGCACTGTGCCTAAAATGAAGCCAAGAACTGTTTCGAATAACGTAAAACCAATATGTTCTGCCAGCGAGCCGTCGGCAAGTTTAATTAAAAATAAATGCCATACTTTAGTAGGGGAACTGAAGATTAAAGGGTCAATCCACTTTAAACGAGAAGCCAGTTCCCAGAAGCTAAAAAAGGCTAAGAAAATGACCAGCTGTACGCTCAGTACTAATCGCTTTTCGCCCCGAACCTTGCGAAGGTAGCTTTCGTGAAGAGTATCTAGGGAGCTAGTGGGTTTCAAGTTGATCAAGCTCCTTCCATATGTCCATAAATAAATCGTTATAGACAGGATGCTGTCGTGCTTCAAACGGAGAGAGGGTTCGTAAAATAGAAGGAACCGTGAATGTTTTTGCGATTTTTCCTGGCTTGGCTGAGAATAAAAAGATTCGGCTGCTCATAGCAATGGCTTCGCCGATATCGTGCGTGACCAAAACGGCCGTTTTTTGATAAGTCATCAGTGTTTTGGAGACAAGTTCTTCAAGCTTGAGTTTTGTTTGAAAATCAAGTGCTGAAAAAGGTTCATCCAAGAGTAAAATAGCGGGGTCAATGGCAAGTGTTCGGACTAAAGCGACGCGTTGTCTCATGCCTCCGGATAACTGGTGTGGATATAGGTCATCTACGCCTTGTAGACCAATTTCTTTTAGGAGCAGCAGTGCTTTACTCTCCGTTTTGTCTGTTAGCTGTCCGCGAATTTCAAGCCCAAGTAAGATATTTTCTTTAATGGTTTTCCACGGAAACAAATAATCTTGTTGAAGCATATAACCGATGTTTGGAACTGATGTTCCGATATTTTCACCGTCTATTGTGACAGAGCCTGACGTTGGTTCAATCAAGCCTGCAATAATCGATAGAAGCGTCGTTTTTCCACATCCGCTTGGGCCGAGAAAGGAAACGAATTCTCCTTCTTCAATAGACAAATTAATATGTTCAAGTGCAGTGGTAGCAGACTTTGTCGTAAGGTACATATGTTGAACATCTTGAATGTGAAGTTTTGTCATATTACTCCCTCATTGCATCTTTTGCGAATTTTGTGTTGACTAGCTTGCTGTGATCAATGTGTCTTGGAAGTTCTCCAGATTCGTCCATGATTTTTTGTAAATGATCCCACTCTTTCTCATCTAATAAAGGGTTAGTTGCAAAGGATTTTTGCGATTTATAGCGGTCAATAACAGTTTTTAGCGTGTCTTTAGGTGTATCTTCAAAATACGGTGCAACCACTTCAGCAATTTCATCTGTGCTATGTGTATTCACCCATTTTTGTGCTTTGTAAATAGCTCGAGTAAATTTAGCTGCTGCTTCAGGATTATCTTTTAAATAGCTTTCTTTGGCCATAAATGTTGTATAAGGAACTGTTCCTGATTCTTTTCCGAAGGAAGCAACGATATGTCCTTTTCCTTGTTTCTCTAAAATACTAGCCGTTGGCTCAAATAATTGAACGTAATCTCCAGTACCAGAAGCAAAAGCATTCGCAACGTTAGCAAAATCAATGTTCTGAACGAGTTTTACATCTTTTTTAGGATCAATATTATGCTGTTTTAACACATATTCCCCTACCATTTGCGGCATGCCGCCTTTGCGTTGACCAAGAAACGTTTTGCCTTTAAGCTGATCCCATGAAAATTGATCGACCTTTTTACGTGCTACTAGAAATGTTCCGTCGGTTTGGGTTAGCTGTGCAAAGTTGATGACGGGATCACTAGACCCTTGTGCATATACGTAGATTGACGTTTCCGAGCCGACTAAGGCGACGTCGATGCCATCAGATAAAAGTGACGTCATTGTCTTATCTCCGCCCCAAGTTGTTTTTAAATCTACCTTTAGTCCTTCTTCTTCAAAAAAGCCTTTTGAAATAGCGACGTACTGGGGAGCATAAAAGATAGAGCGAGTTACTTCGCCGACACGAACCGTTTGTACAGATGTTGTTTTGCTGCAGCTAATTAGTGGAATGAGTAAAATCATAATAGCAAGCAAAGAAAAAAGCCATTTAATTGGTTTCATAAAGCAAGCCTCCTTAAAGTAATAAAATATTTTATGATAATGTATGTAAAGAAGTGGAAGAAGGTGAGTGCCTATATAACTATGTGGAAAATCAAAGAAGTAGTAGTCAACGACTGAAAGTAAACCTTAGCGGAAGAAAGTAGGCTAGTTATATAAAGAATGGAGGAAAAAAATGAAAGATGGAACAATTCTTCATAAACAGCGTTTCCCATCATCAAATCCTCGCGTGACGCTGTGGGTGATTACATATGCATGTCAAGGGCTTAAGATTAAAGGAATGCTTGCAGAGCCAAAAGAAAAAGGAATGTATGACGGCTTTTTATACTTAAGAGGAGGTATTAAGAACGTAGGAACGGTTCGCCCTGCTCGACTCATTCAATTTGCTTCACAAGGTTTTATTGTGATGGCTCCGTTCTATAGGGGAAATCAAGGAGGCGAAGGAAACGAAGATTTTGCAGGAGATGATCGTTACGATGCTTTTGCTGCTTACGATTTACTGAAACAGCTCCCTAACGTCCACCATGACCGCATTCATATTTTTGGGTTTTCACGAGGGGGAGTGATGGCTTTACTCACAGCCATTGAAAAAAAAGACAGCCGTTCTCTTGTGCTATGGGGAGGCGTCACGGATATGGTGCTGACATATGAAGAAAGAGAAGATTTAAGAAGAATGATGAAGCGGGTGATTGGAGGAACTCCTTCTAAATATCCTGAAAGATACGAATGGAGGACACCTTTGCATCGTGCTCATCTCGTCGAGCCGCCGGTCTTGCTTATTCATGGTTTAGAAGATAAAAACGTCTCAATTGATCATTCCTATCAGCTCGAATCTAAACTAAAGAAGTCCAATAAAAAAGTTACCAGCTGGTATTTTGAAAACTTTCCACATGCTTTTCCACCAAAAGAAAACCGAGAAACGGTAAAGAAGTTAACGAAGTGGATGAAAGCGCAATAAAAGATATGCTACGATAGAAAAAACAAGTAGAATAACAGTGAGGAGTGAGAGAAAATGGGGATGCCGCTAGAATTAAATACAATGATTGTGACAAAAGGCAACGAAAAGCGTGTAACAGATAACATTTTTCAAGTTGAGAAAAAAGGATATCGTTTGTATCCGTTGGATATTCCATTAAACATTCACAAAACGAAAAATGGAGAATGTATTGGAACTGCTGTTGTGCGTAAGGTAGAAATGGAGCAGGAAAAAACCATTGTCACATATGAACTGACAAAATTACATTCGACTAACTAAAAAACCGATCGTCTATAAGACGATCGGTTTTTTATTAGACTCTAGGTCCGCCTAATGTTGAAATGTCCGATGCTACATCATTAAAACGCTTGAAGTTCGCTTTGAATTTAGCGGCAAGTTCAGTTGCTTTTTGGTTATAAGCTGTTGCATCGTTCCATGCTTTAGAAGGCTGAAGCACTTCATCAGGAACTCCCGGAACATGAGTTGGAATCGATAAACCAAAAATAGCATCTGTTACTGTTTCGGTATTAGCTAGTTCTCCTTCAAGAGCTGCTTGAACCATAGCTCGAGTGTAACTTAACTTCATTCGTTCACCCACGCCGTATTCACCGCCGGTCCATCCAGTGTTTACAAGGTAGACATTTACGTTATGTTCATCGATTTTCTTTCCTAGCATTTCTGCATAAGTTGTTGGAGCAAGAGGTAAGAAAGGCTCACCAAAGCATGTAGAGAAAGTAGCCTGTGGCGATGTTACGCCGCGCTCTGTTCCAGCTAACTTACTAGTGTATCCGCTCAGAAAATGGTACATCGCTTGTTCTTTTGTAAGCTTGCTGATTGGAGGTAAGACGCCGAAGGCATCAGCAGTTAAAAAGACAATAGCTGTAGGGTGCCCAGCAACGCTTGGCAATACCGTATTATCAATAGAGTCAATTGAATAAGCGGCACGAGTATTCTCTGTTAAACTATTATCATTGTAATCTGCTACTTTCGTATTTTGATTCAACACTACATTTTCCAGTACTGCGCCGAAGCGAATTGCATTAAAAATTTGCGGTTCTTTTTCTTCGGAAAGCTGAATGCACTTCGCGTAGCAGCCTCCTTCAATATTAAATACACCAGAGCTTGACCAACCGTGCTCGTCATCTCCGATTAAACGACGGTTTGCATCAGCAGAAAGCGTTGTTTTACCCGTTCCAGATAAACCAAAGAATAATGCAACGTCACCTTCTTCTCCTACGTTAGCAGAACAGTGCATGGATAGAATATTGTTTTGAGGAAGCAAGAAGTTCATCACTGAAAAAATAGATTTTTTCATTTCACCAGCGTATTCAGTTCCTCCAATTAGCACAATGCGTCGCTCTAATGAAAGAATAATGAAGGTTTCAGAATTCGTCCCGTCTGTTTCAGGATCAGCTTTGAACGTTGGAGCTGCTACAATTGTAAACGGCTTCACATCATCATTTGTTTTTTGTTCAGCTGAAGGGCGAATGAATAACTGCTGAGCGAATAGGTTGTGCCATGCAAATTCATTAACTACTTGAATTGGTAACTGATACTTTTTATCAGCTCCAGCATATCCATTAAAAACAAAAAGTTCATCCTGTTTCTTTAAGTGGGTTAAGACTTTTTTGTATAGCGCATCGAATCGCTGAGCAGAAATTGGCTGATTGACGGGTCCCCATTCAACCGTTTTTGAAGATACAGCATCGCTTACAATAAATTTATCCAAAGGAGAGCGGCCTGTATATTTTCCGGTTTCGACTGACACAGCACCTGTAGAAGTCAGCGTTCCTTCGCGTCGAGCTAGAATTTTTTCAACAAGTTGTGGAACAGATAATTGGTGTTTTGTTGTTTTTAATTGAAGCAAACCATTTAATTCGATAGACATATCAACAGTACTCATGTGCACTACCTTCCTTTTTTAGCTATTATTTATTCATTAATGTTTGAAATTTATAATTAGTATAACACATTTATTTAATTATTCTATACTATTTAACTAAAAATGTTTGTGCATTATAAAAAAATGTACGTTATACCTATTTTAGACACATGTATATGTGCTAGAAGCGAAAAAAGTGAAGCTATTTCAAGTGAAAGCCTTTTTTTGGTCTGTCTTGTTAACCAAACTTCGTGATCATTCTTAATAAGGTATACTATTTTTAAATTTGAGTATGTTACATTAAAACAGATTCAAACATAAAGAGATGATTTCCATTTGAATGTTGTTGACAGTGAAGCGCTTTTTCATGTATTATATGTCCTTGAACGGATACTCTCTTATCCCGAGCTGGTGGAGGGACAGGCCCTGTGAAACCCAGCAACCATCGTCATTTTTTTGTGTAGACGATAAGGTGCTAACCTGATGCAAGGGCACAACCTTGATCGATAAGAGTGAAAGGCTTATGTAGAATTTGATACCTTTCCTCGATACAAGGAAAGGTTTTTTTATATTTTTTAACGTGTAATGAAAATAAGGGAATGAGTACCGTATCACAATGTATCGTATTTATAAGGAGGAAAACTGATGTCAACACAACGTCGTCTGTTCACGTCAGAATCTGTTACAGAGGGACATCCCGATAAAATTTGTGACCAAATTTCTGACTCAATTCTTGATGCTATCCTAGCAAAGGATCCAAATGCTCGTGTTGCTTGTGAAACAAGCGTAACAACTGGTTTAGTTTTAGTAAGCGGTGAAATTACAACTTCTACTTACGTGGATATTCCTAAAACAGTTCGTGAAACAATTAAAGGAATTGGCTATACTCGTGCAAAATACGGATTTGATGCTGAAACTTGTGCAGTATTAACATCTATCGACGAGCAGTCAGCTGATATCGCTGCTGGTGTAGACCAAGCGTTAGAAGCACGTGAAGGTCAAATGTCCGATGAAGAAATCGAAGCAATCGGAGCTGGAGACCAAGGGTTAATGTTTGGTTATGCATGTAACGAAACAAAAGAATTAATGCCTCTTCCAATTTCATTAGCTCATAAACTTGCTCGCCGTCTAACAGAAGTACGTAAAGAAGAAATTCTTCCTTACCTTCGCCCGGATGGTAAAACACAAGTAACAGTTGAATATGATGAAAACAACAAACCTGTTCGCATCGATACAATTGTTATTTCAACTCAGCATCACCCAGAAGTAACGTTAGAGCAAATTCAACGTAACTTAAAAGAATATGTAATTAATCCAGTTGTTCCAAATGAGTTAATTGATGAAAATACAAAGTATTTCATTAACCCAACAGGACGTTTCGTAATCGGCGGCCCTCAAGGAGATGCTGGTTTAACTGGTCGTAAAATTATCGTTGATACTTACGGCGGATATGCTCGTCACGGCGGCGGTGCATTCTCTGGTAAGGACGCAACAAAAGTAGACCGTTCAGCAGCTTATGCAGCTCGTTATGTTGCGAAAAACATTGTAGCAGCTGATCTTGCTGATAAATGTGAAGTACAACTAGCATATGCAATTGGTGTTGCACAGCCAGTATCTATTTCAATTGATACATTCGGTACAGGAAAAGTTTCTGAAGAAGTACTAGTAGATGTAGTACGCAAAAACTTTGACCTACGTCCAGCAGGCATCATTAAAATGCTTGATTTACGTCGCCCAATTTATAAGCAAACAGCAGCTTACGGTCACTTTGGTCGTACAGATGTGGAGCTTCCTTGGGAGTTCACAGACAAAGCTGAAGCATTAAAAACTCAAGCTTTAGCTAAATAATAAAAAAAATCTCCGTGAAAACGGAGATTTTTTTTATGCCCATTGAATACCTTCAGCAGATTTTTCTACGACATCTTCATATTCTGAAAGCAAATGCTGAAAAATGGCGTCCCATGATTGAGTAAGAGCATAGTGTCTCGCTGCATGGCCAAAGTGAAGCCGCTGGTGCAAATCATCAAGTAAACCTGTAATAGCCGAACTGAATTCTTCTAAGGAGTGAGGTTTGCAAAGGTAGCCGTTTCGCCCGTGCTGAACCATCTGTTTAACTCCTCCTGCATTTGCTGCCACCACGGGAGTTCCAGAAGCAAGAGACTCCAGTACGACATTTCCGAACGTTTCTGTTTCTGAAGGGAAAACAAACAAATCAGATGAAGAATAGATATGAGCAAGTTGCTTACCTTCAAGAAAGCCTGTAAATGTCATATGCTCAGATGCTTGCTGTTGCATTTGTTCTTTTAAAGGACCATCTCCCACAATAAGCCAGTGAACTTGGTGGCGGATATGATCAGGTAAAGATCGGGCAATTTTTAGTAAAAAATCAGCGTTCTTTTCTTTAGCTAACCTTCCTACATACGTTAAGATGTAGGGTTTTTTTATATTATATTTAATACGAATATCAAAGCGGTCATAGTGGGGATGGAACAATTTGTGATTTACCCCTCGCGACCAAATAGCTACGTTGTGAAACCCTTGTTTTTCTAGCTGCTGTTTGGTCACTTCGGAGGGAGCGAATAATTTTTGTACAGGTTTATAAAACCATTTCATATATTTTTGCAGTGGTACACGCATTTTTTCAAGTTCATAGTGAGATAAATAATCATCAAAATTGGTATGATAAGAGCCGACAAGAGGAATACCTAATCTTTTTCCGTAATAGGAGCCGCAAAGCCCCATTGTAAAAGGAGTGGCCAAATGAATAAGAGAAGGGTTGAATTCCTGCAGCTGCTTTTTAATTTTTAGAACGTTTGGCAATGAAAAACGGCTGTTTGGATAAAGGAAAAACGGCATGCTAGGCGAGCGGTGAACATACGTTGAAAACGACCGATTATGAGCAAATTCAGGAGCAAATACCTGGATGGGAATTTGCTTTGATTTGACATACTGAGTAAATTGATAAAGTGTTTTAGCAGCTCCGTTAACTTCCGGAGCAAATGTATCTGTAAATAAAGCAATTCTCATGAGTACTCCTCCTATCAATTAGACTAAAAATATGTTCAGTGAAACAGCACCTGAAAAGATGCCGAGTATCAGGCCTACCATGACATCCGTCGGATAGTGCAGACCTAGATAAATTCTTGAAATGCCTACCGTTACTGCAAGCGGCAAAAGAACGGCAGCGAAGGCTGGGTAAGTAATCATCAGAGGGGTAACTAACGAAAAAATAGCCGTTGTATGCCCCGATGGAAATGAATGATCTTTTAATGGATTTTCTAATACTTTTGTATGCTTTAGTTGAATATAAGGCCGTTGTCTCGGATATAGCTTCTTAGCAATGGCAACAGGAATATGGCTAACGGCTAGAGAAAAGGCACAGGCGTAAGCGACGGATGAAGGATGCAGAAATAGCAGCAAGCACGCTATCACAATGGTAAACGTGGCTCCGCCGGCATGAGTTAGTAAACGTAAAAATCTATTTAAGTGCTTTCGATCAAAATGTTGATTTACACTTTTGAATAATCGGCATTCGGCATCGTATACATACTGAATTAACTTGGCTTTCATAGAGTCGCTCCCTTTTTAATAAATACGTCTTTATTATTCAGTTTAATCTTTAATTGTGGAGGCAGTACTAAAACGATGTAAATTAATATGGAAATTTCTTTACAATTGTGGAGAGAATAGAACATGATTAGAGAGTTTGTGGAGATACTAAAAAAATTCCCTCAGTATGACTTTCTGAGGGAACGTTTCCTTTATAATGAAGAATCAGATTTCTTAATAGACTTATAATACTGCCCTTTTTCTACATATTCTGTACGAATGCGCTGCATATCTTTTAAATCCTCCTCAGTCAGAGTGCGGATTACTTTAGCAGGTCGACCGAGTGCGAGAGTATTAGGTGGTATTTTTTTACCGGGAGGCACTAAACTTCCTGCACCGATAAAAGCACCTTCACCAATTTCCGCACCGTCTAAAATAATAGAGCCCATGCCAATGAGCGCGCGTTTGCGGATGATGGAGCTGTGTAAAATAACTTGATGTCCTACTGTCACATCATCCTCAATAAGCAAAGGAGCATTTGGGCTTTGATGGAGTGTTGATTGATCTTGTATATTTACTCGTTTCCCGATAATAGTAGGCGAAACATCTCCTCTAATAACGGTGTTAAACCAAATGCTGCTTTCTTCACCAATGGTGACATCTCCAGTAATCGTGACATAGTCTGCGAGGAAGCAGCTGGGTGCAATATTAGGCATTTTTTCTTTATACGGATAAATCATCAAATCATCTCCCTTTATTAGTTGAAAAAAAGTAGTAAATCTTCTAATGTAAGTGTACAAAGGTTTTTAAAGCAGGTAAACAAAAAAAGGAAGAAGGAGTAACTCAAATGCATAAATGGGAAGCAGTAAATCCAAAAGGCGTTATTGTCATGGTCCATGGAGCAGCGGAGCATCACGGGCGCTATCGCTGGCTGATTGAGATGTGGCGTTCGGTTGGAATGCACGTAATCATGGGAGACCTTCCTGGCCAAGGCTTAACAACGAGAAGAAGAGGACATATCCTATCCTTTGATGAATATGTATATGAAGTGGAAGAATGGGTACGTGAAGCGCAAAAATATGATTTGCCTATTTTCCTGTTAGGACATAGTATGGGAGGACTGGCGGTTATTCGTACGCTGCAGACAAAAAATCTTCCTATATGGGGTGCGATTCTTTCCTCACCTTGTCTAGGATTAAAAGAGCAAGTACCAGCTTACTTAGATATGTTATCTAAAGGATTAAATAAAGTCATGCCGAACAAACTTTTTGATTTGGGTCTTACTGTTGAAAAAGCAACAAGAAACCAAGAAGTTCGAGATGAAGATGAAAACGACTCACTGTACGTTACAAAAGTTTCTGTAAGATGGTACCGAGAATTGATTCAAGCTGTTAACTTAGCTTTTAAAGATATCGATCGTTTGCCGGATGTTCCGCTTCTTGTGATGCAGGCAGGAGAAGATAAAATTATTGAAAAGCTGATTGTTAGACAGTGGTTTGATGAAATAGAGCTAAGTGAAAAAATCTACAAAGAATGGTCTCAGCTGTATCACGAAATCTTTAATGAGCCTGAAAGAGAATACGTTTTTACATACGCGAAAAGCTTTGTTGATCTTCACATTTAATGAGTGCTGTCAGAAATTGAGGTGAAAATAAATGAAGATTCCGTCTCGTCCTATTTCATTAATGAGAAAAATTTATCGAGAAGTGTTTCCCGTCGTTCATCATGAGCTTAACCATTGGCGGGAACGGGCAAAAGAGATTCCTAATAAAGAATTACGCACTCAAGCATTGGCAAGTATCGATACAAAAACTTTTCATTGTGAAGGAGGCGGCATCCTATCGATTTTAGCGAAAGAAAACATGATTGAATGCGTAAAATTTATCGTTGCCTACCAAACAATCAGCGATTACTTAGATAACTTATGTGACCGCAGCAATTCGCTCGATCCTAAAGATTTTGCAGCCTTACATGAATCGATGCCAGATGCGTTGACTCCTCATGCACCTCTTGGGGATTACTATCGTTTTCGAACGGATAAAGACGATGGAGGATATTTAGCGGAACTTGTCCAGACTTGTCAGCAGTCCTTGCGAAAAGCCTGTAATTACCATATCGTCTCTTCACATTTATTAGAACTAGCTACTTATTATTGTGATTTGCAAATACATAAGCATGTTGAAATCAAGGAAAGAGTTCCACGATTAGAGAATTGGTTTGATGCTCACCGGCACAGTGTTCCTGAAATGGAGTGGTATGAATTTTCAGCGTGCTCTGGTTCAACATTAGGCATTTTTTGTTTGGCCGCTTACAGTTTTCAAGAAGAGATGACCAAAGAAATGACGGAGAAAATAAAAGCGGGATATTTTCCTTATATTCAAGGTTTACATATTTTACTCGATTATTTAATTGACCAAGAAGAAGATAAAGCAGGAGGAGATTTGAACTTTTGTTTTTATTATCCTCACTATCAGCAAATGATGGACCGCTTTTTACATTTTGTTGTAAAAGCGGACGAATATGCTAAAAAACTGCCGGATTATCACTTTCACTGCTTTATCTATAAGGGACTCCTGGGCGTTTATTTGTCCGATCAAAAAGTGAGGGCACAAAAACATGTTCATGTGAATGCACGTCGATTAATCAAAGCGGGGGGAGCACTCAGCTACTTTTTCTATATCAACGGACGCTTGTACCGAATGTTAAAAAGATAAGCCATATGCGGCTTATCTTTTTTCAATAGCAATGATGAACGGAGGATTGTTTTGCTGATTCATGAAGCGATATTGTAAAACATGGACGTCTTTTTGATCCAGATTTTGGACGTACGTTAGTAAATCGTCTCTTTCTTGTTTCCCTTGTTCGTGTCCGTGATAAATAACGAGCACAATCACTCCTTCAGGTGCTAGCAAATCAAGTAACTGCTCAATTGCAGAAATTGTTGTTTCAGAAGTGGTGACGATGTCTTTATCTCCACCTGGTAAATAACCTAAATTAAAGACAGCGCCCGTCACTCGTCCATTAATAGAGTGGGGAAGCATGCTTATATTGCTATGGCTTTCTTGGATAAGCGTGACTCGTTTTTCTACATGATGTTCTGTCAATCGCTGCTGAGTTGCTTGAATGGCTTGGGGCTGAATGTCAAATCCATATACATGACCTGTATCTCCGACTAAGTTGGCTAAGAACAATGTATCATGTCCATTTCCTGCTGTAGCATCAATCGCGACATCTCCTTCGGCCACAGCATTAGTGAGCAACGTGCGGGCAAAAGGCAGGATACGTTCTATTTTCATCTTTCCATCAACTCTTTTTCGTAATATTTTCCTTGATAGCTTTGGCGACGTTCGAGCTCTTGATCAATGGCATTTAATACGCTCCACTTATTTACGCTCCACATCGGTCCGATCATGAGGTCTATCGGTCCATCACCGGTAATACGATGAACAATCATCTCAGAAGGGATTACTTCGAGCTGATCGCATACAAGCTTTACATATTCTTCAAATGAAAGAAATTCAACAAGGCCCTTTTCATACTGTTTGACCATAGGAGTTCCTTTTAGTAAATGAAGCAGATGAATCTTAATTCCTTGAACGTCTAATTTTGCTACTTCCCGTACCGTTTCCATCATCATCTCAGGTGTTTCTAAAGGCAAACCATTAATGATGTGAGAACAAACGCGAATACCGTGTTTTCGAAGCTTTGCTACACCATCTACATAGCATTGGTGATCGTGTGCCCGGTTGATAAGCAGTGAAGTTCGTTCATGAACAGTTTGCAGTCCAAGTTCTACCCATAGATAAGTTCGTTCATTTAATTCAGCCAAGTACTCCACCACATCGTCGGGGAGACAGTCAGGGCGCGTGGCGATAGAAAGCCCAACAACTCCGGGAAGCTTTAAGACCGCTTCATATTTTTCACGAAGCTCCTCAACAGGAGCGTGAGTGTTAGTGAATGCTTGAAAGTAAGCAACGTATTTTCCGTCTTTCCATTTATGATGCATTTTTTCACGGATTTCGTTAAATTGTGTCACAAGATCATCCGCTCTGTTTCCAGCGAAATCTCCTGAACCGGCAGCGCTGCAAAACGTACAGCCGCCGTGAGCTACCGTGCCGTCTCTGTTTGGACAATCAAATCCTCCATCTAAGGCTACTTTAAATACCTTATGGCCAAAGTGGTTACGTAAGTGGTAATTCCAGGTATGATAACGTTTGTTTTCAGATTTATACGGAAATGGGTTTGTCTGATTCAAATCAGCAACCTCCTTTTTACATGCAATATACATCAACAAATTGTATCAAAAACGTGAAAAAGTGCCAAACAAATTTAAGGATGCTTATATTTAACAGGTTCTTCTTGTCGTAAAGGAGAGTAAAGTTGCGCAAAATAAGACAGAAATGAACGAATAGGAGGAATAGACAATGACAACTCGTCAAGCAGTGGATCAACTTATGCAGCAGTGTGAAGATGCTATTCGCTTTGGACAAGGTCAGTTACAGGAAGGCATGAAACAAGAACATTACAATGATACTGAATATACAAAAGCACAGGAAAAATTAGAAAATGCTTATAAAGAAATTGAAGAGTTTTCTCACAGTGCAAATGCACAGCAAAGAGAGCAGCTATATCGCATGCGCCTGCAAGTTCAGCAGCTGCAAAATAAATTGATTACAACTCAGCATTAAGGAGAGGATTTTATGGCAACTCGTTCAAATCAAAATAACCCGGAACAAAAAACAAAAAACGGGATCAACAGCAATGATATTGAGCTAGGAAAAGATTTTGATCCTGTAAAAGAATTAAAAGCACGGAACAGCAAGCGTGCCCAGCCGGTTCGTTCGAAGCAAAAATAAGCGGTAAAAAGGTGATTTTGCATGATATTGTCATGTGAAATCACCTTTTTAAATAGTCAGCGAATTTCAAATAAATTGTCTATATGTAAAAGCATTGCGAACCCTTTAAGAAAAGACTAGAATGTACGTTGGCATTCGAATAGATAGGGGGGAGATCAATGCCCAAGTCACTTTGGTTTTTGATTATTGGTATGCTTGTAAACGTAACGGGAGCTTCGTTTTTATGGCCTCTCAATACAATTTATATAAATGAACATTTAGGAAAGTCGTTATCCGTTGCAGGAGTGGTTCTTATGCTGAACTCTGCTGCAAGCGTAGTGGGTAATTTACTAGGGGGAACGCTTTTTGACAAAATTGGAGGATATAAATCCATTTTATCAGGAATTATTATTACCCTTGTTGCATTAGTGGGACTGGTGTTTTTCCATGGTTGGCCTACATACGTTGTTCTCTTGGTTATTGTAGGATTTGGATCTGGTATTGTGTTTCCATCTATGTATGCAATGGCCGGCTCAGTCTGGCCACAAGGCGGAAGAAAAGCATTTAATGCGATGTACGTTGCTCAAAATGCAGGAGTGGCTATTGGCGCAGCGGTAGGGGGCGTTGTAGCATCCTATTCATTTACGTATATTTTCTTAGCTAATACAATTTTATACGTTATTTTTCTTCTTATTGCTATTTTTTCATACCGTCATATTTCGGTTACAGTTGGGCAAACGAATGTCCTTAATGAAGCCGGTAGTATTCAGCACAAAACGAAACTGACGGCCCTTCTTATTTTATGTACAGGATACGTATTATGCTGGGTCGCGTATGTTCAGTGGCAAACAACGATTGCTACGCATACGCGTGAGTTGAATATACCTCTTTCTAGCTACAGTTTGCTTTGGACAATTAACGGCATTTTAATTGTAGTCGGTCAGCCTTTGATTGTGCCTATCATTCAAAAAGTAGCAAAGACATTAAAAGTACAGGTTCTAATTGGAACGGTTATTTTTGTGGCTTCTTTCATCATCGTGGTGAATGCCACAACATTTTCGCAGTTCTTAACAGCAATGATTGTGTTAACAGTTGGAGAAATGTTTGTTTGGCCAGCAATTCCAGCTGTCGCAAGTCAGTTAGCTCCATCAGGAAAAGAAGGGTTTTATCAAGGCGTAGTCAACAGTATGGCTACTGCAGGTAAAATGATTGGCCCTCTCTTTGGAGGCGTTATTTTCGATGCGTTTAATATGTCTACCCTGTGCTATTTATTAATTGCACTATTGTTATTTAGCATGTGTACAACATGGATATACGATTATAAATTAAAAGAAAAACGTCAGCGTTCACTAACCATCTCTAAATAAATAGAGGTGGTTTTATTTTTGACTGTTCAATAAACGTAGGAATGTCTTCAGTATTCCTTTAATAATATAGTAAGGGTCGTGACAAGCAAAGAAAGGAGTATATACCTGTAAAAATGTAAGCGTTTTCTAATTATATGACTTCTTGGGGGGCTAGAATATGCTTAGTATGATTGGATTAATTGGAGGATTATTGCTGCTCATTGTATTAACGATGAGAGGCATGAATTTATTTATAGCAGGTCCGCTTAGTGCTTTAGTTGTTGCGTTAACAAGCGGAATGCCTTTATTTCCACAGCTGGTGAAAGAAGGAGAAGCAAATTTTGTTGGGAATTATATGTCTGGTTTCACAGGATTTATTGCTTCTTGGTATTTAATGTTTCTATTGGGCGCCGTTTTTGGAAAAGTGATGGAAGACAGCGGGGCCGCTGATAGTGTTTCTCGCTGGATTGTCAGTAAACTAGGAATGAAAAGAGCAGTGTTGGCGATTGTACTTGCCTGTGCGGTCTTAACATATGGAGGAGTCAGTCTGTTTGTAGTAGCATTCTCTGTCTATCCAATGGCTTTAAGCTTATTCAAACAAGCTGATTTGCCGAGGCGGTTTATCCCTGCTGCTTTAGCATTCGGTTCCGTTACGTTTACGATGACCTCGGCTGGATCGCCTGAAATCCAAAACTGGATTCCAATTGAATATTTAAAGACTAGTCCGTATGCAGGATGGGAAGTTAGTTTAGTTGTAGCGGTAGTGATGGCTGTATTCGGCTACTGGTGGTTAAAGCGCTTAATTTCAAAAGCAGTTAAAAATGGAGAGCGTTTTATATCACGCGAGAAAGATCCAGCAGTAACGGAAAATCAGTCTCTTCCTAATCCGTTATTAAGTTTGCTTCCGCTTGTGGTCGTGCTCATTATTTCTTTTGCACTTCATAAGCCGCTTCAGCAATCTGCGTTGATTGTCGCACTTTTAAGCGGTATCATTGTCACATACATTGTGAACCGAAAACACTTTAAAGGATTTTGGAATGCAGCATCAGAAGGGACGCTTGGAGCGTTAATTGCAATTGGGAATACAGCTGCTGTCGTAGGTTTTGGAGGGGTTGCTAAGGCTGTTCCCGCGTTTGGAGTGGCTGTAGATGCCATGACGCATATTCCAGGCAGTCCGTTGATAGGGGGAGCTATTGCGGTGAGTGTTATCGCGGGGATGACAGGTTCGGCTTCAGGAGGTCAGGCGATTGCTTTGCCAATTTTAGCCCCTCACTATCTAGATGCTGGTGTAAATCCAGAAGCTCTCCATCGTGTAGTAGCTATATCTTCTGGCGTATTAGATTCCTTGCCTCATAATGGTTATGTCGTCACCACAATTAATTCTATTTGTGGAGAAACTCATAAAGATGCGTATGGATCAGTTGCAGCGATGACGGTAATTGTTCCGCTTGTTGGTCTCGTACTTGCGATTATCCTGTTTTCTTTTGGATTTGGTATTTAATAATAGCTGTTAAAGAAAGTAGAGGCGGGGACAAAAGTATTTTAGCTGAAGGAAGATCCGAACGATAAATCGTTCGGATCTTTTCATTATTATGGTGAACTCGGCTTTTATGTGTTTAGTTGCTTTAAGCTGTTGATTGGAGCGCAAGATGAAGCCTTGCACGGAAATGAACAGTTTTGTAGCAAGGAGTCCAGATATCCTATTTATTCAGCTTTAGATAGGATTAACTTAATTATGTCTAAATCTCTTTGTTTGGCGTTGTATGTATGTTTTTGGGAGAAGTTGTTCATATATAAGAATGAAAGAGGGGATTTAGCAACAAAGCAGTGAGGCAGTGTAGAAACTTTTACAAAATCCGTTGAACAACTTGCAGTTTGCGAACATATTATTTACAATACAAGGTAGTATGATGTAAAAACTATGATAAGGAATAGTAGTGAACGAAGCGAGCTAAGAGAGCTGACGGGTGGTGCGAGTCAGCAAACGGGCGTTCATGAACTCACCTTGGAGTTGTAAATGTGAAGTAAAGTAACATTTACCGTCTATCCGCGTTAAGGAAAATGAGTGAGTACATAATTGTGCTAATTTGGGTGGTACCGCGGGAAGTTTATTCAACCTCTCGTCCCTTTGTTTGAGGGATGAGGGGTTTTTTAGTTTAATTAAATACAGCTGGAGCGTACAAGGAGGATTATGTATGGCTTTTAATCATGAAAAGATCGAACAAAAATGGCAAAAAGTTTGGGAAGAAAATAAAACATTTAGAACAACAGAAGATGAAGGAAAGCGTAAGTTTTACGCATTAGATATGTTCCCTTATCCATCTGGGGCGGGTTTACACGTTGGGCATCCAGAAGGTTATACAGCAACGGACATTTTATCTCGTATGAAGCGTATGCAAGGATACAATGTACTTCATCCAATGGGATGGGATGCATTCGGACTACCTGCTGAGCAGTATGCATTAGATACAGGAAACGATCCGGCTGAGTTCACTGAACTTAACATTAATAATTTCCGTCGTCAAATCAAATCGTTAGGTTTCTCTTACGATTGGGAGCGTGAAATTAATACAACTGATCCTAACTACTACAAATGGACGCAGTGGATTTTCTTACAGTTATATAAAAAAGGCTTAGCTTATGTGGATGAAGTAGCTGTTAACTGGTGTCCTGCGTTGGGAACAGTACTTGCAAACGAAGAAGTTATAGATGGCAAAAGTGAGCGCGGTGGGCATCCGGTTGAGCGTCGTCCAATGAAGCAGTGGATGCTTAAAATCACAGCTTATGCAGATCGTTTACTAGAAGATTTAGATGATCTTGATTGGCCAGAAAGTATTAAAGAAATGCAGCGAAACTGGATTGGCCGCTCTGAAGGAGCTCACGTTCACTTCACAATTGATGGATATGACGAAACATTTACTGTGTTCACAACGCGTCCTGATACGCTGTTTGGGGCAACGTATGCCGTTTTAGCACCTGAACATCCGTTTGTGGATAAAATTACGACAGCCGAACAAAAAGAAGCGGTAGAAGCGTATTTAGATCAAATTAAAAGCAAAAGCGATTTAGAGCGTACAGACTTAGCTAAAGACAAAACGGGCGTATTCACAGGTGCTTATGCAATTAACCCTGTAAACGGTGAGAGAATGCCAATTTGGATTGCTGACTATGTTCTAATGAGCTATGGTACAGGTGCAATTATGGCTGTTCCTGCTCATGATGAGCGTGATTATGAGTTTGCTGTTAAATTTGAACTGCCGATTAAAGAAGTAGTAGCGGGTGGAGACGTTTCAAAAGAAGCTTATACAGGCGACGGCGAGCACGTTAATTCAGACTTCTTAAATGGTCTAGACAAAGAAGAAGCAATTTCAAATATGATTCAGTGGCTTCAAGCAAATGAAAAAGGTGAAAAACAAGTAACATACCGTCTGCGTGACTGGTTATTCAGCCGTCAGCGCTACTGGGGTGAACCGATTCCTGTTATTCACTGGGAAGATGGCACAACAACTGCAGTTCCTGAAGATCAGCTTCCGCTTGTTTTACCAAAAACAACTGAAATCAAGCCGTCAGGTACAGGTGAATCTCCATTAGCAAACATTGATGACTGGGTGAACGTTGTAGATCCGGAAACGGGCAAAAAAGGGCGCCGCGAAACAAATACAATGCCTCAATGGGCAGGCAGCTGCTGGTATTACTTACGCTACATTGATCCAACGAACAGCAAAGCATTAGCAGATGCAGACAAATTAAAAGAATGGTTGCCGGTTGATATTTATATCGGTGGAGCTGAACACGCTGTTCTTCATCTATTGTATGCTCGTTTCTGGCATAAATTTTTATATGATATCGGCGTAGTTCCAACAAAAGAGCCGTTCCAAAAACTGTTTAACCAAGGTATGATTCTTGGAGAAAACAATGAAAAAATGAGTAAGTCAAAAGGTAACGTTGTAAACCCAGACGAAATCGTAGAAAGCCACGGTGCAGATACGCTTCGCCTTTACGAAATGTTTATGGGACCGTTAGATGCATCCATTGCTTGGTCAACAAAAGGGCTTGATGGTGCACGCCGTTTCTTAGATCGTGTATGGCGTTTACTTATCGAGGATAATGGTGAATTAAGCAGCAAGGTTCAAGAAAGCAATGATACTACACTTGAACGCGTATATCACCAAACGGTGAAAAAAGTAACGGAAGATTACGAAGGTCTTCGTTTTAATACAGGTATCTCTCAACTTATGGTATTCATCAACGACGCATACAAAGTTGATGTGCTGCCAAAGCAATACGTAGAAGGATTTGTGAAGCTATTAGCACCAATTTGTCCTCATACAACTGAGGAATTATGGAGCAAACTAGGCCACGAAGATACGATTTCATATGAAGCTTGGCCTGCGTTTGATGAAGCGAAACTTGTAGATGATGAAGTGGAAATTGTCGTTCAAATTAACGGTAAAGTACGTGCAAAATTAAACGTACCTGCTGAGGCATCTCGTGAAGAGCTTCAAGATATTGCAATGGCTAATGAAGATGTTCAAGAGTTCATTGAAGGTAAGACAGTACGCAAAGTGATTGCTGTGCCTGGTAAATTAGTAAACATCGTAGCTAATTAAGTATTGATGTAGAACAGCCCCCCTGACTAAAGAGCAGTCAGGGGGGCTGTTCTAGACCTAAGCGTCTGATGTCCCCCTTTCGGGGTTGACATCAGGCCCTTAGTTAAACCTTTAACTACGATTGGAAAAGCTTAGGTAGGCTGCTGCTTAAGCTTTTCTTATTTAGTGGCATAAAAGTATTTGAATTTGCTACAATAGCGATAGCAAGCTGAATGAAAGAATAGAGAGGAATGACGAAGATGGAAGAAGTAAAAGTGATTACGCCTGAAGAGCTTCAAAAACGCGTTGAAAATGGAGAAGAGCTTCATTTAGTTGATGTTCGCGAAGATGAGGAAGTAGCAGAAGGAATGATTCCAACTGCTAAACACATTCGTATGAATGATATTCCAACTAATGTGGATTATTTCGATAAAGAAAAAGAATATATTTTCATTTGCCGTTCTGGACGCCGCAGTGAAAACGTATGTTACTACCTTCAAGAACAAGGTTATAAAGTAACAAATATGGTTGGCGGTATGTTAGAGTGGGAAGGAAAAACGGTTAATAAATAAGAAAAAGCGCCTTTGACAGGCGCTTTTTTCTTTTGGAATGAAACTTCTACCATTCGACTAAAATGATAGTAGCAAAACAAATGATGACTAAATCTATAAAAGTCTTCATAAAAATAGAGGTAGGAAGAAGTTGAAAATCAGTACGAAAGCCATCATTGAGAGAAGCAGTCCATTCTGATTGAAACAAATTTGATAGGACAAGGTGGTAGAAGCTATGATACAGGTGAAAATGTTTGATAAAGAGCATGAAAAAGATTTAGAGTTTGCGGTGAACCGATTTTTACGCAAATTAGAAGATGAAGACGTCGTGGATATTAAGTACCAAGTCACAGTGGATGTTGATCGTGATGAGCAGGTGTACTGTTTTTCAGCCATGGTTATGTATAAAGCCTAGCATATTATGCTAGGCTTGTTGCAAATTCTCCTGCATTACTGCCAGCCAAACGGCCTGTTACAAGGGCAGAAGTAATATTGTATCCTCCAGTATATCCGTGGATATCAAGAATTTCCCCGCAGAAGTAAAGGCCTTGCATAAATTTAGAAGACATTTCTTTTGGGTGAATTTCTTTAACGGATACTCCGCCTCCTGTGACGAATGCTTTCTCTAAAGAAAGTGTGCCGTTTACAGCAAATTCAAATCGTTTGCACATTCTCGAGAATTCTCTCAGTTTTTCATGCTGAAGCTGTCCCGCTAGCGCTTGGCTATCAATGTCTGCTTGCTCGAGTAAAAATAATAGATAGCGTTCAGATACAAAACCTTTTAAAACATTTTTAATCACTTTTTTCGGCTCTTCTTTTGTTGTTTTGACTAATTGTTGAAAAATCTCTTCTTCGTTTTGGCTAGGAAATAAATCAAGAGACATTTGAACAGTGTTGCTTTTTTGTTTCTTTAACTCTTTAACAACATATTGGCTGCAGCGAAGAGCGGCAGGGCCAGAGATGCCAAAGTGAGTGAAAATCATATCCATCTGATGAGTGATGACAGGTTTGCCTTTTTTATTAAGTACGCTTAGTCCTACGTTGCGAAGCGATAGACCTTGAAGCGTTTTTGTTTTAATAAAGTGTTCGCTAGATGTAATAGGAACTTCTGTTGGGTAAAGTTCAGTAATTTTATGACCTGCATCTTTTGCCCATTGATAACCGTCTCCTGTCGAACCCGTATGAGGCACTGATTTTCCGCCTACTGCAATCACAACGCTTTTCGTTTGGATTGCTTCTCCGTTTTGAAGCACAACTTCTTTCACGGTGTTGTTTTCATAGTTTACGCGTTTAACGGCTGTGTTTGTGCGAATTGTTACACGAAGACGGTGAAGTTCACTAATTAATGCATCAACAACAGATTGTGCTTTATTGCTAACCGGAAACATACGCCCGTGATCTTCTTCTTTTAATTTAATTCCAAGGCCTTCAAAATAGGAGATGATATCTTCGTTATTAAAAACAGAAAACGCACTGTATAAAAAGCGTCCGTTTCCTGGAATGTGTTTAATAAGTTCATCAATCGGAAGGCGGTTTGTTACATTACAGCGGCCCCCTCCAGAAATGGCAAGCTTTCGTCCAAGTTTATTGCCTTTATCAATTAATAATACGTTTGCACCTGACTCACCAGCTGCAATCGATGCCATCAAACCAGAAGGTCCTCCTCCGATTACGACTACATCATATATCATACTTTCACCAACCTGTCTATTCTTAAAAAATTTTAGTTTGTTCACTGACAAATCTCTCAACATTGGATAAAATGGGCTATAGTCTTTGTTTTTTAGCTTGTTGACGAGTGTGAGTGAGTATAAGACCTTTCTTAGTGTATACTCTCACTTGCTTCTTTTCAATTCTATCATTATTATCAGTATGTAACATTAAGTATCGGAGGCAAACGTATGTCTGATTCAAAATTGTTAAGAGGGACCTTTGTGCTAACGCTTGGCACTTATGTATCCCGAATTCTGGGAATGATTTATTTATTTCCATTTGCGATCCTTGTTGGAACCGTAGGGGGAGCACTGTTTGGTTATGGATATAACCAATATGCTATTTATTTAAGTATTGCTACAGCCGGTATGCCAATGGCCGTATCGAAATTTGTATCAAAATATAATGCACTCGGTGATTATTATACGAGTAGAAGAATGTATCGGGCCGGCATGAAATTAATGCTTGTCACAGGAATACTTGCATTTTTACTTTTATATTCGTTAGCGCCTGTTATGTCTAGAATTACACTTGGAGGTTCTGATTTAAATAACTCCTTAGAAGATGTAGTAATGGTTATGCGAATGGTTAGTGTTGCGTTAATTGTAGTACCGATGATGAGTTTAATGCGAGGATTTTTCCAAGGTCACCAGTCTATGGGACCCACAGCTGTTTCACAAGTAGTTGAACAACTTGTGCGGGTTGTCTTTTTATTAGCATCCACTTATATCGTCATCAAAGTCGTACATGGGAGTCTTGCGCTAGCCGTTGGATTTGCTACAATGGGTGCTTTTGTAGGAGCTCTTGCTGGACTTGCCGTATTAATTTGGTACTGGAAAAAACGAAAGCCTCATCTCGATAAAATGGTGAACGAGCAGACGGTAACGCCTACGCGTATTTCTACCGTATCCATTTTTAAAGAGCTGCTTACGTATTCATTGCCCTATGTATTTGTCAGCTTAGCTATTCCGCTTTATCAGTATGTGGATCAATTCACATTTAACCGTGCGATGGTAGCGGCTGGACAAAAAGAAATAGCGGAGTCCATGAACGGAATTGTTCAGTCTTATGTTCCAAAGCTTGTGATGATTCCTGTTTCATTAGCTACTGCATTCGGTTTGACTCTTGTACCAACGATTACACGTTCATTTGTGAATAAAGATTATAATGTATTGCAAAAGCAAATTGATCAAACATATCAAACGATTATGTTTCTTGTGCTGCCAGCATCTGTAGGGTTAATGGCTTTAGCTGGTCCAGCATATACGTTTTTCTTTGGAACAGATGCATCGGATGCGGGTGGAAATGTCTTGCTTTATTATGCACCCGTAGCTTTATTGTTCTCGTTTTTCACGGTTAATGGAGCTATTTTACAAGGGATCAACAAACAAAAATATGCTGTTTTAAGTCTATTATTTGGATTGATTGTGAAAATTGTCGTGAACGTGCCATTTATTCTTATGTTCCACGAGATCGGTTCAGTTTTAGCGACAGCACTAGGCTATATCGTATCTCTTGTTTATATGTTTGCGCTTATTCAAAAACACGCAAAATATAACTACAGTGAGTTTATAAAACGCTCTGTGCTCATTCTCATTTTTGTTGCGATTATGGGAATCAGCGTAAAAATTGTTTCAGTAGTAATTGGTCTGTTTACAACCCCAGGACGATTCTCTGCCACGGTTATTACGATTATAGGAGCAGCAGTAGGCGGCCTTATTTACTTTATTATTACCTATCGTTCAAGCCTGCTTGAAAAAGTAATGGGAGCGAGGGTAACAGGTGCAATTGAACGAAAGATACTGCGCCGAAATAAACAGCGCAGTGCATAAGAAGATGACTCGTTAGAGTCATCTTCTTTTCAAAAAAAGGAGGATATTACATGCGTTTGGATAAATTGCTTTCTACCATTGGGTACGGAAGCCGAAAAGAAGTTAAAGGTCTTTTAAAGACTGGAGCTGTTAAGGTAGACGGTACAGCGGTTAAAGATGCTAAGGTACATGTTAATCCAGATGAACAAGAAATAACTGTGCATGGCGAAGCCGTTTCTTACCGAGAATTTGTTTACTTTATGCTGCATAAGCCGCAAGGTGTCATATCAGCGACGGAAGATTCTCTTCATGAAACAGTTTTGGACTTATTGGAAATTGACGATGCTGTGTATGACCCATTTCCGGTAGGGCGTTTAGACAAAGATACAGAAGGGCTCTTGCTGCTGACAAATGATGGTCAGCTTGCACATCAGCTGCTATCTCCTAAAAAGCACGTTCCTAAAACGTATTTTGCAAAAATTAATGCGCCGGTGACTGAAGAAGATGCTGAAGCATTTAGACAGGGTGTCACTCTTGATGATGGATACGTAACAAAATCAGCAGAGTTAAAGGTACTAACAAGCGGTGTGGAATCAGAAATTGAATTAACGATCGTTGAAGGGAAATTTCATCAAGTGAAGCGTATGTTTGAAGCAAGAGGAAAAAAAGTAACGTATTTAAAACGTTTATCTATGGGAGCTTTGCTATTAGACGAGTCGTTAGATTTAGGAGAGTACAGGGAGTTAACGGAAGAAGAACTAGCTTTATTACAAAAATCAAATGCCTAAGAAGAGGCGAAAGAAAAAGGAACCTAAGTCTAAAATGGTTCCTTTTTTTGTCCACTTTGTTAGACAAGTGAAACATTTCACGTTAAAGCACTTAAACGAGTACCAACTCTGCTTGACGTGCAAATGGAGCGGGGGACTATGCACTCGTCCAAGTCTTGACTTTCTACTGCGTAGAATTTTATCTCTATATATAAATCACTTACTACCCTTGAAATAAACTTACTAGGATGACATCTTGACCTTCTTTTGCGTAGTCGTCCATGTACCGCGACTTGGGCTGCGAACTAAATCATTATATGCTAACACATTCAAGTCACGCTGAATGGTTCTTGGTGTAATACCAAATTCGTCTACGAGCTCTTGCGTTGTAACTGTTCCATTTTTACAAATGAACATATAGACCGATTTGATACGAGTTAGCATTCGATTAGTTGAAGGTTTCAAAAAACCACTTCCTTATTCGTTTTTCGTAAGGCACAACTTCTTTATAACTCTGAGATGTCAAGCACTATTTCAGTCCTTATCCTTATTGTACACAAAATCGACAGAAAAATAAAAGAGAAAACGCAAATTAACACAATATTTACAAAAAATGATATAAATATGTAATCCTTTCGTAACATCTCCTTCCTCTATTTGCACATTTTTTATAGTATATGTAAACAATAAACAAATAGAATCCGTTTTTATCGATTGTGCCTACAAATTATTTCCCGGAATTTTGACTCTGTAAACCTTTGATATGAAAGGAAAGAGACAATTATTTCTTTCTATATAAAGGTATGATAAAGTTAAATTTACCAATAGTAATGATAGATACAATCTGTAAAAGCAGGCAAAGGAGGCACACAGATGACAGCAATTAATTGGAAAGAGGAAGTGCAAAAAAGAGAAGCTGAAATTCTAGCTGAGACGCAGCGTTTTTTGCAAATTAAAAGTGTTTTGACAGACACAGAAAAAAAAGAAGAGCCATTTGGACCTGGAGTTGCTCAAGCGCTTCACTTTCTTTTAAACAAAGGAAAAAATGACGGGTTTTCCGTCAAGAACGTAGACGGATATGCAGGTCATATTGAAGCGGGAGAAGGAAAAGACCTTCTTGGCATTTTGTGTCACGTAGACGTCGTTCCTGAAGGAGACGGGTGGTCGGTTGATCCATACGGCGGTGAAATAAAAGACGGGAAAATTTTTGCTAGAGGAGCAATCGACGATAAGGGCCCGACGATGGCTGCTTATTATGCGATGAAAATTGTGAAAGATTTAGGGCTTCCTCTATCTAAGCGGGTTCGAATGATTATTGGAACGGATGAAGAAAGTGACTGGAGATGTGTGGACCACTACTTCAATCATGAAGAGATGCCAACGATGGGATTTGCGCCGGATGCGGATTTTCCTATCATTTATGCTGAAAAAGGCATTACAGATGTAGAAATTCGCCAGCAGCCCATTGAAGGAACAAAGGGAAGCGTCCAGCTTACATCATTTGTCTCTGGGCGACGCTACAATATGGTTCCTGATCTTGCAACAGCTGTTCTTGAATTCCATAGTGAAACGGATATTAAAAATAAATATGATCAATTTTTAAAAGATCAGTCTTTAAAAGGTTCAATAACCGAAAAGAGCGGTGCGTATACACTTACTCTAGAAGGAGTTTCAGCACATGGAAGCGTGCCTGATAAAGGGAAAAATGCTGGGCTTACACTTCTTCGCTTTTTACACACATTAGAACTTGATGAACAAGCTAATCAGTTTGTAGGTTATGCAAATGCGTATTTAATCCAAGATGCACTAGGAGAAAAAATGGGCTTAAATCGCAAAGATGAGGTCACGGGTGATTTAACGATAAATGTGGGAATCATGTCTTATAATCAAGAAGAAGCGGGGCACTTTGGCTTAAATATTCGCTATCCTGTATCAGCTCATATTGACGATATTATTGATACGATTAAAGAAAAAAGTGAATCTTATCAAATGACTATCAAACATTTTACAGATTCTAAACCACATCACGTCGATCAAAAACATGAGCTTATTCAAACGCTTCAAAAGGTTTACCAAGAACAAACAAATGAAGAACCTACGCTTATTTCAATTGGAGGAGGAACATATGCCAGAGCATTAGAAGCGGGTGTGGCATTTGGACCTCTTTTCCCAGGCCGTGAAGAAGTAGCGCACGAAAAAGACGAGTACATGGTAATTGAAGATTTGCTTCGTGCAACAGCTATTTATGCACAGGCTATTTACGAATTGGCTAAATAAAAAGAGGTTGAGACATAACGAAACGAATCCAATTTAAAGGTGAATAACTAGGATACATGAGCTGGACTGTTTGTGACACCGCAGTTGATTTCCATGCAAGGCTTCGCTTTCCGCGGGCGGCCGCTGAGTCTCCTCGTCGCCTGGGCTCCTGCGGGGTCTCACCTGTTCCGCTTTTCCCGCAGGAGTCTTCGCCTTGCCCTCCAATCAACTGCTAGAAGTAACGAAACCGATGAACCTACATTCACCATCACAAAAAAACGAACCATGAATCAAACATGTTGATCAATGGTTCGTTTTGCATTTGGGCTAAAATCCTTTTGTTCCAGCCTCTTTATTATTCAAATGAGAAGAGGTCGCTTGATAAATAACGTTCACCTGTATCGCAAGCAATACATACGACCACTTGATCAGGAGATAATTTTTTGGCTACCTCGATAGCAGCATAGCAGGCAGCGCCAGATGAAGGACCGACTAAAATTCCTTCTTCAGAAGCCAGGCGTCGCGTAATATCGTAGGCTTGTTCATCTTTAATTTTTAAAATTTCGTCGTAAACCTCTATGTTAAGCGTATCAGGAATAAATCCAGGGCTTGTTCCTACAAGCTTGTGCTTTCCAGGTCTTCCTCCAGATAATACAGGAGACCCAGCTGGTTCCACAACATGAACGGTCATATTTGGGTAGTTTTCTCTTAGGACTTCACCTGTGCCCGTGATCGTTCCGCCTGTTCCAGCAGTAGCAACAAAAGCAGATAGGTCTTTTCCTAAATCGTTCATTGCCTCAATAATTTCCTTAGCAGTCGTTTTTCGATGTGCGTCAGGATTTGCATTATTTTCAAACTGCATGGGCATAAATGCATTTGGAATTTCTTTTGTAAGCTCTTCTGCCTTGCGGATTGCGCCAGGCATTTTTTCATCGCCAGGTGTTAGAACAACTTCAGCACCATATGCTTTTAACAAGTTAATTCGTTCTTGAGTCATCGTATCGGGCATGACTAAAATAGAACGATACCCTCTTGCTGCTGCATTCATAGCTAAGCCAATACCTGTATTTCCGCTCGTTGGTTCAATAATGGTGGAATTTTCATTGAGCAAGCCTGCTTTTTCAGCTTCCACGATCATATTAAAAGCAGCACGGTCTTTTACACTACGGCTCGGATTAAAAAATTCTAGTTTTAAGTAAACGGATGCTCCATCTGCTGGTTGAAGACGATTCAATTTAACAAGAGGTGTCTCGCCAATCAAATCAGCCATATTGTTAACAACTTTCATTTTTCTCATCCTTTTCTTATAAAAATTCTCTGTATTATTTCTATGATAACACAATTTCTTATTTTTTAAGCACATGACAAATTTTCAGAAAAACCTCTCTATTTGATCCAGAAAACCTTTAAAATAAATCTAGCTCTTTTTGAACATGACAAATTGGGGAAAGATAATGAAAAGAAAAGGAGGGATTTGATGAAAAGTGATCAACACTATTTTATTGGAATCAACGTGCCAGTCTCCATTGCATATCAGGCAGAAAATTGGGCAAAAGAATTAACACCTTTTCCTTTTAAACAATGGACATACCCTGACGATTATCATATAACACTACAATTCTTAGGATTTGTAGATAACAAAAAGGAAAAGCTGATTAACCGCTTAAAAGAAGTAGCCTCCCGTCATTCAAGTTTTTCACTGCAGACCGGTCAGTACGATGTGTTCGGTGCGTATAACAAGCCTAGAGTGCTTTATGTAAGCCTTAAGCCAAATGATAAGCTTGTGAATCTACAAAGGGATATACAAGCTGTATGGGGAGACCTAAGCGGCTTATACGAAAAACGTCCTTATTGTCCTCATATTACGATTGCAAAGAAGTGGGGAGGGGCAGCCGGGCTTTCGGAAGAGCAGTTAAAGCAAACGTCGGTTGAAGAACAGTTTCAAGTAAGTTCATTTGCCCTTTTTGAAGTTCATCCTGCTAGCAAACCTAAATATAAAAAAATACTATCTTTTTCATTGCAGTCACAGTAGCATATGAACATACAAGCATGGAGAGAGGTTATTTAAAGATCACTCTTATTAAAGGAAAGAAAACGCCGATGATAATAGAGAAACAATCGGTGAACCAAGTGTTAGAGGAATTTTAATTAGGGGATTGATGTAAACGTGGCGCAGCTACTTAAGGTGCAAGATTATATTTCCCGTTATGAAAAAGACGTTTATCACTACACGTCTCAGTTTAATCATTTAAAAAAACATAATTGGAAGAAAGCAAAGCAATTGTTTGAACAAGGGCTATTACATGGCCCTCCTGTAAAAGAAGAAACAAAAGCTCAACGTTCATTTTTGCAAAAAGCAAAAGAGCGGTTTACAAGGAAAAAAGAAACGCTTGAAGTGGAAGAAGCGTTCTCTAGCGATAGCGTGGAAAATCAAGAGCTATTGAGGTTTACAACTCTTCCACAAACAGCGGAAGATTTGAAAATATTGTTTTTAGAAAATGTATTTGATCTTCAAATGAAATGGGCTACATCCACTTTATTTGAGTTCTCGCAAGCAGATCGTAAATATTACCATGATGAAGCTCTCCGTTATTTTATTCAGCGCTTTCCTGATACGTATCTCGTGATGTACAAGCCTGTTTTCCTGATGAATAAAGCTCCGGTAGAAGGGGATATCATTATTGTTACTCCGACGGAAACCCTCTGTATTTGTTTAATAGAAACATATAAAAGCGCTGTTTTTCAGTATTCAAAAGAAAATTTTTGGACAGAGTTAAGAGGAAGAGATCAAAAAAAGATATTAAATCCGTTAATTGGGTTAAATCGAATGGAGCAAATTGTCCGAAGTATCTATCGTACTCACGGCATTGAACATAGCGTAAAGAAAATATTACTAAGCAGAAATGGATACATTGACTACGCTGCGGAGCCTTATCAGGTTGAATTTGTAGATGCTAGAAAGTATGAAGAATGGTTTTATGAACTTAGGAAATCTAAAGCGCCTTTAAAGTTTAAACAGATGAAAGCAGCTCAGGTACTGCTCGAACACAGCCAGAGTATTTATTTTGACCGGGAATTCGAAGCAGGTGAATAATCCGAACATTCATGCTATGAAAGTGCTTTCGTTTTTGCGTTTGCTACATATAATGCTACTAAAGAGGTAATTGGCATAAGGAGGAGAAAAGGATGACTGGTGATAATAAGTTTCAGGCTTATTTAGATCAAATAGATCGTATTACTGTTTTAGTTCCAACTTCTTATCATGAAGGTCAAATTGATTTTTTTGTGATTAAAGGTGCACAAATGCATGAGACCATCTCTATTGAAAACGTACATGAATTAGAAGGTTTTATCAAATATGAAGGTAAGGTTGAAGAGAGCATAGAAATTGGACATTCGTACGTTATCTGTGATAATCACGGGGAGAAAGTTCCGTTGCAGGTAGGGGCTGTTATACGAACAAAAGAGTTTGATGAAAGATTTTATTATAATCAAAATGATTTGGGTGCAGCCTTTTATTCAGATCATATTATGATAAAAGTCTGGGCCCCGACTGCATCAGCAGTGGTTTTAAAATTAATACATGCAAATAGCGGAGAAGAAGAACTGTACGTTATGACTCGTCAAAGAAAAGGCGTATGGGAAAAGGAACTTCCCTTAGATAAAGAAGGGTATTATTATCGATTTTTAATAGATGTAAACGGTCGGACAAATGAAGCGGTGGACCCTTATGCCGTTGCAGCTACAGCAAATAGTGAATACGGAGTTCTGATAAATCTTCATACAGCCTATGTTCATCCCCATGAAAAGCCGCCTTTCCTTCAGCCAACGGATGCCGTTATTTACGAAATGCATGTTCGAGACTTTTCTATTCATCCTTCAAGCGGGATAGAAAAAAAAGGTACGTACCTAGCTGTTACTGAATCAAGCGGTCAGCCAGGCAAACCAACAGGCCTCCATTATTTAAAAGAGCTAGGAGTGACCCATCTTGAATTTCTTCCTATTAACGACTTTGGCGGAGTAGATGAATTAAACCCTCATGCTTCTTATAATTGGGGGTATAATCCATTGTTGTTTAATGTGCCGGAAGGAAGCTACTCTGCTGACCCTTCAAATCCCACCACTCGTATTGTTGAAGTGAAGCAATTAATATCAACGCTTCATCAACAGGGATTCCGTGTTATTATAGATGTAGTTTATAATCACGTATTTGTACGAGAAGAATCACCTTTTGAAAAAATTGTTCCGGGCTATTATTTTCGACATGATGAGTTTGGGATGCCTTCGAACGGGACGGGAGTAGGAAATGATTTTGCTTCTGAACGGAAAATGGCGCAAAAGTTTATTATCGATTCAGTATTATTTTGGATAAAAGAGTACGATGTTGATGGTTTTCGTTTTGACCTCATGGGGATTTTAGATATAGAAACGATGAAAATCATTCGGGAAAAAATAAATGAAATTGATTCTACTATTTTGGTGTTTGGCGAAGGCTGGGATTTAAATACGCCTCTTCCCCACACTCAAAAAGCAATGATGGCGAATGCCCGCCAAACACCTCAAATCGGCTATTTTAATGACCGCTTTCGAGATTCTGTAAAAGGAAGCACGTTCGATGTGTATGAAAAAGGTTTTATCAGCGGGAATATTCATCAAAAAGAAGCAGTGCAATCTGTGATAGCGGGTAGCATTCTGGATAAAGAAGACAGTCCCGCTTTATTTATAAATCCAGCACAGTCAATTAATTATGTTGAATCACATGATAATCATACGCTGTGGGATAAGTTAACGAATTCAAACGGAGAAGAAGACGAAGACACTCGTAGAAGTCGTCATCGCCTTGCTACTGCTATTGTGCTTCTTTCACAAGGCATACCGTTTCTTCATAGTGGTCAAGAGTTTTACCGCACTAAAAAAGGCGTAGAGAACAGCTATAATTCACCCGATGATATTAATGCACTCGATTGGAATCGAAGAAGGGAATTTTCTTCTGATGTGAATTGGGTTCAAGAGCTGATTCGTATTCGCAAACAGCACGATGCATTTCGCTTGGGGGATGCTTCAGCGATTAGGCAGCATGTCTCTTTTCTAAACACGCCGCAATCCGTTATTGGCTATTGCTTATCAAACGTATTGGCTTACGGTCCGTGGAAGAATATTATTGTGTTTTTTAATCAAGGCCTAATGGAAGAAAAAGTAGTTTTGCCAGAAGGACCATGGAAAATAGCACTTGATCATTGTAAAGTATATAAAAATGGGTATCCTACTATAGAGGATAATGCTATAAATGTTCCAAAGCTTAGCGTTCTTATTTTATTTCAAACGTAATTATTGTCTTCAACCACTTGACGAAAAAAGTGTGATGGAGATAATATTTATAAAGGATGGCTATTGATACATATCCTCAATAGCCGTCTTTTTTATTTACTAAGAAAATAACGTCATGATGTCTTAATAGATTGCTTTATTGAGTGAAATTTTTAAACGAAATGTGTGTGTTGAAATTGAAGGTGAATTGGTTGGAAGATATATTAGGAAGCGAATGGGAAATTACTCCTGCTGGCGGAGCGACAGGAGAAGCTTATTTTGCAAAATTTCAAGACCGAAAGCTTTTTTTAAAGCGTAATTCATCACCTTTTTTAGCAGTATTGTCAGCTGAAGGAATTGTACCGAAGCTCGTGTGGACAAGACGAATGGAAAATGGAGATGTGATCACAGCTCAGCACTGGCTAGATGGTCGAGAATTAAAACCAAAAGATATGAATTCGAGTCGAGTGACAGAATTGCTTAGTAAAATTCATCATTCAAACGAGTTATTAGATATGTTGAAAAGGTTAGGGAAAACACCGCTTCTTCCCGAAGACGTGCTAGCCGATATTCTAGAGAACGTGGACGAGCGACTTCAAAAAGAGAGTATTGTAGAGCAGGGAATCAGCTATTTACAAGCAGAGCTTCCGTCCATTCAGACAGATAAATATGTGGTATGTCACTGTGATGTGAACCACAATAACTGGATGCTTGGAGAGAATACGCAGCTATATTTAATCGATTGGGACGGAGCGATGATTGCAGATCCTGCTATTGATTTAGGTTTATTGCTTTATTGGTACATCAATCCATCTCAGTGGGAAGAATGGCTTGATCATTATGGGGTTGAACTAACTGAGAACTTGAAAAAGAGAATGAAGTGGTATGTGATAAGTCAAACCATTTTATTCATTGAATGGCATCGTTCGAAAAATGAACATTCTGAAATGAATTACTGGCTTGAATATCTTCGGATGTTGCTCGTCAACGACATTCAAGCACAGTAGCAAAGGTTATGACAAGGTAGATAGTTCTTGGACCCATTGTGATAAATTTTGTTGATTGGTTTGAATATGTTCGTCTAAATGAGCAGCACTTTTTGCATCTTGCGTGTATTTGTAAACGTTTTGTAGTGTTGCTTGTACGTCTGTGCTAGCATATCCTTTTGCTAACATTGATTGAATTAAACGTTCAACCTGTTCACATTCCGCAACCGTTCCGCAGCAATCACTTTGATGATTAGATAAAATATCTTTTACTATATTCATTTGGTGTTCGGCATTTAAAGGCATTAAGCATCATCCTTTCTCGTATGATGCTCTTATTTTTTTCTATCTAAACACAATTATGCATGAAAATGTCGGTTGTTTCGAATAACCGACATTTTCAATGCGTCAAAATAAATTAAAGAGGTGCAACATGAGATTACGAAACAAACCTTGGGCAAAAGATAAAATTGCTGAAAATCCCCAATACGTGGTTCCAAATCCAGCGGAGTATAAAGGAAACTGGAAAGAAGTTTTTGGAAATGAAAATCCTCTTCATATTGAAGTAGGAACAGGAAAAGGCCAATTTTTAGTAGGGATGGCTAAACAAAATCCGCATATCAACTATATTGGAATTGAAATGTATGAAAGTGTCATCTTAAGTGCTCTAGAACGATTGATTGAAGAAGAGCTTCCAAATTTAAAGTTGTTGAATGTAGATGCTAACCATCTTAGTGAGTTTTTTGCAAAAAATGATGTGGGTCGCGTTTATCTCAATTTCTCTGATCCATGGCCAAAAAAGAGACATGCCAAGCGCCGCTTAACATACAAAACGTTCTTAAGCATGTATGAAAATCTGCTGGTTGATGGTGGAGAAATTCACTTTAAAACAGATAATCAAGGGCTATTTGAGTATTCATTGACAAGCTTTTCAGAATATGGACTTCTTCTCAAGTACATTAGCTTAGATTTGCATAAAAGCGATTTTGAAGGCAATGTTATGACGGAATATGAAGAGAAATTTTCACAAAAAGGCAGCCGCATTTACCGCTGTGAAGTAAAATACCTGAATGAAAAAGACTGAGTTCCTCAGTCTTTTTTTGTTCAAAAAGAGAAGGGGATAGTGATAAAATAAAAAGGAATATAATGGAGGTGTAAAATGGAAACGTTAACAATAGGCGAATTAAAAGTTACATGGCTTCGTGGAGGGAATAATCATTTAGATGGAGGGGCAATGTTTGGTGTTGTTCCAAAAGAGCTTTGGACAAAAAAATATCCCATTTCAGACGGGAATCGAATTCCCATGAGGACTGATCCTTTGCTCGTTCAAACTGAAAAACACCTCATGTTAATTGATGCAGGTATAGGAAATGGGATGTTGGATGAGAAAAAAAAGCGTCATTTTGGCGTAACGGAAGAATCATTTATTGCTGAAGACTTACAAAAGTTAGGGTTCACGTGCGAAGATATTACTCATATCATTATGACGCATCTCCACTTTGATCATGTGTCAGGCTTAACAAAATGTATCAACGGAAACTTTTCCTCTGCTTTTCCAAATGCAAGAATTTTTGTTAGTGACATCGAGTGGAATGAAATGAGGAATCCTAATATACGTTCTAAAAATACGTATTGGAAACAAAATTGGGAATTTATTCAGCATCAAGTAATAACATTTAGCGACAAAGATGAAATTGTGCCTGGAGTAACGGTTCATCATACCGGCGGTCACAGCGATGGTCATGCTGTAGTTATATTAAAAGGAAACAATGACATCTTAGTGCACATGGGCGATCTTTTGCCAACACATGCACATCAAAATGTCTTATGGGTAATGGCATATGATGACTATCCAATGACTTCGATTGAACAAAAGCAGCAGTGGTTAGCTTATGCCTATGAGCATCAAGCTTGGCTAAGTTTTTATCATGATGCTTTTTATCGAGCTGTAAAATGGGATAACAAAGGAGAAATAGTTGACGAAATTAAACGGGTGTATTCAGCGTCAATTCAATAATAGCACCGCTTTTTTTATCAATGAAAAACTCGTAATGTTCCTGTTTTGCATCACGTGTTCTGATAATTCCACCTGTATAACCATAAAAAGAGAGACCATGCTTTTGAATGACCTTAGTCGTCGTTTCAATCCATGAGCCGTCGATTGCCCCATTTTGTTTAAAAGCGCTTTTAACAATCGTAAGGGCTTCCGATGAGGAAATTGACGACGTTCTTTTTTGAATAATATAAGCGCTTGCAAATCCGACTGCAGCTCCTGCTATTAGTTGAGTCCATTTCACGTTATTCACCTGCTTTTTAAGGATATGTTTTCATCATTATATCAAATTGTCGAATGCTTTGTTAAGTTGAGTCATAGAAGAGAAGGACGGAACTAGCAACTATTTCCGGTTTTCGATACAATAAAGAAAATGATACATAAAGGAGAGTATATATGAACAATGAAACGCTATCTCTATTTAAAACATTAACGGAGTTACCAGGTGCCGCTGGAAACGAACATCAAGTACGTTCATTTATGCGCTCGCAAATTGAACCCCTTGTAGATGAAGTCATTCAAGATGGGTTAGGAAGTTTATTCGGCGTTCGCTATAATGAAGAAAAAGGTCCTAAAGTAATGGTAGCAGGACATATGGACGAAGTAGGATTTATGGTTACGTCTGTAACTGATAAAGGAATGCTTCGTTTTCAAACTCTAGGAGGATGGTGGAGTCAAGTACTTCTAGCTCAACGCGTCCATGTTGTGACAAAAAAAGGTCCTATCACCGGCGTAATTGCTTCTATCCCTCCCCATTTATTAGACGAATCACAGCGCAACAAGCCAATGGCCATTAAAAATATGATGATTGATGTGGGCGCAGATAGCAAGCAGGAAGTAGCAGAAATGGGCATTCGTCCTGGCGATCAAATTGTACCGATTTGTCCGTTTACGCCAATGGCAAATGAAAAGAAAATACTGGCAAAAGCATGGGATAACCGCTATGGGTGCGGACTTGCGATTGAATTATTAAAAGAAGTAAAAAATGAAAAATTGCCAAATATCTTATATTCTGGAGCTACTGTTCAAGAAGAAGTAGGACTTCGCGGTGCTCAATCAGCTGCGAATATGATTAAACCGGATTTGTTTTATGCACTAGATGCTAGTCCTGCTAACGATACGTCAGGCGATAAAAATGCATTTGGACAATTAGGAAAAGGCGTATTACTTCGTATCTTTGACCGTACGATGGTCACACATAGAGGAATGAGAGAATTTATTTTAGATACAGCGGAGACAAACAGCATCCCTTATCAATACTTCGTTTCTCCAGGAGGTACGGATGCAGGGCGCGTTCATACTTCTAATAACGGAGTTCCTTCTGCAGTGATCGGCGTATGTTCACGTTATATTCATACCCATGCATCTATGATTCATGTGGATGACTATGCAGCTGCAAAAGAATTATTAGTCAAACTTGTACGCTCTACAGACCAAACAACGCTTGATACGATTAAACAAAACGGATAAAGAAGAACAAAGCAGCTGCTTTTGCGGTTGCTTTGTTTCATCATGACAGGAGAAAAAAATGAAAATTGCAATCGGAACGAAGAATCCAACAAAAGTAAATGCAGTAAAAAAAGTATTTGGAGATACTTTTACATATGTAGAGGTAGGCGTGCAGTCCGGGGTGTCACCACAGCCTTTTTCTGATGAAGAAACCATCCAAGGAGCGATTAACCGCGCGCGTGCTGCTGTTAAAGAGACAGGTGCTGATATCGGCATTGGGCTCGAAGGAGGGGTGCAGGAAACACCTCATGGCTTATTCCTTTGCAATTGGGGAAGTCTTGTTACCTCTAAGGACCTTGAACCGATTTTAGCTGGAGGAGCTCGTATTCGGCTTCCTGAAGCGGTAGCCGACATGCTTCGTCATGATAAAAAAGAATTAGCCGAAGCTATGGAAGTGTATACAAACCAAAAAAATATTCGAAAAAAAGAAGGAGCAATCGGCATTTTCACCAATGGAAATTTAGATCGGACCGCTATGTTTTATCAGGTTGTTTTAATGCTAAAAGGACAGCTGGATTTTAGGACAAATCAAGCTGTTCAATAGGAAATTCCTTTGTAACCCTTTATAATAGAAAAGCATCAGTGTATGATAGTTGCAACAACTCATATACTATGTTTTGATGTAGAAGGATTAAAAAATGTATGGGGCTTTAGCCGTTTAAATACGAAAGTAAAAAAAAAAGTGGAGGAAAGAAAAATGGAAAAAATGCAAACAATTGAACAATACAAAGAAATCATTAAAGAAGGAAAACATATCATGATGTTTTCAGCAGACTGGTGCCCAGATTGCCGAGTAATCGAGCCTGTGCTTCCAGAAATTGAGGCGAATCATAGCGAGTATACATTTCATTATGTCGACCGCGACGACTTTATCGATCTTTGTGCAGAATTAAGCATCTTTGGCATTCCAAGCTTTGTCGGTTACAGCAACGGAGAAGAAACAGGGCGTTTTGTCAGCAAAGACCGTAAAACAAAAGAAGAAATTGAAGAGTTTATTAACGGCTTAAATGCATAAAACAAGTGAAGACTGATAGCGATCTACAGCTATCAGTCTTCATACATAAAAATGAGAAAAGGAGGCGTAAATATGGCGAAAATGAATAGTCAAAAGATGAGAAAACTACTAGAAGAGCGATTAACGGGTGCGGATTGGTCATTTTTATTTGATCGTGAAAAAGATACGCTGCGCGTTGAACATAAGGAAACGAAAAAAGGTGTAACCATTTCTTTACCTGGGCTAATTGCAAAATGGGAAGAAAAAAAGGAAGCGGCTCTAGATGAAATGGTATATTATATAAAAGAAGCTCTTCGTGTTATGAACGATGAACAGCAGGTAACGGGAAAAGAAAAGCGCATTTATCCAGTTATTCGCTCAACGTCTTTTCCGGATAAATCGAATGAAGACGTGCCGTTGATTTATGATGAACATACAGCTGAAACACGCATTTATTATGCGCTTGATTTAGGCAATACATATCGTCTATTAGATGAGAAACTAATTCGTAAGGAAAATTTAGATCTATCCGCAGTGCGGGAAATGGCTAAATTTAATCTTCGCTCTTTGCCGATTTCACATAAAAAAGATACGGTAGCAGGCAATGACTTTTATTTTGTAAATCAGAACGATGGATACGATGCAAGCCGAATTCTTAACGAGGCATTTTTGCAAGATTTTGCTTCTAGTGTTTCGGGCACAATGGCTGTAGCAGTACCTCATCAAGATGTGCTGATTCTAGCTGATATCCAAAACGAAACGGGTTATGATATTCTTGCGCAAATGACCATGAGCTTTTTTGCAAGTGGACGTGTACCCATCACAGCTCTTTCATTTTTATACGAAAACGGTGAGCTAGAACCTATTTTTATTCTAGGAAAAAATCGCAGTAAAGGACGGGACTAATTATGAATCTTTTTTATAATAAAGAAGGTATCGGCGATACGTTAATCGTCAAGCTAGAAGATATTGCAATTGAAAATCGCACGTTTGAAACAAAAAGCGACGTTGTACGTATCTTTGATCAAAAATCAAATACAACGGCTGGCTATAACATCTTTCATGCTTCTTCTAAGTTAAAAGTAGAGGGAAATGGTTCTCTTGAATTAACAGAAGAAATGGTGGAAGAAGTAAATCGTGTACTTAGCGAAAGCGGTTTTGAAGGTAAACTTGAAGTGGATTTATCTCCTAAGTTTGTAGTTGGATATGTTCAAGAAAAAGAAAAGCATCCAAATGCAGATAAGCTAAACATCTGTAAAGTAGATGTTGGCACAGAAACACTTCAAATTGTATGTGGAGCACCAAATGTAGACGCAGGTCAAAAAGTCGTCGTAGCAAAAGTAGGAGCGGTTATGCCAAGCGGTATGATCATTAAAGATGCAGAGCTGCGCGGTGTACCTTCTTCAGGCATGATTTGCTCTGCTAAAGAGCTGGCGCTTCCGAACGCTCCTCAAGAAAAAGGGATTTTAGTACTTGAAGACAAATATGAAGTAGGTCAGCCTTTTCAAGCATAAAAGCAGAGTGTGATACTAATTTATAGGGCAAAAGCAGGATGTTTTTTTACACGTATATTTCAAAGCGTTACAGTTGCTGAAAAGCAATTGTCAATTCTTAAAAAGGTTTGATAAAATTAAAAGCCACTAGTATAGACTAGTGGCTTTTTTCGCGTTTAATTATGAGTGCTAATTAAACATGAAAAAATATTTTTGCAAAGAGGAATTTTACTGTATAAATAAGGGAAGCAAAATAGTAGATTTTATAGTAAGAGTTCAAGCATACGTGATAGAATGATAAATGAAAAGATAGTATATATATCCATCTCAGAGAATACTTTGAGGCCAAAGGTAAATAAAGGATGCATGGATAGCTTTTTGTAGATGTCGCAGCACTGCGATATAAGAGGCTAAACGAAGTAAGATAGTCTGATAGAAAGAGTGATAAAAATGGGTTTTGTACGAAAAGTAATGGATTATTTACTAGGATACGAAGTGAAAGAAATCGTTGTAGACGAACATGGAAATACAACGGAAGAATACCCTTTAAATAGAGAAAAAACAATTCCTAAAAAGAAGGCTACTAAGCCTAAACAAATGCAGTCAGTTCATCAAAAGCCAGTGATGAAAGCAGCGCCAAAACCTTCTGTTCCACACTCGGCCAGAACGCAAAAGCGGAATTACAGTGAAGAGCAGCAAGATGTTCATACAAAAGTAGCTTATCAATACCCAAAAGGAACGTTTCGTTTCCCTTTAATTGATGATACGGGAGAAGCAAAAAAGGCAGCAGCTCCTAAAAATGAACCAAGGCCTGTAGCAAAAAAGGCACCGGCTCCGTTTTATCAAGAGCCTGTTCGCAAGTCGGCGCTAACGCAGCCTAAGTCAGTATCTCAGCCGTTAAAAGCGGTATCTGAAAAGAAAGAAGCGATTCCGCAAGTAAGAAAACGTCCGTTCCGTCCGACTGAAATCCCTTCACCTGTTTATGGGTTTAATAAGCGGCCTTCTAATGTTGTACAAAACGGAAGTGAGGAAGTAGTAGAATATGAGCTTCCGAGTACACAGTTATCAAAAGCAGCGTTTGAAGATGAAATTTACCGACGAGCGATGAATACGTCTGTTGTAGAGCCGTTAAGAAAACCAGTTTCTAAGCCTATAGCGGAAGAAGCACAGATTCAAGAAACGGAAGAAATGATGCAACTGTCTTCTCAGCGTTTTGCTCAGTGGAAGCAATATGAGGAAAATCAAAAAGAGAAGATATCATTTCCTGAAGAAAAGCCAAGTTCTTCAGTAGCCGTAAAAGAACAGGAAGAGGTTCCAACTTTTGAAGAATCACATGCGGTCGAACCGTTAGTGGCAAAAGAGAAAGCTACCGACTGGGATTTGGCGGAAGAAACAGCAGTAGCTGAAGAGGCTCCAATTTCAAAGGAAACGCCTCCGTTTGAATCATCCGTTTCTTTCCAACAAGAGATCGGAAATGAAGCTGAAGAGGCAGAAGCAGAAACGTTGATGGAAGAAAGCCCAGCGTTTTTACAAGCAGAAGAAGTAGAAGCACTAAAGCCTAGAAAGAGAGAAGAAGTTCCAGCCGCTGAAAAAGAAAGTCACGTCATTCTAGAAGAGCCAACAAACAGTGTTCATGTTGAAGCAGAACATGAGCTGAATTCTGAAAGTTTACATCCATCGCAACCCGCAGCTGATGAATGGCAACCAGAAGCGGTATCCGCTGTTGTGCACCGAGAGCTTGAAAATTCAGTGATAAAAGAGGAAGAGAGCAGGATGCAAGAAAGTCAAGAGTTACAAGGACAAGTACAGCAAGAGTCAGCTGTAGAACCTCTTGTACCTGCAGAACAGCCAGGGAATGCTGAACGAGCTCGCGGTAAGCGATTAGTGCCTTTTAACGTAATGATGCTGAAAAAAGACCGCACAAAGATGGATAACAGCGCTCGAGAAAAAAGTCAGCCGTCCCAAGGTTCATACCAAAGGCAGGAGGCAGAAGCTCTGCAAAAAAAAACGGAAGTAAGTAGGCAAGAAGAAGTTCACGGTGAAAAAACCGAAGAAGCGGTTCCGCAGGCTTCATTAAAATCTGAAGAACCTGTAAATGTAAAAGCTTCTTCTCCTTATACATTTCCTGGAATGAACTTGCTTAACATTCCTCCAGCTGCTATTGAAGAAGATAATCAATGGGCGGATGAGCAGCGTGAGCTTTTGGATATGACATTAAAAAACTTTAACGTTCGAGCTAAGGTCGTAAACGTCACGCAAGGTCCTACCGTAACCAGATTTGAAGTACATCCTGAGCCCGGTGTGAAAGTGAACAAAATTACGAATTTAACAGATGATATTAAACTGAGCCTAGCCGCGCGTGATATTCGAATTGAAGCGCCAATTCCAGGGAAAAATACGATTGGGATTGAAGTGCCAAATCGTCAAAGTAAGCCGGTGTTAATTCGCGAAATTTTGAGGCATCCTTCTTTTAGAAAAGATAACTCTCCTTTAACGGTGGCGTTAGGGTTAGATATTTCAGGAACGCCGGTTGTGACTGACTTGAACAAAATGCCTCACGGTTTAATTGCTGGAGCGACGGGGTCTGGTAAAAGTGTGTGTATTAATACCATTATCGTCAGCTTGCTTTATAAAGCTGCGCCACACGAAGTCAAGCTTATGTTAATTGACCCTAAAATGGTTGAGCTAGCTCCTTACAACGGCATTCCGCATTTAGTCAGCCCGGTTATCACGGATGCGAAAGCAGCTACTACAGCTTTAAAGTGGGCAGTAGAGGAAATGGAGCGCCGTTACGAACTGTTTGCACATGCGGGCGTACGTGATATTACAAAATACAACGAACGTGTAAAAGAACATAATGAAAAAAGCGGGGAGCTGCCGTATCTAGTTATTATTATTGATGAACTTGCCGACTTGATGATGGTATCTCCAGGGGAAGTAGAGGAAGCTATTTGCCGTATTGCACAAAAGGCAAGAGCGTGTGGCATTCACTTATTGCTTGCAACGCAGCGTCCTTCCGTAGATGTTATTACAGGCTTAATTAAAGCAAATGTGCCAACGCGTATCGCATTTTCTGTTTCTTCGCAAGTTGATTCACGTACAATTATCGACACAGGAGGAGCAGAGAAGCTATTAGGTAAAGGTGATATGCTGCTTCTTGAAAACGGATCTTCTAAAAGCGTTCGAATTCAAGGGAACTTTGTTTCAGATGAAGAAATTGATCGCGTTGTAGATCATGTCAAAAAGCAAATGAAGCCAACATACTTATTTGATCAAGAAGATTTGTTGAAAAAGCAGCAAAGCTTTGCTTCAAATGAAGAAGATGAGCTTTTCTATGAAGCATGCGAGTTTGTGCTAGACCAAGGCGGTGCATCTACTTCCAGTCTGCAAAGACGCTTCAGAATGGGGTACAATCGCGCAGCGCGCCTAATTGATATGATGGAGCAGCAAGGAATTATTTCAGAAGCAAGAGGAAGCAAGCCGAGAGATGTGCTCATTACCGAAAACGAGCTTCAGGAAATGGAAAGTCAAACAGCCACTTCTACATTTTAAGCTGTTTTTCTGCATGTAGGTTAAAAAAAGAGGCTATGCAAAATCAGCAGGATACAGCTTTATGTGAGCTAACGCTCTGTCACTGTATCCGCCGCCTCTTTTTTTCCTGCTTTAAGTTCGTTTATACAGAATTTGAGTAGGGATTTTGGAAGAAATCCATCAGGAAAAAAAGGAAAAGGTTTGTCAGAACTAGTAAAATGATTTACTATATGTAAGGATAATGTGTGTTTTGCTTTTTTAGCATGTGATAGTTTGCTATCATTTCTCACCAGCTGAAACATATGAGCTGAAGGCGTTTAAAGAGGACAAACCAAAATAATTAGAGTACGAGTGAAGAGTAATGACAGAAGAAAATCATGAACTGATTAACTTTAATGAAATTCGTGAACAAAAGCAGCTTCAGTCTGATAATGCTATTTGCGACTTTTACAATCAATATTTCTTTTTTGTGAACCGCTATACGAATATACGAGAAAAAGTGCGGGCTTCACATCTATTTAAAGAGTTAGTAAACTTGCCTCATGAGGCGGCTCTATCTGATTCCCATGAACAATTATTTTTTCAGTGGTTTGCATTTGAATATGTAACCATTCAGGGGAAAACCCTGCTGCAGCTGTTTTTAGCTGATCAGGCGAAGCAGAAAACAGAGTCGTTTTTAATTCAAGGAGCCTTTTTTTTGACGAGTGTACTAGAGCCAATTATTGTGTCTAAAGTACCTAATTCGTTTTTCTTAAAAGGATATACCCCATTGACAAATGAGCAGGTTATCATCAAAGATGTAAGAGGAAGATTTGCAAATTTAGAGGAACAACAAGTAATTTGGATTCGAAAAATAAAATCAATCGGATATGACGTGTTAATTGACTCTTTCTTTTTAGGACATAAACAACGCATTGAACAGTTAGTAACCCAATATAATGACAAAAAAAATGCAATGACATGGCGATCGTTTTTAAAACAGCAGGCTATATACTATGTGATGAAGCCAAAATAAAAGGCCGTTTCGCAAGGGAAGAGAGTAGAAATGGAGTCATGGAGTTATGTTATAAGAAGTGATATAATGTACGAATGTTATCGTGAAATCAGCAATCAAACGACATTTATATACGTTTGTAAGAGCAATTCTAGATAACCGTCATATACTGTCTTACAGATAGACGAATGTTGGAGGTTCTTTATATGACAGTTTACCATTTTGTAGGTATTAAAGGAACAGGAATGAGTGCGCTTGCGCAAATCCTAAACGATATGGGCTTTCAAGTTCAAGGATCGGATATTGAAAAAGAAATTTTTACGCAAAAAGCACTAGAACAGCAGGGAATTCCTGTTTTACCATTTGATAAAAATAATATTAAAGACGGCATGACTGTAATTGCAGGAAATGCTTTTCCTGATACGCATGAAGAAATTGCAGAAGCAGCTTCAAAAGAAGGAGTCAAGCTTGTACGCTATCACCGTTTCTTAGGTGACTTTATGAAACAGTATACGAGTGTAGCCGTAACAGGAGCACACGGAAAAACATCCACAACGGGTATGTTAGCGCATGTGATTCAAGGAGCTGAACCTACTTCATATTTAATTGGAGACGGTACGGGTAAAGGTGTAAAAGACAGCAAGTATTTTGCGTTTGAGGCATGTGAGTATCGCCGCCACTTCTTATCTTATACGCCAGACTATGCAATTATGACGAATATTGATTTTGATCACCCTGATTATTTTGCCAATATCGATGATGTATTCAGCGCGTTCCAAGAGATGGCACTTCAAGTCAAAAAAGGAATTATTGCCTGTGGAGACGATGAACATCTGCAGCAAATTCAAGCGAAGGTACCTGTTCTTTATTACGGATTAGGCGAAGAAAATGATTTCCAAGCACGTAATATCGTAAAAAGCACAACAGGCACAACATTTGACGTGTTCGTTCGAAATACATTCCACGCATCATTTGAGATTCCAGGGTATGGCGACCATAACATCTTAAATGCACTTTCCGTTATTGCACTTTGTCATTATGAAGAAATTGACGTTGCTGTGCTGCAAGAGCGTTTTAAAACATATCAAGGTGTAAAGCGTCGTTTCAGCGAAAAGAACGTTGGCAAACAAGTGCTAATCGATGATTATGCACACCATCCAACGGAAATTAATGCAACGATTTCAGCTGCTCGTCAAAAGTATCCAAACCGTGAAGTTGTGGCTGTTTTCCAACCGCATACGTTTACGCGTACACAAACGTTCTTAGAGGACTTTGCAGCAAGCTTACAGCACGCTGATAAAGTATATCTATGTGACATTTTTGGATCAGCCCGTGAGCATCAAGGTAAATTATCAATTGAAGATCTACGAAGCAAAATCAGCGGAGCTGAATTAATTAATGAAGAAACAATTGAATCGTTAAAAGACCATAATGAAGCTGTATTAGTATTTATGGGTGCTGGAGACATTCAAAAGTTTGAAAAACTATATCAGCAAACCGTATCATAAAAAAGAGGCACTCTTCTGAGTGCCTTTTTTTTATTTCAAAACTCATTTTAAATTTTCAGGGTTTAACGCTTTTAATTCTTCAATGACAAATAGCCCGTCTTTACGAATCAACACGTCATCGAAATAAATCTCACCGCCACCGTATTCTGGGCGCTGAATCATCACCATATCCCAGTGAATATTTGACTTGTTTCCGTTATACGCATCTTCGTAGCACTCGCCAGGAGTGAAGTGGAAGCTTCCGTCAATTTTTTCATCAAATAAAATGTCTTGCATTGGATGTTGAATATACGGATTTACGCCAATCGCAAATTCGCCAACAAAACGAGCGCCTTCATCTGTATCAAAAATGCCGTTGATGCGTTCTGTATCATTAGCGGTTGCTTCAACAATTTTACCGTTTTTAAATGTTAAGGATACATTCTCAAACGTAAAGCCTTGATAGTTAGAAGGAGTGTTGTAAGAAATTGTTCCGTTTACAGAATCACGTACAGGAGCCGTGTATACTTCACCGTCCGGAATATTCATTTCTCCGGCACACTTCACTGCAGGAATATCTTTAATAGAGAACGTTAAGTCTGTATTCTCACCCGTTAAACGCACTTTGTCCGTACGGTTCATGAGCTCAACTAAAGCATCCATCGCTTTGCTCATTTTGCCATAGTCTAAGTTGCATACATCAAAATAAAAATCTTCAAATGCTACTGTACTCATTTTAGCAAGCTGCGCCATTGAATCGTTTGGGTAGCGAAGAACGACCCATTTTGTTTTTGGAACGCGAATTTCTCTATGTACTTTTTTACCGATCGTATTCCCTTGGATTTTCATTTTATCTGCCGGAACATCTGATTGTTCAAAAATGTTTGAACCAGAACGTAAGCCAATATAAGCATCCATTTCTTTCATCACATTTGCTTCGAAGTCTGCCATCATATTGTACTGCTCTTCTTGTGCACCGTTTAAAAGAGCTCGGTCTACCGAATGATCTTTTAGCAGTACAAACGGGTAGCCACCGGCCTTGTACGCTTCATCTACAAGTGCTGTCACAAGCTCGCGCTGAAGTCCAAAGTTTTCGATTAATACTTTTTCTCCTTTTTGAAGGCGAACAGAATAATTAATTAAATTTTTAGCTAATGTTGCAATTCTAGGGTCTTTCATAAATAGTGCCTCCTTAAAATAACAATGATTGATGATTCACTTTCTATTGTACCCCACTGAGCTTATTTTGTTTGTTTTTATGCTTTAAAATCCTTTTTTTCTTTAGGAAGGGAAATAACTCATATATCGCGAAATAATGTAGCAATCTTCCCTTTTTATGAATAAATGCAGAGAGAATATGGTAAAGTTAAAGAGTCTATAGGGAATAGAAGGTTTAATTGTTTATAAAATTGGGAAAGTAGTTATAACAAGAGAGATGAAAATAGGAGGTGCCTTGCACAGATGGTTATTATTCTTTATTTAAGCGCTGCTATTGTTGCCATTGCGATTTTTTACCTGGTGGTTTCCGTGTCAAAAACATTGAAATCCGTTCAGCACACATTAAATTCAGTGGCAGGTACTTTAGACGGTGTAGAAAAGCAAATGACAGGAATCACAGCTGAAACAACTGCACTTTTACATAAGACTAATCTGTTAGCTGAAGATATTCAGCGTAAATCCGAAGCGCTGAACACAGTCGTGGATTCTGTTAAAGGCGTAGGTGACTCAATCCAAGACCTAAATAAGTCGATTAAAAGCGTATCATCAAGCGTTTCAGAGAAAGTAGAAGAAAATAAAGAAACTGTTGCTCAAGTCGTTCAATGGAGCAATGTTGCATTAGACGTATGGGAACGTATAAAATTAAGAAAACAGAAAAAAATTGACGCGGAGCCTGTACCTGTTGAAGTAAAAGAAAAAGCGGTTCAACGCTCACGCTCATTTTCATAAGGATGAACTTTAAAGGAGGAGACGCATATGTCAAACAAACCAAATAAACCAAACAACACTTCAAATAAAGGCTTTTTAGTAGGAACAGTGATTGGAGGAGTTGTAGGAGCTGCAACGGCATTATTACTTGCTCCAAAATCAGGTAAAGAGTTCCGTTCGGATTTAAATGAGCAGGCAGCTTACGTTCGTTTAAAAACAGAGCAAGCGAAAAACAGCGCTGTTGAAAAAGGACAAGGGTTTGCTCAAACGGCTAAAGAAAAAACGGCTGGTTTATCACAAACATTATCTGAGCAATCTTCACAAGTAGTGGACAAAGTGAAAAACTTCCGTAAAGTAGATCCTGAACACGAAGCATTACCTCCAACGAGCTTAGAAGTGCTTGCTGATGAAGTGGAGTCTCAAAGCAACGAAGACGTTCAACAGAAGCTAACAGAAGCTCAAAAAGCATTAGATGAAGTGGAAAGCACAGTGCCACGACCATAATAAAGAATCAAAAGCGTTTAACCTATAGGGTGAACGCTTTTTTTGTATGTAATTTAGGTTGAACGGCAAGTAAATGTTAGTTTCATCAGAGGGATTTTAATTTAACAAGTTCTTTTCTTTCTATGCTGAAAATAACTTCACCTTATAAATAAATTCATTAGCATTATACATAAAGCTGAGCACTCTTTTTGTATGGAAACGGTCAAACCATGTAAACTTAAGAGTAAGTACAGAAAGGGTGAAAAAAATGAAAAAGATTTCAACAGTTGAAGAGTTCGAACAAGTTATTAAGGAAAACCATCGCTTTTTATTTTTAAAGCACAGCACGACGTGTCCAATTAGTGCAGCTGGTCATGAGGCATTTTCAGCGTTTGCTTCTAGTCATGAAGACATTCCTTCTTATTATCTTCATGTGCAAGATTCACGAGACGTATCCAACTATATTGCTGAAACGTATGAAGTGAAGCATGAATCACCTCAAGCGCTTCTGTTTGAAGATGGAAAAGTGAAGTGGCACGCTTCTCACTGGAACATTAACGAAGAAGAATTAGCGAAAAATGTAGCTCATTAATTGAAAGAGGCTGGTACAAAAGCAGTTTAGGTGAAGGAAGATCCGAACGATTAATCGTTCGGTTTTTTTTGTAAGCTGATTGCGGTTTCATCCACTTTTTCGTACAATAGATGTAGTTTAGCACATAAAAGCAGAGAAGCCCCTTACATATATCCTCCATCACCTATCATCTTATGTAGTAACCCTGCTAAACGGATTTTTTAAAATCAGTGAAAGGGTGGACGTACATGACGAATTCAGATCTTCAGCATTTGCGATCTCAAATTGACGAAGTAAATATGAAACTGTTAAAGCTTATTAATGAGCGAGGCGAGCTTGTTCAAGAAATAGGAAAATTAAAAGGAATGCAGTCAACCAAACGGTTTGACCCTGTTCGTGAACGAGCAATGCTTGATGCGATTTTAAGCAAGAATGAAGGACCGTTTCAAACATCTACGCTTCAACATATTTTCAAAGAGATTTTCAAAGCTCATTTAGAGCTTCAAGAAGATGATCATCGTAAAGCACTTCTTGTATCCCGTAAAAAGAAGCCGGAAAATACAATCGTTACGGTAAAAGGAGAAACAATTGGTGACGGACTTCAGCGTTTTGTAGCAGGACCTTGTTCCGTTGAAAGCTATGAGCAAGTAGCAGCCGTAGCAAATGCCGTAAAGCAGCAGGGTGTGCGGATGCTTAGAGGCGGAGCCTACAAGCCAAGAACATCTCCTTATGATTTTCAAGGCCTCGGCTTAGAAGGACTGCAAATTTTAAAAAGAGTAGCTGACGAATATGATTTAGCCGTTATTAGTGAAATTGTCGACCCCGCTGATATTGAAACGGCTGTAGAATACGTAGATGTGATTCAAATTGGTGCTCGTAATATGCAAAATTTTGAGCTGTTAAAAGAAGCGGGTGCGGTGAAGAAGCCTGTCTTATTAAAGCGGGGCTTAGCCGCTACGATTGATGAGTTTATTAATGCTGCTGAATACATTGTATCAAAAGGAAATGATCAGCTGATTTTGTGTGAACGAGGAATTCGTACGTATGAGCGAGCAACGCGAAATACGCTGGATATTTCAGCCGTTCCCATTTTAAAACAAGAAACTCATTTACCTGTTTTAGTCGACGTCACGCATTCAACAGGAAGGCGAGATTTGCTTGTTCCAACGGCTAAAGCGGCTCTTGCCATTGGTGCGGATGGAATTATGGCAGAAGTTCATCCAGATCCGGCGGTAGCACTTTCTGACTCAGCTCAGCAAATGGATATTCCACAATTTACAGAATTTATGAAGCAGCTAAAACCTATATGTAACTTAAATTTATAAAAAAACGTAAAAAAGAAAAATTCGTATACTTTTATGACAAGTTTGAGGCACTTAATGGTTTCAAGCTTGTTTGCCTTTCGTTATAATAAAGATAAGCGAAATTATCACGTATTTTGAAAACAGTCGATAACTTTTGTCAAAATAGGAAAGAATAAGTGCAAATCCAAAAAACAAGAATTTATGAAATTCTCGTGAAACTTGTCGGAAAAAGGCGGTAAATACGTTGCGGTGAAGCACATAGTATCGTATAGTAGTTACAGATATTCGCTATCATTCTGTGAGTGCATATGATATAAATTCGCGATTCACTTTTTTTATTTACTTACTATACATCGTCTTTTACATTGTTACATATAAACTGGTAAAATTGTCTTTGCACACGTAATAATAAGGGCATAACAGGAATGATTTAGATGCATACAGGGTATCTAAGCTGTATGTAAGAGTGAAGGAGCTAGAAATAGCCATTCTATAAAGGAAGATGGATTTATATACGTAAATACAAGAAATGAAATAAGGATAAAATAAACGAAATGTTTTTCGATAAGGAGTGTTTGTTGTGAACGTAACAATTTATGATGTAGCAAGGGAAGCAAGCGTGTCGATGGCAACGGTTTCTCGTGTGGTAAACGGAAATCCAAATGTAAAACCATCAACTAGAAAAAAAGTATTAGAAACAATTGAAAGACTAGGCTATCGTCCGAACGCAGTAGCGCGTGGATTAGCCAGTAAGAAAACAACGACAGTAGGAGTTATCATTCCTGATATTTCAAATATTTTCTATGCAGAGTTAGCGCGTGGAATCGAAGATATTGCAACAATGTACAAGTATAATATCATCTTAAGTAACTCCGACCAAAATCAAGATAAAGAACTTCATCTTTTAAATAACATGCTTGGTAAACAAGTAGACGGAATCATCTTCATGAGTGGGAATGTAACGGAAGAACACGTAGAAGAGTTAAAAAAATCACCGGTTCCAGTTGTACTTGCAGCATCAATCGAATCAACTAACCAAATCCCATCTGTAACTATTGATTATGAACAAGCAGCTTTTGATGCAGTGCAATCACTAATTGACAGCGGTCATAAAAATATTGCATTCGTTTCAGGTACGCTAGAAGAACCGATCAATCATGCGAAAAAAGTAAAAGGGTACAAGCGTGCTCTTACTGAAAGCGGATTGCCTGTACGCGATTCTTATATTGTAGAAGGAGACTACACGTACGATTCAGGTATTGAAGCAGTTGAAAAACTATTAGAAGAAGATGAAAAGCCAACTGCTATTTTCGTTGGAACGGATGAAATGGCATTAGGCGTTATTCACGGGGCACAAGATCGCGGGTTGAATGTACCAAACGATCTAGAAGTTATCGGTTTTGATAACACAAGACTTTCAACAATGGTTCGTCCTCAGTTAACATCTGTTGTACAGCCAATGTATGATATTGGTGCAGTAGCGATGCGTCTCTTAACGAAATACATGAACAAAGAAACGGTAGACAGCAGCATTGTACAGCTTCCTCACCGCATCGAGTTCAGACAATCAACAAAATAATACCTGTGAATGAATAAGAATGAATCCAAAGTTCAGACACGGGGAGATAGAATATGAAAAAAATTGATATGCTCACACCTATAGGGATACTAATTGGTATCTCTATGGTTGTGTTTGGGGTTATTTCAAGTGGAGGAATGAGCGGTTTTTTAGCTTTTATTGATGTGCCATCGATTTTAATTGTACTGGGAGGCGTTTTTGGTACGCTGTGCGTGAGCTTTCCGTTAAAACAATTAAAAAATATGGGAAGAGTAGGGAAACAAGCGTTTCAATCGAAAGAAATAAACGTAGAAGAAATTGTAGGAACATTTGTACATTTATCGGAAAAAGCGCGTCGAGAAGGGCTTCTATCGTTAGAAGCAGAGCTTGAACAAATCGATGATTCATTTGTGAAAAAAGGTATTTTGCTAGCCATTGATGGAGTAGAACCAGAAATGATTCGAGAGCTGCTTGAAGCTGAAATAGCTGCAGTAGAAGAAAGACATACGAGAGGTCGAAGTATGTTTGAAAAAGCAGGCGATTATGCCCCCGCTTGGGGAATGATTGGGACGCTCGTTGGGCTAGTGCTAATGCTTAAAAGCCTTAATACCCCTTCATCGCTTGGGCCTAACATGGCAATTGCTCTTTTAACGACTTTCTACGGGGCGCTGCTTTCAAACTTGTTTTTTCAGCCAATCGCAGCTAAATTAGCTGGTAAAACGGAGCATGAGCTTTTTGTTAAAGAAGTGATTATTGAAGGTGTCATCGGCTTGCAGGCGGGGCAAAATTCTCGCTTTGTGCAAGCAAAGCTAAAAGTATTTGCCCCTGTTGAAAAACGAAAGCTGGAAGAAAAGAGAGAACACGTTCGTGAAGCGTAGAAGAAAAAGGTATTCGGCACAGTCGCCAAAATGGATGGTAACATTTGCTGATTTGGTGACGTTAATATTAGTTTTTTTTATTTTACTATTTTCAATGTCTAGCGTTGATAATCAAAAGTTTCAGACCGTTGTCAATTCGCTTGCAAGCGGTGGCTCATTAGCTTCTGTAGAAAAGAGCCAGCAGTCTCAAAAGCTGGATAACATTTTAGCGAAAGTGCAAAATTACCTGAAGGAAAATAAGCTTCAGAATGTTATTACTGCTAAGCGAGATGAACGCGGAGTTGTGCTTATTTTACAAGAACAGGTGCTGTTTGAAACAGGACAGGCAGACATTTTGAAGAAAGGTACCCCTTTCCTGGATGAATTAGGAAGGTTATTCAGTACTATTCCAAATGATATTAAAGTAGAAGGTCATACCGATAATCGACCTATTCACACCTATCGTTATCCATCTAATTGGGAACTATCGGCAGCGCGTGCCAGCGGCGTCATACGTTATTTAACGAACCACTTTTCTCTTTCTGCTAACCGCTTTGAAGCACTTGGATACGGAGATACAAAGCCGCTTGTTCCGAACACGTCTAATGACAATTTACAAAAAAATAGACGCGTCGAAATTATTATTTCAGATCCCGAAGCACAGTGAAAAAGGCCATACGTTTGTATAGCCTTTTTTTAAGAATGAGATGTATGAGAACGAATAGGATAAAGAGCGCGCTCAAGAGTTTGAGCGTTTTTTTCTGTTATTTCTGGTTTTCTTGGAATTGGCTGATAGATATTAGGTTCATCATCCCACTGCGTGCAAATGGGGTGAGGCGATACTTTTGTCCATTTTTCAAGCCATGATAGAGGAAGCATGCCTTCTGCCTTTCGTTCAATCATTTCAAGCCAAATGAATGACCAAGCCCGAGGAACAACCCGCCAAATATCATAACCTCCTCCGCCAACCGCAATCCATCTTCCCTGACAGTATTCATGGGCAATTTCATGAGCAATTTTAGGAATCTCACGGTATATTTTCGTGGTGCCGCATAAATGAGTGAGCGGATCGTAATAATGAGAATCGGCTCCATTTTGTGTCAAGATAACATCTGGTTTAAAAAAAGCAGCTACTTCTTTTAAAGAGGTCTTATAAACGTCGAGCCAAGACTCATCTTCCGTATAAGCATCAACAGGCACATTAAATGAATAACCATAGCCTTCACTGTGCCCGCGTTCGTTAACGTTTCCCGTGCCTGGAAACAAGTAGCGTCCCGTTTCATGAATGGAAAGAGTACAAACGGAAGGATCGTCATAAAATGTCCATTGCACGCCGTCACCATGGTGAGCATCTGTATCGACATAGAGGACGCGCGCGTTGTACTTTTGCTGCATATATTTGATGGCTACCGCGCTATCGTTATAAATACAGAAGCCGGAAGCTTTTCCTCGAAAGCCGTGGTGCAATCCTCCTCCTAAATTTAGAGCATGCTTAGCTTTTCCAGTCATCACATAATCTACAGCCGTAAGTGTACCCCCAACTAAAAACGCACTGGCTTCATGCATGTTGGGAAACATAGGTGTATCTTCTGTTCCAAGACCAAAATCTGCTGCTTTTTCAACAGAAAGCTCGCCGCTTCCTGCTAATTTTACCGCTTGAATATAGCTAGTATCATGGACAAGCTGAAGTTCTTCATCAGATGCCATCCGCGGTAATACAATATCTTGATTGCCTAAAGCGCCAAATTCCCGTAACAGTTCATATGTTAGTTGAACACGAAGCTGGTTAAACGGATGATTATTGCTGAATTTGTACGAAAGAATATCATCTGAATAAATAAATACAGCATTACTAGTCATTACGTCATCTCCGGTAATTTAGGCCATAGCACCTCATAGCCGTTTTCTTTTAATGTATTTATACTAATCAATGGATTAATAGCTTGAATGCGAAGCACAAGGATTTTATATCGTTCATCTACATCAGGGTAGACAAGTACGCTTAAGATGTTTGTTCTCTTTGAACCAAAGAGGGATGTAACTTCAGCGAGCACGCCAGCCTTATTTTCTACTTTTATTTCAATTTGTGAACCTGGCTTATTAGTGCCAGTAAGCTGAATAAACGTATGTAGTAGATCTCTTTCGGTAACAACTCCTACTAACCGCTTGTTTTTTGTGACGGGAATACAACCGATTTGGTGTTCATAAAAAATGCTTGCAATTTCTTCAACAAAATCAAGAGGGTGAGCTGTAATGACTTCTGTTTTCATAATCATCCGCACGGGTTCGGATAGAAGAGCAGATGTATAAGTATTATCTAAAATAGATGGACTTGCATCTCTTACGTCTCGATCAGAAATGATGCCAACTACGTGATGAAGGTCATTAACGATAGGAATATGTCTAATCTTATGTGTATCTAAAAGTTTCATAGCTTCAGCAATCGTATGGTCGGGGGTTAAGGTAACGAGATCGGTTTTCATCATCTCTTCAACAATCATCAGACACAGCTCCTTTTCTTAAAGGTCAGCTCAATACATAAAGCGATTTCGAAAGCGCAGGCTATCAAATTCTTGTATGCTTTCTTGAGGGACTCTGCTCCCGATTCTTACCATCAAACAATTAGCAGGGTGGGAGCTAATCTCCGGATCATCTGTGGCAAACCACGTCAGTCCGCCTTTATTCATCATTTTCTCCATAATTTTGCGGTAATCCCACACATTTAGCCCTGTTCCTTTTAAATCCCAATGCCAGTAGTATTCTGTCGTAATGACAATATAATCTTCCATTGCATCATCCATCATAGATACGATAAGCAAGTTTTTTCCAACAGCGTAGCTGCGAAACGGGGCAGCTACCTCTATAGCTCCTAATTCGATTAAATTCTCCATATTTCCTTCCGACCATCGTTCTAGAGGATCGGGATATAAAAAGGTGACATAACCAATGATTGTATGATGATGACGAGCAATAATGATTCTACCTTCAGGCAAGTTGGCAATCTCGATCAATGCTTCTTTTTGCTGTTCAGGTGGACGAAAGGCCGTTAGTTGCTCATGAAAATCAAGTTGTTGCAAGGTTTGTGAGGAGACAGGTCCTTCAATAACAATTGCTCCAACCGCTGTTTTTAGTTCTTTCATATTGTATGTTTGGGAATGTTTCACATGAATCACCACCTTCAAGCAGTCTTATCTGTATTATAATACAAAAAAAACTCTACATTAAAGCGTTTTCAAAAAATTAAATAAAAGAAAAGGAGTTTTTTCAAAAACATAGAATAGGAAATTAAAAGAGATTCTTGTTAATTCGACACTTATATAACAAAGGTTGTCATATAACAAGGGAGACTATTATCCCAATTCCGACAAATAATTTTTATAAAATTGTGAAAAGTCTATTTTTGTTATATAATAGGTTTGTAAATTTTATACATAAGGGGGAGTTTGTGATGAAGGTGGAAGCGCTTCCTGTAATTGAAGGGGTATACAACTTACAGGACTACGATAAAACGTATCAAACCTTTGACTGGTCACAAGTGGAGAAGGAATTTTCATGGCATGAAACAGGTAAATTAAATGCAGCTTATGAAGCAATTGATAAGCACGCAAACTCTACGCGTAAAAATAAAGTTGCGCTTTATTATCGAGATGCGCAGCGCAATGAAAAATATACATTCAAAGAAATGAAAGAATGGTCAAACAAAGCCGCAAACGTGCTAAAACAAGCAGACGTAGAGAAGGGAGATCGTGTGTTTATCTTTATGCCTCGCTCTCCGGAACTTTATTTTGCATTGTTAGGGGCGGTGAAGCTTGGCGCTATTGTTGGGCCTTTGTTTGAAGCATTCATGGAAGGTGCAGTAAAAGATCGTTTGCAAGACAGTGATGCAAAAGTGTTAATTACAACGCCTGAACTGCTGAGCCGCGTTCCGGTGAAGGATTTGCCAGCTTTAAAACACATTCTCCTTGTAGGGGAAAATGTAGCAGAAGAAGGCATTCAACTAGATTTTCTGAAGCGATTAGAAGCGGCGAATAAAGAGGTGGAGATTGAGTGGGTAGATAGAACAGATGGTATGCTGCTTCATTATACATCAGGTTCAACTGGAAAACCAAAAGGGGTGCTTCACGTTCATAATGCAATGCTTCAGCATTATCAAACTGCTAAGTGGGTGCTCGACTTAAAAGATGACGATGTGTATTGGTGTACAGCAGATCCGGGTTGGGTAACGGGAACTTCCTACGGAATTTTTGGTCCTTGGCTTGCTGGAGCAACAAATGTGATTGTAGGAGGACGCTTTAGTCCAGATGCATGGTATCAAGCACTTGAAGATTTTGGCGTAACGGTTTGGTACAGTGCGCCTACAGCATTTCGTATGCTAATGGGTGCTGGCGATGACTTAGTTAAACGCTATGATTTAAGCAGCCTGAGACATGTATTAAGCGTGGGAGAACCATTAAATCCTGAAGTGGTACGCTGGGGAATGAAGGTTTTCCAAAAACGTATTCATGACACGTGGTGGATGACTGAAACTGGAGGTCAGACGATTTGTAATTACCCGTCTATGAAAATTAAACCAGGATCTATGGGAAAACCTATTCCGGGTGTACAAGCAGCAATCGTTGACGATCAAGGACAAGAGCTTCCACCTTATCGAATGGGTAACTTAGCAATTAAAAAAGGCTGGCCATCTATGATGCATGCAATTTGGAACAACAAGGAAAAGTATGAGTCATACTTTATGCCAGGCGACTGGTACGTATCAGGTGATTCCGCGTATATGGATGAAGACGGTTATTTTTGGTTCCAAGGCCGAATTGATGACGTTATTATGACCGCAGGAGAACGAGTTGGTCCATTTGAAGTAGAAAGTAAGCTTGTTGAACACCCTGCTGTAGCAGAAGCGGGTGTCATTGGTAAGCCTGATCCTGTGCGTGGGGAAATTATTAAAGCGTTTATCGCACTTAGAGATGGGTATGAATCTTCAGATGAACTGATTGAAGATATTCGTCAATTTGTGAAAAAAGGGTTAGCTGCTCATGCAGCTCCACGTGAAATCGAGTTTAAAGATAAGCTACCTAAAACACGAAGCGGTAAAATTATGCGTCGCGTTTTAAAAGCGTGGGAATTAGATTTGCCAACGGGCGATTTGTCGACGATGGAAGACTAAGGAGTAAACGTTTCAATCTTTGTAGGGAAAATAAGTGATTTTTATAAAGTTCAAACAGCCAGCTGTTTGAACTTTTTTTTGGACTTGAATTTTAAAATGAAATCATTCATAATTGTGGGGTGTAAACTTTTAAATAAAATAAACTGCAGTGATAGGAAGAAGTAATACTTGTCTCCCTGTTTAAGAGAGCTGATGGTTGCTGAAAATCAGTACATAGACAAATATGAAATACGTCCTTGAGCATCTTTTGTGAACTTACAGTAGCAAAAGACGGGTAGACCGTTACATCATTTAAGTGGGAAATAATTTATTTCCAAATAGGGTGGTACCGCGATATTTTCGTCCCTTCTTTTTTAAGAAGGGGCGTTTTTTATGTTGTTCAACAAATTGTAACGAGCAATTAGATAAAGGAGAGAATATAACATGGATATTTTACAAGATCTTGAGTTTCGAGGGCTCATTAATCAACAAACGGATGAAAAAGGTTTAAATGAACTTTTGAGTAAAGAGTCTGTTCGTTTGTACTGTGGATTCGATCCAACAGCCGACAGCCTTCACATCGGCCACATGCTTCCTGTTTTAATTTTGCGTCGCTTTCAACAAGCTGGACACCAACCGATTGCATTAGTTGGTGGAGGTACGGGTCTTATTGGAGATCCAAGCGGTAAAAAAGCAGAGCGTACGTTAAATGAAAAAGAAACGGTTGCTATGTTTAGTGAGCGTATTAAAGGTCAGCTTTCACGCTTCTTAGATTTTGAAGAAGGTGAAAATGCAGCGGTTATTGCGAATAACTATGACTGGATTGGCACGTTAGATGTTATTACATTCCTACGAGATATCGGTAAAAACTTTGGTATTAACTACATGATGGCAAAGGATTCTGTTCAATCTCGTATCGAATCAGGCATCTCATTTACGGAATTCAGCTACATGATTTTACAATCATATGATTTCTTGAACTTATACCAAACGTATAACTGTAAGCTTCAAATTGGCGGCAGCGACCAATGGGGAAATATTACAGCTGGCTTAGAATTAATTCGTAAATCAGAAGAAGATGCAAAAGCATTTGGATTAACAGTTCCGCTTGTAACAAAAGCAGACGGCACGAAGTTCGGTAAAACAGAAGGCGGAGCAATTTGGTTAGACGCTGAAAAAACAAGTCCGTATGAATTCTACCAGTTCTGGATTAATACAGATGATCGTGATGTTATAAAATATTTAAAATACTTTACATTCTTATCACATGAAGAAATTAATGAATTAGCAGCATCTGCAAAAGAAGCGCCTGAAAAACGCGAAGCACAAAAAGCACTAGCAGCGGCGATGACTACGCTTGTACACGGTGAAGAAGCTCTTGAGCAAGCCATTCGTATTTCGCAAGCTTTATTTAACGGAAGTATTTCAGAGTTAACAGCAGAAGAAATTAAGCAAGGATTCAAGGATGTTCCTTCTTACACGCATACAGGTGAAGATATTGGTTTAATCGATTTACTTGTAGAAAGTAAAATCTCTCCTTCTAAACGTCAAGCGCGTGAAGATATTTCAAACGGTGCGATTTACTTAAACGGTGAGCGTGAGCAAGATTTGCAAAAAACAGTAGGAGCAGAAGACCGTATTGAAGGTCAATTTACAGTAATTCGTCGAGGCAAGAAAAAATATACGCTTATTCAATACGCATAAAAAAAGGCCGAAAGGCCTTTTTTTGTATAAAGACAGTAAAAAAGCCGCTCCATAGGGAACGGCTTTTTACTATTAACGAGAGTAGAACTCTACGATTAGTGCTTCGTTGATTTCAGCAGATAATTCAGAACGCTCAGGTAAGCGAGTGAATGTACCTTCTAATTTCTCAGCGTCTACTGTTAAGTAGTCTGGTACGAAGTTGTTAACTTCAAGCGCTTCTTTCACGATTGAAAGGTTGCGAGATTTTTCGCGAACACCGATCACTTGACCAGGTTGTACACGGTAAGATGGGATGTCAACGCGTTTACCGTCAACTAAAACGTGACCGTGGTTAACTAATTGACGAGCTTGACGACGAGTGCGTGCAAGACCCATACGGTATACTAAGTTATCAAGACGAGCTTCTAAAAGAATCATGAAGTTCTCACCGTGCTTACCAGTTAATTTACCAGCAGCAACGAATAAGTTACGGAATTGACGCTCAGTTACACCATACATGTGGCGTAATTTTTGCTTTTCTTGTAATTGTAAACCGTACTCAGAAATTTTCTTACGTTGACCTGGGCCGTGTGGACCTGGAGCGTAAGGGCGTTTTTCTAATTCTTTACCTGTACCACTTAGAGAAAGACCTAAGCGACGAGAGATTTTCCAACTTGGACCTGTATAACGAGCCATGATGACTCCTCCTTGTTTGTGTTTTTATTTTATGCAAAACAAAAACAGACACATTCTAGCGATATGCTCATTTTGTTTTCATGTACCATCGCTCTAGCAGCAGAGAGTTACACGATACACCATCTTTTTAAAAGAATTGCTACTTCTGTAAAACAACCTTTTAATGAGGAACAAAATGAAAAAACATAAAGAAGATTGTATAAGCTGCAATATTTCACACAACGAGTATTATAGGTGTTTCCTCGTATAAAGTCAAGGAAGATTGAAGATTAAAAGATTGTAAAAGAAAGGATATATTCATTTGAAGTATGAAAAGAGAAGAAAGAACGTAAGGAAACGGTGGTGATGGCTAATCAAACGTTTGTTTAATAAGCAAAAACCGCTGATTTGCAGCGGTTTTTTTGCTTATTCATATTTAAAGAAAAGAAGTGAGTTCTTTGACGAATTCTTCAAGATACTGTTGATCGATTTCATCAAAGCGATTTTTGATTGGACTGTCAATATCAAGAACACCTAAAAGCTGACCGTCTTTTACAATTGGTACAACGATTTCAGATTGAGAAGCGGCATCACATGCAATGTGGCCAGGGAAGGCGTGAACATCTTCAATTCGCTCTGTTTTTTGATTTTGAGCTGCTGTACCGCATACGCCTTTTCCAAGTGGAATACGAACGCAAGCCGGCAGTCCCTGGAAAGGTCCAAGCACTAACTCCCCGTCTTCCATTAAATAAAAACCTACCCAGTTTACTTCATTTAAAAATTGATTTAGCAAAGCTGAAGCATTTGCTAGATTAGCAATCGTATTGCTTTCTCCTTCTAATAAGGCGCGTAATTGCTTAATTACTAATTCATAATCCTTTTGTTTTGAGCCGCTGTAGTTTTCGACATTAAACAATGTATTCTCCTCCATTCAACATAAGATTTAATGAATTTTTATCAGGAAACGTCAGTTTTAACGCTACTTTGTCGATAAAAGATTACAGGAACTAAAAAGCCTATCACGAATTATGTAGAGAGGCTACTAAAATCCTTTTTAAATACTGTAACGATTTCTACACAATTTTGCAATCATATGTGTTTTGTAAAAATAAATCGAAATGAGGTGTAGATAGATGGCTGTACAGTCAAAAACGAAAGAGAAAATTATTGATGCGGCCGTTTCTCTTTTTAACGTAAAAGGTTTTGATGGTACGTCGGTGCGCGAGATTGCAGGAAAAGCGAAAGTGAACGTAGCGAATATTTCATATTATTTTCATAGCAAAGAAGGATTGCTTGAAAGTTTAGTGATTTCTTATTTTGAAGGTTATATTGGGGTGTTGGAGCAAGCATTTCAAGAAATGAAAAAGCTGTCTTCAACAGAAAGTATGATCGTAATGATTCGAGCTATCTTACATTACCAGCACGAAAATAGGCATATTGCCCGGCTTGTATATAGAGAAATCTCTCTTGACACGATTTTAATTCGAGAAGTTATGACTACGTATTTAACCAAGGAAAAATACTACTTAAAAACAATCCTTGAAAGAGGGATGAAAGAAAAGGAGTTTCGAAAGTTGCACGTTTCCTTTACAATCATTGAGCTTAAGGGCATGCTCTCTATGCCTTATCTTCATCCTCAGTATCTAAGTGAAGTTCTTCATATATTGCCTCACGAACCGTATTTTGTTCAGCAATATGCGATTGAGCTTGAGCAATGGGTGCATACAACGGTATGTTTGCCATATGAACGGACAAACAAACTGCGCGTTCAATTATCCTAAATGGAGCTCTCCATAGCCTTGGCCTAAATCCTTCGCACAGTGGGCGTCTGACCCATATACGAGAGGGATTTTTTTCTGTTGGGCTGCCTTTACGACAAAGGGAGCTGGATACGCTTCCTTGCACAAAGGTTTAAACAACCCTGCACCATTATAATCCAACGTCAGATCTTTCATTTTTATTTCATCGAGTATTGATAAAATAATAGGGGAAAGTGTGTCTTCATATGGAAAGCGAGTTTGAAATTTATGTACGAGTGTCATATGACCAATGCGCTTGGGCTTATAAACGCCTAAATTGGCCTGTACAGAGCGTAATACCGTATTGTAATACTTATCATATACTTTGCTTACGCTGCCGAATTTCTGTACAATATGTGCAAATACGTCAGCGCTAAAATCCAGGCAGTCATATTCTTCTTCATATTTTAAGAAGTGAACCGAAAGGATGCTGTCATCGAGATAAGGACCATATTCGTTTAAGAACTCTGTTGTTTCGTGTTCAAATCCTTCAATAAAGTCAACTTCCAATCCGATATTAATACGAATATCGCGCTCAAATTCTTTTTTTACTTGCTGTACGTTTTGAATGTAGCGATCAAGTTTGTCAGGAGCCATTCCGCTGTCTCGATCAGGCGTCGGATCAATGAAGCTTTTTGGTAACGGAGCATGCTCTGTAAACGAAATCTCGCCAAAGTTCAGGGAAATCGCCTGTTCAACATATTGTTGCAATGAATCAGGCGAACCGTGTGGGCAAAATGGAGTATGAATATGTTTGTCAACTTTCATAAAAAATGCCTCCTTTTTTCTTCTTTTTCCATTGTAACGACACAAAGTGACTCCATGCCAATATTTTGTATAAAAAAATTTAATTTTTTGCTCAAAAGTTGGGCTTTACATGGTATCATAAAAACATTGACGCAAAAAAATTTAAAGGATTAAATTCACCCTTTTTATAAATAAGAAACTTGTCATGTAGAACGCACTGTAAGGGGGCTTAGTATGGAATTCATTATAGCACTAATCATACTCATTATCGGATTAGTTGTGTACGGAATGTTTTCACGTAAAAAGATTTATCAAGAAATTGATCGCCTGGAAACGATCAAAGTCGAATTAGCAAATACGCCAGTTGCAGAGGAAATTTCAAAAGTAAAAGAATTGAACATGACAGGTCAAACTGAAGAGCTATTTGAACGTTGGCGTGAGCAGTGGGATGAAATTATATCAACTAATCTCCCCAAAATTGATAAAGAACTGTTTGAAACGGAAGAAGCAGCAGATAAATACCGATTTAAAAAAGCGAAGCAGTTATCTATACATATTGATCAAGCCTTAGAACAAACCAAGATAGATATTGAAAACATACTTACTGAACTTCAAAATTTAATTGGTAGCGAACAAGATAATCGATATGATATTGAGGAATTAAATCAGCTTCACCGCCATGTGAAGAAAAAATTGCTCGCACATCGGTATTCCTATGGAAATGCTGAAAAAACGTTAGAATACGCAATTAATACATCTAAAGAGCAGTTTAAAAAATACGAGGAAGAGACGATTAACGGAAACTATCTTCAAGCACGTGAGATTGTTCTTCAATTAAAAACTGATTTAACAGCTATTGATTCGTATTTAGAACAAATTCCGAAAGTGTTAGTTGAGTGTCAGACCACTCTTCCTGTTCAATTCAATGAGCTGCTTGACGGGTTCCGCGAAATGAGTGAGCAGGGATATGTGTTAGATCATCTGCAAGTAGAAGAAACGGTAGAGCTTTTAAAACAAGAAACTGCTGAAATTATTGCAGATATTGAAGAATTATATGTGGAAGAAGCGATTACAAAACTAGATGATGTTAACGAACGCTTAGAGCAGTTATATGACTCACTTGAGCATGAGGTTTTCTCCTATCATAAAATGAACCGTGAATCTCATACGGTATCTAACTTCCTTCGTATGCTTCAAGAACGAAACCGTGAACTTCGTGAAGAAACGCTATTTGTACAGCAGAGCTATCATTTTAAAGAGCGCGATTTAGACGTATATTACAAAATGGATCGCGAACTAAAACGATTAACTAACTTGTACTATAATATTTCGGACAAGGTAGCGGAGCACAATTTAGCCTACAGTGTGATCCAAGAAGAACTCGAAGACGTTTCCAAACAGCTTAATCAATTAAAAGAATCTCAGGAATCCTATAGCGATATGCTACAAGCTCTTCGCAAAGATGAGCTCTCAGCTAAGGACAAAATAGAAGAACTGAAAGCTCAGTTGATTGAAGCACGACGCCTTATTCAAAAAAGCAACCTTCCCGGTGTTCCTGAAGAATATAAAGTGCAGCTTGAAAAAACGGTTCATATCTTAAATGAAGTAACCGCTAAGCTGAAAGAAAAACCGCTTAATATTCAAGCTGTTCAATCTTTACTTGAAGATGCTGTTGGTTTTGTTCAAGATACATTTGATGAAACAGAGGCAATGTTAGAGGAAGCGCGACTCGTTGAAAGAGTGATTCAATACGGGAACCGTTATAGAAGTACTCATCACTCGATTGCACAGTCTTTAGAAGAAGCAGAAGAAGCATTTCGTCATTATGAATACAAAGAAGCGTTAAAACAGGCATCTGCAGCTATTGAGCAAGTGGACCCTGGTGCGCTTGATCGTATACAGCGTATTGTATCTTCACAGAGTTAAAAAGCTCGTGTCCTTTGGACACGAGCTTTTTTATGATGCTTTTCTTTGTATACTATCCGTGTGATGTGTACCTCTTGCAATGCTAATAATATAGCCTATGAAGGCAGCAGCAACTGTTGGAATAAGCCAGCCAAGGCCTTGGCTATAAAGGGGCAAATAGTTTTTGAAAAAATCGTCTATGCTTGTTAAGATAATTCCTGCTGCTTTTAACCCGTCAAAAATGCTCAGAATCGAGCTAATGATTACGGCTGTCACATATACTTCTCGACCGAACGAAATGGCTCTTTCAATTAATGATAAAGCAATTAGCGTAATGGCAATAGGGTATACAAAGGTCAAAATAGGTATGGAAATAGAAATTAATTGAGTAAGCCCTACATTTGAAATAACAGCACTAAACAGCATTAAAATGACAACAAATGTTTTATATGACATGCTTGGCACCAGCTGCGTGAAAAATCGTGCGCAAGCAGAAGTTAATCCGATGGCTGTCGTTAGACAAGCAAATGTAATAGCAAGTCCTAAAATAATGGTGCCAAACGAACCGAATAATGTTGTAGCTACAGCTGTTAAAATAACTCCTCCATTTTCTTTCATACCAATTGCTTCTACGCTTGAAGCGCCGACATACGCGAGAGAAAGATAAACGATAGCTAACCCAGCAGCAGCAATCAACCCGGCTTTGATACATACCGAAGCGAGTGTTCGTTCGTCCGTTACGCCTTTTTCCTTAATACTGTTGATAACAACGATGCCAAATACGAGAGCTGCAATTGTATCCATTGTCAAATATCCATCAATAAAGCCGCCCGTAAATGGAGAGGCTATATATTTGGCGTGAGGTTCTTGAAAAGAACCCATAGGTGTCATTAAACTTTTGATAGCTAAAAGAGCTAATACTGCGAGCAGTAAAGGAGTTAGAATTTTTCCTATGCGATCAACAATTTTAGTTGGATTCAATGATAAATAAAGTGTTAGGCCAAAGAAAATAACGGTATAGACCATTAAAGGAATCTTGCTTGCAACCGCATTTTCTGATAAAAATGGGGTCACACCGATTTCAAACGCTACCGTATCCGTTCTGGGTATACCAAAAAAAGGGCCAATTGCTAAGTAAAGCAATATAGTAAAAGAAATCCCGAAAATAGGGTGAACTTTTTTAGCTACTTCGGTAAAGTTTCCATTACTTTTAGAAACAGCGATTATCCCCATAAGCGGAAGTCCTACACCTGTAATGAGAAAACCGATAATGGAACTCCAAGTGTGTGTTCCGGCTTGCTGTCCGAGCAAAGGAGGGAAAATCATATTTCCCGCTCCGAAAAAGAGAGCAAACAGCATAAGACCGATGGCGAGTATTTCTTTGTTAGTGAGTGCTTTGGTTTTCATAATGCCTCCTAGTGTTTCTTATGTTGATGATTAAATTTTCTGACTTTTTAAAAACTAAAAGTACGTGATACATACTACCACATTTATGGAATCATATATAGGTTTTTTTGAAAAAATCTAAATAGTTTATTAATAATAAAAGGAACGCCTAATTTAAAAAAATACCAAGGTGTGGTATGATAATACGTTGTTCCGAAAAAATGAAGAAGGGGGCGCGCATCCTTGATTTATTTAGATAATAGCGCTACAACAAAACCCTATAATGAAGTCATACAATCTTTTACCAAAGTAGCTACAACTTATTATGGCAATCCATCGTCCCTCCATCAATTTGGCGTACAGGCGGAGAATTTGTTGAGCCGTTCACGTGAGCAAGTAGCAGAATTGCTGCACGTATCGTCAAATGAAATTATCTTTACATCAGGAGGAACGGAAGGGAATAATTTAGCTATTAAAGGCGTAGCGATGCAATATAAAAGCCGAGGTCAGCATATTATTACGACAAATATTGAACATGATTCTGTTCATGAACCATTTAAGCAGTTAGAAGCACTAGGGTTTCATGTGACGTATGTTCCGGTAGATTCAAATGGATTTGTGTCACCTGCGGCTATTGAATCAGCTATTACGGATGAAACCATTTTAGTATCCGTTATGCATGTAAATAATGAAATTGGCACCATTCAGCCAATTGAAGAAATTGGACAGATGCTTACGAACTATTCGAAGGTGCTTTTTCATGTCGATCATGTGCAGGGGATTGGAAAAGTTCCGCTTTCTTTAGCAAATCATAAAATTGATTTATGCACATTATCAGGACACAAAATTCACGGCTTAAAAGGAACGGGGATTTTATATAAACGAAATGGAGTTCAGCTTCATCCGTTGCTTAGCGGAGGCTCTCAGGAAATGCAGCATCGATCAGGCACGGAAAATGTTCCGGGAATCGTAGCATTTGCTAAAGCACTTCGTTTAACACTTGAACATGCAGCTCAGAATCAGCAAAAAATGCAGAAAATAAAAGCAGAACTGATGGACAAACTTTCTGCTCACGAAAGAATCACGATTAATACGCCGAATGAGCATTCAGCTCCCCATATTATAAATTTTACAGCGCAAGGTATTAAAGGTGAGGTTTTTGTTCACGCTCTTGAAGAAAAAGGAGTGTTTGTATCAACTACATCTGCCTGCTCATCAAAACGAAAAAAGCCAAGTAAAACGCTTTTAGCTATCGGTAAAAATTACGAAGAAGCCGATCAGTCCATTCGTTTGAGCTTGTCAGGATTAAATGACTATAATGAAGTAACGCCCATTATAAATGCTATTTTCACAGTAATTGAAGATTTAAAGAAAGTAATGAGGTAAATAACTATGATATATAACCATATTTTAATTCGATACGGAGAAATCTCCACTAAAGGACAAAATAGAAAAAAATTTGTTGCGCAGCTAAGAAAAAATATTGTAACGGCTCTTAGTGCATTCCAAAACATTCACGTAAAATACACAAGAGACCGCATGTATATTCACTTAAATGGTGAAAATCACGAGCCTATCATTGAACGTCTTCAGCAAATCTTTGGTATTCAAAGTTTTAGTTTAGCATTAAAAGTTGAAAATGAACTTGAAGCCATTCAAGAAGCAGCGCTAGAAGCAATGAAAGAATTTGATATAGAAGGAAAAACGTTCAAAGTATCTACTCGAAGAGCGTACAAACAATTTCCTCTTGATACAAACGAATTAAATTATGCAGTAGGAAGTCATATTCTACGAAATACAGAGCATCTACAGGTAAACGTAAAAGAGCCAAGCGTAAATGTACGAGTAGAAGTGAGAAGTGAAGCAACGTATATTACATGTTTTGATTATCGCGGAGCAGGGGGTCTTCCAGTTGGTACGAGTGGAAAAGCGATGCTCATGCTTTCTGGAGGAATCGACAGCCCGGTTGCAGGATACTTAGCTATGAAGCGCGGTTTAGAAATAGAAGCGGTTCATTTTTATAGTCCGCCTTTTACAAGTGAACGTTCTAAGCAAAAAGTAATTGATTTAACGCAAAAATTAACGGCTTATCACGAAAAAGTAAAGCTTCACATTGTACCGTTTACAGCTGTACAGCAAGCGATTCAAAAGCAAATTCCAGAGAATTATACCATGACCTCTACACGCCGTATGATGCTTCGAATTACGGACCTTATTCGTGAAAAAAATGAATCGTTAGCTATCGTAACTGGAGACAGCTTAGGGCAAGTAGCTAGTCAAACGGTTGAGAGCATGTATGCGATTAATGAAGTGACGAATACGCCAATTTTGCGTCCGCTTGTGACAATGGATAAAACGGAGATTGTTGAAATTGCCCGTAAGATTGATACACATGAAATTTCGAATCGTCCGTATGAAGACTGCTGTACCATTTTTACGCCAAGCTCACCTAAAACGAAGCCAAAACGTGAAAAAATCAATCGATACGAACAATTTTATGATTTTGAAACATTAATTCAAGAAGCGGTAAATAATGTAGAAACGCTTGAAATGACTGCTTCTTCGGCTACAAATACGGCAGAGAACGTCGAAGATTTGTTTTAAAAGTAAAATTTCATAAAATTACCAAAAGAGATCATGTATGAAGCCATGTGTTTTGACACAATCTATATTCAACAAGGAGGTGAAAACACATGGCAAACACAAACAAATTAGTAGCTCCTGGTTCAGCAGCTGCTATCGACCAAATGAAATACGAAATCGCTTCTGAATTCGGTGTGAATCTTGGACCAGAAGCAACAGCTCGCGCTAACGGATCTGTTGGTGGAGAAATCACTAAACGCTTAGTTCAAATGGCTGAGCAACAACTTGGTGGTAAATAAGTCATATTAACTAAATAATGATGGCTAAAAAGAGTGGGGGAAACCCCACTCTTTTGTCTTGTTTGTTTTGTCACGTATAATAGAGAAAAGGTCAAGCTTTATAAAGTAAAGGAGATGTTGGCGATGGGAACTTTATTTTACGGCGGCAAAATATATACGATGCGAAAAGAAGATGAGCATGTAGAAAGCGTATATGTTGAAAAAGGATTTATTGAAGATATAGGTGCAGAAGAAGAGTTAAGAATCAAATGGGGTCCTGCAATTGAAAACGAAGTACACCTCAAAGGATATACAATGTACCCTGGCTTTGTAGATAGCCATCTTCACTTAATTGGTCACGGTGAAAAGCTTCTTCGGCTTGATTTGTCTCAAGCTACTTCTCGGGAAGACGTGTTGAGGCGTGTTCGGCAAAAAGTAGAAAGTACACCAAAAGGAGAATGGGTGATCGGGGAAGGCTGGGATGAAAATCAGTGGGAAGATTCCTCATTGATTCAGTATCAAGATCTTGATCAGCTTTCAACTGAACATCCTATTATGTTGAAACGAGTTTGTCGTCACGGATTAGTAGCGAACGGAACAGCTCTTAAAATAGCCGGAATTACAGCTGAAACACGTGATCCGGAAGGAGGTATTATCCAGAGAGATGAAGCTGGAAATCCTACCGGTTTTTTGGCTGATCAAGCGCAAGAATTAGTAACGGCTCATATTCCTCAAGTATCAGAAGCATACATTCGACAAGCGCTTTCAGTGGCCATAAAAGATTGTGTTCAGCACGGATTAACGGGTGGACATACGGAAGATTTAAATTATTATGGAGGCTTTCTGCGTACATATCAAGCATTTCAAGACGTTATTCATAAAGAAAAGCAGCTGTTTCGTGCTCATTTACTTGTTCATCATGAAGTTGTAGATGATATGTATACATACTGTGAAGAAAAGAAAGACACATCCGATTTTATCGAAATAGGACCAATGAAGATTTTTGCTGATGGTTCGCTTGGCAGTCAATCTGCGCTTTTAAGCTTTCCCTACAAAAGCGACCCTTCTACAAGAGGTGTAGCTATTCAATCACTAGATGAATTAAAGCAGCTAGTGAGGAAAGCGAGAGAATTGGGCATGACCGTTGCAATTCATGCGATTGGTGATTTAGCGTTTCAATATGTAGTAGAAAGCATCGAGCAATACCCTCCTCAAACAGGGCGAAGAGATCGTATCATTCATGCGCAGATTTTACGAAAAGATTTAATTGATCGTGTAAAAAATCTTCCTGTTGTATTGGATATTCAGCCTCGGTTTTTAGCCAGCGATTTTCCATGGGTTATTGAAAAAATTGGAGAAGAGCATTTGGATTATTGCTATGCGTGGAAAACGTTATTGGACGAGGGCGTTATGTGTGCAGGGGGATCGGATGCGCCTATTGAACCTATCAATCCAATGTTAACGATTCATGCAGCGGTTTCAAGAAAAACTTCTCCAAACAGCTCGGTCGTTTACATCCCTTCTGAGCGACTGACTGTATTTGAAGCTGTTCAGCTGTTTACGTTAGGAAGCGCGCAGGCCATTCATCAAGAGCATAAAAAAGGATACGTTCAAAAGGGTTGTGTAGCTGATTTTACCGTATTAGAAAGAGATCTGTTTGAGATATCTGCAGATGATATTCCAGGGGTACGGGTCCAGATGACTGCTATTGATGGAGAAATTGTATATCAAAAATAAAAAGCGCCCAAGGGCGCTTTTTGTTATAGAAATGTACGCTTAACTCGTTGCCAGAAAGAGTTATCTTTCAGCTTAACCGTTTTAATTTGACGGTCGCTTAGACGAATTTGAACTTGATCAACTTGACGTGCATTTAATGCTTCGTTATCTATTCCAATAATTGGATTGTGGTTGTTGTCATTGGATAGTTTTAAAGTGAGCGTATGCTCAGCGCTTAGGATGAATGAAGATCCTAATGTGCGATAGTTATTATTATTTAACGATGCCAATTCGCTGACTTGCATACAAGGAATTAATGGATCAACTACGGCTCCATTAACCGATTTATTATAAGCCGTACTGCCTGTTGGTGTTGAAATAATCATCCCATCCCCACGGAATGTTTCAAAGTGATTTTCGTTAATAAAAACATCTAGACTGAATGTTTTTATAACACCTGATCGAATGGAACATTCATTTAAGCAATAAAAAGAAGTTCCTTGATCAATTTGAGTTTGCAAAACGGGAAATCGACGTACTTCTATATTTTCTGTCGTAATAGCTTCAATCATTTTATCCGTTTCATCAATATGAAAATCGCAGTAAAAGCTTAGCTGATCTGAAGTTGTGACACCAGCATATAAGCAGTCATCTCGAAAGCCAGATTGACGGACAGCCTGTAAGAAAGCTCCGTCACCGCCAATACTTACAATGATGTTAGCGCTGTCGAAATGGTCTACTACATGAAAATCATATTGTTTTGCAAGTTCAATAAGTGGACTTACGAGCGCCTTTGTTTCCTGGTTTTTTGGATGAAAGAAATAAACGTTGCGACGATTTGGCATAGATAGTTCCCCCTTGTTTGTCTGATATGTAAAATATTAGCGATAAAGTAAACTTTTTAAAAAAAGTTTGTTACAATAATTATAGCATTATTGCTTTAAAAATTAAAAGAATAATCTTTTAATTCTGACACCTAAAAAGGAGGATTTTCATGAACAAAAAAAGGTGGATTGCTCTTTTGATTGCCGCCTGCTTATTCATTTTCTCTGCGATTGTTAATGTTGGTTTTTCAGTCAAAGAAGAAAAAGATGACGGTCTGGCAGGCATATTTGGAGGAGACGACAGTGAACTATCAGAAACAGTTATCGAAAAAGGGAATGCAGCTAAGAAAATTGCAGTACTAGAGGTCAATGGAACGATTCAAGATACAGGAAGCGGTTCCTCTCCGCTTATGTCTCAAAATGGTTATAACCACCAAGCATTTTTAAAGCAGCTAGAGGCTGCAAAAAATGATAAGGCAGTTAAAGGAGTCATTATTAAGGTGAATTCACCGGGCGGGGGCGTCGTTGAAAGTGCTGAAATACATAAAAAAATTGAAGAGCTGAAGAAAGACACGAAAAAGCCAGTTTATATTTCAATGGGATCAATGGCTGCTTCAGGAGGCTATTACATTTCAACAGCTGCTACTAAAATCTATGCAATCCCTGACACTTTAACAGGTTCACTAGGTGTAATTATGCAAAGCGTTAACTATGGCAAGCTGGCGGATAAACTAGGAGTAGAATCTGTTGTTATTAAAAGCGGGGCTCATAAAGATATTATGTCTCCAACAAGAGAAATGACCGGAGAAGAAAAAGAAATTATGCAAACACTTGTAGACAACTCGTATGATGGTTTCGTCAATGTTATCTCTGAAGGACGTCACCTTTCTAAAGAAAAAGTGCGTTCTATTGCAGATGGACGAGTGTACGATGGACGTCAGGCTAAAGAGCTGAAGCTGGTCGATCAACTAGGCTATTTTGAAGATACGGTAAAAGGAATGGAGAAAGATTACAAGTTAAAAGGTGCACAAGTAATTCAATACAATCAAGGATTCGGACTGCCTTCTTGGCTTTCAATGAGCATGCAAAAAGTAATTGGTGGAGATGAACAAGTTACCGCAATGTTAAAAACATTTGCGCAGCCAAGCTCTCCGCGCTTGATGTATTTATATGCAGAATAGAGGTGGGAACATGGAAAATCAATCTCATTCAACCGAATCAAACGACACTATAAAACATGAGCCAGCGGTAAGTGCTCCAATAGGTAGTGAATTCCATTATGCAGGCTTTTGGATGCGCTTTTGGGCATATCTTTTGGATCTAGCTGTAGTAGCTAGCTTGAACTCCCTGCTGATCAAACCCATTTTCCATTTAGCAGATATTCCTCAAGGGGATGGATTTTTTTCTCCCTATACGATTGTGACGGTGATTATCTTTTATGGTTATTTTGTTTTAATGACCAAGTATTTTGGACAAACGCTTGGAAAGATGGTGTTTGGGCTTAAAGTAGTATCACTGAAAGACTCCACTTTAACTTGGCCTGTTGTGCTGTTTCGTGAAGGAATTGGACGTTATATTTCTAAAACAGTTTTTTTACTTGGCTATTTGTTAGTTGCTTTTTTACCTAAAAAGCAAGGAGCGCATGATTACTATGCAGATACAACCGTTATACATGAAGGTACAATAAGCAGATAATAAAAAGAGGCTGGGGCAAAAATATTTAGACGAATTGAAAAACGAACCATTGATCAAGGTGTTTGATTAGTGGTTCGTTTTTTTTGGTTATGGTAAACGTAGGTTTCATGTGTGTAGGTCTTTCTAGCAGTTGATTGGAGGGAAAGCGAAGCCTTGCACGGAAATCAACTGCGGTGTCGCAAACGGTTAAGCTCATGTATACTATTTGTTCGTCTTTAAATTGGATTCATTTCGTTATGTCTCAACCTCTTTTTATTGTTTTCATAAGGTTTAATATTCTGTGTTTTGGAGATAATGTGAAGCTAAGAAGGAGTGAAGGATGTGCTATGGCTTTTATGGATATTGCTAGCACTTTTAATTGTTATTGTACTTATTGTATGGACAAAAATCACGCTATTTGTAGAGCTTCATCATGTCCGAGATAACGATTATTACAGAGTGAGACTCAGGGCTTGGTTTGGTCTTATTCGCTATACATATGAAATTCCGGTAGTGAAAGTAAAAAAAGATTCTCCTCGTTTGCTTGTTGAAAAGAAAAAAGGAATGGGTGATCAAGGAAAAGAAGACGAGAATTCATGGAGTGATTATTCTGTAGAAGACGGGTTAAGCATGTTAGAAAATGCGAAGCAATTCCTTGAACAGGTAGTCGGTTTTCATAACATTTTTCGTCGTTTCTTACAGAAAGTGACGGTAAGGGATATTAAATGGCACAGCCGTTTCGGCTTAGGTGATGCTGCGTTAACAGGCGTACTTACCGGGGCGGTATGGTCTGCAAAGGGGGGCATAGTTGGTATAATCAGCCGTTATATGAAACTAAAAGATATGCCTGTAATGAGCGTTACTCCTGTATTTCAACATCTTTGGTCAGAAACGGTATTTGAGTGCATAATTTCTCTTCGAGTTGGTCAAGCTATTCTAGTAGGTTTACGGACCTTGAGATACTGGCGGCATACGTCCAAAAAGCGTCGCAAAAGATGGAAGTCGTCAAATAAGAACAAGACACACTCTGTGAAAACATAAGGAGGTTATCTTAATGGCAGAACATCCAATTAAAAGTTTAATGTCGACAGCTATGGAAAATTTAAAGGAAATGATTGATGTTAATACAATCATTGGTGATCCCGTAGAAACACCTGATGGCAGCGTTATTTTAACTGTCTCAAAAGTAGGTTTTGGCTTTGCAGCGGGCGGAAGCGAGTTTGGAGTAGAAGGGCATGCGCCATCTTCTCCAGGGCAGCATCAGCAAGAATCAGGTCATCCATTTGGCGGAGGTAGCGGTGGCGGTGTATCAATTACGCCAATTGCCTTTTTAATTGTGAGTGGAAGCGGAATTAAAATGCTTCACCTTAATGAAAGTACACATTTATATGAAAAGATTTTAGATACAGCACCTCAAGCAATTGAACGCGTGCAGCAAATGTTCAAGCGAAATAACCATCAGCAGGATCATCATAATCAACAAAATCAGCATCATGACGGTGCAAATGATTTTAATTTGTAGGGATAAAATAAAGCTTTGCTTGCTTCTTTGAACGATAAAAGAAGCAAGCAAAGCCTTTTTTTATTGGGCATGTTTTCTAACATATAGCGTTATAGTATGTATGTCATTTAATTGCAATATAGAGACAGACAAGCTAATATGAACAGTGTACATACTTATTTAAAGGAGGAATTATTCGTGACTAAATTTAAAGGTAACGATGTAACATTATTAGGAAATCAAGTAAAGGTTGGAGACAAGGCGCCAAACTTTACCGTTTTAGCAAATGATTTATCAGAAGTAACGCTTGACAGTACAAAGGGTTCTGTTCGCCTAATCAGTGTAGTTCCTTCTATTGATACTGGAGTTTGTGATGCGCAAACTCGCCGCTTCAACGAAGAAGCAGCTAAATTAGATAACGTAAAAGTATTAACAGTGAGCGTAGATTTACCGTTTGCTCAAAAGCGCTGGTGTGGTGCTAATGGCATTGATAATGTTCAAACATTATCTGACCACCGCGACTTATCTTTCGGCGAAGCATATGGTGTAGCTATTCAAGAATTACGCTTATTGGCTCGTTCAATCTTTGTAGTAGACTCAAATGACAACGTAACGTATGTTGAGTACTTACCAGAAGTAACTGAGCATCCGAACTACGAAGCAGCAATCGAAGCAGCTAAAGCAGCTAAGTAAGATTGTCGATGGCGTTCGGCAGAAGGCGGAAAACAATGTTTTTCGCCTTCTTTGTGTTTTAAGAAGCTTTTATGATAAAATATGATGTTCCAAATAGGACGTTTACTCATTTATATAGATATCATTTCATTACACAGGAGGCAGAATATGAGTCAATTAGCTAGTATGGAAAAGCTATTTGGTGTAATTGATCAAACAGCTATTATTTTAAGAAAAGAACTAAACTGCGTATATTTAGAAGCAGTAGCTGAAACGGGAGAAAACTTGTTTCAAGGAACTATTTTGCAAGAAGAGCTAGATGAGGTAACCAAAAAACGTTTAAAAAAAGAATACGATTCAATCACGCTTGATCATTTTGAAAAAGAAACGATTCGAAAAGCATATCAGCTAGCTATTTTAAAAGGGATGAAAGAAGCAGTTCAGCCTAACCACCAAATGACCCCTGATGCTGTAGGACTATTTGTTAGCTACTTAGTTGGAAAATTCATGGCAGGAAAAGATAAGTATACGCTTTTAGATCCAGCAGTAGGAGCTGGAAACTTATTAACAACCATTTTAAATACACACGCTGCGTCAATTGAACATGTATACGGTGTAGATGTGGATGATTTATTACTTCAATTGACATATGTAAATGCAAACTTACAGAAGCACGGCGTTCAATTATTTAATCAAGACAGCTTACAGCCGCTTTTTATTGATCCTGTTGATTTAGTTGTCTGTGACCTGCCGGTTGGTTATTATCCAAACGATGAAGGGGCAAAAGACTATAAAGTAAGAGCTGAAGAAGGTCATACCTATGCTCATCACTTATTCATTGAACAAAGCTTGCGCCATGTAAAAGACGGAGGATACGTAGTAGCTCTTATTCCAAATAACTTGTTCGAATCTGAACAGTCTCATTTATTACAGCCGATGCTAAAAGAGGAAGCAATCGTTCAAGGAATCGTTCAGCTGCCGCTTTCAATGTTCAAACAAGAGCAGGCTGCTAAGAGTATTATCATTCTTCAAAAGCAAGGAGAAGGGGTAACGGCACCTGAGAACGCGCTGCTTGTGAATTTGCCGAAGTTCAGTAATCGAGAAGCAATGAGTGATATTATGGCTCAAATGGACCAATGGTTTCGCGTTAATAAAAAGTAAGTCTTTTTCGAAAATAATGAATATTTGCCGGTAGCGTTTTCATGATGTATAGCTCTTGAAATCTATTGTCGTGAATGATTAAATGAATAAGGATAGAAATCGTGTCGAAATGCATAGAATATTGTAGAGATTACACTTTTATGTTCTGTTCGTTATGTTTATGATGCACGTATAATAAAGAAGGAGCTGTTTTTTTATGTCAAAAATCATGGCAATCAACGCCGGCAGTTCTTCACTTAAGTTTCAATTATTTGAAATGCCAAGTGAGACGGTATTAACAAAAGGTTTAGTAGAACGAATTGGTTTAGATAACGCTGTTTTCACGATCTCGGTAAATGGTGAAAAACAAACGGATATTACAGAAATCCCTGACCATGCTGTTGCAGTTAAAATTTTAGTTGAAAAGTTACTTTCTCAAAACATCATTCAATCATACGATGAAATCACTGGTGTAGGTCACCGTGTCGTACACGGCGGAGAGAAATTTGCTGACTCTGTTTTAATCACAGATGAAACACTAGCGGAAATTGAAGCTTTATCTGATTTAGCACCGCTTCACAACCCAGCAAACATTGTGGGAATTAAAGCGTTCCAAGATATTCTTCCAAATGTTCCAGCTGTAGCAGTCTTCGATACAGCATTCCATCAAACAATGCCAGAAAAATCATTCTTGTACAGCTTACCGTACGAGTACTATGAAAAGTATGGCGTTCGTAAATACGGTTTCCACGGCACATCTCATAAATATGTTTCTGAGCGTGCAGCTGAGCTTCTTGGACGCCCAATTGAACAATTACGCTTAATCTCTTGTCACTTAGGTAACGGTGCAAGTATCGCTGCAATTGAAGGCGGAAAGTCAATTGATACATCAATGGGCTTCACACCATTAGCTGGTGTAGCAATGGGAACTCGTTCAGGTAACATTGACCCTGCATTAATTCCATTTATTATGGAGAAAACAGGAAAAACTGCTGACGAAGTATTAAATGTATTAAATAAAGAAAGTGGTCTTTTAGGTGTATCTGGTATTTCTAGTGACCTACGCGATCTAATCAAAGCTAGCGCTGAAGGCAATGAACGCGCTGAAACAGCACTTGAAGTATTTGCTAGCCGTATTCATAAATATATCGGTTCTTATGCTGCTCGTATGTCTGGTGTAGATGCAATCATCTTCACAGCAGGTATTGGAGAAAACAGTGATGTTGTACGTGCTCGCGTTCTTCGTGGTTTAGAGTTCATGGGCGTTTATTGGGATCCAGCTTTAAATAGTGTACAAGGAGAAGAAGCATTTATTAGCTACCCTCATTCTCCAGTTAAAGTTATGGTTATTCCTACAGACGAAGAAGTTATGATTGCACGTGACGTTACTCGTTTAGCGAATATTTAAGTTCATAAAGTGCCTCTTCAATGCATGAATTCTCATAAATTGTCAGGCAAACTAACGAAAAGCTGATTTCCTTGTTAGGAAATCAGCTTTTTTATATAGCGTAAGGAGCTGACGGTTGAAAGAAGGTTTACAACGTATAGAAGAAAGAAATAATATAGGAAGCAAAATGTAACGGATGCATTATTTGTTATAATAAAAATAAAACTACTTATTTCTTGAAAGGGTGACATGATGATATTAACGAATCGCGAAGAACAGCTTTTAGAAGAAATCTATAAATGGGAAGAGAGCTTACAGAGCGTAGAAGCAACTGAGATGGAGTTATTGTACGAAGAATGGTTAGAAAAAGGGCTTAACTTAATTCCTGCTTCTGTTCGTGAGACCTATTTACATAAAATTGATGAGGGACTCTTTCAGTTAACTGCATTAATTCAAGGTACGGAAATGCAAACTCAAGCGACAAAACGAATTATTGAAACCGCCCGTGTATTCAAAGAAGATATCACAGATCTGTCAGAAATGAATTCCCTTCAAGTAGATCAGCTTTCTTATATATGCGAACAGCAAATGGCCAAGCTGCGGTTGTATGCGCTGAGTCAAGGAGCACTTTCAGGAACCGGCCAATCGCTGCTAGTCGGTATTGATATACCCGCTGTTTTATGCATGAATATTCAAGCGGTGCAACAGGCAGCAATGAGCTACGGCTATCATATCCAGACTCCTTCAGAGCTTATGCTAACGCTAAAAGTTTTTCATGCAGCAACGTTACCTAGACACCTTCAGGCTGAGGGGTGGCATCAATTAAAGAGTGAGCTAAGCCAAGAATTTGACCCGTATTTTTATGAAGGTGTTGATCAAATTGTAGATAAGACGTGGCTGCAAAAAATCGTTGTGCAAATTGGAAAAACGCTAGCTATATTTGCTGCGAAGCGAAAAGTTTATAATCGTTTGCCAATTGTGAGTATGATGGTTGGCGGAGGGATGAATTATCGAATGGCCAAACAAGTGACAGATTATGCGAAGCGCTTTTACCAATACCGCTATTTGCTGGATAAGAAAAACGAGTCTCATTAATTTTTCATGAGACTCGTTTTTTTGTCTATCCGTGAACTTTTTTTGATATTTCCTCATTTGTTCGATACCAAATCCACAAATCATTAATAATAGAAGCAAGTTCTCCTATCTCGCTATTTAATTCACAGGAGCGGATAAAATTAGTCTCATCTTCTAACGCCGCTTGTTTTTGATTAATCCTCTTTTCTACAGATTGAATTTTGTCTGGAATTTGCCCTCGAATGGATTCCCATGTTAGGAGGATATCCTGCTGAACTTTTTCAGAATAGAATGTCCATTCTCTTTCAAGAGCAGGAATTTTTATACCGAGTCTGTTGTCATAAGTAAAAAAGCGCTCCATTTTTTCACCTCTTCCCTTCCATTTTATACAATGACAAAAGCCAGAGCTACTTTAAGTGAAAAATAAATCATTTATACTTGATTTATGCATATAAATATACAATGCATTTAAGGCAGGAATATTCATTCACGTCTATTTTTACAGTATTTTAAAAGCTTTTATCCTATTAAATTAAAAAAAACGTGAATTTATATACTTTTTTTTGAATAACTATTGAAAATAGATTAAAAAGTTGTTAAAGTAATAGTAGATTAAATGAATAAAAATTAAAACGGTTGTATTAATATATATATAATTTGTAGGAGGAATAGATGATGAGTAATCCAAAAGTTGTTTTAGCATATTCCGGAGGTTTAGATACATCAGTTGCAATTAAATGGTTACAAGAAAAAGGGTACGATGTGGTAGCTTGCTGTTTAGACGTAGGCGAAGGAAAAGATTTAAAATTCGTTAAAGAAAAAGCCTTAACAGTTGGAGCGGTATCGTCATATGTGATTGATGCAAAAGAAGAATATGCTAATACATTTGCATTAGCAGCACTTCAAGCACACACGTTATATGAAGGAAAATATCCATTAGTATCTGCACTATCTAGACCGCTAATCGCTAAAAAGCTTGTAGAAGTAGCAGAACAAGAAAATGCAGTAGCTGTCGCACATGGATGTACGGGAAAAGGAAATGACCAAGTGCGTTTCGAAGTATCAATTAAAGCATTAAATCCACACTTAGAAGTTTTAGCTCCTGTTCGTGACTGGAAATGGTCTCGTGAAGAAGAAATCGAGTATGCAAAAGAAAAGAATATCCCAATTCCAATTAACTTAGACAGCCCATTTTCAATTGATCAAAACTTATGGGGAAGAAGTAACGAGTGCGGCGTTCTTGAAGATCCTTGGGCAGCTCCACCTGAAGAAGCATATGACCTAACGGCTTCTCTTGAAAATACTCCGGACACAGCCGATGTAGTAGAAATTGAATTCGTTGAAGGTGTTCCAGTAGCATTAAATGGTCAATCTTATACGCTAGCTCAGTTAATTCTAGAATTGAATGAAATTGCAGGTAAGCACGGAGTGGGACGTATTGATCATGTAGAAAACCGTCTTGTGGGAATCAAATCACGTGAAGTATATGAGTGTCCAGCTGCTATGACATTAATTAAAGCACACAAAGAGCTTGAAGATTTAACATTAGTGAAAGAAGTAGCGCACTTCAAACCAGTGATTGAGAAAAAATTAACAGAAGTTATCTATGAGGGTTTATGGTTCTCTCCATTAACAAATTCCCTGCTTGCATTCTTAAAAGACACGCAGCAATATGTGAACGGAACAGTGAGAGTAAAACTATTTAAAGGGCATGCTATCGTAGAGGGACGTAAATCTCCTAATTCTTTATACAATGAAAAACTTGCAACATATACAAAAGAAGATGAATTTGATCACAATGCAGCAGTTGGTTTTATCTCATTATGGGGTCTTCCAACACAAGTGAGCAGCATGGTAAATCAAAAGAAGGTGACAACGGTATGACCAAACTTTGGGGAGGGCGTTTTACGAAACGCCCTGAACAATGGATTGACGAGTTCGGTGCGTCCATTTCATTTGATCAGCATCTTGTAGAAGAAGATATTGAAGGCAGTTTAGCACATGTAACAATGCTTGAGAAATGCAGCATTCTTTCTGGAGATGAAGCGTCACAAATTAAAAAAGGCCTTCAAACACTGCTTGAAAAAGCTAAGAAGAAAGAATTAACATTTTCTGCTCAATATGAAGATATTCATTTGAATTTAGAAAAGCTATTAATTGATGAAATTGGTCCGGTTGGAGGTAAGCTTCATACGGGTCGAAGCCGTAATGATCAAGTTGCTACAGATATGCACTTATATTTAAAAAAGCATGTTCAGCAAATTGTAGGACTGATCGAAAATCTAGAAGATGTGCTGCTTACAAAAGCAGATCAGCATGTCGAAACTATTTTTCCAGGCTACACACATTTACAGCGCGCGCAGCCGGTTTCTTTTGCTCATCATCTAATGGCTTATGTTTCAATGTTTAAGCGTGATGCTGAGCGTTATGCGGAATCACTAAAGCGTATTGATTTATCTCCTTTAGGAGCAGGAGCTTTAGCTGGTACGACATTTCCAATTGATCGTCATTACAGCGCGGAGCTTCTAGGCTTTAATGGAATTTATCAAAACAGTATGGATGCTGTCAGCGACCGTGACTTTATTTTAGAGTTTTTAAGCAACAGTTCTATTTTAATGATGCATTTATCTCGTTTTTGTGAAGAGTTAATTTTATGGTCTAGTCAAGAGTTTCAATTTATTGAAATGGATGATACGTATGCAACTGGCAGCAGTATTATGCCTCAAAAGAAAAATCCTGATATGGCAGAGTTAATTCGTGGTAAAACAGGACGAGTATATGGTCATTTATTTAGCTTGTTGACTGTGTTAAAAGGCACGCCTTTAACATACAACAAAGACTTGCAAGAAGATAAAGAAGGCATGTTCGATACGGTTACAACGATTGAAGGCTGCTTAACAATCTTTGCTGGCATGATTGAAACAATGACAGTAAAAACAAATGTTATGGAAAAAGCTACGAAACAAGATTTTTCAAATGCAACGGAGTTAGCTGACTATCTTGCTGCAAAAGGTATGCCGTTTCGTGAAGCACATGAAGTGGTTGGGAAACTAGTTCTCGTTTGTATTCAGAAAAATATCTACCTAATGGATTTGCCGCTCGAGCAATATAAAGAAGCGTCAGATTTATTTGAGGAAGACATCTACCATGTATTAAGTCCAAAAACAGCTGTTAATCGCCGCAATAGCGCGGGGGGAACAGGGTTTGAACAAGTGAAAAAAGCAATTCAGCTAGCTAAAGATGAATTGCATGAAAAAGCTTCAATATAAAACAGTTTTCAAAACGTCCGCAGAAAATTCTGCGGGCGTTTTTTGATGTGAGATAAATGGTATAACTAGAGCAATTAAGAAGAAAATAGAAAAGATCATGTAAGGGATTATGAAATAAAGTTCACATTCGTAAAGAAAATAGAGTGAAAAAGGAGAAGTGACATATGAAAGACAAAAAACATCCGCAGCATGTATATGAATATGATTTTGAAGGAGAAAAAGAGACATCAAGACAGCTAATGGATTCTTATTCAAGCGGCGTTATTGGCGATGCTATGGCTTCTGTAGTTGAAAATCCAGAAGCACAGAGTGATAACGAACTATATGAATAACTACATGCATATACTGTATATAGACTAAGAAAAGCAGGATTATGCTGAGCTCTATCGAAAGGTAACGTCATAGTAAATCCGGTTTTCTAAAGGATTTGGTGTGGCGTTCTTTTTTCAGTTAATCACTGATATAAGAAAAGAGGGATAAAGGTGAAAATTGGAGTGCCGAAAGAAGTGAAAAATAATGAAAATCGCGTGGCTATTACTCCAGCTGGTGTTACAGCTTTAGTTAACGGTGGGCATGATGTATATATTGAAACACAGGCAGGAGAAGGCTCTGGATTCCATGATGAAGATTACACAAATGCAGGAGCTTCTATTGTAAATACTGCAAAAGAAGCATGGGATGCTGAAATGGTTATGAAAGTAAAAGAACCGATTTCAGAAGAATACGGATATTTTCGTGAAGGACTTATTTTGTTTACGTATTTACATTTGGCAGCTGAAGAAGCGTTAACGAAAGCATTGATTGATAAAAAGGTAGTGGGTATCGCTTATGAAACGGTACAGCTTCCAAATAAAAGCTTGCCTCTGTTAACGCCGATGAGCGAAGTTGCAGGAAGAATGTCTTCTCAAATTGGAGCTCAATTTTTAGAAAAAACCAAAGGTGGCAAAGGGATTTTGTTAAGTGGAGTGCCAGGCGTGCAAAGAGGAAAAGTAACAATTATTGGAGGAGGAGTAGCGGGAACCAACGCTGCTAAAATTGCGGTCGGATTAGGGGCTGATGTCACAATAATTGATTTAAACGCTGATCGCCTTCGCCAGCTGGATGATTTGTTTGGTAAAGAAGTGACAACATTAATGTCAAATCACTACAATATCGCACAATCTGTAAAAGAGTCAGATTTAGTGATAGGAGCGGTCCTCATACCAGGAGCTAAAGCGCCAAAGCTTGTCACCGAGGAAATGGTTCAAACGATGTCAAAAGGGTCAGTTGTGGTTGATATTGCCATTGATCAAGGCGGAATTTTTGAAACAACTGATCGTATTACCACTCACGATAACCCGACTTACTCGAAGCATGAGGTCTTGCATTATGCTGTTGCTAATATGCCAGGGGCTGTTCCCCGCACGTCGACCTTAGCGCTGACCAACGTAACGGTTCCTTATGCTCTGCAAATAGCAAATCAGGGATATAAAAAAGCGTGCTTAAAAAACCCTTCCCTTCTTCAAGGCATCAACACCCTAAATGGGTTTGTCACTTACGCGGCTGTTGCAGATGCACACGGTCTAACTTACGCTGATGCAACAACTTTATTAGAGCAAGCATAATAAGGCATGTTTTTGCGCAGTTTGTGATATGATAGCCGCGTATTCACTCGTTTTGTAACCAAAACAGACGGGTAGAATATAGAAAAGGTTAGTGTAAAAGGAGAGAATATATGATGCACGTTTCTTATCATGGACATTCTGTTGTTAAAATTGAAACAAAAGGAAAAACAATTTTAATTGACCCGTTTATCACTGGAAATGAATTAACAGATTTACATGCTGAAGATGTAAAAGCAGATGTGATTTTACTGACTCATGGCCATAATGATCATGTAGGCGACACGGTGGAAATTGCTAAGCGCAGCGGTGCACTTGTTGTGGCAGTAGCAGAATTAGCTACATATCTTAGCTGGCAAGGCTTAAACGTACATCCAATGAGCATAGGCGGAGCCTATACATTTGATTTTGGTACGGTAAAATTGACACAAGCTTTCCACGGTTCAAGTTATACAGAAAATAATGAGAAAATTATTTATACAGGAATGCCGGCTGGTTTGCTTTTAACGATTGAAGGAAAGACAATTTATCATGCTGGAGATACGGCTTTATTTTCTGATTTAAAGTTAATTGGTCGCCATGAGCCTGACGTAGCATTTCTTCCAATTGGAGATAACTTTACAATGGGACCTGAAGATGCGGCTATCGCAGCGGAATGGGTGCAGGCAAAGCTTGTTGTGCCAATTCACTACAATACATTTCCTGTAATTAAGCAAGATCCTCATCAATTTGTTGGGTCTTTATCTGGCATTGAAGGAAAAGTATTAAAAGTTGGAGAAGGATTGGATCTTTAATCATAAATAAAGGCTGGGACAAAACGATTTCAGTTAAAGTTAAAAAAGAACGAGTAATCGATAATATCGATCACTCGTTCTTTTTTTATTGTTAAGGTGAACGTAGGTTTCACATTTGTTCATCTTTAGATTGAATCGATGCAGTTATGTCTTAATCTCTTTTTATTTGCAAAGAAACGTTCTGCTTTTTTTACTTTCCCGCATACGATAGTAATAATAAGGAGGGAGAGTTATGGAAAAAAATCGAGTTATTTTATCGCTTTTACTATGCGGAGTGATGCTTTACTATGCAATGCCGCACTTAGTGTTAACAACTGCGAGTTTGCAAGGGATTTTTAGTATAAGCTGGCTTACCTTTGCTCTTTTTGTAGCCGGAGGCAATTTGTCATCACTACTTTATGCACCGCGCCGTAAAAAGGCAGGTATTCAAAAAAATAGTGCGAGAAAGCCTTTGCGTCAAAGAGGTTAGATTGAATCCATTTCACTTCCCCCGTATAATAAAAGAAAAGACATATGAAACGTAAAAACGTTTTAGAAGGGTGAAGTACACGTGGCGACAAAACATGAGCAAATTTTACAGTATATCGATTCGCTTCCAATTGGTGAAAAAATTTCAGTGCGCCAAATTGCCAAAGAACTGACTGTCAGTGAAGGCACGGCGTACCGAGCAATAAAAGATGCGGAAAATAAAGGATATGTTTCAACGATTGAACGAGTAGGGACTATTCGAATTGAACGAAAGAAGAAAGAAAACATTGAAAAGCTCACGTTTGCCGAAGTAGTAAACATTGTAGATGGACAAGTGCTGGGCGGACGTGAAGGTTTGCATAAAACGTTAAATAAGTTTGTTATTGGAGCGATGAAGCTTGATGCTATGATGAGGTATACCGAGGCCGGAAACCTTCTTATCGTAGGGAATCGAGTAAACGCTCATGAATTAGCCCTTGAAGCAGGCGCAGCCGTTTTAATTACGGGCGGCTTTGATACGGAAGAATGGGTTAAGAAGCTTGCGGATGATCTGAAGCTTCCTATTATTTCAACGAGCTATGATACATTTACAGTTGCAACGATGATTAATCGGGCTATCTATGATCAGCTGATAAAAAAAGAAATTGTGCTTGTAGAGGATATTTTAACACCCGTCTCTGAAGCGGTTAGCTTGCAGTTAACCGATACGATTGAAAAATGGCACGAATGTAACGATCAAACGCACCACAGTCGTTTTCCTGTAGTAGATCAGCATATGAAAGTTCATGGAATGGTTACCTCAAAAGATGTTATTGGATATGATCTTTCCACTTCGATTGAAAAAGTGATGACGAAAAATCCGATGACCGTTCACGGGAAAACATCGGTCGCTTCTTCCGCTCATATGATGGTATGGGAAGGGATTGAAGTGCTGCCTGTAGTGGACGATTACCACCGACTAGAAGGCATTATCAGCCGTCAAGATGTCTTAAAAGCGCTGCAAATGATTCAGCGTCAACCACAGGTAGGAGAAACCATTGATGACATTGTAACGAATCAATTTATGGACGTACAAGAGACAAAGGAAGCACCTGTCTATCGCTGTGAAGTAACGCCACAAATGACAAATTATATGGGAACTATTTCATACGGAGTTTTTACTACTATTGTGACGGAAGCTGCCAATCGTGTTCTGCGCTTATATAAAAAAGGTGATTTGGTTATTGAAAACATTACCGTTTATTTTATTAAACCGGTTCAAATTGAAAGTGTAATTGAAATTCGCCCTAAGCTATTAGAACTGGGTCGGAAGTTTGCTAAATTAGATGTAGAAGTCTACAACGCCGGAGTTGTAGTAGGAAAAGCGATGATGATGGCTCAGTTATTGGACAGAGTATAAAAAAAGAAGCTGGGACAAAAGTATGTTAGACGAAGTGAAAAACGAACCATTTATCAACCATGTTGATGAGTGGTTCGTTTTTTTTTGTTAGGGTAAACGTAGGTTTCACCTGTTTAGATTCTTCTAGCCGTTGATTGGAGGGCAAGACGAAGACTCCAGCGGAAAGCGAAGTCTTGCACGGAAATCAACGGCGGTGTCTCAAGCGGTTCAGCTCATGTCTCCCATTTGTTCGTCTTTAGATTGGATTCCTCTCGTTATGCCTCAGCCTTTTTTACATTTGATCTGCTTCTTTTATTGCATAAGGCTGATAGTACTTATAAGCTTTGACACCTGCTATTATGCTACCTGAACCGAATAATACAAATAATATGCCGATGATAAGCGAAAGGTTTGTTTCGTAAATAAACCATTGATTGATCCCAAAAAATAATACAAAAAAGCCAAGACAAATACTCGACTTAGCGGAAATCCACTTTCGTTCCATTGGGCGTTTTGAACGTACGTATTTTACTTTTAAATACATGTAGAAAACAAAGGACACAACGATTAAAATCATAAAAAATGGCACAGACGCCCCTCCAGTCCGGTGTATTTCTATCCGTAATGTTTCTAGATGCTAGTAATGCGTAGTGTTGAAAGTGTTTACAGTAGTATCTATTATTTTACAGGTAAATAACAGAAAATTCTACTATTGATTGATTCTTCTTTTAAAAAGGAGAAGAGATATGATTTAATAAAGATTATGGATACAGCGCTGTGGAAATATAAGTGCATGTGGTACGTACATAAAACAAGAACAGTATTGACAGGAGAGAGAAAATGAAAGCACAAATATTAGAAGCTATTAAGCAGTTTGACACCATCATTATTCACAGGCACATTCGTCCAGATCCAGATGCATACGGATCTCAGTGCGGATTAGCGGAATTGTTAAAAACATCTTTTCCGGAGAAGAAGGTATACGTAACGGGAGAAGAAGCGGAGTCGTTAAAATTTTTATACCGTATGGATGATATCGCCGATGACACCTATGAAGATGCGCTTGTCATCGTTTGTGATACGGCGAATGAAGCGCGTGTATCAGATCAGCGCTACGCAAGTGGAAAAATGATCATTAAAATCGATCACCATCCGAATCAAACTCCTTACGGTGATTTACTTTGGGTTGAGACGTCTGCTTCTTCAACAAGTGAAATGATTTATGAATTTTACTTGGAAGGAAAAGAAAAGGGGTTAGCTCTTAATGATGAAGGAGCAAAGTTAATTTTCACTGGTATTGTCGGTGATACGGGCCGATTTTTATTTCCAAATACAAAGCCGAAAACGTTTTGCTATGCAAGTGAATTGATTCAATATGGCTTCAATTTTAAGGATGTATATGATCAGCTATACAAAACAAAAGAAAACGTCGCTCACTTACATGGATATGTGCTGCAAAACTTCACGATGTCTCCAGCGGGAGTTGCTCACATGAAAGTTCCGAATGAAATTCTTCGCAAATATGATGTGACACCTGCTGATGCCTCTCAGCTAGTCGGCTCGTTAGGACAAATTGATGGAGTGAAAACGTGGGTATTTTTTGTAGAAGAAGAAAATCAGATTCGGGTCCGCCTGCGTTCAAAAGAGCTTGTGATTAATACAATTGCTAGAAAATACAACGGAGGAGGCCATCCTCTTGCGTCCGGCGCTTCCATTGACTCATGGGAAGAAGTAGAGCCTTTACTACTTGATTTAGAAGAGCTCTGCAGTCAGGAGTAATCTGTAAAATAAGCCGTTGATTTTAAATCAGCGGCTTTTTATAGTACTTTTTCCATCTTTTTAATTCGAACTTCAATCGAAAGCGTTGTATAAAAATAAATTTGATGAACTTCAACTTCATAAATCGTTTTATCGAATTCGTATTTTTTGTTTTCAATTGCTTTTTTTAAGATATCCCTGCTTCGATACGCACTTTCAATATCTTGGGCAATTAAGTGCTGAGCTTCTTCGTCGACGCTTTTTTGAATATTGTATTCCACCACAGAGTTTACTTTATAACGATGGCCGTTCACTAATTTTACTTTCACATTTTGAATAATCAAATGCTGCTTCATTTCCTTGTTTAATGCTTTTACATCTTCTTGCCATGCGCTAATTTGCAAATTTGCTTTTTTTAGCTTATCATTAGCAATTCGAATCTCCTCTAGCTCTCTATCTCTTGAAACGCCGTAAATTGTTAAAAACACTCCCCAGCTGACAATTGCTCCAATGACAATACCGGCGAAAAAACGCTGCCAGTCGGAGCGCTTGAACATTCGCTCGCTGGGTACTCTCATACAAAGTGCTCCTGCGTTAACCACTTGATGATCAGAGCCCCGGTCTGAGCTCCTCCCATAGCGGATAGAATTAAAAGAATTTGTTTGAATACATCTTTTGTCGCTCCTTCAAAGAGTCCTCGCTCAAAGCTGTAAAACGTATCAAATGTTCCTCCGATGGCTCCGACAATTGCCCAGATTTTTAAGCTATTGCTGAGGGTATGCATAACGTACAGGGGAGATTTTCCAATTAAGAACCCCGCAAATGCTCCGATTAATGAACCGCCTAAAATAATACCTAATGAAGTAAAGTAACTCCAAATGAAAAGAGACATAAAAGGCTCTTTTGTCATGACGCGTCCTCCTTTACTATTTTATTGATAACTCATGCTTCCTACATATATATGGACAAACGTTCAGAGTTATGTAATTTGTCTACGCCCGCAACAAAATTTATAATGAGAATAAAGAATTAAAGAAAGGTGGGAAGTCCTGTGCCTTTTGTTCACTTACAGCTTCAAAGTTCTTATAGCTTACTAAGCAGTTCCGTTCGTATTCATGAACTTGTAGAAACAGCTAAAAAAATGAACTATGAAGCGATTGCTTTGACCGATGAAAATGTAATGTACGGAGTCATTCCTTTTTATAAAGCCTGCGTGAAAGCGGGGATTAAGCCGATTATTGGGCTTACACTATCAATTTTGGAACATGAAGAAAGCGAGCAAGCGTATCCTTTAGTTTTGCTAGCAGAAAATGATAAAGGCTATGAAAATCTATTAAAACTAAGCAGTTTAGTTCAAACAAAGGAAAAACACGGTGTAAAGAAAAAATGGCTCCAGCATTATAGCAGCGGGCTGATTGCTATTACACCTGGCGTAAGGGGAGAAGTAGAAACTCTGCTAGCAGAAAACAAACTTCAAGATGCAAAGCGAGTGCTTCAATTCTTTAAAAAAGTATATTCTCAGTCTTTGTATATATCTATACAGCGCCACGGACAGGATGAAGCTTTGATAAATCAGCAGTTAACGGAGCTTGCTGCTGAAGAAAATGTCCCGCTCGTAGCAACGAATCAAGTGAAATATTTAAAAAAAGAAGATCGGGACGCATATGATTGCTTAGCGGCTATTCGAGACGGAGAGAAATTACATAGCGGTGAACAGGTGCAAGAAGAAAGCAGCGAGTACTATTTCAAATCATCTCATGAAATGGAAGTTCTCTTTCATGATCAGCATTTTTTAATAGAAGAAAGTATAAAAATCGCAAGACGATGCGAGCTTAAAATTTCTCTAGGCGTCATGTCTATTCCAAAATACCCTGTTCCTCCGTCAGTTACATCATCAACCTACTTACGCACTCTTTGCGAGAAAGGACTGCAAGAAAGAGTTCAAGTGATCACGGAACAATACCAGAAACGCTTAGATTATGAGCTGAACATTATTGAAAGTATGCGCTTTAGCGATTACTTCCTTATCGTGTGGGATTTTATGAATTATGCTCATGAACATGGTATTTTAACAGGTCCAGGTCGTGGCTCAGCGGCGGGCTCACTAGTTTCATACGCCTTACGAATTACAAATGTTGATCCAATTCAGCATCAGCTTCTCTTTGAGCGCTTTTTAAATCCTGAACGTATTTCGATGCCTGATATTGATATCGATTTTCCTGATAATAAACGGGATCAAGTCATTCAGTATGTGGCTCAAAAATATGGAGCGCTGCATGTAGCTCAAATTATTACATTTGGAACATTAGCGGCTAAAGCAGCCGTACGTGATGTAGGAAGAGTGATGGGATTTGATCAAGAGGCGTTAAATAAAATGTCTAAAGCGATTCCAACTAAACCAGGTACAACGTTAAAAAGCGCTCTTCGTGATTCAAGAGTTCTTCAAACTTATTTAGCAGAAAATGAAGCCAGAAAGCAATGGTATAACATTGCCATGAAGATAGAAGGACTGCCAAGGCATACTTCCACACACGCAGCAGGCGTTGTGATCAGTGAGAAGCCGCTGACGCAATCTATAGCTGTACAAGAAGGACATGATGATGTATATCTGACTCAATATCCAATGGAAGCTCTGCAAGACGTTGGGCTTTTGAAAATGGACTTTTTAGGTTTGCGTAACTTAACCATTTTAGATCACATTTTAAAGAAAATTGAGCGGGACATGAACCAAAAGCTGTCACTGTCTCGTATTCCATTTAACGATCAGAAAACTTTTGAACTGCTGAGTAAAGGAGATACGACAGGGATTTTTCAGCTAGAGTCAGATGGAATGAGAAGGGTTCTTCAGCAATTAAAACCTACAGAGCTAGAAGATATTGTAGCAGTTAACGCGCTGTATAGACCCGGTCCGATGGAAAATATTCCAACTTATATTAAGCGCAAGCACGGAGTGGAGAGCGTCATATATGACCATCCCACGCTTCAAGGCATTTTACAATCCACCCATGGCGTTATCGTGTATCAGGAGCAAATTATGCAGATTGCTTCAAAGATGGCTGGCTTTTCTCTTGGAGAAGCAGATTTATTGAGAAGAGCAGTTAGTAAAAAAGAACGATCCGTGCTTGATCGTGAACGAGCACATTTTGTTCAAGGAAGCGAGAAGAAAGGATATGACCTATCCGTTGCTAATCGAGTATATGACCTTATTGTGCGCTTTGCTGATTATGGCTTCAACCGGAGCCATGCCGTTGCTTACAGTATGGTGGCCTATCAGTTAGCTTATTTAAAAACACATTATCCGCTACAGTTCTTTTCAGCGTTGTTAACGAGCGTTATTGGAAACGAAGGGAAAATTGCTCAATATATTAATGAACTCAAAAGAAAAAAAATACAAGTTCTCCCACCTTCTATTAACAAGAGCATGTATTCGTTTAATGTAGAAGGTGAAAGAATAAGATATAGCCTTGCAGCGATTAAACATATTGGTGCGGCAGCTATGCAGGAAATAACAGAAGAGAGAAAGAAAAAAAGATTTGAAGACTTATTTGATTTTTGTGCACGTGTTTCACCAAAAGCCGTGAATAAAAAAGCGCTTGAAGCTTTGATTTTGTCCGGAGGCTTTGATGAATTTGGAGAAAATCGAGCAACTTTATTAGCAACCATTGATGTAGCATTTGAACATGCAAGCTTGGTCCTCCCTGATGATGATTTTGGATTTGGAGCTGAATTTTCGTTAAAGCCTAAATATATGGAAAAAGAGGAACTGAAAATAGAAGATCGGCTTCAGTATGAAAAAGATATGCTAGGTTTTTATTTATCAAGCCACCCTGCTTCTCAGTATGAAGCACTGAATTCCTTTTATTCTGTTGTTTCTCTTCACGATATGAAAGAACACGCTTCAGGAAAAGCGGTCTCTCTTTTAGTATTTGTGTTGGAAATTCGCGTCATCCGCACGAAAAAAGGAGAGCAAATGGCCTTTTTGCGCATCACGGATGAAAGTGGAGAAGGAGAAGTTGTTGCATTTCCCCGCGTATTTGAGCAGAATCGTCTGCTGTTTGAACAAGGTAAGGTTTTACTGATACATGGAAAGATAGATGAAAGAAATGGGCAGCAGCAAATTGTTTGTCAACGTGCTGAAGCTGCTAGCGAAGCGGTTCAAAAATTACCGTCAGAAGAATTGTACTTACGTATAGAAACAAAGCAAGGTACGGAAAAGCTGCTTCATACTATTTATCAGCATTTTCAGTCTCATAGAGGGAAAATCCCCGTGAAAATTTATTATGAGGCAGAACGTCAATTGGTCAAGCTTCCTGTTCACTATTCTGTTGAACGAAGCGATGAGTTGATCAAAACGTTAAAAGCAATGCTTGGAGAGAAGCACGTTGTGTTCAAGAAGATATAGTCTTTACAGATTTCATGTGATGTTATATGGTAAAATAGTTAAAAAAGTGGTCTGACCACCGTTTTTTTATAAAATATACGAATTAGATGCGTTTTTCTTGAAATGAAATGCAATTGGATTTATAACATCATATGAGTGTGGGAAAGAACATGGTTCAGGCACAGTATTTGTTATCATTTTGTTTATTGGGAGTGAAATTCATTGTCTTTACGTGAAGAAGCATTGCATATGCACCGCATTAACAAAGGTAAACTAGAATCAAAGTCCAAAATTCCTGTTCGAAACGCAGAGGATTTAAGCCTTGCTTATTCCCCTGGTGTAGCAGAACCTTGCAAAGAAATATATGATGATGTAAACAATGTATATGAATATACGATGAAAGGAAATATGGTAGCTGTTGTATCTGATGGCACTGCCGTATTGGGCTTGGGCAATATAGGCCCTGAAGCTGCTCTGCCAGTAATGGAAGGGAAAGCGGTCCTTTTTAAAAGTTTTGCCGGCGTAGATGCATTCCCAATTTGTTTAAACACGACAGATGTGGACAAAATTATAGAAACTGTTAAATTGCTAGAACCAACTTTTGGAGGCGTTAATTTAGAAGATATTGCGGCTCCTAACTGTTTTGAAATTGAAGAGCGGTTGAAAAAGGAAACAAATATCCCGGTTTTTCATGATGATCAGCATGGGACGGCTATTGTTACGGTAGCGGGTCTTCTTAATGCCCTGAAGCTGACAGGAAGAAAAATGTCACAAATCAAAGTAGTAGCGAATGGAGCAGGAGCTGCTGGTATTGCTATTATTAAATTATTATACAGCTATGGAGTGCGCGATATTATTATGTGTGATTCCAAAGGAACGATTTATGACAAGCGTCCTCACGGCATGAACCGTATAAAAGATGAAGTTGCAGCCTATACAAATCGAAGCAAAGTAGAAGGTACGTTAGCCGATGCGTTAGAAGAAGCTGATGTATTTATTGGAGTGTCGGTTGAAGGAGCACTCACATCGGAAATGATTGGAAAGATGAATCCAGACCCAATCATTTTTGCAATGGCAAATCCAGTGCCTGAAATTATGCCAGAAGAAGCTAAAAAAGCTGGCGCGAAAGTAATCGGCACCGGGCGTTCAGATTTTCCTAATCAAGTGAACAATGTCTTAGCGTTTCCGGGGATATTCCGAGGTGCACTGGATGTGCGTGCTACTCATATTAATGAAAAAATGAAAATGGCTGCAGTTGAGGCCATTGCTAATTTAATTACGGAAGAGGACTTGAATACAGACTATGTGATTCCAGGGCCATTTGATGCACGAGTGGCTCCGGCAGTAGCCGCAGCTGTTGCAAAAGCAGCTATGGAAACAGGCGTTGCCCGAATAAAAGTAAAGCCAGAAGCCGTAGCTGAAAATACACGCCGTTTAGCGATTATTGAATAAGGTTACATCAACTGTTCTTTGACAGGCATGATGCTTCAAGCATGCCTGTTAAAGTAATGTAAAGTGAGTGGTAATAAACTTGAAGAATGAACGTTCAAAAGTATATGTAGAAATTCTAAAACAAATTCGCCAGCTAATGGAAGATGATCGTTTAACTACGGGTGATAAAATCCCGTCAGAACGAGAGCTTTCTGAACGGTTAGGCGCAGGACGTTCTTCCGTTCGAGAAGCGCTCAGAGCGTTAGAGCTAATTGGATTGATTGAAACTAGAAGAGGTGAAGGTACGTTTATTAAAGAAGTGGGAGATCATCAATTTATTGATTTATTAGCTACTTTTTTAATACAAGACGGCAAAACAAAGTCAGACTTAATTCAGACGAGATATATTCTGGAAAAAAGCTGTTTGTTTTCTGTTTTAGCGGAACAGAACAAAATCAATGTTTCAAAAGTAATTCAAAAGCAGAATGACGATCGCTTAAAGAACTTGTTTGACTATTTGTTTTCTTTGCAGCCTAATCGGCTATTGCACCGAATTTGGCTGATTATTTGCCGTTTTTCTCAAACCTTTCAACAAAACTCAGCGCCAAGCGACACTCTTATAAATGAATTAGTAGAGGCGCTAGTTAAAAAAGATGAAGCAGCTGTATTAAATCTTCACCATCAGTGCTACAAACAAGTGTGAAAGAAGGAATTTGTCGAAAGAGACATGCCATCTTTCTACACAAAATCAAACCGTCATCTAGTAAAGTAAATAGCAACTAATAAAGTGAAGCGAATAATTCATCCAATTTTTTCTTATATGTCGCTTGTTTTTGCGTTTGAGACGGGCTTTCATAACGTGTAAAGTAGAAGAAGAGGAAGAAGAAAGGTTCTTATGTTAAAGAAAAGAACCAAAAGGAGGTTACACCTTGTTACGAGATTTATTTACAAAAAACACAAAAACTCCAAAAAAACGAAAATATGCTACGATTCCTTCTGAGCATATGAGACAAGATGTACCTGAAGGGATTATGACCAAGTGTAAAAAGTGTAAGAAAATCATGTATACAAAAGAGTTAAATAAAAACTTAAAAGTATGCTTAAACTGTGGATACCATCATCAAATGACAGCACCAGAGCGTATTGAAAGCTTGATTGACAGCGGTACGTTTGTTGAATACGACAAAGATATGACGTCAGAAAATCCTCTTGGATTCCCGGATTATCTTGAAAAGCTCGAAAAAGATCGTGAGAAAACTAATTTAAGTGAAGCGATTGTTACGGGTGAAGGAGATATTGAAGGAATTAAAGTAGTGGTTGCTGTTATGGATTCACATTTCCGTATGGGAAGCATGGGTTCTGTAGTAGGTGAGAAAATTACTCGCGCCATTGAAAAAGCAAAGGAAATGCATGTCCCATTCCTTATTTTTACAGCTTCAGGCGGTGCACGTATGCAAGAAGGTGTTCTGAGCTTGATGCAAATGGCTAAAACTAGCGCAGCCCTTAAAATGTTCAGTGACGAAGGCGGCTTAATCATTTCGATCATGACACATCCTACTACGGGAGGAGTGTCAGCAAGCTTTGCTTCGCTAGGCGATTATAATTTAGCCGAGCCGGGCGCGTTAATTGGCTTTGCTGGAAGACGTATTATTGAACAAACAATTAGAGAAGAGCTTCCAGAAGATTTTCAGACGTCTGAATTTCTGTTGAAGCATGGTCAATTAGATGGAGTTATTGACCGTCACGATTTAAAAGACACGTTAACAACTATTTTAGATATACACGTAGCAGGAGGTGACATCGAGTGGTAAGTGAATTAGAGTTTGAACGTCCAATTGTTGAGTTACGCGACAAGATTGCAGAACTGAAAGAGTTTGCTAAAAATACAGAAGTGGATTTATCTAGCGAAATTGATAAGTTGGAAAAGCGCTTAGAAAAAGTAGAAAACGATATTTACAATCATCTAAGCCCGTGGAACCGTGTTCAAATTGCTCGTCATCCTGAGCGTCCTACAACACTCGATTATATTACTCGCTTGTTTACAAACTTTTTAGAGTGTCATGGCGATCGCTTTTATGGAGATGATGAAGCAATCGTAGGAGGAATTGCCAAGTTTAATGGCGTGCCTGTTACCGTGATTGGACATCAGAGAGGTAAAGATACGAAAGAAAATATTCGTCGTAATTTTGGTATGCCTCATCCTGAAGGCTACCGTAAAGCACTGCGTCTAATGAAGCAAGCGGAGAAATTTAACCGCCCAATTATTTGCTTTATTGATACAAAAGGAGCTTATCCAGGAAAAGCGGCAGAAGAACGCGGACAAAGCGAAGCTATTGCGAAAAATCTTTTCGAAATGGCTGGCTTAACTGTACCTGTTATTTGTATTGTCATTGGAGAAGGAGGAAGCGGAGGAGCCTTGGCATTAGGTTTAGGAAATCACCTTCATATGCTTGAGAACTCGACGTATTCAGTTATTTCTCCAGAAGGAGCGGCTGCCATTCTTTGGAAAGATTCTTCTCTTGCTAAAAAAGCTGCTGAAACGATGAAGATTACAGCACCGGATTTGAAAGAACTGGGTATTGTAGATGAAATGGTTTCAGAGGTAAAAGGCGGAGCTCATCGAGATATCGATGCACAAGCTGGATACATGGAAAGCATTATTAAGAAGTCATTAAAAGAACTGATGAATTTATCAAAAGAAGAGCTAGTGGAGGAGCGTTATTTAAAATACAAAAAAATCGGACAATTTGCAGCTGAAAACGATGCCATTACTATAAAATAAAGAAACGTGCACTCTTGAAAAATAAGGGTGCGCGTTTTTGTGCGGTTTGTATAGCCCTTCTCTATTGTGTTTACAAGTTCTTCGTGGTATTTTATAGACAGCAAAAACCTTTAAGTAAAAGTAGAAAAAGAGTGTTTTTAAAAAAATTCCTATGGTTATTAGCAGCTGTGCGAGCGTTTGTCTTTTCTCTAAAACGTGAGATATATAAGACAAATCAGGCAGCAAGTATTGCTGTATGAATTGCAGGGAATAGTAAAACAAGAAGCAAACGATGAAGAAATTCATCGTTAAAGTGCTGTGTATTTGTTTGCTATTTGATTCAGCGCTACGTAGGTGTTTCATAAGTTACACGTAAAGCAAGGTGAACAGGTTAAGGGAACAAAATATTTGTTCACAGCCTGCTTGTAAAAGGTTAGTAAAGGAAATAGCTGTTTGCTCTACTTAAAGAGTAAATAGTAAATATATAGGAGGAAATTTGAATGCGTAAAACTAAAATTGTATGTACTATTGGACCAGCGAGTGAAAGTGTAGAAAAATTAGTTGAACTAATTAACTCAGGCTTAAACGTTTGTCGCCTAAACTTCTCTCACGGTGACTTTGAAGAGCACGGTGCACGTATTGTTAACATTCGTGAAGCTGCGAAACAAACAGGTAAAACAGTAGGTATCTTACTTGATACAAAAGGACCTGAAATTCGTACAAACACAATGGAAAATGGTGCAATTGAGTTAGAAGAAGGCGCTGAAATCATTGTTTCTATGACAGAAGTAGTGGGAACAACTGAAAAATTCTCAATTACATATCCAGGTCTAATTGATGACGTACACGTAGGATCAAAAATCCTTTTAGATGACGGTTTAATCGGTCTTGAAGTACTAGACGTCAATAAAACTGATGGTGAAATCAAAACGAAAGTACTTAACCCTGGTACATTAAAAAATAAAAAAGGTGTAAACGTGCCAAACGTAAGTGTAAACCTTCCTGGTATCACTGAAAAAGATGCAAACGATATTGTATTTGGTATCGAACAAGGCATTGATTTTATCGCTGCTTCTTTTGTGCGTCGTGCATCTGATGTATTAGAAATTCGTGAACTACTAGAAAAACACAATGCAGCTCACATTCAAATCATCTCAAAAATCGAAAACCAAGAAGGCGTAGATAACATCAAAGAAATTCTTGAAGTTTCAGACGGCTTAATGGTTGCTCGTGGTGACTTAGGAGTAGAAATTCCTGCTGAAGAAGTACCATTAGTACAAAAAGATCTGATCAAACAATGTAATGCACTTGGCAAACCAGTTATTACAGCTACACAAATGCTTGATTCAATGCAACGCAACCCGCGCCCGACTCGTGCGGAAGCAAGTGACGTTGCCAATGCTATCTTTGATGGTACAGATGCAATTATGTTATCTGGTGAAACAGCTGCAGGTTCTTACCCAGTTGAAGCTGTACAAACAATGCATTCAATCGCTTCTCGTGCTGAGCAAGCTCTAAACTACTCTGAGATTTTACAACAGCGCAGCAAGCAAGTTGGCCCATCTATTACAGATGCAATCGGACAATCTGTTGTACACACAGCGCTTAACTTAAACGCTAGTGCAATCGTAGCGCCAACAGAAAGTGGTTATACAGCGAAAATCGTTTCTAAATATCGTCCGCAATCTCCAATCGTAGCTGTTGCAGCAAACGATTCTGTTGCACGTCGTCTTTCTCTAGTATGGGGTGTTACACCAGTTGTTGGTGAGCGCGTAAGTACAATTGACGATATGTTAGATCACGCTGTAAATGACGCAGTAAAAACAGGCGTTGTAGCACACGGTGATTTAGTTGTTATTACTGCTGGTGTTCCAGTTGGAGAATCAGGTGCAACGAACTTAATGAAAGTTCAAGTTGTAGGTGACGTTCTGGCTAAAGGACAAGGAATTGGTCGTAAAGCAGCAGTTGGTAAAGTAGTTATTGCTAAAACTGCTGAAGAAGCAAATGCAAAAATGACTGAAGGTGCTATCCTTGTTACAAACAGCACAGATCGCGATATGATCAGTGCAATCGAAAAAGCAGGGGCTCTTATTACGGAAGAAGGCGGTCTAACAAGCCATGCAGCTGTAGTAGGATTAAACTTAAGCATTCCTGTCATTGTAGGTGTAGAAAACGCAACAAGCGTATTCTCAGAAGATCAAGATATTACAGTTGATGCTTCACGTGGTGTTGTATACAACGGACACGCAAGCGTACTGTAAGAAACACGTAGATGATTGAAAAAAAGAGAAGGGGAAATCCTTCTCTTTTTGTTTAGGCAATTCAATAAGCGAAGAGGTGATGATGGTGAGGAAGCTTCTTCCGCTCCTTCTTATTGTACCTGCTGTTGAGGTAATGATTTTGATTTATTCAAGTCATCTCATTGGTGTAATGTCAACATTTTTACTGATTATTGCTACCAGTTTTATTGGTGCGTTTTTAGCGAAAAAACAAGGAACATCTCTTTTTCAAAAAGCACAGCGTCAGATGAGCCAAGGACATGTTCCAAGCGGTGAAATCCTTGATGGTATGTGTGTACTATTTGGCGGTTTGTTTCTACTGTTTCCAGGCTTCTTGACAGATGTTGTAGGCTTTATCTTTTTACTGCCGTTTACACGCAAAATCGTTAAGCCTTTCCTTTTAACGTGGCTAAGAAGATTTTTTCAAGGACGTAATCGAATGACGATTATTCGTTAACTAGAAAGTGTGTGAAAGAAGCTTCTTTCACACACTTTTTCATTTTCCTATAATAAACTGCCACGTTTCTTTAAAAACTCCCGTTGTATGAAGTGTTTTTAGAATAACAAGAATAACAGGGCCAACTATTAATCCAAAAAATCCAATCAATTGATATCCTACAAATAAAGCAATTAATGTAGCAAGAGGGTCAAGACCAATGCTCGATGACAGAATCTTGGGCTCCATAATTTGTCGCTGCACAAGTACTACAGCATATAGTACCGAAAGTCCTACAGCAAATGACACATTATCTGTTGCAAACGCATAAATCATCCAAGGAACAAAAACCAGTCCTGTTCCGAGGTAAGGAAGAATATCTACTAAGCCGATTAATAAAGCGACTGTAATAGCATAATCAACCTTAAGAACAAGTAAACCAAAAAGAACGATAATGGTGGTAATCGAAATAAGCGTAAGCTGAGCTTTAATAAAACCAAACAGTGCATTTTTAAGCTCCATAACAACTGTCTGTCCATTTTCTCTTACTTTTTTAGGAATAAACACGCTGCTTTTAGCCATCAGCTTGTACCAATCTTTACTAATAAAAAAAGTAGCCAGCAATGAAAAAATAATCACAGTAGCTGCATTAGGCAATACGGATAAAAATACTGGGATGCTTTGCAATACATTTTGCAGAAAATCGCCCACCGTTTGAGCGATATGGTTGCCTACCCCTTTAATGTTCGATAAAATAGTTGCTTGCTGACCGGTATTTAAGTTATTAAACATAGAAGTAATGCGTTCATAAAACGGAAGTATTTGTTCTGTAGCAATATTTTCAATAAATATGACCACTTCTTTGAAATTTGTGGGAACAACTTTCGCTAAATACGTACTTCCTGCAATAATTTCTGTGATAAGTAACGTAATAAGTCCAGCCAAAAGAGAGAAGATAAGAACCATTGACAGTAAAACAGCTAAGTAGCGTGGTAAGCGCAGCTTTAATTCAAATAGATTAACCATAGGATTTATAAAAAAAGCGATGCAGCAGGCGATAATAAATGGATAGAGGAGAGAAGAGACATAATAACTAAGAAATACAGCTGCTGCAATAATTACCAACACACAAGCTAAGCGAAATAGGCGATGTAAATGAAGCTTGTACACAATAAATAGAGGCCTCCTTGTAAACGATAGTCAACAAAAGAAAAAGCTACTCATAAAATAGTTACGTAATACGCTTTAGAATTATCACAATAAAAAAAGAAAGGATGAGTAAAATGTTTTCACAACCGATGCTTTTTTTAGCTGTTTTACTCGTAATTGGATTAGTGGCTAAAAATCAATCATTAATCATTGCAGTTGCATTTTTACTTATTTTAAAATTAATCGGGTTAGACAGTAAGGTTTTTCCTTTTCTACAATCAAAAGGAATTAATATTGGGGTAACGGTGATTACAATTGCCGTTCTTGTGCCAATTGCAACAGGAGACATAGGGTTTAAACAATTAGGAGAAGCTGTGAAATCTTCTTATGCCTGGATTGCTCTAGGAGCCGGCATTGCTGTAGCAATTATTGCCAAATATGGGCTTACGCTCTTGGAAGATGATCCGCATATTACGACCGCTTTAGTTTTTGGCACAATTCTTGCTGTGGCGCTGTTTCAAGGGGTAGCAGTAGGTCCGTTAATCGGTGCTGGAATTGCTTATTTATTTATGAAATTAACTGAACTTTTTTCGTAGAAATTTTTGTATAATAATAATTTTTTTAAAATTTCTTCTCTCTTTTGATTCACAAAAGTCAGATAATTGTTTATAATATATTTTGAGGCCGCATCTTTTTACATACAATTGTATGTTTTACCTATAGGGCTGTAACAAAGCAATGACACATGCAGATGTTTTAATTTTGTGTGTTATTGAAACAAATGGAAATGTAAGCATTTTCTTTACGTGGGGTGAAGGAATGTTCTTCCAAGATATATATTCAAAAGAGGCGCTTCGTATATCATTTAATGTCTAGTTGAGCAGAAGCTCAATTTTGTTTTTCACGTTTTACACAGAAAGGTATGGGGAATTTTTTCTGTAAAGGAGTGGAGATTTATGACAGCAACTCGAGGTCTAGAAGGGGTAGTCGCTACAACGTCAGCAGTAAGTTCAATTATTGATGACACTTTAACATATCAAGGCTACAATATTGATGATTTAGCGAATTATGCAACATTTGAAGAAGTGGTGTATTTACTATGGCACGGAAAATTACCTAACAAAGAAGAATTATCTGTGTTTTCTAGATTACTAGCAGAAAACGCTAAATTACCCCAAGAAGTCTTAAATCATTTCAAAACTTATCCAATTCAAGATGTTCATCCAATGGCAGCTTTAAGAACAGTCGTATCACTATTGGGGTTGTACGATCCTGAAGCTGATTTAATGGATGAAGAAGCAAATTATCGCAAAGCTGTTCGTTTGCAAGCACAATTACCAACGGTGGTAACGGCTTTTTCAAGAGTCCGTAACGGATTAGAGCCAATTGAACCAAACGAAAACTATAGCATTGCCGCTAACTTTTTATATATGTTAACCGGCGAAGAGCCAACTGATATCCAAGTAGAGGCATTTGATAAGGCACTTGTCTTACACGCTGACCATGAGCTAAATGCTTCAACTTTTACAGCTCGTGTCTGTGTGGCAACATTATCTGATATTTATTCAGGAATTACAGCCGCTATTGGAGCGTTAAAGGGTCCTCTTCACGGGGGAGCGAATGAAGCTGTTATGAAAATGTTGTCTGACATTCAAACAGTTGAAAACGCAGAACCTTACATTCGCGAAAAGCTCGCGAAGAAAGAAAAGATTATGGGATTTGGACATCGTGTGTATCAGCAGGGTGATCCTCGTGCCAAGCACTTGAAAGAAATGTCTGAAAAACTTACAAAACAAGCAGGAGATACAACGCTATACGATATGTCAGTGAAAATTGAGAAAATCGTAACAGGCGAGAAAAAGCTTCCGCCAAACGTTGATTTCTATTCAGCTTCTGTATACCACAGCTTAGGTATTGATCACGATTTATTTACTCCGATTTTTGCCGTAAGCCGCGTATCAGGATGGATTGCTCACATTTTAGAGCAGTATTCAAACAATCGTTTGATTCGTCCAAGAGCTGATTATATCGGTCCTGGAAAACAAACGTACATTCCGCTTGAAGAGCGCAGCTAAACAATGTGACGAAGGTGCTCACGTTCGTTGAGCACTTTTCCATAAGTGAAAGTAGACAATTTTTTAAGGAGGTCATTCTCATGACAAAAGGTGAACAAATTTCTGTAGCAAACGGCGTTTTAAACGTACCAAATAACCCAATTATTCCATTTATCGAAGGTGACGGAATTGGTCCGGATATCTGGGCAGCAGCTTCCCGCGTATTAGAAGCAGCAGTTGCAAAAGCATACAATGGTGAAAAAGAAATCGTTTGGAAAGAAGTATTAGCAGGTGAAAAAGCATTTAATCAAACTGGCGAATGGTTACCGGAAGAAACGTTAGATGCAATTCGCGAATACATAATTGCAATCAAAGGACCATTAACGACACCAGTAGGCGGTGGAATTCGTTCTCTAAACGTGGCATTGCGTCAAGAATTAGACTTATTCACATGCTTACGTCCTGTTCGCTACTTTGACGGCGTACCTTCTCCAATTAAGCGCCCAGAAGATACAGATATGGTTATCTTCCGTGAAAATACTGAAGATATTTATGCTGGTATTGAATATGCGAAGGGTTCTGAAGAAGTACAAAAACTTGTTTCATTCCTACAAACGGAATTAGGCGTAAATAAAATCCGTTTCCCTGAAACTTCTGGATTAGGTATTAAGCCTATTTCTTCTGAAGGAACGGAGCGTCTTGTGCGTGCAGCAATCAACTATGCGATTGAACAGGGCCGCAAGTCTGTTACGCTTGTACACAAAGGTAACATTATGAAATATACAGAAGGCGCATTTAAAAATTGGGGCTATGAGCTAGCTGAAAAAGAATTCGGCGATAAAGTATTTACTTGGGCTCAATATGACCGTATCGTTGAAAAAGAAGGTGCACAAGCTGCAAACAAAGCTCAAGCAGAAGCGGAAGCAGCAGGAAAAATTATTGTAAAAGATTCTATTGCAGATATCTTCTTACAACAAATTTTAACTCGTCCACGTGAATTTGATGTAGTAGCAACAATGAACTTAAATGGAGATTACATTTCAGATGCATTAGCAGCACAAGTTGGCGGTATCGGAATTGCTCCAGGAGCAAACATCAACTATGAAACTGGACATGCTATCTTTGAAGCAACTCACGGTACAGCACCTAAATATGCTGGTTTAGATAAAGTAAACCCATCTTCTGTATTATTATCAGGTGTGTTAATGCTTGAACACCTTGGCTGGAATGAAGCAGCGGATTTAATCATGAAATCAATGGAAAAAACAATTGCTTCAAAAGTAGTAACATATGATTTCGCACGTTTAATGGACGGCGCAACAGAAGTGAAGTGTTCAGAGTTTGCTGATGAATTAATTAGCAATCTAGGAAAACAAGTAACAGTTTAATAGCTATTCATTTAGGGGAGGAATTATAATGGCAAATATGCGTAAAAAAGTATCTGTTATCGGAGCGGGCTTTACGGGAGCTACAACTGCTTTTTTAATTGGTCAAAAAGAATTAGCTGATGTTGTATTAGTTGATATTCCGCAATTAGAAAATCCAGCTAAAGGTAAAGCGCTGGATATGTTAGAAGCAAGTCCTGTACAAGGCTTTGACGCTAACATTACAGGAACAGCCAACTACGAAGACACAGCTGATTCTGACATTGTCATTATTACAGCTGGTATCGCGCGTAAGCCAGGTATGAGTCGCGATGATTTAGTCACAACGAACCAAAAAATTATGAAGTCTGTTACTCAAGAAGTTGTTAAATACTCGCCAAACTGTCACATTATCGTGTTAACAAACCCGGTAGATGCTATGACGTACACAGTATTTAAAGAATCTGGTTTTCCTAAAAACCGCGTAATCGGTCAATCAGGCGTATTAGATTCTGCACGTTTCCGTACGTTCGTAGCGCAGGAGTTAAACATTTCAGTGAAAGATATCACAGGTTTTGTACTTGGTGGACATGGCGACGATATGGTACCTCTTGTACGCTACTCATATGCTGGCGGTATTCCTCTTGAAACGCTTATTCCAAAAGCGCGTCTTGAAGCAATTGTTGAAAGAACACGCAAAGGCGGCGGCGAGATCGTTAACTTATTAGGCAACGGAAGTGCGTACTACGCTCCTGCTGCTTCTTTAGTGGAAATGACAGAAGCGATCTTAAAAGATCAGCGTCGTATTTTACCAGCGATTGCTTACCTAGAGGGTGAATATGGTTATAACGGCATCTACTTAGGTGTTCCGACCGTATTAGGAGCTGCAGGAATTGAGCAAGTAATTGAATTAGAACTTACTGATTCTGAAAAAGCTGCGTTAGATCAATCAGCAAAATCAGTCAAAACTGTCATGGGTGTATTAGCTTAATACAATAAAGTAGGTTTGAGTATAGGTTTTTATAGATATTCAAACAATAGTCACAAGGAAAATTCGAGGGAAACCTCGAATTTTTCTTGTATATAAAGAAAAACTATTACTTTATACAAAAGGTGGAATGATGATGGTATTAGGTAAAAAACAAAAAATAGGTCGAAGTATTGAAGATATAAAAGTTGGAGAAAAATTAACGCTAACTGAACGAATTGAAGATAAAGATATCTTATTGTACTTAGGGCTGACAAATGATTCTAACCCTTTATACATTCAGCATGATTATGCATCTCAGACACCTTTTAAGAAACCTATTGTGCCAAGCATTATGATTACCGGTATTATGACAGCAGCCATTTCAAAGTACTTGCCCGGACCTGGAAGCCATGTTGCAGAACATACGGTTGCCTTTCCCAAAAAAATTCATCATTATAGTACGATTGAATTTTTATTTGAAGTCACAGAGGTAGATGTTTCTTCTAAAACTGTTACGATTGAAGTAGAAGCGGTCAATGAACAAAAAGAGAAAGTAGTAACGGCTCGGTTTCATGTGTATCCGCCGCTTAGACTTCCATCAGTAGAGACACATGACTTTGAAAATTTTTAAAACGCCCTAAATATTGATAAATATAGAAGAAGCTCTTTAGCCATATTTTCTGAAAATGTTGAAATGTATTGGAGAACGAGGCTAAAACATTGTATGATAAGAGAAGATAAATAGAAAATAATATCATTTGGGTGAAGCTGCGGTTTAATTTAACTAGATGGAGGCTTATATCGTTAATATGAGTAAGAAATTATTAGTCGTAGATGATGAACAATCAATTTCAACATTATTACAATATAATTTACAACAAGCTGGCTTTACAGTAGAAACAGCTGAAGACGGGGAAGAAGGATACAACAAGGCATTAGAAGGAAAACCTGATTTAATTGTGTTAGACTTGATGCTTCCTAAAATGGATGGAATTGAAGTTTGTAAAAAGCTTCGTCAGCAAAAAGTGATGACGCCTATTTTAATGTTAACTGCAAAAGACGATGAGTTTGACAAGGTATTAGGGCTAGAACTTGGCGCAGATGACTACATGACGAAACCATTTAGTCCTCGAGAAGTAGTAGCCCGTGTAAAAGCCATTTTACGTAGAACACAAATTATTGCTCAGGAAAATGAACAGGAGGAAGATGGCGAACGCATCATGATTGGTGATTTAAAAATTCTTCCAGATCATTATGAGGCCTACTTTAATCAAGAGCAGCTTGAGCTTACTCCGAAAGAATTCGAGTTATTATTATATTTGGCAAAATACAAAGGACGGGTATTAACTCGTGATCAGCTGCTGAGTGCAGTGTGGAATTATGATTTTGCCGGAGATACGCGAATTGTAGATGTGCACATCAGCCATCTGCGTGAGAAAATTGAACATAATACGCGAAAACCGGTTTATATAAAAACGATTAGAGGATTAGGATATAAGCTGGAGGAACCAAAGGTAGATGAATAAATTTCGTTCAAGGCTACTTTTGGCTCTATTAGTACTTATTATTATTGTATTAGTAGGTCTTGGCCTGCTGCTGGGGCAGTTGTTTAAAAACTTTTATTTTCAAACGTTTCAAGAGCGAATGGAAAAAGAAGCAAAGCTTGTGGAAATGTACATTAGTGAAGAAGGCATCACAAGTCCTGCTTTAAAATCTAAAGTTGATCAAATCAGTCATTCGCTAAGTGTACGAACGACTGTCGTTCAAAAAAATGGAAAAATATTAGTTGACTCAAATCCAGGTAGCAAGCAGCAAAGAATCGAAAAAAGTATTGTAATCCAACAAGTATTAAAAAAGCAGTTAAACAGCAAAAAAAGCTTTGATCAAATTAAAGAAGATTACGACTTATATTACTATGGTATCCCGCTTATTATAGAAGGTAAGCAAGAGGGATTTGTTGTTTTGAGTACATCGTTTGATTCATTAAAACAAGTAAATCAGCAAATCTGGGGGCTTCTTATTGGAAGCTTAGGTCTAGCTTTGATTGTGATTTTACTCTTAGGTGTAAAGATTATGGGGCGCTATACCCGTCCTATTGAATCGGCAACCAAGGTGGCTATGGAACTTGCAAAAGGGAATTATAAAGCTCGTACATATGAAGATTATGTAGATGAAACAGGGATGCTGAGTCAGTCTATTAACGCACTTGCTCGTAATCTGCAAGAGTCTATCACTAATCAAGAAATGCAGCAGGACAGGCTGCGCACCCTAATTGAAAATATGGGAAGCGGTATGCTTCTTATCGATAGTCGAGGCTATATAAACTTAGTGAATCGAGCTTATAAAGAGCAGTTTCATATACATCCGGACGATTTCCTTTATCACTTGTATTATGAGGTATTTGAGCACAAAGAAATCATTAAACTTGTGGAAAAAATATTTATGACCGAAGTAAAGGTTCGAAAACAAGTCGTTTTGCCTTTAAATATTGAACGAAGATATTTTGATGTTTACGGAGCGCCGATTATTGGCTTAAACGATGAATGGAAAGGCATTGTGCTTGTTTTCCATGATATTACCGAGCTGAAAAAACTAGAACAAGTGCGCCGTGACTTTGTAGCGAATGTGTCTCATGAACTAAAAACGCCTATTACGTCCATTAAAGGGTTTAGTGAGACATTGTTAGACGGTGCCATGGAAGATCCAAAGCTGCGAGAGCAGTTTCTATCTATTATTCTAACGGAAAGCCAGCGCATGGAGAGCCTGATTCAAGATCTTTTGGATTTATCTAAAGTTGAACAGCAAGGTTTTAAACTAAGCATTCATTCAGTAGATTTGAATACCCTTCTCTATGAGGTCATAACAGTGCTATCGAACCGAGCGAATGAAAAAGAAATCACTCTAACGTTAGATACGCTTCCTGAAGAAGCGTGGATTGATGGTGACAGTCAGCGCCTTATGCAAGTGTTCGTTAACTTAATTGGCAATGCGCTCATGTATACAATGCCTGGAGGAACCGTTCACGTTTCGCTTGAAGAGGAAGAAGAAACGATTACGGTTCATGTTCAAGATACAGGTATCGGTATTGATTCTGATGAAATTTCACGTATTTTTGAGCGTTTTTACAGAGTAGATAAAGCAAGAAGCCGCAATTCCGGAGGAACAGGTCTTGGATTAGCAATTGTTAAACATCTTGTTGAAGCTCATAAAGGGGAAATTGAAGTGAAAAGTGAAGTCAATAAAGGGACAACTTTTTCGGTGAAGCTGCACAAGTATTTGCCGCAGATGTAAAATGTTTACGTTCCTTTTACAATTTATTTAATGTAGCTTAATAATTAATTGATACAATTTTTCATGGAAACCCCTTCATCCAAGGAGCCAATATGTAAGGCGAAAATAGCTTTAACCGTGCTATTTTCGCCGATTCTTTTTGACAATTTCTATCCATTCACATGCTACACCGCCTAAAATAACTAGGCGGTGTTTTTTATTTTATGATGTATAGATCTTATCACCATATGAAAATAAAACGTTGAATTCAAGAGTACTTTTTGTCCTTAAAGCTTATTGTTTGCTAAAATAAAGGTAAGATAAGAAGAGAGCGAAATGGAGGAACATGAATGACACAAAAACTAGTATTAATTGACGGGAATAGTATTGCCTACCGTGCATTTTTTGCTTTGCCGCTTTTAAACAATGATAAAGGAATACATACAAATGCCATATACGGCTTTACTACAATGCTGACACGTATTTTAGAGGAAGAGAAGCCAACGCATTTACTGGTGGCTTTTGATGCAGGGAAAACAACGTTTCGTCACAAAACATTTACAGAATATAAAGGAGGCAGACAAAAGACGCCTCCTGAACTTTCAGAGCAGTTTCCCTTTATTCGTGAGTTATTAGATGCATATGGAATTAAGCGCTATGAACTGTCTGAGTACGAAGCAGATGATATTATCGGTACACTTTCAAAACAAGCAGAACAAAAAGGAATGGCCGTGAAAGTCATTTCCGGTGATAAAGATTTACTTCAGCTTGTGTCAGAGCATGTAACCGTAGATATTACGAGAAAAGGAATTACGGATGTGGATTCCTATACGCCTGCAGCCATTGATGAAAAATATGGAATCACTGCTGCGCAAATCATTGATATGAAGGGTCTTATGGGAGACAGCTCAGATAATATTCCAGGCGTGCCCGGAGTTGGAGAAAAAACAGCCTTAAAGTTATTAAAAGAGTTTGAAACCGTTGAAAATGTATTGCAATCTATCGATCAAGTCAGCGGTAAAAAATTAAAAGAAAAGCTAGAAGATAATTGTGAATCAGCCATCATGAGTAAAAAGCTTGCAACTATTTATTGCGAAGCGCCTCTTGAAGTATCTGTAGAAGATGCGAAATATGACGGGTTTGAATCTTCAAAGGTCATCTCTTTATTTAAAGAGCTTGGGTTTAATTCTCTGCTTGCTAAATTTGGTGAATCAGCAGAAGAGGAAGCAGATTTTGAAGAACTGACGTTTGAAATAGTGCAGGAAGTTCACGATGATATGTTAACAAGCGAAGCAGCTCTGATCGTAGAAGGTTATGAAGAAAACTATCATCACAATCAGCTGCTCGGTTTTGGAATCAGCAACAAAAACGGCCACTATTTTATTGATAAAGACACAGCTCTTTCATCTTCCAAGTTTACAGCATGGCTAGAAGATGAAGATGTAAAAAAGACGGTATTTAATGGAAAACGTACGATTGTATCGTTAAAATGGGCGGGGCATGAAATTAAAGGAATTGAACATGATGTAATGATTGCTTCTTACATCTTAAATCCCGCTGAAGCAAATGATGACCTAGCGACAATTGCAAAATTAAAAGGATATCATCAAGTGCAATCAGATGAAGCGGTGTATGGAAAAGGAGCTAAGCGAAGCATTGCGGAAGCTGCTCAGCTAGCTGAGCATGTTATAAGAAAAGCAGCCGCCGTAGCTTATTTAAAAGAAGTGTTGGAAAAAGAATTGGTTGAAAATGAACAGTTTGAGCTGTTTGAAAAGCTTGAAATGCCTCTTGCCATTGTCCTTGCCGATATGGAATATCAAGGGGTGAAAATTGATCGGGCGCGTTTGGATGAAATGGGCGAAGATCTTCGAGAACAGCTTGAAAAAATTGAAGCGAAAATCTACGAATACGCTGGACAAGAATTCAATATTAATTCACCAAAGCAGCTAGGAGTTGTTCTTTTTGAAAAAATGCAGCTTCCAGTCATAAAGAAAACAAAAACAGGCTATTCCACATCAGCTGATGTATTAGAGCAATTAGCTAGCGCCCATGATATTATCCCAGAGATTTTACAATACCGTCAGCTAGGAAAATTACAGTCTACGTATATCGAAGGGTTAAAAAAGGTTATTCATGAAAGCGATGGAAAAGTTCATACCCGCTTTAATCAAACGTTAACTCAAACGGGAAGGTTAAGCTCAGTAGATCCTAACTTGCAAAACATCCCGATTCGTCTTGAAGAAGGTAAAAAAATAAGAGGTGCGTTCGTGCCTTCACAGCCTGATTGGTTAATATTTGCGGCGGATTATTCACAAATTGAGCTGCGCGTACTGGCTCATATTGCAAATGATGAAAAGCTAATTGATGCGTTTAAGCATGACTTAGATATTCATACGAAAACAGCGATGGATGTGTTCCACGTCGAAAGAGAAGAAGTAACGTCGAATATGCGCCGTCAGGCTAAAGCAGTTAATTTTGGAATCGTCTATGGCATCAGTGATTACGGTTTATCGCAAAGTTTAGGAATTACAAGAAAAGCAGCGGCTACTTTTATTGAACGCTATTTAAAAAGCTTCCCGGGTGTACAGGAGTATATGGATACGATTGTGCGCGATGCAAAAGAAAAGGGATACGTAACAACGCTCTTGCACCGCCGCCGTTACTTGCCTGAAATCACGAGCCGAAACTTTAACCTCCGCAGCTTTGCTGAGCGTACAGCTATGAATACGCCTATTCAAGGGACAGCAGCTGACATTATTAAAAAAGCAATGATTGAAATGGATAAGCGCTTAAAAGATGAAAATCTTCAGGCTAAGCTGCTGCTTCAAGTACACGATGAGCTGATTTTTGAAGCCCCAGAAGAAGAAATTAAAATTTTAGAGAAAATCGTACCAGAAGTAATGGAGCATGCTTTAGAGCTAGAAGTTCCGTTGAAAGTAGATTATTCTTACGGAAAGACTTGGTACGAAGCAAAGTAGTGGAAAAAGGATGTGACAAACGTGCCAGAATTACCAGAAGTTGAGACCGTCAGACGTACGTTGATTGAATTAGCCAGTGGTAAGACCATTGAGCGTGTAACCGTTAAATGGCCTAATATTATCAAACGTCCTGAGCAAGTTGAGCAGTTTTGTGACGCGCTTGTTGGACAAACCATTCGAGATGTTGAACGCAGAGGTAAGTTTTTGAAAATTGTACTCGATGATTATACGATGGTTTCTCATCTGCGTATGGAAGGAAAATATGCTCTCCATGAAAATGCAGACGAACCAGATAAGCATGTACACGTCTTTTTTCACTTCACCGACGGAACAGAATTACGATACCGGGATGTAAGGAAATTTGGTACCATGCACTTATTTAAAAAGGGAGAGGAAGATCTGTTTCCTCCTCTTATTGGCCTTGGACCTGAACCGTTTGACGAAACATTTAATCCAAGTCAGTTAAAAATGCGAATCGGCAAAACCTCTCGAAAAATCAAGCCGGTTTTACTCGATCAAAATGTCGTGGTTGGGCTAGGGAATATTTATGTAGATGAAGCACTATTTCGCGCAGGGATTCACCCTGAACGAGTGGCCAGCCAATTAACAGACGAAGAGTATGAAAAATTGTACGAAGAAATTGTAGCGACCCTTCAAGAAGCGGTGAAACAAGGGGGCAGCACAATTCGTACGTATGTAAACACACAGGGGCAAATAGGCATGTTTCAGCAGCAGCTTTACGTGTACGGAAGAAAAGGCGAATCCTGTAAAATTTGCGGTACCCCAATTGAAAAATTTGTTGTAGGCGGTAGAGGAACACATATCTGCCCAAATTGTCAGCCGGCTAAAAAATAACAATGGATGGGCTCCTTTCATATACTACGTATAGACAGAAAGGAAAGGAGTCCTCTCATCATGATAACATTTTCTTTACTTATTCTTGCTTTTGCCGTAAGTCTTGACAGCTTTAGCGTTGGCCTGACATACGGACTTCGAAAGGTGAAAATCCCGCTGAAATCCATTTTTATTATTTCATGTTGCTCAGCATTTTCTTTAATGTTTTCTATGTTTTTAGGAAAGGTACTTACGCATCTATTTTCAGTGGATGTACTAAATAAAGTAGGCGGAGGTATTCTTGTTCTACTTGGAATGTGGATTTTATACCAGTTTTTTTGTCCGGCAGATTCATCTCGAGTGAAAGAAGAAAAAACATTAGTGAAAATTGAAATTAAGTCAATTGGCTTAGTCATTAACGTATTGAAAAAACCAACGGCAGCAGATTTAGATAATTCAGGTTCCATCACTGGGATTGAAGCATTTATACTTGGAATTGCATTATCTCTTGATGCATTTGGAGCAGGGTTTGGAGCAGCTTTATTAGGTTATTCGCCGTATGCTTTAGCAATTGCTGTCGCTCTTATGAGTTCACTTTTTTTAAGTGCTGGCATACAGTTTGGCAAAGTTTTTTCACGTTTATCATGGATGAAAATGTTTTCCTTTTTACCGGGAGTTCTGCTTATTATTTTAGGTATTTTTAGATTTTAAATAAAGCGATAAAGGAGAGGCCAATGTCAATTGTAATTGGATTAACGGGCGGAATTGCTAGTGGAAAAAGTACGGTAACCGGAATGCTGAGAGATATTAATATTCCAGTAATCGATGCTGACCACATTGCAAAAGAAGTCGTCGAACCAGGAAAAGAAGCATATAACCAAATTGTAGAGACGTTCGGCCGTGTCATTCTTCACGAAAATGCGGAGATCAATCGAGCGGCTTTAGGGGGAATTGTGTTTTCTCAAGAGGAAGAACGTAAAAAGTTGAATGCAATTGTACACCCTGCGGTAAGAAAAGAAATGCTTTCTCAAAAGGAAAGGTATATCGAGGAAGGATACGATGCTGTGGTATTAGATATTCCGCTGCTGTTTGAAAGTGATTTGACGCATTTAGTCGATAAAGTAGTGGTTGTATATGTCGATGAGCCTGTGCAGCTAGAAAGGTTAAAATCTCGTAATGATCTCTCGACGAAAGATGCCTATGCACGTATCCACGCACAGCTGCCTTTGATTCAAAAAGTAGCCTTAGCCGATGCGGTGATCAATAACAACGGACCTGTAGAGGAAACAAAACAACAGCTTTTAAGTATATTAGCCCTATGGCTAGATTAAAGAGGCTTGGATAAACGTATGTTAGCTGAAGGGAAATCCGAACGAGCTTGATTCTTGAGGTAGAATCAAGCTCGTTCGGATTTTTTTATTGAGAATATTTACGAGCTTCTAAAAAAGAATGTGTTAAATATCTGTTCTCGCTATATACATATAGTAAAACTCAATTAAAATAATTTATTAAAAAAAATTAATATTATTCACTTTTTAAATATTTATGTTATACTATTCAATATAAAAAGTTAAATAGTATAACACATATAGAGAGGGGTATAGCCATGAAAGCACGTATTGCCATTAATGGTTTTGGGAGAATAGGAAGAATGGTTTTTCGCACAGCGATTATAGAGGAGAATTTAGATATTATTGCCATAAATGCATCTTATCCAGCAGAAACATTAGCACATTTAATCAAATATGACTCTATACACGGACCATTTAATGGAGACGTTAAATGTGATGATGATGCGCTAATTGTTAACGGTAAAAGAATCCAGCTATTAAATTCACGCGATCCGCTGAATTTGCCTTGGAAAGAGCTTGGGATTGATTTAGTCGTTGAAGCAACAGGGAAATTTAATTCAAGAGAAAAAGCGCAGTTACATATTGAAGCAGGTGCGAAAAAAGTTGTCTTAACGGCACCGGGTAAACAAGAAGATATTACTATTGTGATGGGCGTAAACGAACGAGAGTTTGATGTGAATCAGCATAACATTATCTCTAATGCCTCTTGTACGACAAATTGTCTAGCTCCAGTTGTCAAGGTGTTAGACGAAGCGTTCACAATTGAAAACGGTTTAATGACGACCGTTCACGCATATACAAATGATCAAAAGAATATTGATAACCCGCATAAAGACTTGCGAAGAGCCCGTGCGTGTGCTCAATCAATTATTCCTACAACAACTGGAGCAGCCAAGGCGCTTTCATTAGTTCTTCCTCATTTAAAAGGAAAGCTTCATGGAATGGCGCTGCGCGTTCCTACGCCGAACGTATCGCTTGTCGATTTAGTTGTGGATGTAAGGAAACCTGTGACGATGGAAGATGTTAATCTAGCGTTCATTAAAGCTGCTGAAGGACCATTAAAGAATATTTTAAATTTAACAATGGAACCACTCGTATCAATTGACTTTAATACAAATCCTCATTCAGCGATTGTAGATGGACTATCGACTATCGTAATGGAAGATCATAAAATTAAAGTGTTAGCTTGGTACGATAACGAGTGGGGCTACTCTCAGCGCGTAGTCGATTTGGTAAGATATATTGCTGCAGAAATGCGTAATGGATCAAAGATAAGAGTAAGCTAAGAAAGCTATAGATTGCTTTTTAAAAAAACAGGGAGCTATCGCCCTGTTTTTTGTTGTTTTTATTCAAAAGAATAGGGAAAAGCAATAAGATAATCATGCAAAGGAGTGTTTCTTTTCCTCAATTTTAATAAAAAAATGAATAGTCGTTTAGCAGCTTTTACACACTGTCTCACGAGAATACAGGGGTAATTTGTATAGGTCTATCTGCGGGAACAATCTTTAATAAAATCAAAACACGTATTGCAAAATAAATGTAAACAAAGTATACTATGTTTCGTGAACTTCTTGTGTACCTTTCGGTGATGTGGCTACTTAAAGGGTTAGGACCTCTTTGGACTAACTTTCCCCCGTGGTAGTTAACATGCTATATGGCGAAAGAACTTCATGTTTAACGATTAAAAATTGTTAAAGGGGGAAATATCATTATGGAAACAATGGGTCGTCATGTCATCTCAGAATTATGGGGATGCGATTTCGATAAGTTAAATGATATTGATTATATTGAAAAAACGTTTGTTGATGCAGCTTTAAAATCTGGTGCGGAAGTTCGCGAAGTAGCGTTCCATAAATTTGCACCTCAAGGTGTAAGTGGCGTTGTTATTATTTCAGAATCACATTTAACGATTCACAGCTTCCCAGAGCATGGTTATGCAAGTATCGATGTTTATACTTGTGGTCATTTAGATCCTACAATCGCAGCAGATTATATTGCAGATGCTCTAAGTGCACAGACACGTGAAACAATTGAATTACCACGTGGAATGGGTCCTGTTCAGGTAAAACAAACTAAAGCGAATGCACTTTAATAGTGTCGATTGATTACGTAAGTTAAGAGGTGTATTACACACCTCTTTTTAGTATATAAATTTTTAATATGCAAAAACAAAGGGGATAACAACATGGGGGTAGTACAAGTAGTTAAATCTTTATTTTCTAATCATGTAGAAACAAGCGATCGTCATTCAGATCCGACTCTAAAAACGCATTATTACAAAACAACGGCTGGGAATGCATTTAAGCAAGTTCATGAAATGTTGAAGCATATGCAAGGGATAGAGATACTTGCTGCGTATGAAGAGCGAGGAGAAATTAGCTTAAACGTTGTAAAAGGAAGAAAAGCTTTTGTTGTGATTACCATTATTAGCGTACGTCCTCTTGAAACCGCTATCGATTTTTCTGCTACAACAGAGTCAAAAGTGGTGCCAGTTGATTTTGGTTTTAGCAAAGAACTTGTACGTACGCTTTATAAGAGCTTTGATCAAAAACTTATTCCTCTTTCTTCGTAAGTTCCTTATCATTTTTGAATTTCAGGAAATAAAATGGGGAAATTCCTTTTCCTTTACTTGTATTCAAGCCTTGTTTTCTATAAGATGGAATAAAGTAAATCCTTTAATATAGCATCGTGTTTGATAAAGGAAATGATGATGACAATCATAATAAATGGCGAATAGCCGGCTAACATAGATGAAAATTAACTTATATGAGAGAAAATAAAAAGAAAAACAAGGTTTATTATTGGAGCTGAGAATATGAAGTGCCCATCCTGTCATTACAATGGAACGAGAGTGCTGGACTCGCGCCCTGTAGAAGAAGGCCGCTCTATTCGTAGAAGACGTGAATGCGAAGAGTGTCACTATCGTTTTACAACTTTTGAGAAAGTAGAAGAACTTCCGTTAATTGTTGTAAAAAAAGATGGAGCGAGAGAAGAGTTCAGCAAAGACAAAATCCTTCGAGGGTTAATTAAGGCGTGTGAAAAACGCCAAGTAAGCTTAAAACAACTGGAAGATACCGTACACGATATTGAAACAGAGCTGCGCAGTCAGGGTACATCAGAGGTGCAGTCAGATGTGGTAGGAGAAATGGTGATGGAGCGATTAGCTGCTATCGATGAAGTCTCTTATGTTCGATTTGCTTCGGTATACCGACAATTTAAAGACATCAATGTATTTATTGATGAATTAAAAGATTTAATTAAGAAGGAACGACTGTAAAAGAGCTATTGAAGTATTCTTTAGGCTCTTTTTTTGTCATTTCTATTACTTTAAAAGTAGGTAGGGAACGACATGAAAGAACAACATTGGAAAGAAATGATACCGGTCGATCGTTATGTTGTTCGTTCGAGCGGCATACTGCAGGAATACGACCGAAAGATTTTAACAATGCTCTATCAGCCGTTGGTGGGTACGACGTGTTTTGGTTTGTATATGACGCTATGGAGCGAGCTGGAACAAGATCGTTTATGGGGAAAAGAGTCTACGCATCATCACCTAATGTCAATGATGCAAATTAATTTGAAAGCTATTTACCATGAGCGGTTAAAATTAGAAGGTATTGGTTTGTTAAAAACATATATTAAGGAAGAAGATGATGTTCGTGTGTTCATTTATGAGCTCATTCCTCCTCTTACGCCCCATCAGTTCTTTAACGATGGCGTGTTAAATGTATATTTATATAACCGACTAGGAAAATCCATCTTTCAAAAAATAAAAAATTATTTTTCGGATTCACTCGTGGATGATCAATCGTTCAAAGATGTGACGCATTCATTTAACGATGTATTTAAATCAGTTAAAGCAACGGAGCTGGCTCCAAGTTTTCAGTCTGAAAGCAAGGATGTATTTTCTCCTGATGCTCAAACGGACTTTATAGATTCTTCAAACCGTGCTTCTATTGAGATGAGCCCGGATTCCTTTGATTTTGATTTATTTTTAGCAGGCCTAACAGATTCAATGATTTCGAAAAGGTCAATTACATCTAAAGTAAAACAAGCGATTGAAAAGTTAGCTTTTTTATACGGCATTGATCCTCTTCAAATGAAAAATGTAGTGCTCGATTCGCTAAATGAGAATGATCAAGTTGATATTGAATTGCTTAGAAAAGCAGCACAGTCCTTTTACCAATTTGAAAATGGAGAAGCACTTCCCAATCTAAGCGAACAAATTCAGCCTCCTATGCTTCGTACCATGCAGGAAAAGCAGCCTCAGACTAAGGAAGAGCAGCTCATTCAACAGCTAGAAGTCACCTCTCCTCGACAGCTATTGATCGAGTTTTCAGGGGGGGCAGAGCCATCAAAAGCAGATTTGCAAATGATTGAAGAAGTGATGTTTAATCAAAAGCTTTCACCAGGGGTAGTAAATGTTCTGATTTACTATGTTATGCTAAGATCCGATATGAAATTATCTAAGAGCTATGTAGAGAAAATTGCTGGACACTGGGCGCGCAAAAAGGTACAAACTGTTCAAGATGCCATGAATTTAGCTAAAAATGAACAGAAAGAATATCAGAACTGGACCGAGGCAAAGCAAAATAAAAAAACGGCCGGACGAAAAATTGTGCGTAAAGAAATGGTGCCAGAGTGGTTGAGCAATGAAGAAAAAGAAGAGAAAAAGCAGCCTTCAAAAGAAGTGGATGGATTTGAAGAAGAAAAACGAAAGCTACAAGAAGAGCTCAAGCAGTTAGATCAAGAGCTAAAACAAAAGCATAAAGAATAAAAAGCAGGTATGATAGAGATGAGGTGAAAAAGATGAAGCCTATCAATGATTCACTAAATCAGTTAGTGAACAAAAAGGATTTTAAAGCACGTTTAGAAGCATTAAGAAACAGTATTCTGTCTAATCCCGAAGTTAAAACGTTTCTGCAAGAGCATCGCCATGAGTTAGATGAGCAAATGGTCGACCGAGGCTTGATGAAGATGCATGAATTCATCGACCAGAGCAAATGCTGTGACAAATGCCCTTCTCTGCAAAGCTGTGTCAATATGGTGAAGGGGTATCACCCTCAGCTGGTTGTAAAAGGCCGTAATATTGATTTACAGTATGAACGCTGTCCTAGAAAAGTACAAGAAGATGAGCGAAAAGAACAAGAATCTTTTATTCAGTGTATGTACGTGCCCAAAGAAATTTTACAGGCAACGATGTCTGATATTGAAATTGAGCAGGGAAGATTTGAAGCCATTAAATTAGTAAGAGATTTTGTGCGAGAATATGAGCCAAATAAGAAAATGAAAGCTTTATATTTACACGGTTCGTTTGGTGTGGGGAAGACGTATTTTCTTGGAGCAATTGCCAATGCGTTAGCCGAAAAGAAAGTGAAATCTACGATTCTGTATGTCCCGGAGTTTTTGCGTGAGTTAAAAGGTTCGTTTCAAGATCAAAGCTTCAATGAGAAAATAGAGTATGTCAAAAAAGTACCGGTTCTTATGCTTGATGATCTCGGAGCAGAATCTGTAACGAGCTGGATGCGAGACGATGTGCTCGGAACCATTTTACAATTCCGCATGCTCGAAAATTTGCCGACATTTTTCAGCTCGAATTTAAATTTTAAAGAGCTTCAACATCATTTGACTTATACCCAACGAGGCGAGCAGGAAGAGCTCAAAGCCGCTCGTGTCATGGAACGAATTAAGTCTCTAGCCATTCCCGTTGAAATGAATGGAGAGAATAAACGAAATAGATGAGCAGGTCGTTTTACATTTCTTGTAACGACTTGCTCATTTTTTTGCATGTTGCCCCATATACATTAATAAAGCGTGTCCAAAGGGGGGCTATGAGGAATGAAAATATTCTTTAAATATGTAGAAGACGCAGTCATTGTATATGAGTCTTTATGCGCGAAGCGAAGCGCTTTATCATATGGTTCACAGTGCTTGAAGTTGGTGAATAATCAGCTTTTAGTTATTGATGAGACATACAATCGAGAGGCCATTTTACAAGACATGGTGATACCGGTATTAACGCACGTGATTTTAAAAAAGAAAGAAAAAAAGATGATGGTAAACATATTAAAAGAACAATTTTTCTATTCAGAAGAGGAAGAACAAGATTTGCTGCTTCAAATTATGGGGGGGATTATGGAAGGAGAGAGAGGCGAAATTCCGCAAAAAACATTTTCCCTTCCAAGAGAATTACTTATCCGCCAGGCTCTTCAAGACTTCTTCATTCATAATGTAACATTCACCTTTGAGTCTTTTCTCCAATTCCGTTTAAAAGAATATCAAGAGCGGCTGCGCTATTATGCTGAGCTGGCGATTGATGAATATAAGCTTGAACAAGACTATCAAATTCTTATTCATCAGCTGCGTCAAGCAGCTAATGAAAGACAGTCATCTACAGGCGATGTGTATGTAATGCATTTGAATAAAAACAAGTTTGTATTGTACGACCAAAGCAGTAGATATGTTCCGGAGCGTGAATGTGCAGCCCTAGCAGAGGCCTTTCTATCTGAACAAGAATCAGTATACATAGACTCAACTATCATCGCGCCTTTGCTGAGTTTATCTCCAGCTGCTATTCATCTGTATAGCGATCAGCATGATCATGATTTTGTTTATACCATTCAAAATATTTTTCAAGAAAAAGTGATGTTATACGAAAAAAATGAATTTCCGTTTGATCAAAAGCAAAATATAACGTGAAAGGTTGATTTCTATTTTGAAAATGAATATAATAAATGCATATTGAAAAACAGCTATATGTCACAAGTTATGATGAGGACATGAGTGTATATTTACGGTTTATAGAGAGGGAGATCTAGGCTGAAAATCTCCTAACACGGAATATATTCTTACCACCTCTAAACTTCAGTAGTAAACGAGCAGCGTCTCTAGTAATTACTGACGGAATTTCCGTTATAAAACCTCGAGCCGCTTCGGGTTATTTGGGTTATCCAAGATACGAAGAGGAAACAAGGGTGGTACCGCGTGTATACACAACTCGTCCCTTTTTATAAGGGACGAGTTTTTTGTTTTTACAAAAAGTTTATTAGTTATGTTAAAGGAGTGGAAAGTTGTGTCAGAAGTAATCAAAATGACATTTCCTGATGGAGCTGTTAAAGAGTATCCAAAAGGATCATCAACAGAAGATATTGCGGCTTCTATTAGCCCGGGATTAAAGAAAAAAGCATTAGCAGGTAAAGTAAACGGCGAGCTGCTGGATTTACGTACGCCAATCGAACAAGATGGCAGTCTTGAAATCATTACGCAAGATGCTCCTGAAGCGCTTGAAATTATGCGCCATAGTACAGCGCATTTAATGGCTCAAGCAATCAAACGTTTATACAAAGATGTAAAAGTACAGCTAGGTGTAGGCCCGGTTATCGAAAATGGGTTTTACTATGACATCGATATGGAAGAATCAATTACTCCTGAAGATTTAGGTAGAATTGAAAAAGAAATGAAAAAAATCGTTAATTCAAATATTGAAATTGAACGAAAAGAAGTTTCTCGTGAAGAAGCCATTCAACTTTTTAAAGAAGTTGGCGATGAACTAAAGCTTGAATTGATCGATGCGATTCCAGCAGGTGAAAAGGTGACGATTTACCAACAAGGCGAATTCTTTGATCTTTGCCGAGGTGTGCACGTGCCGTCAACAGGCAAAATTAAAGAGTTTAAACTATTAAGCGTAGCAGGTGCTTATTGGCGCGGAGACAGCGACAATCAAATGCTGCAGCGTATTTACGGTACAGCATTCTTTACAAAAGCAGATTTAGACGAGCATCTTCGTCTTCTTGAAGAAGCAAAAGAACGTGACCACCGTAAACTTGGTAAAGAGTTAAACTTATTTACAAATTCTCAAAAAGTAGGACAAGGTCTTCCTTTATGGCTTCCAAAAGGTGCGACGATCCGCCGTATTATCGAGCGTTATATCGTAGATAAAGAAGTAAGCCTTGGTTATCAGCACGTTTACACGCCGGTGCTTGGAAGTGTAGAACTTTACAAAACGTCTGGTCACTGGGAGCACTATCAAGATGACATGTTCCCTGCAATGGAAATGGATAACGAAGACCTGGTTCTTCGTCCAATGAACTGTCCTCATCACATGATGGTGTACAAACAAGGTATTCACAGCTATCGTGAGCTTCCAATCCGTATTGCTGAACTTGGAACAATGCACCGCTACGAAATGTCAGGAGCATTATCAGGACTTCAGCGCGTTCGAGGCATGACGTTAAATGATGCACATATCTTTGTACGTCCGGATCAAATCAAAGAAGAATTTATTCGTGTGGTTCGCTTAGTTGAAGCGGTTTATAAAGATTTTGGATTTGAAAATTATTCATTCCGTCTATCTTATCGTGATCCTGAAGATACAGAAAAATACTTCGATGATGATGCAATGTGGGAAAAAGCACAAAGCATGTTAAAAGATGCAATGGATGAGCTTGACCTCGATTATTATGAAGCTGAAGGCGAAGCGGCATTCTACGGTCCAAAACTAGATGTTCAAGTTAAAACAGCTCTTGGTAAAGAAGAGACGCTATCTACGGTTCAATTGGATTTCTTACTTCCTGAACGCTTTGATTTAACGTATGTAGGGGAAGACGGAAAACAGCATCGACCTGTTGTTATTCACCGCGGCGTGGTGTCAACAATGGAACGTTTTGTAGCTTTCTTAATCGAAGAATACAAAGGAGCTTTCCCAACGTGGTTAGCACCTGTACAAGTTCAAGTGATTCCGGTATCACCTACGGTTCACCTTGAGTATGCAAAAGAAGTGCAAGAACAGCTTCAGCTTGCGGGTATTCGTGTGGAACTTGATTCTCGCGATGAGAAAATTGGCTATAAAATCCGTGAGGCTCAAATGCAAAAAATTCCTTACATGCTTGTTGTAGGGGATAAAGAAGTAGAAGATAAAGCAGTAAACGTACGTAAATATGGTGAGCAGAATTCAGAAACAGTGGATTTCCAAGCCTTTTTACAAAATGTAAAAGCAGAAGCATCTCGTTAATGAAAAAAGCAGAGAATTGAAATTCTCTGCTTTTTTATCTAACATTTATAAAAAACTGTTGCATAAATGGTTTTCCTTTGATACAATAACTTTTGTTGTGAAAAAAGAACGAAATCATTGACTTTTGTCTTTGTTGATACTATAATAGCTTAAGTAATTGAATACTTGTTTATACAGAAGAAGAAGCACCCGCTTCTCACCTGAGTGACGCATAAAGCAGTTAGCAGGTACATCGTATCTTAATTAAAACGATAGAAGTGTGGGTGCAGTATGTACTCACACTTTTTTGTGTGAGTTAATAATCGGTCTAAGCAAGCGTATTCGCTCATTAAACCTTGGAGGTGGCTACTTATTAGCAAGGACATGATGGTAAACGAGGGCATTCGAGCTCGCGAAGTTCGTCTAATTGATCAAAATGGTGAACAATTAGGAATTAAATCAAAAAATGAAGCATTAGAAATTGCTTCACGAGTAAATCTTGACTTAGTAATGGTTGCTGCAAATGCGAAACCGCCGGTATGTCGTATTATGGACTACGGTAAATTCCGCTATGAGCAACAACGTAAAGAAAGAGAAGCTCGTAAAAACCAAAAAGTTGTAAACTTAAAAGAAGTTCGTTTAAGTCCAACAATTGATGAACATGATTTTAACACTAAACTTCGTAACGCACGCAAGTTCCTTGAAAAAGGTGACAAAGTGAAAGCGTCTATTCGCTTTAAAGGTCGTGCCATTACTCATAAAGGGATTGGCCAAAAAGTACTTGAACGTTTTTCACAAGCTTGCGAAGATGTAAGTTCAGTTGAATCGGCTCCTAAAATGGAAGGCCGCAGCATGTTCTTAGTCTTGGCACCTAAAAACGAAAAGTAATAGAACGAGGAGGAACACCCCATGCCAAAAATGAAAACACATCGTGGCGCTGCAAAGCGTTTCAAAAAGACTGGAAGCGGTAAATTAAAACGTGCTCGTGCTTACACAAGCCATTTATTCGCTAACAAATCTACAAAACAAAAGCGTAAATTACGTAAAGGTTCTTTAGTAAGCAAAGGTGACTTCAAACGTATCCGTCACTTATTAGATAACATTAAGTAATTTGGGTTGAGATAGAAACAATACAGGAGGTAAACAATTATGCCACGCGTAAAAGGCGGTACAGTAACACGCAAACGTCGTAAAAAAGTTTTAAAATTAGCTAAAGGTTTCTTCGGTTCGAAGCATAGATTATATAAAGTTGCTAATCAGCAAGTTATGAAATCTCACATGTATGCTTATCGTGACCGTCGTCAGAAAAAACGTGACTTCCGTAAATTATGGATCACACGTATTAATGCAGCTGCTCGTATGAACGGTCTTTCTTACAGCCGTTTAATGCACGGTTTAAAATTAGCAGGTATTGAAGTTAACCGCAAAATGCTTGCTGACTTAGCTGTAGCTGATGAAAAAGCATTTGCTGAATTAGCAACTGCTGCTAAAAAAGGCTTAGATAAGTAATGAATATAAAGTCTCGTCATCTTTAGATGATGAGGCTTTTTTGCTATCGGAGGACATATCATGAATGAACTGCTGCTTACCTATTTTATTGTTATTAATATAATAGGGATAGGAATGATGTATAGAGATAAACAAAAAGCGAAAAGACATGAGTGGAGAATTGCCGAAAGCACACTGTGGACGGTAGCTGCTATCGGAGGAGCCATTGGAGGACTGATTGGTATGTATTGCTATCGTCATAAAACGAAGCACACATCGTTTACAGTAGGTTTTCCTATTCTTGCCGCTCTTGATTTACTTTTCTTTTTTGTTATCAGCTGAGCACAAATGATTTTGTGCTCAGTGTAAAAATTCTCGAACGGGGCTTTTCCAGCGAATAGGAGCATTTGGATACATGTTGTGTACGTGATTTTCCAGCAGCTTGAAATCTTGTTTTTGCAGTTCATGCAATCGAGATGGATCTGTTAACACCATTGTAATCGACAAAGACTCTGGTTCATTGGGATTGCTGTATTTTTCTCCTTCAAATAAAATACCTTTATACGTTAGTAGAAAATTTTTGCGGATATTCGTTTTTTCGTCAACGACAAAAAATTGCTGATGTTCCTGAGCTGCTACAAGCTTCCGCTTTGGACTGCGAAAATGCTGAACCAGCTTTAATAGTGTGTAAGCAACAAGCGCGAAAATGAACACGCGAACGATAACAATAACAAACATAACGCTCCCTCCTTTACAAGGCACAGTTTTCTTACTTTACGTTTCAGTCTCTAAAAAGTTTCACGATTTTTGATATAATTTCTTTATTGGTTTAAAAAGAAGAAGATATACATAATTACAGGAGTGATTACATTGAATTTACAACAGCTATTTACCATGCAGCGCCAGCTGGATCAGCATATAGAGGACAAGCATCAGCTTCATAAGGAAGACTTGGTTCCAAGAAAACTTTTAGCTCTGCTTGTTGAAATGGGAGAGCTGGCAAACGAAACGCGCTGCTTCAAATTTTGGAGCGTTAAACCTCCGGCTGAAGATGCTGTTATTTTAGAAGAATTTGTGGACGGCGTACATTTCATTCTTTCTTTAGGTATTGAAAAAGGATACGATGATTTAACTGAGCTGCCAAAAGTAAAAGCAGCTGATTCAAAAACAACACAATTTTTACAGGTATTTGCACAAGTTTCTGCTTTCGAGCAGGACCTGTCAAAAGAAAACTATGTGAACATGTTTGCATCTTACATGAAGCTTGGCGATATGTTTGGTTTTTCTGCTGAACATATTGAAGAGGCGTACATGTCAAAAAATGAAGTGAATTTTAAACGCCAAGAACAAGGATACTAGAAATAAAGGGATGGGAAATTTTACTTCAACCTCTTTTTAGCTATAATAGAGGTATACATATGAAAGGGGTAATCCATATGACAAAGTTAGATGAAACATTGACGATGCTTAAAGCACTAACAGATGCAAAAGGAATTCCTGGAAATGAGCGTGAACCGCGTGAGGTTATGAAGAAATATATTGCACCTTATGCAGATGAAGTAACGACGGATGGGCTAGGCAGTTTGATTGCAAAAAAAGTAGGCAACGAACAAGGGCCTAAAATTATGGTAGCCGGTCACTTGGATGAAGTTGGTTTTATGGTGACTCAAATTGATGAACGCGGCTTTATTCGTTTTCAAACGGTAGGCGGATGGTGGTCTCAAGTTATGCTTGCTCAACGCGTAACCATCGTGACATCTAAAGGAGAGGTAACGGGGATTATTGGCTCAAAGCCACCTCATATCTTGCCTCCAGAAGTTCGCAAAAAGCCAGTTGACATTAAAGATATGTTCATCGATATTGGTGCTTCTAGCAGAGAAGAAGTAGCGGAGTGGGGAGTAAAACCTGGTGATCAGGTTGTACCTTATTTCGAATTTACGGTTATGAACAATGAAAAGATGCTCCTAGCGAAAGCCTGGGATAACCGTATTGGTTGTGCAATCGCTATCGATGTATTAAAAGCTTTAAAAAATGAAAAACATGAAAATGTTGTGTATGGTGTAGGAACGGTGCAAGAAGAAGTTGGACTCCGAGGTGCAAAAACATCTGCTAACTTTATTGAACCGGATATTGCATTTGCTGTTGATGTCGGTATCGCTGGAGATACACCTGGTGTTTCTGATAAAGAAGCCTCTTCTAAAATGGGGCAGGGTCCGCAAATCATTTTATATGATGCTTCCATGGTCTCTCATAAAGGACTTCGAGATACAGTGGTAGATGTGGCAGATGAATTAAATATTCCGTATCAATTTGATGCAATTGCTGGAGGCGGTACGGACTCGGGTTCTATCCATATTTCAGCTAACGGGGTGCCAGCACTTTCGATTACAATTGCAACTCGTTATATCCATTCTCATGCAGCAATGCTTCATCGTGATGATTATGAAAACGCAGTTAAATTAATTGCGGAAGTCATTAAGCGCTTAGACCGAGATACGGTTAACGCCATTACGTATAATTGAAAAAAGCTCATTCTCCTAGGAGAATGAGCTTTTTGTTGTACATAGGAAAAGGTTATTTATTTTAAACCGTTTTCAAGCGTTGTCAGAATTTCTTCTTTTTCTGATTCCGGAGACTTTTCCCAAAGCACTTCAAATAAAACACCAAGTCCAGGGAGCATTTTTTCTTCACCGCTTTGAATAGCGTCAGAAATTGTAGCCTCAAGCTCTTCTTTTGAGTTTCCTGAAACGTTTGCAATAACAGCATTTCGTAAATTAAGATCCATCATTTTCACCTCAGCTATCGTAAAGTTACCAATAGTTTTTGTTTTCTTTGCGATTTCTATGTACAATAAAGTGAAACTTATCTAATGATTATTGAACAAAATGTAATCGAACTATTTATTTTTGTATAGATAAAGGAGTTATGTTTGTGAAACAAATTGATTCAGTTAAAAATCCGCAGGTAAAAGCGTGGAAAAAACTGCATAATAAAAAAGACCGTGATAAGCAGGGCCTTTTTATGGTAGAAGGCTTTCATTTAGTCGAAGAGGCTATCAAAAATAAGGATTGCGTAAAGGAACTAATTATACGCGAATCGACCGAAGTGCCCGCACAGTGGGATATAGACGGTATCGAAATAATCGTTGTAAACGAAGCAATTAGTAAGTTATTATCTGACACAGAAACACCTCAAGGAATTATTGCCGTGTGTTTTCAAACAAAGCATGCGGAAATTATTCATACAGCACAGAAAGTATTGCTTTTAGATGCCGTGCAAGATCCAGGTAACCTAGGCACCATTATCCGAACCGCTGATGCTGCGGGAGTGGAGGCTATTATCATTGGAGAGGGCAGCGTGGATGTGTACAACCCAAAAGTCGTTCGTTCAACGCAAGGAGCTATTTTTCACCTTCCAATTGTAAAAGGCGATTTACTCGAAATAATTTCATTGTTAAAAGAAAGAGGAATAGCAGTTTACGGCACGTCGTTACAAAATGGAAAGGTCTACACACACGTAAAACCTTCAAACGAATTTGCGCTGATTGTGGGAAATGAAGGAAACGGCGTAAGCGAGAAAGTGTTGGAACAAACGGATCAGAATCTGTACATTCCCATCTATGGAAAGAGCGAGTCGTTAAATGTTGCCATCGCTTCTGGAATCTTACTTTATTATTTACGCGGAATGTAGTTGCATCGAGAACGTGTTTTCACTATAATAATACAATAGTTACATATGTAAAAAACGATGAAAGAGAGCAGTAGCTTATGTCCGTTTATGCAGGGAGAAAATGCCATGACTGAAAGCATTTTTATAAATGTAATAAGTGAATTCACCTCTTGAGTTGACACTTAGACCATCTTACATAGATGTAAAGGTGTTCCGGAGATTCCGTTAACTTGAATGAAGTGAACTGTATACGTCTGTGTATATAGTTAACAAGGGTGGTAACGCGACTAATCCTCGTCCCTTTTTTGGGAGGAGGTTTTTTTATTTGTCATTTTTTACGTTAAAAGGAGGAATAAGTGATGAAAGAACGTTTACAAGAACTTCAACAAGAAGCAATTGCAAAAGTCGAAGCAGCAAGTGCTTTAAAAGAATTAAACGACGTACGCGTAGCTTATTTAGGAAAGAAAGGCCCTATCACAGAAGTACTTCGCGGTATGGGAAAACTTTCAGCTGAAGAGCGTCCTGTAATGGGAGCACTTGCAAATGAAGTACGTGAAGCGATTGCATCTAAAATTGAAGAAAAACAAACGGCGTTAGAAGCAGCCGAGGTAGAGCGTAAACTTGCTTCAGAAACAATTGACGTAACGCTGCCGGGACGCCCGGTTAAAGCAGGTACGCATCACCCGCTCACAAGCGTGGTTGAAGAAGTAGAAGATTTATTCTTAGGAATGGGCTATGAAGTAGCAGAAGGACCAGAAGTAGAGCAGGACTACTATAATTTCGAAGCGCTGAACTTGCCAAAAGGTCACCCAGCACGTGATATGCAAGATACGTTCTATATTACGGAAGAAACGCTTCTTCGTACGCATACATCAACTGTTCAAGCTCGTGTTATGAACAAGAATGAAGGCAAAGGACCTGTTAAAATTATTTGCCCAGGTAAAGTGTACCGCCGCGATGACGATGATGCTACGCATTCACATCAATTTATGCAAATTGAAGGTCTTGTAGTAGACGAAAACATTCGTATGAGCGATTTAAAAGGCACGCTTGAAGTATTTGTGAAAAAGATGTTCGGTGCAGACCGTGAAATTCGTCTTCGTCCAAGTTTCTTCCCATTCACTGAGCCGTCTGTAGAAGTAGACGTATCGTGTGCAAAATGTGGAGGTAAAGGCTGTAATGTATGTAAACAAACAGGCTGGATTGAAATTTTAGGAGCCGGTATGGTTCATCCAAATGTTCTTGAAATGGCTGGATACGATTCAACTAAATATCGTGGTTTTGCTTTTGGAATCGGTGTAGAGCGTATTGCTATGTTAAAACACGGCGTGGATGATATTCGTCATTTCTATACAAATGATGTTCGTTTCTTAGATCAATTTAAACAAGTATAAAGGAGGGACTACGATGTTTGTATCTTATCGTTGGTTACAAGAGTATGTTGACTTATCAGGCGTAACGGCAGAAGAGTTAGCTGATAAAATCACAAAAAGTGGAATTGAAGTTGAAGGTGTAGAAAACTTAAATAAAGGCATCAGCGGAGTGGTAATTGGTCACGTTGTAGAACGTGAACAGCATCCAAATGCGGATAAATTAAGCCGCTGTCAAGTAGATCTTGGCGGAGGAGAAATCGTTCAAATCGTGTGCGGAGCACCTAACGTGGCACAAGGTCAAAAAGTAGCGGTTGCAAAAGTGGGAGCTGTACTTCCAGGTAACTTTAAAATCAAGCGTGCTAAGCTTCGCGGTGAAGAATCGAACGGTATGATTTGTTCTCTTCAAGAGCTTGGCATTGAAAGCAAGCTTGTGGCAAAAGATTATCAAGAAGGCATCTTCGTCTTCCCAAGTGATGCTGAAGTAGGAGCGGATGCGCTAGATGCATTAAACTTAAACGATGAAGTATTAGAACTAGGGCTAACACCAAATCGTTCAGACTGCTTAAGTATGTTAGGTGTAGCACATGAGGTGGCTGCTATTTTACGTCGTGAAGTGAAGTATCCGTCAGTAAACGTGCAAACGTCTGATGAGCAAGCAGCTGATTATATTTCCGTTAAAGTAGAGGCAAAAGAAGACAATCCCCTTTACGTAGCGCGCGTTGTGAAAAACGTAAAAATTGCTCCGTCACCATTATGGATGCAAACGCGTTTAATGGCAGCTGGTATTCGACCTCATAACAACGTTGTTGATATTACCAACTATATTTTGCTTGAATACGGCCAGCCGCTGCATGCTTTTGACTATGATCGTCTTGGTTCAAAAGAAATTGTTGTACGTCACGCGTCAGAAGGCGAGAAGTTTGTAACGCTTGACGATCAAGAGCGCGTATTAAAAGGCAATCAGCTTGTTATTACAAACGGCAGTGAACCGGTAGCCCTTGCAGGTGTAATGGGGGGAGCAAACTCTGAAGTAAAAGACGATACGGTAAATGTTCTTATTGAATCAGCTTACTTCAAAGGTTTAACAGTTCGTCAAGCTTCCAAAGACCACGGTCTTCGCAGTGAGGCAAGTGCTCGTTTTGAAAAAGGAATTGATCCTAACCGTACGCGTGTAGCTGCTGACCGCGCAGCAGAATTAATGGCTGAATACGCTTCAGGTGAAGTGGTAAGCGGTACTGTAGAAGTAGATACACTAACTGTGGAACCTGCTGTTGTAGCTGTGTCACTTGGACGTATTAACAATGTGCTTGGTACAGAACTGTCGATGGAAGAAGTACAAGATATTATGAACCGTCTTCAATTTGAAAGCAAAGTCGAAGATGAAACAATCGTTGTAACGGTACCGACTCGTCGAGGCGATATTACAATTGAAGAAGATATCGTGGAGGAAGTAGCGCGCATGTATGGCTATGACAACCTTCCTACAACGCTTCCTGTAACAGTGGCAACTCCAGGAAAATTAACAGAGTATCAGCTTGGACGCCGTAAAGTTCGCCGTTTCTTAGAGGGAGCAGGGCTAGCGCAAACAACAACCTATTCGTTAACGAGCGCTGAAAAAGCTACTCAGTTTGCACTCAATGCAACAAGTACGATTGGTTTAGCAATGCCGATGAGTGAAGATCGCAGCATCCTTCGTCAAAGCTTAGTGCCTCATTTACTTGAAGCAGTGAAGCACAATAATGCTCGTCAATCGGATTCTATTGCGCTATACGAAACAGGCTCAGTGTTCTTATCTAAAGGTGAAGGGGAATTACCGGATGAGCAGGAGCGCGTAGCTGGTGCAATCACGGGTCTATGGCATGCTCACGGCTGGCAAGGTGAAAAGAAAGTCGTTGATTTCTATGTGATTAAAGGTGTACTAGAAGGGTTATTTGCACAGCTTGGTTTAGAGAAACGAATCTCATATGCTCCCGTTAAAAAAGACGGTATGCACCCTGGACGTACAGCGGCTGTATGGTTAGATGAAAAAGAAATTGGATACGTGGGTCAAGTTCATCCTGTTGCTCAGAAACAGTATGGCCTTCGTGAAACATACGTGTTTGAATTACACCTTCAAGAGCTATTAGCTGCAGATGTCGAAGAAGTTCGTTATTCAGCTATTCCAAGATTCCCATCTATTACACGTGATATTGCACTTGTTGTAGATAAAAACGTTCTTGCAGGAGAAGTTCAGCGCGTCATCTATACGACGGGCGGAGAACTTTTAAAAGACGTGACAGTATTTGATCTATATGAAGGCGAGCGTATGGAAGAAGGCAAGAAATCTGTAGCTTTCTCTTTACGTTACTTAGATCCTGAACGTACATTAACAGATGAAGAAGTAGCAAAAGCACATGGTGCAGTTTTAGAAGCTGTTGAAAAAGAATTTGGTGCAACGCTTCGTTCATAAGAATAAAAAAAGAGATGTGGATTTCCACATCTCTTATTTTTTAGCTAATTTTAAAGCTTTTTCTGTATTAGCAAAATGGATTTTAGCTAAAGAGTTCAGCGCATTGACGCCATGTTTTTTAATAATTTTAGCAGCGGCGATATCAACTTGTGCTCCAGCTCCGCGAGGAATGACCATCCCCGTCTTTTCCGTTAGTAAATCCATTTGTTTTAAAAATGCGTATCTGGCAATAATGGAAGCAGCGGCTACAGATAAATGAACGCTTTCTCCTTTTGTACTGAAAAAGACATTTTCTTTGATAATCTCTTTTTCCTTTACGATGTGTTTATAATAGGTGTTTTTTTCAACAAACTGGTCAATTAAAATCGCATCAGGTTTTTCAGAATCCAATTTTTTTAACACGTTGGATAAAGCTTTGTTGTGCAACAGAGCTTTCATTTTACCTTGTGACATGCCTTTTTCTTGAAATGCATTATACTTTTCGTTATGTAAGACAAGCAAACTGTAAGGAATAAACGAAACAAGCTGCTTGGCAATTTCAATGATTTTAGCATCCGTTAACTCTTTTGAATCTCGTACTCCTAATTCTTTTAACAAAGGAAGCTGCTCTTTTTGAACATAGGCAGCAACTACGGTCATGGGACCAAAATAATCTCCCGTTCCTACTTCATCAGAACCAATGACCGATAGTGAACTGAAGTTTGATGGGAGATGTGAGACGGGAGCCTTTTTAGCAGCATCTAAAGGACCTCCCCACTTAGCTGCTTCTGTTTCAGCTTCTTTTCCTTGAAAAAGTACTTTTCCAGAGCGGTATGCAGTGATAGAACAGCCGGGAGTTTTAGCCGAAAAAATACTTCCCTGCGGCAATTTAGGCTGCAAATAGGATGTGTAATGAAGCTTCATTTTAGCTATCTGATCAGCTGATACCTTAATAACAGCATGTGACATAATGCTTCACTCCTTTCGGGGTATTTTAGTTTACTTTATAAGCACTATCCCTTATGATAGCTTAAATATAGATATGTTTCCATTGAAGTCTTCTTCGTGGTATGATAGGGATTAGGATTTTTCGTGGAACGGAGGATTTTCTCGTGTCAAGACAAGATAAAACACGTGCGACAGTTGACATCTTTGGTCAGCAGTACAGCATCGTCGGTAGCGAAAGTACAAGCCATATTCGACTTGTCGCCTCTATAGTGGATGAAAAAATGCGTGAAATCAGTACTAAAAACCCTTCTTTAGATATCAATAAATTAGCAGTATTAACAGCTGTGAATGCTGTACACGAATATATAAAACTGAAAGAAGACTATGAGAGACTTGAACAAAAACTTTATGGAAAAGAGGAATGACTGAGTCAATGCTTAATATCATTTTAATTATATTGCTTCTTTTAGGCTTTGTAACAGGTCTTAAAAGAGGATTTATTTTGCAACTCATTCATATTGTCAGTTTTGCGGTTTCGTTTATCGTCGCTTATATGTTTAGTGGAGATTTGGCAAGTCGACTTCGCTTGTTGATTCCGTTTCCAGACAATATTCAGCAGCAAAGTGTCGCATCGTTTGTATTTGATTCTGGAACGATAGAAGACGCTTTTTATCGAATGATTGCATTTGCGATTTTATTTTTTGCTACTCACATTGTACTTCGCCTTGCAGGCTCTGTTTTAACGGCTTTAACGGAACTGCCAATTCTGCGCCAGTTAAATAAATGGGGCGGAGGTGCACTTGGATTCGTTGAAGTGTATATCATCGTTTTTATTTTGTTATACATTGGAGCCGTGATTCCTGTAAGTGAAATTCAAACGCCAATTCAACAGTCTTCAATTGCAATCAATATCGTACAAAATACTCCATACTTATCGTCTGCCATTCAAGATTTGTGGACTCAGTATGGTGTAATGTAATGAAATTACAATAGCTTGTTGAGAGGGTGTGTCGAAAGTGTCATAATACTTTTGAGATACCCTCTTTTTTTATCGCAGTCTGTTCTGCGGTTTTCACGGAGATAAAAGTATGTCTAGATAAAAATTTGAGAGAGTACATATGTCACTCATCATGTTTTGAAAGTTTCGTTATTATGATAATAGGCTGGTGAAAAGAGATGAATAAAAAGGATATTATTAAATTGTTAGAAACAATTGCTACATATATGGAATTAAAAGGAGATAACCCTTTTAAAATTTCTGCTTTTCGAAAAGCAGCTGCAGCGCTAGAAACGGACGAGAGAACGCTGACAGAGATTGAGGATTTTACCAAGCTCCAAGGGATTGGTAAAGGAACGGCTGCAGTTATTACAGAGTATATGGAAACAAATGAGTCAAGCGTACTAGAAGAACTAAAGCAAGAAGTTCCTGAAGGACTTATTCCTCTGCTTAAGCTGCCGGGGCTTGGAGGTAAAAAAATCGCTAAATTATATAAAGAGCTAGATATTAAAGACATGGAATCACTGCATCAGGCCTGTATGGAAAATCGAGTGCAGGGACTAAGCGGTTTTGGTAAAAAGACGGAAGAGAAAATTATCGCTGCTATTGAAGAGTTTGGGAAACGTCCTGATCGTTTGCCTCTTGCTTTTATGCTTCCAATAGCGGAAGAAATTTTAGAAGTCCTTAAACATATGCATAGCATTGAGCGTTTTTCTCAAGCAGGGAGCATTCGCCGCATGAGAGAAACTGTAAAAGATCTTGATTTTATTATTTCAACAGCTGAGCCTCATGCTGTCCGTGAACAGCTAGTATCGTTGCCAAATGTGAAGGATGTCATTGCAAATGGAGATACAAAAGTATCGGTAACGTTAGCCTATGAGTACGATGTGTCCGTGGATTTTCGTCTTGTAGAAGATAAAGCGTTTGCCACGACGCTTCATCATTTTACAGGATCAAAAGATCATAATGTGCGCATGCGTCAATTAGCAAAAGAACGCGGTGAAAAAATTAGCGAGTATGGCGTTGAAAATGCGGAGACAGGCGAAGTTATGACATTTGAGTCTGAACAAGCATTCTATGAACATTTTGGGCTGTCTTTTATTCCGCCGGAACTTCGTGAAGATGGAACGGAAGTAGATGCATTTATAAAACCTCAAACGCTTGTGACCTACGGTGCGGTAAAAGGTGATTTGCATATGCACTCCACGTGGAGCGACGGAGCGTATTCAATTGAAGAAATGGCGGAAGCATGTCGCGCGCGAGGCTATGAATACATGGCGATTACAGACCACTCTCAGTATTTAAAAGTAGCTAACGGTCTAACGCCTGAACGCATTCGCAAACAGCGTGAAGAAATTAATCGTTTAAACGCACAGTTCGATGATTTTACAATACTAGCAGGAATTGAAATGGATATTTTGCCCGATGCAACACTTGATTATGATGATGAAATGCTAGCTGAGCTAGATTTTGTTATTGCGTCCATTCACTCTAGTTTTTCACAATCACGCGAAGAAATTATGAATCGTTTAAAGCAAGCGTTAAATAATGTTCATGTAGATTTAATCGCTCATCCGACCGGTCGTTTGATTGGTCGCCGCAACGGATATGATGTAGATATTGATATGCTAATTGAATTAGCTAAGGAAACAAAAACGGCTCTTGAACTAAACGCGAATCCAAACCGTTTAGATTTAGCCGCTGAGCACATAAAAAAAGCACAAGAGGCAGGAGTTAAAATTGCAATTAATACAGATGCTCACAATCTAGACATGCTAGAGCATATGGAAATTGGAATATCTACGGGAATTAAAGGCTGGCTTAAACCAGAAACGGTATTAAATACGTATAGCCTCAAAGAATTAACCGCCTTTTTAAATCGACATAAATAAGCAACAGGAGGAATCAGTTTTGCAATCACGTATTTTCCATGTACTAGAGTTTAATAAAGTTAAGGAACAGCTTCAGAAAAAAGTAGCTTCTTCTTTAGGCCGAGAAAAAGTAGCGAATTTGATTCCCTCGACTCAGTATGAAGAAGTAGTCAAATGGCAGGAAGCAACAGATGAAGCTACAACCGTGCTGCGATTGCGTGGCAACGTACCGCTAGGAGGCATCTTTGACGTTCGACCTAGCGTAAAGCGCGCTGAAATTGGAGGAACGCTAAGCTCTAATGAACTTCTTGATGTAGCAAGTACTATTTATGCTGCAAGACAAGTCAAGCAATTTATCGAGCAAGTAGTAGAAGACGAAGATTTACAGCTTCCAATTATAACTGAACATATCGAAAAACTAATGCCTCTTCCTGAGGTAGAACAAACAATTAAAATGAGCATTGATGAGAATGGCACAGTACTAGACGGTGCAAGCGACCAGCTAAGAGGCATTCGTCAAAAACTTCGCTCGACGGAGTCTCGTATTCGCGAAAAGCTAGACAGTCTTATTCGCTCCTCGTCTGCTCAGAAAATGTTGTCAGATGCGATTGTTACCATTCGAAACGAACGTTTCGTTATTCCTGTTAAGCAAGAATATCGCAGTGCGTATGGAGGCATTGTGCACGATCAGTCTTCATCTGGAGCAACGTTATTTATTGAGCCACAGGCGATTGTGACGTTAAATAATGAGCTTCAAGAAGCAAAAGTAAAAGAAAAACAAGAAATTGAGCGTATTCTTATTGCTCTAACCGTTCAGGTAGCGGAAGTGGCAAATGAACTCCGTCAAAACGTTTATTTGTTAGGTGAGCTGGACTTCATGTTTGCTAAAGGGCGCTATAGCCATGAGCTAAAAGCTTCAAAACCTAAAATGAACGATCGAGGCTATATTAAGTTAGTGAAGGCAAAACATCCTCTTATTGCACAGGAAGATGTCGTTGCAAATGATATTGAGCTAGGTGATCAATATACGTCTATCGTTATTACAGGACCAAATACCGGCGGTAAAACCGTAACGTTAAAAACACTTGGGTTATTCACATTAATGGCTCAAGCAGGTTTGCAGATTCCTGCGCTGGATGGATCGGAAATGGCTGTGTTTAAACACGTATTTGCTGATATTGGAGATGAGCAGTCCATTGAACAAAGTCTGAGTACCTTTTCATCTCATATGGTCAACATTGTAGATATTTTACAAAAAGTAGATCATGAAAGTCTGGTCTTGTTCGATGAATTGGGAGCCGGAACAGATCCCCAAGAAGGTGCAGCGCTTGCGATTTCGATTTTAGATCAAGTATATGAAAGAGGCGCTCGCGTAGTTGCGACTACTCACTATCCTGAATTAAAAGCGTACGGCTATAACCGTGAAGGAGTGGTCAATGCTAGCGTAGAGTTCGATATTGAAACATTGAGCCCTACTTACAAGCTGCTGATTGGTGTACCGGGTCGAAGCAATGCTTTTGAAATTTCAAAACGTTTAGGTTTAAGTGCAGAAGTAATTGAACGTGCCAAAGGCTATATTGGCTCAGAAACAAATAAAGTAGAAAATATGATCGCTTCTCTTGAAGATAGCCGCCGTCAATCTGAACATGAGCTAGAAGAAGCTGAACAGCTAAGAAAAGAGGCTCAGAAGCTTCATAAAGAATTACAGAGTCAGATTATTGAGTTTAATGAAAAACGAGATAAGCTGTACGAAAAAGCTGAAGAAAAAGCTCAAGCCACAGTTCAAGCAGCATCTGAAGAAGCAGAGAAAATCATTAGCGATTTGCGTAAAATGAGTCAAAAAAATCATGCGCTTGTAAAAGAGCATGAATTGATTGAAGCACGTAAGCGTCTAGAAGATGCAGTTCCAACTCTTGAAAAAAGTAAAAAGAAACCGGCTGTGCTGAAAAAACAAGAGCGCACTCTTCAAGCTGGAGATGAAGTGAAAGTCTTAAGCTGGGGACAAAAAGGAACGCTTGTGGAACGAGTAAGTAATAATGAATGGCAAGTGCAAATGGGAATCATGAAAATGAAGGTGAAAGAAAAAGATCTCGAATATATTAGTTCCCCAAAACCTGTAGAAACAAAGCCGCTTGCTACGGTAAAAGGAAAAGATTATCATGTAAATCTAGAACTGGATTTAAGAGGAGAGCGCTATGAAAATGCGCTGATTCGAGTTGAAAAATATATTGATGATGCTTTGTTAGCCAACTATCCGCGCGTTTCGATTATCCACGGTAAAGGAACCGGAGCTCTTCGTAAAGGTGTACAGGAATATTTGAAAAATCATCGTTCTGTTAAAAATATTCGTTTCGGAGAAGCTTCTGAAGGAGGTTCTGGCGTTACGGTTGTGGAATTTAAGTAAAAGAATGCTGAGATAAAGGTGTCAGTGGATGCGCTGAACAAGCATATATGAAGATGGAAAATCCGACATGGCTCATGAACTATGTTGGGTTTTCTATCTCTTTTAAGAACGATGCAAGTAAAGGAAAGAGACCTGTCAGTTCATTACGTGGAGTGTAATATAAATTAGGAGTGATGCAAAAATGAGGGATTTTTGGAAAGACCCGTATATTGAATCCGCCGCTTATTACAGCGTGGTTGTCTTGAGCATTGTCGTCTTTCTTGTTGTGTTTGAGCTCGTTACTAAATATAAGAATTGGGAAGAGATTCAAAAAGGAAATATGGCTGTTGCGATGGCAACAGGTGGGAAAATATTTGGATTAGCTAATATTTTTCGCTATTCAATTGAGCATAACGACAATTTGTTAAGAATGCTTGGATGGGGAATATATGGGTTTGTTCTTTTACTAGTCAGCTATTTTATTTTCGAATTTTTGACGCCGAAATTTCGAATCGATGATGAAATTGAACAAGATAACAGAGCCGTTGGGTTTATTTCACTTGTTATTTCAATCGGTATGTCCTATGTAATAGGAGCAGGGATAGGATAGGAGAGAGTCATGGAGAAGTTAGCGAAAATTTTACTCATTTTATGCGGAGTGTTTATGCTTATTGGTCTTATCTATTTATCTATATAGCTTTTCCTAACATTGTGATGACAGCAAAAAAGCTGGCCTTAAAGCAGGTCAGCTTTTTTAATGATTACTTCCATACTTCTTCAGCAATTGAAATCACGTGCTTTACTTTATCCCACTGCTGTTCTTCAGTTAGTAAATTTCCTTCTTCTGTAGAAGCAAATCCGCACTGGGGACTCAAACAAATTTGATCAAGAGAAACAAATTCTGCCGCTTCAGCAATTCGTTTTTTCACTGCTTCAGGATCTTCTAAATCTCCAAATTTTGATGTGATAAGACCAAGGACAATCTGAAGGTCATTTCGCTTTACATGTCGAAGAGGTTGGAATCCTCCTGAGCGTTCATCATCAAATTCTAAAAATAGTCCATCTACGTTTAACTGACTGAAAATAGCTTTTGACGCATTTTCATATCCGCCGCTTGCTGTATAAGTAGACTGGAAATTCCCTCTGCAAATATGCATTGTAATAACCATATCATCTGGCTTATGCGCAATGGATTCGTTGATCGCATCCGTAAAACGTTTCAGTAATTCTTGGGGCGTAAATCCTTTTGACGCGATTTGTTCTTGTCCTTTTTCTGAGAAAAAGACCGCCCACGCAGTATCATCTAACTGTAAATAGCGGCATCCAGCATCATAAAATGCTTGAATGGCTTTTTGGTATGTTTTAACTAAATCAGCAAAAAATACATCCGTATCCGAGTAAGCAGACTCTTCAATATGACCTCTGAAAAACAGCATATTGGGACTTGGAATGGTGAACTTAGCCACGTGTTCTTTTCCAGCCGCTTGATGAAGAAATTTATAATCTTCAATCATAGGGTGGTGATTAAAATCTAGTTTTCCAGTAACTTTTATACCGTGAGCTTTTGTTTGGACACCGTGAAACTGAATTCCCGACTCTGCTTCGTAAAGTTCTACGCCCACAAGTTCTGATAGAAAATCAAAGTGCCACCACGCACGGCGAAACTCACCGTCTGTTATGGCTTTTAATCCAATTTGTTTTTGCTTTTCTACGAGCTTACTAATTTCTTCATCTTCAATTGCTCGAAGCTGTTTCTTTGTCATTTCCCCGTTTTCTACCTGTAATCGTGCTTGCTTGATACGCTCAGGACGCAAAAAGCTTCCAACGTGATCTGCTTTGAACGGTCCTTTAGTCAATGTTGTTATCAATTCATACAGCTCCTTAAAAAAATCTAATTTTTATTATATACAAAAAATTCGGATAATGTACAGGGATAAATCCAATTTTTATTTATTACGCTGCAGGATGAAAGAGTGATTAGACAGGAAAGAGAACATTCAATAACGATTGCATCTAAAAAAAGAATGAACTATAATTTTAATTAGAAAATTCTAATTTTTTATTTTTTTGAGGGAGAGGATACGTGTGGAATCCACCGAAAAGATATGGCTTTCTCAATACCCAGAGGAAATATCTGCTACGCTTCATTATGAGCAAAAAAATTTAGCACAGCTTTTTGAAGAAGCAGTTCAAAAAGCCCCTAAAAAAAACGCAATCTATTTTCTAGGGAAAAAAATGACGTTTTCCCAACTGCATCAAGATTCTTTGAAACTGTCATCTTACCTTATTGAACTGGGATTAAAAAAAGGGGATAGAGTAGCCATTATGCTTCCAAATTGCCCTCAAGCTGTCATTTCCTTTTATGCTGTTCTTCTTGCCGGAGGAGTAGTCGTTCAAACAAACCCTTTGTATACGGAAAGGGAGTTAGAGTATCAGCTGAATGATTCAGAAGCGACCATGATTATTGCACTCGATTTGCTATATCCGCGTGTAGTAAAAATGAAAGCGTTAACAAGTGTAAAACACGTAGTCATCACCTCTATTCAAGACTATCTCCCATTTCCCAAAAACATAATCTATCCATTTATTCAGCGCAAACAGCAGAAGATAAGCGTGGATGTGAGTCATACGGAGACTACTCATTTATTTAAACGCATTATAAGTGAATCCTCTCCAGCAGTATGTAATGCTGAGGGAATTTCAGACGAAGATATCGCGATTTTACAATACACCGGGGGAACAACAGGTTTTCCAAAAGGAGTCATGCTTACTCATAAAAACTTGGTAGCCAATGCAACGATGTGTTCACATTGGTTATACCGCTGCAAGCATGGAGAAGAAAAAGTGCTTGGAATTATCCCGTTTTTTCATGTGTATGGTTTAACAACGGTTCTTGTTCTATCGGTTTTGCAAAACTACGAGATGGTGCTTCTGCCTAAATTTGATGCAAAAACGACGCTCAAAACCATTCATAAGCAGCAGCCTACTTTATTTCCAGGTGCTCCGACAATTTACATCGCATTATTAAACCATCCTGATTTAGCAAAATACAACCTATCTTCTATTGATTCATGTATGAGCGGTTCGGCTCCTCTTCCTGTGGAAGTGCAGGAGCAGTTTGAAAAGCTCACTGGAGGTAAACTAGTGGAAGGATATGGATTGACGGAAACCTCTCCTGTTACTCATGCTAATTTTCTTTGGAAAGAGAGAATACCAGGAAGCATTGGAGTGCCTTGGCCAGACACAGATGCCAAAATTCTCTCGTTTGAAACAGGTAAAGAAGCTGCTGTAAGCGAAGTAGGAGAAATTGCGGTTAAAGGTCCTCAGGTCATGAAAGGATATTGGAAGCAGCCTGAAGAAACGGAGGCTGTTATGCGAGACGGGTGGTTGCTAACAGGTGATGTTGGCTATATGGATGATAAAGGTTATTTTTATGTAGTAGATCGAAAGAAAGATATTATTATTGCCGGGGGATATAATATCTATCCTCGAGAAGTTGAAGAAGTATTATATGAGCATGAAAAAATTCAAGAAGCTGTAGTGGTAGGTGTTCCTGACCCATATAGAGGAGAAACAGTGAAGGCTTACATTGTATTAAAAAATGGTGTAAGATGTACTGAAGAAGAGTTAAATGAGTTTTCTAGAAAGTATTTAGCTGCTTATAAAGTTCCGCGCCTTTATGAATTTCGAAATGAGCTTCCAAAAACAGCGGTCGGGAAGATTCTGCGACGAGCGCTGATTGAAGAAGAAAATGAAAAGCATAAAAAGGCGACGTAATCGATCGTCGCCTTTGATTTTTTTGCTGAAACATAATTGACAGATACTTGCGGTTTCTTTATTATAAAGATATGAATGAATAATCATTCATATTTTAAAGGAGCGTATAAGATTGAGAAGAAATAAGCCAAAGTATAAGCAGATTATCGATGCAGCTGTAGTAGTAATAGCAGAAAACGGATACCACAATGCTCAGGTTTCTAAAATTGCTAAGCAGGCTGGAGTTGCAGACGGTACGATATATTTATATTTTAAAAACAAAGAAGATGTCTTGATTTCCTTATTTCAAGAGAAGATGGGACAGTTTGTAGAAAAAATTTATGAAGAACTGGCGGGAATTGAAACTGCGGCAGAAAAACTTCACGTATTAATTGACAAGCATTTTTCGTTTCTAGCGGAGGATCATCATTTAGCTACAGTGACACAGCTTGAACTGCGTCAATCGAACAAAGATTTAAGATTGAAAATTAACGATGTATTAAAAGATTATCTGACTCTCATTGATTCTATTTTACAGACAGGAATCGAAACGGGTGAGTTTTCTGAAAATATAGATATTCGTCTTGCGCGACAGATGATTTTTGGAACGATTGATGAAACTGTCACAACATGGGTAATGAACGATCATCGATATGGTCTAATAGAATCGGTAGATAAAGTCCATTCCCTGCTGTTAAACGGCTGCAGCGGCTCATAATCGTAAGTGAGCCTGCTGCTCCCTTGCGAGGGGAGAAGCGCAAGGTAATGAAAATAGAAAGAAAGGGTGGGGGAAACAAATGGAGATTATCCAGGTTGAAACTGTTGATGCAATAAGCTTCATTACGTTGAATAGACAACCTGCTAACGCTTTGTCTCAAGATTTATTAAAAGATCTTTCAAGTGTTTTAAAACATTTAGAAGATAGCAAAGAGACAAGGGTTATCGTCATTAAAGGCGAAGGGAAATTCTTTTGTGCTGGAGCTGATATAAAAGAGTTTACATCACTGCAGCAGGAAAAAGATTACGAGAAACTTGCTGTTAACGGCCAAGAGCTCTTTGAGTATATTGAAAATTACCCAAAACCAGTTATTGCAGCTATTCATGGAGCTGCTTTAGGCGGAGGATTAGAGCTTGCTATGAGCTGCCATATCCGTTTGGTAACAGAAAATGCTAAGCTGGGCTTGCCTGAACTTCAGTTAGGAATTATACCAGGGTTTGGAGGAACTCAGCGATTGCCTCGTTATGTAGGGGTTCATAAGGCTTGTGAGATGATGCTGACAAGTGATCCAATATCGGGCAGCGAGGCAGTGGAGTTAGGATTGGCAAACGCAGCTTTTGAAGAAAGTCAGCTTATCAATGAAACATTTTTACTTGCTAGAAAAATTGCCAAAAAAAGCCCAATCTCTGTTAAAGCTACCTTGCAGCTGCTTCAACATGTAAAAACAGATGCTTATTACAGCGGCATCAAAAAAGAAGCACAGTTTTTTGGAAGCGTATTCAAAAGCCGTGATGCTCAAGAAGGCGTAGCCGCTTTTATTGAAAAGCGCCAGCCTAAATTTTTAGGAAAATAAGCTTAGGAGGGGAATTGAATGAATATTTATGTGTTAGTAAAAAGAACGTTCGATACAGAGGAGAAACTTTCACTAAAAAATGGTCAAATTGTTGAAGATGGAGCTGAATTTATTATTAATCCTTACGATGAGTATGCAGTTGAAGAGGCTATTCAGCTAAAGGAAAAGCATGGCGGAGAGATTACGGTCGTGAGTGTAGGAGGGGAAGAATCAGAAAAAGAACTCCGAACAGCTTTGGCTATGGGAGCAGATAAAGCGGTTTTAATCAATACGGAAGATGACATAGAAGATGGCGATCAGTACACGACTTCTAGGCTGCTGGCACAGTACTTAAAAGAGCAATCTCCTGATTTAATCTTAGCAGGAAACGTAGCGATTGACGGAGGTTCAGGCCAGGTGGGACCGCGCGTAGCAGAACAGTTAGAAATCCCTTATATTACAACGATTACAAAGCTGGATATTGAAGGTGAAAAAGTGACGGTTGTACGCGATGTGGAAGGAGATTCGGAAGTTATTGAAACGTCGCTTCCTCTTTTAGTAACAGCTCAGCAGGGACTTAATGAGCCTCGCTATCCATCTCTTCCAGGGATTATGAAAGCGAAGAAGAAACCGTTGGTTGAAGTGGAATTAGACGATTTAGATTTAGATGAAGATGATGTAGAAGCAAAAACAAAGACAATTGAAATTTATTTACCTCCGAAAAAAGACGCGGGGCGCGTATTACAAGGAGATATAAAAGATCAAGTAACAGAGCTGGTCAATTTACTGCATAAGGAAGCAAAAGTCATTTAATAAGTCAAAAGTCAAAACAATGGGGGTATTGTAATGGGACGCAAAGTGTTAGTTCTTGGAGAAGCACGTGATGGGGGATTACGAAACGTATCGTTTGAAGCGATTTCCGCAGCGTCTACTGTAGCTGACGGGGGAGAAATTATTGCAGCGTTAGTAGGAAAGGACGTAAAATCTTTAAGTGAAGAACTTATTGCATACGGAGCAGATAAAGTTGTTGTGACGGAGCATGAAGATTTAGCTGCTTACACATCGGATGGTTACGCTCAGGCATTATTAGCCATCATTGAAAGTGAACAGCCTGAAGCTATCGTATTTGGGCATACGGCTCTTGGCAAAGATCTAGCGCCAAAACTGGCAGCTCGCTTAGATAAAGGACTTATCTCGGATGTGACGGATGTAGAAGTGGGAGGGGATCAAGTAGTCTTCACTCGCCCAATTTATTCTGGTAAAGCATTTGAGAAGAAAATCATGACCGATGCTTTTACGTTTGTCACGATTCGTCCAAATAATATTTCACCGCTTGCAAAAGATGAGGGGCGTACAGGTGATGTAGAGGATTTAAATGTTGAAATCAAAAACCTGCGTACTGTTGTAAAAGAAGTCGTACGCAAAGCAACGCAAGGGGTTGATTTGTCCGAAGCAAAAGTCGTGATTGCAGGTGGTCGAGGTGTAAAAAGTACGGAAGGTTTTGGACCTCTCCAAGAACTAGCGGACGTGTTAAATGGAGCTGTTGGAGCGTCTCGCGGAGCGTGCGATGCAGATTACTGCGACTATTCTCTTCAAATCGGTCAGACGGGCAAAGTAGTCACACCAGATTTATACATTGCCTGCGGAATTTCAGGTGCAATTCAGCATTTGGCAGGTATGTCAAATTCAAAAATTATTGTTGCAATCAATAAAGATCCTGAAGCGAATATTTTTAAAGTAGCTGACTACGGAATCGTTGGAGATTTATTTGAAGTAGTGCCTCTGCTAACGGAAGAATTTAAAAAGCTGAAAGTACAGTCTGCGTAAGATTCTCGGACAAAAGTATTTGAGACGAAGTGAAGAACGAACCGTTGATCAAGATTTTTGATTAGTGGTTCGTTTTTTTGTTAGGGTAAACGCAGGGTAGGTCTTTCTAGCAGGTGATTGGAGGGCAAGGCGAAGACTCCTGCTAGAAAAGCGAAGTCTTGCATGGAAATCAACTGCGGTGTCGCAAGCGGTTCAACCCATGTATACTATTTGTTCGTCTTTGGATTCATTTAGTCAGGTCTCAGCCTCATGGGAAACGAAATTTTCTACGCATATTTTTAGGCAAATTGTACAAACTAGAGCGGAGAATAAACAGTATAAATGTAAGCAAAAAGTTAGCAAACCTTATTTGAAGGTGATATACTGTGAGTAGAATTTGGATATTGCATATATTTAGGAGGAATTAAAATGGCTATTGCACATGCTACAGATAAAAACTTTACAGATGAAATTAAATCAGGCCTAGTGCTTGTTGACTTTTGGGCACCATGGTGTGGCCCTTGTAAAATGATTGCTCCAGTTCTTGAAGAAATTGATGGCGAACTTAACGATAAAGTTAAAATCGTAAAAGTAGACGTTGATGAAAATCAAGAAACAGCTGGAAAATTTGGTGTTATGAGTATCCCAACTTTAGTATTATTCAAAGATGGAGAGAAAGTTGATCAAGTAGTTGGTTTCCAACCAAAAGAAGCATTAACAGAATTAATTAATAAACACGCGTAAGTCAAAACCTAGCTCAGGCTAGGTTTTTTTCTTTTTCTCCACTTTTTCTCTTTTGGGAATACTTTTATTTAGCGAATATGCGTTCGTTTGTTTTATACTAGATGTAAGGAACACCGCCATAAATCCAGCTTATGTACATGTATTAAGACAGGAAAGAATGTAGGTTACGCTTCATAAGCGATTGTATAGATGGACAGAGTAAGAGAAGAGGAAGGAGAAAAGTATGAACGATTATTTAAAAGAAAAGCTGGCTATTTTACCGGATCAGCCCGGCTGTTACTTGATGAAAGATAAATATGGAACGGTCATTTACGTAGGAAAAGCAAAAGTATTAAAAAATCGAGTACGTTCCTACTTTACCGGATCTCATGACGGAAAGACGCTTCGACTTGTAAACGACATTGTCGACTTTGAATATATCGTCACATCTTCTAATTTAGAAGCGCTTATTTTAGAAATGAATTTAATTAAAAAGCATGACCCAAAATACAATATTATGCTTAAAGATGATAAGGGCTATCCGTTTATTAAGATTACAGCTGAAAAACAGCCCCGACTTGTTATTACAAGAAAAATAAAAAAAGATAAAGGGAAATACTTCGGTCCTTATCCTAATGTTCAAGCAGCAAATGAAACAAAGCGGCTTCTTGATCGCATTTATCCGTTAAGAAAGTGCTCCACTATGCCAGATAGGCCTTGTTTGTATTACCATATCGGGCAATGTCTAGCTCCTTGCGTAAAAGAGGTAAAAGAAGAGCAAAACAAACAAATTATTGAAAATATCACGCGGTTTTTAAATGGTGGATATGAGCATGTCAAAACAGAGTTAACTGAAAAAATGTTAAAAGCTTCAGAAGAACTTGACTTTGAACGGGCTAAAGAATACCGAGATCAAATTGCTCATATCGAAGCGACAATGGAAAAGCAAAAAGTAACGTTTAATGATTTTGTTAATCGAGATGTGTTTGGCTATTCTTACGATAAAGGATGGATGTGTGTTCAAGTTTTCTTTATTCGCCAAGGGAAATTAATTGAGCGAGAAGTTTCTATGTTTCCTTTTTATAAAGAGCCAGAAGAAGATTTCTTAACTTTTATCGGTCAGTTTTATGCCAAAAATATTAAGCCAAAAGAAGTGATGGTTCCAGCAACGATTGATGCAGAGTTAGCTGAGAAGTTAGTAGAAGTAGAGGTTCAGCATCCAAAGCGAGGCAAAAAGAAAGAATTAGTAGAACTTGCGTGTAAAAATGCAAAAATTGCGCTCGGTGAAAAATTCTATTTAATTGAACGAGATGAAGAGCGTACAGTTGGCGCAGTTGAACGGTTAGGAGAAGAGCTTGGAATTGCCGCTCCTTATCGGATTGAAGCATTTGATAACTCAAATATTCAAGGAACAGACCCAGTTTCTGCGATGATTGTTTTTGTTGATGGGAAACCGGAAAAGAAAGAATATCGCAAATATAAAATTAAGACCGTAAAGGGACCAGATGATTACAGTTCCATGAGGGAAGTCGTTCGCAGACGGTATTCCAGAGCGTTAAAAGAAGGCCTTCCGCTTCCGGATTTAATTGTTGTAGATGGAGGCAAAGGGCATTTAGCTGCAGTCCAGGACGTTCTCGAAAATGAATTGGGACTTTTAGTGCCTACAGCAGGTCTTGTTAAAGATGATAAACACAGAACCTCCAACCTGATGATTGGTGAGCCTCCTCAAATCATACCGCTTGAACGCAATAGTCAAGAATTTTATTTGCTTCAGCGAATTCAAGATGAAGTTCACCGCTTTGCAATCACCTTCCACCGTCAAGTGCGCTCTAAGTCCGCTTTTCAGTCAGTTCTAGACGACATTCCGGGAGTGGGAGAAAAGCGTAAGAAAGCTTTGTTAAAGCATTTTGGTTCGGTGAAAAAATTGAAAGAAGCAACGGTTGAAGATATACGAAATTCAGGTGTTCCTCAAAACATTGCTGAAAAAATTTATGAAACATTACAAAAATAGTCTTGAAATAATAGAAAATATTTGATAAGCTATTAACTAATTTCATACGACACTTCATCAAATGAAGTGAAGATAGAGGTGCAAATTTAATCAGTACGCATCAGGAAGGGTATGAGCCCTTATGAACGATGCGGAAAGGGAAATTTGCCGAAGTGAACATTACCTCATAGTAATGATTGCTGGTTCTGCGTTGAATAAACGTAGGATTGTCAAGATGTAGATTCTTGGAGAGCTATCTCACGGCAGTGGACGGTTATGTTTTATAATTTTCGTTCGTTAAGCAATGAGAGCTCATCTCATTGCTTTTTTTATTGTCTGAGTAAAAAAATTTAGCTTCTCATCATCCTGCATATGCAAATTTATTGAAAAGGAATGAACAAAATTATGGCATTAATCGTTCAAAAATTTGGTGGAACATCTGTTGGTTCTGTTGAACGTATTCAACATGTAGCAAACCGTGTTATTCAAGAAGCAGAGCGCGGTAACCAAGTAGTAGTTGTTGTATCGGCAATGGGCAAAACCACAGATGCACTGGTGAAATTAGCAAGTGATATTACGGACAGTCCAAGTAAACGCGAAATGGATATGCTTCTTACAACTGGAGAACAAGTAACGATTTCCCTGTTAACAATGGCTCTTCAATGCAAAGGTCATGAAGCCACTTCGCTAACAGGTTGGCAAGCTGGTATCCAGACGGAAGCAGTTCACAGCAATGCACGAATCCAGCACATTGACACGACTCGTATTCAAAGCCAATTAGATAGAGGTCGAATCGTAGTAGTAGCTGGATTCCAAGGCTGTTCAGAAGATGGAAGCATTACAACATTAGGTCGAGGCGGCTCTGACACGACGGCAGTAGCTCTTGCCGCGGCACTAAAAGCTGCAAAATGTGATATTTATACAGACGTAACAGGAGTGTTTACGACGGATCCGCGCTACGTAGAAGAGGCTCGTAAACTTCATTCTATTTCATATGACGAAATGTTAGAATTAGCCAATTTAGGAGCAGGGGTGCTGCATCCGCGCGCTGTTGAGTTTGCAAAAAATTATCAGGTACCGCTAGAAGTGCGTTCAAGCTTAGAAAACGAGAATGGAACGATTGTTGAGGAGGAAGTTTCAATGGAACAAAACTTAGTCGTAAGAGGAATTGCGTTTGAAGATAATATTTCACGGGTGACAATTGAAGGGTTAAACAACGAGTTACAAACTCTTTCTACTATTTTTACAGCATTAGCAAAAGAACAGTTAAATGTGGATATTATTATTCAAAACGTAACGGCTAATAATCGCCTCTCTATCTCATTTTCTATTAAAACTGTAGATGTAGAAGCTGCTCTTGCCGTCTTAAAAGAGTATAAATCTACCTTGGGGTATACGCGTATTGAACATGAAAGCAGTCTGGCTAAAGTATCGATTGTGGGATCTGGCATGATATCTAATCCAGGTGTTGCAGCCGAAATGTTTGAAGTGCTGGCAGGAGAGAAAATTGAAGTGAAGATGGTCAGCACGTCTGAAATTAAAGTATCTACAGTTGTACCGCATGCTGATATGGTAAAAGCTGTTGAGACGCTTCACGTAGCATTTGAATTAGAAGAGCAGCAGGCAGTGCAAGTATAAAGAAAAGAAAAAAGACGTGGTATCTCCACGTCTTTTATATATACGTATTTCTTACTTTTTATAACGCTCCGCACGGGTTTCGGTAGGTAAGATATCTTTTCGGTCCCACTGCACGGAAATCAGCACTTTTCCGTTCTTTTCTTTAGGTGTTAAGTAGGCTTCTGTTAGGCAGTTGTTTTGACGCTGAATCTGTTCAGCCACAAACCCTGACTCAAGATGAAATGAACAAGTTTCCTGCTGAAATCTTTTGCTGACCACATCACCTGATAACTCAAGCTCTAGTGAATATTTATCTTTTTTGGCAAGCGTCAGTGTTCCCCAGGAAGCTGCTTTAAAAAATGCGACGATTTCATCCATTGTATTTAATGGATATTTACGCGCAAGGTGTTTTCCTGCCCAGTATGAGATGGTATTCGTTTCGTCTCCAAGAAGCTCTGGAATTAACACGTCACGCAAAAGGCTGTATCCGAAATATGGAACGTGATCAAGAGCTCTCTCTGTTTCAGCTGCGGCATTAGGTTCTAATGTTTCCATCGTCTCTTCAAGTTCTTGCTGTGATTCTGTTTGTAAATTGCTCATGCTTTCCCCTCTTTCTTTACTACTATTATATACAAATCTAAAAAACCTCTCACGCATTTTTTTAATAAAATGTAAGAGGATCTTTATTATGGTAAAAAGAGTTAGATGTAAAGATAAAAAATCCATAAAATTACTTTTAAAAGGGTACTTTTACCTGTGTAAATGTTTTGTGAACTTGTTTACAATAAAAGTATAAAGTAAACGCTTACTTAACTGTGGCAAGCGATATTATAATAGAAAGAAAAAATCTTTAACATCAATGCAGTAAGCGTTAACAAATATAAAATTTTATAAATTTATATTTTATAGAAGATTTAAACATCTTGCCTTGACGCTCTTAATCGATGGGAGTAAAATTAACCTGTCACATACTTTATTAGGAAATGCAAAGGTTTTCATTTCCTGTATTCACGATTAATCTATTTGTCTAGTGGGAGTAAGAAAGTTCTTCACAAACTATGTTCATTTAACTAAGGGGGGTCTACGCAGATGGCGGCAAACAGAGAGTTTCAATATCGGAGAATCCATTCACTACTTGGAGTAATACCAATCGGGATTTTCTTAACACAGCATTTAGTTGTGAATCATTTCGCGACAAAGGGAGAAGAATCATTTAATCAAGCAGCTCACTTCATGGAGAGCTTACCTTTCCGCTATGCTCTAGAAATTTTCATTATTTTCTTACCAATCGTTTTTCACGCAATATACGGTCTTTACATCGCATTCACTGCTAAAACAAACGTTAACAACTATGGATTTTTCCGTAACTGGATGTTTATCCTTCAGCGTGTTTCAGGTGTAATCACACTTATCTTCATCACATGGCACGTATGGGAAACCAGAATACAAGCTGCGCTTGGAAAAGAAGTAGATTTTCAAATGATGGAACGAATTTTAAGCAACCCAGCAATGTTTGCATTCTACATAGTTGGTGTTGTATCTACGATCTTCCACTTTGCAAACGGTCTATGGTCATTTGGAGTTAGCTGGGGGTTAACTGTAACACCACGTTCTCAAAGAATTTCAACTTATGTGACATTAGCAATCTTCTTAGCACTTACATTCGTAGGTGTTCGTACATTATTCGCATTTGCATAAAATTAAGGTTTTGAAGGAGTGGGGTTCCGATGAGTAACGGAAAAATCATCGTAGTCGGTGGCGGTTTAGCTGGCTTGATGGCAACAATAAAAATTGCTGAGTCTGGCAAGCAAGTAGATTTATTTTCACTAGTTCCGGTAAAAAGATCTCACTCAGTTTGCGCACAAGGTGGAATCAACGGAGCCGTAAATACGAAAGGTGAAGGAGATTCACCATGGGAACACTTTGATGACACAGTGTATGGCGGAGACTTTTTAGCCAACCAGCCACCTGTAAAAGCAATGTGTGAAGCAGCTCCTGGTATTATTCACTTACTTGACCGTATGGGTGTTATGTTTAACCGTACTCCTGAGGGTTTGTTAGACTTCAGACGATTTGGCGGAACGCAGCATCACCGTACGGCTTTTGCTGGAGCAACAACGGGTCAACAGTTATTGTACGCATTAGATGAGCAGGTTCGTCGCTATGAAGTTGCCGGACTTGTGACAAAGTACGAAGGATGGGAATTCTTAGGTGCTGTTCTTGATGATGAGCGCAGCTGTCGCGGAATTTCTGCACAGAATTTAAAATCAATGGAAATTAAAACGTTCCCAGCTGATGCGGTTATTATGGCTACAGGTGGACCTGGTATTGTCTTTGGAAAATCGACGAACTCAGTTATTAATACAGGTTCAGCGGCATCTATCGTGTATCAGCAAGGTGCATACTATTCAAACGGAGAGTTTATTCAAATTCATCCAACTGCTATCCCGGGAGATGATAAGCTTCGTCTTATGAGTGAATCTGCTCGTGGAGAAGGCGGACGCGTTTGGACATATAAAGACGGTAAACCTTGGTATTTCTTAGAGGAAAAATATCCGGCATACGGTAACTTAGTACCTCGTGATATTGCAACTCGTGAAATTTTTGACGTCTGCGTAGCGCAGAAGTTAGGAATTAACGGAGAGAACATGGTTTATCTGGACCTTTCACATAAAGATCCAAAAGAGCTAGACATTAAACTTGGAGGTATCATCGAAATCTATGAAAAATTCATGGGCGATGATCCGCGCAAAGTACCAATGAAGATTTTCCCAGCCGTACACTATTCAATGGGCGGTTTATGGGTGGATTACGATCAAATGACAAATATCCCTGGCTTGTTCGCAGCTGGTGAGTGTGATTATTCGCAGCACGGAGCGAACCGTTTAGGAGCAAACTCATTATTGTCAGCTATTTATGGCGGTATGGTTGCTGGTCCTAAAGCCGTTGAATACATCAATGGTTTAGAAAAGAGCGCAGATGCTATTTCTTCAAGCGTATATGATCGTCATGTGAAAGAAGAAGAAGAGAAATGGAACAATATCATGAATCTTCAAGGTACAGAAAATGCATACGTTCTTCATAAAGAGCTAGGGGAATGGATGACTGACAACGTGACAGTCGTACGATACAATGACAAACTGTTAAAAACAGATGAAAAGATTCAAGAATTAATTGAACGCTATGATCGTATTAACATTAATGACACGGCTAAATGGAGTAATCAAGCGGCAACATTTACTCGTCAGCTTCAAAACATGCTCCAGCTTTCACGTGTTGTAACGCTTGGAGCTTACAACCGTAACGAAAGTCGCGGTGCTCATTATAAGCCGGATTTCCCAGATCGTAACGATGAAGAATTCTTAAAAACAACAATGGCATCTTTCGTTGATAAGAAAACGGCTCCTTCTTTCCATTATGAAGAGGTAGACGTATCGTTAATCAAACCGCGTAAGCGCGACTACACAAAGAAAAAAGATGAAAAACCAAAAAAACAACAAGAGGGGGTTCGTTAATCAATGAGTGAACAACAAACAGTCCAAAAGACAGTGCGCTTCATTATTACACGTCAAGATTCAGCTGAATCTGCTCCTTACAATCAGGAGTTTGAAATTCCGTATCGTCCGAATATGAACGTTATTTCAGCACTGATGGAAATCAGACGTAACCCTGTTGATGCTTCAGGTAAAGAGGTTGCTCCGATAAACTGGGAAATGAACTGTTTAGAGGAAGTATGCGGAGCCTGTTCAATGGTTATCAACGGTAAACCTCGTCAGTCATGTACAGCTCTTGTTGATAAACTAGAACAGCCGATTCGCTTGCAGCCAATGAAAACATTCCCTGTTGTTCGTGACTTGCAGGTAGACCGCAGCCGTATGTTTGATTCACTGAAAAAAGTAAAAGCCTGGGTTCCGATCGATGGCACATACGATTTAGGACCAGGACCGCGTATGCCTGAAAAGAAACGTCAGTGGGCGTATGAGTTATCCAAGTGTATGACATGCGGCGTTTGCTTAGAAGCTTGTCCAAACGTAAACGACAAGTCAAACTTCATCGGTCCAGCACCGCTTTCTCAAGTTCGCTTGTTTAATGCCCATCCAACCGGTGCGTTAAATAAAGGAGAACGTTTAGAGACGATTATGGGTGATGGAGGGCTAGCGAACTGCGGGAACTCTCAAAACTGCGTTCAATCATGTCCAAAAGGAATTCCATTGACTACTTCAATCGCAGCTTTGAACCGCGACACAACAATTCAAGCATTCAGAAGTTTCTTTGGTAGCGATCAAGTATAACCACTCAAAACCTCTCCACGTGGAGAGGTTTTATTATGTCTATGACGAACGGAGGAAATACAGATGAATAATATTTCGTATATTGAAGACATGGATCACTGGAAAGAGTCATTTTCGTTTAAGCAGAAAATCAAGGTAAGATTTTCGGAAACAGATATGTTTGGGCACTTAAATAATACGGTTCCTTTTGTTTATTTTGAACAAATACGTACGGAATTCTTTCACCATATTGGCTTTATGCAAAAGTGGACGAGTGAGTATGAGGGAACGATACCGGTAGTGGCTGATTTGCAGTGCGACTATGTCAAACAAGTGTATTTTGGCAACGTGCTAGCTGTTTTTGTAAAGGCCCATAAAATCGGACGTTCTTCGGTTGATTTACACTATATGATTCAAAATGAGCAAGGAGAGGTTGTACTCACGGGGAGAGGAACAATGGTGCAAATTTCTAAAGAAACAGGAAAAAGCGTGCCTTGGAATGAAGAGATGAAAAGGTGTTTATCGACTATATAAAAATGGCTTGAAGGCTCTTTCTTCAGGCTTTTTTTCTTTTTCAAAGGTAAAAAAGAGTTTTTTGCATATTTTTTCTAAAACTAGTAACCGCGTAGGCATACCGCACATAAGATATGTTGACTAAATTTACACCCATCCGATAGTTCAACTCAGGATCAGGCAAGGAGGGTTACATTGAAAGAAAAAGAGTTTCAACCTAAACCGCTACTTACAAAGCGTGAACGAGAAGTATTCGAGCTTTTAGTACAGGACAAAACAACAAAAGAAATCGCGAGTGAACTATTCATTAGCGAAAAAACAGTTCGAAATCATATTTCTAATGCGATGCAAAAGCTTGGAGTCAAGGGGCGTTCTCAAGCAGTCGTAGAACTCCTTCGAATGGGAGAACTTGAACTATAACATGAGCTGGCTTTCTTTTTAGAAAGCCAGCTTTTTGTATATTTTTTTAAGTATCGCATATGTATCTAAAAAGAATATCATTAAGAAAATATTATAAAAAAGGTAAATCTTTATAAAAGAAACTTATTGCTTGAAATTGAATTTCAGAGTACGTATACTTTTAAGTAAGGAGATACTACTTCAAAAGAAAGAGAGGTGAGATGATGAAAAATGTATGGTTAGGGGTATTATTATGCATGATATTCTGCTTGCCTTTTGCGAGTTTGCCAGATAAATTTATTGATAATGACTTTGAAAAAGTAAAGGTCACAAAAAGTTCGGTACAGCATTACACGGATATCGTGCACATGTCTCCAGGAGCTAAGCACAGCGTCAAACAAATAGGATCTCTAATACAAAGTGTGATAGTAACTTTTGCTTTAGTATGGGTGAGTACCAAGCTCATCATTCCGACGCATCAAATTGCGTATTTTTTCCTCAAGAAAACACTTTTTTATCCAAAAATCTTTCAATCAAGTTACCTCAATTAAATAAAAAAGGTTGAAATTTCAGCAGCCTTTTCTTCAAACCTAAAATTACCTACTATTCTTAGGCTTATTTGTCATGGGGATTTTCTATACAAATAATGCAATGAAAATTTAATATTCTTCTTAAAAACTTTATAGGAGTGATCATTCAATGATGATTAAAGAAACGGAATTACCAGGAATCGGCCGTAAATTTGAAATTGAGACAAGCGGAGGAAACCGTGTGGTCGTTATTATTCATGATGATGGACGACGTGAAATCTACCACTTCGATCAAAAAGATTTAGAAGAAAGCATTTTTGACATTACGTTAACAGATACGGAATCAAGACAGCTAGCTGCAATTTTAGGCGGCATGATTTACAAGCCAAAAGCAATGGAAACCATTGAAGTGGCATTCAATGACTTAGTGATTGAATGGTACAAAGTTGAAAAACAGGCGAAAGCTCACAGTAAAACAATTGGCGAAATTGACGTTCGCAGCAACTATGATGTCACAATCATCGCTGTCATTAAAAACACGCAAAAAAAATTATCTACCCCAGGACCAGATACGTTAATTGAAGAAGGAGATACGCTTGTCATCTCTGGTGAAAGAGGAAATTTAAAAACGCTCATTAAAGAATTGCTTTCACAAGGAGGTAGTTCATAATTGGATCATTTAGTATTTGAAGTTGGGACAGCTTTGTTACTAGTCGCTTTAGCGGCTATACTAGCACATAAATTTAAATTTACGATTATTCCATTCCTCATTCTGCTGGGCATGGCGGTTGGTCCCCATGCTCCTGAGTTTGGCTCATTCAGTTTAAAGTTTATTGAAAGCCAAGAGATTATTGAATTTATGGGGAGAATTGGAGTTCTCTTTTTACTCTTTTATTTAGGGTTAGAATTTTCAGTTGGAAAGTTAATTAAATCAGGTAAGTCCATCGCGGTGGGAGGATCTATTTATATTTTAATTAACTTTACCTTAGGATTATTGTATGGATACCTGACAGGAAATCCTCTTCTTGAAGTGCTGATTATCGCTGGAATTATTACGATTTCGTCCAGCGCAATTGTCGCAAAAGTATTGGTTGATTTAAAACGAACGGCAAATCCAGAAACGGAATTGATATTAGGGATCATCATGTTTGAAGATATTTTCTTAGCGGTTTATCTTTCTGTCGTTTCAGGGTTGGTGCTTGGAGACCACGAATCGCTTGCTGGATCTTTAACATCTATTTTAATTGCGTTTGGCTATATGATGCTGTTCTTTATCATTGCTCGAAAAGCTACGCCTCTACTAAATAAACTTTTAAATATTTCATCGAATGAAATCTTTATAATCGTCGTTTTTGCGGTATTGTTTTTTGTGGCAGGCTTCTCAGAAACAATTCACGTGGCAGAAGCAATTGGAGCATTATTGCTTGGGCTTGTATTTTCTGAAACAGAACATCGCGATCGGATTGAACATCTTGTCGTACCGTTTCGTGATTTCTTTGGAGCCATCTTTTTCTTCAGCTTCGGATTAAGTATTGATCCTCTCACGCTCTGGGATGCAGGCTGGCTTGCCCTTGGAGCAGTTGCGCTTACGATTATTGGTAACTTTACAGCCGGTATGATTTCAGGAAGAAAAAGCGGGCTGTCACACAAGGCTTCGACCAATATTGGATTAACAATCATGTCACGAGGTGAGTTTTCAATCATTATGGCTAACATCGGAATTGAAGGAGGATTATCGGCCATCCTTCAGCCATTCGCTGCGCTTTATGTATTGATTTTAGCTATTATTGGTCCTTTGTTAACGAAGGAGTCTAAGCATATATACGGATTTTTAAACTCAATATTTAAATGGAAAAAACCAAATCCTCAAGAATCTAATGGATAAAATATATAAAACACAGTTGACAAATCGGATTAATATGATAAAATTCAAAATAATCCAATAACAAATCAGTTAACTATAGCAACGGGCTGATCGGTCAACCGAAAGCTCCTACCTTTTTTAGGTAGGAGCTTTTATGTTTTTAGGTGAAATAGCTTTTGATTTAAAAATTCAAGGAGGAGGAATTGCTGTGAGTGTCGTGATTCAATCGGTTAACCGCTCATTTCAAAAAGGAGAACAAGTAACTCAAGCATTGCGAAATGTAAATCTTACGATTAATAAAGGTGAATTTATTACCATTATTGGTCCGAGCGGATGCGGAAAAAGTACGCTGCTTAAAATGATCGCTGGACTTGATATAGATTATGAAGGGCGCATTGAAATCAACGGGAAGCACATAGCCGGACCTAGCATTAAACAAGGAATGATCTTTCAAGAACACCGCTTGTTCCCGTGGCTTAATGTGGAGCAAAATATAGCGGCTGACTTATCGCTGAAAGATTCGAACGTTCGGCGCCGCGTAGATGAGCTAATTGATATTGTCAGGCTGAAAGGATTTGAAAAAGCTTATCCTCGAGAACTATCTGGGGGGATGTCTCAACGAGTTGCGATTGCGCGTGCTCTTTTAAGAAATCCCGAGGTTTTATTGTTAGATGAACCGTTTGGTGCGTTGGATGCTTTTACTCGCACTCATCTGCAAGATGTGCTGTTAGACATATGGAAAAAAGAAAAAACAACCATGATTTTTGTTACCCACGATTTAGATGAATCCATTTACTTAGGAACTAAAATTGTGATTATGAGTGCCAGACCAGGAGAAATTAGTCGGGTTGTTCCAGTAGAAATTAGTCATCCGCGAAAAAAGACAGAACTACCTTTTCAGCAGCTAAGGCAGCAAGTGCTGAAAGAATTTGAAGAAGCAGGAGAACATTAAAGATTCAATCAGACAGAGAAGGAGACAGAACAGATGAAAAAGCTACTTTTAACTGCAGCTATTGTACTTGTTCTCGCATTGGCTGGGTGCGGGACGAAAGAAAAAGCGAGCGGCGAAGATTCGAAAAACGTTACGATCAATATTGGCATTCAACAAAGCCTAGGACCTTTAATGCTGGCACAAAACCAAAAATGGTTTGAAAAAGAATTTAAAAAAATAGGTGTAAACGTTAAATGGACAGAGTTTCAAAGCGGTCCTCCGCAATTTGAAGGGTTAGCATCTGGACACTTGGATTTCGGCCAAGTTGGAAACTCACCGGTTATTTCTGGTCAAGGGGCAGATATTCCATTTTTAGAAATTGCTAATTCGAGCGACGGATTAAAAGGAAATGCTATTTTAGTAGGGAAAAACAGCAAGATTAAAAGCGTAAAAGATTTAAAAGGTAAAAAGATTGCGGTTGCCAAAGGCAGCAGCGGTTTTAACTTATTGTACAGAGCTCTTGATCAAAATGGGTTAAAGCCAAGTGACGTAAAGATTATTCAGCTTCAGCCAGACGAAGCTCAGCCAGCATTTGAAAATGGGTCAGTGGATGCATGGTCAATTTGGGAACCGTTTATCTCCCTGCAAAACTTAAAAAATGAAGCTCGTATTTTAGCAGACGGCGATTCGTTAAAGGTTGCTTCACCAGGCTTTACTATTGTAAGAGAAGGCTTTGCAAAAGATCATCCGGAGTTAGTCGTTAAGTTTTTACAAGTTTATCAAAAAGCACTTGAATGGCAAAACGAACATTTTGAAGAATCTGTGGATATTCTAGCAAAACAAAAAAATCTAGATAAAGACGTAGTAAGACAAGTGTTAAAAAATAATCCTGCCTATAATCGCCCAACCTCTAAAGAAATTATTGCAGAACAACAGCGAACAGCTGATTTTCAACAATCTTTAGGCGTTATTAAAAAGAAAATTGATACGGGAGATGTCGTTGATAATTCATTTATTGAAAAAGCATTAAAAGAAAAATGAGGTGATGAAAATGAGTAAAACATCCGTGGTTTCAGGACATGTCCAGTCTTCAGCAGCTCACTTGCAACAAGTGAAAAAAAGAAAGGAAGAAGCGAAAAATAAGCAGGGAATTTTCCTTCGTTCTCTCGTCGTGCCAATTTTGCTTATCGTCGTGTGGCAAATCATTGGTTCTGCGGGCTATGTATCTAAAACCGTTCTTCCTACACCTGTTGATATTGTACTTTCTTTCAAACAGCTCATCGTATCGGGAGAACTCGGAGCTAATCTTCAAATCAGTATTTTACGTGCTGCCATAGGTTTTGCCGTTGGAGCTGGTCTAGGTTTACTATTTGGTGTTATTGTCGGTTTCTCAAAGAAAACGGAGCACTATATGGATCCATCCATTCAAATGCTTAGAACTGTTCCTCACCTTGCCTTGGCTCCTTTATTTATCTTATGGTTTGGCTTTGGGGAAATTTCAAAGATATTGCTAATTGCAAACGGTGCGTTTTTCCCAATCTATGTTAATACGTATTTAGGCATTCGCGGCGTTGATTCGAAATTATTTGATGTTGCGCGTGTTCTGCAATTTAGTAAATGGAAACAAATCACGAAACTCATTTTACCAGCCGCTCTTCCTAATATTTTACTTGGTGTCCGATTGTCTTTAGGTATTGCATGGCTCGGACTGGTAGTAGCTGAATTAATGGGAGCAAGTGAAGGTGTAGGATATATGATTATGGATGCTAGGCAGTTTTCTCAAACAGATGTAGTTTTTGTCGGAATTATCATTTTTGCTGTTGTAGGCAAATTAACTGATTCATTTGTCCGAGTATTAGAAAAGCGTCTTCTTAAATGGAGAGACAGCTACGCAGGTGAAAAATAAAAGAAGGATTTATATACTTATTAATCCTTGTAAATCTATCAGTTTTATAAGTTAAAAGGAGAGATGATAATGAGTCAGTTTACAATTATTACGGGAAGCCCTTCAAAACAATCAAGGTCAGCTGCTTTAAGTGAGTATATTGCAGCATATCTGCAAAATGAAAAACATGAAGTAAAAACCGTGCATGTCCGCGATCTACCAGCTGAAGACTTACTATATGCTAACTTTTCTAGCCCTGCGATTCAAGAAGCTCAAAAGAAAGTGGCAGATGCTGATGCCGTTATTATTGTCAGCCCAATCTATAAAGCTAGCTACACAGGAATCTTAAAAACATTTTTAGATTTAATACCTGAAAAAGGTTTGCACAATAAAACCGTGCTGCCGATAGCTACAGGGGGAACCATTGCTCATCTACTGGCTCTTGATTATGTATTTAAGCCGACATTATCCGTTTTAGGAGCTACTGCTCTTATTCATGGAGTTTATATTGTTGATTCTGAGGTGGCCTATACGAAAGAAAATGAAATTGAGTTTATTGCGGAAGAAGCAGAAGCGAGAATTAAACGTTCATTAAAAGAGCTTGAATATCATCTAGAACAAACGAAAAGGAGTGTTGAATCATGAAAATGTTATGGTTTATTCCTTCCCATGGAGATGGAAGATATCTAGGGACAAATCGAGGAGGTCGTTCAGCAGACTATTCATATTTTCGACAAGTTGCTCAAGCAGCTGACCGGTTAGGATTTGAAGGAGTTCTGATTCCAACGGGGAAATCATGCGAAGACCCGTGGCTATTGGCTGCTTCACTTATACCTGAAACAGAGCGTTTGAAATTTTTAGTAGCTGTACGTCCGGGCATTATGGCTCCTTCCGTGGCAGCGCGCATGACTTCGACTCTTGATCGAATTTCAAACGGTCGTTTACTAGTTAACGTAGTAGCAGGAGGAGATCCAGCAGAATTAGCCGGAGACGGCCTTTTCTTATCACATGATGAACGTTATGAAGCTGCGGATGAATTTTTAGATGTGTGGAAAGGGTTATTGGCTGGAGATACGGTTAATTATGAAGGAAAACATATTCATGTAGAGAACAGTGAGCTGTTGTATCCACCTGTTCAAAAACCTTCTCCACCTATTTATTTTGGCGGATCTTCACCCGCAGGACAAAAAGTTGCAGCAAAACATTCTGACGTGTATTTAACGTGGGGAGAGCCTCCTGAACAAGTAAGAGAAAAAATAACGGCTGTGAGAAAGCAAGCAGAAGCAGAAGGCAGAACCGTTAAGTTTGGGATTCGTTTGCATATTATTGTACGGGAAACGGAAGAAGAAGCTTGGGAAGCAGCCGATCGATTAATTCAGCATTTGGACGACGACACAATTCAAGCTGCACAGCGTACTTTTGCAAGGTATGACTCAGTTGGGCAGCAGCGAATGGCGAGCCTTCATAGAGGAACCCGAGAGGAACTTACGATTAGCCCTAACTTATGGGCAGGTGTGGGGCTCGTCCGGGGAGGTGCAGGAACTGCCCTGGTAGGCAGTGCTGAAAATATAGCGAAACGAATAAAAGAATATGAAGCTTTAGGAATTGAATCTTTTATTTTATCAGGCTATCCGCATTTAGAAGAAGCTTATCACGTAGGAGAGTTATTGTTCCCGCTTTTAAATATTGATGAGGGTGAAGGAAAGAGTGAAAGCATCGGTGAGATTATTGCAAACGATAGGTTTCCAAAAGCTTCAACCTCGTAAAAGAAGAACCGGTGAATTTTTCACCGGTTCTTCTTTTACATTCATCTCAGCCGAGAGACGAGTCCGTTAAATTGTTGGTTTTGGTTTTTCAGGTGCAGCTTGTTTATCTTTTCGACTTTCTTGAATATATACTTTAAAGAGAAAAATATTTAAACAGCCCAGTGTGAGGAATAACGGTGCAAAATAATATTCTTGAGACATAAGTAGGACGAAAACGCTTCCAAAACAGAACAGAGAACTAAACATAAAGTAAAACTGTAAGAATCTTCTCATTTTAGTCGCCTCCTATTCTTTTTCTTCTTACACTTATTATATCAAATACTTTCCAAAAAAGACACAAAATATTCACAAAATGTTCAATTTTTTTCTTATTTACCTATTGATTTTTTTGTCGATATGTAAATTAAGTGGGTTGTAATACCAATTAATTCCTGGGTGTAACTTTCTGATGGAAAGTTTATGTAAAATTTTATATGATAGAAATGGTATTGAAAAAAGGGGGAAAATCATCATGAGACGAATTGGGTGGCTATTTTTTACTATGGCAATTCTCTTACTCATAACTGCCGGTTGCTCAAATGATCAACAGAAAGCACAGGATCGATTTGATAAATATGTAGCCATGTGGAATAAAGAAGATTTTGAAGGTATGTATGGATACTTGTCTAAAGATGCTAAAAAGACGATTTCAGAAAAAGACTTTGTAAATCGATATAAAAATATCTATGATGCAATTGAAGCGGACAAGCTTAAAGTGAAGGCAAGTAAAATAGAAGACTTAGAAATAAAAGACCATAAAGCTGTTTTACCTTTTGAAGTAAACATGAACTCTGTAGCCGGTGAAATCTCATTTAAAGAAAATGCTGCTGTGGTTCAAGAAAAACAAGGGGATACAGAGAATTGGTATATTAATTGGAAGCCTAATATGCTTTTTAAAGGACTTAAGCAAGGAGAGCAAGTAAGAGTAGCTACTCAGTCAGCTGTGCGTGGAGAAATTATGGATCGTTCAGGGAAATATTTAGCTCAAAACGGAGAAGCGATTCAAGTTGGAGTTGTTCCCCAGCAGTTTTCTAAAGGCGGCGAGCAAGCGATACGACAATTAAGCAAGACTCTTGCTCTTTCAGAAAAAAGTATTAATCAAGCACTGAGCGCTTCTTGGGTGAAAGAGAATCAATTTGTTCCTATTAAAACAGTTAGTCAAAAAGACGCCTCTAATTTAGAGAATTCTTTGAAAAAAGTAGAAGGCATTCAACAAAAAAAGGTGAATGCGCGCGTATATCCTTGTGAAGAAGCGTGTGCTCATTTAGTTGGATACGTTGCGCCTGTCACAGCTGAATATTTAAAAGAGCATAAAGATGAAGGTTATAATGCTCAGTCTAAAGCTGGAATGATTGGCTTAGAATCTTTGTATGAAGATAAGCTTCGTGCTCGAGACGGCGTCACGATTTATACTGTAGATAAAGATGGTAATAAAAAGAATGAAATTGCAAAAGTGAATCCAAAAGACGGGGAAAGCATTCAGGTTACGGTAGACACGAATGTTCAAAAATCCCTTTATGAACAGTTAAAAGATGAAAAAGGAGTAGCTACTGCTCTTCAACCTAAAACGGGAGAAATATTAGGTCTTGTAAGCACGCCAGCTTTTGATCCGAATTCTTTTTCTTTTGGAATCGATGCTAATACGTATCAATCCCTTTCAACGAATCCTAATAAGCCGTTAATGAATCGTTTTACCAAAACGTATTCTCCGGGATCTACATTTAAGTTAGTCACCGGAGCTTTAGCGGTTGATGAAAACGTGCTAAATCCAAATGAAAGTATATCAATCAGCGGGAAGAAATGGCAGAAAGATAAAAGCTGGGGAAATTTCTACGTAACACGAGTGGGCAGCAAACCGAATGTTAATTTACGTGATGCTTATGTTACATCTGATAATATTTATTTTGCGCAGACTGCTTTGAAGCTAGGTTTAGACAAATTTAACAGTGGTTTAAAACAGTTTGGGTTTAATCAAAAATTGCCTGTTAATTATCCTTTTGAAACGTCTAAAATTGCAGGTGATCAAGATATTAAAGATGAGGGAGTATTAGCAAACTCTGGCTATGGCCAGGGGAAACTGCAAGTGAATCCTCTCCACTTGGCATTGATGTATACATCGATTGTAAACGATGGAAATATAGTAAAGCCTATTCTTATGAACGGTGATGAGAGTGGAATATGGAAAAAACAAGTAATATCTAAAGAAACGGCGCAATTAATTCAAAATGATTTAGTTGATGTCATTGAAGATAAAAACGGTACGGGTCATGCAGCAAAGATAGATGGGTTAACCTTGGCTGGAAAAACGGGAACAGCAGAGCTAAAGAAAACTCAAGGTGAAAAAGGGCAGGAAAACGGATGGTTTGTAGCTGTGGACACAAAACAGAAAAACTTACTCGTTTCAATGATGGTTGAAGGGGTAGAGGATAAAGGCGGAAGTCATTACGTCGTGCCGAAAGTAAAAAATGTATTTCAGCAATATAATAAGTAAATAATAAAAGCCAGTTCTAAAAGAGCTGGCTTTTATTATTTACACAAGGGGAGTAATGTTAAGTTTTTGTAAATCCCAATTTTATACAAACTCTGAAAACCCTTATTTTAAAAGGAATCAACGTATTATTGTTAATGTATTGTAAAGAAGCCTAAAAAAATGTGTTTGAAAAGTTATTGACAATTAACAATAATAGGAGTAATTTTTGACTTGGCGTAAAAAAATGAATCGCATAACCTATAGGTGAAAGAACCACATTTTGGGACTTTTGCTCTGGTAAACGTTTGTTTTTTTAGAATTTTTTGATACACAAGAGAGGTGGTTTCTCTCGTTATAGTAATGAACAGCTAGGTTTTATCCATTACTTTAAATGAAAAAAGAAACTAGAACACATATAAAAAGATAGAGAGAAAAAACGAGTGGTAAAGTTTCGATAAATTGGATGGAGGATTGCAACGTGATCAAAAGAAAAAAAGACAAGTTTTCTGAAATGTTAATGGACATTGCCCAAAATATTAAGGACTCAGCGGAGTTTTTAGGCAGCTTTGAACTTCAAAATGTATCTGACCTAAAGGAATTTGCCAACGTTTTAAAAGCGTATGAATCAAAAGGTGATAAATACGTGCATACAGTGATTACTGAGTTGAACAAAGCATTTATTACTCCAATTGAGCGTGAAGATATTTTACAGCTAGCGATGAGCATGGATGATGTACTTGATGGCATCGACAGCTTTGCTGCTTTAATGGAAATTCATTCAATTACGACATTTGATGAATATGTAGCTGAATTTGTTAAAAATATTCAAGGCTGTGCTGAAGAAATTTTAATTACTATTAATTTGTTGTCTGAGAAAAAGCTTCTTCAAATTAGTGAGCATGCAATTAAAATTAAAGAGTATGAGTCACATTGTGATACATTATATCGTCGTGCACTAAAACAATTATTTGCAACATGTAAAGATCCAATTAAAGTTATTCAATATAAAGAAATTTATGAAACGCTAGAAGAAATCGCGGATTATTGTCAAACGGTTGCGAACAACTTAGAATCAGTTATTATGAAGAATGCGTAACGGGGCTATAGTATAATGGATTCAATGCTAATATTAACCATTCTAATTGTAGTTGGTGCACTTGGTTTTGACTTTATCAACGGATTTCACGATACAGCTAATGCCATTGCGACTTCTGTTTCAACCAAAGCTTTAAAACCGCGACATGCAATTCTTTTAGCCGCAACCATGAACTTTGTCGGGGCTATGACGTTTACGGGCGTAGCCAAAACGATTACAAAGGATATCGTTGATCCTTATACGCTTCAAAATGGTTCTGTCGTTATTTTAGCAGCATTAATTTCTGCTATCGCGTGGAACCTAATCACATGGTATTTCGGTATCCCGAGTAGTTCTTCTCATGCAATTATTGGATCGATTGCAGGAGCAGCTATTGCAGCTGCTGGATTTGGTGCTTTAAATTACAAAGGTTTCATCAAAATCATCGAAGCCCTTCTAATTTCACCAGTTCTAGCCTTTGTAGTAGGTTATATTGTCTATACGATTATCAAGCTAACGTTTAAAAACCATAACTTGACGAAAACGAATAAGCGTTTTCGCCGCGTTCAAATCCTGACTGCAGCTCTACAATCTTACACACACGGTACGAATGATGCGCAAAAAGCAATGGGTATCATTACGCTAGCGCTTATTGCTAACAATATGCAAAGCGGTACTGAGATTCAGTGGTGGGTACAGCTGGCTTGTGCGGTCGCAATGGGGCTTGGAACGTCAATTGGTGGATGGAAAATCATTAAAACCGTTGGCGGTAAAATTATGAAAATTCGTCCTGTTAATGGAGTAGCTGCGGACTTAACGGGTGCTGCCATTATCTTTGGAGCAACGTTTATTCATCTACCTGTCAGTACTACTCATGTTATTTCATCTTCTATCTTAGGTGTAGGTTCTGCTCACCGAGTGAAAGGTGTAAAATGGGGAACTGCACAGCGCATGGTGATTACATGGGTTATCACATTGCCAATTTCAGCTTCATTAGCTGCACTTATCTATATGATTTTAAATTTGTTCTTTTAATAAATGGGGAGCTTCTTTTAAAGAAGCTCCTTTTTTTATTTACATCCCCTCATTTGCACAGTACACTTAAAACATGAAAATAACACAATCGTTTTTAAAAGGGAGATGGGGAAATGTTTGGAAAAGTAGCTGCTGATGTATTGGGGCTAAGTGATATTGGTTCTGTTATTAAGCCAGTTGATTATGACAAGGTAGATGCAGACGATTACGTTATGCATGAAGAACAAGAAAAAATTTATTTTCTAATCAAATCAAAGTCAGATGAATATTGCTTTACCAATAAAGCGCTCATTCACCTTGATGGAACAAGTGCTACAAGTAAAAAGCGAATGCTTCGCCGCTATAACTACAGCACAAATCACATTTCAAACGTAATGCTAGAAACGGCTGGAACTGTCGATTTAGATGTGGAAATTAAATTTAAAATTGGCTCGGAAACTTTTTCTATCGATGTACACAAAAAGCATATAGAAGAGGTAAAAGATTTATATAAAGCGCTGTTTAAAATGTCTGAAATAACGCGTGAAAATGAAATTGCGCTCGATTTTGCTAAACAAAGCATTCAGCTAGCTTCTTCTACGCTAAGCAGTACAAGAAATACAAGTGGAAGTGTTGCTGGTGAATTTAAAGAAATTAACGAAGCCGCGTTTTCTTGGTTATTAGATAAAAAAACAGCCTACACAACAAAAGATTTCAGCTCAGTTTTCGAGCTGTATATCAATAATTAATAGAAACAGCTGCTCCTTTTATGGAGCAGCTGTTTTTTAATGCTGAACGTTGTAGAATCCTCATGTTAACCTTGAAAAATCACCGAAAAAAGAGCACAATATAAAATAGAAAAGAGAAACAATAGAGACGGGTTTAACTGAAAGAAATAATAGAAAATAAGACTTATAGGTGGAAAGGATTACGGTATGACAGCAAAAAATAATGAGGATACAGTGGCAGAATTAGAAAAGTCACTTCGACATATTGCAGCGATTGTGAAGCAAAAAGGAAGAGAAATTTTAGAAGACTATACGATTACGCCACCTCAGTTTATTGCTTTGCAGTGGCTGTTTGAACGTGGAGATATGACGATTGGCGATTTATCAAATCGTATTTTTCTCGCTTGTAGTACAACGACAGATTTAGTAGATCGTATGGAAAAAAATAAGTTGGTGGTTCGGGTAAAAGATCCAAAAGACCGCCGCGTAGTGCGTATTCATTTGCTTCCTGAAGGAGCACGTGTTATCGAAGAAGTAATTGAAAAGCGACAAACGTATTTAAATGGCGTACTGGCAAACTTCTCTCCTAGTGAAACAGAAGTTTTACGAGTAACGTTACGAAAATTGCATGATGAAATGAAAGAAAAATGAGGCGATTGTTTTGAGTAGACCAATTGGTGTTATAGATTCAGGTGTGGGCGGATTAACGGTAGCAAAGGAAATTATGAGACAGCTTCCGAAAGAACAAATTATGTACATTGGAGATACAGCCCGCTGCCCATACGGTCCTCGTCCCAGTGAAGAAGTACGAGCTTTCACATGGGAGATGACTAATTATTTAGTAGATAAAGATATTAAAATGCTTGTTATTGCGTGCAACACGGCTACGGCAGTTGTACTAGATGAAATTCAAGAACAGCTCGATATTCCGGTTATAGGCGTCATTGAACCAGGATCACGAGCTGCGCTTAAAGTAACTAAAAATCATAAAATAGGCGTAATCGGCACAAATGGAACCGTTAAAAGCCAAGCCTATACACATGCACTCCGCGCTCTTCATACGAGAGTGGAAGTGGAAAATTTAGCATGCCCTTTGTTTGTACCTCTTGTAGAGAGCGGTAATTATGAAGGACCGGAAGCGCAGCGAATTGTAAAAGAAACATTAAAACCTTTTTATCATACAGATATGGATACCCTTATTTTAGGATGTACGCATTATCCGTTATTAAAGCCAGTTATTCAAGAAGCAATTGGGCCTCGAGTTCAGTTAATCAGTTCTGGTGAAGAAACGGCAATAGAGGTAAGTGCCATTCTTTCTTATAGCAATTTACTAGCTCCTAGAAGCATGGAGCCCGAACACTACTTCTATACAACAGGCTCAACAGAACTGTTTCAATCTATTGCATCTAAATGGTTTGAGCACCCTGTATATAATGTTGAGCATATCAAGCTTTAAAACCGAGCATATTAAGCTCGGTTTTTTTGTGGCCAAAAACTTGGTTGAGCTGGTCTAAAATGCAAATAAGCTCGTATACATAGTAGTACAAACAGTCTGAGGAGGGAAAGGAATGTCCAAAAAGACCAAATTTGTTCTCATATCCGCCGTGGTGACCACATCTGTGCTGTTATCCGGCTGTGGACTTTTCGGAGGGGATAACGCAGCAAAGGAAATTGATCCGCCAAAGGATGTCACCTATGTGAAAGATGAAAAATCATTAGCGACTGAAGCAAAAGTAACGGAAGCTAATAAAAAACAAAGTAAAGCGGCAGAAACATCTGCGCCTACCAAAAGAGAAATTTACTTGATTGATAAAAACGGGTACGTTGTTCCCCAGACGCTTGAAATTCCTAAATCAAAAGGTGTCGCTAAACAGTCTCTTGAATATTTAGTAGAGGGTGGACCAGTCACAAACTTATTGCCAAATAATTTCCGAGCAGTTCTTCCTGCTGATACAAGAGTTTTAGGGACAAAGCTGGAAAGTGACGGCACGATGGTAGCAGATTTTTCACCTGAATTTGCTGAATATAAAAAAGAAGATGAACTCCGTATCCTGCAGGCCGTAACGTGGACGCTGACGCAGTTTGAAGGCGTAAATAAAGTTAAAATTCGCATTAACGGCTATGATAAAGATGAGATGCCTGTAAATCATACACCAATCAGTAAAGGGTTGAGCAGAGCAGATGGCATTAACTTTGATAATACTGGAGTAGTTGACGTAACCCAAACGAAGCCAGTTACGATCTATTACTTAGCTCAAGAGGGCAAACAAACTTACTATGTTCCTGTTACAAAACGAATTGCTTCTGATGACAAAGATATGTACACTGCGATTGTGAACGAGCTTGTAGAAGGACCTGCGCCTGCATCAGGTTTAGTGACAGATTTTAATCCTGATGCAAAGCTCGTAGCAGCTCCAAAGTATGCGGACGGTCAGTTAACGCTGAACTTTAATAAAAACATCTTTGGAAATTTAAAAGGAACGGAAATTTCTCAGTATGTTCTCGACTCCTTGGTGTTATCGCTGACGGAACAAAAAGCCGTAGACAGCGTTGCCATTAAGGTGAATGGCAAAAAAACGCTAAAAGATGAAAAAGGGAAAAAGCTAACGGAGCCAGTTTCAAGACCTAAAAATGTGAACACAGGTAGTTTTTAAAAACAAATTTTTGTTATACTAGTAAAGGACTAAGTAGAAAGAGGTCTGCTGAAATAGCGACCTCTTTCCGCTGTTTTATAGTTAAAATGGAAGAAGCTATTACATATAAATGAATTAATAGGAGGACATGCTTAATGCGTTTGGACGGTAGGGAATTTAATGAATTGAGACCTGTATCTCTTCATACTTCATACTTAAAGCATCCAGAAGGATCTGTATTAATCTCGGTGGGAGACACGAAGGTTATTTGTACAGCAAGCATAGACGACAGAGTGCCTCCTTTTATGCGTGGACAAGGAAAAGGATGGATTACAGCTGAATATTCTATGCTGCCTCGAGCTACGGCACAAAGAAATATACGCGAATCAACAAAAGGTAAAGTCACAGGACGAACAATGGAAATTCAGCGTCTGATCGGACGAGCTCTTCGTTCTGTAGTCGACCTGGAAAAGGTCGGAGAAAAGACCATTTGGATTGATTGTGATGTTATTCAAGCAGATGGCGGAACAAGAACAGCATCGATTACAGGTGCATTTGTGGCTATGGTTTTAGCGTTTGGAAAGCTGGTTGAAGAGAACAAGCTGACAGAAATTCCTATTCGTGACTATTTAGCTGCGACTTCAGTAGGTATCCATGGAGAAAATTCGATTTTAGATTTAAATTATGAAGAAGATTCGACAGCGGAAGTTGACATGAATATTGTGATGACAGGAAGCGGACAGTTTGTAGAATTACAGGGAACGGGAGAGGAATCGACGTTTTCGAGAGAACAGTTAAACCATCTTTTGGATTTAGGGGAAAAGGGTGTTTATCAATTGATTGAACAGCAAAAGGAAGTTCTTGATCATCTGGCTGCTTACATTCCGGTTAAAGAAAGGTAAGGGATTAACGTGCGTGAAATCATTATTGCAACTAAAAATGCAGGCAAAGTAAAGGATTTTGAAACACTATTCTCACCGAAGGGATTCAAAGTAACATCGCTTCTTGATTTTCCTGAAATTGAGGACGTGGAAGAAACGGGCGTTACATTTGCAGAGAACGCCACGCTAAAGGCAGAAACCATTTCATCAGCATTAAATAAGCCGGTTATTGCCGATGATTCTGGGCTTGCTATTGATGCCTTAAACGGAGAGCCAGGCGTTTATTCCGCGCGTTATGCTGGTGAAAATAAAGATGATAATGCTAATATAGAGAAGGTACTTCAAAAATTACATGACGTGCCGTTTGAAAAGCGCACGGCACGTTTTCATTGTACGCTTGCTATTGCAGTGCCTGGAAAGAGAACAGAGCTTGTAGAAGGCACGTGTGAAGGGCGCATCTTGGAAGAAAAAAGAGGCGAGAACGGCTTTGGATACGATCCTATTTTCTTTGTAGAAAAATGGAACTGCTCCATGGCAGAATTGTCTAAAGAACAAAAAAATCAAATTAGTCACCGAGCAAATGCGTTAGAAAAACTAGCACCGCTAATTGATGCGCAATTTTAGAAGGAGTGATGACGTGTGAAACTATTAATTGTAAGCGATAGCCACGGGTTACAAGAAGAACTGCTCACTATCAGAGAAAGACATGCTGATGTAGATAAGATGATTCATTGTGGTGACTCTGAGCTGCCACAAGACAGCAAAGAAATGTCTTCGTTTTTAGGCGTTCGAGGAAATTGTGATTATGATGCATCTTACGTCAATGATCGAGTAGAGTCACTTGGAGAAGCCACGTGTCTGGTTACACACGGTCACTTATATAATGTTAAAATGTCTATGATGAATCTGCATTACAAAGCGAGAGAAGTGGGGGCAAACGTTGTTTGTTTTGGGCATTCTCACATAGCGGGAGCTGAGCTCATGGACGGAGTTTTATTTATCAATCCAGGAAGTATGTTACTTCCTCGTATGAGAAAAGAACGTACGTATGCTATACTAGTAATGGATGGTACAGAAGCTACCGTGCAGTTTTACGATATAAGCGGTAAACATATTCCTAGCATGCAGTTAACCTGTACACTTTCAGCATAATATAGCCAAATATAGGGAGAAGAGAAGGTTTTTTACCTCTCTTCTCATAAAATTTCAAAAAAACGTTGACTTTTAAATTATATTTGAATATAATAAGTATTGTCTTTGATACAGTTTAACATTATGTCCCAGTAGCTCAGCAGGATAGAGCAACGGCCTTCTAAGCCGTCGGTCGGGAGTTCGAATCTCTCCTGGGACGTCTAGAAAAAAATCCCGGCTTTTACTTTTTAGTAAAAGCCGGGATTTTTTTATTTATCTTAAAAGTGAATGTTTGTTCATTCAGTGTGTACAAATGAACGTTTCAGAAAAACTTTTTGAGTGGCTATAAACCCTTATTGCATCAATAATGAAAACGCATTCAAATATTCTGTTTAGTCTAAATTGTCTAAAAAAATCTTGAAAAGTGGTTGACTATGCATAGAAATGGGCGTAAGATAGTCCTCAAATATAAGTTTTCTAAAAATTTTAATTAATTGTAATTAATTTAAAATATGATGTGTAAAGCATTGTTCAAAAAGCATATAGCGTTTTAAAACGTTGAAGAGGATAAGTAGTTTTGATGTTTAGGTATCAACAGAGAGTCGGGTTGCTGGAAGCCGGCGTTACCAAGTCAAAATGAACTCACCTCAGAGTGTCACCCTGAAATTCAGTAAGGGCGACCGAGTGTACTTCCAAAGCACTCGTTATCAAAAAGAATGTACAGTATACATTCATAAGGTAATCATTACGATTACAAACGAGGGTGGTACCGCGTAAAGTACAAAAGACTTTTCGCCCCTTGACCTATATCATTTGATAGGGTCTATTTAGGGGTGAGAAGTCTTTTTTCTTTTATCTAGAAAACGAAAGGATGAGAAAAGTGGGAGCCAATATGCAAACGAAAGAACCTGTAAGCGCTGGGGCACAAATGAATGGAGCTGACATGTTGATTGAATCTCTAAGAAGAGAAAACGTTGACGTCATCTTCGGTTACCCAGGGGGAGCCGTTTTACCGATTTACGATAAGCTATACGGTTCAGGAATGTTTCACGTACTTGCTCGTCACGAACAAGGTGGAATTCACGCAGCAGAAGGGTACGCAAGAATTTCAGGTAAACCCGGTGTAGTTATCGCAACAAGTGGTCCTGGTGCAACAAATATCGTAACAGGTTTGGCAGATGCGATGATTGACTCACTTCCTTTAGTTGTTTTTACTGGTCAAGTAGCTTCAAGTGTAATTGGTTCTGACGCGTTCCAAGAAGCAGATGTATTAGGAATCACAATGCCAATTACAAAACATAGCTATCAAGTACGCAATATCAGCGACATGCCGAGAATCATCAAAGAGGCATTTCATATTGCGACAACAGGAAGACCTGGTCCAGTCTTAATCGACATTCCAAAAGATATGGCACAGGGTGATGGAACATTTAATTATGAAGGAGAAATTGATTTACCTGGCTATCAGCCAACTTATTTTCCAAATCAGCTGCAGGTTAAAAAGTTAACAGACGCAGTAGCAGCTGCAAAGAAACCTGTTATTCTAGCAGGTGCGGGAGTATTATTGAGTAAAGGTTCAGAAGAATTAAAAAATTATGCTGAGCGTCAAAATATTCCGGTTATTAATACGCTTTTAGGGTTAGGTTGTTTTCCTGCAGATCATCCGCTTCATTTAGGAATGGCTGGCATGCACGGAACGTACACAGCAAACATGGCAATTTATGAGAGTGATCTTCTCATTAGTATCGGGGCGCGCTTTGATGACCGAGTAACAGGTAACTTAAAGCATTTTGCACCAAATGCAAAAATTGCTCACATTGACATCGACCCAGCGGAAATTGGAAAGAATGTTCCAACCAAGATTCCAATTGTTGGAGATGCAAAAGAAGTATTAAAGCAATTGCTTCTGCAAGAAGGAGAAGTTGGAGATTATACGAAATGGCATGAGAAATTAGCGGCGTGGAAACAAGAATATCCATTATGGTATCAGAACTCAGCGGACGTGTTGAAACCACAAAAAGTAGTTGAGTTGCTTCACAAATATACAAATGGAGATGCCGTTGTTACAACGGACGTTGGGCAACATCAGATGTGGGTAGCTCAATACTACACATTTAATAATCCAGATCGATGGGTAACTTCAGGTGGCCTTGGCACCATGGGCTTTGGATTACCTTCTGCAATCGGCGCTCAGCTGGCAAATAAAGATAAAACAGTTGTAGCAGTCGTTGGTGACGGTGGATTTCAAATGACGCTTCAAGAATTAGGGGTTATTAGAGAATTAAACTTACCTGTTAAAGTGGTTGTGCTTAACAATCAGTCGCTTGGAATGGTTCGTCAGTGGCAGGAAATCTTCTATGAAGAACGCTACTCGCACTCTTTAATTCCGAATCAGCCTAATTTAATGAAGCTTGCAGAAGCCTATGATATCAAAGGTTTACAAGCTTCTACTGAAGAAGAAGCGCATGCGGCTCTGAAAGAAGCAATGGAAACAGATGGACCTGTTTTACTAAACTTCTTTGTCGCACCTAAAGAAAACGTATATCCAATGGTTGCACCTGGAAAAGGATTACATGAAATGGTAGGGGTGAAACCATGAAGCGAATCATTACAGCAACTGTATTAAACCGTGCGGGCGTTTTAAATCGCGTAACGGGGTTATTTACAAAAAGAAATTTCAATATTGAGAGTATTTCGGTAGGACACACTGAATCTGAAGATGTATCACGCATGACGTTTGTCGTAAACGTAGAGCATGACAATGCTGCTGAACAAGTGATTAAGCAGTTAAACAAGCAGATTGACGTGTTGAAAGTTCAAGATATTACGGATCAAGCCGTGGTGTCAAGAGAGCTTGCTTTAATGAAAGTAGCATCTACACCTGCGAGCCGTAACGAACTTTATGCAGTAATTGAGCCTTTCCGTGCAACCATCATTGATGTAAGCCGCGACAGCTTAATTATTCAAGTAACAGGTGAATCCAGCAAGATTGAAGCGATGATTGATTTACTTCAGCCTTATGGATTAAAAGAAGTAACGCGCACAGGGACAGTAGCTGTTCCGCGCGGTACGCAAAAAGCAGCAGCCAAACTTTCATCAATCATTTAATTCTAGCTAGTTACTAAAAAAGTAAACTATATAAAACTATATAAACTAAGAGGAGAGATTTATTATGACAAAGGTATATTACAACGGAGATGCAAAGGATCAATTATTACAAGGTAAAACAGTAGCAATCGTAGGTTATGGTTCACAAGGTCACGCTCACGCACAAAACTTACGCGACAGCGGAGTAAACGTGGTAGTAGGATTACGTAAAGGTAAATCATGGGATCAAGCAGAACAAGACGGCTTCACTGTATTATCTGTAAAAGAAGCAGTTCAACAAGCAGAAGTAGTAATGGTATTACTTCCAGATGAGCATCAGCCAAAAGTTTATAACGAAGAAATTCTTCCAGGATTAAAACCAGGAAAATCTTTAGTATTTGCTCACGGTTTTAACATTCACTTTAATCAAATCGTAGCACCTGAATTCGTTGACGTATTCTTAGTAGCTCCAAAAGGTCCTGGTCACCTTGTAAGAAGAACGTATGAAGAAGGAGCTGGCGTACCGGCGTTATTCGCAGTATTCCAAGACGTAACTGGCGAAGCAAAAGACGTAGCATTAGCTTATGCTAAAGCAATTGGCTCAGCTCGTGCGGGTGTATTAGAAACAACGTTTAAAGAAGAAACAGAAACAGATCTTTTCGGTGAGCAAGCAGTACTTTGCGGCGGTTTAACTTCATTAGTTAAAGCTGGTTTTGAAACGCTTGTAGAAGCTGGCTACCAACCGGAAGTTGCATATTTTGAGTGTTTACACGAATTAAAATTAATTGTTGACCTTATGTATGAAGGTGGAATGGAAGGCATGCGTTATTCAATCTCTGATACAGCTCAATGGGGTGACTTCGTTTCAGGACCACGCGTTGTAGATGAGCGTTCAAAAGAACAAATGAAAAAAGTGCTTGAAGATATCCAAACAGGTAAATTTGCAAAAGGCTGGATCCTAGAAAACCAAGCAAATCGTCCAGAATTTACAGCTATCAATAACCGTGAAAACGAACATTTAATTGAAAAAGTTGGCGCTCAATTACGTGAAATGATGCCATTTGTTAAAAAACAAAAGAAAGAAGCGGTGATCGCTAGTGCAAAAAATTAAACTATTTGACACGACGCTACGCGATGGTGAACAGTCACCTGGAGTCAATTTGAACCTACAAGAAAAGCTTGAAATTGCTAAGCAGTTAGAGCGATTAGGTATCGACATTATTGAAGCCGGATTTCCCGCTTCTTCAAAAGGTGATTTTCAATCCGTAAAAGAAATTGCGTCTATTGTCAAAAATTCTTCTGTAACAGGCCTTGCAAGGTCTGTTACAAAAGATATTGACATTGCATGGGAAGCGTTAAAAGAAAGTGCAGAACCAAGACTGCATGTTTTTATCGCTACTTCCGAAATTCATATGCAGCATAAATTGAAAAAAACACCTGATGAAGTACTTGAAACAGCAGTGGAAATGGTGAAATACGCAAGTAAAAAATTCCCGGTTGTTCAATGGTCTGCTGAAGATGCATGTCGCACAGATTTACCGTTTTTAGCTAGAATTGTAGAAGCTGTTATCGATGCTGGTGCAAAAGTCGTTAATATTCCAGATACGGTAGGATTTATCACGCCTGGTGACTATCAATCCGTATTTAATTACTTAAAAGAACATGTATCAAATATTCATAAGGTCGATTTGTCAGCTCACTGCCACGATGACTTAGGGCTAGCTGTTGCTAATTCAATGGCTGCTATTGAAGCAGGAGCTACTCAAATTGAAGGAACGATTAACGGAATCGGAGAACGTGCCGGTAACGCTGCTCTTGAAGAAGTAGCACTTGCGCTTCATGTCCGTCAAGACTTCTATCAAGCGAGCACAGGTTTGATCTTGCCCGAAATCAAGCGTACGAGTGACATTATCAGTAAGCTTACCGGAATGAATATTGCGCCAAATAAAGCAATTGTCGGAAAAAATGCTTTTGCTCATGAATCAGGTATTCACCAAGATGGCGTCTTAAAAAATCCGTTAACATATGAGATTATTTCCCCAGAACTTGTGGGTGTTAAACAAAATCCGATTGTGCTGGGTAAACACTCAGGCCGTCATGCGTTCCGTACACGCTTAGTAGAGCTTGGGTTCACATTGGAAGATACAGAAGCAAACGTGCTTTTTGAGAAGTTTAAAGACTTAGCAGATAAGAAAAAAGACATTACCGACGATGATTTATTGGCATTAGTCATTCAAAAGCAAGTTAGCAAAGACAGTGAATATAAGCTTGAAAGTCTGCAAGTTCAGTATGGTACGAACAATATTCCTACGGCTACGATTACGCTTCGCAAAGAAAACGGCGAAGAGATTCAAGAAGCAGCTACGGGATCTGGAAGCGTGGAAGCTATCTATAATACGCTGCAGCGCTGTGTTGAGCAAGATGTCAAACTATTAGACTATCGTATTCAGTCTATTAACGGCGGTCCGGATGCACTGGCTGAAGTATTTGTGAAGGTTGAAAGCGAAGGAACTGAAGCAAGCGGACGCGGAGTAGCATTTGACGTATTAGAATCGTCAGCGAAAGCCTATTTAAATGCCATTAATCGATTAATCGCTATTCAGCAGCATCGTACAAAGCAAGAAGTAATGTGAACTGAAGGGAGAGACCACCATGACAAAAAAAGTCGCTGTATTACCAGGTGACGGCGTAGGAACAGAAGTAACCAAAGGCGCTGTTGCCGTTTTAAAAGCAATTGGAGAGCGCTTTGATCATCAATTCGAGTTTACGTATGGATTAATTGGCGGAGCTGCAATTGATGAGGCTGGCACACCTCTTCCAGAAAGTACAATTGAGATTTGTAAGCAGGCGGATGCCGTCTTACTTGGATCCGTTGGAGGGCCAAAATGGGATCGTAACCCTTCACATTTGCGACCAGAAAAAGGTTTGCTAGCTATTCGAAAAGAATTGGATTTATATGCTAACCTTCGTCCAGTGACGTTTTATGATAGCTTAGCAGATGCCTCTCCTTTGAAAAAAGAATACATTGAAGGTGTTGACTTCATTATCGTTCGTGAGCTAACAGGGGGCTTATATTTTGGTCAGCCTAGCGAGCGTCGAACAGAAGGAAATGAAGAGACAGTTGTCGACACGTTATTTTATAAGCGTACAGAAATAGAAAGGATTATTCGCCAAGCGTTTGAAACGGCTGTAAATCGACGTAAAAAGGTAACGTCGGTTGATAAAGCGAATGTGCTTGAGTCTAGTCGAGTGTGGCGTGAAGTAGCTGAAGAAGTAGCAAAAGACTACCCGGATGTAGAGCTTGAGCATATGCTTGTAGATTCAGCTGCTATGCAGTTAATTCGTAATCCGAAATATTTTGATGTAGTGGTAACTGAAAATATGTTTGGTGATATTTTGAGTGATGAGGCTTCTATGCTGACAGGATCGTTAGGGATGCTTCCATCTGCGAGTTTAACGGTTGATGGTCCATCTTTATACGAACCGGTTCACGGTTCTGCACCAGACATTGCTGGACAAAACAAAGCTAATCCGATTGCTGCTATTTTATCTGCAGCAATGTTGCTTAGACATTCATTTGGATTAGAAACAGAAGCAGCGGTGATTGAACAAGCGGTTGAAAGTGTATTACATGCAGGTCATCGAACAGCTGACTTAGCAGACGGTAATCATTATTTAGGTACCGATAAAATGGTGGATGCAATAACTGCGGTTATTGCCAACGATTCTGCCATTTCAAGCATTATGACAGCTTACAGTTAATCATGCGTTTCTCACGTTTTGTGAGAAACGTTTTTCATAATCAGAAAGGAGGAGCAGTATGAAACCAAAAACAATTATTGATAAGCTTTGGGAACAACATGTTGTACGTCGAGAAGAGGGGAAGCCGGACTTATTATATATCGATCTTCATCTTATTCATGAAGTAACGTCTCCTCAAGCATTCGAAGGTCTTCGTGTGGCAAATCGTCAAGTGAAGCGTCCGGACTTAACGTTTGCTACAATGGATCACAATATTCCAACGGTTGACCGTTTTAATATTAAAGATCCGATTGCAAAGAAACAAGTAGACAAACTATCTGAAAACTGTCATGAGTTTGGTGTGAAGCTTTTAGATTTAACAAGCGAAGAGCAAGGAATTGTGCATATCATTGGACCGGAATTAGGATTGACGCAGCCTGGAAAAACCATTGTGTGCGGAGATAGCCATACATCTACTCACGGTGCATTTGGAGCGCTTGCTTTTGGTATAGGAACGAGTGAGGTAGAACATGTTTTAGCAACGCAAACGCTATGGCAAGCGAAACCAAAAACGCTACAAGTGAAAGTAAATGGCAAAAAACAGCCTGGTGTTTATGCTAAGGACATTGTGTTAGCAATTATTCAAAAATTCGGCGTGAATTTTGGAACGGGTTCAATCGTAGAATTTACGGGCGAATGTATTCGCGACCTTTCAATGGAAGAGCGCATGACTATTTGTAATATGTCTATTGAAGCCGGTGCAAAAGCTGGTTTAATCAGTCCAGATGATGTTACTTTCTCTTATATTAAAGGGCGTCAGTATGCTCCTAAAGGAGAACAGTTTGAAAAAGCAGTGGAAGCTTGGGCAGCTTTAGCAACAGATGAAGGTGCAACATACGATGAAACGCTAGAAATTGATGCAGATACAATTGAGCCTGTTGTAACATGGGGAACAAACCCGGCGATGAGTTCTTATGTTAGCAAGCAAGTTCCTACATTAGAAGAGTGTACAACAGAAGCTGAGAAAAAGTCTTTGTCACGAGCACTTGAGTATATGGGCTTACAGCCCGGCATGGCAATAGAAGAGATCCCAGTTCAGCATGTATTTATCGGTTCATGTACAAATGCTCGTTTGTCTGATCTTCGTGACGTGGCAGCCTTTATTAAAGGAAAGAAAGTGTCACCAGATGTGCGAGCGATGATTGTACCAGGTTCTCAAAAAGTAAAGCGAGTGGCTGAAGAAGAAGGGTTATCTGCTATTTTTATTGAAGCAGGCTTTGAATGGAGAGACTCGGGCTGCAGCATGTGTCTAGGCATGAACTCTGACTTAGTTCCACAAGGCGAACACTGTGCGTCCACTTCTAATCGAAACTTTGAAGGACGTCAAGGAAAAGGTGCCAGAACGCATTTAGTAAGCCCGGTAATGGCAGCAGCGGCAGCGGTATATGGACATTTTGTTGATGTACGCAAACTACAAGAACAAGCGGTGCGATAAGGAGGAGAACACAGATGAATGCTTTTACAATCCATACAGGAAAAGTAGCAGGTCTCGACCGAGCAAACGTAGATACTGATCAAATTATCCCAAAGCAATTTTTGAAAAGAATTGAGCGTACTGGCTTTGGCCAATTTCTCTTTTTTGATTGGCGATATAATGAAGATGAAACGTTAAATGAAACGTTTGAACTAAATCAGCCTCAAAATCAAGGAGCAACAATTCTTGTAGCTGACGAGAACTTCGGGTGTGGTTCGTCACGTGAACACGCTCCATGGGCGCTTTTAGACTATGGGTTCCGTGCCATTATCGCACCGTCATTTGCGGATATTTTTAAACAAAACTGTCTAAAAAATGGTATTTTACCTATTGTTTTACCAAAAGAAGATGTTTCCTATTTAATGAAAGAGTCTCAAAGTGCTTCTTACGCCTGTACAATCGATCTTCATCAGCAAAAAATTACCGATGAAGCAGGTTTTGAACGTACGTTTGAGATCAATGGCCATTGGAAATATATGCTTGTTAACGGATATGATGAAATTGGCTATACGCTTTCTTTTGAAGACGACATTTCTGCTTATGAAGCAAAAACGGTAAGATATTAACCAAAAATCGAGCAAAATGATGATTTTGCTCGATTTTTTTGCGTTCCGTTAATTCAATTGCTAAACTGTAAAGCAAATGGACCGCGAAGTGGGGAGAAAACATGTCGAATGAACAACAAAACAAAATTGTAGCTTTTCCTCTATTAAAAGAACGGTTGGTTGAAAAAGCTACAGAACATATGCAGCACAAGCAATTTCAAGAAGCACTTCCTTTATTTGAGCAGGCCTACGAACTTGATAATAAGCATCATGAAATTTTGCTTGGCCTTGTTATTTGTCACGTGGAGCTCGGTGATGCAGGCATAGCTAAGGAATTATGTGAGCAAATGCTGAAAGAAGATATTGGCGATTATTATCATAATTTGCAAATGTACCTCATGGTGTTAATTCAGCTTGGTCATTATCATGAAGGATATGTCACTCTACAAGCAGTTATTCAAGAACACAAACTCCCTTCTGAACATGCTGAACAGCTTTATCAGCTATTGGAGTTCTGCAAAAATAGAATGAATCAAGAACAAGTCATAGAAGAACAAACAGAAGAAGAACAGATAGAGCAGTTTAAATCATTCACAGTTCTAGACAATATTCAAGATCAGCTTGAATGGGTTCATTCATTAAAAACAAAGAGAATTGAAAAGCAGCGCTTCTTTCTGGAACAGCTATTTTCATCTGAAGCTATTCACCCTATCGTAAAAACAGTCGCTTTAAAAACAGTCATGGAAGAAGAAGTAGACATTGATTTTATGATTAGTAAGTTTGGAGAGACGAAAAAAGTAAATGCGCTTCAGCTTCAACGAACAACACCGTATTTGTTTGCCGAGCAAGTAGAAGCGCAGCTGACGGAAAAGCTGGAGCATGAAAATCCTACATTGCTGCAGGTTGCCGTTGAAATATGGCAGCGTCATTTATTTATAACATTTCCGTTTTTACCGGGTGATAATGTAAAACTTTGGACAGAAGCGGTGTATGCTGTTAGTCTGATGATGCAAGGAGAAGAGTCAGATGCAGCTGTAGCAGAGGAAGACGGAAGTTTCTCCGCAGCTGAATTATTAAAGGCAATTAAAGAGCTAAAAGAAATTGAAGAAATTTCTTTTATATAAAATGTGGTGTTTAGTTGAAACGTCATTGTTGTATGTTATAATATAATGGTTGTAAAATGCACTTAAATACGTATAGTAGAATTTCATCTTTACATTACATTCCTACTTACTTTAAAGTAGTAGGGAGTTAAATAGATAATGATTGAGGTTTGAACTGATAGGCTATCTGCATTATCTAATTTAGAAATCACTACTTAAAATGATTTTGGAGGGAAACATTCATGTCTGCAAAATGGGAAAAACAAGAAGGAAATCAAGGCGTTTTAACAGTAGAAGTTGAAGCTGCTGAGTTTGATAAAGCCTTAGATAAAGCATTCACAAAAGTTGTAAAACAAGTAAACGTACCAGGGTTCCGTAAAGGTAAAATGCCTCGTCCACTTTTCGAAAAACGTTTTGGCGTAGAATCTTTATACCAAGATGCACTAGACATCTTATTACCTGAAGCTTACAGCAATGCAATTGTTGAAGCTGGTATCGAGCCGGTTGATCGTCCGGAAATCGATGTTGAAACAATCGAAAAAGGACAACCTCTAGTTTTCACTGCTAAAGTAACTGTTAAGCCTGAAGTTAAATTAGGCGAATACAAAAACTTAGAAGTAGAAAAAGTAGATACAACTGTAACAGATGAAGACGTTGAAGCTGAATTAAAAACACTTCAAGAGCGTCACGCTGAACTAGTTGTTAAAGAAGAAGGAACAGTAGCTGAAGGCGATACAGCTGTAATCGACTTTGAAGGTTTCGTTGATGGCGAAGCATTTGAAGGCGGAAAAGGCGAAAACTATTCTTTAGAAATCGGTTCTAACACATTCATCCCTGGCTTTGAAGAGCAACTAGTTGGTCTTGAAGTAGGCGCTGAAAAAGAAGTGGAAGTAACATTCCCTGAAGAGTATCACGCTGAAGAGCTAGCTGGTAAAGCTGCTAAATTCCAAGTGAAATTACATGAAATCAAATCTAAAGAGCTTCCAGCTTTAGACGATGAGTTTGCAAAAGACGTAGATGAAGAAGTAGAAACTTTAGAAGCGTTAAAAGCAAAAACAAAAGAAAAATTACAAAGCGATAAAGAAAACCAAGCAGAATCAGCTCTTCGCGACACTTTAGTAGAAAAAGCTGCTGAAAATGCTGAAGTAGAAATTCCAGAAGCAATGTTCAACACTGAAATGGATCGTATGATGCAAGAGTTTGAACAACGTTTACAAATGCAAGGTCTTAACCTTGAACTTTACTTCCAATTCTCAGGTCAAGATGAAAAAGCTCTTCGCGACCAAATGCGTCCGGATGCTGAAAAGCGTGTGAAAATCAACTTAACGCTAGAAGCTATTTCAAAAGCTGAAAATCTTGAAGTAAGCGAAGAAGAAGTAGAAAAAGAATTAGAAAACATGGCAGGAATGTACAACATGCCTGTCGAAGAAATTAAGAAAGTGCTTGGCAGTCTTGATAGCATTAAAGAAGACATGAAAGTACGTAAAGCAGTTGAATTTCTTGTAGAAAACAGCAAAGCTGTTGCATAATAGTAAGTAAGAAACAAGGCGCGACTTGATCGTGCCTTGTTTTATAAACTTCAATAGTTTTTTTATATCATAACCAACACCGTAGAAGCAGCTTTAACCCATTGTTTGAAATCCGTGGTTATGAAATAGGCCCAATAAGAGGACACTATATAATAGCAGATCTCCATTCTGTTATGCTCATCAACAACATATACATAAAACGTTTTAGTATCTATTCAAGAAAATGTATGGTAAAATGCAATACAAATCTTTTCATAGCGCTTTTACTATGTGATAAAGAGGGGCATTTACCTACAAATAGATGAGTTGTTCATGTTGTTGGGCTATAGCGCGGATAGAAATCAGCTTCGAGCACTTTAGTAAATACTACAAGGGGTGAAAATTATGTTTAAATTTAACGATGAAAAAGGGCAGTTAAAATGCTCATTTTGTGGTAAAACACAAGAACAAGTACGCAAGTTAGTTGCGGGTCCAGGTGTTTACATATGCGATGAATGTATTGAACTTTGCACGGAAATCGTAGAAGAAGAGTTAGGTACAGAAGAAGAAGTAGAATTTAAAGATGTACCAAAACCAAAAGAAATTCGTGACATTTTAGATGAGTATGTAATTGGTCAAGAGGATGCGAAAAAATCGTTATCTGTTGCAGTATACAACCATTACAAACGAATCAATTCAAACAGTAAAATTGATGACGTTGAGTTATCAAAAAGTAATATTGCATTAATTGGACCTACAGGAAGCGGTAAAACTTTACTAGCTCAAACATTGGCTCGTATTTTAAACGTACCGTTTGCGATTGCAGATGCAACATCTCTAACAGAAGCGGGTTATGTAGGAGAAGATGTTGAAAACATCTTATTAAAATTAATTCAATCAGCTGATTACGATGTGGAGAAAGCTGAAAAAGGTATCATCTACATCGATGAAATTGATAAAGTAGCGCGTAAGTCTGAAAACCCATCTATTACACGTGATGTATCAGGTGAAGGTGTGCAGCAGGCTCTTCTTAAAATCTTAGAAGGTACTGTAGCAAGTGTTCCTCCTCAAGGTGGACGCAAACACCCTCATCAAGAATTTATTCAAATTGATACAACAAATATCTTATTTATTTGCGGTGGTGCGTTTGACGGAATCGAACCTATTATTAAGCGCCGTCTAGGTAAAAAAGTAATTGGTTTCGGTTCAGAAACAAAACAACAAGACTTTACAGAAAAAGAGTTACTAGCAAAAGTATTACCGGAAGATTTATTAAAATTTGGTTTAATTCCAGAGTTTATTGGTCGTTTACCGGTTACTGCTAGCTTAGTGCCTCTTGATGAAGAAGCGCTAGTTGAGATTTTAACAAAACCGAAAAATGCACTAGTGAAACAATATCAAAAAATGCTTGAACTTGATGACGTTGAACTTGAGTTCGAAGACGAGGCTTTAGTAGAAATTTCTAAAAAAGCAATCGAGCGTAAAACAGGTGCTCGTGGTCTACGTTCAATCATTGAAGGTATTATGTTAGATGTAATGTTTGATCTTCCTTCACGTGATGATATTACAAAATGTATTATCACAGGTGAAACAGTTCGTGATCAAGCGGCTCCTAAGTTCGTATTAGAAGACGGATCTACTATTCAAGAAGGCAGCAAAACATCAGCATAAAAAAAGCCGGGTACTCAATTTGAGTACCCGGCTTTTTTCTGTTGATGAAGGACAACTAAATTTTACTTTTTACTAGAATCTTGTTTATTCCTACTGCTGCAGGGAGATAATAACTGATAATTATCTTACTAAACTGCGCAGGAGGTTTATCTATGAACTGGACGAATATTGCCTTAATGGTCCAACTCTTTTTTGGTATCATCATTGGCTTATATTTTTGGAATTTATTACGCAATCAGCGTACGCAAAAAGTCTCAATTGACCGGGATTCAAAGAAAGAAATGGAGCAACTGCAGAAGATGAGAGCCATCTCTTTAACTGAGCCGCTTGCCGAACGTGTGAGGCCGTCTAGCTTCTCCGATATTGTCGGACAAGAAGATGGAATTCGGTCACTAAAGGCTGCCCTTTGCGGTCCTAATCCACAGCACGTTATTGTATACGGGCCGCCTGGAGTAGGAAAAACAGCAGCAGCACGTTTAGTGTTAGAAGAAGCAAAGAAAAATAAAAAATCACCTTTTAAACAAGCAGCTGTATTTGTAGAGTTAGATGCAACTACGGCGCGTTTTGATGAGCGAGGCATTGCAGATCCTTTAATTGGATCAGTGCATGACCCCATTTACCAAGGCGCAGGCGCTATGGGCCAAGCTGGAATTCCGCAGCCAAAACAAGGAGCAGTTACAGATGCACACGGGGGAATTTTATTTATTGATGAAATTGGAGAACTCCATCCTATTCAGATGAATAAGCTGTTAAAGGTTCTAGAAGATCGAAAAGTGTTTATGGAAAGCGCCTATTACAGCGAAGAAAATACACAAATTCCAACACATATTCACGATATTTTTCAAAATGGTTTACCAGCCGACTTTCGCTTGATTGGTGCGACGACTAGAACGCCTAATGAAATTCCGCCTGCCATTCGTTCCAGATGCGTAGAGGTATTTTTCCGTGAGCTTGATCGCGACGAAATTATTACAGTTGCAAAAAAAGCAGCAAATAAAGTCAGAATGGATATATCAGAAGAAGGTTTATCTCTGTTTTCTACATATGCACGCAATGGACGTGAAACGGTTAATATGATGCAAATTGCGGCTGGACTAGCGATATCAGAGGAACGAACGGACATTAAAAATGAAGATATTGAATGGATTGTTCATTCTAGTCAACTATCTCCAAGACACGATCCGAAAATTGCAGATGAGGAAAAAGTGGGGCTTATTAATGGATTAGCCGTGTACGGGCCCAACTCTGGAGCACTTTTAGAAATTGAGGTCAAAGCGATTCCTGCAAAAGAGAAAGGGAACATTATTATTACGGGTATCGTTGAAGAGGAAAGTATAGGGACTCAAGGGAAGTCTATTCGTCGTAAAAGTATGGCTAAAAGCTCAATTGAAAATGTCATAACGGTTCTTCGCTCAATGGATGTGCCAGCCGATGAGTATGATATCCACGTGAATTTTCCGGGAGGTGTGCCAATCGATGGACCTTCTGCTGGTATTGCTATGGCAACAGGGATCTACTCAGCAATTTATGAAGTCCCAATCAAACACACGGTAGCAATGACAGGAGAAATTGGTCTGCACGGCAACGTAAAGCCAATTGGCGGCGTAATTCCAAAAATCAAGGCAGCAAAACAAGCAGGCGTTCAGACGGTGATTGTGCCAAAAGAAAATATGAATGCAATGGTAGAAAAGGTAAAAGGTATCGATATTATTCCTGTCCATCATTTAACAGAGGTGTTTGAACAAGCACTATTGTCTGTACATGAGCATGTTGCACATTTGTCGGTAGATCCAGCTATTCCAAATAGAGAATCTAGCTAATTCTATCATGATAATTAAAAATTAATGGTCAGATGAATATTCATCGCCTTTTTCGCGTATAAAACCTTTATACACAGCCAACGAAAAAGGCGTTTTTTTATGAAAAGAGCTTAAAAAGATATATTTTGCCTTTTAATTCTTTCTCATGATACAATTAGTAATTACTATTGTTAGACAATGTGTATACAAATGAGATAAAATTGTTAAAAGAATTCACACTTTACATACTTTAATTGACGAGCATTGGAGGTGTTCATTGCATGGCAGAAAAAGAAAAATTGACAATGCCGCTACTGCCTTTACGAGGTTTGATCGTCTATCCGACAATGGTGCTTCATTTAGATGTTGGGCGAGACAAATCTGTGCAAGCATTAGAAAAAGCAATGATGGATGATCACTTAGTTTGTTTAGTATCACAAAAAGATATGGGTATCGATGAACCAACAAAAGAGGATTTATATAGAACCGGTACGTTGGCAAAAATTAAACAAATGCTAAAGCTGCCGAATGGAACGATGCGCGTCTTAGTAGAAGGACTAAATCGCGTAACCGTTACAGAATTTGAAGACAGCGAAGAATATTTTGTTGTACACGTGGAAAAGCAAAGTGAAGAACATCAGGTTGATGTAGAAGATAAAGCGCTGATGCGCACGCTTTTAGACTATTTCGAACAATACATAAAACTTTCCAAAAAGGTGTCCGTTGAAACTCTTTCAACCGTAAGTGACATTGAAGAACCAGGAAGATTAGCAGATATTGTAGCCTCTCATTTACCAATAAAAATTCAGCTTAAACAAGAAATTTTAGAAACAACTGAAGTGAAAGAAAGATTAAATACGATCATTTCTCATATTCAAGATGAGCAAGAAGTTTTGCAGCTGGAGAAAAAAATTGGACAGCGTGTAAAGAAATCAATGGAACGCACTCAGAAAGAGTATTATCTTCGTGAGCAAATGAAGGCGATTCAAAAAGAGCTTGGAGACAAAGAAGGAAAGACAGGAGAAGTAGCAACGCTTCGCGAAAAAATTGAAGCAAGTGGGATGACGGACCATGTCAAACAAGTGGCGTTTAAAGAATTGGATCGCTATGAAAAAATTCCTGCTACCTCCGCTGAAAGCTCAGTCATTCGAAATTATATCGAGTGGTTGATTGCGCTACCTTGGACAAACGAAACGGAAGATACGCTCAATATTCATAATGCTGAACAAGTGCTGAACGATGAGCACTATGGCCTTGAAAAAGTGAAGGAACGCGTATTAGAATATCTAGCCGTGCAGCAGTTGACAAAATCTCTTAAAGGCCCTATTTTATGTTTAGCAGGACCTCCTGGCGTAGGGAAAACATCCCTAGCCCGCTCAATTGCTACGTCTCTAGATCGTCATTTTGTACGAGTATCTCTAGGCGGTGTGAGAGATGAGTCAGAAATCCGCGGTCATCGTCGCACGTACGTGGGAGCTATGCCTGGACGCATTATTCAAGGAATGAAAAAAGCAGGAACGATTAACCCTGTATTTCTGCTTGATGAAATCGATAAAATGTCAAATGATTTCCGAGGAGACCCGTCTTCTGCTTTGTTAGAAGTATTGGATCCTGAACAAAATCATAATTTCAGCGATCACTATATAGAAGAAACGTATGATTTATCAAAAGTGATGTTCGTGGCTACAGCTAATAACTTAGCTACGATTCCGGGGCCGCTGCGCGATCGAATGGAAATTATTCAAATTGCTGGTTACACGGAGCTGGAAAAGCTTGAAATCGCGAAGCGTCACCTATTGCTGCGCCAGCTAGAAAATCACGGATTGCAAAAGGGCAATTTGCAGATTCGCGATGACGCCTTAACAGCAATCATACGTTTATATACGAGAGAAGCTGGTGTTCGTAACCTTGAACGCGAAATTGCTTCCATTTGTCGAAAAGCAGCTCGTATCGTAGTCTCTGGTGAGAAAAAGCGCGTGGTGGTGACGGCCAAAACGCTTGAAGAATTCCTTGGTAAGCCTAGGTTCCGCTACGGACAGGCTGAGACGGAAGATCAAGTTGGCGTTGCTACAGGTCTTGCTTACACAACTGTAGGAGGAGACACGCTGGCCATTGAAGTAAGCTTATCCCCTGGTAAAGGAAGACTAGTGCTAACCGGAAAGCTTGGAGACGTGATGAAAGAATCAGCTCAGGCGGCATTTAGCTACGTGCGTTCAAATGCAGAGAAACTAGGAATTGATGAGAAGTTTTATGAAAAACATGATATTCATATCCATGTTCCAGAAGGAGCTGTACCAAAGGATGGACCTTCTGCAGGAATTACCATTGCCACTGCTCTAGTATCAGCACTAACGGGTAAACCAGTGCGTAGAGAAGTAGGAATGACAGGAGAAATTACACTAAGAGGTCGCGTATTACCAATCGGTGGTTTAAAAGAAAAGTCACTTAGTGCACACCGTGCCGGATTAACTAAAATATTAATCCCTCACGATAATGAACGTGATATTGAAGATATCCCTGACAGTGTACAAGAGGAATTAGACATCGTTCTTGTGTCACATGTGGACCAAGTATTGGAACATGCGCTAGTAGGAGAGGTAAAATGAAAGTAACTCAAGCCGATATTGTTATCAGTGCTGTACGCCCTGAACAATATCCTAAAGAAAACCTGCCAGAATTTGCGTTAGCAGGCCGTTCAAATGTAGGAAAATCATCTTTTATTAATAAGATGCTCAATCGCAAAAGCTTAGCGCGTACGTCGTCTAAGCCTGGAAAAACTCAAACGCTTAACTTCTTTTTAATTAATGAAATCCTTCACTTTGTAGACGTACCTGGCTACGGATTTGCAAAAGTGTCTAAAAAAGAGCGTGAAGCATGGGGGAAAATGATTGAAACGTATTTAACAAATCGTGAGCAGCTTAAAGCTGTGTTAATGATTGTTGATCTACGCCATGCTCCTTCAAAGGATGACGTTATGATGTATGAGTTTTTGAAGCACCATGACCTTCCCGTTATGGTTATTGCGACGAAAGCCGATAAAATTCCTAAAGGAAAATGGCAGAAGCACTTAAAAGTAGTGAGAGAAACGCTGGATTTAGATCCAAATGATGAATTAATTCATTTCTCATCTGAAACAGGTGAAGGAAAAGATAAAGCGTGGAAATCTTTGCAGTATCGCATGACTCACTAAACAAAGGAATAGGAGCTAAAAAAATGGAACGTTTATCATCACTCTACCAGGAAGTGAGTCAAACGTTCCATTTTTTTAACTTGTTTACATAGATTACTTTCGTTTGAAAAATAATAAATATAGCCCAACTAGTAACAATAAAATAGGCCAGAAGGTTGTTAAATAATTTACGCCGTCTTCAACTTTTGGCAAAAATAGTTTAAGACGGTCTGAAAACATCATTAAAATGGCAATAATTAAAAGGGTGCCGCCTTGGAAAAAGCCCGATTTGGCTTTTCTAGCACTGAGTAAAAAGCTAATGGCCACCATAAAAACGACCATGCTAATATTCGTAGGCCAAAAGGGAATTTGTTCACTTACATAGAAATGAATACCTAAAGTGATTAATATGTAACTTGCAAGCAAGTTTGAATGATCTTGAGATAAAGCAGACTCAGTTAACAGTGCCGCTCCTATTAAAATTAACAGTACAGGCCACGTGTATACCTTTGCTGCAATGCTCATATGTAGTTCATTCAGTAAGAAAAAGATTCCAAATCCAACTAGTAAGACACCAAAAAACATTGATTGCTTTTTCATAGTAACCTCCAGGTGTTTCAAAACAGAAAACGTGATAAAACGCTGCTTTTTTGATACAATTTATTACGGAATAACAGTTAATATCTTAACACATGTTTTCAAAGACTGTTCACATTTTTTTTTCGAATGACTTATAGAACATGTTATAATAGTTAGAGATAAGGCGAAGATTACATCTGTGTAATGTCCGCCGGTTTTTACGAATAGTAGAATGAAGAACGCCGGATTTTACGGGCAGTTATCTCACTGTAGCTCTTTGGAAATTTAGGGGTTACTGCCCGTCAAATTCGGATAAATAAGCACATTTCAATTATAGGGGGTATGTACAAATGCATATTATAGCAGTCGGCTTAAACTTTCGAACAGCCCCTGTTGAAATAAGAGAAAAGCTTAGTTTTAATGAGCAAGAACTAGCATCTGCCATGAAAACGTTAAGCGGCCAAAAAAGCATTTTGGAGAACATCATTGTTTCAACATGCAATCGTACGGAAATTTATGCTGTTGTTGATCAATTACACACGGGCCGTTATTATGTAAAAGCATTTTTAGCTGAATGGTTCGGAATAGATAAAGAAGAGTTTTCGCCTTATTTAACCATCTATGAAAATGATGGAGCCATCGAACACTTATACCGAGTAGCATGTGGATTAGATTCAATGGTGATTGGTGAAACACAAATTCTTGGACAAGTGCGTTCAAGCTTTTTGCTTGCTCAAGAAGAAGAAACAATTGGAACGGTTTTTAATCAGCTGTTTAAACAAGCTGTGACATTAGCCAAAAAAGCTCATCATGAAACAGAAATTGGTGCGAATGCAGTTTCTGTCAGCTACGCAGCCGTAGAGCTTGCTAAAAAGATTTTTGGAGACTTATCATCTAAACACGTATTGATTCTTGGTGCGGGAAAAATGGGTCAGCTGGCCGTGCAGAATTTATATGGCAGCGGAGCTAAAAAAGTAACGGTAGTGAATCGAACATTTGAAAAGGCACAGGAGCTAGCAAACCGTTTTTCTGGAGAAGCCAAACCATTTGCTGATCTTCAACATGCTTTAAGCGAAGCAGATATTTTAATTAGTTCAACAGGAGCTAATGACTATGTAGTAACGAAACGAATGATGAGTGAAGCAGAGCGTACGCGTAAAGGTCGTCCATTGTTTATGGTAGACATCGCCGTTCCGCGTGACTTAGATCCAGAACTAGATGAGCTAGAGACGGTCTTTTTATACGATATCGACGATTTAAACGGGATTGTAGAATCTAATTTGCAAGAGCGTCAAAAAGCTGCGGATGAAATTGAAATTATGCTTGAAGCTGAAATTGTTGCTTTCAAGTCTTGGCTTGGTACATTAGGCGTTGTACCTGTTATTTCTGCACTTCGTCAAAAAGCACTTACCATTCAAGCTGAAACGATGAAAAGCATTGATCGTAAGCTCCCAGATTTATCTGAGCGTGAGCGCAAAGTGTTAAATAAACATACAAAAAGTATAATTAATCAACTTCTTCGCGATCCAATTTTACACGCGAAAGAATTGGCTGGAGAGAAACATGCTGAAGAGTCTTTAGAGCTGTTCATGAAGATTTTTAATATTGAACAGGAAGTTGCTTTGCAAAAAGAAAAAGAAGAGCAGCTTCATACATCGATTACGTCTCATTCAGTAGCTTATCAGTCTTAAGTGAGGATTGAATAATGGTTGATATGGAATTAACCAGAATCTATGAATTGATTGTGATTTTATACGCGGTGAGCGTTTTATTATATTTTATTGATTTTGTACAAAATAACCGGAAGGCAAACTCGATAGCCTTCTGGTTACTTTCTATTGTATGGGTTTTGCAAACAGCCTTTTTAATTTTACGAATGTTTGAGACGGGAAGGTTTCCTATTCTTACTGTTTCTGAAGGGCTGTATTTTTACGCGTGGGTGTTAATTACTCTTTCACTTGTGATTAATCGCCTGTTCCGCGTTGATTTTATGGTGTTTTTTACAAATGTGATTGGTTTCTTAATTATGGCTATTCATACGTTTGCTCCACTTGAAACATACACGGCTGTCCAGTCGGAGCGCCTTGTGTCAGAATTATTAATCATCCATATTACCATGGCTATTTTATCTTACGGCGCTTTTTCAGTTTCTTTTGTTTTTTCTGCTCTGTATCTTGTTCAGTATAATTTATTGAAAAAGAAGAAATGGGGCAAGCGCTTGCTAAGAATTGAAGATTTAACAAAGCTAGATTACATGTCCTATGTATTAATTTTAATTGGTGTACCGCTGTTATTGCTTTCGTTAATCTTAGGAATCATATGGGCTTATATTAAATACGTAGATTTTCATTGGTACGATACAAAAGTGTTAGGTTCATTTTTAATGTTTGTTGCATACAGCGCTTACTTGTATGCTAGACTGCGTAGAGGTATTCAAGGAAAGGCAATCGCGATGTGGAATATTGGATTGTTCTTAGTCTTACTTATTAATTTCTTTTTATTTGGCAGTTTATCGAATTTTCACTTTTGGGGTTCGTAATTAGGAGGACAACATGCGAAAAATTATTGTCGGCTCTCGTCGAAGCAAACTTGCGTTAACACAGACCAAGTGGGTCATTGAACAGTTAAAAAAACAAGGTCTTCCTTTTGAGTTTGAAATTAAAGAAATGGTGACAAAAGGGGACAAAATTTTAAATGTAACGCTGTCCAAAGTAGGCGGTAAAGGTCTTTTTGTAAAAGAAATTGAACAAGCCATGTTAGATAAAGAAATTGATATGGCCGTTCATAGTATGAAAGATATGCCGGCTGTTTTGCCAGAAGGATTAACGATTGGATGTATTCCTTTACGAGAAGATCACCGTGATGCGCTTATTTCAAAAAATGGTGAGCGATTTGAGGAGCTGCCAAGCGGTGCTGTGATTGGGACAAGCAGCTTGCGTCGAGGGGCACAGCTTCTATCTATGCGTTCAGATATCGAAATTAAATGGATTCGAGGAAATATCGATACACGCCTAGAGAAATTAAAAAATGAAGATTACGATGCGATTATCTTGGCCGCTGCAGGACTATCTCGTATGGGCTGGTCGAGAGATACGGTCACTCAGTACCTAGAGCCGGAAATAAGTGTTCCTGCTGTAGGACAAGGAGCTTTAGCTATCGAATGCCGAGAAAATGACGATGAATTATTATCGCTTCTTCAAACTTTAAATCATGATGAAACGGCTCGTGCTGTTAGAGCTGAACGCGTATTTTTAAAACAGATGGAAGGCGGATGCCAAGTGCCGATTGCGGGATATGGGCGTATAGTAGACGGTGGAAATATTGAGCTAACGTCGCTAGTCGCATCTCCTGATGGCAAAACGATTTATAAAGAGCACATTACGGGAAAAGACCCCGTTGCTATCGGTTCAGAAGCTGCTAGTCGCTTAACATCTCAAGGAGCTAAGCTTTTAATTGACCGCGTAAAAGAGGAGCTGGACAAATAATGAGTCATGAGGCTCCTCTTTTTTTGAAAAAAGTTTTGATTACAAGAGAAGCGAAGCAGGCTCATTCATTTGCAGCACAGATTAAAAAGCTTGGAGGCATACCTTTAAGCTTACCAGTCCTCACGTTTGCACGTTCTAACAATGAAGAAGAAGTGGAAGATGTCCTGCTGTCGATTGACTGTTTTGATTGGATTGTTTTTACAAGTCAAAACGGCATTTCTTTTTTCTTTGAATGGCTAAAAGAGTTAAATATCAGTCGGAGTGCTTTAAAAAGATTAAAAGTGGCTGCGGTTGGAGAAAAAACCGCAAAATTGCTGGAAAAATACGATGTTAACGTGCAACTTGTTCCAAAAGAATACGTTGCCGAATCACTTCTTGAGTCGTTAAAAGCAAATGTGTTACATCACGAGCGAGTTCTCCTTGTACGAGGACAATTAGCCCGCTCTGTTTTAAAAGATGGGTTAAAAGAGTGTGAGGTAACGGATTTAGTTGTATATCAGACCATTCGAAATCAAGGCTCTGAACGCTTGGTTAAGCAACATTTAGAAACAGGAATTGATGCCATTACTTTTACAAGTTCTTCTACAGTGAGATTTTTTGTCGAGTCAGTTAAAGATATTCCGAATTGGCTTGAGCTTATAAATGAAACCAAAGTTGTTTGCATAGGTCCTATTACGAGTCAGACAGCGAGCGAATATGGAATTAAGCATCTTGTTCCTAACACATACACAATAAATGGTATGATAGATATGTTGGTTAGTTGTTTTGAATAATAAAGGAGGATTTTAACATGAAAGATTTACAATTTACACGTCATCGTCGTCTTCGTAATTCTGTAAATATGCGTGCGCTTGTACGTGAAACACATTTACATCCGGAAGACTTTATATATCCTATTTTTATTGTAGAAGGTGAACAAAAAAGAAATGCTGTAAAATCAATGCCAGGTGTGGATCAAATTTCTTTAGACTACTTGAATGATGAAATCCAAGAGTTAGTCGATTTAGGAATCAAGTCAGCTATGGTATTTGGTGTTCCCGCTGAAAAAGATGCGGTCGGCTCACAGGCATACCATGACCACGGAATTGTCCAAAAAGGTATTCGTCAAATTAAAGAAAATTTTCCAGATTTTGTTGTTATCGCAGATACATGCTTGTGTCAATACACAGATCATGGCCACTGTGGTGTAATTGAAGACGGAAAAATCTTAAACGATCCTAGCCTTGACTTATTAGCGCGTACAGCGGTTAGTCAAGCTAAAGCAGGAGCGGATATTATTGCGCCTTCAAACATGATGGACGGTTTCGTGGCAGCTATTCGCCACGGTCTAGACGAAGCTGGATTTGAAGATGTGCCGGTGATGTCTTATGCTGTTAAATATGCATCTGCTTTTTACGGACCATTCCGTGATGCAGCGCATTCTTCTCCTCAATTTGGAGACCGTAAAACATATCAAATGGACCCAGCTAATCGCTTAGAGGCACTTCGAGAAGCGGAATCTGATGTCGAAGAAGGAGCAGATTTCTTAATTGTAAAACCAGCTCTATCATATTTAGATATTATGCGCGATGTGAAAAATACGTTTAATTTACCTGTAGTGGCTTATAATGTGAGCGGTGAATATTCAATGATTAAAGCGGCAGCTCAAAACGGCTGGGTAAATGAAAAAGAGATTGTTCTTGAAAAATTAATTAGCATGAAGCGTGCAGGAGCGGATTTAATTGTAACGTATCATGCTAAAGACGCAGCACGCTGGTTATCTGACAAGTAATTAAGGAGGCTTACACATGAGAAGTTATGAAAAGTCAAAAGCAGCTTTTTTAGAAGCGCAGCAACTAATGCCGGGTGGAGTAAACAGTCCTGTTCGTGCATTTAAATCAGTAGATATGGATCCTATTTTTATGGAACGAGGAAAAGGCGCTACGATTTACGATATTGACGGCAACAAATATATTGACTACGTCTTATCATGGGGACCTTTAATTCACGGACATTCCAACGATCAAGTAGTTGAAGCAGTAAAAAAAGTAACGGAATCTGGTACAAGCTTTGGTGCACCAACATTAATTGAAAATGAGCTCGCTAAAGTTGTGATTGAGCGCGTTCCTTCAATCGAAATCGTCCGTATGGTGAGTTCAGGTACGGAAGCAACGATGAGCGCACTGCGTTTAGCGCGTGGCTATACGGGCCGCAACAAAATTTTAAAATTTGAAGGCTGTTACCATGGACACGGTGACTCTCTTCTCATTAAAGCTGGCTCAGGCGTTGCAACGTTAGGCCTACCAGATAGCCCGGGCGTGCCTGAAGGAATCGCTAAAAACACGATTACAGTGCCGTACAATGATTTAGAAAGCGTACAATATGCTTTTAAAGAATTCGGAGATGACATTGCCGGAGTAATCGTTGAACCGGTAGCAGGAAATATGGGTGTGGTACCACCTCAGCCCGGTTTCTTACAAGGGCTTCGTGATATCACATCAGAATATGGCTCACTGCTCATTTTTGATGAAGTAATGACAGGGTTCCGCGTAGCGTACAACTGTGCACAGGGCTACTACAACATTACGCCTGACTTAACTTGCTTAGGAAAAGTAATCGGTGGTGGTTTACCAGTAGGTGCTTACGGTGGTAAAGCTGAAATTATGGAGCGAGTTGCACCAAGCGGCCCGATTTATCAAGCAGGTACATTATCAGGTAATCCGCTTGCGATGACAGCTGGATACGAGACATTAACACAGCTGACACCTCAATCCTACGATGAGTTCATTCGTAAAGCAGATCGCTTAGAAGAAGGATTGATGGCAGCAGCTGAAAAATATGATGTGCCGTTTACCGTAAACAGAGCTGGTTCAATGATCGGTTTCTTCTTCACAAACGAACAGGTCATAAATTACGAAACAGCGAAAACATCGAATTTAGATTATTTTGCAGCTTACTATCGTGAAATGGCTAATGAAGGCGTGTTTTTACCTCCTTCTCAATTCGAAGGAATGTTTTTATCAACTTCTCATACAGATGCAGACATTGAACATACAATTGCAGCAGCTGAAAAAGCTTTTTCAAAGTTGCGTGGATAAACAGCTAAATAGAAATAACTTTTATAAAGAAGCTTACGGAGGATTCCGTAAGCTTTTTTAGTTTTCAAGACATATTTTAATTTATTTGTTCATACATCTTTAATGACCGCGCTATTACCTGGCGGGTGTTGGAAGGGGGAGAACAATTTGTCGCAGGATAATTTATCATGTCTGCGTTTTTCCGTAGAAGAATCAGTATGGTTTCAAAAAGGACAGGAAGTCTCACAACTTTTGTCTATCTCCTTAGAGCCTCAAGTATCTATTCAAGAATATGACCAATATGTGTCTATTCGAGGAGCATTACAATTAACAGGTGAATACGAAACGTACGAGGGAGAGCACTCGTTACGCGAATATACAAATGAGAATCAAGTGCAATCTATCTCTGTCCGTGAAGACGGAACGGCTGAATTATCACATCAATTTCCTGTTGATATTACCATTCCTAAAAATCGTATTCAAAGTATTGAAGATGTATATGTATCTATTGATTTATTTGATTATGAATTACCAGGCACAAATCAGCTGCAGCTAATGGCTGACTTGTCCATCACAGGATTGTACGGGGAACAGCATGAAGAACAAGAACGAGAAGAAGAGGAAGAGTTTGCGGAAGAACAGCACATCGTCTCCTATGAAGAAGCAGACGATGCTGAAGAGGTATATACTGAAAACTTTGCTCAAGAAGAAGAGAAACAAGAGGAGCAAGAGTTTGACGTAAGCTATCGTGAAGCTCCCGCACTTTTAGAGGCAGAGGCTATTGAAGAAGATCATTCAGAAAAGCCTCCTAGTTATTTTTCATCTGTATTTAAAAAAGAATCTCGTGCTGAGCCGGTCGTGGAATATGAAGAGGAAGCATATGAACCATTTGAAGTCGAAGTGAAAAAAGAGGCACCAATCGAGGAAGAAAGAGAAGACAACGTGATTGAGCTCTTTCAGCTTCGTCAAGAGCAAGAAAGCTTCGAAGAATCGCAAGCTAGTGAATTAAATACGTATGCTGACGTTCAACAAGAGGCTGAGCAAGAAAAGGAAAAGATTATTGTTGAATTTCGGAAAGAAGAAAATGAAAGCGGCCGAAATGAAAACGCCCTTTATTTAACAAAGCTCTTTTCGCGGGAAGAAGAAGCTTTTTCAACGTGGAAGCTTTGTATTGTTCAAGACGGAGATTCGCTTGATACGATAGCAAACCGCTATAATACGAATGTACAAAACATTTTACGAGTGAATAATTTAGGAGATGAATATGAGCTGGAAGAAGGAAGCATCTTAAATATTCCCGTTCGTTAAAGTCGGAAAGAAAACAGTTTTGACGCATATAATGTCTTAACTGTTTTCTTTATTTTTTACGAGGAAGGAGAATATAGATGCAGCGGACAGTAGCAGACTACAAAGTATTGTTAAAAGAATATGACTTAGATGTTGACTTTATCGAAGACTACGGAAAAGTAAAAAAAGTCTATACAAAAACTGGCGTATTTGCGCTTAAAGAAATGGCGAATCATCAAGAGCGAAATCAGAACTTCATTCAAAAGTTGCAGAACGTGTATCAAAAAGGGTGGATGGGCTTTGTCCCTATTTATCAAACGAAGCGTTCTCAGCCCATTGTTTCAGATGAAAGCGGCTCGTATTACTTAATGCCGTGGCTCCCAAATAACCCAACCGAAGAGCGTGATATTCGATATCATAAATTATTTCAAGAGCTTGCTAAGCTTCACGGCGCTTCGGCGCAGGAAGTAGAAGTAAAAAAAGAAGATATAGAAAATCATTATACATCGATGAAAGAAACGTGGGAAAAACGTCAGGAAGAGCTGAAGCAGTACGTAGTAGAATGCGAGAAGAAAGTGTATATGTCCCCGTTTGAATTGCATTACTGTACATTTTATTATGAAATGACAAGAGCTCTTGAGTTTGGTTTTGGAAAGCTCGATCAGTGGAACGATGAAATGGAAGAAAAGGAAAAGATCCGGCTGGTTACGTCTCATGGAAAGCTATCGGCTAAACATTTTATCTATGACGAACGGGGAAATGGTTTTTTTATTAACTTTGAACATGCAAAAGATGCTTCACCGATTTATGATTTGGTCTCATTTTATTTCCGTACTCTTCGCACGTACCCAGTAACTACCTATGACAGCTATGAGTGGTTTAGTACGTATGAAAAACATTTTGCTCTCAGAGAAGAGGAAAGACTGCTTTTGCACAGTTATTTAGCGTTTCCAGAACCCTTGTATCAGTGTATCGTTCAATATAGGCAGCATAAAGAAAGTAAAACGGAGCTTGAACATATGCAGTCATTTATTCGAGCATACTGGCTGACGAAAAACATTGAACAGCTCAATATTAAAATATTTGAAGTAGATCAGCAAAAAAAAATGGCAGCGGAAGCAGCTGCACAAGCCCAAGCGAACGAATAGCGCTTGGGTTTTTAAATCCAGTCCGAATATAAAGCAACTGCTAGTATGGCAAGAAGTGCCAACAACAGTACATCAAAGGTTGTGGGGAAGAATAGTGTACGTATACCTTGAAAAATTGTTAAAGGAACAATAAACTGTCCACAAGCCGCTCCTGCTGTTTTGAGCCACCGCTGCAGCTGATACGAATTTACATTTATTCGTTTCTTCATTTGTACATGCCCCTTTCAATCCACGTGCCCAGGTTAAAGTAAGTATATGAAAAAAGAAAGAAATGGTGCCATTTTTTTGAGCGGACTTTTCATTTTATTTCCAAAATTAGCGAGTGAATGAAAAAATAAAGAGCAGAACAAAAAAATTATGAATATAATCATAAAAAAATGGAGAAGATTATTGACGATTCAACATTTTTTCATATAGTATAATTAAGAGAAATTCATACATAAATACAGTGAATAGGAAGAGTACGGGATGTTCGTCTTTCAGAGAGAGAAATCAGCTGCTGTGAGATTTCTTAAGAATGTGCACTCGGAATGTCGCCTATGAGTAGCTTTTTTGAACAGCTGCATAGCTCAGTAGAAAAAGCCGGTTAATCAACCGTTATGAAATGAAGTGTATAGGCTTATCAAACGGGATACGTCTATAAAAAAAGGTGGTACCGCGAAATCAACTCCTTTCGTCCTTTTATTAGGAAAGGAGTTTTTTTATGTTTATAAAAGCTTTACACAGTTTCTAAAGACTGAAACTTTATATTATGGAGGTATACATTATGTCTGAAAAAGAAGTGACTCTTCCAACGAAGTATGATCCAAAAGCCGTTGAAGAAAATCGTTATCAGTATTGGTTAGACGGGAAGTTTTTTGAAGCAACAAATGACCCTGAAAAAGAGCCATATACAATTGTAATTCCACCCCCAAACGTAACGGGCAAGCTGCATTTAGGCCACGCTTGGGATACAACGTTACAAGACATCTTAACGCGTATGAAGCGCATGCAAGGCTATGACGTTTTATGGCTTCCCGGCATGGACCATGCGGGGATTGCAACGCAGGCAAAAGTAGAAGAAAAGCTTCGCAGCGAAGGGAAAAGCCGCTACGATCTAGGCCGCGAAAATTTTGTAGCCGAAACGTGGAAATGGAAAGAAGAATATGCAAGCTTTATTCGCCAGCAGTGGTCGAAGCTAGGACTTGGCTTAGACTATTCACGCGAGCGCTTCACGCTTGATGAAGGCCTTTCTAAAGCAGTGCGCGAAGTATTCGTAACGCTTTACAAAAAAGGGTTAATCTATCGCGGAGAATATATTATCAACTGGGATCCAGCTACAAAAACAGCTCTTTCAGACATCGAGGTTATTTACAAAGATGTACAAGGTGCGTTTTATCATATGCGCTATCCGTTGGCAGATGGTTCTGGACATATTGAAATCGCAACAACTCGTCCTGAAACAATGCTAGGAGATACGGCTGTAGCTGTTCACCCTGAAGATGATCGCTATAAGCACTTAATCGGCAAAAAGGTTGTCCTTCCGATTGTAGGTCGTGAAATTCCAATCGTAGGCGATGATTATGTAGATATGGAATTCGGTTCTGGTGCGGTAAAAATTACGCCTGCTCATGACCCGAACGATTTTGAAATTGGAAACCGTCATAATTTAGAGCGTATTTTAGTGATGAATCAAGACGGCACGATGAATGACAAAGCAGGTAAATATGAAGGAATGGATCGTTTTGCTTGCCGTAAGCAAATTGTTAAAGACCTTCAAGAAGACGGCGTATTGTTCAACATTGAAGACCACATGCATTCAGTAGGTCACAGTGAACGAAGCGGTGCCGTTGTTGAACCTTATTTATCAACTCAGTGGTTTGTAAAAATGCAGCCGTTAGCAGATAAAGCAGTAGATCTTCAAAAACAAGAAGAAAAAGTAAACTTTGTGCCTGATCGTTTTGAAAAGACCTACTTACACTGGATGGAAAATATTCGCGACTGGTGTATTTCGCGTCAGCTTTGGTGGGGACATCGCATTCCAGCTTGGTATCATAAAGAAACTGGAGAAGTATACGTAGATCATGAGGCTCCAGCAGATATCGAAAACTGGGAACAGGATTCAGATGTATTAGACACATGGTTCAGTTCAGCGCTATGGCCGTTCTCAACAATGGGCTGGCCGGATGTGGATGCAGCTGATTTCAAACGCTACTACCCAACAAATGTGCTTGTAACGGGCTACGACATTATTTTCTTCTGGGTATCTCGTATGATTTTCCAAGGTCTTGAATTTACGGGTAAACGTCCGTTTGACGATGTACTTATTCACGGTCTTGTACGAGATGCTGAAGGTCGTAAGATGAGTAAATCACTTGGTAACGGCGTAGATCCAATGGAAGTAATTGAGAAATACGGTGCAGATTCTCTTCGCTATTTCTTATCTACAGGAAGCTCACCGGGACAAGATTTACGCTTCAGCTTTGAAAAAGTCGAAGCGACGTGGAACTTTGCAAATAAAATTTGGAATGCTTCTCGTTTTGCATTAATGAACATGGACGGCATCACATTTGAAGAGCTTGATTTATCAGGCGAAAAGTCAGTTGCGGATAAATGGATTTTAACGCGCTTAAATGAAACGATTGAGCACGTAACAAAATTAGCTGACAAATATGAATTTGGTGAAGTTGGACGCATTCTTTATAACTTTATTTGGGATGACTTCTGCGATTGGTACATTGAAATGGCTAAACTTCCTCTTTACGGAGAAGATGAAGCAGCTAAAAAGACCACTCGCTCAATTTTAGCTTATGTACTTGATAACACAATGCGACTTTTACATCCATTCATGCCGTTTATTACTGAAGAAATTTGGCAAAGCTTGCCGCATGAAGGTGAATCAATTACAGTAGCTAAATGGCCGGAAGTACGCGCTGAGCTTTCGGATAAAGAAGCTGCTAACGATATGCGTTTACTTGTAGATATTATCCGTGCTGTTCGTAACATTCGTGCTGAAGTGAACACGCCGATGAGCAAACAAGTAAAATTATTTATTAAAGCTAAAGATGAAAATATTCAAAGTCAGCTTGAAAAGAATCGTGCGTATGTAGAACGTTTCTGTAATCCAAGTGAGCTTGTGATTTCAACCGATGTTTCATTAGATGAAAAAGCGATGACTGCTGTTGTAACAGGCGCAGAATTAATTTTACCTCTTGAAGGTTTAATTAATATTGAAGAAGAAATCGCCCGTTTAGAAAAAGAATACGATAAGTTAAACAAAGAAGTAGAACGTGTACAAAAGAAATTAAACAACCAAGGCTTTATTGCAAAAGCGCCTGCTAAAGTAGTAGAAGAAGAGCGTGCAAAAGAGCAAGATTACGTTGAAAAACGTGAAGCTGTTCAGTCTCGTATTGCTGAATTACGCGGATAATCAATGGGTTAATAAACTAACAGAAAAAGCGTGGCTTGTATAGCGACGCTTTTTCTTTACATAATAATAGCGATGGAAAAGAAAGGTGAATAAAAGATGATAACGACATATGAAGAAGCGCTTGATTGGATTCATAACAGACTTCGCTTTGGAATCAAGCCGGGGTTAGAACGAATGGAATGGATGCTAGAGCAGCTTGATTTTCCGCAGCAAAATATAAATGCTATTCACGTTGCTGGGACGAATGGTAAAGGTTCTACTGTTTCGTATTTGCGAAATATGTTAGAAGAAGCAGGGTATAAAGTTGGAACGTTTACTTCCCCTTATATCGAAACATTTAATGAGCGGATTAGCGTGAATGGACAGCCTATTTCAAATGAAGCAATGACCGCTCTTGTTCAGGAAGTAAAGCCTGTAGTGGAGCGACTAGAACATACGGACTTAGGGTCAGCAACGGAATTTGAAGTGATTACAATCATGGCTTTTCTTTATTTCGGCTATCATGATTCAGTTGACTATGTTGTGTTTGAAACAGGTCTTGGGGGACGATATGATTCAACAAACGTTGTGAATCCTATGGTGAGTATTATTACAAACATTGGATTTGATCACATGGCGATACTAGGTGATACGGTAGAAGAAATTGCAGCAGAAAAAGCGGGGATTATTAAAAAAGAAGTCCCTATTATTACTGGTGCAGAGCAAGTAAAGGCGCTTGACGTCATTACAGAAGAGGCAAATTTGAAGCAGGCTTCGTTATTTGTGTTAGGAAAAGAATTTAAAATTGAAAACTATGAGCCCTTAGCAAATGGAGAAGGCTTTACGTTAAAAACGCCGTATGGTACATTTGAACACTTGCAATTAAATATGCTTGGCTATCATCAAGTTAAAAATGCAGCTTTGGCTGTGATGGCCGTTTGTTATTTAAAAGAAAAGAAAAAGCTTTCTATCTCCAATGAGCAAATGATAAAAGGGATTCAGCATACAAAGTGGAACGGCCGCTTTGAGATAGTAAATGAGCATCCTTTAACGATTATTGACGGGGCTCATAATGCAGAAGGCATTGATAGCTTGTTATCTACTTTACGCCTTCATTATGAAGATCGAAACATTCATTTAATCTTCAGCTGCTTAAATGATAAAAGCGCTGATCGAATGGTCCAAGAACTTGAAACAATCGCTGCAAGTATTACATTTACGTCGTTTGACTTTCCTCGTGCTCGCGCAGCTGGAGAGCTTTATGAGATGAGTACTCATCGTAATAAGCATATGGACGAGGAGTGGAAAAAAGCAATTGCTTACGTAAAGGAAAAGGCGACAGGTGAACAAGACATGGTCGTGATTACAGGGTCTCTGTATTTTATATCAGAAGTGCGGGCCTTTCTTCTCAAATGAGCAGAAGCAGCAAGTGAAATCTTGCTGCTTTTAACATAATGTAAGAAAGGGATACAAATAATAAGGAAGCACTAAGTTCAAAGTATTGTCACTTTCACCCCCTAGGTAAGTGATATATAATAAACATGTACATCACTAAATAAGGAGATTGTTAACATGAGTAAGAATAATGAAAAAATTGTACCGAAAAGTAATAAAAACTTTACCGGTATTATTCTTACCTTTTCAGTGATAGCGAATGTTATTATCTTACTGCTATTCTTTTCGAATATTGGCTATCAAGGAAAAGTAAGTTTTGATTTGACTATCTTTCCACGGTTAAATGCTATTTTGAATAGTTTTACGTTTATTTTTTTAGTTGCAGCGTTGATTTCAATCTTTAGAAAAAACATCAATGCTCATAGAGGGTTTATCTTAGCGGCATTCACTTCTACACTGCTCTTTTTAGTTTCATATTTAACGTTCCACTATATCTCAACGGAAACAGCTACGTTTGGTGGAGAAGGAATTGTTCGTCCCATTTACTTCTTTATTTTGATCACACACAGTTTCTTAGCAGCGATTATCGTTCCGCTGGCACTGTTTGCACTTGTGTGGGGCTGGACAATGCAAGTTGAAAAACATAAAAAAATTGTGCGATGGACAATGCCAATCTGGCTTTATGTAAGCCTTACAGGTGTAATTGTCTACTTATTTATGGCTCCTTACTATTAAAAAAACGTCTGCTTTTGCAGACGTTTTTTTATGCTGTTTTTGTTTTTTAGTGGTATAATCCTTATTACCTATAAAAGGTGTGTTTTAAGGAAGGAGGCATACAGAATATGACTTTTATGGGTATTAAGATTCAGTTTATTAATGAAGGAGCTGTTTGATACTAATCAATAAAAGAGAGGTGTGGAAATGGATAAACTGTCAAAAGAGAATAAAGGACTTTCTCTCACGCAAGTGATCATACTGGTTATCGTAATAGGTCTTCTAGCAGCTTTTCTCATACCGTTTATTGGCAGCTATTTAAAAGGAAAAGATACATTGCCCCATTCAAAAGAAAATCTACAGTTAGTATTCTATACCCCTGAAATGGAAGGAGTCGTATGAGTATAATTTACCTTTATCTATTCGTTTCAGGTATCACTCTAGGTTCATTTTACAACGTAGCAGGCCTTAGAATTCCTCAGGGAAAATCTATTTTATCTCCAAGATCTCATTGTCCACACTGTTTATACGTTCTTTCTCCACAACAGTTAATCCCCGTAGTCTCCTACATTAAAAATGCAGGAAAATGTAGTATGTGTCGCAAAAAAATCTCCTTCATCTACCCGTTCGTAGAATTTTCGACAGGAAGTTTATTTGTATATGCTTTTTTAAAATTGAATATGACGTTAGAACTGATTGTCATATTAACTTTTGTTTCTTTTTTAACAATTATCGTTGTCTCAGATATAGCCTATATGATTGTCCCAAATAAGGTGCTGCTTTTCTTTTTGCCTATCTTTCTTCTTGAGCGTCTTTTCATTCCATTAACTTCGTGGAGTGATTCTTTAATGGGAGGAGGAATCGCATTTTTTCTCCTCTTTCTAATCGCATTTCTCAGCAGAGGAGGCCTTGGAGAAGGAGATATTAAATTGTATGGTTTGATTGGTATTGTGCTTGGAGTAAAGCTTGTTTTGCTATCACTTTTTTTAGCTATATTAATAGGCGGAACCGTTAGTATAGGAGCATTATTAATGAAAAAGGCAAAGGTAGGTGTACCAATTCCTTTCGTTCCTTTTATTTTTATAGGGACAATCGCTGCTTATTTTCATGGAAACGAATTGATAGATTGGTATGTTAGCAACTATTTTTATTGAGCTTCAAGTCTTCGACAAAGTTAAAATTTCTGTAACTAAATAGCGAAAACCTTTTGTAACAAGACGACAAATGTCTTGTTATTTTTTTTTTCTTCTATGATAGCATGGAAAAAAGTGTATGTTTTATGTCGGTTTACCTCAGCTTACAACCGGTACTAAGACTACGTTAACTAAAGGCGGTGGGGCAGTGGACAAGCAGGAACGAAAAATTTCAATTAAAATCAATGGTCAATCTAAGGATGAGAAGGAAGAACAAGCGCCGGAAAAAGACGAATTTACGTGGGTTCTTCCGGAACCGGCATCCAAAGATTCTCATGTGGAAGAAAATAAAGTGGTGTTTATTGAAGATGTAAGAAATGAAAAGAAGAAAAAGCCGCGATTACACCCTAAAAATGTTTCGATTAAAACAGTAAACGGCGGTGTGATCAAACGAACGGCTGTGATTGTATTACTAGCAGTCGGAATAGGCAGCGGCATCGGTATGGTTGGTGTGAAAATGATGACAGGAAGCGAACAGCCTGTAGGAAAAGCACAAACAAGTGAGCGAGCGAAAGAAGAAAAAGCTGCTCAAACAGCGTCTGCCACTGAAAGTGTTGGTAAAGCTGAAAAGAAAAGCGAACAGGAATCGAAGGATACGTCAGCTGCTGCTTCTACTTTAGACCCTTTTTCCTTTTACATTGTGCAAGCAGGTGCTTTTTCATCAAAAACTGCTGCAAATAAAGCAATGGATAAATGGAAAGAAGAGAACGAAGCAGGCGAGATTTTTTCACCTAAAACCTATTCTCTTGTCGTTGGTGCTGCCACTGGAGAAGAAAAAGCAAAGGCACTTAGTAAAACGTATAAACAACAAGGTAAAGATGTATATGTAAAGTCTTATGAAATTAAGCCCACCAGCGAATTAGGGAAAAAAGATCAAACGGTTATAACAACAGCGCAGCCGTTTATGGCTAATCTCTTAGATCAATCTGTTAAAGCGATTGAGGGAGAGCGGGTAGCCGATATCAAATCTTTGAAAAAAGAGCTGACAAAAGTTCAGAAAGAAGCGTCAAATGAAGACATTAAAACCATGGTGAGAACCCTTCAAAAGGCTGCGGCTTCTCTTTCTTCATATGAAGACAATAAAAGCAGTAAAGACGCTTGGCTTGCTCAGGGATACGTGTTAAAAGCTCTTCAGCAGTATGAAAGCCTTGTAACGTCTTAACAGGTGAGGTAGTGTAATGCTGCCTCACTTGTTTATTGTCATTTAGAGATGAAATTGCTAAAATAACGGTGTGTCCTTCTTTTTTTAAATCAAAATGCAAAGGTGAGATGTATGAAACAAACATTAATTTTAGCCTCAGGCTCTCCTCGTCGAAAAGAATTACTTCAGCAGCTTCACATTCCCTTTACCGTTCACGTTAGTACAATTGAAGAAATCGTCAATCCATCATACACTCCGTCCGAGGTAGTAATGGATTTAGCTAGGCAAAAAGCAGTGGACGTCGCTTCGCATTATAAAGAGGATATGGTCCTAGGCGCCGATACAGTTGTCGTATATGGCAATCGTATTTTAGGAAAGCCAAAAACGAAACAAGAAGCGATTGAAACACTTACGATGCTGTCAGGTCAAAAACATCAGGTGTTAACTGGAGTAGCGTTCGTATCAAATGCAAAAGTTCATACGTTTTATGAACAAACTGATGTAGAGTTTTGGCCGATTGAACAAGATGAAATCGTACAGTACGTAGAGTCAGGAGAGCCTATGGATAAGGCTGGTTCTTATGGAATTCAAGGTCTCGGTGCTGCGCTAGTTAAAAAAATTGAAGGAGACTATTTCTCCGTGGTGGGCTTGCCGCTCTCCCGAACAATACGTGAGCTAAAACAATACGGTTTCGTCTATTAAAAAGGAGTGACGAAATTGGATCAATCATTGCTAATTAAAGATTTTCCTCAAGATGAAAGACCTCGAGAGCGCCTTGTGGCAATGGGTGCTTCTAGTCTTTCTAACCACGAGCTTATTGCTATTTTGCTGCGCACCGGAACCAAAGATGAATCTGTTCTTCAGCTGTCCAATCGCATATTAACGCATTTTGAAGGTCTTCAACTTTTACAGCATGCATCGCTTGATGAAATGATGAATATTAAAGGTATCGGACCTGCAAAAGCGATTCAAATTATAGCGGCTATTGAAATAGGTAAGAGGATTGTACAGCGGAAATCTAGTGAGCGATATACCATTCATGGCCCTGAAGACGGAGCTAATTATGTGATGGAAGAAATGCGCGTGCTGTCCCAAGAGCATTTCGTCTGTTTATACCTCAACACGAAAAATCAAGTTCTCCACAAGCAAACCATTTTTATCGGAAGCCTCAATTCATCTATTGTCCATCCAAGAGAAGTATTTAAAGAAGCCTTTCGCCGTTCAGCTGCATCTCTTATTTGTATTCATAATCATCCCTCCGGCGACCCTTTAAACATAGTATCCTAAACTAGAGTACTCTAAGTACTCGAAGTTTAGGATTTTTTAATTACAGTGCTTTAACTATTAAATATATAAGGGTATTATTAATAGTAGTTAAAGTATTTAAAGGTGGTGGAAAGATGAAGGTTCAGAAAGTAATTGTGGAGGAAAAATCATATCCGTTATACATACTGCTAGATAAAGAATTTGAAGTGATAGAACCGGTTAAGCGATTTATAAAGTACTTGGATAATACGGGCAAAGCTCCAAATACCATTAAAACATATTGTTATCATCTCAAGCTGTTTTATGAATTTATGAGCCAAAGTAGAATCGAATTAGGAGATTTACAATTTGAGGATTTAGCAAACTTTGTAGGATGGTTAAGAAATCCAGCAGGGCATTTAAAGGTAATAGATATACAACCAAAGAAGGCTAAAAGAGAGGAAACATCAGTTAATTCCATACTTAACGCTGTAACTAGTTTCTTAGAGTATTTAAATCGCACAGAAAATTTTAAAGCTATAGATATGTCTAAAGAAGCAAGAGGAAGAAACTTTAAGGGGTTTCTTCACCATATTTCTAAAGGTAGATCCTATAAAAAAAATATTTTAAAGCTTAGGGTCAAAAAGAAACTTGTACAAGTATTAGAACATGGACAAGTCAAAGCAATAATTGAGGCATGTCATACCAAAAGAGATAAGTTACTTATTATGCTTATGTATGAAGGGGGACTTCGGATAGGAGAAGCATTATCCCTTCGTATTGAAGATATTTCAACATGGGATAACCAGATTAACATCAGGCCAAGAGATCATAATGAAAATGGAGCTTATATTAAACTTAAAAAAGAAAGAACTATTGATGTAAGTAAGGAATTAATGGCATTATATACCGATTACTTAGTACATGAATATGGGGAAGATTTAGATCATGATTATATATTTATTAATCTTAAAGATTCTTATTTTGGCCACCCTCTAAAATATCAAAGTGTATTAGACTTAATAAGAAGACTAGGAAAACGGACAGGGATTACTTTCACTGCCCATATATTACGTCATACGCATGCCACAGAGCTTATTAGAAGTGGATGGGATGCTGCATATGTACAAAAAAGATTAGGGCATGCCCATGTACAAACAACACTTGATACGTATGTTCATCTTTCTGATCAAGATATGAAGAATGAATATAAAAAGTATCTTCAAGGGAGAGAAACATGACAATGAAATTTCCAAGTGTAGCAACTAATCGAAAGCTTATCGCTAGTACAGAGATTAATAAAAAAATAGCTAATATGACAAGTGTTTTAAAAGGTTATTGGGCAGCAGATAGATGGGATATAAGAATTTGTCCGCATCCTAGTGCAATTGAGTTAAGTAAGAATCCGTCACTAAGAAATCGTTGGGTAAATTTCGATAAGGTGGAAAATGTCTGGTTGAAAACAGAATTAAAATATTTTTATTACCTTCACTTGAATAATGGAGCTTGGAATGCAAAATCCGTTTGGATTAGAAAGGGAACAGTGATAAGCCGGATGATGGGATTTTTAAATTTAAAATATCCTAATATTACATCGATAACCGAAGTGCCTATAAAAAAAGCTTTGACAGAATACCGGACCTACTTAACAGAACAAAAAGTAAAAACTACGACTACTAATTACAAACTTGATGTAAATCAGCAGAAAGTTACTGTACATGCGAATTCCTATTACGTTACTCATCTTAAGCAGTTTATGGAATTCTATGAGGACTTCTATTTTGATGGGGAAGAATGGGAAAAAGATGTTTGGAATCGAAGAAAATTATCATTACCGGAAGATAAGGTAAACCCAACATCCTACGAATATACGATCAACTTTAAGGGTTTTAAGAATAATTATTTTAAAGAAATAGTTAAGCGATATTGTAAACTAATGTTAAACACAGCTAGCTTTTCTCACGTAGTAGATATAGCTTCAAAATTAAAAGAATTTTTTAATTTCATGAACAAAAATTGTGAAGGTATACAAAGGATTCATCAATTAACTAGAAATGAAATTGAGCAATATTTTAATTATATTAATTTAAAAGGTTTAAAACCCAGTACTGTAACTGGACGAATATCTACTTTAGACGTTTTTTTTACTACAATTCAAAGATATGACTGGAAGGATACACCTTCTAAGATCCTTATCTTTCAAGAAGATTACCCTAAAGTGCCGAAGGCACTACCACGTTATATTGATGAACATATACTTGAACAATTAAATGGGAAATTAGATAAATTGGAACCTTATATTGCTACAATGGTTATGGTACTTCAAGAATGCGGGATGCGTATCAGTGAACTTTGTACATTGAAAAAAGGGAGCGTCATAACCGATAAAGAAGGGGATTGCTTTTTAAAGTATTATCAGTGGAAAATGAAGAAAGAGCATATCATTCCTATTTCTAAAGAAATTGCTGCATTGATATTAGTTCAAGAGCAAAGGGTGGCTGATGAACTCGATGATGGATGTGTATATGTGTTTCCCCGAAAAGATTGCTCACCATTGAAACAAGATACCTTTAGGGTTAAATTAAATGAACTAGCTTATGAAGAAAAGATAACGGACAGCAACGGAGAAATTTTTCGTTTTCATGCTCATGCCTTTCGGCATACAGTTGGCACTAGAATGATAAATAACGGAGTGCCACAACATATTGTCCAGAAGTTCTTGGGTCACGAATCACCGGAAATGACGGCAAGATATGCACATATTTTTGATGAAACCCTAAAGAAGGAATTTACGAAATTTAAGGAAACCTTAGTAACGAATAACGGTAGCATTCTGGATTTAAGTGAGGAAAATACTGAAGCTGACAATACAGATCTTCAATGGTTTAAAAAGAATATCAATGCACAGGCACTTCCTAATGGCTATTGTCGGTTACCAGTAATTGCAGGACCATGTCCTCACGCAAATGCATGTTTAGATTGTACGAATTTCTGTACAAGTAAACAATTTCTTACTGAACATGAAGAGCACTTAGAGCGAACTAAAGAAATACTAAATAGGGCTAAACAAAACCAATGGCAGCGTCAGGTTGAAACCAATGAACGTGTTAAAAATAGATTAGAACAGATTATTCATTCGTTAAAGGAGACGAATTAAAATGATTAGAAAAGGTAACACAACTGCCATAGTTCAGCTAGCTAAAGACAAGTCGGAGAAAACAAGAATTAGGGTTGAAAAGACAATTTCAGAGATGGCATTGAAAGAAGAGAAGATTAATTTTAATTCCGTTGCACAAAAAGCAAATGTTTCAAAGTCATGGCTTTACAAACAAAAAGATATTAGAACTAGAGTGGAGACATTAAGAGGGATGCAGATAAGTGAGTTAACCCCCCGTAAACCTAGTAAAAGCCCTCGTTCAGAGGACGTATTAATAAAAACCTTAAAAAGCCGTATAAAGGCGTTAGAAGAAGAGAATGAACGGTTAAAGGATCAAGTTCAAAAATTACATGGCAAGCTGTTTTAGCAGATTTGTGTTTCTTGGAATTTATTGGGCACTTTGAATTGGCTACCTAAAATGAAATCGCTAAAACCTTCAATAACTTCAATAGCCCATTTCCCTAAATGTGTTAAGGGGAAATGGGCTTTCTTCTAGTATTGTTGGCATGATCGCAGAAGTGTTTTATGCTCTTAAATAATACTTTTTAATATATTGCAAATACTCATTAGCACTTTTCTGTATCTCTTCGCCCTTCATATCCGAATTAGCACCGTAAAGTACAAACTCTGGTACATATTCAGCATGAATCTATGCACATAAAGATTTGAATGGTGTTAACATCTGGGTTAATGTATGCTTGTTTTTACCCATACTTGTAAATTCACCTTTTTTTACGCCAGCTGATATAGCTAATCCTAATTTTCGATTATAAAATATTCTTTTACCCTTTGATCCGTAAGCCCATCCATATATAATCACTTCATCGATCCATTTTTTTAATAATGAAGGAGAACTATACCAATATAATGGAAATTGAAAAATAATATTATCATGATTTTCAACTAATTCCTGCTCTCTTTTTACATTTATAATAAAATCAGGATACTCTCTATAAAGATCATGAATGGTAATTTCGTTTGAATAAGACGCTGCTTTTTCTACCCAAACTTTATTGATTCGAGAATTTGGCATATCTGGGTGAGAAACGATCACCAATGTTTTCATTGTTTCATCCTTAACATACTCAACTTTCGCACCAATAAAACAGTGTACGAAAGTTGAGTTACTTAAAAGTATTCTATTCTAAGAAATTCAAATTTGCGTGATTCCTAAGCTATTTATTTACAGCTTAAACTATAGAAGATGAACTAAACAATAACTAATCTTTACATAACTAAGTTATTACCCACGCTTTTTTAAACCTAATCCAGCTATTAAGGCAATGAGTATTGCCCCTGTAGCTGCAAGGAACGCATCTGAGTAGGACATAGCGTCCAATATATATAATGGATTTATCGGCTCAGTAGCATCACGTCGAGCGGATAATAATGCTCCAATCATACCTGCTCCAGTTCCTGCTCCAAGGTACAAAGCACCTTGGAAAATCCCCATTCCGACACCAACCTTGTCTGCATCGAGTGCACTTACTGCGGCGTTATTTGCGGGAGAATTCGTGAATGCAAAAGCAATCCCTACTCCGAGGACCCCCACGGAAACTAACAGAGGTGAAGCACCAGATGCATAGGTGGACAAGAATAAGGTAGACAGCCCCATCAGAGTCATCCCAGTAATTATCAGACGTTTATCCCCAAATCGATCAGAAAGACGGCCAACGAAGGGAGATAAGATTGCAACAGCCACACCACCTGGCAACAATATCATTCCAGCCTGTCCAGAAGAGAGTCCATTCACCTCAACGACTAGTAATGGGACGAACACAAGAACAGCGAAATAAGCAAACATCGAAAAAAATGCAATTATGACCGTATTGACATAATCCTTGTTATTGAACAGGACAGGTGGTACAAATGGATTTTCTGCGGTAACAATTCTCCAAATAAATCCCACCAAAGCTACAACAGAACCAATTAGGCTAGTTAACGATGAGAACGAAGAAAAACCAGAAGTTTCTCCTTGAGTGATGCCAAAAAGGAGTAATCCTACTGTGAGGCCGAGGAATAAACCACCAATGAAATCAAAGTTCTTATTGCTTCCTACGGATTCTGCCGGTTTAATTGTCGGTAACGCGTAGTAGGCACCAATAACAATCATAATGGCTAACAAAAATGTGAACCAAAACAAGGCATTCCACCCTAAATATTGACCAACTACTCCACCAAATATTGGACCAGCAGCAGTTCCAACACCAATACTTCCTGCGATAATTCCCAAAGCTCCCCCACGTTTTCCTTGTGGGAAAACCTTCGAAATTGCAATGACTGATAGAACTGGAATTGCGGACATCCCAGCACCCTGAACCATTCTTCCCAAAACCAACAATGGGAGGTTCGGGGCAATTGCACATAAAAGACTACCACTTGCCAGAATCATAATGGCAAAGATATATAGCTTTCGTAACTCAAAAAAGTCTGAGATTCGACCATAAATCGGAACTCCAATCGCAAGAACAAGTGCAATACCACTAACTATCCAACTCACTTGAGATTTCGAAGCTTCTAAATCTTTGCTTATTAGTGGAAGTACGGGATTGACTATATCACTCGTAATTGCACCTACAAGTACAGATAGGGAGAGTACCATCATTAAAAGCCTAGTAGAACCCCTTTTTTCAGATTGAATCATTTCTTTAGATTTACTATCCTTTTTCATTTTATTTCCTCCTAAAATATATTGTGATTTTAGGAGGCTAAATCCACTGCTTTCACCATAAACCTCACCTCATATCTATTTATATTGTAAAACCAAATCAACGAACTCACCATATTTCTACAGCATGATTAAAGATTCGGTTCTCCAAACTAACTGAACTGATCAAACAAAAAAAAGGCACCAGTTTAACAACCGGTGCCTAATCATTCGTATGCATTTTTACAAATGCAATAGATTCATAAATTTTTGCCCATTATATAAAAGGAGGCAAAAAGTTTTCCGGTAGTGTTTCCATTTTTTGTTTTTGTGAAAAAGGACATACTGATCCCGTTGTACCTAAATCCCCTGAAACTTTTACATGCTTTCTAAACTCGACATTAATGAAATCAATTCCCATTACTTTTTGCCTCCTTTCTCATATTGTGATAATAACACAATAATAATTGATGAAAAAGAAATAATCAACCCTACTTTTTTGAAAACCAATTTAAAGCTTTACTACTTTTACTTACATAATAAAGGCAGGTGCAGTATAAACTTTTTTAAATAGGTCTTCTTTAACGAGCAGGTAGCGTCAGTTAAAGTAGATAATTTAAGATCGAAATCATATTATAGATATTCCGAAATTGGGCGTGATTGTTGCAGGTCAAAAGCTTAATTCCTCGATAAAATAAAAAGGAATTAGTTTTTTTATTTGTGGTACATTCTTCTGACCGTAATCAATTGTCATCTAATAATTACATTGTATTTTTTCATTTGATTTAACACGTTAAATATATGTTCTTAAAGTAAAAACATTGATGTTAATGGATTTTTAGTAATTTACTCTTGATAAGACACAACTCCCAGCAGAGAAGATATAGAGGTAACGAAGCGCTTAAAAGAGTGCGGATTTATCATAGGAATTGAATTGTTAGATCATTTAATTATCGGAGATCGAAAATATATTAGTTTAAAAGAAAAAGGATACATGTAAGGCTATGCTTTTTAAAATCCTTGGGTTATAATAGTAGTCATGATTTTAAATGACAAGTTCTTTACAATCATTCGTTATTAATAGACAAAGTATGACTTTTTATCATACAATATTTGGCGTTGACATCTATGAAAAAAGTATAGAAAATAAAAAATGTTACTTATGAAATGAAGAAATTGAATTATGGAATTTTTACCTTTGCATTTTGGTAAGAGAAAGGAAGAGACACATGTTTGGAATCGGTACTAGAGACCTTGGAATAGATTTGGGTACTGCAAATACGCTCGTTTATGTAAAAGGAAAAGGAATTGTTGTGCGTGAGCCGTCTGTTGTGGCTTTGCAAACTGATACAAAACAAATCGTTGCGGTAGGTAACGATGCAAAAAATATGATTGGTCGTACACCTGGGAACGTAGTAGCCCTTCGTCCAATGAAAGATGGAGTTATTGCAGATTACGAAACAACTGCGACGATGATGAAATATTACATCAATCAAGCTCAAAAAACAAAAAGTTTGTTTGCGGGTAAGCCGTATGTAATGGTTTGTGTACCTTCTGGCATTACAGCTGTTGAGAAGCGTGCCGTTATTGATGCGACTCGTCAGGCTGGCGCGCGTGATGCGTATACAATTGAAGAACCGTTTGCTGCAGCAATCGGCGCCAATCTACCGGTTTGGGAGCCAACGGGAAGTATGGTAGTAGATATTGGTGGAGGAACAACAGAAGTTGCGATTATTTCTTTAGGCGGAATCGTAACATGTCAGTCAATCCGTATCGCTGGGGACGAGATGGATGAAGCGATTATTCAATATATTCGCAAGAATTACAATTTAATGATCGGTGAGCGTACGTCAGAAGCATTAAAAGTAGAAGTCGGTTCTGCCGGAATTCCAGAAGGTATTGAAAACATGGAAATTCGCGGACGTGACTTACTAACAGGTCTACCGAAAACAATCGAAATTTCAGCAGAAGAAATTGCAGAAGCGCTAAAAGATACAGTGGCTTCTATTGTCGATTCAGTAAAAAGTACATTAGAAAAAACACCACCTGAACTTGCGGCAGATATTATGGATCGCGGTATTGTATTAACAGGCGGTGGCGCATTGCTACGTAATTTAGATAAAGTTATTAGTGAAGAAACAAATATGCCGGTTGTCATCGCAGAAGATCCGCTTGACTGTGTTGCAATTGGAACTGGGAAAGCGTTAGAACACATTGATTTATTTAAAAATCGTACAAGCGATTCATATCGCTAAATATTAAGAGGTGTAGATCGTGCCACAATTTTTCTTAAATAAACGTTTAGTTATTTTATTGGTCAGTATTATTGTATTAGTGGCATTGATTGGTTTTTCGTTAAATGGTCGTAAAAATGTAACGTGGCCTGAACAGTTTGTCAAAGATACGGTTGGTCTTGTTCAGGCTACCTTTAATGAACCCGCACAATTTGTAGCGGGTTTCTTTCAGAATGTAGGTGACTTAAAGCGTACATACGAAGAAAACGAGGTATTAAAAGCCCGTTTAGACGAACGCATGCAATTAGAAACGAAAGCCAACGCTTTGCAGCAAGAAAATAAAAAATTAAGAGCACAGCTCGACAAAAAAACGGATTTAAGTCAATACAATCCAATCGAAGCAACAGTTATTGCTCGTAATCCAGACCGTTGGCATGAGGTAATTGCCATTGATAAAGGGACGGTTCATAATGTACAGGAAAATATGGCTGTTATGACTCCTGAAGGGCTGATTGGTAAAGTGAAGCATGCATCTAAGTTCACATCTACTGTGCAGTTAATTAGTTCATCAGATCGTACAAACCGTGTATCTGCTAAAATTCAGGCTAAAAAAGAAGTGTTTGGTTTAATTGAAGGCTATGATGATAAAGAACAGGCGCTTGTTATGCGTCGTATTCCTTTTGATGCTGATATTAAAGAAAAGCAAAAAGTAGTAACGTCCGGTCTAGGACAAGAAGACGGCATTTTTCCTAGCAATCTTCCAATTGGCGTTATCACAAAAATTGAGCCTGATGAATATGGATTAACGAAAAAAGCTTATATCAAACCTGCTGCTGACTTGTATGACTTAGATAACGTAGTTGTAGCTAAAAGAAGTGCGCCCGCTGCTGAAGACGATTTAGGGGCGGAGGAGGCTAACTGATGAAGCGGTTTGTCCTTCCTATTCTCGTGCTTGTCGTTTTTATGTTTGAAAGTATCTTTGTTAATTTTGTCGCCATGGCATCACCATGGCGAGACTGGATTCTATCGCCTCACTTTGTTGTAGTGGTACTGGCTTTTATGGCAGTGTATTATCACCCAAAGCAAGCGATGCTATATGGGGTAATCCTTGGATTCATGTACGATATTGCCTTTACGGATGTCTTAGGAGTATACGCGCTTGGATTGCCGGCCGTATGCTATATCGTATCAAAACTAATGAAGATTTTTCAGCAAAATACGCTTATCGTAATCTGCATGTCGCTATTAGCTGTAGCCATTATTGAGTTTTATGTATATGGAATTAATAGCATTATTAATATATCCGATATGACCATTGGTCGCTTCTTGCAAGAGCGATTTTACGCAACCATCATTTTAAATGCCATATTTGCACTCATTTTTGCATTTCCGCTTCAAAGATGTTTTCAATATTTCGCTAAATTTATCGATGAACGCTGATCCGAAAATATATTACGCTTCTCGTTCGTGATGTGATAAAAATGCTGATTGAAGAAACGAAAAAAAGGAATTGAGTAAGTCTCTGTCGAAATTATATATTCGTTGAGGTGAGCGTCTTGAATAAACAAAAGCAACAAAATGTGACAATTAAAGGAACAAAAGATGGATTAACGTTGCATCTCAATGATACATGTTCATTTGCAGAGCTTTTGACGGAACTTAAGACGAAGCTTTTGACAAATAAGCATGGCGATGCCGATCAAATCGTCACAGTGTATGTCAAAATCGGAAATCGTTATTTAACTACAGAGCAGGAAACCGAATTGAAGGCGCTCATAGAAGAAAATCAGTATTTAGTAGTTAAACAAATTGATAGTAACGTTATTTTAAAGCAAGATGCAGTCCGAGTAAGAGAAGAAAGTGAATTAGTATCTGTTACAAAGGTAGTTCGTTCAGGACAGGTTCTCCATGTAGAAGGCGATTTGCTTCTAGTCGGAGACGTAAATCCCGGAGGAACCGTTGTAGCTGGAGGAAATTTATTTGTATTAGGTGCTTTAAAAGGGATTGCTCATGCAGGATATCGCGGCAATAAAAACGCCGTTATTGCTGCATCGTTAATGAAACCTTCACAGCTGCGCATTGCTGATATCATTACCCGATCAGAAGAAGAGCGCAGTGAGAAGGAAGAGAATATAATGGAATGTGCATACTTAGATGATAATGATCAAATGGTGATAGATCGCGTGCAAGCTTTACCGCATCTAAGACCGAATTTGACCAGGGTAGAAAGGAGAATTTGACAGTGGGAGAGGCTATTGTTGTTACGTCTGGTAAAGGTGGAGTTGGAAAAACAACGACATCAGCCAATTTAGGTACTGCTCTAGCATTAGCTGGAAAGCGCGTGTGTCTAGTAGACACTGATATCGGCTTACGCAACTTGGATGTTGTAATGGGGCTTGAAAATCGTATTATTTATGATCTTGTAGACGTGGTAGAAGGTCGATGCCAACCGCAAAAAGCCTTGATTAAGGACAAGCGTTTTGAATGTTTGTACTTACTTCCTGCTGCTCAAACGAGTGACAAAACAGCTGTTCAACCAGAACAAATGCGAGAGTTAGTTCTTCAGTTAAAGCAAGACTATGACTATGTGGTTATTGATTGCCCAGCTGGTATTGAACAAGGCTATAAGAATGCCGTAGCTGGCGCTGATAAGGCACTCGTTGTGACAACACCGGAAGTTTCAGCTGTTCGTGATGCTGACCGTATTATTGGATTATTGGAGCAAGAGGATATCGAATCTCCAAAACTGGTTATTAACCGAATCCGTAGTCATATGATGAAAAATGGAGACATGCTGGACGTGGAAGAAATTTCTCAGCTTCTGGCTGTTGATTTAATTGGAATCGTTGCTGACGATGAAAATGTTATTCGTGCTTCTAACAACGGTGAACCAATTGTCATGGATCCATCAAGCAAAGCATCAATTGCATATCGTAATATTGCAAGACGTATTCTAGGTGAAACGGTTCCTCTTCAATCGTTAGATGAAGAAGATAAGGGAATGTTTGCACGTATTAAACGATTCTTTGGTGTTCGTTCTTAAAAAGCTTCCGATAGAGGAAGCTTTTTTTATTTGTGTGATTTTGTAGAGTCAAGCTGTCATAAGCTCCACGGACAAGTCATATAGTTGATTATACGATAAGAACAAGGAGAATGATGAATCATGAATCGACGTGCTGATGAAATCCGTAAACGAATTGCTGAGCGCAAGCGAAAACAATTAAATACAACGAAGCGTCTTCCTCAAGAACCTCTTCATACGTCCTTAATGAGTGAAGAAGAAAAATATGGATCGATGGATTATTCTGCGGTTGAATACACACCATCAGCAAAGGAATATCACCCGTTATTTCGAAAAGAACGCTTTTTATTTAAAATTTTAGCTTCGGCCTGCTTAGTGTTAATTGTAGGGATTATGTTCAAGAACGCTTCTCCTGCTTTTGAACAGGCCAGAGTGGTGGTTCAACAAACAATGGATAAAGAATTTCAGTTTGCAGCTGTTTCCTCTTGGTATGAAGATAAGTTTGGGAAGCCGTTAACGCTCCTGCCGAATAAGGAGTCTAGCAAAACGGAGCAAAGTGTAAGCGGAGAATACGCTACTCCAGCTTCAGGGAAAGTAACGGAAACATTTGCTCAAAGTAAGCAAGGGGTGACGGTTCAAACAGGAGTGGATTCTGTTGTAGAAGCAATGAGTGAAGGTATTGTAAGGTATGTAGGAAAACGTGATGATACTGGGAATACCGTTATTATTCAACATGCCGATGGAACTGAAACTTGGTATGGACAGCTCAAAAAAATCAATGTTAGCATGTATGATTTTGTGAATAAAGGCAAAGAAGTAGGAATTGTGGAAAACAGTAAAAAAGGCGATGCTGGAACGTTCTATTTTGCTATTAAAAAAGGCGATAAGTTTGTGGATCCTAGTCAGGTGATTCAATTTGAATAGTGCTTTTTCGTTATTGATGAAAATTCACATTCATCCATTGTTTTGGGGGATTTTCGTAATTGGTATCTTAACGGCTACGGTAAAGCAGCTTTTTTTGTTATTTATTATTGTAATTATTCATGAACTGGGCCACGCCGTAGCGGCTCAGTGTTTTTCTTGGCGAATTCGTAGAATTATGCTCTTACCTTTTGGAGGAGTAGCAGAAGTAGATGAACATGGTAATCGTCCATTTCGAGAAGAGTTTATTGTGACAATAAGTGGACCTCTTCAGCATCTTTGGATGTTTGGAGCTGCTTTCTTATTAATGAAAATAAATGTGTTGTCTTTGGAAACGTATGAGCAATTTATGTTTCAATGCACAGTAATTTTACTATTTAACCTTTTGCCCATTTGGCCATTGGACGGAGGGAAGCTGCTTTTTTTAATGTGCAGTCGTTCTTTACCATTTTTAGAAGCGCATAAGCTTGCACTCCGGTTATCAACGTTTTTTTTAGCTATCGGTATTATCTACGCCGTCATTATGCATCCTTTTCAGCTGCACTTATGGATTGTTATTTCATTTTTAATTATATCCGGATATTTGGAATGGAAGAGCAGGCAATTTGTCTACATGCGCTTTTTGTTGGAGAGGTATCATGGAAAAGAGCATCCAATTGGAGCTTTAAAAACGCTAAGTGTATCAACCAGTGAGACGCTCCATCAAGTCCTGCAAAAATTCCAAAGAGGTTGTAAGCATATGATTATTGCTACATCTCAAACAGGCGAGCATGTACAAATTGATGAAAATGAACTTTTACACGCTTACTTTGTAGAAAAAAGAACAAATAGCCCACTAGATGAACTTGTAACAGTTTACTGATTTCTAGTAACATAGAATAGAATGAAAAAAGTTCGGTTGCACTGACCGAACTTTTTCCTATGAATTTAGATTAAAGTGAGGCAATGTATGTGAAGGCATGTATCATTAACGCGGCTACTTCTTCCAAACGTATAGCCGTGATAAACGATAAAACACTAGAAAAAATATATTTAGAAGAACAAAGCGAGAATCAAATTATTGGTGATATATATTGGGGTAAAGTCGTAAAAGTCCTGCCGCATATGCAAGCAGCCTTTATCGATATTGGTTTATCAATGAACGGATTTATTCATCGAAATGAACTTGTATCCTATCAGCAGTCAGATAATCCTCACAAGGATCAGCAGCCGATGTCTGCTTTTATTCGTGAAGGAGAAAAAGTATTGGTTCAAGTTGTAAAAGAAGGCATTGGAACAAAAGGGCCGAAGCTGACGGGTATTATTGAATTTTCTTCTGATGAGCTTGTATATTTACCGCACGGAAACTATGTCGCTGTATCCAAAAAAATAGATGAGCCAAAACGCCAACAGTGGAAACAGCTTGGCGAGCGGTTAAAACAGGGGATGGAAGGCTTTTTATTTCGAACAGCGATTGAGGAAAAATCAGAAGCTGCGGTCCAACACAAAATAAAAGAGCTACAGAAGAAATATGAGCGCCTTGAACGACAGACACAGGGAATGAAAGCTCCTGCCCTAGTCAGCAAAGGACAAGATTTTCTCGAAACAAGAGTGCAAGCTGCACTTCAACAAGGAATTGACGGGATAGTAGTAGATGACTTTGACCTATATCAGCATCTTCAAGCTGCCTACCCTAACTCGTCAATAGAGTACTATAAAGGAAATGAAAATATTTTCTCCTTTTATGATGTGGAACGGCAAATAGAGAAGCTTTTAAAGCGAATCGTGTGGCTCAAAAGTGGAGGTTATATCGTTATTGACGAAACGGAAGCGATGACGGTCGTAGACGTGAACACGGGGAAGTTTTCAGGAAAAGATAATATTCGAAAGACGATGCTTCAAACAAATATGGAAGCTGCGTATGAACTGTCCAAACAGATGCAATTACGTCACTTAGGCGGCATGATCTTAATTGATTTTATAAATATGTCTCATAAAGAAGATCGGACAGAAGTAGAAAGGTACATGAAAAAGCTATGTGAACAAGATGAAGTGCGGACGAATGTAGTTGGCTTTACAGAGCTCGGCATATTGCAATTAACGCGGAAGAAAGTGCGCAATAGCATTGGGTCAACATTAACTATGCCTTGTGAAGTATGTGAAGGAACCGGTAAAATGATTGATTCCAAAACGGTTGCTTTTCAAATTGAACGTGTAATTTGGGAACATCGCGGCGCGGAAGAAGAGGCTATTTGGATTGAGACGCGAAGTGATGTTATAAATGAAATGAAAGCTCAAGGGTTTCTCAAAGCTCTAGAGAAAATGGTTAAAAAAACCGTATATCTTACGCCAAGCGATGATTATACAAACGCATTTGTTTTGCGTCAATTGGGGTCGAAAGAGCAGATTCAAAAAAGGGTCTCTGCTTCTATATAAATTTTTAGAAGAAAACATGAATTCCAATTGACACTAACCTTTGATTTGTAGTAAGATTTAATATGTTGGTTTGTAGCACCCGTGCTACAACCGCTCAGAACAGGTTTTAAGTTCACTTGAACACCTGTGATGGCGAGTCTTAGTTTTTAGAGGAGGTGCAGAGAATGTACGCAATTATTGAAACTGGTGGTAAGCAAATTAAAGTAGAGGCTGGTCAAGCAATCTACGTTGAAAAACTTGCTGGTGAACAAGGCGAAACAGTTACTTTTGACAAAGTATTATTTGTAGGTGGCGACAGCGTGAAAGTTGGTGTTCCTTTCGTAGAAGGTGCAACAGTTACGGCTAAAGTTGAAAAACAAGGTCGCGCTAAAAAGATCACTGTATTTAAATACAAAGCAAAGAAAAACTATCGTCGTAAGCAAGGTCACCGTCAACCTTACACAAAAGTTGTAATCGACGCTATCAACGCGTAATTATAACAAATGATTAAGGTGACGATTTCTCGTGATGCAAATAAGAAAGTTGACGGGTTCACGATGAGTGGACATGCTGACTTTTCCGAACACGGAAAAGATCTTGTTTGTGCGGGAGCATCTGCAGTTTCATTTGGAACAATTAATGCTATCTTTTCAATAAGTGGGGTTGAACCGCACTTAGAGCAAGGTGGAGATGGTGGCTATCTCCGTTGTGAGATTCCGAAAGATGTGGATTCGTTCACATTGGAACAGATTCAATTGCTATTAGAAGGTATGGTTGTTTCACTGAAAACGATCGAATTAGATTACAGTAATTATATAAAAATTAACGACAACTAAACAGGAGGTGGATGTCATGTTAGTAAGATTAGACCTTCAATTCTTCGCTTCTAAAAAAGGAGTAGGTAGTACTAAAAACGGTCGTGATTCAATCTCGAAACGTCTTGGTGCTAAACGTGCTGATGGCCAATTCGTATCTGGTGGTTCAATTTTATACCGTCAACGCGGTACTAAAATTTACCCAGGTGCAAACGTAGGTCGTGGTGGAGATGATACTTTATTCGCTCAAATCGACGGTATCGTTAAATTTGAACGTTTCGGTCGTGACCGTAAAAAAGTATCTGTATACCCTGTTGCTCAAGAAGCATAAGATACAAAAAGAAAACTCTAACCCAAGTAGGTTAGAGTTTTCTTTTTGTAGAATATTTCACCTATTACCCATTGGAATTTGTTATAATCGAACATATCTAAGAAGATTGATACGAGATGTTTGTCAGCGTTGTGAAATACTTATGCTCGAGTCAAAGTTAGGAGTGCTAAGATGGAAAAAGAATGGGATGTCGTAGAGGTATTAAGATACGCGCGGCATGATTGGTTAAATAAGCTGCAATTAATCAAAGGCAATCTAGCGTTGAATCGGCTTGATCGAGCGAATGAAATCATTGAAGAAATTGTAAATGAATCCAAACATGAATCCAAGTTAACAAACATCAATATGCGACTGTTTGCGGGCTTTGTTATGACCTATCATTGGAATAACCATGCTGTTCGCTTAGATGTGGAAGTGCTTGGAGAATTGAAGGATTTATCACAATACGATGAGTTCGTATACAACTGGTGTTGCTATTTGACAGAAGCACTCGAAAAGTATGTTGATTATCATGCAGAAAACTATTTGAGTATTTCAGTATGCATTGAAGAACAGGGAATTCGTTTCTTTTTTGACTTTAGTGGAATACTAACAGATATACAGAAGCTACAAAACAAGCTACAATGTTATGAGTGCGCTCAAGGAGTTGCATTGGTTGAACAGCATATGTCTGAAGATGAATTTAGCCTTATGCTCACAATAAGTTAAAAGCGCTTTTGCTATGGCAAGAGCTAAGATATAGAACGGAGTGAAAAAGAAATGTTTGTAGATCAGGTCAAGGTATATGTAAAAGGTGGCGACGGAGGAAATGGAATGGTTGCCTTCCGTCGCGAAAAGTACGTACCAAAAGGAGGTCCTGCAGGTGGTGACGGTGGTCACGGTGCAGATGTCATTTTTGAAGTAGAAGAAGGATTACGTACGCTGATGGATTTCCGCTATAAGCGTCACTTTAAAGCAAGCCGTGGTGAACATGGAATGTCAAAAGGACAGCACGGACGTAACGCTGAGCCGATGATTGTAAAAGTTCCACCAGGTACCGTTGTGTTGGATGAAGATACGAACGAAACGATTGCTGATTTAGTTGAGCACGGCCAGCGCGCAGTGATTGCTAAAGGTGGACGCGGAGGGCGTGGGAATACGCGTTTTGCTACACCTGCAAATCCAGCACCGGAGCTTTCAGAAAATGGAGAGCCAGGTAAAGAGAGAAATGTCATTCTTGAATTAAAAGTATTAGCCGATGTAGGATTAGTTGGTTTCCCAAGTGTCGGAAAGTCAACGTTATTATCCGTAACGTCTGCTGCAAAGCCAAAAATTGCTGAATATCATTTTACAACAATTAATCCGAATTTAGGAGTAGTTGAAACAGAAGATAATCGCAGTTTTGTGATGGCAGATTTACCAGGGCTAATCGAAGGTGCACATGAAGGTGTAGGATTAGGTCATCAGTTTTTACGTCACATTGAACGTACCCGCGTGATTGTCCATGTAATCGATATGTCAGGTTTAGAAGGCCGTGATCCATATGAAGATTACTTAACTATTAATGAAGAGCTGCGTCAGTATAATATGCGTTTAACGGAACGTCCGCAAGTAGTGGTAGCAAATAAAATGGATATCCCGCAAGCCGAAGAGAATTTAGCTGCATTCAAAGAAAAAGTAGGGGACGAAGTGAAAATCTTTCCAATTTCTGCGGCAACGCGTGATGGAATCCGCGAACTGTTATTTACAGTAGCTGATCTTGTAGAAACGACCCCGGAATTCCCAATGCAAGAAGAGGAAGATCTATCTATGCACCGCGTACTGTACAAGCATGAAAAGAAAGAAGTGGAATTTGTTATTACGCGTGATAGCGATGGCTCATACGTATTAAGCGGTGAAAAAATCGAAAAATTATTCAAGATGACTGACTTCTCACGTGAAGAATCAGTTCGTCGATTCGCGCGCCAGCTTCGAGGCATGGGCGTCGATGAAGCCCTTCGTGAACGAGGAGCAAAAGATGGCGACATTGTAAAGCTGTTTGAATATGAATTTGAATTTATCGACTAATTGTTGTTCATAGGATAAGGGGAGGGGCTTTGCTTGCATAAGAGCGATAAGCAGTTTTATTTAGTTCGCGAAGATGTATTACCGGAAGCGATGAAAAAAACATTGGATGCGAAGCTGTTAATTGAACGGGGAAAAGCTGAGTCGGTAGCAGATGCTGTACAAGCCGTAGACTTGAGTCGCAGTGCTTTTTATAAGTACCGCGACACGGTCTTTCCGTTTCAGACGGTTGTCAAACAGCGCATTATTTCACTATTTTTTCATATTGAAGATCGATCAGGAACTTTATCACATTTATTGAGCACCGTTGCATCATCAGGATGCAATGTGTTAACAATTCACCAAACCATCCCTTTACAAGGGCGTGCCAACGTAACTCTTTCATTAGATACAGCAAGTATGAGTGTTGAGTTAAATGAAATGCTGCGAAGACTGAAAAGCTTAGAGTTTGTAGATAAAGTGGACGTGCTTGGTTCAGGGGCATAATGGTAAACAGATATAGATAAGGAGAGGCATGATTGTGGGGAAAGTAGGATATTTAGGACCAAAGGCAACATTTACACATGTGGCCGTCCAAGGCGTATTTAAACAGCACGACCATATTCCATACAAAACAATTCCAGCATGCATTGACGCAGTGGATAAAGGAGAAATTGAGTATGGAATTGTACCGTTAGAAAATGCACTTGAAGGATCTGTAAATTTAACACTTGATTATCTTATTCACGAACGTCGTCTGCCGATTGTTGGAGAAATTGTGCTTCCAATTCGTCAGCATTTAATGGTTCATCCATCTCATGCAGAACAGTGGAAAAACATTGAAACGATTTATTCTCATCCTCATGCAATTGCGCAGTGTCATAAATTTTTACACGGAGAATGTACGTCAACTGCAGTAGAAGAGATGACATCAACGGCGTTTGCTGCTAAATATGTAAGCGAACACCCTGAGCTTAATATTGGAGCTATTGCGAATGGATTAGCAGCCCGTGAATATGGATTACATATTGCTTGCCCGAACATTCATGATTATGATCATAATACAACAAGATTTGTTATTTTGCATAAAGATGGAGGGCAAGAGGTGCCATTTTTAGCTGGAAACGGGTGCAAGACAACGTTAATGATTACACTTCCATCTGATCAGGCAGGAGCGCTTCATCAAGTGCTTTCAGCTTTCTCTTGGCGTAAGCTAAATCTGTCTAAAATTGAATCCCGTCCCATGAAAACAGGGCTTGGAAACTATTTCTTTATCGTTGATATTGAACAAAAAATGGATGAAGTATTAATCCCTGGGGCTATGGCTGAACTTGAGGCACTAGGCTGTAGCGTAGAGCTGTTAGGAAGCTATCCTCATACACTACTTGAAACAGAAATCCCGCTTTAAAGCGGGATTTTTTTTGTTATAACACCTTTTTACTCATTCGAAACTAAATAACCTTCCGCTTCAAGAGCTAAGCAGGCAGCATTCAGTTTTTCAATTGTATCTGCTTCAATCGTATGAAGGTGAATCCCCTCTGTTAACTGAGATAAATAAGTTGCGTTTGTTTCTTGAATTTTTTTTATGAACGTTTCTACTTCTTTTCGGGTTTGAATCATAACGGAAGCCGTTAATTCACCATACACAGGGTGTTCAACGGTTACATTTTTTACGAGAACGCCGTGGTCAACAAGCAGGAGAAGCTCCTTTTCAGCATCTTCTGGCGTATGCTGACAGGCAATAATTCGCTGATGCACGGTAGTTTGAGATGGATTTTGAATATAAATATATCCTTGGCTTGTTGCGATAATGGGCTCATTTTTAGCTTTAAGCAGCGAAATATCTTGTACAATGACTTGGCGGCTAACGTTTGTTCTTTTCGAAAGCTCACTGCCCGTCATTGGTTTATTCTCTGTTTGTAACCATTGTAGAATAAGTTCTCTTCTTTCTTCTCCAAGAATTTTCTTTTGAGTTCCTGGCACCTTTAATCCCTCCTTTTACACTGTCATAAATTCTTGCTGTAATAAATGAAAAACGGATATGAGTCGATCAATATGCTTAAACGTTGAATGTTGACTAAATGAAAGACGTACAAAGTTCTTAGCATTCGCAGTCGATTTGCCAATTGCAAGTAAAGAAGCTAATGGTTCCTGCTGATTTACATGGCAGGCACTTCCCGTAGATATAGCAATTCCGTGACGATTACATTGTAACATAACATATTGACCCTGTATGTTTGAAAATGTCAGTCCAATAATTCCAGGAAAATGAGAGTTCCCAAGGCCTTCTACCTCTATAAAAGGAGCAAGAGATTCTAGTTTTTCCAGTAAGTACGATTTTAAGCGCTCATAATGGCTTCTGGCGGTCTTCATTTCTGCATATGCGCATTCAGCTGCTGCAGTAAAGGCAGCAATGCCTGTGGTATTTACAGTCCCAGGGCGAAAGCCTTTTTCATGAGTTGCTTTATGATAAATAGGCTTCCAAGAAGAACTTGAATTCATGTATACCATTCCTACACCTTTTGGTCCGTAAATTTTATGACTAGAAACTGAGATGCTATCAGCTTTCAGCTTTTTAACATCAATAGGAAGCTTACCGAAAGATTGAACACAATCACAGTGAAAGAGAATTTCTTTTTGAGATAAAAAATGGCCAATATCCTCAATTGGCTGAATTGTACCGAGCTCATGATTGATATGCTGAATGGCTACTAGCACAGTGTCAGGTCGAATCGTCTTCTTTAAGTCGTCTACAGACACAACGCCGTTTTGATCTACAGGTACGTAAGATAAGGAAAAGCCTTCTTTTTCAAGCTGCTGCAACGTATGAAGAACTGAAGAATGTTCAAGCTTCGTTGTAACCAAATGTTTTCGTTTGCTAGTGTTTCCTTTTAAAAGAGAGTGAATAGCTAAGTAATTAGCTTCTGTTCCCCCGCTTGTAAAAAAAAGATCATCCTCTCGGCAATTTATTAACAGACTTAATTTTTTTCTGCATAGTGTAAGCAGATTCTCTGCTTGTGTTCCAAGTGTGTGAAGACTGCTGGAATTTCCATAATAGCTCGTTGCCGCTTCAGTATATACCTTAATTGCTTCTTGTCTCATTGGCGTTGTTGCTGCATAGTCCAGATAAATCATTTTCTCCCCCCGATAAAAAAACTTCTTGTCTTTCATTTAATAATATGTAAATATAGGTGTCAAGACACATGTAAATAAAGAGGTGTAAAATGTTAGAGACGGATGTTTTAATTATTGGAAGCGGATTAGCAGCGTTTTCTGCAGCTTATGAACTGTGTCGTCATAACAGAGTTGTAATGGTAACGAAAGGGAAAATTGACCGCAATAACTCAGTTCTTGCTCAAGGCGGAGTAGCAGCTGCTATTGGAAGCAGCGATCACTGGAGTGAACATCTCTATGATACGTTGATTGCGGGCAATAAGCATTGCAATGAACAAGCGGTACGCACTTTAGTGGAAGAAGGTGCGGCTGTAGTAAATGAATTGATTCATAAAGGAATGAAGTTTGATAAAAATCCAGATGGTACGCTGCATTTTGGAAAAGAAGGAGCCCATCGTGTCAATCGTATTCTGCATGCAGGTGGGGATGCAACAGGACAAGCGCTGTTCGCTTTTTTGAAAAAAGAAGTACTGCCATATATTACAGTGATTGAAAACGAAATGATTCAGCATTTAGTAACTGTAGATGGAACGTGTAGAGGTGCTATCGGACAAGGTGAAAACAACAAAATTACTATATATTATGCTCGCCAAACCATTATTGCTACCGGAGGAATCGGCGCTTTGTACAAGCATACATCTAACCAGCCGCTTGCGACAGGAGATGGGCTAGCGCTTGCGTACAGGGCTGGAGCAAAATTAGCGGACTTAGAATTTGTTCAGTTTCATCCGACCCTTTTGTATCAAAAGGAAGCGAAAGGTCTAGTATCCGAAGCGGTTCGAGGTGAAGGTGGTGTACTGGTAAATGAATGGAATGAACGCATAATGGAAGGCGTTCATCTCTTTAAGGATTTAGCACCGCGAGATGTTGTAGCAAGGACGATTTTTAATGAAATGAAAAAAGGAAGATCCGTATTTTTAGACATTGAAAAAGTGGCTCATTTTGAACAAAAATTTCCTACGATTACGGCACTGTGTCGAAAGTATAAAATTCAATTGGACAAAAAACGAATACCTGTTACTCCGGGCGCACATTTTTTAATGGGTGGAATTGAAGTAGATGCTTACGGACAAACAAGTGTTGAAGGATTGTATGCCGTGGGGGAAGTTTCTTCTACAGGCGTTCATGGAGCAAATCGTCTAGCAAGCAATTCATTGTTAGAGTGTCTTGTATTCGGAAAACGGGCAGGGCGTCATATTTTACATAAAGCGAGAACGGTATCTCGTTATACTCCCGTTCGTTACGTCTATAAAGGCATGCCTAAAATACTGCCTGCCACAAGACAAATTCAGCATAAAATGATGGATTGTGTAGGAATCATTCGTCATGAAAACGAATTGGCTACCATTGTGCATGAATTCACAAATTATTTGGATGGAATACCTCTTGATCAAGAAGTTATATATTCGAGGGAAGCTGCAACCATCTGCAATATGCTAACTGCAGGTCTGCTTATTGCCGAGTCCTCTCTTGCAAGAAAAGAAAGTAGAGGAGGTCATTACCGAAGTGACTTTCCGCATGAAAAGCAAGAGTGGGAGCATAAGCGAATTATTAAGCAGTCTGCTGCTTCAACAAAACAATCATTGATTTTATAAGCAAGGAAATCTAAAAAGAAAGGTGAGGTAGCATAATGAACACGTTGAAATTACAAACACTGTTGCATTCTTTTTTTATAGAAGACATTGGAGATGGAGATATAACTTGTGAAGCTATTTTTTCTCCGTCTGACCAAGGGAAGGCTGTGTTTACGGCAAAGCAATCAGGTATTATCGCAGGAGTGGAATTGATTAAAGAAGGATTTCATTTAATAGACCCTAATGTGAAAGTGGATTTCGAAAAAAAAGATGGAGATGTTCTTAAGCCTGGAGATAAAATAGCTGCCGTTTCAGGATCCGTGCGATCTATTTTGACCGGTGAACGGGTAATTTTAAACTTACTTCAAAGAATGAGCGGCATTGCCACGATGACGCACAAAGCCGTAGCGATGCTTGGCAGCTCACATACCCGCATATGTGACACGCGAAAAACAACGCCTGGTCTGCGAATGTTAGAGAAGTATGCCGTTCGTGCTGGAGGAGGTTATAATCATCGTTTTGGCTTGTACGATGGCGTCATGTTAAAAGATAACCATATTGCACATGCAGGATCTATTCTAGACGCTGTTGTGAGAGTAAGAGAGCAGCTTGGACATATGGTTAAGGTGGAAGTAGAAATTGAAAATAAAAGTCAATTGCTAGAAGCAATAGAGGCAGGAGCAGATGTCATTATGTTCGATAACTGTTCTCCAGAAGTCATTAAAGATTGGATACCGCTGGTTCCCGCTCATATTGTCACAGAAGCATCCGGTGGAATTACGCTTGGCACGCTCCATTCTTTTAGAGACAGCGGAGTGGACTATATTTCACTTGGAGCTTTAACGCATTCAGCAGGGTCTATCGATATCAGCTTGGACTTATTAACAGAAAGGGGAACAGAAAATGATGAGTTTATTACAAACGCTTCAGCAGCAAACGCTGCCCGCTAAATATACGGAGCTCACAGAAAATGAAATGAAAAGAAGAGTATTAGAAATCAAGAAAAAACTGGGAAGCAAATTGTTTCTGCTCGGCCACCATTATCAAAAAGACGAAGTGTACGAGTTTGCAGATGCGGTAGGAGACTCCTTACAGCTGGCTCAAATAGCGGCTGAAAATAGAGAAGCTGAGCATATTGTGTTTTGCGGCGTTCACTTCATGGCAGAAACAGCTGATATTTTAACAGATGAAAACCAAAAAGTCATTTTACCCGATATGCGAGCTGGCTGTTCAATGGCTGATATGGCTACTATTCAGCAAACAGAAAAGGCATGGCCTGTCTTGCAGGATCTTTTCGGAGATACGATTATTCCGCTTACGTATGTAAATTCTACAGCTGCAATTAAATCTTTTGTAGGCGAACATGATGGTGCAACAGTAACATCTTCAAATGCAAAAAATATGGTGGAGTGGGCATTTTCTAAAAAAGAGCGCATTCTCTTTTTACCAGATCAGCATTTGGGCAGAAACACAGCTTATGATTTAGGTGTTGGACTAGATGAAATGGCCATTTGGAATCCTATTGAAGAAATGCTTGAATATGAAGGCGATATAAACAACATCAAGGTGATTCTATGGAAAGGTCACTGTTCTGTGCACGAAAATTTCACGGTTAAAAATATTGATTATTTACGCGAGAAGCAGCCTAGGATGAATATTATTGTTCATCCAGAGTGTTCCCATGAAGTGGTGCAAAAATCAGATTATGCAGGTTCTACAAAATATATTATTGATACAATTGAACAAGCTCCTTCAGGCTCTAAATGGGCCATTGGCACGGAAATGAACTTAGTGAAACGGATTATCAATAGTCATCCGGATAAAGAAATTGTTTCACTTAATCCCTATATGTGTCCTTGTTTGACGATGAACCGAATTGATTTGCCTCACTTGCTGTGGGCTTTAGAAAGCATCGAAGAAGGAAAAGAAGTAAATCAAATCAAGGTGGATAAACATACAGCAGAAGGTGCTATCAAAGCCCTAACGAATATGTTAGAACGAGCATAAAGATTTTTAAGACAATTAAACAAAGAAGGTCTAAAAGAAGACTTATTGACATATTGTTTGTGTTGATAAGTCTTTTTTTCTTTATCATAAAAACTTGAACCAAACTGTGGGCAAAATGAATAAAAAAATGGTTCAAGGCATATCTTGTGATGAACAAACAGAACTTACTTTGATTTTGCACATATAGATGGCAGAGACTCTACTCGGGAGGGGAATGACGTTGAAAATCCATATCGTTCAAAAAGGGGATACCCTTTGGAAAATCGCTGAAAAGTATGGGGTTAATTTTGAAGAGTTAAAAAAAGCGAATTCTCAATTAAGCAATCCAGATATGATCATGCCTGGAATGAAAATTAAAGTGCCGACAAGCGGAGTGCCTGTTCAAAAAGAAGGAGCTCCTTCACCTGGGATAAAAGAAATGCCTAAAGTTCAACACCCTTATAGTGACCAATCCACAAAAGCTTATCCAGTAACGGAAATTGATGAAAGTCCAGATGAGAAAAAGTCAGCTAATCAGCCTGCTCAGACACCGTTTATGCAACCGATAAAAGAAGCACCAATTGCCCAGCCTAAAAAAGAAGCACCGATTGCTCAACCGAAAAAGGAAGCGCCGATTGCGCAGCCAAAGAAAGAAGCGCCGGTCGCCCAGCCTAAAAAAGAAGCACCAATTGTTCAGCCTAAAAAAGAAATGCCAGTTGCGCCAAAGCTTCCTAAATTAAAGCCAATTGCACCTGAGATTGATATTAACAATTATTACACAGTTAATATGGCGATGCAGGCTCCAAAAAAAGAAGCACCAAAAGAACTACCCAAGCATGAATCGCCAGAAAGTCCTGAGATGGAGAGTATAGAAATGCCTCCTCAAATGCCATGTTACCCAATCATGCCAATATCGCCTGTGATGCCAGGCTGCGGATTTAATTATATGCCGTGTCATCCGCCAATGTATGCACCGCAGCCATATCCAATGCCAATGTATCAACAGGCTCCAATGTATCATCACGGTTATGAAAACGAATCGTTTGAAGAACATGCAATGGGCGCTCACATGGCACCGATGCCAATGTATCCAATGATGCCACACAGCTGCTATGGACCAGTACAATGTTCTCCTTGTCCGCCTCCATGGGGATATCAGCAGCCCGTTTATCCGGCCTATCATCAAGCACCGATGTATCCACAAGTGCAAGGAGCTATGACAGGTGGCCATTATGAAAGTTCTTCCGAAGGTTTTGGAAACGCGCCTTACCATTATGGGCAGCACTATGCGCCACAGCAGCAAGGAGACTGCGGCTGCGGTGAACCACGACCTGAAGACTATGCACCACAGCAGCCTTATCCACAGTACCAGCAGCAGGTACCTTATGGCTTTCAGGACCCAAGGGCACCCTATCCAGCCCCATATGGCATGATTGGTGTACCTCCGTATCCTGCGTTTGACCCAAATGCATTTAGTATTCCAGAATATGATGAGTACGACGAAGATGAGGATTGATTATTATACACGAGACGATTTTAATTTAAATCGTCTCTTTCTCTATTTGAAAAAAAGAGATATTCAAGTTGAGACCTACCGTATGAAAAAGCCTCATGTCATCATAGCGGATACGAATAAAGGAAAAAAAGTAATAAAAGCTTACAGAGATAAAGGTAAAATTGAACATGTTTATCATTTTTTATCTCAGATTCAACAAGGGTACGCTGTTAATTTCGAAGCTTACCCACAAGGTGAACTTTATATAAAGGACCGTCATTTGTATTGGGCGATGATGCCCTTTGTTAAGCAAGTAAAAGAGGTAACGTATGAAAGTTTTCAGGATCGAGAAGAAGTATTACAAGCATTGAGCCGCTATCATGGAGAAGTTCATAAAAAGAAAATAGCCGCGTATACAAAGCTTTCTGAGTATGATCTTATTTTAAAATGGAAAAAGCGGCTTTCCTCTTTTCGAGAAGCATCACACATATTTAGAGAATTTAATCAATTTCATGTATATAAAGATATTGTGACTTGGGGAGAAAAAGCTTTAGTCTTAATGGAGCGCTTCAAAGATAGAGGGTTGAACTATTCTATTATTCATGGTGATGTTGCTTCACATAATTTCTTGAAAACAAACCACTTGGGTATTGTTATGATTGATTTTGACTTAGCGGCTAAAGCTCCTGCTCTTTATGACTATGTTCAGCTGGCCCAGCGCTTTTTGCCTTACGTCCAGTGGTCGATGAAAGAACTACTTCAACACTCGAAAATAAAAGAATTAAGCAAGCAGCGTTTTTTTCTTGCTTCTTTGCTATTTCCATCGATGCTGATGAGAAACTGGAATATAAACCCCTCTGCTTTATCATGGGCAAACCGTCAAAGGTTAATGCAGCAATCAGTTGAAGAATGGTCACAGCGTACGCGGTTTTATCGAGTGATTTACCAGCACTTACAAAACCTACATGACATGTAAAGAGTTTATAAACACTTCATCGAATAAGAAACGGCTTGTCTTTTAATCCTAATAGTAAGCTCAGAGTAAATAGAGCTTAAATTAGGGGGCGATTATGTTGAATAGGTATGTAGCAACTTCTTTAGCTTTTGCATGTATGATGGGACTTGGCGCTTGCAATAACAAAGACCAAGGTATGGAACAACGCTATACAGATACGACACAGCCTGTTGGGTATCATACAAATGAAAAAGCGAATGAACATCGCGTAGATAATCCGAAAGGTCCAATGACCGAAGTTTTAGATGGGAATGGAACACCTAATTATCCGTTAAACGTAAGTGATGGACGTTTTGACAATCCGACAAACCCTTATGGAAACATCAATAATACAAATGATCGTACAAATGGCGTTGCTAATATGTATTATGGTGAAGATTATCCAAGAGACTTTACGGAAAAAGTGGCTGATCGAGCTGCAAGCGTTAAAGGTGTAGAAAATAGTCGCGCCGTTGTCCGTGGAGATCAGCTATTAGTTGCTGTGGATCCTGCCAAAGACATAAATAACGGCCGTTTAAGACAAAATGTGCTCGATAAAGTAAAGCCTATTGCGAAGGACTACAATGTTCAAGTAAAAGTAGATCACGATGTATTTATGAATGCTCGTTCTCTTGATGACGATATTCGAAATGGAAAAGACCGAAATACGATTCAAACTAATTTCAATGGTCTATTTGAATCAGTCGATGAGAATGTCAATCATAAACATCGTTAAATGAAGAAGCAGCTGTCTGTGAAGGGCGGCTGTTTTTTTGATGAGAATACATATAAAAAAGCTGCCATTGAAGCCAGGCAGCTATTCCTCGAACATGTAACTATTAATTTTTCTTGTTAGAAGCAGATTTGTTTGTTGTTTTAGATTCCGCTTCTTCATTTTGAGCGTTAGTTTCGTTTTGTTTGAGGCGACCTTCTCTTTTTTTCGTATCTGCTGGTGCCGTAGCGACACTTTTTGTATTTTTAACATTTTTTGCAGAAGAGCTTGTCTTATTAGCTTGTGTGTTTGGCTTCTCGTTGTTAGTTGTCTGACTATTTTCGTATTCAGCTTCCACGTCGCTTGCTAGAGCTGCAGAAACTTGAGCGTAAGTATGGTCTGTATAGTTCATCATATTTTCGTATACTTCAGCGCTCGCGAGTCCATCAGGTTCTACGCTTGCTTCTTCTTTCTTAATCGTTTCAGTCCATTCTTTTGTTTCTTGAATAAGTTTTTTTCCTATAATTACTTCTTCAACAATAACTGGTCTTTTGGTTATTTCTACTCGTTCTTCCATGATTGGAACACGAATAATTTCATCTTCTGTAAGTGGGCCAGCGTTATAGTCTCCGTCAATTACAGGGCGGCGTTCAATATAAAACTCTTCTCTTGTAACAGGAACGTGTACAGTTCTTTCTTCCTCTATTACTTTTTTGTGGAGTTTTACTTCACCTACTTGAACGCGTTCTTTTAAGACATCTAATTTTTCTTCACGCAGTTGGACAGCTCTATGCTCGTTGTGTTCCGTATAGGTTCCGTACGCTGGAGTTTGTTCAGAGCTTACGGCATCTATCAAAATTAGAATTTTACCAGCAGCTACATCTGTCTCGCACTGCACGGCTGAGATGTCTGGGATGCCCATGCGGATTAATTTTGATTTCAAGCCGCTTCCTTGTTTGAGCCCCATGCCGCCTGTCATCATGGTAAAAAAGTTATCCATCATGACGCCAGCTAATGAACTTACGGCAGGCGAACCAGCTTCAATAATTACATTTGTATCATGACCTATTTGAAATGTATTGCTTTTACTATTAGAAATGACCATGATGTCTGTTTCTCGATAACCTTGACGTTTTAAATTATGGATAACATCTAAAGCTTCTTTTTCTGAAAAAAAAGTTCCGACTACACGTTTATTCATTCTCATTACTTCAGCTCCCTTTTTTATGAAAATAGATAATAGAAGTCCTTACAATTACTTCCACTATGTACATACCCTGCGAAAATTTAATTAAAACGTTTAAGAGAAAATTTTACAAATAGTGTGCAAATGTAACAAATACTCCATGTTTTCTTAACATAATATCGTGAAAAGGATTCGTTTCATAAAATAAGAGGATAAAAGAAAATAAGTAGGTCAAACTATTAGTGTAGATTTTCACAAAACCTTTTTAGATAATACTAAAAAGAGTATGATTAACGTGTGAGGTGAAGGTGAGTGAAGAAAGTCATTCATCAAGCAGCTTTTTTAATGCTAGTAAGTATTGTGCTTTGTATAATGCCATACCGTGCAGATGCGAATGAAAAGGAGCCGATGACATTATTTCTTGAGCGCGTGTATGTGGATGGAGTCGTAAGTCAAGAGATGATTAAAAGCCCTTCTATGACAAAAAAACAATTAATGAAAAAATATAAAAATTGGCGACTGCTTAAAGAAACCGATCGAGAGCTAGTTTTTAGAACAAGCATAGACGATATTTCACCTATTTTAAAAGACAACGGCTACGTAGGGCTTTCTGTTAACGGTATTCTCTCAGCATTTGAAGGCAAGCCAGCTTCGTCGCAGCACATTATACAGTCGTTTTTTCAAATTGACATCAAAAGGCTTGAAAGCTATCAGCATGAACAATTAAAGAAAGGTATTCGCGTTCAATCAAAAGATGAATATCTTTCCCTCATTAATTTCTATAAAATCTATCAGCTCCAGCAGCGGCCGCTTTCGATCAAGCAGCCGTTTTTTAGTATGGTAAAATAATTATTGAATTCAACATTCTAAATTGCTTCTATTTGCTTTTGGCGATATGTTAAAATGGTATTCAGCAGTCTAGTATTGTATATAACTTAAAAGGTCATTCATCAATAAAAGTGGGCGGTTCTATTTTTTACAGCTATTGTGAAAGTGGGTTGAGAAAGATGAAAAGAGGCGAACGTTCTCTTGAACGTCTTTTTAAAAGGAACTGTAAAGGAAAATAGAGAACGATGCGGGCAGGACTCTTCATAGGTAAGATGGAAGGTCACTGCCCGCGCGTACGTGAGTAAGGAGAGAGCTTATTGTTTGATTATATCAAAGGCACGGTTACATATATAAATCCTGAGTATATAGTAATTGAAAACAACGGAATAGGCTATCAGGTCTTTACGCCGAATCCATACGTGTTTTCAATTGATGAACAACCAAAAACGGTTTACACCTATCAATATGTAAGAGAAGACGTAATTGCACTTTACGGGTTTGCTTCGCGAGAACAAAAGGATTTATTTATGAAGTTAATTAGCGTGTCAGGAATCGGCCCAAAAGGCGGTTTAGCTATTTTAGCGTCAGGTAATCCAGCGCAGGTTGTCCAAGCTGTGGAGGAGGAAGACGAGAAGTTTTTAGTTAAGTTTCCAGGAGTAGGTAAAAAAACAGCTCGACAGATGATTCTAGATTTAAAAGGAAAGCTGCATGATATTGTACCAGATGCCGTTCCTTCTTTATTTGCAGATTTGGACGCACAAGAAGTCAAATCTCAAAGTTCAGAAGCACTCGATGAAGCGATTGAAGCACTTAAAGTATTAGGTTACGCAGAAAGAGAAATCAAAAAAATTGTTCCAGCTTTAATGAAGGAAACGATGACAACAGATCAGTATATTAAAGAAGCGCTAAAACGATTATTGAAACAATAAGTAAGGGAGGAGTAAAATGGACGATCGTATTGTAACGGGAGATGTTCTTGGTGAAGAAGAAATCATCGAGCAAAGTTTGCGGCCGCAAACCTTACAGCAGTATATTGGTCAGCATAAAGTAAAATCCCATCTTGACATTTTTATTAAAGCTGCCAAAATGCGAAGCGAAACGTTAGATCACGTGCTCTTATATGGTCCTCCAGGATTAGGTAAAACAACCCTTGCCACTATTATCGCTAATGAAATGGGCGTGCAAATCCGAACGACCTCAGGGCCAGCCATTGAGCGTCCAGGCGACTTAGCCGCGGTTTTAACCAGCTTAGAGCCTGGAGATGTGCTTTTTATTGATGAAATTCATCGATTAAATCGTTCTGTTGAAGAAGTACTGTACCCAGCAATGGAAGACTTCTGTTTGGACATTGTGATTGGAAAAGGGCCGAGTGCACGTTCTGTCCGTCTTGATTTGCCTCCGTTTACGCTAGTAGGTGCAACAACAAGAGCAGGGCTTTTATCTTCTCCTTTACGTGATCGCTTCGGCGTTTTAAGCCGTTTGGAATACTATCAAGAAGAAGATCTTGCTTCGATAGTAGAAAGAACAGCAGCTATTTTAGATGTAGAGATTGATCAGAAAGCGACGTTTGAGATGGCTAGGCGTGCTAGAGGAACTCCACGTATTGCGAACCGCTTGCTTCGAAGAGTCAGAGATTTTGCCCAGGTAAAAGGAGACGGAGCTATAACTGAAACCCTTGCTACTGAAGCATTAGAAATGTTACAGGTGGACCGTTTAGGTCTTGACCATATTGACCATAAATTATTAAGAGGGATTATTGAAAAATTTAGAGGCGGGCCTGTAGGCTTAGATACAATATCAGCTACTATTGGTGAAGAATCTCACACGATTGAAGATGTATACGAGCCTTATTTACTACAAATTGGCTTTTTGCAGCGAACGCCTCGAGGACGAATTGTGACTCCTTTGGTTTATGATCATTTTCAGCTGGAGGTGCCTGATCAGTGAATGATATGCCTAAGATGCTGATCACATTAGGAGGCATTTTAGTAGTCATTGGGCTGTTATGGCAGTTCGTTGGCAAGCTTCCTGGCGATATTTTTATTAAAAAAGGAAATACAACCTTTTATTTCCCAATTGTGACATGTATCCTAGTAAGCGTTGTGTTATCACTTATTTTTTATGTAATTGGCAGGTTTAAATAATTAAGTAGAAACAGGTGAACATTTTGAAAGTAGATTTATTTGATTTTCATTTACCAGAAGAATTGATTGCGCAAACACCACTTGAGCAGCGAGATGCATCAAGACTCATGGTATTAAACAAAGAAACAGGAAATGTGAAACATCATATGTTTCATGACCTTCTTGATTATGTGCAAGAAGGAGATTGTTTAGTGTTAAACGATACGCGTGTTCTTCCTGCACGTTTATTTGGCACAAAAGAAGATACAGGTGCTAATATTGAAGTATTGCTTTTAAAACAAACACAAGGCGATACGTGGGAGACGCTTGTAAAACCGGCTAAGAGAGTAAAAGAAGGAACGGTTATTTCGTTTGGTGACGGACGTCTGACTGCTGTATGCAAAGAAACGAGCGATCAAGGCGGACGTTTGCTAGAATTCAACTATGAAGGCATCTTTTATGAGGTGCTTGAACAGTTAGGAGAAATGCCGCTGCCGCCTTATATTAAAGAACGTTTGGATGATCAAGAGCGCTATCAAACGGTTTTTGCCCGTGAGCAAGGTTCTGCAGCAGCGCCAACAGCAGGTCTTCACTTTACAGAAGAGATGCTTGAACAGTTAAAAACAAAAGGTGTGCATATTGCATTTTTAACGCTTCATGTCGGATTAGGTACGTTCCGTCCAGTCAGCGTTGACGACTTAGAAGAGCACGATATGCACGCAGAGTTTTATCAAGTGAGTGAAGGAACCGCGGCTTTACTAAACAGCGTACGCGAAAAAGGCGGACGCATTATTTCAGTAGGTACAACTTCTACCCGTACTCTTGAAACAATTGCAACTGAGCATAACGGAAAATTTGTTGCTTCTTCAGGCTGGACCAATATTTTTATTTTCCCAGGGTATGAATTTAAAGCAATTGATGGAATGATTACAAACTTCCATCTTCCAAAATCTACGCTCATTATGCTTGTAAGTGCCTTAGCAGGAAGAGAAAACGTCATTTCTGCCTATGAACAAGCTGTAGCAGAGAAGTATCGCTTTTTCAGCTTCGGCGACGCGATGCTAATCGTGTAATTTAACATGAAAGGAATACATCAATGACAGCAATTCGTTACGAACATATAAAAACTTGTAAACAAACAGGAGCGCGTTTAGGTATTGTCCACACGCCTCATGGTTCATTTGAAACGCCTATTTTTATGCCAGTAGGCACATTAGCTACAGTAAAAACAATGTCTCCGGAAGATTTAAAAGCAATGGGGGCAGGCATTATTTTAAGTAATACGTACCATTTATGGCTTCGTCCAGGTCATGAAATTGTTAAAAAAGCAGGTGGTCTGCATAAATTTATGAACTGGGATCGTCCTATCTTAACAGATTCAGGCGGCTTCCAAGTTTTTAGTTTAAGCGATTTGCGCCGTATTGAAGAAGAAGGCGTTCATTTCCGCAACCATTTGAATGGAGACAAGCTTTTCCTATCTCCAGAAAAAGCGATGGACATTCAAAATGCGCTTGGGTCTGATATTATGATGGCATTTGATGAATGCCCTCCTTATCCAGCAGAGTATGACTACTTAAAACGTTCAGTAGAGCGTACTAGCCGATGGGCAGAGCGATGCCTTGAGGCTCACAGCCGCCCTCAAGACCAAGGTCTTTTTGGAATTGTTCAAGGCGGAGAGTTTGAAGATTTACGCCGTCAAAGTGCAGCTGATTTAGTATCAATGGACTTCCCAGGTTATGCTGTGGGAGGCCTGTCAGTTGGAGAGCCAAAAGATGTGATGAATCGTGTGCTAGAGTTTACGACGCCATACTTGCCAACTGACAAACCTCGTTATTTAATGGGAGTAGGATCACCTGACTCGTTAATTGATGGGGCAATTCGCGGGATTGACATGTTTGACTGCGTATTACCAACGCGTATTGCACGTAACGGAACGCTTATGACAAGTGAAGGTCGTCTTGTTGTTAAAAATGCCAAATATGCAGAAGACTTCGGTCCGATTGATCCAAACTGTGACTGCTACACATGTCAAAATTATTCAAGAGCGTATATTCGCCACTTAATTCGCTGTAATGAAACGTTTGGAATTCGTTTAACATCTTACCATAACTTATATTTTCTGCTAAACTTAATGGAGCAAGTCCGTGAAGCCATTCGCGAAGACCGACTTGGCGATTTCCGCGATGAGTTCTTTGAAAAATATGGGTTTAACGGCCCAGACGCAAAGAATTTCTAGGTCACTACAGGAATTTTCATCAAATTTATGAATGAGTACCTGTTGATAATATAAATAAAAGGAGGAGTTTTCATGGGTGTTTTACAAAATATTTGGCCATTACTTTTAATGTTTGTCATTTTCTATTTCTTGTTAATCCGTCCACAGCAAAAACGTCAAAAAAACGTACAGCAAATGCAATCAGCACTTAAAAAAGGTGATAAGATTGTTACAATTGGCGGTATGCACGGTTTGGTAGAAGCAATCGATGAGTCACAAGTTGTGGTTCGCAGCACTGACGGTTCAAAATTAACATTTGACCGCAATGCTATTCGTGAAGTAAGAAGCGTAGATTAATAAAAAAACGTCACGTACATGTACGTGACGTTTTTTTATGCTTCTCGTGAACCGGAAATGTTTACGCCAACAATTCCCCCGAGAATAGCGACTCCAATAAACCCAGCGTGAAATAAAAGCTGCTGTGCAGAAAACAGGTGACTATAGCCGAGGAATTGCAGCAAAAACATTAAAAAAGAATAAGAAATACCAGTGGCTCCTCCAACAAGCAGTCCCTTTGAACCGTTTCGTCCTCCCGCGATAAATCCTCCGATAAACAGTGTAATAAATGAGAGAATAAGTAAAAATAAACGTACGGACTGTTCTTCAAGCGATGTGAATTTTAAAATAAGCGAAAAGATAATGCTAATCGCTAAAGCCATCACTAAGATTGTTGCTACCCCTGCAAATACAGCGTTGCTCATTCGTTTTGCACCCAACTTGTTTCCCCCTCATGAAATAAAAAGATAGGTGAACCCTTAGTACGAGCATATTCGGGATGACTTCAAAATAGACGCATAAAAGTAAGGCTATTTTAAAATAAATGGTACAAACTACAAGGGAATACATAAAGGAGGTCTTTGCAGTGGAACTATTAATCATGGTTGCGCGAACCGTGCTTTTGTATGTAGTAGTTTTAATTATTTTTCGCGTTATGGGCAAAAGGGAAATAGGAGAGCTGAGCATTTTGGATTTAGTTGTCTTTATTATGATTGCTGAAATGGCAGTAATGGCTATTGAAAACCCAAAAGATCCTTTGCTGTATTCAATTCTTCCGATGTTAACGCTTCTTATTATTCAAATTGGTTTAGCTATATGGTCTCTTAAAAGCAATCGAATGCGAAATTTTATTGATGGTAAACCTAGTATTATCATTGAAAATGGAAAAATAAATGAACATGAAATGAAAAGGCAGCGATATAACTTCAATGATTTGCTTGTGCAGCTACGAGATAAAAATATAAAAAATGTAGCTGATGTTGAATTTGCTATTTTAGAATCTTCAGGAAGGCTATCCGTGTTTGAAAAAGATCAGCAATCAGGTAAAAAAGGCAATTTGAATTTGCCTTTTATCATTGACGGCGTTATTCAAGAAGAGCATCTGTTGCATGAACATAAAACAACGGAATGGTTAAGGCAGGAGTTAGAGAAACTGGGGCATTCAAACTTAGACAAGATTTCATATTGCAGCTACGACAACGGAAAATTTTTTATAGATTTAATAGATGTGAAACAATAAAACGCGGAGTGCTCCGCGTTTTATTTTCGTTTAAAATAACGTAAAACAGAAAAGCGATTTAATTCTTCTTTTGTTATCAGTCTAAAAAGCAGCAAAAACAGTACATATACAAAGCTTGTCAGTGCAATTGATAAAATGGTTCGTAAGCTTAACGGGATGGAAGTGAAAAGGTTCATATAAGCAAAGTGTCCAATAAAGCCTGATATGCCCATTACAGCAAAGCTGCGAAGATACTCAAACACATGAAGCTTATACGTGATTTTTTTCATGACCGTAGACAGATGTAAAAGAGTGACAAGCATCATTCCCACAACAATTGCAAGGCCAGCTCCCATAATGCCTAGATTGGGCTGAGTTGCGAGTAAGAAGATAAGAGACGTTTTGACCGCTGCTCCTATAAAACTGTTAATCATGGCGGCTTTTGCAAGGTCTAGCGCCTGCAGAACAGCTTGAAGCGGCCCTTGAAAGTAATAAAAGATAAAAAAAGGCGCCATGACTTTGACAAAAATAGCAGCTTTGTCAGAACCATACATCAATTCCATTACCGGATTAGCAAATACATAAAGAACAACAACGGCCAGTCCGCCTGTTACAAACGACAAGCGGAGAGCTTGATGAAGCCGATATTCGATTTGTTTCATTTGATTCTGTGCAAGAGATTCACTGATTGCGGGAACCAAAGAAGTGGATAGAGACACCGTTACAAAAGAAGGCAGCATCAGGAGAGGGAGTGCAAAGCCTGTTAATTCTCCGTACTGCTTCGTTGCTACCGCTGTCGCTACTCCTGCAATTGCTAAACTTTGAGCTACTACAATAGGTTCTAAAAACCAAGAAATTGACCCAATCATGCGGCTTCCTGTCGTGGGAAGAGCGATTCGCATTAAGTCAAGGAACGTATCTTTGCCCGCATGTAAAGAAGCAAAAAATTTTCGCCTTACCGTTATTTTCTTCTTTCGCTTGAACATAAACACCATGTAAAACAGGGAAGCGAGCTCTCCAAATACCGAAGAGAGCATAGCGCCAGCCGCGGCGTACTCAATTCCATAAGGTAAAAATGCTTTTGTACAGACAGCAATTAACGTAATTCGCACCACTTGTTCAATAATTTGAGAATAAGCAGCGGGCTTCATTTGCTGCTTTCCTTGAAAATATCCGCGAATGACAGACGACACGGCGATGATCGGAATAACAGGAATAATCGCAAGCAGCGGATAGATCGTACGTGAATCTGTAAAGAAGGTTTTTGCTACAACGGGAGCGAATAATATTAGTCCGAGCGTAAATAAAACGCTCAGCGTACACGTAATACTTAAAGAGACGACAAGTATTTTTTTTATTTTATGCCTGTCACCTAAAGCTTCTGCTTCTGCCACTAACTTTGAAATGGCAACCGGTAGCCCAAGCTGTGTTAAGGTGATTACTAATACCAGCGTGGGGACCGCCATCATATAAAGTCCCACACCTTCGTCTCCAATCATTCGAGCCACCACAATTCGATTGACAAACCCGAGTACACGTGTAATTAAGCCAGCAATTATTAAAATAATAGTTCCCTGTAAAAATTTAGACATATACTCACTGCTTTCTTGAGGTTTATACAGTGAATATATGCGCCGTCGGTGTCCAAGCATGACAAGTATTCCTCATACGAGAAAGAAATTTTACGCAAAATGTCAAACGGAAAGGAGGATCAATATGACACATCCATTTATTTCAGCTTCGAAAGAACTTATACAGCCTGTCGTATCCAGCAAAATGGAAGAATTTCATATGCTCGGATATGAAGAAGTAACGGAGAACGATTTATTGAGTTATTTGGAAATGAAAAAATGGAAAAAAGAAAAGGAGCTATCTCTCCATCAAGTTGTAAATGATATTTTATCTGTTAAGATCACGCAGGTGATGAGCTATGTAACCATTGAATCTTATAAATCTGATATGTTCTCAAGTGTTAATAATGGAGAAGACTGGAAAGAATTATTAAAGTAGAGTTTGTAAAATACATGTATTAAAATTTGATAAGGTCTTTATTTGACAGACATTAGGTTATGAATGATAATTAGATTGGTCATTTATCTATTGTTATCATTTCATGTTTTTTACATAAGAAGGAGGATTTTCTGTCGATGGTTAAAAGAGGACGTATCGTTGCCTTTTTCCTCTTAGTACTGCTTGTGTTTAGTACAATCGGAACAACGATGACTGGAATTACAAAAGATATTAAACTTGGCCTCGACCTTCAAGGTGGATTTGAAATTTTATATAAAGTCAGTCCAGCTAAAAAAGGCGATGTCATTGACAAAAAGGCACTTAACAGCACGGTTGAAGCGCTGCGTCAACGTGTCGATGTACTGGGAGTTAGTGAGCCCAGCATTCAAATTGAAGGAAACGACCGCATCCGTGTTCAGCTAGCTGGTGTCACGAATCAAAAGCAAGCCAGGGATCTGTTATCAACTCAAGCAAACTTAACGTTCCGTGACGTGAACGATAAGGTGCTGATGGATGGTACAGACTTAGCGCAAGGCGGAGCAAAGCAATCGTTTGACCAAAGCAATCAGCCTAGCGTCTCACTAAAGTTAAAAAATGCGAAAAAATTTGAAAAGATTACGCGAGAGCTTTCTCAAAAACCAGCACCTAACAATTTAATTGTCATTTGGCTGGATTATGAAGAAGGAAAAGACTCGTACCAAAAAGAATCAGCAAAACAAAATCCGAAGTACCTGTCTGCAGCTTCTGTTAGCAGCGTGTTAACACAGCCAGATGTTGAAATTTCAGGTGGAAACTTCACAGTGAAAAGTGCAACGCAGCTGGCGGAATTGTTAAATGCCGGGTCGCTGCCAGTTAAATTAGATGAGCTATACTCTACATCCGTTGGAGCTCAGTTTGGAGAAGAAGCTCTTCATACGACTATATTAGCGGGTATTATCGGCATCGGAATTATCTTCCTTTACATGCTGTTTTTCTACCGTTTACCGGGGCTTGTTGCCATTATTACACTCAGTTTTTATATCTACTTAAACTTAGTTGTATTTGACTGGATGCACGTGGTTATGACGCTTCCAGGGATTGCGGCTCTTATTCTCGGCGTAGGTATGGCAGTAGATGCGAATATTATTACCTACGAGCGGATTAAAGATGAACTGAAAACAGGAAGGTCTGTTATATCGGCTTACCGGGCAGGAAATCGTCGCTCACTTGCGACCATTTTTGATGCCAATATTACAACAATGTTAGCGGCTCTTGTACTGTTCTTTTATGGTCAAAGTTCAGTAAAGGGATTTGCAACAACATTAATGATTGGGATTGTGCTAAGTTTTATTACGGCCGTATACGGTACGCGTTTATTAATGAGCCTTTTAGTAAACAGCCGCTGGTTTGATAAAAAACCAGGCTACTTTGGCGTGAAGAAAGAGCAAATTCACGATTTAAGCAAAGATGACGGCACAACCGTTTTACCTACAGCGTGGGATAAAATTGACTTTGTTAAATACCGTAAAGCGTTCTTCACATTCTCAAGCGTGCTCGTGATTATCGGTATTATCTCGGTTGCTGTGTTTAGGCTGAACCTCGGTATTGACTTTACGAGCGGAACTCGCATAGAGATTCCCGCAAATCATACCGTTACGCAGGCTGAGATACAGCGTGAAATGAAGTCTCTTGATATCAAAACGGATGACATAGTTATTACAGGAAAAAGTAATGATACGGGTGTCGTACGTGTAGTTGGGGTCTTGAATAAAAAAGAAATTGCTAATTTAAAAGACCACTTTAAAGACAAATACGGTTCTGAACCAAACGTAAGCACCGTTTCGCCGACAGTTGGAAAAGAACTGGCGAAAAATGCAATGATGGCGATCGTGATTGCTTCAATTGGAATTATCATCTATGTAACGATTCGATTCGAGTTTTACATGGCGCTTGCAGCCGTGCTTGCTCTGCTGCATGATGCGTTCTTTATCGTTACGGTCTTTAGCTTAACAAAGTTAGAAGTAGATTTAACGTTTATCGCCGCTGTCTTGACGATTGTTGGTTACTCAATTAACGATACAATCGTTACGTTTGACCGCATTCGTGAAAATATGCAGAAATTTAAATCCAAAACGTTTGACGATTTAGCATTTATCGTAAATCTAAGTTTACGCGAAACGTTTACTCGTTCGATGAATACCGTGTTAACAGTTGTGATTGCAGTTGTAGCACTTCTTGTATTCGGAAGTGAGTCCATTCAAAACTTCTCAATTGCCCTGTTAGTAGGTTTAATTCTTGGTGCATATTCATCTGTGTTTATTGCTGCGCAGCTATGGCTTGTGTGGAAAGGTAAACAGTTGAAGCGTGAGGAACAAAAAGAAGTAGAAAGCAAGTAATTCAAAAACGTGCGAAGTGTTCGCACGTTTTTTTGTACGTGAAAATTTAAGGCGCACTGTCAGAAAAATATGCTTATTTTCTTTCGTTGCTCCATTTCATCCACTCTAGTATAATAATGTGGGTTAAGGGGTGAAGAGACATGTTACAGTCAAAAAAACGTTGGAATGTTCAAGAATGTGATGAACAACTTGTTAATGAATTTGTAGAAAACCTCAATATTACACCTCTAGTAGCTTCGTTATTACTTAATAGAGGCATGACAACAGTAGAAGCGGCACGTGAGTTTTTACACGTTGATGCACAAACGTTCCACGATCCGTTTTTATTGCACGATATGGACAAAGCAGTAGCTCGTATTCAGCAAGCAATTGATCATAATGAAAAAATTATGATCTATGGAGATTACGATGCGGACGGCGTCAGCAGTACTTCAGTTATGTTATCTGCTTTACAGCAGCTCGGCGCTGATACTGATTTTTATATTCCTAATCGCTTTACAGAAGGTTATGGGCCGAATAAGGCAGCATTTGATAAAATAAACGCAGGCGGCTATCAGCTGGTGATTACGGTAGACACAGGTATTTCGGCAGTCGAAGAAACGGCGTATGCACGTGAATTAGATTTTGATTTAATTATTACTGATCACCACGAGCCGGGTCCGGTTTTACCCGATGCCTATGCAATTATTCATCCAAAGCTGCCGGGCAGTACATATCCATTTAAAGAACTGGCAGGTGTAGGAGTTGCTTTTAAACTTGCTCATGCGCTGTTAGGGGAGCTTCCGGAACATTTGTTAGAACTAGCAGTGATTGGGACGATTGCTGACTTAGTTCCTTTAGTCGACGAAAACCGCTTAATTGCTCGCAAAGGTCTTGACTATCTCAAGCTCACGAAGCGTACTGGAATTGAAGCGCTGCTGAGCGTATGTGGAGTAAAACGCGAAGAAATTACTGAGGATACAATTGGATTTGCCATGGCTCCTCGCATTAATGCAGTAGGACGTCTTCAAGATGCTGATCCAGCTGTTCATTTGCTTATGACAACAAATGCTGAAGAAGCAAAAGGTTTAGCTAAAGAAATTGATGCGTTAAACAAGGAAAGGCAGCAAATCGTAAACGATATTACGGAAGAAGCCGTTGAATTTGTTGAAAGTATGTATCCTCCGGATGAAAATAGCGTTCTTATTGTAGAGGGAGAAGGATGGAATGCAGGCGTTGTTGGAATTGTTGCTTCTAGGCTCGTAGAAAAGTTCTACAGACCAACAATTGTATTAAGTGTTGACTCTGAAAACCGTATTGCTAAAGGTTCAGCAAGAAGTATCCAAGGCTTTGACTTATTCGCGAACTTATCTAAATGCCGTGACATTTTGCCGCATTTTGGAGGGCATCCAATGGCAGCCGGCATGACGTTAAACAGCGAGGATGTAGAAGAACTGCGCAGACGCCTTAATGAACAAGCAAGCAACGTGTTAACTCAACAGGACTTTATTCCAATTACATCAGTTGATACAGTATGCAAAACAGAGGAAATTACGCTGGAAAACATTGAACAAATGAGTGCGCTTGCTCCATTTGGTATGCATAATCCGAAGCCAAAAGTTCTCATTAAAGATGTTCATACAACATCTATGCGGAAAATTGGTGCGAATAAAAATCATTTAAAACTCGTATTTGAAGACAGCGGTGTATCGGTTGATGCAGTAGGATTTGGGTTAGGCTATATATTAGATGAAGTATCTCCTATAGCTAAGGTATCATTAGTAGGTGAACTATCCATTAATGAGTGGAACAATATGCGCAAACCGCAGCTGATGGTAGAAGATATCTCTGTAGATGAGTGGCAGATGTTTGATTATCGCAGCGCGGTTGATGTCAAACGTTTCTTTGAACAGGTATTCACAGATCAAATGAAAGTTGTTGCTTTTCACGATTCAACAATTGATAAATACAAGTCGATGCTGCCGATGGAACATGTTGTTCTTATTCAAAATGAAGAACAGGCAAAAGCATGCATGTTTGCAGGAGAACAGATCGTTTTATTAGATTTGCCTCCGTCACAGAAGTGGCTTGAAGCTTTGTTTGTCCAAGGTATTCCTTCTAGGATATACGCTATTTTCTTAACGGAAGAAGACCATTATTTTGATACAATCCCAACTCGCGATCACTTTAAGTGGTTCTACGGCTTTTTAGCGAAAAAGGGTCCTTTTGATTTAAAACGCTACAAAGAAGATTTAGCAATTCATAAGGGCTGGTCGAAAGAAACGATTGATTTTATGACAAAGGTGTTTTTTGAGTTAGAATTTGTTACAATAAACAATGGCTTAATTTCGTTAGTGAAAAATTCTACGAAACGTGATTTAATAGAATCTGCGACTTATCGCCAAAAGCAGCAGCAGATTGAAATAGAAAAAAACTTTATTTATACGTCATATGTACAGCTTAAAAATCAATTTCAAGATATTTTTAAGCGTTCGATTGAATGAGGAGGCAACATTAGAATGAATTTTAAAGATTATATTACAATTGTACCTGACTGGCCAAAACCAGGTATTACATTTAAAGATATCTCAACATTAATGGATAACGGTGACGCATACCGTGCCGCAACGGATGAGATTGTAAAATATGCCAATGATAAACAAGTTGATATTATCGTAGGACCGGAAGCTCGCGGATTTATCGTTGGTTGTCCGGTAGCATATGCGTTAGGTATCGGCTTTGCACCTGTTCGTAAAGAAGGAAAATTACCGCGTGAAGTAATTAAAGTAGATTACGGTTTAGAATACGGTAAAGACGTATTAACGATTCACAAAGATGCAATTAAGCCAGGTCAGCGCGTGTTGATTACAGATGATTTATTAGCAACAGGCGGTACAATTGAAGCGACAATTAAGCTTGTTGAAGAATTAGGCGGAATTGTTGTTGGAGCTGCGTTCTTAATTGAACTTTCTTACCTTGACGGCCGTGACAAACTAGAAGGTTACGATGTATTCACATTAATGACGTATTAAGAAGAACGATCACATAAAAAAGAGTACCTGATACAGGTGCTCTTTTTTCGTTAAAAAACGTGAATACGTAAAATGGAAATGATGTAAATTTCATAAATTAGACGCAAAGGCTTTACATCCTTGGATTTTTTCAAGATAATAGTTACAATATGAATTAAAAATGCTAGTTGATAAAAGGTGATTTCATGGCAAATGAGCAAGTCCTAACAGCGGAACAGGTCATTGACAATACGAAGCGATATTTAAATGAAGAAGACGTGGCTTTTGTACAAAAAGCATATGATTTTGCAAAAGAAGCTCACAAAGAACAATATCGCAAGTCGGGTGAACCATATATTATCCACCCGATTCAAGTCGCAGGAATTTTAGTTGATCTAGATATGGATCCAGCAACAATTGCAGCTGGATTTCTACATGATGTGGTCGAAGATACAGAGATAACACTAAAGGATTTAGAAAAAGCTTTTAACGAAGAAGTAGCAATGCTAGTAGACGGCGTAACGAAACTTGGAAAAATTAAATATAAGTCTAAAGAAGAGCAGCAGGCTGAAAATCACCGCAAGATGTTTGTGGCAATGGCTCAAGATATTCGAGTCATACTGATCAAACTTGCGGATCGTCTTCATAACATGCGTACGCTGAAGCATTTACCGCAGGAAAAGCAGCGACGCATTTCAAATGAAACGCTTGAAATTTTTGCTCCTCTTGCTCATCGTCTTGGTATTTCAAAAATTAAGTGGGAGCTTGAAGATACAGCTTTACGTTACTTAAATCCTCAGCAATATTATCGCATTGTCAATTTGATGAAGAAAAAGCGTGCGGAACGCGAGCAATATTTGGCTGAAGTTATTGATGAAGTTCGTGAGCAAGTAGATGAAGTGTCGATTAAAGTTGAAATTTCAGGACGTCCAAAACATATTTATTCCATTTATCGTAAAATGGCACTGCAAAACAAGCAGTTTAATGAAATTTACGATTTACTAGCTGTGCGCATTATTGTAAATAGCATTAAAGACTGCTATGCGGTGTTAGGGATTATTCACACGTGCTGGAAACCAATGCCAGGACGTTTCAAAGATTATATTGCGATGCCAAAACAAAATATGTACCAGTCTCTTCATACGACGGTTATCGGACCAAAAGGTGATCCGTTAGAAGTTCAAATTCGAACATTTGACATGCACCAAATTGCTGAGTATGGAATTGCTGCTCACTGGGCTTACAAAGAGGGAAAAACAGCTGAGCATGCTTCATTTGAAGAAAAGTTAACGTGGTTTAGAGAAATTTTAGAATTTCAAAATGATGCAAACGATGCAGAAGAGTTTATGGAATCTCTAAAAGTTGATTTGTTTTCTGACATGGTTTATATTTTTACGCCAAAAGGCGACGTCATTGAGCTTCCTTCGGGTTCTGTTCCAATTGATTTTTCCTATCGTATTCATTCTGAAATCGGAAATAAAACCATTGGAGCAAAAGTCAACGGCAAGATGGTTACGCTTGATTACCGTTTGAAAACGGGGGACATTATCGAAATTTTGACGTCTAAGCATTCATATGGTCCAAGCAAGGACTGGTTAAAGCTTGCTCAAACGTCTCAAGCCAAAAATAAAATTCGCCAATTCTTTAAAAAGCAAAGCCGCGATGAAAATATTGAAAAAGGCAAAGAGCTGGTTGAAAAAGAAATTCGTCAAATGGAGTTTGACTTAAAAGAAGTATTAACAGCTGATAATATCAAACGAGTAGCGGAGAAGTTTAATTTCTCAAATGAAGATGATATGTATGCAGCTATTGGATATAACGGATTAACTGCGGCTCAAGTAGCTAATCGTTTAACCGAGAAGTGGAGAAAGCAGCGCGATCAAGAACAAGAGATCCAAATTGATGACATTGCACGCGACACTGCGGCTAAACGTGTTCGCCAGCATAAACGAAAAGATTCCGGTGTTATCGTACCGGGTGTAGAGAACATGCTGATTCGCTTGTCTAAATGCTGTAATCCAGTTCCCGGAGATGAGATTGTTGGTTTTATTACAAAGGGGCGGGGAGTATCTGTTCATAGAGCAGATTGTTTAAACGTTCACACAGATGATGCTGAAAGCCGTCTTATTCCTGTAGAGTGGGAAACACATATTAAAGAGGGCAAAGAGTTTAATGTGGAAATTGAAATTTCGGGCTACGACCGTCGAGGCTTACTAAATGAAGTTCTGCAGGTTGTAAACGAGACTAAAACGAATATTTCAGCCGTTTCAGGAAAATCGGACCGAAACAAAATGGCTACGATTCATATGTCAATTTCTATTCATAACATCAGTCATCTTCATAAAGTGGTCGAGCGCATTAAGCAGCTTCGAGACATTTATTCAGTTCGCCGAATTATGCATTAAGAAAGGTCGTTATACATGAGAGTAGTCGTACAAAGAGCAAAGAATGCAAAAGTAACTGTTGCAGGCGAGACGGTCGGCGAGATTGAGCACGGATATATGCTTTTAGTCGGTATTACCCACGAGGATACTGAAGCCGATGCAGAGTATGTAGCAGACAAAATTGTAAATTTGCGAGTGTTTGAAGATGAGTCTGGCAAAATGAATTTGTCGCTTCTAGATGTAGAAGGAGAAATTTTATCGGTATCTCAATTTACGCTTTACGGAGATTGCCGAAAAGGCAGAAGACCAAACTTTATGGAAGCTGCTAGGCCAGATCATGCTGTAACGATTTACAACTATTTTAATAAAGTATTATCAGGGAAAAATATTCGAGTAGAAACCGGCGCATTTGGCGAAATGATGGACGTATCATTTACGAATGACGGACCGGTCACACTTATTGTAGAAAGCAAAGAAAAAACGCAGGCTCACAGATGAGTCTGCGTTTTTTCTTTGTTTTGAAAGTAGTGATTTAATCCTTCAGCGATAGCGGATGTAATCATTTGCTGATAACTGATGGAATTAATATACGTTTCTTCCCGTTCGTTGCTTAAAAAGCCCAGTTCAATTAATGTACTCGGACGTGTATTTTCGCGAAGAACATAATAGTTTCCAAATCGTTCTCCTTTGTCTTTCAATTTTGCATGTTCAATGAGTGACTGATGAATAGAATGTGTGAGTGGACTGTCCTGATGCTGATGATAATAATACGTCATAAGGCCAGTTAGCTGTGAGCTGTTCGTACTGTTGTAGTGAACGCTTATAAAAGCATCTGCTTTAGTCGATTGCAGCGTGCGCTGTGAAAGTAGAACGTACTCATCACGGGTGCGGGTTAAAATGACGTGTGCGCCTTCTTTTTGAAGTTTGTTTTGTAAAATCAGCGCTGTTCGGAGAGTGAGATCTTTTTCATATGTGCCCTGTGTGCCGATGGCTCCTTTGTCTTTTCCTCCATGGCCTGCATCAATAATAATGGTTTTGCCCTTTAGGTGCTGCAAGCTTTTACTCAGCGTATAAACAGGCTGGCGCTGCGCTACCTGCATGCTGGGCTGAACGCTACGGAGCGCTACGGTTTTCGTGAATTTTTTAAACACCCAGCCTTGAATACCCGAGCTTTCTACATAATACCAATCTCCTTGACGGTCTGAAACGGATAGTCTTGTATTCTTCGTCAATTTATTTGTAATTGAAAATGAACGTCCTGGACCGCTGCGTACATGAAGAGAGTCAGCTGTTACAACAATGGGTTGATGCACCGGTACATTTGGGCGCTCAAATGAGGAAGAGCACAGTAACAAAAGGATACTTGCAGCCAAAACAGATACAGACTTCATGTTAAGATGGCGAATAGATAGACCTCCTTTTTATAACAAAATAGAGTATTCGATGAAAAGAAAAAAAATCCTTTCTCTTATGTAAAAACATCTTTTTTGGGCAATGCTAATAAAAGGATAAGTAAGTGTAGGCAGGGAGGAAGAAACGATGAAGTTTAGTGAAAAAGGTGAACAATCATTTCAGCAGGTAAATCCGGTATTTGGCATTCATTTTCATGATTTTATTGATAGAGAAAGTGAAGCTTCATCCCTTGAATTGGCTTCTGAATTTGGTTTAACGCTTCGAGATATTCAGAAACTAAGAAAACAATTAGACCGCTCTTAACATGAAAGGTGCTTGACAACTGCTCATTTCATTCGTAATATAGAAAGCAATTGCTAAATTAAAATGAATGTATAACATTTTTATATTGATAAGCCAAAGATCGAGAAAAGTAGTAAAGATGACACATGGCTAGAGAGGAAATGTCTTAGGCTGAAAGCATTTCTACATGATGACTTTATGAAAGAACACTCAGGAGGCTTCACTCTGAAAAGGGAAACTTAGTAGGAGATGAACGTGTTCGTGCGTTAACGAAATGAGTGGAAACATGTCATATGTTTCAATTAGGGTGGTACCACGTGAGATTAACTCTCGTCCCTACTATGGAAAAATAGTAGAGGCGAGAGTTTTTTTGTATTGTAAATTTTAAATATAGGAGGCATATCACGTTATGTCAGTTCAAATACCTAGAGGCACACAAGATATTTTACCGGGCAAAGTAGAGTATTGGCAGTTTGTTGAACAGCGAGCAAGAGAAATCTGCCGTGCGTTCAACTACCAAGAAATTCGTACACCAATGTTTGAACACACTGAATTATTTTTGCGCGGAGTGGGAGAAACAACGGATATCGTGCAAAAAGAAATGTACACATTTAAGGATCGAGGCGACCGCAGCTTAACACTTCGTCCAGAAGGAACAGCTGCAGTTGGACGATCATTTGTTTCAAATAAAATGTTTGGAAATCCAACGCAGCCAACAAAGCTGTTTTATATCGGTCCTATGTTTCGTTATGAACGACCTCAAGCGGGACGTTTCCGTCAATTCGTTCAGTTTGGCGTAGAAGCATTAGGGGTAAATGATCCAGCTATCGACGCTGAAGTTCTTGCCCTGTTAATGAGCTTTTACCAATCGCTTGGATTAAAAAAATTAAAGCTGGTTGTTAACAGTTTAGGAGATACAGAAAGTCGTCAAGCTCACCGTCAAGCACTTATCGATCACTTTGCACCTCGCATCGGAGAGTTTTGCAGCGACTGTCAAAGCCGATTGGAGAAAAATCCTCTTCGTATTTTAGATTGTAAAAAAGATCGTGACCACGAACTGATGGCTACAGCGCCGTCTATTCTTGATTATTTAAACGACTATTCAAAAGAATATTTTGAAAAAGTACAGCAGTACTTAACCGATTTAGACATTGACTATGTTGTAGATCCGACGCTAGTACGCGGGTTAGATTATTATAATCACACAGCATTTGAACTAATGAGTGAAGCAGAAGGATTTGGCGCCATTACAACTCTTTGCGGCGGAGGCCGTTATAATGGGCTGATTCAAGAAATCGGCGGACCTGAAACACCAGGTATCGGATTCGCTTTAAGCATTGAACGCTTATTATCTGCATTGGAAGCAGAAGGAATTGAGCTTCCGGTAGAAACTGGCGTAGATTGCTATGTAGTGACAATGGGCGATGAGGCGAAAGAAAAATCTGTTTCAATTGTAAATACGCTTCGACGTGCAGGTTTTGTAGCAGATAAAGATTATCAAGATAAAAAAATGAAAGCTCAGTTCAAAGCAGCTGATCGTGTACAAGCAAAATTTGTTGTTGTTCTAGGTGAAGATGAGCTAGCAAAACAAGTTGTAAACGTAAAGAATATGGAATCTGGCGAACAGCAAGAAGTATCAATTGATCAATTGGTTAGCTATTTGCAGGAACAAGTATAAGGGGGAACCATGATGACAAAACGTTCATACTACTGTGGAGATGTAACAGAACAAGCAACTGGCGAAACAGTTCTATTAAAAGGATGGGTTCAAAAGCGCCGTGATTTAGGCGGATTAATTTTTATTGATTTACGCGACCGCGGCGGAGTTGTGCAAGTTGTATTTAATCCTGAAAAATCTGCTGAAGCGCTAAAAATTGCTGAAGATGTGCGTAATGAATTCGTACTGGAAGTGCAGGGAACTGTTGTAGCTCGTGAAGAGGGAACTGTTAACCCGAACTTAAAAACAGGTAAAATTGAAGTTCACGCTGAGCAAATTACGGTGTTGAATAAAGCCAAAACACCTCCTTTTGCCATTGCGGATCAAACCGAAGTATCAGAAGATGTTCGATTAAAATATCGTTATTTAGATCTTCGACGTTCTGAAATGTTTAACACGCTTAAAATGCGCAATGACATTACAAAAACAATTCGCGACTTCTTAGATCAAAATGACTTTTTAGATGTTGAAACACCTATTTTAACAAAAAGCACGCCAGAAGGTGCACGTGATTATCTTGTGCCGAGCCGCGTACACGAAGGTGAGTTTTATGCTCTTCCTCAATCACCGCAAATCTTTAAGCAGCTGTTAATGGTAAGCGGAGTTGAGCGTTATTATCAAATTGCTCGCTGCTTCCGCGATGAGGACTTGCGTGCAGATCGTCAGCCTGAATTTACTCAAATCGATATTGAAACATCATTTTTATCTCAAGAGGACATCATGACAATGACGGAAGAAATGATGTCTAAAGTAATGAAGCACGTAAAAGATTTAGATGTAACGACGCCTTTCCCGCGCATGTCATATGATGAAGCGATGAGCCGCTACGGTTCAGATAAGCCGGATACACGTTTTGAAATGGAGCTAGTCAACTTATCAGAGCTTGTGAAAGACTGCGGGTTTAAAGTATTTAGCGCAGCAGTTGAAAACGGCGGAGAAGTAAAAGCGATTAACGTAAAAGGTGCCGCTTCTAGCTATTCACGTAAAGATATCGATGCTTTAACAGAGTTCGTGAAAATTTACGGTGCTAAAGGGTTAGCATGGCTGAAAGTTGAAGCAGACGGCTTAAAAGGACCGATTGCAAAATTCTTCAACGAAGATGAGCAAAAGCAATTTGCTGAAGCTCTTCAAACGGAAGAAGGAGATTTACTTTTATTTGTAGCTGATAAAAAGTCAGTTGTAGCAGATGCACTTGGCGCTCTTCGTCTAAAGCTTGCAAAAGAACAAGGGATTATTGATGAAACGAAATTTAACTTCCTATGGGTAACAGATTGGCCTCTTCTTGAGCATGACGAAGAAGACAACCGTTACTACGCGGCTCATCATCCATTCACAATGCCAGTTCGTGAAGATTTACCAATGTTAGAAAGCGATCCTGGACAAGTCCGTGCACAAGCATATGACTTAGTGTTGAATGGTTACGAACTTGGCGGAGGATCTTTACGTATTTATGAGCGTGATATTCAAGAAAAAATGTTTAAAACGCTTGGATTTACATTAGAAGAAGCATATGAGCAGTTCGGTTTCTTACTTGAAGCATTTGAATACGGTACTCCTCCTCACGGCGGAATTGCGTTAGGTCTTGACCGTTTGGTTATGCTTTTAGCAGGACGCACAAACTTGCGCGATACAATTGCCTTCCCTAAAACAGCAAGTGCAAGCTGTCTATTAACAAACGCACCTGGTGAAGTAAGTGAAGCGCAATTAGATGAGCTGCATTTGCAGGTAAAAAGGCAAAAAACAGAAGCGTAATCGATTAAACCATCTGTTAAATCGAGCCTGTCACTGGAGCACGACAGGCTCGATTTTTTTGTTTTACTTATTAATTGCAAAGTGATTTTTTCTGTGATAAGATACTTTCAAGAACTAAATAGTCCTGATGTGTTCGTCCTTAATCCAGTTTTGACCGAACAATTTTTTGCTTGGGAGCTCGGAGTTTTCAACGAGCGTACATGCCTCATCTCGAGGACTTACAATGGTTAAAGCAGAGCACCCACCTGCCGAGAGCGGGTTCAAAACGAAGGCACTCGAGACGGCACGATCGGGACTAGCATACATATAAGAAATCCTCTATGTAATGATTTGCATAGAGTTTTTTTATGGAGAAATATCGAATGCTCATGTTCGTTTTGCTAAAAATATGGTATAGTCAATTTCGTTGTTTATTTGAATTAATCATACACGTTGGTGTATTTAATAGAGGAGTGTTTTAACATGTTGCATCAGTTTTCGCGTAATGAACTGGCGATAGGAAAAGAAGGGTTAGCTACTTTAAAAGGCAGCACGGTTGCTATTTTAGGGATAGGAGGAGTAGGGTCGTTTTCTGCTGAGGCTTTGGCTCGATCAGGAGTAGGTCGTTTAATTCTTGTAGATAAAGACGATGTTGATATTACAAACGTAAATCGTCAAATTCATGCGCTGCTTTCGACGGTAGGTCAGCCCAAGACAGAATTAATGAAACAGCGTATTTTGGATATTAACCCAGACTGTGACGTCGTTTCTCTTCAAATGTTTTATACGGAAGAAACGTATGAAGAGTTCTTTAGTTACAAACCGGACTTTGTAGTGGATGCATCCGATACGATTTCGTATAAAATTCATTTAATGAAAGAATGTTTAAAACGTGATATTCCGATTATTTCAAGTATGGGTGCTGCGAATAAAATGGATCCAACACGTTTTAAAATTGCAGACATTTCAAAGACGCATACAGATCCGATTGCAAAAGTGGTTCGTACTCGTCTGCGTAAAGAAGGAATTCGCAAAGGAATTAACGTCGTTTTTTCTGATGAACGTCCAATCGTTATTCGCGAAGAAGTTCGCAAAGAAGTAGGAAACGATCAAGCGCAAATTCGAAAAGCGAAAATGCCCCCATCTTCTAATGCTTTTGTTCCATCTGTAGCGGGATTAATTATGGGCGGTCATGTTATCAATGAATTATTAAGTAATATTAAGATTCGCCGCGTAGGTGATCAATAAAAAGAAGGCTATCGCAGCCTTCTTTTTTTTATGGAAATATCTGTTCTATTTATGCTTTGGATGGAATCTTCTGTTTGATATGTATAAAAAGTACTAATAAATTGAAAAATATGGCTTGATGGTGAATTTACACTGTAGTAAAAAAAGAGATTTATGTAAATTTATTTAACGCTTTATTTACATAAAATTTACGTTTTGGCTTTCTTTCTGTTGTATCTTCTACAGTAATATTCAGAAAGTCTTATATATCAAGGGTTTGGATAGAAATAAGAAAAAATAAACCCCAAATAAGTAAGTTTACAGTAACTTAAAATTCACTTCATATAAAGACAACAATCTACTCGTATAATGTGTCTTGTACCTGTTGTTCGAGTACAAAGGACTAGTACTAATTACACATATATTTATTGGAGGGTAATGTAATGAAAACAAAGGGTTTTAAAGTAACATTAGCAGCTTTTTTAATGGTAGGAGCACTAGCAGCATGTGGTAAAGACGGAGCAAGCAACGACAGTGGTTCGGGCAGCAAAGAAGAAGTGTCAGGTACGTTAACAGCGGCGGGATCTACAGCTTTACAACCACTTGCAGAAGAAGCAGCGAATGGAATTACGGAAAAATATCCAAACCTTTCAGTAACGGTACAAGGTGGAGGTAGTGGAACTGGTGTTAACCAAGTAGCATCAGGAGCAGTTGACATTGGAAACTCTGACGTTCCAGCAGCCGATAAAATCGAAGATAAATCAAAAGCAGATAAACTTGTCGATACGAAAGTAGCGGGCATCGGGTTCGCACTTGTTGTAAATAAAGATGTAAAAGTAGAATCGTTAACAAAAGAGCAAATTCAAAAGATTTTCTCTGGCGAAATTAAAAACTGGAAAGAAGTTGGCGGAAACGACGAAAAAATCAACGTAATCAACCGTCCAGCATCTTCTGGTACACGTGCTACATTCGAGAAAACATTAATGGGTGACGCGAAAGTAAATGACAGCGTTGGTACAGCTCAAGATTCAAACGGAGCGGTTGAGCAATCAGTAAACTCAACGCCAGGAGCAGTGAGTTACCTTGCTATGTCGTATTTAATTGGCGATAAAAAAGAAAGTTTAAAAATGCTTAATATTGATGGTGTAGAGCCAACAACAGAAAATATTGTTTCTGAAAAATATCCGTTCTGGGCTTATGAGTACATGATTACAAACGGTGAGCCAAAAGATGGTGCAAAAGAGTACATTGATTATGTATCTGGTAAAGACTTTGCTAAGCAAGTAGAAGATATGGGCTATATCCCAATGACTGAATTCAAAAAATAAAAGTGTTTTTAAAAAGAATAGGGCTGACTAACACAGTCAGTCTTATTCTATTTGAATGTTAATAAAGTATATAGCAAATAAAAAGAAAAGCGAATATATACTGAATATGTAAGGAGACAGAGCGATGAAGGGGAAAAAATCCATTAATTATGTAAAAAGCGAATACATTGGCCGTACGCTTTCTACATTTTGCGGTATTTTAATTGTACTTGTTACGTTAGCTATTATCGTGTTTATTTGTGAAAAAGGCATACAGTCATTTTTACAAAGCAATATATCAATCGGTGAAATGTTGACTTCAACAAAATGGAGCCCAAACAATAAAGAATACGGGGCACTTGTATTTATACTAGGTTCCATGCTTGTATCAATCGGAGCCGTTATTATAAGTGCTCCAATTGGAATTGCTATTGCCATTTTTAACAACTATATTTCGCCTAAATTTGGTTCAACGGTTTTACGACCGGTTTTAGAACTTTTAGTCGGAGTTCCTTCAGTGGTATACGGTCTTTTAGGGGTTACCATTTTAGTGCCGCTTCTTCGCGATAACTTCGGCGGAGTGGGCTTTAGTTTGATTGCCGGAATTATTGTCTTAAGCGTCATGATTCTTCCGACAATTGCAAGTATTGCTGACGATGCAATTCGAAGCGTAGCACCTGAATATTTAGAAGCTTCTTATGGACTAGGTTCAACAAGATGGCAGGCAATTAGCCGAGTTATTATTCCATCTGCTAAAACAGGTATTTTAACAGGTATCGTGTTAGGGCTTGCCCGTGCATTCGGAGAAGCGCTAGCTGTGCAAATGGTTATCGGAAATACGGTTAAGCTTCCTGAAAGCTTATACAGCCCAACGGCAACATTAACAGGTATTTTAACAATGGATATGTCTAATACGTTAAACGGAACGGCATGGAATAACGCATTGTGGACGTTAGCCATGATTTTACTGCTTATTTCTTTCGTGTTCATTTTAATTATCCGAGCAATTGGGAAACGAGGTGCTCATCAATGAGAAACAAAAATGCACGCACAGTAAATAATATATGGACAGGTATTTTTTATGGCATTGCCGCTCTAGTTGTGGCGCTATTAGTGTATTTAGTTGTTGAAATTATCGCCAAGGGCTGGGGATTTTGGGATCCGAACTTTTTATTTGGAAAGCCAAGCAATACGATGGCAGGTGGTGGTATTGGACCGCAGCTGTTTAACTCGTTTTACATGCTTGTTTTAACGCTGATCATTTCTATTCCTCTTGGTTTAGGAGCCGGAATTTACTTAGCGGAGTACGCGAAGCAAGGTCGTTTCCTAAATTTCGTCCGCTTATGTATTGAGACAATGGCGTCATTACCGTCCATTGTAGTTGGTTTATTTGGATTATTAATTTTCGTCACATTTTCAGGCTGGGGCTATACGCTTATCGGCGGAGCACTTGTGATTACAATTTTAAATTTACCAGGTTTAACGCGCGTATGTGAAAGTGCGATTGCATCTGTTCCTGCGAGTGTAAAAGAAGCGAGTTTAGGCTTGGGTGCGACTAAATGGCAAACAATTGTTAAAGTAGTGATTCCATCAGCGATTCAACAAATTATCACGGGCGTTATTTTAACAGCGGGACGAATCTTTGGAGAGGCAGCTGCGCTGATTTATACAGCTGGCTTAACGACGCCGATGTTAAATTCAAATGCCGACTTAACGAGTCCTGTAAACCCGTTTAATATTTTTCGACCAGCGGAGACGCTTGCCGTCCACATTTGGAAATTAAACTCTGAAGGAATTGTACCTGATGCGAGATTGATTGCAACAAAGTCAGCTGCTATTCTAATCATTATGGTTCTGTTGTTTAATATCATCGCTCGTTTAGTAGCAAAACTTTTAGACAGCTACTTTAAAGGTTCAACAAAAACGAAAAAACGAAAAGACGTTAAAAGTGCAGCTTAATAGATAAAGACAAAAAAGAAAATGGCTTTGAAACTGAGCAACAGTTTCAGCCATTTTCTTTTTTTAATGTCTCTAAACGATTGAAAACTTTTGAAAAGTATTTTTCTTGTCCATTTTGTTTAGGATGAAAATATTGTTTGTTTTTGATGCGATCCGGTAAATACTGTTGAAGGACCCATCCGTTATCAAAATCATGCGGGTATTGATATTCAACGCCTCGTCCAAGGTTCTCTGCTCCTTTGTAATGAGCATCCTTCAAATGAATGGGAACGTCGCCGGACAACCCTTTTTTAATATCACTTATCGCTTCATCTAATGCTTTGTAAGCAGCGTTGGACTTCGGTGATAGGCAAAGCTCAATAACGGCGTTTGCAAGCGGGATGCGTGCTTCTGGAAGTCCTAATCGCTCAGTTGCTTGAATAGCTGCTAGTGTCCTCATGCCGGCATCCGGATCAGCTAGTCCAATGTCTTCATAGGCAATGACTAAAAGGCGACGATTGATGCTGATCAAGTCTCCTGCTTCAATTAGCCGTCCCAAATAATGAAGAGCGGCATTTACGTCGCTGCCGCGAATCGATTTTTGAAAAGCCGATAATACATCATAGTGAGCGTCACCATTTTTATCATGTGAAAAATACTTTTGCTGCAGACATTCTTCTGCCGTTTGTAAGGTAATAACGATTTTACCATCGCTTTCACTTGTTGATAAAACAGCTAGTTCCAGAGCATTCAAAGCCGAGCGCACGTCACCGTTACAGCTGTTGGCAAAGTGGTTCATGGCGTCATCTTCTACGGCAATTTTTCTATCCCCAAATCCGTTGGATGAGTCGTTGAGTGCTCTTGTTAGCGCCATTTTGATATCATCTGGCGTAAGAGATTTTAATTCGAAGATTTGGCATCTGCTTCGAATAGCAGGATTAATCGCGTGATAAGGATTGCTTGTTGTCGCTCCGATTAGAATGATCATGCCGTTTTCTAAATAAGGAAGCAAAAAGTCTTGCTTGGCTTTGTCAAGGCGATGAACTTCATCTAGCAGAAGAATTACTTTGCCTGACATTTTGGCCTCTTCGGCGACAATTTCCATATCTTTTTTATTGTTTACAACGGCATTTAACTGACGAAACGCCGTGTTGGTTGTTTTTGCGATAGCTGTCGCAATTGTTGTTTTCCCGACGCCTGGAGGCCCATATAAAATCATCGAGCTTAAGTGATTTGCTTTTACCATTCGATAAATCATTTTATCTTTGCTAACTAAATGCTGCTGCCCGATAACGTCATCTAAATGAGTCGGACGCATTCGAAATGCGAGAGGTTTTGTAGACATGTTTTTCTCCTTTCTTTTCTTTCACTGTATCACAAGAGGTGAATAGGTGGTGGAAATTTATCTTATAGGCATAGTATGTTATAATATCAACAGTTACATTTGCAAGAAACGCGTATAGAGAAGTTCATATAGCTTAGTAAAAAACGACTCATCACAGCATTCAGTGACAACGTGAGGGTCTTATTTTTTTCATAAATAAAAAAAGTGTATTGAAGGAGTGTATCGTATGAAAATTTCAACAAAAGGACGCTACGGTTTAACGATTATGATTGAGCTTGCGAAGCGCTTTGGAGAAGGTCCTATCTCGCTTAAAACTATTGCTCAAACGCATGATTTATCTGAACATTATTTAGAACAACTTATTTCACCGCTGCGTAACGCTGGGCTTGTAAAAAGCGTGCGCGGAGCTTATGGAGGTTACATCTTGGCACATGAACCTGCTAACATTACTTCTGGCGATATTATTTCCGTTTTAGAAGGTCCTATTAGTCCTGTAGAAGGAATTGAAGATGAAGAGCCTGCAAAACGCGAGCTGTGGATTCGTATTCGAGATGCAGTTAAAGAAGTGCTAGATAGTACAACGCTTGAAGATTTAGCCAATCATTCTGATGATGATCAAGCGTCTTATATGTTTTATATTTAATAATGAGCTAGGAGGCGTTTATTTTGGAACGTATTTATGTTGATCATGCAGCAACGTCTCCAATACATCCAGCAGTCGTTGAGAAAATGACGACTTTTATGCATGAGTACTTTGGAAATCCGTCTAGTATTCATCACTACGGGCGGGAAAGTCGACGCTATTTAGACGAAGCTCGCCAAACGATTGCAGCAAGTATTGGAGCACACGAAAATGAACTGATTTTTACAAGTGGTGGGACAGAAGCAGATAATATGGCACTGATCGGAGTCGCTCTTGCAAACCGCCATAAAGGAAATCATATTATTACCACGCAAATTGAACACCACGCTGTGCTTCATACGTGTGAATATTTAGAAACACAGGGCTTTGAAGTGACTTACCTACCAGTTAATGAGTACGGACAAGTATCTGTGGATGAAATAAAATCAGCCCTAACGGATCAAACAATTCTTGTGTCGGTGATGTTTGGAAATAATGAAGTAGGTGCTATTCAGCCAATTGGAGAAATTGGAGTTCTATTAAAAGAGCATGGAGCATATTTCCACACGGATGCAGTGCAAGCTTATGGATTAATTCCGTTAAATGTGCAACAATTAGGTGTCGATCTTTTATCCGTTTCGGCTCATAAAATTAACGGACCAAAAGGGATGGGCTTTTTATATGCAGCTGCTCACGTTTCACTGTCTCCTTTGCTATTTGGAGGAGAACAAGAGCGCAAACGACGAGCTGGAACTGAGAACATGACAAGTATCGTCGGGTTTGAAGAAGCTGTGAAAATTTCGCAACAAACGCTGCAAACACGTGCAGATGAATATAGAAGATACAAAGAAATAATGGTAGCTGTGTTGAAAGAAGAAGGTATTTCATTTGAAATTAACGGACATCTTGAAAATGCTCTGCCACATGTGTTAAATTTATCATTTCCAAAAACAAATGTTGAATCGATGCTCGTAAATTTAGACTTAGCAGGAATTGCGGCATCGAGCGGTTCAGCTTGCACAGCGGGAGCAATCGATCCTTCTCATGTGCTTGTTGCTATGTTTGGAAAAGGGTCTGAGCGTTTAACAACTTCTATTCGATTTAGCTTTGGCCTAGGAAACTCTGCTGAGCAAATTGAAAAAACCGCACGTCAAACAGCAAACATCGTTAAGCGACTAACGATGTAAATAGCAGCCATCAGTAGGGTCTTCATCCCTCACTGATGGTTTGTGTCGTTTCTTTCGCTTTTTAGCGAACAATTTAATTAAAATGAAGAAAACGGAGGTGGCGAAGTTGACAAAATCACCTAAAGATACACGTGTAGTAGTCGGAATGAGCGGAGGCGTTGATTCATCTGTAGCAGCTCTTTTATTAAAACAACAAGGATACGATGTGATCGGAATCTTTATGAAAAACTGGGACGATACGGATGAAAACGGCGTTTGTACTGCGACTGAAGATTATAACGATGTTATTCGCGTATGTAATCAAATTGGTATTCCCTACTATGCAGTCAACTTTGAGAAACAATATTGGGATAAAGTATTTACCTACTTTTTAGATGAATATAAAGCAGGTCGTACACCGAATCCTGATGTAATGTGTAATAAAGAAATTAAATTCAAAGCCTTTTTGGAGCATGCAATGACGCTAGGAGCAGACTATCTAGCGACAGGACATTATGCACGCGTTGCGTATCGTGACGGGGAGTATAAAATGCTTCGAGGCGTAGATGGAAATAAAGATCAAACGTATTTCTTAAATCAATTAGGACAAGATCAGCTTTCAAAAGTAATGTTCCCAATTGGAGAAATTGAGAAATCAAAAGTGCGTGAATTTGCAAAAGAAGCAGGCCTTGCTACAGCAACGAAAAAAGACAGCACAGGTATTTGCTTTATTGGCGAACGCAACTTCAAGGAATTTTTAAGTCAGTATCTTCCTGCTCAGCCAGGTGTGATGCAAACGCTTGACGGCGAAGTGAAAGGCAAGCATGACGGCCTTATGTACTACACGATTGGTCAACGCCATGGTTTGGGTATCGGAGGCAGCGGCGAACCTTGGTTTGTAGTTGGAAAAGATTTAGAAAAAAACGTTTTATACGTCGATCAAGGCTTTCACAATGAGCTGCTTTATTCTACATCTCTTACAGCAACAAATGTCAGCTGGGTAAGCGACCGTGACTGGTCGTCACCAATGACGTGCACAGCAAAATTCCGCTATCGTCAAACCGATTCAGCAGTAACCGTTGAGAAAGTCGATGATGATACAATTAAAGTTATTTTTGCTGAACCCGTGCGGGCAATTACGCCAGGTCAAGCAGTTGTGTTTTACAAAGATGACGAATGTCTTGGCGGAGCAACTATTGACAAAGTATTTCAAGAAGAAGAGCAAATTTGGTACGTATAATTTATATAAGCAAGAACGAAAAACCTCAGCTGTATATAGCTGAGGTTTTTCTATGATATACTTTACTTATTGGGTAAACTAATAACTTACATATTCTAGATTTTCATGATGTGAAAATCTTTTAAATCATAACTAAAACAGTGGAGTGAACGAAAAAATGACAGATAAAAATCAGCTAGGAATTCAGTATATGCAGGAAGGGAAATTTGAAGAGGCTGCTAAAACATTTTCAGAAGCAATTGAAGATAATCCAAAAGATCCAATTGTGTATGTGAATTTTGGCAATTTGTTAGCGGCTGTTAGTGAGATGGATCGTGCTTTGAAATTTTATGAACGTGCGATTGAATTAGATGAAGAAACGGCAACAGCGTATTACGGAGCAGGAAATATTTATTTTAATGCAGAGCAGCTTGAGCAGGCAAAGCACTACTTTGATTTAGCAATCAAAAAAGGCTTAGATTCATCCGATGCCTACTTTATGCTTGGTTTAACGCTGTTTCATATGGAAGAAATTCGTTTTGCGATGCCTTATCTGCAGCGAGCGGTAGAACTAAACGAACATGATGTAGAAGCAAAATTTCAGTACGGTCTTTGTTTAGCACAGCTCGAAATGGTAGATGAAGCGATTGCTGAATTTCTTAAGGTAGTAAATCAAGAGCCAGAACATGCCGATGCTTTCTATAATTTGGGCGTAGCGTATGCCATGAAAGATGATAAGGACAAAGCAATTGAGATGTTAGATGAAGCTTTAAACGTGCAGCCAGATCACGTAATGGCAGCAAATGCTAAACAAGTTCTGTCTACATTAGAACATTAAGAAAGCGGGTAAAGGAAGGATAACATGAACGAAGAACTAGTGAACCCTTCACAGCCAGAACGTCATTATATAAGCGGCACGTCAATTGTAACGGTTTTTCATAACGAAGAAAACTTATATAACGTTACGCGGATACGGATCAAAAAAACAAATTTAGAGATTGAAGATAAAGAAACGGTCGTTACAGGCTATTTTCCTAAGCTTAATGAAGATGAAGTATACACATTTTACGGGGACTTCAAAGAGCATCCAAAGTTTGGTCTGCAATTTCATGTTGAGCAGTTTAAAAAAGAACTTCCGCAATCAAGGCAAGGGGTTGTTCAGTACCTATCAAGCGATTTATTTCACGGAATCGGTAAAAAAACCGCTGAAAATATTGTGGACGCCCTAGGAGAACGCGCTATTTTTCGTATTTTGCAAAATGAGTCCGTGTTAAAAGAGGTTCCGAGGCTTTCAGCCGACAAGGCAGAGGCTTTAGTAACGCAGCTTCGTGAACATCAAGGGTTAGAAGAAGTAATGGTAAAGCTGACAGACCTCGGGTTTGGACCGCAGCTTTCGATGAAGATTTTCCAAGCGTACAAACAAGAAGCGCTTGAAATTGTTCAAAATAATCCTTATCAGCTCGTAGAAGATATTCAAGGTATTGGTTTTAGCAGGGCCGATGAACTTGGAAAGAGGCTTGGTATGGCAACCAACCATCCTGATCGTTTGCGTGCAGGTATTTTATACGTCATTGAGCAAGAATGTAATCAAATGGGACATGTATACGTCACGGCAGATCAGCTGTATGGAAAAACAGCAGAGCTTCTTCGAAAAAGCAGGCATGAGAATCTGTCTGAAATGGATCTTACAAGAGAAGTGGACGCATTAAAAGCAGACAAAAAGCTTATCATTCAAGACGAAAAAATTTATTTTCCTCCCCTTTTCTATGCTGAAAAAGGGCTGGTTAAAGCTATTCAAAAAATTATGGCCCAAACGCAATACGAAGAGCAGTTTCCAGAATCAGAATTTTTACTAGCTTTAGGTGAACTAGAAGAGCGATTAGACGTGCAATATGCACCGTCTCAGCGCAAGGGCATACAAACTGCTTTAATGTCTCCAATGCTTCTTTTAACAGGTGGACCAGGTACAGGGAAAACAACGGTTATTAAAGGAATAGTCGAACTCTATGCAGAACTTCACGGATGTTCGTTAAATCCAGGGGATTATAAAAAAGATGAAGCTTTTCCTGTTTTACTTGTGGCCCCTACTGGACGCGCTGCTAAACGAATGAGCGAAGCGACCGGACTTCCGGCAGTTACGATTCACAGATTATTAAAATGGAACGGACAAGAAGGATTTGACCATAATGAGGAGAATCCAATTGACGGAAAATTATTGATTGTGGATGAAGTATCGATGGTAGATTTGTGGCTTGCTCATCAGCTGTTTAAGTCTCTTCCTGCTAATTTACAGGTTATTTTAGTTGGAGACGAAGACCAGCTTCCTTCAGTAGGTCCGGGACAGGTGTTAAAAGATTTACTAAGTTCAGAAGTAGTTCCTACCGTCCGTCTGACAGATGTATACCGGCAAGCGGAAGGGTCGTCGATTATTGATTTGGCTCATGAAATAAAAAAAGGAAAGCTTCCGGAAGACTTATCGAGGCAGCAAGGAGATCGTTCCTTTATTCGCTGTCAAGGACAGCACATCACGAATGTCGTGCAACAAGTTTGCGGGAATGCGTTAAAAAAAGGCTATACGGCTAAAGATATTCAAGTTCTAGCTCCTATGTATAAAGGTCCTGCAGGGATTGATAAACTGAATGAAGTTCTTCAGGAATTATTTAACCCGGCTTCTGAGCAAAGAAGAGAGCTTAAGCACGGAGATATTACGTACCGAGTCGGAGATAAAGTGCTGCAGCTTGTAAATCAACCGGATAGCAACGTATTTAACGGAGATATGGGAGAAATCGTCTCAGTTTTCTTTGCCAAAGAAAATACGGAAAAACAGGATATGCTGGTTATTTCATATGAAGGAAACGAAGTAACTTATACAAAGCAAGACTTTAATCAAATAACTCATGCATACTGCTGTTCCATTCATAAATCGCAGGGAAGTGAATTTCCCATTGTTGTGCTTCCAATTGTCAAAAGCTATTACCGAATGCTGCGACGCAATTTACTTTATACCGCCGTTACGCGAAGTAAACAGTTTTTAATTTTATGCGGCGAAGACGAAGCGTTTCAGCTTGGAGTCAGCCGGAATGAAGACAGCATTCGACAAACGAATTTACAGCCCCTGCTTCGAGAAAGCTTGGATAACGACATAGAAGATCCCGAAATTCCATTTATGAAAGATGCAAATATTGGGATGGAAAACGTTACGCCGTATGATTTCATGTAACCTTTCGCATGCTAACAAAGAGTTAAATAAACTCCTTTGTTGCCATCCTTCTTTGCTAATTGTCAGAAAATAAAGTATGGGCGTGAAAAAAAGTGGACATAATGCGTTTATATAAGTAGAACGTATAAAGAGGTGTCGACTTTGTTTAAATGTCCAAACTGTAAAAGTATTGACGTTGGCAAAATTGGTGTAAATCAGTATTACTGCTGGAATTGTTTTATTGAAATGACTATTTCAAAAGGACAAATTAATACTCACCAAGTAGAAGAAGATGGAACATTGAGCTCGCTTGATGATTTGTTCTCAGATGACGAGCGCACAATCAATTTCTAATTCTTTTTTACCGGGAGGAAGAGCAATGGGCAGAATCATTCCGTCAGTAGTCGCTTTCGGTCTTGGAGCTTATGCATTTAAAATGGCAGATGATCGAGAGATGTTTACAAAAAGAAATATGAAAAAAATGCGTAAACGTATGATGAAAGCTATTCACTAATAAAAAAGCACTATTGCACTGAGCTGCAATAGTGCTTTTTTGCAGGCAGAAGATACAACTGCATGTATAAACTCCTTTCTTTATCAAAAAATAGAAGAGAGGAGGAGTTTACGTTGAAAGATAGTTCATTCAAATGGTTCTATAGATTCGGACTGCTGTTATTAGCACTGCTGTGCGTATTAGTCTTTTTTAAAGTCCAGTTTTTATGGCTTCCTGTTATTTACATGTTTTTAAAAGCACTGCTGCCTTTTTTTATTGCAGCATTCATTACATATTTACTTCATCCGCTTATTGAAAAAACGCATGATAAAGGCGTGCCTCGTCCTCTAGCTATTTTACTGATCTACATTATCTTTTTTGGAGGAATCGGGTTCGGAGCCTATAAGTCGTATCCTATTTTTGTGGAACAAGTAAAAGATTTAAATGAACAGCTGCCTCATTTTACGAATACATATAGACATTGGGTAGAATCGATTCATGATCGTACAACTTCACTTCCAAACGGTGTACATGAGAAAATTGAAGGCAGCATTGATGATGTAGAGGCTACGCTCAACGTGTGGCTTACAAAAGTGGCGGAAGGATTAAAATCATTGATTACCTCTTTTTTGATTTTAATCATTATTCCATTTATTGTTTTTTATATGCTGAAGGATTTTTCCTCTATTAAGAAAGCAACAGCTTATGTCACACCTAAAAAGTGGCACAAACCAGGCGAACGTTTTTTATCGGATGTGAATGAATCGCTTGGCAATTATATTAGAGGACAATTTTTTGTTTGTCTCATTATTGGTGTGATTGCCACAGCAGCACTTTGGTTCTTTCATGTACCTTATGCACTTCTTTTAGGCTTTATTATTGGCGTAACGAATATCATTCCGTATTTTGGCCCGATTATTGGTGCGGTTCCAGCAGCTATTATTGCAGCAACTATCTCGATAAAGTTGGTTATTACCATTGTCATTATTATCTTTGTGCTGCAGTTTCTAGAAGGAAATGTGCTGTCTCCGCTTATCGTAGGAAAGAGCCTTCATATTCATCCTTTGTTTATCATGCTTGCGCTCCTTTTAGGAGGAGAGTTTGGAGGAGTATTGGGTCTCATTTTGGCTGTGCCAATTTTAGCAGTCGTTAAAATATCTATTTTGCATATTCGCTCTTATACGCTCAAACATTGACAAAGAGCGGTTAATTTGTCATAATATCGCCATAAGAAAACGCTACATATTTTGAACACAATGATGGATCGAGTACGTTGCACACTGGTTTTTAGAGAAGGGCTTCCTTGGCTGAAAGAAGCGCTAAACAAAGAGCAGCTGAACGCTAGTCCAGAGTGCAGGCTAAAACCTGCCGTGTCAGCAACGTTAACGCTATGAAGGTGATAAATGCTTTTGGCATTTATAATCAGGGTGGTACCGCGAGTTCAACTCTCGTCCCTGCTACAGGGATGAGAGTTTTTTTGTGTGCAAATAACTAGCAATTACTTTTGGACACAGGGAAAATAGATGCTTTTATGTCATCATTTTTTTGTCTATAAATAAGAAGAGTATTAAAGGAGGACCAATCATGAAAAAACTGACGTCAGCACAAGTTCGTCAAATGTATTTAGATTTCTTTAAAGAAAAAGGCCATGATGTAGAACCAAGCGCATCTTTAGTTCCGCATGAAGATCCATCTTTATTATGGATTAACAGTGGAGTAGCTACATTAAAAAAATATTTTGATGGTCGTGTTATTCCTCAAAATCCGCGTATTTGTAACGCACAAAAATCTATTCGTACAAACGATATCGAAAACGTAGGTAAAACGGCTCGCCATCATACGTTTTTTGAAATGCTTGGTAACTTCTCTATCGGTGATTATTTCAAAGAAGAAGCAATCCAATGGGCATGGGAATTCTTAACGAGCGATAAATGGATTGGATTCGACGCAGATAAGCTATCTGTAACAGTTCACCCTGAAGATGAAGAAGCATTTAAGATCTGGAATGAAAAAATGGGCGTGCCTAAAGAGCGTATCATTCGTTTAGAAGGTAACTTTTGGGATATTGGAGAAGGTCCGAGTGGTCCAAATACAGAGATCTTTTATGATCGCGGAGAAGCATATGGAAATGACCTAACTGATCCCGAATTATATCCAGGTGGAGAAAATGAGCGTTATTTAGAAATTTGGAACCTTGTATTTTCTCAGTTTAATCATAATCCTGATAATACGTACACGCCGCTTCCAAAGAAAAATATTGATACAGGAATGGGCTTAGAGCGTATGGTTTCTGTTATTCAAGATGTGCAAACAAACTTTGATACAGATTTGTTTATGCCAATTATTGAAGCAACAGAAAATATTTCAGGCGCTAAATATTGTACAAATGATGAGCAAGATACGGCATTTAAAGTCATTGCTGACCACATTCGTACGGTAACATTTGCTGTAGGTGATGGTGCTCTTCCTTCAAATGAAGGCCGCGGGTATGTGCTGCGTCGTTTGTTACGCCGAGCAGTTCGCTATGCTAAAAAGTTAAACATTAATCGTCCGTTCATGTACGACCTAGTGCCGGTAGTAGGTGAAATCATGGTTGATTTCTATCCGGAAGTAAAGGAAAAAACGGATTTTATCCAGCGCGTAGTCAAAAATGAAGAAGAGCGTTTTCACGAAACGTTAAATGACGGACTAGCTATCTTGGCAACTGTTATTAAAAAAGAAAAAGCGCAAAACAGTGATACGGTACAAGGCGAAGATGTTTTCCGTCTATATGATACGTATGGCTTCCCTGTTGAATTAACGGAAGAATACGCAGAAGATGAGAACATGAAAATCGATCATGCTGGTTTTGAACGTGAAATGGAAGCACAGCGTGAGCGTGCGCGTGCTGCTCGTCAAGATTCTAGTTCTATGCAAGTTCAAGGCGGCGTACTTGGTGAAGTAACGGTTGCAAGTGAGTTTGTGGGCTATGATAAAAATGAAGTAGAAACAGTTGTTGAAGCAATTATTGTAGACGGTGAGCTTGTTGACCGTGCTGAAGCTGGAACAGAAGCGCAAGTCATCTTAAGCCACACGCCATTCTACGCAGAAAGCGGCGGTCAAATTGCGGACCAAGGTACGATCCAAAGTGCTTCAGGAAAAGCGGAAGTAAAAGACGTTCAAAAAGCGCCAAATGGTCAAAATGTCCAAACGGTATCTGTAACAAGCGGTGAGCTTGTAAAAGGTGAAACATACATGGCAACGCTTGATGAAGAAAACCGCAGTGCGATTGTGAAAAACCATACGGCAACGCATTTATTGCATCAAGCATTAAAAGATACGTTAGGAACGCATGTTAATCAAGCGGGTTCTTTAGTAACAGCGGATCGCTTGCGCTTTGACTTCTCTCACTTTGGTCAAGTGACACAAGAAGAGATTGAGAAAATTGAACAAATCGTTAATGAAAAGATTTGGGACAGCATCTCTGTACAAATTGAAAACAAAGCAATTGACGAAGCAAAAGCGATGGGTGCAATGGCGCTATTTGGTGAGAAATACGGAGATATCGTGCGCGTAGTACAAGTAGGCGACTACAGCTTAGAATTATGTGGTGGATGTCACGTACCAAATACATCTGTTATCGGTTTATTTAAAATTGTATCAGAATCTGGAATCGGTGCAGGTACTCGACGTATTGAAGCTGTAACTGGAAAAGCTGCCTATCAGTTAATGAATGATCAAGTAGGTTTACTAAAAGAAGCTGCGGCAAAAGTAAAATCCAACCCGCGCGATTTAGTAGGGCGCGTTGAAGGATTACTAGAAGAAATTCGTAATCTTCAGCGTGAAAATGATTCACTATCTACAAAGCTTGGCAATATTGAAGCTGGCAATCTTGTTGACCGCGTACAAAACATTAATGGTGTAAATGTCCTATCAGCAAAAGTGAATGCAACGGATATGAATAACCTTCGTGCAATGGTTGATGATTTAAAACAAAAATTAGAATCTGCTGTGATCGTATTAGCTTCTCCACAAGGTGAAAAGGTAAATATTATTGCAGGTGTAACAAAAGATTTAATTGCTAAAGGCCATCATGCTGGCAAACTTGTTAAAGAAGTAGCAACGATTTGCGGCGGAGGCGGAGGCGGACGCCCTGACATGGCGCAAGCTGGAGGAAAAGACGCTAGCCAAATTGAAAAAGCACTTGGCGCTGTAGAAGAATGGGTTAAATCCGTTTAATTCTCCTCTTTCTTGGTGTACAATATAAATAAGACTTAGCATAGTGCACAATGTGTTCACAAATTAAGAGAGTGAGGTGGGACCGTGAGTTCATTTGATAAAACCATGCAATTTAATTTTCAAGATGAGCCAGCTGAAACAAACGTACATGAAGTATTGTTTACGGTTTATGACGCACTGCAAGAAAAAGGCTACAACCCGATTAACCAAATCGTTGGGTATTTGTTATCAGGAGACCCTGCTTACATTCCTCGTCATAACGATGCGAGAAACACAATTCGCCAGTTAGAGCGAGACGAGCTCATTGAAGAACTTGTTAAATCTTATTTACAACAGCATCGAAAGGATTCATAAATGCGCGTATTAGGATTAGATGTAGGAACCAAAACAATTGGTGTGGCAGTTAGTGATGAAATGGGATGGACAGCGCAAGGAATTGAAACAATTAAAATTGCAGATGAGCAGATGGAGCAATCATATCCTCGTTTACAGCAGTTAATTGACGAATATTCCGTAGAGAAAATCGTAGTGGGTCTTCCTAAAAATATGAATGGTACGATTGGCCCTCGAGGCGAAGCGTGCATCGAGTTTGCTGACAACGTCAAAGAAAAACTTAACATTGAAACGATGATGTGGGACGAGCGCTTGTCAACGATGGCAGCAGAGCGAGTACTGCTGTCTGCCGACGTAAGCCGCAAGAAACGCAAAAAAGTAATCGATAAAATGGCAGCTGTTATGATTCTTCAAGGATACTTAGACAGCAAGCAATAAGAAAAGCAGCAGGCTTTGCTTAAGCTGACAAGTTATGACTTTCCCTTTTACATATTCTTTTGTACGTAAAAGGGAAGTGAAATAACTGAACAGCTTGCTTTTCGCTGAAGAAAAAGTTAAGCTAAGAGCTTACAATATAAAATGAGGTGCAAACATGAGCGTAGAAGAAAATAAAATTACAATCGTCGATGAGAATGGAAATGAGCAGCTATGCGAAATTTTATTCACATTTGATTCTGATCAATATAACAAATCATATGTAATTTACTATCCAATCGGAGCAGACCAAGATGATGAAGAAGAAATTGAAATTCATGCATCTGCTTTCACACCAAGTGAAGACGGTCAAGACGGCGAGCTTCAACCGATTGAAACAGAAGAAGAGTGGGACATGGTTGAGGAAATGGTTAACACATTCCTTGACGAAGAAGGCGAATAATTATAGTGAAAAAGCTGATGACAATCGTTATCAGCTTTTTTTTACATAGCGGCCGTTCTTTTTAGATATAAAAAGGTTTTTCCTTGCATTCTTAGGGGAGATTGTATGATAATGACGAAAAATGAGATAAATTGTAGTATAATAATTCCTGCGTGTGAGAGTGCATTTTAATAAAAGAATTCATTGTTTGAACGGATGAAACTAGACTTTGGGCAGACAATAACATAAATCATGGAAAAAATTTAGGAGAGGCGATAGTTTAAGGAAGCGATACCATCTCACACCTATAGGAGATACGAATGAATCGCAATCTCATGTATCCTCTCTGTTCATACTTACAAAAAATCAAGAAGAAAAGAGGTGAAACTGGTTGTATCTTCTTTTACAGAAGTAGATTTAACCAGGAAGCTGCTTGTCGCAACAAACATTTTTACCACCTAATCGTTCAAGGAAAAAACGAGTTATTTTTATTACAATTATCGTACTTCTTTTACTTGTTGGCGGTGCATTTTTCTATGCTCAATCCCGCTTAACACCCGTGGATCGAAACAGCAATAAAAAAGTAAATGTGACCATTCCACAAGGTTCTTCCGTTCAATCGATTGGTACGGTATTGAAAAAAGAAGATTTAATTAAAAGTAAAAGTGCCTTTCGCTATTACGTAAAATTAACTCATGTATCTGGATTTCAAGCTGGAACGTATTTATTTTCTCCTTCCATGAGCTTAGGGGAAATGGTTGAAAAAATGGAAAAAGGCGAGGTTTCAAAACAACCTGATATTCGTGTCACCATTCCAGAAGGACGCCAGCTTGTCGAAATTGCTGATATCATTGCTAAAAATACAAAGTTTACAAAAGACGAAGTCATGAAAAAGCTAGACGATAAGGCATTCATCAATAAAATGAAAGAAAAGTATCCAGATTTAGTAACGGATGAAGTGATGCAAAAAGATATTAAGCATCCGCTAGAAGGTTATTTATATCCCGTTACGTATGATTTTTATGATAAAAATGTGTCGTTAGATGAAATATTGGATAAAATGGTAGGGAAAACAAATAATGTATTAGGTCAGTACAGTGGGCAAATGGAAAAGAAAAAATTCAGTGCACATAAATTGTTAACCATGTCTTCTCTAATTGAAGAGGAAGCGACTGCGAAAGTCGACCGAGAAAAAATTGCCAGCGTCTTTTATAATCGCCTTGAAAAAAACATGCCTCTTCAAACGGATCCAACCGTATTATATGCCTTAGGAGAGCATAAAGACCGGGTGTTCTATAAGCATTTAGAAGTGGACTCTCCTTACAATACGTATAAAGTAAAGGGGTTGCCTCCAGGACCAATTGCCAGCTCTGGATTGATGTCAATCAAAGCTGCGTTACATCCAGCCAATACAGATTATTTATACTTCTTGGCTACACCTGAAGGAAAAGTTATTTTTACCAAAACGTTAGAAGAACATAACAAAGAAAAAGCCAAGCATATTACAGGTAAAGAAAAGCAAAATACCGAAAAATAATTGGAAATTTAAAATTGGGGAATCGCGATACTTCGCATTCCCCATCTTTTATGTTAAAATATATCGGGTTTACGTAAAAACGAAAAAAACTTATAATAGACTAGTTGTCTTACTATTTTGCAGTAATGAAACGTTATGAAAACATAATGTAAAATGTACTTCTGAGAACGGAGGAAGTGTTTTGCTTTTACAAAACGTAGAGCAGTATGTGGAAAAGCTTATTCCTAAGCGCCAGGAGCTTATTGAAGAAATGGAAGCTTATGCAGAAGAACATCACGTTCCGATTATGGAATTGATTGGTGTTGAAACGCTATTGCAAATTCTTCGTCTTCATCAGCCAAAACATATATTAGAAATTGGAACAGCGATTGCATATTCGTCTATTCGAATCACCCATACGCTTCCAGAGGCACGAGTGGTTACGGTAGAACGAAATGAAGAGCGTTACCAAAAAGCGCAAGAGTTTATTGAACGGGCGGGAAAACAAGATAAAATTGTGTCGTTGTTTGGAGATGCACTTGAGCTTAGAGATGAAATTGAACGTCATGGTCCTTATGATGCAGTCTTTATCGATGCAGCTAAAGGTCAGTATCAGCGTTTTTTCGAACATTATGAGCCGATGCTATCTTCTAAAGGAATGATTATTTCGGATAACGTACTATTTAAAGGTCACGTAGCGACCGATTTGGCGGAAGTAGAAACACGTCGACGCCGCAGCTTAATTAAAAAAATTCAGGCATACAATACGTGGCTGATGAATCATCCCGATTATTATACAACTATTCTCCCTATTGGAGACGGAATCGCGATTAGTATTAAAAGAGGTGACCAAGAATGAAAAAACCAGAACTATTAGTGACACCAACTGCAGTTTCGGAAATCGAATCATTACTACAAGCTGGAGCAACAGCTATTATGGTTGGTGAACAGCGCTACGGTTTGCGTTTAGCAGGTGAATTCAAACGTGAAGATATCGTAGAAGCTGTAAATATTGCTCATCAGCATGATGCAAAAGTCTACGTAGCGATGAACGGATTATTTCACAATGATAAAATCGCCGAATTAAATGAATATATTTTATTCTTAAAAGAAGCAAGCGTGGATGCGATTGTATTTGGAGATCCGGCTGTATTAATGGCAGTGCGTGAAACAGCTCCAGAAATGAAGATGCACTGGAGTACTGAAACAACGGGAACAAACTGGTATTCATGTAACTACTGGGGCCGCAAAGGAGCTAAGCGTGCAGTTCTTGCTCGTGAGCTAAGCATGGATAGCATCATTGATATCAAAGAAAAAGCCGAAGTAGAAATTGAAGTTCAGGTGCATGGCATGACGTGTATGTTCCAATCGAAACGTTCACTTCTTGGCAACTACTTTGAGTATCAAGGAAAAGTCATGGAAATTGAAAATCGTAAAGTAGAAAAAGATATGTTTTTACTTGATAATGAGCGAAACAATAAGTATCCAATTTTCGAAGATGAAAATGGAACGCACATTATGAGTCCAAATGATATGTGCATTATCGATGAGCTTTCCGAAATGATTGACGCTGAAGTAGATGTATTTAAAATTGACGGCGTATTAAAGTCACCGCAATATATTTTAGAAGTAACAAAAAAATATCGTCAAGCGATTGATTTATGTGTAGATGACCGTGAAGAATACGAAAACGTTAAAGACGATTTGTTAGAAGAAATTGAAAGCTTGCAGCCAATTAACCGCCCGCTAGACACAGGGTTTTTCTTTAAAGAAACGGTATATTAAAAAGCATGCAAAGAAAGATAAACAAAGGAGGTACAAACGATGGCTGTTCAAATCGATACTGTAGTAGAAGGTAAACGAGTTATTACTAAAAAGCCTGAGTTGTTAGCTCCAGCCGGTAACCTTGAAAAATTAAAAGTTGCCGTACACTATGGAGCAGATGCTGTGTTTATCGGAGGAAAAGAGTTTGGCCTTCGTTCAAATGCAGATAACTTTACATTTGAAGAAATGGCAGAAGGTGTTCAGTTTGCAAACAAATACGGCGCACGTATTTATGTTACAACAAACATTTTTGCTCACAATGAAAATATGGACGGACTTGAAGATTATTTAATGGGATTAGAGCGCGCTGGCGTTTCTGGAATCATCGTAGCTGATCCGTTAATTATCGAAACCTGTCGACGCGTTGCACCTAAGCTTGAAGTACACTTAAGTACCCAGCAATCACTTTCAAACTGGAAAGCCGTTCAATTCTGGAAAGAAGAAGGATTAGAACGTGTTGTACTTGCTCGTGAAACGGGTGCTGAAGAAATGCGCGAAATGAAAGAAAAAGTGGATATTGAAATTGAAGCTTTTATTCACGGAGCGATGTGTATTGCTTATTCAGGCCGCTGCGTGCTAAGTAACCACATGACAGCGCGTGATTCAAACCGTGGAGGCTGCTGTCAATCATGCCGTTGGGACTATGATTTATTTAAAGTAGAAGACGGTAAAACGGAAACGCCTTTATTTGATGAGCAAGACGATCCGTTTGCAATGAGTCCAAAAGATCTAAATTTAATTCAATCTATCCCTCAAATGATTGAGCTGGGTATTGATAGCTTGAAAATTGAAGGACGTATGAAGTCGATCCACTATATTGCAACAGTGGTGAGCGTATATCGCAAAGTGATTGACGCATACTGTGCAGATCCTGAGAATTTTGTGATTCAAAAAGAATGGCTTGATGAGCTAGACAAATGTGCGAATCGCGATACGGCTCCCGCCTTTTTTGAAGGGGTTCCTGGAGTGGATGAACAAATGTTTGGCGTACACGGCAAGAAAACAAAATTTGATTTTGCTGGTTTAGTATTGAATTATGATGAAGAAACAAGCATCGTGACATTGCAACAGCGTAACTATTTTAAACCGGGAGAAGAAGTGGAATTTTTTGGTCCGGAAATTAAAAACTTTACGCAAAAAATAGATAAAATTTGGGACGAAGATGGCAATGAACTAGATGCTGCGCGTCATCCGCTGCAAATTGTGAAATTTAAAGTGGACCAACCTCTATTTTCATATAACATGATGCGAAAGGGGATTTAAATATAAAATGGGGAAAAAGCCCGTTGTAATCGGTATCGCTGGTGGATCCGGTTCTGGTAAAACAACTGTAACCAAAGCTATTTATGAGTATTTTAAAGGGCATTCTATTATGCTTCTTGAGCAAGACTATTATTATAAAGATCAAAGCGATGTACCGTTTGAACAGCGTTTGCAAACAAATTACGATCATCCTCTAGCATTTGATAATGATTTGCTGATTGAACACTTGCAAAACTTATTAAATTATGAGAGCATTGACAAACCGGTATATGATTACGCAATTCATACGCGCTCTGAGAAGGTAATTAAAGAAGAACCAAAAGATGTTATTATCTTAGAAGGTATTCTTGTACTAGAAGATCAGCGCTTGCGTAATTTAATGGATATCAAGCTATACGTAGATACAGATGCGGATCTTCGTATCATTCGTCGTATGCTTCGTGATATTAAAGAACGAGAGCGTACGCTTGAGTCAGTTGTTGATCAATACGTATCTGTCGTTCGCCCGATGCATAATCAGTTTGTTGAACCAACAAAACGCTATGCAGATATTATCATTCCTGAAGGCGGTCAAAACCACGTAGCGATTGACTTGATGGTCACTAAAATTCAAACAATTCTTGAACAAAATGCCATTTTATAATAACATAGCATAGATGCAGGAATTTTTTTGAAGACAATGCAGACATATTCTGCTAACTAAACACAAACATTATAAAGAATAGAGAAACGAGCAGCTTCTATTTTGAAGCTGTCATTTCTCTATTAACTGATTTTTCCACAGAGTGGAAAATTTTTTGTACATACAGAAATCGACTGTATACACTAGAGATTTTGAGTTCAAGAAGGAGTGAAGGGATTATGGCACAAGAAAAAGTATTTCCAATGACAGAAGAAGGAAAGCTAAAGCTAGAGCAAGAGCTAGAATATTTAAAAACAGTAAAACGTAAAGAAGTTGTAGAGCGTATCAAGATCGCCCGCAGTTTTGGAGATTTATCGGAGAACTCTGAGTACGATTCTGCAAAAGACGAGCAGGCTTTCGTGGAAGGACGTATTACAACGCTTGAGAATATGATTCGCAATGCGAAAATTATTGAAGAAGATGTAGAAAATTCTTCTATCGTATCATTAGGTAAATCTGTAACATTTGTAGAGTTGCCAGATGGTGACGAAGAAACGTATACAATTGTAGGTAGTGCAGAAGCAGATCCATTTGAAGGGAAAATTTCAAATGATTCGCCAATTGCTAAAAGTCTAATGGGCAAACAAATTGGAGATCAAGTAACTGTTCAAACTCCTGGTGGAGATATGTCAGTGAAAATTGTATCTGTTAAGTAAAACATATGGTTGGAAGCGTTCTACTGAATGCTCGTAAGTAAAAAAGCTGACACGCGTCAGCTTTTTTTATATGATTTAAAAAAACGGAGAGAATAGAAAAGATATGTAGGAAAGGAAAGATGAAGATGAAAGATATCGATTTTACTAAAACAGCGCTTGTTTTAATTGATTTACAAAAAGGGATTGTTCCAATTGGAGGAGACGAAATTGTAGAAAAATCTGTTCAGCTTGTGAATCGTTTCCGCGAACAAAATGGATTTATTAGCTTTGTACGAGTAGATTTTCAAGATGGAAAAGATGCGTTGACGCCAGAAACGGATCAAAAGCCATCTGCTCCTCAAGAAAGACCTGCAGACTGGGCAGAATTCGATCCAAGACTTAATGTTCAAGAGAATGATTACATTGTGACAAAACGTCAGTGGGGAGCCTTTTTTGGGACAGATTTAGACCTTCAGCTTCGCCGAAGAGAAATTGATACAATTGTCCTTTGCGGAATTGCAACAAATATTGGTGTGGAAAGCACAGCTCGTGAAGCATTTCAGTATGGATATAACCAAATTTTTATCACGGATGCCATGGCGACATTTACAAAAGAAGAGCATGAAGCCACTCTTTCTTACATCTTTCCGAAAATAGGAAAGCTACGAACAACTCAACAATTTTTAACGGAAAATGAATAATAAAAACTTGCTGAATCAGCAAGTTTTTTTATGGAATGAAAAAAAGAATGAATATTTCTTAAGATAATGGTTTTAAAAGTAATGGCAACGTCGACACTTGTAAAGAGTGAGGTGTAGTCATGAAAATAATTCACAAGCGAATTTATATTACTCTTATTTTTATTTTATTATTAATTAGTGGACTGGGAGCACGGCTTGTTCAACTCCAGCTTGTCAGCACAGAATCTTTTACTGATAAAAATATTAACTTAATTGAAGGAAGCGTAAAACAGCGTACGCAGGAAATGGTGGTAGACGACGGACGAGGGAAATTCGAAGATAAAAATGGACAGTCTTTAACATCTATCACGCATAATCGCTTAGTCCTGTTTCCATTTTTAGAAAAAATGAAGTGGCCCGTTCAGCAAGTAAGCGAAATTGTGGGAATGCAACCACAGGAATTAACGAACAGACTAGCGAATGCTAAAACACCGGTTGTTATTACAAAAGAATTATCCCATGCACAAGTCGAAAAAATAAATGCATTAAAGGTACCTGGCGTGTTTGGAATTCCTCTAAAAGATGAGCGTCCAGTTCCTCTTGCTGAACATTTAATCGGACTAGAAGCACAAAGCAAACAAATAATTGAAGAGAAGTACAGTGATAAATTGAAAAATGGAGCTATTAAATCAACTACGCCTGTAGGTATCTCAGGGATGCAGAGGGCTTTTGACGAGTTTTTGCTGCCTGAACAAGAGTCTAAGCTCCTTTATCATGTTGATCGACTAGGTGGGCCTATGTTTGGCATCGATGTAAAATATACGGGCACAGCTAACCCTTATTATCCAGTCAGTGTGCGTACGACGCTTGATTTGTCTGCTCAGGAGCTAGTGGAGAATACATTGAATCATTATAAGTTAAAAGACGGAGGAGCCGTCTTAATTGATATAAAAAACAATAAAGTAATTGCGATGGCCAGCAGGCCTTCAATTAATAAGAAAGATCCATTTAAAAAGCAAAACGGTTCAGACAGCGTAGAAAATCGTTTGCTGACGCCGCAAACTCCTGGATCTATATTTAAAACCGTAACAGCAGCTGCAGCGCTTGAACAAAATAAAATTCAGCCTTCTTTTACCTATAACTGCGATAAAAGTATTTATGGCAATAATGTAGAAGAAGATCATCAAAAAGGGCAGCTGACGTTTGAAGAAAGCTTTGCGCAAAGTTGTAATGCAACGTTTGCCCAGCTAGCAAAAGAAATGATAATATCTAATCCGGATATCATTGAACAATATGCTGATAAGTTAGGGCTTCTTCAGCCTGTAGGATGGACGGGTGATGTGTTTCACTTTGAACATTTTAAGCAGTTTTTAGGAGAAAAATCGGGAAGAGTTTGGACAAATGATAGAGAAAAAAAAGTACCAAATGCTGTAGCGCAAACAGCAATTGGACAGCTTGATGTAAAAGTGACTCCGCTTGCAGTAGCAAATATGATGGCGACAATTGCACGGGGAGGAGAAAAGAAGCAGGTAAAAGCGGTAGATGCGCTGGACTATAAAAACAATACGTCACTGTATACGTTTAAAGAGCATGAGCTAAAAGGAGATACGATTAATGAAGCCACAGCTGCTTCTATGCAGCAGCTTTTAAAAGGCGTCGTACAGAGCGAAAAAGGAACAGGAAGAAGATTTCAAACGCTTCCTTATGAAGTGGCAGGAAAGTCAGGAACTGCTGAAATCAATGTGAAGGCCGATATCGTCAATAAATGGTTTGCGGGTTACTTTCCGGCAGATGATCCAAAATACGCAATGGTAGTAGTGGATTTAAATACAAAAAGTGCGATATCTCCCACAAACAGCGTATTTTATGATATTGTTAAAGGGATGTATGACTTAAATACACGTTAAAACAAGAAGAATTTGTAAAAAATATTACAAATATACTTCAAATAAATTTTGATGCTTCATGTATAAGAAAACACATGTTAGAATAAAGCATTATAAAAGTTGGAGGAAATTGTAGCAATGAATAACAATCGTTCTTCAAGACACGAAAACAAAGAAAAAAAAGTAAACCGATTATATAATCTGTTAATTGCTGTCGTAGCGGTTTTAATTGTATTTGTCGGTGGTACGATGATTCTTGGAAACAAGGATAAATCGGATAACCAGGCGGAAACAACTCAAAACAATCCGCAAACAAATGACCAAAAAACGGACAAGACGGCTAAAAAAGACGATGATTCTTCGAAAGATGATCAAGCAACAGAGGATCAAAGCTCTGAGGAAGATCAAAGCTCTGAAGATGACCAAAGCTCTGAAGATGATCAAGCAACCGATGAAGAATCAAACGACTCAGATTCACAGGCTGAAGTAGAGAAAAATCCAGAGCCTGGCGTGGCAGAACGCAAGGTAGATCCTTCATGGGATTCAGTAGGTACATCACAAGATGCTCCTGCAGCAACATATAAAAAAGGATCAACGGACTGGAACGAAATGCTAAAAGCTGTAGGCGAAGGGTCAGGCATTAGCCCAAGCAATATGACCGTATGGCGTCTAGGTAATAACGGTGGCGTAGGTAAAGCTGTAGCTACGGTTAGTCCTAAAGGCAACTCATCAACAAAATACCGCGTTCAAATTGAATGGGTAGATGGAGAAGGCTGGAAGCCCGCAGTAGTGGATAAGCTTCAATAAAAAAAGCAGCGCGCTAGCGCTGCTTTTTTATTTTGAAATGAACAACTGCAGAGTACAGTTTTTTACCTTGTTCATAGTCCACAGACATTTGATGAGATACGCTATGTACCTCAAGTAAAATCGCCTTATTTTGATCAATTTTTTCAGCAATTTGTTTTTCAAGCATTTTAACATCAGGCGCTTCAAAAAATTCTATTTTATCTTCAATCATTTCAAATTCAAAATTCATCTTACGGCCTCCTTACCTCATTACTATAGTATAGCAAATAGAAAGTTAAAAGCTTAAAATATTTGTAAATGAAGAACAAACGATGACTAAAAACATACTATATCCATAAGAATTATTAGTTATGAGGAGGCGTTTTTTATGGGGCTAGAGTTTTTAGATATCTTTGAAAAGTGGGCGAATGAGTATGATGCATCGGTAAGCGGGAAAGATGAACAGTATAGAGAAGTGTTTCGCAATTATAATGAAATCTTAGAATATGTAGCAGACCGTTCAATAGGGCATGTGATAGAATTTGGAACAGGCACTGGAAACTTAACAAAAAAACTTTTAGAAAAAGAACTTACGGTAGTAGGAATTGAGCCGTCAGTGCCAATGAGACAATTGGCACACCAGAAATTAGGAGCAGATGTTTTAGTCACACCGGGAGACTTTTTACAGTTTGATACATCGTTGTTTCCAGCAGAGAGCTTAGTTAGTACGTATGCATTTCATCATTTAACAGATAAAGAAAAAGAAGAAGCTGTGATAAACTATGGAAAGTTACTTCAAACCGGTGGTAAAATAGTGTTTGCCGATACAATGTTTGAAACAGCGGATTCATTTGCTGATACCATTGTTCAGGCAAAACAAAAAGGGTATACGCAACTAGCAGAAGATCTAGAGAGGGAATACTATACAACGATCCCTGTCTTAAAGCAAATCTTTGAAAGCAATGGTTTTCACATAACCTTTACACAATTTAATCACTTTGTGTGGGTATTGGAGGCAACGAAACAATAGTAGAAAGAGGTTTTAAAATGAAAGTAGCAATCATTGGAGCAATGGAAGAAGAAGTGACGATTTTACGCGATAAAATTGAGAATCGTCAAGAAACAGTAATCGCAGGATGTGAATACTCAACAGGAACAATCAGCGGCGTGGAGGTTGTATTATTAAAATCAGGTATTGGAAAAGTAAATGCGGCGTTATCTACAGCCATCTTACTAGAGAAGTTCAAACCTGATTACGTTATTAACACAGGATCAGCAGGCGGTTTCCATCCAGAGTTAAACGTAGGGGACGCGGTTATTTCAACAGAAGTTCGTCATCATGATGTAGATGTAACGGTATTCAACTATGAATACGGTCAAGTGCCAAACTTGCCTGCAGCTTTTAAAGCAGATGAAAAACTAGTTCGCCTTGCTGAAGAAAGCGCTCTTGAAGTAACGGATATGAAAATTGTAAAAGGATTAATTGCTACAGGAGATTCGTTCATGAACGATCCTGTGCGCGTAGAGTTTGTTCGCTCTAAGTTTCCAGACCTTTATGCAGCTGAAATGGAAGCAGCGGCTGTTGCTCAAGTATGCTATCAATTTGGCGTACCGTTTGTTATTCTTCGTGCTCTTTCTGACATCGCCGGCAAAGAATCAAATGTTTCTTTTGAGCAATTTTTAGAAAAAGCAGCTGTTAATTCAACGAAATTAGTATTGAATTTTATTACAAAATTAAAATAAGCTGTTCATAAAATATAGAGTTTGTTTTCGTCTACACTCTGCATCGTTTGTCATAACATGGGGTGTAGACTATATTTTTATCTTAATTCCTACTTTATTTATAGGTTAAGTTATATTATTTCGATAGCGAGGTGTTCAAGATTATGAAGGTAGTCAAAAACGTTCATGAATTGATTGGAAACACACCTATGATTGAGATTACACAATTTGATTTACCTAGGGAAATCAGGATATTTGCCAAGCTGGAATATGTTAATCCAGGAGGAAGTGTAAAAGATCGTTTAGGAAAAGAACTGCTGCAAGAAGCTCTTGGCTCTGGAAGACTGAAGCGAGGCGGAACGCTGGTTGAGCCTACTGCTGGGAATACGGGGATCGGGCTGGCTTTAGCTGCTCTTCAGTACGAAATAAACGTCATACTATGTGTTCCAGAAAAATTCAGTATTGAAAAACAGCAGCTTATGAAGGCTTTGGGGGCAACGGTGGTTCAAACGCCTACTGAAGCTGGTATGAAAGGTGCTATAAACAAAGCTCAAGAGCTGCTGCGTGAAATCCCTGGTTCTTATTGTCCTCAACAGTTTGCTAATCCGGCCAACCCTATGACTTATTATAAAACCTTAGGGCCAGAAATATATGAACAGCTTGATGGAAAAGTTGACGTGTTTGTAGCTGGAGCAGGTACAGGGGGGACATTTATGGGTACAGCGAAATTTTTGAAAGAAAAAAATCCTTCTCTAAAAACAGTCATCGTGGAGCCAGAAGGTTCAATTTTAAACGGGGGGAAATCCGGTCCTCACTTAACTGAAGGAATTGGAATGGAGTTCATCCCTGATTATATGGAGCGATCTTATTTTAATGCTATTCATACTGTTGAAGATGTTTATGCTTTTCAAAGAGTGAAAGAGCTGGCTTTAAAAGAGGGGTTACTAGTAGGTAGCTCTTCAGGAGCAGCCTTTGAAGCAGCCCTGATCGAAGCAAAAAATGCAGAAAAAGGGGCTCATATCGTCACGATTTTTCCGGATAGCAGTGAACGGTACTTAAGTAAAAATATTTACAGTGGAGGAAGATAAGATGAAACGTAAAACACAGTTGATTCATGGTGGAATTGTTGGCGATGAACAGACGGGTGCTGTCTCTGTTCCTATTTATCAAGTGAGTACTTATAAACAAGAGGGAGCGGGAAAACATACGGGATATGAGTATTCGAGAACCGGTAACCCTACACGTCATGCCCTAGAAGAACTTATCAAAGAAATTGAAGGAGGATATGCTGGGTTTGCGTTTGGATCTGGTATGGCCGCTACTACTGCCGTGTTCATGCTGTTTAACAGCGGAGATCATGTGTTAATTACAGATGACGTATACGGAGGAACGTATCGAGTGATCACAAAGGTACTAAGCCGTATCGGCATTGAGGCTACTTTTATTGATACAAGCGATATCCAAAATATCGAGAAAGAAATTCGCCCTAACACAAAAGCCATTTTGATTGAAACTCCAACGAATCCTCTTCTAAAAATTACTGACTTGCAGCATGCTTCTTCAGTAGCTAAACAACACCATTTACTTACCATCGTTGACAACACATTCAGTACGCCGTATTGGCAAAATCCTATCGAAAAAGGCGCAGATATTGTTCTGCACAGTGCAACTAAGTATTTAGGGGGACACAGTGACGTTGTAGCAGGGCTGGCAGTGGTGAATTCGCCTAAATTAGCTGAAGACCTTCATTTTATCCAAAATGCGACTGGAGGCATTTTAGGACCTCAGGATTCTTGGCTTTTAATGAGAGGGATTAAAACATTAGGAATACGAATGGAAGAACACGAATTCAACACGGGGAAAATAGTAGAATTTTTACTTGCCCATCCTGCTGTGGCAAAAGTATATTATCCAGGATTAAAAACCCACCCAAACCACCTCATTGCTAAAAAGCAAGCAAGAGGTTTTGGGGGAATGGTTTCGTTTGATGTGGGAAGCGAAGAGAAAGCGGAAGAAGTACTGAGCAAAGTGAAGTATTTTACATTAGCAGAAAGTTTAGGAGCCATCGAAAGCCTCATTTCCATTCCTTCTAAAATGACTCATGCTTCTATACCGAGCGACCGACGTAAAGAGCTAGGAATTACAGATGGATTAATTCGTATTTCTGTAGGTCTTGAAGATGTAGAAGATTTAATTGAAGACTTAGAAAGAGCATTGGAATAAAGGTGGTAAAAATAGGATTTTTATAGACCTATAGATCTATGATAGAGTAGAGTTATAACATTCTACTGAGAAGGTGATTGTATGAAAGCTCAACACATCAAAGCAAAAATTGAAGATTACAGCCGCTTTATTTACGTCCTTCTAGCCGTAAGTACATTCTTGTATATTGGTGTTATGATTGGCCAAGGTGAAAAAAGTGATATGCAGCTTGGAATAATGGAAGCGATCGTTATTCTTTTTACCGCCCTTGCTTTTTATTTTAGTTATCAAACTAAAAAACTAAAAAAAGAATTAATGAAAGAAAAAGAATAATAGATACAAAAAGGCGATGATCCATCGTCTTTTTTTTATGAGGGTTAAAAAATAAAAAAATTCCCTATTTTTCAAAAAAACAGTTTACTTTTTATAAGTTCGTGGATATAATTACCATTGTAAGGAAAATACTTTATTAAAAGGAGGTCGAGTCATATGTTAAGACGTTTATCAGGTATGGATCATTCAGTTTGGGCTATGTTCAAAAATCGTCTATATATGTATACTATTCGGCCGTGTTCCTGTATCAAGTAACTTTCTTACCTTGATCGTTAAAACACGTTAATTCACCACAGGTGCGAATAGTAGCCCTGTGGTTTTTATTGTTTTTCAGCCACAGGATGCTTATGCATAACTGTGGTTTTTTTTGTATAAGGAGGTGATTGGAATGACACTGAATATTTTCTTTTTAACTATTACCATAAAGTCCCGTCAATACTCAGAGGAAGAAATTAAGCATGAACAGTATGTAAGACAATTAGAAGAAGAAATAAAAGACCGCAAGTATGAATTTTATCGTCATTTCTAATTTGAATAGTGGAAAGGAGTGGATGAATGATGATTAATCAAAAAGGATATATCGTTGTATGGCTGCTTGTGGAGAAAGATTCCACCTAAATGACTAGTAGGGGGAGTAATGATGTGTTTGCTGCGGATTATCATTTGGAAATTATTTTAAAAAAAGAGCGGAAAGAAGGATTAATTCTCCTTCTTTCCGCTCTTTTTTTTCTCTTTTTCGGCTCTGTAAAATTCGTGAAACATTTTCATCAGCGCTCGCTTTTCAATTCGCGAAACATAACTTCTTGAAATATTTAATTCCTTTGCAATTTCTCGCTGGGTTTTTTCATCCTGCAAATCCAAACCGAAGCGGCCAACAATTACTTCTTTTTCTCGATCATCGAGGATATCGATGTATTCTTTTATTTTTTCTAATTCCATATTTAGTTGAATCATATCAATTACATCGTCTGATTCTGATTTTAATACATCAATCAAACTGATTTCATTTCCTTCTTTATCCTGGCCAATTGGATCATGCAGCGACACATCTTTTTTTGTTTTTTTGAGCGCTCGCAAGTGCATCAATATTTCATTTTCAATACAGCGTGCGGCATAAGTAGCTAATTTTGTTCCTTTTCCTTGCGAATAACTTTCGATTGCTTTAATTAAACCGATTGTCCCAATTGAAATTAAATCTTCCGCATCCTCTCCCGTGTTTTCAAACTTTTTAACAATATGCGCAACGAGTCGGAGATTGTGTTCAATAAGAAGGTTTCGCGCTTCTTGATCTCCTTGTTCCATTAAAGATAAATATCTCTTTTCTTCAGCAGCAGACAAGGGTTGAGGAAACGCATTGTTTTTTACGTAGGAAACAAGGAAAACCAATTCTTTAAAGAAATAGCCTAGTGCGGTAAATAATGCAGACATCTCTTCACCTCCATAAGGGGATATCAACCTGTGAGAGACTAACATTACACTATATGTAAAAAGAAGGATGTCTTTGCCTGTACGTTTAAAATTCCCCCCAGGGACAAGAGAGTTTGAAAAAGTCCACAGATTTTTCTTTAGAGATAGTTACCAGCCTATACAGAGAAAAAGTATGTACATACGCTAGTAGTAGTTCATAGTGTAAGGAGGGAGAGTATGTACGGTTACGGAGGCTGCTGTTATCCTAATTATCCAGCTTACCCATGCGGAGGAGGGTTCGGCTGGGGACTTGGATTGTTGATTGTTCTATTTGTTCTGTTATTAATTTTCGGAAGCTTCTATTGGTTTTTTAGCTGCTGGTGTTAAAAAAAACTCATGCATGTGCATGAGTTTTTTTAGATGACATATCCTACCGAATAGAACTATTCATTTTTAAGAATTCTTAAGGAATTTTCGCTTTGTTTCTTAAAGAAGATGATTTATTCTATAATTAAGAAAAGAAGCAAGATGATAATATTCCTTTGTAAAAGTAAATGGAGCTCTATACTTTTTTTAGCTTGAACGTACTAATCATCAAGCAAGCGAGTACGATAATTAAAAACATATAAAAGTGTGAAGGCAAATAAGGGACGCCCAAGTAGCTAAGAGTTAATAAACAACCTGCTGCGGTAATAGGGAGCCCTGTAAAATACCCAGTATTTTCTGTGATGTTAAAGCGGGCAAGACGAAGTGCTCCGCAAGCAATGTAACAGATGGTAACAATTGAACCTGCAGCACCAAAGTGAGATAAAATACTTTGATAAAGTAGTAGAGCTGGAGCGATGCCAAATGATATAATATCGCACATGGAGTCCAGTTGTTTTCCAAGTTCAGATTCAATTTGCAGCTTTCTGGCTACCATGCCGTCGAATCGGTCTGCTAACGCTCCTAAAAAAATTAGTAATAAACTTAAGTTCAATTCATTTTTCATGACAAATAAAATAGCAAAGCTTCCTAAACTTAAATTAACAATCGTTAAGGAGTTTGCCGCTTGGGATCTCAGCTTTTTAATTGTATGATCTAGATAGTCTAATAAAAACAATTTCCTCACTCCTTTAAAGGATGGAATGAACTAAAGGTAAAAATAATGGTAATTTCATTGTAGACGCAAACCTTATTCTAGTAAAGAACTATTCAGTATGTGGAGGTAAAATTATTGTTGCAGCACCTGTATCGAACGTTTATTGAGCTTACGAATCACCAGGGATCATCGAAGCTCATTCGAAAATTCACTTTCTCTAAATGGAGTCGGTTTATTATACCCTCCTATACAAAAGTTTTTAAAGTAAATAAAGAAGAAATGGACAAGCCTCTGCATCATTATCAAAACTTACACGAGCTATTTATTCGTCGTTTGAAGCCTTCTGCCCGTCCGGTCGATCAGCAGAAAGACAGCGTTGTCAGTCCTGTAGATGCAAAGATAGAAGCATATGGAGTCATTACGCCTCAAAAAGAAATGATTGTAAAAAACAAACCTTATTCTATACAGGAAATGGTTTCAAATGATCTCATTCTTGAAAAATATATAGAAGGACAGTTTATCATCCTCTATCTTAGTCCAAAAGACTATCATCGCATTCACAGTCCTCTTAAAGCACAAGTAGGGAATACGTGGACCGTTGGACAAAAGTCTTATCCAGTAAATTCATTAGGAATCAAGTATGGGAAAGAACCGCTTGTGAAAAATTTCCGGAAGCTCACGGAGTTAACATTTGAAAATGGTCACATGCTGATGGTAAAAGTAGGAGCCATGTTTATAAACAGCATTGAAGCGGTTTATAAAAAAGAAGTAGTCGAAAAAGGGGAAGAAATGGCTTACTTCACGTTTGGCTCGACTGTCATTTTATTATTTGAGAAGAACTCAATCACTTTTGATTCTAACGTCCACTCAGGTTCTTACGTAAAATGTGGAGAACCAATTGCTCATTTGAAAAAATAGAGCCTATATAATAAAAGAGTAGATAGATAAATGAAGATGCAGCTTTCTTTTATTAAGAAGGCTCTTTTATTCGTTAAGAAGGCTCTTTTATTCGTTAAGAAGGAATTTGTATGCTAATCTTTAATGATCTTCTTTCAATTTCCTCTTCAATTAATTTTATAAAATCAGGGCTTAATTGCAGTTCGGTTGCTTTGCTGTATGACTCAATAAGCAGCTCATCTGATAATTTTCTCATAAGATTGCCGCCACCTCCTACTAAAATAAATATCCTAAAAAGTTATATTTAAATGCTAATAAATTCCTTATTTATAATCTAACATGAATCAAATAAAGGAACAATCGTTCTGTTATCCACAGCTTTCGGTGGATAAAATGTGGGTATGTTGTTTATAATTACCATTAATTGCTGAACTATAACAGAGGATAATGTGTATAACCTTATCCACATAGTTGGGGTTATCATTTTTTGTCGAAAACTTTTAACAGAATTTGTTTACCACTTACCCTATTTGATAAGTAATAAACGTTTTCTGCACTATTTTTTATTTTAAGTTTGCAGTGGGTAAATATATCGTAAGCTCACGAACAAATGGAGGTTTACTGCCTTTTGTCAATAACTTTCTGTATAAAGTTAAAGCATTCACAAGGCATATCCTTTATACTAAGAAAAGACCTGTTTTTGAAGAGAATAAAATTTTAGGTTGGAAAATAACAAGAAGTCGTTATAATGATAGACGGCGTTAATTTTAGTATGTAACTATATATTCGAGGTGCATGATACGTGTTGAAACTTTTTTTACCAAATGAACATGTGAAAAACGTGTTTCAAATTAAGCCAGACGATTTGAAAGAGCGCGGGATAAAAGGAATTATTACCGACTTAGATAACACGTTGGTGGAATGGGATCGCCCTGATGCCACTCCGGAATTAATTGAGTGGTTTCAGTTAATGAAAGATAGTGGAATTAAAATTACGATTGTATCGAATAATGTGGAGAAACGAGTCAAGCTGTTTTCAGATCCAGTTGGACTTCCATTTGTATATAAAGCACGCAAACCGATGCGTAAAGCATTTAGAAGAGCTCTTCGTGATATGGAGCTGCAAAAAGATGAGGTTGTGGTCATTGGCGACCAGCTTTTAACGGATGTATTAGGAGGAAATCGCCTAGGCGTATATACGGTTTTGGTTGTACCAGTTGCGCAAACAGATGGATTTGTAACGAAATTTAACCGTAAAATGGAACGAAGAATTTTAGGTTGGATGAAACGAAAAGGTATGATTAACTGGGAGGATTAAAACGTGAGTGAAGAAAAAATACAGTGCGTAGGATGCGGAGTGGAGATTCAAACAGAACGACCGAATGAACTTGGCTACGCTCCAAAATCAGCATTAGAAAAAGAAGCTATTATTTGCCAGCGATGCTTTCGCTTGAAGCATTATAATGAAGTACAAGATGTTTCCTTAACAGACGATGATTTTTTAAAAATCTTAAATGGAATTGGTCAAACGGACGGTTTGGTTGTAAAAGTTGTAGATATCTTTGACTTTAACGGCAGCTGGTTACCTGGTTTGCATCGATTTGTTGGAAATAATAAGGTTCTTTTAGTGGGAAATAAAGCAGATTTACTGCCGAAGTCTATAAAGAAAAATAAACTAATTCATTGGATGAAGCGAGAAGCGAAAGAGCTTGGCCTAAAATCAGTGGATGTGTTCCTCATGAGCGCGCAAAAAGGACAAGGAATTCGAGAAATTGCCGAAGCCATTGAACATTATCGCGAAGGTAAAGATGTATATGTTGTTGGATGTACAAACGTTGGTAAATCGACATTTATTAATGCCATTATTAAAGAAGTAACGGGAGAAAAAGATATTATTACTACGTCTCAATATCCGGGCACAACGCTTGATATGATTGATATCCCGCTTGATAACGGCGCGTCTTTATATGATACGCCTGGCATTATTAATCATCATCAAATGGCTCACTATGTAGATAAACGAGACTTAAAGTTAATTTCTCCTAAAAAAGAAATAAAGCCGAAGGTTTATCAGCTAAACGAAGGGCAAACGTTATACTTTGGAGGACTGGCGCGCTTAGATTATGTACAGGGAGGCCGCAAGTCGTTAACATGTTATGTATCGAATGATTTGCATATCCATCGTACAAAGCTTGAAAAAGCAGATGAGTTGTATGAAAAGCAAGCAGGTGAACTGCTTCAGCCGCCGCGCCCAGAGCAAATGAGTGAGTTTCCTGAACTTGTTGCACATGAATTTACAATCAAAAATGAAAAGACGGATATTGTTTTTTCAGGGCTTGGCTGGGTGACGGTTAATGAGTCAGGTTCAAAAGTTGTGGCGCATGCACCAAAAGGAGTCGGCGTATTTGTGCGCGATTCTTTAATTTAAACAAAAAGGGGAAAAAATCTTGAGTACATTATATGGGCTAGTTGGTTATCCGCTTGGGCATTCACTATCGCCATTGATGCAAAATGATGCCTTTAAACGTCTGAACATGGATGCGCATTATGAGGCTTTTCCAATTGAACCTGTTCATTTTGAGTCAGCTATTGGAGAGCTAAAAGATAAAAACATTCAAGGATTTAATGTCACGATTCCGTATAAAGTTGATATTATGAATCATTTGGATGAAGTCGATTCATTAGCAAAGGCAATTGGCGCTGTAAATACAGTTGTTAATCAAGATGGCCGTTATATTGGATACAATACCGACGGAGAGGGGTATGTGACTTCTTTACTCAAAGCAGTAGAAGGCGGCTTATCCCAAAAAAGAATTTTAATTATTGGAGCTGGAGGAGCTGCAAAAGCTATTTTTTATACAATTGCAGCTCAGCACGCTCCCGATGTAATTGCGATATGCAATCGTACCGTCGAAAAAGCAGCTTTACTAGCCAACGAGCTGCCTTTTTCGACGAAAACGGCGGCGATGTCTATTTCTGATGCGGAAAAACAACTAGATACATTCGATATTATTATTAATACCACTTCGGTGGGGATGTATCCTAACGTTGATGAGCTGCCTTTAGCACTTACTTTATTGCAAAAAGAAGCGGTAGTCAGCGATATTATTTACAACCCTTTAAAAACAAAGCTTTTGAAAGAGGCTGAAGCAAAAGGGGCAGGCACTCATAACGGTGTCGGTATGTTTGTACTGCAAGGTGCACTTGCATTTGAAAAATGGACGAAGGTCCGTCCTGACGAAGAGGCAATGGAACACATTGTTCTTTCAACACTAACTAAGAGATAAGATACAACGGAGGTTTTTATGTTAACAGGTAAACAAAAACGTTTTTTACGTTCAAAAGCACATCATTTAAATCCAATTTTCCAAGTAGGAAAAGGTGGAGTCAATGAAAATATGATTGGTCAAATTGCTGATGCATTAGAAGCAAGAGAATTATTAAAAGTAAGCATTCTGCAAAACTGTGATGAAGATCGTGACACGGTTGCTGCTCGATTAACAAAAGGAACAAAAGCAGAGCTTGTACAAGTGATTGGAAATACAATTGTGTTATATAAAGAATCACGTGAAAATAAGCAGTTAATGCTTCCAAAAGTGAAATGAAATAGAGCGGGGAAACCCGCTCTATTTAAAAATGAAGTAAATTAAAGGAGTCGGGGATTGTTGAAGAGTATTGGAATTTTAGGTGGAACGTTCAATCCGCCTCATTTGGGGCATTTAATGATGGCAAATGAGGTTTTGCATGCCTTGAAATTAGATGAGATATGGTTCATGCCGTCATATATTCCACCTCATAAAACAATCAAAGAGCCTATTGAGCCATATCATCGTTTACAAATGCTAAAGCTAGCTATTGAAGAACATGATCAATTCACCCTGCAGCCGATTGAATTTGAGCGCAAAGAGCCTTCATATACATATGATACGATGAGAATACTAACAGAGAAATATCCAACGTATCAGTTTCATTTCATCATTGGTGCTGATATGGTAGAATATTTGCCGAAGTGGTATGAAATTGATGAATTAGTCAATTTGGTTACATTTGTAGGTGTAAAGCGCCCGGGGTATACCATTACGTCCCCTTACCCGATAAAAGAAGTAGAAGTTCCGCAGTTTGATGTCTCCTCTTCCTTTATTCGCGAACGAGTAGTAAAGAAAGAAACCATTCGTTATTTTATACCTGCTGGTGTTAAACAATATATCGAGGAGAATCAATTATATGAATCGAACTGAGGCATTAGAAATCGTAAAGAAACAGTTAACAGAACGTCGTTATATTCATACTGTCGGGGTAATGGAAACAGCAATTGAATTAGCTAAACGTTTTGAAGCAGACGAAAAAAAAGCAGAACTGGCTGCTATTTTTCATGACTATGCCAAGTTTCGTCCAAAGGAAGAGATGAAGCAAATTATTATTGATCAAAACATGAACTCTTCTTTATTGGAATACAATACCGAATTATGGCATGCTCCAGTAGGCGCGTTTTTAGTGAGAAATGAAGTAGGGATTACGGATAAGGAAGTATTGGATGCAATTGCTTACCATACATCCGGAAGACCTGGCATGACGTTACTTGAAAAAATTGTGTACGTTGCTGATTATATTGAACCTGGAAGGAGATTTCCAGGTGTTGATGAAGTGCGGGAGTTAGCTAAAACCGACTTAAATGCAGCACTTATTCAATCATTAAAGAATACTATTTCTTTTTTAATGACCAAACATCAGGCCGTTTATCCCGATACGATGATGACATATAATGATTTAATCTTAGGAGGTCAAACACATGACAGAACGTGAATTGCTATCTCTTGTTGTAGAAGCAGCCGATGATAAAAAAGCAATCGATATCGTAGCGTTAAATATGGAAGGAATCTCACTTGTGGCAGATTATTTTGTTATTTGTCACGGTAACTCAGATAAACAAGTGCAGGCAATTGCTCGTGAAATTAAAGAAAAAGCACACGAACAAGGCATTTCTGTGAAGCGTTTAGAAGGGTTTGAGCAGGCTAAGTGGGTGCTTGTTGATCTTGGAGATGTTGTGGTTCACATTTTCCATAAAGATGAGCGCGGATATTATAACTTAGAACGCTTATGGGGAGATGCACCATTTGTAAGTTCAGAAGAGCTACAGCTATGAGCAGGTACGGAGAATTTGCCTACGTATATGATCAGCTAATGGCAGACGTTCCGTATGACGATTGGGCTGAATTTTTTAATCAGCAGGTGGCAAAAGCAAAAACAAAGCCTAACAGTATATTAGACCTTGCCTGCGGCACGGGAGAACTCTCCGTTCGATTTGCAAAAGAAGGTTTCTCCGTAGTCGGCGTTGATTTGTCTGATGATATGCTTATGGTAGCTCAAGAGAAGGCAGCAGAAGCAGGGGTAACGCTATCTCTTTTTCAGCAAAACATGGCGGAACTTGAGTTATTGAAAGAGTTTGATTGTGTAGTAATCTTTTGTGATTCTTTGAACTATTTGCAAGGTGATAAAGAAGTTCAAGAAACCATTCAACGTGTATATAAACACTTAAAACCAGGTGGGCTCTTTATATTTGATGTTCATTCAGTGCACAAGATGAAGGACGTATTTGGAAATCAATCTTTTTCTTATGTAGATGAAGACGTGTCATATATTTGGAACTGCACCTATGACGATACGGACATGCGTGTAGAGCATGATATTACGTTTTTTGCTTATGATGAAGAAATCGATGCATATCATCGCTTTGATGAGGTGCATGCTCAGCGCACTTGGTCGATTGACCATTATCAATCATGGCTGAGCCAAGCTGGTTTTATAAATATAGAAGTAAGTGCAGATTTCAAAATGAGTAAGCCTACTTCAAACAGTGAGCGCATCTTTTTCTCTGCGCAAAAAAAAGAAGCCGAGTAGAGGCTTCTTTTTTTGTTTCAAAGCAGGATTTCTACAGAAATTATGGAATAAGACTATCAAACTGATTGTGAACAAGCTCAATGTCTTCGTCAAATTTTTCGTGTGTTTTTTGAAATACGTGCACAAACATCTCTCCGAGTTCAGCTTCTAAAACTTTAATACCTTCTCCGGTTACACCGCCTTTTACGCATACTTTATCCTGCAAGGTAGGAAGCGTAAATATTTCTTTTTCCAACAGTTTTCCCATTCCAATAATCATATCGCTGGCCATGACGGTAGCTTCTTCTTCAGAAATATTTGTTTCTTGAACTGCTGCATCAATAAAGCGTTGAAGCAAAAAGCTGAAGAATGCAGGACCGCAGCTTACGATATCGGATGATACGCGGGTAATCGTTTGATCAATAGCCACAGGCTTTGACATAGATGAAAATAATTCATGTAAATAATTTTGGTAAAAAGGCGTGCATCTTTCTCCAAACGTGAAAAGAGAAACACCTGCTAATGCCCGATTCGTAATGCTAGGGATAATTCTAGCTGCTTGACTCGGAATGAGGCGTTCGATTTGTTCTACGCTAATTGGACTGGTAATGGATACAATGCAGTGATCTTTCGTCAGCAGTGGTTCTAATTGTATTAAAAGGGGGTGAATATCCAATGGCTTAACACAAATAAAAATGACTTTGGATGCGTGAACAACTTCTTCAGCTGTATCAGCAACATGAATTTTTTTATGCTGCTGTTGAATCTCTTTGGCCCTTTTTTTTGTACGATTCATAATAGTAATTTTAGAAGGACGTACGGCTTTTGATTCAATAAACGCATCAATTAATATTTTCCCCATGTTTCCTGTTCCGATAAACCCTATGTTCACTGATTCATTCCCTCCTTCAAAAGCCTTTTCTTCTAAACACTATGAAGACGTAATGGAATTTATGACGTTACTTCAAAATTCAAAGGAGTGTACAAGTTGACTTTTTCAAAAAAACAATGGCTAATTGGGTGTATTTGCTTAGCAGTTGGGTTGGCTTTTTATATCTATCGAACAGGAGGAGAGAAACCGGAAAGTTCTCTTCAAACCTCAGATATAATCAAGGCAGAATCTTCTGGTACAAAAAAAGAAGGAGAGTCGTCTAATCAAGTAATTTCAAGCCAAGATTCCCCGTTTGTGATGGTGGATATTAAAGGAGCTGTTCAGAAGCCTGGTGTATACCAGCTTCCGAAAGATGCAAGGGTAAAAGATGCTCTAGCACAAGCCGGAGGCGCTACGAAAGAAGCGGACTTAAGACAGCTCAATTTAGCTAGCAAGCTACAAGATGAAATGGCTGTGTATATTCCAGCTGCTGGAGAAGAAATCCCCCCTTCATCTCCAGTTTCTTCAATTTCTTCCTCAGGAACTTCAAATGATCAGCCCCTTGTTAATATCAATACAGCGAACACTGATGAACTGCAAACGTTAAATGGCATTGGACCTTCAAAAGCCAGTGCCATCGTTTCATATCGAGAGGAAAATGGCTTGTTTCAAACAGTAGAGGATTTGGGAAAAGTATCAGGTATTGGCGAGAAGTCGCTAGAAAAAATCAAAGCTCAAATTACGGTACAGTAGAGACTTATTGACGAAAAAGGAAAAAAAACGCTACACTATGAAAGAGAAAAGTATCATTATTCAGTTTTAAATAAAAAGGCAGGGAATGAGATGAACCGGATTTCATGGGATCAATATTTTATGGCACAAAGCCATTTGCTAGCTTTAAGAAGCACTTGTGAACGTCTGGCTGTTGGAGCTACAGTGGTGCGTGATAAACGTATTATAGCTGGAGGATACAACGGTTCGATCAGCGGAGGCGTGCATTGTGCTGACGAAGGCTGCTATGTAATTGATGGCCACTGCGTAAGAACTGTCCATGCAGAAGTGAATGCACTCTTGCAGTGTGCTAAGTTTGGTGTAAAGACAGAAGATGCGGAAGTATACGTCACGCATTTTCCTTGTTTAAACTGCTGTAAAGCTCTTATTCAAGCGGGAATTAAAACAGTATATTATGCTAATGATTACAAAAATCATCCGTATGCTGTTGAGTTATTTGAACAGGCGGGAGTGAAAACAGCAAAAGTTGAACTTGATGAAGCAATCATTGACTTAAAAAGTAAAGAGAAGCTTCAATTTGTAACGGATGTTCTCGCTCGTTTAGAAAAAAGCGGAGCTGACGAAGCAGAAGTGATGAATTTACAGCGTGAAGCTCTCGCTTTGTTTACGGCAAATTAAAGGTAAAAGAGGTTTTTTACTTGGTAACAGTAAGAAGCCTCTTTCTTTTAAGGAAGAAAGGAGCTAAAAGTGAAAGGATATTATATTTACTGTGCTTTTAGCATGATGCTAGCCTTATATGTATATGATAATCATTCCGCTGTAAGCCTGTTTTTGCTAATCGTGCTTTTCATTTTTCAATGGCTACAATGTCCGAGGAAAGTGGTTATTGCTTCTGCACTGTTGAGCGTTTTGTGCGTCTACCTATTAGCTGAGGCAAATAACCATAACAAAACGGTTCTTTTAGCTGAATCTTCTACTTTTATAGGCGAAATTTCATCTGTTCCGCATAGTGACGGCGACAAGCTTACTTTTAAGTTTACGGTTCAAAATGAAGAAGTCATGGCTTTTTATAAACTAAAAACGCTGGAAGAGAAACAGCAGCTCGAAAAGCTAACGATTCATCAAGTTTGTCAACTAGCAGGGCAATTAACTTCTCCTTCAGCTGCTCGCAACCTTCATGCATTTGATTATCAGCAATATTTATACCATCAGTCTATTCATTGGCAGCTTAACGTCAAGAGACTTGATTTGGCAAAATGCCAGCTCCCCACCTTAACTCCACTTACGTACCTTACCTTTATTCGTCAAAAAGGAATTAATTATATTCAACAAAACATGTCGGATCCAGGCGCTGGATTTATGCAGGCACTAATTTACGGCGAGCGTACTGGGATCGAAGAAGAGAGTATCAAGCGCTATCAGCAATTTGGTTTAATACACTTGCTTGCCATATCAGGTCTTCATGTTGGACTGCTGACAGCGATGTGTTTTTATTTGCTTATTCGGATTGGAATAACGCGCGAGCGAGCCATTATGCTTTTACTTTTGCTTCTTCCTGTATACATGGTTTTGGCCGGTGGCAGCGCTTCAGTTGTCCGAGCTGTTTTTATGAGTATGCTGATGCTTATATCGATAAAAATACAAAGAAAAATTCTTTTGGTTGATAGCATCAGCCTTGCTTTTATGAGCATGCTGCTTTTCAAACCGTACTATTTATTTGATGTAGGATTTCAGCTTTCTTTTGCCGTTAGTTTTGCCTTGATTTTATCGAGTCAGACAATTTTACCTCGTTTTCATTCTTCTTTCAGCCAGCTCATGGCTGTTTCAGCGATTGCACAAGTCAGTTCACTTCCTTTATTGTTGTACTATTTTTATGGAGTATCTCTCCTCAGTTTGCCATTAAATATGGTTTTTGTACCGTTGTTTTCTCTTGTTGTATTACCTCTTTGTTTGCTCATTCTTTTTGTTCGTATCATCTTGCCGGGAGTGAGTGAATTGCTGGAGCAAATTCTTCATGTTCTTTTACTTGCTTGTGAAAAATTGCTTGATTTTTTTGAGTGGATTCCCGCTGATTTCGTAACGGGAAAACCCCATATTTTGCTGTTTTTGGGCATGTACCTATGCATTTATGCTTTATTTGTGGCGGTCGAAGAAGGGAAATTTTTCGTTCGCTATATGTTTCTTCTCGCGGCATTGTTAGCCGCACAATGTATGTATCCTTATTTGAATCCAAAAGGAACGGTCACAATGGTCGATGTAGGACAAGGAGACTGCTTTATCATTGAGCTTCCTTATCGAAAAGGCGTGTATATGATCGATACCGGAGGAACCGTTTCATTTCCAAAAGAACCATGGCAAAAACGCCGTTCTTCTTTTGACGTGGGAGAAGACGTACTTGTTCCCTTTTTGCATTCAAAAGGAATGACAAAGGTAGATAAAATGATTATTACACACGGCGATTATGATCACGCAGGGGCGGCACAGCATTTATTTTCACAAGTGGCTGTCGGAGAGCTGGTGCTTGGGAAAAAAGCCGAATTAAATGACGTAGAGACTGGCTTGGTGATCGCTGCTCAAAAACAAAGCGTGCCTGTTCAAATTGTTCAACAAGGAGATAGCTGGCAAGAAGGAGGTGTCTTATTTCAGGTTATTTCTCCCATAGGTTTCGAAGAAACGAGCAACAACGGCTCAATTGTAATAGACGCTAAGTTAGGAAATTTAAGATGGCTATTCACCGGAGATTTAGAAAAGGAAGGAGAACAAAGAATATTGAAAGACTTTCCCAACCTTAAAGCAGATGTATTAAAAGTGGGTCATCATGGCAGTAAAACCTCAACTTCAGAAGAGTTTGTTCAACATTTAAACCCTAAAGTAGCGCTTGTTTCAGCGGGGCAAAAAAATCGTTATGGTCATCCTCATCAAGAAATATTAGAGCTTCTGAAAAGCTACGGGGTGTATATTTACCGAACGGATGAAGATGGTGGGGTAATGTATGAATTTACAAAAAAGTCAGGAACGTTTTCGCAGCAACTTCCATAGTCTATAGTAAGAAAAACGAACTGAAAAAGACTGCTAAGAAGCAGCCTTGAAGCAATTTTACGAACCCAAGTAGTGAATCACAGTTGCAATAACAAATAAGGCAGTGAAAAAGCCAAATGAAACACCAAATCCTACGGCAGAATCGACAGCGTCGTTGCGTTTACTTTGGACACTTTCTTCAAATTGGTTCATTAACACCCCTCCTGTTTACAGTATAATCTAACTTTTTTTAAAAATCTAGACAATTTAAGAGCGTTTTCACAAACTGACAACAGTTAACAACTATACTTTATGAGCATGAGGAGAAAATAGAGATAAGGGTTTAATCATTAACAAATAAGTAACCTAGGGCTTATATTGTTGATGTTTATCATAAACTGAGGAATTGTCGTTTTAAGACAATTCCTTTTGTATTGTTGCCAAAAACTCATAACACCTTTACGATAGAAATTGTATTTTGTTTATCAGTAACTATACATAATCAATATAGATGAATAAAAAAAGAGGAGCGTATATACGTTGGCAGTTGATAGCTTAAAAAGTATTACCAAAAATAATATCGCCCCCGTTTATTTAATACACGGGGTTAATGCATTTATGAGTAAAAAGATTAGAGATAAAATCGTCGACTATACGTTGAATGAAGAAGATAAAGAATTTAACTTGTCCCTATACGATTTAGAAGAGACATCGATTGATCAAGTTCTAGAAGATGCTGAAACGCTTCCTTTTTTAGGAGACAAGCGTGTAGTGGTTGCGAAAAATGCAGCATTTTTAACGGCTGAAAAATCAAAAGATAAAGTTGAGCATGATCTGGCAAAACTTCAGCAATATGTCGAACAGCCCACGTCTTTTTCAACGTTAATTCTTCTAGCCCCTTATGAAAAGCTGGATGAAAGAAAAAAAATAACAAAATTATTAAAAAAACAAGCAGCTTACATCGAAGCGAACGAATTTGGTGAAAAAGAAATGAAGCAGTGGATTCATAATTTGCTTTCAAAAGATGGAGTGAATATGGATGAAGATGCTGAAACGCTGCTTATTCAGCTTGTGGGGCTTAATGTAACGCTCGTGACAAATGAAATTGAAAAAATGGTGTTATACGTTGGACAAGGAGGAGTCATTACAAAAGAAGTGGTGCTTAAGCTTGTGGCAAAAACGCTTGAACAAAACGTATTTACGCTTATTGATGCTGTTATTCAGCGAAAGGTTTCTATCGCTTTAAATATGTATCAGGATTTGCTGCGTAACAACGAAGAGCCTATTAAAATTTTATCTTTGTTAGCGACGCAGTTTCGTTTAATTTATCATACGAAGCAGCTGTCTAGTCAAGGGTACGGTCAGCAGCAAATTGCTCAAACGATTAAGGTTCATCCGTTTCGTGTGAAAATCGCTTTGCAGCAGAGCAGAAGTTTTGAGGAACAGCAGCTTAAAGGAATTTTAAAGGATTTAGCAGAGGCAGATTATGAAATGAAGACGGGAAAAATGGATAAAGCGCTTATTTTACAGCTGTTTTTATTAAAAAGAGCGCAATAAAAAAACGATCCTAATGGGATCGTTTTTGTCTCAATTATGCAGATAAACCGTTAAGTTTTACTGCTAAGCGAGATTTTTGACGAGCTGCAGCATTTTTGTGGATAAGACCAGATTGTGCGGCTTTGTCTAATTTTTTAGAAGCAACAGCAAATGCTGCTTTTGCGTTATCTACATCGTTGTTTTCAACTAAAGCTTCAAAGTTTTTGATTGCAGTACGCATAGCTGATTTAGCTTGAATGTTATGAGCACGGCGAGCTTCAGTAGTTTTTACACGTTTGATAGCTGATTTAATGTTTGGCATCCGTTTCACCTCCCGAAATGATAACAATCGAGATTATATAGAACTCGACATTCTTCACAATAAGAACAAAAGATATTTTATCAAACACAAGGACAGAATGCAATAGCCTTGACAAGGAATTTTATATGACAGACCTCTCTTTAAAAGCTTGTAGCTGATATTGCGCCCTTCCTTCTACTTTTCGTTTCTTAAATGCATGAATCTGCCAGTCCTCGGTGACAATAATTTCAACAAAGATTGTCTAGGAGGTTAAGAAATGGAAAAAGAACTTGATTTAAGTCAATATAGCGTGCGCACGGATCTAGCTGTCGAAGCAAAAGACATAGCGTTAGAAAATCAGCCTAAACCGAATAACCAGTCAGAAATCAACGGCGTAATTGTAAAAGAAAAAGAAGAACAAGGTGTCAAAATTTCAATGGTAGAAATTACGGAAGAGGGCGCAGAAGCAATCGGTAAGAAAAAAGGCCGATATGTAACCCTTGAATCGGTAGGCATTCGCGAGCAGGATACTGAAAAGCAAGAGGCTATGGAAGAAGTATTTGCTAAAGAGCTGAATTTTTTTATTAAAAGCCTCAACATTCCAGATGATGCTAGCTGTCTTGTAGTGGGTCTTGGAAACTTAAGTGTGACACCAGATGCGCTTGGACCAAAGGCAGTAGATAATTTGTTGATTACAAGACATTTGTTTGAGTTACAGCCTGAAAGCGTGCAAGATGGCTTTAGACCCGTTAGCGCCATTGTTCCGGGAGTAATGGGAATGACGGGTATTGAGACAAGTGATATTATCTTTGGCGTTGTAAAGAAAGTGAATCCGGATTTTATTATTGCAATCGATGCGCTGGCCGCTCGTTCGATTGAACGGGTAAATGCTACCATTCAAATTTCAGATTCAGGTATTCATCCTGGGTCTGGGGTTGGAAACAAGCGCAAAGAAATCAGTTATGAAACACTTGGCATCCCAGTTATTGCAATAGGTATTCCAACGGTGGTGGATGCTGTGTCCATTACAAGCGATACAATTGACTTTATCTTAAAACATTTCGGCCGAGAAATGAAAGAGCAGGGAAAGCCGTCTAAGTCGCTGCTTCCGTCCGGTATGACGTTTGGAGAAAAAAAGAAGCTCACGGAGGATGATTTACCCAATGAAGAGCAGCGTCAAACGTACCTCGGTATGATTGGCACTCTTCCCGATGAAGAAAAAAGACGTCTTATTCATGAAGTGCTTGCACCTTTAGGTCATAATTTGATGGTTACACCAAAAGAAGTGGATATGTTTATTGAAGATATGGCTAATGTAGTTGCAGGAGGACTTAACGCTGCTTTGCATCATGAAGTGGACCAAGAGAACTTTGGGGCATATACTCATTAATACGCTTTTAGATGAATGAGTTCTTCAGAATATAGTCATAATGGTTAGTACTACAGAAGATAAAGAAGTAAGGGGCCTAATAATATGATTAAATTTACTTTAAAATCAGTAGTGCTAACTATTTTTTTACTGTTCGTCGTATTTTTAGGAATGCAGACGGCTCAGCAAGGGCTGATTAAAATGAAGGGATATAATGATCCTTCGATTGAACATGTTATTAATGTGTCTAAAACGTCAGATGGTCAGGTGGAAGCTGCTGTTTTAGGTTCAAAAAAAGTTGTGAACATTGATGAAAAACAGCAGCTTTTAGAAAAACGAAAAGCTTTTAACTTTTTCTCCTCGCTAGGTCAAAGTCTAGCGGAAGGCGTGAAAAGTACAATAGGAAAAGCTTTTAAGGCTATCCATCATCTTCTTAATTAAAAGCAGAATCTCTTTCTGCTTTTTTGTATGGAAAAATCCCCAATGGAATGCTTATTGAATGTTGACGAATGTGTTGTTATAATTTAGTTTAGTGTATTTTGGCGATTTTCAGTAGGAGTGAAAAAAATATGGATAGAGAAGCAAGATTGAAACGACAATCGAAAATCAGAAACTTTTCGATTATTGCTCATATAGACCACGGTAAGTCAACATTAGCAGACCGTATTTTAGAAAAAACAAATGCGTTAACACAGCGAGAAATGAAAGCTCAGCTTTTAGATTCGATGGATTTAGAACGTGAACGTGGAATTACCATTAAATTAAATGCTGTGCAGCTTCAATACAAAGCAAAAGATGGAGAAGAGTATACTTTTCATCTAATTGACACACCGGGACACGTCGATTTTACATATGAAGTGTCGCGAAGTTTAGCCGCGTGTGAAGGTGCTATTCTAGTAGTAGATGCAGCTCAAGGTATTGAAGCTCAAACACTAGCAAACGTATATTTAGCGCTTGATAACAACCTTGAAATTTTACCTGTCATTAATAAGATTGACCTGCCGAGCGCAGAGCCAGAGCGAGTGCGCCAAGAGGTTGAAGACGTAATTGGATTAGATGCGTCGGAAGCTGTATTAGCTTCAGCTAAAGCAGGAATTGGAATCGAAGAAATTTTAGAACAAATTGTTGAAAAAGTTCCTGCTCCTGAAGGGGATCCAGATGCACCGCTTCAAGCGCTAATCTTTGATTCATTTTATGATGCATACCGAGGTGTAGTTGCATCTATTCGTATCGTACAGGGACGAGTAAAAGTAGGCGACAAAATTAAAATGATGGCAACAGGAAAAGAGTTTGAGGTAACGGAGCTAGGTGTGTTAACGCCAAAAGCCGTTGCTAAAGATGAACTTTCTGTTGGCGACGTAGGGTTTTTAACAGCAGCTATTAAAAATGTTGGAGATACGCGAGTAGGGGACACGATTACTCTTGCCAAAAACGGAGCAAGTGAACCTCTTCCTGGCTATCGTCGTCTGAATCCAATGGTATACTGCGGACTGTATCCGATTGATACAGCGAAGTATAACGATCTTCGTGAAGCACTAGAAAAGTTAGAGCTAAATGACTCCGCACTTCAGTTTGAGCCAGAGACGTCTCAGGCCTTAGGGTTTGGTTTCCGATGTGGATTCTTAGGACTGCTTCACATGGAGATTATCCAAGAGCGTATTGAGCGTGAATTTAAAATTGATTTAATTACAACAGCTCCAAGCGTTATTTATGACGTATATTTAACAGACGAGACTCATCTGTCTGTAGATAACCCTTCTAATATGCCGGATCCACAAAAGATTGAACGCGTGGAAGAACCGTATGTGAAGGCCACAATGATGGTACCAAACGATTATGTTGGTGCTGTGATGGAGCTTTGTCAGAAGAAGCGAGGCAACTTTATTGATATGCAGTACTTGGATGCTAATCGCGTGAGTATTGTATACGAAATTCCGCTGGCTGAAATTGTATATGATTTCTTTGATCAACTAAAATCAAATACAAAAGGCTACGCGTCGTTTGACTACGAGCTTATCGGATATCAGCCTTCGAAGCTTGTGAAGATGGATATTCTCTTAAACGGTGAAACGGTCGATGCGCTGTCCTTTATCGTTCACAGAGATTCAGCTTATGATCGTGGTAAAGTCATTGTAGAAAAGCTTAAAGAGCTTATTCCACGTCAACAGTTCGAAGTGCCGATTCAAGCGGCAATCGGTCAAAAAATTGTGGCGCGTTCAACAATTAAAGCCATTCGCAAAAACGTTTTAGCAAAATGTTACGGAGGAGATATCTCTCGTAAACGTAAACTTCTTGAAAAACAAAAAGAAGGTAAAAAACGTATGAAGCAGGTCGGTTCTGTTGAAGTACCGCAGGAAGCATTCATGGCTGTGCTTCGCATGGACGAAGATTAATAGCTGAAATTCTATTATTTAACATGTCAAATTAGTTTTGAAAATGAAGCGAATCTGATACGATAGTAAAGAGTTTTGAGCGCTGTAAATAAGTGTGAACGAACATAGATAAAAATACCGCAGAGAGACTCTGCGGTATTTTTATCATTTATAAATGTGATTGAGGTGAAAGTCCATGGTGAAGGCAGCATATCTGCATATCCCGTTTTGTCATCATATTTGTCACTATTGTGACTTTAATAAAGTGTTTTTCAAAAATCAGCCCGTTATGCCGTATTTGGAAAGCATGCGAGAAGAAATGAAACAAACAGTCGAACGTTATCCAACGACCAATTTGAACACGATATTCGTTGGGGGTGGAACGCCCACAGCCTTAGATGAACAGCAGCTGGAGTATTTTTTAGAATCCATTCGTATGTATCTTCCTTATGATGAGAAAGGTGAGTTTACATTTGAAGCGAATCCGAATGAATTGACAAAAGAAAAGCTTCAGCTTCTCCATGACTATGGCGTGAATCGTTTAAGTATTGGTGTACAAACGTTTAATGAAAGGTTATTGGAGAAAATTGGACGTGTGCATTCAAATAGGCAGGTATTTGATTGTATTGAGCAAGCGAGAAAGATTGGAATGTCGAATATAAGCTTAGACTTAATTTATAGCTTGCCGGAACAAACGGTAGCTGATTTTTCTTCTACGCTTCAAACCGCTTTTTCATTAGAGGTAGAGCATATGTCTGCCTATTCGTTAATTATTGAACCTAAAACGGTATTTTATAATTTAATGAATAAAGGGAAGCTGCCGCTGCCTGCTCAAGAAGAAGAAGCAGCTATGTATGAGCTGCTTATGAAAGAAATGGACAAACAAGGTTTTCATCAATATGAAATCAGTAATTTCGCAAAGTCAGGCTACGAGAGTATTCATAATCTAACATATTGGAACAACGACGATTATTACGGAATTGGTGCAGGCGCACATAGCTATATTGACGGAATAAGACGAGCAAATATTGGACCATTAAAAAAGTACATTGATTCAGTCGAGCAAAAAGGAAATGCATATCTTAATGAAGTGAGCGTGACCGAGGCTGAAAAAATGGAAGAAGAAATGTTTTTGGGCCTTCGTAAAACGAAAGGAGTCTCAAAAGAGGAGTTTAAGCAAAAATTCAATCGAGAATTAAAAGATGTATTTGGAGAACCTATTCAAGAATACAAAGAGAAAGGACTTTTGGGTGAAGACAATAGCTCCGTCTTTTTAACACACAATGGTCGATTTTTGGGGAATGAAGTTTTTCAAGCCTTTATTGGGATAATCTAATACCAAATCGTTGACATCGCTATAGTGATTTGGTAATTTATTATTAGATTTAGCACTCAGAGTTTTAGAGTGCTAACAGAGGTGATGAAGCGTGCTTACTGATCGACAGTTATTAATTTTACAAGTCATTATTGATGATTTCATTCGATCTGCGCAGCCGGTAGGCTCTCGAACATTATCTAAGAAAGAAGAGTTTAATTTTAGTTCGGCTACGATTCGTAATGAGATGTCAGACCTAGAAGAACTTGGATTTATTGAAAAAACTCATACTTCTTCAGGGCGCGTTCCGTCTGAGAAAGGCTATCGTTATTATGTTGATCACCTAGTGTCCCCGCAGCACTTGAAAGCAAGCGATGTTTCTACAGTACGTTCGGTATTTGCTGAGCGCATTGTAGAACTGGAGCAGCTCGTTCAAAAATCAGCGCAAATTTTATCTGATTTAACGAGTTTAACGTCCATTGTGCTAGGGCCAAAAGCGGTCAGCCATAAGTTAAAACAGCTGCAGATTTTACCTTTAACGGCTCAGTCAGCTGTTGCCATTATTGTGACTGATACAGGACACGTTGAAAGTCGGACGATTACGTTACCAAGCAGTATTCAACCTTCCGATATTGAAAAGATGGTTAACATTTTGAACGAAAAGCTCATCGGCGTTCGCATTACTGATTTACATGATAAAATGTACAAAGAAGTAGCGACGCTCTTAAAAAGCCACATTCAAGGGTATGAGCAGACGATGGATATACTCAATGATGCATTAAAGCTCAACATGAATGGTAAATTAGTAGTTGGCGGCAAAACGAATATGTTTGCTCAGCCGGAATTTCATGATCTTAATAAAATTCGCGGGCTGTTCAACATTATTGAACATGAACAGCAGTTTTATAAGCTGCTAAGCCCAAATGAGGCTGGCATACACGTGAAAATTGGTCATGAAAATAAGTTGAATGAAATGGTAGGCTGCAGCTTAATTACAGCTAGTTATTCTTTTGGTCACGAACAGCTCGGCACAATTGCTATACTGGGACCGACCCGCATGGAATATGCGCGTGTGATTAGTTTGCTTACACTGCTATCATCAGATATGTCTCAAGTGTTAACAAACTTGTATAAAGAATAAAGGAATCGGGTGGAATATATTACTTCCATCCTTTCCCTGTGATAAAATAAAAATCGTTGTTTAAAATGTGAAAATGTGTGTAAACATTTAAGGGAGGTGAATGAATTGTCAAACGAAAAGCAAGTAGAAGAACAAAACGAAGAAGTGGTTGAAGAAGTTCAAACAGAAGCTGCTGAAGCAACTGAAGCTGAAGCGTCTGAGGAAGTAAACCCTCTTCAACAAGAAAATGATCAATTAAAGCAACAGCTTGAAGAAGAAGAGAATCGCTACTTACGTCTACAAGCTGATTTCGATAATTTCCGTCGTCGTTCACGTCTCGATGCAGAAGCTGCTCAAAAATACCGTGCTCAATCATTGGTTGCGGATATTTTACCAGCACTTGATAACTTTGAACGTGCATTACAAGTTAACACAGCGGACGAACAAACTAAATCTGTGCTACAAGGTGTAGAAATGGTATACCGTCAATTGGTAGAGGCACTTCAAAAAGAAGGTGTTGAAGCAATTGAGTCAGTTGGGAAAACATTTGATCCATACGAGCATCAAGCAGTGATGCAAGTAGAAGACGATGAATGCGAACCGAACACGGTAGTAGAAGAGCTTCAAAAAGGTTACAAATTAAAAGATAAAATCATCCGCCCTGCGATGGTTAAAGTGAATCAATAACACTACATATTATGAAGGAGGTCATTGTCAATGAGTAAGATCATTGGTATCGATTTAGGTACAACTAACTCTTGTGTCGCTGTATTAGAAGGCGGCGAACCAAAAGTAATTCCAAACCCAGAAGGAAACCGTACAACGCCATCAGTTGTGGCATTCAAAAACGGTGAGCGTCAAGTTGGGGAAGTAGCGAAACGTCAAGCTATTACAAACCCTAACACAATTATTTCAGTTAAACGTCATATGGGTACAGACCATAAGGTGGAAGCTGAAGGCAAGCAATACACGCCTCAAGAAATGTCAGCTATCATTCTTCAACATTTAAAAGGTTATGCTGAAGAGTATTTAGGTGAGCCTGTAACAAAAGCTGTTATCACAGTTCCTGCTTACTTTAATGATGCTGAGCGTCAAGCGACAAAAGATGCTGGTAAAATTGCTGGTTTAGAAGTAGAGCGTATTATTAACGAGCCTACTGCAGCAGCGCTTGCATACGGATTAGAAAAAACAGATGAAGATCAAACAGTTTTAGTTTATGACCTTGGTGGCGGTACGTTTGACGTATCTATTCTAGAACTTGGCGACGGCGTGTTTGAAGTTCGCGCAACTGCAGGTGACAATCGCCTTGGTGGTGACGACTTTGACCAAGTAATCATCGACTATTTAGTAGCTGAATTCAAAAAAGAAAACGGCGTTGATTTAAGCAAAGATAAAATGGCGCTTCAACGTTTAAAAGATGCGGCTGAAAAAGCGAAAAAAGATTTATCAGGCGTAACATCTACACAAATTTCTTTACCATTTATCACTGCTGGAGAAGCTGGTCCTCTTCACTTAGAAGTATCTTTATCACGTGCTAAATTTGACGAGTTATCAGCAGGTCTTGTTGAACGTACAATGGCCCCTGTGCGTCAAGCTTTAAAAGATGCAGGTCTTTCTGCAAGCGAACTTGATAAAGTAATCTTAGTTGGTGGTTCAACTCGTATCCCAGCGGTACAAGATGCAATCAAAAAAGAAACTGGTCAAGATCCTCATAAAGGTGTAAACCCTGATGAAGTAGTTGCACTTGGTGCAGCAATTCAAGGTGGCGTATTAACTGGTGATGTAAAAGACGTTGTATTACTAGACGTAACGCCTTTATCACTAGGTATCGAAACAATGGGTGGCGTATTTACAAAGCTAATTGAGCGTAATACGACAATTCCAACAAGTAAATCACAAGTATTCTCAACGGCTGCAGATAGCCAAACGGCTGTAGATATTCACGTTCTTCAAGGTGAGCGTCCAATGTCTGCAGACAATAAAACGCTAGGACGTTTCCAATTAACAGACATTCCTCCTGCACCACGCGGAGTACCTCAAATCGAAGTATCATTCGATATTGATAAGAACGGTATCGTAAACGTTCGTGCAAAAGATTTAGGTACAAACAAAGAGCAGGCGATTACAATTAAATCTTCAACTGGCTTATCAGATGACGAAATCGAACGCATGGTAAAAGAGGCGGAAGAAAACGCAGATGCTGATAAGCAACGTAAAGAAGAAGTGGAACTACGCAACGAAGCAGATCAACTAGTGTTTACAACTGAAAAAACATTAAAAGATCTTGAAGGAAAAGTAGAAGAAGCTGAAGTAACAAAAGCTAACGAAGCAAAAGATGCTTTAAAAGCTGCGATTGAAAAGAATGACCTTGAAGAAATCAAAGCGAAAAAAGATGAACTTCAAGAAATCGTTCAAGCGTTAACTGTAAAATTGTATGAGCAAGCTCAACAAGCTCAGCAAGCAGGTGAACAAGGCGCTCAAAATGATGATGTTGTAGATGCAGAGTTTGAAGAAGTAAACGACGACAAAAAATAATGCATCTTGACGACTAACGTGAATGACGCCATGGTGCGATTCACATCTTTTTAAAAAGTCAAAGTCAAGCTTATTTCTTGGCTTTGACTTTTTTAACGTGGAAAAGCGAAAGGGGAAGTTTTTCTCTTGGCTCTCTGCGTGCACGTGAGCAATAGAAAGTAACTTTTATGTTGCTATGGAATTATTAATAATGATACAATTACGTTTATGTGAAACGATTCGGGAGTGAGTATTGATGAGTAAGCGAGATTACTATGAAGTACTCGGTATCAGTAAGAGCGCTACAAAAGATGAAATAAAAAAAGCATACCGCAAGCTTTCTAAACAATATCATCCAGATATTAATAAAGCGGAAGATGCTGCTGACAAATTTAAAGAAGTAAAAGAAGCATATGAAGTATTGAGTGATGACCAAAAAAAAGCACAATACGATCAATTTGGTCATACTGATCCAAATCAAGGCTTTGGCGGCTTTGGTGGAGGCGGCTCAGACTTTGGCGGCTTCGGCTTTGAAGATATTTTCAGCTCGATCTTTGGTGGTGGTGGTCGCAGACGTGACCCTAATGCTCCGAGACAAGGTGCCGATTTACAATACACGATGACACTTTCTTTTGAAGAAGCTGTTTTCGGAAAAGAAACAACAATTGAAATTCCACGTGAAGAAACGTGTGAAACATGTCACGGTTCAGGTGCAAAACCTGGAACAAAAGTTGATACATGTTCGCACTGTAATGGTTCAGGTCAGTTAAACGTTGAACAAAACACGCCGTTTGGTCGCGTGGTAAATCGACGTGCGTGTCATCATTGTAATGGTACGGGAAAAATCATTAAAGACAAATGTGCAACGTGCCACGGTGACGGTAAAGTAACAAAACGACGTAAAATTAATGTTAAAATTCCAGCTGGTGTAGATGATGGTCAACAGCTGCGCGTTAGTGCTCAAGGAGAACCAGGGGTAAATGGTGGTCCTCCGGGAGATTTATACGTAGTGTTCCACGTGCGCACTCATGAATTCTTTGAACGTGATGGAGACGATATCTACTGCGAAATGCCTTTAACGTTTGCTCAGGCAGCACTAGGTGATGAAGTAGAAGTACCAACTCTACACGGCAAGGTGAAGCTGAAGATTCCTGCTGGTACACAAACGGGGACGAAATTCCGTTTAAAAGGAAAAGGTGTGGCAAACGTACGAGGGTATGGCCAAGGAGATCAGCATATTCACGTTCGCGTTGTAACGCCAACAAAAATATCAGAAAAACAAAAACAATTATTGCGTGAGTTCGCTGAACTGAGCGGTCAAGAAGCCGTTGATGAGCAGCATGATTCCTTTTTTGCAAAAGTAAAACGAGCAATTAAAGGAGAATAATTGTCTTTCATAATAAACAGAGACAGGTTGGTAAAGGTACTTTGCCAACCTGTCATCTGTCATGTTCATATTTAAAATCCTATATTACTGAAGGCAGAAAGGATGAAGTTGGTAGCAATGAAATGGTCTGAAATTTGTATTCATACAGCGCAAGAAGCAATTGAACCCATCTCTCATATTTTACATGAATCAGGAGCTAGCGGGGTAGTCATTGAAGATCCTGCTGATTTAGTGAAGGACAGAGATACAACTTTTGGTGAAATCTATGATTTAAACGTAGAAGACTACCCAGAGGAAGGTGTAGTGATTAAAGCATACCTTCCAGTTAACAGCTTTTTAGCAGAAACTGTGGATGGTATCAAAAAAGAAATTAATGGACTGCTTGTTTACGACTTTGATTTAGGAGCTAACAAAGTTACGATCAGTGAAGTGAACGAGGAAGAGTGGGCCACTGCTTGGAAAAAATATTACCACCCTGTGAAAATTTCAGAGCGTTTTACGATTGTACCAACTTGGGAAAACTATGAAAAAGTAAGCACAGATGAATTGATTATCGAGCTTGATCCCGGAATGGCTTTTGGTACAGGTACGCATCCAACGACGGTTATGTCTCTTCAAGCATTGGAAAGAACAGTGAAAGCAGGAGATACCGTTATTGACGTGGGTACAGGCTCAGGAGTGCTAAGTATTGGCGCAGCCCTGTTAGGAGCAAGTAATGTACAAGCTCTAGATCTTGATGAAGTAGCCGTACGTTCTGCCCGCGAAAATATTGAACTGAATCAAGTTGGAAATATCGTAACAGTAGGTCAAAACAACTTATTGCAAGGCATAGAAGGGCCGGTTGACATTGTTGTGGCGAATATTCTAGCTGAGGTAATCGTTCGTTTTGTAGACGATGCTGCAAAGGTATTAAAGCCAGGAGGCATGTTCATTACATCAGGTATTATTAGTGCGAAAAAAGAAGATGTCAAAAAAGCGTTAACGGAAGCGGGCTTTGCTATTCAAGAAGTAACGCTTATGGAAGACTGGGTAGCAATTATTGCGCAAAAACAAGCTTAACAAGTGAGAAGGTGTCAAGATGCAACGTTATTTTCTGCCAAATGATCAATTTCAAGAGCAAAGTGTCACAGTGATACAAGATGATGCCCATCATATCTCACGCGTCATGAGAATGAATGAAGGATCACAGTTTATTGCCTGTAATGAACAGGGGCAAGCTGCTTTGTGTGAAATTGAAAATATTTCCGCTAACGAAGTGAAAGCATCTATTATAGAATGGATAAGCGAAGAAAAAGAGCTTCCAGTCCATGTTACAATTGTGAACGGTCTGCCTAAAGGGGATAAGCTCGAGCTTATTATCCAAAAAGGGACAGAACTTGGAGCGTATAGGTTTATCCCTTTTATTGCGGCTCGTTCAGTTGTTAAATGGGATGATAAAAAGAGTCAAAAAAAAGTAGATCGCTGGAACAAGATTGCTAAAGAGGCTGCAGAACAATCTCATCGTACGATTGTACCAGCAGTAGAAGCCCCAATTTCTTTTAAGAAACTAGTAGAAATTAGCGGTGACTATACTCATAAAGTTGTAGCCTATGAAGAAAGAGCAAAGCAAGGAGAAACATCTCATCTGCATGCTGTTCTTTCAGCTTTAAAACCCGGCAATTCCGTGCTTGTGGTTGTAGGCCCCGAGGGTGGTTTGACCGAGCAGGAAGTAGAAGTATTAGAAGAAAATGAATTTACAATAAGCGGATTTGGTCCGCGGATTTTACGAGCAGAAACAGCTCCATTATATGCGCTGTCTGCTATATCTTATCAAACTGAGTTAATGAGGTGACGATTATGTCAACAGTTGCTTTTCACACGCTAGGGTGTAAAGTAAATCACTATGAAACAGAAGCAATTTGGCAATTGTTCAAAGGCCAAGGCTATGAGCGTGTTGAATATGAACAAACTGCCGATGTATATGTAATTAATACATGTACGGTAACAAATACAGGAGATAAAAAGAGCCGTCAAGTTATTCGCAGAGCTGTGCGAAAAAATCCAGATGCGGTTATTTGTGTAACTGGATGTTATGCTCAAACTTCGCCAGCTGAAATTATGGCCATTCCTGGTGTTGATATCGTAGTAGGTACACAAGATCGTGTTAAGATGCTTGAGTATATTGAACAATTTAAAAAAGAGCGTCAGCCGATTAACGGTGTAGGAAACATTATGAAAACACGCGTATATGAAGAGCTAGATGTACCGGCATTTACAGACCGTACGCGTGCTTCGTTAAAAATTCAAGAAGGCTGTAACAACTTCTGTACATTCTGTATTATTCCATGGGCACGCGGTTTAATGCGATCTCGTGATCCTAAAGAAGTAGTAGCACAAGCACAGCAGCTAGTGGATGCAGGCTATAAAGAAATCGTGTTAACAGGTATTCACACTGGCGGATACGGAGAAGACATGAAAGATTACAATCTTGCCCAGCTTCTTCGTGATTTAGAGTCTCAAGTAAAAGGATTAAAACGCATTCGTATTTCGTCAATTGAAGCAAGTCAAATTACGGACGAAGTGATAGAGGTACTAGATCAGTCAGAAATGGTTGTACGTCATTTGCATATCCCTCTTCAATCAGGTTCAAATACGGTATTGAAGCGCATGCGTCGTAAGTATACAATGGAGTTCTTTGGCGAGCGCTTAAACCGTCTGAAAGAAGCTCTTCCTGGATTAGCGATTACATCAGATGTGATTGTCGGGTTCCCAGGTGAGACAGAAGAAGAGTTTATGGAGACGTATAACTTTATTAAAGAGCACGGTTTTTCAGAGCTTCACGTATTCCCGTATTCTAAACGTACAGGTACGCCAGCAGCTCGTATGACCGACCAGATTGATGAAGAAGTAAAAAATCAACGTGTGCACCGTTTAATCGAACTTTCAAACCAATTGGCAAAAGAATATGCTTCAACGTTTGAAGGAGAAGTACTGGAAGTAATTCCGGAAGAAAAATATAAAGAAGATCCTGAAAGTGGTTTATATGTAGGATATACTGATAACTACTTAAAGGTTGTGTTTAAAGCGTCTGAAGAAATGGTTGGAAAGCTTGTAAAAGTGAAAATTTCAAAAGCTGGATATCCTTATAATGAAGGTGAGTTTGTTCGCGTGCTAGATGAGGTTCATCTTCAAGATCAGGTGAAAATGAGCTCATAACACTTATTGGAAAGCTGCGTGTTTGCGCAGCTTTTTTCATACGTATAAAACAGCTGAGGAGTAATGTTTTATCAAGAAAGTTCATAAAATAAAGGGGGAATAACTGCATTACTTTATGTAAAGCGGTTGACCTTAAGGAATCATTATATTATAATTGCAAAAGACATGTCTAACATGTCATTTCATTATGATGTTAGTGGTTTTGTTCGGAGGGAGGGAATTAGAATGTCAAGAACAGTTGTTCGTAAAAACGAATCGCTTGAAGATGCTCTTCGTCGCTTCAAACGTTCAGTTTCAAAAACTGGTACGTTACAAGAAGCAAGAAAGCGCGAATTCTATGAAAAGCCTAGCGTAAAGCGTAAGAAGAAATCTGAAGCTGCTAGAAAACGCAAGTTCTAATAAGAGGGTGGATTTATGAGTCTTCTCGAGCGTTTAAATAGTGATATGAAACAAGCGATGAAAAACAAAGAGAAAGAGAAGCTTGGGGTCATTCGTATGGTCAAAGCATCTCTTCAAAACGAAGCCATTAAGTTAGGCACTGACCTAACTGAAGCAGACGAGTTGACGGTTATTTCTCGCGAATTCAAACAACGTAAAGACTCCCTCCATGAATTTGAGAAAGCAGGTCGTCAAGATCTTGTTGATAAAATTCATTCTGAATTAGCGGTTTTAGAAGTTTACGCTCCTAAACAGCTAACTGAAGAAGAGTTATCTGAAATTATTAAAACGACGATTGAAGAAACGCAGTCTTCCTCTAAAGCTGATATGGGGAAAGTTATGGGAGCGCTTATGCCGAAAGTAAAAGGCAAAGCGGATGGCTCTCTTGTTAATAAGCTTGTCCTTCAACACTTATCATAAAAAACACCTTACCTTGTGTAAGGTGTTTTTTATATAGATAATATCCGAACGTATGTTTTGTTTCTCTGGTGCAAAGAATAAAATAGATAAATTTTAAAAAATTTGAAACTATTGTTAAAGTTATTCGTATATACAGATACATACTCATACTATCTATGGAAGGAGGGAAGTGTATTCGGTGAAAACCTTATTTTCTTTCGTGTGCTTTCTTATTTTAGCCACTGGGTTATTCCCCACTATTAGCACCGCTGACGTGAAGCGTGTACACATTATTCCTGTCAATAAAACGGTAGAAAATGGACTGCTTTCTTTTTTAAACAGATCCATTGAAGATGCGGAAAATGACGGTGCAGATTTGATTATATTGGACATAGATACTCCTGGAGGAGCTGTAGATGCAGCTTCTGAAATAGCTAAAAGCTTAACCTCAACACCTATTCCTACCGCTGCTTTTGTCGACAAAAAAGCATTATCGGCCGGAGCGTATATTGCACTTAACGCCGATCAAATTTATATGACACCCGGTTCTACAATGGGATCGGCAGCTGTGATTGACCAACAGGGAAATGCAGCAGGAAAAAAAGCTCAGTCCTACTGGTTATCGGCTATGAAGAGCGCAGCAGAACAAAATAACCGAAACCCTAAATATGCAGAAGCGATGGCAAACACAAAGATGGTCATACCTGAGCTCAACTTAAAAGGAAACGAATTGTTGACGCTAACTCCGAAGCAAGCCGAGCAAGTTGGTTATTCAGAAGGAACTGTAAAAAATTTAGATAATCTCCTGAGCGTGCTTGGCTATGAAGATGCTAAACTGACGTATGCAAAAATGAGTGTAAGTGAACAAATTGCTCGTTTTCTTACCCATCCGCTTGTTGTTCCCATTTTATTATCTATTGGTGCTTTAGGAATTGTAATTGAATTGTTTACGCCTTCATTCGGTATTGCGGGCTCCATTGGAGTAGCTTCACTTCTTTTATTTTTCTATGGTCATATGGTAGCAGGATTAGCAGGAATGGAAGCCCTCGTTTTATTTATAGCAGGAATTATACTGCTTCTATTAGAGATTGTAGTGCCAGGCGGCGTTTTAGGGCTGCTAGGGCTTGGAGCTATCATTTTAAGTTTTTTTATGTCAACAGATAATAATGTCGAAATGGGAATTTCTCTTGTAATTGCAATAGTGGTGGCACTGGGAGGTGCGTTTGTGATGATGAAATTTTTTAAAAGAAAGCTTACACCTTTCAAAAAAATGGTGCTTAATGATTCACTTAATACCGAATCTGGTTATGTATCGAATCAAAATCGGTATGAATTAATAGGAAAACAAGGTAAAACAACAACACCGCTGCGTCCTTCAGGCACCGTGCTCATCGATGAAGAGTATGTGGATGTAGTCACTGAAGGCGGATATTTAGACAAAGATGTGTTAGTGAATATTATAAAAGTAGAGGGATCAAGGGTTGTGGTGCGGAAGCTCACAGAGCCTTTGAAAAAGGAGGACCTTAATTAATGGAAGCAGGTAGCGTATTGTTTTTTGTAGTTATTGGCCTAGCAATTATTGCTTTAGCCGTTTTTTTCACTTTTGTACCGATTATGTTATGGATCTCAGCATTAGCAGCAGGCGTTCGTATTAGTATTTTCACACTGGTCGGAATGAGACTTCGTCGAGTGATACCATCTCGCGTTGTGAACCCGTTAATTAAAGCAAGTAAAGCCGGTTTAGGTATTACCATTAATCAATTAGAAAGCCACTATTTAGCAGGCGGTAACGTGGACCGCGTGGTAAATGCGTTGATTGCAGCGCACCGAGCAAATATTGAGTTAACATTTGAGCGCGGAGCAGCTATCGACTTAGCGGGCCGTGATGTGCTAGAAGCTGTACAAATGAGCGTTAATCCAAAAGTTATTGAAACACCTTTTATTGCAGGGGTGGCTATGGATGGAATCGAAGTCAAAGCAAAAGCCCGAATTACCGTTCGTGCAAACATTGATCGACTAGTAGGGGGAGCTGGAGAAGAAACGATTATTGCCCGTGTTGGCGAGGGGATTGTTTCTACAATCGGTTCACAAAAAGATCACAAAAAAGTATTGGAAAACCCTGATATGATCTCTCAAACGGTTTTAGGAAAAGGGTTGGATTCCGGAACAGCGTTTGAAATCTTATCCATTGATATTGCTGATATCGACATTGGTAAAAATATTGGGGCAGTTCTTCAAACAGACCAAGCAGAAGCAGATAAAAATATTGCCCAAGCAAAAGCCGAAGAACGTCGTGCTATGGCCGTTGCTCAAGAACAAGAAATGCGTGCAAAAGTAGAAGAAATGCGTGCAAAAGTAGTAGAAGCAGAAGCAGAAGTACCATTAGCGATGGCAGAAGCACTGCGCTCTGGCAATATTGGCGTCATGGATTATATGAATATTCAAAACTTGACTGCTGATACGGATATGCGTGATTCAATTGGAAAAATGTCTAAAGAAGACGATGAGAAATAATGAATCAGTTTAACAAGGAGGTTTTCTCCTAATGAATATCGTTGAAACGCTTATTAAACTAATTATTAATAATGCTTTCATTTTTGTCATCATTGGAGGGATTATTTTTAACGTTGTGCAGCGTTTTATGGCTCAGTCAAAAGAGGAAGAACAGCAGCGTTCTAAAAGAGCTCCTATGCCTCCTGTAAACAATCCTTCAAGGCGGGAAAGACCTAGATATCGCCCTGTCAAAGAAGAGCCAAAAACAGCTCGTATGGAGCCAGAAACTGTTCCTTCAGCGGAAACAAATCCTTTGCAAGAAAAACTGGAAGAGCTAAAAAACCGTTCGTATCATGAACCTTCTATTCAAAAGAAAATTGCAGTTGAAAAACCAAAAACAACTAATGAGAAAAACGTTTTTAAGCCCATTTCTCGTAAAGAAGCTGTTCAAGGAGTGATATGGTCCGAAATTCTAGGGCCGCCAAAATCGAAACAACGTAAATATAAACGATAAATAGATGTGATACATTAACCCCCTTTCTCATAAACATGAGATGAAAGGGGGTTCTTTTTATGAGCAAAAAGTGGAGACACCAAATGAAAAGATGGATGACAAAAACAATGGAACTACCCGCTGATGTATTAATGGATCTTCCCCGTATTACGTTAGTTGGACAAATACACATTTATATTGAAAATCATAAAGGTTTATTAGCCTTTTCTGATACTGAAATACGCGTGTTACTAAAACAGGGACAAATGTTAATTCGAGGTGAAGGACTGGTCATTAAAGTAATACTGCCAGAAGAACTGGTTTTAGAAGGTAAAATCAATCAAGTTCTTTATTTAGAACAATAACACAAGGAGGAAAAAAATGAAGAATGGATGGACAAACTTTGTTATTGGTACCGTACGTATTCGAATTGTTGGAAAAGGAATTGAACGTTTTTTAAATAATTGTGTGAGACAACAGATTATGATTTCGAATGTCCATAAAGTTGACGGTCAGCTAGCGACAGCAACGATATTATTGAAAGATGTAAAGAAAATTCGTATACTAATTCGCAACGCAGACTGTAAAATTTATTTTATAAGAGGCCGAGGTTTTCCTTTTTTAACAAAACGAGTGATTAAAAATAGTGGATTTGCTTTAGGTTTTCTTTCTTTTTTTATTATTCTTGGTTTGCTTTCCAACATGGTGTGGAAAGTGGAAATTAGCGGTGCAGAACCACAAACAGAACATCAAATGACGAAGCAGCTGGCCAAAATAGGTGTAAAAAGAGGAGAGTTTCAATTTCTGTTAGAGAGTCCTGAAAAAATTCAGCGCTATTTAACGGATAATATGAACAATATTACCTGGGTGGGAGTAGAAGTGCGCGGCACTTCTTATCACTTCCAAGTGGTTGAAAAAAATGAGCCCAAGCCTCAGCAAAAAACACCTTACCAACATTTAATTGCTAAAAAGAAAGCTATTATTACGAATTTGTTTGTCGAAAAAGGACAACCTTTAGTCAAGGTTAATGATTTTGTCAACGAAGGCGAGGTCTTAGTTTCCGGTATTATTGGAAACGAAAAAAATAAAAAAGTAGTAGCTGCTAAAGGAAAAGTCTACGGTGAAACATGGTATAAGTCTGAGGTGGAAGTGCCTCTAAAAACTGATTTTCAAGTATTAACGGGTAATGGATATACGAAGCACTATTTAGATTTTCAAGCTTTTAAAATGCCTCTTTGGGCTTTTAACAAAGAAAAATACGCCTCAAAGGTGACAGAAAAAGTGGAGCATCCACTCTATTTTTTTAAATGGAAATTACCTCTGTCGTATGAGAAAGTTGCTGTACGAGAAGAACAAAACTCGCAGCGCGTCTATTCTAAACAAGAGGCGGTGGAAAAAGCTTTGGAAATCGGTCGAAAAAAATTACTATCAACTTTAGGTGAGGATGCTAAAATAAAAGGTGAAAAAGTTTTGCACCAAGAACAGGACAATGGTAAAGTTAGATTATCAATACATTACCAAGTTATAGAAAATATTGCGAACACTCAACCAATTATTCAAGGAGATTGATGAATGTCAGAACAGCTAGTAACAATTAACGTACAACTTGATGATTCAAACGAAGCCATTTCATTATTTGGCGTACAAGATGCGAATTTAAAGCGAATTGAAGAAGAAATGCAGGTCTCTATCATTTCAAGAGGTGAGACTGTTGTAGTCTCCGGAAGTACAGAAAATGTTCAGCTAGTGGAAGAAATGCTTAAAAAGTTACTGAACATTATCCGAAAAAATATTTCCATATCTGAACGAGATGTTGTGTATGCGATTCAATTAGCTAAGAAAAATTCTCTTGAGTTTTTTGAAGATGTATATGAAGAAGAGATTGGTAAAAATGTAAAAGGTAAGACTATTCGTGTTAAGACATTAGGACAAAGTCAATACATTTCGTCTATTAAGAAAAATGATTTGGTATTTGGAATTGGGCCTGCTGGTACCGGTAAAACGTATTTAGCCGTTGTCATGGCCGTTAATGCTCTTAAAAATGGTCACGTACAGCGCATTATTTTAACACGTCCTGCTGTTGAAGCAGGTGAAAGTCTTGGCTTCTTGCCAGGAGATCTGAAAGAAAAAGTAGATCCGTACTTGCGGCCTCTGTACGATGCATTACATGATGTATTAGGAACAGAACATACGCAACGCCTAATCGAACGCGGAGTTATTGAAATAGCACCCCTTGCTTATATGCGAGGTCGTACACTAGATGATGCGTTTGTTATCTTAGACGAAGCGCAAAACACCACGATGGCGCAAATGAAGATGTTTTTAACACGACTAGGATTTGGGTCTAAAATGGTGATTACAGGAGATATTTCACAAATTGATTTACCAAAAGGAGCTCAGTCTGGTCTAGCGGCTGTCTCGAAAATCCTGACCAATGTTAAAGGTATTTCGTTTGTTCATCTAGAACAGTCAGATGTTGTGCGCCATCCACTTGTGGGACGCATCATTCAAGCGTACGAACAAGCTGACCAAAAGACCCTTTCTTAATAGGGTCTATTTTTTGTAAAGGGGGTACGTTTGTGTCAACGTTTCGGATAATCAAGCAAACAATGGCACAGATCGAGCGATTACGGTTAATTCAAATTGGGTTATATGCCTTGTTAGGTATAATGATGTTTGCGTCTATGTATAGCAATGTAAAGCCGCAGGAATTAGATCTCAGACTATTGTCTATTTCCCCGCAAACCATTTACTCACCCGTTACCATTGAAGATAAAGAGAGCACAGAGAAAAAACGGGCAGAGGCAGAACAAGCCGTTGAAGATGTGTATACACAAAAAACAGAATACGCACAGAACCAAGTCGATCTTGTTGCATCTATTTTTGATGCGATGATGGAAGTTAATACAGAATATGAAAAAGAAGATCATGAAGATGACAGTATCGATGCCGTATTAAAAACCAAACAAAAAATGTTAGAGGACAAGCTTCCTGAAGACATTCAAAAAAACTTGCCAAAGGATACCATCAAGCAGCTGCTTCAGTCTTCTAACAGTGATTTATCGATTGCGAAAGACGCTGTAGTTACAGCCGTTCATCATGTGATGAAAGATCAAGTGAAGATTAGCGATGTAGAAGAGAAAAAAGACCAGGTAGAAGGTCAGCTTGTTTACACCAATGTCAGCAACTCTCTAAAAGATTCAATGAATGCAATTGCTAAATTCGCTATCATTCCAAATGTGATTTATGATCCCCAAAAAACAGCTGAAAACCGTCAAGCAGCTGTGGAAAAAGTGGAGCCTGTTCGAATTAAACAAGGTCAGATTATTGTAGAAGAAAATCAGCTTATTAATCCTGATATATATCGTCAGCTCCAGCTCGCGGGATTGTTGAATAATAAAGGATCTATTCAGCCTTTTGCGGGATTAGCTTTGCTGATTGTGATGATGATAGCGGGCCTCATTTACTATTTGCGTGAATTTCACACCAAGACATATCAGCCCTTGTTGTTGTATGTATTGGTAGCAACCATTACGATTGGCCTCATGAAAATCTTAAGCGTGTTTCAGCAAATTGATTTATCGGAAATAGGTTTCTTAGCTCCTGTTGCAGTGGGAGGTTTGCTGATTCGAATTTTAATGGATGAACGCATTGCTATTTTATCAAGCATTGTATTTGCTATTTGTGGAAGCATTATTTTTAATGGTGAATTGACAACCTCGTTTAATATGAACATCGGGATCTACTTTTTAATTAGCAATATTGCTGCTATTTTATTTTTAAGCAGGCAGCACAGGCGTTCACGGATTTTGCAGGCAGGTCTATTTGTGGCTATGGTAAACGTAATTATCAGCTTTGCTATTATTTTTATTAAAAATGGCCAAATTGGCACTGTAGAGCTTGGCTATTACAGTATGATGTCAATTGCATCTGGTGTTATTGCTTCCGTTTTAACTATAGGTTTGCTTCCGTTTTTTGAAAGTGGATTTGGCATTTTATCTACGATGAAGCTGATTGAATTATCGAGTCCTAATCATCCGCTATTACGTAAAATCTTAACCGAAACACCGGGAACGTATCATCACAGTGTAATGGTGGCAAACTTATCTGAAGCGGCGTGCGAAACGATAGGAGCTAACGGTTTATTAGCGAGAGTGGGGGCTTATTACCACGATATTGGTAAAACGAAGCGACCGCAGTATTTTATTGAAAATCAAATGAATATTACCAATCCGCATGATAAACTAAGTCCGAAGACTAGTAAAAATATTATAATCGCACATGCTACAGATGGAGCGACCATTTTGCGAAATCACAAGTTTCCAAAAGAGATTGTAGATATTGCAGAGCAGCATCACGGAACGACCCTGCTTAAGTTTTTCTATCATAAAGCACTTGAACAAACAGAAGAAAAAATTGATGAAAAAGAATATCGCTATCCTGGACCAAAGCCTCAGTCGAAAGAAGCAGCGGTTATTTGCATAGCTGATAGTGTAGAAGCAGCCGTAAGGTCAATGTCCAATCCGACTCCGGAAAAGATTGAGAACTTGGTGCGAAATATTATTAAAGATCGCCTGCAGGATGAGCAGCTTAGCGAGTGTAACGTAACGCTCAAAGAACTAGAGTTAATTCGCCAAGCACTATGTGAAACGCTAAATGGGATTTTTCATTCCCGAATCGAATATCCAGAGATAAAAAAAGAGAAGGTGAAGGTATGAGTTTAGTTATTGATTTTATTGATGAAACAAACGAAGTGAGTGAACAGCAGCAAAAAGAGCTTGAGAAGCTGCTTGAAGCCGCTGCTATATATGAAAATCTTCAAGAGGATGCAGAAGTATCCGTTACATTTGTGGATAATGATCGAATTCAAGAAATCAATCATCAATACCGCCATAAAAATCAGCCAACGGATGTAATATCGTTTGCGCTAGAAGAAATGGGCGAAGATGAAATGCAAATTATCGGAGATGAGATGCCAAGAGTCCTGGGGGATATTGTCATTTCGATTCCAAAAGCTCATGAGCAAGCAGAAGAATACAATCACTCGTTTATGAGGGAGCTAGGATTCTTAACGGTTCACGGTTTCTTGCACTTGCTTGGGTATGACCATGAAACATCAGAAGATGAAAAAGAGATGTTTACACGTCAAAAAGATATTTTAGAACAATATGGACTCTCGCGATAAAAAAGGGATAGCTAAAGTTGTCAGTAGCTTTGGTTATGCAATAGAGGGGTTTCTCTATGTTTGTAAAACACAGAGAAATATGCAAATTCACGTAGCAGCTTCTTTCATCGTCCTTCTCTTAGGAGCCGTGCTGTCAATTACAGCTGGTGAATGGACGGTTGTGCTGCTTCTCATTGCAGGCATGTTCAGCTTAGAGTTAATGAATACAGCGGTGGAAAAAGTTGTCGATTTAGTTTCTCCTGAATATCACATACTAGCAAAACACGCAAAAGATGCAGCCGCAGCAGCGGTGTTGGTCTATGCGTGTTTTGCTGTCCTTATAGGAGGAATTATTTTCTTAAAGTATTTGTTTTAAAAAGGATTCTTTTTGGTTCTTTACACCCCCGTGGTATAATAAAAAAGGACAAGTTAAAAGACATGTAGAAGCGCAAAAGGAGAGCGGATAAATGGATAAGACCGGACTGATTGATGAGGCGAAAAAAGCTCGTGAAATGGCTTATGTACCGTATTCAAAATTTAAAGTTGGTGCAGCTTTATTGACCAAAGATGGAAAGGTTTATCGCGGCTGCAATATTGAAAATGCGGCTTATAGCATGTGCAATTGTGCTGAGCGTACGGCTTTATTTAAAGCCTATTCAGAAGGAGATAAAGAGTATGCAGCACTTGTTGTAGTAGCTGATACTGATCGTCCTGTTTCTCCGTGTGGAGCATGCAGACAAGTAATCTCTGAGCTTTGTCCAAAAGAAATGAAAGTTATATTAACCAATTTAAAAAATAACATACAAGAACTAACTGTGGAAGAATTACTTCCAGGAGCATTTTCATCGGAGGATTTACATGAGTAATAATGAATTTAAGTCAGGTTTTGTTTCAATTATTGGAAGACCAAACGTAGGGAAATCAACTTTTTTGAACCGAGTAATCGGTCAAAAGATTGCGATTATGAGTGACAAACCGCAAACAACTAGAAATAAAATTCAGGGTGTGTACACGGAAGATCAGGCGCAAATTGTGTTTATTGATACACCAGGAATTCACAAACCAAAGCATAAATTAGGCGACTTTATGATGAAGGTAGCGCAAAATACGCTTAAAGAAGTAGATTTAATTTTATTTATGATTAACGCAACAGAGGGTTTAGGTCGAGGCGATGAATTTATTATCGAGCGTTTAAAAGATACAAAAACGCCTGTTTTCCTTGTGATTAATAAAATTGATGAAATTCATCCAGACGAATTGTTTTCAATTATCACGAATTATAAAGACTTATATCCTTTCGCTGAAATTGTGCCAATTTCAGCTTTACAAGGAAATAACGTGGAGCGCTTGCTTGATCAAATCAAGCAGCGATTGCCGGAAGGTCCGCAGTATTACCCGGCAGATCAGGTAACAGATCACCCAGAGCGCTTTATTATTACGGAATTAATTCGTGAAAAAGTACTGCATGCAACGAGGGAAGAAATACCTCATTCTATTGCCGTTGTGATGGATTCTATGCAAAGACGAGATAATGGCGCTGTTTACGTCGGCGCTACAATTATCGTCGAAAGAGATTCACAAAAAGGCATCGTAATTGGAAAGCAAGGAAAGATGTTAAAAGAGGTAGGAAGAAAAGCAAGAGCAGACATTGAAGCTCTTTTAGGTTCAAAAGTATTTTTAGAACTATGGGTAAAAGTGCAAAAAGATTGGCGAAACCGAGCGTCGCATCTCCGTGACTTTGGATTTAGAGAAGACGAATATTAATCATTTGAGTTCTTGTTGGCGTCGATTTATACCCCTTCATAAAAGAAGGTAATTTGTAAAAAATTGTGTTACATGATTTTACGTCGGAAGGCTATTCTAAACATAAGGAATTGAAATATGTATCTGATCTTTATGGTTAGAAAGGTGGGAGTTCTATGTTGAATTTTACTTGGAACATTTTTTCACAAACAGGTAGCATTGATACTTATCTCATTTTTAAGGAACTTGAAAATGAAGTGAAAGAAAGACCCGAAACATATGAGGACAACAGCGAAAGTCTCAATTCTCCCTTGTCTTAGCCTTCTGTAAGATGGCGGTGATGATGATTGTTTAAAAAGTGCGAAGGAATTGTCATTCGAACGAATGATTACGGTGAATCAAATAAAATTGTCACCATTTATTCACGTGAACTCGGAAAAGTGGGTCTTATGGCAAGAGGGGCAAAAAAGCCCAGTAGTCGCTTAGCTTCCGTCACACAATTATTTACGTATGGATACTTTTTTATACAAGCAGGTTCAGGAATGGGTACTCTCCATCAAGGAGAAGTTATCTCATCTATGAGAAGCATACGCGAAGATATCTTCACAACAGCGTATGCTTCTTATATTCTTGAATTAACAGATAAAGCTACTGAGAACAATAAACCAAATCCATTTCTATTTGAACTGCTGCACCAAACCATTCATTATATGAACGAAGAGTATGATGCAGAGATCTTAACATTTATTTATGAAATGAAAATGTTAAACGTTCTAGGTCTTCATCCTACATTAAATGAATGTGCAGTCTGCCATCAAGGTGAAGGAACATTTCATTTTTCCATTCGAGAAGGCGGGTTTATTTGTCATCGATGCTTAGAAAAAGATCCTTATCATTTGAAAATTAGTCCGATGACGGTTAAACTATTAAGGCTATTTTATTACATTGATTTAAAGCGGTTAGGTTCTATTTCTGTTAAACCCGAAACAAAAAAACAATTAAAGTTTGTAATTGATCAATATTATGAAGAATATTCAGGATTGTTTTTAAAAACAAAGCGGTTTTTGAATCAGATGGAGTCTTTAAAACAATCGCTCTCTGATAAGAAATAGAAAAGATAATCAGTGATATGCAAGGAATTGCTGTCGCTAGGGTGCCTCGTAGTGTGTAGAGGACACCCTTTTTACTGTGGAGCGAAGGGATAGTTTCGCTTATTGTAAGCGTAATGTCTGCTTTTTTTGAGAAGCCATGGTAAAATAAACGGCATTCTAAAAAGATAAAATGCTAAAATTAATAAGTTATAGCTTTTACTTTTGCTTAAAAAGTATATAATGTTTTATAAATAGTATGTCACATTTAATGATTAGGTGGTGAGTACAATCGAACTGAACAAACGACAAGAACAAATTTTACAAATTGTCAAAGACGAAGGCCCTATTACAGGCGAGCATATTGCAGATCAGCTTAGCCTTACGCGGGCCACGCTAAGACCGGACTTGGCTATTTTAACAATGGCTGGTTATCTAGAAGCGCGACCGCGCGTAGGTTACTTTTACACAGGTAAAACAGGAGCACAGCTTCTTACAGATAAAATAAAAAAAATACAGGTGCAAGAATATCAGTCTATCCCTGTAGTCGTGAACGAAAATGTGTCGGTATATGATGCTATTTGTACAATGTTTCTAGAAGACGTGGGGACCCTTTTTGTAGTGGATGAGAAATCACAGCTAGTGGGAGTACTGTCGCGTAAAGATTTATTGCGCGCGAGTATCGGAAAGCAAGAGCTCACATCTATTCCTGTTCATATTATCATGACGAGAATGCCCAACATTACATATTGTTATCGCGAAGATTTGTTAATTGATATTGCTAAGATCTTAATTGAAAAACAGATTGATGCTATGCCCGTTATTAAAGAGGGAGACGGCAATTTTGAAGTGGTGGGACGCATTACCAAAACAAATATTACAAAATTACTAGTAGCACTAGCAAATGATGAAGTATTATAAGTGAAAAAGGATTAAAAAGGGGATGCACAAAATATGAACAACCCATGTCTTTATGTCATTTCGGATTCTGTAGGTGAGACAGCTGAACTAGTTGTAAAGGCTGCATCAAGTCAGTTCAATATGACGGACTTTGTAATTAAAAGAGTACCTTACGTAGAGGACATTGCAACACTTTCAGAAGTGGTTTCAGTAGCGAAGTTGAACAACGCTATTATTGGCTTTACGCTAGTAAAGCCCGAAATGAGAGAATTTTTAATTCAAGAAGCGTCCAAAAACGGGGTAGAGGTATTTGATATTATTGGACCTTTAATTGATAAAATTCAATCTTCTTATCAACTTTCTCCTCGCTATGAGCCTGGAATGGCTAGAAAGTTAGACGAAGATTATTTTAAGAAAGTAGAAGCGATTGAATTTGCAGTGAAATATGATGATGGGCGTGATCCAAGAGGCATTCTTAGAGCGGATATCGTATTAATCGGTGTATCAAGAACATCTAAAACACCTCTTTCTCAGTTTTTAGCACACAAGCGTTTGAAAGTAGCCAACGTTCCGATTGTACCTGAGGTAGATCCACCAGAAGAGCTGTTTCACGTATCACCTGAGAAGTGTATAGGGCTTACTATCAGTCCTGAAAAATTAAACGATATTCGTAAAGAGCGTTTAAAGTCTCTTGGGCTAAACGATAAAGCAATTTATGCTAATATTGGCCGTATTAAAGAAGAACTTGAATTCTTCCAAGGAATTGTAGATAAGATTGGCTGTGAAGTGGTTGATGTATCCAACAGAGCCGTAGAAGAAACAGCTGGTATCATTCTCAATACCATCAAAAAGAAATAAACGATGAATCTCCTCTGTGCGTGACAGAAAGGAGATTGCTTTCTTATGTTTGTATGCTGTAAGCCTAAGAAAATATACCAAAGATGAATATGACAGAACTTTTAAAAACAAGTGACTTTGGTATAGAAAATATAGGTTGTTTATATTATAATAAAAAATTGTGATAAAAAAGAATAGTTTTAGGTTTAGACTTTGTTAAGAACGAATAAACTATTTATATAAAAGTCAAGTCAAAATCCAAAAAAGTATTCGACAAATGCCATCTACAGGAAATAACAAATTGTTAGAAGGAATCTCTGGAGGGATGTAGAATACAGAGTTATAGCAAAAGAAAAAGTAAAGTTTTTGTCGATGCTGATGCATGCCCTGTTAAAGCAGAAATCGTTGAACTTACACATACATATGACATCGAGCTTGTGTTTGTTGCTTCCTATGCTCACATGCAAACAAATCCTACACCAGGAAAATGGGTCTATGTAGATGCAGAAAAGGAAGCCGCAGATTTATATATTTTAAATCACGCAGCCAAGCAGGATATTGTCGTAACTCAAGATACTGGCTTAGCAAGCATGTTAGTAAGTCGAGGGGTTTACGCACTGTCTCCTCGTGGAAAGTACTATAATGACGACGAAATGAATACGGTGCTTTTCTTTCGCTATGTTTCTGCAAAAGAGCGACGGTCAGGGCGTCATACTAAAGGCCCAAAGGCATTTAGTGAAGAAGATCGCCAGCATTTCATTCAAGCTTTTGAAAAAATGTTGTCGAAACTTGCAGGAATTTAGCACTTAGTGAAGAATATTATATGAAATACGGAGCTGTTACTATGGCAAATCGAATTCCTGATGAAGTAATCGACCGTATTCGGCATTCAGTAGATATTGTCGACGTCATAAGCGATTATGTACAACTAAAAAAACAAGGGCGCAATTATTTTGGACTCTGTCCGTTTCATGGGGAAAGCACACCATCTTTTTCAGTATCGCCTGATAAACAAATTTATCATTGCTTTGGATGCGGTGCAGGAGGGAATTCATTTTCATTCATAATGGAATTAGAAGGACTGTCCTTCACGGAAGCAGCTCAGCAGCTTGCTGAAAAAGGAGACATTCCTTTTGAACATGAGATACATCCTCATGAAGAAGATAATCAAAAGCCTAGCAATAAAATGATTGAAGCACACGAGCTTTTAAAGAAATTTTACCATCATTTATTGGTAAATACAAAAGAAGGCCAAGATGCTTATGATTATTTAATAAATCGAGGGTTTTCACGAGAAATTATCGATGAATTTGAGATAGGTTTTGCTTTAGATTCGTGGGAATTTGTAAGTAAGTTCTTAACAAAACGTGGGTTTAATCCGCAAGAGATGGAACATGCAGGTTTAATCATTAAACGCAACCAAGATGAAACGTACTTTGATCGTTTTCGCGATCGAATTATGTTTCCTATTGCTGACTTGCAAGGCAAAACAATTGCATTTTCAGGGCGCCTGCTAAAAGAGATAAAAGGGCAGCCTAAATATTTAAACAGTCCCGAAACTTCTATTTTTAACAAAAGTCGCACACTCTACAACTTTCACCGCGCTAAAAAACATATACGCAAAAATCAGCAGGTTATTTTATTTGAAGGATTTGCAGATGTTATTTCAGCTGTTAAAGCGGGGTGCCCAAACGCAATTGCAACAATGGGAACTGCCTTAACAGAAGAACAAGCCAAAATTATTCGCCGAAATGTAGAGTCCGTTATCATTTGCTATGATGCAGATTCTGCTGGAATTGAAGCAGCGCACAAAGCAACTGCTATCTTAACAAATGTGGGTTGTACCGTTAAGATTGCTGTGATGCCGGATGGTTATGACCCGGATGATTATATTAAAGAATACGGGGCAGAGAAGTTTCAAAATGATGTTATTAATAGCAGCTTGACCTTTATGGCATTTCAAATGAGGTATCTCCGCCGAAAGCGAAATCTACAAAATGAATCTGAACGTATGCAATACATTGAAGACGTTTTGAAAGAAATAAGCCTCCTTACAAAAGCTGTAGAGCGAGATCATTATTTACGCCAATTGGCACAAGAGTTTTCCATTTCATTAGATGCGCTTAAAGAACAGCAGTATCAAGTGTATCGAACGGAAAAAAAGAAAAAGGATAATGATTCTCCAAATCGAAATAATATAAATAGACAACCAGTCGTAAAGAGAAGCTTATTACCGGCTTATCAAAATGCAGAACGTTTTTTGATCGCTCATATGTTGAAAGATAAGGATGTAGCATTTAGAATTCAAGACCGACTTCAAGGTCAGTTCAATGTCGAAGAACATCGTGCGCTTGTTCTATATTTGTATGCCTATTACGAGGAAGGACACGAGCCTAATCCGAGCGGATTTATTGAGCGGTTGCCCGAATCTTCGTTGTCTAGTCTAGCTTCAGAATTGGCGATGATGTCAATCAATGATGAATTGTCGGAGCAAGCTTTGAATGATTATATCCAAACGATATTGATTTATCCACAAAGGGTAGCGATAGAAAAAAAAGAAGCAGAAAAGCAAGAAGCAGAGCGTCAAAAAGATTATTTAAAAGCTGCGACAATAGCAATGGAAATTTTACAGTTGAAAAAAACGTTAAAATAAACGATGTTGCGTATTAGTCCCACTTTTAGAAGGTTTTCCTTAAAATTTTGGAAGGAGGGGATCTGATGGCTGAAAAATCAGCTCAATCAAAACAACTTGATTCAGATTTAACAATTGAACAAGTAAAAGATCAATTGACCGAAATCGGAAAAAAACGTGGTGTGCTAACATACGAAGAAATTGCAGAGCGTATGGCGAACTTCGAAATTGAATCCGATCAAATGGATGAATATTATGAATACCTTGGAGAACAAGGTGTTGAAGTAATGAGTGAATCTGAAGCAAATGATGACGATGCCGATCCCGATATTCAAGAACTGTCAAAAGAAGAAGAGTTTGATTTAAATGATTTAAGTGTACCTCCTGGTGTGAAAATTAATGATCCAGTTCGTATGTACTTAAAAGAAATCGGACGCGTTGACTTATTGTCGGCAGAGGAAGAAATCAATTTAGCAAAACGTATTGAAGAAGGCGATGAAGAAGCGAAACGTCGTCTTGCTGAAGCAAACTTACGTCTTGTGGTAAGTATCGCTAAACGCTATGTTGGACGCGGTATGCTGTTTCTTGATTTAATTCAAGAAGGAAACATGGGTCTTATTAAAGCGGTAGAAAAATTTGATTATCGCAAAGGTTATAAATTCAGTACGTATGCGACATGGTGGATTCGTCAAGCTATTACTCGTGCGATTGCTGACCAAGCAAGAACGATTCGTATCCCTGTTCATATGGTTGAAACGATTAACAAACTAATTCGTGTTCAACGTCAGCTTCTACAAGATTTAGGTCGCGAACCATCTCCTGAAGAAATTGCAGAAGATATGGACTTAACACCAGAAAAAGTTCGTGAAATCTTAAAAATTGCCCAAGAGCCGGTTTCTCTTGAAACGCCAATTGGTGAGGAAGATGATTCTCATTTAGGTGACTTCATTGAAGACCAGGATGCAACATCACCTTCTGAACATGCTGCATATGAATTATTAAAAGAGCAGTTAGAAGACGTCCTTGATACGTTAACAGATCGCGAAGAAAATGTTCTTAGACTCCGCTTTGGTCTGGACGATGGGCGTACGCGTACGCTTGAAGAAGTAGGAAAAGTATTTGGCGTAACGCGTGAGCGTATTCGTCAAATTGAAGCTAAAGCGCTTCGCAAGCTTCGTCACCCTAGTCGAAGCAAACGTTTAAAAGATTTCTTAGAATAGATAAAAGCGTAAATAGCGCTTATGAGATAGCTTCTTTCCCTGCGGAAAGAGGCTGTCTGTTTTTTTATGGAATAAATTTCATGAAAACGCATTTTAAAGAAGTATATTGATTTTTTTACCAACTTTTCTTCTTTCATATATTTTACTGAATTGTCCTTCGTTTTGCAAATGCTCCTTTATATTCTTTTGTTATAGAAGCGTAAGATGTTCAAATTTCATTTAAACATCCGAAAAAAATGGAATCGCTCTCATTTTATTCTTGCATTGATGAATACTCCTCTATTATAACATGAAAAAATTAAAACGTTTTAAAAGTTGAGAAAATTTACAAAAATGAATTATAATTAGATAATGTAAGCGTATACATTTTTAGGGGGAATAAAAATGAATTATGAATTAACCAATGAACAAAAGATGATTCAACGGACGCTGAGAGAATTTTCAGAAGCTGAAGTAGCACCAAATGCACTAGAGCGCGATCGAAGTAAGCAATTTCCGCTTGATGTTTTTAAAAAGTTAAGTGAGCTTGGTGTAATGGGCCTTCCTTTTCCTGAAGAGTATGGTGGCGGAGGCGCAGATACGGTTAGTTTTGCTATTGTCGTAGAGGAGTTAAGTAAAGCTTGTGGCTCTACAGGAATTACATACTCAGCTCATGTTTCGCTCGGGGGGGCACCTATTTATTTATTCGGAACAAAGGAGCAAAAAGAACAGTACCTACCTGCTTTATGCTCCGGGGAATCTTTTGGAGCGTTTGGTTTAACCGAACCGAACGCAGGAAGTGACGCGGGGGGAACGGAGACCGAAGCAGTGTTGAAGGATGGAACATTTAGGATTAATGGAAGTAAATGCTATATTACGAATGCCAGCTATGCAAAGTTTTTAGCTTTAACAGCTGTTACAAACCGTACAGAAGGTAAAAAAGAAATTTCAGCTATTATCGTGCCTACAGAAGCTCGAGGTTTTACTGTAATAGACAATTACGAGAAAATGGGTCTACATGCTTCAAATACAACTGAACTCGTTTTAGAGGATGTTGAAGTGCCTGAAGAGAATTTACTCGGTGTAAGAGGAGAAGGATTCAAACAATTTCTAATGACGCTTGACGGGGGAAGAATTGGAATTGGGGCAATGGCCGTTGGAATCGCTCAAGCGGCTTATGAAAAAGCACTGTCATATGCGCAGGAAAGAAAGCAGTTTGGGAAAGCTATTTCATCGTTTCAAGCGATTCAGTTTAAATTAGCTGATATGGCCATGAAAATTGAGTTAGCAAGAAATATGGTGTATAAAGCAGCGTGGTTAAAAGACCAAGGAAAGCCATTTACGAAAGAAGCAGCTATGTGTAAACTGTATGCTTCTGAAATTTGTATGGAAGTAGCCAGTCAAGCTGTGCAGATTCATGGAGGATACGGCTACATGAAAGAGTATCACGTGGAGCGGTATTTACGGGATGCCAAGCTTTTAGAAATTGGAGAAGGAACTTCGGAAATTCAGCGCTCTGTTATTGCAAGGCAAATTGGCTGTTAAGATAAGCAATAAGAAATTAGTTAATTATGTAAATAAAACCCTTTCACTTATGAGCATTTTCAAGTAAAATAAAAGTGCTTATACTATTTTGTTATTTCTAGGGATGGGAATACATAAAGGGGGTATAGTGAGTGAAGCGAAATCCGCTAATACCATTTTTATTAATTGCGGTAATCGGGATTGCTTTAATGTTAACGCTTTCGTTCAACGGATTGAACAATGCAAAAGAAATCGCGGCTGAAAAAGAAGGCGGTGGCGCGGAACAGCAGGCTTCAGCTAAACCAGAAGAAATTTATCAAAAAACTTGTATTGGTTGTCACGGCGATCAGTATCAAGGTGGAGTAGGTCCTTCGTTAAAAGGAATTGGGAAAAAAGTTTCTCAAGACGAAATTGCAGATATTGTTGTAAACGGTAAAGGAAACATGCCGCCGGGGCTGGTTCCTCCGGAAAAAGCGAAGGAAATGGCTAAATGGGTATCCGAAATTAAATAGAGTTCAGAAACATGATTTTCTGGAAAGCCGCTCATTTATAAAGCAGGCTTTTTTTTTATGATGTTTTTATATGCATTCAGCTAGAAGGAAAACATGAAGAGAAATAGGAATCATGCAGCTATCTATGTTAAAATAATGAACAGTAATCACATAGAGAATAGGTGACAAAATGAATGAATTAAACTTATCAGCAAGACTTGAAGAAGTAGTAAAGTCGATTCCTTTGGGAGCAAAGATAGCAGACATTGGCTCAGATCATGCGTATTTGCCATGTTTTGCTTATTTAAATGGATATATTAGCGGCGCTGTAGCAGGTGAAATTACAGAAGGTCCCCTGCAATCGGCTATTCAGCAGGTGAAAAAAACAAGCTTAACGGATGTTATTGATGTTCGAAAAGGAAACGGCCTAGAAGTAATATCGCCGAATGAAGTAGACTGTATTACAATCTGCGGAATGGGCGGAACGCTTATTACGATGATTTTAGAAGAAGGAAAGGCAAAATTAGAAGGAGTAAAACGACTTGTGCTTCAGCCAAATATTGGTTCACATCATATTCGCAGCTGGCTGATTCAACACAACTGGGAAATCATTGATGAAAAAATCATCGAAGAAGACGGTCGTATGTATGAAGTCATCGTCGCTGAACCTGGAAACCCTTTAGCTCCGTATAACGGGGAAGTGGAAGCCGGTGTGTTAATGGGCCCTATTTTAAAAGAAAAGCGCTCTTCTGCTTTTATGACAAAGTGGACGCATGAACTAAATCATCTTAAACAAATTGTCAGTCAAATGGAACAGGCTCAGTCAGAGGAAAGCAAAGCAAAACTTCAAAAACTTACCCAAGACATCTCATTAATTGAGGAGGCGTTAAAATGAGTAAAATCCCTAACGGATTTCAAGTAATTGAGGCATTTGAATCATTTTCTCCCAAGCATTTAGCGGTTGAAGGAGATAAAATTGGTTTACAGATTGGAACGTTAAACAAGCCTGTAAAAAAAGTAATGGTAACGTTAGATGTTCTTGAAACGGTCGTAGACGAAGCAATTGAAAAACAAGTGGATTTAATTATTGCTCATCATCCTCCTATTTTTAGACCTCTAAAACAAGTGGTTACAGATCGTCCTGAAGGGCGTATTTTAGAGAAATGCATTAAGCATGATATTGCCGTATATGCTGCTCATACAAACTTAGATATAGCTAAAGGCGGAGTAAATGACTTGTTAGCCGAAGCGTTGGGGCTACAAGAGACAAAAGTGCTGGTTCCGACAACGTCGATTCAATTGAAAAAGCTAGCTGTATTTGTTCCTTCAAATGACGCTGAAGCAGTGCGCACAGTTATTTGTGATGCGGGAGCTGGACATGTTGGCCTTTACAGCGACTGTACGTTTTCAACAGAAGGCGAAGGCACATTTAAACCTTCTTCAGAAGCCAATCCATACATTGGCTCAAAAGGAGAGCTAGAACGTGTCAATGAAACAAAAGTTGAAACTATTTTTGAAGCGGGTCAACAAAATAAAATTATTCGTGCCATGCTCAGTGCTCATCCTTACGAAGAAGTAGCCTATGACATTTATCCAGTGGAACAAACGGGCGAAACGCTTGGACTTGGACGAATTGGTAAGTTAAAAGAAGAGATGACGTTAAAACAGTTTGCCGATCACGTTAAACAAGCATTGGATGTAGATGGTGTCAGAGTAGTAGGGTCTATGGATGCCACTGTGAAAAAAGTAGCTGTTCTTGGCGGAGACGGAAACAAATATATTACAAACGCAAAATTTAGCGGAGCAGATGCCTATGTAACAGGTGATTTGTATTTCCACGTTGCGCATGATGCAATGGCAATGGGATTAAACGTTGTAGATCCTGGTCATCATGTTGAAAAAGTCATGAGACAAGGTGTAACACGCGTATTAAACAGTCTTTTTGAAGCGAAAAACTTTGAGTGTGAAGTATTTGATTCAAAAGTAGACACAAACCCATTTACGTTTATGTAACAAAGAAGGTGTTGACGAATGTCAACACCTTCTTTTGCGTCTATTAAGACGATTTTTTTGTTCGAACTTTTGGTAAAATTTTTGAAAGAGGCACACTTTTTTCACGTGTCCATGTTGTTTCATCTTCCGGATCGAACTGATCTAGAAAATTGATGACCTCTTTTGTGATTGGAGTAGGGGTAGATGCGCCTGCCGTAACAGCTACGGTTTTCGCGTTCATCAACCATTCGATCTGAAGCTCTGAGATGTCACCGATGCGATATGCCTCAGTGCCGGCAATCTCCATTGATACTTGAGCTAGACGGTTTGAATTGTTACTTTTAGGATCTCCTACTACGATTGTAACATCTGCTTCACCTGCTTGCTCAGCTACAGCTTCTTGGCGAACTTGTGTAGCTAAACAAATTTCCTTGTGAACTTCAGCGTGCGGATATTTTTCTTTTACTTTTTCCATGACATCTGCAACGTCCCACTGACTCATTGTTGTCTGATTGGTTACAATGACTTTTTCTCGTTGAATATTTAAATGGGCTACGTCTTCTGCTTTTTCAATTAAATGAACGATATCTGGTGCGATGCCAAGTGCACCTTCTGGCTCAGGATGATTTCTTTTTCCGATATAAATAACGTCATAACCTTCTTTTTCTTTTTGGCGAATAAGGTCGTGGGTTTTTGTAACATCCGGACATGTAGCATCGATTGTTGTTAAACCTTTTTCTTTTGCTCGTTCTTTTACTTCTGGAGATACTCCGTGCGCCGTAAAAATAACGGTTCCTTCATTTATTTGGTCTAAGATTTCTAGGCGATTAGCACCGTCCAGTGTGATAATGCCGTCCTCTTCAAACGCATCTGTAACGTGTTTATTATGAACAATCATTCCTAAGATATAGATTGGTCGAGGCAATGATTTATCTAAAGCGGCGTTTCGTGCAATGACCATTGCGTCTACTACACCATAACAATAGCCGCGCGGTGCGATTTTAATAACTTTCATTTCAATTTCCTCCTCATCATAATCCTGACGAGCAATTCAACTCGCTTCTATTATATAAAAGAGGAAGGAAGAATACAAAGATATTCTTTTTTTACTTACTGTCTTTACTTACGGAACTAGCAGATTTATCAAATATAAAGTTTTGGTTTAGACACTCGATCTCTAGAGGAAAGTTCAATTTCTTCTTCGAAGAAATCCAGCTCATCATCAGATGAATCCGTGCTTTCTGCGCCTGTTGACAAAACCTTACTGTCTTTGCTTTCATCAGTTTCAGCAACCTCTGTTCCTTCTGCTTCGAGTACTTCATCTGTATCGTCACTTGAGCGCAGGGCCTGATAGATTTTCCATAGAGAAGGAGCATTTTTGACAAGAGGTCCGTATTGTTGAATCATAGGTCCCATCGTTTCCGCAGCTTTTAATACTCGCTGAACATTTCCCATCATGGAGCTTAAGTTAGCAGGGTTCGTTAAACCTTGTAAACCTCCAAGCAGGGAAGAAGAGTTGGTCGCTCCTGCAGCACCTTGGGCTCCTGAAAGGCCTGAAAACAAAGAACCTCGAGGAGCAGCAGCTGCTGCTTGTTGAAAGGGGATGTTTCTATTCCCGCCTCTTCGGAATAGGCGAGTTAAGAAGTTACCTCCTCCACGGTTCAGGCCTTGCTGATTCGGGTAAAATGATTGTTGAGCATTTGTTTGCTGGGCAAAGTTACGAAACTGCTGTAATGGATTAAATTGGCCAAAGTTACCAGGTTGTTGCCCAAAACCGTTTTGCGGTGGCATTCCTGGCATCATTCTTCTTTGCATACCGGGTGGAAATGGTGGTCTTCGCTGTAGCAAAGGACGCACCTCCTTTAGTAAAGTAGATTTTCTTTTACTATCGTATGCAACTCGCGATAAAATGTTTTTGAAACAGGTAATAAGTTTTAGTAATATGAATGAGAAGTAGTCACAGAAGGAAAAATCGATTATAATCATATATTGTGCCTTAAAAGATGAACGTGAATGTAAAAAAGGAGACTATTATGGAAAAAACAAACTTTGAACGTTTTGAGTTTCAACCATTTTTAATAGAAGCAATTAAACAATTAGGTTTTTATCAGCCTACAGAGATTCAAGAGCGCTTAATTCCTTCCGTTTTAAAAGGGGAAAGTGTAATTGGTCAGTCACAAACAGGGACGGGCAAAACACACGCTTATTTATTGCCTTTACTTGAAAAGGTAGATCCTAAAAAAGAAGAAGTACAAGTTGTAATTACCGCTCCAACTCGTGAGCTTGCTTCTCAAATTTATCAAGAAGTCTTAAAGCTAACAAAACACAGTGCTGAAGGAGAAGAAATTTCAGCAAAATGTTTTATCGGCGGTACAGATAAGCAGCGTACAATCGACAAATTAAAGAAACAGCCTCAAGTGGTTGTAGGAACACCGGCTCGTTTGTTTGATTTAGTAAATGAAAAAGCGTTAGTTGTGTATACAACTAAGGCGTTAGTAGTAGACGAAGCTGATTTAATGCTTGATATGGGATTTTTAGAAGATGTGGACCGTTTGGCAAGCAACATGCCTGAAAAATTACAGATGCTTGTTTTTTCAGCAACGATTCCTGAAAAATTAAAGCCATTCTTAAAAAAATACATGGAAAATCCAAAATTTACGCATGTTTCGCCGAAGCAAGCAGCAGCGGCTAAATTAGAGCATGTATTAGTTCCACTACGTCATCGTAACAAGTTTAAGCTGCTGCACGATATGCTTATTTCGTATAATCCTTATTTAGCTATCGTCTTTACAAATACAAAGAAAATGGCGGACGAAGTAGCAGATGACCTACTGTCTAAAGGCTTAAAAGTAGGAAGAATTCACGGAGACTTATCTCCTCGTGACCGTAAGAAAATGATGAAGCAAATTAATAATTTAGAATTTCAATACGTAGTAGCGACAGATTTAGCAGCTCGCGGTATTGATATTGAAGGGATTTCACACGTTATTAACTTTGAGCTTCCTTCAGATCTAGATTTCTACATTCACCGCGTAGGCCGTACAGCTCGTGCTGGTCATTCTGGAATTGCTGCTACAATCTTCGATGTGGAAGATGAAGATGCAGTAAATAAGCTAGAGAAAATGGGAATCGAGTTTGTAAACAAAGATCTTCAAAAGCAAGAATGGGTTTCTATTGATGACCGTAACCGCCGTAAAAAGCGTGTGAAGAAAGCGGATGAAGTGGGAGAAGAGGCACATCGCTTTATTCAAAAGCCTAAGAAAGTAAAGCCTGGCTATAAGAAAAAACGTGCTCGTGAAATTACAAAGTACGTGCAAAAGAAAAAGCGTAGTGAAAGACGCAACAATCGTTAATCGCAATAGGTTAGAGGTGTAAAAAAGAATGTTGAAAATTGGTTCTCACGTATCGATGAGCGGCAAAAAGATGCTTTTAGGAGCAAGTGAAGAGGCAGCTTCTTATGGAGCAAATACGTTTATGATCTATACAGGCGCTCCACAAAATACTCGTCGCAAAAAGATTGAAGAGCTTAATATTGAAGCTGGTCTTTTGCATATGAAAGAGCATGGAATGAAAGATATTGTTGTACATGCTCCTTATATAATTAATTTAGGGAATACAACAAAGCCCGAAACATTTGAGCTTGGAGTAGATTTCTTAACGTCTGAAATTCAGCGCACCCATGCTCTTGGCGCAAAGCAAATTGTTCTTCATCCAGGGGCTCATGTGGGGGCCGGAGCAGATGCTGGTATTCAGCAAATTATCAACGGTCTAAACGAAGTGTTGACAGCTGATCAAGAAGTTCAAATTGCGCTTGAGACAATGGCTGGAAAAGGAACAGAGTGTGGAAGAAGCTTTGAAGAAATCGCCCAAATTATTGATGGTGTGACGTACAATGAAAAGCTCTCTGTTTGTTTTGACACATGTCACGTACATGATGCTGGTTACGATATCGTTCAAGACTTTGACGGTGTATTAAATGAATTTGACAAAACCGTAGGAATACAGCGAATTAAAGTGCTTCACATCAATGATAGTAAAAATGTATGCGGTGCTCGAAAAGACCGTCATGAAAACATTGGGTTTGGTGAAATCGGATTTGGTGCACTGAATTATATTGTTCATCACCCAGCGTTTAAAGAAGTTCCTAAAATTCTAGAAACTCCTTATGTAGGAGAAGATAAGAAAAATAAAAAAGCGCCATATCAATTGGAAATTGATATGATTCGTGCACAAAGCTTTGATTCAGAATTAAAACAAAAGCTTATGTAATTTCATATGTGATTGAAAGAGGTCATGTCTACAGACATGACCTCTTCTTTTACATTAACTGCTGAAATAATTCGTTCACGCGTCTGGCAGTTTCACGATCTGTTACTTGAGCAATTTGTTTGATTAAATTTCGGCGCTCTTCAAGGTTATAAATATTTACGGGCTGCTGTCTAATGACAGATACAAGGGTGTGTGCCTGCTGATCTGTAATGGGGATGTTGTATTGTTTGCTATACTTTAAAAGCTCTTTCGGGGTAATATTGTTTACTTTCTTATTGACAATCTGCTGTACAATTTTCATATGATTACCTCCTCGTCATATACAGTTTATGAATAAAAAAGAAAGATGTGACTATATTGTGTAATAAAACAACATTTTGAGTCGGATGAACCTACGGGGGTAAGAAAGCGAAAGAGTGAAACGGCTTAGTTTACAAATAAAAGACAATCCTGTATACTACATTAATGACTAAATCGTAATGATTCTGAGAAAGTAAATGGGTAACGGAGTATACGATAGAAACCGTGCCCTCTTTTGTATGGAGAAATATAAAAAAAGAATGGTGAGGCGCATATGAATACACCTGATATCATTGAAATTGATCATTTATCATTTCAATATGATGGAGTGAATGTATTAGAAGATATAAGTTTTTCAATTCCAAAAGGAGCTTTTTTGGGGCTCGTTGGTCCAAACGGTTCTGGGAAATCAACGCTAATCAAATGTTTGCTTGGTTTGCAAAAACCATCTCAAGGTTCAATTCGTTTATTTGGAAAAGATCAGAGAAGGTTTAAAGAACGAAGTAAAATTGGATATGTATCGCAAAAAGCGAATAGTTTCAACAGCGGCTTTCCTGCTACCGTTTTTGAAGTGGTTTCCACGGGCCTTACTTCAAAACTAGGTTTGTTTCGCTTTATGAATGCTTCTCATAAACAAAAGGTAAAAGAAGCGGTAGAAGCAGTGGGGATGAGCGAATTTTTAAATCGAAACATAGGAGAGCTATCCGGTGGTCAGCAGCAGCGAATTTTTATTGCACGCGCGCTTGTAAGTGAGCCCGAGCTGTTAATTTTAGATGAGCCTACGGTCGGAGTGGATGCACAAAATGTATACACTTTTTATGAGCTTCTTGAAAAGTTAAATAAAGAAAAAGGAATTACGCTTGTGCTTGTTACTCACGATATTGGAACTGTCTCGGAAAAAGTAACCCACGTTGCTTGTTTAAATAAATTTTTACACTTTCATGGGAATGCCAAAGAATTCGAACAGCTTTGTGAACATGACGTATCTATGTTTTATGGTCATAATGTTCATGTGTTAACCCATGATCATCATCATGGAGGGCAGCACGTATGATAAGCAGTTTATTTCAATTTGAGTTTTTGCGAAATGCATTTTTAACAGGTATGATTATTGGCGTCTTAGCTCCTTTATTGGGCACGTTCATCGTAGTAAGACGTCTTTCTTTAATTGCAGACGCGTTAAGTCACGTGACGCTAGCCGGAATTTCTGCGAGCTTGCTTCTTAGTCAGAAAATAGGGTTTATGCAAGGAGTGAACCCCGTCTATTTAGGAATGGTGTCTTCCGTTACAGGGGCTCTTTTTATCGAGAAGCTTCGAGGGGTCTACAAGCACTATCAAGAGCTGGCCATTCCGATTATTTTATCGGGCGGAATTGGTATTAGTGCAATTTGTATCTCGCTGGCAGACGGTTTTAATAATGATTTAATGAATTATTTGTTTGGAAGCGTGAGTGCAGTTAGTCGTTCGGATCTTTGGACAGTTGTTGTCATAGCCGTATTTGTAATAGCTATTGTCTTTTTCTTATATAAAGAATTATTTATTTTATCTTTTGACGAGGAGCATGCTTCTGCTTCTGGAATTAAATCGAAGTGGATGCACTTTTTATTTATCGTGATGGTTGCTCTTGTCATTGCTGTATCGATGCGTATCGTCGGTATTCTATTGGTGTCATCGCTTATGACTCTTCCTGTAGCAGCAAGCATTCGCTTAGCTAGAGGCTTTAAACAAACGATTCTGCTTTCGGTGATTTTTGGTGAAATATCTGTTTTAGGCGGATTATTTTCAGCGTACTACTTGGATTTAGCACCAGGCGGTACAATTGTTGTCATTGCTGTTGTTATTTTAATCATATCTATTATGATTAATAAAGGACGGAAGGGGAAACAAAAATGAATTTAACTGAAGCCATTCATTTATTAAAAGATCAAGGATATAAACATACAGGAAAACGTGAAGAAATGCTTGCCTTGTTTTCAAAATCAAATAAGTACTTAACGGCAAAAGATGTATTAGAATATATGAAGCCTGATTATCCTGGTCTAAGTTTTGATACAATCTACCGTAATTTATCATTATTTGTAGAGTTAGGCGTACTTGAAATGACGGAGCTTTCGAGCGAAAAGCACTTTCGATTTAAATGTGCAACTGCTCATCATCATCACCACTTCATTTGTTTAGATTGTGGAAAAACAAAAGAAATTGAAGCTTGTCCGATGGAGTATGTAGACGAGGATTTGCGAGGGTATAATATTACAGGCCATAAATTCGAAATTTACGGTCAATGTATAGAATGTAATCAATAAAAAAGAGAGGGTGCTATGCACCTCTCTTTTTTATTTTTGCTGTTCTTTTAACCAGTCGGCTACCCACTGATCTGCTTCTAGCCAGTTATATACGCGAACCACTCCTTTTGGAACAGGTAAGCGATTATAAGGAGTATCAAATAAGATAACGGGAATATTGCATTCTTCACTGATTTCACAAGCATTATCATGTTTGTCTTCAAAAAAGATATCAACATCGTATCGTTTTGCTGTCTCAACTTTAAAATGAGAGCCGACTAACTCAATGTGATGAAACGATAGCTCATTTTTTTGAAACCATTCTTCCGTGACGTCCAATAGCTGATCGTGCCTTGCACTAATAAAGAATAATTCGTGCTTTTGATGCCACTTTTGCAAAACCGCTTTTGCATCGTCTGCAAGTGGAGAGGTTTCGTAAATAGAGCGTTCATTTGCTTTAAACCATTTCCCGAGTTCTGCAGGTGATACATTTACAAAAGGGCTGAAATCATATTCTGTAATATCTTCAAGTGTTAAATTTAAGTTAAAGGCTTTATTTAAATGAGGAACAAAAGTTTCAGGAGAGGTAACAGTTCCATCAATGTCAATTCCAAACTTTTTTGTCAACTACGTGCACTCCTTTAATACGTTTATTCTACTTAGGTGCTTGATTATTCTTGTCTAGTGTAACATAAAGCCTAAAGAGAAACAGTAATACTTTTTATACTCCTTAAGAAAAAAGATAAGGATGATTATACGGTGTGGGAATCGTGCAGGTATCTATTTTTGCAAGAAAATGAGCAGCTGTATAAGATTAACACTTATAATTTTTTCTCGCATTCAGATACTATAAATGCTCCTTATTTACGAAAGCGAGGGATTAAGCATGGAGAATGAAGAACAAAGGCGTAGAAAAGATGTATATGAAGCTGATTTCATGGAAGAAACTGCAGCTGAAGTGGGCGTTCCTTACCGAGTAGGAGAGCCACATGCAGAGCGTGAAGTTATAGATATTGACCGCAATCGCAATCATGAAGTCGCTGGACGAGGAGAAGGAACGGGATACGGTCGTTTCGCACTCGTGCTTTCGATTCTTTCACTATTCTTTTTACCAATTATTCTTGGTGCCGCTGGGATTATTCTAGGGTTTATCGCACGCAGAAAAGGAGCACTTACGCTAGGAGCATGGGCAATAGGGATCGGAGTTGTATCGATTATTGTCGGTACGTTTATATTACCGTTCTTTTCATAAAAAAAGCGAGGCGCATATGCGCCTCGCTTTTTTTGGTTATGATTTAGCTGCAGCTTTTTCAGCTTCTTGCTTTGCGTGATATTCAGCAGCAATTTTATCAATTTCTTTTTTTAGTTCCTCAACCATTGTTTCTTCCGGAACTTTGCGTACGATTTCACCTTTGCGGAATAGAAGACCTTCACCGCGTGCTCCTGCAATCCCGATATCAGCTTCACGAGCTTCGCCAGGACCGTTTACAGCGCAGCCAAGTACCGCTACTTTAATCGGTGCTTTTACAGTTGAAATATACTCTTCAACTTCATTAGCAATGCTAATTAAATCAATTTCAATACGTCCGCAAGTTGGGCAAGAAATAAGCGTTGCAGCATTGGAAGCTAAACCGAATGATTTTAGCAACTCGCGTGCAACTTTTACTTCTTCTACAGGATCCGCACTTAAAGAAATACGTAATGTATTTCCGATTCCTTTAGACAAAATAGCGCCAAGACCTGCTGCACTTTTTACAGTTCCCGCAAATAATGTACCCGATTCTGTAATTCCTAAGTGAAGAGGGTAGTCAAAAGCTTGAGCAGCTTTTTCATATGCTTCAATTGCCAAGTTAACATCGGATGCTTTCATTGAAACGATGATGTCATGGAAATCAAGGTCTTCTAAAATTTTAATGTGATGAAGTGCACTTTCTACCATGCCATCTGCTGTCGGATAGCCGTATTTATCTAAAATACGTTTTTCCAGTGAACCGGCGTTAACTCCAATACGAATTGGAATATTTTTAGCTTTTGCAGCATTTACAACAGCTTCCACTTTTTCACGGCGTCCAATATTACCTGGGTTGATACGGATTTTATCCGCTCCGCCTTCAATTGCTTTTAACGCTAAGCGATAGTCAAAATGAATATCTACAACTAATGGAATGTTAATGCGTTTTTTAATTTCAGGGATTGCATCTGCTGCGCGCTCATCTGGACAAGCAACACGAACAACTTGGCATCCTGCTTCTTCTAAACGTTTAATTTCTGCAACCGTTGCTTCAACATCATGTGTTTTAGTGGTTGTCATACTTTGAATAACTAATTCGTTACTGCCCCCAATTGTTAAATCTCCAACTTTAACGGGGCGTGTTTTTGTACGATGTATAATTTCACTCACGTGATAATCTCTCCTTCAAAATGAAATCAAGAATTTGAATTCATTAATAGAATAACTCTTTATGAACAAAATAACTAGTAGAAAGTACTACCTTAGCTATTTTAACAATGACTATCCCATCTTGACAAGAAGAATGCTGTCATTACTTGTAAATAGGGAACTTATACGTTTTTCCAATTTGAATATCTTCAGGCGCTGTACCGTTATTTAACTTCTTAAAGTCTTTAATCATTTGGTTCATAGAAACCGGTATCGATTTTTTTGTAAGCTCTTCAATGACGGACAAAACTGTATCGCCTGGCTTAATTTTTATTTTTGTATAGGTGGAAGAAGAGCTGGCGGCTTTTGTTTCTGCAGGCTGCGCTTTGCTGACTTGAACTGCTTCAGTCGCAGTAGGAATGGTCCCGTATTTAATGTCGTAGTGACAAATATATCCGATAAAAGCGAAAGCGGCTAATGCACATAGCTTTTTCATTATGCTCCTCCTTCATTCTTTTGCTTATGTGTAAAGCCTATGCTTGTCTTACTTAAATATGATTGGAGAACGAAAATTGAAAGAAAAATTAATGATTGTTTCATTAGGCTTATTGCCTTTAATCATGGTGCTGGGAAATTCCATGCTCATTCCTCTGCTGCCAAGCATTCAAAAGTCACTTCACTTAAGTGGAGTCCAAACCAGTTTGATACTGAGTGTATTTTCGATTCCGGCTGCATTGTGTATTCCTGCGGTAGGAATTCTATCAGATCGATATGGACGTAAAAAATTAATTATGTATTCCCTCATCGTGATGATAATCGGTAGCCTTGTCGCTGCTAGTAGCGCTTTGGTCTCTTCTGGAAGCTTTGCTGTGTTGATGGCTGGAAGAGTGATTCAAGGGATTGGCGCTGCTGGTACTACAACGTTGGCAATGGCATTAACTGGAGATGTATTTACAGGGGAAAAAAGAGCAAAAGTCCTTGGGATTTTAGAAGTATATAATGGAGCTGGAAAAGTGGTTGCACCTATAATTGGAGCAACGGCGGCACTCGTTGTATGGTATGCCGCATTTTTTGTGTATCCTTTAGCTGCAGGTGCTGCTTTAGTAGGTATAGCCATGTATGTGAGAGAAGCGAAAACAGGTTCAGATTCAGTATCTGTTGGAGAGTATTTAAAGAGAGCCATTGGGATCGTCTATGATAAAAGAAAATCGCTTTTTCCTTTATTCTTTGTCGGGGGACTGGGGTTGTTTTTATTATTTGGCATTTTATATTACTTATCTTTTTTAATAGAGGAAACGTATCATATAGACGGTTTTTTCAAAGGAACCGCTTTTTTATTTCCTCTTGGCGCGATGACGCTCGTTTCTTATTGGACCGGTCAGCGAATCAAAACAGATGTAGTGCTCATGAAAAAATTGATGATAGTAGGAATGATTCTTTTATTCGTAATGTTTGGAGTATTAACGGTGATTTATACGCTTCCTGTGCTGATGTTTTGTTTGACAGTCGCCTTTGGCGGCTTAGGATTTGTTCTTCCTTGTATTAATATGATGATTACTTCAGCGGCTTCAGACGAAGAAAGAGGATTTATTGTATCCATTTATGGAACGGTGAGATTTTTAGGAGTAGCGTTGGGACCCGTTGTTTTTGAAGTGTGGATGCATACTGAAAGGCTGATGTTTATTTATAGCTTTAGTTTGCTCGCAGCAGGAGGTTTGTGGGTTTTGTATCAGTTGAAAATTTTTTCTTCTGCAATGGGGAGAAGAAAAGTTGTACAGAAATAAAGAGGCTGGGACAAAAGTATGTTAGTTGAAGAAGCTCCGAACAAATTTGATTCTTGATCAAGAATTAAATTCGTTCGGAGCTTTTCATTGGCAGGGTAAACATAGATTTTATGTATGTAGGTGCTTCTAGCCGTTGATTGGATTCATTTCGTTATGTTTCAATCGCTTTATTAGGTTTTACCTTTTTTCTCATAGGAACCCTTGTGACGAGCAATAAGTAAATGAAGAACGTTCCTATCCAGTAAAGAGAGCTATGTGTTGCTAGAGACAAAGAAAAAGCTTCAAAAAGCGTATAAAGCAGCGTGAAGGCTACCGTACTATAAGCGCTCAGTGCCCATAGCTGTTTGAAAGGAAGCTGCTTCTTAGTGATGAGTCCAATCAGTTTTCCAAGATAAGCAAGGCAGGTAATAGAAAGGAAGTTTAGTCCAGATGTTAATACGTACAGTAAAAGCATAGCGATAGGGACAAGTATGTATAAAGAAAATTTTTGTTCGTGCAGCAAGTTTAACAGTTCATTTTTATCTTTATGATGCCAGTTTAGCAACTCATATGAATACGTTTGTGTTTGTGAATTAGTCGTGATGTAAATTCCATCCTTTAAAAAACCAATTGCATGAGCAGGGGAATGAAACCGTTCAATAGACTGTGAGGGGTCTAAAATAAAAGCGGTACCGTTTACTTTTTTTGTGAAAGGTTGGCTTGACGTAAGCTGTGAATTTGAAATAGAAAAAGAAGAAACCGATTTCGGAAGCTCTGTTGTAGCAATGTGATAGCCGTTTACAATTGTCAACGTCATAAAGAAAAATGTAGGCAGCAAAGAAATAAGTGTTAAAAACAATATGAAGCCAATGGTTTTGTTTGTATGCTCAAAGCGAAGAGACCTCATTTTTTGAAAGGAAGTAAGACTCCATCCCATCTTTTTTAACATGATTATTGTAAACCCTCCTTTTATTAAAAAATTCTAACTATAATTTATTCTATAGCGGAAATTCAAGGTTTACAATAGATTCTAGAAATCGTTTCCAATTACAATGTAAATATACTGTTAAGTTATTGTAAACATTAGCGTAAAAACGTTTACAGTGCTTTTAAGATTCGTTAATAATAGTGAGGACTTCTCTATGTCGTTAGAAAAAAATCAAGGAGTTGAGGTGTTTGGAACTAGATGTTCAAAAAATGATTTTTGAATTTATCGGTGGACTCGGAATCTTTTTATTCGGGATTAAGTTCATGGGAGATGGGTTGCAAAAATCAGCAGGAGATAGATTGCGCGATATTTTAGACAGATTCACAACTAATCCGTTTATGGGAGTTCTAGCAGGTATTCTGGTTACCGTTCTTATTCAGAGCAGCTCAGGAACCACTGTTATTACGGTAGGCTTAGTAAGTGCCGGTTTTATGACTTTGCGCCAAGCTATAGGGGTTATTATGGGCGCAAATATCGGTACGACAGTTACAGCTTTTATAATCGGAATTGACATTTCGAGCTACGCTCTTCCTATTCTCGCAGTGGGAGCGATTTTACTCTTTTTCTTTAAAAGTAAACCTGTTCAAAATTTTGGTCAAATCGCTTTTGGGTTTGGAATGTTATTCTTTGGTCTAGAGCTTATGGGAAGCGGGATGAAGCCGCTTCGCTCACTTCAACAGTTTCATGATTTAACTGTAAGCATGAGTGATAATCCGATTTTAGGAGTTGTAATTGGCACTTTATTTACGGTGATTGTGCAAAGCTCTAGCGCTACTATCGGAATTCTACAAGAACTTTTTGGACAGGGCGCTATTGATATACATGCCGCGCTGCCTGTATTGTTTGGAGACAACATTGGTACGACTATTACCGCTATTTTAGCTTCAATCGGGGCAAGTGTGGCAGCAAGAAGGGCTGCTTTAACGCACGTAATGTTCAACTTAATTGGTACAACTATCTTTTTAATTATCTTGCCGTTATTTACTCGTCTTGTGGAGTACTTGAGAGAGACGATGGGCTTAAACCCAGAAATGACGATTGCATTTGCTCATGGTCTCTTTAACACAACCAATACAATTATTCAGTTCCCTCTTATCGGTCTGCTTGCGTTAATTGTTACAAAGCTGATTCCTGGTGAAGATGCTGTTATAGACTTTAAACCTAAACATCTTGATCCTATTTTTATTGAACAGTCTTCTTCAATTGCTCTTGGGCAGGCAAAAGCAGAGCTTATTCGTATGGGAGAATTCGCGACGATTGGGTTAGAAGAAGCCAATAGTTATTTGAAGACGCGCCATCCTAAACATTCTGATGCTACTATGCAAATTGAAAATGCCATTAACAATTTAGATAAAAAAATCACGAATTATTTAGTGTTGTTATCCCGCTCTTCCATGTCAGAAGCTGAAAGCGAAGAGCATTCTGTGCTTCTAGATACTGCGCGAGATATTGAGCGTATTGGCGATCATTTTGAAAATATCATTGAACTTGTTGATTATCAAATTACAAATAAGGTGAAAATGACAAAAGAAGCTAATACCGACTTAGCTGATATGTTCGAATTGACTATTGTAACAGTTAAAGAAGCTGTTTTTGCTTTAGAAAAAGTAGATAGAGAAAAAGCAGTCCAGGTCATTCAAAAAGAAGAGCAGATTGATGCAATGGAGCGTCTGCTTCGTAAGAAGCACATTTTACGTCTAAATGAAAATGTATGTACAGGTTCTGCTGCTATTGTTTTTGTCGATATCATTAGCAATTTAGAACGAATTGGAGATCATGCTGTTAATATTGCGGAAGCGGTACTCGGAGATCGCTATCTAAAGACATATTCAAAGGTAAAATAAAGAAAGGCCTTGCTCATGCAAGGCCTTTCTTTATAAGAGTGGTTATTGTATGATAAATAGTAATAATAAAAAGGATAGGTGCGGGCATGGCTATTTTATGTTGGGCATTAGTTATCATTAGCTTTGTTGTATCGTTTGTTGGGTTGGTTTATCCCATCATCCCAAGCGTGCTATTTGTAGCGCTAGGATTTGTCATATACGGTTTATTTTATGATTTTAGCTCCTATAGCTGGTTATTTTGGGTGATACAAGGATTGTTAGTTGTCGCACTTTTTTTAGCAGACTATATCGCTAATATTATTGGTGTGAAAAAATTCGGAGGCACTAAAGCAGGCGTTTGGGGAAGTACAGTTGGATTGCTTGTGGGTCCGTTTGTTATTCCGGGATTTGGAATTATTTTAGGGCCGTTTATCGGAGCGATTGTAGGAGAACTGATTGTTCATCGGACCACAATTAGCAACGCAGTAAAAATTGGAGTAGGTTCGGTTATTGGCTTTTTTAGTGGCGCTATCTCGAAAGGATTTATTCAACTGTTGATGATTGCCTATTTTTTATACGCTGTTTTAAAATAATATATTGACTTTAGGCCAGAAACATGTTAAATTTTTAATGTCGCTAGTAAATGTTATATTGTTCCACAGTAGCTCAGTGGTAGAGCTATCGGCTGTTAACCGATCGGTCGTAGGTTCGAGTCCTACCTGTGGAGCCATGGCGGTGTAGCTCAGCTGGCTAGAGCGTACGGTTCATACCCGTGAGGTCGGGGGTTCGATCCCCTCCGCCGCTATTTTCCAATTTACGTTTGTGACATACATAATTCATATTGTTCCACAGTAGCTCAGTGGTAGAGCTATCGGCTGTTAACCGATCGGTCGTAGGTTCGAGTCCTACCTGTGGAGCCATGTGGACCCTTAGCTCAGCTGGTTAGAGCAGACGGCTCATAACCGTCCGGTCGCAGGTTCGAGTCCTGCAGGGTCCACCATTTATAGGGTTGGAGGAATACCCAAGTCCGGCTGAAGGGATCGGTCTTGAAAACCGACAGGGGTGTTAAAGCCCGCGGGGGTTCGAATCCCTCTTCCTCCGCCATACTATTGTCTATTCAAAGCTTCTTTTGAGAAAAAGAAGCTTTTTTTTATGTTTAAAAGAATAGCGAATGGGAATTAGGTAAATATAAATCATGGATTAGGTACTTTTTATTTGAAAGAGTAGGGTAAATTTGCTAATCTAAACGTATATGGTGCTTTTGCGCCAAAATGCTTACATATTTTGAAGGAGGAATTATTCATGGCTTACAAATTACCAGAACTACCTTATGCATACGATGCACTGGAACCACATATCGACAAAGAAACAATGAATATTCACCACACAAAACATCACAACACATATGTTACAAACCTAAACGCTGCTGTTGAAGGCAAAGCGGATTTAGAAAGCAAAAGTATTGAAGAGTTAATTTCAAACTTAGATGCTGTTCCTGAAGATATCCGTACAGCAGTACGCAATAACGGTGGCGGTCATGCGAACCACTCATTATTTTGGACAATCCTTTGCCCTAACGGCGGCGGTGCTCCAACTGGTGAATTAGCAGACGCTATCGCTAGCAAATTCGGCAGCTTTGATCAATTCAAAGAAGAATTTGCAAATGCAGCTAAAACTCGCTTCGGTTCTGGCTGGGCTTGGTTAGTTGTAAACAACGGCGAATTAGAAGTAACAAGCACACCAAACCAAGATAGCCCATTAATGGAAGGCAAAACGCCAATTCTTGGTCTAGACGTTTGGGAGCACGCTTACTACTTAAATTATCAAAACCGCCGTCCAGATTACATTTCAGCATTCTTTAATGTTGTAAAATGGGACGAAGTTGCTAAGCGTTACGACGCTGCAAAATAAGCTGAAGACGTATTTAAGAGCCAGTAAAGTAATTATTACCTTTACTGGCTTTTTTGTTTTCCAATTCTTTTACATATCTCCTTTTCTTTTTCACACACTAGGTGTAGAAGAGAAAAGGAGTTTTTTGATATGCCTTTATTAAAAAAAGTAGTTGGAGATGTAGAAGTTAGTAAAGATTTACTTTTGCTTTTAATTATAGGCGGTCTTTATGCCTTGGCTATTTCAATTTCCAATTCGTTTGTTAACATTTATCTGTGGAAACAATCAGGCGAATTTTCGGATCTCGCTATTTATAATTTAGCGGTAGTGGTGCTTCAGCCGCTTACGTTTATTTTAGCAGGTAAATGGGCCAAACGAATTGACCGGGTTGTGGTTTTAAGGTTAGGCGTATCTTTTTTAGCTGTTTTTTATATCGCTGTATTGGTCAGTGGAGCTAACGCAGCCGAGTATTTAGTATTGCTTGGTGGACTGCTGGGTATAGGATATGGCTTTTATTGGCTAGCTTTTAATGTGCTAACTTTTGAAATTACAGAACCTGATACAAGAGACTTTTTTAACGGATTTTTAGGGATCTTAAACTCTTTTGCAGGGATGATTGGTCCTTTAGGAGCGGGCTTTGTTATTTCCGCTTTGTATGAATCACTTGGGTATAAAATTGTGTTTGGTGTATCTCTGCTATTGTTTGTCGGTGCCGTTGTGCTTAGTTTTTTTATTACAAGACGCGCAGCTGAAGGAGTATACAAATTTAAAGAAGTGTGGGCTGAACGAAAAGTCAACAAAGACTGGAATCGAATATTACAGGCTCATTTCTTTCAAGGATTGCGTGAAGGTACGTTCATTTTTGTCGTATCCGTTATGGTATTTATTACGACGGGAAGTGAATTAGCTTTAGGAACTTATGGACTGGTGAATTCAGCGGTGGCGTTTGTAGGATACTATGTAGCCTCAAGATTTATTAAGCAAAAAAACCGCCTTCGATTTATTTTCACCGGGGGCCTCCTTCTCTATGGAGCAGTCTTTTTGCTTATCTTTAACTTATCGTATCCAAAGTTAATTATATATGCTGTTTGTATTGCCATTGCCTATCCTATTTTGTTGGTTCCATTCATTTCTCTAACGTACGATGTGATTGGACGAGCAAAGGACGTTGTTTCAAAAAGAATCGAATACATTGTTGTCAGAGAAGTATTTCTGAATATTGGGCGCGTTGTTTCCATATCTTTATTTTTAATAGCCGTACTATTTTTTGATGAAGCAAAAAGTATTCCCATTTTATTAGCTATTGTTGGAGCAGGGCATACGATCATTTATTTTTGTGTAAGACATATCTCACAGCCTCTGCACAAAAAAGAAACGACTGTTACTCCTCCAGTATTAAATGAAGGAGACGGAGAGTCTCCAGCTTAGAGTATTATCAGCTCCTTCATTTGTACTATGGAAAATGCCTCGCTTTTCTTTTAGAATAAATACGTTGTGTAAATAGGCACCTGCCAGGTGTCTATTTATTTGCTAAATGTCTGATTTTATGGTGTTATGGTATATATGTTTTATAAAGTGTAGGTGTTGGTATGAAAAAGAAAAAAAGAAGAAAAAGTCACGTGCCTTTTCGTGTGAACTTACTTTTCTTGACCGTATTTGCCCTATTTTCCGTATTAATTTTGCGGTTGGGACTTGTTCAAATTGTGTACGGTGAGAATTACGAACGAGAAGTCGAAAAAACACAGGACGTTACAGTCAGTACGCCTGTTCCTCGAGGGAAAATGTACGATCGGTATAACCGCGTAATTGTAGATAATACCTCTTTAAATACGATTACATATACTCGTTTTCAAGGAAATACAGCTGAAGAAAGGCTGCGCATCGCTAAAAAGTTAGCCACTATGATCGATGTTCCTTACACCACAAATGTGATTGATATTCCAGAAAATAGAAAGAACAAAGATGCTAAAAACGTGGTAAAAATTACAGAACGCGACATGAAGGATTATTGGATTATGCTTCACCCTAAAGAAGCGGAGCAGAAAATTACGAAAGCTGATCGTAAAAAAGTTCAAGATGGTGAAATGACTGATGACGAACTGTATCAACGTCAGTTAGACCGCATTTCTAAAAAAGATTTAGAAAGTTTAAAGAGTGATTTAGAAGTTCTAGCTATTAAGCGCCAAATGGAGGCAGGGTATTCTAACACCCCGCAAATTGTTAAAAGCGGTGTGACAAATGAAGAGTATGCCGTTGTAAGTGAGCATTTAGATGAACTTCCGGGTGTTGATACAACAACGTATTGGGATCGCTCATACCCAGAAAACAGCACTCTCCGTACTTTGCTTGGAAATGTATCCTCTGCCAACGAGGGTCTGCCCAAAGATAAAGTACAGTATTACTTATCAAGAGGCTATAGTCGAAATGACCAAGTTGGGACGAGCTATTTAGAGAAGCAATACGAAGCTCAGCTCAGCGGTCAAAAAGAAAAAGTCCAGTATGTAACAGATGATAAAGGAAATCTCCTTGATACAATTCAAGTGTCGAAAGGCGAACGCGGCAGTGATTTAGTTTTAACTATTGATATGGAGCTTCAAAAAGCGGTAGAAAAACAAATTACGGACCAGCTTTTAGCCAAAAAGAAAATGAAAGGAACGCAGTTTTTAGACCGTGCTTTTGTGATTATGATGGATCCTCACACAGGAGAAATCTTAACAATGGCAGGTAAAAAATACACCATTGATAAGAAGACTGGGGTACCTAAAATAGAAGATTTTGCATTAGGGAATATTTCAACATCTTATACAATGGGCTCTGTTGTAAAAGGGGCAACGGTTCTAGCTGGCTTAGATTCAGGAGCTATTAAGCCAAACACAGTGTTCGTTGATGAACCGTTAAAAATTAAAGGAACACCAATTAAGAAATCAGCTGAGGCTGAGGGGTTAGGACCCTTAACGTATTCATCCGCGTTAAAATATTCATCCAACGTATTTATGTTTAAAACGGTAATGGCGATGGCTGGATTACAGTACCACAAGAACATGACTTTACCGATTAAACCTGACACATTCAGCGAACTGCGTTCGTACTACAGTCAGTTCGGCTTAGGCGTATCAACAGGCATAAACCTCGATAACGAATCAACAGGTGTACAAGGCGGAAGCAATGTTCCAGGTACAGCGCTTGATTTAGGAATTGGCCAGTATGATACGTACACGCCGCTGCAGCTTGTTCAATATACTTCTGCAATAGCTAATGGAGGGTATCGCATCAAGCCGCAGCTAGTAAAAGAAATCCGAAAGCCAACGATAAAAACCGATGAAATTGGCGGTACGCAGCATTCATTTGAACCTGATGTGTTAAATCGTATCACGATGAAAGAAGAATACATTAAAGATGTTCAAAATGGCTTTAAGCGGGTTACGCAGGAACAAGGCGGTACAGGGTACGCAGCTTTCCATACAGCGAACTATAATCCTGCTGGTAAATCTGGAACGGCACAAGCCTATGAGAAAAACCCAAGCGGAGGGGATCCAATTAAAGTTAATAATTCAAACTTTGTGGCCTTTGCTCCGGCAAATGATCCTGAAATTGCAGTAGCTGTCGTGGTACCATCGGCATTTGTGCCAAGTGCACCAAATACCATTACAAAAGAGCTTGCTCGTTCTGCGCTCGATACGTATTTTGATTTAAAGAAAAAAGGTGAACAAGAAGTAAAAGATCAAGAAGAGAATCAACAGGCTGTCATTGCAAACGACGCCAATTAAAGAGGCTGGGAAAAAGCATATTAGTTGAAGTAAGATCCGAACGACGTTGATTAAGAATCAACGCTGTTCGGATTTTTTTATTGAGAGGGTGAACGTAGATTTCATGTAAGTAGGTGCTTTAAGCGGTTGATTGGAGGGCAGGGCGAAGACTTCTGCCGGAAAAGCGGAAGAAGTGAGACCCCGCAGGAGCGGAAGCGACAACGAGGCTCACCGGCCGACTGCTTGCACGGAAATCAACAGTGGTGTCAGAAGAAGTGATTCGTACTGGCTTATTTATCTAATTTACTTATCTTTATATCAAATTAATTTAGTTATGTCTCAACCTCTTCTTTTTTGTTAGAAATCTTTACATATATGGTTTTTTATTGAATTTAAGGGTCGTAAGAACTAGTTTTTTACCTAAAAAACACGCAGATAGGCCTTCATTTACAAAAGCTTTACATTGAGTTAAAACACAATTAATAGTCGGCTATTATTCTGTAAGTGTAAGGATTAATAGAAATGATCAAAATAAGGGGAAGCGTTCGGCTTCTCGTATGTATTTACACTAATAGTAAACAATAGATATTAAATAGACATAGAGAGACTTTTATTGTGCTCAAAACGGTTAAAGACGATGAAGGAGGATTATCCAATGGCAATAACAATGGAATTGACTAACAAAGAAAAAGTGAATACTCCGCAAACAAAAGAAATTGTATATAAAACAAAAGGTTTGAATTTATGGTATGGCAACACACATGCCTTAAAAAATATTGATTTAGACATTCATGCTAACGAAGTTACCGCGATCATCGGTCCATCGGGCTGCGGAAAATCAACATATATTAAAACGTTAAATCGTATGGTAGAAATGACGCCAATTGTCCGTACATCAGGTGAAATTGAGTATAGAGGAAAAAATATTTTTGATAAATCGTACCATGTGGAAGAGCTGCGCACGCAAGTAGGAATGGTTTTCCAAAAACCAAATCCGTTCCCAAAATCTATTTATGATAATATCGCGTACGGTCCAAGAATTCATGGCGTTCGCAACAAGAAAAAACTAGATGAAATTGTTGAAAAAAGTTTACGAGGAGCAGCTATTTGGGACGAAGTTAAAGATCGTTTGAATCAAAATGCGAATGGGTTGTCAGGTGGACAACAGCAGCGTATCTGTATTGCGCGCTGCTTGGCTATTGAACCCGACGTTATTTTAATGGATGAGCCTACTTCTGCACTCGATCCAATTTCGACATTAAAAGTAGAAGAGTTAGTACAAGAATTAAAGAAAGACTTCAGCATTATTATTGTTACACATAATATGCAGCAAGCGGCACGTATTTCAGATAAAACAGCATTTTTCTTAAATGGAGAAGTGGTAGAGTACGCAGAAACAGATAAAATCTTCTCAATGCCATCTGATAAACGCACAGAAGATTATATTACAGGTCGTTTCGGTTAAGACATACAAGGAGATGGGATGAGTGGTTGTACGCGAAAAGTTTCATGGTGATTTAAAGATATTACGTGAAAAATTATTAGAAATAGGGCGCTTAACGCATGAGGCGTTATCAAAATCAATTGAAGCGTTGCAAACAAGTAACGTTGAGCTGGCGCTAGAAATTATCGACGGTGATTCATACGTGGATGACTTAGAAGAAGAAATTAATGACCTAGCTATCCTACTGATTGCAAAGCAGCAGCCCGTGGCTATTGATTTAAGACGTATTATTGTGGCAATTAAAATTGCTTCGGATGTTGAGCGTATGGCAGATTTTGCCGTTAATGTAGCAAAATCAGCTATACGAATTGGAAACGAAGAATTAATTAAGCCGTTAGAACATGTAAAGAAAATGCACGATATTTCGATTGAAATGCTGAGCCTTTCGTTAAAAGCTTATCACGAAGAAGATCTTGTGTTGGCTAAAAAAGTAGCGGAAATGGACGATCAAGTGGATGAGCTTTACGGAATAACAATTAAAGAACTTTTAAGTCTTGCTAAAGAAAAGCAGGAGGCTATGAATCAAATTACACAGCTTTTATTTGTAGCCCGTTATTTAGAGCGTATGGCTGATCATACCACTAACGTAGCAGAAAGCGTATTTTACCTTGTAAAAGGCAAACGCTACGATTTAAATGAATAGTGGAAAAAGAGGCTGGGACAAAAGTGTTTTAGTTGAAGGAAGATCCGAACGATGAATCGTTCGGATTTTTTTCATTGTATCGAGAAACGTAGGTTTAATGTAGCTGCTTCTAGCTGTTAATGAGAGGGAAGGGCAAAGACTCCTGCAGGAAAAGCGGAAGCGACGAGGAGGCTCATCGCCGCCCTCGGAAAGCGACATTTTGCACGGAAATCAACAGCGGTGTAACAAACGATTCATACAGGCTCATGCATCCAATTTGCTGGCCTGGATTTTTTAACACAAATCGACAAATTGCGTTTATTGTAGCAACTTTTTCTGAATGGTAAGATGTTAATAAGTTTATACGGCATTTATATGTAGAAAAAACAATCTAAGAAACGAAGTGATAAAACAGTGGCTCCTAATCTTATTCAAAACTTAAATGTGTGTATAGCTACTCAGCTTGACTCATCTCGTATTTATGTTCACTGGTCGTTTTCAGAGCATATTCGAGAAATGGTAGAAAGTATGTTTTCGACACGATGGGAAGAATTGAATCTAGCTATGTGTACGTATGATATAACAGGCCTTCATTTTAACGGCCATGAATCAAACCGCTATTATATGAAGGGTCTTACTCCTAAGCAAGACTTCATATTTATGAATAGCTTGGAAAGTGAGCGCACGTATGTAATAGATATTGGTATTCAAGATAAAGAAGGAAGTTTTTTTTCCCTTCTTCGTTCGAATCCGGTTTATTTGATGAAAGAACAGCATGAACAAGTGAATGTAACGTCGTTGAGCTGGATGTACGAACCTGTAAAAGTTCACCAGGGTGTTCAAAATGAATTTAGCACATATTCCTTATATTCAAATGACTTGGAGCAGGTGAAGAAGCAATATGAATAGTGATGACTGTATTCTTTTAACTTATATGCATTATCCGTTGCTACATGTACTTCAAGCAGAGAGTGAGTATCCGCTGTTTGAACAAGTAACGAACGAATTCATCCCTTTTTTAGATCAAATTGAGTCTGAAAAATTGATAGGTGCAACAGCTGTGATGTCTTGTGTATTTTTGAACGTATTAAACGACGAGGAGTTTAATACTCGTTACGCTCAGTATTTACACCAGTTTTCAAGCCGGCAGCATCAGAGAGCACTCACTTTTTTAAAAAAGTGGGACGGGAGCTTGTTCTCAGCCTGCAAATATTTCTTTCAGCATGACATGCTGGAATGTATTCCTACTACCGTAACGAACGCGTTCGTTTCCATCCTTAAAACAGAACAAACATTAAATCTCCAAATTACAGAAGCAATACGTGTTTTTCAACAGTTTTTTGAAAAAAAGCCCGTCGGTTTTTTTATACAGCAAGGAGAGTATACTCATCAAGTAGATATGCTCCTGAAATCTCATGAAATGCGCTATACCTTTGTGAAGTCATCAACAGATGAACTAAAAAAGTCCCCTGCTGGTATTATCTTGTTTCCATATCCTAAGCAAGGAAAACAAGTTGAGGAAGGAACAATGAATAAAGCGAGCGCTGTTTTGGATTTGAAAGCGAAGGACACGCTTGGCTTTCAGCGAATGCAAGCAGCAAGCGGTACATTTCAATATCCTTTAGATTACGCGAGGGATATAGAGTTTTATCAAAATGAAACTCTTGCACTCTACGGTGCAACAAAAAGCGCCGAATTTGTCAGTGAGAACAATCAATTGTTTATTTCAACCGTACAGAAGTCAGAGGCGATGCTAGGTGTGATCGATTTTAAACATCCTAGCGTGGTGAATGCCATCTACCGACAGTGGCTCCTTTTAAGTAGCAGCGATTGGCTTTATACTTTTGAAAAAGTCAGGGGTGAATACGAAAGGCAAATAAAGCTGTTTGATTTTCTCTGTCACGAAGAGAATCCAAGGATGGATAGTGAAAACAGTTTTCTTTCAGGAAGTTCTTTTTTATACCCTGTAAAAGAGATAGAGCCGTCGGCTTTATCAGTAAATCAATATAAAGGCGGTCTCTCCATTTTAATGCTTGCATGGGAATTCCCTCCTCTAGTTATCGGAGGACTTGCACGACATGTATTTGATTTATCCAGAGCGTTAGCTAGAGCGGGTCATCACGTTAGTGTATTAACGACGTATGTAGAGGGGCTGCCGGAATATGAACGTTTATACGGTGTTCACGTTTACAGAGTTAAAAGCCTGCAGCCTCATCATCCGGATTTTTTGACATGGGTAAACAGTTTGAACGTGGCTATGGCTCTTAGAGGACTGGAGTTAGGCTACAAGCTGTCTTTTGACGTTATTCATGCTCATGACTGGCTTGTTGCATCCGCAGCAAAATGTTTAGCAGATAAAACGGATAGGCCGCTAATTACGACCATTCATGCGACAGAACATGGGCGCAATAATGGTATTCATAATGACATGCAGCAGAAAATTCACTTGCAAGAAGAGGAGCTGATTCGACAATCAAGCTCAATCATTGTCTGCAGCGACTATATGAAGAAAGAATTAATCACTTTATTTCACGTAGAACAGGATAAAATTGCTATATTTCCAAATGGAATTGACAAGCAGCTGGTAGTCGACGCAGTAAATGAACGGTTAAAAGAAAGTTTACAAAAGAAATATAATTTTAGAAAGGCCCCTATTATTTTTTCAATTGGACGAATTGTATATGAAAAAGGATTTCAGCTATTTATTGAAGCAGCGGAACTATTTAAGAAAAAACAAATAGATGTTCAATTTGTTGTGGCGGGAAAAGGGCCTTTACTTCATGAATTTCGAACACAGGTAAGTGAAAAGCAATTAGACAAATACGTGTATTTTATTGGATACATTACCGATAACGAACGAAATCAACTTCTTCAAGCTTGCAAAATGGTTGTTTTTCCAAGTCTATATGAACCTTTTGGAATTGTGGCTTTAGAGGGGATGGTAGCCAAGAAGCCAACCATCGTTGCCGATACAGGAGGTCTAAGCGATATTGTTTCACATTTCGACACGGGCCTGACGTTTGCCAGAGGAGATACGCTCGAATTAATCAACTGTATTGAATTTTTGTTAAAAAATGAAAAAATAGCTGCGAAAATCAGCGAAAATGGGTATAGAAAAGCAACAACGATGTTTAGCTGGGAGAAAATCGCTATCGATACAAGTAAGCTGTTTCAACATCACATTTGCCAGGATAAAAAAAGGAGGGAGGCAAAAAATTGAAAGCCATTATACTTGCTGGCGGTAAAGGAACAAGACTGCAGCCCTTGACCTACACGATTCCAAAGCCTATGCTGCCGCTTTACGATAAACCTGTGATGGAATATAGCATTGAACTGCTTAAGAAACATGGAATTACAGAGATTGGGATTACGCTGCAGTATAGGCATGAACAAATTATTGAATACTTTGGGGATGGCTCTCAGTGGGGAGTGACGCTTACTTATTTTATCGAAAAAGAGCCTCTTGGAACAGCGGGCGGAATTAAGCGAGCAGAGGCCTTTATTGAGGAAGACTGTATTATTATTAGTGGAGATGCCTTAACAGAAATTAATCTTCAAGACGTTATTCATTTTCATTATGAACAAAAAAGCGAAATGACCATTGTTACAAAAGAAGTAAACGACGTGCGGGGTTATGGAGTGGTGACGATAGATGAAGGGAATCGAGTCACGGGATTTGTAGAGAAACCGACCTACGAACAGGCCAATAGCCGATTGATTAATACGGGAGTGTATGTGATCAAAAAATCCGTTCTTGATTACGTGAATTCTTATGGTCCTACAGATTTTAGCTTTGACATTATCCCGCTTCTTTTGGAATATAATCATACTGTGTGCAGTTTTGTAACAGAGGATTATTGGATTGATATTGGGCAAATCCACCATTATCGTCAAGCACACTATGATCTGTGGAGCAAGTGGTTTGGCGATAGACAGGAAAGTATTGTCTCAGATGACGCGCTTATAGAAGAAGGGGTGACTGTTTACGATCCGGTTTACGTAGGAGAAAATGTGGTGATTAGAAAAGGTGCTTCAATTGGTCCTTACACGATTATCGGAACCAATAGTATCATAGAAGCACATGCTGCAATCGATAAAACGATTTTGCTTCAAAACGTAACGGTGGGGGCAGAATCGTTTTTATACAACGCTACGATAGGTCCGTATGTAAATGTTCAAGCAATGACTACGTATGTCCAAGATACAGTAGCTGAAAATCAAGTGCTACCTCAACTTTCTGTAAAACCAGATGTTTCTATCTTCAAAAACGGTCGCCTGTATGTACATTCATCTGTTGATCGAGAAAGACTATACAATGCGTTATTACTTGTATGCAAACATCAAGGATCGTTCTGTCTAGCAAGCGATGATGAAGGAGAAGCCACTCAACTTCGCAAAGAATGCTTTTCTTTTTTACGGAGTAATCATTCAGCTGTGTATGATATTAAAAAAGAAGCTCTTCCGGTATTTCGATATTACATGATGACTTCACAAGCGAGCATTGGTATTTATATTGGTGTGGATAGCAAAAACAGCGGTCTGTTTTTAGAAATATATGATAATAAAGGACAATTAGTTAATCAGCTTATTGAAAAAAAGATTGAGCGGATGTATCTTCAAGCTAAAAAAGCAAACATAACGACTTCTGTTTCACTTAAAGAAACAAGCATAGGAAATATCAGGGAAGAATATTGTGATGCTTTAGTAAAATCAATTAATCAGCATGTTTTATTAGAAGACAGTACGCGGATTGGTGTGATTTGTTCACCGTTTATACAGGAAGTTGTCGAATTATTATGTAAGCGTCTTCGTATCCATGTGTTATTTTTAAACAAGTGGGAGAAAACAGAAGAAACCAAACGAATAATTAAACGAAATAAGCTGTCTTTTTGTATTCAGATTAAAGAAGATGGAGAAACATTTGCTCTATATGATGAAAAAGGCTGCAGCGTAAATGACTCAGAAATTATGTCGCTTTATATTTATAGCGTATACATGACAAAAAAAGTAGCATTCGTTCCTATTCCTATACACTATTCATCCACATTAGAAACATTTGCTCAATCTCTCAATCAATCATTTATGAGGACAAAAGCAAAAAAACGTGATTTGCTTAGTCTTTTGGGGCCTGTTCAATTTCAGTTAGATGCCATGTACGCTTTATGTCAGCTGATCGAATTAATTATGGTGCAGCAGCGGAAAATTTCTGAAATGATTCAATATGTCCCCCACGCTTATATGAACTGGCGCTATATTTCATGTCCGCTAGAAATTCAAGAACAAGTGATGAAGAAGTTATTAGAAGAAGCAATCGGTAAACAAGTGTATGTCATTGATGGTTTAAAAATTTACCATGATCCTCATGAATGGACGCTTATTTTGCCCGATGGTCACTTGCCTGTATTAAATATTTATTCAGAGGCGTTAAACACTCAGACTGCCAAGAAGCTGTCGGCATATTTTGTAGAAAAAATACAAGAATATCAAAGAGTGTAAATAATGGATTTTATTTAAAAGAAAGGAAGTACGCCTCTCATAAAAAGAGTTCCGCCTATTTTAAGAAACTTCATCTATATATAAGGCGTAGCAGAGAAGGAGCTCAGGACTCTAAGAGGAAAGAAAAAGTGAAGAAATGAAATTAAATGACTTTCTTCAAAAAAACAGACTGGCATTTCCTTTCGAAAAATGATATTATATTAAAGTCTGATTTATGTTTATAATGTTTGGAGGGAAAATAGATGCGCGTAAACGTTACATTAGCTTGCACTGAGACTGGTGACCGTAATTACATTACAACTAAAAACAAGCGTAATAACCCAGATCGTCTTGAGTTAAAAAAATACAGCCCAAGACTTAAAAAAGTTACACTTCATCGTGAAACAAAGTAAGCAGTAGGAGTACAATCCTGCTGTTTTTTTTTATAGGGGGGAATTAAAATGAAATCTCATCTGCGCAAAGAGATGAAGCGCGTTCTTAATTTAATTTCTGAAGAGCAGCACGAGGCACATTCAACGAGCATAGCAAATGCACTGTATGAAACTTGTTTATGGAAAGAGGCTAGAGTCATTGCAGCTACGGTTTCAAGAAATAAAGAAGTTAATACGAAAGCCATCATTGAACGGGCTTGGAAAGATGGAAAGAAAGTAGCTGTTCCAAAATGCAACCCCACAACATCTCAAATGGTTTTCTACGAGATTACGAATTTTTCACAGCTTGAAACAGTGTACTACGGGTTAGCCGAACCAATTGTTGAAGAAACGGTTCCCATTTCAAAATCTTCAATTGATTTACTCCTTGTGCCTGGCGTGGTATATAGCAAGAATGGATATCGTATCGGCTATGGAGGCGGCTATTACGATCGTTATTTAACAGATTATACCGGACAGAAGCTAAGCCTTGCGTTTGATTGTCAAGTCGTTTCAGAGGTTCCATATGAATCTCATGATATTCCCGTTGAATATATTTTGACAGAGAAGGAGCTTATTTGCTGTGAATCCGTTTGATGCTGTCATGATAATCGTGATATTACTCATGGCAGGAGCGGGCTACATAGCAAAAGCACTGACAGTATCGGGAGCCTGCATGTCTTTCATCGTAGGAGCGAGCGTTTATATCGGTTTTTCGCTTCAAGGTTTTTTACTCTTACTCTTATTTTTTAGCACTTCTACGTTGTGTAGTAAGTATAAAAAAGAAAAAAAACGCGCATTAGAAGAAAAGCTAGAGAAGCACGACAGGCGAGATTACATTCAAGTCCTTGCTAATGGAGGTGTAGCTGCTGCTTGCGGTTTGTTATATGCTGCAACAGCTTTGCCTGTTTACATGTGGATGTTTATGATTAGTATCTCAGCTGCTAATGCTGACACATGGGCATCTGAAATAGGGTCTCTTAGTAAGAAGCTGCCGTTTTACATTTGGACGTTAAAGAGAGTAGAAGCGGGTACTTCAGGAGCCGTTTCACTTTTAGGTACAGCAGCCGGAGCAGCCGGAGCTTTTCTTATTGCTGCCGCTTGTTATTTTGCTTTTCCATCCGTATCGCTGAGTAGTATATTGCTAGTTGGGTGCTTTGGTTTTATTGGAAACGCTATAGACACTCTTCTTGGAGCAAGTGTGCAAGTTCGCTTTCGCTGTCAAAGCTGCGGTATTGAAACGGAACGGAAAGATCATTGCGGCAAGCCAACCGTAAAAGAAAAAGGAATAACGTTCTTTAACAATGATGTTGTGAATCTTGCCGCTATTTTGCTTGCTGCTTTTACAGGCGGAATCCTTATCCTGCTTTTACCTATATAAGAGCATAAAATGTTCGTCATAGGAGCAAAGTAAACGTAAGGAGGCTTGAAAATGAGACATATTGTATTAGTACTTACGCTTTTAGTTGTTGGAACGCTGGGCTACCAAATGAGATACCGTGTTTTAAATTCGCTGTTTGGAAATTCATTTATCCGCAGTCTAGCTGTTCGTTCATTTTTTAATTTGCCGTTTGTTCGGGATCGTTTAATGAAGCAGGTCTTCCGCTAAGAGCGAAAGATACATAAAAAACACCTTACAGACATGTAAGGTGTTTTTTCGTAGAAAAAGAAAAAGGGAAAATCGTTGCTTTTTTCCTGGCTTTCTGCCATCTTTACATATAGAGAGTGTGAGGAGGTGACTATTTGTCTAGGCAAGATTTTTATTATTTGCAGGTGGTACAGCAATTGCTTGGCCATTCTTCATATGAGCTGATTTCGATGAAAGCTGATGCTTCAGAGCTATGGTTTCAATCTCACTATCGCAAAGATAAGTCAATAATCCGCATAGTCCGCCGTAATTTTAAATCAGTCGTTGAGCAGCAAAAAGATGTATTGTATGCATTACAAAGAGCTGAGAATGTGCGAAAGCAGAGCGGTAAATCAACGCTTACTCTTAACACAATTTACTTTGCTGATTTTGATCCTTTTTATACAGAGCAGTCCTTAGAAAGTGCGCCGAGTCCTTCTAAAGTGAATAGTTATGTTGAACAACTAACGGCAGAGAAAGCAAGCGCTTATGAACCTCTATTCGAACGGCTGGGTCTTACATTAGAAAGCGCAGACAATTTCTCTTCCGAAGAAGAAGCTCAGCGGATAGAACAGTGGAAACATAAAATTGTGCTTTTTGTGCAGAAAAAACAAAGCGAAGAACAGCAAATAGCTGGATACGGAAAGCCTATTTTTACATATATATTTTTAGCGATGCAAATCTTAATGTTTCTATTTCTGGAGTGGAAAAGCAGTACGCAAAATACGCTCACTCTGATTCAATACGGAGCTAAATATAACCCCTTAATTATAGAAGGCGAATGGTGGCGTTTTTTTACACCTATAATTTTGCATATAGGACTTCTGCATTTGCTTATGAATAGTGTAGCCCTGTATTATTTAGGAACGCTTGTAGAGAGGATATATGGCAGCGGGCGTTTTGTCTTTATTTATATATTTGCCGGGTTTGCAGGATCTCTAGGAAGTTTTATATGGAATACGTCTATTTCCGCAGGAGCCTCAGGGGCCATTTTCGGTTGCTTTGGAGCTTTACTGTTTTTAGCAAGAACAAATCCACGCTTCTTTTTTCGAACAATGGGATCGAGTTTCATTGTCATCATTGTGATTAACTTGATTTTTGGATTTGTTGCGCCGAACGTCGATAATGCAGGGCATATTGGCGGTTTGGTTGGCGGATTTTTAGCTGCAAGCATCGTCAGTTTACCGAAACAAAAAAAGCTGTATATTCAGATTCCGGCTTTCATTTGCACGCTTTTATTAGTAGGAAGTCTGCTTTTTTATGGATATCATGAGCGTTCTGTTTATCAAGATGAGCCATATGCACTCAGCGTAGCGGCTACGTATCTTCAGCAGAAGCAGTATGAAGAAGCAAAAGACGCCATCAAGCTTTTTATTGAAAAAGGGACAAGCAATAGTGACATATATTTTATCAGTGCTAGCGCAGAATTTTATCTTGAAAATTATAAAGAAGCTAAACAGCAATTGAATCAGGCTGTAAAGTATGATTCAACTTTTCATGAGGCGTATTACAATTTAGCTTTGGTGAATATAAAACTGAATGATATTACAGCGGCCACACAAAATATCGACAAAGCAATTGCGCTTGAACCACAAAGTAAAAAATATGAAAAGCTGAAGCGACAGCTAGAAAATTAAAACTGTTGAATGACGAATTTAATATTTTATACTTTACTATTGTGAGAACGTTTACTAGAATATTAATATGTAGACCTAGCAGTGGGCGTTAAATACGGCCGCTGTTTATGACTGAATGACTGTTGAGTTATCTCAAAATAAATGAATCATATCACCTAGAAAATAGGATAAAGGTGACAGAATGAATACGTTATATGATGTACAACAATTATTAAAGTCCTTCGGCATTTTTATATACGTAGGCGATCGTACTGCTGATTTAGAGCTGATGGAAGCGGAAGTAAAAGAATTATATCAGTCTAATTTGATTGATGTACGTGATTACCAAATGGCAATTCTTTTGCTTCGTCGAGAGTTAAAACAACAAAAAGAGAAAAAGGATGAATGAACATGGATGACAAATGGTTAGTTGGAGTTGATTTAGGCGGTACAACAATAAAAATGGCCTTTATTAATCATTATGGAGAAATCATTCACAAGTGGGAAATTAATACGGATGTGAGCGAGCAAGGCCGTAAGATTCCAACAGATATTGCAAAAGCAATTGATAAAAAGTTAAACGATCTTGGAGAAGTAAAGTCAAGGTTGGTGGGAATTGGTATTGGTGCACCGGGGCCTGTCAACTTTGCAAACGGTTCGATTGAAGTAGCTGTCAATTTAGGTTGGGAAAAATTCCCTATCAAAGATATCTTGGAAGTAGAAACTTCCCTTCCTGTTGTAGTAGACAATGATGCAAACATTGCAGCGATTGGAGAAATGTGGAAAGGTGCTGGAGACGGAGCAAAAGATTTGCTGTGCGTTACGCTTGGCACAGGTGTTGGCGGCGGCGTCATTGCCAACGGTGAAATTGTACAAGGCGTAAATGGAGCAGCTGGTGAGATTGGCCACATCACATCTATTCCTGAAGGCGGGGCACCGTGTAACTGCGGCAAAACCGGCTGTTTAGAAACAATTGCTTCAGCAACTGGGATTGTACGTTTAACGATGGAAGAGTTAACGGAAACGGACAAACCAAGTGAGCTTCGCACAGTGTTAGAACAAAACGGACAAGTTACATCTAAAGATGTATTTGATGCAGCTCGTTCAAAAGACGAGTTAGCTATGCATGTTGTAGATAAAGTTGCCTTTCATTTAGGCCTAGCACTAGCAAACTCTGCTAATGCATTAAACCCTGAGAAAATCGTTCTAGGTGGCGGTGTGTCTCGTGCAGGCGAGGTATTACTTGCACCGGTAAGAGATTATTTCAAACGTTTTGCATTTCCTCGCGTAGCGCAAGGTGCTGAGCTAGCAATCGCTACTTTAGGAAACGATGCGGGAATTATTGGAGGAGCTTGGTTAGTTAAATCCTATTTTGAATAATAAGCATGAATCTAACTGAGATAAAAAAGCGCTTTGACTAAATGTCAAAGCGCTTTTTTATCATGCATCTTTTCAATCTTTACATATACATAGTGTAAAGGAGTGAAGATTATGCGAATTATAGATATCCAAAAGCCTTACGATTACAAGCGAACCATAAAAGACATACAAACACTTTTGACTTATTATCCCTATGGTTCTCTTGAATGGATAGGGTGCAGCGTGCTTGGAAAGCCGATTCCACATATTTTAATTGGAAACGGAAAGAGAAAGGTTCATATCAATGCGTCGTTTCATGCTAATGAATGGATTACGACAAATGTTCTTCTACAGTTTATGGAAGATTATTTAGCTGCTCTTCATTATGATCAGGCGTTGAACGGGCAAGATTCAAGAGCTCTTTTTAATCAAATTACGCTTTCTGCAGTTCCAATTGTTAACCCAGACGGAGTAGATCTGGTCTTAAAAGGTCCTGGTGTAGGCGAACCTTATGCGTCTTTTCTTTCTAAAATAGGGAGGGATTTTCCAGATTTTCAAAGCTGGAAAGCAAATATCCGAGGGGTGGACTTAAACAATCAGTTTCCGGCTTATTGGGAAATCGAAAAAAAGCGTAAAGAACCTAAAGCGCCGCATTATCGAGATTTTCCAGGCTATGAATCTCTCTCTGAACCTGAAGCTCAGGCAATGGTAAAACTCGTTGAGCGTCATGATTTTGATTGTGTGATTGCTTTACATACCCAAGGAGAAGAATTTTATTGGGGGTATATGAATGAAGAGCCTGAGGAAGCAGAGGAAATAGCAAGCTATTTTGAAAGGGTAAGCGGTTATAAAGCTGTCAAAACGATTGATAGTCACGCGGGATTTAAGGATTGGTTTATTTTAGAAAAGAAAAAGCTGGGGTTCACCCTAGAATTGGGGAAAGGGATTAATCCGCTGCCTTTATCTCAAATATCGCGCGTATATAATCCGACTAAAGCTATTTTAGTTGCGGCAATGGATTATCTGTCTATTTAAAAAGCCACGCAAAGCATATGCTTTGCATGGCTTTTTTAATGATGTACCGCCGGATAGCCGTGATGTATGATGGTCATCACGGTAAACCATCCGAATACACCGAATGTTAGTACCGAAAAACCAATGCCTAATATGTTTTTATTTCTCAAAGATGAAATAGCTGCAAATACGCCTAGCAATGTTGTTAGTGCAAAAATAATCATAAGACCCACTCGAAGAAACCTCCTTTAGGTAACTTAAAATTAAAGCGCTATCATTAGCTTATCCCTTCAATTGTAAAACTTTTCTAACCGTTTGTCGAGATGAAAACCAATCTTTCTTTTGCTTCTTTGGCTTAGAAAGGTCCTTACTTTCATTTATAAGATGATGTGTGTATGATAATGCATATAACGGAAATAAATTTACACAAGGAGGACACATTATGAACTATCATCGTATACCGCTAGGACCTATTCAAACGAATTGTTATGTCGTTGCTAACGAAAAAAAAGAATGTTTAATTTTTGATCCGGGAGCTCAGGGAAAACAGCTCGTTGAATTTCTCGAAAAACAAACGTATAAACCATTAGCTATTTTGCTGACACACGCTCATTTCGATCACATTGGAGGAGTAGATGAGGTGATGAATCACTACTCTATCCCGCTTTATGTACATAAAAACGAAAAAGAATGGCTTCATAATAGTGACTTAAACGGGTCGAAATTTTTTGACCTAGGAGAAATTACAGCTCCAGATGCAACCGATATTATTTCATCAGAAGGCAATTTAACAATCGGTTCATTCCAATTCGAGGTGTATGAAACGCCTGGTCATTCTCCTGGCAGCGTTTCATATTATTTCAAACCGGGTAACTTTGTAGTATCTGGTGACGCGCTTTTTGCAGGCGGCATCGGGCGCACAGATTTACCTGGAGGTAATCAAGCTCAGCTGTTAGAAAGCATCGAATCGAAATTGCTGTCCCTTCCAGAAGATACGCTTGTACTAAGCGGTCACGGACCTGAAACAACTGTGGGACACGAAATGGATCAAAATCCTTTTCTAAATGGGTTTTAAGAATACAAAAAGCGATGGAAGCCCATCGCTTTTCTCTTTACTGTCCTGGTGTCATCATAAAAGTTGACCAGTACGTGAACCCCACAAAAAAGACGGTCAAATATGCTCCAAAAACGTAAATGTACATTCTTTCAGACAGCTTTAAATAACTAAGAATTACAAAAAAGCCTGTTTGAGCTAAAAAGAGTAAAGAAGTCTTATGCATGTGACCGAGGTAAAACATTACAGTGAAAATTGCTGTCCAGAACCCCATTACACGGTACATTCGTTCCACGTCCATTTCCTCCTTTATCAAACTTAGTTAGTGTCATGATGAATGTCATCGCTGTGTAAGCACTAGAAAGCACTTATGAAACTATATCGATACTTTTCCATTATAATACATCCTTTCTTTCCTGAAAACGCTATCTTTTCCTTGAAATACGACAGAAGAAAAAAAGTTATACAAAACGTATGCAAAATACTATACAAAGGTTATACAAAACGTGTACAATGTATATAAACAATCTATAACTAAAAAACGGGAGGGTTTCATATGGAAGAAATTAAATTTTATACGTACCCGAGCTGTACATCATGTCGTAAAACGAAAAAGTGGCTAGTGAAGGAAGATGTAAATTTTAAAGAGCGTCATTTATTTAGAGAAACACCTACTCATAAAGAAATGCTTGAACTTCTTTCTATGACAACAGAAGGGATGGATGAACTTCTTGCTAAAAGAAGTCAGGAATATAAAAAGTTAAATGTTGATGTGGACAGCATGACGTTATCACAAGTAGTCAATCTATTAATTGAACATCCTCGTTTGCTTCGCCGCCCCATTTTAACGGATGGCAAAAAGCTTGTAGTAGGTTATAACGAATCTGCACTTAAAAATTTGGTCAAGAAAAAAACAAGTCTTGCGTCTCTAGTTGTGTAAGCATACATGATGAAGAAGCTCAATTCAGTAAATAACGAATAAAACGACAGCGTAGAGTTTTACATCACGTTGTCTTTTTTTATGTAATCGTTTAGAGGTGTACAGAAGTTGTACATCGTGTACAAGGACTGAAGCGAAGAAAAGAAGCGTATACGAAAAAAATTATAAAAATGAAAAAAGAAGGAGGAAAATCTCGAAAAGGGTCGAAATTACTGTTTCTAGGTGTTTTAAGAATCATCTTCATTACAAATAAAGGAGTGATGATCGTTTGACCGAAATTGAACAGTTTGCTACTTACGTTATACGAGATGCATGTGAGTGTCGAAGTTCTGATGTGCATATTGTGCCCCGAAAGAAAGATGCTGTGATTCAGCTGCGAATTGACCAGGAGCTTATTTTAAAGAGGGTTATTTCAAAGGAAATGTCTGAACGGCTCATTTCGCATTTTAAATTTTTAGGGGGAATGGATATTGGGGAGCGCAGAAAACCTCAAAATGGTGCATTGACCACTTCCGTTGATCACTATCAAGTAAATTTGCGTTTATCAACTCTTCCTACTTCTCATGATGAAAGTCTTGTTATTCGGCTTTTGCCCCATCAACAATCTACCTCTCTCAAACATTTATCTCTTTTTCCTGAACATACTAAAAAGCTTATTTCTCTCTTGAAATTCTCTCATGGATTAATTATTTTTACCGGTCCTACAGGATCAGGTAAAACCACTACTCTATATACTCTTTTACACGAAGTAAAGCACCTTTTTAATCGAAATGTTATTACACTAGAAGATCCTATTGAAAAACCGAGTGAAACCGTGCTTCAAGTGCAGGTAAATGAACGCGCAGGGATTACGTATACGACTGGTTTAAAAGCTATATTGCGCCATGATCCAGACATTATCATGGTGGGAGAAATAAGAGATAGTGAGACCGCCAAAATTGCTGTGAGAGCAGCGCTTACCGGACACTTGGTTTTGACAACGATGCATACTAAAGATACAAAAGGATCTTTGTACAGGCTGCTTGAGTTTGGCGTTAGCTTTCAAGAAATGGAGCAGACTCTTGTAGCAGTAGCTGCACAGCGTCTTGTAGAAATTCGCTGTCCGCTGTGTTCGGGAAAATGCCACCCTGCTTGTAAAAAAATGAGGAAGCATCGTCAGTCCAGCATATACGAATTGCTTTATGGCAAGGAGCTTAGCGCAGTGATGAGAGAAGTGAAAGGAGAAAATGCGGATTATGATTATAAGACGCTCCGAGATGTTATTCTAAAAGGAATCGCGCTAGGCTATTTATATCCGCATTCGCTAGACGGATGGGGGTAAAGACAAATAGACAAAAAAGGTGGTCTCTCGCTCAGCAAGCAAAAATTCTTAAGCGGGTCTCCAAGCTCTTAGAAAAAGGCTACACTCTTTCTCAAGCTCTTTCATTTTTGACGTTTCAAGTATCTAACAAAGAAAAAACGGATATTGAAAAATGTCTTGAGCAGTTAAAACGAGGAGAATCTTTGCACGATGCTTTTGTTAAACTTCAGTTTCACCGTGATATTTTAAGCTATTTATATTTTGCGGAACAGCATGGAAACCTTCAATTTGCTTTAAAAGAAAGTAGCTCAATGATTGAAGAAAAAGTAAGGCATCGTAAAAAATTTCAAAAGCTTGTTCAATATCCCGTATTGCTACTTCTGTTTATTCTTTCCATTTTATTTGTTTTAAGTACGGTTTTACTTCCGCAGTTTGAAGCTCTGTACTTATCCTTTGGAAACAGGCAGTCTTCGTTTATCCTCTTATTTATGCAGGCGATGTCGTTCTTTCCTTTTGTGTTACCTGCAGTCATCAGTATGCCAATCATCCTTTATTTGTTTTATGTAATTTACATTAAAAAATTGCCTCCAGTAGTTCAAATGCAGCTTTTTATGAGAGTTCCCGTTATCCGAACGTTCACACGACTATTTAACTCCTACTTTTTTTCTGTTCATATGAGCAATTTATTAAACGGTGGTTTATCTATTTATGAATGTTTTGCTCTTTTTCAAAAGCAGGAGCATCATCCGTTCTTTCAAGTGGAAGCTTTTGCTTTTACAGATCAACTTTCCTCAGGAATGCGATTAGATCATATCGTTTCAGCTAAATCTCATTATGAAAAAGACTTGGCTCATGTTATTGTGCATGGCCAGCAGAACGGTGAGCTTTCTCAAGAGCTGTATGATTACAGTCTATTTATGATGGAAAGAATGGAACAATTTATTTTTCGTATTTTAAAATATGTACAGCCGCTTACATTTTTGTTCATCGGAATTGTCATTCTGCTTATGTATATGTCCGTTATGCTTCCGATGTTAGAAGTGATGTCGAGCTTGTAGAAGGGTGAAAGAATATGATTCTAAAAGGTAATAAAGGGTTTACCCTTATTGAAATGTTAATCGTTATGCTCGTTATTACCGTGCTTTTGCTCATTATGATTCCAAATGTATTAAAGCATAATACGGTTATTAACAACAAAGGCTGCTCAGCTCTTGTCAAAACCGTAGAGGCTGAGGTACAAGTATATGAGCTTGAAAACGGCGAAAAACCAAGTCTAGAAGAGCTTGAAGCAGGAGGTTACTTAAAAGAAGGCACCGTGTGTCCAAATGGTCAAGCTATTCAAATTGACGGTACCGGAAAGGTTACGGCTAGTGGTTCTTCTTAAGCAAAAAGGATTTACCCTCATTGAGATGCTGATGGTTTTATTTATTGTGCAAGTGATGATGTTTTCCATTATCGTAACCATTCGGCCGCTTGTGGAATATTACAAAATCACATTATTCTTGCGACAGCTGCAAAGCGACACGTTTTATGTGCAGCAGACAGCCATGAACCGAGAATCTCCAATTAAAATTAACTTTGCACCGAAGGGAACAGAATATATTGTTTCTGATTCTCGTGCCGTTCTTTATAAGCGCGCCTATGACTCCACCATTCATATCACGTTTGGAAGCGGCAATTCCACGATACAATACAACAAAAACGGCAATATTTCTCAAGCAAAGACCATTTTTATCAGCAGTCAAAAGTTTAAATACAAAGTTACTTTTCAAATAGGTAGAGGGCGTTTTTATGTGGACAAGATGTAAGGGTCAGCAGGGCTATACCTTGTTAGAAATGCTTGTTTCATTTAGCATGCTTTTACTCCTAACCGGTACAATTATTCCTTTGTATGTTCAGATGAAGGAAGAAGAAAAGAAGCAATATGTTTCGTATCAAGCTGATGCTATCTTGCACGAAGAGCTATTGAAATATAAATATGAAACAGGATATAAACGGCGAGAAAAAATCGTAAAAGAAAACGTTGTGTTTTATCTGAAGTGGAACGGAGAAAGTGCTCAAAAGCTTTGTGTAGAATGGACAGATTCCGCTGATAAAATGAAAAAGAAGTGTGATGTGATGTTGAAGTGAAAAGTGAAAAAGGCTTTACGCTTGTAGAGATGTTAGTCAGTTTTGCTCTTTTTTTGATCATTGTTTCATTTTTCCCCATTATCATTCCGCTAGCTAAGCAAACATATAATCCAGACTTTAGTATGAATGAAATGGAGTGGGAAATTTTTGTGAATCAACTTGCTATGGAATATCGAGAAGCAAAAGAAGTGAGAATTCATGCGACTACGCTTACGTTGAAAATGGAAAATAATCAGATCATCACTTATGAACGATACGAAGACAAGATAAGAAGACAAGTGGATGAAAGTGGTCATGAAGTTGTGCTGCAGCATATTAAGAATATCATGTATGAACAGCAAAAAGAAAGGCTGCTGATTCGTTCAACAGACGGTGTTAACAAAGTTAGAGAAGAAACCATTACGACGTTTTTGATGCTTGCTTATGAAACATAATGAGCAAGGGTTTATTCTCCCGGTTGTGTTGGCATTTTGTGCGCTTTTTCTTCTGTTAGTAGCTCAGCAAACTACTTATTTTGTGACGAAAAGTTCATTTTATCAAGAAGTAGAGCAGAAAAATCGTCTGCAGCATCTTTTAGAAAACGCGGTTGTACATGTAAAAAAAGAAATAAAAGAACATAATAAATCTCCATCTGCACCCTTAGTGTTAGAAACGGGTACGGTTTCATACGACGTAGTAAGTGAAGATGAACAGATGATTATCCTAAAAATAAAGTGTCAAACACTGCAAGGAAGAGCATTGACAGAAACCGCATATATTCAAAAAAAGGACCAACACATTGTGAAGTGGACGGATTAAGTCTCTTTCTCTCCGGATATAATAGTGCTGAGGAGATGATTATATGAAAACGAATGATTATGTAAAATATATGACTCAGCAATTTGTACAATATATGGATCAGCCAAAAGAAGAGAGGAAAACGAAAAAGATTCAAAAAAAAGAAGAGCGAGCACCTTTTGCGAACAGATGGTTTGGAATGATTCCACTGTCGTTTATGCTGTGGTACCGAAAGAAAAAAGAAAGATGAGCATATCATATGCTCATCTTTTTTTAACCGGCTTGTGTTTTATTAAATTGACGTGACATCGTTTCTGGCGATATGTAAAATAAGCCACCGTTTATAAACTTAAATAAGATCGTCGGCTCGTATAGCTCTTGAAGCGCTGTTTTTTCGGTCATATATATTTCTGGCAGCTCTTCTGCTGTTTCGTAAAAATGATCAAGAAGCGCTAAGTCTTCGTACCATCTTTCCTGCGCTTTTTCTGCCCATTCAGTCGGTTGAGTTTTAACGTAGTCAGTCACGTATGATGTGAGTCGTGCAATCGCACTTTTCGGCTTAATAAAAGGTGAAAGAGTAAAGCAATAGTCCGAGATTTTAGATGATAAATTTTGATTAATGATTGATTCATGAAATGATTCAACGATTTGTCCGTTAATTAAATTAATGCCAAGCGACAAGAGCTCATCCTTTTTACGGTCGCATTTGTATGAGACTTTAATATTTAACGCAAGCCAAGGGTGTAAAGGCTGATTTGTTGGCTGAGCTGATGAAACTTGTTCATACAGATGAATAAACCCGCCTAGCTTTTGAGTAGAAGCGAAAATTTGATGCAGCCTAGGTGAGCCAAAATGAATTCGTTCTCCTTGAACAGAATCGTCTTCAAACGCGGGATCTGTAATGAAAGTGAGTGAAGCAGGATTTGCTTCTCCGCCTGTCTTTTCAACATAATGCCAATAAAATGGACGATTCATCAACTCTTTGTCAAGTTCGATTGTTAATTGAACCTTTAGATAAGATGGTGTTTCTGTGACAATAGAACAATTATTAGCTAGAAAGTAACGCTTTAAAAATTGATGAATATCAGTTTGCTGCATGCTGATCCTCCTCGCTGTCTTCGTATTGAATAATAGACGTCAAGTTCTCCATTTTGATTTTTATTTCTCCTTCACTCCGTGAATGAAATAAAATATCTTGAATATGCTCTTCGATATTTTTTAAATCAAGCTTTGTTAAAATATCATCTAACTCTCCAACAACTCGTTCAAAAAGGTTTATTTTTTCGTATAACAATTTTAAAATATGTTCTTCGACCGTATGTTGAATCGCTAAATTGTAAATGTGAACATCATGCTTTTGACCTAAACGATGTACCCTTCCAATTCGCTGTTCTAGACGCATTGGATTCCACGGTAGATCATAGTTAATAATATGATGACAAAACTGAAGGTTGATTCCTTCTCCGCCCGCTTCAGTGGCAATAAATACTTGCGCGTGGCTTTCAAAAAGCTGCTTCATCCAGTCTTTTTTACCTCGCTTAAATCCTCCTCTAAACGGTACAGAGGTAATTCCATGCTGTTTTAAATACCACTGTAAGTACAGTTGAGTTGCTCTGTACTCAGTGAAAATAATAACTTTGTCATCAATTTTTTGAACGAGCTCCAGAACTTTTTCTGCTTTTGCATTTTGCGGCACTTGCTGAAGTAGTTGCATTAACGGAGTAATCATATGTTCCGTTAATGCGCTGTTTTGATCTTCCTGACGTTCCAGCATGTTTTTTAATGTCATATACACCGCTTCACGGCTGCTGCAGGCCTCTCGCTGCAGGGTTAAAATTGAAAAAGCACTTGAAGGGTGCAGTCCGTTTCCTTTAAAAGACGTAATCGCATCGTATAGCTCGCGTTCTTTCGGTGAAAATTCAACAGGAATGGTTTGAACAATTCGCTTCGTCCATTCGATACCAGTATCATGGCGGCGATTTCGAATCATAACTTTGTTAACAAGCTCTTTTAAGTGCTCATCGTTTTGCAAAGAGCGTTTTTTAGCAGAAAATAATTCTTCGAAATAGTCTTTATTGCCGAGATGGCCAGGCTTTAAAAGAGAGACTAAGTTGAAAATTTCTTCAATTCGATTTTGAATCGGTGTTGCGGTTAGCAACAGACAAAATTTCTTTTTCAGGCTTTGAACAAATTCATAGTTTTTTGTTTTGTTGTTTTTAAGTTTATGAGCTTCATCAATGATGATGAGGTCGTAGTCTTGTTCTAGCACAATTTCTCGATGAGGGGAACGTTTTGCTGTATCAATTGAAGATACAACGATGTCACACTGATCCCACACATATGATTTTCTTTGAGGGACCGCGGGAATATAAAATTTTTGATTCAATTCCATAGCCCACTGTGAAACAAGCGAAGCTGGAACTAAAATGAGAACTTTTTTAACAAGCCCGCGAATCATATATTCCTTCAAAATTAACCCTGCTTCAATCGTTTTCCCTAGTCCTACTTCATCTGCTAAAATGGCTTTCCCATTCATTGTTTCGACTACTTGTTTGGCTACTTCGAGTTGATGAGGAAGCGGCGTTAAATCGGCTAAATGTTTTGGGCTTTGTAGCCCTTCAAATTCTGAGATAAGCGTTTGGTCTTCTATTTCATAGGCAAGTTTATACAAATCCCATGCAGACCAAGGGCCGTCTTGCTCCAATTTAGTTGAGAAGGCTGCTTCCCATGTTTCATCGATGTTTAATTTCACTTTCATGATAAAAATGCTCCTTTGTAAAAAATTTTTATTGAACAAATGATAAGAATCAGGTAGGATAAAAATATATTTAGAAAATTTGAAAAAGAAAATAGATTAGCACTTTACAAATGATTGTGTGAATAAAGAAAGATACATCTTTCAGTAGTATGCCCAACTTTACCAACTTTATAGAAGCGAATGACGACACGGGGAGAGACTACTTGAATGTAGCGCCGAAGGAGCAAGCAATAAAATTGTGAATCTCTCAGGCAAAAAGACTCTTGTTTGACGCAGCTCTGGAGAGTGTCTATGCGTTTATAGACCACCCACGAGGCAAACCTATTCGTTTATAGGTAAACTTTCAGGTGAAAAGGACAGAGACTTCCTACTAAATACAGTAGGGGGTTTTCTGTCCTTTTTTGTTTGGATACATAGTGATCCCCACACTATTTGAAAACTCCCCGTTATGAAAAGTTTCACGTGAAAAAGAGGAGGACATAAATATGACAACAGAATTACACAAAACGCCGCTTTATGATACCTATCAAAAATATGGTGCCAAAACAATTGATTTTGGAGGATGGGCTCTTCCCGTTCAATTTTCTTCTATTAAAGAAGAGCATGAAGCTGTACGTACAAAGGCAGGTCTTTTTGATGTCTCTCATATGGGAGAAATTCTTGTGACAGGAGCTGATAGCTTAGCTTTTCTTCAGCATACGATGACAAATGACGTTTCTACCCTTGTAGATGGAAAAGCGCAGTATACGGCTATGTGTTATGAAGACGGAGGCACGGTAGATGATTTGCTGATTTACAAAAAAGCAGATCAAGAGTATTTGCTGGTCGTAAACGCTGCTAATATTCAAAAAGACTATGAGTGGCTTGTGTCTCACAAACAAGGAGATGTAACGCTCGTTAATCAATCTGATGAAACTGCGCAGCTAGCATTACAAGGTCCTTTAGCAGAAAAAGTTTTACAAACGTTAACGAATGAAAATTTAGCTTCATTAAAGCCATTTACATTTGCTGATGATGTAGAAGTAGCGAATGTAAATGCTCTCGTTTCACGTACTGGATATACCGGAGAAGATGGTTTTGAAATTTATTGTTCTTCAGCTGACGCCTCTCACTTGTGGACGGCTATTTTAGAAGCAGGAAGTGAGGACGGTGTGTTGCCTTGCGGACTAGGAGCTCGCGATACGCTTCGTTTTGAAGCTACTTTGGCTTTATATGGCCAAGAGCTTTCAAAAGATATTACGCCCATTGAAGCTCGAATTGGATTTGCAGTAAAGACGAACAAAGACAGCTTTATTGGAAAAGAAGTGTTAAAAGAACAGCGTGAAAGCGGGGCACCTCGTAAGCTGGTAGGAATTGAAATGATTGATAAAGGTATACCAAGACACGGTTACGAAGTATTTGCAGATGAAGAACAAATTGGATTTGTGACAACAGGTACACAGTCACCGACATTAAAGAAAAACATCGGTTTAGCGCTATTATCAGCAGAGTATACAGAGCTTGGTCAAGAAGTGGAAGTGCAGGTTCGGAAAAAACGCTTAAAAGCAAAAGTGGTTTCAACACCTTTTTATAAACGTTCAAAGTAAGCTTTGGGGAGGAATTTAACATGTTACATCGCTATTTACCAATGACAGAACAAGATCAGCAGCAAATGTTAGCAGCAATTGGTGTTTCATCTGTTGATGATTTATTTTCAGATATTCCGCAGCGCGTTCGTTTTCAAGGAGAATACAATATTAAAAAAGCGGCTTCAGAGCCTCAGTTGTTAAAAGAATTAAATAATATGGCTGCTAAAAATGCTCATTTAAAAGACTATGCTTCTTTTTTAGGAGCAGGAGTTTACGATCATTACATGCCGGTTATTGTTGATCATGTTATTTCTCGTTCAGAATTTTATACGGCCTATACTCCGTATCAACCGGAAATTTCTCAAGGAGAACTTCAGGCCATCTTTGAATTTCAAACAATGATTTGTGAGTTAACGGGGATGGACGTGGCCAATTCTTCTATGTATGACGGAGGAACTGCTTTAGCAGAAGCCGCTATGCTCAGTGCGGGTCAAACGAAAAAGAAAAAAGTACTTGTCTCTGCGGCCGTTCACCCTGAGTCAAAAGATGTGTTAAAAACGTATGCGAAGGGTCAATACATTGAAGTGGTAGAAATCCCTGCAGCAGACGGCGTAACAGATATGATTGCATTAGAAAAAGAGATGGGAAGTGACGTGGCAGCTGTTATTGTCCAGTATCCAAATTTCTACGGACAAATCGAGCCGTTAAAAGAAATTGAAGAAATTACTCATCAAGAAAAATGTATGTTTGTGGTTTCAAGCAATCCTTTATCATTAGGTTTACTTACGCCTCCTGGAGAATTTGGAGCTGATATTGTCATTGGAGATGCACAGCCATTTGGTATTCCAAGTCAATTTGGAGGCCCGCACTGCGGATACTTTGCAACTACGTCTAAGCTTATGCGGAAAATTCCAGGACGATTAGTAGGGCAAACGGTGGATGAAAACGGTAAGCGAGGGTTTGTTTTAACCCTTCAAGCTCGTGAGCAGCATATACGCCGTGATAAAGCGACGTCTAACATTTGTTCAAATCAAGCGTTAAATGCTTTAGCGGCATCAGTTGCCATGACAGCTTTAGGCAAGCAAGGTGTAAAAGAAATGGCGCTGCAAAACTTATCAAAAACGCATTATGCATATGAAGCGTTAAAGGCAAAAGGGGTAAATGTAGCATTTGAAGGACCGTTTTTTAACGAATTAGTCGTGAAGCTTCCTGTTTCGGTAACAGAAGCAAACAATCATTTATTAGCATCAAAAATAATTGGCGGTTATGATCTTAGCCGTGATAACCAAGCGCTTGAAAATCACATGCTGCTTGCTTTTACAGAACTCCGTACAAAAGAGGAAATTGACCAACTTGTAAATGAATTGGGGGATCTTCATGCTTAATCAAAATCAATCACTTATTTTTGAAAGCAGTAAAGAAGGGCGAATCGGCTATTCATTGCCGGAGTTAGATGTTCCGCAAGTAAATGCTGAAGAGCTGCTTGGAAAAGCGTATGTCCGTACCGAAGCTCCTGAGCTTCCTGAAGTATCAGAACTCGATATTATGCGTCATTACACCGCGCTTTCAAAACGAAATCACGGAGTGGACTCAGGGTTTTATCCGCTTGGTTCATGCACGATGAAATATAATCCAAAAGTGAATGAACAAGCAGCACGGATTGCTGGGCTAGCGCATATTCATCCGCTTCAAGATGAGCAAACGGTTCAAGGTGCTCTCGAACTTTTATATGATTTACAAGAGCATTTAACAGAAATTACGGGAATGGATGAAGTAACACTTCAGCCAGCAGCGGGTGCTCATGGCGAGTGGACCGGGCTTATGATGATTCGTGCCTATCATGAAGCAAATGGTGAGACGCAGCGAACAAAAGTCATTGTTCCAGACTCAGCTCACGGAACGAACCCTGCTTCGGCAACAGTTGCGGGATTTGAAACGGTAACGGTAAAATCAAATGAACATGGTTTAGTGGACTTAGAGGATTTACGCCGCGTAGTGGGAGAAGATACAGCCGCTTTAATGTTAACAAACCCAAATACGCTAGGGTTATTTGAAGAAGATATTTTAGAAATGGCTGAAATTGTTCACGCAGCAGGTGGAAAGCTTTATTATGACGGTGCAAATTTAAACGCAGTATTAAGTAAAGCCCGTCCTGGAGATATGGGGTTTGACGTGGTTCATTTAAACCTTCATAAAACGTTTACAGGCCCTCATGGAGGAGGCGGTCCTGGTTCTGGTCCGGTAGGGGTAAAAGCAGATTTAATTCCTTATTTGCCTAAACCAGTGCTTGTGAAAACAGAACAAGGCTATCACTTTGACTATAACCGTCCTCAGTCAATTGGACGCGTAAAGCCGTTTTACGGAAACTTCGGCATCAACGTTCGCGCTTATACGTATATTCGTTCAATGGGTCCAGACGGCTTAAAAGCCGTAACAGAAAATGCTGTGTTAAATGCCAACTATATGATGCGTCGTTTAGCAGAGCACTATGAGCTGCCGTTTGACCGTCACTGTAAGCACGAATTTGTTTTATCAGGAAAACGTCAGAAAAAGCTTGGTGTGCGCACATTGGATATCGCGAAACGACTGCTTGATTTTGGCTATCATCCGCCGACGATCTACTTCCCTCTTATCGTAGAAGAGTGCATGATGATCGAACCAACGGAAACAGAGTCGAAAGAAACGCTAGATGCGTTTATCGATGCGATGATTCAAATTGCAAAAGAAGCAGAAGAAACGCCTGAAGTCGTACAGGAAGCTCCTCATACAACGGTTGTGAAGCGCCTTGACGAAACGCTGGCAGCTAGAAAGCCAGTGCTTCGCTATCAGAAAGAACAGGCTGTTCAAAACGTCTAACAAAAAACCTCGCCCAAAGGCGAGGTTTTTCTATATACATACCATTATTTTTTCTTTTTCACTTTACCGTTCCACATTTTGAAGCCGCCTTTTAAATCATAGATTTCTTTAACACCGTGGCGACGAAGCATTTGTGCTGCGCGTCCTGTGCGCATTCCGCTTTGACAATAGATGTAGACAGGCTGATCTGAACGAAATTCTTTAATGCGCATACGGAACTGTGACAGCGGAATATTTCGTGCGCCTAAAATATGTCCGTTTTCGAATTCATTCGGTTCACGAATATCAACTAGCTGTGCCTTGCGGTAGCCGCTGCGGAATTCTTCTTCAGTTAACGTTTTCATAATGCGACGTTGGATAAAGAACATAACGACAGAGTATATGATGATTACTCCAAGTAAAATGAGTACTGCTGTAATTGCTGACATGCTGATTCTTCCTTTCTTCGACAAAATCCATACTCTTATTATATAAGTGAATGAAATTAGAAGTAAAGCGATTTTGCCTTGAATCTAGCGGATTTCTTCCCGAAAATGAAAAAACTACCACATTTGAATTCGCAGTTTTATGTTGCTCTTTGCTTTTCCTTAGCTCAATCTTTTGGTAGACTAAAAAACGGATTTATTTTTTATATTACATATAGCTGAGGATGAGGTAGATGAAAGCAAAGTGGAGATTTATTGATTCCAACAACCGTTCGCCTTATTACAATATGGCGTTAGATGAAGCGTTATTAGAATGGCATAGTAAAGGGGAAATTCCACCTACGATTCGTTTTTACGGATGGAACCCTCCAACGCTGTCGATCGGTTATTTTCAAAAAGCTGAAAAAGAAATTAACTTTGATAAAGTAAAAGAATTAGGATTAGGCTTTGTGAGACGTCCAACGGGCGGCAGGGGCGTGCTTCATGATGAAGAGCTTACTTACAGCGTCATTGTATCTGAAGAGTATCCTAATATGCCTAAGACAGTTACAGAGGCATATCGCGTCATCTCTGAAGGTTTACTGGAAGGATTTCGTTCGTTAGGGCTCGAGGCTTATTTTGCTATTCCTCGTTCAGAAGAAGAAAAAAATAGCTTAAAAAACCCTCGTTCGTCCGTATGCTTTGATGCTCCTTCTTGGTATGAACTTGTTGTAGAGGGCCGCAAAATTGCTGGAAGTGCCCAAACTAGACAAAAAGGAGTTATTCTACAGCACGGCTCTATTCTGTTAGAGATTGATGAAGATAAATTATTCAGCGTGTTTAATTATCCAAATGACCGCGTGAAAGAAAGAATGCAGCGCGCATTTCGTTCTAAAGCCGTAGCGATCAATGCAATTGCGGGCCGCAAAATTTCTATCGAAGAAGCAAAAGAAGCGTTTTATAAAGGATTTGCTTCTGCTCTTGATATCGATTTAGAACCGTATACACTGTCTGAAGAAGAGGAAGCATATGTAGAAGAACTAGCGCGCACAAAGTACGGATCGGATGAGTGGAACTTTAAGCGCTAAACGAATGCGGATGGTAAATAGATAAAAGTGCAACTTCTTATAAGTTGCACTTTTTATTGGAATTTTTAGAAACAATGCTTGGCTAATAGAATATATAGGGAAGAAAAGTCAAACACTTTTTTTACGAAAAAAAAAATATTTCACTTGACACCCTTCTATATGTAGATGTTTGGAGAAGTGTCAAATACTATATATTGAATTCGTCCAAGCCGTGTGGTAAGTTATTGATAGTTGATTGAAAAACTCTATTTCCTTTAAAAGGAAATAGAGTTAATAAATTTATAGATGTTCGATAGGTAAGGAGTTGTGAGAATGACTGTTTTGTTAAATCAAAAAGTGAATATGAATGTTGAAAAGCTCAATTCAGATATTGAACGCTTTCCGCAAGTACATCCGATTACACCGGATATGAAGTTAACTCATAAAGGTGTTTCAAGATTGGTAATGTTAGACCGCTATGCGTTTAAAGATACGGAAAAATTAACGTTATCAGAAGGAGATTTTGTTGTTCTAACTGTAAAAGAAGACCCAAAATTTCCAGCACGAGGACTTGGCTATGTGGAAAGCATTAATTTTGAGCAAAAAACCGCTGTTGTCAAGGTAGAAGATGAGTTTAGAGGAGCTTTATCACCTGAAGAAGCAGAAAATGGGTTAATTACTCGTTCTTTAGATGTTATTGAAAAACCTCTAGAGGTCTTCTATGAGCAAATTGCAAAACGTAATGCAACAGGCTTAGCTTCTGTGGAAAAAACAGAAGAAAAGCGCAAAGAGTGGTTTGAAAAGTTCTATCAAGAGCTTGTTCAGCTAAACTTTGTACCAGCTGGCCGCGTTCTTTACGGTGCAGGTGCTGACACGGACGTAACGTACTTTAACTGTTACGTAATGCCTTATGTAAAAGATTCACGTGAAGGTATTTCAGAACACCGCAAACAAGTAATGGAAATCATGAGCCGCGGAGGCGGTGTTGGAACGAATGGTTCAACTCTTCGCCCGCGCAACACGCTGGCTCGCGGTGTAAACGGCAAATCATCTGGTTCGGTTTCATGGTTAGATGATATTGCTAAACTGACGCATCTTGTTGAGCAAGGTGGGTCACGTCGTTAACAAACCGGCGACGTAATCTCGTGAATTGCTGGAACACCCTTAGAGCTTTCTTCACCACAACGTGATCGGCAACGATGAGCGTGATGGTTAGAAAAGAGGAAAGATTGGGCAATCAGCAGCCAAGTGTCTTTGGAAACGAAGATAAAGGTTCAACGACTATTGAAACTTCCTAAAAGTTCTAATGCAATAAAACTTTAGTGAATAAAGTAGGTGTTATGATGGAAGCAAAGGAAGGAGTAAACCATAGCAAACGGCAACGTCGCTATGGGGCACGAGACAAAGAAGAAATCATAAAATCAGTTATCAAGTTACATGATCAAGGTTATAGCCAAGTAGATATATCAAAAATGTTAGGTATAGCACGAAACACGATTAAAAGATGGAATGATGAACTTCACTTTTTTGAAGCTAGAACACCAGGCGAAGCAGGGAAATTAAAAAATAAAATCTATAGATATAATGAAGATTATTTTGAAAATATCCTCACGCCTAATCAAGCTTATGTAGTAGGTTACATCACTGGAGATGGAACAGTTTTCGACAGAAAGAAGTCGAAAAGGTTGGTCCTAGTTCTAGCGGAGCAAGATAAACAATTACTACAGGATATCAGTGAAGAATTGAATATAGAGGATGCTATCAAATTCAGAAAAAGAAATGCTAGCAACGAACAGAATAAATATTCATTAACCATCAATTCAACTAAAATGTGTAATGACTTAATAATGTTAGGAGTCGGCCCTAAAAAAACAGGCTTTGAAAAGTGGATCGATTTTGAAAATGAGGAATTACAATGGGCATACTTACGAGGATTCTTTGATGCAGATGGTCATATCAGAGTTTATGAAAGAAATGGGTATCAAAAAGCGAGAATAGGCTTCACAGGAAACTCTAAGATGCTAAAAGAAATCCTAGTATTTCTTAAGTCAAAGGGATTTGCAGTAAATGTTAACTGTATTACACAAAAACAGGGCTGTTGTGACTTATACCTTAGCAGTATTAAAGAAATTAAACTACTTGGAAAAGAACTATACAAACATGGAACCATTAAACTGAATCGAAAATATGAGAAATTTTCTTCTTTGATGATATAGTCTGATCTTACATGAAAGTGTAAGAGTACGGCAGAAATGACCGTACCCTTCTTAACGAAGAGTAACAAATTGGGGGCCCAAATGATCATGCTTGCCGACTGGCATCCTGACATTGTAGAATTTATTATTTCTAAAATGCAAAACCCTCGCATTTTACGTTTCTTAATTGAAAACACAAATGACGAAATGATTAAAAAGCACGCTCAAGATAAATTGAAGTTCACGCCGCTAACAGAGTCTGAAGAAGCAATGTACCAAGGAATCATTAACTATAAACAAATTCCTGGTCTTGGTGGATTTAATGAAAAAATCATTAAAGATGCAGAAGAAAAGCTGCAAACAGGCGGAACGTACAGCGTTCATAACTCAGAGTTTTTAACAGGAGCAAACATTTCTGTATGCTTAACAAAAGATTTTATGGATGCTGTTGAAAACGACGGTGAATACGAACTTCGCTTCCCAGACGTAGAAAGCTATTCAAAAGAAGAAATGGCTAACTACAATGAAAACTGGCACGAAGTAGGCGACGTGCGCGAGTGGGCAAAACAAGGAAACAAAGTTCGTACGTACCGTACTATCCGTGCAAAAGAGCTATGGAACTTAATTAATATTTGTGCAACGTACTCAGCTGAACCAGGCATTTTCTTCTTCGACAATGCCAATGACATGACAAATGCTCAAGCATATGGTCAGCACGTTGTTGCAACGAATCCATGTGGTGAACAACCACTTGCACCATTCTCTGTTTGTAACTTAGCTGCTGTTAACTTAGCGCAAATGGCAGATAAAGAAACAAAAACAGTTAACTTTGAAAAGCTACGTCAAACGGTTGAAACGGGCGTTAGAATGCAAGATAACGTTATTGATGCAACTCCTTATTTCTTAGAAGAGAACCAAAAGCAAGCGCTTGGCGAACGCCGCGTTGGTCTTGGTGTAATGGGTCTTCACGATCTTCTTATTTATTGTGAAACAGAATACGGCTCTGACAAAGGCAATGAGTTAGTAGATAAAGTGTTTGAAACAATTGCCACGACGGCTTACCGCGCGTCTGTAGAGCTTGGAAAAGAAAAAGGAAGCTTCCCGTTCTTAGTGGGCGAAACAGATGCTGAAACGGCTTCTTTACGTGAAGCATTCACAAATACAGGCTTCATGAAAAAAATGCCTGAAGATATTCGTGAAAACATTAAAGAGCACGGTATCCGAAACTCTCATTTATTAACAGTAGCGCCAACAGGCAGTACTGGAACGATGGTTGGAGTATCAACGGGTCTTGAACCTTATTTCTCATTCTCATACTTCCGAAGCGGTCGTTTAGGTAAGTTTATTGAAGTGAAAGCTGATATCGTTCAAGAGTATTTAGATCAGCATCCAGAAGCAGATCCAAACAATCTTCCTGAATGGTTCATTTCAGCTATGGAACTTGCACCACAAGCTCACGCGGACGTGCAATGTGTGATTCAGCGCTGGATTGATAGCTCAATTAGTAAAACAGTAAACGCTCCTCGTGGTTACACGGTAGAGCAAGTTCAAAAAGTGTACGAGCGTCTGTATAAAGGCGGAGCAAAAGGCGGTACGGTGTACGTAGACGGAAGCCGTGATGCACAAGTCTTAACGCTAAAAGCAGAAGAAAATACATTTGATGAAGAAATTGAAGTGCCAAAAGAAGAAACAAAACCACACGTTGTGTTAGTTGATACAATTAATGAAATTCGTTCAACTGATGTAACAATCGGTTCTGAAGTAGGTAATACGTGTCCGGTTTGCCGTCAAGGAACGGTAGAGGAAATGGGCGGATGCAACACATGTACAAACTGTGGTGCACAGCTGAAATGCGGCCTTTAATTTTTAATCATGATTGACTAGTAAAAGCTGACTCAAGTGAGTCGGCTTTTATTATGTATGAAAATGGGGCATAAATAAGAAGCGGGAGAGAACGGTTCTTGTATTTGTATAAGCATTGTAGTATGATTTTAATTGAATGTCTTTTATCCAGTTTTATCTTATGACATCGCTTTATTTACACGTTTTTTTCACATAGATTATCAAACATGAACACGATATCACTATAAGAAACAGACATTTATGACTTATTATTAGCAATACATAATATTAATTGGGGGAGATTTCATGCCTACACCGAGTATGGAAGATTATATTGAACAAATATATATGCTAATTGAAGATAAAGGATACGCTCGAGTGTCTGATATTGCTGATGCATTGGCGGTTCACCCCTCATCTGTAACAAAGATGGTTCAAAAACTAGACAAAGATGAGTACTTAATTTATGAAAAATATCGAGGCCTTGTTTTAACAGCTAAGGGACAGAAGATTGGAAAACGTCTTGTTTATCGCCACGAGCTCTTAGAGCAGCTATTGCGAATCATTGGCGTGGATGAGAAGAATATTTATGATGACGTAGAAGGAATTGAACATCATTTAAGCTGGAATTCCATTGATCGAATTGGGGACTTGGTTCAATACTTTGAAGAAAATCATAACCGTATTCAAGATCTTCGCAATGTACAGAAACGAAATGAAGAAGAGCAAAAATTATAAGGAAAAAGCAGCGGCCAATAGCGTCACTGCTTTTTTTCTTTTTATCATAACTTGTTGCTGAGTCGACTACAAATGTAGAGTAGGTAGTTTGGAGGAGAGGCTGTGTACGTCGACGGAGTATTTTCAGGTGGCGGTATTAAAGGGCTTGCACTGATTGGTGCGTTACAAGCTCTAGAAGAAAAAGGCTTTATTTTTCGGCGGTTAGCGGGAACGAGTGCGGGTTCCATTATTTGTGCATTTGTAGCAGCTGGTTATACAAGTGAAGAAATCGTTGAAATGATGAATGAAATTGAGTTATCTTCTTTCCTAGATCAAAGAATGTCCTTTTTACCATCGAGCTTGACAAAATGGCTGTTTTTATATTGGAAAATGGGATTATATAAAGGAGAAAGGCTTGAAAAGTGGATTGCTGAGAAGTTGCGGAGCAGAGGAATTCGTACATTTGCTGATTTGCCTGATCAGTCGCTGCGTATTATTGCGTCAGATTTGACCAACAGTACGATGCTTGTTCTTCCAGATGATTTGCCTAAATATCACATTGATCCGAATCGTTTTTCTGTAGCAAGAGCCGTTCGGATGAGCTGCAGCATTCCATATTTTTTTGAGCCGGTTAAATTAAAATCTACTCCAAGCAGTTTAATAGTCGACGGGGGAGTGTTAAGCAACTTTCCAATTTTTTTATTTGATGATGATAAAAGTTTGAAGAAACGACCGGTAATTGGTGTGAAGCTGAGTCCGAAGGACGAAGAGAGAGAACGGAATAAAATTAAAAATGCCGTTGGTTTATTCAGTGCGCTTTTTGAGACGATGAAAGATGCGCACGATGCAAGACATATTTCAAAACGTCACGAAAAAAATATTATCTTTTTACCTGTTAATCAAGTTTTTGCGACAGAATTTACCCTCACAGAAGAACGGAAGGAAGAGCTGATTGCGTTTGGCAAAAAGCGTACAAGGGCATTTTTGAAAAAATGGTGCTATTAAAAAAACAAGGAGGCTTTTCTCCTTGTTTTTTTAAAAGAATGCTCTATTTTTCTTTTTTCCTTTTTTACCTTCGATGACGGTCAAGTGTGAGTTGTTTTTCTTTTTCTTTAGCGGTTTCGTTGATTTGGATACCGGGCGCTTATTTGAGCTTCGGTACGTATGCATATCAACTTTGTTGCTTCCTCGCTCTTTTTCTTTTTGACGCAGTTTCGATTGCTTTACTGCGCGCACATAGCCTCTATCTTGACCTTTTGTCTGAGAAGGGCGGAGAATAAACCGATAAACTAAGTAAAACAAAATGATAAACAGAAAAATATAACCTGCTTGACGTAATAAAACAGCTGGATCTGTAATCAACGTAAATGCAAAGCCAATGACTCCTAACCCGATTAGACCATATACAAGTGGTTTCACGAATGGACGTCTCATTTTGTTCACCTCCTAAAATAGTAAAAAAAGAAAGCAAAACGGTGTGGATTAGACAACTTGTTCGTCAGTGGTAGAAGAAAGTTCATTTTCAACGCGTAAAAGTTCTTTAAATGAAGCAATCGCAACTTCAACTTGATCATCTTTTGGTTCTTTGGTTGTTAAAAGCTGAAGCCATAAACCGGGATAACCTAAAAAGCGAAGAAGAGGGACATGACGAACTTTATTGGTTAACTGTAACACTTCAAATGATAAACCAAGGACAACTGGAATTAATGCAAGGCGATCCACAATTCGTAACCAAAGAGGATCCGTTGGAACTAGTAGGTAGACAAACATTCCTACAACTACGGTAAAGAGGATAAAGCTACTTCCGCAGCGATAATGAAGTCGAGATTGTGCTTGAACGGCTTCTACCGTAAGTTCAGCATTGTTTTCATATGCATTAATGACCTTGTGTTCTGCTCCATGATATTGAAACACCTGTTTAATAAGTGGCGTTTGTGAAATCACATAAATATAGCCAAGGAGCAATAATAGTTTAAATACTCCTTCAATAAAAACTTGAGCTACACTTGAAGTGAAAACAGGACGTGTCAATTGTGCTAAAAACACAGGAATCAATGTAAATAGTACTTTCCCGAAAAGAAAGGATATTACACCAATAGTTGCAACGCCAAATATTAAAGATAGTTTTGATTCTTTTTTCTCTTTTTGTTGTTCTGCTGCTACTTGAGCATCATCTTCTGGATTCACGTCATAGCGTTCAGAGGAAAAGTTCAAGTGCTGCGTACCGTTTGCACTGGCTTCAACAATAGCAGCAATTCCTCGTAAAAAAGGAATTTTTTTTAAAGCAGTGAGTACGGAATTTGATTTTCTTTTTGAATGAAAATAATCAATAGATTGATCTTTGCGGCGAATAGCCGTCACCATCATACGTTTGCCACCGAACATGACACCTTCTATAACGGCTTGACCACCATACGCAGGTTTTTGTAATTTAGACATTTCAGGCACCAACCTAACTTAACTAGACTAGACTTCTTAGTATTTTATATTCTACAGCAAAATCAAATAAACCTCTAGGCGGATGCATGTTATCTAGTTTAGCCAATATTTTTCATCTCCACACCCTTCATATGAATTTTTTTCCTTTCATTTATAAAATTTGTTTATGAAACTCTGTGCGAAGTAGTTTTAAAATGTCTCTGCGATATCAGGCGCCCTTCTTGCGTATAGGAAGAGTAATAAACGTAAAAACTTAGAAATGAGTCGGTAGGAAATGAGAAAAAAGTTCATACTACATCAAGAGGTGATTAATATGTCAGAACCTAAAGAACAGCATGAAAAAAAACAGGATAACCAACCTACGCATAAACAGGAAATATCTTTTTTATTTAAAGCCATCTTTATTTCCTTTTTTGGAGGGGTTTTCTGGAGCTTTATTGGCTATTTAAATTATCTGTTTAGCTTTAGTGTTATCAATCCAAATATGCTTTTAGATCCATGGGCATTAGGTAATTGGAAGGATAAAGGAATAGGTGTTATCGTCAGTATTTTTCTCATAGGGGTATTATCTATTGTTGTCGGGTTGTTATACTACGTCCTATTAAAGAAGTTTAAAACAATTTGGATAGGTTTTGCTTACGGCTTATTATGGTGGGCAATCGTATTCGTTGTTTTGAATCCGCTCTTTCCTAACTTGAAAACAATTGGAGAGCTTCCAGCTAACACAATTATTTCATCCCTCTGTATTTATATTTTATATGGTGTATTCATCGGATATTCCATTTCTTTTGAAGCGGCAGAGCTTCAAACAAAAGATGAATCTACAGATTTTCAAACGGCGAATAAGTAGTGTGAATGTTCCAACGTATGCTAATATATTCTATATAATGATTTAAAAAGAAAAATAAAGTGTGAATTCACACAAGTGAGCTGCATAAAGGGTTCGTAGTAGGGGAGAGTGTTGAAATAAGATGAATAAGATTTTAGTAATAAACGGTCCTAATTTAAACCGTTTAGGCGTACGCGAACCAGCGGTATATGGGACAGATAATCTTCAAAATCTTGAAGAGAAGCTTCAGCGAGCAGGCAGAGACCATGGGGTAGAAGTTGAGTGCGTACAGTCTAATCACGAAGGTGTAATTATCGACTGGATTCACGAAGCGGATGAGAAGTTTGATGGGATTATGATCAATCCTGGTGCTTTTACTCACTACAGTTATGCCATTCGAGATGCGATTGCCAGTATATCTGTTCCTGTTATTGAAGTGCATATTTCGAACGTACATAAGCGTGAAGAGTTTCGCCACCATTCGGTGACGGCACCTGTTACGCATGGTCAAATTGTCGGGTTAGGTTTATACGGATACGAGCTTGCTCTGCAGGCACTTTTACAATTAAGGGGGAAATAAAATGAAAATCGAAAAACTACGCGAACAGTTTTCAAAGTTGAATGTAGACGGTGTTGTCGTTACAAGTGAATATAACAGACGCTATATGACCAATTTTACAGGATCTGCTGGTGTCGTTATCATTTCTGAAGACAAAGCGGCATTTGTAACAGATTTTCGTTATGTTGAACAAGCAACTAGTCAAACAGAAGGTTTTGATATCGTTCAGCACAAGGGTCCTATTGTAGAAGAAGTAGCGAATGTAGTGAAACAATTTGGAATTAAAAAGCTTGGTTTTGAACAGAATTATGTTACATATGGACAGCATCAATTATTTGATAAGCATATCGGCGCGGAACTTGTTCCAATCTCGCACGCAATCGAAAACTTACGCTTGATAAAGAGTGACTCAGAGATTAAGATATTAAAGGAAGCTGCAAAAATAGCAGATGCAGCATATGAACATATTTTAACCTTTGTTCGTCCTGGTTTAACAGAGCTTCAAGTATCGAATGAACTGGAGTTCTTTATGAGAAAACAAGGCGCAACATCTTCATCTTTTGATACAATTGTTGCTTCAGGGCATCGGGGGGCTTTACCGCATGGTGTTGCTTCTGACAAAGTAATTGAAAAAGGCGAACTTGTAACGCTTGATTTTGGCGCATACTATAATGGTTACTGTTCAGATATCACACGAACATTTGCCGTCGGTGAAGTAAGTGATAAGCTAAAAGAAATTTATAATGTCGTACTGCAAGCAGAGCTTAACGGAATGAACGGTATCAAAGCAGGTATGACGGGTAAAGAAGCAGATGCGCTAACGCGTGATTATATTACAGAACACGGATACGGCCAGTATTTTGGACATTCGACCGGTCACGGCGTAGGGTTAGAAGTACACGAAGGCCCATCGCTTTCTGTGAAATCTACAGATGTACTGCAGCCAGGTATGATTGTAACCGTTGAACCAGGTATTTACATACCAGACTTAGGGGGCGTTCGTATTGAAGATGATACGGTCGTCACAGCAGAAGGTAATGAGGCATTATCGCACTCATCAAAAGAGTTCATTATTTTATAAAATGTAGGAGGATTTCTTCATGATTTCAGTAAATGATTTTCGTACAGGTTTGACAGTAGAAGTAGACGGGGGTATTTGGCGTGTAATGGATTTCCAACACGTAAAGCCTGGTAAAGGCGCTGCATTCGTTCGCTCAAAACTACGTAACCTTCGTACAGGAGCTGTGCAAGAAAAAACGTTCCGTGCAGGTGAAAAGGTAGGAAAAGCTCAAATTGATAATCGTAAAATGCAATATCTATATGCAAGCGGCGATCAGCACGTATTCATGGACAACCAGTCTTATGAGCAATTAGAGCTTCCGGCGAGTGCAATTGAATATGAGCTAAAATTCTTAAAAGAAAATATGGAAGTCGCAATTATGATGTATCAAGGTGAGACATTAGGTGTTGAACTTCCAAACACAGTTGAGCTTAAAGTAACAGAAACTGAACCTGGTATTAAAGGTGACACAGCTTCTGGCGGTACAAAACCAGCAACTGTTGAAACTGGTTTAACAGTAAACGTTCCTTTCTTCGTAAATGAAGGCGACGTATTAATTATTAACACAACAGACAGCAGCTACGTATCACGCGCGTAATTCGGTCGTGTAAGCAAGCTGCAAACACACGAAAAAGGCAGAGAATGATTCTCTGCCTTTTTTGTGTGTTTTTTTGTGCTAACCCTTCCTTATTTTGCATAGGTTGTACTAAACAACGCAGAGATATAGGAGGGGCTTATGAAGCAGTGGTTGGATCATTTAAACGGTACGGTATTAACGATGGCGTGCCTTCGATTTATTTCTTCATTTATTGAGTTTATTGCCGCTATTTTAATTGTCACAAACAATGATGTGAAAAAAGCGTTAATGATTAATGGAATGCTAGCGCTTGTTGGTCCGATTGTAATGGTGAGTTCTTTCACCATTGGTTTAGTGTCCGTAGCAGATCAATTATCTTTTGGAAAATTAATCATGATTGTAATAGGAGTGCTCTTCATTTTAATCGGTGTTTTTAAATAAAAGGTAGGCATAAAATGGTCAAGCTCATAATACATTGAAGTGAGTTCAAATATGAGGGGATGAATATGTTAAACGAAATACTTGCAATTTTTCCGCCTAATTTAAAAAAGACTGTTGAATTTTATGTCACAAACCATTCTCATGTGCTAGAAGAAATTCGAGTGCGCATAGGAAGACCTGTCGAATTTACAATCAACAATCAGCCTTATTTCGAATCGTATCTTCCAAGTGCAGAAGATGCTTTATTTATCTTAAATAAACTAAGCCAGTTTTCGATTTATATGATTGAAGAAGAATTAAAAAAAGGATATGTCACCATTGAAGGTGGACACCGGGTTGGACTAGCGGGAAAAGTTGTAACGGAAAATGGACAGGTTCGTGTGATTCGTGATGTATCATCCTTTAATATCCGGATTGCTAAACAAAAGATTGGCATTTCGAATCAGCTTATTCCTTTTTTATACAATCGCTATTGGCAAAGTACGGTCATTATAGGACCTCCTCAAACAGGAAAAACAACCATGATTCGTGATTTAGCCAGAGTAATAAGCACTGGCATAGAGCGCTCTAAGATTCCTCCGTTTAAAGTAGGGATTGTAGATGAACGATCAGAAATTGCTGGGGCTGTTAAAGGGGTTCCTCAGCATACATTCGGATCTAGAATGGATTTATTAGATAGCTGTCCGAAAGCTGAAGGCATGATGATGATGATTCGCTCCATGAGTCCCGATGTACTGATCGTGGATGAAGTTGGAAGTGAAGAAGATTGTAAGGCCGTACTTGAAGCCGTTAATGCTGGTGTTCGTGTCATTATGACTGTTCATGGGTATGACATTGACGATTTAATGAAGCGTCCCACTTTGCAAGCTTTAATGAAACTTCACGTATTTAAAAGGTATGTTGTGCTATCGAACAGCCGAGGTCCTGGAACACTTCAGGCTATCTATGATGAGCATTATAACTCCATGAAATTGACCGCTGAAAAGTCGCTTATTGAAAATAGTAAAGGGTGATGGTGTATGAAACTGTTTGGTGCCATCTTTATCTTATTTGCTTCCACTTACACAGGATTTGAGTTTGCAAAGCAGCTTAGCGAAAGACCTAGGCAGCTCAGGCAATTAAAAACGGCTCTTCGGTCGTTAGAAGCGGAAATTATGTATAGCAACCGGCCTCTTCAAGAAGTTGCTCATTTGTTATCTCTACAGCTTCCTAACCCTTTAGCTTCTTTATTTAGTGAGTTTTCAATGAAATTAAAAGAAGGTACTGAAAGTGTCAAGGAAGCTTGGGAAAAGACGTTGGACCAATTTTGGAAACAAACCGCACTTAAAACAGGAGAACTGGAAATCTTAAAACAATTTGGTGAAACGCTTGGTCAGCATGATCGTTATTCGCAGCAAAAGCATATTTTGCTGACGCTGAACCATCTCGAACGCGAAGAACAAGATGCAGTTGATAAGCAGAATCGCTATGAAAAAATGGTTAAAAGTTTAGGCTTTCTATCTGGATTGCTACTGGTCATCCTATTGATGTAGCGATGGAGGAGGATTGAATGTGGGAATTGATATGAACACCATTTTTCAGATTGCTGGGATTGGTATCGTCGTAGCTTTTTTAGTCACCGTACTCGAACAGATGGGAAAAAAAGATTACGCGAATTGGGTTACCCTCATCGGTTTTATTTATATTTTATTTATGGTTGCTTCGATTGTGGAGGACTTATTTCAAAAAATCAAATCGGTTTTTTTATTTCAAGGGTAGAGGGGTGATTTGCCATTGAAATGCTTCAAATTGTGGGCTTAGGATTAGTAGCGACATTTTTGGCACTCATTTTAAAAGAACATAAATCACCTATTGCTTTTTTACTTGTCGTATTCGTGGGATCCGTGATCTTTCTTTTTTTAATTGATCAAATCTACGAGATTATTAAGATGGTCGAGCGGCTGTCGATCAATGCTCACGTTAACATGATTTATGTGGAAACCATTTTGAAAATCATTGGTATTGCCTATATCGCCGAATTTGGTGCTCAAATTACGAAAGATGCAGGACAAGGTGCCATTGCTTCTAAAATTGAATTAGGTGGAAAAGTGCTGATTCTCTCCATGGCAATTCCTATTTTGACGGTCATTATTGAAACGATTATTTCAATGCTGCCCAATTAATTTTACTTAATATGAGGTGACGAAATGAAGCGGTGGACGTTTAAAGTGAATATACTCGCTCTTCTTTTGTTCCTCTTTTTTTTCTTTCCAGAAAATGTACAAGCTTCCGAACCCCCGAAGCAGCAAGAACTTGTCAATGAACAAATTGATAAGCTCGGTATCGATGAAGTCAAACAGTTTTGGGACGATATTATTACCCAATACGGCGGCTTTTTACCCGAGAGTCAGAAGGGAAGTTTAGTCGATTTTTTAAAAGGAGAAAAAGAGTTCTCTCTTAAAGAATGGCTAGGAGGTCTTGTAAAGTTTTTATTTCACGAAGTATTAGCGAATGGAAAGCTCCTCGGTACACTCATTATGCTAACGGTTTTTAGCGTGTTTTTGCAAACGCTCCAAAGTGCGTTTAATCAGCAAACCGTAAGTAAAGTAGCGTATGCGCTTGTATATATGGTTTTGATCATCATTGCTCTTAATAGTTTTCAAATTGCTATTTCTTATGCAACAGGAGCGATCGAGACCATGACCAAATTCATTTTAGCTCTGGTGCCGCTGTTGCTTGCCTTAATGGCATCATCAGGAGGAGTTGTATCGGCAGCCTTTTTTCATCCGATGATTTTGTTTTTAATGAACACCAGCGGTTTGCTTATTCAATACGTAGTGATGCCGCTGCTTTTTCTTTCAGCACTGCTTAGCATTGTGAGTACGATTTCAGATGAGCATAAGGTTACACAGCTTGCTCAGCTGTTGAGAAATATAAGCATTGGCGTGCTTGGAATATTCCTAACTGTTTTTTTAGGTGTGCTATCCGTCCAAGGTGCCACATCAGCTGTTGCTGACGGTATTACGATTCGAACGGCAAAGTTCGTCACAGGGAACTTTATACCTGTTGTAGGACGTGTGTTCACAGATGCGGCTGATACAGTCATCAGTGCCTCGCTTCTATTAAAGAATTCAGTAGGGATTGCTGGAGTAGCAGTCTTACTGTTAATCGTCGCATTTCCGGCTATTAAAGTGTTAACGCTCGCTTTTATCTATAAGCTAGCAGCAGCTCTTCTTCAACCCATTGGAGGAGGACCGGTTATTTCCTGCTTGAGCATTATCAGCAAAAGCGTCATCTATATTTTTGCGGCGCTTGCTGTTGTCTCGCTTATGTTTTTCTTATGTTTAACGGTCATCATTACAGCGAGCAACGTCACAATGATGGTGAGGTGAAGAAATTGCAGGCCTTAACGACGTGGATTACGAATATCGTTCTTTTTATCTTATTAGCTACCATTATTAATTTACTGTTGCCCAATTCTAGTTTTCAAAAGTATACGAAGCTGGTGGTTGGACTTCTTTTGATGCTGATTATTATTACACCCGTTTTTCAAATTTTTAAAGTGGATGTTAATCAAATGCTGAAATCACTTAGCTTATCATCTATTCGATCCGATCAACAGGTAGAAAATTCAATAGAAAATCAGAAAAAAGAAATACAAGCTTCACAACGTGCATATATTTTAGAACAAATGGCTGTCCAAATGGAGGCAGATGTAAAAGAGGAGTTGATGGATCAGTATGGTGTAGCAATTGATCGAATTCACATTGAAACAAAAAAGCCGAACGACGAACCTACCGCTGATAATATTAAATCCATTTCAGTTGCCGTAAGTAAAAAAGCATCGGGTGATTCCGAGGTTGTTTCAGCTGTGAAAGTTATTTCTATTGATACCTCCACACCGATCGAAACAAACAAACCAACAGAATCCAAGAAATTATCCAACTATTTAGCAGCAAAATGGGATGTAAAACAAGGCCAAGTTGTTGTGAATATGGAGGAGGGAGACACGAAATGAGTCAAAAGCCAGAAAAAGGTGACCCATCATTTTTTCAGCGGTTCTTTTCACTTAAACAGTCATCAACTACGAAGAAACCTTCAAAGTTAATGTATATAGGTATTTTACTAGCTGCAGGCGTTATCTTTATGGTATTTAGCAACTCACTCACAACATCTATGAATTCAGGCGGATTATTAAAGAGTGCAAGCAAAGAAACCAGCGCACCACCCGTATCACAAGATATTCCCGCTTTTAGCTCCAAAAAGACAACAACGATGACAGGTTATGAAGAGCGGTATGAGGAAGAATTGAAAGATATTTTAGATCAAGTTAGAGGCGTAAGTAAGGTAAAAGTAATTGTGAACCTAGATGCAACAGAATCCAAAATATATGAAAAAAACAGCGTGACAAAATCGCAAACGACCAACGAGACGGACCGTGAAGGAGGGACTCGTAAAGTTGAAGATTCCTCAACAGATGAACAGCTGGTCATTGTAAGAAGTGGAGAACAAGAAAAGCCTGTTGTAGTCAAAACCGAAAAGCCAAAAGTCAGAGGTGTGTTAGTTGTCGCTAAAGGAGCTGATAATATCGAGGTAAAGAAATCTATTATTGAAGCCGTGACAAGAGCGCTCGATATACCAAGTCATAGAGTAGCAGTATTAGCGAAAAAAGGATGAGGGGGAAATGAATATGTTATTAAAAAAGCAAACGGTTTGGTTATTAACAATGTTAAGTTTAGTTGTTGTGTTATCGGTGTACTATATGACAACGCCAGAAAATCCTCAGAGTAATGTTGCGCTAGTAGACAATGAAAAACAAAGCGAAAAACAGGCTGATGACAAGGCTCCTGCAGAAGATACAAAACAACAGGCAGATGAGAAATCAGGAACAAAAGAAGATTCAAAAACTGAAGGCTCAGCAGAAGATGTAAAAAAGGAAACGGCTAAAAATGCAAAAGAATCAGCGGTTGTATCAAGCACAGATAGCGACGAGCTATTTACGGCGCTCCGCTTGGAATTAAATGATGAAAGAAGTCAGCTGAAAGAAGAGTATCAGGAAGTAGCGGCATCAAAAAATGTAACGCCTGCAGAAGTAAGCAAAGCGATGGATAAAATCGATGAATTATCAAAGCTCGGGGAAAAAGAAGCAACACTCGAAACATTAATTAAAGCAAAAGGATACAGCGACGCGCTAGTAAGAGCAGATGGAAAACAAGTGCAAATTACCGTTAAGACAGAAAAACACTCAAAAACAAAAGCCAATCAAATCATTCAGCTAGTCAAAAAAGAAATGGGTCCAAAAGAAGTAGCGGTAGAGTTTCAGCCAACTAAATAAAGGGAATAAAAGAAGTGTAAAACAGCCGCAAATTGGGGTTGTTTACACTTCTTTTTTTATGAAATGACTAAAATCTAAGCGAGACGGGAAAAATTTTAACATGGCTTTCTTTTTTTACTTCGGTTATAATAGGTTTCATAATCTTATATTAGTACTAGGTGACAAATGTTTTCATAAGTATTGTCATCTGTAAAGCTATGTTTCCATTTATAAAACAATAACGCTAAAAAGTTATTATAGAGTAAGTGGAACTTCTTTTTAATGTTTGCCAAACGAATTGAATGGCTGTAGCCATTTATCGTATTATTAACATTGTAGAGAATTCTATTTTCATGAGGTAGGAGTGTTCAATATGTTAAAAATTCAAGAGATCCGTGAGATCATTAAACTAGTTGATCAATCATCAATCGAGGAGTTCACCTATGAGCACGAAGGCTCCAAAATCAAGATGAAGAAAAAAGACGCAATTGTTTCCAAACAAGCGCAGCAAGTAGTGGTTTCGGCACCTGAACAAGCAGCAGCACCTGCACCGCAGGCAGCAGCGGCTCCAGCGCCAGCCCCAGCAGCACAGTCTGCTCAACCAAAAGAAGAACAAGCGGCCCCAGCGGTTGATGAAAGCTTACATAAAATTACATCTCCGATGGTAGGGACATTCTATGCGTCATCATCGCCAGAATCAGATGTATACGTAACGCCTGGAGATAAAGTACAAAAAGATTCGGTTGTATGTATCGTAGAAGCAATGAAATTATTTAATGAAATCGAAGCAGAAGTTAAAGGTGAAATCGTTGACGTATTAGTTGAAAATGGACAACTTGTAGAATACGGTCAACCTCTTTTCTTAGTAAAGCCTGAATAAGGAGCGGTAAATATGATTAAAAAGCTATTAATTGCGAATCGAGGAGAAATTGCGGTTCGAATTATTCGAGCGTGTAAAGAGTTAGGTGTAGAATCAGTAGCTGTTCATTCTCAAGCTGATCGCGACTCTTTGCATGTACAATTAGCAGACGAAGCGTATTGTATTGGACCAACGTCATCTAAAGACAGCTATTTAAACTTTACAAATATTATGAGCGTTGCGATGCTAACGGGCTGTGACGCCATTCACCCTGGATACGGCTTTTTAGCTGAAAACGCTGATTTTGCAGAGCTATGCAGAGAGTGTAACGTTACATTTGTAGGACCAAGTCCGGAGGCCATTAACAAAATGGGAACAAAAGACGTAGCGAGGGAAACGATGCGTGAAGCCGGTGTCCCAATTGTTCCTGGTTCCACTGGAATTGTAGAGTCAGTGGAAGACGGTATGTCAATTGCTAATGATATTGGCTATCCTGTTATTATTAAAGCAACGGCAGGAGGCGGAGGAAAAGGAATCCGCGTTGCGAAAAATGAACAAGAGCTTATTAAAGGTATTACAATTACGCAGCAAGAAGCTGCTACAGCTTTCGGTAACCCTGGTGTGTACATTGAAAAGTTCATTGAGGATTTCCGTCACGTTGAGATCCAAGTGTTGGCTGATTCTCATGGAAATACTGTACATTTAGGAGAGCGTGATTGCTCGATTCAACGCCGTCTTCAAAAATTAATTGAAGAAACGCCTTCTCCAGCGTTGGACGAAAAAACGCGTGAATTAATGGGCGACGCTGCTGTTAAAGCCGCTCAAGCCGTTAATTACACAGGAGCCGGAACCGTGGAATTCATTTATGATTATCGTGAAAACAAATTTTACTTCATGGAAATGAATACGCGTATCCAAGTAGAACATCCTGTTACAGAGATGGTGACAGGAGTTGACTTAATTAAAGAACAAATCAACGTGGCAAATGGTGAAACTTTACCGTTTACGCAAGAAGAAGTGACGTTTAACGGATGGGCAATTGAGTGCCGAATCAACGCAGAAAACCCAGAGAAAAACTTTATGCCATCACCAGGTACGATTCAAATGTACTTGCCGCCAGGTGGCTACGGAGTGCGCGTAGACTCTGCTGCATACCCGGGCTATGCAATCCCACCTTACTATGATTCAATGGTGGCTAAATTGATTGTTCATGCGCCAACTCGTGAGGAAGCTATTGAACGAATGAAGCGCGCGTTAGATGAATTTGTTATCGATGGCGTTGCGACCACTATTCCTTTTCACCAAAAGCTATTAAATCATGAAAAATTTGTTAGCGGTGAATTCAACACGAAGTTTCTTGAGCTATATGACGTAATGAATTCTTAGTATAATATAAACTATAGGAGGTGCTGTACATGAATGAAAATCATGTATTAGAAATGGAAGAACACCCAAATTCTCTTGGCAAAGTAGAAATTGCTCCTGAGGTTATTGAAGTCATTGCGGGTATTGCTGCTTCTGAAGTAGAAGGCGTTTCTGCAATGAGAGGAAATTTTGCAGCTGGCGTTGTGGAGAAACTAGGAAAGAAAAACCACGGTAAAGGTGTAAAAGTGGACTTAACAGAAAACGGGATAAAAGTAGACGTGTTTTGTATGATGAAGTTTGGTGTATCTATTCCAAACGTAGCGCAGCAAGTACAAGATAACATTCGTCAAGCCCTTAAAAATATGACAGCTATTGATCTCGATGAAGTAAACATTCATATCGTAGGGATTCAGTTTGATACGCAAAAAACTGATATTGAAGAAGTTGAATAAAACAAACGTTTACCTAACGGCTGTTGCTAAAATGGAATAACGTATGATTACTTGTTCCTTTTCAACACAAGCTATGGTAAAGTGAAAAAGACTGTCTCGTCATAAAGACGGTCTTTTTCGTGTTCTACAAACTTCGTATAAGAACAATCAAGTATCGTTTCATAAACTATGCTATTATCTAGGTATACTAGTTGAAGAAGATAAATAAAGGAGCAAAAATAATGAAAAGACATACAGCACGCCAAAAAGCATTACAAGCACTATTTCAGCATGATTTAGGGCAAACCGAGCCAATGGAGGCAATCGGAAATGTTGTACAAAACGAAAAGTCTGATCAATTTTTAGAAAGTCTTGTGCTAGGTGTAGTTGAGCATCAGCAAGAAATTGATGAACTTTTACGCAATCATTTAGAAAAATGGACGTTAGACCGCGTAGCTACTGTAGACCGCGTAATCCTGCGTATTGCCGTATACGAAATGAAGTATGAAGAAGAAATTCCTACGAGCGTTACGTTAAATGAAGCGATTGAATTAGCAAAAACATTTGGCGATGATCAATCAAGCAAGTTTATCAACGGCGTATTGTCTAAAGTGTTAACAACTTTATCTAAATAAACGTTCATCTTGCCAAATCAAGTGACTAAAATGCTTCTCTCCTTTATATAAAGGGGAGAGGGTGACTGCAAAGGAGGCAAAATGATGAGTGAAGTGCGTTATCTAACCGTTACCGCTCTTACACGATACATCAAGCGCAAGTTTGACGTAGACCCTCACATGCAAGATGTATGGATTAAAGGAGAAATTTCTAACTTTAAACGTCATAGTCGAGGACATATGTATTTCACCTTAAAAGATCAAAATGCTCGTATCGCAGCCGTTATGTTTGCTGGGCATAACCGTCAGCTTAATTTTCAGCCTGAAGAAGGAATGAATGTACTGATTCGAGCTGAAATTTCGGTTTATGAACCAAGCGGAAATTATCAAATGTACGTAAAAGAAATGCAGCCTGACGGCGTTGGAAACTTATACTTGGCCTACGAACAGCTGAAAAAAAAGCTGGAAAAAGAAGGCTTGTTTGATCATGCTAGAAAACGAAAACTTCCGAAGTATCCAACAACAATAGGTGTGATTACATCTCCTACTGGAGCCGCCGTACGTGATATTATTACGACATTAAAGCGCAGATATAACGCGAACATTATTGTTATGCCCGCTCTTGTTCAAGGAGTGAATGCGGCACCGTCTATCATCAAGGCAATTGAAGAAGCAAACCGTCGTAAAGAAGCAGACGTATTAATTGTCGGCCGCGGCGGCGGGTCAATTGAAGAGCTTTGGGCGTTTAACGAAGAAAGCGTAGCTCGTGCAATTTTCACTTCTACTATTCCCGTTATTTCAGCGGTTGGACATGAAACCGATTTTACAATTGCAGACTTTGTAGCAGATTTGCGAGCCCCTACTCCAACGGGTGCTGCGGAGCTGGCCGTACCTCATATCAGTGAAATTACAGAAAGATTGACTCAGCGAAATATCCGTCTTCTTCGTTCGATGAAAGAGATGCTTCAGTCTAGTAGCCGCAGGCTTGAACGATCTCAGAAATCATATGCTTTTCGTTACCCTCAAAAGTTGGTCGAGCAAAAAGAGCAGCAGTTAGATCAGCTGATGGAGCGTTTTTATCGTGAAGGTAGAAGGTACATTGAGCATAAACGGACGAACTACGAGCAGCTAACAGCCGCTTTGTTGCGCAATCACCCCGAGCATCAGTTAACGAAAGCGGCAGACCGTCAACAGCAGCTGACGAAAATGCTGACAAAAGAGATGCAGCAGCTGCTAAAGCAAAAACAGCTTTTATTTGCCACGGCAACGTCAAAATTACATACGCTTAGTCCATTAAAAACAATGGAAAGAGGCTACAGCTTAGTATACGATAAAGAAAAAGAGTTAATTAAATCAACCAAACAAGTATCCAAAGGTGATGTGGTAAACGTTCGTTTGACCGATGGACAGTTGCAGTGTGAAGTTTCGAAAATAGAGGAGCGATGAAAAATGGCGACAAATAAAGAGTATACGTTTGAAGAGGCGATGGAGCAGTTAGAAACCATCGTAAACAAGCTAGAAGAAGGCGACGTGCCTTTAGAAGAAGCAATTCAACAATTCCAAGAAGGAATGACTCTTTCAAAATTCTGTCACGATCGTCTTCAGCATATTGAAAAGCAAATGGAAACTATTTTACGTGAAGACGGAACGCTTGAGCCATTCTCGGTACAGGAGGAAGAGTGATGGTGAATGAAATGAATTTAAAAGAGTATATTTCTTTTACAAAAGATCGAGTAGAAACACGCTTGCCTGAAGTGGTAAAGGCATTACATGCTCCGGTTAACTTAAAGGAATCCATGCTTTACTCGCTTACGGCAGGAGGAAAGCGACTTCGCCCAGTGCTGTTGTTTGCAACGCTACATGCATTTGGAAAAGACGAGAGCATCGGACTAGAAACAGCCTGTGCAGTGGAAATGATTCATACATATTCGCTCATTCATGATGATTTACCTAGTATGGATGATGACGACTTAAGAAGAGGTAAACCGACAAATCACAAGGTGTACGGCGAAGCAACGGCTATATTAGCTGGAGATGCTCTTTTAACAAATAGCTTTCAGCTCATTTCTGAAGCGGTACATCCTGAAATTACATCACATATGAAACTTCAGCTCATTACAGAACTGGTAAAAGCAAGCGGAACAGAAGGTATGATCAGCGGACAGGTTGCAGATATGGAAGGTGAAAAAAAGCAGCTCACGCTAGATGAGCTTGAATATATTCATCTTCATAAAACGGGGAAGCTGCTAGGATTCTGTGTAAAAGCAGGAGCAATTCTTGCAAAAGCTACGCCTCTACAGCAAGAATTATTAGAAGAATTCAGTAAGCATGTAGGGTTAGCGTTTCAAATTCAAGATGATATCTTGGATGTGGAAGGGTCTGAAGAAAAGTTAGGAAAGCCAATTGGCAGTGATACAGAAAATGAAAAAACGACATATCCTTCTTTATTAGGTATGGAAGCGGCCAAAGAAAAGTTACAGTATCATGTTGAACAAGCACTTCTCTCGTTACGTCAAGCTCAAATTAAGCACGGATTACTAGAAGAAATTTGTTTATATATAGCAAAACGTGATAGTTAATGACGATTTCTGTCAGGTTTTTTGAGTGATACAGTAAAATAAGATTGAGTCCCAATAGGGGCTATGCTATAATGATTTTACTACTGTATAAAAGCGTAGTGCATAGGTTTGAAAGACATATACAATATCTTGGTGGCCGTTATCACATTTGTGTTAGCGGCTATTTTTTCACTATTTTCCTTTGAATATCACTGGTTTACTGATAGAATATCAAAGGTATTGTAAGTAATAAGGAAATACTAAAAATTGACTATACGTATAAAACAATAGACAATGTATTAAGGTAACTTTATAACAAGTACGAAAGTGAGTGATCCACCTTGGATCTTACAACGATAAAAAATCCTGAGTTTTTAAAGAAAATGTCAGTAACACAATTAGAAGAACTAAGTGAAGAGATTCGTCGTTTTTTAATTACAAAGCTTTCTGCAACTGGTGGTCATATAGGGCCAAATTTAGGGGTTGTTGAGTTAACGCTTGCACTCCATAAAGTGTTCGACAGTCCAAAAGATAAATTTTTATGGGACGTCGGGCATCAGTCGTATGTCCATAAAATTTTAACAGGACGAGCGGGAGAGTTTGATACAATCCGTCAATATAAAGGATTATGCGGCTTTCCAAAGCGAGATGAAAGTGAGCATGATGTATGGGAAACGGGACATAGTTCTACATCTCTTTCAGCCGCAATGGGAATGGCTGCTGCAAGAGATTTGCAAAAAACAAAAGCTCACATTGTTCCTATCATTGGTGACGGAGCTTTAACAGGTGGTATGGCTCTTGAAGCGCTTAACCACATCGGGCACGAGCAAACGGATATGACCGTTATTTTAAATGACAATGAAATGTCTATCGCTCCTAACGTCGGGGCTGTACACAGCATTCTGGGGCGTTTGCGCACGGCGGGCAAATACAACTGGGTAAAAGATGAGCTTGAAGTTCTACTGAAAAAAGTGCCTGCGGTAGGCGGTAAGCTCGCGGCAACGGCAGAACGTGTAAAAGATGGCCTAAAGTACATGGTTGTGTCAGGCATGTTCTTTGAAGATCTTGGCTTTACGTATTTAGGACCGGTTGACGGCCATAGCTATGACGATTTATTGGAAACGTTACAATATGCAAAGAAAACAAAAGGACCGGTACTGATTCATGTGATTACGAAAAAAGGGAAAGGGTACTTGCCAGCGGAAAGCGATAAAAGCGGAGCGTGGCATGGTACAGGCCCTTACAAAATTGAGTCCGGTGACTTTATTAAAGACAAAAATGTTCCGATTGCTTGGAGTAAATTAGTAAGTGATACGGTATTGAAAATGGCTAGGGAAGATGAGCGTATCGTAGCAGTAACGCCAGCAATGCCTGTAGGTTCAAAACTTGAAGCGTTTCAAAAAGAGTTTCCGCATCGCATGTTTGATGTTGGGATTGCAGAGCAGCATGCAACAACAATGGCCGCTGGTCTTGCAACTCAAAATATGAAGCCCTTTTTAGCTATTTATTCGACGTTTTTACAGCGTGCATACGATCAAGTGGTTCATGATATTTGCCGTCAGAAGCTAAATGTATTTATTGGGATTGATCGAGCTGGACTAGTAGGTGCTGATGGTGAAACGCACCAAGGGGTATTTGACATTGCGTTTTTACGTCATTTGCCTAACCTTGTTATTATGATGCCAAAAGACGAAAATGAAGGTCAGCACATGGTTCACACTGCTTTGACTTATGAAGAAGGTCCGATTGCGATGCGCTATGCGAGAGGAAACGGATTAGGTGTTGAACTAGATTCAGAACTGAAAAACATTCCGATCGGTACATGGGACGTATTAAAAGAAGGTTCGGATACAACCATTTTAACGTTTGGTACAACGATTTCAATGGCGATGGATGCAGCAGCAGAACTTGAGAAGCAAGGAATCAGCGTCAAAGTGGTCAATGCTCGTTTTATTAAACCGCTGGATGAAAAAATGCTTCACGAGATTTTCCAAACGAATAAGCCTGTGATTACGGTGGAAGAAGCGGTACTTCAAGGCGGTTTTGGAAGTGCGGTGTTAGAGTTTGCATCAGAGCACGGCTATTATAATACTCGCGTTGAACGTATGGGTATTCCTGATCGCTTTATCGAGCACGGCAGCGTAACAAAACTTTTAGAAGAAATTGGCTTAACCAAAGAAGAGATTATAAATCGAGTTAAAAAACTCGTAACACCAACACAAAAGAGGCTTGAAGTTAAGTGACAAAAAAAGAACGAGTAGATGTATTATTAGTAGAACGAGGTTTGATTGAAACAAGAGAAAAAGCAAAGCGTACAGTGATGGCAGGACTTGTTTATGCGAATGAAGTCCGTTTGGATAAGCCGGGAGAGAAAATTGAACGCGATACGCCGCTGACAATTAAAGGTGCAGTGATGCCTTACGTCAGCAGAGGCGGCTTTAAGCTTGAAAAAGCGATTAAAGAATTTAATGTCCATGTAGCGGATAAAATCATGATTGATATTGGTTCTTCTACTGGAGGCTTTACCGATTGTGCGCTTCAAAATGGAGCGAAGATGTCCTATGCGCTAGACGTAGGCTATAATCAGCTAGCTTGGAAGCTTCGTCAAGATGAGCGAGTAGAAGTAATGGAACGAACAAATTTCCGTTATGTGACACCAGCTGATTTATCAAGAGGCTTGCCTGAATTCGCTTCTATTGATGTATCGTTTATTTCCTTAAGACTCATTCTCCCTGTGTTAAAAACACTTCTTGTTCCATACAGCGATGTTGTTGCACTTGTTAAGCCACAGTTTGAGGCTGGAAGAGAGCAAGTTGGGAAAAAAGGAATCGTGCGTGACTCAAAAGTGCATGAAGAAGTCCTTCAAGGAATGGTGGATTTCTCCCTTCGTCAAGGATACGATGTATATAACATGTCGTATTCACCGATAACAGGAGGAGATGGAAATATCGAATTTCTTCTTCATCTGAGCTGGAAAGGCGAGCGTGAACTTGGTGAAAATCAAGCTCCGCTTACTGTGCGTGAAGTGGTCGAAGAAGCACATAAGACGTTAAAAGAGAAAAAGTAATAATGGCCAATGTTAAGCAAAAACTTAGCATTGGCGATTTGATTATGACTCTTTATACAAAAGGTGCATAATCAAGTTGAACACATTATGATACTTAATTAGTGAAAGACTTATAAACAACAAAACAAAAAGAAGATTACATATTAATGTGAGGTGCCAACATGAATAAAGGGCAAAGACATATTAAAATTCGTGACATTATCACGAATAATGATATTGAAACACAGGATGAATTGGTAGATATTTTAAAAAACCAAGGTTTTAATGTAACACAGGCAACAATCTCTCGTGATATTAAAGAACTGCACTTAGTCAAAGTGCCTTTGATGGACGGACGATACAAATACAGCTTGCCTGCAGATCAGCGTTTTAATCCCTTACAAAAGTTAAAGCGCTCTCTTATGGACGCATTTGTAAAAATTGATTCAGCCGGGCATATGCTGGTGATGAAAACATTGCCGGGAAACGCAAATGCGATTGGCGCATTAATTGATCATTTGGACTGGGATGAAATATTAGGAACAATTTGTGGAGACGATACATGTTTGATTATTTGCCGTACTCCTGAAGATACGCAAATTATATCAGACCGATTCTTAGAAATGTTATAAAGGTGAGTGAAGCAGGTTGTTAGCTGAATTATCCATTAAAAACTTTGCGATTATTGATGAACTTTCTGTTTCATTTGAAAAAGGCTTAACGGTATTAACAGGCGAAACAGGAGCGGGAAAGTCGATTATTATTGATGCCATTTCATTGTTAGTAGGTGGAAGAGGCTCTTCGGAGTTTGTCCGCCATGGAACAGACAGAGCCGAAATTGAAGGGCTTTTCTTATTTGATGAAGAACAGCATCCGAGTCACGAAAAAGCCAAACAAGTCGGTTTGGAAGTGGAAGATGGAATGATTGTGCTTCGCCGAGATATCACTACAAATGGGAAAAGTATTTGCCGTATCAATGGGAAGCTCGTCACGTTAGCTATCCTACGTGAAGTCGGACAGACGTTAATTGATATACATGGACAGCACGAGCACCAAGATTTAATGAATCAAGATCGTCACTTAACTCTTCTTGATCAATATGGAGGAGAAAAAGTAGAAGAGGCTTTGACGGAGTATCGAGAGGTATTTTCGAGGTATACGTCGCTAAAAAAGCAGTTGGATCAATTAACTGAAAATGAGCAGCAGATGGCACATCGCCTCGATCTTATTCAATTTCAATTAGATGAAATCAAAGCCGCAAATTTGCAGCTCAATGAAGACGAGGAACTAAATGAAGAGCGTTTGAAGATTTCCAACTTTGAAAAGATCTATACGTCGCTAAACGATGCGTACAATGCGCTGCACGGTGAACATCAAGGTCTGGATTGGGTAGGCGTAGCAATGAATCATACGGAGGATATTTCGTCACTGGAAAAAAACTATGCCGAAATTTCGGAGATTATTTCATCGAGCTTCTATCAGTTAGAAGACGCATCTTATAAAATTCGTCAGCAGCTGGATTTATTAGAATTTGATCCGAAACGCTTAGACTTTATTGAAGCGCGTTTAAATGAAATTAATCACTTAAAGCGTAAATACGGTCAAAGTGTAGATGAAATTCTAGAATATGCAGCACAAATTGAAGATGAAATTGATCGTATTGAAAATCGAGATACGCACGTGAGCAAGATCAAAGAACAGTTAAACAGCGTAGCACAGGATTTATTAGTAGAAGCTAACAACGTTTCAGCTATTCGAAAAAAACTTGCTCAGGAGTTAACGGACAGCATCCATCATGAGCTTCAAGAACTCTATATGGCTAAAACCGTATTTCAAATTAAATTCTCTGTCGTAAATGCAGGTAAAAATGACGTTGAAGTAAATGGCGAAAGAATAAAATTCACCAAAGACGGCATTGACAACGTAGAGTTTTATATTTCTACCAACCCTGGTGAACCGTTAAAGCCTCTTGCGAAAGTAGCATCAGGCGGAGAACTGTCAAGGATCATGCTGGCGTTAAAGAGCATCTTCTCTAAGCATCAAGGCGTGACGTCCATTATCTTTGATGAAGTTGATACAGGCGTAAGTGGAAGAGTAGCTCAATCGATCGGTGAAAAAATACATGCCATTTCCGTTGATTCGCAGGTTCTTTGCATATCTCATTTGCCGCAGGTAGCAGCTATGGCAGATACTCATCTCTTTATTGCTAAAGAGATAAAAGGTGATCGTACAACGACATCTGTTCTTCCATTAACTCTTGATGAAAAAGTAAAAGAAATTGGTCGAATGATTGCAGGAGCTGAAATTACAAGCTTAACGAAGGAGCATGCCAAAGAGCTTTTAGATTTAGCGGATAAGATGAAGCAGACCATTTAAAAAAACACCTTTTAACACGTAACAGTATGTGTTAAAGGTGTTTTTTTATACAAAATGGAGGAACTGAAAATGTTTCCTTGCACTTCTTTTCATTTTTCTCTGAACTTCTGTTATAAATGCGCTCTAAGAAGGCTAAATTAAATGTGTAGCCATTTAGGCGAGGAAGCGAGGAGAGTGAAAACATGCAAAATCGATACAGACATATAATTGGTGCGATTCTCCTTGTTTCGTTCATTTTTGTAGGATTTATTCCAGTTGTGCAACAATATATACACATTCCAAAACAAATCGTCTTATTTGAACAGCAAAAAGAAAAAATTAATACGACATTACCGCTTAGCGTAGAAGCTTCATCACCTGTTTACGATGTAACAAGTAACAAGGCGAAGCTGACCGTAGCAGGCAAACAGGTAGGCAAAGAAGAGTTGATGCTTCATTTGGCCGGTATTCCTGTAAAGCGTGTAGACGTGCAGGTATTATCTGATTTTAAAGTCATTCCTGGTGGACAATCAATCGGTGTGAAATTAAATTCAAAAGGTGTTCTTGTTGTAGGCTATCATCAGGTAGATACAGCAAAAGGTAAAAAATCTCCTGGCGAAATTGCGGGTATTCAAGTTGGAGATATGATTACGAAGATTAATGGTAAAACCATTGAAAAAATGAGTGATATTACACCGTTTATTCAGCAGGCAGGGAAAACGGGTGAACCATTAAATCTGCATATTTTAAGAGAAAAAAAGCAGTTTGACACGAAGCTGTATCCGTTAAAAGATAAGCAAGATTATGCGTACAGAATCGGTTTATACATCCGTGATTCAGCTGCAGGAATTGGCACAATGACTTTTTATGATCCAAAATCTAAAAAATACGGCGCTTTAGGCCATGTTATTTCGGATATGGATACAAAAAAGCCAATCGTAGTAGAAGATGGACAAATTGTCCGTTCGACCGTTACATCAATTGAGAAAGGTTCGAACGGCGTTCCCGGCGAAAAGCTAGCGAGGTTTTCTGAAGATAGACAAATCATTGGAAATATTACACGAAATAGTCCTTTCGGTATTTTTGGAAAATTGTCTTCAACGATGGAAAACGGAATAATGGATAAAGCAATGCCAATTGCTCTATCTCATCAAGTAAAAGAAGGACCTGCTAAAATTCTAACGGTAGTAGATGATGATCAAGTGGAAGAATTTGATATTGAAATTATGAGTACTATACCTCAAAAGTTTCCGGCTACTAAAGGAATGGTCATTAAAATTACAGATCCTAAATTGTTAAAGAAAACAGGTGGAATTGTTCAAGGAATGAGCGGGAGTCCGATTATTCAAAACGGTAAAGTCGTTGGAGCGGTTACCCATGTTTTTGTAAATGATCCTACCTCCGGTTACGGTGTCCATATTGAATGGATGCTTAATGAAGCAGGAATCGATATTTATAAAAATAATCGAAAAAAAGCGAGCTAATGTTGTCATTAGTTCGCTTTTTTTGATAAAAATTATTGTCGTAAATGTACGAGAAAAACGTCGAAAAACAAAGAAAATAAGAGAAAATCGAATAAATTCCATTTAAAAGACTTTTTTCTAAAAAAATAAAGGAAATAATGTTGCATTGTCGAATTTGTCCTTTAGAATAAAGAATAGAGACACGTAGGAAACGACGTATAACATAAAGGACTGAGGAGGAATCTGCATTGAAAAAAATTAAAGTATGCTTGGTTGATGATAATCGGGAACTAATTGGTTTGCTTGAAGATTATATTTCAGAGCAAGAAGACATGGAAGTAATCGGAGTAGCTTACAATGGACAAGAGTGTTTATCCATTTTAAAAGATAAAGATCCGGATGTTCTTGTATTAGACATTATTATGCCGCATCTAGATGGATTAGCAGTTTTAGGTCAGTTAAAAGAAATGAAAAAAGAAAATTATCCAAATGTCATCATGCTAACAGCATTTGGGCAAGAAGACGTAACGAAAAAAGCGGTTGATTTAGGAGCTGCTTATTTTATTCTAAAGCCGTTTGATATGGAAAACTTAGTGAATCATATTCGTCAAGTTAGCGGACAAACATCTTCATTTATGCAACGTTCATCTTCTTCCATGCGTTCGCATCGCGACAGCAAACCAGCAAATTTAGATGCAAGCATTACGAGCATCATTCACGAAATTGGTGTACCTGCTCATATTAAAGGCTATTTATATTTGAGAGAAGCCATTTCAATGGTATATAAGGATATTGAGCTGCTTGGGTCGATTACAAAAGTGCTGTATCCTGACATTGCAAAAAAATACAATACAACAGCAAGCCGCGTTGAGCGCGCCATTCGTCATGCCATTGAAGTAGCATGGAGCCGAGGGAACATTGATTCTATTTCTTCATTATTCGGATATACTGTCAGCATGTCAAAAGCAAAGCCGACAAATAGTGAATTTATCGCCATGGTTGCGGATAAATTACGCCTTGAACATAAAGCGAGTTGAAAGGGATAGGACTGCTGGAATTACGGGGTTTTGAGTGAGCTGATACCTTTTGTAATACAGAGTACATGCCGATAAACTTTTGGAATTTACACTAGATAGCAAACTGAAAATCAATAAACTTTTTACTGGAGGGCCGATGAATTTTAATCATTCATGGGTCCTTTCATTTTGTTTTAAGAGTTGGAAATAGGGAGGTTAAGGGAATGTACATCTTGTGATCCATAGTAGTGTATTTTATTGAAATAATTTATTTAATTGTTATGAGGGCTTTGTGTTTGAAAGAAGATTTAGAAGATGTGTTAAAAAATTCATCTACATATATGGATAAGTAAATGATAAAAAAAGCAGCCTTCAGAAAAGGCTGCTTTTTTTAATCCATTAATTTAGCAATCGGTTTTGAAAGGAACAAAACAATAATTCCAAGTACAATTGTTACAGCTCCGATTAAGCTGAAGATGTCGAAATAACCTAACGACTGTGTATAAGATGCAAGAACACCCGCTAGCTTATTAGCAACAGCAGAGCTTGCCATCCATACGCCCATTAAAAGAGAAGCAAGCTTTAATGGAGCCAGTCTACTTACCATAGACAACCCTACTGGCGAAATCATAAGCTCAGCTAGCGTGTGCAGGAAGTAAGTGAAAATCATAAATAGAATATTTACTTTTAAAGCTGGGTCATTACCAGTATACATAACGGCTGGAATTAAAATTAAGAATCCTAATCCGACTGTTACAAGTCCCATACCCATTTTTGTTGGTGTTTTAAAATCACCGCGTTTTGAATTTCCTAGCTTGTACCAAACAAGTGACATAATTGGTGCTAAAATCATGATAAACAGTGGATTCAATGATTGGAACCACTCTGTTGGAACCGTAAAACTACCGATTTGACGATCAATTTGATCTTGAGCATATAGCGTTAAAGAACTTCCAGCCTGTTCAAAAGCTGTCCAGAAAGCAATAACAACGAAAGCTAGAATAACGATAGCAACCGTTCTTTTCTTTTCTCGTGCTGTCAGCGGAGCAGTTGATGTTTGAGATGCTGCTGCATGAACTTTTCCTGTAGGCTCTTTCCCAATATCACCTAAATAGCGATTAGCCAGTAGGTTAAATAAAATTTGTCCAACAACCATTCCGATAGCTGCTGTTAAAAATCCGTATTTATAACTCATTAATCCAACAACTAATGGGGCGAAAAATGCACCAAAGTTAATACCCATATAAAAAATGGTAAAAGCACCGTCACGGCGAGGATCATTTTCTGCATAAAGATCTCCGACCAATGTGGAGATATTTGGTTTGAAAAAGCCGTTTCCGATAATTAATAAAGCAAGTCCGATATACAAAGCGGCTACGCTTTGATGAATGAAGATGGAAAAATTCCCGAGTGCCATAATCACACCACCGATTGTGATGGCTAGCCTTCTTCCGAGGAAGCGGTCTGTTAAATATCCGCCAATCATCGGCGTAATGTAAACAGCACTAGTGAATGTTCCATATAAGCTCAGTGCAGTTGCTTTATCTACCCCGAGTCCACCTTGAGCAGCGGTAGCAGTTAAATAAAGAACCAGAATGGCTCTCATTCCATAATAACTAAATCTTTCCCATGCCTCAGTCGCGAATAATAAGTACAGTCCAGGAGGGTGTTTTTTCCTAGACTCATTTGGCTGCTGATTTTCGTGTTGTACAGCTGCTTGCATAATGAAGTCCCCCTAAAATTTCTCTCATACTATTTAATTCTTTTATTTGAATTGATCAAAAAATCAAAATATAAGTACTGGAATAAATATAATGTATTTTTATTTTAGTAGAAAAACAATAATTTCGTCAATGAAATTATATGGAAAAATCAAAAAATAATTAAATATACACAAAAAAGTATTAAATTACTTATTTAAAAGCATTTTTAAAAATATATTTATATTATTAAATATTCTAATATATGTTATGGGAAATGAAGTAAGAAAGTAATACTATTTTTGGAAACGAAAACTCGAAAGAAAAAAGGATCTGTTATTCAGATCCTTTTTTATCTTCGCCCGCATTTAATTCAGCAAGCTTCTGCAGCAAAATATGCTGAGGCATATGCATCAATTGCTCGAGGGGGATATTTAATTGTTCTGCTAATTTTACGGCTGTATCCGGAGAAATTTGCAGTGGTCTCATACACAACGACCTCCTTTTGCATATAAAGTAATGAAAGTGAAGAAGTATAAACAGTAAATTCGTGCTTTCACTATTAAGTAATGCTAAAGTTAATAATAAGTGATAATAGAGGAGTTGAGCAAGTATGTTTGTAATAGGTCATCGCGGCGCAGCTGGAACGTTTCCTGAAAATACGATGATTTCCTTCAAAGAAGCAGCGAGAGTCGGAGCACACGGAATTGAACTTGATGTGCATATGACAAAGGATGGAGAACTTGCTGTAATTCATGATGAAAAAGTAGATCGAACGACGAATGGAAAAGGGTATGTAAAAGATTTTACGTATCAAGATTTACAAAAATTAGATGCGAGCTATAAGTTCAAAAAAAAGTACGGGGGATGTAAAATTCCCATGTTAAATGAAGTAATGGAGTGGGCTTCAAGTGAAGGAATTAGCGTAAATATTGAGTTGAAAAACAATATATTTGACTATCCATACTTAGAAATGAAAGTTTTAGATTTAATTTATTTATACAAGATGAAGGATCGAACGATGATTTCATCTTTTAATCATAACAGCTTAGCCCGAATTGGTTCTTTGGATTCTACGATTGAAACAGCTATTTTATATTCTTATCCGATGTATGAGCCTTGGGTATATGCGCAGCATCTTGGCGCAAAAGCTCTTCACCCTAATCAGCGTACCGTGAATGAAGTAAATGTAGCCGCTTCAAAAGATTGTCAAATTCCAGTGCGACCTTACACAGTAAATGATGTAAAAGTAGCTGAGCAGCTTCGGAAATATGGATGTGAATCCATTATTACTGATTATCCTGAAAAAATGGTGAAGCAATTTGGGGGACGCTTTTCGTAAAAAAACATCGCATTAATGCGATGTTTTTTTATCTTTTTGAAATCTGTTTTGAACTTTGTTTCGCTTGCGGTCTCTGTGCAGAATAAAGCCAGCAACAAATCCAAGGCCGATTACAAATAACAGAAGGCCGACTGAAAATTGCAAAAATAAAGAAGGGAACGGGAATTGCAGGATGCCAAAAATCATATCTCTCATCAGTTTAATGCCATATCCAGCGAGTATACCAGGAATAAGTAAGATTAGCAGGGCAATAATTCGAACCATAGCTTCTCCTTTCGCTTCTCTTTTTTAAAATGAATGCGTTTACATTATAAAACCGTTATACTTGAATCATAAAAGAACTAAATAAATTGTCAAGAGCGTTTCTTTTTTTATATGATAGGTATATGCAATATTTTGCACGGAACATGTACATATTAAGTAGAAAAGGTGAAAAAATATGCAAAATGTGTTGATCGTTGGAGGAGGAAAAGGCGGATTAGCTATTCTGAAAATCTTGTTGGAAACCGAATTTATGAAAGTGATTGGTGTAGTAGACGTACGAGCTGACGCGCCGGCTGTTTTGCATGCGAAAGAACAAGATATTTCAACCGGAATGAATTGGGAGCCTTATATGACAAAGCAGCTCGATGTCATTGTTGAAACAACAGGTAAACAAGGTGTTTTTCAACAATTGCAGAGAAGCAAACCAGCTGATGCACTGGTAGTTCCGGGATTGGTTGCTGAAATTATGGCCAATCTGATGGAGGAAAAAGAAGAGTTAATTCAGCGGTTAAAGCAAGAATCGTATAAATATGATCTTATTTTTAACGCGGCTCATGATGCGATGGTCGTGATTGATAGGAATGGATATATTACGCTATTTAATCAAAGTGCCGAGCGTTTGACGAACTTTTCACACAGAGATGTAATTGGTAAGCATCTTCATGAAGTCATTCCAAATAGTAAACTTGTTGATGTTCTTCATACAAAAACGATTGATCAAAATAGTGAATTTGTGTTAGATAGCGGACGGAAGGTCATTACGACTAGAATACCAATACTCGACGAGAATAGAGAGCTGTTTGGTGCCTTTTCGATTTTTAAAGATATTACGGACGTTGTCGGATTGGCAGAAGAAGTTACGAACTTAAAAGAAGTACAAACTATGCTTCAAGCTATTATTCAATCTTCTGAAGAAGCTATTTCGGTTGTCGATGAAGAAGGAAGAGGGATTTTAATTAATCCTGCTTATACGAGAATTACGGGTTTAAAAAAGACGGATATTATTGGTCAGCCCGCGACTGCCGATATCTCTGAAGGAGACAGTATGCACATGAAGGTGCTGCAAACAAGACGTCCTGTTCGAGGTGTAAGAATGAGGCTTGGTCCGAGTAAAAGAGACGTAGTTGTGAATGTTGCCCCTGTTATTGTGGATGGAAAATTAAAAGGCAGCGTTGGCGTTATTCATGATATGTCTGAAATTCAAGAGCTTACAAATGAACTCAAAAGAGCGCGTCAAATTATCCGAACGCTTGAAGCGAAATATTCATTTGCTGATATCATTGGTCAGTCTGAAGAATTTCAGTTAGCAATTGAGCAGGCTAGACTTGCTGCTAAAACACCAGCTACTGTTTTGCTTAGAGGTGAATCTGGGACGGGTAAGGAGCTGTTTGCACATGCGATTCATAATGCGAGCAGCCGAAAGTTTAATAAATTTGTTCGGATCAACTGTGCTGCACTTTCTGAGTCTTTGCTTGAAAGTGAACTTTTTGGGTATGAAGAAGGAGCTTTTTCCGGGGCAAAACGAGGCGGAAAACGAGGTGTTTTTGAAGAAGCCAATAACGGTAGCATCTTTTTGGATGAAATCGGGGAGCTTTCAGCTCATATGCAGGCTAAGCTGCTTCGAGTGCTTCAAGAAAAAGAGCTTATTCGCGTTGGAGGCACGACCCCTATTCCGGTGAATGTTCGCGTGATTGCAGCTACGAATGTGAATTTAGAAAAAGGAATGGCTGATGGAAGCATTAGACAGGACTTGTATTATCGGCTAAACAAAATTCCGATTCACATACCTCCTCTTCGGAAGAGAAAAGAGGATATTGGAGCGCTTGTTACACACTTAATTACAAAAATTAATCAAGATTACGGCCGACATGTTGAAGGGGTAACAGATCGGGCCTTACAATCATTGAGATCATACGACTGGCCAGGAAACGTCAGAGAGCTTGAAAACATATTAGGAAGAGCTATTATTTATATGCACTATACGGAAACAATGATTGATTCTGTTCATCTCCCTTCACTTGAAGGCAAGGGCAAAAAAGAAAAAAATCAGGCGAATGAAGAGGTAGTATTCGAAGGGAAGACTTTAGCGCACATGATGGAAAATTATGAAGCTGAACTTATTCAAAAAGTGCTGATTGCAAACAAGTATAACCGAACGAAAACAGCAAAACAGCTCAATATTTCCCTGCGTTCTCTGTATTATAAGTTGGAAAAATACAATCTTGCAAATAACAGCATGCAATAAAATGCATGGTGTGCAAGTTATTGCATATAAATAGAGAGGTATTCTTTTTTTCTGTTTGTCGTTAGAATCAATAAAAAAATTTTTTTGTGCGTAGAAACGGATATAAGCAGCTATATTATGTAATATATGCAGAGTGTGGCACAAATCTTGCATATATTTTAAGTGACTGCATAAACGCGCAGTATGCTCTTTAAAAAGGGGCAAAAGAAAGAATGAAAAAGGAGAGGTCGAACATTCCATGACTCTTGCTACCATCTTATCTCGGGTTGCTAAGCAGTCTTCTTTGACTGTTGCTGTTGCTGCAGCTGAAGACTTAGAAACAATTGAGGCAGTGTATGAAGCTGTGTCAAGGGAAGTTTCTGAATTTATTTTGTTTGGCAACGAAACAACAATTAATGAATTATTCAGGCAGTACCGCCCATCCTTACTCACTCATAAGGCTGTGACGGTCGTACATACGGAGTCCGTTTTAGAAGCGGCTCAATTGGCTGTGCGTTCAGTTCAGCAAGGTCAAGCTCATATCGTAATGAAAGGGAATTTATCCACATCGCTTATTTTAAAAGCTGTGTTAAATAAAGAGCATGGTTTGCGTACGGGAAATGTTTTATCACACGTAGCTGTGTTTGATGTTCCTCACTATGACCGCCCTATTCTTGTAACAGATGCAGCTATGAATATTACGCCATCTCTGGAAGAGAAAGTTCAAATCATTCAAAACGCGGTGAACGTTGCTCACTCGATTGGGATAGAGGTGCCAAAGGTAGCTCCTGTTGCAGCGGTTGAAGTTGTGAACCCTTTGATGCCTGCCACAGTAGAGGCTGCACTTCTTACACAGATGAACCGCAGAGGACAAATTAAAGGTTGCGTTATTGATGGACCTTTAGCACTCGACAATGCCATTAACATAGAAGCAGCCAAGCAAAAAGGCATTCAAAGTGAAGTTGCCGGTCAAGCAGATATATTACTCGTTCCAGCAATTGAAACAGGGAACGTCTTATATAAATCCCTTATTTATTTTGCTAAAGCAAAAGTTGGAGCTATTCTAGCGGGGGCAAAAGCTCCGGTCGTCTTAACATCCAGAGCAGATTCATCAGAAAGTAAATTATACTCACTGGCGCTTGCTATCAGCGTCGCTCAACAGAATTCTTAGGAGGCACTAACAATGAAAATTTTTGACTATATGGAAACATACGATTATGAGCAGTTATTATTTTGCCAAGATAAAGATTCAGGCTTAAAAGCCATTATTGCGATTCATGATACAACAATTGGACCAGCTCTAGGCGGTACGAGAATGTGGACATATGAATCAGAAGAGGCTGCAATTGAAGATGCGCTTCGTTTATCACGCGGAATGACTTATAAAAATGCAGCAGCAGGCTTGAATTTAGGAGGAGGAAAAACGGTTATTATGGGAGATCCTCGCAAAGACAAAAATGAAGCGATGTTCCGTGCATTTGGCCGCTTTATTCAAGGGTTAAATGGTCGATATATTACAGCAGAAGATGTGGGCACAACGGTAGAGGATATGGATATTGTATATGAGGAAACGGATTATGTAACGGGTGTATCTCCTGCCTTCGGTTCATCAGGCAATCCATCACCAGTCACAGCCTACGGCGTATACCGAGGAATTAAAGCAGCAGCAAAAGAAGCATTTGGAACAGATATGCTTGAAGGAAAAGTAGTAGCTGTCCAAGGTGTAGGAAACGTAGCATATAATTTATGCCGCCACCTTCACGAAGAAGGGGCAAAACTTATTGTAACGGATATTAATAAAGAAGCTGTTCAGCGTGCGGTAGAAGAATTTGGTGCGCAAGCAGTAGACCCAAATGATATTTATGGTGTAGAATGTGATATCTATGCTCCTTGTGCACTCGGAGCAACGATTAACGATGAAACGATCCCTCAAATAAAAGCAAAAGTTATTGCAGGGGCAGCTAATAATCAATTGAAAGAAACGCGTCATGGTGATTTAATTCATGAATTAGGCATTGTATATGCACCGGACTATGTTATTAATGCAGGAGGCGTTATTAACGTAGCTGATGAGCTAGTTGGATATAACCGTGAGCGTGCGCTGAAAAAAGTTGAAGGTATTTATGATAATATTGAAAAGGTAGTTGAAATCTCAAAGCGAGATGGCATTCCAACCTATCTAGCAGCAGATCGCTTAGCTGAAGAAAGAATTGAAAAGCTGCGTCGTTCACGCAGTCAATTTTTACAAAATGGACAGCATATTTTAAGTAGACGTCATACGCGCTAATGTTTGAGCTGAAGGCTAGGCAAAAGGAATAAATGAAATCCTTTCGACCTAGCCTTCGTTTATGAGAATGATAAGGTAGGAGGACATGTGTTGGATATGCACGAATATCGAATGCTGATAATAAATCCGGGTTCAACGTCCACAAAAATTGGCGTGTTTCACAACGATAAACCAATTTTTGATCGAACAATCCGCTACGATTCACAGCAAATGAATCAGTTTGAGACGATATATGCACAGTATGAGTTCCGTAAAAACTCGATTTTAGAGGCACTTGATGAAGAAGGGATTAATTTATCTAAATTAAGTGCAGTATGTGGAAGAGGAGGGCTTTTACGCCCGATTGAAGGCGGCACATACGAAGTAAATCAAGCCATGCTCAAAGATTTAAAAGACGGTTATGCCGGCCATCATGCTTCAAATTTAGGCGGGATTTTAGCGTTTGAGATTGCGTCTGGATTAAATATTCCAGCATACATTGTTGATCCAGTGGTGGTAGATGAGCTAAGTGACATCGCTCGTATCTCAGGAACTCCTTTTATGGAAAGGAAAAGCATCTTTCATGCGCTGAATCAAAAATCGGTGGCTCGAAAAGTGGCCAAAGAAATGAATAGCACATACGAACAAATGAACGTTATTGTTACCCATATGGGCGGGGGCATTACAGTTGGAGTTCACAAGTGCGGAAAAGTAATTGATGTGAACAATGGCCTGCACGGCGACGGTCCTTTTAGTCCAGAGCGCGCTGGCGGTGTACCGGTTGGTGAATTAGTTCGTCTTTGCTTTTCAGGTCAGTATTACCGCGAGGAGATTATGAAAATGCTTGTAGGAAAAGGCGGACTTGTCGGTTATTTGGGCACATCTGACGTGCAGAAAGTCGAAGCGCTAGTGAAAAATGGAAACGAAAAAGCTAAGCTTATCTACGAAGCAATGGCTTATCAAATTTCGAAGGAAATTGGAGCTGCCAGTACGGTATTGCATGGAAAAGTAGATGCCATTATTCTAACGGGAGGCATTGCTTATTCAAAAGCGTTTGTTGAGCTGATTATTAATCATGTAAAGTGGATTGCAGATGTCATTGTTTATCCTGGAGAAAATGAGCTTCAAGCGCTAGCTGAAGGGGCTCTCCGAGTGCTTACAGGTGAAGAAGAAGTAAAGGAATATAAAGGCGCTTAATAGCGTTTGCAGAAAGGTGTGAAGCAGTGTGGCAAAAGAATATGATTTGGTCATTCTCGGCGGTGGAACCGGAGGGTACGTAGCAGCTATTCGTGCCTCTCAGTTAGGTCTATCGGTAGCGGTTGTGGAAAAAAATAAGTTAGGCGGCACATGCCTGCACGCAGGGTGTATCCCAAGCAAAGCTTTACTAAGAAGTGCAGAAGTCTATCAAACGGCTAAGAAAAGCAGTGAATTTGGCGTAGAAACGTCCAATGTACTATTGAACTATGCTCGTGTACAAGAACGAAAGTCAGAAATTGTTTCACAGTTACATAATGGTGTCAAACAGCTAATGAAAAAAGGTAAAATTGACGTATATGAAGGGATTGGACGTATTTTAGGACCTTCTATTTTTTCTCCTATGCCAGGAACCATCTCCGTCGAATTAAAAAGCGGTGAAGAAAACGAAATGCTTATTCCAAAGAATGTAATTGTCGCAACAGGGTCTCGTCCTAGAACATTACCTGGTTTAACAATCGATGGAGAGAAAGTAATCACTTCAGATGAAGCATTAAAGCTGGAAACACTTCCTGCTTCTATTATTATTGTGGGAGGCGGCGTCATCGGAATTGAATGGGCGTCAATGCTCACAGATTTTGATGTTGATGTAACGGTTGTTGAATACAGCGATCGAATTTTACCAACAGAAGATCAAGATATCTCCCGTGAAATGACGAAGCTTTTAAAAGCAAAAGGAGTGACCATTATTACTTCTGCTAAAGTAATGGCTGATACACTGTCTGTTGGTGGTCAGGTGAAAATTTCTGCTCAAGTAGGAGACGATATGCAAGAATATGAAGCAGAAAAGCTGCTTGTATCTGTAGGGCGTCAAGCGAATGTCGAAGGAATTGGTCTCGAGAATACCGATATTGTAGTAGAAAACGGTGTGATTGCCACAAATGATTTTTATCAAACGAAAGAATCTCATATCTACGCAATTGGAGATGTGATTGGTGGACTGCAGCTTGCACATGTAGCTTCTCATGAAGGAATTGTAGCTGTTGAGCATTTACACGGTGAAAAGCCTTTGAAGATTGATTATACAACAATCTCTAAATGCATATACAGCAGCCCGGAGGCAGCAAGTGTAGGATTAACAGAACAAGAAGCAAAACAGCAAGGATTTCAGCTGAAGGTTGGAAAGTTTCCGTTTAAGGCCGTTGGAAAAGCTCTTGTATATGGAGAGGCAGAGGGATTTGTTAAAATTATTGCCGATGCCGACACAAATGATGTTCTTGGTGTGCATATGATTGGACCTCACGTGACGGATATGATTTCTGAAGCGGGTCTTGCAAAGGTATTGGATGCTACACCATGGGAAATTGCTCATACCATTCATCCTCATCCTAGCCTTTCAGAAGCGATGGGAGAAGCTTCATTAGCTGTAGATGGAAAAGCGATTCATTTTTGATGATTAAAGGAGGTTTAAACATGACAAAAAACCGTCATGAATCATTAGGATTAACTGATGAACAAGTACTTGAAATGTACCGCACTATGCTGCTTGCACGAAAAATTGATGAGCGTATGTGGCTATTAAACCGTGCAGGGAAGGTGCCTTTTGTTATTTCATGTCAAGGTCAAGAAGCCGCTCAGGTTGGCGCAGCTTTTGCCTTAAACAGAGAGAATGATTACATATTACCTTATTACCGCGATCTGGGTGTTGTGCTGGCATTTGGAATGACTGCGCGCGATTTAATGCTTTCTGGGTTTGCTAAAGCAGAAGATCCAAACTCAGGAGGTCGTCAAATGCCAGGTCACTTTGGCCATAAGGAAAAGCGAATTGTAACAGGATCTTCTCCAGTTACAACACAGGTGCCTCATGCAGTAGGAATCGCTTTAGCAGGACGATTGGAGAAAAAAGACTTAGTCACGTTTGTTACGTTTGGAGAAGGATCTTCTAACCAAGGAGACTTCCACGAAGGCGCGAACTTTGCAGGTGTTCATAAGCTTCCTGTTATCTTTATGTGTGAAAATAACAAGTATGCGATTTCTGTTCCGGTTGAAAAGCAGCTAGGGTGCGCAAAAGTATCTGATCGTGCGATTGGATATGGTATGCCAGGCTACACAATTGATGGAAACGACGTCCTTGAAGTATACCGAGTGGTAAAAGAAGCAAGAGATCGTGCATCCAGAGGAGAAGGGCCTACTCTTATTGAAACTGTTTCAGAGCGTTTGACTGCCCATTCAAGTGATGACGATGATCGTGCATATCGCGGCGCAGAAGAATTGTCTGAAGCTAAAAAGAGTGATCCGCTTGCGTACTTTGCGGCTTATTTAAAAGAGGTTAACGTGTTAACCGATGAACGAGAAAAACAAATGCTTGATGATATTATGAACATCGTTAATGATGCAACAGATTATGCTGAAAACGCTCCTTATGCAGAAGCGGAATCGGCTTTAAAATACGTGTACGGTGAGTAAGGAGGAGAACATATGCCGGTTATTTCATATATTGATGCAGTAACAATGGCCATTCGTGAAGAAATGGAAAGAGATTCCCGCGTGTTTGTATTAGGAGAAGACGTAGGGAAAAAAGGCGGCGTATTTAAAGCAACCAACGGACTGTACGAACAGTTCGGAGAAGAAAGAGTCATTGACACACCTCTTGCAGAGTCCGCCATTGCGGGGGTAGGAATCGGAGCGGCAATGTACGGCATGCGTCCAATTGCTGAAATGCAGTTTGCTGATTTTATTATGCCTGCAGTCAATCAAATTGTGTCAGAAGCAGCAAAAATTCGCTATCGTTCTAATAATGATTGGAGTTGTCCAATTACAATTCGAGCTCCTTACGGCGGCGGAGTTCACGGTGCTCTTTATCATTCTCAATCTGTTGAAGCACTCTTTGCCAATACGCCAGGGTTAAAGATTGTGATGCCTTCTACGCCTTATGATGTAAAAGGATTATTAAAAGCAGCTATTCGTGATGATGATCCAGTTCTTTTCTTTGAGCATAAGCGTGCGTACCGTTTGATTAAAGGAGAAGTCCCTGAAGATGATTATGTACTTCCGATTGGCAAAGCAGATGTAAAGAGAGAAGGAGACGACATCACGGTTATTACATATGGTCTTTGTGTACACTTTGCTCTTCAAGCTGCTGAAAAGCTAGAAGCAGACGGTATTTCAGCACACATCTTAGATTTAAGAACGGTCTATCCACTTGATAAAGAAGCTATTATAGAAGCAGCATCTAAAACAGGTAAGGTCCTGCTTTTAACGGAAGACAACAAAGAAGGCAGCATTATGAGCGAAGTAGCAGCTATTATTGCTGAACACTGCTTATTTGATTTAGATGCGCCAATTCAGCGCCTTGCTGGCCCCGATGTTCCAGCTATGCCGTATGCACCAACAATGGAAAAATATTTTATGGTGAATCCAGATAAAGTAGAAAAAGCAATGAGAGAATTAGCTCAATTTTAAAAGGAGTTGTATCAATTGGCTATTGAAAAAATTACGATGCCGCAGCTCGGTGAAAGTGTAACAGAAGGTACAATTAGCAAATGGCTCGTTTCTGTTGGAGATCACGTAAATAAGTACGACCCGTTAGCTGAAGTCATGACGGATAAAGTAAATGCTGAAGTGCCTTCTTCTTTTAGTGGAACAATTAAAGAGTTAATTGCAGGTGAAGATGATACTTTACCCGTGGGAGAAGTGATTTGTTTAATTGAAGTAGAAGGAACTGTACCTCAAAAAGAACAGAAAACGTCTGATAAGACTGTAGAAGAATCAGCGCCAAAAACAGCGGACAGTCAATCCAATAAAAGCCGATACTCTCCAGCTGTTATGCGTCTGTCACAAGAACATAATATTAATTTAGATACCGTGACAGGAACAGGAGCGGGCGGCCGCATTACGAGAAAAGATATTTTAGCTGTTATCGAAAAAGGCGGAGCTGCTGAAGTGAAAGAAACACCTGCATCAACAGTTCAGCCAGAAGCATCCGTAGCGGCAGCTGCTCCAAAAACGAAGCAACCCGCGCCGGTTGTGTCTGCAGCCGGAGATCAAGAAATCCCTGTTTCAGGCGTGCGTAAAGCTATTGCAGCAAATATGCTTCGCAGTAAACACGAAATTCCGCATGCATGGACAATGGTTGAAGTTGATGTAACGAACTTAGTTTCTTATCGTGATGCATTAAAGACGGAGTTCAAACAAAAAGAAGGTTTTAACTTAACTTATTTTGCGTTCTTCTTAAAAGCAGTGGCTCAGGCTTTAAAAGAATTCCCTCAAATGAATTCAATGTGGGCAGGAGACCGTATTGTTCAGAAAAAAGATATTAATGTATCCATTGCTGTTGCAACAGACGATGCTTTATTTGTGCCGGTTATTAAACAAGCCGATGAAAAGACAATCAAAGGCATTGCGCGTGAAATTACAGAGCTTGCGCAAAAAGTTCGTACGGGTTCATTGAAGTCTGAAGACATGCAGGGCGGAACGTTTACTGTTAACAACACAGGCTCATTTGGTTCCGTGCAATCAATGGGGATTATTAATTACCCGCAAGCGGCTATTTTACAAGTAGAATCTATTGTAAAACGTCCGGTTATTATTGATAACATGATTGCTGTTCGAGATATGGTTAACTTATGTTTATCACTTGATCACCGCGTGTTGGACGGCTTGGTGTGCGGCAGGTTCTTGGCAAGAGTTAAAGAGATTTTAGAATCTACGTCTAAAGAGAATACGTCCGTCTATTAAAAAAAGCAAATGGAGCTTTCTCCATTTGCTTTTTTATTTTGAAGCAATGATTGAACAATTTGTAAAAGATGTATTAAAATAAAAGAAGAATCATCAAACTTCAAAGTGTAATCATCTAGGTCTAGCAGGCAGCTATTAACTGTAAAGGGGCATGGAAATGAAAACAAATACATTATCATTTCATGAATTTACACGTACACCTAAAGAAGATTGGGCACAGGAAGTTAGCAAAAACACCGCGCTCCGCTCAAAAGAAACGTTAGAAAACATCTTTTTGAAACCGCTTTATTTTGAAAGTGATACGGCACATTTAGACTACTTGCAGCAGAGTCCGGCGGGAATAGATTGTTTAAGAGGAGCCGGTAAAGAATCATACATACTAGGGGAATGGGAAATCACCCAAAAAATCGACTTACCTTCTATTAAAGAAAGCAATAAACTTCTTTTACACAGTTTGAGAAATGGACAAAATACGGCCGCTTTTACGTGCAGTGAAGCAATGAGGCAAGGAAAAGACGTTGATGAAGCAACTGAAGCTGAAGTAGCCTCAGGCGCTACAATTTCTACTTTAGAGGATGTTGCTCATTTGTTTCAGCATGTAGCTCTTGAAGCTGTGCCTTTATTTTTAAATACGGGATGTACATCCGTTCCACTTCTTTCGTTTCTAAAAGCATACTGTGTTGATCATAACTTTGATATGAGACAGCTAACAGGTACGGTTGGAATGGATCCGCTCGGCACTCTTGCTGAATACGGGAGAGTTCCACTTTCTACTCGAGATTTATACGATCATTTAGCTTACGCAACGCGTTTGGCTCACAGTAATGTTCCAGAGCTCAAAACGATCATTGTATCAAGCATTCCTTACCATAACAGCGGTGCAAACGCTGTTCAAGAACTAGCTTATATGCTTGCTACAGGAGTGCAGTATATTGATGAATGCATGAAACGCGGTCTGTCCTTACATCAAGTTTTACCTCACATGACCTTTTCTTTTTCAGTTAGCTCACATTTATTTATGGAAATATCAAAACTTCGTGCTTTTCGCATGCTTTGGGCAAATGTGGTTCGTGCTTTTGATGACACGGCCGTTTCAGTGCCGTTTATTCATACGGAAACGTCACGTCTTACACAGTCTAAAGAAGATATGTATACAAATGCATTAAGGAGCACGGTTCAAGCGTTTGCTTCTATTGTAGGAGGAGCGGATAGTCTGCATATTGAACCATATGATTCCGTTACATCCTCATCTTCTCAGTTCGCTCATCGCCTTTCCCGTAATACTCACTTAATTTTGCAGCACGAAACACATATATCAAAAGTAATGGATCCTGCCGGAGGCTCTTGGTACGTTGAAGCTTACACACATGAATTAATGACAAAAGCTTGGGAGTTATTTGGCAACATTGAAGACCACGGCGGAATGGAAGAAGCTTTAAAACAAGGGCGAATTCAAGATGAAGTTGAACAAATGAGAGTAAAAAGACAAGGAGATATAGAGTGCCGAATTGAGCGCTTGATCGGAGTCACACACTATGCTCCTAAGCAACACGCTGCATCTGAAGAGATAAAAAGCACTCTGTCTAAAAAAGAAGAAAGAAAAATGAATAAATACAGTGACCAGAACACTTCGGAATTTTCATCAAATCTTTCGCTAGAGGACTATACAAAGCTAGCATCTAAAGGGGTAACAGCAGGGTGGATGCTAAAACAAATGGCGAAGCAGTCACAGCCAGACAGTGTTGTGCCGCTCACTAAGTGGAGAGCAGCAGAGAAGTTTGAAAAAATACGGGTTTATACAAAGGGAATGAGCATTGGCATTATGGAGCTCGCCGATCCTAGCAGCCATAAAAAAGCTGAGATTGCCCGGTCTTTATTTGAAAGCGCAGGCTTTGCGTGTGAAACAATTAAAAACATAGATTCCTACGTCGAGATAGCAGATTGGATGAATGAACAAAAGCACGAAGCATATGTAATCTGTGGAAGTGATGAACTCGTGGAAAAGCTCTTAACAAAAGCGATGACTTATTTTGAGGAAGATTCCGTTTATGTGTACGTAGTAGGGGAAGAACACGTATCACGCAAAACGCAGTGGCAGCAAAAAGGTGTAATGAGCGTCATACATCCTAAGACAAATGTTATTCAATGCGTTAAGAAGTTATTATGTGCTTTGGAGGTAGAAGTTCATGTATAAAAAGCCTTCTTTTTCTAATATTCCATTATCATTTTCAAAGCAGCAAAGGGAAGAGGACGTGGCTCAAAGTTCATTCACTGCTTTTCAAACAAATGAACAAATTGAATTAAAATCATTATATACAAAAACAGACAGAGATGACCTCGACTTTATTCACTTTGCACCTGGTATTCCACCGTTTGTGAGAGGACCGTATGCAACGATGTATGTGAATCGGCCTTGGACGATTAGACAGTATGCAGGATACTCAACGGCGGAGGAAAGCAATGCCTTTTACCGCCGAAACCTAGCTGCTGGACAGAAAGGGCTATCTGTTGCTTTTGACCTCGCTACCCACCGCGGCTATGACTCTGATCATCCAAGAGTTGTTGGAGATGTAGGGAAAGCAGGAGTGGCAATTGATTCAATGATTGATATGAAGCAGCTGTTTGAAGGGATTCCGCTTGATCAAATGTCCGTGTCGATGACGATGAACGGGGCGGTTCTTCCTATTTTAGCTTTCTACATCGTAACAGCTGAAGAACAAGGAGTAAAAAAAGAAAAGCTGGCTGGAACGATTCAAAACGATATTTTAAAAGAATATATGGTGCGCAATACGTATATTTATCCTCCTGAAATGTCCATGCGAATCATTGCGGATATTTTTAAATATACAGCGGAGCATATGCCGAAATTTAACAGTATTAGTATATCAGGCTATCATATGCAAGAAGCAGGCGCTCCAGCAGACTTAGAGCTTGCTTATACGCTTGCAGATGGACTTGAATATGTACGAACCGGCTTGAAAGCAGGAATTTCAATTGACGCGTTTGCACCGAGACTATCCTTTTTCTGGGCAATTGGAATGAACTACTTTATGGAAGTAGCGAAAATGAGAGCGGGGAGGCTGCTGTGGGCAAAACTCATGAAACAGTTTGAGCCGGACAACCCTAAATCACTCGCTCTTAGAACGCATTCTCAAACGTCCGGATGGAGCTTAACCGAGCAGGATCCATTTAATAATGTTATTAGAACATGCGTCGAAGCTCTGGCTGCAGTGTCAGGACATACGCAATCGCTTCATACAAACGCACTGGATGAAGCGATTGCTCTTCCGACTGATTTTTCAGCTAGAATTGCTCGAAATACGCAGCTTTATTTGCAAAATGAAACGGAGATTTGTTCCGTCATTGACCCTTGGGGAGGCTCTTATTATGTGGAATCATTAACGAATGAATTAATGATAAAAGCGTGGAAGCACCTTGAAGAAATAGAACAGCTCGGCGGAATGACAAAAGCAATAGAAGCAGGCGTACCTAAAATGAAGATAGAAGAAGCTGCTGCGCGCAGACAAGCAAGAATAGACTCGCAGGTAGAAATTATTGTAGGTGTGAATCAGTTTCAGCCGGAGCAAGAAGAACCGCTTGATATTCTTGATATTGATAACACAGCAGTTCGAATGAAGCAGCTGGAAAAGCTAAAGAAAATACGCAGTGAACGTAACGAACAAGCGGTACTCGAAGCGCTTAATCGACTGACCACTTGTGCCAAAACAGGCGAAGGGAATCTCCTTGCTTTTGCGGTTGAAGCTGCAAGAGCTAGAGCTACACTAGGTGAAATTTCAGAAGCCATTGAGAAAGTGGCTGGAAGACATCAGGCTACTTCTAAGTCAGTCAGCGGGGTATACAGTGCGGAGTTTGCGCATCGAGATCAAATCGAAGAAGTTCGAAAGCTCACGGCTGAATTTTTAGAGGAAGAAGGAAGACGCCCAAGGATTTTAGTGGCGAAAATGGGGCAAGACGGTCATGACAGAGGATCAAAAGTGATTTCAACAGCCTTTGCTGACCTTGGATTTGATGTGGATATTGGCCCTTTATTTCAAACGCCTGAAGAGACAGCAAGACAAGCTGTAGAAAACGACGTACATGTGATTGGGATAAGCTCTTTGGCAGCCGGGCATAAAACGTTACTGCCGCAGCTTGTTGATGAGTTAAAGAAATTAGAGCGCGACGATATCGTTGTTATTGTCGGAGGCGTTATTCCTAAACAAGACTACTCATTTCTTTTAGAGCACGGCGCTTCTGCAATCTTTGGACCTGGAACAGTAATCCCAAAAGCGGCCGTTTCCGTCTTACATGAAATAAAGAAACGGTTAGAAGAATAGTTGGTGAAGACAATTGGTGAAATTAAAAACGGTACAAGATTATAAACAAGGGCTGCTTGAAGGGAAAAGAACAGCGTTAGCTCAAGCCATTACTTTAATTGAAAGTAAAGCGCCGAAGCATAAAGCAATAGCACAACAGCTGATTAAAGAAATCTATCCCCATACGGGGCATTCAGTGCGCATTGGTTTTACTGGCGTACCAGGAGCAGGAAAAAGTACGCTGATTGACAAATTTGGATCGTATCTATGCAAAAATGGCCATTCCGTTGCAGTTTTAGCAGTCGATCCAAGCAGTACCTTGTCTGGAGGAAGTATTTTAGGAGATAAAACCAGAATGGAGCTGCTTGCCAAACAAGAGAACGCTTTTGTCCGTCCTTCACCTTCTCAAGGAACGCTTGGAGGTGTTCATCTTAAAACGAGAGAAGCCATTTTTCTTTGTGAAGCGGCTGGGTATAACATCATATTTGTCGAAACGATGGGTGTTGGCCAAGGTGAAATGATTGTAAAAGAGATGGTAGACTTCTTTGTTTTGCTTGCTTTAACCGGAGCAGGAGATGATTTGCAAGGAATTAAAAAAGGGCTGCTTGAATGGGTTAATTTAATTTGTGTAAATAAAGCAGACGGGGATAACCGGCTAAAAGCAGAAGTGACTGCAAAAGAATACAAAAGTGTCATCGGTTTTCTTCACGGTCATTCCGGAGGGTGGAAACCACAGGTCATCACAACTTCTGCTTATGAAGAAGCGTCGTTTCAACATTTATGGCAGATAATTTGTGACTATAAGGAATGGATGAATAAAAAAGATCTGTTTTATGCAGTAAGACAAAAGCAAATGAAGGCATGGTTACAAGCAAGTGTTAATGAATATTTACAAGAATCATTTTATGAACATCCTTTAGTTAAGCAAACATTAGGGGATGTTGAAAAACAAATGATGACCGGAGATGCCACAATGGCTGAAGCTCTCCAACACTTGATTAAAATCTATCAGCAGGCGATGAAAGAAATGTAAAAAAGGATCCTGCATTTTATGCGGATCCTTCTACACTAGGGAGTTAAGAGTATGGTTTTCTAGCTGTAAAAACAGTATCACCATTTCTTTTCTTGTTTAATCTTGATTACCAAGAAAAAATGAGTCAAAGCAATCGCCTTTTTAGTTTTCGTTTGCTATGATAAAGGATAGATAGCAAAAGGGAGGTATGAAAATGAATATCGATTTTAACTTGTTTATGAACGACGTTGTTCGTCAGGCCCGTAAAGAAATTACAGCTGCTGGTTATACAGAATTAACGACGGCTGAAGCGGTAGATGAAACGTTTAAACAGCCTGGCACAACGCTTGTAATGGTGAATTCAGTTTGCGGTTGTGCAGGAGGTATTGCAAGACCTGCTGCAGCGCACGCTGTACATTATGATAAACGTCCAACAAACTTGGTTACAGTATTTGCTGGGCAAGATAAAGAAGCAACTGCGCGTGCACGCGAATACTTTGAAGGTTATCCGCCTTCATCTCCATCTTTCGCTTTATTAAAAGACGGAAAAATTATCACAATGGTAGAGCGTCACGAAATTGAAGGCCATGAGCCAATGTCAGTTGTGATGAAGCTGCAAGAAGCGTTCGAACAGAACTGTGAAGAAGTGTAAGAGAGAAGCCGTTTTGAACGGCTTCTTTTTTTATGCATTTTTTTATCCGTCTGTATGCAGGCTTTCTAATGAGTGGAAAATGTTGAGAAAAGGTATTTTCAAATAGTGAAACTTATATTTAAAAAAGATATTGCATATTTATAATGTTGTGTTAAAATACATTTATATGAATATATATTTAAATTTCGACATTTACTTGCAATAGTAAAAAACTTATTTCATAATATTATTAATTTTTAAAAAATAATGTAAGGAATAAACTAGGGGGAACGAAGATGAAATTGAAAAAGTGGTTATCGGTAACGGCAATTGGTCTCTTAACAGCAGGCGTTTTAGCTGCATGCGGAGCAGGAGAAGGAACGTCTAATGGCGGAGCAAGCAGCGACGACAAAGATAAAAAAGTACTTGTAATGGGAACATCAGCAGATTACCCACCATTTGAATATATTGATACGGCAAAAGGTGATAGTGAAGCAATCGGATTTGACGTAGATTTAGCAAAAACAATCGGTAAAAAGTTAGGCTATGACGTGCAGGTAAAGGATATGGAATTTGGCGGATTAATTCCAGCTTTACAATCTAACAAAGTCGATTTAGTTTTAGCCGGTATGACGCCAACTGAAAAGCGTAAAAAGAACGTGGACTTCTCAGACGTATACTATGAAGCAAAAAACATGATTGTATCGAAGAAAGATGCGCCAATTAAAAACGCAGAAGAACTAAAAGGAAAAACAGTCGGTGTACAAACTTCTTCTATTCAAGCAGACGAAGCAAAAGAAATTGCAAAAGAAGTTGACGGAGTAAATGTAACAACGCGTGACCGTATTCCAGAACTAATTCAAGAAATGAAATCAAATCGTATCGATGCAGCGATTATTGAAGATACAGTAGCTAAAGGGTATGTGAACAAAGACAAAAGCTTGCAAATGTCTGATACAGGACGTCCCGATTCAAGTAAAGGATCAGCAATCGCATTTCCTAAAGACAGCAAGCTAACGAATGACTTTAACCGTGAATTAAAGAAAATGAAAGAAAACGGTGAATTGGATAAATTAATCGTTAAGTGGTTTGACGACCAAAAATAAGAATGATAGTTAGAGAGGAATGGAACTAGGCATGAATTTGGATTTTTCGCAAATCGTGCCTTCTATGCCTTATATTTTAAAAGGGATAGGGGTAACGATACAGATAGTCCTAGCTTCAGCAATTTTAGGGTTTGTGCTGGGAGTTATTTTATCTTTATGTAAAATCAGCCGCAATAAACCTCTTCAATGGTTTGCGGATGCATATACGTCCGTGTTTCGCGGAACACCGCTTGTACTGCAATTATTATTAATATACTTTGGATTACCTCAGCTGCTCGGGTTTGATATTGCCCCGTTTCCAGCGGCCGTTGCTGCGTTCGGGCTAAACTCTGCAGCATATATATCTGAAATTATTCGCGCTGGTATTTTAGCTGTTGATAAAGGACAGCGTGAAGCGGCATTAGCGTTAGGAATTCCTTATCGCCGCATGATGGGACAAATTATTTTGCCACAGGCACTTAAAAATATTTTACCTGCTTTGATGAATGAGTTCATTACATTAACAAAGGAATCAGCTATCGTTACAGTTATTGGAGCACTCGACATTATGCGACGTGCTTACATTGTAGGTGGAGAAAAATTCGCCTACCTTGAACCGTTAATTTTTGCAGGGTTGATTTATTATGTAATGGTAATGGGCTTAACGCTCCTTGGTAAAGCAGTCGAGAGGAGAATGAGAAAAGGTGATTAACGTTGAAAATTTACACAAATCATTTGGTAAGAATGACGTTTTAAAAGGTATTTCAACTACGATTAAGGAAAAAGAAGTCGTAGCTGTTATTGGCCCTTCTGGTTCTGGTAAATCTACTTTTTTACGCTGTATGAACCTGCTTGAAGAACCGACGAGCGGATTAGTTTCCATTAACGGTCAAGTGATTACAGATAAAAAAACAAACATTATGCGTGTGCGTGAAAATGTAGGAATGGTATTTCAGCATTTTCACTTGTTTCCACATATGACAGTGCTTGAAAATTTGACGTATGCTCCGATGACGGTAAAAGGCGTGTCAAGAGAAACGGCTGTTGCTAAAGGCAAAGAATTACTCCAAAAAGTTGGACTTGCTCAAAAAGCCAACGAGTTTCCAAGTCGCTTATCGGGCGGTCAAAAGCAGCGTGTAGCTATTGCAAGAGCATTGGCAATGGAGCCGAAAGTAATGCTGTTTGACGAACCAACATCAGCATTGGATCCAGAGATGGTAAAAGAAGTGCTAGATGTAATGAAGTCGCTAACAGAAACAGGAATGACGATGGTCATTGTAACGCATGAAATGGGATTTGCACGAGAAGTAGCGGATCGTGTGCTGTTTTTAGACGGCGGTGTGCTTGTTGAAGATGCGCCTCCGGCCGAATTTTTCTCAGCCCCTAAAAGCAAGCGTGCTAAAGATTTCTTAGAAAAGATTTTATAATAAAAAAAGTGCAGGAAGAGTACGATCTTTTCTGCACTTTTTTTATTGAAATTTATAAAGTACAGCAAGATTTAAGGTTGTGTTATTTTTCTATTCGTGTTAATAAAGAATAGAGTATTTTATCACACTAAAAAGAAACCAACATGTAGGAGTCTAGAAAATGAAATTTAAAATTGGGTACCGGACAATTAAAACAGCCGTCGGTACATCACTGGCTATTATTATAGCTCAGTTCTTTCACCTCGAGTTTTTTGTATCAGCTGGAATTATCACCATTTTGTGCATTCAAAATTCAAAGAAAAAATCGCTGCGAAGCGCAAGCGATCGTTTTATTGCTTGTTCTTTATCCATTCTGTTTTCGTTTATATTCTTTGAAGGGATTGCTTATCATCCACTTGTTATAGGACTGATGCTGCTTTTGTTTATTCCGGTTACGGTTATATTCAAAGTTAATGCAGGCATTGTTACAAGCTCCGTTATTTTGCTTCATATTTACTCCAAAGGCAATATGACGTGGGGAATCGTCTTTAATGAACTTGGCTTAATTGTAATTGGGATAGGGGTTGCCCTGCTTGTGAATTTATATATGCCAAGTTTAGATCAAGAGCTTCGCACGTATCAGCAAGAAATTGAAGAAAATTTCCGATCGATGTTAAAGGAAGTTGCCCTGTATCTCAGAACCAATGACAGCAGCTGGGACGGTAAGGAAATTGCAGATACGGTAAAAATTTTAGAAAAAGCAAAAAGCCTTGCGTTTCGTGATGTAGAAAATCATTTTGTACGTGGGGAAAATTATTATTACCGCTATTTTAAAATTCGTGAAAAACAGCTTGAAATTATTGAGCGTACGCTTCCTCTCATTACCGCTATTGATTTGGTGGTAGAACAGCGCTACATGATTGCCGATTTCATTGAAGAATTAAGTCTATCCATCCACCCCGGTAATACAGCAAAATTATTTTTAGCCAAACTTCAGCATTTACGAGAAGCGTTTGCAGAGATGCCGCTTCCCAAAACGCGGGAAGAGTTTGAAGCGCGTGCCGATTTACTGCACGTAGTCAAAGAAATTGAACAATATTTGGTTATTAAACAAACCTTAAAAATAAGTTAAACAGCATGCATGTTGTGTATCTTGCTTACGAACACTAAATAAGACAAGAGATGTCTCTCTTGTCTTTTACTTAGGACTAACGTAAGGTGGTGGATTACGTGCATGTGTTTGCTTTTATCCTTTTACTACTATCTCCGGTTTGGCCATTAGGAGAAAATCCGTTGCCAAATGATCCTTATATTATTATTAATAAACAAAGCAATGAGCTTGCTTACATTCAAAATAAAGAAATTAAACAAATTATTAAAGTAGCAACGGGGAAAACAGTTAATCTGACGCCCGAAGGGGAGTTCACGGTAACAGTAAAAGCTGTTAATCCTTATTATCGGAGAAGTAACATTGAAGGAGGCGCTCCTCAAAATCCTCTAGGTGTAAGGTGGATTGGGTTTGATGCAAGAGAGACTGACGGACGTATTTATGGCATTCACGGTACAAATCAGCCGGATTCCATCGGTAAATATGTATCGAATGGCTGTATTCGCGTAGAAAATCGTGAAGTAAGCCATTTATACGATCAAGTCCCGTTAGGTACAAAAGTATGGATTGTATCTACAGATCAATCTTTTGAAGAGTTAGCCGCTCAAAAAGGCATTGTGAATATACAGCAAAAGACTGGTGACTAGTCACCAGTCTTTTTTATATGTTTGCATTGCACAAAGAAACAGCAGTGCATCTATGTTTTTAGTCATCAGTCTCGATTAAAACCACATCGCAAGTCCCGCTAGAAGCGTAGATATTAACATGACAAGAAGCATTAAAAACACAATGGTTTTTTGGATTTTCTTATTAGACATACAACCAAAGTCCTCCTACACGTTTTTTTCTTATTTTACATGTCTTCCGCTGCTTAGACAAGCAACTTTCTGTACATACGCGAGCAGGAGATTTCTTTTGTTTTCAAGAATATGTGTAAATGAAAACGCTTTTTTAAAGAGGTGAGAAAGTGATAAAAGGAATTGATCACATAGGAGTAGCTGTAAAATCAATTGAAGGCAGCCTCCCTTTTTACGAAAAGGTATTAGGACTGTCTCTATTAAAAGTAGAAAAAGTAGAAGAACAAGGAGTAAAAGTGGCTTTTATTCAGTGCGGCAACGTAAAAATTGAATTATTAGAGCCGCTCTTTGAAGACAGTGCAGTCGGTGCGTTCATCAAAAAGAGAGGTGAAGGTCTTCACCATGTTGCTTTAGGTGTACGTACGATTGAAGAACGGATTAACGAGTTAAAAGAAAAAGGTGTACAAATGATTGACGATGTTCCGCGAAAAGGCGCAGGGGAAGCATCCATTGCTTTTTTGCATCCTAAGTCAGCAAACGGTGTTCTTTATGAGCTCTGTGAAAAAACACTAGAGGAGGAGAAGAAGCATGGTTGACATTTATGATAAATTAAATGAATTGTACGATAAGCGCCGGAAAATCGAGTTAGGCGGTGGAGACGAAAAAATTGAAAAACAGCACCATAAAGGGAAGCTAACGGCACGTGAACGAATCGAAATTCTTTTGGATGAACATACATTTGTCGAGTTAAATCCGTTTATTGAGCATCGGTGTGCTGACTTCAGTATGAATAATCAAGTAGGACCAGGAGACGGGGTAGTAACAGGCTACGGCAAGATAAACGGTCGCTCAGTCTATTTGTTTTCGCAAGATTTTACGGTATTTGGAGGCGCGTTAGGTGAGATGCATGCTAAAAAAATTGCGCACGTAATGGATTTAGCGGCTAAAACAGGCGTGCCGTTTATTGGTTTAAATGACTCAGGCGGGGCTCGTATTCAAGAGGGCGTCATGTCTCTTGATGGATACGGTCATATTTTTTATCGAAACGCCATTTATTCAGGTGTTATGCCTCAAATATCTGTTATTATGGGTCCTTGTGCAGGCGGAGCCGTGTACTCACCGGCGATTACGGACTTTGTTTTTATGGTAGAAGAAACAAGTCAAATGTTCATTACCGGACCAAAAGTAATTGAAACCGTAACGGGGGAAAGCATTTCCTCTGAAAATCTTGGAGGAGCAGCTGTTCATAACGAAATTAGCGGTAACGCCCATTTCAGAGGTTCAACAGAACAAGAGGTACTAGAACAAGTACGAACGCTCTTAAGCTATCTTCCGCAGTCTAGTCAAGAGCAGCCTCCTTTAGCTTCAGAGGCACAGAGTGATCATTACCGTCCGGATTTATTAGACGTTGTCCCGTTTGATGCCGTGCGTCCTTACGATGTGCGTCAAGTCATTCACCAAGTAGTGGACGAGCACTCCTTTTTTGAAGTGCAAAAAGACTTTGCCAGAAATATTGTCATTGGTTTTGCCCGCATAGATGGAAAAGTTGTCGGACTTGTGTGTAACCAGCCTAAAGTAATGGCAGGCAGTTTAGATATTAACTCCTCAGATAAAGCAGCAAGGTTTATTCGGTTTTGCGATTCATTTAATATCCCACTTATTACATTTGAAGATGTTACAGGTTTTTTCCCAGGTATCAAGCAGGAACATGGCGGAATTATACGACATGGTGCTAAAATTTTATATGCATACTCCGAAGCTACCGTTCCGAAAATCACGGTGATCTTGCGAAAGGCGTACGGAGGTGCGTATGTAGCTTTAAATAGTAAATCGATTGGAGCCGACCTTGTGTATTCGTGGCCGAATGCAGAAATTGCTGTTATGGGTCCTCAAGGTGCTGCAAATATTATCTTTGCAAACGACATTCGAGGCAGTGAAAACCCAGATGAAACAAGACATGAAAAAATTGAACAGTATCGCGAGAAATTTGCTAATCCTTACGTAGCAGCAAGCGCTGGAATGGTGGATGATGTGATTGATCCTCGGGAAACACGAATAAAATTAATACAAGCGCTTGAAATGTTGCACAATAAAAAGGAAGAGCGTCCAGCAAAAAAACATGGTAACATACCATTGTAGGTTATTTTTGGAGGGATTACATATTATGATTAATGAACAACGAATCGTTGATTTATTTATTGAATTAGTACAAGTAGACTCAGAAACAAAGCATGAAGAAAAAATTGCTGTTGTACTAAAAGAAAAATTTACTGCATTAGGCGTCGAAGTAGTAGAAGATGATGCCAAAGAAAAAACCGGACACGGAGCCAACAACTTAATCTGCACACTGCCAGCTACAAAAGAAGGAGTAGACACAATCTACTTTACTTCTCATATGGATACAGTCGTACCTGGAAACGGTATTAAACCGTCTATTGAAGATGGCTATATTAAAAGTGACGGCACGACAATTCTTGGAGCGGATGATAAAGCAGGCTTAGCAGCAATGCTAGAAGCCATTACCGTATTAAAAGAAGAAAACATCGCGCACGGCAAAATTGAATTTATTATTACAGTAGGAGAAGAATCTGGCTTAGTGGGCGCTAAAGCTCTTGATTCTAGTCTCGTAACGGCAAAATTCGGCTATGCTTTAGATAGCGATGGCAAAGTGGGAGACATTATTGTTGCTGCGCCGACGCAAGCAAAAGTAAATGCAACAATTTATGGAAAAACAGCTCATGCAGGTGTAGCTCCTGAACGAGGCGTTTCTGCTATTACGATTGCTTCAAGAGCCATTTCTAAAATGCCGCTTGGACGTATTGATGAAGAGACTACAGCGAATATTGGACGTTTTGAAGGTGGAACGCAAACGAATATCGTGTGTGACCGCGTTGATATTTTAGCAGAAGCTCGTTCATTAATTCCAGAAAAAATGGAAGCACAAGTAGCGAAAATGAAAGAAGCGTTTGAAACAGCTGCACAAGAAATGGGCGGACGTGCAGAAGTTGATATTAAAGTGATGTATCCAGGCTTTAAATTTGGCGATGGAGATCATGTTGTCGAAGTTGCTAAAAAAGCTGTGGCTAATATCGATCGTCCTTCACGCCTGCTTCAAAGCGGAGGCGGAAGCGATGCAAATGTAATCGCAGGGTTTGATATCCCAACAGTAAATTTAGCAGTTGGTTATGAAGACATTCATACAACCAATGAAAAAATTCCGGTAGAAGAACTGGTGAAGACATCTGAACTAGTAGTGTCGATTATTAAAGAAGTAGCAAAATAATAGTTGTAGCCTTGCTTTTATATAAAAGCAAGGCTTTTTACATAGTGAATAGTAAATAGTCTGAATTTTTTAACATAATGTATAATGAAGAAAAGACGGTCGTTTTGTACAATAAAGTTAGTAATACATTTTACCAAAGTAGAAGTTGAAAATAACGTATATAAAAAATATGTAAGCGCTTTCAATTTTGGTTTTATCAACAGATATCCTTGGGAGGTTGATGCAATGAAATCACAGGAAAGTTTGCAGTCCATCATTCAAAACTTTAATGAAGTAGAAAAAGGGTTGTCAAATAGAGAAGCAGTCGAAGAATCTAATCGATGTTTGTACTGTTATGATGCACCCTGTATTCAGGCATGCCCTACAGGAATTGACATCCCGACGTTTATTAAAAAAATTGCATCGGGCAATTTAAAGGGGTCTGCCGAAACGATTATGTCTTCTAATCCCGTAGGAGCAAGCTGTTCGAGAGTTTGTCCAACCGATGAACTATGTGAAGGAGCGTGTGTGCTTAACCACTCAACCAAACCAATTATGATTGGAGATTTGCAGCGCTACGCAACGGATTGGGCTATTCAAAATGAACAGGTGCTGTTTGAGAAAGGAAGAGCAAACGGCAAAAAGGTAGCAATTGTTGGTGGAGGTCCGGCGGGTCTCTCTGCAGCAAGAGAACTGGCGCGATTTGGGTATGACGTAACCATTTTTGAAGCGGAAAAACAAGCAGGAGGGTTAAATACATATGGAATCGTGTCGTTTCGTCTTCCTCAAGCGATTTCATTTTGGGAAGTTGAACAAGTAAAAAGCTTGGATGTAAAAATTAAAACAAACGTAAGAATCGGAGAAGATGTTCTTCCAAGCGAATTGCTGCAGTCATATGACGCGGTTGTATTAGCTATTGGTATGAGCAAGGTGCCTTCTCTACATGTTGAAGGTGAAGAGCTAGACGGTGTGTATGATGCGATTGATTTTGTGAAAAAAACGAAGTCAGAAGCCCTATCAACAGAATTTGTGGGTAAGCGTGTAGCCGTCATTGGAGCGGGAAATACTGCGATTGATGGTGCTACGTGTTCCGTGCGCTTGGGAGCTGAAAATGTTCAAATTTTATACCGTCGTACACGAGAAGAAATGACGGCCTATGATTTTGAATTTGAATTTGCGAAACAAGATGGTGTTGAATTCCGCTGGTTAACGGCGCCTATACGAATTATTGGAGATGAAAATGGTAAGGTGAGCGGGATTGAATGCGTAAAAATGACGTTAACAGATCCAGATGCAGACGGCCGCAGAAAGCCTGTTCCTGTTGAAGGTTCAACGTTTACGATTCCAGTCGATGCTGTTGTTAAAGCAATTGGTCAAGAACGGTACCTGTCTTTGATTCAACAATTCCAGCTGCATCATGAAGACGGAGTTGTCTTAATCAATCAAGAGACGTTCCAAACATCAAATCCAAAAGTATTTGCTTGTGGAGATGTCATTTTTGGTAAAGGACAAGGAGAAGCGATGGTCGTGACCGCTGCTCAGCAAGGAAAACAAACGGCGTTAAATATTCATATGCAGTTAACAAAAGAAACAATGGAAACAGCTTAAAATCAGGAGGAGGAGAAATCTATGGCAGATTTAACAACAAATTTAGCAGGTATTCAATCACCAAATCCGTTTTGGCTGGCATCCGCACCGCCAACCAATTCAGGTTATCAAGTGCAGCGTGCATTTGAAGCAGGATGGGGAGGCGCAGTTTGGAAAACGCTTGGTGATCCGATTTTAAATGTTTCCTCTCGATTTGCTGCCGTTGGCTTCAACGGTCAGCGCGTAGCCGGCTTTAACAATATTGAGTTAATCACCGATCGTCCGCTTGAAGTTAATTTGAAGGAAATCTATGAAACGAAAAAGAAGTTTCCTAACCACGCAATTATTGCCTCTCTTATGGTAGAGCCTCAGCAAGAAAAATGGCATGAGATTGTCAAAAAAGTAGAAGACGTAGGAGTGGATGGACTAGAGCTGAACTTTGGCTGTCCGCATGGAATGGCAGAACGAGGGATGGGTGCTGCCTCTGGGCAAGTCCCTGATTTAGTTGAAAAACAAACGTATTGGGCTAAAGAAGTTGCTCAAACACCGGTCATTGTTAAATTAACCCCAAATATCACAGATATCACCGTTACAGCAGAAGCAGCGGTTCGAGGCGGTGCTGACGCTGTTAGTATGATTAACACCATTAATAGTTTAGCAGGAGTAGACATTCATTCATGGAATACAATTCCACACGTAGCGGGAAAAGGCGCTCACGGAGGCTATTGCGGCCCGGCTGTTAAGCCGATTGCATTAAACATGGTTGCTGAATGTGCAAGAAGTCCGTTTATTAACGTTCCAATATCTGGTATGGGGGGCGTTTCGAACTGGCAAGAAGCAGTGGAATTTATGCTCATGGGTGCTACAGGTGTGCAAGTATGTACAGCTGCTATGCATCACGGATTCCGCATTGTAGAGGATATGATTCAAGGTCTCAACTATTACTTGGATGAAAGAGGAATCGAAAAAGTAAGCGATATTGTAGGGAAAGCCGTTTCAAAATATTCCGACTGGGGCAACTTAGATCTCAATTATAAAGTAGTGGCTCGCATCGACCCTGATACGTGTATTAACTGCAATAAGTGTCATATTTCTTGTGAAGATACTTCTCACCAATGTATTGATATGTTGAAAGATCCTTCAGGGAAACCTTATTTAAAAGTACGAGAAGAAGATTGTGTAGGCTGTAATTTATGTTCGATTGTATGTCCTGTGGACGGAGCTATATCTATGGTTGAATTACCAAATGAACAACCGCCAATGACGTGGAATGAACGCCAAGCTGCTTTACAAGCGACGGCTGCACAGCGATTGGACGTATAAATACAAAGGGGATGAAGAAATGAAGAAAATCGTTAAAAATGGTGTCATAGTCACAGCAACAGATACGTATAAAGCCGATATTTTAATTGAAAATGGAGTGATTTCGGCAATTGGCTCAGCTTTTGAAGAACAGGGATGCGAAGTGATTGATGCAAAAGGCAACTATGTATTCCCAGGAGGCATCGATCCCCATACTCATTTGGATATGCCGTTTGGAGGGACCGTTACAAAAGACGACTTTGAAACAGGTACAAGAGCAGCAGCTTTTGGAGGTACGACAACTGTTATTGATTTTTGCTTAACCAATAAAGGCGAACCGCTCCAAAAAGCGATCGGCACATGGCATGAAAAATCAAAAGGAAAAGCGGCTATCGATTACAGCTTTCATCTAATGATTGGAGAAATCACGGAAGATGTATTAAATGAGCTTCCTACGATTATTGAAAAAGAAGGAATTACTTCTTTTAAAGTGTTCATGGCCTATAAAAATGTTTTTCAAGCAGACGATGCTACCCTTTACCAAACGCTAGTGCAAGCTAAAAAACTAGGGGCGCTTGTGATGGTACATGCTGAAAATGGAGATGTTATTGAGTATTTAACGGCAAAAGCGCTGGAGCAAGGACAAACTGATCCTATCTATCATGCACTCACTCGTCCTCCGGAAATAGAAGGAGAAGCTACGGGAAGAGCCGCAGTGCTAACCGAGCTTGCTGACTCACAGCTCTATGTTGTTCACGTATCTTGCGCTGAAGCAGTTAAAAAGATTGCTGAAGCAAGGGAAAAAGGCGTAAATATCTGGGGCGAAACGTGTCCGCAGTATTTGACGCTTGACCAAACCTATTTAGAGAAACCGGATTTTGAAGGAGCAAAATACGTATGGTCGCCGCCTTTACGTGAAAAATGGAACCAAGATGTTTTGTGGAATGCCCTGCGTAATGGCGACTTGCAAACGATTGGATCAGATCAGTGCTCGTTTGATTTTAACGGTCAAAAAGATCTAGGAAAAGGAGATTTTACAAAGATTCCAAACGGAGGACCTATTATCGAGGATCGCATGAGCCTTTTATTTTCAGAAGGAGTAGTGAAAAACCGAATTAATATCAATCAGTTTGTGGATATAACGTCAACAAAAATCGCGAAGCTGTTCGGACTGTATCCGAAAAAAGGAACGATAGCAGTTGGTGCAGACGCGGATCTGCTTATATTTGACCCTTCTGTTGAACGTGCGATTTCAGCTAAAACGCATCATATGGCAGTTGATTATAGCGCATTTGAGGGAATGAAAGTTACAGGTGAGCCGGTTTCAGTGCTTTGCCGAGGAGAATTTGTCGTAAAAGATAAGCAGTTTGTCGGTCAAAAAGGCTATGGACAGTATACAAAAAGAGCAAAGTTTAATGAGTTAAACACGGCTAACGAAGCTGAAAAATTAACGTTATAAAAACAGATGCCAAAATAGATTGGAGGCAGGGGAATGTCAAGTTACCATGAATATATGGCAGAGCGGGAAAAGATTGATTTTTTGCTGCAAAAAGGATTTAAAATAACGGCTGTAACAGAGAATCTAAGCGGGGCGTTTGTGACGTTTGAACGCATCGAAAAGAATCAAACCGAACAAGAAACGCTTCATATATTGACGGCGGATGCTAGAAAGTATTTTTCATCCTTACTGATTCAACAAGTATAAAAACGAAGGCTGAGACAAAATTATTTTAGCTGAAGGAAGATCCGAACGATGAATCGTTCGGATTTTTTTATTGGTAGGGTGAACGTAGGTTTCACGTATGCAGGAGCTCCTAGATGTTGATGGAAGTAATTTAGTTATGTCTCAATCCCTTTCTTTGTTTACTAAGACCTATAAGTTTTTTACTATATTGGCTGACAAAAGTGATCCGTTTTTGTGTTTTTTTCGTTTTGGATGTGAAACAAAATAACTAGATATTATCCATTGACTGTATTACAGTTGTTACATTTCGTTTACATCGAAAGAGAAAAGGTTTAGTTATCTAGTAAATTGTAGTAAATATTATAGTAGAACGTTTTCACAATAAATCTATTAAATATAAAAAGGGTGTGACACGGATGGATCAAGCTACGCAGTGTATGACACAAGAAGAAACAAAAATTATTGATAAATTAAAAATGGAAATGTTAAATGCAGTGTCACTACAAGATTTGCGTTTTTATAAAAAAGAAATTCACCGAATTAAAGAACAAGCGGTTAAGCGCCACGGTTTTTTTAATAAATTACAGCAAACGGCTCAGAAGCTGTAACGATCCATTATCGTTACAGCTTTTTTCGTTTCTTTTATTAAATATTTTATTTCTTCTAAATATTTAATATAATGTAAGAAGATATAGCTTTTGTTCTACACATATGCGAAATACGCGTTAATGATCCAGGAGACATGATGTGAAATTCGCTAGGGGCGGTGTTGACTTGAAATCATATTTAACAGTAACAGAGATTTTAACAAGGAAACATTTTGTAAACTGTGAAGTAATAGCTGGAGAGAAAGGGCTTACTAATTCTGTGAAGTGGGTGCACGTGATGGAAGTGACGCGCATTAATGAGCTGCTAAAAGGAAACGAGCTCATTTTATCAACAGGGGTAGGCTGGGGAGAAGATCCTCAATCTTGTTTATCATTTCTTCAGCAATTAATTTCTTGTAAGGCATCAGGACTGTGTATTGAACTTGGCACTTATACTTCTAAGATTCCGCAAATTGTCATTGATAAAGCGAACGAATGTGATTTTCCGATTATTTTATTTCACGAAGAAGTTCCGTTCGTTGAAATTACGCAAGATGTTCACTCACTTTTAATTAATCAGCATTATCAAATGATTTCCGATTTAGAACAGTATTCTCATCGGCTAAATCAGCTGCTGTTAACAGTTAATGACCCGGCCGTTATCTTACAGTGTTTATATGAATCTACGGGGCTTCTTGTCGGCCTTAAAGTTTCAAATGAATTATTTACCTTTGCTCCGGAGATGGACTTACTCAAACAGCAGCTTCTACTTCATTATATAAGCAGGGAAAATGAGAGTCCGCATTTTAATGAGCAGCCTATTCATTTATTAGGACAAGATTATGCTCAGCTGTATGTCGCCTCTATAAATGAAGCGTTAACAGAACTTGAAGTGCTCACCGTTGATCGGACGGCAACTGCACTTGCTCAGCATTTTTTGAAGGACTTGTATGTCGAAGAGAAAAAAAGAGTAGATGAAACTGAATGGATGACGAAATGGATGAACGGAGAGCTAACTCTTGAACAAATAAAAGATTCTATGCACGAGGTGTGTTCAGATTCTCCTATTCGCGGGGGTATCGTTGTTTGCTGTAAGTGGCAAAGACGGGAAAAGTTTGATCGAACGTATTTTAAGCTGATCTTACGAAGCATCTTTGAACAAGAAGGCTTTCACTTATTAGTCTCCGAGCGAAATCGCGAAGTGTTATTTATTCTTTTGAACAAACGAATGGTTAGCACGTGGAGAGAGAGATTAGAAAGCAGCCTTCACCGCTGGATGAATCAATACGAATCGGATGAAAACTCAAAGCGGAACGCTATTAGCTTTATCGGAATTGGCCAATACTGTGAACAGCTTGACTGTATGCATAAAAGCTATGAAACGGCTAAAGAAACAATTTCGATTCAAGAAATGCTGCAAAAACAAACCATTATTCATTTTTATGATGATTTGCATATGTACCGAATTATTTCGCTTTTACATCAGCATGAAGACTTACAGGAAGTGGTGTTTGAATATCTGCAGCCCGTTATTACATATGATGAAACGTACAATGCAAAACTCATGGAAACATTAAAAATTTATTTAGCATGCAACGGATCTAAACAAGAGACGGCTAAGCGTTTATACATTGTGCGGCAAACGCTGTATCACCGCATTGAAAAACTAGAAAAGCTGCTGGGTGAAGATTTTATGGAGCCGGAAAAACGATTGGCGATTGAATTTATGATTATGGCATATGAATATTTGTTTATGATGAAAAAGTCGCGTGCGGAATTTATAAACGGATAAGTAAGCAGCTGGAAACAGCTGTTTTTTTATGTTGAGGATGATTTTACTATATGTTCATTTTAGTTCATGCTTTCTCCGAGTTCACTGCGCAAAATGTGAAACGAGAATCTAGAGTTGTTTCACATTTTGTCTAATGCAACCACCATTTATTTATTCAATAATAAAGGTAGATTTGTCATTTCTTATTTTTTGAGGAGGCCAAGCGATATGTCAGTTGTGAATAATGATACGCAAGTTTTAAAAAATTACGTGGGCGGAAAATGGGTTGATACGGCAGGGCAAAAATTTGGAGAGGTAATTAATCCATCGACGGGCGAAGTAATTGCAAAAGTACCGCTTTCTACAAAAGAAGACGTAGCCAATGCGGTGGAAACAGCGCAAAAAACATTTGAAACATGGCGTAACGTTCCTGCTCCAAAACGAGCAAGATTAATGTTTGCGTTTCAGCATTTACTAGTTAAGCATCACGAAGAGTTAGCGAAATTAGTTGTACAAGAAAACGGCAAGGCTTTTAAAGAAGCTTACGGTGAAGTACAGCGCGGTATTGAATGCGTGGAGTTTGCTGCGGGTGCTCCTACTTTATTAATGGGAGAATCATTAAATAACATAGCGGAAGAAATTGATTCTGAAATGTTCCGTTTCCCACTTGGTGTTGTCGGAGGCATCACACCTTTTAATTTTCCAATGATGGTACCGCTGTGGATGTTCCCACTTGCCATTGTATGTGGAAATACGTTTGTATTAAAACCGTCTGAGCGAACGCCGCTTTTAGCAACGCGACTTGCTGAACTTTTTACAGAAGCAGGAGCACCGGATGGATTATTAAATATTGTACACGGGGCACATGATGTCGTGAATGGATTAATAGAGCACGAAAAAGTTAAAGCGATTTCATTCGTCGGATCGCAGCCGGTAGCAAAGTATGTTTATGAACAAGCTGCAGCTCAAGGGAAACGAGTTCAGGCTTTATCCGGAGCTAAAAATCATCATGTTGTGATGCCAGACTGCGATATGGATAAAGCGGTATCCCATATTATCAGCTCGGCTTATGGAAGTGCCGGCCAGCGATGCATGGCTTGCAGCGCGGTGGTCGTAGTTGGTGAAAAAGGAGATGAATTCGTCGCGAAATTAAAGCAAAAAGCAGATGAATTAATTATGGGAAGCGGATTTGATGATGAAGTGCTTCTAACGCCCGTGATTCGAAAAGAGCACCGTGATAAGGTGCTGGATTATATTGAACTTGGCATGAAAGAAGGGGCGGAACTCATTCGTGACGGACGTAAAGAAATGGATGAACATGCAGAAGGAAATTTCTTAGGAGCAACCATTTTTGACCGCGTAACTCCTGATATGACCATTGCTAAAGAAGAGATTTTTGCACCTGTACTAAGCTTGCTTCGCGCTGACACATTAGATGAAGCACTTCGCTATATGGAAAAATCTCGTTTTGGAAATGGAGCAACGATTTATACAAAAGATGCAAAAGCGGTGCGTCAATTTAGAGAAGAAGCAGATGCGGGTATGCTCGGCATTAACGTAGGAGTACCTGCTACGATGGCCTTCTTCCCATTCTCCGGCTGGAAAGACTCTTTTTACGGAGATTTGCATGTAAACGGCAAAGACGGTTTGAACTTCTTTACACGTAAAAAGATGGTTACATCACGCTTTGACTTTTAACATATAGATGAATATAGCAAGTGGCTTCGGCATTTTGTCGAAGTCTTTTCATACAGAAAAAAATACCGCGCTAGCGATTTGGGAGTGGATAAGATGGTACAGGTCAGTCAAAATGAAAAAGATCTGCGTGCAAAAGATGAGCAGTATGTATGGCATGGAATGAAACCATACAGTCCGGATGCAACGATGGTAGCTACAAAAGCAAAAGGTGCTTGGATTACAGATGAACAAGGAAATCGCTATTTAGATGCAATGGCAGGGCTTTGGTGTGTAAATACCGGGTATGGACGGGATGAGTTAGCGCTCGCAGCTTACGAGCAGCTAAAAGAACTGGCTTATTTTCCGCTCACTCAATCTCACGTACCTGCTATCAAACTAGCAGAGAAGCTAAATGAAATGCTAGGTGATGACTATGTTATCTTCTTTTCAAATAGCGGATCTGAAGCAAATGAAACGGCTTTTAAAATTGTGCGTCAATACCATCAGCAAAAAGGAGAGCATTCTCGCTACAAATTTATTTCGCGTTACCGAGGGTATCACGGAAATTCAATGGGCGCACTAGCAGCAACGGGCCAAGCTCAGCGTAAATATAAATATGAACCGCTTGCTCCTGGCTTTATTCACGTTGCGCCGCCTGATTCATACCGAGGGCAAGATGACTACCATGCGCCAAAAGAAGAGCTTCAATCTGTAAAAGATATTGACAATGTCATGACGTGGGAGCTAAGCGAAACGATTGCCGCTGTTATTATGGAGCCAATTATTACAGGTGGAGGAATTCTTTTACCGCCTCAAAATTATATGAAAGGCGTAAAAGAAACGTGTGAAAAACACGGTGCACTTCTAATTGTAGATGAAGTTATTTGCGGCTTTGGACGTACAGGAGAAGCCTTTGGTTTTATGAACTACGATGTAAAACCAGATATCATTACCATGGCAAAAGGAATTACAAGCGCATATCTTCCGCTCTCGGCAACTGCTGTTAAAAAAGAAATCTATGAAGCGTTCAAAGATAGCGATCAGTACGAGTATTTTCGTCACGTTAATACATTTGGAGGAAGCCCGGCTGCGTGTGCACTGGCATTAAAGAATTTAGAAATTATGGAAAGAGAAAATCTGTTTGATCGTTCTAAACAGCTCGGGGCTTACGTATTAAGTGAGCTAACGCCGCTTATTGATAGCCACCCATACGTTGGAGATGTAAGAGGTAAAGGGCTTTTAATCGGAATTGAACTTGTAGCTGATAAGCAAACGAAGGAACCGCTAGACGTTAATCTTGTAAATGAAGTGATTGCTAAATGTAAAAGCAAAGGAGTCATTATTGGGAAAAATGGAGCAACGGTAGCCGGCTATAATAATGTTCTCACGCTCTCGCCGCCGCTCAACATTGAGGAAAGTGATATTGAGCTGTTATTAGCTACTATTACGTATGCGCTTGACAGCATCAAATAGGTAAGTTTGCAAAAAGCCTGTATAATATACTTACAGGCTTTTTGTGCGTGTGAAGGAGGAAGTAGAAAATGGAATTGTTATTTTTAGGAACGGGTGCAGGAGTACCAGCAAAACAGCGGAATGTTTCATCTCTTGCGCTCGAACTTTTGCAAGAAAGAGGGGCGGTGTGGCTTTTTGATTGCGGAGAAGCAACGCAGCATCAAATTTTACATACAACCGTTAAACCGAGACGAATTGAGAAAATTTTTATTACGCACCTTCACGGTGATCATATTTATGGCTTACCTGGACTCCTTGGAAGCCGTTCGTTTCAAGGCGGAGAATCGCTGCTTACTGTATACGGGCCAAAAGGAATTAAAGAATTTATTGAAGTCACGCTGGCTGTAAGTCAAACTCATATGCAATATCCTCTAGAGGTTGTTGAAATAGAAGAGGAAAGTGAAAGTGGAACGATTTTTGAAGATGAAACTTTTTCAGTGAAGTTTGGCAAACTTGAACATGGCATTTTATCTTATGGATATCGCGTTGTCGAAAAAGATTTGCCAGGGTCACTGGACGTTCAGCGTTTAAGAGAAATGAATATTCCCCCAGGGCCTCATTATCAGCAGTTAAAAGAAGGGAAAGAAGTAGTATTAAAAGATGGGCGTCTAATCAATGGACAAGAGTTTGTAGGAGAACCTAAAAAAGGGAAGGTCATCACGGTTTTAGGAGATACAAGAAGGTGCACGCAAAGTGTTCAGCTTGCTATGCATGCGAATGTGTTAATCCATGAAGCTACGTTTGCAGCGGGAGACGAGGAGCTTGCTTACAACTATTTTCATTCTACTGCAAAAGAAGCCGCTGAAATTGCTAAAACAGCATCGGCCGAGCGTCTTATTTTATCTCATATCAGTTCGCGTTACCAAGGAGACGCAGTCAGCCAGTTAGCAGAAGGAGCAAAAGAAATTTTTCCGAATACCGATATAGCAGAAGACTTAAAAAGGTTTACGATTTCATAAAAAAAGCCGAGGATATCCTCGGCTTTTTTTACCATCCGCGTTCGTACTGAACGGGTGCTGAAAGTGTTTCATTTAATTCTTTTGCCGCCGTGCGCGGGAAGTACGGATCGCGCAGAAGTTCGCGCGCAACAAAAATTAAATCAGCGCGTTCGCTTTGTAAAACCTCTTCAGCTTGTCGTCCAGTTGTAATTAATCCAACTGCGCCTGTATCAATATTTGCCTGCTGCTTAATTTTATCTGCAAACGGAACTTGATAGCCAGGGTATACGTTAATTGGAGCATGTACAAGAGCACCGGAACTAACGTCAATTAAGTCGACGCCTTGTTCTTTCATCCATTTTGCAAATACAACGTGATCATCGACTGTTAATCCGCCTTCTGTATAGTCAGAAGCAGAAACACGGACAAATAAAGGACCGTCCCACTCTGTTTTCACAGCGTCAATAATTTCCTTTAAGAAACGATAGCGGTTTTCTGCGCTGCCGCCATATTCGTCGCTGCGTTTATTGCTTAGCGGTGATAGGAATTGATGTACTAAATAACCGTGTGCCGCGTGAAGCTCGATAATATCAAATCCAGCTTCCTTTGAGCGTCGAGCGCTTTCTTTAAAGGCAGAAATCGTTTCATGAATTTGTTCTGTGGTCATTTCCACAGGTTTTTTACTTTTATCATCAAAAGCAATCGCAGAAGGAGCATAAATATCGCCTTCAACAGTTGCTTTACGTCCTGCGTGTGCAAGTTGAATGGCCGTTTTTGCACCGTTTTCTTTTAGCTGTGTCACAAGTTTTGTTAATCCATCTCTTTGCTCATCATTCCAAATCCCTAAGTCTTGAGCTGAAATACGACCTTGTGGGACGACAGCTGAGGCTTCAACCATAATGAGACCTACTTGTCCAACCGCGCGAGTTGTGTAGTGAACCATATGAAAGTCGGTTACTACTCCGTCTTCTTTTTCGCATGAATACATGCACATTGGTGACATTACAATTCGGTTTTTTAATGTTACGTCTTTCACTGTATAAGGTGAAAATAGTTTTGTTGTCATTCGGTTTAACCTCCAATTATTTCGATACTCTAAACAAAAGTTATTATATCACCGCATTGAAATATCTTTCACATAATCTGCTTATCCATTTTTAATCATAAAAAAACCTCTTTCTTTTTTTAGAAAGAGGTGAACCTTTACGAACGTTTACTCGAGATTTTTTCGTCAATCGTATCTCCTAAATATTTAGAGCGAATGGTAGCTTGTTCAATACACTGCATCATCGCTTCTTGGAAGTTATGAGAAATAAGCTGTTCGATTCCTGCTTCTGTTGTACCGCCAGGACTCATAACTTCTTTTCGAAGTACGGCCGGTGTTTTAGGTGACTGTTTCAGCATTTCTGCAGCACCGATAAGCGTTTGAAGAATTAGTTCATTTGACACTGACGTATCCAAGCCTTGTTTTTCAGCTGCTTTTTCCATTGCTTCTACTAAATAATAGACATACGCTGGGCCGCTTCCAGATAGTCCTGTTACAGCGTGAAGCTGCTCTTCCTCTACAGTTGTAACCGTACCAATCGTTTCAAATAAAGCAGTAGTAACGTTCATATGCTCCGCTGTAGCAAACTTCCCGGGTGCAATGGCTGTAGCCGATAATCCAATAGAAGCAGATGTATTTGGCATAGCTCTTACAACCGCTACTTCTTGGTCAAACAAGTTTACAATTGTGGCAGTCGATACACCCGCTAAAACAGAGAGAACGAGGTGATGGGGACGAATATAGGACTTAATCGTATTGATGCTTTCGGCTACGTCTTTTGGTTTAATAGCAAGCACGACGATATCGCTTTTTTCTATGAACAAGGCATGATTACGCGTAATGTTAATTCCATAGGCGTTTCGAAGTTCGTGAAGTCTTTTATCGCTGCTATGATTTGTTACGGTGATTTGATTGGGGCGAAGCTTTTTATCTGACAGCAGCCCTGAGATCATGGCTTCAGCCATTGATCCAGCTCCAATAAAGGCGATGTTTAAATCCGTTTTCATTAAAATTTCCTCCAGTCATTTGCTATCCAATGAAAACAGATACTGAAATTTCAGTATCTGTTAAAGGTTTGTGTTTGTGTATCTCTTCTTTATAAAATGCATAGTTATCTAAAGATATGAATAAAACTTCACTATATTTCTGTCATTATGCAATGAAAAAGAGAGGGATGTCAATGTAATTTTCAGAAAACGAAAGCAATTGTATAAATAAGGGGAAAAATCGTGTAAACTTAAAAGAAAATGCGATGGTAAAGGAGCAAAAATACAGATGAATGAGCAATTGTATAAAATTGTGCTGCCTACTCCTTTTGCGGTAGGAGATGTGAATGTTTTTGTTATAAAAGGTCAGACCGTTACGCTAATCGATGCTGGTATTAAAACGGAGGCAGCGTGGTCTGTATTTAAAGAAAAGCTTAATGAAATAGGATTAAAACCAGATGATATTAAACAAGTTGTCCTAACTCATCACCATCCTGATCACGTAGGAATGCTTGATTTTTTTGATAAAGATATCGCCATAGTCGGTCATGCGAAAAATCAGCCTTGGATCTCTCAGAATCCGGATTTTTTTGAGTGGTACGATGCGTTTTTTGAAGATCACTTTATGAAAGCGGGCGTAGATGAAAGATTTCGCCCCTATTTAAAACGTTTAAAAGCATCAATGAAGTATTCATGTCACCGTTCTCTTACGACTTCTGTGCAGGAAGGAGATTACATTCCGGGCCTAGAGAGTTGGAAAGTGCTTGAAGTGCCCGGTCATGCTCAAAGCCATATTGCATTATACAATGAAAAAACAGCGGTTATGATTGGAGGAGATTTGCTGTTAAAGCATATTTCATCTAATCCGCTTATTGAACCTCCTATGAAACCAAGCGGCGAGCGGCCTAAAACGCTTCTTCAATATAATCATTCGTTAAGACGTCTGCTTGACTTAGAGATAAGCTGTATCTATACAGGTCATGGAGATGAAGTATTACATGTCCGTGAACTTGTACAAGAGAGGTTACAAAAGCAAAGCGACCGAGCGGATAAAGTGCTTAGCATGATAAAAGAACGCCCTCAAACAGCGTTTGATATTTGCAAACAGCTATTTCCTACTATTTATGAAAAAGAACTAGGGCTAACTCTTTCTGAAACAATTGGTCAGCTCGATTTTTTAGAAGATGCAAATAAAATCAGTACACATGAAAAGGAAAGTACGCTTATTTATTCTGTGTGCTCTTAACTTACAAAAAAGGTGTGTTATATTTGAAATCCTCGTTAAAGAACCAACATGTCGTGATTACAGGCGCTTCAGGAGGTCTTGGAGAACATTTAGCTTATGAAGTGGCCAAAAGAGGGGGCGTCCCCGTTTTACTTGCACGTACAGAAGAAAAGCTGCAGCGAGTAGCTGAGCAAATTAATCAAAAGTATGGGATTACCTCTTACATATATAAAGCTGACGTAGCGAACGTAGAGGAAGTCAGAAGTGTTGTTCAGAAAATGATAAGTGAAATTAAGCGTGTTGATGTGCTGATTAATAATGCAGGCTTTGGTGTATTTGAAGAAGTGAAAGAAGCATCCATTTCGACAATTGCATCAATGTTTCAAGTCAATGTTATTGGATTAATTGCATGTACACAAGAAATTTTAGCTTATATGCTAAAAGAAAACAAAGGACATATTATTAACATTGCTTCTCAAGCAGGCAAACTAGCAACGCCTAAATCCAGTGGCTATTCAGCTTCTAAACATGCCGTGCTAGGGTTTACCAACAGCCTGCGAATGGAATTAGCAAAAACGGATATCTATGTAACCGCAGTGAATCCAGGTCCTATTCAAACCAACTTTTTTTCAATAGCGGATCAGTCAGGAAACTATGAAAAAAGTGTAGAAAAGTTTATGTTAAAACCTCAATACGTAGCTGAAAAAACGGTCAATATTATTGGGAAATCAAAACGAGAAGTCAACTTGCCTAAGTGGATGAACATGGGTTCGAAGGTGTATCAGCTTGCCCCGGGGCTCGTAGAAAAATTGGCAGGGGATGCGTTTAATAGAAAATAACCTGTGCTTTAATCACAGGTTATCAATGTTTTTCGTTAATGCTTTCGTTCAGTAAAGCTGTATTTCTATGAATCTACTGCTCGTCTAAAACTTTTGCAGCGCGCACACAAGAGTCGAATTTTCCTTTATGATTTCCGTCGCAAAAGGGCATCTTTTGCGACTGGCCACATCGGCATAGTGAAAATGTCGGCTTTGTTTCAAATTTATTGCCGTCTGCATCAATTAATTCAACGTCTCCAGTGACACGGAAAGAACCGTTATCCATTACTTTAATTTGTACTTTTGACATAGAAAAACCTCCTTTTTGTACACACCTATATGAAGCGCCAGAGTTTAATGAAAGCAAGATGTGTATTATACTCATTATATAAGCAATTTTCGTTTGTTTATACAATTAGTTTAAAAGGAGTTAAAGGAAAATGAATATTACCTTTACAGATAAAGCAATAACAAAAATACAAGAAAAGTACGGAAAAGATTCTTCACTATATTTAAAATTGAAATACGATACGGATGGATGCGGCTGTGTGGTGAGCGGTGTAACGACGCTATGGATTGTTGATGAAAAAGAGAGCGATGATGTGACCATCGAGACGAATTTTGTTCCCGTTCTTGTCGAAAAAACAAAGCAAGTATTTCTAGATGATAATATGACGGTTGACTACAATGAAAGTGCATATGCGTTTATGCTAAAATGTCCTTCTCAAATTTTAAATCCGCGCATGTCATTCATCGATAAAACAAAAGAAGCGCTTTAATGCGCTTCTTTTTGTATTTTTTCTAAAAATGATTCAATAACTTGTTCATATTCCCCTGGATTATCAGCATACGAGCGGGCATGAGTGCCTACAGGTGCCAAATACATCCGTTTTGCACCCATTTTTTTGGCATGCAGCTGCTCCGTCATTTTAGGAAGAATATAGTCATCTTCTTTACTATGGATAAACAGAACAGGATGTTTTATTTGATCTACGACTGAAATGGGGGATACGTCTTTAAATGAATAGCCTTCTCGCCATTTTAAAATAATATTGGCTGCTGGCATCACAAGCTGTTTGGGCAGATGGAAATCTTGTTTTAAGCGATAGGCAAGAAGTTCTTCCAAGTCTGAAAAAGGGCAGTCGACAATATAAAAATCAGCTCCGTCTTCCATTCCAGCATACAAAAGAGTGGTCGCAGCTCCCATAGACTCCCCGTGAATCCCAAGGGAAATAGTTGAACCGAATTGTTCTTTTACCCAGTGAACAACAGATTGAAGGTCCAGCTTTTCATAATAGCCGTAGCTCGTTGTTTTCCCTTCAGACTTGCCGTGACGGCGATGATCATAAAGAACGACGTTCCATCCAAGCTTCAGAAAAAGCCGAGCATATTTCATAGAATTCAGTGAATGAACTGTGACTCCATGCGAAAGAATCATAAATCGGTTGTTATCGTGTTGTTTAATAACGGTTCCAGCTATGTTATAGCCTAGAGAAGAAGGAAGTACAAATGCTTCTTTAGGAAGAGTGCTATAGACTTTCTCATCATAAAAGCCATCTTCCGTATCGCGGTCAATAATAACTTTGTCGGTCTTTTTACGGATGTACATCATTTGATTTGTAAAAAAGATGCCAAGAGCGGCAAATGCTCCGAGAACGCTTCCTACTAATAATAGCCATTTTTTCATGATTAGCGGCTCCTTTTGTTAATATAGCTATTAGTTATTATAGCATCGCTCTCATAAAAACCTAATTTTTAACGCTGTGCAAATAAAGAGTATTGCTTGCTTTCAATCGGTCTTGAAATGTAAGGAGCGATAAAATCGACCGCTTCGAGCAGCTTTTCTTCATTAATAGAAGTGGAAATACCCATTTCATGAAGCATAAAGACAAGATCTTCGGTAGCTACGTTTCCCGTTGCTCCCTTAGCAAATGGACATCCTCCTAGCCCGCCAGCGGATGAATCGAACCTGTTAATACCGGCTTGCAGAGCTGCATAGATATTGGCAATAGCCAATCCTCTCGTATCGTGAAAGTGCGCAGCAAGTAGCGTGTGGGAAAAACTTTGTTTTAATTTCGAGAAAAGTGAAAATACATCTTTAGGATTTGCCATGCCAATTGTATCGGCAACGCTTAGCTCATCTACTCCAGCTTCCACAAAGCTTTCGCAAAGGCTCAGCACGTCACGTTCATTTATTTTTCCTTCATATGGGCAATAAAAGGCGGTGGAAATGCAGGTGCGAATAAAACATTCTTGCTGCTTAAGCTGCTGAATGAGAGGAAGCAGCGTTTGGACAGCTTCTTCGGTGTTTTTGTTAATATTTTTTTGATTAAAAGTATCGCTTACGCCAATAAAAAGCGCAACCGAGCGGCAATCAGCTTGCAGTGCCTTTTCCAAGCCTTTTTGATTCGGCACCAGTACAATGTTTCGGCATGTATCAGGCTGGAATATAGGTGCAATAGTAGAAGCATCTTTCATTTGAGGAACCCATTTTGGAGAAACAAAGGATGTAATTTCGATTTCAGATAGTCCAGCTTCTTTTAATTTTTTGATAAAATTAATTTTTTTATCAGTTGGAACAAAATTTTTTTCATTTTGAAGTCCATCTCGTGGACCAACTTCTATAATTGTTACTTTTTCAGGAAATCCCATAAACCGCTCTCCTCCCACAATGTAAACGCTTACTAATATTTATTTTAATTCTAAAAAATTAAAATTCAATAAAAATTATAAATTTTTACAAAAAAAGAGGAATTTCGCAAGCGATGTCGAAATTAATACAAGTGACAGTTAATCACAGTAATCAAACAGTAAGGAGAGGTTTTCGACATGGGTCAAACAGAAGTAGTCATTGTAAGCGCTGTACGTACAGCAATCGGCAGCTTTGGGGGAAGCTTACAAAATGTATCCGCAACAACTTTAGGTGGTACTGTAATTAAAGAAGCTTTAAACAAAGCAGGGGTATCAGCAAACGAAGTAGATGAAGTTATTATGGGAAATGTCTTACAAGCAGGTTTAGGACAAAATCCAGCACGACAAGCAACTTTAGCAGCAGGGTTACCTGAAACTGTTTCAGCATTAACCATCAATAAAGTATGCGGATCAGGACTAAAAGCAGTACATCTCGCTACACAGGCGATTCTTGCTGGGGATGCTGATGTGATTGTTGCTGGTGGAATGGAAAACATGAGCCAAGCACCATACCTATTAAAAAATGCACGCAACGGGTTTAAAATGGGCGATCAAAAAGTAGTCGACAGCATGATCCAAGATGGATTATGGTGTGCATTTAACGACTACCATATGGGCGTTACAGCTGAAAACCTGTGTGATAAATATGAAATTACTCGCGACGAACAAGATGCATTTGCAGCTTCAAGTCAGCAAAAAGCAGAAGCAGCTATTCAATCTGGCCGTTTCGCAGATGAAATTGTGCCAGTAGAAGTGCCTGGAAGAAAAGGCCAAGTAACAATTTTTGAACAAGATGAGTTCCCACGCGCAGGCACAACGGCTGAAAGTCTAGGAAAGCTACGTCCAGCTTTCAAAAAAGACGGTTCAGTAACAGCTGGTAATGCATCTGGTATCAATGACGGTGCAGCTGCAGTAGTGGTAATGAGCCGTAAAAAAGCAGACGAGTTAGGCCTAACACCATTAGTGTCTATTAAAGCTAATGCAACTGCTGGAGTAGACCCAAGCATTATGGGAATCGGTCCTGTAAGCGCAGTGAAAAAGGCGCTTGAAAGAGCTGCTGTTTCATTAGAAGACGTTCAACTAGTAGAAGCAAACGAAGCATTCGCTGCACAGTCAATCGCTGTGGATCGTGAACTTCAATTTAACCATGATATTTTAAATGTAAACGGTGGAGCAATTGCGCTTGGACATCCTATTGGTGCAAGTGGTACACGTGTCCTGGTTTCACTTATTCATGAAATGCAAAAACGCGACGCAAAACTTGGTTTAGCAACGTTATGTATTGGCGGAGGCCAAGGTGTTGCAACAATCGTTGAACGTCCTTAATTTTTGATATAGCTTTAACAAACATTAAAGCTATATCACAACGCCACAGATTCCAAACATACTGCTTTGGAACTCGTGGCGTTTTTGTTTTTCTTTGAATTTTGTCTACTAATATAACTTTTTTGACAAAAAAATGATTAAATTATAATTTTTAGTTATATATATATTTAAAAAGAAATAAAAATCTTTTATAATAGATTAGAAAGCGTTTTCAAAAATAACGAAGGGGTGGTTATGTATGAAACAAGTACATACGTCGTTTAAAGAAGCGGTGAAAGATATTCACGACGGTGCTACGATGATGGTCGGTGGTTTTGGTTTATGTGGAATTCCGGAGAATTTGATTTTAGCGTTAGTTGAAACAGGGGTAAAAGATTTAACCGTAATTTCAAATAACTGCGGCGTAGACGACTGGGGACTTGGACTGCTTCTGAAAAACAAACAAATTAAAAAGATGATTGGCTCTTACGTGGGAGAAAATAAAGAGTTTGAAAGACAAGTATTGTCAGGAGAAATTGAAGTAGAATTGCTACCTCAAGGCACGCTAGCTGAAAAGATTCGCGCCGGCGGAGCGGGCATACCTGCATTTTATACACCAGCGGGAGTGGGAACACCCATTGCTGAAGGAAAAGAAGTTCGTGTGTTTGATGGGAAAGAATATTTACTAGAAGAGGCGTTAAAAGCTGATTTTAGTTTGGTTAGAGCTTGGAAAGCCGATCATATGGGGAATTTAGTGTATAACAAGACAGCGCGCAATTTCAGCCCAATGATTGCAGCAGCAGGAAAAGTGACGATAGCAGAAGTAGAGGAACTTCATCCAACAGGTTCACTTGATCCAAATATTATCCACACACCTAGTGTATATGTTCAATCGTTAATTATTGGTGAACAAGAAAAACGTATTGAGCGTTTAACCGTTCAAAAATAACAAAAGGGGAGAGATTTTTCATGATTGAAAACGGCGTGAACGTGAGAGAGCGAATTGCAAAACGTGCTGAAAAAGAAATTTTGGACGGATTTTATGTAAACCTTGGAATTGGTATTCCAACGCTTGTGGCTAATCATATCTCAGATAATAAAACGGTTGTGCTTCAGTCCGAAAACGGTCTGTTAGGCATTGGACCATATCCGAAAGAAGGAGAAGTAGATCCTGATTTAATTAATGCAGGCAAAGAAACCGTAACGGCGACAAAAGGGGCTTCTTACTTCGACAGTGCTGAATCGTTTGGCATGATTCGCGGAGGGCATATTAATATTGCGATTTTAGGAGGCATGGAAGTCTCAAAAACTGGTGACTTAGCTAACTGGATGATTCCTGGAAAAATGATTAAAGGAATGGGCGGTGCAATGGATTTAGTTCATGGAGCGCAGCGCATCATTGTTATTATGGAACATGTGACGAGAAAAGACCAACCTAAAATCTTAAATGAGTGCACCCTCCCTCTGACAGGAAAAGGGGTAGTAGATCGTATTATTACAGATCGAGCGGTCATTGACATTACGGCAGAAGGCCTAAAACTTGTCGAAGTAGCGAAAGGCTATACGGTAGAAGATATTCAACAGTCTACAGAGCCAACTTTAATCATTGATGAACATGTAAAACTAGATGCATTTTGATTTTTGGTAACAAAAGCAAGAATATGATACAATATCTCTCAATTAAAGTAGCGGGGGAATTGTGATGGCTAAAAAAAAGCAAAAACAATCAGCACAAAAACAAAATGATCAGCTCAGTATCAAAGATCAGCTAAATGATAGCTTATTAAAACAGCTTCAGGCTAAAAAACAGGCGCTTTCTTTAAAAGAAGAAGAGCAGAAAGAAACAGAACGTAAAGAAGCTGCTCGAATTCGAAAAGAAAAAGAAAAACATAAATCGTTTGAAGAGCTGTTAAATGAAAGTGATATGAACTGGTCCGAATTTAAAAAATAAAAGCGCCGATAAAGGCGCTTTTATTTTTTAACGATGAGCTTCATATTGGTTTGCTTTAAAGATCGAGTGCAGTTTGTTAACTTCAGTAGGCTGTAGGGGGGAGGTCTCGACAGCCTTTACGTTTTCACGAAGCTGTGAAGAAGAGCTTGCTCCCGCTACAACTGAGGCTACCGTAGGATTAGCTAAACAGTATTGAAGTGCAGTTGAATTCAGAGAGTGATTTGGTCGTACGTGACGAAATGCTTCAATCGTTTTTGATAATTCCGTACCGCTATAGTCTAAGTATCCCTTACCTTCGAATGCAGCAAGCTTTTGCTCTCCTTTTTCGGTTAGCAGCCCTTTGGCTACTGGACCTCTGGCTACAACGCTAATGCCGTTATCGTGCAAAAGGGGAAGTGCACTTTCTTCAGGACGTCTGTCTAACAAGCTATATTGCATCATGACACTGACAATAGAAGAGTTTTGCACATACTCTCGAATCACATTCGGCCGGATAGATGAAATACCATAGTAGCGAATGACGCCTTCTTGTTTTAATTCTTCAAATGCTTCAATCGTTTCTTCAATATTGTCTTCAACAGTCCCTCCGTGCAGTTGATATAAATCGATGTAATCCGTTTGAAGCCGGCGCAGGCTTTCTTTTACTTCATCTTTTATGTAAGCTTTAGACGGATCCCACGTCCAGCTGTCTTTTGCATCATTCCAGCGATTTCCTACTTTTGTGGCTAAAACAATATCATGTCTGCGGTTTTTTAAAGCTTGTCCCACAAACTCCTCGTTTAAGCCAAAGTCATATAAATCTGCTGTATCAAAATAATTAATGCCATATTCCAGAGCTTCATCAATCATATTGACAGCGTGTTTCTGTTCCGTGCCAAGAGACATGCATCCTAAACCTAATGTACTGACCAGCAAATCTGAAGTACCTAAGCGTCTTTTTTCCATATATGCCACTCCTTATTTTTTACTTGTTTCTATCTATTGTAGCGCTATGATAGAGAGAAACTCAAATAAGAAGATTAAAAAACTGCAGCACAATTAGTGTCTGCAGTCTGCTTGTTGTTTGTAAGAATTAAAATTTTGAGAGATAGCGTTCGTCCACTCATCAACATACTGAAATTGTTCGCCGTATTCTTTTAACTTTTGCTTAATTTCCCATGCTTTACCGACTAAAATGATTTGCTTCTCGTGAACATAAACTTTCATTTTTTCTACCTCCCAAGATTCGTATGATAGAATATATGTAAGAGTCAAAAAAATAGAACGAGGTGGAGAAAATGGATCATTTAACAGAAAAAATGCGGTCTTCTGAAAAGCTGTTTGGAGGCAGAGTGATTGATTTGTACTTAGAAGAAGTAGAGCTTCCGAACGGAAAAACGAGTACAAGAGAAGTAGTTAAGCATCCTGGAGCTGTCGCTGTCATTGCGTTAACAAGCGATCATAAAATGGTTATGGTCAAACAGTATCGCAGACCGATGGATCGTATTTTAGTGGAAATTCCAGCCGGCAAGCTGGAAAAAGGAGAAGAGCCGATTGTAACGGCAAAACGTGAGTTAGAAGAAGAAACGGGCTATACAACAGATTCCCTTAGCCATATTATTTCTTTTTACACATCGCCAGGTTTTGCAGATGAGTTGGTTCACGTTTATTTAGCAGAAGATTTAAAAGTGATGACCACCAAAGCGGAATTGGACGAAGATGAATTTGTTGAAGTGATGGAAGTTACTGTAGATGAGGCCCTTACTCTTATTCAAAACAAAGAAATTTACGATGCAAAAACAGCATATGCTGTGCAGTACTTACAGTTAAAAAGCGGATTAGGAGAGTAAGAGAGTTTTTTCTTTTACATACGTACGGCAATCTAGCAATTTAGAGGTTTACATTGAAACGTCATTTGATGTGAGAAAAAACAGGCATGCGCGTATCTCTAGCTTAAAAAATGTGTGACAACCATATATTAGTTGAAGAAAAATCCGAACGATAAATAGAGATTCTTGATTTAGAATCAAATTCGTTCGGATTTTTTTTAAGTTGATGGTGAACGTAGCTTTCATTTATGTAGTTGGTTCTAGCGGTTGATTGGAGGTCAAGGCGAAGACTCCTGCGGGAAAAGCGGAATAGGTGAGACCCCGCAGGAGCGTACGCGACGAGGAGGCTCACCGGCCGCCCGCGGAAAGCGAAGCCTTGCATGAAAATCAACAGCGGTGTCACAAGCTATCCATACTATCTCATTTGTTCTTATTTAGATTAGATTAATTTCATTATGTCTTAATCTCTTTTTTATGTGATAGATTTAAAAGATTCTTGGCATAGTTTTTGTACTCTATCATACACTCTATTAAGCGATTAATAGGAGGAAGACGATGAGAAAAAAACAATTGCCATTATCGTATGCAAGACATTTTCAAGAAAACAGTTCTATTTATTTATTTGTAACCGTGCTGTTTTTAATGGGAATCATTTTTGGGGCTATTGTTGTAAATAGTTTGACGCTTGATCAAAAAGAAGACCTGTACTTCTATTTAAACCGGTTTTTCGGACAGGTAAAGAGTGGGGAAGTAGCAAGCAGCGTTGAAATGTTTCAGCAAAGTTTTTTTCACAATGTTAAATACTTAGGGCTCATTTGGATACTAGGAATTGCTATTATTGGTTTGCCTGTAGTGTTAATTCTGCTGTTTTTAAAAGGAATGGTGATTGGTTTTACCGTAGGCTTTTTAGTCAATCAAATGGGACTCTCTGGGTTTGCGCTATCTTTTGTATCTGTTATGCCGCAAAATATCTTTCTCATACCGGCATTTCTGATTCTGTCTGCAGCTTCAGTTGCCTTTTCTTTGAAGCTCGTGCGGCAGCAGTTTTTTAAAAAAGCAGCGGAGCCAATTTCTGCATCCTTTTTACGCTATAGCGGCACGATGATTGCAATGATATGCTTGGTTGCCTGTGCAGCTACAGTTGAAGCTTACGTATCACCTACTTTAATGAAAAGTGTAATGGCTCTATTAAATAAGTAAGAATAAGTATTAAATAAAAAGAATTCTTTTTTCTTATTAAGAATAACTTTATTTTGACACCCTCGACACATCTGATATAATGGATTAGTGAATGGCGAGGGAGGGAATAATTATGGAAAGTCGAATTGAGCGAATTAAGCAGCAGTTGCACTCAGCTAGCTATAAATTGACACCTCAACGTGAGGCGACTGTAAGAGTACTTCTTGAACATGAAGAGGATCATTTAAGTGCCGAAGATGTATATCTCCTCGTCAAGGAAAAGTCTCCGGAAATTGGATTGGCAACTGTTTATCGTACGTTAGAATTGTTAACTGAACTTAAAATTGTTGATAAAATAAACTTTGGCGATGGCGTTTCTCGCTACGATTTAAGACAAGAAGGAGCCGCACACTTTCATCATCACCTTGTGTGTATGGAATGTGGATCTGTGGACGAAATTCAAGAAGATTTGCTTGAAGACGTTGAAGAAATTGTGGAAAAGCAATGGAATTTTAAAATTAAAGATCACCGCTTGACATTTCATGGCATTTGCCATCGCTGTCAGGATAAAGAAGACAAGCAGTAAAAGCCTTTTCCATAATGGAGAAGGTTTTTTGTTGTACATAAATAGAAAAAATAACGAGGTTACAAGCTATATGGTTTTATAGAAAGGAAGGAAATGACAAGGAGAGAACTCAGCGTATAAAGGCAAGAAACATGTATAAAACCTGTCCCAATTGGCATATCTTCTAATAGAATCAAAAATTGGAGGAATTGTTTCATGAAATCATGGGCTGAAATGGTATATAATACATGTAAAGTATTTATCTTATTTACCGGGTTTACTCTTTTGTTTTATTTTGGAATGATATGGGTATCTCAAGAGTATCAAAATTATAAACGTTATGATGAGCCGTCGGGTTCAGCAGTTAAGGTCATGCAAGCAAGTGTGAACAAAGATCAGACGTGGCTGGAGCGTTTATTTATGTTTTATCAAAACGGGGAGTAGAGGCTATTGAATGATCAAATTCAAGATTTTATTCATTATTTAGTAGTAGAGCGGGGACTGGCGAAAAATACGATTGATTCGTATGAACGAGATTTAAAAAAGTATGCTCAATATTTAGAGCATGTAGAGCAGCTGAAATCATTTAATGAAGTAACAAGACTCCACATCGTTAATTTTCTGAAATATTTAAGTGATCAGCAAAAATCATCTAAAACGATTGCGAGACATGTGGCTTCAACTAGATCTTTTCATCAATTCTTACTAAGGGAAAAAGCAGCGGATACAGATCCATCCGTTCATATTGATACTCCGCAGCTTGAGCGCAAGCTGCCAAAAGTGCTAAATGCAGAGGAAGTAGAGGCGCTGTTAAATGTGTTTGATACTTCGACGCCTTTTGGCATACGAGACAAAGCGATGCTTGAATTGCTTTATGCTACTGGAATTCGTGTATCTGAACTCGTTAACTTAAATATTGATGATGCACATTTGACGATGGGATTTATTCGGTGTATCGGAAAAGGGAATAAAGAAAGAATTGTCCCCATCGGAAGGTTGGCAACAGAGGCGATTGAAGAGTACTTACAGCATGGCCGGAGTATTTTAACAAAGCAAAAGGAACAGGACAAAGCACTTTTTGTTAATCATCATGGAAGGCGCTTGACAAGGCAGGGGTTTTGGAAAATATTAAAAAAGTTAGCTTCTGAAGCAAAAATTGAAAAAGAATTAACTCCACATACGTTACGCCATTCGTTTGCTACTCATTTGTTAGAGAACGGCGCGGATTTGAGAGCTGTTCAAGAAATGCTCGGGCATGCGGATATTTCGACCACTCAAATTTATACACATGTCACAAAAGCGCGTTTAAAAGATGTATACAATCAGTTTCACCCGCGAGCGTAGGAAGATCCCAATGTCCAGTAAGTTCATAGACATTGGTTTTTTTGATTGAAAACACTTTCATTCCTGTGTACAAAAAAATAAAAAGCGTCTATACTAATAGAGAGGTCAGACTTCTGACCAATAAGAGAAGATGGTTAAATTATTTCCAAACGGGAATTTTATAGAGAATAAATAAATTGATATTTGGAGGGAATAAAATGGCGCATACATATAAACGCGTATTTTTAGTTGTCATGGATTCAGTAGGTATCGGTGAATCACCGGATGCTGAAAAATACAATGATAAAGGTGCCGATACGTTTGGTCATATTGCAGAACACTGCAACGGTCTTCATATGCCTAATATGGCTAAGCTTGGTCTAAGCAATATCCGTGAAATTAAAGGAATTGATAAAGCCGAAAAGCCGTTGGCTTACTATACAAAAATGCAGGAAGCTTCTGCCGGAAAAGATACAATGACAGGTCATTGGGAAATTATGGGTCTTAATATTGATACGCCTTTTAATGTGTTTCCAGACGGATTTCCAGAAGAGCTGATTTCACAATTAGAAGAAAAAACAGGCCGTAAAATTATTGGAAACAAACCAGCATCTGGTACAGAAATTTTAGATGAGCTAGGAAAACAGCATATGGAAACAGGTGACTTAATCGTCTATACATCAGCAGATTCTGTTTTGCAAATTGCTGCTCATGAAGAAATTGTTCCAATTGATGAATTGTACAAAATTTGTGAGATTGCTCGTGAATTAACGCTTGATGATCCATATATGATTGGACGTGTTATCGCTCGCCCGTTTTTAGGTGAACCAGGTAACTTCACTCGTACATCCAATCGTCATGACTATGCATTAAAGCCTTTTGGACGTACAGTAATGAATGAATTAAAAGACAATGACATCGATGTTATTGCTATCGGTAAAATTTCTGATATTTACGACGGAGAAGGGGTCACAAAATCTCTTCGTACCAAGTCGAATATGGACGGCATGGATAAGCTAGTTGATACATTAAACATGGACTTCACAGGCTTAAGCTTCTTAAATTTAGTTGATTTTGATGCTCTCTATGGCCATCGCCGCGATCCACAAGGATATGGGCAAGCGCTTGAAGAATATGATGCACGCTTGGAAGAAGTATTTGATTTATTAAAAGAAGATGATTTATTGATTATTACAGCGGATCATGGAAATGACCCTGTTCATCATGGGACAGACCATACGCGTGAATACGTGCCGCTTCTTGTGTACAATAAAGGCATGAAAGAAGGAAAAGAACTTTCTATTCGTCAAACGTTTGCGGATATTGGCGCAACGGTAGCAGAAAATTTTGGCGTAGCAATGCCTAAGCATGGAAAAAGTTTTTTACAAGAGCTGAATTAAGCAGGGGGAATGGAGTATGAAAAAAGAATATATTGAAAAAGCAGCAGCATATATTAAAAATCAATCAGCTGTTACACCAACCATTGGGCTTATTTTAGGTTCTGGACTAGGGGTATTAGCTGACGAAATTGAAGGCGCGGTAAAAATTCCGTACAACGACATTCCTGAGTTCCCGGTTTCAACAGTTGAAGGTCACGCAGGTCAATTAGTAATAGGTACTATTCATGACGTACCGGTTGTAGCTATGCAAGGACGTTTTCACTTTTATGAAGGGTACGCCCTTGATAAAGTAACATTTCCAGTGCGCGTAATGAAAGAAATCGGTGTAGAAACGTTGATTGTAACGAATGCAGCAGGCGGAGTAAACGAATCCTTTAATCCAGGAGACTTAATGATTATTTCTGATCATATTAATAACTTTGGAACGAACCCTTTGATTGGACCTAATGACTCTGATTTTGGCGTAAGATTCCCGGATATGTCAACTGCTTACTGCAAGGACCTTCGTCAATTAGCGAAGAAAGTAGGAGCTGATTTAAATATCGCCTTACAAGAAGGTGTATATGTAGGAAATACAGGTCCAACATATGAAACGCCTGCTGAAGTACGAATGCTTCGCATTATCGGGGGAGACGCGGTCGGTATGTCTACAGTACCAGAAGTTATTGTAGCACGCCATGCAGGTATGAAAGTACTGGGTATTTCTTGTATTTCTAATATGGCAGCTGGTATTTTAGATCAGCCGTTAAATCATGAAGAAGTGATTGAAACGACTGAAAAAGTAAAACAGCAGTTTTTATCGCTTGTAAAAGAAGTAGTAAAGCAACTTCCAGCTGATCAAAAATAAGAAGAAAATATGACTTCAAGCATCGAGAATTTCTCGATGCTTTTTTTATTTCGTTTAGTATAAATCGATTATACCTTGGAAAAAATAGGTTGTATAAAGAATGGAGGTTTGTGGAGATGAAGCGAACTATTGTAAAGTTACTCGTTGTCATATTTTTATTTCCACTTATGACGCAACCTGTTTTAGCCGCAGAAAAAAAGAGTTCTGAGCTTGCTGACAGTGCTAGGTCAGCTATTTTAATTGAACGGGATACAGGAAAAATTCTATACGAAAAAAATAGTAATCAAGAACTTCCCCCTGCCAGTATGACTAAAATTATGACAATGATTTTAATTATGGAGGCTTTGGATAAAGGGAAAATTACCTTAAAAGATAAAGTGCGAGCAAGTGAATATGCCGCTTCAATGGGAGGCTCACAAATCTTTTTAGAGCCCGGAGAAGAAATGACGGTAAATGATTTGCTAAAAGGGATTGCGATAGGTTCTGGTAACGATGCTTCTATGGCAATGGCTGAATATTTAGCTGGATCAGAAGAAAAGTTTGTAGCAAAGATGAACCAAAAAGCGAAAGAGCTTGGTTTGACTCATACAAAATTTCAAAATCCGACAGGCCTGCCTGTAGAAAATCACTATAGTACAGCTCATGATATGGCCATGATGGGCAGAGAGCTACTAAAGTATGAAAAAATTATTAACTATACAAGTAAATACGAAGCTTATTTACGCACGGATACAGATAAGAAGTTTTGGTTAGTAAATACGAATCGCTTAGTGAAGTTTTATCCCGGGGTTGATGGACTCAAAACGGGATTTACAGGTCAAGCTAAGTATTGCCTAACAGCTACCGCTAAAAAGGGAAATATGCGTGTGTTAGCGGTTGTATTCGGTGCAAGCACGCCAAAAGATCGCAATAATCAAGTAACCAAAATGTTAGACTACGCATTCAGTCAATATACAACGAAGCCTTTATACAAAAAAGGAGACGTTATTGCCAAGATAGATGTAAACAAGGGTAGTGAAGATCAGGTAACAGCCGTTACGTCAGAGCCTATTTCTGTTTTATTGAAAAAAGGAAATGCAGCCAAAGATGTTAAAACAGAAGTGAAAATGAACGAGAAGTTAAATGCGCCTATTCAAAAAGGCGACAAAATTGGAACGTTGACCATTAAGAAGGACAACAAAGTAATGAGTTCTTCACCGCTTCTTGCAAAAGAAGATATCGATGCTGCTTCTTGGTGGAAGCTATTTAAACGTACGTTCTCTATTTTCTCTCAAACATCTTAAACAGCTAAATGTGACGAAATAGAACTAGTTTTGTCGGTGAGAAGGATTCTATTCTGTTGGCAGCGAAAGATTGACTATAAGATTTCCGAGGAGGTTTGTATAGTGAGTCTTTCAATTGAACTGGAATTCAAACAAGATGTCTTGTTGGTTCGATTAACAGGAGAATTAGATCATCATACGGCAGAAGAGCTAAGAAGCAAAATCACCCAAGCGATAGAGAAGGAATCTATCAGCCATTTGATTTTAAATCTACAGCATTTAACCTTTATGGACAGCTCTGGCTTGGGGGTTATTTTAGGGAGATACAAACAAGTTCATAATAACGGTGGGGAAATGGTTGTATGCGCTATTTCTCCCGCTGTAGAACGTTTGTTTAATATGTCAGGCTTATTTAAAATTATTCGTTTTGAACCTAATGAAGAAAACGCTCTTCAAAAATTGGGGGTGGCATAATGAAAAATCAAATGAACCTCCAATTTTCCGCGCTTAGTCAAAATGAATCGTTTGCCCGCGTCACGGTAGCATCATTTATTACACAGTTAGATCCAACAATGGATGAGTTAACAGAAATTAAAACAGTCGTATCTGAAGCAGTAACAAATGCTATTATTCACGGCTACGAAAGCAATCCGGATGGTGTGGTATATATTTCTGTGACGCTTCATGAAGACGGTGTAGTGGAGCTGATGATTCGTGATGAAGGAATTGGTATCGATAACGTGGATGAAGCAAAGCAGCCTTTATACACAACGAAACCAGATCTAGAACGCTCTGGAATGGGTTTCACCATAATGGAAAACTTTATGGACGAAATTCGAGTAGAGTCTACTGTATTAGAAGGTACGACCTTATATTTAAAAAAGCACTTAACAAATAGTAAAGCGCTATGTAATTAAGGAGACTTGCCAATGGATGTGGAGGTCAAAAAAAATAAAAACGAACCGTATTTAAAGGATCATGAAGTTAAAGACCTCATCAAGCGCAGTCAGCAAGGTGATCAAATTGCACGAGATACAATCGTCCAAAAAAATATGCGGCTCGTTTGGTCGGTTGTTCAACGTTTTATTAACCGTGGTTATGAGCCCGATGATTTATTTCAAATTGGATGTATAGGACTATTAAAGTCCGTTGATAAATTTGACCTATCGTATGATGTTAAATTTTCAACATATGCTGTTCCGATGATTATTGGTGAAATTCAGCGGTTTATTCGTGATGATGGCACGGTAAAGGTTAGCCGTTCTCTGAAAGAAATGAGCAATAAAATACGTAAAGCAAAAGATGAGCTTTCCAAATTGCTTGGACGCGTCCCTACAGTCGCTGAGGTTGCAGAACATTTGGATCTCACTCCTGAAGAAGTAGTGCTGGCTCAAGAAGCTAATCGTGCTCCTTCGTCTATTCACGAGACCGTCTATGAAAATGATGGAGATCCAATTACCCTTCTTGACCAAATTGCTGATCATACGGAAGCGAAGTGGTTTGATAAAATTGCTTTAAAAGAAGCAATTGAAGAACTTGATGAGCGTGAAAAGCTCATTGTCTATTTGAGGTATTACAAAGATCAAACTCAGTCCGAAGTGGCCGCAAGGCTGGGAATTTCTCAGGTTCAGGTATCGAGGCTTGAGAAGAAAATCTTAAAACAAATGAAGCTGCATATGAATGACACGTAATACTTAAGAAGCAATCCGTTTTGCTATTCAAAGAAGAATAGTGAAACGGATTGCTTTTTTTATTTGGTAATTAATGGTCTGTTCAGAAACGTGAATTAGAAAATTTAAGAAAATCCATACTACACGTACAGGGAGATAATGAATCGTAAGGTGTGATATGAATGGAAAACGTTCTTTATCTTAAAATGAGGCATCGTATTCAAGTAAAACCTGATGAAGCTGTAAATATTGGACAATTAGCAATGGTTATAGCAGGAGATTCTGTTCAAAAGCAAATTGAAAAGCTAATTGTCTATCAAGTAAGTATGAGTGATCGAAATATTATCATTGTTGATTTAATGAAGGTAATTGAAAAAGTTGCCTCTCAGTATCCGCACTTAGACATTCAGACGATTGGACCCGCTCAAACAATTGTAGAGGTCGTGTATAAAAAGAAACAATATTCCTTTTTGTTTTTTCTAGCTGTTTGGTTTCTTCTCTTCATCGGAGCTGCTTTAGCAATTATGAACTTTCACGAAGATGTGAGTATGAGACAAGTACATCAAAAATTGTTCTATATGCTGACCGGTCTGAGAGATAAGCAGCCTTTGCTGATTCAAGTGCCTTACTCTATCGGTTTAGGGTTGGGAATGATTCTGTTTTTTAACCACGTCTTTAGAAAACGAATTAATGAAGAGCCTAGTCCTCTCGAAGTCGAAATGTTTAATTACCAGCAAGACTTAGATCAATACGTCATTATGCACGAGAATAAAGAAAGTATGAAAAAAATTGATGATCATTAACATTGTGATGACCATTGTAATTGGACTTGCGGGAGGATTGGCTGCAGGTGCTGGGTTTGTAGCATTTTTAACGGTGCTGGGCATTATTCCGCGTTTGATGCAGCTGACCAAAACCATGAAATACATTCAAGCATATGAGTGGGGAGTCGTAGGTGGTGCCGTTACAGGCGGTTGGTGCAGTCTTCATCAATACACGTGGCAGTTTCCTGCGGTGCTTATTATGATCATAGGTCTAACGAGCGGTATTTTTATTGGGATGCTGGCAGCAGCGTTAACAGAAGTGCTTAATGTATTGCCGACGTTAACGAAACGAATAGGAATGGAAGGCAAGCTTATTTTATTGTTAATGGCCATTGTACTCGGCAAAGTATGCGGGTCATTATTTCATTGGATTTATTTTGTTAATCAATAAGAAAAGGATGTATGTAACATGGCAAATAATCAAAAATTAAAAGATAACTATCAAGAAAGCATTAAACCATTTCAGCCTAAACCTTCATATGTGGCAAATTGCCTAAAGGCCTTTTTGGTAGGGGGAATCATTTGTACATTAGGACAGGCAATTCAAAATTTCTATATTGCATTTTTTGACTTTAATGAAAAAAATGCAGGTAATCCTACCGTCGCAACCCTTATTTTAATATCTGCGCTCTTAACCGGGTTTGGGATATATGATCGTATTGGTCAATTCGCAGGTGCAGGTTCAGCCGTTCCTGTTACGGGTTTTGCCAATTCCATGACGAGTGCAGCGCTTGAACATCGAAGTGAAGGAATTGTTCTCGGCGTTGCGACCAACATGTTCAAGCTGGCTGGAAACGTCATTGTATTTGGAACGGTTTCGGCTTACGTTGTAGGAATCATTCGCTACCTTTTTAAAACTTATTTGCTATGAAAAGAGGGGGATTATGAGAAAAACTGGAAAGCAAACGTGGGTTTATGAAAATCCTATTTACATTAATGCTACAGGAACAGCAGTAGGGCCAAAAGAAGCAGATGGACCATTGGGAGAAACATTTGATATTACACATAAAGATTTGCACTGTGAAGAAGACAACTGGGAGTTAGCTGAAAGAAGACTGATGACGGAGTCCATTGACTCCTGCTTGCAAAAAATAAATTTATCCTATGAAGACATTGATTTGTTTTTGGCTGGAGATTTATTAAATCAAAACGTAACGGCTAATTTTGTAGCTCGACATAACCAAATTCCATTTCTATGCATGTTTGGCGCTTGCTCCACATCAATGGAAACGCTGGCAACAGGGGCAGCTCTTGTGGATGCGGGATTTGCTAATCGTGTTATTGCATCAGCGAGCAGTCATAACGCAACCGCTGAGCGCCAATTTCGAAATCCTACCGAGTACGGAGGACAAAAACCAGATACGGCAACGGCAACTATTACGGGAGCAGGGGCAGCGCTGGTCTCGAAAGAAAAAGGTATTGTGCGTCTCACGTCTGCAACGATTGGGCGTGTAATGGATTATGGGATTAAAAACGCAAACGATATGGGTTCTGCTATGGCACCAGCTGCTGCGGATACCATTCAAAGGCATTTGGAAGACTTAAACGTCGCGCCAAGCGAGTATGATCTTATTTTAACAGGAGATTTATCTGGTGTAGGCAGTCCAATTTTAAAACAGCTGCTCAAGGACGAAGGCTACGATATATCAACCAATCATAATGATTGCGGATTAATGGTATATCGCCCCGACCAAAATGTATTTGCAGGAGGAAGCGGCTGCGGCTGCTCGGCTATTGTCACGTATGGTCATATTTTAAATGAATTAAAATCGGGAAACTTAAAGAAAGTGTTTATGGTGGCAACAGGAGCTCTTTTAAGTCCAACGATGATTCAGCAAAAAGAGTCAATTCCAACAATTGCTCATGGCGTCGTCTTAGAACATATCGGGGAGGGGGATGATCAATGGAGTATGTAATAGCTTTTGCTGTAGGAGGAATCATTTGCGTTATTGGGCAGCTGCTGCTGGATCTTGCTAAACTTACTCCAGCGCATGTTATGAGTTCGTTTGTAGTTGCGGGAGCGATTTTAGATGGATTTGGTCTTTATGATAAGTTGATTGAATTTGCTGGCGCCGGAGCGACGGTTCCAATTACAAGCTTTGGTCATTCCTTGTTGCACGGAGCGATGAAGCAAGCGGATGACCATGGATTTATCGGGATTGGGATTGGGATTTTTGAACTTACCTCGGCTGGAATTTCAGCAGCTATTTTATTTGCTTTTATTATCGCGTTAATCTTTAAACCGAAAGGATAAAAGATTATGAAAAAAAGAAGGATCATTATTGTAACCGATGGCGATGAATATGCGCGCAAAGCAATTGAGCATGTAGCTAAATCCGTTGGTGGCAGGTGCATTTCGAGGTCATATGGAAACCCTACTACGTTAACAGGGAGTCAAACGGTAGATTTAATTCTTCAAGCACCATATGATCCCGTCTTTGTGATGTTCGACGATAGCGGTTTCTTAGAGGAAGGACCTGGGGAAATTGCTTTGCTGCATGTAGCAAAGCATCCTCAAGTAGAAGTTCTTGGAGTGATTGCCGTTGCATCACGTACTCATCAAAGCGAATGGACAAGAGTGGATGTGACCATTGATCGTTTTGGGGAAATATCGCATTACGGCGTGGATAAAAGCGGAATTCAAGAGTTAGAAGTCGGACGAATTAATGGAGATACAGTTTACTGCTTGGATCAGCTCGATATTCCCTTAGTTGTAGGAATAGGAGATATCGGCAAAATGGCTAGGATGGATGATGTCAAACTGGGATGTCCTATTACTGAAAAAGCAGCAAGACTTATTTTAGAAAGGAGCGGTTCGTTTGGGTAAGCTAGCAGAGAAGAAAACAGCTATTTTTTCAAAAGTGCAAAAAAACGATCAGTGGTTCAAGGAAAACGCTAGTATGAACACAAGCTTTGATGTGGGCGTACGTAAACTGCTTATTTTGGATCGAGAAGTTCATATTTACTACGTAACGGGGCTGTGTGATAGTTCATTTATTATTGAAATTGCAAAAGTACTCATTCAAATTAATGATAATGAAGTTGAACGAGCAAAGTTAAAGGATATTGTTGAAAACCGTCTTATTCATCAGCAAGTCAAGCCTTTAAAGACGCTGGATGATGGAATGGTATCGGTTTTATCAGGACTGCTATTCGTTTTAATTGACGGTGAAGAAGTTGGCTTTGAAGTCGATGTGCGTACATATCCTGGCAGATCCCCTGAAGAAGCGGATACAGAGAAAGTGATTCGCGGAGCACGAGATGGATACACTGAAAACATCATTATCAATACAGCGTTAACAAGAAGACGAATTCGTGACGGAAGATTTCGTTTTGAAATTATGAAGGTAGGCGAACGATCAAAACTGGACGTAGCGATTGGGTACATAAATGGCGTAGCTGATCCAGGGCTGGTTAAACTGATAAAAGATGAACTGGAAGCAATTGATATAGATGGTTTGCCGATGGCTGACAAATCAATTGAAGAGTTTTTAGTCAAACAAGGAATTAATCCTTTTCCAATGGTACGCTATACAGAACGTCCGGACACAGCAGCAGCTCATGTGCTGGAAGGGCATGTGATTATTATTACCGATACGTCTCCAAGCGTTATTATTACGCCAACTACGCTGTTTCATCACGTGCAGCATGCGGAAGAATACAGGCAGGCTCCTTCTGTCGGTACGTTTATCCGCTGGATACGGTTTTTAGGAATTCTTGCTTCTCTTTTCTTATTACCGTTATGGCTGTTATTTGTACTTGAGCCAGACTTGCTGCCGTCAAAATTGCAGTTTATTGGGCCAAACGAAGCAACAAATATTCCAACTGTTGTTCAAATTTTCCTAGCTGATTTTGGGATTGAATTTCTGAGGATGGCGGCCATTCATACGCCGACGCCGCTTGCCACGGCGATGGGCTTGATTGCCGCTGCGCTTATTGGGCAAATTGCTATTGATGTAGGTCTTTTTGTTCCCGAGGTTATTTTGTATGTGGCTATTGCAGCAATTGGTTCATTCGCGACGCCAAGCTATGAGTTAGCGGTAGCAAATAAAATGCTGCGATTGTTTCTGTTAATTTTCGTGGCGGCCTTTCATACTCCAGGGTTTCTTATTGCGACAACGTGTATCATTCTCTACATGGCGCGACTAAAATCATTAAATACGCCTTATTTGTGGCCGTTTCTTCCATTTAATCCGCAGGCTTTGTGGCAGATTCTCATCCGCACACCGGTTCCTGGAGCGAATCCGCGACCTAGTATTGTGCATCCGCAGGATAAAGACCGCCAGCCTGCAAAACCTTAAACAAAATATGTGGTTGAAACCTGTATGAAGATGTGATAAATTTGTTTTAAATATGGAAAATAATAAATATTTAGACAGTTAGCAGCGAATTGCCGTTAACTGTCTTTTTTACACTATACACAGGAACGGGGTCTAAACATGTTTTTACACGGAACAAGTCGCATAAATAAGCAGGGGCATCTTGAAATTGGTGGAGTTGATACGGTTGAATTAGCATCAAATTTTGGGACACCCCTTTACGTATATGACGTGGCTTTAATTCGGCAGCGTGCTAGAGGATTTAAAGAAACATTTGAAAAGCATGGGGTAAAAGCACAGGTCGCTTATGCAAGCAAAGCTTTTTCGACAATTGCAATGGTCCAAGTCGTTCATGAAGAAGGTCTTTCGTTAGACGTTGTTTCGGGGGGAGAACTGTATACGGCTTTAGCAGCTGACTTTCCAAAAGAACGGATTCATTTTCACGGAAACAATAAAAGCCGAGCAGAACTAGAAATGGCCGTCAAAGAAGATGTAGGATGCATTGTAGTTGATAATTTTTATGAAATTGCATTGCTTGAGGAAATAACGGAACAGTATCAAAAAAAGATGCCTGTTCTTCTCAGATTAACACCTGGAATTGAAGCTCATACACATGATTATATCTTGACAGGGCAAGAAGACTCGAAGTTTGGATTTGATCTTCAAAACGGTCAAGCAGACGAAGCTGTGCGTCTTGTGCAAAATAGCAAGGGGCTAGAACTTTTAGGTATTCACTGTCATATAGGATCGCAAATTTTTGAAACAACGGGATTTATTATGGCGACTCAAAAGCTTTTTGCAAAAATGAAAGAGTGGAAACAACGTATAAAATTTGTTCCGCAAGTATTAAATTTAGGCGGGGGTTTTGGCATTCGTTATACGGAAGAAGATCAGCCTATCCCTGTTTCTCAGTATGTGGAGGTTATTATAGAAGAGGTCAAAAAGCAGTCCAAACAGTTAGAAGTAGAAATTCCTGAAATTTGGATTGAGCCCGGGCGCTCTCTTGTAGGAGATGCTGGAACGACCCTGTATTCAATCGGTTCTCGTAAACACGTACCGAATGTACGTGAATATGTAGCGATTGATGGAGGCATGAACGACAATATTCGTCCCGCACTGTATCAAGCGAAATATGAAGCGGTCATTGCCAATCGAATGAATGATGAGAGTGATGAGCTCGTATCCATCGCAGGTAAGTGCTGCGAATCGGGGGATATGCTGATGTGGGATGTACATCTTCCAAAAGCAAACCCAGATGATTTATTAGCGATGTTTTGTACAGGCGCATACGGTTATTCTATGGCAAGTCACTATAACCGTTTGCCAAAGCCAGCTGTCGTGTTCGTAGAAGATGGAGAAGCACAGCTAGTCGTAAAACGCGAAACGTATGAAGACATTGTAAAAAATGACGTGAAATACAAAGTGACGGTAAAAAAGTAACGAGTGATTAACGTAAAAAAAGAGCCTCTTGTTCAAGAGGCTCTTTTTTATGAGAATAACGATTTAATAGCATCAATAATATCAACAAAGAATTGCTTTAATTTATCAAGAAATGATTGGCCTTCTTCTGACTGAAGAAATGTTGTTACTTTTTCCTTTGTCGCAGAAAGCTGGTCTTTTACTTGGTTCCAATCGATGTTCATATCTTTTAACCGATTGAAAAAGTCAACCAGTGTATTAAGCTCTGAATCTGTTAATTTAATACCTAAATCATCAGCCACGCGCTGAATTAACGTGCGTAAATCGTCCTTTGTTTGAGGATTTTCTTTAGCAATTTCTTCTTTAATCGTTGCCATAAACTGCGCTGCTTTTTCTTTACCGATTTTTTCACCAAGTTCAGATGTTTGAACCATCTCTTCGTTGGCTGCTTTTTTTACTTCTTCTGGGATTTTTTGATCTGTTTGAACTTCATATGCTTTCATAATACCTGTTAAAGCGGCTGTACCAGATACTTCAAATGGAGCAGTAATCTGGATTTTTGCATCTTTAACGCCGGCGGTCATTAAAGCATTAATATACATGTCATCTGTAATACCATTAATATTTTGAGTTGATACGCTTAAACCAGAATCTTTTGAGCCAAGGGTAATACTAGAAGATGAAATAGCACGAGATCCAATAGTAGCCTTTGGAATAAAGTCACCTAAGTATTCATGCTCTTCTTGGTTTGTCACGGTTACTGTTTGAGCATTGCTTGGTGCATCAAGGTCATTTAATACCTGTTGCTTCTGAGAGCTGGTTAAGTCCTGACCTAATGTAATAATCACATCGCCCGGAGCAGCATCTGCAAAACTTTTTAAGGGTGCGGTTAGGAATAGAAGAAGACCTAATGTCACCATCATTGCTTTTATCGTTAATTTCAAACCTTTTTCCTCCTTTAATCCCATACTTGCCCTATTATAATACGGGCAGGTCTGAAGTAACAGAGCCAATTCATCATTTTCCCATAAATCAGTCTAGAGGCGTAGATTTCTATATAAAATGAAATCTATGTATCTCCATCACTGTATTAGACGGATGATACTATAAAAAGTTTCATCTCACAACTACTATTTTTTATTTAGAGCCCTACGAGAAGAAAGTGAAAAAGTGCATTCATTGAATTCATGAGCTTGTTTGTAGTAGAATAGAGTGAGTTTATAAATGTAAGTGTTCTGCCTCTAGGTGGCATTTACAACTTTTACGTTTTGCCGCTTTGACGGGGAAGATAGAGCCTGTAGCGGTACTAATACATATATTGGAGGTCATTTATATGAAAAAAGCAAGTATTTTAATGGAAAATGGTGAAAAAATTCTAATCGATTTATTTCCGAACGAAGCACCAGGAACAGTAGAAAACTTTGAAAAGTTAGCTAATGAAGGATTCTACAACGGCGTAACGTTCCACCGCGTTATCCCTGGATTTGTTTCTCAAGGAGGAGACCCAACTGGTACAGGTGCTGGCGGCCCTGGCTATTCAATTAAATGTGAAACAGAAGGAAACCCTCACAAACACGAAGCGGGTTCTCTATCAATGGCGCATGCTGGTAAAGACACAGGCGGCAGTCAGTTCTTTCTTGTTCATGAGCCACAGCCTCATTTGAACGGTGTTCACACTGTATTTGGAAAAGTAACAGAAGGACTTGATACAGTGTTGAAAATGAAAAATGGCGACGTAATGAAAGAAGTAAAAGTCTGGGAAGAATAAGAGCATACTGCTATAAATGGATATCAGCTAATAAAACGTCATAACAACCTTTTACAGGGGGTTACGGCGTTTTTTCTTCGCGCAACAGCTCAAAAAGCGTAATAGATTAGGTTTCTCATACACGCGTGACATATGACAAGCTTTTGTGTAATATTGCTATTTACTTATAAATTTTGTATGATAAAAGCAGTAAAAAACGCAGCGCATTAATTTGTAGGAAAGTTTGAGGACGAGGGAGAATCGTATGCTTATTCGCTATAAACGAAACTATGAAAAAATTGCCATGGGTCTTCTATCGTTTGTACCTACGGAAAAAGATTTAAAAAAACTTCAACAAACGATGAAAGAATATGAGCAAAACGAACATTGGCAGCTGTATCTTTGGAAGCAAGAAGAAGATATTATTGGAATTGTTGGCATTTCCATGCTCGATAAAAGTTTGATTGAGGTTCAACACGTCAGTGTAAACCCTTCACACCGCCAACAGGGCATTGGCAAAAAAATGATTAAAGCTCTTAAAGAAATGTATACGACTGCACAAATTAAGCCGAGTGAAATCATCGCTCCTTTTTATGAAAAGTGTCAGGCGGATGAATAAAGAAAAGCATGATTAGTTGAGGTGCGAAAGCGTCTTTCACATCTTAGTCATCATAAAACAACAGGTAGCTTCTAGCTACCTGTTGTTTTGTTTTGCCAATAAGTTCGCTTGTCTTTCCGCAATCACATCTGAACGATCTCGTGTACTGTGACGATGAACAATCGCATCATTTTGCAGATTAGAAGCTGATAACCAGACAAGCTGTTTATCAGTGCTTCTTCGTTTGCAAGCTCGTAATAATGCTGGATCTTCAATAGGTAAGTTAATGCTTTTATATGGCTGATAGGTATCGATTAAAGCTAATTGTTTGCGAAGAAGTTTAAGCAGTGAAGGATAATTAAGTCCAAGCTGTGCAATGTTTTCTTCTTCCTTCGTTAAAATTGCCAGTGCCTTTTGCATCGTTCTTTTGGCTCCGGCGAAATTTTGACGTCGATGATGATAGAGTGAAACAGCAATTTGAATAAGGCCAACCCAAATAATATTGCGGTGTCCTCTTTCGTCTTTTTTCCAGTGTTCTTCTAGCAGTTCATGGCATTCAAAGTAATCCCGGTCGCCATGAAAATGAACTAAATAATCAATATAGGCTTGTGAATACAATCTTGTTCCCTCCTGGTAAGACTCTATATGTAGTGTATCACAAAAATTAGCTATTCATCAGCGCTGTGCCTTTAAAGAGACAAACGTGCTCAAGGTATGGCGAACACGTTTGTTTTTATTCAATATGTGTGGTTAGAAGCGTAAGCAAGAACAACCAACAATAATTAATAAAATAAACAGTACAACAATTAAAGCGAAACCGCTACCGTATCCACAAGATTTTTCACCCATGCGAGTTCCTCCTTCAGCCATTTGAAAATGTTATTACCTTGACATCATATGTATGTTTAAACTTTTTGTATGGGCAAATGACCTATTTTTACGTTAATTTGTATTGGACATGTGTCTATAATCCTCTATACTAATGATAGTAACGTTATATAAAGCAGCAGAAATGATAAGCAATTGAAAAGTGTTGGTGAGATAAAAGTGGAGTACAGTGTAAAAGTAGATGCGTTTGAAGGACCTTTAGATCTTCTTCTGCATTTAATTAACCGATTTGAAATTGATATTTACGATATCCCAGTAGCGACAATTACTGAGCAATATATGATGTTTATACATACAATGAATGAGCTTCAGCTAGACGTTGCCAGTGAGTATCTAGTCATGGCAGCAACTTTGCTTCAAATTAAAAGTAAAATGCTTCTGCCTACGTATGAAGAAGATATGGATGAAATTGAAATGGTCGATGAAGAAGATCCGCGTGAAGAATTGATGCAGCGCTTAATTGAATATCGAAAGTTTAAAGAAGCGGCAGTAGAGCTTCAAAAGCTGGAAGAAGACCAAAGTCATGTGTATACAAAACCTCCAAGTAATGTGCAAATAAATGCAGAAGAACGTACGCAGCCTCAGGACGAAGGGTTGGATATATCACTGTATGATATGCTAAGTGCTTTTCAAAAGTTAATGAAACGAAAGCAAAACAAAAAGCCTATGCAGACGAAAATAGCAAGACAAGATATTCCAATTGACAAGCGCATGAGTGAAATTGTGAATGAATTAAAAGCCTTTAAAGGGAAAAAAAGTTTTTATCAGCTGTTTCCTTATCAAGAGCGTGATCATATTGTTGTAACGTTTTTAGCTGTGCTGGAATTAATGAAAGAAAATGAAATCGTTGTGGAACAGCAGCACAATCTAGACGAGCTTTATGTATCGTATCGAGAAAGGAATGAAGAGGAATGACAACGAATAATCTACAGGCTATTATTGAGAGCTTACTTTTTGTTTCTGGTGATGAAGGTCTGTCTATTAGCCGGTTAGCTGAGATTATAGAAAAGCCTCATGAAGACATTCAAGGTGCTTTGGAAAGCTTAGAGCAAGAGTGTAAGTTCAGAGGAGTTACACTTGTTGAAATAGGCGGGGCCTATCAGCTTGTTACAAAAAAAGAGCATGCACCATATATTGAGAAGCTCGTAGAAGCTCCTGCTAATCAATCATTGTCACAAGCAGCGCTTGAAACGTTAGCTATTGTAGCTTATAAGCAGCCAATTACAAGAGCTGAAATCGAAGAGATTCGCGGAGTGAAAACGGAAAAACCTCTTCAAACTTTAATTGGAAAGGTTCTGTTAAAAGAAGTGGGACGAGCGGAAGGCGCAGGGCGTGCCATCTTATACGGAACGACAAAAGAATTTTTAGGCTATTTTGGGCTTAAAAGTATCGAAGAGCTGCCGCCGCTTCCAGAAGATTTGTTACAAGAAGCAACCGATCAAGAGGCAGATTTATTTTTTCAATCGTTTCAAGAAATGAAGTGAAACCGTAAAAGAACATAGAGTTTTTCTATGTTCTTTTTTGTATGGACAAATCTTTTCATTCATAACCAAAAAAGACGAGCATAAACTTGTACAAACAGGTAGAGGGACGGGGATGACATGAAAAGAAGCAAAAAAAGTATCATCTATCTATTTATTGTATTGCTATGTCTCAGCGGTTGGCCTTCCGTATCATCTGCAGCAGGTAGCGTAAGTGCTCATAGTGCTATTTTGATGGAACAGAAGTCAGGAAGAGTGTTATACGCTAAAAATGCAGATCAAGTTAGCCGAATTGCTAGCATCACAAAAATTATGACAGCAATACTGGCGATTGAATCTGGCAAAATAAATAAAAAAGTTACCGTTAGCCACAACGCAGTTGGCGTTGAAGGTTCTTCTGTGTATTTAGTTGAAGGTGAAAAAATAAAATTAAAAGATTTAGTGTATGGCTTGATGCTTCGCTCAGGTAATGATGCTGCTGTAGCTATCGCAGAAGCCGTTGGAGGAAGCGAAGATGGATTTGTTTATTTGATGAATAAAAAAGCAGAAGAAATTGGCATGACGAATACAACATTTCAAAATCCGCATGGATTAGACGATCATGAAAATCATCGCTCAACAGCGCACGATATGGCTCTGCTTATGCGCTATGCAATGAATAATAAAATTTTCAAAGAGATTTCAGGAACAAAAGTCTATCGAATGAAGCACCCTGAAGAGAAATGGGATCGAGTGTGGAAAAACAAAAATAAACTGCTGACAACACTATATGCATACTGTACTGGCGGAAAAACAGGATATACAAAATTAGCAAAACGAACGCTTGTGACAACTGCTACAAAAGATGGAATGGATTTAATCGCCGTAACGATTAATGCGCCAGATGATTGGAACGATCACATTTCCATGTATGAAAATGCATTTGATAAATATGATATGACCAGTTTAGCTGCAAAAGGCGAATTGGCAGATATAAAAGATTCTTTCTATAAAGATCAGTTGTATATTAAACGAAATGTCGTCTATCCTCTTACAAAGAAAGAACAGAGCTCTGTAGAAGTGAAAACAACGTTAATTCAGCCTAAAAAGCAGTGGGAAGAAACAGGGAAAGTTCCTAATGTTGTAGGGAAGCTCGATATTTATAGAAGTGGAGAAACGATTGACAGTGTTCCTATTTATTTCGAAAAGCAGGCCGAGCAGCAAGAAGGTTTCTTTAATCGAGTGAAGCGATTAATGTTTATTCAGTCTGGAGCCAAAACAGATGGTTAATATTATTTGGATGCTGCTGACCATTATCGGAATTGTTTTTGCAATTATAAATGGGAAAATTGGTGATGTAAACAAAGCAATTTTTCAAGGAGCAGGCGAAGCGGTGACCATCAGCATTGGATTAATCAGCGTGCTGGTCTTTTGGTTAGGTATGATGAATATTGCTCAAAGTGCAGGGCTTCTCGACAAGTTAGCGAAACTATTTCGACCCATTATTACTAGACTTTTCCCTGATGTTCCAAAAGATCATCCGGCCTTAGGATACATATTGTCCAATATGATGGCGAATATGTTTGGGCTGGGGAATGCGGCAACTCCTCTTGGTATTAAAGCGATGGAGCAGCTTAAAAAACTGAACGGCGACAGAGACGAAGCAAGCCGTTCTATGATCACACTTTTAGCACTTAACACAACCAGTTTAACGCTTATACCGACCACAGTTATTGCCATTCGAATTACGTATAACTCGGCTAATCCTACTGAAATTGTGGGTACTACGCTTTTAGCAACTGTTGTAGCTACGATAGGAGCTATCATCATCGATCGCTTCTTTTATTATCGACGTACGCGAAAAGGAGGAAAACGAAAATGACGATGCTTAATCAAGTATCATTGATGTTTATTCCTCTTATCGTAGGCTGTATTTTACTTTATGGAACCTACAAAAAAATTCCTACGTATGAAAAGTTTGTAGAGGGAGGGAAAGACGGATTACAAATTGCTTTTTCCATCATTCCTTACTTAGTCGGCATGTTAGTGAGCATCTCTATTTTTCGAGCTTCAGGAGCCCTTGATTTTTTCTTATCTGTTTTAAAACCTATGCTGCAAGCAGTCGGCGTTCCGGCTGAAATTGTACCTTTAGCTCTTATTAAACCGATATCTGGAACGGCTGCCCTTGGTATCACAACGGATCTAATTTCTACATATGGACCTGATTCTTTTATCGGTCGTTTGGCATCGACCATGCAGGGAAGTACAGATACCACGTTTTATATTTTAACGGTTTATTTCGGAGCAGTAGGTATTAAAAAAATGGGAGATGCGCTGAAGGTTGGTTTACTGGCGGATTTGGTAGGGATTATTGCATCAGTTGTGATCGTAATCCTTGTATTTGGCCGGTAAGAAATCGAAAATTCTACCTCTGTGTGGCAAATAGACTTGTGTATTACTTCGTAAACAAGTAAGATGTTACAAGAGGTGAAGTGTTAATGGAACGATTACAAAAAGTGATTGCTCACGCAGGTGTAGCATCAAGACGTAAAGCTGAAGAATTAATCGGCCAAGGCCGAGTGAAAGTAAATGGAAAAGTTGTAAAAGAATTGGGCACGAAAGTAGGTCCTAACGATAAAATTGAAGTAGACGAAGTGCCGGTAGAAAGCGAAGCGCCCGTTTATTTTATGCTATACAAACCAAGAGGCGTGATTTCAGCTGCTAACGACGACAAAGGAAGAAAAACAGTCGTTGACTTCTTTCCGCATGTAGAAGAAAGAATTTACCCGATTGGACGTCTGGACTATGATACGTCGGGTCTACTTCTTTTAACAAATGATGGTGAATTTGCTAATCAGCTAATGCACCCGAAATTTGAAGTGGATAAAGTGTATGTAGCTAAAATTAAAGGAATCCCAAGTCGTGAAAGCATCAGACAGCTGCAACGCGGAGTGATGCTTGAAGACGGAAAAACAGCACCAGCTCGTGCAAAAGTTCTTTCCATTGATAAAAGCAAGCAGACGGCGATCGTAGAACTGACGATTCACGAAGGGAAAAATCGTCAAGTACGTCGCATGTTCGATGCAATCGGACATTCTGTATTAAAGTTAAAACGTGAGCGCTACGGACCTTTAGACTTACGCGGATTAAATGCAGGAGAAGCACGCGAGCTTACGGCTCATGAAGTCAAACAATTATATTCAATGTCTCAAACAGGTAAGTAATTTTCACTTACCTGTTTTTTTTATGAAAAATGTCGTGAATTAGAAAATCAAGCAAGGTTTTTTGAAAAAATGTCGAACTTGTAGAATGAGAGGAAGACTTCACAGAAACGTCGAAATATTATCGGAAAGCCACTACCAAAAAAATGATATAATGGTAGAAAAAAAGCGTATTGAAAGCGGTTAAAAGGAGTTCGTGCTATGAAAAAAAAGCGCTTGATTATTCGAACAGTTATATTAGCAGTTTTACTGTGCGCGGTTGGATATACCCTTTATGCTCAATTTTTTGCTGATAAACAAAAGGTATCGGTAGGAGATGAGGCACCTGACTTTATATTAAGAGATATTAATGGAGAAACTCATCAGCTATCAGATTACAAAGGCAAAGGAGTTTTTTTGAATTTTTGGGGAACATGGTGCAAGCCCTGTAAACAAGAGATGCCGGCGATGGAAAAGCAGTATGCAGCATATAAAAAGCAAGGCGTTGAAATTTTAGCTGTTAACGTTGCAGAAACGAATATAGCGGTAGAGCAGTTTGCTAAACAGTATGGGCTATCTTTTCCAATTTTGATGGATAAAGATTCACAAGTGTTGGGTGCGTACGGGATAGATCCTCTTCCGACTACGTTTTTAATTGATAAAAACGGAAAGATTGTAGACAGCTTTATTGGCGGATTAGAAGAATCTAAAATAAAAGAATATATGGAAGAAATTAAACCATAGGGAGTGTTGACAATGAAACACGTAAAATGTGAATGTGGACACGTTAACCCGCATGGTACGATTTTGTGTGAAGCCTGTGGTAAACCAATTGCAGAAGAAACAACTGAAAAATTAGTAGATATGCGTTATGAAGGAAGCGCAAGGCGATCGCAAACGTACAATAAAACAGTTATCGATAAAATATGGAATTTTTTCTCTTCTGTAAAGGTAGGCATTTGGATCATTATTGTGACGCTTGTTGCGTCTGCAGTCGGAACCATTTATCCTCAAGAAGCTTACATACCTCCTAATGTGACAGCAGGTGAGTATTATCAAAAGGAATATGGATGGACAGGAGAGCTTTATTATAAGTTAGGTTTTCATCATCTCTATGAATCGTGGTGGTACTTGCTTTTAATTGCTGCTTTAGGAATGTCGTTAGTCATTTGCAGTTTAGATCGAGTAGTGCCTTTGTACCGAGCTCTAAAAAAGCAGAGTGTAACAAAACATCCAAACTTCTTAAAGAGACAGCGTTTATACAGCACTTCATCATCGTGGACGGATCAAGATTATGAACATGTAAAAAGCATGCTGAAAAAAAGAAGATACTCTATTCGCGAAGAAAAGGGCAATCTGCTGGCTGAAAAAGGACGCTTCTCAAGATGGGGTCCATACGTTAATCATATCGGTCTCATTATCTTTTTACTAGGTGCTATGCTTAGATTTGTACCAGGTATGTATATAGATGAAGTTCTTTGGATCCGTGAAGGTGAAACAAAAGTTATTCCTGGGACGAACGGAGAGTATTTTTTGAAAAACCATCGTTTTACTGTGGAAACGTATGATAAAGATAGCGAAAGCGCCGTGTTTCAAGAAGCAATTGATCGTGCAGGGAATAATAAAGTAGCCAAAAAATATGAAGCGGATGTTAGTCTGTATAAGCGCGAAGGAAAGCTTATACCGGGAGCAGATCCAAAGCTAAAGAAAATAAAAGATTCAGAGATTCGTGTGAATCAGCCGCTTAAGTTTGAAGGATATGCCATGTACCAAGTGGACTTCAAGTTAAATGAGTTTAGCTCTATGTCTTTCCATTTAACAGATAAAAATGCAAATAAAAACGTTGGTTCACTTACAGTAGATTTACATAATCCAAAAGCAACATATGATTTAAAAAACGGATATAAAGTCAAGCTCATGAGCTACTTTCCAGACTTTTTCTTTGATGATGAAGGAAACCCAAATACAAAAACAAGAGTGCCTAACAACCCGGCTTTTGTATTTAAAATGATTACGCCTCAGCATAAAAAAGGCGAAGTTGCTTTTGTTGGAATTAGAGAGAACTTGGAACCACTAGGAAATAACGATTATAAAATGACCTTTGCTGGTGTGGAAACGAAAAATGTAACGGGATTAACCGTTCGCAGAGACTATACGCTTTGGTTTTTAGGGATTGGCGGAGCCATCTTTATGATTGGTGTGATTCAAGGGATGTATTGGAATCATCGCCGCATGTGGATTCAAAAAGTCAATAATGAGATATGGTTGGCCGCACATACAAATAAAAACTGGTATGGTCTTAAAAAAGAATTAAATGGTTTATTAGAATCCACATCCCTCACACAGCTGAAGGACCAAAATGATAAAGAAACAAAATAGGAGGAAAAAGCATGGATTACGCGAGTATAAGTAGTAATTTACTGTATGTGGCGTTTATTGCTTATTTAGTTGCAACCTTTTTTTTCGGAGGAGCTATTCGAGATAAGCGAGCAGCTCAAAAGAAAACAAAGTGGGCAACGTTTGGAATTGCGGTTACCATCATCGGTTTTATTGCACAGATTGGCTATTTCATTACAAGGTGGATTGCATCAGGCCACGCTCCTGTTAGTAATTTATTTGAATTTACGACGTTTTTTGGCATGATGCTTGTTGGCGCATTTATTGTTATTTACTTTATTTATCGTCTTAGCATGCTTGGACTTTTTGCCTTGCCGGTGGCTCTTTTAATCATTGCTTATGCAAGCATGTTTCCAACTGAAATTACGCCGCTGATACCAGCTCTCCAGACGAATTGGCTGCATATTCACGTTACAACGGCAGCTACGGGTGAAGCCGTGCTTTCCATTAGCTTTGTTGCAGGATTGATTTATTTAATCAAAACAATTGATCAATCCAAGCGAAATAAAAAAGCATTTTGGCTGGAATTCATCCTGTATACGCTTATTAGTACGCTTGGGTTTGTAGCGGTGACGCTGGCTTTTAATGCGGCTCACTACGAGTCATCATTTAATTGGGTTAATAAAAGTGGCGAACAAGAGCAAGTCGTATATCATATGGTTCCGCTAGTGGGGCCTCATCAAAGTGAGTGGACAGACGGGAACGACATACAGCCGCTTGTTGATATGCCGGCTATTATCAATGCTAAAAAATTAAATACGGTTATTTGGTCGTTAGCCGGTGGGTTTGTCTTATATTGGCTGATTCGTCTTATTTTACGGAAGCGAATTGGAGCCGCGCTGCAGCCGCTTGTGAAGCAGGTAAACAGCGACTTGCTTGATGAAGTAAGCTACAGAGCAGTGGCGATTGGATTTCCTATTTTTACATTAGGAGCACTTATTTTCGCTATGATTTGGGCTCAGATGGCCTGGACGCGCTTTTGGGGATGGGACCCCAAAGAGGTGTGGGCGCTGATCACCTTTTTATTTTATGCCGCTTTTCTTCATCTTCGGCTGTCTAAAGGATGGCACGGTGAAAAATCAGCTTGGCTGGCAGTTGGCGGATTTGCCATCATCATGTTCAACTTAGTGGCCGTGAACCTAGTTATTGCAGGTTTACATTCATATGCGTAACCTTTAAAAATAGAATAGAGGCTGAAATAAAGATATTTTAGTTGAAGAAGATCCGAACGATGAGTTGAGATTCTTGATGGAGAATCACATTTGTTCGGATTTTTTTATTTGCATGGTGAACGGAGGCTTCATATATGTAGTTGCTTCTAGCTCCTGTATTTTATTTGTCCATCTGTAGATTGGATGGATTTCGATATGTCTCAACCTCTTTTTTGAGGAAAAAAGCTATTTTTCATAAAGGTGTTCACGAATTGTCACATTGTTTGGGTAACATAAGTAGAACTCGCCGGTTTTTTTTTGTACACTAAGACTAGGAGGTTGAAAATACATGCAAAACGAACAAAGATTACTGCTAGTAGACGATGAAGATCGCATTAGACGATTGTTAAAAATGTACTTAGAAAAAGAAGGATACATCATTGAAGAAGCAGCCGACGGGCATGAAGCAATCGAAAAAGCGTTACACATAGATTATGATTTGATTGTATTAGATTTAATGATGCCTGGCATAGACGGTATTGAGGTCTGTAAACAAATTCGCGAGAAAAAAGCAACTCCTATTATCATGCTTACAGCTAAAGGTGAAGAAGTAAACAGAGTCCAAGGGTTTGAAGTAGGTACAGATGATTACATCGTTAAGCCGTTTAGCCCAAGAGAAGTGGTTCTTCGCGTAAAAGCACTGCTTCGACGTTCTTCTCAAGCAACGTTTATTCAGCCAGAAACGAGCGTGAAAAACCTCATTGTCTTTGATCACTTAACGATTGATAATGATGCACATCGCGTTACAGCAGACGGAAAAGAAGTTAACTTAACTCCAAAAGAATATGAATTATTATGCTACCTTGCAAAAACGCCAGATAAAGTATACGACAGAGAGCAGCTGCTGCGTGAAGTGTGGCATTATGATTTCTTTGGAGATCTTCGTACGGTAGATACGCACGTCAAGCGTTTGCGTGAAAAGTTAAATCGCGTATCGTCACAAGCGGCGAAAATGATCGTAACCGTTTGGGGAGTAGGGTATAAATTTGAGGTTGAAAATAACTGATGTTTTGGAGAAGTGTAGTTGGTAAACTATGGTTTACTATCCTATTGCTCGTTACGCTTGTTTTATTTATTTTGACCATTTTACTGCTTCAGTTTTTTGAAAATTATCATGTTGTAGACGCAGAAAACCGTTTAACTAAAACGGCTGCTAAAATCTCTACCATTGTGCAGGAAACAGAGGATGAAAAGCTAGGACTATCCATTGCTCGTGAACTTGCAGATCAAGCAAGTGTAGTTATTGTTCAAGATAAAGATTTCTATTGGCATTCCACACATCCTGATAAAGAAAATAAGAAAGCTATTTCGGCCATTGTTAAACAAAACGATCAGCTAAATCAAGTGGTTGAAAAAGGTAAAGTAATACGGGAAAAAATGTACATGACCACAAAGAAAGACACGAGTGATGAGCCTTTAATGTTTGTTGTCGGTGTACCTTTAATGAAAGATAATAAACCGACAGGCGGCGTTTATCTGTATCAATCTCTTTCTGAAATTGAAGAGCCCGCTCAATATACGACTAAGTTCATTTTATTGGCTGCAGGTATTGCTATTATTTTAACTACTATCTTTGCTTTTTTCTTATCCACTCGAATTACAGCACCTCTTAGAAAAATGAGGCAGGCGGCATTTGAAGTAACAAAAGGGAACTTTGATACAAAAGTACCTATTTTAACTCACGATGAAATTGGAGAGTTAGCGATTGCTTTTAATCAAATGGGCAGGCAGTTAAAGTTTAATCTCAATGCGCTCAATCAGGAAAAAGAACAGCTTTCAAGTATTTTAAGCAGTATGGCAGACGGTGTTATTACGTTTAGTAGAGACGGATCGATTTTAATTACCAATCCCCCAGCGGAGCATTTTCTTCAGACTTGGTATTACGAGCAGGATGTGAACAACCAGCAGGTGCCTGAGCTTCCAGCAAACGTCGTGCATTTGTTTCAAACGGTAGTAGAGACTGAAACGGAGCGAAGTGCAGAGTTGAAAATTCAAGGGAAAACGTGGGTCATTTTAATGTCACCGCTCTATAATCAAACGAAAATCCGCGGTGCTGTAGCTGTACTGCGAGACATGTCTGAAGAGCGTAAACTTGATAAATCAAGAAAAGATTTTATTGCAAACGTGTCTCATGAATTGCGTACACCCATTTCTATGCTTCAAGGTTATAGTGAAGCTATTATTGACGATATTGCAAGTACGGATGAAGAAAAGAAAGAAATTGCACAGGTGATTTATGATGAATCACTCCGTATGGGCCGGCTTGTAAATGAACTTTTAGATTTAGCGCGAATGGAAGCGGGACATGTGCAGCTTCACTTAGAATCTGTAGCAATGGTTGAATTTACAGAACGTGTTTTGCGCAAGTTTCAAGGGTTAGCTAAAGAAAAACATATTAAACTGTCTCTTAATGGAAAAATAGAAGATGAATTTGAAGCGATGATTGATTCAGACCGTATGGAACAAGTGCTGACAAACTTAATTGATAATGCCATTCGTCATACGGATGACTACGGAGAAGTAAAGCTGCATCTTGATAAAAGTCAATCCGAAATCCATCTTTCTGTTCAAGATACGGGAGCAGGGATTCCAAAAGAAGATCTTCCGTTTGTATTTGAGCGATTTTATAAAGCTGATAAAGCCAGAACGAGAGGAAAGTCAGGAACTGGTCTTGGGCTTGCGATCGCTAAAAATATCGTGGAGGCACATCAAGGGATTATTGCAGTTGAAAGTGAATTAAATGAAGGAACAACTTTCTTTATCAAACTGCCAAAGTAAACACATGCTAAATAACAGTTTGTCTTCGGCTGAAATAATAAGAATAGCAAAGAGATGTGATTCATTGGAGAATCACATCTCTTTATTTTTTCTATAAACAAGTCTAAAAGAGAAGGAATTGGCATATAGTATGTTTTGTGTGCAATGATCTACATAGGAGGTTCTTTCTTCATGATTGACGTGTTAAGAAGAATATTGGTTGTATTAGTGATGGGATTGTGTATAGGTCTTTTATTTTTGGGCGGGCAAATGGTAAAGGCAGAAGAGAAGCAGTGGGAGTGGCCGGTTGAAGGAGTCTTAACTGATATATTTGGTTCTCGTCACGCCAAACACTTTGGAATCGATATAGCAGCACCTGTTGGTACACAGGTGTATGCTGTTGCAAAAGGAGTGGTGAGCCGCTCTTATTATTCAAATACATACGGGCAAGTTGTTTTTATCAAACAAACGAATGGATACGAAACGGTCTATGCTCATCTAGAGAAACGACTTGTTGCAGAAGGAAATTCTGTATCCGCAGGTCAAAACATTGGATGGGTTGGCAATACAGGACGATCTTCAGGTGCACATTTGCATTTTGAAGTTCATCAAGGAAGTTGGAATCCGGATAAAACCAATGCGGTAAACCCACTCGCCAAATTGGACAAGCAAAAACTATCGGCATACGTAAAAAACGATTTAGCTGCCACGGTTTTTCAGCAGTTACATCAGGCTTCTGATAACTGTATTCTTATCCATCAAGGAGATACATTATCTGAACTTGCGGCCAAATATGAAGTCGATGTGGAGCAGCTAAGAAAGTGGAATCATTTAGAGAACACCGCTTTAAATGCAGGACAAGTGTTAAAAATAAGTCCATAAAAAAAGAGCCGCTAAGGCTCTTTTTTCAATGTCACAACTCAATGCGCTGTATGGTCACGATTTCGCTTGTTTGTTTTAATGAATTGATGACAGAATCATCTAAAAGTTTATCAAACGTGAGCATCATAATGGCTTCTCCGCCTTTTTGCTTACGGCCCACTTGCATGGTAGCAATGTTAATACGTAAATCTCCAAGTACTTTCCCTACATTTCCAATAACTCCGGGCTGATCACTGTGACGGATATAAAGAAGATGTCCTTCTGGATAAAAATCAATATCAAACGAATCAATATTAACAATTCGAGGTCCATATCCTGCTATATAAGTGCCCGTAATCGTAAATGTACGCTGTTCGCCTGTTACTGTAACGTCAATTATATTAGAATATCCTTGCGTATCTTCCGATGTTTTTTCACCAAATGTAATTCCTCGTTCTTTGGCAATCATAGAAGCATTGACTTCGTTAACAGGTGAGTCAATACGATGGGTTAAAAAGCCTGATAACAAGCTCCGTGTAATATAAGTGGTTTCTAAATCCGTCACTGTACCTCCGTAGGAGATCGAGATATGCTGAACGGGTTCTCGCATGCATTGAGATAAAATAGCTCCCATTTGTTTAGTAAGGCTCGTAAACGGCTGAATTTTTTCAAAAACTTCTTTAGAAAGCGTTGGTAAATTAATGGATGAACTTACAGGATTACCTTCTAGAAAACGCAGAACGTCATGTGCCACGTCTTCAGCAACGTTAAGCTGGGCTTCTTTTGTAGAAGCTCCTAAATGGGGAGTTGTAATAACTTGATCAAAATGTAACAAAGGGTTATCAATCGGCGGTTCAACTTCAAATACGTCAATAGCTGCACCTTGAACATGGCCAATTTCTAAATAATGAACTAAGGCTTTTTCATCAATGATCCCGCCGCGTGCGCAGTTTAATAAAAATACACCCTTCTTTGTTTTGGCTAATGTTTCATGATTGAGCAATCCCTTGGTTTCTTTCGTAAGCGGAGTGTGTACGGTAATTACATCCGCTGCTGCTAGTAATTCATCCAGGGATAATAGTTCTACGCCTAGCTTTTCAGCTCGGGAAGAGGTTAAAAAAGGATCGTAAACGTGAACGCTCATATTGAAGGCTTTTGCGCGTTTAGCAAGCTCTGAGCCAATTCGTCCAAATCCGATAATGCCCAGGTGTTTGCGATTAAGCTCTGTTCCAACAAATGCTGAGCGGTTCCATTCGCGCGCTTTGACTGAAGCATTTCCTTGGGGGATATGCCGAAACAAGCTAGCCATCATAGCAAATGTATGTTCCGCCGTTGAAATGGTATTTCCGTTCGGCGCGTTAATAACGACAACCCCTCGTTTGGTTGAGGCTTCAATATCAATATTATCGACACCTACTCCAGCGCGAGCAACAATTTTTAAATTCGGCATTTTTGCCAGCAAATCCTCTGTAACCGTCGTAGCACTCCGTACTAAAAGCGCATCGTACGTATGCAAATCATTCTCAACTTCTTCAACTTTTTTTCGCGTAAGATTCACATGAGGAGCTTCGAGTAGTGGAGCAAGACCTTCATTGCTAATTGAATCAGCTACTAATACGTTATACATGACGTGAACATCTCCCTTGGATTTTACTATCATCAAATATTTGATAATTTACCATGTTAAAAAAATTCTGTCAATTATATTTTTTAAACTTTACAATTAGTTATCAAATACACAATTGTAAACGTAAAATTGAAACTATAAATATGTCATAATGCTGTTGGTTATGCACTTATTTCCTTATTTTACATATAAAACAGTAATGAAGTTTATAAAAGACATCAATTTAATAGGAATTAAAAAAACTTCTTTATTTACTTTTAATTCGAGATAACATATAATAAATTCATAATTAAATATTGGTCTATCTTCGGGGCAGGGTGAAATTCCCGACCGGCGGTAAAAAAACAAATTGTTTTGAGCCCGCGAGCTTATATGTAATACATACGAGCAGATTTGGTGAAATTCCAAAGCCGACAGTACAGTCTGGATGGGAGAAGGTGGAGGTTCAGCGTTCAAAACCTAATGTGATGAACGTTTATTAAATATGCCTGCCATGTCTCCTCTCAACGAATCATTTGTTGGGAGGTTTTTGCGTTGGGATATGAAGTTGAACCTTTCTTCTTTGAAGAGTGGATCACAAAGAAGGAGAGAGGCAAGATGCAACAAAGTAAGAAAACTCAAAAGCTGGTTATACTAGGAATGTTAAGCAGTATTGCTTACATTTTAATGATGATTAATTTTCCGATTCCTGGATTACCTCCGTTTTTAACAATTGATTTTAGCGAAATTCCTGCACTCGTAGCAGCACTTGTATTTGGACCTATGGCTGCTGTTATAGTAGAAGGAATAAAAAATTTATTGAATTATTTAATTCAAGGAAGTGCTACAGGGGTTCCGGTTGGTCAAGTGGCGAACTTTGTAGCTGGTTTACTGTTCGTTCTTCCTGTATCATATATGTTCCGTCGATTTAAAACAGCTAAAGGCGTAACGATAGGTTTGGTTACGGGTACGGTTGTAATGACGGTACTCATGGCTGTCTTAAATTATTATGTCTTTTTACCGGCGTATACAATCTTCTTACAATCGCCAGAAATGTCTAGTGAACAGGCCCGTCAATATATCGTTGCAGGTATTTTGCCGTTTAACTTAATAAAAGGAGCAGCAACAGGGGTTATTTTTGTCTTATTGTTTTCAAAAATGAAGCAATGGATCACGCGCCGCGTTGCTGTTTAATTCAATCGCTCTCCCGGGGAGAGCGATTTTTATATATAAAAAAACCTGCAGCATGTACTATACTACAGGTTTGTTCAATACTTATTCGAATTTATTAGCATCGCCTTCGAATTTTTCATCCGCTACGCGAATTGAATCCGTAGGGCAGCCTTCCATTGCATCCATCATATCATCTTCTAGATCTTCTGGAATTTCTACTACACCTTGGTTATCATCTAATGTTACGAATGCAATACCTTCATCATCATAATCATAAATGTCTGGTGCTGCTGCTCCGCAAGCGCCGCATGCGATGCAAGTATCTTTATCAACAATTGTATATTTTGGCATAACAAGACCTCCTGTAAAGTGTTCGAAAATTTCTTATTATATAATCTCTTCGCGAATCAAGAGTGAAATTTCTCCTTATTCATTGTAAAATGATTTATAAAACTTTTCAATAGAAAAGTCACTGAGAATGCTTATCAAATCAAGGTTTCTTCACTTATCCAAACGTTTTGATACATAAAGGAAAGAGCTAAAAAGCCTTTATCTCACATGCTATTGGTCACTTTTGGTACAATGAATGAGAAAGGAAGTTGACACCTTTGAATTATATTCAAGTTAGCATTTTATTTTGTATAAAACAGTTAAAAGGTGAGCGAACCGCCTATGGTATTTATCATTTATTAACAGGTAAAAAGTCAGCGCAAACAATTCAAGACGGAAAAATTTTTGGAATCTCTTTTCTTTTTCAGTCATTTCTTTACTTAGATAAACGGTCTTTTGAAACCTGCGTTGCATATTTAAAAGAACAGCAGTATATCGAAGAAACTGAAAATCAAAAGTATGTGATGACAGATAAGGGACGAACACGCCTTGAAGATGAACTGACGGCTCGGCCCTTTCATCCAGCTTTAGACGGATGGAAATTCGCAAGCAGTACTCAATTATTTTTAGCAAGAATCACTTTGTTCATTCAGACCTTATCAAACCTACAGTATTTTCAAAAAGGGTTTTTACCCATTTCCAAAAATCCTGAGGTCATTCAATGGGTCAAAACGTATATTATGTCTCAAAAGCAAACGCGTCAAGAGTTAGCCGCCGAGCTATTCAAAGAGCTCCGAACGTGCTTGAAAGATTGTACGGAACGGGATGCGTCTCTTTTTGTTTTGCAACTGACTGGATACGAAAGAGTAGGCTTTACAAAAAATCAGTTAGCATATCAATATGAACTCGATGAGCATTATGTGCATATTCAACTTTTAGGGGTTATTCATCATATCATTGAAAAAGTGAGTCAAAATAATGAAAGCTTTCATGTACTTTCTTCTTTTTTGCATGATCTATATTTAGAATTGCCTTTGACAAGCTCGACGTTAAAAACGTATAGCTGGCTTCAAAAAGGAAAGGCGCTTGAAGAAATTGCTTATATAAGGCGTTTAAAAGAAAGTACAATTGAAGATCATATTGCAGAATTAGCTCTGTTTGTTCCATCTTTTTCAATCGATGCATACGTATCGCCTAAGCAGCAGGAAGAAATTATCTCGGCTTTTGAAAGTTTGCGTACAAATAAATTAAAGGCGATAAAGGAAGAAGTAAAAGACGACGTTACCTATTTTCAGATTCGTCTCGTATTAGCAAAACATTTTACCTGATACTAAAAAAAGTGGTGTTTGATGTGAAGATAGAACAACTTCTACAGAAACAATTTGGCTATAGCCAATTTCGACTAGGACAAAAAGAGATTATTCAAGATATTTTAACAGGTCATAATGTGTTAGCGGTTCTTCCTACAGGAACAGGGAAATCATTGTGCTATCAGCTCCCCGCTTATGTGTTGAACCGACCGGTGCTGATTGTATCTCCTTTAATTTCACTGATGGAAGATCAAGTTCAACAACTAAAGGCAAGTGGAGAAAAGAGAGTTATTGCCTTAAATAGTTTCCTACAACAAGAAGAAAAAAGACGGGCGCTAAAAGATTTAGCTTTTTATCGTTTTATTTATGCATCTCCTGAAATTTTGCAAAACGCTGTTGTGGTAGAAGCATTAAAACAGGCAAAGGTAGGCCTTTTCGTTGTGGACGAGGCGCACTGTATTTCTCAGTGGGGACATGATTTCCGTTTGGATTATCTTCAGTTAGGAGATATATGGAAGGAACTTGGCAGTCCGCTATGTCTGGCACTAACAGGAACTGCGACTAGGGAAGTAGTGGAAGATATTAAGCGTTACTTATCGCTGCCTGCTGTCAACGAGCACATCTATTCCATGAATCGAAGTAATATTGCGATGAAAGTTGATTTTGTTGCAAGTATTGAAGAGAAAAAAGAGAAGTTGCTGATGTACGTTAGTGAACTGCAAAGTCCAGGAATTATCTATTGTTCCAGCCGATCTTGGACAGAAGCATTAACACAGCTTCTAAAGGAAAATGGGATACAGCGAGTGCAGTATTACCATGGGGGAATGGAACCGAATGAAAGAATGCTTGTTCAACAGCAATTTTTAGAAAATCAGCTGGATATCATTTGCTGCACAAGTGCATTTGGAATGGGGGTTAATAAATCGAATGTTCGCTTTGTTATTCATTTTCATACACCTACGCAGCTAGAAGCATACGTACAGGAAATTGGAAGAAGTGGACGCGATCAGCAAAACAGTATTGCGATTTTGCTTTATGCTGAAGGAGACGATGATTTTGCTCATTCTTTACTTGAAATTGAGCTTCCTTCTTCAGATATCATCTTATACTGCCTGTCGTATTTACGAAATCATGATCAGGCCATTCCTTTAAAACAAGTAGAGTCTCATTTTCTTTATACAGTGGGTATTCAAGAAACACATTGGCGATTTATTCGTTATTATTTGTACAGAGAAAATGTAGTGGAAAATGAACATGTTGAACCTAGGAAAATCCCTGAATCGCTGCATGAAACGATTGTTGCAGCTGTAAATAAACGTCTTCGAAACAAACATGACAAGTACCGTGCGATGAAGGAGTTTATTGAGGCAAAAGAATGCCGTCGTCAGGTGCTGCTTGGCTATTTCAATGAGCTAGGAAAATCAGAGCTTCAGAATTGTTGCGATTGCTGCGGATTGGATTTAGAAGCCTATAAAAAAACAAATGGTGAGCAAGAGCAATGGACATTTCAAGGCTGGGAATTAGAATTAGCTCGTTTGCTTCGTCAAGGAGAGATATAATGGCAAAGTCACAGCAAGAGCTTATTTCATCCATGACGGATGCAGAGCTGGTTAAAAATTTATATGTAACGCAGCTGCTCATCTGCTTTATTGCTTTAGGCATCGGTTTTTTCACATTTGATTCGTGGCATTCCTTTTTACAGTTTTTTGAGCTGGATTGGGCTTCTATTTTATTGTACGGGGGAGGTACAGCTCTCTTGGTAGTAGGAGGAGATATGCTTCTAATGAAGTGTGTACCCGAGCATTTATATGATGACGGAGGGATTAATGAACGTTTATTTGCTAATCGTTCCATTCCTCATCTAGCCCTTATTTGCCTAATCGTTGCATGTTCAGAAGAAATATTATTTCGAGGGGTTATACAAGTTCAGTTCGGCCTTTTTTGGGCGAGTATCGTATTTGCACTCGTTCACATTCGATATTTAAAAAAGTGGTTTCTTTTTATTTCGGTTGTGGTTTTAAGCTTTTTAATAGGGTTGCTGTTTTGGTGGACTGAAAATTTGTATGTCACGATTTTCACTCATTTTCTCATTGATTTTTTATTAGGCCTGCAGATACGAAAGTCAAAAGGGAAATCTGTACAGCCAGAAGAACTCATGCAGTAAAGGTTAAGGAAACAGCCATTATTTTCAGTGTTATCCACATAATCTTTTATATTCACTCATATGTTGTACTAGCATACGAGGGGGTGGAATGTTGGAAAACAAGTTGATAGACTTTGAAAGCGATGAAACACTTCAATATATATTAGCGAGCGTTATCAAAAGAAAAGAGACGGTTAATAAGCTGAAAGCTAAAGAGAAAAGATGGAAGCTTTTGTTTTTAGCCAGCTTAACGGCTGTTATTAGCTACTTTTTTTTCATATTTCAAAGCGGTTTTTTTACGACGTTTAGCGAATTTTTCTCATTTTTGTTAGGTAACATAGGGCATTTGATGTTTCTATTGTTCACCGTCTCCCTTTATTTTTATACTGTACAGCTGCAGAAAAAAAGCGAGAAAGCGGAAAAGACTTTTCAAGACTTGCGCTGTGAGATTATTAAAAGAAGCAAAGAGCTATGGGCGACGCCTGAAACATGGGAGAACCGAAAAGAAACGTTCCGCTGGATGCAGTCCACTTATGGAATTAATTTATATCATGAAAATAAATAGAATCGCATGAAAAAGCCTCTTTTTACATAGAAGTTTAGTGAAGGGGGTTTTTTTGTGAGAGATTGGTTTAACTTGCTGGGTGCGTGGTTATGCAGTTATTATATCAGCAGTTTAACGGCTGTAGGCTCAAAAGCTTCGTTAACCTATTTACTTATTCAAATGATTTTACATCCGTTAGATGTGTTTGGTATTATAATCTTATTTTTCACGGCTCTTTTTTGTCTGTCGGCGGCAGTTCGTAAAGTGTTTCTGCAAAGTCGGTTGTTTCTAAAAGGCTATAAGGTAAAATGGCATGAATATCTTGTTTCATGTCTATGTGTGATAGGAGTTTTATCGTTAAGTACAGTTGCGCTTTATCAAGTAGTAGGTTTGTTAACAATTGCGACAATTTATGCCCTTTCTTCTTTAACAGAAACACACCGTGTATAAAATGAAAAGAAGGAGAATATATGGTTATTTCTTTAATTATTTTAGCGTTAGGCATAGGCCTGCTGATTTTTATGTTTTCGGAAGCTCATCGTACATATGTAGAAGAAAGAACGATTCATTTATCAACATTTCCCGGAAATCAGCAGCCTTTACGCCTGTTTTTTATATCGGATGTACATAAGCGAACAGTTTCGTCGAAGCTGTTGGAAAAAATACCTGGTGAAGTAGATTTTGTGATCATAGGCGGTGACTTACTAGAAGGAGGAGTACCTTTATTGCGTGCTCGTCAAAATATTCAAAAGCTTAAAACGCTTGGACCGGTCTATTTTGTATGGGGAAATAATGATTACGAAGTAAGTCAAGTGCAATTGAAGCAGATGCTTAAGGATGAGGGAGTTATTACCCTTAAAAACGAGCATGTCTCTGCAGTTTCTAAACATGGTACTACATGCAATTTTGCGGGAGTAGATGATTTATCCGAAGGTGAGATGGATCTAAAGCGAGCTGTTTCTTCCATTGAACCTGACCAGCTTACCATTCTTCTAAGCCACAATCCTGATGTTATCTATTATGTAGATGAAAAATCAAAAGTAGATTTAATTTTGAGCGGACATACACACGGAGGACAGATACGCTTATTTAATTTTGGTATGTATGAATTAGGAGGGCTGAAAGAGAAAAGACAGATTCCTCTTTTTGTTAGTAATGGATATGGTACAACCTCCCTGCCTCTCCGTTTACAAGCTAGAGCACAAACGCATTATATCACTTTAAAAAGGAAAGAATAGCCTTGAACAAACTCTTTACATAGCATATACAAATTTTACACACAGGATAACTTATCCTATAATTCAATTAATAGAAACAGTTCACGAAGAGTAGTTGGAGGTTACGTATGGCTCACGAAGGGAAGTATAATATTAAAGCCATCTCAAATATGGTCGGGATCCAGCCGGGAACTTTGCGTGCATGGGAACGACGCTATCAAATTTTAAATCCTGTCCGCAATGAATCGGGGCATCGGTTATATACAGAGGAAGATTTGCGGAAATTAAAATGGCTCACGGAAAAAGTGAGCGGAGGTTTTACGATTAGTCAAGCGGTTTCGTTATTAGAAACGGAAAGTAGTACAGTAGGAGCGTTTGAAGAAGAAGGAGAAGTAGATTCCCCTCAGAAAATTAGGGATGAGCTGTTAACGATGCTTCTATCTTTTGAAGAAGGAAAAGCACAGGATTTAATTAATCATGCGTTTAGCCTGTATTCGGTAGAAAAAGTGGTTATTGATATTTTGGGTTCTCTACTCGTGACGGTTGGAGATATGTGGGAAAAAGGGCAAATCACAAGTGCTCATGAGCATTATACGACTCAAGTATTAAAAACGCGTATCAGCATGATTTTTTATTCGCTGCCTTCAAATGGCTTATTGCCTAAAGCGATTGCTGTATGTGGGCCTAATGAGACACATGAAGTTGGACTTCTAGTCTTTACGCTATTTTTACGCCGTAAAGGGTTTGAGGTTATTTATTTAGGAAGCAGCATTGAAGATAAAGATGTTGAGCTAATTGTTAAAGAAGTAGACCCAACGTTTTTATTTATGTCATGCACAATGATGGAAAATGCCGAGAAAACACTGAATTTGACGAACCAAATGATAAAGAAATTCCCGCATCTTAAAGTAGGATTAGGCGGTTATGTGTTTGATGGTTTAGATAGCAAAAGAAAAGGCGAGGCTCAGCCGTTTATTTTAGGAAATACAAAAGAAGAGTGGAACAGCTGGCTAACAAAAAAATTAGCAGAAATTGATTGAGAATAGCTTGTCTTTCCTTTCATAAACCTGTAAACTCGTAAGTAAACATCACGAACCGTTTTCCAAAAAATACATATACTGCATTATCGAACCATGTGGTTATGAGTGCAAGCGGGGAGGGACGCTAATGAGGCTTGAACGATTAAACTATAATAAGCTAAAAGTTTTTTTGACCTACGATGATTTAAAAGAAAGAGGGTTAACAAAAGAAGATCTATGGACAGATACATTCAAAGTAAAACAGCTCTTTCGTGAGATGATAGAGCAAGCTTCTCAAGAACTGAACTTTGAACCTACAAATTCTCTTTCGGTAGAAGTTTTTTCACTTCAAGCACAGGGAATGGTTGTATTTGTGACAAAGCAGTATGAAGAAGAAACTAGCTACGGTGAGTTCGATGAAGACGAGTTCGAGGACTTCATTGAAATGCAGGTCATGCTAGATGAAAGCGAAGACATGTTTTTTGAGTTTGATTCATTTGAAGATGTCATTCAGCTGACCAAGCGCATGTCAAACTTTTACGATACGGATAGCGTGCTCTATTCATTCGAAAAACGTTTTTACGTGCTGTTGGATTATCACATGCTGTCACCGGCTGAAGTTGGGAATATGATTGCGGTTTTGGCGGAGTATGGAAATCCCTCTACAATTACAAAGCACCGCGTAAATGAATATGGAAAAATATTAGTAGAAAAGAGAGCTCTGGAGTATATTAACTCTGTCTTTTCTTAACTGTTTAATTGAAATAATTACACCCGTGAAGGATAAAGCACTTTTATTAAAATAAGAGTGGCTGCACTTTCAGCTTGTACAAAGTTGTTGAAAGTGCTCTTTATCACCGGGTGTTTTTTATTTTTTTAAGACGATTAACGCATACTAGGAAAGAGGCAGACTTAAAACATTGTAGCATACCTTGTAAAGTTATTGGAAGCGTTTTCTTGGGAGAACACAAAAAATACTAAAAGTTCGATATTTTCCTTTGCAATGTAAAACTAAGGGTGTATACTATGTCATGAAAGAAGCACCATTCAATTAAAAACGAATAATTTTCGATACATTTTAGGAGGTTTACAGATGGTAGCCGACAAGATGCAAGACAGTAAAAATAGTCAAGAAGAGAAGCATGATGTTTTAAAATCTACACAAACAGTGATACATAAAGCGTTAGAAAAACTAGGCTATCCTGATGAAGTGTATGAACTATTAAAAGAGCCATTACGAATGATGACAGTAAAAATTCCTGTTCGTATGGATGACGGATCAGTTAAGATTTTTACAGGTCACCGAGCGCAGCATAACGATGCAGTTGGTCCTACGAAAGGTGGAATTCGTTTTCACCCAAACGTAACTGAAAAAGAAGTAAAAGCTCTATCTATATGGATGAGTTTAAAATGTGGAATCGTTGACCTTCCTTACGGTGGAGGAAAAGGTGGAATTGTTTGTGATCCTCGAAATATGTCTTTTGGAGAATTAGAGCGTTTAAGCCGCGGATATGTTCGTGCGATTAGCCAAATTGTTGGACCAACAAAGGATATTCCAGCGCCGGATGTGTTTACAAATTCACAAATTATGGCTTGGATGATGGATGAATACAGCCGGATTGATGAATTTAACTCGCCTGGCTTTATTACTGGAAAGCCCCTTGTCTTAGGTGGTTCGCACGGCCGTGAAACAGCGACTGCAAAAGGAGTAACTATTTGTATTCGTGAAGCAGCGAAAAAACGAGGCATTGAATTACAAGGTGCACGGGTAGTAGTACAAGGGTTTGGAAATGCAGGAAGCTTTTTAGCTAAGTTCATGCACGACGCTGGTGCTAAAATTGTAGGGATATCTGATGCATACGGAGCGCTGCATGATCCTAATGGTTTAGACATTGATTATTTATTAGATCGACGCGATAGCTTTGGTACAGTAACGAAATTATTCAATAATACTATCAGCAACAAAGAGCTGCTTGAACTTGACTGTGACATCCTGGTTCCAGCTGCGATTGAAAATCAAATTACAGAAGAAAATGCCCATAACATTCAAGCGAGTATTGTGGTGGAAGCAGCAAATGGACCAACAACTCTTGAAGCAACGCGCATCTTGTCAGAGAGAGGGATTTTATTAGTTCCAGACGTTTTGGCAAGTGCTGGCGGTGTAACAGTCTCTTATTTTGAATGGGTGCAAAATAACCAAGGTTATTATTGGACGGAAGAAGAAGTAGAAGAAAAGCTTGAAAAAGTAATGGTGAAATCATTTAATAACATCTACGAAACTTCTACAACTCGAAAAGTCGACATGCGTCTAGCTGCTTATATGATAGGCGTAAGAAAAATGGCAGAAGGCTCTCGATTCAGAGGCTGGATTTAAAAACAGAACAGCAGAACAGCAGAACAATTGCGTAAATAGAAAAAATCTCCTATCATTAATGAGGAGATTTTTTTGTTTTACACTGCGTTAAAATAAAAAAAAGGTGCGTTTACAACTGAAGGAGTGACAGGCATGAAGAAAGAAAAAGTAATTATTGTTGGCGGAGGACCATGCGGGCTTTCAGCAGCTATTGAGCTTCAACATACAGGTATTGATGCCCTTGTAATTGAAAAAGGCAATATTGTGAATGCAATTTATAACTATCCGACCCACCAAACGTTTTTTAGTTCAAGTGAAAAACTAGAAATTGGGGATGTCCCTTTTATTACCGAAAATCGTAAGCCTGTGCGCAACCAAGCTCTTGCTTACTACCGAGAAGTGGTGAAGCGCAAGCAAGTTCGAATTCAGCCGTTTGAACGTGTCTTGCAAGTAGACAAACAAGCGGAAAATCAAATTATTGTCACAACATCCAAAGAGACATATGAAGCGGAGAATGTCATTATAGCTACGGGCTATTACGATCATCCTAATTATATGAATGTTCCTGGTGAAGATTTATCAAAGGTATTTCATTATTTCAAAGAAGCGCATCCGTATTTTGATAAAGATGTAGTCGTTATAGGCGGAAAAAACTCTAGCGTCGATGCAGCTCTGGAATTGGTGAAGTGTGATGCAAGGGTGACGGTTATTTATCGTGGCTCAGATTACTCCCCTAGCGTAAAACCTTGGATATTGCCTGAATTTGAAGCGCTGGTTCGAAATGGAACGATTGGGATGCATTTTAACGCTCATGTAACAAAGATAACGGATGAAGCAGTAACATATGAGCAGGAAGGGAAAGAATTTACGATTAGTAACGATTTCGTTTTTGCCATGACTGGCTATCACCCTGATCACTCGTTTTTAACAAAAATGGGTGTGGAATTAGATGATGAAACAGGCCGCCCTTCTTTTACCGAAGAGACGATGGAAACAAACGTGGAAGGAATTTATATCGCTGGTGTGATTGCTGCAGGAAACAATGCTAATGAGATTTTTATTGAAAATGGACGTTTTCATGGGAAATCAATCGCTTCTCATATTATCAACAAAAACAACGCATAGGCTTCTATGCGTTGTTTTACTAATGATTAAATAGCTGCTGCAGCTCATCATGATTCGTTGTTACTTGGAGAGCAACCAACAGTTTAATGCGTGCTTTAGGACCATTTAAGCCATTTGAAAAAATAACGCCCATCTCTTTTAACAGCTTGCCACCGCCTTCATACCCATATACATCTTGAGCAATTCCATTAAAACAGCGAGAAACGAGCACGATGGGTATCTTTCGCTTCAAAAGCAATTGAATTCCTGGAATGGTGAGAGGAGGCAGATTTCCTTGACCGAGGGCTTCAATTACAAGTCCGTCAACATTCATTGAAGCCACTGCTTGAAATAAATGGTCGTCCATTCCTGCATAAGCTTTTAATAAAGTGATTTGTTTATCTATTTGATTAACAGGATAAAATTCATGTTCTGTAGGCATGTGGTGAAAAGATACGCCGCGTTTTGTGATTAATCCTATTGGCCCGTACTGAGGGCTTTGAAATGTCGCCACGTTGCTTGTGTGGGTCTTGGTCACATTTTCAGCGGTATGAATTTCATCGTTCATCACAACTAAGACACCTTTTCCTTTTGCCCCGTCACTAATAGCCACCCGAACCGCAGATATAAAATTATAAGGACCGTCTGAACCGATTTCATTGCTTGATCTCATAGCTCCAGTTAAGACAATTGGAATATCTGTATGCACTGTTAAATCTAAAAAATAAGCGGTTTCTTCCAGCGTGTCCGTGCCGTGGGTTAACACGACTGCATCAATTTTGCCTTCATTAATTTTATCGCGTATTTTTTTTGAAAGTATAAGCATTTCCTTAGGAGTAATGTGAGGAGAAGGCAGATGAAATGCTTCTTCTACGATTACATTGGCCATACCTGAAACAGATGATGTTGAGCGGTGAAGCGGGTTTTGAATATCTGGTGCTACCGCTCCAGTTGCCATGTCTTCTTTCATCGAGATTGTGCCGCCGGTGTGAAGAATATAAACAGTTTTCATAGAGAGCTCCTTTCAATTTTTCGTATAAGTATGATACATTTTTTGGTATACTTGTTTAAGGTCTTTGTTAGGCTTTGTAAATCGACAGCAAGTTATGTGAGCATTTACATATAAAGATAAGGACATTATAGACGGAGATTTTCATCCTAAAGATAACATGTTACTATTAAAAAAAATAGAGGAGATGAGGCGCTATTTATGTTGGCGATTGTATCTGCAGGCATTGCGCCAGGATTGGCATTGTTAAGTTTTTTTTATTTGAAAGATGAATATGAAACTGAGCCTATTTCAATGGTATTAAAAACATTTATTTTTGGAGCAATGCTTGTTTTGCCAATTATGTTTATTCAATATGTATTTGGTGAAGAACACGTTTTTCAATCACCTTTTCTTGAAGCATTTTTTACGACAAGCTTTTTAGAAGAATTTTTCAAATGGTTCATTTTATATTTCACGATTTATCAGCATGTGGAATTTGATGAGCATTACGATGGAATTGTTTACGGGGCAGCTGTTTCATTAGGTTTTGCTACCGTTGAAAATATTTTATATTTATTTGCAAATGGTTTAGAATCAGCGCTAGGAAGAGCCATTTTACCCGTATCTAGTCATGCTTTATTCGGCGTCATTATGGGGTATTATTTAGGAAAAGCAAAGTTTTCTGAAGGAAAGGAAAAAACGAAGTGGACGCTGTATTCCGTATTTGCGCCGCTCATTTTACATGGAACATATGATTATATTTTAAAAACAATGGATCATTGGGTATTTATTATTATTCCATTTATGATTTATTTATGGTGGCTGGCATTAAGAAAAGTAAAAAAGGCCAAACAGCCATCGATTGTCTAGGCTCAGCTTGTAAATCTTTTTTGAGAGATTTACGAGCTGAGTTTTTTCATTTCGGTAAATTTTGCGCATCTTGTATAAAAAAACAACCTTTACAAAAAATACTCCTATCATCTTATCAGTTACATACGATGTAGGAGGTTTTGTCATGTTATCATTTCGATGTTTTAAAAAGTATGCATGTCTCATATGCATATGTTCATTTATTGCAGCGTCCGTTGTGAGTCCAAAGGCCGCTCACGCGTTTTCAAATCAAGTCATTCAGCACGGAGCAGTTGGAGATGACGTTATTGAGCTGCAGTCGAGACTTCAGTATTTAGGTTATTATAACGGGAAAATTGACGGTGTATTTGGATGGAGCACATACTGGGCACTGCGCAATTTTCAATATGAATTTGGCATTAAAAAGATTGACGGTTTAGCAGGCTGGCAAACAAAGATTAAATTAGCTAACGCAACAAAATATCACGAAAGCTATGTGAAAAATCAAATTAGAAAAGGCAATAAGTTTACGCACTATGGCGGTAAGCCTCTTGATCAGCAGTCTAAAGGAAGCGGTAGCAGTGGAAAAAGCAGCGGGAACAATGGTCAGCAAAAAGCACAAAGCGGATCTTCTCAAGCAAAAAAACCTGCCAGTCAGCCGCAGCGTAATACGTCTAAAGGAAATTCTGAACAACAGAAAGAAAAAGCACAAAAGCCAACAGCGGTGAATGTACCGAGCGGGTTTTCACAAAATGATATTCAGCTCATGGCAAATGCTGTGCATGGTGAAGCGCGGGGTGAACCATATAATGGCCAAGTAGCCGTAGCGGCCGTTATTTTAAACCGAGTTAACAGTCCGTCATTTCCAAATACAGTCGCTGGAGTTATTTTTGAACCGCGTGCATTTACTGCCGTAGCAGATGGGCAAATTTGGCTTGAACCCAATCCAACATCTAAAAAAGCGGTTATGGATGCGATTAACGGATGGGATCCTACTGGGAATGCTATTTATTACTTTAATCCGGATACAGCAACAAGCGCATGGATTTGGTCACGTCCTCAAATTAAGCAAATCGGGAAACACATTTTCTGTCGATAAAGAGAGGTGAAGGAAACATGATTCGAACAATTTTAATTGTATTATTAGCTATTGGTGTTGTAGGTGTAGGGTATTGGGGGTACAGCGAACATCAAGAAAAAGATGCTGTGCTGCTTCAAGCGGAGAATACGTATCAACGAGCATTTCATGATTTGTCGTATCAGCTAGATTTATTAAATGATAAAATCGGTGGCACGCTTGCCATGAGTTCGAGAGATCAGCTTTCGCCCGCGCTTGCAGAAGTATGGCGTTTAACTTCTGAAGCTCATAACAATGTAGGACAGCTACCTTTATCGCTTTTACCGTTCAATAAAACAGAAGAGTTTCTTTCAGATGTTGGTGACTTTACGTACAAAGTGGCGGTAAGGGATTTAAGCAAATCTCCCCTAACAGATAAAGAGTATAAAACGTTAAATTCGCTTTATGATCAGTCAGGCGAAATTCAAAATGAAATGCGCCAAGTACAGCATCTAGTCATTGATAATAACTTGCGCTGGATGGATGTTGAGCTAGCTCTAGCCACAAAAGAAAAGCAAGGGGACAATACGATTATTGACGGATTAAAAACCGTTGAAAAAAGTATGGATTCTTTTGCCGAAACAGATTTAGGCGTTATGAATGCAACGAATGAACAGGAAAAAAACGCTTTTCATCAATTAAAAGGTAGAGAAGTTAGTGAAGATGTTGCCAAACAAGTGGCGCGTTCGTTTTTGAATTTAAAAGGAAATGAACAAATTCATATTGTAAAGAGCGGAAAAGATGCCGACTATGAGGTGTACAGCTTAACCATTACAGATCCAAAGACTAAACAAGAGACTTATATGGATATTACCCAAAAAGGTGGATATCCGCTTTGGGTGCTCGAAGATCGAGATATTAAAAAACAAAATATTAGTTTAAACGATGCTATGAACAAAGCGACTAAGTTTTTAAAAGATCATCGTTTTGAAAGCCTAGTGATGGCTGAAAGCGCTCAATACGATAACATGGGAGTCTTTACATTCGTAGAGCAAACGGAAAGTGGAGTTCGGATTTATCCGGATTCAGTTAAAATGAAAATGTCTTTAGAAGATGGATCTGTGATTGGATTCTCAGCTAAAGACTTCTTATTAAAACATCGTACAAGAGATATTCCAAAACCTAAAATTTCGAAAGAACAGGCAAAAACCAAGCTGAACTCGAATGTAAAAGTGATGGAAGACCGCTTGGCAATTATTACAAATGATTTAAACGAAGAAGTGCTATGCTATGAGTTTTTAGGGACAATTAAAAATGATACGTATCGTATTTTTATCAATGCCGATACGGGTTTTGAAGAGAAAGTCGAAAAACTGCAAAACTCAGAACCTTTATATAATGAAGTATAAAGCTGAGAAATCGGTGTCTATAGACACCGGTTTTTTTGTGTTGTATAAGTTTTTTTGAGTCTAAATGACTAATTTTTATTTACAAAATAAATATATTTGACTATGTTTAAATAAAGGGAGAAAGTGTATATAGTGGAACTGAAGGAGAGAGAAGATGATAAAAGCGGGAATGAGGTTGACGTTAGAGAGCGGGCACAGAGAGTCTACCTTACAACAAACGTATCGATGTAAGGTAGTTGAGTTTACGGAAGACGTGATTTATATTAGCTATCCGCTAAATGAAGAAACGCAGCGAAGTGCTTTTTTACTAAAAGGTACAAAATTGCTGGCTACGTTTATTGGATATAATCAAAATGTATATACCTTTCCAACTGAAGTAACAGGACGCGAAATAAAAGGCATGCCTGTTGTGAAGCTCTTTTACCCGGGCGATAAAAAGTTAAAGTCCATCCAAAGAAGAAATTTTTTCCGTGTGCCGCTTACAGTGAAGGCGGTGATAGAAAGTGAACAAGAACAGCAGGCCGTAATGGAAATCATGACTAAAAACATCAGTGCAGGTGGCATAGCCGGCTCCTTCCATCATTCGCTGCTTTTTAATGAGAAAGATTCCGTTGTTGTACGATTAAGTCTTCCTAATCGTGAGGGAACTTTGCAGCATCTTGAATTAAAAGGGGAAGTTGTACGAATTACCGCCCCGACTTCCTGTAAAGTAGGTCAGCTATCTATTAAATTTATGGACATTGAAAAACAAACGAAAGAAATGATGATTCGTTATACCTTAAAGCGTCAGCTCGACCTAAGGAGAAAAGGTCTTCTTTAGCGTATAAAAAAAACTTCTCTTTCCTAAACTGTAAGCAAAGGTATTACTTCTTACAAAAGGAGAAAAAGATGAATCGAATAGAACGAATTTTAATTAAATTAGTGGTTATTCAATTTGTGTTTTTAATAATTGCCCAATGTATTTTACTATCTAGCAGTCACAGTACATATTTCTCAAAGGTCATTCAGTATGAGGGAGTTAGCAAAAATAATTTTAATAAAATTATTGAAACATTCGACCAGTAGTCGGACGTATGGTAGAATAACTAGGAAAGAAACATGGAGTGAACACCAGGCAGGAGAAGACCCCCTGCTCTTTTTTTCGTTTATAAACGTTTCATATAAAATGGCTCATTGTATAAAAGATGAAAGTGGTTTGTTCCTGTTTTGAAATTAAGGGAGGCACTTATGGAAAAACAAATTTCAATCGCGATTGACGGTCCTGCAGCTGCTGGGAAAAGTACAGTGGCAAAGATTATAGCAGAAACCTTATCATATATTTATGTTGATACAGGAGCGATGTATCGTGCTCTAACGTATCAAGCGCAGAAAAACCAGGTGGATTTGCAAAATGAAGAAGAGCTATTGCATTTGCTTAATGAAACAGTAATCGATTTAAAACCGTCTGAATCTGGGCAGGTAGTCATCTTAAATGGACAGAATGTTACAAGTGAAATTCGTTCCGCAGAAGTAACTAACTCTGTATCCATCGTAGCGAAACATCGTGCAGTTCGTGAAGAGATGGTAGCGAGACAGCAGGGCCTTGCTAAAGATGGAGGCGTTGTAATGGATGGACGTGATATCGGTACACACGTGCTTCCTCAGGCAGAAGTCAAAATCTTTTTATTAGCGTCTGTGGATGAAAGAGCACAGCGACGCCATGATGAAAACATAAAAAAAGGTTTTGAATCAGATTTAGAGCGTTTAAAAGAAGAAATTGCCCGCAGAGACAAGCTGGACTCTGAGCGTGAAGTAGCACCTCTTAAAAAAGCTGAAGATGCAATTGAAATCGATACAACTTCCTTATCGATTGAAGGAGTTGTAGAAAAAATACTTTCTATTACAAACGAAAGGATTGGATGATTTTGAGCTTTTATATGTTTGCACGTGGCATTGTAAAAGGTATTTTAACACCAGTTTATCGTTATGAAGTAATCGGTGCAGAAAATATCCCTTCAGAAGGCGGAGTTTTGCTTTGTTCAAATCATATTGACAACTTAGATCCGCCTACGGTAGGTGTGACATGTCCAAGGCCTATTTCGTTTATGGCAAAAGCAGAGCTGTTTAAAGCACCTTTTCTGAAGACGGTTCTGCCAAAGTTAGAAACGTTCCCTGTAAAGCGGGGGATGGCAGATCGTGAAGCTTTGCGCCAAGGGTTAAAGATTTTAAAAGAAGGAAAAGTGCTTGGATTATTTCCAGAAGGAACAAGAAGTAAAGATGGAAAATTAGGAAAAGGAATGGCTGGAGTAGGCTTTTTTGCTTTGCGTTCAAAAGCAGCTGTTGTTCCTTGTGCTGTTATTGGTCCATATAAGCGTTTTGCAAGGTTAAAAGTAGTGTACGGACCGCCAATTCAGATGGATGAACTTCGTGAACGAAAGGCATCAGCCGAGGAAGTAACCGAAGTTATTATGAAAAACATTGGTGAATTAATTGAAAAATATCAATAGTTTGTAACCTTATGACTTGACAAAAGATTCTATTTATTAGAAGTTAGTAACAAAGAGAGTTTTTTCTATACAGAGCTATATACAATAATGATGAGCTAAAAGAGTGAAGAACTCTTACAAGGGAATACATATTGTAGATGGATATTGGAGGAGGAAAAGACGATGACAGAAGATATGAATCAAGTAGAGGTAACGTCATTAAAAGTAGGAGAAACAGTAAAAGGTACTATTACAAAAGTAGAAGAAAAGCAAGTGTATGTAGATGTGCCTAACAGCAAACTAGACGGTATTATTCCAATTAGTGAATTAGCGAGCTTACATATTGAAAAAGCAGGGGATGTAATCCAAGAAGGTGCCGAAGTCGAAGCGAAAGTAATTAAAGTGGAAGACGATGTGCTTGTGTTATCTAAACGGGCTGTAGATGCTGAAAAAGCATGGGACGGTTTAGAAGCAAAACTTTCTTCAGGTGAAGTGTTTGAAGCGGTAGTCAAAGAAATTGTCAAAGGCGGATTAGTAGTAGACATTGGTGTAAGAGGGTTCATTCCAGCTTCTCTTGTTGAAACTCATTTCGTTGATGATTTCGCAGAATATCAAGATCAAACTCTTACAGTCAAAGTAGTGGAATTAGATAAAGAAAAAAATCGCGTAATCCTTTCGCATCGTGCAGTTGTAGAAGAAGAGCTTGTACAACAAAAAGAAAATGTTCTTGAGTCATTAAAAGAAGGTCAGGTTTTAGAAGGAACCGTTCAGCGCTTAACAGACTTTGGTGCGTTTGTAGATGTAGGCGGAGTAGATGGGCTAGTGCATATCTCTCAGCTTTCACATACGCGTGTAGAAAAGCCTTCAGACGTAGTAGCTGAGGGAGATACTGTGAAAGTCAAAGTATTATCTGTTGACAAATCAACGGGTCGTGTTTCATTATCTATTAAAGATACGTTAGAAGGTCCATGGTCCAACATTTCTACGAAGCTTCGCCAAGGTGATGTAGTAGATGGAACTGTTAAAAGACTTGTATCTTTTGGAGCTTTTGTGGAAGTTCTACCTGGAGTAGAAGGACTTGTACACATTTCTCAAATTTCACATAAGCATATCGGGACACCGCATGAAGTTCTTTCTGAAGGCGAAAAAGTGACGGTAAAAGTACTTGATGTGAATGAACAAGAACGACGCGTTTCGTTAAGCATTCGTGACCTTGAGGAAGAAGAACAAGAAGATTACGGTGACTATGAATTACAAGAAGAGTCAAAAGGCTTCCAATTAGGTGATATGATTGGGGATCAATTAAAAAAATTAAGATAAGTAATGGTGATGATTTGTGAGCAGAGCAAAACGTAAAATTGATCACATTCATCATGCGATTCAAACGGGACAGCATCGGCTGCACGGGCTAGATGATATTCGCTTCGTTCATAATAGCTTACCAAATACAGGCGTGCACGATGTTCATATGGATACAAAAATTGGCGAACTTTTGTTAAGTTCGCCAATTTTTATAAATGCTATGACGGGTGGAGGCGGACAAGAAACGGAACGGATTAACCGTTCGTTTGCTCAAATTGCTCATCATGGTCAATTAGCAATGGCCGTTGGATCGCAGATGGCTGCGATTAAAGATGAAAAGGAAGAACAATCATACAGAGTAGTGCGTCAAGAAAACCCTAACGGAATTATTTTTGCCAACCTAGGCAGTGAAGCTACAGTTGAACAAGCTAAAAAAGCGGTTGATATGCTTGAAGCAAATGGACTTCAAATTCATTTAAATGTTATACAAGAACTGGTCATGCCAGAGGGAGATCGTGATTTTACCGATGCATTACGTCGTATTGAACGAATTGTCCGAGAAGTAACCGTTCCTGTAATTGTCAAAGAAGTAGGTTTTGGGATGAGCGCTCAAGCAGTGCAAAAACTTAAAGATGTTGGTGTTGAAATCGTTGATATTGGTGGGTACGGTGGTACCAATTTTTCGAAAATCGAAAATGAAAGACGAGCAAAACATTTTCACTTCTTTAATGATTGGGGAATTTCCACAGCAGCTTCTTTAGCGGAAGTATCTCAGCACGTAGAAGGTATATCCATTATTGGTTCAGGAGGTATTCAAACCTCTATGGATGTTGCTAAGTCCATTGCGTTAGGAGCTTCTGCAACGGGAATGGCAGGATATTTTCTATCCATTTTAATGAAGTCTGGTTTAGAAGCAGTCGTAGAAGAGATAGCCGAGCTGCATGAGGAGTTAACGTTTATCATGGCTGCATTAGGAGCAACTTCTATTGCTAAGCTTCAGCAAATGCCTCTAGTTATTACAGGGGATACCCATAGCTGGCTGACTCAGCGAAATGTATCTATAGAAACATTTAATAACAGATGATAAAAAAGCAAGCAGTTAACTGCTTGCTTTTTTATTTCCTTAGAAGATGAATGATCGCGTTTTCATTAAAAAAAACAAAAAATATTGGCAGAAGAAGTGACAAAAAGCATGAAATCCCAAACTTTAGCCACTTATAATAAGTTAAATAAACAGAAAGATCAGAAAAAAGAGGTGGCGTAATGAAAAAGGGACATCCTATATTTACAATTTTTCTTTTCTTTTTAGGCTGGGTTTTCATGTATGCAGATCGTAATATTTTATCTCCAGTTATGGGAGATATCGGTGCGCAGTGGGACCTTAATAAAGCTGAACTTGGTCTAATGTCTACTGTGTTTTTTGCAGCGTATGCAGCTATGCAGATTCCAACGGGTTTTTTGGCAGATCGATTTGGTCGCGTTAAGATCTTAGTAGCTGGATACATTTTGTTTGGAGTTGCCACATTCTTTACAGGACTTACGACTACTTTCGGTATGTTCTTACTCATGCGGGCGCTGACAGGACTTGGAGAAGGAACGTATTATGGTTCACAATACGGAATTTCTTCAAGCATCACGTCTGAACGATACCGAGGTCTAGTGTCTGCGCTCATCAATAGTGGAATGGCTTTTGGTATATCGCTTGGTTTTATCGGTTCTACATACATTACATATACGTTAGAAAAAGACTGGCAGTTTACTTTTTACTTATTTGCTATTCCGACTATAGTAATAGCTATTTTAATAGCTTTCTTTGTAAAAGATAAGCAAAGGGATCAGGAAAAAAATTCGCTAAATAAAGAAACAAAGCAGTCGCTAAAAGTATTATTTACAAAAAATCATATTTTCGTATACATTTTAATCTTCTGCTCTCTTTACGGATTTTTTGGGATGCTGACGTGGCTTCCTTATTATTTGCAGCACTCGCGCGGCTTAGAAGGGTCTCAAACAGGCATCATAGCATCTTTAGTACCGTGGGCGTCTATTCCAGGAGCAATCTTCTTTGGATATATATCGGATCGAATTGCAAATAAAAAAGCATTAATTGTGAGTTTGTCAGTAGCGGGCGCTTTATGTCAATTTTTTATTCCCTATACAGAGAGTTATTCTTGGCTATTAATCGGCTTAATTGTGTACGGTCTGATAGGGAAATTAGCATTAGATCCGATTTTAATTTCGTATATGGCGGATATTACTCCCTCTTCCATGTACTCTAAAGTGTACGGTTTTTTTAACTTCAGCGGCATGCTGTCATCGATCTTTGCACCATACATTACCGGATATTTTGCAGATAAACTTGGAAGTATGGAATTCGGATTTTATTTGTCAGGAGCACTATTGTTAGTGGGAGGAGTTCTCTTTTTGTTTACAGGAAAGAAAGAACGTTCCTATCCTGTTTCACATCCAGTTTTAAAATAAAAAATGCGCTGACTTAGTCAGCGCATTTTTTATTTATGCTCATTTAACTCGCGCGCTTCTTCAGGACTTTGCAAGCTAGTTGCTCCCGGATAGTGAAGTCCTTGATCACGGTCAGATTCAACTCGTTTTGATTCCTTTAATTTTTTCTCTTGACGATCTTTTCCCATTTTATATTCCCTCCTTTTTTCTGATAGGTTGTCCAAAATAAGCGGTTCTATTCTAAAACCCCGATTAAGTTTTCCAAAATTGATACATACTGATGACAGATAGGGGAGGTGCCATATTCAGTGGACGGAATTTTTTTTTATTGGCTTTCGTGGATGGGATGGATTGTTGCGACTTTTCTTATGCCCAAAACAGCTAGGCGTTGGAAGGTAGCAGCCATTATATTAATCAGTATACTCCTAAGCGGAATGAACATGCATATGACTCAGTTTTCATGTAGCTACACCGCTTTGTTTTTAGTGGGAGTAGCGTGTGTGTATGCTTCAGGCTACAGCCGATTTCAGCAGTTATATTATGTTATTGTATGCGGCATTATAATAATTGCCTATGCTAGTTTTTGTTTACTTGAGCTCTATGATCCTGTCTGGATTTTTATTGATCGTAAGTGGATTTTGACTGGACTTATCTTATATATTTGCTTTATGGTGGTTAAAGATGCTGAAAAAAGATTCGCAGCGATCATTTTAGGTGTAGTTGGAGGAGACTTTTTATACGCAGTTGTCATTCGGGATATCGCATCTTATGAAATAGGGTCTCTTCGTACACTCGACGTTTTAGCCACAGCAGTAGGAGCGATGTTTATTTGGGAGATGCTGGTTTATTTCTCTGCTTATTTAGATTTGTACGTGCTGAAGTCTCACAGGCAAAAGCAAAGTACTTACAAATAGAAGAAGAGATTTCGTAAAATTATATTGTTGTTACCGGTGATTTTTGATAAAATTGTTTGATTGAAAGAGTAATGCTTATTCAGCGGATAGGCAGTTAATTAGTTCAGTGTAAGAAAGAGCTGATAAAAATCCTGCTTTATCGCTTATGATCGATTAGTAGAGGTCATGCCACGCTGCATGGCCTCGATTTTTGAAAAAAGAATGATCTTATTTATTTGTACATGTAGATAAATACCTTTAGTCGATTAAAGACTGGTTGCCGATACATAAAAAAGATCAAGGAAAGGGAAGAATCGTATGCCAAAACCAATTATTGCGATTGTTGGTCGTCCCAACGTAGGAAAATCAACAATTTTCAACCGAATTGTAGGAGAGCGAGTATCTATTGTAGAAGATATTCCGGGTGTAACTCGTGATCGTATCTATAGTTCAGGTGAGTGGCTGAATTTGGACTTTAACATTATTGATACTGGCGGTATTGATATTGGAGATGAGCCATTTTTAGAACAGATCAAACAGCAGGCAGAAATTGCAATTGATGAAGCGGACGTAATCATTTTTCTAGTGAATGGACGCGATGGAATTACTGCAGCTGATGAAGAAGTGGCGAAAATTTTATACAAATCCAAAAAGCCCGTCGTCCTAGCCGTTAATAAAGTAGATAATCCTGAAATGAGAGAATTAATCTATGATTTCTACGCACTAGGATATGGAGAACCGTTCCCAATCTCAGGAACCCATGGCTTAGGTTTAGGTGACCTGTTAGACGAGGCAGCTAAGCATTTTCCAAAAGAAAAAGACGAAGACTACGGAGAAGAAGTCATTAAATTTTCATTGATTGGTCGTCCTAACGTAGGGAAATCTTCATTAGTTAATGCTCTTCTAGGTGAAGATCGTGTTATTGTCAGTGATCTTGCCGGTACGACACGCGATGCTATTGATACGAAGTTTACAAAAGAAGATCAAGAATATGTTGTTATTGATACAGCTGGAATGAGAAAGCGTGGAAAAGTGTACGAGAGTACTGAAAAATACAGCGTACTTCGCGCATTAAAGGCAATTGAACGCTCAGACGTTGTCTTAATTGTATTAAATGCTGAAGAGGGTATTATTGAACAAGATAAGAAAATTGCTGGCTATGCACAAGAAGCTGGAAAAGCTGTCGTCATTGTTGTGAACAAATGGGATACAGTAGAAAAAGATGAAAAAACAATGAAAAAATTTGAAGAAAATATACGCGAGCATTTTCAGTTCTTAACATATGCTCCAATTGTATTCCTTTCAGCTAAAACGAAAAAACGTACGCATACCCTATTGCCAATGATTGATCTTGCAAGCGAAAGCCATGCTGTACGTGTAGAAACAAGCATCTTAAACGATGTAATTATGGATGCAGTAGCAATGAACCCTACGCCTACTCACAACGGCAACCGCTTAAAAATCTATTACACAACTCAAGTAGCAATCAAGCCGCCAACTTTTGTTGTGTTTGTAAATGATCCTGAGCTAATGCATTTTTCATATAAACGTTTCTTAGAAAATAAGCTTCGTGAAGCTTTTGGATTCGAAGGAACTCCAATTAAAATTATTGCAAGACCAAGAAAATAACAGAGGATGTGATCGGCGTGGAAAGAATAGCTGTACTAGGAGCAGGGAGTTGGGGAACTGCATTAGCTTTCGTATTGGCGGAAAATGGACACGATGTTCGCATTTGGGGACATAGACAACAAGTCATTGATCAAATCAACGAGACGCATCAGAATGAAAAATATCTGCCTGGTGTAGAGCTTCCTCATCAGATTAAAGGTTTTACGTCATTAGAAAAGGCAATAGAGGGTGTTGAAACCCTTATTTTAGCTGTTCCAACGAAGGCCATTCGTGAAGTGTTGCAACAGCTAAAATCCCTTACCGATGAACTGTTTACAATTGTTCACGTAAGTAAAGGAATTGAACCGGATTCTCTTTTACGTATATCTCAAATGATTCAACAAGAAATTGATACAAAAGACATCGTTGTCTTATCAGGTCCGAGTCATGCTGAAGAAGTAAGTAGAAGGCAACCGACAACCGTGACGTCAGCTTCAACAAATATACAAGCAGCAGAAAAAGTGCAGGATTTATTTAATAATCAACAGTACTTCCGTGTTTATACAAATCCTGATGTGATTGGTGTGGAAATTGGGGGAGCGTTAAAAAATATTATTGCTCTTGCTGCTGGTATCACGGATGGACTTGGATATGGTGACAATGCGAAGGCCGCTCTTATGACTCGTGGCTTAGCTGAAATCGCTCGTTTAGGTACGGTGCTTGGCGCCAATCCTCTGACGTTCTCAGGTTTAACCGGGATTGGAGACTTGATTGTAACGTGTACAAGCGTTCATTCTCGAAATTGGCGCGCTGGTAATCTTCTTGGAAAAGGCAAAAATTTAGACGAAGTATTAGAAAATATGGGAATGGTTGTAGAAGGTGTACGCACGACGAAAGCAGCTTACCAGCTATCTCAAAAATACGACGTAAAAATGCCGATTGCTGATGCTTTATATAATGTACTGTTTAATGATGTGAAGGCAAAAGATGCAGTAGACGCGCTTATGTCTCGTACTAAAACACATGAAATGGAAGATTTAGCGAATGTTTTAGGAGAAAAATTAAATTAAGTGCAAAGAAATATGAAAAAATAGGCAATTGGTGATACCCAAAATCATTTACTTGCATAAAATAACGTGTAAATAAAGATGAGTAGAACTGTTAGTATGGGAATATTTAGTTACGGTCGAAGCGAAGAGCCCCCTTCGCTTCGATTTTTTTTATGTGAAAAAGCAGGAATTTGTCAATTTAATAGGAAAGTAATTACTATAGAGCGTAAATCAATGGAAGGTAAATAAATATTAAATTTAGAATGTTCTATTAATATCCATCTTAACTATAAGTCCTTATGTTATAATAACGGTGAAAAAAGGAGTGGATGCAATTTGTCGCCAGGTTTGTTAAAGATGTGGATTTCATTGGGTTCCATTGTATTTATGTTTATTGCGGTATTTTCTATTTACTTTAGTCGTTATAAAATCACGAACCGCGTTGGTAAAATTGTACTCGCTTTCATTGCCTATTCGCTCATGATTGTAGCAGGTCTTATTATGGTAATTGTTGTATTCAGTGGTCCGACAGATGCTTAATGTACATATGGTAGGGTGAGGAAAATGAAAAAATTCATGCTAACGTCTATTGTTGGGTTAACCATTTTTGTATTATCCGGTTGTTTGTACCCGACGGAAAGAATGTCTCAAAATCAAGTTCCTTATAAAGATCAAGTTGCTTCCGTACAAACGGCCGTTGATCAATTTAAAGAAGAAAGCGGAGGCTTATTGCCGATAAAAACGAAAGATATGGACACGCCGATTTATCAAAAATATCCGATTGACTTTACGAAAATTGTTCCTAGATACATGCAAGACGCACCTGGGAATTCGTATGAAAGCGGAGGGATATTTGCGTACGTGCTTGTGGATGCAGAAACAAAGCCCACGGTTAAATTATTAGACTTACGGATGGCGGATACGATTCAAGATGTTAATGTACATTTGAATATATACCGTCAAAACCATAAAGGATACGTACCGTTTAAAGACGTCATCGCTCCCGGCGTATTCTCTATTAACTATAAGAAATTGAATATGAAAGAACCCCCTGTCGTTACTAGCCCGTATACAGGGAATAGTCTTTCTTTAATTGTTAATGGGCAGGGAGATGTATTTGTAGATTATCGTCCTGATTTGTATGATGCCATTCAAAAGCATAAAAGCTCCTACAAACCGGGTGAAGATATCCGAAAGCTCCTTGTGGAAAACAGTGATTTTGTACCTGCTTACTCTCTTCCTTATACAGTTAACGATAAGAATGAACCAATATTTTTTAAAAAATAAGTCATGAACCCCTTCTCCTTGAATAATATTCAGAGAGAAGGGGTTTTCTCTTTCTTGTACACCAATAATGAAAATCAGAATGACTAAGTCAGCATGTGCATGAAAAAAATCATAAATTTTTCTATCAAAAGTCATATTTTAATAGGACAACGTCATAACTATATAGTGTCCTAATTTACTCTCGCAATGGATGTCATATTCCATGAACTCATAGATCGGAGGGGATCTTTTGGAAAAGGTGGATGTATTTAAAGATATCGCTGAACGTACAGGAGGCGATATATATTTAGGTGTGGTGGGAGCAGTTCGAACAGGAAAATCTACATTTATTAAAAAGTTTATGGAGCTGGTGGTCCTGCCTCACATCGAGAACGAGGCAGAAAGAGCTCGCACACAAGATGAACTACCACAAAGTGCAGCTGGAAAAACGATTATGACAACTGAGCCGAAATTCGTACCGAATCAAGCAGTCAATGTTTTGGTAGATGACGGGCTAGAAGTTAACATACGGTTAGTAGATTGTGTAGGATATACAGTGCCAGGCGCTAAAGGGTACGAAGATGAAAATGGACCTCGAATGATCAATACACCTTGGTATGAAGAACCAATTCCATTTCACGAAGCGGCTGAAATTGGAACGAGAAAGGTCATTCAAGAACACTCAACGATTGGTGTCGTCATTACAACAGATGGCTCAATTGGAGATATACCTCGTCAAGATTATGTGGAAGCAGAAGAGCGCGTCATTAATGAGCTAAAAGAAGTAGGCAAACCCTTTATCATGGTTATTAATACCGTACAGCCATATCATCCCGATACAGAAAAGCTTCGTGCAAAGCTTAATGAAAAATATGATATCCCAGTATTAGCGATGAGTGTGGAAAGCATGCGCGATACTGATGTGATGAATGTATTAAGAGAAGCACTATACGAGTTCCCTGTATTAGAAGTCAACGTTAATCTACCAAGCTGGGTAATGGTTTTAAAAGATAAACATTGGCTGCGTGAAAGCTATCAAGAAGCCGTTAAAGAAACGGTAAAAGATATTAAGAGACTGAGAGACGTTGAACGGGTAGTAGAGCAATTTAGCCAGTTTGAGTTTATCGATCAGGCTCGATTAGCCGGAATTGAGATGGGGCAGGGGATTGCCGAAATTGACTTATACGCTCCAGATGACTTATATGATCAGATTTTGAAAGAAATCGTGGGAGTAGAAATTCGCGGAAGAGATCATTTGCTGCAGTTAATGCAAGACTTTGTGCATGCAAAAACCGAGTATGATCAAGTCTCTGATGCACTTCGCATGGTTAAGCAAACGGGTTATGGTGTAGCTGCACCTTCGCTTTCAGATATGAGCCTTGATGAACCTGAAATTATTCGCCAAGGATCGCGTTTTGGAGTTCGTTTAAAAGCAGTGGCACCTTCTATACACATGATTAAAGTGGATGTAGAATCAGAATTTGCGCCGATTATCGGAACGGAGAAGCAAAGCGAAGAATTAGTTCGTTATTTGATGCAAGACTTTGAAGATGATCCGCTTTCAATTTGGAATTCAGATATATTTGGCCGCTCTCTAAGTTCAATCGTAAGAGAAGGGATTCAAGGAAAGCTGTCGCTGATGCCTGAAAATGCGCGATATAAGTTAAAAGAAACGCTAGAACGGATTATTAACGAAGGATCTGGAGGTTTAATCGCGATTATTTTATAAGAATACAAGGTTAGGCTCCTCATAAAGGAGCCTCTTCTTTTTGGATAGATCATACAAAACTTTACATATATTGTGATAGATCGCGTGGTTATCCTATTCCTGCGTTATTTTCTGCTTGCTATGCCTTGTTCAATATGTTAATCTTTTAACAGAAATCGATCGATCATACTGTTTTCACTACATACATACGGCAGATGAATGAAAAACATTGAATTATTTAGTTCAATCGTTTATGATTAGGCTTGTCGATACATAGGTTATGTATAATATCCATTTGTTTTGTTAAAGAATGAGATATAACGAATTACTAGATTCCTTTTCTAACAAGGTTTTTAGTTATTATATGATCCGATTTTGGGAGGAGGTGAATGGCATGAACAAGACAGAATTAATTAATGCTGTTGCAGAAGCAAGTGAGCTTTCAAAAAAGGATGCTACAAAAGCAGTTGATGCTGTTTTCGATACAATTTTAGAAGCTTTAAAAGCTGAGGACAAAGTTCAACTTATCGGTTTTGGTAACTTCGAAGTACGTGAACGTGCTGCTCGTAAAGGACGCAATCCACAAACTGGCGAAGAAATCGAAATTCCTGCTAGCAAAGTTCCTGCATTCAAACCAGGTAAAGCTCTTAAAGATGCTGTAAAATAATATCTACATAAAATGGCTTTATTCATAGCCGTTGATGAAGAGCTTTGAAAGGTCGCACATTTGCGACCTTTCTTTTTTGCCTTTGGTATATACATATGCTAGAATTTTTTTCATAAAGTCGTAATGCAACGAATTGGAGGGCAACAACATGTCATCTGTAAATAAACCACAGATCGAACAAGCTGTGAGACTAATTTTAGAAGCAATTGGCGAAGATCCAAACCGTGAAGGATTATTAGATACACCAAAGCGAGTAGCTAAAATGTATGAGGAAGTCTTTTCCGGGTTGAATGAAGATCCAAAAGAGCATTTTAAAACAGTTTTTGGAGAAGATCATGAAGAGCTAGTGCTTGTAAAAGATATTCCTTTTTACTCTATGTGTGAACACCACTTAGTGCCTTTTTACGGAAAAGCTCATGTTGCGTATATTCCAAAAGGCGGACGAGTGACCGGTTTAAGTAAGCTGGCAAGAGCGGTAGAGGCTGTTGCGAAACGTCCTCAGCTTCAGGAGAGAATTACATCTACAGTGGCGGATTCTATTGTAGAAACATTAGAGCCGCACGGGGTAATGGTAGTAGTGGAAGCAGAGCACATGTGTATGACCATGCGAGGCATTAAAAAGCCTGGGGCTATGACAATCACTTCTGCTGTGCGTGGAGTGTTAGAACACGATGCAAGTTCTAGAGCTGAAGTTTTATCATTGATTAAATCATAATGTGGATGATGAAGGAGAAGAGAATATGACACAAAAAGGAACGCCAGAGTATATTGTCATTAAAGCGGTCGAAGATGGAGTTAACGTAATTGGCTTAACGCGAGGAGCAGATACGCGATTTCATCATTCAGAAAAACTAGATAAAGGCGAAGTGATGATTGCGCAGTTTACTGAGCATACATCCGCAATTAAAATTCGTGGCAAAGCCGTCGTTCAGACTGTTCACGGAGAAATTGAATCCGATACGAAAAAATAAGCAGGGATTTTCCTGCTTTTATTTATATTTAAAATAAATGAATAAGAACAGGAAAAACATGGTGAAACTAAAAGCAATATCTTAAATTACTGTCTAAGAAATCAAGATGGTATGTAGATGAACGGTGTTCAAGCGGATGAGCAGCTAAAGGATTTAAACCGTGAAAAAGCTTCAAAAGAATTTAAAGGATATTTTATAATGTAATTATGTTATAATTGACACTATCGATTTGGAGTTAAAAGAACTTTAAACAAATAGTGATGGAAAGGGAGACAAGGATGATGAGCGTAAAAACCATCTATGATATTGTGGCCAACATGAAAGAACAGCTTCATGTTGAATTAAGTCATCCATATGTAAAAAAATATATTCATCATCCGCGTATTGATGAAAATAGATTACTGTACATGTGTTCGTTCTTAGATACTCTTTCAATGGAAGAAGAAAAAAAGAACAGCTCTGTGCTATCTGTGATGCTCGTTCAAACCGCACTTGATACCCACGATCTAGTCTCCACTCAAAATGTTAGCGGAAATGAAGGGAAGCTGCATGAGAGGCAGCTGGTAGTTTTGGCCGGAGATTATTACAGCGGCCTGTACTATTACTATTTAGCTCAAAGCAGCCAGCTGAATTTAATGAAAGTTATAGCATCTGCTATTAAAGAAATTAATATCGCTAAGATACACATTTATAACAATCGCTCTACTAATCCACACGACGTTATGAATAGTTTTTTAGCAGCAGAATCATCGTTTGTAAGATGCTTATGTGACTATTTTGAACGTGAAGAGTGGAAAGAACTTTTAAAACATGCAGCGTATTTGAATGGGATATTAAAGCAATTAAAGTCATTACAGCATAAAGAGCCTACTCTCTTGCTAAACTATTGCAAACAAATTGGCATGAATCAAGAACAAATAAAAGAATACCTTTATTCGTATACTCAACAGTCTGTAAATATTGTTAGAGGGTACTTGCGAAGTGAATTTGCGATGAATGAGTTTTTAAGAGAGCACTTAGATGAACTTACATCTAGCTTAGAAGTGTTGAAAAATGTCGTAGGAGAAGGATAGAGATATGCAGCAATCAAAAGAACAGCGTGTCCATGGCGTATTTGAAAAAATATACAAAAATTATGATCAAATGAATTCTGTTATTAGTTTTCAGCGTCATAAGGCATGGCGCAAAGATACGATGAAGCGAATGAATGTTCAAAAAGGAACAAAAGCTTTAGATGTTTGTTGCGGAACTGCGGATTGGACGCTAGCTATGGCTGAAGCAGTTGGAGAAACAGGAGAGGCAGTTGGCCTGGATTTTAGTCAAAATATGCTAAAGATTGGTGAAGAGAAAGTAAAAAACTCACCTTTTTCAAATATTACTTTACTACATGGCAATGCAATGGAGCTTCCTTTTGAAGATAATTCATTTGACTATGTAACGATTGGATTCGGACTGCGCAACGTGCCCGATTACCTTCAAGTTTTAAAGGAAATGCAGCGCGTCGTGAAACCTGGCGGAAAAGTGGTTTGCCTTGAAACGTCTCAGCCAACGATGATTGGTTACCGACAAATGTACTTGCTTTATTTTAAGTATATTATGCCTGCGCTTGGAAAGATGGTCGCTAAAAGCTATGATGAATATTCATGGCTTCAAGAGTCAGCTAGGGACTTTCCAGGTCAAAAGCAATTGGCTGATATGTTCCGTGAAGCCGGTTTGACAGATGTTGAAGTGAAATCTTACACAGGTGGAGTAGCGGCGATGCATCTAGGGTACAAACGATAAAAGAGAAAAAGCTTGTCCTACAGGTGCAACAGCCTGTAGGATAAGGAGTAAAGAATGAATATATAATGCAAGGTGAGTCCAATGAAACTAAAAATGATGTACGCTTTTTTGAATACGGATATTACCCTTATTGAGAAAGAACTTGAACAAACTGTTCATACCGATGAAACACTTATCACAGATGCTTCTCTTCACCTTTTACAAGCAGGGGGGAAACGAATTCGCCCTGTATTTGTTTTGTTGGCAGCTAAATTTGGGCATTACAATATCGACCAAATCAAACATGTGGCAGTAGCGCTTGAGCTGATTCATATGGCGTCTCTTGTTCATGATGATGTTATTGATGACGCTGATAAGCGACGGGGAAAACCAACAATTAAGGCAAAATGGGACAATCGTATTGCTATGTATACAGGGGATTACATCTTTGCTCGTGCACTTGAAGTTATGAGTGAGGTTAAAGATGTGGAAGCACATAAAATTTTATCTAATACGATGGTGGAATTAACGCTCGGTGAAATTGAACAGATTAAGGACAAATACAACCTAAACCAAAACTTACGCGTGTATCTGCGTAGAATTAAACGTAAAACGGCACTGCTAATTGCTGCAAGCTGTCAGTTAGGCGCAATTGCAGCGGGAGCTCCTGAAGATATACATAAACGTTTATTTTGGTTTGGATATTACGTGGGAATGTCATTTCAAATTACGGATGACATTTTAGATTTTATCTCATCAGAAGAACAGCTTGGGAAACCAGTTGGCAGCGACTTACTGCAAGGAAATATTACGCTGCCAGTTTTGTATGCCATTGAAAATGCTGAGTTTCGAGATAAAGTAGAACAGCTTTTCGAGAGGGAATATGAGCAAGAGCTGATCGATGAAATTATTTCTGATATTAAATCTTCTAACGCCATTGAACGTTCATTTGAGATGAGCGATCGTTATCTGCAAAAAGCGATGAGCATTTTAGAAGAACTGCCGCCAAACAAGGCGAAAAAAACGCTGCATCAAATTGCGAAGTACATTGGAAAACGGAAATTTTGATTTATTTACTTTCATAAGTTGTAAACTGCTCGAAACAATGTTAATATCTTCATGAGGTGTGATTGCGCTTTCAAAACTTGTTTACATATCATGAACTTCAGGGGTGGAGAGTAAAATGATACAAAAAACGTTTTTAATGGTCAAACCAGACGGGGTACAAAGAAGCATTATTGGTGAGGTTATTTCTCGCTTTGAGAAAAAAGGTTTTCAATTAGTTGGAGCTAAGCTTATGCATATTTCGCAGGAATTAGCTGAAACACACTATGGTGAACATAAAGAGAAACCTTTCTTCGGTGAGTTAGTGAAATTTATCACATCAGGTCCAGTTTTTGCTATGGTATGGGAAGGTGAAAACGTGATTTCAGTATCACGTCAAATGGTGGGGAAAACTAACCCTCAAGAAGCGCTTCCTGGAACTATTCGAGGTGATTATGGACTGATTGTGGATAAGAATATTATTCACGGCTCAGATTCACCAGAAAGTGCGGAGCGTGAAATCAGCTTATTCTTTGAAAGTGAAGAGCTGACTTTCTATAAAAAAGACGCAGACGCTTGGATTTACTAATTTAGATAGCGCAAAAAGACGAATGAATTTTCATTCGTCTTTTTTATTGTGTGTATAAACAGGCTTCTAGGCTATTAAGTGCAAAGATTTCCCCGCATAAACATTTTCATAATGTATTCCGATATATTAATAAGAAGATAAGCGTATATAAAGGTTTTATTTCTTTATACGTCTAACATAAACGTATAGGAATGAGAAAGGAGAGTCAAAAATGATAGATGAATACGACGCGTTTGTGGAGAAAATAAAAACAAAAACAGGCATTGATTTATCACTATATAAGCAGTCTCAAATGCACCGCCGCCTCACCTCGCTGTATGAAAAAAAAGGTTTTTCTAGTTTTTTTGAATATTATCGAGCAATGAACAGTAACAACGAACTGCTTGAGGAGTTTTTAGATCGGATGACGATTAACGTGTCAGAGTTTTATCGCAACTATCAGCGGTGGGATATATTGGAGCAAAAAATTTTACCGACTCTTGTAAAAGGAAAATCAGATCTGAAAGTGTGGAGCGCTGCCTGCTCAACAGGGGAAGAGCCGTATACACTAGCGATGGTTTTATCAACATTTTTTCCGCTTTCGCGTATTTCTATATTGGCGACCGATCTGGATGAAAAAGTGATAGAAAAAGCAAAAATAGGCTTTTATGATGAACGTTCACTTCAGGAAATGCCTGTTTCGATGAAAAATAAGTACTTTCAACAAAGAGGAACCGGGTACTTATTAGATGAAAAAATCAAAAAAACAGTTATTTTTCAAAAACATAACTTACTGTCAGACTCTTTTCCTAAAAACGTTGACTTGATTGTTTGTCGAAACGTGCTTATTTATTTTACCGATGAAGCAAAGCATGCTTTATATGAAAAGTTTAGCAGAGCTTTAGCACCTGGAGGCATCTTATTTGTAGGGAGCACAGAGCAGATTTTCACTCCGCAAAAGTATGGGTTTGAAACGGCTGATACGTTTTTTTACAGAAAAGTAAAGACCATTTAATTGAGATAACCTGAAGCGATTTCTTACAAGCTGAGGTGAAACTTTTTATATATTCTTATGTTATAGTATGGTATAGTCATATTTAAAAATGGAAAAATTCTGACGAATAATACATATTAAGCGGAGGTACGATTATGCGATATTTAACAGCAGGAGAATCACATGGTCCACAGTTGACTACTATTTTAGAGGGTGTTCCCGCAGGGCTTCCTTTAACAGCCGAAGACATCAATACAGATTTAGCGCGAAGACAAAAAGGTCATGGTCGCGGAAGACGTATGCAAATTGAAAAAGATCAAGCGGAAATTTTAAGCGGTGTTCGCCACGGCTATACGCTAGGATCTCCTATTACGTTAGCGGTAGAAAATAACGACTGGAAACACTGGACAAAAATTATGGGCATCGAGCCAATTTCTGAAGAAGAATCAGAAGAAGTAAAGCGTAAAATCTCAAGACCAAGACCAGGGCATGCCGATTTAAACGGCGCTATTAAATATGGTCATCGCGATATGAGAAATGTATTAGAACGTTCTTCAGCTCGTGAAACAACTGTAAGGGTAGCAGCAGGTGCTGTGGCTCGTCAAATCCTTGCTCAGTTCGGGATTTCTGTAGCTGGACATGTATTAGAAATTGGCGGCGTACAGGCAAATCCTCCTCAATACAAAAGCTTAGAGGAACTTCAAGAAGTCACTGAAGCTTCTCCAGTAAGATGTTTTGACTCAGCTGTTGAGAAAGACATGATGCAAGCAATCGATGATGCTAAGAAAAACGGCGATTCGATCGGAGGCGTAGTAGAAGTTATTATTGAAGGCGTGCCAGCAGGAGTGGGCAGCTATGTCCATTACGATCGTAAATTAGATGCGAAGATTGCTGCAGCTGTTATGAGCATTAATGCATTTAAAGGCGTTGAGTTTGGGATTGGATTTGAAGCGGCTCGCAGACCAGGAAGCGAAGTTCATGACGAAATTCTATGGGATGAAGAGAATGGATATACCCGTAAAACAAACAACTTAGGCGGCTTTGAAGGTGGCATGACAACAGGTATGCCAATTGTAGTACGTGGTGTAATGAAACCTATTCCAACGCTTTACAAGCCGTTAAAAAGTGTTGATATTGAAACGAAAGAAGCCTTCGAGGCAAGCATCGAACGTTCAGACAGCTGTGCTGTGCCGGCAGCAAGCGTTGTAGCAGAAGCCGTTGTAGCTTGGGAATTGGCTGATGCGCTAATCGAACAGTTTGGACAAGACCGAATTGATTTAATTGCTGAAAATATTGAGAAAATGCGTGTACATGCGAGGGAGTTTTAATGTTGCAAATTGATATTCAAACTTTATCCAAAACATATCCTCTTTATTTAGGAAATGGATTAATTGAAAAGCTGCCTTCTATTATTGAGAGTGTAAAACCTAATCTGTCGTCGGTGTTAATCATCACTGATTCAGCTGTAGATTCATATTATGGAGAAGCGGTTGTAAAAGCGATTGAGACGCAGTTTAAAGTGGCTAAATACGTAGTACCAAGCGGTGAACACGCAAAGTCATTTCAACATTACTACGATTGTCAGACTTTTGCACTCGAGCAGCAGCTTGACCGCAATGCGCTCGTTATTGCTTTCGGCGGAGGGGTAGTTGGCGATTTAGCTGGATTTGTAGCCGCTACATACATGAGAGGGGTTTCGTTTATTCAAGTGCCAACGACGCTTCTTGCTCACGATAGTGCTGTAGGCGGTAAAGTAGCCATTAATCATGAGCTTGGAAAAAATATGATTGGCGCTTTTTATCAGCCTGAAGCGGTTGTTTATGACATTGATCTTCTTAAAACGCTTCCTGAAAGAGAGTGGCGTTCTGGTTTTGCAGAAGTGATTAAACATGCTTTTATTCACGATGAAGCATTTTATGAATGGCTTCAGCAAAATATACAATCGCTGACTGATTTACAAGATGAAAAATTAATTTATGCTATTCAAAGCGGTATTTTAGTCAAAGCATCTGTTGTAAAAGAAGATGAGACAGAAGCTGGCGTTCGCGCTCACCTGAACTTTGGACATACGTTAGGTCATGCGATCGAAGCAGAGTGCGGCTATGGACAAATCAGTCACGGAGAAGGCGTAGCCATTGGGATGCTGTTTGCTATGAAAGTCAGCAATACGCTTGGGAAAAGCGAGTTCCCTGTAGCTGAAATTGCGAAATGGTTTGAAAAATTTGGCTATGAGACGTCTGTTCCAAACCACCTTTCAGCTGAAAAGCTGCTCGTGAGAATGAAAGCAGACAAGAAGTCCAAATCAAGCAATGTTCATATGGTACTGCTTGAAGGCGTAGGAAAACCTTTTGTTCAACAAGTAGAAGATGAAGTGATTCTTAAGCTGCTGAATGAAGAGCTTCAAGCGTAGTTTCTTCAAAAGCCAAGTAGATAGTAGTTGACAAATGAATTTGAAACGTACTACAATTGGTAACAAGTTAGTTTAGAGATTTTAGTTATGAGAAAAAAATAGACAGTTTAGTTGAGATTAGGGTAGACGAGAATGAGACAGTTGAGCAGAGTTTAGTTGAGTGAATTTTACCATTCGTATACCCAAAGGCCCATTTTTGATGTGTCTTTGGGTTTATTTATTATATCCTCTTTTATATAACCTCATCTATTCTCATTCTCCATGAAATGGAGGATTGAAAGATATGACGAACACGTATACTTCTTTTTTAGAAGACTCTACAAAGTATTTAACCATTCCAATCATAAAAAAAATATTTATCGATAGCATGACACCTGTTGATCTTTTTCAGCAAGTAAAAGATGAAGCTGTATATTTGCTTGAAAGCAATGATGAATCATCACCATGGTCCAATTATTCTTTTATTGGCTTGAATCCGTTTTTGTATGTAGAAGAAGAGAACGGAACCTATCTAGCAAAAAACAAGCAGCTTCAACCTGTGCTGCAAGGAGACAGCTTTAAAGAGGTATTTTGTAAAATTCAGCAAGAGCTGAAAGTGAAAGTACCAGACCTTGCACTTCCTTTTAAAGGAGGAGCAGTAGGATTTATCAGCTACGACGCAGTATCGCAAATTGAAAAAGTAAACGTACATGCCCAAAACGATTTGAACATGCCTACTTTTCACTTTATCTATTGTCAAACGATGCTCGCTTATAATCACCAAACAAAAGAGCTTATGGTGATTCACTACATTCAGCTTGATGAGCAAGATAAAGAACAGCAGAAAAAAGAAAAACATGATGAAGCTCTAGCAGAGATCAATCGATATGTTGAAAGAATAGCGCAGACGGTGAAAGAAAAGCCGATGATGTTTGAAAGCGAGCAGCGCGAAGTTAGCTTTGAAGGCGTGACATCGTCATACCAAAAAGATAAATTTGTGCAAGATGTGGAAAAAATTAAGGAATACATTAAAAGCGGAGATGTTTTTCAAGCCGTATTGTCGCAGAGATTTCAAATTGATACGACCGTAGCTGGATTTGATATTTACAGAGTATTGCGATTAGTTAATCCATCTCCTTATTTATTTTACGTGAAAGTAAAGGGAGTGGAATTGATCGGAAGTTCCCCTGAGCGGTTGATTCAAATTGAAAACGGCCATTTAGAAATTCATCCAATTGCAGGAACGAGAAGACGCGGCAGAGATGCAGAAGAAGATGCGCGCTTGTATGAAGACTTAATTAACGATGAAAAAGAGCGGGCAGAACACTATATGCTCGTGGACTTAGCAAGAAATGACATCGGCCGAGTTGCACAGTATGGAAGTGTCCAAACGCCGGTATTAATGCAGCAGGTTAACTTTTCGCACGTCATGCACTTGATTTCTAAAGTGACAGGACGCCTAGATGAAAAAGTACATCCTATTGATGCGCTGCTTTCTGCATTTCCAGCGGGTACCGTATCTGGCGCTCCAAAAGTGCGGGCGATGCAAATCTTAAATGAAATTGAACCAGTTGCGCGAAATGTATATGCAGGAACCGTAGCATATCTCGGATTTGATGGAAACATTGATTCGTGCATTGCAATTCGTACCATTCTTTTGAAAGACCAAACCGCTTATATACAGGCTGGAGCAGGAGTGGTTGCTGACTCAAAACCGGAGCTTGAGTGGAAAGAAACCCGCAATAAAGCTAGCGCTTTAATTAAAACAATTCAATTAGCTCAAGACATCTACGATAAAAAGGAGGATGTATATGTTTAAAGAATTGTTGAAAAAGTGTTTGCGCGGCGAGTCACTTTCAGCGGAAGAAGCAGAAAAAATTATGAATGATATTATGAACGGTAAAGTCCCGGCAGCTCAAATTGCTAGCGTGCTAACCATTTTAACGTACCGAGGAGAAACCGTCGATGAAATTGTTGGTTTTGTCCGGGGGATGAAAAACAATATGAATGCTATTTCTCTAGAAGAATTAAACGTAGTAGATACGTGCGGTACGGGAGGAGACGGCGCCTCTACGTTTAATATTTCGACGGCTAGTGCGATTGTGGCATCTGCTGCTGGAGTAAAGGTTGCGAAACATGGGAATCGCGCGGTGTCTTCTAAAAGCGGAAGTGCAGACGTGTTAGAACATCTGGATATATGGATTCAAGGAAATGAAAAAGAAGTGAAAAATGCGGTGTCTGACCTCAACATGTCCTTTTTATTTGCGCCGCTTTATCACCCTGCTATGAAGCACGTTGCTGCTACTCGAAAGGAATTAGGGTTTAGAACCGTTTTTAATGCATTAGGTCCGTTAGCAAACCCTACTAATTGCACAAAGCAAGTAATTGGCGTTTATTCTATTGAGCTTGCACGGAAATTAGCAGAAGCCCTTGTTGTACTGGGAGCTAACCACGTTCTTCTCGTTGCGGGCAGGGACGGTTTGGATGAAATTAGTGCTACGGATGTAACGGATATTGTAGAAGTGCAAGACAATGTTATTACAGAATATACGCTTGCACCAGAGGATGTACACTTACAGAGAGGTAAGCTTGAAGACTTGGTGGTAGAAGACGCGAAATCGAGTGCAGATCTCATTGAATCGCTATTTTTAAATAAAAGTAATGTAACTGCTAAAAATGCAGTCGTGTTGAACTCTGCTGCAGCTATTTACGTTAGCGGAAACGTTTCTACTTTTGAAGAAGGAGTAGCTGTAGCTTTAGAAACAATTGAATCAGGTGCTGCATACACGCAATTACAACGATTGAAATCGAAAAAGGTGGTTGAACATGCTCAATAAAATTATTGAAACAAAAAAAGAAGAAATTCAAAACCTACAGTTACCCGAACAGCAAAATGTTACAAAACGATCATTTTTAGAAGCTTTATCAAATCCAAATCGAGAGCTGGCTCTTATTGCAGAAGTAAAAAAAGCCTCTCCTTCCAAAGGATTAATAAAGGAGAATTTTCAGCCTGTGGAAATTGCTAAAGCCTACGAGGAAGGAAAAGCAGATGCTTTGTCTGTGTTAACGGATCAGCACTATTTTCAAGGACACCGAACGTTTTTAAGTGATATTAAACAGCATGTCTCTATTCCTGTGCTTCGTAAGGATTTCATCATTGATTCCATTCAAGTGGAAGAAAGTGCAAGAATCGGTGCCGATGCTATTTTACTCATCGGAGAAGCACTTGAACCATTAAAGTTGCAAGAGCTTTATCTTCAAGCTACTGAAAAAGAGTTAGATTGTTTAGTAGAAGTGCATTCTTTAGAAACGCTTGAACAGCTGTTAGCTGTATTTACACCGAAGATTATCGGGATTAATAATCGAAATCTTCATACGTTTGAAACCAGCGTGCAGCAGACAAAAGAAATCGCTAAGCACGTGCCGAAAGATCAGCTTTTAGTAAGTGAAAGCGGGATTTACTTATACGATGATGTTTCCTACGTAAAAGAAGCCGGAGCAAAAGCTATTTTAGTAGGAGAATCGCTTATGAGACAGGATAATCAAACCAAAGCGATTAAAAAGCTGTTTGGGGAAAGTGAATATGCTTATTAAGTACTGCGGTATTCGATCAAAACAAGATATAGCTTTAATCGAAAAGTCGGCTGCTACTCACATTGGCTTTATTTTCTACCCTAAAAGTAAACGATATGTAAAGCCTGAACGAGTAAATGAGTTTGTAACGGATGAAATAAAAAAACAAGTCTCGCTAGTAGGGGTATTTGTCAATACACCGGTGGATCAAATACTTGAAATTGCCTCCGTGACAAATTTAGATGTGATTCAGTGCCACGGGCAAGAGACTGCTGCTGAAGTACGTGAGTTAAAGCAGCGTGGATATGAAGTATGGAAAGCACTCCCGCACAATAACGAGACGCTGCAGCAAATGCATGTATATGAAGAAGCTGACGGTTATGTAATTGACAGCAAGGTTAAAGAACAATTCGGAGGAACGGGCGTCGCTTTTGATTGGAGCTTCGTTCCTCAGTATGAATCAGCTGCACAAAAGTTAGGTAAAAAATGCTTTATTGCTGGAGGAATCAATGCTTTTAACATTGAGAACTTGTTACCCTACAAGCCTGGGGCGATTGATATTTCTGGCGGTATTGAAACAAATGGAACGAAGGACTATACAAAAATTATAGAGATTGAAAGGAAGATCATACTATGACATACAATCACCCTGATGAATTTGGCCGCTTTGGTGAATTTGGCGGAAAATACGTACCTGAAACATTAATGAAACCACTTGAAGAAGTAGAAGCAGCTTTGAATGAAGCAATGAAAGATCCGGCATTTAAAGATGAGTATCTATCCTTACTCGTCAATTACTCAGGGCGACCAACGGCTTTAACATATGCTGATAATATTACCGAAACACTCGGCGGGGCAAAAATTTATTTGAAACGTGAAGACTTAAATCATACGGGTGCTCACAAAATCAACAATGCCATTGGACAGATTTTACTTGCTAAACGGATGGGCAAAACAAAAATTATTGCTGAAACAGGAGCGGGTCAGCACGGGGTAGCCACAGCTACAGTAGCTGCAAAGTTCGGAATGGAATGTAAAGTATTCATGGGAGAAGAAGATATTGAACGTCAGGCGTTGAACGTCTTTCGCATGAAGCTTCTAGGCGCGGAAGTCATTCCTGCAACTTCTGGAACAAAAACGCTAAAAGATGCAACAAATGAAGCAATCCGCTACTGGGTTCAACACTGTGAAGATCATTTTTACTTAATTGGTTCGGCAATTGGACCGCATCCTTATCCTAAAATGGTTCGAGATTTCCAAAAAATTATTGGAGAAGAAGCAAAAGAACAGTTTACAGCGGTAGAAGGAAAACTTCCAAATGCTGTCGTGGCATGCGTCGGAGGCGGCAGTAATGCAATCGGTATGTTTTATGATTTTATTAAAGAAGAACATGTACGCTTGATTGGAGTAGAAGCAGGGGGGAAAGGACTAAATACAGCTCTTCATGCTGCTAAAATGGCTAAAGGCACAAAAGGTGTTATCCACGGAACGCTCACGTATTTACTTCAAGATGAAAATGGTCAAATTACAGAGCCTTATTCTATTTCAGCAGGTTTGGATTATCCGGGTATCGGTCCAGAGCATTCTCACCTTTCATCTATTGGACGAGTAGAATATGAAAGTGTAACGGATGATGAATCAATCGAAGCTCTTCAGCTGCTGGCGAAAACGGAGGGAATCATCCCGGCTATCGAATCCGCCCATGCGCTGGCAAAAGCATTTGAACTGGCTAAAAGCATGACGAAAGAAGAAACCATTTTAATTTGCTTATCAGGTCGAGGAGATAAGGACGTTCATACATTAGTAAACTTGCTAGAAGGGAAGGAAGAAGAACATGAATACGTTTGAAGCGAGACTACCTAAACATGAAACATTATTTATTCCATTTATTACAGCAGGAGATCCTCATGAAGATGCAACGGTGGAGATTGCTTTGTCTTTGCAAAAGCAAGGTGCTTCTATTTTAGAGCTGGGCGTACCGTATTCCGATCCTTTAGCAGATGGTCCGATTATTCAAGAGGCGTCCAAAAGAGCTTTATCTGGCGGTATGTCTATTTCAAAAGCTATTAAGCTTGTATCGGTGATGAGAAAAAAAGGTGTGAAAATACCGGTAATTCTCTTTACCTATTTTAATCCTGTGTTACAATTAGGTTTAGAATCCTTTTTCGCGTTAATGCGAGAAAATGAAATAGATGGAGTGCTAATTCCGGATTTACCGTACGAAGAGAGTGGCCGTATCCGGGAGCTTGCCGCTGAAAATGAAGTTGCGTACATTTCAATGGTTGCTCCTACATCTAAAGAGCGTATTCAAAAAATTGCTGCAGATGCAACGGGCTTCTTATACTGCGTGTCGTCTTTAGGCGTTACTGGGGTTCGCTCTACGCTGCCGGCTGATATTGGCACCTTTTTAGAAGATGTGAAAGCAGCAGCTTCTATACCGGTTGCCGTCGGTTTTGGGATTTCAACAAGCGAACAAGTAGAGATATTAAAAGAACACAGCGACGGCATTGTAATTGGAAGTGCAATTGTTAATAAAATTGGCCAGCTTGAAGAAGTTCTTTTAAATAAGGATACACGCCGAGACGGATTAAATCAAATTGAGGAGTATGTTGCATCCATCGTTTCGCCTATACAAAAATGCGAGGTGTAACACGGTGAAGGTAAAAGAACAATTACTAACTTTATCTCCATATAAACCAGGTAAGCCAATTGAAGAAGTGAAGCGTGAATTTAATTTAGATCGCGTTGTAAAATTAGCATCCAATGAAAATCCTTACGGCAGCTCTGCTTTAGTAAAAGAGGCGATTGCTGCAGAAATTGAAAATATGGCGCTTTATCCAGACGGTTATGCAGCTGAACTGCGTGCAGCAGTAGCAAAACACGTAGGTGTAGAGCAAGATCAGCTGATTTTTGGAAATGGGTCTGATGAAGTCATTCAAATTATTTGCCGAGCTTTACTATCGGCTGATACAAACACTGTCATGCCAACGCCATCATTTCCTCAATATAAGCACAATGCCGTAATTGAAGGTGCAGAAATTCGTGAAGTACCGCTGCGCGGCGGAGATCATGATTTAAATGCTATGCTTCGTGCAATTGATGAAAATACGACAATTGTATGGGTATGCAGTCCTAATAATCCAACGGGAACGTATGTGAAGGGCGATGAGTTAATTTCCTTTATGAAGCAAGTTCCTAAGCATACGTTAATCGTTATGGATGAAGCGTATTTTGAGTATGCAGCAGATCAAGCCGACTATCCGAATACGGTAGAGCTTTTGAATGAATACGAAAACTTAATTGTACTTCGCACATTTTCAAAAGCATACGGCTTAGCTTCTTTGCGTATTGGTTACGGTATTGCAAACGAATCATTGCTACAAAAAATTGAGCCGGCTCGCGAACCTTTTAATACAAGCCGCATGGCTCAAAAAGCAGCAATCGTTGCTCTTGAAGACCAAGCGTTCATTGAAGAGTGCAAAAAGAAAAATGAAGCAGGTTTGCAGCAGTACTATGCTTTCTGTGATAAGAATGGCTTAAACTATTATCCTTCTTTCACTAATTTTGTTCTAATTGATTTTGGCCGTCAAGGCGATGAAGTGTTTCAATTTTTATTGGAGCGCGGATTTATCGTTCGTTCAGGGAATGCATTAGGCTTCCCAACTTCCGTTCGTATTACGGTGGGAACAAAAGAACAAAATGAACAAATCATTGAATTGCTTCAGCAGTTTGTTAACCAAGAAACGGCGAAAGCTTAATACCTAATATAGTAAAAGATGAGAGTGTGATTTCACACTCTCATCTTCATATGCACAATGAGGTGAAGGAAAGTGAAAGAAAATGTTTTTGTTATAGGCCTAGGATTAATTGGAGGATCTCTTGCACTTAATATAAAAAAGACGCATCATCATCTTGATGTAATAGGTTTTGACATTAATCAAGAGCAGCTGGAGCTCGCTAAAACTCTAGGCGTAATTGACCAAGCGGCTTCTTCTTTGCAACAAGGCGCTGAGCAAGCGGATTATATTGTTATTGCCATTCCAGTCACCCAAGCAGCGGAAGTGCTAAAACAGTTCGAACATTTTACGCTCAAACAGTCTGTCATCGTAACAGACGTAGGAAGTACAAAAGAAGAAGTAGTGAAGACAGCCGAGGCTCTTATTTCTAAAGGCATTGAGTTTATCGGGGGTCATCCAATGGCGGGGTCTCATAAAAGCGGAGTAGCTGCTTCTAAAGCTCATTTATTTGAAAATGCAATGTATGTATTAACACCTTCATCTTCTACTTCTTCGGAGGCTTTAAACAGCTTAAAGGAATTGCTAAGTGGTACAAAAGCTAAAATTATTGTAATGTCACCAAAAGAACATGATAAATTAGCAGGTGTCATTAGCCATTTTCCACATATTATTGCTGCAAGCCTTGTTCATCAAGCAGAATATTACCAACAAGACAATCAGCTAGTTTCGCAGCTTGCGGCTGGAGGGTTTCGTGATATTACACGTATTGCTTCAAGCAGTCCAGCGATGTGGAGAGATATTTTGCTTCATAACCAGGATGCGCTTCTTTCAATGTTTGACCACTGGCTTGAAGAAATGAACGACGTGCGAAATATGATCGAACGAAAAGATGCGAATGATATCTATACATATTTTTCACAAGCGAAACAATTTAGAGATCAGCTTCCTGTACGAACCAAAGGAGCGATTCCATCCTTTTATGACCTCTATGTGGATGTTCCTGACTATCCGGGTATTATCTCAGAAGTAACCGGTTATTTAGCAGAAGATGAAATCAGTATTACAAACATTCGAATTTTAGAAACACGAGAAGATATATACGGAGTATTACGTTTGAGCTTTCAAACAGAGGAAGATAGAAAGCGGGCAAGAGCGTGTCTCCATCAGCATCAATATCAGACGTTTATTTCTTAATGTACGAAAGGTGTGAATGAAATGAGTGGAAAACCATTAAAAACGAATCTTTCATCTCTTCAAGGAGAAATTTCTATTCCCGGGGATAAGTCGATTTCTCACAGAGCTGTGATGTTCGGAGCGATGGCAGAAGGGAAAACTACGATTAATCATTTTTTAGCAGGTGAAGATTGCTTAAGTACCATCTCTTGTTTTGAAAAGATGGGCGTATCGATTAAAAGAGAAGGCGAGTATGTTGAAGTGGAAGGTAAAGGTATCGAAGGATTAAGTGAACCTACTTCCATCTTAGATGTAGGAAATTCAGGAACAACTACTCGTTTAATGCTGGGGATTCTTGCCGGTGTGCCATTTCATACGTCTCTAATTGGAGATGAGTCGATTGCCAAGCGTCCAATGAGCCGTGTTACGGTGCCGCTGCGCTCTATGGGTGCAAAGATTGATGGGCGTGAGCATGGCCAATATACGCCTTTATCTACTAGAGGAGGAGCATTAAAAGCAATTCATTACCATTCTCCTGTAGCAAGTGCACAAGTAAAATCGGCGATTTTACTAGCGGGACTTCATGCCGAAGGCACAACAAAAGTAACCGAGCCTTTTACATCACGCGACCATACCGAGCGTATGCTTCGCGCATTTGGAGTAGACGTAGAGGTAGATGGAACGACTGTAAGTATTGAAGGGGGACAATCCCTGCGCGGAACGGATGTGTACGTCCCTGGAGACATTTCTTCAGCTGCATTCTTTCTTGTTGCAGGAGCCATTGTTCCAAACAGCCGAATCGTTTTGAAAAACGTCGGACTCAATCCTACAAGAACAGGTATTATTGATGTGCTTCAGCAAATGGGTGCACGCCTTACAATTTCCAATGAACGTATTCAAAATGGAGAGCCTATTGGCGATTTGACGATTGAAACGTCTCAGTTGAAAGGGATTGAAATTGGGGGCGATTTAATTCCTCGTTTAATTGATGAAATTCCGGTAATCGCTCTTTTGGCGACTCAGGCAACTGGGAAAACGGTGATTAAAGATGCGGAAGAACTAAAAGTAAAAGAAACGAACCGCATCGATACGGTTGCAACCGAGCTAAGCAAGCTGGGTGCCTCTGTTACGCCAACACCTGATGGACTTATTATCGAAGGCAAGACGGTTTTACAAAGCGGGGAAGTAGACAGCTACGGAGATCATCGAATTGGAATGATGCTTGCGGTCGCAGCAGCCATTGCAACGGGAGAGGTAACGCTAAAGAGAAGTGATGCCATTCACGTCTCCTACCCTACTTTTTTTGAAGATCTTGATGAGCTAAGCCAATAAGGAAGAGGCTGGAACAAACGTATTTTGGTTGAAGGGAAATCCGAACGAGGAATTGATATTGTTGATGAAAAATCAAACTCGTTCGGATTTTTTATTGAGATGGTGAACGAAGGTTTCATGTCTCAATCTCGTTTTTACCTAAAAAAATGTAAGCGTATTCAAATTGATTTGTTGAACAAACGCTCAAACTATTTTATCATTGTGTATAGAAGCATGTGTTCTTGCTTCGAGTTTGGAAAAATAGAAAATTAATTCGTTTTATTTTTATATAAAAAGTGAATGTAATAATAAAGGAGAATTGTGTGTGAAAGAACTAGACCGCGCGATAGGTTACGTAGAATCCAATGAAATTGAAAAAGGTCTTGCCCTTATTCATGAATTGAAAGATAAAGCTACAGACGAAGAAAAGTTTTTAATGGCTGAACAGCTGCAGGAGTGGGGACTAGTAAATGATGCGCTGCCTTTAATAGACGAGCTCATCGCTAAATACCCAGAAGAAGGCGAGCTGTATTTATTAAAAGCTGAAATGCTCATTGATTTAGAAGAAGAAGAAGAAGCCATTCATATTTTAAATCAAATTAGCAGCGAAGACGATAATTATGTGCCAGCTCTGCTTCTTGTAGCTGACTTATATCAAATGCAAGGCCTTAGTGAAGTAAGTGAGCAAAAGTTAATGGAAGCGAAAAAAATGCTTCCAAATGAGCCGGTTATCGATTTTGGGCTCGGTGAATTTTACAGCAGTCAAGGAATTTATCAAAAGGCAATTCCTTTTTATCAAACGCTGCTAAAAACAGAAAAAGAATTTAACGGTACGGATCTTCGTCAGCGATTAGCTGAAAGTCTAGCAGGTATCGGCCAGTTCGAAGAAGCGCTTCCTTACTTTGATCAAGCGTTAAAAGATAAGCTTGAGATTAACACACTATTTGAATATGCGATTTCAGCGTATCAAGCAGGTCATTATCAGACCGCTATTGAAAAGTTTACAGAACTAAAAGAGTTAGACCGTGAGTACCATTCTCTTTATTTATATTTAGCAAAGTCATATGAACATGAAGAGATGCTAGAAGAGGCTGCGGTGGCTGTCAACGAAGGTATTGCGCAGGATGAATTTCAAAAAGAACTTTACTTTTTTAAAGGTAAAATAGCATTAAAGCGCGGTCTAGAAGAAGAGGCTGAATCGGCGTTTCAACAAGCGATTGCACTAGATCCAGGGTACATTGAAGCTATTTTAACTCTCTCTAAACTTTATATGAGTCAAGAGAGATATGAAGATGTAGTAGAGAATATCGAGCATGCCAAAGAATATAATGAGCATGACCCTCATTTTGAATGGGATTTAGCAAAAGCTTATCAGGAATTAGAAAATTATGAAGAAGCGCTAAAATACTACGAATCTGCATATACTGTTTTTAAAGAAGAGTATGCGTTTTTAGAAGAGTATGGCTATTTCTTATTAGAAGAAGGACAGCGCTCGAAAGCGAAGGGGATTTTCCAAGCTTTATTAGCCATGGATCCAACAGTAGATGAAATTCAAGACATATTATTTCAATTAGAAGAATAAATAATAGTTCAGAGGATTTTATTGCTGCCGTGTGGAATAAATAACTGTAAAAGGTGTTTTAACTGAGAGTTTAAACACAGAGGAGGGAAGTGAGAATATGACGACCCCTGTTACTGTCAACGAGAAAAAAGAATTTGTTCGCTGGTTTTTAACGAATTATCAGCTGAAGCGCAGAGAATGTGTATGGATTTTAAATTATTTGATGAGCCATGATCAATTGATGAAACGAGTTCACTTCGTTGAGCAAGCACAGTTTTGTCCTCGCGGGATGGTGATGTCTACGCACTGTGTGGAAGACCCTCCATTTCGTTTTTATAAAGAAAATATCATGACAACCGATGCAGAAAAATCATTTCATGATATTCGTTTGAATCGAGAAGAAGACATTTATATTCAATTAAACTTCCGATCGTTGTATTCATCGCCTCAATATGTGGCTGTACTGGAAGACAATCCGTATATGCCAAAAGCTAATCAAACAAATGAAAAAGACAGAGTATTAGCTGAGCAAATATTGGAAGAATCTATTCAGAAATTTCAACGATCAAAAATCATGGAACTAATTGATAAAGCATTAGATGAAAATGATAAAGAGGAATTTCAGCGCTTAAGCGAATATTTAAATAACCATTATGTACAGTAGATAAACGAGAGATTGGCTAGCTTCTTAGAAAAAGGTCAATCTCTTTTTTTATCTCCTTATTCAGTTTGAAAAATAAATAAGACAAGCCTTAGCAAGCTTGCTGAGAGGAGAAGAAAGTTGAAGCTGCAGGCGAAGGAAATGGATGTGTATTTACAATCCAAAAGTTATGTTGATACCGTATTGGTTCCACTCATTCCCATTGATTTCGGAGAAGATTTAAAGCTTACTGCATCTATGAGTGAATATACGACTGCTCTTACTGAAGAGTTAGAGAGACAATTTAAAGGAAGAGTGATTTTAACACCTAGTTTTACATACTTAAAAAAAGATGGAGTAGCTGCTGTTTATGAAACATTACTTCGTTGGAATGAGCATATAAATGACAATGAAGTCAAACATCTTTTTGTGCTTACTAGCGACCGAGATTGGCTGCAGTATGAAAAAGAAATAGGAGCTCACTGCATTTGGATACCTGCTTTACCGCTTGAGCATATAGACGACTCGCATAAGTATACGCTCATACATGAACAAGTCCAACAGCTCCTGCCGATTTTTGTAGAGAAATGGAGTGTTTAAAAAGGCTGTAGAATAAGCAATGGAAGCGCAAACAAAATAATGACGAAAAATTTAGAAAAATAAAGATTATTTCCATGTTTTAGGTTTTTATTGTATTGACCTTCCAGAAATATTAATATATCATGATTATGTCCTAGTTTAATAGAATGGTCCATCATGTGTCCAAAATTCTCTGGACTGAACTTTTTTAAAGGGGGGAAAAGCATGGGTGATCGGGTATCAAGACGACAGTTTTTAAACTATACGCTCACTGGTGTAGGGGGATTTATGGCTGCTGGAATGTTAATGCCAATGGTGCGCTTTGCAGTAGATCCAATTTTGGAAAAAGAAGCGGGTCAGGATTTAGTAGCTGTAGCGCAGGTTAAAGACATTACAAAAGAGCCGAAACGTGTCGATTTTAAAATCAAGCAAGTGGATGCGTGGCATAAATCAGAAGAACCAAGATCGGCTTGGGTGTACAAAACTGATAAAGGTGAAATCGTCGCGCTGTCACCAATTTGTAAGCATTTAGGCTGTACGGTTAACTGGGCTGGTGACAAAAACTATCCACATCGTTTCTACTGCCCTTGTCATGGGGGAATGTATGAAAAAAGCGGTAAAAATGTACCGGGGACACCACCGATGGGACCGTTAGATGTATACGTTCAAAAGGTAAAAGGCGGTACGGTATATCTAGGAAAAGCCAAACCACAAGGAGGGGCATAGAAAATGTTGAATAAAATCTATGACTGGGTGGATGAACGGCTAGATATTACTCCTTTATGGCGAGATGTGGCCGATCATGAAGTGCCAGAACACGTAAATCCTGCACATCACTTTTCAGCATTTGTGTATTGTTTTGGTGGATTGACGTTTTTTGTTACCGTTATTCAAATTTTATCAGGCATGTTTTTGACCATGTATTATGTACCAGATATAAAAAATGCATGGGAATCCGTTTATTATCTGCAAAATGAAGTCGCTTTCGGACAAATTGTTCGAGGTATGCATCACTGGGGAGCAAGTTTGGTTATCGTCATGATGTTTTTACATACACTTCGTGTTTTCTTCCAAGGAGCATACAAAAAACCCCGCGAGTTAAACTGGATTGTGGGTGTGTTAATTTTCTTTGTTATGTTAGGTTTAGGTTTTACAGGTTATTTGTTGCCGTGGGATATGAAAGCGCTATTTGCAACGAAAGTAGGTTTGCAAATTGCTGAATCCACACCAATTATAGGCCAGCAAGTGAAGACATTACTCTCAGGACATCCAGACATCGTTGGTGCTCAAACACTAACTCGCTTTTTCGCCATTCACGTATTCTTTTTACCCGGAGCCCTGCTTGGCTTAATGGGTGCCCACTTCTTAATGATTCGTAAACAAGGAATTTCAGGACCACTATAAAAGTGTATACGCTTTATTCAATTAGTCAATCACACTAGTCATCATATGCATCAAGCACATACTCCGTTGTTAGTACTTTCACTAGAACAGTGAGAAAAAGGAGGGAGAACATGCATCGTGGTAAAGGGATGAAGTTTGTTGGAGATTCACGTGTTCCTGCAGAACGAAAACCCAATATTCCAAAAGATTACTCTGAATTTCCAGGGAAAACAGAAGCATTCTGGCCAAACTTTTTACTAAAAGAATGGATGGTAGGAGCAGTTTTTTTAATTGGTTATTTATGTTTAACCATCGCTCATCCATCTCCGCTTGAACGTATTGCCGATCCGACTGATACGGGCTACTTGCCTCTTCCCGACTGGTATTTTTTGTTCCTATATCAATTGCTTAAATATTCATTTGCTTCTGGTCCATATAATATTATAGGTGCATTTATTATTCCTGGGATTGCATTTGGCGCATTAATGCTTGCTCCTTTCATTGATCGGGGACCAGAAAGAAGACCGGCTAAGAGACCGTTTGCGACAGGATTCATGCTTCTGGCTATAGCAGCAGTCTTTTTCCTAACGTGGCAGTCAGCGACACAGGTAGATTGGAAAGCACGTGAAGAGCAAGGGAAAATTAGAGAAGAAGTAGCGATTGACAAAAATTCAGAAGGCTACAAAATTATGCAAAAGCAAACGTGCTTGACCTGTCATGGTGATAATTTACAGGGAGGCCCTGCGGCTCCGGCTTTAACAGGAATTGATTTATCTCCTGAAGAAATCGCCAATATCGCAAAAAATGGTAAAGGCAATATGCCAAAAGGTGTTTTCAAAGGTTCAGATAAAGAATTGAAAACGCTCTCGGAATTTGTCGGAAACTTAGGAAAAAAATAATGAAAACCAGCCAAAAGGCTGGTTTTTTTTGAATTTATTTAATGTTGTGGTTTATATCAATGAGATAGGTGCTTGCTATTGTCCAAAAACTGTACATAATAAAGAAGAGATTAAATGTAAAGGAGACTTTCTGAATGGCTTGGTTATGGTATACCTTAAAAGATAAGCGTTTTTTAACGCTTTTGCTGATTGTAAATATACTAGGAACAATCTACGGATATATTTGGTATGGGAGTCAATTAGCGGAAACACCTAAGAAGTTTTTATTATTTGTACCTGATAGTCCAACGGCAAGCTTGTTTTTTGTTATCGTACTTATCGGTCTTTTACTCGGAAAACATTTTTCACTATTTGAAGCTTTAGCCATGGTCACGCTGTTTAAATACGGGATTTGGGCCGTTATAATGAATGTATTGGTCTATGTGTTAACAGGATACATTGATTGGATGATGCTTATGTTAATGGCTTCTCATGCAGCAATGGCTTTTCAAGGGCTTTTATACGTACCGTTTTACCGGATTAAGTTATGGCATGTAGCGGTTGCCGCTGTATGGGCCGTACATAATGATATCATTGATTACGTTTTTTCTATGATGCCAAGATACAGCATGCTCAATGCGTATATGTCTGAAATTGGTTATTTTACATTTTGGCTAAGCATTTTATCTATTTTCATTACATACTGGTTCACAGTTCGTGCTTCTTCAAAAAAACAGCTATAAAAAATTTTTGAAATAGGCGCACGAAACGAGCTCTCTTTTTCTAAGATATAGTAGGCTATATTTAAGTATGAGGTGAGTGACTGTGAAGGAAACCAAACGAGAGCTTCATCCGTCCGTTGTGGAATTTAAACAATTTGTAAAATCACATCCCAAATTAGTAGAACAGGTTCGAAAGCAGCAAAAAACGTGGAAAGAGCTTTATGAAGATTGGTATTTATTCGGTGCAGAAGACCCAATGTGGGAGGCATATCGTTCAGAAGAAAGTGAAAAGGCTGAACCAGCTGCTACCACAGAGGAGAAAAAAGATATTATGGGTACAATCGTATCCTCGCTGAAAAACATGGACTTGAATCAAATGCAAAATCATATCACAAATGTAAATTCCGCTATTTCGAATATTCAACAAGTACTGCAACAATTTCAGCCATCTAAGCCATCCGGTGGAGGAGCAGCTTCCGGGCCAGGGAATCCATTTGGCTTTAGGAAAGATTAAACGCAATGAGAAAAGATATATACGAGTATATGCAGTCTCGTCCTAAACTCAACGACTTCGTTCGTGAACAGCCAATGTGGTACCGGCGTTTATCTAGGAATCCTGAAGAACTGGAGAAATTTGAATTAGAATCCAAACACTACTACAAACAAACCATTCCTCATAAAGTTGAAAAGTTTTCGAATTCGATTCAAATGGCAAACATGATGTTTCATATGTTTCAATCCATGAAAAATCAATGATCTCTGCATACATAGCGATGCAGAGATTTTTGCACGTCATGAGTAAAAATAAAGAGTTTGTAAACACTATGGAGAAACGAATGATAAAGGAATGGTATTATGCGCTTACTATTAACGACGGCCTTATGTGTAGTTTCTCTGCTAGGATGCAACCATGATAAACCAAAACCTGAGACTAAAACTTCCTCTCAACCACGGGCAGCTGAAACGTTTGGTGCAATGAATACAAAACCTTCACTGATGGTACACCAGCATGTGAAAGGACAGAACGTATACGTCGAATGTATTCTAAGCGGGTTTTCATTTTCAACAGAGAGTGGATTCCTTCAAATCACAGTAGATGGAAAACCATTTAAAGAAATGAAGCAAGCAGCCTTTGTTTTAAGTGATCTTCCAAAAGGATCTCATACTGTTACGATTGAACTGATGAAATCTAAAGAAGAAAGTTATCAAGTGAGGAATACCTTTACGGTTGAAATTATATAGTTAAAAAGTAGAACTTGTAGTAAATCAGTGTAAGCTGTTTTAGCAAGTTCTTTTTCTTTAGATCCAAAACGTGATAAGATAAAAACGGAGGTGCACAGCCATGCTGACAACAATGAGAACTGTTGAATTACTCGACGAGTCTGATCACGTAGCGAACATGGTGTTACAATCAGACGTAGCCGAGAACTATCGTCAATGTTTATATAGATTAAATAAAGATTCACATGCACAGGCATTAATTGCTCAATTTGTGAAAATAAAGGAACAGTATGAGGATGTTCAGCGATTTGGAAAATATCATCCTGACTATAAAACCATTACGAGACAAGTACGTGATGTAAAGCGTCAAGTTGATTTACATGCGACAATCGCTGCGTTCAAAAAAGCAGAAAATGAATTGCAAAAACTGCTTGATGAAATTAGCGTTATCCTTGGTCAAGCTGTTTCAGAGCATGTTAAAGTACCGACGGGAAATCCGTTTTTTGATACGGGAAGCAGCTGCGGCGGTGGCTGCGGATCTGGTGGAAGCTGCGGGTGCAGCGCATAAGCCGTTCACTGTATAAATCGAACGCAATCAGCACAGGAATTTCCGCAGCAGGCCATTTTACGCTGTGGAACGTAAAACCTATGCTGATAGACATAAGTAAGATGCTGACTTCTGACAAAACTTGAGCGCCACGTAGCATTTGTATTGGATGTAGCAAAAATAGATGAAGCTTCTAGAAGCTCATCTATTTTTCTACGCTCAATTGATGTGTTTATATACAAAAAGGGTATATTTGTGATTTTTTTGAAAATGACTTGTTCAATAGCTCTGTGCTCGTTAAAATGAGTAAGAAAGAGCATCCAGATATCATCTAAATTCATACATAAAGCACCTACTTCATATAAAAGAATTTATGATAAAGAAAACCAATATAACGTATGCAAAAGGGGAACTAAATATGTTTGTTGAACGTCAAGGAATTGTGGCGTATGTGCATTCTGTTAAGCAAGCAAAAGCATTGCGAAAGTACGGAAATGTACATTACGTATCTAAAGAATTAAAGTATGTTGTCTTATATTGCAACCAAGATGGCATTGAAAAAACAATCCATAAACTTCAGTCTCTACCTTTTGTGAAGAAAGTAGATCCTTCTTATCGGCCGTTTTTAAAAACAGAATTCGAAAATTCAAAGCCGGATAAAGCGAAGGAATATGACTATAAGATAGGAATTTAAACAAAAAAGGAATGTAATGTACATTCCTTTTTTTATTTTACTTGGCCTTAGCAAACGAATAGGCAGGGATGAGGTTATTGCATTGGCGGAATAAAGCGGTTCATTCGCAAAATGCCAATAAGGTGCTGATAGTATAGTGCTGTTTCTGGAAAGGTAGTAGATGGTTTGACATCGAGTACCACAATTTCTTTTCCCGCTTCCTCAGCTGCTCGTTTAAATAACTCAACGCGCTTGCTGTCGTTTTGTTTTAAAACAATTCCTTCTCGGCAAACGTAAAGCGGTTGGAAATTCCCTTCAGCTGTTGGATGCAAGACAGCGACAAAAGAAGCTACTTGTCGATCTTTTTTTACTGTTCGCAGCATAATAAGATGGGCAAGACGATGTTTGTTGCTTTTGACAATCTCTAACAGCTCATAAATATCTGAATACCCTTCTCCGAGCTCAATAAAACGCTGAATCATATGTATTTCCCCCTCTATGTATTAAAAAAGCAAACTCACGTAGTTTAATGTATCACTGAATATTTTAGGAGTAAATAAAAAAATCCCTACAACTACTCATTGTAGGGCCCTTCAATAAAGGGGTGTAATCACCTCTGCGATTACAAGCACCTTGATGAAGGCAAAGGGAGAGGAGAAACCGGAGGAAGAACTTATGGGGAAACGTAAGTCTTCTCCGCGGTTGGCAACAACATCGGTTAGATGATGTTGTTACTAGTCAGTATGTCCGTTTTAAACGTTCATATACCTGTCTCGTGAAATTCACTTTTTAAAATATAAAAGACTGATAACATGACAGAGAAAAAGGGTAAATTTACGTTTATGATGACATATTAAAGTAAAGGAAATCTTTTATGAACGAAATGCCGAATGATCTGCATAGGTGTATCTAAGGAGACGGTCGTAAAAGTCCAGCATAAAAGCAAGCTGCTGGGTTATTGCACAGAATGCATACAGCATTGAATAAATTGAGGATTTTTGCTAGTCTTTGTAATTCAAAATATGTTAGGATAATGAAGAATAAGGAAGTAAAAGTAAGGTAGTGATAAGGATGAGAGTAGTAGCAGGTTTATATAAAGGCCATGCGTTAAAGGCGGTTCCAGGATACTCAACCCGCCCTACAACAGATAAGGTGAAAGAAGCTATTTTTAATATGATTGGACCGTTTTTTGAAGGTGGAACAGCTCTTGATTTGTTCGGTGGAAGCGGTGGCTTGGGAATTGAAGCTCTAAGTCGAGGAATAGATAAAGTCATTTTTGTGGATCGGGATGGCAAAGCGATTCAGACGATTAAAGCAAACTTAGCATCCTGTCGGTTAGAAGACCGCGCTGAAGTGTATCGAAATGATGCAGAGCGTGCACTGAAAGCGATAAAGAAAAGGGAGCTGACTGTCGATTTACTTTTGCTTGACCCACCGTATAAAGCACAAAAGTTGAAAGCGCTTATCGAAACGGTAAGTGAAGAAAACCTTCTGGCAAAAACAGGAATTATTGTAGCGGAGCATTCTCATGATGTACATTTAGATAATGAGATTGGTTTATTTGAAAAAATAAAAAGCGAAACGTACGGTATCATTGGTGTTTCTATTTATACATACAAGAAAGAAGAATCAGTTGAATAAATCAATGAGCTGTTAGATGTAGAAAGGGGATACGTATGGGCAGTATAGCTGTTTGTCCAGGAAGCTTTGATCCAGTTACGAATGGACATTTTGATATTATTAAACGAGGCGCAAATGTATTTGATACGATTTATGTGGTTGTTTTAAATAACTCCTCAAAAAGTCCTCTATTTACAGGGGAAGAGCGAGTAGCTTTGCTGAAAGAAGTAACAAAATCACTTCCTAATGTGGTAGTAGAGTCGTACAGCGGATTATTAATGGAGTATGCAAAAGAAAAGCAGGCAAAGACCATTTTAAGAGGTTTGCGTGCAGTATCAGATTTTGAGTACGAGATGCAAATCACATCTGTAAATCGCGTATTAGATAAAGAAATCGAAACGTTATTTATGATGACAAATAATCAATACTCGTTTTTAAGTTCTAGTATTGTAAAAGAGGTAGCTAAATATGGCGGGAATATTTCTGAATTAGTTCCTCCCCCTGTTAGAGAAGCGCTTGCAGAAAAATTTGAACAGCTGTCTCAAAAATAAGATAAAAAAGAACGTGACGTTTTCTTTGCCGATAAGAAAACGTCACGTTCTTTTTTTACTAGGAACGATGAAGAAACGCTCGTTTTGAATATAGATAAATATAGCAGCACAGCGTAAAAATCGTTAGGAGGGGGCCGTACACGTTTAGCCACTGCGATAGAATCGTAACGGACTCCAAGTGAGAAAAAACCGGCAGTGCTCCTTCAGATGCTTGAAAAGTAGTAATGGATTCCCGAAGAGGACCCCATAGAAAGATAGTGAATACTACCGCAAAACAGCCGTGAAAAATTCGGGCAATAAAAAACGGGAAAAATCGAATATCTGTTTCGGCGAGTATGCTAGCTACTTGTGCTTGAACAGAGAAACCGCTAAAGCCTAATACAAAGCTAACGATGATAATTTGATGAAACAGCAGCGTGTCCGGTGCTTCGCTTGCTAGGCGGCTTCCTAACGTAATTTCAAAAAGCCCCGAAATAAAGGGAAGGCTCAGCTCAGTCCCTATATGACAAAGGGAAAATAAATAAGCTAGACCGCTGCTTAAAACGGCCGTGATATGAGTCACATATAAAAGTTTGTTTAATACAGAAAATAAAATGATAAAACCGCCAATCATTAAGAGAGATTGAACTGCAGAAGTAACCGCATCTCCTAAAAGCTTCCCGATAGGACGCTTATCTTTTAATCGCGTTTTATGCATTTCGTGAAAAGCTAACGATAAAGAAGGTTTTTGAATTACTTGTCCTTTAGGTTTTGCTGATCCATAAAACCGCATCACCAGTCCTACACAAATATTCCCTATGTAATGAGAGAGAGCTAATATGATACCGACAGCTGGATTGTGAAAAAAGCCAACTGCCACAGCTCCAAAAATAAAAATAGGGTTAGATGAGTTAGTAAATGATACGAGTCTTTCAGCTTCAATAGCTGTTAGCTGTTTTTCTTGGCGCAGCCGGGAAGTGATTTTTGCACCTGAAGGAAATCCAGAAGCCATGCCCATTGCTAAAGCAAAACCCCCTACTCCAGGTACTCGGAATAAAGGCCTCATAAACGGCTCTAATAAGATCCCAATGAACTTCACTACGCCAAACCCAATAAGCATTTCTGAAACAATAAAAAAGGGCAGCAGAGAAGGAAAGACGACCTTCCACCATGTGTTGAGACCTCTTACTGAACCTTCTAGCGCTTCTTTTGGATATACAATAAGCGCAATAGCGAGAAGTGTTACGCTCGTCCCGAGCAGAAGTGTTTTCACCATCGATTTATTCAACGAACGATTCATCTCCTTTTCTAAGCTCACGTCATTTTGATAGGAATGAAATGAGGAGTTTTAGGCAAATGTACAAGTTCTTCTATATATCAATATACGAAGCTATGCATCGACTTTATGCCTATGTGTAAGGAGAAAATAAATTCATACTGAATAAAAAGGCGTCTTGTCACATTTGGAAATACAATTCATATACATAAATCAATGCACTTCTAGAATAGTCAAGGAGTAAAAAAACGTATACGCAGCAAGAGAAGAGTAAGAATTTCTTAAAACAACCTTCAGTATAGTATAATGCTTAATAACCACCGTTGATTGAGCAAAACATATCTTTAGCTTCATACAAAATGAACAAATAGAAAATGAAGAATAGTCCTATTGAAGACAGGGCAACAATGATAGAGAAGCTCATCAAAAGTTTTTACATTTTTAGAAGTCTATAAGGTAAAACGAGGGGGCAGGTAAAGTGGAAAGCCCAAAAATAGGAGTTGCGTTAGGCTCAGGTGGAGCTAGAGGTTTTGCACATTTAGGAGTAATCAAAGCGCTAACAGAAAATAACATTCCTATTGATTTTCTAGCTGGCAGCAGCATGGGAGCTTTAGTTGGTGCACTATATGCGTCAGGTATTGAACTGGCAACTCTTTATAAAATGGCGCTAACGTTCAAACGAAAGTATTATTTGGATTTTACCGTGCCAAAAATGGGATTTATTACGGGCAACAGAGTAAAGTCGTTGGTTCGCACTTTTACGCAAAATAGAAACATTGAACAGTTATCTATACCGTTTGCCATTGTAGCGACAGATTTGAAAACAGGAGAGAAAGTGGTGTTTAAAAAAGGACCTATCGCTGAAGCGGTGAGAGCAAGTATTTCAATTCCAGGAATTTTTGCTCCCGAAGTAATTGATGGGCGATTGCTTGTAGACGGCGGGGTAGTGGACCGTATTCCTGTATCGGTTGTAAAAGAGATGGGATCTGATATTGTCATTGGAGTCGATGTATCAAAAGCGAAAGTGAATGCAGAAATCAGCTCCATTTTTGATGTCATTATGCAAAGTTTAGATATTTTGCAAGATGAGCTAGTAGCTCACCGAACTATTGCTTCAGACGTTATGATTCGTCCTAATCTCGATACTTTTAGTTCCAGAGCATTTACAAACATTCAAGAAATGATGTCAATTGGTGAACAAGCAGCACATGAGCAGTTGCCTTCTATTCTACAAGCAATTGATCATTGGAAGGAGAACAAAAAAAGTGAAATCTAGAATTAGAATTTTGGTATATTTGGCTGTTATTGCAGTGGTGGCAATGCTTTGTTTTTATCCATTACCGTACTACATTACAAAGCCTGGAATGGCAGAAGAACTTGCGCCTATTATTAAGGTAGAAGATGGATACCATGAAAAAGGGACGTTTATGCTTACAACTGTAAGAATGGGCAGAGCAACTCCTCTTTCATATGGTCTTGCGAAAATACAGGACTTTCATGAAATTTTCCCTACAAAGCAAATTTTGCAGCAGGGTGAAAGCGATGAAGATTACTCGACAAGGCAATTACATATGATGGATACGTCAAAAAATGCCGCTATTTCAGTAGCATATGAAGCAGCTGGAAAGAGCGTTTCCTACCACAATAAAGGCGTATATGTTACATATGTTGTAGAAAATATGCCTGCACATGGAAAACTTCATGTTGGAGATGTCGTGACAAAAGTAGATGAGAAAAAAATTCAAACTGCTGAGGACTTAATCAACTACGTATCGACTAAAAAAGCAGGAGATTCAGTATCAATTTATGTGAAAAGAGATGGCAAAGAAAGCAAACATACTCTAAAAGTTAAAGCATTTCCTGATGAGCCGAAACGAGTAGGCCTAGGAATTGCCTTAGAAACGAACCAAGAATTAAAAGTCAAGCCCGATATACATATTGATACTGAAAAAATAGGAGGGCCTTCAGCGGGACTGATGTTCTCACTTGAAATCTATAATCAGCTTGTTAAAGAGGACATGACAAAAGGCCACCGCGTTGCAGGTACAGGGACTATCAATGATAAAGGAGAGGTAGGACCAATCGGAGGTATTTCACAAAAGATTGTAGCCGCAGATAAAGAAGGAGCAGAGATTTTCTTTGCACCAAATGAAAAAGGGGCTGCTGGCTCTAACTACCGAGAAGCAGTGAAGACAGCCAAAAAAATAAACAGTGATATGAAAATTGTACCCGTAGATTCATTTTCGGATGCCGTAACCTATTTAGAAAAGCTGAAACCATAAAAAAATCGTCTCTTGCAGACGATTTTTTTATGGCCAAATGATAGGAGGCTGCGTATATTCTTGTTTCATAAACTGAGAGCGCAGAGGCTCCTGAAACGGCGTACTATAAACATGTGTCGCTTTAATATCGGTATCAATTTCTTTTAGTTTACATTGCGATACAGTGGATACAATAGGAAGGGACAGCTTTTTCTTAATTGTTTTTAAATAGGCTTGTCCGGTCTTTGACATTCCCAATAAGCGAATATAAGGATCAGCTTGTTGCATCTCACTTTTTGTTGTATTGGTTAAAAGGTGAACGCACATGCGCTGTAAACGGGTTCTCGTATATCGCTTCGTTTTAACATTTGTTAAAAAATCTTCAAATGAAGTAGATGAAGAAATATAAGATAGCAGTCGATGTTCAATACCTTCTTCTATTTCATAAATACGCTGTAAGTCATAAAGTGGAGTAGTTAATAATTTGTATTTCAAAAATGGGAAATAGTGCTCCCAATGATGAAACTGTCCGTGTGCTTGTTTGTAAGCTGCTAATTCGTTTGCTGTACTAACTGGCATATGCTTGCCCAGGTCCCCATTGCTGCTGCTGTCAAAAATAGCTTTACGTATGCTTGTAGCGCTTGAAATAAAAGAGGAAGACAGGGAATCATCGTGATAATGTGATTGAATTCGAGTGATTGTATATGGTTTAATAGATGCATGCTGTTTTTTTATGGCAGCTACATAGCTCATTCCAAGCACATTATTTGGCTGAGATAGATCAATAGGAGCCTCCGTGAAAAGCTGTAAGAAAGCATTGGAAGCTGATTTTGGATAACTGTTTCCTTTTTTCATCTCTTGTTGAATTAAGGCAGATAGTTCTGATTCATGAGCTTCGAGCAAATCAGCGGTGCGGGTAAATGAGTCAATATTGCCATTTTCGCTGCCAAAGCATACAAAGTCAGCGTGAAGGGATTCCAAAATAGAAATAGCGCCGCTTGCGAATGTTTCAGCTTTTTGAGTAGAAAAAGCATAGGGTAATTCAACGACTAAGTCTGCACCAGCGGCTAAAGCCATTCTTGTGCGGGACCATTTCGATACAAGAGCAGGCTCTCCGCGCTGCAAAAAGTGCCCGCTCATCACAGCAATCACACAATCTGCTCCGGTTTGTTGTTTGGCTTGCTGCAAATGATAAGCGTGTCCGTTATGAAAAGGATTATATTCGACAATTATTCCAACTGCTTGCATAATGTCTCCTTTTAATTTATTATTTTTAGTCTAGCTCTTTGTTTTAAAAACGTTTTTTTATGAAAGTAAGAAATTTTTACAAAAAAGCATATTTAAGTACATTATAGTGTAAAGAAAAAATATTGACAAATAATCTTGTGAAAGCTATAATAACCTTTGTTGCCTTGAGGTGATTAACAATGAAATGGACAATACATCAATTGTATCAGTTGCAAAATAAAGGTCTAACATTTGACGAAGTGATTGACGGCAAAGAGTTTATGAATGCTGATCCTCAAATTCGTAGAATGTCAGATGTAAACGTGAAAGGAAGAGCCGACATTAGCTCTTCGAAAGTAACGTTTCACCTTAAAATTTCAGGAGAAATGACGTTGCCTTGTGCTCGTACATTAGTTGACGTTCCGTATCCGTTTGAAATTAACGCAACTGAAACGTTTTTATTGAATGTGAATGCTGATTATGAAGAAGATGCTGAAGTACGCATTGTAGAGGGAGAAACGGTTGATTTACAACCTTTGATTCAAGAGTTAATTATTGTTGAAATTCCTCTGCAGGTATTTAGTGAAAATCAGCAAGCGGCAGGAGCAGCTCCACAGTCAGGAAAAGACTGGGAAGTTGTTACCGAAGAAGAACAGCAGGAAAAAGTAGATCCCCGCTTAGCCGTACTCGAAAATTTCTTTAAAGACAAAAAGAAATAAAAATGCGAAGATCCGGCTTTCGGGCCTTCATATGATTTTAAAATTCTTTTAAGGAGGTGGGAATAATGGCTGTACCTTTTAGAAGAACATCTAAAATGAAGAAAAGAACGCGTCGTACGCACTTTAAATTACAAGTTCCTGGTATGGTAGAGTGCCCAAATTGTGGTGAAATGAAACTATCACACCGCGTATGTAAAGCTTGTGGTACTTACAAAGGAAATGACGTAGTAAGCAAATAATTGCTTATTTAAATAAAAGACCCTCTTAAAGGGTCTTTTATTTTTTTTGCCTTTTTTCCTTCTCTGCCCTTTGGAAGAGAAGGATTTTTCTTATAGAACAAGAACTCTTTTTAAATAAACAATTACTGTTGTAAAAGGATTCATACCTTGTCCATAAGGAGGAAAAAGCATGAAAAAAAGCGAGCTGTTTACTACAAGCCAAGGCATTGCTACATTTGTGATTAATCGCCCTGAAAAGCGTAATGCCATTGATTATGATGTGATGAATGAACTGCAGCAAGCTGTAGATTATGTGAAACATAATCAGTTAGTAAAAGCTTTTGTAATTACAGGTGCTGGTTCAGACGCATTTTGCAGTGGAGGAGATTTAAGCGTATTTCATGAGCTAAAGACTTCGAAAGAGGCGTCTCAAATGTTAACGAAAATGGGGAGAATTCTTTATGAAATTTTAACGCTCCCAAAACCAACAGTTGCCCTTTTGAATGGAACATCGGTTGGGGGGGGGTGTGAGCTTGCGATTGCATGTGACTTCCGTATAAGTGCAACACATAGCGAAATGGGCTTTATTCAAGGGAATTTAGGAATTACAACAGGCTGGGGAGGAGGAACCATTCTTCTTGAAAAGCTGCGGTATCAAGAAGCGATGGAAATGATCTACAGTGCTCAGCTGTATGGAGTAGAACGAGCAAAGCAAATTGGATTTCTTTCCTATGTTACGTCGTTTAAAGAGCTAACTATGAGGTGTGAGGAGTGGTTAGCTCCTATTACTCATAAATCGACCCAAGTATTGCAAGCTTACAAAGAAATCGCTATTGAGAAATGGGAGCAAAGCCGGGTTTGGAATCGAATGGAACAAGAAATTCATCGCTGTTCGATATTGTGGGAATCGCCTGAACATGAAGAAGCGGTTCAAAAGGTCATCGTTAAAAAAACATAGTTATGAACTGCATTTCCATAGCAATATAGTTAATAAGCAAAAGATGAAAGAATCACGGATTTCCCATTTTGCTTCAAAGTATATGAAAGATTTTCTTGATTGAGAAGAGGAACAATAGTCTATCTTATCTAGTAGGTGCATATTCATTTAATAAGTACGGATAAGGAGGGATAGAAAAATGACTTCTTCTCGTCAAGATGCATGGACTCATGATGAAGATTTATTACTCGCAGAAATTGTACTGCGTCATATACGTGAAGGTGGCACTCAGCTAGCTGCATTTGAAGAAGTGGGGAAGAAACTTACACGAACATCAGCAGCTTGTGGCTTCCGCTGGAATTCTTTTGTGCGCAAACAATACAAGACTGGTATTGACCTTGCGAAAAAACAGAGAAAAGAATTAAAAGCAAGAACTGTTTCAAAAGACGACGAGCAGCCTGCACGCTTATCATATATGGAAGCAGAGAAACATATTTCGCTTAATGAGGTAATTAAGTATTTAGAAAATGTAGATCAAGGGCAAAAACACTCGTCGGAGCTTCTCGAAGCTAATGAAGAACTGCAGCAAAAGATTGAACGTTTACAAGAGAAAGTAACGATTTTGGAAAAAGAAAAAAAAGCTTTGCAAAACAATTTGTTAATTGTGGAAGATGACTATAAAGCTCTTATTGAAATTATGGAGAGGGCTCGTAAAATGGTTGTATTAAAAGAGGATGAAAAAAGTAGAAAAGTGAAATTTCAAGTGGATAAAAATTTAAATTTAGAAAAAGTTCAAAAGTAAAGCGATAGCTTGAATGCTCCCTACTTCATGTTAATCATATATACCACATAGATATAAAATAAACAGCTGGAAATCAGCTGTTTATTTTTGTTCGCTTACACCGTTTGGTAGCCAAATAAGAGGGTTTTCTCCCAAATCACGATCGATATCATACGTTACAGGTACGAACCCCATTTTTGACCAAAAATCACTCGATTTTACTCGCGGGCTTGTTTTGATAGGTAATTGAAAGGATTTGGCATATTCAACGAGCGTTTGACCTAATCCTTTGCGCTGAAAATCGCTGAGCACTTCAAGTTTCCACACTTCAATATACGTTTGAGGCGGCTCGAAATATTGATCGTACTGTTTGTTTCGTTTATAGAGACTCATGCGAGCCACTAAGCTATTTCCAAAATAAATGCCGTAAAACGGAGAATTTATTTCATTATCGGAAATCTTGGCATGTAATTCTTCTAGCATTGAAAGTTCTTGAATGCCATATTCTTTGAATTTCTTGAACTCTTCTAGCGTTTTAAAATTAATTTTTAAATGCTTCACTTCGTAATTCATCCCATATCCCCCTTGTTATGTCTCCTTGCTAGATGAACGAACTGGATTGGTTCGTTCATCTAATATTATATAACAAAAATACAAAATATTCTGTTTTCGTGATTGGTGAACGAATATTCAATGCGCACAAAGAAAAATGAATTCTTTCGGTTAAACACGAAGAATACATTACTATAAACATCACTTTTTAGAAAGGAGGCAAAAGGGAAACAGAATTCAAATAGAAAGCGTTTTCAAAAATTGTAGAGGAGTTTTAAAATTATTGTAGAATTATATGGGGGAAAGTAGAAATTTGAGGAAAGGGGAGAGAAAGGTGAAAAAAATACTGATTGCAAATCGAGGAGAAATTGCTCTTCGTATTATTCATACATGCAAACAAATGGGCATTGAAACGGTGGCTGTCTATTCCGATGCAGATGCAGAACTTCCTTATGTTCAAGCGGCTACAAAAGCACGTCGAATTGGAGAGCCTCCTGTGCAAAAGTCATATTTGAATGTGGAAGAGCTGCTTAGAATTAGTCATGAAGAAAAAGTAGACGCCATTCATCCTGGATATGGATTTTTATCGGAAAATAGTGCATTTGCTAAAAGAGCGATTGATGAAGGTTTTTGTTTTATCGGTCCTTCTCCCGAAATCATTTCGATGATGGGCGACAAAATTGCTGCCCGCGCTGCGATGAAAGAAGCGGGTGTACCTGTTGTCCCCGGCAGCGAAGGTGATGTGACGTCGGTTGAAGAGGCTTGTAAAGTAGCGGGGGTAATTGGATATCCCGTTATGTTAAAAGCAAGCGGAGGCGGCGGAGGAATTGGAATGGTGCGCTGCGATAACGAAGAAGCAGTAAAACAAGTATATGCCTCAACAAAAGCAAGAGCAAAAGCATATTTTGGTCATGAAGGAATGTTTATTGAAAAGCTTATAACAAACGCAAAACATATCGAGGTACAGGTCTTTGGAGATCAGCATGGTAATGTCGTTCATCTTTTTGAACGCGATTGTTCTGTACAAAGAAGAAATCAAAAAGTGATTGAAGAAGCCCCTGCGCTTTCTTTAAAAGAAAGTACGCGACAAGCCATGCAAAACCAAGCCGTTCAAGCGGCTAGAGCAATCGGCTATTATAATGCGGGTACGGTGGAGTTTATCGTGGATGAAGACGAAAATTTTTATTTTCTTGAAATGAACACGCGGCTGCAAGTTGAGCATCCGATCACCGAGCAAATTGCAGGGGTCGATTTAGTTAAGTGGCAGATCTTAGCTGCGCGCGGTGAAAAGCTTCCTCGTATGCAAGAGGAAATAGCAGCAAATAACTACGCCATTGAATTTCGAATTTATGCAGAAGATCCGTTTACTTTTTTACCGGCTCCGGGGAAAATTACGGGTTATCACTTGCCGGAGCGAACCTACGCGCGCGTAGATAGCGGCTACAGTGATATGAATGCGGTTACACCTTTTTATGATCCAATGATTGCAAAGGTTATCATTACTGGTCGTACGCGTTCAAATGCAATTGAACTAGCTAAATCATATTTTACAGAAGCTGTTGTAGAGGGAATCAAAACAAATATTCCTCTATTTAAGCAGTTGTTAAATGAAGAGTTATATGAAAAGGGCACCTATAACACATCGTTATTATCAACAGTATTAAATAAAGGAGGAGCACCACAATGAGTGAAATCAAAGCGACAATGGCAGGCATGGTATTTAATGTGTTTGTTCAGCAAGGAGCAAGTGTAACTAAAGGAGAAGTTGTTGTTGTATTAGAATCTATGAAAATGGAAATTCCTATTGAAAGCGATCAAGCTGGTATTGCAGAGACTGTCCATATAGCCGTGGGGGATTTTGTGAACGAAGGCGACGTTTTGGTGACTATTTCATAACTCATAAAGGGGAGATATCATGATACATACAGGTGAATCTCAGAAAAAATATGATGAAAACCGTCAAAAAGTAGAGCGGGGCAACGCTGAAAAGTACAAAGAGAAACTTGCAAAACAACAGAAGCTTTTTGTAAGAGATCGTTTAGCCCTTTTATTCGATGACGGGAAATATGAAGAAGACGGCATGTTTGCAAATAATAAAGCCGAAGGGTTGCCGGCAGACGGTGTTGTAACTGCGATTGGAAAAGTAAACGGTGAAACGGTTTGTGTAATGGCTAATGATTCTACTGTAAAAGCAGGGTCTTGGGGAGCTAGAACAGTAGAAAAAATTATTCGGATTCAAGAAGTTGCAGAAAAACTGCATGTGCCTTTACTGTACCTAGTGGATTCTGCTGGAGCGCGTATTACGGATCAATTAGATATGTTTCCAAACCGCCGAGGAGCTGGAAGGATCTTTCACAATCAAGTAAAACTTTCCGGCGTCATTCCTCAAATTTGTTTGCTTTTCGGTCCGTCAGCAGCTGGAGGGGCTTATATCCCTGCATTTTGTGATATTGTTGTGATGGTAGATGGGAACGCTTCTATGTACTTAGGGTCGCCGCGTATGGCGGAAGCCGTTATTGGAGAAAAGGTTACGCTAGAAGAAATGGGAGGAGCACATATGCACTGCAGCGTTAGCGGGTGCGGGGATGTGCTGGCTTATTCTGAAGAAGAAGCTATTTCGTATGCCAAATCTTATTTAACGTACTTTCCACAAAACTATCAAGAGAAGCCTAAAGTACAAAAAGCTAAAGAGCCTAAGCAGACAAAAGATTTAGTAGAACTAATTCCGGAGAATCAAAATGTTCCATTTGATATCTATGAAGCAATTGATACCCTTATTGACGAGGGGAGCTTTTTTGAAATAAAAAAACTGTTTGCCGCCGAATTGGTAACAGGGCTTGCACGAATAGATGGAAAAGTAGTAGGGATTGTTGCTAATCAGCCAAAAGTTAAAGGGGGAGTGCTGTTTGTAGATTCAGCAGATAAAGGCGCAAAATTTATTCAATTGTGCGATGCATTCCATATTCCTTTGCTGTTTTTAGCTGACGTGCCTGGATTTATGATTGGAACCAAAGTAGAAAGAGCTGGCATCATTAGACATGGAGCCAAATTAATTGCAGCGATGAGTTCAGCTACAGTTCCTAAAATTTCCGTAGTCATGCGTAAAGCTTATGGCGCAGGGCTTTACGCTATGGCTGGTCCGGCTTTTGAACCAGATTGCTGCATTGCATTGCCTACTGCTCAAATTGCCGTAATGGGTCCTGAAGCTGCAGTAAATGCCGTCTATTCTAATAAAATTAATGAAATTGAAGATCCGAAAGAGCGGTTCATGTTTGTTAAACAGAAACAGCAAGAGTATAAAGAACACATCGATATCTATACGCTGGCATCTGAACTTATTATTGACGACATCGTTCCTGCTAACGAACTGCGTCGAACGTTAATTGACCGCTTTCGCTTATATGAAACAAAGAATGTGACCTTTAGCCGTCGTAAACATCCGGTGTATCCCGTATAATAGAAAAAAACGGGATCACTCTAAATAATTTACAATAAGCCCGGTGATTTTTAATCACACGGGCTATATGAATAGGTAAAATTTAAAGAATGCATTTAATTCAAAGCATTTTTTTGCTAAAATGAAACTCAATAATAGAAAGAGGAACAAAAAATACGATGAAAACTATAGGTATTATTGGAGGCGGATCATTAGGTCTGTTGTTTAGCGCGTATTTATCAGATTGTTATGATGTAACCTTGTACACGAAAACACCAACTCAAGCAAAGTGTATTAACGAAAATGGAATTACCTTACATAGACAAGGGGAACATCACACGAAAAAAGTCAGTGCTATCCCTCTGGAAAAAAACATAAAAGAAGCAGATTTAATCATTATTACTGTAAAACAGTATCATTTAAAAGAGATTATTCCTTTTATTAAAACCCTTACTATACATACTCCCCTTTTGTTTATCCAAAACGGTATGAGCCATATTGAAATTCTCAAAAACCTCCCGCAGCGCACTCTCTATTTGGGTACAGTTGAACATGGGGCAATGCGTACAAATATGGATAGCGTCCATCATACAGGAATAGGAACAACCCGTATTGCTTCGTACAGAGGAGAAATGGAGTCTATCTTACCAATTGTGAATTTTCCTTGGGTAATTGAAAAAGATTGGTATGCGATGCTGGTGAAGAAATTAGTTGTAAATGCGCTCATTAATCCTCTTACGGCGCTGTATCGCGTGAAAAATGGGCAGCTGATTCACAACAGCTATTTTTATAAAACGATGCGTCTATTGTTTGAAGAGATTGCGGATGTATTAAAACTAGATTCAGCTTTTAATTATTGGGAAAATGCGCTGGGGGTTTGTTCGCGCACGAGTACCAATCAATCTTCTATGCTAAAAGATATACAGGAGGGGCGGCAAACCGAGATTGATGCTATCTTAGGTTATATCCAAACACAAGCTGCTGAAAAAAGAACGTCGACGCCTATTGTTGACTTTTTATATAGGTCAATAAAAGGAATCGAAGAAGAAAAGGGTGAGTAACATGGGAAGTTTTATTGCTGGCGTTTTTGCGACGTTTGTCACTCTGCCGCTCGTCGGTTTTTTTATTCTATACATGCTTTTACGCAAACTGACGAAAAATAAAAGGAAATCTGTCCACATAGCAACGTACATTACTACGGTTTTTCTTATTTTGTCCGTGCATTATGCAGCTGTGGAAATTTTCGGGCACTCTTTTTTGTGGTTGATTGCGTTAGTCCTTTTAGTTGTGGCAATGATTATGATGTTTGTACATTGGAAAGTCAAACATGACTTAGAAATGAAGCTTATTGCGAAAGGGTTCTTTCGGATGAATTTCGTTTTGTTTCTTATTGCACATATTGTGTTAAATATAGGTGGAATCGCTTTTCGTATTTCCTCTCTGTAAAGCATGTTACTAGACGTGAGCAGTTACATTATGGATAATGAAGCTATATGTAGAGAATATAAGTATTAGGAAAAGAAAGGAAGTTCTTTCATGGAGATTACAGACGTCTCTTTAAAGGCGGGAAACAAACTAACGAACGATTACATAAAAGGTGAAAAGCAAGCACTTTCCTTTTTTCATTATAATATACACGAAAAAGACGTATATGAAAAACGTTTAGCGGACGTTCAAAAGCAGTCTTATCCAAGAGAACAGCTTGCTGAGTATCTGCTTGATTTTAATAAGCGCTACGGAGCATCTTCTAAGACGATTGAAAATATTGAAAAGCTAAAAGATCCTAACAGCGTAGTGGTCGTTGGAGGTCAGCAAGCGGGGCTGCTTACGGGTCCTTTGTACACCATTCATAAAGTGATTTCAATTGTGCTGCTAGCTAAACAACAAGAGGCAGCTCTAAACGTGCCCGTGCTTCCGGTATTTTGGATTGCTGGAGAAGATCATGATTTTGCTGAGATCAACCATGTATACACAGAGCATAAAAACCAGCTTTTAAAGAAAACGTTAAAGCATTCTTTAAAGAAAAAGCAAATGGTTTCTCAAATCGAATTAGATCATGAAGCCTGTAGAAGCTGGGTTCGTGATGTTTTTCAAACGTTTAACGAAACGGCGCATACAAATCAGGTGTTACACTTTGTTTTAGAGGCGTTAGATAAATCACGTACCTATGTCGATTTCTTTGCTCATTTGGTTACCACATTGTTTGCAGAGTCAGGTCTTATTTTAATGGATGCAGCTTCTAAAGAAGTGCGCAGCATTGAATCTTCTTTCTTTGTGACGTTAATTGAACAAAATGACAAATTATCGTCAGCCGTTGTGGAACAGCAAACAGAGATTCAAAAACAATACGGACGAATGATTGAAGTGGGAGAAGAAACGGCCCATCTCTTTTATTCACACAACGAAAACAGAGTACTTTTAGAAAGAGACGCAGAGCAAGAGCAGTTTGTTGGAAAGCAAAATGAACTCGCGCTGTCTAAAGAAGAGCTGGTTCAAATTGCTAAACAAACGCCAGAGCTTCTTAGTAATAACGTTGTGACTAGACCCCTTATGCAGGAGTACTTACTTCCTACCCTTGCGTTTATTGCAGGTCCAGGGGAAGTAGCGTATTGGGCAGAGCTTGAAAAAGCATTTTCTTTATTTAGCTTTAAAATGCCTCCCGTGGTTCCGAGGTTATCCTATGCAATCGTAGAAAGACATATCGAGAAGTATATGGATGAACTTCAGTTAGACCTTTCGAATGTCATTAACAAAGGCGTAGATGCAGAGAGGGAGCACTGGCTTAAGACAGAAGTTCACAACCCGTACGAAATGTATTTTGAAAAAGCGAAAGAAGATTTTGAAAAAATTCATAAAACTCTTCGTGAAAATATTCAAAAAGAAGACAAAACATTTGATGAAGTCATGCTTAAAAATCGAGCGATTATTCAAAAGCAGTTTGAAACCATTCAAAAGATTGTCGAATCCAAACAGCTCATTAAGCACGATGTGAAGCATTCAAAATATGCTCAAATTGAACTTGCTCTTCGTCCCTACAATGCTCCACAAGAACGCATGTGGAATATTATGTATTATTTAAACGGCTATGGTATGCAATTTGTGTCAGATTTACTAAGTGCTGAAGTCGAATTAAATCACCAGTTAAAAGTCTGCTATGTCTAATAAAATCCTGCTGAAAAGCAGGATTTTTATTTTGGAAAAGAGAACAAGTTTACAAGGTGAATGTCAGCCAATTGGATCCTTATAAGGTATTTATTTCTAATTACACAAAAAAACCTTATATTCCTTACATTTTATTCTACGAATATGTCCTACTTTTAACAAAATGACACTATTTGTGACAAAAAGACAAAATTCTACTTAATTCTTATATAAATAGCTGAAATAATGTTGAACTTTGATATATAATATAAACGTGTATATATATCAAAGAAAAACACCGTTTTTTGCTTTTTGTATACATAACTAAGTAGTTTAGAAAGAAGTAGGTGTCATAATGTTTAATCACACAACTGTTTTGCTTAAAGAAGCAGCGGAAGGCTTAAATATTAAGCCGGATGGAGTATATGTCGACTGCACGCTTGGCGGAGCAGGTCATAGTGAATATATCGTAAAACAGCTATCAGAAAAAGGGAAATTAATTGCGTTTGATCAAGACGATGTTGCTCTTGAAAATGCAAAAGAAAAATTAGCCCCGTATCTAGACAGAGTTATTCTAATCAAAAGTAATTTTCGCTATTTAAAAGAGCAGCTAATGAAACATGGAATTGAAGAAGTAGATGGAGTATTGTTTGACCTAGGCGTCTCGTCTCCTCAGTTGGATACACCAGAGCGAGGGTTCAGCTTTCATCATGAGGCCCCGCTTGATATGCGCATGGATCAAAACTCAAAGTTTTCTGCGTACAACGTAGTAAATGAATGGCCTTATGAAAAACTTGTAAAAATCTTTTTCCAATATGGAGAAGAAAAGTTTTCGAAACAAATTGCCCGCAAAATTGAGGCATATCGAGAGTCTAAACCAATTGAAACAACGCTAGAGCTGGTTGATCTTATTAAAGATGGTATTCCAGCGCCAGCTAGACGAACGGGTGGACATCCGGCAAAACGGATTTTCCAGGCTATTCGAATTGCTGTAAATGATGAGCTTCAAGTATTTGAAGATGCAATTGAACAGGCCATGGATGTAATCAAAAAAGGTGGACGTGTAAGTGTTATTACCTTCCATTCACTTGAAGACCGAATTTGTAAAGTAGCGTTTAAAAATGCAAGCACGGTTCCGCAGCTTCCTCATGGACTGCCGGTTATTCCAGAAGAATTTAAACCTAAAATGAAAGTCATTACAAGAAAACCTATTTTACCTTCAGAAGAAGAGGTAGAAGAAAATAAGCGCGCGCGTTCGGCAAAGCTTCGAATTGTTGAGAAATTAGTCTAATAAAAGGGTTTAATCAAAGAGGAGGGGACGAGAATGAACAATGCAGCATACAAAGTAAGAGAGCAAGACCAGCAGCAGAAGCAGCAAAAGACGGTACGTCAAGTTGTTCGAAAGACAAAAAGAAAAATCACGGTTGGTGAAAAAATTGTGTATTCTGGGTTTGTCGCACTCATGCTGTTTGGGTCTGTGCAAATCATTTCAAATCAATCTTCGCTTTATAGCATCAGTGAAGAAGTGCAATCACTCGATGGAAAGATTGACAAGCAAGAAGCAAAAAACAATGAGTTAAAATTACAGGTAACAGAGTTAAGTGCATACGATCGTATTTGGACAAAAGCAAAAGAACTTGGACTAAAATTGAATGAAAATAACGTAAAAGTCGTTAACGATTAATTGCGATGACTACGCCAAGAAAAAATAGCAATATTAGTACAGGAGCAGCAATATTAATTTTAATATTTGCATTGCTCTTTTTTGTATTAGCCATCAGGTTCTTTTACATCCAAGCGACGGGCAAAGCAGACGGAGAAGCTTTAGCCGAAATTGCACAAAAACAGCATACGCGAACGTCTAAAATTGAAGGACAGCGCGGTACGATTTACGATCGAAATGGAGAAGCAATCGCCCAAGACACGGGTGCTTATACGGTTGTGGCGATTTTAGATAAAAAACAAACAAAAGATAAAGATCACCCGCAACATGTGGTAGACCCAGAAAAGACGGCTCAAAAATTAGCCCCATTGTTGAAGATGGACGAATCCAAAATTGAAAGCATGTTAACGAGAGGAATTAAACGTGGTACCTTCCAAGTAGAACTTGGCCCAGGCGGACGTGATATTGATAACGTGCTAAAGCAAAAAATTGAGAAGCTAAATCTCCCGGGCATCACGTTTTTACGCGATTCGAAGCGCTTCTATCCAAACGGTGTATTTGCCTCAAGTATTTTAGGATATGCACAAAAAGATGATACGGGTAAAATCGTAGGGAAAATGGGAATTGAAAAAGTATTTGATAAGCAGCTTTCTGAAGAAGATGGATATGTGAAATACGAAGCTGCTAAAAACGGAATTAAGCTTCCGGATCCAAAAGAGTCAATTGTAGCTCCTAAAAACGGAGACAGCGTTACGCTTACGATTGATGAAAAAATTCAAACGTTTTTAGAGGATGCGATGACAGCTGCTGCTAAAGAATATAAACCAGAAGAGCTAATGGCAACGGTAGTGAATCCGAAAACCGGTGAAATTTTGGCGATGTCAAACCGACCTTCATTTGATCCAAATATTCGTGATATCACTTCTTATCGCAATCCGTTTGTTGAAAACAGCTATGAGCTTGGTTCAACGATGAAAATCTTTACGCTAGCAGCCGCGATTGATGCAGGCGTTTATAACGGCGAAGACCGCTATCAGTCGGGATCTTATAAAGTAACGAAAAACAGCGTTCCGATTAACGATCACAACGGCGGAGTCGGCTGGGGAGCTATTACATTTAATGAAGGAATTCAAAGGTCTTCAAATGTAGCGGTTGCCATTTTAGCCAACGAAAAATTAGGTACCGACCGTTTGTATAAATACTTGGACAAGTTTGGCTTTATGGATAAGACGGGAATTGACTTGCCAAACGAAGCTTCTAGCAAGTTAGTGACGAAGTACCCGAGAGACCGCGTAACCACTGCGTTTGGACAGGCGTCTGCTTTTACGCCTATTCAAGAAATTCAAGCGGCTACTGCGATTGCAAATGACGGGAAAATGATGAAGCCTTACGTGATTAAACAAGTAGTCGATGAAACAAATAAGAAAACAATTAAGAAAACAAAACCTACCGTAGTAGGCCAGCCTATTTCTAAAAAAGCAGCGAACGAAACGCTAGGTATTTTAGAAACCGTTGTTTCTTCTGATGATGGAACAGGCAAACCTTACGCGATTGAAGGATACGATGTCGCTGGAAAGACGGGAACAGCTCAAATTCCTGGGCCTACCGGAGGTTACCTGCATGGACACGGGAAAAATTTCATTTCCTTTATGGGCTTTGCACCTGCTAAGGATCCAAAGCTCCTTGTCTATGTAGCCGTTAAAAATCCAACTCTCACGCCTCAAGAAACGGGTACTGCGCCGCTTACAGCTGTATTTAATCCGGTGATGAAAAATAGTCTGCAGTATTTAGGAGTGGAGCCTCAAAAAACGGATGAAGACGGAAAAGAAACGAAAGAAAAGAAAGTGGATTCAGAAATCAAGCTTAAATCTTACGTTAATGAATCAGTTGATAGTACCGTGAAAGACTTAAAACAAAAAGGGCTTGTTCCTGTTGTAATAGGTAAAGGAGATACGGTAGAAAGCCAATCACCGACTTCTGATACCAGTGTCACTGGTCAACGCGTGTTCATTAAGACAAACGGAAAAGCCACAATGCCTGATTTAACAGGTTTTTCACATCGTGACGTTATTCGCTTTAGTGAATTTGTCAACGTTCGACCTAGCGCACTTGAAAATGGTTATGTTGTAAGTCAAAGTATTAAAGCAGGAGATCCGCTAAAAGCAGGAACGTACCTGAAAGTGGAACTTGAAACGCCTAAAGAATTTTCAAGCACGTTAAATAAGCTAAAAGAAACGGAAAAAAGTGAATCTGACAGTAAAAAAGACGATAAGCAACTTGACTAGAAAATAAGTTCTAGTGAATCCTGTACAAGCATATATTGGAACGAGCCGATTCAGAGGAGGTTCTAATATATGCGGGTATCAGGAGTCACAGTTCGTAAAAGGCTAGCCATTGTTTTGTTTGTCGGTTTTATTGTGTTTTTGATTATTGATACAAGGCTTGGATATGTACAGTTGCTGACTGGGGATACGCTAACTGAAAAAGCCAAAGACTTATGGAGTCGGAATATTCCTTTTGAACCTGAAAGAGGAAAGATACTAGATCGCAATGATGTGGCACTTGCTACAAATAAAAGTGCACCGACCGTTTTAGTTATGCCAAGACAAGTTGAAAATCCAGCTGTTACGGCTGAAAAGTTAGCAAAAGTGCTGGGAGCATCAAAAGAAAAAGTATATGAACAAATAACAAAAGCTTCTTCTAGCGTATATTTGCGTCCTGAAGGAAGAAAAATTTCACATGCGAAAGCAAATGAAGTGCGAAATTTAAATTTAAAAGGCGTATATATAGCTGAGGATTCGAAGCGGTACTATCCGTTTGGAAGTTATTTGTCGCATGTATTAGGCTTTGCGGGAGTAGATAATCAAGGGTTAACGGGCCTTGAATTATATTATGATAAAGAGCTAAAAGGACAAAAAGGTTCAGTTAAATTGTATTCTGATGCTAAAGGTAAAAAGATGCCCAATATAGCCGATGACTACACAGCGCCTGTGGACGGGCTCGATTTGAGATTGACCATTGATTCACGTGTGCAAACAATCATGGAGCGTGAGTTGGATAATGCTCAGACAGCTTATAATCCAGATGGTATGATTGCCATTGCCATGAATCCTAAAAACGGTGAAATTTTAGGTATGTCAAGTCGTCCAGGCTTTGATCCGACGGATTTTAAAAATGTGAAGCCTGAGGTGTATAATCGCAATCTTCCAATCTGGAGCGTATATGAGCCCGGATCAACGTTTAAGATTATTACACTGGCAGCTGCTCTTGAAGAAAAGAAAGTGGATTTACTAAAAGATCAATTCTACGATGATGGAGCCGCGGAAGTTGGAGGAGCGAGACTTCGCTGCTGGAAAAAAGGCGGACACGGACAGCAGTCTTTTTTAGAAGTTGTACAGAACTCATGTAACCCTGGTTTTGTGGAGCTTGGGGAACGTTTAGGAAAAGAGAAATTGTTCAAATACATTAAAGAATTTGGCTTTGGTCAAAAAACAGGTATTGATTTACAAGGGGAAGCAAAAGGAATTTTGTTCCCGCTTGAGCGCGTGGGTCCGGTTGAACAAGCTACAACAGCTTTTGGGCAAGGGGTTGCTGTTACTCCTATTCAACAAGTAGCTGCTGTTTCAGCAGCCGTAAACGGTGGAACGCTTTATGAACCTTATATTGCAAAAGAGTGGGTGGATCCAACTACCGGAAAAGTTGTAAGCAGTCATAAACCGGTTGCTAAGCGAAAAGTTATTTCCGAGGAAACGTCTAAGCAAGTGCGTTTTGCTCTTGAAAGTGTAGTCGCGCAAGGAAGCGGAAAAGGAGCTTTTGTGGAAGGGTACCGCGTTGGAGGAAAGACGGGTACGGCGCAGAAAGCTCAAAATGGAAAGTATTTAAAAAATAATCACATCGTTTCTTTTATCGGTGTTGCACCAGCAGATAACCCTGAAATTGTCGTGTATGTTGCGGTTGATAATCCAAAGGGCACCATTCAGTTTGGTGGAGTGGTAGCAGCTCCGATTGTAGGTAAAATGATTGAAGACAGTTTGCGTGTGATGGACGTTAAACCGCGTAAAGGACAAATTGAAAAAGAGTTAACGTGGCTGGACACACCAATGATAAAAGTACCAAATGTCGTAGGAATGTCAAAAAAAGAGTTACAAGAACAGCTACTTAATTTAAAATTAGATGTGAGTGGCGAAGGAGATAAAGTGGTCAAGCAGTCTCCTGCAGCCGGAACGAAAGTTAAAGAAGGCGAAACGGTTAGAATTTATATGGGAAAATAAAAATCTCTATAAACTATTATTCTTCCTTGCATGATAATCAGCAGGTTACGCTGCGTGTGAACATGAAATCAACAAATAAGCCTTGGGGGTGTTCCCTCCGGGCTTCTTTTTCTGTAAAATGTAATAGGTTAGGTGCTAGAAAAAGAAGAATAGTTGCCATAGCGTCTTATAACAAACGTTTCACTTTACAAATAGAGAGGACATGGTAGGAATGGATTTACGAGAACTACTAACACATTTACATGATTTTGTTCAGCTTCCTGAACAGAATATTGATATTACGTCAATTGAAATGGATTCAAGAGAAGTTAAGCCCGGAGCATTGTTCATTTGTATAGACGGCTATACGGTTGATGGTCATAGCTTTGCACAGATGGCTGTGGAAAAAGGGGCAGTAGCAATCTTAGCAGAAAAGCCTGTGGATGTAGAAGTGCCCGTTGTACGCGTGAAGAGTACAAAGCGAGCAATGGCAGTGCTGGCGGATGCTTTCTACAATCAGCCCACACAAAAAATGCATTTAATTGGTGTAACAGGCACAAATGGAAAAACAACGATTACACATTTAATTGAGCATATCTTTAAATCACAGCATAAAAAGACGGGTCTAATTGGAACGATTGAAATTCGTATTGGTGATACGTCTTATGATGTGAAAAACACAACGCCTGAATCGCTGACTCTTCAAAAAACATTTAATCAAATGGTGGAAGAGAATGTAGAAGTAGCGATGATGGAAGTATCATCTCACGCGCTTGACTTAGGACGCGTACACGGGTGCGACTTTGACGTGGCGGTATTTAGTAACTTAACGCAAGATCACCTCGACTATCATCATACAATGGAAGATTATCGTCGTGCGAAAGGGTTGCTATTTGCACAGTTAGGAAATGCTTATAACCATACTCGTCCTAAATTTGCTGTTCTTAATGTCGATGATGCGGCAACCGAGGAATATATTAAAAACACGGCTGCTACAGTGATTACGTACGGTATTGACCGTGAAAGTGATATTCGTGCAACGAATATTCAAATTACAAACAGCGGCACAACGTTCGATTTGACAACACCGACAGAAACGGTTTCTGTAGAAATGAAGCTTATTGGGAAATTTAGCGTCTACAACGTATTAGCGGCTACGGCTGCATGTTTAGTATCTGGTCTCCCTCTGTCAGTTATTGTCGAGGAAATAAAAGTGTTAGAAGGTGTGTCTGGGCGTTTTGAAGTGGTTGATGCGCAGCAAGATTTTACGGTTATCGTGGATTATGCCCACACGCCGGACAGCTTAGAGAACGTGTTAAAAACTGTAAAAGAATTCGCAAAACGCAATATATATGTTATTGTTGGTTGTGGCGGAGATCGAGATCGTACAAAACGACCAATCATGGCTCGGATTGCAGCTGAATACAGTACACAAGCTATTTTGACATCTGATAATCCACGAAGTGAAGATCCATTGGCTATTTTAAAAGATATGGAAGAAGGTTTGGATACAGATAACTATGTGACGATTGCTGATCGTGCAGAAGCTATTCGCTATGCAGTGGAAACAGCGCATGCAGATGATGTTATTGTCATTGCTGGAAAAGGGCACGAGACCTATCAAATTATTGGTAAAAAAGTATTCGATTTTGACGATCGAGAAGTAGCACGCAAAATGATTGAGGAGCGAAAGTAGTAATGAAATGGGTAGAGAACAAAATGAGTCGGAATGAGTTAGAAGTTAAGGAGGGGGCATCGTGCTAGAACAATCAATTTTATTGACAATCGGCGTAGCCTTTTTGATTACGGTTGTATTGTCGCCGATTTTTATTCCCTTCTTAAGAAGATTAAAGTTTGGTCAAAGTATTCGTGATGAAGGCCCGAAATCTCACCAAAAAAAATCAGGTACACCTACAATGGGCGGTATCATGATTTTATTATCTATTATTGTGGCAACTCTTATTATGGTCAATCAATATGCAGAACTTACATATAAGACGTTTCTATTATTATTTGTCACAATCGGATTTGGTTTATTAGGATTTTTAGATGATTTTATAAAAGTAGTGTTAAAGCGTAACCTTGGATTAACATCTAAACAAAAGTTTTTAGGTCAGGTTGTCATTTCAATTATTTTTTACTTTATTGCAAGACAGTTTGAGTTTTCAACTGAAGTGACGATTCCAGGAATTAAAGACCCAATCGATTTAGGTTGGTTTTATGTTGTTTTCCTCATCATCTGGCTTGTTGGTTTTTCAAACGCGGTCAACTTAACGGATGGATTAGACGGACTTGTATCTGGTACAAGTGCGATTGCTTTTGGTGCATTTGCAGTTCTCGCCTGGAATGCAGAGCAGTTTGAACTATCTATTTTCTCAGTTGCTGTAGTAGGAGCTGTGTTAGGATTTTTAGTTTTTAATGCCCATCCTGCAAAAGTATTTATGGGAGATACGGGTTCTTTAGCGCTAGGAGGAGCTATCGCTACGGTGGCTGTCTTAATGAAAATGGAATTCTTGCTTGTTATTATCGGTGGTGTGTTTGTTATTGAAACATTATCTGTTATTATTCAAGTCGCATCTTTCAAAACAACAGGAAAACGTGTGTTTAAAATGAGCCCGCTTCATCACCATTACGAGCTAAGCGGCTGGTCGGAATGGCGCGTAGTTATGACTTTTTGGGCTGTAGGACTATTATTTGCAATGCTTGGAATTTATATCGAGGTGTGGATTTAAATGAAATCAGTCAATACGTATCAAGGTAAACAAGTACTTATTTTAGGATTAGCCAAGAGCGGTTTAGCAGCCGCTCAGTTAGTTAAACAGCTTGGTGCTAAAGTAGTCGTTAATGATCAAAAACCGTACGAAGAGAACGCAGCAGCACAGGAGTTAGAAAAAACGGGCATTGAAGTTGTCTGTGGACATCATCCGCTTGAGCTTTTAGACAAAGCGGACGTTATTGTAAAAAACCCTGGGATTCCGTATTCAAATGTTCTATTGCAAGAAGCATTAAAGCGACATATTCCGATTTTAACAGAGGTAGAATTAGCTTATGAAATTAGCGAAGCTCCTTTTATCGGAATTACGGGAAGCAATGGGAAGACAACAACAACAACGCTCATTTATAAAATGTTAGAAGAAGATCAAAAGCAGCCGTTGATTGCTGGAAATATTGGAACAGTAGCTTGTGAAGTGGCGCAAAAAGCAACAAAGGACAATGTAATTGTAACGGAGCTTTCTTCTTTTCAGCTGATGGGAATTGAAAAATTCCGTCCGAAAATCTCTTTATTATTGAATTTGTTTGATGCTCACTTAGACTATCATGGTACAAAAGAGGAATATATTAAAGCGAAAGCAAATCTCTTTAACAATCAAACAAGTGAAGACTTTGCCGTTATTAATGCGGATGATGAGCTAGTGATGAAAGCTAGTGCAAATATTAAAGCGACAAAAGTACCTTTTTCTGTTACAGCTCAAACGACAGAAGGAGCGTATATTAAAAACGAAACGATTTTCTTTAAAGATGAAGAAGTGATGTCGTTAAAAGATGTGGTGCTGCCAGGCAAACATAATCAAGAAAATATTTTAGCAGCTGTATCCGTTGTGAAGCTGTACGGCTGTTCAAATGAAGCTATCTACTCCGTGCTCACAACGTTTGCTGGTGTTAAACACCGCGTTCAATATGTCACGACAATCAACAAACGTAAGTTTTATAATGACTCTAAAGCTACAAATATGCTTGCTACAAAAGTAGCTCTTTCCGCTTTTTCACAGCCGACGATTCTACTTGCAGGCGGACTCGATCGCGGCAATGAGTTTGATGATTTAAAAGAAGAGTTTAAAAATGTGAAAGCTGTTATTACGTTTGGTGAAACGGCTCCTAAAATTGAACGCGTAGCCAAAGAAGAGGGAATACAAATTGTAAAACGTGTCGATAATGTTAAACAAGCAGTTTCAGAAGCATATGCTTGTTCAGATGAAGAAGATGTTATTTTATTATCTCCTGCTTGTGCAAGCTGGGATCAATTTAAAACTTTTGAAGAACGTGGTGACATCTTTATTGAATCTGTGCATAAACTGAAATAAGGGCTTGTCTAAACACCTAGAAAATACACTAGCCCTAATCTATTTTTAGAGGTGTGTGACAGTGTCGACAAAAAGGTCTACCCCAGATTTTTTTCTCATAATCGTTACGCTTTCCTTGCTAACCATCGGCCTTATCATGGTATACAGTGCAAGTGCGGTATGGGCTACATACAAGTTTAATGATTCTTTTTTCTTTGCTAAACGCCAGCTCTTATTTGCAGGGCTTGGAGTATGCGCGATGTTTGTCATCATGAATATTGATTATTGGATGTGGCGTACGTGGGCAAAGCCAATTGTAATCATTTGCTTTGTTATGCTGGTACTTGTATTGATTCCGGGAGTAGGGCTAGTACGGAATGGGTCGCAAAGTTGGATAGGAGTTGGAGCGTTTTCGATTCAGCCTTCAGAATTTATGAAGTTTGCTATGATTATATTTTTAGCGAAATATTTATCAGAAAACCAGAAGAAAATTACATCCTTTAGAAAAGGAATGTTACCGGCGTTATTACTGGTTTTCTTACCGTTTGGCATTATTATGATGCAGCCGGATTTAGGAACTGGAACGGTGCTTGTTGGAACTTGTTTAGTCATGATTTTTGTTTCAGGAGCAAAGGTAAGTCACTTTGCAGGTCTTGGGTTGCTTGGCGTTGCCGGTTTTGTAGGGCTTGTTTTATCAGCTCCTTATCGGATTAAACGCATCACCTCATTTTTAAATCCTTGGGAAGATCCGCTTGGAAGCGGGTTTCAAATCATTCAATCTCTTTATGCAATTGGGCCGGGGGGATTGCTTGGATTAGGGTTAGGGCAAAGTAGACAAAAGTTCTTTTATCTGCCGGAGCCTCAAACTGATTTTATTTTTGCTATTCTGGCAGAAGAGCTCGGTTTCATCGGCGGAACGCTTGTTCTGCTTTTGTTTAGCTTATTGCTTTGGAGAGGAATTAAAGTAGCGCTCGGAGCACCTGATCTTTACGGAACGTTCTTAGCCTTAGGAATTATTTCAATGGTTGCGATTCAAGTCATGATTAATATAGGCGTGGTAACAGGTCTTATGCCTGTTACGGGAATTACGCTTCCATTTTTAAGTTACGGCGGATCGTCGCTGACGCTCATGCTGGCAGCAGTTGGAGTTTTGTTAAATGTTAGTAGATATTCTCGCTATTAATTGAAAAAAATTGTATAATGTCAAGTAGGCAATGGTCTACTGAAGTAAACCGTCATCTTAAATCCAAGTGCACGCCGGATTTTGTTGGCGGTTTATTTTCGATTTTTTACAGATAGATGATATTTTTGTATGAAATGTTTTTAAAATGTAATGTTGTGATAACCAATTTTGAGTCCAACTATGGTATGATGTGTAAGGTTAAATGTTTTATCTTAGTGAGTAGGTGAACGTATGTGCACTTATGAGCGTAGCGTTTTTTTATGACTGTCAGCATGTGTTTAACTTCTAAATGAAAAACGATAAAAAAACAATCAAAATTACTTTATATAGCAGATGAACGTACATTCTATGGGTGAATGTCATACGATAAATAAAAATGATGAAATTGACAACAGAATAGAGTGCCTTCGTAGAAAAAAGGTATCTTACAAGGTGCTGCTGCTTAGTTATGAATCTGTTCTTATTATTCTTATGCATTAGAAGTAAGGGCGCATTGACATGAAAGTTTTATAACAGCAAAGAGGGTTTTAGGAGGTTCTTATGGAAGCGTTAGTAAAAGAGTTAGTCGAAGCGAATATTGGAAAGGTTCGTGAAAATGAACCGCTAGCAAAACATACAACAATGAAAATTGGTGGTCCAGCAGATGTGCTTGTAGAACCTGATTCTGTTGATCACTTAAAAGTTACAATGGATATGATTAAAAAACACGGCGTGAAATGGAGAGCGATTGGTCGAGGATCTAATCTTCTTGTTTCTGATAAGGGAATTGAAGGTGTGGTCATTAAGCTCGGAGCCGGATTAGATGATTTAACAGTAGATGGAGAGACGGTTACTGTAGGTGGGGGATACCCTAGCATCAAGCTTGCAACAGTTATTACAAAACAAGGTCTGTCTGGATTGGAGTTTTCAAGTGGAATTCCTGGATCTGTGGGAGGCGCTGTTTATATGAATGCAGGTGCCCATGGTTCTGATATGTCTCATGTAGTCGAAAAAGCGCTGATTTTATTTGAAGATGGCACTCTGGAGTGGCTGACAAATGAAGAGCTTCAATTTTCGTATCGTCATTCCATTCTACAAAAAGACCGTCCTGGAGTATGTGTAGAAGCTGTGCTGCGTTTGAAAAAGGGAACGAAAGATGATATTGTGGCGGTCATGCAGAAAAATAAAGACTATCGCCGCGAAACACAGCCTTGGAATTTCCCTTGTGCAGGAAGTATTTTTAGAAATCCGCTTCCAAATTATGCAGGAGACTTAATTGAAAAGTCCAACTTAAAAGGTTTTTCAGTAGGCGGTGCGCAAATTAGTGAACAGCATGCGAACTTCATTGTCAATACAGGAGATGCAACGGCTTCAGACGTGCTGAATTTAATTGCTCATGTTAAGAAAACAATTAAAGAGAAATTCGATATTGATATTCATACAGAAGTTGAGATTATCGGTCGCTAATTACTCAGCCCTTCGCTGTATGGTTATGCGTGAAAAGGTAGCTTTTATGTGTTTATTCTATGCTATAATGGGGATATTCTCATGAAGCAAAGATTGGAAATAAATAGATGGTAAGTCCTCGTTTATTTTCTCAAATGGATAAGGGTGAAAAAAATGGAAAAAGGTAAGTTAATTGTTTTAGAAGATCGTGTACCGAAGCTGCAAGAACAGCGAAAGCAAAAAGCAAATAGACGGCTTATTTTGTATTTATCACTCTTTTTCATCCTTATTTTATTTATTGTATATTCTCAATCTTCTCTGAGTAATGTTTCTAACATTGAAGTACAAGGGAATAAACATGTAAGTGATAAGGATATTGTCAAAGCGAGTGGTCTGTCCAAAAAAACCAGCTACTGGAAAGCTGACGCTGATCAAATTCAAGAAAAAGTCGAAAAAAACCCTGAGGTAAAGGAAGCTGTCATTCATAAAACATTTCCTAATAAGGTTGTAATCGACGTAAAAGAGTACGCAAGAATTGCATATGTAACCTCGGGGAATAAATATTTCCCTGTGAATGAAAATGGAAAAGTTTTAAAAGAAGTAAGTGCTAAGAAAGTGTCATCCGACGCTCCGTTGCTAATTGACTGGAAAGACGGAGACGCTATACAAAGCATGGTTCAAGAATTAGCTAAAACGCCTAAGAGTATAAAAGGGGCTATTTCTGAGATTTACTACGCGCCGACAAAATCAGAACCTCTTCACATCGAGGTGTTTATGAATGATACGCGTGAAGTAAGCGGGAAAATTAGCAACTTCTCTGATAAAATTATTCATTACCCAGCTATTGCAAGTAAATTGAGTGATGATCAAAAAGGCATTATTGATTTAGAAGAAGGATATGCATTTAAACCTTATAAAAAGAGCAAGCAGTAATTATTTTTTATAAGTGTTAATTAAAGGAAATAGATGAGTTGAGACTGGCAAACTAGCCCTTGTACATTGTATAATCACATGCAAGTATTCTGCATACATATGATTTTCTTCTCCGCTGCTGTGAAATGGAAATGTAATATTTGTTCTAGGTAAGTTTCGCTTTTCTCAGTGTACATCTTAGTGTAGACTTGTAGTTAAATAGCTTTTTTTCAGTGAATTTGAGGCTTAAATCTAAAAAAAAGTCAAAACAAGAACGTTTTGTTCTTTGAAAGAGATAAAGTCTGTGAAAAACTTGAAAAAAATTGATTTTACAAAAGGGAAACAGATGTATTTGTTGAATATTTTCATATAATAAAAAATTAATATTGTTGTTCTTCTTAATTTATTTAAGATGACATGTGCAGAAAGAAAAAGGAGGTGCCAAAGAATGAACAGCAATGAAATATACGTTAGTTTAGACATCGGTACATCCAGTGTGAAAGTAATCATCGGAGAGATGAGTAACGATTCATTGAATATCATTGGTGTAGGGAATGTTAAATCACACGGACTAAAAAAAGGTTCTATCGTTGATATAGATGCAACAGTTCAATCTATTAGAAAAGCAGTAGAACAAGCTGAACGAATGGTAGGCATTACAATTAAAAAGGTTGTAGTGGGCATAAGCGGAAATCATGTATTTTTACAGGATTGTCACGGAGTAGTAGCCGTGTCAAGCGAAAATCGTGAAATTACAAACGAAGATATTCATCGAGTAATTGATGCTGCTCAAGTCATGTCTATCCCGCCAGATCGTGAAATCATTGATGTTATTCCAAAGCAATTTATCGTAGATGGCTTAGAAGGTATTAACGATCCTAGAGGTATGATTGGGGTACGTTTAGAAATGGAAGGCACAATCATAACAGGATCTAGAACGGTTTTACATAACTTATTACGCTGTGTAGAAAGAGCTGGTTTAGAAATCAGTGATATTTGTTTACAGCCTCTAGCCGCTGGTTCAATTGCATTATCTCGTGATGAAAAAAACTTAGGTGTCGCACTGGTAGATATCGGTGGAGGTTCAACAACGGTTGCGATCTTTGACCAAGGACATTTGAAAGTAACAAATGTACTAGCTGTTGGCGGAGAGCACATTACCAAAGATTTATCGATTGGCCTTCGCACATCGACTGAAGACGCGGAAAATATTAAGATAAAGCATGGACATGCTTTCTACGATCATGCTTCTGAAGAAGAAGTATTTAGTGTACCGATCATTGGAAGCGATCAGCATCAGCAGTTTAATCAGCTCGAAATCTCTGATATTATTGAAGCTAGATTAGAAGAGATTTTAGATATGATTACGCAGGAGGTAAACCGCCTAGGATACAAAGATATTCCAGGAGGATTTGTTCTAACAGGCGGAGTAGTAGCGATGCCTGGTATTCTTGAGCTAGCTCAAGTGATTTTAAAGAATAACGTGCGCATAGCAGTGCCTGATTATATTGGAGTACGTGAGCCGCATTATACAACAGGCGTAGGATTAATAAAATTTGCATATAAAAATGCTAAAATACAAGGCCGGGAAATTGGAGCGCCAGTTGTGGAAGAAGAGCCGATTGAGCAAGAAATGATTAAACCTAGCCCGAAACCACAGCAGCCGCAACAATCAGCTGAGCAGCCGAAAAAGAAAAATGACCAAAATTTAATGAAGAAGTTTTTTGGATACTTCTTTGATTAACGTTACGGATTGGTAATTTCGAAGAATTAGGAGGAACTATCATGTTGGAGTTTGATACAAGTGTAGACCAATTAGCGACGATTAAAGTAATCGGTGTCGGAGGCGGCGGTAACAACGCGGTTAACCGAATGATTGAACATGGCGTCCAAGGTGTAGAATTTATTGCAGTTAATACAGATGCACAGGCATTAAATTTATCAAAAGCTGAAACAAAAATGCAAATCGGCGCTAAATTAACAAGAGGATTAGGTGCAGGTGCTAATCCAGAAGTTGGTAAAAAAGCAGCTGAAGAAAGTAAGGAACAAATCCAAGAAGCACTAAAAGGTGCAGACATGGTTTTCGTAACAGCTGGTATGGGTGGAGGAACTGGAACTGGTGCAGCTCCAGTCATTGCCCAAATTGCTCGTGAGCTAGGAGCACTAACGGTAGGCGTTGTTACTCGTCCATTTACGTTTGAAGGCCGTAAGCGTTCTACTCAAGCGGCAGGCGGCATTGCGTCAATGAAAGAAGCAGTGGATACGCTGATTGTTATTCCAAATGATCGCTTATTAGAAATCGTTGATAAAAACACGCCAATGCTAGAAGCGTTCCGTGAAGCGGATAACGTATTACGACAAGGTGTGCAAGGTATTTCAGATTTAATCGCAGTTCCTGGATTAATTAACTTAGACTTCGCGGACGTGAAAACAATTATGTCTAACAAAGGATCTGCACTTATGGGTATCGGTATTGCGACTGGTGAAAACCGCGCTGCTGAAGCAGCTAAAAAAGCTATTTCAAGTCCACTTCTTGAAACATCTATCGATGGAGCTCAAGGTGTATTAATGAATATCACAGGCGGTACAAACCTAAGTCTTTACGAAGTACAAGAAGCTGCAGATATCGTTGCTTCGGCTTCTGACCAAGAAGTGAACATGATCTTTGGATCTGTTATTAACGAAAACCTAAAAGATGAGATTGTTGTTACAGTTATTGCAACTGGCTTTAGTGACCAAGATTTATCACAGCCAAAACCAGGTCGTCCTTCGTTATCGGCGAATCGCATGCAGCAATCGACACAGCAACCGGCTCCACAGCCGAAGCGTGAAGTAAAGCGTGAAGAACCTGTACAGCAAGAATATACGCGTCCATCTCAGCCACAGTCTGAAGATGCGCTAGATATTCCAACATTCTTACGAAACCGTAATCGTAGACGCTAAGAAAATAAAAAGCCAAGACCTCTGTTTTATACAGAGGTCTTTTTTTATGCAATGAATCTAGAAAACTCAAAAAGAGTATAAAAAACATTCGACATGGTCAATATGACGCCTTCAAAGGGTTTGTGTTTTCTTTCTAAAAGTAGTGTGACAAATATCGAATGATTTCCTCAAAAATACTGCTTGTTTCTCGGCATGAACTGACAGACTTTCTAATAGGATGTACTATATACTAATTTTTAACAGAAAAATTCAGAAAGAATGGAGAGGTTATAAACATTGCCAATCTATTTAGATTTAATATGGATGCTGAATTTTGGGTTAGATACGATCTTACTAATGTTATGTGCTGTTGTACTTAAACGGAATTACAAGTGGTGGCGGCTTTTGCTTGGCGGCTTTATCGGTTCATTGATTGTCCTTCTTATGTTTACACCTTTTTCTCATCTTATGGTTCACCCTGCTATTAAAATTTTATTCTCGTTTTTTATGGTATTGATGGCGTTTGGTTATAAACGACTGCGCTTTTTCTTTGAGAATTTATTAACATTTTATTTTGCAACCTTTGTTGTGGGTGGAGGGTTAATGGGCGTTCACTTTTTATTTCAAGATCAGTTCCTTGTTCTTAATCAAATGGTTGATACGAAATCTCCACAGTTTGGTGATCCTATTAGCTGGATATTTGTTCTTATTGGTTTTCCGCTATTATCTTATTTTTCAAAAGCACGAGTTGATGATTTGCGAATGAAAAATATTACATTTGATCAGCTGGTAGATGTAGAAGTTATTTTAAACGAACAGACGCTGTCGATGAAAGGACTTATTGATAGTGGGAATCAGCTTGTAGATCCGCTGACGAAAACCCCGGTTATGATTGTTACAGCAGATTCTTTAAAAGAAATATTGCCTGAAGGCTTAATGGAATTAAGCAAAAATGTTCAATCCTTTTCACACAGCGAAGATATTGATCAAGAGTGGTATTCAAAAGTCCGCTTTGTCCCTTATCGAAGCGTAGGCCAAGCCAATCAGCTGCTGCTTGCTCTAAAGCCAGATATGGTAAGGCTGGTTCATCAGTCCAACACGATTGAAGTCACTAAAGTATTAGTAGGTATTAGTCATACAACGCTTTCAGTGGAGAAGCAATATGAATGTATTGTTCATCCGAAGCTTATCGTTATTGGAGAAGTAAGTTCCGCATCGTAAAAGGTGTGAACAAATAAAGGAGGATACACAATGGCTACATATCGAATTCGATTTCAATTATGGTGGTACAAATTATTAATTAAACTTAAGCTAAAAACAGATGAAGTGTACTATATAGGAGGAAGTGAAGCTCTTCCACCACCTTTAACAAAAGATGAAGAAGAAGTGCTCTTGAAGAAACTTCCATCAGGAGATGAAGCAGCACGTTCACTGTTGATTGAGCGTAATTTGCGACTTGTTGTTTATATTGCCCGCAAGTTTGAAAATACGGGAATCAATATTGAGGATTTAATTAGCATCGGCACCATCGGTTTAATTAAAGCAGTAAACACGTTTAATCCTGAAAAGAAAATTAAGCTAGCGACGTACGCCTCTCGCTGTATTGAAAATGAAATTTTAATGTATTTGCGCCGCAACAATAAAATTCGATCTGAAGTTTCATTTGATGAGCCGTTAAATATTGATTGGGATGGAAACGAACTGTTATTGTCTGACGTGATGGGAACCGAAGAAGATATCATCACAAAAGACCTAGAAGCGAATGTAGATCGAAAACTTTTGCTGAAAGCACTGCACCAATTAAATGATCGTGAAAAGCAAATTATGGAGCTGCGCTTTGGGCTAGCCGGCGGAGAAGAAAAAACGCAAAAAGATGTAGCCGATATGCTAGGCATTTCTCAGTCTTATATTTCAAGGCTCGAAAAACGAATTATTAAACGGCTGCGAAAAGAATTTAATAAAATGGTTTAAGTAAAAAAGCTGATTGTATAAGGGCTGAGAAGCATCTTATACAATCAGCTTTTTTAGCGTGGAATTGTCAGAATTGTAAAAGTGCATATTTTTTCCTCCGGAGGAGATACTGAATTCAGAACATCATCTCCTGTTAGGAGGGAAAGAGTTGACAAGAAATAAAGTAGAAATTTGTGGAGTAGATACTTCGAAACTTCCCGTATTAAAAAATGAAGAAATGCGAAAGTTGTTTAAACAAATGCAGGCTGGAGATGGAACAGCAAGAGAAAAGCTAGTAAGCGGAAATTTACGTCTCGTACTCAGCGTGATCCAACGTTTTAACAATCGTGGAGAATTTGTTGATGACTTATTTCAGGTTGGGTGTATTGGATTAATGAAATCCATTGACAATTTTGATTTAAGTCAAAACGTGAAGTTTTCTACATATGCTGTCCCAATGATTATAGGGGAAATTCGCCGCTATTTACGTGACAATAATCCAATCCGTGTTTCTCGTTCCCTTCGTGATATTGCTTATAAAGCTCTTCAAGTTCGTGAAAGGCTTATGAGTGAAACATCCAAGGAACCTACAGCTGAGGAAATTTCAAAAGTCCTAGAAGTACCGCATGAAGAAATTGTGTTTGCTTTAGATGCTATCCAAGATCCGGTTTCTTTATTTGAACCTATTTACAATGATGGCGGAGACCCAATCTATGTGATGGATCAGCTAAGCGATGAACGCAACCGTGATTCAACTTGGATTGAAGAAATTGCTTTGCAAGAAGGTATGAGAAGATTGAACGAGCGAGAAAAACTAATTTTACGAAAGCGCTTCTTCCAAGGTAAAACACAGATGGAAGTTGCTGAAGAAATTGGTATTTCTCAAGCGCAGGTTTCTCGTTTAGAAAAAGCTGCTATTAAACAGATGAATAAAAATATTCAAAGTTAACAAAAGCTCTCTAAACTGGCAGCTGCTCTTGTTCATACAATCAATACCATTCACTTTATTTGATGTTCAACTTAATAAGCATCGTGTCTATAAAAACAGACACGATGCTTATTTTGTATGTATCAATGAATACATAACCAAAAGATATTCATGTTAGATTTCCTATTGCTATGAGGACTTCTCGCTGCTTATTGAGAATGTCTCTTGATGAAAAACTGTGTAATTAGTGAACAAAATGCTTATAGAAAGAGAATGGCAGAGAAAAAATAAGCTTTTCCTTCATGAAATGAAAATTTGAAAATATATATAGGCTAAGGAATAAAGTTGGCTATAGGAGGAGAGAGCATGTTAAAGATTTCAGAGTTTCAGCTGAAAGATGTAGTGAATGTGGCTGATGGCAAAAAACTTGGAAATGTAGGGGATATTGATATTGACTTAACAACGGGAAAAATACAGGCCGTCATTATCGGAGGCTCTCGTGTATTGGGCTTCTTTGGAAAAGATGATGAAATTGTGATTCCGTGGAAAAATATTGTGAAAATTGGTTCCGATGTCATTTTAGTACGTTATAAAGACGCATTTCAGCCTGAAGAGAATTAGTTTTTTGTCAACAGCACCTAGCAATCTGTGGTACAATATGTGAGAACAAATGAAACAAGGGATGTGTCACATACATGAATCCTGAGCCATTAAAAAAAAGCCATCACGAGTCGTTTATGTGGCTGAGCCCTTGGGTAGAAAAGAATGATATGCTTGTTGCTGGTTTCACCACAAAAAATGGTGGCGTGAGTAAACCTCCATTTGCTTCTTTTAACCTAGGGCTTCACGTAAACGATAACGTAGAAGATGTTATTACAAATAGAAAAATTTTAGCAGCCGAACTAGACATGTCTTTTGAAAGCTTTGTATGTGCTGAACAAGTACATGAAGCAACTGTTCAAAAAGTAACAAAAGCCGACTGTGCAAAAGGACTCTACAAGTATGAAGAGGGCATAAAAGCAGCGGATGGCATTTATACAAATGAATCTGATATTTTGTTAGCTTTATGTTATGCAGATTGTGTTCCGCTGTACTTCTATGCGCCTGATCACCATTTAGTTGGTCTTGCTCATGCTGGGTGGAAGGGAACAGTAAAAGATATTGCAGGAAATATGATTCGACGTTGGGTAGAGCAAGAAAATGTTCCGGTTGAAGATATTTACGTGGCGATTGGCCCTTCGATTGAAGATTGCTGTTATGTTGTCGATAACCGCGTCATTACACAAGTAAACGAAGTAGTTGGCCAAAATGGATATCAAGAAGTAAGCCCTGGACAATACGCGCTTAATTTAAAAAAAGTCAATAAGCTGCTGATTCAAAACGCAGGCGTATTGCCGGAACGAATTTTAACATCGTCGTATTGTACAAGCTGTGAAGATGACCTGTTCTTCTCACATCGCCGCGACCAAGGGAAAACAGGACGCATGTTTAACTTCATAGGCTTTAAGGAGGAGTAATTACATAGTGACAGCTAGCGTAAGTGAAAATCTAGAAGCAGTTCAACAAACAATTGCTGAAGCATGTAAAAAAGTTAATCGAAATCGAGAAGATGTAAAGCTGATTGCTGTAACAAAATACGTTTCCACAAAACGAGCAGCAGAAGCAGTGGATGCAGGCATTTTACATCTTGGAGAAAACAGGGATGAAGGTCTTCTAGAAAAGTATGAATCAATCGGTGAGAAAGCGACCTGGCATTTTATCGGAAGCTTACAAACAAGAAAAGTAAAAAATGTGATTGATAAAGTTGACTATATTCATTCACTAGACCGATTATCTTTAGCAAAAGAAATTGATAAACGTGCAGGACATCGTATAAAATGTTTTGTACAAGTTAATGTTGCCGAAGAACAATCAAAGCATGGCCTTGCTGTAGAAGAGGTAATTCCATTTATTCAATCTCTTGAAACATTTACAAATATCCAAGTAGTTGGATTAATGACCATGGCTCCTCACACAGATGACGAGTCCTTGCTTCGCAGCTGTTTTCAAGGTCTAAAGAAATTGCAGGATCGTATACAAGAACTAAACCTCCCGTATGCACCTTGTACGGAGCTATCAATGGGAATGTCAAACGATTATGCAATTGCAATTGAAGAAGGAGCAACATTTATTCGACTAGGAACCACGCTAGTTGGGAATGAACGTTAAGGAGGTGTAATTCAAGATGAGTATGAAAAATCGCTTTAGAAGTTTTTTTGCTCTTGATGACGATACTGAATATGTAGAAGAACATTACGAACAAGAAGAGTCGGTAGAAGAGCCTGTACAGCAGTCGAGACCAGTGAAAGCTAGTCAGCAGCCGAATCAGCAGCAAAACGTGATTAGCTTGCAAAGCGTTCAAAAATCATCAAAAATGATGCTTTGCGAACCTCGCGTCTATGCCGAAGCACAAGAAATTACGGATCATTTAAAAAATCGTAAAGTCGTAGTTGTTAATTTACAGCGCATTCAACGAGATCAAGCAGTGAGAATTGTCGACTTTTTAAGTGGTACAGTTTATGCTTTAGGCGGGGACATTCAAAAAATTGGAACCGACATCTTTTTATGTACACCTGATAATGTAGACGTAAGCGGAAGCATTTCAGATATGATGGGAGAACACGATACAACAAACGTAAAGAGGTGGTAGTTTTTGGACATCGTTTTTGGGATTCTCGCAAAATTGATTGGGCTTTACTCATGGGCACTGATTATTTACATTTTGATGTCTTGGGTACCCGATGTAAGGGCCTCTAAGTTTGGTCAGCTGCTTGGCAGTATTTGCGAGCCTTACTTAGAGCCTTTTCGTAAAATCATTCCGCCTATTGGCATGATTGATATTTCACCTCTTGTTGCAATCTTTTTACTACGATTTGCGGAAAGAGGCGTGTATTCACTTAATAATGTGATGGGGTTTATTTAAAAAAGGAATCGCTGGATTCCTTTTTTACATACCAATAGTAGGAGTAATAATATGTCTATTTATGAACATTTTAGGCAAGAAGAACATGGGTTTATTGATCAAGTTCTTCAGTGGAAAGAAGATGTCCTACATCAATACAGCCCAAAATTAACGGATTTTTTAGATCCAAGAGAGCAGCAGATTGTGACGGTTATTGTCGGGACTGAAGGAGAGGTTCAAGTTTCATTTGATGGTGGACAACCGTTTGCTGAACGCAAGCGTGCGCTGCTATATCCGGATTACTATGTGCCTGAAAGCGAAGATTTTCAGTTGCATATGTACGAATTGAATTATCCTAAAAAGTTTGTGACGATTGAACATCCTCAAGTTCTTGGTTCGGCGATGTCCTTAGGACTGCGCCGTTCAAAATTTGGCGATATTTTGGTTGCGGGAGACGATATTCAGCTTGTAGCCGCAGAGGAAATTTCTTCTTATATTGAGATGAATTTAACATCAATTGGAAAAGCCAAAGTTTCACTTTCTTCTATTCAAAGAGAGCAGCTGCATGTGGTAAAAGAAGAGCTGATTGAACACGTTTATACAGTTTCTTCAATGAGGCTTGATGTTTTGCTGTCGACCATTCACAATTTATCAAGACAAAAAGTCCAGCCGTTTATTGCAAATGGAGCGGTAAAAGTAAATTTTAAAGTCATTGAACAGCCTTCTTTTGAATGTCATGAAGGTGATATTTTGTCGCTTCGTGGCCACGGCAGAAGTCGTATCGTTTCACTTGAAGGCAAAACCAAAAAAGAAAAATGGCGAATTGTTGTAGGAAAGCAGAAATAAAGAAATCTACTAGCAGGAAATTTTAAAAATATGTCGAATAAACCATTACTAATGATGTAATGAGACAACACGGAGGTGGCCTAGATGCCTTTAACCCCTTTGGATATTCATAACAAAGAGTTTAATCGCGGATTTCGCGGATATGATGAAGATGAAGTAAATGAGTTTCTTGACCAAGTAATTAAAGACTATGAGCTGGTAATGCGTGATAAAAAGGAGTTAGAAGGAAGAGTATCTGAATTAACAGATCGTCTTGGACATTTTACTAACATCGAAGAAACGTTAAATAAATCAATTTTAATTGCTCAAGAAGCAGCGGAAGATGTAAAGCGAAACGCTGAAAAAGAAGCGAAGCTCATTATAAAAGAAGCAGAAAAAAATGCGGACCGTATTATTAATGAAGCACTGTCTAAGTCTCGTAAAATTGCGATGGACATTGAGGAGACGAAAAAGCAGTCTAAAGTATTTAGAACTCGTTTCAAAATGTTAATTGAAGCACAGCTTGAAATGTTAAACAGCGATGACTGGGATCAGTTGATGGATTATGAGATGCCAGCGCTAGAAGAAAAAATTGACTAGTCAAGACATCATCTTGACTTCTCACGTTTTGTTGTCATATAATTTGGTAACAGATGAAATTTCATATCAAACAGTACGGAGACAGGGACAGTAGCTTTTTTAGTTTGTCAAAGCGAATCGAGGATGGTGCGAGCTCGATAACAAACAAAAAAGTGAAAATCACCCTAGAGTACCATTGCTGAAATGATGATAGTAAGCAGTGGCGGTTTATTCACGTTACGAATGCAAAGAGGATTTGCGTGCAGCAAATCTACTAGGGTGGTACCGCGGGAGGCCTTCTCGTCCCTTTTTGGGATGAGGAGGTCTTTTTGTTATGGTGCAAAAAGATATGAAATTTACGTTTTTTTTTGGAGGGTAAAACATGGAATATAAAGATACATTATTGATGCCAAAAACTGAATTTCCGATGCGTGGAAATTTACCGAACCGCGAGCCTAAAATGCAAGAACAGTGGGCTGAAATGAATATTTATGAAAAAGTACAAAAACGTACGGAAGGCCGTCCGCTATTCGTCCTGCATGATGGACCTCCATATGCCAATGGCGATATTCACATGGGACATGCCTTAAATAAAATTTTAAAAGATTTTATCGTTCGCTATAAGTCGATGTCAGGCTTCTGCGCACCTTATGTGCCAGGCTGGGATACACACGGCTTGCCAATTGAAACGGCTTTAACAAAAAATAAAAAAGTAAACCGCAAAGAAATGACAGTAGCTGAATTCCGTAAGCTTTGCGAACAGTATGCTTGGGAACAAGTAAACGGCCAGCGTGAGCAGTTCAAGCGTTTAGGCGTACGCGGAGATTGGGATAATCCATATGTAACGCTTCAGCCACAGTACGAAGCGCAGCAAATCAAAGTATTTGGCGATATGGCGAAAAAAGGCTATATCTACAAAGGATTAAAACCTGTATACTGGTCCCCTTCAAGTGAATCTGCTTTAGCAGAAGCGGAAATTGAATACTATGACAAGCGTTCAGCTTCTATTTACGTAGCGTTTAATGTGAAAGATGGTAAAGGCGTGCTTGAACAAGATGAAAAATTCATCATTTGGACGACAACACCATGGACAATGCCAGCTAACCAAGGGATTGCTGTCAATCCCGAGCTTCAGTACAGCGTAGTTGAAGCAGATGGAGCAAAATATGTAGTAGCAACTGAACTTATTGAAACAGTTGCTAAAGAAATTGAATGGGCTGACTATAAGACACTTCGTACAGTAAAAGGTTCAGAACTTGAACGCGTGGTAGCTGAACATCCAATCTACAAGCGTGATTCTTTAGTTGTTCTTGGCGATCACGTAACGACTGATGCTGGTACTGGCTGTGTTCATACAGCACCGGGACACGGGGAAGACGACTTTATCGTTGGTCAAAAATATGGTTTGGAAGTTCTTTGTCCAGTTGATAGTAAGGGTCATATGACGAATGAAGCACCAGGATTTGAAGGATTATTCTATGATAAAGCGAATAAGCCGATTACAGACAAACTAGAAGAAGAAGGCGCGCTGTTAAAATTAAGTTTCATTACCCACTCATATCCACATGACTGGCGTACGAAGAAACCAACAATTTTCCGTGCAACAGCACAGTGGTTTGCGTCTATTAAAGATTTCCGTGAAGATTTATTAAAAGCAGTAGAAAAAACAGAATGGGTGCCTACTTGGGGTGAAACGCGACTTTATAACATGGTGCGTGACCGCGGAGACTGGTGTATTTCTCGTCAACGTGCATGGGGCGTTCCGATTCCAGTATTTTATGCTGAAAATGATGAGCCAATCATTACGGACGAGACAATTGAGCACGTATCAAATCTATTTAGAGAACATGGATCAAACGTATGGTTTGAGCGTGAAGCAAAAGACTTGCTTCCAGAAGGCTTTACTCATGAAGGAAGCCCAAATGGCCGTTTCACAAAAGAAACAGACATCATGGACGTATGGTTTGACTCTGGTTCTTCACATCAAGCTGTTCTTGAAGAGCGTGAAGACTTACAGCGTCCGGCTGATTTGTATTTAGAAGGTTCTGACCAATACCGCGGCTGGTTTAATTCAAGTCTTTCTACAAGTGTAGCTGTAACAGGTGAAGCACCTTATAAAGGCGTACTTAGCCACGGATTTGCTTTAGACGGTGAAGGTCGCAAAATGAGTAAGTCATTAGGGAATGTTGTAATTCCAGAAAAAGTAATGAAACAACTAGGTGCGGATATTTTACGTCTATGGGTAGCTTCTGTAGATTACCAAGCGGATGTTCGTGTATCTGATAACATTTTAAAACAAGTAGCAGAAGTATACCGTAAAATCCGCAACACGTTCCGTTTCTTACTAGGAAACCTAGCGGACTTTAATCCAACAACTGACGCTGTAGCCGTTGAAGACCTTCGTGAAGTAGACCGCTACATGCTTGTGAAGCTGAACAAATTAATTGATAAAGTGAAAAAATCTTATGATTCATATGAATTCTCAAGCATTTATCACGCAGTGCATAATTTCTGTACAATTGATATGAGTTCATTCTACTTAGACTTTGCAAAAGATGTATTGTACATTGAAGCAGAAAATAATGTAGAGCGTCGCAGCATTCAAACGGTTCTTTATGAAACGTTATTATCGTTAACGAAATTAGTGTCTCCAATTCTTTCTCATACAGCAGACGAAGTATGGGTTCACATTCCGAACGTAACGGAAGAAAGCGCGCAGCTAGTTGATATGCCAGAGGTTCAAGAAATTGAAGGAGCAGATCAATTAGTAGAGAAATGGGATGCGTTCATGGAGCTTCGCGATGAAGTCTTAAAAGCGCTAGAACAAGCTCGTAATGAAAAAGTAATCGGTAAGTCTTTAGAAGCAAAATTAACGCTGTATCCAACAGCAGATACGAAAGAGCTGTTAGCCTCTATTTCTGAAAATGTAGGTCAACTCTTCATCGTTTCAGATCTCGAGGTAGCAGAAGGTGAAGCGCCTGCTGAAGCACAAAAATTCAGCTATGCTTCAATTGTTGTAAGTAAAGCAGAAGGTGAGAAGTGTGAGCGCTGCTGGGTAGTATCACCAACAGTTGGCGAAGATCAAGATCACCCAACTTTATGTACACGCTGTGCGGATGTTGTGAAAAATCACTACGTTCAGCAGTAATGAACAAAAGCACGTCCTTTTTGGGCGTGTTTTTTGCTGTACGAAATTCCCAAATACAATGGTATAAAGCATTCAAAGCCTTAGGAAAAACTTGTGTTGTAGATTCGATGGAAAACTCGGTAAACCTAACATCATTAATACTTCATCTTATCAGCACAGGAGGCGTTTGCATGTATGAAAATTATCTTTCCATTGGACAGGAATTAGCTCTTATCAAAGAAGAATTACAAGATCGCCTATTGAGATATGCTACAGAACAATCTGGTTATATAGATGAAAAGGAACGTTACGTAATAGAAATGATTAAAGCCGATTTAAAAGATGTAGAACACGCGCTAGCAAAGCTTGACGTTGGTGCGTTCGGAATTGATGAACTAACTGGCGAAGTGATGTCTATTCATAAATTAAAAGTAATGCCGACGGCCCGCACAAACGAAGATTTATTTGTTTTATGGTGAGAAGCGAGAAAAAAAATGAATTATGTGCTAAAATGCTTTAGTATGGATTCGTTTGATTTTATTGCGGGAGGAAAACGTTTGTGTTTTATTATCTTATCGCTTTAGCTGTTATACTTATTGATCAGGTAACAAAATGGATGATTGTAAAAGAAATGTATTATGGACAAAGCATCACCGTAATTGAAAACTTTCTTTACATTACCTCTCATCGTAACAGAGGAGCCGCGTGGGGGATTTTACAAGGACAGATGTGGTTCTTTTATCTCATTACGGTGGTTGTGGTAGTCGGTTTAATAATTTATATTCAAAAGCTCAAAAAACAAGATAAATGGTTCGGTATTGCGCTAGCATTAATGTTAGGCGGCGCCATTGGAAACTTTATTGATCGAGTGGTCCGTAAAGAAGTAGTTGATTTCGTAAATACATACATCTTTACGTATGATTTTCCGATTTTTAACGTAGCTGATTCGGCACTTGTCGTCGGAGTAATCATCATGTTTATTATGACGCTGTTTGAAGGGAAAATGAAGAAGGAGCACAAAGAATGAATGTAATTGAAACAGTTATAAATGAAGAACAAGCGGGAGAACGTATTGATAAAGTACTTTCGACTGTAAATGCAGAATGGTCACGTTCACAAGTGCAGCAATGGATCAAAGAAGGTCATGCAAAAGTGAATGATAAAACCGTTAAAGGAAACTATAAATGTAAAACAGGAGACGCTATTATTATTGAAGTGCCGGAACTAGAGGAGCTTGATGTGGTAGCGGAAGAAATGGATTTAGATATTTATTATGAAGATCAAGATGTGCTTGTTGTAAATAAACCTCGCGGCATGGTTGTACATCCAGCTCCAGGTCATCATAGCGGCACGCTTGTAAACGGCTTAATGGCTCACTGTAAAGATTTATCCGGTATTAACGGCGTTATGCGCCCTGGGATCGTTCATCGAATTGATAAAGATACGTCAGGTTTACTTATGGTTGCAAAAAATGATTTAGCTCATGAATCACTAGTTAGTCAGCTTGTAGCTAAAACAGTGACGCGTCGCTATAAAGCTATCGTTCACGGAGTAATTGCGCACGATCACGGTACAATTGATGCGCCAATCGGCCGAGATAAGCAAGATCGTCAAAGCATGACGGTGACTGATGAAAACAGTCGTGATGCAGTGACGCACTTTACTGTATTACAGCGTTTTAAAGATTTTTCACTTGTCGAATGTAAGCTAGAAACGGGGCGAACACACCAAATTCGCGTTCACATGAAGTATATTGGCTTTCCGCTTGCCGGGGATCCGAAGTACGGACCGAAAAAAACGCTTCCGATTGACGGACAAGCGCTTCATGCAGGTGTATTAGGCTTTATTCACCCTCGTACAAATGAATATATGGAATTTGAAGCACCGGCTCCAAAAGAGTTTAATGAGATGCTAGAGCTTATTGAAAAAAGAAGTTGACAACTGCCATAAGTGATGGCATACTTGTATTAACTTAATAAGAACCTTTAAGAACAGTCCAGAGAGGCTGAGAAGGAAACGGTGCAGAAAAGGCATACTTATAGCCTTTTTGAAGAAATATGTCTAAAACCAAATCCTCTTGCCTCAAGGCAAGAGGATTTTTTTATGTCAACAACTTGAGGTGAAAAACAGTGAACGTAAAAGCTACCGTCCTTGACGAACAGGCTATCCGCCGCGCTTTAACTCGAATTGCACATGAGATTATTGAAAAGAATAAAGGAATCGAAAATTGTGTGCTAGTGGGGATTAAAACGCGAGGTATTTATATTGCAAAACGTTTAGCAGAACGAATTGCACAAATTGAAGGAAACACATTGCCAGTCGGAGAACTAGACATCACGCTTTACCGAGATGATTTATCGAAAGTGACAAGCAATGACGAACCTCTCGTAAAAGGATCAGATATTCCGACAGACATTGCAAATAAGAACGTCATCTTAGTAGACGATGTGTTATATACGGGCCGTACGGTTCGAGCAGCACTTGATGCACTAATTGATATCGGTCGACCGGAACTCATTCAGCTGGCTGTTTTAGTGGATAGAGGACACCGCGAGCTGCCGATTCGAGCAGACTATGTTGGTAAAAACGTACCGACAGCTAAAAGTGAAAAAATTGCGGTGCATTTGATGGAAGTAGACGAAAAAGACCACGTGTCTATTTACGAAAAATAAATTATATACCCTTTTAAATAGTAGTCCCGTGAGGCTGCAAAAGGGGGGTCACTATACAAGGAAAACTATACTGCGGTATAGCGTCTTCCTTGTATGCTGAAAACCTCTTTGCCTCTGCGTAAAGAGGTTTTTTTATAGTGATAGGAGGAAAAACATATGAGTCAACAACGAGATTTTGTACTTGATATACATGATAAACCAAAAGCAGTAAATTGGTTAACATTGAGTCTGCAGCATTTGTTTGCAATGTTTGGATCGACGGTGCTAGTGCCGTTCCTAGTCGGATTCAGCCCGGCAATTGCTTTGATTTCAAGCGGGGTAGGAACGCTTGCTTTCCTGCTCATTACAAGAGGTCAAATTCCTTCTTACCTTGGTTCATCGTTCGCGTTCATCACGCCAATCATTTTCGCAAAAGCTTCGTTTGGACCTGAAGAAACGATGGTTGGCTGTTTCTTAGCCGGACTTGTGTATGGAATCGTTGCTTTGATTATAAAAGGAACAGGAATTAATTGGATTATGAAGCTGCTTCCTCCGGTTGTAGTAGGACCAGTTATTATGGTTATAGGCTTAGGATTAGCTAATACAGCAGTAGGCATGGCGATGAACGATGCAAAAGGAAATTACAGCTTAACTTACCTGATGGTTGCGCTTGTGACACTAGCGATAACAGTTGCTTGCTCAATCTTCTTTAAAAACATTATCAGCCTGATTCCGGTACTGATGGGAATTATCGGCGGATACATCTTCGCTTATACACAAGGATTGGTAGACTTTTCAAAGGTAATGAAAGCAGAGTGGATTGAAATACCTCACTTCTACGTGCCGTTCGTCACATACACGCCGTCCATTTCATTAGGGATTGTGCTTATCATGGTACCTGTAGCAGTCGTAACACTTTCAGAACATATTGGACACATTCTTGTTTTAAATAAGATTGTGGATCGAAACTATATTGAAAAGCCAGGGCTGCACAGATCGATTTTAGGAGACGGAGTAGCCACTATGCTTGCTGCGCTGATCGGCGGACCTCCAAACACAACATATGGTGAGAACATCGGAGTGTTAGCCATCACAAAGGTGCTTAGCGTATTTGTAATAGCAGGAGCAGCAGTCTTCGCGATTTTGTTCGGGTTTGTCGGCAAAATCAACGCTCTTATTTCAAGTATACCAACGCCGGTCATGGGTGGGATTTCAATTCTCTTATTCGGAATCATTGCTTCATCAGGCTTGCGCATGATGGTGGATGCAAAGGTAGATCTTGGATCAAAACGAAACTTAATGATTGCTTCGATTATCTTAGTGTTAGGAATCGGAGGAGCACACTTAGATATCTCAGAACATGTAAAGATTGATAGCATGGCACTGTCTGCTATCATGGGAGTTCTGCTGAATCTAGTTCTGCCGAAAGAGAAGATAAAAGAAGCAGAAAACGTTCAACAAACGTCAGCACGAAAAATTTCATAGAACGCCTTTTAATTGAAATCCAGAGAGGTTTCTAAGGGTGTGTGAAAAGCGCGTTATAGACGAAGCTTGTTTTCTTACACCCTTTCTAAGTTAGAAAGGGTGTTTTTTATAAAGAAATGCGAGGAAAGCAAAAATGGAGGGAATCGATATGAAACATTTAGTGACAGTCTCAACACTAGAAACAAATGAAATTCTAGAGATTTTAGACAGCGCTGAAAACTATCGAACGAATAAACAAGGATGGAAACCGGAAGAGAAAATGTTTGTTGCCAACTTATTTTTTGAAGCGAGCACGCGTACTCGATGCAGCTTTGAAATGGCAGAACAGCAGCTAGGATTAACAACAATTCCGTTTGAAGTAACAACTTCAAGCGTCCAAAAAGGAGAAACGCTTTATGACACGATTGAAACATTAGCTTCAATCGGTGTTCAGTCAGTTGTTATTCGCCACCCGCAAGATCGTTATTATGAAGCACTGCAGGAAAAAGTATCGATTCCCATCATTAATGCAGGAGACGGATGCGGTCAGCATCCAACTCAGTGTCTGCTTGATCTACTGACAATTCGCCAAGAGTTCGGCTCGTTTAAAGGATTAAAAGTCGCAATAGTCGGAGATTTGCGACATAGCCGCGTAGCGAGATCGAATGCAGAAATGCTGACAAAACTAGGGGCGACCGTATATTTTGCGGGACCTGAAGAATGGAAAGATGAAGAGAACAGACACGGTACATATCTTGATATCGATGAAGCAATCGAAACGGTCGATGTTGTGATGCTACTGCGTATTCAATTTGAAAGGCATGAAGAGAACACTTCAGAGCTTGCAAAGAACTACCATAGCCGCTTCGGATTAACCGTTGAACGAGAGCGGAAAATGAAATCACATAGCATTATTCTTCATCCAGCTCCGGTGAACAGAGGAGTCGAAATTGCAGATGAGCTCGTTGAATGTGAACGCTCAAGAATTTTTAAACAAATGCAAAATGGCGTATACATTCGCATGGCAGTATTAGCAAGAGCGCTACAACCAATTGAAAGGGGACTTAATAATGACAACAATTATCAAAAATGCTACATGGTTAAATGAAGGAAAAATTGAAAAAGTCGAACTGAAAATTGAAAATGGTGTAATTGCTGAAATAGCTTCACACATTGACGTACAGAATGAAGAAGTCATTGATGCAGGCGGGAACTTCTTATCACCGGGTTTAATCGATGTCCACGTTCACTTGCGTGAGCCAGGGGGAGAAAAGAAAGAAACAATTGAAACAGGTACTCTAGCAGCTGCAAAGGGCGGTTTTACAGCAATTGCTGCAATGCCGAACACGCGTCCAGTGCCTGATACTGTTGAACAAATGGAGTGGGTAAACAAGCGCATTGAACAAACAGCACATGTGCGCGTATTACCGTACGCATCGATTACTACTCGTCAATTGGGAAAAGAATTAACGGACTTTGAAGGCTTAAAAGAAGCGGGAGCATTTGCTTTTACAGATGATGGAGTAGGGGTTCAGTCAACAGGAATGATGCTAGAAGCGATGAAAAAAGCCGCTTCATTAAACAAAGCAATCGTTGCACACTGTGAAGATAATGATTTAATTAACAAAGGCTGCGTACACGACGGGAAATTTGCAAAAGAACATGGACTAAACGGTATCCCATCTATCTGCGAAGCCGTTCAAATTGCACGAGATGTCCTGCTTGCTGAAGCAGCAAACTGTCACTACCATGTGTGTCACGTAAGTACAAAAGAATCCATTCGCGCCATTCGTGATGCGAAAAAAGCAGGCATTCGCGTAACTGCAGAAGTAACGCCTCATCATCTGTTACTAAATGAAGAAGATATCCCGGGACTTGATTCGAATTTCAAAATGAATCCGCCGCTTCGAGGAAAAGATGATCAACAGGCATTAATTGAAGCTTTATTAGACGGAACGCTTGATTTTATCGCCACTGATCACGCACCGCACACAGCGGACGAAAAAGCAGAAGGCATGGAGCTTGCGCCGTTTGGAATTGTGGGACTTGAAACAGCTTTCCCGCTTCTTTATACAAACTTGGTATTAAAAGAAGTAATGACGCTAGCGCAGCTAGTATCGTATTTAACAAACAAGCCGGCTGAAACATTCAATCTTCCTTATGGCACGATTGAAGTGGGAAAAACAGCGGATTTAACCATCATTGATCTTGAAACAGAAAAAGCAATTAATCCAGAAGAATTTGTATCCAAAGGTAAAAACACGCCGTTTGCTAACTGGGTATGCAAAGGTTGGCCGGTAATGACATTAGTAGAAGGTAAACGAGTATGGGAGGATGTTAAAGCATGCAACGTCAACTAATTTTAGAAGATGGAACAGTATTTATCGGAAAAGGATTCGGCAGCGACAAAGAAATGACAGGAGAAGTGGTTTTCAACACTGGAATGACAGGATATCAAGAAATTCTATCTGACCCATCATACTGTGCACAAATTGTGACATTAACATATCCTTTAATCGGAAACTACGGTATTAACCGCGATGACTTTGAGTCCATTGAACCAGCTGTCCACGGTTTAATTGTAAAAGAAATTTGTGATGCTCCTTCAAACTTCAGAAGCGAACTATCAGTAGATGAATTTTTAAAACAAAAAGACATTCCAGGATTAGCTGGAATCGACACGAGAAAATTAACGCGGAAAATTCGTCAGCACGGTGCGCTTCGCGGACGCGTATGCAACATGGAAGTCAATGTAGAAGAAGTGGTAGCACAGCTTCAAAATCATGAACTTCCGACTGATTCAGTTAAAAAAGTATCAACAGTGAAGCCTTACCCAAGCCCAGGCAGAGGTAAAAAAGTGGTACTCGTTGACTTTGGAATGAAACACGGAATTTTACGCGAATTAACAGCTCGTCAATGCGACGTGATTGTGGTTCCTTATAACGTAACTGCGCAAGAAATTCTTCAATTAAATCCAGATGGCATCATGTTAAGCAACGGACCTGGAGACCCAAAAGACGTACCTGAAGCAATCGAGATGATTCAAGGGGTTTTAGGAAAGGTTCCGCTGTTCGGAATTTGTTTAGGACATCAGCTGTTTGCGCTAGCATGCGGAGCAGATACAGAAAAAATGAAATTTGGTCATCGTGGATCCAACCATCCTGTAAAGGATCTAAAAACCAATAAAGTAGCTCTTACATCTCAAAACCACGGCTATACAGTATGTGAGCCATCTCTTGTCAACACGCCATTAGAAGTGACGCACGTTGCGCTTAACGATGGAACAGTTGAAGGAGTAAAGCATAAAGAATATCCGGCATTTACGGTTCAATATCACCCTGAAGCATCACCGGGGCCTGAAGATGCAAACGGATTGTTCAACGAATTTATGGATCTTATGAAAAACAATCAGAAAGTAGGTAATTGCTAATGCCAAAACGTCAAGATATTAACACAATTCTCGTAATCGGATCAGGACCAATCGTCATCGGACAGGCGGCAGAGTTTGACTATGCAGGAGCGCAAGCATGTATTGCGCTAAAAGAAGAAGGATACAAAGTTATTCTTGTGAACTCCAATCCTGCAACAATCATGACAGACTCAGAAATGGCAGATAAAGTATATATTGAACCTCTAACGGTTGAATTTGTAAGCTCAATTATTCGTAAAGAACGCCCGGATGCACTGCTTCCAACGCTTGGCGGTCAAACGGGACTGAACCTAGCGGTAGAATTACACGAAACGGGTATTTTAGAAGAATTTAATGTAGAAATTCTCGGGACAAAATTATCGGCGATTGAACAAGCTGAAGACCGTGAGCAGTTCCGTTCATTAATGAACGAACTAAATCAGCCTGTCCCAGCAAGTGAAATCATTCATTCGCTAGACGAAGCGTATGCGTTTGTTGAACAAGTAAACTATCCGGTAATCGTGCGTCCTGCTTATACACTTGGCGGTACGGGAGGCGGAATTTGTAATAACGAGCAAGAGTTGATTGAAATTGTAACAAGTGGATTAAAACACAGTCCTGTAACACAATGCTTACTTGAGAAAAGCATTGCAGGCTTTAAAGAAATTGAATATGAAGTAATGCGCGATGCAAACGATAATGCGATCGTAGTATGTAATATGGAAAACTTTGATCCGGTCGGTATTCATACGGGAGATTCAATTGTTGTAGCACCAAGCCAAACGCTAAGCGACCGTGAGTATCAGTTGCTTAGAAATGCGTCACTCACAATTATCCGAGCGCTTAAAATCGAAGGCGGATGTAACGTTCAGCTAGCACTAGACCCAGAAAGCTTCCAGTATTACGTAATTGAAGTAAACCCTCGTGTAAGCCGCTCATCGGCTTTAGCATCAAAAGCAACAGGGTATCCAATTGCAAAATTAGCAGCAAAAATTGCGGTAGGGCTAACATTAGATGAAATGATGAACCCGGTAACTGGGAAGACATACGCATGTTTCGAACCGGCACTAGATTACATCGTATCTAAAATTCCACGCTGGCCGTTTGATAAATTTGAATCAGCTAATCGTAAACTAGGTACACAGATGAAAGCAACAGGGGAAGTAATGGCAATTGGCCGCACGTTCGAAGAGTCAATTTTAAAAGCCGTACGCTCACTAGAGTCAAACGTTCATCACTTAGAGCTGAAAGATGCGCATGAATTTGATGATGCCATTATTGAAAAACGTATTCGCAAGGCTGGCGATGAGCGATTATTCTACGTCGCAGAAGCCATTCGCCGCGGCGTAACGATTCAGCAAATTCACGAGTGGAGCAAAATCGATCTTTTCTTCTTAGTAAAACTTGAAAAAGTGATTGCTTTTGAAAATGTGTTAAAAGAAGAGATTCATAACGTCGAAGTTTTACAGGAAGCAAAAGAAATGGGATTTGCAGACTGCACGATTGCTAAGCTATGGAATCAAACAGAGCGTGAAGTATACGACTTCCGCAAACAAAATGGCGTGATGCCAGTATACAAAACGGTAGATACATGTGCAGCAGAATTTGAATCGACAACGCCATATTTCTACGGCACGTTTGAAGATGAAAATGAATCGATTGTTACAGATCGTAAAAGCGTTGTGGTGTTAGGATCAGGTCCGATCCGTATCGGGCAAGGAATTGAGTTTGACTATGCAACGGTTCACTCCGTGTGGGCGATTAAAGAAGCCGGATACGAAGCGATTATTGTCAATAACAATCCAGAAACAGTATCAACTGACTTCAGTATTTCAGATAAATTATACTTCGAGCCGCTGACGATTGAAGATGTGATGCATATCATCGATTTAGAAAAACCAGAAGGTGTGGTTGTACAGTTCGGTGGTCAAACAGCAATCAACTTAGCAGATGAGCTAGAGGCAAGAGGGGTCAAGATTTTAGGAACGTCGCTTGAAAGCTTAGATGCAGCGGAAGATCGTAAAAAATTCGAAGCGACGCTAGCACGTTTAGAAGTACCTCAGCCGCTTGGAAAGACGGTTACATCCGTAGAAGAAGCAGTGGTTGTGGCAAAAGAAATTGGTTATCCGGTGCTTGTACGTCCTTCATATGTACTAGGCGGACGCGCAATGGAAATTGTGTATAAAGAAGAAGAACTGCTTCACTATATGAAACACGCGGTAAAAGTACACGCTGATCATCCTGTATTAATCGACCGCTACTTAACGGGAAAAGAAATTGAAGTCGATGCCATTTCAGACGGTGAAACAGTGGTTATTCCAGGGATCATGGAACATGTAGAGCGCGCGGGTGTACACTCAGGTGACTCCATCGCTGTATATCCACCGCAAACTCTGTCACAGGACGTAAAAGATACAATCATTGATTACACAACACGTATTGCAAAAGGCTTAAACATTATTGGACTGCTTAACATTCAGTTCGTCTTATCAAAAGGAGAAGTGTTTGTTCTTGAAGTAAATCCTCGTTCAAGCCGTACGGTGCCGTTCTTAAGTAAAATCACGCGTATTCCGATGGCGAATGTGGCAACAAAAGTTATTTTAGGAACAAGTTTAAAAGATCTTGGCTATGAATCAGGCATGCACCCTGAAGAAGAGGGCGTGTACGTAAAAGTGCCGGTCTTCTCATTTGCAAAACTACGCCGCGTAGATATTACGCTTGGACCTGAAATGAAATCTACTGGAGAAGTAATGGGGCAAGATTCAACGTACGAAAAAGCGTTATATAAAGGACTAATTGCGTCAGGTATGTCCATTAAGCCGTACGGTTCAGTACTTATGACAGTAGCAGATAAAGATAAAGAAGAGGCAACAGCGCTGGCGAAGCGTTTTGCTAACATCGGCTATCAGGTAATTGCAACGGAAGGAACAGCTTCAACGTTTACAAAAGAAGACATTCGCGTAAAAATAGTAAATAAAATTCATCATGAAGATCACAATCTTTTAGATGTGATACGAAAAGGTGAAGCGCAGCTTGTCATCAACACGCTAACAAAAGGAAAACAGCCTGCGCGTGACGGATTTAAAATTCGCCGTGAAGCAGTTGAAAATGGCGTACCTTGCTTAACATCACTTGATACAGCAGAAGCGATTTTACGAGTGCTTGAAACGATCAGCTTCCATACAACGCCAATGAAAAAAGTTCGTCCAACTAAAGAGGTGACAACCGTATGATCAAACATGAAATGATGCAAGTCGTCAGTCAGCGACCGTTAACACACAATGTATATGAATTAACCCTTCAAGGCGAGCTTGTTCGTTTCATGAATGAGCCGGGGCAGTTTGTGCATATCCGCGTTAACAACGACTATTTGCCACTGCTTCGCAGACCAATAAGTATTGCAGAAATTGATCAAACGCACGAACAATTTACGATGATTTACCGTGCAGAAGGGGCGGGAACATCACTGCTGGCCGAAAAACAAGCCGGACAGTCGATTGACGTGTTAGGTCCGCTTGGCCACGGTTTTCCATTAGATGCGATAGAGTCAGGTCAAACGGCTTTATTAGTAGGGGGAGGCATTGGAGTGCCTCCGCTCTATGAGCTTTCAAAAAGACTTCGTGAAAAAGGTGTGCAGGTTATCCACGTCCTGGGTTTTCAATCGAAAGCAGACGTATTTTACGAGCGAGAGTTTTTAGCTTTAGGAGAAACATATATTGCAACGGTAGACGGCTCTTACGGAACAAAAGGTTTTGTCACAACGGTGATTGACGAGCAGCAGTTTTCATATGACGTTATGTTTTCATGCGGTCCAACTCCGATGTTAAAAGCACTAGAAAATAATTATACAAACAAGCCGCTTTACATTTCTTTAGAAGAAAGAATGGGCTGTGGAATCGGCGCTTGTTTTGCATGTGTATGTAGGGAAAGTGAAAATTCTACGGCATATAAAAAAATCTGCAGCGACGGTCCCGTCTTTCAAGCAGGGGAGGTGCTTCTATGAGTATGCTAAAAACGACATTGCCAGGATTAGATTTGAAAAATCCAATTATGCCAGCATCCGGCTGCTTTGGATTTGGGCGTGAGTATGCTCAATTTTATTCACTTGATGCACTTGGAGCCATTATGATTAAAGCGACTACTGCTGAAACTCGTTTTGGCAATCCAACTCCTCGCGTAGCGGAGACATCTGCAGGAATGTTAAATGCGATTGGATTACAAAATCCTGGGCTAGAAAAAGTAATGAATGAAGAGCTCGTTTGGCTTCAGCAATATGATGTGCCGATTATCGCGAACGTAGCCGGTGCTTCAATTGAAGAATATGTGCACGTAGCAAAAGAAATTTCAACCGTATCAAATGTGAAAGCACTTGAATTGAATATTTCATGTCCTAACGTAAAGGAAGGCGGAATTGCGTTTGGCGTAGATCCTGTCATCGCTGCTCGTTTAACAAAAGCGGTAAAAGATGTTTCAAATGTTCCAGTTTATGTTAAACTATCACCAAACGTATCCAATATTGTAGACATGGCAATGGCTGTTGAAGAAGCTGGCGCGGATGGCTTAACGATGATTAATACGCTTCTTGGGATGCGTCTGGATTTGAAAACAGCTCAGCCGGTTTTAGCGAACGGCACAGGCGGACTGTCAGGACCTTCAATTAAACCGGTAGCGATTCGAATGGTGTATGAAGTGAGCCAAAAAGTAAACATTCCAATTATCGGTATGGGCGGAGTGACGACTGCTGAAGATGCACTTGAATTTTTATATGCAGGTGCAAGTGCCGTAGCGGTTGGTACAGCAAACTTTGTCGATCCGTATGTATGCCCAACCATCATTGACGAACTGCCAAGGCTATTAACATCATTAGGATACGAGCATGTTTCAGAATGTATCGGAAGGAGCTGGAAAAAGCGTGAAGCAACCGTTAATCATTGCTCTTGATTTTTCATCAATTAACGATGTACAGCAGTTTTTAATGCCTTTTCAACAAGAATCATTATTTGTGAAAGTAGGCATGGAACTGTTTTATAAAGAAGGGCTATCCATTATTTCTGCATTAAAAGAGCAAAACCACCAGATTTTCTTAGACTTAAAGCTTCATGATATTCCCAATACGGTAAAGCAAGGAATGAAGTCTTTGGCTTCTCTTGAAGTGGATTTGGTTAACGTTCACGCAGCCGGCGGAACGAATATGATGCAAGCAGCCGTTGAAGGACTTGACTTAGGAACCGCTGCTGGCAAAAAACGTCCGGATTGTATTGCGGTTACTCAGCTAACAAGTACATCGGATGAAATGCTAAAAGAGCAGCAGCTGATTACGCACTCGATGCAAGAAGTGGTTACGCATTATGCAGCGCTTGCTAAAAAAAGCGGACTAGACGGCGTTGTATGTTCTACTCATGAAGTGCCTTCGATTCGAAAAGCAGCAGGAGAGGACTTTTTGACCGTAACGCCGGGTATTCGTATGGGGGCAGATTCAGTAGATGACCAAGTCCGCGTAGCAACGCCTCAGCTAGCGAGAGAATATGGCTCAAGTGCCATTGTGGTTGGACGTTCTATTACTAAAGCAAAAGACCCGCTTAAAGCATATTATGAGATGTTACAGCAGTGGAAAGGGGAGCGTATTACGCGATGACAAAACTACGAAAAGAAATTGCAAAACAATTAATTGATATTGAGGCAGTAAGCCTTCAACCGAACGATCCGTTTACGTGGGCCTCTGGAATTAAGTCGCCTATTTATTGTGACAACCGTCTAACGCTTAGCTACCCAAAAGTGCGAAAAGAAATTGCAAAAGGTCTGCAGCATTTAATTAAAACGTATTTTGCCAATGCAGAAGTGATTGCTGGTACAGCTACAGCTGGTATTCCTCATGCAGCATGGGTAAGTGAAGCGCTAGAGCTTCCAATGTGCTATGTGCGAAGCAAAGCAAAAGAACATGGACAAGGAAATCAAATTGAAGGAAAAGTAACAAAAGGTCAAAAAGTAGTTGTGATTGAAGATTTGATTTCAACTGGCGGAAGTGTATTTACCGCAGTCGATGCATTAAAAGCGCAGGGTTGTGAAGTACTGGGAGTTGTTTCTATCTTTACATATGAGCTGGAAAAAGCGCGTCAGCTGTTTAAAGAAAAAGAACTTCAAGTTTATTCTTTAACAGACTACTCTACGCTAGTAGAGGCGGCAAACGAAGCGGGATACATTGAAGAAGAAGCGATGGAAAAGCTATTTAAATGGCGTGAAAATCCTTCAGATCCTTCATGGATGAACTAAACTAAAAACCCCCTTTCTATATAGAAAGGGGGTTTTTGTTATGACTGACGCAGCTTCAGTACAAGTTCTTCGCTAGGCGTTACGTACACCGTTTGCTGATTATCGTACGTCACAAAACCAGGTTTAGCACCGCTTGGTTTTTTTACATGGCGAATTTTTGTATAGTCCACTGGTACCGAACTTGAATTCTTGGCTTTACTAAAGTAAGCAGCAAGGTGAGCCGCTTCTAAAATTGTTTCTTCTGAAGGCTCTTGGCTGCGGATAACAACGTGAGAACCCGGTATATCTTTCGTATGAAACCAAACGTCATCACGAGCAGCAAGGCGATTTGTTAAATACTCATTTTGCTTATTGTTTTTTCCAACTAAAATCGTCGTGCCGTCGCTTGAAACGTATTGTTCAAGTGTAGGCGTGGTGTTTTTTTGTTTTTTTGCTTGCTTTTGCTGACGGTTGCGCAAATATCCTTCTTCCACAAGCTCTTCGCGAATCTCGGCAATGTCTTTGTGAGTAGCAGTATCCATTTGCTGAATAAGTGATTCAAAATACTGTACTTCTTCGTTTGCTTTTTCAATCTGTTCGATTACAATCGAAACGGAATTTTTCGCTTTTTGATACTTTGTAAAATAGCTTTGAGCATTTTGAGACGGTGATTTTTGCGGATCTAATGAAATCGTAAGTGTACCGCTATTTTCATCGTAATAATTAATAACATCCACTTTCGCATCTCCTTTTTTGACAAGGTGTAAATTTGCCGTAAGGAGTTCACCGGCTAGCTGATAATCAGATGCTTTTTCTGCATTTTGCAGCGTTTGCTCAAGTTTTTTTATTTTTTTCTCATTTTTCTTTTTCTCGGTGGAAATAAACTGTACTAAATCATGCGCTTGCTGCTTTACACGATCTCGCTCTGCTTTCCCGTAGTAATAGCGGTCAAGAAGCTCGCTGATAGTTGCATACGTTTTTTTCGTACCCTCTAAATGCGTTAATTCGAGTAAATAAAAATAGTCTTTTTGATTAACGGTTGTCAGAGTCGGTGTAAACTGACCTTCTTTGATCAGCGTCATGGTTTCGACGAATGATTTTGGAAGGGTAGAACGATTCGCTAAGCCAGAGCGAAACACTACTTCATTTGCAATTAAAGGAGAAAGCCCTGAGAAGGTCTGCACTAGCTGGTTAGCTAGCTTTCCGCTATTAAAATCAATTTTTTTAACCACGGTTTCCTCGTCCGCTTCAAATGGATGAAGCTTATCTTGGCTAGGAGGCAGTACGTAAGGAGCTCCGGGTAGAAGCGTACGATGCCTGTTCAAGGCCATTGGAACATGCTTAATACTGTCGATAATCGTTTGTTTTTCTTTATCTACAAGTACAACATTACTATGTCTTCCCATGATTTCAATAATAAGCTGCTTGTACGTCACGTCGCCAATTTCATTTCGTCCTTTTGTTTCAATGACTAAAATGCGGTCTAATCCAAGCTGATACACTTGTTCAATAATGCTTCCTTCTAAATGCTTGCGAAGAAGCATACAAAACATAGGAGGCTCAGATGGATTTTCATAGGGCTCATTTGTAAAATGAACGCGTGAATAGTTAGGGTGAGCTGAGATTAAAAGTTTGCGGTTTTCACCTTTAGCGCGTACTTGTAAAATCAACTCGTTTGGAAACGGCTGATATATTTTTGAAATTCGTCCTGAAACCAAGGTCTCAGATAATTCTTGTAAAATGCCATATGTAAAAATACCATCAAATGACACAGTGCTCACATCCTTAAGTAATTGAAAATTGTCCTATAGAAAAGTATAGCATTTTTTAGGACGAGTCTGAATAAGCATACGATATAAGATTGTAACAATCTAATAGGTGCATTTACAAATAAAAGGGTGTGAAAAGATGCAATGAAATGGTATGAATTAGGTGAAAAAGCAATAGTAGAAGTAACAAAAACAGACAGGCAGCATGGTCTTACACACAAAGAAGTAAAAGCACGTCAGCAGCAACAAGGGTTTAATGAATTGACTGAAGGAGAGAAAAAACCAGCCATTCTTGTGTTTCTAGAGCAATTTAAAGATTTTATGGTACTGGTTTTACTAGCTGCCACGCTTATTTCAGGGCTTTTAGGAGAATACATCGATGCAATTGCTATCATTGCTATTGTGGTAATTAATGGATTTCTCGGGTTCTTCCAAGAAAGAAAAGCAGAGAAATCTCTTCATGCATTAAAAGAGCTTTCGGCTCCTCAAGTAGCAGCCATTCGTGAAGGGAAATGGGTTAAGTTACCATCTAAAGAGCTGGTGGTAGGAGACGTTGTAAAGTTTTCGAGCGGAGACCGTATTGGAGCTGACCTTCGGATTATGGAAGCCAAAAGTCTAGAAATTGAAGAATCAGCGCTTACGGGAGAGTCTTTGCCTGTTGGTAAGCAAATAAAAGCATTGTCAGGAGATGAAGTGCCGCTTGGAGATCAGGACAATATGGCGTTTATGGGTACCCTTGTAACCAGAGGAAGCGGAACAGGTATCGTTGTAGGGATTGGAATGAAAACAGCAATGGGGCAAATTGCTGATTTACTTCAAAATGCTGAAGCCATGATTACTCCTCTTCAACGGAAGTTAGAGCAATTGGGCAAAATTTTAATTGTTGTAGCTCTTGCACTTACTGTATTAGTTGTTGGGATTGGTGTGCTGCAAGGGCATGATTTATACAGTATGTTCTTAGCGGGAGTTTCCTTAGCTGTTGCTGCCATACCCGAAGGTCTTCCTGCCATCGTAACCGTGGCGCTATCTCTTGGTGTACAGCGCATGATTAAGCAAAGATCCATTGTTCGCAAACTTCCTGCTGTTGAGACACTAGGATGCGCGTCAGTCATTTGCTCAGACAAAACGGGCACATTGACGCAAAATAAAATGACGGTTACCCACCTCTGGTCGGGAGGAATGACGTGGAGAGTATCAGGGACAGGGTATGAACCTACGGGCGTATTTTCACGAGAGGAAAGAGAAGTTGATACACGGAGTGAAAAACCGCTTCAGCAGCTTTTGGTGTTTGGTCTGCTTTGCAATCAAACGTCCATCTCGAGAAAAGATAAAGAATATGTTATCGACGGGGATCCTACTGAAGCGGCTTTGCTTGTTGCCGCGATGAAAGCGGGGCTGACAAAAGAAAATATTCAAAAGCAGTTTACGATTATTGAAGAGTTTCCATTTGATTCAACGCGTAAAATGATGAGTGTAGTCATTGAAGACGCATCTCATAAACGCTATGTGATAACAAAAGGTGCTCCGGATGTGCTGCTTATAAACAGCAAAAATATTTTGTGGGAAAGCAGACAACAAACGCTGTCGGTAACGGTTCATAATGAAGTAAAAGGAGCGATTGATCAGTTAGCTAGCCAAGCGCTTCGAACCATTGCTATTGCATATCGACCGTTAGGAGAACATGAGAGCGTTCATACAGAGAAGGAAGCAGAAAAAGACCTGACTTTCCTCGGGCTTCAAGGAATGATTGATCCGCCAAGACCAGAGGTCAAGCAAGCGGTCAAAGAATGCCGAGACGCAGGCATCAAAACCGTTATGATTACAGGTGACCACGTTATTACAGCACAGGCGATTGCAAAACAGCTCGGAATTTTACCGAAAAACGGTCAAGTCTTGGAAGGAACGGATTTATCCAAAATGACGCAGGAAGAGCTAGAAGAAGTAGTAGATGATGTTTATGTATATGCAAGGGTATCACCTGAGCATAAGCTTAAAATTGTTAAAGCTCTTCAAGCAAAAGATCACATTGTAGCGATGACGGGCGACGGCGTAAATGACGCACCGGCTATTAAAGCAGCAGACATAGGAATTGCGATGGGCATCACCGGGACAGACGTAGCAAAAGAAGCGTCTTCACTCGTTTTGCTTGATGATAATTTTGCCACTATTAAATCAGCGATCAAAGAAGGGCGAAATATCTATGAAAATATTCGGAAGTTTATCCGTTACTTGCTTGCATCAAATGTAGGAGAAATTTTAGTTATGCTCTTTGCGATGATTTTAGCACTTCCGCTTCCGCTAGTGCCCATTCAGATACTATGGGTAAACTTAGTAACAGACGGTTTGCCTGCGATGGCTCTTGGCTTAGACCAGCCAGAGGACAACGTGATGAAGCGCCATCCAAGGCATCCGCGCGAAGGTATTTTTGCAAGAGGATTAGGATGGAAAGTAGTCAGCCGTGGATTTTTAATTGGAGCTGCTACACTTGCTGCGTTTATGATTGTTTACGACAATGACCCAGATCGGTTGCAGTATGCTCAGACGATTGCATTTGCCACACTTGTCATGGCACAGCTTATTCACGTATTTGACTGCCGAAGTGAAAAATCAATTTTTGATCGGAATCCATTTCAGAACTTATATCTTGTAGGGGCTGTTATTTCATCTATTATCCTTATGCTGGTGGCCATCTACTATCCGCCGCTGCAGCCTATTTTCCATACAATGGCCATTGCACCGCGGGAATGGCTCGTTATTTTAGGACTTGCAAGCCTTCCAACTTTTTTACTTGCTGGTTCACTTTTAACAAGAAAACCTTCATAAATTGTGCTATACTTTAATACAGGCTGTCCCAAATGAGAAAACTCATGAAGGCAGCCTTTACAGGTTGAATAAAGAAGAGAGATTTCTTTTTTTTGCTAACACTTTCTTTTACGATACTTTTTATGTAAGATGTACATAGTGGATGTGATGATAATGATAAAAAGTATGACTGGTTTTGGCCGCGGAAAAGCGGAAGTGGAAAATCGATCAGTAACAGTGGAAATGAAGTCTGTTAATCATCGTTTTTGTGAAATTGTTATCCGTATGCCAAGACAATTAATTGAAATTGAAGATAAAATAAAAAAAATCGTTCAAACATACATAAAACGTGGTAGAGTAGAAGTATTTGTTACTATTTCAGGTGAAGAAATGGCAAAAAAGAAACTGCAGACGGATTGGCAGCTGCTTGATGAATACATGAATGCGTTGCAGCAAGTAAAAGAAAAGCACGGGCTGTCACAATCTGTTCAAATTCAAGACATTTTACACATGCCTGAAGTGATGACAACTTATGAAGAAGAAGCTGATCAGACGAGTATTCATGGTGCAATCTTTGAAGCCGTTGAAGCTGCTGTTCATCAGTTAGTGGATATGCGGAAACGAGAGGGATCAGAGCTGTATCACGATTTAATGGGATACTTACAGGACATTCAAGACATTCGCGAAAAAATTACACAGCTTGCTCCTGAAGTTGCTGAACAATATCGCGAGCGTATTAAAAGAAAGCTGAGCGACTATTTAGAAGGTACTTTCGATGAGCAGCGAGTGCTGACTGAAGTAGCTATTTTTGCTGAAAAAGCAGATATTAGCGAAGAACTTACGCGAATTCAAAGTCATGTTTCACAATTTATTCAAGCATTAAATACACCTGATTCAGTGGGACGCAAGCTGGATTTTCTTGTTCAAGAGCTGAATCGTGAAATGAATACAATCGGTGCGAAGGCAAATAATGGTACTATTGCTCAGTATGTTATTAGTATGAAAGCACAATTAGAACGCATAAAAGAGCAGGTTCAAAATATTGAATAGCCTTCGTGTAAGATAAAGATTATATTGGTATAGCAGGAGGCTTCTTATGAGCGGTAAATTAGTGAACGTTGGATTTGGAAATTTTATTTCTTCTAATCGTATAATCTCTGTCGTTCATCCTGAATCAGCTCCAATCAAACGCATTATTCAAGATGCAAAAGATCGAGGCTCTTTAATAGATGCAACGCAAGGACGTAAAACACGATCTGTTATTGTTATGGATAGCGATCATGTTATTTTAGCTCCTGTACAGCCAGAAACTGTGTCGCAGCGACTTATAAACAAAGAAGAATTATTAGAAGGGTAGGTCACTTGAACCGATGATTGAAAGAGGTTTATTAATTGTTCTTTCCGGACCATCAGGTGTTGGAAAAGGAACGGTACGAAAAGCATTGTTTGAGCAAGAAGACATTAAATTGCAGTATTCTATCTCTGCAACAACAAGAAAGCCCCGCGAAGGTGAAGTAGACGGCGTTGACTATTTCTTCAAACCACGCGAAGAGTTTGAGCGCATGATTGAAAACAAGAAATTATTAGAGTGGGCTGAATACGTAGGCAACTACTACGGTACCCCGGTTGATTATGTAGAACAAACGTTATCTGAAGGAAAAGACGTATTTCTAGAAATTGAAGTGCAAGGTGCTCTTCAAGTGAAAGAAGCATTTCCAGAAGGTTTGTTCATCTTCTTGGCACCGCCGAGTTTATCAGAGCTTAAAAGTCGTATCGTAAACCGCGGTACTGAAACAGAAGACTTAATCAATAACCGTATGCGCGTGGCAAAAGAAGAAATTGAACTTATGGACGCCTACGATTATGTTGTAGAAAATGACAAAGTAGAAAATGCTTGTGCTCGCATCCGTGCTATCGTAACGGCTGAACACTGCCGTCGTGATCGTATTTCTGCGCGCTATAAAAGAATGCTGGAGGTAGAATAAACATGCTTTATCCATCAATTGATTCCCTAATGGAAAAATTAGATTCTAAGTACACGCTTGTGACAGTAGCTGCAAAACGCGCTCGTCAATTACAGCTTCACAATGATACGCCGATTGAAAAGCCGGTTTCTTATAAGTTTGTAGGCTGTGCTTTAGAAGAAATTAATGCTGAACAATTAAGCTATAAGCAAGGTGTAGCAGAAGAAGATTCTAAACATCAGTAAGTGAAAAAATAACAACCTACTTTATAGGTTGTTATTTTTTTGATGCTTTTGTTTGTATTCAAGCAGGATAGTGAATGTCTCACTACAAAAATGGTATAATAATTGAATTGAAAAGCTTTAGATAGTTACCCGAGTAAACAAGCGGATGCTGGTTGAGCGGGATAAATAGATGGGGGCATAATGATGAAGGGAAAACGAATTTTATTATGTGTTAGCGGCGGAATCGCCGTATATAAAGCCGTAGCTTTAACAAGTAAATTAGTACAAGCAGGAGCGGAAGTTAAAGTAATGATGACTGCTTCAGCACGCGAGTTCGTAACGCCGCTTACGTTTCAAGCTCTGTCTCGAAACCCAGTTTATACAGATACGTTTGATGAAAAAGATCCATCTGTGATTGCACATATTGATTTAGCCGATTGGCCCGATTTAATTTTAGTGGCTCCTGCTACGGCTAATATGATAGGGAAAATAGCAAATGGTCTTGCAGATGATATGATTTCCACAACGCTGCTTGCTGCTACTGCACCTGTGTGGATTGCGCCTGCAATGAATGTTCATATGTACGATCATCCCGCTGTTAAAAAAAATATGAGCACTCTTTCATCATTTGGTTACTCTTTTGTAGAACCAGGAGAAGGGTATTTGGCATGTGGTTATGTAGGAAAAGGTCGTCTTGAAGAGCCAGAAACAATTGTTTCACTAATCGGCTCTTATTTTTCCAAAGTATCAGATACACAAAAAATCTTTGACGGTATCAATGTATTGGTTACAGCAGGACCTACGGTAGAACGCGTTGATCCCGTCCGATTTTTCACCAATCGCTCTACTGGGAAAATGGGTTATGCTCTTGCAGAACAAGCTGCTAAGTTAGGTGCATCGGTAACACTTGTAACGGGACCGACGAATTTAGAGTATCCAAAAGGGGTGCAGGTTGTTCAAATTGAAAGCGCGCAGCAGATGCTTGAAGCTGTTATGCAGCGCTATCATGAAGCAGATGTTGTCATTAAATCAGCCGCAGTGGCAGATTACCGACCAAAGTATGTGTTTGATCAAAAGATGAAAAAGCAGCCTGGTGAAGCAGTATTAGAGCTAGAGAGAACACCAGATATTTTACGCACGCTTGGAGAGCGAAAAGAACACCAGCTTTTAGTCGGCTTTGCAGCAGAAACAGAACAAGTGGATGAATATGCACAAAAGAAACTTGCATCTAAAAACTTGGATATGATTGTAGCCAATAACGTGACGACAGAAGGAGCAGGTTTTGGGACGGACACAAATATTGTGACGCTCTATAAGCGAAGCGGAGAGTCTAAAGAACTTCCCATTCTTTCAAAACACGATGTAGCTACCGAGGTGTTAAAAGAAGTGAAGGAAATGTTAGAAGGGCGGAGAAAATGAGTGTAGCTAGTGTAATTGTGGACGTGGCTGCTAAACAAACAGATCGAGCTTTTGACTACGCCATTCCTGACAAATGGAAAGGAATTATTGTTCCGGGTATGCGAGTTGTCGTTCCGTTTGGTCCAAGAAAAGTTCAAGGGTTTGTGGTGGCTCTTAAAGAAGAGGCTGAAGTTAAGCGTGTTAAACCAATCGCTGACTTGCTTGATTTAACGCCGGTTCTGACTCCTGAACTGTTAGAGATTGGGCACTGGCTAACAGAAAAAACGCTTTGTTTTATGATATCGGCTTTTCAAGTCATGCTGCCTGCGGCGATGAAAGCAAAATATGATAAAGAACTGTCACTCCTTTCAAAAGAGGCATACGAACAGCTTCATGAGCAAGTCAAGCCGTTTTTTCAGTCAAGATCCTCGCTGAAGTGGAGTGAAGTGGAAAAAACAGCCGCTGCTCCTGCTTTTCACTGTGATATTCAAAAAGGTCTAATTGAAGTCGTCTACGTGGTGAAAAACAAAGGAAACAAAAAAACGGCAAAAGGCGTAAAACTGAATCAAAGCCTTGAAGACATTCAACAGTTTATGAACGAGTTAAATAAGCAGGCAGAAAAGCAAAAGCAAGTGCTGTCTTTTATGCTCGAGCGAAATGAAGAAGTAGCCATAAAAGAAATAGCGGAAGATTTGCAGATTACCTCCGCTCCTATAAAAGCGCTGATTAACAAAGGACTCTTAGAGGAAACGGAAATTGAAATATACCGTGATCCTTATCAAGATCGATACTTTACACCGTCAAAGCCATTTCAATTGACCGATGAACAAGCTGAGGCAATCGCACCGATTCTGCAGGACATCGAAGAAAATCTTCACGATGTGTTTTTAATGTATGGAGTAACGGGAAGCGGAAAAACAGAAGTGTATCTCCAATCGATTGATCAAGTATTAAAAAAAGGAAAAGAAGCGATTATGCTTGTTCCGGAGATTTCACTTACCCCTCAGATGGTCAAGCGGTTTAAAGAGCGGTTCGGCTCAAAAGTTGCTGTGCTTCATAGCGGCTTGTCTACTGGAGAAAAATACGATGAATGGCGAAAAATTCAGCGAAAAGAAGTATCCGTTGTGGTAGGGGCCCGCTCTGCTGTATTTGCTCCATTTGAAAATTTAGGCCTTCTTATTATCGATGAAGAACATGAGACGAGTTATAAACAAGAAGAAAACCCCCGTTATCATGCAAAAGATGTAGCCATTTACCGAGGGCAGCATCATCAGTGTCCAGTCATTTTAGGAAGTGCAACACCAACGCTTGAGTCCTTTGCAAGAGCGCAAAAAGGTGTATATAAGCTACTGACGTTAAAGCAAAGAATGAATAAGTCATCGATGCCGTCGGTGGATATTGTTGATATGAGAGAGGAACTTCGCAGCGGCAATCGCTCTATGTTTTCAACTATGCTGTTTGAAAAGATGAAAAACCGTTTGGAAAAAGGAGAGCAAATCGTTTTATTTTTAAATAAAAGAGGCCATTCTTCTTTTGTTATGTGCAGGGACTGCGGTTACGTTCCGACATGTGAGCACTGTGAAATTTCACTAACGTATCACCGCTATCAAAATAAATTAAAATGCCATTACTGCGGACACGAAGAACATGTGCACACTGAGTGCCCGGAATGCCACAGCGAACATATCCGCTTTTTTGGATCTGGTACACAAAAAGTGGAAGAAGAATTAACAAAAGTGCTGCCTGAGGCTAGAGTCGTGCGAATGGATGTTGATACGACAAGCCGAAAAGGCGCGCATGAAAAGCTCCTGAACAAGTTTGCAAGTGGAGAAGCGCAAATTTTACTAGGGACGCAGATGATTGCCAAAGGGCTAGACTTTCCAAACGTCACGCTTGTAGGCGTTTTAACAGCAGATACGATGCTGAATTTACCTGACTTTCGTGCATCTGAAAAAACGTTTCAGCTTTTAACACAAGTAAGCGGAAGAGCAGGACGCCACAAGCTTCCAGGAGAAGTAGTGATTCAAACGTACACGCCTGAGCACTACAGCATTCAACTTGCGAGTCAGCATGATTACGATGCGTTTTATAAGCAGGAGATGGAAATTCGTAAAATGCATAAATATCCGCCTTTCTTTTACTTGGCGCTTGTCACCGTATCTCATGAAAATATTGCAAAAGTGGTGTCTGTTACAGACAAAATTTCGCAGTATCTGGGTCAGAAACTTTCGCCGCAAACAACGATCTTAGGGCCAGTCGCATCTCCCATTGCTAAGATAAAAGATAGATATCGCTATCAATGCATGTTAAAATACAAGCTGGAACCAAGCCTGATTCCGCTGTTGAAATATATATTAGAACGTTATCAAGCGGAAATGCAGAAGGAAAATTTAACGATTACAATTGATTTGAATCCATACTCGATGATGTAACTAGTCGTCTTGATGGCGTTAAAGAAGAAGCTTTTTGGATATAAATAGAAAGAATAAAGGAGGTGCCTATTTGGCTAAGCTTAAGCTTGTTTACCATCCTAATGAAGTACTTGAACAAGAGTGTGAAGTCGTTAAAAACTTTGATAATAAATTAGCGAAATTACTAAACGGCATGTATGATTTAATGCTTGAAGCAGACGGTGTGGGTCTAGCTGCTCCTCAAGTAGGAGTTCTGCAGCAAGTGGCAGTGGTAGACGTGGACGATCGACACGGTAAAATTGAGTTAATTAATCCGGTAATTATTGAGCAACGAGGCGAACAAATCGGTCCAGAAGGCTGCCTAAGTTTTCCGGGCCTTTTTGGTGACGTGGCTCGAGCTGATTATGTGAAAGTACGTGCGCAAAATCGTAAAGGAAAACCTTATTTTATAGAAGCAAAAGGTTTTTTAGCACGAGCCATTCAACATGAAATTGATCACTTACACGGTGTATTGTTCACGGAAAAAGTAACAAAGTATTACGAAGAGGATGAACTAGAAGGGTAGGTTTTACACGATGAAAGTCGTATTTATGGGAACGCCGGATTTTTCAGTGCCGGTTTTACAAACATTACTTAAAGATGGATATGAAGTGGTCGCAGTGGTTACACAGCCGGACCGACCAAAAGGACGCAAGCGCGTATTAACACCTCCTCCTGTAAAAGTTGAGGCGTTAAAACATGAAATACCTGTACTGCAGCCAGAAAAGATTCGTTTAGAAGAAGAATATCAGCAAGTGTTAGCGTATGAGCCTGACCTAATTGTAACAGCGGCTTTTGGTCAAATTTTACCAACTCCTATTTTAGAAGCGCCTAAATACGGCTGTATTAACGTACATGCTTCTCTGTTACCTGAACTGCGCGGAGGCGCGCCGATTCACTATTCAATTCTACAAGGTAAGCCGAAAACTGGTGTTACAATTATGTATATGGTAGAAAAATTAGATGCAGGTGATATCTTAACACAGGTAGAAGTTCCGATTGAAGAACGTGATCACGTGGGCACACTTCACGATAAACTCAGCGCTGCTGGTGCAAAATTGCTTTCAGAAACCATTCCTTCTCTTGTGAAAGGTGAAATTACGCCGGTTAAACAAAACGATGGCGAAGCGACATTTGCTTCTAATATTAAGCGTGAACAAGAGAAAATTGATTGGGCCCGTACAGGAGAAGAAATTTATAATCATATCCGCGGACTTCATCCTTGGCCCGTTGCTTATACAACAGCAGACGGTCAAGTCATGAAAATTTGGTGGGGAGAGAAAGTATCCGCATCAGGCAAACCGGGTACCGTTTTATCACTTGAAGAGGACGGATTTGTAGTAGCAACTGGAAATGAAACAGCTATTAAAGTGACGGAACTTCAGCCGGCTGGAAAAAAACGTATGGATGCAGCGCAGTATTTACGAGGTACATCTGTTGAAGTCGGAACAGTATTAGGGGATGTCAATGAGTAAGTACAACGTTCGAGACATAGCTTTAGATATTTTACTAGCTATTGAAAAAAATCAGGCATTCAGCAATCTATTGTTAAATAACAGTATACAAAAACGTGGTATTCAAGGGAAAGATGCAGGGCTGTTAACGGAAATCGTGTATGGAACGATTCAAAGACGCGATACGTTAGATTACGGGTTAGCCCCTTTCTTGAAAAATCCCAAAAAACTTCAGCCTTGGGTGCGAGTGCTGCTTCGTTTATCTCTTTATCAGATGATGTATTTAGACCGAGTACCTGACCGGGCAATCCTTCATGAAGCAGTAGAAATTGCTAAAAAACGTGGTCACAAAGGAATTGCCTCAATGGTAAACGGCGTTTTACGAAATATTCAGCGCAGCGGCACGCCTTCTTTAGAAGAAATACAAAATCCTGTGGAGCGCTTGGCAATTGAAACGAGTCATCCAGTATGGCTTGTAAAACGCTGGGTGGAACAATATGGATTGGACAAAACACGCGGAATCTGTTTAGCTAATTTAATGGCCCCTAAACAAACAATCCGAGTAAACAGTGCACGCTTTACGCAAAATGAAGTAAAAGAAGCGCTAGAAAAAGAAGGTATTGTTGTAGAACCAGGCCATTTTGTAGAAGAAGCGCTAGAAGTTCAAAAAGGAAATGCAGCTCATACACAAGCATTTCGTGAAGGAATGTTTACCGTTCAAGATGAAAGCTCTATGTTAGTAGCTCATGCACTAGGCGCAGAAGCAGAAGAGCTGATTTTAGATAGCTGTGCTGCACCGGGAGGAAAATCAACTCATATTGCAGAGCAGCTTAAAAACAGTGGTAGAGTTATTTCCTTGGACATTCATGACCATAAAGTAAAGCTGATTGCCCAGCAGGCAGAGCGTCTGCATCTTACCAATATTGAGCCAACGGTTCAAGACAGCCGCAAAGCCGGTGAACAGTTTGATAAAGAAATGTTTGACCGCATTTTAGTAGATGCCCCGTGCTCAGGTTTTGGTGTGATGAGACGTAAACCTGATTTGAAATATACAAAAACTGAGCAGGATGTAAAGCAGCTGGCGCGTATTCAACAAGATATTTTAAATGCGGTTGCGCCTTTATTAAAAAAAGGTGGGACCCTCGTATATAGTACATGTACAATTGATCGGGATGAAAATGGGGATGTTGTAGCAGCATTTTTAGCAGATCATGCTGATTTTCAAAAAGACGAAACGCTTGCTGCACGCATGCCGCAAAGACTTAAACAAAACGTAAAACATGGTGAAATTCAATTGCTGCCAGATGCACAAAGCGATGGATTTTATATTGCATGTTTACAGAAGAAGGTGTAAAAATGGAAGAAGTAGCTAAAAGAAAAGCAAAAGCAGAAGAAAAAACGCAAAAACCATCTATTTATTCATTAGAAATGCACGACCTAGAAAATTGGTTAGTGGAACATGGTGATAAGAAGTTCCGTGCTAAACAAATTTTTGACTGGTTATATGTTAAACGCGTAACGGACTTTGACGATATGTCAAACTTATCTAAAGGATTACGTGAACAATTAAAAGACAAATTTGCATTAACGACATTAAAAACAGTTGTTCAGCAAACGTCTGGAGACGGCACGATGAAGTTTTTATTCGAACTCCATGACGGTTATACGATTGAAACGGTGCTTATGCGTCATGAATACGGAAATTCTGTCTGCGTAACAACTCAAGTTGGCTGTCGCATCGGCTGTACGTTCTGTGCGTCTACTCTTGGAGGTTTAAAGCGTAACTTAGAAGCTGGAGAAATCGTAGCGCAAGTAGTAAAAGTACAAAAAGCGCTAGATGAACAAGGAGAACGCGTGAGCTCTGTCGTAATTATGGGTATTGGGGAGCCATTTGATAACTATGATGAAATGATGCGCTTCTTAAAAACAATTAACAGTGATGATGGATTAAATATTGGTGCACGTCATATCACAGTATCGACAAGTGGAATCATTCCAAAAATCTATAAGTTTGCTGATGAAAAAATGCAAATCAATTTTGCGATTTCACTTCACGCTCCAAACAATGACATCCGCTCACGCTTAATGCCGATTAACCGCGCGTATAAACTTCCTGATTTGATGGAAGCCATTAAATATTATACGGATAAAACGGGAAGACGTATTAGCTTTGAGTATGGTCTATTCGGAGGAGTAAACGATCAAGTAGAGCATGCGGAGGAATTAGCGGATTTGATTAAAGACGTTAAATGTCACGTGAACTTGATTCCGGTAAACTATGTGCCTGAGCGTGATTATGTTCGTACACCGCGTGAACAGATTTTTGCATTTGAACGTACGCTTAAAAAGCGTGGCGTTAACGTGACTATTCGACGTGAGCAAGGTCATGACATCGATGCAGCTTGTGGCCAATTACGTGCGAAGGAGCGTAAAGAAGAGACGAGGTGATTGTATGGCAACTGTCTTCATGACAGACCGAGGGAGAGTTAGACAACACAATGAAGATAACGGAGGGGTATTTTTGAACCAACATAATCAGCTGCTTGCAATTGTGGCTGATGGTATGGGAGGTCATCGAGCTGGCGACATCGCCAGTGAGATGGCGGTTCAAAAATTGCAAATAGCGTGGGAAGAAGCGAACAAAGTAACGTCTCCTGATGAGGCGACGCAGTGGATTCGTACGCATGTTTCCCAAATTAATCAAGATATTTATCGGTATGCTCAGGAGCATGAAGAGTGTAAAGGCATGGGTACGACAGTTGTACTTGCTTTATGCGCCGATACGTTTTGTGCGATTGGTAATATAGGAGACAGCAGGTGCTATATTTCCAATGAATATGGATTTCAACAAGTAACAGAAGATCATTCTCTTGTGAATGAACTCGTAAAAAATGGTCAAATCACAAAAGAAGATGCTGAACATCATCCGCGAAAAAATATCTTATTGCGAGCACTAGGTACCGAAGAAAATGTTAGTTTAGATGTAAAAACAATTGAAGTGGAAAAAGAAGATCGATTATTATTATGTTCAGATGGACTGACAAATAAGGTAACGGAACAAAAGCTGAACGAAACGTTATCAACAAGTTCATCACTTCACGAAAAGGGTACGAGCCTGATTCAATTAGCAAATGAGCTTGGTGGAGAAGACAATATTACACTTGCAATTGTGGACTTTACATCTGAAAGTGGGTGAGAGTGTTGCTAATAGGTAGACGGCTAAACGACCGTTATAAGGTATTGCAAGTAATTGGTGGAGGCGGAATGGCAAACGTCTATTTAGGTCGCGACATGATTTTGGATCGTGATGTGGCAATTAAAGTGCTTCGTTTAGACTTTGCAAGTGACGATGCGTTTATAAAGCGTTTCCATCGAGAAGCTCAATCTGCTACGAGTATTGCTCATCCTAATATTGTCAGCATTTATGATGTTGGAGAAGAAGAAGATATTTACTATATCATCATGGAATATGTACCGGGTATGACATTAAAGCAATACATTCTGCAAGAATCACCATTATCTCTTGATAAAGCCATACATATTATGACGCAGATTACATCAGCTATTGCCCATGCTCATCAGTACGGAATTATTCACCGGGATATTAAGCCTCAAAATATTTTAATTGATCATGATGATACCATTAAAGTTACTGACTTCGGCATTGCCGTAGCACTAAGTTCTACAACCATTACGCATACTAATTCTGTTTTGGGCTCTGTTCATTATTTATCTCCTGAACAGGCAAGGGGAGGGCTTGCGAATAAGCGTTCTGATATTTATTCGCTTGGCATCGTCCTATTTGAATTGCTAACGGGTCGAGTCCCTTTTTCTGGGGAATCGGCTGTGTCAATTGCATTAAAACATTTACAGACAGAAACACCTTCTCCAAAAAGGTGGAATCCATCTATCCCTCAAAGCGTGGAGAATGTTGTATTAAAAGCAACAACTAAAGATCCATTTTACCGATACAGTTCCGTCGAAGAACTCGAAGCGGATTTACAGTCTGCTGTTCATCCAAATCGTTATAATGAACAAAGATTTACGGTGCCTGATGATGAAGAAGTGACAAAAGCCATTCCCGTTATTAAGGAGGATTTTGTTGAATCCGAAGAAACGCACGTACCTGTGAGAAAACCACCTCACTTAGAGCGCGAAGAACAAGAAGAAGAAGAAGTAAAGCCGAAGAAAAAAAAGAAGAAAAAGAAAAAAGGCAAAAGCAAGCTGATTGTAACGCTTGTTTTAATTTTTTTGCTGCTGGCAGCTGCTAGCGTAGCCGCCGTTACATTCATTCCGGCTTTATTACTGCCAAAAGACGTAAAGGTTCCTGATTTACATAATCAAGATTATGAATCAGCTGTAACCGATTTAGTTTCTTTAGGCTTTAAAGTGAAGAATCCTAAAGATATATCTGATAATGAGGTGGAAGAAGGCGACGTGGTTAAAACGATGCCAGAAGCGGGAGACGTGATCAAAGAAGGCTCTAACGTCATTATTTATCGAAGTACAGGAAAGAAAAAAGAAGCATTTAACCGGTACATTGGAAGAAGCTTTACGGAAGTAAAAAGTCTGTTAGAAAAGCAGAATTATAAAGATATCCAATCCATCGAAGTTGAAAGCACAGAACCAAAAGGCAATATTACAGATCAGACGCCTAAAGAAACCGAACAAGTCGTGCCGGAAGATACAACGGTTACGCTATGGGTAAGTAAAGGTCCGCCGAAGATTGCATTAAAGGATTTCTCGGGCTGGACGGAAAAAAGCGTAAAAGATTATGCATCAGATGAAGATATTGAAGTGGACGTAAAAACAGCGTATTCCGACACTGTTGAAAAAGGTCTTGTGATGTCTCAAAAGCCTGCAGCGGAGCAGAGTATTGAGCAAGGTGATAAGCTCACCATTACGGTCTCAATGGGCAAAGAGCCAAAAGCTCCTCAAACGGTGTCAGTGGATGTTACCATTCCGTATAAAGAAGAGGCTGACACCGAAGCAAGCACGGAACAAGGCGACGCAACGGAAACAGGCGATGCCACTGAAACAGAAGAGGAAAAGCCAAAGCCGCAAAAAGTACAAATTTATATCGAAGATGCAGATAACGATATGTCGGTTCCTGCTAAAGAACTAACGATTACTGAAACAACAAAAGAATCATTCGATGTTTTAGTTGATGAAAATGAAAAAGCGTCTTATAAAATTGTCCGAGACGGGGAAGTTATTGAAGAAAAAGACGTTGAATATCCAGAGTGATAGGAGTGAGGTTATGCCAGAAGGAAGAATTATTAAATCCCTTAGCGGATTTTATTATGTTCTTCATGACGGACAAGTAACGCAATGTCGAGGACGAGGTGTTTTTCGTAAAAAGAAGGTAACGCCTTTAGTCGGTGACAATGTAGTATTTCAGGCGGAAAATAAGCTTGAAGGATATATACTTGAAATTAAAGAACGTAAAAATGAATTAGTTCGTCCCCCAATTTCAAATGTTGATCAGGCGCTGCTTGTTTTTTCAGCGATTGAACCTGATTTTAGTACAATGCTTCTTGACCGATTTTTAGTGTTAGTGGAGTCTAATCATATTGAACCTATTATTTGTATTTCAAAAGTAGATCTTTTATCACAGCAGCAAAAGCAAGAAATCGAGCAATATGCCGAAGAATATCGTAAAATAGGATATGAGGTCATTTTAACGTCGACAGTCACAGAAAAAGGCATGGAACAAATTCAGCCGTTATTTGAAGATCGCGTAACGGTTATTGCTGGACAGTCAGGTGTAGGTAAATCTTCACTGCTAAATACGCTTAAACCAGAGCTTGAGTTAAAGACAAATGATATTTCAATGTCACTTGGAAGAGGAAAGCATACAACACGTCATGTAGAACTGATTTCGTTTGGTGAAGGTTTAGTAGCTGATACGCCAGGCTTTAGCTCACTGGAATTTTTAACGTTAGAAGTAGAAGAGTTGACCGATTGTTTTCCTGAAATGTCGCGTTTGAGTGAACAGTGTAAATTTCGAGGTTGTTTGCATGTGAAAGAACCAAAATGTGCGGTGAAAGAAGCATACGAACAAAAAGAAATTCCGAGTTATCGCTACGAACATTACTTGCAATTTATTGAGGAAATTAAGCAAAGAAAGCCGAGGTATTAAAAATGACAAAAATCGCACCTTCCATTTTATCTGCCAATTTTTCAAAGCTTGCTGAAGAAATTCGTGAAGTTGAAGCAGGTGGAGCAGACTACATCCATATAGACGTCATGGATGGCCATTTTGTTCCTAATATTACAATTGGACCGCTTATCGTTGAGGCTGTACGCCCTGTCACAACACTGCCATTAGATGTGCATTTAATGATTGAAAACCCAGATCAATACGTTCCAATGTTTGCAAAGGCGGGTGCTGATATTTTAACGGTACATGCTGAAGCGTGTACTCATTTGCACCGCACCATTCAATTAATCAAAGAGCACGGCATGAAAGCAGGCGTTGCTTTAAATCCTGCAACGCCAATTGACGTGGTAAAGCATATCTTAGAAGATATCGATCTTATTTTATTAATGACGGTGAACCCAGGCTTTGGAGGACAAAACTTCATTCCAAGTGTACTGCCGAAAATTGAGCAAATCTCTCAGCTTATTGAAATCCGTCACCTTTCTATTGAAGTAGAGGTTGATGGAGGAATTAATGAAGAAACAGCAAGAAAATGTGTAGAAGCAGGAGCAAATGTCTTAGTGGCTGGCTCAGCTATTTATAATCAAGAAGATCGAGCTGGCGCAATCAGCCAAATTCGCACAACTGTTCAAGCGTAAGTAATAAAAGCTGCTGTGTACAACGGGTAGAACTTGTACACAGCAGCTTTTTCTTTTAGGATAAAGAAAACATATTTATTTCGTTCATTTTTTAATAGAAAAGGAGCATATACATAATGAAAATTCATATTCTAGCAGGGGGACCGGATGAACATATGCCACTCCTGCACCAATCAAATGATGTAAAGTGGGTAGGAGTAGACCGGGGCGTATTCCTGCTTCTTCAACAAGACATTTTGCCCGTGAAAGCATTCGGAGATTTTGATTCCATTACAAATGCGCAGCTTAAGCGAGTGAGAGAAGCATTACAAGATGTTGAATTGTATCCTGCGGAAAAAGATGCAACTGATTTGGAACTTGCTTTTGAGTGGGCAATAGAGCAAAAACCGGACAGTATTTGTATCTTTGGAGCAACAGGTGGAAGACTTGACCACATGTTTGGAAGCATTCAGCTCCTGTACAAAGGCTTAAAAAAGAAAGCGAATGTACAAATGATTGACAATCAAAATATCATTCAATTGTTTGAACCAGGCACTTATCATGTTGATCGTTTAAAGGAGTTTCACTATATTTCATTCGTTCCTTTTGCAGGCGGTGTAAAAGAGCTTACGCTAGAAGGTTTCAAATATCCGCTCAATAAGCATGAAGTAGAACTCGGCTCAACTTTATGTATTAGCAATGAACTTATTCAACAAAGAGGTACTTTTTCATTTACAAAAGGCATATTAATGATGGTAAGAAGCAATGATAAACGTTGCTTGTGATGAAGTATGGAAAATGAGAGCAGGACATAGGGCTTTCTTTAAAAGGAGATAAAGTGTGGAGACGGTTAGGAGGGACAGTATGAAATTCTATACAATCAAACTTCCAAAGTTTTTAGGTGGGATCGTAAAGGTCATGCTTAATTCGTTTAAAAAAGATTAACAACGCCGGAATAATAAAAGAAGCACCATAAAATATGGTGCTTTTTCATTATAAAGATTAAACGCGTTGAACTTTACCAGACTTAAGGGCTCTAGCTGAAACGTACACACGTTTTGGTTTACCGTTCACTAAGATACGTACTTTTTGAACGTTAGCACCCCATTTACGCTTAGTAGCGTTCATTGCGTGAGAACGTGCGTTACCTGAACGAGCTTTTCTACCAGTTACTACACATTTGCGTGCCATGATTTTCCCTCCTAACACCAAAAAAACTACTCAATTCTGTTTTGAGAAATACTATATTAATTTATCACAGCCTTAAAGAGAATGCAATAGTTCTGGAGAAAAGCTTTCAAGAAATTTTCCTTGACATATAAAATGAATCTATGTTCAATAATATAGAGAGTAGAAATAGGTATAACTTGGGCAATTACTTATTTTAAGACAAGTTGATACCCAATACTGTCATCTTTAAAAGGGACAAGCTGGACGCCTCTTTTAAAACGAGATTGATTATAGTAGAATATTTATAACCTATGAAAGTAGAAAGGGGAACGAGTATGTCCATCGAAATGAAAACGAAGTATGGTCAAATTGATATTTCTACAGATGTAATTGCAACAATTGCTGGAGGAGCAGCTGTTGATTGTTACGGGATTGTCGGAATGGCTTCAAAAAATCAGCTTAAAGATGGTCTTACAGAAATTCTTCGCAAAGAAAACTTTACACGAGGTATTGTGGTAAGACAAGAAGAGGATGACGTACATATCGACATGTACATTATCGTAAGCTATGGAACAAAAATTTCTGAAATTGCTCATAATGTGCAAACAAAAGTAAAATACACGCTGGAACAAACGGTTGGTCTAACGGTTGATTCAGTAAATATTTATGTGCAGGGTGTTCGTGTAACGAACGTTTAATTAAGGAGGAAGATTCGTGTCAATGACAACGTTGGACGGAAAGCGGTTTAGAGAAATGGTGCTTCAAGGAGCCCAGCATCTATCTAACAATGCAGATTACGTGGATGCGCTGAACGTTTTTCCTGTACCAGATGGTGATACTGGAACAAATATGAACTTATCGATTACGTCTGGTGCTAAAGAAGTGAAAAATAAACTATCTGATCACATCGGTCAAGTGAGTCAAGCTTTGTCTAAGGGCTTATTGATGGGCGCGCGCGGTAATTCAGGAGTTATTTTATCTCAATTATTCCGCGGTTTTGCGAAATCGGTTGAGCAAAAGTCAGCGATTACAACAGTTGAGTTTGCTGAAGCTCTTGAGCTTGGTGTAGAAACTGCTTATAAAGCTGTTATGAAACCAATCGAAGGAACCATTTTAACAGTAGCTAAGGATACTGCTAAAAAAGCAGCGGCTGTTGCTAAAAAGCAATCTGATATGATTCTGTTCATGGAAGAAGTACTTAAGGAAGCTAATGCTTCGTTAAATCGCACGCCAGATCTTTTACCCGTGTTAAAAGAAGTAGGCGTAGTGGATAGCGGAGGTCAAGGGCTTGTTTTAATTTATGAAGGGTTTTTAGCTGAATTAAAAGGTGAAAAACTTCCGGGTGTACCCATGTCAGCTCCTTCGATGAATGAACTTGTAAATGCTGAGCATCATAAGCATGCGCAAAGCCATATGAATACAGAAGATATTGAATTTGGCTATTGTACAGAATTTATGGTAAGGCTGGAAGAGGATAAGCCCGCAGCTAAAACATTTTCTGAAGAAACGTTTCGCCAAGATTTAAGTAAATGGGGCGACTCGTTGCTTGTAGTATCTGATGATGAAATTGTGAAAGTTCATATTCACGCCGAGCATCCTGGAGAAGTGTTAAACTACGGGCAGCAATATGGAAGTTTAATTAAAATGAAGATTGAAAACATGAGAGAACAGCATAGCAGCATTGTTTCAGATGAAGAAAAGCCTGCAGTAAAAAAGGCTGAAAAACAGCCCTTTGGCATTGTTACTGTATCAATGGGAAAAGGAATTGCTGAATTGTTCAAGAGCCTTGGGGCAACGGTTGTCATTGAAGGCGGACAAACAATGAATCCAAGTACGGAGGATATTGTCAAAGCGATTGAAGAAACAAATGCAGAACAGGTACTTATTTTACCTAATAACGGAAATATTGTAATGGCTGCTAACCAAGCGGCTGCTGTTGCCGGCAGTCACGTTTCGGTTGTCCCGTCTAAAACGGTTCCTCAAGGAATGACAGCGCTGCTATCATTTAATCCTCAGCAAAGCTTAAAAGAAAACGAGGAAGCAATGACAGAAGCTCTGCAGCACGTAAAAACAGGGCAAGTAACGTATGCAGTTCGCGATACAAATATTGATGGTCTTGAATTAGCTAAAGGCGATTTTATGGGTATTGCCGAAAAGAAAATCGTCGTAAAAGATTCAGAGAAATTAGAAGCAGCGAAAAAGCTATTGACTTATATGATTGATGACGAAGCGGAAATCCTTACGATTCTTCAAGGAGAGGATGTCTCAGACGATGAAGCTGAAGCGCTAACATCGTTTGTAGAAGAAACGTTTGAAGAAGTTGAGGTAGAGCTTCATAAAGGAGATCAACCTTTATATTCTTACATTTTTGCAATTGAATAACAAAAAAAGAAGCACTCCTCTCAAGGGGCGCTTCTTTTTTTGTGTTTTTTAAGTTAAATACGAACTATTTTATTTTTACATGTTGTAATCGTTCGTTATATTAGGTATATTAGTTGAAAAGAACCCGTTTGTATGGTAGTTTTGAAAACTGATTGAGTCAAATGTGAAAGAAAACAGCATGAGAGGAGAGGCAACAGTGGATATTTTAAAAGGAACAGGTTTATTGTTATTAGTTTTATTTTTATTTTGGTTGTTTAGCAACAAGGCACCTTATGGCATGAAAGCGATGGGGGCTCTGGCAAGCGGAGCGGTGGCTGCGTTTCTCGTAGAGGCCTTTCAGTCATATGTAGGAGGAGATTTACTAGGTATTTCATTCTTAGGTGAAGTTGGAAAGGCTGCAGGAGGAATGGGAGGAGTTGCAGCAGCTGCACTAGTTGCTTTGGCGTTAGGAGTATCTCCTGTATATGCTCTTATGATGGGCGTGGTGTGTTCAGGACTAGGCTTGCTCCCTGGATTTTTTGCGGGATACCTCATGGCATTTGTAGTGAAATTTATTGAGAAAAAGGCACCTGCTGGTCTAGACTTATTAGGCAATATCTTAATTGCAGCACCTTTAACAAGATTAATTGGTAATGCATTCTCACCTATTGTAGATGCGACGCTTTTAAATATTGGAGGAATTATTAAAGATACAACAAGTGCTAGCCCTATTTTGATGGGAATTATTTTAGGGGGAGTTATTACAGTAGTAGCAACGGCTCCGCTTAGCTCAATGGCTTTAACGGCTATGCTAGGGTTAACGGGATTGCCTATGGCGATTGGAGCTCTTGCTGTGTTTGGTTCTTCTTTCATGAACTATGTGCTGTTTGATCGATTAAAAATTGGGGATCGTCGTACAACCATTTCAGTTGCAGTTGAACCTTTAACACAAGCGAATATTATTTCAGCCAATCCAATTCCTATTTACATTACCAACTTTGTTGGAGGGGCACTAGCGGGTGTAGTTGTGGCTCTGTTCGGATTAGTAAATGATGCTGCAGGCACGGCAACGCCAATCGCAGGACTTGCAGTGATGTTTGGGTTTAATGACCCTATGAAGGTCACAATTTGTGCAGTACTTTGTGCACTAGCGGGAGCATTAGCTGGGTTTATAGGTTCAGTTGTTTTTAAAAACTTTAAAATTAAAACAGTAGACGATGTAGCTTCAGAGCAAGAAGCAGCGTAAGTAATTCATCTTTTCCTGCATAACATAGCAAAAAAAGCGGTGTACTTATCCTATTTTTATGGATAAATACACCGCTTTTTTTGTGCGTGAATCTCTAACAAAAATGAGAATTTTTAAATTTTTTAAGAGCGTGAAACAAAGCTTCCAAAAAGTCAAAAGCTCAAGTAACATATAAGTAATAACAATGTCTAAATAGCAGGGGGAAAATCCTTATGAAATATAAATCTGTCTTTGATATTATTGGTCCGGTAATGATTGGACCATCTAGTTCACATACGGCTGGTGCAGCGCGTATTGGACGCGTTGCCCGAACACTCTTTGGTAAGCAGCCCACAAAAGTTGTGGTTTCATTGTACGGTTCTTTTGCTCAAACGTATAAAGGGCACGGAACAGACGTAGCGTTGATTGGCGGTATTTTAGATTTTGATACATTCGATCAGCGTATTCCGGAGTCTTTGGACTTGGCTAAAAAAGAAGGAATTGACGTCACATTTGTTGAGGAAGCGGCAATCACAGACCATCCGAATACTGCTCGCATCAAAATGAGCGACGGATTAAAGGAAATTGAAGTTGTTGGAATTTCAATTGGCGGAGGAAAAATTCAAATTACGGAGCTTAACGGATTTGAATTAAATTTATCAGGCATGAATCCAGCTATTCTCGTTGTGCATAATGATCGATTTGGTGCCATTGCGACCGTTACAAATATTTTGATGAAACATTCAATTAATATCGGACATATGGAAGTATCTCGCAAAGAGCGCGGCGAAGTAGCGCTTATGGCAATTGAAATGGATACGAATATTGAAGATGATGTAATTGAAGAGTTAAAAACATTGCCTCACATTATTCAAGTAACAAGAATGGTTGAATAGGAAAGGCCTGGGAGAATAAATCGAATAATTATATATGGTTCTAAAGTGAAAATAAGACAGAATAATAGCGGAGGTTACTATGTTTCGAAATGTAGCAGAACTAGTAGAATTAGCAGAAAGTCAAAATGTAAAAATTGCAGAAATTATGATTCAACAGGAAATAGATATCACGGGAGTTACTCGTGAAGAAATCATGGAAAAAATGGACCGGAACTTAACGGTTATGGAAGAAGCGGTTGAACGCGGTTTAAAAGGGGTACAGTCTGTTACAGGTTTAACAGGCGGGGATGCAGTGCTGCTTCAAAACTATATTCAAAGCGGAAAATCTTTATCTGGAAATTTGATTTTAGATGCAGTTAGCAAAGCTGTAGCGACAAACGAAGTAAATGCGGCAATGGGGACAATCTGTGCAACGCCTACTGCTGGATCTGCGGGGGTAGTGCCAGGAACGCTGTTTGCAGTGCAACATAAGCTAAACCCAACTCGTAAAGAAATGATTGAATTTTTATTTACATCAGGTGCTTTTGGGTTTGTTGTAGCCAATAATGCGTCTATTTCAGGAGCAGCAGGCGGATGTCAAGCAGAAGTTGGTTCAGCTTCAGGTATGGCAGCGGCAGCGATTGTTGAAATGGCAGGAGGTACACCGAGTCAGGCAGCTGAAGCAATGGCAATTACTCTCAAAAATATGCTAGGATTAGTATGTGACCCAGTAGCGGGGCTAGTAGAAGTTCCATGTGTGAAACGAAACGCAATGGGAGCGGCGAATGCAATGATTGCAGCAGATATGGCCTTAGCAGGCATTACAAGTCGTATTCCATGTGATGAAGTCATTGATGCTATGTATAAAATTGGTCAAACAATGCCGGTTGCATTACGAGAAACTGCACAAGGAGGCTTAGCGGCAACACCAACAGGTCGCGAGCTTGAAGCGAAGATCTTTGGTATTGCATTAAATAAAAGTGAATGAACTAACAACTATTTCAATTAAAACCATTAAAGGTATTGGAGATGAAACAGCACAAGCATTAGAGGATATGCATATTCACAGTGTGCATGACTTGTTAGAACATTTCCCATACCGCTATGAAGATTATGAGTTAAAAGATTTGGCTGAAGCAAAGCACGACGAAAAGGTCACCGTAGAAGGAAAGGTTCACAGCGTCCCCTCGCTTACGTATTACGGCAAAAAACGTTCGCGCCTTACGTTTCGGCTGCTAGTAAACCGCTATTTGATTACGGTTACTTGTTTTAATCGCCCTTACTATAAATCAAAGTTAGAAATCGATCAAACTGTTACGGTTACAGGGAAATGGGATCAGCATCGGCAAACGATTAACTTGCAGGAGCTTCAATTTTCTCCGTTTGTTAAAAATCAAACGATTGAGCCTGTTTACTCAGTTAAAGGCAGCTTAACGGTCAAAGGAATGCGGAAGTTCGTCTCTCTTGCGTTGAAGAATTATGGCAGCAGCATTCAGGATATGCTCCCGGCCTCTATTCGTTCTAGGTACAAACTAGTAACGCGTGAAGAAGCGGTTAGAAGTATTCACTTACCTCGTGATCATGAAGATTTAAAACAAGCGAGACGTCGATTTGTCTATGAAGAATTTCTACTTTTTCAATTAAAAATGCAGGCGCTGAGAAAGCGCGAAAGAGAAGAAACGCCTGGAATGAAGCAAGCATTTGATTCAACTGAGCTAGTAAACTTCACGAACTTGCTGCCGTTTCCGTTAACAAGCGCTCAAAAACGTGTAGTAAACGAAATTACGCACGATATGAAATCGCCTTATCGCATGAATCGCTTGCTGCAAGGTGATGTAGGGTCAGGTAAAACAGTCGTAGCAGCGGTTGCTTTATACGCCACTGTTTTAGCGGGACATCAAGGTGCTTTAATGGTACCGACTGAAATTTTAGCTGAACAGCATGCAGAGTCATTAACTGCGATGCTTGAAAAGGTAGGCATCAGCGTAGGCTTGCTAACAGGGTCTGTTAAAGGAAAAGCAAGAAGAGAGCTGCTTCAGCGAGTGAGAGACGGAGATGTTCATGTATTAGTAGGTACACATGCCTTAATTCAAGACGAAGTTATATATAATAGTTTAGGGCTCGTCATTACGGATGAACAGCACCGCTTTGGAGTTGGACAGCGCCGGGTTTTACGTGAAAAAGGAGAAAGTCCGGATGTACTGTTTATGACGGCGACTCCTATTCCAAGAACCCTTGCTATTACGGTGTTTGGAGAAATGGATGTGTCCATTATCGATGAAATGCCAGCAGGACGTAAGGCTATTGAAACGTACTGGGTAAAACATGATATGCTTGAACGTATTTTACATTTCGTTGAAAAAGAAATACACGATGGCAGACAAGCTTATGTTATTTGTCCGTTGATTGAAGAATCGGACAAGCTGGATGTTCAAAATGCAATTGATGTGCATGCAACACTCACTCACTATTTTAATGGAAAAGCAAGCGTTGGTCTCATGCACGGAAGATTGTCACCTGATGAAAAAGAAGAAGTGATGAAACAGTTTAGCGTAAATGACGTGCAGATTTTAGTATCAACAACGGTTGTAGAAGTAGGAGTGAACGTTCCGAATGCAACCGTAATGGTCATTTATGATGCAGAGCGCTTTGGGTTATCTCAGCTTCATCAGCTAAGAGGACGCGTAGGACGAGGAGATGCACAGTCATATTGTATTCTACTCGCGGATCCGAAATCAGAAGTTGGAAAAGAACGAATGACCATCATGACGGAAACAAACGATGGATTTGTATTATCAGAAAGAGACCTAGAGCTTCGTGGGCCTGGTGATTTCTTTGGTAGAAAGCAAAGCGGGATGCCTGAGTTTAAAGTAGCAGACATGGTGCACGATTACCGTGCGCTTGAAGTAGCTCGAGAAGATGCTGCTAAGCTTGTAAATTCCGACAGCTTTTGGACAGAAGATCAGTTTGCACTGCTGAGAATACAATTAGAAGCAACGGGCGTATTAACTGGAGAAAAATTTGATTAGTAAAAGAGGCTGAAAGTAGTTTAGTTGAAGGGAAATCCGAACGATGAATCGAGATTCTTGATGAAGAATCCAACTCGTTCGGATTTTTTCATTGGTAGGGTGAACGTCGGTTTCATGTATGTAGATACTTTTAGCGGCTGTTAATAGTCATGAATATCCATAGTGTGATGCACAGAATACAGCATGTGAAAAATGTTGCAATTAGAAGGCAATGATTATATACTGCTATTAGTACCTAGTATTAAAAGTTCGGATGGTGGACAATGAAGCGCAGTAAAAAAGAAAGACAGCAGCTATTAAAAACGACAATTGAAGAAAACCCATTTATTACGGATGAAGAACTAGCAGACCGTTTTTCAGTGAGCGTTCAAACAATTCGATTAGACCGCCTAGAGTTGTCGATTCCTGAACTGCGAGAACGTATTAAGCATGTAGCTTCAAAACAACTAGACGAGGAAGTGCGTTCGCTTCCGATTGAAGAAGTAATTGGAGAAGTTATCGACATTGAACTAGATCAATCAGCGATATCTATTTTTGATGTGAAAACAGAGCATGTGTTTCAGCGTAATCAAATTGCTCGTGGTCACCACCTTTTTGCGCAAGCTAATTCGTTAGCTGTCGCTGTTATTAACAACGAACTAGCGCTCACAGCAGATGCGTCGATCCGTTATCATCGCCCTGTGAAGCTTCATGAGCGAGTGATAGCAAAAGCGAAAGTTCTGTCAACTAGTGAAGTGCGAACCACCGTTGAGGTAAACAGCTATGTAGGGCAAGAGCAAGTGTTCTCTGGCACTTTTAAAATGTATCGTTCTACAAAGGATAAATAATAAAAAGGATGAGACCCAGCATGAAACTAGCTATTGATGCAATGGGCGGAGATCATGCACCGAAAGCCATTATTGAAGGTGTAGAAAAAGCTACTGCTCAATTTAAAGAATTACATATTACGTTAATTGGAAACGAATCAGAAATAAAAAAGCATTTAACAAATTCAGATCGTATTTCAATTATTCATACAGAAGAAACCATTGATGCAACTGATGAGCCAGTGCGAGCTGTGCGCCGTAAAAAACAAGCATCTATGGTATTAATGGCAAATGAAGTAGCCGAAGGTCGTGCTGATGCTTGTATTTCAGCAGGAAACACAGGTGCGTTAATGACAGCGGGACTTTTTATTGTAGGTCGCATCAAAGGCATTGAACGCCCAGCACTTGCTCCGACGCTTCCGACACTAGATGGAAAAGGCTTTTTAATGCTAGATGTTGGTGCAAATGTTGATGCCAAGCCTGAACATTTGCTCCAGTACGCTGTGATGGGGTCGGTGTATGCCGAAAAAGTACGCGGCATTCAAGCTCCTAGAGTGGGACTGTTGAACATTGGAACTGAAGATAAAAAAGGAAATGACTTAACCAAACAAGCTTTTCAGCTACTAAAAAACGCTGATCTCAATTTTGTAGGCAACGTAGAATCTCGTGATTTGCTAAACGGCGTAGCCGATGTGGTTGTAACAGATGGTTTTACAGGAAATATGACTCTTAAGAGCATTGAGGGAACGGCGCTTTCCTTGTTTTCAATGATTAAACAAGAATTAATGAGCACGTTAAAAAGCAAGTTAGCCGCAGCGGTACTCAAGCCTCAGCTGCAGGGTTTAAAAGCGAAAATGGATTACAGTGAATATGGAGGAGCAGGGCTGTTTGGATTGCATGCGCCTGTTATCAAAGCGCACGGTTCGTCGGATGCGAATGCAGTATTTAGCGCGATTAAGCAAGCTGTGAATATGGTGGAAAACAATGTGTCTTCCACTATTCAAAAAGCAATCGAACAAACTGCTAATGAAGAAAAGGAGAGATAAGAAATGGGGAAAATTGCTTTTATCTTTCCAGGCCAAGGGTCACAAACTGTTGGTATGGGAAAAGATTTATATGATGAAACAGAGGAAGCAAAAAAGCTGATTGATACAGCTGACGAAGCTTTAGGGTTCAGTCTTTCAAACATTATTTTTGAAGGGCCTCAAGAAGAATTGACTTTAACTTATCACGCTCAACCTGCTCTTTTAACAACGAGTACAATGCTGCTTGAAGCGTTTAAAACGAGCGGAATTACACCCGATTTTGTTGCGGGTCACAGTCTAGGAGAATACAGTGCGCTTGTGGCTGCTGAGGTTTTATCGTTTAAAGATGCTGTTGTGGCTGTTCACAAAAGAGGTCGCTATATGGACGAAGCTGTACCAGCAGGTCAAGGTACAATGGCAGCAGTGCTTGGCATGTCTGCGGAAGATCTAGAAGCCGTTACCGCTCAAATTACAAACGAAGGCGACGCTGTTCAGCTTGCAAATATTAACTGTCCGGGTCAAATTGTTATTTCAGGTACGGTAAATGGCGTAGAAAAAGCAGGAGCTCTTGCCAAAGAAAAAGGGGCAAAACGCGTGATTCCTCTAGTGGTAAGCGGTCCGTTTCACTCTAGTTTAATGAAGCCAGCTGCTGAAAAATTACGTGATACGCTAGAAACAGTGGGCTTTAGCGATGCGAAAGTTCCAGTCATAGCAAACGTAACAGCAAAGCCGGTTACTGACAGTCAAGATATTCAAAACAAGCTAGTGGAACAACTGTATTCTCCAGTGAGATGGGAAGAAACAGTTGAGACACTTCTTGCAGAAGGTGTAGATACATTTGTTGAAATTGGACCAGGAAAAGTATTATCAGGTCTTGTGAAAAAAGTAAATCGCCGTGCGGCTGTTTACGCTGTTAATGATCTTACATCATTAAAATCAACGATTGACGCACTAAAAGGGGGAGAATAAAATGTTACAAGGGAAAGTTGCAGTTGTAACAGGCGCTTCTCGCGGAATTGGTCGTGCCGTTGCAATTGAGCTGGGAAAGCTTGGTGCTAAAGTAGTTGTAAACTATTCTGGAAGCGAAGCGAAAGCTCTTGAAGTTGTGGATGAAATTAAAGGACTAGGAACGGATGCAATTGCTGTACAAGCAAATGTGGCAGAAAGTGATTCTGTACAAGCAATGATAAAAGAAGCGATTTCTACATTTGGTTCAGTAGATATTTTAGTAAACAACGCGGGCATCACACGTGATAATCTTCTTATGCGTATGAAAGAAGACGAATGGGATGATGTTATTAATACAAACTTAAAAGGCGTGTTTTTGTGTACAAAAGCGGTTACTCGTCAAATGATGAAGCAGCGCGCAGGACGCATCATTAACATTTCATCAATTGTCGGCGTCAGCGGTAATGCTGGACAAGCAAATTATGTAGCAGCAAAATCAGGCGTGATTGGTTTAACAAAAACAACTGCCAAAGAATTAGCAAGCCGCAATATTACAGTGAATGCAGTTGCTCCTGGTTTCATTGCAACAGACATGACGGATAAATTGAATGAAGAAGTTCAGGCGGAAATGTTAAAGCAAATTCCTCTTGCAAGTTTTGGCCAGCCTGAGGATGTTGCGAACGCAGTTGCGTTTTTAGCATCAGATGCAAGCCGTTATATTACCGGTCAAACGATTCACGTTGACGGCGGAATGGTGATGTAAAAAAGGCACTTTACGAAAAGTGCAATTTGGTGATAAAGTACAAAGGGACGTTTACTAGGCGACCGATAAACTTTATTATTCAACCATAGTATTTTAGATGGGAATCATCTATAATGACTTGAGGGGAGGTGAAGAACAATGGCAGAGGTACTAGAACGCGTAACAACAATCATTGTTGATCGTCTTGGTGTAGACAAAAGTGAAGTGAAACTAGAATCTAGTTTCAAAGAAGACTTAGGTGCTGACTCTCTAGACGTAGTTGAATTTGTAATGGAGCTTGAAGAGGAATTCGATATCGAAATTTCTGACGAAGAAGCTGAAAAAATTTCAACTGTAGGAGATGCAGTTAATTACATACAGAGCCAAATTTAATCTGTAGTATATGTATGAAAAGCCCCGTTAAACAGCGGGGCTTTCTCTTCTTTTTAAGAATTTCAAAAAAAGACCTCTTTTTTTGAAAAGGTAGTGTATCTTTTAGGATACCTCGTTTTATAATGAGAGATGGTAGGGAAAAACTACGAAACAATTGAAGCAGGTAAGCGGAGGTATTTTATGCCTAAACAATATTCAAATCGAGATCGAAAGATGAACGTGAAATTCAAGCAAAATTTTGCCGAGTTTCAAAAGGAAATTGGTATTCAGTTTACAAATGAAGCGCTTCTTTTTCAAGCATTTACACATTCATCCTATGTGAATGAGCATCGCAGAAGACCGTATGAAGACAACGAGCGTCTTGAGTTTTTAGGAGATGCCGTATTAGAGCTAACCGTATCACAATTTTTATTTAAAAAGTATCCAACGATGAGTGAAGGTGAGTTAACGAAGCTTCGTGCAGCAGTTGTGTGTGAACCGTCGCTTGTTACTTTTGCAAATGAAATGGATTTTGGTAAACTAGTGTTACTTGGAAAAGGTGAAGAGATGACGGGCGGCCGATCTAGACCGGCTTTACTGGCCGATGTGTTTGAAGCATTTATCGGAGCTCTTTATTTAGACCAAGGGCTTGATACGGTAGTAACGATTCTAAAAAAAGTTGTCTTTCCAAAAATTAATGAAGGTGCTTTTTCTCATGTGATGGATTTCAAAAGCCAGCTTCAAGAAGTGATTCAACGTGATGGAGTTGGACAATTAGAATACAAAGTTTTGCAAGAAAAAGGTCCAGCGCATAATCGCGAATTCTTATCTCGCGTATCGTTAAATGGTGAAGAGCTCGGCGTTGGTGTAGGCCGTTCGAAAAAAGAAGCAGAGCAAAAAGCAGCTCAAGTAGCTATTACGAAAATTAGAGCAAGTCAAACGAAATAAAATGATCCCCCTCTTAACGCATTCGTTATAAAGGGGGATTTGCTATGAAAAGATTACATGTGTGAGGGGGGATTTCTATGTTCCTCAAACGATTAGATATTGCAGGGTTCAAATCGTTTGCAGAAAAAGTATCGATAGATTTTGTGCCAGGTGTAACGGCGGTAGTAGGACCGAATGGGAGCGGAAAAAGCAACATTACGGATGCTATACGCTGGGTGCTTGGAGAACAGTCAGCCAAATCGCTTCGTGGAGGGAAAATGGAGGACATTATTTTTGCAGGAAGCGAATCACGCCGTGCGGTAAACGTGGCTGACGTAACGCTGACTTTGGAAAATGATGACCAGTTTCTCCCGCTTGATTATCATGAAGTTAGTATTACAAGGCGCGTGTACCGCTCAGGAGACAGTGAATTTTTTATTAACAACCAGCCGTGCCGTTTAAAAGATATTGTCGATTTATTTATGGACTCAGGACTTGGAAGAGAAGCTTTTTCGATTATCAGTCAAGGAAAAGTAGAAGAAGTACTAAGCAGTAAATCTGACGAGCGCCGTAAAATTTTTGAAGAAGCAGCAGGTGTATTAAAATACAAAACGCGTAAACGAAAAGCAGAGCTTCGGCTTCTCGAAACGCAAGAAAATTTAAATCGAGTAGTAGATATTCTTCATGAAATTGAAGGTCAGTTAGAGCCTTTACAGATTCAATCGTCTATTGCAAAAGATTATTTGCAGAAAAAAGAAGAATTAGAGCACATTGATGTGGCTGTTACGGTATTTGAAGTTGAAGATCTTCATCAGAAATGGGAAAAATTAAAAGCTGAAATGGCTCAGCACGAGCAGCTTGAAGAATCTCTCGCGACCAATATTCGCACGCGTGAAGGAGAAATCCAGACCCTTCGTTCGCATATTCAGCAAATCGATGAACAGCTAGACTCTTTACATAAAAAACTACTATATGTAAGTGAAGAAGTAGAAAAGCTAGAAGGCAAAAAAGAAGTATTAAAAGAGCGTAAGAAAAATGCTTTTCAAAATAAAGAGCAGCTGGAACGTTTAGTAAAAGAGTATACTCATAAGCATCAAGAGCTAAGTAAAGCAAAAGACAGCGAAGGAAAAGATCTTGAGCAATCTCAAAAAGAAGTGCAAGAGATACGTCTGAAGCTTACTGAGCAGGAACAGTTGTTCAGGCAGTACAGTGAGAATCTAGAAGAAAAACTTGAACAGATGAAAAGCGAATATTTTGAATTAGCGAACGCTCAAACATCCGCTCGAAATGAAATTTCATTTTTAGAGCAGCAAAAAATGCAAACGTTTGAAAAAGAGCAGCGCTTAACAAAATCCAACGAGCAATACGTCCAACAGCGCCGTGAATTAACGCAGCGAAAAGAAGCGGCGATCAAAAGGCTCGCTCAGTTTCGTCAAGAGCTTCAGCAGGCTGTACAAGTGTATAAGCAGCAAGGAGAGAAGCTTGAGTCATTAAGGCAAGCCTATCGTAAACAAGAGTCTACGCTTTATCAAGCTTATCAGTACGTGCAACAGACAAAATCACGAAAAGAAATGCTTGAAGAGATGCAAGAAGACTATGAAGGTTATTTTCACGGTGTAAAAGAAGTATTAAAAGCGCGTGATGGGAAGCTTGCAGGTATTAAAGGTGCCATTGCTGAGCTAATTAATGTCCCAAAAGAGTATGAAACAGCGCTTGAAATTGCGCTTGGAGGAGCAGCTCAGCACATTGTCGTTCAAGACGAACAAAGTGCCCGTCAGGCAATTGGCTTTTTGAAACAAAACGGTTACGGAAGAGCTACATTTTTACCACTGACGTCTGTAAAAGACCGTTATGTTCCGGCTCAAACTATTTCTATGCTAGAGAGTCACGAAGCGTATGTAGGAATCGCTTCATCTCTTGTTAAATACGAAGCTACTTACGACCGAGTTATTAAAAATTTGCTTGGAACCGTTATTGTTGTCAATGATTTAAAAGGCGCGAATGAACTTGCCCGTCTTGTGCAGCATCGCTATCGTTTTGTGACCGTTAAAGGGGATGTGGTCAACCCCGGTGGTTCGATGACAGGCGGTTCAATAAAGCAAAAGTCCAACTCTTTGTTAGGCCGTCAGCGTGAAGTGGAAGCCATTACGGCAAAAATAGAAGAGATGGAACAAAAGACGCTTGTGCTCGAGCAAGATGTGAAAGATGAAAAGTCACAGATTGAAGAGCTTCAACAGGAAATTAATAAACAGCAGGCATTTGTGGAACGCTTGAAAGACAAAGAGCAGGAATCTGACCGAGAAGTAAAGCAAATTGACATCGAAGAAAAAGCAGTGAATGACCGCTTAACCATGTATGATCATGATATTGCTAGCTTTAGACAAGATCAAACAAGCTTGTCCGCTCGAATTGATGAGCTGCATACGAGTTTGCAGGGAAATCAGCAGCAGGCAAATGTATTAGAGAAAAACATTGAAGAGTTAGCTGCACGCAAGCATACACAGCAAACGTCTAAAGAAACGGTTCAACATGAGCTTACAGAAGTAAAAGTGCTTCTTGCGAAAAAAGAACAGTTCCTCACAAATCAGCAAGAAAAATACGAAAGAGTGTGCTTTGAGCTTGATCAAACCATTCAGCGTTTGTCTGAAGCTACAGATGATCTTTCTCTTTTAACGAGTGAAATCACGAGCAACGACTCGGGTGAACTTCAGCTCGAAGAAGCGGCGCATGAGCGAATAAAAGAAAAGACAGAAACGTTACAATTAATGGATGACTGCAGATCAGAGCGGTTGAAAGCCCAGAATAAACTTGAAGACGAAGAAAGGGTTGTAAAAGAGCTCCAGCGTCAGTACAAACAAATTACGGATGCTTTAAAAGATGAAGAAGTCAAAATCAATCGAATTGACGTAGAGCTAGACAGCCGTCTCCAGCAGCTGACAGAAGAGTACGAAATTAGCTTTGAAGCAGCAAAAGAAAAGTATCCTTTAACATTAGATATTCAAGAAGCAAGGAAAAAAATCAAGCTCATTAAGCTGGCAATTGATGAATTAGGAACCGTAAACTTAGGTTCTATCGAACAATACGAACGCGTTTCAGAACGCTATGAATTTTTAAATACGCAGCGAGCTGACCTCGACGAAGCGAAAAATACCCTGTATCAAGTGATTGAAGAAATGGACGAGGAAATGAAGAAACGTTTTTCTGATACGTTCTCTCGTATCCGCAATGAATTTGGTACAGTGTTCTCTTCACTATTCGGAGGAGGAAAAGCGGATTTGAAATTAACGGATCCGAAAGATTTATTAAATACAGGGGTGGAAATTGTTGCCCAGCCTCCTGGGAAAAAACTGCAGAATCTAGGGTTGCTGTCAGGCGGCGAGCGTTCGTTAACAGCCATTGCCCTCCTGTTTTCTATTTTGAAAGTACGTCCGGTGCCGTTTTGTGTGCTAGATGAAGTGGAAGCGGCGCTTGATGAAGCAAACGTTCATCGCTTCGCTACGTATTTACGCAAATTTAGTAATCAAACACAGTTCATTGTTATTACTCACCGAAAAGGTACAATGGAAGAAGCTGACGTACTGTACGGTGTGACAATGCAAGAATCTGGCGTATCGAAATTAGTCTCTGTTCGTTTAGAAGAATCAAAGCAATATGTTTAACTCATAGAATGAAAGGGTGGTAAGAATGAGCTTTTTTAAGAAATTAAAAGAAAAAATTACAATGCAAACGGATTCTGTTACACAAAAATTTAAAGATGGACTATCAAAAACACGCAATTCTTTTTCGGAACGTGTGAATGATCTAGTGTCTCGCTATCGTCAAGTAGACGAAGAGTTTTTTGAAGAATTAGAGGAAATTTTAATTAGCGCTGATGTCGGTGTGGCTACCGTGTTGGATTTAATTGATGACTTAAAATCGGAAGTGAAACGCCGTAATATTAAGGACCCTCAAGATGTACAGGCTGTCATCTCTGAGAAATTAATTGATATTTATGAATCTGGTGAAGAGCAGATTGGTGAATTAAATATGCAGCAAAATGATTTAACGGTTATTTTGTTTGTAGGGGTAAACGGCGTTGGGAAAACAACAACAATTGGGAAAATTGCGCATAAATTCAAACAAGAAGGCAAAAAAGTCGTAATGGCGGCAGGAGATACGTTCCGTGCCGGTGCGATTGAGCAGTTAGAAGTATGGGGAGAACGCGTTGGTGTTGATGTTATTAAGCAATCTGCAGGCTCTGACCCTGCCGCTGTCATGTATGATGCTGTTCAGTCAGCCAAGGCTCGAAAAGCAGATGTTTTATTATGTGATACAGCAGGTCGCCTTCAAAACAAAGTGAATTTAATGAAAGAATTAGAGAAAGTAAAGCGTGTTATTGAGCGAGAAATTCCTGGTGCTCCGCATGAAGTGCTTCTCGTACTTGATGCGACGACGGGTCAAAACGCTTTGAGTCAGGCTAAAACATTCTCAGAAGCAACGAACGTGACTGGAATTGTGTTAACAAAACTAGATGGTACGGCTAAAGGCGGAATTGTTCTTGCCATTCGAAACGAACTGAAGCTTCCTGTTAAATTCGTTGGACTTGGAGAAAAAGTAGACGACCTTCAGCCGTTTGACACGGAGCAATATATCTATGGGTTATTTGCCAATGCTGTAGAAGAAGAAACAGAAAAAGAGGCGTAATCTAAAAAGAGGCTGGGATAAAAGTATCTTCGTTGAAGGAAGATCCGAACGATTAATCGTTCGGATCTTTTTATTAGTAGGGTGGACGCAGGTTTCATATTTAGTCGTCTTTAAATCGAAGTAATTTAGTTATGTTTCCATCTCTTTTAAGTGGAAAAATGTGAGGTGTTAAGGAAAAAACTTGACATTCAAACCTCGCCTAGTTAAACTAATAACATGTAAAGGCTTTTCACTTAACAAGGGGGCGGTCAGATGGTTGAAAAGAGCGTGCATATGCTCGAGAAAACAACAAGAATGAATTACTTATTTGACTTCTATCAGGCGCTGTTGACGCCCAAACAAAGAAGTTATATGTCACTTTATTACTTGGATGATTATTCCCTCGGTGAAATAGCGGAAGAATTTGATGTGAGTCGTCAAGCAGTTTATGATAATATAAAACGTACAGAGCAAATGCTTGAACAATATGAGGAAAAGCTATTGTTATTTCAACGGTTTCAAGAGCGTCAATCAATTGTTCAACAACTGAAAGACGAACTTGCAGCCGACTTACACAAGAACAGTAAGCTTTCTTCTCTTCTTGATTCGCTCGAGAAATTAGATTAGGGGGCGGCGTATATGGCATTTGAAGGATTAGCCGACCGTTTGCAAAGCACACTGCAAAAGTTAAAAGGAAAAGGAAAAGTTAACGAAGCTGATGTTAAAGAAATGATGCGTGAAGTTAGACTTGCCCTTTTAGAAGCCGATGTAAACTTTAAAGTAGTAAAAGACTTTGTTAAGCGCGTAAGCGAACGTGCTGTAGGTCAAGACGTTCTTAAGAGCTTAACGCCTGGACAGCAAGTTATTAAGGTTGTACAAGAAGAATTAACTGCACTTATGGGCGGAGAGCAAAGCAAGATTGCAGTAGCTCCAAAAGCTCCAACTGTAATTATGATGGTTGGACTTCAAGGTGCAGGTAAAACAACAACAACTGGTAAACTTGCCAATTTATTACGTAAAAAATATAACCGTAATCCATTGCTTGTAGCAGCAGATATTTATCGTCCGGCAGCTATTAAACAGCTTGAAACACTAGGGAAACAGCTTAGCATGTCTGTTTTTTCATTAGGTGATCAAGTAAGTCCTGTGGAGATTGCGAAACAAGCTATTGCTCATGCGAAAGAAGAGCATCACGATTATGTATTAATTGATACAGCGGGACGTTTGCATGTTGATGAAAATCTAATGGAGGAGTTAGAACAGATCAAAGAGCTTTCTAACCCAGACGAAATTTTCCTTGTTGTCGATGCGATGACGGGTCAAGATGCAGTAAACGTTGCGGATAGCTTTAATAAGCAATTAGGATTAACTGGCGTTGTATTAACGAAACTAGACGGCGATACGCGCGGTGGTGCAGCGCTTTCTATTCGTGCAGTAACTGATACACCAATTAAGTTTGTCGGTCTTGGAGAAAAGATGGATGCTATTGAAGCATTCCACCCAGAGCGTATGGCTTCCCGTATCTTAGGTATGGGTGATGTGCTGACGCTTATCGAAAAGGCTCAGGCAAATGTAGATGCTGAAAAGGCAAAAGAGCTTGAAGCTAAGCTGCGCACGCAGTCATTTACATTCGATGACTTTTTAGATCAACTTGCTCAGGTGCGTCAAATGGGACCGCTTGATGAGCTAATTGGTATGCTTCCGGGCGCCAATAAAGTAAAGGGGCTCAAAAACCTGCAGGTTGATGAAAAGCAAATTAATCATGTAGAAGCAATTATTCGTTCGATGACGAAAGCGGAAAAAACAAACCCTGAAATCATTAATTCAAGTCGAAGAAAGCGTATTGCAAAAGGAAGCGGACGTTCTGTACAAGAAGTCAACCGTTTGCTTAAACAATTTGAAGACATGAAAAAAATGATGAAACAAATGACAAATATGTCAAAAGGCAAGAAAAAGGGTATGAAACTTCCATTCTTTTCATGATAAAATGCTTGATTTGAACTGAAAAAACCAAAGAAAATAAAATATTTTTCTAGTGTTAAGAAAAAAACCTTTACAAACATTTTACCTATTTGATATTATATTATCTTGTTGAAACATATTCGGAGGTGCTTTATAAAATGGCAGTAAAAATTCGTTTAAAACGTATGGGAGCTAAAAAATCTCCTTTCTATCGTATCGTAGCAGCAGACTCTCGTTCACCACGTGATGGACGTTACATCGAAGTAGTTGGAACTTACAATCCTGTAGTTCAACCAGCTGAAGTTAAAATCGATGAAGAGCTAGCTCTTAAATGGTTACAAAATGGTGCTAAACCATCTGATACAGTTCGTAACCTTTTCTCTAACGAAGGCATCATGGAAAAATTCCATAATGCTAAATTAGGAAAATAGTTTCACTCGAGATGACATCACTAATCGAAACAATTGTAAAGCCGCTTGTTGATTATCCAGCTGATGTTAAAGTGGAGGAACAAGAAGATGAACGTCAAGTGACTTACATCCTTACTGTTCACCAAGAAGATGTCGGCAAAGTAATCGGCAAACAAGGCCGCGTTGCAAAAGCGATTCGAACTGTTGTGAATGCAGCAGCATCACAGCAAGGTAAAAAAGTGTATGTGAAAATTCAAGAGTAATCAAAAAGGGAGAGGGATAACCTCGCCCTTTTTTTATGTTATGATAAGATGAACGTTTTGATTACAGTAAGTCTTTTGCGAGCAAGAAGCAGCTATTTCAATATGCATGTAAAAAGCACAAGGTCACTATCTTGAGGGCGGAGGGAACGTTTTGAACATTATTCAAAAAGTGGTTGTGAAACAAGTGTTAACTGAAGCAAGCAAACAAGATCTTGAAAAACGTTTTATAAACCGCAAGCAGGCGCTTGAAAAGGAAATGGAACAGCTGAAATTTCAGTTAAAGCACATGGAAAAAGCCAATAAAGGTTCTTCTTTATTACATAGTCAATTTGAAAAAGAAAAATCCGCTCGCCTTGAAAAAATTGAAGTGTTGAACTTTCAGCTGACGCAATTAGAAAAGCTTCCTTTAGGGAGCGAACTCGTTGAAACGGAACTGGATGCCTTAGTAGAGGTAAAAATCGGCGATGATTGGGAAAAGATAAAAGAAAGTAAAACAATTATTATAAAAGATAGCAAAGTTGTTGAGATTAGATAGAGGTGAAGAAGCATGAAATGGTTTAAGGTTGGAAAAATTGTGAATACCCATGGTGTAAAAGGAGAAATTCGTATTGTATCAACTACGGATTTTGCTGATGAGCGCTATGAAAAAGGAAATAAACTTTATATCTTCAAAGAAAAGCAAAGCGAGCCGGTGGAAGTAACGGTAGCAAGCCATCGCAGGCATAAAAATTTTGATCTGCTTACATTCGAAGGCTATCACAACGTAAATGATGTTGAGCAGTACAAAAACTGCGAAGTGAAAATTCCTGAGGAGCAGCTAACGGATTTAGAAGACGGTGAATTTTATTTCCACGAAATTATTGGCTGTACAGTAAAAACAGAAGACGGAGTAGAGGTAGGAACGGTCAAAGAAATTTTAACGCCGGGAGCTAATGATGTGTGGGTCGTTAAAAAAGGCGGAAAAGAAGTTCTTATTCCTTACATCGACGACGTTGTACAATCTATTGATATAGAGGAAAAAGAGATTGTTATTACAGTAATGGAAGGGTTATTGGACTAATGAAAATTGATGTACTATCGCTATTTCCTTCTATGTTTGACGGTGTTTTTGGTGAATCAATTTTGAAAAAAGCACAGGAAAAAAATGCGGTTGAACTGAATGTAGTTAATTTCCGAGAATATTCTACGAACAAACATCAAAATGTGGACGATTATCCTTACGGCGGAGGTGCTGGAATGGTATTGACACCTCAGCCTATTTTTGACGCTGTAGAAAAGCTGACTGAAACAGCTAAGAAGCCCCGGGTAGTTTTGCTTTGTCCGCAGGGCGAACGCTATACACAGGCAAAAGCAGAAGAACTAGCAGCAGAAGAGCATTTAATTTTTATTTGCGGTCATTACGAAGGGTATGATGAACGAATTCGTGAGCAGCTGGTAACTGATGAAATTTCAATTGGTGACTATGTATTAACTGGAGGAGAGCTTGGTGCAATGGTTGTGATCGATAGCATTGTTCGCCTGCTTCCTGATGTCCTTGGCAATAATCATTCAGCTGTGCAAGACTCACACAGTACAGGTTTACTAGAGCACCCCCACTATACGCGTCCTGCTGATTTTAGAGGCTTAACAGTTCCTGAAGTACTTATGTCAGGAAATCATAAAAAAATTGAACAGTGGCGCCAAAAAGAGTCTTTAAAGCGCACGTTGCTTCGAAGACCGGATATGCTTGAAAAGATGGAGCTAACGGAAGAGCAAAAGAAACTAGTAGCTCAATTAAAAGAGGAAAACAACCTTTCATAAATCCATAAAATTTATGCATAAACTCTGTTGCATACGGTATAAGAGTGTGCTAAGATAGATTTTGTGGCTTGGGCAGATGTCTGGTCACCTATAACGATGTTCCGCTGCAATGATTGAAAAGCATTGGTATGAGCGTCTGTTGGAAGGAGTTGAAACACGCGATGCAAAAATTAATCGAAGAGATTACAAAAGAACAATTAAAAACAGATCTTCCTACGTTCCGTCCTGGTGATACTGTACGTGTACACGTAAATATCGTTGAGGGTACTCGTGAACGTGTTCAGGTATTTGAAGGTGTTGTTATTAAGCGTCGTGGCGGTGGTATCAGCGAAACATTTACAGTACGTAAGATTTCTTACGGTGTAGGTGTAGAGCGTACATTCCCACTTCATACGCCAAAAATTGCAAAAATCGAAGTAATGCGCCGCGGTAAAGTACGCCGTGCGAAACTTTATTACCTACGTGAATTACGTGGTAAAGCTGCGCGTATTAAAGAAATTCGATAATAGTAAAGGGGAGCTTGTTTATACAAGCTCCTTTTTTCAAATGTTTTTTTAGAACGATTCGTTCTCTGACAGTGAAAAATAGACGTACAAGTCATCATTTTTTTATTCTATTTATTTATTAGGCGTTTCAAACATTATCGTTTAAAATAAAGGTATGACATAAGAGTTGGAGGACTGAAGATGGCTCGAAAGAAAAATGAACTGTGGGAATGGATAAAAGCAATCGCCATTGCCGTACTGTTAGCTGTTGTAATTCGCTATTTTTTGTTTGCACCGATTGTAGTAGATGGACTTTCTATGATGCCTACGCTGCATGACCAAAATCGAATGATTGTAAATAAGTTCTCCTATAAGATTGGTGATCCTGATCGCTTTGATATTATTGTTTTTCATGCTACAGCGGAAAAAGATTACATAAAACGTATTATCGGACTGCCGGGTGATCATATTGAGTATCGAAATGATACGCTATATGTAAATGGAAAAGCTTATAAAGAGCCCTATTTAGATCAGTATAAAAAAGAAGTGATTGACGGTAATTTAACCGAAGATTTTAAACTAGAAGACGTAACGGGTAAAAAGACCGTGCCAGAAGGCTATTTGTTCGTGATGGGAGACAATCGACGCTACAGTAAAGACAGCCGTCAGATTGGCTTTGTGAGCATGGACAAGGTGCTTGGTAAAACGAGTGCCGTATACTGGCCGATTAAAGAAGCGCGTTTTGCAAAGTAAAATATAAAAGGTGAGTAAAATATGACAATTCAATGGTTTCCTGGCCATATGGCCAAGGCCAGAAGACAAGTAACTGAAAAGCTAAAATTGATTGATATTGTATACGAACTGGTTGATGCACGCATTCCGCAATCATCGCGAAATCCAATGATTGATGAGATTATTGTGAACAAGCCCAGAATCGTATTGTTGAATAAAGTGGACAAAGCGGATCCGCGCGTCACTCAGCAGTGGTTAGATTATTACAAAGAACAAGGTATTTATGCCTTAGCTATTGACGCACAAGCAGGTAAAGGAATGAAACAAATTGTTTCGTCTTCTAAAGAGCTTCTTCAAGAGAAGTTTGACCGCATGCGCGCAAAAGGAGTTAAAAAACCCCGCGCTATCCGTGCGATGATTGTAGGGATTCCTAACGTCGGTAAATCAACGCTAATTAATCGCCTTGCCAGCAAAAAAATCGCCAAGACGGGAGATCGTCCAGGTGTGACGCAGGCACAGCAGTGGATTAAGGTAGGAAACGAGCTAGAGCTGCTTGATACGCCAGGTATTTTGTGGCCTAAGTTTGAAGATGAAACAGTTGGATATAAGCTTGCGACAACGGGTGCTATCAAAGATACCATTTTAAATATGCAAGATGTCGCTGTTTATGCGCTGCGCTTCTTAACTAGCCATTACCCAGAACAATTAAAGCAGCGTTATGATTTAAATGAAATCCCTGAAGACATTGTAGAGCTTTTTGATGCAATTGGGTCGCGCCGCGGCTGTTTAATGGGTGGCGGCATGGTGGATTACGATAAAACAGCTGAGCTTGTTCTTCGAGAAATTCGAACGGATAAAATTGGCACCTTTACATTTGATGATCCAAGTGAAGCTGAACAACAGCTGTAAGCAACACATTGCGAACTGAAGCAAAAAACGCCTCTGCCTTTTCAGCATGAGGCGTTTTTTATGTGAAAGTGCCGCGTGAAAATGTTGATATAAAGAAGGTGGAGCTAATGAAAAAGAGTATTAAGGAAATAAAAGAGGAACTAAAGCAAGTGAGAAGCCCGGAAGATGCTTTATTTAAGGCATATGCGCAAGATGAGCGTAAAGGTGTGCAGCAGGTTATTATTCAAAAACAAAGGCAATTTGAAGCGGCTGAGCGCTTGAAGCAACAGTTTGATGAAATGATGGCATATGAAAATGAATTATATAGGCAAGGAGCAACTTATATTGCCGGAGTAGACGAAGTAGGAAGGGGACCGTTAGCAGGACCGGTAGTAGCAGCTGCTGTTATTTTGCCTCCCGATTTTTTTCTCCCTGGTCTGACGGATTCAAAGAAGTTATCAGAAGCAAAGCGAGAAGCGTTTTATGAAGAAATTTGTAAAAAAGCTGTCGCTATCGGTATAGGGATTATAGACGCAGAGGTCATTGATTCTATTAATATTTACGAAGCAACAAAAAAGGCAATGACTGAAGCCATTGAACTGCTGGCAGTTCAGCCTGATGAACTGCTCATTGATGCGATGAAGCTGCCGGTGCCTATTTCGCAGCAGTCAATCATTAAAGGCGATGCTACAAGCATTTCAATTGCTGCAAGTTCTGTTATTGCAAAAGTGACGCGAGATCGAATGATGAAAGAACTTGGTGAACGCTATCCTGCATACGGATTCGAAAAACATATGGGATATGGAACAAAACAACATTTAGAAGCAATCGAACAATATGGAATTTTGCCAGAACACCGCCGATCTTTTGCACCGATAAAAAACCAAGTAAACTAGAACATGATACCCGAGCATATCTCTGCTTTTTAGCGCATGTTTCAATGCGGGATTCTAGGCTTAAAAAGAATATAGCCTATGTAAGCGGAGATATTGCAGCGGGAAAAATTCGTAAATTATTTTCCTCTCAGTCTGCTTTAGTTATGAAGGTTGATTTACATGATCAACCACACGTTTAACGTCCGCAGAGCCTCATCTACTTCATAAGGTATGGTTAAGTACTATCTCCATAAAAATATCAATTTTCTTATTATTTCAATATTTTTCACTAGAATAGTAGACAATTAGACAATTATTTTTATACAATGAAAGCGCAGTCTATTTTGTGCAGTATAGTTTTGTGGTTGATTATGTTAGGAGGATGGGAAATGAATATCCATGAGTATCAAGGAAAAGAACTACTCAGAAAATATGGGGTTGCAGTACCAAACGGTCGAGTAGCTTTTACTGTTGAAGAAGCAGTTGAAGCAGCAAAGGAATTAGGTTCACAAGTATCAGTGGTGAAAGCACAAATCCATGCTGGTGGACGCGGTAAAGCGGGCGGTGTCAAAGTAGCAAAAAACTTAGATGAAGTTCGTACATATGCACAAGATATTTTAGGAAAGACCCTCGTAACGCACCAAACAGGCCCTGAAGGAAAAGAAGTTAAGCGCTTGTTAGTTGAAGAGGGATGCGATATTAAGAAAGAATACTACATCGGTTTAGTTCTTGATCGTGCAACGTCTCAAGTTGTATTGATGGGTTCTGAAGAAGGTGGAACTGAAATTGAAGAAGTGGCGGAAAAAACGCCTGAAAAAATCTTTAAAGAATATGTAGATCCGGCGATTGGTTTACAAGCATTCCAAGCTCGCAGACTTGCATTTAATATTAATATTCCAAAAGAATTAGTTGGAAAAGCAGTTAAATTCATGACAGGTTTATATACAGTATTTGTTGAAAAAGACTGCTCAATTGCAGAGATTAACCCTCTAGTTGTAACAGGTGACGGAGACGTTATGGCATTGGATGCGAAGTTAAACTTTGATTCAAATGCGCTGTATCGCCAAAAAGATATTCTTGAATATCGTGACCTTGAAGAGGAAGATGCTAAAGAAATTGAAGCATCTAAATACGACTTAAGCTACATTTCACTAGACGGTAATATCGGTTGTATGGTAAACGGTGCAGGTTTAGCGATGGCAACGATGGATATTATTAAGCATTACGGAGGCGACCCTGCTAACTTCCTGGATGTTGGGGGCGGCGCAACTGCTGAAAAAGTAACAGAAGCATTTAAAATTATTTTATCTGACCAAAATGTAAAAGGTATTTTCGTTAATATTTTCGGCGGAATTATGAAATGTGATGTTATTGCAACAGGTGTTGTTGAAGCAACAAAACAAGTTGGATTAAGCCTTCCATTAGTTGTTCGCTTAGAAGGAACAAACGTTGAACTTGGAAAAGAAATTTTACAAAAATCAGGCTTAAATATCACAGCTGCTGAATCTATGGCAGACGGCGCACAAAAAATCGTTTCACTAGTGAAATAGAAAGGCTGGGGGATAGGAATGAGCGTATTTATTAATCAAGATACAAAAGTAATTGTACAAGGAATTACAGGCGGAGTTGGCCTTTTTCATACACAGCAAATGTTAGAATATGGAACAAAAATTGTTGGTGGCGTAACGCCGGGTAAAGGCGGATTAGAAGTAGAAGGTGTTCCGGTATTTAATACGGTTGCCGAGGCGAAAGAAAAAACAGGCGCAACGGCTTCTGTTGTATATGTTCCACCAGCATTCGCAGCTGACTCCATTATTGAAGCAGTTGACGCAGATTTAGATTTAGTTATTTGTATTACAGAAGGTATTCCAGTATTAGATATGGTAAAAGTAAAGCGTTATATGGAAGGAAAACGTACGCGTCTTGTAGGGCCTAACTGCCCAGGTGTTATTACACCGGAAGAATGTAAAATTGGCATTATGCCAGGGTACATTCACAAAAAAGGTCATGTAGGTGTAGTTTCGCGTTCTGGTACATTAACATATGAAGCTGTTCACCAACTTTCTGAAGCTGGAATTGGCCAATCAACAGCTGTTGGTATCGGCGGTGACCCGGTGAATGGCACGAACTTTATCGATGTATTAAAAGCGTTTAATGAAGATGAAGATACGTATGCAGTAATTATGATTGGGGAAATCGGCGGTACAGCAGAAGAAGAAGCGGCAGAATGGGTAAAAGCAAATATGACAAAACCTGTTGTCGGCTTCATTGGCGGTCAAACAGCGCCTCCAGGAAAACGTATGGGCCATGCTGGTGCGATTATTTCAGGTGGTAAAGGGACAGCGTCTGAAAAAATTAAAACAATGAATGAGTGCGGTATCCAAGTAGCTGAAACACCATCTGTTATGGGAGAAACACTTATTAAGGTGTTAAAAGAACAAGGCATTTACGAGCAGTGTAAGACTCATTAATAGAAGACATATAGCCTCCTTTGACCGGGGGCTATTTTGTCCATTTAAAAAGGAGATTGTAGAATGTCTGGTTTACGGGAAAAATTAATTCATTTAGCACATTGTCCATCTGTTAATTGGAAACAAATTTTTACGCTACTTCAACAGAATTCTTCATTACAAAATCTCTACGAGTACTCTCCATCACAGCTTCAAAAACTATTGACTCTCTCGATTGAACGTGCTAATCAAATAAAAAAAGATTTGCAAACTATTCCAATACGAGATATTCTAGATAAATATGACGCTGAGAATATTCGATGTGTCACCATCTTAGATGATGAATATCCTGAACTTTTGCGCCATATTTATGATCCGCCTTGGGTATTATTTGCAAGGGGGAACTTGTCTCTTTTACACGCTCCGGCAAGCTTAAGCGTTGTAGGAACAAGAAATCCTACTTCATATGGAACTGCAGCTTTAACTCGTATTGTTAAGCCGATGCTGCATGAAGAATTTGTCGTTGTGAGTGGGCTAGCCTTAGGAATTGACCAGGCTGCTCATGAACTGGCTATCGCTGAAAAAGCTAAAACGATTGCAGTTTTAGGCGGAGGGTTTTATAATATTTACCCAAGAGGAAACCAAAATTTAGCAAGAGAAATTGCGCAGCATCATTTGCTGCTTTCTGAATATGCCCCGTTTATGAAGCCGACGAAATGGTTTTTCCCTCGCAGAAACAGAATCATTAGCGGATTAACAGGAGGCACGTTGGTGGTGCAAGCAAAAGAAAGAAGTGGATCTTTTATTACCGCCGACCAGGCGCTTCAGCAAGGAAGAGAAGTATTTGCCATACCGGGTTCTATTTTTGAAGAAACATCATGTGGAACGAATAAGTTAATCCAATTAGGGGCAAAACTTGTGCAAAGCGCTGCTGATATTACAGATGAAATGATGTATATAAGATGAATGTTTCAAAGTAGTCATATTCTTGCATGGTATGAAATACTAGTGAGATACGTAGGAAAATCGTATGACTTATCTTTTTGACATTTGACAAACAAGAACCAAATATTTAATAATAATGAAGATTTTATTCTACCTCTTGAGGAGGAACAAATAGATGTCTGACTACCTAGTAATTGTAGAATCGCCTGCAAAGGCTAAAACAATTGAACGTTATTTAGGAAAGAAATATAAAGTAAAAGCATCGATGGGACATGTTCGCGATTTACCTAAAAGTCAAATGGGAATTGATATTGAACAAGATTACAACCCGAAATATATTACAATTCGCGGGAAAGGCCCGGTTTTAAAAGAACTAAAAACAGCGGCTAAAAAAGCAAAAAAGATTTACCTAGCAGCCGATCCAGACCGTGAAGGAGAAGCGATTGCATGGCACTTGGCGCACAGTTTGGATGTAGACATTGCATCGGACTGCCGCGTAGTATTTAACGAGATTACAAAAGAAGCGATTAAAGAATCTTTTAAACATCCACGAGCAATTAATATGGATTTAGTAGATGCTCAGCAAGCACGCCGTATTCTTGACAGACTGGTTGGCTACAACATCAGTCCATTGCTGTGGAAAAAAGTGAAAAAAGGATTAAGTGCCGGAAGGGTTCAATCAATTGCAGTGCGGTTAATTATTGATCGTGAAAAAGAAATTGCAAAGTTTATCCCAGAAGAATACTGGACGGTAAAAGCAACTTTCCAAAAAGGAAACGACCAATTTGAAGGCCAGTTGATCGAATATCAAGGGAAAAAAGTAGAGCTATCGAATGAAAATGATGTAACCAACATTGTTAAACAATTAGATGGAAATGAATTTTCAATTTCTAAAGTAACAAAACGTGAGCGAAAGCGTAATGCGGCTCCTTCTTTTACCACGTCTTCATTACAGCAAGAGGCAGCGCGGAAACTGAACTTCCGAGCGAAAAAAACAATGATGATTGCGCAGCAATTATATGAAGGAATTGATTTAGGAAAAGAAGGTACAGTAGGTCTTATCACGTATATGCGTACCGATTCTACTCGTATTTCAGAAACAGCTCAAACAGAAGCTAGAGATTACATTACGAACGCATACGGAAATCAGTTTGTGGCAACGGAAAAGCGCAAAGAAAAGAAAAATTCGAACGCGCAAGATGCCCACGAAGCGATTCGTCCAACTTCAGCTCTTCGTAAACCAGGAGAGGTAAAAGAGTTCTTATCGCGTGATCAGTATCGACTGTATAAGTTAGTATGGGAGCGCTTCGTTGCTAGTCAAATGGCACCTGCAATTATGGATACAATGGCTGTAGATTTGAAAAATGGGGACGTAACATTTAGAGCAAACGGCTCGAAAGTTAAATTTCCAGGCTTTATGAAAGTGTATGTTGAAGGCAATGATGATCAAGTGGAGGAAAAAGAAAATCTTCTTCCAGATTTAGAAGAAGGAGAAGTAGCTTATTCTAAGGACATCGATGAAAAGCAGCACTTCACACAGCCGCCGCCAAGATATACTGAAGCTCGTTTAGTCAAGACATTAGAAGAGCTAGGCATTGGACGACCGTCTACATATGCTCCAACACTTGACACGATTCAAAAGCGCGGGTACGTAGCGCTCGATAACAAGCGTTTTGTTCCAACAGAACTTGGAGAAATTGTACTGGAGCTTGTATTGGAGTTTTTTCCGGAAATTTTAGATGTAGAGTTTACAGCTAAAATGGAAAACGATTTGGATGAAGTGGAAGATGGTAATGTTCAATGGGTGCGTGTTATTGACGAATTTTACAGTGATTTTGAAAAACGCTTAGAACATGCTGAAAAAGAAATGCGCGAAGTGGAGATTAAAGATGAACCTGCCGGAGAAGATTGTGAAGAATGCGGTTCACCTATGGTATACAAAATGGGACGCTACGGAAAATTTATGGCATGCTCTAATTTCCCTGACTGCCGCAACACAAAGCCAATTGTAAAAGAGATTGGCGTAAAGTGTCCGAAATGTGAAGAAGGAAATATCGTTGAGCGAAAATCGAAGAAAAAGCGTACATTTTATGGCTGTGATCGATTCCCGGGCTGTGATTTCGTATCTTGGGATAAGCCGATTGCAAGAAAATGTCCGAAATGTGAAAATCTGCTTGTGGAGAAGAAACAGAAAAAAGGAACTCAAGTCGTCTGTACAAGTTGTGATTATAAAGAGGAAGCTCAGCAGTAAAAGAGAATGGGATGAATTCCCACACTTTAAATTTACAAATAGCAGTTATATAAGATGCGGCGACATTGCTTCATGTGCTAAAATGGAAACGTTATTAGCGACATTGAGTAATGTCGCATTTTCTTTGTCTCGTTAAAAAGAAAAGACAAGTGAATGAATAAGGAAAATGATAGAAAAGATAGAAATGAAGTTGGAGGATTTACAATGAATGAACAAGTAATTAATGTTATCGGAGCAGGTCTTGCTGGAAGTGAAGCAGCTTGGCAAATCGCAAAGCGTGGTTTGAAAGTCCGTCTTTATGAGATGAGACCAGTAAAGCAAACACCTGCTCATCATACGGACAAATTTGCTGAATTAGTATGTAGTAATTCACTGCGTGCGAATACATTAACAAATGCAGTGGGTGTGCTAAAAGAAGAAATGCGATTATTAGACTCTGTCATTATTCGTTCAGCAGACGAGTGTGCGGTTCCAGCAGGTGGAGCACTGGCTGTTGATCGTCACGAATTTGCCTCTCGTGTGACGGAAAGCGTTAAAAACCATCCGAACGTAACGGTTGTTAATGAAGAGATTACGGAAATTCCACAGGGACCAACTGTTATTGCAACAGGTCCGCTAACGTCAAAAGATTTATCGGAACAGCTGCGCGCGTTAACAAGTGAAGATTATTTATATTTTTACGATGCGGCTGCACCTATTATTGAAAAAGACAGCATTGATATGGATAAAGTATATCTTAAATCTCGCTATGACAAAGGGGAAGCTGCCTATTTAAACTGTCCGATGACAAAAGAAGAATTCCAGCGCTTTCATGAAGCATTAATCAATGCAGAGACGGTTCCTTTAAAAGAATTTGAGAAGGAAATTTATTTTGAAGGATGTATGCCAATTGAAGTAATGGCTTCACGCGGAGAAAAAACAATGCTCTTTGGACCAATGAAACCAGTTGGGTTAGAAGATCCGAAAACAGGAAAGCGACCTTATGCAGTTGTTCAGCTTCGTCAAGATGATGCAGCAGGTACACTATATAATATTGTAGGTTTCCAAACACATTTAAAATGGGGAGCACAAAAAGAAGTATTAAGCTTAATCCCAGGTTTAGAAAATGCAGAAGTAGTACGCTACGGGGTTATGCATAGAAATACGTTTATTAATTCTCCTAAATTGTTAAAGCCTACGTATCAATATCGCGAGCGTGATGACTTATTCTTTGCTGGACAAATGACGGGAGTAGAAGGATATGTAGAATCAGCTGCGAGCGGATTAATGGCAGGAATGAACGCGGCTCGACTTGTGCTTGGTGAAGAATTGGTTGTATTGCCGCAGGAAACAGCGATTGGCAGTATGGCTCACTATATCACACATACAAACGCCAAAAACTTCCAGCCGATGAATGCCAACTTTGGCTTATTCAAAGAATTGGAAGTGCGAATCAAAAACAAACAAGAACGAAATGAAACGCTGGCTAAACGAGCATTGGAAACTATTCAGAATTTTACAACAAAATAATCAAAATTGTTTGCAAGGGCTACTTAATTGTGATAATATTTAGTAGCCCTTGTGAGGTGATAACATTGGAATTTGTTAAAGATGTATTAAATTCCTTTCTAGAATATTTACAAATTGAGAAAAATTATTCAAAATATACAGTTGACTGCTATGAAAAAGACATAGGTATCTTCATGTCTTTTATGCAGGAAGAGCAAATACAAAACCTACAAAGTGTTACATATGCTGATGCAAGGCTGTTTTTAACACGCCTATATGAAAAGCAGTATTCAAAAAGATCGATGTCACGCAAAATTTCTTGTTTGAGAACGTTTTATCGTTACTTAAATAGAGAAGAATTAGTAGAAGATAATCCATTTGCGCTCGTTACCCTTCCTAAAAAGGAAGAGAGAAATCCTCGCTTCCTGTATGAAGAGGAGATTGTGAAATTATTTCAAATGAATGACTTAACAACTCCGTTAGGGCAGCGTAATCAGTCTCTCTTAGAATTGCTGTATGCCACCGGAATACGAGTGAGTGAATGTGCATCTATTAAGCTTAGCGATATAGATTTTTCACTTCAAACTTTGCTCGTATATGGCAAAGGGAAAAAACAACGGTACGTGCCATTTGGCTGTTATGCCAAGGACGCTCTTAGAGTATATATAGATAATGGAAGAAAGCTTCTTTTAAAAAAGGCTCCTTCTGATACTCATTCGCTCTTTTTAAATTATAAGGGGACACCGTTGACAGACCGAGGCATACGCTTAGTCATTGATCAGTTAGTAAAGAAAACCGCTGAGAATATACATATTAGTCCACACGTTTTGCGGCATACTTTTGCGACTCATATGTTAAATGAAGGGGCAGATTTACGTACAGTTCAAGAAATGCTAGGTCATGAACATTTATCAACCACTCAAATATACACACATGTGACGAAGGATCGTTTAAAGGCAGTTTATATGAATCACCATCCTCGCGCATAAAAGGAGGAGTTAATTTGTCTACTTTCCATGCTACTACGATTTTTGCAGTTCAGCATAACGGTCAATGTGCCATGTCTGGGGACGGACAAGTAACGTTTGGAAATGCTGTTGTGATGAAACATACTGCTCGAAAAGTAAGACGTCTATTTCAAGGGCAAGTTCTTGCCGGCTTTGCAGGTTCAGTAGCTGATGCATTCACTCTTTTTGAATTATTTGAAACGAAGCTTGAAGAGTATAACGGAAATCTTCAGCGTGCAGCCGTGGAGCTTGCTAAACAATGGAGAAGTGACAAAGTATTGCGAAAGTTAGAAGCAATGCTTATTGTTATGAACAAAGATAACTTACTGTTAGTATCAGGAACGGGTGAAGTTATTGAACCGGACGACGGCATTTTAGCAATTGGATCAGGCGGAAATTATGCTTTATCAGCGGGACGTGCATTAAAACAACATGCAGGCGAACATTTAACAGCTAAAGAAATTGCAAAAGCAGCTTTAGATGTAGCAAGTGAGATATGTGTTTATACAAATGATCATATTATTGTAGAAGAACTGTAGGAAAGGGGATTTTTTTATGAATTCTCATTTAACACCTCGACAAATTGTAGAAAAGCTCGATCAGTATATTATTGGTCAAACGAAGGCAAAGAAAGCGGTCGCTGTTGCGCTGCGAAATCGCTATCGCCGCGGTCTGCTAGACGAATCTTTACGTGATGAAGTTGTGCCGAAAAACATTTTAATGATTGGTCCTACAGGTGTGGGTAAAACCGAGATTGCACGCCGCTTAGCTAAGCTTGTCGGTGCACCTTTTATTAAGGTTGAGGCAACAAAATTTACGGAAGTTGGATATGTAGGACGCGATGTGGAATCAATGGTTCGTGATTTAGTGGAAACGTCAGTTCGACTTGTGAAAGAAGAAAAAATGAACGGCGTGCGTGATCGTGCAGAAGAAAATGCAAACAAGCGGATAGTGGAGCTTCTTGTTCCAAGCAAAAAGAAGCAGCAATCGTTTAAAAATCCGTTTGAAATGATTTTTTCAAACGGTACACAGTCAAGCGATGCGGATCCTGATCAAGATGAGGAAACGAATATTGCAACGAAGCGCAAGCAGATTGCTCATCAGCTTGCTCTAGGAGAGCTTGAAAATCATTATGTCACAATTGAAGTAGAAGAGCAACAGCCTTCTATGTTTGATATGTTACAAGGTTCGGGTATGGAACAAATGGGCATGAACATGCAGGATGCCTTAAGCAATTTTATGCCTAAAAAACAAAAAAAGCGCAAACTTACTGTTAAAGATGCACGAAAAGTATTAACAAATGAAGAAGCGCAAAAATTGATTGATATGGATGAAGTGACGCAAGAAGCTGTGAATCGTGCAGAACAATACGGAATTATTTTCATTGACGAAATTGATAAAATTGCTCAAAAAAGTGGTAATTCATCTTCCGCTGATGTTTCACGTGAAGGCGTGCAGCGAGATATTTTACCAATTGTAGAAGGATCAACGATTGTTACCAAATATGGTGCAGTCAAAACTGATCATGTTTTATTTGTAGCAGCTGGTGCTTTCCATGTATCAAAACCGTCGGATTTAATTCCAGAATTGCAAGGTCGATTCCCAATTCGCGTTGAATTAACGAAGCTAACCGTTGAAGATTTTATAAACATTTTAGTAGAGCCAGATAATGCGTTATTAAAGCAATATGCGGCATTATTGGAAACTGAAGGTATACAAATTGAATTTTCTGACGATGCTATACGTAAGATTGCAGAAATTGCATATCAGGTAAATCAAGATACAGACAATATTGGTGCAAGAAGGCTTCATACGATTTTAGAACGTTTGCTAGAGGATTTATCGTTTGAAGCACCAGAAGTAACATTAGAGAAAATTGTGATTACTCCGCAGTATGTGGAAGAAAAATTAGAAAAAATTGCTAAAAACAAAGATTTGAGTCAATTTATTTTATAGAACTGAAATCGCAGGAGGAAGAGTACTAATGGATTTATTAGGGAAAACTAGAAAGATTAATGCAATGCTACAAAAAGCAGCTGGTAAACCAGTAAACTTTAAAGAAATGGCTGAAACACTTTGCGAAGTGATCGAATCAAACGTATTCGTAGTAAGTCGTCGCGGTAAATTATTAGGAATCGCTGTTAAACAGCAAATTGAGAATGCGCGCATGAAAGATATGTTAGAAGCACGCCAGTTCCCAGAAGAATATACTCAAAGCCTATTTAACATTCAAGAAACATCTTCTAATTTAAACATTGAAAGTCAATATACAGCTTTCCCAGTTGAAAATAAAGACTTATTTGATGCAGGACTAACAACAATCGTTCCAATTATCGGAGGCGGAGAGCGTCTAGGTACGCTTGTACTATCTCGTTTAGACCGTCAGTTCGAAGACGATGATTTAATCCTTGCTGAATACGGTGCAACGGTAGTAGGTATGGAAATTCTTCGTGAAAAAGCAGAAGAGATTGAAGAAGAAGCGCGTAGCAAAGCTGTTGTACAAATGGCAATTAGCTCATTATCATACAGTGAGTTAGAAGCTATTGAGCACATCTTTGAAGAGTTAAATGGAAATGAAGGACTATTAGTCGCAAGTAAAATTGCTGACCGCGTTGGAATTACACGTTCAGTAATCGTAAATGCGCTACGTAAATTAGAAAGTGCTGGCGTTATTGAATCACGTTCGCTAGGAATGAAAGGAACTTACATTAAAGTTCTTAACAACAAATTCTTAGTAGAGCTTGAAAAATTAAAATCTAACTAAGTTTATGAACCAAAAAGCACACGGGCAAAGCCCGTGTGCTTTTTTTATATGCTCTCAGTATGAAAAGGTTCGCTCTGGGTTAAGACGATTCGTTCACTATTTTTATAAATCTTTAACAAACTTCATATAAAAATCTAAAAATTATATTATAGAATCTTTAAATAGTAAAAAGATACTAGTTGATTACAAATCGTTACTTTTATTACAAATTGTTCAGGACTTATGGTATGTATTTTGATTTTAAATTAAAAAAATAGAGCTAAAGTACAGCATTGATGTTAAAATATGCTTGGAAATCGAATGAAAATTTTGGTTTATAGTCCAAAAGTTCTTAAAAAAGGATAGACATTGCATGAAGTTTTTCTTACAATAAGTTCTATGGTACTAAAGTCGAAATTTGTCTCATTTTGAGAAAAATAGAATAGATAAGCAGGTGTAAGAATTGAGTTTGTTTTCAACTACTTTTCAAACAATTGAAAATGGAATTAGCTATGCGTCACAAAAGCAGCAGACGATTGCACAAAATATCGCAAACGTTGATACTCCAAATTATAAATCGAAAACAGTATCGCGTACGAGTGAATTTCGAGATTTATTACATAACGAGTTAGAAGCATATCAGACTGATTCAAAACATATCCCATTTTCCGATTCATCCCAGCGAGTGATTACCCAGCAAGGAAACACTTCCTATCAAGCAAATGGAAACAATGTGGATATGGATAAAGAGATGGCGGATATGGCTGAAAATCAAATTTACTATGAGGCGCTAGTAGATCGTTTAAACGGAAAATTTAATTCTCTTCAAACAGTCATTAGAGGGGGGAAATAAGTTTGACTATTTTTCAAAATATGAATATTACATCTTCAGCTTTAACTGCCAATCGTTTAAGGATGGACGTTGTTTCATCTAACATGGCGAATGCTGAAACGACAAGAAGGACGTACGTTAATGGTGAGTGGCAGCCTTACAAAAGAAAAATGGTTGTCATGCAGTCTGATCGTTCGCCTTCTTTTTCGTCTCTCTTACACTCCGAAATCAATAAAAGTCAAAACAACGGTGTAAAAGTCACAGATATCGTAGAAGATAATACTCCTTTTAATTTAGTATATAATCCGACGCATCCAGATGCGAATGACCAAGGGTACGTGCAGATGCCGAACGTAGATCCTTTAAAGGAAATGACGGATTTAATTAGTGCTACTCGATCCTATGAAGCAAACGTGACGGTCTTTAATACAAACAAAAGTATATTAACAAAGACGTTAGAAATTGGAAAATAAAGGAGCGATAAAATGATTAATGGTATCAGCAATCAAATAGCAATAGCAAAAACAGCCGCTTCGACTGGCACTGGACAAACAACTCAACAGTTTTCAACGTTTTTAAAAGACTCAATCAATGAGTTAAACAATGCTCAACGCGCTTCGGATATAGCGACTGAAAAGCTTGCTAAAGGAGAAAATGTCGAACTCCAAGATGTAATGATTACTGCTCAAAAAGCAAGTATTACGATGCAAACGGCTCTTGAAATACGCAATAAAGCTGTTGAAGCCTATCAGGAAATGATGAGAATGCAAATGTAATTGAGCGGTTATTAAAGAAAATGAAAATAGTAATAACCGGAGGAATACCATGAATGAAAGAATAGCTCTTTATCGAGATAAGATGAAAGTCTTTTGGAATAACCGCAAAAAAGGACAGAAAATAGCCCTTATCGCTGCTCCTCTTGCGGCTATTCTAGTCATTAGTTTAGCATCTGTTTTCTTAAACAAAGATAAATTTGTCCCTCTTTATAGCAATCTATCGGCTCAAGAAACAGGACAAATCAAAGCAGAGCTTGATGCTAGAAGCGTTCCTTCAGAAATCTCTGATAATGGAACAACCATTTCGGTGCCTGAACAAAGCGTTGACTCGCTAAAAGTTGATTTAGCTGCACAAGGAATTCCTGATAGCGGAAGTATCGACTATTCGTTTTTTGGGAAAAATGCGAGCTTTGGTATGACAGACAATGAATTTGATGTGTTAAAACTCGATGCGATGCAAACTGAATTGGCTAACTTAATGAAAAACATTCAAGGAGTCAACGATGCAAAAGTGATGATTACCCTTCCCAATGAAAGTGTATGGGCGAATGAAAAGCAGGGAGAAGCCTCTGCATCGATTGTGCTTAATACAAAGGCTGGTTATAAATTTGATGATCAGCAAATTAAATCTCTTTATCATTTAGTATCCAAAAGTGTGCCAAACCTTCCTACAGATAATATCGTCATTATGAACCAATATTTTGAGTACTTTGATTTAAAAGGAAATGAAACGGATTCAGCTTCTAGCTCATTTGCTTCGCAGAACGAAGCGAAAAAAGAAGTTGAGCGGGATATTCAGCGTCAAGTACAGCAAATGCTAGGAAGACTGGTCGGTCAAGACAAAGTAATGGTCTCTGTTACAGCAGATCTTGATTTTACACAGGAAAATCGCGAAGAAAAGCTAGTAGAGCCTGTTGATAAAGATAATATGCAAGGAATTGCCGTTAGCGCTGAAAAAATCAATGAAACATTTTCTGGTAAAAATGCTCAAGATGGAGGCGTTGCTGGAACAGGAGAAGAAGATACAACAAATTACTCATCTAGCACAGCAAGTGGAGACGGAGACTACGAAAAAAACGAAGAACGTATTAATTATGAAGTGAATCGAATTCATAAAGAAATCGTTGAAAGTCCATACAAAATTCAAGACCTTGGCATTCAAGTAATGATAGATCCCTCCAATGCAAAAGGGAAATCACAAGTGTCCGATACGCTTGAGTCAGACGTTCAAAAAATGTTAGGTACAATTGTCCGTACTTCTATTTCAAAAGATGCAAATACGAAAGCTCTCTCGGATAACGCGGTCAGCGATAAGATTACCGTTTCCGTTCAGCCGTTTAATGGACAAGAAACAGCTGACAGCACAGCAAGTTCGATTCCATTGTGGATGTATATAATCGGAGGAGCACTGCTGCTTATTATTGTTGTTCTTATTGTGCTGTTGGTTAGGAAAAGGCGTCAAGACTTAGATGAAGACGAATATGATGAAGAGTATGATGAAACTTTTGAAGCATATGAAGCGGCACAAAAAGCCCCTGTTTTAAGTGCTGAACAGCAAACAAAAAGCAATCTTGAAACGTTAGCGAAGCAAGACCCGGAAGAGTTTGCAAAGCTGCTGCGAACATGGATTAGTGAGGATTAGGAGGAAAGCTAATGGTAAAGGCTATGCAAAAAAATGAGTTAACTGGAAAGCAAAAAGCAGCAATTTTGTTGATTTCTCTCGGTCCGGATGTATCAGCTTCTATCTATAAACATCTCAGTGAAGATGAAATTGAGCAACTAACGCTTGAAATTTCTTCAGTGAGAAAGGTAGAGCCGTCCCTAAAAGAAGCTGTGCTTCATGAGTTTGAACAAATAACGCTTGCTCAAAACTACCTTGAAAAAGGAGGAGTAAGCTATGCGAAACAGGTGTTAGAAAAAGCACTTGGACCAGAGCAGGCTATGATGATTATCAATCGATTAACTTCTTCTTTGCAAGTTCGTCCGTTTGACTTTGCCAGAAAAGCTGATCCTATGCAGCTGTTAAATTTTATTCAGCATGAGCATCCTCAGACGATTGCCCTTATTTTATCTTACTTAGAATCGCCGCAGGCAGGACAAATCTTATCATCACTGCCTCAGGAAAGGCAAGCGGATATTGCAAGGCGGATTGCAACGATGGGAAGTACGTCTCCGGAAGTCATTAATGAAGTGGAGCAAATTTTAGAGAGAAAGCTTTCAGCTACCGTTACCCAAGACTATACCCAAACAGGTGGTTTAGAAGCAGTAGTTGAAGTATTAAATGGAGTGGACCGAGCGACTGAAAAAATTATTATTGATACGCTTGAAATTCAAGATCCGGCATTAGCAGAAGAAATCAAACAGCGAATGTTTGTATTTGAGGATATCGTAACGCTCGATAACCGTTCTATTCAGCGTGTGATACGAGATGTAGAAAATGATGATTTATTGTTGAGCTTAAAAGTAGCAAGTGAAGAAGTGAAATCTATTATTTTTAAAAATATGTCTAGCCGTATGGTGGAAACGTTTAAAGAAGAAATGGAATTTATGGGCCCTGTGCGTTTGAAAGATGTAGAGGAAGCCCAGTCACGTATCGTTGCTGCAATTAGACGTTTAGAAGATGCTGGTGAAATTGTACTAGCTCGAGGTGGAGGAGACGATATTATTGTCTAATATCATTAAATCAACTTATACGAACAAACTTTCAGACGAAAATGCTAAGCACATTCAAGTCATTCCATTTGGTTTTCCGATACAAGATGAGCCGACAGAAGAACATCTTCAGCAAGAAAATGCACAGCACGTTATTGAACAAGCGCATAGTGAAGCTGAAATGATAAAGGCCGAGGCAGACGCTTACCGCAAACAAGCTCAAAACGAAGTTGAACGTTTGAAAAAGCAGTGGGAAGAAGAGAAGGTGCTGCTGTTTCAACAAGAAAAAAAACGCGGCTATGAAGAAGGGTACGAAGAAGGGCTGCTTCAAGGGAAACAAGAGTACGAACATGTATTAGCCATGTCGCGAAACATTGTTGACGAAACAAAGAATCAGTACTACGAATATATAAATCAGTCTGAAGAAGTCATTTTTGAATTAGGTTTCACCCTAGCAGAAACGCTTTTAAATGAGCAGCTTCAAAGAGATGAATCATTTTTATCACTTGTTGCAAGGTCTTTAAAAGAAGTTAGAGAACATAAAGAAATCCAGCTTTTTGTTTCTCCCAAAAAATATGCATATGTATGTGAACATAAACGAGAACTGTTCGATTTATTAAACGGAGAAACCGGGCTGTTTATTTATGCAGATGAAAATCTTCAGGAAATGGATTGTGTCATCGATTCCTCTTATGGGCGTCTTGTTGCTTCTTTTGATAGTCAGTTAACGGAAATGAAGAAAAAATTAAAAGAACGTTTGTTAGAGGGGAGTAAACATGAAAGTCGCACAACTCATTCATGAAATCCCGCGCACATCTTCTTTTAAACGGTACGGGAAAGTCAGCCGAGTAGTAGGAATGATGATTGAATCTAAAGGACCTAGAACGTCAATAGGAGATGTTTGTTTTATTCATCTCAGTGAACGAGGAGATAAAATTCGTGCAGAAGTTGTTGGTTTTAACGGTGAGCACGTCGTTTTAATGCCTTATACGTCTGTTCGATATATCGGACCTGGCTGCCTAGTGGAAACAACAGAAAAACCTCTGCAGGTAAGCGTGGGGAAAGAGTTAATAGGTCAAGTGCTTGATTCGTTAGGCAACCCTTTAGATGGGTCTGAACTTTCTCATTATTTGCCTTTTGTTTTAACCGATCAAGACCCCCCTAATCCTTTAGAGCGCCCGCCTATTGAACAGCCTATTGAAGTAGGTGTACGGACGATTGATAGTTTGTTAACCGTAGGCCGAGGGCAGCGCATAGGTATTTTTGCAGGAAGCGGTGTTGGGAAAAGTACGCTGCTCGGGATGATTGCTCGTAATACAAAAGCAGATATCAATGTCATTGCCCTTGTAGGCGAGCGAGGAAGAGAAGTTAGAGAATTTATTGAACGAGATCTTGGAGAGGAAGGGTTAAAGCGCTCCGTTGTAGTAGTTGCTACCTCGGATCAGCCTGCTCTACTTCGAATGAAAGCAGCATATACAGCTACTTCTATTGCTGAATACTTTCGAGATGAGGGGCTGAGCGTCATGATGATGATGGATTCTGTTACCCGTGTAGCAATGGCTCAGAGAGAAATTGGATTAGCCGTAGGTGAACCTCCGACTACCAAAGGTTATACACCATCTGTTTTTGCTAGCTTGCCAAGGCTGCTTGAACGTACAGGGACTAATCAACATGGATCTATTACCGCTTTTTACACTGTATTAGTAGACGGTGATGATATGAACGAACCTATTTCGGATACGGTGCGAGGCATTATAGACGGACATATTGTACTAGACAGGGAGCTTGCCAATAAAGGTCAATATCCGGCCATCAATGTCTTAAAAAGCGTTAGTCGCGTGATGAACCATATCGTAAGTGAACGGCATAAAGAAGCAGCTGAAAAACTGCGTTCATTAATGGCTACCTACGCTAATTCTGAAGACTTAATTAACATAGGTGCCTACAAAAGAGGATCTTCTGCTTACATTGATGAGGCAATCCACTATCATCCTGTCATTGAGGCATTTTTAAAGCAAAAAACGAACGAACATCCATCGTTTGAAACAAGTGTAACAAAGCTCTGTGAACTGTTTGTGAAAGGTGAGTAAATATGGCATATGAATTTAGGTTATCTAAAATAATGGCAATTAAGTCAAATGAAAAAGATGAACTGCTATCTCAATATAATCAGTCCCTAGAGCAGTTTGAAACAGCGGGTGAAAAGCTTTATAAAAAGTTAAAAGAAAAAGAAACGCTGATTGAACAGCATACGGGCAAAATGAAGCAGGGGCTTTCTATTTTAGAAATTACATCATTTCAGCAGTTTTTAACAAGTGCCGAACGAGTGATTGAAAGGCTGCAACAAGAGGTCATGTTTGCCAGACAGCAAATGAACTTAAAGAAACTGAAGCTAGAAGAAAAGAATATAGAAGTAAAGAAGTATGAAAAATTAAAAAAGAAAGACTACGATTCTTATATAACAGCGGAAAAACAATTAGAAGCGAAGCAAATGGATGAGCTGTCTTTACAGCAGTACATGCTGCATAGAAATTAGGTGAAAAACATGGCTAAACGAAAAGAATTAAGAGAAGAGTACGAAGAAGAAAACTATGAAGATGGGAAATCTTACAGTAAAAGCCAGGTGTTTTTATTTTTAATCTTTATTCCAGCGGTGTTCCTCATCTTGGCAGCTTACATTGTCCTGACACTTTTAGGCGTCAATATAAATGATAAGGTTTCTGCTGTTACACACGCCATTCCATTTGTATCAAGTGAGCAGTCACAAAAAAATGAAAATATTCAAGAAAGCAATGAAGAAATACAAAAGCAGGTTGAGAGCCTTCAAAAGAAGCTGAGCACGAAAGAAAAGCAAATTTCAGCCTATGAGAAAACGATCAGTACAAAAGATCGTCAAATGGATGAACTAAAAATTGAAATGCGCGATATGGAAGAAAAAGCCGATGACGAAGCGAAAAAACAAAAGAACAATCAGCTGGCGAAAAAAGATGTCATTGCTACCTATGAAAACATGTCTCCTAAAAATGCAGCGCTCATTTTTGCCGAATTAAAAGAAGACAAAGCGGTCGCGATGCTTAAGCAGTTCAAAGCAAGTACAAGAACGGCAATCTTAGAAAAAATGGATCCGAAAGTAGCTGCACGCTATACGACATTGTTAACAGATCAGATTGATGAATAAAAGCAGAGGTGAAAACAGTGGGAATTTCACTACGTCCAGCAGCTGCATCAAAGGTAAACTGCGATGAAAAAGCGGCTGTTATTCAGACTCAGGGTTTTTTTGAAGAAATCGTTCAGCAGCTTCAGCAGCTAAATGCGCAACCTTTAGCGAGCCGGGAGAAATCATTGAATGAACAAGCGATAAATCAAGACGTCTTTAACGCGGTCGGGTTAATTGCGATTCAGTTAAGCGAAGCAGAATATGAAGGAGATGAAGGAGATGAACCGTCTGTCTTATACGAACATCTAGCCGAGATGATCAGTAGTATTCCAAGTAGTCTAGATTTGGAACAGCCGCTTCTAAAGCTGCAGCACGTGTTAACAGAAATGCAGCAGGAACCTGTTTCATCTAAAACAGACAGTCAAGAACAATATTTGTCTTCTATTTCTAGCTTGTTGACTATATGTAAAAACACGTCGTCTGCGTTTCAAACAGAGTTTGCTCAGCTGATGGAAGAACTACAAAAACCGCAGCTACAGTCAGTGAAGCTTTCAGATTCGCAGCTTCAAGGCTTGCGGAAAGCTGCTGTTGAAAAAATAGAGAAAATTCATAAACAACCACGTGTATTAACCGATACCTTACATGAAAAGCGCTCAGCTGGTTTTTTCGCCGTTGTTCATTCAACTTCAAAAAATTCTCTAAAAGATATGAGCGCTGTTCGTAAAGAAGAAAAAGGGCCGCTATTTAATCAGCTTCCATGGAAAAAAGATGTGGTTTTAGGTAACCCAAGTATAGATAGTGAAAGTTCTTTCACTGCTAAAACAGCCGGGTTGACGTTAAAAAATAACCCATCAGCTTTTGGAGCTGGAGAAATGCTTAAGATCCAAGAGTTTTCTATTGATCTAGGGCAAGCAAACTCTGATCATCAACAGTCTGACGATCTGGTAAATGAGCTGCAAAAAATATGGAGTAAAGCTTCGATCAGTACTGAAGAAGGAGCATCTAAGCTTTCCATTAAATTGTTTCCAAAGCAGCTAGGGACGATTTCGATTGAAGTGCTTCAACAAGACAATGAAACAATTGCGCAGGTTGTGGTAACGTCAGCGAAAACAAAAGAGCTGTTAAATTCCAACCTTTTCAGTTTACGACAAGCTCTTGCGTCTCAACGCGTAGCGGTTGATCAAGTGGATGCGGCCGGCGTTCAAGCAGCTCCAGAAAGTTCTGTAACAGAGATGAATGCTTTTGGTAAAGAAGAAAAAGAGCCGCAGTTTTCTATTGATTTAAGCCAAGCAAAATCAGACTATCAGCAGTCTAGGGATTTGGTAAATAATCTGGAAAAAATATGGAGTGAAGCTTCCATCAGTATTGAAGAAGGAGCATCCAAGCTTTCCATTCAGTTATTTCCAAAGCAGCTAGGGACGATTTCAATTGAAGTGTTTCAACAAGACAATGAAACGGTTGCACAAGTAGCTGTATCGTCAGCGAAAACAAAAGAGCTGTTAAATGCCAACTTTTTCAGATTACGACAAGCTCTCACGTCTCAGCATGTATCCGTTGATGAAGTGGATGTGGCTACTGTTCAAGCAGCTCCAAAAAGTTCAGTAACAGAGATGACTGCTTTTGGTAAAGAAGAAAAAAGGCCGCAGTTTTCTATTGATTTAGGGAAAGCGAAATCAGATTATGAACAGTCTAGCGATCTGGTAAACGAGCTGCAAAAAATATGGAGTAAAGCTTCAGTTGGATCTGAAGAGGGGGCGTCCAAGCTTTCCATTCAGCTATTTCCAAATCAGCTAGGGACAATATCAATTGAAGTGCTTCAACAAGACGATGAAACGATTGCGCAGGTTGTGGTAACGTCGGCAAAAACAAAAGAGCTGTTAAATGCCAATCTTTTCAGATTACGGCAAGCTCTCGGGTCTCAGCATGTATCGGTTGAACAAGGGGATGTGGACGCTGTTCATACAGCTTCAGAAAGTTCTGTGAAAAATATGACTGCTTTTCCTAAAGAAGAAAAAGTACCGTTTTTTAATCAGCTTCCATGGAAAAAAGATGTGGTTGTACCCAGCGGAAGTATAGATACCAATAGCTTTTCGAAAAATAGCGAAAGTTCGGCAGGTACACACACAACCGGGGCGCCAGTAGAGAATCAGCCATCATCCTTTGGAAGTGGAGAAATGCCTAAGCTTCAGCAGTTCTCTATTTATCTAGGGCAAGCAAAATCTGACTATCAGCAGTCTAGCAATTTGGTAAACGAGCTTGAGAAAGTATGGAGTAAAGCTTCGTTTAGTGCCGAAGAGGGAACATCCAAGCTTCTCATTAAGTTATTTCCTAAACAGCTAGGTGCGATTTCAATTGAAATGCTTCAGAAAGACAGCGAAACGGTTGCGCGAATTGTCGTATCGTCAGCAAAAACAAAAGAGTTATTGGACTCCAATCTTTCAACTTTGCGGCATGGTCTCGCGTCTCAGCATGTATCAATTGATAAAATCGATGTGCTACTGTCAGAACAAGCGATGTCGTATAACAATGAAAACGACCAGCAAAAAGAAAGACAGGAAAAAGAAGCGTTTAAAAAAGAAGAAGAAGATCAAGATTCACAACAATTGGAAGAATCGGCTTCCTTTCTATCTTCTTTTGAATCAGCGCTCATTAACTACAACGTATAGGTGATAACAATGACAAATGAAATTACGTCTGACTTGTATTTAAGCAATAGGGACACACAAGTGAAGCAAACGGGAAACAGCTCGCTTGGCAAAGATGACTTTTTGAAGCTTTTGATTGCTCAGCTTCAAAATCAAGATCCAATGAATCCAATGGAAGACAAAGACTTTATTGCTCAAATGGCTCAGTTTTCATCCCTTGAACAAATGACAAATATGAGCACATCGCTCAATACGTTTGTAACGCAGTCTCAGGCTTCTCCTATTTTAAAAGGAAGCGAATTAATTGGTAAAACCGCTGCATGGTTAGATGAAGAAGGAAATAAAAAGCAAGGAGTCATTTCAACAGCATCCGTCAAAAACAATGAGATATCGTTTACGATCAACGATGAAAATCATACGGTACTTTCGCTAAACGATATCTTAGAAGTAAGCAGTTAACCAACCAAATTTAAGGAGTGATTTTATGTTACGTTCGATGTATTCAGGAATCAGCGGCATGAAAAATTTTCAAACTAAATTAGATGTCCTAGGAAATAACATTGCCAATGTTAATACATACGGCTATAAAAAAGGACGTACAACGTTTCAAGATTTAGTAAGTCAGCAGGTAGCAGGAGCGACGGCACCGGGAGCTAACCGTGGAGGTGTTAATGCTAAACAAGTCGGGTTAGGTTCACAGATTGGCACGATTGATACAGTTCAAACGGCAGGAAGCATTCAGTCAACGGGACGTCCGCTTGATTTGGCTATTTCTGGGGATGGGTATTTTGTTGTAAATGATGGAAACACAAATTATTACACAAGAGCAGGTAATTTTTATTTGGATAGCAGCGGTAATTTGGTAACGGGTGATGGACTGTATGTACAAAAAACTGGAGGAGGGAATATTAATATTCCTTCAACAAGTAAGAGCTACAGTATAGGAGCAAATGGGAAGGTTAATATCATAGATGCTAACGGAAATATAACTCCAAATACACCAACAATTGAACTTGCTAAATTTGCAAATAATGAAGGACTCCAAAAGGCAGGAGGAAATTTATTTACTCAAAGCGTAAACTCAGGAAATCCTTTGCTAGGAGCTCCAGGAGCCAACGGTACAGGAACCTTCGTCTCAAGCGCCCTTGAAATGTCCAACGTTGATTTATCCGAGGAATTCACGGACATGATTGTTGCACAGCGCGGATTTCAAGCGAATACAAGAATTATCACAACATCCGATGAAATACTGCAAGAATTAGTGAATCTAAAACGATAGGCGGGAGGAAGGAGTAGGTATTACTCCGGTTGATTATGATCACTTTAACGAGGCTAAACGGCAAAACATTTACGTTAAATGCTCTTTACATCGAGCAGGTTGAGGCATTTCCAGATACAACTATTACGCTAACAAATAACAAAAAGCTAGTGGTAAAGGATTCAGTTGAAGAAGTGAATGAGAAAGTGACGAGTTATTATCAGCGAATTAACGTATTAGGGTTGCAGCAAACGACGGAGGAATAAAGTGTGTTCAAAAATAAGCTAATTAGTAAGATGATTATTATCCTGCTTTCTCTTACTTTAATAGGAAGCATTGCGGTTATTGTGACGTTAAAGTATACGGAGCAGGTAAGTACCGAAAAAGGTCCATCTATCGACGATGTGATTAAAGCTTCTGTGGATGTAACGGATATCAAAACCAATTTAAAAAGCAATAACTACATCAGCATCTCCTTTAAAATTCAAATGGATAGTAAAAAAGCGGCAGCAGAGCTTCAAAAAAGAGACTTTCAAGTAAGAGACATTATTATCAAACGGCTCTCCGATATGAGTGCTCAAGATTTTGAAGGAACGCAAGGGCTCAGTACGTTAGAAACAGATATTGCAAAGCAAATTGATCAATTAATGGAAAACGGACATGTTGTTAAAATTTATACAACGTCTAAAGTGTTGCAGTAAAGAAAAAGGGAGGGAAGCTAGTGGCTGGGGATGTATTATCACAAAATGAAATTGATGCCCTATTATCCGCGTTATCAACCGGAGAGATGGATGCGGATGAGCTAAAAAAGGAAAATAAAAAACAGCGCATTCGTACATATGATTTTAAACGCGCGCTGCGTTTTTCAAAAGATCAGATTCGCAGTTTGACGCGAATTCATGAAAATTATGCGCGCATGCTCATCAACGTCTTTTCGGCACAGCTTCGTAACGTTGTACAAGTGTCCGTTGTATCAGTGGATCAAATTCCGTATGAGGAGTTCATTCGCTCTGTTCCGAAAGTAACCATATTAAATGTGATAGCTGTCCCTCCTTTAGAAGGGCATATCATTATGGAAGTCAATCCGAACATTGCCTATGCGATGCTTGACCGCTTGCTCGGGGGACAAGGCGAGAGCGGTGGGAAAATTAGTAACTTAACGGAGATTGAAACGAGCTTGGTTCGAAACTTGTTAGAGAAAACGTTAGACAGTATGAGAGAAGCTTGGAGTTCTATTGCGGAAATTGAACCTGAAACATCAGAGTTTGAAGTGAATCCTCAGTTTTTGCAGGTAATTTCACCAAATGAAATTGTCATCGTCATTTCATTAAACGTACAAATTGGAGATGAAACGGGCATGATCAATCTATGTATTCCGCACGTGACGCTTGAGCCGATTGTGTCCAAACTGTCCGTTCATTACTGGATGCAATCTTCGAAAAAAGAACCTAACGTACAAGAGGTTGAGCAGCTAAAGGAACAAATTAATGATGCGGAATTGCAGGTTGTAGCCGAGCTAGGAAAAGCGGATATTTCCATTGAAGATTTCCTAGCATTAGATGCGGGAGATGTTATTCGACTGCAAACAAGCGTTCATAATCCGTTAACTATTTACGTCGGAGAACAACCTAAATTTATTGCACAGCCTGGAAAAGTCAGTCGGAAAGTCGCTGTGCAAATTCTAGATGATGTTAAGAGGAGGAACGAAAGGAATGAACGATGACATGCTTTCGCAAGATGAAATTGATGCGTTGTTAAAAGGAACTTCTTCACTTGACGAGTTTTCAGAGCCGAATAAGTCAAGTCAAGTAGACGATTACTTTACGGAAATGGAAAAAGACGCGCTTGGCGAAATTGGAAATATTTCGTTTGGCAGTTCAGCAACAGCGTTATCGGCTTTATTGAATCAAAAAGTCGATATTACCACACCGTTTGTATCGCTCGTGTATAAAGAAGAGCTGACGGATGAATTTCCAAATCCTCATGTCGCTGTGCAAGTTCAGTACACAGAAGGCTTTTCTGGTACGAATTTGTTAGTTATTAAACATGAAGATGCAGCTGTTATTTCAGATTTGATGCTTGGTGGAACGGGTGAGAATCCGACGGAAATCATGGATGAAATTAAGCTGAGTGCAGTGCAGGAAGCGATGAATCAAATGATGGGTTCTGCAGCGACGTCTATGTCTACGGTATTTCAAAAGAAAATTGATATCTCTCCGCCGAGCTTAGATATTTTAAATATTCAAAAAGGGGAAGGCACAGAGCTGATTCCCCAAGATGACGTCTTTGTAAAAGTCTCTTTTAATTTGAAGGTAGGCACATTAATCGATTCGAATATTATGCAGCTGTTATCGATATCTTTTGCCAAAAGTTTGGTGGAAGAGCTCTTAGTTCCAAGCGCAGAAGGTACCGCAGCTTCTATTGAAAAAGAATCAGACCTTAACGAAAAGCAAACAGAACCGCCGACAGCTGAATACATACAGCATGAAGAAACACAGCAGGCAGAACCTGTTCATGTACCAGTTGATGTTCAGCCCGCATCGTTTTCAGAGTTCGAGCACGTGTCTTCTCCTCAAGGGGATTCGCGAAATTTAGACATGCTGCTTGATATCCCGCTTCAAGTTACCGTGGAGCTTGGAAGGACTAAGCGAACGGTTCAAGAGATTTTAGCATTATCTTCTGGTGCAATCATTGAACTTGATAAACTAGCAGGCGAACCGGTAGATATCTTGATTAATAGCAAATTAATTGCAAAAGGTGAAGTGGTCGTCATTGACGAGAATTTTGGCGTTCGCGTAACTGATATTATTAGTCAAAGAGACCGTATTAACAAACTAAAGTAATGATTTTTAGGAGGAGTAGAGATGGGAAACCGAATTTTAATTGTAGATGATGCTGCATTCATGCGCATGATGATTAAAGATATTTTAACGAAAAATGGATATGAAGTAGTAGCGGAAGCGGCAGATGGCCAGCAGGCTGTGGAGTTATTTAAAGAGCATGCACCAGATCTTGTCACAATGGATATTACGATGCCTGAAATGGATGGAATTACGGCCTTAAAAGAAATTAAAAACATAAAAAGTGATGCCAAGGTGATCATGTGTTCAGCGATGGGACAGCAGGCAATGGTGATTGATGCCATTCAAGCAGGGGCAAAAGATTTTATCGTTAAGCCGTTTCAAGCAGATCGTGTAGTAGAGGCAATTTCAAAAGCAATTGGATAAACAACAGATTGGCGGGACTTTCCCGCTAATCTTACACTATGTTGAAGTAAGAGGTGGCAGACATTGCTGCGAAAGTTCGTAATTGTTGCGCTGTTAATAAGCGTATTAGCAGGATCAAATCAAATTGTCTATGCAGAAAGTGGATCTGCATCGGTAAAAGAATGTTTGGAGAAAACGGAGAAGTGTTCAGAGAGTAAGAGTACTGATTCAAAAGAAAAAACTGAACTCCAGGCGACGCCTGCGCTTTCAGCTGGAGATATCGTGAAGATGATATTCGCGTTTTTACTTGTAATTGGGCTGCTTTTTGCGCTCTTAAAATTTGTAAATAAAAAAGGAAGGCTTCTACAAAAAAATAAAGTCGTACAAAACTTGGGTGGTACAAATGTTGGAAGCAGCAAGTCTGTACAAGTAGTCAAAGTTGGAAATCAGCTTTTTGTTATTGGAGTCGGTGAAAATGTGCAGCTTCTTTCAGAAATTACAGGGCAAGAGAAACAGCAGCTGCTTACGCAGTATGAGGAACAACAGAAAAACGAGGGCGAATATAAAGTCGTACTACCGTCTTTTTTAGAAAAATTCACTTCTAAAAAAGAAGAGAAATCTAGTCATTCTTTTCAGCAGCTTTTTCAGCGAGAAATGAATGAAATGAAAATAAAAAGACAAAACGCACTGAAAGAGTTAGAAAGGAACAAAAAGAACGATGAATGAAGTTATGAATCTCTTTAACTCGAGCAGTCCTACAAATATTTCAACTTCTGTCCAGCTTTTGTTGCTGCTGACGGTGTTTTCAGTAGCTCCTGGAATTTTAATCATGATGACCTGCTTTACACGAATTGTCATTGTGCTTTCATTTGTACGTACGTCGCTTGGGACACAGCAAATGCCTCCTAATCAAGTATTAGTTGGTTTATCGCTGTTTTTAACATTTTTTATTATGGCACCAACTTTTTCTCAGGTAAATGAACAGGCGCTTCAGCCGCTTTTAAAAGAAAAAATCACGTTGAATCAAGCCTATAAAAAAGCAGCTGAACCAATGAAAGAATTTATGAGTGCTCATACAAGACAAAAAGATTTAGCTCTTTTTTTAGAATATGCGGATATAGATAAACCATCCTCTGTTCAAGATATTCCCTTAACTGCGCTCGTTCCAGCTTATGCGATCAGTGAGCTAAAGACAGCATTTCAAATTGGATTTATGATTTTTATTCCTTTTCTCATTATCGATATGATTATAGCAAGCGTGCTGATGTCTATGGGAATGATGATGCTTCCTCCCGTTATGATTTCGCTCCCATTTAAAATTTTACTATTTGTACTGGTTGACGGCTGGAATTTAGTTGTTAAATCATTATTAATAAGTTTTCAATAGGTGATAGACAATGAATGGAGAATTTGTCATTTCGTTAGCAGAAAAAGGCGTGTATACAATTTTAATTGTATCTGGTCCTCTATTACTGCTGGCCCTTGTAGTTGGGCTCATTATTAGTATTTTTCAAGCAACTACCCAAATTCAAGAGCAAACTCTTGCTTTTGTTCCTAAGATTGTAGCGGTCTTAGTAGGGATTGTATTTTTTGGTCCGTGGATGTTATCGAAAATGATTTCATTTACATATGAAATTTTTGCAAATCTGTATCGGTACGTAGGATAGCTATGAGTCAGTTGATCTTATCCTATCCCGCGTTTTTACTAGTACTAGTGCGGGTAACGTCTTTTTTCATCACTGTTCCGCTATTTTCATACAAAACGATTCCCGCAGTTCATAAGGTAGGTTTGTCTGCCTCGCTATCCGTCATTATTGCGACAACGATTGATTTACCCGTCGTTTCGTTAGATGCACAGTTTGTACTTTTAGTAGTAAAAGAATGTGCTGTTGGGTTGTGTATTGGTTTGACTGCGTATGTATTTATTATGGCTATTCAAATCGCCGGAGGTCTCATCGATTTTCAAATTGGGTTTGCCATTGCCAATGTAATAGACCCGCAGACAGGGGCGCAAAGTCCGATACTAGGTCAATATTTATATGTATTTGCTCTTCTATTTTTATTATCGACCAATGGGCATCATTTATTAATAGACGGCATTTATAATAGTTATTTAATTATTCCGTTAGACAAAGTAGCTTTCCCTGTGGGAAGCCAAGCATTTGCTACACACATCATAACTGTTTTTTCATCGATGTTTTTAGTAGCCGTTCAAATGTCTTTGCCTTTGGTTGGTTCATTATTTTTAGTCGATATCGCGCTTGGCATCGTCGCGAGAACGGTTCCGCAGTTAAATATTTTCGTAGTTGGATTTCCGGTGAAAATCATCGTTGCTTTTATTTTACTAATTGTAGTGATGGGGAGCATGTTTTATATGATGCAAATCATATTTGAACAAATGATAGAAGCGATGCGCGCGATGATCCGCATATTAGGAGGGGTGTAGCTTTGTTTTTAATAAAAGTTGATTTGCAATTTTTTGCAGGAGAAAAAACGGAAAAAGCTACACCTAAAAAAAAGCAGGACTCTCGAAAAAAAGGACAGGTAGCTAAAAGTCAAGACGTTACCACTGCGCTCATTCTTTTAATGGTTTTTCTTTATTTTTTGTTTGGAGCCAAACAATTTTTACAGCAAATGATGAAGCTGTTAAGAGAAGCTTTTCAAACGTATATGCTTGAGGAAGTGACGGCAGAGCGCGTATTTGCGATGTTTAAGCATCTTCTTCCTTCAATTGCTCTTGCAGCGGGTCCTGTCATGCTCGCAGCTTTTGTTGCTGCGCTCGGAGCGAATTATATGCAGGTTGGCATTCTTTTTTCCACGGAGTCCCTTCAGCCTAAGTTAGAAAAGATTAACCCTATTAGCGGAGCCAAACGAATTTTTGCCATGAGAGCGCTGGTAGAACTAATCAAGTCAACGCTGAAAATTATGTGTATCGGAGCCGTCACGTTTTTTATCTTATGGATTCACATAGAAGATGTATTAAATTTATCTCAAAAAAGTATAGGGGACTCGCTGGTTGTTCTGTCTAAGCTTGTTTTTCAAATGGGACTTGCAGCTTCGCTTATGCTTTTATTTTTATCGCTGCTTGATTATTTGTACCAAAAGTTTGATTTCGAGAAAAATATTCGAATGTCAAAGCAAGATATCAAAGATGAGCATAAAAACATTGAAGGAGATCCTCTAATCAAATCAAAAATAAAGCAAAAGCAGCGTGAAATGGCAATGTCTCGCATGATGCAAGAAGTTCCAAAAGCAGATGTCGTCATTACAAACCCTACTCATTATGCTATTGCTTTAAAATATGATGAAGAAAAAATGGATGCTCCCTATGTTGTAGCCAGCGGCGTAGATTTTATTGCTCAAAAGATCAAAGGAATTGCCAAAAGTCATGAAATTATCATGGTAGAGAACCGCCCGCTGGCAAGAGCGCTTTTTGATCAAACCAAAGTAGGGGATGCGGTTCCAGAAGAGTTTTTTAAAGCGGTGGCTGAAATATTAGCTTACGTATACCGCATTCAAAATAAAATGTAACGTTACGCTATTGTAAGGAGAGAAAAATTAATGTCTGCAAGAGAACTGCCAGTTGTTATAGGTGTTGTACTCATTATCGTTATGCTTGTTATTCCGTTGCCTTCATGGTTATTAAGTATTTTAATCATGATTAACATTTCTCTTGCGCTGCTTGTACTGCTCGTTTCCATGAACATGAAAGAACCTTTAGAGCTATCGGTGTTTCCGTCTTTGCTGCTGGTTCTTACGCTGTTTCGATTAGGTTTGAACGTATCGACAACCCGTTCAATTTTAGGAACAGGAGAAGCAGGCGGAGTAGTGGAAACATTTGGCCACTTCGTGATTGGTGGAAATCCGTTAGTGGGGTTTGTTGTCTTTATTATTTTAATTATCATTCAGTTTCTCGTTATTACAAAAGGAGCGGAGCGTGTTTCTGAAGTAGCCGCACGTTTTACCTTGGATGCGATGCCAGGGAAACAAATGAGCATTGATGCAGATTTAAATGCAGGTATGATTTCAGAAAAACAAGCAATTGACCGCCGTGAAAAAATTCAGCGCGAAGCAGATTTTTACGGAGCAATGGATGGAGCTAGTAAATTCGTCAAAGGTGATGCCATTGCAGGGATTGTCATTACCCTTATTAACATCTTGTTTGGAATTATTATCGGCATGCTGCAAATGGGAATGTCCATCACTGAAGCATCCCAAACGTTTACTTTGTTAACAGTAGGCGATGGATTAGTTAGTCAAATTCCAGCCCTCATGATTTCAACAGCGACGGGAATTATCGTCACGAGAGCTGCTTCAACAGGCAATTTGAGCGAAGATATTACACGGCAGCTGTTTGCTTTTCCCGTTATGCTTTATGTAACTGGAGGAACAATTGCCGCTCTTGGTTTAATCACGCCAATTAATGATGTCATTACAATGCCTATTGCTATTTTATTAGGGGTGGGAGGCTATTATTTGTCTCAGGCTAAAAATCAGGCGGTTCGTGAAGAAATGGCCCCTACTGAAGAAGAGCTAGAAGACAATGAAATGAAAAGTCCAGAGAGTGTTGTCAATCTATTAAGCGTTGATCCGATTGAATTTGAATTTGGGTATGCATTAATTCCGCTTGCTGATACGAATCAAGGAGGCGATTTACTCGATCGAATTGTTATGATTAGGCGCCAGCTGGCACTTGAGCTAGGATTAGTCATTCCAGTTGTTCGTATCAGAGATAACATTCAGCTTCAGCCCAACGAATACTGTCTTAAAATAAAGGGCAATGAAGTGGCGAAAGGGGAGCTGCTGCTCGATCACTACTTAGCAATCAGTCCCGGAATGGATGATGAATTGATTGAAGGAATTGATACGTTAGAACCAGCTTTTAAAATGCCTGCGAAATGGATTAGCGAGTCGGTGAAGGAGCAGGCTGAGATGTTTGGGTATACCGTTGTGGACCCACCGTCGGTTGTGTCTACGCACATAACAGAAGTTATAAAATCGTATGCGCATGAGCTGATTGGAAGGCAGGAGACAAAGCAACTAATTGATCACACAAAAGAAACGTATCCTATTTTAATTGAGGAAGTAACGCCTAACCCGCTTTCCGTTGGAGACATTCAAAGGGTACTGGCAAAACTTTTAAAAGAGAGCGTCTCAATTCGAAATTTACCCATTATTTTTGAGGTGCTGGCCGACTACGGAAAAATGACGTCAGACACCGATTTGTTAACTGAATATGTCAGGCAAGGACTTGCAAGGCAAATTACCAGTCAATATACGGTCCAAGAAGGTCTGCTTCGAGTTCTTACCCTTTCAGGAAAAGTTGAAAAAACGATGGCGGAAGCTGTTCAACAAACGGAGCATGGGAACTATTTATCACTAGACCCTAACGTTTCACAAGCTATTGTGGAAAGTATAGCTAAGCAAATAGAAACACTTTCTTTTCAAGAACAGTCTCCAATTGTGTTATGTTCTCCTGCAGTGAGGATGTACGTTCGTCAAATCACTGAGCGGTATTTTCCTCATATGGCGGTTTTATCATATAACGAGTTAGAAGCAAATGTTGAAGTTCAAAGTGTTGGAGTGGTGGATATCTGATGAAAGTAAAAAAATATGTAGTAGAATCTATGCCGCAAGCTATGAAAGCCATTCGTTCAGATTTAGGTGAGGAAGCGGTTATTTTACATTCGAAACAAATTCGAACAGGAGGTTTTCTTGGCTTATTTACTAAGGCGAAAATAGAAGTATTGGCAGCTGTCGATCCCGTAGAAAAGCTGAGCGTAAAGAAGAACTCAGCGCCGCCAGAACACAGTATGGAAGATAATCAATCTTTTATGAAGCAGCAGCTCAGTGAGTTAAATACTCTTGTCTCACAAATGAGTCAAATGCCAAAGGTTTCTTCAGGTTCATATCCAAAAGTAGTGGAAGATGTGCTTGCTTATTTGCGTTTGCAAGAAATAGACGAAGCTATTTTAGAAAACTTGGAGGCTCCTATGCTAGAGTACTACTACTTACATCGCCCTAACTCAAACCAACTCATGAAGTGGACGAAAAACTGGTTTACCAATCAGTTTAAAGCAAGTGAATGGAGCGGTCCTTTCAAAAAATATGTAAGTGTAGTAGGGCCAACAGGTGTCGGTAAAACAACCACTCTTGCTAAATTGGCTGCAAAGTGTGTCCTAGAACAAAATCAAAAAATAGCATTTATCACAACGGACACCTATAGAATTTCAGCGATTGAGCAGCTCAAGACGTACGCTTCGATCTTAAATGCGCCTTTAACGATTTGCTATAACGGAGAAGATTTTAAAAAAGCTTTGCTGGAAACAAAAGCATACGATGTGATTTTTATTGACACAGCAGGCCGTAACTTTTTAGAACCGCAATATGTAAATGATTTAAAGAAAATTATTACGTTTCAAGAAGATTTGCAAACGTTTCTTGTTCTAGCACTAACGTCAAAAGCATCAGATATGAAAGCTATATATGAACGTTTTGCTAGTCTCCCTGTTGATCAACTGATTTTTACGAAGCGAGATGAAACAACTCACAAAGGCTCGCTTTTAAATATGTTGTATCGTTACGGCCAACGAGCTGCTTTTACAACAAACGGGCAGGATGTACCAGAAGATGTTTCGTCATTTAAAATAGAAGAGTTTATCGACGATGTGTTTGGAGATTGGAAAGATGAATGATCAAGCAGCAGTTTTAAGAGAAAAAGTGTTAAAGAAACATCAAAACTCTTTAAGGAATTGTAAAACGATAGCCGTGTTAAGCGGAAAAGGAGGAGTTGGAAAGTCGAATCTATCATTAAACTTATCTCTTGCGCTAACGAAGCAAAAGCAAAGAGTTCTTCTTTTTGACATGGATATAGGGATGGGAAATATTGATATTTTGATTGGACAAACTGCTTCCTATACGATGGTTGATTTGCTAGAAAAAAAGCTTTCCATCCAGCAAATTATTAAAAAAGGTCCTGAAGATTTAGCTTATGTGGCTGGTGGAACGGGAATTTCCTCTGTATTTGAATGGTCTCCATCGGACCTTGCTCATTTAATACAAGAATTGAGTTCTTTGACAAATCAATACGATTACATGATTTTTGATATGGGAGCGGGCATGTCAGAGAGTGTGCTTAAGTTTTTAAAAGCTGTAGATGAAATGATCGTGGTCACAACACCCGAACCTACATCTATCACAGATGCTTACGCTGCTATTAAGCTAGCAGCTTCCTATTCTGTATCAGCACCGGTTCGTCTTATTATTAACAAAACGCTTTCTGACAAAGAAGGAAATGAGACGTATGAACGATTTAACCGAGCTGTTCAGCAGTTTTTGAACATATCTATTTCTCTATTAGGTATTGTGCCAAACGATCAAGCTGTCCAGAAAGCGGTCAATCGCCAAATGCCTTTTTTGCTTCAAAACCCAACATCTAAAGCAAGTGTATCACTAATAGAAATGGTGAATATTCTTATTCCTCAAGACAATAGGATAACGGCTAAAAACGAGGGAATGTTTATTCGGCGCCTCAAACGATTTTTTCTTGAAAGGTAGGAAATGAGAGTGAATGAAATAAAGGTGCTTATTGTAGATGATTCTGCATTTATGCGAAAGCTAATCGGCGATTTTTTAGCATGTGACAGTCGTTTTCACGTTGTGGGTACCGCACGTAACGGTGAAGAAGGGTTGAAAAAAGCGCTCGAGCTGTCGCCAGACATTGTGACACTCGATATCGAAATGCCTAAAATGAATGGCTTAGATATGTTAAAGCAGCTTATGCGTGTGAAGCCCCTTCCTGTTGTCATGTTATCGAGTACAACAATAGAAGGGGCTGAAAATACGCTGACCGCTATGCAGTACGGCGCAGTTGATTTTGTTGCTAAACCTTCGGGAGCTATTTCGCTGGACTTACATAAAGTGAAAGATGAGCTTATCTCTAAACTATTGCTTGCTAGTAAAGCCAACATATCTTCAAGCAGTCATCAGCACGTGCAAAACAGAAGTGTATATAACCTCCCGATGGGGACGAAAGTGAACAAAATGATTTGTATTGGCACTTCTACTGGAGGACCGCGTGCGCTGCAAGAAGTATTATCAACTGTTTCAAAAGACATACACGCACCTATTTTTATTGTGCAACATATGCCTCCAAATTTCACAAAATCATTAGCGGTTAGACTAGATCAGCTAGCTGATATTGAAGTGAAAGAAGCACAAGACAATGAAATCGCGCGCTCAGGATGTGCGTACATTGCGCCTGGAGGTTTTCATATGACGGTTGTAGAGAAAGAAGGACAGCTCAGCATTTGTTTAGACACTTCTTCACCTGTAAAGGGACATCGCCCCTCAGTGGATCGTTTGTTTCAGTCGATTAGTAAAATTTCAGGTTATCAAAAACTTGCTATTGTGTTGACGGGAATGGGGGCGGATGGAACGGAAGGCATTATTGATTTAAAGAAAAATAAAGACGCGCTTATATTGGCTGAATCTAAAGAAACAGCTGTCATTTATGGGATGCCCAAATCAGCTGTTTCTACAAAGCTTGTTGATTATATTGAACCGCTGCGAAACGTTGGAAGCTTTATTTCTCGCTACGCACAGAAATAGGAGGGAAAGTTACGATGGATATGAATCAATATCTAGAAGTGTTTATTGAAGAAAGCAAGGAACATCTTCAAAACGTTAACGACCAGCTAATGCGTTTTGAAAAAAATACCGATGATCTTGGTTATGTAAATGAAATTTTTCGGTCTGCTCATACGTTAAAAGGTATGTCTGCAACAATGGGATTTGATGATTTAGCACAATTAACTCACAAAATGGAAAACGTGCTAGATGCCGTTCGAAATCATCAAATCGACGCTCACACGGAAGTTCTTGATGCTTTGTTTGAATCAGTCGATGCGCTAGAAATAATGGTTCAATCTATTTCTGAAGGCGGCGATGGTCAGCTTGATGTCAAATTGCTTGTTCAAAAGCTGCAGCGTATTGTAGCAGAGGAACCCGCAGCAGAGCATGCGGCTTCTTCTATTGAGTATGATGAGTTCGTACAAACGCTGCTCAGTCAAACAGCAGGGCAAGGATTTAATGCGTTTGAAATAACCGTACAGCTCGAACGCACCTGTCTGTTAAAAGCTGCGCGTGCATATATGGTATTTGATGTGTTAGAGCAAGTGGGAGACGTCATTAAGTCAGCGCCAACTGTTCAAGATATCGAACAAGAAAAATTTGAATCATCTTTTATCGTTATATTAGTAACAAGCGAATCGCAAGAAAAGCTGAAAGCGAGCATTATGGAGGTCTCTGAAGTAGAAAGCGTGAAAATTGCTGCGGTCCCCATAAAAAAGGAGACAGAAATGCAGGAGCTTGTTTCACAAGAAGAAGCAGCAGCTATACAGGAAGTTACTGTGTCAGCACCTTCTAAATCGCCTGTTGAAGAGAAAAGACAGCTCTCAAATAACAAGACGATTCGAGTCAATATTGACCGTTTGGACAGTCTCATGAACTTGTTTGAAGAACTAGTTATTGATAGAGGCAGGTTAGAACAAATATCAAAAGAATTGAATAATAGCGAATTAGACGAAACGGTAGAGCGGATGTCCCGTATTTCTGGAGATTTGCAAACGATTATTTTAAATATGCGTATGGTGCCTGTAGAAACCGTTTTTAATCGGTTTCCCCGTATGGTGAGACAGCTTTCAAAAGATTTAGGGAAACAAATTGAACTTCAAATTGTCGGAGCTGATACAGAGTTGGACCGGACCGTCATTGATGAAATTGGAGATCCGCTTGTTCACTTATTAAGAAATGCCGTTGACCACGGAATTGAAATGCCTCAAGCACGCTTAAAGAACGGAAAGAATGAAAAGGGAACGATTCGCCTTAAAGCTTATCATAGCGGAAATCATGTCTTTATTGATTTAGAAGATGACGGGGCGGGCATCAATCGTGAAAAGGTACTGCAAAAAGCGTTAGATCGAGGAATTATCGATGGGAAAACTGCTGAAACGCTGACGGATAAACAAGTGTACGAGCTCATTTTCGCTTCGGGCTTTTCGACGGCTGAACAAATTTCAGATGTTTCCGGACGAGGAGTAGGTCTAGATGTCGTGAAAAACACGATTGAATCGCTAGGGGGTTCTGTAACGATCGATTCTAACGAAGGATACGGTTCGCGTTTTTCTATTCAACTGCCGCTCACTCTGTCTATCATTTCTGCTTTACTCGTGCAAATGAGTGAAGAGCGCTATGCCTTGCCGCTTTCTTCGATTATTGAAACAGCTATTGTTCAGCCGAAAGAGGTCATGCATGTACATGGTCAAAAGGTTATTGACTTTCGAGGAGCCATTATTCCTCTTATTGATTTAAAAGAACTATTTACTGTGCCTAACTCGGTACAAAGAGATCATTATTCCGTCGTTATTGTGAAAAAAGGAGAAAAGACCGCCGGGCTAATTGTTGATTCTTTTATCGGTCAGCAGGAAATCGTTTTAAAATCTTTAGGTCATTATCTGCCGGGTGTATTTGCTATTTCAGGAGCCACGATTTTAGGCGATGGACAAGTAGCACTTATCATTGATTGCAACGCTTTGATCAAATAACAAATGCTGTAAAAAGAAAGGGAGAAAGGCATGAAAATTATTGTGTTTCAATTGGGGGACGAGGAGTACGGAATTTCAGTAGAAGAAGTGCAATCGATTGAAAAGATTCAGCACATAACACGCGTTCCTGGAGTAAAAGAATATGTAAAAGGTGTTATTAATCTTCGCGGTGTTATTACACCGATTATTGATTTGCGCACTCGTTTTAACTTACAAGAACAGCTTAACCATGAGCTGACACGTATTATTATGGTTCGTCTTAATGATGTAGAAGCAGGTTTGATTGTGGATGCGGCAAATGATGTAGTAGACATTGATGAAAAAACGATTGCTTCAGTGCCTGAAACAGTTGAAGGAACAGCTGTAGAATACTTGAACGGAGTTGTTAAAGTAGATAGCCGTTTAATTGTTCTTCTAAATTTACCTAAAGTGCTCTCTTTAGAAGACCACCTCCAGTGAGCCAAGCGAATAATGGATATCACGCTGAAGTTTGTAGGAGTTGAAGAATCGTGAGAGATGATAAACAAGTGATTAAGGTAGGAATTGCCGAGATGAATGTTACACATGCACCCGCAGTGCTTCGAACAACGGGATTAGGGTCATGTGTAGGAGTTGTCGTTTACGACTCTGTTCACTCAGTAGCTGGGCTCGCTCATGTAATGCTTCCCGATTCAAGCGGGGCTAAATGTCCTTTTAATAGAGCTAAATATGCAGATACAGCTATTTTTGATTTGATAAATATGTTGATTAAACAAGGTGCACATAGAAGATTATTAAAAGCAAAAATAGCAGGGGGCGCACAGATGTTTCAATTGGAACCAAGAAATGATGTGATGCGAATTGGCCTTCGAAATGTTCAAGCAGTGGAGAGAGAACTGCATAGAAACAGTGTAGAAATTGCAGCAAAAGCTACAGGAGGACACAACGGACGCACAATTGAATTTGATCCTCAAACGGCTATTTTAAAGGTTCGTACGATTAATGAAGGGATAAAAACGATATAAAGCGCGCTCTTACCGTTGACCGTTTAATAGCGCTATAAAAAGGAGTTGAAAGACCCTTGAAAAGTATACAAGAAGTTGAAGAACATAAAATTTGGCAGGAATGGATAGAGACGAGAGACTCCCATGCGGGAAACATGCTTGTTAAAAAGTATATGCCGCTTGTTAACTATCACGTTCAGCGGATTAGTGTAGGGCTGCCGAAGAATATTCATAAAGAAGAGCTTCGTAGTTTAGGATTAATCGGCCTTTACGATGCTTTGGAAAAGTTTGATTACGGTAGAGACTTAAAGTTTGATACATATGCGTCTTTTCGAATTCGAGGGGCGATAATAGACGGGCTTCGTAAAGAAGATTGGTTATCAAGAAGCGCAAGGGAAAAGACGAAAAGAATTGAGCAAGCAACAGAAGCACTTGAACAAAGATACTTGCGCAGAGTTGCACCAAGTGAGGTTGCAAAAGAAGTAGGCATGACAGAAGCAGATGTTGTTCATACAATGAATGAAGGCTTCTTAGCTAACGTTTTGTCAATGGAAGAACAGCCAAAAGAGTATGAAGATGGAGAGCAAAAATACACGATTAAAGATGAAAAAACGCTCTCTCCTGAAGAGGAGCTAATTAACGACGAACGATATCAAGAGCTCGCTGAAGTTATCGAGCAGCTAAATGAAAAAGAGCAGCTTGTTGTTTCATTATTTTATAAAGAGGAGTTGACTTTCACAGAGATCGCGCAGCTGTTAGGGCTATCCACTTCACGCATTTCTCAAATTCATTCGAAAGCGCTGTTTAAAATGCGTACGAGTTTAAGCAAAATAATTTAACAAAGAGGTAAAGTGATGGGGTTTTTACTCACAGTTAGTTTTTTAATTCATGGTCTATCACTGTTTTGCATTATTCTTTTATATATGCAAGTGACCAAAGTGAAAAGGATTGAACGCTTGCACCAGCAAAATATAAATAAAATGGAAGCTGCAATGAGTTCATATCTCGCTGAATTTCAGGAACAAAACGAGCAGTTTTTACGGCAGCTTCGTGAGCGTTCAACTTCGCTTTCTTCCGAAATGGAAGAAAGCAGCGCCAAATCACCTTTGGTAGATGAAGAAGACGTGCCTGTTCAAAGGGTGGATCTAAAAAGTGAGCCTTCCCAGTCGCTGCATGAACTTCTCTCTATAGAAGAAAATCAGAAACATATAAGCACATCTTTTGATGAATTAACTACAGACCAAATTCAAGATTTGTCAGGTGAAGAGATAAAAGAATTTTCTGTTTATTTAAAGGGAAAAGGTTTAACAATTGAAGAAATTGCAAAACATTTACACAGAGGGAAAACTGAAATTGAATTATTATTGAAATTTCATCAATAAACTTAATGAAACGCTTGCTTGTGAAAAAGGAGTATGCTATATTAGTTTTTGGTGTTATTACACACGCTTGTTGATTCGGTTGATGGTGCTACTTTTTGTAGTTTCGGCTGAAGATGATATAAGCGGAGGAGACTTAAAACCATTAGGAGGAAAAACACATGTCAGTAATTTCAATGAAACAATTACTAGAAGCTGGTGTACATTTCGGTCACCAAACTCGCCGTTGGAACCCAAAAATGAAGAAATATATCTTCACTGAGCGTAACGGCATCTACATTATCGATCTTCAAAAAACAGTTAAGAAAGTAGAAGAAGCGTACAAATTCGTTAAAGAATTAGCTGCAGACGGCGGTACTGTTTTATTCGTAGGTACGAAAAAACAAGCTCAAGATTCTGTTAAAGAAGAAGCAGCTCGCGCTGGTATGTACTTTGTTAACCAACGTTGGTTAGGTGGTACATTAACTAACTTCTCAACTATCCAAAAACGTATCAAACGTTTAAAAGATATCGAAAAAATGCAAGAAGACGGTACTTTCGAAGTACTACCTAAGAAAGAAGTAGTTCAACTTAAAAAAGAGTTAGAGCGTCTTGAAAAATTCTTAGGCGGCATTAAAGATATGAAACAACTTCCAGATGCATTATTCATCATTGACCCTCGTAAAGAGCGTATTGCAGTAGCGGAAGCTAAAAAATTACACATTCCAATCGTTGGTATCGTAGACACTAACTGTGATCCAGACGAAATTGATTATGTAATCCCTGCAAACGATGATGCAATTCGTGCTGTTAAACTTTTAACTTCTAAAGTTGCTGATGCTATTCTAGAAGCTAAACAAGGTGAAGAAACAGCAGTTGAAACTGAAACAACTACTGCTTAATTCCGTGAAAGGTGATAAGAGGGAATAGCCTTTTATCACCTTTTTTTGAAAAGATTTAACCCATTTATATACATTAATTACATACCCAAACAAGGAGGCTACACATTATGGCAATTACTGCTCAAATGGTAAAAGAACTACGTGAAAAAACAGGCGCTGGTATGATGGATTGTAAAAAAGCGTTAACTGAAACTAACGGTGATATGGAGCAAGCAATCGATTTCTTACGTGAAAAAGGTATTGCAAAAGCTGCTAAAAAATCAGACCGTATTGCTGCTGAAGGTCTAACTTACATCGAAACTCAAGGTAACGAAGCTGTTATCTTAGAAGTTAACTCTGAAACTGATTTCGTTGCGAAAAACGAAGGTTTCCAAAAACTAACAAAAGAATTAGCTGCTCACATCTTAGCTAACAAACCAGCTGACGCTGCTGAAGCTGCTACTCAAAAAATGGAAAACGGTGCAACTGTTGAAGAACACATCAACTCTGCAATCGCTACAATCGGAGAAAAATTATCTCTACGTCGTTTCGCTGTAGCAACAAAAACTGATGCTGATGCATTCGGTGCTTACCTACATGCTGGCGGACGTATCGGTGTGTTAACAGTATTATCTGGTACAACTGAAGAAGCTGTTGCAAAAGACGTTGCTATGCACATCGCTGCAATCAACCCTAAATACATCTCTCGTGACCAAGTTTCTGCTGAAGAAACTGAGCGTGAGCGCGAAGTATTGACTCAACAAGCATTAAACGAAGGCAAACCAGAAAAAATCGTTGCAAAAATGGTTGAAGGTCGCCTTGGCAAATTCTTCGAAGATATTTGCTTACTAGATCAAACATTTGTTAAAAATCCTGATCAAAAAGTACGTCAGTTCGTTGAGAGCAAAGGCGCTACTGTTGAAAGCTTCGTTCGTTTTGAAGTAGGAGAAGGTATTGAGAAACGTCAAGACAACTTCGCTGAAGAAGTAATGAACCAAGTTAAAAAGTAAGGGTTTGACCGTATAGGGAACACTGTGTGTTCCCTTTTTTACAAAAGAGATCTCACCGTTAACGATGGAGGTAAGCATGAGTCAAGCAAAATATAATCGTATCGTATTAAAGTTAAGTGGAGAAGCATTAGCTGGTGAAGATGGTTTTGGTATTAACCCATCCATCATCAAATCTGTTGCTGAACAAGTAAAAGCCGTTTATGAATTAGGTGTGGAAATTGCTGTAGTCGTTGGTGGTGGAAACATTTGGCGTGGTAAAATTGGTAGTGAAATGGGTATGGATCGTGCAGCTGCTGATTATATGGGAATGCTAGCAACAGTAATGAACTCGCTGGCTCTTCAAGATAGCTTAGAGAACATTGGTGTGCAAACACGAGTTCAGACTTCTATCGAGATGAGACAAGTAGCAGAGCCTTATATTAGAAGAAAAGCTGTTCGACATCTTGAGAAAAAACGCGTTGTTATTTTCGCTGCGGGTACAGGAAACCCTTATTTCTCTACAGATACAACAGCAGCTTTGCGTGCAGCTGAAATCGAAGCTGACGTTATCTTAATGGCTAAAAACAACGTAGATGGCGTTTATAATGCAGATCCTAAGCTTGTACCTGATGCTGTAAAATATGAAACATTAACATATATTGATGTTTTAAAAGATGGACTAGCTGTTATGGATTCTACAGCTTCTTCATTATGTATGGACAACGATATTCCGCTAATTGTTTTCTCAATTACGGAAGAAGGCAATATTAAACGTGCCGTTACAGGCGAAAACATTGGAACAATTGTAAAGGGGAAATAAACATGCCAAAACAAGTGTTGCAAAACGCAAAAGAAAGAATGGAAAAAGCAATTCAATCATTTAGCCGCGAACTAGCATCAATTCGCGCTGGACGTGCAAGCGCGTCACTTCTTGACCGCGTAACGGTAGAATACTACGGTGCACCAACACCGATTAACCAATTGGCGCAAGTAAGCGTACCGGAAGCTCGTATGCTTGTTATTCAGCCTTATGACAAATCACAAATTGGTGAAGTTGAAAAAGCTATTTTAAAATCTGATTTAGGATTAACACCTACAAGCGATGGAACTATTATCCGTTTATCGATTCCTGCTTTAACGGAAGAGCGTCGTCGTGAGTTAGTGAAAATGGTTAAAAAATATGCTGAAGAAGCAAAAGTTGCGGTTCGTAACGTACGCCGTGATGCAAACGATGATTTCAAAAAGTTAGAGAAAAAAGGTGAAATTACTGAAGACGATCTACGTGGCTACAGTGATGACATTCAAAAACTAACAGATGACCATATCGTAAAAGTGGATAAAGTGGCAAAAGATAAAGAAGAAGAAATTATGGCAGTTTAAGTCATTTCAAGGTAAAATATATTGTAAAAGACCCTCTATTGTTTACAGGGGGTTTTTTTGTTAATAATGTGTAGTAAGAAAAAACTCACATAAGCTACACGTTTATGTGAGAGCGTACAACGGGGGACCTTTGCATGTTAAGAAAATTTCAAGCATGGAAGAAAAGTCAAGATTTAAATACACTGTCTTTGTCAGAACGAAAAGATCAAGTGAAACAGCACCCTGTTCCTGAACATATTGCAATTATTATGGATGGGAACGGTCGTTGGGCGCAAAAACGAGCTCTTCCTCGCATGATGGGCCATCATGAAGGAATGAAAGTAGTACGTCATGTGACCAGACTGGCCAATGAATTAGGTGTTAAAGTATTAACTTTATATGCATTTTCCACTGAAAATTGGAAGCGCCCCAAAACTGAAGTTGAGTTTTTAATGAAACTGCCAGAGGAATTTTTAACAACCTTTTTGCCTGAGCTAATTGAAAAAAATGTGCAAGTTCGTATTATGGGAGATAAAAGTGAGCTCCCTGCCCATACGATTCGAGCCGTGGATAAGGCAATTGAAAAAACAAAGCATAACACGGGGATGATTTTAAACTTCGCGCTTAATTACGGTAGCCGTCACGAAATTGTGGGCGCTATTCGGTCATTGGCAGAAGATGTAGAACAGGGAAAAGTGGCTTCCTCTTCTATTTCAGAAAATTTATTTTCTTCCTATTTAATGAGCAAAAGCCTTCCAGATCCGGATTTGCTTATTCGCACAAGTGGTGAGCTTCGCTTAAGTAACTTTATGCTTTGGCAGCTAGCGTACACAGAGTTTTGGTTTACAAAAGTATTATGGCCAGATTTTAAAGAAAATCATTTAATCGAAGCAGTCGAGGCGTTTCAAAAGCGCGGTCGCCGCTTTGGTGGTGTATAAGAAGGTGTGGAAAACAAGATGAAACAGCGCATTATCACCGCGATTGTAGCACTTGCGGTATTTGTGCCGATTGTTTTAATTGGAGGGTTACCTTTTACCCTTATCATGTATGTGATCGGAACAGTTGGTGTAATTGAGCTTTTAAAGATGAAACATTTGAAAGCAATGTCTTTTCCAAGTATCATTAGTTTATTACTAACTTGGGTGTTTTTACTACCAAACGGAAGAGATGTTGCATTTCAATTCTTAAGTGAACATAAGATAGAAGTAGCGCTTGCTGCTGTCCTTCTTTTATTAATGTACACGGTTGTAGTTAAAAATAAATTTACCTTCGATGACGTTGGGTTTATTTTATTAACAACAGTATATGTTGGCTTTGGCTTTCATTATTTTATCGAGGTTCGTCAAGAGTTCGGGTTAGCTTATTTGTTCTTTGCTTTCCTTATTATTTGGGCGACGGATTCCGGAGCTTATTTTATTGGACGAGCAATGGGGAAGCGAAAGCTATGGCCGGAAATCAGTCCCAATAAAACAATTGAAGGTTTTGTTGGTGGCGTCGTATGCGCTATTATAGTAGCCGTTGTATTTAAGCTGTTAGCAAATATTGATCAAACTATGATCGAGCTACTTGTAATTGGTATTATCGTATCGTTATTTGGACAGATGGGTGATCTTGTACAATCAGCGTTCAAACGTCACTATGGCGTAAAAGATTCAGGGAAAATTTTACCGGGTCATGGTGGGATTTTAGACCGTTTTGACAGTTTAATGTTCATCATGCCAATTTTAGCTTTTTTATTATCTCTATAAAAAAGATGTCTTTGTTTTAATAGGAGTGAATATACTTGAAGAAAATTTCCTTGTTAGGAGCTACAGGTTCAATCGGTACTCAAACCGTTGATATTGTTCGAGCGCATCCTGAGCATTTTGAGCTCTCAGCAATCTCTGTAGGTCGAAATATTAACGAAGCAAGAAAGATTATTCAGCAGTGTAAGCCAGCCCTTGTTTCTGTAATGAAGAAAGAAGATTGTCTGTCACTGCAAGCAGAATTCCCTTCTATTCGATTTGTTTATGGAGAAGAAGGACTTGTGGAAGTAGCAACTGATCCTTCTACAGAAGTGTTGGTAAACGCTGTTCTTGGAAGTGTAGGGTTGACTCCTACGCTAGAAGCAATCAAAATGAGAAAAACAATTGCTATTGCAAATAAGGAGACACTTGTTACCGCTGGTCACCTTGTCATGGAAGCAGCCAAGGAATATGGCGCTGATATTTTACCGGTAGACAGTGAGCATTCAGCTATTTTTCAAAGTTTGCAAGGGCAAGATCAAAAAGCAATAGACCGTTTAATTTTAACGGCTTCTGGAGGGAGCTTTCGAGATAAGACGAGAGCAGAACTACAGGGAGTAACGGTTGAAGATGCGTTAAATCATCCAAACTGGTCAATGGGAGCTAAAATTACAATTGATTCGGCAACGATGATGAATAAGGGACTAGAAGTGATTGAAGCACATTGGCTTTTTGATCTTCCCTATGAGAAAATTGATGTATTGTTACATAAGGAAAGCATCATTCATTCTATGGTAGAGTATTCTGATACAAGCGTTATTGCTCAGCTTGGAACGCCCGATATGCGCGTGCCAATTCAATACGCGTTAACGTATCCAAGACGCATGTCTTTGCCTGACACCAAGCGTTTAAGTTTGGCGGATATTGGTCAGCTTCACTTCGCTAAAATGGATGAAGAGCGTTTTCGCTGTTTAGCTTTTGCATTTGAGGCTGGCAAAGCGGGTGGAACACTTCCGACTGTTTTAAATGCAGCTAATGAAGAAGCTGTTCAAGCCTTTCTAGATGGTCACATTACATTTTTACAAATTGAAGATGTGATTGAAAAAGCAATGAATGAACATACTGTAATACAGAAACCTTGTTTATCTACTATTAAAGAAGTAGATTTAGAAGCAAGAGAGTTTGTTAGATCCGCCATCTCTCGATAATGTGCGTGCGAGAGAAGCCACTCCCTTATTTTTGGTGGGTGGAGGTTTGACTCTATTACATGAAGGGGGTAATACCCATTGAACACAGTCATTGCGTTTGTCGTCATTTTTGGAGCTCTTGTATTCTTTCATGAGCTTGGTCATTTAGTTTTTGCAAAGCGTGCAGGCATCTTATGCCGTGAGTTTGCCATTGGGTTTGGTCCCAAAATCTTTTCATTTAAACGAGATGAAACAGTTTATACCATTCGCTTACTGCCTCTAGGTGGATTTGTTCGAATGGCTGGAGAAGACCCGGAAATGATTGAAGTTAAGCCTGGTCAAATGGTGGGCCTCATGTTTGATAAGGAAGGCAAAGTAAATAAAGTCATTATTAATAACAAGGAACAGCATCCAAATGCAAAAGTTATTGAGGTAGAGCAAGCAGACTTAGAGCATAATCTATTTATTTCAGGTTATGAAGAAGGTGAAGATGAACATCTGCAAAAATTCGAGGTAGCAGAAGAATCTTACTTTGTTATGGACGGAGAAGACATTCAAATTGCACCTTACAGCCGTCAGTTTGCTTCCAAAACTCTTGGTCAACGTGCGCTAGCCATTTTCGCTGGTCCGCTAATGAACTTTATATTAGCCTTTGTTATTTTTATCGTTCTTGGGATTTCTCAAGGATATGTTGTTGACAAACCTGTGATGGGCAAATTAACATCAGATGGAGTAGCCGTTGATGCGGGACTTAAACAAGGAGATAAAGTTCAAGCAATTGATGGACAAAGTGTTTCAACGTGGGATGATGTCGTAAAAGTAATTCAAAAACATCCTGAACAGCAAATTACATTCACGGTTCAGCGCGGCGGCAAAACCTTAGATATTCCAATTACACCTGAAAGCCGCAAGGTTGGGGAACAGACAATTGGATTAATTGGCGTATATGCACCGGTTGAAAAGTCATTCATTGGTTCGATCACGCACGGAGCTACTGAAACATATACGTGGATGAAAGAAATCTTAACGGGCCTTGGGAAGCTTGTGACAGGACAGTTCAAACTGGATATGCTTTCTGGTCCTGTAGGTATTTACGCAGCAACCGATCAAGTAGCACAGTCAGGCATTTATTACCTAATGAAATGGGCAGCCGTTTTAAGTATTAACTTAGGGATTGTCAATTTGCTTCCACTTCCTGCTTTAGATGGAGGACGACTATTATTCTTCGCTGTAGAAGGAATTCGCGGTAAGCCAATTGATCGTCAAAAAGAAGGGATTGTTCATTTTATCGGTTTTGCTTTATTAATGCTGCTGATGCTCGTTGTAACGTGGAACGATATTCAAAAGTTCTTTTTATAAGACATACGCTCAGCGAGGGATATTCCCTCGCTGATTATATGAAAATTGCGGCATGGTCCGCCTTAAAAAATAAGATAGAGAAGTAAGCAAAGAGGTGCGAGGTTATGAGACAAAGTTCTACATTGATTCCTACATTAAGAGAAGTGCCAGCTGATGCGGATATAAAAAGCCATCAGCTTCTACTGCGCGCAGGTTATATGCGCCAAAATGCAAGCGGCGTGTACAGCTTTTTACCGCTTGGTAAGCGTGTATTGCAAAAAGTTGAACAAATTGTTCGTGAAGAGATGGACCGTGCAGGTTCTGTCGAATTATTGATGCCTGCTTTACAACAAGCTGAATTGTGGCAAGAGTCTGGCCGCTGGTATTCATATGGGCCTGAGTTAATGCGTATGAAAGATCGTCACGGCCGTGAATTTGCTTTGGGAGCAACACACGAAGAAGTTATCACAAGCTTGCTTCGTGACGAAGTGAAGTCATACAAACGTTTACCGCTAAATTTATATCAAATTCAAACGAAGTTCCGCGATGAAAAACGTCCACGCTTTGGCTTATTACGCGGTCGTGAATTTATTATGAAAGATGCATATTCGTTTCATGCTTCTCAAGAAAGTTTAGATGAAGTGTATGATAAAATGTTTGCTGCCTACAGCCGCATCTTTGAGCGCTGCGGATTAAATTTCCGTGCGGTTATCGCTGATTCAGGTGCAATGGGCGGAAAAGATACGCATGAATTTATGGTTCTTTCTGAAATCGGGGAAGATACAATTGCTTATTCAGATACATCTTCTTATGCAGCAAATGTTGAAATGGCACCGGTTGTAAATACGTATGAAAAATCAGATGAAGCTGAAAAAGAATTAACAAAAGTGGAAACACCAAATCAGCATAGCATTGAAGACGTAGCTGCTTTCTTAAATGTTGAAGCGACTTCTTGTATCAAGTCCCTTTTATTTAAAGTAGATGATCGTTTTGTGCTTGTACTTGTTCGCGGGGATCACGAAGTAAACGATATTAAAGTGAAAAACTATTTTGAAGCTTCCGTCGTTGAACTGGCAACTCCAGAAGAAACAAAAGAAGCATTAAAATGCGCAGTTGGTTCGGTAGGACCGATTGGTGTAAGTGATTCAGTAGAAGTGGTAGCTGATCATGCGGTAAAAGCAATCGTTAACGGTGTATGCGGAGCAAATGAAGAAGGTTATCACTATACAAATGTGAATGAACGTAACTTTAATGCAACTTACGAAGATTTCCGCTTCATCCAAGAAGGAGATCAGTCACCGGATGGACAAGGTGTTATTAAGTTCGCTAAAGGTATTGAAGTCGGACATGTCTTTAAGCTAGGAACTCGCTACAGTGAAGCGATGGGAGCAACGTATCTAGATGAGAACGGACGCAGCCAGCCAATGATTATGGGTTGCTATGGTATCGGTGTTTCTCGTACAGTAGCTGCGATTGCAGAACAATTCAATGATGAAAACGGTCTTCTATGGCCAGAGGCTGTTACGCCTTATCAAGTGCACGTTATTCCAGTTAACGTGAAAAATGATGAACAGCGTGAACTAGGTGAGAAATTATATAATGAGTTATTAGATAATCGCTTTGAAGTGCTGTTAGATGACCGCCAAGAGCGTGCAGGAGTAAAATTTGCAGATTCAGATTTAATTGGTCTTCCTGTTCGAGTAACAGTTGGTAAACGTGCATCTGAAGGAATTGTAGAAGTAAAAGTACGGAAAACTGGGGAGTCACTAGAAGTGTCAGTTGACAATCTTGTTTCAACAGTGAAAGAACTGCTAGCGAAGTAATGAAGCAGCGGGGATTTGTATCCCTGCTGTTTTTATGTTTATAAACAGAACATATGACAGAATAGAAGTCATTTATGTTAAAATAGATTGCACTCATTTATAAAAGGAGGCAGAAAACTTGGAAGCACAAACGCTAGGAAAAAAAGAGCGTTTTAAGTTGCTGCTGCAGCAGTTAGAGCTGACGAGTGATCAAATTGTTCCTTATTTTGAAAACGCAGCGATTGAAAAGCTCATCATTCAGAAAGAACAAAAAAAATGGCATTTTCATTTTTCTTTAGAAGGGTTATTACCTTTTGAGATCTATGAGTTATTCCATGCTCGCATGTCTTCAGCTTTTTCTCATATTGCGAGTGTTTCTTTTTCTGTTCAAACCGTTAATAAAGAATGTACGGAAGAGCATGTACAGTCATATTGGAAGCATTGTATTGGAGAAATGCAGGGAATATCCCCGCTTTTACAGTCGCTTTTACAAGATCAAATGCCGAGATTGAACGGTGCCAAATTGATTGTGAACGCACGACATGATGCAGAAGGAACGGCTTTACGTAAAAAGTACAGTCAGTTAATTGCTGATCAGTATGCGTCCTATGGCTTTCCGAACCTTCAGCTAATGACGGAAGTTGTACATTCAGAAGAAGCATTTCAGCAGTTTGTAGAGCAACGAAAACAAGAAGATACAGAAAAAGTATTACAAGCCATCACAGAAATGCAAAATAAAGAAAATGAAAAAAGTGATGGACCAGACCTACCAAAAGGTCCGCTTACAATTGGATATACGATTAAAGACGAGACGGTTCGCCTAGACTCCATTGTGGATGAAGAAAAGCGAATTGCCGTTGAAGGATACGTATTTGATGCAGAAACTAGAGAATTACGAAGCGGACGTACGCTTCTTATTTTTAAAGTGACAGATTATACAAACTCTATTATGGTTAAAATGTTTTCACGTGACAAAGAAGATATTCCTTTACTTCAAGCGATTAAAAAAGGAATGTGGGTAAAGGTTCGCGGAAGTGTACAAAATGATACATTTGTCCGTGATTTAGTTATGATTGGAAATGATGTCAACGAGATTACCGGTCCTGCTAGACAAGATACAGCGCCTGAAGATGAAAAGCGTGTGGAGCTTCACTTGCATACGCCAATGAGTCAAATGGATGCCGTTTCATCTGTTGGAGCTTTAGTCGGACAAGCTAAAAAATGGGGACATCCGGCTGTAGCGATAACTGATCATGCGGTTGCGCAGTCGTTTCCTGAAGCATATGGAGCCGGGAAAAAGAACGGCATTAAAATACTGTACGGAGTGGAAGTTAATTTAGTAGACGACGGCGTGCCGATTGCCTATAATCCGAAGCATGTGGATTTGACAGAAGCAACTTACGTAGTATTTGACGTCGAAACAACCGGTTTGTCAGCCGTATACGATACCATTATTGAACTTGCTGCCGTGAAGATGAAAGAAGGAGAAATCATTGATCGATTTGAACGGTTTGCAAATCCTCATCATCCTCTGTCTGCAACAACAATTGAGCTGACGGGTATTACAGATGATATGGTCCAAAATGCGCCTGAAATCTCAGAAGTACTTCGTGATTTTCACGAGTGGATGGGTGACAGTATTTTAGTCGCTCATAATGCAAGCTTTGATATGGGATTTTTAAATATGGGACTGCAAAAAATCGGTTTAGAAAAAGCAGCTAACGGCGTTATTGATACGCTTGAACTCGGAAGATTTTTGTACCCGCATATGAAAAACCATCGTTTGAATACTCTTGCTAAAAAGTTTGATATTGAACTTGTGCAGCATCACCGCGCGATTTATGATGCGGAAACAACTGGCTATTTGTTAAATAAAATGCTGAAAGATGCATTTGAACGGGAAATTACAATGCATGATCGCTTAAATGATTATATGGGAGAAGGGAATGCCTATCAGCGGGCCCGTCCTTATCATGCGACTCTTTTAGCACAAACCGACGTAGGATTAAAAAATCTATTTAAACTTGTTTCGATTTCTCATTTAAATTACTTTTATCGAGTTCCGCGAATTCCAAGATCTCAGCTCGACAAATATCGAGAAGGCATCTTGATTGGAACCGCATGTGACCGAGGCGAAGTATTCGAAGGCATGATGCAAAAAGGAATTGATGAAGTAGAAGGAGTAGCTGAATTTTATGATTACATCGAAGTACAGCCTCCTGACAACTACAAGCACTTAATTGAACTAGATTTAGTGCGAGATGAGAAAGCCTTAAAAGATATTATTAGCAATATTGTGAAGCTTGGTGAAAAGATTGGAAAGCCGGTTGTAGCAACAGGAAATGTTCACTATCTCAATCCGGAAGACAAAATTTACCGAAAAATTTTAATTGGTTCACAAGGCGGGGCTAATCCTTTAAACCGTCATCAGCTGCCGGATGTTCACTTTAGATCAACGGATGAGATGCTGAATTGTTTTTCATTTTTAGATGGGGACAAAGCGAAAGAAATTGTTGTTCATAATACGCAAAAAATAGCCGATATGATCGATGATATTAAACCAATTAAAGATGATTTATATACGCCGAAAATTGAAGGTGCGGACGAAGAAATGCGTGAAATGAGTTATGCGATGGCACGCAGCATCTACGGTGAAGAGCTGCCTGAAGTAGTAGAAGCTCGTCTAGAGAAAGAGTTGAAAAGTATTATCGGCCACGGGTTTGCCGTTATTTACTTGATCTCGCATAAACTCGTTAAAAAATCATTAAATGATGGTTACTTAGTTGGTTCACGTGGTTCCGTAGGGTCTTCATTTGTTGCGACGATGACGGAAATTACAGAAGTAAACCCACTGCCGCCGCATTATGTGTGTCCAAAATGTAAGAAATCCGAGTTTTTTAATGACGGTTCCGTAGGTTCTGGATTCGATCTGCCGGACAAAAGCTGCGACGATTGTGGCGTACCGTTTATTAAAGATGGACACGATATTCCGTTTGAAACGTTCTTAGGATTCAAGGGAGACAAGGTTCCCGATATCGATTTGAACTTCTCCGGAGAGTATCAGCCGCGAGCTCATAACTATACAAAAGTACTGTTTGGAGAAGATAATGTATACCGTGCGGGAACAATCGGTACAGTTGCCGAAAAAACAGCTTATGGCTATGTAAAAGGCTATGCTGGTGACCGTGATTTACATTTACGAAACGCAGAAGTGGATCGTTTAGTAGCAGGATGTACGGGCGTAAAACGTACAACTGGTCAGCATCCAGGAGGAATTATTGTTGTACCGGACTATATGGATATTTTCGATTTTTCACCCATCCAGTTTCCAGCTGACGACCGTAATTCCGAATGGAGAACAACTCATTTTGACTTCCATTCGATTCATGATAATTTATTAAAACTTGATATACTCGGACACGATGATCCGACCGTGATTCGCATGCTTCAAGATTTAAGTGGAATTGATCCAAAAACAATTCCGACGGATGATCCTGAAGTGATGAAAATTTTTAGTGGAACGGAATCACTTGGCGTAACAGAAGAACAAATTATGTGTAAAACAGGAACGCTTGGCATACCTGAATTTGGAACGCGCTTTGTGCGTCAAATGTTAGAAGATACGAAGCCAACGACGTTTTCAGAACTTGTTCAAATCTCGGGACTGTCGCACGGGACGGACGTATGGCTTGGTAATGCGCAGGAGCTAATTCGCAATGATATTTGCAACTTAAGTGAAGTAATCGGCTGTCGTGATGACATCATGGTTTATCTAATTTATCAAGGTCTTGAACCTTCACTTGCTTTTAAAATTATGGAGTCTGTGCGTAAAGGGAAAGGGCTAACACCTGAATTTGAAGAAGAAATGATCAAAAATGGTGTTCCGGACTGGTATATTGATTCTTGTAAAAAGATTAAGTATATGTTCCCTAAAGCCCATGCGGCTGCTTATGTATTGATGGCCGTGCGTATTGCTTATTTCAAAGTGCACCACGCGCTTCTTTATTACGCAGCATACTTTACGGTTCGTGCAGATGACTTTGATATTGATACGATGATTAAAGGATCAACTGCCATTCGAGCGAAGATGGAAGAAATCAATGCCAAAGGTTTAGATGCATCTCCTAAAGAGAAAAACTTATTAACGGTGCTTGAGCTTTCTTTGGAAATGTGCGAACGAGGCTATTCATTTAAAAAAGTAGATTTATATGAATCGAGCGCAGACGAATTTTTAATTGACGGCACATCTTTAATTCCACCGTTTAATGCCATTCCTGGTCTTGGCACAAATGCAGCGCTGAACATTGTAAAAGCTCGTGAAACGGGAGAGTTTTTATCGAAAGAAGACTTGCAGCAGCGAGGCAAAGTATCAAAGACGATTTTAGAGTATCTAGACAACCATGGATGCCTTGAATCATTACCTGATCAGAACCAGCTTTCTCTTTTCTAACATTTGCATAAAATAAGCGGTTATGATATAGTAATTGTGGAAATGCTAAGGATACGGACGAGAAAGAGTGGGGAAACCCGCTCTTTCTTATTGATATGAACTTACTGTCATAGTAAGTAGTATGGAGAACGAATCGGCTTCTAGCATGATTCGTTTTTTCTGTAGATTTTCAATCACCATGATTGATTTATTATGTGACGTTTAAAATCCTGCAACACAAATGACAACATTTCCACTCTAGTAGGTTAGACCTCTTATAGAGTGCAAAATAAAAATAGCAAATAAACCACTCTTTTTTGATATAAGAGACATAAAAAACGCGTAACCTAAACATACCATGCAATGTCTCGAAGGGAGGATTAGAATGAGTAAAAATGTAAAACAAACAGTGGAAGAAATGGTTTCCCCTATCTTAGAGGAAATGAATTTAGAGCTTGTTGAAATTGAATACGTAAAAGAAGGAAAAGATTGGTTTTTACGTGTGTTTATCGACTCTGATACCGGCGTGGATATCGAAGACTGCGGAGCAGTAAGTGAAAAATTGAGTGAGAAAATGGATGCAGTAGATCCAATCCCTCATAACTATTTTTTAGAAGTATCATCGCCTGGTGCGGAACGCCCATTAAAAAAAGATAAAGATTTTGAACGTGCAATTGGTAAGCATGTATACATAAAAACATATGAACCAATTGAAGGTGCAAAAGAATTTGAAGGCGAATTACAATCATTTGACGGAGAAACTGTCACATTATCTATTCGTATCAAAACACGCACAAAAACGGTGATTTTACCATATGACAAAGTCGCTTTTGCTCGATTAGCGATTGTATTTTAATGTGTAGGGGCCAATATTAAAGGGGGATTATCCAACGATGAGCAGTGAGTTATTTGATGCCTTAGTCATTCTTGAAAAAGAGAAAGGCATTAGCAAAGATGTAATTATTGAAGCAATTGAAGCAGCGCTAATTTCTGCTTACAAACGCAACTTTAACCAAGCGCAAAACGTACGCGTTGATTTAAATTTAGAAAGAGGTTCAATGCGCGTGTTTGCTCGCAAAGATGTGGTTGATGAAGTATATGATCCACGTCTAGAAATTTCGGTTGAAGAAGCACAAACAATCAACCCTAACTTCCAGCTAGACGATGTGGTTGAAATCGAAGTAACGCCAAAAGACTTTGGACGCATCGCGGCTCAAACAGCAAAACAAGTTGTTACACAGCGTGTTCGTGAGGCGGAGCGCGGCGTTATCTACTCAGAGTTCAGCGATCGTGAAGAAGATATTATGACAGGTATTGTTCAGCGTCAAGATTCTCGCTTCATTTACGTGAGCCTTGGCAAAATTGAAGCATTGCTTCCTCAAAGCGAGCAAATGCCAAATGAGCAGTATAAACCTCATGATCGTATTAAAGTGTATATTACGAAAGTAGAAAAAACAACAAAAGGACCACAAATCTATGTTTCACGTACGCATCCAGGTCTTTTAAAACGTCTTTTCGAAAAAGAAGTTCCGGAAATCTATGACGGTACAGTTGAATTAAAATCAGTAGCTCGCGAAGCTGGAGACCGTTCAAAAATCTCTGTTCATTCTGAGTATGCTGAAGTAGATCCGGTCGGCTCTTGTGTTGGGCCAAAAGGTCAGCGCGTACAGGCTGTTGTGAATGAACTAAAAGGTGAAAAAATTGACATCGTTCGCTGGTCAAATGACCCAGTTGAATTTGTTGCCAATGCCCTAAGTCCATCTAAGGTAGTAGATGTGATTGTAGATGAAAATGAAAAAGCAACAACTGTTATCGTTCCTGACTATCAGCTGTCACTTGCAATTGGTAAGCGTGGACAAAATGCACGTCTAGCCGCTAAGCTGACAGGCTGGAAAATTGATATTAAAAGTCAATCAGAAGCTGAGCAAGAAGGTATGGTTGTAAAAAGTAGCGATGATATGCTAGTAAGTCAACATGCATTTGATTCAGATGAAGATATGGAATAAGAGGTGAGCCAAGGTGAACAATCGTAAAAAAGTCCCGATGCGAAAATGTGTGGCCACTGGAGAAATGAAGCCTAAAAAAGAGCTAGTACGCGTTGTACGTTCAAAAGAAGGCGACGTTTCAGTTGATGTAACGGGTAAAAAGTCCGGGCGCGGAGCTTATGTAAGCAAGGATAAAGAAGCAATTTTATTGGCAAAAAAGAAAAATGTGCTTTCGACACATTTAGGCGCGTCAATAGATGAAGCGGTTTATGAAGAGTTGCTAGCGCTTGTAGAAAAGGAGAAACAGTCACGCTAATGAATGAACAGTGGATCTCTTTTTTAGGGCTTGCAAACCGTGCACGCAAATTGATTTCTGGAGAAGAACTTGTGGTTAGAGAAGTTCGGAAACAAAAAGCAAAGTTAGTACTTTTAGCAAGCGATGCGTCTGAAAACACAAAGAAAAAAGTAACGGATAAATGTTCTTACTACAACGTTTCGGTTAGAATGGTTCCCGATCGCTACACGCTAGGTCAAGCGATTGGTAAAGATGCTCGAGTTGTGGTAGCCGTTATGGACGAGGGATTTGCTAAAAAGCTAGCAACGATGCTCGGTTAATTTTATGGGGGTGAAAGTATTGAATAAAAATACAAAATCAACAGCTAACAAAGGAAACAATAAAGGTAACAAAAAGCCACAGGCACAAAAGTCACAGGCACCAAAAGGTAGACCAGCTCCAGCAGCTGCAAAAGAGTTACCGGAAAAAGTAACGTTTGTCGGAAGCTTAACGGTTTCTGAGTTAGCAAAAGAATTAGGCAAAGAGCCTTCTGAAATTATTAAAAAATTATTTATGCTTGGTGTAATGGCAACAATTAACCAAGAGTTAGATAAAGATTCTATCGAACTAATTGCCGGAGAATACGGTGTAGAAGTTGAAGAAGAAGTAGTAGTAGATGACACTGCTTTTGAATCATTAGAAATTATTGACGACGAAAAAGACCTTCAAGTGCGTCCTCCAGTTGTTACAATCATGGGTCACGTTGACCACGGTAAAACGACGCTTCTTGACTCTATCCGTAACACAAAAGTAACGGCTGCAGAAGCAGGCGGTATCACGCAGCATATCGGTGCTTATCAAGTTGTGGTTGATGAAAAGAAAATTACATTCCTTGATACACCAGGGCATGCTGCATTTACAACAATGCGTGCTCGCGGTGCGCAAGTAACGGATATTACAATCCTTGTTGTTGCAGCAGACGATGGTGTAATGCCTCAAACAATTGAAGCGATTAACCATGCAAAAGCGGCAGAAGTGCCAATTATTGTTGCGGTTAACAAAATGGATAAAGAAGCAGCAAATCCAGATCGCGTTATGCAAGAACTAATGGAGCACGGCCTTGTAGCTGAAGAGTGGGGCGGAGAAACAATCTTCTGTAAGCTTTCAGCCATTTCAGGTGAAGGGATCGATCAATTACTTGAAATGATTTTACTTGTAAGTGAAGTAGAAGAGTTAAAAGCAAATCCTAACCGTCGTGCAGCAGGTACAGTTGTAGAAGCACAGCTAGATAAAGGCCGTGGGTCTGTAGCAACGCTTCTTGTTCAAACTGGTACACTACGCGTAGGTGATCCAATCGTAGTCGGAAATACGTTTGGCCGCGTTCGCGCAATGGTAAATGATATCGGCCGCCGTGTGAAGGAAGTAGGACCATCTACTCCGGTTGAGATTACTGGCTTAAACGAAGTTCCATTAGCTGGAGATCGTTTCTTAGTATTTGAAGATGAGAAAACAGCTCGTCAAATCGGAGAAGCTCGTGCTCAAAAGCAGCTTGAACAACAGCGCGGTGAAAAATCTCGCGTAAGCTTAGATGATTTATTTGAAAAAATTAAACAAGGTGAAATGAAAGACTTAAACCTTATCGTAAAAGCAGACGTACAAGGTTCTGTAGAAGCATTGGCTGCTGCTCTTCAAAAGATTGATGTAGAGGGTGTAAATGTTCGTATTATCCATACGGGTGTAGGCGCAATTACAGAATCTGATATCATTCTTGCAACTGCTTCTAACGCAATCGTTATCGGCTTTAACGTGCGTCCAGATGCTGGAGCAAAACGTACAGCTGACGTAGAAAACGTAGATATTCGTCTTCACCGCATTATTTATAAAGTAATTGAAGAAATTGAATCTGCGATGAAAGGAATGCTTGACCCTGAGTTTGCTGAAAAAATCATCGGTCAAGTGGAAGTACGTCAAACATTCAAAGTATCAAAAGTTGGTACAATCGCAGGAAGTTACGTAACAGACGGTAAAATTACGCGTAACAGTGGAATTCGTTTAATTCGTGACGGAATTGTTATCTTTGAAGGTGAAGTAGATGTGCTAAAACGCTTTAAAGACGATGCAAAAGAAGTCGCTCAAGGATATGAGTGTGGTATTACAATTAAAAACTTCAATGATATTAAAGAAGGAGATATTATTGAAGCATATGTAATGGAGCAAATTGATCCTAAATGATTGGACTAGTGGAGTGTGAATGCTTAATTTACGATGCTGCTTCTCTTAAAGAAAAACGTGCCGTGCTTCAGCGCATCTTGATGCGCTTGAAGCAGCGGTTTAACGTATCGGTTTCAGAAACTGATTTTCAAGATGTGTGGCAACGAACAAAAATTAGCATTGTCGCAGTCTCATCTAGCCGTGTCACAACGGAACAAGAACTGCAAAAAGCGCTAAGCTTGATTGATTCTTTTCCAGAGATTGAACGTACCATTACAACTTTTGATTGGTTATAAAAGGGGTGACACAGATGAACATAAGAGCAACTAGAGTCGGAGAACAAATGAAAAAAGAGATGGGCGAGATTTTAAATCGTAAAATCAAGGATCCGCGCATCGGTTTTGTGACTGTAACAGATGTTCAAGTATCAGGCGATTTACAGCAAGCGAAAGTTTATATCTCTGTTTTAGGAGATGCTGAACAGCGTGAGAATACGTTAAAAGGCCTTGCGAAAGCAAAGGGATTTATCCGCTCAGAAATCGGTCAGCGCATTCGCTTACGTAAAACACCTGAAATTACGTTTGAGTTTGATGAATCAATTGATTATGGTAATCGAATTGAATCATTGCTTCATGAAATAAAAAAAGAAAGCGATGACCATCAAGAGAACGAATAAGATCAGTGAATGTAGAAACAAAAAAGGGTGTCTCAAAAGTGGTTTTTGCTTCTGAGACACCCTTTTTTAAATGAAAAGGAGATGAAGAATGAGTGGACGGTGTTTTAGTTTTACATAAACCAGCTGGCCTGACTTCGCACGACTGTGTGTTTAAAGTCCGAAAGCTGCTTCGCACTAAAAAAGTAGGGCATACAGGCACATTAGACCCAGACGTTACAGGAGTATTGCCTATTTGTATCGGTAGAGCTACCAAGATTGTAGAATATCTAACAGGAGCTACTAAAACCTATGAAGGGGAAGTTACACTCGGGTTTTCTACAACAACAGAAGATTCTTCCGGAGAGGTTGTAGAAGAAAAGAAAGTAGCGGATTCTTTTTCACGTGCTCAAATCGAAGAAGTGCTGTCTTCGATGACAGGAGAACTTCAGCAAGTCCCTCCAATGTATTCAGCGGTAAAGGTCAAAGGTAAAAAACTATATGAATATGCAAGGCAAGGAATCGAAGTAGAGCGCCCAGTTAGAACCATTCATATCTATAACTTTGAACTGCTGGATGATCGCGCTACATTTGAGGGAGAACAAATTTCCTTCAAATTCCGCGTAACGTGCAGCAAAGGTACATATGTGCGAACGCTTGCTGTGATGATTGGAGAAGCTCTTGGCTATCCATCTCATATGTCGTATTTGCAGCGAACGGGTTCCGGGCAGTTTTCACTCGAAGATTGTGTGACATTTGAAGATATTGAACGGGCGGTAGAAGAAGAAACGATCAATGAGAAACTACATTCGATCGAAGAAGCTCTTAATCATTTGCCGAAACTTCAAATTAGTGATACATTAGCAGAGAAAGTGAAAAATGGCGCGGTATTGCCGTGTACGGAAGATGAAGAGTTAAAAAAAGAACCCTTCTTTTTAATGATAAATTCTGCAGGCAAGTGCTTAGCAATTTATGCTCAGCACCCAACAAAAAAACATTTAATGAAGCCGGTTAAAGTGTTGGCAATCGACTAGACCGGTTAGGGAAAAGGTGAACTGTGTTTTGGAAACGATTGAAATTCGACATCCACACCACTTTCAACGAGAAGCTGTTCAACAATCAGTGTTAGCGCTTGGTTATTTTGATGGTGTGCATTTAGGGCATCAGCAAGTGATAAATTCAGCAAAACAGTTAGCCGATGAAAAAGGCATAGCTAGTGCTGTGATGACGTTTACTCCTCACCCTTCTGTGGTGCTCGGGCGCAATGTGCAGCACATTGATATGATCACACCGCTTCAAGAAAAAAAGAAACTCATTGAGGAAATGGGAATTGACTTTTTATATATCGTTCATTTTGATAAACAGTTTGCAGCACTATTGCCTCAAGAGTTTGTTGATCAGTATATTATTGGACTGAATGTACAGCATGTGGTAGCTGGATTTGACTATACGTATGGAAAGTTAGGTAAAGGAACAATGGAAATACTACCATTTCATTCTCGATCAAAATTCACGCAAACAACAATTGATAAGTTAACAAATGGCGAAGAAAAAATTAGTTCAACGCTTATTCGCGAAAGTTTAGCAAATGGAGATATGCATCGAGTAAAAGAGCTGCTTGGCCGCTATTATGAAGTGTCAGGTACAGTGACTCATGGAGAAAAGCGAGGCAGGCAAATAGGTTTTCCTACTGCTAACATCGCTTTAGACGATGAGTATTTACTTCCACGCATCGGCGTGTATGCTGTTGAGCTTCAGCTTCACGGTAAGTGGTATGCAGGAGTGTGCAACGTGGGCTACAAGCCGACTTTTCACGATAATTTAGAAAAGCCAACAATCGAAGTCCACTTATTATCATTTGACGAGCAAATCTACGATCAGCACGTAACGGTGAAATGGCACCGAATGATTCGCTCAGAAAAAAAGTTCAGCGGCATCGAAGAGCTTGTCGGTCAGATCTCAAAGGACAAGGAAGAAGCCCTTGCTTATTTTGAAGGAATTCAAAAAAACAAGAAATAAAAAAATATATATAAATAGCTCCTACGACTTGCTTTTTGTTCTAATAAGTAGTAACATAACACTTGTATGTAAAACAACCATTGCTTGGCATTACGATTCACCAACGTTTTGCTCGGTAACTGGGGTTTAATAATAAGGAGGTGAATAGGATGGCTATCACACAAGAGCGTAAAAATGAAATCATTAGTGAGTACAAAACTCATGCGAACGACACTGGTTCTCCAGAAGTTCAAATCGCTGTCCTAACAGAGCAAATTAACAATCTAAACGGTCACTTACGTACTCATAAAAAGGATCACCATTCACGTCGTGGTCTTTTAAAAATGGTAGGTCGACGTCGTAACTTACTTAACTACCTACGTAACAAAGACGTTACTCGTTATCGTGAGTTAATCAACAAACTTGGTTTACGTCGATAATAAGAAGAAAGCGGGAGCATTCCCGCTTTTTTAGTATGTACATTTAAGAAACATTAAAGATGCTACATAATGTGAAAAAAGCTATTGTTTTTGGATATTTCGTTTATAATAAAACTATCACATTTGATTACATACATATTTTATATGTAGAGAGGGGTACTCGTCGATATGGAACAAGAAAAACGAGTGTTCTCTGTAGATCTAGCTGGACGAAAGCTAGAAGTTGAAGTTGGCCAGTTGGCAAAACAAGCAAATGGCGCAGCATTAATCCGCTATGGAGACACAGTTGTATTAAGTACAGCAACGGCTTCAAAAGAGCCTAAAAATGTAGATTTCTTCCCGTTAACAGTAAACTATGAAGAGCGTTTATATGCAGTCGGTAAAATCCCAGGTGGATTCATTAAACGTGAAGGCAGACCAAGTGAAAAAGCAATCTTGGCTAGCCGTTTAATCGACCGTCCGATTCGTCCTTTATTCGCAGATGGTTTCCGAAACGAAGTTCAAGTTGTCAGCGTTGTAATGAGCGTAGACCAAAACTGTTCTTCAGAAATCGCAGCAATGTTTGGTTCTTCATTAGCATTATCAGTATCTGATATTCCATTTGAAGGTCCTATTGCAGGCGTAATCGTAGGCCGTGTAGACAATGAATTTGTTGTAAACCCAACGGTAGATGAGCTTGAAAAAAGCGATATTCATCTGACGGTTGCTGGTACAAAAGACGCGATCAACATGGTTGAAGCAGGCGCTGATGAAGTACCGGAAGAAGTAATGTTAGAAGCAATTATGTTTGGACACGAGCAAATTAAAAAATTAATTGCGTTCCAAGAAGAAATTGTAGCAGCAGTAGGCAAAGAAAAAGTTGAAGTTGAGCTTTATACTGTTGATGCTGACCTTGAGCGTCAAGTTCGTGAAATTGCAGAAGGTGACATGAACCGTGCTGTTCAAGTTCAAGAAAAGCATGCGCGCGAAAATGCGATTAAAGAAGTGAAAAGCGCTGTAGCTGCAAAATTTGAAGAGCAAGATGTAGAAGAAGAAGTACTAAATCAAGTGAATGAAATTTTGTCGAAGCTTGTTAAAAGTGAAGTGCGTCGCTTGATCACAGAAGAAAAAGTACGTCCTGATGGCCGTAGTATTGACGAAATTCGTCCACTTTCTTCTGAAACAAACTTGCTTCCACGTACACACGGATCTGGATTATTTACGCGTGGACAAACTCAAGCGCTTAGCATCTGTACATTAGGTGCACTTGGCGATGTGCAAATTTTAGATGGTTTAAGTGTAGAAGAATCTAAACGCTTCATGCATCACTATAACTTCCCTTCATTTAGTGTTGGTGAAACTAGACCGATGCGCGGACCGGGTCGTCGTGAAATTGGACATGGTGCGCTAGGTGAACGTGCACTTGAACCGGTTATTCCAAATGAAAAAGATTTCCCTTATACAATTCGTCTTGTATCTGAAGTATTAGAGTCAAACGGTTCTACTTCACAAGCAAGTATTTGTGCAAGCACGCTTGCAATGATGGATGCTGGGGTTCCAATTAAAGCACCTGTAGCAGGGATTGCAATGGGTCTGATCAAATCAGGTGAACACTACTCGATTCTAACGGACATTCAAGGAATGGAAGATCACCTAGGAGACATGGACTTTAAAGTAGCAGGTACCGAAAATGGCGTAACTGCGCTTCAAATGGATATTAAAATTGACGGGTTATCTCGTGAAATTTTAGACGAAGCCCTTCAACAAGCAAAAAAAGGCCGTATGCAAATCTTAAATCATATGATGTCAACGATTGCTACGCCTCGTCAAGAGCTTTCTCAATATGCGCCTAAGATCCTTACAATGGCGATTAACCCTGATAAAATTCGTGATGTTATTGGACCAAGCGGCAAGCAAATCAATAAAATCATCGAAGAAACAGGCGTTAAAATTGATATCGAACAAGATGGTACAATCTTCATTTCTTCTATTGATCAGCCGATGAATGAAAAAGCGAAGAAAATTATTGAAGATCTTGTACGCGAAGTTGAAGTCGGCCAAATGTACTTAGGAAAAGTAAAACGAATTGAAAAATTCGGTGCATTTGTAGAAATCTTCAGCGGAAAAGATGGGCTTGTTCATATTTCAGAGCTTGCAGAAGAGCGTATTGGAAAAGTAGAAGACGTTGTAGCGATTGGTGACGAGCTTTTAGTTAAAGTCATGGAAATTGATAAACAAGGTCGCGTTAACTTATCTCGTAAAGCAATTTTAAAAGAACAAAAAGAAAAAGAAGAAAAAGCAAAAGAAACAAAATAATCTTCTTTTACTACTATATAGATATTGTGAAATCGTCCATACATGAAGAAAATCCATGTGTAGGGCGATTTTATCGTTTGTAGATGTTTGTTCTACCTTGTCCTCTTTATACATATTTTAAATGGTAAAGGGGGAAGGATAAGTGAAGAGAACCATTGTGCAATTTACAGCATTTCTATTTTTACTGGCAATTACATATAAATCTATTTATAATCCTTTTGCTGAAGCATATATAGAAGCACTTAAATCCGATGTACAACTTGTATCAGCTCAGCATGATGCGTTATATCAAAAGATTGAAGAAAAAGCAAAAGATTATGAAAAGCCAGCGGCGAATGCACGAATCGATCCCGTTTGGAAACGGGTTCCTGGCTATAACGGCATAAAAGTTGATCTTGCTGCTTCTTATAAAAATATGAAACCTGCGGGTAAATTTGATGAAAAAAAATTAGTGTACAAACAGGTTAGACCAAAGGTTCACTTGAAGGATTTACCACAGGAACCTATCTACCGTGGACACGATGAAAAGCCTATGGTATCGTTTACAGTGAACGTAGCATGGGGGAACGAGTATTTGCCTAAAATGTTAGAAGTGCTGAAAAAGCACCATGCTAAAGCAACCTTCTTTTTAGAAGGAAAATGGGTTAAAAATAATCCAGATATGGCAAAAATGATTGTAGACGCAGGGCATGAAGTGGGAAACCACTCTTATTCTCATCCTGATATGGCCACTTTATCGGCTAGTCAAATCAATCAGCAGCTTAAAAAAACGAATGATATTATTACATCTACTACGGGACAAAAAGTAAAATGGTTTGCTCCGCCGAGCGGCAGTTTTCGCCCCGAAGTAGTAACGCTTGCTTCTCAGTTAAAAATGAGTACAATCATGTGGACAGTTGATACAATCGATTGGCAAAAGCCAAGTTCAGAAGTGTTAATTAATCGAGTAATGAAAAAGATTCATCCAGGGGCTATTGTACTGATGCACCCGACTGAATCAACGGCTGAATCGCTTGACCAATTGTTAACCGATATTGAACGCAAAGGCCTGAAAGTTAGCGATGTGTCAACAATGCTAGATGAAGAAAGAATGATGAAAATACCTTCTTCTACTAAGAAGTAAGTGAGATAAGCAAAAGGGAGGCACTAGCTTGATAAAACGATATACGTGCAAAAATGGTGTAAGAATTGTATTGGAAAATATCCCAACTGTTCGATCTGTGGCCATTGGGGTATGGATCGGAACGGGTTCTCGAAGTGAACACCCTGAAATTAATGGTGTATCACATTTTCTTGAACATATGTTTTTTAAAGGAACAAAAACAAGATCTGCTCGTGAAATTGCAGAAAGCTTCGACCGCATTGGGGGACAAGTAAATGCATTCACTTCTAAAGAATACACGTGCTACTATGCAAAAGTATTAGACGAACACGCAGATCAAGCGCTAGATGTGCTGGCGGATATGTTCTTTAATTCTTCATTTGATGAAGAGGAATTAGCTCGTGAAAAAAATGTTGTATATGAAGAAATTAAAATGTATGAAGATACACCTGACGATATTGTACACGATCTATTAGGAAAAGCCGTATATGGCAATCATCCATTAGGGTATCCAATTTTAGGAACGGAAGATACGTTAAAAACATTTAACGGTGATTCGCTTCGTCAATATATGGAGCAAATGTATATTCCTGAAAACATCGTTATTTCAGTAGCTGGAAACATTGATGAGAGTTTTATACAACAGGTGGAAAACTATTTTGGTACATATACGTCAAGTCATTCCGCTCATCAATATGTTCAGCCTGAGTTCCATACAAATCATATTGCGCGCAAAAAAGAGACAGAACAAGCTCATCTTTGCCTTGGCTTTAAAGGTTTGCCAATCGGCGGAGAAGATGTATATAGCTTAATTGTATTAAACAACGTGCTTGGCGGAAGCATGAGCAGTCGTTTGTTCCAAGAAGTCCGTGAACAGCGCGGCTTGGCTTACTCTGTTTTCTCTTATCATTCTTCTTATCGAGACAGTGGTCTTGTAACGATTTATGGGGGAACTGGAAGCCATCAGCTCGACGTATTATATGATACGGTTCAAGAAACGCTTTATGATTTGAAAGACAAAGGTATTACAGATAAAGAACTTGCTAACAGCAAAGAGCAGCTGAAAGGAAACTTAATGCTGAGTCTTGAAAGTACAAATAGCCGTATGAGCAGAAACGGAAAAAATGAGTTAATGCTGGGCTATCACCGTTCATTAGATGAGATTTTAGACCTTGTTAATGCCGTGACTAAAGATAGTGTAAATGGTCTTGCACGAGATATTTTCAAAGACGAATTTGCGCTTTCATTAATAAGCCCGAGTGGAGATTTACCTAAGGGTTTTAAAGGAAATTAAACCATAAAAGTAAGGTTGGCTAAAATAATTGAGCCAGCCTTATTTTTATGTCATTTTTTGTATGGTTGTTCAATAAATTAGATGAAAGGAGGGATTTCATGAGATTAAGTGAGCTGAGTGGAAAAGAAATTGTAGATGTTAAGCGAGCAGAGCGTTTGGGTATTTTAGGGCAAACAGATCTTGAAATTAATGAACATACGGGACAAATTAATGCGCTTATTATTCCATCTGTGAAGTGGTTTGGATTTCGAAAACAAGGAGATGAAGTGCGAGTGCCGTGGGGGAATATCGAAAAAATTGGTACGGATATGGTGATTGTAAATGTTCATCAGCTAGAAGACATAAATAATGAGTCAACAAAATAACAAACGAGATGCTTCCTGCATCTCGTTTCTTTTATTTTCAGGGATAAAGATTCACCGATTCCTGTGTGTTTACATAGTATGTTGAAGAAAAGCAATAGGCATTCTAGGGCGTAATGATAGCACTTTACATCTCGATGGTTTAAGCGAAGGATACATCTATTTAATGTTAAAGAAGGTGAAAATGAAACATGTTAACGGATTTGCACATAGCTGTAATTGGCGGTGATGCTAGGCAGCTTGAAGTCATTCGAAAATTAATTCAATTAGATGCAAAAACCTCTCTTATTGGTTTTGATCAGCTAGATCATGGTTTTACAGGTGCGACGAAATATCAGATAGAGGAGCTGGATTTTTCAGATGTTGACGCCATCATCCTTCCAGTGCCTGGAACAAATCACGAAGGGCAAGTAGATACTATTTTTTCAAATGAAAAAGTAGTATTGACTGAAGAAATACTTAAAAAAACGCCTGAGCACTGCATTATTTATTCTGGTATTAGCAATGGGTATTTAAACGAATTAGTCAAAACGACAAACCGTAAACTCGTTCAGCTATTTGAGCGTGATGATGTAGCAATTTATAACTCTATTCCTACTGTTGAAGGTACCATCATGCTTGTTATTCAACATACGGATTTTACCATTCACGGTTCAAATATTTCTGTCCTAGGTTTAGGAAGAGTAGGAATGAGCGTGGCGAGGTCCTTTGCTGCACTTGGTGCCAATGTAAAAGTAGGAGCTAGAAAATCTGAACATTTAGCACGTATTGCTGAAATGGGTTTGCAGCCTTTCTATCTTTCTGAACTCGATAAAGAAATTGCTGATAGTGATATATGTATTAACACCATTCCATACCCCATCTTAACGGCTAAGACATTATCTAATGTCCCGACCCACGCGCTCATTATTGATTTAGCTTCAAAGCCTGGAGGAACCGATTTCCGCTATGCAGAAAAACGAGGAATTAAAGCTATTTTAGCACCTGGTCTTCCAGGGATTGTGGCTCCAAAAACAGCAGGTCAGATTGTCGCTAATGTATTAGTGAATTTATTAAAAGACGCTGCGGATGCGAGAGAGGAGAAAAAATAATGTCATTAAAAGGTAAAAGAATAGGATTCGGCTTGACCGGATCTCACTGTACGTATGATGCGGTTATGCCAGAAATTGAAAAGCTTGTTAATTTGGGAGCAGAAGTGTTACCGGTTGTTTCTTACACTGTACAATCCACAAATACTCGTTTTGGAGATGGAGAAGACTGGGTGAAGAAAATTGAGGAATTAACAGGTCACGCCGTCATCAATACAATTGTAAAAGCAGAGCCTCTAGGACCAAAGATTCCGCTTGATTGTATGGTAGTTGCCCCAATCACTGGGAATACGATGAGTAAGTTTGCGAATGCAATGACTGAATCTCCGGTACTCATGGCAGCTAAAGCAACGCTTCGTAATAATAAGCCAGTGGTACTGGGAATTTCGACTAATGACGCACTAGGGCTAAATGGTGTAAACTTAATGAGGCTAATGGCGACTAAAAATATTTATTTTATTCCATTTGGTCAAGATGACCCGGTGCTTAAACCAAATTCAATGGTAGCGCGTATGACGATGTTATCAGACACGGTGTACGCAGCGCTTGAAGATAAACAGATTCAGCCTGTTATTGTCGAAAGGTTCCGCGACGGTCAAGAGTCATAGGACATATATGCCTCTTGCTGTTGTATGAATCTGTTCAATACTGCGGCTGTAAGAGAACTCTCAATCTCAAAGAAGAGAAGATTTTAAAAATCTTCTCTTCTTTGACGCAATGAAGCATAATAATATGTTAAAATAGTCAGTATATGCAGATAAATGTTGAGTAGTTGAAAATTGTTGGAGGCGGTATTAAAATGACAAGAGAATTACATGTAGCAGTAGTAGGAGCAACAGGTGCAGTAGGACAACAAATGATTAAAACCCTACAGGAGCGTAATTTTCCAGTTGGTAAATTAACGTTATTATCTTCAGCTCGTTCAGCTGGTAAAAAAGTGTTGTTTAACGGAGAAGAAGTTGTTGTGCAAGAAGCAACTCCTGATAGCTTTGAAGGCGTAGACATTGCTTTATTCAGTGCAGGCGGCAGCATTTCAAAAGCACTTGCACCAGAGGCAGTAAAACGCGGAGCAATCGTTGTAGACAACACAAGCGCTTATCGAATGGATGAAAATGTCCCGTTAGTTGTGCCGGAAGTGAACGAAGATGCATTACACGCACATAACGGAATCATTGCTAATCCAAACTGCTCTACAATTCAAATGGTAGCAGCATTACAGCCATTACGCGAAACATACGGCTTATCTAAAGTGCTAGTATCAACGTATCAAGCCGTTTCTGGAGCAGGTGCTGCTGCAATTAATGAATTAAAAGAACAAGCTAAAGCTATTTTAGAAGAAAAAGAGTTTACACCGGAAATTTTACCGGTTGGTGGAGATAAAAAACATTATCAAATTGCTTTTAATGCCATTCCGCAAATTGATAAATTTCAAGATAACGGTTTTACATTTGAAGAAATGAAAATGATTAATGAAACGAAAAAAATTATGAGCATGCCTGAATTGCCAGTAGCTGCTACTTGTGTTCGTCTACCGGTTGTAACAGGTCATTCAGAGTCAGTGTACATTGAAATTGAAAAAGACGGTGTAACGGTAGCTGATGTGAAAAATTTATTGGCTGATGCACCTGGTATCGTATTGCAAGATGATCCAGAAAATCAAGTATATCCAATGCCAGCAGACTGTGTAGGTAAACGAGATGTGTTTGTCGGCCGTATTCGTAAAGATTTAGATCGCGATAACGGTTTCCATATGTGGATCGTTTCTGATAACTTGTTAAAAGGTGCAGCTTGGAATTCTGTACAAATTGCAGAATCACTTATTAAGCTTAGCTTAGTAAAATAAGCGCAACCAGAGTGTCTCGGAACATGATGAGGTGTAAGTATGAAAATAATCGTCCAAAAATTTGGAGGAACTTCCGTTCGTAACGAAGAAGGAAGAGCAAGAGCAATCTATCATTTAAATAATGCATTAAGTGAGGGTTACAAAGTAGTCGTTGTTGTATCGGCAATGGGACGAAAAGGTGAACCGTATGCAACGGATACATTGCTTTCACTTGTTGATGGAAATAAAGCGTCTCTTAACAAACGTGAGCTTGATATGCTTATGGCATGCGGAGAATTAATTTCATCGGTTGTATTTACAAATTTATTAAACGAAAATGGGATTAAAGCTACAGCATTAAACGGTGCACAGGCAGGGTTTGTGACGAATGATGATTTTACCAATGCCAAGATACTAGAAATGAAATGCGACCGTTTGTTAAAAGAATTAGAAGAATATGATGTCGTTGTCGTAACAGGCTTTCAAGGGGCAACTGCTGAAGGTGATACAACAACGCTTGGACGCGGAGGTAGCGATACATCTGCTTCAGCGTTAGGTGCAGCCCTTATGGCTGATTACATTGACATTTTCACGGATGTAGAAGGTGTGATGACAGCGGACCCGCGTATTGTAGAAGATGCAAGACCGCTATCCGTTGTCACATATAACGAAATATGCAACATGGCTTATCAAGGTGCAAAAGTAGTTCACCCACGTGCCGTAGAGATCGCCATGCAAGCAAAAGTACCGATGCGCGTCCGTTCCACGTATGCTGATTCAGAAGGTACGCTCGTTACATCTCAAGGTGAAGCACAGCAGCGTGGAAGCGATGTGCAAGAACGCCTTGTAACAGGAATCGCCCACGTATCCAACGTGACTCAAATTAAAGTTTTTAGTAAAGAAGGCCATTATGATACGCAAGCAGAGGTATTCAAAGCAATGGCACAAGAAAAAATCAGCGTAGATTTTATCAATATTTCACCGAAGGGTGTTGTATATACGGTAACAGATGAAGCAACTGACAAAGCAATTGATGTGCTTCATGCGCTAGGGTATGAGCCGGCTGTTATTCGCAACTGTGCCAAAGTATCAACGGTTGGAGCAGGAATTGCAGGGGTGCCTGGTGTTACATCTAAAATTGTTACAGCTCTTTCTAGCGAAGGTATTCAGATTTTACAATCTGCTGACAGCCATACGACGATTTGGGTGCTTGTAAAAGAAGAGGATTTAAAGAAAGCCGTTAATGCTCTTCATGGTGCCTTTGACTTGTCAAAAGCACCGCAAAAGAGATAAACTACATGTTCCGTTAGCTATAAGCTAACGGTTCATTACATGAATAGGGATAATGCAATTTCAAGGAGTGAAAACATGATTGATTTTGGGAAAGTCGCAACAGCGATGGTAACGCCTTTTGATCATAAAGGAAATATTGATTTTGAAAAAACAACGCAGCTTATTAACTATTTAATCAGCAACGGTTCAGATGCGTTGGTTATTGCAGGAACAACGGGTGAATCTCCTACGCTTTCAACAGAAGAAAAGCTGGCGCTGTTCCGCCACTCAGTAAAGGTAGTAGATGGCCGTGTACCTGTTGTTGCAGGTACAGGAAGCAATAATACGTATGCATCAATTGAATTAACGAAAAAGGCAGAAGAAATCGGCGTAGATGCGATTATGATTGTAGCACCTTATTATAACAAGCCGAATCAGGAAGGCTTATATCAGCACTTTAAAACAATTGCTGAAAGTACAGAGCTGCCTGTCATGTTATACAATATTCCAGGGCGATCCGTGATCAATATGTCTGTGGATACAATTGTACGCCTAGCTGAACTGCCAAATGTTGTAGCGTTAAAAGATGCAAGCGGCGACCTTGACGCAATGACAGCTATTATCGCACAAACAAGCGATGATTTTGCTTTATACAGCGGTGATGATGGCTTAACACTGCCGGTATTAGCAATTGGAGGAACTGGGATTATTTCTGTTGCCTCTCACGTTATTGGAAATGAAATGCAAGAGATGGTTAAGTTGTATGAGTCAGGAAATCCGAAAGAAGCAGCAAAAATTCATCAGCGTATTGTACCTGTGATGAAATCTCTTTTTGCGGCTCCAAGTCCAACGCCTGTTAAAACAGCTTTACAGCTAAAAGGGTTAGACGTAGGATCGGTACGATTACCTTTAGTTCCGTTAACGGAAGAAGAACGCCAAACGTTAGTCAGCACATTAAATACGCTATAAGCTATAAGTATGTTTTTTAAACGTCTCTTCATTGACCGTATATACGAGTTGATGAAGAGACGTTTTTTTCTTATAAGATAATAGAAGAGCACATGACGGAAATAGACGAATGAAATTTCTTGTATTCCAATTCTTACTTCAGTTATAATGTAAGCAAATGAAATTGTACGGGTGAAAGTAAGTAGGAGGAACTTATGGTACTAGAAAAGACAGAAAATATTAAAATTTCAGCCTTGGGTGGAGTTGGAGAACTTGGAAAAAACATGTATGTGGTGGAAATCAATGAAAACATATATGTGTTAGATGCAGGGTCAAAGTTTCCGGGAGGGGAAATGTTAGGAATTGATATTGTCATTCCTGACATTACATATTTAGTAGAAAATCAGCAGAACGTAAAAGGCATTTTTGTTACTCATGGACATGAAGAGCAAATTGGGGCTATTCCCTTTATACTTCAAAAATTGGACGTGCCGGTATATGGTACAGAATTAACGCTAGCACTTATCAAAGAAAAGTTAAAAGAGTATGGAATTAAAAAATATGAAGCTTTACATCCTATCACTTCGTCAACGGTTTTATCGTTTGAAGGAGTGGATATTTCATTTTTTAGAACGCAGCACAGTATACAAGATTCAGTCGGCATTTGTTTACAAACCAATCAAGGTGCGATTGTATATACAGGTGATTTTAAATTTGATCAAAACTCAGTCAGCATTCAAAGCGCTGATATTGGAAAAATGGCTGCCATTGGGGAAAAAGGCGTCCTGTGTTTGCTTTCAGACAGTACAAATGCGGATAAGCCAGGCTATACAGTTTCCGAGGCCGTCATCGGACAAAATATTACCGACGCTTTTTATAAAAGCAAAGGTCGAATCATTGTTGCTGCATACAGTTCCAATCTGCACCGTATTCAGCAAATTATTCATGCCGCATATCAGCATGGCCGTAACCTGATCGTTATGGAAAAGAGTATGCTGAAAATTATTGATATTGCAGCAAAACTTGGACATTTGCAGCTGCCTGAGGATTTAATTGTTCCTGTGCAAAAGCTAAAGGATCTTTCAGAACATGAAACGGTTATTTTAACAACAGGTCATCACGGAGAGCCGATTTCAGGTCTTACTCGAATGGCTAGACAGTCCCATAAATTGATTCAAATCAAACAAGATGACACGGTCCTGCTGGCTGCTACACCCGTGGCGGGGCACGAAACGACCTTTTCAAAAACAATTGACGTCATCTTTCGTTTAGGAGCAAGCGTAGTGTTTGCTCAGAAGAAAGTGCAGGCTTCCGGACACGGCAGTCAAGAAGAACTAAAATTTATGATTAACTTAACAAAGCCGAAATATGTCATGCCTGTGAATGGAGAGTACCGAAAACAAAAAGCTTATGCAAAGCTAGCCGGTCAATTAGGAATATCAGAAGATCATATTTGTTTGCTTGAAAAAGGTGAGCGAGTTGAGTTTAAAGATGCTCGCATGTACCCTAGCGGTTCTATTCAAGCGGGAAATACGCTCATTGATGGACTAGGAGTCGGCGATATTGGGAATATCGTTCTGAGGGATCGCAGGCTGCTGTCACAGCACGGAATCTTAACGGTAGTAGTTACGATTAATAAACGTCAAAAAACAGTAGTAGCGGGGCCAGAAATCATCTCCCGAGGCTTCGTCTATGTAAGAGAATCAGAAAAGCTTTTAGAAGAAGCAACGAAGATTGTTCAGCAAATTTTAGAAAAGTGTATGGAAGACAAAGTGATCGAGTGGTCTTCATTAAAATTAAAAATGAGAGAAAGTTTAAATCAATTTTTATATGAAAAAACCCGTCGTAAACCGATGATTTTACCGATTATCATGGAAATCTAATGTGAAGCCTTCCCGCTGGGAAGGCTTTTTATTTGCAGCTGATGCGGATGTAATAACTATGAGAAGTTCATACTACTACTATCAATAAGTGAAAGGAGCTAGAATATGTTTGAAAATAACGAAAGATTACATTCTGATGAAGCGCCTCAGCAGCCTAATAAAAATGAAGAAAGCAAGGGCGGAATATTAGATAAAATTCAACAATTGGGACAGACCAACGTGGCTCAGCTTCCTCAGGATTCTAATATTCACTGTTTAACGATTGTAGGACAAATCGAAGGGCACATGCAGCTGCCTCCTCAAAATAAAACGACAAAATATGAGCATGTCATCCCGCAAATTGTGGCGATTGAACAAAATCCAAAAATTGAAGGATTGCTTATTATTTTGAATACAGTAGGTGGAGATGTAGAAGCAGGTCTTGCCATTGCGGAAATGATTGCTTCGTTATCCAAGCCTTCTGTGTCCATTGTGCTAGGAGGCGGACATTCAATCGGTGTTCCAATTGCGGTTTCAACTGATTATTCGTATATTGCCGGTACAGCGACCATGACCATTCATCCCATTCGCTTAACGGGTCTTGTTATTGGTGTACCGCAAACATTCGAATACTTAGATAAAATGCAAGAGCGCGTGATTAACTTTGTGAGAGAACACTCTCATATTTCAGAAGAAAAGTTTAAAGAACTTATGTTTTCAAAAGGGAACTTAACGCGTGATATCGGGACAAATGTAGTTGGCGGAGATGCTGTTTCATACGGGTTAATTAACGAAGTAGGCGGAGTTGCTCAAGCAATCAAAAAATTGAATGAACTGATTGAGCAAGGACGTCAGAATGAGGAGCAGCTGCTGCAATGATTTTATATACAATGATGCCACAAGAACTGATTTTTCAGCAGTCTTATCATCAAGAACAATCTCAGCCAAAGCTTATTAATCATAATGGAATCCCGGTTATCGTTGAAGAAAATGAACAAAAACAACAGCAAATTGTGAGGGTTTTAAGCACGAATCCTCAAGATTATTTGAATGAAAATTATTATCCTGGTCAAATTTTGTCGTAAGGATTTCAGTATAATTATGGTGAATATGGTATAATGAATATGACGAAGAAGGCAGCCGCTGTATTGGCTGCTTTTTTATTCAACTGATAAAAGAAACAAAATCAACATAGGGTGTTGGACGTTGATTGGAGTGGAAAAATGGCAAAGAAAAAACGAAGAGGTCAAATAAAAAAGGATGAATGGAAACGCATATTGCGCTTTGAGCTTATTGGCTTATTTTTATTAGCGTTAACGTTAATTGCCATGGCAGGACTCGGTGCTGTAGGACAGGCTCTTGTACTCGTGGTCCGCTTATTTATTGGCGAATGGTATATGCTGTGTTTAATCGGAATGGTTATTCTATCTGTTTATATTATTTGGAAAAGAGAAATGCCTCCTTTAGTGACGCGGCAGCTTATCGGTACATACCTCATTATTTTATCTATTTTACTGTTTAGTCACGTGACGTTATTTGAAAATTTATCGAAAAACGGAACGTTTACAGATCCATCTGTCATTATGAATACGTGGGATTTGTATATGCTCGAAGCAACGGGACAATCGAATCACAGTGATTTAGGGGGAGGGATGATAGGAGCTATTATGTTTGCCATGTTCTACTATCTGTTTGATAGCTTAGGAACAGAACTTATCGCTGCCTTGCTTATTGTGATTGGGGTACTGCTCATTACCGGACGTTCGCTTCACGAAACGGTATTAAAACTTCTGTCACCTCTAGTTAATTTTTTAACAACGGAGTTAAAAGAAGGCTGGCAAGATATTCAGACGTGGAAACATAAGAAGAAAAAAGCCCCTAAAACAACAAAAAAGAGACGCCAAGAAAAAGCTGTTCAAGAACCTGAAGAAAGCGTGGAAATAGAAGTGGAAGCACCTTCGCCTCCAATTATTGAACACTTTGATTATGGAGAGGAAGAGTCTAGTCAATCTCCTGCTGCTCCTATAGCTCCGGCGCCTCCGGTTATGGAATCGAAGCCTGTAGCTGCTGCACCGCAACAGCCAAGGCCGCAAAAGGAACAGGAAGAAGAAAAAGCTCCTATGATTACCTTTACTGAAACGGAAAATAAAGAGTATGAGCTTCCTCCTATCAAGCTATTGACGATGCCAAAGAAAAGTAACCAGGCAAAAGAGCATAAAAACATTTATAAAAATGCCGAAAAGCTTGAAAAAACGTTTCAAAGTTTCGGCGTAAAAGCAAAAGTGGCAAAAGTTCACCTTGGACCAGCTGTTACAAAATATGAAGTATATCCTGATGTAGGAGTAAAAGTAAGTAAGATTGTCAATTTAAGTGATGATTTAGCACTTGCATTAGCTGCCAAAGATATTCGGATTGAAGCTCCAATTCCCGGGAAATCAGCGGTAGGAATTGAAGTGCCGAACGAAGAAGTAGCGATGGTTTCACTTAGAGAAGTACTTGAAGCGACTGAAAATAACCGACCTGATAAAAAGCTATTAGTTGGTTTAGGAAGAGATATTTCAGGCGAAGCTGTGCTAGCAGAGCTTAATAAAATGCCTCATATGCTTGTAGCAGGGGCAACAGGAAGCGGAAAAAGTGTGTGTATCAACGGTATTATTATTAGTATTTTAATGAGAACAAAGCCTCATGAAGTAAAATTAATGATGATTGACCCTAAAATGGTTGAGTTGAATATGTACAATGGTATTCCGCATTTATTGGCTCCTGTCGTAACAGATCCGAAAAAAGCTTCTCAAGCATTAAAGAAAGTTGTAAGTGAGATGGAGCGACGTTATGAGTTGTTCTCACACAGCGGAACGAGAAACATTGAAGGATATAACGATTTAGTAAAACGTATGAATGATGATGGAGACGCCGATGCAAAACAGCCGACTCTTCCTTATATTGTGGTGATTGTTGATGAGTTGGCTGACTTGATGATGGTTGCTTCATCTGACGTCGAAGATTCGATCACACGTCTTGCTCAAATGGCTCGTGCTGCCGGCATTCATTTGATTATTGCTACACAGCGACCATCAGTAGATGTTATTACTGGAGTTATTAAAGCAAACATTCCTTCCCGAATCGCTTTTAGTGTATCTTCACAAACTGACTCTCGTACGATCCTAGATATGGGAGGAGCTGAGAAGCTTCTAGGAAGAGGAGATATGCTGTTCATGCCTGTTGGAGCTTCAAAACCTGTGCGTGTGCAAGGTGCCTTTTTATCAGATGAAGAAGTAGAAGAGATTGTTGATTTTGTAATTGCACAGCAAAAAGCACAGTATCAAGAAGAAATGATTCCAACAGATGCCCCTGAACAAGTCGATGATTTTGCAGATGAGCTATATGACGAAGCGGTTCAGCTTGTGGCAGAAATGCAAACAGCTTCTGTTTCTATGCTGCAGCGACGCTTTCGAATTGGCTATAACCGGGCTGCACGCTTAATCGATGCGATGGAAGATCGTGGAGTGGTTGGGCCTTACGAAGGAAGTAAGCCGCGTTCGGTGCTGATTTCTCAGCAAAATGAAGATGTTGGATCTTAATAAGGTTATTAAAAAAGATGGAGCTGGGACAAAAGTATTTTAGCCTAAGTGAAAAACGAATCACTAATCAACATGTCTGATTAGCGGTTCGTTTTTTTTGTTAGGGTGAATATAGGTTTCATCCGTTTCGTTCCTTCTAGAAGTTGACTGAAAGACAAGGTGAAGACTCCTGCGGGAAAAGCGTAAGCGACGAGGAGGCCCATCGCCCGCCCGTGGAAACCGAAGTCTTGCACGGAAATCAACTGCGGTGTCGCAAGCGTTTCAGCTCATGTATCTTATTTGATTGTCTTTAGATTGGATTCATTTAGTTATGTCTCAACCTCATTTTTTTATGGAAGAAGAGACGGTAAGAATAGTATTATACAAAAATATGTCATGCTAAATAAATAAAATAAAAACGAATATTAAAAAATTTAATGACTAAAATGTTTGGGTTTTATCTAATATTAGAAGAAAAGTAGGTTGTTAGGTATGCTGACATTAAAAAATAACAAAAATTCATTTTTTTTAAAAAATATTAAAAATTTTAACAAAAAATTAATATAACCTATTTATTTATCTGTCGAAAAATGATATATTATTTTCGATTAAGTAGTCGAACATCAGAGGTCTGATGACTTTTTAATATGGAGGAAGAGTGATGTCTATACGTGCGGATAATCGGCACTTGTATTTACAAGTGATTGATAAAATTAAACAAAATATAGAAAAAGGAATTTTTAAAGAAAAGGAAAGACTCCCTTCAGAGTTTGATTTATCAAAGCAGCTAGGGGTTAGCCGCGCAACGCTACGTGAGGCACTTCGCATATTAGAAGAAGAGAATATTATTGTTCGCAGACACGGCGTGGGAACATTTGTCAACACGAAGCCTACTTTTTTGTCAGGGATTGAGCAATTAAATAGTATAACACATATGATTGAACAAGCTGGTATGAAGGCCGGAACAATCTTCTTATCTTCTCAAATACAAGAGTTGTCTGAAAATGATTTAACACGTTTTGCTTGCGGGGAAGACGAACAGATTTTATTTGTTGAACGGGTGAGAACGGCAAACGGAGAGCCTGTTGTATATTGCATGGACAAGGTTCCTCAAAAAATATTGCCTGAAAATTTCGAATATAAACAGGAATCTTTGCTAGAAATTCTTGAAAAACAAGCAGGAAAGCACATTTCATACGCCGTGGCAAATATTGAGCCTCTAGGCTATCATGAAAAAGTTTCTCCTATTTTACAATGCGAGCCAGAAACCGCTTTGCTTGTGCTGAAACAAATGCATTATGACCAGTATGATGAACCCATTTTATATTCCATCAATTATTTTAAAGCAGATCAATTTAGTTTCCAAGTACTGCGTAAACGCGTCTAGTTTTTTTATGGTTAAATGTCAGAAAATTTACAACTATTTAACATTGTCCTTTTAAGGAGGTGTCAAATGTAGGTCACAGGGACGAAATAGAAAATTGGCTTTATACTTTTAAAACTATTCAGGGGGTTAAAACATGTTAAAACGTAAAACGGGACTTGCATTATCACTAGTATTAGCGGCAGGAACACTTTTAAGCGCGTGTGGCTCAAACGACGCAGATAAGAGCAGCGGAGATAAAAAAGCAGCGGATTTTAAAGTGGGAATGGTAACAGATACGGGCGGGGTAGATGATAAATCGTTTAACCAATCTGCTTGGGAAGGTCTAACAAAGTTTGGGAAAGACAACGGACTTGATGAAGGGACTGGATACAAATATTTGCAGTCTACAAAAGCATCTGAATACGAGAGCAACCTTTCTAAATTTGCTGAGAGTGGCTATAACTTGACGTATGGAATTGGCTTTTTGTTAAAAGAAGACATTAAAAAAGCAGCGAAGCAGTATCCAGATGCTAACTTTGCATTAGTAGACGATACGCTAAAGTCAGAAAACTTAGATAACGTGGCAAGCATTCTATTTAAAGAAGAGCAGGGCTCTTTCTTAGTAGGTGTAGTGGCAGCGAAACAAACGAAAACGAACAAAATCGGCTTTATCGGAGGCGTTGAATCTCCATTAATCAAGAAGTTTGAAAACGGATTTAAAGCAGGTGTTAAATCTGTAAACCCAGACGCTGAAGTTATTTCTCAATACGCGGAAAGTTTTAACTCTCCAGAAAAAGGCTCAGCTATCGCTTCTACCATTTACAGCAAAGGCGCTGATATTATTTATCAAGCGGCTGGCGGTACTGGAAACGGCGTATTTACAGAAGCTAAAAACCGTTCAAAAGGCGGTAAAGACAAAAAGGTTTGGGTAATTGGAGTTGACCGCGATCAGCATGAAGAAGGTATGCCTGAAAACGTAACGTTAACTTCGATGGTAAAACGCGTTGACCTGGCTGTAGAAGATGTTGCAAAACAAGCAATGGACGACAAATTCCCAGGCGGTAAAGAGGTTGTGTTTGGCTTAAAAGAAGACGGAGTGGGAATTGCTCCATCACAAGATAATGTAAGCAAAGATGCGTTAAAAGCAGTTGATGAGTATAAGCAAAAAATTCTAGACGGTGACATTACAGTGCCTCAAACGGATAAAGAATTTAAAGAGTTTGAAAAAACGCTTAAAAAATAAGCTGATATCTGTTAAGCAATGATTATATGAGTATAAAAGGCTAGTGAAAACTAGCCTTTTTCATAGCCAAAAAACGGAAGACAGAATCCTGTAGCAGGCAGGAATAGGGAGTGAAAGTAGTGGAATATGTTATTGAAATGCTAGATATTCGCAAAGAGTTTCCCGGTATTGTCGCTAATGACAATATTACACTCCAAGTGAAAAAGGGAGAAATTCATGCTTTGTTAGGAGAAAATGGTGCAGGTAAGTCAACGCTGATGAACGTTTTATTTGGGCTTTATCAGCCTGAAAAAGGGCAGATTCGTGTAAACGGCCAAGAAGTCAAAATCACGGACCCTAACGTAGCGAATGACTTAGGAATTGGAATGGTTCATCAGCATTTTATGCTTGTTCAAAACTTTACAGTCACAGAAAATATTATTCTTGGGAACGAACCGACGCGAACGGGGAAAATCAATATTAAAAAAGCAGCTCAAGATATTCAAGAGCTTTCAAATCAATATGGATTATCGGTAGATCCATATGCGAAGATTCAAGATATCTCAGTTGGCATGCAGCAGCGAGTGGAAATTTTAAAGACGCTTTACAGAGGAGCCGACATTCTTATTTTTGATGAACCTACTGCCGCCTTAACACCTCAGGAAATTACGGAATTAATTCAAATTATGAAAAAATTAATTCAAGAAGGAAAGTCGATTATTTTAATTACGCATAAATTAAAAGAAATTATGTCAGTGTGTGACCGCTGTACAATTATTCGAAAAGGTGTCGGGGTTGGTACGGTAAATGTGCAAGAGACCAACCCTGATGAACTTGCTGCTTTAATGGTAGGAAGAGAAGTACATTTTAAAACTGAAAAGAAAACAGCGACTCCAAAAGAAGCTGTGTTAACAATAAAAGAATTAGTAGTAGAAGACAGCCGAGGAGTAGAGGCTGTAAGTTCACTTGATCTAAGCGTTCGAGCAGGCGAAATTGTAGGCATCGCGGGTGTGGATGGAAATGGCCAAACAGAGCTGATTGAGGCAATTACGGGTCTAAGAAAAATAAAGTCGGGCTCGGTCACGTTAAAAAATCAAGAGTTGTCTACGTTATCCACGCGTAAAATTACGGAGTCAGGAGTAGGACATATTCCGCAGGATCGCCATAAGCACGGGCTTGTATTAGATTATACAATTGGTGAAAATATCGGTCTTCAAACGTATTATCAAAAGCCGATGTCTAAATCAGGTATTTTGAATTATAAAGAGCTGTATAAAAAAGCAAAAGAGTTAATTGCAGAATATGATGTGCGAACCCCTAGTGAATATACGCAAGCGCGATCGCTATCGGGCGGAAATCAGCAAAAAGCCATTATTGCCCGTGAAGTAGACCGCAGTCCGGAACTATTAATTGCAGCTCAGCCAACGAGGGGGCTGGATGTAGGAGCCATTGAATTTATTCATAAAAAGCTGATTGAAGAACGAGATAAAGGACGGGCAGTGCTGCTCGTTTCGCTAGAACTAGATGAAGTAATGAATCTAAGCGATCGCATTGCGGTTATTTATGAAGGGAAAATAGTTGACATTGTAGATCCAAAAGAAACGAATGAACAAGAGTTAGGTCTATTAATGGCAGGCGGTACGCGTGAGAAAGCGGGTGGAACAGCATGAATAAACTTGTGAAAAATGAACGTGTAATGATGATTTTGATCCCTGTTGTATCGGCCATATTAGGACTCATTGCCGGAGCGGTTATTATGTTACTAGGCGGCTATGATCCAATGCTTGGCTATCAATCTCTTTTTGACGGGATGTTTGGAACGCCAAAAGCCATTGGAGAAACGATTCGTGCCATGACGCCTCTTGCTCTGGCCGGTATTGCGGTTGCGTTTGCTTATAAAACCGGTCTCTTTAACATTGGAGTAGAAGGACAGCTTTTGGTTGGCTGGTTGGCTTCAGTATGGGTTGGGTATGCGTTTGATTTACCAGCAGTCATTCATATTCCTTTAGCTGTATTAGCAGCAGCTGCAGCTGGAGCAGTTTGGGCGTTTATTCCAGGATTTTTAAAAGCAAAATTTCATGTTCATGAAGTAATTGTTTCCATCATGATGAACTATATTGCTCTTTACACCACGAGCAGTTTAATCCGTACGTATTTATACGCGGGTAATGAAAAATCGTATGATATTAAAGAATCGGCATCTTTAGCATCAAGCTTTTTAGCACAGTTAACCAATAACTCCCGCCTTCATTACGGCATTCTTATTACCATCGCTGCAGCCGTCGTAATGTGGTTTATTTTGAATAAAACAGCTAAGGGATTCGAGCTAAGAGCCGTTGGTTTTAATCAGCATGCTTCACAGTATGCAGGAATGAATGTAGGCCGAAACATTGTGTTATCCATGGCTATTTCAGGCGCTTTTGCCGGGCTTGCCGGAGCTATGGAAGGGCTTGGAACATTTCAATATATGGGCACATTCACTGCGTTTACGGGTACGGGATTTGACGGTATCGCCGTAGCCCTTTTAGGAGCTAACAGCGCAATTGGAATTTTATTAGCTTCATTCTTTTTCGGAGGACTGCAAACTGCGGCTCCTCAAATGAACTTTATGACAGGCGTACCGTCTGAATTAATTCAAATTGTCATTGCGCTTATTATCTTTTTTGTTGCATCTAGTTATTTAATTCGCTGGGTGCTTGGCCGTGCAGGCAAGGGGGGAGCAAAATGAACTTCTTAGAGGTGTTAGCCATTATTATTCCAGCGGCGCTTTATTCAGCTGCACCGCTTATCTTTACCGCGCTCGGAGGGATATTTAGTGAACGTTCCGGGGTCGTGAACATTGGATTAGAAGGGCTGATGATGTTTGGCGCGTTCACAGGTATTGTTTCAACCCTTTTACTTCAGGATTCATTAGGTGCTTGGGCCCCGTGGGTAGCAATAGTAATTGCGGCTGTTGTTTGCGCTGTGTTCTCACTGATTCATGCTGTTGCAAGCATTACATTAAAAGCAGATCAAACTGTAAGTGGTGTAGCCCTGAATTTTCTAGCTGCGGGTCTTTCAATCTTTTTAATCAAAAAGATTTTTGGGAAAGGACAAACAGATTTTATTCAATTCCGTATCGATAAAGTAAGTATTCCAGGTTTATCAGACATTCCAGTAATCGGTAAAATTCTGTTTTCGAACGTTCCTATTACGTCTTATATTGCGATTGCGCTAGCTTTTGCTGTATGGTACATCATTTATAAAACGCCGTTTGGTCTCCGTCTTCGTTCAGTTGGTGAACACCCAATGGCAGCAGACACGATGGGGATCAAAGTTGTGAGAATGCGTTACGTTGGCGTTATGATTTCCGGCATGTTCGCTGGAATCGGCGGAGCGGTGTATGCCACGTCTATCGCTACAAACTTTGCAGCGGGTACGATTGCTGGACAAGGGTTCCTTGCTATTGCGGCCATGATTTTCGGGAAGTGGCATCCTATTGGTGCTTTAGGTGCAGCCATGTTTTTCGGATTAGCACAGTCTTTGAGTATCACTGGAGCTCAGATTCCGGTTATTCAAGATATCCCATCCGTCCTTTTAACCATTGCACCGTACGTATTAACAATCTTAGCGCTTACTGGTTTTGTAGGACGTGCTGAGGCTCCTAAAGCGCTGGGCGTTCCTTATGAAAAAGGCCGCCGCTAATAAATCCTCTATACGAGGTCTAACAATGACTAAAGTTGGATAAATATAGAAGGTGGAGACAAAGAAATCATATTCTTTTCTCCGCCTTTTTTTCATTGAGAGAAAGAATATGAAAAGAAATGAGGAAGCGCGCGGCAAGTTACTTGAAAATGTTTCCTTGAATTCGATATAGTGGTTATAAGACTAAAATTAGCGTTAAAGATTCAAAATAGAAGTATTGTCTAGTTAATACATCAAAATTTAAAAGGAGGTTTATATATGAAATTATTGACTGAACAAAAACATGAACTAGAAGGATTGACTGTTCATACCATTCAAACAGCTAAGTACAAAACAAACACGTTCATTTTAAAACTAAATGCCCCTTTAGATAAGAAAACGGTGACAATGCGTGCCCTTTTACCTTATGTGCTTCAAAGCGCTACCGAGTCGCTGCCGTCTACGACAAAGCTTCGTACATATTTAGATGAGCTTTATGGTGCTACTTTACAAGTAGACTTAACAAAAAAAGGTGATAACCACGATATTACGATTCGCATTGATATAGCGAATGAAAAATATTTGAAAGATTCAACTCCGCTTTTACAAAAAGCGTTAGCGCTTCTTGGCGATATTTTATTAAAGCCAGCAGTTGAAGGGGACTCTTTTTTAACGGATATTATGACAAAAGAAAAGCGTTCGCTTCGTCAGCGAATTCAAGCCGTATTTGATGATAAAATGCGCTATGCTAATTTAAGACTAGTTGAAGAAATGTGTAAGGAAGAACCTTACTCTTTACATGTAAACGGTCAAATTGACGATGTGGAAGAAATTACAGGTGAAAGTTTGTACGCTTATTATCAGCAGGTGTTAAAAGAAGATGCCATTCACCTTTATGCTATTGGAGATTTGCAAGTCGAAGAGGTTTTACAAACAGTAAAAGAAACATTTACTTTACCAAAGCGCGAGCAAAAAGACATTGAAGATTCTATCACGTCTAAAGAGATCTCAAACGTAAATGAAGTGGTGGAAAAACAAGAAGTCAAACAAGGGAAATTAAATATTGGCTATCGTACAAACGTTGTATACGGAGATAGACAGTATTTTGCTCTTCAAGTATTCAATGGGATATTCGGAGGGTTCTCACATTCCAAGCTATTTATTAACGTGCGTGAAAAAGCGAGCTTAGCTTACTATGCTGCTTCGAGAGTAGAGAGTCATAAAGGATTACTAATGGTCATGTCGGGTATTGATGCTAAAAATTACGACCAAGCTGTTACGATTATTAAAGAACAAATGCAGGAAATGAAACAAGGATCGTTTACAGACGGCGAAATCGCTCAAACGAAAGCCGTTATTCACAACCAACTGCTTGAAACGGTGGATACTCCACGAGGACTAGTAGAGGTTATGTATCATAATGAATTAACGGGTAAAGATATTTCAATTGATGAATACTTAAAGCATATTGATGCGGTATCTAAGCAGGAAATTATTAAAGTGGCTGAGAAAATTGAAATGGATACAATTTATTTCTTAACAGGAACGGGCGGTGAAGAAAATGGAGAAAATTGAATTTTCGCAGCTTCAAGAACAGCTGTATCATGAAAAAATGGATAACGGGCTGCAGGTATACATTTTGCCAAAACCGGAGTTTAACAAAACGTTTGCCACTTTTACAACAAACTACGGATCGATTGACAATCAATTTGTACCGCTAAATGAAAATGAAATGACAAAAGTTCCGGATGGAATTGCCCACTTTTTAGAGCATAAATTATTTGAAAAAGAAGACGGAGATGTCTTTCAGCAGTTTAGTAAACAAGGTGCTTCGGCCAATGCATTTACTTCTTTTACCCGCACAGCTTACTTATTCAGCTGTACATCTAACTTTGAAGAAAATCTTGAAACATTAGTGGACTTTGTACAAGAGCCGTACTTCTCAGAAAAAACGGTAGAAAAAGAAAAGGGCATTATCGGTCAAGAAATTACAATGTATGACGACAATCCGGACTGGCGCTTGTATTTTGGTACCATTCAAAATATGTACAAAAACCATCCTGTTAAAATTGATATTGCCGGCACGATCGAATCAATTTCACATATTAATAAAGATTTACTGTACACATGCTATGAAACGTTTTATCATCCGAGCAACATGCTGTTGTTCATTGTAGGTCCTGTTGATGCGGAAAAAGTAATGAAGCAAGTTCGAGACAATCAGCAGAAAAAAGATTATAAAGAAATCTCTGACATACAGCGTCATTTTGACGAAGAGCCTGAAACGGTGGATCAAGAAAAACAAGTATTAAAAATGCCGGTGCAGTCTTCGAAATGTATGGTGGGTCTAAAAGCGAAAAATCCGCAGCGTTCAGGCGGAGAAATGCTTAAATACGAGTTAGCAATGAATATCATTTTAGATTATGCATTTGGAAAAAGCTCTTCGTACTATGAGGAGTTGTATGCAGACGGACTCATTGATGAAACGTTTGCGTATGATTATACGGAGGAAAGAGGATTTGGTTTTGCTCTTATCGGAGGAGATACGGATCAACCGGAACAGCTGTATGATCGAGTTAAACAAATTTTACTTGAAATGAAAACAAAATCACTAACAGAAGAGGAACTTGAGCGTATTCGTAAAAAGAAAATCGGCGGATTTTTACGTTCATTAAACTCACCTGAGTTTATCGCTAATCAGTTTACACGCTATGCGTTTAATGATATGAATTTATTTGATATTGTTGAAACGCTAGAAAAACTGAAGGTAAACGAAATAAAAGATGTGCTAAACGAGATTATTGATGAAAAGAACTTTACGGTTTGTGAAGTAGTACCTAAATAAAGATGATTGTTGCCAAAAAAGCTGATGTTCATCAGCTTTTTTGCATGTAAAGGAGAGAAGGCTATGGAGAAATTTGCCCTTGTGACAGGTGCAAGCGGAGGAATTGGCACAGCGATTGCTAAGCAATTGGCTGAAGATGGATACTCGCTTATTTTGCACTATCATCAACGAAAAGACAAAATAGAGGCGCTTGCACATGAGCTAGCTGAAAAGGTGAAAACCGTGTTTACAGTACAAGCGGATTTATCATGTAAAGAGGGAGTGGAGAAGTTTTTAAAGGAGATTATTGTTCCGGTAGAAGTTATTATTCATAACAGCGGACGAAGCGTTAGCGGGTTAATGACAGATGCTTCGGCAAATGAAACCGAAGAAATGATCTATCTTCACATCACGGCTCCCTTTGTTATTACAAAAGCTTTGCTGCCTAAAATGATCAGTGCTAAAAGCGGACAAATTATCATGATTTCTTCCATTTGGGGACTTACAGGAGCTTCGTTTGAAGTTCTTTATTCAATGGTAAAAGGCGCCCAAAATACGTTTGTAAAAGCTTTGGCAAAAGAGGTTGCATTAAGTGGAATTCGCGTCAATGGAGTTGCGCCCGGAGCGATTGAAACGGGTATGATGGCCAGCTATTCAAAAGAAGAGGTTAAAGAGCTGGCTGAAGAGATCCCTTTAGGAAGAATAGGATATCCAAAAGAAGTGGCAGATACGGTTTCATATTTAATATCTTCACGTGCTTCGTATATAACTGGACAAATATTATCGGTTAATGGCGGTTGGTACATATAAAGTGTGCATAAAATTAAAAACAAGGTACAAACTATGATATGAATAAACCTTAAGGAGGGCTACTCATGTCAGTATTAGAAAACTGGGATAGCTGGAAAGATTTTTTAGGCGACCGTTTACATCATGCACAAAACGAAGGAATGCAAGAAGAAGTTATTCATGATCTTGCTTATCAAATTGGTGGATATTTAGCAAACCAAGTTGATGCAAAAAATGATCAAGAGCGAATTTTAGCAGACCTTTGGAGCGTTGCTTCTAAAGAAGAGCAGCATGCGATTGCGAGCAGCATGGTGAAATTAGTTCAAAATAACGGATCAGTAAAATAAGTTATCGTTTCTAAAAAGGAGCTAATTCACCGCGTGTGAAAGCTCCTTTTTTCTTAGAATTAAATAGTACAAATAAATAAGCGCTTACATACATAACAAATGTAGAACTACTTGCCTTTAGGGTTTATAATATAATGGAAATCATTTATAGTTAAACTAGGTGAAAAAAAGGGGGCACCTCTCGAAGGCCAGCCAAGAAATGGGAGGGGTTTGATGGAGAAAATTGAGTGGTATTTAGAATATCAAATACAAAAAAATCGTCCGGGTCTTTTAGGTGATATTTCATCGCTTCTTGGAATGTTGTCAATTAATATTGTCACAATTAATGGAGTGGATGATATTCGCCGTGGATTATTGCTGCGCTGTGATTCACATGAGCAAATAGACAGGCTTGAATCTATTTTGAAAACAATGGATAATATCATTGTGACAAAAATGAGACCGCCTAAATTGCGTGATAAGTTAGCAGTGCGTCACGGTCGCTATATTCAGCGTGACGCAGATGATAAAAAGACATTCCGTTTCGTAAGAGATGAATTAGGTTTGCTCGTAGATTTTATGGCGGAACTGTTTAAACAAGACGGTCATAAGCTTATCGGTATTCGAGGTATGCCGCGAGTAGGCAAAACCGAATCGATTGTAGCAGCTAGCGTATGTGCGAACAAAAGGTGGCTTTTTGTGTCTTCTACACTCTTAAAACAAACGATTCGCAGTCAGCTTATTGCTGACGAATACAACGCTGATAATATTTTTATCATTGACGGGATTGTATCGACAAAACGAGCGAATGAAAAGCACTGGCAGCTTGTTCGAGAAGTAATGAATGTACCCGCGACAAAAATCGTGGAGCATCCGGATGTATTTGTACAAAATACCGAGTATTCGTTAGATGATTTTGCCTACATTATTGAAATAAGAAATGACCCCAATGAGAAGATTACATATGAAATAATGGAAGGTCCTCAAATGTTTCAAGACGGTGGATTATCGATGTTTGATTTTTAGCATAATTGGTAGGTGTTAGCATTGACAGAGTTAGGACAAAGGTTAAGACAAGAACGAGAAAGCAAAGGATTGTCGTTAGAGGATTTACAAAAACTAACGAAAATTCAAAAACGCTATTTACTTGGCATTGAAGAAGGCAATTATGAGGTTATGCCAGGGAAATTTTACGTACGAGCGTTTATTAAGCAATACTGCGAAGCAATTGGGTTGGACACAGATGCTATTTTTGAAGAATACAAATCAGACATTCCTTCAACTCAAACAGAAGACATGCCGCAGCAGCTTTCGCGCGTTCGCAGCCGCAAAGAAATTCCTCAGCATACAAAAGGAGTTTCAAAAGCATATGACTACCTTCCAACTGTTCTAGTGGTGGCGGGAGTTGTAGTTGTTGGGATTATTATTTGGGTAATCGCTCAAAATATCGTCTCGGATAAAAACAAGGAGCAGGCTAACCAAGAAGCTCCAAACAGCGAAGTTCAGCAGTCTAACACGCAGGAAGAAACGAATGAAACTACTGCAAAAAATGACAATAGCAAGTCAGAAGATGAACAAAGTGCTGCTGATAAGAAAGAACAAGAAAAAGAAAAAGCTGAAAAAGAAAAAGCCGCAAAAGAAAAAGCTGAGAAAGAAAAGAAAGACAGCGGTAAACAAGAATACAAGGAAGTTCAAAAAACAGGCAGAAGTGCTACGTATGCTCTTTCCGGTACAGATGCATTTAACCTAGAAGTAACATCCACTCAAGCAGATACTTGGTTAGATGTGAAAAATGGAAAAGGAAATGCTTTCTTTAGCTCCATTCTAAAAAAAGGTGAAACAAAAGAATTTGATTTGACGAAAGAAACGGAAGCTCGTGTCAACATCGGTTATTCACCTGGAGTAGAGTTAAAAGTAAATGGAAAAGCGGTTGACTTGCCGTTTGATTCATCCAAGCAAGTTCGACAAGTTGTAACGATTCAATATCAGCCGGCAGAAGCACAGTAAACAGCCTGTTTTAAAAAGTGGTCAGGGTGTAAATAAAGATAATATGTGAATTAAACACTCATTCACGCTATAATAAAACCAAAGCCGTGCAAACAACTTCGTTTGCACGCTTTCAGTTTGTAACAGTAATTGGAGGCAGAAGAAGTGAATTTACCAAACAAGATTACCATTTCGCGAATTTTTCTAATTCCCGTATTCCTCATTTTTATGATGGTGCCGCTACCATTTGGCACAGTAGAGGCAGCAGGAAAAGAGATTCCGATCGCTCATCTATTAGGGGCGGCATTATTTATTATTGCATCTACAACAGACTGGATCGACGGATACTATGCAAGAAAGTACGATTTAGTCACGAACTTGGGCAAGTTTTTAGATCCACTAGCAGACAAGCTGTTGGTTTCAGCTGCGCTTGTAGCTATTGTTGACTTAGATTTAATTGCAGGTGCAGGATGGGCTGCTATCATCATTATTAGCCGTGAATTTGCTATCACAGGTTTAAGACTTGTACTAGCAGGGGAAGGAGAAGTTGTAGCAGCCAATATGTTAGGTAAAATTAAAACATGGACTCAAATTTTAGCTATTTCAGCTATTCTGTTGTACAACTTGCCTTTTGAATGGATTTCCATTCCGTTTGCTAGCGTAATGCTTTGGATCTCAGTGATTTTTACGGTTATTTCAGGCTGGGACTACTTTGCTAAAAACAAACAGGCTTTTGTTAATTCAAAATAAGTAAGATGGAGATGATATGATGAACGCTGAAATTATTGGAGTCGGCTCTGAGCTGCTGCTTGGGCAAATTGCCAATACAAACGCTCAGTATTTATCGAAAAAATTAGCCGAACTTGGAATTAATGTTTACTATCATACAGTAGTAGGAGATAATGCACAGCGCTTGAAAGAAGTGATTGCTACAGCTCAAACACGTGCAGAGTTAATTATTTTCACAGGCGGGCTTGGTCCTACAAAAGATGATTTAACAAAAGAAACAATTGCGAGTGTGCTAGGAGTAGAGTTGACAACAAATGCGGAAGCACTTGAAAGCATTGAAGCCTATTTCAAACAGTCAAATCGTATCATGACACCTAACAATAAAAAACAGGCAATTGTACTTGAAGGTTCGACAGTGCTCCCTAATGATTACGGAATGGCTCCAGGTATGGGGCTTACAGTAGAGGGAAAACACTATATGCTATTCCCAGGGCCGCCAAAAGAGCTCTATCCAATGTATGAAGCATATGGTCAAGAATTTTTAGCTCAAAAGCTTGAATTAAAAGAAAGTATTGAATCACGCGTTCTTCGTTTTTTCGGAATAGGAGAATCACAGCTTGAGACGGAAATTGAAGATTTGCTTGATGCGCAAACAAACCCGACGATTGCACCGCTTGCAGGAGATGGAGAAGTGACGCTTCGCTTAACTGCTAAGCACGCTGATGCTGCTGAAGCACAGCGCATGTTAGACGAAGTGGAAAAAACCATTTCAGAGCGCGTAGGCGAGTATTTATATGGATACGAAGCAACTTCTTTACATAATGAATTGGTAAAAGAATTAACGGCACAAGGCTTGACGATTGCTTCAGCCGAAAGTTTAACCGGCGGGTTATTCAGCGAACGTTTAACAACTGTTTCAGGTGCTGGAGAAGTTGTTAAAGGCAGCCTGGTAGCCTATCATTATGAAATCAAGCAAAATATTCTCGGAGTGAGCGAACACACGCTGAATCAGTACGGAGCCGTTAGCGAGCAGTGCGCGGCTGAAATGGCTCAGCGTATTCAACAGTTATACAAAACGGATATTGGCATCGGTTTTACGGGTGTAGCTGGACCCTCTAAACAAGAAGGACACCCTGTAGGAACAGTGCATATAGGGGTCGCTTATAAGGATCAAACTCCTCAAGTTTACAGTTTGCAGCTATCTGGAAGCCGCCAAGGAATTCGTTCACGAACGGTTAATTACGGCTGTCATTACGTATTGAAGACGATAAAAAAATAAAGAAAAAAGGCTGCTTAGTTTTACCAAAGCAGCCTTTTTTTAATTTTATAAAAAACGAACATTTATTCGCTTTTTGCTTGTCAAACGACCTAAAAACTAGTATAGTAAGTTATAGAAAGTTGTTAATTCGACATTGCTACTACATCGTAGTAAGTTTGCAGTTTATAGATGATTTCAAAGAGATAGAGGAGGAAATTGAGTGAACGATCGTCAAGCAGCCCTTGATATGGCTTTAAAGCAAATTGAAAAGCAATTTGGTAAAGGTTCAATTATGAAATTAGGTGAACAAACGGAAAAAAGAATTTCTACAATTCCAAGTGGTTCATTAGCATTAGATATAGCTTTAGGCGTAGGTGGATATCCACGTGGACGTGTGGTGGAAGTATATGGCCCAGAAAGTTCAGGTAAAACAACAGTTGCTCTTCACGCGATTGCAGAAGTTCAACAGCAGGGCGGACAGGCTGCATTTATCGATGCGGAGCACGCGTTAGATCCTGTATATGCTCAAAAATTAGGTGTTAATATTGATGAGCTGTTATTATCTCAGCCTGATACAGGAGAACAAGCTTTAGAAATCGCTGAAGCTTTAGTTCGAAGCGGCGCAGTAGATATTATTGTTGTTGACTCAGTAGCAGCGTTAGTGCCAAAAGCGGAAATTGAAGGAGAAATGGGAGACTCTCACGTGGGTCTACAAGCTCGTTTAATGTCTCAAGCATTGCGTAAACTATCTGGAGCTATTAACAAGTCTAAAACAATCGCTATCTTTATTAACCAAATTCGTGAAAAAGTCGGCGTAATGTTTGGTAACCCTGAAACAACTCCTGGTGGACGTGCGCTTAAATTCTACTCTTCAGTGCGTCTAGAAGTGCGTCGTGCAGAGCAGTTAAAGCAAGGAAATGATATCGTAGGTAACAAAACAAGAATTAAAGTTGTGAAAAATAAAGTAGCTCCGCCTTTCCGTGCTGCCGAAGTAGATATTATGTACGGAGAAGGTATTTCAAAAGAGGGTGAAATTTTGGATATCGCTTCTGAACTAGATATTGTCCAAAAAAGTGGATCTTGGTATTCATATAACGACGAGCGTCTAGGTCAAGGCCGTGAAAATGCAAAGCAATTCTTAAAAGAAAATACTGATATTCGTCAGGAAATTGCGGGACAAGTGCGTGAACATCATGGTTTAGACCAAGATGGAGAGCCAGCTCCTGAGGATGACGATCAAGGCGATTTAAATATTTAATTTGCTGCGAGATAAAAAAAGACTCCTCTATTTCAAAGAAGGGGTCTTTTTTTTGTAAAAATTGTTAATGCTAGAAAAGTAACATACGAAATTTCAATATATACTGTAGAGGCAGGCTTGACAATAAAAATGCACAGATTTACAATTAAGATGTATATTTTCCCTTTTTAAAACATTTTAGCGTTTAAAAGCCTTTGTGTGTATATTGAAAGGTGAATACGATGTACATGCCGACATGAAATTTAAAACTTACAAGTTTATAGCAAGGGGAGGTGAAATGATGGATACTAATACAATCATCTTCGCTTTGCTTGGCCTAATCGTCGGTGCAGTTGTTGGCTTTTTTGTTTGTAAATCGATTGCTGAAGCTAAAATTGCGGGAGCAAAGTCTAGTGCAGAACAAATTATTGATGAAGGAACCCGCGAGGCGGAAGCTTTGAAAAAAGAAGCTTTACTAGAAGCGAAGGATGAAATCCATCAGCTTCGTACAGAGGCAGAACAAGATATTCGTGATCGTCGAGCAGAACTTCAAAAACAAGAAAATCGATTAATGCAAAAAGAGGAAAATCTTGATCGTAAAGACGAATCACTTGATAAACGTGAAGCGTTACTTGAAAAGAAAGATGATTCTCTTACTGTTAAACAACAGCATATTGAAGAGATGGAAAGCAAAGTTGAAGAAGTAGTACGTGCACAGCAAACAGAGCTAGAGCGCATTTCAAGCTTAACAAGAGAAGATGCAAGAGCGATTATTTTAGATCGTGTTGAAAATGAACTTTCCCACGACATTGCAATAATGGTAAAAGAAACAGAAAACCGTGCAAAAGAAGACGCCGATAAAAAGGCGAAAGAAATTCTTTCACTTGCTATTCAGCGTTGCGCAGCAGATCATGTTGCTGAAACGACTGTCTCAGTTGTTAACTTGCCAAATGACGAAATGAAAGGCCGAATTATCGGTCGAGAAGGTCGAAACATCCGTACGCTTGAAACTTTGACAGGAATTGATCTTATTATTGATGATACGCCAGAAGCAGTTATTTTATCAGGATTTGACCCAATTCGTCGTGAGACAGCAAGAATTGCACTTGATAAACTCGTTCAAGATGGTCGTATCCATCCCGCACGTATTGAAGAAATGGTTGAAAAATCTCGCCGCGAAGTGGACGAATATATTCGTGAAGTCGGTGAACAAACGACGTTTGAAGTCGGTGTTCACGGGTTGCATCCAGACTTGATGAAAATTCTTGGTCGCTTAAAATTCAGAACAAGCTATGGTCAAAATGTGCTGAAACATTCAATGGAAGTAGCTCATTTATCAGGACTTATGGCTGCTGAATTAGGTGAAGATGAAACGTTAGCCAAACGAGCAGGATTGTTACATGATATTGGTAAAGCAATTGACCATGAGGTAGAAGGAAGCCACGTAGAAATCGGTGTTGAATTAGCTACAAAGTATAAAGAACATCCGGTTGTTATTAACGCGATTGCTTCTCACCATGGAGATACAGAACCAACATCAATCATTGCTGTACTAGTTGCAGCAGCGGATGCATTATCTGCTGCAAGACCAGGTGCTCGCAGTGAGACGTTAGAAAACTACATTCGTCGTCTTGAAAAGTTAGAAGAAATTTCAGAGTCTTATGAAGGCGTTGAAAAATCATTTGCAATTCAAGCAGGGCGTGAAGTTCGTATTATGGTGAAACCAGATACGATTGGTGATCTAGAAGCGCATCGACTTGCTCGAGATATCCGAAAACGAATTGAAGATGAGCTGGATTATCCTGGCCACATCAAAGTAACGGTTATTCGCGAAACAAGAGCAGTAGAGTATGCAAAATAAAAATGAAGTGGCGTTTCGCCACTTTATTTTTTTTCGTAGAGATGAAGATGCAGATTAAGAATGAAGTATAGGAGCTTTTACATGAGAATTTTATTTATTGGAGACGTAGTTGGTTCTCCAGGCCGTGAAATGGTTGAAGAATATTTACCGAGATTAAAAAGAAAATACTCTCCGGGACTTACAATTGTGAATGGAGAAAATGCAGCTTCAGGAAAAGGAATTACCGAAAAGATTTATCGTCAGTTCTTACAAGCAGGGGCTAACATTATTACTCTTGGTAACCATGCGTGGGACAAACGTGAAATTTTTGATTTTATTGACGATGCAAAAAATCTTGTTCGTCCAGCAAATTTTCCTGAAGGTACACCGGGCAAAGGAATTACGTATTTTACGTACAATCAGCTTGAGGTAGCCGTGATTAATTTACAAGGGCGTACGTTTATGGCTCCGCTCGATTGTCCATTTCAAAAAGCAGATGAATTAATTGAAGAAGCACGCCAGCGCACTCCGCTTATTTTTATTGATTTTCATGCTGAAACAACAAGTGAAAAGCAAGCGATTAGCTGGTATGTGGACGGTCGTGTCAGCGCTGTTGTCGGCACTCATACGCACGTTCAAACAGCTGACAATCGTATATTGCCAAAAGGAACAGCCTACATCTCTGACGTAGGAATGACGGGACCTTATGACGGCATTTTAGGGATGGAGCGCGAAGCAGTTATTAAGCGTTTTTTAACGTCTCTTCCTGTTCGATTTGAAGTGCCAAAAGAAGGAAGAACGCAGCTTAGTGGAATCGTTATTGATATTGATCAAAAGACGGGGAAAGCAACAAAAACAGAGCGAATTTTAATTAACGAAGATCATCCGTTTTTTGAATAAAGGGAAAAAGTCAATGTGTCGAAAGGCGATACATTGGCTTTTTTATTTTGTCAAAAACGTAAAAAGAAAAAAGAAAGGTGTAGAAATATAAGTTTTTGAATATTTAGGAAAAACAAGCAGGAATACGTTTGACATATCGTGAATATAGTAACATTGAAATCAATTAAGTCATTGGTCTAATGATCTCTCATCATACATTGTAAAGAATAAGGAGGAGCTAGATATGGAAATATTAAAAGTTTCAGCAAAGTCTAATCCAAATTCAGTTGCTGGTGCCTTAGCAGGCGTGCTGCGCGAACGCGGCGCAGCAGAAATTCAAGCCATTGGGGCCGGGGCACTTAATCAAGCAGTAAAAGCTGTAGCAATCGCAAGAGGGTTCGTTGCACCAAGTGGGGTTGATTTAATCTGCATCCCAGCTTTTACAGATATTCAAATTGATGGAGAAGAGCGAACAGCCATTAAATTAATTGTAGAGCCGCGATAATTATAAAAACCACGGACCTGTAAAGCATAGAAGCCAAACAGGTCCTTTTTGTATAGAGCTAAAGGGGTGTTGGTTGTGATATTTGATGCTCATTGTGATGTATTAATGAAGCTCTGGTTAAATAAACGTTTATCTTTTACATATGATTCAGCGCTGCATGTTACGTTAGAAGGCATAAAAAAAGCAAAAGGGAAAGTTCAGCTATTCGCTATTTATATTCCAGAAGTGGTTCCGGCAGCTCAGCGCTTTGATGTTGCGTTAGAAATGATTCAGCTGTTTCAGAGTCATATTTTATCGCTTCCCGGTGTAAAATGGGTTCGTTCAAAGCACGATATAGATAGCTTGAAAAAAGGTGAACTTGGAGCCATGCTGACGCTTGAAGGGTGCGATGTCATTGATACAAGTTTAGTTCGCTTAAAGACACTTTTTTCACTGGGTGTACGTTCAGTAGGCTTGACATGGAATTACAGCAATGCTGTATGTGATGGTATTTTAGAACCTCGAGGCGCGGGGTTATCGTCTTTTGGAAGAGAAGTTGTTGAATTGAATAATGAACATAAAGTATGGACGGATGTCTCTCATTTATCAGTAAGAGGTTTTTGGGATGTGATTGAGCTAGCACAATATGTAGTGGCTACTCATTCCAATTCACACGTATTGTGTTCTCATCCCCGGAATTTAAGAGACGATCAAATTCATGCTTTAATAAAGCGCAACGGCGTGATTGGTATTACGTTTGTCCCTGAATTTTTAACGAGTTCTGCCAAAGCGCACATAGCGGATGTGATCCGTCATCTTGATTACATATGTGAAAGAGGAGGCGAATACTCCGTTGGTTTTGGCTCAGACTTTGACGGCATTGACAAAACGGTTTATCGTCTCGGAAGATATGAACAGTATACGAATTTAATTGAAGAACTCCTTAAGTATTACACTGAGGAGCAGGTAAAACGTTTTCTGTTTCAAAACTTTGCCGATCGTGTATGCAACTAATAAAAAAAGAGCTTTTTCTTTTTGGGAAAGCTCTTTTTATAGAAGTTATTTATATAATAATACCTCATGTGAAGGCAGAAAAGATCATTAAAAAACTTCATCTTATTCATTAAATATAAATATAATTAAAACGATTGAGAATTCAATGGAAAGGGTTGCATTTTTCTGGCAATCGGAATAAAATTGAAAACGGATTATGGAGCTGTTCACGCAGAAACGTATCCTGCACAGCGACAAGGTGCTGTGGGAGTTTTGCGGATGATTTTTGTTCGTGAAATGCAGAAGCAAATGAAATCGTTTGCTAATTTACTTTTTTCAGTTTTTATCAATAAAATAGATTTCTATATTAAGAGCAATTAAAGGAGTGGCGTTGATTTATGGTACAGCAACTTTCATGGAAAGTTGGCGGACAGCAGGGTGAGGGAATCGAAAGTACGGGAGAAATCTTTTCAACCGCTTTAAATCGATTAGGTTATTACTTATACGGCTATCGTCATTTTTCTTCTCGTATCAAAGGTGGACATACAAATAATAAGATCCGAGTGAGTACAACTCAGGTTCGATCTGTGTCAGATGATTTGGATATTTTAGTTGCGTTCGATCAGGAAACAATCGATGTAAACGTCCATGAGCTGCGCGTAGGAGGCGTTGTAATTGCAGATGCGAAATTCAACCCAAGTCTGCCCGAAACATGTACAACTGCTACGCTATACGCTGTTCCGTTTACAGAAATTGCAACGGAACTAGGAACGTCGCTAATGAAGAACATGGTTGCTGTAGGCGCTTCAAGTGCTGTGCTTCATATTGACACAGAAGTATTTGAAGAAGTAGTGCTTGAAATCTTCGGTAAAAAGGGCCAAAAAGTTGTACAAAAAAACATGGAAGCTATTAAAAAAGGTGCAGATTACATTCGTGAACAGCTAGGCGAACAATTAGAAACAATGAAACTAGATCCAGCGGATGGTAAAAAACGTATGTTTATGATTGGAAACGATGCGATTGCACTAGGTGCTTTAGCCGGTGGGGCTCGTTTTATGCCAGCATATCCAATTACCCCTGCTTCAGAAATCATGGAATACTTAATTAAAAAGCTTCCTCAATTCGGTGGAACTGTTATTCAAACAGAAGATGAAATCGCAGCATGTACGATGGCTATCGGAGCTAACTATGCAGGCGTACGTGCGCTGACAGCATCAGCTGGACCTGGTCTATCATTAATGATGGAGTCGATTGGATTAGCGGGCATCACTGAGCAGCCTGTTGTGATTATTGATACGCAGCGCGGCGGTCCAAGTACAGGGCTTCCAACTAAGCAAGAACAGTCTGACTTAATGGCTATGATTTACGGTACGCACGGTGAAATTCCGAAGATCGTCATGGCGCCAAGTACGGTTGAAGAAGCATTCTACGATACGATTGAAGCGTTTAACTTAGCAGAAGAATATCAGTGTCCAGTTATTATGCTAACGGATTTACAGCTTTCACTTGGGAAACAGTCGGTAGAACCGCTTGACTATAACCGCGTTGAAATCCGCCGCGGCAAGCTTCAGCAAGGAGAGCTAGAAGAGTTGGAAGAAAAACAATACTACAAGCGCTACCGCGTAACAGAAGACGGCGTATCACCACGCGTCATTCCAGGAATGAAGCATGGCATTCATCACGTAACGGGAGTAGAACATGATGAGACAGGAAAGCCATCTGAATCTCCGGTGAACCGCGATGATCAAATGAATAAGCGTCTTCGTAAAACAAAAGGAATTCGTTTTAATACGCCAATTCATGTTCACTCTCATGAAAAAGAGTCTGATATTTTATTTGTTGGATTTAATTCGACGCGTGGAGTTATTGAAGAGGCAATGGAACGTTTGGAACAGGACGGTATAAAAGTAAATCACGCTCACATTCGTTTAATTCATCCTTTCCCAGTTGACGAACTGCTTCCTTACGTGCAAGGAGCTAAAAAAGTAGTTGTCGTTGAAAACAATGCTACTGGACAGCTTGCTAATATTTTAAAAATGAATATCGCAAGTCATGATAAAATTCAAAGCGTATTGAAGTACGATGGAAATCCATTTCTTCCGCAAGAAGTATACGCAAAAAGTAAGGAGATGTTTGTGTTAAATGGCAACGTTTAAAGATTTTCGTAACAGTGTAAAACCTAACTGGTGTCCGGGGTGTGGAGATTTCTCCGTACAAGCAGCCATTCAACGCGCATCTGCTAACGTAGGTTTAGAACCTCATGAGCTTGCTGTTATTTCAGGTATTGGATGCTCTGGACGTATCTCTGGTTATATTAATTCATATGGTTTTCACGGTATTCACGGACGTGCGCTTCCAATCGCTCAAGGTGTAAAAATGGCTAATCGTGATTTAACCGTTATCGCATCTGGCGGTGATGGAGATGGGTTTGCTATCGGTATGGGACACACGGTACATGCGATTCGCCGAAACATCGATGTAACGTATATCGTAATGGATAACCAAATCTATGGTTTAACAAAAGGACAAACATCTCCTCGCAGTGAAGTAGGATTCAAGACAAAAAGTACGCCTGAAGGATCAATTGAGTCGTCTTTATCTGTCATGGAGCTGGCGTTAACTTCCGGGGCAACGTTTGTAGCGCAAAGCTTTTCAACGAATTTAAAAGAGTTAACAAGCTTAATTGAACAAGGCATTCAGCATAAAGGTTTTTCTTTAATTAACGTATTTAGCCCGTGCGTAACGTATAACAAAGTGAACACGTATGATTGGTTTAAAGAAAACCTAACTAGTCTTAGCACAATTGAAGGTTATGATGCAAACAATCGTATGCAAGCTATGCAGACGTTAATGGAGCATAATGGCTTAGTAACAGGGCTTATTTATCAAAATGCGCATCAGCCGTCGTATCAGCAGCTTGTTCACGGCTATAGTGAAGAGCCGCTGTCAAAAGCAGACTTAGGTATGACTGAGGAAAAATTTGATGAGCTAGTGGCTGAATTTATGTAAAAGAGGCTGCAATAAAAGCAGTTTAGTAGAGGGAAAATCCGAACGGTAAATTGAGATTCTTAATGGAGAATCCAGCTCGTTCGGATTTTTTCATAGTGATAGGTATAGAAAATAGGTATATGATTGTGTTCGCTACTTGAAAGTTATATACTATGTTAATGTGATGAGTTTTATGCATAAGCATAAGGCTGTCACATTTTTTTGCGATTTACAGGTGCAACGTGACAATTGTCATGGCGAAAGGAGATTTTTTTATGAACGAAAAACAACGTTTAGAAAGCAACCAAGTTAATCCAGCGGACAAAAAATCCGAAAAGGATTACAGCAAATATTTTCAAACAGTATACATGCCACCTTCTTTAAAAGATGCGAAAAAACGAGGAAAAGAAGAAGTTTCCTATCACAACGATTTTGCAATCGATGAACAGTTTCATGGAATGGGACAGGGACGTAAGTTTTATATCCGTACGTACGGCTGTCAAATGAATGAGCACGATACAGAAGTAATGGCTGGTATTTTTCTAGGCCTTGGCTACGAGCCGACTGACTCTGTTGAAGATGCTCATGTTATTTTATTGAATACGTGTGCGATCCGTGAAAATGCGGAAAATAAAGTGTTTGGTGAATTAGGACACTTGAAGGCCTTAAAGCGCGAGCGTCCTGAGCTATTAATCGGCGTCTGCGGATGTATGTCTCAAGAAGAGTCAGTTGTAAATAAAATTTTACAAAAACATCAGCACGTGGATATGATTTTTGGTACACATAACATTCACCGTTTGCCTCACATTTTGAACGAAGCATACTTAGCAAAAGAAATGGTGATTGAAGTATGGTCTAAAGAAGGGGACGTTATTGAAAACCTTCCAAGAGCACGTAAAGGCAGCGTCAAAGCATGGGTTAACATCATGTACGGCTGTGACAAGTTCTGTACGTACTGTATCGTTCCGTATACGCGAGGAAAAGAACGAAGCCGCCGTCCAGAAGATATTATCCAAGAAGTACGTCATTTAGCTGCTCAAGGCTACAAAGAAATTACGCTTCTAGGCCAAAACGTTAATGCATACGGAAAAGATTTTGAAGACATGACGTACGGCTTAGGCGACTTAATGGACGAAATCCGTAAAATTGACGTTGCTCGTATCCGTTTTACAACAAGTCATCCTCGTGACTTTGATGACCGTTTAATTGAAGTTCTTGCTAAAGGTGGAAATCTTGTCGATCACATTCACTTGCCTGTTCAATCAGGAAGCAGTGATATCTTAAAAATTATGGCACGAAAATATTCTCGTGAACATTATTTAGAGCTTGTTCGTAAAATTAAAGAAGCCATTCCAACGGCATCATTAACAACTGATATTATTGTTGGTTTCCCAAATGAAACGGATGAGCAGTTTGAAGAAACAATGTCGCTATATCGTGAGGTTGAATTTGATAGTGCTTATACGTTTATTTATTCACCTCGTGAAGGTACGCCGGCTGCTAAGATGCAAGACAACGTACCAATGGAAGTGAAAAAAGAGCGTCTTCAGCGTTTAAATGCTCTTGTAAATGAAATTTCTGCAAAGAAATTGAAGGAATATGAAGGTAAAGTTGTCGAAGTATTAGTAGAAGGTGAAAGTAAAAATAATCCGGAAGTATTAGCAGGCTACACGGAAAAAAGTAAGCTTGTAAACTTCAAAGCACCTAAGTCAGTGATTGGGCAACTTGTAAAAGTAAAAGTTACAAAAGCCAAAACATGGACATTAAACGGGGAAATGGTAGAAGAAACAGCAGAGGTGAAGTAATATGGCGCAGTATAACAAGAGTGACGTAATTAAACGTGCTCAAGAGCTGGCAAAAATGATTGCTGAAACGGAAGAAGTAGATTTCTTCAAGCGTGCCGAAGCTCAGCTTAACGAAAATCAAAAAGTGCGTGAAACCATTGCAAGCATTAAAAGTTTGCAAAAACAAGCTGTTAATTTCCAACATTATGGTAAAACAGAAGCGTTAAAACAAGTGGAGGCAAAAATCGATCGTTTACAGGAAGAGCTGGATGAACTGCCGATTATTCAGCAGTTTCAAGAGTCTCAAATAAACGTGAATGATTTGCTTCAACTTGTCGCTAACACTATTTCAAACACAGTAACAGATGAAATTATTGTGTCAACAGATGGTGATTTACTGCGTGGTGAAACAGGTTCACAGGTGCGAAACAGCCCTGGATCTAGCTGCTCATAAAGAAAAAATGCCTTAGCAAATTGCTGAGGCATTTTTTTGTGCATCACGTGTGCATTATGTGGCATGAAAATTGGGCAGATTTTCTCTCTAATAATTGTCACGTTTTTCTATATCCTTGCATACAATGGAACATAGGTTTTTTATGCCTTAAACCTAGTTTCTTAAAAATAATGTGCAAACAAGTGAATGAGCCTGCATAGGATGAAATGAAGATAGTTTGAGGAGGGTATGCTCACATGTCACAACACTATAGAGAAATTATTACAAAAGCAGTCGTAGGTAAAGGTCGCAAGTTTACACAATCGTCTCATACGCTTGCACCGAAAAATCGACCAACAAGCATCTTAGGATGCTGGGTGATTAACCATGAGTACAAAGCAAAGAAAAGCGGCAGCAATGTAGAAGTTGACGGCAGATATGATATTAACATCTGGTATTCGTACAATAATAATACAAAAACCGAAGTTTGGACGGAAACCGTATCATACAAAGATAATATTAAGCTGCGCTATAAAGACGAAGATTCGATTGGAGACGATTACGAAGTAATTGTTCGCGTGCTGCAGCAGCCAAATTGCCTAGAGTGCACAATTTCACCAAATGGCAATAAAACGATTGTTCAAGTAGAGAGAGAATTGTTGGCGGAAGTGATTGGCGAAACCAAGGTTTGTGTTGCAGTAAATCCGAAAGGCTGCGATGATGAAGACGAGTTTGATTTAGACGTAGATGACGATGAATTTGAAGATTTAGATCCTGATTTTATATTAGGAGACGATGAGTAACTAGGAAGAAGTTCTTCCTAGTTTTTTTATTTTTACTATTTTAAGAAAATTCTTATAAAAATAAAAAAATATATTGCTTTTTGTCGAATGCGCAGTGTATAGTAAATCTAAAGAAAATAATGCATTAATTTTCAGAAAATTTAGTTATATCAGATAAGTATTTTTTGGGGGTTTACTATGAGCTTATTTCGTAAAAAATCAATTCAAACGTTAATTAGTGAAACCAACTCTAAAGGTGTTAAATTAAAAAAGGATTTAGGTGCTTTCGATTTAACAATGTTAGGAATTGGAGCCATTATCGGAACCGGAATTTTTGTATTAACGGGCGTAGCCGCCGCTGAACATGCCGGTCCAGCTTTAGTTATATCTTTCATTATGTCAGGACTTGCGTGTGTGTTTGCAGCTCTTTGTTATGCGGAGTTTGCCTCAACAGTTCCCGTTTCAGGAAGTGCATACACTTACAGTTATGCAACATTTGGTGAATTAATCGCTTGGATTTTAGGGTGGGATCTTATCTTGGAATACGGTCTTGCTTCTTCTGCTGTAGCGAGCGGATGGTCGGGATATTTCCAAGGATTGTTAGCAGGGTTTGGCATACATTTTCCAAAAGCTTTAACAAGTGCATACAATCCTGCAAACGGCACGTACGTTGATATTCCAGCAATTATGATTGTTTTCTTAATTACCTTGCTTTTAACACAAGGAGTAAAAAAATCTTCACGTTTTAATGCTATCATGGTTATTATTAAACTGGCTGTTGTACTTCTGTTTATCGGGGTAGGAGTTAGCTATGTTAAGCCAGAAAACTGGACGCCGTTTATGCCGTTTGGTTTCTCGGGAGTAGCGACAGGAGCAGCAACTGTATTCTTCGCCTACATTGGATTTGATGCTGTAGCAACAGCGGCCGAGGAAGTACGTAAGCCTCAGCGAGATATGCCAATTGGAATCATCGCATCTCTTGCGATTTGTACAGTCCTTTATATCGTCGTATCGCTTATCTTAACAGGAATCGTCCCTTATACTGAATTAAATGTTAAAAACCCTGTAGCATTTGCTTTAAGCTACATTAATCAAGACTGGGTAGCAGGATTTATTTCATTAGGTGCAATTGTTGGTATTACAACGGTATTACTCGTTATGATGTATGGACAAACTCGTTTATTTTATGCGATCAGTCGAGATGGTCTATTGCCGAAGCCTTTTTCAAAAATCAGTGAGAAAAAACAAACGCCAGTAGTAAATACGTGGATTACATGTTTACTAGTATCTATCTTCTCTGGTTTAGTACCATTAGGAAGATTAGCAGAGTTAACAAATATCGGTACTCTTTTTGCTTTCATGACTGTATCAATTGGAATTTTATATTTACGTAAATCAAAACAAACTTCAGAATCGACTGGTTTCCGCGTACCGTTCGTGCCGGTGATTCCAATTTTAGCTTTTGTGTTCTGTTTATACTTAGCACTTCAGCTTCCAAAGTTAACATGGATTAGTTTCGTAATTTGGCTTGTACTAGGGCTAGTGGTTTACTTCTTATACGGACGTAAGCATAGTCATTTGAACAGCAGTAAATAATGAAAAGCTTCGGACAAGCTTCTTCCTTCGTCCGAAGCTTTTTTATTTGTTTGATGAAAAGAAATTGAAGATTGTTCTATTTGAATAAATTAAGTTTAAGAAAGACTTATGTTATAATACGTGTAGCAAAAACGCACAACTAGATGTGGTATGGAGGAATAGTATGGCAGCGTATACGCCAATGATACAGCAATATTTGAGAATTAAGGCAGAGTATCAAGATGCCTTTTTATTTTTTAGATTAGGTGATTTTTATGAAATGTTCTTTGAAGATGCTACGACAGCTTCTCAAGAACTTGAAATAACATTAACAAGTCGAGACGGAGGAGGACAAGAGCGAATTCCGATGTGCGGGGTTCCGTATCACTCTGCTCCTACGTATATCGAGCGTTTAATTGAAAAGGGATTTAAAGTAGCTATTTGTGAGCAGGTAGAAGACCCTAAGCATGCAAAAGGTGTTGTAAAGCGAGAAGTGGTGCAGGTGATTTCACCCGGAACACTGATGAACGAACGCGGACTGCATGAAAAGGAAAATAACTATATTTGTTCTGTTACTGCGTTCGAGGATCAAACGTTTGGTCTTGCTCTTTCTGATTTGTCTACAGGAGAAAACAGCGTAACGCTTGTTAGTTCGTTTCACGATATCGTCTCAGAAATTTATGCAAAAGAAGCAAAAGAAGTCGTTGTAAGCTCTGAGTTTCCTGCTGACTTATTACAAACACTAAAAGAGCGCATGACGATTACCATTTCTTATGAGAATAGTACAGATCAAGTAGAAGGACTAGATTATTTAGTAGAGTCGCTTCAGCAGCAAAAGCTTATTACAACGTTTGCGCGTATTCTTCAGTATTTAACTCGCACGCAGAAGCGTTCGCTTGAGCACTTACAGCCCGTGCAGTTTTATCAAATCAATGAATATATGAAAATTGATTTGTTCTCTAAGCGAAACCTAGAGTTAACCGAAACGATTCGTTCAAAAGGAAAGAAAGGCTCGCTTCTATGGCTATTAGACCAGACCGTTACGGCAATGGGCGGCCGTTTATTAAAAAATTGGATTGACCGTCCGCTTTTAAAACAAGCGGATATTGATAATCGTTTGAATATGGTAGATGTCTTAATGAAACAGTTTTTTGAACGAGAAGAACTGCGTGAGTTGCTAAAAGACGTATATGATTTAGAACGCTTAGCTGGTCGAGTAGCTTTTGGGAATGTAAATGCTCGTGATTTAATTCAATTAAAAAAATCATTGCAAAATGTGCCTCATATTCAAGAGGTTGTGAATCGTTTGAATCATCCTTATGCCACAAAGCTTGTTGAAGACATTGATCCTTGTGAGCGATTAGCTAATCTTCTTGAAAGAGGATTAAAAGAGCACCCTCCTTTGTCAATTAAAGAAGGAGACATTATTAATGACGGCTATCATGAACAGCTTGATCAATACCGAGATGCAAGCCGAAACGGAAAAACGTGGATTGCGTCACTTGAACAGCAAGAGCGGGAGAAAACAGGGATTCGCTCACTGAAAATTGGTTATAATCGCGTGTTCGGCTATTATATAGAAGTAACGCGGGCAAATCTGCATCTTTTGCCTGAAGGAATGTATGAACGAAAACAGACGTTAACCAATGCAGAACGTTTTATTACGCCTGAGCTGAAAGAAAAAGAAGCGCTGATTTTAGAAGCGGAAGAGAAAATTGTAGAGCTGGAATATGAATTGTTTTTACAAATTCGTGAAGAAGTAAAAGCATATATTCCAAGGCTGCAAGAACTTGCTAAAAAAGTAAGTGAGCTTGACGTACTGCAGTGCTTTGCAAAAATCAGTGAAGAACGTCATTACACGAAGCCTATTTTTTCAAGTGAAGACATTTCGATTCAAAATGGACGCCATCCAGTAGTAGAAAAAGTAATGAATTCGCAGGAATATGTGCCAAACGACTGTCAAATGACGGATGATAGTTCAATTTTACTGATTACAGGACCAAATATGTCTGGTAAAAGTACGTACATGCGTCAGGTCGCTTTAACGGCGATATTAGCTCAAATTGGCTGTTTTGTGCCAGCTGACGAAGCGGTTCTGCCGATTTTTGATCAAGTGTTTACACGTATCGGAGCGGCTGATGACTTAATTTCAGGCCAAAGTACGTTTATGGTCGAGATGCTAGAAACGAAGAATGCAGTGACAAATGCCACTCAGTCGAGTCTGATCCTGTTAGATGAAATTGGACGGGGCACGTCTACGTATGACGGAATGGCTCTTGCTCAAGCAATTATTGAATACGTTCATGAACATATTGGCTGTAAGACACTATTTTCTACTCATTATCATGAATTAACCGTACTCGATGAGTCGCTTCCTGCGCTTAAAAATGTTCATGTAAGCGCGGTTGAAAAAAATGGGAAAGTCGTCTTTTTACACAAAATCAAAGATGGTGCCGCAGATAAAAGCTATGGTATTCACGTAGCGGAACTAGCAGAACTTCCAGATCCGCTTCTGGAGAGAGCTCGCGTCATCTTACACGATTTAGAACAATTTTCTGAGCGTGAACCTGTACGTCAGGCTCCAAAAAGAGAAGAGATAACACAACAAGTTCCACAAGAAGGTGCTTCTTTGGTTCAAGAAGAACGTGCAGATCGTAAAAAAGCAGATGAAGCCAATCAGCTTTCGTTCTTTGAAATAGAAGAGAAAAAAGAAAAGCCTGCGCTTTCAAAACGTGAAAAAGCAATTATCGATCGTTTAAAAGAGCTCGATATTTTAGAAATGACGCCTTTAGACGCAATGAATGCGATGTATGAACTGCAAAAATCATTAAAAAAGAAATAGATTGAGAGGAGTGAGTCTGTGGGTAAAATTGTGCAGCTTTCAGACGAACTTTCAAATAAAATTGCTGCCGGAGAGGTTGTTGAACGACCTGCTTCGGTGGTGAAAGAACTAGTCGAAAATGCTATTGATGCAAACAGTACAGTTATTGAAATTGAACTAGAAGAAGCTGGGCTTTCAAAAATTCGTATATTGGATAATGGAGACGGCATTGCTTCTGAAGACTGCTTGACCGCTTTTAAAAGACATGCGACAAGTAAAATCAAAACAGAACAAGATTTATTTCGAATTCGAACGTTAGGATTTCGCGGTGAAGCTTTGCCAAGTATTGCTTCGGTTTCAATGCTTGAACTCAAAACGAGTACGGGAGAAGAAGCTGGCACTCACCTTAAACTTAGAGGCGGAGAAATCGTTCATCACGAATTAACGTCAAGCCGAAAAGGTACCGAACTTGTTATTGAAAACCTATTTTTTAACACACCTGCACGTTTAAAATATATGAAGACGGTAAACACGGAGCTTGGTAACGTAACGGATGTCGTCAATCGCCTTGCGATGTCTCATCCTGAAGTTTCAATTCGGCTGATGCATCAAGGAAGACAGCTTCTGTATACGAACGGAAGCGGAGATGTGCGCCAAGTGCTTGCAGCTATTTATGGAATGGCAGTGGCTAAAAAAATGATTCCGATTAACGTTCAGTCTCTTGATTATGAAGTGAATGGTTACGTTGCTCTTCCTGAAATTACACGAGCTTCTCGCAACTATATGTCCACCATTATTAACGGTCGTTTTGTTAAAAACTACGGGTTGTTAAAAGCGGTACAGCAGGGCTATCATACCCTTTTACCTATCGGCCGTTTTCCAATCGTGTTTTTAACCATTACAATGGACCCTTTGTTAGTGGACGTGAATGTTCATCCAGCGAAACTAGAAGTGCGTTTAAGTAAAGAAGCGGAGCTGTTTGAGCTTATTGAACAAGGAGTAAAAGCTGCTTTTAAAAAGCAGCAGTTAATTCCGGATGCTGTAGTACCAACCAAGTCAAAATCAGCTGTGCAGCCAACTGAGCAGCAGACCTTTACATTTGATCATCAGTCTAAACCGTCTGGCTATCAGCCGTCTGATACGGTTCGCGAGCCTAGCTTTAAGGAGACTACCGCTCGTGTAGACGAGATCATGCCGCCTGTTAAAACAGAGGTCATACGTCAAGATGAAGAACTTGAGCCAACGTTTCGAGAAATAGAACACTATGAAGAATCGGTGGAAGAAAACGCACCTATTCCAGAACCAAACCGTTCAGCCAAAGAGCAGCCAGAACCGCGTGTTCCTGCGATGTACCCAATTGGACAAATGCACGGAACGTATATTTTGGCACAAAATGAAAAAGGATTATTTATTATTGATCAGCACGCGGCGCAGGAGAGAATTAAGTACGAATATTTTAAGCGAAAGCTTGGAGAAGTAGATTCAGAAGTTCAAGAACTGCTTATGCCGCTTACGCTAGAGTTCTCGGGAAATGAAGCCTTGATTTTAGAAGAATACAAAGACATGCTTGCTGAAGTAGGAGTCTTTTTAGAACCGTTTGGACAAAACTCCTATATCGTTCGCTCACATCCGCAGTGGTTTCCAAAAGGAGAGGAACAGGAAACCATTGAAGAAATGATTCAGCAAATCTTTACGATGAAACGAGTCAATATCGAGAAGTTACGAGAAGAAGCGGCTATTATGATGAGCTGTAAAGGATCGATTAAAGCGAATCATCATTTGCGAAACGATGAGATTTTTGCTTTACTTGAAACGTTAAGAAAAACAACGGATCCATTTACGTGTCCGCACGGACGACCAATTATTATTCATCATTCGACGTATGAAATGGAAAAAATGTTTAAGCGAGTGATGTAGGCAATGCGGCTAGCTGCAGCTAGCCGTTTTGTTGAATAAATCATGACCATTTGGATAAAATGGAATGATGTGAATGCCTATAGATGAAAGTAGTGTTGTTATGACGGGAGAGAAACCAAAACTTATTGTCATTATTGGACCAACTGCGGTTGGTAAAACAAAATTAAGCATTGAACTTGCCAAACAGTTAGACGGAGAAATTATTTCAGGTGATTCGATGCAAATTTATAAAGGGATGGATATCGGAACAGCAAAGGTGTCAGAAGAAGAGATGCAGGGTGTTCCCCATTACCTGATCGATATTAAGGAGCCGGATGAATCGTTTTCTGTGGCAGAATTTCAAGAGATTGTAAGAAAACAAATCGATGATATTCATGCTAAAGGAAAAATGCCGATGATTGTTGGAGGGACGGGTCTTTATATTCAATCCGTTATTTATGATTATCAGTTCACAGAAACGCCTAGTGATGAAAAAGTTCGTGAACGAATGGAAGTATTTATTAAAGCTCATGGCATTGATCCCCTGTATGAGAAGCTCAAAGAAATTGACCCAGACAGTGCGGCTGCTATTCATAAAAATAACCATCGCCGTGTAATTCGAGCGCTTGAAGTTTATGAAGTAACCGGCAAAAAATTCAGTGACTATACAAAAGAACAGTCGCAAGAGTTATTATACGATGTAACCATTATTGGACTTACAATGGATCGAGACGTATTATATGAGAGAATTAATCACCGAGTCGATATGATGATGCAGGCTGGACTGCTTGAGGAAGTCAAATCATTGTACGAAAGTGGTCTGCATGATGTACAATCAATTCAAGCTATCGGCTACAAAGAGCTTTATGCTTATTTTGAGGGACGCTGTACGCTCGAAGAAGCCGTTGAACAGTTGAAACAAAATTCACGCAGATATGCAAAGCGTCAGTTAACATGGTTTCGAAATAAAATGCCTGTAAAATGGATAGAGATGGAAGTTGACAAATTTCCCGAAAAGTTTGCTGAAATTTTTACATATATTGCAGGAAAGCTGAAGAAAGAAGCGAATTAAGTAAACAGATAGAGAAACGAGGAGGCCGAATAATGAAACAATCAGTTAATATTCAAGATCAATTTTTAAATCAATTACGTAAAGAAAATATCTATGTGACGGTATTTCTTTTAAATGGTTTTCAATTAAGAGGACTAATTAAAGGATTTGATAATTTTACTGTGCTAATTGAATCTGAAGGAAAACAGCAGCTGATTTATAAACATGCGATTTCGACATTTGTACCAAATAAAAATATTACAGTAGAACTTGAATAGAGATTAAAGAGAAGCATCCGCATATTCGGATGCTTTTTTTATGTAAATAAAGGCTTAGAAAAGTTTCTTAACATTGTTTTTACTCATTGAACATAAACCTTATAATAGACGATTATTTCTTCGGTAATAAGAGATCATTGTCTTCGTATCGTTCATCGCATGCAGCTATGCGATACAGAGAAGTGGGATGAAACGAGAGGTGAACATGGTGGAACAGCCGATAACTCTTAAAAATAATGGGCAAATTAATATCATTTTAAATAATGAAACAAAAAAGGAAAAATCGTATACGACATCAATTCCGCGTCCTGCCAAAAAAGCTGTGATAAATCATGAGCCGCTTCGGGAAATTGAACGAGAAATGAGCGGACTGGTTGGAATGGAAGAATTGAAAAAAATGATAAAAGAAATATATGCGTGGCTATATATTAACAAAAAAAGAGAGGAACAGGGCTTAAAAGCGGGAAAGCAGGCGCTGCATATGATGTTTAAAGGAAATCCAGGAACAGGGAAAACGACGGTAGCCCGCCTGCTGGGTAAATTATTTTTGAATATGAACATCTTGTCTAAAGGACATTTAATTGAAGCAGAGCGTGCAGATTTAGTTGGAGAATACATTGGTCATACCGCTCAGAAAACGAGAGATCTTGTAAAAAAAGCGCTTGGAGGTATTTTATTTATCGATGAGGCTTATTCTCTTGCAAGAGGGGGAGAAAAAGATTTTGGAAAAGAAGCGATTGATACATTGGTCAAACATATGGAAGATTCAAATGATAAGTTTGTATTGATTTTAGCTGGTTATCCAAGAGAAATGGAAAATTTCTTAAGTCTTAATCCAGGACTGCGCTCTAGGTTTCCGTTTATTTTTGATTTTCCGGATTATGATGTTAATGAACTGATGGACATTGCGGGTCACATGATGAATGACAGGCAGTATCAGTTTAGTACAGAGGCCTATAAAAAGCTAAAAGATCATTTTATGGACGTGAAGTACAATCAGACGCCTAGGGATTTTAGTAACGGTCGATATGTGCGAAACATTATTGAACGTTCCATACGTACTCAATCCATGAGGCTTTTAGAAGAAGAAAGCTTTGAACGTAACGAGCTTTTAACTTTAACGTCAAGCGATATTCAGCTGTGAAAAAAAGCCTTTCGTCATGAAAGGCTTTTTTCTACATATTTGGTTGTCGAATCGTTTTAATCGGCAGGCGCCATTTGTAAATGTATGAACACATCCGAAGGCCTACAAGCAAGATAAATAACGTATAAAGTTCTACAGGCGTGTTTGTAATATGGAGCCCTACGCTAAATCCTGCGATAATCGCCCATACGGCATAAATTTCATCTTTAAGAACAGTAGGCTTTCGGCGTGCTAATAAATCTCGGATAATCCCCCCGCCGCTTCCTGTTAAGACCGCAGCTACAATAACCGCGCTAAGCGGATGGTTCATATGAGTGGCATAAAGCGCTCCTTGAATCGCGAATGCTGCAAGGCCAATGGCGTCCGAAAAATTTCCCCATCGCTTCCAATGTTTTAAGATATTGTTTGGAAATAAAAAAGTGGCAGTGATAGATAATAAAGCAATTTGAAAAAAGAGTCCTTGTTCCCAAAGGGCAGACACCGGTACACCGATAAGCAGGTTTCGAATGGCTCCTCCGCCAAAAGCCGTTACGATTCCGAGTATGTAAACGCCTAAAATATCATATTCCTCTTCCATGGCAATGAAAGCTCCGCTGATTGCAAAAGCAATCGTTCCAATAATGCTAAGTACGTCCCAAGTCATGATGCTATCCCCTTTATTCTGTTTTCACCAAGTAGCGACTATTATTTTAAAATCAGGCAGCCTGATTCAAATTTCGATAAGTAAACCAATTCAAATTGTATACAGAATTTCGTGATATTTCAATGTTTTTTTAATCATCGTTTTATAGATTTTAAAAAGGGTGTTAAACTAGTAAAAGACAATGTATTCTGTCTCTTTTGCAAAGATGGAGAAATGGAGATTTTTTTGATATGATATGAATGATTTGTCAATTTAATAGTAAGGGAAGGAAAAATCTTTGACAGCAGAAATGAATACTGAACTTGAACGCGTAATTTTAGTCGGATGTCAGCTTCATGACGATGACGAACGTTTTGAATATTCAATGGATGAGCTAGCATCTTTAACTGAGACTGCAAAAGGCGAAGTGCTGGTAAGGTTAACGCAAAAGCGCGATCGCATTCATCCAGCTACTTATATTGGAAAAGGGAAAGTAGAAGAACTTGTGGCTCTTGAAGAAGAGTTAGAGCCTGATTTAATTGTATTTAATGATGAATTGTCACCGAGTCAAATCCGCAATTTGTCAGCAGGGTTATCTGCGCGTGTTATTGACCGCACGCAGCTGATTTTGGATATCTTCGCACAGCGTGCTCAAACGCGAGAAGGAAAAATGCAGGTGGAACTTGCTCAATTAAATTATCTGCTGCCTAGGTTAGTAGGACAAGGTACCGCTTTGTCGCGTCTTGGAGGCGGAATTGGAACAAGAGGTCCTGGTGAAACGAAACTTGAAAGTGACCGCAGACATATTCGCCGTAAAATTGATGAAATTAAGCGTCAGTTAAAGACAGTGGTAAGTCACCGCGAACGTTATCGAGAAAGACGTAAGCGTAATCATGTCTATCAAATTGCAATTGTGGGCTATACGAACGCTGGTAAATCGACGATCTTTAACCGCTTAACCGAAGCTGGTATTTTTGAAGAAAATCAGCTGTTTGCAACTCTTGATCCAACGACAAGACAGTATACGCTTCCGTCAGGATTAACCACGCTGTTAACGGATACGGTTGGATTTATTCAAGATCTTCCAACAACGTTAGTAGCCGCGTTCCGTTCAACACTTGAAGAAGTAACTGAAGCTGACCTTGTTCTGCACGTGGTAGATTCATCTAATCCAGATTACAACAACCACGAAAAAACAGTGCATCGCTTACTAGAAGAGCTTAACGTAACGGACATTCCGATGCTGACAGTTTACAATAAAGAAGATATGCAGCATGAACTATTTGTCCCATCCGCTTCAACATCGTTATCAATGAGCGCTTTTAAAGCTACGGATTTAGTGAAGCTTGGGGAAAGAATTCAAGAAGAAATGAAAAAAGAAATGGCGTTTTTTCATGTGCTGCTGCCGGCTTATGAAGGAAAAATGCTTGCTGAACTAAAAACGGTCTCTATTCTTGAGTCGTTAAAGTTCAATGAAGAAACTGAGAAGTATCAGTGCAAAGGGTATATTGCAAAAGAGCATCCCCTTTACAAAAAGCTACAAACGCTTGAAGAAAGTTGAGGAACAAAGAAATGATGTTTGATCAGTTAAAAAACGGGGCACGCATTCGGGAACTTGCTGCAAAAGTAGAAAAGCAGATTAAGCCCGTACATGAGAAAATTGACGAGCGTATTGAAGCAAATCAATTTCGAGTGCTGCAAAGCTTTCAGCAAAACCGAGTGAGTGATTCACATTTTAATCCGACAACGGGGTATGGCTACGACGATCTAGGCCGCGATACGTTGGAGAAAGTATATGCGGACGTTTTTGGAACAGAAGCATGTCTAGTGCGTCCGCAAATTATTTCAGGCACGCATGCAATCGGCATTTCGCTGTTTGGTGTACTGCGTCCTGGAGATGAACTATTATATATAACCGGAAAGCCTTATGACACGCTTGAAGAAATCGTTGGCATACGAGGAAGCGGTGTAGGTTCTTTAAAAGAATATAACATTAGCTATAAATCAGTAGATTTAACTGAGGAAGGTCAAGTGGATTTTGAAGAAGTGAAAGCGTCTATTCATGAGCATACAAAGATGATAGGCATTCAGCGTTCAAAAGGGTACGGCATTCGTCCTTCTTTTACAGTCGCTCAAATAAAAGAAATGATTTCGTTTGTAAAGAGCATTAAGCCTGACGTTGTTGTATTTGTTGACAACTGCTACGGTGAATTTGTAGAAACAATCGAGCCAACGCATGTAGGAGCAGATTTGATGGCGGGGTCGCTTATTAAGAACCCTGGTGGAGGTCTCGCTAAAATCGGTGGCTATATTGCAGGACGAAAAGACCTAGTGGAAGCTTGTTCATACCGAATGACAACTCCTGGAATCGGTGCAGAAGCTGGAGCGACGCTGTATAGCTTGCAAGAAATGTATCAAGGGTTCTTCTTGGCGCCGCATGTAGTAGGTCAAGCCTTAAAAGGAGCGGTTTTCTCATCCGCTATGTTTGAAGAGCTTGGTATGCAAAGTGAACCGAAGTGGGACAGTGAACGAACAGATTTAATTCAATCCGTTCAGTTTGATGACCGCGATAAAATGGTGGCTTTTTGTCAGGCAATTCAATTCGCTTCGCCAATTAATTCACACGTAACGGCGTATCCTGCTTATATGCCAGGGTATGAAGATGATGTGATTATGGCAGCAGGAACGTTTATACAAGGAGCGAGCCTCGAACTTACGGCAGATGGTCCTATCAGGCCGCCTTATGTCGCTTACGTGCAGGGCGGATTAACGTATGCTCATGTAAAAGTAGCAATATGCATGGCGGTAGATCAATTACTGACAAAAGAACTTTTATAAGATAGAAAGATTATTTCTCCCCGTTAAGAAGGAAAAAATAAGCTATAAAAATAAACGAAGTGCTATTTATTTGTATAGAAAAAATGTTCAGAAAAATTTATGTTAGAATTACTAACATTCGGTTGACAGGTGAACTAACATAGCATACAATGTAAATAGTTAATCCAAAGGAGGAACTGAAATGAGTGACAACATTCGAAGAAATACGCCACTTTTCCCGATTGGAATTGTGATGCAGTTAACTGAGTTGTCTGCTCGCCAAATTCGCTACTATGAAGAACATGAATTAGTTGCACCGGTAAGAACAGAGGGAAATCGACGACTATTCTCATTTAACGATGTTGATAAGCTGCTTGAAATCCGCGATCTAATCGAACAAGGTGTAAACTTAGCAGGTGTAAAACAGCTGTTTCATCTTCAAAAGGAGCAAAAAGGGCATAAGCAAGAAGAAAAAGTTGTGGCAGAAACAGCAAAGCCAGAATTAACGGACGATGAGTTGCGAAAAATGCTTCGTGCAGAACTTATGCAAGCAGGCCGTTTTAATCGAGCAACTTTAAATCAAGGAGATATGTCCAGGTTCTTTCATTAATAAAGTTATCAATATTTATGCCGTTCGTATATGAGGGGTATAGATTATAAATATTATATAGAGATTTAGGGGAGGATCACACGATGGCAAAGTACACAAAAGAAGATATTTTCCGCAAAGTTCAAGAAGAGAATGTAAAGTATATTCGTCTTCAGTTCACTGACATTTTAGGAACAATTAAAAACGTTGAAATTCCAGTAAGTCAATTAGAAAAAGCGTTAGACAACAAAATGATGTTTGACGGTTCTTCTATTGAAGGGTTTGTACGTATTGAAGAATCAGATATGTACCTATTCCCGGATATTGATACATTTGTTATTTTCCCTTGGACATCTGAAAAAGGTAAAGTAGCACGTTTTATTTGTGACATCTACAATGCAGATAGAACTCCGTTTGATGGCGATCCACGTAATAACTTAAAACGTGTGTTAAAAGAGATGGAAGAGTTAGGATTTACTGATTTTAACCTTGGACCTGAGCCAGAGTTCTTCTTATTCAAATTAGACGAAAAAGGCGAACCTACATTAGAATTAAATGATAAAGGTGGCTACTTCGACTTAGCGCCAACTGACCTTGGTGAAAACTGCCGTCGTGACATCGTATTAGAGCTTGAAGAAATGGGCTTTGAAATTGAAGCATCTCACCATGAGGTAGCTCCTGGACAACACGAGATCGACTTCAAATATGCTGCTGCATTAAAAGCTTGTGATGATATCCAAACGTTCAAACTTGTTGTAAAAACAATTGCACGTAAACATGGCTTACATGCTACATTTATGCCAAAACCATTATTTGGTGTGAACGGTTCAGGTATGCACTGTAACGTTTCATTATTCAAAGATGGCCAAAACGCATTTTATGATGAGAACGGTAATCTAGAGCTAAGTGATACTGCTCGTCAATTTATCGCAGGTATCATCAAGCACGCACACAGCTTTACAGCAGTAACAAATCCTACTGTAAACTCTTATAAGCGTCTAGTACCTGGATATGAGGCTCCTTGTTATGTTGCATGGTCTGCTCGCAACCGTAGTCCATTAATCCGTATCCCAGCTTCTCGCGGCGTAGGAACTCGTGTTGAAGTACGTAGCGTAGACCCGGCTGCTAACCCATATTTAGCAATGGCTGTTCTATTAAAAGCTGGTTTAGATGGAATCAAGAACAATCTTGAAGCTCCAAAACCTATCGATCGTAATATCTATGTAATGACAAAAGAAGAGCGTGTTGAAGAAGGTATCGTAGATTTACCTGCAACATTAGCTCAAGCTTTAGATAGCTTCCAATCAAATGAAGTTATGGTTTCTGCATTAGGTGAACACTTAGCAGAACACTTCGTTGAAGCGAAAGAAATCGAGTGGGATATGTTCCGTACACAAGTTCATCCTTGGGAACGTGACCAATACATGAGCCAATATTAATTTTTAAAAGTCGGAGAGATCGTTTGTACGTTCTCTCCGACTTTTTTTGTTTTTCACAATGAATAAATAACATTCTGCATACGTAAATTGAATAATATAGCTTGTTTATAAAAAAGCTGCCTGTCATATAATTTACAGGGAGCTTTTTTATTGTTTTGTTACATACAAGAAAGAATTTGTTTACATGAATCAAAAAGGATGAGCTTTTTGTCTCATTGAATCTATAAGTAAAAGTAGTGTATAACAGATAGTGAGATTGTTTATGTGTTCACTCTGCACTGTATTTCAGTATAACTTCAGAGAGTTTTCAGCCAATCATAGTATCGTTAGAAAATACTGTTGGAGAGGAATGTAATAAAAATGAAAGAAGGAAATTTCTTTAAAGGTTTAGTGATAGGGATATTGATAAGCATTCCAATTTGGATTATTCTCATTGTTGTAGGCGTTCTGCTTTTTAAATAGGTCCTAATGTTATAAATAATAGACCCTCCTGATCTATACTTTAATCAACCAGAATAGAATTTGGACCAAAAGTATGTTAGGGGGAGGGAACCGCACGATGAATTGTGCGGATTTTTTTATTGGTAGGGTAAACGTAGATTTCATCTATTTAGTTGCTTCTAGCAGTTGATTGGAGGGACTCCTGCGGGAAAAGCGGAATAGGTGAGACCCCGCAGGAGCGCACGCGACGAGGAGGCTCACCAGCCCCCCGCGGAAAGCGAAGCCTTGCACGGAATTCAACAGCGATGTAACAAGCCATCCATACTAGCGCATTTATCCCATTTGTTCGTTTTTAGGTTGAAGTGATTTCGTTATGTCTCAATCTCCTTTTTTAGTAATTTTTCACTAAGTAGGCTAGTATACGTAGCACTTTTTTCCCTCATGCATATGTTAACAATAAGGAGGGACAAGTAATATGAAAAAAATCTATCTTGATGCAGGACATGGTGGGGCAGATGCAGGAGCAGTTGGAGCAAGCGGACTATATGAAAAAAACTTAGTGTTAAAAATTCAACAATATTTAATAAGCTATTTAAATAGCACCTACAGTGACTTTACGATTAAAACCACCCGTACCACAGATACTTTTTTATCGTTATCTCAGCGAGCTTCTCAAGCTAACTCGTGGGGAGCAGATGCATTTATGTCTATTCACGTAAATGCCGGTGGAGGAACAGGATACGAAGATTATGTTTATAGAAGCGCTAGCAATGCCAGTAAAGCGTTTCAATCAATTGTACATGGCCAAGTACAGCCAGCGCTGCTGTCGTATAATCATCCGAATCGAGGACGAAAATCAGCCAATTATGCGGTGCTTCGCTTAACAAATATGCCCGCAGTACTCACTGAAATTGCCTTTATTGATAACAGCATAGATGCAGCACTTCTTCAAAATGAAGCATTTTTAAAAAGCATGGGTGAATCGTATGCAAAAGGAATTGCCGTATATTTAAATTTACCTCGTCGTGCAGTTCCAAATCCATCTCCATCTCCAACACCGACACCAAATCCTTCACCTTCTGAACCGGGTACAAAAACGTATACGATCAAGCAAGGAGATACGCTGTACAGTATTGCACAGAAGTACGGAATAACAGTACAAGCGCTTCAAGAAGCAAATACAGGGCTTTCTGATCCTTTAACCCTAAAGGTTGGAAAAACAATTGTTATTCCTTCAGGAACTTCACCAAACCCATCTCCAACACCAACACCGTCACCAACTCCACCTTCTGAACAATATCCACTTCCAAATGGAATTTTAAAACAAGGCGATTCTGGAGAAGCAGTGAAACAGCTTCAAAAAGCATTAAACGCGGTTAATTTTAAAGTAGGGTCAGTAGACGGAATATATGGAGTACAAACGAAAGATGCAGTCAGACGTTTTCAGCTTGTGTATCTTCCTTATGATGTAGATGGCATTTATGGTCCTCAAACGAAAAACAAGCTAGCAGCCGTTTTAAAAGCAAAAAGTTAAAGAAAGCAGGTCTTCTGTAAGCAGGCAGAAGGCCTTTTGTTTTCCCCTTAAAAGCGCCTTAAGCACTATTTTATCGTTTACGTAAAATAATGCTTTACAAACCATTTGTACGGGAGTATATTATCTAAGAACAAAGGATAGTTATGAAAGAAACATGTTATCGATCATACTCTTTAACCGAAAATTATATTGACCTGTTATCGCTTAATTCGTCAGAAGTGGGGGACCCAAATTTGTGCATTGTCACTTGGGGTGAATCCTTTTTTTAAAAGGTAGGGCTACTCTCATAGCCCGAATCCGACAGCTAACCCCATAAGCGTTTTGGAGAGGAGGTTTAAGCTGTGTAAAAACGCTGAGAACCCTTAGTGTTTTTTTTGTGCGCTTTTTTAACATAAAAAGGTATTTTTTAGGGATAATATCACTTATTCATGAACTTGTAACGGAGCTTAGCAACGAACAGTGAATACTAGCTAAGCAATCATCGGAGGGAAATTACGTGAACTATTCAGTTCTCAAGAGATTATTGATTGGAAAGCCGCTCAAAACAAAAGAGTTAGGCGATCAAAAGCTTAGTAAGCTTAAAGCGCTGGCTATTTTATCATCAGATGCCTTATCTTCAGTGGCTTATGGAACAGAACAGATTTTGATTGTCCTTGCAACAGTGGGCGTGCTTGCCTATTGGTATTCGATTCCAATTGCGATTGGGGTATTGGTGCTGCTGACGGCTTTAATTCTTTCATATCGTCAAATTATTTATGCGTATCCGCAAGGCGGAGGAGCTTATATTGTTTCGAAAACCAATTTAGGAGAAAATCCTGGACTTATCGCTGGGGGATCACTGTTAGTAGATTATATTTTAACAGTTGCCGTGAGTGTTTCAGCAGGAACCGATGCTTTAACTTCGGCTTTTCCAACGCTGCATCACTATAATGTAGTGATTGCGTGTTTACTGGTGATTTTTATTACGGTTTTAAATTTACGAGGTGTAACAGAATCCGCTTCTGTATTAGCTTATCCGGTTTATTTATTTGTCATTGCTCTTATTTTGTTAATAGCGGTAGGCTTCTTCAAAATAGTGACAGGTCAAGTGTCACCTGAGCTTCATACATCTCTCGGTACAGTGGTGCCAGGTATTAGTTTATTTTTATTATTAAAAGCTTTTTCGTCAGGCTGTTCGGCATTGACTGGTGTAGAAGCTATTTCAAATGCAGTGCCTAACTTTAAAGATCCAGGTGCAAAAAATGCTGTTCATACATTAATGCTGATGGGCGGTATTTTAGCCGTTTTATTTTCTGGCATCACGTTTTTAGCTTATTGGCTTGGCATTTCTCCAAAAGCAGATGAAACGGTTGTATCACAAATTGCATCGAGTGTATTTGGACGAAATGGATTTTATTATTTTATTCAAGGTACCACAGCTCTGATTTTAGTGCTAGCGGCGAATACAGGTTTTTCAGCTTTCCCTTTGCTTGCCGTAAACTTATCGTCTGATAAATACATGCCAAGAATGTTTCAAATTCGCGGCGATCGACTAGGCTATTCAAATGGAATTGTGACCCTTGGAATTGCTTCTATTGTCTTACTTGTCGCCTTTAAAGGAGCGACGGAACAATTAATTCCTCTTTATGCAGTTGGAGTGTTCATTCCATTTACGCTTTCTCAAACAGGCATGATTGTCAAATGGCTTAGAGAAAAGCCGGCCGGCTGGCAAGGAAAGCTAACCATTAACTTAATTGGTGCCCTCATTACCTTAACGGTGCTAATCATTTTGTTTACAACGAAGTTTTCACAAGTATGGTCCGTGCTCGTTTTCTTACCGGTTATCGTTTATATTTTTCATCGCATTCATACGCATTATGAAGCGGTAGGAGAGCAGCTTCGTATTAAGCAAGGAGAAAAGATTGGAAAGCTTGAAGGAAGTGTGGTCATTGTTCCTGTAGCAGGAATGACAAAGGTAGTGGAAAATTCATTGAACTATGCAAGAACGATTGGTGATACCGTTATTGCGGTGCACGTTGCTTTTGACCGAGAAAGCGAAAAGAGAATGGAAGAGAAGTGGGAAAAGTGGCAGCCTGATATTCGTATTGTTACGTTTCATTCTCAATACCGCAGTCTTGTGCGTCCGCTGTTTCGATTCATCGATATGGCTGAAGAAAAAGCCCGTGAAAATAATATGGCTATTACGGTTGTTATTCCGCAGTTCATCACGAAAAAAAGCTGGCAAAACATCCTTCATAATCAGTCCAGTCTGCTGTTAAAAGCACATTTGCTTTACCGTAAAAACGTAATCGTTACAACGGTACCTTATCGTTTTAAAAAATAATGAAACATGACTAAAAACCTCCAACTTATATGTTGGAGGTTTTTAATTTTTAAATTCACATACACTAACCATAATTGAATCTCATCAAAGGCACAAACGGAGGGATTGCATGAGTGAATTAATTAAGTTATTGCGAAAAGGAAATAAATCGGCCATGATGGCCGCTATAGTTAATACCATTATATCCATTATTAAAGGGATTGCTTTTGCTTTAACGGGAAATGTAGCGATGTTTGCTGAAACGATGCACAGCTTAGGGGACGCAGCAAATCAGTTCTTTGTTTTTATAGGTTCAGCATTAAGCAAAAAAGCTCCGACCAAACGATTTCCAAACGGATTTGGACGATTGGTTAATCTCGTTTTATTAGGGGCGGTTCTTGTAGTAGGAATTATGGCATTTGAAACGATTAAAGAAGGGTATCATCATATTCTTCATCCGACGAAATCTTCAGGCTTTATTTTAAATATTGCAGTACTTGGCATCTCGGTATTACTTGAGATGTTTGTCCTCTTTAAGGCAATGAAAGAAATTTTGCACGATGTCGGAATGAATACTGCAGAGGTCAATGTTTTTACGCAAAGCTTTGTTCATCTAAAGAAAGCAAAGCCAGCAACTAAGCTTGTTTTTATGGAAGATCTGGTAGCTACTGGAGGAGGCGTATTGGCTTTAATCGCCGTTTTTATTTCGCGGTTTACGCCTTTTCATCAAGCTGAAGGAATTGCTTCTATGCTAATTGGTCTTATGATGTTTTTTGTAGTAGGACGAGTATTTTTAGATAACGCTGCCGGAGCGCTTGGTGAAGCAGATAAAGAAATGGAAATGAAAATTGGCGCCATTGTTATGCAAGATGTACAAGTGCGTGATATTCAAACGTTAATGGTGATGAAAGAAGGAGAAGAGCTTCACGTTGAATTAAAAGTAGAAATTGATCCTTCTTTAACAGTAGCAGAAGCGGATGATATTAAAGATCGTCTCGAAAATCGTATTTTACAGGAAAAAGGAATAACGGATGTCATTATTGAATTTGATGAAGATGATGGAATTCCTGACTGGGTGACAAGCGATTTACAGCTTCAAAAAGAATAAAAAACAAGGAAGAAAACAGTTGTTTTCTTCCTTGTTTTTTTAGCTATATACTTTTTCACGCACGTTTTGAGAATCTGTTGAAGCCGCAGAAAAGTTAATAGTTTCACGTACAACGTAAATAGGTCTATTTTTACTTTCATCGTAAATTCTTGCGATGTATTGTCCCACTAGACCTAAACCAAGTAGCTGAATACCGCTAAAGAAAGTGATAGCTACCATAATCGAAGTCCAGCCAGGCTGAATATTTTCACCTATCAGCCAAACAACAATCGAATAACTTAAAACGAGAAGTGATACAAAAACTGATAACAAGCCAATAACCATTACTAAACGTAAAGGTTTCGTTGAAAACCCAATAATTCCATCTGAAGCAAACTTGATCATCTTTTTTAAAGGATATTTTGTTTCACCAGCAAAACGCTCATCGCGCTCATATTCTACATATGTTTGCCTGAAGCCGACCCAAGACATCATTCCTCTTACGAAACGATTGCGTTCAGTCATTTTTTTGAATACGTCCGCAACTTTTCGGTCGATAATACGAAAATCTCCCGTGTCTTTTGGGATTTCAATATCGGACATATAATTTAAAAAGCGATAAAAATACTTAGCCGTTGTCAATTTAAAAAAGGTCTCTCCGCTTCGCTTCTTGCGCTTTGCGTATACAATTTCATAGCCTTGCTGCCATTTAGCAATTAATTCAGGAATCATTTCAGGCGGATCCTGTAAGTCAGCATCAATAATTACGATAGCATCACCTTGAGCATAGTCAATACCTGCTGTGACGGCAGTTTGGTGCCCGAAATTACGGGCAAAATCAATAATTTTTACGTTAGAATCCATAGCTGCTACGTCCTTTAAGATTTCAATTGTTCGGTCTGTACTGCCGTCATTGACGAAAATGAATTCATAGTTAATGTGATTTTCATGCATGACGGAAAGCAAGCGATTATAGCATTCATTAGCTACTTCTTCTTCAAAATACATAGGTACCACGATTGAAATTAGTTCTTTCATGCTTTACCTCCTATCGAGTGATTGTTTGTGTGCTTAAACGTCCATATTTTATTAAGAAAAAAATTAAAAAACATTCCTATACAAGTAGACAACAGTTGTCCAATTATCGGATTAGCAGGTGTATAGTGTACAAGAAGGAATAAGCAAGATGTATTAATTGCTAAAGTAATAAGGTTTACGATGAAAAATTGAGCTAACATCCATTTATGTACAGTTGCTTGAAACACCCACGATTTGTTCCAATAGTAGCTGTTTATGACGCCAATGAAATAGGATAGTACGTTAGCCAATATATAATTCATATCAAAATGAATCAGTGCTAAGTAACTGATAATAGTGAGCAGGGTATTCATTATACCTACAAATCCGAATTTCAGGAATTTTATCACGGTTGCATAATCCCTTCCATTTAATTTATCTCTTCACATTTTGCCTGGGTCTTATTTTTAGTAAACCGTACTAGTAAATAAGATAGAATCACTGAAATACCAAACCCTTCGAGCAGCATAAAGCTTGGGAAAATAAAGAATCGATAGCGAGTTTGAATTTCAATAAGCAAGTGAATAAGAACGTATCCTATGATTAGTAACAAAAACAGTGTATACGGATATTTATCCTGCTTCTTCAGGAATAAACATATAAGTCCAATAATGGAAATAATAGTAGTTGAAACGTAAATGATTCTTTCATAACTTTGAGCAGCACTAATTAATTTCTCTTTATTAAAAGGTACATCTTCTTGAGGAGTTAATGAAATACTCCAAAATGTAGATGCATCCGTTCCTCCCCACATATTCAGGAATTTAATGTGAAAGAGATCTAAAAGTTGCTCTTTATCTGCTACTCGCTCTTTAATTACTTCTTTTTCTGCTTCAGCTCGTTTTTCTCCAATTGGCATACCCATAAAACGACTAGCATCCTCTGAAGAATAAGAACCGCTTGTTTCATAATTAAAGCCAATAACGAATTTCCATAAAGGATCTCTGTTACTTAAAGGATATTTAGAAATACCGCTCGCTACAAAAGAGTAGTTGATCAGCGCATTTGCAATAAAAAAAGTAGCCAGTACGCCTACGAGGTTTTTTCCTATTTTCTTTCGACGAGTTTTTAACTCAGCAGCATCCTTCGCTTTAATGTAAGGTTGAAGAATTTGCAAGATGAAATAAATGAAAACAGCAACGATAATAATGGGTCCCAGAGGGCGCATTAAATTTCCTAACGACAATAGAAGACCAATATAAAGCCAGCTAAACTTGTTATGAGCAAATCTTTTTATAATAAGGTAAAAAGCTGCATAAAATAAAAAAGTAGCTAAATGCTGATTGGTTAACACTGAGCTGTAGAGAATGTTCGGAATGTAGAACGCATATAGGAAAGCTGCCATTCTCCCAGCAAGTTCGTTAAATACTTTAGCGCCAATTAGATAAATAAAAATAACGGTTCCAGTAGAATAAAAAATATTTAACAATTTTAATGTAAAAATGCTATCTCCAAAACAGCGAATAACAATAGATTCATAGAATGAAAAGCCTAGCTGATATACCCATGTAGTGAAATAAACGCTTTGGTTAAATTCATAATTTCCTTTTGCGATATTACGTGCGGCATCTAACATGACAAGAAAGTCAGATTTTACAGGTGTTTGAACAGAAAGCATCCATGCTAATCGAACACCTAAGGTCAAAACAATCAGTGAAATAAAAAAAACAGTTTTGTTCATGTATCTACTTGCAATAGCTATTAGAAAAATGACAAGGAAAGTGATACATATTCCTTCAATAATAAATGAATTACTTAAAGCCAAGCCTTTTAAGTCCAATGAATTTGTCATCGCACTATAACTGCCCCATAGAGACCATGTAAGAATCATGACACATAAAAGAATCAGGCTTTTGGATAAAAATGAGTTAAGCATATTACCTCCTGCAAATTATTTCAAAGATAAGGTACAAAATTCCTACCCTATGATACCATATTTTATTATTTTGTATATATTTTTCTTATAGAGTATAATGTTAGATTGTTCTGAAATTACAACAGCGGCACAACGTGTAATAAAAGGTTCAGTGGAGTAGGCAGTGATTTAGTAATAGATAAAAGAGGTTGGGAAAAAAGGATTTTAGTCGAAGCGAAAAACGAACCATTAATCATCATGTTTGTTTGATTAGTGGTTCGTTTTTTATGGTGCACGTAGGTTTCATTTGTTTAGTTCTTTCCAGCAGTTGATTGGAGGGCAAGACGAAGACTCCTGCGGGAAAAGCGGAAGGGGTGAGACCCCGCAGGAGCGCAAGCGACGAGGAGGCTCACCGGCCGCCCGCGGAAAGCGAAGTCTTGCACGGAAATCAACTGCGATGTCACAAGCAATCCCTGCTAGCTTATTTATTTCATTTGTTTCCCTTTAGACTTGCTTGGTTTAGTTATGTCTCAATCTCTTCTTTTTTATAATGTATTTTCTGATGCGAACAGCTTTTATGTTTTAAATCGATCTTTTAATAAATTCCATAGGGAACTCACTCCGAGACTAATGCTGATCAGAATTCCTGATAAAGCTACTATTAAAGCGATATATTCAAAGATAGAAAACTGCTTCATACTATCCCAATTGATGTTTCCCTTTAGCTTGCTAATAACTAAATTCATTCCGTAAATACCGGAAAGAACGGTATAAATCGTTAAAATTAATAATAAGTAATTGTGACGCTTGGCCGCGATTTTCTCTTGATTTTGATACAAAGTACCAAGGGTTTCTTTGACTTCTTGATAAAGAGAATTGATGTGGAAGATTTTTTTAAAGAGCTCAGAAAACTCTTGACCTTCCGTGCGAGAGCTAATTTCTAAAAATAAATATTTACCTGAAAATACAGTAATAGAGCGAATTAGTCGCTCGATGCCCTCTGAATTTTTATGAAACGTGAGCTGAGAATACTCATAGGATAGTTTTAGCAACACGATTTTATAGAAAAAATGCAAAAATAAATTATAGTAATGTTGGCCAAATAGATGATTCATCAAAAGCTGATCCGTTTTAGAGTCTGTCGATTTAGAAATACACGAAAACACATGGTCTGTTATAACGTAATAGGTTTCAGGAGCCCATCTGGAATACACGTGTTTGGTATTATACGTTTTAATATACTCATGGTTGTGTGCAGAGATAAACGGTTTCCCGTCAGGCGTATAGCTATTTAGCTGCCCAGTACGAAATAAAGTTGTGGAGTTAATCTCTTGCTCTTGATTTACCGTTACATAACTTAATACAAACATCCGTTCATCGATAAAATAAGGAAGACTCCCGACGTGCTGTTCACGCGTCGCTTCTTTTTTGATGTGTTCGTTCAAAAATGGCGCGAGCTGTGAAAAAATATAATCCTGTACTTTGCTATAGCGATGATGTTCATAGGTAATGGTGGATCCATGCTCTTCAGCAAGCTTCGGTTCTAATACACGAAAATGATTCATGAATTCTAAAATGTCATCATAGGTGTAATGATTATGACTCATCTCAGTGCGAATGGTCATGACCCCAATTTCAAAAGGACATAAAAAAACATCCACAGACAGCACGTTGCTAGACACGGTGGTGGAGGAAGTTTGTAGCGTAACGGTATGGTCTATTTTTTTTGAAAATCGAAGCAAGCCTTCTTTTTCGCACGAATCAGGAAATAGAATACATTCAATGTAAGGAAGAAAATATTGATCCAAGCTATCATGAGATACGTAATACTGTTCTCCGTAGTATTCTTTTTCTACATGTTTGTTTTGAATGGAAAAAAACTCAAACATATTTGCTTCTAGTGCATGAACAAGCTGCTCTTTATTTTTTCGATCAAAGGAAAAAGGAAAAAGAAACATGTTCATTGCTTTGGTAGGCATAATAGTTTGAAATGGTTCTGTTTTCCTTGGTGTATTGGTCATAAACTACATCCTTCTTATAGTCGGTTGTATTTTTTTTGAGAGTCGAAAAAATGCAGACAGAAAGTAAAAGGTAAAACAGGCTTTATAAAAACCGCTCTACCTGCCTGTAATGATTCGACGTATCATTTATAATATGCCAATTTTTTTAGAAAACAAACGTAAAAAACCAACTAACATCATGATTAGTTGGTTTTACATACAGTGTGTGATTAGTGAATCGTGCGATATACACCAGTGACTTTTCCTAAAATCGTTACGTGGCGAAGAATAATAGGCGCCATCGTTGAATTTTCAGGCTGTAAACGAACGAAATTTTCTTCTTTAAAGAAACGTTTTACCGTTGCTTCGTTGTCCTCGGTCATAGCGACCACAATATCTCCGTTATTAGCAGTTTGCTGCTGACGTACGATTACCATATCGCCATCTAGAATACCTGCTTCAATCATACTTTCTCCCATAATTTCAAGCATAAATACATGATCATCTGGAGAAACGAATTTATCTGGAAGAGGGAAATATTCTTCCACATTTTCAACGGCTGTTATAGGAAGACCCGCTGTTACTTTACCGATAACAGGAACATTAATGACATTGCTTTTAGGGATGTTTACTTCGTCTAGTTGAAGAACTTCGATTGCTCTTGGTTTTGTTGGATCTCTGCGAATTAACCCTTTACTTTCTAAACGAGCTAAATGCCCGTGTACAGTGGAGCTAGAGGCTAATCCCACCGCTTCCCCAATCTCACGAACAGAAGGCGGATAACCTTTTAATTTTACTTCGTGCTTAATAAAATCTAGTATGTCTTGTTGACGTTTTGATAGCTTCATATTTTTCACCTCGATTTTAGCTATTCTTTAGGTGAATTATACCACGTGATGTGTCAATATACAAACATAAGTTCGAAGAATTCCATTGACAGAAACAAATGTTCTCAATAAAATAAGAACATATATTCTGATAGGGGGATCATAATATGCACCAATTCTTACATTCTATGAAACATTACGCTATTTTTTTTGCAGTTATCGCTGCACTTACATATGTATTGACGCTGGTTTTAGGAGCGGATAAAGTAGATTTAGACAAATATTCAACGGTTACTATTACAAAAGGAGATACGCTTTGGGACTTGTCCAACAAGTATCATAATCACCATCATTTGACCACCAATGAATTTGTCAAATGGGTTGAAGACGTCAATGATCTAAACTCAGACACTGCCCAGTCTTTATCTCCTGGAGATAAATTATATATTCCTGTTTTAAAAAAAGAGTTACATAATCAAGTGGCAATTGAACAGTAGTGTGTAACGGCCGTTCCTGAATATTGTTAGAAGCCGAAAAGGTCGTGATAAAAGTGGACGCCATTATTTATTGCCGTGTAAGTACGGATAAAAAAACCCAAGAAACATCTTTACAGCGCCAGCAAGAAGAATTAAAAAAGCTTGCTGATCTTCACCATCTAAACGTAAAAAAAGTCGTAATGGAAAAAGCAAGCGGATATGACGTAGACAGAGAGGGTATATTGGATGTTCTTCATACAATGAAAGAAGAAAAAATATCTGTGCTGCTCATTCAAGACGAAACGCGATTAGGCAGAGGAAATGCCCGAATTGCGCTTCTTCATGCTTTTCATAAAGAAAATGCTACGATCTATACGATTAGTCATCAAGGTCAGCTTCAGCTTTCAGAATCTGATTCGATGGTGTTAGATATTATTAGCTTAGTGGAAGAGCATCAGCGGAAATTACATAACGCTAAAATTAAAAGAGGAATGAAAAGAGCCGTAGAAAACGGTTATCGTCCGCAGCAAAATTTAAAAAATCAAGGAGTTAACTCAGGAAGAGAAAAAAAAGAAGCGCCGATTGAAGAAATTGTCCGCCTTCGTCATAACGGCTTAACCTTTGCTGAAATTTCAGTTACGCTAAAAGGTTTTGGTTATAATATTTCAAAAGCAACGGTACATCGTCGCTATCAAGAGTATCAAGAGAGTGCTCAATCTCTTGATAAAACGAAAGAGATTTAGTAAGATGACTACATGTTGCCGGAACGGTTCGGTAATTTTAATTATTGATTATAAGGAGATAGGTTTTATATGCTATCAAAAGATAAACTTGCTCGTATTAATGCTCTTTCAAAAAAGGCAAAGGCTGAAGGTCTGACAGAATCTGAAGCGAAAGAACAGCAAGAGCTACGTCAGGAATATTTAAAAGTTTTCCGACAATCTATGACAAACCACCTTCATACGATTAAAGTTGTGGACGAGGAAGGTAAAGATGTTACGCCTAAGAAGTTAAAAGAGAGCAAAAAGAAGCGTCTTCACTAAGACGTTCTAGTAAAACTAGAGGGAGAGTTCCCTCTAGTTTTTTGTATATTTTTAATAAGGCACACAAAAACTGTAAAAGTGGAAATTTTTTTGGTTCAAGTATTGTACAAATAAGCAAATCATTAGTATGATAACATATGTACATAGTTTTGAAAGGAATGAAGAGTATGACACAACGTATTGAAGATCTTTCGATTGCAACAATTCGTACTTTATCAATCGATGCGATTGAGAAAGCAAATTCAGGTCACCCAGGTATGCCAATGGGAGCTGCTCCAATGGCATATACATTGTGGACAAAATTTATGAACATCAATCCAAAGAATCCAAACTGGTTCAACCGTGACCGCTTTGTATTATCAGCAGGACACGGATCGGCACTATTATACAGCTTGCTTCATTTAGCTGGATATGACTTATCAATTGAAGACCTTAAAAACTTCCGTCAATGGGGAAGCAAAACACCAGGTCATCCAGAGTTCGGTCATACAGCAGGTGTTGATGCAACAACTGGTCCACTAGGACAAGGTATTGCAATGGCTGTTGGTAAAGCAATGGCAGAACGTCATTTAGCTGAAACATACAACAAAGAAGGTTTAGAAATTGTAGACCACTTTACGTATGGTATTTGTGGTGACGGAGACTTAATGGAAGGTGTATCTGCTGAAGCAGCTTCATTAGCGGCACACTTAAAATTAGGACGCTTAGTTGTTTTATACGATTCAAATGATATTTCTTTAGACGGAGATTTAGATCGCTCGTTCTCTGAGAACGTAGAAGATCGTTTCAAGGCTTACGGATGGCAAGTAATTCGCGTTGAAGACGGCAATGACTTGACAGCGATTGCAAACGCAATTGAAGAAGCAAAAGGCGATTTAACACGCCCAACGCTAATTGAAGTAAAAACAACAATCGGATTTGGTTCTCCAAACCACGCGGGTACTTCTGGCGTGCACGGTTCTCCATTAGGTTCCGATGAAACAAAATTAACAAAAGAAGCTTATGCATGGACATTTGAAGAAGATTTCTATGTGCCAGAAGAAGTGTATGCTCACTTCAAAGCTACAATTGCTGAAGATGGCCAAAAGAAAGAAAACGAATGGAACGATGTATTTGCACAGTATAAAGAAAAATATCCTGAACTAGGTCGTCAATTTGAACTAGCAGTAGAAGGAAAGTTACCGGAAGGCTGGGAAGAAACGCTTCCAGCATACGAAACGGGTTCAAGCTTAGCTAGCCGTGCTTCTTCTGGAGAAGTATTAAACGCAGTAGCACAAGCTGTACCTCAATTCTTCGGCGGTTCAGCTGACTTAGCTGGGTCAAATAAAACAATGATTAAAGGTTCAGAAGACTTCACTGCAGCTGATTACAGCGGACGTAATATTTGGTTCGGTGTACGTGAATTTGCAATGGGAGCTGCATTAAACGGTATGGCTCTACACGGCGGTGTAAAAGTATTCGGAGGAACATTCTTTGTATTCTCTGATTATCTTCGCCCAGCAATTCGCTTAGCAGCTTTAATGAAGCTTCCTGTAACATATGTATTCACACATGACAGTATCGCAGTTGGAGAAGACGGCCCAACACATGAGCCAATTGAACAATTGCCATCACTTCGTGCAATGCCAGGTCTTTCAGTGGTTCGTCCTGCAGATGCAAATGAAACAGCTGCTGCATGGCGCTTAGCATTAGAATCAACTGACCGCCCAACGGCGCTTGTATTGACTCGTCAAAACTTGCCAACGCTTGAAGGTACAAAAGAAAATGCATACGAAGGCGTGTCTAAAGGCGCGTACGTTGTATCTAAAGCTGGTAAAGACCAAGCGGATGCATTAATACTTGCAACAGGCTCTGAAGTAAGCCTAGCAGTAGAAGCACAAAAAGCATTAGCTGCAGAAGGCATTGATGTATCTGTAGTAAGTATGCCTGCATGGGACCGTTTCGAAGAGCAATCTGCTGAGTACAAAGAAAGTGTTATCCCTAAATCAGTGAAAAAACGTTTAGGTATTGAAATGGCTTCTACACTTGGCTGGGAACGCTATGTTGGAGACGAGGGACAAGTTCTTGGTATTAATCACTTCGGTGCATCTGCTCCTGGTGAAACAATCATGAAAGAATTTGGTTTTACAGTTGAAAATGTAGTAGCAAAAGTGAAAAGCTTGCTTAATGCATAATTCTTTTTCACAAGAAAGAGCAGACTCCTATGGTCTGCTCTTTTTTTTCGACAAAAAAACAAAGAAATTTTTTCATCGATAGACAAGCATTGCGTACACCATTCGGTATAATGGTACAAAAAAGAACGAGCCGAAAGGGAGGATGAATCGTGAGAACGTATGAAGTATATTTAATGGAGGAAGAAGTTGCATCATCCTATTTTCGAAGAGAAAAGCTCATTTATCAGCTGCTGATTGAATATAAAATGAAACGTCACTTGCAGGAAACGCATTTACAAAAACAAGTTCATTACATTACTCGCCAACTGCCCAATTCATTTATTCAACGAGAATTACTTCAGGCGTTTTCTCATTATCCTCATTTTTTTACTCATCAAGAGACGTTTGTGCTGGAATATCCTCATAAAAAAAGTCGAGCATCTATAAAATTAACGAATCGCTGTATAACAATTGAAGGAGATGGCAATGTTGATGCTGAGACAGCTTTTTTTGAAGTATTACGCAAGCTAGATCCTTGTTTTTTAGCAGTGAATTATGGAACGGATGAATACGGCTGGCTGAGGCCTGTGAAAACAAGAAAATTTGTGTAATTATTTAAGGAAATTGGAACGGAAATATTGTATAATAGCGTATGGTCTAGTACACTGTAAGTTAGACAACACGAAGGAGGAAGTAATACCATGGGAATGTATATTCTAGTTGGTGTTCTAGCATTAATTGTTGGGATAGCGCTAGGATTTTTCATTGCTCGTAAGTATATGATGAGCTATCTGAAGAAAAATCCACCAATTAATGAACAAATGTTAAAAATGATGATGATGCAAATGGGCATGAAACCATCGCAGAAAAAAATTAACCAAATGATGAAAGCAATGAACGGCCAAATTAAATAATGGTTAATTGGACAGACACTCTCTATTCAGAAGGGTGTCTTTTGTTTTATGATAGAGATAAGAAAATGGTTGTGGGGCTAGGGGGATACGATGAAAATTTTTCGAGAGTTATGGTGGTTTTTCAAACAGGAAAAAAATTCTTACATAACGGGGATAGCGCTGCTCATTATTGTGGCAGCATTAGAACTTCTCCCGCCTAAAATTATTGGTTTAACGGTAGATGGCATTAAAGAAGGGACGCTGAATGGAAAGCGCTTAATGCAGATGGTTGGCATTTTGCTAGGAGCTGCTGTTGTGGCCTATTTCACAAGGTACATATGGCGTATTATGATATTTGGTTCATCTGTTAAACTAGCCAAGCAGCTGAGAAATACCCTCTACACTCATTTTACCAGGATGAATCAGGCCTTTTATCAGCGGCGGCGAATTGGGGATTTGATGGCCCATGCAACAAACGATATTCAAGCTATTCAACAAACTGCAGGTTCGGGCGTTTTGACGCTCGTGGATTCCATTGTCACAGGAGGGCTTGTTCTATGCACAATGGCCCTAACAATCAGCTGGAAATTAACGCTTATTTGCCTTATTCCTATGCCGCTTATGGCCGTTTTAACAAGTTACTATGGTACATTGCTTCATGCGCGGTTTCATCACGCACAAGCAGCATTTTCTACTTTAAATGATAAGGTTCAAGAAAGCATTAGCGGAATTAAAGTCATTAAGACGTTTGGGGAAGAAGCAGCTGATGTCGAAGAATTTCGTATGAAGTCTGCAGATGTTGTTCAAAAGAACATGAAAGTAGCACGAGTAGATGCATTGTTTGATCCGACCATTTCGATTATTGTAGCACTTTCTTTTTTACTTGCTCTTATTTTTGGCAGCAAGATGGTGATTAGTGAAGAGTTAACACTGGGACAGCTTGTTACCTTTACAACTTATTTGGGCCTTCTTATTTGGCCGATGCTCGCGTTTGGCTGGCTATTTAACATTGTGGAACGAGGAAGAGCATCATATGACAGGGTATTTTCTTTATTAAAAGAAGAAAATTCGATTGAAGAAGCAGCGCATCCTAGTGTTGAACTGCCAACAGGAAATATTGAAGCTGTTATTCATAGGTTTTCGTATGGTAAAGAAGACGAATACACGTTAAACGAAATTTACTTTACACTTTCTCGCGGTCAAACGTTAGGGATTGTCGGAAAGACGGGTGCTGGGAAAACCACGCTTTTAAAGCTGTTGCTTCGTGAATTTGATGTAAGCGACGGAGCTGTTTTATGGGGAGGAAAAGACATTAAAGATTATGCTTTTGATTCACTGTACAAAAGCATTGGATATGTTCCTCAAGATCACTTTTTGTTTTCAACAACAGTCGCTGCTAATATCGCGTTCGGAAAAGAAGACGCAAGCAATCAAGAAATCCAAGAAGCGGCTAAAGTTGCAAATGTACATAAAGACATCCTCGATTTTACAGATGGCTATCAAACAATAGTAGGTGAAAAAGGCGTTTCGTTATCTGGTGGACAAAAACAGCGTATCTCGATTGCAAGAGCTCTTCTATTAGATCCTGAGCTTTTAATTTTAGATGACTCGCTATCAGCGGTAGATGGAAAAACGGAAGCGGGTATTTTACAAGCGTTGAGGCAAAAACGTCAAAATCGAACAACGATTATTACAGCGCATCGGCTGAGCTCGGTTACTCATGCAGACCTGATTCTTGTCCTTGATAAAGGGAAAATTATTCAGCGAGGAAATCATGAGGAACTGCTTAGCGTGAGCGGCTGGTATCAGGATATGTACGATAGACAGCAGCTTGAACGTGCGGTAGAAGAAGGAGAGACGAAAAATGAAAATTGAGCATTCTTCGGTACATAAACGTCTGTTTCACTATACAATTCCGCATAAAAAATCATTTTTTTTAGCGTTCACTCTATTATTAATTGCTACGGCTGCTGATTTATTAGGGCCCATTTTGATTAAAATTTTCATTGACGATTATTTAACTCCTAAGTATTTGCCTCTTCAGCCTCTGGTGTGGCTTGCAAGCAGTTATTTGCTTTTACAGCTTTTAAAAATTGTCGTTCAATACTTTCAGCTTCTGCAGTTTCAGAAAATTGCGCTTCAAATTATTCAGCAGATTCGAATTGACGTTTTTTCTCATGTTCATCGTCTGGCGCTTCGCTTTTTTGACAACACGCCAACGGGAAGCCTTGTTTCTCGAATTACAAATGACACGGAAGCTATGAAAGAAATGTTTGTAGAAGTCATCGCGGTTTTTATTCAAAATGGGGTATTTTTGATTGGTATTTTTATAGCGATGTTTATGCTAGATGTGAAGCTGGCTTTTTACTGTTTAGTTCTTCTCCCGTTTATTTGGGGACTTATGAAGCTTTATCAGCATTACAGCGCTATTTACTACGGACAGCTCCGAGAAAAGCTAAGTCAGTTAAATGCCAAGCTTCATGAGTCTTTGCAAGGCATGTCCATTATTCAAGTATTTCGTCAAGAAAAGCGGCTTCGCTCGGAATTTGAAGAAATTAATGATGAGCACTACAAAGCGGGCATGCGCAATATTAAGTTAGATGGTTTGCTATTGAGGCCTGCTGTCGAAATTCTTTATATTTTAGCCGTTATTCTTGTGCTCAGTTATTTTGGCATTTCCGTAGCTGACAGTCCTGTTAAAATTGGTGTTCTTTACGCGTTTATCAACTATTTGGATCGTTTTTTTGAGCCCGTTAATGAAATGATGCAGCGTCTTTCTATGTATCAGCAAGCGATGGTATCAGCCTCCCGGGTATTTGATTTGATGGATGAGGAAGAAAAAAATCCAGTGATGACAGGAGAACAAAAGCAGGGGGTACAAAAAGGAACGGTAGAATTCAAAAACGTCACGTTTTCCTATGACGGTGTTCGAGATGTGCTTTCTGATATATCATTTACGGTAAACGAAGGAGAAACAGTGGCTTTAGTAGGCCATACTGGAAGCGGGAAAAGCTCCATCATTAATTTATTAATGCGTTTTTATGAGCAGCAAAAAGGAGACATTTTGATCGATAATAAACCACTGTCGTCCTTTTCAAATAAACAGCTTCGAGATCAGGTAGGGCTGGTGCTGCAAGATGCCTTTTTATTTGCCGATACCGTAAAGCGAAATATTACGCTGCATGAAGACCATTTTTCTGATGAGCAAGTAAAAGCAGCGGCGAAATTTGTGCAAGCTCACGCATTTATCGAAGCTCTTCCTAATAAGTATAATGAAGTGCTAGTGGAAAGAGGTTCAACTTTATCAAGCGGTCAGCGTCAGCTCTTAGCATTTGCAAGAACGGTGATTCGAAACCCTAAAATCCTTATTCTTGATGAAGCAACAGCCCATATCGATACAGAAACGGAAGAAGCGATTCAAGAAGTGTTAAGAGATATGGGAAAAGGCCGCACAACGATTGCGATTGCACATCGTTTATCAACTATTCAACACGCCGATTGTATTTTAGTATTGCATAAAGGGAAAATCGTCGAAAAAGGAACGCATGCTGAACTGCTAGATAAAGGCGGTTTGTACTATAATATGTATCAGCTTCAGCACAGTGAAAAAGAGGAAAATTTCAATAAAGAAACAGGAGTAAAAGAGATTTATAAAGAATTGATAGAGTGAAGGTGAAAAAAAGAAACAACCTTCATGAAGAGGTTGTTTCTGTTGTTTGAGCAGGGAATTCATTGTAAACGTTTAATAAATGATCTAATTCTTGACTATGTTTAATAGCAGGTGGAGAGTTTAATCCACTTACTCGGACTATGCGGATGAGTTCTTCTCGTTTCTTTTCAATCGCTAATAGAATATCTTTTTTGGCCAATGCTATGTATCCCTTCTAACAAGTCGTTTACCTAATTATACAAGATAATGGTACTATTTGAAAGAAGTGAGATAAGACAATTTGGTTACAAAATGGTAACGAAAAAGAACAAAAAGAACAAAAAAGGGAAGTGGGAAATGTGGGAGATTTAAATTTATTTTTGGCATTTGGCGCAGGCTTTTTATCGTTTATTTCACCCTGCTGTTTGCCTTTGTATCCAGCTTTTTTATCGTACATAACGGGAGTATCAGTCAGCGAGCTAAAGGAAGGCGCTAAGTCACATCAGAGCAAAGCTTTTATTCACACAGCTTTTTTCCTGCTGGGATTTTCTGTTATCTTTATTATGATTGGTTTTGCGACATCCTTTATTGGTCAGTGGTTTTTTAACTATAAGGATTTAATTCGGCAGATTGGCGCTATTCTTATTATTTTCTTTGGTCTAGTTGTACTAGGGATTTTTAAGCCTCGAATTCTTATGCAGGAACATAAAGTTCAATTCGCCAATAAGCCGGCTGGACTCTTAGGTTCTTCTTTTATTGGTATGGCTTTTGCTGCCGGCTGGACTCCTTGCACGGGACCTATTTTAGTATCGGTTATGGCACTTGCAGCGACAAACCCAGGCTCCGGTCTTTTGTACATGATAACGTATTCACTTGGGTTTTCTATTCCGTTCTTTATCATGACATTCTTTATTGGAAAAATGAACTGGTTAAAAAAACATATGAATTCCATGATGAAAGTTGGCGGATACGCAATGATTGGCATGGGGTTTATTTTATATTTTGACTGGATGACAAAAATTATTATTTATACAACGAGCGTATTTGGAGGGTTTACGGGCTTTTAAAAAGGGAAAATGATACAAAAAAGAATCTGGAAGTTGGCAGGTTCTTTTTTGTTTTTTAAAGACCAAACGTTCATTTTAGCTCTTAGGAAAGAAGCAAGAATATGACTCGAAAAAATATATAGAAAAAATTTATTTTTACTATATCTTCTATAAATACGGAGTGATACAATGAAATCGTCATATTTTTAATTGTTAAAAAGAGGTGTATAAATTGAAAGATATTTTGTTAATCTTGCTTTTGCAACTGATCTATGTACCGATCTTGACGCTGCGCACAATTTTTTTAGTCAAAGGTATGAGTATGTATGCCTCGGTTTTTGGATTTGTTGAAGCGTTAATTTATGTATTTGGCTTATCCCTAGTATTTTCAGGAGATCAAAGCACGCTTGCTATGGTTGTATACGCAGTTGGATTTGGAGTGGGAATTATACTTGGAAGTTATATCGAATCTAGGCTTGCTATCGGATATACAACATTCTTAGTTAACCTTATGACCAAAAATGAAGAGTTAATTAACCGCCTTCGACAGGAAGGTTTTGGTGTTACTGTGTACCAAGGTGAAGGAAGAGACAGTGCACGCTATAGATTAGACATTTTAACAAAAAGAAGTAGAGAAGAAGAGCTATTAGCATTCATTGAAGAATATGAGCCTCGTGCTTTCATTATTTCATACGAGCCGCGTAAATTTAAAGGCGGGTTCTTACTAAAAGCAATGAAAAAGCAAAAACAAAAGCAAAAAGCAAAAGCAGATATTACCTCTACTAAATAAAAACAGAAGAGATCCTCTTCTGTTTTTTTGTTGCACTTTTACTTCTGATGTTTTTTGGATTATAATATAAGTACACACTAAACTATAGTAAAGGAAGGATTTCATTGGTTATTGCTTCAACACTTGTCGCAATTTTTATGGCTTCTTTCATATTAGTTGTTCGAATGAAAGCTGCTGATAAACCAACGAATGCAAAAAAAATTATACTTCCGCCTTTTTTTATGAGTACGGGAGCGTTAATGTTTATCTTTCCAATGTTTCGAGTAACGGGTGCAGAACTGCTTGAGGCGTTAATAGCAGGCATGATCTTCTCAATCCTGTTAATTAAAACGTCTAAATTTGAAATTCGTGACGATCATATTTACTTGAAGCGTTCAAAAGCTTTTGCATTCATTATTATTGGTTTGCTTATTATTCGAATTGCAATGAAAATATATTTAAGTTCTTCAATTGATGTTGGCCAGCTTGGCGGTATGTTCTGGATTTTAGCATTTGGTATGATTGTACCTTGGCGCATTGCGATGTACACATCGTACAAAAAGCTCGAACGAAAGCTGCACAATGATCGTCTTGGAAATACAACGATATTAAATTAAAAAAGGTGGCTACGCAGCCACCTTTTTTGATTTAAAATAAATGCTGATAGGGGACGGCATCTATTTTTTGCTTTTTTAATGTTTTTAATAAAAATTTATGATCACGTTTAGGCGTAGCTAAGATGTATCCACGTACGATTAAGTCTTCTGTTATAGAGGCGGCTTGTTCCTCAAGTGCGAGTTCCCCAATTTTCCCTGCAATTTTTTGTTTGGCCACATCGCGAAATAGTTCAGGTACTGGTTCAACAAGAACGTTTAATAGCTGCTTTTGATCCGCTGACCAAAGGTGAATGGTTTTGGAAAGATAGTGATCTTGCCAATCAAGTTCAGACATGCCGTCTTCTTTTGGTAAGCGCTTTAAAAATTTTCTGAACATAAAAAATCCGCCGATAGCAAACATGCTCATTAAAAAGACAACCCAAAATAAAATAACCCATAAAAACCAGCCCTCTAGCATATTTTTCACTCCTTTATAAAGAGATTAATCATAACATTACTATATTTATACATTTATTATAAAAGCCTTGTTCCTTTTATGGCAATATAAAATTCCTGCACTTTATGTGAAAAGAGAGTCGTTTTTGACTTGTTGATAAGTTTATATTGACTTATCGATAAGTGAATTATCGTTAGAATTATCTAAAAATGCTTATTTTTCAGCCTTTTAAAAGTTGGCACGTTTTTTGCATATAAACTAATTGAAGAATTATTTAATATGAGAGGAAGATAAAAAATGAGTCAAACTTTTAGCAAAGTAGCAACAAATTTACCGGGAGAAAATGCAAAGCAATTATTAGATAGAAGACACCGTGCCATTCCGAAAGGTGTAAGTTATGGCATTCCGACATTTGCTGATACGGCTGAAGGGGCGATTGTTAAAGATGTCGATGGCAATACGTTTATTGATTTCGTAGGGGCAATTGGCACAATCAATGTAGGTCATAGTCATCCAAAAGTGAAAGAAGCGCTTCACAAGCAAGTAGACCGTTTTATTCACACAGGATTTAATGTCATGATGTATGAGTCATATGTAGAGCTTGCAGAAAGACTAGCAGCAATTGCTCCTGGTGAATTTGACAAGAAAGTATTACTTTTAAATAGCGGAGCAGAAGCTGTAGAAAATGCAGTGAAAATTGCTCGTAAATATACAAAGCGTCAAGGAATTATTTCATTTAACCGCGGTTTCCACGGCCGTACATTAATGACAATGACAATGACAAGTAAAGTAAAGCCATATAAATATGAATTTGGACCGTTTGCTCCTGAAGTATACAAAGCTCCATATCCTTATGAGTATCGCCGCCCACAAGGATTATCAGTTGAAGCATACGAAGAGTTTATGATCACTGAATTCAAAAACTTCTTAAATACAGAAGTAGCACCAGAAACGATTGCAGCTGTTGTAATGGAGCCAATTCAAGGCGAAGGTGGTTTCATTGTTCCAGGTAAACGTTTTGTGCAAGAAGTGTATCAATTATGTAAAGAGCACGGAATTTTATTTGTATCAGATGAAATTCAAGCTGGTTTTGCACGTACGGGCCGCTACTTCGGTATTGAACACTTTGACGTTGCACCAGATTTAATTACAGTATCTAAATCACTAGGAGCTGGTGTACCGATTAGTGGTGTCATCGGCCGCGCTGAAATCATGGATGAATCTAATCCTGGTGAGCTTGGCGGAACGTACTGCGGAAGCCCTCTTGGATGTGAAGCGGCTTTAGCTGTACTTGATATCATTGAAGAAGAAAAGCTAAATGAACGCGGTGAGTACCTTGGAAAAGTGGTAACATCACGATTTGAAAAATTAGCAGAAAAATATGACTGTATCGGTGATATCCGCGGATTAGGAGCTATGTCTGCTATCGAGCTTGTGAAAGACCGCGAAACAAAAGAAGCGGATAAAGAGCTTACACAGCGCATCGTAAAAGAAGCAAACAAACGTGGATTATTACTGCTTAGCGCGGGAGTATTCGGAAACGTTCTTCGTATCTTAATGCCGATTGTTATTACAGATGAGCAGCTAGAAGAAGGCTTAGCTATTTTTGAAGCAACACTAGAAGCAAGCGTGCAGCAAACGGTTGAAGTATAAGAGAAATTGAGGAATGAGTGAAGAGAGAACTCTTCACTCATTCTTCATAAATCACAAAGAATGGATATGTTTGGACACTCTATTTATAGATTTTTCATTTTCTGATAAAATAAAATAATAATTATTTTTTGACGAAAAGGTGATTCAAATGACCATTCATAAAAAGCAGATTCAGCAAATTAACGACGAACTTTACGATATATTTGAGTCATCATTTGATGAAATCTTTGTAACTGATGCAAATGGGTATGTATTAGTTGTAAATTCAGAGTGTGAAAAAAATTATGCTTTGAAAGTGGAAGATTTTATTGGAAAGCACGTAAAAGAACTTCAGGAAATGGGCATCTTTTATCCTTCGGCCACGTTAAAGGTGATTGAATCTAATCAAGCAATTGAATTGGTTCAAAAAACAAACTCAGGCCGATATCTTCATGTGCGGACTAGGCCAGTATTTACTAATGACGGGCAATTGAAAAGTGTTATTAGCTATTCTCGAGATCTCACAGACTTAATGGAATTAAAACGAAAAGTAGAAGAGATGGAAGAACAGCTTGAAAACTATAAAAAAGAGTTAAACGAATCCGTAGATTTGGAAGGAATCGTAACAAAAAGCGAAGCGATGAAAAAAGTTTTTTCAACCATTCAACGAGTTGCTTCTGTAAATACAACCGTTCTCTTACTTGGAGAAACAGGGGTAGGAAAAAGCAGAGTAGCAAAACTGCTTCATCAGCTTAGTACAAGAAAACAGCAGCCGTATCATGAGCTTAATTGTGCAGCGCTTCCTGAACAGCTTATTGAGTCAGAGCTATTTGGCTATGAAGGCGGTACGTTCACTGGAGCATTTCGCGAAGGGAAAAAAGGGATCATTGAGCTTTCGAACGAAGGCACGCTTTTTCTAGATGAGATTGGTGAACTTTCTCTTTCAGCACAAAGTAAGTTGCTCCATGTACTGCAAGACCGTACAATTCGTCCCGTGGGCTCAACAAGAGCAGTATCAATAGACGTACGAATTATTGCTGCTACGAATCAAAACCTGGAGCAAATGGTCGAAGAAGGAAAGTTTAGACGTGATTTGTACTATCGACTTAACGTGGTGCCAATTACGATCCCACCTTTACGAGAGCGAAAAGAAGATATTCTGCCTCTTGTCTATCAGTTTCTTCATCATTTTAATACGGTATACGAACGTAATGTACGCTTATCACCAAAGGCATTAGATGCATTTTTAGGGCAGGAATGGAAAGGAAACGTTCGCGAAGTGGAAAATATCATTGAGCGTCTGGTTGTTACAGGAGAAGAAATGATTACGCTTAAAGACTTGCCATTTGCAAAAGAGTTTGCTATCGATCCACCTGTGCATACGCTTCCTGAAATGATTGAACATGTGGAAAAAGAAATGGTCATCAAGGCGTTTGAACAGCATAGGTCATCTTACAAAGTAGCCGAACAGCTTGGTATTAGTCAATCACAAGCGAGCCGTAAAATTCGAAAATATGTGTCGGACAGTACCGAACAGTGAGTAGATAAATTTAAGCAGGGAGTGAAGAAATATGAAGCAAGCAAACTTATATATTAACGGAGAATTTGTTTCGGCAAATGATACATACGAAGTGGTAAATCCAGCAACAAATGAAGTAGTAGCTACCGTTGCAAAAGGCGGAGAAAAAGAAGCAAAGCTAGCAGCAGATGCTGCCTATGAAGCGTTTCAAACATGGTCTAAAAAAACAGCAGAAGAGCGCGGTAAATTATTATTTAAATGGCATCAGCTGATCGAAGAACACACCGATGAACTTGCTGAAATCATGACAGTCGAGCAAGGTAAGCCTCTTAAAGAAGCAAAAGGTGAAATTGGCTATGCCAACGGATTCGTTTCATGGTACGCAGAAGAAGGAAAACGCATTTACGGAGAAACAATTCCAGCTTCTTCTCCTAATAAACGATTATTTGCTCATAAGCAGCCTGTGGGAGTTATGGCAGCTATTACACCTTGGAACTTCCCAGCAGCTATGATTACGCGTAAAGTAGCCCCAGCTTTAGCAGCTGGATGTACAGCGGTTATTAAACCGGCAGAACAAACGCCACTAACGGCTCTTCGTCTAGCAGAGCTGGCGCAGGAAGCAGGTATTCCAAAAGGGGTAATGAATGTAGTTACAGGAGATGCAAAAGCAATTGGAGAAGCGTGGCTGCAAGATGGACGCGTACGCAAACTATCGTTTACGGGCTCTACAGAAGTAGGTAAACTATTAATGCGCGGAGCAGCTGATACGGTTAAAAAAGTGTCTTTAGAATTAGGAGGACACGCTCCGTTTATCGTAACAGCAAATGCTGATTTAGATAAAGCAGTAACAAATGCAATTGCTTCTAAATTCCGTAACGCTGGTCAAACATGCGTATGTACAAACCGCATCTACGTGCACGAGTCTATTGCTAAACCGTTCGCAGAGCAGTTTGCAGCAGCTGTTAGTCAGCTGAAAGTCGGAAACGGCTTAGAAGAAGGTACGGATATCGGACCTTTAATCGATGAAAAAGCGTTAGAAAAAGTAAAGCGCCACTTAGATGATGTTGTAGCAAAGGGTGGAAACGTCTTGACTGGAGGGGCTGTACGCGAAGAGGGAAGCGGACTTTTTGTTGAGCCTACGGTTGTAGATGGTGCAACGGATGACATGCTTTGTATGTACGAAGAAACATTCGGACCAATTGCTCCAATTGCAACGTATCAAACAGAAGAAGAAGTTATTCGCCGTGCAAATAACTCGCCTTACGGATTAGCAGCTTATGTGTTCACTGAAAATATTTCAGAAGCTATTCGTATTGCTGAAGCTTTAGAATATGGTATTGTAGGGCTAAATGATGGACTACCTTCTACACCACAAGCGCCGTTTGGCGGCTTTAAAGAAAGTGGACTTGGACGTGAAGGCGGACATTACGGAATTGAAGAATATTTAGAAGTAAAATATATTTCTTTAGGCTTTTAATAAAAAGTGATTTCGCTTTCCTGCGAAATCACTTTTTTAGTAATAGTACACGTGGGGAATTTGTGCATGGATTGATTGGAAATTCATGAATAAAAAACAAAACTCCTCAAGAGTACAGCATGCAAGGTCTTCGCAATCGTGAGAATTAAAAAAATCTTCTAGTATAGTTGGTTCGGCGTCTTTAAATAACCAGTGGTGTTCAACATCTTCAAATTTGCCTCGATAAACCTCGCTCAGTCCATAAAAGTCAAATATATCTTCCAACTGCTTTTGGTGCATAGCCATCCCTCCTCTTCTTAGTATAAGAAAAAGAAAGAGATATTAAACAAGCCGTCATACTACTTTGTTTTTTTTGAAAAAATCTCGTATAGTTAATAGTAATGACAAGCAAAGGAGTTTCGGCATGTTTACATATATCACGTTATTTGGTTTTCTTGGATTCGCTGTGTATTCGAGTACGTGGATTTATTCCATTGTCAAAAAAGATGGAAGAGCAAAGAAAAATGGAAAGGGTACTCTTATTAGTTTTCTTGTGATGCTTATCGGGTTAGTCGGTATGCAGTTTACATAACTATAGATTATTTTGACATTTTTACCACCTTCACTTATAGTTAACGTTGGGCGAACATATGTATGATTTTGGTTACGGTGCTTGCCTTAAGTTGAAAAAGAAAGAAGGTGGCATATTTGAGATATCACACACATATTGCAACATCGATTGCTGCCGGTGCCGGTGTGGCTATAACAGGAGAAGCTTCGTTTACATTTCCTTATGTTGTAGGCATTGCGATTGGAGCGCTGCTTCCTGATATAGATGAACCAAATTCATATATTGGTAGAAGATCTCTTGGTCTCGCAAAAGTCATTAAATCTATTTTTGGACACCGAGGTATCACGCATTCTATTCTTGCAAGTGGACTTATTTTTTATTTACATACGATGTATAACAACGATTTTACATTAGGGATAGCCTATGGGTACGCTTTTCATATTCTTGGAGATTTCTTTTCTAAACGAGGGGTACCTTTTTTCTCTCCTCTTAGCAAGAAGAAGTTTAAGCCTCCTTTAACATATGAAACAGGTGGTGGAGCAGAGACTCTCATCTTTTACCTGGCAGTGATAGGAAGTTTCTATATGCTTTATAAGTATCAGCTGTACACCCAGCTGTTTTAAAGAAAGAAGCCATCTGAGTAAATTAGATGGCTTCTTTTACACTTCTACCACATAAAGTTCAGGCGTTTTCATAGGCAGGGTAATGGTAATGCTTGTGCCGTCATTTTCTTCACTTGATACGTGGAAAAAGCCATTATGCTCGTTAATAATTTTGTTGCAAATGGTTAGTCCCAGGCCTATTCCTCGTTCTTTTGTTGTATAAAAAGGCTCTCCTATATGAGGGATACGCTTTGAGTCAATTCCACATCCGCTATCTTTTATCACAATGCATAGCGTTTCTCTAGCTGATTTTTCAATCGATACAGCCAGCTTGCCGCCGCTTTCCATAGAATCAATGACATTTTGTATAATATGAATAAATACTTGGGTTAGCTGTGTTTTTTGCCCACTAATGAGCAGGGGATATTCTTTTGGATAATGGCGAATGATGTGGATGTTTTTGACTTCGGTAACCGGTTCAAATTGCTTTAATACCTCATCTAGCAAGTCTGTCATAATAAGGCTTTCTGTATATGCGTACTCTCGTTTAGCTAAACTCATAAATTCTGCGATAATATGTTCAATTTGTGAGAGCTCGTGCTGAATGAGATCTCGATAAATCATTGTTTTTTTCGGCTGCTGTGTCTCACTGAACAGTTGTATAAACCCTTTAATGGTTGTCAAAGGATTTCTAACCTCGTGTGCGATACTTGCAGCAAGGTGACCAATGACAGAGAGTTTTTCTGAATTCTGGATCTTTTTCTCTGCTTGTCTTTTCTCTGTTACGTCTCGTGAGATAAATACAAACCCTTCGATTTCTCCAGTAGCTGTGATAATTGGAGCGCCTTTACATTCTAATAAAACGATGGTGCCATTCACGTGAAACTTCCGGTATTCAAATGTGGAGGCATCTTTTGTTTTGCTCATGTTAGCTAAAATAGTCGAGATTAGGTGCTTGTCTTCAGGATACGCATTGATAAGCACATGTTGTCCAATAAGTTCATCAGGATAAACCCCTAATGTTTTAGCGTAAGAAGGAGAAGCGTATTCATAAATGCCATCTTCAGTAATAGCACATACTAAATCATGGGTATGAGATAAAATAGCTTGATGCTTTGGTTCATTGTCATCGGCAATGATTCGATCTTTTAATGGATAAAAAAGCTGATCTTCTTGGTTGGTGAAGGTGTGACGAACTTGAGTGCCGCACATTCTGCAAAAATTATAATCTTCCTTATAGTTACAAGAAGGACAAACGGGCATCGAATCACTCCAATCAGATCTATGCAGTGAGAGAGTTCTCAAGCACATATAATCATTATTATATATTCAAATTATAGGAAAAAATATGAAAAATCAAATGTGCTATAGAGAGGGAAACTGGGCTTGAAAACCCTATAAATGGATTTCAAATACATGTTTTTAGTTGCAAATAGATGCGAAATGGGAATTTTTACACATTTAAAAAATCAAGACATCAAATAAGAGGTGAATAATACCTCTTATTTGATGTCTTGATAATGCTCTAGCGCACGCTCTCTAGCTGCTTTATGATCAACAATTGGAGTCGGATATGTTTTATCAAGCGCAACGTTTGCTTTTTCTAATACGTCTGCTGGAGCCTCCCAAGGTTTATGAATGTAGGGAGAAGGCAGATCTCTAAGCTCTGGAAGCCACTTTTTAATATATTCTCCTTCTTTATCAAATTTTTCTGATTGAGCAGTTGGATTAAAGATACGAAAATATGGCGCGGCGTCTGCTCCCGAGCCTGCAACCCACTGCCAGCCCATTGTGTTGTTAGCTAAATCTGCATCTACTAAGGTATCAAAAAACCAATTGGCTCCGTGTTTCCAATGAATTAAAAGATGCTTTACTAAAAAGGAAGCAGCTACCATTCGAACTCGATTGTGCATAAAACCTGTTTCCCACAGCTCCCGCATTCCGGCATCGACAAGGGGATAGCCGGTTTTTCCATTTTTCCAAGCTTGAAGCTCTTCATTGCCGTCCGCCCACTGAAATTGCTTGAATTTTTCATTCAGCGGTTCACTTGTAGTGTGTGGGAAATGATAAAGCAGCTGATAAGCAAAATCTCTCCATACAAGTTGACGAATAAACATTTCAGCTTGATGGTCAAAGGCATCAGAGCTTACTTTTTCTGCTTTAGTTCTCAAATAATGATAAAGGACTCGAACTGAGAGCTGTCCTGTAGAAAAATAAGGAGATAGAAATGAATTTAATGCTTCAGCGGGAAAATCTCGTCCTTTTTCATAGTGAAGCAACTTCTTCTTTAAAAACGTTTTAAAGGCATTAACAGCGCCTTTTTCCGTAGCTTCCCACGTCGACTTAATCGTTTCGTCCCAGGGGATGCTTGGAAGTAAATCGAGATCTGAGACTGAAAGAGATTCAATTGGTTTAGAGAAGGCCTGTATGGAAGTAACTTTTTTTACAGCAGAAGATACGGCATGTTTTTGAGAAGCTTTATAGTAAGCTGTAAATACTTTATAAGGATCTCCATTTTCTTTTGTGATTTTCCAAGGTTCATGAAGGAGAAATCCTTCAAATGTGCGAATATTTATTTGTTGCTCTGAAAAAAAAGCTTGAAGCTCTTTATCTCTTTTTAGCGCATGTGGTTCATAGCGTCTGTTCCAATAAATATCTTGTGCATTCGTTTCATGGAGTAATTTTTGCAACACATCTTTAGGGTTTCCTTTTTGTACAATTAGCGTTCCTTGTATTTGTTCGATCGAAGTTTTAAAGTCATTTAGCGCATGGTGAAGCCACCATTTACTTGCACTTCCCATTGAGTTTTCTTCATGGTCGTCATGGATATAAACAGGTACAACCATTCCTTCTTTAGCTGCGTGAAATAGAGCTGGGTTATCAACCAGCCGAAAATCTTTTCGAATCCATACGATAATGGTTTTATTCATCATGTGCCACCTTTCTATCTGCAATTTGCCTCGATTATAGCTTTTTTCTCATACGTTCTACAATTTTGAATGTGTAGAAGGCCTATTTTCTTATGGACGAATTTCAGATTGATGGTAGAAAGAATAACGTAAACAGAGTAAGAGAATGGGAAGGAGCCCTTAAAAATGAGAAATTCGTATGGAATGAAACAAACCGGACAACCGATATCCAATCCATATATGCAAGCAGCACCTAAGCCTGCTAAAATGCCGCCGATGCCTTCTGCAAAGGAAATGCAGGCAATGCCGATACAAGAAGGCACAAAGCAAATGCCGATGCACGGAGAAATGCCGCCGATGAAAGACGGAATGCCGTCGATGCATGGCGGAATGAGTCAAATGCCAACTATGCAAAAAGACATGAATCAAATGCCAATGTACGGAGAACTACCGCCAATGCATGGAGGGATGGATCAAATGCCCATGAAAGACGGAATGCCGCCAATGCATGGAGGGATGGATCAAATGCCCATGAAAGACGGAATGCCGCCAATGCATGGAGGGATGGGTCAAATGCCAATGCATGGAGGAATGCCGCCAATGCACGGAGGGATGGGTCAAATGCCGATGCAAGGTGGAATGCCGCCAATGCACGAAGGAATGTGCCAAATGCCGATGCAAGGTGGAATGCCGCCAATGCACGGAGGAATGGGTCAAATGCCGATGCAAGGTGGAATGCCGCCAATGCACGGAGGAATGGGTCAAATGCCAATGCAAGGTGGAATGCCGCCAATGTACGGAGGAATGGGTCAAATGCCGATGCATGGAGGAATGCCGCCAATGCACGGAGGAATGGGTCAAATGCCGATGCAAGGTGGAATGCCGCCAATGCACGGAGGAATGGGTCAAATGCCGATGCATGATGGCGGATGCCGCGATGTCTCAGCACCCGTTGGTCATCAGCAGCCTCATTCTTTAAATGAGTGGATGTTCATGCAACAAACAAATCCACGCTCTTTTTAATAAATCCTTTACCCTAGATAAAAGGGATGTATTTTTGGATCTTTAGTATAAATATAGAATTTTATTAATTGAAACGTCATGAGAAAAAGAATAGTTCTTACTCTTTTTCCATGACATTCAATTTTTTGAAAATATTAATCACATCTTTTGGGTGTTTTCTTACATAAGAGAGTTTGGTAGAGTTTTTTAAGTATAAATACAGGGAAAAGAAGGCAAAAGCTCTATATTAAAGGGGAAAGGGTGTTTTTAGAATGATATTAGAAGTCACAGCTGCAACCTTACATGATGCTAAAGTTGCCCAGGAACATGGTGCCGATCGTATAAGTCTTGTAACTGGAATCGGTGAAGGCGGCTTAACCCCAAGCTACGGTTTGATGAAAAAAGTGAAAGAAACGATACATATCCCAATATTTGTGATGATTCGTCCACATAATCAATCTTTTCAATATGATGAAGATGATTTGCAAACAATGATTGAAGATATTCACTATGCAAGAGAAATTGGCATTGATGGAATTGAAATTGGCTGTTTAACAGAAGACAAAATTATCGATGAGCAAGCTTTAAAGCGACTGCTGGATGCGGCAGGAGAAATGAACGTAACGTTCCACTTAGCATTTGATGAAATCAGTGATCAAGAAAAGGCGCTTGAAACGCTTTTAAGCTATAAGCAAATTCAGCGTGTCATGACTTCAGGAGCGGATAAAAGTGCGCTAAACGGTATTCCTCATATTAAAAAGCTGTTAAGAAGAATGAAAGATAAAGATATTATTTTAATCGGGACAAAAGGGCTGAAGCCTGAAAATCTTCAAGCGTTCTTATCCGTTACTCCCGTGAAAGAAATTCGTATTGGTTCAGGGGTTCGAGTAAATTGTCAATATACGAAACCGCTTGACCCAAGGAGTGTAAAAGCTGCAAAAGAAACGATGAATAAGCAAAAGTAACAGAAGTGCTACAAGAAATTGTAGCACTTTTTTATTTGGAAATAGAAAGGGACTTATTACATAGTTTTCCCTAATTGGAAAACAACATAAAACTCTTTTAACCCTTGATACATAAGAGAAATACTGAGTTTTTACGACTGTAGAGTGAAATAGGAATAATTTCATATTTTCAGAATAATTATTGACAGTGATAATCATTATCATTTATTGTTGTAATTGTTAATGAAAATCATTATCAATTGAACAAACAGGAGGATATGATATGTCAACGTCAACGAAACAACTTACATCAAACGAAATGCTGCTTGCTATGCAAAATGAACGAGAATCCAATGCAAGATCTTATCCTAGACGCCTTCCTATTGCGATTAAACAGGCAAAAGGCGCCGTGATCACGGATATGGATGGAAAAGAGTATATTGATTGTTTAGCAGGAGCCGGCACACTTGCTCTTGGTCATAACCATCACGTAGTTCATGAAGCAATTCAAGACGTTTTAGCAAAATCTATTCCTTTACATACATTAGATTTAACAACGCCTGTAAAAGAAGCTTTTATCGATGAAGTATTCGCTAGTTTGCCGGAAAATTTCGCAAACAAAGCGAAAATTCAGTTTTGCGGTCCCACTGGAGGAGACGCAATTGAAGCGGCTTTGAAACTTGTGAAAACAGCAACAGGCAACCGAACGATTTTATCTTTTCAAGGGGGATATCACGGCTCCACACACGGAACATTAAGCATCAGCGGTACAACGAGTCCAAAAAAGCACATTCATGCGCTAGTGCCAGATACACATTTTTTACCCTACCCATATGAATATCGCTGCCCTTTTGGCGTAGGTGCTGAAGGACACACGTATATTAGTACATATATTGAAAATATGCTGGATGATCCTGAGAGCGGAATTGTTACTCCTGCCGGTGTTGTAGTAGAAATTGTACAAGGAGAAGGAGGCTCTGTTCCAGCACCGATTCCATGGTTAAAAGAGCTTCGTCGAATTACAAAAGAACGAAATATTCCGCTTATTGTGGATGAAGTTCAAACTGGAATTGGACGAACAGGAAAACTGTATGCATTTGAGCACGCTGATATCGAACCAGATGTATTAGTACTGTCTAAAGCAATTGGAGGAAGCCTTCCATTATCCGTTGTTCTGTATGATAAAAGGCTTGATCAATGGGAAGCAGGTGCACATATCGGCACCTTTAGAGGAAATCAGCTTGCAATGGCTACAGGACGGGCTACTCTGCAATTTATAAACCAAGAAAACTTACCTGCGCATGCTCACGAGTTGGGAGCCTACATTCAAAGCCAGCTAAGACATATTCAAAAGCAAGTATTGTCGATTGGAGATGTACGCGGAAGAGGTTTGATGCTGGGTGTTGAAATCATCGACGCGACAAAGCCGGCTAATAAAATCGGCAGTCATCCTGCAAACGGTGAGTTAGCTAAGCTGATTCAAAAAGAATGTTTTGACAGAGGCGTCATTTTAGAAGTCGGTGGAAGGCATGGTGCTGTTATTCGTTTGCTTCCTCCATTAATTTTAACGAAACAACAAACGGATGAAATATTAACGAAATTTGAAGAAGCGGTAAAAGCAGCAGAAGAGAAGTGGGTGAATAAATAGAATGGCACCGTTTGAAAAGTGGTTTTTATCATCATCAAAGGAAAGCCTCGAGAATTATGAAGCGATGATAGGCGGAATGACTGAGATGATCAAACGTCACTACTATGAATTAAAGTCCGCTTATACTCACATCGACGTTGAAGAGTTGTCAAACTTAGTCAATCGTTCTGTCTATTTTAGCAAGCACGAACAACCGCTAGAAGATTTATTTGATAACGTACAAGCAGTAGTGATGAATCATTCGCTTCATATTTCGCATCCCGGAGCAATGGCGCACTTGCATTGCCCTCCGATTATACCCGCTCTTGCTGCGGAAGTGATGATTTCTGCTTTGAATCAATCTATGGACTCGTGGGATCAAAGTCCGGCAGCTACGTATATAGAAGATAAAGTGATTGATGAGTTAACACAACAAATTGGTTATCCAAGCTCATCTTCAGGCATTTTTACAAGCGGAGGGACGCAGTCAAATTATATGGGACTCCTGCTTGCTCGTAATGAATATTGCCATTCTGCCTTTTCAATGGATGTTAGTAAAGAAGGCTTACCGTTCCAAGCTAAAAAACTGCGGATTTTCTGCTCGGAAAAAGCGCACTTTACGGTGCAACAATCTGCAGCTCAGCTTGGGCTGGGCATGCGTGCAGTGGTGAGTGTAAAGTGCAATGAGCAGCATGAAATGGATATAAAAAGCTTAGAAGAAGCAATACAGGAAGTGAAAGCTCAGGGCAACCTTCCCTTTGCTATTGTAGCAACGGCAGGTACAACAGATTTTGGCAGCGTAGATCCTCTTTTTGAAATAAGTGAGCTTGCTAAAAAAGAAGGGCTCTGGCTCCATGCTGACGCCGCTTATGGAGGAGGGCTGCTGTTTTCCCATAAGTACCGTGAACGCTTACAAGCTCTTGAACAAGCGGATTCTATCACGATGGATTTTCATAAATGGTTTTATCAGCCTGTAAGCTGCGGAGCATTTTTGCTGAAAAATTCAGCTATGTTTAAACACATTCAGCTTCATGCAGATTATTTAAATCCTGAAGAAGATGAGCATGTGCACTTAGTAGACCGCAGCATTCAAACGACAAAGCGGTTTGACGCCTTGAAGCTATGGCTTACTTTCAGTGCAGTAGGTGCAAATGAATACGGAGAAATGGTTGACCACACGATTGAAACTGCTAAGCAAACAGCTGACTACTTACAAAAACAAAGGAATGTAGAAGTGTTAAATGACCCTTATATGAACGCGGTTGTCTTTCGCTATGTACCAGATATTTTATATAGTGATTGTCAAAAGCAGCAGCATTATGAAAATAGGTTGAATCAGCGTATTCAACAGCACTTATACGAAAAAGGCACGTTTATCATGGCAAAAACAAAGCATAAAGAACGAGTCTATTTAAAACTAACGATGTTAAATCCTATGATTACATTTGATTCTGTTGTCACTCATTTAGAGGAAGTTGTTGCTTTAGGCAAACAGTTGGAGAAAAAGGAGGAGCGATTACGTGAACGCTCAGTTATCGGCTAATTTTATTACGATGCAAAACATTATTAATTGCTATATTCGAGAGACAGGTAAGGGAGTATGGGAGTCCGTTTCAGAAATAAAAAGTGAGGAAACGCTCGTTCTTAGACTAGAAAAACAGCCGGTAACTCTTTACTTTCCAGTAAAGTACCGCTCAGCCACCGGACGTCACTTGTTCTTTTCAAACTTTTCTTATCGTATTCAGCAAGAGGAGATTAAGGAGTTAGATATCGTCACTCTTTTGGCCTTTCTTTTAAAAGAAGTAACGGATCATTTAGTACAAGTAAATGAGCTAATTATACGTGTTCTATTAAGCTATGAAAATATGAAATTATTCATTGAAAAAAGGCAGAAAGAGTTAGAGACGTGCTATAAATGGGACAAAACGTTCTTAGAATCTGAACAGTCCCTGCTTATTGGGCACCAGCTGCATCCAACACCTAAAAGCCGCCAAGGGATATTACCTGAAGAAGAAGAGGTATTTGGACCTGAAGTGAACGGGGAATTTCAGCTTCATTATTTTAAAGCGCATGCATCTCTCGTTGCAGAACAGTCCGCTGGAAATCAAACCGCTTCACAGCTTATTAAAGAGCAGCTGAAAAAAGATAAGACGGTTTCTGAAGAATTCATACATTCTTATTGCCAAGCGGACGATTATTCACTTATACCTATGCATCCGCTGCAAGCTCGTTATCTTTTAGGAAAAGAAGAAGTGTGCCAATGGATTCAAAAAGGCAGGCTTGCTTATCTAGGGCCACACGGTCAGCCGTTTTATCCGACTTCGTCTGTTCGAACCGTATACAGTAACAATGCAGATGTGATGTACAAATTTTCCATTCCGGTAAAGATCACTAATTCACTGAGAGTGAACAAACGCAAAGAATTAAGCAGAGGGGTAGAAGTTAGCCGTTTATTGCAAAAGGGATTACAGGCGGAGCTTCACGAAAATCATCCGGCTTTTCAAGTAATTGAAGACCCTGCTTACATCACGCTTGGAGAAAAGGAGCTTGGATTTGAAGTTATGATTCGAAGCAATCCTTTTCAAGGTAAGCAAGGGGATCGTACAACACTTCTAGCCAGTTTGTGTCAAGATCATGTGTTTGGAGAAGCTTCTCAAATTGAAAATATTATTCATCACATTGCTGCAAGTGAAAATAGCACGACTGAAGATGTAAGCAAGCGCTGGTTTAAACGCTATTTAGACGTATCTTTTCATCCTATGATGTGGCTTTACACTCAAAAAGGAATTGCGCTGGAAGCTCATCAGCAAAACTCCGTTATTAAACTTGATGAAAACGGATATCCATCGGTGTTTTACTACCGCGATAACCAAGGCTATTACTTTATGAAATCAAAGGAACAAGAGCTTCGCAAGCTGCTTCCTTCCTTAAACGGAGAAAGCGATACGGTCTGTGATGACGCTGTAGCAGAAGAAAGATTTCGTTATTACGTATTTTTTAATCATATTTTAGGATTAGTTAACGCTTTTGGTGTAGCTGGCCTCGCTCAAGAATCAGATCTGCTATTGATTTTGCGACAAGAGATCGAGATGTACAAAGAAAATGATCATACAGGGCTTGTTTCATCAATGTTAGAAGAGAAAGTGCTTCCTTGCAAAGCCAACTTCTTAACGCGCGTTCATGATATGGATGAGCTGGTAGGATCTCTTGAAACACAGTCTGTTTATGTAAATGTCGAGAATCCATTGTTCGAATCTGCAGGTGTACGTGTATGAAATCAGCCTTGCAAACGCAGTATCCATTTATGATTCAGCAAAAGGAACAGAGCATTACCTTTCGCTCTGTTTCTTTTGCAAAAGATTTCGAACGGCTGTACAAGTGGATGCATGAACCGCATGTTATTCCGTATTGGAATTTAAATATTTCAAAACAGGCGTACGAGCAGCATTTAAAAACATTTCTAGCTGATTCTCATCAAAAGCTGCTAATCGGAGAAATTGATGGTGTACCTATGAGCTATTGGGAATCTTATATGGTTGAAGGTGACATAATCAGTAACTATTATCCTTATGAAAAAGGAGATCAAGGAATTCATTTATTGATTGGAGAACCTGCTTTTTTAGGAAAAGGCTATATTTATCCGCTCCTTCTTAGTTTGCTAAAGCATAAGTTTAACGTAGCAGACACTGCTAAAGTAATAGCGGAGCCAGATAGACGAAATGAAAAAATGATTGCAGTATTTAAAAAATGCGGGTTTCAATTCATGAAAGAAGTGTCGCTGCCTGATAAAACGGGTGTACTGATGAAATGTGAAAGAGAAGTATTTGAAAGAAGGTGGAGCGAATGGAACAACGGGACATTTTAGACGTAATTGGAGTAGGAGTTGGTCCATTTAATTTAGGATTAGCCGCTTTAATTGATAAAAAAGATTGTACATATAAATGTTTTGAACAAAAGGATGAGTTTAATTGGCATCCAGGAATGCTTTTAGAAGGGACAACACTTCAAGTGCCGTTTATGGCAGATGTGGTCACGATGGTGGATCCGAAGAGTCCATACACGTTCTTAAATTATTTGCATGAGCATGAGCGCTTGTATCAGTTTTATTTCTTTGAAAAGTTTCATATTCCGAGAAATGAATACAATCACTATTGCCGCTGGGTAGCGAGCCAGCTGAGTGGGCTTGAATTTAACAGCACAGTAAAAGAAGTAAAAATGCATGAAGACGCTAAGCCTTACTACGAAGTAACAGTTGAAAAAGAAGGAAAGCTTTATACCTATTACAGCTATCATCTTGTTACTGGAGTAGGTACGCAGCCCGTAGTGCCAAGAGACTTTCAAACAGTGGCAAGCGATACGTTTTATCACTCCGCTCATTACAAAATGAAGCGTCAGCAAACGCTGCAGGCTAAAAGCATAACCGTAATTGGCTCTGGTCAAAGTGCAGCTGAAATTGTCTATGATTTACTTCAACAGCAGCCTGAGTTTGAGTATAAGCTGAATTGGTATACGCGCTCAAAAGGTTTTTATCCAATGGAATATTCAAAGCTTGGCCTTGAACATTTTTCACCGGATTATACCCGCTATTTTTACAGATTGCCCGAAGAGAAAAAAGAGAGCGTTTTACGAAATCAAGCTCTCCTCTATAAAGGAATAAGCTTTGAAACAATCGGGAATATTTATGATTTGATTTACGAACGAACAATTGGAGGAAAAGAAGTGCCTCTAACGATGCGCGCGCTTACGGAACTTGCAGGCGTTGAAAAGATAAACGATACACATCTTCTGACTCTTCACCAATACGAGCAGGACTCATTTGAAAAAGAAGAAAGTGAAATTGTCATTATGGCTACTGGCTATCATGCAAAAGAGCCTGCTTTTATGGAAGGTTTAAAAGAACATGTACTATTCGATGAAAAAGGCCAGCTGAAAATTAACGAACGCTATCAAGTTGAGATGAAGAAGAAAGGAGCCCCGCTATTTGTGCAAAACGGAGAGCTTCATACACACGGAGTTGGAGCACCGGACTTAGGTTTAGGCGCTTATCGCAATGCTGTTTTGATTAACCAAATTGCAGGCAAAAGCGTGTACAAAATATATAAAAATACTGTTTTCCAAAAGTTCGGATTTTAAGAAATGATTTCTCCGCGCTTTGTTTTTATCTGCTTGTTTATGACCATGACGTCAGAAGTATTATTATCACCATTTTATCCACAGTATTTTACACATGCATTTCATGTAGATGGAGTGGCGATGACGTCTTTTTTCATTATTTGCTGCCGGATTGTGGTCATTGTTATGACACCTTTATGGGGAATGCTGTTTAAGAAATGGAACGTAAAATATGTAGTTGTAACGTCACTTTTAATGACGGCCTTAATTAAAGTCATTTTGAGCGAAGTTTCTACTTTTTATGGATTTTTAGCTACTTCCTTAGTGCTGCTCCTATTTCAAAGCAGTTTATATCTTTTGTACCCCTATTTAGTAGGCGGCATGAAAAAAGGACAGAAAAAGGCAAGTGCTGCAACAACGTATGTATTTATTGTTCATACGGCGATTATTGTCGCTAGCTTGTTTGGAAGTACGGTTATTGCATGGGAAATGCCGCTTAACGTATATCAATACTTTGCTTTAATTGATATGGTACTGGCCGTATGGCTCTTAACAAGAAAAGCATTACCTTTAAAAGCAGAAAAAACACCGGCATCCATTCAAAGCATAAACGAGCCCATCTTTTTTTATTTGCTGGCGATTTTCTTTTTTTACCTTGGGCACAATGTCATTCGCCCTTATTTTACATTGTTTACACATGAAACATATGGCATGAGCAGTCAAGGCAGCGCTTTGCTGTATGCGATGCCGAGTATTATGGCGATTGTCTTAAAGCTTACGGTACCTACCAAACTATTGAACGGCAACGTTATACCGCTTTTTTATGGCATAACGGGTGCTAGTGTTTTGGTGCTGTGTTTGCAGGCATATGCTGATCATCTCATCGTGTTTATTATCAGCCGAATTTTATATGGAGCCGGGTTTTATCTCAGCATGGTTATACTGGATATCTATTTATTTCGAAAAAGTAAAGAAGCGGCTGCTTACTATTACAGCTGGCTTATTGCTGTTCAAAATATCGCTCTGCTGATTGCACCGATTGTAGCATTAGAAATCAGCAAAGTGGATTTGGCATTTCCTTTAGTAGCGGGAGCAGCTGCTTTGCTAGCTGCTAGCGCTGTAATGCCGCTGCGTAATAAAACAATCCCTATTCTAAGACAAGTAAAGGAGAATGAAGGATGAAAATCAAAGAAACGAATCTTTCCGTATTTAATAAGCAATCATGGGAAAAAGCAAATCGACAGCTTTTAGCTAAAATGCTGCAGGAATTTATGTATGAAAATATTATTGAGCCAAAACAGCTGCAAAAGCAGGGTGCGCTTGCCACGTATCGATGGGAAGATCACCGGGGCGTTACGTATACATATCAAGCGAAACAACGATTGTTTGACAGTTTTTCTGTACTACCAGAAAGTATTAAGTTGACATCTAAAACGTCAACCCCTACATTTTCGGAGGCCTTGCAGCTGTTAATTAGCCTATCTGAAGACAAAGGAATGTCTAGCTCAACCGCAGGTCACTTAGCAAAAGAATATTTTCATACATTAATAGCAGATTTGCATTTACAAAATCGAAAATCAGCTGATGAATTAGCAGATATGGATTACGCAGAGCTAGAAGGTGAAATGACGGGACATCCTTGGATTACGTATAATAAAGGGCGCATTGGGTTTGGTTATGATGACTATCTTCGGTTTGCGCCTGAGCAAAAACAAGAAATTCAGCTTTCATGGATTGCTGTAGAGAAGCAAATTGCTTCATTTCATTCGTTGGATACCCTCGGCTTTGATGATGTTATGAAGCAGGAGCTAAGCGGTGAGAGGCTAGCTGAATTTGAAAAAGAATTAACAAGCCAAGGCCTTTCGAAAGCGGACTATTATTATATTCCCGTTCATGAATGGCAGTGGATGAACGTAATTGTTCCTTTATTCGCTGAATACATTGCAAATGATTTAATTGTTCCGTTAGGAGAAGGTGAAGATCAATACTTTCCTCAGCAGTCGATTCGGACATTTGTGAATACAACAAATCGAGATAAATATCATGTAAAGCTTCCCATGAGTATATTAAATACCCTTGTATACAGAGGGCTTCCAAGTGAGCGGACGGTCATTGCACCTCAAGTCACTCAGCACATTAAAGGCATACGAGATCGCGATGCGTTTTTAAAAGATACGTGCAAAGTAGGACTTTTAGGTGAAGTGGCTACGTTAAACGTAACTCAGCCGACGTTCGCTTCTATTAAAAATGCGCCTTATCAGTATCTAGAGATGCTTGGAGTCGTTTGGCGTGAAAGCATTTATCAAGAGCTAGAAGAAGGAGAGCATGCGATTACGCTAGCTGCGCTTTTACATGTTGACAGTAAAGGGAAAGCTTTAGTTTCGTCATATATTGAAAAGTCAGGCTTAACTCCTAACGAGTGGATTGATGCGCTAACCAGCGCTGTGTTGCCGCCGCTACTTCATTACTTGTATCAATACGGCACTGTATTTTCCCCGCACGGTCAAAATACGGTACTGGTTCTTAAAAACAACAAGCCCGTTCGAATTATTATGAAGGATTTTGTAGACGACGTGAATATTAGCGATCAGCCGTTTGAAGAACTGCAGCAGCTATCTTTTGAATTAAAAGAAGTGCTGCGCAGCGAAGAGCCGGAAGGATTGACGCAGTTTATTTTAACAGGGTTATTTGTTTGTCACTTCCGCTATTTAGCAAGCATCTTAGAAGAGCATGAAGGTGTAGAAGAAGAGGACTTTTGGAAAAGTGTACGAGCAGAAATCTTGCATTATCAAGCATCATTTCCACATTTGAAAAAACGATTTGAACTGTTTGATTTATTACGTCCAACCATTACGAAATTAACGTTAAATCGAAATCGAATGTTTGATTACGGATACGAAGATGACGGAGATCGTCCTCACGCAAGCGAATATGGTACGGTGAGGAATGCCTTGCATGAAGTTAGTGAAAAAGCCGTGCAATAATAAGGAAAAGCCGCTGGTGTTGTGCCAGCGGCTTTTTATGGTTAATTCAAAAGCAGGAAGCGAAGGGGATGAGCTGCAGCACTTTAGGAAACACTCATTTTATGTATGTGTAGAACGTAAAGATCAGTGAATGAACGATTTGATGGAATAGATGGTAGAACAACAAATACGCAAGCCGAAGCAAACGTTTCGGCTTTCTTTTGTCAAAGCCTTATTTCAATGTCGCATCGCTACAAGGATAATGGTACAATTGTCTGTATATTTAAAAAAAGAGAGGGAATTACATGAAATCGCATATTCAAAAACATTTAACTTCATATAAAGAGAAATATAAAAACCGAGGTCGGCTGCTAATTAGCTGTCCGGACAAACCGGGTATTGTAGCCGCTGTGTCTACGTTTTTACATGAGCACGGTGCAAATATTGTAGAATCAAGTCAACATTCAACAAACCATGAAGGCGGCATGTTTTTTATCCGTTTCGAATTTGAATGTGAGGATTTATTAGCTAAAGAAGTAAAGCTAGAAGAAAGCTTCAAAAAGATTGCCGATACATTTTCGATGAACTGGCAGTTTACATATGCTCATAATTTGAAAAAAACAGCTATTTTTGTGTCAAAAGAGCCTCACTGTCTGCTAGAGCTGCTGTGGGCGTGGGAAAGCGGAGACTTGATGACAGACATCGCTGTCGTTGTAAGCAATCACGAAGATGCGCGCGAAGTAGTTGAATCGTTTGGCATTTCATTTAAGCATATACCAGCGACAAAAGACATTCGTCAAGAAGCAGAAGCAAAACAGCTTCAAGTATTAAAAGATTATGATATTGATGTAATTATTTTAGCGCGTTATATGCAAATTTTAACGCCGACCTTTGTGGCTGAAAATCCGTATCGCATTATTAATATTCACCATTCATTCTTACCGGCATTCATTGGAGCACGTCCATATGAACGTGCATATCAACGAGGCGTAAAATTAATTGGTGCTACGTCTCACTATGTAACGGACGACTTGGATGAAGGACCAATTATTGAACAAGATATTGAACGCGTGAATCACCGTGATGATGCGGATGACTTAAAGAAAAAAGGCCGCTTAATTGAACGTACGGTGCTTGCACGCGCTGTGAAATGGCACTTAGAAGACCGCATTTTAGTGCATGAAAACCGCACAATTGTATTTAATTAACAAAGACTAAGCTGTTAAAAAGTAGTTTAGCCGAAGGAAGATCCGAACGATGAATCGAGATTCTTGAGAGAGAATGAAATTCGTTCGGATTTTTTTATGGTCATGGTAAACGTAGGTTTCATTAGGTCTCATTCTCGTTTTTTTTCGGGGAAATCGCGTACCTACATGATAAAGAACTTTTCTATATGAGCTGAGATTTAGTTGTTTACTTAGCCCGTGAACACTTATACAATAGAAAAGGACTTTTTAATAAAGGAAGTGTCGGAAGTGAAACAATATCTTGAACTTTGCGAGCATGTGTTAGCAAATGGAACAAAAAAAGAAGATCGGACAGGAACAGGTACAATTAGCACATTTGGCTATCAAATGCGTTTTAATTTACAAGAAGGTTTCCCGGTATTAACGACAAAAAAACTTCATTTGAAATCAATTATTCATGAACTGCTTTGGTTTTTACAAGGAGATACAAACGTTAAGTATTTACAAGATAACGGCGTGCGCATTTGGAATGAATGGGCGGATGAAAACGGCGAGCTTGGCCCTGTATATGGTCATCAGTGGCGTTCATGGCCAACGCCGGACGGCGAAAAAATTGATCAAATTACAAATGTTATTAATCAAATCAAAAACAATCCTGATTCGCGCCGCTTAATGGTAAGCGCCTGGAATGTATCTGATGTAGACAATATGGCTTTGCCGCCTTGTCACTGCTTATTTCAGTTTTATGTAGCGGACGGCAAATTGTCTTGTCAATTGTATCAGCGCTCAGCTGATATTTTCCTAGGCGTACCGTTTAATATAGCTTCATATGCGCTGCTTACAATGATGGTGGCACAAGTGTGTGATTTAGAGCCAGGTGATTTTGTTCATACGTTTGGTGATGCGCATATCTACAGCAATCACATCGAACAAGTAAACCTGCAGTTGACGCGCGAGCCTCATGCATTACCAAAAATGAAAATCAATCCAGACGTAAAATCAATTTTTGACTTTAAATTTGAAGACTTTGAATTAGTAGATTATAATGCGCATCCTCACATTAAAGGAGCTGTGAGCGTATGATTTCCCTCATTGTCGCAATGGATCAAAATAGGCTGATCGGTAAAGAGAATGATTTGCCATGGCGTCTTCCGGAAGATTTAAAGTATTTCAAGCGCATCACAACGAGTCATACGATTGTAATGGGAAGAAAAACATTTGAATCAATTGGACGACCGCTCCCTAATCGCGAAAATGTGGTTCTTACGCGTCAAAAAGATTATCAGCAAGAAGGAGCAACCGTTATTCATTCAGTTGAGGAACTAGAAGCATTAGATGCTGAAAAAGAAGACGAGCTCTTTGTGATTGGTGGAGCTACTCTGTATGAGCAAACATTAGACGTTGCAAACCGACTTTATATTACGCATATTGAAGAATCTTTTGACGGCGATACACATTTTCCTGCGATTGATTTGAGCGAATGGAAAGTTATTTCGAAGCAGCAAGGAATTAAAGATGAAAAAAATCCCTACACGTATTATTTTACCGTATACGAGCGAAGCTGATTTCCCTTATTAAAAAAATGCGAGTCTGGGACAAAAGTATGGTAGTTGAAGAAAGATCCGAACGATTCATCGTTCGGATCTTTCTTTGTGATGGTGAACGTAGGTTTCATGTCTGTAGGTGCTTTTAGCAGTTGATTGGAGGGCAAGGCGAAGACTCAGGCGGGAGCGGAAGCAATGAGGAGGCTCACCGCCCGCGGAAAGCGAAGTCTTGCACGGAAATCAACTGCGGTGTAAAAACCGATTCATATTAGACGTCTTTAGGTGGGGTCTATTTCGTTATGTCTCAATCTCTTTTTATATTGATTTTAATTGCTTCATCATTTCGTGAAAAGCGGCTGTGCTAACAAACTGTTCAGCGCTCCAGTTTGCTTCAATCCATTGAATCAGCTCGCTTGGTGTATTAAAAACTTCTCCGCTTGTATCTGCTTTGCGAAGCATATATCTACCGTTTTCTTCATCTGCAACTACTTCGCACGGAATGGCACTTTCATAACTTTGAAGTGAAAACTCCATTTATTCCACAACCTTTCTTAATTTATACCTGTTATAGCATCAGCTGCATGTAGAAAGTATGGGCAATTTTGTAAGTCTATTTAGCGTTTGCTAAACATATGTAAAGTATGTGGACAGTAAAATAGTTAGAAAAGTTTTTTTAGTCATTATTAATGAAAAATAATGATTTTTCTAAATTTTATGTGATATAATGTACAAATTAATAATGGTAGAAGAGGAAGGAAGTTGGTTATGAAACAACAAGTAGATAATCGAACAAAACACGTACATTTAGAGGACATCATGATTGCAAATCAATTGATTAAAGATGTTGTTGTGCATACACCACTACAGCGTAATGACGTTTTGTCTGAACGATATGAATGTAATATTTATTTAAAACGTGAGGATTTACAGGTGGTGCGCTCATTTAAAATCCGCGGTGCGTACAATCGAATCAAAAAGTTATCCCCAGAAGAATTAGAAAATGGAATTGCCTGTGCAAGTGCAGGAAACCACGCACAAGGTGTAGCATATGCGTGCCGTCATTTAAATATCGATGGTAAAATCTTTATGCCGAGCACAACGCCACGCCAAAAAATTAATCAAGTGAAATTTCTAGGCAAAGATAACGTAAAGGTCGTACTAATCGGAGATACGTTTGATGATTCTTATGAACAAGCTATTGCATGCAGTGAAGAGGAGCATCGAACATTTATTCATCCATTTAATGATGTAGACGTTATTGCAGGACAGGGTACAGTAGCCGTTGAAATGTTCAATGACTGTGAAGATGAAATTGACTACGTATTTGCGGGTATCGGCGGGGGCGGATTAATTTCCGGTGTCGGCACATACGTAAAAAGCATCTCGCCTCAAACAGCTGTGATTGGGGTAGAACCAGCAGGCGCGCCTGGTATGCAGACATCTTTAGCAAATGGAAATGTAGTGACGCTACCGGCAATCGATCCATTTGTAGACGGAGCAGCTGTTAAAACAGTTGGAACGCTTCCGTATGACATCAGTAAAGAGCTTGTGGACGATATTGTAGTTGTTCCTGAAGGCAAGGTTTGCACAACCATTTTATCTCTATACAATGAAAATGCGATTGTAGCAGAACCAGCAGGAGCTCTTTCGATTGCTGCTCTTGATTCATACCGTGAGCAAATTAAAGGAAAAACGGTTGTTTGCGTCATCAGCGGAGGCAACAATGACATTGGACGTATGCAAGAAATCAAAGAACGTTCGATGATTTATGAAGGATTACAGCATTATTTTATCGTTAACTTCCCTCAGCGCGCAGGAGCTCTTCGTGAATTTTTAGACGAAGTGCTTGGACCGACAGACGATATTTCGCGCTTTGAGTATACGAAAAAGAATAACAAAGACAGCGGGCCTGCACTTGTGGGAATCGAGCTTAAGCATAAAGAAGATTATTATCCACTAATTAATCGTATGGATAAAAAAGGATTTCCTTACACAGAAATTAATAAAGAAAGCAACTTGTTTCACTTATTTATTTAAATAGAAGCTCGTTTTAAAAAGGAATGCTTCATCAACTGTCGAATAAGTTGATGAAGCATTTTTATTTTAAAAAATATTTGTGTTTTCTTTTTATTTTATCAAGACAGAAAGTACCTCAAGCATTATAATAAAATAAACGGGTAAAAAGAGGGTTGATCGCCTTGCTATTAAAAAGCCTTGAATTTAAACATGTCAGTGGTCAAAAAGTAAAAATTACTGAAATTCCAGTTTTAGAGGAAAATAGCACGTTTCGGTTCATGTTATCTGCAAAACTTGATTTATTTATTAGACAAATCACGAACGAATCAGTTCCGAAGCAAACCTACTCGTTTCAAGAATATTTAAAACGCGTGCTGAAATGGAAAGATTACGAACAGCTCTTTAAGTCTCATGTATTAAAGCATAATGCATAAACGTAAAAGTTGACTTTTCTGAATATTTCAGCAGAGTCAACTTTTTTTGTTGATCTAAAAGGTTGAACATGCATTTTACGAATTAGCAAAACTTGCATTCTATTATAACTATATTGTTGTAAGCGTTCATGTTATACTAGTCTGCAATGCATCTTATAGGGGTGAACACATGTCGAAAATTAAAGTGGTAACGGATTCAACAATTGATTTAACGTTGGAAGAAGCTGAAAAATACGGTATTGAGATGATACCTTTATGTATTAATATTGATAATGAAACATATTTGGATCGCGTGGAATTAACGCCGACAGATTTTATTGAAAAAATGAAAAATTCAAAAGAATTACCAAAAAGCTCTCAGCCGGCTATTGGTTCTTTTGTTGAAGTATATGAACGATTAGTGAGTGAAGGGTATGACGTCATTTCCATTCATATGACTGGAGGAATGAGCGGAACCGTTCGAGCAGCTGAAAGCGCGGCTCAAATGGTAGAAGGAAATATCACCGTTGTCGATTCTATGTACATTACAAAAGCTCTTTCGTTTCAAGTCTTTGAAGCGGTGAAAATGATTGAAGAGGGGCATACGGTAGAAGAAATTGTCGCGCGCTTGGAAGAGGTGCGTCAAAATACGAATCTTTTTGTCGTAGTCGATACGCTTGAAAATTTGGTTAAAGGTGGACGTATTGGACGTGGAAAAGGGCTAATCGGTTCTCTTTTAAATATTAAGCCAATTGCTTCCCTAGCTGACGGAGTATATACTCCTGTTGCTAAAGTGCGCAGTCATTCTCAAATTGTTAAGTTTTTAACGAAGCAGTTCGAAGAGCATACAGAAGGAAAAAGTATTAAAGGAGTAGGGCTTGTACATGCAGATGGACTTGGGCTCGCTTCTAAGCTAAAAGAATCAATCGTGAAGGCAAGAGGCTATACGCAATTTTCGATTGAAGATACGACGCCTATTATCTCGACGCATACGGGTATTGGTGCAATTGGTTTTATGTATTTTGCTGAATAAAGTGAGTTGCTTTTTGCAAGTCACTTTTTTGGCTTTCTCTTTTTTGGAAAAAGGAGAAAGAGAAGTGGACGAACGTGTGATATAATAGAATCAACTTTCTACCAGCGAATGCTGTGCTGGTTACTATTCTTTTGAATCCGGAGTATACCGATGAAAAAATATATTCGAAATTTGAGTGTGTTTAACAAAACGGTTTTATTTTCTACTTTAATTGTAGTTGCCCTTGGAGTCATTTCTTTAGCCATTAGCTATCAAGTTCAAAAAAAAATGGCGAAAGAGACGTTAACGCAGCATGTGTTAATTATGGCCGATTTATGGAGGGAGTCTTTATCTAAACAAGACGTAATAGCAGCAGTGGATTCAAGGAACGGGCCGATTCCTGAAAAAGACGAGCTAGAAAAGCAGTTCAGAAAGATTTATGAATTGCATCCGTCGTACTTGCAGGGATATATTATGACGACCGAAAAATTCAAATCGCATGGAAATAAGATTATCGTAACAGCGAATAAGAAAATTAAGCAATCGCTAGAGCCGTCCATGATTTATTATGGGGGAGAAGAATTTTACAAATCATTTAAGGAAGCAGAACGAAAAAAGAAAAATATCGTAACATCTACATACAAAGACGAATTCGGGACGTGGATAACCGTTTTATCGCCTATTACAAACAGCTCTGGAAAAGTTGTGGCTATTCTTGGTGTAGATGTAGATGCAAGCGCTATCTATATCTATCAAAAACGTTTAATTGTGTCTTTGGTCGTTGCGTTTACGCTTCTGTTTACCTTCATTATTGTGATTCAAGACTGGGGACTAAGGCGATTAATGTCGCCCCTTGGGGAATTAATAGAAGGAATTCAAGCGGTGAGTCAAGGGAAATTTGATGTGAAGCTGACACACGAAGATGATTCTGAGTTAGGGAATGTACACACAAGATTTAATGAAATGACCGAGCGGCTGCAGCAGCTTTTTCATCAAGTGTCAGTAACAAAAGAACACCTGAATGTAGAAACAGATCTCAGTCATACAAAAGACGGAATTACCAAAGCGATTGATGAATTGGAAGTTATTATGGAAAAAACGAGGATGCAAAAGGAATTGCAGCGAGCGGAGAAAATGAATGCAATTGGCCAATTAGCTGCTTCTGTAGCGCATGAAATTCGAAATCCTATGACGGTGGTAAAAGGGTTTTTGCAGCTGTTTCAAGATAACACAAAGCTTTCAAACACTGAATTAAGTTACATTCATCTTATGATTAATGAAATGGACAGAGCAGAAGCGATTATTCATGACTATTTATCGTTAGCCAAGCCGGATGTTCACCAGCATCGTTTTATTAACTGCTTGGAGTGTATTACAAGCTTAGTAGATTTATTATCTTCTTATGCTTTATTAACAAACAATATACTCATAGAATTAGACGCAAAAGAAGAGATGTATGTTCGCGGCAGCCGAAACGAATTGAATCAAGTTCTGCTTAATATTATGAAAAATGGAATTGAAGCCATGAGAGCTGGGGGAACGCTTCGAGTGGGGCTTTACAAGCGAGAAGGGCATGTACATATTCAAATTGAAGATACTGGTATAGGCATGACCAGTGAACAAGTGAACCGGCTAGGAACAGCGTTTTATTCTTTAAAAGAAAAAGGAACAGGGATTGGTCTGATGGTTTCTTATCAACTGGTGGAACAAATGAATGGAAGAATTGAAGTGGAAAGCATACCAGGAAAAGGTTCAACGTTTATCTTGATTTTCCCTAGCTATGACTAAACTTTAACCGTGCAGGAGGAACATATGAAAAGCTGGTCTTATAAATTGTTTTTTTTACTGCTTATTAGTTGCATGATGTTAACAGCCTGTGGTTCCAAAATAGAAAATCCGCTTAATTGGAAGATGGACTCTTTTTCTTATGTTAACCAATATCAAAAGAAAGTAGGGCTAAGTCAGCTGAAAGGGAACGTTTGGGTAGCTAACTTTATCTTCACAAGCTGCGAAACCGTATGTCCCCCAATGACGGCTCATATGGCTAAATTACAAAAAATGGCTAAGGATGAAGGCCTGGACGTTCGCTTTGTTTCATTTAGCGTAGACCCTGAAGTGGACACTCCTCAGAAAATGAAGGACTATGCGACTAAATTTGGCGCTGATTTTTCGAATTGGGATTTCTTAACGGGCTATAAACAAGCGGAAATTGAAAAGTTTGCGCTGGATCAATTTAAGATGATTGTGAAAAAGCCGCAAGAAGATCCGCAGGTTATTCACGGTACGTATTTTTTTCTAATTGACAAAGATGGAGTGGTTCAAAAATCTTATCAGGGAGTGACTGATCCTCCTTATGATGATATGATAAAAGATATTAAAACCCTTCAGTAAGAGCTATAAAATCGTCAAATCTATCCGCCAAACACAGCTATCTTTACAGCGATGTGTGAGCGGATATTTTTATGAAAGAAACATGCTTATCCTTTTTTTTACATATACTATATATAAGAAACGTAGTAAAATATCAACTTGACATAGTATGATAAGATATAAAGATATAGTTATTCAGAGCGGTAAGCAGTATTGCTTGTGACAGCGAGAATACAGCATAGTTAGTAGGTGTTATGATGAGAAAATGGAAAAGTATAGTGATAAGCAGTATGAGTGCGGTGGTGTTAGCGAGCTGTTCGACGACGACTTTTTTGCCAACGGACAATAAAGAAGAAGCCGTTCAGAAAGAAGTGGATTTAACACCTAAAAAGCATATTCCGAAAGGCTTTTTCCCTGTAGATTTAGATATTGTAGCCATTGGCGACTCATTAACTGAAGGAGTAGGAGATGAGTCTAAAAAAGGCGGTTATGTACCATACTTAACTAAATACCTTTCTAAACAAAATGAAGTGCAAAATGTACGAACAGAGAATCTAGGCAAAAGAGGAAACCGGACGGATCAGCTATTAGCAAGGTTAAATCAGCCGGGAGTAGCAGCTGAAGTATCAAGAGCAGACATCGTTTTCTTGACAATTGGCGGCAATGACGTGATGAAAGTGGTAAGGGATTACTTTTACAATATCTCAATTAAGACGTTTGAATCACAGCAGTCAAAATATGAAAAACGTCTAAATGACGTGTTTTCACGCATACGTAAGCTTAATCCTAATGCCCATATTTATTTAATCGGTTTTTATAATCCATTCTTTAAATCGTTAAGTGATGTGAAAGAAATTAATGTCGTTATTAATGAATGGAATGCGGCAAGCGAGAAAATTGCTTCTCAATATGATAATGTAAGTTATGTAAAAATTGATGATATTTTTTATGATTCTGACGTAAATTTATTAGGGAAAGACGAGTTTCACCCTAATAAAAAAGGGTACAAACTAATGGCTGAGCGCATTAGTAAATCAATGGAGGAAGAAGATCCTCTCGTTGGAGACCAGAAAAAGGAAACAGCAGAAGAAGTTACATCTGATGAAAAAGAGAAAAACACGAAAGAGAGTGGGAACGAGTAAGGAGATTGTTATATGAAGAAGTGGAAAATCCTATTTATCGCGTTATTAGGGATTAATGTTCTAGGGGCTATCCTTATTATTGCGTTTATTTTTCAACCGGTTGACAAGGTCAATCCAACTCCCTCTGAAAAAGTAGAAGGAGACGCAGAACTAACTATTTTGGCTAAAAAAGCGGACTTAAATGTACTGATTGATAAATATTTAAAAAAAGAATTTAAGAATCAGCCGCTTAACTACAAAATTACTCTTACCGATGTAGTAAGAGTAGACGGAACGATTCAAGTATTCGGCGATGATATTAATATTCGAATGACATTTGATCCGATCGTACAAAAAAATGGAGATATTGTGCTTGAACAGCAGTCACTTTCTGTTGGAAAGCTGCAGCTGCCTGTCCGCACAGTGCTTCGATACGTAAATAATAATTTTGCGCTACCAGAATGGGTAACAATCGATCCAAAGAATGAATCAGTATACGTAGCGTTACAGCAGATGAAGTTAGAGAGTGATTTTGCTGTAAAAGTACAAAAGTTTGATTTAAAAAATGATGATATTCGCGTACGTTTAATTTCGCGCAGTGAATAAAAAAACCTTCCAATTTGGAAGGTTTTTTTTGTTAACGGTCTTGGGAAATCAGCGCTTCTAATGCAGGACGGTTTTTAGCAAATCCGACGGTATATACCGTATATGTTCGATTCGGGCGAAGGTTCAGTGCTGGGATTTCGAGTACTACATTTTTGGTTCCTGCTATGCGCACACTAAGTTGAACATGCATGGGGGATAAAGGCAAATATTTTGTGACTTCTTTAAACTGCACGCCAGAAAAAATGACGTCTCCACCTCTAGCCGCAATATCCACAGCAGGAGCATCAGGAGAAAGGTGCACAAACCGAAGCTTCGTTTCTCCACTTGGTACATCCGTATTGTCATAGATAAATAATAAATCAAGCTTGTTTAGCTCATCTACCGCCGCTACCGTGTAATTTTGGTTTCCTTCAAATGTAAATGATTCCGTTAAAACAGGTCTTCCCGTTTCTCCAGCGGGATAAATAGAAATTGTGTATCTTCCAGGTTCTTGTAATTCAATATAATCTGTTTCTTGTTTATAAGTTAAGTTGCGAATCACTCGTTTGTTGTTAATATAAATATCTACAGATGGAGAATCTGGAGAAGCGTGAAGTATACGAATTTGCGGCGGATTTACGCGTAAATTCGTATTTTCAGAAGAAGTTAAGATGGCCTGCTGGATATAGTACAAATGCTTTTGATAATAATGAATATGCTTAGATGGATCACTATACTTATAGTAGTTAGCTAGAAAATCGTATTTCATTGCTTTTTTAATATATTGATCAAAGGAATAATTAGCCATATGTTCAGCTCCCTTATTGTCGGAGTATAAAAACATTTCCATACGTAACCAAACATATGCTAAAACTCATAATTTATGCCGATCACTGGTCACTCCCGAGACCTCCAAGAAGAAACAATGAGCCAAACGCCCTCTATGTGCATATACTGAATCAAATTATTGACTGAAGGCTTATTGTACGACCGAATTTAGTATAGAAAAAAGGAGTGAGAGCATGCGTGATTTTTATGCTCGGATGCTACGGTTAATCATGTTAAGTTTTTTACTGCTGCTACTTTTAATTCAATTTACAGAGCGCTCTACTTCATTTAATCACATTACCCCCGCGCTAAATAAAGTAACCGAGCGAATTGAGCTGATTACCTATGATCAATAAATGTATGTTTTCTGCGTTTCGATATGTACTTGTTCTTTATGCAATTTGCTTTACATTTTTATTTGTTAGCACAGTTCCAAGCCTATTTGGTTTCACTGTGACCGTTCAAGAAACGGATTATCACCACCTGCATCGCGGAGATATAGTTGTCTTTAGAGACGAATCATCTTCTTCAAAGAATGAACTTGTACTGGCCCATAATCAAGACCCTGATGTACTGGTTACAGCTCAAAGAAATTCTTTGCCTGCTTCTTTTAAAGTGATTGGAAGCTACGCATACCATCTCCCGTATATAGGGGTCATTATTGAGTTTATGAAAGATTTTACTACGCTACTGGTGATGGGCAGTATTTTACTTTTGTTGTTTTCGTATACGCTGCAGCCCAAAAGGCGAATATGGCGTAAGAGAAAGTAAAAAATGGGCGAATGCACATACAGGACAATCAACTAACGCATATAAAGTACAGTGTACGAAATGAAAAAAACAAGAGGAGAGATTGCTATGTATAACTACGATTGTTACGACCCATGCCATCACGGAGGCTATCACCACCTATATGATACTTGCCACTATCCAATTGGCGGTTATCATCATTGCGGAACGGGCCAGTCATTTGCATTAATTGTTGTGCTATTTATTTTATTAATCATCATTGGCTGCACTTGTTTTTGCTGATTAGGTCTCATTTGCTCGCATGTGCGAGCTTTTTATAAAAGATGGAAAAGGACAAACTTACATATAAATTGTTTAAATAATAAAAAAATTTTGCCAAATCAACATTTACCATATTATACTATAGCTAGTAACTCAATAAGCGAAGGTGAATATATGGAAAAGGAAAAAGTATTTCAACAGCTATTTTCAATGTCATTTACACCAATGCTCGTAATGAATATGGATGGCGATATTCAAATTTTAAATGAAGCTTGCTGCCACCTTTTTAAAACGACGGAGGAACGGCTTCTTTCCTGTAATGTATTTGAAGAGCCAAATCGCTTTTTTATTGAAAAGCATGAAGTGGAACCGTTAAGAAAGCAAGAGGAAGAAGTTGTTTTACTTAAGAAAAAAGTAGATCAGCAGTTTCCGATGCATATCCATATTCAGCGCACGGAAGAAGATATTCCGCTCTTAGTTGTTCAGTGGAAAGAGTTTTCCTCAAGTATTGAAAAGCAAGAGGAAGTCATTCGGAAAATGAAGCAATATAAGCAGTTTGTCCAGCAAAGTCAAGATGCATTTATTGTAACGAGAGAAGGCAGAATCCAATATTTGAATCCCGCTGGTGTTAAACTTCTTGGCGGCGAGAAAAAAGAAGAGTATATCGGGCGTCCTTGGCTTCACTTTATTCATCCCGAACATTTAGAAATTGTAAAAGAACGAATGGTTCAGCTGATGAATGGAATGTCCGTGAGGCCACGTGTTGATGTGAAACTATTGACTAAAAAAGGGGTCGTCATTATTGAATCTTCGGCAACCAAAATTAAGTTTGAAGGACAGGATGCCATTCAGTATATTATTCGCGACGTAACGGATCGAAAAAAATATGATGAAATGGCAAGCAAATCTGAAAAGCTTACAATGGTGAGCAAGCTAGCGGCAGGAGTAGCACATGAAATCCGTAATCCAATGACGGCGATTAAAGGGTTTATTCAGCTGCTAAAAGCATCGAAACAGTATAATGAAGAATACAATGATATTATGCTTGAAGAATTGAATCGCGTCGAATCCATTATTCAAGAATTTTTAACGCTGGCCAAGCCTAAAATTGAAAATTCATACCATCCGAAAAGTCTCAATCAAATCATACGTCACGTGACATTACTATTAGATACACACGCCAATTATAAAAATTGTCGTATTATTAATGAGATTAGTGATGAGATTACAATCTTTTGTGAAGAAAATGCGCTTAAACAAGTTTTTATTAATTTAATTCAAAATGCGCTTGAGTCAATGAGCAAAGGTACAGTTAAAGTTACCGTTGAGAAAAGAAATGAATACGGCATGGTCATTATCGAGGATGAAGGATGTGGAATTGATGAGCAATCTTTAGCTCGGCTAGGTGAACCATTTTATTCCACCAAACAAACAGGAACTGGGCTAGGATTAATGATTAGCTACCGAATAATCGAACAGCATCAAGGGCATATTTCATTTGCGAGTAAAGTAGGAGTAGGAACAAAAGTAGAAATTGCTCTTCCGTATATTAAAGAACCAGTGAACATTTCGTAGCGCTTGCTATTCGTTCGCTGGTTTTTATTTGGTTGAAATAAAAACGAATGTTTTTTTATTTTTTTATTTTAATGTTCGTGTATATTGTTGACTAAAGGGTTTGTTTTTGATATATTATCAAATGACTAGAAAATAACCGAATGATAATAAAAAAAGAAAATTCGGTCAATAACTTTTATCTTTTACCCAAAGAAAAAAGATGATGGGAGAATGTACAATGAACTCAAATTATGATGTTATTGTGGTAGGGGCAGGACCCGCTGGAATTTTTACTTGCTATGAGCTAACGTTAAAATTACCGGAAGCAACTATTTTATTAATCGATAAAGGACACGATATCTATCGACGTAATTGTCCGATTCTTCAGAAAAAAATTGAAAAATGTCCGCCTGCAGTTGGCAGAAAAGAGTTTGCTGGCTGTTTGCCTGCTTGTTCTATCACAAATGGTTTCGGTGGAGCCGGCGCATATTCAGATGGGAAGTTTAATATCACCAGTGAATTTGGAGGCTGGATGACGGATTATCTGTCTGAATCACAGGTGGTAGATTTAATTAAATACGTGGATGAAATTAATTTAAAACACGGAGCAACCGATACGATTACGGATCCGTTAACTGATAAAGTTCGTGAAATTGAAAAACGCGGATACGCAGCAGGATTAAAGCTATTGCGTGCCCAAGTGCGTCATTTAGGAACAGAGCAAAATTTAGAAATTTTAAAAAGCATTTATGAATACTTAAAAGAAAAAATTGATATGCAGTATAAAACGGAAGTAGCCGATTTAATAACAGAAAAAGAAGATGGTCAGCATATCGTGCGCGGTATTGAATTGAAGAATGGTGACAGAATTACGGCTGATAAAGTCGTGGTTTCACCAGGTCGAGACGGCTCGAAGTGGATGAGCGACTTATTAAAAAAACGCCGTTTGAAAATGATTAACAATCAAGTAGACATCGGTGTTCGAGTAGAAACATCTAACGTTGTTATGGAAGAAATCAACAAGCACTTGTACGAAGGGAAATTTATTTATAATACGTCTGTAGGTACAAGAGTCAGAACGTTCTGCAGCAATCCTTCAGGGCATGTGGTAGTAGAGAATCATTCAGGGATTATGTTAGCAAATGGACACGCATACAAAGATCCGAAGCTTGGAAGTCAAAATACGAACTTTGCGCTGCTTGTTTCTCATAAATTTTCGGATCCATTTGATCAGCCGAACGAATATGCGCACGAAGTATCAAGATTAGCTAATATGCTGTCAAACGGAGGCTTAGTTGTTCAAAAGTATGGAGATATTTTAAAGGGGCGCCGTTCAACAGCGAATCGAATTAAAGAAGGCTTTTTAGAACCAACGTTAAAAGAAGCTGTCCCTGGTGATTTGGGTTTAGTGCTTCCATACAATACAATGAAAAGCTTAATTGAAATGACAGAAGCACTGGATCATGTAACGCCTGGGTTAGCATCTGAACATACGCTGTTTTACGGTGTGGAAGCGAAATTTTACTCCGCCCGTCCGAAGTTAAACGATAAGTTTGAAACTGAAATTTCCGGTTTATACGTGGGAGGAGACGGAGCTGGTATTACGCGAGGACTCGCGCAGGCAAGTGCGTGTGGTGTGTGGGTAGCGCGTGACATTGTTGAAAAATTAAAGAATCGTAAAGCAAGTTCTGAACCTGTTACTGTATAAAAAAAGAGGCCGTCACGGCCTCTTTTTTTTATGGGTTAAATAACGAGAGGGAATAAGTAAAAAGTAAAGAACTTGTACCGCTCCAACTCCGATAGTTTTATATGATAATTACCCGCTCCTTTTTTAAAAGATAGTAGGAAATCTATACTTCTATCTTGAGCAGAATTAAGTAGAATAAGGGGAATTGATAATGTCGATTTCTTCGCATCAATAAAGTCAGTGAAATTTTAGGGAGTGTATATCAAGCAGTACAAGGATAAAATCAACAGTTGGAAAGAGTTATTTTTTTGATAAGTAAAATATTTATGGAAGCAGTAAAGTACATGGATATTAGAATAATTATACATATTTATGAATGATATTAATGAGAAGAAAGTTCACTTTATAAACTATTTTTTGAATTAATTTTTTATCCATTAGATTGTAAGTCTTGTTAAATAGGTGTTTTTGGTTCATTGAAATATGGTGTAAATATTTTAAAATATAACAATTCTCAACTTTTTACGATAAAATCATGCATTGTTTTTGAATAAAAACTTGACAGGAATACATAAAATGAATTTTAATTAAAGTAACAATTATTATCATGCAAAAATATTAAAGAAAATTATTTGCTTAAACTCTTTTGTTTTATAAGAGAACGGAGGACCCATATTTGTGCGTAATGTACTTGGGGTGAATCTTGAATGAATCAAGTAGGGTAACTCACGTACCCGAATCCGACAGCTAACTCCGTAAGCATTCAGTGAGGGAATAACAGGTCTATGAAACCATGATATTCTCATGGTTTTTTGTATAGCTAAAAATATTCCTAAACTATTAATCTGAAAATTTTTAATATATTGTATATTTTGAGTGTTATCACCCTCAATGCATGGTAAAATAAGTATAGTAGTTAGAATCATTCTAATATAATTTATTTATGGGAGGTAAATCTATGAAGCTATCGACAAAGATCATTATCGCGCTAATTGCTGGTGCTGTTGTAGGAGTGTTGATTAATGCTTTTGCTCCAAGTGCTTTTGCTCCGCTGGACAAGTACTTGTTTACGCCGCTTGGGCAAATTTTCTTAAGCTTAATTAAAATGCTTGTTGTACCAATTGTGTTTTTCTCTATCACGTTAGGCGTAGCAGGTTTAGGAGATCCTAAAAAACTGGGAAGAATCGGGGCAAAAACAGTTTCGTACTTCCTAGTGACAACAACCGTTGCTATTGTAATTGGTTTATTATTAGCGTTTGTTATTAAACCAGGAACATTTGGATCTTTTGATACACAAAACGCTTCTTTTAAAGCTGAAAAAGCACCACCGGTTGGAGAGACATTCTTAAATATGATTCCAGTCAATCCAATCCAAGCGATGGCTGAAGGGAATATGCTTCAACTTATCGTTTTCTCTATCTTTATCGGTTTTGGTATTACGATGCTTGGAAGTAAAACCAAAGGGCTTTATAATTTACTCGAGCAAGGCAATGAATTGATGATGTACCTTGTAAATCTAGTGATGAAGTTTGCTCCTTACGGAACATTTGGGCTTCTTGCAACAGCGGTTGGAAGTCAAGGCTGGCAGGCAATTAAAGCGATGGGGCTTTACATGATTGTAGTCGTGCTCGCACTGTTCATCCATTCGATTGTAACATATGGGGGGTCAGTCGCTCTTATGGCCAGACGTAACCCTATTGAATTTTTTAAAGGTTTTGCTCCTGCGATGACAGTTGGATTCAGTACATCAAGCAGTAGTGCAACGCTTCCGATTTCAATGAATGTGGCTCAAAAAAATCTTCGTGTCCCGGAGTCCATCAGCAGTTTTGTTCAGCCGTTAGGTGCTACCATTAACATGGATGGAACAGCAATTATGCAAGGTGTCGCGACTATTTTTATTGCGCAAGTATACGGCGTTGACCTGTCGCTGGGTGCTCTTGTGACGGTTGTATTAACAGCGGTGCTTGCTAGTATTGGTACAGCAGGCGTGCCGGGAGTTGGTCTCATTATGCTAGCGATGGTATTGAGTTCGGTTGGCCTGCCTGTAGCAGGTATCGGATTGATTATCGGGATTGATCGCTTGCTTGATATGCTTCGTACATCTGTAAATATTACGGGAGACGCTGCGTGTGCCGTTATTGTGGCTGAGTCAGAAGCAAAGCGTATCGATAAATCTGTAACGCAATCGGCTTAATAAATGTAAAAGCTCTAGCTATATGCTAGGGCTTTTTTTATTGGCAAGAAACTCTTCTTTTCAGCATACAGTTTAATAAGAGTATGTGTTTGAAAGGAGAGTGCGGAAATGAATAAGACCCATGTGATAAAGCCGCTGCTCGACGACGACTACCCAGTTATTTCATATGGAAAAGGAATTTATTTGTACGACCAAGATGGAAAAAAGTACATAGATGCTTCGTCAGGGGCAGTTACAGCAAGTATCGGACACGGCGTAAAAGAAATTATTGATGCGATGACGGATCAGGCACAGAAAGTTGCGTTTGTATATCGGTCGCAGTTTACAAGCGATCCGACGGAAGCCTTAGCTAAGAAACTATGTGAATTAAGCAGCAATCATTTCCAGTGGAGCTTTTTTGTTAACAGCGGGACAGAAGCGACTGAAACGGCTATGAAAACAGCCATTCAGCATTTTCAAGAGCAAGGAAAGCCAACCAAAACAAAGGTTTTGTCACGCTGGATGAGCTATCACGGTATTACAATAGGAGCGCTGTCTATGTCAGGGCACGTTGGAAGACGAAAACGTTTCTCGTCTTTGCTTGAAGATTATCCTTCGGTTTCACCTCCTTATTGCTATCGATGTCCGTTTCATCAAACCTATCCATCCTGTAATCTTGCTTGTGCACACGAATTGGAAACAGTTATCAAACGAACCGGCCCTGAACATATTGCTGCTTTTATTACAGAGCCCATTGTAGGAGCTGCCGGAGCAGCTCTTACACCTCCACCCGGTTATTATGAAGTGATAAGAGAAATTTGTGATAAATATGATGTGTTATGGATAGCCGATGAAGTCATGACTGGAGTTGGGCGTACAGGCGTGATGTTTGCATATGAGCACTGGGGAGCTAAACCAGACATCATGACGCTTGGAAAAGGAGTGGGAGCAGGATATACACCGATAGCCGTTACGTTAGCTAGCAGCAAAACGATTGAACCTATCATGAACGGATCCAAATTAATTATGAGCGGCCATACGCTAAGCGCTAATCCGCTGTCAGCGGCTGTAGGGCTAGCTGTCTTAGCCTATATTGAAAAGAACGATCTTGTTCAACAAGTAGCGCTGAAAGGAGCCTATTTAGTAAAAAAATTGAAGGAGCTTCAACTTCTTTACCCTATCATTGGTGATATTCGTGGCAAAGGCTTACTAGTTGGTCTTGAGCTTGTACAAAATCCACAAACGAAGGAGCCTTTTTCATCCTCCGAAAATATGACGGCGCGCGTAATAAGTAAAGCCCATAAAAATGGTCTTCTCCTTTATCCTTCACAAGCAGGAACAGATGGAGTAGAAGGAGACGGTATTATTATTGCGCCGCCATTTACGATTACTCATCGCCAACTTGATGAAGCGGTCGTGTTGCTTTCGAAAACATTGTATGAAGTACAAAATGAAAAACAGGGAAATGAGGTGAAATAAGTGACAAAGGTCGAAAACTCATTTCAAAAGATTACAACTGTGGAACAAGCAATTGAATACGTGGATCATGCTGCTACGCTGATGATAGGAGGGTTTGGAGGCGTAGGCAGTCCGCCTTCTCTCATTGACGGCCTTATTGAAAGCGAAAAATCAAATTTCACACTGATATGTAATGATTCAGGCTTTCCTCATATTGGTGCGGGAAAATTAGTAAGTCAAGGAAGAATTCAAAAACTGATCGCTTCTCACATTGGATCGAATCCCGTGGCTGGAACGCTGATGACAGAAGAAAAGCTGAAAGTTGAGTTTTCTCCTCAAGGAACGCTTGCTGAACGGATTCGAGCGGGGGGAGTTGGACTTGGAGGAGTACTGATTGATGTAGGAATAGAAAATGACATTATTCAATTTGGAAAAGAAAAAGTGGAAGTAGACGGCAAGACATTTTTAGTTGAAAAACCGCTCACAGCCGACGTGGCTTTTGTATATGCAAAAAAAGCAGATCCATTCGGCAACTTGCTCTATGATAAAAGCGCTCGAAACACTAATCCATTAATGGCTATGGCAGGTCGTATAACTATTGCTGAAGTGGAGGAAATCGTTCCTCTTGGCGACATTGACCCAGAGAATGTGATGACGTCAGGCGTATTTGTGGATTATATTGTGCCTTCAAAAGGAGTGAATTGGAAATGGGTTTGGGAATAGATATTCGTCATCGTATTGCAAGACGTGCTGCGGCTGAAATCAAAAACGGCATGATTGTTAACTTAGGGATTGGCATTCCTTCTCTTATTCCTAATTATGTACCAAGCGCTGTTCATGTGATGTTTCATGCTGAAAACGGAATTTTAGGGTTAGGATCTTCGCCTCCTTTAGGTGAAGAAGATGAGAATGTCTGCAATGCAGCAGGCTATCCAACAACTACTGTTCAAGGGGCTTCATACTGTGATAGTGCTACAGCCTTCGCGATGATTCGAAAAGGATACGTCGATATGACCATTCTTGGTGCGTTAGAAGTGAGTGAAAAAGGGGATTTAGCTAATTGGATTGTGCCAGGTAAGCGAGTTCCTGGGATGGGAGGAGCGATGGAATTAGCTCAAAAAGCGAAAAAAGTCATTGTGCTAATGAATCATACGAGCAAGACAGGAGAACCAAAACTGGTCAAGACATGCTCTTTACCTCTTACTGCTTCGGGCTGCGTGGGATTAGTTATTACGGATCGGGCGGTTTTTAAAGTAGAAAAAGATGCGCTTCTTCTAACCGAGTTAATGTCTCCTTATACCGTAGAGGATATTTTGAGTTCAACAGAAGCGACAGTTCGCCTGAGTGATCAATTGATTACGATACGATAAGGAGGACCATTACATGAACATACAGCAATCTATTCATAACTGGATGACAGAGCATCGTCAAAGTGCAGTGCGTTTACTCAAGCGTTTCGTAGAAGAAGCAAGCGTACAGGGTTCTGAAAAGCATGCGCAGGCAATTGTCATTGAACGCCTTCGACAGCTGCAGTTAGATATTGATATATGGGAACCAGACGAAAAAACACTTCGTACCCATGAAGCTTTTGCCTCCAACCGTTCTAGTTTCCGAGATAGCCCGAATGTGGTAGGCGTGTTAAAAGGAAAAGGTGGGGGAAAATCCATCATTTTAAACGGACATATTGATGTTGTGCCTCCCGGCGATCTTTCACAGTGGAAGGAAGACCCTTATACGGCCGTTGTAAAAGATGGAAACTTATATGGGCGCGGTGCAACGGATATGAAAGGAGGAAATGTGTCGTTACTTTTAGCGATTCAAGCATTAAAAGAGCTAGGTATTTCATTAAAAGGAGATGTTATTTTTCAAAGCGTAGTAGAAGAGGAAAGCGGAGGGGCAGGAACACTTTCCTGCGTGCTTAGAGGGTATAAAGCAGATGGTGCCATTATTCCAGAACCAACCAACATGAAGATCTTTCCTAAACAACAAGGCTCGATGTGGTTTCGCGTGACCGTACATGGAGTAGCAGCACATGGAGGGACTCGGTATGAAGGCGTGAGTGCCATTGAAAAAGCAGCTGTTGTGCTTAAACATATTGAGGGTCTTGAAAAAGAGAGAAACAGCCGAATTACAGACCCGCTCTATAATAAAATTCCCATTCCCGTGCCCATTAATATCGGAAATATACAAGGAGGAACGTGGCCTTCTTCAGTTGCTGATCAAGTAGTATTAGAAGGCAGGATAGGAGTTGCTCCGCATGAAAAAATGAAAAATGTCAGAGCGGAAATGAAATCGTGGCTTGAACTTTTGCCTCAGTGTGATGAGTGGTTTGCTGAGCATCCTGTCGACTTGGAATGGTTTGGGGCCCACTGGCTTCCTGGTGAAATTGAATTAGAGCATCCGCTTATGACCTCTCTTTCGTCCTCTTTTTATCATGTGAAACAGAAACAGCCGATCATTGAAGCATCTCCTTGGGGAACGGACGGAGGGATATTGTCACAAGTTGGAGATATTCCAACAGTTGTGTTTGGACCAGGAGTAACAGAAGTAGCCCACTTTCCAAATGAGTATATTTGTATTCAAACGATGCTTGATGCAGCAGAAATTATTGCGCTCACCGTAGCAGACTGGTGCAGTATTGCGGACTAAGCTAAAAAGGGAGAGGATACAAACAAATGGCGAAACAAGAAACTATTTGTCAACCAACCTTTGCTATGACTCTTTTTTTAGATGAATGTAACAAGCGTCTGAGAATGGATGATTACCGGGGAAATGTGAACGATATTTACAGCTATATATATAAAGAAATGGATAAGGCAACGTACGAAAAGTGGATTATAAAAGCACGTGCCGAACATCTGTTGGACTGGATGAGCTTGGGATTTTCTTTAGAAGCAACTGTTCCCTACTATTTTAACGGAAGCGACGCGTATCTTTTATGCTACTATACGTCTCAATCCCGCCGAGACAGCGGGGAGACGTTAAAAGAAACAGAGCTGCTTCAAGATGTTTTGAATTTGCCGACATCTGATTATTCTCCTTTATCGAATCAACTGATCATGCGCCGAGCCATTTCATCTGACGCCAAACAACTTTCTCAGCTCTACCGTCAAATCTTCACAGTGTATCCGACTCCCCTCTATGAAGAAGAGTATCTCTTTAGTTTGCTTCAAGAAGATAATTTGTTTTATATCATCGTTGACAAGAACGATATCGTTAGCGCTGCTTCTGCTGAAATTGACTATGTCTATCACAATGCTGAACTAACGGATTGTGCGACTCTCCCTGCTTACCGAAAGTATGGATTCATGAAGCATTTATTAAGCGCACTAGAGGCGGAGCTAAAACAGAGGCATATTTTTTGTGCATACACAATAGCGAGAGCGCTTTCATTTGGGATGAATGCCGCTTTTCATCAGCTTGGGTATACCTATACGGGACGGTTAACGAATAATTGTTACATTTATAAATCGTTAGAAGATATGAACGTATGGGTGAAGGATCTATCAAAAAGTAAAGGATGAGAAATAATTAACCAATTTATGGGCTGTAACATATAACAATAGTAAATCTTCATAAAGGAGCGATTGTATGTTATATGATTTATATAAGCCGTCCCGACATTGGAAAGATATCGAATTATGGAAAGATGTGCCCGAGGAAAAGTGGAACGATTGGATTTGGCAATTAACAAACACAATTCGAACGCTAGATGATTTAAAAAAAGTCATTAATTTAACTCCTGAAGAAGAAGAAGGAGTGCGCATTTCAACCAAAACCATTCCGCTTAATATTACGCCTTACTATGCATCTTTAATGAATCCAGATGATCCTCGCTGCCCCGTCCGTATGCAGTCTGTTCCGGTTGGCCAAGAACTTCATAAAACAAAATACGATCTAGAAGATCCGCTAGATGAAGACGAAGATTCTCCAGTGCCAGGATTGACTCATCGCTATCCGGATCGCGTTTTGTTCTTAGTTACCAATCAATGCTCCATGTACTGCAGATACTGCACTCGAAGAAGGTTTTCAGGACAAATTGGAATGGGCGTTCCAAAAAAGCAGTTAGATGCTGCGATTGCTTATATCGCCAAAACACCTGAAGTGCGAGATGTACTCATTTCAGGCGGTGATGGCTTGCTGATTAATGACAACATTTTAGAATATATTTTGAAAAATTTAAGAGCTATTCCCCACGTGGAAATTATTCGAATTGGCACCAGAGCACCCGTTGTGTTTCCCCAGCGAATAACGGAAAATTTATGTGCCATTTTAAGAAAATATCATCCAGTGTGGTTAAATACTCACTTTAATACATCCATTGAAATTACGGAAGAGACAAAAAAAGCATGTGAAATGCTTGTCGATGCAGGCGTTCCAGTTGGCAATCAAGCGGTTATTTTAGCTGGGATTAATGACAGCGTAGCTATCATGAAAAAGCTTATGCACGATTTAGTAAAAATACGCGTTCGTCCTTACTATATTTATCAATGTGATTTATCAGAAGGAATTGGGCATTTCCGCGCACCTGTTTCCAAAGGGCTTGAAATTATGGAAGGGCTGCGAGGTCATACGTCTGGCTATGCTGTTCCAACGTTTGTTATTGATGCGCCAGGAGGTGGAGGAAAGATTGCCGTTCAACCAAACTATATTATTAGTCAAAGCGCAAGTAAAGTTGTTCTGCGAAACTTTGAAGGCGTGATTACGACGTATCCGGAGCCAGAAAGCTATGTGCCTGGGCGTGCAGATGATTATTTTCGAGCTGTTTATCCAGAATCGGATGCTAAAGATTCTTCCATCGGCATCTCGGGTCTTATGAATGATGCTCAATTCAACCTTGTACCGGAAGGGTTAGGGAGAGTAAAAAGACGTAAAACATATGAAAGTGACAGTGCTCACGAAAGCCTAAAAGACAAACGTGAAAAAAGAGATGAATTAAAAGATAAAAAGTTTAAAGCTCAATTGAAAAAAGACGGTAAAAGCGACGATGCTCCATCATCTTAAGGAGGTCCTGTAATATGACTGTTCAATGCGCATGGTGCGAAGAAGAAAAAGCGGTAGAAACAACCAATACCGCATACTGGGAATTGCCAGATGGAACGAGAAGTATCGAAATTACTCATATGCCATGTATCAGCTGTTCAGGTTGCGGGATGTCATATCAAGAAGAAGAGATCATAGAAGAAGTGGAAACACAGCTGCTTCTTGTCGATACAAAAAAACTTGATGAATCCATTCGGTATGATGAGCTATTAAAAGTGCCAAGATTATTAAAGCGCGACTACTTTAAATTCTAAAAATCCGCCCCTTATTTTGTAAGGGGCGGATTTTCTTATTGATAAGCCTTTGTTCCAGCAGTACGTAGGCTGTATGCGTGCTTTAAAGCTACTGTAACAGGACGAACAGTTGGAAGTTCGACTTCGTCTATTTTCGAAACGGGCAAAAGACCAACGGACGTGCTCGTAATAAAAACTTCATCAGCGTCTTTTAAAAAGGAAGGAGTCATATTTTGTTCTCGGATTTGAATGGCTTGTTCCTGCGCACATTCCAGTACGTTAGCGCGCGTAATACCGGATAGAATTTTTCTTGTGGCAGGAGTCGTGAACAAGACGTTGTCTTTTATCGCAAATACATTGCTGCTCGACCCTTCGGTTATGTATCCGTCTTTTACTAAAATAGCTTCTTTGCACCCTTTAGAAGCCGCAGCTTGTTTGGCCAGAAGGTTAGGAAGTAGGTTCAATGATTTGATATAGCAATTAGCCCATCGTTCGTCTTCCAATAGAAGAGTGGAAATGCCTTTTTCATAGGCTTCTTCAGGTGTTTGGCGAGGATGGCGTATTGTGAGTGCTAATTGTGCAGGTACATCAGGAAATAAATGATTTCGAGGAGCAATCCCGCGCGTAACTTGAATATAAATATCAGCGTCTTTTAACGTTGATTTTTCCATTCCTTGACGAATGATGTCCTTTAGTTCCTGTCTTGAAACCGGCAGTTCAATAAAGATTGCCTTTGCACTTCTTTCTAAGCGGTCTAAGTGACGTTCAATCGAAAACGGAACTCCTTTGTATACACGAATAAATTCATAAACACCGTCTCCAAACTGGTGACCGCGTTCATCAATTGGAATAACAGCCTCGTTAATATCTCTAAACTCTCCAGCATAATATGCTAATTCCATCTTGAAAAACTCCCTTCCTTTAGATATTAAAACGTTAACATAAAATTCAGCAAAATGAAATTATTTACTTGGTTTCTCTAAAGAAAATGAAAAAAGTCATACTCCTTTAGGAGTATGACTTTTATGAAAACGTACGTTTGAATGCTAATGAAAATTTCTGAATGGCTTTTTTAGGTGTAACAAACTGAACGATGAGCTTGGTACCGGTGATGAACCAATCGACAATACGGCTGCCAAGAAGCATCGTTACTAAAATGGACAGTGCGATTAAGACGATAATACCCCATGACGTTGGCTCTAAACTTTTTGAGAAGTCAGTTGTAAAGAACCATTTTAAAATGAAGCCGTGCAATAAATACACGTATAGTGATCGCTGTCCAATGCTTGTTAAAGCAAAACCGCGCGTTGGAATTAAAGCCATAAAGGCAAAAGATACAAGAAAAGCAATTCCATAGTGAGAAACGCGCATTAAAAATTCGGCCACATTGTCGTACGTGTTCGTTCCATACAGCATATCTGTGTAAGCCGTGTCGTCTAAGAAAGAATAGCTTCCAATTAATGTAACTAGTAATACGATGGATGCAATGATTCGATTTCGCGCTGTCAAAAGATTTGTAAAAGGCTCTTGTCGCTGTGACAAATAGTAGCCTAAAAGGAAAAACGGGAAGAAGACAAACATTCTGCTAATGCTTAGAATTTTATCAAATCCGTCAATATCAATGAAGCCCATTGCAAGTCCAAGCGAAATAGAGACAGTTAAGCTAATCCACATTGGGAATTTTGCAAAGAAAGGAAGCATTAATTTCCAAAAAATTAAGCTCAGTAGAAACCACATTGCCCATCTAGGAACCAAATATTGAAGCGTGTACGTTTCATCTGTATAAAGCACACTATAATAAAGAGTATAGATCGTTTGGAAAGCTAAGTATGGAAGAGCCACCTTTGTAAATATTTTTTTGTAATATCCTTTTTTATGGAAATTTTTCGAGAAATAACCTGCTAGTAAAATAAAGACAGGCATATGGAAAATAAAGATAAAGTGATAAATGGACAGCATTCCGCTGCTATCTGTTCGGTACGGAGAAATCATGTGCCCAAATACAACTAAAAAAATTAATACGAATTTAGCATTATCAAAGTAAGCATTTCGAGTATTCATAGTATTATTTTTCCTCAACATATGCTGATGTAAACCTCCCACCAACAAGATTTATTTAAATGGCGATTATTGTTAGAATAACCTTTCACTACGGAATTAAAACATGAATTCTTCTTTTTTGCAATTACATAAAGGCTTGAGAAACCTGTCGAATCAACGCTTTTGTTATAAAAACGATGTGTTTTTGTTACAAATGTCTTTTTGAAAAAAGAAAAATATTGATATAACAATATTTATTCGTTACGCTAATAGTGAAATTTGTTTTGCAACTGTAACATGAATTTAATATTTTTTGTCCAGTAAAACACTCATATTGCAGTGTTCGACATCTACATATCACAGAAGAAAGTTGTAGATTTCTTGAAAAAATGATAGAAAAGATACACATACCGCTGGAGGGGGAGTACGATGAAATCCTTTTATCACTATATAATGAAATTCCGATCAAATAAAAAACATGATCGAATGGGAGAGTTTGCGCGAAGTGCTTATGATGATCACAGCTTCCCGAAATCTTCAACAGACTATGACGAACTGAGTTCTTATTTAGAGCTCAACGGACATTATTTATCAAGTATGACCGTATTTGATGAAGCATGGGAGCTTTATCAAAATAATGCGTGAGAAAATAAAAAGATCCGAACGATGAATCGTTCGGATCTTTTTATTTTCCTTAGCCTGTACAATAAGCAGAAAAAAATGATAGAGGGCAATAGATAATAAAGGCTTGGTTCTAAAGATGTTATACTTCCCCTTTTTTAGTTACTGCATATAATATTGTAACTTTTCAGTAGGTGTATGTTTACTAAGGAGGTGCGACGATGGCAGGGAAGAAAAAACCTAAATACGGAATTGGTGAAACAGTCGTTGTAACAATATACGGGACCGTTGGCACTATTACCGATATAAAAGTGATGGATGGGATTTTTGTATACGAAATCAACCATAGTGAAGGTCTTTTTTTAGAAGATACAATTGAGCTTCTAGAAGAATATGAAGGTCAAATATTAGTACAGGAAAGAGTAGAGCTTGAATATAAATTTTTCTTCGGCGATATCGTCCAGGTTTTTAATTATGGAAAAGAGTTATTTAAAATCATTGGTATTCGAACAGAAATATGGCGTTATAAAGAGGATTCATGGGAAGATATTGTCTATGAATTGTCACGTGTAACAGATGGAGAATGGCTTGAGGCTAGTGAAGAAGAACTCATTCTCGTAACTCCTCATGAGGAAACAGAAAATTACGCTCAAAGTGTTGATATGTTGTATTTAGGTAAAGAAATTAAAAAGACGGAGTTGCTACCAAAGATGAAAAAACAAAACGGTTCTGAAAAAGAAGAAGTGAGGTTAACTAAAGAAAAGCATGAGATTATAAACGGTCTTTTAGATGTGTACAATGATTATAAATTTTTGTATGAGCTTTTTGAAGATGAAGAATACGCTGAAGTCATGAACTTAGTGCTGAAACATTTAAAAAAGATAGCAAAATCCGAACAAGGAAAATAGCAGGTAGATGCCTAATAAATAAAAGATAGCCGAGATAGATCATCACATCTCTCTTAGCTATCTTTTATTGTGTATACGGCGATGGTAATGAAAAAAGAATGGGTATAATTACCTTTCTATTTAAACTGCTGAAATTTTAGACATACTATTGCCAAATTGTTCATAAATGTGTATAAGGTAAAACTTCAAGCAGAAGATGGAGTGAACCTATTTTTAAGAAAAATAAGGTACGCTAATCCGTTCAAACGGGATAAGGAGTGATATTGTGAAAGAAATCGAAGTGGTCATTGATACGGAAGAAATTGCGGAGTTCTTTTACAATGAACTAGTCAAGCGAGGCTATGTTCCCGCTGAAGAAGAGCTAGGCGAATTAGCGGATATAACTTTTGATTATCTCATTGATAAATGTATTATTGATGAGCAAGATGAAGAATAAAAAGATAGATACATCTGTAACGACGGGGAAACTCGTCGTTTTGTTTATGAGACAGCGGTTATGAAAAAGGATTAGCAGCTTTTATAGCGGATTGCACTTTTATATGATGCTGAAGGGGAATTTTTTTAACTGAAGAAGCGGGAATAGAGTCAAGAAGAGAAAATATGCTTTCGTCTTCAAACCAATCTTCTTTTCTTAAAAAAAGATGTACGCGGTCTCCCCAGCTCATAGTTAAAGTCGGGCTATAGAGCTTTTTGGAATGAGTTCTGTCATTTGTAAATATATCTGAATTATAATCGCTTCGAGACCCTGTATGAGGGTGTTTAAGGCTAAAGGTATAAATAGCATCATGCAAGTTTGAATAAAAAAGAAGAACGTATAGGGTTTTTCCCACTTCAATCCGTCTTATCACAGACTCAAAATGGTAGACTTTCGTTCCACATAAATCAATTTTATTACCTGAATAATAGGGAAAGACGATTTGAGTCATACCGAGAAAATTTTGAGTGTGAAACTGCCAAGAGTTAAGAACATCACGCTGAAACTCTTTTTTAAAGAGAACATTTTTTTCGATATGATACTGTTCGTTCACAATCAGGGCTATTGATAAGAGCGTTTTGTTTCTGTGCTGCCAAAAGTCATTCCAAACAGCTTTCATAAAAGAAGATATGTGAAAGGCGGGGAGTAAATGAAACAGATTGCTGTTTTGCTCTTTGCTTTTTTCATAGAGTAACAGCTGAGCGTAAGCATCATGAAATATCGCTGAGTTGGAATGTTCTAAAAACAAGAAGTATGCGTGCTGTTTCTCTGATGAAAGCAGGGATTTTATTAAGGTAGTGGAGAGATCTGTCATATAATAGCCGCCGTTTCGTGAAACTAAGTGTGCTAAAAGAGCCCAGTGAATTTCAGGGTGTTTTTGATAATAGTCCAAATAAGCTTGTGTACGTGTAACATTGTTTTGATTAGCTTTTTTTACTTTTCTTCGAATTTCTTTAATCCATTTTACATCTTCTCCAATAAAAGAGAGCGGGAGAATAGCAGGAGGTTTGTGCTGCATCATCTGCTGCAGACGAAGAACATCCTCCAATCTAATGAGGGGATTTGTGTCAGTAGAAGTCATGTTAAGCCTCCTTTGAAACGTTTAACTATTTTAAAAAAGGGTAAGGGACTTTTTGAAACCTTTATAACATTTCGTACGTATAAAGGGTAACAAATGTTAAGAAAAGAGGTTTTCTTTATGTTCAGAAAAATATTTGAATCATTAACTGGATCTAAACATCGCCGCTACAGCAGCAGTGATCGACACTACCGAGGTCCACGCCACTACAGCAGCAGTGATCATCATCACAGACGTCCGCGTCACCATAGCAGCAGTAGCGATTATAAACGAAGCAAATATTATGACAGCCACAGTCATTCAAAATATGGTCATCACCATTACAAGCGTAAACGCAAAAGCGGAAGCTTCTTCTCAAGCTTTTTCTCAAGTTGATTTGGAATGAAAAATCGAATGTTCAAACACTTTCATCGCTGGCTAGTTGACCGTCCTTTTAAAAAAGGAACAGTCATTTGTGAGCGCTATGAAATCATAAATGTACTGGGAATGGGGAGCTATGGTATAACATATGTTGCTAGTGACATTGTGCAACAAAAAGAGGTAGTAATAAAGCAGCTCCGCAAAACGAAGCAGCGCACGCCTCAGGGGCTGAAGTCTTTTCATTATGAAGCAAAACTGCTGTCTCAACTAGATCATCCTCAAATTCCTTCGCTGTATGAAGCTGTTGAAATAGATGAAGGGTGTTTTCTAGTGATGGAGTTGATTCAAGGAAAAACGTTTGAAGATTTAATTTTTGAAGAGAAGCGCGTATATACAGAAGAAAAAGCGCTTGACATTTTACTTGATATTCTAAAAGTAGTTTCCGTTATTCATGAGCAAGGAATCGTTCACCGTGATCTTCGTATTCCAAACATTATTGATGTTAACGGGACCATCTATGTTATTGACTTTGGTCTTGCAAGATTTTTGGGAGCTCATGAAGAAACAAGCAGCCTTATAGAAGAACAGCAGTTTATGAGACAAACATCGGTTGCAAGCGATATCTATGCGCTTGGTCATTTTCTTTTATTTTTATTGTATTCTGGTTATGAGCCGACGGATAAACAAGAAAAAAGCTGGGAACAAGAGCTAAGCTTGTCGGCGCCCATTAAAACCATCATTCAAAAAATGCTGAGAGCAGATGAAGCGTATGAAAGTATTAAAAGTTTACAAAAAGACATTTATGACTATATAAATAGTAAGAACTCGGGGAGGGAAAAGCATGGCGCTATTTAATAAAGCGTTAGCCCGCATTGGAATTGGTGCAGCGCGAGTGGATGCTAAGCTTGTCAATGATGAATTTCGTGCTGGTGAAACGATTGAAGGGATTGTTGAAGTGTACGGCGGAAATGTTGAGCAGAAAATTGACAGCATCTATCTGCGTCTATTCACAACCTATGTAAAAGAAAGAGACGATAAAAAATACAAGCAGGACATTGAACTTAATACGTTTAAGATTAACGACCCGTTTACGATCCAACCATCTGAAACCAAGTCTATTCCTTTTACCTTTCAGCTGCCTGATGATACGCCTGTTACATTAGGGAGAACCCGAGTGTGGGTGGCGACGAGCCTCGATATTAAAGATGCGGTTGATCCGTCGGATATTGATCATGTAAAAGTGCTCCCTAACCTTATGGTAACAAGCACAATTGAAGCGATGGAACAGCTTGGCTTTCGCTTGCGCCAAGTCGAGTGCGAAGAAGCTCCTCGCAGGATGAGAAAAAGACTTCCTTTTGTTCAAGAATTTGAATTTGTTCCAAGCGGTGGAGTGTACGCTGGGAAAGTAGATGAAATTGAAATCATCGTGCAGCCGAGCGGCTTACATGACTACGATTTATTTATAGAAGTAGATCGACGAGCCAGAGGGTTTGGGGGGTTTTTATCTGAAATGCTGGATGCAGATGAGTCGCTCGTTCATGTTCATGTTTCTGAAAAAGAAATTCCTCAGTTAAAAAATAGATTAACCAATATTATTTCACGCTATAGCTAACGTGCATAGCTCTCCTTTATTTTTCGTATATTAAAGACAGTAAAAAGAAAGGAGAGAGGTATATGCCGCAATCAAAACAAACGAAAAAAATAAATGCAAAAGAGGAATTTTCGGCTGAATTTGTCGTTCATCAAGCTCCCAAGCCGGAAGACTATATTCAGCCAAAACGTGTGAATAAGTAAAGCATGTAGCACGCTACATGCTTTTTCTTTTAATAGGTTGGAGGAAATAAAAAATGGTAAATCGCACTACAAAATATTCTCTATTTATTGTATCGCTTTTAGCTTTCTTTTTACTCATTTTATTTACGTTTAATACACCTTGGGTGAAACAGCTTGACTTTAATGTACTTCATACCATTGAAGGATGGAGGACGGATACGTTAACACCCATCATCATATTTATAACAACTGTAGGATCTTGGTATGTCACTGCGCCAATATGGTTTGCCATTATAGTATTTCTTCTTTATAAACGAAAAGGATTGCTCGCTTTATATATCACGCTTGTTTTTTGGGGAGTTCGCGCTTTAAATTGGGGATTGAAGGAGATTTTTGCAAGACCAAGACCTGATTGGAGTCAAGTCGTTCCCGCCTCTCACTATAGTTTTCCGAGCGGACATGCCATGAACTCAATGGCGTTTTACAGCGGAGTGCTTTTGTTAATATGGATGTATACAAGAAGCAGGGCTATTAAAACGGCAGCTGCATGCGTAATTGCTATTATTATTTTATTAATTGGATTTAGCCGTTTGTATTTAGGCGTACACTTTTTAACGGATATACTAGCAGGATATTGTGTAGGACTTGCTTGGTCATTAGGAGTCTACCTCCTTTCTAAGCGCCTATATAACCAAAAATAGGAGCAATGGTTACATTTTTTTCGTTAATATTTCATTTTGTTTAAGTAGGTCTATTGATTCATCCATTCAAAAACAACTAATGATAAAATGGGAAACAAATATTTTATGTACATGTTTAATAAGGAGAAACTAGTAATTTCGACAAAAAACGTTTTGATTCGATAAAGGATTTTCGGATTTTATCACTAATTATATAAGAATACATGACGTAAAAGAGTAAATACTTGCTTTTGGGTGGAGGGAAGAATGTTGAGTGTGTGGACCACAATAAAAAAACAATTTAATATTAGCACAGAATATGATGTAACCATTATGCAAACAGAAGAAAAAGGCGAAAAGCGCGGATATAAGCCTGTCCATCGTCTAACGATTACAGCATTCGATCATCAAGACGCTGCAACACAAGTATTTCAGATGTTTAATATTGCTGATAATTTGCCAAAAGATTGTGATGCGAGATTTATTAGCACAGGCGATATTTTGTTAATTGATGAAGGTACTCGAGGGAAGTATTACTACAAGCTATGGACAGACGGATGGCAAAAAGTGAATCGCCTGCATGTACGTTAAACATAAGGTAAAAGCGACCTATCTGGCCGCTTTTTATTTATATGTTGACTCTTAGTAATCACGAGTATGATGACCAGGGCCATTTTTTCGGTTTGTTGCTGAATATTCATCTCCATGGGCTTCATGTTCTGCTATAATTGCTTCTTTTGGAATGTGATTATTCTTTTTAGGCGAATTAATTCGGTTGCGATGTTTTTTCCCCATACATATCACCTCAGCTAAAGTTAGTAAATCCCTTGCGCTATTAGCGTACCCTTATATAAAAAGACATACTACGCCATTTTTTGGGCAGTATGTCTTTTTATTTTTGACGCATAATGTTAGAAGTAAATAGACATGCAAGGGATACAATATGGTATAGTGAAAGCGTAAGATTTTTTACATATAGGAGGTACGAAATGAGCGTACATATTGGGGCAAAACAAGGTGATATTGCAGAAACAATTTTACTTCCAGGTGATCCACTTCGTGCAAAATACATTGCAGAAACGTTTTTAGAAGATGTAACTTGCTATAACGAAGTGCGCGGTATGCTTGGATTTACAGGAACATATAAAGGAAAGCGCGTTTCTGTTCAAGGAACGGGAATGGGTGTACCATCGATTGCTATTTATGTAAATGAACTAATGAATGAATATGGTGTTCAAAACCTAATTCGCGTGGGTACATGCGGAGCAATCCAAAAAGATGTAAAAGTACGTGACGTTATTTTAGCCATGTCTTCGTCAAGTGATTCACAAATGAACCGCGTTAAATTTGGTCCTATTGACTACGCACCGACAGCTAACTTTGATTTATTAAAGCGCGCTTACGATGCAGGTGTTGAAAAAGGCCTTCAGTTAAAAGTAGGAAGTGTATTTACATCTGATCAATTTTACAATGAAGACGGCCAGCTAGAAAAATTAGCAGCTCACGGCGTATTGGCAGTTGAAATGGAAACGACGGCTCTGTATACGCTAGCCGCTAAATACGGCCGTAATGCTTTGTCGGTTTTAACAGTAAGTGATCACATCTTCACTGGTGAAGAAACAACGTCAGAAGAACGTCAAACGACGTTCAACGATATGATTGTTGTTGCGCTTGAAGCAGCAATTAATGAATGAACATAATTTCATTTATTTGCTGAATGGAAGCGAAATGCTGCCGCGTAACAAATAAAAAGACGAGAAGCAATCAAGCTTCTCGTCTTTTTATTTGTGAAAATTAATTGTTTCCAAATAGGAAATTGTATGGTACGATTTGATACGTTAAAAACGGCCTTGATTTTCGTGAAAGTCGAAAATCGTATAAAAAATTCATAAGAGGTGATAAACCATCATGATGGCAAGTATTAAACAGCAGTGGTTTTCAAATGTTCGAGCAGACATTTTGTCAGGGATGACAGTTGCTCTTGCGCTTATTCCAGAAGCCCTTGCTTTTTCCATTATCGCCGGTGTCAATCCTATGGTGGGTCTGTATGCATCTTTTTGTATGGCAATTGTGATTGCTTTTACAGGTGGAAGACCAGCTATGATTTCAGCTGCAACAGGAGCAATGTCTTTATTGATGATTAACTTAGTCAAAGATCACGGCATTGAGTATTTATTTGCAGCTACTGTTTTAACCGGAATTATTCAAATTTTACTTGGTGTTTTGAAAGTAGGAAGGTTTTTATCATTTCTTCCTCAAACAGTGATGATTGGCTTTGTAAATGCGCTCGGTATTTTGATTTTTACCGCACAGCTTCCGCATTTTGAAGGAGCAAATTGGATGATGTACGCAATGGTAGCCGGAACGCTGCTCATCGTCTACTTATTTCCGCTCATGACCAAGGCAATACCATCTCCGCTTGTTGCCATTGTCTTGATGACGATTGTAGCGATTGTCTTTCATTTAGATTTAAAAACGGTAGGAGATATGGGGAATATTACGCGTTCGCTGCCGGTTCTTCACTTTCCAAAGGTTGATTTATCAGTGGAGACACTGGTCATCATTTTACCTTATTCGCTTCCTTTAGCGATTGTAGGTCTACTTGAATCTATGCTAACGGCAACGGTGCTGGACGAAATTACAGATACGCCTTCGAATAAAAATAAAGAAGCGCGCGGTCAAGGCATCGCTAATATTGTAACAGGTTTCTTTGGAGGAATGGCTGGCTGTGCCATGATTGGACAATCTATGATTAATGTAAAATCAGGGGGACGTGGAAGGTTATCTACCTTAGTCGCCGGAGTCTTTTTATTGTTCTTAATTATGGTGCTTGGCGATGTTGTTAAACAAATTCCAATGGCTGCTCTTGTAGGCGTTATGTTTATGGTAGCTGCCGGTACATTTGATTGGCAGTCCCTTAAAGACTTAACGAAATATCCGCTATCGGATGCCATTGTAATGGTTGTTACGGTGGTTATCGTATTGTTTACACATAACTTAGCATTAGGAGTAATGGTAGGTATTGTTTTAAGTACGATTGTATTTGGCTGGAAGATGGCTAAAATCAAAACAACTTCACAAACAGAAGGTAATACGAAGCAATACAGAGTTTCAGGACAATTATTTTTTGCTACCATCAGTTTCTTTATGGATGAATTTCAGTATGAAACAGACCCAGATACCATCATTATTGATTTTAGTTCTTCTCATATATGGGATCAATCGGCCGTGATTGGCATCTCGAAAATTATCGATAAGTACGAGCGATTGAATAAAAAGGTTATTGTAAAAGGATTAAATGAAGAGAGTAAAAAAATCGTTAGGCAGATTGGCTTAACGTCGCTGTCGAACAAGTAAAAAAGGTGTGCAGTAGCACACCTTTTTTACTTGTTTCGTTTTAGTAGCTGTATGAGCCAGGTGGAAAAAGAAGTTGTAGATGAGGGTGCGGATGTCTGTTTTAACAAAATAGCATAGGCTTTGCGCCGATATTGGTAATCAAGCATGCATATCTACTCCTTTCAAAACAGTTTTTGAAAGCGTTTTCTTTATTGTAGCATGCTTAATAGGGAGATAAAAGAAAAAAGAGAGACCATTGTCTCTCTTTAATCATTTCCAAACATATAGCGTTTGTGATGCCATGAGATTCCAAACATCAGACCCATTGCAAACATGTTCCCCATCAGTGAACTACCTCCATATGAAATAAAAGGAAGTGGAATTCCGGTAATAGGCAAGACTTGAATGGTCATACCGATATTTTGAAATACGTGGAACGTAAGCATTGAAATAACGCCTACACATAAGTAAGAATTGAATTCATTTTTTGTTTCAAGCCCTAGCTTGATCAAGTAATAAACGAGTACGAAGAAAAGACTAATAACAATGCTGGCGCCTATAAAGCCAAACTCTTCTCCAATAACCGCAAAAATAAAGTCGGTCTGTCCTTCTGGCAAATAGACAACTCCATTTCCGATCCCTTTACCGTTTACCATTCCTGACCCAATCGCATCTAACGATTTCTTTAAATGATAGCCCTCTCCCGAACTATACGACTCAGGATCAAGCCAAGAATAAATACGTCCAAATTGGTATTGCTTAACCCCTAGATACTTTTCTAATAAGTTAGGTGCATAAACAACAAGTCCCAAAATAACAGAACCAACCGCTGTAATACCTAAAAACGCAGGCGCGATGATTTTCCAGCTTACGCCTGAAACAAATACAAGTCCAACTGTGATTGCTAAGAACACAAGAGCGGTACCTAAGTCAGGCTGCTGCATGATTAACAATAAAGGTAAAGCAAGTACAGCGCCTAGTTTACCAAGCAGTAAAAAGTCTTCTCTTACTGTTCGGATACGATATTTTTCATTGTGTTTAACAATGACCGTACTCAGTGTGATAATCAAAAACACTTTCATAAACTCTGATGGCTGCAACGAGAAGCCGGGAAGTGTGAACCAACTTTTTGCCCCGTTAATTTCTCTGGCAATACTTGAAGGAGCCACTAGTAAAAGAAGCAATAAAAAGTTCCCAAATCCATAAAAAACCCACGTTAGCTTTTGAAGCTGATCGGAGTCAAAACGCATGACAAATCCTATAATCACCATTCCAATAATATAAAAAACAACTTGTTGCGCTACGAAGTTCTTATCATACTGCCCAATTTTTTCAGCACTATGGATTGCCACAACGCTTACGCAAAACAATAGGAAGATTAGGAAAGCCAAGTTCCAGTCAAATCTACTAACATTTCTTTGATTTTCACCCATATTATTCACCTGTCACTATTAAATCTCATTCTTTCTTTATGATAAAAGAAAAATGCTGGTTTTTAATGCAAAGTCGATTAATGAAGAGTCGCACTAACCCCGCTTTGCAGTTTTTGCTTTGAATATAGACTTGCTAAAAGTAAGAAAAGATATGTCGCAAGCTGCGTTACCATACAGCCTTTTATTATACATGAATTATTCTATAACATAAATAGGAGAAATGATAACAATTTCTTTTTTCTAAAAACTCTATTTGTAAGGATTTATTCAATTCATCTTCTTTATCTCCTTAAAGGTTAATATGAAAACATATTATAGGAATTTATCTTTTTTTGCACGTGAAAAGATAAAGAAACATGTATATATATAACGAAAGAAAGGGGCAAATAGTTTCATATGAACGACTGAAAAATTCTAAACTGCAAGGACTAAATCTAGCAAGCTATACATATGAATAATAGTAAAGGTAAGAGAAAGTGTTCTACACTATCTTTTTCTACATGCAGACATTCAACTTCTTAGCTCCCTACAAGTAAACAGTCATAGTCTACTTTCTTACTGATGAACGTATGGAAGGCATAGGGTAGATTACCGAATAAGAGACACAGGATATTAGGAAAATAATAGATAGAGATTAATAGAATCATAACGTAGAGAGGTGTGTTTATGATTATAGGGGCAAGTTTGACAGCATTTTTATTATTATGGTGGACAATTTTTTATAGCGGGCGCTACCATCATTATGTTTCAGAGCCTGTTGGCAAAAGAATTTCCCTTCACGTAGGAATACATGTTACCTTAGTGGTTGGAGTGAATGCATGTCTCTGGCTTGAGCAGCCGCTGCTTTTTTCTAGCATTTTAGCAGGGTGTGCAGGACTAGGAGCCGGATGGTTTGTGGGGATTCCTTTTTCGGTAAAAAGTATTTTAAGCGGAATAATGGGGGGCATAGGAACCGGTGTTAGTTTTTATATCTCTATGAGTATGTGGATAGATCAATTTAACTCGCTGTCTTTTTTATTGATAGGAACGAGCGTTATTTTTAGCGGAAGCTCGTTATTTCAAGTGTTAAAATCGATTCCGTCATTTGAAAAGGTACTGGTGAAAAGGTGGGTTCAACATCCTTTTCTGATAGCGCCTATTTTGATTACCGTATTTTGGCTGTATAATTTTATTGAAAAATATTTTCCGCAAGCAGATCCAACACGCAAGTAGTTTCCGTGTTGGATTTATTATTTCTTCGGGTAAGCCTCCTTTAAGCTCACCAAGTTTGACATCGTTCCATTAGTCTATAGAAGGTAAAAGTAGACATTCACCTATCTTCATTATGATGCATATTGTAACGTAGCAAGCATTATAAAGGGGGAGTGCGTATGTATCCATATCAATACGATCCACGTTTTCAAAATTTGTTTCCACCTGGAGGAGGCCAAGGCTTTCCACCGCCACCACCTGAAGGAGGGGGCCAAGGGTTTCCGCCGCAGGGAGGGGCGCAGCCACCTTCAAGTCCGCCGCCAGCTTTTACACCTACACCAAAGCTAGGTTCAGGAGGTCCATCGCTTTATGCTGTTGATCCAGGCGCTATTTCAGGATGCTTATACCGATACACCTATATATGGCCGAGAAATGGTCGACCTTACTGGTTTTACCCAACCTTTGTAGGCAGACGCTCAGTTGCAGGATATCGCTGGACAGGATCTTTCTGGGTGTATGCAGGGGTAGATGTAAATCAAATTCGAGAATTTCAATGTATATAAAACTCCGCTTGCGGAGTTTTTTTGTGCGAAAAGGTTGACGCATAAAAAATGGCGTTATATAATAAATCTCGAATTAAAGATAATTTGTTTAGTAATATCTCGAACTGATGATAATAGACACTTTTTAGGAGATGACATTTATGGCAAATGTATTATATGTAAAAGTAAATCCGCAGGTTGATGAAGCATCATTTTCAACTCGTTTAGCACAGGTTTTCTTAGATGAGTATAAAACAGCAAACCCGACTGATACAGTGACAACGCTTGATCTGTATAAAGAAACAGTTCCATTCATCGATGGAGATGTTTTAGCAGCATGGGGAAAAGCTGGAGCTGGTGAAGAATTATCAGCTGTTGAGTTAGAAAAAGTAACGCGTATGGGTGAATTAGTAGAGCAGTTTTTACAAGCTGACAAAGTTATTTTCTCAGCTCCAATGTGGAACTTAAGTTTCCCTCCACTAATGAAAGCATATATTGATAACATTTTAATTGCAGGAAAAACGTTTAAATATACTGAAAATGGTCCAGTAGGATTAGCTTCAGATAAAAAGGTAGTATTACTAGAAGCTCGTGGAGGCGTGTATTCAGAAGGCCCTGCGGCAGAGCTAGAATTTACTCAAAGCTATTTACGTACAGTAATGGGATTCATTGGTGTTCAAGATTTCCAACTGGTTGTTGCAGAAGGCATGGCTTACACGCCAGCAGAAGCAGACAATATTCTAGCAAAAGCATCTGAAAAAGCAAAAGAAGTTGCGTCAACGTTCTAATCTCAAGAGGCTGGGACAAAAGGATTTTAGACGAAGTGAAAAACGAACCACTGATCAAGATGTTTGATTAGTGGTTCGTTTTTTTTTGTTACGGTGAACGTAGGTTTCATGTTTGTAAGTCTTTCTAGCAGTTGATGGGAGGGCAAGCCGAAGACTCCTGCGGGAAAAGCGGAATAGGTGAGACCCCACAGGAGCGTATGCGACGAGGAGGCTCAGCATCCGCCCGCGGAAAGCGAAGTCTTGCACGGAAATCAACTGCGGTGTCAAAAGCGGTTCGGCTCATGTATACGAGTTATTCGTCTTTAGATTGGATTCATTTGTTTATGTCTTAACCTCTTTTTTAGGGTTAAAATTCAATATCCACCCTTCAGAAGATGTAGAAAGGGTTACATAAAGTGCAGCATAGGGAACGTGCTTCTTATAAAAGCGCTTATACATTTTTATTTACAAGATAAAAAAAGCATGGTTAAATAATGACCATGTTAATGTACCATCAGGATAGGGGAAGTTTTTCTGCAGAATCATTGGGGTATGCTACAAGTACAATCTAAAAAAGGGTGATTGAGATGTTTAAAAAATTATTTGGTAATAAGACAAAATCAAAAGAAACAACCGTTCTAGCTCCGCTTTCAGGTAATATCCTGCCAATCAGCGAAGTGCCAGATCCAGTGTTCGCACAGAAGATGATGGGAGACGGTTTTGCAATCGAACCTTCAGAAGGACAAGTTGTTTCACCCGTTGCTGGGGAAGTCGTTCAGCTTTTTCATACAAAACATGCGGTAGGCTTAAAAACAGAAGCCGGTACAGAAGTATTAATACATATCGGCCTTGAAACAGTGGCAATGGAAGGCGAAGGATTCGAAGCTCACGTAACACAAGGTGACAAAGTAAGTGTAGGAACACCTCTTATTACATTTGATTTAGCGCTTATTCAAGAAAAAGCGAAAAGCATTATCACACCAATTGTTGTTACAAATAGTGATGCAAGTGAAAGTTTCGAAATTTTGGCTCAAGGGACGGTTCAAAAAGGCGAAACTGCTTGTGCAAAAGTAACGATGAAGTAATAAGCAAGGCCTTTTCCTTTAAGAAAGGAGAGCGCATTTGAAGATTTTAAAAGTGTTAAATAACAACGCCGTTGTCTTTAAGGAAGGCGGAGTTGAAAAGATTGCGATGGGTCCCGGCATCGCTTTTCAAAAAGGTAAAAATGATCTTATTAATGCTGCAAAAGTGGAGAAAGTCTTTGTCATGAAAGAAGAACAGGAAAAGTTTCAAGAACTATTAAAAAATCTTCCTGAAGAGCATATTCAAGTGGCGGAAGAAATCATTTCGTATGCTGAGCAGCAGCTTTCTGCTACGCTAAGTCATCATGTGCATATTGCTTTGAGCGATCATTTATCCTTTGCTGTCGAAAGAATAGCCCGCGGAATTTCCATCCAAAATAAATTGCTTAATGAAATTAAATCACTCTATCAGCCTGAGTATGCAATAGGAGTGTGGGCTCTTCAGCATATCAAAAAGAGGTTAGACATCACGATGCCGATTGATGAAGCGGGATATATTGCGCTTCATATTCATACGGCGAAACTGAATTCACCAGGAATGCAGCAGCTCATGATGAATACAACGATTATTAATGAAATGGTTACGATTATAAAAAAAGAGCTGAATATGGAGATTGATGAAAACAGCATGTCCTATCAGCGTCTGCTGACTCACTTGCGCTTTGCGTTAAATCGTTTAGCGCAAAATGAACCTTTTCATGAGATGGATGAAGAGATGCTCGACGTATTAAAAGTCAAATATAAAAAATCGTATCAGTGTGCTGAAACGATAAAGCAATTTGTCAAAGAGGAGTACGACATTAATTTTCCAGAAGCGGAGTTAGGCTACATCACGCTTCACATTTGCCGAATAGAGCAAAGAATATAGAAAAAAGCATTGACGAATATTGTTGCATTGAGTACAATGAAAGCGTATTAATTGAATAATCGGGATTGTGACTGGTAAAGCAGGCAAGACCTAGAATGCGCATAAAGGACAAGTGTGTCTTTTATAAGCGTGTTTTAGGTCTTGCTTTTTTTATGACATACAACAAGGAGGAAGTAAGATGGACGTAAAAGAAATTGCTAAAAAGCTTGTTCCGCTTTTGGGAGGAAAAGAAAATATTGCTAGTGCCCAGCACTGTGCTACGCGTTTGCGCCTCGTTATTCGAGATGAAAGCAAAATCGATCAAAAAGGTTTGGATGAAATAGAGGATGTAAAAGGGGCTTTTTCAAATTCAGGACAGTTTCAAATCATTTTTGGAACCGGTCTCGTTAATAAAATCCACGCTGCTTTTGTTAAAGAATTAGGCGCTGAAGAGGCTGCTGCCCCAGTAGATCACCAAGAAGAAATGAAGAAGAAGATGAACCCATTTGCCCGTTTTGCCCGCATGCTTTCCAATATTTTTGTTCCGATTATTCCAGCCATTGTAGCAAGCGGTTTATTAATGGGATTGCTCGGTATGATGAAAGCGTTCCACTGGGTCTCAGAAGATAGTGCGTTATTTGTTTTATTGGACATGTTCTCAGGCGCAGCATTTATCATTTTACCGATTTTAATCGGGTTTTCAGCTGCAAAAGAATTTGGTTCAAACCCTTATCTTGGAGCGGTTATCGGAGGGATTTTGACGCATCCGATGTTATTAAATCCATGGACATTAGCAGATGCTAAGCCAGAATATATGGATTTGTTTGGCTTAAGTATTCCGCTGATTGGCTATCAAGGTACGGTCGTTCCAATTTTATTAGCTATTTACGTGATGAGTAAAATTGAAAAGGGCCTGCGGAAAATTGTGCCGAATTCGGTTGATTTACTTGTTACGCCTTTTTTAACTGTTATTATCACGGGCTTTGTGTCACTTGTGTTTATTGGTCCTTTCGGCCGCTATATTGGAGATTTAATTTCCATTAGCCTTCAGTCTCTATACGATGTAGCCGGAGTGTTTGCAGGAATTTTGTTTGGTGGCTTATATTCAACCATTGTATTAACAGGCCTGCAGCATAGTTTTCATGCTATTGAAGCAGGGCTGCTTGCTAACCCGAAGATTGGTGTTAACTTCTTACTTCCTATTTGGGCCTGCGCGAATGTAGCGCAGGGAGGAGCAGGGCTGGCTGTTTACTTTAAGACGAAAAATGCCAAAACGAAAAAAATTGCGATTCCGGCGGCTATTTCTTCTTTCTTAGGAATTACAGAACCGATTATCTTTGGCGTCAATTTACGGCTTCGCAAGCCATTTATTGCTGCGGCTATAGGCGGGGCAGCCGGGGGAGGCTACGTTGTACTTATGCACGTAGTAGCCAATGCATACGGACTCACAGGTATTCCAATGATGGCAATCGCCGCACCGCTTGGTATGAGCAATTTAATTCACTATATCATCGGTATGATTATTTCTGTGGGTGTAGCATTCGGCGTTACGTGGTTCATGAAACTAAAAGAAGACTGAGAACCAGCGCTAAGCATACGAGAATAGAGAATGGTATTAGATTTGCTCATCATATTTTATGGTGAGCAAATTTTGTGTCGTAAATATGAAACTTTTTAAAAAGTAATACGTAGAACAGTCAAAGAGATAAGTTGATGTTGTGTAACAGGAACGTAAATGCTACACTACATATATTGGATTGTACTATTATAGTCAGAAAGAGAGCTGGCACATGGAATTTTATCACGATCTTTTTCTATATGCGCCGTATTTATCTGCTTTCGTTTTATACATCCTTTGTTATTATATGCTTCGTGAAGCTAGGTTTACGGCTTTTCATGCGGAACCTGTCACTGACCATGTGAATGCAGGGATCGATCCTTCAGTATTAACGATATGGAAAAGACGAAATGTATTTATACATGTGTATAGAAAAACACCAGTTAAAGAGAAGAATAATGATGAAGAAGATCCTTTCCTTCTGAAAAACACTTCATACATTTAGTCATTATTAGGAGGAAAGAATATGAAAAGAAATAAAAAATTATTATTGCTTGGTTTAATGGGAGCGCTTCTTTTAGCTCTAGCCGGCTGTAGCAGTACAAAAACACCGGTTACGGCTACAAGTGGCGGATTCTGGGATCATTATTTTGTTTACCCTTTATCTATGGCATTAACGAAAATTGCTGAGTGGGCAGGCGGAAGCTATGGTCTGTCTATTATTATTGCGACGGTTATCATTCGTTTAGTTCTATTGCCACTTATTTTAAAACAGCAAAAGAGCACGATGGCTATGCAAGCACTTCGTCCAGAGATGGAAAAGATTCAAAAGAAATATGCTGGTAAAAAAGATCCGGAAACACAGCAAAAGCAGCAAAAAGAAATGATGCAGCTTTACCAAACGCATAAAATTAATCCGGTTGGCGGATGTTTGCCAATCTTTATTCAAATGCCTATTATTATCGCATTTTATAATGCCATTGCACGAACGCATGAAATTGCGCAGCATTCATTCTTATGGGTAAGTTTAGGAAAGCCAGATCCTTACTTCATTTTACCGGTAGTTGCAGCGATTACGACATTCTTACAAATTCGTGTAAGTATGACGGATGAAATTCAACCTCCAATGAAAATGATGATGAACATTATGCCAATCTTCATCTTAGTAGCGGGAATTTCACTTCCATCTGCTCTTGCACTATATTGGGTAATTGGTAACTTATTCGGAATTGGACAAGGTTACTACTTGAAAAAACGTATGAGTTTATTAAAAGAAAAAGATGCGGCCAATAATGCAGCACAAGCTAAAACAAAGCCATCACCAAAATCTAAGTCAAAATCATAATATACAAAAAGCGCAGCTATCCGCTGCGCTTTTTTATTTTTTCAAAAATGTGATGAGATGAGGAGATTTGTGTAACGCTATAAAAAAAGACAGGAGTGAACATGGTGAAAAAAATAGCGTTATGTCTGCTTTTTCTTATGTTGTTCCCTATGCAAATAAATGCTGCCAATACAGTGAAGGTCAGTTTTATACGGCAAGGAAACCTATGGGTATATGATAACGGTACCGAAAGGCAGTTATCCTATGCCCGTCATGCCTCTATGCCTCAATGGTCATCACATGGAGATATAGTTGCGTATGCAGAAAATGATTCTTTAATGATTGCACCGTTAAAAGGAAAACCGCTGCTTGTTGAACATGATGTGACTCATTATCAATGGTCACCGGTTGCCGAGGAGCTTGCGTATATTTCGAATGGAATCTTAGTATATTACAACGTTAAAACGCATGAAAAGAAGCGTGTAGCCATAGGAGTTGATCAGTTTTCATGGTTTCCGGAAGGAGATCGATTTTTAATTACGTCAGCTGCTGCGCTGGCGCCCACGGGATGGGGACCGGTAAAGCTATATACAGTGAGCAAATATGCAGGGTTAGATGTGAAAAAAGTAGAGGCTTTTACGACGCTGCCAGCAGAAAATGATTCATTTTTTGCGTATACAACAAGCAGCTTTAAATGGTCTCCTAACGGTCAATGGATTAGTTTTATCGCTATTCCAACGGCTTCGATGTCTGCAGATGCAAATAAGCTGTGCATCATTACAAAAGAAGGAAAAGCTTTTCAAGTGGTGGGAGATATGCTTAATGTACCCAATTGGTTTAAGTGGAGTAATGAAGAGCAAGTACTGGCATTTATTAATGGAGAAGGAAGATTTGCCACCGAAAATAAAAAGTTCACTTTAAAAGAGATGCCCGTTTTTAAAGAACATGTGTTTACGCCAAAAGGCTTCGCAGATTGGGATTTCACTTGGACAGAAAAAGATAACATCATCATTTCACGTGTGCCCGAAGCAGGGTGGTCGAATGATGAAAAAAAGAGGCCGCTGCCTTTTTTATATAGCATGAATGTAAAGACAAATAAGCAAAGTCAGTTCACATTTCCGCAAAAAGGCTTAGGCGATTACGCGCCTGTTTATCATAAAGCAACGAATCAAACGATGTGGATTCGTACAAATCGAAAACAAGCAAATCTTTTAACGCGCATAAAAGATACGAAAAATGACAAGGTACTTATTTCAGATTTAGACCTGCCGGGAAATTATTATGAGCTGTATCGGTGGAATGAAGTATTTAGCGTGTACAGTCCTTAATAGCTAATTAAAACATAAGAAACTAAGGTGAAAAGATGAATATACGATTGTTGGCAAAAGAAGACGCTGACGTGTACTTTGAACTCCGTCTTCGTGCTTTAAAAGATCATCCCGAAAGTTTTATTTTAAGTTATGAAGAAGAATATGAAAAAGAAATTGCTGATATCAGAAATTATTTCCCAAGCAGCCAATCAGAATTTGTAGTAGGAGCTTTTATGGAAAGCCAGCTTGTAGGGATTGTAGGGTTTCAGCAGCAAAAGCCTTTAAAAGTTCAGCATAAAGGAGATATTTGGGGCATGTACGTAGCCCCTGAAGCAAGGGGGAAAGGTCTTGGGAAGAAGCTGTTAAAAGCCGCTGTTGAACAAGCTTTTTCCAAAGCGAATGTTTTGCAAATCTACCTAGCTGTCGCTGCTAAAAATGAAGGGGCAAAAGCCCTATACAAAAGCCTCGGTTTTACTTCTTATGCGTATGAAAAAAGAGCTCTTCAAGTAGATGGTGAATTTATTGATGAAGAGCATATGGTATTGTCTATAAAAAGCCTTTGATCATATCAAAGGCTTTTTTGTACGGGAAAAATTTAGCTGAAACGTATAGAGATGGAAGCACATTCCCCATAAATATGCTATGATTTAACATATAGGATTATGGAGAGGCGAGGCAGCGGATGGAAAAACTGATTGAATTAAAAAATGTTGCAAAAGTATACAAAAAACATACCGTATTAGAAAACATTCATACGACCCTTTATAAAGGAGAGACTGTTGCGATTGTTGGAAAAAATGGGGCGGGAAAAAGTACGTTTTTAAAGCTAATTGGCGGATTATCTAAACCGACTAAAGGAACAATTCACCTTGATAAAGAAACCGGTACGCCTGGATTTGTGGTAGAGCAATTTCCTCAGGAGCTGCGTTTTACCCTAGCAGGTTATTTGCAGCACATGGGACGAATTCAAGGATTGTCTAAGAAAAAGCGCAGCTCTAGAATTGAAGAGCTGCTCGAAACTTTCGAAATGGTAGAGTTTAGACATGAAGAAATCGTTTCTTTTTCAAAAGGAATGAAGCAAAAAGTCAACATGATGCAAGCACTGCTGAGTTCTTCTAAGCTGCTATTGCTTGATGAACCTCTATCAGGATTAGATGCGCGTGCTCAGCTAGAAGTAGAACGAATTTTTACAAAGCTAAAAGAACGAGGGATGACCATTGTATTTACGTGTCATGAAGAAAGGCTCATACATGCTGTAGCGGATCGTGTTATCACCATTGGGTCACAGCGCATTTTAAAAAATGAGCGCGTTCAACTCATTGAGCATTTAACGGTTATTGAGGCAAATGTGATTCTTAATAAGCCACTTCGTTTATTAAAAGAAAAGTGCACGAAAATTGAACAGCACGGAAACTACTGGATTTTTTATATAGATAAAAAATATGTAAACGAGTTTCTTGCAGAATTACTTGCTGTTCAAGGTGAAGTTGTAAAGCTATATCATATGGAAAGGGAAGAAATTTAAGATGGGTGCATTGATTCGCTATCATTTTATTACATATATTAAATCGTATCGATATATTCCGCCGCTTGCACTTTATATTATTTCGCTGTGTATGAACTATACATATAGACCGAACCCGGTGCTTGATAGCTTTTTTAATACGGCGCTTTTCCTCTTTTTTCTAACCACTTGGTTTACAATGTCGCTGTTTCACGCGGAAGATTCCAGTCAAGAAGTTATTACAAAACTTCACGTAGGGAAAAAGAATAAGTACTTTACGAGCAAACTTATTAGCTGTGTTCTGCTGTTTACATTTTTATCAGCGGTTTCAATTGCCTATCCCGTGCTGCTTGATATGTTTGAAGTGGATATATCCACTAAGCAAATGGTGTTTGGGTTTATTATTCACTGGACGTTTAGTTTGCTTGGTATGAGCATAGGTCTTGTTTTTACAAGAGATGTTGTAAGAGAAGGCAGCTTATCGTGGTTTGGACCTCTGTTTATTTTAATCATTACGCTTGCAGCGGCAGGCGTTTCATTTCCGTATCAAGGAGGCGGACTGCTGCTGTATGTACTGCCGCCCGTATCTGCAATCATTCAATTTATTAACGAAGGATTAAATAAATTTTTGGTGTTTGGCTGGGCTTTGCTTTATGCCATAGCATTAATTAGCCTGTACTTGTGGCGAGCGAATAGAAGAGATGTATAAAGAATAAACACTTGCCGCGGCAAGTGTTTATTTTTTATGAAGCACGTTATAAAGACGATCCGGGTAATTAGTAAACATGCCGGTTACGCCCCACTCGATAAGTGTTCTCATTTGTTTTTCATCATTTACTGTATACGGGTGGACGTCTAAATCATACGAGCGAGCTTTTTGTACATATGGTTTTGTCAGCGTGCTTGCGTTAGGACCGATGCCGTTCGCGTATGTTTTAATTTGTCTGAACTGCTGATCTGTTAACATATTGGTTTGCTTGGAACGAATCAGTTGAATTAGTTTCATAGTAGGTCGGTATCGATGGACGGTTTTTAAGCTTTCAGGACTAAATGATTGTACAATGACGTGATTGGTATGAATGTTGTACTTAGCCATCAGCGTTAACAATTCTTTTTCCATACCTGGATATTCATGAGGAGATTTTGTTTCAATATAATAGTTTGTTCGATTGCCAAACTTACGGAATATTTCTTCTAAAGTTGGAATGACGGCTTTTTTAGGACCTTTTCCTGCGTTCAAACGCTGAAGCTGCTTCACTGTATACTGTTTTACATATCCTGTTCCATTTGTCGTGCGGTCAACTTTGTAGTCATGAATGGCTACAAGCTGCTGATCTTTAGACATGTGAAGATCAAGTTCAATGTAATCCGCTTTTTGCTGGACGGCCGTGAGATAAGATTGCATCGTATGCTCTGGCTCATATCCTGATGCGCCTCGATGAGCAATAATGGCTACTTTTTCTGCTTGAGTAGAAGCTGCCTGCGTATGTATAAACATAAAAATACCGCATAAACAAAAAGTGAGTGAGCTTACAAACCACCATTTTCGTCTCATATCAAAACTCCTTTTTATTGAGGGGTCGTGCATTAGTTTACCAGCGAGATGTTGTGTTCATATTAAGGCTGTGTAAATATTTAAATAAAACGAACCAGTGTGTAATTAAAAGTAATAAAGGCCGATGTTTAGTGAGAAACATCGGCTGTTTTTTCCGGGCGGAGGCTTGTATAAATAACGAGTCTGCGCTCATGAGTTTTCTGTTTATGATCAAATGTTCCCGTACAGGTGATTAAATTAAGCTGGTGTTGAAAAGTTGGACCGAAAATCTCTCTGATAGGAGCAGACTCTCGGGGGTAAGAAGCTTTATTGGTAACAACAAAGGCCAGCTGCTGACCTTGCTGATCGGTTACAAAAATTTCATCTCCTTTTGTGAGCTTGTCGAGATGATAGAAGATAGCGGGTCCTTTTTGGTCATCAACATGTCCTGCAATGACCGCATTTCCTTCCTCTCCGGGTCTTGCTCCAAGCTTAAACCATGCTACATCATGACCATTATCAGGAACGCTCATTTCACCTTGATTAGTAAGGCCCATTCCTTTTATAAAAGCCTTGATATGAAGCTTCGGAATAATAAGCTGAGATGGAAGAGGTGTAGAAGCGGTCCCTGAAGATTTCAAGGATTGAGCCGATTTTGTTTCAGCCATCTTCACAACAAAATCCGTCGAGCTATTTGCAAATGCTGATTGGGCAAACCAGCTGCTCATGAATAGTATAAAAGAAAAGGTGAAAACCCCTCCTATCCATTTCATTCGCTTTCGTATCCTCTGTGACGACGAACAACAAATATAGCGACCGCTCCAATTCCCAATAAAGTAAGAACAGGCACAATTGAATTATAATTATCCTCTGAAGCACCGCCCATACCGGTTTTTGGCATTTCGGAAGGCATAGCGGTATTATCTTTTAATAACAGCGTTTCAAGGCTGTCGGCTTTGTTAATAGCGAGCACCGTGTAGACCGTGTTGGCTTCTAAATTAAGATTTGGAATTTCCAGTATTTTTTTATTGTCTTGACTAGTTGCGATGGTTAAATCATAAGTTCCGGCATCTACTTCAGAATAATTTGTCATTTGTTTAAAAGCAGTGTCTTTAAACAAAGTAGGGCCGTGATTAATACCTACATTAACAGCGGGAGCATCTGGAGAAAAGTGAGCAATTCGGATTTTACTCTTTCCTTTAGCTACGTTCATATCATCTTGAGCTACTTTTAATTCTAAGTGTGCAACTTGGTTAATAGCAGCAAGGGTATAGGCTTTGTTTGCTTCGACGGTTACATTAGTTGAAATGACAGGTTTTTCTTTTCCTTTTGTACCTATAGCATATACCTCTACTTTATGAGACCCCGCAGGTACCTTAAGGTAATCTGTCACATCTTTAAACGATGCGCCGACTACGATGCTTTGATTGTCCACATATATATCTACTTCAGGTGCATCAGGTGATGCATGCACAACTCGTATCATTGCCTCCTGCACAGCTGCAGAAGTGAAATTATCTGAAAAAGCTAGCAATAAAACTGCGAGTAAAGAAGCAGCAATAATCTTTACACGGTTCATAACGTTTTACTCTCCTTTTAATCTAAGTTTGTCCTGTTAATCCCGTATGAAAAGTGGTCGGGGTGCATTCACTTTTGAACGTACTCGGGCATTTATTCACTTGTTATCATCTACAATTTTATCCAATATATGCATAATTTATTTCATTAGATGAAATTTTTGTAAAAGAGCAGATAAATAGTTTGAATTTTGTGATAATATTAAAATAGAGCGTTTAGTTAGTAATTGATGTCTCTATCACAAAAAGGAGGGGAAGTTATGTGCTGCAAACGAATCATGAAATAAAAAAGGTTGTTCATCGTTCGCTATCAGCTAAAATGATTGTAAAGCGTATGCTATTTATTTTAGTGGGGGCCCTTTTAATGGCCGTCGGGCTAGAATTTTTTCTTGTCCCTAATGAGGTTATTGACGGTGGAATTGTAGGTATATCTATTATTTTATCCCACTTAACGGATGTTCAAATCGGCTTTTATATCTTCGTATTAAATCTTCCATTCTTTTTTATTGGATACAAGCAAATTGGAAAAACATTTGCGCTATCTACGCTATTAGGTGTTATCATTCTATCCATTGCTACCTCTATTTTTCACGACTTGCCGGTCTTAACAGGCGACCCTCTTTTAGCAACTGTGTTTGGCGGAATTGTTCTCGGTGTGGGAGTAGGAATTGTTATTCGATACGGAGGTTCTTTAGACGGCACCGAGATATTAGCTATTTTATTTAATAAGCGTACGCCGTTCTCCGTAGGTGAGACGATTATGTTTTTTAATTTATTTATTTTGGGAAGTGCCGGTTTTGTATTTGGCTGGGACCGCGCTATGTATTCTTTAATGGCTTACTTCATTGCTTTTAAAACGATTGACATTGTGATTCAAGGTTTAGATGAGTCCAAGTCAGCTTGGATTATTAGCGAACAATATGAACAAATTGGTGAAGCAATCCTTGCTCGTTTAGGGAGAGGCGTCACGTATTTAAACGGGGAAGGTGCGTATACGGGAGATGATAAAAAAGTGATTTTTTGTGTTATTACCAGGCTTGAAGAAGCAAAGTTAAAAGCGATTATCGATGAGATAGATCCATCTGCTTTTTTTGCTGTAGCAGCTATTGCTGAAGTCAGGGGAGGAAGGTTTAAGAAACGAGATATTCATTAATGAAGGTTGTCTGCTAATGAGACTGCCCCTTATTATAGCTTACAGCCGAATTTTTAGCTTTCTCTGCTTGATTGTTTGTAATGGTTTACGTTACTTTTGCTGCTTCATGCATATTGAGCCCCTCTTTTTTCTTGTATGTCTTTGAAACAAACATGTAAAATGTCTAAAAGATATAAAAAGAGTACATAGTAAAAAAACAGAAAGAGGGAGTGACATGAAAAAAACGTTAAAAATACTAGGAGTCAGTCTTGCCGTTCTTGTTGCAGTAACCGCGGCTTTTTTTGTTATATGGTCGGGTTTTGATTATGAACCTTCAAAACAGCTTCACTCACTGGTAGATGAGAAAAAAGTAGTGAAAAAAGACGATTATTACGTATTTAAGCCTCAAACGAACAAAGAGATAAAGGCCGGCTATATTATTTATCAAGGTGCTAAAGTAGAGCCGTTAGCATATGGCTATTATGCTCAGCAAATTGCAAATGAAGGATATCTTGTTGCTGTTGTAGATTCTCCGTTTAATATGAGCTTCTTTAGTCAAAATAAAGCGACGGATATTGTGAAGAGCTACCCGAAGATTGCCGCATGGTTTATCGGAGGGCATTCCCTTGGAGGAGTGAGTGCAGCGTCTTATGCGTATGATCATCAAAACTCAATAAAAGGCTTAGTTCTTTTAGCATCGTATCCGATGAATAAAAATGATTTTTCAACCTCCACTTACCCTATTTTGTCTTTAACCGGTGAGAAAGATGGTTTGTCGACGCCTGAAAAAATTAAAGAAACCAAGCATTTACTTTCAAAAAATACGGAGCTGGTCCAAGTAAAAGGAGCTAATCACGCACAGTTTGGAATGTACGGGAAACAAAAAGGCGACAACAAAGCCAGTATTTCTCCTAAAGAGCAGCAGGATGAGCTAGTAAAAAGAACGGTAAAGTGGTTCAACAGTCAAATGAAAAAGTCCGTCAGTAACTAACTGACGGACTTTTTTTCTTTTTTTGGAAATAACACTTGAAAAAATAACCAGTTAGTTATATAGTTAGTTACATGAGTAATGAACCACTTAAGTGAGGTAGTCAAAATGAAACAATCATTAGATCATCAGCGACCAATTTTTCAACAAATCAAAGAAACCATCGAAGAGAATATTTTAAATGATGCTTTTCCAGAAGAAGAAAGAGTACCGTCTACGAATGAATTTGCCAAAATGTATCGCATTAACCCTGCAACGGCAGCTAAAGGAATTAATCAGCTAGTTGACCACGGAATATTGTATAAAAAGAGAGGGATCGGGATGTTTGTATGTGCGGGTGCCAAAGAAGTGTTGCTTACACAAAGAAAAGAAGAATTTTATAACCGTTTTATCGTTCCGCTGAAAAAAGAAGCACAGCATTTAGGAATTACGGTAACCGAGTTAAAAGAGCTGTTAGACAAGGGGGAAATAGAATGAATATAGAAGCGCAGCTGTTAAATAAATGCTACGGATCTAAGCAAGTGTTAAAGGATATTTCACTTACGCTAGCACAAAATAAAATATACGGACTGCTAGGTAGAAACGGAGCAGGTAAAACGACTCTGATGCAAATTGTAGCCGGACATATTCCAGTTACAACAGGAGAGGTAAAAGTGGGAAATCAATCTCCGTTTGAAAACCGCTCTGTTCTACAAAACATCTGCTTAATTAACGAAAGCGGAAATTTCAAAAAAACATTAAAAGTCAAAGACGTGCTAAAAATTGCCTCCTTTTTTTATCCTTATTGGAGCCAGGAAGCTGCTGAGAGGCTTATGGAAGAGTTCGATTTAGATTGTAATAGGAAAGTGAAGGCATTGTCTAAAGGTATGGAATCAGCGTTAGGAATTATTGTTGGGTTATCTTCTCGCACAAGCATCACAATTTTTGATGAACCTTATATTGGACTTGATGCTGCGATGCGAGCGCGCTTTTATGAGCTTTTATTGGATGAATATGAAGAATATCCACGCACGTTCATTATTTCAACGCACTTAATTGATGAAGTAAGTAATTTGTTTGAAGAAGTACTTATTATGCAAAAAGGAAAGCTGATTCTTCAGGATACAGCAGAAAATTTGCAGCAGCGCTGTGTAAGTGTGAAAGGACCTAAAAGTCAAATTGAAGAGTATGAAAAAGGAAAGCAAGTCATCCATGAACAAGTATTCGGGGGAGAGAAAAAAATAGTGCTGTTTAATGAAGATATTTATGCTGAAGAACTTGTCGACAGTTCGTTTCATGTAGAAGCCGTTCACATACAGGATATTATGATTTATCTTACAGCCAATCGTGGAGGTGTAGCGTAATGAAAGGACAGTTTGCAGCCATTAGTTATTCGCTCTACGTTGAACTAAAGTATTTAATGATTCGCTTTTGGACGATTCTGCTAGCTTTTGTTGCAGTAGATATTTTAGTGTTCAGTCAGGTGAATGAGCATCTTCTGTTAGTAACAAGTATGCCGCAGTATATCTTTTCAGGTATTGTAAGTTTTATTATCATTCGAAAAAGTTTTTCCTTTTGCTTAAAGTTAGGAGCTACTCGTAAAGCATATCTTTCAACGATGACCTGTGTTTTTGCTCTATTTGCAATTGTAATGTCTTTTATCAATGTTGTCATCATGAGCATTTCAATGAAGGTGATTAATAGTTTGAATTTAATGAATGTTCAGCTTTATTATGCAAGTGATTTTATCTTCCATGATCCTACTCTCGCTGTTCACTTTTTAACGGACGCTGTCTTTATCTTTTTTATTACAGCAGCCGCGTGTTTGCTTGGTAGCATTGTTTACAAATTCGGGCAAACAGGAGGGATGATCAGCGGTGCTGTTCTGGTGTTACTGTTCACAATTCCAGTAACAAAAGAACCGATTATTCATTTTATAAAAAGCTTTTCGAGCGGGTCGTTATTGCTTACATTCGGAACAATGGTTATCGTAAGCTTCCTACTCTTTCTTATCAACTGGCTGTTTTTAAAAAAAGCGTCTCCTGTCCATCAAGCCTAATAAAAAAGCAATCATTCCTTTACTGAATGATTGCTTTTTTACTGTACTTTTTTTGAACAAGCTGCATCAATATCTAGAATCCAGTCGTGAAACTTTTGCTGAAGCAGTTGAAGAGAAGACTGATTGTTTGATACGATGTCCAGGCCGCGCTCGTCGTATAGGTGGAAGATGGTTTCTTTATTCAAATTCACAATGTAACACTCTTCTTCAATAGCCGGATGAATATGAAGATCACGGTTGGCAATTGATTGCAAAAGAAGCTTTTCTTTCACATCATTTGTTTTACAGGCAATAATATACTCAGCGTTATTTAATAATGCTACGGATTGAACTTCTTGTTTCTTCAGGCGAGAGCGGATGAATTTTTTAATAGCTGTTTCTTTTTTCTTTTTTAAAAGTAAATCATCCTGTGCAGCATTCGCTTTGAAAACAAGCAGCAGCTCATCATTTTTTTCATGGAGTGTTTCAAAAATTTCGTAAGCGCGTGCGTACACATTTTTCATGTATTCTCGTTCCCATACGCCTTTTTGATTGGTAAGCGTAAAGCGAATACCCGCAGGCGCGTTATAAAAAAGAGGTCTTTTCATTTGAACATTTGGAAACATTGTTGTTAAGTATGATTGAAGCCGCATTGTGGTCATACGCAACACCTCATTTAGTTTAGTCCTGACTTAATATGTTGAATTTAGTCTATCACGTGATTAGCTAAATTTGTAAAGAAGTAATGTTATTTAATCAAAAGGTAACCAAACTGTTATATTTTGTTGATTTTGCATTATTTCTTTACACAACCTTTGCGGATGAACAGGTTTTTTCATACGCCTGTCGTATTACTTAACGTAGTAACGACGTGAAGAAAGGGTGATAGACGGTGAAAAAACAGCTTGTTCTTATTTCAATTGTTACAGCTGCTTTCTTTGTGCTTATTTTTCACAAAACGATCTTTCAAGAAGGTAATCCTCTTCCCATTGCATGGAGTATTGTAAAATTAAAGTCTTCAGGTGAAGATGTTGTTCAAATATCTGATAAGCCTAAGAGGTACCTCATTCATTCAAATGACTATTTAACGTTTATTAAACAAATGAAAAAGAAAAAAGTGAATTTTCAATATCAGGACGATAAAAAGTTTTATTTTAATAACGATGATGAACGCCAGCTGTTCATCAGCAAAAACTATACCGATAAGTTCACGATTATGGAACTAAAGAAAAAAGAGCTGACTGAAGCTGGCGTTGAGTAATAAGACTAATCTCTGCCCTGTGTACCAAAATCTTTAATTTGAACATCGACATGATAGTCGATGGTCGACTGGCTAAATATTTCATCCCATTCATGCTGATGTTTTTTCCAAAAATGAGGATGATGAATTCGTACGTAATTATGCAGGTCAAGCACATCAGCTTTGTAATTATTTTGTAATAAGCGAAGTGTTTTTTCTGCGTCTTTTCGAATAATTTTTTCTATTTTTTTCTCGGTGTTCTTTACATTAGAGGCGGCAAGAGCCTGTTTTGAAGTCTCCCAATCTTCTGATAGCCTGCCGCTTGTTTGAACGTCGATGTCAAAATGAAGGGAGTGATTTGAATCAATGCGGGCCTTCACATCTTGCTGAACATCTCCAATTTCATAGGAAAAGGGGTATGGACCGTGTTTGCCGTAAATAATTCCGCCTTTAATATTCCCCGTTAACCACGTTAAAGCCTCCACTTGGTGCTGAGTTAAGGTGAATTTTGCTTTTTTATCTTTTATGATTGCCGCGCCGTCTATTTCAACGCTGTTTTTTATTTTAGAAAGCCGCTGTATTAAAAAGCTTTGATCTGTTTTTAACTTAGCCGATAGCTCTCCCATGGTTAAGGGATTTAGAATTTTATTCGTTTTGAATTTATTGTAAACAAGCTCGTAAATTAAGTTGACTGGAGGCACAGACATTCCTTGAATCGTTAAAACGTTTTTAGCGTCTCCTTTTGTAACAAACGCAAGGCTGCTGCGCCGTATTTCATTATCACGTACAAACTGATTGATAAGCGCATCAAGAGGGATTGTCTTGCTCGCTTTTTCTCCTATTAAAAGTGCTCGCTGATGCTGGCTGTATATAGGGTCAGATTTCAGCGAAATATTTCGTGTGATTTCATGAATGGTAGGGCCGGCTGTTGTAATGTTTTTGTATGGAATGGAAGAAGACATATTTCCGGATTCCGTTTCGGTTAACGTTTGATGAGTCAGCACAAGCTGATTTTTTCCTGTTTTTGGTTCGATTTTTGGTGTAATATCCATTGCCACTCCTATAACAAGAGCAAGTTGTTCAATATTCCGATGGCTCATACAGCCGCATAATAAAAAAACGGTCATCATGACAGGAAGACATTTTTTCGTCATTTGAACACAACCTTTTTTATTTTCATTAACGTGCTGAAAAAAAGAGGGATAACTAAAAATGTCACTAAAAATGCCCAGCCTAATACCGTTGAAAAATGGGACACGTCGCTTGCTGTTTTGGGGGCTAACGAGCTCATAAATAAAATGGGCACAAGAAAGATAATATTGGTAGTTGACCGGTTTTTGAAAATCTTTTTAAATCCTGAAACAGCCAAAAAGAAATACATTACAAAAGTTAAAAAAAACTGAAGAAGCCAGACAATAAGTAAAAATAATTCAAGCCTCTCAAAGAAAATTCCTTTTACTTCATGCGTCTGAACAAATTCAATCGTAGGCCAAACGGTTGTTTTTACCTCCGGAACGGATAAAGCGCCTACAACTAATACGTAAGTGATAATATACAAAAGTAAAGGAATAGAAAATCCGATGATCGAAACTTTTCGTAAGTGATTTTTATTTTTCATATGCTTCGGAAGAAAGACAATGGTTTCAATCCCTAAAAAAGAAACAGAGACGGTTGTAAAGGCAGCAAGAAGCGGGCTGAATCCGTCAGCTAATACAGGCTGCAAGTTTTTTAAATCCACCATACCGATGCTAAGAGCGTATAAGGTAAGAAGAATGATGACCGTTACAGGAAAACATAGTGCCATTACTTTTCCAATAGAATCAATACCTCCCGTGATTAAATAAACGCCTGTCAAAATAAACGAAAGAATAATTAATTCAATGGGCATCGTTTCCAGTAAATAAAAATGAATCATTTCTGCCATAGCTCTTACTTCAAAGCTTGCTACAGATGTAAAATAAACGACCATAGCAAAGTTGAAGATATTTCCAATTATCTTGCCGGTTACTTCCTGTGTAAAATCAAACATACAGCTAATTGTAAAATACTTAACCATCCAGACTAAAAAAAGAACAATTCCAATAAACAAAAGACCGTCCATAATCAGTACAATCCATCCGTCTGCATTATTTGTCTGGTTTGTAATACTGCTTGGCAGTGTTAATAAACCGACGCCAAGCATAGTTGAAGAAATAATTGAAATGGCGTAAAAATCTGAAAGAAGCTTGCTTGATTGTGATTGTTGCATATGGTCCTCCTTTTGTTAGTTTTGTTTTGATTTATTTTTAGACTGTTTTAGGCTTTTGTTTGGAAGACGAACATAAGAGTCTTTCCACGCTTTTTTATTTAACGCAAAAAACGGTTTAAAGTAGGCTATACCAAAACTTTCGAGCTTAGTTAGATGAATGACAAGAACAAGGAAAAACATGGTAACTCCGTATAATCCAAAGATTGCTGCAATCATCATAGATACGAAACGCAAAATTCGAAACGAAAGGCCAATTCCATACTGAGGAACGGTAAAGGACGCAATTGCCGATACGGATACAACAATAATCATAACGGAGCTAACGATATGGGCTTCCACCGCTGCTTGACCAATCACAACCCCTCCTACAAGTCCAACTGTTTGTCCGACAGGAGTAGGGAGACGCAGCCCGGCTTCGCGCAATAATTCAAGCGTCACTTCCATGACCACTGCTTCGATAAAAGGAGAAAAAGGAACGTTTTCTCGTGTAGCCGCAATAGTGATAGCTAGCTCCGTCGGAAGCAGACCTTGGTTAAACGAAACGAGTGAAATATAAATAGCTGAAAAGAATAGGGTAATAAAAATAGACAAGTACCTTAGTAATCTCAGCAACGAACCCGCTATCCATCTTTCGTAATAATCATCGGGTGATTTCATAATCATATCGAAAGTTGTAGGTACTAAAAGAGCAAAAGGAGAGCCATCTACTAAAATGGCTACTCGCCCTTCATTCACCGCAGCGAGAACGCGATCCGGTCTTTCTGTATTTTGCACTTGAGGGAACGGTGAGTAGGGTGCTTCTTCTAAAAATTCTTCAATCATTCCTGAGTCTTGAATGTTATCTAAAGGAATGTCTAATAATTTCTCTCGGACTTGATTCACGATGTGAGTTTGACAGTGTTTATTATGAAAAACGATACTTGTTCGATGTTCCTTTGTATTTCCAATGTAAATGTCTTCAATAACCATTTCTTCTTCGGTAGAACGCTGCCTTAAAAGACCAAGGTTTTCATCTAAGTTTTCGATAAGCGCAATTTTAGGGCCACGCACTACTTTTTCTGTTGTAGGTTCACTTAAAGAGCGCTGTTTGGTCATAGACATATTCAGCGAATATGCCGTGGTGCTTTCGCTAATGAACAGCAAGGGCTGACCTTTAAAAAAACACGAGATCGCTTGCTTGTATGTATAAACTTCTTTGTCTTTAATGACAGAAATAAACGAATCGATGTCATCGAGTGTTTGCGTTTCACTTTTTGCTTTGGTCTCAACAATATGCTGAGTGAGATTATCAAGTTTTTCTCCGTCGACTAATCCTTGGAGATAAATAATGCATATATATTTTGTGGGGGACAGCCATAATTTTTTGGAACCAACATCTGTATTTTGACCCACCAAATCTAGAAACGTTTGAACGGTGTAGTCTGCATTGGGCTGAAATTTTGAATCAAGCATAAATAAACTCACCGCCTGTTGTATTAATGAGCTTAGTGTTTACGATGTAAAAACGAGTTATGCGAAAAATGTGGAAGAATAGAAAAGATATGTTATGGTAAAGAAAAGAGGTGATGGTATGCTACATTCATTTACGTTAAAAACGAATAAGCGTGACGAAATGATCGACGTTACGAGTCATGTACAAGCAGTAATAAGAACAGAAGGATTAAAAGAAGGGGCTGTAGTTGTTTACTGTCCTCATACAACCGCTGGTATAACAATTAATGAAAATGCGGATCCCGATGTAAAAACGGATATGATCCGACGCTTCGATGAAGTATATCCTTGGGAACATAAGTTAGATCTTCATATGGAAGGAAATACGGCGGCACATCTCAAAGCGAGCACGGTCGGCCCCTCTCAGCATATAATCATTCACGATGGGCAGCTGCTGCTAGGAACGTGGCAAGGAATTTATTTTTGTGAGTTTGATGGACCGAGGAACCGTACGTATTATGTGAAAATTTTATCCCTGCAATAACTTTTTTTCATACTCATTGTCCAACTTTCTTTTTAAAGTTGTTATAAAACAAAGTTTAGTTAATATAAATGTTATATAACAGTTAAAGGGAGAGATTGAATAATGGAAAAGATCGGTGCAGAACAAGAAACAGTAAAAAAAGAAAACGAAAAAACAAACTTTACATGGGTGGAAGAATACCCAACTATTTTAGACATTGTTAATGAGTATTACAGTACGTGTCGATAATGTGAAGAATCTGGGGCAAAATTATTTTAGTTGAAGGAAGATCCGAACGCGTTTGATTCTTGCTGGAGAATCCAACGCATTCGGATTTTTTCATTGATATAGTGAACGTAGATTTTATGTATGTAGACGAGGAGGCTCATCAGCCGCCTGGGGAAAGCGAAGTCTTACAAGGAAATCAACAGCAACGTAACAAGCAGTTGAGATTATTTATCTCGTTTGTTCGTCTTTGGATTGGAATAATTTAGTTAGGTCTTAATATCTTTTTTATAAAAAAGATATTATAGTAGCAATTTTTCTAAAAGGTTTAATATAATAAATATTAGGGTACTGAATTGTATGAAGTAAAGATAAAACGCATCGTTTCATACTATTTCCTTTTTTACCGCTAGTATAGCCTTGAAGAAAAAGTTTCATTTGATATACTAACTATACGCTTAGTCTTTAAGAGAAAGATGAAGATTCATTGTCATTGTTACACGCAGTGAATGAGCTGCCTTTGCTTGGCGAAAACGTCGTACAAACAAAGACAGATAGCGAATTGTTTTGGGTGCGTTCATTTAGTTCAAAACAGGGAGGCGATTAGTCTATGTTACTTGTACGTATGGCCATGATTGGTTTCTTTTCATTAACAGCCATATCATTGTTTTCTTTTCAGTCCGTTGAAATTATCCATGCCATTATGGACTTTTTTTCATCAGCTGATAAGTACTAAAAACGATATCTTTTTTAAATAAAAAGCGGATAACCCTTAGGGGGCTATCCGTCAAAAACCGCCCAAAAGGCGGTTTTTTTATGCTTATAGCTGTGCTCACAAACGCACTGCATTCATTCTCTGATGACAAAGTCTACGTGTTTTTTTGATTAACATTCGTTGAAATAAGTATTTACGTACTGTTCAAACTGAAGCCAATCGTCCACGCGAGGGACATTTACTTCTTCGTTGTATGGGTAGCTCATGGCAACAGCATGGCGACCTGTAGCTTGAAAAGCCTTCAAATTATGCGGTGCATCATCAAATAGCAAGTCTCCGTATATTTTATCTTTTTGGTGTGTAAACACGATATTGTACTTTCCGATAAACGGAAGGTGTTTTTCAACCCACTGCTCTTTTTCTGTATAAGCATAGGTACGGCTGCTTGTGACAATTAAAATGGAAAACCTTTCATAAAGTCGTTTAAGAACCTCAACAGCATGAGGCAGAGGTTGTAAATGTAAAAAAAGCCCCGGCTGATCGAGGTAGTCATAAATCTTTGTGCCGCATTCCGGCTTTACATACTTTTCTGATTCCCAGCATTTTAACTTTTCAACCGATAAGCTGTCGCAATAATCTTTGTTATATTGGTTATGCCAATCCGTCATAAGATCACAAATGACAGAATCCATGTCAATTAAAAGGGTGTGCATTTATTCAACTTCCTTTACAGTATTCATCTACACGCTTGGTTTTGTAATGCGCTGCTTCTACTATACCAAATCTTTTACATGCAGAAAAAGAGCAAGCCGCATCAAAATCGCACAGCTTGCCCTTTTTATCGAAACTACATTCTTTTAGCACCTAAATAGCGTTTGCTCCAATAGCTCTCTTTTAGAGAAGAGATGCTCACACCTTTAGATGAAGAACAGTGAAGAAACTGGTTGTTTCCTAAATAAATTCCTGCATGGGAAGGCCCTTTTGTATAGGTTTGGAAGAACACAATATCTCCAGCTTTTGGACTTGAGACGCGCGTTCCTTTTTGGTAAATTTGAGCTACTGTTCGAGGAAGCTGAACCCCGCCGCCATGTTTGAACGCATAGCCAATAAAACCGCTGCAGTCAAAGCCGCTTGGCGTTGTTCCGCCCCAGCGATAGCGAACGCCCATGTACTGTTTTCCTTTGTTAATCACTGCGTTAGGGTTATAGCGCGCTGAGCTAGAAGACGATTTGCCCTTTGCTGAAACGCCTAGTTTAGCGTACGTTCCTTTTCCGACAATACCATCTGCTGCTAGTCCATTTTTGCGCTGAAATGATTTTACAGCAGAAGTTGTAACAGTCCCAAAGTATGTAGTCGTATTCCCTTTAAAATAACCTTTATTTTTCAACGTTTGTTGTAGTTGTTTAACATCTTGGTGATTCATGCCTTGGCGAAGCGTTTGGTCGCCTAGAGCCGCTTGGCTGACAATCGGGCTAGTAGAAACAATAACGCCAGCAAGCGTAAGAGCTGCTATTACTTTTTTCATAAAACTAGTACCCCCTGAAAATTTTTCCTGATTTGAGTAAATTCATCATATCATCTTTCGACAGTGTTCTACGTTACAATTTCATTACATATATGAAAAAAATGAAATATAAAGGTGAATATAGTCTTATAAAAGCTGTAATTAAAAGGGTTCTTTAGATGTGTAATATTGCTAGAAAAACTTTGAATATTTGACGGTAAATAACTAAAAGATATGAAAAAGTATGTACATTTAAAATTTAACAAAGAAATATGTTGTGAATTACTACACAAAAAGTTCGAACTCGGGTAAAATGTAGAACTATAATATAGTAGTCATATATGTGACTTTGATGAGGTGAAAGTAATGAAAAGAATAGGTGTATTAACAAGCGGCGGAGATTCTCCAGGTATGAATCCTGCGGTTCGTGCTGTTGTGCGTAAAGCAATTCATGAAGGTATGGAAGTTTATGGTATCTTCCAAGGATATCAAGGATTAATAGAAGGAAATATTAAAAAGCTAGAAGTTGGAGATGTTGGTGACATCATTCAACGCGGCGGAACGATGCTTTATTCTGCAAGATGTCCAGAATTCAAAACAGAAGAAGGGCGTTTAAAAGGTATTGAAAACCTTAAGAAGCACGGTATTGAAGGCTTAGTAGTTATCGGTGGAGACGGATCATATATGGGAGCTGTAAAACTAACAGAGCTTGGTTTCCCTTGTATCGGTATTCCAGGAACAATTGATAACGACATTCCAGGAACAGATTTTACACTAGGATTTGATACGGCTCTTCATACGGTTATCGATGCAATTGATAAAATCCGTGATACGGCGACTTCTCATGAGCGTACGTTTATTATTGAAGTTATGGGTCGTAATGCAGGAGACATTGCTCTTTGGTCAGGTCTTGCTGGCGGTGCGGAAACAATCCTTATCCCAGAAGCAAAAGATGAGTTCCAAGAAATGGTTGATCGTTTGAGAAAAGGACAAGAGCGCGGTAAAAAGCACAGCATTATCGTGGTAGCTGAAGGTGTAGCTAATGGTAATGAAGTAGCGAAACAGCTTCATGAAGCTGCAGGTATTGAAACGCGTGTAACAGTATTAGGACACATTCAGCGCGGTGGTTCCCCAACTGCTCAAGATCGTGTGCTAGGAAGCCGTTTCGGCGGTCGTGCAGTCGAACTTTTACTAGAAGGTAAAGGCGGCCGTGCAATCGGTATCCGTAAAAATGAAATTGTAGATTATGATATTATGGAAATTTTAGGTGAACCTCACCATATCAATGCTGATATGTACCGTTTATCTAAAGAGCTTTCAATCTAATCACAGTGTTGCTGAGGCGAAACTTCTTATATTGAAGGAGTTTCGTCTTTTTTTGACTGCATCCCTGTCCCTTCACAGTGTTTGCATGTTTTCATGTAACCGATACCAGGAATAACAGCTAGCTTTCCGAGCCCTTTGCAAAAAGTGCAAATTAATTCAAAACCAAACATTGGTTCATCCCCTCTGTACACGTTTTCTTTCAGTTTATCATAAAAGTAGACAAATAATTTTAAAAATTATAGAAATAATCAAAAAAATGATTACATTTGAACAGCGAGTGATATAGTAAAGAGAGAAGACCATTTTATAAAAGAGGAGAGGAAGCGTGATGTTTAAACGAATTTTACTTGCCTCAGATGGCTCAGAGCATGCAGCTAAAGCAACAGAAAAAGCCGTTCAGCTGGCTCAGCTTACGGAAAACAGTTTTATTCAAGTTATTTATGCAGTAGAAGGTGATTCAAGATTAAAATCACTTAGCCGCGACGAGGAACGGGAAAGTCGGATACATACAACGGATGAAATTTTAAAGCAAGGAAACGTGGAGTATGAGATCACCTTTATGCACGGAGACGCGGCTAAAACAGTGATTCAATTTGCTAATCAAAATTCATTTGACCTTGTAGTAATAGGAAGCAGAGGGTTAAATCCTGTAAAAGGCATGCTGCTTGGAAGCGTTAGTTCTAAGATAGCACAGCAAGTAACAATTCCTGTGCTAATTGTTAAATAGGAGAGAAATGCAATGTCAAACCAGTACAAAGAATTAAAACAGCTCATTGATGATGCTAAACACATTTGTTTTTTTACGGGAGCAGGAATGAGCACAGAGTCGGGCATACCTGACTTTCGCTCTCAAAATGGCTTATATCGCCAAAACAAAAGCTTTGTGGACATAGTAGCTGCTGACTTCTATGAACAGTATCCTCATGAATTTTGGCCGCTGTTTAAAGAAATTTTTCATATTAAAATGCTGCATCATTATAAAGCAAATACGGGCCATCGCTTTATTGCTGAACTAGAAGACGCCAAAACCGTGCATGTGATTACGCAAAATATCGATGGGCTGCACCAAGATGCAGGAAGCACGAACGTTTTTGAAATTCATGGGTCCATTAAGAGAGCTCATTGTCCGAGGTGTAAAAAAGAGTATGACTTAGCGTATTTAAATCAGTCAGCTCTCCCACAATGTACAGCGTGTGAGCGCCTTTTAAAGCCAAATGTTGTTCTCTTTGGAGATGCCATTCATCAGTTCGATGAAGCAGTTACAGCAGCGCTGTCATCTGATTTATTCATCGTGCTTGGTTCATCGCTTGAAGTAGCACCGATTAATCAGATTCCGCTGCTTGTGAGCCGGTACAATCGTACAAATATGGTGATCATTAATAAAGAACCTACGCATTACGATTATTTGTTTGATTTGGTTATCTATGATTCCATTGGACAAGTGGTTGCAAATTTATAAGCGTCTATGCATGGACATAGCGCTTTTTTAGCATTTAGTGATAAAGTGTAGGGATGTATCATATGGTGTAGTACATCATCCATTCGCTAATGGATAGAAGGGATGTTTTTGCATATGAGTGGAGGCCTGAGAGTTTGTCTTTTCATTGTTGGTATTGCACTCAAAGTGACAGCTGTTTTGACTTTGATTTTTGAAATGAATCTTGTCCCTATTCACGGAAGGAGTCTCACTTATTATGCTGAAGCGATAGGTATGAAACTCCCCATTATCTGTTTTGTCCTTGGTTTTTTTTGTGTAGCAGCAAGCTTTTATTTGCCTGCTAAAAATCGCCGCACCAGTAAATAGCAAGGGCAGGAGACTAACTAAAACGTTTGACTGCAAAGTTTTTAACATTTAAAATAAAGTCAATAAGTTTAAAAAGAAATAGGATAATTATTCCTAAATCTTTTTAGATATACGGAAATAGAGGTGATTGGATGGGGCAGTGTACCACGTTGGCGAAGTAGCATTATATGCACCAGTGTCAAAGCGTACAATACAGTATTATACAAACCTACATTTGCTTCACGCATATCGCTCTTTATCACATAATCGCTCTTTTAAGGCGTTAACAGACTTTAACTTTATAAAGATTGTAAACTACTAAATTTTTTATAAATGAATTGGGAGAGAGAATCAGCGCTGAAGCAACATCATGAAATGAAGCGATGTGAGCCATTGCTTCACATCTAGAACAGCTGAATAAAGAATGACCTGCTAGATTAACGAGTGAAACGTGAGATAAGGAAGAAAGGCTGGCAGTTTTGCTCCATATAAAAATGTTTATACATTTATCATGTGATTCCTCCTTATATGCACTTTTCCAAGTGATCAGTACAGGGATAGAGTTCTTTATCCAAATTTTTTATTTTTTAGGAGGTGAGTCCTTACTCGTTTTTAAACGAGCTAAGGAACTTGATTGGACATATTTAACTTGATTTTACTAGCGGTACTGATTGCATTAACTGCTTTTTTCGTTGCTACCGAGTTTGCGATTATTCGCGTGAGGAGTTCCAAAGTGGATCAGCTTATAGCAGAAGGGAGCAGCAATGCAAAAGCTGCGAAGCAAGTTATTTCAAATTTAGATGAATACTTATCTGCGTGCCAGCTTGGTATTACGATTACTGCGCTGGGAATTGGTTGGTTAGGAGAGCCTACACTTTCGCATCTCCTGTCACCATTACTTGATCAACTAGGGATAAGCGGAGCGTTAACAAAAGTACTATCTGTTGCGATTTCTTTTGCGGTTGTTACATTTATAAATGTTGTGGTCGGAGAGCTTGCTCCGAAAACATTTGCAATTCAAAAAGCAGAGAAAGTCACTTTATTATTTGTTCGTCCGCTTATACTCTTTTATAAAGTAACCTATCCTTTCATTTGGCTATTAAACAGTTCTTCTCGTTTAATAACAGGGTTATTTGGTCTAAAGCCTGCTTCAGAAAATGAGCTTGCACACAGTGAAGAAGAGCTTCGCATCTTGTTATCAGAAAGCTATAAAAGCGGTGAAATCAATCAATCGGAGTTTAAATATGTAAGTAAAATTTTTGACTTTGATGATCGCGTTGCCAAGGAGATTATGGTGCCGCGTACGGAAGTCGTTTCAATTGACCAGGAAGATACGGTCGAATACATCCTTGAGATGGTCCAAGAAGAACGGTTTACCCGCTATCCGGTCATCGATGGAGATAAAGACCATATTATTGGAATGGTCAATATGAAAGAAATTTTAACCGAGATTGTCATGAACAACAGCAAGGAAAAAATAGATTTAAAACAGTATATCCGTCCTGTTATTGAAGTAATTGAATCGATTCCTATTCATGATTTATTGCTTAAGATGCAGCGTGAACGCATCCATATGGCTATTTTAATTGATGAATACGGTGGAACAGCAGGGATTGTAACAGTAGAGGATATTTTAGAAGAAATTGTCGGTGAAATTCGTGATGAATTTGATGCGGATGAACTTCCATTAATTCAGAAAGTCAAACCCGATCATTATATTGTAGATGGAAAATTATTAGTAAGTGAGCTTAACGAGCTGCTTGGCACGACAATTGATGATACGGATGTTGATACAATTGGAGGCTGGGTCTTAACGGAAAAATATGACGTCAAACAAGGAGAAAGCCTTAGCTTTGATCAGTATGATTTTACCGTTACGAAAATGGAAGGCCATCACATTCAATATATTGATGTGATTAAAAAACGTCAGGTACATCAAAGTACGGATGAAGCGGTTAATGTGTCGGACATGAACCAGTCACAGGCTTTATCTTCATAATAAGAAGGCGCATTGCGAAAGAGCAGTGCGTCTTTTTTTAAAAGAAAGTGTGGAGGGAAGATGACAAAGTCATATGATGGAACTATGGGATAATATTACCGCTATGAATCTTGAAATCAATTTGCTTTAATAAAAGTATGAAAACTCTATCAAAACTTTTATTAGTAACATTGTTGTCTGTCACTCTAGCTTTTGGTCTTAATAACACTGCGCAAGCAGCAACCGTACATACCGTTCAATCGGGAGATACGATGTGGAAAATAGCAGTAAAATATCAGGTGGGCGTTTCCGAGCTGATTGAAGCGAATTCTGCTATTAAAAATCCTAATTCGATCTATCCGGGACAAAAAATTACCATACCAACAGATAAAGCGGGAAGTTCATACGAAGAGCAAGTGGTTCAGCTAGTGAATCAAGAACGTGCTAAAGTAGGGCTTAAGCCTTTAAAGTCTAATTGGGAAGTAGCTCGCGTGGCTCGCTATAAATCGCAGGATATGATTGATAAAAATTATTTCAGTCATACATCGCCTACGTATGGAAGTCCGTTCGACATGATGAAAAAATTTGGCATTACATACAGTACAGCAGGTGAAAATATCGCTGCTGGACAAGCAACTCCAAAAGAAGTGGTTAACGCATGGATGAATAGCGAAGGTCACCGTAAAAACATACTATCAAGTCAATTTACCGAAATCGGAGTAGGTTACGCTAAAGGCGGAAGCTACGGTCATTACTGGACTCAAATGTTCATTTCAAACTAAAGAAGAAAGGAAAAAAAGCTGACTACTAAGTCAGCTTTTTTTAGCTTCGAGCACTTTCTAGAAATTCTTTTGGATTGCCAGAAAGCTTTCCGTCCTGCTCAACGATGAGTGTGCGTGTAGGGAAAGCAAATTCTACGCCTTCTTCTTCAAGAATGTCCATAATTTCGAAGTTTATATTTTCTTTTACATCTAAGTAATCAGCAAAAACGGTTGTATTTGTAAAGAAATACAGATAGATATTTAAACTAGATTCATAGAAACCGTCAAAATTTACAAGAATCGTTTCATTGTGAATTTCTTCGTGCTCAGTCAGCATCTTTTTAATTCTTGCCACTACGGTTTCTAACTTTTCTTTTGGTGTATTATAATTCAAGTTTAAATGAAAGGCAATTTGACGTTTCCCCATTTTAGCCCAGTTAATAATAGGTTCATTAGAAAGAGTAGCATTTGGAACCGTTACGACTGCTTGAGCGAACGTTCGAACTTTGGTGCTTCGAAACGTAATATCTTCTACAACGCCTTCAACACTTGGTGTTTTAATCCAATCTCCAATGGTAAAAGGCTTTTCAGTAATAATTACGATTCCGCCGAATAAATTACTAACGGTGTCTTTTGCGGCTAGGGCAAAAGCAAGACCACCTAAGCCAAGACCTGCTACAAAGCCGTTTACGTTAAAACCCCATTCTTCTGCGATGATGGAGATAGAAAGCATAACAACAACGATGCGGATAAACTTTTCAATAAAAGGAATAATGATTCGATCCACTTGGATATCAAAATTTTTGGCAAACGTTGCAAAAAATAAATTGGTAGAAGCAGCTAAATTATACAAGCCCCATCCTGCAAGGCCAACAGAAGCTGAACGAACTAAATGTCTTTCCGTATCGGCTGTTAAAACATCAAAGGGAAGATAGGGAAGAGCAAGCTTGAAACCAATAATCACAAAAATCCAGCGCAGCGGCTTTTCAAAAGCTTCTAAAACGCTCGTAATTAAATTGATTTTTTTATTTTTGACAAAACCAATAATAAACTTAAACAAATAAGTCGTGAAAAGCTTGCGAAGAATTAAAAAGATCAAAAAGATCCCAATCGCAATCACGATTTTTTTCCAATCATCTAACGATGATAGAGACTTCAAAAAATCCATACAATCCTCCTAGTTACCAAAACTGTGCTACAGTCCATTTATATCCGTCAATTGAAAGCATTCCTATGTAGAGTGTTCTTTACCCTAAATTCATGCTTTTTAAAAGCTTCTTCCCTATTAAAATAGCACAAAAATACCTGTAAATCTATTTAAGTGATAATTATGAATATATCTCTTTTTAGTAAAAGAGACAGACAATAGTCTGAAAATAAGTTGTATAATAAATAGGTGATATTATAAACGTTAATTTATCTTATTATTTATTTAAAACGTTCGTTGGAGGGAGAAAGCTTTGTTAAGTCAATTAAATAGAATGCTAGAAAAATTGATGCCGTTTATTACGCCGCTCAGCTTGCTCATAGGAGTTCTTATCGGTTCATCATTAAGTCAGTATACCTTCTTAATTCCATGGCTTTTTGCATTAATGACGTTTGCCGGAAGTTTGAATTCAAACTTTCACCAATTAAATGCCACGATACATCGTCCATTTCCAATCATTATGGCTCTGTTTGTTTTACATATTTTTATGCCAGCATGGGCTTGGAGCGTTGGCCAAGTGATTTTTCCACATGATGTATTTACAAGCACGGGTCTTTTGCTAGCAGCAATTATTCCAACGGGAGTGACTAGTTTTATATGGGTCTCGATTTACAAAGGAAGCATTCCTCTTGCACTATCCATTATTTTAATTGATACTCTTTTAGCACCGCTTATCGTTCCTTATACGCTTTTATTGGTGGTTGGAGACACCGTACATTTGGAAGCGCTAAAGTTAGTCAAAGATTTATGTTTTATGATTGTCCTTCCATCTTTGTTAGGCATGTGCTTAAATCAATATACAAAAGGAACAATTAAGCAGACCTTAGGACCAAAGCTGGCACCTGTTTCGAAAATAGGGTTAAGTGTGATGGTTATGGTAAACGGGGGAGTGATTGCACCTTATTTAAAACATATTGATAAAAAACTGCTGTTTATTATCGTGATCATCTTTTTAATGAGTTCAGCTGGTTATTTCTTCAGCTGGATGATTGGCAAATGGCTAAGATGGGACCGAGCAAAAGTTGTGACGCTTACGTTTTGCGGAGGCATGAGAAATATTAGCGCCGGAGCCGTATTAGCCGTATCTTATTTTCCAGCTCCCGTTGCTGTACCGGTCGTATTAGGGATGTTATTTCAGCAGGTATTAGCTGCTTTATCAGGGCGTTTAGTTCAAAACTATTACCAGAAAAAAGACGCTGAATTTGCTTCATTAAAATAAATGAAAAAAGCAAGGGACGAACCACAGTAATCATAAAGTAAGCACTCTGGTTTAACGATCAGAGATAAGATACTTTTACACTTGCTGCGTTCAAGATAATGAGATGATTAGAAAAAGGTGCGGTGTGGCATACTAGAAAGAAAAAGGTCGGATATTCTTGCTTATCAATATAGCGCTGGCGTTTGTTTTACCTTGGATTTTTGGCACCCTCTATTTACATCCTAGAAATCGTCGTTTACTGCCTTTAGTAGGAACTGCTTTTTGCATTTTAGCAATCGTTATCAATGAATTAGGGAGCTATTATGGCTTTTGGAAACTCCGGACTTCTTTAGAAAATGAAGCATTAGAAGCGCTGCCTTTTAATTTAGGTGTTTATCCTGTATTGGCCAGCTATATGATTTTTTTAATCCAGCGAATCGGAAAGCCTCATTTTTTTATTTTTCTTATAGCGCTGTTTACAACATTTTTAGAAGGAACGTATATGTATATGGAAAGAGTTATATACGGAAACGGATGGAATCTCGGCTGGACATTTTTTTCCTACTGGATTCCGTACAGCGTAATTTATTTATACTATAGGTATTTGGTTAGTCTTAGACTTCTTCACTAGAAGAAAAAAAGAAGTAAATTTGCGCAATAAAAAAGCCGTGAATATTCACGGCTTTTTTTATTAGATCGCTTCTTTCGAGCTAGATTTATCTTTTGAATGATCCCATGCATCAATATTATCAAGTCCAGAAATGCTGTCTTGATAGAAGACAGGGTCTTTTCCAGCTTTCTTTTGGGCAAGATAATCTTTGAGTGCGGCAAAGGCCACTTTCGAGAGCAGGAGAATTGCGATTAAGTTGACTACTACCATAAAGCCCATAAACAGGTCTGCTAAGTCCCATACAAGCTGAATTTGAGAAATAGAACCGAACACGATCATTGCAAGCACAGCAACACGATAAGTCATCAGCCAAGCTTTATTTGTGTTCAAGAACTCAATATTTGTTTCTCCGTAGTAGTAGTTACCAATTAATGTACTAAACGCAAATAGGAAAATCATAATTGCAAGAGCACCTGTTGCCCAAGAACCAATATGAGTGCTTAAAGCAGCTTGTGTTAATTCAATACCGCTTAAATTTTTATTTGTATAAGCACCTGAAAGTAAAATGATAAAGGCAGTACTACTACAAATAATAAGCGTATCCGTTAATACACCAAAGGCTTGAATTAATCCTTGTTTTACCGGGTGGCTTGTTGTTGCAGCTGCGGCTGCGTTTGGCGCACTACCCATACCCGCTTCGTTTGAGAATAATCCGCGTTTAATTCCTTGCATAAGAGCTGCTCCAAGAGAACCGCCAGCAATTTGCTCGAAACCAAATGCATTTTTAACGATTAACGCAATAAGAGAAGGCATTTCTTGAATGTTCATAATAATAATGAAGAGTGCTACTGCAATGTAGGCAACAGCTAGTACCACAACAATGTATTCTGACATTTTTGCAATACGCTTAACTCCGCCAAAAATAATGGCAGCGAAAGCCACTGTCATAATAATTCCTAACACTAGACGATTCGTTCCGAACGCATTTTCAAACGCAAGGGTAATCGTGTTCGATTGTACAGCATTAAAAATTAAGCCAAAGGATAAAGTGATTAAGACAGCAAACAGTCCGCCCATCCAGCGCTTTTTTAACCCTTTTTCCATATAGTAAGCCGGTCCGCCTCGGAAGCCGCCGTCTTTGTCTTTTACTTTGTATATTTGTGCTAACGTACTCTCGACAAATGCTGAAGCTGAACCAATAACGGCAAGTACCCACATCCAAAATACAGCACCAGGTCCCCCTAAAGCGATCGCAATCGCAATACCTGTAATATTCCCCGTACCAACGCGGGCTGCCATACTGATACAAAACGCTTGGAATGGCGAAATTCCGTCTTTAGAAGAGCTATCCGCACCTTCTTTTAATACACGAATCATTTCTCTTAATAACCGAATTTGTAAAAACTTTGACCTGAATGTAAAAAACAAACCAAATGCAATCAGCATCGCAATCAGTAAGTAGGACCAAAGAAATTCGTTGATTGAACTAACAAAACCTTGAACTACTTCTTGCATAGTTTCACCTCTTCATGAATTATAGTAGAATAATAATAAAAAACGTGAATTTATAGAATTTTCCCTCTATTTAGATAGATCTCCCTATTTCCCCGCTGTTTTTCTTCATTATCCTTGTCGAATCTTGTTGCTAAATCTGAACCTTATATATATATAAAATAATAATTTTGGTCTTTTGTCAACTAACCTCACATGGAAAAATAGGGTGATATGACAAATGAAGCGGGTATGAAAAGGTGATAACAGCAGGGATGAAAGAAATTTCATTTTGTTTTACTTAATTGTTGCTAGAAAATAAAAGTTTTAGGCCAAGTATCCCAAAAACGGTTCCTTTTACATATTTTAATGTGTGCTGAAAGATACGGCTTTTTTTGACTTTTTTCCCAAGGCCAGAAGCAAATAGCGCAATAAGTGAAAAGATGATGAGCGTTTCGGCGATAAAGATGATCCCAAACAAAATCATCTGCAAACTTACATGTCCAAGAGACGAATTAACAAACTGCGGTAAGAACGTAATGAAGAAAATAGCTACTTTTGGATTGGTTAAGTTGCTAACAAATCCTTTTCTAAAGTGATGGTGGTGCTGAACGTTTTCTGTTAATTCCAACGGACCGCTTTTTTCGCGAAACGATTGGTAGGCTAAAAACAGCAGGTACAGAACACCTACAACCTTTAGAATCGTAAAGGCAATAATTGATTTTTGAAAGATAATAGATAGCCCCACTGCGGCTAAAAGAGTATGTACAAATGTTCCCGTAATGGATCCCAGTACGGTTTTGATGCCTGCTTTGACGCCTGAAGCAATACTTTGTGTCATTACAAAAATCATGTCTTGTCCTGGTATTAAGACAATGATAAGTGACACGGCTATGTAAGGTATAAGCCAAGAAAATGTCATGATAATTCCCTCCCAACAGAATTTTAACCATTTCGACAAAAAGTTCTCAAGAGTGTGTGCTAATGAATTAATAGTTTAATGGAGTAAAGCTAAGAAGGTATAAGAGCTTAAAAAGAGGTTATTCTCCTTAATAAAAATCAATAAAAGGTGTAGGAAAAAAATAGGTGATGTTGTATAATAATTCGATATACTTAATTTTTATAGAAAGAAGGTAAAATTTATGAACTACTGTTTAGCACAGCCGGAGGACGCTGCTACAGTTCACGATCTTATGCTGCAAGCCTTCTCCGTCTATCGCGATTCTGTCCCACCTTCCAGTGCTCTTGATGAAACAACGGAATCTATTATGCAATCGTTAAAGCATGGAAAAGAAGCTGTCATTTTATACGTCGAAAATAAGCCCGTAGCGATGGCGCGTTTTACGCTAGAAGAAACGAGCTTATATTTTTACCGTCTGTCTGTTATTCCTGCTTTTCAAGGAAAAGGACTGGCTAAACGGCTTATTCAATGGTTAGAAACATACGCCAAAGAGTGTGGTAAGGAAAGTTTATCATGCAAGGTGAGAATGAGTGTTTCTCGTAATATAGCTTTATATGAATCAATCGGCTTTTACATAGAGGAAAAAGAAATCGTACATAGAGGGGGAGTGAATATTCCCGTAGTAAATATGAAAAAAGAGATTCTAAAAGGAGTAATGGCATGAATAAATCAATTCTTCCTTTACCGCCTCCTGTCTTTCTTTTAATCGGTGTATTAGCCGTTTCCTTTTCTTCTATTTTAATTAAATGGTCGGATGCGCCTGCTTCTATTTTAGGAATGTATAGACTGCTGTTTACCGTCCTTTTATTTTTACCGTTTTTACCATGGAGAAAAATGAAAATTCTTTTTAAAAACAGCACGGTAAAAGAATGGCTAATGCTAGCTGTATCAGGCGTGTTTTTAGGGCTTCATTTTCTGTTTTGGATGGAATCTTTTTCACATACAACAGTTGCTAGCGCTATGATTTTGACTGCGCTCGAGCCGGTCTTCGTAGTGATTGGAGCTTATTTTTTATTTAAAGAAAAAACAAGCAAAGTAGGAGTCATCAGTATTTTAATGGCTGTTAGCGGCTCGGTGATTATCGCATCGGGCGATATCGGAGTATCTAAAACGGCTCTTTACGGAGACTTACTTTCTGTTTTAGGTACAGTGGCCGTTTCTGTTCATATGCTGGCGGGGCAAGATCTATGCAGGAAAATGCCTCCAATCATCTATAGCTTCGCCGTTTTTTTAATCGGTGGACTGGTTCTATTTGTTTACAATATTTGTACAAACGTATCGCTGACTCAGTATGACACAAAGGATTGGTGGATCTTTTTGCTTTTAGCGCTTATTCCTAATATTTTTGGTCACGCCTTATTTAACTGGCTGTTAAAGTATGTAGGTGCTACAACGATTTCGATGGCTATTTTAGGCGAGCCAATTGGTGCCATCATTCTCGCCTATTTCTTGCTTGGAGAAATGACAACCATTTCTCAGCTAGCGGGAGGAATGATTGTGATGATTAGTGTGATGATCTTCTTAAAGTACAAAGCAGCAGAGCCCGAAAAAGTTATAGCTTTTCAAGAAAAGTCGAATATCAGCTAATGGGATAGGCAAGCAGCACCGAGTATGATACAGTTTATTTATCATTATTTACCATTTAGTAAAGAGGTTTTTATTAAACTACATAAAGCAGGTGTAAATATGCTGAAAAAACTAACGGACCACGTTTATTACTTTCCTCATTCTGAAGAAACGGATCGGCCGGTGCTCGGGCTTATATGCGGGGAGAAGTATAGTTTCCTCGTAGATGCTGGGAATTCTCCTGCGCATGCATCATCATTTTTAGAAGAAGTGGAAAAAATGGGAGCCCCTCCAATCAAAGGAGTAGCTATTACGCATTGGCACTGGGATCATACATTTGGCATTCATGCAATGAACAAATATACAATCAGCCATCATTTGACGAAGAAAAAGCTGGCCTATTTAAAGACACTGCGCTGGGACGATGATTCCTTGGATAAACGCGTCCAGGAAGGGGAGGAAATCGAATTTTGCCGGGATATGATAAAGAAAGAAATGCCGTGTCGAGAGACGTTAATTTTACGGGAGCCGGACGTAACGTTTCATCATCATATGGAAGTTGACCTAGGTGGAATCACTTGTTGCATTCAGCATATTGGAGGGGTACACGCGCAAGACTCGTCCGTTGTCTACGTCCCCAAAGAAAAAGTACTGTTTTTAGGTGATTGTCTATGTCCAGATTTTTATAGCGGTGACTGGAGTTATGATAAAGAAGACCTTGAGCGGATTCAGAGAGAACTTAAAAAATATGATGCGCAGTATTATCTTTCATCTCATTTTGACCCTGAAACTTCTGAGGAACTTTGGAGAGATTTAAACCAATTGAGTGCGATTGGAGAAATTGTAGGAAATGAAGTCGATTTAGAAAAAGCATGTTTTCAGTTTGAATGTGAAACGTATAAGAAGCCAACAAATGAGCAAAAAGAGAGAATACAGTATTTTGTTAATGGAAATGTCAAACGTAAAAGCAGAGAACTGTTTTGATAGTTTATGCATAGCCTAATGGTAAGTAAGCCCGCCTGTTCATACTATATTATGAGCAGGCGGGCTTATTTAATTGGTTATGCTGTGATATGAGTTTTAAGTTATGATAGTAAAATAAATAACTTGACGAAACAAAGTTATAAAAATATAATAAGTTACATAAAGTAAGTTAATTAAAAAATGATCTATTTAAAAGGAGAAATAATCATGAACTTTCACCGTGCACCCCATGTATTTGTTGGGAAAGTAAATTTAAAAGTAGAAAATTTAGAGCGTTCACTTGCTTTTTATCAGCAAATAATCGGGTTTAAACTTTTAGGGAGAAAAGAGAACAAAGCCTTGTTAACAGCTGATGGACGCACGGCGCTTTTATCGATTGAACAGCCGGAAAACGTTACAGCAAAACAGCCTCGTACAACAGGCTTATATCATTTTGCTCTATTGTTGCCGACTCGTTCTGATTTAGGAAGTATTCTACAGCATCTGTTAAATAGCGGTTATCCGCTTCAAGGGGCGTCTGATCATCTAGTGAGTGAAGCGCTGTACTTGGCAGATCCAGATGGAAACGGCATAGAGATTTATCGAGATCGTCCGTCAAGTACATGGGAATGGAACGACAGTGAAGTAGTAATGGCTACAAAACCTTTAGACGCAGAAGCGATATTATCTGAAGGAAACGGTAAACCATGGACAGGATTACCTTCAGCTACCTTAATGGGACATATTCACCTTCACGTTTCTGAATTAGAGCAAACGGAAAACTTTTATCGAAATGGATTAGGTTTTGAGGTTGTGAGCAATTACCATAATCAAGCCTTGTTTATTTCAACTGGGCGCTATCATCATCACATCGGACTAAACGTTTGGAATGGAATTGGAGCGCCTAGTCCTCTTGAGAACAGCGTTGGTTTGGACTCATTTACACTTGTTTTTCCAGATGAAGAAGCAAGGGAGCAGGCAATAAATCAGCTTCGTGAAATTGGAGCAGCTGTGTCTAAAGAAAACCAAGATTTCATCACAAAAGATCCATCAGGAAATATAATTAGATTAGTCCTTTAACATAAAAGCTGCCGCAGTTGGCAGCTTTTATTTATCGCAATGTTCGTCAAAATAGGCAAGAAATGTACACTTTTTTCTCAAATAGTAAGATGATAATGGCGAAAATAGTGTTATTTTCAGGGAAATAAACGAAGAGTCTTATGCTTAAAAAAGTTTGTAAACAAGCGTGCGTGGGAATAAAATACATATCAAGCATCATTTCTTATCATTATTAAATCTTTATATAAAGTCTTTCCATATAAAACCTTGAAGGAAGGGAGCGGAAACCTGTGAGATATAAAGTGAAACATTGGCTTAGATTAACTTCAGACGAGCGCTATCTTGTATTGTTTGCTACTGCTGCTTTGCAAAAAGAAAAGCGATAAAAGAGTTGTTAATAGTAAGGAAAGTAGCTTTATATGCTAACGAAAAGGTAATAAAAGGCCTGAAAATAATATATTATTTTCAGGCCTTTTATTGTTTTCAAACCTTGTTTAAGTCAACTGTTGAGAGATAGCTTTGGCCGTTTGTTTGCCGTTTGTTATACACGCTGCAATCCCCACTCCATAGTAAGAACAGCCGGCTAATGTAATAGCGGGGTGCTTGTCATACAATTTTTGAGTCAAGCTGCGTACGAGTTCACCGTGTTTAAGGTGATAGGTAGGCATCAATTTATCCCAATTTGTTACGTCGCTTTCAATGGGCTGCTCTTTGATCCCTAAGCTGTTTTTAATGTCCTTTTGTGCCACTGCTAGCAGCTCTTCTTTTGACATCGTCCGCAGGCTGTCAAAATGGTGACTCGTGCTTTTATAAAACAGGCGAACTAACAAATTCCCTCGCTTAGAGGTGTGAGCCCATTTTTTGCTCGTCCACGTGCAGGCATTGGCGATTAAGTTGCTTGATTGAGAAGCAATAAACCCCGTGCCTTCAGCGGGAAGGTATTCGTCTGGAACGTTATAGCCGATGTACACGCTAATGAGAGAAGAATCTTTTAACTGCTCAAAGTCTTCGTTTAATTCGGGATCGTTCAACAGGTGCTGAGCAGCCGTGTGCGGTGTAGCTAACACCACGTAATCCGCTGAATGGGCTTGCCCCGGCGTACTGATTTGGTAGCGTTCACCGTTCCGTTTTATGCTGGTGGTTGGCGTATCTTTTAAAATCGTTACATCAGAAAGCTCTTCTTCTAAGCGGTGAATAATCGTTGATAAACCTTGTTTAAACGAAATGAATTTTTTATTTCCTGCCGTTTTAAATTTTTTTTCATTGGCGCCCATTCCTTTGATGATGCTGCCGTACGTGTTTTTGTAGTCGAGCAGATACGGGAGAGTTGAAGAAATCGTGAGCTTGTCTAAATCGCCAGAGTAGACGCCCGATAAAATAGGTGCAATTTGCTTTTCTACTAGCTCTTCTCCTAAAAAATGTTTTAAAAAGAGTCCAATCGAGCTGTCTTTCGTAAACGTTGTATTTTTAGTAATTAAGTCTTTTAAAGCTGTAATTTTCGCTTTTGAAGAAATCAGCTCGCTTTTAAAAAGAGATTCCACGCTTGTTGGAATACCGAACATGGTATCTTCAGGAATTGGAAGTAGCTCATTAGCAGAGTAAATAAATGATTTGCCCGTTTCGTTATAGACTAAATCGTTTGTTAAGTACAGCTCTTCTAGCAGAGGCATAACGTTTTCTTTTCGAGCCACAATAGAATCCGCCCCTGTTTCCATAATAAATTCCCCAGCTTCACGCGTATTGATTTTCCCTCCTAGATGGGGATGTTTCTCTAGTAATAATAATTTAAGCGGAAGATTACGTTCTCGTTTTAGTTTCTGCAAATAGTACAGAGTGGTTAAGCCCGTAATTCCTCCTCCAATAACAGCGACCGTTTTCAAAATATTCACTCCTACATTTTCAACAATTAGTCTGTAATATACGAAAATCATACCACTATGACTAGGAAAAGTGTAATGAATTGATTGTGAACATAGTGTATGCAAACACGAAAAGAAATATTGAAACTATACGATTAGATATTTTGAAATTACATAAAATAAAAGCTCATACACGTAGAGAAAATGACTGAGACGCAGCAGTGAAGGAAGGAGGAAGCATCATGCTCGGCGGTTTTATGGAAACGCTGAAAAAAGACTGGCTCGCTTTAGTATTAATAAGTGTTCTTATATGCGGGATTACCTTAAATGTACGAGCTGAAGAGAAGAGCGGACGAAGCGGATACATCGAACCAAAGCTAGTTTTTCCTGTGATCAGTGATGTTCATATTAAGGAAACAGGAACGCTTGATTTGCGTACTTTTCAACATGCATTAACGCAATTAAATGAACAGGCACCGAAACAAGATGCATTTGTAGTCGTAGGAGATTTGGCCGACACAGGCGCGTTAAAAGAATACGATCGCTTTTTTTCTATTTATAATCAAAATAAACAGTCGCAGGCCGTGTCTCTTTTTACAATTGGCAACCATGAATACCGGGACAGTGTAACCAATCAGCAAGCGCAGCAGCGTTTTTTATCTAAAACCAAAATGAAGTCTCTTTACTTTCATCAAGTGATAAAAGGATATCATTTTATCATGCTTGGAACAGAAAGCCGTCTGACCGCCGGTGATTATTCAATCAAACAAATTAACTGGCTTGCTGAACAGTTGAAGATAGCAAAGCGAGACGATCCTAAAAAACCGATTTTTGTCTTTATTCATCAGCCTATTAACAATACATTGTACGGGAAAAACAGATGGGGGATAGAAGTGAATGAACAGCTTCTTTACAATACGTTAAAACCTTATCCGCAGGTCATTACGTTTTCTGGTCATACCCACCATCCGTTGGACGACCCTCGTACTATTTTTCAAAGAGATTTCACCTCTCTTGCAACGTCTTCTGTTCGGTATATATGGCCTGGTGCTGGATATTTACAAGGTGAACTTCCTCCTGGCTACCGAGATGTGAGTCAAGGTCTTCTTGTAGAGGTTTATAATCGAAAAGTAGTCGTTAAAAGGCGGGATTTTCACGCAAATAAGTGGACGGGAGAAGCGTGGGAAATTGACATACCTGCAGATACAAAAAAATTTCACTACACGAATGAGCGAGATTTAGTAAAACCGATTTTTCTTCCAAGCTCTACTATTTCTGTTATACAAGAAAAAGCTTCAGCAAATCAGCTTTATATCCAGTTTACGCAAGCGGTGGATAATCTGATGGTTCATTCTTATCGCATTACCGTCAAAAATAAAGAAACTGGAAAAGTGGTCAAAACATATAATGCATTTTCTCAATATTACAGCGATCCTGTTCCGGATGTTTTAAGTCTTCCGTTATCCGGTTTGCAGCCTCATACTGCGTATCAAATAGAAGTAGCGGCAGTGGATGCGTTTGATAATCAAAGCGATCAAAAATTAATGATTGAAGGCTCTACTAAATAGCTGAAAGAATCCTGATTTTTATTGATTCTTTTAGCTTTTTTTCATCTGTTTTTAATGTTATTTTCATTAGATTTTTAAGTGGAGTTGCTACACTGAAACTGTATTTAAAGTCATAATATGTAATTTTTATGAAAGTATCAAAATCAAAAGGAGTTTATATGAAAGGATCTTTTGTACGTTTTTTAGTAGTGGGACTGGTCAATACAGCAGTAGGTCTCTCCATTATGTATGTGTTGCTTCATATCTTTCATCATTACTGGATAGCGACGTTCGTTGGCAATGCAGCGGGGGCAGTCGTCAGCTACGTGTTAAATCGAATATTTACGTTTAAAAGCGGAGTTCATTTATCAAAAAGCATACTGCGTTTTATTTTAGTTATTGGCATTTGCTACGGCTTGTCTTACTATATTGGACTGCAGTTCTCCAGCTGGTTATTGCATCAACTTCCTGTTGCGGTGCATCCGTTCAAAAAAGACGTCGGTATATTAATTGGAACAGGTCTGTATACGCTTTTAAATTATACGGGTCAAAAATACTTTGTATTTAATACAAAAAAAGAAGCAGTCGTCCACGATTAGCTTTTAGTCATTATGAAATGGAAATAGGTGTTAACAGATGAAGAAAGAAACAGCTATGAATAAAGAAAAAACATTGCTTATTATCGCTTTCCTTTTGCTGCTTGCGTATGTATCTCCTATGTTTTTGCTTGGGGAAAATTCACATATACGCGTGCATGATAATTTAGACTCAAATATTACGTGGTATAAAGTTCTGCATCGAAGCGGAGAGCTGTTTGGCTCCAGTCATGCCGTATTACCTCAAATTATTAACGGATTGCCGAGGAATACGTTTGGAACAGAATTTAGCGGTATCCAGTGGCTGTATGGTGTATTCCCGACCATGCTTGCATACAGCCTGAGTCAAACGATCACGCGCGTATTTGCTTTAATTGGAATGTATTTATTATTAAAAAAGCATTTTATTAAAAGCAAGGATGCGTATGCGATTCGAGTGCTTGTATCGCTTGCTTTTGCACTTACGCCATTTTGGCCTTCGGGCATGCTGAGTACATTAGGACAGCCGCTAGCGCTGTGGGCGTTTTTAACCATTCGAAACCGCGAAGGAACGTGGAAGGAATGGCTTACACTTTTACTGCTCCCGTTTTACGCGAGCTTTGTGCTCGGGTTTTTCTTCTTTTTAGCAGCGATGGGGCTGCTATGGCTAAGAGACGTAGTAAAAAAACGAGCGTGGAATATTCCTTTTTTAAGCAGTATTGCAGCGATGACTGCTGTCTTTCTGCTCATTGAATACCGACTTGTTGATTCGCTTTTATTTCCGGAGGCCCCGACGAGTCGAAATGAATTTTTAAGCTCTACTCTAAGCTTTGGACATTCCGTTCGCCTTGCTTTGAAGAACTATACGCTCGGGCATACGCATGTAATGACGCTTCATACTTTTGTCATTTTACCGCTTTCTTTTGTCGTATTGTGGTTTGTTGCTCGAAATCGCAAGGAAAAGCTTGACAAAACGTTTTTGCAGTTATTTATTCTTAATCTACTACTGTCGATTTGGTATGCGTTTTGGTTTTATAAAGGTTGGGAGCCGCTAAAAGAAAAATATCAGCTTTTTAATACGTTCAACTTTGCTAGATTTCACTTTTTACGCCCGCTCATTATTTATTTGATGTTTGCCGTTGGCAGCTATGTTTTATGGAAAAGGAGCAAGGCGTGGAAAAAGTTTGTGTGGGTATGTTTGATTTTACAGCTGCTTGTGTTATTTATAGCAAATCCTGAACTTTACTATCGCTACAATCACGAGCCTTCAGTCAAAGAATTTTATGCTGTGCATCAGTTTGATGAAATAAGCAGATATATTGGAAAACCTAAATCATCTTATCGCGTATCGAGCATAGGGCTTCATCCATCAATTGCTCAGTATAACGGCTTTTATACGCTAGATACGTATAACAACTTCTATCCGTTAACATATAAACATGAGTTTCGCAAAATTATTGCCAAAGAGCTTGATAAAAATAAAAAACTAGAAAGCTACTATGATCACTGGGGCAATCGCTGCTATGTGTTTGTTAGCGAGCTAGGTAAAAAATATGATTACCGAAAAGACTCAACGAAAAAAATTCGTCATTTGCAGCTTAATATCAGCCAATTTAAAAAAATGGGCGGTCGCTATATTTTTTCAGCTGTGCCAATTGAAAATGCTGAAAGCGACGGTTTGCACTTTTTAAAAGCATTTAACGATAAACAGTCCGCTTGGAAAGTGTATGTATATGAAGCAAAGTAAGGGGGCAATAACATGAACAGACCTATTTTAACGATCGTGGTTCCATGCTACAACGAAGAAGAAGTATTCACAGAGACGTCTTTTCAATTAACTACTGTAGTAAAAGAACTGATTAATGAACGACTTGTATCAAGTGAAAGCACTATTTTATTTGTAGACGATGGAAGTAAAGACAGCACGTGGTCGCTTATTGAAAAAGAAAGCTGCAGCAATTTGTTTGTAAAAGGGTTAAAGTTAGCGCGAAATGTAGGACATCAAAATGCTTTGCTTGCAGGACTAGAAGCAGCTCATAAGCAATCTGACTGCGTCATTTCCATTGACGCGGATTTGCAAGATGATATCAGCGTCATTCGTACTTTTGTAGAGAAATATTGGCTTGGGTATGAAGTTGTATATGGCGTTCGAGACAGCAGAGAAACCGATACATTTTTCAAACGAACCACGGCAGTAGGGTTTTATCGTTTTATGAACAAGCTAGGAATTCAGCTCGTTCAAAATCACGCTGATTTTCGCCTTATGAGCAAACGTGCTCTTGGTGAACTCATGAAATATAAAGAAGGAAACGTCTTTTTGCGGGGCCTTGTACCATTAGTAGGATTTCGCTCCACGGAAGTCACATATGACCGCAAAGAACGGACGGCGGGTGAGTCAAAATATCCGCTAAAGAAAATGCTCGCTTTTGCATTTGACGGGATTACGTCTTTTAGCGTAGCACCTATACGCTTACTGACGCTGCTTGGAGGAGCTTCGTTTCTCTTTAGTATTTTGTTTGGCATTTATGCGCTGATTCAAAAATATTTAGATCATACGCAAATTGGCTGGACGTCTCTTATTTTATCAATTTGGCTTGTAGGCGGCCTGCAGCTAATGGGAATAGGTCTTGTCGGAGAATACATTGGCAAGATTTTCAACGAAGTGAAACAGCGTCCTAAATATGCGATTGAAAGAGATTTATATACAAAACACTCGTTAGACACACAAAAAGATTTGCTGATGCATTAATTAAGAAGCTTCTCCTGAATGGAGAGGCTTTTTTGTTAAAGTGTTTATCATAATTTTTAAGGTAATAGGAGATGCTACTACTAAAATTTCTAAGGAGATCAAAATCTATGAAAAGACTACTTTATACAGTCAGCACTTTTTGTTTTGTTTGGCTTGCTTTTGCAACCATTCATGTCAGCGCTCTTTCGATTGAGAAACTTCCAATGAAGAAATCATCTGAACAATGGTCGGTCGAACTGACAAAAGCGAGCATGACGGGAGATAATCAGCTAAAGTGGAAAAATAACGTCTATCATACATATGGATTAACCGTTGAAAACATTGGAAAAGACGTAGAGCGTGTGCAGGTCCAAGCTTTTCGGCACGAAGGAAAAAATAAGGCGAAATACAGCTTGTTTTCTCCTATTGGAAGGTCTAACTTAAGCAAAAGCGGTCAGCGTTTTCGCTATGCCAATTTTGCTGTTCCTGGAAAAGCGGCAGGCTTAGACATCATGATTAACTGGACGGATGAACAAGGCAACCATCAAGAACATTTTGAATTTAAATAAAAGTCTTCGCTTAGGCGAAGACTTTTTTTTGCAGGAATTTATCTCTGTATGTGGAAAACGAACACGAAAGGAGAGATTGTGATGATTGCAAAAGCTACTGAAGAAGAAATACAGGAAATTCGGACGAAATCTGCTGATGCGCTGTTTGAAGGAACAACGCATCAGTTTCAACCGTCAACTGAACGCGTAAATGAACTAATTGATAATGCCCTTGAAAAAGGGTGTTATTATTTAGTATCTAGACAAGAAAATAAACTTGCAGGCTGGGTTTTTGTCGGTCCATCTGCCGACTTCTTTTCAAAAGCAGAAATTGGCTTTATCTACGAGTTATATGTTTTACCAGAATACCGCGGGCAAGGTCTAGCCAAGCCGTTAATGCAAAAAGCAATTGATGAATTGTCTATCAAAGGATACCCTGAAATCAGACTCAGCGTTCATGCTGGGAATTTTGCACAGCATGTGTACCGTGAACTTGGATTTGTAGATAAACAAATATCAATGAGCCTACAGGTGGCAAAACGTCCGTAATGTTGGTGAATGTCAGCGAGTCCATAAAACATAAGATGTTATACATGCGATGAGGTTCGGTAATGAAAGTAAAAGTAAATAAGTAGCCCAAACAGCGCCTTTATCTAGTACTTCAACAGCTCCTCTACCTGTATGATCTGAGGAGGGGGGATCTTCAAGTGCGTTCATAATCAAAGCCGCTGCTGCTAAAATAATCCCTCCAATGCTTCCGGTTGTTTTGACAATTGCAATATGGAAAGTAGATGAAAAAGCAATGCTGAGAAGCAGCAGCAAGCTTCCCAAAAAAGCAGATAACATATATCGTTTCATGTGCTCACCATCCTTTATGAAAGCATACCATATTTTACTTCTTTTTTCTTTTTATTGAAAAGCTATTGACATAACATATAAAACATATTAGAATAGTCAGAAATAATTTAAAAACGAAATATTCTTATCTAGAGAGGTGGAGGGACTGGCCCTTTGAAGCCTCAGCAACCACAATTATTGAATGGTGCTAATTCCAGCATAGCCTAGCTCTGACAGATAAGAAGAGGAATCTTTTTCTATGATGAAATCCTCTTCTTAGGAAGAAACATTTCGTATAGAAAAGGTGATGACATTGAAAAATACACAACAGGCGCTAAGCGTTGATGATTATTTAGATCTATACTTGTTAGCAAAAGAACTAAAAGACGAAACGTGGCAGCAGGAAATTTTAGCCGCGCTAAAAACGAAGCAAAATCGTTCATTTGAAGACAAACAATCCGCACTCGTTCAAGAAATATGGGAAGATTTTAAACAGTTAAATGAAGATATTTCTTTTACGTATCGCTTAATTCAAGAAGAGCCAACTAATGAACAGTTTCAAGTTAAATTAAGGAACTTGAGAGAACGGCGGATCACGCTGAGTCGTGAATTATATTTAGCTAAAAAACAGTATGTTGAACACACGCAGTAAAAGGATCCGCTTGATAAACAAGCGGTTTTTTTGCATGTAAATGTTAGAAGCGTTCTATTTCGGGTAGTAAATAGATAAGACAAAAAAAGGAGGGATAACAGTGGCCCAAGGTGTATTATGTGAAGTGAATGAGTGCATGTATTGGAAATCGGGAAATAAATGCAGTGCAGAGTCCATTTACGTTGTGAGTCCTGAAAGTAGTCACCATGTTTCTGAAACGGAAGAACCTGGCTGTAAAACTTTTGAACCCGCGAGATAAATGCTAGTTTTATAAAAAAGCATAAAATGAACGATGCGCTGACGGAGTTGAGTCGGCGTTTTTCTATTTTTTAAAAAATACTATTACTTAGGTGCGATAATAAATACATAGTAAAAAAGCAGTGTCTACGTCTAATTGTGCGTTTAAACAAAATGATACGATAATTTTTTTGTTTTTCGACAAAAGAAAAACGAGAGAAAGGTGATAGAATAAAAATATACAGCCTAGCTGACTTTTAGCATAAATTTATATGAAAGCGCTAACAAAAAGCTGTATTCATCTCGTTTTGACAGATTGGAAAAAGGGGAGACGTTTATGCAGGGGAAAACTCAGGGGAAAGAATTGAAACGCGGGTTAGAAGAAAGACATGTGACGCTGATGTCCTTAGGAGCAGCCATAGGGGTAGGGCTGTTTCTTGGATCTGCATCTGCTATTAAATTAGCAGGGCCGGGAATATTATTGGCGTACGGATTTAGCGGAATGATTATGTTTTTTATTATGAGAGCACTTGGAGAAATGGCGATTCAAAAACCTGTTGCAGGTTCATTCAGCAAGTACGCGCGCGACTATTTAGGGCCCCTTGCTGGTTATCTAACAGGTTGGAACTACTGGTTTTTATGGGTTGTAACATGTATGGCTGAAATTACAGCCGTTGGTATTTATATGGGATATTGGTATCCGGATGTACCAAACTGGATTTGGGCGTTATCGGCGCTTGTCATCATGACAACAGTTAACTTCTTAGCTGTTAAGGCATATGGTGAACTGGAATTTTGGTTTGCACTTATTAAAATTTTAGCGATTGTGTTAATGATTGCCGTTGGATTATTAATGATTGTGTTTGGAATCGGCAACGGCGGCGTTGCGACGGGTATTAAAAACTTATGGGACAACGGCGGGCTGTTCCCGAACGGATTCAAAGGTATTTTACTGTCGCTGCAAATGGTTATGTTTGCATATTTAGGAATTGAAATGATCGGCGTTACCGCGGGAGAAGTGAAAAATCCAGAAAAATCTCTAGCAAGAGCGATTGATTCGGTCTTTTGGCGTATTCTTATTTTCTACGTTGGTGCATTATTTGTCATTATGTCGATTTATCCTTGGCAAGAAATTGGTTCACAGGGAAGCCCGTTTGTATTAACATTTGAAAAAATCGGGATTCCAGCAGCGGCAGGCATTATTAACTTTGTGGTGCTAACAGCAGCTCTTTCTTCTTGTAACAGCGGTATTTTTAGTACAGGCCGTATGCTGTTTAACTTAGCAGAGCACGGAGAAGCTCCAAAAGGATACGGTCAGCTGACAAAAGGCGGCGTACCTGGAAAAGCTGTTTTAGCATCAGCGGGTGCGTTATTAGTCGGAGTAGCGTTAAACTACATTGTGCCTGCCAAAGTATTTACGTGGGTAACAAGCATTGCAACATTCGGTGCGATTTGGACTTGGGGAATTATTTTGCTTTCTCAAATTAAGTATCGCAAAACGCTAAAAAAAGGTGAAGAGGCAAAGTTAAAATACAAAATGCCTTTATTTCCGTTAACGTCTTATGTGTCACTTGCGTTCCTAGCGCTGGTGGTTGTTCTTATGGCGTACAATCCAGATACAAGAATTGCAGTTATTATCGGACCACTATGGTTTATCGGTCTTATTATCGCGTACTACGCAAAAGGATTTCATAAACGAAGTCAAGGTTCAGCTGGGACTGAGCAAAAGCTAGTGAAATGAACGAAAAGACCTCTTTCTTGGAAAGAGGTCTTTTTTCATTAGTTTATGTGCGAATGATTAGTTTTTTTGAAGGGATTATTGATACATATGAATAATGTAGAAAATATTCTATTTATTCTGTACTATTTAGTTAGAGAATTCATTAATGATTAAATGGTAATTGGAAGTGGATAAGTATGGTAGTTTTACGTTTTTTAACGCCACACAGTGCATCGAAAAGTTGGGAGGAAATAGGCAGAAATGATAGAAAGATTTAGTGAAAAAGACATAAAGGGTTTGCTAGTGCTATCTAAGTTGGAAAAATGGGATTATAGCGAAGCGGATTTACATACGATTTTTTCAACTGGAGACGTATTTGGACATAGAAATGAGAAAGGTGACATTGTATCAAGCGTAGCAGTAGTTTTATATGAAAATCAGTCAGCTTTTATAGGAATGGTAATTGTGAGAAAAGATTATCGAAAACAAGGGTTAGCCGGGCAGCTCATGAAGCACTGTTTGCAAATTCTTTCTCCTGAGGTGAATGCCTACTTAATTGCGACAAAAGAAGGTGAGCACTTATATAAAAAAGCAGGGTTCAAAACCGTGGACTATGTAAGTAAATATATAAGCAGTGAATACATACCAAGAGCATTTAAAGCTTCAGGGTTTTATACACGATCCTTAACGAGAAGGGACTTCAAAGAGGTTTTAAAGCTTGATGAAGCAGCATTTGGAGATAATAGAAAGCTATTTTTAAAAAGTAGAATTCAGCAAGCTGAAAAAGCAGTTGTCTTACAAAACGAACAAAATAAAATAATGGGTTATGGTTTAGCGGTTCGTACCCCGAGCAATATCGTGATTGGTCCCGTAGTTGCTCCACACGCTGAAGCAGCAATGCTAGTCATTGATGAACTAGCGAAGAGTTACAAAGAAAAGCTGAGAATTGACCTGTCTTCTCATGAGGAAACGTTAAAGAAACTTGTGGAAAATCACGGATTTCAGCTTCAAAATGAGCCTCCTGTTATGGCGTATGGCGTCAATTCCCTATCTGCTAGACAGGGCAACCTTTTTGCTATAGCAGCTCAGGCGTTTGGATAAAAAGAAAGGAGAAGCTCCTTTCTTCGCGTCTACCGAATTCTCCCAATTTTAAACCCATTATCAATCTGATGAAAGCCGACTTTTGGATAGTAGTTCATTGCAGAAGGAGCGGAAAGTAAAATGAGCGCGGCTTCTTCACCGATTTCTGATTGAACGTGCTTGATGAGCTGTGTGCCGATTCCTTGATTTTGATAGTCTTTTACGACAGCTAAATCCGATAAATAGCAGCAGTAGCTAAAATCTGTTAACGCTCTGGCTATGCCAATGAGTTCGCTGTCTTTCCAAGCGGTAATGGTAAGGGAAGCATGATCAAGCATTCTTTGAATCCGATCAAGATCTTGTGCCGGACGTTTAATACCTGAATGTACAAACACTTCAGCAGCTTGTTCGGCACGGATTGAGACGTTGGTTTTGTAAGTAATGGTCATTGTGTCATCTCCTTGATTTATAAGATATAGTCCAGTATATGAAGAATCTGAACTGAGAATAAGTGTCAGAAACAGTAAATTTAATAGTGTCAGTTAGAAAGGAAAGAACATCATGTTAGAGTTAATGCCTTTGCTCGATAAAAGAAAAGCAGATCCCTTATACATGCAGCTTTATACTTACATAAAAAAACAAATTCAAAAAGGCACCATTCCGCCTCATGAAAAACTGCCTTCTAAACGAAAGTTAGCTCTTCATTTAAGCATTAGCCAAAATACGGTTGAAGCGGCTTATGTACAGTTAGAAGCTGAAGGCTATATCGAGATACTAGCCAGGAAAGGAGCATTTGTAAAAGAGATAAAAAATGAAGTCGTGCTTCAAAAACAGCCTCCCGCCTATGTCTCTTTACCGCAAGAAGAAGGGAAATCAACTGTCATTGACTTTAGCCATGGAAAGGTAGACGTAGAAAAATTTCCGTATAACACGTGGAAAAAGCTAACGGTTCAAACAATTTATCATGATGAAAGCCAGCTTTTTTATAGCGGACATCCACAGGGCGAACTGCTTCTTCGTCAAGAAATTGCAGCGTATCTTTATCATTCAAGAGGAGTGCGCTGCACAGCGGAGCAAATTGTGATAGGTGCAGGTACACAGTACCTCATGTGGCTGCTTTCTGTCATTCTAGGAAAAGAAAAGATAATTGGGTTCGAAAACCCAGGCTTTCACCGAACGAGGCACGTTTTTCAAGAACAAGGCATGTCGGTCGTCCCTATTTCTCTTGATAGTTCTGGCTTGAAAGTGAAGGAACTGAAAGAAAGCGGAGCGGATGCGGTGTACATTACGCCGTCTCATCAATTTCCTGTTGGGATGGTCATGCCGATAGCAAGAAGACTTGAACTATTAGAGTGGGCGGCAGAAACGAATGGCTATATCATAGAGGATGACTATGACGGAGAATTTCGCTATAAAGGAAAACCGATTCCGGCCCTTCAAGGATTAGATCAAGACGATCGCGTTATTTATACGGGTACGTTTTCAAAATCGTTGATGCCTTCTCTTCGAATAAGTTATGCCGTGCTGCCACACCGGCTTCTTACAAGTTATATGAAACACTGTGGACTTTTTAAACAGCCTGTTTCAAGGCTTCATCAGCATACGCTTTTTCTGTTTATGAAAGAAGGGCACTGGGAACGTCACTTGAATAAAATGAGAACAGCATACCGTAAAAAACAAGCGCTGCTGCTAGATTGTTTGACTACTATTATGGGAGAACGTGTAGATGTTATTGGAGAACATTCTGGCTTGCATATTCTTCTTAAGGTAAAAAAAGGAATGAGTGAACAGAAACTAATAGAAGCAGCTGCCAAACAAGGGGTAACGATTTATCCAACATCTATTTATTATCATAGTGCGGGTGAAAACAACACGCCCTATGTATTGCTTGGATTTGCAGGACTGTCTGATGGAGAAATAAAAACAGGTGTAAACCTGCTGTTTAAAGCTTGGTTTGAACAGAAGGATTGAGAGGTACGCTGGGGGGATTTCTATGAAAGTAAAGCGGAAATTGTTTGGTTTATGGACAGGAGAGCTTACGGCAGCTTTACTGTTTGCTGCGCTGTGGATAGGGTACTTAAATGAGTTTTCTCATCTGGCTTTTTATTTAACAACGTTTTCAAGTGTGTATGCTTTTATTATACTTGAGTTTATCCTGTTTCAAGGAAGCTTGTACTGGTTTATGAAATGGAGGCGGGTGAGCCGAAAAGAAGATTCTCATTTGCCCTCCAGCTACATTCAGTTGTTTCTGCTTTTTAAAAAAATGAATAAAATTCTTCTTACGTTAGGTTTAGGTGTACTCATTTACCACTATATGCAGTTAGGGGTTAAGGGACTTGCTTTTTTTCTAGGCCTTTACGCGTTTGCTTGGATTGAATATATTAACTACTATGTGATTAGACTTTCTTATCAAAGTCCAAGTGAAATCAAAGAATTTTTTGAGCAAAAAGGCTTTAAACGATCTATTTTAGCGAGAGAAATAGATAAAAACCAGCGCGTTTGATTACACAGACTGCGCTGGTTTTTTTGTCTGGAAATCAAGGAATAAGGCAAGAGTCGATAAATTAGTGAACTTGAAGGTAAAGGAAAGTTTGATAGGAAGAAGATGCTTCTTGTAAGGAAGTAACAAATGTATAAAAAAGCGGTGTTACATTCATGCGGTTGTTTCTCGACCAGTCATGGTTTGCGAAAAATGATTTTCTTAGTTCGGCTGTGAGTTCAAGCTGCACTCCGGCTTTTAGCAGATTATCGTTCACAATGTTTTGTTCGCTTGTTCCCGCTATGTCAGAAGGAGCTTCACGGACGGTAAAGCCGTTTTTGCGCAGTGATTGCTTCATCAGCTCTTTATAAAGCTGATTTTTTCCACCTATATACACGATAGGCTGACTGCCGCTGTAGCCGTGAATCGTCAAAACGGACATGCTTTGCTGAGCCATTCCTCTAGCCGTCGGTTCATCAAAGTTTTCTGAGGTTATGTGCAGAACTCCGTTGTTAGTGGACTTGATGCCTTCAAATAAATAATAAGAAGCGGAAAAGCGATCGGCGAGTTCTTTGGCAACTTCTGATGTACCTGGTTCAATTCCGCCGCCGTGAATGGCCATAATGGATAAATAGCTAAAGCGCTGCTCGTAGCGAATGTCGTAGTCTTGGTGAAAAATTTCGTGCTGCTGCAGTTCTGCATAGGAAGAGTAATAGTCACCGCTTGCATAAGAAGGAGGGGGAATCAAAAAGCAGTACATCAAACATAGCAAAATGCTTGTACTCCATTTGAATAAACGGTTCATTAATAATCACCTCTATTTATTCTATGATAAATAGAGGTGATTATTAATTTTTTCGCTTTTTGATAAAATGCCAGTTTACTTGAAACTCAATAGGTTCTCGTTCTAACCGTCCCCACTCATCAAATCTGCTGTAATAATCGATAACTTTATCCACTTTGATTAGCCTCCACTTTAAAAATTAGTTATAGTAAATTATAACAAAAATAGAAATAGTTAATAGGTGCATTTGTGAAAAAGTGAAGAGAAAGAAGGAGAAAGAATGACCGCAGCTTTTATTAGTCGTCTAGCCCTATCAGGTTTGTTAGGAGCTTTGGTTGGTTTAGAAAGAGAGTTTAGAGCTAAAGAAGCAGGGTTTCGCACTCATTTTTTAGTTGCTGTCGGTAGCACGCTGATTATGCTAATTTCGAAATATGGCTTTTCAGATGTGCTTCATCAAGATCATATGGCTCTTGATCCGAGCCGGGTGGCCGCACAAGTAGTAAGCGGTATTGGTTTTTTAGGAGCAGGTATGATTATTATTCAAAAGCATCATATTAGAGGGCTCACAACAGCCGCAGGCGTATGGGCAACGTCGGGAATTGGTTTAACCATTGGGGCCGGTATGTATACAGTCGGCATTAGCGCAACTATATTAGTGCTGATTGGCTTAGAAATATTGAACGTAATGTTTACATCTCTTTCTACTCATTCCATTTTAATTAAGTTTCGTGCAGCAAATCAAGAGGATATTTATGAGCTGCTTGATAAGATTGAAAAAGAAAATATTATGATTTCGTCTTACGAAATTCACCAAGATCATCATCAAGGTGAGCTGCTCTATTTTGTTGAAATAAAAGGAAAGGCAAAAAAGAAAGGGAATAAAGTAGAATTGATTAAATCGATTCACTCTATGGCTCACGTGTTATTTATTGAAATTGAATAAGCATTCATTTATTTTTTCAAAAGAGACTGGAAGAAACGTATTTTAGTTGGCGGAACAGGTGAGACCCCGCAGGAGCGTAAGCGACGAAGAGGCTCAGCGGCCGCCCCCGGAAAGCGAAGCCTTGCACGGGAATTAACCTCGGTGTTAAAAGTAATCCATACTAACTCATTTATCCAATTTGTTCTCTCTATCTTGCTTAAACCGTTTTGCTGTGTTTTATCATAGCAAAAAAAGGCTATTACCTAAATATAGAGAATTTTACTGGAGGTTATAAAATGAAAATTGGAGTTGTAGGTGCTACAGGAAAAGCAGGAAGTTTTATCGTGAAAGAAGCTTTAAATCGCGGACATGATGTAACGGCAATTGTACGTGATGCGAGCAAAGTAGAGGAACGAGATGTTCGTACACTTGAAAAAGACATTTTTGATATCACGGCAAAAGATATCGAAGGTTTCGATGCCGTGGTCAATGCGTTTGGAGCTCCCGAAGGAAAAGAACATCTACATGTAGAAGCGGGGCAATCGTTAATTCATGTATTTAAACAAGCTCCGGACGTTCGTCTTCTTGTTGTAGGAGGAGCAGGAAGTTTGTTTGTAGATGAAGAGAAAACGACGCGTCTAGCAGATACGCCTGATTTTCCAAAAGAGTACAAAGCGACAGCTGACAACCAAGCCCAAAATTTAAAAGACTTAGAAAGTACAAGCGATATTAATTGGACGTTCATTAGCCCAGCAGCATTTTTTAATCCTTCAGGAAAACGAACGGATGCTTATAAAACAGGGAAAGATCATGTTATTTTAAACTCAGAAGGAAACAGCCATGTCAGCTATGCGGATTACGCCATTGCAGTTATTGATGAAATTGAGCGAGGAGAGCATGTAAACGAACGCTTTACCGTTGTATCCGACGCTAGATAAAGGAAAAGCCGCTTTATGCGGCTTTTTTTGTGCATGTTATACTATGGAAAAAGAAAAGGAGTCCAGCAGAAAATGGAGAATAAAGAAAACGTAGCACTAACGTTTTATAGTGAAGCCTACGAGTCATCTATACATAGCTATACGCTGCCTGAAGAGCAGCTCATTTACACGGCACTTCCCGCTGAAGCTATAGCTAAGTGTAAGCAGGAAAGAGATAGAACGCCCGTTTTGATTTTGGCAGAAAACAAACTAGCCGGCTTTTTCGTGCTCGACGCAGGGGAAGCCGTTAAAGCATATACCGAGGGATCCGGCGCGCTTTTAATACGGTCTTATTCCATTCATCCTGATTATCAAGGAAAGGGAGTTGGCAAAAAGTCATTGAAACTTCTTCCTTCTTTTATCAACCATCACTTTCGCACTAAAAATAAAGTGGTGCTAGGCGTGAACCATAAAAACACGGCGGCGCAGCACCTATACAAACGATGCGGCTTTGTCGATACAGACCGGCATGTTTTTGGAAGCCAAGGAAAGCAGTTTGTTTATCAGATGAACATAAAAAAAGCTTGAACAAGAGTTCAAGCTTTTTTCTTATATAACAAGGAGAAAGCTAGAGCAAATAGGCAGCGCTACAAGGGACGTTTTTAATACGGGAGCAGGTACACGATTTGTAAATTTTGCTCCAATATATGAACCGACCATTGTGCCGACAACTACTTGAATCAACAGCGGGATATCTAAAAAGCCCTGCTGATAATAGCCCATTCCTCCGCCAATTGCAATCGGAATAATAACGAGCATCGTCGTTCCGGCCGACTGGCGAATAGACAAGCCTAACACCATCATAAGGCCAAGCTGGATAAATGGAGTTGAGCCAATTCCAAACATTCCGGACAGAGCGCCCGTAATTAAGCCGATTAGTAAAGAGTAGACGACAAATTTAGCTCCTGTTGGAACAGTACGTTCTTTTTGCTGACGGGAAAATAAAAACATTCGCAGCCAAAGTAAAACACCAGATAATAAAAGCATGCCGGCTGTGAGCCATTTTAGCTCGCCTTCTGGGATAAAGGATGAAAGGTTAGACCCAATCCAAGCGCCTAATGCACCGAGGATACCAACAGAGATACCGGATTTTAAAGATACGTTACCTTCGCGGTAATGACTGACGGCGCCAGATAAAGAAGAGAAAATCATTGCGGTAAGAGCCGTTGCGAGTGCAACGTGTACAGATACGCCGTACAGCAGCGTTAAAATTGAAATAATAAAACCTGATCCGCCTGCTCCGACAAATCCTAAGATCAGTCCGACGGCTAACATTGTTAAAATAATTGAAACATCCATAAACGAATTCCTTCTTTCAACACTTATTCTATGCAGACACATAACATTTTCGGCAAGTGCTACGTTCTTCATTTAAACATGAATTTTTTATGACGTCCAATGTATAATTTATATGAAATCGATAGTATTATGTAATAAGTAAAGGATGTGAAAAAAATGGAATGGCAGCAGCTCGAATATTTTAATGTTGTAGCTCAAACGGAACATTTCACAAAGGCAGCGGAACAATTATCAATTGCGCAGCCTACGCTCAGCCGCTCAATTTCTAAATTAGAATCAGAGCTTGGCGTGCCGCTATTTGAAAGAAAAGGAAGGCAAGTTATTTTAAATCGATACGGAAGGCTTTTTTATGAACGAACGGCTAAAGTATTAAACGAAATGGAAGAAGCGAAACGTGAGCTTTCAGATTTGATTCATCCTCATCGCGGCAGCATTTCGTTTGCTTTTTTAAAATCATTAGGCGCTTCGTCCGTCCCGAAACTAGTTCATGCTTTTTTACAAGAGTATCCGAACGTTCAATTTCAAATTTTTGAGAACGCGACGAACATCATGCTCGATCAGCTTCAAACGGGAGAAATTGATTTTTGTATGTCTTCCGTAACGGAATCTAGGGCAGGAATTCAGTGGGAATATTTATGGAAAGACGAGCTGTACGCGTATGTCCCTGATACACATTCTTTTGCCTCAAGACAAGTGCTTTCGATTTCAGAGTTGGCTCATGAATCGTTTATCGCGTTAAAAAAAGGATACGGAAGCCGAACAATTTTTGATCAGCTGTTCGAAGAAGCTGAAATTGTCCCAAATATTACGTTTGAAGGAGAAGAATTTTTGACGGTGATTGGTTTTGTAGCGGCTCATTTAGGGGTTGCCTTGCTTCCTGAAATAAAGGGAGTGGACTTGCGAGGCATTAAAAAAATAAAGCTCAAAGAAGACACAGCTTCAAGGGTAATTGGGATTGCGTGGAACAAGGATAAATACTTAACTCCTGTTGCGAAAAAGTTCCAGGAATTTTTAATTCAGTATTTCAAAGACCATCATACAGGAGGAAAACGATGAAGAAAATTGCTTGCCTGCACGCTCATCATTCGAACATCTCTTATATAGAAAAAGCGCTGCCGTTTGTGAGCTGTATGCATTTCGTAGACCCTGGACTTGTACATCGGGTAAAAACCAATCCTAAATTTGCAGCGGAGTCAGCAGGTGCAAAAGTAGAGAAGCAGTTAAAGTGGATGGAAGAATGTTCAGCGGATGCCATTTTACTTACGTGTACGAATTACATTGCTCTTTTACCAGAAGCATTTACAAGTGATGTTCCAATTATTAAAATCGATGAGCCTTATTTTCGCCGAATATGTGAAATAGAAGAACCGCAGCTTATCGTGTTTACAAATCCGGAGACCGTAGAAGGAACGATGAAGCGTCTAGACGAATTTGCATTTTATCAAAATGTAAAGATAAAAGTTCACCCTGTTGTGATAGAAGGTGCTTTTGAACTAGTAATGACTGGAAACATAGAGAAGTATAAACAGAAGGTGAAACATGTCTTAGATGAGCTAGTAAAAGACCTTAACACTGTTGTTTCAGTGGCCCAGCTCTCGATGGTAGAAGCGGCTGAGGAGGTAAGCGACCGTATTATTACGCCTCTTCAACCGTTAGCGGAAGAAGTAAGAAAAACAATTATTAGGTCATAAGAAATGAAAATAAGGAAAAATAAATGGTAAAATATTCACTTTATTTTGACAAAAATTTCATTTCCTTATATGATAAGTAGTGTTATAGAAACCACTTATTATATAGGGGAGGCATCGTTTTGTGAAGAAAGCAAATGCACGCGATAAGATTTTAGAAACAGCATCGCGGCTTTTTCAGCTGCAAGGCTATCATGCAACGGGATTAAATCAAATTATTAAAGAGAGCGGGTCGCCAAAAGGGTCTCTTTATTATTATTTTCCAAAAGGGAAAGAAGAACTGGCGATTCACGCTGTTCAATATACGAATAAATACGTCCAAGTTCAAATTAAAGAAAGTTTAAATAAATCTTCTGACGCGGCACAGGCTATTCAGTATTTTATTGAAGAATTGTCCAAGCAGTTTGAACACGAAGAAAGTATTGCTGGTATGCCTGTTGGACTGATGGCTGGAGAAACGGCGCTTATTAATGAACCGCTTCGCGAAGTCTGCTATGCAGCGTTTCAAGATTGGGAAAAACTTTTTAGAGAAAAAATGATAGAGAGCGGATTTCAAGATAAGCAGGCAGGAGAGCTTGCAGTTGTGATTAACTGTATGATCGAAGGAGGAATCTTGCGTTCGTTAACAGAGAAAACAGGTGCTCCTTTGCAGCAGATTCAGCAGCAAATTCCGGTTTTGATTCGCAAATAAAAAAAAGCTTTTCACTTTTAGAGTGGAAAGCTTTTTTTATAGATTGACGGAATTTGGCATATATTGATAAAATTTAAAGGTGTATTTTCTGAAAATTCTATTTCTTGAAAAAGAAAGAAAGGAGTAGCGTGTGATTTTTACTATTATTCAAGCTGATGATACGTGGGCACTATGGGGAATTCTAGCGATTTGGGCTTCTGTTAGTATTTTTCTCGAACAAAAGTATAAGTGGGCTTCTTTTCTGTCAGGAGCTATTATTGCGCTAGCAGGAGCTCTTATCCTATCAAATTTAAAAATCATTCCAACAGAGTCTCCGGTTTATGATGCTGTTTGGGCGTATCTAGTACCGCTTGCCATTCCATTATTGTTATTTCAAGTCAATATGAAAGAATTATTTCAAGAAAGCCGGAAACTGCTTTTTATTTTCTTAATCTGTGCAGTAGGAACGGTTATAGGGAGCACGGCAGGCTTCTTGTTGTTAAAAGATTATATTCCTGAACTAGCAAAAATTGCAGCTGCTATCGGCGCTTCTTATGTAGGCGGAGGGGTTAACTTTGCTACCGTTACGGCCAAATTTGAACCATCAAGTCAAATGGTTTCCGCGACGGTGGTTGCTGATAATATGGTCATGGCTTTACTGTTTGCCGTGTATATGTTTGTTCCTTCTATGAAGTTTTTTAGGAAACATTTTAAGACGCCTCATATTCAAGAAGTAGAGGCCGGGCAATATGGAGAAAATGATCGTCATACGCTTGCAGAAAAATATTGGGCAAAAAAAGAAATTTCGTTAAAAGACGTGGCAGCTTCAATTGGTACATCATTTTTTCTAGTGGTTGTATCGTTTAAATTAGCCGAATGGTTTGGAACAATCATTCCAGCCGGTCCAAATGTTTCCGTAGTTCAAACGTTACTACATACTATTTTGAGCGAAAAATACTTATTGCTTTCCACACTTACGTTTCTTGTCATTTATCTGTTTCCTTCTTATTTTAAAAACATTAGCGGAAGCCAAGAAATCGGCACGTACTTCATTTATATTTTCTTTGTTGTCATTGGAGTGCCGGCGTCCATTCCATTAATTGTTGAAAAAGCACCTCTTTTGATTCTATTTGTGCTCATTGTGGGACTGAGTAATTTAATAGTGGGGCTGCTTTTAGGAAAAGTATTTAAAATTGATTTAGAACATATTTTACTGGCGAGCAATGCAACGGTAGGGGGACCTACGACAGCAAGCGCGATGGCGATTGCTAAAGGATGGGGAAGTTTGGTTGGTCCTATCTTGGTAGTAGGAACGCTTGGCTATATTATTGGTAACTATATCGGCTTTGCACTTGGCTATTGGTACTTAACATTTTAAATAAAAAAACGCCTCCTCTGATGACTCAAAGGAGGCGTTTTTTTATTTAGCGTGCTTGACTGCTGAAGATTGATAAAAGCGACCTTTAAAGATATACGTAGCTGTAATAAATAAATAGATAGCTAGTGTAATAGTCGTAATAACAACGGATGTTGTGCAGATAACACCAATTAAAATAGCGCTTAGTGCAATAAGGGCAGCCCACGTTGTATAAGGAAACCATTTAACAGAGTAGCTGCTCGATGCTTCTGACTGAACTTTGCGGGACTTTAAGTGTGCAATCGCAATAATCAACCAAATAAACAACACGGTATACCCTAAAGATCCCATCAAATAATCAAATGTCTTACTTCCTGCAAATAAGGAAATCAATACGCCGACATAAAGGGATGATGTACACATTAAAATTGCATAGACAGGAACTTTGTTAACAGAAAGTTTCGAAAATATCTTCGGCACTCGACCGTCTACTGCTTGCGTATACAAAATACGTGATGAACCGTAAAGTCCTGAGTTCATAGAAGAAATAACGGCTAACAAGATCACGGCATTCATAATATGATCTGCTCCGGGAATGCCAATCATTTTAAATACCATTACAAAAGGACTTTGAGAAACGCCGTTCACTTCATTCCAAGGAATCAAGCTCACGATGATAAAAAACGGGAACAGATAAAAAGCAATGATACGCGTTAATGTACTGCGCACAGCCTTAGGTACTACTTTTTCAGGGTTTTTTGTTTCAGCTAGCGTTACTCCGATGATTTCAGTTCCACCGTATGAGTAGATGACAACTAACATCGCCGTAATTAGCCCGGTTGGTCCCTTTGGGAAAAAACCGCCGTGATCGCTTAAATTTGAAAAACCCGCTGCGGTATGATGACCGAATGATACAAACAATAATAAAAGTCCAGCGATAATAAAGATCACAATGACCGTGATTTTAATTAAAGCTAACCAGTATTCCGTTTCAGCAAATGCTTTAACTGAAAGCAAGTTAATGGCTGTAACAATAACGGATACGCCTAAAGCAAGCATCCAAATTGGGTAATCAGGAAGCCAGTACTGAATAAAAATAGCGGCTACAACGGCTTCAGCTGCAATGTTTAACACCCACATTTTCCAGTAAATCCAGTCCAAAAAGTAAGCGGGATAGCTTCCTAAAATCGACTGAACTAAATCACGAAACGTTCGTGCTTCACTATTTCGAACCGCCATTTCAGCAAGACCTTGCATGATGAATAGTAAAATAATTCCGCCAATTAAATAGGCAATAATAACTGATGGTCCTGCCATATCAATAGCCGAGCTGCTTCCTTTAAATAAACCAGCGCCAATTGCTCCACCTAGCGCCATCATCATAATGTGACGTGAAGTCATTGTTCGCTGCAAACCTTGGTTGTCCTTCTTCATGACTTTTCCCTCCACTTTTTTATAAAATAAAAAAAGCTTATCGTCTCCTACCTCATTATCAAATGAGAGAAGAGACGATAAGCTTTAGCTAACCGCGGTACCACTCTTGTTGGCTCTTAAAGAACCCTGCTTAAAACCTGATAACGAAGGTTAGACGTTAAAACTTAGAGAACACTTCTGCATTCTTTCTGAATTACCACTCCTGGGCGAGTTCAAAGTATTATTGGACTACGTCACACCAACCCGTAGCTCTCTTGACCGAATAATAAGCTTTTACTACTCCCAATCGCTGTGTTTTTGATTAAAATCTGAAAGTTCTTGATGAATAACCATTACTATACGTGCTTCTTTTTTCTTTGTCAACAGCTATTTTCGAAAAAATAAAAATGATTCCATTCTACTTTTATAGAACTCAGGACTGGTTATTTTGGTAAAAAAATCAGTCGTTTCACCTAATTTTCACCAACTCTGCTTACATTAAGAAATATGAAAAAGGAGTTGTTTTGACAAATACATAGGTGAGGAGAATGAATAGAGTGAAAAAGATGATGTACGTCCGGTTTGGACTGGATCTTTTAATGGCCGTTACGTTTGTTTTGTTTTTTAACAAGCAAGTATTGGGAGGGTTAACATTTCATGAAATTGCGGGGTTGGCGATTGCCGTCGCCTTTTTTACCCACGTGCTGCTAAACTGGCAGTGGGTAAAGAAAGTTACGGTTAAGTTATTTGACCGCAGGCTTCCGCGCAGAACAAAGTTCGGTTACTTTTTAAATATCATGCTGTTGATTACGATGTCATTTATTATGATTAGCGGTATTTTTATTTCAAGAGTAGTATTTCCAAATATTAATGTTGGGAACGAACAGTGGTTTAAGGTTTCGCATATTTCCGTATCATTTTTAGTGTTAATTTTAGTAGCCGCTCACATAGGTCTTCATTGGCAATGGGTTATAAATGTATGTAAAAATATGACGAAATTCAAAAAGTCAAAGAAAAGCTTGAGCATAGCAGCTAAGCTCACAACCGCTGCGCTGTTAGTCATTGGCATATACGAAATAAATGAAACGGGTTTTCTTGGAAAACTTGGAGGAGTAGCGAGAGTACTGAATGTAAGTTCCTCAGATATGCCGCAAAAAGGCGGTGGGAAGCCGGATTTTGATCGCCATTCATTTAGCGAGAACAAATCTTCTGCGACGGCATCTGCTGGTCACGAACGTCCAAACTTTGATCACGATGGCGGAGGTCCGGAAAGAGGAATGAAAGGAAAAGAAAGCGGTTTTGAAAGTCCAAATCCTTTTGTTGTAATCGGTACTTATTTTGCTATTATGTCAGTTTTTATTATTGTTATTTATTATATTGAAAAAATATTAGCAAGTGTGAAGAAACGTAAAAAAATAACGGGTCCTGCTGCGGAAATTTAAAATGAAAAAGCTTTCTATTTCACCGTTTTTTCATCGTATAGAAGTAAAATCATTTATGTAAAAGCGAATGCTTTGCAAAATTAAAATGAGAGAACCTTAGGTGGTGGAGATCGTGAAACAACATACACAGCCTGAAACGGAACATAAGAAAAATTGGTTTATTAATGCGCTATTGAATTTTGGTATTTATAAAAAAGGAAATCGGCATCTATACGAACTGACACTTCAAGAGTTAGAAGCTCAATATGTAAAAGTAAAATCATTTATGTATAATCAGGAACCTCTTTCGCAATGATAAAAAAGCACTCAGTATATGAGTGCTTTTTTGTGTTAGAAAGTCTTATTCTTTGACAGGTAAAACTGTACAGATTAAAATCACAGTATATTTTAAAGTTACAGTTTTAAATGACACATATTATAGGAAGGAAAACAGTCTCTACCTATAATATGCCACTATTTTTGACCGTATCATTTTTGGAGGGAAATAAAATGACAAATAAAAAGTATGAGCCGCTTTTACAGCCATTTACTTTTTCAAATGGCATCAAATTAGATAACCGCGTTATTCTTGCTCCTATGACAAATTTTTCATCAAATGAAGATGGGACAGTATCAAATGCAGAAGTAGACTACTACGTACGACGTTCAAAAGGTGTTAGCATGGTCATTACAGCATGTACATACGGAACGGCGAACGGAAAAGGATTTCACGGAGAGTTTGCTGCAGACAGCGATGAAATGATTCCTAGCCTGCGTCGATTAGCAACAGCCATTAAAGATCAAGGAGCAAAAGCAGTTCTTCAAATTTTTCACGGAGGCCGCATGTGTCCGCCTGAGCTTGTTCCAAATGGAGAGGTTGTTAGCGCAAGTGCTGTTGCTGCAGAACAAGAAGGAGCTCCGGTACCGCGAGAGTTAACAAATGAAGAAATTGAAGGCATTATTCACGATTTTGGTGAAATGACGCGCCGTGCCATTGAAGCAGGATTTGACGGAGTTGAAATTCACGGAGCAAATAACTATTTAATTCAGCAGTTCTTTTCTCCGCATTCTAATCGCCGCGAAGATAAATGGGGCGGCAGCGTAGAAAAACGCTTAACATTCCCGCTTGCAATCGTAGACGAAGTAAAGCAAGCCGTTTCTAAGCATGCAAAAGAATCATTTTTAGTAGGCTATCGCTTCTCGCCAGAAGAGCCTGAAACGCCAGGAATTACAATGGCTGATACGTTGAAGTTAGTCGATGCACTAGCAGAAAAAGACCTTGATTACCTTCACGTATCGCTAATGGAATTCTGGTCAAAACCGCGCCGAGGCGTGGAAGATACTCGTTCACGTATTGAAATTATTCAAGAGCGAGTAGGAAGCCGCGTACCTGTGATGGGCGTAGGTTCTATTCATACAGCAGACGAAGCAGCAGCCGCTCTTGAAACGGGCATTCCACTGCTTGCGATTGGCCGCGAATTAATTATGGATCCAGACTGGGTTCAAAAAGTAAAAGAAGGCCGTGAAAATGAAATTGTGACAACATTAAGCAAAAAAGATCAGGAAAAGCTTGTGATTCCTGACCCGCTGTGGCAAGCCGTTATTAACACACCAGGCTGGTTCCCGGTTGAAGATTAAAAGAAAGGCAGAAAAGCGCAAAGACGATGGGACTGATCCCATGTCTTTGCGCTTTTTGCTTTTTCATGGAATAGCGCTTTTGAACCATTAATTTACAAATGGGCTTCTTTATGTTTGAATAGTAATAGTTTTCTGAAAGTGAGGTGAGAGAATGAAAGCAGGGCCAATGGTGAAAATGATGATTTCAATGAGTATTTTTGGTTCAATTGGCTTTTTCTCCACACAAACTGGACTGCCTTCTTTTGACTTAGTATTCGTTCGCTGTATTTGTGCAACACTTTTTCTCGGAATGTGCTGGTTCGTAACGGGTGAATATAAAAGGGAAAAATGGAATGCCAAAGAAATAAAGCAGATTTTACTGTGTGGGATATTTCTTGTGTTTAACTGGGTGTTTCTATTTAAAGCATTTGAAATGATGTCCGTTACGGTTGCTATTTCTATTTATCATCTTGCACCCGTTTTAGTATTGCTTCTGGGGAGCTTTATGTTTAAGGAGAAATTAACGGTTCTTGGCGTGATGTCTATCTTCATTTGTTTTGGAGGAACACTTCTAATTATTGGAGTGGAGCAACTTACGATTGACGGCTTCATGTCTTCAGGAATACTCTGGGCGCTTTTAGCCGCTTTGTTTTATGCATGCACGACGCTGCTTGGTAAAGGCATTATTCATACGAGTGCTTATGCTGTTACATTTCTTCAGACTTTTTTAGGGATTTTTCTATTATTGCCGTTTGTTCATTTTACTGATTTTCATTTCCTAACAACGGCCAACTGGACATCTATTTTAGTAACAGGCTTTGTACATACTGGTTTAGTGTATTATTTGTTTTTCGACAGCCTGCGCTATTTAAAAACTCAGGTGATTTCGGTTCTGGTGTTTTTAGATCCAGCCGTTGCCATTTTATTAGATACAGCATTCACGGGATTTCGTCCTACGCTTTTGCAGCTTGCAGGCATTGTTTTGATCTTTTTAGGAATGCTTTTTACTTTGAAGCCAAAGCCTTCATCTGAAAAAAATATTTCCAATAGCAAGATTAAAAAGATCACATAGAATTTCTATGTAATCTGCAGGTGTTCATTTATTAAAAAAGGGGAGCTAGTCATGAAAGTTAGTAAGCAAAACGCAGAACACTACGTGTGGGGAGGAAAATGCGATGGGTGGCACCTAGTGAAAAATAAAGACGTAAGTATTATTCATGAGCGCATGCCCCCTTATACGGAAGAGGTAAGGCATTATCACTTGAAAGCACATCAATTTTTCTTTGTACTAAAAGGAACAGCTGCTCTAGAAATAGACGGAGTTATTTACGATGTAAAAGCACACGAAGGAGTAGAAGTATTTCCTTCGATTCTTCATCAAATGATGAATCGTTCGAGTGAGGAGATTGAGTTTCTTGTGATTTCACAGCCTTTTGCACAAGGAGACCGCATAGCTGTTGATGAAGATAAAGACTAAGCATAGATAAGTCTATTTTTACTAGTCCTAACAGTAAGCGAAGAATACCGTCCAGTACAATAGTACCTTTTCATTCAGCAAGTGAAATATTATGCCTAATAAAATAAAAATACTTTTATTGCAGAGCAGAAATGTGGTAAATTAATATGTATGCAATATAGGGAGAACAAAATTTACAAATTAACAATTGTGTAATATTAACATCACGATGAAAAATAAGAGATTACAAGTTAAAATGTAAATTTTGTAGATGACTAAAAAAAGAGATGAAGATGATATTGTTTGACAAATTGAATCATTTTCAGGTAATCTTTTGCAGGACGTAACCGTTACGATTTAATGTAGGGGACTTTCCTGAGGTTAGCTGAACATGAAATCTCTACTTTTTAGTGAAAGGAATTTGAAAATGAAAAAACTATTTTCAAAGCCGTTGTTTTACTTTTTTATAGCGGTTTTATTCATGTGGATCAAGTCTTACATGTCTTACAAAGTGGAGTTCAACTTAGATATAAGTGACTCAATGCAAAAAACGTTATTGTTTATTAATCCAATTAGTTCAACTTTGATCTTTTTAGGGTTAGCATTGTTTGCAAAAGGAAAAAGAGCCATCGTTTGGACGCTTATCCTTAGTACAATCATGACGGTCATTTTGTACAGCAATATTTTATATTATCGATTCTTCAATGACTTTGTGACATTGCCTACTTTAACGCAAACAAGCAATGTGGGTCATTTAGGAGGCAGTATCGCTGATTTAGTAAAAGCTCACGATATTTTTTACTTTGTAGATATCATTTTACTGATTGCGCTATTGTTTGTTAGAAAAATCGAATGGCCAAAAGCACGTCTTAAATTCCGCTATACGTTCATGGTGTTAGCGGCAGGAGCTGTCGCATTTGCAATTAACTTGCACTATGCTGAAAAAGATCGCCCTGAATTATTAACAAGAACATTTGATCGCAACTACCTAGTGAAATATTTAGGAGCATACAACTACACGGTGTATGATGCAGTTCAAACGTTTCAAAACTCAAAGCAACGAGCATTCGCAAGCAGTGATGACTTAACAACAGTGAAAAACTTCAGTACAAGTCACTATGCAGCTCCGAATATTGAGTATGCGGGTAAAGCAAAAGGAAAAAATATTATTAAAATTCATCTAGAATCATTTCAGTCATTCCTAATTAATTACAAGTTAAATGGACAAGAAGTAACGCCGTTTTTAAATTCATTAGCAAATGGAAATGAATTTATGTATTTTGATAACTTCTTCCATCAAACAGGACAAGGTAAAACAGCTGATGCAGAGCTTATGATGGATACGTCATTATATGGCTTGCCTCAAGGATCAGCATTTAGCTTAAAAGGCCGCAACACGTACCAAGCAGCACCAGCGATCTTAGATCAAGAGGGCGGCTATACAAGTGCTGTGTTACACGGAGATTATAAAACGTTCTGGAACCGTAATGAAATTTACAAACAGTTCGGTGTGGATAAATTCTTTGATGCAAGTTATTACAATATGACTGGTGATAACAAAGTAAACTATGGATTAAAAGATAAGCCATTCTTCAAAGAATCTATGCCAATGCTACAGTCATTGAAGCAGCCGTTCTATGCGCATATGATTACATTAACAAACCATTTCCCATTCGTTCTTGATAAAGGTGATGCTAGCATTGAACCGGCGAACACAGGAGATGGAACGGTAGACCGTTATTTCCAAACGGCTCGTTATTTGGATGAATCACTGCAAGAATTCTTTACAGAGCTAAAAGCTTCAGGTTTATATGACAACTCAGTTATTATGATTTACGGTGACCACTACGGTATTTCTGAAAATCATAACAAAGCAATGGAAAAAGTTCTTGGCGAGAAAATCACGCCATATAAAAACGCTCAGCTTCAACGCGTACCGTTCTTCCTTCACGTACCAGGTGTAAAAGGTGGAGTGAACCATACGTACGGCGGTGAAATTGACGTAGTGCCTACGCTTCTTCACCTAGTGGGAATTGATAGTAAAGAGTATGTTCAATTCGGTACAGATTTATTATCAAAAGACCATGATCAGGTAGTAGCATTTAGAAACGGTGATTATGTTTCTCCGAAATACACGTCAATTGACGGCAAGTATTACGATACAAACACAGGAGAAAGAATCACAGCAACAGACGAAGCGAAAGCTTACAAAAAGAAAGTTGGAAGAGAGCTAGAACTTTCTGATAAAGTGTTATACGGTGATTTATTACGATTTAATAAATTAGATGACTTTAAACCGGTCGATCCATCAAAATACATGTATGGAAAAGACCAAGAAACAGAAAAATAATGTAAGCTTTCACACCATACAATCCAAACAAGCAAGTAGAGGAGCTTTTTAAAAGCTTAGCTACTTGCTTGTTTTATGAGAACTTCATTGAAAAAGAAAGCTGGTGACAGAAACGTGGAGCGAACAAGACGCAAAAGAAGAAGAAGAGTTCGATGGGGCAGAGTGTTCTTTGCTTTGTTGTTCCTTTTTATTATCGTTGGGGGCATATACAGCTATTTCCAATATAAGCAAGGGCTATCGATAGCAAGCGATGGTAAATTTGCGGATGACGGCACGACATTTGAACAGTTTCAAGGCAGTCTCCCGAATAACGGAGAAGTAAATATGCTGCTGTTAGGAAGTGACTCGCGCGGGGAAAAGCATTCTCGTACAGACTCTATTTTAATTGCTCACTACGATTCTAAAAGCAAACACCCGAAAATTGTTTCTCTTATGAGGGATATGTACGTGGATATTCCAGGACACGGCAAGCAAAAGCTGAATGCTGCTTACGCGTTCGGAGGTCCTGAGCTGCTGCGTCAAACGATCAAACAAAATTTTGATATTGATATTAACTATTATGCAGTTGTGGACTTCGAAGGATTTTCAAAAATTGTAGATACGATTGCGCCTGATGGCATTGAAGTAACCGTGCCTCACGATATGTCTTCGGGAATTGGTATGACGCTTCACAAAGGTACCCAAGTTTTACACGGTGAACAGTTGCTTGGCTACGTACGTTTTCGCCATGATAACATGAGTGATTTTGGACGCGTTCAGCGCCAGCAAGAAGTCGTTTTAAAGCTCAAAGATGAAGTAGCAAGCCTAAACAGCGTGTTTAAAATACCGAAGCTTCTCGGCGTAATGGATCCTTACATCGATACAAATTTAGATACAAAAAGCATGATGCTTCTAGCTAAAGATGTGGTAACAGGAAACATGAAAGACGTTCAAAGCCTACGACTGCCTTTAGACGGATCATTTGAAAACAAAACGTATAGCGGCGTTGGTATGGTGCTTGATATTGATTTAGATAAAAATAAAGAAGCGCTGCAAGAATTCTTAAATGACAAATAAAGAAAAGCCTCGAGACGCATGTCTCGAGGCTTTTTCCTTATACATAGACGATGATGCGTTTGAATGACGTAATTAAACTGGTCACTATACCAGAGCATACAACAATGAATAATGAATAAATAGCTGTATCGTTTTGAAGCAGTAAAATACCTGAAATAATAATAGATGCGTCAATCACTAAAATGATGATGCCAGGGTTTAAAGATAACCATTTTGCAAGTATCAGAGAAAATAAGTCGACCCCGCCTTGACTTGCGTGCTGCCGGAGCATGATGCCAGTTCCAATTCCGTTAAAAACGCCTCCAAGGCAAGCGCTTAAGATAATGGGAAGGTGAAAAATTCCGTGAAGCGGAAACAGCAAATCAATCATAACGGCTGAGAGAACCATGCCATAGATAGCATTTAAAAAATAAGAGCGGTTAAAACCTAGAGCGAGAAGGTAAATCGGCAAGTTTAAGCAAAAAATCATCACGCCTACTTTATAGCCAAGTAAATAATTAATGATTAAGCTAATTCCCGTAATGCCTCCTGTTACAAGCTGAAGCGGAAGAATAAAAACGTTAATTCCAATACTAACAAACACACTGCCAATTCCAATTGCAATTAATTTTTTGTACATGCTGTCTCATCCTTGTCTATGAATCTCTTTATATGTATATGAAGACAAGCAGAGTTTCAGCACAAAGACTGCTTCAGAAACCATAATGCACGGATTAAATATATGCAAAGGAAGCTGTTTCGCAATGCAAATGTGTTGCATAAACATTCTTCACCATAGACAATAAGAATTAACGAAGAAGGTAAATGGAGGAGAAAAAATTGATCGTTCGAAAAGCTAGAGAAGAAGAAACATCATCTATTGAAACAGTAACGCTTGCTGCTTATGAGCAATATGCAGCTGTAAAATCGGAAGCACACTGGAAAAGATATCGAAAGGGAATTTTACATACCCTGAGTGAAGAAAAGAAATTTGAATGCATGGTAGCTGAAATCGATGGAGAAATGGCAGGAAGCGTTTTGTTTTATCCGCCGAATACGGATGTATATGGAGGGTTATTAAAACCATTTCCATGGGCTGAAATTCGTCTGCTGGCAGTTGCTCCATCTCATCGCCGAAAAGGAGTCGCCAATGCGCTTCTTGAAGCGTGTGAAAAAAAATCTCGGGAGCTAGGGTGTTCTTATTTAGGTTTACATACAGATCATTCAATGGAACATGCCATTAAGCTGTACACTAAAAGAGGTTACGTTCGCTTTCCTGATAACGATTTTTATCCGGTAAAAGATTTGCATGTTATGGCATTTAGAAAATCAGTTTAATAAAAAAGCCTTTGAAATCATTGACTTCAAAGGCTTTTTTATTTATATAACGTAACGATTCCAGTGGCGGTGAGCTGAAACAGCTTCAACAAATTCATCTGTAAAACGTGTAGAATCTCCAGTTACGACACCGGGACTACTATCTAAGCCAGCAGCTTTTAGCCACTTAATACCTTCATCTGTGGCGCCAATTGGTTTAAAATGCTCGAATGCTTCTTGAGCAAACGTCAGTGCTTCTTTACGAAACTTCTCATCAGCTGACGAACTTCCGACAACATAAACCGCATCGAATAAGACAGAATCACTTGTTAAGAACGTGTGCTGTACTTCAAGTTCTGACCCGTCTGTTCCTTTTACGTTTTGGAGGGTTGTGCTTACAATTTCAGGCTGAATGCCCTGTTGTTTTAAACTGTTTAACACTTGTGGTAGGTCACCGCTAAAGTCATTAGCTACAATGACAGCTACTTTACGCGTATTCGGCTTTTTAATCGTCTGTTCCTGACTAAGAGCCGGAGACGACTTGGTCACTGGCGCGTCTTCTCCCGATGGAGGCGTTGCACCAATCGCTTGTGCCACTTGTTTAGCTAGCACTGTACTGACGTTGGCAAACATATCAACAACCTGTTGCTGAACAGACTTGCTTTTCACTTTTCCAAGCTCAAAGCTGAAAGCACTGATAATATGCTCTTTTTCTGGGTCGCTCATGCTATTCCAAAATAGCTTTGCCTGTGAAAAGTGGTCTTTAAAACTTTCGCTTCGGCTTCGAACTTTTCTTCCTTCCACTTTTTCTTGGTAGTGAGCATAACCGCCTTCTGCCTCTGGGACAGGAGCCGGCGTATTGGCTGCAAGAGAGTTTCTGTGGTAGCTGACAGGCCCTTTGTTGATCGTTTGACGTCCGTAACCGTCTCGTTGATTGTTATGAAACGGGCATACTGGACGGTTGATTGGAAGTTCGTGAAAATTCGGACCACCAAGACGAATAAGCTGGGTATCCGTGTATGAAAACAATCTTCCTTGTAAGAGAGGATCATTGGAAAAATCAATTCCCGGTACCACATGCCCCGGATGGAATGCGACTTGTTCCGTTTCGGCAAATACGTTGTCTACATTTCGATTTAAGGTCATTTTTCCAACCAATTTGACGGGAATGTCTTCTTCTGGCCAAAGCTTAGTTGGATCAAGAATGTCAAAGTCGAATTTAAATTCATCTTCCTGAGCTATGATTTGAATGCCTAGCTCATATTCAGGGTAGTCTCCGTTTTCAATTGACTCCCATAAGTCGCGGCGATGAAAATCAGGATCTTTCCCAGAAATGGTTTGAGCTTCGTCCCAAACGAGGGAATGAGTTCCGAGTACAGGCTTCCAGTGGAATTTGACAAAATGAGCTTTTCCTTCTGCATTAACTAAGCGAAAAGTATGTACGCCGAAGCCTTCCATCATACGTAAGCTGCGAGGAATTGCGCGGTCTGACATTGTCCACATGACCATGTGGGCAGACTCTTGATTATTAGCGACAAAATCCCAAAACGTATCGTGTGCTGAAGCCGCCTGAGGCATTTCGTTGTGAGGCTCAGGCTTAACAGCATGAATTAAATCTGGGAATTTAATTGCATCTTGGATGAAAAACACGGGAATGTTATTGCCAACTAAGTCATAGTTTCCTTCTTCTGTATAAAATTTTGTTGCAAAACCACGTGCGTCGCGAACCGTTTCAGCTGAACCTTTAGAACCTGCTACAGTAGAAAAACGGACAAATACAGGTGTTTTTACAGACGGATTCTGTAAAAATTTAGCTTTTGTATATTCACTGAGCGAGTCATACAGCTCAAATTCTCCGTGAGCAGCGAAGCCTCGTGCATGAACGATGCGTTCAGGAATGCGCTCGTGGTCAAAATGCGTCATTTTTTCACGGAAATGAAAGTCTTCCATAAGGGTTGGACCACGTTCGCCTGCTTTTAAAGAAAATTCATCTTCGGAAAGCTTTAACCCTTGATTGGTTGTGAGCGCTTGGTTTCGATCGTCTGTTTTAAACTGCTCGAGCTGTTCTTGCTTGCTTTTTTCATTTACAGGGTGCTTTTTTGTCATACTTGTCTTCCTCCTTGATCTTCAGTTAATAATCATTACAAAATGTGTACCCTATCAAAAGTTGAAGCAAACAGAAATGTTGGAATTTTTTCGTAGGAAATCCGTTATTTTCTTGTTATGATTATGAATAAGTATTCATAAATACAAAAATAAAAGGAGAGGGGATACATAGATGAAAACACGGGTAACAGATTTATTAGGAATTCAATATCCAATTGTACAAGGAGGTCTTGCGTATCTAGCGTACGCAGAACTTGCGGCTGCTGTCTCAAATGCAGGCGGGCTTGGACAAATTACAGCTATGACGCTCCGAACACCTGAGAAACTTCGAGCTGAAATTAAGAAAGTACGTTCTTTAACTGAGCGTCCTTTTGGCGTTAATTTTGCTGTTGGAGGTCAAACAGAAGGTTCTTATAAAGAACTTCTCGACGCAGCAGTAGAAGAAGGTGTTCCGGTTATTTCCATAACAGGAGCAAATCCCACACCTATTTTTGAAAGATTAAAAGGAACGGGAATTAAAACGCTCGTGCTGGTAGCCAACGTACGTCAAGCTCAAAAAGCTGAGAAGCTAGGAGCAGATGCTGTCATGGCAGTAGGGCAAGAAGCCGGAGGACATATCGGGCGTGAGGATCTAGGCACAATGGTATTAATTCCTCGAGTAGCTGCGGCTGTGTCAATTCCGGTCTTGGCAAGCGGAGGGATTGGAAACGGACAAGGATTATTGGCAGCGTTATCATTAGGCGCTGAAGGGATAGAAATGGGAACACGTTTTATCGTGACAAAAGAATGTGTAGATGCCCATGATGCGTATAAACAAGCTATTATAGAAGCAAAAGAAACGGATACTGTGGTTATTAAACGTTCGTTCGGGGCACCTGGACGCGTATTGAAGTCCCACTACACTCTTGACATTATTAAGCGTGAGGAGCAAGGAGAGAGATACGAAGAGTTAAAAGACGTCATTAGCGGAGGGGCAAACTGCCGGTATATTTATGAAAATAAAATCGATGAAGGCTATGGATGGGCAGGCCAAGTCGTTGGACTGATTGATAGTATTCCAACGGTGCAAGAGCTGTTTGACAGTATAATAGAAGAAGTGCACGCCGGTTCTAAACGACTGTTGAGTATAGTAGAAAAGAAGTAGATATACAAGCCGTCATACTGTAGCAATTGTTCGCATATTTATAATCTATATCTCTAAATGAGGTGAGAGAATGAAAAGAATGCGAGCATTTGCTATCATGACGTTTTTAATAGTAGGTTCAGGATATGCAGTTTTTATTAAAAAAGAAGAAGTTTCCAAGACTCAGCAAGCACAAGTGTACGAAGAAGCAAAGCCTGTTATTAAACAAATGGACAAACTGGATATTTGGCATAAAATCAGCAGCGGTTTAACTGAAGCGGGCTATGAATCAAGGGGTGTGAATTCTTCCCTTTATTCAAAGGACAGAGTAGAGCTGGATGTGTATATGGAGCCTTCCGTTTCAGCTGATGCCAAAACGCAAGAAACGATTAAACAAATGGTATATAAAATACTGGAAGAAAATAAATTTCAGCAAAAGGCCTTTCATGTAACAATTAAATTCCTGCCCGAAAAACAAGCAAAATAGACTTGTCTCGGCCAGGAATTTTTTTTATTAAAATGCTTTTTCATTGGCTGCTGGAATACTCTCAGGGAGAGAAATTTCAGCATTTTTGGGCTGATACGTAATTTTTCCGTCAAGCACATCATTGGCTTTTTGTAGGTCTAATAAATTTTCCCATCGTGCGATAATAAAAGCAGCTACCGCATAACCAATAATATTAACTGTGGTCCGGTAATTACCCATAAAGCGATCAGGAGCAAGCATCAGAGCAACGGCAGCTACCGGAATGGATCCGGTTGCTGCTGCGGTAGCAGACAGAGCAACAAAAGCTGATCCTGGAATGCCAGCCATTCCTTTAGACGTAAGAAGAAGAACACCAAGCATTAAAAGCTGATCAGTGAGGCTCAAGTCCACGCCCGTTGCTTGTGCTAAAAAGACGAGAGCAAGAGACAGGTAGATAGAAGCACCGTCTAGATTAAACGAATAGCCCGTAGGCACAACAAGGCCAACGACTGCTTTGTTGCATCCTGCTTGTTCAAATTTCTCCATGAGCTGCGGCATAACGGCTTCAGTAGAACCCGTAGCAAATGCCAGCATAATTTCTTCTCGTATATATAGAATAACTTTCCACAAGCTTAATTTTAAATAGGTTCGTAAAATAACAGCTAAAACAAGAACAAATGCTAGACAAGCAATTGTCATAGCGATAAATAGCTTTCCAAATGCAGCAAGTGTTCCAAGACCGTACTGACTAACCGCAAATGCCATGGCGCTAAACGTGGCAAGAGCCGTTAACTTCATGATGTATCCCATAATTTTAAATAACACATCATTTACTTTTTCTAATACGTGTAGAAGGGTCTCCGCTGTTTTTCCACCTATATGGACAAGAGCGATTCCGAACAAACACGAAATTAAAAGCACTTGAAGCATGGAGTTGTTTGAAAAAGCACCAACTGCACTGTCTGGAATCATATTAAGAAAAAAATCACCTTCGCTCGGAAGTTCGGAGCCGTTTGTCTTCGCGTCCACTTCAGTTGTGCTTAAGCTTGAAGGGTCAACATTCATACCGGCCCCGGGGTTCATTACGTTTGCTACTAATAGACCGATAAGTAGAGCGAATGTTGTGACAATTTCGAAGTAAAGAATGGTTTTTCCACCGATACGCCCAACTGTTTTAATGTTTCCAACCTTGGCAATTCCGACAACGACTACCCCAAAGATAAGAGGAGCAATCAGCATTTTGATGAGCTTAATAAAACCGTCTCCAATCGGTTTCACAGCATTTCCAAAGCTTGGCCATAGATATCCTACGGCTACGCCAAGTACAATTGCCATCATAATTTGAAAGAAAAGACCTTTATAAAAAGGTTTTTGCTTACTTTTTGCCGCTGTTTGTGTCATGTGTTCTCCCTTCGTCGTACAATTTTTTTGATGTTACAATAGATGTTATGTTTTTTTACATTTTAACGTAAGGTTGTTTGAGGTGTCATTGGTCTCTTTGACTAAAATTCAATAAAAATATTAGTTGAAGTGTATAAGAAGGGAAGGGAGTGGTTTAAAACATTATTATTTTTAATGTAGATCTTTAAAAAAACTAATAAAAAGCACATGCAAAGGCATGTGCTTTTTATTTATTAAATTAGTTTAATTCCGCTAATTAAAATGATGGTCGCCATAATGGCTTGAAGCGGTCTTGAAGGCACTTTCGTTGATAAACGGCTTCCGAGTAACACACCCGGAATAGATCCAGTTAATAGGTTAGCAGTCAACATATAATCAACGCTTCCAAAGCTTGCATTTAAAATACCAGCCACCGTAACGAGAAGAAACGCATGTGCAATATCAGTACCAACCAGCTCAGATGTTTTTAACTTAAATAAGTACAGCATTGCAATGGCAAATAATGAGCCAGAACCAATCGATGTTAGTCCGACAACGAACCCAAAGACTACGCCAATTCCGATTGTTAATCCTTTTTTCTGATTTAAGTCCATTTCCTGAAACCGATTTGGGCGAATTAATTTATCAAAAAAGACGCGAAAGATAATTGAGATGGCAACCAGCGTCATGACGTACCCGAGAGCGTGCTTAATAATCGTTTCTTGATGCTCGTGAAAAGATGGGAATGCATGAAGTGTGACAATAGCCAGCACAGCGCTCGGAATACTTCCGAAAGCTAAATATTTTGCTAATTTAAAGTTAATGGTTCGCTGTTTGTAGTGCTGAGCGACTCCGAATAATTTTGTGATAGAATTGTAGACAAGATCTGTTCCTACGGCAATGGAAGGGTTAATGCCGAGTACAATCAGTAAAGGTGTTAATAAAGCGGCACCTCCAACCCCCGTTAAGCCTACAAGGGTTCCAACGAATAATCCCATTAAGGTAATTGATAGTTCCATATTTTGTCCTCCTACTCTCAAAACCAAGTACATTGATCTGATTATAGAGCATTGTAACTCATATGTAAATAAAATTCTGAATATTTTTAGTGAAGTTGAAAAGGTTTTCTTAGTCTTCACTATTTTAGGGAACGGACGATAAAGTCATAGGAAGTTATAAAAAAGTAAATAGAATACGTTTATTTATCTATGATTACGCTCTAATTTGTGTTACAAATGTAAATGCAATAAAAGAGTTTATTTTTATCTCATTTGAAAGACCGGTGAATGCATGAGTTTTGTTACGAAAGATTTGTTAATTAATTTTTTATTTATTTTATTGGCGCTGTTTTTAGTGCAGATGTTTTATTTGATCAAGTATGCTAAAAAAGTTCATTGGTGGAAAGATCACTATATCGCGGTATTTCCGATTTTAGCTATTACCTTTTGCCTTTTGTTTCCGGTTAACGGAGCTTATGTCCCGGATGACTATCGAATGGATTTACGAAGAATTCCTTATATTTTAGGAACGTTATATGGAGGCTGGCCGCTAGGAAGCTTGCTTTTCGTCTTTATTTTACTGCTGCGCTTGCTAATTGGCGGGTACGATGTAGGGTTTTTATCAACATTAATTGCTCTTCCGATTTTATCCATTCCTTTATTTTTCATAACAAAATACTTTTTACATTTCTCATTAAAAAATAGAATTATCGTGAGCACCTGTCTTAGTGTAATTGGTTCTTTATTAGCTATGCTTGTATCTATTTTTGTTTTACACGTAACAAGCATTCCTATTAGCGTGTGGGTTCAGTTCGCTGTTTTAGATGTGGCAGGCATGTTTGTGATTACCATACTGTGGGAAGCGATACGGGCAAATTTATTAGTGCTGCAGCGCCTAATGAAAGCAGAAAAGCTAGAAATTGTCAGTCATTTAGCTGCCAGCATCTCTCATGAGGTGCGAAATCCTCTAACTGCAAGCAGAGGATTTATGCAAATGCTGCAAGAAGATGAAAAAGAACCTGCTAAAAAACGCTACATTTCGATTGCTATTAATGAACTAGACCGCGCAAAAGAAATCATTGATGATTACTTGCTATTTGCCAATTCCGCTCCAGAACGAAATGAAAAAATGAATATGTCAGAAGAAATTCATCACGTCACCCATATTATGACGCCTCTTGCCAATATGAACGGAGTCGCGATTGATTTTACATTCGATGAAGAAGTGAAGTTCTTCGTAATGGGAGAAAGAAGAAAGCTTCAGCAGTGTCTAATCAACTTATTTAAAAATAGTATTGAAGCCATGCAAAACGGAGGCACGTTAACTATTAAAGTAGGAAAAGAAGGCGGAGTTGTGATCGTTGATATTATGGATACAGGCTGCGGTATGACGCAAGAACAAGTCAACCGGTTAGGCGAACCGTATTTTACAACAAAAGAAAAAGGTACGGGGCTTGGAACGATGGTATCTTTCAGTATTATTCATTATATGAAGGGAAAAGTAAGTGTGTCTAGCGTAAAAGGAAAAGAAACGTGCTTTTCACTTCAATTTCCTCTTTGTGAGTAAAGAGCAGCTTTAGGGCTGCTTTTTTTATATGCAAAAATTTTAAAAATAGATAAAAGTAAACTGATTATTAAAAAAGTATTGAATTTAAGAAATGAAAGCGTTACAATCTATTTAAAGTTATCCGAAACGTTTTGGAGGAATTTTGATTGACAACGATTAAAGATATAGCGCGAGTTGCCGGCGTATCTGTAACAACGGTGTCTCGGGCTTTAAATGGTTATTCAGATGTAAATGAAAAAACAAGGCAAAAGATTGCAGCCGTAGCAAGAGAGCTGGACTATAGCCCCAATACGTTAGCTCGAGGATTGGTTATGCAAAAGTCAAAGACAATTGGACTACTAGTTTCAGGCATCAGCAGAGAGAGCGTAAAAGATAATTTCACGTTTGAAGTATTGTGCGGTGTAAATGAGCGTGCATCTACTTTGGGGTATGACTTGATTTTATTTAATACAAACACGATGATGCAGCGAGAAAAAACGTATACTCAGCTTTGTCGAGAGCGAAGAGTGGACGGGGCAATTATTCAGGGCATCAAAAAAGAAGATCCTTATTTAAAAGAAGTAGTAGAAAGCGATATTCCTTGTGTTTTAGTTGATATTCCCGTCCATTCTAGTTCAGTAGGCTATGTCACCACCGATAATGCCTTGGGAGCTAAAAAAGCGGTTGAACATTTAGCGAGTCTTGGCCATCAGCATATTGGGATGATTAACGGACATGAAGACGCATTTGTCAGCCAAGAACGTCTCAACGGATACAGACAAGCCCTCAAAGAATGCGGTTTGTCGTTTCGGTCTGAATGGGTTGTAAGCGGAAAGTTTGAAGAAAAGAAAGCAGAGAAAGCTGCCAGTGAGCTTTTAAATAAGTATGAAGAGCTCACCGCTATTTTTTGTGCAAGTGATTTAATGGCACTGGGAGCATTAAAAGCATGCAAAGAACTTGGCCTTGATGTACCAAAAGACGTTTCGATTGTCGGATATGATAATATTGTTCTTGCTTCTTACTCGTCTCCAAATTTGACGACTGTAGGGCAGGAAGTATATCAGATTGGCTATGAAGCTGCAGATTTACTAATTGAGATGCTAGAAGGAAAAGAAACAAATATGAAGCGTTATCTTGATACACAGCTGATTATTCGAGAATCAACAGCTAAAAACCACGGCTAGTGGTTTTTATATAATGTAAAAACCGAAACGTTTCGGTTTTGTGTTTCGTTTTTCCAAAACGTTTCGGTGAAATTTTGGGGGATGGAAATGGATTACCGTGTGATTAAAGAAAATGACTTATTTTTACTAACAGATCAAGCAGGAAATATCACTGAAAACCATCAGTATGGTTTAGGGCTATATATGAAAGATACGCGTTTTTTGAGCAAATTTCATTTGAAAATTAACGGTACAGATCCTGTGTTATTGTCCTCAAGTGCCGACGAAAACCTGTTAGCCACAATTCTTCTTACTAATCCGCATATGGAAAAAGAAGGAGAACTATCGCTGTGGCGAGAGTCTGTAGAAATAGAAAGAAAGCGCTTTATATATGAGGGTATTTTCTATGAAAAAATAAAATTGAAAAGTTATTTTCCTAAAAAAATTGCTTTTACATTAAGTATCCAAGCAGATGTCGATTTTAACGATATGTTTATCGTAAGAGGTTTTCAAACTGGAAATGTCGGAAAACGAACAGGGCAAATAAAAGGGGAAAGCAGTTTAATATATACATACGAAGGATCAGATGATATCAAGCGTTCGACACGGATTTCTTGGGATAAAAAAGCCTCACACGTGTATGAACAAGGAGAGGTTATGTTTTCTTTCGAACTGAACCATCAGGAAGAAGAAGAAATTACATTAATGGTTCAGCCGCAAATGGGCGAAGACATCAATGAAAATATTTTATCAGCTGGTGAAGCATTTAGTTTACTAACGCAGTCATATAAAAAGTGGGAAAAATCTTCTACAAAAGTGACAACCGATCATCCGACAATGCAGCGCCTTATTACAAGAGGACTTAACGACCTGCGCGTACTGCTAACGGATGTAGGATTCGGTGCTTTTCCTGTAGCTGGATTGCCTTGGTTTGGTGTGCCATTTGGAAGGGATAGTCTAATTGCAGCGCTTCAAATGCTGGCTTTTAATCCGGAAGTAGCAAAAGGAACGCTACGTACTATGGCAGCATATCAAGGAACGGCAAATGATCCATGGCGTGATGAACAGCCGGGTAAAATTATGCATGAAATACGTTACGGAGAACTAGCCAACACAAATCAAATACCTTTTACTCCATATTACGGAACAGTTGACGCGACACCATTATTTTTAATTTTGTTAACGGAATATGTGAAGTGGACGGGAGACTTCGAGTTTGTAAAAGAAATGCAAATGACTGTCGATGGAGCTTTGACATGGATCAATGAATATGGAGATCGAGACGGTGATTTATTTCTTGAATACCATCAAGAATCAAGTAAAGGAATTGCTAACCAAGGATGGAAAGACTCAGGGGATTCTGTTGTCCATCGCAGCGGTGAATATGCAAAAACTCCTATTGCTTTAGTGGAAGTACAAGGCTACGTATATCAAGCGAAAATGGGTATTGCTTCTTTATATGATCAGTTAAACAAAACAAATGAAGCAAATAGTTTACGTGAAGAAGCTGAGCTGCTGCGTAAAAAGTTCAATGAAGCCTTTTGGATGGAAGACGTGTCATTCTATGCCATTGCACTTGATGAACATAAACATCAAGTAGGAACGATTACGTCAAATCCAGGTCATGTACTTTTAGCCGAGATGATGGATGAGGAGAAGCTGAACAAAGTAGCGGAAAGGCTAGTATCAGAATCTATGTTTTCGGGATATGGAATTCGTACAATGGCAGAAGGAGAAGCGGGTTATAATCCAATGAGTTATCATGACGGGAGCATTTGGCCGCACGATAATAGTTTAATTGTTCTCGGTTTGAGTAAAGCGAACAAGCAAACAGAAGTCAATAAAGTGATAAAAGGGCTGGTTGATGCAGCTGAGCATTTTGAATACGACCGTCTTCCAGAGCTATTCTGCGGCTATTCAAGTAACCTTGGCAAGCCTGTCAAATATCCCGTTGCCTGCTCACCTCAAGCTTGGGCAGCCGGCACGCCTTTAGCTTTCGTACAGGCGATGCTGAGACTGTTTCCTGATAGTACAGCAGGTACTATACAGATAAATCCTTTGCTCATAGACGATATGAATGAAATCTCTGTAGAAAACCTTGTGATTGGCAGTGGGAAACTTTCATTAACGGTTAAAAAAGAAGAAAGCGAAACTATTATTTACGTGAAAGAAAATACGACAAAATACGAGCTTCTATCTCAATGTAAGGTAAGAAATTATGTAGGTTAATGTTACTTCGACCGCGGCTTATTAAGCGTCAATTAATAAGCCGCAGGTCAATGAAATGAAAGGAGACAGCTAATGAAGAAGTGGATACTCGCTTTAAGTTTGGTTCTGGCAGTGGCTGGAGCAGCTTTAACTGGATGTTCAAATGTACAAGAAGTTTCCGGGGAAAATGGTCAAGTCGAAATTGTATTAGCCGGCTGGGGAGGCAACCCAACAGAAACGAAGCTGCTTAATCAAACTATTCAAGACTTTGAAAAACTCCATCCATCAATTCATGTGAAGCATGAAGTAATCACTGATCAATACATGGATATTTTAAAAACGCGTTTAATAGGTGGAAATGGTCCAGATGTTTTTTATCTTGATGCACTTGAAGCGCCGGGTCTTATTAATACAGGGGTTTTAGAACCTTTAAATTCTTATGTAAAATCTGATTTTGATGTTCAGGATTTTGAGAAACCATTATTGAAAGCGTTTCAAAAAAATGGAGAGACTTATGGTTTTCCGAAAGATTACTCCACATTAGGCTTATTTTACAACAAAAAGCTATTTAAAGAAGCAGGAGTAGAAGTACCAAAAACATGGGGTGAGTTTAAAGAAGTTTCAAAAGTATTTAAAAAGAAAGGGATTCAAGCGTTTGGTGTCACGCCGGAATTAGCGCGTATCTTCTACATGGCGCAGGCAAACGGAGGAGACGTTGTAAAGAACAATAAGGCAAACTTTGCTACGAAAGAAGTCGTGGATTCTCTTCAGCCGCTCATCGATCAGCATTTAAAAGATAAAACGTCTGTACAGCCCTCTGATGTAGGCGCGAATTCAGGTACGGACATGTTTGCACAACAAAAAGTAGCTATGGTGATTGAAGGAAATTGGATGATTCCATTTTTACAGGAGTCCTTCCCAAAACTTGATTACGGTACAGCGGAAGTTCCGACAATAAACGGTCATAAAAATACGATGGCATTTACGGTCGCGTATGTAATGAATGCCGACTCAAAAAAGAAAAAAGCGTCTTGGGAGCTCATCCAGTACTTAACCGGGAAAGAAGGAATGGAAACTTGGACAAGTAAGGGTTATGCATTGCCAACAAGAAAATCCGTAGCGGATAAGCTTGGTTTTGCTGAAGACAAAAAACGAGGTCCATTAGTAAAAGGAGCTGCTTATGCAACTGTCTGGCAAGATGGTCCGTATTTGCCTATTATCATGAATAACTTTAATAACCAGTTTTTAAGCGCCTTTTTGGGACAAAGTGATTTAGAGACAGCTTTGAAAAAAGCACAAAAGCAGGCAAATCAAGAGATTAGTATTTACGAATAAGGCTCGGCGGGGGAGTGGAGGAAATGAAAAACGGAAAAATACGAACGTACAAACCTCGTGATGTAGGGCAAGGATATGCTTTTATGACACCTACACTGTTTGTACTATTGCTGTTTGTTATTGCACCTATTTTTTATGCCATCTTTTTGTCTTTACATAAAGTTCAATTGCTGGGAGGAACTGAGTTTCATTTTCGAGGGCTTGAGAACTACATGAAGGTTCTTGAAGATGACAAAGCTAAAATTGCTCTTTGGAATACGGTGAAGTATGTAGTAATTGTTGTACCGGTACAAACCGCATTGGCACTTATACTGGCGGCCACATTAAATGCAGGGCTAAAAGCAGAAAAAGTTTTTCGCATTATTTATTTTTTACCTACACTTACATCATCGGCTGTATTAACGCTTATTTTTATGTGGATGTACAATCAAAATGGAATTGTGAACGAGTTTTTAAAGTTTGTTGGTCTTCCAACTTACAATTGGCTTGGAGATCCTCAGGTCGCTTTGATTGCCATTATGATTATGAACATCTGGGCAACAGCTCCATTTTTTATGGTTATTTATTTGGCAGCTTTGCAAGACGTACCAAATTCGCTTTATGAAGCAGCTCAGTTAGATGGGGCTAATGTGTTTCAACGGTTTTGGCATATTACAGTTCCGAATCTGCGACCGGTTACATCATTCGTAGTGATCATGGGACTGATTGGTACGTTTCAGTTATTTGATCAATCGTTTATTTTCTCAGGAGGTTCAGGAGGTCCTAATAACTCGACTCTGACTGTTGTTCTGCTTATTTATCAATATGCATTTAAAAATTTAGGTACTATGGGGTATGCTGCAGCACTAGCCTTTATGCTGGCGTTCGTGATTTTGGTGGCAACGGTTATTCAGAGAAAGTTTTCAAAAGAAGAAAGTATGTACTAAGGGGGGGAAGAAAAAGATGAAGAAAAAAACAGGAGTCCTCATTTTATATACAATTTTAAGCATATACGCGCTGATTACTCTGATTCCATTTATTTGGGCGCTGTCCGCTTCTTTTAAAACGCTAGAAGAAATTGTGTCAGGTACGGTGAACTTTATTCCGAAACACTTTACGCTAGACAATTATAAACAAATTTTTGTGGAACAAAAGCTGTTCCCTCGCTGGATGTTTAATAGCTTATTCATTGCCGTAGTAGGAACAGCTCTGAATTTGCTATTTAACTCAATGGCTGGTTATGCCCTTGCACGCCTCAGTTTCCCGGGAAAGAAAAGTTTATTTATTATTATTTTAGCGGTGCTTATGATTCCTGGACAAGTAACGATGATTCCTAATTTTTTAATTTTAAAAGAGTTAGGCTGGTTAAATACCTATCAGGGAATGATTGTACCGGGAATGGTAAATGCGACTTTTATATTTATGATGCGTCAATTTTTTATTAATTTCCCAAAAGAGCTTGAAGAAGCAGCGGAGTTGGATGGGTTATCGAAGTTTGGAACATTCTTCAAAATAGTCCTTCCACTTGCAAAACCTGCCTTAGCAGCACAAACGATTTTTGTATTTATGGGGTTTTGGAATGATTTTATGAAGCCTTTAATTGTGATGTCTGATGAAAATATGTTCACGTTGACTTTAGGCCTTAACACATTTAAAGGTCAGTATATCAGTTATTGGAACTATATTATGGCAGCTTCCATGGTTTTTACACTTCCAATTTTGCTCATTTATGCGTTTTTTAACAAATATTTCATTAAAGGAATTTCGTTTACTGGAGGAAAATAAAAAAGAGGCTGGGATAAAAGTATTTTAGTTGGAATGACAAACGAACGATTAATTAAAAAATCATAATCGTTCGTTTTTTGTTGTTATGGTGAGCGTGAATTTCATATGTTTAGTTGCTTCTAGCTGTTGATTGAAGTTCACTCACATACTGATCAATCATCGTTTGCAGTTCCTCTAGGTTCGTTTTACTGTTGTTAACAGGCAGCTGCTTTAATGAATGAAGGGCACTATCCACAACAAACTTGCGGGGATTTGATTGTTTAAACAGCTCTTCTTCAATAAAACTAATAAGCTCTGTGCATTTTTGACGTTCGAATTCATCCGTAAATTGTTTGTGAGCTTGCTTTTTTAAATCGATAAGTGCTGCGGAAATGTCCTGTTCTATTTGATTTTTAGTATTTGGGCAAGATGGAAGCCATTCTTTGATCGTTTGCGGATCGAGCAAAATGTCTCCTGAACTTGCTACTTCGTCTACAAGAGGAAGCAGACGCTTAACGCTGTAAGTTATAATCTCATGGGGATCAGTCTTTGTACCATTGACCATAAAATTATAGTGAAAGTTGCGGTGAAGCATGCCAAGAAACATAATTGCACAATCTAGCAGATAAGGTTTCTTTTCTTGTCCAAATAAATCAATAAACCGTTTATAAATCCAGTTTACTTCAATGAACTGGGTTTTTTTTATGTATGCTTTTAAATCAGGATCATTAGAAACAAATACTTCTTCAAGTAATGTAAAAAATTTATGTTTGTGATGGTTTTTCATCTGCGCATCGATCTGTTTAATAAATACATCTACATCGGTCAGACTTTTACCAACCAGCAGCTGATTTCGCTCTTGTTCAATGGTCGTATGAAGCCATGTAAAAACAGCGATTAATAATTCATTTTTTGAAGAAAAATAGTTGTAGAATGTTCCTTTTGAAATGCCGCTATAATCAATGATGTCTTGAATAGAAGTAGCTTGAAATCCTTTTTCAACGAAGAGATGGTGTGCATTTTTTACAACTTGCTGTTTTCGATTATTCATTATTATCACCTAAATGTAAAATTAGACTCATGGTCCAACTTTATGATACATGATTTAAAGCGTTTACACAAATGTTCTTTTCGAAAAACTGAACGATATCACGACAATATATTGGTATAAAAGGATTATAGGACTAAAAAAGTTGAGAAAATAAAGAACGTGAACGTAAGATTTTTCACTTGCATAAATTGAACTCACAGTATAATATACTCTATGTAGAACACGTGTCTAAAAAAATGAACCTAAAGTATAAGGAGGTACAATAATGAGTCGATCGATAAATCAAATGGAAAAGCCGCCTTATGGCATAATTGCTATTTTGTTAATTGGCGCTTTTATCTCATTATTGAATGAAACGTTATTAAATGTGGCGCTGCCGTCTATTATGAAAGACTTAGATGTGACAACGTCAACTGTCCAGTGGCTTTCTACTGGTTATATGTTAGTGAATGGTATTATGATTCCAACTACCGCTTTTTTAATTCAGCGCTATTCTGTCAGAGGCTTATTTTTAACGGCGATGACTTTATTTACAGCAGGAACAATACTTGCAGGTGCTTCGCCCGTATTTTCTGTGTTGTTAACCGCTCGTATTATTCAAGCGTCAGGCGCAGCTATTATGATGCCGCTTTTAATGAACGTATTGCTCACAAGTTTTCCATTAGAAAAACGCGGAGCTGCGATGGGGATTTTCGGTTTAGTTATGATTTTTGCTCCGGCAATTGGTCCTACATTATCAGGATGGCTAATTGAACACTATGAGTGGAGAATGCTGTTCCACCTTGTTACGCCAATCGCAGCCATTGTATTAATAGGCGCTTTCTTCCTATTAAAAGACAAAAAAGAAAAAGTGGAAATCAATTTGGATTTTTTATCCCTTTTGCTATCTACAATTGGATTTGGCGGACTTCTATACGGGTTTAGCTCAGCAGGGGATAAAGGCTGGGATTCTGTGGAAGTATACGGTACCATTATCGTAGGAGCTGTGGCTCTGATTTTATTTATTACGCGTCAGTTCAAGCTTAAAACACCGATGCTTGAATTCCGCATTTTTAAATATCCAATGTTTGCTTTATCATCAACGATTTCGATGGTAATTACAATGGCATTATTCTCAGCCATGCTGCTAATGCCAATTTATGTTCAAACGGTACGAGGCATCTCTCCGCTTCATTCAGGATTACTAATGCTTCCAGGTGCGCTGCTAATGGGTGTGATGTCACCGATTACCGGAAAATTATTTGATAAATTCGGAGCGCGTGCATTGGCTGTAACGGGTCTAACGATTACAGCCGTTACGACGTATTTCTTCAGTAACTTAGAGCTTGATACGACCTATACAACGCTCATTACGCTTTACACGCTTCGTATGTTCGGAATGTCTATGGTGATGATGCCGGTTATGACAAACGGATTAAATCAGCTTCCGCAGCGTTTTAATCCGCATGGTACTGCGATGAACAATACGCTTCAACAAGTATCGGGAGCTATTGGTTCGGCTCTTTTAGTAACGGTGATGTCAAACCGTACAGCTACTCATGCAAAAGAGCTCGCTCAAGATGCAATGAGCGGAGCAGGAGCAGCGAATGCAACCGCAGCCGGGGCAGCTCAAATGAAAGAACAGATTGGGATGCAGGCAATGGTACAAGGGATTAACGATGCGTTTGCTGTCTCAGTAGTCCTAGTGGTGGTTGCCTTAATTCTTTCATTCTTCATGAAACGCACAACGCCGGCAAGTGAAGATGAAGTGATAAAGGAAAAAGCAGCACGCGAGCAGTTTGCTAAATAAAAAAAATCCCCGCTGAGACAGCGGGGATTTTTTTAGCTTGTATATCTAAAGCTTAAGCCCATTTTCTTTAATAATTTCCGGTAACCGATGGACGTTTGATCAGCCATAATATGCGCTTCCATCTGCAGGTCTAAAGGCAAGTCTTCAGGTTTTTGGTTTTCCACCATTTCACGGTCTTCGTCAAAGACGCGAAGGTTAAAGTCATACACACCTTCAACGGGAGAATCTTTGTCAAAGTTTCGAGCGATTGGCGCGAATAAACGTGTTTCGCGGGCTGAAATAGGAGAGACTGCATTCATAATCCACAGCTCTGCGCCTTCTGGGAAGTATACTTTTAGCGTAGCTGTAAACGGGGGATAAACATCAAAGACGCGAAGCCATTTAAAATCAGGTGGATTTAAATGCTGCTGTTCTTTGGAATAATTGCTCACGGTGCTCGTATATTCTACATGAAGCCCATAGTCTGTATCGCTTACTTTATATTTAGGCACAAAGGCGTTGTTTCGATCACCAAATGTGTCTGTGTGAACCCAAGCAAAATGAGCTACGTCTAAAAAGCCTTCCATTTGACGACCGGCTGAACCCATGATATCAAAGCTTGGACAAACAATTTGCTGAAAATCAGGGTCCTCCCACGCATCGAAATAAGGCAGGTTATCTTGTTCTCCTGTCAGGGACGTCCACACTAATCCATATCGTTCGATAACTGGATAGACGGCCATACAGAGACGGGGAGAAATGTTGGCGTCAGGGTGAGCTGGAATTGACGTGCATGCGCCGTCCGTTGCGTAGCGGAAGCCGTGGTAAGGACAGACAATTTCATCATCTTCCACCCAGCCCATGCTAAGCGGGGTGCCTCGGTGAACGCATAAATCACGTGCCGCTACAACTTTGTGTGTGGTGCGGTATAAAACTAGATTTACATCTAGTAATTTTACGGACGTTGGTTTTTCTGTTACATCACTGCAGCGTGCGACGGGGTACCAATACTTAGCAAGCGTCGTCCAATCTTCCAGGCTGAACGTGCAGTCTCTTGGGTAGGGAGTTGCCGTTTTTGATTTTGTCATGGTTGGTTGTTGTTCCATCTATTTTCTTCCCTTCTTTTGTAAGCTATTTTACTAAGGGTAATATAAAAAAAGAAAATTCACACAATTTATGTAAGAAGTTCTAACATGAAATATGGAACTTTGTAGAAAGTGCGAATTTCAGAAGACGCAAATTAGAGAATATACCAATAAAAAAATTTTAAAAAGCGCTTCCTAAATAAATTTAAACGTGATATAATTTTCCAAGACGCTGGTGTAGCTCAGTAGGTAGAGCACTTGCATGGTAAGCAAGAGGTCGCAGGTTCGATCCCTGTCGCTAGCATACTCAAAAACCTTCTTTCTTGTTGAAAGAAGGTTTTTTTATTTGGATTGGCTTTAAATTTATTCTCCGAATTATTCTTCCCCCGCCTTGTGAAAACTTTAACAGTTTGATAGCCTTATTAGGAGGCTGTTAGAAAACATGTGTATCTTTTCCACTATGTCTTATGAATCATATTTAGAAATATTCTTAAAAGAATGTTTATTGCCTCTAAGTATTGGGTACACGAAACTAGGGGTTAAATTTCAACAGGGAGTGTGAACGATAATTTGATTACGTTTAAGAATGTGTCAAAGCAATATCCAGACGGTACGACCGCCGTGAAAAATATTAATCTAGAAATAAAAGAAGGAGAGTTTTTCGTTTTAATTGGTCCGAGTGGATGTGGGAAAACAACCACCTTAAAAATGATTAACCGTCTTCATGATATTACCGAAGGAGAACTATACATAAAAGATAAGCTCGTATCGGACCACAACATACATGAGCTACGCTGGAACATTGGTTATGTGCTACAGCAGATTGCTCTTTTTCCTCATATGACCATTGCTGAGAATATAGCCATTGTACCGGAGATGAAGCATTGGAAGAAAAACAAAATCAAAACGCGTATTGATGAACTGCTTACCTTGGTAGGACTAGACCCAAAGCAATATCGAAACCGAAAGCCGTCTGAGCTCTCAGGTGGCCAGCAGCAACGTGTAGGTGTAGCACGTGCCCTCGCAGCTGATCCCCCCGTTATTTTAATGGACGAACCCTTTAGTGCCCTCGATCCGTTAAGCCGCGAACAGCTTCAACAAGATGTTATTAGCTTAAAAGAAAAAATCAAAAAAACATTTGTGTTTGTTACGCATGATATGAGCGAAGCCATGACGCTTGGAGATCGTATCTGCCTGATGAAAGATGGGGAAATTGTTCAAGTTGGCACCCCGGAGGAATTCATTCAAAAGCCTAAAAATGAGTTTGTGAAAACATTTATTGGAAATCAAGGAAATGCTTTATTTGAGACATTAGATATGTTTGTCAAAGAAAGTGAACAGCCAGACGTAGAACCTACTGAAGAGCTAGCTTCAACCGCCACTGTTCAGCAGGCAATGGACGCCCTTTACGACCATGAAGCAATAGCCGTGAAAAAAGGGAGCAAACGCATTGGCGTTGTAACGCGCAAAACTCTATTAGCGTTTCTTTCTGATAAAACGAAAGAAGGAGGAACGCTGTAATGAATGCACTAAGCACATTATTAAATCAACGAGGAGATGCACTGTTTCAAGCTCTTCTTGAACACATTCAAATTTCAGTACTGGCTCTTGTTATCGCCGTATTAATTTCAGTGCCGCTCGGACTCTACTTAACGAGGCATGACCGCATTGCTGAACCGATCATTGGCGTAACAGCCGTACTGCAAACCATTCCTTCACTCGCTTTATTAGGATTACTGATTCCTCTTGTCGGAATTGGAACCTTTCCCGCGGTTATTGCACTGTTTTTATATTCGCTTCTTCCTATTGTACGAAATACATATACCGGAATTAAAGAAGTCGACCCATCTTTAATTGAAGCATCCAAAGCCATGGGGATGAACTCGTGGAGACGATTAATCAAAGTAGAACTTCCTCTAGCGCTTCCTGTCATTATGGCCGGAATTCGCACAGCGATGGTACTCATTATTGGTACAGCGACAATCGTGGCTCTTATCGGAGCGGGCGGACTCGGAAGCTTAATTTTGCTTGGTATTGACCGAAGCGATAATAGTTTGATTTTATTAGGAGCTATTCCAGCAGCATTATTAGCGCTTATTTTTGATGGAATTCTGCGAACGATTGAACACTCAGCAAAAAAAGGGTCCAAAAAACGCTCGTTCATTATGATTATCGTATTAATACTCATTCTTGTTTCTCCGTTTGCAGCGATGAGCGCAACAAAACCAGACCTTGTTATCGGAGGGAAAATTGGCGCAGAACAAGATATTTTAATTAATATGTACAAAGAATTAATTGAAGATCAAACCGATATGAAAGTAAATCTTCGTTCGTCGCTTGGAAAAACGGTATTTGTATTTGAGGCTCTGCGTAACAAGGAAATTGATTTGTACCCTGAATATACGGGTACAGCCATTGTGACGCATCTAAAGGAACAGCCGGACAGCAAAGATGAAACACAGGTGTACAAGCAGGCAAAAGAAGGATTTCAAAAGAAATTCGGCCTTGTCTATTTAGATCCAATGAAGTTTAATAATACGTACACATTGACCGTTACAAAAGAATTTGCTAAAGAAAATAATCTAACGACCATTTCAGATTTGGCAAATGCAACAGATAAAGTAAAAGCAGGATTTACGCTTGAGTTTAAAGATCGTGAAGACGGCTACGTAGGCCTTCAAAAAGAATATGGCCTTACCTTCCCGAATATTAAAACGATGGAGCCGAAGCTTCGCTATCGCGCTGTAGAAAAAGGCGATATTAACATGCTTGATGCTTATGCAACGGATCCTGAAATCAAACAGTTTGGTTTAAAAGTCTTAAAAGACGACCAGCAGTTCTTCCCACCGTATCAAGGAGCGCCTGTGCTTCGTGAAGATACGCTAAAAGAGCACCCTGAACTGAAAAAAATCTTAAATCAACTGGGTGGTAAAATCAGTGACGACGAAATGCGTGAAATGAACTATCAAGTAAACGCAAAAGGAAAAACGGCTGAAGAAGTCGCTCATCAATTCTTAGTGAAAAAAGGATTAATTAAAAAATAAAAATGAAGACAAAAAGATCCGAACGATTTATCGTTCGGATCTTTTTTTAGGCGTGATTTCGTTATGTTTCAATCTCTTTTTAATGTGAGAGAAGCGTTAATGAAAATGAGGTCTTATGAACAAGCTAAAGGTACCAAATTTGTTTTCTGATGGAGAGGAGGCGCCGTTATGAATTCATTTTTTACGTGTCATCCTGTACAACATTCTTTTCAGCTTTTTTCAGTTGAACATCTTGTAACTTTAGCCATTATTGTGATCATAGGAGCATTTATTTTTTTATGTCGAAAGCAGCTGCGAAAAAAGAGGTTTGCGTTCGTTTTGCTTTCACTCATTCTAATTGCTTCAGAAACGGCCTACCAGGCTTGGGAAATCGGATGTCATCAGTGGTTCGTTGAAACTTCTTTGCCTCTTCAGCTGAGTGATATAGTCGTGCTGCTGGCTGTTGTTATGCTGATAACCAAAAGCAGATTTCTTTTTTATTTTGTGTACTTCGCAGGAATCAGCAGCTCTGTTCAAGCGATGATTACCCCAGACCTTGGCGGCTATGCGTATGCCCAGTTTCGCTATGTGCAGTTCTATGTATCGCATGGCGGTGTGGTACTTGCTTGCTGTATGCTAATTGCTGCCTGCAGATATGAGCCGACGTTTCGTTCTTTATGGGTAAGCGTAGTATTTGTTAATCTGTACGGAGGTTTTATCTATGTCATGAATCGTTTACTCGGTGCGAATTATTTATACATGATGAAAAAGCCAGAGCACGCTTCCTTGCTGGATGTTCTTGGACCTCATCCTTGGTATTTAGTATGGATTGAAGGAATCATGATTCTTAGCTTTCTTGTCCTTTATCTTCCGTTTTGGGTACATAAAAAAATTAAAGGTGATAAAAGCAAAGTCAATTTTATTGAAGCAGAATGATAATACTGGTAATTTATAAGTGTAAACGAACTCGGATTTCCTGAAGGAAAAGGAAAGAATGAGTGAACAAGACGTGAGAGGCAAGCGTAAAAAATAGAAAAGAAAAAAGCAAGCACAGACATCAGAAGGAGAGTATCAAAATGAAAACACTGGTTATTTTAGCGCATCCAAATTTAGCATCTTCTCGTATTAATAAAGCGTGGGCAGAGCGAGTAAAAAAAGAGGAGGATGTGTACGTTCATGATTTATACGCAAACTATCCCGATTTCAAAATTGATGTAGAAAAAGAGCAGGAGTTAGCTGTTCAATTCGATCGTATTGTTTTTCAATTTCCATTTTACTGGTACAGCTCACCAGCACTTTTAAAAGAGTGGCAAGATGTTGTTTTAACATACGGATGGGCTTATGGAAGCAAAGGTACTAAACTTCAGGGAAAAGAGTTTGTCGTAGCTACTTCGACAGGAGGTCCTGCAGAAGCTTATCAAGAAGGGGGATACAACCGTTACCCAATGAATCATCTGCTTCTTCCTTTCCAAGCTATGGCAAATTTAACAGGTATGAAGTTCCAAACTCCATTTTTATTTCAAGGAGCAGGCGGTGACCTGAGTGACAAAGTTATTCAAGATAGCGCAGAAAGCTACGCTCAATTACTAAGATAATAAAAAAAGCCGCGTCAAAGCGGCTTTTTAATTTGCGTTTGTTCGTGAGAAAGAAGTAAGCAGCTTTTGAGGAGCAATATCTAATCCTTCAATCAGTAGTCCTGTCATAGCCGTTAGACTCCCGACTTCAAAAGATTCCCCAGCTCTCCAAAATGCTGATTCACCTTGTTTGATATAAATTTTCAGTCCGTTATCGCCAGCTACCCAGCCTTCCCCGTGAACGACTAAAAGAAGCTGTGGAATCGTAGCTTCTTGACGGGGGGTATAATCATTTTCTTGAAAAGATAAAAAGCTGATTTTGACATCTCCAGTATGAGAAAGCAATGGGTTTACTTTATAGGTAGAATGAAGAAAGGAACGCTCTTCTTCAGATTGAAAACCATATAATTTCATCATTTCATCTCCTTGACTAAAAAATATAAAAAAGAAGTCCTTCTCTTTTCATATACGCATACAGGAGAAAAAATAGAACTCCAAAGAAACAGCTGTTTTCTAGAAAACAACTCCATTTTATCTCCATTTTTTGTCGAAGCTGAAAATTTTTTGAAGGATAGGGAGGAAAAACAGAAGTTTTTTTGAATAGTATAAAAAAAGGTGTCCTCTAATGGACACCTTTTCCTAATTTAAAAATGACTGTAACGCTTGTTTGTTTTCTTCAAGGTCGATGCTTAAAACAGCACCAATACCGGATATTCGTTCATTTGAATAGGAACCTTCAACCGGTAAACGAAGAGATTTTAAATCTGGCTGATTTCCAACTAAAAAATCTTTTCCTATCACAATAAATGTTTTTGGCGGAATATTTGTATCCACATATGGATCAATGACACCCCATAGCTTAGGAGCTTTCGCCAGTGTCTTTACTTGAAGAGCTTCATCCATTAATTTACCAATCACTTCTTGTTGACGCTTCACGCGCCCGAAATCACTTTGGCTATCATGGCGGAATCGCACGTATCCTAGTAATTTATCTCCGTGAAGAGTTTGTTTTCCAGGTTTTAGCGTCATGCCAATTCCTGACGACATTTCGTGTGGCACGGTAACCGTAATTCCCTCAGGGGCAATCGTATCGGCAACTTTAGAAAAACCTTTAAAATCAACAACGGCATAATAGTTTACATCTACGCCGAAATTTTCTTTAATTGTCTTACGCATTAATTCGGGCCCGCCAAATGCATAGGCTGAATTTAATTTGTTTTTGCCATGTCCAGGAATATCCACATATGAATCACGCATCAAAGAAACAATTTTAGGCTGATTACTGTCTTTGTCATAATGAGCAATCATGATTGTATCGGCACGCGAATGTTCTTCACCGCGAGAGTCAATTCCGAGAAGCAGCACATTCATGCTATCTAAATTGGCACTTGCACCATTAAAATCAAACTGTCCATCTTTCCCAAAAGCTCCGTCTGCTTCTGCTAATCCTTGTTGGTATTGGTAATACACATATGCACCAGCGGCGATTACAAGAATGAGAAAGAAAAGAAGTAGCTTTCTAAAGCGTTTCTTTTTTCTTTGCTTTTTTCTTTTATGTTGTTTACGTTCTGTACGTTCTTCCAAATGTCTCACCATCGCATTCAAAAATATTAATACTTTTTTGTTTAAAACCAATTATGCAAAAAATTATAAAACGACATAATAAAATTAACACTAAGGAATTAGATTAGCAAGTACGTTCACTAGTAAATCTGCGAAGACAGCTAAAATAAGAGAAGTGTACAAATAGAAGAAAGAGGAAATAAAGGTTATTTTTTTCGAAGATATTTGTTATAATCTATCATAGTTAGGGAAAAAGTTCTGTCTTTTAAGAAGGGAATAAGAGAAAAGTCTCTATTTGTTGAGAATTAAATATAGGTCTAAGTGTAGAAAAAAGGAGTGAAGCGAATGAGTATATATGTGTCATCTTCGAACCTTGTGCTGATTCCAGAAGCGGCGTTAAGTCATTGGAAACCTTATGGCGCGGGGGAATTGACCGGAGCTATTATTTCAGGTAAGGATAGTGCTGAAATAATTAGAGAGCTTAATCAATCGTCTATTCTGCCTTTTACAAGTTTTTTCTATCGAAAGCATTTTGTTATTCTATTTGATAAAGAACAAGTGAAAAATCATTTTGAACAGCTGCTTTTATTATATAAATCTCAGGGCTATATTTTTTATTCTTCTACCTTATACGATGATCATTGGTCCCAGGTCCTTGAAGGAACCAAGCAGCTGCTAACGGTAAATGGACAGGTGGTACCGGTGCTTGAGCTTGAACAAAACGGTGAATTTGACGTTGTGCGTGATGAAGGTGGTCTTCACATTGTGATAGATGATGACGAAGACGAAGAGAAGCAGCTAGAAAAAAAAGTTCATGAGCTCCCGCTTGAAGAAGGTAACTATTTTATTGGCGATCCGGGATTTGTTGAAAACCGAGACATGCTGGTAAAAGAATATTTTCCTAAAGGTACGTACGAATTTATTTATAGATACGGAGAAAATGGCTGGCTGATGAAAGTAAGTATTCAGCGAAAAGCGATTAAAGAGCAGCTTACTACTCTTCACGCGGCTTTGTCTTAACCTCTATTCATTGTACAATATTGCTAAATAACTATGTTATAATAGTAATATTGCACAATGAAAGGGGTTTTTTTAATGGAAGCACGTTTGCAAAAAGTCGTATCATGGCTGAAGGAAAAGAATGTAGAAACGGCCTTTATTTCGTCAACTGAAAACGTATTTTATTTAACTGGATTTCACACGGATCCGCATGAGCGTCTGCTTGGTTTATTTTTATTTAATGAAGCGGAGCCGATGCTTGTTTGTCCATCAATGGAAGTGGGTCAAGCAAAAGAAGCCGGCTGGAAATTTGATGTGATCGGATATGAAGACCATCAAAATCCTTGGGAACTTATTAAAGAAGCTTTACATAAACGAAACGTAATGGATGTGAAAAAAGTTGCTGTAGAGAAAGAGCAGCTGCTGTATGCGAGAGCTGAAGAACTGCTTAATTTATATCCAAATGCTGAGCTAGTCGGAGCAGAAGAGAAATTAAATCAGCTGCGTTTAATTAAAGATGAGCGTGAAGTTGAGATTCTGCAAAAGGCAGCTGCATTAGCTGATTTTGGCGTGGAAGTAGGCGTAGCTGCCTTAAAAGAAGGCGTTACGGAAATGGATGTTCTGGCTAAAATTGAATACGAGCTAAAGCGAAAAGGAATTCGTGAGATGTCGTTTTCAACGATGGTGTTATTTGGTGAAAAAACGGGAGAAGCGCACGGGAACCCAGGTCTTCGCACGTTAAAGCCAGGAGATATGGTTCTCTTCGATTTAGGTGTAGTGCTAGATGGATACTGTTCAGATATTACGCGTACAGTCGCGTACAAGTCGATTAATGATAAGCAAAAAGAAATCTATGAAACGGTACAGCGCGCCGAGCAGGCAGCTCTTGAAGCTTCCAAGCCTGGCACTCGCATTGGCGACTTGGACATGGTAGCACGCAATATTATTACAGAAGCAGGGTATGGAGAGTATTTCTTGCATCGTCTTGGTCATGGCCTTGGTATCAGCGTGCATGAGTTTCCTTCAATGAGCCGCAACAATGATGATGTGCTTCAAGAAGGCATGGTGTATACGATTGAACCGGGTATCTATATTCCAGGACTCGGAGGCGTGCGTATTGAAGATGATGTAATCATCACAAAAGATGGATACGAAACGTTAACGAAGTACCCAAAAGAATTACAAATTATTTCATAATAATGTCATAAAAAATAGAGGCTGCCATGGTGCAGGCTCTATTTTTTTATGGGAAAAGAAAAAATTGGTTAAGGTTTCTTGTTTGCTTCTTGAGACAATTTCATAGTATGTTACGAAACGATAACATTTCTATCACATTTTCTAAAAACTATATCGTAAGCGAGTGCGGTAGTATATGCTGTACAGTAGGGGACTTTTTAAGGTCGCAAGCAAGGAGGTTTTTTATGAGTAATTTTACAAAAGATGAAGAATTAATTATACATAAAGCAATAGATGTATTTGGTCAAAAGGACCGAATTGAAGATTATTCAGATGAACGAAAAAAGCATGGTATTCACGTTGTGGCATGTGAAAATCATCCGCGTCAAGACGTAACCGCGTATGCAACGCTCGGTGGACATCAATGTCCGACAGGTTATACAGTTGGAGGGATCCCGCTTCGAATTGAAATTGTTGGGGCATGTCATGAGGAGTTCGGTATTTATTCTGCTATTTTAGCAAACTGTATTTTCCATATGATGAAATCTCATGTCTCCATTTTCCCAGGAGCTATTTATAAAGACGTTATTGCAGTCCTTGATGACAGCTTTCATATGCAGCACATTTTGCTGATTCCGCCGTTTTTATGGGATAATTTTTCAACGATTGAACTATCTGATAAAAAAGTAACGTTCCTGCAGGCCGTTCCGATTTCAGAAAATGAACGTGCTTTTGCACTTGAGTACGGAGTAGATTCGTTGCTAAGCCGCTTTGATGCTGAGCAGGTTAATGTCTTCAATTTAGAAAGAAGATCTGTTGTATAAACAAAAAGAGCGCCGACTGAGACGCTCTTTTTTGTTATTGATTAGTAGGTCAATTCTTTTTGAGGTATAGCTTTTTTATGACTCGTTTGGTAGCTGTGAAGCACCATGCCTGCTACGATAACTCCCATTCCAACCCAAGAAAGAATCGATGGCAAAGGACTTGATAGAAGGAAGACCTCTCCTAGCAGGGCAAATAAAACTTCCATCGATTGTGTAGCTTCAACTGCACCTAACTTGTGAGAATCTTTTTTCACAAGGTCAGTTGCCGCAAAAAATAAAATCGTTGCACACACTCCTGAAAGTAAAGCAACTAAACTGCTTTGATACATCTGAGTTGGTTTTGGTAGTCCATCGGTCAAGTAGGCATAGACAGAAAGAATAATCCAAAACGGCAGGCTTGAAAGCGTCATTCCAAGCACGCGCTGAAACGTATTAAGCGACGACAGCTCCATCATCTTACGGTTGCCAAGCGGATACGCAAAAGACGCAATTAAAATGGGAATCGTACAAAGCAAGGCAGTAGCCGCCGACAGTTCAGTCGCATGCTCAAGCTGCATGAGCACAACTCCTATTAAAATAATAAACGAAAAACCTAGCTGCTTGAAAGGAATGGCTCCTCGCTTTTTTCCTTCCTTGTAAAACAAAGGAGCTAGGAGAGACCCCGATAAAATCGTGATTTGCCAAGTTCCTGCAATAAGCCAGCCGGGACCGTAGGCGGAAGCAAAACAAAGAGGAGCGTAAAATAAGCCAAATCCGACCGTGCTCCATAGCAGCCATTTTTGCGGCTGGGCTTTTATTTCTGCCACCACAGGTTTGATGCCACCCCAAAAATAAACAAGCATAAGCAAAAGAGGTACCATAAAAAAATAGCGTAGAGATGCGCTCCACGCCCAGCTGCCTCCAGATAAATCCATCGCTCGATTTAAAACGAATGTAAAAGCAAAAAAGAATGATGCAGCAACGCCTAATAAAAGAGGCTTCACTTTGCTTCCTCCTCACTTGTCAGCGCTTCACCTAGTGTCAGCCAGTTTGTTTCGACAAGCTGTGATGTCAGTGCGGAATCTTTTTGACGGCAAGCATTTATGATTTCTTTGTGCTGATCAACGGAAGCAAGGCTAGCAAGAGAAGAAAAGCGAGCGATTTCCAGACGTTGAATTTTGGCGCTTGTTTGTTTTACAACACGTTCTAGCTCTAAATTATTCGCCCGGTTTAAAAAAACGGAATGAAATGCTTCATCCGCTTCGATCGCTTTCAGTACATTTCTTGTTTTGATTGCATGTTCTAGAGATTGATTATGTTTGATTAGTTCGCCCATATCTTCTTCTTGTAACGAAGTACAAGCCAGCTTAGCAGCAAGTGCATGAAGAGCTGCGACGACAATAAAGGATTGTTTTGCCTCCTCAAGGTTTAATGGAGCCACTTTTGTAGAAGAACCAGGTGTCGTTTGTACAAGGCCTTCATCTTCGAGCCTTTTTAATGCTTCTCGAACAGGAGTGCGGCTAACTCCAAATTGCTCAGCCAGTTCTTTATCCTGAAGCTTTTGTTCCGGCTGAAATTCAAGCATAACGATATTGTGTTTAAGTGTTTGATAGACTTCCTCCCGTAGGGAAAGTCGTTTGAGAGGTTGAATGTTATTTTTCATAAAACCAATATATCGCATATCACATTAAATAACAATGTGAAAATTAAAAAACTTCGTCTAAAAAGCAGACAGCTGCTTTTTAGATGAAGAGCTTAATTACTGCTGCGCAAAGATTTAGATAAGATGCGCGCAATTGCTTTGCTGTGCTCAACCTGCGTTTTTTTGGACTCTTTTCGTTCAAGAGCTACTTTTTGAAGGCTTTTTTCTTCTTCAGTTTGAGCAATAACTTGAGGAACGGGAGCAGGCTTCCCATTTTCTAATGCGACGAAGGTAAGAAAAGAAGTAGCAGCAATACGTTTAATGCCCGTTAACAAATTTTCGGCAATGACTTTAACAAAAATAATCATGGAACTTTTTCCTGTGACAACAACGAATGCCTCATATGAAATAAAATCTTCTTCTGTGACGGGCTCGATAAAGTCAACATGATCAATGGAAGCTGTAACACACGACTTTCTGGAATGTTTAGCTGCTGAAAGAGAAGCCGTCATGTCCATGTCAGCGACAATTTTGCCGCCAAAAAGGGTGTGGTGATTGTTTAGGTCATTTGGAAAAATATGCTGTGATTTGACTACTCGTGAGACGCTGCAAAGTACTGCTTTTTCACTCATTGAAAACACTCCTTCAAACTGTTTATATGGTTTAATGTATGTTGACTACTTGTTCTTATGTATACAAGTTATAGAAAGCCCTTTCGTAAAAAGCTCTTCAAAAGCTTCTATATGGTAAAATAGAACAAATATGAAAGAGAGGATGAGAGCATGAACTTAACGCAATTTTCTAGAAGAAAATATACGGATTCCCCTACACCTTTAGAAAAGCTATCGGTTTTATCGCAGCAGTTAAACGGACCTTCAATTTATATGAAGCGCGATGATATGCTTGGACTGACAGGGGGCGGAAATAAGACGCGTAAGCTTGAATATCTAGTAGCTGATGCAAAAGCACAAGGGGCAGACGTGCTTGTAACGTGCGGTGCGATACAATCCAATCACTGTCGTTTGACGCTTGCTGCTGCCGTAAAAGAGCAAATGAAATGCGTGCTCGTATTAGAAGAAGGGGAAAATAAAGCAAGTGATCAGCCGACGGGAAACTATTTTCTTTATCATTTATTAGGCGCTCATGACATGCGGTTTGTCGCTGAAGGTTCGGATTTGACAGCGGAAATGGAAAAAGTAGCGCGCGAGCTAAGTGAAAAAGGTCATAAGCCGTACCTAATCCCCGTAGGAGGTTCAAATGTTATCGGTGCAACAGGCTACGCTGCCTGCGCACAGGAGCTGCTTATGCAAAGCTATGAGCAACAAATAAAGCTTAGCCACGTAGTTTGCACAAGCGGAAGCGGAGGCATGCACGCAGGGCTAGTGGCAGGCTTTCAAGGCCTTCAAAGCGGGGTGTCTGTTATTGGAATGAATGTGAGTCGTGCTAAAGAAGAGCAAGAAATGAAAGTTGCCAAGCTGACGAGTGAACTTTATGATCATTTACATAGCAAAACGCCTTTTAAAAAAGAAGATATTGTTTGTATGGATGAATATGTCGGTCCAGGCTATGCTGTTCCAACAGAAGAGATGGTGGAAGCAGTCAAACTTGTGGCCGGTACGGAAGGAATTTTATTGGATCCTGTGTATACGGGAAAAGCGATGGCCGGCCTGATTGATTTAATTCGAAAAGGTTATTTTAAAAAAGATGAGAATGTGGTGTTCATTCACTCCGGGGGTTCACCAGCTCTTTATGCATATACATCGGTTTTTTCATAAAAAAGCAAGGGAGTCGACTCCCTTGCCTTTTTAGTTTATATAGGAATAGTAAGTGAAAACGTCACTCCGGCGTCTGTGTTTTCAGCCGTAATGGCTGCATCGTGCATCGTAACAATACGCTTTACGATACTTAGGCCAATACCGAATTCACCGTTTGCTCCTTTTTTAAACGGTTCAAACAAGTGTTGAAGCACGCTTTGATCAATCGGCGGACCATCGTTGCTGATGGTACATTGAACGTTCGTTTGGTGTTTAGCAAGTGAAAGTGAAACCTTCGTATCAGCATAGCGCAGCTGATTGTCGAGTACATTTTCAAGGACTTTTGTCCACAGCTCTTTGTCTCCTTTAATCGTTGCATTTACGTCGTCAAATTCCCACTGTATTTCAGGGCGCCTCCACCGCAAGCGATCCACTACTTCATGAAGAAGTGCAGTAAAATCAAAGTCGTCTTGTGCAAGCTGGTGAGTGGACATATAGTCAAGCTTGGTCAAGTAAAGCAAATCGCGGATTTTTTTCTCAAGATTTTTGGATTCATCTTCAATGACTTTTACCGTTTGGGATAAATCACCTTTTGGATAAATGCCGTCTTGAATCGACTGAGCGTAGCTTTGAATAACCATTACCGGTGTTTTTAAATCATGTGAAATATTTTGAAGCAGCGTTTGCTGTGCTTCATCTTTAGATACGAGCCTTTTGCGCATTTGCTCGATGGACGCGCCTAGCTTGCCGATTTCATCGGAACGGTTGACTGTAACAGGTTCATGCCAATTTTGTTCGGCGATTTTTTTTACATCTTTTTCAAGCGATACAAGCGGCTTGCTTAAGTATCTTGATAGCCAAATAGATGGAAGCCAGCTGAATAGAAATACAATTGAAATGACAAGAAGCAGCTGTTTAAAAAGAGTAGAAGTGAGCGCGTTGCGATACGTATCCCACGAAAATGAAAGTAAAAAAGCAGGCTGTCCGTTTACGCTTACTTTTCGAATCACATAAAAAAGCGTCCGGTTGCCGAGATCTTTTTCATAGCGAGCGACGATTTTCCGCTGACTGATTGCATCTTCCTGTGCTTTTCTCAAAAAGTCTTGAGGCAACACCCGTGATGAAAAATAAGAGATATCCGCATGTTCAGGCAATAAAATATGATCCACGGTTCGATTGCCAAGCGTTGGTTCACTGTCTTCATTGCTAAAGTAGTATTCACCTGAGCGGCTTGGCAGGCCGTATTCTTTTAAAATATGCTGTTCATTTTCAATAGTGGTATAAATTTCATTCGTGAAGAACTGCCTGAGCGTCGTTGGGAATAAAATAGCGAGCAAAATTGAAATGAGCAGTAAAATACCCGAGATGACGAGCCAAATTTGAAATGCAAGCGACTTGTTTTTCATGCTTTCATCATCCGGTATCCGTATCCGTAAATCGTTTCAATTCGTGCTTGCGGCATTTTTTTACGCACGCGCCTCACTAAATCATCCACCACTCGGTCTGTGCCGAAATAATCTTCTCCCCAAATGAGATTCAACAGCTGATCCCTTGAAAAAGCCTGTCCAAGGTCTTTTGAGATAGTGACAAGAAAATCAAATTCTTTAGACGTCAAATCAATCGGCTTTCCATTTTCACTGACTGTACGCGTATGTAAATCGATTTCATAAGGAGTCAGCGTAATGGTATCGGTTTTCTTTTGATTGGAGCCATATACGAGGTTTAGCAGTTTGTTTGCTCGAATAACTAGTTCACGAGGCAAAAAAGGCTTTGATAAATAGTCGTCGCTGCCCATTTCAAGTCCAAGAACCCGGTCAATATCGGCATCGCGTGCTGAAATGAAAATAACAGGCACATGTGGCGTTTGCTGCTTGATTTCGCGAATGAGCTGATACCCGTCAATATCAGGCAGCATAATATCTAAAATCCACAGGTGCGGAGGAGTTGCAATCATTTCTTTTGCGTCCGTGCCGTTAAAAAATGAGCGAACGTCCCAGCCTTCTTTTTGAAGGTAAAGGGTTAAAACTTCGTTTAAATTTTGTTCATCCTCTACTAAATATAGTGTAAAGCTCAAATTTGACACCTTCCTCTGAATATATGAAAATTAAGGTAAATAAAGCATATTGCGCCATCTATGCGCGTTTTTTTAAAGGTTTATGTACCCGCTATTATACTACGTGTTTGCTGTTATAAAGAAATTTTTCACAATTTCACACATTGTTTTGATACTTATCCCAAACTTTTATTTTATAGTATAGATAACATAAAATTTGCTACGTTAAAAGGAGTGTTTTTCATGGATCCACGTGATTATGAAAGAGAGCAAGAACGAAAAGAAGAATATGAAAACCGCCAGCAGCGCTACGATCAGTATCAGCCTGCGTCATCATCACAGCCTCCAAGAAGACGCTTATTTCCAGTGATCGCATCTTCCATCGCGGGAGCAGTGCTAGGGGGAGGAATTGTGCTATACGGCGCTCCGCAGCTAGGGTTAATGGATTCAGCGGATACGCAAACAGCGAATCAAACAACGCAGACTCAAACGGCAACAACAACGAGCACAACGCCTCGAACAGTAAGCACAACCGTGAATCAGTCAGATCTTGTTTCAGTTGTAAATAAAGTATCAGCTGCTGTTGTAGGCGTGAACAATATTCAACAGCAAACAAATCCATTTTCTGGAGATACCCAAACGCAAGAAGCAGGAACGGGTTCCGGTGTTATTTTCAAAAAAGAAAATGGAAAAGCCTACGTTGTGACTAATAACCACGTTATTGACGGCGCAAGCGAAGTAGAAGTGTCACTTTCAAACGGACAAAAAGAAAAAGCTAAAATTGTCGGAGCTGACGCGCTAACGGATTTAGCGGTGCTTGAAATGTCCGACAAAAATGTTGAACAAGTGGCGAAGTTTGGAAAATCATCAGATTTAGTGGCGGGTGAAACGGTTCTTGCAATCGGAAACCCTCTTGGTGAACAATTTTCTCGTACGGTCACACAAGGTATCGTGAGCGCAGCAAAACGCTCTGTCCCTATTTCAGAGAATTGGAACGTAGATGCAATTCAAACGGATGCGGCGATTAATCCAGGAAACAGCGGCGGTGCCTTGATCAATTCTTCCGGTGAAGTAGTTGGTATCAACAGTATGAAAATTTCAGAAGACAATGTAGAAGGAATCGGCTTTGCTCTTCCAAGTGATGAAGTGCAGCCAACAATTGAACAGCTGATGAAAAACGGAAAAATAACGCGTCCATATATGGGGGTAGGTCTTCAAGATGTAGGTCAGCTTTCAGCTGCAACAAAACAAGATCAGCTAGGCCTAACAAGCGATACGTCTGAAGGAGTTGTCGTAACGACGGTTGAACCATTCTCTTCTGCTTCTGATGCTGGTTTACAATCAAAAGACGTGATTGTTGCCATCGATGGAAATGAAGTCAAAACATCCAGTGATTTACGTCAATATCTATACACAAAACGCAAAGTAGGAGACACGGTAAAATTAGACGTGTACCGAAATGGAAAAAAACAAACTATTTCTCTGAAGCTTTCAGAGCAGCAGGATAACAATGGATGAGTTCAGCACCGTTAAAGCTGCTGCTAGCAGTATTAACAGCGTTAGGATTTTTAACAGGCTGCGGAGGGAAGCATTCAAACACGATGTTTCCTTCTGTAGAAATTAGTCAGCTATCTTCTGCCAAAGAAGTGGCAGCGTATGAAGGAGGAAAGGTGACAGGAGCAGAATTCAATCGTTTTTTAGCCGTTGAAGGGTTCTTAAATCCCGATGCTCCGCTAAATGATACAAGCTACCGCAAAGAGTTGTTGCGGCAGCTTGTCATGCAAAAAATCTTAATTTCGCATCTAAAGACAAGTGACAGGGTACAGAAAAAAGTCGAGGATATGTGGAAACAAATCAAACGTTCATATGACGAAGATACAAGAAAACAAGGCTATGAAGTCTTGCACATTCGTTCTAGCGATGTAACTAAACAGCTAATAAATCAGTTTAAATTAGAAGAATATTTCCGTAAACAAATTACGTCTGATGAACTAGACGCTTACTATACACGTATTGAGAATGATGTAACGCGCGTATCTTTTTCGCAGCTAACTTTTACAACTTTACATGATGCCGAGACCGTTGCGGCTGAGCTGCAAAAAGGAACATCGCTTCAAGACGTTCAAAAAAAATATGCTGATGTCCAGACCATCAGCAAAATAGAGAATGATGATAATCTAAAGCTTTCGAATCTATCTCCCTCTTTTATAGATGTTTTAAAAAAACAGCACATCGGAGAGTGTAGTAAGCCCATTAAAATGGGTAAAGTCTATTATATTCTTATTTTAAAACAAAAAGATAAAAAAACGGAATCAGAAGTCAAAGAAGAAATGATGAAAGAACTTGTTTTGAATCATATCAACCGGTATATCCAGGATCAACTGCCAAGGTTTCACGTGACTTTCAACCTTAGGTAGTTCCCTTTTATATAGATTGATTGTTTTCAAAAAACAAGCAGGTAAAAGAGCTTTCTATTAATAGAGAGCTCTTTTACATTTTTAAGTAGACAGAAATGTCGGTACCTGATAGAATGAAGTTGTAAAACTTTCATTATTCGGAAAATTTATACCCTCCAGCTTTGGAGGGTTATTTTTTATGCTTTTGGACGAATAAAAGAGGCTAGGACAGAAGTAGTTTAGTGGAAAGAAGATCCGAACGATGAATCGTTCGGATCTTTTTGTTAGTACGGTGAACGTATGTTTCAATCACTTTTCATCTTTTAAATGACTCAATAATGCAGAAGACATCTCCACGTGAGAAAGGGCGATGTGTGAAATCGTTTTGGCATAAGGTGTAATTTCGTTAATAAATTGCTCGAGTACGTGCAGGTGAGGAAGCTGAAGCTTTGTAATGAAGCAAGCCTGTCCGGCGATGCGTTCACAGAATAAAGCATAGGGATACTGAGAAATAAATCTTTTAAAACGCTCGTGCTCTCCGTTTTTCATGGTTACTTCAATAAAACACGAGACGGGCAACTGCAGCTTTTCATAATCAATATCGATTGTATATCTTTTTATAATACCAAAGCTCTCTAGCTGTCTTACTCGCTCTGCCACTGAAGGAGGAGACAGGTTAATTTGTTTTCCTAGCTCTCTTAAGGAAAGACGGCTGTTTTGCTGCAGTGCCTGCAAAATCGATAAATCAATTTCATCAATTTTCAATTGAAAACCTTCTTTCATATTAATGTTTCATTTGATTAGTAACAGCATATAATATGTTTTATTTGTTATCTGAAATCTCCATTTTTCTTACTATAATAATTAAAAAGGAGTGAGTAAAAAATGGCAAGAGTTTTGTTAACAAACGAAGAGGGAACAAATTTTGAAAAAGCACTGAATTTAATTCCAGATGTAAAAAGGTTGTATGATGAGCTATACGACAAGCTTTGGAACAGTGATATAGTAAAAAGAGAGACTAAGGAAAAAATCAGGCTTTATCTAGCAGGTGTTAACGGCTGTGAGACGTGTATGAGCATGTCATATGTAGGCGATAAGACGCTTAATCAAAAAGTGTTAAGAGAAAAAGAGCTGGAAGAAAAAGATCGACTGCTGTTTCGATTTATAGATGTATACCGAGTGCGTCCAAGGGATTTGACGGATGCTGATATGGATCAATTAAAGAAATTTTACAGTGATACGCAGCTATTAGAGCTTTTGGCCGTTATTAATTTGTTTGATCAATTTCACAAACTGATTGTCAGTTTAGATTTATATGATTTTTGCAGTTTGCAGCGCAAGTGATGTCTTCCCTAAAAATATCTTGACAGACAAAATCCACAGGAGTAAGATAGCTTTCGTGAAGTGAAACGTATCATGAATCGAATCGATTATTCTAAAAAATAGATCATAGACATTTGAATAAAAATCGCTTAATCCATTACGGAGCGGAGGACCCATTATTTACGCACATATTGTGCTCCGGGGTGAATCCTTAAAAAGGTAGGGTTACTCTTAAAACCCGAACCCGACAGCTAACTTCGCAAGCGTTTTGAGGGGGAAGAGTGTGAAAAAACACAGGAGCCTTCCTGTGTTTTTTTGCGCTTTTTTTAAGAAAAACATGTAATTTTTTAGAAAAAGTATAAGCTAAGAGAACACACAGCAGTTGAAGAAAGGAATAAATACATTATGAAAAAACAGTTTGCTGTATTGGGATTAGGTCGTTTTGGAGGCAGTTTGGTTGAAGAGTTTGCTAATTTGGATGTGGATGTGCTCGCTATTGACCGCAATCAGGAGGTAGTAAAGAAATATAGCAACTCAGCTACATATGTCGTGCAAGCGAACGCAATTGATGAAGCTAGCTTAAAAGGGCTAGGCATTCGTAACGTTGATCATGCTCTTATTTCGTTTGGAGACGATATTGAAGCAAGCGTGCTTGCAACGATGCTTTTAAAAGATATGGGCGTTAAGCAAGTATGGGTAAAAGCGGTGAATATGTATCATCAAAAAGTGCTGGAGAAAATAGGAGCGGACAAAGTCATTCATCCTGAGCGCGATATTGCGAAGCGGATTGCTCATCACGTGGTGTCAGAAAAGATCATTGATTACATTGAACTGTCAAAGGATTATAGTATTGTCGAAATTGTCGCTTCTAAAAAGCTTCATAATAAAACGCTGTTTGATTTGAACATTCGTGCCAAGTACGGCTGCAATATTATCGGCTTTCAGCGAAAAGACGGGGAAATGGTGATTTCGCCTACCGCGCATGAAATAATTGAACAAGGAGATATGCTGATTGTTATCGGACATAATCGCGATTTAAACCGTTTTGAAGAAGAAGGAGTTTAACTTATGAAAAAAAAAATTGTTAGGCTTACGCCGCCGCAGCTGCTTGTCTCCATTTTTGGCGGAGGAATTATTATTGGTGCTCTTTTATTAATGATGCCTTTTTCTACTACTGAGCCAATCCGGTGGGTAGACGCCCTTTTTACATCTACTTCCGCTATGACAGTGACCGGCTTAGCCGTCGTAGATACAGGTACGCGTTTTACCGTCATCGGTCAAACGATTATTATGCTGTTAATTCAAATAGGCGGTCTTGGCATTATGTCATTTGCCGTGCTAATTTTTATGATGCTAGGTAAAAAAATTGGATTTAAAGAGCGTATGCTCGTTCAGCAGGCATTAAATCAAACGAGCGTCGGCGGAGTTGTCCTGCTAGTTAAAAGGCTGTTTATCTTTTCATTTTTAATTGAGTTTGTTGCACTTATCTTTTTAGCGATACGCTGGGTTCCGGAATTCGGATGGTCTAAGGGGCTATTCTTTAGCTTGTTTCATTCAATTTCAGCTTTTAATAACGCAGGGTTCGGACTATTATCTGACAGCTTAGTTCAGTATGTAGGAGATCCCGTTATTAACATAACGATTTCCTTTTTGTTTATTATTGGTGGGTTAGGATTTACCGTTCTTGCTGATATGTGGGTAAAAAAATCGTATAAAAAACTAACGCTGCATTCAAAAATTATGATTATCAGCACGTTTGCCATTAACGTGATTGCCATGCTTTTTATTTTTTTCTTAGAGTACGGCAATTCACATACACTTGGAAGTTTGTCATTAGGAGACAAAGTGTGGGCGTCTTATTTTCAAGCGGTAACAACACGCACAGCAGGTTTTAATAGTATCGATATAGGAAGTCTACATGATTCCACCATATTTTTAATGGTTATGTTAATGTTCATAGGTGCAGGGAGTGCGTCAACAGGAGGAGGTATTAAACTAACAACGTTTGTGGTGATTGTCTTTTCTGTATGGGCATTTTTACGAAGCAGGGAAGATATTGTGCTGTTAAAGAGACGGCTTCTTCCTCTTCATGTGTTTAAGGCACTAGCCATTACGATGATTTCGATTATGTTTGTGTTTGGGGCCATTTTTCTATTAAATATCTCAGAAAACCTGCCGTTTATAAAAATTATGTTTGAAGTGGTTTCTGCGTTTGGAACAGTGGGGTTATCGATGGGAGCAACTCCTGAGCTTTCATACTTTGGACGCGTGATTATTATCTTTATCATGTTTTTAGGAAAAGTGGGGCCATTAACCCTTGCGTTTTCATTATCTAAGCAAAAGCGTGAAGCCGTTCGCTATCCAAACGAAGATATAATGCTAGGATAGAAAAATCGCCTTCGATGAGGCGATTTTTTTATATTATTTATACGTTCAAGACATATAAGAGGTTACGCACAAAACAGTTGCGATGAATAAAAAGAAGGCAAAAACAAGAACAATGGGCAATTTGGAATGTCGGCGCATTAAAGCCCCTCCTTTTTTATAGTAAAAAAATCTCTTACTATATATAACGAAAGAAACAAAAATATGATTCACTTTTTTTGGCGAAATTTGAAGGTTTTTCTCATTGGAAAAATCCGCACCCCTGTCCTAAACATTTTGCCAAGCTGTTGCATACACTAAAAGCAGATAACAGGAAGTGAGGGATGGTACGTGGGAAAACAAAATTTTGCGTTAATCGTTGTGTTATTTGTTTTACTTGTTATTGTAGGTGCGTCTGGCTTTCGCTTTTAAACGTTAACTTTATTTGCGCATAGTCCCCTTCAAAAAAGGCATACTAGGCGGAAGTAAAAACCAAAAATTTCTTCAATATTGCCGAACAATGAGTTCCTCTACTCATTCATCTAATCGGTATGTAGCCATGCGAAAGCATGGTTTTTTTGAAATAGGAGAGGATGAATGATGTTCATCCTCTCTAGAAATTAGTAGTAGCAAGAACACCCTACGATTACTAATAGGATAAATAAAACAACGATAAATGAAAAACCAAAACCGCCTTTTGCGCCCATATGTGTAACCTCCTTTAATAAAAGTCTCTATATCCTATGTACTAATTGGGTTAAGTGATTGAGAAATTTGCCTATTTTTTAATGGTAACGTTTTTTGTGAAGAATGAAGAACACTTACTTTTTTCATTTGCGCAGAAATCCTTTATGATAAAGAGGAAAAGGAGGGCAAACAGGTGGGAATACATGCACAATACGTCATGAATCAGCTAGAAGAGGGAAAGTGGAAAGAGATCAAGCGCGAAATTCAACAAGAAATGAAGAAAAAACCTCAAGCATCTGATTTGTACTGTTACTTAGCCGTTTGTTTAGCAAAGCAAATCGAAGAATCAATTATCTTTGAAAAAATGGTATTGAACTTAGAAATGGACCGGGCTCTTCATCAGGCATTAACATTAAATCCATCTTCAAGCTTGGCGCACTTCGTTCGAGGAATAAAATATCGGGAAACTCCGCTTATGTTTGGAGGGAATTACGAAAAATCGCTGTTTTATTTGCAGAAGGCGCAAGATCTTGGTTTTGAAGGGATTATGCTGCCGCTCGAACTCGCCAAAACCTATATTCAATTAAAAGAAATGGAAAAAGCGAAAGAACAAATCGCCTATGCTCGGGAAATCAATCCTACGCACGCGGACATTAAAAAAGTCGAAAACATGCTCCAAACAGGACGATGAATCTAAAGTCCTGTTTTATTTTTGATTTTCAGAAAACGTATGCTGATTTTCATAAAGGATTGCTGTTTATATAACAATAAGAATATTTATAAAAAATTTAAGAAGTGCATGTAAGTCGAACGACTTCTTAACTGCTAGATTTTCTACATTATTAGAGCGTTCAGTCTACATAGTTCCAAAAATAGTAAGAAACTATCAGCCTATGGATAAATTGTTAGAAAATATAGATAATTGTAAATGAATAGAGAGAAAAGTTAAACATGCGATTAACTAAAAAAGCAAAGGTATGATTTACTTTGCTTTTTATTTATACGCATATGTAAAAAATATCATAATAAACCAATTTATTCTTCGTGAAATCCATCGTCTCAGGCGATGTGAAATAATGTATTTGAAGGAGGAGACCCAGATGAAGGTTATGAAGATGTTGGCTATTGCGTTATTTAGTTTATGTTTAGTTGTCACACCAGCTGCTGCTGAAGTTCCGGGTGTCGACCATTCAATGAAACGGGGTGCTACACAAGGAATTGTAGCGGCATCTCACCCGCTGGCTGCTGAAGCGGGGAGGAAAGTGTTAGCTGAAGGCGGAAACGCTGTAGATGCGGCAGCGGCCATTCAACTATCTCTAAACGTTGTGGAACCGATGATGTCTGGTATCGGCGGCGGCGGTTTTATGATGATTTATGAAAAAAAGAAAGATAAAATTACGATGCTAGACAGCCGTGAAATGGCACCGGCTGATGTCACGCCTAAGCTGTTTTTAGATTCAAAAGGAAAAGTCATTCCTTTCAGTAAGCGTCACATAACAGGAAAAGCAGTTGGAGTTCCTGGTACGTTAAAAGGAGTAGAAACAGCCCTTGAAGATTATGGAACCATGGACTTATCAGATGTTATTAAACCTGCTATTACTCAAGCGGAACAAGGAATTAAAGTGAATTGGTCGATGGCTCAGTATATCGATGAAAATGCGGACAAGCTTGAAAGATACCAAACGGCCGGTAATGTATTTGTACCGAATGGCAAGCCGTTAAAAGAAGGAGATAAGCTTGTTCAGCCTGATCTTGCGAAAACATTAAAGCTTATTCAAAAAGAAGGGTCAGACGCTCTTTATAAAGGAGAAATTGGAAAAGCGCTTGTTAAAGAAGTTCAAAAACGCGATGGAAGCATGACCATGGATGATTTAAAAAATTACGTTGTAAAAGAACGCGAGCCGGTCAAAACAACTTACCGAGGCTACGATGTGGTTAGTGCGGCTCCTCCTAGCTCCGGCGGATTAACCGTGCAGCAAATTTTAAAGCTAATGGAAGGTTATGATGTAGAAAAAATGGGTTCCAATACGCCACAGTATTTGCAGCATTTAACGGAAGCGATGCACTTAGCTTTTGCGGACCGCGCGGCGTATATGGCAGATGAAGACTTTTACGAAGTGCCGAAAAAAGGCCTGTTAGATGAAGATTATATTAAAGAACGTCGTAAATTAATTAATCCAAATAAAGCAACGCCTAATGTTAAAGAAGGAGACCCTTGGAAATATGAAGGAAAAGAAAATCCAAATAAAGCAACGGTAACGGAAGAAAATCCAATCGGCCAAACGACTCATTTCTCTGTTGTAGACAAATGGGGAAACATGGTTTCTTACACGACTACGATTGAACAAGTTTTTGGTTCAGGAATTATGGTTCCTGACTACGGATTTATGCTCAACAATGAAATGACGGATTTTGATGCCACTCCGGGAGGCGTGAACCAGGTTGAGCCTAAAAAACGCCCTCGAAGCAGCATGTCTCCAACGATGCTGTTAAAAGACGGAAAGCCGTTCATGGCAATTGGTTCACCGGGAGGCCCAACCATTATTGCGTCTGTAGCAGAAACGATTATGAATGTTATTGACCATAAGATGCCGATTCAAAAAGCGATTTTAACGCCTCGTATTTATTCAAGCGGCTATCCAACCGTAAGATGGGAACCTGGCTTTAGCCAAGATACACTCCTTGAAATGATGGCTAAAGGACATGCGTTTGAAGAAAAGCCAGAGCATATTGGAAATGTCCAAGCGGTTATCTATGACTATGAAACGGGGAAAATGTACGGAGGTGCTGATAATACGCGCCAAGGCACGGTATTAGGAGTAGACGCAATTAAATATGTATCCAAACAGCCAAAACCAATTAAAGAAGAGAAAAAAGGAGAGTTTACGGTCGAAGTCAACCGTGCCGTGTATCCATTTACTGATAAGCAAGTAAAACTGATTGATGGAAAGCCTTACGTTCAGTCCGACCGCCTGCTGCTAGGATTAGGCGTCATTGATTCGAGTGATTTAAAGCTGTATAAGCCAAATCACCACTCCTATTTATCGGTTATCAAAGTAGCCAAATCACTTGGCTACAAAGTGAAATGGGATGAAGAAAAGAAAGTAGTCTCATTAGAAAAAGATCCTGGTGAAAACGATACCGGCGATGATGAAGACGGAGACGTTATTACAAATTAAATGGGATAAAAGTAGCTTAGTTGAAGGAAGATCCGAACGCGTTTGATTCTTGATAGAGAATCTAAAGCGTTCGGATTTTTTATTGCGATGGTAAACGTAGGTTTCATTTATATATTGGCTCACTCCTTTTTAAGAAAGCAAATAAAATTGGCGATTTTAAACCAAACGACAAAAAAATTTGCGTAGTTTGCCAAAAAGTTGTAGAAATCGACAGTTTTTTTGGCATGTGTAAGAAAAACTGTGATAAAAAGACTGATAGAATGCTACAAACAAAGTTGGCATCATTTTTGCATAAGAAATAGATGAGGGGCTGTATCAATGAAAAAATACATAGTTAAATAAACGCCTATGTTTACTTCACACAGACTAACATGCAACGGAGGTATAGAAAATGAAAAAAGACATTTCAATTATCGGTGTACCAATGGATTACGGGCAAACAAGAAGGGGCGTAGACATGGGGCCGAGCGCAATCCGCTATGCGGGCATGAATACACGCTTAGAAGCTCTTGGCTATACCGTACATGATGAAGGCGATATTAAAGTAGAGATTAAAGAACGGGCAGACGTGGATAAAAATACGAATTTGAAAAACTTAGCGGCTGTAGCCAGCGGAAATGAACAGCTTGCTGCAAGAGTTGAAGAAGTGAAAGAGCAAGACCGCTTTCCGTTAATATTAGGCGGAGATCACAGTATTGCAATTGGAACGCTTGCAGGAGTGGCAAAAGGTTCAGAAAATTTAGGCGTTATTTGGTATGATGCTCATGGTGATTTAAATACCGCTGAAACATCTCCATCGGGCAACATTCACGGCATGCCGTTAGCGGTGAGCCTGGGTATAGGACATCCTGTACTTTTAAATATTGGAGGGTATACACCAAAAATTAAACCTGAAAATCTAGTTATTATCGGTGCACGCTCACTAGATGATGGTGAAAAAGAGTTAATTAAAGAAAAAGGAATTAAAGTGTATACGATGCATGAAATTGATCGTTTAGGTATGACGCAAGTGATGAAAGAAACGATTGATTATTTAAGCGGTACAGACGGTGTGCACCTGTCGCTGGACTTAGACGGCTTAGATCCAGATGATGCACCAGGCGTAGGTACACCTGTAAAAGGCGGCATCAGCTACCGAGAAAGTCATTTAGCAATGGAAATGCTAGCGGAAGCAGACATGGTGACATCTGCTGAATTTGTAGAAGTGAACCCCATTTTAGATCAGCATAACAAAACTGCAGAAGTAGCGGTTGCGTTAATGAGTTCATTGTTTGGCGATAAGCTTTTATAGGAAAAAGCTACTTACAGGTATCGTGTGGAGAAAATCTGTTGTGATCCAAGAAACGGTCATGCAGGACTAAGCGGCTGCCATCTTCGTTACGGGGGTGGCGCCATTTGAAAATCATCCGGCACCAATTGACTTCAGTCAGGAAGAGCTGCCTAATAAGCGGCTATAAAAACAAAATAAACCTAAAAAAATGAAAGCGATTTCATTTTTGTGCAGCAAAGGGAGGAAATGGGATGAATATTCCACAGGGACAGCCAGGAGAATTAAAAAGAACGATGAAAACAAGGCATCTTTTTATGATATCACTAGGAGGATGTATTGGTACCGGTTTTTTTCTTGGTTCAGGTTATACCATCAATGAAGCAGGTCCGATGGGAGCAATGATTTCCTACTTAGTAGGAGGGATCATTATGTATCTAACGATGCTGTGTCTTGGAGAATTATCCGTTGCTATGCCAGTTGCAGGATCGTTTCAAACGTACTCCACTAAATTTATCGGCCCTGCAACAGGTTTTGCGATTGGATGGCTGTACTGGCTAGGATGGGCAGTAACGGTGGCACTTGAGTTTTTAGCTGCCGGACAATTAATGCAAAGATGGTTCCCAGGCTCGCCCGTTTGGTTATGGTGCGCCATTTTTGGAGCGTTAATTTTTTCACTAAATGCACTTTCAGCCAAAGCATTTGGTGAAACAGAATTTTGGTTTTCAAGCGTTAAAATTTTCGCCATCATTATGTTTATTGTGGTAGGCGGAGCGGCAATGTTTGGACTTATTGATATGAAAAGCGGACAGGAAGCACCGCTTCTATCAAACTTCTTTGCCGAAGGGCTGTTTCCAAACGGTGTAACGGCTTTACTGATTACAATGATTACGGTGAACTTTTCGTTTCAAGGAACAGAATTGATTGGAATTGCGGCGGGAGAAAGTGAAAATCCGGAAAAAACAATTCCAAAAGCGATCAAGCAAACGGTTTGGCGTACGCTTTTCTTTTTCGTCTTATCCGTGTTTGTCTTAGCAAGCATGATTCCTCGTGAAAAAGCAGGCGTTGTAGAAAGCCCGTTTGTTGTTGTGTTAGATAGTGTAGGTGTACCTTACGCGGCGGATATTATGAACTTTATCATTTTAACAGCTCTTCTTTCAGTCGCAAACTCTGGGTTTTACGCGGCTACACGTATGCTTTATTCTCTTTCAAGAGAAGGAATGGCAAGTCCTGCGCTTGGAAAAGTCAACAAAAGAGGTGTACCGTTTAATGCACTATTAATTACGCTTGTGATTTCATGCTTTTCGCTGCTTTCAAGCGTAGTGGCAGCTAAAACCGTTTTCGTATGGCTGATTTCACTCGCTGGACTTGGCGCTCAAATTGGCTGGATTGCGATTACAGCTTCACTGCTTGCATTCCGTCGTGCTTACGTGGCTAAAGGTGGAAAAGTAGAAGATCTGAAATTTAGAACACCTCTTTATCCGGTTCTGCCTATCGTAGCGCTTATTACGAACTGTATTGTTATGATCAGTCTTGCGTTTGATCCTGAGCAGCGAATGGCGTTATACTGCGGAGGTATCTTCTTTATAGGCTGTTATGTTTATTATTATTTGAAAATTCGAAAACAAAATCAGTCAAAACAGGAGCAAGAAGTTCAGCTTGCGGAAAATAAACGAATGATTATTTAACATAAAAACCCGAAAAATCATGATTTTTCGGGTTTTTTATGTACTTGTCTTTAGCTATCTAGTGTTGTATCTTCATTTTTACGGCGGCGAAGTCTCCATAGCGTGATAAGGGCAAGCAGTGTAAGAACGATACCGCTGCCGAGCAGGATATGACTCACTGTTTTATCCTGCTTTTTTTGGCCTTGTTCAAAATATTTCTTGTACATCGCCACCGCAGCTTTATTTTGCTTGTATTTTTTCGGAACGCTCATTTCTTTTCCTAGTTTCCAGCCGTCTTTATAAGCTTTTTGCTGTAAAGATTTCACATCTTTATTCGAATAAAAACCTGCTTTGTACCATTTTTCTAGTTGAGGCTTGTCCTGAAGACTTTTAGGCGCTCTATAGGTCTGATAAGTGAAAGCTGAGTCGTATCCATCTGCTTTTACGTCTTTTTGTTTTTGTTTCTGTCCTTTTTCATATCCTTGTTCAAAGGCTGTTTGCAATTCGCCCTCTGCTTCTGCAGGTACTTCGAGTGGAAGGTCGTGATAGCCTTGTACGTAGCCTTGCTTTTCAAACTGCTTTTTTTGCTGATTCAGTACTTCGGCTTGAGCGGTTTCAAAGCCTTCTGTAAAAGCCTGACGTGTGACATCCTCATCATCATACATGCTGGGAACACTCATCGAATCATTTTCAAGACCTTGTTCATAGCCTTCTTTTTTTGCTTTAACAGATAGGTCCATTAAAGAAATAGCTTTTTTGTAGCCTTGAACATAACCTTTATTCCAGTCGGATGACTTAGAAGGGAAAGGGTCGATTTCCGATTGAATAGTAGCATGTTTGTAATCAAGGACGCCTTGCTGATAGCCTTCCTCTTCGCCGGCAGCCATTTCATTTTCTTGTTCAGTCTTGAGTTCTTCCTCTTTTTGCTGCTGTCCTTTTTTATATCCTACCGTATACCCCATCATAAACCACGTGAATTCTTCAGAAGATTTGTCCAGTCCTGTTGTTTGATCGAACTGCTCGAATTTTTTCTGTGCGTATCCATCTTCTTCTCCGAGCGAATAGCCTTCTTGATAGAGAGAGTCAAAAATAGCTTTTACATCTTCAGTTGTACCCACGTCCGTTGACTGGTCCAAAACATCGGAAGAGGAATCCGGGGAATCAGGAGTAGCATAAGAAGAGATGGGGTCACTTGCAAGAATAAGTAAGCAAGCTGTACTAATAACGGCTAATTTTTTTTTCATCATTTCTTCACCTTTTAGTTCAAAGTTAATATTTATTTTGTAGTTTAAGCGTACAGCTTTCCATGAAGAAAGGCGTGTAAAAGTTTCTCCAATTATGAAAATTATAACATTTAAATGGAAAGGAGAATAGGTGGTAAAAAGGAGAAATATGTGTTTTTTACGGAGTTTTATTTTTGCTGCTGTTTTGCTTTTTTTACTTTAAATGAGCGGTAAAATACTTCAACTACAAAACAGAACAAAAGGAAAAAAAGGACAAATAATTCAGCAAACTCCATAACACGAAACGGACTGTAGGCATTTTGCAAGGCCATGGAAAAACTAAATCCTTGCATCATATCCACACCGATAGAAAATCCCATTAAGCATCCTAACAGCAAAGCTGATATCCAAACGATTTTCATATGTCTCACTCTCCGTTTTTATTTTTTTCTTAAAAACATTCTACTGATAGTTTTTGTTATTTTTTTGGTCTTACGCTTTGATTGTTCTATTAAAAATTGCATACAAAGCATTTATTTGGAAAAAGCTAAAAAAAAGAAAAGAAAGGTGTTTTTAATCGTGCCTTCTTTATTTAAAAATAAAAAAAGCAAAGACAATAAAAAGGAAACAGAAGGTTCGCTACCAGAGGAACAAGAACTGCTGATGCAGTCGCTTGAAGGTAATATAGCTAACATAAAAAAGCGAACGGAGAACAGCTCGGATATGGTGATCCGCTATATAAAAATTGGGGAAAGGGCAGCCATTCAAGCCGCTGTTATCTATATAGACGGAATTGTAGACAATCAGTCTATCCAAGAGCTTTTAGTAGACACCATGATGAAAGATGACGTGTTTTCTGAACCAATAACACCTCAAAATGCTTTTACGTTATTAAAAGAAGATGTAGTAGGAATTGGAGACATTGCGATTTTACATACGTGGAGTGAAGTGTTTCCCGCCTTGATGTCAGGAGACACGCTTATCTTGATAGATGGAAACAACCATGCGATGAGTGCAGGTACGAAAGGCGGGGAGTGGCGTTCCATTCAAGAACCGACTACACAGCTTGTCGTTCGGGGTTCTAAGGAAGGGTTCACGGAATCGATTGCTAAAAACATGCCCATGGTCAGGCGAATTATCAAATCGCCTGACTTATGGGTAGAAACGATGAAGATTGGGAAAGTAACGCAGACAGACGTTTCAATGATGTACATTAATGGGATTGCCAATGACAAAATCGTAAAAGAAGTAAAGAAGCGTCTTAACCAAATTAATATCGATAGCATTTTAGAATCAGGCTATGTAGAGCAGCTTATTGAAGACCAAACGTACACTACTTTTCCTACAATGTATCACACGGAGCGTCCCGATATCGTTGCAGGAAATCTCTTAGAAGGGCGTATTGCGATTTTTGTAGACGGAACGCCATTCGTGCTGATTGCACCTGCTGTCTTCATTCAGTTTTTTCAGTCTCCTGAAGATTATTATTCGCGCTTTGATATTGCCACGTCGATTCGTTTTTTACGCATTCTTATTTTTTTTATTTCACTGATTGCACCGGCTACGTATGTAGCGATCACAACTTTTCATCAAGAAATGGTTCCGACGAAGCTGCTCATCGCCATTGCTGCACAGCGGGAAGATGTTCCGTTTCCTTCCTTGGTTGAAGCGCTCATTATGGAAGTCACATTTGAAATTTTGCGAGAAGCTGGTATTCGACTTCCAAGGGCGATCGGTTCTGCAGTTTCAATTGTAGGAGCGCTCGTGATTGGGCAAGCATCGGTTCAAGCAGGGATTGTATCTCCAGCGATGGTTATTGTTGTAGCGATGACGGCGATTGCAAGCTTTGCGACGCCTTCATTTGCCATTGCGATTTCTGCTCGGCTCATTCGCTTTGTTTTTATGATTGCAGCAGCTACTTTCGGGTTTTATGGCATTATCCTGTGCTTTTTAATGATGATTGTTCATCTCTGCAGTCTTCGTTCATTCGGTGTTCCATACATGACGCCTCTTGCTCCATTTATTCCGAGCAATTCAGGTGATACCATTGTTCGCATGCCGTGGTGGACGCTTAGACAAAGACCAAGGCTCATCAGTAGTGGAAATATGGTGAGAGAAGGAGACAACCAGCGCCCAATGCCTCCTAAAAGCCGGGGAATGGCAAACACTACGGTGAAAGAAGGCGATCAAAGTGATGCGTAAAGGGCTTTTATGTACAGTTATGGCATTTTCGATTTGCATCCTTTCAAGCTGCTGGAGCAGTAAGGAATTAACCGATTTAGCGATTGTCGCAGCGATGGGAATTGATAAAACAAAAGATGGTCAGTATCAAATCACGCTACAAATTATTAATCCAGGTAACGTAGCCGGCGGTCTTCAAGGCGGCGGGGGTGGTACCCAAAGTCCGTCTGTTTCCGTATACGGAGCAAAAGGCGCAAACTTAGTAGAAGCAAGCAGAAGAGCATCGAGCACGGTATCAAGAAGACTGTACTACGCTCATACAAACTTAATTGTGATCGGAGAAAGCCTAGCGAGAACGGAGGGCATTGATGTTATTATTGATGGCATTGACCGAGATCCGGAATTTCGAATTACATCTGATATGGTCATTGCAAACGGCGTAAAAGCTTCCAGTTTTGTAAAATCTCTTACGCCAATTGATAAAATTCCAGCTAATAAAGTCCTTAAAACGCTGGAACTCACCGAACAAAAGTGGGGAGAACATATGAAAGTATCGGCTCAAGAAGTTATGAAAAACCTTGAATCCCCGGGAAGTCAAGCGCTGATGTCAGGGTTTGGAATAAGAGGTAGCGCTCAAAAAGCCCAAACGCTGCAAAATCTTCAGCAAACTGCTCCTGAATCGACTCTTCGTGCAGAAGGACTCGGCATGTTTAAAGATGGGAAGTTGATTACATTTTTATATGGAAAAAAAGCGCGAGGCGTGATGTGGCTGCGGGATAAAGTGCAGGGAACAGATGTGAATATTTCATGGAAAGATAAAAAGAAAGCCATTGCTTATCAAGTCGTCCGTCAGCGAACAAACGTGAGTGCAAATATGGTAAACGGCAAACCAAAGATGATTGTACGAACTAGAGTAGAAGGAGATATTGGTGAAATGGAAGTACCTATAGATATTAAAAATCCATTTGTGATTCTTGATATTGAAAAAAAAATAGAAGCAGCGATTGAAAACGAAATAAAAGAAGCGTTTGCTTTTGCTCAAAAAAAACAGACGGATGTTGTGGGATTTGGAGAAGTCGTGCACGAAAATTATCCGAGGCAGTGGAAAAGGCTTCAGCATGAGTGGAGCGATGTGTATTTTCCTGAAGTGGAGATGGATGTGAAAGTAGAAGCGTATGTAAGACGAGCAGGTTTGCGAAACAAGTCGTTTATGTCTGATGCGGTAAAACAACGCCAGTAAACAGGAGGGAGCAATGAGTGGAAAAAGTGAAAATTAGCTCTGTGCAGTTTTTTATTTTAATCGTCCTTTTTGAACATGGAAGCGCATTGCTCATTCCGCTTGCAATGGATGCAAAACAAGACGCCTGGCTTGCTATTTTACTCGGTATGTTTGGGAGCTTATTGCTTTACCTCATTTACTACCGGCTGTATAGGTACTATCCTAACATGCTGCCGACAGAATACATGCAAAAGCTGCTAGGGAAAGTCTTGGGATCTGCACTTGCTTTTTTATATTTGCTTCATTTTTCATATGCTGCCGCTCGCGTACTTCGTGATTTTGGAGAAATGCTGCTGACATTTGGCTACCCCGACAGTCCTTTGTTTGTCGTGAACGCGATGTTGATGCTGTTGATTATTTATACTGTGCACAAAGGACTTGAAGTAGTGGCTCGGGCAGGAGAGCTCATGTTTATTTTGATGTATATCTTGGCTGTAGCAGGATTTGTGCTTATTTTTGTTTCAGGATTAATTGATTTTACTTCTTTAAAACCAATACTTGGAGATGGGATTTGGCCGGTTTTAAAAACAGTCGCCACTCAGACTCTGTATATTCCGTATGGAGAAGCTGTTGTGTTTACGATGATTTTTCCATATGTAAAAGATCCTAAAAAAGTAAAGCTTGTAGGCCTTTGCGGTATTGTACTAAGCGGCATTAACTTAGCAATCACCATGGCGATTAACGTGAGTGTATTAGGGATAGGGTTGACTAACAGGTCGGTCTTTCCGCTTTTAAGTACGGTAGAGAGCATTAGAGTAGCTGATTTTTTAGAGCGGCTAGACGTGTTTTTTATGATTGCGTTAGTTATTGGAGGATTTGTTAAAATCAGCGTCTTTTTTTACGCGGTAATTGTGGGGCTTTCCACGCTGTTTAAGGTAAAACGACCTTCTGCGCTGACATATCCTGTTGGCACGGTGATTTTATTTTTTTCTTTGACGATTGCAAGTAATTTTCAAGAGCATTTAAAAGAAGGCTTAACGATTATGCCGGTGCTACTTTTTATCCCTTTTCACGTAGTGATTCCGCTTACGCTGCTCTGTATAGCCTTTATTAAACATCGCATAAAAAAAACAAAAGCGCTGCAGCCATCCTAATGGCTGCAGCGCATTCGTCTGCGATCCTCTACTGCAAGTGCAGCTGTTCCCGCTCTTTTTTTACTTGTTCTAGCTGTGAAATCGTAACAAGCTGATATCCTTGTGCGTGAAGCTGCTTCATAATTTCAACCGCTGCTTCGGCACTTGTTTGATAAATATCATGCATTAAAATAACTTTTCCGTCTCCGACTTGGCTCATAACTGCTTGAACGGAGTGAGGAACGTTTCGATATTTCCAGTCTTCAGGATCGATATCCCATAGAGTCACGCCAACATTTCCGACATAACGTCTTACATTTGCATTCACAGCTCCATAAGGAGGACGTACATGCAGTGGTTCATAGCCGCTCACTTGTTTAATAAGCGCTTGGGTATCGCCTATTTGGTGTTTGACCTGCGCTTCATTTAAACGTGTGAGCTGAGGGTGGTCCCAAGAGTGATTTCCGACTTCGTTGCCTTCCTTCACCATACGTTCGATTGTTTCAGGATAATATTGAACGCGGCTTCCTAACACAAAAAAGGTAGCGTGTCCGTTCACTTCTTTTAATCCATCTAAAATCACATTGGTAGATGCAGGGTTAGGTCCATCATCGAAGGTCATCGCAACGACTTTTTTAGTTGGATCAATAGGCGCTCCTTGCTGCGGTATTTCGTTAACGATATGTTTTGGAGGCGTTTCTTTGACTTTATTTTTATTTGCTGCTTCGTCTTTGTAAGCATCACTCAGCATGTCTTTAAATAAATCTTTTTGGATAGCGATCGTTTTGGTTTTCGTTTGTTCAGCACCTAGCTGATAAGGCTTAAAGTAGATCACAATACTGTTTTCAAGCAGCGCAAACTGACTGAAATTTTGATTGGCTGCCTGAGTTCCTTTTTGAAGGCCCGGGTCAAAATCAGCTTTTTTCATTTGTTTTTTTAATTCAGCATATGAAATAGCCGAAAGGCGATCTAAATAGTTTGCATTCTCGTTAAATAAATCTTTTAACGTCATTTGTTTTTGAGCAGGCAGGTCAAATGTAAAGGTTTTGAGAGAAGACGTTCCTTTCTCTCCATTTACAGATTCATATTCATCAAAGACAACGCTTAGCGTTTGCTTGCTGTAATGGACGATTTTATATGTAATCGTTAATTCAGATTTTTTCTTTTTTGACTGCTTCTTCAGCTTTTTTTCATAGTGTGCCACTTGATCTGTTACGTAAGCTTGAATGGATTGATCAATTTCTTTTTTACCAAAGGAAGGGTAGCTAATGGCATAGCCTCCGTCGGTAAGGTCCTTAACTAGCGTTTGAATTTCAACGTCTGGATAGGTTTGATCTGTTTGAATACTTGCCGTTTTTTTCTCTGTACTGTTTGCTTTGACGATATACCCTGCTGTACCAAGAAACAAAATACAGCATCCAAGCAGTGTCAAAATACGTTTGTAGCCCATGGTTTTCATGTAGTAATATTCCCCTTTTTGTATATATCTACCTAATAGACGCATGAGACCATCATTTAGTTTTACTTTTTTTAAAAAAAAACCAAACTATTTTTCTACTCATTCCGTCTACCTTATAGATGTACTTCAGCAAGAGAAAATAGAAGGGGTATGAAAGACAATGAAAAAACACGATGCACATCAGATGCTCGTAGCATGCATAACCGAGCATAAAGCAGATTTTTACCGGCTTGCTTTTAGCTATGTAAAAAATCAAGAAGATGCGCTTGATATTGTGCAAGAATCGATTAAAAAAGCACTCATTTCAATAGACAGTATCAAAGATATTCAATCGATTAACAGCTGGCTTTATAAAATTGTTGTACGAACAGCAATCGATTTCCTGCGTAAGCATAAACGTTTAACGCTTATGGGCGATGAAGAGCTTGAGTATCTGAGCAGCGGACGTGAAGATCAGTATGAAGATATTGATTTAAAGCAAGCAATGGATCAGCTGCCGATTAAATATAAGACCATTATTATTCTGCGGTTTTTCGAAGATTTAAAAATGGACGAAATTGCGGAAATCATTGAGGAAAATGTAAATACAGTAAAGACAAGGCTATACAGAGCGTTGAACCTGTTGCGGATTACGATGACGGAGGAGGACTTAGAACAATGAATGAAAAAATAGAAAAGTTAAAGAAGCAGTATCATGACATTCCTATTCCAGACGAATTAGATGGTGTTGTTGCACAGGCACTTTCTTCACACCCTCGTAAAAAGAAATTCTATATTTGGCCGAGCTCGATTGCGGCAGCAGCGATGATTTTTATCACAACGGTGAATGTAAGTCCAGATGCGGCAAATGCAATGGCAAAAATTCCTGTACTGGGAAAAGTAGTAGAAGTAATTACATTTGAGGAACTAAAACAAGAAGAAAAGCATTCTCGTATTGACGTGAAAACACCATCGATTTCAGGCTTGGAAAACAAAGGTCTTCAAACAAACTTAAATGAAAAGTATATAAAAGAAAATGAACAGCTGTATGAACAGTTTAAAAAAGAGATGAAAACATTACGAAAAGAAGAGAAAGGAAACGTGGCTGTCAGCAGCGGCTATGATATTATGACGGATACCGATGATTTGCTTGTGGTTCATCGATATGTGGAAGAATCGAGAGCTTCAACGTCGAGCGTTAATCAGTACGACACGATTGATAAAAAACACGAAGTGCTCGTTACGCTTCCAAGTTTGTTCAAAGATAAAAGCTATATAAAGGTCATTAGTGAAAATATTAAACAGCAAATGAAAGATCAAATGAAGCATGAAGAAGGCAAAATCTATTGGCTGACTGAAGAAGATATGGATCCTTTTAAAGAGATTGCTGAAAATCAAAGCTTCTACATTACAAAAGATCACAAGCTTAGAATTGTATTTGATAAATACAAAGTCGCTCCAGGATATATGGGAAACATTGAGTTTGAAATTCCAACGGACGTTATTTCAAACCTTCTAGTTGGTAAACGGTATATTCATTAAAAACCAGGCGTGAACACTGAACGTTCACGCCTGGTTTTTACATAAAGAAACGTTTAAATTTATTTTTATGCAAAATAAGTTGAAATATATAAGCAATCATGTATAATATTCTGTATATATTTTCATTCTTTTTATTTATAAAGTCTTAGGGACAAATGATGTGAACGGTTGCATTTCTAGAGAGGAAGTGAAGAGGTGAAACGCACGTTAAATCAAGATACGATTAAAGATGCCATGCTGTTTAATCAGCTTGTGATGCAAGTAAGCAAAGCTCTTTGGAAGTCTACTGAAAAGGATTGGGAACAGTGGGTTAAGCCGTACGATCTGAGCATTAATGAGCATCACATTTTAGGGATTGCTTATCAGCTGGAAATTGCGTCGATGACCGACATTTCAAAGCTAGGCGTCATGCATTTATCCACAGCTTTTAACTTTGCAAAAAAATTGCACCTGCGGGGCTATCTTACCCTTTCTAAAAATGAGAAAGATAAGCGGAATACATACGTGCAGCTCACAGAAGAAGGAAAAAAGATGTTTTTAAAAACGATCGAGGATTATAACCCTCTTGAAAATCCTTTGTTTCAAGGAGCGATGCCGCTGCGAGATGTTTATGGAGAGCTGCCTGACTTTGTTGAGCTGACGGCTCTGATTCGAAGCATATACGGAGATGATTTTGCCCAGTTCATCGAACGTTCTTCTCAAGAGCCCGCTAGCTTGAAAAAATAAAAAAGCCTTCTTGTGCAAGCTGAGAAGGCTTTTTTGCATATCAACTTTTTTCAGTTAACCGTTCAAGTTCTTCTGAGGAATGGGCCATCTTCTCAATCCGCAGAGATAGCTGCTTCATTGCGTCAGCGATTTTATCAAGCTCTTTTTTTGTTAGAACGGTTTGCTGTTTGTTCTCGGTTGTTATGCTAAGGACGTTCGTGAAAAAAGAAGTAATGTTGTTCATATTGTCAGCTGTATCTTTTGTTAATGTAGCGACTTCTCCACCTAACGCCGAAACGCTTTCGATTTGTTTTTGAATGTCTCCGATAAAAGTAGAAATATTAGAAATCGATTTCTTCGTTTCTTCTGCAAGCTTCCGTACTTCCTGTGCCACCACTGCAAATCCTTTTCCATGCTCACCTGCTCGAGCAGACTCAATCGAAGCGTTTAATGCCAATAAATTCGTTTGCTCCGCAATAGAAGTAACAATGGAAACAATTTGATGAATTTGCTGTGATGTATGTTCGAGCGTTTTCATTTTGTTTTGAATGAGCGACGTATTTTTTTGTATGCTTCCAAGCATGTTTTGTTCTTCTTTTAATTTTGCTTGACTCGTAACGGATTCCTTCTCAATGACTTCTGCTAGTTCAGAGCTTTTGTTTGCATAAGAAACGACGTCAGAAGACTGACTGTGCATTTGATTCATAAATTTCTTCGTTTCTTCAGATAACGAAGAAAGGATAAATGATGTACGAGAGATTTCTAGCTGAATTTTCTCTTTTTGAGTCTGAAGTCCAGTGCGCTGCTCGTCATATTCAAGCTCATAGGCTTTTAACACGATTTGCTGTTCTAGACTAATAAGTTTTGTCATACTTGCGATAAAAGCTAGACATTCTTCTTTTGATTCCATCGTACGTTCACATACTGAAAGAAGCGACGTAAATAAATTTTGGAATGCGCACAAATACCAGTTTGGCTCAAGTCCAATTTTAACGTGCATCTTGGAAATTTTTTGACGTTTTACCACAAAAGCGTCGTCTATTTGTCCATCAAACATTTCTAAGATGTGCTGTTTTAACGTTTGTTTTAATGCATGGACGCTGCTGTGCTTTTCGATAATCGCAACCAAATGAGCCTGTTCGCCAATAGCTTTATAAAAATCATTCACGATTTCTTCGATGGCGTTCAGCGCGTGAACTTGAAATCTGGCAATGCGTTCGAGATCCTCTGCCGTTAAGGAAATCATGTTAATCTGCTTTTTTATCATCGGGTCCGATACATGAAGCTTTACAGTGATGGATTCGACAGCCGCGGCTTCGGGGTGCACGTTGTTTCGTTTAAACCAATTCATGTTTATCACCTTTATTTGCTAGAATAGTTGTTTTTCTCTTCTTCTTATATTTCGGCGTTTTACGTCCAAGAGTTGAGGCTGTTTAAAAAGATTGTTATCAAATTGTTATCTTCTATTAATTGAATTGTTATCCGCAGATGGTATGGTTGTACGGTGCTTAAAACATGATTCGGGGAGGAAACGAAATGAAAAAAATGCTATCGGCGCTTCTTGTAGGAGGAGCTTTATTTGCAAGTCCGGCAATGGGACATGCTGCGTTTGGCGACACGGTTTTAAAACAAGGGATGACAAATGATGATGTTGAACAAGTTAAAACGGTGTTAAAAGATAAAGGATTTTTAAAAGGCGAAGTATCGCGTTATTTTAATTATGAAACAAAAAAAGCGGTTATGGCTTTTCAAGAGAAACATAACCTAGAAGCAGATGGAATTGTTGGAGAGAATACATACAATGCATTAGGTAAAGGCGGCGTTGTAGAAGGCGAATCAGAAGTGAATACGGATAAAGTAATCAGCAAAGCAAAATCCTTAATGGGCACCCCGTACAAATGGGGCGGCACTACACCTTCGGGATTTGACTGCAGCGGATATCTTCAGTATGTATATAAAGAAAGCGTAGGCGTTGATATTCCAAGAACGGTTGAAGATATCTATAAAGCAGGTGAAAATGTAAGTGAACCGCAGGTAGGAGATCTTGTTTTCTTTGAAACGTACAAAGAAGGTCCTTCTCATGCAGGCATTTATCTTGGAGACGGGCAGTTTATTAACGCATCGTCTTCTAAAGGCGTTACAATTAGCGATAAAAATTCAAGCTATTGGAAAGAGCGCTATATAGGAGCAAAGCGTATTGCAGTCAACTGATTCTTCATTTAATAGATAAGAAAAGACAAAGCTTAGGAGCTTTGTCTTTTTTTGTTTGGGTTTCAGTAGGTAGGAGGAAGTAGGAAATAATCCTATGCAAAACGGGCTGGTCATGTGCGTATTTGTATAAAAACGTGATAAAAGTTCTGTCACCTTTCTGATAAAGCTTGTATATATTGGTAAAGTAATCTCTTAAGTTACGTCAATGGTTATAGGTAATTTGAAGGGATAGCAGCATAAAAAGGAGGAACAAAATTTATGTTTTTTTGTTGTTACCGTCGCTATGTAGAAAAGATAAAACACCTGTTGTTTTCAAATCGATTTGCTGAATTTATTCAGGAAAACACAAAAAAAGCAGTAGAAGACGTTGTTTATTCCGACACGTTTAAAGAATATGTGATCAGTATTATTAAAGAAGCTCAAGAATCACCTTTTAAAGAAATTGCCAAGCAGTATATCGGACAAGAAGTTGTAATTGAAACAACGGCTGGTCCGCTTGAGGGCGTCGTGACGTTTGTTGGGGATAACTATTTAGAATTGATAGAGTCTTCCACATCAACGGTATTACTGCCATTTACAAGCATCGTCACCATTCAAAGTGCTTAAACGAAAGGAGAGAAAAGTATGTTTCAAGATGCATTAAGAGAAAATGTGGGTTCATTTGTGCAAATCATCACAGCTATTGACGTTATTAATGGAACACTGCTTGCTGTTACGGACGCAGCTGCTGTTGTACGTACATCAAGCTCATATGGTGAGCCAACGGATGTAACCATTCCACTAGTATCCATTACGTATGTTCGAATTTTTAGCGGAGTTGAGTGAGTTTGAAAGTATCAGTGATTATTCCAGCCTGTAACGAGGCCGATTCTTTGTTACCTGTCATTAAAGAAGTTCAAAAAATGAAGCCGTTTGAGATTATTGTCGTAGTAAATGGATCCAGTGATACAACAAAGGAAATAGCTGAGGATGCAGGATGCCGCGTTGTTTATTATGAAGAAGCTCTTGGTATTAATATTGGAAGAGCCATTGGGGCTAAGAAAGCAAAAGGAGATATTTTGCTTTTTTTGGACGGAGATATAGCGGTTCCTCATGAGGAGCTGATGAAATATACGCAAGCTATAGAAACCGGTCATGATATCGCTTTAAATAATCTTACATGGATTATGAAACGAAAGGTGCGTCCTCATCCTGTTTCTGTTGCCAAATATATGCTGAACTTGTGCTTACAGCGTGAAGATTTATCCGTTCAAGCCTTAACAGCTATTCCTCATGCCATCAAAAAAACATCAGCAGCTAAAATCGGATACGAGAATTTAGCTCATCCGCCCCTCGCTCATACGATTGCTCTTTTAAAAGGAATGTCAATTGTTGCACCGTGTTCTTCAGACGTTATTTATACAAACAAGATTCGAAACACTCATAAAACCATTCCTACCAATTCCCCTTTTCCTATTTCCACTAACTATATCATTGGAGATCACATTAAAGCGTTAGCTCATCTTATTGAAGAAAAAGGAATAAGAGGCGGACTAACAGACGGCGATCGAAACCGGGAAGTTGTTTCGGCTTATACACCGAATGTGAAACGGAAAACAGGCGTTAAGTACAGCGCCGTTATTCCAGTAGGTGAAGAAAAAGAAACGATTGCAAGCGTGATCCAAGAAGTGAAAAAAGCAGGAGTGGAAGAAATCATCGTGGTTGCCAACGGAGCCGATGAAGTGACGGTTAAACGAGCAATTGAAGCGGGTGCTACTGTTCTTCATTACAAACAGCGGCTTGGGCATAACGTCCCTCGAGCAATTGGTGCGATGTACAGCAGCGGTGAGATTTGCTTGTTCATAGATGGAGACATTGTGATTTCCGCGGAAGATTTACGACGGTATTTAGAAGCAGCTGACCAAGGCATTGATGTAGCGCTTAATAATTTAGAGTGTTTGCTGGATGAAGTGCATCCTATTCACTCTGTAAGTGCGGCGAAATATTTTCTTAATATCATTTGTAAACGTCCTGATTTGACAATCAATACAACGACGGCGATTCCGCATGCAATTAAACGGGATGTAATGGAGAAGGTTGGCTACGAATCTCTTATTATTCCGCCTTTATTTCAATTAAAAAGTATTATGTACGGCTTTATGGTTCAGCCCGTTCATTTTGTTGATGTGGCGCGAACGAACCGGATTCGAAAGGAGCACATGAAAGTCAAAGGTTTGGCGGCATCAACGCAGCGTATTCTAGGAGATTATGTTGAGGCCCTTGCATACTATATTAGTCAAACAAGTGAAAGAGGCGAGTTTCTTCCGGACATACGAAGACATGATATCTTGTTTGAGGTGTTGAAGAATGAATAAAAAAGTTGCTGTTATTGGTCTAGGGTATGTGGGATTGCCGCTTGCTCTTTTATTTGCAAAGAAAAACTATAGCGTCGTTGGTCTTGATATTGACGCACGAAAAATTGACGCGCTAAAACAAGGGAAAAGCTATATTCCAGATGTACGTAATGATGTGATTCAAACCCAGAAAAATTTTCAAGCATATGAATTAAAAAAAGGTATTTCCGCATTTCAAGCATGCGATTATGTAGTTGTGACCGTGCCAACTCCTATTACAGAAAATCATAACCCCGATCTAGGACCAGTCATTAGCGCATCTAAATTTTTGAAAGAACATATGGTAAAAGGGCAAACCGTTATTTATGAAAGCTCTACTTACCCAGGCACGCTTGAAGAAGTCGTTTTGCCTATTTTGAAAGATTCCAACTTACAGGCAGGTAAAGATTTTTATCTAGCTTATTCTCCAGAACGAGTTGATCCGGCAAACAAATCATACGATATTGAGCATATTCCAAAAGTGATTAGCGGCTACAGCAAAGACTGCCTTTATCACGTGCAGACGTTTTATGAAAGTATTTTTCAGCAGGTGGTGCCTGTTTCTTCTCCAAAAGTAGCGGAAATGTGCAAGCTGTTTGAAAACATTCAGCGCCTTGTTAATATTTCGTTGGTGAATGAAACAAATGAATTGTGCGAGGAATTAGGGATTGATTTTCATGAGGTATTACAGGCGGCATCTACTAAGCCGTTTGGGTTCACACCGTATTATCCAGGACCCGGAATTGGAGGGCACTGCATACCCGTTGATCCGCTTTATTTTTTATGGAAACTAAAGCAAAATGGGTTAACGAGCGAACTTATTGAAGCTGCTCATCATATTAATGAAGAAATGCCAAATAAAGTAATTAGACGTGTTGAAAAGCAGCTCGCAGCAAATGAGAAACGCGTGTTTGTTGTAGGCATCGCGTATAAAAAAGACGTAAATGATATGCGTGAATCGCCGGCGCTGACGGTATGTGAAGGTCTTTTAGCCAAAGGATATGAGCTGACGTATCATGACCCTTACATTGACTCCGCTATATTAAATAAGCAAACGTATTTCTCTGTCCCGCTGACAAAAGAAGAAGTTAAAAAAAGCGATGTTGTACTTGTGTTAACCGATCACAGTCAAATCGATTGGTCGATTGTAAAATACGCAAAAAAAGTTGTCGATACAAGAGGTATTTTAAACAAATGAAGCCGCTGAATTGTTCAGTGGTTCTTTTTTTAGGGGTGATATCAATGAAAACTCTTTCTGTCGTGCTGCCCGTTTACAATGAAGAAGAAACGCTAAAAAGCGTGCTTAAACAAATTAAAAAAGTGAACGTGCTTGAGATTATCATAGTTGCAAACGGCTGTACCGATGCTTCAGTTAAAATAGCGAAAGAAGAAGGGTGCACGGTAAAAGTAATAGAAAAGCGTATGTCTCCACATGAAGCGAGAATGGAAGGGGCAAAGGCTGCTAAAGGAGATGCCGTCTTATTTGTAGACGGAGACATTATCCTTTCGTCTTCTGAGATTGAGCGTTTTGTGCAGGCGCTGTTATTTGGGCATAGCGATGTGGTGCTAAACAAGTGGGAAAAAACAAAGATGAATACTTTTAACCGCAGCGAGCTTACGTGGAGTACGGTTTTGCATCATGCACTTGGAAAGCCTCATCGTGCCAACGCTTGTTTAAAAGCGCCTTACGGTGTGCTAGTAAGCGTATTAAAGAACCACTGGGAGTTGCCGCCTCTTTCTTTATTTGTGACGTTCTTAACACAGTATCGTGTAAGCTCGCATATTACGATTGAAACGCAGGGAAAGGGAAGCTTTCGTCCGTTTGATCGCCCGCTGCGTAGCAGAGAACGAATTCAATCCTACCAGCAGCTTCTTCAAACATACTATACGCTTGCATCAAATCGTAAAAGGCGAGTGGATATGCTCGCACAGCCTCTTCCAGTTGTGGAGCACGGCTGGGGGAAATTATCTTCTTTTTATGGAGGCAAACAGCTGTCTGTTATTGTTCCGGTTTGCAACGAAGAAGGAACAATCAAACAAGTGATTGCAGAAGCAAGAAAACTCGAGCCATTAGAAATTATTGTCGTAATTAACGGTTCTACTGATCAGTCCGAGGCGTATGCCAAAGAACAGGGTGTTAAAACCATTGTTTACGATGAGCGGTTAGGGCATGATTGCGGAAGAGCTGCGGGGGCCCTTGCAGCAACGGGAGATATTCTTCTCTTTATAGACGGGGATTTTGTTCTTTCAGCTCAAGAGTTGTATCCATTTGCTTCAGCGGTAGCGAGCGGTGTTGATGTAGCTTTAAACATATGTGAAGATGAAGCCAAGCTCACGCATGTTGTGCAGGGGTGGAAGTACGTGTTAAATGAGACAGTAGGAAGAAAGGATTTATTAATGAGCTCGATGACAGCTGTTCCTCATGCCATAAGCAGAGAGTGCCTGCAAAAAATTGGAGCTGAATCTCTTGTGATGCCGCCTTTTGCTCAAGTAAAAGCAATAATAGAAAATTTTCATGTGCAGGCCGTTCATCATGTTGACGTAAATAAATTTAATCGGTTTCGATATTCTGAACACCTATCATTGAAGAGCCATTCTCCTACGGCAGAACTCATTGTTCACGATCATATTTTTGCTTTTCTCTCTTATCTTCAGCGTGACTGATCAGAGAGTATGGCCTTATTTTCAAAAAAACGTTTTAAAATGAGATAAGAAAATTTGCTGATATCTTGTTTTTCTGTTCTAACCCCTTGAATTTGTTCACAGTTGTAACTAAAATTGTTACATGTGCAGACAAAAGTAAAAAAGGAGGAAAAGAAATGAAAAGCTATCAGCTTGGAACGTTTTTACTTCGTCTTATGTTAGGGCTAACGTTTTTTATTCATGGTCTTGGCAAATTCCAAAGCGGTATTGATAATACGGTCGGTTTTTTCCACAGCATGGGCATTCCTGCGTTTTTCGCTTATGCGGTTGCGGTTATTGAATTCGTAGGGGGAGCCGCTATGATTCTTGGGTTTCAAACGCGTTTAATAGGTGTTCTGTTTGCGATTGTGATGATTGGCGCTATTTTTACAGCGAAAAGCGGTGCTGGTTTTACAGGTGGCTATGAGCTTGAGGTTGCCCTTTTTGTCGTTTCGCTTCATATGATTCTAGCAGGAAGCGGCGCGTACGCGTTAGACAACCGATTACAAAAACCAGAAGAACATTATTCTTAAAAAGGTAGGCGCTATGCGCCTACCCTTTTTTGTAAAATATATCCTTCTATCGATTCATTTTTACTAAAATATACAGCTATCTTTTTAAGAAAATTCGTATATATGGTACTATTTGGTCATAGATGACTATACAGTCATTCTATTTGAACGATACGGGGAGGTTTTAACATGAAAACCGAAAGAGAAAACGGAATCGTCCGTCAAGTGAATACGATTCAAACAAAAGAAGAGCGCTTTAATCCTTTTTCATGGTATGAAGAGATGAGAAACAGCGCGCCTGTGCGATGGGATGAAGAAAGGCAGGTATGGGATGTTTTTCACTACGATGGGGTCAAAGAAGTGCTGGAACAAAAAAATATTTTTTCTTCTGATCGAAGACCTCCACAAAACCAAAGACAAACTGCTCTAGGAACGAGCCTAATTAATATTGATCCGCCTAAGCATGCTGAAATGAGAGCGCTTGTTAATAAAGCTTTTACGCCTAAAGCAATGAAAGCATGGGAGCCTAAAATTGCGCGCATTACCGCTGAATTATTACAAGAAGTTGAGCATCTTGAAGATATTGATATAGTCGAGCATCTTTCCTATCCGCTTCCGGTTATGGTAATTGCCGATATTTTAGGCGTCCCGATAGAAGATCAGCGTCAGTTTAAAGACTGGTCGGATATTATCGTAGCGGGTCCATCGAATAATGAACGTGAAACGCTCGAAAAATTGCAGCAAGAGAAAATGAAAGCAAACGATGAGTTAGAAACTTACTTTTATCGAATCATTGAAGAAAAGCGCACGCAGCCAGGAGATGATATTATTTCCGTGCTTCTTCAAGCAAAAGAAGAAGGGAAGCAGCTAACGGATGAAGAAATCGTCGGGTTTTCCATTTTGCTGCTGATTGCAGGAAACGAAACAACTACGAACTTAATTTCAAATACAATTTATTGTTTAATGGAAGATAAGGCTTCTTTTGAACACCTCAAACGTGAGAAAGAGCTTTTGCCTTCTGCGATCGAAGAAGTTCTTCGCTATCGTTCACCCGTTCAGGCTCTTCACCGAATCGTAAAAAAAGATGTGACTCTTGCAGGTCAAAAACTAAAAGCGGGCGAACACGTTATTCCATGGATGGGATCCGCGCACCGAGACGCGCAGTACTTTGAAGACCCGGATGTATTTAAAATCGACCGAAAGCCAAATATGCATATGGCATTTGGAAGAGGGATTCATTTTTGCTTAGGAGCACCGCTTGCTCGAATCGAAGCAAAGATTATGCTGGCTGAGCTGATTGACCGCTATCCGCATATGGACTGGAGCCCGGCATTTGAGTTAAAGCCGATTGAAAGCACGTTTGTATACGGGTTAGAAGAATTATTGATTCGTAAACATGTATAAAAAAAGCACGCTTTGCGTGCTTTTTACTCTTTCTCTGCCTGAATTCTCGCTTCAGCAATTTTATCCGTATGATCATATCCCCATTTAAACATCAGCTCGATAATAGGAATGAGAGTTTCTCCAAAAGGCGTTAAATAATATTCTACTTTAGGCGGAACTTGTTTGTAGACTTCGCGGTGGATAATTCCGTCGCGCTCAAGTTCGCGAAGCTGCAGCGTGAGCATTCGCTGCGTCACGCCTGGAATGAGTCTGCGCAGTTCATTAAAGCGCCGGCGTTCCTTCGATAATTGATATAAAATGACGCTTTTCCATTTGCCTCCGACTACATCAACGGCTGCTTCCACAGGGCAAGAATAGCCGTGAGGCTCCCATTTTGTTAAGTCGTATTTCATAGTGATTACTCCTTTTATCCGTGAGTTCAGCTGAATTTGTGCTGTTTATACTATAGCACGTCTTATTTGATAAAAACATGGAAATGATTCATGGAATTATTGACGGAAAATTAAAAAAGTAATGGAAATAATTATGAGTTTGTTGTATGATGAAACTATGAAAATAACTTTTCTATTAAAAAGCGAAATATTTTGAAAGCGCTTTATTTATAAAGAACGACAGGGGAAAGGGCGGAGGAACGATGAAAAGATTTATCAAAATAGAAAAAAGAAATCACGTGGCGGTTGTACGAATGAATCAGTCGATGCTTAATCGTTTGAACAGTGAAGTTATGTATGAGCTGCAAGAAACGATGAATGAGCTGCAGCACGATGCGTCGGTTGGATCTATTGTATTTATGGGAGAGTACTATAAAATGAACGGCGATCATAGAACAACTTCTTTCCTGCGTGAAGAAACAGGAAGGCTTTATCAGCCGATTCATGCAGTAACAGCTCGAGCGATTTTTCAGCGCATTTCATGCAGCTCCAAACAAACGATTGCGCTTCTTACAAACTTTACGTTTGGCGGAGGGTATGAGTTAGCTTTAGCATGCGACGTACGAATTGCAGAAGAACCTGTGCAGCTCAAGTTAACAAACGGCATGACTGTTAGTGCGCAAGAAGCATGCAACATGGGAAAAGTGCAGCACGTTGTGCAAAAAGGGAAAGGATTAGAATATTCACTTGCGCTCAATGCATTAGAAAAGGAAGCTTAAAAAGCGCTTTCACTTTATTCCCTATAAAGTGAAAGCGCTTTTATTTTATTTTATTGGCAAAATAGTATTGAAAATTCTGAAAAAAGGAGTAGAATGATAACAAATCTACTTATTTTAAATAAGCAAAGGAGCTGGTATCAATGCCATTCATTTTTAAAGAAGCGGTAGTCGGATTGTTTACAGCGGCAGCAGCAGGTTTACTGGCGTTTCAAGGAGTAGAAGTGGTGACAGCCATCATTCATATGCTAACTTTTTGGAAACAGTAATAGCTAATAAGTAGAGAAACAACTTATAAAGATAAGGGGCTTGAGAGTTTCTCAGCCCTTTTTGTTGTGGAGCTCATTATTTTTCAGTATACTAACGGTGGAAATTAAGACATAATATGGTTACATAGCAGGGATTTACGAACTTAGTAGGGAAGTATGTAGACTCTGAAAAAATAAACAATGATCGCTTTTACCCGGTAACAAGTCTTGTTATCGGGTAACGTGTGTAAGGGGTGTGGATAAGTGAAAGATAAAAATTTAACAGAAGAACAGCAGCGAGTTGATTGGGTAGTCGAAGAAATCAGCCAAAAAGCTGAAAAAATAGGCGAAAGCGTAGGAAGCGTAAAAGGAGAAATTGTCGATTTGCGAAGAACGTTTTGGGACGATGTCACGGTTAATATGGATGAGCCGGATGACGTGATTGAGACATTTACGAGCATTAAGCAGCAGGCAGAACTTTTAGCTGAACGTGAAATTACCCATAGACAAGCGTATGATCAATTAAAAACATTAAAAAAGCTAACGCAATCCCCTTATTTTGGACGTTTTGATTTTATAGAGAATGGTGAAAAAGAAGCGGAAGCTATTTATGTGGGCGTAGGCTCTTTAATGGATCAAAAAGATGAAGAGTTTTTAATTTATGATTGGCGTGCGCCTATTTCGAGTCTTTATTATGATTATTCACCGGGAAAAGCGCAGTACGAAACGCCAGGTGAAGCGATAAAAGGCGAGATGAAGCTAAAGCGTCAGTTTATTATCGAAAATAGCGTAATTAAAAGCATGTTTGATACAGGAATTACCATTCGAGACGAGCTGCTTCAAGAAGTGCTCGGACATAACGCAAGCAGTCAAATGAAAAGTATTGTAGCGACCATTCAAAAAGAACAAAACCAAATTATTCGAAATGAAAAAAATAAAGTGCTGATCGTCCAAGGAGTAGCAGGGAGCGGTAAAACGTCTGCAGCTCTTCAGCGGGTGGCTTATCTTCTCTATCATCACCGAAAGCAGCTGACTGCAGAAAACATGATGCTGTTTTCGCCAAATCCGCTTTTTAACAGCTACGTCTCAACTGTTCTTCCGGAGCTTGGAGAAGACAATATGAAACAAACAACGTTTCAGCAATATGCCGACGGACGGTTAGGAAACGAGTTTGACGTGGAGGATTTGTTCGTTCAAATTGAATATTTATTAACGGAAAAAGATGCTGCGGTAAAAAAACAAAAAATGCAGGAAATCCGCTACAAAGCAAGCCGTGAATTTAAAAAGCAGGTAGATGCGTATATCGAAGAGCTGTCTACTAAAGACATCATTTTTAAAAATATTAAGTTTCGCGGCGAAATCGTGTTATCTGCTCGGCGTTTGTTATCTTATTTCTATTCGCTTGATACGGGAATTTCCATTCCTAACAGAATGCAGCTCGTAGCCGAGTGGGCGCTTAAGCTCATCAACCAGCTTGAAAAACTTGAACGTAAAAAAGATTGGGTTCAAGAAGAAATTCAGCTTTTAGAAAAAGAAGATTATGTCGAGGCCTATCAGCATCTGCAGAAAAAGGAAGGCTATACGGAAAGTTCATTTGATGACTTTGACCGGGAACAAGCGTATTTAGCCAAAGCCGTTGTAGCTAAGAAAATGAAATTTATTAAGCAGGCCATCAAACAGCTTAAATTTATCGATATTCGCCGTATCTATATGCAGCTGTTTGAAAGACATCACCTTTTTTCCCACGTAGAAGGGTGGGACGAAACAGCTAAAAACACGGTGGAAAGAGTTATGAACATGAAGCTGTCTTATGAAGATGTAACGCCTTACTTGTATATAAAAGATCAAATTGAAGGGCGAAAAGCCAATCCTGTCATTCGCTATTTGTTTATTGATGAAGCACAAGATTATTCACCGTTTCAGCTAGCGTTTTTAAAAGAGCTGTTTCCGCATGCTAGAATGACGCTGCTTGGAGACTTGAATCAAGCGATTTATGCGCACGCCTTGAACGCACCGACCATTCTTTCAAGCGAACTGTACGAAGAGAAGGAAGCAGAAACGCTGACTCTTACAAGAAGCTATCGATCAACGCGTCAAATTGTCGAGTTTTCAAGGGATATGGTGGCAAACGGCCATTTAATCGATCCGTTTAATCGAGACGGAGCGAAGCCGACCGTGACGGCTGCAGGTAACGTCAAAGATCTGCATGAGGCAATTATACACAAAATTAATGAATTGAAGCAGCAAAACTATAAAACAATTGCTGTTATTGCCAAAACTGCTGAAGAAAGCCGAGAAGCATTCCAAGCACTGCCTGATTCGATGTCTGCAAGGCTGCTGACAAAAGAAACAAGTTCATTTGAAAAAGGCATGCTTGTCCTGCCAGCCTACTTAGCAAAAGGAATTGAGTTTGATGCAGTCATCATTTACAATGCCTCGAGTGAATGTTATCAGGATGAATATGAGAGAAATTTATTTTATACAGCATGCACAAGAGCGATGCATGAGCTCCACCTGTTCTCACTTGGTGAAATTAGCCCGTTTATATCAAATAAAGAAACTTATGAATACCACGGTAAATAAACAGAGAACGGTCAGTGTCTTGAGTGTCTGAAATAGTAGTACGAAAAATCGAGGGTGAAATCGCAAAGGTTTTACCCTCGATTTTTTATTTTTATGGATGGATTCAGTTTATTTACATTGCTTGAATAAAATTTCTTTGGTTAAAGTCCAACTACCATAAAGCGAATCAGAAGGACAGTGAAAGGAGGAGTTTTATATCCAATATTTACGAATAAATGTATTACTCATCTTTATAATAAGTTTATTTTTCTCGGGTATTATTCTTTTTTCTTATAAGTTATTTGCTGCGGGACTGTTGCCTATCATAGGCTTGCTTTTTATCTATGCTTTAACCTTTAAATATCGTTCAACGGTTTCTCTGTTTCTATTCTTTTTAGTAGGGACATGTATGTTTCAAGTAGGAAGCAATTATTTCATTGAATGGGATCTATCTAAAGAGATGAAAATCATTGTAAACAGAGTTTTACTTTTGTTTATCATAGGTGGACTATTGCTTTCAATTTTATTGTCCAAGCAAAAGGTATTTCTTTTTGCATCATTACCAGACTGGCAGAAACGTATAGTGATGCCACATCATTCAATTAAACTAACGTATTTTTTACTGTTTGGTCTAATTGGTTCGGCTACAATTTTTGTACCTTTACTATTCGCTGAAGATATAAGCTATACAAAATCATTCGTCATATACGGTATAGTATTCTCAATCATAAACGCTATTTTAGAAGAGGTGCTTTGGAGAGGGATCATGTTATCTCAATTAAAAAGTAATCTATCGACTTTTTACGCTGTTTTTATTACGAGTATTGGATTTGGTCTCTTGCACATATCAATAGGAATTCCTGTGGTAACAAGTTTACTTTTTTCTTTTGGTGGACTTTTCTATGCATTTGTCGTTTTAAAGACGAAAAGCATATACCCAGCCGTAGTTTTTCATTTTATTATTAATTTAGGCATGGTCTTTAACGGATGGATATTTTAGTATCTTGCACCAAAAAGCTCAGAGCGATATATCGCTCTGAGCTTTTTATGAGTTATTAGTGTTGTATATTACCTGAACTGTCTACAGTAGGTCGTCTTTTTTTATTGACTTTCAAAATGCAGCAAATACTTCACTAAATAAAGGCCTGAGTTTGTTTTTTCTTGAAGAGGAATGGTCAGGCACGTAACGTAATAATATCCTTTTGGAATATCATAGCTTAAAGTTTCAGATAGGACGCTTTTGATTTCAATCCCATCGCTTTCGACGTGAAAAGGAAGGCGAGTGGTCTTTTCAGCCTTTGATGCGTCTGGAGTTTCGTTTACCCACACTTCGACAATGGCTTTTGTGTTCGACACGGCTTCAAATGAAATAGCTTTATCGTCTGCGACATATCCTTTTTGAATATCTTCATCACTCCAGTCGTGATGGGGCTTTGGCTGTCCTTTTTGAAACAGCGTAAACTGATGATATGACATTGTTAGCTCTTGTTCTTTCCATTTTGTTTTCATCTTTTCACCTCTTCAAAGTAAAGCTTGTTCAGCTATTATTGCACGATAAATTGTACGCGTGTACCATCTGGGTACTGTTCTAACTGATTTCCAACCCATGAGCCGGCTCCGCGGTTATCAGAAGGTGAAATATAGCGAATATCAGCTCCTGCTCCGCCTTCTTCGCACATAGCCATTGGCCATTCATCACGGTCATATCCTGTTTTTGTTGGGTATCCTTTCAGCGATTCTTCTCGGTTTGCTTCAGCACCATCGCGATCAATTGTGCAAACGGAAGAGTGACCAGCAGTAATTGCGTCGCGAATATGATCGCCGGTTTCAGGATATCGGTCCAGTGGAAAATAAAGCGTTGCATCATAGTTTGCTTCGGCTTCCGTTTTTTCAGGAGCTAAAAACGCCGCATGTCCTATAAACCCTAAAACGCATGCAATGATAATGAATAGACTTGCCATTAATTTTTTCCCGTATGTACTCATCTCAAACCTCCAGTGTAGTCGTTTTTACAGCTTAACTATACTCTCAGATTGCTAAGTTTAGATTACAGGACAATAAATACGGTGTAAACAAGTATTAACAATTATGTAAAAATGATCATTTTGTCTTATCTGTAAGATGTAAAAAGCCCCCATAATATTCTGAGAGTTATACTTTCTGATGTTTATCTACTTACGATTCAGATTAAATGGAGTGTGAAGTGTCTATTTGCATGTGGGTGAGTCCTAGGTGAAAAAAAAGAGTCAATTTCCTTTACTTGACATCATACCCTAATAGGTATAAAGTTGTGTATACATTTACTTCTTGCGTATAGCTTAAAAGCAAGAAACGCAATCATGCATGAGCGGAGGTAGTAGTATGATGGAATATGATAAGCAAGTTAAAAATCGCTTGAAACGAATTGAAGGTCAGTTAAAAGGCGTCTTGAATATGATGGAACAAGGAAAAGACTGCCGCGACATCGTGACACAGCTCTCAGCAGCCAGAAGCGCAATTGATCGCACGATGGGTGTTATTGTCAGTACAAACCTTGAACAATGCGTAAGAGAAAGCATTGAAAAAGGCGAGAATACGGAAAACTTAGTAAAAGAAGCAGTAGAGCTGTTAGTAAAAAGCAGATGAGACATTCGTTTCATCTGCTTTTTGTTTTTTCTGTACGCTGCTTAAAAGGATAAAAAGCGCTGTTCCTAAACACAATACGGATAGGAACAGCGGTTTTTTAGGTTTATCTCGTTTTAAGAACAGGAAAGATATATGAAGAGAAAGGAGGAGGGCAAGGTGAATGATGACAAAAAGTCACCAACATATAATCATACGGAAATTCATCATAAAATTGAAGCTTCTCCAAAAGCGCCGGGAATCAAAGCTGCTTTTCGCTTTAACCACGCTTCTTCTCCGTGGGTAAGAGGAATCAGCTCGGGCTTGTCTTCAAGTTTGCCGATTTTAATAGGCATTTTGTTTGGTCATTTGCAGTACGGACTCATTGCAAGTATTGGCGGCTTTACATATTTGTATACAAAAGATGAACCTTACGCGCAGCGTGCCGTTAAGTTATTTTTAGCTTTGCTTGGCGTTACGCTTTGCTTTACACTCGGCTCTTTATTTGCTGACGTGGAGTGGATGAAAACTATTTTATTTGGTGTGATTGGAGCCGTATCGGTTTATATCTTCGGAGCTTTAAAAATTCCGGGACCTTCCGCGATGTTTTTTGTCCTTTCATTTGCAGTGAGTACAAGCATTCCAGCTCCGAATTTACAGGCAGTTTTTTTGCATGCAGGCCTCGTTTTTTTAGGAGGAGCACTATCTTGGTGTATTAGCATGAGCGGCTGGCTTATTAATCCGCGCGGGCCTGAAACGGCCGCTGTGGCGAAAGCTTATAGGCAGCTAGCTTCATTTGTTGGATCACTTGGCACGGAATCGTTTCACGCTGAGCAGCACAAAACGGTTGTAGAGCTTCGGGCAGCGGAAACAGCGATGAAGCAAGCGAAAATTAATCGAAAAAAATCATCGTTTTCTCACCGGCTGTTTTTATTAAACCAAAAAGCTGAAGGGCTGTTTATTTTTGTGATGGCCGCTGCGAATGATTTTAATCCGGCTGTTTCGAAAAAAGCACAAGCGGTAATTGAAACGTTCGCATCCGAAATGGCCACGTTAAAAAAACATAAAAAAATTCGAGACGTGCGAGAAGAAATTGAAGAGCTGTCCATCAAAGAAGAGCTGCGCACATTATTACTAGATGTAAACGACGTTCTTCAAATGAAGGAATTAAAAGAAACGGAGTATATTCAATTTTCACAAGGCAGCGTAAAAGCACGGTTAAAAGCTGCTTTTCACAAACGTTCGTATGTACTTAAAAACGCTTTGCGCTACGGAATTATTATGATTATCGCCGCAGCTGTTGCCTACACGACAGACATTCCAAGGTCTTACTGGATTCCTCTCACGTGTGCAGGAGTGATGCTTGGGGCAACCGTTCGTGCAACGGTTCAGCGAGGTATTCAACGCTCTGTCGGAACCATTTTAGGTATTTTAATTGGAACCGGGATTCTCATGCTTGAACCAACGGGAATTGTCATTGCGCTCATTGTCTTTGTGCTTCAGTCAACGATTGAAATTGTGATTGTTAAAAACTACGCGCTCGGTACGCTTTTTATCACACCGAATGCTCTTTTAATTGCTGAAAGTGGTCATCCGGACAAAGCGATTAGCTATTTTACGTCCGCTCGAGTGATTGATATTGTTATTGGTTCTGTTATTGGAGTGGTCGGTACGGTATTAGTTTTTAAACGAGCTTCTTCGCTTCGTCTGCCGTATTTACTTGGAGATGTCATTCGAAAAGAAGGACAATTTTTAGAAATGCTAAGCACTGAACAAGATGAAGAAAGAATTAAACAAGAAAGAAATAAGCTTCAAGGGGAACTAGTTAATCTTCGGGCGCTTTATGATAATGTGATTGGAGAATATTCTAAAACGGCCGTCAAGCTTGAAGGACTGTGGCCGGCAGTTGTCGCTACGCAGCAGTTAGGTTATATGCTTCTTGCGTCGTATGAAGGATATGAGCTGTCAGAAACGGAAAAGCGAGAGCTTCAAGAAACGTTTGCTCAGCTAGCCGCAGCAGCAGAGCAAAAGCGAGCGCCAAAGCTTTCAAGTGTTCCGACCCTGAAACGCTACCCCATTATTCAAGGGGAAATCACTGCTTTATATGAAAGTCTGCAGGTAGAAATATAAAAAGCACGGAACCAATGGGCTCCGTGCTTTTGCTTTTACATATCCACAACTTCACTTACCGTTTTATTTACATCGTCACGCGTCATTTTTTCTTTTCCTTTCATTAAGGCGTTTAACGTTCCATCGGCAAGCGCTAACGGAATTTTACAGAAATGAAGAATCGGAAGCGATTTGACATCTTCTAAATATTTCTTTCCTAGTGACAGATTGCGGCGAGCATAGGCAAACATATCTTCTCTGCTCCAGTTGTTAGGGAAGAAGCTGACTCCACGCTCTGAATCTTCCGAGGTATTGCGCAGAATATTTACAGACTGCAAGCCGCGTCCAAATGCAATGGCTAATTCTTTGTCTGTATCCGTGCCGTCATACCATTTCCAAATGTCGTTAAGCATCACGCCTACTAGACCAGCTACATAGAACGTATAGTCATCTAAATCCGCTTCATTTTGAATATGCCAGTCTTTTTCTACCCAATCGGCCATTCCTTTGGCCATAATAGAAGTTGCATCTAATACTTGATCTGCAACTCCAGTCGGACAAAGCGCAATCCAGTTGCCGAGCTGAAGCGTTACGTCAGGTAAATCAGCTTGATAAGGACCTACTAATGCCATGTAGTCGTCTTCGTTAAAAGACTTTTTTAACAGGTCACTAATGGCGTAAAGCAAGCGGCTTTTTACACCGGCTTCTAGCTCAGGGTGATCTTCAATTTCATCAATTGCCCTCATACATAAGTAAGCAGATCCTACTGCATCTTGCAATTCTGCCGGCAAGTGGCTAATTGGAATAAAAAATGTTCGGCTTGTCTCTTTTAACATCACCATTGCGTTGTCGCGTAATTTGTTGGGTACACTCATTGATAACTAGCTCCTTTTTACATATCCACATGTCAAATTAGTTTAAGTTTTCATCTTATATACTATAGTAACAAAAAATGAGCATTTAATGGAGTTTAAAGATTACTTATTAACGATATTGTCATTATTTTGTAGTATTTAAACAGAGATACTTGTATCATGCACAAGTTTACACTACGATAATACTCGTTCATTCTTCATTTTACAGACATAAAAAGTTTATTTTTAAGAAAATTGCCGTCATGCTAATGGGTTAGATGAACTTTTAAGAAAACCCTCAACAGTCGGGTATACATAATACATAGGAGAATACAGAGGTGAAGGTATGAAAATTTTAATTGTAGAAGACGATAGCAAAATATATGAATTAGTGAAAGAAAAATTCGAACAGTGGTCATTTGAAGTGGCTGGAGTAGAAGATTTTCAAAAGGTAATGGAAGTATTTATTGGGGAAAGCCCAGAATTGGTCATTTTAGACGTGAATTTACCTGTATATGACGGGTTTTACTGGTGTCAGCAAATACGTACAGTTTCAAAAACTCCTATCGTATTTCTGTCGTCTCGTGAACATCCAATGGACATTGTTATGGCAATGAATGTTGGGGCGGATGACTATATCCAAAAGCCGTTTAACTTGGATGTTCTTATTGCTAAAGTGCAGGCACTTCTGCGCAGAACGTATTCGTATGGAGACACGATTTCAGACGTTATCGAGTGGAACGGCGCGGTGCTAGACTTAAAAAAAGGAAGTTTGCATTATAACGATCGAGAAGTTCATTTAACGAAAAATGAATTTTTTATTTTACGGCTTCTTTTGGAAGAGCGAGGCAAGATTGTATCGCGAGAAGAGCTTATGCGAAGATTATGGGAAGATGAGAAATTTGTAAGTGACAATACGCTTTCAGTCAACATCACACGCATTCGTACCAAGCTGGAAGAAATCGGGCTGAATGATCAAATCGTGACCAAAAAAGGTCAAGGATATCTGGTGAATTAAAATGTGGAAAAGTTTTTTAAGAGAAAGGCTAAGCTGGATTCTATTCGTTCTTCTATGGCTGAGTGTAATCGATGCTCTGCTGCTTCTCGAGTATGATATTAAGGTATCGTCTACTTCGTTTTGGTACTTGAATCTTTTAACGCTGTGTATGCTAATTCTGTTTCTTTTATGGAGAGGAGTAAAAGAAAGAAGATTTATAAAAAGATTAAGTTTAATGCTGCAGAATGACGCGTACGATTTACAAGAAATGCATTCATACGTGCGAACGAAAGCAGATGAAGACATGCTGAGTCTGCTGCAGCGTATAGATCGTGTCTATCGCAGACAAACTCACTCTCTTCACGTACAGCAGCGAGAACAGCAGGAATATATAACGACGTGGGTTCATGAAATCAAAACGCCGCTTACTGCTATGAAGCTGCTTATTAACGCTCGTCGTACAGAGCTTTATAAATGGCCTTGGCTTAAGGATATTGAAGATGAATGGATGAAAATTGATGGGTTAGTAGATCAGAATTTATATGCCGCACGTCTGCGTCACTTAGAAAAAGATTACCAGGTGCAGGCAGTGTCGCTAAGCGAACTTGTTTTTCCAAACGTTGCGTATTTCTCGAAATGGTGTATTGAGAAAAGACTGCATATTGATGAAAAGAATCTAGATACGTTAGTGCACACTGACCCAAAGTGGATGCAGTTTGTTGTGAAGCAAGTGTTATCCAATGCAATTAAATATAGCCCTCTAGAAGGAAAGCTTTCTTTTTTTAGTGAAGAAACGCCGAAGTATGTGAAGTTATTTATCGTTGACCAAGGGGAGGGCATTCCACCACAAGACCTTCCGCGCATATTTGAAAAAGGATTTACAGGAAATGTCGGAAGAAAATCGAAAGGAGCTACGGGGCTAGGGCTGTATTTTTCAAAAAAAATTACAGATGCTCTTGGCCATCGAATAGAGGTACATTCACTTTTACACGAAGGAACCACGGTAATTTTGACCTTCTACAAACCGAATTCTTTCGATAACCTTTCAAAAATGTAAGGTTGAAAGCCGAGATTGTCATCTGCTTCAAACGAATCTTTCCTTGTTAAGAAGTAAGATAGAGCTATACACAAGGAGGGAACGTACATGAAGCGAAAGTGGATTAGCCTTTTAGCCCTGATTTTTATTGTGGGAGCATGTATAGGAGGAGTAAAGATTTATCAAAACGCCGCAACGGAGCATCAATACGGGATCATCCCAAAAGAAGCAAAAAAAGTGGACGACTATGGACGAGTTCAATATACCATTTCAGTAATAAACGAAAAAGGACAAACAACGTTTCAAACGTTTACGACGATTAAACAGTTAAAAGAAGGAACGGTTATTGACCTTTTTGTTCGAGGTAACGAAGTTCGGAAATATGACATTATAACAAAAAATGAGCTGCCGCAGCGGGTGAAAAGCGTGTGGCCTACAAAAGAACGAAAGGAGGAAGGGAAATGAGTATTGTCCTTGAAGGGAAAAATGTAACCAAAACGTTTGGATCAAGAGGAAACGTATACGAAGCGCTACAAGGAATTGATTTTACAATCGAAGAAGGAGAGTTTGTCGGTATTATGGGACCATCTGGAGCGGGAAAAACGACGCTGATGAACATTCTTTCAACGATTGACCGTCCCACAGATGGCGAGGTATGGATTCAAGGAGAAAACGTAGCGCTCATGAAAGATAAGAAGCTGTCTGCTTTCAGACGCAATCATCTAGGATTTATTTTTCAAGATTATAATTTACTGGATACGTTAACAGTAAAAGAAAATATTCTTCTGCCGCTTACGGTTACAAAAATGTCTAAGAAAGAAATGGAAGCGAAGCTGAAAGACACCGCAACGCGACTAGGCATCTATGAGCTGGCGGGTAAGTACCCGTATGAGATTTCTGGTGGACAAAAACAGCGCGTTGCAGCAGCGAGAGCAATGATTACGAATCCAGCCGTTATTTTCGCCGATGAACCTACCGGAGCTCTTGATTCCAAGGCCGCTTCAAGCCTGCTTGAAAAGATGTCCCAGTTAAATCAAGAAGACCGTGCCACCATTATTATGGTGACGCATGATCCGCTGGCTTCAAGCTACTGCAGCCGCGTGCTGTTTATTAAAGACGGACAAATTTACACGGAGCTGTTTAAAGGCGAACAAACGAGACAAGAATTTTTCAAACGAATTATGAACATTCAAGGCGCATTAGGCGGTGAAGGCTATGACCGTATTTGATCTTGTTAAAAAGAATATGCGCAAAAATATTAGTCGGTACAGCCTTTATTTCTTTTCAATGATTTTTAGTATTGTTGTGTACTATGTGTTTGCTACGCTTCAGTACGACCAATCGATTTCAAAAGTGATTGGAGAAGAGATGAGGCTGCAGGGCATTTTTAATTCTTCAAATTACGTTTTGCTTACTTTTATTGTTGTCTTTATTTGGTACACAAACTCATTTTTTATCAGACAGCGTAAGAGAGAGCTCGGACTGTATCATTTAGTCGGTATTGAAAAACGTACGATTGGGAAAATGATTTTCTACGAGAATATGCTGCTGGGGATTTTTTCTTTGGTGGTCGGTATTTTACTAGGTACCGTGTTTTCAAGGCTGTTTGTGCTGTTTTTACTAAAGCTTATGGGACTGTCGTTTTCTATTACGCTCACATTTTCTCTTCAAGCGGTTTTGAAAACAGCCGTAGTGTTTTTGATTGTTACCATTTTTATCTCGTTTCAAGGCTATTTTATTATGTACCGCTATACGCTATTAGATTTGTTTCAAGCAGAAAGCAAAAGTGAACGCGTAAATAAAATGAATTCGAAACGCTCAATTGCAGTGGGAGGACTGGGTATCTTACTCGTTGGCTATGGGTACTACCTTTCATCGGGAAACATTGTGACGCCTAATTTTTTTCTAATTGTAGCCGTTGTACTGTTCTCGGTCATTTTCGGGACATTTTTACTTTTTAAAGCCACAATTGAGTGGCTGATGGGACTTTACCGAGAGCATGCAAGCCGATATTATTCGTTTGCAAATATGCTAAGCGTTTCTACGATGATGTATCGCATTAAAGCAAATGCACGAGTGTTAACCCTAATTACGATTTTGTCGGCTACTACACTTGTAGCAGTTGGTGTGACGTATTCCTCGTACTATAACACAAAAGCCGATGCCAGAAGCATGCAGCCTTATGACTATACGCTGCACAGTAAAAACGCAGCGCAAGGCTTTATGGATGTACTGCGTGAGTTAGATATCCAATCAAATCAGTATGTCTATCATATCGTGAAGCATTCCGCTGATTTATCGGATTTTCGATTTATTACATCGGGCTACTATAAAGATAGGGAACAAATCAGCTTTTTAGATGAAGAAGAAGTGCGGAAAAATGGCGTTTCGGTTCCTGCGCTAAGCGCAAATGAAACCGTTATTTTTGATTCAATGGCAAAAGGAAAAGTGTTTAAGCCTAGTACAGGTAAAACCGCAGCTGTGCAGCTGAACAAATCAGAAGAGCTTGCTTTAAAAGTCGTTAAATCCGAGCCTTTGCTCATTCTTGATTCTGACAGTGCCGGCTATCAGTTTGTAGTCAATCACGACACGTTTATCAAACTTTCAAAGGCTGGAAAAAAGCAAGCGGTGTACGTATTTAATACCGATGATGGAAACAAACAAAACGAACTTACTAAGAACTATCATCAAATCGCAAAAGAAGCTGGAGAAAGCCGTACTTCATACTATGATGTGTTTCAGGCAGGCTTAATGAGTAAAGGATTGTTTATTTTTATTGGAGGATTTTTAGGGCTCGTCTTTTTGATGGCAACGGGCAGTATTATTTATTTTAAGCAAATCTCCGAAGCCGAACAAGAGCGCAAAAGATTTGAAGTACTGCGCAAGCTTGGGTTTTCAGTGTCTCAAATGATGAGCGCCGTTCGAAAGCAGCAGCTGTTTACGTTTGGTTTGCCTTTAGTAATTGGCATCTTGCACAGTCTATTTGCGCTGAAGGTCATTACGAATCTAACCGGTGAAAGTCTGATCGTCCCTGTTTTAATAGCGGATGCAGTATACGGGGTTATTTATTTCATTTTCTACTGGCTGACAATGAATTACTATCGAATGGTAATAAAGCGACTGTAAAGAAAAGACTGTTTCGATCAAAGAAACAGTCTTTTTTTGTTGAAAAAATAAAAGGTATGGAGTAGCGAAAACCTGAATATAAAAAAGGGTATATAAAAACTAGAGAGTTGTATAGGAGGGGAAAGATGTGAAAGCAGATGCTGTGTTTGAAGGGGGAGGAGTTCGAGGAATCGCATTCACCGGTGCGATTGAAGCGATGGAAGAAAGCAATGTAGAATGGCAGCGTCTAGCAGGTACGTCAGCCGGAGCGTTGATTGCGGCACTTTTGGCGAGCGGCTATAAAAGCGGGGAAATTCGCAAGGCGCTTCAAAACATGGACTATGCCAAGTTTCGCGGAAAAACGATCATTAACCGAATTCCTCTCATTGGCAACTTGATTGAACTGATGGTTCATTTAGGTTTTTATAAAAATGATTATTTGGAAAAATGGGTGTACGGTCTGCTGCGTGAAAAAGGAATCGAAACGTTTGCAGATTTGCCTGCAGATAAGCTGAAAATTATTGCCTCAGATATTTCGAACGGACAGATGCTTGTGCTCCCTGACGATTTGCCCCGATACGGAATGCAGCCAAGCGATATGAAGATTTCACAAGCCGTGATGATGAGTGCGTCCATTCCTTTTTTCTTTCGTCCCGTCATTTGGAAATCCAAAGGGTTCAAGAGGTCATACATTGTCGATGGAGCGCTTTTAAGCAATTTTCCGATTTGGCTGTTTGATACGGAGCATCCGCGTTTCCCGACGTTTGGTTTTCGATTTGTAAAAGAAGAAATTGATACAGCTGCTATTATTCCAACACCTGTCCATTTATTTAAAAGCATGTTTACAACGATGCTGCAAGCTCACGATTTGCGGTATTTGAACGCGGAGACAAAAGAACGAACCGTACAAATTCCAACGGGTGTGATTACGGCAACGGATTTTGCCTTAAAGGAAGAGGAAATCGAGTTTTTATATGAATCTGGTTATATATCAGCCAAGCGCTTTTTAGAAAAGTGGGATTTTGAACAGCATAAAATGAATCGGACCGAACGTCCGCTGACGCGAAGGAAGCTCCTGTAACAGGAGCTTTTCTACGGCTGTTTTAAAATGTTGACTTCCACAGCCTCGCCTTTTGCGGGAACAGAATACTGAACGCTTTTGTCTTTTTTGAGCCATGCTTTAACGAGCTGTCCTTTTTTGTATGTTTGATCATCCGCAACTTTTACATAGATAGGCTGTACATCGCTTGAACCAAGTATTTCTTTTGTTGTATAGTCAAGCGCAGTATCTCGCGGAATGACGTTTGCAATAAGAATTTCATTCTGTTTCACTTGTAAAATGCGCCCTTGAACTAAATAGCCGGCTGGCTTTTTTGACTGCTCGGCGTTATCCGAACAGCCGCTTAAACAAATAAAAAAGAGAAGAAAAAGTGCAGCTGATTGAACGGTAAACTTCATAAAATCTCCTTTCCATTTTAACATGACTACCATTATAGCGCGTTTGACCATTTCTTTTCCAGTTTTCGGAGAAAGCAAGAGGTAATCATTGACGTTATTTCAGCGCGCGTGATATGTTTTAACTCATAAACGCTATATTACTAGAAGCTATGCTTAGTACGGGAGGTCCTTGTATGGATGTTACCTTTTTAACCAATGTTATTCGACATATATTAGAACGAGATAATTTTGTCATAGACTTTGAAGAATCAGACGAACAGAATATTCATTTTTGGCATCGAGACGAGCCGTTTCGCCTTTTTATTTCAGAACAAACGGAGGATTATTTAGTATGGACCGTGTTTGAAAATGAAAAAGAACAGTGGAGCGGCAAGACATTTCTTCAAGAAGTGACGAATACGTGTAAAGACTGCAGTGAGCCAATCGCACACTGGATTTATAAAGATGGAGGCAAAGCAGGTTATTGCGATCGTTGTCTTCAAACGTTTGGAAATGCGTATTTTACCAATGCTGATGATATCAAGCAAAATTTTCATTTAATTGACGGTTCTATTTGTTTTATTACCGATGAAACCGGAAGCGACTGGTGGATTGCATATGAAGGATTCAAACGAGTAATTGCAAGATTAGAAGAAAATCCCGATCAGAAAGTCGAAATGTACAAGCCTGAATATCCCGTCTTTAAATGGGAAATACATTTTCTAGAGGAAAACAATTCTGCTAGCTTTAAGTTCAAAGATGACTTTGCATCTGGAATTGTACCGAAGGGAAGAATACTCTAACATCCTTGTTATAAGGGTGTTTTTTCTTATAATGGGAAGTTTTTTTGAAAAAAATAATTAATTTAGGTTAAAAAGAAGGAATTAAAGGGTAAAGAGTAGAAGATATATCACTATAGGAAGAATGGGGGAAATAATTATGACAACTACAACAAATTTAACACTGGGGTACAAAATGTACACGATTGATTTTAGCCGTCCAACGCAGTCTAACGAGGCACTGCTTGATTTCTTTAAAGATGTGCAGCACAGACAGGGAAATAATGCAGAAAGCTTTTCTAAAACATTAATGGAAATTGAAGAAATCAAAACAAAATATGTAGATCATGAAATTGTCCTGCTGGCTAAATCGCTTGAACAGCAAATAAGCCGCTCAAATGCAGAAAAACTTGAGGTCTGATAATCACCAGAAATGGTCGATTTATCAGACCTTTTTTATTTTTTATTTTTATCGATGTAGCTCTGTCTCCGTGGCTAAAGAGCAGCCAAGGAGACAGAGCTAGACCTAAGCGGAAGTTGTCCTCCCTTGCGGCCTGCCAACTTCCGCATAGGTGGACCTTTTTGGGGGAATTCAAGGGGGCAGGGAATCTGGTAGCGTAGGTTTTTGGTCGACGATAAAATGCTGTACATTTCTCAGGACGTTTGATTTCATCAAAAGTTGTAGATGAATAGACTATTAAGTCGTTGGAGGCGTTATATGGTTGGAATTTGCAGCTGGAAGTGTGCAGTGAGTGGAATAAGTATTGCGAGTGTCTACAGTAAGCAGCCGTCGTGGCAGCGGGAGTGTTATTTGGTGACACCTGGTAAAGTTTATTATGAGTCGTGCTATCAAGGGTACGGAGAATTTGCGGGAATGGATATTTTTTGTTTGATGAGAGAACGCGGAGCGGAGCAAGAAGACAGTGAAGGGATAGCGGTTTTGAAGCCTAAGATTGTGCTGGCGAAGTATTACAGCGGACAGCGTTATGAAGAACTGCCGGAATCAGAGCCGTGTCCGTATGGAGGCTATTTTTTTGAAGGGTGGGAAGGATAGCGAATATACATAAAAGCTGTAGAGATATCTCTACAGCTCGTTATTAACGTCTTGTTTCATCGACAGATTGTTCTAAGTCACTTACTTCTTGCGTAATTGTATTTAATTCTTCTTGCACCGCTTCAGCTTCAAGAACAGGATCTTGAACGATTTCTGTCGTTTCAAGCTCTTCTGCTGCAGCCGTTTCTGCAAGCGGCTGTTCTTTAGCAGTGCGTAGAGATTTCACTTTGTTGACAACTTGCGAAGATTGTTCGGAGACTTTTTGTGAAAGACGAGCCGTGCGCTGTTTGAGATCTTGGCCTTTTGCATATACCGTTTCTTTCACTTGACCTGTTTTAGCAAGTGCTTGATTCGCTCCGTCTTGAATAGAAGCACGCAGCTCTTTTCCTGACTTTGGCGCTACTAGTAAAGCTGTTGTTACACCCACTACGCTGCCTACTAAAGTGCCGACTAATAACTCTTTGCTTCCACCTTTTGTTTCTTTACCCACTGTTTCTTTTACGTTTTCTTTTGTCATGACATTTCCTCCTTTTATAATATGTAATATGAAGGGTTTACCATTTTGTTGAATACTTCCTGCAAAACGCAAATGATTCGCTAAAAAAATCTGCAAGTGCCGTCGGACGCTCGTACAGGCTGGTGAAATTTGATTGTATATAGTATTCAACCACCTGACAGAAAAACCTTCTTTTCTGCTATAAAAACAGAAAAAAACTTATCTATAAAATCCGACACAAGAAAACGACAACATTCGTTCTTTGGTAGCATTTTCACTTGAAATTTTATATCATAGAGTGCAAGGAGAATACGTTCTCTTTTTTTAGATGCTGGAGGGATTGAAGAAATGGCTGAATCGAAGTACAGAACGATTTTAGAAGCAAAATCTGGAGAGTTAGAAGCATTAAAAGACAAAGCAATCAAAGACAGCTGGCAGCCGATTTATCATATTCATCCACAGTACGGGCTGATGAATGATCCAAACGGATTGATTCAATTAAACGGTGAATATCACGTGTTTTATCAGTGGTATCCGTACGGTGCGATGCATGGAATGAAGCACTGGGCTCATGTGAAATCTACGGATTTAGTAACGTGGGAACGCCTTCCGGTTGCCCTAACACCAACGGAAGAATATGAATCGCACGGCGCATACTCAGGCGGCGCTATCAAAAAAGATGGTCAAGGGCTGCTGTTTTATACGGGGAATGTAAAATACGAAGACGGCTCACGCTCAGCTAATCAATGTATCGCGATGCTAAAAAGGGATGGAAGTGTAGAAAAATACATGCACAATCCAGCGGTACGAGGCGTTCCTGATGGGTATACAGGACATGTGCGCGATCCGAAAGTATGGAAAGAAAATGATACATATTATATGCTGCTGGGCGCTCAGCGTGAAAACGAAACGGGCGCATTAATTGTGTATGAATCAAGCGATGCGCTTCAGTGGTCATTTAAAGGCGAAGTTCAAACATCGCTTCCTGACTTTGGATATATGTGGGAGTGCCCGGATTACTTTAAACTGGACGGAAAAGATGTGTTTGTCTTTTCACCGCAGGGAATCAAAGCGGAGGGCCACGATTTTCATAATATTTATAATGTGATTTACGCGGTGGGAACCTTTGATGTGGAAAGTTTAACGTTTGAAATGGAGTATTACCGTGAAATTGATAAAGGATTTGACTTTTATGCACCGCAAACGTTTCAAGATGAAAGCGGACGTCGCTTGCTATTTGCATGGATTGGAAACCCGGACGTTGACTATCCATCAGACGAATACGGATGGGCCCATGCATTAACGCTTCCTCGTGAGCTTTCCCTTGAAGGTAATGAACTTGTTCAAAAGCCTGTAGAAGAGTTAAATAAGCTTCGAGATCAAGCGGTTCATTTTAGAGGCACGCTAAAAAATGAAGAAGTGATTATTGATGAAGCAACAAACAATGCCTATGAAATCAATATGACGTTCCGCGAGATAGGGGCCAAACAGTTTGGTTTAGAGCTGTTTAATAGTAAAGAAGAAGAGCTTCGCCTTGTGTTTGATACAGAAAAGCAAGAAGTGAGACTCGACCGCTCTTCATTCCACCATCAATATGCAACGGAATACGGTGTCGTTCGCTCTGAAAAATGGACGGCGTCAAATGAAGTAGATGTTCGCGTATTTGTCGACAAAAGCATTGTCGAAATTTATATAAACGGCGGTAAAATTGTCTTCACTTCCCGCGTATTCCCGAAAAAAGATTCTAAATCAGCTGTAAATGTATTTGCAGAGGGATCTGTGGACTACCGTATTGATTATTACGGTATGTCGCGCGGCATTTCGTAAATGAGAAAAGAAGCTGTGACAAAAGTACTTTAGCGCAAGTGAAAAACGAACCACTAATTAACATGTTTGATTAGTGGTTCGTTTTTTTTACGATGGTGAATATAGTTTTATCTGTTTCGTTCCTTCTAGCAGTTGATTGGAGGGCAAGGCGAAGACTCCTGCGGGACAAGCAGAAGAGGTGAGACCCCGCAGGATCCAAGCGACGAGGAGGCTCAGCAGCCGCCCGCGGAAAGCGAAGCCTTGCACGGAAATCAACTGCGGTGTAACAAGCGGTTCAGCTCATGCATCTCATTTATTCGTCTTTAGGTTAGCTTCATTTCGTTATGTTTTAACCTTTTTTTGAGCTCTATAAAAATAAAATACAAATACAAGAAGCAACTAAATGAGGAACAGCTGCAATAATAAAACGTTTCATCCATTCTGTATCCTCTCGCTGCCGGACCGGGGTAAAGTAAGGTCCTCTCGTTTCAAATCGAAATGTATCCAGTAAGGTTACGAGTGCAATTGCCGTAAGTAATATGCCAAGAGGGCCTGAAATATAGTAAATATACTGCCAGTTGCCTGCTGTAATAGAAATGATAATCACAATAATTAAAGATATAATGCCAGATATTAATCCCGTTTTCAAACTAAAAATCTCCTTACATCCAGTTTTTGCTTATCTATTTTACCATAACCGAATGAAGGTTTGTATATACGGCTCCGGACTGATATTTACTTTTTGGCTGTTCTTCTATGTAAGTATCTTCTCGTATAAAAAGAGTTTCCTAGCAAAAGCAGTGTCCCTAAAATCCAGCCAGCTGCAGGGGAATAAGGAAAGATATTTTTTATGCGTCAATCTGAACGTTTCTTTCCGGTTTATCACGCAGCGGCATCACCATACTCACAAATCCAACGACTACTACGATGATTGCCGCCGTTAAAAAAGTCGTCTGAGCACCTGCAAGCTTTACGACCATGCCTCCAAGAACAGGAGCAGTAAGTAAAACGGCGCTCGTTAAGGTGTTAATGAATCCGTACACTTTCCCTAGATGCTCTTTGTCACTGTACTTTTGAACGATATAGTTAAACAGCAGCAAATTAAGTCCAACTCCGGCGCCACCGATAGGTGCAGCAATCAAAATAAAATAGCGCGACATAACGGCTGGGTTAAAGCAGCTAATAAAAAATAAAGAACCTCCAAATAGAAGCAGTCCAAGTGATAAAAGTCTAAATGGATGGTGAACCTGTTTTTTTCGATTAAGATACACTCCTGTTGCTAGCGCTCCCAGCCCGATTCCAGAAAGCAGCCAGCCGAGCATTTCCGGGTTATGAGGGAGCACATCTCGAAGAAAGATGCTAATTTGAGCATCAACAAGCATGACGACAAAGTATGAAACGTGAAACAAAACAACGACACGTAAAAGAATCGGGTGCTGAAAAACGAGTTTCCAGCCGTTTGAGTACGTTTCTTTCGGTTGATGGGAAGAACGAGCAGCTTGCCCTTGAATATTTTTACCTGCTTTTTTAAGTGAAAACAGCACGCCGATAGAAATCATACAAGCTGCGGCGTTAACTAAAATACATGCTTTAGGTGTTGTAAACGTCAGCGCGGCGGCTCCGAGAAACGGTCCCACAACTTTGGCAATTTGAAACATAATGTTTTGTAAAGTAGAGGCCTGCAGCAGCTGGTCTTCTTTGACCACTTCTCGAACGTAAGCGAGCTGTGCGGGCACTTTCATAACAGAACTCATAGAGCGCAGCGTCAGCACCCCTAGTGCCAAAAGCGGTTCATTTGTGAAAAATAACAGACATGTAAACAGAAGACGGACTAGTTCAGACAGAAACATCAGCTGTACTTTATTGTAGCGGTCTGCTAAATTTCCAGCTGCTTGACTTAGCAGGATGCTAGGCAAAGCGTACGCGACAGGAATAAGCGTAATCCAGAGGGAATTTGCGTGCCACACGTATGCAAAAAGCGTCATCACCGCAAACATATCAAATAAATCTCCGAAGCTTGCCGCAGTACTTGAAATAAATAATTTTTTATAAGAAGAATTAGCAAACAGCTTTTCTTTTTTCAATACTTTCATTCCTTTATGTGTTGTTCGTAAAAAATAATCGCATCTTCAATAAATTGAAGGACTTCGCTGTCAATAGGATAGAGATTAAGTGAACTGGATGCCTCAGGAGATTTGCGAATATCCCAAAAGGCTTTCTCTAAATCGGTATGGGGGCCAAATAGCTCACTTGATAAAAGCAGTATATCCGCCGCAATCAGCTGGCCATCTTCAGACTGTGGTGAACGCTGATGCTTTAAACACAGCTGAATTCGTTTAATGATGCTGATCCATTTATCAGCACTCTCATTCTCCAGTTTAGGCATATCACGCTGCAGAATCTCACTTTCTTCTATTGAAAGCAGGTCAGTCCAGCTGCTTTGTGTAGTAGGCTGATTGTGAACTAAAGGAAGGAGCTGCTTCCAGTTTAGTTCACCTTCTATTTTTATACTGTTGCGAAGAGTGTGGGTGTGTTCTAAAGCTCGCTGAATTTCTGAAGCTTTTTGCTGAAGTTTTTGCTGATGAATCGCTAAAAGTTCATCAATACTTACTTGATGAAGAATAAGTTCAATATCTCGCAAAGGAACGGCTAAGTTTTTTAACAGGGTAATTTTCTCTAGTGTGACTAAGTCCGTTTCTGAGTAGGAGCGTTTTCCATTTTCAGCTTTTGACGATGGATGAAGCAATCCGATTTGATCGTAGTAACGAAGCGTACGCACCGTGAGTCCTAATTTTTTAGCGGCTTGCCCCGTAGAAAAATAAATCATGTTTAATCCCTCCAAAAAAATGCTTGCAGGTAACGTTACGTCACCTTTTACACTGAATATAGGTAAAAGGGAGGCGAAGTAAATTGAAACAACAAAATCAAGGATTATGGACAATAAAATCATTTGTAATTATGCTAGTCGTTACGTTTATTGGTGTTCCTGTTTTCATTGAAGGAGCATTGCAGCACGTTTTCCAGTCGCTATTTAAAAGTGAGCTCTATGCTGGAACAGCTACTGGATTTGTTATGGCAACTGTGTTTTTATCAGCTCTGTATTGGCTGATGGTGCAGGATGGTGATAGAAAAATTGGTTTTCAATCGTTTTCAAAACGTCACTGGCCGCTCATTCTTTTTTGGCTTTTTGTGCTGATCTTAGGAAGTGTGGCAATTGTTGTACTCATGGAATGGTTTGGTATGACCTATGAAAATAAAAAAACAGCCAGTTTACAGCATGACCTGTCGCTGTTTTCATTTATACTTGCTTTTGTTTCAGCCGCTGTGATCTCACCTTTTTATGAAGAGATTATTTACCGAGGTTTTTTTTATACGTGGCTGAAACGTAAAGGAGGGATTATATTTGGATTAGTGGGAAGTTCGTTTATCTTTATGCTAGTGCATATTCCAACGTACAATACCTTGCCCGTTAACTTTTTATCAGGTCTCGTGTTTGCGTGGGTGTACGAAAAAACAAAGTCGCTGCTTCCGAGTATGATCATTCACGCTTGTTTTAATGGAATCGCCGTGATTTTAACAGCGGCAGCTTAATGTAGTTTCGATAACGAGTAAGCTATGATTTATCTTACCATATTATGTATAATGAAGAAGCGAATTACAAAAAATAAGCAGAAAATGAACCAAAAAACTGCTAGAAGCACTGCCTGTTCCTAACAGTTTTTTGTATATGCACGCACGCTCAAGGCTTGTCTTAAAGTGCACATTAAGGTGTATGATAATAGTGACTATAAACAGAAATAAAAAGGAGAGGGTATCGATGCAATATCGAAAGCTTGGAACAACAGGTCTGGAAGTATCAAATTTATGTCTAGGTACCATGGCGTTTGGACGATGGATTGACGAAAAAGCGTCGGCAGCTATTTTACATAGCGCCATTGAAAACGGAATTAACTTCATTGACACAGCCAACTATTACGGAAAAGGGCAGGATGAAGAGTTTAGATATGGCACAGGGGAATCTGAAGAAATTATTGGACGCGCGTTAAAAGGAAAACGAGATGATGTTGTGCTTGCAACAAAAGTCGGCATTGCCGTAGGAAAAGGCAAAAATGATAAAGGTCTTTCACGCACACATATTATGAGAGAAGTTGATAATCAGCTGCGACGACTGCAGACGGACTACATCGATCTTTATCAAGTTCATCTTTTTGATCACCATACACCTATGGAAGAAACGCTTCGCACGCTAGATGATTTAGTTCGTCAAGGCAAAGTTCGTTATATTGGCTGCTCCAATTATGCCGCGTGGCAAATCGCAAAGTCTCATCATATTAGTGACAACATGAATCTTGAAAAATTTATTTCCGTTCAGCCTCAGTACAATCTTCTCTCTCGTGAAATTGAACAAGAGCTGCTGCCGTTTAGTCAATCCGAAGGTGTAGGCGTTATGGTATACAGTCCGTTAGCGCGCGGCATGCTTTCAGGCAAATATAAAACACCAAATGACGTGCCGCCAGAAAGCCGTGCTGCACATGGTGAAAAGCTGCTGCGAAACTACTTTACTGACCGAAACTTTCAGCTGGTGGAGCAGTATCGCAAGTTAGCAGAACAACATGAAGTAAGCTTGTCTCAGTTTGCTCTTTCATGGGTGCTAAATCAGCCCGCTGTGACATCAAGCATTATCGGAGCTAGTAAATTGCACCACGTAACAGATGCAGTTGAAATCAGCGATTGGACATGGTCAGAAGAACTGCTAAACACCGTAAATTCACTGTATTAATAAAAAGTCCGCAGGTGCACCTGCGGACTTTTGTGTTTATATTTTAATTTCTTTTTGCTCTAACCTTGCTTCTAGTGAGTCGTACAAAGCTAACTTGTAGTTAATTTGCTCGAGGTATTTAAAAGTTTTGGCCATTTCTTCTTCTACCGCTTCTTTGTGCTGAAGCATCATGTTTTTTCGTTCTTTAATCGTGCTTTCCCCTTGTTTATAGAGCTCTACATAGCGCTTTATTTCTGCAAGCGGCATGCCAGTTGAGCGCAGAGCTAAGATAAAACGGATCCACTCAATATTCGTATCGTTATAGAGGCGCTTTCCATTTTCATCACGTTCTACAAAAGGAAGGATTCCTTCTTTTTCATAATAGCGCAAAGTCGGTGCGGAAAGCCCGGTTTTTTCATTCATTTCTTTCATGCTATAAGACAAGATTGTTCACTCCCACTTATGAATCGTAAAGCTTACTTTAAGGTATATGATAATCGATAGTTGAACGTTTTATCAAATTCTTTTTCGGTTATTTTTTAAAAAATGGAACTTTTATACATTTTGTCCGTAATAACAAGTAGACAATAAGAAACTTACTGTAAAAGGTTAAGTAAAGGGGATAGAGTAATGAAAAAAATAAAATGGATTAGTTTTATACTGCTGCTGATTTCAAGCGGAGTGTTTTTTATCAATCATCAGTACGCCATTTTACTAGCGGCTTGGACCGCTTACGGAATGGCTTTATCAGTCCTGGTTTATTTCTTTTCATACGGCATGAGTGATTCAAATCAAGAATAAAAACCGTATGCGCGTTTCTTATTGTCTTCAAAATAAAAGCAGAAAATGAAAGGATGGAGGAAATGGGAGAACTTTTTTGGATGATTTTTTTCGGAGCGTGTATTTGGGTTCCACTAATTTGGAATAAAATTGCGATTGGCAAGCGCATCGCTTACGAAGAAAAGAAAGCAGGACGTGATTTAACAGGGGAAATCAATCCGTTTACTGGAGGAAGAATGTAAATAGAGATTAAGACATCTCTAAATTACTCCCATTGAAAGACGAACAAATAGGATAAATGAGCTCATATGAATTGTTTGTGACACCGCTGTTAATTTCCGTGCAAGGCTTCGCTTTCCGCGGGCGGCCGGTGAGCCTCCTCGTCGCTTACGCTTCTGCGGGGTCTCACCTGTTCCGCTTTTCCCGCAGGAGTCTTCGCCTTGCCCTCCAATCAACAGCTAGAAGCAGCTACCTACATAAAACTTACATTCAGCCTATCCATAAAAAATCCGAACGAATTTAATTCTCTACCAAGAATCTCAATGCATCGTTCAAATTTCCCTACCACTAATAAAATACGTTTGTCTCAGCCTCTTCATTAGTAAAGAAAACAATAGTTTAATTTTGTTATTAATAGTATAATTAACCATATTTACTTTAAATAGAAAGGTTGATGAAAAAGTGTCAACATTCTTTTTGGTCGGCATGATACTTGTGCTGGCGATGATTATTTTTTCGCGTACGCTGTGGGTTCCCAGCGGAGTGGTAGAACGTCTCAGCAAGAAAAAGTGGTTTCAAAACCACTGGCTGAGCGGAGGCTATTTGTTTGGCATTAATGCTTTATATTTTGGCACTACGATATTTTTACTCTATCTTCTTATGTTTACAGATATCCCTTATTTACATCTTGTTCTTATGTTTTTAGCGACGATTGTAAGTATTCTCACGTGGAGCGCTTTTAGTACAGCGTGGACAGGGTCATTTAAAAACCGTCTTAAAATGGCTTTAACAGGAAGCAGCTTTTACTTGATCGTAGCATTGATCATGTTAATTCAGTGGCTAGGCGTTAAACCTCTGTATCCCAATGAAGATACGTTTATGCGAGCTTTAGTATGGATGCTTGGCTTTTTCGTTTCAGCCGTTGCTTTTAGTATATGTTTTATCTTCACTGCGTTTCTTGGAAAACGTTCACCGCGTGTGTCATGATATCATCCGCTTTTTAACGTTTTTTTCTAGTTAACTACTATTTACGAAAGCAGGGGTAAACGTGATTCGAGAAATTTCATCTTCTGATGCAGCCGCTTTTTTAACGTTAAATAAAAAGCTTGATAAAGAAACCGCCTATATGCTGTATGAGGAAAATGAGCGTGCGACCACGCTTGAACAGCAGAAAAAAATGATTACAACTTTTTTAAAGATGCCGAACTCAACCATTTTAGTGGCGGAACAAGAAGGACAGCTCGTTGGTCATTTATCTGTGATTGGCGGAAGCGTTAACCGAAAAAAACACAGTGCATACTTAGCTGTTGGCGTGCTTCATTCTTATGGAAACCGAGGTATCGGCACTTCGTTGTTTAAAGAAATGGAGAAATGGGCAGCGCAGAGCGGCATTAAACGAGTAGAGCTAACGGTGATGACCCACAATGAACCGGCCATTTCGCTGTATAAAAAGATGGGTTTTGAAATAGAAGGGAAAAAAGTATGTTCACTCGTTGTAGATGAAAAATCAGTCGATGAATATTATATGGGGAAGGTTTTTGAAAAAACGTGCTTAAAGGAGAAATGAACATGGAAACGACGATTGTTAAGTTAAACGAATGGGTGGTAAAGCTTCCTAAAAAGCTTGAAGTACTCTCTGAAGCAGAGGCGTCAAACCGTCCTGCTCCTAAGAAATGGTCACCAAAAGAAATTGTGGGGCACTTATGTGACTCAGCCATTCACAATTTACAGCGCTTTATCAACGTGCAGCATGAAAAAAATCCTTGTGTACTGACGCCTTACAAACAAGATGAATGGGTAGAACTGCAGCACTATCAAGATACGTCCATGAAAGAAGTAGTTGCCCTATGGCGCAGCTTAAATAAGCAAATTGCTTCCGTTCTTTTGCATATACCAATAGAAAAGCATATGTATCAATTCGAACTAGGAGATGGAAAGTTCGTTTCGCTCCAGTGGTTGGCTAAAGATTATATCGCTCATTTGGAGCATCATATCAAGCAAATCGACGCTCAAATGCCGCTAGGAGGCAAAGAGGATGAAAAAAGAACATAAAAAAGAAGAATCTCAGGTGAAAGTAGATTTTAGAGCAGGCCGCGCCTATGGTGATCATGAATACATAGGATCTTCGAAAAAAGGCGTGCTTCTTGCTTTGTTACCCGTTCTGATCATTGCTGGAGGTATATTTTTTTTGATGGTAAAATGATAAAAGCCGCATTATAGCGGCTTTTTTTCATAAAGGTGCTGGGTTTTGCTTCCTTCGGGATTGTTGAGGCTTTCTAGGGTGGAAAAGCCTGCGTGTTCTGCGACTATTTTAGCTGCAGAAGGAAGCGTTTCGACTCTTTCCCAAGATTCTGGATTCCACAGCTTTGATCGCTTGAATGCTTTGCTACAGTGGAGAAAGCATTCTTGTACTTCGACGCCGATAGCGAGCAGCGGAGCTGTATTGTGAACCGCCATTGTTTCAAGCAGCGCTTTTTCTTTTACAATGCAAGCTTTGCCGTTAATCCGCAGCGTTTCTTCTATGCCTGGAATCAAAAAAAGCAGTCCGATTTGAGGATTAGATAAAATATTTTCCAATGAATCTACTTTTTGATTGCCGCGCCTCTCTGGAATCAACAGCCTTTTCTCATCGACGACTTGTACAAAACCAGGGTGATCACCCCGCGGAGAGCTGTCGCAAATTCCTTTATAATCAGCTGTAGCAATGATAACAAAAGGGGAATGTTTAATAAATTCCCGGCAGTGTCGATCTAAATAAGGAATTATTTTTTGATGCGCCAATTTGTTAGGCGTGCCGACTATACGGCGAAGCTCTTCTTTCGTTTTTACTTGTTCTTTAAAGTGACCGTTTTTCATTCCTCTTTTCACTCCTACTGTATGCGTATACTGAAAATACCATTTTTATATATGAAATACTATATTTTTATATTAAAAAACAGAAAAATCAGTATATTTAAATGAAGTAGAAGTGTTATAACGCTAGCTTCGGTCTTTTTTTAAATTTTTGATTGCGTTATCAAATATGTCATTAACCGTTCTCATATGTTCGCTGACAAGATGATTCGAGTCTTTTTCTCGCTGGCGCATGTCTTTTAACAAATCATCCATATCATCTAGCAAACTTTGAAAATACTCATCTTTTTGTTCTTCTTTCATTGTGGAATCGTCCATTTCATCAAGCTTATCGAGCTTATCTTCAATTTTTTTGAAGTATTCATCTCTCAAGAGTCTCACCTCATTTATAAAGTAGCTTTCTGCTTATTGTATGCAAAATGTTTGTTTGCATGAGTAAGAAGTAGAAAGGGTATAAAGAAAAAAGAGTCTAAAAAGCTCATTTGCATCTTAGTAGGTTACTTTTTAGTTCCCATATTACTTTAAAGTGCGTACTTTTTTTTCGTGTTTCCATGCTTCATAATAAATTTTGTCAGGGAATAATAAGACATTTAATAAATTGATTATACGAATCAAATTCTAAAATAGAGGTATAAAAATTTCAGGAGGTTTTATTCATATGAGAGAGATACTGCAAGGAAAACTAGGTTTTGGAACAGCACCACTAGGCAATATGTATCGCAATATTCCAGAAGAAGAGGCCATCGCAACGGTTGATGCTGCTTGGGAAAGCGGCATCCGCTACTTTGACGCAGCCCCTCTTTACGGAGCTGGCTTAGCAGAAATGCGCCTTGGTGAAGCACTATCAAAAAGAAACCGCGATGAGTATGTGCTAAGTACAAAGGTAGGTCGCGTCATTTCAGATGAATTGGAAGATACATCTTCACGTGATATGGGAGAAAAAGGCGGGCTTTTTGAATTCGGCCGTAAAAATAAAATTATTAATGACTATAGCGCTGATGCAACTCTTCGTTCAATTGAGCAAAGCTTAAACCGTTTAAAAACAGATCGCTTAGACTTTGTGTATATTCATGATGTTGCGCAAGATTTTTATGGAGATGAGTGGGTAGGACAATTTGAATCTGCTCGAACGGGCGCATTTCGTGTGCTTACACGTTTGCGCGAAGAAGGAGTTATAAAAGGATGGGGACTTGGAGTAAACCGAGTGGAACCAATCGAAATTATGCTGGAATTGGAAGAAGCAAAGCCCGATGTATCGCTGCTAGCTGGCCGATACACGCTGTTAGATCATGAACGTGCGCTGCAGCGAGTGATGCCCGAAGCTGTAAAGCATAATATGGACATCGTTGTCGGCGGACCATACAGCTCAGGCGTTCTTGCTGGAGGTACACACTTTGAATATCAAAAAGCGTCTTCAGACATTATGGCAAAAGTAGAAAAAATCAAAGCCATTGCAGATCGTCATCAGATCAGCATTAAGGCTGCTGCTGTACAGTTCTCGCTTGCTAATCCAGCGGTTGCTGCCGTTATTCCTGGCGCCAGTCGTCCAGAGCGTATTGCAGAAGACAAAGCGGCATTAAACACGGTAATTCCGGCAGCCTTCTGGGAAGAAATGCGTGAACAGCAGCTTGTAGCGTCTCATGCACCGCTGCCAATAAACGTTAAATGAAGGTAGAACGGTAAATAGTAAGTAGAAAAAGAGGCTGAGGCAAAAGTATTTTAGACGAAGTGAAAAACGAACCATTGATCAAAATTTTTGATTAGTGGTTCGTTTTTTTTGTTAGGTGAACGTAGGTTTCATCTGTTTAAATCCTTCTAGCAGTTTATTGAAGGGCAAGACGAAGACTCCTGCGGGGAAAGCGGAACAGGTGAGACCCCGCAGGAACGCAAGTGACGAGGAGGCTCAGCGGCCTCCCGCGGAAAGCGAAGTCTTGCATGGAAATTAACTATCACAAGCGGTTCAGCTCATGTATGCCATTTGTGCGTCTTTAAATTGGATTCATCTTGTTATGTCTCAGCCTCTTTTTTTGTTTTGAGATAGGGATTTGTCATATATTTAGTAAGAATTGGTTAAATACGAACAATTTAAATGAATAATATTAAAATATTCGCTTTTTATATTGAATAACCATTTTGTATTTGATACATTTAGAAAGTGAAAAATATTGCTCGTATATGCTTGGAAATATGGTCTAAGTGTCTCTACCTGGTTCCCATTCAAAGAACTGGACTACGAGTTAAAGTATAAAAATGTTCGGTTTACCCAGACAGAAGCTGTATTCCGTACTTAATTTCTTATACTTTGACTCTAAAAAACCTAGACCATGAAACATGCTCTAGGTTTTTTTCTTTTGTCCAATCATCGAGTGTATGAAACAGCAAAACGAAATGGAGTGAAAGTAACGATCTATGAAAAACAAGATGTTAAAAACAGGTGCTTTATTTACTATTGGTATGGTTTTACTGCTATCTATACTTGCCGGGTGTAATTCAGCTTCAAAAAAAGAAGCCGGAGATAAACAGAAGCAGCAGCCTATTATTGTGCAAGGGCCGATGCCGATAGAAGCGCAGAAATTCGCTAAAAAATTAGAAAATGTAAAAGAAGAAAAGTCAGGGAATTTTGTTTTTTACAAAGGAACTGTCGACAATTATCCGGTCATTGTGGTTAAAACGGGAAAAGGAATGGAAAACACGGCAGCTGCTACAGCGATAGCTATAGAAAAATACCATCCTAAAGCAATTATCAACCAAGGAACATCGGGCGGGCATGATGAAAACCTGAACGTGTTTGATATTGTATTAGGAAAGCGAACAACGAATATAGGCTCTTTAAAAACAGAAGATAAAAAAGAAGGCGAAGGAATGGATCCTACTGCTTGGAAGCCGATGGATTTAATGGCTTCTGAAGGAAGCGCTGGAGAAGATCCTGATGCTGAAAAAGCTCGCTATTATGAAGGAGATAAGAAGTTACTTGCGGCTGCAAATGCAGTAAAAGATACATATAAAAAAGGTAAAGTGGTTGAAGGAACGATAGGATCAGCAGACACGTGGAATAACGAAGTGGATCGAATTAAGTGGTTCCATACTAAGTATGGGACGTCTGTAGAAGAAATGGAAGGCGCAGCGGCAGCGCAAATTGCAGGAAGCTATGACGTTCCATTCTTAGGTATCAGAGTGTTATCTAACAACAAAGTAAACAATGGAAAATATAATCCAAATACAGCAGCCGCTTGCCAAGACTACGTTTATGAAGTAATTAAACATTATATCAGCACAAACGCTAAGTAAATCTTTCTTTAAAAAAGCACCAGACCCTTTGTTTCCTTAACAAAGGGTCTGGTGCTTTTTTGGTCAAATAATTGAAAACGACTACGTATGGATTCTACCTATAGAAAGACTAGTTAAGATCTTTTTTAGTATTTTTAGTTTATCTATTCTTCACGCCGCTCATCAGTAAAAACAAAGGAATACGCATTCGACGCTCGTAAGTTTCAGCGCTGTCGAAATGTTCTTTTTGAGGACATGCTTCTTTTAAATTTGTAATGGTGAATCCACTTTGCTGCATCAAAGAAAAGTACTCTTCAAGCGTGCGATGATACTTTTGAACGTATCCACCCATCCAGTGCTGCTGACGGAATCCCATGAAGAAATAGTTGTCCACGGTCCAGTTTGTGCGGAGAGCGGAAGGCTGAAGAGTAGACGTAATAACTGGATGTTCAACGGAAAAAATAAACCTTCCTTCAGGTTTGAGTGCTTGATTTACTTTAGTGAAAATGGAAGCTAAGTCTTCTATATAGTGAAGAGACAGTCTTGCGGTAACTAAATCATATTTGTCACGGGGCGGAGTATAGTGCTCCATCGGTTCATGGATCACTTCTGCATTTGGATAGTTTGAAAGCTGTTGCTGAGCTGCATTTATCATATTGATCGAGCCGTCTACTCCGGTATAAGAGAAACAGCCTTGTGCAAGAAGCTCCGCACCAAATTCAGCGTTTCCACACCCTAAGTCTAAAATGTTTGCATCTGTAACATCACCTAGAAGCTGTAGAATAGCTGGTTTTTCAATCGTATCATTCGCATTTTCTTTTTGCTGCCGGCGTTTTGTATAGGCCAAAAACGTCTCGTCATTATCGTAAAATTCAGCTCCTGTTGAGATCTTCAACTAAATCAGCCTCCTCTATGCAAAGTATCTTATTATAATCATATATTCAAATTATTTACAATGATTTTGATGGATATGGAAATAGCGTTTTATTTTGGAGAAGTGCTATCATGTGGAGTAACAAACTTGTACACGTCTATGGAAGATAAGTCTAAAAGCTAAGAGTTGAGTATAGAAAGGGTCAGTCTATGCATAACTCTTAGCTTTTGCTTTGAAGTCGTAAGGAACCATTTGTTTTTGGCGTCGGTCTTATTTCGGTAACTTTTCAACAATTGCTGCGTCTATTTGCTGAGATAATGCGCTGCTAATCTCTTTTTCATGCTCTACTTTTTCTAAAATGAGCTGCTTATTACCTGTCTTGATTTTTAACATCGTACCTGAGTGGATGGAGAAATCATCTCGCAGCTTTTTAGGAATGGTAAGTCGAAAACGTTCATCAATTTTTCTAGATTGAGCCGTAAATATTAAAGTCGTTTTTTCACCGAAATTCATTTCGTATTTTTGAATCACAATGTTATTTTCTTTGTTAATAAAAAATTGAACCTCCATGTTTGCATCCAATTCGACTGACGTTAAAAGTTCAGAAGTGAGCTGAATCTGCCGTCCGGTTAATGTTGCATAATAAGGAGGAGGCGCCCCAGGTTTTTTTGAAAGCGCTATCGTTTTTTCGTCTCTTTTTTTCATAACAATTTGCTGTTCTACTACGTATAGTTCTACATAATCAAATGGCTTAAGTTCATAGTCATCTCGCAGGGATCTTGGAATGACTATTCTACCCATATGGTCAATTGTTCGAATGAAGATATGAGAAGGAACGGGGACATTTTCATCATGATGATCAATAATAATCCAATCATCACAGCTCCGTAAAAGAACTTTGTCGTTCGTCTCGAGTTTCGTTATTTGCATAAACAAAGAAGGAAGGGATACTCTTCCCATTTCATCAATTATACACTCTTCTTTTTTTGTACGCATCTTGCTACTTAATCCTTTCTAAAAACAGTTTAGATGGGGTATGTTACTTAAATTACACAGCATTTATTTCTTTGTCAAATGAAGCAAATGAGTATTTATTCATCCTACAGATTGCGAAATACAGGAAGTTTAACCGGGTTCAGTAGATGTACATGTGTCTCGTGTAAAGAATAATAATCTGAAGAAAACAGCTAATCTATTAATTAAAAAAAACATAGAAATAGAAGTGTTTTTCTTTCTTTTGGTTTTATTGTAGGAAAAAAAACCTTAAAAAGAGGTAGTATCTTTTTTAAAAAGAGTAGATAGAGGTTTTTAAACAAAAAAATACAGCGGAATTCAGTCTGAATAATGAATAGATTTATGCATATTAAGCCAAGAAAAAAATTTCACGCAATGCTTTTTTTACGCCTTTTGGGCTCAAGTCATAGTTAAAGGATAAAGAAAAAAGCTCAATGTAATGAGCTTTGAGCTAATTTTATCGTTTTTCAACCAGCAGTAAGATGAAGGTAGCAAGCGGTCCTAAAGCAAGAGATAATAAGAACCAGTTCAGACCGGTTCGATTTTTACCTTGCGCTAATCCGGCATTAATTAGAGCCAGCGTTCCCCATCCTACAACGTATTGATTATCCATATGACACCCCGCTAATATTATTTCTTTATATGATTAACAAATTTTATATTAGCATAAATATCCATATTTTTGATTGGAATTCCTGAATTAGGTGGAAAAGCGGTGAATTTCTTCATGAAACAAAATTCCTGTTTTCCTCCACTCAGTGAAGGTAGTAGTGAATAAGAGAAGGGTGCACGTAGTACACGTGAACGTACTGAGGACGATGATAGTGAAGCTGATGCATATATTGATTCATAAGCCTTTGAATGGCGTCGTACACATTGGGCGGATAGCCGTAATAGCCGTGATGAATCCCAACTCGAAGCAAGGAAACGGGAGGCGTGTTATTGTTTTTGTACATTGTTCGGTGCTCTTCTGCGCGTTTAACCTTGCGCAGCTGCTCCGCCCGCCGCCGGCGCAGCTTTTCGCTGTCCTAGTTCTTGATCGAGTATAAAAATAGCTGCAGGGTTATTTTGAGCAATTTTTAAGCGGTCTACAATTGTCTGAGCCTGAGCTTCTTCATCGACTTGTTCTCTCAAAAAGTCCTGCACGATGACTAGGGTTTGAGGATCGTTCGCTTGGCTGATAAATTGAAACGCTTGACGATAAGAATTTGTGACGAACTTTTCATGCTCCAATACTTTTTGAAACGTTTCTAACGGTGTCCCAAACTCACTTGGCTGAGCAGGTAAAGAACTTAATTCAACCGTTCCGCCGCGGTCAACTAAGTAGTCAATAAGTTTTAGCATATGAGTGCGTTCTTCTTCAGACTGCAGGCGTAGCCAGCTGCCCATTCCTTTATAGTTTAATCGATTCATATAGTTAGACATAGCTAGGTACAAAGTTGAAGAGACGTGTTCAAGTTGAATTAAGTTATTGAGCAGTTTTTGAATTTGTTCGTTCATATTTGTTATTCCTCCTTAGGGAAAGAATTTCTTTCATATACTAGCTGCAACCCTCACGTTTTTTATGGTGAAAGAAATCTACAGTGATACTATATGTCACTTCTTTAAGTAGGTAACTTGCCCATCCTTTATTGGTGCTTCTTACTTACATAAAGGGGTTGTATAATATAGGAATAAACGTAGTTTAAAAGACCCTTTTTTTAGATGGTTAAAATTACTATGTTCTATTTAACCAATTTAATGATAAAATTGTCACTCTGTGCAATTTTAATTGGTATGAAGGAGTCAGAAAAATGAATATGCAACACGTATTAATACCTGGATTTGAAAAGCTCGCGAGCTTTGTTTTCTGGTATCCATTTATTATGTCTTTATTTTGGATTGCGGGCACGCTTATTTACATACGCTATCGCGACCGAGATCCTAAAGTTGATTTTTCAACAGTTGATTGGCCGTTAGTGAGCTTTTTAGTGCCTTGCTATAATGAAGAAGAAACGATTGAAGAAACGCTTAAGCACCTTTTGGCGTTAGATTATCCGTCTAAAGAAATCATCCTTATTAACGATGGAAGCACCGATGGAACAGCTGATATTTTAAAGGAAATCAGCAGGAATCACCCTGAAGTTCGTGTGATTCAGCTTTATGAAAATAAAGGAAAAGCCAACGCGTTGCATTTAGGTGCGCACGCATCTAAAGCTGAGTTTTTAATCTGCTTAGATTCAGACGCTATTTTAGATCAAGACGCTCCGTATTATCTAATCCATCATTTTCTTCATAAAGGGGAACGGCTGGGAGCCGTTACCGGAAATCCGCGCATTCGAAACCGTAATACGCTGCTGAGTCGCATTCAGCTAGTTGAGTATTCTTCTATTATCGGTTCTATTAAACGAACACAGCGAATTTTAGGAAAAGTAATGACGGTCTCAGGCGTAGTAGTGGCTTTTCGAAAGAAAGCACTTGTGGACGTCGGGCTGTGGGATCGTGACATGATTACGGAAGATATCGCCGTAAGCTGGAAGCTGCAGCAGCGCTTTTGGGATATCCGCTATGAACCGCGGGCATTGTGCTGGATGCTTGTGCCCGAAACCTTAAAGGGAATTTGGAAGCAGCGAGTACGTTGGGCTCAAGGTGGGCAAGAGGTAATGCTTCGCCACTGGAAAGTGTTATTAAAATGGAAGCAGCGCAGAATTTGGATTGTATACCTAGAGCAGTGGATCAGTACTCTTTGGTCATTCGCATGGCTGTTTGTGACGATCATGCTGCTTGTTACCGCGAGCAGTCCTCAAGACATACTGTTTTGGTTTACGTTTACGTCATTTTCCCTTGTATTTATGAGCTTAATTCAGCTGTTTATTGCGCTGAAAATTGATTCGAAATACGACAACGTGAAGCGGTATTACGTTTGGGCTGCATGGTACCCAGCGCTTTACTGGATTGTCAATACGATTGTGGTAGTGGGCGCGTTTCCTCGTGCTATCAGATCTAGAGTGAAAGGAGGCTATGCCACATGGAGCAGTCCAGACCGCGGCTTAACGAAGAGCAAATCATGATTCAAGCTAAGCAGCCTCTTGCTCGATTCGTGATAAGCATCATTGTTTCATCTGTTTTTTGGCTGTATTGTGCCATTGTTCTTTGGTTTTTCCTTTCAGCTGTTATCGGCGTAAATGACCGTTACAGCGGGGTATTAAAAATTGCGTTCAAAACGACGAACGGCGAAATTCGAACGTTTTTAGTAATTGGACTCGCTATTTTTTGCTTCTTTTTCCTGGCTCTGTTTTTATGGAGATTCTACAACAAAAAGAGATTTGGAAGCTTAAACCGACGAAAAGAGCCGGCGTATACGAGTATTAAAGATTTAGAGCGTCTTGAGCTTTTATCGAAGGATCAAATTCAAGAGCTTCAGCGTGCACAGTACATCGAGTTTGATGTTAATCCGTTAAAACATACTGAGGAGAGGAAGCACGCATGAAGAAATATGTATTCTTTCTTTTAATTGCGGCAGCGGTAGTTGGCTTTATTTTCTTTAAAGTAGTGAACTGGGAAGATAAGGCGAAAGCAACAACGACCGTGGAGCCAGCGCTTGAGACGAACGGATGCTTAGGCTTAAATTATCATCGCGTGCGCAAGCATAATTGGTTTAATCGAATTGTCAGCTCAGTTACAAAGTCTGACGAACTGACAGAGTACAGCGTCTACAGCAATGATTTTGAACAACAGTTAAAAAAGCTGAAGGAACTTGACGCTACGTTTGTTACGCCAAAAGATATTGAAACGTATCAGCAAAAAGGCACGTTTCCAAAACGCTGCGTATGGATTTCATTTGACGATATTGACCGTACCGTGTATCAAAACGCTTTTCCAATTTTGAAAAAGGAAAACATTCCGTTTACGCTATATGTAATCGCAGGACAAGTGGGAGCAGAGGACTTTCAAAATTTAAATATGGCTTCATGGAGTCAGCTAAAAGAAATGAAAGACAGCGGCCTTGCGACAATCGGTTCGCATACATATGATATGCACCGTTTAGAAGAAGACAAGCCTTTATTTCTGACGCCTGCTAAATACAGCGCGTTTGCTCGTGATTTACGAAAAAGCAAAGAAACGATTAAGAACCATTTAGGAATAGACCCCGTTTACTTTGCCTATCCATACGGCAATACGAATGATGACGTAGCTAAGATTGTGAAAGATGCTGGTTTTCACCAAGCAGCTATTTTAGCCCCTCATGTTATTACAAAAGACAACGATCCGTATTATCTTAACCGGATTGTTGTGTACAACAAAACCTTTCAATATCTTATTCTTCCGTGGCTGACGCGTACGAGCTCATGAGAAGAAAGTGAAAAAAGCCTCTGTCTAAAGCAGAGGCTTTTTTCTGTTTACCATCAAAAGGTATGTCAATTACGTGAAGAAAGTACACTTTCATTTCTATAAAAATCATTTTAATGTTACCATAGAAAAGTTGTGATAACAGATATGGATAAACGAAACTATCTATCAATCCTTTTACAAACTGCGTGTAAGAAGTTTGTAAAGGTGTAAAGAGGAAAAGCGGCAATTGTACGCTTACTATTTTACGAATGTAAGGCAATCGGACAAACTAATTCACTGTCCATTGCTAATTAAATTGTATTCATTATTCACGATTCCTCTCTATCATTTCGTCATGGGTTTTGTTTTATCGTTAAAATTTTGATAAAGGTGTATAGGATATGGAAAACAGGCATTTTGAATATAAATTTAAAGAAGCGCTGAAAAAACTAAATGATATTGAACTTGCGTTAAATGAATCATCGATTGTAGCGATTACAGATAGTCGCGGATTCATCAATCACGTGAACGATAAATTCTGTGAAATTTCTAAATATGAAAGACATGAGCTTCTCGGTCAAGATCATCGTATTATTAATTCGAAACATCACTCAAAACGGTTTTTTAAAGAGTTATGGAGTACAATCAACTCAGGTAAGGTCTGGCACGGAGAAATAAAAAACAAGGCAAAAGACGGTTCGTATTACTGGGTGGATACAACCATTGTTCCATTTTTAGATGAACGAGGAAAACCGTATCAGTACGTATCAATTCGCAATGATATTACAAAGCGAAAAGCATATGAAGAAAAAATTAAGCAAATGGCTTATTATGATCCGTTAACTAATTTACCTAACCGCTACTGGTTAAACAAACAGCTAAAAAAACTGTTTTTAGATGAAGAATCTCCAGAACTGCTGGCTATTTTATTTTTAGATTTAGACCGCTTCAAATCAATAAATGATACGCTTGGCCATCATCACGGCGATGTGCTGCTGAGGCGCGTAGCAGAAAGATTAAAAAAATGTATTCCGTCCTCTGATTTTATCTCGCGGCACGGGGGCGATGAGTTTATTTTAGTGCTTCATACACTAAAAACTGTTGAGGAAATTGAAGAAATGACCGAGCAGATTGTAAAAGAAATGTCGCTTCCTTTTTATATAGACGGAGATAAAGTGCTAACCTCTACAAGCGTTGGCATCAGCCTATTTTCAAAGGAATGTCAGCAGCATATTATTCCAAAAGACGCAGATGAACTAATTGACAGGTTAATTAAGCAAGCAGATATTGCGATGTATGTAGCAAAACGAAATGGGCGAAACACATATGAAATGAGTTCTTCTTCATCAAATGAAAAAATCATTAAAACGATTAGAATGGAGAATGAGTTAAAGTATGCGTTAGAAAGAAATGAGTTTCAGCTCGTTTATCAGCCGTTAATCGATTTGAAAACGTCTGATGTCATAGGGGCAGAAGCGCTTATCCGCTGGAATAGCGCAAAATTTGGTACTGTCTATCCAAATGAATTTTTGCCCATTTTAGAAGAAGTTGGTTTGATTGTACCGGTTGGCAAATGGGTATTAGAAGAAGCATGTCAGCAAATGAAAGCATGGACGGAGATAAATTTAAAAGCGAGTAAAATAGGGGTGAACGTGTCACCTATTCAGCTGAAGTCCTCACGATTTGTAACGGACATGGAACAAATTTTGAAGAAAACGGGCCTTGAGCCGCACTTTCTAGAACTTGAAATCACCGAAAGCGTTATTCAAAACAGTCAAGAATCGAAAAAAGTGCTAAACCGCCTGCGGAGTCTAGGGATAAAAGTGGCGATGGATGATTTCGGAACGTGCTACTCTTCTCTCAGCTATCTTAAACACTTGCCAATCAATACGTTAAAAATTGATAAATCATTTATTGACGACTTAGATGAAGTTGGAAAAGTGCTGGTGGAAACGATTATTCAAATGGGGAAAAAACTTAATTTTGCCCTAACCGCAGAAGGAATCGAAAACGAAGAACAGCTGCAGTTTGTGACGGAACAAGGCTGTCATATCGGTCAAGGCTATCTATTTGATAAGCCGCTTTCTCCTGAGGAAATGAGCCGTTTGTTGAAATGAAGGAAAATCCTATGTACGGAAAGAAGCTCTTTAATAGAGCTTTTTTTATGGTTTTTAATCGTATGTAAGGAGTGAGAAAGTCGTGAAAGAGTACGTTGGAATCTGCACGATATGTCAAAAGAACGTGTACTGTCTAGAGGGATTTTTGAACGGTGTGGTTGTTGAAGGGAAGCTTGTCTGCTTTGCGTGTGAAGAAAAGGAGAAGCGTGACTCTCATAAAAACAAAAACTAGCTACCTGGGGTAGCTAGTTTTTGTTTACTGCGCATTCACTTTTTCAGCTTGCCAGTAATACTCGCTGAACACATCTGAAAAGGCTTTGACGGTATTTGTGAGTTCTTCCATATTGTTATCGACGCCGCCTACTTCAATTAAAATGGAGCGGTCGGATAAGTCTTGATTATACAGGCCGTTATTGCCGCTTGTTTTCTTTTTACTTAACACTCCGCGGCTAAGGCCTGGATATTTTTCCTCTAGCTTTTCATGAATCGCTTTGGCCATTTTTACATTTTCATCAAATTTCGGGTTGGCTTCACCTAATACAATCATTATTTTAGCGTACGATTTGCCGTTGATAGTAGCCGTTGTTTTTTCTTGACGTAGTGAATCACGATGAATATCAATTAAATAATCGACGTCTTGGTTTTGCTGAAGAGCTGTTTCCACCACGCTTCGAGACATCGCATAGGCTCGTCCTGTACCCCAGCCTTTTTCATTCAGCTTTTGCGTCATGTTGGTTGTATCTACTTCCGATCCGATTCCGTCTGCTTTTAATTCCATTCCTAGCATTTGACCAACGAGCGTGATGTTGGTTTTGTTATCTACTGCTTTATTTTCGTTCGCTTCACCTGGCATACCAAGTAAAGGGAAATAAGATTCCCAGCTGTGCGTGTGGTAGATGTACACAACTTTTCTGTCTCCCGTACTTTGCTTAGCCTGTGTTTGAGACTGTTTTTTGCTTTCTTCGTACGTTTTGCTTTCAGCAGGATCCAAATCACGCTCTCCAGAAATGCTTTCGAGAGGAGGAGCCGATTCATGAGGAATCGTGGTATAATCCGTTCCTTCACCGGCTAACAGAATATGAGAATCAAAAATAGAAAAGCCGGGCAGTTCTGATCCAAATAGACTTCTTGTATCCGCCACGCGAATATTCGTCGCAAGCTGCAGGGCGACAGAAGAAAGAGGAGGCGGGGAGAAGTCTTCTTCAAAGGCATGAGAGAAATGATGGTTTTCCGTATGCATGAAGTAGAACAAGCTTTGAGCTTTATAATTTGATAGCGCTTGATAGACAACGTTCGAGCGCAGCGTATGCTGAAGAGTTGAATACGTGACGGTAAAAATAGCGGCAGATGTTAACAGAACAAATAGTATAGCGATAATTAATGATTTATAAGAAAGAATCCAAAAAAGCTTTTTAGGCTTTTCAGTGAACTTTTTTTTCATAGAGTAAACCTCCTCTAATAAAATTTTGAAATCAGCGAATAAGAACTCTAAGAGGAGAATGTTATGTATCTACTATTTACTCTATTAAAAAGAAAAAGAAATATGATAGAAACCATGATATTTAAAACAATATAAAAAAGGTTATAGTAGGGCATACTATAAAAAAACGGTGCATATTGGAGCTGGTTAGATGAACGATTCATGGGTTTATCATCATTTTATTAATACACTGTTATTTCCTTTAACGATGTTTGGCGTGGCATTTTGTGTACTGGGGCTGTTGCTGTACATGCTGTGGAAAGAAAAGCAAAAAGAAGGGCGAAAACAACGAGATTGAGGCATTTAATCTAAAGACGAACAAATGAGGTAAAGGAGCTAGTATGGAACGCTTTTGACACCGCGGTTGATTTCCGTGCAAGACTTCGCTTTCCGCGGACGGCAGGTGAGCCTCCTCGTCGCGCACGCTCCTGCGGGGGCTCACCTGTTCCGCTTTCCCCGCAGGAGTCTTCGTCTTGCCCTCCAGTCAACCGCTAGAAGCCGCTACATACACGAAACCTACGTTCACCATACCAATAAAAAAATCCGAACGAATAATCGTTCGGATCTTCCTTCAACTAAAATACGTTTGTCACAGTCTTTTTGTCCGAATTTCAGCTGGGAAAAGGAAGGTTTTTTCTTTCTAAGAACTCCATACGGTTCCCAAATGGATCATCCACGTAAATTCTTTCAGTACCGGGAATGTTTTTGTCTTCTATAAAAGAAATACCGAAGCTACTCAGATGATTTTTGAACGCAGGGAGGTTTTTAACATAAAAGCCTGGATGCGCTTTTTTGGCAGGTGAAAAGGTAGGTTCAACACCAATATGCAGCTGATAAGAACCAAATTCAAACCACACGCCGCCGCGTTTTTTAAGACTTTCCGGCTTTTCAATTTCTGTTAAGCCAAGAATGGTTCCAAAAAAGTGTCGTGCTTTGCTTTCTGAATGCGGTGGTGCAGCTAGCTGAATATGATCAATATGCGTTAGTGTAAAAGTCATAAACATTCCCCCTTAACTAGTAGAGTACTAGTTAAGTTTACGTGATGTATCACTGTAAATAAATGATAAAAAGTTGATGTGTTTCATAAGAAAAACTTATTATTTTATATACATATAACACCAAATGAGGTATATTTTATTTTGTTGTTATTTAGAAGAATTGGAGATTAATATGGAATATCACTATACGTTAACAAAAGATGATTATGTGGCTTTTAATATGCATCATGCTCAACATTCGGAAAGAGTACAAAAAGTGCTGAAAGTTCAGCGATGGATGTCGCTTATTTTTCTTCTTATTCCTTTGCTTGTTTCGTGGGTTGAAGGAGAGTTTTTACTTGGCATGTTCGTAGCATTTGCGCTGCTTGCGGTTCTTTGGTTTTTATTTTATCCGAAGTATTTTTACGGAAGTATTAAAAAGAACATTATAAAGGTAATAAATGAAGGAGATAACAGCAGTCTGACAGGTGAGCATACTATGATGGTTACGGAAGATGGCTTGGTAGAGAAAAGCTTAAAAGGAGAAGTGAAGACTCCTTGGTCAAGCATCACTCAAATTAGAGAAACCGATGAACATATCTTTATTCTTGTTAGTGCAATGAGCGGATACGTTATTCCTACAAGCGCATTTGCAGATGTAAAAGCGCTACAGCAGTTTAAAGAAACGCTGAATGCTGCAAGGGTTGGAAAAACAGGCTGAGTAGTAAATAATAATAATGTAAAAAAACGCCCTCCTAGATACTTTTCTAAGAGGGTGTTTTTTTAACAGCAGTCCCAGTTGTACAAAACATCTTTAAAGTTACGGTTGCGAAGGTCTTCTTCTTTAATGAAGAAATTGGCCACTCCCGCATCACCAAACATAATATCCGCTTCGTCGTCCATGGCGAATTGAAGAAGCAGAACGTTATATGCGCGCAGCGCTTCATCGTAGTCTCGAGGATCGCTTTGAGTGAAAAAAGCGTATCCGCCCATTTTATGATACTCGCCCGTAAGCTCATCCCAGTAGATCTCTTCCATTTCTTCATCATCAAATAAATCTGATTCCATATCATTATATCGATAGTCAGTAGGAGACACGGGTTCGCTTTTTATTTCAAACTGTAGGCCTACTTCTTGAGGAATAGGGAACATATCTCGGTCAACGTCTTCTAGATACGTAAAATCGGTTATTAACTTGTTTTCGTCGGTTGTTATGTCTTCATAAAAAACGACGCGAAAGTCTTTTTGAGACGTGGGTTGGTCAAAATCCAGACCATACACATCACCGGTGTTTTTGTTATCAGCTCCGCAAATGAAAAATTGAAGCATGCCTTGAGAAGGCATATTTTCATAGGGAGGCACGTCAGAAAAATTGATTTGTGCCATCATTAACATAGGTTTGCCCTCGGAGTCGAGAGGATGATTTGCTTCTAGAGGCAGGTAAGGGTTGCCGCCGAACTTGCTGTCATATAATTTGGGACTATTCCTGACCGTATGGATGTGGATATAAGGTTTACATGTTTTTTCGATTTCTTTTCGGTAAGGTTCTAGCTTGAGAGGCAGTGCTAATTTTGATAGAGGATTCATATGTACTCTCCTTTTTGTTTGTAATAAAAAGAACGTTTGTTCGTACTTGTATTTTATCGTAATACATACGAAAAGGGAAGAGAAATCGTATAAAAAACCCCTTTGCAGAAGCATCCGCAAAGGGCACAAAGAAATGATAGCGTTTTCATTACGAACCTTACTAAACGAACTGCTTATTTAGAAAAGAATCCTTTTAAAGCAAATGCGACGTTTTGCGGTCTTTCCGCTAAGCGGCGCATAAAGTAGCCAAACCAGTCGTTGCCAAAGGGAACGTATACGCGCATTGTATAGCCTTCTTTTGCAAGGCTAAGCTGCATATCTGTTCGGAATCCGTACAGCATTTGAAATTCAAACTGCGTGCGCGGGATGTTATTTTTGTGAGCGAACTCTTTTACTTTTGCAATAATATTGTGGTCGTGAGATGCAATAGCCGTGTATGTTCCACTGAGCAAATGCTCTTCGATAATTCGCATATAGTTCTCATCAATTTGGGCTTTGTCTTGAAACGCCACGGTTGGTGATTCTTGATACGCGCCTTTTACCAATCGAAGAGGAATGCCTTTTAGCTCTTTTACATCTTGTTCAGCGCGGAATAGGTAAGCTTGAATAACCGTTCCAACATTATCAAACGTCTCGCGAAGCTCTCGTAAAATATCTAGCGTCATTTGACAGTGAGCATAGTCTTCCATGTCGATTCGAACAAAGTTATCGTATTTTTTCGCCGTTTCAAGAATGCGGCGCATGTTCTCAACGCAAAAGCTGCGGTCAATATCCAAACCAAGCTGCGTCATTTTGACAGATAAGTTGCACGTTACACCGGCTTGGCCCATAGCTTCTAGTGTTCTGATGTTATATTGAGTTGCTTCGATAGCTTCTTCTCTGCTTGAAACAAATTCCCCTAAATGATCAAGCGTACAAACAAGCCCTTTTTCATTCAATTCCCGTACTTTTTTGATCGCATGTTCAATTGTGTCGCCAGCTACCACTTGAGCTGCACCAAAGCGAAGACCCCATTTTTTCGCCGCTTTGTTTAGCGCTTTATTTTGGGAAGCGTGAAGAAACACATTTTTAGATACCTCTGCTAACATAAATATCTCCCCCTATAGAAAAAATCCCTTGTTGTTTTAAGATAGAGCAGCCTAGGGCTGCTCTACTGAGTATTAAAGCGTTGTGCTTGTTGTTTTTGCTTGCAGGTGCAGAATCAAGTAATCAGGACCGCCAGCTTTTGAATCTGTTCCTGACATATTAAATCCGCCAAACGGCTGGTACCCAACGATGGCACCTGTACAACCGCGGTTGAAATAAAGGTTTCCAACGTGGAACTCTTCTTTCGCACGCTCAATGTGTTCAGGCGTATTTGAAAGAAGGGCACCTGTTAAACCGTAGTCAGTGTTGTTCGCAATTTCCATCATATGATCGAAGTCGCGCGCTTTGCAGAATGCTACGACTGGGCCGAAGATTTCTTCTTGCATTAAACGTGCTTTTTCATCTACATCTGCAATAATCGTAGGCTGGATGAAGTAGCCTTTTGAATCATCTGCTTCTCCGCCCGTCATTAAACGGCCTTCTTCTTTACCGATTTCAATGTACTTTGTAATTTTGTTGAAAGAAGCTTGATCAATAACAGGTCCCATATACGTGTTTACATCTTCAGGGCTGCCCATTGTTAATGTTTTTGTCAGCGCAACTGCTTTTTCAAGAACGATATCGTATACGTCTTGATGAACAACTGCACGAGAGCCCGCTGAACACTTTTGTCCAGAGAAGCCAAACGCTGAATACACAATAGAAGAAGCAGCTAAATCTAAATCAGCATCTTTATCTACAACAACCGTGTCTTTTCCGCCCATTTCAGCAATAACGCGTTTTAGCCAGATTTGACCAGGCTGTACTTTTGCTGCGCGTTCATAGATGCGGCATCCTACTTCACGAGAACCTGTAAATGAAACGAATCGTGTTTTTGGATGATCTACTAAATAGTCGCCAATTTCGCTTCCGCTTCCCGGCACGTAGTTCAGTACACCGTCTGGAAGGCCAGCTTCTTTCATTACTTCTACAAATTTTGCTGCGATAACCGGCGTGTTGTTAGCAGGTTTTAATAGAACCGTATTTCCTGCTACGATTGCTGCTGCTGCTGTTCCAGCCATGATCGCTAGCGGGAAGTTAAACGGTGAAATAATAACGCCGACACCAAGCGGAATGTAGTTAAATTTATTTTCTTCACCTTCGCGGCTCTCAACAGGCGCGCCGTCTTTTAGCTGCACCATTTGGCGAGCGTAATATTCAAGGAAGTCAATTGCTTCTGCTGTATCAGCATCTGCTTCATTCCACGGCTTTCCTGCTTCTTTTACAAGGTAAGCTGAAAATTCATGTTTGCGGCGGCGAATGATATCCGCTGCGCGGAAAAGAATGTCAGCGCGAGCTTCCGGCGCTTCTTTTTTCCATGTATTAAATGTAGAAAGTGCTGCTTGCATTGCTTTTTCAGCCAGGTCTTGATCTGCTTTTGACACACGTCCGATAACTTCTGCTTTATTTGCTGGGTTAATGGACTGAATTTGATCTTCTGTTGTAATGAATTCTCCGCCAATTACAAGAGGATAGTCCTTTCCAAGCTCTGATTGTACAAGTTCTAATGCAGATTCAAACGCATCTTTGTTTTCAGCAACCGTAAAGTCCGTGAAAGGCTCGTGTTTGTATTGTTTGATTTCGTTAATATTCATTGTGTTCATTTTCATTACCCCTTTTTTAGAAAATTTACAACATAATTAATATTCCAACACCCTATACCTGTATTATAATCACCTTATTCTCGTTTTGTACATAGTTTTTTAACAAAAATGTTCAAAAATTTTTAAAATAAACACTTTTGTTTAAAAAGCCAATAAAACGATGTTTTTTATAGTGATTTTGAACAAAAAGAAAAGAAAGGGATATGAGTAAGTAGATGAAAAGATATTTTGAAGTGAAGAATTACGATAAAAGAAAGAGTTTATCGATAGTAAGGTAAAATACTTTTTCGATCAAAAAACAATAGACAAAGTTGTTCAAAATAAATTATCATATAATTCGAAAAGTAATTTTGTCGAATGAAGCTGACTTTTGCGTTAAGTGAAAGTTTCATTTGCATGCACAGATAGAAGGAGGGTAGGAAAACGGCAGTTATTTGTCCACGATGTTGTAAGGGCTTACATATTTAACGCGCGATGCGAAGAACGTGTAATTCTTTAAATGACGGTTTCTATGAGGAGGATTTTAATATGAGTCATCAACCGCCTGAGTTAAAAAAAGAATTAAAAATTCGACACATAACCATGATTTCTTTAGGAGGAATCATTGGTGCCGGTTTGTTCATTGGAAGCGGATCGCTTATTAACGCAGCAGGTCCTGGTTCCATCTTTTCGTACGCGTTTGCCGGTTTGCTGGTGATCTTAGTTATGCGAATGCTGGGGGAAATGTCTACGGCTAATCCTTCAAGCGGTTCGTTCGCGACCTATGCCAGAGAAGCGCTTGGACCGTGGGCTGGCTACACAATCGGCTGGCTGTACTGGTTTTTCTGGGTAATTGTTATTGCTGTTGAAGCGATTGCTGGTTCAACGATTATTCAATACTGGTTTCCATCTCTACCGTCTTGGGGTGTGAGTCTGCTCCTGACATTTTTATTAACGTTAACGAACTTATACTCTGTTAAATCATTTGGTGAATTTGAATACTGGTTTTCGCTTATTAAAGTAGTTAGTTTAGTGCTGTTTTTACTTTTAGGAGGAGCGATCATCCTCGGTTTAATACCGGGAGTAGAGTCTCCGGGAGCGTCGAACCTTCTTCATAGAGGCGGATTTCTTCCAAATGGAATCAGCTCCGTCTTTTTAGGAGTGGCGATTGTCATGTTTTCCTTTATGGGAACAGAAATTGTCGCAACAGCGGCTGGAGAATCGGCTCAGCCTGAGCGAGCGATCACCATCGCAACAAATACCGTTATTTATCGTATTTTAATTTTTTATCTTGGGTCTATTTTAATCTTAGTAACGATCCTTCCTTGGGATTCTTCAAGCTTGATGAAAAGTCCGTTTGTTTCGATATTAGAGCTGGTAAACGTTCCGGCAGCTGCTCAAATCATGAACTTTATCGTACTGACTGCCGTTCTTTCTTGCTTAAATTCAGGTCTATATACGAGTTCTCGTATGCTGTACTCAATGGCGCAAAAAGGAGACGCGCCGCGTATGTTTTTGAAAGTGAATAAAAAAGGCATTCCGTTTAATGCCATTGTAGGATGTACCGTGATTTCTTACATCAGCGTTGGGTTTAACTATCTTTCACCTGATAAAATCTTTTTATTTTTAGTAAATGCATCTGGAGGCGTAGCGCTTCTTGTGTACCTTGTTATTGCTTTTTCACAGCTTCGCATGAGAAAGAAATACGAAAAAGAAAAGCCAGAAGCTTTAAAAATCAGAATGTGGCTGTTTCCTTATTTAACGTATGGAACAATTGCGGCGATCACAAGCATCTTTATTGCGATGGCATTTATTGATTCGCTTCGCACTCAGTTTTATCTCACGCTGCTGATTGCTGTATTTGTGGTATGTTCGTACTTCTTTATGAAAAAGAAAAAAGATGATCATTCCCTATCAGGACAGGGAAATAAAAGAATCTCTTAAATAGAAGAGAAAATCATCACGAGGGGCTAGGGGGAAGTAAATTGGCAAACAAAGAGTTAAAAAGAGGGCTTGAATCTCGTCATATTCAAATGATTGCTCTTGGAGGAACGATCGGGGTAGGGTTATTTATGGGTTCAGCAAGCACCATTGAATGGACGGGGCCATCCGTCCTGCTTGCGTATGCTATTTGCGGCGTTTTTATTTTCTTTATTATGCGTGCAATGGGTGAAATGCTTTACTTAGAGCCAAGTACGGGTTCATTTGCGACATTTGGTCATAAATATATTCACCCGTTAGCTGGTTACATTACGGCTTGGAGCAACTGGTTTCAGTGGGTGATTGTCGGCATGGCAGAAATTATTGCCGTCGGAGCTTATATGCAGTACTGGTTCCCGCATTTGCCGGCGTGGGTTCCGGGAATTGTCGCCATGATCATTCTCGGTGCGGCAAATTTAATCTCAGTGAAATCTTTTGGAGAGTTTGAATTTTGGTTTGCAATGATTAAAATCGTGACGATTGTGCTCATGATTATTGCCGGTCTTGGCCTTGTTTTCTTCGGTCTTGGAAACGGGGGAGAAGCGCTTGGACTATCGAATTTGTGGGCAAACGGAGGTTTCTTTACAGGCGGATGGTCCGGCTTTTTCTTTGCGCTGTCGCTTGTGATTGCTGCCTATCAAGGAGTAGAGCTTATTGGAATTACAGCAGGAGAAGCCAAAGATCCTAAAAAAACGTTAACAAGCGCGATTCAAAGCTTGATTTGGCGTATATTAATCTTTTATATCGGTGCCATCTTTATCATTGTAACGGTATATCCGTGGAACGAGCTGGACTCACTCGGCAGTCCGTTTGTTTCTACATTTGCGAAAGTAGGGATTACGGCAGCTGCGGGAATCATTAACTTTGTGGTCATTACAGCGGCAATGTCTGGATGTAACAGCGGAATTTTCAGCGCAGGACGCATGCTTTATACGTTAGGCGTAAACGGACAGGCTCCAGCGTTTTTTACAAAGGTTTCTCGAAACGGTGTACCTATTTATAGTACCGTTGCGGTAATGATTGGGTTAGCTGCGGGCGTTGTCTTAAATTATATTGCTCCGCCAAATGTTTTTGTGTACGTGTACAGCGCGAGCGTGCTTCCAGGTATGATTCCATGGTTTGTCATTCTTATTAGTCAAATTCGTTTTCGAAAAGTAAAAGGAGCGGCGATGGATCAGCATCCATTTAAAATGCCTTTTGCTCCTGTGACGAACTACGTAACCATCGCGTTTTTACTTATGGTGCTTGTAGGTATGTGGTTTAATGATGAAACGCGCATATCGCTGATTGTCGGGATTATCTTTTTAGCTATTGTCGTGCTGAGCTACTATGTACTAGGTATCGGAAAGCGCACGGAAGTACGGTCTTCTGAAAGACGTAAGCTAGTGAAATAAATGATTTTGTAAGAGAGGCTGAAAAGCATTTTCTTTTTTTACTAATGAGGTGCATGGCAAGAAGGAAAAAGAAAAAAGAAAAAACCAGAGTCAAATCGGCGTGTTCAGGCATAAGATAATCCAACTCAAGCGAAATGCAAGCGGCGTTTTTCTTGAGGAAAGAGTAACTAAAGAAAAGGAAGTGTTCGTATGTCTGGAAACGCTGGATGTGGATATGGATCTGGTTTTGCTTTATTAGTTGTATTATTTATTTTATTAGTAATCATCGGCTGCAGCTGCTACGGCGGAGGCCTTGGCTGGTAATTCACTCATTTAAAAAGCCCTATAAGGGCTTTTTTCAATGCTTATAAATAACGCTTTTTCCCGTTTTGATAAATGTTTACGTGAAAGCCGTTTACTTCATCCATAAAGATTTTAGAAGGAAAGTCGGCTGTTTTGACAGATGAAGTGATTTCGACAGTTTGATACGCCTTTGGTTCCAACGTAACAGTATGAAGCCTAGGCTTATTCATCATAAGTAAAAAAGGGGTATCTTCTTTAAAATAGAAGCGTTCATCCAGTGCTACTTCAAACGTAACGGGTTTTGAACTGTGATTTTCAAATGAAAGGTCACAGGTACCCGTTAATACGGTTTCTTTTTTATTTCTCTCAAATGTACAAATGCTGTTTTCCACATCGTAAGAAATGGCATACATACCTGGTAATACGGTCTTTTGCATCGCTTCAACTATATGACCAGGACCCGATATGACAATAAACGCAGCTAAAATCGTTAATTTTAAACGGTGACGATTTAAACTTTTGTAAAGTGCAAAAAGACCAAGTAAAAGTATAATTCCCCACGCATTGCTGGCATATTGAATTCCTGTCATTGTTTCTTCATCTCCATAGAGGGGAAGACCTAAAAAAGAAAAGACAGAATGACTGAGCGGTGTTGAATTAGGGAAAGGGATGTTTAAAATAAAAACAATCAGTAAAAAAATGAGTCCCTTTGTAAAAAGTGATCGTTCACGAATCATGTTGTTCCTCCTTAGCTATAAATCACGTATCATTATATACTATTATTATCTTTTTTTGTAATTAATGGTTATTTTTCTATGTGTGGAGGGAAGATGAATGAAAACTTTGTTATTAGTTAGGCATTGTGAAGCAGAAGGGCAAGAAGCAAAAGCATCATTGACGGAACAAGGCATACAGCAGGCCCAGCAGTTAATAGGTTATTTGAACAAGCTGAGTTATCCCATTGATAAAATTATTTCAAGTCCGTACAAACGAGCCGTTCAAACAATTGAACCTTATGCAAAAGATACTGGTCTCCCTCTTCATATAGATACAAGGCTAGAAGAAAGGCGTTTAAGCGGACAGCCTCTGTTCAACTGGATAGAAGTATTGAAAAGAACTTTTGATGACATAGACTTTAAGGTAGACGGAGGAGAATCGACGAAAGAAGCCACGGTACGTTCTTTAGAGCTGTTTAAAGAAGTAATGAATGAAAAACAGAAAACGACTCTGTTTGTTACGCATGGCAATTTGATGACGTTAATTCTTAGATATTTTGATCCGAAGTTTGGGTTTAGCGAATGGTCGCGTCTAACAAATCCAGATATATATCAAATCGATCTCGAAAAGAAGAGCGTTTCCATTACAAGGCTTTGGAATGAGCAGAAAACAAATTGATGAAATAAAAGATTTTTTGTGCATTTGTGCAGACGATAAGTTTAGCTCAATATAAAAACCTTCTGCCGCATCACAATTCAGAAATGTTGGTAACCTCAAAGCTGCCCCGTAGGCTTTTAGCAGATACATAATTAGGATAAAGCCTGTCTTAGAACAGAGACTTGCTATTTCTAAATTGATATGTTACACTAAGTTTAATTATTTTTGTTCGGTATGAAATTGAAAGAAGAGAAATATTCTTCAAAAGAAATTTTTATCTGGAAATAGTACGATTGAGCAAGGGTAGTAATATATGCGTGGAGTAATTCCACCACTGGAGGAAATAGTATGACTGAAGGTACAGTAAAATGGTTTAATGCAGAAAAAGGTTTCGGTTTCATCGAAATTGAAGGCGGAGAAGATGTATTCGTACATTTCAGCGCAATTCAAGGCGACGGATTCAAATCTTTAGACGAAGGTCAAAAAGTGACTTTCGACATCGAGCAAGGTCAACGCGGTGCACAAGCTGCTAACGTTGTAAAAGCATAATTTTATGCAATCCAAAAAAGACTCCGACTTTGGACGGGGTCTTTTTTTATTGTAGCAAACACGCAGGTAACGGAGGAATACGTATGAGTAAAGCAAAAGGTAAAGGTGGCACGGGGCGAGGCACCGGCAAAAAAGGGTGGAACCGCTGGCAGGCGAGTGCAAAAAAGAAGAAAAATGCAAAGCCTTATAAAAGCAAGGGAACAAAAAATGCTGATAAGCCGGAAGGCAACTAATCCTATATGCGCAGTATCATCTGCAACTTCGACTTACTCTGCTTGAGTAAGTTTATTTCATATGGAATTATTTTTTTATTGCTTTTTTGACAGATTGCTGTCACTATATGAAATAATAAAGTGATTTGTGTGAATTTTCTATAAAAATTGATTTTTTTTGCAAACACTTTCATATTTCGACAACCTTTTTGATTTTTATCGGTTATACTTCTTTATAATAGATTATAGAAAGATGCAGGGGAGCATAAAGTGAGAGAGGAAAGCGACAGTTTACTCTGTACGCTTTTTACGTTTCTGGACCGTATTGCAGTAGCGTCGTAGTAAGTAGATCATGCATCAGTTTAGAACACATCAAAACTCAACTAAGTGTAACGGGGGGATATGAGTGAGCGCAGGCATCGTAATTGAAAAAGTTCAAAATTATGCTATGTTAGAAGATCATGTTTTGGTTGAAATGGTTCACAGCGGAGACGAAAAATCATTGGAGTATTTAATCAATAAGTATCAAAATCTTGTAAGGGGAAAAGCAAGAAAATACTTTTTGATTGGTGCTGAAAAAGAAGACATCGTCCAAGAAGGAATGATTGGACTGTACAAAGCAATTCGCGACTTTAACGAAGACAAGCTAACATCTTTTAAAGGGTTTGCGGAGTTATGTATCACAAGACAAATTATTACGGCGATTAAAACGGCTACTCGTCAAAAGCACGGTCCGTTAAATTCGTACATTTCATTGGACAAGCCTCTGTATGATGAAGAATCAAACTATACGCTGATGGATATGATTCCTGGCGATCAAATTGCTAATCCGGAAGCGGTGCTGATTCATCAAGAAAAAGTGGAAGACCGCGAGTTAAAAATTGCGGAAACACTTAGTGAATTGGAAAGAAAAGCATTGACGCTGTATATGGACGGCCATTCATACGCTGAAATTTCGAAAGAATTAAACACGCACGTCAAGTCAATTGACAACGCGCTGCAGCGTATCAAAAGAAAGTTAGGTCGAGACGTAGAAAGCAGACAAGCTATTTCATAATAGGTAAAGAGGACCTTATTGGATAATAAGGTTCTTTTTTTATTGAATAGGTGTCTATTCTGCACTGAAATATTTAGCAAATTTAGGTTTTTACCATAATTTCCTTTATGTGTTAAACTAATAGCACGTTAATTTCGAAGGAGGATTTTATGTTTTTCTTTCTAGACAAGCATCATGACAAGCTAACGTGGATGATTGTAGGAATCGGACTTATTCTTTTTTTCGTAAGGCGAGATATGCTTACATTTGTATTGACCCTCTACATATGCTTACAGGGAATTCAACATCGCAGGCTTATTAAAAAGAAAATAAAAGCTACCTCTTGGGGTAAGCGTATTTTATACGTACTGTGTTTTTTACTATTAATTGTTGTATTGGCTTATTCTACGACTCATATGCTTGCTTGGGCACATACGCATCATGTGTTCATTGTTTTTCAATTCATTATGATTTACCTGCTGATTCTTTTAGGTAGGTTTTTACTGTCTCACGTCATTCCAAAAGTGATGAATAAGCTACATGAATAGAAAAGAGCCGGGCCTCAAAGGGGTTTCGGCTCTTTTTCACGATCTTTTAAAATGTCTTGAATAATTTCAATATGAACAGAAGCCCACGATTGTTCACGGAAATGAAGAAACACGCTTGGAATGAGAATAAAAACATACAGCACGACAAAAATAATCCAAAGCCAGCTGCCGTCTTTAAATAAAAATTGCTGCAGCCGCTGCGAAAATAAAAAAAAGAGCCAAGGCAAGGCAGAAACAAGGATAGGGATGACGCCGGAGCCGTTTTTTTCTTTGGTCATTCGGTAATACACTTTTCGTAAAATAGCGCTGTCGAGCGTAAGGTAAAGCTGCCGAATTTCTTCCATTTCCGCTAATTCATCAATATCTTCTGCGTTTTGGTTTTGATGAGCCGCTTTTTTCAGTTTAAGGTAGACTTTATGAGCATCGCCGCGCAGTGAAAACATATACCAGCCTCCCGCATATTGTTTCGTCTTCTTTAACAGAGTTTGCAGGTGCATGTAAATCTATACAAAAAGTTTCGTGATACGAAAGAATAAGAAAACAGAAGTGTAAGCGTAAATCATTAGTAGAAAATGAGAGAAAACAGCTGATTTTTACTCTTTTTGGCCGCCTTTACACATCAACTAGCAGCACATATACTAATAAAAGAGCAATTAGTTACCTAGGTAAATAAAATGAAAAGGTGAGGTGGGAAAAGTGAATAACTTGGTGTTTCATGAACTTCATCAAAAGTCGAGATTGTCTATTAAAGAAGTAAATGAAGTGTTAAAAGCGTACGGGCTATACAGCTCACAGTATTCAATTTTATTTTGTTTAAAGCGATTCGGTTCGATGACGCAAACAGAGATTTGGCAGTATTTAAATGTCGAAGCGCCAACGGTTACTCGCACGTTAACAAGACTTGAAAAAAGCGGATGGATTGTGCGAAAAGCAGGCAGTGATAAACGAGAGCGCATCGTTTATTTATCTCCTCAAGCGAAGAAAAAGCTTCCAGAAATTCAGCAAGAAATTGAACGTTTGGAAGAAAATTTGCTGATTGCTTTATCCGACAGCGAACAAGATCAGCTTATTTCGTTATTAAAGAAAATTTGTAAATCTACAGAAAAGGGTGAAATGAATGACGAACCAGCAGGAGCCAATCTGGACTAAAAGCTTTATCAGCATTGCGATTACCAACTTTTTTATTTTTGTCGTGTTTTATGCATTGCTGACGCTGCTGCCGATTTATGTATTAGACGCCTTGGACGGCACGAGTACGCAGGCAGGGCTTGTTGTTACCATCTTTTTATTATCTGCGATTATTGTTAGACCGTTTTCAGGGAAAGTCATTGAAAACATTGGAAAGAAAAAAACGCTTGTATTTAGTACCCTCATTTTTGCGCTTTCTTCCTTCTTATATATGTTTATCCACCATTTTAACGTGCTTTTATTACTGCGCTTCTTTCAAGGAATTTCATTCAGCTTAGCGACAACCGTCACCGGAGCGATTGCAGCGGATTTAGTTCCCGCTAAACGACGAGGAGAAGGGCTTGGCTACTTCGGAATGTCAATGAACTTAGCTGTAGTTGCAGGGCCGTTTTTAGCATTAACGCTTCATCAATACATGGCATACAACATTATTTTCCTTGTATTTGGCGTGATTATGCTCGTTGGCTGGCTGTGTGGAATGATGGTCAAAAATCTTCAAGAAAACGTTGCTTCGCCAGTGAAGAAATCATTTTCACTGAGCGACTTGTTTGAAAAGAAATCCATGCCGATTTCATCTGTAGGTATTCTCGTTTCTTTTTCGTATGCAAGTATTATTTCGTTTATTTCTGTGTACGCACAGTCGCTTGGATTAATTAAAACAGCAAGCTTTTTCTTTGTCGTATTCGCAGCTGCGATGCTGATTTCACGACCGTTTACAGGAAGATTATTTGATAAATCTGGCCCAAACATTGTGATTATTCCATCGTGTATTGTCTTTGCGATTGGTCTATTTAGCTTAAGCTTTACGCATTCTTCTTGGATGCTGCTGTTTTCAGGTGCGTTAGTAGGACTAGGGTATGGAACGCTGCTTCCTAGCTTCCAAACGCTGGCGATTCAAGCGGCGCCTGCTCACCGAAGCGCATATGCAACTGCTACATTCTTTACGTTTTATGATAGCGGGATTGCAGTTGGTTCGTTTGTATTAGGAATTGCAGCAGGCGCTTTAGGCTATTCGAAACTGTACTTTGCGCTAGGAATTTTTGTTCTGTTAATTACGCTTTACTATAAGTGGATTGCAAATTTACGTCAAAAACAAAAAGCAGCAAATATCCAGGTGGGCATGAAATAAAAAAGCTCGGCGTAATATGCGCCGAGTTTTTTTATGGATTTTTTACAGGACTTTGGAAGGGAAGCATATTTAAGTCAAAAGGTACTAGCCAATTCCCATCCATCTGCACCATACTTTAACAGGGGAACCATTTACATATAAAACTTCTTGGATGAAATAAAAAACAAAGGAGAACAAACATGAAAGTAATGAAACCTCTTATGGTCACAGCGTTAGGGCTTAGTCTTGCCACTTTTTATGAAGGCGCTTTTCCTGCAGAAAAAGTTGTGCAAGTACAGGCTGCTACAGATGAAAACGTGATTGCTGATAAAGCAAAAACGTATGAAGGAGCCGATTATACATCTGGAGGAGAGACGCTAAGCGAAGGGTTTGACAGCTCTGGCTTCGTTCAATATGTGTTTAAGCAAGCGCTGGATACAACGCTGCCTCGTTCCGTGAAAGAACAGTCAGAGCTTGGGACAGACGTTGATAAAAACGAGCTGCAAGCGGGTGATGTATTGTTTTTTGACACTAATGAAAACGGTGAAGTGAACGTAGCCGCTATTTATATCGGAGACGATGAGATGATTTATGCATCTTCTTCAGACGGAAAAGTCGTGGTGAAAAACATTTCAAGCAGTGCCTATTGGTCATCACATTTCGCCAAAGCAAAGCGCATTACAGGAGCACCGGAAATTGCAAAAGATAATGAAGTCATTGCAGAAGCATTAATACATCTCGGCACGCCATATGTATTTGGAGGCGAGTCTCCAACAGACGGTTTTGACTGTTCCGCATTTGTTGCCTATGTATTTCAACATGCATCGGACGTCTACCTTCCGCGATCAACCGATCAGCAGTGGCAAGTTGGAGAAGAAGTTGCACGGGCAGATTTAAAGCCAGGAGACGTTATCTTTTTTAAAGACACGTATCGTGAAGGGATTTCACACGTAGGCATTTACGCAGGCGGCAATCAGTTTATTCACGCCAAGCGCAGCGAAAATGTGACGGTTGATTACCTAACAAGCAGCTACTGGACGTCTAAGTACGCCGGAGCAAGGCGCTACGATGGCTTATCGCTGTCAAAAGACAATCCATTTGTGACGGAATCTCTTAAATATGTAGGAGAAGTACCTTACGCACAAGGTGGGACAAGTCCTTCTACAGGCTTTGATACAGCTGGTTTTATTCAATACATTTATAAAGAAGCAGCTGGAAAAGACATTCCGCGCTATGCAAGTCAGCAGTGGGAAGCAGGAGAAACCATTTCACAATCTGACTTGAAGCCGGGAGATCTCGTCTTTTTTGAAGGAAGTTCACTTATTCCATCTATCTATATTGGAAATGACTATGTCGTTCACGTATCCACATCTGAGGGCGTGAAAATTACAAACTATAAAGTAGACAGCTACTGGGCGCCTAAATACTACGGAGCAAAGCGCATGCCATAAAAGTGAAAAACTAAGACAGTCTGGGGCTGTCTTGGTTTTTTAATAGGTAGCCAATTGTTTTTGTATATCTTTGATTCGCTCTAGCGTTATCCCTTCCCGCTGCTCGATGGCTAAAGGATGATCGGTTGGTTCTAATTCAATGAGAGGTCTCGTTCCAACAGGTCTTGTATGCACATTTGTTTTTAAATTTAACGTTTCAGGATAGCCTGGAATTGAAACTGAAAACCAGCCGAAATAAGGCGGTTCATGTTCTCTTTCGTCACTTTCCCATAAATTTATCATTCGATGAAAATTTTCTTCGCTTAAAGAAACCCAAATGTTCCAAATGAAAGGGTCTTCTTCATTAAGAACGGGAATTTCAACGCAGCCTCTGACGAAAAAATGTTCTTGATTCATGATACAAATCTCTGAATATAGTTCAAAGTCGTTTTGTTTTTCATCTTCTGACGCCTCATAATAGTAAAAAGGAGCTTCACTTGTATAGCTCATAGGCGAAGCGGGCAGAGGGTGTTCACAGGTTAAGTCTTTATAGTGAAGTTTGTTCGTTTTCTTTTTGCCGTATAATCGTCTTCTTCGCATATCATTTTAGACTCCTTAGATAAAAGTATCTTCATTATAATACAAAAAAATGGCTGCTTAAGCGTATAATGTATAAAAAAGTTTGATTCCCCGTATCTTTTGAACTTCCTTTAATCGTTTAGTAAATAGAGAGTGCAAAAGGAGTGAAAACCATGTCACATTCAAAAAAAATTGAAAAACAAACAGAAAGCTTTGATGAGGCTTGCTGGAACGAGCATTACCCAAAACTGCAGCAGTACTGCCGCTTTTTAGCACAAAATGTGTGGGACGGAGACGATATTGCCCAAGAAACGTTTTTAAAAGCTCAGCGATATAAAGGCGAAGAGCACAATTTGTCTTCTGCGCTGTTAAATAAAATTGCGTACCACCACTGGATTGACCTGCTGCGAAAACGAAAGCGTGAAGGAATAGTCGAAGAAAAAGCTTTGGAACAACAAGCCGACAAGCATGCGTTTGATAGTAAGGGACACTCGGTCGAACTGCTGCTTAGTCAATTTACGCCGAAGCAAGCGGTTATCTTTTTCCTAAAAGAAGGCTTTCGCTATCAGCTGAAAGAGATCGCTTCGATTTTACAAACGTCAGAAACAGCGGTGAAAAGCAATTTACATCGTGCTAAGCAGCGGTTAGAAAAAGACAGTGAGCCGTTTTCTACAGATTCTTTTTGGAATGAACAAGAACGCAAAAAGCTGTCAGAGCTGTTTTATAAAACGTTAGAATCGCAGGATCCAGCTCTTTTGATTCAAGCTTTACCTTCCTTAAAAAGCATCATCCAAAAACCGACGTATACTCCGACATGCACTCTCTACATGGCTGCATAGCCATATTACGTGTGATAGGGAGGATATATATGAGTACCATTCCATATGTAATTGAACAAAGCAACCGCGGTGAACGTTCGTATGATATTTATTCAAGGCTGTTAAAAGACCGAATTATTTTAATTGGTGATGAAATCAATGATCATATTGCTAACAGCGTGGTCGCGCAGCTCTTATTTCTTGCGGCAGATGATCCTAAAAAAGATATTTCACTGTATATTAACAGCCCCGGAGGTTCGACTTCAGCAGGGTTTGCGATTTATGATACGATGCAGTACATTGAGCCGGACGTTCAAACAATTTGCATGGGCATGGCCGCTTCTTTTGGCGCACTGCTTCTACTAGCAGGAGCAAAAGGAAAGCGCTATGCGCTTCCGAACAGTGAAGTTATGATTCATCAGCCTCTAGGAGGAGCTAGAGGGCAGGCGACTGAAATTGAAATTAGCGCCCGGCGGATTTTAAAATTGAAGCAGCATATTAATGAAATCATATCAACACGAACGGGGCATCCGGTTGAAAAAGTGGCAAACGATACGGAACGAGATTATTTTATGAGCGCTGAAGAAGCAATGACTTACGGAATTATTGATGGCATTCTGTTGCCGAAATAAAGAGGTGACAAGCAAGCATAGACGGCAGCGTCTATGCTTGCTTGTCTATAGAAATAAGAAAAAAGACCTTAGTATTATCTTTATTTTTCTTGAAAAGGTAGGTATTATATAAAATATAACAGATTTTAGAAAGAAGGTTTTACACATGCAAGAAGTGATTGGAGTAGAGCAGCGGTCTCTGTTTCAAAAAGTATTAGTCACATTTATTTTTTCGTTATTTATTTCAACAGTTGGCTTATATGTAGGTCAATATGTGCCGCCGGCTTATTTCCTTCCATTAGCGATTGCTGAACTTGTGATGCTGGTTGCCGCATTTATGTTACGAAAGAAAAAAAGCGTAGGATATGGCTTTACATATGCTTTTTCATTTATATCAGGCATCACGCTGTTTCCGATTGTCAGCTACTATGCATCAGTAGCGGGGGCGCAAGTCGTTCTTTATGCGTTTGGAAGCACGTTCGTTATTTTTACGGTGATGGGTGTAATTGGCGCAAAAACAAAAAAAGATCTAGGGTTTTTAGGCAGCTTTTTATTAGTGGCGCTGTTAGCATTAGTGTGCATCAGTATTTTCTCGCTGTTTAGTCCCTTAACAACGCCTGGACTCATGGCATTCTCAGTGATTGGTACCATCGTTTTCTCACTTTACGTACTATATGATTTTAACAAAATGAAGCATGGTGAAATTACAGAAGAGCTTGTTCCACTGCTGGCACTATCTCTTTATTTAGACTTTATTAATCTATTCATCAACTTGCTTCGCTTTTTTGGTATTTTAGGCAGCGATGATTAATAAGAAATAGGCTGGGACAAAAGTGTTCTAACTGAAGGGCGATCCGAACGGTGAAGATTCTTGATGGAGAATCTTCACCGTTCGGATTTTTTATTGGTAGGATGAGCGTAGGTGTCATCCATTTAGATGCTTCTAGCTGTTGATTGGAGGGCAAGGTGGAGACTCCTGCGGGAGAAGCGGAATAGGTGAGACCCCGCAGGAGCGGAAGCGACGAGGAGGCTCAGCGGCCGCCCGCGGAAAGCGAAGCCTTGCACGGAAATCAACAGCGGTATAATAAGCAGTCCACCTCATGCATCCAATCTGTTGATCTTTAGATGGGATTGATGTAGTTATATCACAATCTCTTTTTTTGTTTTAGTTATTCTCCGCCATCCCCATCTCCATCCTCGCTAACGTCATCCTCTGTTTTTTCATAGTTTGGTCCGGTAGCGTAAAGAAGTTCGTTTAGTGGTGCGAGCCTTTGAAAAAATGGTAGTATAGAGCAGGTACATAGAGAACGCAAATTTTTTGGAAGGATGCATGCTAGTGGTGAATTTTAACGAGTTTTTTACCATTTCTTCGTATGAAGTAATGGAGCATTCGAGTCGAAAAGAAAACGGAAAGAATATAGATGAATATGAAGTGATGTTGTATAACGAAAACGTTAGTCAAACAGAAAATGTGATGATTAAATTTAAAAAGGTGAGCGATGAAATAGCAGTGGAAAAGGTACAAACTCTCTCTTACTTTGATCAACAGCGTCCTAAACACCCCTGTAAGATTTGCGGCAGTGAAGTGATGGTAAAAGAGAACAGCACTGAAGAACTGGATGTTTACGCGCATAATTGTTCATTTAACGATGAAGAAATAGAGGATTGTTTAAGAGAACTAGTACAAAATGAACTTTTGCAGGATGGGTTTACTCAAGAGGAATTTGAACGGAACTATGGAGTTAACTACCGTGATGACAGTAATAAAGAATATGGCTTTTACGACGCGCAGCAACGAAATACTTTTTATACCATCTTTAATGATAGTGTTTATCACACCTCATACGCAGGACCACAAGAGCTCCGCTGCAAGTTTTGCGGGATGGACGAAGAGCTGCTTGTTGTAGACGGAGCCTTTTATCAAAAGTGCGCAGTGCTAACTCCACATACCAATCGAATTATTCATATGATTGAAGCAAGAAAACAAAACGAACCAGACGTAACAAAACGTTGATGAGAGAAAAGGGCCGGAGCTTGAGAAGAACATAAAAAAGAAGCTTCCTTTTGAGCGAAAGGAAGCTTATCAAATTTGTACCTATAGGGTTGAGTGGTGCATAATTAAATAGCTATCGGAATGACCGATGAATCATTAAAGTAAGCAACTTCTGAAAGAATACTGCAGCCTTTCAGCTTTTTGAGCTGAGAAAGCGCTTCTTCTTTACTATCAAACTCGTACATTTTTATTTCATCTTTTCTGACATAACACGTAATCACATACATTTTAGAAGTACCTCCACCTATCATGTAGAATTTATTAATAAAAAGCTATAGCAGCTTTTATTCCCTATTAAAATAGCGTAAGTGCGCCTGTGACAATAGCAAGGACAATGAGAACAAGAGACGTTAAAACGGCCCATTTAAATGCAAAGCGCTGATGTTCACCAAGATCAACACCTACCATACCTACAAGTAAGAAAGTAGAGGCAACGAGTGGACTTAATAGATGAACAGGTTGTCCGAGTACTGAAGCTCGCGCAATTTCCATTGGATCAATTCCGTAAGAAGCAGCTGTTTCAGCGAAGATTGGTAAAACACCAAAGTAATAGGCGTCGTTACTCATCACAAATGTAAACGGCATGCTTGTCAAAGCAACGATTGTTGGTAAAAACGAACCGAGTGAATCAGGAACTAAATGAATTAACAGGCTTGCCATTTCGTCCACCATTTTAGTGCCGGATAGTATTCCTGTAAAAATACCGGCTGCAAAAACAAGAGCTGCAACGGTTAACGCGTTGCCTGCATGAGCCATTAGACGTTCTTTTTGATCCTCAAGTTTTGGATAGTTAATCATAAGAGCAAGCGCAAAACCAATCATAAATAAAACAGAAACGGACCAAATGCCAGAAACTAATACGACCATAAGTGCAATGGTTAAAGCTAAGTTAATCCAGATTTTTTTAGGCTGCGTAATATCTTCTTGAGAAGTTAAAGACGCGTCTTCAGCAAAAGCAAGCGAGCTTTTTAATTCAAACTGCTCGATGTCAATAGCACCAAGTCGTCTGCGCTCTTTTTTTCCAAGAATATAGCCTGTAAAAATCACCCACAAAGCTCCGCCAATTAACGTTGGAAGAAGTGGAATAAAGAACTCTGATGCATCGAGGTTAAGAGCAACAATCGCGCGAGTAGCCGGGCCTCCCCAAGGTGTCATGCTGCTCATAATACTAAGAGAAAGCATCGCAACCGTCGTTAACACTAACGGGCTCATATTCAGACGTTTATACAGTGGAAGAAGAGCAGAAACCGTAATCATATAAGTAGTTGTACCGTCTCCGTCTAGTGCAACTAAAAGCGATAGAAGAGCGGTTCCAATCACGATTTTGAGCGGATCGCCTTTTACGATTTTTAACAGCTGCTTAATTAATGGATCAAACAGGCCGGCATCAATCATAACGCCGAAGTATAAAATGGCAAACAGCAGCATCGCAGCTGACGGAGCTACTTGTTTTAACCCTTCTAGCATCATGTCTCCGACGCCTTTGCCAAACCCTCCAATCACCGCAAAAAGAAGCGGAATGACCATTAAAGCTACGATAGGAGACATCCTTTTTGACATAATGAGATACGTAAAGACAATAATCATTGTAAAACCTAGTAGTGCTAGCATTCAAACAACCTCCTTTATTTTCCCTCTTTTCTTTGAAAGCGTTTACTTTTAGAGTAAAAAAACGTGACTAACATCTCTCATCCCCATGTATGAGCCGTAGTTTGATTATTAAGAATTTTTAAAGCCGCTCTTTACTCCCGCTGATGTTTCTTGTTTTCATGTTAGTACATTTTGAAAAATAAAGGAAATATAGGTTTTTTTAGAAAGTTCATAAAAATTTTTTATAATGGTAGTCTAGAAAAAAGCTTGGTCTAAAAGAAAGTTTCTTCCAAGACGCAAACTTTTTAGCTTTTGCTTTATTTTTCACTTAGCTTTAAAAAGTCAATAAATGCTTTCACGACCGCTAGATTCAAATAAGAAGGATCATACATGAGCCACGTGTTTCGAAGCAAAGGTGATTCATCTCGGTATGAAAGTCCGTATGTATATAAGTTGTCGCTGGAGTGAAGGCAAATTTCAGGCAAAATTGCAAAGCCTAAATCATTTTTAACCATTTCTTTAGCTGTTTCTTGCCGGTCAACTTCCATTGCCACAAACGGAGGCTCTGAAAACTTGTCATGCCACCAGTCTTGAATGAGATCTTTTAGCGACGTATCGGTTTTATAGTTAATATAAGGCAGGTTCGGCAAGTCATCGATCGCAATCTCTTTTTTTGAAATTAAGCAAAGCCGCTCTTTTGTCAGCAGTGATTTTTCTCCGTTCCACGGGTAATTGCCTCGCAAAATACCAACGTGCACACGCGAAGAGTCTAATAGATTCATAACTTGCGTACTCCAGCCTGTATTCACACTGAACTGTACGTTTGGATAGTGAAGAGAAAACTGCTTTAAAATCTTTGGAAGCTTATGCTGTGCAAAGTTACTCGATACCCCTAGGCGAAGCGTTCCCGTAACGGTTTCGCTCATATTACGCATGCTGTCTTTTGTTTCTTGCAGCTGTTTCCACATGTTTTCTGCATAGCGAACAAGATGCTCACCTTCAGATGTAAACTCAATTCCTTTTTTCGTTTTGAAAAAAAGCGTCACGCCAAATTCTTCTTCAAGATTTTTAAGCCGGTAGCTTAAAGAAGGCTGCGATACGTAGAGCCTTTCAGCCGTTCGCGTAATGTTCTTTTCTTCGTGAAGCGTTTTAATTAATATCCAATCTTTTTGATCCATCCCAATTCCCCCTTGTATTTAGATTATAAAAAAATTTTTAAAAAGACAATAAATTTTATGTATTTTACTTATGACCACCTCTATTATACGATAAATGGCAAATGAACCGGTTCTAAATAGTAAAAAAATAAAATGGTTTGATGAACGCCTCGGCGTTTGTTAGTAGGGGAGAAAGGTGATTAAGATGACGCGTATTCCTGTAACGGTTATGAGAGGTGGAACGAGTAAAGGGGTTTTTATCAATCATGAAGAAATGCCTGTGAATAAATCGGATTGGGAACCGTTTTTGCTAGATATAATGGGAAGTCCGGATCAACGTCAAATTGACGGGTTAGGCGGAGCCAATTCGCTGACAAGTAAAATTGCGATTATTAAAAAATCAGATTTAGAAGAAGCTGACGTAGATTACACGTTTGCGCAGGTCAGCATCAGCGAATCTCTCGTTGATTTTAAAGGAAACTGCGGCAATATCTCCTCAGCAGTGGGGCCTTACGCAATTGAACAAGGACTTGTACAAGCTGTGGAACCGGTGACCAAAGTGCGGATTTATAATACGAATACTAAAAAAGTAATCGTAGCGGAAGTAGAAGTAGAAAACGGGAAAGTGAAAACAGAAGGGGAATGTATGATTCCTGGAGTGCCAGGTACGGGTTCACCTATTTATCTTTCGTTTGAAAACGGAGAAGGAGCCGTTACCGGAAAACTGCTTCCGACCGGGAACGCCATTGATCTTCTGCAAACATCCATCGGAACAGTAAAAGCATCAATTGTTGATGTAGGAAATCCGCTTGTATTTGTTAAAGCAGCGGATATTGGCCTAACAGGAACAGAACTTCCACATGAATACACGGACAAACAGCTGAAGCTATTTGAAGAAATTCGCTCCATTGCAGCGGAAAAAGCGGGGCTCGCACCTCAAGACAAAGCAACTAAACTATCACCAGCGGTTCCAAAAATGACGATTATTGCTCCTCCGATGGACCACCGCGACGGGACTGGCAGAGAAAAAGCTGCTTCTCAAATGGACGTATTAATTCGCATGATGTCGATGCAAAAACCGCATCAAACGCTTGCGATTACAGGAGCAATTTGTACAACGGCGGCTATCTATACAAAAGGCACGCTTCTGTCAGAAATGGTTCAACTAAAAGGCGATACGGTTCGACTTGCTCATCCAATGGGAATTATGGAAACCAGTGTAGATCTAAAAGAAGGACAGGTTAATGGAATCAAAGTAGTGCGTACGGCCCGTCTTATTTTTGAAGGATTTGTTTATACAAAGCACGCGTACGATGTATGTTTATCAAGTTAATAACGTTCTCTAAAAAAAACTCTTTCTAGGAAACTAGGAAGAGCTTTTTTATGTTAGACTATTTTTACTGAATATTGAAAAAAGTAGGTGGTAGTATGAAAAAAAGAACGTATATTGATTTAAGCCACGTCATTGAAGACGGAGTTATCACGCATAAAGGCTTGCCGGCACCGATTATTTGCGACTATTTAAGCCGAGAAGAGTCTAAAAAGCTGTATGAACCAGGGACTGAATTTCAAATTGGTAAAATTGAAATGGTCACGAATACCGGTACGTATATTGACGTGCCGTTTCACAGATATAAAAACGGAGCGGATTTAGCTCAAACGGCTATTGATAAAACAGCCGGACTGGAAGGAATAGTAGTTTCAATCGACCCGACTTTAACGGCTATTGATGAATCTCATTTTCACCATATAGACGTAAAAGGCAAAGCGGTATTAATTCACACGGGATGGGATCGCTACTGGAATAAAGACGATTATCTAGAAAACCATCCATACTTAACAGAAAGCGCGGCGGCTTATTTAGTATCTCAACAGCCTGCTCTTGTCGGAATTGATTCGATGAATATTGACGACACAAAAGGAAAAGCAAGACCAGCTCATACGCTGCTTTTAGGAGCGGGCATTGTGATTGCTGAACACTTATGTCGCTTAGATCAACTAACGGGGTCCTTTTTATTTTACGCCGTGCCTCCTAAAATAAAAGGAGTCGGAACGTTTCCGGTAAGAGCATTTGCGGAGGTAGAAAGAACATGATCCAATTACATAGATACAGGGAAGTCCAGGAATTTAAAAACCAAGTCGAGCCGTTTTTAGCGAAAAATGAAGTTCTTCATAACTTAGCGCTTGGCATTTTACACAGCTTACATGAAAACAGCAAACCGAATTTTATGGGCATTATTTTAAAAGACAGCCGTGCTGCGCTTGTGTTGCTGCAAACCCATCCTCAGCAAATCATCCTGTCTCAAATACAGAAGCTAACGGATGATGAGCTGAACGAAGTAGCGGAGCTGTTACAAGAAACCGCCGTACCGGGCTTAGTTGGAGAAAGGCAAACGGTTTTATATCTTTCTCAAAAACTAGCAGCGCTAAAAAATCAAGAAGCTTCGTTGAAAATGGATCAGCGCATTTATCGGTTAGACAAAGTAAAAAAAGCTGCGGACGCGGAAGGAGTGCTGATAAAAGCAAAGTTGGAGCATCTTCCGCTCGTGGCGGAATGGATTTGGGAGTTTATGGGCGTCATTGGAGAGCCTGTATCAAAAGAGCAAGCTGTCAAAACAGGCGAAGCTTTTATTAAAGCAGAACGGCTATTTTTATGGGAAGTGAACGGGAAGTATGTGTCAATTGCTAATGCTACGCGTCCGACAGCCCACAACGTTACGATTAACTTTGTGTATACGCCGCGGGAAGAACGTAAAAAAGGCTATGCATCAAGCTGTGTGTCCACGCTTTCTCAGCTTATGCTAGACAGCGGTTTTCAAACAACAAGTCTATACACGGACACGACAAACCCTACGTCTAACAAGATTTACATGGAGATTGGGTATGAACACGTAGCTGATTCCGCATTAGTTTTATTTCATGAAAAAAAGTAGCAGGCTGCCTGCTACTTTTTCTATTTCTTAAGGTTTTGCAACTAAGTTTACGTGATTCAACGTTTTGCTATCATCAAAAATAAATTCAAGATCATAGGCGCCGGCATGATACGTGTATCTCGTTTGAGTCGTACCATCACCTTTTACTTTGCTTGTAAAGTTTGGCTGACCTAATTCTTTCTTTAAGTTAGCTTGCGTGATGGACCCTAAATTTGTTTGACGCTCTACATTTGTACCAAAATAGCGAATTTCGTTAATGACGTTATTTTGGTCATAACCAAATGCATATCCAGGATGGCCCATTTCCGCATGATAGTAGTCAAAGTTATTTGATGAACCTTCAGGCGGAGGACCGAACTGATCTCGAACATCTTGACGCAGGCTTTTGCCAATTTTTAAGTCTGCTGTTAATCGCGGCACTTCACCTTTCACCGCGGCGTTATAAATTTCGTTAATGTTTTTTACAGCTGTTTGACTTTGACTGCTTGTTTCTTGAGATGTAGCTGCGTGTGCTGGGGTATCAAGCTGAGCCACAGGAGCAAATCCAAACGCAGCAATTCCTGTAATCGTCGCAGCAGCAGCCGCTTTTGATAGTCGTTGTTTCATTTTCATGATTTTTTCCTCCTATATATAACGATTTAGCAATCTCAGTCTACCTAAAAGAGAAGGTAGGCCAGAATGGTCAAGGAGTCTTAGTTGAGTTGGTAACTGATATATATAATGTAACACGCCTTTCAGAATATAAACGTCAGGTAAGGTGAAAAGCAAAAAACGATTCATTCCTCATAGGTGAAAAGATTGGTTTTTATTCCTTTATTATGTAAAAAAACGTAATATAGGGAGGATTCTAAGTCTTTATAAAAAACTAGATAATAACTGTAAGTATGATACAATAAATCAAGTATTTGTTAAAAATATAATATTTATTGCTGGAGTTTTGATGTATGGAAAAAAATTTGATGAGAGGTACGCTTTTGTTAACAGCGTCTTCTTTGCTAACAAAGATTTTGGGTTTTATTTATATTATTCCGTTTACAGCGCTAGTCGGAACGTCAGGTTACGCGCTTTATAAGTATGCATACGGTCCATATACCTTGATGCTAAGCTTATCGACAATGGGTCTTCCGCTTGCTGTTTCGAAGTATGTATCGAAATATAACGGTCTTGGAAACTACAGGGCAGGGCAAGATCTATTAAAAGCAGGCCTTCTATTAATGACGATAACAGGCATAATAGGATTTTTAGTCCTCTATACCATGGCGCCTTCGCTCGCTGAGCTAGTGATTAACGGAAAAGATTCCTCAGGAAATAGTCAAAAAGACGTGGTATACGTGATTCGAATGGTGAGCTTTGCTTTAATTATTATCCCGCCTATGAGTCTATTACGAGGCTACTTTCAAGGTAACCAGTCCATGGGACCATCCGCGCTAAGTACAATTATTGAACAAATAGTGCGTGTGCTGTTTATTTTAGCAGGAGCATACGCTGTTATTCATCTCTTTCATAGCACGATGACAAAAGCTGTTGGAATTGGTACGTTTGGAGCGTTTATTGGAGGCGTAGGGGGAATAGGGATTCTCGGTGCGACGTATCTAAAGCGCAAGCGGCTGATTATGAAGGAAGTGAACAGCGGAAAGAATAATAAATCTGTTCCGTTCTCTTTAATGTTCAAAGAGCTTGTGACGTACGCTGTTCCGTTTGTATTAGTTGGTTTAGCTATTCCAATCTATCAAAATATTGATACGTTTACGATTAACATGCTTTTTCAATCAATAGGGTATGGACAAGCTAAAGCCGAAACAATCAACTCTGTCATTGGGTTAGCGCAAATTTTAGTAATGGTGCCGGTATCGCTAGCGACTGCCTTCAGCATGTCGCTGATTCCAGGTATTACATCTTCTTTTGTGCAAGGAAATTTACGAGAAGTAAAAGGAAAGATTACAAAAACGCTGCAGCTGCTGTTGTTTTTTACTCTTCCTTCTGCGGTGGGGCTTTGTTTATTGGGTAAGCCGGTATATATGATGATCTTTGGAGCGAAAAACAGTCCTGAAATCGGTGGAGTTGTTTTACAATGGTATGCGCCTGCTGCCATTTTATTTGCTCTTTTTACCGTAACAGCCGCGATTCTTCAAGGAATTAATCAGCAAAAAAAATTAATTTTTGGCTTGGGCTTAGGTATTGTTATGAAGATAGTATTAAACGTACTGTTGGTTTCAAGCTTAAAAGAAATTGGACCTGTTGTCGCGACGTACGGAGGATATGGTGTATCGGTTATCTATAACTTTTATTTAATTGAAAAATCCATTTCTTACCGAGTTCAATCACTAGGAAAAGCCGCGTTGACGCCTGTTTTATTAGTAAGTGTGATGTCAGCCGCTGTGCTTATTGGCAATTATGCTTCTCACTATTTTCTAGAAAATAAGCTGTCTGCATCTTCACTTGCGATTAGCACGTCTTGTATTTCAATAGCTTTAGGTGCTGCTGTGTATCTAGGGCTTGGCGTCAAAACAAGTTTAGGGCAATCTGTTGTGTTAAATAGAAGAAAAAGAATGTAAAGGAGAGAAAGAAGTGTCAAAACGATTTGTACTAACCGTAGCCGCTGGAGGATGTATCATAATCTTCAGCGCGCTGCTGCTACTAAACTGGGAAAAGGTGTTCGGAGACTACCGTCCCATTCAAACAGCAACAGCCGTATTCAAGTTAGAAGTGGGAAGTCAAGATGTAGCAAAGACTACGGATTCAGATAATGTTCTTTACTATATGGTGAAAAAAGGACATTTAGATGAATATATTCAACTGATGGATGAAAAAGGCTATGTGTTAAAAGAGAAAGATATTGATCATAACCGACTTGTTTTTAACAATGGACAAGAGGATGAGCAAATTTACTACAAGCGCTTTGCTAGGAAGTATACGATGATTGATGGAGAAGGGTAAAGGCTTTACATATTTAGTAGACTAAAACCTTATAACTCTATCTGTTTTTAGAGTTTTTTGAAGAAAAAGAAAAATAATATTGACAATTATGACAAAAAGCTTAATACTGACTTTATTACATAAAACAAATACAATTTGTTTCCTTATCAAGAGAGGTGGAGGGACTGGCCCTGTGAAACCCGGCAACCGCTGTCTATGACAGAATGGTGCCAAATCCTTAAGAGTGTATCGCTCTTAGAGATAAGGAAGAAGCTGAAACAAAGCTCTTCCTTATTTATTTAAGGAAGGGCTTTTTATGTACAAAAAACAACGAGGTGATAATTTGAACAAAGCAGACCGTATTAAACGAATGAAAACACCGGAAATTGATCCAAAGTATGAAGGACGAGTGCCTCAGGGTCAGGTAGTAACAGAGCGCTTTCCCATTTTACATGAAGGGGACGTGCCGGAGTATAACTTAGAGGAGTGGACGCTTCGGGTGTTTGGATTGGTAGACAAAGAAGTAACCCTTTCATATCAAGATATAATGGATATGCCGCAAACGACGGTGAAGTGCGATATTCATTGCGTAACGAGATGGACAAGGCTTGATAATGAATTTACGGGCGTATTGTTTACAGACTTTTTAAAAGCAGTTGGCGTGGAGTTAAAAAGTAAATACATCATGCTGCACGGAGATAATGACTATACGTCAAACATTGAAGTACAGGATTTGCTGAGAGACGATATTCTTCTTGCTCATTCTTTTAACGGAGAGCCGCTTACACCTAAGCATGGATATCCGCTGCGATTGGTTGTGCCGCATTTGTACTTTTGGAAAAGTGTCAAATGGCTTCGAGGCTTTGAAGCTATTGATGAAAACCATCCGGGCTTTTGGGAGCAAAACGGCTTTCATCTTAGAGGAGATCCGTTTAAAGAAGAGCGTTTTTCTGGAGAAGATTTAGGAATTCCAGAAGATGAGTGGGTACATAAAGACTATGATTAATAAAAATGCCTATGCGTGTGCATAGGCATTTTGTTAGCGCTGGCGGTTTAATTCCCACACAACGTGGCGAAGTTCAGGCAAAATCAGTTTGGTCATAGCTAGGCGAACAGCACCGCTTGATCCTGGTGTAGAAAAAACGGCTTTTTCGTTAACCGTCCCGGCAATTGCCCGGCTCATAATCGCTGCGCTGCCAATGTCTTCGGTGTAGCTCAGCATGCGAAACAGCTCGCCAAACCCGACGATTTCTTTATGAATCAGCGCTTGAACGGCTTCAATTGTGACGTCTCGTTTTGTAATGCCGGTGCCGCCGTTTGTGAGAACAACGTCAATGTCCTCAGCACTGCATCCGGTAAGTATCGCTTGTTGAATCGACGTTTGATCGTCTTTTACAATTTCATAGGAAGCGACCTGCATCTCGTGTTCTTTCAGAAGTTGAATCATTAGCGCGCCGCTTTTATCGGTTTCTTTTGTACGTGTATCGGATACCGTAATGACTTTGCAGCGAACGGGCTGAGTTGCTTTGGATTTATGTTCATGTACGCTCATTATGTACCTCCTTTACGCTTCCGTACGCTTGTAGTCACCGTTTTTGCCGCCTGATTTTTCAAGCAGATATGTTTCGCCGATAATCATGCCTTTATCAATGGCTTTGCACATATCATAAACGGTTAGAGCGCAGGCAGAAGCGGCAGTTAAAGCTTCCATTTCAACGCCCGTTGAGCCTTCCGTTTTAACAGTTGCTTCTATTAATAAACGATACTTGTCATTGCTTGTATCCCAGTCAAATGAAAGGTTTACGCCTTTTAATAAAAGAGGGTGACACATCGGAATAATGTCAGACGTGCGTTTTGCTGCCATAATCCCTGCTACTTGTGCGACAGCAAGCACATCGCCTTTTCCGATTTTATGTTCTACGATGGCTTCATGAATTTCTTTGTTAACAAGTATGCTTGAACGAGCTGTTGCAACGCGTCGAGTGATAGATTTTTCGCTAATATCGACCATATTGGCACGGCCTTGGTCATTAAAATGTGTAAAAGAAGACATCGGTGTTTTCATCCTTTTTCAATAAATTTTGTTGTATGATAGAAATAGTGAGGTATGCTATGATTTTACACCATAGCGTAAAAAGTGAACAGACATAAAGGAAGTGAAGAATGTATGTTAGAAAGCAGAACACCTATTTCGATTCCTGAAGCAATTGAAAAAGTTATGACATATAAAAGAAAAGGCAGCATTGAACGCGTATCGATCACCGAAAGCTACGGGCGCTATTTAGGAGAAGATATTATTGCCGACCAAAACGTGCCTCATTTTAATAAATCGCTTTATGACGGCTTTGCGGTTCGAGCACAAGACTGCGTAGAAGTATCAAATGAACATTCTGTAGAGTTCGAAGTTGTAGGTGAAATCGGCGCCGGCTCTGTGTTTGAAGAAGAAGTAAAGCCGTTTCAAGCGGTGCGTATTATGACAGGAGCGCAAGTGCCTCAGTCATGTGATGCGGTTGTGATGCTTGAAGTAACGAAGTCGTATGAAAAAGAAGGCAAAACGTATATGGCATTAAGCAGGCGGGCTTCAAAGTGGGAACACATTGCATTAAAAGGAGAAGAAACAAAAAAAGGAGACGTGCTCGTTTCAAAAGGAACGCGCATCAATCCAGGCGTCACGGCTTTTTTAGCTACGTTTGGCTATGCGGATGTAGCCGTGGTGAAGCAGCCGGTGGTTGGCGTGTTAACAACGGGAAGCGAACTGCTTGATGTGAACGAGCCGCTAGAACCAGGGAAAATCCGCAACAGCAACTCTTATATGGCACTTGCACAAATCGTAAGAAGCGGGGGAATTCCGAAATATTTAGGGAAGCTTGAAGATGATTTTGACCGCTGCTATGAAGCGGTAGAAAAAGCGCTTGAAGAAGTGGATATTTTACTGACAACCGGCGGAGTATCCGTTGGCGACTATGATTATTTACCGGCTATTTATGAAAAGCTTGGCGCCAATGTGCTGTTTAACAAAATTGCGATGCGACCGGGAAGCGTCACAACAGTCGCAGAACGAAACGGACAGCTGCTGTTTGGATTATCAGGAAACCCATCTGCTTGCTATGTCGGGTTTGAACTGTTTGTACGTCCGATTGTTCGCAGCTTTTTACATTCACCGGCGCCTCATTTACATAAAACAAAAGCGGTGTTAAACGGCTGTTTTAAAGAGCCTAACGCATTCACAAGAATGGTGCGAGGAGAAATGACAGACGAAGGGGGAAGGCTCTTAGTAACGCCTGTTGGCATGGACAAGTCGGGTGCTATTTCATCTTTAGCTGCGGCGAACGGCTTGATTGTTCTTCCGGGTGGAGAGCATGGATACGATAGGGGAATAGAAGTGGATGTGCTGCATCTTGAAAAAGAAGGTACAAGTTCGCTTTGGGTATAAAAGCAGAAGTCTGCTTATTGCTTGTCCTTTTTTTCAATAAGAATTTGAAGCAGTTCTGTAATTCGATCTAATTTGCTTTCAATGCGCACGAGTAAGTAAAAAGATAGCGCAACTGGAAAGCCTAATTCTTTAATATAACTAACCAAGTTTTCTATAATTGCATACCTCCTTCACTTAGAAGATATATTATCATATGTGATTTCTAAGTATTTGTTCGCAGGACATACACCCATTTTTAAGACAAAAGTCCTTTGAAAATAAGAAAAAGCAGCCTCGGCATTGGCAAGCGAGGCTGCTTTTTTTGTAAGGTTTCATTTATACGTATTCGAGTATAAATGACTATTAAATTTTAACATGTTTTTGAATATAAATACTACTTTGGATGTGTTCTAACATATGAATAAAAGGTGCGCTTTTAATTCATCAATTACGTTGGTTCTCCTAATCAAAAGCCAACTAAATGAAGGATGTATAAAAAGCGGCATATTCTATAAAAGTGACTCTTTCAGAACCCTTACTTCCCTAGGGGTTCTCTTTTTCCTGTGTGCCTAAGAGGGTGGTTTGTGTACACGGTCTTAATCCTGAGATAAATAAATCCAGTTCATTTCATCAAATTCTTCAATACTATAATTTGCGCCTATGCTTTTTAATATTTTATTGAAGAATTTTAGATTAACTTCATGATCATACAAATCTTCTTGAATGTATTCTTTTATAATAAAGTTTGTTAAATTTGTATTGTTAACAAAGTCTGAAAAGAACGATGTTATAAGGTCTGAATCTTCTTCGTTTAATTTTTCATCATTAATGATCGAAATCCTAAAAACGTTTAAAATCGCGTCAATATCTTCTGCATCCATATAACACAATGGATCTAGTTTTTTATCTTCTTCTGTAAACGGATTTCGAGTGTCTTCAATAACTACATAAGATATGATTCTTCCATTCCTTGATACATGGAAGATTTCTAAATCACGCAATTTTAAAATTCTATGAAGCGAGATCATAAGTTCCTCCTATTAAAATGTTGATGTACGATATTTTAATAAATTAGATATTGGTAAATCTAAAAAGTATAGTATTCAGTTTACAGTAAAATAATCTTGTGTGGTATTAATTAACAAATATATAAACATATACTTTGTTAAGGAGGAGTAGATAAAATGTATTATTTAGAACCAAAAGATTATGATAAGATACATAACATTTTAAAAGCATCATTTAAGACTCCTACATTTGCTTTTTCTGTCGTTAATCATGTTATTGAAGGATCTGTGTATGTAAATGATCGTATGAGGCCAACGTCAGGATTTCTTAGAATACCTGCAGGTGACTATTATGTATTTGGTAAAGGAAATGATGGGGTGTTTAATAAATCTCTCTATCGTTACTTTGTTGAGAATGTTTATGGTAAGGAAAAACGTTTTACTGTTTTTACTCCATCGACCGACTGGGAGGCTTTTTTTGACGAGACTTTCGAACCGTACGTAAAGAAAATGATGCGTTCTAAGTATAGATTTGTTGCTTCAAAAGTTCCTTCTAAGTACAATCTTCCCGATCTTTATGAGTTAAAAGATTTTAACTCCGACGCTTTAAGAAAAAGTAAGAATTTTAATGAATCATATATAGTGGATTACTGGGGATCAGAAAGTCATTTTCTGAAAAACGGATTAGGCGTTTGTGTTATCCATAAAGAAAATATTGTCGCTGAATGTGTGTCGATCTTTCATAGTGGAACAATAGCTGAAATCGATATTGTGACTAATCCTAGCTATAGAGGACGGGGACTGGGAAAGATAGTAGGTCAAGAGTTTATAAAAATGTGTTTAGAAAAGAATGTTATGCCTGCTTGGGATTGCGATAATAATAATAAAGCATCGAAAGTATTAGCTAGTAAACTTGGATTTTCTAATGAAGAGAGGTACGCTTTATATGTATTAAAATGAAAAGCCCTAAAAATAGGGCTTTTTTGTACAGATTATACTTTTAAAGCAACAAAGTCTAGATAGAATAAGCATGTGTAAGCACTGTTCTAAAAATATGTTACAATGTAATTATAAGGAATAAGAGGGGGATATAGGGATGTTAACGGCAGCAGTTGTAACTGTTTCAATTTTATCTTTAGCTTGGATTGTAGGGAAAAAAGAGCAGCCGAGTAAACAATGATTAGAAGAAAAGCATCTGAGGTGGTATATATGCAAAGGCAGCAAGGTATCACTGTACTTTTATTAATGCTAGGAATGGCAGCTATTTCTTTAGGGATGGCTTTGAAAAATGTATTTCAGTACTCTCCTACGGTGGGATGGCTTTTAGGAACTGCAATTTTAACAGGTAATTCTATTTATACAGGTGTACAAATTAAAAAGAAAAGTCATACATAATTAATTTTTTAAGTGCTTGGATAAACATTATCCAAGCACTTTTTTAGCTTATTACATTACAGTAACTACTCGTGTATAGGCCATATCTAAAGTACACGAATCTATTAATAAATATAATTTATATTTAAATTTCTTCTTTTTCCATTGCTCTCGCATTAATAATTCTGTTCTTATGCGTTTCTCCCCAGTCTTTCATAAGTAAAATGATTGGTTCGAGAGATCTTCCGAATTCGGTTAGGGAGTACGGGGGGATTTCTTTATAGATTTCACGGTGAACAATCCCGTCTTTTTCTAACTCTCTTAATTGAAGGTTTTGAGAGGACATAAGTGAATATAGAAGAAACGTTAGAGCTTCTCTTTTAAGTTTAATTCCATAATCACTTCTCGTTAGGTTTTAATCGTATTTGAAAAGGGTATAGTATCCTTTAGTCAAGCTGCTAGAATAATTGTCGCAAACGTTCGCAATCAATATAGATACACTGTTCTAAAAACAGATGTCCACCCCAAAACAAAGGGGAGAACATCCAGTTTTGACATGCAGGAACGCAAAGCGTAGAATCGTTCTAACAGATAAACAAATTACTATTTTAAGAGGCTTAAAATTTAGGTTGATTTTATATAAGGGAGCGTACATATTTGAAAAATCAGTTTGCTCAATTAATACAGAATAATGAAAGCGTTCATATTTACTACAATATTGACGATATGAAAAGTTACTTAGACAATCTTGTGTCTTATATTGTTTCGGGTATTGAACAGAAGAGACATACTTTAGTTATAGAAAGTGAAAGATTAATTCCATTAATTTTTGAAAAATTAGAGGGAATTCTAACTAAAGATCAATTAACCTATATACATACTATTAATAATTTTGATTATTACTGTTCAAGTGGAAGTTTTCAGCCTGCCATAATCTTTGAACACCTTTCTAGACACTTAGATCCTTTCTATAAAAACAATACATCTTTTCAAATATGGGCTCATGTAGAATGGGGACAGCAAGAAGGAATTATACCTATTCTAGAAGAGTTTGAGAATGAAGCCGATAAATTAGTAAACAAAGGCGGATTGTATTTAGTATGCGCTTATGATGAAGAGAGAGTACCGGAAGTTCTTAAGCTCGCTTTAATGAAATGCCATCCATACGTAATTTTAGAAAACAAAATTGCGCCATCCCATTTATATGTAATGACAGATGCAGTGTAATTGCTATTTTGGTTGGGATTTGCTCATAAAAACACAGGTGAATAGAGAACAAATAAAGAGCCTTATACTTTAAGGCTCTTTATTTATTGTTTTCGAAAGTTATTATGTTAACTAAAATTGCATCTTGAATAGCTTGTTTAAGTTTGTGAAAACTTATGAACAGAAGAAAAAAGCCTGCATAACTGTGCATGAAATGTCGGATAGCTCTATTCAAATCCTGCTATTCTGATAATAAGGGAGGTCATATAAATGGATTTGCTTAGAAATATGAATAGAGCTTTAGACTATATTGAGGAGAATTTAACCAATGATATCGATTTTAGAGAAGTAGCAAGACTGGCTCTTTGCTCTGAGTATCACTTTAAAAGAATGTTTTCTTTTCTTGCAGGTATTACTTTATCAGAATATATTCGCCGAAGACGACTTACACTTGCAGCATTTGAACTTAAAAGTAATAACATTAAAGTTATTGATATGGCGATCAAATACAAGTACAGCTCACCAGATTCTTTTACAAGAGCTTTTCAAAATTTGCATGGTATAACTCCTTCCGAAGCTAAAAAGAGCGGCAGTTCACTTAAAGCATTTCCAAAAATGACCTTTCAGTTATCAATTAAAGGGGGAAATGAGATGAATTATCGCATTGAGGAAAAAGAGGCCTTTCATATAGTCGGTATTAAAGAAAGAGTTCCAATAATCTTTCATGGAGTCAATCCAGAGATTGCTGCTATGTGGGAAAGCTTGAACGATGAAACAATACGTGAATTAAAAGAACTTTCTAATGTTACACCATTAGGTTTGCTTAGTGCATCTGTGAACTTTTCTGAAGGGAGAATGGAGGAAAAAGGGCAGCTGGACCATTATATCGGTGTAGCCACAACTAACGATTGTCCCGATTATTTAGTACAACTTGAAGTGCCAGCTGGAACATGGGCTGTATTCGAAGCAGTCGGACCATTTCCTGACACATTACAAGATGTATGGGGACGAATTTATTCAGAATGGTTTCCGGCCTCAACTTATGAACAAGTAGAAGGACCGGAAATCTTATGGAATGAACATAAAAATGTAACGTCGCCAACCTTTAAAAGTGAAATATGGATACCCGTGTTAAAAAAGTAATGATGACTCCGTAATGGAGAGAAAAGGTAGATCACAAATGTGATCTACCTTTTCTCTTTTATAGCTTTCTATAAAATACATTACGTTGACTAAATCTGTACAACCCTTACATAAAAAGCAGAAAAAGCTCCCTATTTCCGTAGGGAGCTTTTCTGCTAGGAGAATTATTTCTCACATAGTCGATACGTTGCGGTATCTTGAGTAGTTTAAGCAAACACTGGAATATTATTCGCTTTTTAACTTACAGCTTTTAATTTTAATCTTGCTTTAGAGTTCAAGCTCCATAAACTAAGTAATACGGTCATTAACCCAAGTATGACGCTAGACCAAAGCACACCGTCTGTTAATGAATAAATAAAGGGAAAAAGAATAAACCATAATCCGGTAATGAGCGAAATCCAATGTTGCCACGAATTCCATCCGGGTTTAGTAACTCCCCAAAAAGACATAATCACTTGAAGGGTTCCAAATACAATACTTGCTGACGTAGCCCCTGCATCGTATGAAAACCCAAGCATCCACGGGGCCATAACAAACCAAATACCAATTACGGCGTTAATAATACCTCTTGTTTTCACAATTATCCCTCCTCGATGTATGACACTCTGTATGATGTCATACTTAAACTATATGTTTGGAAGTAACGTGTGTTGAGTATTCATCAACGCCTGTTGAGATTTTTTCAACTTTTCATGTAGGAACAAGCACTTCTGTTGATGAGTTCTCATAAGATGTTTCAAAATCAAGTATAAGAAAGAGAGTGAAAACAAATGTACTATTGTGTTAATTGCTGCAGATTGCAAAATGAACATCTTATTAAGAGTAAGTTATTTGAAAATGGAGTCTATATAGATCCATTTGTAGGAGAGAAAATCCCTTTAGGTATGTGTGCACATAGATGCAACCATGAGTCATGCGAGCCATGTAAAAAAGAAAAAATTATTAAAAAGATTGTGCCAAAGGAATTATCTAAATTAAAGAAGGCAATAGAGTATTTACCTGCTCATCGTCATGGTTCAGAAAAAGTTCCATTTTCACAATAAATAGCGGCATGCCGCGTTCAGTTCCCTTAATAAAACTCAGTTTTTATTCCGTAAGTTGATTCATCACTAGTTGTACAGCTATTGCATCGTCTAAATAACCGATTGGAAAGACGTAGTCTGGAATAATATCGGTAGGCAAAATAAAATACAATAGCGCACTTCCCAATATAGAGCGCTTGGCGGCTGAGGTTTCTTCGCTACAATATTCAAGATACATTTGCTTTAATTGGTCGATGAAAGTACCAACGCTTCCTACTTGCTCTATTTTGGATTGAAAGTTATTTATGATCATGCTGTGTCCTTCGTCTGTCTGTGCATATTGCTTATATTTTGTTAGTTCTTGTTTTACACGTTCAATCGTAAAGTTGGTATCTGCTATATTAAAAGATTTAAGTATTTCTTGAATTTTATCGATGGAGTAATGAATGCCTGTTTCTAGTTCATTTTCTGTATGGTTTGAAGCAACTTCAGCAGGATCAATCAATGCTTCAAGAGGGGTATTTAAATAGTGTGCAAATTGCTTTAAATGATGTAGATTTGCTTGCTGCTTTCCATTTATAATCCGTGAAATAGTTGCCGTATCAATCCCCGTAAGTGAGCTTAGCTTCCGCATAGATAAAGCATTTTCCTTTAATAAAGACCGTAATAACAGACCAAGGCTTTGTTCATTTTGGATGTTAGACATTGCGATTCACCTCTTTATATTTTTCAACGCGCAGTACTCATTTTATTGAAGGTTTATCAACAATATATGCAACAAGTAAGCAAATTTCCTCAATATTATCATCAAAAGGAGAATACAAAATGGAATGGTTATTCATTTTAGGTTTTGCCCTATCATCAAGTATAGATAACTTTGGTGTAGGAATATCTTATGGAGTACGAAAAATCAGGATAAAATGGCTTTCTAATTTACTAATAGCAGCTATTTGTTTCCTCTTTAGCATGGCGGGGATTATGTTTGGCAGGTGGATTTCAACAATCTTACCAGGAGTGTTCCATGTTATTGTAGCCGTCGTATTATTAACGCTAATTGGAATTAGAATTATTTTATTAGTAGGATCTCAAAGAAATAACGGAAGTGATGAATTAGATAGTAAGGGTCAAGGAAACGTACGCTATATTGGATGGATTGAAAGCAGCGTTCTAGGTGTTGCACTTTCCGCCAATGCACTTACAAACGGTCTAGGAGCGGGTTTACTTGGATTGTCACCTTTAGCCATATCCCTTACATCAGCATTTGGTAGTTTTATAACGGTATGGCTAGGAGTAATGGTGGGGCAAAAAGCAGCAAATGTTCAAATTGGAAAGTTTACATTAGGTCAATTTGGAACGTTAATCAGCGGGATTACGATTTTAATTGTAGCTTTTACTCAAATATTCTAAAAGAAGAGACGCCATTTAGAGCAAGTGGCGTCTCTTCCTTATGCTTTAAGTTAGTACATTATGTTGATCAAGTTCGTATATCGTATACATCTTGTTTTTATATTTAATATGAATCTTCAATTAAAATCTCTATTCCTTAAAATGAAGCTTTTGCGTATCAGCTCTGTTTCATCCTCTGTAACTTCCGGATAGTACCTAGATAAGACATTAGCTAAACTTTCTTTTTTAGGCACGTGTAAAAAACGTGAATATACTTCCGAACCATTTGGTAACTCCTCTTCTTCACATAAGAGGAAGGCATCTAAACTCTCAATCAATTGGAAGTGCACAGTCTGATCATAAACGTTGGTATAGCTGTCTTCACATTCTTTTGCTTTCTTTTCTGCAATTTCATAGGCTTGATCAAATGATTGGGCTTTAATTAATAAAATACTTTCTTCAAATATCTGATGTTCTTCATAATTTTGGTCAATCTTTTCTATATTAGGTTTACCGACTATTAAGTACTTATAAAGAACCTTTACTCCATACCATTGGACGTCTAGCTCTTCGCTATTAGTTTTTTTCATATCAACTCTCCATTCTTAACTAAAGGAACCATAATTATTAATTTTATCATCGTATTCCTTATCGTCCTTCTTACTTATATAACTGAGTTTGTATATCGTGTTCATCCATTAACCTATGATAAAATGGAAATATAATCAATATATTCTTTATATTAGGGGGGAGGGACATATTGATCAACTCACAAATGCTGCAGTGTATTTACTTACTCAATATTTAAATAATAAAGCGTAATATATATTAGGAGATTTTACGTTAAAACAAACGCATAATTAGTGGAAGTTTGGACAAGGGAGGGAACGCTTATCATCAGTTGGTTTCGCCACTTGCCACAAATAAGCATGGACTTTTCTGAATGGACGCCTTTTATCCAGAATACGTGGTATCGAAAACACTATATGAAGTTTGTATATTTACTTCAAATTATTATTCTATTGATACCTTATTTCTTTGGACCAGACTTTACTCACATCAATCTCTTTTATCTTATTATAATGGGTATGATTGTCTTTGCTATTCATGAATGTCTGCACGTTTTAGTCGTATATAAAAAAGGTGATGTGAGCTTGACATTTAGCGGAATATTTTTCTGGCTCAATACAAATGCAACTCTATCTAAAACGAGATATTGGATCTTTATGAGCTTGCCTTTTCTTGTATTATCGATAGTTCCTGCTATTACGTCGTTCTATGTATCAGGAAATATTAGATCCATCCTATTATTTGTATGTTGGATAAATACATTCATTTCTGGCTCAGATATCTATAACTCATTTTTAATTGCTATTAAACCGAAGAACTCGTTTTTTTGCAGAGGTTATTACCAAGTAAAGTAGTAGGACAGGGGTCTAGTCGTACTAATACCTAAAAAAGGAGCACTTATAGTAATTGGGTGCTCTTTTTGTGCTAGTAATCCGTTTTATACTAGTTAGTTTCGTATAACCTCCGTTTAAACAGTACTCTAAAACTATGTTAAAATGTAATTATAAGGAAGAAGAGGTGGATATAGTTATGGTGACTGCAGTAGTGGTAACGGTTTCTATATTAGCGTTAGCTTGGAGTGCTGGACAAAGAGAACAGAGGGAGTAACTATATGTATTATTTATTTGTATATAGAATCGAGATGATTGGATAAATGAGCAAAAGAAATGTTTTAGTCAAGTTGATGTTCTTTTTAGGATCATTTTCTATTATAATCTTTGGGTTTATTTTAAAACAGGGATTAACAGGGTTGCTTTTATCTGCTGCCTGTATTGTATTCGCAGGGTTTTTAATGAAAACTGAAGTTACAAAAAGAAGGGGAAACTAACATAGCTTAGCTTCTCCTTCTTTTGATAAGTGAAATAATTATAATTATGTTAAAATATAACTATATTTATTTTTTGGTGGTGAAATAGATGGATAATCGAAGCTTGGGATTATTTTTAGTCGGTACAGGAACAGTCTTTTTGGTTTTAGCTTTAACATTACATATAGCTGGATTATTATATGGTGTTATTTTAGGAAGCAGCATATTATTAAATGTTTCAGGGGCAGGTATACTTATGAAGTTTATAGCTGATGAAAAACTGGCTAATTTGTAGAGGTCTTACGCTAGAATGTATTTATTAGAAATGTTTTGGGGGTATCCTGCTTTGGAAATGAACTTTTTTTGGCTGGCTTTAGGTTTAGCTGCCCTTGGTTATTTTATAGGCGATGGTTTAAAAAATTTTAGTAAACCTCAAAGGAAATCAAAATATCCTTATTTGATTAAAGAAAAAGATCTACACTATCACTTTCATTTGAGTAAAGGTGAAATTGAAGAACTGTTAACTAAATATCCCGGAGCTCCAAAGATAGAGCTGAAAGGGACTATATATTATCCGTATCATCAATTTGTTGATTGGCTGTCGTCTAATGAAATCTATAAGGTGTAAAGGAGGAGAAGCATTTAGTCTTTAAAGACTAGATGCTTCTTTTTTTGAGGATTGGATTTTAATGCCATCGTCACTAGAAATAAACGCTATATAAACTAAAAACACTAATAAAACGAAACTTTGTTTTATTAGTGTTTTTAGTTTTATTTAAAAAAACTTTAACTTTATTTAAGTTCATGGTATATTAAAAAAAGGAAGAGGTGGTTATATATGGATAATAAGGATGTTCCTTTATGGATACTGTCGTTAGAAAGTGATGACGTAGAGTTTATAAGAAAATTTGTATTAAATTCAGGCTCTTTAAAACAGCTTGCAAAAGACTACGAAGTGTCCTATCCAACTGTTCGTATACGTTTGGATCGTTTAATACAAAAGATTGAGATAAATGAAGAACATGATAAAGAAGAATTAATTAGCCTTGTTAAAAAGCTTGCTATTGAAGAGCGGATTAGCTTAGAAGATGCCAAGCTGATTATAGAGAAATATAAAGATGAAAAGGGGATTAAGTAATGTCTGATTGGAGCACAATCGCAGCTATTTCTATTGCCATTTTAAGTCATCATTTTTTATCTACTAGAGCAAACATGTATTGGGGAGCTATCGTTCCAACGGCTTTTCTATCCTATTGTGGATGGACGCTGTTTACAAATCATCAAATACTAATGGATCATCCTGTAAAAGCTCCTTTGGCAATACTTTTTGTACTGTTTATATTTATTGTGGATTGGGGAACAGGGAGAGATTCTTATAAACAGAAGCAGCAAAATGAATTAAATAAGATGAAAACTCAGGACATCTAAAGGGGTCTTTGGAAGGGAGATTGAATCATGCCTCATAATTTGTTATTTTTTGTGCTTATAAGTGCTGTTCATTATTTTTTATCTACTAGAGCGAGTGTATACTGGGGAGCTCTTATTCCAGTAGCTTGTCTAGCATCCTGCGGGTGGATATTTACGGCTTACCAAGTAGATCATCCAATCAGATTAATCTTATTGTTTTTATTTGGTCTAAGTATACTCCTTGTTGAATGGGAAAAAGGAAGAAAGATTGTAAAAAAGAAGCAGCAAAATGAATTAAATAAAATGAAAACTCAGGATATATAAATTAGCATAAAGGCAAAAAAAAAGCAAAGAGAACATTCTCTTTGCTTTTTTTCTTTATCATGATTCACCATTATAAAGTGCAAAAGTAGAACCGCCTAGAAATATACGTATGTCATCGTTAGCTAGGTTATCTTTGCCTGGAATCATTGTGGCATATTACATAAACTTTCAATTTTAGGTAATAATATTTACGAAAATACAATGTGAGGAGACAATTCATGCGTAAGTATAAAAGAAAATTGATCATTTCTTTAAGCGTGCTAATCTTTCCATGGTTAACCGCGCCTTTTATAGGAACAAAATCATTTGTCCGCTTTTTGCCTGTAGCTACTTTCGCTAACTTATTCATCATTGTGTTTACCGTCATTGCCAATCAGAAAAAATGGTTTAGAAATAACAATCCTTTATTTCCTAAAGCACCTATAGATTTTACTTATATTTTAGGTCCTCACTTAATAGGAACGCTTTGGATATTTAAGCTAACGTACGGCTCTTTTCTAAAATACATACTTGCCAATACGGTGTTAGACTGGTTTAATATTTTCCCTTTTGGCGGCGCTTTGAAAAAAGTGGGCATCTTTAAAATGAAAAAGATGTCGCCAAGCATGTACTGGGGAATGACTACGGTTTTAGCCGTTGTTTTATATGGATATCAGTACATTGTGGAAAAAGTAATTAGGCAAACCAATGATTCTCAGTCAAGATTACAAGCGCTTAAAGCAACTATCCAAAAAGGATCTTCTAATGGCTGAAGGTCTTTTTTTATTTCTGTGGGGGGCTATGACGTATTTATTTAACTCTTTTTATTTTCCATAATAAGTTTGCAAGGAAGACACTAAAAAAGCCAATAGCAATTAAACAAAAACCAATTTGATACAAAATGAAATTCCAGCTGTCTGCAAAAGAAAAAAGTGTAATTATTCCTGATTCTATAATATCAACGATAATAAATAATGAAAGGGTAATAAAATATATTAAAAAGAACTTTTTGTAGAAATAGCTTTTATAATCACTGCTCATTTTACTCACCTCAACTTAATTTTACGGCAAGTTTTTCTATATGTTTATTGTTTTTATTAAAAACGGCCTAATTTAGGGGGAAAATTATCATGAATTATAGCAAAGGCAGGTCTTTGTACTGCGTAGAAGGTACATGAGGGTAACTGAAAGTACACACCATATTTATAAATTATAATTTTTCACCTATATTTAATTCTGAATATTTGAATTTATTTATATTTAAAATTGATATAATAGATAGTAACAAAATTAGAAAGGGAGGAAGAAGTATGTTTAATCAATATCCTATTGGAAAATTTACCTTGAAGGAAAATATTCAGAAAGAAGATATTCAAGGTTGGATTCATGACATTGGAGATGCCCCAAAGCAATTAGCTGATGCTGTAGAAGGACTGACAAAAGAACAATTAGCCACGCCTTATCGAGAAGGCGGCTGGACATTAAGTCAAGTTGTCCATCATTTAGCTGACTCCCATATGAATGCTTATACCCGTTTTAAATTAGGGTTAACAGAGCAAGAGCCTACTATTAAAGCATATGATGAAGTGGCTTGGTCGAATCTTCCTGATAATGAGTTACCCATAGAAGTTTCTCTCCAACTTTTTTCAGCTTTACATAAGCGTCTTCATAAATTGTTAAACTCACTTAATGAAAAAGATTTGAAGAAAACGATCAACCATCCTGAAAACGGGGAAGTGACGATTGAGCAATTGATAGCTACTTATGCGTGGCATGGAAAGCATCATGTTGCTCATATTACGACATTAAGAAATCAAAAAGGATGGTAAAAAGGCATTTAACATATGTTAGAACTAAAAAAGCTCTTTTTAAAAGCTTTTTTGGTTCTAATAACATGACATTATGTTAATTAAAAAATATACAGCTTAAAAACAGACAAACTCCCTCAATGCGTTAAGGAAGTTATTTCCAAACTTGCATAGTGATTCATTCATCCTGTATCTTGCTGGGTGATGACTTATTTTTATAAGCCATCCGATTTGACTTTCGAAACACCTAAGGCAAGGTTTTCCCACAAAGTTTGTTCAACCACTCCGGCGTCCACCGTATGACAATCAACAATGAGTATGACTTCCGAATGTTTGCCGCGTAAAAGCCGTTGATTTTTCCTGACTACTTTAAACATAAATAGTTTAATTCCTAGTCCTAAGATAAATCCGATAAAAGCACTAATTAGCCCCCAGTAGATGGGTCCCCAACTTAGTTTAAAGCCAATGCTTGCACCAATGACTGAAAAGGCTGTGGCTAGAGTCATTCCTAAATCAATAAGAGAAACTCCATCGGCTCGATGAAGGCTATCAAAAATCCGGCGATCTTCCGTTCGATTATTGAGAGGAACAATAAATATATCTTCTTTCTTTATCCCTTTTCTTTCTAGCTCTGAAACAGCTAATTCTATGTAACTGGAGTATTCAAATGTAGAAAAGACCTGCATATTTTCACTCCACCTTTTTTCCTTTCGCAATACAAAAGCTTGGATGTTGATACGTTTTCTCGAAGAAATTTTTTTGCTCTCTTTCCACAAGTTTATTGTTCTCAACAGTATTCATGTAGGAATCAAAAGTAGCAAAACCATATAGGGAAGGGAAAAATAACAGCCATTCTTTATTTAAAACGGAAGTAGCCTGTTTTATTTCTCCTAAAAATAGAAGAGAAATCCCTTCAAGCAGGTGAGAATAATAAAAGAAAACAACCGCCCAGACAATAACAAAGAAAGCACCAATGATCCGATGAATATAGAGTTGTCCTAGACCTGGCATCAGTAAGGACCAGACAACGGATAGGATGGGATTCCGTTTATCTAAATAGTTTATTTCCATCGCTCCTATACTAAAGGAGTTGAACCGATGATTTTCTCTTTCAGCTAACACGTATATTTTATTTAAATCAACGGTTGTTCGGTAACTATCCCATATAGCAAAAATATAAACGGGAATATAAATAAGAAGCCATCTTGTATTAAGCACGTCTTTGGCCATATCAATGTTTCCTTGAAAAGAATAAATCATTGCTAAATTTACATGAGATTTAAGGTTTATGACGACCTCCCATATAAATAACACAAAGCCGCGAAGGTATTTAGACAGTAGCAAGTGTCCAAACCCAGGAAAAGCTGCTGACCACCAAGCAACAATATAGGGGTTTCTTAAATGAATTTGAGTCGTTCCAAATATACTAACATGAGCAATATAGCGTCTTGCAGTATTGTCATTTTTATAATTATTCATATACGATCTCCTATGATTGGAAGAAAATACACTTTTATACCTATCATTCATATTTAATATGGTCTTGTTTACTTATTTTATGCAATATCCATTGATATACACTTAATCTTTGTCAAAATGGAGAACTCGTTGATAAGAAAAAGCTCTTTATTTTTCGATAGAGAGCTTTTTTACATGTTGTTTCTAACAATTGGTATTATGTTAATAAAGAGATGGTTATATGCTTCACGGCGTCTTGATTCGTTTGTTCAAGATATAGAAATATATTCAACTTTATGGCATTGGACATATTGGGTTGCTTTCAAATAGTCAGGTTAACGCGTACATAAAAGAAGGGCTGAATGGCGAGGGACAAAATACAAACTAATTATTTTTCAGGTGGACAAGGCAGGCTTGCCTTTTATATATTGGGGATTAGACCGTTTGCCTTTGTGTTTCACCAGTATAGACCTAATGAAACACACCCGAAGTCACAGTATTTCCCCCGTCGGAATAGAGTAGACTGCTAAAAGTACCTCGGTTAATTGAGGTACTTTTATAGGTTCTTATATAAAGAGTCCGTGATTAAAAACTGCTTAAAGTGTTTTTTAATCGCGCATTGCGCCTGCTTCTCGAGAAGTCATTGCACCTTGTCCTTCATTTATGTCTCTTTGGATTTCTTGTTTTACTTTTTGAGCATTTGTTGCAGAAGCTGCTGATTTTTCAGTAAAGCCGGCATTTTCTTTAGCCGGTTGATTTTGCTGCATATAATCTCTCCTTCCTTTTTTATTCGTACAAAAAAGAAGAATGGAGACCCATTCTTCCTTCAGCCATCAATTATAAAGTTGTCTTAGAAACGTCCGCCGCCAAGTTGTTGCTGAGCTAATTGAACAAGACGTTTTGTGATTTCGCCGCCTACTGATCCGTTTGCACGTGCAGTTGTATCAGCACCAAGGTTTACACCAAATTCGCTAGCGATTTCATATTTCATTTGATCGATTGCTTGTTCAGCACCGTATACTAATAATTCGTTGTTGTTGCTGCTTTTGTTGTTTGCCATGTTGTGTCACCTCCTTGTTTTCCTTAAGTTTCCTAGAGGACAAGAAGTATATACATGGTAATTTGTGGGTGTTTAGACCTTATCATTTAATGATACTAAAGAGTAGAAACAAGTTACGCTGTGAAAAGTGGAATTACATGTTTCATTTCCTTGTGAAGAAAACTATACGCTTGCCATGTGTAGGAGAAAGAATGACAGTTCATTTGTCATTCTTTTTTCATGTTCAAGAGTATACTAATTGAATGACAAAGGACTAACTCTTTAAAGAATTAGTCTTTGGATTAATAAAAATGATTGCTTTTTATAGCTATTTTAAGAAGTGTGTTTAGTTATTCTTCCTCTGTAAATTCAGTTTTGACGTTTTAGTTTCCCCATTTCGTAAAACAATTAAGCATGTTGTACATATCTCTTAGCAACAAGTATCTAATTAATTCTGGGGAAATAAAAATATAACTTAACCTTCCACTTATTTTATCTTCAAATTTTCAAACAATAGGGCTAGGAGGTGTTTTTATGCCAAAGAAAGACTTTAAAGGCGTTGATAATTCAGGAATTGCAGAAAGAGTTGATTATAACAACTATAAAAATAAAGATAGCAATAATGATCCTACGCTTAACCGTATTGTCGAAGAAGACGGACGTGCTCTTGACCCAAGGGAATCCTTAGAAAATTTCTTTACTGACCTTGAAGGCGAAGAGCCACAAGAAATTACAACGTAATAAAAAAAGTAGAAAACGGCGGATCTTTTTTAGCGAAAAGACCTATGAAACGTAGCTATTTTTATTAGAGGATCTGCTGTAAACGAGTTAACATGATTTAAAAAAACGAGGGCTATTAATAGAGGTGAAGTTAATGTCGCATACAGAAACTGAACGAACAACGTATATGTATGATCCTTTCACTATACAAGGTCTTGAAATGAATATACCTAAAGAAGACGAAGGCAGCCAACCGCTAATAAATCGTTCAGGACTGAGTACCTCTACGTTCAAAACAAATATGAATAGAGAACATTTTGAACGTTATATTTATTAGCAGGAATATTCTGCAGCGTTTTATTTTATAAAAAGATCCTTCTATTTTATATGTTAGAAGGATCTTTCCACTAAATATTCTCATTTCAGTGTAGTAATCAATTACTTGTGCCTAAGGTATTGGAAAATTCATCTTGGTTTTAGGCGTGGATAGGTAAAGCGGTTAGTATATATATATATATATATATATATATATATTGTCAGTACATCCATTGTAGAAAGGATTTCACGAAATGCAGAAGCAAACCTTACTTTTTAATTTAGACGATACGCTTGTTCACTGTAATAAATATTTTAGAGACACCATAAATGCTTTTGTGGCTCAATTGCAGGAATGGTTTGAGAAGCTGACTAAGGAAGAAATAAAACAAAAGCAGTTAGAGATAGATTTAAAAAGTATCGAAAAGTATGGCCTTCACTCTTCCCGTTTTCCAGAATCATTAGTAGCTACTTATTTATTTTTTAGTGAACAAAATCATCAAGATATTCATGAAAATAGAGTCGAAAGAGTCAAAAAAATTGGTCAAAGTGTATTTGAAGTACCGGTAGAGCCTTTGCCAAATATGTATGAAGTATTAGATAAGCTTAAAGAACAAGGACATGATCTCTACTTACACACAGGTGGAGACGAGGAAAATCAAGGTAGAAAAATTGTTCAGCTAGAGCTAGCTAAATACTTTGAAAAAAGGGTATTTATTTCTGAACAAAAAGATACACCTGCATTAAAAGAAATACTAAACCAAATTAAGTACGATCCAAAAAAGACTTGGATGATTGGCAATTCATTAAAAACCGATATAAGACCGGCAGTAGAGGTTGGAATACATGCGATTCACGTACCTTCTGAACTGGAGTGGAGCTATAATCAAGTTGAAATTGATATTGCGCCAAAAGGTAAAATGATAACCGTTCATTCACTGCTGGAAGTTCCAGAAATCATTCAAAAGCACGCTCAAGAAACGGTTGTGTCCACCTAAGGTCATATATAAACAAAATATACAGAAACAGCTAACCGTTGATTAAACCTTACCTAACAGTAGCCAGATAAAGCTCTTATGTTTTTTCTAATCAACTCACATACTATACAGAGGAGGTGACTGATATGGGAGGTCAATCCAAAGAATCAGAAAAAATGATATGTGAAGATCATAATTCTCCAGTTGATGAAAGAAGCTACGATTTATACGAAGCGACGCGTAATTCACTTTTACGTAATGAATTAGACGATAAAAACAAAACCATTTTAAATAATATTGATAACGGAGCGATGGATGTTAATCTTGAGGAATAATGGGCATTAAAAAACCTTTTATTTCTTAGTATCATAGCTATGTTACTAAGGATACACATTTTTCTCTTAGTAAAAAAGACCCTAACTATTTAGGGTCTTTTTTAGGTATTTGTCCAAACATTCTATGGTTGTTTCACATACAGTAATAGGAGTCTACTAACAGAAAGGAGAAGATTTTTCATATGAGAAACAACTATCCTTATCAGCACTCTAATTACGGTGGTTATCACGGGGCTATGTATCCTCAGCAAGGTAACTGCGGTTATCCTCAAGCTAAACCTTGTGGTCAATTGCCTCCTCAAACCATGCCTGCTCAGTATGACCCAGTTAAACAAAATACATCTTTTACTGGTCAAGATGTGTTTGTGCCAGTGGTGCATCCGAGTCATACTACAAATGTTTATCAAAAAAATTATAAATATATGCACTCATTCCCGCATACAGAATCCGTTGTATGTCAGGAAACGCACCAACATTTTTGTGCTCCAAGCTGTCCTTCTAGACCTCGTCCGTGGTGCTGATAGCCAAAAAAGCCCCTTCATTTTAACAATGAAGGGTTTTTACTATGTGAAATTTAGGATGTTATTTAGCTATCGTTAAACAAAATAGCCCATTTTAGACCAAAATCCAATCGATATGAGCTATGTCTACATATAATACCTTAACCCATGTAAGTTTAAAGTTTTTTCCTTTAGTTAAATATCACGAAAGGAAGTGTTTATATGTCTAGTTATGGTGGAGCTGGTTCTGGTTTTGCTTTATTAGTTGTTCTGTTTATTCTTCTTGTCATTATTGGATGCAGCTGTTACGGTCGCGGATTTGGCTGTTAATAACAATAAAAAAGTCTTTCTCTAATTTGAGAAAGACTTTTTTATTCGAGGTTGTGAGGGAGTGCTTTTATACGCAATAGAACTGATTGGGCGGAATTCAAACAATCTATTGCAGAGGGTGTACCACTCATATATGGGATCTGAGGATGCTTCATTGTATGTAAAAGAAACTAAAAGGTTATTGTTTTTTTATAGTGATATAAAACGTAGTCTATCCACTTCGTGGAGCACATTTCGTTTTTTATCATATGCTAAATGTATGAAGAAGAAGGAGGTGGAGTTTATGTTCTTTGGCGGTTATGGCGGAGGTTGTGGCTATGGTTATGGCGGCGGCTGCGGTTACGGCGGTGGCAGTGGTTTTGCTTTAATTATCGTGCTGTTTATCTTATTAATCATTATCGGCTGTGCTTGTTGGGGAGGATTTGGCGGTTGCTAATTATTAGCCTGCCTTTATCTCTAACTTAAAAAAGTTAGCTTTATGCTAGCTTTTTTTCTGTGTTGAATTTGTACATGTCCAGTGATTACGCTTTATATTTGCCGCGTTAACCAATGGTTTACAGCTTGTTACTAAGCGTTTATGGAATTTTTTACATATTTATTGTAAGCTAAGCCTTAGAGGTGATGAGAGTGAATTTAGGGGAACAGCTGCAGAAGTTAAGGGAAGAAAAAAAGATGTCCAGGGAAGACTTAGCTGGGGAAATGAATGTATCTAGACAAGCCGTCTATAAGTGGGAAAATAATAAAGGGTATCCGGATATTGAGAACCTTATTAAGTTAAGTGAGCTTTATAATGTGACATTGGATGAATTGATTAAAGGGGATCAATCGTTTCAAAGCAAAATAGCAATTGACCGAAAAAAGAGCGAGGATTTTTCAGATCCTGGTTTTGTGGTTGGAATCATTCTTGTATTCGTAGGGTTATTTTTAGATTTAGGTAAATTTTCAGCGGGGGTTACCATACTAGGTTTTCTAACGATGTTTTTTTATGAAGATTTAATGAGAATGTTTTGGAGTATAAAAAGGGATTTTCAGGAAGAAAGGTAAGTGGACAGGCTTTAATAAATCTTAAAGCCTGTTTTTGTACTTGTAGTCATAAAAACATTAACATTGGTTATTATTTTCTTTTAGAGGGTTTATTAAAAATGTTAGTAGTAAGGAAATGAACGGTTTTCCACAAAATTTCTTAGCCTAATTCACAGTTTCGTCTGTAAACGAATGGTTTACGGGCGATTACCATGCGCTTTCGACTCTATGGTTTTTTTGTATGATTTAGGTGTTTATGTTAAGTTATGGGTATCCTTCAATTGTTTTAGAAAGGAGTGAATTTATATCTTAAAAACAGCAGTTGCCTCAATCATTGCGGGGGTTTTATTTAGCCTATGTGCAAAAGTAATGATGCATACAAGATGGTCAAAGTATTTTCTAAAAGCAAATGAAGCTACTCATAGGCCAATAAACTTTGTTCTTCAGGGAGCTTTGTTTGCGATTATCATGTTTATTATGCTTTTAATTGTAAAACCTTTTACATAAGAAAGTAGTGTGATAGCTAAAGGTATCAACTCTTAAACATTCCTATTGGTTACCAAAATATTTGCCCGGGAAATGGGGGGATGTTGTTTTCTCTACTGAACCAGATATATACGGATATTAACAGTTTTTAGAAAGGAGTATTGGATGTTAGTTAAAGCACTAATTACAGCAATCATTGGAGGCATTCTGTTTCCATTGTTTTTCAAGCTATTTACCCGAAAATCCTTAGATAAAAAGACTACTAGCCCTGTCAGTCAAGGATTTTTCTTCGCGGTTATCTTCTTTATAATCCTTATGGTTACAAAAACCTTCAGTTAAAGTTATATTACAGATAATCTCTGTTCTATTATGGATTGCTCCAGAAGGAAATTAAGTGAATTAAAGGAACTCAAACCCAAGGAATACGTATATTCTTTGGGTTTTTTATAAGATTTCAAGAGTAAAGCCTCCTTTGACTTAGAAATATTAAAGCGATGATAATGAGTATGTACGCATAGTGTCACGAGATTCGAAGGTCTTTAAATATTTAAAAAATAATTTGTGCAAACGATTGCATTAAATTATTAGTTTAGTATATAATGTTCAAATAAAAGTATTCTAATGTTTTTAATAATTAGATTTTATGAAACTTTTAAGAAGGTATAAGCGATAGTCAGCAGCTTACGGATGAGCCGATAGTGAAAATTCTTACATACTCAAACAGCATTTTTAGACAGGACTATTAGTTATGCCGTATTCCTGAGGTAATCTAGCAAAATAGAAAACAGCCAGCCAAAGACACTAACATTTACAGTATTCATCGTTGTTTTGAAAACGTTCACAACGAATGTCGTAGCACTTTACATCAGAACATCTATCTTTTGCGGCTGTTAATTGAATCATAGGAGGCAGTTATGTTAGAAGAAAGAATCGTTGAAACCAGTGAAAAAAGCGTTCAGCCAAACTTACCTTATCTACCGATCAGTACCATATGGTTAATTAGTTTTGGATTTTTAGGTGTACAAATGGCATTCTCATTACAGAGTTCAAATATGGGACGCATATTTCAAACAATCGGTGCTGATCCAACTACATTAGGCTTTTTCTTTATTTTACCGCCGTTGGCCGGTTTAGTGGTTCAGCCCTTAGTTGGTTATTTTTCAGATCGTACCTGGATGCCAAGGCTTGGCCGTCGTATCCCCTATCTACTGATTGGCGCAATTGTAGCCGTAATTGTTATGTGTTTGCTGCCAAACGCCGGCAGTTTTGGTTTTAGTGCGGTGGCTGCTATGACTTTTGGCGCCATCACTATTTTGTTTATGGACGTATCATCAAATGTAGCCATGCAGCCATTTAAGATGATGGTTGGAGACATGGTCAATGAAGAGCAAAAAGGGTTTGCCTATTCTATTCAAAGTTTTCTATCAAACAGCGGTGCTGTGCTAGCCTGTATTTTCCCTTTTGTTTTAACGGTATTAGGCGTATCAAATAGTGCACCAAAAGGGGTAGTACCACAATCAGTTGTTATTTCATTTTATGTTGGAGCCGTTGTGTTAATTATTTGTAGTTTATTTACAATACTTAAAGTAAAAGAATATTCACCTGCAGAATTTGCAGCGTACCATGGTATTCCAGATGAAGCTACAAAAGAAAATGTAAACGTTTTTAAACTGCTTCGCAACGCTCCAAAGGTTTTTTGGACGGTCACACTTGTTCAATTTTTCTGCTGGATGGGCTTTCAATATTTATGGACATACGGTACAGGTGCAGTCGCTGAAAACGTTTGGTATACGAATCAGCCGTCTAGCTCAGGCTATCAAGCAGCTGGCAACTGGTTCGGCATTTTATCAGCTGTACAGTCGATTGCCGCAGTCATTTGGTCACTAGTTTTGTCACGCGTAGCCAACAACAAACGTAAGCCAGCGTATGCTTTTAGTTTACTGCTAGGCGGTATTGGTTTTGGATCTGTCTTTTTTATTCACAATCAATGGATGCTGATTGCTTCATTTATTTTAATTGGTATCGCTTGGGCTGCTATGATGACGTTTCCGTTCACGATGCTTACCAACGCCCTGTCAGGAAAGAATATGGGAACATATCTAGGGTTATTTAATGGAAGTATTTGTTTGCCGCAAATTATAGCTTCTTGCTTGAGTTTTGCTTTGTTCCCAATAATCGGATCTTCTATGCCGGGCATGATTTTAATCTCAGGTATTTTACTTGCTACGGGAGCAGCGTCTGTTTCAATTATTAAGGAAACATATACAAACTAATTAGTAACTGTCCATGGTACAAAAGCAGCGTGGTTTCTTAGCTTTTTTGTGTTCGAGCTATTGACCGGAATCTATAAACATCTTATTTTTGTATTGACTATCATGATAAAATGTAAACGAATTCAATTCAGTGGGAAATTTGATAACAAGAATGGAGAATGAATCAATGAAAACTGAAAAAGAAAAAATGGTGGATGGCGAGCTGTATTTTCCAGCAGACCAAGAATTAGTAAAGGACCGGGAAGATGCAAGAAGGCTTGTTCGTTCGTTTAACGGTACAGATGAGACGAATTATGAAAAGCGTACGGAGTTACTAAAGGAACTATTTGGTTCAACAGGAGAACGCATTTACCTTGAATCTAACTTTCGATGCGACTACGGATACAATATCCACGTAGGAGAAAATTTTTATGCGAACTTTGACTGCACACTTTTAGATGGGGGACGAATTACAATAGGTAAGAACTGCATGATGGCACCGGGCGTACATATTTATACGAATACTCATCCTGTGAATGCAGAACAGCGAATTACAGAAGTTGAATATACCAAGCCCGTCACGATTGGAGATAATGTATGGATTGGGGGACGAACTGTCATCAATCCAGGCGTTACAATTGGACATAATGTTGTAATCGCTTCCGGAGCTGTTGTAATAAAAGATGTTCCAGATCATGTAGTAGTGGGAGGGAACCCCGCAAAGATTATAAAGAAGTTGGGTTAGTTTTTACGAGCTAAACATCGTTTATAAAGCAATTAGAAAATAAAGTATTCTCAATAGAAATGACTCCTTCTCTAAAAATCAATATTCGTTAAAAAAACAAAATGTTTGAGCAGCACTAAACCTATGGATACTCAGCAGGTTTAGTGCTGTTCTTTTATGTTGAGATGATCTCTTTATCTGACTGCAAGTCATTTCATCTCTAACTCAGCTTATTAACATAATCTTATAATAAGAAAGTTTCTGCCACTTTTACACTTTGGGGGAATTTTCATTTATGTGTACGTATAAAACGGATTAAATTATTCCAAATTCCGATCTAACAATATGCCGGTTTGCTCGGCTATTACATCGGTTGGAACGTGCATCCCGTTTTTAAACCACCATTCTACTGTCCCTACAACGGCCGAGGCAAAGAACTGAATAACAACCTCTTTACGCAACCCTTTGTTTTCTCCTTCAGTTGTATCAACTTCAGGACCATACTCTTGGATGACTAACTCAAGAAAACGGCTGCGGAAATAATGAGCGCCTTTACTTTCTAACATGGTTGAAAAGAAGAGATGGTGACGCTCAAAATATTCAAACCAAACATAATTTCCTTCTTGGAACGTCATATCAGCAGCCGAATGACATAGTTCTTCGAGGTTGTTCATATGTTCTTCAATCATCTTATCTAATAAATCATATTTATCCATATAGTGAAGATAAATCGTGCCTCGGTTAACGTTTGCTTTGTCAGCAATATCCTGAATGGTAATGTCATCAAATCGTTTTTTGGTCATTAATTCAGTCACTGAGTTTTTTATAGCCTCTTGGCTCTTTAGTATTCTTCTATCCACTTTCGCCATTTTAAAAACCTCACTTTTTTTAAAAGATATTCAACAATACCTCTTCATTTGTTGAGTAATCAACGAATCGCCTTCAATTAACGATTGAAAGGATTTTATTTGCTTTTATAATTATAGACAGATGTTGATTAATCAATCAATATTGATTATTTTTTCAACAAAAAGATAGAGAGTTTTGAAAGTATAGAAAAATGAAATTCAAGAGGAGGGATGTGTATGAACCGTATTGATAAGAGTGCAGAAAAATATAAACAGCTGTTTAGCGATGGTGTTCCGGCTACACATGTTACCGATCCGGATTTTCAAGACATTCTGAGTCATTTCATTTTTGGAGAAGTTTTTTATCAAGGTGACCTAGACGATAAGCAACGTGAACTAATTACACTGGTCGTTCTGGTTACTAACCAGACGTTATCTCAGTTAAAAGCACATGTTAGCGCAGCACTGAATATTGGGCTAACACCTGTAGAAATTAAAGAGGCTGTTTACCAGTGTGCACCATATATTGGCTTTCCAAAAACGTTAAATGCCATCAATGAAGTGAATGAGGTTTTTAAAGCAAAGAATATTCCTTTACCAATTGAAAGCCAAAAGACGGTAGATGAACAGAATCGTTTGCAAAAAGGGCTGGCTACTCAAGTAGAGATCTTCGGCGATGTGATTAAAAAAATGCAGAAGAATGCTCCGTCGAATCAAACGCATATACAGGAATATCTTTCTGCTTTTTGCTTCGGAGATTTCTACACCCGAAGCGGACTTGATTTGAAAACAAGAGAGCTATTAACTCTCTGTATTGTAAGTGCGTTAGGCGGTGCTGAAGGTCAAGTGAAGGCACATGTACAAGGTAACCTGAATGTTGGAAATGACAAGGGGCGATTGATTGATGCAATTACTCACTGTCTTCCATATATGGGGTTTCCAAGAACACTAAATGCATTAGCTTGTATTAATGAAATTAGCCCTGAAAACTAAGAGAAGAGAGTGGAAAATTTCTGTTTTATGTGAAGAACTTCCTGATAAGAAATGGGAAACCAAAGCATATAAGACAAGCTACTACAAAAAATAAACAATTCAAAGGAGATAAAAAACATGTTTAATGAAACGTATAAATTATCAAACGGTGTAGAAATTCCGCTATTAGGCCTGGGTACTTGGCTGCTTGATGATGAACAGGCAGCGCAGGCAGTGCGTGATGCGGTATCTAGCGAGTATCGTCATATTGATACGGCACAAGCTTATATGAATGAAGCTGGTATAGGCGAAGGAATCCGTTCATGCGGTGTTGCAAGAGAAGAACTTTTTATTACAACAAAGGTTGCAGCAGAAGCAAAAACTTATGAGGAAGTTACGAATTCCATTGATGAGTCTTTAACAAAGTTGGGGCTGGATTACATTGATCTTCTAATTATCCACAGTCCACAGCCTTGGACGGAGTTTAGAGAAGAGAAACGCTACTTCGAAGAAAACAAAGAGGCATGGAAAGCAATGGAGGATGCTTATAAGGCAGGGAAGGTAAAGGCAATCGGCCTTTCTAACTTCCTTCAGGATGATATAGAGAATATTCTTTCTAGCTGTGAAATCAAGCCTATGGTCAATCAAATATTGGCACATGTGAGCAATACGCCTTTGGAGTTAATTGAGTTCTGCCAGAAGAATGGTATCTTAGTAGAAGCATATTCACCAATTGCGCACGGTGCGGTTCTTGATAATAAAGAAGTGAAGGTAATAGCTGATAAATACGGAGTGTCTGTTGCTCAACTTTGCCTGCGCTATGATATTCAGCTTGGTCTTGCAGTCATTCCTAAGACGGCAAATCCAGATCATATGAGAATCAATGCAAAGCTTGATTTTGGGATCAGCGATGCAGATATGGAGACTTTGAAAAATGTAGAACCTATTCGAGATTATGGTGAGCATAGCTACTTCCCGGTATTTGGCGGGAAATTAAAATAAACGGCTAACGAATGAGGACTTTTTATAGCAATGAATGATAGTATTGGAGGAATCAAAATGGCAAAACATGAAGAAGTAAAAAATGGCGTTATTTTTCCAGTAGGTGAAAAGAATGAAGCGTATGCACAATTTTTTGTTGGACAAAGTTATCTCCAAACCTTAATCGCAGATCCTAAAGTGAACGTTGGAGTTGGAAATGTAACCTTTGAACCTGGATGCCGCAATAACTGGCATATTCATCGTGATGGATTTCAGCTTCTATTAGTAACAGGGGGCGAAGGTTGGTACCAAGAAGAAGGAAAACCTGCACAATTCTTAAAAGCTGGAGATGTTATTGTGACGCATGATGGTGTCAAACATTGGCATGGTGCTGCAAAAGACAGCTGGTTTGAACACATTGCCATCACTGCCGGTACGCCGGAATGGTTAGAACCAGTAACGGATGAGGAATATAATAGCATAAAATAATAGATCGTATGTATCTTAGAAGCAAAAACCCTACGGATTATTCCTAATAATCCGTAGGGTTTTTATTATGCGTTCAAGATGTCATAGGAAATAGCCTTAACGCTATAAAAGTTCACCAATTGATTTGTTTTCCATCTTTAAAAAAGCCTCCGGAAGGTCCTTCAGGTCCAATCGTTGCCAACCAAAGGATAGAACTAGCAGCTTGCTGTGGCGTTCTTGGAGCCGATGGTCCACCCATATCTGAGCTTACCCATCCCGGATCGACCGCGTTAATTTTGATATCTTTGGTGCTTTCTGCAGCTATTAACTGCGTTAAGCCATTTAAAATGAGCTTAGATAACTTATAAGCGCCCACTCCTGAAGAAGACATTTCACTCATTGCGCCATATTCTGATGAAACATTAATAATTCTTCCGTAGGCTTGCTGTTCCATAAGGGGCATAAAGGAACGGATTACATGGTAGGCACCGAAGAAATTCGTTTCTAGCGTTTTCTCTAGAACAGAAGGATCCATATCTACTAACTTTTGATTTTTATCTAAATATATGCCCGCGTTATTAATTAGCACATCCAATCTTCCATATTGCTCACTTACTTTAGCCGCAGCTTGACCGATACTTGTTTGATTGTTTATATCCATTGTCAAAAACGAAACATCAAGATGAGAGTCTTTCAGTTTTTGCATGGCTTTATGTCCGCTTTCTGAATTTCGGCTTGTCAAAATGACTTTAAAACCATCCACCGCCAATTGTCTCACTAGTTCATAGCCAATACCGCGATTTCCTCCGGTGGCGAGTGCAACTTTAGTATGTTTTTCCATTTCAAGTCCTCCATTTTTATTTATTAATTCTGTAAGCATTGACTAGAATAGATTTCAGTTTTTCATAGATGTAATAAAAGAAAACAAAGGGATCCTACTAGGGATCCCGAAAGAAAGTTGCGTTGATGTCTTATTTCGAAAGTTGACTTACAGGACGTTTCATATAACTTCTTGGTAAAATAAATACTACGCTCAATACTAATGACAAGATGCCCACTAGTACAACGTATTGTATACCCATTCCTGATATAAACAGTCCACCCACGGCTGTACCAATCGTTGTTCCTAAGTTAACGGATGCTAAAAATAATCCATTCGCGAAATCAGGGGCTTCTGGAGCTGCTGATGAAATCCAATATTGGTTAATATTCGTTCCTATACCAGCAAATATTCCCCAAACTAAAGTCATGATAGCCATCGGCCAAGTAAACTGTCCGATAAAGAATAAAATGATGTAAACGATTCCCAATGCGAAAGGAAAAACGACTACCGTTTTAATGGCATTTTTCGTAAGTAATTTCCCTGCGATAATGTTTCCGATAATATTTGCCACACCGTACAGAACCAGCATGAAACTAATTAATTGCCCAGAGAGGTTCGTAACGCTTTTAAGATACTCAGCAAGATAGCTATATACCCCAAATACTGCTGAATTGAGTAAAAGGACAGCAATGATCGAAAGCCAAGTAACGGGTTTTTTTAATACGCTGAGCTGTGCTCCGTATGAAAGTCTTTCTTTAACAGGCATTGAAGGGAAGAATGCCCACGTAGCAATAAATACTATCGCATTAATAACAGCAAAAAACGTCATGGACAGTTGAAACGAGACTGTACTTGCAAGAAAACTTGCGATCGGCACACCAAGTACCATACCTGCAGATACGCCAATAAAGACTTTTGAAACAGCTTTTGGAGCCTCTTCCTTGTTAACTGAGTTCGCCGCCATTGTAAAAGCTGCTGAAAAATAAATTGGATGAAAAATAGCTGGAATCACACGCGCAATGATGGCAATAGCAAAATTAGAAGTAAAGATAGAGATAATGTTACCTAAAATGAAAATACCAAGTACAAGCAGCATTGCCTTCTTGCGATTGACTCCCGAAAATAATAACGGCATCGTTGGACCGGATATTGACACAGTAAGCGCGAAGAGACTAACCAGCCATCCTGCCTTTGATACACTGATATGAAAGTGATCCGCAATGTAGGGTAATATCCCTATAACGCCCATTTCGGTATTGATAATACCGAAAGCTCCTAAAGTTAAGACAAATATAAGTAGCTTGTTTTGTTTAGACATAAAATAAAAATCCTTCTTTCTAAAAAATGTTGTGTTCTAGTTGCTGTAAAGCGGGTTGTTTAAAGGTGTATTGTCATGTTTTTACTTAGTCACTTTTTCAATTCTACCTGTAAAATCACCATCAACATTTTCAACATTTTCTTTTCCTGATTCAATTTGACCTAGTATGATAAGGTCGTTTGTAGCATCTTCAAGACCTTTGTAAAAAATAGCTACATTTCCCCAAGGAGCGTAATAAGCAAAGTCTCCTTTTTTGGATAGGTCTTCGGCTTGTACATCATCTATAGATAATCTTTTTTGTAAAATACTAACTTTCTCTTTACCGATATAATCTTCAAACGTTACGGTTAAAGGCAGTTGAGCTAGAAAATCCTTGCTTGCTGGGTTATCGTACATCCTAACAAACACTTCTTTGTTGTTGAACGTTAACTTTATTCTTGTATTTGAAATACTATCTTCTTCTGTTTGTTCTGGTACTCGGTTTAAATGCTTACTGGCATTATGGTCGGTTGCAGAAGAATTATTGTTGCCGCAAGCAGCGAGTGCAGCGCTTATTACTAAGATAGAAGGCAGATATAACATTTTTTTCATCTTAAGATCCTTTCCACATTGAATTATTAAATATGTTGATGGTGTGATATGAACTTCTTTGTTGTTTATTCTAACGGCTTCTTCCAAATATAAAAAATACTTATATCTTATATCATGATATGTTTGATAAGCATTTCTGGAGTGTATATACTAAAGCTTATGAAAGGAGGAGAGGGATATAGAAATTCGAGTTTTGCGGTATTTTCTTACGGTTGCAAGAGAAGGAAACATCACGAAAGCCGCTGATGTTTTGCATGTGACACAGCCAACACTGTCTAGACAATTAAAAGATCTTGAACAAGAGTTAGGCAAAAAATTATTTATTCGCAGCAGTCACAGTATCATTTTGACAGATGAAGGAATGCTTCTGCGAAACAGGGCAGAGGAAATTGTTAATATGGTCGATAAATTAGAGGCGGAGTTTAGTTCCATGGAAGAAACAATAGGTGGTGATATTTATATAGGGGGCGGGGAGACAGAAGCAATGAAACATATTGCACGAGTCGCAAAAGATGTGCAGGTACGTTATCCCAATATACGATATCACCTCTACAGCGGAAACGAAGAAGATATAACGGAACGGCTTGACAAGGGGCTGCTTGACTTTGGCATTTTAATTCAACCGGCTGATATTTCAAAATATAATTATCTTAATATCCCTGCCAAAGATGTTTGGGGCGTTGTGATGAGAAGAGACAGTCCTCTTGCCCTCAAAGAAAGCATTCAAGCTGCGGATTTATTAAACGCTCCACTAATCTGTTCACGACAGGCCATGAAGCAGACATTTTCAAAAAATGAATTTTCGGATTGGTTTGGCGAAGACTTTCATAAATTAAACATCGTTACTACATACAATCTTGCATATAATGCTGCCATTATGGTTGAAGAAGGCATTGGGTATGCCATAACACTTGATAAAATAGTCAATACGTCTACTAATAGCAACCTTTGTTTCAGGCCGTTACAGCCAAGACTTGAATCAGGTTTAAATATTGTGTGGAAAAAGCATCATGTTCTTTCAGCTGCAGCTGATGCGTTTTTAAAAGAACTGCAGGGGGAATTTTCACAAACTCTAAACTGACAGCGCATCGGTCTAGTTCAAACAAATGGAGTAAAAAGACTTATCTATACGGTATGGTAGATAAGTCTTTTTACTGCAGGTATGGAGGTGATGTTAAGAGCCTTAGGATGTTTTATTAGGATGTATTAACTCCCATTCGCCAGGGTTAGTGTCATCTGGCGATAAACCGTTAATAATATCAAGATAATGATTAGCTTTTTCGTCCATATATTTTACAGTTCTTTTAGCTTCCTTTACGGAGAGCGATTGAAGATAAAAGAGACGTACCTAAAAATAGCAGGCTTGAACGAGTAAGCGCTGATTAGAGACCGGTTAACTTTCATAGATCTTAATGGAATATAGATGTATAAAAGCGTAGCCTGTCACGAGTTCACGCTTTTATAGTGAGAGCTTAAAACGTAGACTTCATTTTTCAAAGAAGAAATTTTTAAAAAGATAAGTGAGACGAACATTTCACTAATTTTTCACTATTAGATGCTAGTATAAATATCAGTAATGCAATACAACATTTTCTATAGAACTCCCCTATTTAGGCTGACCTTTTAAGGTGAGCTTTTTTTGTGTCTGCAATTAATATGCTCCATAGAATATGGAAAAAAGTAAATATAGGCACTCCAATAAAAGCGATAAAAGCTGAAGCAATAAGAGAAGCAATCCAATAAAACTTCCATTTGCTAAAGAATTGGTAAACTAATGTAAGTATAACCGGGATAACTGCAAAATCAACGGAATTAAAACGATGAGTAAAGACCAATAATTGATGAGGGTAGCTCCATACGCCAAAGAACTTCCCGAGTTCATCCACAGTACCAACTAAAACAAAGCTAATGAAAAATACTAAGAGAATAAATATTATTCGTTGTCGGTCAATGAGGAGATAAAAAACGAATAGAAAAGCGCACTTAAAATGATAATTAGCCACCATTGAGCACTAAATAAATCATGATGAAGCCAGTAATCGTATTGTTTATCATTAACACGCTGGGTAAGAACTTCTAACTGATTAACCATAAACACCACCTCCTTACGAGTATGTGTGAAAAAGAGGTGGTTCATGCAATTAGTCACTTCGTTAGATTTTTTCTTTTTATGGGTTTTGTAATGTATTAAATAAAAAAGGAAATCTACAGCGCTTGTTCTGAGCTTACGTTATTTTGTTTAAATGTCGTATGAATCATAAAGGCAATAAGAATGGAGGCTAGGACTAGAGAAGAGCCTGCCGTACCTAAGTCTAAACCACCTTTTTCATGTGGCTTTGTCAAAAGATCTCCAAATGTTGCTCCGAAAGGGCGAGTCAAAACGAATGCTACCCAAAATAAAAATACACGAGAAATCTTTGTATAGAAGGTACATATAACAATGAATGCTAGTAAGCTGCCAATTAAAATAGCTCCACCTATATATCCAAGGCCAGACGTATCAGACAAAAAATCTCCTAAAGCTGTACCTAATGTGTTTGAGAAAAGGATGGCAATCCAATAAAGTATTTCAGCCTTGCGGTTTCTAATATAGTTGATATTTAATGAACGCTCGCTAAAATACCAGTATGCAAATATCGACAACAATATAGTGATTAATATCATCGAGCCTTTTGCGTAACCTAATGCCAGTGTACGATCCATAAAATCAGACATAGTTGTGCCAGCTACGCTAGTTGACAGAATAACAGTCCAATAAAGGGCCGGAATATATCTCTTAGAGCTTAGTTGAGCTACAAGTGTAATTAAAAATATGCTAAAAAAGATCAGCGTACTAACTGCATATCCAACTCCTAATGTTTGTGCTAATAAGTCACCTGCGGTTTCACCCAGTGTCGTAGCAGAAATCTTCATAATCCAAAAAACAAGGGTAATTTGTGCAATTTTATTCATTGGCGAAGATGCTTGCATTTTTAATTTTTCTCTCCTTCCTGTGCTAAGTGTTTATTCTCTTAAATAAACGGCACACTTGCCTAACGTTTTTCTTAAAGAAATTTTTTAAAAGCTTCATCGCTGCAATTCAAACTGTACAGTCTTTTTCTAAAATCAAAATGAAAAATAAATAAGAATTTAATGAGATTTTTATAAAAAACTTTTTATTAATGTTTTATCAACTCTGTTGCACCATGATGTTTTTATAAAAATAAAATATTTATTTTTTATCGGATTCTCATTTTAATTTCATTTAAATTTCATTACACAGTATTAAATTTAAATTATGTGAGCCAAGTTTTTTAAACATAACGTTATGCCTTCAGCTTTTGAAACTAGAAAATAAGTACAATTCATTAAAAGAAGGAGAACGTTGAACAGTTGTTAAGAGGTCAAAGATGATGATACTTAAGAAATTTTTAAGAAACAGCTATTAAGATTATAAATAGCATGACTATTGGTAGGAAGGTGCCATTTTGATACGTTTTCAAAGAAAGAAGAAAAGACATACATATATTTTGATAGGAGGGATTCTTACTGTAGGAGGACTTATTTTTGTTGGAACCTTGTACAAAGGTAGCTTACTTTCTTTAGACAAGCTTTCTTGGAGTGAACCTCAACAAGTGAGTCAATTATTTTCCACTTACAAAGAAAACTCTATCTTAAAGAATAAGCTAGCCACTGAAAATCAGGAGGAAGCAAATGCTTATAAGTTGGAATATGAAAATAAAGTCTTTAAAAAAATTTTAAAAGCAGAAGATCAGGTGAAAACCTATAATCCTGTAACAGCTACCGTAATTGGCCGCTCAACGAACAACTGGAACAATGAATTAACAATTGATAAAGGAAAGAAGCAGGGGTTAAAAATAGATATGAATGTGCTAGGTACAAATGGAGTTATTGGGAAGGTATCCAAAGTTTTTTCGTCAACCTCTATCGTAGAACTAATTAGCTCAAACCTTAGGACAAATCGTATGGCGGTAATGTTAAAGGATAGGAAAAGCGTGAATGGAACATTAGAAGGCTACGATGATAAAAAAGGTAATTTAATTATTAGAAAAATCCCTAGTGAGGCTGAGGTTAATGTAGGAGATAAAGTTCAAACCTCTCCTATCAGTTCAATCTTTCAAAGGAAATTAGCCTTAGGAAAAGTCATCAAAGTAAAGCCTGATGAATATGGATTAACGCAATTGGCCGTTGTAAAACCCTCATCCAACTTTAATGACATTAGTGAAGTAATTGTTATTAAAGCAAAGGACAATGGGTAGGGAATTTAATATCACATTCTAATAGAAGTCTTTTATCTTATGTTTTTATGTTCAGCACTTAAAATTTCTTATTGTCCACTGAGATGTTGGTTTGTGATAGCTATACACTTCTCTTTATTATTGGAAAGAGCGATCGATATGCAAAGCAAAAATATAGAGATTGAAAAGAGGGGTTAGTTAGATGAAAGAAAGTATTTTAATTGTGGAAGATGAAGTAGAAATAGGCAATATATTAAAAATGGAACTTGAACATGAAGGTTACCAAGTGAAAATTAAAAACAATGGAAGAGATGGTCTCGAAATGGCCTTATCAAATATGTTTGATTTAATTTTACTTGACATTATGCTACCGGAAATGAGTGGTATAGAGGTCTTGCGTAAAGTAAGAAAGAGAGAAAATTACGTGCCCATTATTCTTTTGACAGCTCGCAACTCAACTCTAGACAAAATACTGGGGTTAGATCATGGCGCAAACGATTATATAACTAAGCCATTTAAAACTGAAGAATTGCTGGCTCGGATACGTTCTTTACTACGTTATAAGCACCTTGTTATTAGGAATAAGGTAGAAAAAGACTCGTTATTATTAATTGAAGATATGGTTATAAATACTGAATCAAGAGAAGTAACTAGAGCTGGGCAAAAAATCAGCTTAACCCCTAAAGAGTATGATTTATTAATTTACTTAGTCATCCATAAAAATAAGACGGTTACTCGTGAAGGAATCTTACTAAATGTATGGGGATATGAATACGAAGGAGATACAAATATACTTGATGTTTATATAAGTTATTTGAGAAAGAAAATTGAAGAAGGGTTTAGTCCCTCACTCATTGAGACTGTTCGAGGTATAGGATACACCATTAAAGAAAGTTAAAGAAACAAGGAAAGCAACTTTATATGATTCATTAAAGAAGATTAAGAAATAAATTCATTTATTCTTAATCTCTTTTTTATTCAAATCTAATTTTTATTTGATAAATTGAAGAAAAGCCTATAAAGAAGAAAGTCATAGAAAACTTATTTCATATTTCTTCTTATTATCTTTCAAAATTGAGGGATATAGTACTAGTACTCATATTCATTTGTAGAAGCAGTTTTTACGTTTTTAATTTTTAGACAAAGGAGAGTACTTTATATGCAAAAGGTACTAATTGTAGAGGATGAAGAAGGATTAGTAGAATTTTTAGAATTAGAACTAAAATATGAAGGATATTTAGTTGACGTAGCTTACGATGGTCGTACTGGTTTAGATAAAGCAACCAAGCAGAAGTACGATATTATATTATTGGATTTAATGATGCCTGGATTAAATGGAATTGAGGTATGCAGAAGACTAAGAACAACTAAGGATACTCCTGTTATTATGCTCACAGCTAAGGATAGTGTCATGGACAGGGTAATGGGGCTTGATAATGGAGCTGACGATTATTTGTCCAAACCATTTGCAATTGAAGAATTATTTGCAAGAATGCGAGTCATTTTTAGACGTCAAGAAAACAACAAGATGCTGAATCAGAAGCTACTATTAACATTTAAAGATATTGAACTTGATTTGGAATCAAGAACAGTGATAAAAGAAAAAAAACTAATTGAACTCACGAATAAAGAATTTGAACTCCTAGCCATTTTTATGCGTAACATTAACAAAGTATTAACGAGAGACATACTTTTAGAGCAAGTGTGGGGGTACGATTCAGTTGTTGAAACGAATGTTGTCGATGTATATGTTAGATATTTAAGAAATAAATTAAGTGCGCAGGACAAAGAGTTATATATTCAAACCATCAGAGGGGTTGGGTACGTGATGCGTGATGTTTAAATGAGAAAGTGGATAAAGTGTATAAAAGATTTACCTATAAGATGGAAGATAACGTTATGGTCTTCCATGTTTTTATTTTTTCTTTTTCTCTCTTATAACCTCTTTCAATACATTGTGATTGATAACGGTATTTTAAATTATGAGAAGCAAAATGGTATTCATCAATTAAACGAGGTTCTCGCTTTTATTCAATCTGATGATGAACCTTTATCCTTAAAACAAATTGAAAACAGTGAAGGATACTTATCGAAAATTAATGAAAAGAATCAGTTGATTCGTGTTCTTGATAGGAAAGGGAACATTATAACCAGTACCTCAAACAATGTTTCACCAAACTGGCAGCAACCGAAGGCGGTGAAGCACAAAGAGTATAAAGTGATTCGAAACCACGATGAACGTCTACTCGTTCTTCGTTCTCCAATTGTCACCGACAACTTCACTGGAACGGTTGAAATTGTTAGAAATATGGAGATGTCTGATGCTTTTATGGACAAGATTTTTTTATTAATGCTTGCTGCAGGGATAGGCTCACTAATCTTTAGTATTCTAGGTGGAACCATTCTAGCAAAGAAAATACTATCTAACGTTCAAGCGTTAACATTGACGATGAAAAAAATAAAAACAAATGGCCTTGAAGAACGTGTTCCAGTTAATGAAAAAAACGATGAATTTGCTCAATTAGGCAGTTTATTTAATGAGTTGATGGATAGCCTTGAAGACTCCTTTTTACAGCAAAAACAGTTTGTAGAGGACGCTTCACATGAATTAAGAACTCCGTTAGCCATTATCCAAGGACATTTGACATTGTTAAATCGGTGGGGGAAAAATGATGCAGCAGTATTAGATAAATCCTTGAAATCCAGTCTGAAAGAAGTAGAGCGTTTAACGAATCTTGTGCAAGAATTATTGGAGCTATCCCGAGCTGAAAATAGTCTGATAAATCCTGTAGATGTTGAACCTATTAACGTATTGGCCACTGTTCAACATGTTGTAAGGAATTTTGAAGTACTGTATAACAACTATGAGTTTAAAATAAGACACTCACATGAAAATCTGTACGTGAATATTTCTTCTCGCCATCTAGAACAAATATTAATCATTTTGTTAGATAATGCAGTCAAATATTCTAAGAAGGAAGAGAAAGAGGTAGTTATAGACTGTTTTCTCATCAATGAAAAGGTATCCCTTAAAGTAATGGATAAAGGAATTGGAATTCCAGAAGAGGATATACCTTATATTTTAAATAGATTTTACCGAGTGGATAAGGCAAGGAGCCGAAAACAAGGAGGACTTGGCTTAGGACTGGCTATAGCCAAACGATGGATTGAAAAGTACCACGGTACGATTAACATCGAGAGTAAAGAGGGCGAAGGAACAAATGTAACGGCTGTATTGCCTCTGTTTACTAACTCTCTATAAATGTGCATATAAAACAAGCTCTTTATTTTTAATACTCCTAACTTCAAAAGCAAAGAAGCATCAAAATCTAAAAGTAAAAAGACCTTATCACATTTCATCAAAAGTAGCTTGATAAAGCACAGAAAGTAGAGGTGTCTAGTATGAAGTTGAAGTTTCAATTTACACTTGCTTTTATATTAAGCTTGTTGTCCCTTATTTGTTTTAGTGGGATGGCTCTTTTAATTAATGGATCAAAAATTGTCGCATTTGATCGGTCTATTATATCGCTAATTCAAGGGTTCGAAACTCCTGGGCTAACGACTATTATGAAATGCTTTACTTTTATTGGCTCTACGCCATCTGTTGCAGTGATTTCTCTCTTTAGTTTGTTTTTTCTCTATAAGGTATTAAAACATCGAACGGAGCTTATTTTATTTATCGCGATTATTGTAGGTTCTCCAATCCTCAATGAGCTGCTAAAACTACTTTTTCATCGTGCACGTCCTGATTTCCATCGATTAATCGAAATCAATGGTTATAGCTTTCCAAGTGGGCATGCTATGAGTGCTTTTGCTGTTTACGGCGTCCTTTCATTTTTGCTCTGGCGTCATATTTCTACTCGCTGGGGACGTACACTTTTAATCGTTATTACCACTACAATGATTCTAGCAATAGGTATTAGTCGTATTTACTTAGGCGTGCATTATCCTAGCGACGTTATTGGAGGCTATTTTGCTAGCGGCTGCTGGCTAGCTATTGCTATTTGGTTCTATCAACGCTATCAGGAGAAGAAGGTTGAGCAAAGAAGATCTACTCAAAGTAAAGAATGAATACGATGATATATCAACACGGAAATAATCATATAGGCTAAGGATGCAAGTGACTGGCTTCATAATTAAGTGTGGATTATCAAAAGTACTGATATGAACAGCCAGCATTGATTTATGGACGTTTTTTCAGTAGGGGGAATAAAAAACGAATCTATAAGAACTGCATTTTTTATAAAGATGATACACCACCTAGGAAATGAAATTTTTGATAGCATTCTACTTAAAACAGTCATAAAATTGACTGTTTTTATTATTAGAAAATGTAAAATAACGGTTACTTTTTTCTTGAACTTATTACAAAAAAATCAAATGAAATTGATCCATTTCTATCGATTGTGGCAGAAACTGTTAAATTTTATCTTAAAAAGTGATATTCTTACAGTAATTCAATCAATATACTTTCAAAGCTATTTGTGGATTGAATTTTTACAGTATAAAAAATATTGAGAGTCATGATTACTGTATTACTCTGAGACTAAGGATGAGCAATGTATGAACAAACTTATAATACCAGCCATACTCGTTATATTCGCTTTGTGGATCTTATTACAATTAGCTTTAGACGGGAATATCTTTAAAAACCCGCTAAATTATTTTATCTTAATTACGGTTTTTTTTTTATTTATCAAGCAAGCAAAAGAAAAATAGCCTGACATCGCTGCTGTGTAGTCTATAGTTATAGGCTGCTTTTTCTTTTGGCCGCGTTAAAAATAATTCCATCTATAAGCTAATTAGAAAAAGAAGGTTGAACCTTGCTTTATAAAAAATACCTTACGAACGTAAAATGATTAAAATTTTAAAAAAAATTAAACAGTACCTTGCAATAAACAATAGCTGGTGATATATTGTAATTATTAGGAAGTTATTATAAATCAGTACTATACAATAAACAGTAGTGGACTGTGAAAAGAAAAGGGTGAAGAACAGTGAACGTGCAATTTAAAAAAGGAGTTTTAGAGCTTTGTGTCCTTGTATTACTGGATAAGAAAGACCGCTATGGATATGAATTAGTTCAAAAAATCTCCGATCAAATTGAAATATCAGAAGGGTCGGTATATCCTCTTCTGCGCCGATTAACAAAAGAAGAATATTTTACAACGTATTTAAAGGAATCTACAGAAGGTCCTTCAAGGAAATATTATCAGCTTACCGATAAAGGCAGGGAGTATTTATACGAACTTATCGATGAATGGAACGAATTTTCAAGAGGTGTTAATCAATTAATCAAAGAAGGTGTGAACAATGTCGAAGAGTAAATTTTTACAGCAATTAAATGAATCATTAAAACCATTATCCTCAAAAGAACGAGCAGATATTTTACAAGATTATGAAGAACATTTTTCCATTGGCTTAGAAGAAGGAAAAACAGAAGAAGAAATTGTAGCGTCGCTAGGCTCCCCGAATCAAATAGCCAAAGAATTGCTGGCAGATTATCACGTTGAGCAAGCAACAGCTAAGGCAACAACTCAAAATATTTTGAGAGCCACTTGGGCCGTAATTGGTTTAGCTTTTTTTAATGTAGTAATTGTTCTTGGTCCGGCCGTTGCATTAGCTGGCTTTATTTTATCAGCTTGGGCCATAGGTATATGTTTCTTGCTATCTCCTATTCTAGTTCTCGGTGAGGCTATTGTACATTCAAGCGGCTTTTTTCTCTTTAATTTATTTATGGCGTTAGCATTTTGCGGAATTGGATATTTTATTATGTTAGGTATGTTTGTTGTAACGAAGCTAGCTATAAAAGGCTTTGTACGTTATCTGAAATACAATGTATCACTGGTGAAAGGCGGTTTAAAACGTGTTGAATAAAAAGAAACTCTCCGTTCTTGCAGGCATTCTCATCCTTGTTGGGGTTATAGGAGGCCTCCTTACTTATCGTGCTATTGATCCTGAACCTATTTCAAAAGAAAAAACGATCAACAGCAATCAAGTATCCAAGGTAAACATCGATACGGATAATACTCGTGTTCATGTGTATCCTATCAAAGGTGATAATATCAAAGTAACATTAAAAGGCGAAACATCTCCTAATATAAAAAGAGACTTCACTACTGACGTTAAAAATTCAACGCTTTTTATCTCCTATAATGAACAGCAGCGCAGCTGGGTCAATTTTGACATTGTTAGTGTATTAAAACCGCTATCCATCAACGTTTATCTGCCTGAAAAACAGTATAGTTCATTGGTGATTTCCAGCAACAACGGATATGTGTCTGTTAAAAAATTACGCGCAGCGGATGTTTCTGTTCGTGCAAACAATGGACGTGTGGAATTAGGGGATATTGACTCAGAAAGCCTGAATACAAACGTACACAATGGACTCACAAGCATAAAAAATGCTGCAGCCAAAACAGTTCAAGCAAAAGGAAATAACGGAAAAATAACGCTGAGTAACGTGGAAGGTAGTTTAGAAGGTGAAACCCATAACGGAAGTATCGCTCTTGAAACAGAAGAACTTGATCGAGATATTGACTTTAAAACGCACAATGGAAAGATTACGATTACGACAGAAAAACAACCAAGTGACGTTCAATTTAACGTTTCTGTCGATAATGGAAAAGTCGATATTTTGAATAAATATGATCGTAACGCTGTTATTGGAAATGGAAAGAATATCATTAAACTAGCTACTCACAATGGCAATATTTCAGTAGTAAAGTAACCTATTAGCTATAACTAAATTAAAAAGGTTTCACTCATTGAACGTTGATGAGTGGAACCTTTTTTCTATGCAAGATTAATAAGCTAAAAGCTTGTTACTACACAAAAAATAAATAGTAATATTATATTATTTTGAATTTTTATTCATTTTAATTTATAATTTGGTAAGTGAATGCAGAATAAGGTTCTAATAGAACAATTACTCCAAAACTTGCGTGCTAGAAAAACAAGCTGTATTCATTTTAATCTGAATATTATTAATAGTTTAATTAACTTTGATATCACGCAGGAATGAGAAGGAGAAGCATTCAAAAAAACGACTTTAGGGGGAACAACATGATATTTGGTGTATTGAAAGATAATAAAGTGGGAGAGTATCGAGTAATTATGACGCCTGTGGAGGCTGCTGCTATTAAAGATGATGGTCATACGGTTCTTGTTCAAAAAGATGCGGGCGTACTAGCGGGATTTACGAATGAACAGTATGAAAAAGAAGGGGCGGAAATAGTAGAAACAACAGAAGAGATGTATGAAAGATGTAACTTTATCGCAAAAGTTAAAGAAATTGAAGAAAATGAGTATAAGCTGCTTAAGGAAAATCAAATTATCTATACGTGTATACATCCAGCTGCACACAAAGAGCAGGTACAAGCTATACTCGATAGCAAATGTATTGCGTTCACAGCAGAGGATTCTCATAGATTTGGTTCAGTTAACTGTGAAGCAGCGGGAAAACAAGGTGCATTAATGGGTCTGCAGGCTATGCTGACGATTAACGGCGGGAAAGGAAAATTTGTTAGTGGCTTAGCCGGAGCCCCTGGTATGAAGGTACTTATCCTTGGAGGAGGACTAGTAGGAAGGTCGGCGCTGCAGGTGCTACATTCTTTAGGCGCGTGGTGTACTGTAATGGATATCAATTACGGAACATTAAGAGATATTGGCAAAACGTATAATGAAAAAGTAAATACGCAGCTATCAACTAAGCAAAATATTAAAAAATTGCTTCCTGAAATTGATATGGTGATTAACTGTGTTAAATGGCCAAAGGAACGCGAAGATTATTTAATAGATCGTGATATGCTCAATTTAATGGAAAAAGGATCAGTTATTGTAGATATTAGCAATGATACTGACGGTGCGATTGAGTCCTTCCGTGAAACAACTCATGAAAATCCTACATATATCGAAAATGGTGTCGTTCATTATTGTGTCAGCAATATTCCTGGAGCTATTGCTAATTCTACTTCTGTAGCTTATGCGGCATCTGTATTGCCACATATCCAATCTATCCTAAATTCAGGTGTGAAATCAGCCTGTATTAAAGACGGATTTTTAAGACGAAGCTTAACCGCTTATAAAGGATACCTTACACATGAGGAAACAAGTGCTATCCAAAATAGACCTTGGATCAAACCAGAAGACGTATTACATATAAAAGAAGAAAAACTAGACCCAGCACCACCGGCTACATCAACAAGATCAACTAATTTTTTAAACATGTAACGTTACGAAAGGAGGATATGAATGACTGTATATACGATACTAGTAGATTTTGCTTGTGCCAGCGTCCTGATTCTAATAGGCATGCTGCTTCGCGCAAAATTTAAATTTATTCAAAGAAGCTTTATTCCAGCAAGCTTATTGGCAGGTTTTTTAGGTTTAGCACTAGGACCTAGCTTTCTAAATGTTCTACCTTTTTCTGAAGATATTAGCTCCTATGCAGGAATCATCACCATCTTTGTATTTGCGGCAGTTGGGATAAACGGGTTTTCTTTTTCACCAGGCAATATGAAAAAGGATATTAATCGAATGGGCGCATATGCTACTTATAAAATTCTTTGTATAGGTCTTCAAATGTCTATTCCAATTGTTTTTTCGATTTTAGTGATTTCAAAGTTTGCCCCGGAGATTAATAACGGATTTGGTTTGCTTTTAGCAGCCGGATTTTATGGAGGTCATGGAACGGCGGCAGCGGTAGGTACAACCTTTGAAAATTTAGGATGGGAAAATGCAACTGACTTAGGAATGACAGCTGCTACCGGCGGTATTTTAGCAGGTATTTTTGGTGGACTTATCTTTATAAAATGGGCAACGCGAAAAGGTTATACTCACTATGTGAAAGATTTTTCGGAAATTTCGGAGGATCTAAAAACAGGATTAGTTCAGCCTAAAAATAGAACGGCAATGGGGAATGACACGATTTCACCAATTGCCATGGATCCATTAGCTTTTCATTTAGCATTGTTAGTTGTGCCGTCAGGTTTGGGCTATCTATTAAATAACTATATTGCTACTGCTTGGGGACTAGAATTCCCAACATTTACAATAGCATTTTTGATAGCACTGCTTATGTACATATTGCTAGGCAAAGGAGAAAAAGGCGTTTACAAATACGTTGATAGTAAGATAGTCGATCGTTTAGGAAGTGCAGCAACCGATTTTCTTGTATTTTTCGGTGTAGCATCAATTAAATTACCGATTGTTGTTGAATATGCACTTCCACTTGGTTTATTAATGCTTTCAGGCATAGTAGTAGTGGTGGTGATGCTAGTCGTAATTGGACCTGCTATGAACTATGAAAGCTGGTTTGAACGTTCTATATTTGTGTATGGCTACTCAACAGGTGTATTCGCTATCGGACTTACATTACTAAGAATTATTGATCCTAACAATAAATCAAAAACACTTACAGACACAGCGGTAGTTGGACCGCTTAATACGCCGTTAGAATTATTTGCATGGTCAGCGGGGCCTGTTATGCTGCTAAGCGGACAGCACTGGACGTTTGTTGGGATTTTTGCAGGCATATCAATTCTATGTTTCGTCATCGCTCGAATCTTCAAATGGTGGCACTGGAAGGTTCCTTTAGGCGAGCGTCCTCCTGTTCCATTAGATAGAAATGAAGGCTTTATTCGGATATCGGGAGAACATATTGAAAAATAACGTAGGTTAAATAAAATATGTATACTTGACTAATTATATTTATATCTTATGAACGAGAAACAAGAGCCCGTAAACATATGTTTACGGGCTCTTACAATCCGATGAGAAGTTTGTGATAGAGAAGGATAAATTCGTCCGTTTTCTACCATGATTTATCTCTTGTTTTTCTTAATTAATGGATTGGTAGTGCTTGACCTATATTAAGCTGATTGTCTAGATGTTTATAGTCTCTGTAGGTAGAAATCTTTAAAAATATACCTTCTTTTACTCGGAAACCGGAATATTTTTCAGAGTTATACGATACTATTTTCTGATACAACCTATTCTTACAACAGGTGGTTTCTTTGTTTTACCTATAAATCGCTATTGAAAGGAGCAAAAATAAATGAAACGAAATGTTGTGTATGGCTTATTACTAACAGTGTCTTTAGTATTTGCGCTTTTTTTAATTGTTGATTGGCGCCAATATGAAACTGGGTTAGAACACGCTATTAAACCTGCTGATCAAAACTATGAAAACAGCGAAAACTATATTTCTGACAAACGTATGATAGATGTAATTGTAAAGCTAACGGAAGAAAGTCCTGCAACATTTGGAACGAGATTAAAAAGTGCGCAAAGAATAGATGAGAAGCGTGTCCATGTGAATACTAATAAGTTAGAAGGCGTTATCGAGTTAAAAGATATAGAAGGTAAGACCTTAGTATGGCGTGTGCTAGACGCCACATCCAATCATTTAATTATAGAAAGCAAGAACTGGGGAAATGAATAAGGGAGCTGCTGATGTTTTTTCTTATGAAAACAGGCTGAGACAAAAGTATGCTAGTGGTGGTGTCTCGGCCTGTTTATACTTTTGTTACCGATTGTTCTTAAAATACCAAAATGGAGGAGGAGAGATATTTTTGATTAATACTCATTAAAATATTCTTGAATCTTTTTAGGATCCTTTGTTTTCGTTAAAGCAAGCATTAAAAGAATACGGGCTTTTTGTGGATTTAATGAATCCGATGTAACAAACGTATCTTTATCATCTGATTCTTCATGTGTCACAACCCCGCTTCCTACGCGGCTGGATCTCACAATAACTACGCCTTTTTTTACCGCATCTCTAGCACCTGCTAGAGCAGCATCGGATAGCAGCCCATTTCCTGCTCCTGCGACGACTATTCCTTTTGCTCCGGCTTTTACGGCTGCGTCATAAAAGTTCCTAGAGTCGTTTTGATACCCATATATGATGTCTACTCGAGGAAGCTTATCTAATTTTGATACATCGAATAGTGATTGCGTTGTATGCTTACGAGTTGCTTTATTATAAAATAATACCTGATCTCCAGCTATTTCTCCTACATATCCCTGTTCAGGGGATTTAAACGTATCCACTGCCGTTGTATGTGTTTTCGTTATATAACGAGCTGCGCCAATTCGATCGTTAAGCGCTACTAAAACACCGGTATTTCGTGCTTCTTTTGTAGAAGCAATTTTTACTGCGTTATACAAGTTTAGCGGTCCATCTGCACTTATAGCGGTAGCTGGTCTCATTGAACCAACCACAATTACAGGCTTGTCACTTTTTACTACTAAGTTTAGAAAATAAGCCGTTTCCTCCATCGTATCAGATCCGTGTGTCACGACAATCCCGTCAACGTCCTTAGACGCTAATAGTGTATTAATTCGTTTTGCTAACTTTAACAGAATGGTGTTATCTATATTTTGACTTCCGATATTTACAACCTGTTCTCCGCTTACATTCGCTAGTTTTTTTAACTCAGGAACAGCTTTAATGATGGTTTTAATATCAAGGGCTCCTGATTCATATCCAGTTGTGTCTGTGCTGCTTTCAGAAGAACCTGCAATCGTACCTCCAGTGGCCAAAACCTTTATATTGGGCAACTCTTCTTTCACTGAATGTTTTACAGTCATTTTAGAATTATCTACTGATGCGTTGACTAATGATAAAGGTCCCGAAAATAAGATAACGCTTGATAAACAGGTGACGCCTATTATTCTTTTCAGTTCCATTGTTACGTAGCTCCTTTTACTCAAAAGACATATAACGGTATTATTGGTAATTTGAGTTTGAAATATCCAAGTATGGTTCCTAAAAATAAATAGATAAATGAATTATTTTTAATTGATTATCCTATGTTTCTTAGTTATAATACTATTGTTACATTTGTAATGATAATGTAATATAATTGTAACTTATATACATTTTTGCGGTGTTAGATAGAATGGTAGCTAATTTTAAAAAATGAAAAGCTATTTATGGATAAGCCCTTAGCGATTGTGGAAGCAGCCGCGAGGGGAAAACTTTAGATAAAAAGGTGAGGACGATGTTGAAAAAAATATTTATTTTAGTTGTTCTAGGATATATATTCTTGAGTAGCAAGTATTTTCTTCAAAATTATGTGTATGCGGGCACGTATGAGCAGGATATAAAAGTTAACGATGACTTAGTGTCGAGTCTTCTTTTAGAAGAAGCTGTTTTTTGACGGCTTTTAAGGCGCTAAATTTTATATAAAGAGGTAATGGGTAGAGTTGTAATTTCTTAATGTTTTCAGTCTCTTCCCTTATCTTCACAGGTGAAAAGCAGGCGGTAGTTAACATAATTGCAGGACTTCGGGTCCTAATAGATTTTTACATTGCCTAGACAACAACGAAGTAGAGAAGAACGATGTAGTTGAGAAGAGAAGGCTGAGGGAGTAAGAATAAAATGAAAAACTATTTAAATGTGGAAGAAGGAAAAAATAGCTGGAAGCGTTATGTAAGTACAACAATTCTTGCTTCTGTGTTTATGCTGTTAGGATCCATTATTTATATTATTGCTGAAATGATAATGGTTGCAGCTGATGAAAGTGGAAAATCATATGTTGATTTTGATAGCGGATTAGCTGTAGGAATCAATGCTAATCTTGATTTTCTGTTGTCTCATATTATGTACATATGCTGGATTTTTGGTTTATGGATTGGGATTCGTTTTATTCACAAACGAAAAATGAAATCACTAATCACTGCTAACAAACGTGTGAACTGGAAGAAAGTAATATGGTCTTTTGGAGCTTTTAGTCTGTTACTAATCGTTTCACAATTAATTGATGTCGTGTTTAACCACTCGGATTATTCATGGAATCATGTAAGTTTAAAAGAGTATGCCCTGTTAGTACTGATCACGCTTTTATTAGTACCTATTCAAACAACAACCGAGGAGCTGTTTTTTAGAGGTCTTCTTCTTCAATGGGTGGGTAAGAAAGTGAAGCGTCCAATTTTACTTGCGATTATTGTGGGACTAATGTTTTCAATAGGTCATTTTGCTAATCCTGAAATGAATAAATCGATTATATTGGTGGGACTAGATTATATTGTAGCTGGTTTTGCTCTTACATATATCGCGGTTAAAACAAAAACCTTAGAAATTACCATTGGCGCACACGCAGCCAACAACATATTTCTCGCTCTGTTCCTTACAACGGATGATTCTGTTTTCGGGTCTATACCGAGTTTGTTTAAGGTAGCTAACACTGAGCCAGGAGCTAACCTTATTTGGTCGATTGTTATGTTCAGTGTTTTCTATGTCTTATGTAGAGGGAAGATAAAAAAGGAAGAAGCAGCTGACAAAGATCAGCTTATTGCTTAAATTGGCAGAACCAATACCTAAACAGGATAGGAGATGTAACAGAGTGAGTGGAAATCACGATGAAAATAAACCATTGACTCGTGCAGAAATGAAGCGGGGCCACTTAGCTACTCAACATCGTATTTTAAATGTGCTTATCGTTCTTGCATCGATTGCTGCAGTATATCTAGTAATAAAAACCATACTTTAAAAGAGCAGCCTTAAAGGCTGCTCTTTTTATTTTGTAAAAACACGCGCACGCAACTACCAATTGAAAAAAGCTTTTAACGAAATCATTGTAGCCGCGTAGACAAGAGATGAGATTAAAAAGGTTGGCAAATGCGCATGTTTTTCAAAAGGGAGCTCTTTACTGATGACGTTAAATAACATTGCACCTGAACTAAAAGCAATCATCGACTCAATAAGCAGGCCTGATGAGGGGCCAAAGACGCCCAAAATTGACCCAAGAAAAGTTGCTCCGGCAAGCATATAGCGACCTCTATTTTTGTGTAAGCGCGGATGTTTTTTTCCTAGATGGTAAGACCACCCGATAAAATGAAGGCTGATAGCCAGTCCGTAGAATACTGATTCAACTCGCTTAACATCGGTTGAAAACACGACATAAGAAATGATAAAAGAATAAATCATAAAAAAACTAGCCTGTACCATATAAACGGTCAGTTCCGTTAGGTGAGTGGCTGCTTTTGTCTGAGCAAATGAATACACTGAAAAATAGACGAGTAAGCCGAGAAGACCAAGAAAATATAGTTCAGTATCAAGGGCTAGCGATCCTCCAAACTCTTCTTGTTTCTTATGAAGCGTCGGTAAGATATAAATAAATACATAAGCAATAGCTACACCGCCTGATAATGAGAGCAGCTTTTGCTCCCCGATTGGAGAACGTTCGACAATCGTTAATGCGTATAGTTGAATGAGGATAAAAACAATACCTATGATAATTGATTCAATTGTAACCATGATGGTCTCCTTTTAAGGTTCACTTTTAGGGTTTAATTCCCTTTAATAGAAGAAGAGAAACCATGATTTAGATAGAAACATTGCTCAATTATGGGTAGATGTTCGTAACCATCATACTTTTAATAATGGTGTTAGTTTATAGTATATACATATTTTACTTACTTATTATAAAGGAAAGCTGTTGAGTTCGTGGATGAAGGCATATTCATTCTGTATTTTGGTATAGCTAGAACGTTTAAATGGCGGCCCTGAAGGTTTCCTTTAAGAGAACACTTTCCTATTCCTTTTATTTATTATGTTAACTAAGAAACAACATTATGATATAAAATATAGAAAAAATGTTATTATATAGATATTGTTCTGAAAATAAAATGATGTATGGGGGATATCAGCTAATATGTTTTTTGTCATTATAGGATTTATAGCCGTCTTTATCACTTTATGTTCGTTAGAAGCTAAGCTAAGAACGATAGTGAAACAAAATGATAGATTAATTAAATTACTTGAAAAAAAGAACAGATACTAACAAACAATCACCTAATAGGATAGTTGGGTGCTTTTTTATCGTGTAGGAGGATTTAAATTGAAAAGGAAGTTTTTGTTTTTAGGACTTATATCTATTTTTTTATTAGTATTGGGTAGCTGTGGTACCAAAGAAGAAAGTGTGCGTTTCGAAGGTGAAGGAGATCATTGGAAAGCTTTATATCTTTTAAATAAAGGAGAGAATACTGAAAATGGGCAAGGCAGTATCATCTATAAAGGAAAAGACAAGGAGAAAGTAGGAAAAGTTTCTTATGTTGTTGAAGGGGAAACAAGCAAATTATCAGGTACGGATGACGAGACAGAAGGGAAAATTAATTTAAATGGAAGCTGCAGCGGGTGTTCGACTCAAAGCAGCAACGCTCCTTATCACGTGACAATAAAATGGAATGGGAAAGAAGATAAATTTGATTTAAAATCAAAGTAGAACGATAAAACGTTGTATGTATATGAAACTAAAAATCCGGCCACGTTAATAACATATTTTCCCTATTTTAATCAAGTTAAAAATCCTTTGCCTACATCAGGGAAGGATTTTTTTAAAAAATTTTGCATTTATTGGTTGTTAATCTGAATAAAGGGGAATTACATCTATTAAGAGCATACAAAGGGGATAAATAGTAGTGACAAATTATAGGTACTATACGGGATCCCTGTTCGTCAGGGAATTAGAACGTTTAAAAGAAGAATATATTCAACTTGATCTCGATGATATGAAAAGAATGGTTGAAGAAGATATTTTACTGTTGGAAAAAGCGGTGAATATGTTGTCTGTGAATACCGTTCCTTAAGTTAAGCAACTTAATCAAGATGCAATAAAGCATTATTTAACGACTACTGTTCATTCAATTTTAAAAAATGCTACCTCTTGTAACTGGGAAGAGGTGGTCTTTTTCAATTTCTAGACTGGATAGGGCATATGAAACAAAAAAAGCGTTTGAAAGAAGTTTTATAACATTTCCTAGTTTCTAACAAATGTTGCCCAAACAAAAAAAGGACATTTCTTCTATGCCCTGTTCCCTCATATCAGCCCCGCCTACGCTAAATACTATGACAGCCACTCATGCCATCCAACCTATACTTAGTATAAACGAAAACGTTTACAAAGTAAAGATATTAATGAAATATTCTGTCTATTTTTAGATTAAACGTATCTATTTGGAATAATATCAAATATAATAGATGAAATTTTTAATGTCTAGAGATTAACTCACTCATTAATCTGTTTAAAGCAATGTGTAATATATCATGTTCTGTATACTCTTGTTCAAAGGCTAGACTTCTTTTTTCTTTTTTCCTCAACAACTTTCTAATTTCCTCACATAAGTAAATTTGAGAATCCAAAAGCTTTATTTCTTTTCTATCTTTTGTTTGTTTAGACATGAAATCAACTCCTTTATGATTCTTTAAGGAACTATTCTATCTTAAAAAGTAAAAATCCTTCTTCTATTACATCGGAGTAACGTAATGGGGTTTATTAGAAGGACCAACCTTAGATTAGAGAAAATTGATTTAATAGCTCAAACCGATGAATTAACCCTAATTAAAGACAAAGATTAACTATACGTAAAATGTAAGAGAGGGTTTTTTTATTGATTCCAGAATTATATACAAAAGTGTTCTATTTAAACAGATTAATGGCTTCATTCAATTATGCATCTACTTATTTTAATTTGGCTGTTGTATATCGTAAGTAGAAATACACATTTACCTTTGTCAGCGATATTTATGGAATCAAGTATGGAATGAATTGTAATTTGTGATTGCATTTCTTTAGAAGGAGAAGATAAATCAATGAGTACAAAAAGAATACATCTTACGCCATTTGAAACTACGCACATTCAATACTTACATAAATGGTTAAATGATGAACGGGCAATACGAGTGATAGGCAGAACACCTTTAACTTATGAAGAGGTAGTACAAGAAGTAGAAAAGAAAAGAATGAACAACGATTTAATTTTAGGAATTGAAAGCGATGAAAAAGAATTAGTCGGATGGGTATTTCTGAAGGATATAGACTATGCACATGGAAGAGCTAGTATAGGAATTCTTCTATCTTCAGAATCTAGAGGTCACGGATATGGTCGAATGGCTATGGAGCAAATGATTGATCTAGGGTTTAAACAGCTTCGTCTAAATAAAATCTATTTAACCACAAGAGGAATAAACGAACAGGCCATTGCATTGTATGAAAAAATTGGTTTTGTTACCGAAGGAAAATTAAGAAACCATGCCTATGTGAATGGGAAATACGTAGATACATATTTTATGGGTATATTAGCTTCAGAATGGAACAAGTAAGCTTACCGGCCATGATGAAATTTTTAAAAATAGTGCTTCTTAAGGTATGTATTTGATTTTAGACAACGGGAGGGGTATAAATGAAATCTTATAACTATTTTTGTTCTACTCGAATTGAGGTAGGAATGGGGAAAGCTAGAGAATTACCAGAAATGCTGACATCTTTAAATATTGGTTCATCAATTTTAGTCGTGAGTGACCCTGGTGTGGTTCGTGCGGGATTAGTTTCACCAATTGTAACTGCCTTGGAGGCTTCTGGTTACCGAGTGCTGGTATTTGATTCAATTGAACAAAACCCTCGAGATACGAACTGCTTGGAAGGTGCTAAGTTATTTCGTGACTTTAGTGCGGAGGCAGTTGTGGCCATTGGTGGCGGGAGTGCGATGGACACGGGAAAAGCTATTGCGCTGTGCGGCCCAAACGGCGGAGAACCATCTGACTATGCAGACGGCCGACTTCTGTATTCAAACATCGCACCAGTTATTTGTATTCCAACTACTTCAGGTACGGGCTCAGAGGTTACTCGTTCTGCCGTTATTACCGAGGCATCTACACATCGAAAAATGACGCTCAAACATAGTACATTAAGACCTGTCTTGGCGATTCTTGATCCTGAACTAACATTAAGTCTTCCGCCTTCTGTTACGGCTGCGACTGGCATTGATGCCCTCGTTCATGCGATTGAAGGTTATACCTGTAAAGTCACAAATCCTATTTCACAAGCGCTTGGGGCTCAAGCAATGAGAACGATTGTTTCGGCATTGCCTATCGTTTTCCGCGATGGTAAAAATGAAGCGGCTCGTCAAGATATGCTGGAAGGAAGTCTCTTAGCTGGCTTGTGTTTCGGATCTGCAGATGTTGCCTCGGTACACTGCTTAGCAGAAGCGCTTGGAGGGCTTTATGATACCCCCCATGGAGTTGCTAACGCAGTGTTTTTACCATACGTATTACGTTTTAATTCTATGGAGAATAAGCAGCTGCATGCTACATTAGCAAGGTATATGAATTTTGCCAAAGATTCAGATTCAGATGAAATAGCTGTTGAAAAATTAATTCAAGGAATTATAGAATTAACAGAATCATTAAATATTCCTAAATTAAAAAAGCTAGAGGGTGTAAAGAAAGAAGACTTTCCGAGCATTGTAAAGTTGGCTATGCAAAACAACTCAACGCCAAGTAACGTCCGCTTAATTACCGAGGCTGATTATATGCAAATTCTTGAACAAGCTTACTTTGACCGTGTAGATAAAAAACGGCATTCTGAAGTAGAGAGCTTGAATTAAAGAATGAAAATTAAAAACCGGCCTCAATTGTCAGACAGTGTCTAACGATTTGGGGCCAGTTTTTAAGTAGTATCTATTTTTAATAAGAAGATACGTAATACCAGTTCTTATGTACTTTTTCTATTTGTTTAAAATCTCCGTCAAAATCGCTTTTTGAAGGTTTATGATCATTTGGGTCATAAACAAATCCTGAGAAATTGTCTAGCATCCCGCGGTACGTAAAGAAAAGAATTGATGTCGACTCTCCTTTTGTTTCTACTTCAATGTCGCCTCCGCCTTTAGACAATTGAGTATACTCTTTTGGCAATTGAATAAGTGATGGACTATCGGGTACGTTAGGTTTAATCACGCCATTTTCTATTTTAGCCGCAACTTCTTCTCTTTTATTCTGATGGATTATAAAGTTCAAATCCAAGTTGACTTGAGTAAAGGGAAAGAAGAACCATAATATAATAGTAATGAACTGAATAACAACCGGCTGCCACTTTCTATTTTTAAAAAGATGAATCAATGCCCATACAGTTATGATGATAAAGAAGGCATAGACAAATAACCAAACAGGCAACATTAAAAATTCCGTTATTATATCAACGAGATCCCACTGGAATAACGATACTAGAATAACTAACAAACTACTAATTAACGATAAAACCAACAATCGACTACGTTTCACACATTTTCCTCTTTCTGAAATTATTCTTTTCTATAATATATATGAAAATCCTTCTGTATCATAATGTCCGTTTTCGTTAGAAGCAAAAGCAGACCTTAATTAAATTTTCTTTCTGTTAAAAACCTTATTTATAAGTAGCAAAGTATGATAAAAAGTATTAGATGCAAGAATACCCAGTGCAAAAAAATAAAATAACAATTGGTAATCTAACTGAATTCCTTCAAACAGAAAGTAAAATGCTAAAGCAGGAACTAATCCTGCTAACGAGTACATTAAGAGTTTAGACAAGTACATTTTTCTTGTCTGCCTGTTATGTGCTAGCATATCAATTAGATAGAAACAAATAAGTCCAACAACTATATAAACGGGTAAAGTATACATAAATGTAAATACGAATGTATCTGTAAAGCTGAAGTAATAAATATTAGGTTCTTTTTCACTTTCAGGTGTTAAGCTGATTATCCCATAGACAGCACTAAAAATAGCAGTAGATAAAAGGGATGTAACAACTAGTTTTATAAAGCGACTCAAGGCAGTTCTCCTTTAATAGTATATTCAGTTGAGTTTTTTATTTTTCGGGTCTTCTTGTTTCCTTAAATTGAACTATGTTATCAGCGACTAATCTTTTGGGTAAACCCATGTCTCTAAAAAGGATTATATGATCGTTCTAATGGAAAGGTTTCTTTATGAGTCCCTTTAGAATCCTTCCATTCTATTTGAACTTTATAAGTCTCATTCCTTTGTGGACGGTCACCTAAAGACATGAAGTCAAAGGGTTGCTGAAAAATTATATCGTTATGAGGAGAATAGTCCACTTTTTTACCGTTCTCTATAATATTAAACCTATGTAATGTAATATCATCTTCAGATAAGCACTTTAGAGTTCCTTCCCAATATGTATCAGAACGTGTATATTCGGCTTTCCACACTTTACTTGGTGATTGACCAGTAAGGTGTGGTTGACTACTGAAAAAATAGTAAAGATACATTGCAGCAAAGATAATTAAAGTGGTGATAATAGCCCAGCGGTATGGGTGTAATTTGCGTATCAAATAGTTCATACATACAATTCTCCTTTAATTAATAAACTGTACTGCGAACAGCAATAGGGTCAAAAATTTATTTTTCAAAAAGAAGTCACAAATAATAATATAGCACTACAAAAAAAGAAAATATACGAAAATTAGTAGATGTATAGTAACGTATGGTTTTAAGTAGCTATCCTAGTTAACGTATTAGGAATTCCTTTGAAATTGAAAGTATAAATACATTTATTTCTTATTATGGTAAAATCAAAGGGATAATGTATAGGAGGAATTGCATTGATTAAAAATTTGCCTTTGTTAATTTCCATATTAATAATTGGAGTTAATATGTCTACAGTAAGTATGAACGGACATTTACCTGCGTTTTTTGAATGGGCGTTACCAATTTTGAGTATTATTTTAAATGTTACTGCAGTTATAGGATTATCTTTACACGTCTTTGTATATAAACCTATGAAAAAAGCAGAAGATAATCTAAATGGAACTATTAAGTAAATGGAGATAAGTACTATTTTCAGAATGATTTTAGGAGCTGTAATAGGCTTGACGATTTTACTAACGTTGGGAGTATCTAAAGAGAACTATATATTCATAATCCCAATCTTCATAGCGTTGTCTTCAATACCTAAAAAGAAAGGCGAAAGAATACCATAATCAAAAAGGATCTTAGTTTACCAGATCCTTTTATTTGTTTATTCATTTAAAGTGTCTTTAGAAATGAAAGATAAAGGCCGATACAACCAAGTAAGCTAATGAGAATAAACTCAACAGAAAAACAAAAGATGCAAAAAGTAAAACCTTTGACTTTTTATTGATTGTTGTACCGTTTTTGAATAAGGTAGAGAACCCTAATAACAAACCTCCTAAAATCGATACTAACCCAAAAAATTGGTGAACCGTACTTGCCGTCCACATCCCTACAACAAGGACTATTAAAGCAAAAAATGGATTAAAAATCATATTTACAGCCATATGAATCTATCCCTTTCCAATAAGCTTTTCTTATCTTTTACAACTCAAATAACTCCTCTGGATTATTTCACAATAAAAACGATCCGAAAGTAAATTGCTAATGTCAAATAAATCGGTGGATTAGCTTTACCCAGCCCAAGTAGGAGATTCCTAAAATAAAAGCCCAAAGAAATGCTACACGAATATTTCTAGGTATAGAAATCCATAGCTTTAACATGTTCCAAAGTAAGTGATCTTTATTCGATTTTTTCATAGTTCGTCGATCCTTTCTTAACTAAGGCGTTCTAAACCATTCTTGCTTACGTAATAGACTAAGTTTCTTTTTAGCAGCCATTGTTTCCTTGGGAGGGAAAAACGGTAGTGTTCCTCCAATAAATCTTCTATCAACAAAATCACCTCTTATACAGTTAAAGGTAATTATATCATTAGTTACCATAAGTGGAGTTCTTTTTTTATTAACTATCATATGAATTCCTTAAAATGTAGTATGTACAGCAACGACATAATAAAATTCTTGTTTTTTCACACATTGTTTACGTATATACCTTACTAGAAGGGGATTCTTTCTATCTAAAATTGTATGACAACCTTTCAATTAATATGCTATAGTTATTTATAGACCTAATCTTTCTTAAACTTTTGCAATGCTTAAAATTCGAAAAAGCCATCTCACTTTTTAATATCAAAAGAATGAGGTGGCTTTTTATTTTATTTTATGATGTAGTTTATTCCTCTTCAGGAATCTTAATTAAAATAGTGATAGCAACTGTTGTCAGAAATATAACCCCTAAAATGATCAATAGATTTGTACTCATATGTCCCATCTGCCCTTCTGCTATAATCCCTATAATTTCATTGTAACAAAGGAAATGAGTTAATAGAATAAAAAAATGAAAGCGTTTTATTTTTTGTTTTTATCCATGATCTCTTTTGAAAAGATATATACTTTAGTTCCATATATTATTAATAGAAGAAACTCATCAAAAAGAAGCCCTTGCTACAATTAGCAAGGGCTTTCAAAATTACGAGAATCACATTTAATAAATATTTTTCCTTGTTCTAAGCAGTAAGCTTTGAATCATTATTATCTTTAGATGCTTGATTGTTGTTTCTTAAAAGAAATGCACCAAATAGAGTAAAGACAGTCACGATAACTCCCATGATTAAGTATGTGTGACGAAAGCCAATGGAATCGTATAGGTTTCCTACAATAGGGGAGAGTATAACCGCTCCTAGTTGCATTGCGAATTGGTATCCAACTAAATATAAGATGGAAGAGAATTTCGTATCAAAATGTGTAGCCAGATATTTAAATACAGAAACGATGATAATGGCAAACTCTGGTGCGTTAAGAAGCTTGATAAAGGAAATGCTGTATGGATCGGATACTAGCCCTGAACCTACTACGCGTAAAATCATAATGATTCCCGCTAAAATTAAACCGCCTTTAGGACCTACTTTGCGCACAATGAATGGAGCAACTAATAACATCCCGGATTCTAAAAAGACTTGACCTGCATTCAAGTAACCAAAGATTTGATTTCCTAATTGTTCTGTTGGGAACAGGGAGGCATAATATACAGGAAATTGCTGGTCAAAAACATTATAAATGCAGCCAGTCCCGAGCATAAAAATCATAAAAATCCAGAAGTCTTTTCGTTTAAATAAGCTACCTAAATCTTGAATAGAAAGGGACTTTGCTTTCTTTTCTTCAATAGTGGATACTTCTACTTTTGTAAGGAAAATAACAAGTAATAAGATAACGCCTGATCCCGATGCAATCCAAAAGTTGATATCAGGGTTAATATTAAGCATTCGTCCTCCAATAGCAGCAGCAACGGCAGCTCCTATTGATCCCCAAAGTCTTGCACGACCGAATTCAAACGCATACTTTCTGCCAACTTTTTCGATATATGACTCGATGACTGAGATTCCAGCTAAAAAGGTGATGGCAAGATAAGCTCCGCCTGTCAGAGCTCCTACCCAAAAATTCCAGTTTAAAAGAGGTTGATAGATGAAAATTAGAAACGGTCCAGATAAAATAACTAAAATTGAAATGAAGTATAATAAATTCTTTCGTAACCCCAATTTATCAGAGATATATCCATAAAGAGGTTGAAAAAGCATAGTAAAGACAGCGTTTACAGAAAAAACAATACCTGTTTGCGCTCCGGAAAGGTTAAGGCTTTGTCCCAACCAGATAGCAAAAAAAGTAAAAATAGAGGCAATAGATAAGAAGAATAAGAAAAAGAAACTGCTTAGTTTCCAATAAAGTTTATTGTTTTCCATATTTAAATCCCCTTTGCTGTTTATGTATCTAAATATTATTTAGAAAGCGTTTTCGATTGATTGTATTATATATGGTACCGATTTCATATGTCAACAAGAAAATAATTAACAAAAATACCTTCCAGAAAAGGTTTGTTTAAGTGTAATGTGTTTTTTTAATATGGTACTGGTTTCTTACATATAAAATAAGCAATTTGATATGTACTGATTTATTAATCATGAAACATTTTATATAAAAAGGGCTGTTTCAAAGACCTATAGGGATTCTACTGTATTCTTATTGAACAGATGGTATAGAGTTGCAAACGAATTCATTCATTGCATTTTGACTCTTTTTTAACGTAAAATAAGTATGAAACTGATTTCAGTTAGTGATGGAGTGATAAACACATGCCTACAATATACGACGTAGCCAAATTATCGGGGTTATCAAAAACAACGGTTTCCCGTGTTATAAACAATCATTCGTATGTTTCAGAAGAGAAAAAAAATCGTGTGCTAAAAGCAATGAAAGAGCTTAATTATACGCCAAATCCTTCGGCAAGAAAGTTAAGAGGACAGGTAACGACTACAATTGGTGTTATTGTACCAAAGATTATAAATCCATTTTTCTCTTATTTAGTCGATTCAATTGAACAAGTTGCTTATAAAAAGGGCTATCATGTATTAATCTTTCAAAGTAATGAAGATAAAGAGAAAGAATTAGCATTTTTAAATTTACTGAAAACAAAGCAAGTTGACGGAATTATTATGACGTCCATTGAAAATGACTGGAGTCTCATAGAGCCGTTTACTGAGTATGGTCCTATTTTGTTGTGCAACGAATATGTAAACAACGCAAATGTTCCAATCGTTCGATTAAATCAATATAAGGGTGCGTATATAGGCGTAAAGCATTTACTTGAAAAGGGACACCGGAAAATCGGGTACTGTACAGGTGGATTGTTCGCTGAGGAAGGTAAGGACAAGGACCGTAACCAAGGTTATCAAAAAGCACTTCAAGAGGCAGGAATTCAGCCGGATCCAAAATGGATTTTTGTTAATCAACATAGTATTGAAGACGGAAAACAAGTAGTTAAAAAAATCCTGTCAATGGAGGATCGCCCAACGGCTATATTTACAGGAAGTGATGAAATTGCTGGAGGAATGATGATCGAAGCCAAAGAGTCTGGTCTAAGTATACCTAATGATTTGGCGATTATTGGCTTTGATGACCAACCTCTTGCACAAATGTTAGATCCAAAGCTAACAACTATACGACAACCGATTGATCAAATGGGGATTAAAGCGATGGAAATCCTGATCGATATGCTGAATGATTCTGAATCGAAAGTAGAAACGTTTGAACTCCCAATCGAGCTAGTTGTTCGAAGCTCAACGTGATAGGAGATAACAGATGAAGGTGAGAGCTAAATCTATTAGTTCTCACCTTTTTTGAAAAATTTTCAGAAAAATAATTGAAACCGTTCCCATAATATAATACAATAAATTTACCTTAAAGCAGAAGACAGTTCCTCTACATTCAGCTATTTATCGCATACTAGAACAAAGAGTTTGAGGTAAGTATAGAAGCGTGAGGTAAAAAGGGTTATATCAGATTTTTTAATAACATAAATTTTTTTAACCACATATGGTATCGATACCATAAAAAACAAAAGAATATATACATCATTTTAATATAAATACATAGGAGCTGATAAGAAATGGTTCAACTAAGCGAAAGAAAGAATCCAGAAAGCGCTGTAACGATGAATAAACAGTGGTGGAAAGAAGCAGTTGTATATCAAATTTATCCGAAAAGTTTTTACGATTCGAATGGTGACGGAATTGGCGACTTAAAAGGAGTTATTCAAAAATTAGATTACTTAAAAGAGTTAGGTATCGACGTTATTTGGCTAAGTCCAGTTTATCAATCTCCAATGGATGATAACGGATATGACATCTCTGATTATCAAGCCATTGCAGAAGAATTTGGCTCTATGGAAGATATGGATCTACTGATTGATGAAGCCAAAAAAAGAAATATAAAGATTATTATGGACCTAGTCGTTAACCATACTTCGGATGAACATGAGTGGTTCCTAGCATCAAAAAGTGATGTAAATCATCGGAAAAGAGATTGGTATATTTGGAAAGATGGAAAAGATGACGGAAACCCTCCTAATAATTGGGAATCTATTTTTGGCGGTTCATGTTGGGAGTATGATGAACAAACAGAACAGTATTATCTTCATGCATTTTCTAAAAAGCAGCCTGATCTTAATTGGGAAAACCCTGATCTTCGAAATGCCGTCTATAAAATGGTCACATGGTGGTTAGAAAAAGGAATTAGCGGCTTTCGAGTAGATGCCATTACATTTATAAAAAAACGACAGGACTTTGCTAATTCGGATGGTGAAATGAATGTAATTGAAACAAATCAAGAAGGCATTCATGAATTTTTAAGTGAACTAAGTAAACAAGCTTTTGCTTCACATGATATCTTAACTGTGGCGGAAGCTCCGGGAGTATCACACAAAGAACTGCCTATTTACGCGGGAGAAGAAGGACATTTTAGTATGCTTTTTGAATTCGATCATGTCGATTTAGACGTAGGAAAAAAAGAAAATGGTATGAACCGCATAAGTGGAATCTGCTTGATTTTAAAAAAGCTATTTCTGATAGTCAAACATTCTATAACAATACGGGGTGGGGAGCGCTTTATTTAGAAAACCATGACCAGCCTCGTTCTTTAAATAAATTTATTAAACCAGAAGATATAGGACCTACGTCAGCAAAAATGTTAGCTACGGTCTATTTTTTACTAAAAGGCACACCATTCATCTATCAAGGACAAGAAATCGGAATGACAAATGTAGAGTATCCGTCGATTGAGCATTACAATGACTTAGCTTCAATTGATCAATATCACTCTGCGCTGAAAGAAGGATTCTCAAAAGAAGAAGCATTAGCAGCAATTTGGAGACGCAGCCGTGATAATTCCCGAACACCTATGCAGTGGAATCATTCTCAATATGCAGGGTTTAGCCAAGGCACACCGTGGCTAGAGATAAATGCTAATTACTCTTCTATTAACGTTGAGAATGCTTTAAAAGATGATAATTCTTTATTTTATTTCTATAAAAATTTAATTAAATTAAGAAAAAGCAGTCCATATTCAGAGGTTATTGCTTTTGGTAAATACGAAGATTTGTTTGAAGATAGTCTACAAATCATGGCTTACGCAAGGGAGTTTAATAATAAAAAAATAGCGGTAATCGCTAACTTTGGTCATAAAGAAGTAGCTTTAAACTTAGATTTTACTATGAAAGAAGTTATTTTATCGAACTACGATCATTTGGAATTACACCCAAATCAACTAAAATTGCGACCTTACGAATCCATTGTTTGTGAGATTGATTCATCGTTTTAATCTCTTTTTATCACACGTAACTCATTCACGTAGAGAAAGGCAGGGAGAAATCGGTTGAAAACATTAAAAAATCAACATCAAGAAAAAATCTCAAAGGCAATGAAGAGTGTGTTAAACGAGCAGGAGGCTGTTAATCAGAATTATTGGCGATTACAATACCATGTGTCTACACCGGCATATTGGATGAATGACCCAAACGGATTTTGCTTTTACAAAGGTGAGTATCATTTATTCTATCAGCATCATCCATACTCTCTCGAGTGGGGGCCAATGTTTTGGGGGCATATAAAAAGTAGAGATCTCACTCATTGGGAACATCTCCCTATTGCTCTTGCTCCGAGTGAAGAATATGACCAAGATGGATGCTTTTCAGGAAGTGCAGTTGAAAAAGATGGAAAGCTTTATGCCATGTATACAGGGAATGTGTGGACGGGAGCTAACTATGATACGGATTTACGACAAGTTCAGTGTCTTGCTGTAAGCGAAGACGGCGTTCATTTTAATAAAGCAGCTCAAAACCCAGTTATTGGTTCAGTGCCTGAAGGGAATATTCACCCTGATCATTTTAGAGATCCAAAAGTATGGAAGAAAGATGACTATTATTATTGTGTTCTTGGGTCACGCACGAAGGATCATGAGGGCCAAGTTCTTTTGTATCGTTCAAGAGATCTAATGGATTGGGAGTTTATAAATATAATGGCCAAAAGCCAAGGGAATCTTGGTTTTATGTGGGAATGTCCAGATCTTTTTAGTCTCGGCGGACAGGACGTGCTTGTCATGTCGCCTCAAGGAGTAAAACCAGAAGGGGATCTCTATCATAACTTACATCAAGCTGGATATGTAAAAGGGAAATTAGACTATCAAACGGGGCTGCTTCAACATGAAGATTTTCAACTTTTAGACTACGGGTTTGACTTTTATGCTCCTCAAACAACAGAAGATGAACACGGCAGACGAATTATGATAGCGTGGATGGCTATGTGGGAAAGCTGCATGCCTTAACAAAAATACAATTGGACAGGAGCAATGACTATTCCGCGTGAGCTTTCTATTAAACAAGGGAACATAATTAGTAAACCAATTCCAGAGCTTAAGCAGCTTCGTCAACATCACGTGCAGTATAAAAATATTATCGTTAGTGGAGAACAAGAACTTGCAGGTATTTCAGGTGATTGTTACGAACTTGAAGTGAAAATTAACGCAAAAGCCGCTTCAAAATTCGGAGTGAAATTGCGAACAGATAACGAAACTCACCAAGAAACGCTTTTAACCTATGATAGATTAGAAAGTTTGTTTATCTTTAATCGCGATAACTCAGGTGAAGGTGATGGAGGAGTAAGAAAAGCACCTGTTGGATTAAATGATAACCACCTGCATCTTCATCTCTTTGTCGATAAATCGTCCATTGAAGTTTTTATTAATGAAGGCGAGAAAGTGATGACGAGCAGAATCTATCCTGTAGAAAATGCAAAAGGTATTTGTTTCTTTGCTGATCAAGAAATTGAATTGATTACCTTAAGCAAATGGAACTTAAGTAAGGGCGTTTCCCCGCTGATGTTTAAAGGGTAATTAGATTCACTTGAAGAACAGGCTTCCTAGAGAGGTGCTGTTCTTTTTTATAGAGTCAAAACTCCCATTCGTTTTCAGAGTTTATTAAATGTTTATACTCATTAAGAACAGGTAAATCAGTAGTAAACGATGCTTTCAAGGAGGAACACTGTTATGCCTTACAATTCATTAAAAGAATTGCCTGATGGAGTAAAAGATAACCTTCCTCATCATGCTCAGGAAATTTATAAAGAAGCATTTAACTCAGCGAGTGACGAATACAAAGAAGAAGCTACGGCGCATAAAGTTGCGTGGAATGCAGTAAAAACAAAGTACAAAAAGGATAGTAATGACAACTGGGTGAAAAAATAGTGAGAGAAGAGCTTAAAAGTAGTTTAGTGGAAGGAAGATCCGAACGATAAACTGTTCGGATTTTTTTATTATGAGGGTGAATGTAGGTGCTTGTAGCCGTTAATTGGATAGCAAGGCGAAAGACTCCTGCGGGCTCACTTGCCGCCTGCGAAAAGCGAAGCCTTGCATGGAAATTAACAGCGGTGGAACAAGCAATTTCTACTCCGTTTATATCATTACTTATTCTTTTTCAGCTACGGTAAAGTATTGAACGCTGCTTTTAACGAGTACTAAGTCATTTGCTAAGTCCAATACTTTACTTTTATCTTCAAATCTATATTGTATGTAGTTCTTTGCACGAATAAGTGATTTAGTTTCAACTATATGACTGATTTCACCATTGATTAAATGAAACGTTACTTCAAACTTTTTCATAAGAAAACACCTCCATAATATCAATTTTTACTATTACCTCATTTCTAATACCATTTCTTTTGAACGTTTTTACAAAAGGTTTCACGCAATCCATCTCTAACAATGGAATGTTTTAACCCTACCCAATTTTTGATATTGACAGATTGGCAATACTTTGTAAGACTTAATATACATGATGTTCATTAGTTTACGTTGTGTATAAAATGTATGTTAACGATACAGGATAGTTTAAATAGTCCATCGTATGTCTTAATAAAAGTGATACAAGGAGATCAACTATGACTAAAAAAACAAAAGTAGATCCTAGGATAAAAAGAACAAATAAATATTTAAGAGACGCTTTAGTCGAACTTCTTAAGGAGAAAGATGTCACGTCCATTACGATTCAAGAAATTACGGAAAAAGCGGAGTTAACGCGAGGAACATTTTATTTACGCTATCAAGATAAGCAAGACTTTCTTGTTCAGATTATGAATGAAGTTCTAGAAGAGCTAATAGAGCAGGTAAAGCCTAAACAAAATAACGAGGCTTCCTCAGAAGTGGAAGAAAAAGATGAGTCTGTTTCTTTTTTAAAGCTTTTTGAATTCATCTACGAACACGCTGATTATTTTAAAGTCATGCTAAGTGACCGAGGGTTGCCTCAATTCAGAAGTCATATGACGGAAATTGTAAAGAAAAGAGTGTACGGAGAGCTAATCTCTTCAATTGGAGAAGCAGAGGATGGACTGGAAATTCCTAAAGATATCCTGATTAGCTATATCACATCAGCTCATATAGGTGTCATTTGTTCTTGGTTAGAAAGCGATATGAAATTTAGCCCTGCATTTATGGCTGATAAATTAACCCGTTTAACCCTTCTAGGGCCAATTCGAGTGGCAGGTTTAGAAAATAAAATAAAGCTTCCTTACTGAAGCTTTATTTTTTAGTTTGTTCAAATAAAGATATTTTACAATCATGAAAGGCAGAAAGGAATTGTAGTATGAAAATAGAAAAACACTGGAGGATTTCCTTACTGGCAGTTTTAGCTATTGGTCCTGGTTTAATGTTAAACACGTCATTAAATTCTATACGTGAAATTCTCCAACAAACGTTTAACAATCAATCTTATATTTCGATAACACCGGTTTTAATAGGGGTTATAAGCTTTGCATTTTGTATTCCGTTTGGACCTATCCTGCGACACAAGTTAGGGGAGAGAAGGAATTATGTTCTTTCAATGTGTTTGTTTCTTGTAGGAGCTATCGTAAGTATTGCTTCTAACAGCTTCTTAGGAATGGGAATTGGTCGTTTTTTACAAGGGACAGGAACGGGTTTAGCACTTATGATGATGATTCCAATGCTGGTTCTTTCTTTTCCGATTCAGAAACGGAACTTGGCATTACTGATTCTTATTGGCGGATTTTATGGCTCTAGCGTTGTGGGTATTTTTCTCGGAATGTTAGTGAAAAGCTACGGACACTGGAGATGGTTATTTTATATAGCGGCCGTACTTTCCTTACTGGGAATAGGTTTTAGCTACAAATTTTTAACAAATGATCATGCCAAGCAACAGCAAAAACATCATGAACCATTTGACATCATCGGTGTAGCGTTAATGTTTATGGTTACTGCATTTATTACGTTTACATTACTTAATCTCCAAAAATCAGGATGGGCATCTACTTATGTATGGATAGGCATAGTAGGAAGCATCATTTTTTTATGTTTTTTATTTATAGCAGAATGGCATATTAAAAATCCTTTAATTCCCTTTCGATTAGTGGCTTCTCGAAAACCAGCTCTCGCTATCTTAATCGCTGTTATAGGAAATATTAGTATGAGTCTCACTCTTTTATCTCTACAAGGATTGCTTAAAAGTGGATCTGGTTTTGATAAAGGAGAGATGTCACTGATCTATATCGGGCTTTTTGTGGGGATAGTAATTGCGGCCATATTAAGTGCCGTATTATATGATAAAGTCGGGCCGGGCGTATTAGGTATTATAGGAGCCGTCATTATTATGGGAGTAAACATACAGTGGATGTATGTGGACGGTCATGCTTCAGCTTTTCTCTTTGTTAGTAACTTCGCTGCTTTAATCGCAGGAGTAGGGTTCACGGTCGCTGCAGGTCTTATGGGTGCTGCTTTAGGCGGACCACTACCAAGTTTAGTCCCTCGAATGGTCACGGTTCAATTTATAAGAGTTACAGTATCTGCAGTCATTCCTGTAATCAGCAGTATTGTTTTTGCAAAGGTGTATAAAAATCACCTTGCGACGGTAAGCGCAGAGAGCCAGGTTGCTAGTAAAGAAAATTTCACTCAGTCTCTACATGTAAAATCTGAAATCATTACGTATCATACGTTTTCTACGTTTTCGTGTGTATTAAGCATTGTAGTATTCATTCTCTCGTTTTTGATGTTCCTAACAGGTAAGGGCCACAAGCTGGCTCATAAGCCGCATGATAAAGAAAAAAATAAAGAAAAGCTGAGTACAGAAGAGGTTCACAGTAAAAAAACTACTCCCGTTTTTGAGCGTTCGCCTAAAGAGATTGTTTCGAATGGAGTCATTGGTGACAGCGAGTATAGAGAAGCTTTGAAAAAGTTTGGTCAGCCTAAACTTTCTCCAGATAAAATGCTGCATATGAGAGATCAAGAATATAGAAAAGCTCTCAAAAGGATGAAGGATATAGGACAATAAGTTAAACTGAAGAAATTTGAATGAAGAAGAGAAAGAGCAAGCTCACATGTAAAAGAGTTTGCTCTTTTAATTTTTGCATATACTTCTTTTCTACTACCATATATATGTTATAATGGTAAAATTTAATAGGTTGAAAGGGAGGGAGTTTATTGCTATATCAACCGAAATGGAGCAAAGCAAAGAAACGTTTAATGAGTTTTATGTGCGAATCTTTACATTCAAGAGTAGATTTTCAAGTAATTAATTATCGAAAAGCACATGACCAGTTAGGTAGGGCTGTTATAACTGTTGATAAAGTAGAAATGTTAAATATGTGCACGATTACTGCTGAAAAAGAAGAATATTATAGAGAAAGAGATATTCGTATTCAGTTAGACGATTTTACTTATGATAATGTTTTTAATAATCGAGCAATCCAAGAACAAGCTCAAGAACAATTAAAAACGGAAGGCATTTATGCACAATATGATTTCTTTTCTGCTTTGGAGGAATATTTTAATTCACCAATTGAATTATCTTTAAAGTCGAATGATATGTTAATAAAAATATTGTGTATGCTTGACCGTCGTGTAGGAAAAAGAACTTTACGTAAAATGAAAGAATCCATTTTAGAAGAAAACACATTCGTTCAGGATTTTTATAAATTACGTTGTGAAGCAGAGAATATACATAGTAGCCAATGAACATAAACAGAACTTCTATTACATTCAAAAATGACTATATACGTCATTGCTAATGAAATAACAGAAACAAATTTTAATTGTCACAGGGCACTAAGTTAGGTATATAGATATCATTATTTAGTATATTTTAGATAGAAACAGTACTTATAGATGTGTTACAATATTCCTGGTATGCAAAGTGGAAATTCATTTTTCCTTTGTGCAGGGGAATGGTATAAATAAGTACCTTTCCTCTTTTCATTTTTTAGTTCTATCTTGCTTATTGAAAAAGCATATACATAAATGGGAAACAGTTTACATACGTAATTTAGAAATGAAATGGAGAGAGAGGTATCTGTGGAAAGAAACGAATTTAGAAGACAAAAAGCAATCCGGTCAAAAGAGAAGAGAAGGAAAAAGCTTAATCAGCACAATGTCTTAAACTTATTACTAATCTTTATATCGGTATGTATTGTTTGTCTGCTAATCAACTTATCATTGAGATAGAAAAAATTCACCAAAAAGAGTACGTAAAAGAGAGGAAGACAATTTAATATGAGTAATCAACAAACAGCAGCCGAAGGCTCTAACATCAAAGTGCTGCCGATTATTACGTCGTTTCTTATTGCCGGGTTTATCGGTTTATTTAGTGAAACAGCGCTAAATATGGCGTTAAAAGAGCTAATTTCAGGCTTTGGTATTCACGAAACAACGGCACAATGGCTAACAACAGGGTATCTATTAACGTTAGGAATTTTGGTACCTATTTCAGGTTTTATTCTTCAACGATTTACGACCAGACAGCTTTTTATAGCATCGCTAATTTGCTCCATCATTGGAACATTTATTGCAGCTATTGCACCAACGTTTGGGGTACTGATGATTGCCCGTGTCGTGCAAGCCGTGGGAACTGCTTTACTTTTACCGCTTATGTTTAACACAATTCTTGTTATTATTCCACCGCATAAGCGTGGAAAGTCAATGGGAATCATCGGCCTCGTTATTATGTTTGCGCCAGCTGTTGGACCAACTGTATCAGGCTTAATCTTAAAAACATTAACGTGGCACTGGATTTTCTGGATTTCACTTCCGTTATTAGTGGTTGCCTTGGTGTTTGGAGCTTTCTTTATGCAGAACGTTACGACACCAACAAAGCCAAAAATCGATATGATTTCTGTTGTTCTTTCAACAATAGGTTTTGGAGGAATTGTATTTGGATTTAGCAGCGCTGGAGAAGGCGGGGGCTGGGGAAGTCTACAGGTTATTCTAACTCTTGTCATTGGAACGATCGCGTTAGTTGCATTCTCTATTCGTCAAACGAAGATGAAAGAGCCAATGTTAGACCTTAAAGCCTTTAAGTATCCAATGTTTACAATTGGTCTTTTATTAATTCTAGTCTGCATGATGGTACTGCTGTCTGCGATGATGATTTTACCTCTGTACTTACAAACATCATTAGCTTTATCAACCTTTGCTGCTGGCCTAATGCTTCTGCCAGGAGGAGTGATTAACGGAATTCTTTCACCGGTTATGGGCGGATTATTTGACCGCTTTGGTCCAAAATGGCTAGTTATTCCTGGTCTTGTGATTGTAGCCGGCACCATGTATGGTTTTTCAACCGTAACGCTGGAAACGTCAACAGGGTTTATCGTTGGATTACACATTGCGCTTATGATCGCCATTTCGATGATTATGATGCCAGCTCAAACAAATGGATTAAACCAGCTTCCGCCTGAGCTGTACCCGCATGGAACAGCGATTATGAACACTTTACAACAGGTTTCTGGCGCAATCGGAACAGCTGTTGGAATCTCGATTCTGTCATCAGGTTCAAGAAGCTTCCTTGAGACGGTATCAGATAAAATGGATCCTTTAAACCAAGTTCTTGCCTTTACCAACGGTGTTCAACATGCGTTCGTATTTGCGATTATTGTTTCCATTGTTGGATTGGTTATCTCGTTCTTTATCAAGAGAGTTAATGTTGAACAAAAAGCACATTAATAAAAAAACACAGACCATTGTATGGTCTGTGTTTTTTTAGGTTTGGGGAAGGTTTTAAGTTAGAAAGATAAAAGCTATGGTAGAAACTCTTTTTTTATCGAGCAGTATCTTAGGTGATTTTATCTTTTTCTTTTAGATCGAAAACTTATGATAGAGGCTATTACTAAGAAAATAACAGCAGCAACAATAATTTTTATGTAAGAAATCTCTAAAGCCCAAGGACCATATTTATGGGAGTTCAAATGGTACATAGACCACCATTCTCCACCTTGGCCTTTAGAAAAAGAGAAGATGATCCATAGAAGGAACAAGAACAGGAACCATACAAAAAAGATAATAATATTAGCGATTTTTTTATTTATTGGTTAACCCTCCACCTTATAATTTATAGGTAATGTGCTTCTCTCTTATTATAGTAACAGTAATCAGAAAAACGTAAAAGTTTTTATTGAAAGAGGCTGAGTAATCCAATTGATGTTCGCTTTGTGTAGTACTAAAATTAAACGTAGTAAGTCAAAAACATATTTCTACATAGAAGTAAAAACATAGAAGGGAGGAGGAATAAATGAGTGATCTTGAGTTCTCTGAACGGACCTATACGATCTCTAACTTCAAACAAAATGGGTATGAAAAACTTGTTCTATCTAAACCACTTGATGAAAATGAAGCTGAAGTCCCAGTTACAAGGCGATGGTTTTGGAGTACGGATATAGGAGAATGGGAAGAAGTTGAAATTACGATAGAGGGAAATAGTGAAAAGCCATATGAGGAATTTGTTGAAATGGCGGATTGTATATTGAAACAATTACATATCTATCTTAAAAGGTCATTCGAGTATTTAAAGCAGTTCATTTCTGCACAAAAATTTAGTGTCTATTATCTGTCCGCTGTAAGTTTTGGGCAGCTTTTAAATTTTGACGGACATATTCTTGCAGGATGTTCTTTAGCTTTTGTTTACGGCGATTATCCCAATGTATTTCAATATAAAGTAAAGTTCAACAGAAGCGGATGGCCTATTGGTTTTGAAGGTGGACCGCTATAAAAAGATAAAAGCAGAGAATTAACATATCAGTTTGTGACTATATATTTAGGGCGAATTTTTCAACAGCAGTTAAAGAGGGGAATGTATATTAAATGAGTGAATTCAATGAAAAAAAGACATTTGAAAAAGGATTCTCAGAAGACGTAATTGACATAGCAGCGGTTACAGGTTCAGTAGGGATTGGTGCTGGAATGTCCAGTGAAGAGACGTTATGGACAGCATCAATTGATTTAATCGCATGGAAAAGTTTAGATGAAAATGAAGCTGTCAAAAAAGAAGAGATACAGCTTAGATGGCTAGTGGACGAGGAAGAAGTGGAAAAAGCAATGAATCTACTGCAAAGTAATACCGTTGTAAAGCTACAAGTACGTACGGGAACGGATTCAATGATGCTCGTTAACATTCTGGAACCAGAGTATGAAGACGGAGAGTTAGAAACGATAGTAAAAGAATCAGTAAAGCCGGTTTATTATCATGATGAGATATTTGGCAAGTTTACACTTGAAAAGGGTATTAAAGTTTTTGAAAGAAACATTGCTTGGGAGAATGAACAGTGCGAGCTGTATTTCGACTGGCATGAAGATGAAAGTATGATGAAATCTGCGCTGAAGACAGCACACACACTTTTTGGGGAGCAGGATAAATGGAGCCGGAAAATTAGAATGTATGCCGCAGCGGAACTGGTCGATTTAGCAAACGATTGGCTACAGGAAGAGGATGAAATAGAGGAAATTACAGAAGAAATGTTTATGGATTTTATGAGTTTAGACACTATATCCGTTTATCCAGAAGGTGATTTTGATTTTTATTTTTCTGATGGAGATATGTTTGCAGGACATAGTATCGTTGTAGAAGGAAATATAAATGGGACTTTTACTAGGGCTCAAATTGCAGGATAAATAGAGTGGTTGAATGATAGTTTAAAAACAATTATGTAGTGTAAGAGAAGGCTTTTATCCTTCTCTTTTTTATTTAATTTTGTGGATGAGTTAAAATGGATTATTAATATTATTGAAATTTACATTTAAATTTTTAATTTATTAGTTAAAATTATTTAATTTTATTGTTTTTAATATTAAATAATTGTTGTATAATCAAATTAACTAAAAGAAGGAGATTTGATTATGGCTTATAAAGTACTTACAAATTGTCCTGTCTGCAGTGAAACGTTAAAAATTACAAAGCTACAGTGCAGCCATTGTCACACGACGATTGAAAATGAGTTTGAATTATCTAAGCTGGCATCTTTATCGAGTGATCAGCTTCATTTTGTAGAAGTGTTTCTAACGTGCAGAGGAAATATCAAAGAAGTTGAGAAAGAACTGGGCGTTTCATATCCAACGGTTCGAGGCAAGCTGACTGACATCATTTCATCTCTTGGGTATGTAGAAAAGAAGAAAAACGAAGTAGACGAGAAAAAAGTTGTGTCTATGTTAGAAAATGGTGAAATTACAGCAGAAGAAGCCATCAAGCTCTTAAAAGAAGAATAGGGGGGATTTTTGTGAAAGAGGAAATTACAAAAGTGTTAACAATGGTTCAAGAAGGAAAAATTGATGCAGAAAAGGGATCAGAACTGATTCAAGTGTTAAAAGAAAAAGAAGAAACAAGCAATAAGCTTTTGAAGAAACCGAATACGTATTTAGATAAAACGTTAAAAGTTCGAGTTGTTTCAACTGAAAATGATAATGTGAGGGTTAATTTGCCAATAAAGCTTGTCAAGCTGGTATTAATGGCTGGACACAGCATCGCAGCAAGTATTCCTCAATCAGAAAAATATGTAAAAGATATAGATATAAACCTGATTGTTGAAGCAATTGAAAACGAGTTAGATGGCCAGATTGTTGATATTAAATCGGCGAACGGAGATACCGTTTCAGTCATCATTGAGTAACGGTGCGCTTATGATTCATGTAAAAGTGAAAACCAAAGAAGCTCGGTTTAGTATCCCAATTCCATATGCTCTTTTAAACGTTGCTATTAGTGTTGCTTTTTCGAAATTTATCCAGAAGCATATAGATAAATGGACAAAAGAACATTTTAAAAGAAAAGAGCTGAACTTTACTTTTCCGCTAATAGATAAAAGTGTGCTAAAGCCTATCGTCAAGGAACTAAAGAAACATAAGGGAATGGTACTAGTAGATGTTAAAGCTACTGATGGTACGGAAGTTAGAGTGAAACTATAATTTAGTGTAAAGTGCAGTTGGCTTTAAAGAACTAAAATAAAAATGGTTCCGAGTGTCTGAGCTTATTTAATAAAAGGTCTTAAATATTTGAAAGTAGAAAAACACTTCGGTTAGTTATACACACAAGTACTATCTAACAGTTGGGTATTCTCTATGTGTCCAAATAGAAGGAGCAAACTCTGGCGATACGGGATTGCTTCTTTTATTTATGTATACGCTTCTGTTTATAGGTCTTGAAATAAGTTTTGATACAAAAAAGGGCCTCAATTTAGCTCAGAATCATTAAGTATAGTTGCGTTTCAAAAACCACTTCACTTTTAGTAAGAACAACAAAGTTCAGCCGTTATATTTTCCACCCCCGTGCTCATATCCACATAAAATCATGAATATGTTTTTAATAAGTCGTTAAGCCTTTTAACTAGCCATAAAAAAATATAAAAATTTATATTGACAGTGGAACCATATGATTTTATAATTATCCTTAATTCAAGATATTTTAATTCGAGATTTTAAGATGATGAAAAAATAGGAGGAATAAAAAATGGTGAGTATTGGTTTGTTGTTAATACGTTTGGTCATTGGATTATCTTTTATGGCTCATGGAACTCAGAAGTTATTTGGATGGTTTGGCGGCCACGGCTTAAAAGGAACGGGCGGATGGTTTGAATCCATCGGAATGAAGCCAGGCGTTAGAATGGCGTTAATGGCTGGTTTATCTGAGCTAGTAGGCGGGGCTTTATTTGCTGCAGGACTTCTTACGCCGCTTGGAGCACTTTTGATTGCCGGAACAATGATCATGGCGATTGTGAAAGTACACGGTCCAAATGGATACTGGGCAACACAAAACGGATATGAATATAATCTTACGCTTTTAGTTGTAGCAATCGGTGTAGCTATTGCTGGACCAGGTTATTATGCACTCGATACGTTTATTTTCTAAAAGAGAAAATGGGTTGGAATAAGAGTGGTGCTTTTATTTTTTGACAAATATCTCGAATTCGAGATATTTGCGATAAATAGTTTTAATTTTAAAAGGGATAACGAAATATATGACGAAAAATGTATCGAAGGAGATGGTAGTAATGAGTAAAAAAACAGCGGGTATTCATCATATCACGGCGATTGTAGGTCATCCTCAGGAAAATGTTGATTTTTACGCGGGTGTATTAGGATTACGCTTGGTCAAACAAACGGTAAACTTTGATGATCCAGGAACGTATCACCTTTACTTTGGGAATGAAGGCGGAAAACCTGGAACGATTATCACATTCTTTCCGTGGGCAAATGCACGACAAGGAAAAATAGGTGACGGGCAAGTTGGGGTCACTTCGTATGTGGTTCCAAAAGGTGCGATGAGCTTTTGGGAACAGCGATTAGCTAAGTTTGGAGTTCCAGCTACAAAGATGGAGCGATTTGGAGAGCAGTATTTAGAGTTTGACGATCCTCATGGTTTGCATCTAGAGATTGTGGAAAGAGAAGAAGGTGAAAAGAATACGTGGCAAGCTGGTGAAATTAATTCAGATGTTGCTATTAAAGGATTCGGAGGCGCTACGTTATTATCGGTTCGACCTGATGAAACAGCTCAATTATTAGAAAACGTAATGGGTCTACAAAAAGTAGGGCAAGAAGGAGATTTTATACGTTTTCAATCATCAGCTGACATCGGCAATATCATCGATTTAAAATTAACAACCATTGGACGCGGGCAAATGGGCGTTGGAACGGTTCACCATATTGCATGGCGAGCAAAAGATGATGAAGATCAGTTAGAATGGCAGAAATACGTAGCCGATAGCGGATACGGAGTGACGGCTGTTCGAGATCGAAATTACTTTAATGCGATTTACTTTAAAGAACACGGAGAAATTCTATTTGAAATTGCAACAGACCCTCCAGGCTTTGCACATGATGAGTCACTTGAAACAATGGGAGAAAAGCTCATGCTGCCTGAACAGTACGAAACCCATCGAGATCAAATTGAAAGAGCTTTGATTCCTTTTGAAGTGAGAGAATTAGACTGAATTTTACTGAAATAATTCCTTTAGTAATGGTAAAACGCTAGTTTAACCCTAAATTAGGTACAAAGAAGGAATTAATTTATCTATATATAAAACTAATATCTATATTTGAAACACCGTGGTAATATGAAATTAATTCCAAGTGAGGAGGTGAATAGATGACAAAAACCATTGGTCTTATTTGTGGAAGTTTACGAAAGAATTCGTATAACCGAATGATTGCTGAGTCATTGACTACATTAGATGACTCAGCTCAATATCGCTGGATTGAAATAAGCAGCCTGCCTTTTTTTAATGAAGACTTAGAAGTTGACGGATCACCAGAATCTGTCGCATCCTTTAGAGCTGCGATTCAAGATGTTGACGGTGTTATCATTGTAAGTCCAGAGTACAATTCCGGAATTACAGGAGTATTAAAAAATGCTTTGGACTGGGCATCAAGGCCTCGGACTTCTTCTGTTTTAAACAGAAAACCAGTTGGTCTCATTGGCGCAACTCCAGGAGGCTTCGGTACGGCTTTTGCTCAAAAGCAAACCAGAGAAGTACTGGAAGCGATGCAAGTTCATGTTTTACCATTTCAAAAAATGCTGATTTCGCAAGTTCATGAAAAAGTTGATGCTCAACAAAAGGTCCTAACTGATGAGTCAACGAAACGCTATCTTCAGCGCTACTTACAGCAGTTCATTCATTGGATTGATCAAGCGCCTGTTCCTGTTCTAGATTAAGAAAGAGAACACACCTCACGAACCTTCACCTCAGAAATAACTTTTCTTTCTATACATGTTTTACTCAACAGATTATAAATGAAATCCAAAAAACCGTTCAAATGATAGACCGCTTGTAAGGAATGGAAAAGGTACGTGTCCTTACTTGCCTTAATTTAAGGAGGATGATAAAATGTCTGATCTTTACTCTCGCCTTTCAAAAGATGATGCTGCCGTGCTTTTAGTTGACCACCAAACGGGCCTTATTTCCGGCCTTGTACGTGATTATGGTGTTGATGAATTTAAAAACAACGTATTGGCTCTTGGTGATACGGCTAAATTCTTTGATTTACCGGTTATTTTAACAACTAGCTTTGAAAATGGACCCAACGGCCCGCTAATGGGGGAACTCGTGGATTTGTTTCCTGACGCCCCAAAAATAGCTCGTCCTGGACAAATTAACGCGTGGGACAATGAAGACTTTGTTAAAGCCATTAAAGCGACTGGGAAAAAACAGCTGATTATCGCGGGTGTAGTGACAGACGTCTGCGTCGCTTTTCCTGCGCTTTCTGCCATTAAAGCAGGCTACGAAGTGTTTGTTGTGACAGATGCTTCAGGGACTTTTAATAAGCAAGTAGCGGATGCAGCATTAACACGTATGGCTCATGGCGGCGCTCAGCTTATGAACTGGTTTAGCGTAGCGTGCGAGCTGCAGCGTGACTGGCGCAACGACGTTGAAGGTTTTGGCAATTTAATTTCTAGTCATCTTCCTGGTTATCAAAACTTGATGGGCAGCTATAGAGGAGCTCAGCGCGATTTCAGCAAGCAGAGTGTCTAACGTAGCGGAGCTTAAGTTTGGCATCGGTCGTTTTCTTTACATATAAAACACGAAAGTAGAATGGCATCTATGGATCATTTATGTGACGGAGAAAATGTAACAACATAAAAGTAATTGTTAGATAGGTGAGCCGACTGATGAACCGTTGGCTCACCTATCTTTTACTAAGCTGCCTTTCATGAAGTATGCGTCTCTTATATATAAAATAAAGTACATTCACGACAGCCTGGTAAATGATAGGAAGGGATGCGGAGTAGTGGAAGAAAAAAAAGTTACGTGGCTGGAGCTTTTTTATGATTTGTTATTTGTGGCAGCCGTTGCTACTGCTACGCATGTTTTGCTTCACGTTGAACAAGGGTATATTCATGGAGAGTATTTGTTAAAGTTTGTACTAATCTTTATTCCTATATGGTGGGCGTGGACCGGACAAACGATGTTTATCAATCGGTTTGGACAAGATTTTTTGCATCAGCGCATCTTTATGATTCTTCAAATGCTGTTTGTTCTTATTATGATCTCAAGCTTGTCCGTAGATTTTGATCAATATTACGTCTCTTTTTTGATTGGCTATATTGGGCTAAGAGCGTTAACCTCGATTCAATACCTTATTGTTCAAAAATTTGAACGAGATGAACGAAAAAAAGTTGCTGTATTTTTAGGTACATGCTTTGGAATTGGGATCTTTATCTCGCTTCTTTCGCTTCTTTTTGATTCATGGATTCGCTACGCCGTGTTGTATACAGGGATTGCAGTTGATATGATTTTACCTGTTTTAGGGCATAATAGACTGGCAAAATTACCGACCAACACCGCTCATTTATTAGAGCGTTTTGCTTTGTTAACATTAATCCTGTTCGGAGAATCCGTTGTCAGCATTCTTGCTGTGATACAGCCACAAGAAGGGGACTGGAATACCATTTTATTTTCGGTTATTTCATTTGTCCTGATTATTGCTATGTGGTGGCAGTACTTTGAGAATGTAGAAAAGAAAGTAAACAAGTCTATTCAAAGAGCCGGACAAACGATTATTTACGGACACTTACTTATCCTCATGTCTCTAAGCATGATTGCAGCATCGATTAAGCTCATGTTTTTACATGAAGTTCAGTACACATTCAGCTTATATTTTGTATTCGGATCCGTGCTGCTTTATTTCATGGCAACCACTCTTGTGTTTCACCAATATAGATTTGAACAACATCGTTTGAAAGTGTATCACTTGGGAATGTTTTTAGGGATTTTAGCGCTGTTTTTTATTATTAACTTAATACTGATTGTTCCCAGCACTGTTATTATAGGAGAATTAGCGATCTTTTTTATGATCTACGCTAGGTTTACGACCACTTAACCAAATAAAGAACGACTATATAATGGAGGTAGCGAAATGGCAAAAATTACGGTAGGAACAGAAAATGAAGCACCTATTGAACTATACTATGAGGATCACGGGACAGGAAAGCCGGTTGTCTTAATTCACGGCTGGCCACTAAGCGGACGTTCTTGGGAATATCAAGTTCCGGCTCTTATTGAGGCTGGACACAGAGTCATCACGTATGACCGCCGAGGATTCGGCAAGTCTTCTCAGCCATGGGACGGCTACGATTATGATACATTCGCTGCTGATTTACATCAGCTGCTAGAACATTTGGATTTAAAAAATGTGACACTTGTTGGATTTTCAATGGGTGGCGGAGAAGTAGCCCGTTATGTAGGAACGTACGGCACGGATAGAGTAGAAAAAGCCGTATTTGCAGGAGCCGTACCACCATTTCTTTACAAGTCAGAGGATCATCCTGAAGGAGCATTAGATGACGCAGGCATTCAAGAATTTGAAAACGGCGTAAAAAATGATCGTTTAGCTTTTCTTGATGATTTTACAAAAACATTTTTTGGAGCTGAAGACGGAAAGGGCTTAGTCAGCGAACCATTTCGACTGTACAACCGGGATATTGCAGCAGCTGCATCGCCCAAAGGAACATTAGACTGTATAGCTGCTTTCAGCAAAACGGATTTCAGAGACGATTTAGCTAAGTTTACAATACCGACTCTTATTATTCACGGTGATGCAGACGAGATCGTTCCATTTGAATATAGCGGAAAGCGAACGCATGAAGCCATTTCTGGTTCCAAATTAGCCTTAATAAAAGGCGGTCCACACGGCTTAAATGCAACGCATGCACATGAATTTAACGAAGCGCTGCTGTCGTTTTTAAGAGACTGAATGTAAGTGATGGTTTTGTAGGGTGACATATCTGATTCTTAATCATCAGATTACAAGTGACATCCATAAATAGCTATAATAACTTTTGCTTTATTCTTTTCTACTTACTATCACTAGAAAAATTGGTAAAAATAAAGAGGCTGGGGCAAAAGGATTTTAGCCCAAATGAAAAACGAACCATTGATCAACATGTTTGATTCTTGGTTCGTTTTTTTGTGATGGTGAATATAATTTCATCGGTTTCATTCCTTCTAGCAGTTGATTGAAGGGCAAGGCGAAGACTCCTGCGGGCTCAGCGGCCGCCCGCGGAAAGCGAAGTCTTGCATGGAAATCAACTGCGGTGTCACAGGCAGTCCAGCTCATGTATCCTAGTTGCTCACCTTTGAATTGAATTTGTTTCGTTATGTCTCAACCTCTTTATTTGATAAATTTTTTCTTATTTCTTTAACTAGAACAAAATTTATTCCTGATAAAAGCGTAATGCCAAATAGGATATAAAATCATTTTCTTGCTATACAGTATGTAAATTTAGTAAATTTAATGTATTAAGATAAAATAATTTACTATGGTATGGTGATGGAATGACGACAATAAAGGATATCGCACGTGAAGCACATGTATCTATTGCGACTGTATCGAGAATATTGAACAATGATCAAACATTGTCAGTAACTGAGGATACAAGGAAACGGGTAATAGAAGTAGCTAATTTATTAAATTATAAGCCACCAAGAAAAAGGGCTAACAAAAATGAAAAAAATAAAAGAGATGACGTATATAATATCGCACTAATCTCAACGGTTTCTAAAGAAGATGAAATAACGGATCCTTATTACTTATCTATGCGTTCGGGAGTGGAAATAGCTTGTGGACAGCTGCCTTTTCATATTGCGTCTGTTCTGAGAGTTAATAAAAATGACCCTCTTCCGGATTTAAATGGTCTAGGGGAGCTAGATGGAATAATAGTAATCGGAGCAGTTGATTCAAAAGAGTTAAAAGAGTTGTATCATGGGAACTCTTCCGTTGTTTTTGTTGATTATTTACCGGATGAAGGTGACTATGACGCTGTTTTACCTGATTTTAAGCTTGCTACTGAAAAGGTTCTACATTATCTTTTTGAACTGAACCATACTAATATTGGATACATTGGTGGTAGACATACGATCAAAAGGTTAAGTGAATTTGAATATACGGAAATTGATGATCAGCGAAAAGTTACATACGAGAAGGTAATGAAAGAAAAAGGTTTATATAGAAGTGAAAATGTATTAATTGGGGAATGGGGACCCAATGGAGGATATCAGTTAATGAAAAAGTTTATAGAGAAAGGTTCCTTGCCAAGTGCCATGTTGATTGCGAGTGATCCAATGGCCATAGGAGCAATGCGTGCACTAAACGAAGCTAACATAAAAGTACCACAAGACCTTTCTATTATAAGTTTTGATGATATTGAAGCAGCTGCATACTTGAATCCTCCACTTTCAACGGTGAAAATTCATACCGATGAGATGGGAAAAATGGCGGTGAAACTTTTATATGATCGGCTAAAAGGGCGAAGCATACCGATAAAAGCTGTACTAGCAGCAGATTTTATCTTAAGAGATAGTTGTCAGCCCAAGTAATAGTTGATAGTCTTTTTACAATAAACAGATGAAAAAGTCGGTTTCTTATTACAAATAAGAATCGGCTTTTTCATCTGTTTAGCTAGATAATGTATTTTTTGTAATATATTTTGTATTTTGCATTACTCAAATTCTTTTATTCTATATCTATTTCTAAATCTTTATAATAATATCTCATATCTCTATTATTAATTTCTCTTATAACTCTGCAAGGGTTTCCAACGGCTACTACATTAGCAGGTATACTTGTGGTAACCACGCTACCAGCACCTATAACAGTATTTTCTCCAATCCGTACACCTGGAAGTACCACAGATTGTGCTCCTATCCAGACATTATCTTCTATATAGATTGGAACATTATATTGGGCTTTTTTCCGCCTTAAGTTTGGATGTATAGGATGTGTTCCAGCAGAAATTGTAACATTGGGACCAAACATAACATTGTCACCAACGAAGATGTTACAGTCGTCAACAAGAGTCAAATTAAAATTCGCGTACACACTGTTACCAAAATGAACATTTTTCCCTCCCCAATTTGCATGAAGAGGAGGTTCTATATAACAATCTTCTCCTATTTCAGAAAACAACTGTTTTAATATATTGCTTCTTACAGCATGCTCACTTGGACGTGAGTGATTAAAAATATACAATAGCTCCAAATAGTTTATTTGCTCTGATATCAAGGAATCGTCGTTGCAATAATAAAGTTTTTGGTTATGGATTCTTTCTTTAATTTCTTTAGATTTCATATTCTGATCCTTTCCATATGCAAGTAGGATTTAATTATGCACTATCTTTTTGAACCTTTTGTAAAGAAGTTTCATGAACATTCAGTGATTTATGACCTGATAGAGTGAAGAAAGAAATGACTGTAAAAACAAGTGCAATCGTTCCTAATAAAAGGTAAGCGCTTTTAAATCCGACTGTATCATACATATTTCCTACAATAGTTGATAAGAATATAGCACCTACTTGTTTTGAAAATTGAAATCCAATTAAATAAATAGTAGCTGACATCCTCATGTCAAAATTAGCTGAGATATATTTAAAAATAGCTACTAATAAAATTGGAACTTCTAATGCATGCATTAACTTCAATAAACTTATGGCCACAGGTCCGTCAGCTAATCCTGAACCTATGATTCTTATAGACATAATACAACCAGCGTATAACAAAGCATTCTTTGCTCCGATTTTTTTAATAATAAAAGGTGCCAATAACATTACAATTGCTTCCATAAATATCTGTACAGTGTAAAGGTTTCCAAAAACCTCTGTTCCTTTTTCTGGTGTTGCAAAGAAATGAGTAAAGAATACAGAAAACTGTTGATCGTACACATCATAAATACATCCTACACCCATAACGTACAAGACAAGAAACCAAAACTTTTTATCTCGAAAGATAGATAATGTACTAACCTTGGGATTAGATGATGTAGAAACATTTCTAGTTGTATGAGAATCAGTTACATCCATTTTTACAAAATAGAACACAAGAGCTAAAAGAACAGCAGTTATTGAGCTAACCCAAAAAACAGCATTGGGATTTGAATTAAACAATTGTCCAGTCAAAAAGGTACCTGTGGCAGCTCCCAAACAACCAAACATTCTTACTCTACCATATTCAAATGAACTGCTATGGCTCACTTTTTCTATATATGCTTCAATGGCCCCAACGCCTCCATTAAATACAGCTCCTAAGTAAACGCCTCCAATTAATGAACCAACTATCACATTTGTCTGTAATAAAGGTTGATATACAAATATAAAAAACGGTGCAATGAACACTAATAGCACAATAAATATCCATATTAAGTTCTTTTTTAACCCCAATTTGTCTGAGACAATGCCGAAGAATGGCTGGTAACAAATAGCTGCAATTGACATAGCTGAAAAAACGATGCCAGTTTTTGTTGAATTTAATCCCACTACCTCGGTTAACCAAAGTGATAGAAAAGGTAAACAGGCTGCCCAAATAAAAAAGTATAAATAGAAAAATGATCCAAATACCCAAAAGTGCTTATTCAATTTTCTCATTTTAATTACCTCCATCATATTTCAGAAGAAAACTACTATTACTTCAATCTGTTAATTTCATTTTAGTATTCATTCAAAGCATCGTTGTTCCCGCTTTCATTAGATTTAATAGAAGATGGATTGCCTATAAGAATTAAGCAATCTGCTGATATTAAACGCTTGCCTCTAATTAAAAACCCATCTTTTTAGGAAAAATATCTTTTTGAATTGGATTAATTTCATCTGATCACCACTTTCTAGAAGTAAATCTACATTTGTTTATTTTTACTTAATTTTAGTAAAACTCGATAAATGAAATATATCAAAAAAAACGTTTACAATCAATAATATTTTTAAAATTTACATAACTCTATTTTAATCATAAAATTTAATGCTATATATAAGGTTTTAAATTCATAGAATCCCTGCCTCCATATATAGCAACTTATAGCTAACTATTTCTTAGGAGCCTAGGAGAATAAAAAAGATATGTTTTCCAGTTCTTATCTGCATTATAGGGCATGTTCTCCGCTTACAACATTCTCAAGTGAAACAATTTATAATATACAAAACTTGTTGCATGTAAGTGTTCTTCTTGATATATTACATATATAATTTTAGTAAAAAAGATAAAATTTAAGTTAAATTTTATCTTTTTTATAATTGATTTTCATAGTTAATACCAGCTCATACAACAATGGGAATGTTCTAAAATCTAGATATAAAATGCTTATTTAAAGAATTATCTGATGGGAGGAATAAAAATGGAGCTAGATTTACTTAAACAATTTACAAGAATTTTTAATACATCGATTGAACAAAATAGAATGTTTTTTGCACCGGGGCGTGTCAATTTAATTGGTGAGCATACAGATTATAATGGAGGACATGTCTTTCCTTGTGCTTTAAATATCGGGACCTATGCAATTGTACGAAAACGAGATGACAAAATGGTAAGAATGTATTCAATGAATTTTGAAGATCGTGGTGTGATTGAATTCTCATTAGAGAATCTTGAATATGAAGACTCTCATGAGTGGTCTAATTATCCTAAAGGAATTATTTATACGTTTAAAAAACACGGTTACAGAATAGAGAAGGGTTTTGATGTATTATTTTACGGAAATATCCCAAATGGAGCAGGTTTATCTTCTTCTGCTTCTATTGAATTAGTAACTTCTGTATTACTAAAAGGGTTGTTTAATCTAAACATTGATATGATCAACATGGTAAAAATGAGTCAACAAGCAGAAAATGAGTTTATTGGCGTAAACTGCGGTATTATGGATCAGTTTGCTATTGGTATGGGAAAGGATGACCATGCCATTTTATTAAACTGTCAAACATTAGACTATATGTACAGTCCACTTGAGCTCCAAGGGACCTCTTTAATTATTGCAAATACAAATAAACGTAGAGGCCTGGCAGACTCTAAATATAATGAGCGTCGTACAGAGTGTGAAAGAGCATTAAAACAATTGAAATTGAAGCTTTCCATTAAATCATTAGGAGATTTAACTCCAGAGCAATTTGAACAGCATAAATACCTTATCCAAGATGAAGGTGATCGTAAGCGAGCTAAACATGCTGTATATGAAAACTCTCGTACAAAAGAGGCAGTTATTAAATTGCAGCAGGGCGATATTAGTGGATTTGGTAAATTAATGAGAGAGTCTCATGAGTCCTTACAAAATGACTACGAAGTGACTGGAAAAGAATTAGATACATTGGTAAAAGCAGCGTGGTTGCAAGAAGGTGTAATTGGTTCGCGTATGACTGGGGCAGGCTTCGGAGGTTGTACAGTTAATATCGTAAAAAAGAATAAAGTTGATATATTTATTGAACAAGTAGGCCGTAATTATACAGCAGAAACAGGTCTAATAGCAGACTTTTATGTTGTACAAGTTGGTGGAGGAGCAAAAGAACTAGTTTGCGAAACAGTATAAAGTAGAGGGAGGAAAACGTCATGGCTATTTTAGTTTGTGGGGGAGCAGGATACATTGGAAGTCATACAGTTTCTGAACTTCTGGACAAAGGGGAAGAAGTAATTGTAGTTGACAATTTACAAACAGGGCATCCTCAAGCAGTGTTAGGAGGGGCAAAATTCTATGTTGGTGACTTGCGTGATAGCCCATTTTTAGATGATATCTTTACAATGCATAATATTGAAGCGGTTATTCATTTTGCTGCTGATTCACTTGTAAGTAAAAGTGTTGAGGATCCTTTGATGTATTATGATAACAACGTATATGGGGCTCTTTGTTTACTTCGTGTAATGATTAAACATGGTGTGAAAAAAATTGTGTTTTCTTCAACTGCTGCTACATATGGCGAAGCAAAAAGCTTTCCTATTTTAGAAGACGCTCCTACAGACCCAACAAATCCATATGGAGAAACTAAATTGGCAATTGAAAAAATGTTGAGATGGTCTGAACAAGCTTATGGCATGAGATATGTAGTGTTGCGTTATTTCAACGTAGCGGGTGCTCATATGGACAGGAAATTAGGAGAAGACCATACCCCTGAAACTCACCTTATTCCAATTGTTTTACAAGTTGCATTAGGGAAAAGAGAAAAAATTAGTATCTTTGGAGATGACTATCAAACCCATGATGGCACGTGTGTACGTGACTATATACACGTAACAGATTTAGCTGACGCTCATGTTTTAGCAATTAATAAATTACGTCGCGGTCATAGAAGTTCTACCTACAACTTAGGAAATGGCAACGGATTTACTGTAAAAGAAGTCATTGACGCTGCACGTAATGTAACGGGGAAATTAATTCCAGTAGAAGTGGCGCCAAGACGTGTAGGAGATCCTGCCAAACTCGTTGCTTCTTCAGAAAAAGCAATAAATGAGTTAGGATGGCAGCCTCGCTATACATCTCTTGAAGAGATAATTGAAAGTGCATGGAATTGGTTCCAAATGCATCCGAGTGGTTACAGTAAATGATACAGCGTGATGACTAGGTAAAAGCCAGTCAACATTCAATTTCTATTCTTTTTTAATAAAGGAGCAGTAAGTATGGCAATCAGTATTTTTGAGCAAATTGAACGATTGATCCAATATGGTTTAGATAAAAAACTAATAACTAGTTGGGATGTAGATGTAGTTCGCAACAAACTATTAGAGGTATTGCAACTTGATGATTGTGAAAGGCTAGAGATAGTAGAGGAAGTAGCTGATACTCCTACGGAAATATTAGAAAAAATAGTAGATTGGGCAGCAGAAAAAGGGCGCCTGAAAAATAATACGGTGACTTATCGAGAATTGTTAGATACAAGGCTAATGGCTAGCTTTGTACCACTTCCCTCCGAGATAAACCGCTGTTTCTTTGAACGCTATGAAAGAGAAGGAGCACAAGCGTCGACAAAAGCTTTCTATCAGTTTTCAAAGGATGTTAACTATATTCGGACAGATCGTATTGCAAAAAATGAACAGTGGTTGGTCTCTACAGAGTATGGAGACTTAGAGATAACTATTAATCTATCTAAACCTGAAAAAGATCCTGAAGCTATTATTGCTGCAAAGAACATCAGGCAAACTTCTTACCCAAAATGTTTGCTGTGCAAGGAAAATGCGGGATATTCAGGACGTGTAAATTACTCAGCAAGGCAAAACCATCGAATTATTCCAGTAGAGTTAAACAAAGAACAATGGTTTTTACAATTCTCACCTTATGTTTATTATCATCAGCACGCAATTGTTTTCTCAGGTGACCACCGTCCTATGAAAATATCAAGAAAAACAATTGAACGCCTTTTAGAGTTTGTTCATCAATTCCCGCATTATTTTCTTGGTTCGAATGCAGATTTACCAATTGTAGGGGGATCCATTTTAGCACATGATCATTTCCAAGGCGGTCATCATGATTTTCCTATGGCAAAGGCGGAAATCGAAAAAGAGTTTGTGTTTAGAGATTATCCAAACATAAGAGTAGGTATTGTTAAATGGCCTATGTCTGTTATTCGCTTGCAAGGAAAAGAGCAGGCCGAGCTTACAAATTTGGCAGATTATATTTTACGAACTTGGAAGATATATAGCGACGTTAACGTTGAGATTTTGGCATTTACAGATAAAGTTCCCCATAATACCATTACACCAATTGTAAGGAGAAGAGGAGAATTATTTGAAGTGGACCTTGTCCTCCGTAACAATCGAATAACTCATGAACATCCAATGGGTATTTTCCATCCTCATGAGGAAGTACATCATATCAAAAAAGAGAATATTGGTTTAATTGAAGTAATGGGTCTTGCTGTATTACCAGGCCGTTTAAAAGAGGAAATGAACTTATTAGCACAAAGCCTTTTATCAAGGGAATTTGAAAAAGAAATTATAAGACAAAAAAAGATTTCTAAGCATTTAGAATGGGCAAAAGAGATAAAAGAGAAATATGCAGAACTCTCAAGTGAAAATGTACATGAAATTTTAAGAAAAGAAATAGGCATTGTTTTTAAGGAAATTCTTGAACATGCGGGCGTATTTAAACGTGACAGCCAAGGTCAGCAAGCGTTTAAAGAGTTCATGAATCATCTTTCAAATAAAAGTATGATAGAGAAAATCTAGACTGAAAATAACTAAATCGATAAAGTATTAGTATAACTAGACTTTATCGATTTAGTTATTTTTAATGTGGAGTTGCGTATTAGAAGGTGTTTTCATAATAGGATTTTATAAGTATTTGGCGATAAAATTAATTTTTTTACTTAATTTAATTTAATTTTAGTAAAAAATATAATTAAATTAAATATCATAAAGTGAATTTGAACTTTATTTACTATATGAAATTTATAAAGCTGTTGGTATTAAAAGGCTTTTATTATTTGCTTTAAACTATAATAATGAGGAATATCATTCAAAATCATTTTTAACTAAAATTATCTTGATTGTAAGCGTTATTCTTGCTATATTATAAATATGATTTTAGTAATTTTAACTAAAATAAAAATATATTTTACTAAAAAGATAGGTGTGGAATTGAAATGACAAAGATAAAGGACGTTGCACGCGAAGCGAATGTATCTATTGCTACAGTCTCGCGAATATTAAGTAGTGACCATACTTTATCGGTTTCAGAAGATACAAGAAAACGGGTATGGCAAACTGCAGATTTCCTAAATTATAAGCCGCGAAAAAAGAAGAGTGCAAAAAAGCTTAAAACGAATCAGGATAATGCATACAGCATTGGTATTATTTCAGCTCTTGCTCAGGAAGATGAAGTGCATGATCCTTACTTTCTTTCAATTCGTCTCGGATTAGAAATTGCTTGTGAACAGATTCCTTTAAATATTAAAAATATATTCCGATTGGAAAAGGGGATATCGTTAGAGGAACTACATAATTTAGATGGTCTAATCGTTATTGGAGGAGTAGATTTAAAGTCATTAAGAGACATCTATTACGAAAATGAAAATGTGGTACTTGTAAATCATTTACCACGTGAAGGAAATTACGATGTAGTCGCCTCAGACTTGGAAAGAGCTATCGAAGTAGTACTCAATCATTTAACCAAACTAAATCATTATAATATTGGCTATCTAGGAGGCCTAGATAATATTAAAAGCGTAGATAGTGGGAGAGTTATTAAAGAAATAGAAGATGCGCGGAAGGTTTCCTATGAAAAGTTAATGAGACAAAAGGGCTTATATAATCCTGAAAATGTATTTATAGGAGAGTGGGGGCCAAGTAGTGGATATGAATTAATGAAGCAAGCTATAGAAAAAGGAAATTTACCAAGTGCCATGATTATTGCAAGTGACCCAATGGCTATAGGTGCGTTGAGAGCTCTCTATGAGGAAGGTATTAATGTTCCAGAAGATATCTCACTTATTAGTTTTGACGATATTGAAGCAGCAGAATTTCTAAACCCACCTCTTTCTACTGTGAAAATTCATGCAGAGGAAATGGGTAAAATGGCAGCTAAGCTTTTATGGGATCGATTAAATGGAAGAAATATATCTACTAGAGTAGTTCTTGATACAGAATTGATTATAAGAAAAAGCTGCCAAGCTAAGTAACAAAATAGCATGTATAAAGAAGGAGGTGATCAAGTATAGCGGTGAGTTAATAGAATTACATAGTCCTTTTAAAAATTACTACCAGAAATATTCAAAATATTAAGTGATAATTATTAGGTAAGCGTTTACTGAAATTATATAGAGAATTAAAAGAGAAAAAGAAATATGAAAAAAACCTTAGCGCTATTAATGACTAGTGCCTTAGCAGTTTCCGGACTTGCAGGATGTGGTAATGAAGGAGCAAGATGAATATGTAATGAAACAGAAAACCAATTGGCCCGTTACCATTTTAGTTGCCGTAGGATCATGATTTATCATTCTGCCATTATACATTGCCATCTCTATTGCGCTTAAAACACCAGAAGAGTTAGCGAAATCTGTTTTTTCTCTTCCAATAGGCTTTCATATTAAAAACTTTGCGAAAGCAATTGAAGCAACGAACTTTTTTGCTGCTCTTAAGAATAGTACTTTAATTACGGTTACCACGGTTGTATTTACAATCTTGACAAACTCATTGGTTGCATACGCTATTGCGCGAAACATGCATCGCAAATTTTTTAAAGTGCTATATTACTATTTTGTCAGTGCTATGTTTATCCCTTTTCCCATTATCATGCTTCCTCTTGTTAAACAGACATCGGCACTTGGAATGGATAATCCAGGCGGCTTGATCTTTTTATATATCGTATACGGAGCCGCGTTAAATATTTTTATTTACGTAGGATATATTCGTTCTATTCCAATGGAGCTTGAAGAAGCAGCTATTATGGATGGATGCAGCACGTGGGGAGTCTTTTGGAAAGTGATTTTTCCGTTATTAACACCCATTAACGCAACCGTTGGGATTTTGACTTGTTTATGGGCATGGAATGACTTTATGCTGCCGCTCATTATTTTAAATGATCCAGCAGATGCGACGCTGCCATTAGTACAATATATTTTCCAATCTGAGTTCGGAACAGACTTTAATTTAGCTTTCTCTTCTTACTTGTTTGCATTATCACCAATGATTATTGTCTACATCTTTGCACAAAGATGGATTATTGGCGGGGTAGTAAAAGGAGCCATTAAATAAGATATTTATACGCAGAAATATAATGAAGTAGGGGTTGAATACATTTATGGGAATTCAGTTTGATAAAGAGAATAGATTATTTCATTTACAGGGTAAAGATACAAGTTACGTGCTGCAAGTTATAGGAGATGGTTACCTATCCCACTTATATTGGGGGAGAAAAGTAAGAGAATATCATCATTCAAATCAACTGCAGTTTATGGATAGGGGATTTTCAGGTAATCCCTATCCTTCAACAGACCGAACATTTTCATTAGATACATTACCACAAGAGTATCCAGGCTATGGAACTACCGATTTCCGAACACCTGCTTATCAAATACAGCTGGATAATGGTACCACAGTAACCGATTTACGTTACAAGCATCATCGTATTTTGAAAGGGAAACAAGGTCTTGAAGGGCTGCCTTCTACGTATGTAGAAAGCGAAAATGAAGCAGAAACGTTAGAAATAACTTTAGAAGATTCGGTGTCTTACATAAAGGTAGTAGTAGCTTACACTGTTTATGAACAACGTAATGTTATTACACGAACGGCACGTATTGTTAATGAAGGCTCTAGTTCCATTAAGTTACTACGAGCATTAAGTGCAAATGTGGATTTTCGTGATGCGGATTTTGATTTTCTTCACTTATCCGGTGCTCACGTAAGAGAACGATATATAGATAGACATGCCCTTCGTACAGGTATGCAGTCTATTGAAAGTCGTAGGGGAGCAAGCAGTCATCAACAAAATCCCTTTATTGCTCTGTTAAGAAAAAATGCCACAGAAGATACAGGAGAAGTCTTTGCTTTTAATTTGGTCTATAGTGGGAATTTTGTAGCCCAGGCTGAAGTAGATCAATTCAAAAATACACGTGTGTCTTTAGGAATTAACCCTTTTGATTTTAGCTGGATGCTTGAAGCGGGTGAGGCTTTTCAATGTCCAGAAGTAGTGATGGTTTATTCCCATCAAGGCCTAGGAGATATGTCTAGAACTTTTCATGATCTGTATCGTACCCGCCTTTGCCGAGGTGAGTTCCGTGATAAAGAAAGACCTATTCTTGTGAATAACTGGGAAGCGACCTACTTTGACTTTGATGCAGAAAAAATTGAGGAAATTTCCACAGTCGGTAAAGAGTTAGGAATTGAACTTTTCGTGTTAGATGACGGATGGTTTGGAAAACGTGATGATGATAAAACATCGTTAGGAGACTGGTTCGTGGATCAAGCAAAACTTCCAAATGGCCTAGGGGATTTAGCAAATCGTATTCAAAAGATGGATATGCAGTTTGGGCTATGGTTCGAACCGGAGATGATTTCCGTTGATAGTGATCTTTACAGAAAACATCCAGACTGGTGTCTTCATGTACCAAATTACAGTCGATCAGAAAGTCGAAATCAATTAGTATTAGATTTCTCTAGAAAAGATGTTTGTGATGCCTTAATTAAAATGGTTTCAGATGTATTAGCGAGTGCACCGATTACGTATGTGAAATGGGATATGAATCGTCATATGACAGAAATTGGTTCTGCCTTGCTGCCGGCTGACCAGCAAAGGGAAACAGCACATCGCTATATGCTTGGTTTATATAGAGTAATGGATAAAATCACATCTTCTTTTCCACATATCTTATTCGAAAGTTGTTCAGGCGGTGGAGGTCGATTTGATCCAGGTATGCTTTATTACATGCCACAGACGTGGACAAGTGATAATACAGATGCAATCTCAAGATTGAAAATTCAGTATGGAACTAGTCTCGTCTACCCAATTAGTACGATGGGCGCACACGTATCCGATGTTCCAAATCATCAGGTTCATCGATATACTTCGCTTGATATGCGGGGGGATGTGGCTATGTCTGGAAACTTAGGATATGAGCTCGATTTAACAAAACTAACTGAGAAAGAGAAAGAAATTGTGAAACAACAAGTGAGTAAATATCAAGAGATTAGACAATTAATCCAATTTGGTGATTTCTATCGTTTACTCAGTCCATTTGAAGGAAACGAAACAGCATGGTCATTTGTGAATAAAGATAAAACTGAAGCAATGGTTTTTTATTTCCGCGTACTGGCAGAAGCAAATGCCCCGTTTGAAAGTTTTAAAGTAAAAGGACTGGATTCGTCCAAAAAGTATAGAGTGGTAGAAACAAACAGTGTATATGGTGGGGATGAACTTGAATATATTGGTTTGAGTATTCCTGCAGAGCTACAGGGAGATTTTCAAAGCGTGGCTTACCATCTAAAAGCACTTTAATTTACACTAGTAGTATGGATATATAGGGTAGTAACCCTTATTTTAATGACACCGATGACACTACATATTGCTATGTTTGTCATCGGTGCTTTTTGTAAAATTAATAATTTGTTCGTTTTATAGTATTTTAAGAAGAAAAGAGAAGGGATGTATTTAGAATGCATGTTGAAACTCAGTTTAGTATCCCGTTACTTTCTTAAGGGATAATCATTCTGATGGGGAAATGGGAAGGGAAAATAAAAGGGTATAGTCAATCAGGTCGTTATATAGGTACTTATCAAGCTACTATTGAAAAACAGAATCATTTTCTTTATAAAATGACATTATCTTTTGATGGCAATATTTATACAAAAAGTAATCAAGAAACAAAGCATTACTTAAAGGAAGAGCTGGTATATAGCTCTAGTTTAAAAGTTCTTAAAAGAAGATTTAGAGGTGCTATACTTCTAAAGATTAAATCAAAAGTCATATGGAAAAAGAAATTGATCAGTTAGTAAGGCTTTACAATCATTGATATTTAAAACCATACATAATAAAGATAAAGTTCAGGTTATTGCCTCATTTAATACATCCTTATTTTTGACGACTTTTTTCTATTTTGCCTATAATCATTCTTGTTTAAGATGATTATATTGCCGTAAACTACAATACAATTACTTTGTCAAACCCCAGCACCGGGTTTGATGTGGCCTTTTTACTATTAGAGAAATTAACTTCTTTAGAAAATGTTCAACAGGTAAAAAACTTAATGGGATTTAACTAATCAACAAATATTGTTTTTAGCGAAGAAACGAAAATGAATCGTTTTTAAACAGTAAAAGGAAATGAGTACTTTATTTTTTGATGTTGAAATAGAAAAAGAGTTAGACTTCTCGCTAAGAGTCTAACTCTTTTTATTTCCCTAAATTGTATAATAATATTTATCTTTTGTATAAGTTTACTTTACCTTTATCAAAGTTTGTTGTATTATATAGTTGTAGTCAAAAAAAGGAAGGTGATTACATTGAAAGAAAAAAATGGTGACTACGTTGAAAATAAAGTGTATGAACACCGAGTTTTAAACAGGATGTCTCAAAAAGAATTGGCTGACGCAGTTGGAGTATCTAAACAAACGATATATGTGATGGAGAAGAATAATTATTCGCCTTCTCTTGTTTTAGCTTTTCGAATAGCTGATTTCTTTAACGTAGATGTTAACGATATTTTTAGTTATGTGAAAGGAAGGGATTAAAATGATAACTGACAAAATAGAAAATGCCATTTTTACTCCTTTGAGAACCTGGACAGAACAATCAAATAGTAACTGGAATATGCTTATTTGCATTGGATTTATATCGCTTATAGTAGGAGCAGTTTTAATATATGTTTTTCAAAAGAAAATGGGCATGAGTGTGTCTGACGAAAGAACAAGTCAAATCGGTTTAAAAAGTGCCCTCGTTGTACTGTGTGGAGTTATTTTGTGCGACTTGATTTTTCCAAAAGAATATATGTGGCAAATTTTCTTCTTATTTAAATATTCCATTGCATTCATTGCTTCAGGTATATATCTTGCTGTTCGATATAAAAGGGATTTTTTAAACTAGAGAATGACGCAGATTTACCAGCAGTAAAAAAGCCATAGAAGGCTATACATTTCTTTGGCTTTAGTGTTTTAACTATAATTTTCTTACAACAACCTTATTAACTTCATGACAATCCTACTCTTACCTACTCTTATTTTTATGGTCGTCTTTAAACGAATAAGATTGATACATTCCTATAGACCAACCATTATTCATTTCCTTTCTTCAGTGCTCAACATTTCAGACATTCAATTATAGTAGACCATTGGTTACGTTTTATAAAATAAAATAGATGATGATCAATAACTAAATCATAGTTACAATTAAAATTATAGTTAACTATATTCTCTGCACAGACAATTGTGGCTTTATAGGAAAATATAGTTTTTATCGGAAAAATATACTATAATTCATAGTAAAACAAATTCTATATAAAATTTCTCGTAAAAGCTGCCTTATCTGACAAACCGAGGCGGCTTTTATGTTTTTTATTTAAAAGGAGTATGACTATGAGCAAGTATGATGAAATAGATTTTGAAAAGGTTGCGCTTCACATGCAGAAGCAAGTGGAAACAGACCCAAACAACGCACAGCTAAGAAATGAGCTAGCGATCGTTTTTATGGAAATAAATCAGTATGAAGAGGCTTTCTTTCAACTGCAAGCTGCTGCTGAACTAAAACCTTCTGTTCAAACTCTTTATAATTTAGGCTATTTTTATTTTGTGGAAGGAAAACCAATTGTAGAGGATATGGAATCAAGAAGTGTTGAAGAAGATGTGGAAGAAATGTCTTATACATGGGAAATCGCAGATAAAGAAGCATTTGATATCGTAGAAGATATATTGAAGTACAAACCAAGACATTCTTTTCCCTATAATGTAATGGGTGAAATGTACATTAAAAAAGAAAAGTATGAAGAAGCGATTGGTATATTAGAAGAAGCCATCACTTTAACTCCTTCACTAGAAAATCTAAATAATCTTGGGTTATGCTACTACAAAAAAGGAAGGTTATCTGAAGCAGCGGAATGTTTTCGTAAAGCGCACTTACTGCGATCTTCTAACAACGATAGTTTGTTTCCATTCCTTAGCTATGGAATTTGTCTAGCGCATTTAGGAAGGAAATCAGAAGCAAAAGAAGCGACAAAAGAACTGCTGACGCTGAGTAGAAAAGAAGGAGAAGATTTAGAAGCTGATATAGCAGAGATCTATTATATTCTGGAGGATTATGAAGAGGTTGTTAATATCTACTGCAAGTTAGATTGGGAATTTTATTCAGAAGAGTTCTTTCCGACTTATTTTCATTCGTTATGGAAGCTTTCAAAAACAAAACAAATTGAAGAACTTGCTTCTAAGACTATCCAAAGAAAAGAAAAAGAAATGCAAGAAGTTCTTCAAGATCCAGATGAGGAAGAAGAGTTTAAAGTAGAATACAAAGAAGTGACAAAAGAAGAGATTGCTTTCATTAAAAATACGGTTAAAGAAGTGTATTGGGGAAAAGCGCCTATTGTAAAGTATGAACCTACATTGGAAACTCGCTGTTATTTATATGGCTGCTTTAGACATACAGATGTGAATCCTAGCTATTTTTCTATATAAAATGCTACAACTCTTTTAAGATGAATACACAAAATTTGTTGCAAACTTTGTAGAATGTTAGATAATCGTTTCAAAAGGGAAATGAGTTTTTTAAAAAACGGGATAGTAAGATGAAGGATGGAAGGAGGAGGGGGTATAATGAAACAAAGCACTGTTACATCTATCATTTGTACGCTGTGCGTGCTAAGTACAGTTATTATATCTTTTATTACATACATGGGTATTGGTAATTCATTTTCATTTGGATTTATAGTAGTATACGTTATATTTATTATCATCATATTGTTTTATTGGACGATTCTGTTAATTAGGAACATCAAAAAAGTAAAATGGTTTGAACTAAGAAAGCGACTATTGAAGTTTGTTGGGCTGTTCATTTCCTTTAGTGCTGCTATCTATATCTTTACCTATATGTTTCGATCATCCCAAATCGATATGTATGATCTTAGTATACCTTTTGCTATGGCTCTTAGCTTAACTTTTTTTGATTTATTCTCCTTTAAAGAAAGCTGACAGATGGTTGTAAATGCTTCGTATCGGAAATCTAATAGTATTATGTTTATCTTTATCCTACTAATCAAGAACTTACTACTTCTTTTAGAGGACTAGATTAAACCCAGTATAGCAACAGAAAGGTTGGGGTGATGGAAATAAGAGCATAAAAAAAGCTATTTCAATCGTATTGGCATCGGAGTGAAATAGCTTTTTCTACTTTACATTCAAGAGTTTGTTAGTTCATGTGAACATCCTTACATGTGAAGTGCATCACAAACTATTTTTGTTGTGAAGATAGAAAAATTTGTATGACAAATTTTATTGCTTTGATAGAGAGTGAATAGGTTATTTAGGGTAAGTCGTAGGCAGAGACTGTTTTGAACCAGGTGAGCATCTGAATAAAAGATTCGCTTTTCATACAAGAACTACTCTTTAAGAAGGGACTAAAATATTGGTAGATCAACGATGTATAAACGAGAAAAATGGAAAGGTTGCGTATCAAAAGCTCGTTTTTTAATGTGTCTTAGAAAGAAACCTTATATAAACTCTGTATATCCTACACACAAAAAAGTAAATGTTTTGTAAAAGATGTTTGACATAATGAAAATTTTACCATATACTATAAATGTAAAATATTTTTTACATTTCAGAGGTAGGTTGATAAGTATGAATAATCGAATCAAAGAACTTAGGAAATCTAAAAAGCTTTCTCAAGAGGATTTGGCTAAAGCTTGTGAAGTATCCAGGCAGACAATTAATGCTATCGAGAATAACAAATATGATCCAAGTTTAGCTTTGGCTTTTCAACTGGCAGAAAATTTAGAAGTAAGTGTAGATGAATTATTTTTATATCAGAATAGGAGGAATTTATAATGAAAAATATGCAAAAAAATTATATCTTGGGTATTGTTGTTTTGCTAAGTTTCGCCTTTTTTCTAATTACAATGTATATTACAGATTTTAAAAATGGATATACCATAGGGGTAACCGGGGTTATAGGAATAGTTATAGTTTTAACTAGTGTGTTTCAATTTGCTACCTGGGGATTCGATAGAAAAGTTCAAAAAGATGAAATGGGTAAGAAAGTTGCCACTATAAGTGCGAAAACAAGTTATCATATCCTAACAATAGCTCTATTTATTCTTTGGATAGTAGATAGAATCATTTTTGTTAGAAAAAATGATTTCGGCAATATATCTTTATTCGCAGCTATATGTCTTTCATTAGTTATCTTTCCAATTGTTCAATTTTTTTCAGCAAGGCGATACAAATAAAGATTATCTAATATACGTTGCAAATAGTTCAAAAAAGCACTAACCATTGAAATTAGCTAGTGCTTTTTTATTGTTATATAAAGATTGGAATTGAAATTTCAGTAGAAATAACAGAAATTACCATATACAATAATTATTGTAATTACTTGTTAAAGAGTTATTTTTTAGATGATATGGGGTGCTAGCTATGATTAAGATGGTTAAACAAAGTGATGCTGAAATGTCGTATTGGGAAGTTTGGCAAGATGGCAAAATGCTTATTATTCATTACGGTGCCATTGGAAATACTGGTGAGACTGAGGAAAAGAAACTATCACTATCTCAAAAGGCAGAAAAGGTGATGAATGAATTAGCAGAAGAAAAAGCTGATCAAGGCTACGATTATTTAGATGAAGATGAGCTATTTGAACTTGTTATTCAGTATAGTTATGAAGAAGACCAAATGAAAGAAACTCTTAAAAAGCGACATCAGGTTGAGGATTTAATGAATGAATGTTTAGGCTGGACAGGCAATGGTTCTTGTGATGGTGGAGATATAGGCAGTGGTACAGCTAATATTCTCAACTACGTGATAGATGTCGAAAAGGCAACGAAAACAATTATAGAAGAACTAAAGGACAACAATTTGCTTGAAGGGGTAAAAATAGCTTATTTAAATCCTGAAGACGAGGAATATATTGCCTTGTATCCAGAAGGAGACTCTTTGGATCTAATGTAAAAGGGAGCACTGAGAATTCTCAATGCTCTCTTTTCTTTTATCCACTAATTGTAGTGCTAATCATAAGAGAATAGTGAATTGAATGAACAAAATTAAAAGTTACATTATAGAAAATCCTCCGTTATATCCGGGACTATCATTCTTTATGATATTTGGAGGTCAATTCATTATCGGGTACACAACATAGAACGTCTTCTATCTGTTTCACTTCACACTCAGAATTTTGGGCTTGCTCATGATAATTGTAATTCTATTGGTGAAAAAGAGAAAAAAAGTAAATAAAAAGAGCATCAGATAATCAGGTGCTCTTGTATAATATGTTTCTATAAGCCAAATCGTATAGTTTTAGGAAAGAATAGGAGTACAAAAATAGCATGAAATGGACAAAAGTAAAGAAGAATATGGAGAATTTAATCTGTGATAAGTTAAAGGAAAGATTAAGTATTCATTTGACTAAATATAACGTTTTTCTTGGAGAACAGACACGTATTTGGATTACTCTAGATAAGAAGGAGATTTTTAATGCTTCTTCAGCAGAATATTTAATGGAACATGATAAACTCTGGGAGGAAGTGAAGAGAAAAACAAGCAAACCCTTTCCAGAGTGTTTATATGAATGTTTCCCAGAATTCATTGGCAAGGTAGATGATATGGACTACACTGCAAGTATTCTAGAACATAGAGGCGTTTTTAACGCTGAACATGTTTATGACGCTTTTATCCAGTATCCTCAGCTGACCATTGATCGAGCATTAAATTCTGAGAATATTATTCTTCAAGCTCTTGCATTAGTAGATAGAAGGTTAGGCAAGAGGACATTGGAAGCTTTAACATATGATTCTAATGTGCACCCCTTAATCATCCAATTTTATGAACTAAGATGCGAGGTTGATAACATCGCGCCGTTCAAATATACGCCCAGTTAATAAAAAAGGAGGCTACACTGTGAAGCCCACCAATTTTTTCATTAAAGATATCCAAGACTTTCAATCCACGAATAAAAATTTAAAAAGTATCTTTAATACGAATAAGGAATTGCCTGACAAAGTATTTAACCAAAGGTGTGATTATTACTTATTTGAAGAGTTCTATTGGGTTATGTGTGATGATTTTTGGCCTACCGTACAATATTTAACAAAAATCTTTAATGAAAAAGAAGTTACAGTTGCGGTTTTAGATCCACATCCCACAGATTATTTTTATAAAGAGTTTGGCTATTTTAATTACTTGAAGCTTCCTACTTCTTTATCAAGTGAAGAGTATAGTAATGCCTTAGAAATTGGGCCGGAGGATTACCCTGCGGATGCTCCTTACTATAATTCAGAGAAAGTGGTATGGTTTTCTTCTTCTAAGCAGTGGGCGATATGGGGAGAGCGGAGCTTAGATATATGTGTCATAGGTTTTAATGAATCTGTTTTGTTAGACCATTTAATGACATCACCATCTAAATGGTCGTATTTAAATGAAGATGTTGAAGATTTAATTGGCTTAAATTTTAGAAATATGAAGCTTCCTCAAGACTTTAAAGACAGCTTATCAAAAAACTATGCTCATGATAGAGATAGTGGATGAGTATTATATTAATCTGTAAAAGGGACAAAGCTCTCTATAACTACAAAAAATCCTTTGCTTTGGAAGCAAAGGATTTTTTATGAATAAATTCATTACATTAAACGAGACATCTCTTGAAAACTGGTCATTTGGGCAAGGACTAGCACAAATGGTAAATCAAAAGGAGGGAAATAGCTATGAATAACCGTGTTAAATCCAAGCTACTGAACAAGATGAGAGATCTCGCTCCGGATTTTGTGAAATATGGAGAACATATCTTATTTGGAGAAGTGTGGAGAGATCCGACTTTGACATCAAAAGAAAGAAGTTTGAGCACACTTTCTGCTTTAATTAGTATTGGCAACACCGAACAAATGCCTTTTCATCTGCAGCTGGCAAAAAAGAATGGAATGACTGAAAAAGAAATTATTGCACTAATAACTCATATGGCTTTTTACGTGGGATGCCCAAAAGCAGCTGCAGTATTAAACATAGTAGCGAAGCAATAATAGAGGTAAAACAGATAAATATTATTGCTTTTTAGTTTATTTTTAATAGAAAAAGCTCCCTGTGGTGAGGGAGCTTTTAAATATGTTACTTCATCCATTGAAAATCTTTTAAAGGCCAATAAGCTAATTTTGCTTTTCCTACGATTTTGTCTACGGAGATTGTTCCTACTTGAGGTGATCTGCTATCTAAGCTATACATTCTATTATCTCCCATGACAAACAATTGACCTTCTGGAACTGTTTTTCTGCCTGTAAAATCCTCAAGTTTAAAATCCTCAGTTAACGGACCTGTTACTATTTCTTTTTTGTATTGATCCAAATAAGGCTCTTCATATTTTTTTCCGTTTATATATAGCGTGTCATTGCGATATTCTATATGATCACCCGGTAAACCAATTACTCTTTTAATATAGTCTTTTTCCTTTGTGGCATGAAAAACGATAATATCAAATCTTTTTATATTATCTGGGTTATTTTTACCCATTTCATTAAGAATAATATGTTCACTATCTTTTAAAGTCGGCATCATCGATTCACCGTCTACTACTATAGGAGTGAAGATGTACTCTCTCACCACAAAAGCCAGAATACAAGCAATAACTATGGATTTGATCCACGAAAAAATCTCTTTTTGTTTCAATTTAAAACTCCTCTACAACTACATGTTTAAGAGTATAACACAATATATAGAAATAAACCTTTAATTTAACAATTAAAGGTTTACTTAGATGATTTTTTAACAAGTTCAATAAACTTCATTGCATGATTTTGATCCTGCTTTATGATCTTTACTTTTTGGGGATCTAAAAGAATCTTTTTTATTTGGTTATCTTTCCAAATGATAGTGTTATAAGATGGAATCTTATATAAATCTCTAAACCACTCCTCGAAGGAAGAAAGACGTACAGCAAAGATGCTCGCAAAGGCTATTAAAGTTGTACTAGGGGAAACAGCTGATTAATAATTAATTAGATAAAAAGAAAGCCTTGTTTTATTTTGCAAAAGGCTTTCTTTTTGCAATACAAAGTCTTTTAATCTGCTAAATGCGTTTGCGCAGCAACAGATACAAAAGGGGACCGAACGAGCCAATTATTAGCGTGACTAGTGCCCATGGCCAAAAAGAACGGTTTGTCTTTTTGGCATCATGCCACATCCATACAAGCACTAGAATTAGTGCTATCAATAAATCAAAGAATATTTGCATAGAAGCATAGTTGTTAAATGCCTGAGAAAAAATACCAAGAAAGCCATAATGATATACGGCCAAACCTGTTAAAACAGAAAAAGATACTAATACTAAAATAAGTAATGCTTTTGGTATTCGATTATTTCTAGAAAATGTGTTACTGTCCATTGATTTGTCGTTTTTACTTACCAATTCAATCATCCTCCTTTCTTAAAATGTAGCACTCATTACATTTTTTATCAACAAAAAAATGAATGGGAATAATGCAAAGCAACTAAGTTTCCTTCATAATTGTATCTATACGACAGAAAAAGACAGTAAGGAGCTTTATATGAAAAAAGGTGAAAAGAAAAAACAAGAAATTATAGAAAAAACGGCTGACTATATTTTATCAAATGGTCTGCAGGCCTCCAGCTTGCGAAATCTTGCGAAAGCAGCAGAAACAAGCGATAGAATGTTACTTCATTATTTTAATGACAAAGAGGAATTATTTACGGTTGTGCTATCCTTTATTTCTCAGAAGCTTATTTACATGCTGCATAATACAGAAATGGAAAAACATTCATTTCAGACGCTAGTTCCCCATTTGTATAACATGATGAGAGATCCTGAAGTTCGTCCATACATTAAGCTGTGGCTTGAATTAGTTGCGGTTGCATCAAAAGAGGGGGATCCCTTTTATTCTGTAGCAAAGGAAATCTGTGACAGCTTTTATCAGTTTTACATGGATATCATTCAAGTGGGAGAAGGAGAGGATAAAGAACAAATAGCGGCACTGGCTCTTGTGACAATTGAAGGAATTGCTCTTTTAGATACAATAGGTGATGATGTTCGTATTACAAAAGCGATTGCGGCAATTAATAAGGGTTGATCTGCAATAAGCGGAAAATAGAACCCTCTCTATTTTTTGAGTGATAGGTTAGGAACATCAAACTCTAAAAGCAAGCGAGTAAGATAGATGTAACTACTTCTCCTAGAGAACTGTACAGAAGGCCATAGCAGTAGAAATGGTGGGGGTTCTCAAAATAAGAGCATAAAAAAAGCTATTTCAATCGTATTGGCATCGGAGTGAAATAGCTTTTTCTACTTTACATTCAAGAGTTTGTTAGTTCATGTGAACATCCTTACATGTGAAGTGTATCACAAACTATTTTTGTTGTGAAGATGAAAAACGAAATTTGTATGACAAATTTTATTGCGTTGAGAGATTTTGAATGGGTTATTTAGCGTGGCCCTTACGCAGAGGCTATTTTAGAACAGCTGAGCATCTTAATAAAAATTGACGTCACCTCTCAATACCTCAAAAAAACCTGCTTCTTTTAAAGGAACCTTTCAATTTCTATAGACAAACAAACACTAGTTTATCAGGTATATTGTTAAGAGAAGTTTTAAGTGGTAAGTTTGTGTTCACTATATTTGGTATAATAAACATTTTTGGATGGCTACTCATGTACAGGAAATATAGATAACAGTAGCTCTGCCGATAAACAACCTTTTTAAAGAAAGCCATCTTATCGATAAAAATGATAAAAAGGAGGGACTCCAATGAAATTTGACGTACCTGAATTAGTTGAAGCAAAACGTCAAATTGATTCAACTTTACATAAACTCAGACAGACAGTAAAAACGTTTGAAGCTAAAGAAAATGCCGATAGATATAAATCTCAAATAACCTTAGCTAAAAGAAGGATACAAGCATTCGAACTTTCAGTAGCTCTTATTGAAAGGGAGATAAACGAACTTTCTAAAAGCTAGATGCCAGCTTTTAGAATATGAATTACAAAACGTTGGAAAACGTTATATTGCAGTAAAAGCATTTTAATTTATCTTCAATTGTCGCTTAGAGTGGAATATCAGAAAGAAAGAAACCTTAAAAATACTAGGGTTTCTTTTTTTTGTAATTAGTACTCTGCGTAAGCCAGTATATCTTTTGGATTTTGGCTAAACCTGTTTCCAAAGCAGGCAGCCTTCGCACTTCTCAAAACGTATCTACGCTCTCTTTATTGCACTAAAAATAATTCATTCATTTAAAAATAAGGGTTGAAGGTGACGCGACGTAATCTAATATAGTTGAACTATGACATATCAAGAAGGAGAGTAACGAAAATAAACAATCCTTTTTAGAAATGTATTCGGAACGTTATTAGAATGAAAGTAAAGGATGGGGGCATGGGAAGTGGAGAATAAAAAACGAATTCGCTCTTTAGATATATTAAGAGGACTAGCGATTCTGGGAACATTAGGAACAAATATTTGGCTGTTTGCCTATCTGGGAGATATAAATTATATATTTACTTTTAACCATAATCAATGGTGGTTATCAGGAGATGACTTTTTAAGAATCCTTTTTCTGTCCTTAATTAACGGAAAATTACTTGGCCTCTTAGCCATTATGTTTGGTGTTGGTTTAGAACTGAAATATCAGCAATCAAAACGGTTAAATCGGACGTGGCCAGGAAGATACATATGGCTGTCTTTGATTTTATTAATGGAAGGGCTTTTGCACTTTATTTTTGTCTTAGAGTACGATATTTTAATGTCTTATGCAGTAACAGCAATTATTGTTTCATTTATCGTAAAAATGCGGAAGACGATGATACGAATAACAATGATTAGTGCAGCAGCGATTCATCTTTTCTTTATATTACTTGTGTTCTTAGGTGTGCTAACTAACTCAATAGGAGATGAGCTAGTTGCTGTGCCAAAAGAAGTGATGAACCTTTATCAACATGAATCATGGATGAATCAAATTCAGTATCGACTTTTTCATTTTTGGGAGCTGCGCACAGAAGCAATTTTCGTCATTCCATTTAATATATGTATGTTTTTAATTGGTGTTTTACTAGTGAGAATAGGGGCTTTTGACAATAATTCCAAGGGTATTAATATCAGAAAGAGGATGATGAAGGCAGGACTTTTAGTTGGGCTACCTCTAAACCTATTATTATTTGTTCCTGGAGGATACTTTGATTTTCCAGTAAGGTACGTATTTGCCCCTATTTTATCGATTGGATACATGGGAGCTATTAGTTTTCTAATTGAAAAATTTCAGACCTTTTCATTATGGAGCGTTTTAGAGAAAGTAGGTAAGATGTCTTTAAGTTGCTACGTGTTACAGAATGTTTTAAGCTCCATTTTATTTTATGGATGGGGCCTTGGATTGGGTGGACACCCTCGTTCATTCTTCGTCATTTTTGTTTGGGTATTAATCTGTTTGTTTCAAATGTTAGTTGCTGTTTTGTGGCTCCGTTATTTTAAAATGGGTCCTATGGAATCAGCGCGTAAACGCTTAGCCAGTTTAGCTATAAGAAAAAATATAAAGAAAGATCTTAAAATGTAAGTCAGCTTCTTTTTGATGAATATCAAACATGTTATAAGAAGCAAAACTTTCACATAGAATGTTATGTTAAAGTGATATTAGGTATTGGAAATTTTAACTAATTAATAATCCGTAGAGGAGAATTAAAGAAAATGGCTACCTTTTTCTTAATACTTATTGGCTTCTTTATTATCATTTCAAATGTCGTTGGATTTATCTCCTACAAAAAAAAGAAAAGTTTATACGCTGCTGCTTTTACAATATTGATACTGGCGGCTTTATTCGGGGCAGTAGGCGGTATATTAGCACTGTTGATCATTAGAGACGCTTTTTCCATATTTTATGGTTTACAAGTTGGATACTATTTACTTATAAATAGCGCAATTGTTCTGTTACTGGCAGTTATAGTCACAGTTATAAAACAATATAACGATAAATAAAAATTTGCCTAGTAAGACTCATACTTCGTAAGTTTGTATTTACCATAATCTCAGTTATCCGTACAAAAAAGCCTTTAGATTCATAAATCTAAAGGCTTCAAATATGATTAACACTTTATTAGTTATATCATATAAAACGCTAGTTTACATAAAGTTTCTTTCTAAAAGACAAGAAAAAAAGGAGCCCTTAATACCCAAGGGCTCCTTTGATTTTCCAATTTATCGTTTATACACCGCTGTTTTAGCAAACCTTTTAGCTTACTAAAAAGACAAACAAGTACATAAATAGGAAGCTATTTATATGTAAACTCTTTTTAGAACTATGTAACAAGAAAATTAAGAAAAACGTAAGATTTAAGTAAGAGAAAAGAAAATTTCATTTTATACAATAACCATATAAATTGAAAAGGAGAAGATAAATGACATACATATTGAAAACTACCCAACTTACAAAGGCGTTTAAAGGGAGACAGGTTGTTTCTGAAGTTAATATGCACGTGAAGAAAGGAGAAATTTATGGCTTCTTAGGTCCGAATGGTGCTGGTAAAACGACGATTATGAAAATGCTCACAAACTTAATCAAGCCAACGAGTGGTGAAATAGAGATTTTTGGAGAGAAATTAACGAACACATCATTTGAAGTATTAAAGCGGATGGGAACTATTATTGAATATCCAATTTTTTATGAGCAGCTCACTGCTAGAGAAAATTTATCTTTACATTGCGAGTATATGGGTTATTACGATAACAAAGCTATTGATCACGCTCTAGAGCTTGTTAAATTACATAATATTGAAGGCAAAAAAGTGAAGGATTTTTCATTGGGAATGAAACAAAGGTTAGGGATAGCTAGAGCTATTTCTACAAAGCCAGAGCTTCTGGTTTTAGATGAACCAATTAATGGACTCGATCCTATTGGTATAAAGGAATTGAGAGACCTTTTTAAAATACTCTGTAAAGATTATGGAATTACCTTATTAATATCTAGTCATATTTTAGCTGAAATGGAACAGATGTCAGATACAATCGGAATTATTCAAAATGGCAAATTAATAAAAGAAGTTTCTATGAAAAGTATCAACGGAAAACAAACTGAGTATATAGAAGTACAGGTTCAAAATACAAAAAAAGCTTTGTATATTTTGGAACAAAATTTAGGAATAAAAAACTTTAGAGTTATTGGTGAAGCGGCAATACGTATATATGAAACAACATTAACTCAGCAAGAGATTTCTAAAGCATTCGTTATGAATGATGTTGGTATAGAAAGTATCAACAAAAAGAACAGTTCACTAGAAGAGTACTTTTTAAGTTCAATGAATAGTGAAGAAATTCACATTTAATCACGTATATCATCTTAACTTCCAATTCCTTATCACATCATTTAAAGAGCACTAAATTGAAACGTCTTAAATTCCATTGGGGGGAGCTTTTGAAAATGTTAAAACTAATGAAATTAGAATACAAAAAACATCGATTATCAAGGTATATAAAAAATGTAGTCATTTGCATTTTAGCTATCTTTTTTATAGCTGCACTTATGGGGTGGGGATCAAGAAATGAAATTGAACCTATGTATCCAGATTATGCGGACTTTATGTCGTTAGCTAATATTTTTATTAGAATTGTATTTATTTGTTTCTCTAGTGTCATTTTGTCTCGGCTAATAATTGATGAATATAAAAATAAAACAATTCAGCTGTTATTCACTTATCCATTAAAAAGAAAAAAGTTAATGCAAGCGAAACTGCTTATTGTTTTCGTATTCTGCTTTGTCAGTATTATTATTGCTACTTTTATTATCGATTTATTAATTTTTTGGATCAACCCGCACGTATATCTGGTTGAAAAACCTGTAAAGGTGAATGACATTATTTCTACAGTACCTTCAACTCTTATTGGTGCGCTTATGATGGCTGGCGTGAGTTTCATTCCTTTATTTTTTGGTATGAGGAAGAAATCAGTTGCTACTACAATAACTTCGTCTCTAGTAATTGGATTCTTAATTAATGCAACAATTTCCACTGGAGGAGAGACGGTAAGTTTATATGAAATTGTGGCAATTCCTGGCGTACTTTGTCTTCTTGGACTTCTAATAGGTTACTTGGCAATAAGAAAGGTAGACAGTGTTGACATAGCATAATACATAATTTCTAAGAGTAAAAATAGGAGGAAAAGAGATGAACAGGATTGTATCAACTTCTGTAGCTTTAGTTTTAATTTGTGGGTTCACTTTCAAAGTCAATATTGCCGAAGCAAAAAGCTTTGAGAAAAATAAGTCTTACAATATCGAGAGTGTTAATGTTTTAAAAGTGGATAGTGAATCTTGGGATATAAGGTTGAAGAAAAGTCATTCAAATGAAGTGATTGTATCAGCTAAAGGGAAGAAGAAAGAAAAACAACGTGTCACTTTTAAGCAAGATGGAAAAACACTAATAATCAAGCAAAAGGATCAAAAGAAAAGTGGCTTTTTAGGAGGCTTTACTTTTGGAAAGAAAGGTACAGTTTCTATTGCAATTCCAAGTTCAAAAATAAACAAAATTGACTTAAATAATAAATATGGTGATATCCAATTGAGTGAAATTTCTACTAATAATCTTATAGTTCACAACAACTCTGGTGATAAAAAAATAAAAGGCCTTTCAGCTAATAAAGCAATGTTTGTATCCGAGGATGGAACGTTAAGTATGGAAGATAGTACTTTTGAAAATTTAAACATTTCCTCTACAAGTGGCGATAACTATATGGAAAATGTAAATGGTTCAAAGATTAAGGTTACTTCTAAAGATGGAGAGGTTTCAATTAAGGATATAAAAGAAGGAAAATCCTTAGCTGTAGAAAGTGACTCTGGCGACATCGGCGTTTCTTATAAAAAAGCGCCAACTTCTCTATCCGTGGCTGCTAAAAGTTATTCCTCCGATGTAAAACTTAAACTAGATAGACTTAAGAAAAACACAGATACTGAAAAGCTTCAAAGAGGAAAAATTGGACAGGGATCCAATAAGTTAAATTTATTAAGTAACAACGGTGTTATTAATGTAACAAATTAATCATTATAATATGTTTGATAAGAATACTTGAACTAAACTAATAATCAATTACTTATTGAAAATGCTATCTTCCTCGACATTAAGATAGCATTTTTTGATGAATATCTTAAAAAACTATAGGTAAAGAATTTATATCGTTTATTTACTACTAACTTTTTTTAACACTATATTAATTAGTTATAACATTTTGTATAAAAAGGATTATAATGTAATTAATTGTTATTTTTTATGATAATAGAATAGTAAGCATACTAAAAGGTTTTAGGAGTGGAAAGTATTGAGTCACAAGATACTAATTGTAGAAGACGATCCGTTTATAAGTGAGATGGTTAAAGAGGGGTTAGTAAAAGAAGGATATGAAGTCACCGCTGTTTTTGATGGCGAGGAAGCTTTAGAAATACTTAATGTACAAACATATGACGTTATTTTACTTGATCTTATGCTGCCCAAAGTGGATGGCATGGAATGTTTAAAAATAATTCGTTCTAAAAGTATGGTTCCTATTCTTATTATGTCTGCAAAAGATGAAGACGTAGACAAAGCACTTGGACTAGGTTTTGGTGCTGATGAATATATTGCTAAACCGTTCTCTATGATTGAATTATTAGCGAGAATTAAAGCGATTATAAGAAGAGAATTACATTATATGCACTCATCGCAGTTAAAAAAAGAAAGTCAAAGCAAGGTCATAAAAATAGGAGATATAAGTATTGATATGGACAGCTTTTCTGTGAAGAAACTAGATAAGGATATTAGCCTCACAGCAAAAGAATTTAACATCCTAAAAGTATTTATTTCCAACCCTACTCATGTATACACGAAGTCACAACTGTATAAAGCCGTATGGGAAGATGAATATCATGGAGATGAAAACGTAATTAATGTTCACATTAGAAGACTTCGAGAAAAAATTGAAGACAATCCCTCTCATCCAACGTACATAAAGACTTTATGGGGAATAGGTTATAAATTGGGGGATTTATAAAAATGGTTTACCTGGTCGTCATCTTATTGGCCTGTTCTATTTGTATAAACCTATTTCTGATTCATAGGCGATTAAAACATAAAGCAGAAGTGAGATACATAGAAAGCAAGCTCAAAGCTATTATTGATGAAGAAACAAGTGAAAGACTATTATTATATACAGACAATAATCAGATAAAGTCTTTATTGAAACAAATAAACCGTCTTTTAGAACACAATCAAAAGACAGTGGCAGATTACCATAACGTAGAACGTTCAATAAGAAAAATGCTATCAAATATTTCTCACGATTTAAAAACCCCTCTAACAGTTATTTTAGGTTATATTGAAATTATAAATAATGATAAAAGTCTAAGTACAGAAAAAATGATGAGTTTGTTAAAAACCGTTAATTTAAAAACCTTAGAGGTGCTAGAGTTAATAAATCGTTTTTTCGAACTTGTAAAGCTTGAATCCGGAGACAAAAAATTAAGCTTTTCGAGAATTGATATATGCGAAATTAGCCGGAAAATAATATTGGATTACTACGAAATTTTAATCAATAAAGAATTTGAAGTAGCTATTGAAATACCAGAAGAATCACTCTTTGTTAGAGGAGATGAAAGTGCAATTGAAAGGGTTCTTAATAATTTAATTTCTAATGCAATTCAGTATGGTTCTGATGGTAAAATGATAGGTTTAAAGCTTAGAACAGATAAAGATAATATCTATATAGAAATATCAGATAGAGGAAAAGGAATAGATGAAGTACATAAAGAACGAGTTTTTGAGCGAATGTATACGCTAGAAGACTCAAGGAACAGTCGCTATCAAGGAAGTGGATTAGGGTTAACTATTACGAAGAGATTGATTGAACAAATGGGTGGAAGCATCTCTTTAGAAAGTATTCCGTTTAAACATACTACTTTTACAGTATGTTTAAAACGTATTAATTTTTAAAATTAGTAATACGTTGTTTTAGGTATTGCAAGAAAAACACCTATTTTTCTACCTTTTACTAACAGTAGTCAAAGAATAATAAGTAGAAAAGAATTAGTAGAGAGTTGAAGGTGCATGTATGAAAAAGGTTTTAGCAACTTCTGCTGTATTATTGCTAGCATTAGCAGCTTGCAGTAGTAATTAAACTAAGTAAATAAGAGCGGACCTTCATTTACAGGGGCTCTTATTTTTGGGGCTGTCAAAGTCAACAATATAAGTAGGTTTTATTTATAGATGATTGTTATAATACGAATAGTGCAGGGGCGATTACAAGCCTAATACAGAGATAAAATCGGAGGTAGCAAAATGGGGAAAAGTGGAATGTTTAAAGATTTTAATTTTAAATTAGTGGTTATTGAAGCTTTATTAGATCAAGAGCCATTATTTCTAAAAGAATTAACCGATTTAAAAGATAAGTATACCAATAATTTTGAATGGTATTCTGGTGCTGGCCCAATTGTTGAAATCAAAGATTATTTAGAAGAGTTAACTCTGGAAAAGAGTGATTTGGAAAAGGTTGAATGCCTTTGCTTTGATGGAGGTAATGAAATTTATCATATCCTAAAGCCAGATTGGGATGGCGAAGACAGTTTGTTTGATGTATTATCTGTTGAAGGATTTCAGAACTTAACGAATTTAAAAACAGTGGACTATATTTCAATGTTTGATCCACAAGTATTAGAACCATTTAAGCAAGCTGGAATTGAGATTGAGGATTAATGAGAAGGATGTTATTGTGCTAAAGGAAGCAATCCGTCTTTATGAAGAATAACGTTTCCTCATTATTGCCATCTAGAAAAATCAATAAGCAATTCTCCTATACTCCGTTTACAAAAACAGAAAACCCAACCTTTAGAGCTCACAGGTTGGGTTTTCTATTTTTAGTTTGTATACGCCACATATGTTTAGTAAATATGGTACCTCTTTGCAATACAAACTAAAAAAACGTTATTGGCTTTGAATTTGAAGTTGAATTCTTGTAATTGAATTCTCTATTCCATCCGCCATTACCTCATCAATCACGTATTCCTCATATGCATACTCCCCTATTTTTAACCCTTTTTCTCTAACGAATTGAATAATTCGATCGTAAGCATGTTCGGTTTCGGCACCTTTTTGATACCCAACAACATATAGTCCCTGGGGACGTGTATGACAATGAATTTTTTCTATCTCTTCTGGGATTTTGATATACAAATGTTCGTAATTGTAAAACTCTTTTTTTTGGATTTGGTCTCTCGCAAGCATTGCTCCAATTGGATATCCTCGGTCTAATTTATGAAGTTGAGTATAATGAATGAGCTCCGGAATAACTGTAGTATATTTTTGTTCGGCTTCTTCTAAAATATTTTCACTAATCATAAAGGTTTCTTCATCTAAATATTGCAATGAAATAGAAGAAAAATCAGTTTTTAAAGCATGTTCTGCTAACTGTAAACGCGTTTGAATAATTGCTTGTAAATGATTAAGGCTCTTAATTTTTTCTTCAATTTCAAGAGATTTTTCCTTTAAAAGAGTAATCATATTTATTGGTTTTTTATCTTTTAAAAGAACTTTTATCTCTTTTAATGGAACACCGAATTCTTTAAATAAGGCAATCACTTGAAAGACTTCAAATTGTTCATACGAATAGTACCTATATCCATTCTCTCTTTTTATTTGAGGTGAAAGTAACCCTATCTCGTCATAATGAAATAGAGTTTGCTTTTTTACACGACAGAGATTCGCGAATTCACCAGTACTAAAGTACTTTTCCAACTCTTCACTCATAAAATCCTCCTTGACTATACGGTAACCATATACTTTATGATGTTCATTGTACTGGAAAGGGGATATAAACAGCAATGACGAGTCCTTTATTTCATTAAAGTAAGTGAAAAGGCAAATTGATGATGAATTTGAAGATAAAGCAATGAATAGAATTAAAGTTTGTCTAATTAGAGAAAAGAAAGAGTAGATAAGATGCAAATGATAAAAAAGAAAAAATCCTCCGTAGGTCAACTCCTTCAAGGTATATGGTCAAAAAATCGCAAAGGAATTAGCCTTACCTATATGCTCACTCTTGTTGAAAATGTTTGCGATCTTCTTTACGCTGCAACAATTGGTTTTGCAATCGATGGGTTGCTTAAAGGGAATCCGGCTAGCCTTATACCACTTGCTCTACTATGGATCCTTCACCTAGGGGTTGGCTTGTTCAGGCACGTTTACGATACCAAAGTATTCGTTGGAATTTATTCTAATGTTGCTGCAGAAATGGTGGAGCGCCAGCGTGCTGATGGAGTAAAAGGAACTCGAATTGTAGGACGTGTCTCATTGTCTCGAGAGGTAGTAGATTTCTTTCAGATGGAGCTGCCGGCAGTTGTAACAACGGTTATTCGATTTTTAGGCGCTATTATCATGTTATTTCTTTATGACCGGTTTATTGGGTTCTTAAGTTTATTGGCACTAATTCCAATACTAATCATAAACCATTGGTTCGGTCGACGTTCTTATCGTTTGAATCACGCACTTAACAACCGGATTGAAGAAGAGGCAGATATAGTCGTTCATCGTCCACTTACCATTGTTCAAAAACATTTTGCACGATTACGTTTGTGGCGTGTTGCTATTTCTAACGCTGAGGCTAAAACATGGGGGATGATGGAGATTGTCGTCATTCTCTTAACCCTAGCTACACTATTTAGACTTACAGGTGTTCAGGGTACTACGCCTGGTGCTATTTATGCAGTTCTAGCTTATATTTGGATGTTTCAAGAGGCAGTAGTTGGTCTTCCTGAAATTGTGCAAAATATTTCGCGTGTACTTGATATTGGTGAACGCGTTGCTGAAGACGTTAACAGCTAAAACCACAAAAGCTTAGCCAACCATTATTGTTATGTTATCCCTTAAATTATTGTTGTTGTCTTTTCAGAGAAATAAGCCCGTAAATATAGGTTAGGAGGATTTTTAATGAAAAAGATTGAAACTGATCGATTACTATTGAGAAACTTTTCTAAAGCAGACTCTCAAGCTCTTTTGGAATACTTGGCTAATCCAAGGGTAAACTGCTTTCTTGAAGACAAAGTTCACACAATAGAGGAAGCCGCTTTAAAAGCTCAAAAAAGAAAAAAAGATGACTCTTTTGTTGCAGTCTGCTTAAAAGGCAGTGATGATCTAATAGGAGAGATATTCTACTTAAAAGAAGATCCAGATACTTATTCCATTGGTTGGCACTTTAATGCTCAATATGAGGGAAAAGGGTACGCAAGCGAGAGTGTGAAGGAGTTCCTAAGGTATCTGTTTACTCAATTGGATGCAAGAAGAATCTATGCATACGTTGAGGAGGATAACTATAAATCACAAAAACTATGTGAAAAATTAGGAATGCGTAAAGAAGGACGTTTTGTTGAGTTTATTTCGTTTACTAAATACGAAGATGGAACACCTAAGTATGAAAATACTCTTCAGTATGCATTATTAAAAAAAGAATGGATAAAAAATATTTCTTTTAATGAACCTGAGGAAAAAGTATCTCCTTAATTGATCTAGATAAACAGAATCAGTATTAAATTTATTGATATTTAGTAATCTAAGATATAGGAAATTCGTGGGAAAGATATGTATTTGTCGTTATCTAATGTAAACATTAAAACCTTTATAATAAAAAACCCCAGATATTTTGATTATCTGGGGTTTTAAGGAGGGTAGACAAAAGCTGTTTTTAATCATCTTTTTTATCTATTTTTACGTATACAAAAATAAAAAAGAAAATTATTGTAATCCACCTTGTATATAATTAGGAACCTATATTGAGCTCATTAACTGAAAAAAGTATTCGGACTTCTGAGTTTTATTTAAGCTATACCATGAATCTAATGTATTTGATGCAAATACATCTAATTTTTTTAATACGTCCCTCGCGAATTCTAGAGGTGCTACTCCTGAAGCAGTAATCATGTTATTATCGGATACTACAGGTCCAACCTCATACAACTTCTCCCCTTTATAATTAGGACAGACCATTTTTGTATATTCTAAGTTATTAAGCGTATGCTTTCTAGAATCTAAGTATCCACTATTTGCAAGGGCATCAGTAGCACCACAAATTGCAGCTACAATAGTACCAAGCTCTAAAACTTCCCCAACTTTTTTCAATATAGGTTGATGAATCTCCTCACTCCATGTATTTCCTCCCGGTAGAATTAAAAGATCTTTATCCAAAAGAGTGCACTCATCAAGAGAAATATCTGGCTGTATACTCAGCCCCCCCATTGTTTTAATAATTTCTTTATTAACTCCTACCGTCATTACTTTTAAAGGGGCTAAACCTTGTCTGAAATATCTTCCTGAATTTAGTTCAGCAATTAAATATCCATACTCCCAATCTGACATTGTATTAAATACATAAATATAAACTTTTTTTGTTTGCATATTAAGCCTCCCGAACTGATGTTCTCTATATTATACCATTTTAAAGGTATATATCTATAAAAAATGTTAAAATATTCAGAAAAAACAAGGAGATTGAGAATCATTTGAAAGAAAACAAAATAGAAAAAGTCGTAATAGCGTAATAGTAGGATTAACAACTCCACATTATGTATCAAATTTTACTCGAGTGAGTGATAATTTAGGATTTGAAACGTATCTCGTATCAGATGCCACAGCTGCATTTGCAGTAAAAGGAGCAGATCATGCATATTATCCACCTGAACAAATACATACTGTGTCATTAGCAACTTTAGATAATGAGTTTGCCAAAGTTTTAACAACTGAAGAATTGATCAAAAAGTTAAATTTGACTGAAGCAATACAATCATATTAATAAAAAAGGTATTGTACTAACAGAAGTAACTCATTTTGATAAAAAATGATTTTTCTATAATAAACAGCACAAAAAATTTTGAAAATCTTTTTAAAAATAGTTGAAATGCCCGGTACTAAGTATTACAATCTACATATACTAAGTATTACTTAATAGCTTAATTTTAAAAGTTATTAAGTAAAAATTGGTTTGGTACTAAGTAATACAGAATATAAGTCAGACGATATAGAGGAGGTTCTGAAGATCGAAAATTTAACTGAAATGCTGAAGGGTTCGCTGGAAGGCTGTGTGTTAGAAATTATCAGCCGCCATGAAACCTATGGCTATGAGATTACACGCCGTCTGAACGAGCTTGGATTTATCGAGGTCGTAGAAGGGACGGTCTACACTATTCTCGTACGATTGGAAAAGAAAAAACTTGTGAATATAGAAAAAAAACCATCGGATATGGGCCCACCCCGCAAATTTTACTCGCTTAATGAGGCGGGCTACAAGGAGCTTGAGTTGTTTTGGAAAAGGTGGGATTTTGTATCATCAAAAATCAACGTCTTGAAGTCAAACTAGCTTCATAGGATAGTTTTAAAGCAGCTTATGAAGCTTTATAAAAAGGAGGAAAAATGACATGTTGGAAATATTCAAAAAAATGATTGGTGATAAAAAAGAGTATAAAATGATGATGGCACGGGTTGAAGCCTTGCCAGAAGACTATCAGTTTGTATTTAAAAAAATTCAAAACTACATGTGGAATTTCTCATCGGGCAACGGAATGGATATGCTACACATGCAGTATGAATTAATTGATTTATTCGAAGCAGGTGCTGCAGAAGGTAGACAGGTGCTCGAAATTACTGGAGACGATGTGGCTTCCTTTGCTGACGAATTAGTGGCAAATGCTAAAACTTATATGGTTAAGTATCGTGAAGATTTGAATCAGAGTATTAAGGAACGATTAGGAAAAAATAAATTTAATCAATAACATCGACTGAATAGCTAGTTGCTTTTGCTATTCAGTCATTTTTTAAACTCAGTACTAAGTGATACAGAATATCGGTCAGACTAAATAGTGAGATATCAAAAACCTAGCTCTACGAGATGCTCAGCTTAGTTATAGCATGACAGTTCTAGCAAGAAAGCTTGTGGAGCTTTTTAAAAGGAGGAAAAACGTATGAGAAATACAGCGATTTTTGTAAAAGAGTTAAAAAAGTCCTTTAAAGACAAAGAAGTTTTAAAAGGGGTGAATGTTGAGGTGCAGCGCGGTGAAATTTTTGCACTGCTGGGCTCAAATGGGGCAGGTAAGACGACGACAGTTAATATTCTTTCAACGTTGATGAAGGCTGATAGCGGCGAAGTGAGTATTTGCGGATTTGACGTCCAACGTCAACCGGCTGACGTCCGCCAAAACATCAGCCTAACGGGGCAGTTCGCAGCGTTAGACGGCATGCTTACTGGGAAGGAAAACCTGATAATGATCGCCAAATTGCGAGGGGTATCTAATCCTGATGAAGTAGCTGACAATCTTCTTGGAAGATTCAGCTTGACCGATGCAGCTAATCGCCGGGCGGATCAATATTCCGGTGGAATGAAGCGCCGACTTGATATAGCTATGAGTCTGATTGGGGGGCCAGCCGTTATTTTTCTCGACGAACCGACGACCGGACTTGATCCGGAAGCCCGGATTGAAGTCTGGAACACCATCAAAGAGCTTGCTGGCGGTGGTACAACCATCTTGCTCACGACTCAGTACCTAGAGGAAGCTGAACAACTGGCAGACCGTATAGCCATCCTACATGGCGGAAAAATCATCAAAACCGGTACCCTTACTGAACTTAAAGAGATGTTCCCCCCAGCAAAAGTGGAATACATTGAGAAACAGCCAACATTGGAGGGAATCTTCCTCGCAATCATCGGTAAAAAGGAGGAAATGTAAATGAAAAACAATACAGGTGTATTACTAGGACGTTTGATGCGCACTATTATGCGCAGCCCGGATACGATTATTACGGTGGCGATTACGCCGATTATGATGATGCTACTGTTTGTCTACGTATTTGGTGGCGCTATAAATACAGGAACAGCCAATTACGTCAATTATTTATTACCGGGAATCCTGCTGATGGCTATCGCATCCGGCGTCGCTTACACTTCCGTGCGGCTATTTAATGATGTAAAAAGTGGACTGATGGGCCGTTTCATCACCATGCCCATTAAACGTTCTTCGGTATTATGGGCTCACGTGTTGACATCTTTTGTTTCCAATGCGCTTACTATCGTGATAGTTATCTTCGTCGCGCTCTTGATGGGTTTCCGTTCCAGCGCTGATATCCTAGATTGGTTCGCGGTAGCCGGGATACTCGGGCTGTTTACGCTAGCCCTGACATGGTTGGCCATTATTCCAGGACTGACAGCGAAATCTATGGAAGGAGCCACAGGCTACTCGTACCCACTAATCTTCCTACCTTTTATTAGTTCCGCCTTTGTTCCCACTGAAACGATGCCTAAAGCTGTTCGTGCATTCGCCGAAAACCAGCCCGTGACTTCAATCGTGAATACGATTCGTGCACTCTTGTATGAAGGATCTGTTGGCAACGATATCTGGAGTGCCCTTGCCTGGTGCCTAGGTATCATGGTCATTGCTTATTTCTTCGCTAGTAAAGAATTTAAACGCAAATTAGGGTGAATTTTATAGACTGAGCAAGCTACCCAAGGTATATGGAATCATCGGAATTTTAATGTAAAGTATTGATAGCATAAAACAGGGATTACTTCTAGTTGTCGTAATGTGAATTATCGGTAGAAATAAAGAAGACCTGGAACAAGGTCTTCGTTTATTCATCATCTTCCCATTCATTTTGTTGTTTTTTCTTAACCGGTACACATAGTTCATGGGTATAAGACCACATACAAAAATAATGCCTCCAAATATGTAATTTTAATATGCTGCAAATTTAAAAAGGTAAGCCTTTCATCAACTATCTTTTTCATTCAAAATAACTCGTCCAATGTTTCTTCAATGACGTAGCAAATTTGCAAGCAAAGCTTTAACGACGGGTTATATTTGCCTTTTTCTATGAGGCTAACAGTCTGTCTTGTAATACCAACCTTATCTACAAGTTGCTGCTGAGTTAATCAGTTTCTGTCATAAGTATTTTTGTTTAATTTGTAAAAATATTTTGAATTAATGATCTGTCTATGATAGTATTTAAATCAGTAAATCATATATAAAATTCAAAATCACATATGTGATTTAGAGAGGGTTTCTTCATGTCAGTAAAATCAGCAGAACGTGTATTAAGGGTATTTGAATTGATTGCTCAACATCCCGAGGGGTTAACAGTAAAAGAAGTTAGCGATTTACTTTCGCTTCCGCAAAGCAGTACGTTTAATCTTGTGGGAACACTTCATAATGAAGGGTATTTGAATCAGGACTCATTAAAAAGGTATAAGCTAGGGCCAAAGCTAATTCAAATTGGAACAGCGGCTATGGAATCATTGGATATTTCTTCTGAGGGAAAACCATATTTAAAGAAGCTGATGGAGGATGTTCAGGAAACGGTGTTTATGGCTTTGTTGTCAGATGGAGAGTTGGTCTATGTTGTTAAGATTGATAATAATCGCTCTATTAGAACAACAGCTCAGCCTGGTAACCGAAAGCCGCTCTATTGTACCGGATTAGGAAAAACCTTTTTAGCTTTTCTTCCTAAAGATCAGCGAGAACAGCTGCTTGAACATACGGAGCTGCTGCCTATTACGGATTATACGATTACAAATAAAAAAGTTCTTAATGACAATCTAGACTCTTTTATTCAAATGGGCTATGCAATTGATGATGAAGAAAATGAAGAAGGCTTATTTTGCCTTGCTGCACCTGTATTTGGAGCAAAGGGAAGTATTCAAGCTGCTATTAGCGTAGCTGGACCTAAGGAAAGAATGCTGAAGCATAAGGACTTTATAGTAGAAAGGCTGCTTCAAACAGCGACTAATATATCTTTTATTGCTGGATATGAAGAGGCAAAGAGATAAGTGAAAAGAGGGGTAAAATGGATGTGATAAGCATGGGGGAAACAATGATTCTGTTTACCCCACACTCGAATGGAAAGATGCGATATGCTAAAGATTTTTCTTCGAAAATTGCAGGGGCAGAAAGCAATACGTTAATCGCCCTGTCAAAACTCGGTTATCAAACGGGATGGGTTAGCCGGTTAGGAAAAGATGAGCTAGGAGAGCGGATTCTTTCAAGTATTAAAGGAGAAGGAATAGATGTAAGACATGTGATATTTGATGATCATGCTCCTACGGGTCTTTTTTTAAAGCAAAAAACAAATGAAATGAACAGTAAAGTCTTTTATTACAGGAAAGAATCAGCAGCAAGCTTTATGAATCCGCATGATATGAATGAAGAGTACATCTCTTCTGCCAAATACTTATACGTGACAGGGATTACACCTGCGCTAAGCGATTCCTGCCACGAAGCTGTTTTTCAAGCGATGAAAGCAGCTAAAAAAAATGGTGTAAAAATAGTGTTTGATCCGAATTTACGCAAGACGCTTTGGGATGAAGAAACTGCGCGTCAAACACTCATTAAAATGGCTACATATGCAGATATTATTTTACCAGGAGTGAATGAAGGCCAGTTTTTATTTGAGAAGGATAATCCTGAAGACATTGCAGTAGCTTTTCATCAATTAGGTGCAGAGTTAGTCGTTATTAAGCTAGGTGAGGAAGGAGCTTATTATTCGACTGAAAATGAATCCGCTTACGTAGAAGGCTTTAAAGTTGCTAGAGTAATAGATCCAGTAGGAGCTGGCGATGGGTTCGCCGCTGGGATACTATCAGGATTAATAGATAAATCTTCTTTAAAAGAAACGGTTAGAAGAGGGTGTGCTATAGGAGCTATGGTTGTAACCGTAGAGGGTGATATTGAAGGCTTGCCTGATAAGAAAGAGCTTTACGAATTTATGAATGCGATTACAAAAGAAGACGTTATACGATAAAAGAAAGGGGCTTACCCATGACGGATAGTTTATCACATTTATTAGAGCATAAAATCGTTGCGATTATTAGAGGAGCCAAACCGAAGGACGTAGTGAAAATTGCCTCTGCGCTTAATGACGGCGGTGTAAAAAATATAGAAATTACTCTAAATTCGCCTGACGCACTTTCAGCCATTAAAGAGGTTTCTACAGAGCTGGGTGATCAAGTGCTAGTAGGAGCAGGTACAGTGCTTGATCCTGAAACAGCACGTTCAGCTATTTTAGCAGGAGCAAAGTTTATCCTTTCTCCAACTGTTAATATTGAAACTATTAAACTAACAAAAAGATACGGTGCGGTGAGTATTCCAGGTGCTTTTTCACCTACTGAAATTTTAACGGCATATGAAAATGGCGGAGATATTATAAAAGTATTTCCTGCTAGGCTGGGTGCTAGCTATATTAAAGATATTCGGGGGCCGCTTCCCCATATTCCACTTCTTCCAACAGGAGGAGTTAGCTTAGACAATATTCAAGAATTTGAAGAAGCAGGTGCTGTAGGGTTTGGTATTGGGAGTTCTTTAGTAGATACAAATCGTGAAATTACTCATGCATACCTGCAGGAATTAACACAAAAGGCTAAAGCATACGTAGCCGCAGTGAATGGTATAACGAAAGGGGAAAAAGTACATGAAAATTACTAATTATGAATTGTTCCAAGTGCCGCCACGCTGGTTATTTTTAAAAATAGAAACAGACGAAGGAATTGTTGGATGGGGAGAACCAGTTATTGAAGGAAGAGCCTCTACCGTTAAAGCTGCAGTAGATGAGCTGATGGAGTATCTTATTGGCAAAGATCCATTAAATATTGAAGATCATTGGAACGTTATGTACCGAGGCGGCTTCTATCGAGGCGGACCTATTTTAATGAGTGCCATATCAGGAATTGATCAAGCATTGTGGGACATAAAAGGAAAATATTATGATGCTCCTGTACATCAACTGTTAGGCGGAAAAGCAAGAGAATCTATTAAAGTATATTCTTGGATTGGAGGAGACCGCCCTTCAGATGTAGGCGAAGCAGCAAGAGAAGTTGTTTCAAAAGGGTTTACAGCAGTAAAAATGAATGGGACAGAAGAGCTTCAATACGTAGATTCATATGAAAAAATTGATCAAGTAGTGGAACGTATTGCTGCTGTTAGAGAAGCAGTGGGACCTTATGTAGGAATAGGTATTGATTTTCACGGACGAGTACATAAGCCAATGGCAAAAATTTTAGCTAAAGAACTAGAGGTCTATCGTCCAATGTTTATCGAGGAGCCGGTTTTGCCGGAAAACAATGAGGCATTAAGAGAAATTGCCAACCATGTATCCATTCCTATTGCGACGGGAGAAAGAATGTTTTCAAAATGGGAGTTTAAAAAGCTCTTAACGGACGGATACGTTGATATTATTCAGCCTGATTTATCACATGCAGGAGGAATTACAGAATGTAAGAAAATTATTTCAATGGCTGAAGCCTTTGATGTAGCAGCTGCGCCTCATTGCCCGTTAGGACCTATTGCATTAGCCGCTTGTCTTCAAGTAGATGCAACGTGCCACAACGCATTTATTCAAGAACAAAGCTTAGGCATTCACTATAACCAAGGCAGTGATTTACTAGATTATATTGTTGATAATCACGTATTTAAATATGAAGAAGGATTCGTAAAGATTCCAGATGGACCTGGCTTAGGTATTGAGATTAATGAAGACCATGTTAGAAAAATGGCTGATATTGGTCATAATTGGCGTAATCCAGTATGGCGTCATAAAGACGGTTCTGTAGCGGAATGGTAAAGGGGAAACCATTTTAGTACGGGAGATCTGATTGACAAATGACCGTCAGTCAGATCTTCTTTTTAAACTAGTCATATACAGGGGGATAAGGGAATGAAGGGGTATAGCGAAAAGCCGACTCGCGTTAGATTTCGTGTTTTAGCATTTATTTTCGTAAGCGTTGTCATCAACTATATGGATCGAAGTAATATTTCTGTAGCCGCCACGGCCATGTCCAAGGATTTAAAGCTATCATCAGTAGAACTGGGCCTTATATTTTCAGCCTTTGGATGGGCTTATGCTGCTTTGCAAATACCAGGAGGGGTAATGGCTGACCGTTTTGGTGCTCGTGTTACGTATGCCGTTAGCTTAATCACCTGGTCTATTGTTACATTATTACAAGGATTTACCAAGGGATTTGTGAGTCTTTTTGGTCTGCGTCTAGCGACAGGAGCGTTCGAAGCACCGGCTTTTCCGACCAATAATAAAGTAGTTACCAGCTGGTTTCCAAATCAGGAAAGAGCATCAGCAATTGCTTTTTATACTTCAGGACAGTTTGCAGGGCTAGCATTTTTAACACCTACATTGGTGACCATTCAGCACTTTTTAGGGTGGAGAGGTCTGTTTATTACTACAGGGGTTATCGGTATAGCATGGGGCATTATATGGTACATCTTTTATCGTGATCCTTCTCAGCATAGCAAAGTAAATAAAGCAGAGTTACAGCATATCGAAGAAGGTGGAGGCTTAGTTAAAGCTGCGGATACGAAAGGAGAAAGAGCAAAGTTCGAATGGGGAAATCTTAAAGAAGCCTTTTCTCACAGAAAGCTATGGGGCATCTACTTAGGACAGTTTGCCGTCAACTCTACTTTATGGTTCTTCCTTACCTGGTTTCCAACGTACCTTGTGGAATACAGAGGGTTAGATTTCTTAAAATCAGGATTCTTAGCATCAGCTCCGTTTTTAGCAGCGTTTGTAGGAGTATTACTATCTGGTTTTGTATCTGACGCCTTAGTGAAAAAAGGAGTATCACTAGGTATTGCAAGAAAAACACCTATTATCGTAGGACTGCTTTTATCAACTTCAATCATTGGAGCCAATTATGTAAATAGCACATCTCTCATTATCATGTTTATGGCTATTGCGTTTTTTGGAAATGGCCTGGCTTCTATTACATGGGTCTTTGTCTCAACGCTAGCGCCTAAACACTTAGTCGGTTTAACAGGCGGAGTTTTTAACTTTATCGGCGGTCTAGCTTCTATTATTGTTCCGATTGTTATTGGTTTCTTAGCTAAAGGAGGAAACTTTGCTCCAGCGCTAGTATTCATAGCGGCATTGGCCCTTTTAGGAGCACTTTCGTACATCTTCCTTGTAGGAAAAGTGGAAAGAATTAAAGTGGTTAAAGATGAAAAATTGAATCGAGATATTGTGTAAGGCCGTTTGTAGTTTTATAGGAATCATACATCTGAAATTATTTGTGACGAGATGAAAAGTGAATTCGTAAAAGGTTTATTAAAGAAAGAGCATAAATTTTGTTGGGGACCAACGGATTTATGCTCTTTTTTTACCTATAAAAGAGGATTTCAGACCGTACAAGAATAAGATTATTAGGTTAGGTAGTAGTGATGTTCATAAATACAAAAAGCGTGATAAAATACACAAAGTTTCTACCTTTTATTAACAGTAGTTACAGGTTGATAAGTAAGAAATGATTAGTAGAGAGTTGAAGGTGCATGTATGAAAAAGGTGTTAGCAACTTCTGCTGTATTATTGCTAGCATTAGTAGCTTGCAGTAGTAATTAAACTAAGTAAATAAGAGCAGAAACATAATATTTCCTGCTATAATTCTTAAGAATGCGTAGCTATTCCAACATTTGAGCAAACTATCCAAGACACCGCGAGGTATCTATCTAATATCCTAATCCGCGGGGCAAAAGAAACTATTAAGGATGAGATAGTTTCTTTTGTTTTTTTAATACATTATCAACTTAAATAGACCTTATTTAGTTAACATAAAACGGCTTATCGGAAATTACATGCAAAACAACCTTCCATAAGGGGTTTTTGTTATTTTCACTAATACTATTTTGAAGCTAAATTTTCTCTATCTACAGCCTCTGGTGGAATTTCCATCCATCCATTTTCCATCATAATATTTGATGCATCCTTAACAAAATTTGCTATATTCATTAAAGATCTCCCATAAAGTAACGCTAAATCATGTCTGCCATTTACAGCTAGTGAATTCCCAAATGCTCTTATTTTCATGGAAAACATATCGACCTTATGAAACAGCATTAGTTTATCCGAAAAAGGTGCGAAAGTTGAAGTTGTGACTAAATGGTCAATAAATTCTGGAGCAGGTAAGTTCTCACGATGAAGTTTTTCTATGTAATGTTCAACTGCTTTATGGGTAAGGTCTTTTCCTTTTACAAATATGTCTCTAACTTTTTGGCTTTTGGCAACTTGACTAAAAGCCATGATTAAAGCTTTGCTTGTTACGTTATTTTCAATATTATCGTATAAATGAGCAATTTCTAACGCGTGTAGAGGACGAACATCTCCAACAAAACCACTCAAATAATCAGTACTGGCAATTTTTACTTGTTCTGGAGCTGGAATAATGGGTGGGGCAATAATAAGGCTTTTATCCATTAAAATGGTTTTAATTTCTTCCATTAATTCCATGGTCGAGTTCATACAGTAAGTTAAGAAATTGCGTACATCTTCTCTATATATTAAAGGTATAGCGATACTATAAATGCTAAGTCCTGCTTTTCCTGCATACTTTAAATAATATACATAAAATTCATCTTCAAATAATCTTGGAGCACCTAGATTAACGTCTTCCTCTGTAAAGCCATGTGGAATAGGTATATTTTCTTTGATAAATATCTCTTTGACGCTACTTTGAAATTCTTCAGTTAGTCTTTTCGCATGTTCTACTAGCTTTTTTATGTCTTGATCTTCAACATGTTGTAGAAAATAATTTAAAATACAATTACACATGCTATTACCCATATAGGTTGCCCAGAGTTTTCCCATTTCTGGAGCCGTCAATTTTCTATCAGGATTTGATTTTTTTAAGCCTATCTTAATTGGTTTAATTGTTCCCATTTATAGTCTCCTTTTCTTAGGCTTGCTTTTTATATTGTTTTTATTCTTCATACCCTGTAAACATTACAAGTCCCTTCAGAACTTTTTTAAGATATATATGGATTGTCAGGAACAGTTTAGGTTGGTAATGTTAAACTGCTCCTATTTTATTTTTATAGAGTGGGCAAGTTCAATGCCGTATCGATATTATTTAAATCTAAAGTGATTTGTTCATTTGTATCCCAAACATGATACCATCCTTTTTCTACCATATATGCAGAAATTTGTTCATGCATATCAAGAGCTTCTACTAAATGGTGAGTGAGCATTTCTTTAATTTCAGGTGTTCCTGCCTCCGTAACTGCCATGGCGTAATTTCTAACTCCACTTTTAGCTGCAATCAATAAATCCATTGCAACCACTTGATCCGATAGGGCATTCATGCCAGTTAAATTTTCAATAATTGGATTCATGTGTATTCATCTCCTATTTTACTGCTTAGCGTTGGAAAGGATAGAAGCATATTCTTGTAATTGTCTCGTAGATACATCTATGTCTTGCTGCATAATATCTTTTAATTGCTGATCTGTAACTAATCCTCTCATCGTTTTGGACTTAGTCAAGCAATTGGTCTTAAATGCAGCCATTTCATGGACCTCAAGAACTTCATGTAAAGCGTAATTCATTTTTTCTACCTCCTTCCTCAAGGTTTTAACAAGACTTTTATACAATTATCCATTTTGGTGTCAAAAATCTCATAGCCACGCTTTGCTTCACTAAGTGGAAGTACATGACTCACGACATCTCCTGGATCAATTTTTCCGGTCGAAACTAATTCAAACATATATGGCATATAGTGGATTACAGGTGCTTGTCCAGAGCGAATATTGACGTTTCGGTTCATAATATCTCCCATTGGGAATCCATTATATTTGCCACCGTAAACGCCTGTAACTTGGATTGTCCCGCCTTTACGTACTACTTGTGAAGCCATGATAAACGCACTAAATGCTCCGCCCTGCAGTTTCATTCCACTCGCCAGGAACTCCATATCAGTCATTTTACCGTCCATACCAACTGCATCAATGACAACATCAGCGCCGCCCTTCGTCATTTCTTTCAAATGCATTCCTGCATTTTCAAAATGTGCGAAATTTACAATTTCAACTTTGTTGGTACGTTTGGCGTGTTGCAAGCGATAATCTACATAATCTACGGCAATGACACGCTTTGCTCCTTTTAGCCAACAGAATTTTTGAGCAAAAAGGCCAACCGGACCACAGCCAAGAACAATAACTGTGTCTCCACCCTTTACGCCTGCATTGTCAACACTCCAATAACCAGTAGTCATTGCATCGGCAATAACTGCTAACTTTTCATCTGGTTCTTCACAAGTCTCTGGAATTTTGAAATGAGTAAAGTTAGCAAACGGTACTCTTAAATATTCAGCTTGCCCACCTGGATAGCCACCCGTCGTACCAGAATATCCGAAATAGGCACCCATATCACCATTATCATTGGAATTATCACATTGGCTTTCCAAATGGTTTTTACAGTAAAGGCATTCACCGCATGCTATATTAAAAGGAATAATAACACGATCTCCCTTTTTTACTTTCGTCACATCTGGACCAACTTCTTCGACGATTCCCATTGGTTCATGGCCAATCACATAGTTTTCTTGCAGGTTAGGAATCATGCCATGAATTAAATGTAAATCAGACCCACATATAGCCGTACTGGTTACTTTAATAATCATGTCATCTCGTTTTTCAATCTTTGGATCTGGAACTTCTTTGACTACAACATTTTTAATACCTTGATACGTTACTGCCTTCATGATAGATATCCTCCAGTGTTAGTGTTCATCAGGTGTTCGGTCAAACAGACCTTTTCTATTGGTCTCAACAGGAAATAAATTCATTTTGCCAATCATCAATGTATTGTTGGCAGAAAGTTGGTCTAGTTGATATTGTTCACTTAATTCGTATGGATGGAACCATTTCTTACTAATCATTAGTTCTGTAATTTCTTGGTGCATGGCAATCCCTTGCATTAACTGTTCTCGTAAGAGGGTTCTAACATCAGGTGATGCGGACTCCGTTAATGCGACTGCGATATTGCGAACACCTTCCTTGGCACGAAGAAGAAAGTCCATCGCAAATGTGGTATCTGCGAGCTCTGGTACGTGTAGCGAGTTTATAGGATCTAAATAGTCATGATTCACTGAATTTACCTCCTTTTCAATTGATTATTGGTGTTGGCCGGTTTTGAGGAACAGGGGCTTCAAAAGGTGCACGTTGATAAACTGCCTGTAATTCTCCCAGCGCTTGTATCGATTGTTCAACATCTTTTTTCATTAATGCTCTCAAATCATCATCAAATACAAGTCCTTGCATTAGTTTTGATTTCGCTAAGCAAAGAGTTTTAAAATTAATAACTTCATGTAGATCCAATGACTCATGGTCGGCTAATTTTTGAATATCCATTTCTGATTACCCTCCTTTTTACGTAAATACAATGTTATTGTTCCGAATATAGGAGGAAACATTCTATAATGTTTTTATAGGTGAATTATATTAAGTAGTTATAATGTACATATAATCCGGAAAATTAATTGGCAATAGCTGGGGCTAAACGCTTTGGTGGTCTTTTTTTTGTTAGCTAACTGATAGGTTAGTCGAACAAGAACTCTTTTAATTACATCAAACTTTTTGATTTAAATATGGCATGAAAGAAGGTTAGGCTAAAAAGTATCAAGGGAAATAGTGGGAGGTAAAAAGTGCTGGACTTGAAGTTCATGCTTTAAATCCTAATGCCGTAAAAACAATGAAAGAAGTAGGAATCAATATCTCAAACCAAACATCTGATGTAATCAATCCTGAAATTCTTAATAATCTGTTTTAGTTGTGACACTATGCGGACACGCAGTAGAGCATTGATCTGTAACTTTTCTACATGTGAAACGAGTTTACTGGGGCTTTGGCGATCCGTCAAAAGCAGAAGGAACAGATGAAGAAAAATGCATTTATAATTGGAAGTCTTTATATAAAGCTCCATAGAAGGATTAACGACATAAATATCTTTCCCTTTAGTAATGTCAAAAAGACGACTCTCTGTTTTGATCTCTTCCTTCTTTAATAAAGGTGTGGCAGCCCCATGGGTAAGTATTGTTAGACTAATCAATATAGTGAAGCTTATAATAAGAAAAGTATAATTTGTAAAGCGATTACAATAATTATTACAAATGAATAATTGGTTTCAAATTAATCTTTAAGCACCGTAAAGAACATAAAGTAAGGGATTCATCATATAGAATCCATATTATATTTTTTTAACTAACTAGGGGCGAAACGAATGAAGGATTCCAGATATATTGCACAACCAGGCTTTACTGATACCGGGATGGTTTTTAAGTTTGTACAAAAAAGTAACGAGTTTATTCATACTTTTGCCGAGGGAGAATTACTGTATAGGTTGGGGGTTAATCGAGAGGATATCGTCGGAAAGGCGCTTCATGATTTGTATTGGGATGATATTGACACTGCCAATTTACTAAACAGTTATTACAAAAAAGCGTGGGCAGGACAGTACATTGAATATGAAGGTGAATTTAGAGGTACTTATTATGTAATTTATTTAAGACCTTTATTTCATAAGGATAAAGTAGCTGAAGTAGTCGGAACTTGTGTGGACATTACTAACAAAAAGATTATGGAAGAGGAAATTCTTCAAAAAGAACAAGAACAAAAATTAATGAATTCCTATGCATTCCAGCGTAGTTTGATTGATTGGTTAGATAGTGGGATTGCAGTAACAGATTGGAATAAAAAAATAAGGCTCTTAAATAGGAAATTTTACGAAATTTTCCAGTTGAAGGGTGAAATTGATTGCCATATTGGGATGCACGCTTCCGATTTACATTACCTTTTTGATAAAGAAATTAATAAAATTAAGCTGGAAAATAAAGAAAAACGAACGAGAACTACAAAAGAGATTAAAATAGATACAGGTATGACACTACGCTACAATTGTTTTCCTTTAAATGAGGAAAATGATTTTGTAGGCTACTTATGGGAGTTTGAGGATATCACAGAACAAAAAAAAATGGAAAGAGTTATTATTCAGGCAAAAGAAGAGGCTGAAAAAGTGAACATGGCCAAATCAAGTTTTTTGTCTAAGATGAGTCATGAACTGCGTACGCCGCTGAATGGAATTCTGGGTTTTGCTCAATTATTGGAGATGGATGAATTTTTAAATGAACAACAGCGTGATTTTGTACAGGAGATTTTAAGTGGAGGAAGCCATTTATTAAGTTTAATTAATGATATTTTAGACGTGTCAAGAATAGAAACAGGAAATTTAAAGATTTCTGTAGAGGAAGTTCATCTTCTAACTGTCATCAAGGAATGTATCAATATTGTACAACCATTGGCTAAGAAGAAGAATATCAGTATTTATAGCCAACTGGATCAATGGGAAGATATGATCGTTCTTGCTGATCCTCTACGTCTTAAACAAATATTGCTGAACCTACTCGATAATGCTATTAAATACAATCAAGAAAATGGAAAAGTCATCGTTTTCTGTCGTTTACAAGAGAATAAGCAGTACATTCATATCGTAGATACAGGTGTGGGTTTTTCTGCAGAGGAATATACTAAAGTGTTTGTTCCATTTTATCGAATTGAAAGTGCAAAAGAAGAAGGTACAGGCATTGGGTTATCTTTAGTTAAACAGCTGGTGCATCTAATGGGAGGGGAGATTAATGTAACAAGCAATAAAGGAACAGGAAGTGAGTTTTGTTTTAGCCTTCCTCTTCCAAATGATTCAAAGACTGTCATACAATGGGGTGAACAAACTGAATTTCCTCCACCAAATAATAGGAAGGAAGATAACTATCGTTTGCTATATATTGAAGATAACGAATCCAACTTGCACTTAGTAAGTAACATCATTAAATCGCAGCCTTCCTATACGCTCTTATCAGCTCGTACAGGAAAAGAAGGAATAGAAATTGTAGCAAACGAAAAAATAGATTTGGTTCTTCTTGATATTAACCTCCCAGATATTAATGGATATGAAGTATTTGAAATTTTAAAAGCAGGCAAAGAAACGAAAGATATTGCTGTCATCGCTGTAAGTGCAAATGCAGTGCCAAAGGATATTCAATATACATTGGATAAAGGATTTGATAACTATTTAACAAAGCCCATTCATGTACAAGAGTTTTTGACAATCCTAAGTGAAACGCTAAACAATACAATTAATCAAAATATTCCAGATCATAAAATTTTAAGTACAGGACCACATGGCGAGGAAGCTGCCTCAGCAAAAACACTGCGGTTATCTTTGAAAGAGCTAAAAAAAATTAAGAAAAAGAAATATAAGGCTGCTATTGCTATGCATTATACTGGAAGTGATTGGTCAAGGTCCCAATTGGAAGGAATGCAAACTACTTTTGAGAAAATGGGCATTGAGGTAGTAGCCGTGACAAATGCAGAATTTAAATGGAAAAAGCAAGTAGCCGACATTGAAAGCATTTTAGCCAAAAAACCGGATATCCTGGTGAGCATTCCAGTTGATCCAGAATTGACTGCAAGTGTATATCAAAAAGCAGCCCAAACTGGTGTAAAGCTGGTGTTTATGGACAATACACCGAATGGTTTGCAGCATGGGAAAGATTATGTAAGTATTGTTTCTGCTGACAATTATGGAAATGGCATTGAATCGGCTAATATCATGGCTGAGAAATTAGATAGAAAAGGTAAGGTCGGGATTATTTATCATGATGCTGATTTTTTTGCAACCAAACAAAGAACGGAAGCATTTGAAAAAACGATAAAGGAAAGGTACCCTGATATTCAAATTGTCGATCGTAGGGGAATTACTGATTCGAATGATGGAGAAAAAGTGGCATCCGGTATGATTGCTGAACATCAGGATTTAAATGGTATTTTTGTTGTATGGGATGTCCCGGCTGAAGGAGCTTTGAGGGCAACTCGTACTGCAAAAAAAAGCAATTTAGTCATTACGACAATGGATTTGGGTATGAACGTCGCCTTGGAAATTGCACAGGATGGACCTATTAAAGGACTAGGTGCCCAGCTACCATACCAGCAAGGAGTCGCCGAAGCGATTCTAGCAGGGTATGCCCTACTTGGAAAACAAGCGCCACCCTATGTAGCCGTTCCGTCTCTAAAAGTAATGAAAGAAAATGTAATTGATGCTTGGCAGCTCGTTTATAATGAAGATGCTCCAGATATTATTCAAAGTGTTGCGAAATCAAGAAACGCTAGGGAAAAGGGGGAACAACAAGATGAAAGTATTGATCGCAGACGATGATGTTACCTCAAGAAAATTGTTAAGGTACTTTATTGGGAGTTTATCCAAATATAAAATTGTTGGAGAGGCCGCCAACGGTGAAGAATTGATACACTATGTTACGAAAGAAAAACCGGATCTTGCTTTAGTCGATATCGGAATGCCCTTATTGAATGGGATGGAAGCAGTTAAAGCATGTAAAGAACTTTTCCCGGCTTTACAAGTTATTTTTATTACTGGTCATGATAATTATGCACTTGAGGCATTTAACGTAAAGGCAGTAGACTATATTTTAAAGCCAATTGATAGAAATCGTTTATATGGTGCTTTAGAGAGAGCCTCCCAAGTGTCTATTTCACTAGTCGATAAAGAACATTCATCTAAAAAGGATTTAATGATTAAACAGCAGAAAAATATAATTTTTATTCCATTAGAAGAAATTATCTTTATTGAAAGACTTGATCGGAAATCTGTCATTCATACTAAAAATGGTAAATTCGAGACAAATGAAGCTTTAACTAGCTTAGAAGGTGCCGTTGATTCTAGGTTTATGATATCTCATAGATCTTATATTATAAATGTGGAACTTTTAACAAGAATCGAAGCAACGGGTCAAATGTATAAAGCCTATTTTAAAGATTATAAGGAAACTGCAAGGATTTCCAAGCATAAAGTAGACAATCTGCAAAGGTACAAATTATTATAAAACAGGGAGCTCAGCAATAAGTGCTGAGTTTTTTTAATTTGTTGTTTTTTTGTTTATATGGATAAAAACGACGCTTAAAAGGATTTTTAAAGAGTTTGAACCTCAGAAAATGTTGTCTGAATCCAATTAGACAATATTTTTGTATGCGATTACAATTCTGTTATAGAGAAGAACAAGAAAAGAGAGTCGTAAAATGGTGCGAATAATAGATGTAGCAAAAAAAGCAAATGTTTCAACTGCTACAGTGTCAAGAGTGCTAAGTAAACCTAACACTGTAACGGGAGAAACGACTGAGAAAGTATTACAAGTAATTAAAGAATTAAACTATCAGCCAAATGCATTAGCTCGCCAGTTAAGAACATTAGAAACCAAAACCATTCTAGTCATTGTACCTGATATAACAAATCCTTTTTTTTCTAAGGTATTAAGAGGAATTGAGTCTGTAGCCGTCATAAAAGGATATCAAGTTCTGCTTGGGGATACGGGCAATGATTTGGAAAGAGAAAATGGGTATTTAAATATACTTCTCCAAAAAAAAGCTGATGGAATGGTTTTACTAACGGCGAGAATGGAATCGAAGAACATTGAGGAAATGGCTCTCAAATATCCTGTAGTTTTGGCATGTGAATATATAGAAGGTTCAGCCATCCCCACCGTTTCTATTAATAATATCAGCGGGGCTCAAAAAGCAACAGAATATTTGGTTAAGTTAGGACATAAAAGGATAGGATTTATATCAGGTCCCCTAGGTGGAGTGATAGGCCAGGATCGATTAAAAGGATTTTATCAGACAATGACACGATACAACCTGACAGTTGAGTCTATTTTAGTGCAGGAGGGTGATTTTTCTTATGAAAGCGGTTTTAATATAATGAATCAATTTTTGGGTCTTAATCATCCTCCAACAGCCGTGTTTGCAGCAAATGATGAGATGGCATTTGGAGCTATAAATGCTATTTCTTCAAAAGGATTAAGTGTTCCACATGATATTTCCGTAGTAGGATTTGATGATATAAAATTTTCATCTATTTTCAAACCGGCTCTTACAACCATCTCACAGCCAGCTTTTGAGATGGGCACGATGGCAATGAAATTACTTATAAAGTTGATGAATAAGGAAGAAATTGAAAGACATCAATATTTAATGGAAGATCAGCTTATCATACGTGATTCGTGCTCAACACATCTTTCATAAGGGAATAAGAGTTCTTTTGAAAATGTGTCTGATGATTTAAATCTTCTTGTTTTTTAAAATTAAGATGTAATCGATTACAAATGGTTGGAAAAAGAATTGCTTAATATCTGATTAAAAAGGGATTTTTAGTTTGGGTTTTTGATAAGTACAATCAATTACAAGTACAGGTAGTAAACACAGCTTCTTCTTATAATAAATTAAAAAATATAGTCTTTTTCTAGAATGCTTTGTAATCGATTACATGTATTTTGATTCAATTATTTCTTATCTAAATTAATTTAGGGAGGTGATGAAATCCCAGTATTAATACACCATGTACTCATAAGGAATCTTTAAAGATAGGAGAGAAACCATGAAACTAGGATATCAGACAAATACGTGGGGCGGGGTAGTAGGGCATCCTGCCGGAGTCACTTCGATAAAAGACCTTTATTACCTTGCAAATGGATCAACAGAAGAAGCTTTAAAGGATATTGCAGAAGTTGGATATAAAGGATTTGAAATGTTTGACGGAAATCTAATGGAATTTAAAGATAGAAAAGAAGAATTTAGAGCATTGCTGAACCGTTACTCTTTAGACTTTATTGGAGTTTACACTGGAGGGAATTTTATTTTTCCAGATATTTTGGAAGAAGAATTATTAAAAATTGAAGAGGTTGCAGCTCTTGCTTCTGAACTAGGAGCGAAGCATCTAGTAATTGGCGGAGGAGCTATCCGTGCGAATGGTATTTTAGAAAGCGATTACACTGATTTAGGCAATGCTCTTAATCGAGTAGTAGTAATTGCAGAGAAATATAATCTTATTCCAAGTTATCACCCGCATTTAGGAACAAACGTAGAGGCCCCAGACCAGCTGGACAAATTAATGGCACTAACAACGATTAATTTATGTCCGGATACAGCGCATATCGAAGCAGGTGGAGGGAATCCGGTAGAAGTAATTAAAAAATATGCAGATCGCATTAAATATATTCATTTCAAAGATTATTATAATGGAGAATTTCTTCCTTTAGGAGAAGGACATCAAAAGTTTGATCAAATGATCCAAGTTCTGGATGAAATTGGATATGATGAATGGCTTACAGTAGAATTAGATAGCTATAATGATCCGAAAAAAGGAGCAGAAATCAGTTTTAACTTCTTATTAAGTTTTGAAACGGCAAATAAGTCTTAAGGTCAAGAAGAAAGTAGCAGAGATAATATATTAGAAACTTGAAGTCTAATTTACCATAACGATATAGAAAATGTTATTTAAAAGATAGTAGATCAGAATAAATAGACTACTTTCATAGGAGGAGAATAAAAATGAAAAAGTTAAACGTAGGTATGATTGGCGGAGGATTTATGGGGAAGGCGCATGCACTCGCTTACGCAGGTATGCCAATGTTTTTTTGGCCGGCACCAGCAGTTCCTCAACGACACACAGTCGTTGATGTGACCGAAGAGTTAGCAAAAGATGCAGCGGAACGTTTAGGATTTGAAAACTATTCATCTGATTGGAGAAAGGTAGTAGAAGATCCTGAAATTGATATTATTGATATTGTAACACCAAATGACTCTCATGCAGAAATTGCCATTGCAGCTGCCAAAGCAGGTAAACATATCATTTCAGAAAAACCGTTAGCACGAACTGCAGCAGAAGCAAAAACAATGCTTGACGCAGTAAAAGAAGCAGGTGTTAAGCATATGGTCGCATTTAACTATCGCAGAACACCAGCCGTTGCTCTAGCAAAAAAATACATTGAGGAAGGAAAAATCGGAAAGATTTTAAACTTCCGAGGCACGTACCTGCAAGACTGGTCTGCGGATCCTAACTCGCCTTTATCATGGCGTTTCCAAAAAGAACGAGCTGGTTCAGGTGCATTAGGTGATATCGGAACACATGTGATTGACTATGCGAGATATCTTGTGGGTGACATTTCAGAGGTAATGGCTGTTGCAAAGACATGGATTGGTGAAAGACCGATTCAAAGTGGTGCTGTAGATAAACTAGGAACTGTAAAAGCAGAAGCTGATGTACCAAAAGGTAAAGTTGATGTAGACGATGAGTTTTCAACTTTAATTAAATTTGATAACGGCGCAGTAGGAAGCATTGAAGCGACCCGTAATGCCTGGGGTCGCAACAACTTCTTAACATTTGAAATTCACGGAGAGAAAGGTTCATTATACTTTAACTATGAACGCCGTGATGAGCTTCAAGTATGTTTCTCCGATGATCCAAGTGATAGCCGCGGATTCAGAACGGTTTATACAGGACCTGCACATCCATATGGAGAAGGTCTATGGCCAATCCCGGCATTAGGAATTGGGTACGGGGAAACAAAAATTATTGAAACATATGATTTCCTCAAATCAATCGCTGAAAATACAAGCGTATCACCAGATTTTGAAGACGGTTATCAAATCGCTGTTATTTCAGATGCTATCCTTGAATCAGCTGAAAAAGGTGTGTGGGTTAATCTTACAGAAAATTTAGTGAAAGCTTAAATAATAGTTTAGTAGAGGCTAGTCCTAGTAGACTAGCCTTTATTAGAAATAGAGTTGTTGATTTGTGATTCGGATCAATAGAGGCAAGTCAGCAAGCGGCTATAAAGGTTTTAATTCTCTTTTTAGCTACTACGTAAGTAAAAGAAATTATGGAAAATACAGTTTATTAAGGTGGAGAAAGAAATGGAAAAAATAAAAGTTGGAGTTATTGGGACAGGGTTTATTGGACCTACTCATATTGAGGCTATCAGAAGACTCGGTTTTGTAGAAGTAGTTGGATTAGCAGAACATGGGCAGGAAGTAGCAGAACAAAAAGCGGTTGAACTTGGAATTCCGAAAGCTTATGGGGATTATCGTGACATGTTAAAAGACAGCGAGATTCAAGTTGTTCATAACTGTACACCTAATCACCTTCACTTTCAAATTAATAAAGAAATTATTCAAGCAGGCAAACATGTGTTATCGGAGAAACCATTAGCTATGTCTAGTGAAGAATCAGCCGAGCTATTGAAATTAGCTAAAGAGCACCAGGTCGTACATGGCGTAAACTTTAACTATCGCCAATTTCCGATTGTAAAACAATTAGAAACGATGATCAGAAACGGTGAGTTAGGGAAAGTCAACTTAGTGCACGGAAGTTATTTACAAGACTGGTTATTGTTCGAAACAGACTTTAATTGGCGCTTAGCTCCTGAAGTCGGAGGGAAATCACGAGCGGTAGCGGATATCGGTTCTCATTGGTGTGATACAGTTCAATATGTAACAGGTAAAAAAATCGTCGAAGTTTTTGCTGATTTAGCAACTGTTATACCAGTAAGAAAAAAATCTACTTCTCAAGGATCTACTTTCGGGGGACAAAAAGGACAAGAAGAAGCATATGAAGATGTTCCGATTAACACAGAAGACTATGCATCTGTTCTTGTACGTTTTGAAGACGGGGTAAAAGGCTTATTTACTGTGTCTCAAGTAAGTGCAGGGCGAAAAAATAGGCTAAGCTTCGAAATCGCTTGCAGTCAAAATTCTGCTTTTTGGAATCAAGAAGAACCAGAAAAGCTGTGGATTGGCTATCGAGATCAACCAAATCAAACTCTTCTTGCAGATCCTACTTTATTTAATCCGGAAGCAAAATCGTCCATTCATCATCCTGGGGGCCATAATGAAGGCTGGCCAGATGCATTAAAAAATGGATTGTTGAATTTCTATACCTTTATTCGAGAAGGTAAAAATCCTTTAAGTGATAAAGCCACTTTCGCGACATTTGAAGATGGACATATGTCCATGTGCATTACCGACGCCATTTTAGCAAGTCATGAACAACAAAAATGGATGAAGGTGAAGGTAAAGCAGGAGGTCCGTGCATGAAATTAGGGGTGTTTACAGTTCTTTATCAAAACTTGCCTTTTGAAGAGATGCTGGACAAACTATGTGAAATGGGTGTAGAGGCCGTTGAATTGGGCACAGGCAATTATCCAGGAAACAGTCATTGTAATCCGGATGAATTACTAGAGAACTCAGAGAAATTAAAAACATTTCAAGCTGCCCTTACAAGTAGAGGACTTACAATAAGTGGTCTAAGTTGTCATGGCAATTTACTGCATCCAAATAAGATGGTTGCCAAAAAGGCTCATGACGTGTGGAGAAAAACAGTTTTATTAGCTGAACGTTTAGAAGTGCCGGTGATTAACGGATTTTCTGGGTGCCCAGGTGACCACCCAGGTGCCAAAAATCCGAACTGGGTAACCTGCTCTTGGCCGCCGGAATATACAGAAATCCTAGATTGGCAATGGAATGAAGTAGTCATTCCTTATTGGAAAGAGGAAGTGAAATTTGCAGAGTCACACGGTATCCATCAAATTGCACTTGAAATGCACCCGGGTTTTGTTGTGTATAACCCTGAAACTCTCTTGAAATTAAGAGAGCATGCTGGGCCAAGTATTGGAGCTAATTTTGATCCAAGCCATTTGATTTGGCAAGGAATTAATCCAGTAGAAGCCATTAAAAAACTTGGTCGAGAAGAGGCTATTTTTCATTTTCATGCAAAAGATACGTATTTGGATCAGGCAAATATTAGTGTTAATGGGGTATTAGATACAAAACATTACAGTGATACTTTGAATCGTTCGTGGACATTTAGATCCGTAGGATATGGGCAAAACGAAAAAGTATGGAAAAATATGGTGAGTGCGCTTCGTGCGGTAGGATATGACTATGTGATATCCATTGAACATGAAGATATACTAGCTTCGTTAGATGAAGGATTAAGTAAGGCCGTCTCTTTATTAAAAGGCGCACAATTTAAAGAACAATTAACTGAAATGTGGTGGGCGTAACAGTATATTTTCTATATAATTAATGATAAATACCCAGTTGGGTATTTATCATTAACCATTGAAGAGAACCATCTAATGAGTAAATGTGACTATCAGCATTGTTAAATATATAATTTTGAGGTGATTAAAATGAATGCGATTTCAAAAAGAGAGCAAAACACCAAAGGTCTTCCATCAGCTATGATTTGGGGCTATATCGCAACTCTAATTTTTATGGTAGGAGATGGTCTCGAACATGGTTGGCTTTCACCGTATCTTATTGAACATGGCTTAACCGTTCAACAATCTTCTACTCTCTTTGCAGCATACGGAGCTATATTAGCAATCGCCTCCTACTTTTCGGGTGTCCTTACAGAAGCATGGGGACCAAGAAAGGTTATGATAGCAGGCTTGGTTATCTGGTTAGTAGGTCAAATTCTTTTTATTGAATATGGTCTAAAACCCCATAATTATGCAGTTATGTTACCGACTTATGCTATTCGAGGATTTGGTTATCCTTTATTTTGCTATTCGTTTTTAGTTTGGGTTACGTATCGCAGTCCTGAACGTATTTTAGCTACGGCAATAGGGCTATTTTGGGCAGCATGGAGTGGCGGTCTTTATGTTGTTGGAAGTTATTTTCCAGCTTATATGATTCCGAAAATCGGATATATCGGATTAATGTGGAGTGCGGTCGTATGGGTGTTAATCGGTGGGTTAATTGGAGTTGTTGTTGTAAAAGGCCAAGTACATGAGCGTGAGGGTAACGGCAAGGAAAAATTGAAAAGTTTACTCAGTGGACTAACTATTTGTATTGAAAAGCCAAAAATCGCAATAGGCGGAGTTGTTCGTATAATAAACTCCACCGGCGTAGGTGCTCTTCCAATCTTTTTCCCTCTATACTTGTCCTCTGAATATGGATACAGTACAGAAGAATGGTTACAAGTATGGGGAACTATGTGGGTGGCCAATATCTCTTTTAACTTAGTCATTCCTTATATCAGTGACAAATGGTTAGGTTGGCGAAAGACAATTATGTGGATTGGCAGTGTCGGTTGCGGTGTAATGACTCTGGTTATGCTTTATACTCCTCAAATGTTCGGGCATAATTTCTGGGCATTAACTGTGGTAGGCATAATTTTTGGAATCGTTCTATGTGGTTATGTACCACTCTCTGCTCTAGTAAGTTCATTAGCACCCGAAAAGAAAGGCTCAGCTATGGCTATTGTAAGTTTTGGGGCTGGAATGTCTTACTTTATTGCACCTGCAATTGTAGGAACATTCATTGGTAGCATGGGTGTACACGGAGTCATGTGGATATTTGCTGGTTTGTATTTTGTTAGTGCTATTTTGATGATATTTATGAAATTACCAGGTGAAGAAAAACAAAACAAGAGCAGTTATTCACCTGAGAAACAAGTCGGTTGAAAGTAAGGACAATCAATATGGCATACAGGCTTTTATACTGTTTTAACCAAGTACTTAAGTGAGTAGATGTCATATAGCAAATATAATAAAAAAGTCCATGAAATTCAAATAATTTCATGGATTTTTTTATTTTCCTAATGGACAAGTTAACAGGTGAATTCTTTAGAGATGTTAGCAATGCATGAGTTATTTTATACTCCCATTTAAAGAATCTCTGCCTAAAGTGTATGAATCAAATGAGATAATTGCAGAAATAAAGTATCCATTGTATTAAGGTTGTTCATATGCAAAATTAATAAATAACTCTTCTTTCTTAGCGCTGCTGCTCTAATTCTTAGTCAGCGATCTCCTCCACATTTAATAAAGCAATTACCTATTTGCTCTTGTAGAGTAAAGCTCATTTTTTTGACGTGTTTCTTCTATTGATGATAAAGAAAGAATAAATAAACTCTAAGATTGTAGCTAAAGATAGAATAGGCACAGTAACCTTAATTATAATACCAAGACTACTTGCTGTATCAACTGATAAAAGAAACAATCGAATTGTAACTACATACAAAATTATCGAAGTGACTAAAGAAACGATTGATACCTTTAACGCATTAAAAAAAATTCTCCATACAACTGACCGTTTTTGTTTCTTATTAACAGAAAATCAGTAGGATATTTAAGTTAATGTAGAGAGGAAATTGCGAATAATTGAAACAAATAGGCAGATTTAATGATTCTTCAAATGTTCCTATATTTTTTTGCCTCTTGTTGCTGATTAACAAGCACTATCTAAGATAAATCGTACTCATTATTAAAAATACGTCTTATAACAGACATTGTAAATCTAACCAATAATAAGGAAAAGGAGAGAGAATAAAAAGTAGTTCTCCAATTCCATCCATTTTTATATTTAATAAGGCGTGTATTTTTTTCTAACCATAGCTCAGCAATAGTCATAGGTATACTGAAATACAGAACTTTTAAAAGGCACTGAATGATGCGGGAATCCTTAGTTAGTTGATTATAAAAGACACAAGTAATTGGGAAAAGGATGTAATCAAACAACACGCTTGTTTTAACTTGTCTTGGAAATCGGGTGGGATATTGAACATAGCCTCTTTTTACAATCAGATTATCGACCAATGATGCATAGTAACTTTTTATAAAGAAAACAAGGAGCCATTCCTTTGCAAGTGGTTTTTTTATTAAATATATAAAAGAACTAATACCAAAGAGATAAAGGAATTTTATAAGGTTTATTTCAAATTTTCGACCCAATGTTTAGCACCTCCACAAAGATAGTTTATCTTTAATGCAGAAGGTTATACTAAGGAAATTCCATAATTAGATTAGTAAACAGTGAATAAGCAAGGTTCTATTTTGATATAAAATTGTTTCCTGGTTATGAACATTTTCACTTAAACTAACGGGTAGCAAATGCTTAATATGTACAATCGCTTTCTCACTTATTTGAAATAGAAACGGTCACCGTGACTCTAGACAAGCTGGCGAGAAGGTTTGCTCTTTAGTCTTCTTGACGGATTGGCTGATACCCGTGCTGGAGCTGGACATTCTATAAAATATAAAAGAATAATCATAGGGACAGCTCTACTTTTTCAAAGAGGAAAGGATCCGCCCCTGTGATTAAAAACTTATTTTCTTTTAAGAAGCCAGTCTTGAAAATCGGTGGCAATTATTCTTTCACCTGTGATTCCCTCTGCAGCAGCTGAGGATCGACTAAAAAACGCGGGTTTACTGTCCTCATCCCAATTCCCGCATTATTGACGAGAACATCGAGTTTCCCCCATTCTCTTTTCACCCATTCGACCGCGTTATTGACGGATTGTTCTGATCGAACATCTAAAGGAATTCCAACAGCAGGATAACCCTCGCGCTTTAATTTCTCTACTGCTTGATCCAATTTAGTTCCACCTCTAGAAGCTAACGCCACCTTGAAGCAAAGCCTCCGCCATGGAAAATCCTAGGCCGCTTGAAGCACCTGTTACGAGTGCATGGATATTTCTTAACTCTTTTGTATTCATTGGCATTTTCCCTCCGAAATGTTATTAAACCACTGACTGATACAGTATTCTAGGTAATCATCACTTTATACGAAATTTCTTTAAAAAGTAAAGCTATGATAAAAGAGTAGGGGACTTAAATTGCTAAAGAGGCGGTTTAGCTTAAATACATTTCTTCATAAAGTTAAAAAAGAAAATTTTCCTAATTTCTTATTTATAACAGCTTACCGTTGATACGGGAACATTGAACTTCAGTAACTGCTAATTGAATTCTACTTCATCTGGAGACCTTTAAATTAAAATGTTTCCTTTCTTCTGAGAGACTTATTAAATTTCGAAAACAATCAATTCAATCTTCTTTTCGTATAGAAAACCTTATTAAGAAACATGCATTAGAAAAAATATAGATCATATATATGAGATATCCCGTTTGAATGTTTGAGGAGGGTATTATGAAACCTATGTTACCTAGTGAAAAATATTTCGGTAATTTAGAACTAGTTTATGCATTTTATGGGGCTATGCCTACAGGTGTTACTGTTTCAGAAACCGGTCGTATTTTCATTTGCTTTCCGAAATGGGGAGACGATGTTAAATTTACAGTGGCGGAAATTGTTCAAGATAAATTGCAGTCTTATCCCAATTTACAAACCAATTTGGTTAACTCCGAAAATATCACAATGACTTTCATCAGTGTCCAAAGTGTAGTCGCTGATGGAAGGGGAACGCTTTGGATATTAGATACAGCAGCACCCAATTTTTCTGAACCTATTAAAGGGGGAGCGAAATTAGTCGCTGTTGATTTAGAAACCAATACAATAAGAAAAGTATATACCTTTACAGAAGATGTTGTTCTACCTACAACTTATCTGAATGATGTCCGTTTTGATTTTCGTGTTGGAAAAGCAGGTTATGCCTATATAACAGATTCTTCTTCAAAAGGACCAGGAGCTATCATTGTCGTAGATTTATCAAATGGAAACGCGTTTAGACGGTTAAATGGAGCAAAATCAACTTCACCCGATCCCTATTTTTTACCGAAGGTAGAAGGTGAAATTTTGATGAATAGAAACATAGATGGCTCAACTTCCCCATTTAGATTGGCTTCTGATGGAATAGCGATTTCTCCCGATGGCAAAGTTTTATTTTTTTGTCCACTAACCAGTCGTCATCTTTTCTCGATCCCAACAGAAGTTCTAAGGGACCGAACTATACCAGATAAAGATTTAATTTATCATGCGGAGTATTGGGGAGAAAAAGGTGCGTCTGATGGAATGATCACCGATGCAAAGGGAACTGTTTATGCTGGAGATTACGAAAACAACAGTATTCGTAAGATATTTCCAAATGGCACAATGGAAACTATCGCACATGATCCGAGAATTTTGTGGCCGGATACTTTTTCAATCGGTCCGGATCAATATTTGTATGTCATTGTGAACCAACTACATCGACAGCCTAGATTTCATTATGGAAAAGACTTACGAGAGAAACCTTATAGTTTACTTCGTATCAAAATTGATGAATTTCCTGCTCCAACCTTTTCATCATAAAAATAGTCAATTAATTGTTTTTATTATATAGTGTAAAACAAACACGAGTAAGCAAGAAGTATTAGCTTTATTTACTTCTGCCAAATAACATCAAAATGGTTTAATAGAAACAGTTTATTTGGTTAGTGTTAAACTGTTCCAGGAAATGTTTTATAATATCGGTAAATTCAATGCAGTATTAATATTATTTAAATCCAAACGCATCTGTTCGTTTGGATCTCAAGCAGGGTAATCCTTATACGCTTATTTAATAACATGAATGTCGCATACATATCTAGTTAACATAATACCTCTTTAGTTAATGAAGTTGCTCGACTGAAGAATGCAAAATCCTTAAAGAGAAATTCTTTATGAAACAATTTACTAAAGTAGAATAAGAAGTCTTTGCTCCTGCTATTGATAGTCATTCCATTTCAGAAATACAAAGCCTTCTTCATAAAGAAGAAAGCACCATTAAAAATTAAAGAAAAAGTATCTTAAAGAAATTGAATACGGAATCTATGACAGACGCTGTTCACCAATTTCAAAATCTACATCAAGAACCTTCACAGAAGATAATACGCATTTCATAACCATATAAGTGCCTTTAAGCCTGCTTTTCTTTTTAGTCTAATAATTCCTTTTCCTTAAACACTTTTCTCAGAGCTTCATTCACTAATTCTGATTTATAACTTTTTGGGACTCGATCAATAATACTTAAAACATCATCATCAAAATAAAAACCTCGATACACTCGTTTTGAACGGTCTTTTGGACTTTGCAACAGCAAATCAATTGCATCTACTGTACTAGCTTTTTCAAAGCGGTCATTACTACTTTCACTTTCATTTAAAAAGCTAGCCACTAGCTGCTACTTCATTAGTGGCTAGCTTTTGTTTTGCTGGCATTTTATTGTTTTTAGAAATAAGCGTATTAAAATTAACATCCAAAGGTTCTGATTCTTCTCCAACGTAGCGATAAATACTTTCCTTACTGTCCCATTCATAGCCTAATTTCTTAATCTTTGATTGAATGGTACGAGTACTTACATCATACTGATCAGCTAATTCTTTAATGGGTAATAACAAATAATTTTTAGGGGAGACTATTTATGACGCTGTGAAGCTTCTGTTTGGAAATCCTCATTACTTGTTGAGTTAACAACATGCTTCGTTAAAAAGCTACTGACCCCTGTTCAGTAGCTTTTACTTTTTAATTAAAATAAAACAGCTTATAGGCAGTGATAAAAAAGAAGTCTCCATGGAGACTTCTTTTCAATATTTATTAATTTTTTATTTCCAGACTGATTTAAATGTTAGAATTAAATAAGATCCTCTATTTTTGCATTCTTTTTAAATTCTAAAATGGCTTCTACTGCCTTTTTGTACCCTCCGGAATCCCTTAAGGATTTTCCGATTTCTAAGCTCTTTTCCTTGAATGAAGAGTCCGATAGCACTTGTTCTGTTTTGTTTCGTAATGTAGTGGCGTCTAGTTCTTGACGATTAAGTTGTAGACCAGCTCCTAATTCTTCAATCCGATTAGCTACTATTAGTTGATCGCCCACAACAGGCATAACCACAAGTGGAACACCAAAATAAAGTCCTTCACTCGTACTATTCATTCCACCATGAGTAATAAAAACATCTGCTTGTTCTAGTATTTCTAACTGAGGTACATAATTACGTATAATGAAATTAGATGGAATATCTTTAAATTGGCTAATGTCCGTCTGTTTTCCTACCGATAATATAACTGTAGCTTGTATTTCTTGGAATGCTTCAAAACAGGTAGTATATAACTCAGGTTGCTGATTAAATATCGTTCCCATTGAAATAAAGATGAGCTTATTACCAGGAATACTTTTTAAAGAAAGAGTTTCTACATCTTTTCGCGGCGCAATAGAAGGACCAACAAAAATAAAAGAGTTGTCAAACTTTTCAGCACGAGGTTGGTATGATCTTGATGTATATACAAGAGTAATATCCCCAGGGCAAGACATCAGCTTTTGATTATCGTTAATTAGTATGTCGTATTGTTGTTTCCATTTTTTTAATATCTCTTCAAGTTCTTGATATGTTGGAGATTTCTTATCCATTTCTCCTCGACTTTTCATCACGTTCGAAAAGACCTCTTCATCAATAGCGAACGTTGTACAAGAAGATATTTTAGGTATCTTTAATATATCGGCAATCATCCATCCTGCGGCGAAATTATTATCATAAATAACATAATCATACTTTTCATCTCTTATGTCCTCTAGAACACTTTCTATGACTGTATCCGCAGACCGTACCATATATAATAGCATTTCAAGAGGGTCCATTCTTTTTGCCATTTTTTTTACTAGATCTGCATCGCGTGTGAAATTTTTATAGGGACGAAATGCAGCTCCTGTTTTCTCAATTTTATTTCTATATTCTTCTATACAGTAATAGACAACCTCTTCACCTTTTTTTAGTAGTTCTTCCACTAATGGAATGGTAGGATTGACGTGACCTTCTCCAGGATAATTAAGGAATAAAACTTTTCCCATCTTAATTCCTCCTTTTACAAGATAATTAAGCAACATGGTGGTAAACAACGTATGCCTATCAGAGAATATTACCCAGGAGAAAAACCATATAAAATGGTTTATGTAGAAGATCCATTTGGAAATATTTTTGAAATTTATACGCATAGCTATGAGTTAACTTATTCACAAGGCGCTTACTAATAAATAATCTCTTTCCACCAGCAAAATCTTTTGCTGGTGTTTTTTATTATATGGTAGCGCCATGTTACAAAACAATAAAAAAGAGAGTTTATTAATATTTCTAAATTTAATGATCCAATGGTTTTTGACACTGCGAAACAGAAGTAAAAAGAAAAGGCCGTAAAAGTATACTGACTCCAAACTTGATGATAATAGAAAGAAGAGTGCATAATGAAATATGCATGTTTTTTTCTAAACTATAAGCAGCCGTATGAAATATATTAAAAACTATATTCGTAAAAAAGAAGGGGACTGTTCTATGAAAGCTGTACAAGTAACAGGGTATGGAGACGTAAGTAAATTAAGCCTAGTAGAAATTCCTATACCTGAACCGAAAGAAAATGAAGTTCTTATAAAAGTGAAGGCCTGTGCTATTAACAATACAGAAATTTGGATGAGAGAGGGTGCTTACGGTACTGACTCAAAATCTGGATGGCGACCGGAAGGAGTCCAGTTTCCACGTACACCAGGATCTGATATCACGGGAAAAGTAGTAAAAGCAGGAAAGTTAGTAGAGGAGTCTATAGTGGGAAAAGACGTTGTGTTATTCCCTTTTATATCTAGCGGAGAAGAAGGGTACGAACATATTGCTGATGATATGTCCTTTATAGGTTCAGAATACGATGGTGGTTATGCTGAATATGTGGTTTGGCCTGCTGAACTTTGCTTTGACATGCCCCTATCAAGCTATTCAGAAAGTGCTGTTTTTTCGGTGAGTGGGTTAACTGCTTGGCACATGGTCAACCAAATTCAAGCTCAACCAGGTGAGACAGTGATAGTAACTGGAGCAAATGGTGGTGTGGGATCATTAAATGTACAGATTGCCTCTAAAGTCTTTGGTGCTAAAGTTATTGCAATCACGGGGGACTTAGAGAATCAAGAAAGAATTAAGGAATTGGGAGCCACACACGTATTATCATATAAATCTGATGCTCTTTCAGAAGACATTTTGGAACTGAACGGAGGTCCGGTCGATTCCGTTCTAGATGTTGTAGGAGATGCTTTGTTTTCCATATCTCTTCAAGTTTTAAAAAATGGAGGGAAATTTTGCATTTCAGGTTCTGCTGGTGGTCAGCATACAAATTTTGATTTTAGAACATTGTATCTAAAACATATTACAATGTATGGATCTGTGTTGGGAACGAGAGCAGAGTTTAAAGATATGCTTAAGGCCATTTCTGAGGGGGAAATTAAACCGGTTATCGATAAAATTTTCCCTTTAGACAAAGCAAAAGAAGCCCAAGTGTATTTTAAAAATAAAGGGAAGTTAGGGAAGATTTTATTACTTCCCGAAGAATAACCTTGTATCACAAAGGGTTCTTTCAACGAGCATGAAAGAACCCTTTTAACATTATTTTTGGTTTTTGTTTGCTTGAGCGTTTTGACGTTTAACGTGTTGTACGTCAGTCTCGCTAGCAAATTCCGTACCGTATTTGCCAGAAGATGCTTGAGCATTCTTTTGCTTCACGTGTTGTACATCTGTTCCTGAAGCTGTCTTGTTAGAGTATTTGTTTTCCATTACTATCACCTCCACAAGAATTAATATATCCAAGTGGAGAGACAGTATCCTTAGAAGTACCTGGTAAGAAAAAATTGAAAATTCCAGGAAGTATTGGGTATATCACTATGAGGCAACATGTACAAGAAAACATCGTCAATAGTTTGTTCAAATTTTTACCGATTATATATTATAATTCTTAGGCAGCATGCTCTTAAGATAATTCGTTGTGTAATTTTAGAATAGATGTACACCTTAAAATAGAGAGGTGTATAAAATCATGAAAAAGAATAGACTATTTTTAATACTGTTAGTTATCACTTGTTGGTCCAGCTTTTCATTTATGAAAGGCAAAGATTTTAAACGTTTTCTTCCAGCGTCCATTGCTATTTGTATGGTAACTAAATACCTTAATTCTTATGCTAAGAGAAAGAATTTTTGGTCTTTTAAACAAAGTATACATCCGAAAATTCCTGGTGAAGATGTGTGGACATGGGGGCCCTTTTTTACTGTATCCATGTGGGTGCTTAAATCCACATACCGTAAACTGCCTCTGTATATAGCTGTAAACTTTATGATTCATACTACATTTACATTTGTAGTTGTACCTAAATTAAAAAAGGGCAGCATCTTTAAGCTTAAGAAAATTAATCCTTTTCAGTATGTAACCATTTTGACTGTTAGACAACTCCTGTTATATGGTTTTCAACATATGAGTGAGTTTATAATGTCGAAGAAACTAGAGGTAAAGCCGGATAATGGGGAGCATTAATAGGAGCATTCCTTTATTAGGTTATTTGGTAAGTGATAAAAGTATCTGGCTACAAGACACGACAAACACCTTCTAAATAGCTGATTGTTTCTTCAGCTGTCTCTACTTGAAAGTAGAGACAGCTTTTTTAAACCTCTCATCGCTTTTTTCTCGGCTACGTATATGAAAGACGAAGAAGACATTGATTTTGTTCCCAAAGATGTTGAATTTTTAGGTGGAGAAGATTTAAGTGCAGTATTAGTCCACGGATATGCTAATGGTAAAGAGAAGAAAAAAGAGGTGTCTGTCACAGTAGATTACGGTGATGATTACCGAGTAACAGGGTACGGATACAATTAAAGAAAACCTATGCAGAGAACTCTGTACACCTTAATTGAAGACTTACATGCAAATAAACAAGTATACCTTAGATAGTATGTATAACAAAAACGAGATGCAAACGATTATGCATCCCGTCATGTGAAGAAGGAAAAATCAGCTTTTAATGCAGCATATGATCTTTAAGGAACACCTCATTTACGTAATTCCATTGCCTAATGAAACAGTCACTTGAAAAAGTATATTCTCTTTAACAAACACCTCATTTAAGCATTGAACTAAAAAAATATACAATGTGAACGAAATCGTTCTTGGTCTGGGACAAACACCTCATTTGTACAGTGATAAATGAATATTATTGTCTACCCATTATATATATTCTTACTACGTTCATGACTACCATCCCCTTATGAATCAAACATACATCGATTTACAATAAGGTTTTCTGAAATAGGCCTGCTGTAGACACCTCATCCCAAATGTAAGAAGCTTTGTAATGATTAGTTGTAATCAATAACTTGTTTTCCTTCTTCCCTAATTAGAATATCCCAATAGCCTCTTTATAATTCAGTAAAGTTAACAGGTGTTTTTTGGATTACATATATCCTTTATTTATAAGAAAGGTTAAATAGTGAATTATCATGAATAGCTATAATAAATGGAGATATATACATATTCAATATGCTCGAGCATTTATAAGCTATGCTACATATGCCTACCATAAGTCTTGGTAGGGGAAAGATGAATAGGTAGAACTTGTTGAAGGGGATATTTTTCTTGTTTGCTATCAATCCTACTATGTGTTACACTACAGATAACTTATTTTTGTTCGGTATATTGAGAAAAGAAAAAACCCTAAGTAGAAGTTTTTATCTTGAAATAGTATGTTTGGGCAAGATTAGTAATACATTTGTGGAGTATTCCACAGCAGGAGGCAACATTATGACACAAGGTACAGTAAAATGGTTTAATGCAGACAAAGGTTTCGGTTTCATCGAAGTTGAAGGCGGAGAAGATGTATTCGTTCATTTCAGTGCTATTCAAGGTGAAGGTTTCAAATCATTAGAAGAAGGTCAAAAAGTTACTTTTGATATCGAGCAAGGTCAACGCGGAGCACAAGCTGCTAACGTTCACAAAGCATAATTAAAAGTGATAAAAAAAGACTCCTATGAAGGGGTCTTTTTTTTATGGTGTCATAATTAGCATACTATTGGTTCAATAGAAAACCCAGGCTTTAAAAAAGCCTGGGTTTTAGACAAGACGATTGATACAAGGTTAACTAGTTATAGCATACAATAGAAATAGAAAGCAAAGATGAACCAAGCTTTTTTTATGGATAGATAGTGTTTAATCTTTTAGAAAGCATAGGTTTATATTATTTTTTATGCGGATTACGGGGGATTTTATCAATAAGCCGTTTTTTAGCTTCCATCTGACTTTTACACAAAGGACATTTCTGATGCCTATCGTAAGAGAAGTCTTTCCTCATCCAGCCTTTACACTCTTCTACTGTACATTCCCAAATTTCTGTTTCCTCTTGAATCGGAGGTTCTTGATTTCTTTTACTATAATGCATATTAATCACTACTCCTCTCCTTAGAAGTATACCTTATAAAGAGAGCATAAATACTTTACATCTTTTATTTCGTTCATATTTCACTGGCATCGATTTCATATTTGAAAATAAGAGTGAAGTGAGAAGAAGCAGGGAAAGTTCCCTGCTTCTTTTTTTATATTGTGAGTTAAAAATATTCCAATCGTAATATGATGTTGTTAAGAGGGGGAATGAATGTGAGTAATTTAGCACAGGAAGACAGAGAAAAAGAAAAAAAGAAAAAAAGAAAAGAAAAATGATGCTTATTGTTTTGACATTTGTGCTCATTATTGTAGCTAAAAAAGGCAGTCAAATAGAAGGCTGCCTTTTAAACAAAATTGAACAACTAGAATTACGTCTTATCATCACATATGATGAATTTCATTTGAAATATATCATATTCTGTAGTCCTTCAGTTTTTTAATTCCTCCCTTATAGATAACTTTAAAGACTCACATTGTAAAATCTACTTACTTAATTTTGTTTATTGCTAACAAGAGTGACATGCGGAGTTTTACCTTTTGATTTCCTAGATGAAAGATAAACGCCAGCAAAGATAATAAGTAGTCCAACGATTACGTTTGGAGTAATTGTTTCTCCAAGTAGTAAATAACCCCATACCATGGCCGAGGCAGGGATCAGGTAAGTAACCGTCGCTGCTAATTCAGGGCCACCATTTTTATTGATATAAAAATAGATTAACTGACCCAATCCTGAGCCAAAACAGCCAAGACCCACAATTGCCAGCAGCGGAAGTGGATGAATCAACAGATCTGATTTGAATGGTTCAGTAAACAACATTCCAATTAAACCGATGATAGCACCTGTTAGTAAGGTGAAGGTTGTTATAGTTAATACGCTCACCCCAGACAAAAACCGCTTTGTTAACTGCCCAGCAAGCCCATAGCAGATACAAGCAACAAGCATTGTTCCAATTCCAACAAACCCTTTCCCGAAAATCTGACCAAATTGAAAATCCATAAGGACGAGTATCCCCAAAAACCCGATAAGAATACCAATCCACTGACGTCCGGTAAGTCGATAAGAAAAAAGAATAAATCCGATAAGACCTGTCCAGATTGGAGTGGTCGCATTTAGAATAGAGGCGGTTGTACTGTTTATCTCAGTTTCGCTTAAGGAAATTAATCCCCACGCCAAACCACAGTTAAATATACCAACAACAATCAACGCCTTCCAGGGTAGTTTCTCTTTAACTTTTCTACGCTTCCACCATAGAAACGGGAGCAAGATGATTGCACCTGCTAGACAACGAAAAAATACAATTCCCCATATACCAGCTGAGGGAAGCAGCCACTTCATAAATACAAAGGATAAACCCCAAATGAAACTAAGCCCAATTAAGGCTCCATACAATCGAAACATAATACACCTCCTTACTTCACTTATTATGGCAAATTTTGTTGATTATTTCACTCCGAAATTTTGCTTTGTAGAACATTTTCTCATGTTTTTTTCGTTATCTCGATATCTTTCTCTAGGTATATAAAATATTTCTTTTTTTATAAAATAATAAATTTGACGTTATTCATAGGAATAATTCGGGAAAAGTTTAGAGTTTTTATTGAAAAGGGAACGTTTGTTCTTGTATAATATAGAGAACGAATGTTCTTTTTGATAGGTTCTTTGGATTGATTATGAGTAGCTACCAAACAGAGTCATTATATGTAACGATATTAAGGTATTCCGTGCTTTATTTTTTTCTATTAAATGCAAACGTTGAAGAAGAGGAGAAAATGAGATTGTTGGAGGATAGTGTAATCAGCGTAAAAGAAGCCCATGCGCTTGCCAAAACGATTAATTAAATTTGGCTTTCCCTTTAAGAACACCCCACTATACCATCACCTTAAAAGGAAAAAATAACCAATATATAAATTATATAAAATTAATTTTCTAAGGAGAAATAACATTGAACTCTACACTCAATAATTCAGAAGATATAAAAAGGGAAGAAGGACAAAAGCAGCTGCTTGAAAAAAGTCTTCAAGCTCATAGAAATAAAAAATGGATAATCAACTTTACTTGTACTATATCTTTTCTTTTAGCAGTATTATGTTTTTGCTTCCAAGTGCCAGACGCTATAATTATTACTGTTATCTTACTGCTCATCTGTGTAACTTTCCAAACTGCACATAAAATGTTAGATAGAAAAATAGAGCTGCGCTTGAAACGTATAAAACAGGATCATAGAAAGATCATATTCAAGATAAAATAAATCCTAACTTCCTGCCTATAATTCGCCTTACATTTGATTGGTACATTGCATACTCTGTTAGAAACGAAAGTTTTACTGTAATAGATGAATATGAAATGTATACAGGAAGCGCTTTTGCAGTTTATTTAAAGTCCAGATATCTAGATTTTATCGAAATTGGTACCATAGCTGACGATATACACCCTGGACCGTTTAAACACTATGGAATACATGCTTTAAACCATATAATTGATGTGGTTTCAACTGAACCTCCAAGTATTTCAGTAATACAAAGAGATCACGAACCAAAGTGAAAAAATGAGGTTAATATGTAGCACATTAACTATATTAAGAGGGTAGCAATGCTTAAGGGATCAAGAGGTGTTATAAGGCAAGAATAGCTTTGCTATAACATTTTGAAATATTTAAGATATTTAGACGCGATTTCGAGGGACGAAATACAAACCACGTATTATTAATTGAAGAGAGTTATAAACATAAGGGGTAAAAACAATGGAATTTTATGAGGCGTTAACCTATGTAAATGAGAACTTTTATAAACCCAATCACTTCGCTATAAAAGCTATTCGAGAAGAAGCTCAGAATTCAGATTATGGCGCTGGTATCTTTCAGTTAAATTCAAAATCTGTACGATTTAGGGTGGCGAAAACTACCCCTAACAAGGTAGGGCAGTTTGTATCCTTTTGGGAAAAAGATGCGACTCATAAAAACCAGGCCTTTTCGGATGAAAAAGCTACCGATCTATTAGTTATTAATACCTTTACTAGTACAAATAGATTTGGACAGTTCATTTTTTCAAAAGAAATTCTTTTAAAACAAAAAATCCTTAAAACGGCTACCACAAAAGGTAAGATGGCTATTAGAGTGTATCCGATATGGGATAAACCAACTAGCAAACAAGCGATGGAAACACAGAAATGGCAATTAGAATATTTTGTTGAGACAAATGATGCGAACAATTTCCCCCTTCAAAAATTATTAAAGCTATACTTCGAGAGTCGCAACGATTGAAGCTTTACATACAAATAAACAAGTCTAACTTACGTACTATAAGAGAGGCCAATACATAACAGAGACAGGATTCATTCAGTTTTTTGATTCCTTAGGTGAACCGTTTGTTTTTATTAATGACGCGTTTGGTTTAAAGAACAAAATGAGATTAAGTGAGCTAATTGATGTTTAATTCGTGTAAAGTTAAAGTATAAAGAATGATTGTAATGTAAGAAATGTTTTTTTGAAAGAGGGATTGTATGGAACAGATAGGTTATGTATCTTTATGGGTCGGTAAGTTTTCAACTAGCGAAGAGCTAGAAAAATATCTGTTGATTGCTTATACGGAAGATGGAGATGCTATACCCTCACAATTTGAAAAGGACTTTAAAGTTGATTACTTTGACGAAGATTTTAGCGAAGCTCATTATGCAAATCAGGACATGTGTAAGCTTTTGCACCTATTGGAAGGCTGTTCGTATGATGATGTAGTAATTCCTAACTTTGTTGAAAAATATGGAGAAGATTTGCCTGATGATTTCAACAGTATGATTTTAATTTATGATTTTCAGCACAATAAAAAGAGTGATAACGAAATTAATGGTGTTAAATATTTAGGAAGTATTAGGTATGAATAGTTATGATCAAGGCGGTATTCATGTCTATTTTGCTTTACATATAAAAACAGAAAGCTTTGATTCTGCCATTAAAGTATTAAATGATGCTAGTATCGATCATAAAGTTATAGAAGAGATTAATATTAATATGCAAAAAGAGAAGCGGTTGTATTTTAAGGATACTGAAGATAACGTTGTAGAATTCTACACGTTGGATATGAGGGAAGATTAATAAAGAGCGAATCAAACATTGATTTGCTCTTTATTATAAATGGCTGCTAAGAATACGCTTTATGTAAAGTGGAAAAATTCTTCACTGTACCTATATAAAAACAATGATAGCCAAGAAGTCACAAAAAAGGTTACAGGAAAAACTGTAACCTCAATATTAAATTTCTACTCTTCTAAAAGTGTCGCCAAGGAAGTTATTCAATTCAATAAACTGTTTTTCGATAGGTGTAAATTCATAATTTAGCCGGGAAATGAGATAAAAGTCAGTGTACCGATAAGGTGGTGGAACTTCTAAAAAATTATGGATGTTATAACGGTTTGCGATACGCTTAGAGACTAAGGAAATTCCCATGCCCATTAATGCAAATTGTACTAATGTTTCTGGATCGCCGACTTCGATCATGTCACCTTGTTCAATATGTAAGCTGGCATAAATAGTATGTAATATTGTCATGTACAAGCACTTATCTGAAAGTACCAGTATATTTTTTTGCCTTACATAGTCATCAAATGTCGTGTGTTGATCAATATCGCTACCAATGACAACCATTTCTTCTACGCCTACTTTTTTATATTTTATCTTTTGGTTGTTTAATGATCCAATTGTATAAGCTACATCAATTTGTCCAAGTAGAATTTGATTTTCGATATATTCGGTTGAACCCGTTTTTAATGTTACTGCTAGATCTGGATAGGTGTTGTAAAGTTTGTTTAAAGCGCCTGAGAATTGAGTGCCCCCAACTGATATCATGGTGCCAATACGGAGTTTTTCATCTTGTTTCTTCATCTTATTTTCAGTTTCTTCCCAAAGAAGCAATATTTTTTTAAATTGGTGATACAACTTTTCTCCTTGCTTGGTTAATTTAACGCCCTTCGAGTTTCTAATAAACAGTTCTTGATTATAATAGCTTTCTATTTTCTTTATTTTGGCGGTCATATTAGATTGAAGATGGTTCAGTTTTATTGCAGCCGCAGATATATTTCTTAATTCGGCCACTGAAACAAAAGCTTTCATATTTTCAATATCCATTCATATTCACCCTCCATCAAAAAAAGTGATATAGCCATCATATTTTAACATTTAAAATGATGATTCATTTTAATTATACTTGATTAAAAGGTAATATTTTCTACAAAATGATGGAGGAATGTCTAATGAAGGAGAAATTAATAAAAGTAGGAATTATAGGGGGATCTTTAAATAATCAATGGGCGAGCAAAACACATATTCCAGTACTTAAAGAAAGTCCTTTTTATCGAATAACCGCAATTGGAACATCAAAAGCAGAAACCGCCAAGGAAAGTGCGAGGGTACTTGATGCTCCCCATAGCTTTACAGACTATAAGAGATTAGCGCAATCCAAAGGTGTTGATTTAGTAGTAGTTAGTGTAAAAGTTCCCTTTCATTACGAAGCTTCAATTGCTGCTATAGAGGAAAAGAAACACATTTATTGCGAGTGGCCTTTAGGTGTAGATACTAAGCAAGCAATTAAACTGGCAAAGTTAGCGGATGAGGCAAACATTCACCATGCGATTGGGTTACAAGCAAGACAATCTCCCGAGGTGAATTATGTAAAGCAGGCTATTAACCAAGGGGAAATTGGAAGAATTATCTCCTGCACCATGCAGGTAGCGACACAAGGAAAGGGTGGAATAACAGATGAAGCAAACAGCTATATCTTAAAAAGAGAAAACGGAGCCAACCTTCTTACAATCAACGGTGGACACTCGCTTGATGTTCTGTGCTACATCTTAGGTGATTTTAAAGAGTTATCGTCGATAATGAATACGTATTATACAGAAGCTCTCATACAAGGAACAGAAGTTACGGTGCCAAAGGATGCAGCGGACCAAATCTTAATACAGGGAACACTCGACGGTGATATTTCGGCTTCTGTTCATATTCAAGGAGGAGTTTATCCTGCTTTTCAATTAGAGGTTAGAGGAGAAAAAGGTGTTTTTCGCTTAACCCAGAATTCTTCATCCGGTCACGTACAATTTGGTAATCTCAAATTAGAGAAGGTTAAGCATCCTACTTATTTATTAAGTACGGAAAGTGTGTATGTTGAAGAGCTAAACGTATCTTCAGCAAAAGATAATCATCCAAAAGATTACGTTGAAAAGGCTTATCAGGTGTTAGCAAAAGATATATTTGAACACAAAAGTCAAATTCCAAACTTCCATGATGCTGTTAAACTTCATCAACTATTAGATGCGGTTCGAACATCTGCAGAGACTGGTGAAAGGGAAACGTTTGATAAGTAAACGAAAGCCTATTCTTTATAAAGTTAAAATGTTTATAATTTTAATAACTATCAAGTCAATTGAAGAAGGGCATTTCCTACATTTGAAGAATAGTAACACCATTAAATGAATTGACGGCTGACTATATCATTGCTAGAGCCACAGATTAAAAAATTGAATAGGAGTGTTCCTTGATGACAAACAGTAAAATGAATCCTAAGGTTGATGAATTTTTAACTAAAGCTAAAAAGTGGAAAGAAGAATATGAGACGCTGAGAAAGATTGTTCTTGACTGTGAGTTGACCGAAGATTATAAATGGATGAACCCTTGTTACACGTTTGAGAAAAAAACATTGTTTTAATACATGGTTTTAAAGAATACTGTGCGTTGCTGTTTCCTAAAGGCTCTCTGTTACAAGATTCTCATGGTATTCTAATCCAACAAACGGAGAATGTACAAGGGGCGCGACAAATTCGGTTTACCAATGTGCAAGAAATAGTTGAAAAGGAAGCCATCTTAAAAGCTTATATTTATGAGGCCATCGAGGTGGAAAAAGCCGGATTAAAAGTCAAAGTTAAAAAGCCTGAAGAACTCATTATTCCTGAAGAGCTACAGCACAAATTTGATGAAATACCTGCTTTAGAAACTGCTTTTACTACATTGACTCCAGGACGGCAAAGAGCATATATTCTTCATTTTTCTGCGGCCAAACAATCTAAAACTCGAGAATCAAGGGTTGAAAAATGCATTCCAAACATTCTTAATGGGAAAGGATTAAATGATTAGTACATTTTATTTAAAACATGGCCAATTTTGAATCGAAAATTAAATAAGTTTAAGTGAACTGATTGATGTTCCACTTGTGTAAAAGCAGAGTAGATTTTTAAAAAATTTTACTTTAGGAGAAGATGCTATGGAAGTTTTTGCAGAATATTTAGCGCGTATAGATAGTCCTGACCACCGTGACCGAACAGAGGAAGTTTTGGCTTGGATTGCTAATACTTTTCCGAATTTGGAGCCACAAATCAAATGGAATACGCCAATGTTTACTGATCATGGAACATTCATCATCGGCTTTGCCTCAGCGAAACATCATTTGAGCGTTTCACCTGAAGAAAAAGGCATTGCGCACTTTAATCATGACATTGCTCAGGCTGGATATAGCGCTACCAAAGGTCTGTTTCGAATTCTATGGACTGAGCCAGTAAACTATGAATTACTTAAGAAAATAATTGAGTTTAATATCTTAGATAAGAAAGACTGTTCAACTTTTTGGCGTAAATAAAAAGCAGATTATGAACGGAGAAGAAGGAGGGTACAGAACGGTGGACTTTGAAATGGTTATGAAAGAACTTGAAGCGCTTGGCACAGAACGAATTAAAAAGACTTACATAAACAATGGTGCACACGATCCACTTTTTGGAGTGGCAACAGGAAAATTGAAGCCGATTGCAAAGAAAATCAAGAAAAATCAGGCTTTGGCTGAGCAGCTTTATGCGTCTGGAAATTACGATGCTATGTATTTTGCTGGTATCATTGCAGACCCAACAGAGATGACTGCGGAGGATTTTGAGCGTTGGATCGATAAAGCGTATTTTTACATGCTATCTGATTATGTAGTTGCAGTCACTTTGTCAGAAACCGATTTTGCGCAAGCTGTTGCTGATAAATGGGTGGCAAGCGATGAAGAATTGAAAATGTCGGCAGGTTGGAGTTGCTACTGCTGGCTTTTGGGTAATCGTCCTGACGATGAATTTAGCACAAGCAAGATTGCCGATATGCTTAATCAAGTGAAAAATACGATTCACGATTCTCCAGATCGAACGAAATCGGCTATGAATAATTTTATCTATACAGTCGGTGTTTCATATTTGCCACTTCATGAAAAGGCCCTTGAAACTGCAAAGACAGTAGGTCCAGTCGAAGTTAAGAAGGATAAGAAAAAAAGTAGTATTCTTCTTGCTTCCGAAAACATTCAAAAGGATATAGATAGAGGACGGATTGGTTTCAAACGCAAACATGTGAGGTGTTAGCATAATTTGTAATGGAACTGCACTATCTAAAACGAGACTGATAAGTATTTAATGATAATGAGTTTACTATACGTATGATGTTTTGTTCCTTCATAAACCATCCATTGAAGAAGTGGCAGGGGATAAAAGCTAAAAAAATTCTTGAGAAAAGGAGAGGTTAAAAATGAAAACCCAAAAAGGAAATCTAAGAATCTGTCATAAAGGACACAAATATTATAAAAGCAGTAGTTGTCCGACCTGCCCAACTTGTGAGCAAGAACGCAAACCTGAAGATGGATTTCTTTCCATGCTATCAGCACCAGCAAGACGAGCATTGGAAAACAACGGGATAACTTCTTTGCAGCAGCTATCAACATTTAGTGAAAAAGAGATATTACAATTTCATGGTATGGGTCCGGCTTCTTTACCTAAACTTAAAGCAGCTTTGCAGGCCAATGGGTTAGCCTTTAAAAATTAAATATTAAGGATAGTTAAAACAAGAAATAGATTGGGATAAAGTGTACAAATACGCTGAATTTCTGGATATGGAAGAATCTTAAGAGATAAATAGGGGGAAAAAGAAGGGTTGGAGATTTAGATAATGAATAACAAACTAGATAAAGCATTAGCGTTACGAAAGAATGGAAATCACAAAGAATCTAACGAATTGCTAAGTGAATTGGTTAAGGAATTTCCAGACAATGCTTTATATAACTATCAATGTGCTTGGAGCTTCGACCTATTAGGGGAAGAAGAAAAGGCAGTGCCCTTTTACGAAAATGCCATAAAGATAGGATTATCTTCTAAGGATATGGAAGGGGCAATAGTGGGATTGGGCAGCACGTATAGAGCCTTGGGGGAGTATGAAAAATCAAAAGAGACATTTTTAAAAGGAATGGAATCATTCCCAGATAATCATGTAATTAAAGTGTTTTATTCCATGACCTTATACAATTTAAAAGAACATAGCAAAGCGATGGAACTGATACTGAAATGCTTACTAAATACAACAAATGACAATGAAATACTAAGTTATAAAAAAGCCTTACATTTCTACTCAGATAAACTGGATCAGACTTGGAAGTAGCTTGTAAAATTCACTGCATATAAGTTCTTTTCCTGAAACGAGGAGAGGACTTTTTTGTAACAATATTGGCAGGCTTCCTATGATAAAATGACTTTTAAAATGATAGACTGTGAAGAAATACATTTAAACTATAGGAGGCTTTGTTGAACAAGAAAGCCCTTACATATTATATATGTCTAATATGTAAGGAGCCCTATACGAATTACATTTGAAATAGGAGATTCCTGCTTTGGATCTTGCGCTTCTTTCTTTGTTGAAGCACTTATGTTTGTACAACCCTATCCTTACTAAACTCTTCTTCAATTAGCTTATCCATGAGAAAATGATAAAAAACGTGATAATTTGTTTTAGTTAATTTGTCCAGTTCCTGGTGAGTGATGATATTATGTTGGATTAGTAAACCTATAGCAGCTGATATACAATTTACTTTTAAATCTTCTTCCCCTAACATATAAATCACCTTCCCTTATTTACTAAGTAACCCATTCTATATAATAGGCATACTTAAGACACGGACTGATATAAGCTCTTTTCTCAAATTATTGCTCTCGTGCTGATAGAAAATGATCATAAAATATTCTCAACACTTTTTGATGCATACTGTTATCTTTATATACTTTGCTTTTTTTTCCTGCAAAAAAAACAAAATGATTTCAAATTTCCCTTATTATGGAATGTTTTGTTTATTTTTGATAGTTAGGGAAGCTTCTGAACGCTCAGTATGTATCTCAATGTCAACACCAAGAGCTTATGAACGCCGTCCAAGGAAAGTGAATAATGGACTTTATTTTAATTGGTTCTTATTATTTATCTTATGTAAATGCGGTTTTCCTGTAAGTAAAAAAGGCAACTTTAACTATGTCATAAACTACCCTGTAGGTAATTATTAAATTATATAGGGAAATTTACAGCTCAATAAAATACTGTTATTACAAATTAGTGAGGTATAAATATGAAAGAAACCAATAGTAAAAATTTAAAATCGGAAATTATAAAAAAGCACGAGGTATTATTTGCAAAGAGATTGGAACTTGAGAGTGAAGCAAGCCGTTTGATGTTAGAAATTAATTTATTGGATGCACAGAATACTCTTGATAAAGTAAGTCAGTTAAACCAAAAAATAGATGATATAACCTCTGAAATGGAATATTTGAAACAAGCCCTTGAAGCCATTAATTAAGCTATATATCAGAGTGTAACTAATTCTATAAGTATAACCACGAGCAAATTTTAAAAACGTGATCAACATGGAAGAGAAAGAAGGTATTTCGATGAAATCTATCTTATTAATTGGACAATCAAATATGGCAGGCAGAGGGTTTATTGAGGATGTACCGCCGATTTATAATGAGCATATACATATGTTACGAAACGGTAGATGGCAAACGATGGCAGAACCACTTAATTTTGATCGTCACATATCTGGCGTTGGGCCGGCACCTTCTTTTGCTCAAGCTTGGACAGAGGATCATCCGGGCGAGTCCATTGGGTTAATACCATGTGCCGAGGGAGGAAGCTCAATTGATGAGTGGACAATTGACGGACTATTAACCAGACACGCGATTTCTGAAGCAAAATTCGCAATGGAAACAAGTGAGTTAGTGGGAATTCTATGGCATCAAGGAGAAAGCGACAGTTACGGAGAACGTTATAAGACGTATGGAGATAAATTGCTCTCATTATTTAAACACTTGAGAGAAGAATTGAATGCACCAGATATCCCGATTGTTATCGGTGAGTTGGGACATTACCTTGGAGAAGTCGGATTTGGAAAAAGCGCTGTAGAATATAAACAAATAAATCAGATATTATCTAAAGTTGCCCATGCTGAAAAAAATTGTTATTTTGTAACATCAAAAGGCTTAACAGCAAATCCAGATGGCATTCATATTGATGCCGTCTCTCAAAGAAAGTTTGGATTAAGATACTATGAGGCTTTTTCAAAACAAAAGCATGTTTTAGATGTTTTGGACGTTGAGAATGAATGGATTGAAAAGGACGCAAAGCGTGAACTAACTAAAAATGAACGTATATTTGTTGAAAGTATGAAGCTTGCCTTGGGACAAGTAAGTTTTGAGGAGTTTTCTATTAATATCTCTACTATTAATGAAAGTAAGTAAAGCAGAATTAAAAGGTTGAGACAGATTACAGAATAAATCCAACAGAAAGCTTGCAGTATTGCTAAAAAGGAGAAAAGCAATGAAAAAAGCTCTCATTTTTTGTGCAGCTCTTATACTCCTAGTCGTAGGCGCAGGAATGTACATGAACCATTCTAAAGAAAAACAAATGGGGCAAAAACAAAATGATCAAATGTTCCATAAGGCGGAGCAGGCAGCCGTTACATATTTTAAAGAAAAAAGACATAAAGACCTGGTGGTGGAAAAAGCAGATTTTGCGGACCATGGTTTTGATTATATAGAGGTAACGGGGAAGGTGTAAGAAGATAACTCTAAGCAATACGTAGTAAACGTCAGCTACAATGATAACTACCGCGTTACTTCTATTGTAGATATGGATTAAAAACAGATAGAAAATGCTAAAAAAGCACTCACCACAAGTGAGTGCTTTCTCATTAAATAAACAATCCAACCATAATACCTGTTAAAATCGATCCCATTGTTGCCACTAACAGCATCTTCAAGCCAAACTTCGCAACGCGTGAAGCTTGTTCGCCGTTGATTGCTTGGATCGTACCAAGAACGATACCAATTGAGCTGAAGTTTGCAAATGAGATTAAGTAAGCTGATACGATACCGACTGTTTTTTCAGAAAGGTGAGGCATCATTTTTTGGAAGTCAAGCATGGCAACGAATTCGTTTGCTACTACTTTTGTTCCCATTACGCCACCGGCTCTCATCAGTTCGTCTGCCGGGATACCCATGATAAAGGCAATTGGGTAGAAGATATAGCCTAAAATGTCTTGAACCGTTAATCCGATGACACCGTTTAATACGTAGTTCACTAATGCTAAAAGACCAACGTACGTTACAAGCATAGCTGCTACGATTAACGCAACGCGTCCGCCGTCTAGGGCTCCGTCACCGATTGCTTCAAACAGCGTGCCTTGTTTAGCAGGCGCTTTGATATCGACTTCGTTTTCATCTTCTACTTTTACAGGTGCAACGATAGAAGAAACGATTAAACCAGAGAATACGTTTAGCGGAAGGGCAATTAATACGTATTCCGCCGGAATCATCTGCATGTATGCGCCTAGAATCGAACAAGAAACGGATACTAAAGACGTTGTTGTAACGATAAATAAACGGTTTGGTGTTAAACCTCCGATGTGGTTTTTCACCGCAATTAGCGCCGTTGTATCACCAAAAATCATTGCGTTCACGGCTGTGAAGCTTTCAATTTGGGGAAGTCCGGTAATTTTTGAAACAAGTCCTCCGATATATTTGATCCCAAAGGGTAAAATACGAGAGTAGTTTAAAATACTTAATAATGCTGAAACGAATACAATCATAACTAACGTTTGGATAAAGAAAATGCCTTTTCCTGCAAGATCTCCAAACACGAACGAAATTCCGTCGTTACCAAATGATAAGATCTTTGTAAATACACTTGTGATAAAGTCAAGCACCTTGCGACCAATCGATGTATTCATCATAAAAGCAGAGATCGCAAGCTGGATGACAAGCATAACTGCGATGCCTTTATAGTTGATAAGTTTCCTGTCGTTTGACATGAGGAATGCAACTGCTAAGATAATTACAATCCCGATAATTCCCATTAAAATTGACATTTACTTTTCTCCTTACATGTATTCTATATTTATAAAAGAGGGACGTGCATAGAAATGACTATGTAAATCGGCCTCTATTTTATACAAAAACGGAACTTCTACGCCAATTTTGTTAAAAATGGGCAAAATTTTTTAGGCCATTATAAAAAATGACGTAATTGTAAAATAATATTTACTATGTGCTAATATGTAAAAAAACATGCAGAACTGACATAATAACTTATATTTCGACAGCCTCTACTATCTTAAATCATTTTGAACAAAAGAAAAAGGGGAAATGAAGATATTTTTAATATAATTGTGAAATATTTTTAAAAATTTATGATACTTCCGGTTCTTGGAATTACAGCATGAGAAGTAAAAAAGAGACAAAATCACTTATCATATGCTGTTTAAGAGAAATTTTTCCTTTTTAATGGTAGAATATTCATGAATAATGACAAAGTAAAAGTACAAAGGAGTTAACAATGAATAGTATTCAAACCTTTTTTTCAAAGCATCCAAAATGGTCGTACACTGGAAATTTTGTTGTAACACTAGCGTGCGTAGCGGTCTTTCCATCTTTATTTATGCCGACCGTTTCAGGAGTGCTGCTTGGATTTGTCGCAGCTACCGCTATTAATTATGCATTAGGACTTAAGTGGAAGCCGCTGAGAGAGCTAACAAGTAAATAAAATGCTCTATAAATGTGGTAAACTAGTAAAAATGATAAAAGAGGTGTAAACATAATGACAACACCCGAGAGAAAGCTGATTCATTTAGCAACCGGCATGCCTGAACAAATGGCATACGGCTCTGACAAAGAAATGCGGACAGGTATCTGCAAAAAGCAAGTAGACGAAACGTTTTTAGCAAAAGAAGGGTTTCAAGGCGACGGCGTAGCGGACTTAAGGTATCACGGCGGACCCGATCGTGCGGTGTGCGTGTATCCGTATGAGCACTACAAAAAATGGAACGAAGAGTTTGATACGGAGCTGCCAATGTCTGCGTTTGGAGAAAATCTTGTCTTAGCGGGCATGATTGAAAAAGACGTATGCATTGGAGACGTTTATCAAGTGGGAGACGCCGTTATTCAAGTGACGCAAGGGCGAAACCCATGTGATACGATTACAAAGAGAACGGGCGTTAAAGGGATTTTAAAACGAATGATTGAGACAAGCTATACCGGCTATCTTTGCCGCGTGCTGAAAGAAGGTAAGATTACGAAAGACGCGGAAGTGAAGTTAATTCAAGCTCATCCAGACCAAGTATCCGTGTGGTTTACGCTTGATTTATATTTCCATCATTCAAAAGATGTAGAAGGGATGCAGCGGGCTTTAGAAGTTTCTGAGCTTGCGGAAGACTGGAAAAATAAATTTCAAACGCGGATTGAAAAGGCGCTTTCTGTTGCTCAGCGATAAAAAGTAAATGCCCTCCAATCGTTAGAACGTATCTAACGATTGGAGGGCATTTTTTTCTTAGAAGCGTCCGTATCCTAAGAAATGATCTTGATAGTAAGAAACATCTAGGTCAGCTACAGCTACACCGTGTGAACCAGCATGAATCATTTGGCCGTTTCCGATGTAGATTCCCATGTGAGATGGGCCGCTTGTGTATGTGTTTTGGAAGAATACTAGATCGCCTGGTTGTGGAGACGAAATTTTTGTCGCCATGTTCCAGTAGTTAGCTACGCTTGTACGTGAAATGCTGTGACCGCTATGGTTGAACACGTATGCTATAAAGCCTGAGCAGTCAAATCCGCTTGGTGTGTTTCCTGCCCATTGGTAAGGTGATCCTACTAAACTACGTGCAACATTTACTGTGCTTCCAGAAGCCGTGCTTGTTGTTGGAGCAGGTGCTGGTGTGCTTGTTTCTTTTGCTGCAGATGTAGATGCAGATGCTGTAGAAGTAGAAGGAGTTGATGTGCTTACACCTTTTACTTGGCTTGTTGTACTTGGTTTACCTGATGCAATTGTTACATAGCTTGAGCTTTTTGAAATCCATTTGTTTGGTGCAATTTCAACTAAGCCGTTTGCTTCTTTTAAAATAGCAAACTCTTGACCTTGTGTTGCCGTTCCAACAACTGGAGATGAAAAGCTAGCTCCTTGACGAATATTTAACGCACTCACGTTTACGATGACTTTTTGATTAGTAGTAGTAGTTGCTTGTTGTTGAGGTACGCTTGGCGTTACCTTTTCTTGTACGGGTGCTGGTGCAGCGCCTCCGTCATTTGCACTTGCTGAAGTTGTGCTAAATGTTAGGGCAGCGGGAACAAGTAATGCTGCTAACCCCATATTCATAACTGTACGATTTGCTTTCTTTAGCATGTTCTTTCTCCCTTTCCATAACTTGTTTTATTCACAACTGTGAGTCTATCAATCCTGACAGGAAAAGTAAACATCTAATTCCAAATTACGACATTTTGTAACATAGTTTTAATATTAAAGGGCGATATAAGTAGAATTGTCACCTTCTCTGTAATAATTCTGACAATTTATCTAGGTAGAAATGTTTAGGAGATTCATAGATTTATTAGAAAATATGTAAGCTAAATGAAAAAGGGGAGCAGGAACCCAGCAGCTAAATGGCTTCAAGGCTTTTAGGATGTATAAAAGCTATAGGTAAAAAGTGATATCGCCATTAGCGATACACTTTATTTTTTTCTAAATGAGCACATAGAGAAGAAAGATACGCTGTCATAAAAGAAACTCAGTTACTATAACTGCTATACATAAATTACATCAAAAGCATCCAGTTGAAGCGAGTAAAAAAGAAGCGTAGTATACAAGGAGGAATGAACGCGTGAATCATTTACATTCATATATGTAGGAGTGGTTGTTGTATGAAACAGTCATCATCTTTTATTAATGGAATTTTTTTAGCTGCTCTTGTACTGATTTGGGGATTAACGTGGCCGATGTCGAAGCTGGCGCTTGGCTATTCATCGCCTATTTTGTTATCTGGACTGCGGTCATTAAGTGCGGGAATCATCTTATTAGCAGTCGCACTGCCAAGAGCTAAACAGCTTCACTGGAAGCAGAACTGGCGTAAATATATGGTGTCAGGTCTATTTAATTCAATCTTATTCTACGGTCTGCAAACGATTGGACTTATGTTTATGCCAGCAGGGGTCTTCAGCGTGATTGTCTACTTGCAGCCGGTGCTCATCGGCATCATTGCATGGATGTGGATTGGAGAAAGCATGAACGCTGTGAAGATAGGTGGCTTGCTTCTTGGTTTTGTAGGTGTAGCTACCATCAGCATGGGAGAACTATCTGCTAATGCTTCAGCCGTTGGAATTATTCTTGCTGTGCTTACGGCACTGAGCTGGGCGATTGGAACTGTCTATATCAAACGTATTAGCGACAGTGTAGATGGCATTTGGCTTATTACCATTCAAAGTCTTGTCGGCGGAGTGGTTATGACAGCGACCGGCAGCGGAGTGGAAGGGTGGTCTCATATGGTATGGAATTCATCATTTATGCTGCTGCTTTTATTTTTAGCACTGTTTTCTGTTGCCGTTGCGTGGCTCATTTATTTTTATTTGATCAGTAAAGGAGAGGCCAGCAAAGTAGCGTCCTTTAATTTTCTTGTTCCCATTATTTCAATTGTCATTGGCACGCTCTTTTTAGACGAACCGTTTACGTCGTCACTTCTTGTAGGGCTGGTGCTTATTATTATCAGTATTTATTTAGTGAATAAAAAAGCGAAGAATCAAAAGTTAAAGCCCTCTGATGGAGGAGACCAGGCAGCGTGAAGCTATCCATAAAAAAACCGTATTCGCAACTCGAATACGGTTTTTCTTCTATTCAGCAACTTCTGTTTCATTTGCTTTTAGCTTTTCATAAAATACGCCAAGCGAAGTCGTTACATACGGAACAAGCCATAATAACCCGATGCCAAGCGTAATCAAGCTTAAAATTCCCCAGCCGATAAAGCTTAAAACGAGTAAAAAGTAGGTCCACTTGTAGCCGTTCATTAACCGTCTGCTTTCAGTAATAGACTGGTTCACCGAATAATCTGGGTTATCGCGGAATACGTAGTAAGCCTGTGAATAGGCAAGACTTTTGATGATGCCAGGAATGATTAATAAAATACTCCATAGCACGGTATAAATAATCGTTAGCAAGTAAAGTCCGAGGGTTCTAAAGTATAATCCCGCAGATGAAAATGAATCAAACACGTTTCCTACACGTACACTTTCTCCTCGCACCAGACGCAATAGTACCCAGTAGTAAGAGAAAAAGAGCGGTACGAGCAGCAGGGATACAATATTAGCTAAGGTAGACTGTGAGTATTCGGTTTCAGACCCGCTTGGAAATCCGTTAACAAGAAAGTCAATAAGTCCTGGAATACCGGCAGCAATTAGATACGTAACGAACGTAAGCAGTACGGCGAATCCCCAGCGGTTTTTCAGCGCTGTGAGTGCACCTTGCTTCACTTCTTTTATTCTCATAACTTGATGTCCCCCTCTAGGTGAGTTTATACAGAGAATTCAACCTGTACATTAGTCAATATATTAGCGATTTTTAAATATATGAATGCTTGCACTAATAAGTTGGATAAAGTTTTTTAGAGACTTGAAATTTATGGAAAGTCCTTTAAAATGGAAGTATAAGGATATTTTAAGTCGGAAGGAGGGACGGAAATGGCGCTTGTGTATTTGCTGATTCTGGCAGTCGTTTATATCTTTCTGGATCTTGCCATGCGAAAGAAGCTGAATACAAAGATGAAAAAAAGCTATTGGAGAAGCTTTAAGGGAAGGCGTCCGCTGTTTATCACACTTGAAATGGTGATGCTTGCTGCGTTTTTAGTGCTGATCTTTGTTATACCTCCAGCCTATACCTCCGTTTTTATGTTTCTTTTCTTTTTTCTCCTGTACGTAATTCGAGGATTTGAAGAATGGAAGTTTGAAAGAAAACAAAAAGAGCACTATCACTCGTGGTTTGGTGCAACTTTTTTCCTGTTTGGGACGTTTATATTACTGATGACAGATATGTAAAACAAAATTGTGAAACGACGAAATGAACCGCGGTTGATTTCCGTGCAAGACTTCGCTTTCCGCGGGCGGCCGGTGAGCCTCCTCGTCGCGAACGCTCCTGCGGGGTCTCACTTGTTCCGTTTTTCCCGCAGGAGTCTTCGTCCTGCCCTCCAATCAACCATTAGAAGCACCTACATATATGAAACAAACCTACTTGCACCATATCCATAAAAAAATCCGAACGAATTGGATTCTCCATCAGGAATCAAGTTCGTTCGAATTTTTCTTCAATTAAATAAACTACTTATATACAAGCCTCTTTTTTTACGTAAAGTATTGAACAACTGTGCCCTTATCTCTCTCTACGTTAACACTCGCATACGCGCCGTTAATAAGCGTGAGCTGAGGAGGGAGGTGGCCGCAGTCGATGTCATAGACAACGGGAATATGTAAGTCGGAGGCAAGATCATGATACACATCTTCAGCAGTGTAGAAATCAACGGGCTCATTAGCGCTGCTTCTACCGAATAAAATGCCCGAGCAGTTATCAAACCAGCCCGCTAGCTTAAGCTGAAGAAGCGAACGGCGAAGGTCTACAGTCGTCAGTTCACAGTTGTCAAAATACCAAATGACCGGTTCTGAAGGAATATGTTTTTCTCGAAAAGCTTTGACGTCTCCAAAAGAAGTGCCGGCTAAGTGTCTGATTACGTCTATACATCCCCCGAGCAGGCGCCCTTCGATATGAACGTCGCTTGACTCTGTATGTTTCCAAGCCGTTTGTTCCGTTAAATGAAACACGCATGGTGACGGGTTATCGTGCTGCCATTCTGTTTGATAGGAATCAGAAGAAACTTGAGCTACGCTTTCGCCTTCTTTGGTCGTCAGCACCTGTTGCCACATCGCAGTCGTTGGATCCCAGTATTCTCCGCGTAAATCCACAAAGTTGGTTCCATGAGCCGTTGCAATCCCGGTATTAAGTGTAATAGCCAGCAAAAGAACGCTGGTGTCAGAATAGCCAAGCACCCATTTTGTTTTCCATTTTGTAAAGTCAAGATGTTCAAGTATTTCAATGAGTAGCTCGCCTCCCCAAGGCGGGATAAGGATATCAATGTTTTCATCAGTAATCATGGCTTGAAGCTCATTTGCACGTTTTTTAGGAGAAGCAGATTTTGCTTTGTGCTGCGTCCACACGGTTTCTCCGGGTATAACAGAAAAGCCTTTTTCTTTCATTCGTTCACACGATAAAGAAAACATGGAGTGAAGAGCTTGAGGTACACCAGAAGACGGTGCGGTTACGCCGATAGTTGGGTTGGATGTCAGAAAAGGATAGGTAATCATAGCGGCCTCCTTCAAAGGTTTTAGCTTATTTTACCAGCGAGAGAAATACTGAACAAGCTTATTTTTAATTTAATGTAGGAAGATTGATAGGTTTTGTAAAAAGAATCCGTATTAATAGATGTAAAAGCAAGGAGAAAGGAGCAATGTCATGGAAGATGACTGGATTGTTGTGTGTATAACACGGAAAAAAGAAAAAGGATTAGAGCTGTTAATCGATCAGTACGGAGGGTTAATTACGGCCATTGTACGTAAGCATCTAGGCACGCTGAAAGGTTATGAAGAAGAGTGTGTAAACGACGTATTGTTAGCCGTGTGGCATCATATTCACCGCTTTGATTCGGAAAAAAATACGTTTAAAAACTGGATTGCGGCTGTTGCTAAGTACAAAGCCATTGACTATCAGCGCAAATACATAAAAACGCAGCACGAAGCGCTTGGCGAAGCGGAGTTCGGTGAAACATCAGGAGTTCATAACGTTCAAAGGGACGACGTGGAAGAACTTTTAGGTCACTTAAGTGAAGGAGACCGCGAGCTGTTTAAAGCGTATTACTTACAGGAAATTGAGCTGAAGCAAATTGCGAAAAAACAAGAGACCACCATCAGCAATTTATACAACCGGCTGTCGCGCGGACGAAAAAAGTTAAAAGCTATTTTTAAATAAGAAATAAGGAGGGACAAAGATGAAAAATGAGTACGACTTTTTAAATGGATCTTCTATAGACTTTGATGAATATGAAGAAATCCAGCTAACGGCAAGCGAGAAAAAACGAATGAAAAAGCGCTTAAAACGTGAAATAAAGCCGGCGCGGAAAAAAGCGCGTCCGCTGATTGCCGCTGCGGTGCTGCTGCTTGCTGTAACGCCTGTGATGATGCAAAACGAAACGGTATGGGCATCGGCTGTGCGAATCAGTCAGCAGCTTGGTCAGCAAATCGAGCTGCTTATGAACAAGCCTGAAGGCAGTTTGAGCAGCTATAAAAAAGCGGTAAATGAAACGGCAACGGACCAAGGTATTGAAGTAAAAGTAAATGAACTAATGCTTGATGACGGACAGGTGCTGCTTGGGCTGACGATTAGCGCAGATGAATTTAGAAGAACCGCACTAGGACTTAACCGAGACGCGCCAATTCGACCGGGAGAGCTGCGCGTGAAAATTGGCAATATGTCGTTTTTTGATTCCGCTTCAAGCATTAGAGAGGAACCAATCAAAAACAAAGACGGAAGCTGGGACTATCTGTACGCTTTAAAACTAACGCAAGCGGACACGGACGGAGACGGGGAAATTGATGTTGAAGGCTACAGCGTGCTAGATCACATTGATCCAAGCAAAAACTATCAAATCAGCGCGCAGTTCACAAGCCTTGAATTTGAAAAGAATCCTGGTCAGACGAAAAGCGGGAACTACCGGGATTCGTACGGAGAAATTAAAGGGAATTGGACCATACACACTAGCGTAAATGGCTCGAAAATCATCGCTGATACTAAAGTGTATCCGTTAAACAAGGAAATTCCGATTAACGAAAAGGGAATAGAAGGCGTATTGTCTATTAAAGAAGTTCGCGTATCGCCTGTTTCGATTAAAATGCACTATACGTTTACATCATCAAACGGAAGCATCCGAGGCGGAACGGACATTGGTGTAAAAATAAAAGACCAAAATGGAAGAGATCTTTCTGAAAGCGGCAGTGGAGGAGGAACAGACACAGTGCTAGAGAGGGACGATGAGTACAGAAACGACAAAGGAGTGGTTATGCTTCGATTTGTTCCGTATGTAAGTGATTACGAAAACGACAGTTCAAAAGATTTAACCTCGGACGCCTTTAATTTGAAGGTAAACAACAACTAACCAAAATAAAAACCAGAGACCTGCTTAGCGGGCATCTGGTTTTTTATTAAATATCCATTTTATTTAACAAGCGAAGAAACGTTTGTAATTCTTCATCCGTAAAATGACTAAGCTTTTCACCGTATTCTTTAGTGAGCACTTTTTCCATTTCTTCTGCAAACGCTTTTCCTTTATCCGTAATCGATAAGTAGACAACGCGGCGGTCTTTTTGACTGCGTACGCGCGTGACAAATTCTCTTTCCATGAGACGGTCGCTGACGCACGTCATGCTGCTGTTTGAGATGTGCATATGCTCGGCAATCTCAGAAACGATATGATTGCCTTCTTTATACAGCAGGCGAAGCGCTAAAAATTCATTTAAAGGAATATATGATTTTAAAGTGGGGATAACCGATAGCTGCATTTTTTTCGTTTGGTTTCGCATCGTGGAAACCACATTTTGGATAAGTTGATCTCGTGTATTCATAGAGGTTGCATGCTCCTTTTTCCGTTCAAACAATTCTTTTTCTTTTCTATTGTACCATATTGTACATAAAGAGAAGCGGCAGGTTTTTTAGAGGGAAAAAGAGAAGTAGTAGGTATCTGTTGCGATAGAAAGGGGCTTGAGTGATGGGAAAGGTAATTGAATTTAAAACGACGCTGCTTCCTTTTGATGGAGCAAAAAAGCTTGTGAACGCAAATAATTCGGAAAGTGACTTACTATACAAAGAATATTATGACCTTGGAGACGGCAAGCAGCTGTGCACACTTGTGTTTGAACGCTATTTTTTCCGCACCGGCGGCAGAGGATCACTAACCATTATTCTAGAAAATGTGTCGGGTCCAAACAAAGTTAAGTGTATTCCTTCAGGAAGCGCAGAAGGAGTATTAAATATTGACTGGGGAGCAAGCAAAGATTTTGTACGATGGGTCGAAAACGCACTGTCTGCTTATACCCTAGAAGAACCGCAAAGATAAAGGTAAAGCTGGAGAAGGCAATACGCTTCTTCAGCTTTTTTGTGAAGGAAATGACGATTAGAGAAATGAAAAGATGTAAAAGCTACTGTAGAAATAAGAACTTTATGTGGACAATAAGCAATTTTTCTCTTTTTACCGGATAAATGAGTATAATATGAAATTGCAGGAAGACTTCACATTTACATAACAAAGGAGAACAACATAATGAAAAAACTCAGCATCGTATTATTCGTTTTAATGATAGCTATAGTAGGCTGTTCAAAGGCAAATGATTCACGTTCAAAAGAAGTAAAAGGAACGATTGAAGTACCGGAATCCATTCAAGCAAATGAACAAGTCAAGCTTAAAGTCCTTGTGACGCAAGGACATAAAAAAGTAGAAAACGCGGACGACGTACAGTTCCAAGTTGAAAAAGAAGGCTACATCAATCAAGAAATGACAAAAGCACCGCACGAAGGAAAAGGCGTCTACAGCACGGACTATACGTTTAAAGAAGACGGCGAATACATGATTACCGCTCATGTTACGGTAGACGGTGACATGAAAATGTTTACGAAAAAAGTAGAGATAGGTAAGTCTAAAGAGTAGTACCTTATATAGCCATTTAAAAAGAGAATGCCTTGTGCATTCTTTTTTTTTTCATAAGAACACTTTAATCTACGTAGTTCGACAGCTCAATCAAATTGTAATCAGGATCTCTTATGTAAACAGAAACAATAGGCCCTACAGCACCTGTACGTTTGACCGGCCCTTCTTCAATGTTTACATTATGTTTTTGTAAATGATGGATTATGCTTTCGATCTTTTCCTCCGTAATAAAACATAAATCAGCGGAGCCCGGAAGAGGGTGATTTGCTTTTGGTTCAAATTCATGGCCCGCTTGATGTAGGTTTATTTTTTGATCACCAAAACGAAGCGCTACTCTTCCTTCTCCGAATGTCTCTTTCTGCATGCCTAAGATAACCGTATAAAAGTGAATGGTTCTTTCAACGTCTTTTACCGTTAGTACAAAATGGTCTAGTTTTTTAATCATTTCGTTTCCTCCTAACAAGGTACACTTTTTTCCTCTGACGGTAGGGTAAGTACTGGGTGAGATCTGAGAGGTTTTTCTATAAATAAGTATATCATTTGTAAAGTGAAGAATAGTCAGAGACAACTTTATATTCATTTCCAGTTCAAAAGAGCGTTTTATAAATAGCCTGTTTTAAAATATTATGGTTTTACACAATTAAAGGTTTGTGGAATTTTATGTTAATATTGGATGAAGAGTAGCATTTATTTTAATAACTTATTCGGGAAAGTTTGTTGGTTAAATATGTTAAAAAATTTAAATACATATAAGGATGGAGATGCTCGTATGTCTATGGGGATACTTTCTTTAATCACTTTTGTGATTTGGTTCGTAGCCATTCAAGAGTTTTTAAAACCTGAAAAGAATCAGAGTAACCGAAAAATAATGATGTTAACATCTGCAGGCTCCTTGCTGACGTTAGTTTTGACCATTTCACTTTTTCAAACGCTATAAAAATACCTTAAAAAGCGGTTTTTCGTCTGCTACAAGAAGCGTAATACATGCGGCCCTGAGTTCTTCCGTGGTTGTATGATTTGGTTTTCGGAAAATGATGGGGAAGGGGAGAGTAGAGATTGTGAAGAGGAACTACACATTACTGTTTTATTTTCTGTTTGTATTGTCAATGATAGGCGGCCTAGCGTTAAGAGATACGTTTTCCTATTCAATGATGGTTGGAGGCGGAATAGGGCTCACCTTTCTTTTTTGCTCCGCTTATTCTGCAGAAAAAAAGAAAAAGAAGCATGTGAACTGATGGTTCGCATGCTTCTTTTTTTATGTTTTTTTGTACGACTATCTTATTTATAAATGGTGGACGGAATTTTAAACGTATGAATGCCGTTAGAATACGGGCCGTACTCATACTCACCAAATATAATAGCAATGCCGCTACTTGTATAGTAAAACTGATCGTCTTTTAAATTTACAGACTTAAATTCATTAACCCAGAACTGAGCACCTTTTTTATTACGCGCAATCATTTCATTCCGGATATAGTTATTAACCTTGTTTAACTTAGTGTTGGTGTTAATAATATCTTTTAAGCTAATTTGTCGAGCTTTTAACAAATCGTAATTGTAAGTATCAATCCAAGCGTTGCCGTGAACGCCGCCAGCGTACGCATCATTTACTCTTCGTGTGAGCTTTTTCCATTTCTCTTTGCTTCTCGTGCCACTTCTTATAACCGGTAAGGTGTTCATCCAGAAGTTGGTCATAGTGAAACCAAGTGTGTGATTCAACCTTTGATGTGAAGTCAGTTAAGTTTTCCCAGTTATTTATTAATTCAACGGCAGGTTCTACATATTTGTCATTTTTCGCTGCTATTTTTATTAAATTTGTACAAACATCCCTTGTCCAATTTTTTCTATCATATTTATCAGGAGATTCCTCATCAGGAATTCCCATTAAATCAAAAGCGTGATCAATCATCTCTAACATTTCATTATCAAACACTTCAATAGCTTTTGACATTACCGGTTCATTTAAGAAAATACGTATAAACGATTTTTGTTTTTTATAGTAATTTGACAGCGTTCTAATTATATTTTCAATATCCTCGTATGTTCCATAATGCACTCCCTTCCTGTTCTTTGTTTATTAACCGATAAAAGTCAGAGTCTGAAGGTTGCTTTTCTGTTTCTCCTCGCTCATAGGCAAATGTCGATTTGCAAAACTCTTTCTGCTCTTCTGATAATTTACGCCAAATATAATTTTCATAAATGTGGTGCATATATGTGCTATCTACACCTCTACCTGAAAGCAACGTATCGACTATTCTGTTACAAATATCTTGCTTAACTCTTGACGAGAAAAATTCCATACACAATCCCGCTTCCACTAAATTACGAATATTAGCACGCCCCTTTGAATGTGGATTAAATAGTTTACTTTCTTTTTGAGATTTGTTGATAGCGTCAGAAATTGTATTACACTCTTCATTACACTCAAGGTTATAATGTTGAATCCTTTGATAACCCTCTATATCGCCCCTGAACACCAATATTTCGTCATAACGTACTCCTAAAATCCTAGCGAGCACTATTAAATCTTTTTTATCAGGAAGTGACTTTCCACAGTAATAATTAGAAATAGTTTTCGCATCTCTTCCTAATATTTTTGCTAATTGTGATTGAGAAAGACCTTGGCTCTGTACCAAAAATTTTATTCTTCGACCAGTTTCCTCAACAACTATCTCATCAAGTTCTGAAAAATCTTTAACGTGTTCTGCTGACATTCTAAATCCCTCCAAAACGACTAAGTTACTTGTATTATAGGTTTATTAAGCGAATATATGAAGTGGAAAGATTCTTTCTATAATGACTATAAATCCCGCCTTTGCTATTAAAAAACACAGTATTTTACCCTAGACTAAAAAAGTTTCCTGTGGTAAACTTTCGGTATCATGACACGTACAAACTGAAAATTTCAAATAAATGATGCTGACATGTTCATTTTTCTGCACCAGCAGAATACCCTATTAAAAATCAACGAGCATATTTTTTTACTCTAAAAGTTGGTCTAACGAAAAAAATATAACCATAGGTAAAAAAAAAGAAGGGATGAAAAATAGATGGCTAGTGTAAATAATTATCCATTGTCTACATTTACGACAGGTGAAACAGTACAGTTAGAGCGAATTGAAATCGAAGGTGCCTTAAAGCGCCGCTTGTTAGATTTAGGATTTATTCCAGGAGCCATCATTAAAGTGCTTCAAAAAAGCCCGTTGGGAGATCCTGTTGCTTATCAAGTCAGTCATACAACGATTGGTCTGAGAAAAGAAGAAAGCTCAAAAATTTATGTGAAAAAAGTAGGTGACGACGTTGAGTGAGTATCGCATTGCATTAGCAGGAAATCCGAACACGGGAAAAAGTACGTTATTTAACGGGTTAACCGGTCTTAAGCAGCACACGGGAAACTGGACGGGAAAAACTGTAGCCAAAGCAGAAGGGACGTTTGAACATCACCAGCAGCTCTACACAATCGTCGATCTGCCTGGAACGTATTCACTTTATTCAAATTCGGCAGACGAAGAAGTAGCGCGCGATTATATTTTATTTGAAAGACCTGACGTGACGGTTGTTGTGGTCGATGCAACGGCGATGGAACGAAATCTTAATCTAGCTCTGCAGGTAATGGAAATGACGGAAAACGTCGTGATTTGCGTGAACTTAATGGATGAAGCAAAGAAAAAAGGAATTGTGATTAACGAAAAAAAGCTCGCTGAATCGTTAGGGGTACCGGTTGTGCCTATATCAGCTCGCAATAAAAAAGGCATTACGAATTTGCTGGATGCGATTGAAGGAGTCGTGCGCGGGGAAGTAAAGCTTACTCCTTACCAGGTGCAGTATACAAAAGAAATTGAAGCGTCACTAAAGGAGCTAGAACCTCAAGTTGCTTCTATTGTAGGAAATCAATTTCCTCTCCGCTGGATTGCTTTACGGGTTCTTGATGGAGACACGTCGTTTTTAGAAACGATTCAGCAGCATCAGCAGCAAGATATCAGCCACACAGAAAGGAGGAACAGCGCATATGGGAAATCCGTTAACTCCTGAAAACTCATTAGCGATGGAACAGCTAACGCGCTATGCGCAGCAGGCAAAAGAAAAAGATCATCGTTCAAATATGGTGGCAAGCATTTATCAGTCGTCACAGCAAATATGTAAAAAAGCCGTTGTATACGAAGACCGCTCAAAGCTTCAGCGCACGGAGAAATTGGATAAAGTCTTCACTTCGCCAATCTGGGGATTTCCGATTATGCTTGGTATTTTATCGGTGATTTTTTACATCACCATAGCAGGGGCAAACGTTCCTTCTGGATTAATTGCAGAAGGGTTCGGCTGGGCGGAAGGATATTTAACAGCTTTCTTTCAAGCGATGCATGCACCAGAATGGCTGCACGGAATTTTTGTATTAGGACTGTTTCGCGGTACGGGTTGGGTCATTAGCGTCATGCTGCCTCCAATGGCTATCTTTTTTCCGGTGTTTGCCCTTTTAGAAAACTACGGCTATTTGCCTCGCGTCGCGTTTAATATGGATCGTTTGTTCAAACGAGCAGGCGCACACGGCAAGCAGTCGCTGACGATGGCAATGGGATTTGGATGTAACGCCGCAGCGATTATGTCGACTCGTATTATTGAATCGCCGCGTGAACGTATGATGGCGATTTTAACGAATAACTTTGTTCCGTGTAACGGCAGATGGCCTACGCTGATTTTGTTAGCTTCTTTATTTATGGCAACAGGCTTTACAGGGAGTGCTAAAACTTTCGTAACGGCGCTTGTTGTAGTCGGAACGGTGTTATTTGGGATTGTTGTGACGCTGTTCGTATCATGGGCACTGTCTAAAACGGCGCTGCGTGGAGTACCAACACACTATACGCTAGAGCTCCCGCCTTACCGTAAGCCAAAATTTGTAGATACAATTGTGCGTGCGACGCTGGATAAATCGCTGTTTGTGTTAAAACGCGCGATTATTGTTGCAGCACCCGCAGCGGTATTAACGTGGGTATTGGCTAATATCTATATTGGCGATACGAGTATTTTAATGCACTTCGTTCAGTTTCTTGATCCGTTTGCCAAGACGCTAGGACTAGACGGGTATATATTAGCTGCTTTTATTATTGGCTTGCCGGCTAATGAAATTGTTGTACCAGTTTTACTGATGGCGTATTTATCAACGGGTTCATTAATTGAAATCGAAGATGCGACTCGACTCAAGCAAATTTTCCTTGATCACCACTGGACGTGGCTAACGGCTCTTAACATGATGCTGTTTTCGCTTCTGCATTTTCCGTGCGGAACAACGCTTGTGAACATTTATAAAGAAACCAAAAATGTTAAGTGGACGTTTCTTGCTTTTGCGATTCCAACAGTGATTGCGATTGGGGTTACGTTTGCGGTTGCTCAAGTGGTAAAAGCGTTTAACCTTATTTAAATATGAAATAAACGTGCAGGGCTTTGCGAAAAGTCCTGTATTTTTTATGAGTAGTCAATGAGATAAAGAGTATGATAGGGTGAACTTGATTGCTATTTGTTAGGTTAAATGGTAATTTGTATGATATAGATTTGCTTAATGCGCAAAAGAGATTAATAGAAAAAAGCGCCAATGAAATGCTAAAAGGAGGCTGACGGTGGGGATATTTTTTAATAAAATAGATTCAAACAAGAGGAGTAAGTATCAAACAAGGCTGTATTCTTGCTTCACTGTTCTCATCATAATCAATGTGATTAACAGCTGGTTTCTCGAGTGGCTGTGGCTTTATATCACCACAAGTAGCGTTCTTGTTATACTAGTGGTATTCCTGCTCAAAACACCTAAACGTGATTTAGAGAAAGAGTGGAAGCAGCTAGAAATAGAGAAAGACGAGGCTTTTGAAAACAGAGTCAATTTGATGATGATGAATGGCCGAAGTGACGTTCAGGCTATTAAATACATACGAAAAGAAAAAAATCTTGGTTTGCTTCATGCGAAGCAGTATCTTGACCGTATTAAAGAATCCAAGGAATAATAAAAACGACTTCTGGCAAGCAGAGGTCGTTTTTTAATAGGCAGTTTACTTTTTCTCGCCAACCGTTACTTTTTTCGTAAACATTTTCATGTCGCCTTTTATCGTCACATGAGCGGTAATCGTATATTCGCCGTCGTCTTTAAACGTATAGTCGGTGCTGTATGCGCCGTTATCCTGATGTTTTGCATCGATCATTTCTTGATTAATGTAGCCTTCTTTTTCAACTTGAATTTGTACGGCATCTGCATTTTTTATCTTTTTGTCTCCTTGTGTAACGAGCACGTTAATAGCTGTTTTTTCGTTTGCTTTAATGGTTTGAGGCACTTCAATTGTTCCTTTAACTTCCTGTGACTTTTGCTCATTTCCTTTCGAACAGCCGACCACGGCAATGACTAAAATGAGCAGCAGCATACTGAGCTTTTTCATAAATATCTCCTTTTTATCTTACTTTCTACTAGTAAATAAATTTCTCCATAAAACTTTATCACTTAAGTTATAAAATAAAATCATCCCAATGAGTGATTTTTATGAGTGTGACGGCAAGAAAATTGAACATTTTGTTACAAAAAATAGGTTACTATCGCAACGCGGCTTTACAGCATTGTGTCTTGACCTTAGGATTAAACATAATAAGCTAGTAAAAGGAGAGAAGGATATGCTTATACTTTATGATGAGCTGTACGGAAAATTTGAAATAGACGGCGTTCTTTTAGAACTCATTCAAAGTGATCCCGTACAGCGTTTAAAAGGAATTTACCAAGGCGGAGCGAGCCGGTTTGTAAATGAAAAATGGAATACTACTCGATATGATCATTCCGTTGGTGCGATGATGCTTGTACATAGGCTAGGAGGCTCTTTGGAAGAGCAAATAGCGGCTTTATTACATGACGTTTCCCATACGGCATTTTCTCATGTGATTGACTACGTTCTTGAACAAAAAGAAGAAAATTATCATGAAATGATTTACGAACAAATTGTGACCGGGTCGTCTATTCCTTCTATTTTAACGAGCGCCGGTTTAAACTGGCGAGATATCTTACTTGATGAAAGCCAGTGGACGTTGCTTGAACAGAACGCTCCGCGCTTATGCGCTGACCGCGTGGATTATACGCTGAGGGATTTGTACGTATGCGGCGAGATTACTTTACAAGAAGTGCATGTGTTTTTGGATCAGCTTGTCGGATTTAATGGACAAATGGCGTGCAGTAATTTATCAGCGGCAGAGTGGTTTGTGGATGCTTACTACAAAGAAGTCATTGGCTTTTTTATGCATCCGCTCAATATGTTTGGAAACTATCAGCTGACGGAAATTATCAAGCTTGCTTTGCAAAAAGATATAGTGTCTATGGAAGATTTTTTAAAGCAGGATGACGATGTGATTCGGTTGCTGAAAAACGCTGGAGATAGCAGCATTGAAGGGATGTTATCTGCTCTTTTTAACAGCAAAGCAGAAACAGGAACGGCGTCTTGTTATGATGTTTACCAAACGACAAAAATGCGCTGGGTTGATCCTCTTGTTATTGGTTCAGAGGGGGCGGCTCCTGTATCTCAGTTATCATTTACCGCTAAAAGAGCAATAGAGCAAGCGAAACAAAGGATAGAAAAAGGAGTATATATCATCGTTCAGGCTCCGTTATAAAATGAATCGTTACATAAAAAAGGGGATGCAATAATGTGCATCCCCTTATCTTATAAGAAGTTTTATAGACCTCTAAAGAAGCTTTCTCTTAACGAACTTCATCAGGCTTTGCAGTTAGTTCTTTAATCGTTTCTCCTTCAACTAACACCGGCTGATAGTAAGTTTCGTTTGGCAAATCTTTTTTGCCCTGCAGCTTTTTAATGATCCAATCAGCCGCGTCGTGTCCCATTTGTTCCTGCGGATGGGTTAACGTTGTTAAATTAATCGTTGCATTTTTAGCAATGTACGAATTATCTTGACCAATAATTGACAACTTGTCCGGAATGGAAATGCCAAGCTGTCTGCATACATTTACAACTTCTAATCCGACTTCATCGTTATAGCAGACAAGAGCGGTCATTTCGTCTTGATTTTCAGTGAGAAACTCTTTTAAATTAGCGTACAAATCGAGCTTTGTTTCGGTGTTAAAAGACAAAATATGCTCAGGCTGAAAGCGTAGTTTTGCATCACCGAGCGCTTTTATGTAGCCTTTCATTCGGTATTTTCCCTGCAGGTCATCCATTTTTGCAATAAGTCCAATTTGTGTATGTCCTTTTGAAATTAATTCATTTGTGGCAAGGTAGCTTGACTGAACGTCATCTAAACAAAAAAACGGAACCTCTAATTCTTCGTAGTAGGCGTTAATCATCGTAAATGGAACGTCTTGTTCTTTGAATGATAAATAATACGAGATGTTTGGATTGTACAAATTACTTTTTGTAGGCTCAACAATTAAGCCGTCTACTCCGTAGGAAAGCATCATTTCCAGCGCTTTTTTTTCTTGTTCTACATCATTATTCGTGCTCGCCAGCAGCAGCGAATAATTATCTTTATTTAACCTGCTTTCAATTCCACGAATAATAGAAGGGAAAATATAGTCGGAAATATACGTGGTAATAACGCCGATCGTTTTGTTGGCAGAAGCCCCGCTAGATTTTGATTGATACTGATTGCTTACATAGGTGCCAGATCCTTTTTCACTTCTTAAAAATCCTTCATTCGACAGCTCTAAAATGGCTTTTCGAACCGTATGTCTGCTGACACCGTACGTTTCTTGCATGACCGATTCAGTCGGGATTTGCTCTCCAATGCTGTAATCGCCTGAAAGAATTTTGCTTTTTATATCTTCAATAATCACCTGATATTTTGGCTTCATGTTTTCACTTCTTTCGTAGTTGTATACATTCAACTTTTTTTATGTGTAAAATTTGTATGGACATATTTTATCATGAACGTGAATAAATGAAAAGATTTCCGTAATTTTTAATCAAAAGGAAAATGATTTAAGGGTTGAATACCGATTTTTTAAAAGTTTAAGAAGAGAATAGTAGGGTGTTTTGAGCATTTGTGTGCATATATAATTTTATTATTGACAAATGTACGTACAAATAAATATACTTAAGTTGTTAACAAATTCAAACAGCGTTACATAAAACGGAAAGCGCTTCCTTACTGCTATAGGTATCTTTATAGCTATCAGAAAGGAGATTAAACGTGAAAACAACTCAAGAAAGCATAAAACAAGCAATTGCTAAAGGAAAAACGTCCCTTGGAATTGAACTTGGATCTACTCGTATTAAAGCGGTGCTGATCAATGAAAACTTTGAAACGATAGCATCAGGCAGTTATGAATGGGAAAATCTCTTAGAAGACGGTTTTTGGACGTACAACTTACTCGATATTATTACAGGTCTGCAAAGTGCTTACCGTGAAATGAAGCAAGAAGTGGAACGAAGCTACGGGATCACCATTCGAACAGTTGGCTCTATCGGTGTTTCAGCTATGATGCACGGATATATGGCGTTTGATAAAACGGGTGAGCTGCTTGTTCCGTTTCGAACGTGGCGTAATGCAACAACAAGCGAAGCAGCAAAAGAATTAACTGAACATTTTAACTTTAATATTCCTGAACGATGGAGCATTGCGCATCTGTATCAGGCAATCATCAATCAAGAAAAACACCTGCCGCGCATCCATTACATAACAACGTTAGCCGGCTATATTCACTGGCTGCTGACGGGCACTAAGGCGCTTGGCATTGGAGATGCTTCGGGGATGTTTCCAATTGATGAACGCACGCAAAATTACAGTGAAGATATGATGAAGAAGTTTAATGAGCTTATTTCTTACAAAGGATATCCGTGGCAACTATCAGATATTCTGCCTGCAGTTCATACTTCAGGCGAGCAAGCAGGCATGTTAACAGCGATAGGAGCTAGTATTTTAGATCAATCAAAAAATTTGCAGCCGGGCATTCCGTTTTGTCCTCCAGAAGGAGATGCAGGAACGGGAATGGTGGCGACAAACAGCGTAAGAAAACGTACGGGAAATGTTTCAGTAGGAACGTCCGTTTTTGCGATGATTGTACTAGATAAAAAGCTTTCAAAAGTCTATCCGGAAATTGATTTGGTTACCACGCCAAACGGCAGTCCAGTTGCCATGGTTCATGCGAATAACTGCTCAAGCGACTTAAACGCTTGGCTCGGATTGTTTCGTGAATTTTCGGAGGCGATGGGGCAAAAAGTAGAGTCGGATAAATTATTCCAAGTGATGTTAAATAAAGCGTTAGATGCTGATCCTGATGGAGGGGGCTTGCTTAGCTACGGCTATTTCTCAGGTGAAAATATTACCGGAGTAGAAAGTGGACGTCCGCTATTTGTCCGGTCAGCAAAAAGCAATTTTAATCTAGCAAACTTTATGCGAACGCATCTTTTTACAGCTTTTGGCGCTCTAAAAATAGGAATGGATCTTTTAGTCAAAGAAGAAAACGTAAAGATTCATAGTATTTTAGCGCACGGAGGATTATTTAAAACGCCGGTAGTGGGTCAAAAAATGATGGCAGCGGCAATTAATACCCCGGTTTCCGTCATGGACACAGCAGGAGAAGGCGGCGCGTGGGGCATGGCTATTCTTTCTTCTTATATGCTCAATAAAAGTGAGAATGAAAGTTTAGAAGATTTCTTGGATAATAAAGTCTTTAAAGAAGTGACCGCACAGGAAATCTACCCTGACGAACTCGATGTAAAAGGGTTTGAAGCATTTATTAAAAGATATAAAAAAGGGCTAGTAATTGAAAAAGCAGCTGCCGAGCATCACAGCGAAGAACGGGAGGAGTTACTGTGCTAGATAAATTAAAAGAAGAAGTATTTCAAGCAAACCTCGATTTGCCAAAACACGGACTGGTCAAGTACACGTGGGGAAATGTAAGTGCAGTTGACCGAGATAGCGGTTTGTTTGTGATTAAACCAAGCGGTGTTACGTATGAAAAAATGACGGCACAAGACATGGTAGTCGTCGATTTAGATGGCCGCGTGGTAGAAGGTGAGCTTAATCCGTCCTCTGATACGCTGACGCACGCCGTATTGTATAAGCACTACCCACAAATTGGCGGTATTGCTCATACGCATTCAACGTGGGCGACCATTTGGGCTCAAGCAGGGCTCGATGTGCAGGCAATGGGAACGACTCATGCCGATACCTTTTATGGTTCCGTACCGTGCGCGCGCTTTTTGACAGAAAAAGAAGTAAATGACGGATATGAAGTGGAAACGGGCAAGGTGATTATTGAAACGTTTGAAAAGCGCGGTTTAGATGTGCTAGCAGTTCCTGGAATTTTACTTCAAGGGCACGGGCCGTTTACGTGGGGAAAAGATGCCAAAACGGCGGTAATGAACAGCGTCGTATTAGACGAAGTATCCAAAATGAATTTCTTTACCCAAAAATTAAACGGGCTGGCTGAAGAGCTGCCTCAGCGTATATTAGACAAACATTATTTACGAAAACACGGACAAAACGCGTATTACGGGCAAGGGAATTAAAAGACTTACATATAGAAAAGGGGATTATCATGTTAAAAACAACTCAAAAAGAATTTTGGTTTATTGTTGGTTCACAGCATCTTTACGGAAAAGAAGCGCTAGCAGAAGTAAAAGCACACGCGCAAAGTATGACTGATACTTTAAATGAAAGCGGTATCTTACCTTATCCGCTTGTGCTGCAAGATTTAGCTGTGAGTGCTGATACGATTACAAGCATGATGAAAGAAGTGAATTACCGAGATGAAGTTGCCGGTGTAATCACGTGGATGCATACGTTCTCGCCTGCAAAAATGTGGATTCGCGGTACCAAGTTACTGCAAAAACCGCTGCTTCATTTGGCAACACAATTTAACGAAAGTATTCCTTGGGAAACAATTGATATGGATTTTATGAACTTGAATCAGTCCGCTCACGGTGATCGTGAATACGGCTTTATCAACGCGCGTTTGAACAAGCAAAATAAAATTGTAGTAGGCTACTGGGAGCGCCCCGACGTACAGCAGCAAATTGCACAGTGGATGGACGTAGCCGCTGCTTATAACGAAAGCTTCAACATTAAAGTCGCGCGTTTCGGTGACAATATGCGCAACGTCGGCGTAACGGAAGGAGACAAAATCGAAGCGCAAATTCAATTTGGATGGACGGTTGACTACTTTGGAATCGGTGACCTTGTTCAATATGTAGATGCCGTTACGGAAGAAGAAATCAATGATTTATTTGCTGAATATGCCGACGCGTATGAATTTGTTTACGGCGATTATTCTGCAGAAGACTGGGAATCTAGCGTAAAAGTACAGGCAAGCTATGAAATTGCGATTAAACGTTTTCTAGACGAAGGCGGCTACAGCGCTTTTACGACTAACTTTGAAGATCTATACGGCATGAAGCAGCTTCCTGGTCTAGCGGTACAGCGCTTGATGGCACAGGGATACGGCTTTGCTGGTGAAGGAGACTGGAAAACAGCGGCGCTTGACCGCTTGCTCAAAGTGATGAGCCATAATCAGTCAACGGGCTTTATGGAAGACTACACGTATGAATTGGCTCCCGGACGTGAGTCAGTGCTTCAATCACACATGCTTGAAGTAGACCCGACGCTAGCAGTAAACAAGCCAAAACTAATCGTTTCTCCGCTAGGTATCGGTAACCGCGAAGATCCGGCCCGCTTAGTGTTTGACGGTAAACAAGGAGAAGGCGTAGTCGTTTCTATGGCTGACTTCGGCACGCATTACAAGCTGTTAATTAACGAAGTATCGGCATTTGAGCCGGAAGTTCCAGCCCCAAACCTTCCGGTAGCACGCGTGCTTTGGAACATTAAGCCGAACTTTCAAGACGGCGTTAAAGCGTGGATTGAAAACGGAGGAGGCCATCATACGGTTCTTTCATTAAATTTAACTACGGATCAAATTGTGAGCTATGCAAAGCTTGTGAATTTAGAGTACGTCATTATTAAGTAAGCATCATTACTTCCAAGGGAGCGCTGCTTCCTTGGAAGTGAAAATATAGCGTCAGTAAAAGAACGCCGTGTTTAGAAATAAATGAAAGCGTTTTAAATAAGTGTGGCAGGAAGAAAAACTAAGACAATACAAAGGGGATATAATCATGAGTAAAGTATCAAGTAAGTTTATCTTCTTCTTCGGCTCATTTGCCGGTATTTTATTCGGTTATGATATTGGGATTATTGCTGGTGCAGAAGGTCATATCCGTGAAGCGTTTCATTTAAGTCCGCTGTGGCTGGGGATTGTGGTTTCATCGCTAATGGGCGGAGCCATTATCGGTTCTATTTTAAGCGGATTATTAGGTGATAAGTTTGGACGAAGAAAGTTAATTTTAATTTCCTCTATCATTTTTCTGTTAGGCTCCATCGGTTCAGCGATTGCACCAGAGGAAATTACGTTAACGATTGCGCGCGTCTTTTTAGGTACAGCAGTGGGAACGGCTTCTTCTTTAGTTCCTGCCTATATGTCAGAAATCGCACCTGCTCATATTCGCGGGAAGCTTTCAGGTTTAAATCAGCTAATGATTGTAATTGGGTTATTGTTAAGCTATATCGTAGCCTTTATTTTTGAGCCGGTTCCAAACAGCTGGCGATTAATGCTTGGAAGCGCCGGTATTTTTGCGATCGTTTTATGCATCGGTATGATCAAGCTTCCGGAGTCACCTCGCTACTTAATTAAAAACGGAATGGCAGATAAAGCGCGTGAAGTACTGCGCACGCTTCGTTCCTCAGCAGCTGAAGTCGAAGCTGAAGTATCTGAAATTCAAAGCGTAGCTGTGCATGAACAATCAGGCATTAAACAGCTGTTTCAGAAAAAGTTTCGTTTAGCTTTAATTATCGGTGTCGGAATGGCAACTTTTCAGCAGATTCAAGGCTCCAACTCAATTGTTTATTATGCAACAAGCATTGCCCGTCAAGTTGGTTTAGCGCCGCAGGTAGCTGCTGGTTTTACGGTTATTGTTGGGGTAATTTTTGTGGTGACAACACTTATTTTTCTACAGTTTGTTGATAAATTCAACCGCCGTACCATTCTTACGGTTGGCGGAGCGGGAATGGCTCTTTCCTTTTTTACACCGGCTATTCTTGGAGCAGTAGGCGTTAATGAATCCGTTGTTAACTGGGTTACGTTAATTGCACTTTGCTGCTTTATCCTGTGCTATGCGTTTTCTTGGGCGCCGCTTACGTGGATCATTGTAGGAGAAATTTTCCCGCTTTCTGTGCGCGGAATCGGTGCTGGTATTTCATCTGCCTTTAACTGGACAGGATCGCTTGCAGTAGGGCTTGTGTTTCCTATTTTAGCCGATCAGTTTAGCTTAGGCGTAATCTTTTCAACATTTGGGATCATTTGTGTTCTCGGATTATTCTTCATACGCTTTGTAGTTGTTGAAACAAAAGGACGTAGCCTAGAGCAAATTGAAACGGACATGGCAGCTCGCTCTGAAAGAAATTCTTTAAGTCCAGTTGAGCGTAATAAATACGTCTAATTGTTGTTTAAATGTAAGAGGCTGCGATAAAAGTATGTTAGCCGAAGTGAAAAACGAACCACTAATCAAACACTTTGATTAGTGGTTCGTTTTTTATGGTGAACGCAGGTTTCAGCTGTTTCATTTCTTCTAGCAGTTGATTGGAGAGCAAGGCGAAGACTCCTGCGGGAAAAGCGGAACAGGTGAGACCCCGCAGGCGCACAAGCGACGAGGAGGCTCATCGGCCGCCCGCGGAAAGCGAAGCCTTGCACGGAAATCAACTGCGGTGTCACAAGCGGTTCAGCTCATGTATTCCTTTGTTCATTTTTGGATTATGCTCCAGCTCGTATTAATAGATACTGAGATTCTAGCTTTTATGTTGTCCTATCCGTGCTTAACAAAATGAAAGAATAGATAGGCTATGAAAACTAATTTAAATGTGCGTTCTTCTTACAAGAAGATAGTGACCTTCATCAGCAAATTCTCATATAAATAAGTAAGCTTGTTTACTTTTAACTAAATTTATTTAGTAATAGGGGGATTAACTAGTTGATGAATTTGACGCTTCATGAACGTTCTGAAAAGTTATTAAAGCAAAGAATTAAACAATTAAATCCGAGAGATCCATTCAACTTTGTTTTTATGGGCGACAGCAGAGGTGACGGACCAAACGATAATTGTTACACGATGAGCGGTGAATTTGAGCTTGTGTTAAAAAAGGCGGTGGAATTGAATCCGCTGTTCATTATTCATGGGGGAGACACCGTGTATACAGGAGAAAAGAGGTATTTGGAGCACTTTGTTAAAGTTGTCGAAAAAATAGCACCAAACATTCCCGTGTTTGTATGCGTAGGGAATCATGATGAATTAAACCTTGAAGAAAGCAACCTCGAAAACTTCAGAGCCACTATCGGAAAAGTGCACTGGGTCATTGATATTCCTGTCTTTAACTTCCGGTGCATCGCATTAAATAATATCATCAGTCCCAAGAATAAAATATATGGATTTACAGATAGAGAGCTGAATTATTTAGAGCAGCAGCTAGAGGATGCTCCTCGTAATACCGTTGTAGCCATGCATGCGCAGCCAAATATTGGCCGGTGGTCAGACCTGGGAGGTTTTCCTGTAACGACTCCTCAGAGTCAAGAATTTTTTGATTTAATTCAAGAACATCGCGTGAAAAAAGTGTTAGTCAGCCACGTGCATGCGTATGACGAGCAGTTTATTAGAAAAAACAGAAACGGGTCGTTTACGCTTGGAAGAGGTACTGATTTTGTATTATCAGGAGGCGCGGGTGCTCCCCTTGATTTTGAACCGCCTTTAATTTTAAATAATTATAATTTTACGGAGTTTTTTGTTAGCCGGTACGACATTTTAGGACCTCTTCTTTGGAAGGATTTTGGACGACCTCGAAGAAGTTGTTTGTAAAAACAAGAAAGTAGAAAGCTAGGTTCAAAAAAAAGAGGCTGGGAAAAAAGGGTTTTAGGCGAAATGAAAAATGAACCACTAATCAAGCATCTTGATTAGTGGTTCATTTTTTTATTAGGGTAAACGTAGATTTCATGTGTATAGGTCTTTCTAGCAGGTGATTGGAGCACAAGACGAAGACTCCTGCGGGAAAAGCGGAACACGTGAGACCCCACAGGAGCTTATGCGACGAGGAGGCTCAGTGACCGCCCGCGGAAAGCGAAGTCTTGTACGGAAATCAACTGCGGTGTCACAAGCGATTCAGCTCATGTATCCCATTTGCCTTTAGATTGGATTCACTTGGTTATGTCTCAACCTCTTTTGGAAAACCGTACGAAACCTTGTAGCAGAAGGCCCAGTCAAGCGTTATAATAGATAGTGAATGATGATATATTCTCTATATTTGTCATATATTTGTATTACATATGTAATTGAAGAAAAATATTCACTTGATATACTGTTTAATGACTTAACTTTATCTTAACATTCACAGTGAAATGCGTGTTTATAGAGGCTTAAAACATACACAGCAAATGGAGGAGCTATCATGGCAAACGAAAAGATGCAAGAAGGACTCAATCGTTTTATTAAGGAAGATTTAAATGACCTTTTAGGTAGACTGTTCCCCCTAATGGACCGAGAATGTGCGGAAGAAAAGAGAATGCTTATCGAAACGGCGGTAGAGTACATCTATTCTTCAGGGTATCATCAAGGAGCAAAAGACTTGATCGAAACACATCGAAAAGATGATTACAAATTATTAAGGCAAAAATTAGCGTCAACGCCTCCTGAAAACTAATTTTTTTGAAATTTCTTTTGACAACATAAATGTAAGGTGTTAAGATGACTCTACATTCAAAATATTATAAACAATTAAAACTCTTATTGAGAGAGGCGGAGGGACTGGCCCTGTGAAGCCCGGCAACCATTTAACAATCTTGTTAAAAAGGTGCTACATCCTGCAAAGCGTACAGCTTTGAAAAATAAGAGAGGATTTCATAGATACTATGCCTCTCTATTCATGATAGAGAGGCTTTTTATTTTATGTGAATATGTTTTGAATGAACAATTTCATAGAAATGCATCAGGTGCTGTGTAACGAATGTACGCAGCTTAAAAGGGAAGACCGGTGAAAAGCCGGCGCGGTCCCGCCACTGTAATGGAGAGCAACTTATTAACCACTGTTTCATGTTGAAATGGGAAGGGATAGGAAGCGATGAACCTAAGTCAGGAGACCTGCCTGTTGTATGCACTTAAGCTCTACGGGATATAGAGAGGAGTGAGGAATACGTGTTGAGAAAAACAGGCTATCTCAACTTTAGTTAAGTATGCGTATCATCTCTCTTTTCATTTCGAAAAGGGAGATTTTTTAGTTTAGCGATAAAAAAATATATAGGGAGTGGAAAAAATGAGCAGTGTAAAAAGTTCAAATGTAGGTTATCCAAGAATTGGTGAAAAACGAGAATGGAAAAAAGCGCTTGAGCAGTTTTGGGCAGGAAAGCTAGAGAAAGATATCTTTCTTCAGGAAATTGAAGCTCTTCGTCTTGGGCATCTGAAAAAACAGCGTGACGCAGGAATTGAATTAATTCCAGTCGGCGATTTTAGCTTATACGATCACGTGTTAGATACAGCCGCTATGTTTGGTTTGGTGCCAAAGCGCTTTGAATATAGCGGAGGCCCGGTATCCCTTGAAACGTATTTTGACATCGCCCGAGGAACAAAAGGTGCGGTAGCCTCTACGATGACAAAATGGTTTAACACAAATTATCACTACATTGTACCCGAGCTTGAGGAATGTACGCCAGCACTTGTAGAAAATCGCCCGCTTCAATTTTACAAAGAAGCAAAACAAAAGCTGAATATCAAAGGCAAACCCGTTATTTTAGGTCCAGTAACATTTGTGAAGCTGTCAAAAGGATATAAAAAAAGTGAGTTTAAAAAAGTAGTTGAACAATTTGTTCCTCTTTATGCAACAATCTTAGCGGAGCTGCAGGCAGAAGGCGTGGAGTGGGTACAAATAGATGAGCCGGTTTTAGCTACAACGCTATCAAAAGAAGACCTGGCACTGTATAAAGAAGTCTATGAAGCTTTGAAAAAAGCGGCACCGAATGTAAAAGTCATTTTGCAGACGTATTTTGACAGCGTAGATTACTATAAAGAAGTAGTTGCTCTTCCTGTTCACGGAATTGGATTGGATTTTGTACATGACCGAGGCGAAAATCTCACGGCGCTTAATAAATATGGGTTTCCAACTGATAAAGTGCTGGCAGCAGGAGTGATTGACGGACGAAACATTTGGCGTGAAAACTTGGACGAACAGCTTTTAACAATCAGTGAAATTGAAGAAGCCGTATCAAAAGACCGTTTGATTCTGCAGCCTTCATCAAGTTTATTACATGTTCCTGTCACGGTGAAAAGCGAAAAAACCATTGAGCCAATTCTAAAAAACGCGCTGTCTTTTGCAGATGAAAAGCTAAAGGAAATCACGCTTTTAACAAAAGCGGTGCAGCAAGGAAAAGAAGCAATAGAAAAAGAAATAAGTGAAAGTAAACAGGCGATTCAAGCATTAAATGGATCATCTTTTCGAAACCATCAAGACGTGCAAAAAGAGCTGAAGCAGCTGCACAGCTATAAAGCACAGCGCCAAGCGTCGTTTGACGTACGTCAACGCGTTCAGCAAGAAGCGTTTCAACTGCCGCTTCTTCCAACGACAACAATTGGAAGCTTTCCGCAAACAAAAGAAGTGCGAAAAGAGCGTCTGAAGTGGCGTAAAGGAGAGTTAAGCGATGAAGCATATGAAGCGTACATTAACGCTGAAATCAAAAAATGGATTGAAATTCAAGAAGACATCGGCTTAGATGTCCTTGTGCACGGAGAGTTTGAGCGCACGGACATGGTTGAATACTTCGGTGAAAAATTAGGAGGTTTTCAGTTTACGAAGTTTGGCTGGGTGCAATCATACGGTTCTCGCTGCGTGAAGCCGCCGCTTATTTACGGAGATGTCTCGTACGAGCAGGCGATGACGATCAAAGAAACGGTCTACGCACAGTCTCTAACCAATAAGCCTGTTAAAGGAATGCTGACGGGGCCGATTACGATTTTAAACTGGTCATTTGTGCGTGATGATATCCCGCGCTACGACGTGGCAAATCAAATTGCGCTTGCTCTTAGAAAAGAAGTGGAAGCACTTGAAAGTCAGGGCATCTCAATGATTCAAGTAGATGAACCGGCGCTGCGTGAAGGACTGCCGTTAAAACGAGAAAACTGGGAAAGCTACTTGAACGCCGCGGTGTACGCGTTCAAATTAGCCACAGTATCGGTGCAAAACGAGACGCAAATTCACACGCATATGTGCTATTCGGAATTCGAAGAGATTATTGATGCGATCAAAGCGCTTGATGCCGACGTGATTTCCATTGAAACGTCCAAAAGCCATGGTGAATTAATTTATGCGTTTGAAAAACATACGTATAACCAGGGAATTGGACTTGGCGTATATGATATCCACAGCCCGCGCGTACCGAAGCTTGAAGAGCTGACACGAAACATTGACCGCGCTCTAAAAGTGCTTGATCCTGCATTGTTTTGGATTAATCCCGACTGCGGTCTTAAAACAAGAGGAATCAGCGAGACGGTGGAAGCTTTAAAAGTGATGGTTGAGTCTGCAAAACAAACAAGAAAAAATTTATTACAAAACGCTTAATAACAAGAAAGTAAAGGCCAAGCAGTGTAAACGCTACATTGCTTGGTCTTATGGGTTTTTTAAAGGCCAAAAATATCCATTGACACTTCCCTTAGATTTTTGTATCTTTTTAAAGGTGTTTTTAAAATCAGGGAGGTACAACATGAGTAACAACAGCACGCAGCACGTTAAAATTGTAACAGCTGATCCATCAGCGCTAGGCCTATTCGGACTTGCCATGGTGACACTTGTTGCATCGTTTCAAAAGCTTGGGGTAACCGATGGTGTTTCATTGGTATTGCCATGGGCGATTTTTTTAGGCGGAATAGGGCAGCTAATCGCGTCTATGCAAGATTTCAAACATAATAATACCTTCGGCGCAACGGCTTTTGGTGCCTTCGGTTTATTTTGGCTAGGTGTAGCTATGACATGGCTTATTCAGCTTGGAGCATTTGGAGAAGCGCTCGCAAAAGAAGCGGATCCGAAGCAGCTAGCATTTGCTTTTGTCGGCTACTTAATTTTCAGCGTTTTTATGACGATTGGAGCAATGGGCACTCATAAAGTATTATTTATTATTTTTGTGTTAATTGATTTTTTATTTATTGGATTATCGCTAAGTACATTTGGTGTGGCATATGAATACACGCACTTACTAGCAGCAGTCTCAGAGCTATTAATTGCTCTGTTTTCATTCTATGGATCTGCAGCGGCTGTATTAAATACTCACTACGGTCGAGTTGTGCTTCCAGTGGGCAAGCCATTTGGTGCATTTATTAAATAATCAAGACGTTCATTAAACAGCGAAGTAGGGTTGAATTCTGTATGATGCAGAGGTCAATCCTTTTTTGTTTGTGCGTTTTTATATATAGTAGAAAGAGAGAAAGAGAATAGTAGCTTTTAATGAAAGGAAACGTTTCAATGATTATAAGACAAGTGGATGAAAAAGATTTAAACCAATTAATTACGTTAGAAAACAAAGGGTTTACACCTGATGAAGCTGCCTCAAAAGATGCATTTATCACGCGGATCAAAACCATTACTGATACGTTTATCATCGCTGAAGAAAATGACGAAATAATTGGATATGTGAACGGACCCGTCATTTCAGCTCCGTTTATTACGGATGATTTGTTTGAAAAAACGATTTCGAACCCTGAAACAGGTGGTCATCAAAGTATTTTAGGTATCGTTGTAAACCCCAAGCATCATCATAAAGGAATTGCCAGTATGCTGCTAAAAGAGTTTGAAAAACAAGCGCGGAACAAACAGCGCGTAACGGTGACTTTAACATGTAAAGAAGAATTGATTCCGTTTTATGAAAAAAACGGATATGTGAATCAAGGAGTTGCGCAGTCCCAGCATGCAGGCGTGCAGTGGTTTAATATGAGTAAGGAGCTTTAATTTTTACGAAAAATAAAATGATATAAAAAAAGCACAAGTTCTCTTTTAATGAATTTGTGCTTTTTTTACTCTTTATTATGTATAATTATTGTAAATATGTAAAAGTGAGGGTGTTTACATGAATAAGTACGGCGTGCTTTCTTTTATACTAGTAATCATCAGCTTTTCATTTTTTATGGTAAGAAGAGGTCCCGGTGTGAATATGTATGTCGATATTGCAGTGCTGGGGATTCTTTCGCTGGTGGGCATTGTTTTTGCGTCTGTGTCGAAAAAATGGTATTCAATTATTGGCGGAGTTGTTTTAAACTTTTGGATGCTTTCATTAGCAGTGTTTTTGTTCGTTGTAGGCATTATAGAAAAGTAAGAAGTGAGGGGTTTTTAACTAATTTTAATAAATGTATAACAATAAGGGGAAAATGGACAGGACAAAAGTATTTTAGTTGAAGGAAGATCCGAACGATGAATTGAGATTCTTAATGAAGAATCAAATTTGTTCGGGTTTTTTTATTGTGATGGTGAACATGTGCTTAATCTATTTCGTTGCTTCTAGCGGTTGATTGGAGGGCAAGGCGAAGACTCCTGCGGGAAAAGCGGACTAGGTGAGACCCCGCAGGAGCGTAAGCGACGAGGAGGCTCAGCAGCCGCCTGCGGAAAGCAACCGCGGGATTCATCCTCAATCATTTATCCCGTTTGCTCGTCTTTAGATTGAATTAATTTTGTTATATCTCAATCTCTTTTTTAGGTAGGTAAGAGACATTAATTTGTCAAACATATTTGACAGTAACAAGGAAGATAATATAAGATATGGATGTAAAAAGTTTTTTACATTTTAGAGATGAGTGATGAATGGTGGAAAACCGAATTAAAGAACTGCGTAAAGTTAAGCGGATGTCTCAAGATGAACTGGCGAAAGTATGCGGCGTATCTAGACAAACGATTAATGCAATTGAAAACAATAAGTATGATCCAAGCTTAGCGCTGGCTTTCCAGCTGGCCCAAGAACTGGGAGCAACAGTAGATGAGCTGTTTTTATTTCATAAATCATAAGTTAGTAAAAAAAGGTAATGTGAAGCAACGATCTTCCTAGTAGGCGTGTTGACGATTCTGACCTATAAGCGAACAATACATAAGTAGGTAGAAGATTAATACTATTTCTATTGCTTCATATAAAAAATTCACCAAGAGATGGCGGTGAAATGAATGAAAAATCGAGCTGCACGAGTAGCTCTTACAAGTACGGGCATGTTACTGTTGATGATAACGTTAATACTTCCTGTTCCGGGATTAATCTATAGTTTACTTGTAGGAAGCAGCATTGTACTAAAAGGATGCGGAACAGGAGGAATAAAAAGGTGTATCACCTGAATGCAGAGTGATGCGGAAAAGGAGGTTCCTTTTGAAAAAAAGAACGATTATTATAGCTGCACTTTTATTTATCATCGTATTTTATTTTACATATACCGGGAAAGCCTATCAGTTAAAAGACGTCATAAAAGTAGATGAAGCAAACGTTACGCGTATTGAAATAGATACGGACGAAGGAAAACGTGTAGTAGATGATAAAAAAGAGATAAAGCAAATCGTACATTCTTTGGCAAAAATAGAAGTGAAAAAAAGCAAGGAGCTGGACCCAAAGTTTGACCAGGCGTACTGGGTAAAAATCGTCGAAAGCGGAAAAGATGCGTACGGCTTAACGATTTACGATAATGACTACATAAAAGCGTTTAACTTTGAAGATAAAAAACAAGCGACGTATACGATTGTTAAAGATCAAAAAGTAGATGTCAAAAAGCTGTTTTCAACTAAATAAAAAACCTACTAAAAAAGACAGCCTGCGCTGTCTTTTTTTATAAAAATAATAGATTGAAAATTTTGACTATTTTAAGTGGAATTAATCCTTGCCTATATAATTAATAAATGATTGAATTAGGTCAATATCAGGGTTAACTAACAGTGCTGGAAGAAGGCCAAATGTTAATAATACAAGGACGTTTGATCCAATAAAGATGCGAAGTGCTTTTTTGATTTTCATGATATTTCCTCCCTTTTTTATATTTTCGTATAAAAAGAGAAAAAAATCAATAGAAATGTGACGAAATTGTGAACTTTTTGTCTGATAGTCCCTGATAGATTATAAAAATTCCCTCTCTATACTAGATAAAGAGGGGATATAGTAGACCATAAAATATGTAGAAACATTAAAAGTACATGCGCAGATTCCCGATAAATTGGTAGAGAAAATAGCATGAAAAGCCAATTAAGATACATCCAGCTGCAATAGAAACCCATTTGATATAAAGCTGATTCAGCACTTTTCTAGTTCCAGAGACAATTGTCATTAAGCCCAGATCATGAATTAAAATTCCCGTTAATATTCCGGCAGCAATCACTAGGAAATGAAACGAGTGAGAGGCTTGAAGCGAATTTGTCAGCACCGTCCCAAACACGCTCAGCCAAAAAATGAGATTGCTCGGAGAAATCGCAACAAAGATTCCGTTCACATAAGAAGAGGCAAACGACTTTTTTACGTGTTCTCCAGGAGCCGTTATATCATGATCCGCGTGTCTAATGCTGTCATAGCCAATATAAAGTAAAAAAAGTGCCCCTACAAGCCACATAACAAGCTGGATAAAAGGAGCAGACAAAAAAGAAGCCAGTCCAGAGTAAAGAAGCACAATTAGCAACAAATCAACCGTCATGCCTCCAAGTCCCACAACCCAGCCGTGAAGAAAACCATTTTTTAAACCTTGCTTCGTCATTTCAATCGTTACCGTACCAACGGGAAGGGCAATCGAAAGACCGAGCAGCACATTTGTTAAAAATAACGTCACCAAAAACAAAACCTCTTTCAATCTCGTATCTACTATCGTTTTCCGTTTAAGTGGTCTTTCATTATATAAAAATATGTAATAAAATTCAATATTATGAATAAAAAAACATACAGTGAAGATAAGAGGAGGAAAAAAGTAAATGAAGTTAATTTGTGAATCGTTAAAAAAAGAAGACTACACGCAAGAACTTCCTGAAGTGAATTTTACACATTCTTTGATTCAACAAAAGGTACGTGAACTCAAAAGCGGTTCGCCTTATTCTCCAATAGCGTACATAAAAAAAGCGTATGAGTTTGTGAGAGATGAAGTTTCTCATTCATGGGATATTCAAAGCAGAATCATCACGAAAACGGCTTCAGAGGCTTTAAAAGAAAAGGAAGGAATTTGTTACAGCAAATCTAATCTACTAGCCGCTTTGCTGCGTGCAGAAGGGATTCCGACAGGCTTTTGTTATCAAAGATTAATCCTTGGGGATACGATAGACACAGGCTACTGTATTCATGCGTTAAATGCTGTCTACATCAAAAGTGAAGAGAAATGGATTCGATTAGACGCGAGAGGAAATAAAGAAGGAGTGCAAGCCGACTTTTCGCTAAAAAAAGAAAAACTGGCTTTTCCAGTAAATCCTACACAGGGTGAAGTAGACTATGCGACTATTTATACAAAACCTCGCAAAGAAACAATGGACGTGTTGTCTCAGCACGAAGACTGCTTGGATATGTATTTGCACTACTTGCCTACCGAGCTATAAAAAGCGGCTGGGATAAACGTATTTTAGTTGAAGGAAGATCCGAACGACGAATGGAGAACCTTAATAGAGAATGAAATTCGTTCGGATTTTTTATTGATAGTTTCATGTATGTGGCTGCTTCTAGCTGGTGATTGGAGGGCAAGACGAAGACTCCTGCGGGGAAAGCGGAACAGGTGAGACCCCACAGGAGCGTAAGCTACGAGGAGGCTCACCGGCCGCCCGCGGAAAGCGAAGTCTTGCACGGAAATCAACAGCGGTGTAACAAGCGGTTCAGCTCATCTCTCCATTTTATTCGTCTTTAACTGAAAAATTAGTATGCCATCTCTTCACCATTTTAAACGCTTTCCTGCATAGTGGCTGACGGTCTTTTAAACGCAGCAACAAACCACACAATATTTGTAATCAGTAAGCCTAAGCAAGAAATCATGACTCCTATGATGGAAGCTAAGTTTCCTGAGAAATCTTCCAGTCCAAATAAAAACAGAGCCGGCATTAGTAATAGAGTACTAGCAGCGATTAAAAGTCCAATGCTGCAAAAAGCAGCCATCACAAATTTTAAGAAATGCATTCCTAGCAGATAAAATGCTAAAGGCAATAGATATAAAAATAGAATCATGCCAAGAGATAACCACATCCCAACTGAGCCGAACGTATTAACGTTGGGGCCTGAATCTGCTAAAGGAGAAAGCGAAGCAAGAACTATGATAGAGCAGAAAAATAGGGCGGAAAGCAAAGTGGTGATCGCCACACTATTTTTTGCTGTAGAATTACGCACTGTTTGTTAACCTCCTTTCCAAATTAAAAGTATATGGATTAATTTTACAATATAAAAGTCTGGAAATCACCAATTTTTTACAAAAATGTTCGATAAGCTGGATAATAATGAAGAGAAGATGGGCTGAGATAATACACGTGAACATATTTTTTGTGTAGGCCTGGATAGTGTGTTTCGTGCCAGTATTGCGTCAGTATTGTTTGAATAGGGTGCGAATGAGGGGCCTCTCCGTAATGTCCGTAGTAGATACCGCTGCCTGAATAAGGAGAATACATAAAATCACCTGCCTGCTTAAATGAATGTGTTACACGGTATGTTTTTACGTTGGTTAACGTTCTTCTACAATGCAAAAAGGGCACAATTAGGTCATTGGCTATATGAATGCTCCATTACAGTAAAAAAGACCTCTAAAGGCACGAGGTCATAAGCTAAGCATCTGTATGTTCTTCACTGAGATTTCTTTGAAAATCCAAAAAACGAGTTCCTTGAAACGTCAGTATTCCTTCGTCTCCTTCTGCAAGCTTGCCGTACTGGCTGCCTGAAACAGTAAATTCAGAGCGGTCGGTGCTTTCAAATTGAAAGGTTACGTTAGTAAGTTGTAGACGTATGAGAGTGGTGATGTTCGTGAGCGTGACTGTTGTGGTGCTGGACGTTTGTCCGTTTGCCCGTAATTTTTGCTTTTACAGATAGACGGGGAGACTGCTCATTTTTGCTCCACGTGCTGATTCCTTTAAAAATAGAAAATAAGAAAATACCAATAACAATAAAAAAAAATAGCATAACAAACGTAGGCATTCCGTTAAATAACGCATCGTCTGGAAAAAAAGCGCCTCCGCTTAGGTCAGCATCACCTTCAAAAACAATGTCATCTCCGGACGGGTCATCTTCAAATATCATTTCATCTTCAAACATTCGTATTCCCCCTTACTATAAATACGGTTCCTGAATGGAAAAAGTTTCATCTTTATAGTAGTCTTATGATAGGATAGCTAGTTACTATTCATACATATGAGTGAACAAGGAAAAGGAGAGATCAACATGGGGAAATACAAAGTTGTTATGTCTGGAAAGACGTGGCCAAACGCTTACGAAAAGCTAGCGGAACACTGCGATATTCAAATGTGGGAAGGAGAAGGGAAGATTCCACAAGAAACGCTGCGCGACTGGCTTCGTGATGCTGACGGCTTTTTTAATATCGGCCACATTACAGTGGATGAAGAGCTGTTAGAAGCAGCACCGAATCTGCGCGTTATTTCTCAATCAGGCGTCGGGTATGACAGTGTAGATGTCGAAGCGTGTACCAAAAAAGGGGTGCCGTTTAGCAATACGCCAGGAGTGCTAGTAGAAGCAACGGCAGACTTAACGTTTGGTCTCTTATTGTCAGCAGCTCGCCGCATTCATGAAGGCTATGAAAAAGTGAAACAAGGAAACTGGGAAACGGTATTTGGCGTTGATTTATTTGGAAAAACGCTTGGTATTGTTGGAATGGGCGATATCGGAAGCGCTGTTGCCAGACGAGCAAAGGCATCGGGGATGAACATCGTTTACCACAACCGAAGCCGCAAGCATGAAGCAGAAAAAGAGCTTGATGCCGTATATCTTTCGTTTGAAGAACTGCTTCACACAGCTGACTGTATCGTATGCTTAGTACCGCTTTCAGATCAAAGCAAAGGCATGTTTGGAGAAGCGGAATTTAAAGCAATGAAAAGCAGCGCGTATTTTGTGAACGCAGCGCGCGGGGGATTAGTGGATACGGAAGCACTGTACGAAGCGCTGAAACATGAAGAAATTGCGTATGCCGCACTGGACGTAACAGATCCAGAGCCGCTTCCGGCAGATCACAAGCTGCTGCAGCTTTCAAATGTGCTAGTAACGCCGCATATTGGAAGCGCTACGTACGAAACGCGCAATCGAATGGCAGATCTAGCCGTACAGAACCTGCTTTTAGGCCTTGAGAAAAAGCCTTTAGTGACGTGTGTAAACGAAGAAGTGAATTACAAGTAAGAAGAGATTTTTTGTTAAAAGCATTACAGCTTATTTTTTCAATTATTACCGTTGGACTGGCTCTTTATATGATGCTCACCCACAATGACCAGTTCCTTTCGCTTTTAAATATACTTCTAGGCTTAACGATGCTAGTTTTAGGAGCAATTGAGTGGCAAAAAAGAAAGAAAACCAGCGCGTGGCTGCTGTTTTTCGTTGCGCTATTCAGCTGGTTTGTCGGTCTTTATCGCATGACCATTTAAAAACGCTTGGCATACGCCAAGCGTTTTTTTAATGTGCTTTTAGCTGCGTTTCTAACACGTTTTCAATAACGGAAGCTACTCCGTTTTCATCGTTTGTTAATGTAACGTCATCAGCTAGTGCTTTAATTTCTGCATGCGCATTTGCCATAGCGATTCCTTTTCCAGCTCTTTGCAGCATCGATACGTCGTTAAAGCTGTCTCCAATGGCAATGGTATCGTGAAGAGAAGCGCCAACCTCTTTTACAACGTAGTTTAATGCGTTTCCTTTTGAGGCGTCTTTGTGTTCAAGTTCAAAGTTATGATCAGCGGAAGAGACAAGGGTCATGTCGTGCTGCTTGCTAAAGTGATCCCAGCCTTTTTTTCGTTTTTCATCATCAAATGAAAAAGCCAATACGTTATAAAGCTCAGCGTTTGTATTTAAAATATCTTCATACGATGCAACAAAGGCAAATCCCGTTTGGCTGTACTGCTTAGCCGCCGCGTGATGAAGTCTTTCTTCGTCCACGTTTTTATTGGCGCTTTTTACTCGGTCAATTTCAATGGCCAGCAGCTCACGGCCTGAGTTTGGCGTATAAATGGCATGTTCAGCAAACACTTCATAATAAAATTCGTTTGCATCCAGCCACTGAAGCGCTTCTTTTACGTGATGGGCATCAATTGGAACAGAATGTCTGAGCTGTCCGTCCGGGTCATGAATAGTCGCTCCGTTTGCGGCAATCACCCAAAGGTTGGAAAGCTCAGCTTTTTTTAAAATTTCCTGCACGTCGAAATAAGCGCGCCCCGTAGCAACCACGACTTCAACTCCGTGTTTTTGCGCTTTTTTAATTGCTTCTGCATTAATTGTGCTAATTTCACTGCTGCTATTTAAAAGAGTTCCATCTAAGTCTGTAAAAATCATCTTCATAAACTATCTCTCCCTTTGACTATTATTACTTGTTTTTGCGTGTTTTATCTTGTTTATCCTACAATAAACGAAAAAACACTGATAATCAAGCGTTTTTACATTGTTTTTACAAAAGAAACAAGTATAATAAAGTAAAAAGCAGAAAGAAAACAGGTGAACAAGCAATGTTAAAACAAGAAAGACGCAAACAAATTATGAATTTGCTTGAAAAAGAAGGGCGCATTGTAGCTACGACGCTTAGCCAAACGCTGAACGTTTCAGAAGATACAATCCGCAGAGACCTGCGGGAAATGGATGCGCTCGGTTTGCTGCAGCGCGTACACGGAGGAGCGCTTCCGCGTTCCACGTCTGCGGTTGATTACAAAGAGCGTAAACGTGAATTGATGGATGTTAAGCATTCACTTGCCGTTGCGGCGCTTCCGTTAATTAAAGACGGGCAGGTGCTCTTGATGGACGGAAGTACAACAAATATTCAGCTTGTCAAAGCTTTTCCAAAGAATTTAAACGTTACGGTTATTACAAACAGTCCGTTAATTACCGTTGCACTAGCGGAACATGACTTTGTAGAAGTTGTTTCTCTTGGAGGAACGTTTCGAAAAGAATCGATGGTCACGGTAGGACAAAGCGTGGTTGATACGCTTAAGCAAATTCGAGCGGATCTTTGTTTTTTAGGCGTATACGCAATCGATCCTAAAATCGGTATGAGCATTCCTTTGCTTGAAGAAATGCACATCAAAAGTCAAATGATAAAAAGCGCGAGTGAAGTAGCGGCTATTGTAACAGCTAAAAAACTCAATACGTCTTCAACGTACACGTTCAGCTCAGCCAACTCACTAGATTGGCTCATTACAGAAGAACATGTGAACGAAACCGTGTTAAATGCTTATCGCGAAATCGGCATTGAAGTGATCACAAATAAATAGTAGTTTTGGTAAGGAAGTATATGGTAATGTAGAGTGAAAAGGAGCTTGAGCGATGAGCGAACAAATAGATGTTACGCAGGAATTAGCGAAGCTTCAGCAAAGAGTCGAACACCTAGAGAAAAGAGTGAAAGAAGCAGAGTCTAATCAAGGCCCTTTATGGTTTCTATGGGAAGCTATACGATCGATTTTAATTGGACTATTTATTGTAGGACCTGTGGTCGCCATTATTTTTGGCGTGTTAGCGGCACTATCCGGAAAATAAAAGACCCGTTTCTTTATCGAAACGGGTCTTTTATTATTATTTTTCTGAATCAGAGCGAAACTTTGTGCTGACAAAAATGATAATGGCTAATAGAATCACAATTGGCAGCCAAATAATTTCAAATTTATAAGCAGGCTCTGCAAGTGCGGCGATAACAGCGCCAAAGCAGTAAAGCACAAGAGACAGCGCGCGAAGAATCGCATCGGTGTTAAACGTTTTGCGGTAGCGAGAGCTGCGAAAACGTGCCGTTACGTCTTCAAAGAAGTTAGCAAGCGTCCCTGTTAATACAGTTGTAGAAATTCCGGCTACGCCAAGCTTTCGAGCAGCCGTTGTTTGAAGACCCATTGCTGAGCTTAATAAGAAAATAAATAAGTAAGTTAAGTGTAAAGAAGAAGAAAACGAAGATAAAAGTGCAAAAACAAGTAAAATCAATCCTTCTATTCCAAGGGCAATCGTTACGGCTTTAGGCCAAAACGTTTTTTCTTTGTTTCCAACTAGGATTGCAGCTCCTACAACTCCTACAATAAAACCTCCTAAAGCTGTGAGGGAATGAAAAACAGTTGTTTCAAGCGAGTTTCCGATTGCTAACCCAAGCAGCACGATGTTTCCCGTCATATTTGCAGTAAAGATATGGCCAAGGCTTAAGTAGCCAATTACATCGACGATACCTGCTGTTACGCAAAGAACGAGCAAAATAATGTTTCGATAAGTAGAATTCGTCACGGTAAGTCATCCTTTCTTTTTATACCAACTAAACAGTTTACCGTGAAGAAAAAAATCTGTCCAGAGAGTTGTCCTACAAATTTTCAAGCGTGTCCCACCCAAAAGCCACTTCAGATAGAGATGTACCATCAATGATAACGTCGGCGCGATCGATTCTTTTTCCGCCAAGCGCTTCATAAAATTGACAGGCGCTGTTTTGTTCAAAAGCCCATGTGAGCATCGTATGTATATCACGGTCTACAAGCTCTTGCGCTATTTTATGCATAAGCGCTTTGCCAATTCCTTTTCGCTGATGCTCTGTGAGTAAATACATGGCATACAGTTCTCCGGTATAGGAAGGATGCTTGTTGGTTCTTTCTTTACCATAAGAAGCAAAGCCTACGATTTGACCGTTTTCTTCTGCAACGAAAACAGAATTTGATTCCAGCTGCTTTTTCCAGATGGCTTTTCGTTTTTCAGCGTTCAACGAATGTAAAAAAGAATCCGGAACAAGTCCTTTATAAGTCGATTTCCAGCTTTCTACGTGTACGTGGGCAATGCCCGCTTCATCACCAATTCTCCCTTGACGTATCATCTGCTCACCTCGTTTTTTTCTATATTTTAACATAAATTTAAAGGTGATATCCCCGTTTTTCCGTTTTCTTTGTATATATATAGTAGCTATTTTACATAACAAAGGAGATGACGTAATGAGTAAATTATTATTAAAAGACCAGCCGTTACTTGTACTGCCGGCGCTTGCAGTCAAAGTAGGAGTGAACGGAGCGCTGTTTCTTCAGCAGCTTCACTACTGGCTTGAAAAAAGCGTAAACGTCCAGGACGGATATACGTGGGTATACAATACCAATCAGCAGTGGCTGCAGCAGTTTCCATTTTGGTCGCTTTCAACGATTCAACGCATCATTTCAAAGCTTGAAAAAGAAGGGTTAATTATAAAAGGAAAATACAACCGCTCTAAATTTAATAATACGGTTTGGTATAGAATTGATTATGAGCAATTAGAAAAGCTTATGCCAAGCGATGAATTTGAAGAGCTCGAAGATGTCAATTTGACAGAAAGGGCTAGTCAAATTGAAGCAGCGGAGCCAGTCACAGTGACGGCGTCATTAACAGAGACTACAGCAGAAAATACAAATCAAATAAAAAGAGAAGAAGATGCGGATGACGCTTACGTCCAAAGGTTGGAAGCTGCTTTTATCGCTAGAAGAAACCGAGGGATGTATCCTTCAGCCAGTGATTTAAAGCATATGTACGAAGTCGCAAAAAGCGAAATACCACTAGAAACGGCGCTATCAGGACTGCATGAAGCATTCGATCACTACGTGCCTAAATACAGTGGTGATACGATTCGAGCGTTTGCCTATATCAAACAGCATCTTTTTCATAAGCATTATGTAACATCACAGCGTACGCTAGCGAGTCAACAGACTGAAAAGCCGATTTCCTACGTCAATAAAAAGCGTGTCGTTCGCAGAGAATTGACGCCGGATTGGCTAAGAGAAAATGAAGAGGCAGCGCCTTTAGCTTCAGCTTTTAAAGACGATGCTCACTTTGAAAAAGAAAAGAAAAAGCTGGCAGAAAGTCTTCGCGAGCTGGAGCAAGAATTAAAAAATAATTGAAAATACCACTGGACTTTTATAAGATAAAAGATAGTAAACCTTTTGAATGCGAAAGGTTTACTTGGTAAAAGAAAAGCGGCTTTTAAAGAAGGTGCGCCATAAACGTGATAAAATTTTTGTTTTTGCTGTTCATGCCTACAATCTTTGTTTTTTTCGGTTTGTGGCTTATCCAAAATGTGTTGGTAACATTTGTTTGCTTTTACGGCTGGATGTTTATGATTTTATATGCGAATAATAAAATTAACTTTAAGGTAGCGCTTACAAAGAAATCTCTGTATGTGGGAACACTCAGCGGAATTCTATGTGCCGCTGCGATAATTGGAAGCAGCCTGCTTTTTTCTGGTAAAATCTTTCATGTGAAAGATATGCAAGCGGTTTTGCAAATATGGGGATTTAGCGGGTGGAAAGTTATCGTTTTATCCGTCGTTTTAATTTTTATTAATCCTGTTTTAGAAGAAATGTATTGGCGGGTGTATATACAAAATAAAGTGAAAAAGCATGTTTCTGTACTTGCTTCAAGCGCTGTTACATCAAGCTTTTATACGCTTTATCACGTATTGATTATCCTTCCTGTTTTCGTATTTCCGTTTAATATGATCTCGGTAATAGGCGTCTTTTCAGCAGGTATGATGTGGGCGTATATAAGAGAGCGATATGGTATCAAAGGGGCCATCATCAGTCATGCGCTAGCGGATGCGGCGATTATGATTGTATACGGATTATATGTAAGATAGTGGTATTATATCAAAAAACCATGAATCGTTATTCATTTATAACTTGTTTTCATGGTATAATAACAATAATAGTAAAATTTTATCAACACATTTGAATTGAAATAATGTATACTTGTAATACAAAGATTGAAGCGTTTACATAAATCGGAATACACATAGTTAATCTGGGTCCGATGAACACTAAAAAAAGAGAGAGAGATAATTACTTGGAGGAGGAATAGAAGTATGTTTGTACCTATTGAGCGTAAAAAAGTATCTAGTCAAGTGCTTGATCAATTAAAGAAGATGATTAAAGAGAAAACGTTCCCGCCAGAGTCTCGTTTACCGTCGGAACATGAACTGTCAAAAATGTTTGGAGTGAGCCGCGCACCGATTCGTGAAGCGCTAAGCGTTCTTTCTGCCAGTGGATTGATTGAATCAAGACAAGGCGGAGGAAGCTACGTAAAGCGTGTAAACTTAGTGGGCATGCTTGATCCAATGACGTTTGAAATGGTTGAAGCAGATCAGGTTCTTGAATTAATTGAAATGCGTATTATCATTGAGTCGCAGGCAGCAAGCTTAGCCGCGATGCGCCGCACAGATGAAGAACTGATTGAAATTAAAGAATCGTTAGAAGCATTTAAAAAGACGGTTCATAACAGTGAAGAAATTGGACATGAAGCAGACTATCGTTTTCACCATGATATCGTGAAAGCAGCTCATAATTCATTCCTTCTTCATGCCGTAGAAGATTTAGGGCATTTATATCGAAAAGCGCTTGCTTATTCGTTAAATAAAAGCCAAAAAGAAAATCGCAAGCAAACGGATGCTGACCATGAACGCATTTTTGAAGCGATTAAAAATGGAGAGCCAGAAGAAGCAGCAGAAGCGGTTCGTGATCATTTAGAGCACGTTCGCCAAAAAGTAATGGTATCTCAATAATAAAAAAACGACAGCCCGAGTGGCTGTCGTTTTTTATTAATCAGACCATTCATGTGAGGAAATAGCACACGATGAAAACGAAAATTTATGCTTAAGCCGGTGCAAATGTGCCGGCTTTTTTGTGTGTGAAAGGAGAAAATATCTAATTATACTCTTTAATAATCAGAAAATACAGTATTGTTAATAATTTTACGACGTGGTATTTTATTAACAAATGTTACTTTTATTTACATATTAATGTTAGTAAATCTAACATTTATAGAAAGAGGAGGGATAAGATGCTTTCATCAAGCGTCGGGTATTTGATTTTACTGATTTTTGGAGGAGGATTTACAGCCGTCACAATCATGATGCAGCGCCGTCAAGGAAAGGAAATGACGGCTGAGCAGTTTAGTACAGCCGGAAGAAATGTAGGCGTTGGGCTGGCGAGTGCATCCATTATCGCCGCGTGGACATGGGCCGCTACGTTAATGATGTCTTCATCCACAGGCTATCAGTACGGAATTAGCGGACCGTATTGGTACGCAGCGGGAGCAAGCATTCAAATTTTGCTGTTTGCCATTGTAGCGATTAACCTGAAGAAAAAAGCACCGAACGCTCATACGTTTTTAGAATTTATTGCACAGCGTTTCGACGTGAAAAATCATCGTTTAATGCTTGGCTTTGCTCTTATGACAAATATTATTGTGACCGCCATGGTTATTTTAGGAGGAGCCATTGCTTTAAACTCTCTTACTGGGATGAATATTTTTGTTGCCGCTTTTTTAATTCCTCTTACGTTTACCATCTACACCATGATTGGCGGTTTAAAAGCCTCATTTGTTGCTGATTATTTTAACACTGTTTTTATTTTCATTATTTTATTTATTTTTGCTGCTGCCGTCTATTATAAGTTCGGCGTAACAAGCGTGTACGAAGGGCTGAAAAATCTGCCTTCGTCACAGCATATGCTTACGATGGCATCGGTGCCGGGCCTTTTGTTTGGGATGATTAATATTATCGGGAACTTCGGTACGGTCTTTGTGGATCAAGCTTACTGGCAGCGTGCCATCGCAAGTAAAAACAGCGCTGCTTCAAAAGCGTATATTTACGGCGGAATTGCCTGGTTTTCGATTCCCTTTGCCGTTGCCACTTTCCTTGGCGTAAGTGCCGCTGGTCTTGGAATTGCGGTTGATTCACCAGATTCCATTGCACCCGTTATGGCGTCATACGTGCTTGGAAATCTAGGTTCTATTTTGTTTTTAACGATGCTGTTTATGGCAGTAATGTCGACAGGAGCGGCTGAATTAACGGCGATCACGAATATTATCGTAACGGACATTTACCTGCGTTCTATCAACCCGAAAGCAAGCAGTAAAAAAATCTTAAGCACGTCGCGAAAAGTGACGCTTGGCTTTGGGCTGGCGATGGGCGTGTTTTCCATTTTACTGTTTTACTTAGGAATTAGCCTTGGGTTTGTGTATATGGCCATGGGTATTTTCGTCAGCGGAGCCGTTATTCCCGTCACGCTTGGACTGATGTGGAAAAAAGCGACGAACACAGGTGCATTTTACGGCGCGCTGTTAGGAATGATCGGAGGCGTTATCGCATGGAACACATCTGCTTACGTGATTAATGGTCACATTAATGTGGAAGCCCTTGGCGGACTGTATCCAATGCTTATTGGAAATTCTACCGTTTTTATCATCAGTGGGGTCATATCAATTGGACACGGCTTGCTTGCTAAAAAAGAATTTGACTTTGATGAACTAAAAGACAAATTCAAAAGCTTTGATGAACATGGAGATGAACCATTAAGGGAGGAAGTGGCGTATGGATCCACAACAACAGTTAAATAAAGACGCAAAGCTATGTACGCGCTGGGCGCTGGGACTTACATTCTTATTTGTCCTCTTGTTTCCAGGCGTGATGTTTTTAACGGGCTATCAATATACGCTTTCCTTTTTTAAAGGTTGGACGTATCTGGCGTTTGGCTGGCTGATTATCGCAGGGATTTGTATTATTGTCGGGCCTGTGGTGGAGTTCGTGAGGGAGAAGAAGGATAGTGCTTTAAAATAATAGATTTCATCAAAGAACAGCTTTTCTTTTGCAGAAAAGCTGTTCTTTCATTGATTGCTTATATTGGTCTAGAATTCCTCTCCAACTTACACACCCACCGGTAATACTGCACCACCATCCAAAACAGCAGCGGATTTAGCAGAAGCGAATACCACCACGTCCACCATCCGTAGTGAAAATAACCCCAAGGAGCAGGGAGAAGAGCCACTACTTCATAAAGTAAAACAGCAACCGACCAAAATAAAATATAGGCGGCTTTTTTTGTGAGTTTCCCAGCAAGGGGATAGTAGGTAAGAAAAAGCATGTTTACAGGCGGAATGAGAACGGTATAAGCAAAAATACCTTGCCAGTCCGTCTCTTGTGTAAAATACCAGTAGCCGTGAAATTTGAAATTAATAAAGACGTCAAAGATGTGCTGAGCAGCAATGGTGAACATCCAAATGTGTACAATTTGATTTGCTGTGAAGCGCTTGTTTGTTTTAAAAGCAAGAACGTTAAATACTAAAATAGAAAGAATTAATCCAATCATATTGGTTCTCCTTTTGGCTTCTTGACTATATTGTATAATTTTAGGAGATTAAATCCAATAGAGAAATGGACATATTACGAATTTTCTGCGGTCTTTTTCACAGTGACGGACTGTACTTTTTTTCGATTTCTCAAAAATGCGATCACTAGTAAAAAAGCAGGAATGACAATTTGAAACGGAAGGTGTAAAGTGAACGGAATGATGTTTAACCCTTCATATATATGTTCGAAATAGTTTTGAGCAAGAGACAATGAATAAAACAAAATGACCAAGCCGATTGGAAATACAAGCGGTGACGGGTTTTTAAGCTCAAACACGTGAGAAAGACCTAGCACGGTGGCGTAGAAAAACAGACCGATTTTAAAGAAGCCGCCAGTAATTAAAGCCACCATGAAAAATACATCAAGCCGCTCTAAAAACCCTGCAAATTGAATGCTTTGAACGGTGCTTAAAAGTGGAAAAGCAGACCTCGACGTTAAGGTAACGCCCAGCACACCTATATTCACAATCATTGTGATCATAAGATTAATACCGTTTAACGTGATTGCGCTGAATACAATCAGAGCGGTTTTTTTCACATTTTTTGTATACGGGAAAATCATGGAAAATACAATCACTTCACCAAAAGGAAAATAAAGCGTTTGGCTGTAGGCAACTTTCAGTACCGGCACAATGCCGTTTTCAAGCATGGGCTTTAGGTTTGAAAAATCAAGAAGGCCAGAAACAAAGATAAGAATAAAGCCAGCGACGGCGAGTATATAAATGAAGAAAAACAGCAGTTCTGCCGAACGTGCCATTACTTCAATTCCTTTATGAATCGTATAGGTAATTCCGAGCATCAGTAAAGCATTCACCATAAAAAGCGGCGTATCGGGATAGACGAAAGTGAGAAGCATCGCACCGAAATCGCGCAGCACCCGCGCGGCTCCATTCGCAAAATATAATACATAAAGAAAAGCAAGTATGCGTCCCGGCACTTTTCCAATAATTTTTTCGATATACTCCGTCAGCGCTAAATGCGGATAATAGCGGTACAAGCGATAATACATAAAAATGAGTGCGTAGCTGCTGATCATACCAACTAAAATAGCAATCCAAGCATCTTGCTTAGCGTCCATAGCTAAGCCGACTAAAAAGGCACTGCCAATCTCAAAGAGCGTAATTAACACAAACAGCTGCCATCCGCTGATTCGAGCTTTTTCCACTATCCATCCGCCTCCTTTTCTACAGCTAGTATGCGCTTTTTAACGTGGAGCATATGCATCATGTAAGTAAAGAGTTGGAAAGAAAATAGGGATATTTTGTTAAAAAATAAGTATGCTAGCCGAAGATATAAGAGAAAAGTGCGTAAAAGGAGAGAGCGTATTGGATTTATTTGAAGTTATACTCAGTATCCATATTGGACTCGGAATGATTTGTTTGCTTTCAGGAGCGGTGTCCATGCTAGCGGCTAAGAAAAAAGGAGGGCATACCAAATGGGGAGAAGTGTACCACGGTGTTTACGCAGCCCTAGCCGCTACAGCTATCATGTTAGCGATTTGGAAATGGAATGAAATTGCCTATTTATTTTATATTGCGGTGTTTTCATACGGATTAGCGGTATACGGGTACTTAGCACGCAAGCAAAAATGGAAGAGCTGGCTTCAGCATCATATTCGCGGGATGCTGGGGTCTTATATCGGAGCGGTTACCGCGCTGCTTGTGAATATTGGAGACAGTATTCCGCTGTTAAATATGCTTCCGCCTCTTTTTTATTGGTTTTTGCCGACGATTATTGGCAGTCCGCTTATTTACTTAGTCGGAAGACGCTATCGAAAAAATCCTTCCGTTTCTAAAAAAATATCATACTAACGAAAAAAGCCTTTTCTCTATAAAAGGCTTTTTTCTATGGCGAACATTTGTGCTATGATAGAGAAGCAAGGAGGATACAGCATGAAAGAAAATCATCAGTTTACCATACATACAGATAAAGAAAAGCTTGATATAGATGTCATCTACTCGTACCTTCATCATGAATCGTACTGGGCAAAAGGAATTCCGCTTCACCTTGTTCAAACGTCTATTGAACACTCCGTTTGTTTTGGCGTCTATGATGAGTGCGATAAACAAGTAGGGTTTGGACGGATTATTTCAGATTTTGCGACGTTTGCTTACTTGGCGGATGTGTTTATTCTTCCGCACGCGCGAGGCAACGGCCTTGGAAAAGCATTGGTACAAGAAATGATTCGCTATCAGCCGATTCAACACGTACGAAAAATTTTACTAGCGACAAAAGATGCTCACGGTTTGTACAGTCAGTACGGATTCAAAGAAGTCAAAAACAAACAGCTGTTTATGCAAATTTTTAAAAAAGGCATGTACGAGCGGGCGCTTTATTCAAAAGAAAATAAAATACTGCCTGGAAAAGAGGGATAGGTATGGCTGAAGAGTTACGTAAAAGCGTATTTAATGAAGAGTTGATTACGCACTTAAGCGATACTTTTTCACGTGAAATGAGCTCATTTGATCAAAAAGCGTTTCATGAGCTGGTTTTTCAACAGGACTGGGAAAACTTAGCGCTGAAAGAGCGCATGAGAAGAATTACGCTTTCCATGCATGAAGTGCTGCCGGCGGATTATGAAGAAGCACTTCATATTTTATATAAAGCGGCTCCAACGGTAGGAGGGCTTCAAGGCACGGTTTTTCCAGATTACGTTGAACTTTACGGATTAAACGATTGGGAAGCTTCCATAAAAGCACTCGCGTTTTTTACGCCGTTTTCCACATCAGAATTTGCGGTGCGTCCATTTTTAATTCAAGATCAAAAACGAATGCTCCAGCAAATGATTGAGTGGGCAGGAGATGAAAACCATCATATTCGCAGATTAGCAAGCGAAGGGAGCCGACCTAGACTTCCGTGGGGACAATCAGTACCTGCGTTAAAGCAGGATCCAAAACAAACGCTGCCGATTTTAGAGCAGTTAAAACGCGATGAATCGCTCTATGTCCGCAAAAGCGTAGCCAATCATTTAAACGATATTTCGTACATAGAAAAAGATTGGATGCTTGATGTGATGAAAAGCTGGTACGGAAAAGACGCTAAAACCGACTGGATTGTTAAACACGCGTGCCGTTCACTGCTGAAAAAAGGCGATTCTGAAGCTCTGTCTCTTTTTGGCTATGGAGATGACCCAGGCGTAATTGTCACAGGTCTTGGCTTACATCCACATACGATTACAATCGGTGATAGCATTGACTTTTCATTTGAGCTATCCGTGGAAAAACCCATGCCGCTTCGCATAGAGTATGGAATTCATTACGTAAAAGCAAAAGGAAACCGCACTCAAAAAGTGTTTATGCTAAAAAATGTTCAAGCAAAAGCAGGCCAAACGCTTACCGTCACAAAAAAGCATGGATTTAAAGATTTAAGTACAAGAAAACATTACAGCGGTACGCATACGCTTTCTGTTATTGTAAACGGAGTGGTAAAAGCAGAAGCGGACTTTGTGATAGAGTAACTCTTTCCTGATGGAGAGAGTTTTTATTGAAGAGTTTAACTATATGAAAAAAGGAAAGGTCGATGTGCACTACGATCTGGGTGCGACTGTTAAAAACAAAGAAATGCCTCTCGCTCCTTCCGATCAGAAATTAAAAAACCTCCAAAAAGTTGCGAGGCATGGAAAGCTCGTCATTACAAGAAATAACAAAGAAATTGGTCGATATGATTTAGAGACGTTAGAATCTGTAAAGAAATGATCAATAGCTGCATGGAGTATGTGCAGCTAAATTACGGACAGTGGGGGCTCAATGAAGGGCTAAAGTTTATAGCAGTTCATACATAAAAGAGAGGCTGGACCAAATGTATTTTAGCCGAAGGGAAAAATGAACCATTGATCAACATGTTTGATTAGGGGTTCGTTGTTTTGTTAGGGTGAACGTATATTTCATGTGTTTCATTCTTTCTAGCAGTTGATTGGAGGGTAAGGTGAAGACTCCTGCGGGAAAAGCGGGACAGGTGAGACCCCGCAGGAGCGCAAGCGACGAGGAGGCTCATCGGCCGCCCGCGGAAAGCGAAGCCTTGCACGGAAATCAACTGCAGTTGAACAAGAAGTCCGAATTGTTAATCCAGATTATTTGTCTTCAGATTGAATTGATTCTGCTATGTCTCAATCCTTTTTTATATAAATGCACTCATTTGATACATTAAAAATAGTCAAAAAGGTTCAGCTCCCTTATCTTGAAGTTATTTCCTTAAACGGTATAATTATTTATGTAACATTTTAAATATTTTAAAAATTTAAAATGTCTAATCAAGGGGATGGGGAGGAGTAAATGAATGAAAAAAACTGTAAAACGAACGGCCGTGCCGGCGATTTTGTCAATTGGATTATTGCTGTCGCCGCTTGCGGTACAAGCTGAGGTGCCTTATTACGGAAAAGACTACAGTCAGCCGGAAAAAATTAGAGCGCTTTATCCGGAAATAAAGGTGAATGAAGAAACGCCGGCATTTCTGAAAGGGCAAGACGCATTTACGACTCAAGAAGAAATGATGAGCTATGTTCAAACGCTTGCTCATAAAAGTCCGTACGTAAAGCTGAAGATTATCGGTAAATCACAGCAAGGGCGAGACATTCCAGCTCTATATTTTTCAAAGGAAAAGAAGTTTGCTGATGGAAAGACATCTAAAAAGCCAACGATTTGGCTTCAAAGTCAAATTCATGGTAATGAACCGGCAAGCGGTGAATCCGTACTCGCCGTTGCAACGCGTTTGACACAAGACTTTGGAAAAGATGTGTTAAATAAAGTCAACATTGTCATTGTGCCGCGCATTAATCCTGACGGATCTTATGCATTTAAACGTCAGCTAGCAAATAATTTAGACGGAAACCGCGACTACATAAAGCTTGAAAGCCCAGAAGTACAGAGCGTACGAGCTGAATTTAACCGTTTTTCACCAGAAGTCGTCATCGACGCTCATGAATATACGCCTTACAGCAGCGGATTTAAAAATATCGGTAAAGAAGGCGTGTGGAAGTATCACGACATTTTACTGCAGTCCGGTCGAAACTTAAATATTCCGCAGAACATTCGCGACGTGTCGGATGAGCTGTTTGTGAACAGTACGCTTACAGCCATTGAAAACCAAGGCTATTCAGGAGAAGTATACTATACGTCTCAAGTGAATAAACAAGGGCAGCTGGAAGTAGAAGAAGGCTCAGTTGAACCGCGAATCGGCCGAAACTCACTAGGCTTGTATCCATCGTTTTCATTTTTAGTCGAAAGCAGAGGAATCGGCATTGGTCGAGAAGATTTTCCGCGGCGAGTGAGTGCGCAAATTGCTACACAAGAAAAGCTGATTACACAAACAGCCAATCACGCCAAACAAATTAAAGCGCTGATTGCCAAAGAAAAAGCGGCGCTTGTCAAAAAAGGAAAAAATGCAAATGATCATGATCCAATTGTGGTGAACAGTGAAAATAAAAAAATACCAAACTCTACGTTAGAAATGGTCGATGTAGAAAGCGCGTCTGTTAAAGAAATTCCTGTGACGTACTACAGTGCAAAGAAAGCAACACCGACGCTTGTCCGCGAACGTCCGACTGCTTACCTTTTAAAACCGGGACATGAAGAGTTAGCAGAAAAACTGAAGGGACAAGGCGTAAAAGGCTTCAAGTTAACGAAAGAAACGGCTCTTTCAGTAGAAGCGTATAATGTCAGCAGCCGCATTGAAAATGAAGTCTACGAAAATAAACCAAATGTGGACGTGCAAACAATCGTCAAGTCAAAAACGGTGACGTTCCCAAAAGAAAGCTACGTCTTTTTAACGTCTCAGCCGCAAAACAATTTATTGTCTCTATCGCTTGAGCCAGAATCTGTGGACAGCTTCACAACGTTTGGTTATTTGCCTTCAGAAGTAGGACAAGAACTTGATGTTTACCGGTTTACGCGTTCCATTGAAAAATCGCCTTTGCAAAAAGAATCCCGTAAATAATGAAAAAGCGTGGAGCTTGGCTTCACGCTTTTTCATTATGATCACGTGACTGCTGTCGTTTTTTTCTTCTTCTAGAAAAGAAATAAATAAAAAAGCCGGCTAATACAAGAAGTGTAATAAGAAGAATACTAGTAGGAAAGTAAAGAGAGCCTATCTGAATGCCCAAGTAGTTTAACATTATCATAACTTCCTTTCTTGATAAAAAATGGTTTATTTTACTAAATACCCTTATAAGCTAATAGAAAACGTTTCAGCTGTTTTAGTAGGGAATGAATTGACTCTGTGCGCCAACAACCACGACATGACCTTGTCTCATCTCTTCTATATACCGGTTTGCCTCCCTGTTAGATAAGCCGAGTGAAGCCATCTTTGAAAGAAGCTCATCTTCTCTTGAAAGAAGCATATTGACCGCCGTTTCAAAAATACCTTGCTCTGCCATTCTGTACTTTTTTGTATGTGTTGCCTCCGTTAAATGCTGAGCCCATTCTTTATCGTAGGCCAGCAGATAAATCTCTTTGCTTGTAAATCCTTTCTTTAAAAAAGAACGGATGACGCAGACTGCCTCCTCTTGGTTTTCTGCTACTTGAATGTGTTTCATACACGAACCAAACCTCCTGATAAAAGATATTTCCGAAATACATCTTCTACTCATCATGTAGCCTTTGTTTCCAACTTTAAACTTGTTTTCTATGAATTTTCTCAGATAGTAAAAGAGAATAGAAACATCATAAATTTTCAAAAAAAGATGTTTGAACTTCAAAACAGAAGGCTAAACCTAGACTATACTAAAAAGTTCCATCAAAAATAGGAGGAGATTAAAATGAATTTACAAGATCAACAAACACAAGGCCAGCCCGAGCAAACGCAAGACCGCCAGCCGGGTATCGAAAGTGAGATGAATCCTCTCCCTATTTATGAGGATGACAATTACATTGGTACAGGAAAATTAAAAGGAAAAGTAGCGCTGGTTACCGGAGGAGACAGCGGAATTGGACGAGCTGTATCCATTGCTTATGCGAAAGAAGGAGCGGACGTAGCGATCGTTTACTTAAACGAACATAGCGACGCCGAGGAAACAAAAGCCCGCATTGAAGAAGAAGGTGTAAGATGCTTGCTGATTGCAGGAGACGTAGGAGACGAATCATTCTGTAACGAAGCGGTAGAAAAAACGGTGAGTGAGCTTGGAAAGCTTGATATCCTTGTGAACAATGCAGGAGAGCAGCATCCAAAAGAAAGCATTAAAGAAATTACGAGTGAACAGCTTGAACGAACGTTCAAAACGAACTTTTATTCATACTTTTATTTTACGAAAAAAGCGCTTGATTATTTAGGAAAAGGCAGTGCCATCATTAATACAACGTCCATTAATCCTTACCGCGGGAATCCTCAGCTGATCGATTATACGGCGACAAAAGGTGCAATCAACGGCTTTACGCGCAGTATGGCGCAAGCGCTTGTCAAAGATGGTATTCGCGTGAACGGCGTAGCGCCGGGACCAATCTGGACACCGCTTATTCCGTCTACTTTCTCAGGCGATAAAGTAGGAGAATTCGGTACAGATACACCAATGGGCAGACCTGGACATCCTGTGGAGCACGTGGGCTGTTATGTGCTGCTAGCTTCAAATGATTCATCTTATATGACGGGTCAAACGCTTCATGTCAACGGCGGAGATTTCATGAACACATAATTGCTTCACCTATTATAAAGGAGGAGAAAACGATGGGAGAGCGCCAGAAAAGATCTATTTCAAATACACCAAAAAAACGAGATGAAACGGAGCAGCGTGTAACAGATCAAGACGAAACGTTGTTTGAACGTTTTAAAGAAGAAGAAACAGTGGATCCTATGCCAATGGAAGATATAAGACTTGAACAAAAAGAAGAGAAAAATAAAACGAAAACAAAAGATGAATCGGGTTCTGAAAACATTCATCATCGAAAATAAAAAACAGCCTTCTCGGGCTGTTTTTTTATCTGTGTTTCTATATTAATGAGCATTAGAAGCAATGACAATTTTTGAATCATCTTCTAATGCCTGAGCAAGATTCGATTTAATTCGTATATGGTCAAAACTTAAACCAAGCTGCATCGCAGTAGTAGCTAATTCAGGACGAATGCCCGATAAAATCGATTTAACGCCAATTAAATCAAGCGCATTTATCAGCTGAAACAGCTCGTGCGCGACCATTGTATCAATCATCACCACGCCTGACAAATCAATATACAAATGAGAGATTTGCTTCTCGGCACACTGTTTTAACGTGCTTTCTAGGATCATTTTGGCTCTTGCCGTATCAATATCGCCGACTAATGGTAAAAGAGCCACGTCTTTTTTAATCACAATAACAGGTGAACTTAATTCATGAATCATTTCCTGCTGAGAGCGAAGGCGGTTTGAGGCATATTCCTGCGCTTCTGTGATGAATTTCAAAATAATAATATCAAATACCCGTACTACTTTTTCATTCCACATATCGATATGCTGCTGAGTGATGTCATCATGAAGTTCTGCAAATCGGCGAATATACTCGCAGTATTGTTTGCGGACGTTCATAAATTCTTTAATAATACTTTGAATGGGGGTTCTGAGATGCTGTTGGTCTTTGGCAACTTTATTTAGCCACGTGTTAAAAGATTCAAAAAAGCTTTTTTCATCTTCTATAAAGACGTTGCTAATATATAAATGAAATTCATAGTTTTGCGCTTTTAAGCGTTGAATGACGTCAGGGTCATTAGAGGTATATACGCCTTCAGAAGATGTTTTATCCAAAGATTCATACCATTCTTCCGTCATAGTTGGTGCGCTTTCTAGCAGATAAGAACGTAAAGCGATATCTTTCTTCACTGTTATTCTCCTCTCAAACTGATAAAACATGCGCAGGTGCGCAACGTATTTATTATAGCATCTTTTTTATAAAGATGGATATGAAATGTATGTTTATTTTGCGTGTGAGGTTTTAAGTGATTGTATATAGGGAAAAATTTTAATAAAAGGGGAAAGAGGGAAAGTATGAATACCGTGACGAGCGATCAGTGGAAATGGTATCAGTTTGATTTAGAAGAAGCCGATGGAATAGCTGATATAATCAAAGACTATCAGTATCCAAGAGATGAATGGTTTTGCCATCAGCTTCAAAAGAAAAACTCTAATCATATTCAAGTAGATGTAATAGGAGAAAGTGAGCTCATTTATGGTTCACTCATTTATCATAAGAAGTCATTTGATCAAAGGGATTACGATTCGTTTCATTTTTATATTACCGAGGAGTTTATTATAACCGCGGGACTGGATTTGAAAATCCTCGAACAAACCAACCATGAACGAATGATTGAACGCATGAAGCAGTCTGCTAATACGGCGGAAAGTTTTTTTATTCTTTTAGGTGAAATTATGAAAAAGCACTTAAATGGGTTTGATCAGTTTGAAAGTCATTTCAGAGAGCTTCTGTGGGAAGTGCGCCATAATAATAACATCGACGTGTTAGATGACATTCATAAAGCGCGCTATGACCTGCTTATATGGACAAATTTAATCAGTTCTGTTCGAGAAGTTACCATGGGAATCGAAGAAGCGTTTCATAAAAAAATTAACCAAACGATTCAATATCAGCGGATGTGTAAAAAAATAGAAATTGGCCTCACGCTAATTGAACAATATCAAAAAGAATTTGACGCGTTAATTAAATTAGAAGAAGTTGTGTCTACTCACAGAGGAAATGAGATTATGAAAGCTTTAACGCTGCTGACAGCCATCAGTACGCCTTTAACGGCTTTTGGAGCCCTTTGGGGAATGAACTTTAAAGGGATGCCGGAGCTTGATTTGAAGTTTGGCTATATCTATGCACTCATTTTAATTGTGCTTTCGACCATTGCCATTTATCTCTATTTACGAATGAAAGGGTGGACGGGCGATCTCTTAAAAGGAAGAAAAAAGAACTCATTTTTTAAATAAGCTTTAATAAAAGAGGTTGAGACATAACTAAATGAATCCAACCTAAAGACGAACAAATGAGATACATGAGCTGGACTGCTAGAAGGAACAAAACAGATCAAACTATATTCACCATCACAAAAAAACGAACCACTCATCAAATATATTAATGAGTGGTTCGTTTTTCACTTGGGCTAAATCTCAGCCTCTTTGTTGTTTGTTATCCTCGCCTCCACGTCGTAGGCTCACCTGAACGAAGGCATCTTGGGAATAAATCGTTTTCTTTTAGCTTTACTTGATTGCCATTTTCGTCGGTATAGCGCCCAGTTTGCGGAACCACTTCTCCGGTTGAAAAGGCGTCATCTACGGGCTTCCACGTCGTTGATTCACGTGTGTGCGGGCAAGGTGTAAAAAGATCATCTTTTTGAAAGAGTTTAATTTCACCTTCCGCACAAATGTAAGCGCCCGATTCTGGTACAGCTTCACTCGTTCGATAAATGTTCTGTACGGTCTTCACACGCATCCAACCTTTCTTTTTGATTAGTTGTATTTTAATGTTCCTGTCGTGGCGTCCATGTACGTGCGGTCTTCTATAATATCCGAGTCGTCTAGCTTTCTAAAAGGAGCGCAGTAGCAGACAACACCCGTCTCGATTTCAATTTCTTGAAATCCGTATGCACGGCAAAGGTATTCGCCGACCTCGCTTGGAGCTGGATGCGTATCAAGCTCATCTAACGCTTCATTAAACATCTCTAAAAATTCTTTTTTTGAAAATTTTTTCTCATGATGCAGTGTTACTGGATCTCCAGAATCTGTTCCTTGTGCTAACGCGTAAAAATACATCGCCCTCACTCCTTACATATATATAGTCGTGCTTTTGCTGAAATGTAGAAACATTGATTGTTAGTAAGTAAATTCCCTTAAATAAACAAAATAAACGCATCTGGAAGAAAACGGTTTCTTTATGATTATAATCTTAGAGAGAATTCAGTGCTATCAGCGTTTGATAGCAAGCAGCCACAGGGTGATAATCGGCTTTAGGAGCCGGGCTTTTTTTCGAGTTATAGCGTTCGTTTTGTTGATTTAACAGCTGATACCAGCCTCCATATGTGTGATCGATAAAGTGTTTCTGACAGTAAGAGAACAGGGCGTCGTATGCTTTCCAATATCCGCTGTCTCCGGTTTTTACCCCGAGCAGTGAAGCCGCAGAAATGGCTTCGGCCATCACCCAGTAGTTTTTATCGGGGTCAATGACCTCTTCTTGAGGAGACAGCGCAAAGTAAAGACCTCCGTACTTAGCATCCCAGCCTCTGTTCCATCCCTTATCAAACAAATACTTTGCACGTTCTGTCATCCAGTTTTCCGAACGGTGCCGATCAAGCCATAAAAGCAGCTTGCTCCATTCAAACTGATGTCCTGGTATAAAGCCGTACGGACGAAATTCATCTTTTGTATTGTTTTTATTGTAGTCCCAATCCGGCTGCCAGTCTGTATTATAATGCTCCCAAATCATGCCGCCAGATCGTTCAGCAAGCTGCTGAGTAACGCCTTTTGCAAGCGCGTATGCCCGGTCTACGTATTTTTTATCTCTTGTTGCTTCAAAGGCAGAAAGCATCGCTTCACACATATGCATGTTTGCATTTTGGCCGCGATATAAAGAAGAAGCTGACCACGATGCGTCCCATTCGTCTCGGTAAAAGCCGTGCGCATCTTCCCAAAAGTACTTTTCCATCACGTCATAGACCTGTTCAATTGTTTCTTTTGCTTCTAAAATGCCGGCTTGGTACGCGATGGAAGAAGCTAAAAGAGCAAAAGCGTGGCCATATGCTTGTTTAGAATCATCTTTGACTTCTCCGTCATCGGCTATTTCAAAAAAATACCCGCCGTTCTCTCTATCATAATGGTTGTTTTGTAGAAAACGAATGCCGTGCTGAGCTGCTTCTTTGCACCAATCCGGTCCGTCTAAAAGAGCCCCTACACTGAAGATATAAATAAAGCGCGCCGTACTTACTAAGTGCTTTGAATGCGTGTTGTTGACGGTGCCGTCGTCGTAGTATTCATGGATATACCCGCCGTTTTTTTGGTCAATACAAGCGGGGTAGTAGAAATGAAGCGTATCAAAAATATGCTGTTTTAATGTGTGAGGTTTTCGAAACGCAGTTGAGGAAAAATCCGTTGCCGGGTTCATTTTATCACCATCTCAATCTTTGTTTTTAATTGTTTTTTACCCTAAGCCATTGGTAGTAAACGTAAGGGTTTTTTTGCTGTTTTTGCTCTATTATTCTATTTTTGTTGAAAATGTATCAGTTTGGAAACAAGTTTGAAATATTTTGATATACTTTTGACACGATTATCCGGTATTCTAAAAGTACGTGCTAGCTGGAACGAACAAATGTACAGAGCCTCTAGACGTCAAATGATTTTATTTAGTGTGGCTAGTTTAAGATTGAGCTTAAACATCGGATCCTGTTTTCACTTAATCTATTAAACTGGCAACATGTATTTCTATTATATTTTGCAAATGAGGTATAAAAAATGACAGAAGTGAACAAACAAAGATTTTACAAAAAATTAGCGGTAACAGGTCTTGCTTTTACACTTGTAGGAGCTGGAACTCTAGGTCTTCATTCCTTACATTTTACGGGTGAGCCAACTGTCGCAAGCGCAGCAGCGGAAACCTATACAACCACGGCGAATTTAAATATTCGAAGCGGTCCATCGACTTCCAACGCGATTATTGCGACAGTTAAACAAGGCACACAGCTAACGGTAGTTGGACAAGCAGCAAGCGGCTGGCTGAAAGTAAGCTATCAAGGCAAAACGGGCTACGTAAGCAGTGAGTATGTTAAAAAGTCAGGGAGTTCAACGACTAAAACTTATGTAACAACGGCAAATTTAAATATTCGAAGCGCTCCATCGACGTCAAGCACGATTGTTGTAATGGTCAAACAAGGCACGCAGCTAACGTCGACAGCACAAGCAGCGAACGGCTGGCTAAAAGTAAGCTATCAAGGCAAAACGGGTTACGTGAGCACGCAGTACGTAAAAGAATCAACGGGTTCTTCTGAACCAGCTCCAGCTCCAGCTCCGGAGGCTTCTGTCTATGTGGCAACGGCGAATTTAAATGTTCGAACAGCTGCTTCAACTTCTGGTGCGGTTATGGCAACACTGAAAGCCGGCACACAGCTCGACGTAACGGCTAAAGCAGCAAACGGCTGGCTAAAAATTACGTATCAAGGGAAGGTTGGCTATGTAAGCGGTCAATACGTACGAGCATTAGCTGGGATGAAAGTGGTTTCGAACCCTGAAAGTATACAAGTTGTTGTGAATAAACAAAACAAGCTTCCGGAAAACTACGTTCCGAAAGATTTAGTATATACAACGATTCCGTTTACATTCAAAGAACAAACGGAAAAGAAAAAAATGCGCAGTGAAGCAGCCGCTGCTATTGCACAGTTATTTGCGGGTGCGAAAAAACAAGGCGTTACGCTTCTTGGCGTATCAGCTTACCGTTCACATGCAACGCAAAGCGCGCTTTTTAGTTCGTATGTTCAACGAGACGGTTATGATAAAGCGGCAACTTATAGCGCACTGCCAGGCACGAGTGAACATGAAACAGGTCTTGGAATTGATGTAACAAAAGGAGACGGCACATGTGCTGCTCAAGACTGCTTTGGCGGAACAAAAGAAGCAGGTTGGCTCGATGCCCACGCAGCAGAATACGGATTTATTATTCGCTATCCAAAAGGGAAAGACGCGGTAACGGGCTATAAATATGAGCCGTGGCATTTGCGCTATGTAGGCAAACCAGTGGCGCAGGCGATTAAGAGTAAAGGCATTACTCTTGAAGAATATTACGGAATTAAATAGGTTTAAAAAAGAGGCTGGAATAAAAGTAGCTTAGTTGACGGAAGATCCGAACGCGTTTGATTTAGAATCAAACGCGTTCGGATCTTTTTATTGTTGTGGTAAAGATAGCTTTCATGTATGTAGGTGCTTCTAGTGGTTTGTTATGCCTCAATTTCTTTTATTTTTGTTCATCATGTTTACCCTTCTTGTGAAGGAGGGTAGGTAATGATACAAAAGAACTACTGTTTGTACATTTAAAGTTGAGTTTGTGTGTGAAAAGATCTAGTGTGTATTTCATACAGAAGTGTAAAGTACAGGGGGCGTTCATCTGTGAAAAAACGAAGGAGATGCATCCTATCATGTTGAAAGATCATATGTTTGAATTTTATTTTGATCAAATGAATGAGCTGGTTTTTTTGGCGGAAGTAAAGAACCAACATCTTTATTATAAAAAAATGAATAAAGCGGCTGCTAAGCTTGTACGGTACCAAGGAGAAGTGGGCATGCGGCTAGAAAGCGTACTCTCTGAGCGGGCGTATCACTCTCTTTACCCTTACTATATAAAAGCGGTGGAAACAAAAAAGCCAGTTACCTACCATGACATAAATACCTTCTCAGATGAAGCTGAAGCGTTTGAAACAACGCTTACCCCCATTTTTAATGATACCGACAATAGTACGCACCTATTAGTGATGAGTAAAAATATCCAAAAGTTAAAAAAAGATTTAGCCCAAAGTATGGAGCGGTATAAGTCGCTTTTTATGAACCATGAAAACGCCATATGTATGATGGATCTAAGCGGTAAAATTGTTCAAGCAAATCCTGCCTGTGAGCAAATGTTCGGCTACGATACGCAAGAGATCATCAATAGTTCTTACATGCAGCTTCTAGAAGAGCTGAAGATTGATGTTCATGCTTTGCCTCTGCATCACATCATATACGACCAAAGCTACAGCGAAGAAATCCAAGCGTGGCACAAAGAAAAAGGAATGATTTATTTATATGTTACAAACGTGCCCATAATTGTGGAAAATGAATGGATGGGTATTTACTTGATTGCTCAGGACGTTACAAAGGAAAAGACAGCTGAAATAAAGCTGGAAAACACGGTGAAAGATTTAGCAAACATGAAGTATGCCCTTGATGAGTCCGCAATCGTAAGCGTCCTGGATCCATATGGAACGATTAGGTATGTCAACGATATGTTCTGTACGATATTTGGCTATGAAAAAGAAGAGCTAATCGGACAATCATACAAGTTATTTGATGTAAGCTATGATCTTCGGGTTCTTGAAAGTATTGGCCAAGGAAAGGTTTGGAGAGGGCAAGTCAAAAGCATAACAAAAGAAGGCGTCATCGTGTGGAGCCATAAGACCATTGTTCCGCTGACCGATATTCATCACCGAATCTCAAGCTACGTGCTGATTCAAACTGATATTACTGCGCAAAAAAAACTAGAAAATCAGCTGAAGTTTAAGGCGTTTCATGACAGTTTGACGGGGGTGCCGAATCGAATGATGCTGCAAAAACAAGTGCAGGCTGCGATCGAGCAAAAGGAAAGATTTGGCCTGCTGTTTTTAGACTGTGATAATTTTAAAGAAGTGAACGATCAATTTGGTCATGATATTGGCGATGCATTTTTAATCCAGTACGCACATCGCTTAACGTCTTGCATTCGCACATGTGACGAAGTGTATCGCCTCGGAGGGGATGAATTTGTTATTTTGCTTCGGCACATTGAAAGGAGCGAGGAAATCCAGCAGATCATGGAACGAATTCACCGAGAGCTTCAAAAAGAATGGAGTATTGAATCCTGCATCTTTACAGCTACATCGACCATTGGAGCCGCTTATTATCCAGAAAACGGAGAATCGTTTCAAGAGCTGTTAAAACAGGCGGATCAAGCGCTGTACGAAGGAAAACGACAGGGGAAAAATAACGTAAATTTCTATAAAAAAAACCAATCTGTAGCCGATTCTATAGATAAAGAAAGTACTGTCTAATATAGAAAGGGATAAATATGAATAAACATAAGTTAATGGTTGTTTTATCAAGCGGAGCAGTGATACTTTCTCTGCTCATACATATCATTCATCGTATTTGGCCGATGGAGATGTCCGGCATGTCGATGGAACATAATTCAGCGCCAGGCGAAGTGTCATTGATCTTTTTGATGCTTCCTATTGTTTTTCTTGGTGTGCTGCTTGTACTGTATGTTAAAAAGCATGAGCTAGTACCTGCGTTTGTGACGCTAACGCTCACGTTTTCAAGCATCAGCACGGTTATAGGCGGAGGAGGAATGGTTGAGTATCACTTTTCAATTTTTATGGTGATAGCCATTCTTTCCTACTATGAAAATGTAAAGCTATTATTGTTAATGACGGGTATTTTTGTCGTCGAGCATCTAGTGGGATTTTTCGTGCCATTTTTTACACCGATTATTTTCGGAACGTCTTCTTATTCCTTTTCGATGCTTTGCCTTCACGCCGCTTATCTGATTTTTACATCAGGGGCAACCGCTTGGCAAATTACTTCAAAGAAAAAATACACAGAACAGCTTCAGCAGCAAAATAAACAAAAGCAGCATATTATTTATGACATGATGAAAAAGCTGCATGAAACGAATGGTCAGGTAAGACAAACGGTTGCTGACTTAAAGGAAAGCTTAGAAGAATCGCAAGCAGCGAGTCATCATACGACGGCTTCAATGCAAGAACTAGCCGCAGGAGCGGACCAGCAGGTAATAATGGCTCAAAAAAGCAGTGAGTTTCTAGAAGAGATGACGCAAGGCGTAACCAAAATAGCCGAGGCTTCAGCGGCAGTCAGCGAAGCTTCTGATCAAACAGCAAATGAAGCCGTGCAGGGAAAAGAAAAAATTCAAGAAGCCATTCAACAAATTCATACAATCGATTCTTCTGTTCAGCATGCAGCTAGCGTTATTCATCAGTTAAAAGAACGTTCTGCAGAAATCAACGATATTATGAGTGTGATTTCAGGCATTGCTGCACAAACAAATCTACTGGCGCTAAATGCTGCAATTGAAGCAGCGCGCGCAGGCGAAAATGGTAAAGGTTTTGCGGTCGTAGCAGCGGAAGTTCGCAAACTTGCAGAACAATCCAATCAGTCAGCCGAACAAGTAGCAAGACTCATTCAGCATATTCAGCAAGAAACGTCTCAAGCCGTAGCATTTATTCAATCAGGAACTGCTGATGTAAAAAACGGTATTTTACTAGCCAACGAAGCGGAAAATGTTTTTAATCGAATCGCCGACGCATCTACGTATGTTCATGAACAAATTCAGCAAACGGCTGCTTCCGCACAGCAAATAGCAGCGGGATCTACGCAGGTGCTCCATGCCGTCAGCGAGATGACCTCTTTTGCGAACCAATCAGCCGCAAGCAGCAGCAGTATTTCTTCCGCTTCCGTGCGTCAGCTGCAATCACTGCAGACTATCGACCAAACGGCGGAATTTTTAAGTGAGTTAGTTGAAGAGCTTGGCAGCGTAACGGAAAAGTTAGCGAAGCAAGCGTGAGTGAGGTAGATACCGCTTATATAAATTTATGTAAACAACATAAAAAACACCTCTTTCGCACAAAAGTCGAAGAGGTGTTTTTGTATTCGAAGAGTATTCCATTGGACAGTCTACCCATAACCTGTATGTAATTGTCACTTTATCAGTCAACTGGATGTACTTTTATAGCGCTGGGTCCTTTAGCTCCTTCTTGGATTTCAAACTCTACTTTTTGTCCTTCTGACAGGTTTTTATATTCCTCACGGTCGATCGCATTGGAGTGAACGAACACTTCTTTTGATCCGTCCTCGGTTGTGATAAATCCAGATCTTTTTGATTCGTTGAACGATTTAACGGTTCCTTTATGTTTGCTCATTGATAAATCCCCCTTATAAGTATAGAAATAATTTCTTAATAGGTTTTTACCCAAACGCTGAAATCTCAATCATTTTTATGGTCGTTATACCGATTAGAAGAGTAGGGAAGAGCAAATAGGGAGGGCTTAACAATTTTTTCATTTCGGTTATATTTTTATATTGTCTGTGACATAACTATTGTTATAAAATGTAATCGTTAATTCTGCTAACTAAAGGAGATAAAGAAAAAAATGAGGGATGAGTTGTTATATATTGGGAAGAAAATTATCGATAATAAACAGGAATTAGCGATACAATTTTCTGATCTGATGGACTCTGAATATAAGCGGAAGCTTGTTTACCATGAAGAAAGCGAAGTTTTAAAATGGAGAGCAGAACTCATTGAGTATTTAGGCGAGTCGTTATTCGAAGAGCACTCGGTCGTTTTAAAGAAAATCATTCAGTGGGGTACAGATATAGGAAAAGTGGCTGTGGAAAACGGACTTTCGTTGAGTCAAACGTTAAAATCACTCGCGCTGTTTCGAACAGTGATATGGGGTGTTTTTACAGAAGAGCTGCAGCAGAAGCAGTTTGCTCCTATTACGATGCTTGATGTAAGTAAAAAAATTGATCCGATGCTTGATCAGCTTAATCATATATTTGTCGAAATTTACGAAGAACATAATACCGAAACCATAAAACGCGCTTATGCAGCGCTAGAAGAATTATCAGTTCCCATCGTTCCTCTTTCTGAAGGAATCGCTGTGATGCCAATCGTTGGACAAATTGATACGCATCGTTCGCAGCTTATTATGGAAACAGCCTTAGAAAAAAGTGCTCAGCTGCAGCTGAGTTATTTAATATTTGATATTTCAGGTGTTCTGATCGTCGATACGATGGTAGCGGACAATATTTTTCAAATTGTAAAAGCTTTACAGCTTATCGGCACTAAAACGATGATTACCGGAATACGTCCGGAAATTGCGCAAACCGTTGTTGATTTAGGCGTCGATTTTGGAACAATCAAAACAAGAGCGACGTTGGAAAAAGGTCTTGAAGAAATAGGCTTCAGTAAACTGCCAGAAAATCCGCAAAGAAAACCAAACAAATGGCTTTTTCAATAAATAAAAAAAGTAAGAGGCTTAGACAAAGTATGTTAGTTGAAGTCAAACCCGAACCATTAATTTAATTGATGGTTCGGGTTTTTTTGTTGTTATGGTTGTTGTTATGGTGAACGTAGGTTTCATGTATGTAACTGCTTCTAGCTGGTGATTGGAGAGCAAGACGAAGACTCCTGCGGGAAAAGCGGAACAGGTGAGACCCCGCAGGAGCATAAGCGACGAGGAGGCTCACCGGCCGCCCGCGGAAAGCGAAGTCCTGCACGGAAATCATCAGCGGTGTAAAAAGCAGTCCAACTCATTTATCTCATTTGTTCGTCTTTCGATTGGGTTGATTCAGTTATGTTTCCATCTCTTCGTTTTCTCTTGTCTCTAAAAAATAAAAGAAAGGCTTATATTACGAAAAATTTAAGAGGAAGTCACGGCGTCACATGTTACATTCTTTGTAAAAAGGGGTACTGGTAAAAAGAAGCATTTCAAGCGCTTTTCAATTACATTAGCCGTTTAAAATTAATTAATTGTCAATTTCGAATAACATAAATTATTTAAATACTTAGACAAACAAATGAGGAAAATATATACTTATTAGTGTTGTCACGAAAAGATAAAGGGGAGAAACAAGGATGGATATCAAACGTCAAAACGTTGATTTTGGTAACTCAATTTTTCAAACGCTAGTGGATGGTTATTACTATGAAATTCCTACAAACGTAGTAGAAATCACAAAAGATCAGGCAGAGGGGCATTTTCCTTCAAGTGTAAATGAACCGGAATTACTTCTTCAAAATTTACTGATTTCTACCACAATTGAAGGGGTTGAAAAGTATTATTTAGTAGGAGACGCCGCAGAGAAACACGTGCTAGGCAATATCCATATTAATAAGTTACATAATAAAACTGAATCTGATATTCCTTATGTGATGTTTTTAGCTTCAGTTGCTTATTACAACATACTTAAAGGAAAAGACAAAGAGGATAATCATGTGATGATTAATTTTTTCTCGACTATGCTTCCGATTTGGCTGCTTAAGAAAACAAATAAATTCAGTGAAATGCAGCAGAAGATGGCCGAACGTTTTCAAGGAGAGCATACAGTAACGGTATTGACTCCTGGGTTAGAAAAAACGGTCACTGTGAACATTGAAACGAGCAAATGCCGTATTGAAAGCGAAGTGGCTCGCTGGGCGATCAAAAAAGATTTTGAATTACAAGATAGAGAAGAAGCAAATGCATTCAAACATTTTGAAACACTAATTGTAGATTTGGGCGGAGGTACGGTTGACCTGGCACTGCTTCCTGCAGGCCTTCAAGCTCCTAAAAGCAGAAATTCGTTGAAGTGTCTTACGGATATTTCATATTTGAAGCATATTGAAAAGCTAAGAAATGAAAAGCTGCTTGAGTATTTTGATGATGTTCGTTCATTAGAAGAATTTATTATTGCCAATATCCATAAAGCAAAAATGGAGCAAAGAGACGGCAACAGCGGGAAAAAAGTCGATCTCACGGAGCCTATTCACGCTTCGCTTAGAGAATACACGCAAATTTTATTAACAAAAGTTGAAAATCTATTTCCATCGCCAAAAGATAAAGTCTATAAATATATTTATATTGGAGGACTGGCTCCTATCCTTCAACAGTTTATTGCAGAGCAGATTGATAACATGTATGGGGAAGAAATCAGAGAAGAAAACCATCTTTTCTTGCCGGAGACACGAAAGTTAAATTTATACGGTCTTGAAATTTTAAGCAGACATGAAACAAACGCAGCGGTTCACGCTTAAAAAGGGGGAGCCATACATGAGTCATCAACACACTCGCCTTAAGGAAGCACTAGACGATTGGTACGGTCAGCTAAGCTCCCAGGTGGCTGCACCATTTTACTTATTATCAAATGCGTTTCTAACAGCTGGGAATCTATCAGCAGATATGATGGGAGCAAGGGGAAAGACCGTAAGTAATAGAGATGAACATGCAAGTTTTACAATTGAAACTGCTGACATTCCGTCAGAAGTGTCTTCATTTCTAAAAGAAAAACAGCAGGCAAACGAGCTGCAGGACTATATAGTGAGACTCATACAGCAAGACTTGCAAAAAACGAATAAAAAAGATGAAGTCGAGTCGCTCATTCATTCACTTCGAAAAGAGCTGTTGGGCGAAATTGACTTGCTAAAACAAGAAATGAATTCACGTTTTGCTGCAAATCGTGAGGAATATGAGTCCTCGCAGGCAAATGAACTTCAGGATTATGTAGCGAAGCTTGTGGAACAAAACGGGCAGAAAGACAGCCGCGAAGAAGATTTTCAATCGTTAGTTCATTCATTGAGAAGCGAGCTGTTAGGAGAAATTCACTTGCTTAAAAAAGAGCTTGGCTCTGCGTCAGTTCCTTCTTATAAGCAGCTGAAGCCCGTTACAGATGAGGAAGAAACGTTTAAAGAAGGTCAATTAATTAAAAGTGAAAAAGTGACCGGAACCATTCAAGAAGATATCGATGTAGATTTTTAAACAGAAAGTAGAGGCGTGATATGCCTCTACTTTTATTATTTTTCTATTAAAAATGGAGCTGGGGCAAAAGTATTTTTGCTAAAGGAAGATCCGAACGAGTTTGATTCTTGATTGTGAATCCAACTTGTACGGAAATTAACAGCGGTCCGATGTAAAAGCTTTAGCGTATACATCATAAATCTTTTTGGTTTCTTTTTAGCTTTTTTTGAAAATATAAGCAAATATCAAATGTAACGATGGTACAAATACTGCATTTTATCATAAACCAAAATAGAGCTTCGTTTATGCCAAATCCGCCAATCGAAGCTTTTAGTTCATTTAGCTGCCTGAGAATTAAATTTATGTCGTTTTCATAGGCCACAGTAAAAGATTTAATCACAAGCATGGTCATAATGACTGCTTCTACCGATATATATAGAACTTTTCTTGCTAGTTTAAGGGAAGGATTTACGTTTGATTTAGGAATTTTATAAAATAATTTCATCGCCCGTTTGCCTTTCAGTTATTTTAAGCTGTTTAAAAAGGTTCGTTTATTCTATAATTCTTTCTTTGGCTATAAAATCCTTTATGTATAGCAAGTTAAAAAAAGCTCGCTAGAAAAGGTAGTACACCGATTTTCTAGCGAGCTTATGTTAGTTAATGTTCTTCAGCTAAGGCATTTGCTTTTGTCACATGAACTGTGCCAAACGGATGGTTTGGAGGAGCGTAGATGGAGTAAAGCTTTAGCGGAGTGGTACCCGTATTAGTGAGATCATGCCACGTTCCGGCAGGGATAAATATCGCATCATCATCGTAGACTTTTCGTTTAAAGGTTAGGTTGTTTTTACTTTTGCCCATTTGAACAACGCCTTGCCCTTGTTCAATGCGCAGGAATTGATCAACGTTAGGGTGGATTTCTAAGCCGATATCTTCACCGGGCTTGAGACTCATTAGCGTCACTTGTAAATGTGTTCCCGTCCATAAAGCAGTGCGGTACGTATTGTTTTGCTTTGACGCTTCATTAATGTTAATAACAAATGGCCTTGGTCCGTAGTCCTTTAATTTACCGTTTCTTTGTTGAAACTGTTCGCTGGTGTGATAGTGATTCGGCACATAATAACTATATGGCTGCCAGCCATAGTACACTGGGGTCTGCCACTGATGATAATAAGGTGCATAGTGCATACTCATTCTCCTTTTCTCGTTTCATTTTTCTTTTCATCCTATGCTTTTGTCAAAACGGTTGATACCATTTGCCTTTTTGTCCGCGGTCTTTATCCACTTATTTTTTGCCCAAATCATGTAATTAATGATTTCTCTGAGCTCTTTGATTGTTTTTCGGTGGTTAAAAAATACTTTCATCACTTTAATACGATAATTCAGTAAAAAATATATCGTATGAAAACGTTTTATTTGATATAATTTTAGAAGATGAAAATTATTTTAAAGGGTGACGTTCATTGAAAGAAAAAAAACTTCAAGAATTAACTGAACATCTTAATAATTTATTCAACAATTTAATTCATGGATCTATCACAGAAGGTGAATTTAATGAGCTGTCCGAAGAGCTTTACAGGAAGCAAACGAGGCTGCGCTATGAGATAGAGTGTGAGAAAGGTTCGTATTACCGAGAATATTTTAAAGGCTAAGGCTTTGTATTAGACTGCTTTATAAGAAATAAGAAAAGACCTCCATTTAGGGGGCCTTTTCTTCACTTCTAGTAGTAAGTGGAGTGATACTTTCTATTTCAATAAGTATATTAGTATATTTACTTCATAAAAAATATAGCTGTTGAAGGTCTAAAACTCGCTATTCATCCCCAAAAACCTGTATGATAGGTTTAAGATTGCCGCATATGAGATATATGTATAGTAAAAAGGGGTGATGAGCTGTGAAGTGGTATAAAGGAGTTGTCATGCAAGTCTTAATGACAGAAATCGAAACAGCAAGAGAGCACATGGTTATGTTGGGACTTACAGAAGGTCTTACAAGTCGTAATACAGTTCGAATCAGTCAAACCCTTGATTATTTATTAAATGAACTAAGTAAAGTGATGGCCGCAGATTAATCGTATTTTATATATAAATGAAAAGAGCTGCTGACTTCACGGCAGCTCTTTATAAGTTGCCTTAACGCTTTTATGATACTATTTATACAGTTATCTCATAGCAAAGAAAATAGCGGATTTGATTATATATATCGTATAGTAGAAACCTAGAAGATGAGTTAAAAGCGCCCGTGAAAAGGGAAGCTTAGATACATAAAGCAAACGCCGTACTAAGAATGGCGATGGAGGGTATAGTGGAATGGAATATCATATTAAAGAGGCCGCTGCAAAGGTAGGGCTGCCTACGCATACGCTTCGATACTACGAGCAGCAAGGGCTTTTGCCTTTTATAAAAAGAGACGAAAACGGAAATCGTATTTTTAGCGAGTCGGATATCGAGTGGCTGGAATTTATTATTTGCTTACGAAAAACAGACATCTCTCTTTTAGAGTTACGTAAAATTGTTGAATTAACACAAGAAGGTGATGATACAATCGGTTTGCGCAAGCAGATATTTGAAAAGCATAGAGAGAAAATGATGGAAAAACAAAGAGAGCTGGACGCAGCTTTTAGAAAAGTGGAAACGAAAATTGACTACTATGATAAATTAGAGCAAAAGTACCGGGAAGAGCTTTCATCTAAAGCCTAATTTACCGTTTGTTTTTTATTTTATAAAGAAATAAAAAGCGGGCAGCTAATCCAATTAGCTGCCCGCTTTTTTAAAACTTACAGTGTAGAAATGTCAATAACAAATCGATAGCGAACGTCGCTGCGAAGAACGCGCTCATACGCTTCGTCTACTTGATTTGCATCGATAACTTCGATCATAGGAGCAACGCCGTGTTCAGCCGCAAAATCAAGCATTTCTTGTGTTTCACGAATGCCGCCTACAAGTGAACCCGCAATGCTGCGACGTCCCATGATAAGGGAGAATACGCTGTATTGATCTGGGTTAGCAGGTGCGCCCACGTTAACAAGCGTTCCATCTACGCGAAGTAAAGATAAATATTGATCCACGTTTAAGTTAGCAGATACCGTGTTTAAGATAAGATCAAAACGACCAGCTAATTCAGTAAATGTCGCTTCATCACTTGTTGCAAAATAATGATCTGCACCAAAGCTTAGTGCTTCTTCTTTTTTATTGTTAGAACGGCTCAATACCGTCACTTCAGCACCCATTGCATGTGCAAATTGAATCGCTACATGTCCAAGGCCTCCCATTCCCACGATCGCCACTTTTTTGCCAGGGCCAGCATTCCAGTGCTTTAATGGAGAAAATGTTGTAATCCCTGCGCATAGAAGCGGACTTGCTGCATCCATACTTAAGTTATCAGGAATACGAACAACGAATCCTTCTTTTACGACGATTTTTTGGCTGTAGCCGCCGTATGTACGGTTTCCGTCGTAATCCAATGAATTGTACGTTTGAACAACGCCTTTTGTACAGTATTGCTCGTCACCGTTCACACAGTACTCGCACTCTCCGCAAGAGTCAACGAAACATCCAACGCCTACGCGATCGCCAACCTTGTATTTTGTTACGTTTTCGCCAACTGCTTCAACTACTCCTGCGATTTCGTGACCAGGAACCATCGGGAACATCCCGCCGCCCCACTCATCAAATGCACTATGAATATCAGAGTGACAGATACCGCTAAACTTAATATCAATTAAAACGTCGTCTGCTCGCAGTTCTCTGCGTTCAATTGTCGTATTTTCAAATTTTGCCTTTGCGTGCGGCGCACTTAAAACACGTGATGTTGTTGTATGTTGATGATTATTACACATAAGTAAAAACACAATCCTTTCGTATTAAACATAACCAGTTGCTACTAAACGTGCATTCACTGACTACGCTTGATGTATTTAAAAACTACAATACTAGCTTAAACGTTAAAGTCGACTTTAAAGCAAGAGTTTTTTGAAAAAAATTTCGTTCTATGACTTTATGAAAAAAGGAAAGGAAGGAATAGCATGGCAGCTTTCTATCTATGTTTAGTTAAAAGAAATTCTTCAAGGGTGCGAGCGGCAGCTTGTTCATCAACTCCATTTGTCAGCAGTGTTATTTCATCTCCTTTCTTAACAGCCAAAGCCATTACCTTCATGATGCTTTTTCCACTTACACATTTTCCATCTTTCGCAAGAAAAATATCACTTTGAAACGAACACGCTTCGCGTACAAACAAAGCTGTATGTCTAGCTAGAAGTCCACCGGAAAGTTGCACCGTTATTCTTTTAATTAGCATAGTGTTTCCCCTTTTTTGTATTTTAAAAACTATAAAACTAGCTTAAACGTTAAAGTTAACTTTAAGGCAAGGGGGAATTTGGATAAAAGAGTCATTTAAATGACGGTAACTAAAAGTAAATACAGTAGACATGTTCAGAAAGGTTAAATAAGAACTTATTGTTAAAGGAATTTCCACGTTCTAACCAGAAAAACAATATATATCATTTTCTGGAGGAATACGATGAAAGAGCTAAAAAGGTTAGAACCGCTGCAAGCAGCTACACAATTTATTTCTAAGCATTATCCTAATTGTCAAGGCGCATTACTCGCCGGAAGCGTAGTAAGAGGAGAGGCTACACACACGTCTGACCTTGATCTTGTTATTTTTGATGATGATTTTCCTTCTTCTTTTAGAGAGTCACTCATTGAATTTAGATGGGCCATTGAAGTTTTTGCTCATAATTTGACTTCATACCAAGCCTTTTTTAAAAGCGACTGTAAGAGGGCTAGACCTTCACTGCCAAGAATGATTTCCGAGGGAATTATTTTAGTGGATAAAGGAGTAATCCAGTCTATAAAAAAAGAAGCGAAACAATTACTAGAAAAAGGACCGGAAAAATGGTCGGAAGAGACGATTGAACTAAAAAGATATTTTGTAAGCGATGCGTTGGATGATTTAATCGGTTCTTCAAATACAGGTGAAGCACTTTTTATTGCCAACACGCTCGCTTATATAACGCATGAATTTGTGTTAAGAACAAACGGTCATTGGATCGGGGATTCTAAATGGATTGTCCGGTCTTTGAATCACTATAATGAACGCTTTAGTAAAGAGTTTGTAGAGGCATTTGATACCTTTTATAAAACAGGGAATAAAGATAAAGTGATTCAACTGGTTGATAAAGTGTTAGAACCATATGGAGGCCGGCTGTTTGAAGGATTTTCACTGGGGAAAGAGAGAGCCAATCAGTAGCATAGTGCTTATTATAACCCCACTACTATTTCTTTCTAGTAGTGGGGTTTATTTTTTGGAATATTTTCATATGCTTAAAGAGTTTGTCCGTTATCAATCGTAAACACTTGGCCCGTCACGGACTCTTGTTTTAACTGAAAAAGAATAGCATCTGCGATATCTTCAGGAGAAGAAATGCGCTGAAGAGGCAGATTTCCTGCAAGCTGATACATTTTATCTTCGTTGCCAGACCACCACCTTGTGTCGACTGCACCAGGAGAGATGCAGTTGACTCGAATATGGGGTGCCAGTGCAATCGCTAACGACTTCGTCATCGTATGAATCGCTGCTTTTGTTGCTGCATAAGGAATAGACGAGCCAATTCCAGTTGTGCCGGCAACACTTCCTACATTAACAATCGCTCCTGACTTTTGTTTTTTCATATGTGGAACGGCTGCTTTTACACAGTGAAACATGCCTTTTACGTTTATATCATATAAAGAGTCCCATACGTCATCCGTTGCAGACTCTAAGTCATGCATCGGGATTTGAGCAGTAATACTAGCGTTATTCACTAATCCATCTAACCGTCCGAATTGTGCAATCGTTTGATGAATCATTTCATTCACTTCATTCTCGTTGGCTACATTCGCTTTAAAAGCAAAAGCCATACTTCCTTTTTCTAAAATTTCTTCCACAGCTTTTTTAGCTTCCTTTTCTGAGTTGCTGTAGTTTATCACAAGTTTTGCGCCTTTATCGGCTAGCTTTAAAGCCGTTGCTTTGCCTACACCAGTGCCTCCGCCTGTGATAATAAATACTTTGTTTTTAAAATCGTTCATTTCTCTTAACCTTCCTTTCTCTCAATATCTTTTATTATATCTTCGATAAAAAAAAGGATATAATAGGTAATACTAAGAGAGGTATCATTTAAAATGATATCAGCGGAGGAATGGAAATTGGAAAGCCAAGACTTACGAATTTTTAAATGTGTGGCAGAAACAAAATCACTATCAAAAGCCGCCGAGGTATTAGGATATGTTCAACCGCATATCAGTCAGCGCATAAAAAAATTAGAGGAAGAGTTAGATACTAAATTACTGACACGCACAAATAGAGGAGTCACGTTAACGGATGAAGGGGAAGCTTTGTTTAACTATGCACAGCGTATTTTACTGTTAATGGAGGAAGCTAAAGCAGAAGTTAATCCGAATAAGTTTAGAACATCTTTAATCATTGGTGCGTCGCAGACGGTTTCTGCTAGTAAAGTTCCAGCTTTATTTTCGTCTTTTTTGAAAGAACATCGGGATATTGAAGTTAAAATCAAAACAGATAGAAAACAAGTCTTGCAAGAAATGCTTTCGTACGGGGAAATTGATGGACTTTTTCTTAGCGGTACCTATAACGGGGCTCAGTTTGAAAGAGTTTATCACTACGCAGAAAAGGTGGTACTCATCTCACCTACGTCTGAAGATATAGAAGAAAAAACCCCACCAATGCTGCTCATCAATAGTGATGTAAACTGCATCTATAGAAACAGACTAGTAGCGTTTTCAAAAGAACATCATACACATAAAGCCAACATGATGGAATTTGATTCATTAGAAGCGATTTTACAAGGTGTCCGCGATGGACTGGGGATGAGTGTAGTCCCGGCTAGCGTAGTAAATTCTCGTGGTGATATGAAAAGAATTGAATACGAAGAGCTTGCAGAAGACGTTCAAATTGATTTTATAGTAAAGAAAGGGAAGCAGCGCTCGCAAAGTCTTAAAAAGTTTATTCGTTTTTTAGAAAGCCTATAGATTCTCTCTTGCCTTATCACTAAAAAGAACCCTTAATGCCTGAAATGCGCTTCAAGGGTTCTAGCTTTCTTATATTCCAAAGATTATGCAGCTAATTTTCTACATTCATCCGCGCATTTCAAGCAAGCCTCTGCACATTTTTGACAGTGGTCATGATCGTGTTTCTTACACTCGTTACCGCATTTTTCGCAAATTTCAGCGCAAACTCCCGCTAGTTCAGCAACGAAAGGCGTTCCTCTTTCTAAAGCTTGTTCCAAATATCCGCACATATCTGCACATTCTCGGTCAAAACGGATACAGTCCACCATCATCCCTACATTTTCTTCCTTTAGGCAAGCATCAAAACATTGGTTGCAGGCACTCATACAGTCATGCAGCGTTTGAATAACAGTTTGATAATTTTCGTTAGACATTGTAAAATTCCTCCTTATTTTTCTTCTCTTTATTACATTAGACTATCGTTTAGTTTATTAAACCTAATAAAAGATAACAGCATTGTAAAAGTTATTAAGTAATGAGCAGTTTCTCTTTTTTACGTTTAGATATAGGGGTAGAGGGTATGTGATTGATACATAAATCTTAAAGGAGTGTAGCACATGAGCTGGCTAGAAATACTTTCTTATATCGCTATTACAATCGGAATTATTCAATTTTTAGTTATTACAATCGACGTGATCAGGCATCCGCAGATGATGTTTGTGATGAATATTGTGTGGCCTATTACGGGCCTATATTTTCCTGTGGCCGGGATATGGTTTTACTTTAAATTAGGCCGTAAAGATCGAAAGAAACACGATCACGCTCATGATTCCTCTGAACATATGCATCATAGCCATGAAGATCATCATGAACACCATCATAGTAAGAAGCCTTTTTGGCAAAGTGTTTTTGTATCTACGACCCACTGCAGCAGCGGGTGCTCGGTCGGAGATTTAATTGGCGCACCAATCGTATTTTTAACGGGATGGACGATTGCCGGAAGCGTACTTTTTGCAGATTACGTAGTGGAATTTATTCTTGCTTATATAGCGGGAATTGCTTTTCAATACTATGGTATGAGTATGAAAGATAACGGCTCAAAAGATGAGCTGAAAAATGCAGTAAAAGCAGATACGTGGTCGCTTATTGCGTTTGAAATAGGGATGTTCGGCTGGATGGCTTTATCACATTATGTCTTTTTTGCACAGGCACCCAAACCAGACAGCGTGGTCTTTTGGTTTATGATGCAAATCGCCATGATCATTGGCTTTTGTACAAGCTATCCAGCGAACTGGGTACTTGTTAAAAAAGGGGTAAAGCATGCGATGTAGATTTTATTTGGAGCTGCTGCTGCTGATATTCTATAGATTTAAACTTTAAGGATGGGGCAGAATAACATGAACTTCAAGTTTCGTAGAAGAAAGGAATTCATTCTAACTTAACAGGAGGAGATTGGATGTTTGATTACACGGTAAAAACCTCGAAAAGCCTAGAAGAAGCGATTAGTTCTCTAGAAGAAAACTTAAAAAGCGAAGGGTTCGGTGTTTTGTGGAATTTCGATTTAACTGCAAAGCTACAGGAAAAAGGGCAGGACTTTCATACACCGTTTACAGTATTAGAAGTGTGTAATCCGAAAGAAGCTCAGCGTGTTCTTTCGCAAAATCTTTTAGTAGGATATTTTCTCCCTTGTAAAATGGTTGTATATCAAGATGAAAGTGAAACAAAGATTGGCATGCCTAGGCCTACGGCTATGATTAATATGCTTCATAATGAAGAGCTCCAAACACTAGCAGAAGACATCGAAACAAGATTAATACGCTGCATTGATCAATCTGTATAAGTCCTGTGATTTCGAGAAAGAAAATAACAAAACAAAAAGATACCTTTACGTAAGGTATCTTTTTGTTTTCTAACTTTATTAGGGTATGAGGAGTGGAAACGAAATTTTTGATACATGAATAATTTGCTTTCAGATGCCTAATCTAAAAGCAGACTGTAATAAAAAGGATGATATTATGAATTTTATCTGGCAATCTGTAATCTTGATTTTAACGGGAATCTTATTGTTGAGAATAGCGGGAAGAAAATCGATTGCTCAAATGACGCTCGCTCAAACGGTCGTTATGATTTCCTTAGGTACCATCATTGTACAACCTATTGTTGAGAAAAGTATGCTAAAAGCCATTGGCGGGGCAGCAATTTTTGTTCTTGCTATTTTAGTTTTAGAGTACTTACAATTAAGGTTTAATGGATTTGAAAAATTTCTGACAGGTAAATCTAAAATCGTTATAAATAACGGTCAATTAGATACTAAGCAGCTTAAAAAATTACGTTTAACCGCCGATCAATTAGAAATGAGATTACGAAATGCAGGTATATCAAACATAAAAGATGTTAAAATCGCCACAATCGAACCAAATGGACAGTTAGGATACGAACTTCGAGAAGATGCAAAACCTTTGACTGTAGGGGACTTTAAACAGTTGATGGAATTATATATGTCATCTTTTTCTCAAACCAGCGTGCCTGCGCAAGATTTACATAACAAAGTGTCGTCTAAACCTTCTTCAAATATATTTGAAGAAATTAATCACCATTCTAAACCGAATCCTAAATACCTTCAGTGATATAGTCACTAAAAAAAGACGGCCTTTTTACCGAATAAAAGGACGTCTTTTTTACATGTGCTTTAGTTATCTAAGTAACGGTACAAAGTCGTCTTGCTTATACCTGTAGCTTCTGTAATTTGAGCAATCGTATAGTTTTTACTCCAGTACATGTCAAGTGCTCGGTGGACGTTATAGTCAGGTTTTTTTGGCCGGCCGCCGCTTTTTCCTTTTGATTTTGCTTCTTGAAGACCGGCTTTTGTGCGTTCACTGATCACGTCATGTTGAAATTCACCAATACGTTTAATGGTACTGAAAAAGGTTTTTCCTTGTTCGGTGGATGTATCAACGTCATCCAAAATCGATACAAAGTGAACATGATTATCTGAAAGATATTCAATTAATTCAATAAGGTGCCGAGTAGAGTCTGCAATGCAGTAAAATTTATACACAACGACTGTATCGCCTGGCTGAAGTGAAGCTACCATCTCATCGAATTCTACTCTTTTTTTTATGGAATTTGTTTTTTCATGATAAATTTTATCGCAATTAAAAGGCTGCAACGCCTGTAACTGTTTGTCCAAGTTTTCATCTTCGCTATATGGACGGGTATAACCAATAATCACTACACCATCTCCTGCATGGATTGTTTATTTATATTTACCTATTGTACCAAATTCCTTCCACTCATAACATTTCTTTTCAGTATAGAAAGAAGTATAGTTCCAAAAAAGATCGTTTTTGGAACAAAAAGTGATAGACATTTTGGTTTAGGTCTGCTAGAGTTTTAGTTGTTAACAACGTCTCGGCTTCTATGAGAGTTGGAAGCCACTTATAAAAGAAAAGCGAGGTGTAATATGGATAAAGAGATCATTAAACAGATTCGAAAAAGCTACAATTTGAATCAGCGGAATTTCGCTGAAAGAGTAAACTGCAGCTTTTCACTCATTGCATTAGTGGAAGTTGGAAAAAGAAGAGTCACACAGGACTTGGAGAATAAAGTGAAAAAAGCGTTTGGGTTAAATGAGGAAAAAATAAAGGAGCTGATTGCTTCAATTTAATAAGAGCGTAGTTAAAAAATGTAACGAAACGTTTCATGTACGTGAATATAATTCTTGAGGAAGATAGGATATGTTAAGCTGTTTTCACTCATTTTTTTATGCATTGAAAGTACCATAAACGTTCCATTTAGGTTCTATTTATTTTCTATTTTACTACTTTTATAGTTCAAAATCTAGACGAGCGTACAGTAAACGTTTATGACTATAGAGAGAAAGGTGTTTTTAGTTATCATGTTCAATAAATTAAAAATGGAGTGGTTTGGCAACGTGAAAGGAGATATTTTTTCAGGTATTGTCGTAGCGCTTGCGCTCATCCCTGAAGCTATTGCTTTTTCCATTATTGCCGGAGTAGATCCGATGGTGGGCTTACACGCATCTTTTTGTATCGCCGTTGTGATGGCCTTTGTAGGAGGGCGTCCTGCGATGATTTCTGCAACTACCGGCGCGATGGCCCTGCTGATGGTGACACTCGTAAAAGAGCATGGAATGGAGTATTTATGGGCAACGACTATTTTAACAGGTGTGATTCAACTTCTGTTTGGCATCTTTAAGATTGCTCGCTTTATGAAATTTATTCCGAGGTCCGTAATGGTAGGATTTGTGAATGCATTAGCGATTTTAATTTTTATGGCACAAGTTCCGCATTTTGTAGGAATCTCAACGATGACGTATGTGTTTGTTGCGTTAACTCTTGTTATTATTTACGTTTTACCGCGCTTTACAAAAGCAGTGCCTTCGCCATTAGTAGCGATTGTCGTCATGACAATTGTAGCTATTTTTGGAGGATTTAATTTGCGTACAGTAGGAGACTTAGGAGAAATTACAAAATCACTGCCGGTGTTTTCTATTCCTAACGTTCCTTGGAATATGGAAACACTGTCTATCATTTTTCCAACAGCGCTAGGATTATCTATTGTCGGATTAACGGAATCGCTGCTAACGGCATCGATTGTGGATGATATGACAGATACGTCTAGTAATAAAAACCAAGAAAGCAGAGGGCAAGGAATTGCGAACATGGTCGTTGGTTTCTTTGGCGGCATGGCTGGCTGTGCGATGATCGGTCAAACCGTTATTAATGTAAAATCAGGCGGACGCGGCCGGTTATCAACGTTTGTAGCAGGCATATTTCTCATGTTTCTCATCTTGGTGCTAGGGGACTGGGTTGTTAAAATCCCAATGGCTGCACTAGCCGGGGTCATGATTATGGTATCCATCGGAACATTCGACTGGTCTTCGCTTCGTACGCTCACAAAAGTTCCTTTAACAGATACCGTTGTGATGCTTGTTACGGTGATTACGGTTGTAGCAACGCATGATTTATCAAAAGGAGTTATTGCGGGTGTTATTTTAAGTGCAGTGTTCTTTGCGGCTAAAATTTCAAAGCTAGACGTATCAGCAAAAGAATCCGAACATCGAACAGTTTACGAAGTAAAAGGTCAGCTGTTCTTTGCCTCTGTAGAAGACTTTGTTAACTCGTTTTCGTTTACAGAAAAACAAGATTTAATTTTAATTGATTTTTCAGAAGCGCATATTTGGGATGACTCAGCCGTAGCGGCCATTGATAAAGTCGTATTAAAGTTAAAAGAACAAACGTCTGCTGAAGTGAAGCTGACAGGTTTAAATGATGTAAGTGAGGAGCTGCTTCAAAGGTTAGCGACTTACAACAAGTCAAATGCAAGAGCATCAGCTCATTGATAGGGGGACAATGAATGTATCAAAAAATCTTGTTAGCTGTAGATGGATCAGAACATTCAAAAAGAGCCGCGGAGCATGCGATACAAGTTGCTTCTTTCATACCGCAATCAAAAGTAGAAATTATTTCGGTTATTGACTTATCAAAGGCGAAAACCGAAATTTTACACGGAGAGCTGAAACAAAAAAGACAGCAAGCGCTCGAAGAAATAAAGAGCTGCTTTGAAAAGAAGCAGATAGCGCATCAGCTTAAAATAGAACGCGGCGACCCGGGGCCAACCATTGTAGCCTACGCCAATAAAAACAACTTTGATCTGGTGGTAATAGGAAGCCGAGGCTTAAATTCTCTTCAAGAAATGGTGCTAGGCAGCGTCAGTCATAAAGTAGCTAAACGAGTACACTGTCCGGTTATGATTATTAAGTAAACGAACGTAGTTATTGTAGGTGCAAATCGCAGATGATTTGTACCTTTTTTGCGGTTAAATATAGAAGTTAACGTTTATAAATCATCACTGACATGTATGATGCTTTTTATCGTATACACATACTCGTAATAATCTACCAAGGACTTTTGTTTTTGAAAAAAGAAATAGTTTATAAAAAATAAAAGGAGTAGATTCTATGAAAATTTCCTTTTCACATTCTATAGAAAACGTTGAGTGGTCGAGAATGAAAGAAATTTATCACTCGGTAGGATGGACGAACCATAATGAAGAAAAAATTAAAAAAGTATTTCAATCAAGCAACGTAGTAGCTATTGCTTATGATGAAGATAACATAGCAGGGTTTGGCAGAGCTCTTTCAGACGGGGTGTTTAATGCTGCGATTTATGATGTTGTGATTGATGAGCACTATCAGAACAAAGGAATTGGCCAGCAAATTATAGAAAACCTGCTTGCTCAGCTTAATGATATTTCCTGCATTCACCTTGTTTCCACAGCGGGTAATGAAGAGTTTTATAAAAAAGCAGGATTTCGTAAAATGAAAACCGGCATGGCTCGTTATTTAAATCCTTCTTTAGCGGAAGAATATTTAGAATAAGCTATGGCTAAGACTGCTGTTTATATAAATTAAGTCTATATGTCATTACAATAGAATCTCTTATTTTTATCTAAAACGACTATTATTTATCAAAAAAAATATAAAATTTATTGTTTTTCGATAAATAATCATTGATTTCCTTATATATACATGGTAAATTAATCCTAACAACAGTTATGGAGGATGTTTACATGAAACGAACAAATGGTTATCGAATTCTTTTTTATCTGGTCAACACTTTATTTTGGTTTAATATTTTTGTAGCAGGTATTATGGGAATAATGGTTATTTACCTTCAGTTTGACGACTCGATCTTACAGAACTCATCTTTTAATTTATCATTAGGAAAAGGATTGTTTGATGTTAAGCTGAACGAAATTCCGGATACAAAATTAGTCCAAATTTGGATTGTAGCCTTATTGATTTCTTGTTTTTTATCGATTGCAATGCTTTGGAATTTTAAAGTATTATTTAAAAATGCAGCTAAGGGAATTATCTTTGTTTCAAGCAACACAAAAGCTATTTTTGCAACAGGTATTATCTTTTTAATAGGATCGTTTGCGGCTGGAATTCCCAAGTTTTTTATTGCTGCTAAATTAGCTCCTTTATTAAATCTTAAACATGGAACTATTACTATTTCGTACTCAATAGATGGTATTCTGTTTATAGCAGCCGTTTTTATCCTTCTTTTAGGGGCATTCTTTAAAAAAGCAGTTGCAATTGCCCAGGAAAGTGAACTTACTATATAGGAGGTCAGAGATGATTAGAGTCAATTTAGACGTCATGATGGCCAAAAGGAAAATATCTTTAAATGAGCTAGCAGATCGAGTTGGGATTACCAAAAGCAATCTCTCTATCTTAAAAACTGAAAAAGCGAAGGCCATACGCTTCACTACGCTGGAAGCCATTTGTGAAGTGCTAGACTGTCAGCCAGGGGACATTTTAGAATATGTACCAGATGAATAAAAAAAGAGGACGTAGATAAAATCTATGTCCTCTTTTTCTTTCTGGTGTTGAGAATTTATAATTTGTATATTTCAATTTAGTACTATATGGTATTATTTTCTTTAGTTAGGAGGGTATTTGAAATGAGTGTTTCCAAAGAAAATAAGCCGATTTTATTAACCGTTATTTTGCTGGCAGCTGCGTTTGTAGTGTTTTTTGCGAATCGGATATTCCCATCAAATTCAATTTTTCCAAGTAGAAGCGGTGATTTGACTATTCCGCTGTGGCTGTTTTTTGCCATAGACGTTGGTTTTATTGTGGCGTTAGTTTTAGGAGTTCGAACGAAAAAGCAGAGGGTTGTGTGGTTTAGCATTATCGCAAACAGCATCTTTTTTGTGTTGCTTTCTGCTTTGATGTTTTTATTAGCGATTGCAAATGGAATTTCTGAGCCGTAAGTTTATTATTTTTATTATAGGTGAATGATTAGGATTTAGAGAGGTTGATAGATATGATGATAGGCGGTCCTTTACTGATTGCCCTGCTGCCAGGTGTACTTATACTCATGTTAACTTGGCTATTCAGAAAAATGAAATGGAACAAGGTCATTAGAATGATTCCTTCCATGCTAACCGTTATTGCTGCCGCTGTTCTTCTTTATATTGGCTATGTAGAGGTAAGAGGCTTTGAAGGCGCTAGCTATTTGTTTTTATCTGTATTTTTGCTTTTATTCGCAGTGGTATCCTATATCTTAGCTAAAAAACCTGTACAATAATTTTTATAAACTTTATAAATTCTTTATAAATCCCTCCTATACTACGTGTAGGGGGGATTTAAGATGAAAAATATTATTTTAGAGGTAAGAAGCGTTTCAAAAAAAGTGAGACGTCGTCACTTAGTAAAAGAAGTATCGTTTCAAATTGAGGAAGGAGAAATATGCGGACTGCTAGGGCCAAACGGAGCTGGTAAAACAACGTTAATTCGTTTATTGACGGGGTTGATTAAACCAACTGGGGGAGAAGTTTTTATTACTAATAAACCTATTGTTTCACAAAGGAAAGAAGCACTGCAAAGCGTTGGTGCGATTGTAGAGTCACCCATCTTTTTTCCTTATATGACGGGAAAAGAAAACCTGACAAATTTAGCTCGCCTGCATCCATTTTCAACAAAGCAAGAAAGGCAGAAAAGAGTAAAAGAAGTGCTTGATATTGTGGGATTAACCGGCAGAGAAAACGATAAAGTTCGAACGTATTCTCTGGGAATGAAGCAAAGGCTCGGCATTGCTCAAGCGCTCCTAGGCGACCCGGACCTGTTGATACTAGATGAGCCAGCCAACGGCTTAGATCCAATGGGCGTACGTGAACTGCGCGAGCTGCTTTTTACCTTAAAACGTGACTATAACAAAACGATTTTAATCTCTAGTCATTTACTGGATGAATTACAGCGAGTATGTGATCAAATTGTGGTGATGAGAGAAGGAGAGCTAATGTGGGACGGCGCTTTAGATCAGTTAGCATCCGGTAAAAATCTTGAAGATGCGTTTGTAGAGCTGGTGTCGCAATGAAGGAGCTGCTAGTAGCGGAGTGGGAGAGACTTTGGAAACGAAAAGTGGCGTGGCTGACTTTTTTATTAGTACCAGTTGTGCTGTTAGTTGCTTCTTCTTATCTCCAAAAACAAAATGGAGCACTCACAGTCGATTTACCGCAGTATACGTTTGCGGGAAACTTTCCTGTACTGAGCTTAGCCGAAATGTTATTTACCGTTTTTAATGCCATGTTCTTAGTTTTTATTACACTCGTTGTTACTGAAGAGTACCGATCAGGACAGCTGAGAATGGTCATGATACGATCGTATTCGTTTAAAGAAATTATCCTCGCAAAAGCCGCAGTGATTTTGCTGTTTAATTTACTGTTTTTTATCACGTATTTTTGTATGAGCTATGTGATAGGCTTTCTAATGTTTGAACATCCGCAAAGCTACTTTGTATTTTATCACAGCCATGTCTTCAACATAAAAGAAGCGCTAGTATATAATCTTGCATTCTATGGGTATGCCTATTTAACGACGATTGCGATATGCTGTGTGCTGTTTTTTATCTCTGTTATTAGTAAAACGACTACTACGGCTGTTGGAATTGGGGTTGCTTTTATACTAATCTCGTTTTCGTACCCGACTTTATTAACAGGATTTAAGCAGTGGATGAGTGAAGAGCTCTTTGGACAGCTTTTCTTTACTTCTGTACCGATGATTCAATGGCAGGGGATCACAGTCATGATGGCAGAAAACCCGCAGTTTGTAGGCTGGAATTTCGGCGTTTTAGGTTTTTATATTTTATTTTTTGGCGGTTTAACATATGTAGCTATTCGAAAAAAAGAATCGTTTCTATAAAAGGAGAGAAGACATGATGACAGGACTTTTTATCAGTGAATTAGAGCGAACGTTTAAACGGAAAAAGACAGCAGTGGTACTAGGTGTGTACATAGGATTACTTGCTTTTATTTGGTTCTTTTTCTTTCAAAGGGGAGGCATTTCATTTTTTGATGCGGCTCATGACGTAAAAATTGATTCTTTAAATTCAGCACCACTGCTTCTTCGAGACCTATCGTTTGTGATTACGTTTATTGTTATTCCTATGTTTGTGGCAGATAGTTTTAACGGCGAGTACACGTCCGGAGCGCTACGTATGGTATTAATTCGGCCGCATCATCGTTTGAAGCTGTTTTTTGTAAAGTGGGCAGTTCAATGTTTACTAGTTTTTATTATTCTTTGTATTACGTGGGTAGTGGGGACATGTCTTGGAAGAATGGTTATGCCTCATGTAAATGAAACCACATTTTTAGGCGGACATACGCTAGGGACTTTAGGGGCGTTACTATATTCGTTGAAATTTTACGGCATTTGTTTTTGCATCTTTATAGCGGTTATTAGTATCGGGAGTATCCTGAGTGTTCTTATGCCTAATTCCATTTTATCTTACGTTGCAACCATTGGTGCTTTAATTGGAAGTGTGTATGTGTCAGATAAACTAAGCTTCTTTTTCTCCGTAACCGATTCTGTTTTTCATGAATTAAGCAGGCCAAACTCTGAATTTTTAGTGAACCTATTATTTCCAATTTTGCTTATTAGCCTTATAATAAACCTATTCGTATGGAAAAAGAAGGAATGGGTAGGGTGAGATGGAGATGAAGCAAACAATTTTACTAGTGGACGACGAAAAAGACATTATTTCATTTATGAAAGATGCGCTCCAAGATGAAGGATATGAGGTGGTGTTTGCTTACGAAGGGCAAGAAGCGTTAACAAAGTTAAAAATAAATCCAGACTTAATTGTGCTGGATGTGATGATGCCAGGCATGGACGGCTTTGCACTTTGTGAAATGATCCGAAAAAGCATATCATGCCCCATTATCTTTCTAAGCGCTAAACAAACGGAGCAGGACCGAGTAAAAGGACTATTAGTGGGTGGAGATGATTACTTAGTTAAGCCTTTTAGCATGAAAGAACTAAAAGCCCGCATTTACGCCCATCTGCGCCGAGAGCAGAGAATTAACAGTAACTCCTATAACAGGCTTCACTTTGGAGAGTTAACCATTGATTTAAATGGCTATCAAATTTTACATAGCAATGAAGTAATTCCGTTTACTTCAAGAGAATTTGAGATCATTCATTTCCTCGCTCTTCATCCAGGTCAGGTTTTTACACGCGAGCAGCTGTATGAAAAGGTGTGGGGCTATGACGCGGAAGGAGATTCGTCTACGATTACGGAACACGTAAAGAAAATTAGAGCAAAACTATTAAAATATGACGAAACGCCTTACATCTCAACCGTTTGGGGCATTGGCTACAAATGGGTAAAATAAAAAAATGGATGAACCGAGCAACATTAAAAGCGCAGTTTGTGTTATCGTTTCATTTAATCTTACTGTACAGCCTGCTTGCGACGCTTTTAACGTGGGGCATTGTGATTGCAGTAAACTGGTTTCTTATGCCTGGAGCACTGAATCCCGCAAATTACTATGAAAAACAAATTCCTGATATTCTTCAGTTCGTCAAAGAAAAAGAAGATGCGCTCCTTTCAAGAGATGCTAAAAACCAAGTAGAAGCGGTGATTCCGCTAGAAGGAATGGATTATCAAATTATAAATAAAAAAGGGCAAATTGTGTATGGGTCCATGTCCACTTCATACATAAAAAATAAACGGGATTTTTACTCTCAGGTCAATACCAATATCCGCTCAGGTAAATATATTATAAAAGTTTATCCGCTTTTTAATTCAAAAGACGAAGTAAACGGGGCGATTGCGCTAAGATATCAATTAAATATGGCTTCTGCTAATCCGAATATTAAATGGATCGTTGCGCTTGTCACATTTGTATCGCTAGCCAGCCCGTTTCTTTACTTTTATTTGTTTGCTTATTTGTTTGGAAGACGATTTAGCAAAAAAATTGAACGGCCTTTTAATGAGCTGATGACCGCAGCTAAAAATATTCAGCATAATAATTTAGATTTTTCGCTGTCCGTCACTCAAGACGCCAAAGAATTAAGTCAGCTGCTTCATGCCTTTGAAGAAATGCGAAAAGAATTAAAGCAATCGTTAGCTAAACAGTGGCAGCTAGAAGAAGACCGCAAAGATATGACGGCTGCGATTGCGCATGATTTACGAACGCCTCTTACGATTATTCATGGACATACGGAAATTTTAGTAGAAGGAAGCAAAAGAGACCCGGAGAGGCTTAATCGATATTTACATACGATCTACACAAATACACAGCGTTCGATTCAGCTATTAAATCAGCTGCAAGAAGTATCTGTGATCGAAAATCCGGGCTTTACCGTAAAGAGAGAGCCAATCGATATAATCTCATTTGTTCATGAGAAAGCAGACGAGTTTCAGCTTTTATGTCAAAAAAAAGAGATTGCCTTTTTACCTTCGGTTAGTGAAGCAGAAGCATCAAGTCAATTTTACGGAGATCCTCAGCGTATTTCTCAAGTATTAGATAATATTATTACAAACTGTATTCGCTACACGCCTGAACGAGGGGAAATAGGGTGGAATACCGTCATTCATCACGGCGAAGTGATTTTTGAAATACATGATACGGGTCCCGGCTTTGCGTTATCGAACAAAGAGCAGGTGTTTAAAAAGTTTTACAGAGAAGATGCATCAAGAACAAGCGGCCACGGAAACTTAGGGTTAGGTCTTTATATTGCTCATTCCATTGTGAAAAACCACGGAGGAAGCATCACGGTCGATAATAAAGAGACGGGAGGGGCATTATTTAAGATTGTTCTTCCGATAAGGAAAGAGTAAATGCGTAAAAAAAGAACCCTCAAAAAAGAGAGTTCCAAAAAGGGTAAGTAAGAAAGAAATGTACATGTTCCTTTGGGGGGACTGCATCTGTACAGTAAAATTTATACCCGGTATACACTTGTTAAAACGTTGAAAAATAAACCAATCATGTAAAAAATAGATGAAATTAGCTTTTAGCATTTAAAAAAAGACTGCAAAACGGCGGTATACCGTATTCTGCAGTCTTTCTCTCGTTTATTTGCTTAAAAACTCTCTCATAAATTCATTCACCTTTTCTGGCTGCTCATGTTGAGGAGCATGTCCTACACCATCTAAGCGGTGAATCGTTACGTTTGGAACGTACTCTTCAATTCCATCTAAATTACTATTTTCAAACGCTTCGTCCGCATTTCCCCATACAATTAAAGTTGGAGATTCGAATACTTTATGCGGCAGTGCTACAGGTTTATGAACGCGCTCTTCAAACGGATAAAGGGAAGACGCACGGTAGTAGTTAAGCATGGATTTCATTGCATTCGGCTGGTTCCACGCCTCTACGTATTTAGCTTCTTCTTCTTTTGTTAAATAGCCTTTTTTGATGCCAGGCTCCGTCAGCATGTTTCTTAATTTTTCACTATGATTCGCGAGTAGCTCATCCTGAGAGTTTGGCTTTTGGAAAAAGCTCATATAGCTGCTTGCTTCTCGTTGAGCAGGATTTTCAGCAAGCTCTCTTATAAATGTGTAAGGGTGCGGTGCATCAAACATCACTAACTTTTTGACATACTGCGGATATGTATAAGCAAATGCCCATGCTACAGCGCCGCCCCAATCATGCGCCACTAGCACACACTCTTTTTCACCAAATGCTTCAATTAGTTGCTTTACATCTTCCATTAGAAGGGGCATGCTGTAAGAAGAAATTTCTTCTGGCTTATCTGATAAGTTATAGCCTCGCATATCTACAGCTACCACGCGATAATCTTTCGAAAACTCTTCTAACTGATGGTGCCACGTGTACCAAAAGTAAGGGAATCCGTGTAAAAACAGCATAAGCTCGCCTTCACCTTTTGTTACATAATGAAGATTTACATCATTTACTTTTACATAACCGTCTTTAAACATCTTACTCATCCTTTCGCTTTTAACCTTTATTATAGAAAAACTTTACTCTTTATTAGTTGATGTATCAAACAATAAGGTTTCCTTACGCGATAAATGAGCTATAAAGCTCTCTTAAAACCCTTATTTTGGTTATTATTTGTGAAATATAACCTCGATATTCCTAGGATGTACGCGATGCTTTATCTGGCTCATGAGAAGAAAATATTTATAGAACGCTAGAAATAAAGCAATCGCGTTTGTAATGAATACAGCAAAAAGGCTCTCTAAAAGTACTTTATAGAGAGCCTTTTTTTAAAAATCACCGGCCTTGGCAATTCCTAAATTAGATTCAAAGTCAGTAATGTACACACAGGCATTTGTATATTTATCATAGGAATCATAGCGAAAGTTTCTGCTTATATTATAATCTCCACTTATAGGTTTATAGGATTGAATTGATTTAATTTGATCGTTAAGAGACAAATCAAAATTATGAGTGGCTTTTTTTAATTGTTCGAGCTGGAGCTTTGTATAACTGTCGCGATGCTTTTGGATTTCGTCTTGCATGAGCTCTATTTTATATTTAGATGCGGTGTTGATATGATTAATCGCAGGCCCCATATCTTTTTTTATTTGTGCTTCGGAAGAATGAAAGTGTTGATCATCAAATGAGTCTAACACGTTACTGCTTTCTTCCGAAGTTTTTGTTGCATCTATAACGTCATGCATATTGTTCATGAGCGTAACTTCATAGATCGTCTTGCTTGAATTGAATTTTTTATAGGATGTTACATACTCTTTTTCTGTTAAAGTATCTACGTCTTTTGCTAAGTGGGCTATGCTTTTTTTTAGCTCGCTATCACTTTGTGTTTCTACTTTTGACGTACTATTAATAGACGCAGACAGCAGGTTAAAATCATTTTTGTAGCTTTGAAACGTTTTATCTTCTATCTTTCCGTCATTATTAATTAAGCGTTCGGACTCGTTTTGCAGAAATTTCAGCTCTATGGCCAGCTCTTTTTTTGCCTCGCTTCCATCTATGCTCTCATTGTTTGAAGTTGTGTGACTGCACCCCATTAATCCAAGCGCCAAAGCTATTGTAATGGTACCTGTTGTTATCTTGCTTATGTTCCTCATGTGGAAACTCCATTTCTATTTGTTTATTACTTACTTACTTATAAAGACTATATCATATAAATGGAATATTTATCTTTATATACTATTAAATGTTACATTTTGTATAGGTAAACTTAAAAAAGTATGAGAGCGTAAAATATCTTGTGTAAATGAATAAATACAAAAAGGAAGACCTTTTCTTGTAGAATTAAGTCACCACAACCAATTCAAAGAAAGAAGGTCTTCCTATGAATCAGTTTACAACAGATCTTGTTCAAGCTCTAGTCCAAAAAGAAGATGTAACGAAAATTTTCCGTTCTCACTTAGAAAATGCCGTTAATACGCTCTTAGCGAGCGAATTGACAGCTTTCTTAGACTATGAAAAATATGATCGTATTGGATTTAATACAGGGAATTCACGAAATGGTTCGTACGAACGGACGCTACACACAGAGTTTGGAGAGCTTCATCTCGTTATTCCTCGTGATCGGAATGGCGATTTTAAGCAACAGACGGTGGCTCCTTATAAAAGAGCCAATGATACGCTTGAAGCGTTTGTCATCCATATGTTTCAAAAGGGTGTAACGACAGCTGAAATTGCCCATTTAATGGAGCGCATGTATGGTCATCACTACACGCCTCAAACCATTTCAAATATGACAAAGGTGATGTCTGAACAGGTAGAAGCCTTCCGTGATCGAACCTTGTGCGCACGTTATGCGTGCGTTTATTTAGATGCTACGTACATTGCCTTGAAACGAGATACGGTGTCAAAAGAAGCTGTCTATATTGCCGTTGGCATTCGCGAAGACGGTTCAAAAGAAGTACTTGGCTATACAATCGCTCCTAACGAATCCGCCTTTGTATGGAAAGAACTTTTAGAAGACATCAAATCTCGTGGCGTAGAGGAGATTCTGTTGTTTATTTCCGACGGGTTAAAAGGCATCTCGGACAGTGTTTTTTCTGTCTATCCAGCCTCTTCTTATCAAACATGCTGCGTCCATCTTTCGCGTACGATTGCTCATAAAGTTCGTGTATCCGATCGAGCTGAAATCTGTGAAGACTTTAAATCTGTGTACCGCGCAGAAAGCCTTGAAATGGGCCAACAGGCCCTGCATTCGTTTATTGAAAAGTGGAAGTCAAAGTATCCAAAAGTGACAAAGCCATTGCTGAATAACTCTTATTTGTTCACGTTTTATAGCTTTCCTAAGTCTATTTGGCGTAGTATTTATTCTACTAATCTCATTGAGTCGTTTAATAAACAAATCAAGAAATATAGTAAACGTAAGGAACAATTCCCTAATGAAGAGTCACTTGAACGCTTCCTCGTTTCTCAGTTTGACCAGTATAATCAGCGCTTTGCGACACGATGTCATATTGGTTTCGATCAAGCTCGCGCAGAACTACAAATGATGTTTAAAGCAAACTAGTGGGTAACGTTCATAAGAAAAGGAAACTCCCATTTACACAAAATTATTGACGGTCCCAAAAGTATTGTAATGGAATTTATAAAAATAGTGCTAAAAGAAGATAAAGGTAATAGAAAAACTAATTATGTACTTATACTTTTTTACTATTAATATGATGTCTAAAGGAGGAAATCAATATGAGTGGAATTGCTAAAACCCCCGAACCGCCTTATTATGCCGTTATTTTTGCTTCTGAAAGAACGGAAGGCGAGAAGGGTTATGGAATAATGGCAGATAAAATGGTGGAGCTTGCATCTAAACAAAAAGGCTTTTTAGGAATAGAAAGTGCCAGAGATCAAGATTTAGGCATTACCGTTTCATACTGGGATTCCTTAGAATCAATCAAAATATGGAAAGAACATTCAGCTCACCGCGCAGCCCAGCACAAAGGAAAAACAGAATGGTATCAAACGTTTTCGCTTAGAGTGTGTAAAGTGGAAAGACATAGCTTTTTTGAGATGTAGGACGTATATGGCTGATTATTTTGCAACAAGGGAGAAGCCGTTATGTTTTATGGCGTTATAGGATTTATAGCCGTTTTTATTACTTTGTGTTCATTAGAAGCAAAGCTAAAAACAATCGTTAAGCAAAATGATAGAATCATTGATTTACTTGAGAAACAGAATAGAGAGTGAGAAAACGCTAATGAACTCACCGTTTATAATATCATCTCCTGAGTTTAGTTAAGGGAGATGTTTTATTTTAAGAGTGCATAAAAAAAACCTCAGTAGGAGGTCTAGTTATTACTTTTTAATAAAAGTACTTATAACAAGCTCATTTACTGTCCGATGTCATCTAGAGGCTAATTATAAAGTGAGGTTATATTTATCGTTTCACCAGAAAATATGAGTTCAATTTCTTTATTTCTTACTTGTGAGCTTTCATTTAATCACCGTATTTTTTTCTGTAGGTAAGAAACGTTATCAAATATATAACTGAAATCATTGTTAGAAATATTAATGGCGAAATGCCAATGCCATCATAAGAACTTTTCCCTTGAAAAGTCCGGTAAATGGACTCTATAACTTCTAAAATCAGCATACCTATAACTACCACAAATGCGTATGATTGAGCCTTCGTACTGATAAACTTCTTTCTTTCATCACCTTTTCGAGAAGATGATGAAACAAAAATCAAAATTCCGCAAACTAACAGGATGAATGAATACACAATTTTAACCCAATCCATTCTTACTCCTCCTTATAATAAATGTAAAAAGTATTTTACATTTATTATTGTAGCATCAGTTCCATAAATGTCAAACTCTTTTTACATTGTAAATTATTTGTATGAAGTTATAATTAAAAATAGACATCTTATAGAAAGCATTTCTTATTAAAAAAATTGATCTGTTTATGAGAAGAAATATGAATGAGTAACTATTAGCTAGCTTCATCCCGCTTTCAAATAAGTGTAGAAAGGAGGAAGAAACATGGTAATAGATTTCTTGTCTAACCACCCTGCCTATATTGAAGAAGTCGCCTCTATGATTTATAAAGAGTTTGTGGAAAACACAAGTAGCGAAATGACTTTTGAAGAAACTCTCATCTTCTTTTCGCAGACGAAAAAAGATGGTTTTCCTCTTACACTTATTGCGTTAGAAGGAGAGGAGTGCTTAGGGACCGTATCAATTTTTGAAAACGACTTAAAAACACAAGATGTATACAAACCTTGGCTTGCTTCCTTGTACATAAAGCCCCAATATCGCAGTAGGGGCGTAGGTCAAAGTCTAATAATAGAAGTATTAAAAGTAGCTAAGAACTTAGGTTATCAAGAGCTTTATTTAAAAACCGAAACCGCATCTGACTACTACCAAAGCAGAGGATGGAATCTTGTTCGAAAAGGTTTAGATAATAACGATAAAAAAGTTGATATCTTTAAAATGATTTTATAACACAATGTCACGCTACAAAGTGACTTAAATCAACTCCATTGGTAAAATGGAAGTAACAGGAATTTCTGTGTTTCACCAACTAAAAGTGAGGTGGGTTGTTTGGTTCTTCATAAAAAAACAGTGTCCTTTGTTGCTCTTTTCTTGTTGTTATTAGTGATAAGCTCGAATTATGTGTTATATCATTCTTCTTTTGGACTTCAGTCGTTGCCTGCTGATTTCAACGGAGTAGTAGCAGGTTCTATTTTAGACTTAAGCCTTGTGGCTCCGCTCTTATTTCTAGCTTGGCAGCGTAAGTTCAGTCTAAAATACTTTATTGTATTAATGGCTACAGGCCTTATTGCTGCGCGTTTTATCATTCCAAGTGAATACTTGGCTTCTTTTCAGTCGGTTATGTGGCTAGGAGCTGGCATAGAAGGAGTACTCATTTTATTTGAACTTTCACTGCTATTTATGCTAGTCAAAAACGTACCGCCTATCTTAAGAAGGATCAAATCAAGCTCTTTACCGCTGTTATTTTCCTTTTCACGGGCTGTAAACGAAAAGTTCTCCAAACAACCGTTTATACACGTACTGTGTTCAGAAATGCTGATGTTTTACTATGCGTTTGGAACGTGGAAGAAGCAGCCGAGTACTGAAGAGAATACGTTTACTCTGTATAAACGCTCAAGTTTTATCACGTTTCAAATTATGATTATTCATGCAATTGTCATTGAAACATTAGGACTTCACTGGCTGCTGCACAACACGTCTATGACTCTTTCAATCGTTTTACTAATCCTTAATATTTATAGCATTATTTTCTTTATAGGAGATATTCAAGCATTAAGGCTTAACCCTTTACGAGTGGAAGAGGATCGTATATACGTTTCGTTTGGCATAGCTAAGCGTATGGAAATCTCTTTTAAAGATATTGAAGAAATAATAGAAGACACTCACACCCTCGAACAAAAAATACCTAACACCACGATTGAATTTATCGCACGTGATTTTGAAACCGTGCACCCTGATCTCTTACTAACATTAAAGTTTCCAGTAGAGGCGACGCTTTTTATGGGAATTAAAAAGAAATACCAGCAGGTAGCTATTCGCGTAGATGATCCTCATGCGTTTAAGAAAATAATTAAAGAACGTTTGGAGAAAGCTCAGAAGGGCTTAATCTAGGATTCTAGAAAGCTAGGACCTTATAGATATATAAGGTCTTTTTGCTAGTGATCAGCTACTGGACATAAATAGTGAAGTGTTAGCTGTATTTTAGTAAAATGGAAGTAATAGGTAATGTGATAAAGGGGGATAGTGTATGGGAATTTTTTTTAGAGGAAAAGAGAAGTATTTAAACTCTATAGAATGGCTATCTGAAAACTCAATCCATTTAAGCAAACCAACTGAATGTACGCTGCAAGAGTTTGAATTTCTCCGTCATATCGTAAAAGATAAGAGAATTGTGTGGTTAGGGGAAAACGGTCATAACATAAGAGAACATAATATGATGAAGTCAAAAATAATAGAATTTCTACATAAAGAAATGAATTTTACCGTAGTGGCATTTGAAAGCGGCTTGGCGGAATGCCATAGTGCTAATGAGTTAAAGGAAGAGTTTACAGATGAAGACTTTTTAAAAAACGCGATTTATTCTTTATGGGCAACAAAAGAAAATCTGTCTTTGTTTCAGCTGATGAAAAAATCAGATTTAAGTTTAATAGGAATCGATATTAATCCTTCTTCTAATCCTGATCTTTTCGTAAAATTTGTTCAGCAGCTGAGTCCCGTAGTGTCTAAAGACGTGATAGAAAAGATCGAATACATTGAGGCAGGCGTATATAAATGGTACTACCAGCTAGGGCAATATAAAGCGAGAAGAAAAAAAGTCCCAGCAGAAATGCTACGTGAGTTTGAAGAGTTTAAAGAAAAAGTAAGCGCGGTGATAGGAGATTTAGAAGCCTATCTACATGAAGAATACGTTTTGTATCTTGAAAATCAAGAGCTTGTATGTAAGGTTAAAATGATTATTCGATGCCTGCAAAATCGCTTGTATTTTATTAACCATATTCACCATAACCACCGAACGTATAAAAAAGTAAGAGAAAAAAGGATGAAAGAAAATCTAGAGTGGGTTTGTCAAGATCTGTATCCTGACGAGAAAATTATTATTTGGGCCCATAACCTTCATATCTTTAAACAATACAAAACGTTTACGGGATTTGAACCTCTAGGAGCAATTGTCTCTAATGAAATAAAAAAACAGTCTTATTACTTAGGCTTATTTATGTATGAAGGTGAAATACATACGGATACAGGGCAGGCATACAAAATAGAGAAGCCGCCGAAAAAAAGTCTAGAGGACTATATGCATCAAGTGCAGTCACCGGCCTTATTTACTGATTTCTCACAGCTTGAAAAAAACTCAGACAACAAATGGATATTTACTAAAACGATCTTTTTAGAAAGTGGTACTATGCCAACTTTATTTGTACCGCGTGACCAGCTAGACGGTGCTTTATTTGTTGAGTCTGTTTCTCCGCCCGAGTATCTTAAACGGAGTAAAAATAAATAAAAAATCGTAATGAACAAAGAAGAGGTGCACATTGAAAATCTATACATGCAGTAAAGAACAGGGCAAAAAAATAGAAAAATATCAGTCGCATTTAGCTACTTATGTAAAAATAACACAAACAAATAAAGCAGCTACGATCGGTTATATGTATATAGAAGGAGAAGGAACGGTAGGATATCACGAAGCGCCTATACCTCAGCTGTTTATCGTAGTCCAAGGTGAAGGATGGGTAACAGGAGAGGACCAAAAGCGAATTTCGATTAAACGTGGAGAAGCGGCGCTGTGGGAAAAAGGAGAATGGCATATGTCGGGAAGTGAAGAAGGTATGACTGCCATTGTCATTCAATCGGAGGAGCTACATCCTGAAGCATTTATGGAGATAAAAAAACAGCACGCTTAGATGACTTATCCAAGCGTGCTGCTTTTCTATAAGACTTTGAATTTTTTTAGAGCAAATTCAATACCGTCTTCACCCGATTTCTTCGTTACAAAATCAGCGGCGTTTTTTAACTTATCAGATCCGTTGCCCATCGCAATTCCAAGGCCGGCTAATTCTATCATATCAATATCATTTTCTCCGTCTCCAAATGCGATGGCCTCAGATTGATGGATGTTAAAATAGTCTAAGACCTTCAGGATAGCTACCGATTTTGTGATTTCTTCTTGAAGCACACTTACGACAAAAGGGTGCCATCTTTTAAATAGTAAATGAGGAAATCGTTGTGCATAGTGCTCGGCGGTTTCCTCATTGGCATACAAGCACATTAAATAAATATCTTCGTCATAAATACGCTCATTAATTTGAGGATAATCACTGAGCGATAGCGTTTCCTTCAGGGCTTTTAAAATATTATCATCTTTGATTCCGTTCATGCTGAGCTCTTTTGTGTAAAATGAAAGGCCGTGATTTTGGGAGGCTGCGTATTCAAAGACTTCACGCGCAACGTCCTTATCCATGGACAGCTTATGAATAACTTTTTCATCGTGTACAGTAAACGCTCCGTTCGCGGTAATGAGCGTATCTATACCTAATTCTCTAATTTCTTCACAGAGAGATAAAGGCCTTCCTGTAGCGGCTACGATTTTTAATCCTTTGTGCTTTAAACTTTTTACAATCTCTCGAGTTTTGGTGGAAATAGTCCCGTTTTCGTGATGAGTAAGAGTTCCGTCCACGTCAAAGAATACAATTTTATAGCTCATAGTAATCTCCTTATTTAAACAGCTCGATCTTTTTTTACATTTACAAGCAGTAGCGCACAAATTAAAATAGCAGCTACATATAAAAACGCAGAAACAACCGGTTTATGTAAAAAAGCAGTATGATTGTATGAAGAGTCATACAAATAAAGAGCCGCTAGAAATAGAAAAGGCAGTAGTTTTTTCATGTTGTCATCTCCTGGTTTTATTATACATATTTTCCTTGTATTTGTATGTGTTCTTAATAAGAGTGATAGAATAATAGTATTTTACATAAGCAAAGAGAAAGAGAAGTGACGAATATGACTGTACATCACTATATAGGATCTCCTTATGAATTGCCTACAGGAAGTTTTGACACAAAAGAAACGCTGGTGCCTTTATCCGAAGTTTCTTCCTTTAATCGAAATTCAAAGAAAGAAAAGATAATTACAATCTATGAAAAAGAAGAAGATGCGTACGGTATTAGTATTAATCGTTTAACCGACGGGTATAGCGACATCAAGCACGGATTCACCTTGCCATATATCTACGAATTATCTTGTGATACACATCCTAAATCAATAAGAGAGCTGTTTACTTATATTGAAGAACAGCTGATAGAGGGCTGTCACATGGAATTATATTCATGCTTAGACGGTGATGAAGCGGATGAAAAAGATTTAAGTCTAGATATGAGTATTAACTTAAAAACGCTGTATTTTGGAAAGTATTATAAATTAGACAAAAAGAAGTATATCTATGAATTAGGGGAAATGTTCAAATTTGAAGACAAACAATTTGTAGTGGTCGTGAAATGAGGGGATTAGCCTGTAACCTTTAAATAAGAGTTATAGGCTAACCAGTTTAGGCAGACTAATATTTATAAAAAAGGCTTAATATACGGTAGGCTCAAACCAAAATAAATAACAAACGACATAAGCAAGTAACAGCCAATAACACTTCTTCTAACAGGTGTAGAAGCTTTCTTTAGCCAGCCCCAGTGCTTATCGTCATAGTCAAAAATAAAGTAATCTAAAATGATGGATAGCGTGATAATAACCGCAATTAGTAACAGGCCCATATGTATCCTCGCTTTCGGTTTATGAAATTATTACCATTTATAACAATATACCTTATTATTCCATTCATTACAAAGTAATTTTCTATAAACGGTTTATCGACACTACCGGATTATGGTAAAATTTACAGAGTATAGTAGGATCATTTTCTAAAGAAAGATGTGAAGAAGTTGGACGTAGTAAAAGAAGTAAAGCTATTAAAATATCAAATGAGTCTTATGAAGCCTATGGTCAATGCAGAGGAACATCCTTTTTTTATGTTTGCGATTGATCATGAATTTGAAGAAAATCAAGTCAAGGCATTTTTAAACATACTAGGTGTGTTTAGCTGCCGAATCAAAGGTGAAGACATTTCCGTCTTTTATCAAAATGAGCAGCTGTTCTCTCAATTTGCCCTTTCGTTAGATAACGTATATGCGCCGACACCACCTACGCTAGAAGAATTAAAAATGTATGTGACTAAAATTTTTTATCAGGAATTTGAATTAGAATATTTATTGTGCAGTTTAAAGAAGCAGTGTATTCAAATGGAAGTGTGTGACTTTTTCTTGCAGCGTTTAAAAATAGATTTGAAATAAATAATCTAAGAGTGTGTTTAAACGTAGAAATTTTAAAAGTAGAGGAGGGTAGGTGAGATGGCGCGAATTATTAATTTCTGGTCATTTATCTTTACGCTACTGTGCGTTGGTTTCTTTTTCATCGCTTTTTATTATCCAGCGTTATTGAATATCAATCTTTGTTTAGCAATTATTCTATTTTGTATTGGTATCGCAGGGTTCTTTGGAATAATCAATTGGGTATCGGCTCTGAGAAGTATTTTGACAGTAATAATTAGCGGTGGATTAATCCTAGTAACAGGATTAATTATCTTCATCGGCAATCTTTTTTCATAGCACATACATAAGAGGTACAACAAAAGGTTCTCGTGTAGAGAATCTTTTTTTATGTACATGCAATTATCTAGAAAATAAAAATGAAAATATAAAAACCTTTTTATAAAACGCTTCGTCTAAGAACAAGAAAGGAGAGGCAGAAGTGAAAGAACTAACCGTAGAATGGATACACGTACAAGACAAAGAACTAGTGATAGATGAAATTATGGATCGATATGGACAGGAAATCTTGCAGCTGGCTTACTCATATGTAAACAGCGTAGCGGTTGCGGAGGATTTGACGCAGGAGATTTTTATTAAATGCTACAAAAATCTTTACAAGTACAGCGGTAGATCCAAGTTTCGGACGTGGTTATGGCAAATCGCAATTAACCACTGTAAAGACTTTTTAAAAAGCTGGTACAACAAAAACATCATACCGGCGACAGACTATTTTCCAAATCATATCAGTGAAAAAGAAAACATAGAGGAAGCTGTTATTCAACACGAAGAAGATCACGAGCTGATGTCAGCCGTTATGAAGCTGCCTACCAAATATAAAGAAGTGATTTACCTCTTTTACTATGAAGAATTGTTAATTAAAGACATTGCGCTCTTAACCAAAACCGGAACGAATACAGTAAAAACGAGACTGAGGCGTGCAAAATCACTTTTAAAAGAAATGCTGGAGGAATGAGTCATGGATAAACGTCTTAAAAATCTTAGAAAAACAATGAATCGTGAAGTATTTGCTCAGCTAACATTTACACAAAAACATAAGAAAAGTATTCGAGAAAAAATAAAGCAAGAGACTCATAGCGAAGAAGAAATTCTGCTTGCTATGATGCAGCTGCTTGTGCAGGAGAAAACGGGCTATGAGTTAGTCAGCTTACTGCAAAGCCGAGGAATTTTAAATTTTAAAGAAAACGAAGGGTCTTTATATATCATCCTGCATCGACTAGAGCTAAAAGGTGTATTGACGAGCAGCTGGCAAGAAGACGGAGCAAAGTTTTATCAATTAAATCAAAAGGGGCGCAAACTGCTCAAAAAAGTGGAAGAGCAGCCGTTATCTAACCACATAAGTTTTAAAGAAATACTAGAGGGGTGAAGGAGTATATGGGCGAACAAAGAAAGTCATTTTTAGAACAAGTGCAATCGCAAATTAAATCAAAAGAAGCCAAGGCATTTGTTTCGGCAGAATTACATCATCATTTAAACGAAGTAAAAAACTATTGGCTGCAAAAAGGGATAAGCGACGATCAAGCAGAAGAAAAGGCCGTTACTCAAATGGGCAATCCCATCAGCATTGGTCAAAACCTTAACCGTATTCATCGACCGAAAGTAGACTGGATGACCTTAATTTTATTTGTAGCTGCTCTTCTTTTAGGGTTTCTGCCACTGCTGTCCCAAGGGTATATGAATCATAATCATTTTTCTATGTATAAGGCTATCTTTGTAGTTTTAGGTGGGGTTTTAGCTCTTGGCATGATGTTTATAGACTATAGAAAGATGGCCAATAAAGGATGGTTGTTCTATTTATTAGGTACTGCACTCTTATTGTTCCTCACAAGGCATTTTAACACCGTCGTAGACGGTCAAGCTGTTTTTAAATTAGGGCCTTTAAAAATGGAAGGTTTAATGGCCATTCCTTTTTTTCTTATGGCATGGGCAGGGTTCTTTCAAAGCGATCGCTTTAAAATGTGGAAATTTATTCTTTTGTTTATTCTGTCATCTTATTTCTTTCTACAATTCAGCCTTACAATGCTCTTTATATATGTAGCCATGACCTTTACGATGATCTGGTGGAGTAAGCTAAATAAAAAGAAAATAGCCATTGTCCTAGGAACTAGCTTTGCGTTAGTCGCTGCTTGGGGCATAATTGGATGGATGACCGTTGCCTATTATCAGAAGTATAGGGTTCTTTCATTTTTAAATCCCTATAATGCTGAATATTTAACATCCAAATTTGGACTCTTAGAAATACATCATCTATTTGTGGGTGCAGGGTGGTTTGGCAAGCATTCATTTGCGGATCAATTTATCCCTGAGGCTCATACTAACTTCGTCTTCTTAAGTTTTACGTATTATTACGGATGGTTATTTGCAGCAATTCTTATTGTGGTTCTTTGTTTAGTTGCTCTGAGAATTATATTTATTGCCCGAAATCTAAACGATACGTACAGCAAGCTTTTACTAGCAGGAGTTGTAATGGTCTATACTGTACAGCTAGTTGGGAACGTAGGAATGATTGTCGGATTCTTTCCTATGACAAACATGTCACTGCCCTTTATTAGCTACGGATTGATGCCGATCTTGTTAAATGCTTTCTTAATTGGAATTGTGTTGAGTATTTATAGACGTAAGGATTTAATGGTTACAAACACCTTACATGGTAATCAGCAATAGAGTATAGATCGTGAGACTTTAAGATCTGTTGCTTTTATGAGCAAATAATTCACTTCATAAAAACAAGTAAAACAAACGCTGACATCCAATTGTCAGCGTTTGTTTTATATCTAGAGCGGTTATAGGTTCTTTAATTCTTTGAGGTAGTTTCTCGGTTTTCATATATTTTCTCGATAATTTTATACGTAACACCAGTTAAAACAGACAGAATTAGCACCTTTCCTATAAGGTTAAGACCATAGTTATATTTTAGATAGTCTAATAGTACGGCATATACGGATACGCAGATGCCTAATATGACATGTTTCATAAAGAACTCCTTTATTGTTGACTGAATACGTCTATACTTTAACGTATAGAAGAGGGCTAAATCGTTAGCCCTCTTCTAGGTAAGCTTGTTAAGTGACCAGCTGTTTTTTAACTAAATTATTTACATTCAAAAGAATAATCATTGGTAATTGGATTATGTATTTCTACTATCGCATCTCCGCCGTTATCATAACATTTTGAAGTGAACGTTTTTATCTCTGTACTATTAAAATAGCTAGAACAGTTAATCAACACAGAGATGACTAGCAGTAAAGTAAGTAGAACAATTATGATTTCTTTTATTCTGGATTCAACGATAGATTTAATTTTGTATTCTCCTTTGCAATTTCGCGTAAGTGTAGTAACGATGATTAAATAAGTAACGTTTACATTTTAGGAGCTTGATTTTCAACTGTTTGAAAATCAAGCTTTTATTGTTTTACATAGAAATGTGAATAATTCTATATAAACTACGTTTTTATTCCATTGTCGTTCCTGCAAATACAAACGTAATAATTCCTAATACGAAGAACAGCTGAGAAATCACGCCTACTATACTGCAGATCAGCCCGGCAATCGCGAGTCCTTTACCGCTTTGATTGGAAGCAGCTATTTGATTTGATGCTTTTTTGTAGAGGATAATGCCGATAATACCTGTAATAAACCCGAGGATTGGAATAAAAATGGACAGGATACCTAGAGTTAGAGAAACAATAGAGTTGGTGTTTACTTGAGGTTTTGTATTAGTTTCCAATAGTTTCACTCCCTATGAATTATATTTTTTGATTATACCATAAAAAGGAATAATATCCTTTTTGCTAATAAAAGTAGAAATTTTTAGAATTATATGTGTCCCAGTATATTGTCTATACGTCATTTCATCAAAATGTATAATGACATGTACAAAAAGAAACTTATTTTTTGACTCCTATAAGGAAATCGGTTTTGTGGGCTACATTAGATTAAATCTGCTTCATAAAAATATTTAACCTAAAATAAGGAAAATATGATACAATAATCCATAAGCATGTGAATAAATGGAATTATTTATACCGGATGCTTTAGTGTATTTATCATTTGCGATCATGACAGCATTCTTTGTACATGCTGCTATTAAACTAGCTACATTTCAAACAATACATAAGCACGTTTGCCTGCAGCAAAAAGACATGTATCTCATACAAAACGTAAATCTTTTACGTGCTCAGGATCTTATATGCTGCGTGTATCATAAATTTAAATTTATACATTCTGTTCAGAGACAAGAAGCAATAGGTGAACAAGACGATGAAGGTCCTTATTCGCCAGTATTTTTTTCGTTTAACTAAAAAAATACTGGAGGAATATAAATGTTAAAACATAAAAAGAAGCTTTTCTTTATTGTTGTTTCCATTTTTCTACTTGCCGGATGTGATTCAGCAAACGTGATTCAAAGTTCGCACACTCACTTTTTTGATCACTATTTTATTTATCCTTTTTCACTGCTCATTTTGTTTATAGGAAATACGTGGCTTCATCAAAGCGTTGGCTTTTCAATTATGCTTGTGACGGTGGGCGTACGTATGCTGCTGGCGCCTTTAAACATTCTTCAATATAAAAATCAGCTGAGCAATAAACGTATACAGCCTCAGCTTCAACAGCTAAAAGAGAAGTACAAAGATAAGGATCCTGAGAGTCAGCAGCAATATCAGCGTGAAATGATGGAACTGCTTAAAGAAAATGGAGCTAACCCGCTGATGGGATGCATTCCTTTACTAGTTCAGCTTCCAGTCTTTTCAATTGTGTACTATGCGATTAGACGAATAGATGAGATTAGCGCATCGTCCTTTTTGTGGCTAGATTTAGGGCACTCGGATCCCTATTTTATTCTTCCGATCGTTGCAGCGGTTGCTACGTACTTACAGGGAAGAGTTATGCAAACAGGCGTAGATGGAATGAATTCATCCCACGCACTGCTAGCCCAAATTCTTTCGCCTGTCATGGTCCTTTCTTTTGGGATATTTTCACCGTCAGGTCTCGTCTTGTATTGGATGACGGGCAGTTTGTTTATGATCTTTCAATCTCTTGTATTAAAAAAGGTTTTTCGAGAAAAGGCAGTGCTTGAAGCAAAATAAAGAAATTAAAAGGTTGCTTTGCTTGGAGCAGCCTTTTAATGAAAGGAGGGGTACAGTGAAGAAATACATCATTTCATTCGGCGTAACAATTGGCACCATAGCACTTTTATTTTTTATTGGCAATACCTTTCATATTTCGTTGCTTTCCGTTCAGTGGCTTTATGTAAATGAACCGGAACATTTTCAAATGGAAGCAAAAGGCGGTTTAATACCGGTAGCCGTTGGACTTATTCTTGGTTTTATAACAGACTACGTATTAAGTGAAAAAGAAAAAAAGCAGGGTCATCAATTATAGTGAAGAAAAAAGGATCTTTTATAGGAGATCCTTTTTTTATTTGCGCTTTTGATAAGTGGATAGGATAAGAATAGTACAGGCAGATGTTGTCATACATATTACGATTATAAAAAACAAACGAAGGAGTAATAAAGCTTTAGGTTGTCATCGACTTTTTGTAGTTTACTAGCTATAATTGGTAGTGAATATTCATTTTTGTAAAAAAAAGGTGATATTACGAATCATCATAGCGATTAGATTACACTAACTACTAATAGAGAAAGTGAAGTGAGCAAATGACAAATCTTTTAGAAGTTAGAAACATGGCAAAATCGTTTGGCCAAAATGAGGTTTTAAAAGATGTTTCATTTCATGTACCTCCTGGATCGATTGTAGGATTTATTGGTGATAACGGAGCAGGGAAATCGACGACGTTTAAGGCGGTACTAGGACTGATTTCAAGAGATAGCGGTACGGTCGAAATATTTGGTGAAGACAATTTAAATAAAGATGCGACGATTAAAGAAGACATTGGAGTCGTGTTTGATGCGATTAATCTGCCGGTTTCTTTAACGATAAAACAGTTAAACAACGTTTTTAAGAAACTATTTAAATCTTGGGAAGAAGCTGATTTTCACCGGTTGATTCATTCTTTTTCATTGCCAGAAGATAAAAAAATACATACGTTTTCACGCGGCATGTCGATGAAATTATCTCTAGCGGTAGCGCTGTCTCACGGTGCTAAACTATTGCTGTTAGATGAAGCGACAGGAGGATTGGATCCTTCGTCTAGAGAGCAGATATTAGATGAATTAAAAGCTTTTGTCAGCGATGGGAACAGCGGAATACTGCTTTCATCTCACATTATGAGCGACGTCGAAAAAATCGCGAGCCATCTTGTTGTGATTAAAAACGGTGAAATTTTATTAAATGAAGAAAAAGAGAAAGTGTTTGAGGAGTACGCAATTGCCGTTATGAAGGAAGAACAGCTGAATGTACTTCCTAAAGATGTAGTAGTGGCAAAAAGAACGTATGATACGTCTGCCCGTGTACTCGTATCAGATAAGCATCAGCTGCCAGAAGGAACTGTAACTGAACCGATGTCGATGGAAGAACTAAGCGTGCTTTTAACAAGGAGTGAAACGTAAATGAAAGGTCTATTGTTAACGAATTACTACCTCATTCACCGAAGCTTTTTGACGTACACAGCGCTTGCCATAGTTATTTCTGCGGTCATCTTTTATTTTGCGGATCCTTCATTTTACCGTATTATAGCGATGTTAATTATTTTATTAATGGCAATGCCCGCGCTTGAAGTGATCAAATTAGAAAGTAAGACCGGCTATGACAAATACGTGCTCACTCTTCCAATTAGCCGAAAAAATGTGGTGCAAAGCCACTATGTTTTTTACTTTTTAATTGTCGTCATCGGAACCATCCTGTCCTATGGTGTTTTCTCAATGTATTCGCTTATTTCTAAGAGTGCAGTAGAGAATATAGTAAATATCGTTTCATTTGGTACATTTATCGTCCTTTTTGCCGGTGCACTTGCTTATCCGCTTCTTTATGTATTCGGAGCAGAGAAATCTGACGGAATAGTACTTGGAGGGGGAATGGGAGGTCTTTTCGTTGCGATTGCTTTACAAGGAGTTGTTGGGTATATAGTTGAAATATTAGCAGCATCCAGCTTACCGATCGCTTCTTCTTTGCATGTTCCTATCTTATATACTCTCTTTGGAGTGGGGATGTATATTGCTTCTTACTTTATTGCGCTGTCTATCTACCAAAAGAGAGAATTTTAGTGTGAATTGATTTTGAAGTAAAGATTACAAAGCGTTCTTTAAGACTATTTATCAACAAATAATTCAAACAAAAAAACAGCTAGAACATTTGATAAACTAAGCAAACAAGATCTCAAAAATATAGCTGATATTATTGTTGATCAAGCTTAACTTATTAAGGTTTTCACAAAAGTTAATTGTGTCCTCTAGACACATGTATTATAGTAAAAGATGCAGTTTTAAAATGTGAAAGGAGACTATATGGGGAATTTGTTTAAACGGGCTTCAAACGTATCAAAAACCGCTTTTATTGCTACACTGATTTTGTACATAATTATTGTAGCGTGTTTTATTCCGTCAATTGTATTTGCAGGAGCTTTCTTTGCTATAGTAATTAAAATAGCAGCAGCACTTTTAATCTTAGTAACAATCCTAGGAATGATTTATTCGTGCTTCATTAAAGGCGGCCAAAAATTTCTTTTTTTACTGTTACATGCCGCTTCTTTATTGATTGTTTTGTTTAGTATCTCTGCTTTTATGCTCGCTAAAAGCGCTGAGTTGACATAGTAAAGAGGAATTACATATGCAAAAAGGCAGGAGAAATCCTGTCTTTTTTATTTTTGTATGATTTCAAGGTGGGTTGTATTTTATCGAGAGGTGCCGCTGACTATTTGGCTAAACTTGTTTAACAAGAAGAAAAGAAGGAAAAGGAAGAAAAAGGAGATGTGATAATTTGGAAATGGTCATAGCTGTGACAGCGGGTATGGGTTTTCTTTTATCTTTTTACCTTTTTTATTTTTACCCTGTTATGAGTGAAAGAAAGGGGAAACCTTTGAGTGAAAGCCAAACCTATATGATAAGAGAGCTAGCCGTAATCGTTCTTTTAGCCAGCGCTATAGCGGGAAGTCATTTTACCTAAACAGGATTGTGCTATTAATCGGTGCATCTCTTAATTGCTGACAAATAAATCGTATGCTGCGACTATCAAGCTAGGCGGGGTGAAAAAGAGGGGAGGCTAATACAATGAAATGGTACAAGCACGCGCTCATTCCTTTAGCTATAGGCCTTTTAAGCTTTGTGTGTTTTATCATTTATAGTAAGGCAGCGGCAAATCCGAGTCTTCAGCTGAACCAGTCGCTGTTTATTTCGATTGGTATAGGTATTGGAGCAGTTCCAGTATCCTTTTTTGTAGAGTATCAAAAGAACAAAGAAAATAAAAAGTTTCATAGCTAAGTTGTTTGCCGAATGTCTCTTAGATCTTTAGTTTGTTGAAACGGATGTGATAATCTGTTTATTCTTGTGAAGATTGGTTTGTTTGTCTTCGTTATTTTACTTCACATTTCCTTTCGAAAACTGGTTTTGTATGCCCATAAAAAACAAAAGAAATCCCCAAAAGAAGGGCGAAGGATATTAATAGAAGGAGTTTTGGTTATTTTGATTATCCTGTTATCCATCTTAAACTTTTTAAAGTATTACTACGGTGGTTAAAAAGGGCGGGCATATGTATTTTATATATGTCTGGTCCTCGTCGATTAACCCATTGGTACCTCAACACTAGACTAGGAAAGTTTTTTAGGGGATCAATTCCGTAATGCATGGGATTCATGTAACCAAGCGTCCCACGGATTCAAATGTAATTAAATTAATGGGCATCGTTATGTAGTTGACTCGTTCATTCTTCTAAACTGTCAAATTGTGTTGGTGAAATTTTACACATCTCTCGGCTGGACCCGATTAAAGAAATAAAAAGCCACTAATTACGATCAGTGGCTTAGAGAAATCTTCATTGTTGATGATTGTTATTGCTGTTCCGATTTAACCAGAATTTTAACTTGGTTTTTTTCTTTAATCAGGCTTTCAAACCCTTCTTCAATTACATCGTCTAGAGCTATCTTTTTCGTTACTAACTTTTCGGCTGAGAAGTAGCCTTTTTGCATAAGAGACAATACTGCTGGGAACACGTTACGATAGCCAATGATTCCTTTAACAGTTCGTTCTTTAATTACAATATCATTCGGTAGAATTTCTGCTCCTTTTTCCCATATGCTAACGATAATCGTTTCTCCGCCAATTCCCGTAGATTGGATGGCTTGACGTAATACAATAGGTACGCCTGTTACTTCAAATGATACATCTACGCCACCGTCAGTTAATCTAGCAATTTCGGCTACCGTATCTTCAACTTCAGCAGGATTAATGATGATAGCTCCTAATTCTTCTGCTTTCGCTTGTCTTTCTGGAGATAATTCAACTGCATAAATATCGGTTGCACCTGCTGCTTTCAACGCTTCAATGACAAGAAGTCCAATTGGTCCACATCCAAATACAGCAACTTTGTCTCCGGCTTTCACTTTACTTGAACGTACTGCATAAAGAGCTACTGCCGCTGGTTCTACTAGAGCACCTTGTTCATAAGATAAATCATCTGGAAGTTTGAATAAAAGTTCTTCGTCTACTGCGACATATTCACTAAGACCGCCACCGCCTCCGGCTAAACCTAAGAATCCCATTTGTTCATCTAGATTATAAGCACCTTGGTGTCCATGTGTAGAAAAGATTGGCTCAACAACCACACGATCACCAACTTTATAATGGGTTACACCTTCTCCAACCTCTACTACTTCACCTGAGAATTCATGTCCAAGCGTCACTGGAGCAACCTCATTAGTGAGAGGGTGCGGTTTATCAACTGGAATAAAGATGGGACCACCTAAGTATTCATGCAAATCACTACCGCAAATTCCACACCATTTAACTTTCATTTTTACCTGACCAGCCTGTACAACTGGTTCATTTATTTCTTCAAGACGAATATCTTTTTGATTATGCCATCTTAGCGCCTTCATATACTCCATCTCCTTGTGTCATTTCTTTTACTATATCTATCAGTATACAACCAGATATACTTATGGTAAATTTAGTTAATATTAACGATTGTTAAGTAATACTTAACTAAAAGAAAAAGAGGGCATTATGAATATTGAACAATTGAAACATATAGTGGAAATAGATAAAACGGGTTCACTAAAAGAAGCAGCTGGTAACCTGCATATTACGTTACCTGCATTAAGCCAATCTATAAAAAATTTAGAGAAAGAACTAAATATAATGATTTTTCATCGTTCCAGAAGAGGATCTATTCCAACTGAAGAAGGTCATAGGTTAATTGAAAAGGCCAGCGCTGCTTTATTGAAAATTCAAGAATTTATGGATGAAGCAGAAGCGTATACAAATACAATGAATGGTGAAATAAAGATTGCAACCTACCCAGGACCAATGGAGATTCTCGTTCGCTTAATAACAGAAATTAAAAGAGAATATCCGAACATAAAGGCTTCTGTCTATGAAAATAGCACCGAGTATATTATAGATAAAGTTCTAGATGGGGAAGTAGATGTAGGTTTCATTACTTATACAGAAAAAGAAGAAAAAAAGTATCGGAACTTGGTATTTAAAAAGTTATTGGATGGTCATATGGTAGCTGCAGTAAATAAGAAGTCGCCATTAGCCAAACAAACACTCATTACTGAAGAGATGTTAATTAACCAGCCAATTGTTTTATATAACGACAAGTATATTCAGGAATTTATGAAAGGTTTTAGTTCACTGCCATGTGATATCTTGTTTACTACCAATAATGTAGATACAATTCGTCATACATTGGAAAATAATACGGCAATAAATATAGGATTTGACTACGCATTTAAAACAGATGCTGGTTTATCTAGAAGTGATCAATATGTAGTCGTTAACTTTGCTCCTCCGCACTATAAAACTTATTCTTTTGGGTATTTTTATAACGCCAATAATGGGCTTTCTAGAATAATAAGAGAATTCTTAAAGCGGATTCACAGAACTATAGTAAATAATGAATGATAAAGAGTGAAGGTTAAAAAGAATTATTTCAGAGAGAGGGAAATATGTGAAACGTCATTTAACTTTGCTTTTATCGTTATGTAGCAGTTTGTTCATTTTTTTATTGTCCCTGTTTCAATGGGATTTAGATGATCGTATAGGGAAATACGTAAGTCCATATATATGGTTATTCTTTGTCCTTCCTTTCTTTTTATTACTAACGCTGTGGACATTGATTTATCTCTTTAGTAGTAGAAAGTGGCTACCACTGGTTATTCAAGTGATAACCGTTGTGCTGTGGTTCTTCATTCCGTCTGAGCAGCTTAATTTAGACATAAACTTTAAACTCCATCAGCAGAAGAGAAAAGAAGTGGCAGCTAACATACAAAGTGGCGTCTTGAAAGCCGATGGAGTCGACTACCCATCGCTCATTCCTTTCTCCAATGAACCCGACAACTCATCGCTGATTGATCTACCGAAAGAGTATGCGAGTGTGTCCAGAGGTCGAGATGATGTTGCAGTAGAAACCAAAGGAAAGGCAATCTCCGTACTTTTCTTTACAAGCAGTGGACTATTCGGCCATTTCTCGGGTTTTGTGTATGACCCAAAAAACCGTAAACCTTCATCGGGCGATTTTGGTCTGAAGTTTGATGAAATAGAAAAGATACAAAAGAATTGGTATTATATATCTTATTAGTAAAAACAGGGGCTTTGAATTATGATTCAAAGCCTCTGTCTTTTAGTGTTCACGTTTGTAATTAATTGGCCTTATGTAACCGAGCTTCCTATGAATTCGAATATAGTTAAACGAATGGAGGTAGGCGTGTCGTCTACTTAAACTTAAAGATTTTTAAACACAGCCTGTCCACATCCATTCATTCTATCGTTACTATAGGGTCTAGTTATCTTGCTTTATTTACAACAAAGAACCGCATTTTATCTAAAAAATAACTAAAAGAATAAAAAGTAAGAATTTTTAAGAAAATTTTAATAACTGTCTAAGAAACTTCTAATTTCCTCTTTATTTTTTTGTAAGTTGTCTCCTTTAAGATAGAAGTAATCGAGTAGCCCACCTTATTTTGAGAAAGCTCAATAAGGTTGTATGACCAAAATACGAATGGGTAACCTCACTACTTAAAATGGAGGCTGATGTACACTTATGAATCTAGAGGTTTTTCGAAATTACTCCTTGCAGCATTTGAAGAAAGATATACTATCGGGTATTGTTGTTGGCATTATAGCTATACCTTTAGGGTTAGGATTTGCGATAGCTTCTGGAATATCGCCTGTTACAGGACTTTATACGACGATTGTAGCGGGATTGTTAATTGCTATTTTAGGTGGATGTAGGTTTCAAATCGCTGGACCTACGGGTGCGTTTGTTCCTGTTTTATTAGGAATTGTGTTGCAATATGGCTATGAAAACTTATTAATTGCCGGCTTTATGTCAGGGATTCTCCTCATTATCTTTGCGCTATGCAAAGTAGGAGCTTTAATCAAGTATTTTCCGTCATCTATTATTGTAGGATTTCAGTCAGGAATTGCGCTGATTATCTTTAGCGGGCAGATACCAAACTTCCTTGGACTGCACGCGATTGACAAATTTCAGTTTTTTCATTTGAATATAAAAGAGATTTTTGGTAATTTACACTTCATTAACATCTATAGTATCGCTACAGCAGGATTGTGCTTAGCTACGATTTTAATAGTTCTTTACTTTTCACCAAAGTCGCTGGGAATGTCCTATTTACTTGGAATTATTGTATCAACGGGCTTGGCATCTTTTTTCTTTTCCAATCAGTTTGAAACCATTGGTTCCATTTATGGAGAGATACCTCGTCATTTCCCGGCGCCAGCGTTTCCGGATATAACAGTGGAGAGGGTGGTCACTCTTTTACCTTCTGCGTTTGTGATTGCTGTACTTGTAGGGTTACAGTCTTTGCTGACAGCTCGCGTTGCGGATGAAATGACAAAGTCAAAGCACAGCAGCAAAAAAGAACTGATCGGTCAGGGAATCGTAAACATGGTAACGCCGATGTTTTCAGGTATTCCTGCAGCAGGAGAGATTGCAAGAACTGTTACCAATATTAAAAACGGCGCTTCATCTCCAATTGCAGGAATGACGCATGCTATCTTTGTGTTAATCGTGCTGTTAGTGCTAGCGCCGTATGCTTCATACGTTGCGCTTGCCAGTCTTGCGCCAGTTTTAATGGTCGTAGCATGGAATATCAGTAAAAAAGAACAGTTTGCAAAGGTGATAAAAGAAAAATCATTTCATTCACTGGTTTTACTTACGACATTTTCGTTAACAGTGTTTACAAACTTGACAATTGGAATAGCCGTCGGGTTGTGCTTATGTGGTATACACTTTATGGTGAAAAAGAGCCGCGAAAAACAAAAGCTATTAAGAAAAACAGGTTAACGTAAGGTAGAATAATACGCGAAAAACCCCCACTGTAAGCTTGCACAGTGGGGGTTTTTATAGTAACAAAAAGAATATCTCAATTATTTTCCTTCAAACCAGCAGCGGGCGTTATCAAAAAGCATATGCTGAATCTGCTGTTCCGTTAAGCCTTTTCTTTTTAACTCAGGCACGACTTCTTCTAATACAAAGCTCATCGACCATTTTGGAAAACGTTCTTCAATCACGCCTTCTGGAAACCAGTCCATTGTACAGCAGTAGTCTTGTGAGAGAAACATGCGGTTTGAATAGCCTTGTTTAGCTAACTGGATGACCGTATTATTTCTGTTTTCAGTTGAACATTCTCTAGTCAAGCCATAGCGGTCCATACCGATAAAAGCACCTTGCTTTAATATGTTTGAAATATACTCAAGGTTATCTGTATCTCCTGTATGTCCAATCAGAATTTGATTTGGATTAGCACCTTCTTCAAGTAAGATATCAAGCTGTTTTAAGCCTGTGCCGCTTGCCGGATGTGAATGGGTCATAATCGGCACGCCCGTTTTTTTATGAGCTCGTGCGACAGCGCGCATTACTTTTTCTACATCAGCCGTTACGCCAGGTGCATCCGTAGCGCATTTTAGAAAGCTTGCTTTAATCGACGTGTTTTGAATGCCGACTTCGATATCTCGAACAAACAGGTCTGCCATATAGTCAATGCTACGAGTTTGAAAGTGAGTAGGGATGTAGTTATACGTATAAATTCCTGTGGCTGCAATGATTTGAGTGTCCGTTTCGCGGGCAATTTTTTCAATAAAACGAATATCGCGCCCTTGTTCCATCACCGTTGGATCACAGATCGTGTTGACTCCGAGCTTCTTTGCACGATTTACTTGTTCGACTGCTTTTGCAACTTCTTGTTTCTCATCATATAAATGAGGAAACTGTGCGTGAACAGATTCAGAACGAACGCGCATATGTTCGTGGATTAACGTTAGCCCTAGTTCTGACGAATCGACTGGGCCTGTTACAGAATTGATAAATGTCATAGTATGATTCCTTTCATTATATACCTGTAAATCAAACAGCTGGTGATTAGGTACAGTTTTCCTATAATCTGTTTTTATAGATAGACTTCTGTTATAAAAAACACATATTGCATTATACAATATATAGGTTGTCTTACACAACACGCGAGACTTTTACTCACTATGACAAAAAATCCTTCTTTCCAAACAGGAAGAAGGATTAGTTATATTGATGATTACCCAGCATTTACACTGTAATTATCACCATTTAATTTACGGAATTTTAAATAGCTGCCAACTCTCCAAATGACAATATATATAAAAGCTAGTGTCATCGTCAAGACCGCGAAGTCTATGGAATCTAAGCCTTTGAAGTACTGGCTCAAAGCCATTCTTATAAAGATAATGGCGATAATTACATATTTAAAATTCTTGTTTGGCTTTGAATAAATAAAGCCATCTTCTCTTACTTCATAGTCTGTTTGGCTAAGCATAATAAGTCCAAACACAATACCTAATACACCAGCAATCAGCATTTCCCAGTAGGGTGGTAAGTGAAAGGGCTGGCCCGGTATGTGCATCAGTTGACTTAGACTAAGAGAAAATGCAATTAATATGAAAAAAATAGGTGCTAATATACCAAGTCCATTCTTTTTAATGGGCTTATTTTTCTTTTTCATCTTTCTCCAAATAATGAATCCAATAAGAGCGATAACAAATAGATAAATCAGTAGCATTTCCATCGTCAGTTTGCCTCCTTTTTTATTTCTACGTTCTTACAATCCACTATTTAGTATAAACAATAAAAGGATGAAGATAAAAGTGCATTCTTTCATTTTTTACACATGAGAATTCTCACTATTTTTTAGGGGTATCGTTTTATGGTTTATACGTCTCATTACTGTTTCTTTCTTTTTTACCACAATATGTTAGAATTGTAGAAAACGAGAAAACGTAGTGCAAACAAATTTTGTTTACAAGCTGCCACAGTTATAGAGGTGAATGAGTTGAGGCTAGGAAATCAATTAAAAAAATTAAGAGAAGAACAAAAAATGTCAGAAGAAGAGGTTGCTGAACAGCTGAGTGTATCGGTACAGCACATACATAAATGGGAAGGTAATCAGAGCTACCCTGATATCCAACAACTTTTAAACTTAAGCGACATCTATGGAACAACTATTAATGAGTTTATTAAAAATGATGCTGCGTTACAAAACAGAATAAACATTCAGGAAGAAGAAAAAGAAGACGACGATAAGCTGCTTCACCCAGGCTTTTATATCGGAATTGGCCTCATGTTTTTTGGGAATTTTCTGAGTCTCATCATCGGCAATCTTATGATTATGATGGTGACAAACATCGCTGGAATGTTAATTATCTGTTTTTATAAAGAAATCTTAAAGCTTTTGAAAGGTGTCAAAAAAGATTTTTATGAACAGAAATAAAAAGCAATGTTATGTAATAACACAAAAACGATGAGGTGTACAAGGTGAAAGAGTTAAATTTAAATTTTATGACCATCTCTTTTTTATGTTTAATCAGCTATTACTTATTTCGAGTGGGTGCATACGCTTTAGCGAGAAAATATGTAGATAAAACGTCTGAGGGAAGTGTTTTGAATTGGGCTGTAAATGTACTCGTGAGAGGCGATAAAAAAATGGAGTTCAGTGATTACGTCACATGGGCAGGGTTTTGTGCATTTTTGTATCTTGTGTAATCACAGTAAAAAAGGAGGAACGATCTTCTTATTTTAAAAGGAAAAAGCGTTGCCTCACATGGTCTTTGAGCTTGAATGATAAAAAGGTGAAAACATATAAAATCCTTAAAACGAATATAGGTTATCAATGAAGCCTAAAGTAGAAAGGTAGTGTAGTGATGATCAAGTCAAAGCTTTTATGGAAAGTTATTGGCCTAGAAATCTTAGTTATCTTTTGGTTTGTGGTAAACGGTGCATACGTGAGCATGACGCATCCTACTGCACATTATCTTCAGTTTTTAGGAGTTGTCCCTTTAGCAATAGGAATAGCTTTTTATCTAACAAAAACAAAAAAGTGGCAGCATTTTTTCTCCTTTCAACAAAACATGTCCTTTAGAACAAGAATCCTCGTTCTTTCTCCGCTTCTTTTGTATTTGCTTATTATCCTCATCGGGAACAAAGGTGTACACGGAAGTTCTACTGCAGATATTGTTCTTATTTTGCTTACCCAAACTCTAGTCATAGCATTTGTAGAGGAGATGGTATTTAGAGGATTTATGCTGAATTTGCTGTTATCAAAAAGCTATAAAGTGGCGGTTCTTCTATCATCGTTCCTATTTGCCTTTACGCACAGTTTGAATATGCTAAGCGGTCAATCGGTAGCAAATACAATTTTTCAAATTTTATTTGCATTTGTTATTGGGTTGGTCTTGGCTTTACTGATCGTTAACGGTCAATCGATTGGAGTGACGATTGTATTTCATGGCTTAAATAATTTTCTCCAGTTTACAAGCCCTGTCAACGCAAATGATTCTTTATTTGTTAATTACGCGCTGCTTTTATTTTTAGGCGGATATGCCTTTTATTTATGGAATCGAAAATCTACTTTATCTGTTTCTCAACATCAAGTTAGTGGCTAATGCTAATTAAAAGAGGTTGTGACAAAAGTAGTGTAGTTGAAGGTGAATCCGAACAAGGAATGGAGATTCTTGATGGAGAATCAAACTCGTTCGGATTTTTTGTTATTGGGATGAACGTAGATTTCGTTTATGTGGGTACGTGCGTCTAGCAGTTGATTGGAGGGCAAGGCGAAGACTCCTGCGGGAAAAGCGGAATAGGTGAGACCCCGCAGGAGCGTAAGCGACGAGGAGGATCAGCGGCCGCCCGCGGAAAGCGAAGCCTTGCACGGAAATCAACAGCGGTGTAGCGAGTGACCCAAACTAGCTCATGTATCCGATTTGCTCGCCTTTAGATTGAATTGCTTTAGTTGTGTCTCACTCTCTTTTTAGTGTTTCGAAGCAGGTATTAATCTACCCAAAGCTGAATAACTTCTATGGCTAATGTTACTAAATTTAATTTTTTGGGATCTTATTGAACACAAAAGGGGAGAACTATATGTTTGAAGAAAAAGTAGGGATTATTACGGGTGGAACGTCGGGGATTGGCTTAGCAACAGCGGAATTACTCGCAAAAGAGGGCATGCATGTTGTGATTGCTTCTAGAAATAGTGAAAAAGGAGAAGAAGCTCTTTCTGTATTAAGAAAATGGTCTCCTCACTCTCTTTTTATTAAAACGGATGTAACGAATAGTCAAGATGTCAAAAACCTTGTGAGCCACACATACTCTACTTTTGGAAAAATTGATGTGGGCTTTAATAATGCGGCTAACACGGAGGCAGCTTCTAATGCTACCCATGAATTCAAAGAAGAAGACTTTGACCATTTAATAAACGTTACGTTAAAAAGCGTATGGCTTTGTATGAAATATCAGCTGCAGGTAATGACCAAACAAAACAGCGGTGTCATCGTGAATACGTCGTCAATGGACGCTATTTTATGTTCAGCAGGGACAGGCGTATATGCGGCCGGAAAAAGCGGTGTGATTGCTTTAACAAAGTCAGTTGCTCAAGAATATGGCCATCAAAACATAAGAATTAACTCTCTGTGTCCAGGTGCATTTCGGACGTCTATGCTAGAAGAAAAGTTTTTAGCTCTATCTTCAGAGGAAAAAGAAAAGCTCAATGAATCCTATCAAAAATTAAACGCGCTAGGCAGAATTGGTGATCCGTTTGAAGCCGCAAAAGCAGTAAAATGGCTCCTTTCGGATGACGCATCGTTTGTTACGGGTCAAAACATTATTGTAGACGGCGGGATTGGGTTTAGGTTTGAGTAGGCAGGCTTTTAAGTTTAACGGAGCCTTTTTTTACTACTGATAAAGACTTATTAAAATCTAGAAGTAAGGGGCGGTGATTCTCCTTGTTTAATTATTAGTGTAACGAGCACTCCACGCGCTGCTCCTTAATCTATAGCACTCTTGCCAAACAACATAAAATTGTTTATCATAAAGGTGATATAAACAGGAGATGAGCAGATGAATATACATAATAAACAATCGTTTTCAAAAGTACCGCGTCGAAAGCTAGTGGATGAGGTGCTAGAGCAGCTTCAAACGAAAATTTTTTCAGGTCAATATCAGGTAGGAGATCAGCTTCCAACGGAGCCTCAGCTAATGGAAGAGCTGGGGGTAGGGCGATCTACCTTGCGAGAAGCGGTTAAAATTCTTGTTCATACAAATGTACTGGAAGTGAAACAAGGAAAAGGAACGAGAATTAAGTCTCTTAGCTTCACACAGGATTCGTTTGAAACAAGACTTCAAACGGCAGATATCAATCATATTTATGAAGCGCGTGAAATGCTTGATTTGCAAGTGGCGATGTTAGCGGCGCAGCGTCGAACGGATGAAGACTTGTTAAAGATGAAAGGGCATTTAGATAAACGAAAAAAAGAGCTTGAAAAAGGCAATTATGCTGAATATATAGAGGCTGACATTCAGTTTCATCTTTCGATTGCAGAAGCTAGTAAAAATAATGTTTTAATGGATTTATATCAATCGTTTGTGCCTGTACTGCGACATACGCTGAGTCAGCTCATTTTAAAAACGGTTGATTATAAAGATAATTCCACCATTCATGAAAACTTATTTACCGCTATTTTGAATGGAGATACAGAACAAGCAAAAAAATATGCCGGTCAAAATTTGGAGCTTACCTAAGTTCCTTTTTTAAAAAACTAAACATCAGATGATATACTGAATCAACGAGGGAGGAATAACAACATGAAGTCAAAAGAGAGAATATATGTGTATGTGATTGCTTTATTTTTAGTTTCAATTAATTTACGAATCGGTATTACATCCGTATCGCCTGTGCTTGAAACCATACGTAATCAGCTGGGATTGAGCAATGTTACAGTTAGTTTTCTAACAGCTATTCCTGTGTTATGTATGGGGTTGTTTGCATTGTTTACAGGAAAACTTGAAGGGCTGTGGGAAGCTGAAAAAGTGATTTCTTTTTGCTTAGTGGTGATTGGAATCGCGACGTGTATGAGAGTGGCCGCACACTCAATATCTGTTCTTTTAAGCAGTGCTTTTCTTTTAGGTGTAGGTATTGCCATCGCTGGACCGCTGTTATCGGGATTTATCAAAAAGAAATTTCCGAATAGAATAGGCCTCATGATCGGAATTTACTCCGTGGGCATGGGAACGGGCGCTTCGTTAAGCGCGGGGCTGACGGTACCTTTGCAGCATGTACTGCACGATTCGTGGAATGTAGCTCTTGCTAGCTGGAGCGTGCTGGCCGTGATTGCTCTCATTGTTTGGTCTCCGATTGCGCGTAAATCTCAGCAAGCGTTTGGCTCCAGAAAAAACAAGCTGCCGTTAAAAAATAAAAAAGCCTGGGTATTTACGCTTTTCTTTGGGCTGCAAGCCGGCATTTTTTACTCTGTGACCACATGGCTAGCGCCAGCCGCACACGATTTGGGCATGAGCAATCAAGAAGCGGGTACGCTTATTACCGTTTTTACGTTCGTTCAAATGGCGTTTAGCTTTTTAATTCCAACGCTAGCCGATTATTATAAAAACCAAACCTTTTGGCTTGTAAGCAGTACATTATTTGCATCAGCGGGTTTAGTTTTCATTCTCTATCCTTTAACCAGTCTTTGGTTTTCTTCGATACTATTAGGAATAGGGCTTGGAGGACTTTTTCCTTTAGCTCTTATGCTGCCGTTAAACGAGACAAGTTCGTCTCAAGAAGCAAGCTCATGGACAGCTATGATGCAATCAGGGGGATATATTGTAGGAGGATGCGCTCCGGTTTTATCTGGTTTTGTGCGCGATCTCTTTCATACAAATACGCCGTTATTTCTTATCTTACTTGTGTTAACAGCTTGTTTGCTAGTGCTTACTGCATTCATGCACAAGCGCTCAGAGGTGAAAGAATTATCACATGATGAAAAAATCTATTGATTTAAAAAAGGAGAGAGCATATGGCAAATCACTATCAAGTTCAGTCGCTTAACTACGGAAAAATTGAAACACTTACGTATGGAAAACGAACGTTTCAATCAGCTATTAGAAAAACAGCAGCAGATGAACCCGTCTTTTTAAGTAAGTTGGGGCTAGAAGGTGACGAGCAGGCGTACAAAGATCATGGAGGAGTGGACAAAGCGCTATGTCTGTATCCTTATGATTATTATGAATACTGGAATAACATCATCCAAAACCCTGTTAAAATCGCGTTGTTTGGAGAAAACATCACAACCGTTGGATTAACAGAAAGAAACGCGCACGTCGGGGATATATTTGCATTTGGTGAGGCTATTATTCAAATATCTGAACCTAGAAATCCTTGTTACAAGCTTGCTGCAAAATACGAAGTGCCGGATATCGTCGTGAAAATGAGAGACACGGGCTATACAGGGTTTTTATTTCGCGTTTTGAAAGAAGGCATCGTCTCCGTGAGAGATGAGTTGATCCTGCTTGAAAAAGATCCGAACAAAGTGTCTATAGCAGCAGTTAATGATGTAAAATTCAAAGACCGGTTTAATAAAGAGAAGCTGGATAGAGTTCTGCAAGCAGACGCATTGTCAAATAGTTTAAGACAGGTCTTTTTGAAACAGTTTCGTTCTGAATAATAGTGAAGGTGGAGTTTTATATAAGTGTACATTCTATTATTACGTTTGTTCAGCATCGAAAGTGCACTCACTGCCCTTCGTTACCTCCTTCAAGTCGCTTTTTAACACACTAAAATAATTATTCCTATATTTAAAGTGTGAAGTGCGTTTCTTTTTCGCGTTTTTATTTAAATTTACTGAGGTTAATTCTAAAAAAGTAATATAAACAACGTAGGAAAAAGCATAAAATCTTAATTTAATAGGGTTTTATGCTTTTTAAAATATTCAAAAAATGATGGGTAAATCATACCTTACAATTCTGATAAAAATAATATAAATTATAATGTATATAGTACGTTTACAGAATTTAAAGGAGTGTGTATGATGCCGTTTAGTTATGTTTCTCACTTATATTGTCCTAAATGCAAAAAAGAATATAGTCCAAAAGAAAAACATCAATTATGTGAATGTGGCTCACCGCTATTGGTAGCGTATGATTTAGAGAGATTGAAAGCTAACTTGACTCCAGAAGCTGTTCAAAGCAGGGAACCAAATTTATGGAGATATCATGAGCTCCTTCCAGTAGAAGATCCTAAAAACGTTGTTTCCTTAGGTGAAGGGATGACGCCGCTTATAAAAATGCCTAAGCTAGGTAAAGAAATGAACATTCCAAACTTATATATGAAAGATGAAGGCATTATTCCAACGGGATCATTTAAAGCTAGAGGTGCCGCTGTAGGTGTGTCAAAAGCAAAAGAACTTGGCGTTGAACAGTTAGCGATGCCTACAAATGGAAATGCCGGAGCTGCTTGGTCGCTGTATTCGTCACGCGCTGACATAAAAGCAACCGTTGTGATGCCAAAAGATGCGCCTCTTATTACACGAAATGAGTGTGCTGTCGCTGGAGCTGACCTTTACTTAGTCGATGGACTCATCAGCGATGCGGGTAAAATTGTCGGTGAGGCTATTAAAGCCTGGGATCTTTATGATGCTTCTACGCTTAAAGAGCCGTACCGAATCGAAGGTAAAAAAACAATGGGCCTAGAAATTGCTGAACAGTTTTCTTGGAATCTTCCTGATGTGATTTTATATCCAACAGGAGGAGGCGTTGGCTTAATTGGAATCTATAAAGCGTTAAATGAGTTAAAAGAGCTCGGCTGGATTAAAGGTGATCTTCCTCGTTTAGTTGCGGTACAAGCTGAAAACTGCGCACCTATTGTAAAAGCATGGAATGAACGAAAACAAGAATCTGAATTTTGGCCGGATTCTTCAACCATTGCCTTTGGTATCAACGTACCAAAAGCAATCGGGGACTTTCTTGTTTTAGAAGCCGTATACAATACAAATGGATGTGCAATTGCGGTCGATGAAGATAAGATTGTGGAAGAACAAAAAAAGGTTGCGCAGCTTGAAGGATCGTTTATTTGTCCGGAAGGTGCGGCTACATTTTTAGCTGCACGCCGTTTGCGAGAAGAAGGCTGGATTAAAGAAAACGAAACGGTTGTTGCTTTAAATACAGGGCTTGGAGTTAAATATCCAAATACGGTAGATATTGAAGTACCAATTTTAGAGCGAAATGGCAGCCTTACTAAAAAATAAAGCAAGTGAAAAAATAGATCTCCGTCTAAGTGGAGGTCTATTTTTTATGTCATCGCACACTCACGCTTATTTAATGTAAATAATTGTAATTATCGTGAATCTTTATGTTCAAAACTATATGAGTGAATGTAGGTTTAAAGTTTGTCTTAGAGGGTATTTAAGAGAAGAAAGAGGATACCTTTCAATTTGGAAAAACAGCTTGGTGAGGAGGTTGAGCGAGCATATTACAAAGCTTGAAGAATATGACAAAAGCAGGGCTGTAAACCAGTTTGCTTTTACGGTAGAAAACTTCCATGAAGCCACGAACCACGATAGGGAGAAAGGAGTTGAATTTTTATCCCCCGAACCCAGCCAACTCCAACTCTTGAAATTTTGTTCTAAGGGCAGAATCATACACTGTTACAATTATTAGAACGAGTATTAGAACGAGCTTTATAATTTATTACTAAGTTTACATAATTTTTGTAATGAAAACCGTGTATTCATTGCAAAAATGAAGCTTGTATCTAATGGGTTGTGACAATAATTGTCAGGTGATCTGAGTGGAAATTATGATCCGTGAATTGTACGTTGAAATGAAAAATTATTTTATTTTTAATTAATTTCTTTATCAACGATTATTCTTTAGCATTTTTTTCTCTAACCCCTTTAGCAGCAACCTTTTTTATATTTACCGCCAGATGAATATTTTTTGTTTTTTACTTAAAAATAAGTAGTGTTCCAAGACAGTTACGTATGAATTACAGTAAGTCAAATTTGACTTTACTACTCAGTCTTGTATAATCGTATACCGCGGAGGTGACGTGATGAAATGAAGTTTAACAAGAAAAAAATTAACGTCGTAGATATTGACAAAGCTAAAAAAAGCGTCTTTGCTACAGGAGTAGGAAACGCGATGGAATGGTTTGATTTTGGCTTGTATTCATATTTAGCCGTGATTATTAGTCAAAACTTTTTTAGTGCAGTTGAAAATGATCAGCTCAAATTAGTATTCACATTTGCCACATTTGCGATTGCCTTTTTAATGCGTCCATTGGGCGGTGTTATATTCGGTAAAATTGGAGACAAGTTAGGAAGAAAAGTCGTTTTAACCACCACCATTATTTTAATGGCCTTCTCCACATTGCTCATTGGTTTATTACCTACATATGACCAAATCGGTATATGGGCACCCATTCTTTTATTAATTGCACGAATCATTCAAGGTTTTTCAACTGGTGGTGAATATGCTGGTGCGATGGTGTATATTGCAGAGTCGTCTCCAGATAATAAGCGTAATATGCTTGGAAGTGGACTAGAAATCGGTACACTTGTTGGTTATATTCTTGCTTCACTGCTAGCTAGCTTGCTGTTTATTCTTCTGTCGGATAAACAGATGGCCTCATGGGGCTGGAGAATTCCCTTCTTATTAGGATTGCCTTTAGGACTTATTGGTTTTTATTTACGAAGAAGTTTAGGGGAAACACCTATTTTTGAAAATGAACTTTCTAACGAAGACGAAGTGGAAGAAGAAGGCTTCCTCTCTATTTTAAAAAATCACAAAAAAGACGTGTTTGTTTGTTTCGTAGCCGTGGCTTTCTTTAACATTACAAACTACATGCTATTATCTTATATGCCTTCTTATTTAAATGAAATTATTGGTTTATCAAACACAGTTGGTACGGTATTAATTACGGCAGTTATGATTTTAATGGTGCCGCTTGCCCTTATGTTTGGAAAACTGAGCGATAAAATCGGAAACAAGAAAGTTTTCTTAATCGGTTTAGGCGGATTGAGCTTACTGTCAGCCTTTTCGTTCTATTTAATCAACTTAAATGGTTTAGTCTTTGTTTCAATCGGTATTCTTATTCTAGGTATCTTCCTTGCCACGTATGAAGGAACAATGCCTGGAACGCTGCCAACGATGTTCTACACAGATATTCGCTACCGAACATTAGCGATTACGTTTAATGTTTCAGTTTCTATCTTTGGTGGAACGACGCCATTAGTTGCGACATGGTTAGTTCACGCAACGGGCAATCACTTAGCTCCAGCGTTCTATTTAACCATCGTGAGCATCATCGGATTTTTCGTAATCTTGTTCCTGTTCGCGAACACGGCAGGAAAATCACTGAAAGGTTCATACCCTACAGTTGCTTCTAAGTCTGAGTACAATGAAGCGGTTGAAAATCCAAAAGATTCATTATGGTGGCACACAGAGCAAACAGAAAAATAAAGTAAATAATAAGCAGCTGCTACATTCACTGCTGCGTAAAATAGGAACACTCAAAAAGAGCCTTCTCTTTGTATAGAGCTACAAAGAGAAGGCTCTTTTTATCGTTCGATGATTTATTCCATTTCCTGTATTTGCTATCTGCGGTTCCGTATGTTACGATTAAATTAATTATTTTTGTTCGGTATAGGATTGAGAGAAGAGAAATCTCTTCAATAGAATTTTTTATCTTAAGATAGTATGGTTGGACAAGGGTAGTAATACAAGTGTGGAGTATTCCACACCAGGAGGCACTATTATGGAACAAGGTACAGTGAAATGGTTTAATGCAGACAAAGGCTTCGGCTTTATTGAAGTTGAAGGCGGAGACGATGTATTCGTACATTTCAGCTCTATTCAAGGTGAAGGCTTTAAATCGTTAGAAGAAGGTCAAAAAGTAACGTTTGACATTGAACAAGGTCAACGCGGAGCACAAGCTGCTAACGTTCATAAAGTAGCATAATTCATCCAACGTAAAAAGACTCCACATAGGGGTCTTTTTGCTTTGGATTCTAATAATTAAAAAAGAAATCTTCATTGGACTAGCCGTTGGAAAAGGTTGCTGACTATCAGAATGCTGCTAACGTCTCAAATATAAGCTGCACATTATATTTCCCGATAAATAAAGTTAAAAATTTAATTGTTTTTGATATAAGAGAGGATGAAGGATATGACTATAAGCTTATTTGCTAATGGAGAAACAGTAAGTATAAAAGCATCTAATGAAATAGTGATCATTGTAAAAAGTCAGTATGTGAAAAATATGAAAAGATATTCTTATACAGTTGATAAATATCCAAGTACATTTTTCTTTGAAGAAGAGTTAATGAAACACGAATCATAATTATTTATGAAGAAATATTGATTTATAGTTTGGATTACGCCAATACTATGCTATACTGAGTTTACCATTTGTATTACCGATTACTATTTTTGTATTAATAAGCCCTATTCCTCAGTGGATAGGGTTTTATTATTACATTTTCAAAGTAATGAAAAAGACAGACTCCATGGAGTCTGTCTTTTTCTATTTATGATGGATTACGCTTTTTGAACGTTAGTAGCTTGAGGGCCGCGTTGACCTTGTTCTACTTCAAATGTAACTTCTTGACCTTCGTCTAAAGATTTGAAGCCTTCGCTTTGGATTGCTGAGAAATGTACAAATACATCGTCTCCGTTTTCGCGTTCGATGAATCCAAAACCTTTTTCTGCGTTAAACCATTTTACTTTACCTTGTTCCATAATTGTTGCCTCCTAGTGTGACACGCACACATTGTGTTACTATCCTTGCTCAAATCTATAGACGAAAGTTATGTAACTTATCAATCTTTGCCGAACAAAAATAATTCTTCTTAAACTTAACAGAAATGATGACGTATTGCAAGGATAGAGTCTGTATAACTAGAAGTTCGCCTTTGTCTATTTTGCACTATGTGAGCTAAAAACCGATACGTAAGCCTCCTCAGTTCAAATAAAGAGAATGTTTGTGGTACACTTAAATAGTAAAAAACATTTAAAAGCGAGGAATTATATGAACACAACTAAAAAACACCACAGGCCTAAGCGGCTAAAAATTGCTTTCCGAGCACTAATGGTCATTATCGGAGGGATTATTGCAGCTTACGGCTTAGAAACTGTCCTAATTCCAAACCACGTCTCAGATGGAGGAGTAACAGGCATTAGTATCGTTGCGTCAAACCTATTTGGCTTACCACTAGGAGTTCTCATTGCCGTTATTAATATTCCTTTTGTATGGTTAGGATATCAACAAATCGGGAAAAGTTTTGCTATATTTTCCATCCTCGGAATCGTCTCACTAGCTGTCGGTACAAGCCTCATGCATCATACTCCAGCGATTATTGAAGGAGATACACTACTCGTAACCGTTGTCGGCGGTATTATCCTTGGTTTTGGAATGGGAATTGCACTGCGTAATGGCGGCGCGCTAGATGGCATCGATATGCTAGCTGTACTGCTTTCTCGAAAATTGCCGTTTGGAACAAGTGATCTTATTTTGTTCTTAAATGCGTTTGTCTTTATTTTTGTTTCATTAGTATTTGGTCTGCAAGGCGCGATTCTTTCTGCAATTGCATACTTTATTGCATCCAAAGTTATTCACATCGTAGAAGTAGGTCTAAGCGGATCGAAAACCTTCCAGATTATCACTTCTCAGCCTGCGTTAATGGTAGAGACAATACGTGATCGTTTAGGTCGAAGCGCTACATATAAAGAAGCTTACGGCGGATACTCCCATGAGAAATTCAAGGAAATCACATGTGTAATCAACCGCTTGGAAGAAAGCAAAATGAAAGAAATTATCAATGAAATTGACCCGACGGCTTTTGTTACGGTATATGACGTAGCCGAAGTTAAAGGCGGTAATTTCCGAAAGAATAATATTCACTAACATCATCAATACATTGTAAGAACACTCTACCACATCCTTTTTTACTTAGGCGTGTAGAGATAAGAAAAAGCAGCGTGATGTTTTACATCCGCTGCTTTTTTATATCGTAAAATCCACTTGCTGAGCGGAGGGTTTTAAAATCGGATATGCTGAAAAAATGAGACGGTCAGAGTTAAAGTAGATAGGATACCTGTATACATTCACGTAATGATTTTTCCTTTGTATTTCTTCCTTGGAAATTTGACAACAGCGTTCCATATTATAATAGAAGCAATTGTTACTCGGAAAAGCCACATGCAACTTCTTCCGCCGTCAAACAGCAGACTCAGATAGCCTACGTGTACTATATGTATTTGTATTCACTTTCCTCTCGTGCTGTATTTAACAAAGCCAACAGAAAAAATCTCTGAACGTAGAAGAACAGAGATTCAACAGAATGATGATTCTTATATCATACAAAGGATGACTTTTCCTGTCTCAGAAAGGTCATCTTTATCGTACCACCACCAAGGACTTGGCGATGTGCGTTTTCTCACAGCGAGGGAAGAAAAACTCTGCTATTGTATAGAGGTCGGAGTAAACTTTCTTAATTATGTGCGCTTCTTTCATATGTATCGAACCTGCTGACTAAGATCAGCAGGTTTTTTTGTTACCAGCTAGCTATCATCTTCAAGGGGGCAAGACCGCTTAATCTTTATAGACAAATAGACTTTATACCATTTTACCCATACGTAAAATAGGTTAAAATAAAGGGGTGAGGCGTGGAGAGAAAAGAGAAGAGTTAAATAAAAGGTATTTAACATCATAATCACAAGCTTGATGAGTGATTGTACTAAATGGTGAACGTTGAAAGGGGATACATAGTTTTGAACACAAAATATCTAGATTTACTTGCACAAAAGTATGATACGGAAGAAAAAGTGGTAACCGAAATTATTAACCTTGAAGCTATTCTTCATCTGCCAAAGGGGACTGAACATTTTGTCAGTGATTTACACGGCGAGTATCAAGCTTTTCAGCACGTGCTGCGAAATGGTTCAGGAAATGTAAAAGAGAAAATCAAAGACCTTTTTAAAAATGTATTATCTGACAAAGAAATCAATGAATTTGCGACATTAGTGTATTATCCTGAAGAAAAATTACCGTTGATTAAAGCGCAGTTTCGAAACAAACGAGAACTATATGAATGGTATAAAGAAATCATCGATCGTATGCTTAATCTCATCTCGTACGCTTCTTCTAAATACACGCGCTCTAAACTGCGTAAAGCGTTGCCGGATCAATTTGTGTACATTATTGAAGAGCTGCTATATAAAACGGATGAATTTACAAATAAAGAACAGTACTATACAAAGATTGTTCAGCAGATTATTTCTTTAGGGCAAGCCGATAAGCTTATTATAGGGCTAGCTTATACGACGCAAAGATTGGTTGTGGACCATCTGCACGTAGTAGGGGATATTTATGATCGTGGACCTGAACCGGATAAAATTATGGATACGCTGATTAACTATCACTCCGTTGATATTCAGTGGGGAAACCACGATGTGCTATGGCTAGGCGCTTTTGCGGGCTCGAAAGTGTGTCTTGCCAATATTATTCGGATCTGCGCGAGATACGACAATCTAGATATTATTGAAGACGTATATGGCATTAACCTGAGACCGCTGCTTAACTTGGCGGAGAAATACTATGATGATAATCCTGCTTTTAGACCAAAAGTAAGCTCGAGTGACAAGCTATCCGATCACGAGCGACTACAAATCACGAAAATTCATCAGGCCATTGCGATGATTCAGTTCAAGCTTGAAAGTCCGATTATAAAAAGACGTCCTTTCTTTAATATGTCAGAAAGGCTGCTGCTTGAAAAAATTGATTATGATAAAAATGAAATTACGATATACGGAAACACATATCCGCTAGAAAACAGCTGCTTTGCAACGGTGGATCCGGCGCAGCCTGATCAGCTATTAGAAGAAGAAGAGCAGGTAATGGAAAGACTGCTGCTTTCCGTGCAGCATTCGGAAAAGCTGGCGAGACATATGAAGTTTCTGATGAAAAAAGGCAGCCTTTATTTGAAATACAACGGAAACTTATTAATACACGGCTGCATTCCTTTAGATGAAGAAGGAAACATGGAAAAAATGACGATAGAAGATAAAACGTATGCAGGCCGTAACTTGCTTGATGTGTTTGAACATTATTTACAGGAGGCTTTTGCGCACCCTGAAGAAACGGATGATTTGGCAACAGATATGGTCTGGTACCTATGGACAGGAGAATATTCATCACTCTTTGGGAAACGCGCCATGACGACGTTTGAACGATATTTTATCAGTGATAAAGCAACGCATAAAGAGAAGAAAAATCCATACTACTATTTACGGGAAAATGAGGAAGTCTGCCAAAACATCCTCGCAGAATTTAATCTGAATCCTGATCACGGTCATATTATTAATGGTCATACGCCTGTCAAAGAAATCGAAGGAGAAAACCCGGTCAAAGCAAATGGAAAGATGATTGTTATTGACGGCGGTTTTTCAAAAGCGTATCAATCCACAACAGGTATCGCTGGATATACATTATTATATAATTCTTACGGCATGCAGCTAGTTGCTCACAAACACTTTAATTCAAAAGAAGATATTTTATTAGAAGGAACGGACGTCTTATCCGTAAAGCGATTGGTCGATAAAGAACTAGAAAGAAAAATGGTTTTAGAAACAAATGTCGGAGAAGAATTGTTAAAAGAAATTTCGATTTTAAAAGATTTAAGAAAATATCGCTATAGTTAAAGATAAAAAAAGAGCAGTATGCCCCGGGGCTTCTGCTCTTTTTTATGTAGCCACTACACCGTCATTTCCCAGCTCGACATTTCCAGCCAGTGCTCTTGTTCACGATAATCGGGCATAATTTTCCCGACAAGACGCCAAAAGGACCGATCATGATTCATGTGAACCATGTGGCACATTTCATGAACGACTACGTAATCAATGACGTGCTGCGGTGCCATTGCCAGCCGCCAGTTGAAGGTTAGCTGACGCTTAGAATCACACGTGCCCCACGCTTTTTTGCTATCGGAAATCGAGATGGATCGCGGCTTTGTTTTAAAATGTTTTTGATAGGAGGAGATACTTTTGGTTACGAGCGCTTTACATTGTTGATAGTAAAAACGTTTGAGCGCTTGTTTTATCGCTTCATCGTCGTGCTGATTGACATAAATCTGAAGCGTGTTCGCTTCAAACACTACAGAATCCTTTGTAATAGTCGAATCGTGATGAATCTGTATCGGATAGTTTTTTCCTACATACAAAAAGCTTTCTCCGTGTTCATAGACTTTTTTCTTTGGTCCATGCGTTCTATCTTTCATTTCATTTATTTTTTGCTGAATCAATGCCCAGTTGTTCTCTAGTACCGAAAGTACTTGTTCAGTAGACGTCCCTCTAGGAGCAAGGACTTCGACCGTTCCGTATCCGTCTACTTTAATTGCAAAAGAACTTCGGTTTTTATATCGTATTTCATAATGGATACTCTGATTTGAAAAAGTGTGTATCATGTTATCCTCTATATTGTACGGTTAAGCCTCTTAGGAATTTTCGAGCAAAATTCTCTTTGCACGGTTTGTAATTTTTATGGCCTTTTTTTCGTAATAAAGCACCTAATTCTGCTTTAGATACACGTATTCCACCGTCATCAAATACTTCTAACATCTCTTCACTTGTTAGGGATAAAGCGATTTTCACTTTCTTTAATAAGACGTTATACATATTTTGATTGCTCTGAACCGGCGCTGGAGGTGCTTGCCCTGATTTAGGATCTTGTTTTCCTCTTTTAAAGGTAATAAAACCGTTTAAAAAAGAATCTAACATACTGTTCGTGCACGGTATATGATCGTCCGCATGAACTGCATCCTCGTCTTCTTCATCCGGTGTTCTCGTAAGGATTTTTAATACGTCTTCTTTTGTTACGTCTACTCCGCCAAGAGTAAAGATCTCTACCATTTCTGTATTTTTTAAATCTAAGGCATATCGTAATCTAATTAAAATATCGTTATTATCCATTCTTGCTCCTCCTATAACTTGCTTGCTGTATGTAAAAATTATGACTGCCACAATCTGAACGGACTTGGTCAATATCAGTACAATGATAGTAACAGGTTCCGCTGGAATTCTAAGTTATTCCATTCATTTCTACAAACATATAACTTCTCATATTTATCAGCCTTCGTCAACTCTTGAAAAAGAACGATTTGCTCATATTATGTCCGAACAGACACTTTGCCATAACAAAAATTAGGAGGTGCAGTCTGCTAAAGGAAGGAGAGGCAGCTTTATTTTTTAAGAAGAGATAGGACAATTTTTGAAGTTAGCGGATCTCTGTGTGCTGCTAGAATGATATACCCTACTAAATAAATAGTTTTACATATTTATTTAGTATCCAAATAGGAGTATGATAGTAGTAAAAAAAGAAAGAGGTCAACAGATGAATTCAACATACTCACCAAGAGAATCAACCAAAATCAAAGCTTTATCCATGCATGCGCTTTTTATCGCACTGACGTTTGTAGCGACAATGTTTATCAACATAAAGCTTCCAATCATGAGTAACGGAGGTCTCATCCATTTAGGCAACGTTCCTCTTTTTATAGCGGCCTTTATTTACGGTAAAAAAACAGGAGCCATCGCCGGCGCTTTTGGAATGGGGTTATTCGATCTGATCTCGGGCTGGACAGCATGGGCACCGTTTACGTTTATTATTGTAGGGGCTATGGGCTTTTTAGCAGGTCTTATCTCTGAAAAAGCACCTGGTAAAAGAGCACTTGTCAACACACTGGCAGTTGTTGCTGCGCTGATTGTGAAAATCGTGGGCTACTATTTTGCCGAAGTGATTCTTTACGGTAACTGGATCCTTCCGCTTGGCTCTATACCAGGCAATGTGATGCAAGTTGTTATCGCCGGTATCATTGTCGTTCCGCTTGTAGGGCGCTTAAAGAACAGAGCGGTACAAATTTAATCCGTCAATCGTAAGTCGTTTTACCATTATCCTATCCTTAAGTGATATACTTGATAGATATTCATCAAGTGAAAGGAGCGGAAAACACCATGAAATATCTAAAATCACAGATGAAGCAGCTCATTAAAGACAATCAGGAACTGCAAGGTAAGCTGAATGGACTGATGAAAGAGCACAGCCTTGAAAAAAACTTTGCTCTTAAAGCTCTCTACCATGCAGAAGTGGCTGAAGGCGGGAAATATCAGCTTGCTTATCAAGCATTAGACGCACCGAAAAAGTAATGGCCTTGTTGCTCATTCGTATATTTCTTCATAATAAAAAGGCAGCCGAATCGCGTATTTGGCTGCTTTTTTTAGCAAATAGAATGACGCACAATCATCTTGGTGTTTGTACAACTTCTTTTGAACTGCTTAACTCTAGATAAATAGGGTATGTAAAAATTAAAGATAGCTATCGTTCTAATCATATAAGAAAAGAGGAAAATAGCGATGACCGTATCTGCTTTAGAACAAGCAAAAGTAGAATTACCGAATGGAGAAACAGTAAATTACCGAATGAAAAAAGGCGGAAAAGAGGTGCTTTTGTTAATTCACGGAAACATGAATTCTTCCCTTAACTGGGATGTGTTAATGAACGAACTGCCAGAACATATCACAGCTTATGCCATCGACCTAAGAGGGTTTGGAGACTCCACTTATCATACACCTATCCACACAATCAAAGACTTATCAGATGATGTCAAACTGTTTGCAGATGCTTTAAAGTTGTCTGCTTTTACAATAAGCGGGTGGTCATTAGGAGGAGCAGTTGCTATGCAATATGTGATTGATCATCCGAATGATGCCAAAAATTTAATCCTATTAAGCTCCGTCAACATCAAAGGCTATCCCATTCCAAGAAGAACGTTTCTAGAACTGCCTATTCCTAACAATTTTATACAAACCAAAGAAGAAGTAAAAGAAGCATTTAGAATGGTAGAAAACGCGAAAGAAACAAAAAACACATGGTTTTTAAAAATGATGCTGCGTCAATTTTTATATACAAAAAATAAGCCGTCTGCTGATCAATTTGAAAAGTATTTAGAAGGAACGATCAAGCAGCGCAACTTAATTGATATCAATTACGCACTCATGAGATTTAACATTTCAAACGATTTTAACGGGGTTGTTCAAGGAACAGGAGAGGTGGAAAAAATCACGATTCCTACTATGGTTATTCAAGGAGATGAAGATAAGATGGTTTCAACAAGAGATGCATCTGACATCGCAAAAGGCATAGGGGGAAATGCAACGTTAAAAATCATGAAAGGTGTAGGCCACTGCCCGTTGTTAGATGATTTAAGCAGTTTAATGGACTTATACAACGCTAAGTTAAGCAGGGCTTAGGAAAAGCGCGATTTTCTTTCCTAACAAAAGTTTTATAGTTGCTAGATGCAGCATGTTCTAAATCCACACAAGAAAAATGGGCTGCCTGAAAAAGAGATACTGTGTGATGAAAAAAGCGTGCTATCTTTTGAGGAAGCTGACAGGGAGTAAATAAAGCCACTACAAAAAACGTAAGGTCTTTGCAAAGAGGCTTACGTTTTTTTACATGCACTCAACATATTCAATTCTGCTTTTCAAAATAAAGAAACAGATTGGTAATCCATTTTGATAGCAGTATTACACCGAGATAAAATACAAATAAATAACCGTAAGTAGCCCATTCATGCAGCTGGAAAAAGCCGATTCCTGTTAATAATGGTTTAAAAATAAAAGCAAAAAATAAACAAAGAGCCGTTGCGTATAAATAATAATTTTTATGACGGTTGGTCGTCCATTGGTAAAGCAACATAAAAGAGACAGGAATAAGCGAAGCATCTAGGCTAAAGCTTACGGGTATGATTGTGTTGATTTGGTAAGGATACGTCCACAGCCCGTTATAAACGCCAGCGGTATCACTATAGTGAAACCAAACGTGCACGTTAAATCCATAAAACCCTAAGTGAAAGGCTTTTTTTCGATCAATAAAAAAATAGAGAATGACTAAAGGCAAAATAAAAGCGCCCAAGGTCACCCAAAACTGCCAAGAGCTTGGACTCGAGTAGTGATGCCAATATTCAGCCCACGTTTTGGAGAGATCTTCCTGTATGCTATGTATTTTTTCAAGATATTCCTTTTGATTGGTTGTCAACGTGATCCATCCTTTTTAAGTAAGAAAAGTTTTTTATTTTTAAACTGCCCTTTTCTTAAGGTTTGGATACCTTTCCCTGTTGAGTTGTTTGTATTTTTCTGCACGTACATTTTAACTGGCCTTTATGCTAAAATAGGAGGTATAAAAAGGAAAAAGAAGGGAACGTATGGATAGTTCTATTTTAAACATAGTGATAGCGGTTTTTTCTATGATGGCCGGGTTAATCATCCTTTCTTTATCTCGATCATTATCCGATGAATCAATGAAGCGGGTTCGAATTAGAGGGCTTCTTATCCCCATGTACTGGATAGCTAAAGGATGCTTTGGCGTATCGTTTGAGCGATTTGCACGTAAAACGATGTATGTATTCGGTTTTATCTGCATGCTTACGTCGATTTTGTTGCTCGGAGAGGCCGTTTATCAGCTAATTATCTAAAAAGCAGTTAAAGTAACTGCTTTTTTCCATTTTTATGAAACTTTTAGCGCGTTTTTTACGTATAAAAGGTATCAATAAAATAGTAGCAACAAGGAGTGATTTTTTGTCTGAAGAAAAGAAAAAGACAGATTATCTAGGAATGGGATTAGGTCTGGGCATTGCGATGGGGGCTTCTCTTGGAATGTTGATGGATAATATCGGGTTTGGTATTGCGATTGGGACATCATTAGGCGTTGTTTTTGGAACGACGATGAATCAAAGAAACAAAAAAGAATAAAGTTCTCAAGAAAGGAGTAGAGAATGAAATATTTTGACGAAGCAAAAGAACTATGGGTAAACTATGTTCCGAGAAATGGGCAGTCAGATATCGTAGAAGGCGAGGTCATCCGAGCCATTGAAAAGCTTCGCTGTGAAGCTCAAGGCAACGGAAATGCCAATTGGGACGGCGGATTTGAGATGCTAGTGCTATATATACTAGACGTATTAAATGACCCGGACGTATTCAGCGCAGCTATGCTAGCCGAAATAAAAGCCGATGTTCACATCTTGTTCACTTCGGCAGAAGATCCGTACTTAGAAGACGACGTATACGATCGTTTAACCGACCGCGTCATTGAGTGGCATATAGCCAAAGGCGGACCTATCAAACGAGAAAGAAATCCTCAATTGTATAGATAAACGTGAGAAATGAGCTGTTTTAAACAAGCTCTTCTTTTTTGAGTTCCGGGAGCTTTATTTAGCCAACAGCTATCTAATTGCATCATGTGCTAAATAAATACATATTAAAAATCAGCGGTTTACATCACAGCAGTGTAGCATAAGCTTCTTAAAAAATCGATTCATAAACGATTAAATGTTTGCTGACCTCCATAAAAAGTTTATAACTGACGCTGTTGCAAACACCTGTATTATTATATTCTTTACTAAATAAAAGATAAAGGAGAAGTCCCGATGTATATTCCAAAGTATTTTAAAGTAAATGATGAACAAATCATGTATGATTTTATTGAAGACAATGGATTCGCCACTTTGTTTTCATATCATAATGAAAAGCCTTATGCTACTCATTTGCCTCTGATGTTAGATCGGAAAGAAAAAGCTTTATACGGGCATTTTGCTCGTTCGAATCAGCAGTGGAAAGATGCTGAAAATCAAGAAATTTTGGTTGTGTTTCAAGGGCCTCACTGCTATATTTCACCGTCTTGGTATGAAACGAATCAAGCTGTACCAACATGGAATTATGAAGCTGTTCACGTGTATGGAACCATGAAAATGATTGAAGAACCAACAGAACTGCTTGGGCTGCTGAGTAAGATGGTAGAAAAATATGAAAGCCCGAGTAGTACATATACACTAAATGACGTTGACCCTGCTTATATGAATGGTTTAAGCAAAGGAATCGTTGGATTTAAAATTGATATCAGCAAAATGGAAGGCAAACAAAAGATAAGTCAAAATCATTCAGCAGAGAGACAGCAGCTAGTTATAGAAAAATTAGAGCAGACGTCGCGTGAAAATGAAAAGAAAATTGCAGCCCTGATGAAACAAAATGTGCAGCGCGCGCTTAAAAAGTAAGGGCTAGTTGAAAGAATGATTTATTCGTTAGCTTAAATCCAAAAAGAAACTGAATATGTTTTTAGTTTCTTTTTTATGTTCACAACATTTTCTTGTTATTGACAAACAGGCTGTATATCCTTTAAAATTATCTTTAATTAAAGATAATTAAATTAAAGATAATTTTAGCGTAAGTTAAAAATTTATACATTATGAAAAGAGGCGGAGCAGATGGAATTGTTAGGGTTGCATCATGTATCTATTCTGACGGGGAAAGCTGAGAAAAACTATCAGTTTTTCACTAAAGTTTTAGGCATGCGATTAGTAAAAAAAACGGTGAATCAAGATAACACTCAGTCTTACCACTTATTTTATGCAGATGGAGAAGGGACCCCAGGAACGGAAGTAACGTTTTTTGATATTCCAGGGCTTGCAAGAACACATGAAGGTGCATCTGACATTTCGACTGTGTCGCTTCGCGTTAAAAGTACGGATTCTCTACACTTTTGGAAAGAACGCTTCGAGCAGCACGGAGTGGAATATGAAGAAATAGCTAAACGAGCTAATCGTGATACATTAGCATTTAAAGATTACGAAGGTACACGTTTGCTTCTTGTCGCGGACAACGGTGAAAAAGGTGTAAGAGCAGGCGTGCCGTGGAAGCGCGAAGACATTCCGTTAGAACATGCGATCATCGGCTTAGGACCGGTCATGCTAACGGTGGGCACGGCAGAACCAACAGTCGATGTACTAACAAACATTATGGGATTTCGCTACGTGGGTTCTTATCCATCTCGTGCAGGAGATCATAGAGATATTTTGGTTTATGCAACAGGTGAAGGCGGAAGCGGAGCCGAAGTTCATATTGAAACGAGACCCGATTTGCCGAAAGTTCGCTTAGGGCGCGGTGGCGTTCATCACGTTGCCTTCCGTGTTCCAAATGAAGAAGAATACAATAAGTGGGCAAGTCGATTAGATGAAAACAGTCTGCCGAATTCTGGTAAAGTAGAACGATACTATTTCAAAGCACTTTACTTCAGAGAACCAAACGGCATTTTATTTGAATTATCAACGGACACACCTGGATTTGCGACCGATGAACCGCTTGAAACGATGGGCCAAACATTAGCGCTGCCGCCATTTTTAGAGCCAAAGCGCAAAGAAATCGAAGAGAAGCTGAGACCTCTAGATTTGGACGAAACGCTATAGGGTTTGCAGCGATTAAGACATGAAAAAACTCCAGTATTTATACTGGAGTTTTTTAGGTTAACAATCATCGTGATGGAAACCGAAACCACATGCACCAATAATAATGAGTAAAATAAACAGTACGATGATAATGGCAAAACCATTACCTCTGTGGCAAGGAACGCTATATCCACATTCCATATATCCATAGTCCGGCATTGTATATCCGCAGTGTGGAATCATATGGTCATAAGCAGGAGCAGCATAGCCGTGGTGAGCCATAGCAGGTGAGAACGGCATATTTTCATTAGAACTAAAAGGTGCGTTTACGTTATTATGCATTTTAATATCTTCCCTTCATTTATAAAACTTTTATAAAGCTTTGATAACTTATTCATATGTTCGAAGGTCCTCATATGAAGCTTATTCACAGCCCAATTATGGTTGATTAACTATATTTTATGGTGAATGGAAATGTTGAACTTAGTTTTACAATGCTTGTGGCCTTATAAGTTATGTCAGAAGGGAAGGGGGTTACCTGTTCTAAATTTTATACCGCTGTTTCTAGAACGGGTTATGAGGAACGTTTTGATTTTCTTAATTCTATATCGTATACGTACCCAAGCTTTCGATGGTTGATAACATCTTCAGGGGTTGTATTCCAAGGATACATCGGATCTCTAAAGTTTTGACCAAACGGCCCGTTTTTCATCGGCAGATAGTTTTGATTGCGGTGAACAATTTGCCATACAGCCCAAATACGATCCACATTTGCGTGGTGTAAAAAGAAGACAGGATCATTCGGAGCAGTAGGGACAACGCCCATCTGTCCGCCAACCCAACGGTGTACACGATTGTGAAGCTGCGGCCCGTTAATAAATCCTTCAAGCTGATTACGAAAGCTGTTTTGGCTGGTCATATCCCAAGGCGGCGTATCATATTGAGTTATTTTTAAAGCTTTGAGAACATCATCTCGAGTAGGGAGTGTAGGTGCCTCTTTCGTTGCGCCCAAATTACGTTTTAACCCTCCGGAAGGATTTCCTTGTTCATCGATTGTCGTCCAGCGCCCAGCTGCAAATGGCCCGGTATCGACGATAAAATCCTTTTTGGGATTTCCGTTTCCGCCCATAAAATCTGCGTTCCAAATTGCTGATTGTGATGGATCCTGCAGCTGTGCATCCGTTTCCCATTCCCAATAAGGAAGGGTTACTTCTGGATTGATCGACTGGAGGTCACGTTCGAATCGCAAAAGGTATTCACGATGCCACGGCAAAAAAGCAGAACTCATATGTGCTGCATTTCGATCGCTGCCCGGAGGAGTATGAAATTTACCTGCTGCACCATGCCAGGCTACATAGCGGTCATATATTCCTTTTTCCTTTAGTATTAGCACGGCACGAATAAAATCTCTTTTTTCGGTGTCTGTAAGATGTAATACGTTTTTTCTGACTTTATATTTGTTACTCATTTTTAAACCTCTTTCTTAAAAAAGAAGCAAAGGGCTGTTTCTTTTTTATATTTAGAATATGTCCAAGAGGTAAAAGTGCTACTGTCATATCTCCAAAATTTAACAGTCTAAAGTTGGGTTTTTTACATATCAAATAGACTTTAAATCAATTATTAACTTTCTAGAGCTGTAGATAATGAGAAGAGGTATAATGAAAAAAAGCAGGCGTGGGCCTGCTTTTTCATTGTATATATTAGGGTTAATGACCTATTGGATACATGGTCGTTACACTGTAGTCGTAGTCTTTGCCTCTGTAGTCGGTATACACAACTCTAACTTCTTGGTTTAAAGAACTAATATATTTTTCTTTAACGTAATTGCCAGATTTATTATTGGTGCCGTCTTCACCTTCGTTAATGACTTTTTCGGCAATAGACATGGCTTGTTTTTCATTTAAATACTTGCTGAATTGGCTTTTACCATGGTAATTGTCCGCTCCTGGTTTTTGCATATGCGCGACAATGTGGCAATATCCGTATTTATCATTTCCTTCTTGTAAGACAAGCTCTTTGCCGGTAAATAACCTGTCGCTTTGAGTCTCTGCAGAGCATTCGTTGCTTGATGTAGTGTCCGATGTACTCCCCGATGTACTGCTGGATGTGCTGCTTGAATTTTCATGCTGCTGAATGAGGGAAATAGGCGAATTGTTGGTAAATACAGCGATGAGAGCAATCACAAGTGCTACAATGGTGTATAGTATTTTGCTGTTTTTAAAAAAATCCATTCCTTTATGCGTCTCCTTTTTGAATCAACGTTAAAATCAAATCAACTTTCTTTTCTAGCTGATCGATTAAGTTTTGTTTTACTTGTTCTGATTGTAATAAAGCGCTTCTTAGTTCGTCCATATCTTTTTGCATATACGCACGGTTTTCTTTTTCTTGCTGCAGCTCTTTTTGAAGAGCGTGTATCGTGGACAGCAATTCTTTATCTTGGCTCATTTCTGCGTTCACCGCCTCTGTATTGATAAAAAGCAACGTATGCCCACTATATAAAATACCACTATCTCTGCTGTAAATCGACTATTTGGATAGGAAATGAACCCTCCCGGGTGAGGTTTTAGCAGGATATTGCTAGTTGAGAGGAGAATAGTATGGTTTACCGTAGATAGATAAGCTGCGCAGAAAAGAGGGAAGAAAATGTTTCCGGAATTAGAGACAAAACGGCTGATATTAAGAAAAATTGTAGAAAATGATGCGGGTGAGATTTTAGAATGCTTTTCTGATGAAGACGTGCTGCGCTATTACGGGCAAAAATCTTTAGAATCGATTGACCAAGTGAAAGGGATCATTGAGAATTTTTCCAAAGGCTACGAAGAAAAGCAGTTGATTAAATGGGGGATTCAGCTAAAAGGAAACGAAAAGCTGCTTGGCACAATAGGGTTTCAAGAGTGGTCTTCAGAGCATAAAAAAGCAAATATAAGCTATGCTCTTTTTCCAGAGCACTGGAACAAAGGATACGCAACGGAAGCCGTTCATGAAGCGATTTCTTATGGCTTCCACGAACTTCAATACAATCGCATAGGAGCGATTGTATTTACGCAAAATAGCGGATCTATCGCTTTGTTAAGCAAAGTAGGATTTAAAAAAGAAGGGACGTTAAGAGAGTACCTATATCAAAACAATATCCCGTTTGATACATATGTTTATTCGCTGCTGCGCGGGGAAGCAAAGATATAATTGTAAGCACAAAAAAAGGAACATGGGGAGATGTTCCTTTTTTTGTGCTTATATTTGTTATTAGAACGTACGTGCAGCTTCTTTAGCGCGAGCAATACCGTCTTCTTTAATTTCTTGTGCTTTATCTGGCATTGCAGCCTGTCCTTCTACAAATAGGCTTCCGATAGAAGGAACCCCAAAGAAGTTCATCATAATGCGCATATAGCGGTGACCCATTTCTAGTTCACCAGCAGGGCCGCGAGAGTAGATACCGCCGTTTGCTTGAATATGATACGCTTTTTTATCTGTTAATAGACCTACAGAACCTTCTGCTGTATATTTAAATGATTTTCCAGCTACTGCTACAGCATCTAAGTATGCTTTCATCACTGGAGGGAATGAGAAGTTCCACATTGGTGTAACAAATACATATTTGTCCGCTTGAGCAAATTGGTCACTTAACTCGTTTAGGCGAGCAACTTTGCGCTGTTCTTCAGAAGTAAGTGTATCAAATTCTGCGTCGCTTCCAAGTTTGCCCCATCCGCTGAATACATCGCCGTCGATGTGAGGGATATGCTCTTGATATAAGTTAACGTGAACAATCTCATCCGCTGGGTTTACTTCTTTATACTCATTAATAAATGCATCTCCCGCAGCCATACTGAATGATTGCGTAGCATCGTTAGGGTTTGCTGTAATATATAATACTTTTGCCATAATTCTTTTCACCTTTCTGTTTTCAATATATAAATGTTGTTTTATGAATTAAAGATAATATGTTCGAAAACATCTACTACGTTATTAATAGTAACTTACGTAACAAATTTAGTCAAAGGTTTTTTATTAGGTTTTATCATGCTCAAAAACATTTTTAAGAGTATTACGCTTTTGGGTTTTATGGATGAATCCTTTAAAAATAAGGGTTTTTTCAGTTTGGAGTGTGATTTTAAACGTTATTTATCTAGAGGAACTATCTTTTTTTGAAGATGGATAATTAAAAAAAAGAAAAAGAAAAATTATATATTTTTGTTTCATGCGTTATTAATAGTAACAAAAAATAACAGCGTTTAACCGTTTGTTTAACATATATTTTTAGCGCAAAACGAGACAGAAAGAGAGGAATATTTCAAGGGAAATATAATGTAGCGAAGAGGAAAGAAAAGAAAAAGACCCCGGTCAGCTTCGAGGTCTTTTTGATTCTTATTGAATTTAAAACGTTTTGGCCATTGAATGTGCTTTTTGGAGTGCTTTTTCTTTAATTTGCGGAATTTGATCCGGGAATTTTACTTGCCCTTCAATAATAATGCTTTCAAACGCTTCAATACCAAAGAAGTCCATCATGATTTCTAAATAGCGGTGGCCCATTTCTCTTGCCATTTCTGGGCCTTCTGAATACACGTCTCCGCGGGACTGAATGTGAATTGCTTTTTTTCCTTTAAGCAATCCCTGAGCGCCTTCTTTTGTATATGTAAAGGTTTTACCTGACACGGTAATCGCATCGATGTACGTTTTCATGATCGCAGGAACGGAAAAATTCCACATTGGCGTGACAAAAATATATTTGTCAGCAAGTACGAACTGTCCGCCTAGTTCGGCTAACCGTCCCACTTTTAATCGTTCATCCGTTGATAAATCCTGGATGGAGGAGTGAGAACGAAGCTTTTTCCATCCGTTAAATACGTCTGCATCTAAGTATGGAATATCTGCTTGATATAAATCTAAATGAACCACATCATCTTCTGGATGTGTTTGCTTATACACGTCAATAAATTCTTTCCCTACAGCCATGCTAAGCGATTCGTCTTCAGCTAAAGGGTGTGCAGTAATATAGAGAACATTTGCCATGATGCTCATCCTTTCTATGGAGTAGTTTTATTAATCTTGGACCCAGCTTTCTGCCCACTGGCTAATCGGTCCTAGTATTTTACCTAACTCTGTTCCTTTTTGAGTCAGCGAATATTCAGAACGAATAGGGCGGTCGGGAATGACATTTCGGACAACGATTCCGTGGTCTTCAAGCTCTTTAATCCGTTCTGTCAACAGCCTTCTGCTTAAAGCTGGTATACTTTCATTTAATTCACTAAAGCGTTTAGGACCGCTCATAAGCACATAGATGATTAATCCTGTCCACTTCTTGCCAATCAGTTCGAAACTTTTTTCTACTTTAGGTTGAATATCTTTTGGTTCGTCCATATTACGTATCCTCCTTCAAACAATATGGATGAAAAATAACTTATGCATTTATTGTAACAGAAAAAGCATAAAAACATGTGGAAACTTTGGGTGAAGCAGGGTGAAATGAATAAATTCACTAATGTTTGTACCTTGCCTTTTGTTTTATAAAAACTTTTCACACATAGGCTTGTCACAACATACGATGTACGAATTCATTTTAAGAAAAGGTGGTATGGTCATGGCAGGAGTTATTAACATCTGTAACACGAGAATTAATGGTATGGCAAGAAACGGATCGATGAATTTTGGAGAAGTTCTTCACAACGGACACACAGCGGATGTTAAATCTGTTGGAATCAACTCAACCTATGGAGACATTTCAGCTGCTTGTGCGCGAATGAAAAATACAAATATGGATGCAGATATATTTGATCAAACGGCTGTTGCGAATATTGATGGGGTATATGGAAATCAGCTATAAAAGAGAGCTGCTTATAACACATGAAGTTGTAAGCAGCTTTTTTATACTGAGAAGTAGAACACTTATTTATGATAAGAGAATGTGTTTCTAATTCAATAGAACGATCTACCAAAGTTCCCCAATCTATTATATACGCCTTTTCTAAAAAAATTATATATTGTACAAGCACCCGGTCATTTATTGAATAGTATATAGAGAAAAAACAAAGAAAGGATGATTAAAATAGAATTATATGATTCCTATTACAACCGTTCCGATGGAAAATACTATATTAAAAAGAAAAAAAAGAGTCCGAATCCCTTAAAAGAGACCAAAAATAAAATAAATAAAGCAGACCATTCATTATATAGTATGAGTATAAAAAATAATCATAAACAACCTATTAAAGTGAGTATTATTATGCCTACTTATAATAAATACCACCAAACCTCTCTTTCGCTTTACGGTTTATCTAAACAAACGTTTCCCCACGCTCAGTATGAAGTCATTCTAGTGGATGACGCTTCTTCTGACAACACACCTAACATTTTAAAAGAAGCTGATGTCCCGTTTAAATTTAAATATATTCGCATGAAAAAAAATAAAGGGCGTTCCTCAGTACGTAATATAGGAATTAATCATGCTGAAGGAGATCTTTTAATCTTTTTAGATGGAGAAATGCTGGCTCCTCCTGCTTTTATTGAAAATCACTATAAACATCATGTGCATGAATCCAACCTTGTGGTTACCGGAGCTATGCATTATGAAGGAGTCTACACGTTTATTATGCCAGACTATAATGAAGATCAAATGGCCCACTTAAAAGAACTAGTCGGTAGGGATCCTGAGTATAGAAGATCGTATGAAAACTATGAACAGACGAAGTGGCATTCAAACGTTCCTTATCCTCTTGTAACAAAAGAAGACATTGATACAAACCGTTTTCAACGTTTATCATTTCCTAATCGCTATTTCCTTAACAGCGGGCTAAAACATTTCGGTGAGCGACTTGAAGGGTTTACACTACCTTATATTGCATTTTTAAGTGGAAATGTATCAGTAAGAAAAGAGAACTTAAAAAAATCCGGTCTTTTTGATGAAACGTTTGTTGGCTATGGGGCAGAAGACTGGGAGCTTGGATATCGTTTGTATAAAAATGGTGCACAATTTGTTTTAGATCCCTCAACAGTTGCTTATCATCAGGAACATGGGATATCGAAGCGAAAAGTGAAAGAACAGTGGGGAAATCACTATCGCTTCGTTAAAAAACATCCCAATATAGACGTTCTTATCCTCTCTCTTGAATGGAAAGAGCTTCCGTTTATGCATATGCATAGAACATTAGTTGAATATAAAGCGCTGGAGCAGCGTTTTCCTGATGAATATAAGGAATTTAAACATGCTTTTCGCGTCATGCTGTATAGAATCATTGAATATTTAAATAGTGGACAGCCCGTGACGAAACTTTACGATCTCCCAGGAGGATCAGAGGAAAGAATAAAAATTATTCAGCAGTTCGAAACACTGCGTCCTCGCGGATTTGACTACTTGGCAAGTTCTTTTGAACAAATCTATTACCTATAGCGCTATTACATGCAGAAAAAGATATAACATCATCTCTTAAAAATTGTCTCGTCGTAAAAGCCCCTCAGCTTACACCCACAAATTGAGGGGTTTATTTCTATATCTATTTTATATAAGGGGAGAAAACATGAATCAAAATTCACCAAAGTACGTTGCGTTAACGTTTGATGATGGCCCCTCAGCTTACACGGCTGCTATTTTAAAAATTTTAAAAAGATATAATGTACGTGCGACCTTTTTTGTCGTAGGTTCAGAAGCAGAAAAATTCCCAAAGCTGATTCGGCGTATTCATAGAGCAAATCACGTAATTGGAAACCATACGTGGAATCATCCTGATATCACAACGCTTTCTAAGCGTGAACTGTGGAAAGAAATTACTTCGACGAATGCTCAAATAGAAAAAATTATCGGCTATTCTCCAAAGCTATTTCGTCCACCTTACAGTTCGATAAATGATACAGCTCTTGCTGCCATTAAGGAATTGGGAATGACGTCTGTTCTATGGAATATAGATAGCCAGGATTGGCGTGAAGAAGATCCACTGGCCATATGCAAACATACGATTAAAAATCTACAAGAAAAGAATCTTATCGTCATGCACGACGGGGATCGGTACGGCAGCGGAGCGCGGGACCAAATTGTTGCTTCATTGCCGAAACTCATTAAGTATTTAATAAAGAACGACTATCAACTTGTAACGGTTCCTGAATTTCACCGAGTCGCATACAAGATTGAAGGTTGGTCTTAAGTAGAAAAAGGAATGGTTCTTAGTCATTCCTTTTTTAGATGTATGAAATAAGATAAAATGGATAAGGATTACATGTACTAGGTTATAGAAAGACTAGATAGAGAAACGTGTTTGAGAAATGAGGAGTTTGCGGTGAGAGTAGTATAAAAGTATTTTATAGAGAGAGTGATCGTTAAAGCATGTGGTCATCATAAATAAAATTGGAAAAAAATGAATCTTTTTAGGGTATGATTCGTACTAGTAAATAGATACATAATTTTGATGAAGAAAAGAGGTAATACATTGAGAAACAAAGGTTTGATCGCTACGATTGTTGTGTTAGTGCTTATTGTAATTTACGGAATAAGCTCTTACAATGGCCTCGTTAGCGCAGAGGAAGATGTAGATAATAAATTTTCCCAAGTGGATAACCAACTAAAAAGACGATCTGATTTAATTCCTAACTTAGTGGAAACGGTAAAAGGCTACGCTAAGCATGAACAGGAAGCAATTGATTCAGTCACTCAGGCAAGAGCGCAGCTAGCGGGAGCGAAAACGCCTGAAGATAAAGCTGATGCAGATCAGCAATTAAGCGGCGCGTTAAATCGCCTGCTTGTAGTGGTTGAAAAGTATCCGGATTTAAAAGCAAATGAAAACTTCAGAAGCTTGATGGATAGCTTAGAAGGAACGGAAAATCGACTCGCTGTAGCGCGTAAAGACTATAATGATGAAGTTGCAAAATATAATAAATCCGTTAAGGGATTTCCTAAAAACATGTTTGCGCGCACGTTTGGGTTTGATGAAAAATCATATTTTGAAGTAACAAATGAAGAAAAACAAGCGCCGAAAGTTGATTTTGGGAGCGATAAGTGATGAAATTTCTTGCTTCGTTTGCTTTATTATTATCTCTTTTATGTAATACGGTAAGCGTTGCTTTTGCTGCACCTGATATCCCAAATCCGGTAGGCGATATTTACGTTCAAGATTTTGCTCATCTGTTAAATGACCAGGAAAAAGCGGATATCAATCAAATGGGCAGAAAGTTAGATGATGAAACGAAAGCTCAAGTAGCGATTCTTACGGTGAATTCATTAGGTGATTCGGATGTAGAAGAGTACGCAAATGAAGCGTTTCGAAAGTACAAACTCGGTGATAAAAAGCTGAACAATGGCGTTCTTATTTTGCTCGCTAAAAAAGAACAAAAAATCCGAATCGAAGTAGGGTATGGATTAGAAGGAGCTATCACCGATATCAAATCTGGAGAAATCATTGACTCTTATGCTATTCCTAACTTAAAAAACGGCAAATACGATACGGCGCTAGAAAGCACATATAAAGCTGTTTATAACCAAGTCGTAAAAGAGTATGATTTAGGAACAGATTTTGAACAAAAAGTGCCAAAAGCAGCTCCTCCTTCTGATAGCGGTGTTCATTTCACACCCCTTCAAACGCTGCTGATTGCAGCTGTTATTGTGGGCTTGCTTATCCTTGACTTTGTCTTTTTTAAAGGAGCCATCACTCAATTTCTGCTAAACTTCCTTGTGATGTTTGGAGGAAGAGGCGGCGGAGGTGGCGGCAGTGGAAGCGGTCCTCGCGGAGGGGGAGGCGGCAGCTCCGGAGGCGGCGGAGCGAGCCGAGGCTGGTAAAAAGATAAGAGTTAAAAGAGGCTGAGATAAAATGAGGTTAGTTGAAAGAAAATCCGAACGTGATGGATTCTTGATTGAGAATCCAACGCGTTCGGATTTTTTGTTTGGATGGTGAACCTAGCTTTCATATCTTCATTCAGTTCCTTCTAGCAGTTGATTGGAGGGCGAGGCGAAGACTCCTGGGGGGAAAGGCTCACCGGCCGCGTCATGAGGGGTTCAGCTCATGTATTCTATTTGTCCTCATTTAGATGAAATAATTAGGGGTATCTCAACCTCTTTTTTGCTTTGTGTGCCTATATCTTAAAAAATAGATTTTTTCCATTGTATAAGCATAATCAAAAAAAATTAGGGAACTAAGAAAAAAGTTAGAGATTTACAAATAAAAAGGAAGGTTTTATATGAATACATTTAGATGGATAGCGGCAAGGAAACAGCTTTCTCCTCGCGCGTTTAAAGATGAGTTAACTAGTCAAATCTGGTTTAGTCCCTTAATTTATGCTTTCTTTTCTGTTCTTTTAGCTGCACTGACGCTGTTTCTTGACTATTATTGCAAAGTAGGAGAGAAGGTCCCTTCATTTTTTTCAATCAACATGGATTTAACGAATACGTTAGTGAGTACGATTATGCCCGGGATTTTATCGATTACCACATTTACCTTTAACTTAATGCTCGTTGTGTTTACATCATTTGCAGCTCAGTTTTCTCCTCGCGTGTTAAAAAACTTTGCTTCTTCTAAGTCTACTCAGCGAATTTTAGGTATTTTTATAGGGAGTTTTTTGTATACACTTTTTGTCTTTCTTTTTTTAAACAGCTCTCAAGTAGACGGATATTTTGCGATTCCGTTTGTGACGACAGCCCTTTCTGTTTTTAGTGCGGGCACGTTTGTCTACTTCATTAATCATTCTGTTAAGTGGCTGCAAGTAAATCATATGACTCAATCGATGAAAACAGCGTCCATAAAAGCGATTAAGACAACGATTCGCGAGGAACTGGAGATTCATCGAACGCAGTCTAGTCATAGCGAACAATTTTCCTTTCCAGAAGGAGAGAAAAAGCCGGTATGTATTCAAACATCTGGCTATATTCAAACGTTGAACTACAGCCAATTGATTCACTGTGCCAAAGAGCATAATTTAGTGATAAAAATGGAGCGTGAAGTAGGGGATTATGTGCTCAGCGGAACCGTATTGTTTTATTATTGGCATAGAGATTCGACGGAGCAAGATGAAATGGATTGCACCGTCTTTCACCAATATATCCATGTAGGGAAATCTCAGACTGATATTCAAGACACGACGTATATTATTACCAAGTTTGTGGAGATGGCGATTAAATCACTAGGAAATGATGACTTCAAAACGGCGGTTAACTCCATTCACCAAATTAGCGATATTCTTCGGGAAATTTGTGCTGCGAGTCAATTTTCTTCTTACTTAGTTGATGATAAAGGCGTGATACGAATGGTGATCCCTGACAAAAAGTTTGAGGACTTTTTATATGATGGATTTGCTAATATCCGGCACTATGCGAGACGGAATATTATCATTACGATGGAGCTGCTCAAAACGCTTGGAAATCTCGCTGAGGCCATTGGGCCAGCTTATTATGACGACATCTGGGAGTTTGCCGTATACATTTCTAAAGGCTTTGAAGAAGAGTATTTATTTGTTCAAGATAAAAAATATTTTTTACATATTCTTTGCGATTTAGCGGTTTCCACAAAAAAAGAAGAGCAGTATGAACAAATCGCCAAACAAATGAAAGAATAAAAAAAGCCGAAGTCAGACGCTGACTTCGGCTTTTTCTTTATTTATTCGAACGTTTTAAGATGCTTTTAGCATGTGAAAATGTATCAAAGCTTGCTTTTCCGTGATACGCACCCATTCCGCTGTCACCAACGCCGCCAAAAGGAAGGTAGTGAGATGTCATGTGGTTAATTGTATCGTTAATAGAACCCCCGCCGAATGACACGCTGTTTAAGATGTGATCTTGGACTGCTTCATCTTCAGAGAAAAGATAAAGTGCTAATGGTTTTGGACGTTTTACGATTGCTTGGATTACTTCTGAGATTTCATCGTATACGATGACTGGAAGAATTGGTCCAAAGATTTCATCTTGCATCACATTGTCTTCCCATGAGATGTTGTCAAGAACAGTTGGTTCAATAAACAGACGAGAACGGTCCGTTTTGCCTCCAAAAACGATATCTCCGTTTGTTAAGAAGCTGTTAAGACGATCAAAATGCTTTTCGCTCACTACGTGAGGGAAGTCTAGATTTTGTGAAACATCTTCGCCGTACGTGTTTGTTACGACTTGTTTTAGGTTAGCTAGCAGCTCGTCTTTTACATTTCGCTGAACAAGAATGTAGTCTGGCGCTACGCACGTTTGGCCAGCATTTGCAAATTTACCGCGCGCAATACGTTTAGCTGCTTCTTCAATATTAGCATCTTCGTGTACAATTGTAGGACTTTTTCCGCCTAGTTCTAGCGTAACAGGCGTTAAATGTTTAGCTGCAGCTTCTGCTACAATTTTGCCGACCATTGTACTTCCTGTAAAGAAGATGTAATCAAAGTTTTCTTTTAGTAAAGCCGTGCTTGTTTCCACTTCACCTTCGACTACAGTCAAGTATTCTTCAGGGAAGTTTTCATTAAACATCTTAGCAAGAAGGCTTGACGTATGAGGTGTTAATTCAGAAGGCTTTAACACCACGCAGTTACCTGCAGCAATCGCGCCTACTACTGGTGATACAGCAAGTTGGAACGGATAGTTCCAAGGTGCAATCACTAGAGCTAAACCGTATGGATCTTGATAAATGTAGCTTTTTGCTCCAGCGTGAGTAGATGGTGTTTCTACTTCTTTTGGCGCTGCCCATTCTGCAAGATTCTCAACTGCAAAGTCGATTTCGCTTAGTACAAGACCAACTTCTGCACGTTTTGCTTCCATTTCTGGTTTGTTAAGATCAGCTTTTACTGCTTTTAAAATGTCGTCTTCATGACCCACAACAAGTTCTCTTAATTTTTTTAGCGTTTCGATACGGAACGCAACGTCTTTTGTTTTACCGCTGTTGAAGAATGAAAGCTGTTTTTTTGTAAGTTCTTGATAGTTATTCATCAGAAAGTCTCCTTTTACTTCACATTTTTAGCTCTTTACTTATTGAATAGAACTAGCTGCTTATTTCCAAGTCGTAACCGTATTGACCGGTAGACGGTAAGAAGCATGACCTTCGCTTGCTGCTTTTCCGATTGAGATAAGCATAATTGGAAGATAACGTTCTTTATCTAGACCGAATGCTTCTGCGATTAAGTGTTTTTCGTATCCGCCGATTGGATTTGTATCATACCCGTGAGCACGAGCCACAAGCATAAGCTGCATAGACACAAGACCTGAATCGATCAGCACGATGTCTTTCATATCTGCTTTTGGCATGTTTTCGTAAATTGGCTTAAAGAAATTTAGCTGCTGTTCTTTAATGTCTTGAGGCATATAGCCCAGCTCTACGGCCTTGCCGAAAATCTCATCTGCATATTCAACGTTATTCATATCACCAAACACGGCAATAACAGCTGAAGATGTATAAACTTGTTCACTGTTAAATTTCGCAAGTTCAGCTAGCTTTTCTTTTCCTTCCGGCGTTTCAATTACAACAAAGCGCCACGGCTGCATATTAACAGAAGAAGGAGCGCGCATAGCTTCTGTAAGAATTTCCTCCATTTCCTCACGGCTAATTTTTACTGAAGGATCATATTTTTTAATTGAACGACGTTTTAAAGCAATTTCGTTAAAGTCTTTTGTAGTCATAGTCATTATTCCTTTCTTTTTAGGCGTTAAACATATTTATTGTCATTTCCATATTTTTGATTGTGGACAATTGTTTGACATATCAATAATTGATACATCAACAATATAATACATTGATTTAAGAATTGCAAGGGAAAAAGTTTAAACTTTTGAAGTGGTGTGAATTGGAAGTGTGAAGACTCATTCTCCAGGGAACAAACAACTATAAAGAGAGTAAGGAAAAAAGAAATGATAAAAATGATCAAACAAAAAGTTTGACTACTTTATCTCTCTTGGTTACGATAAGTAACGAAAAGGGAGCAGAATTGAATTTACTGCTCTTTAAATGAATGACAGTTTGACAAAGAAGAGATAGAAAAATGTTTATTCTCTTTTTAAAACCTAAACTGTATTTGTAATTAGTACAGTATAACAAGACATATTAAACAGGAAAAGTAGGAGGACTTCAAGATGTATACAGATTTAAAAGATAAAGTAGTAGTTGTAACAGGCGGATCAAAAGGATTGGGTCGCGCAATGGCCGTTCGTTTTGGTCAAGAGCAGTCAAAAGTGGTTGTAAACTACCGCAGCAACGAAGACGAAGCGCTAGAAGTAAAAAAAGAAATTGAACAAGCTGGCGGTCAAGCAATTATTGTTCGAGGCGACGTAACAAAAGAAGAAGACGTTGTGAACCTTGTAGAGACAGCTGTTAAAGAATTTGGCACATTAGACGTTATGATTAATAATGCTGGTGTTGAAAACCCGGTTCCTTCTCATGAATTATCATTAGAAAACTGGAATCAAGTAATCGACACAAACTTAACGGGCGCGTTTTTAGGCAGCCGCGAAGCGATTAAATATTTTGTTGAAAATGATATCAAAGGAAACGTTATTAACATGTCTAGCGTTCACGAAATGATTCCTTGGCCATTATTTGTTCACTATGCAGCAAGTAAAGGCGGCATGAAGCTAATGACGGAAACATTGGCTCTTGAATATGCACCAAAAGGAATCCGCGTGAATAACATTGGACCTGGGGCAATTGATACACCAATTAACGCTGAAAAATTCGCTGATCCAGAACAGCGTGCAGACGTAGAAAGTATGATTCCAATGGGCTACATCGGTAACCCGGAAGAAATCGCGTCAGTTGCAGCATTCTTAGCATCATCACAAGCAAGCTATGTAACAGGTATTACATTATTTGCGGATGGCGGTATGACAAAATATCCTTCTTTCCAAGCGGGAAGAGGTTAATAAATAGAACTGAACAAAAAAAGACCTCGGAATATTCCGGGGTCTTTTTTGTATGTAATAAATGTATAGGATATTTACCAAATATTGAAACTTTTGTTGAAGTGCTACGTATATAAGCTAACGACGAACAAAGGACGTGTTGATATGCTCCCGGAAACGATTCAACAAAAAGTAAATCAGTATAGAGATTTTTATATAAGCTTAAAAAATGAGCTCAAATGGAAAGCTGCAGATCACAAGCAGTTTATGGCTATCGCTTCTATTTATGCAGTGAAAGGTAAATCGCTCGAGCTTCAGGATTATCTCGAGTTAAGCGACTATATTAAAAATCAAGTAGGGATGTTTTCTACGTTAAAATCATCACAGCGTTTTACAATAGCAGCTATGCTTGATACTCGCTATGAGAATCCAAAAGAAACGTTTCATGAGTTTCTTGACGTATACGATCAATTGATACAAGGCGGATTTACGAGAGGCGCTTTTACGTACATTGCGGCTTCGGCTATGCTGTCGAATGAGTCAAGCCGAAGTCATAAAGAAATGATCCGAAGATCCGCAGAAATTTATCAAGGCATGAAAAGAAAGCACCTTTTCCTTACTTCAAGCGGCGATGTACCTCTTGCCGTTTTATTAGCTGAAACGAGCGAGTCTACTGATGATCTCATGCATGAAATTGAACACTTCTATACAACATTGGCGCAGCATGGATTTAAAAAAGGAAATGACCTTCAATTTTTAAGTCATATTCTTTCAATCGATAAAAATTTAGATGCAGATACCCTTATTGAAAGATGCGTATCAGTAAAAGAAGCCTGTGAATCGGCAGGCATGAAAGTAAAGGCAATGCATTACCCGGTCATTGGCTTATTAGCACTGTTTGAAAAACCAGAAACTGAAATTGAACTTATCCATGAAGTGGTGAAGCAGTTAAATGCAGATAAACTTTTTAAATGGCAGAAAGACATCAACGTTATGCTGGGGGTTAATTTGGTTATCAGTGAAAAACTGAAGGATTCTAGAGTGGTCGAAACGGGCATCTATACAACGATTGAAACGATTATTCAAGCTCAGCAAGCAGCTATGCTAGCGGTTATTGCGAGCACTTCAGCAGTTGCTACTACGACTACTACTTGATAAATTAAAGAGCTATAAAAGAGAGAGGGAGACATAACTACATCAATCTAACCTAAAGATGAATCAGTGGGATAAATAGCTCGTAGATCGCTTATGACACAGCGGTTGATTTCCATGCAAGGCTTCGCTTTCCGCGGGCGGGCGCTGAGCCTCCAATCAACCGCTGGAAGCAACTGCACATATGAAAGCTACGTTTACTATATCAATGAAAAGATCCGAACGTATTTGATTCTCAACTAAGAACCAAACTCGTTCGGACCTTTCTTCAACTTAAATACTTTTGTCTCATCTTCTCTCTTAAAAAGTATAGACCTCGCCATCATCTGGAACTAAGACACGGGACGCCATATCTTTTTCGTTGATAAAGCTTTTTAACTCTTCTCTTGATAGGGTCCAGTGATTGACAGCTTCCATATGGACAGAAAGAATCGTAGCATGAGGGGCCGCTTTGTGTACTTCGTAAATATCTTCTTTCCCCATCACAAGAGAACCGCCTTCTAAAAATTGATTATCGCCGCCGTTTACGACAATGACATCCGGTTGATGGGTGTTGATTTCTTCTTCAACAGCGGAATACCATACCGTATCTCCAGCTACATAAAGCGTTTTTTCGCTCTTGTGTTTAAAAACAACGCCGCATACTAAACCGGTACGCTTTAAAATTTCTCCTCTTCCGTGTTCACCTTTTGTTTTAGATAATTGGATGCCTTCAAAGACCGTGTTCTTTGTTAGTACGTCTACATTTTTAAAACCATCAGCTCTTACTACTGCGGCATCTTCTTCATTTTGAACGAACATTTTGATATCGTTTGGCAACGCCTGCTTAGCGGCATCGTCAAAATGGTCCAAATGAAGGTGAGTGAGAATGACGGCATCAATACCCTCAATAATCTCTTCAACGGATAACGGCAGGCTCACTAAAGGGTTGTTTTGATCTTGTCTGATCGAATTTGGAAAGGGAGGGTACGTGCCTTTTTCCGCTAACATAGGATCAATTAAAAACGTTTTTCCCCCGTATTCAACAAGTAAAGTAGCATTTCGAATGTGTGTAATCTTCATCTCTATCTCTCCTTTTTTTGATCTACCTCTAGTTTATAGGATGAGCTGTTTTCAAATACATAAACAAAATCAAGTCTTTTAGCACTTTTACTTGATAAATGAAAGAATAGTACTCAAAAGAAAAAAGAACCGAAACAGTGCTGTTTAGGTTCTTTCTAGGATTTCTTTTATTTCTTTATATACACGTACTTGGTTGCGTCCATGTTGTTTGGCAGCGTACAGGGCGATATCTGCTTTATTCAACAGCTCATCTAACGTTTCATTTTCTTGTTTTTCGGCTTGTGCTACTCCAAGACTTAGCGTAACAGAAATGGTTTTTTCATTAATCAGTAAGGGCTGAGTCTCGACGTGACGGCGAATTTGGTCAGCAAGCGTTTCGCCTTCAGATAAAGTATGGCCCTTTAGCGCGAGTACAAATTCTTCACCGCCGTACCGAGCAAAAAGGGCTCCTTGCGGCAATGCGGACTCGCAGGCTTTTACGACATGTACAAGCACCTGATCGCCGGCATAATGACCATACGTGTCGTTCACTTTTTTAAAATAATCAATATCAAGTAAAAGAAGTGTAAAAGAAGATGCGGACTTTTTTGCTTCATCGAACGCTTGCTTGCTTTGCTGAAAAAATGCCCGACGATTATAGATTTGCGTCAGCTCATCGTAATAAGCTTGATTTTCAAGCTTTAGCTGAAGTCTTTTTAGCTCCGTGATATCTGTAAAAATAAGCAGCAAGCCGTGACTGTTGTTAGCATACTGCAAAGGAGAAGTGCGAACTTGATACGTATACGAAGATTGATCTTCAGAAAAAAGCTCCAGTTCATGACTGCTTTTTGCATTTTCTAATGCAAAAGGAAACGAACGGCCGGACAGCGTCACCCAAATATCAGCAAAATGTTTTCCAAGCATCGACTTTTTTAGCTGCGGAAACATGTTTTTAGACGCTAGATTAAATTCAATTAATCTATAGCTTTCATCGAGCACGACAACGCCGTCATTGATGCTGTTAAATATCGCGTCTTTCGCAACGGGCATGACTGTAAACATACGCGATGAGTTAATGGACCATAAATATAAAAATGAAGAAACCCATAAAACCATCGGAACTGGATCAATTCCCTGCGGCGTAAAGCCCATTAAATAGATAAAAGCTGTGACGATAGGGACTAATTGACCGACCATTAATGAAATTAACTGCAGGCGGTAAGCTTTGGCTGTTTCTTTCCAGCGGTAAACGGCGAGCAAAAAAGCAACGAACATAGACGAAAAGATGAACATGCCGTGAATTGTGTACCATGGTCCAATTTCTTGATGAACGTAAGGAGCACCTAGAACGGAATCAATTTCAAACACTCGGTAATGAAGGTGATGCCAGTCATTTGTTGCGACCATAATCAAACTAATAAACGGAATGATAAAAAGGGCGAAAATATGTTTTTTTCTTACCTTTATGCCGACATACTGCATAACAAACAGCAGTCCTGCAGGAGGCGAAAAAGGCATGCCCACGTATTGAATAGCGGTCCAAAATTTCATTTCTCCGAGGTTAACGGATAGTAAGCTAAACGCCGCACCCATACAATAAATAGAGGTGAAGCCTGTATGAAGAATAAATAAATGGGCAATGTTAGCGTAGTGGTGACGCTTAATAAATACGTAAAAACATAAGTATAGATTAAGAACACCGGACGTACAGATAAGCGTTATATAAGCTGTTAAATCTAAATTCACAATTGTATCCCTCATTAAGAAAGCATTTTTAGTTAAATGTAGCACAGTTGAAATGAAATGTGGATATTTTATGTAGGAATTTAGTAGTGTTCGAGATGGTAGAGGGACTATAAGGGTAGGTCAAGACGAGGGAAAAATGGTGCCTAAACAACAAGTAATTGAAACGAACGGAGAAAATTTATCTTCAGCTACAAAAGTCAAAGTTTCTCAGTAAAAAAACACATGCCTGAAAATACGCGATGTCCTTCATCTGCGTGTCTTCAGGCATATTTGTATTTACAGTCTATTTAAGTTCACCGTTTTACAAAGATGCCACCTGCATTTTTTTCTGTCTAAAGAAGACCCAATCTGTAAATCCGATTTCTTTAAGACGCTTTTTTACCAATTCAAAGTCGTCGCCAATACGCTCCGGATCATGAGCATCGGAACCAAATGTAATGTGTACCCCGTAGTGCAGGGCTCTTTCTAAAATATCGTCTGCAGGATACCAGCCTCCGCAGTCTTTGGTTTTGCCTGATGTATTCACTTCTATAGCAATGTCATGTGCCGAAATCACTTTTAGCGTCTGATCGATTACAGCTGTCTCGATAGAAGAAAAGGAGGGATAGAATCCTTTCATGGCATCAATATGGCCAAGAATCTGAAACATTCTGCTTCGGGCGGACTCTTGGATCAATTGATAATACGTTTCTTTCGTGCGCTGTTTTTCTTTTTGAGAAAGTCCTTCCCAGCGCGTTTTATGAAAGATACTGATTTCATCAACTTGATGGACAGAGCCGATTATGTAGTCAAACGGATATTTTTCATAGTGGCTTTGATATATTCCCGCATGCTCAGGAAAGAAATCAGACTCCACGCCTAACAGCACTTCAATTTTCTCTTTATATTCTTCTTTTAGTTTCAAAATCTCAGCTACATATCCGGAGAATGCGCTTTTTCCCATCGCAATGTGAGGATACGGCTGCTCTTCTTCGCTCGCAAAATAAGGAGAATGATCCGAAATCCCAATAATATCAAGGCCTTTATCAATAGACGCCTCTATATAATCTCGAATCGTTCCGCGAGCATGTCCGCATCGGTCGTGATGGGTATGAAAATCAAATTTTAACTCAGCGTTCATGTTTCATCACCTCTGTCATCTTTTTGTGTGGTGTATAGAATATTCTACAAAGAAACAAAGTATCCCTCGTAGAAATGGATGAAGAGAATATTTCTTGAATTTGCGGGTGATTCATCTACTAAAAAGAGTGTACAGAAACAAGTTATTTTATTTAATTTGCTGTAAAAATTGAATTGGAATCCGTTCCAAAAGTTACATTTGATTTGGCTTATTAAAACGCATATACTACTCATACACGATCTGAAATAACGTTCAGGTAATCGCTGCATCATTTGATGTAGAGGAAAGTCCATGCTCGCACGGTGCTGAGATGCCCGTAGTGTTCGTGCCTAGTGAAAAAATAAGCTAGGGCAGCTTGGCTTATAGCTTAGCTGACGGCGGGAAAAACCACCTAAGTCCTCGGATATGGTCGAGTATCCCTGAAAGTGCCACAGTGACGAAGCTTTGCTGGAAACAGCAAAGGTGGAACGCGGTAAACCCCACGAGCGAGAAACCCAAACAATGGTAGGGGAACTGTCTCGAAGGAATTTAACGGAGAGACGGACGGTTACATGCGTAATCGTAGATAGATGATTACCACCAGAGTACGAGAGTAAAATCGTTTGCAGTACAAAGGTACAAAACATGGCTTATCGAACGTTGTTGAAACAGAGACTGACTATATAAGATGTAACCAAAACAAACCACTGGGGTTTGTTTTTTTGTTTGTTATTTTTTAACCATAGTATGAGGACTCGAGGTATATGGAAATACATATTGCCTAAATTGCTGTATAGTTTACTTGTACCTACTAAATATGGGGAAAGGGAGAATATCGATGATTAAGAAAATGGAACATACGGCAATTATTGTTGGAAATATGGATGAAACGATTCACTACTACGGGGATATGTTTGGCTTTAAAGTTCGCCTTCAAGGCTCTACCGAAAAAAGAGAGATGGCTTTTTTGTATCTTGAAGAACAGCCGGGTATTGAAATTGAGCTCATTCGAGATATTGATCCGATTGGCGAGTATACCAATAGCGGGATTGTTAACCATCTTGCCTTTACGGTAGAGGATATAAATAAGGCGATTCAACATTATAAGAGCAAAGGAATTGAATTTTTATCATCTGAGCCTCAGCCAACGCTTGAAGGCGGACGAATGATTTTATTTCACGGACCTAATGATGAATTGCTGCAGTTAGTAGAACGAGTTAAATTCTAAAAAAGTCTACTTTAAGGGGTACATACAAGAAAAAATGTGTTTTAGATTCTCAAAAAAGACCTTTCTTTTAGTGTGATAGAAGGGTCTTTTTGCTGTGTAGTTACTATGATATCTTAGTTAGCTTTTTAATAATCCCCTTACGTTTCATAACAAATCCTTCTTTCTGCTAGAAAATGATGATCATAAAATTTTAATAAGAGCCGTATACAGCAGTCATCAAGATGAACTAAAAACATCCTCGAGTATGTTTCCATTTTTTATCGTAACACCTGCTATTTATAATGTATAATTCATTATAATCATATTTTTCATACATCTATGTAATGGATAGAATGGTTGATAAGGAGATGGTACAAAGTGGAATGGCAGCAGTTTAAATATTTTCAAACGCTAGCACGTACGCAGCATATGACGCGCGCCGCAGAAGAGCTGTTAATTACGCAGCCTGCGCTCAGTCGTTCAATCGCTCGTTTTGAAGAGGAAGTAGGAGCATCGCTATTTGACCGGCAAGGACGTTCCATTATATTAAATCAATATGGTAAGGTTTTTTTAAAGCGTGTAGATAACATAATGAAAGAATTTGATAAAGGACAAGAGGAAATTCAAGCGCTGCTAGATCCTGAAAAAGGGCAGGTGTCACTTGGATTTTTACATACGCTCAGCACGGATTTGATTCCAGATTTAATCGCTTCGTTTCGCAGTTTATATCCTAAGGTGAATTTTCAGCTGAGGCAAAGTCCTTCGCACGTGCTTCTTGAACAGCTGGAGCTCGGCGAACTGGATCTTTGTTTGATTGCGCCGATGGAAGAGAAATCGTTCATTAAAAGGCAGCATCTTTGGAGTGAAGAGCTGTTTGTAATCGTACCGAAAAATCACCGGTATGCTGATCGTGAATGTATTGCACTAGAAGAAATTGCTGAGGAATCATTTATTCACTTAAAAGAAGGCTTTTCTCTTCGTCTTACGTTTGAGCAGTTATTTGAAGAGTCAGGAAGAATGCCTCACATCATGTTTGAAGGAGAGGAAGCTGATACCGTAGCGGGACTAGTAGGAGCCGGCTTAGGAATTTCTATCCTTCCAGATTTACACGGAATCGATCAAAGCAAAATAGTGAAAATCCCATTAGCTAAGGCCAACTGCCACCGAGTCATTGGACTAGCATGGATTGAAGGAAGATATCTATCGCCGGCTGTTAAACAGTTTAGAAACTTTGTTTTACATAAATTTAATGATCAGAAATAAAGATGCTTCATGGCCTAGGCTTGTTTACAAACTTAGTCCTTTTTTCGTTGGAATAACCGTTTTAAAATCGATCTCTTTTTACCTACTACGCTGCTTTCTTTTGAAGCTTCTACTAATTCTGAAATGGCCTGCTGTTCACGCAGACTTTTACGCAAAGATTGAATAAGCTGCTTATCTTTTTCCTGAAGAATTTGTTTTGTATCAGGCTCTTGTTGGGGTGGAGGCTGTACCGGCTGTTCGGGAGGTGTCGGCTGCTGGTCATCCGCCTCGGGCTGGTCAGCTGCTTCTGCTGTGTTCTCTTTGTCTTCGTCTAGAGACACGGCAGCTTGATCCTTGCTTGTAGTCAAAGAGAATTCTTTTTGCAGTGCTTCATTGATTTCTTCTGCTTGACAGCCTTCATCATAAAGCTGCTTAATTTTCAGTAAAACGGTCGCAGCTGCAGCTTCATATTGTTTTGGTCGATGATCTTCTTTTTGTATAAAGAAATCTTCGAATTTATCTATGTATCTTCTGATAGTTGAAGTAGGAATACTCGTTTCTTCAGATAACTCTTTTACACTAAGCCATTTTGTCATTTTCTCACCACTTTTTAAATGATTACTTATTCGTCAGCATCAATTTGAAATTGTACTAGTATCTACTGTTTATCTTATCATGTAACGCTTCTACGTACTTTGCTGTGTTGATTTCTGTAACGTTTTTATAATCACAGTGTCATAAATAAGGGATAAGCTGCCACTCGCGCAAAGATTTGCTAGTTGAAGAATAGGAAATACAAGCATTTACCTGAAGAATGTTGCACAATGATGAGCGTACTTCTTATGTATTATCTTATAATGTTGCTGAAGAAAAATCGAGTGATTACTTCACGGTTTATTAATTATGGTAATGTTGTACTAAACAATAAAAGGAGGGACAGCATGAGTTTTACAGAGCGAGCAGTAGCCCTTATTAAACAAATTCCTCGCGGAAAAGTCATGACATACGGACAAATTGCCCGCCTAGCTGGGAGTCCTCGAGGTGCAAGGCAAGTGGTAAGAGTTTTGCATTCGATGAGCAAAAAACACAAACTGCCTTGGCACCGAGTGATCAATTCTAAAGGAGAAATTGGATTTAAAGACGAAGAAATGCATGTTGTTCAAAAGCTTTCACTCGAAGCGGAAGGAATACTCGTTTCTTCAGAGGGAAGACTTGATCTTAAACTCTATCTCTATGAACCTGACGTGCATAAATAACAATTGAGATAAATGATCGAGTATGAATTGCTTGTTACACGCCTGTTGATTTCCGTGCAAGACTTCGCTTTCCGCAGGCGGCCGCTGAGCCTCCTCGTCGCTTGCGCTCCTGCGGGGTCTCATCTATTCCGCTTTTCCTGCATGAGTCTTCGCCTTGCCTTTCAATCACCGGCTAGAAGCACCTGCATTTACCCTACTAATAAAAAAATCCGAATGAGTTTGATTCTCCATCAAAAATCAAACTCATTCGGAACTTTCTTCAACTAACATACTTTTGTTATTTATGTTTTTCAAAAGCGAGCTTTAATCCAAATCCGATTAACACGACGCCCGTTGCTTTATCCATAAAGCGCTGCACGCTAGGTGTTGTAAGCCATTTTCTTAAATAGTTAATAAAAAAGACGAATACGAAAAACCACGTGATCGCAAGGATCGTATACGTTATTCCCATAAGAAGCAATTGAAGCGTTACGTTTTGATCAGTTTGAACAAATTGAGGTAAAAAAGTTAAGAAAAACACCGCTACTTTTGGATTAAGAACATTTGAGACAAGGCCTTGACGAAAAACGGATGTTTCTTTTGACTGCTCCTCTTTTTCAGAAGAAGATGCATTGCTTTTTTTAGAAAGGAAGGCAGAGATGCCTAAGTACATTAAGTAAAGGGCTCCTGCGTATTTTACGATTTCAAATGTCAGAGCTGACTGAAGGAGAAGAGCCGATAAGCCAAACGTGGCGGCGAGCGTATGAACTAAAGAGCCGCTCGCTAAGCCTAATGCCATTTTATAGCCGCCAGTTTGTCCGTCTGCCATCGTTCGTTTCGTGATAAGGGCGGTATCGATACCAGGGCTCATAATAACAAACAATGTAAGAACCAAAAAGGTCAAGATGTCATTCATTTTTTTCTTCCTCCTCGCTGTGATAAAATTAAAATATACTTTATTTATTAAATATAATTTAACACACTTAACTCAGTTTATTAAGTTTAATTTAATAAAATTAAATATAATTAAACATCTTTTACGGAGGAATCATCATGGAAAACATAGATATTGGAAAAAAAGTAGAGAAATTTCGAAAAGAAAAGGGACTAAGCAGTCGTGAATTAGCAAAATTAGCGGATATCACGCCGTCTATGCTAAGTCAAATTGAACGAGGGTTAGCTAATCCGTCTATTTCAAAGCTTAAGATTTTAGCTAAATGCCTCGACGTGCCTACTTTTAGCTTTTTGCTTGAAGACATAAATACCTCTCATTTAGTCGTACGGTCAAACGAGCGTAAAACGATGAAGGTAAAAGAGTTAACGTATTCGCTAGTATCACCAGATTTTACTGGAAATCTAGCTACGGCGATTATGGAAGTCCCTCCCATGATGTCTTCATCTGAAACTCCTTTAGCACATAAAGGGGAGGAAGTGGCATACGTTTTAGAAGGAAAAATTAAAGTGTATTTGGACGAGGAAGTATACGTGCTAGAAAAAGAAGATAGCGTCAAAATCCCTTCGCATCTTAAGCACAAATGGGACAATCCGTTTGATGAGAAAGCCGTTATTTTATTTTCCGTTACGCCGCCGGTATTTTAAATTTATTAATAGGTGGTATGCTAGTTATTCTTCATTATCGGGTACTTTATTATATAAATGTGATAAAACTATCATGTTTGTGAGAGTAAACAATTGATAAAATAGAATTGTTGGTAATCTCTACCTAAGAGACTACATACTAAATACTTTTTGGAAAGGTGTTGAAAGGTAATGAAGAGATGGAAAGAGATGTTTTACACTTCAAAGCTTAAAAAAATGATGCCTGCACTGGCTCTATCATGCGCGGCGGTTGTAGGCTTTTCAAGCAGCGGAGTACAGGCTGAAACGGTGAAGTTTCAAAAACAAGAAACTAAAAGTGATCGAGAGTTTGCTAAGCTTGAAGAAAAATATGATGCGAATCTTGGCATTTATGCATTAGATACCGGTACAAATAAAACGGTAACGTATCACCCGGACGAGCGTTTTGCTTATACGTCTACTCATAAAGCGCTTGCTGTCGGTGCACTTTTACAGCAGAAATCAATTGAAGATCTCAACGAGCGAATCTTTTATACGCGCGATGACCTTGTGAACTATAACCCTATTACAGAAAAACACGTGGATACAGGCATGACTCTTAAAGAACTCGCGGATGCATCGCTTCGCTACAGCGACAATACGGCAGGGAATTTAATTCTGCAGCAGCTGGGCGGACCGGACGGATTTAAAGAAGCTTTAGAAAACATAGGAGACGATGTAACGCTGCCTGAGCGGTTTGAGCCGGATTTAAATGAAGTGAATCCAGGAGAAACCCACGATACAAGTACAGCAAGAGCACTTGCTTCAAGTCTTCAAACGTATGTACTTGGACAGGCACTTCCTGAAGACAAACGTGCACTTTTAACGGATTGGATGAAACGAAATACGACAGGGGATGCCTTGATACGAGCGGGCGTGCCAAAAAGCTGGGAAGTAGCCGATAAGACAGGCGCAGGCTCCTACGCGACGCGGAATGATATTGCCATTCTTTGGCCGCCAAGTGGAGATCCAATTGTTCTTGCGATCCTTTCCGATCGTACGGAAAAAGATGCGGAGTATCATGATAAACTGATTGCAGAAGCGGCTAAACAAGCGGTCAAGGCTCTTAAAGCTACTTATAAATAAAAAAATTGGATAATAGTAGTTTAAATGTAAAAAAAAGATTGAAAAGATTGATAGAACATTCTATTATTAATGAGACAAAATATAGGAAGGAAGTATCTGTTATGAAAAAGATTTTTCCAATTGTTCTATCTTTCGGTTTATTAACAAGCGTATCTTTTGGCACGGTTTCAAACGTAGATGCGGCAGCTAAATCTTACAAAAACTGTACCGAATTAAACAAAGACTACAAAGGCGGCGTAGCTCGTGCGGCTAATGTAAAGAATAAAGGCGGCAAAACAAAGTACAAACCGTACGTATCAAAAGCACTGTATGATGCCAATACAAAGCTAGATCGAGATAAAGACTACATTGCCTGTGAAAAATAAATACTGAGTGACTCATCCAAGCGCTTATTGTAAGCGCTTGGATTTTTTGTTATCAACTTTTGTTTGTTACGAACTGAGGTCAACAATTAGTCAAATCGTACAAATTAATATCAGAAAATTCACATAAATAATAATGAACTTTCGGTAAAATTCGTATACACTATGTACATGTTAAGTTAACTTACATTAGATGTTAGTTTAGGGCGTGTAAGCACCATAAAAAAGGAGTTGAGTGTATAGTGTCTACAAATGCAACAAGTACCGTCATAGAAGAGGTACATTCTCATCAAGATAGGGGTCTTGATCCGTCGCTAAAGCCAAAAGCGGAAAGTGATCGAAAGCTAACTCCGCTGTCCTATATGTTTATGTGGATTGGAGACGGCGTTAATTTAGGAAATATGACGCTTGGTGCGAGCTTAGTAATTGCGGGTACAGCGGTATTAAATCTTTTTCAAACGTTTGTGGCAGCCATTATTGCCATTGGCATTATTTCTACTTTTTTTGTGTTAAACGATCGAATTGGCTATAAGACGGGTATACCGTATGTGATGCAGCTTCGAATGTCTTTTGGCATAAAAGGCTCCGTTATATCGTCTCTTTTACGAGGTATTCCAGCTATCATTTGGTATGGTTTCCAAAGCTGGACAGGCGGTACAGCTTTAAACGAAATTGGTAAAATTGTGAGCAAAGGGTCTTTTGACAATCTTGTTCTTTGTTTTATTATCATTCAACTGCTGCAAATTGTTCTTTCGCTGTACAGCTTCCACGCGGTTAAATGGGTAGAGATGCTTGCGTCAATCATTATATTGCTTGGTCTTGTGTATGTATTTGGTGTTCTTTTAACGTCTCATAGTGAAGTAGTAGGGGAGAAGTGGGTACATACAAAAGGTTCGTGGGGACTTCCGTTCTTTTCTTTCATTATGATGTTTATGGGTAATTATGCGGCGATTTTTCTAAGCGCAGCCGATTACTCCAGAGAGCTAAAGCCAGGCATTAGCGACAAGAAGCGCGGATTTTTATACTTTACACCGATTCTAGTAGCCTACGGATTCGTTCTGACAATCGGAGCAATGCTTGCTTCTGCTACGGGTATTTCCAATCCAGTTAAAGCGTTCGCGGTTGTAGTCGATAATTCGTATATCACTGTTGCTGTATCAGCATTTATTGTGATTGGCGTGATTGCCGTAAACATGGTGGCAAACATTATTCCGCCTACGTATGTCATTACGCTGCTGACAAAAGCAAACTATAAAGTAGCGGTTACGATTACCGGGCTGCTTGCCTTTTGCTCGTTCCCTTGGGTGCTTGTTCAAGATTCATCAGCTGCAGGTCTTGGTTTGTTCATTTTGATTTACTCTGCTTTTTTAGGGCCGATTGTTTCTATTTTACTAGTCGATTACTATATTTTACGGAAGCAAAAAGTGAATGTAGAGGAATTGTATCAAGAAAAAGGGCCGTTTTCCGGCTACAATCCGTGCGCCATGCTTGCGATGCTCATCGGTGCAGGCGCTGCGTTTATTGAAGTTGATTTAGGCTGGATTATAGGAGTAGTAGTCGCAGGAGTTGCGTATATTCTTTTAACGAAATTCGCTTTTAAACAGTCAAAGTTCAAAAAAGGAACCATCTTTGAACAATAATATTCAATAGATAAAAGTCTTTGCTTACGGCAAAGGCTTTTTATGTGTCTTTTATCGCGTCAGAGCAAATCTCTTTGTCTAGTTTCCTAAAAAGTGGGTAAAGTAAAGAAGAGTAAAAAGTAACCTCTATTAGGAGTTGCTTTGAACAGGAGCGCATCTAATGTATCGCATCAATCACAGCTTAAAGGAGAGGGCAGAGTATGTATGAATTTAGAGTGTATACTCTTCGAGATGGAAGCGAAAAGGTAATTAAAACGCTGAAACATGAATCGTTTGCGGATGAAATTCAACGAGCGGGAATTAAGCAAACAGAAATTGCGCAAACACAGCTAGTAGATAAACCGAGATAACGTATTTGCATTTATTTTTACACGTTTTAAAAAAGCCGGGTTCCTGTGTCTTCACGCAGGTACCCGGCTTTTCTGATTTCTTACAGTTCTTCACCGTTTGTTTCAATCACATGTTTATACCAGTTAAAAGAATCTTTTTTGTAGCGTTTCATCGATCCGTTTCCTTCGTTGTCACGGTCGACATAAATCATCCCGTATCGTTTTTTCATTTCGCCTGTTGTAAAGGAAACAATATCAATAATTCCCCACGGCGTGTAGCCCATTAAATCAACACCATCGTACGTTACAGCTTTTTCTAACGCTTCGATGTGCGATTTTAAATATTCAATTCGCGATGCGTCATGAATGGAACCGTCTGCTTCAACCGTATCGATGGCGCCAAATCCGTTTTCTACAATGAATAGCGGAATTTGATAGCGGTCGTAGAAACGATTTAACGTATAGCGCAAGCCCGTTGGATCGATCGACCAGCCCCAATCGCTTGATTTGATATAAGGGTTTGCTACGCCGTTTGGCAAGCCGCCGTTTACGATATCACCCGTGTTATCAGCTTCAACGTCGCTTTTAACCGTTGTGGACATGTAATAGCTGAAGCCTAAATAATCGACTTTTCCGTTTCGTAAAATTTCTTCGTCGCCTTCTTCAAACGGAATATGATAGCCTTCTCGTTCAAATTCTTTTAACGCGTAGCTCGGGTAATAGCCGCGAACTTGAACGTCAGGGAAGAAGTAGCGCTGTCTCATTGTTTCTTCTGCTAACATCACGTCTTCAGGGTTTGAAGAATACGGATAAATTGGCACATGTGACACCATTGCTCCGATTTGGAAATCTGGATTAATTTCTTTTCCTTTTGATACGGCAAGAGCGCTTGCTAAAAGTTCATGATGTCCCGCTTGATACATCACTTCTTTTGCATTTTCACCAGGCTTTACAGAAACGCCTGAGTTCGTCCATAGAAATAGAGGATTGTTTACGTCCATTTTATTGTTGATTTCATTAAACGTCATCCAGTACGTGACTTTGTCTTTGTAGCGGTCGAAACAAACTTCAGCGAATTTCACAAAGCAATCTACCACTTTTCGGCTTCTAAATCCGCCGTATTCTCGAGCTAAATGCAGAGGCATTTCAAAGTGAGACAGCGTAATAACCGGTTCAATCCCGTGCTTTAACAGTTCATCAAATACATCGTCGTAAAATTTTAGTCCTTCTTTGTTTGGCTCAGCTTCATCGCCTTTAGGGAAAATACGGCTCCAGCCGATAGACGTTCGCAAACATTTTAAGCCCATTTCTGCAAACAGTGCGATATCTTCTTTGTAGCGGTGATAAAAATCAATCGCTTCGTGATTTGGATAAAATTTATCATCTTCCACTGTTTCAGTGATTTGTCGCGGTACACCGTGCGCACCTGCAGTCATAACGTCTACTACGCTCGGTCCTTTTCCACCTTGGTTCCATCCACCTTCAAATTGATGAGCTGCTAATGCGCCGCCCCATAAAAAATCTTTTGGCATTTTTGTCATTGTTAGTTCCTCCTTATTTCACTACGGTAAATAATGTTTGATTTAGTCCGCTATTCTTAATATCTTCAACGATTACTTCTCGATAATCGCTTGAATGTGTGATAATAACCGGTGTGATTGTTAACACCCTTGTTGAGTATACGCTTTCAGTATAATTGTACCGATACAATTTATCAATACCCAAATAAAATAATAATCAATAAATAATTTAAGTTTATGGGTTGGAGTTAGATTATGGTATAATCGTTTTATTGTTGAGACAAATATCAGTAAAGAGGTATAGCTATGATCAAATACCAACAAATTGCAATTGAAATTGAAACCTATATTGAAGAACACAAGCTTCAGCAAGGAGACAAGCTGCCGGTATTAGAAACGCTGATGGCACAGTTTAAGGCGAGCAAAAGCACCGTAACAAAAGCCTTAGATCTGCTGGAGAAAAAAGGCGTTGTTTTTCAAGTAAGAGGAAGCGGCATTTTTGTCCGTCGTCATAAACGAAAAGGATATATTGGCTTGCTTTCCAATCAAGGATTTACAAGTGAACTTGAAGATTTTCAGTTAACGTCGGAAGTAATTGAGCTAGATGTACGGAAACCGACACAAGAAGCGGCGTTAAATTTAAACATAGAAGAAAATAGCGACGTCTATTATGTAAAAAGAGTACGGTATATTAACGGCCAGACGCTTTGTCTGGAAGAATCGTTTTATAATAAATCCATCGTTACGTACTTAAATAACGAAATTGTTTCTCAGTCTATTTTTCATTACATTAAAGAAGGCCTTGGCTTAAAAATCGGGTTTTCTGATCTATATCTTCACGTCGGCAAGCTGAACGAAGAAGAAGCAAAGTACTTAGGATTAAAAGAAGGCGATCCTAAATTATTTATTGAAACACTTTTTCACTTAGCGAATGGCCAGCCGTTTGACTTTTCAAAAGTGACGTATAACTACGAACAGTCGCAGTTCTTTTTACAAGCAACGAGTCATGTTTTATAAAAAAGTGCCCGTCTCTCAATTAGTAAGGAACGAGAGAGAGGCGCTTTTTTACGTTTTTTCGATAAAAAGTTTTATACATATAGGGTATAAGCAAACGGTTATGGTCAGGAATGAACTCGTTATCATCTTTCACCTGCAGCCACAAAATATGCTGAAACAACGCAAGCATGGCTACAAAATTCGGACAAGTAAGAGGTCATTTATAGACCAAAAATGGATAATTCATAAGACTCTTAGGAACTAAGCGCATCTTTGTGCTATAATAAAGCTATACAATTACCTATTAGTCATCATTGATGACTAATTTTTTTTGGAGGATAATATGGAAGATTTATTACAATTAAAGAACAAGAACATTGTGATTATGGGAGTTGCCAACGACAGAAGTATTGCTTGGGGTGTTGCAAAAGCCCTTCATCAAGTAGGAGCAAACTTAATTTTTACATACCGTAAAGAACGTTCACTAGGAAAATTGAACAAGCTTTTAGAAAAAAATGAAATTCAAGCATCATTAATTGCTGAATGTGACGTAAACAGCGACGAAAGTATTGAAGCAGCTTTCAAAAAAATCGGAGAAGAAGCAGGCACAGTTCACGGAGTGATTCACTCTGTTGCGTTTGCTCACTCAGAAGATTTAAACGGTGAGTTCATCAATACATCAAGAAGCGGATATGCATTTGCTCAAGATACAAGCGCTTATTCATTTATCGCCGTAGCGAAAGCAGCGAAACCTCTTATGACAGAAGGCGGTTCTCTTGTAGCGATGAGCTATCTTGGTGCAGAGCGCGCAGTTGAAGGCTATAACGTAATGGGCGTAGCAAAAGCAGCGCTTGAGTCTTCAGTAAAATACCTAGCATTAGACTTAGGGAAAGACAATATCCGCGTAAATGCGATTTCAGCAGGCCCAATTCGTACACTTGCAGCGAAAGGCATTTCTGACTTTAACCAAATTCTTCACCATGTTGAAGAAAAAGCACCTCTTAAGCGTAACGTAACGCAAGCAGAAGTTGGCGACATGACGGTTGTATTACTGAGCCACCTTTCACGCGGCGTAACGGGAGAAATCGTACACGTGGACGCTGGTTATAATATTGTAGGTTAATTGCAAAACACCTTCTCAAATGAGAAGGTGTTTTTTTGTGGGAAATTCAGAAATCTATCGTTTCCTCTATTAAAAATTATGAGTCAAAGAACAAGCATCCAAGCATTTTTCCTGCGAATGAATAAAATAGATAGACACACAAAGAAAGGATGATTACGATTGAAAAAGATGATAAATATCATGTAGAAAGATCTTATTCTTCTAAGAAACATCACCATAGTTCTTGTCCACAAGACAAGCAAGGAAATACAAGAGACTCAGCGTTTCGTGCTCTTAACCTTACAAATCAGCCAGTATCAGCAAACACGTCTGTAAAAGTTTCCTATCAGTTTAAACAGTTTGATTTAGCAAATGAATACAATCCCGTTACGTCTGTTTTTCGCCCCAAAAAAGATGGCGTATATTCCCTTGTTGCTACAATTGGATTTCTTCCTAATGATACGACTGTCGATTATCGAGCGCGCGTAGAAATTCGTGTCAACGGCACGGCGGTTATCGCAATTGATAACGATTTCTTTGCTGGAAACACTATATTTGTTAACGTAGTATCGGTCTCTACTATTTACAATTTAGAAAAAGGAGATCGAGTTGAAGTCTTCGCGGAAAGTAATGTTGACGGCACAATTGTCACAACAGAAAATGTGTCGCATTTCGAAGCAGCAAGATTTCCATCTCCTTCCGAATAAAGAGCTATATGCATCTTTTGGTGTAAAGAAGTCGAAAAAAACAAGTTTAATACAAGCTGACAAAGGAAGCAGACTTCTCATAAGAAATCTGCTTCTTTTGCTTATATTCATTTAAACGTTTCTTTTAGATTTTTCTCAGCTTTTTTCATAGGAAGGTAAAGGAATACGTGTAAAGAAAGACCAATCACGGCAGTAATATTAGCAATAAGGCTAATAATAAAAAATATCCATTCTATACTTCCAGATAAGTTTATGCTTCCGCTTATAAGAGAAGAGCTTACTCCTATAAGTAAGATAGCCATTAATAAAGGTAAGTTTTTAACCAACTGAAATCCTCCTGGATGTTTTATATTGATATTACCATATAAAAACAAAAGTGTTATGTAATTCATAATTAATCAAACGCCTATATTTTAAAATAGATAAGCTCTAAATTCTAAAAAGAACATATGATGTGGCAAAGGAAAAGGAGTTGACGAAATATGCATCAAGGACAGCAACATTATATTCCATGGGAACAATGGCATCATCAGCATCCTCAAGGCACGTGGAATCAATGGCATCAGCAACATCCTCATGTCCCTTGGGAGCAGTGGCACAAACAGTATCCGCACGGCACATGGAATCAATGGCATCAACAACATCCATACACACCTTGGAATCAGTGGCATCAGCAGTATCCGCACGGTTCGTGGAATCAGTGGCATCAGCAAAATCCATATGTGCCATGGAATCAGTGGCACCAGCAGCATCCACACAGTTCATGGAATCAATGGCATAATATTTATCATCAAAGCTAATCAGCTTTTTAACACAAAAGGTCCAGTTCCTAAGGAGAACTGGACCTTTTGTGCGCAGATGATGAATGGGGCAATAAGCTTATTTTTTAGTCATTTATATGAGCACAGGTGATGCATGAAAACGGAAAAGTATGTTTGATCTATAGGGGAGGGGGTACACACAATAAAGCAGGTTAAAGAAAACATTCATAATTCCTAAACTGTATAAAGTGGATCGGCTCGTATGAGAGGATCCATGTAAATCAGCAAAATTAATTATAATTTTCTCGCTTGACAATATACCCGCAGGGGTATAATATAGAGCGTGTAAACAACATCAATTCAATAGCAAGGCGGTGATTGTTATGCTTTATATAGCAGTATTGTTGCTTGCTATTTTATTTATTGCATACAGACGTTATTATCCTGTTAAAGGAATACAGTGCATACGGGAATCTGAAGCAAAAGAACTTGGGCGAACGGTTGTAGATATTCGTCATTATCATGAAGTTCATGATTCTAAGGGGTTAGTTATGCCGTATGCGTATCTCAAACGCTTTTATTCAGAAATTCCACAGGGCAGCGTTCATCTGATTGCCGGAGATAGAGTGGAGTTAAATTTAGGCGTACGGTTCTTACGAAAAAAAGGTTTTGAAGTACGCAGCTATGAGTTAGCAGCGTGTAAAAGTAAAGGAAAGAAAGGGGTATTCGATTATGGAGTATAACCAACAAGTGAAAAATCGGCTGCGCCGAATTGAAGGGCAGTTAAAAGGCGTGCTTAGCATGATGGAACAAGGAAAAGACTGCCGAGACGTCGTGACTCAATTATCTGCTGCAAGAAGTGCCATTGATCGCACAATGGGAGTTATTGTGAGCAGAAATCTTGAACAGTGCGTCAGAGAAAGCCTTCAGCAAGGAGAGCCAACGGAAGGGTTAGTGAAAGAAGCTGTACAGCTGTTAGTGAAAAGTCGTTAATCGTTGTCACCTTATTTAAGGTTGACGAATATCATTATTTAGTATAATATACCCTTACAGGTATATGTATATAAAAGGAGAGATAAACACTATGAAAATTGATCAAGTTTTAGATGCAAAAGGATTAGCGTGTCCAATGCCAATCGTAAAAACAAAAAAAGCAATGGATACTTTAACAACAGGCCAAGTATTAGAAGTGCAAACGACAGATAAAGGTGCTAAAAGTGATCTAACAGCTTGGGCAAAATCAACAGGACACGAGCTTATTGATTTTAAAGAAGAAGGAAGCACATTTATCTTTTACATTCAAAAGAGCTAATTTTTTTAAATTCAAATATACCCCATAGGGTAATAGGAGGAGCAACATGACTGAGCAAAAGAAACGAACAACAATTGTATTATTTAGCGGTGATTATGACAAAGCGATGGCAGCTTATATTATTGCTAACGGAGCGGCTGCTTATGACCATGAAGTGACGATATTCCATACGTTTTGGGGATTGAATGCGCTTCGTAAAGAAGAAATGGTGCCGGTGAAAAAAGGATTTTTAGAAAAGATGTTTGGCAAAATGATGCCGCGCGGTGCGGATAAAATGGGCTTATCTAAAATGAACTTTGCAGGTATGGGACCTAAAATGATTAAAAATGTCATGAAAAAGCATAATGCTTTAACGCTGCCGCAGCTTATCGAAATGGCGCAGGAACAAGACGTTAAGCTAGTAGCTTGTACAATGACGATGGATCTTCTAGGGTTACAGGAAAAAGAGCTGCTAGATAATATTGAATATGCAGGCGTAGCGGCGTATTTAGCCGATGCAGAAGACGGAAACGTAAACTTATTCATCTAAAAGATAGCTCATGAAGCGAGGGTTAATATGATTATCAATGCGCTTATTATCGTTTTTCTGCTGTGGTTTCTGTATCAGCGTTTTGCAACAGTAAAAGGTATTCAGCAAATAGCCACAACGGAGTTAAAAGCAAAGTTAAAAAATAAAGATAACCAGTTTATCGATGTGCGAACACCACATGAATTTCGTACCAAACATATTAAAGGGTTTCGAAACATTCCTTTATCAGAATTGCCCGCGCAAACAGGTCAGCTTTCAAAAGACAGAGAAGTAGTCGTTATTTGTCAAAGCGGAATGAGAAGTATGAAAGCAAGTAAGCTGTTGAAAAAGCAAGGTTTTATATCCATCACCAACGTTAAAGGCGGCATGAATACGTGGAGATAAATCAAGAAGGAGGAGACGCAGAGTGAAGACAATAGCAGCACAAGAAGTAGAACACTTAGTAAAAAAACAAGAACAAATTCACATTTTAGACGTGCGTGAAGTAGAGGAAGTAAAAATAGGTAAAATACCAAATGCGTTAAATATTCCGCTTCCTTTATTGGAATTCCGTATGCATGAGTTAGATAAAGCAAAGAATTATATTGTTGTCTGTCGTTCTGGTGGCAGAAGCGGAATGGCAGCTCGTTTTCTTGAGCAGAAAGGCTATAGTGTAACGAATATGACCGGCGGCATGATGGAGTGGAAAGGGGAAACGGTCTAATTTTTTTAGATAAAAATATACCCCTGTTAGTATTTAAACCAAGGAGGAAAAAGAAATGATGCAAGCAAACTTCGTATTAGATGCAAAAGGGTTAGCATGTCCAATGCCAATTGTGAGAACAAAGAAGAAAATGAATGAATTAGAAGCAGGTCAAGTGCTGGAAATTCAAGCAACAGATAAAGGCTCTACGGCTGACTTACAAGCGTGGGCAAAAAGCACAGGTCACGAGTATTTAGGTACAGAGACAGAAGGTGACGTTCTTCACCACTTTCTTCGTAAAGGCGGAGCTGAAGAAAACGTAACGCCAATTCCTGAAATTTCATTAGAAGAATTTGCGAAAAAAGTAGAGAATGATGAACATCTTCACATTTTAGACGTGCGTGAAGTAGAAGAATATGATGAGGCTCATATTCCAGGGGTGGTTCATATTCCGCTTGGCGAAGTAGAAAAACGTTCGAAGGAATTAAATAAAGAGAATGAAATTTATATTATTTGCCACTCTGGAAGACGAAGTGAAATGGCAGGTCAAACGATGAAAAAGCAAGGATTTAGAAACGTAATTAACGTGGTTCCTGGTATGCGTGACTGGACGGGTAAAGTAGAATAATTAGTGAATTATAGTGAATTAAAAAATTTGATAGTTTATATACCTAAGGAGGTATTTTAATATGACAGTGCATGTTCTTACTGCAAAAGAAGTTACATCTAAAATTATCAATAAAGAACCGCTATTTATCTTGGACGTTCGTAACGAAAATGATTTTAGCGATTGGAAAATTGAAGGTCATCAATTTCAGCATTTAAATGTTCCATACTTCGATCTTTTAGACGGAGTAGAAGAAATCTTAGAAAAAATCCCTTCGGATAAAGAAGTGTTAGTTGTCTGCGCCAAAGAAGGTTCATCAGTGATGGTAGCTGACATGCTTTCAGAAGCGGGTCTTACCGTATCGTACCTAAAAGGCGGTATGAAAGCGTGGAGTGAATATTTAGAGCCTGTTAAAGTCGGCGATTTAAAAGATGGCGGAGAAATTTATCAGTTTGTTCGTATTGGTAAAGGATGCTTATCTTATATGATCGTATCAAACGGTGAAGCGGCTATTATTGATGCGACGCGTATGGCAAATGTGTATATCAACTTCGCCAAAGAGCTTGGTGTCACAGTTAAGCATGTGTTTGATACGCACCTTCATGCAGATCACATTTCAGGAGGAAGAGTCATTGCGGAAGCAACAAATGCAGCGTACTGGCTGCCTCCAAAAGATGCAGAAGAAGTGATGTTCGACTACAAGGCGTTAGAAGAAGGCAGTGATGTCGTAATTGGCAACACAACGATTACGATTCAGCCTCTTTATTCACCGGGTCATACGATTGGATCCACTTCTTTTATCGTAGACAATCAATACTTGCTTTCAGGAGATATTTTGTTCATCGACTCAATTGGGCGTCCTGATTTAGCTGGTATGGCTGAAGACTGGGTAGGCGATCTGCGCGAGACGCTTTATACACGCTATAAAGCATTGTCAGACGAGTTAATCGTATTGCCAGCTCATTTTATGATGATTGATGAGCTAAATGACAACGGCAGCGTAGCTGAAAAGTTAGGTACGTTGTTTGCGAAAAATCATGGATTAAACATTAAAGATGAAGCAGAGTTCAGACACTTAGTAACAGATAATTTACCGCCGCAGCCAAATGCGTATCAAGAAATTCGTGAAACAAATATGGGGAAAGCAAGTCCAGATGAAGAAAAACAGCGTGAAATGGAGATTGGACCAAACCGCTGTGCAATTCGCTAAAACCTAAACAAAGGAGAGAGAGAAATGGAATCAAACAAAGTACTAGATGCAAAAGGGCTGGCATGTCCAATGCCAATTGTTAAAACAAAAAAAGCAATGAATGAACTAGAATCTGGTCAAGTGCTAGAGATTCACGCAACGGATAAAGGGGCGAAAAATGACCTTGCAGCCTGGGCAAAATCTGGCGGTCATGAGCTTCTTCAGACAGAAGAAGGCGACGTTCTTAAATTTTGGATTAAAAAAGGATAAGAAATAATGGACGAAAAGGGTATCTCTTGTAAAAGGTACCCTTTCCTTATATGAAACGGAGCGACTATAGATGGATTTTACCTTTATCATCACGCTTTTTCTTATTGGATTTATGGGGTCGTTTATTTCCGGTATGGTCGGTATTGGTGGGTCTGTTATTAATTATCCGATGCTGTTATATATTCCTCCATTAGTAGGAGTAGGAGCATTAACGGCTCATCAAGTCTCAGGTGCAGGAGCCATTCAAGTATTCTTTGCGACATTAGGTGGCGTATGGGCGTATCGAAAAAGCGGATTTTTAAATAAATCATTAATTTTATATATGGGCAGTAATATTCTAATTGGGAGCATGCTTGGAAGCTACCTCTCACATTATATGAGTGAACAAGGATTAAATGTTGTATATGGAGTTTTAGCTCTTATTGCTGTTGTTATGATGTTTATTCCAAAGAAAAATGTAGATGAGATAAAAGAAGGCGAACTTCAATTCAATAAAGGATTAGCTTCTATTTTATCACTGCTTATCGGAGCCGTAGCAGGCGTGTTAGGAGCAGGAGGAGCCTTTATTTTGGTTCCTGTGATGCTTGTGGTGCTTAAAATTCCAACTCGAATAACCATCGCAACTTCACTGGCCGTTACCTTCATTTCTTCCATTGGTTCAACGGTTGGAAAGCTGGTGACGCATCAAGTCCCATTTATACCGGCACTTATTTTAGTTGCTGCAAGTTTAATTGCCTCTCCAATCGGTGCAAAAGTTGGTCAGAAAATGAATACAAAAGTGCTTCAGTGGATCCTTGCCGGTTTGATTTTAGCAACGGCAATTAAGATTTGGTGGGGGCTACTATAAAAAGCTATGGATTCCCATAGCTTTTTTTATAGCACTTCATCACTTTCCACATACGTTTCAAGCGCAGGATGAAATTCTTTTTGATAGTGGTTAGATGGACACACTTTCACTACAGTAGCGTGAAGTGCGTTAGATTTTGATGTATTTAACACTTGCTTACATTTAGGGCATCGTTCATTGAACAGTAAATGAAACCATTTCACTTTTCATCACTCCTGTACTAAAACCTTTAAATCTTATCGAGTTAATAAGGATTATAAAGGGTTTTACACGGCAGGTCAATGAAAAGGGAATTTTTAAATGTTACGAAGCTTTTTTAACTTACGCTGATACGCCAGGTAAGGAAGTCCTGGAAATACTAGAAGCACTGTTGAAATTATTAATAAAAGGAATGATTTTGAAGAATCATTTAGTGAGATAAATATATTTGTATAAAAAATTAAGAATTTGTAGAATTTATTGTTTATTTATTTGAATTTTATGTTATCCTTTTTAACATACATTAAATATAAGGCCATAATTATCGTACGACCTTTGATTTGTATTACAAATAGTGAATGAGAAAAATAGATTGAAAGGAGAAAGGGAGAATCAGAAAGCATGCACATGCTAGTTATCTGTTAAAAAGGCATCTTGCAAGCTGTAAAAGCTGTCTGATTTTATGGATAGAAGAGTGCACTTTAATTTTTCTGACTATTCGAATAATTAATTTGTTATTAAAAGTTTAAAATCTAGAAAAGGAATGATCATCAATGAAAGATAAATTTGCCCAACGAGCTAGTCTTGTAAAATCCTCTGAAACACGCGAAATTTTAAAAGTAACGGAACGACCAGAAGTCATTTCGTTTGCAGGAGGACTTCCCGCGCCGGAACTGTTTCCCGTTGAAGCAATGAACGATGCGTGCCGCGCCGTATTAAATGAAGACGGAGCCGCTTCGCTTCAATATAGTACAACTGAAGGGTATATTCCTTTACGAGAAGCCATTTCGACACGAATGAAGCATATCGGCATCGAGTCCGCTGTTTCAAACATTTTAATCACGTCCGGATCTCAGCAGGCAATTGACCTTACAGGAAGACTGTTTCTTGATGACGGAGACGTGGTAATCTGTGAAAGTCCAACATACCTAGCAGCCATCAACGTCTTCAAATCTTACAATGCAACGTTTGTAGAAGTAGATATGGACGAAGACGGAATGATTATGGAAGAGCTGGAGAAAAAACTTCAAGAAAATCCGCATGCTAAATTTATCTATACAATTCCAGATTTTCAAAACCCTACAGGACGCACCTTAACGCTAGAAAGACGTCAGCGAATGATCGAGCTTGCGAATGCATACGACGTGCTGATTGTGGAAGACAATCCCTACGGAGGAGTCCGATTTGCAGGAGAAACGCTTCCACCGGTCAAGCATTTTGATACAGAAGGCAGAGTTATTTATATCAGCACATTTTCTAAAATTTTTGCACCAGGTCTTCGAATCGGCTGGGTGTGCGCAGATGAAGCTTTCATTGATAAGTACGTGGCATTTAAACAAGTAGCAGACTTGCATACGGACAGCTTTGCTCAGCGGGTAACGGCTAAGTATATGGAGCTTTATGATATCGAAGAGCACATTCAAAAAATTAAAGCTGTGTATAAAGAGCGATGTACACAAATGTTATCTTGTATTGAAGAATTTTTCCCGGAGAATTTGTCTTACAGTAAGCCAGAAGGCGGATTGTTTATTTGGGTAGAGCTGCCCCAAGGAATCGATTCAGCACATATCTTTTCAGAATGTCTAAAAAATAACGTAGCCTGTGTTCCGGGAACACCATTCTTTCCAAATGGCACAAGAAACAACGCGCTGCGCTTGAATTACTCGAATATGTCTGCGGAGCAAATCGTAGAAGGCATGAAGCGCATGGGAGACGTATTGCACCGTGAACTGGCGAGAGAAACGACTGTTTTGTAAAAAGGTATGGAAAAGCCAAATAAAGCCATTTTATTAATTCATGAAATATACGGTGTGAACGATCATATGAAGTTTATGAAAGAGAAATTATCTAAGTTAGAGGCAGATATTATCTGCCCTAACTTACTATCTAGAGACATTCCTTATAGTTATGAAGAAGAAGCAATTGCTTATCAGAACTTTGTTCAAAACATTGGGATTGACGAGGGTTCAAAACAAATTACTAACATGTTAATTCAGCTAAAACAAGAATATGAAGAAGTAGGGATCATGGGATTTAGTGTAGGAGCCACAATATCGTGGCTATGCAGTGAAAACAATTTGTGTGACTTTGTGATTGGCTGTTACGGATCGCGCATTAGAGACTATATAAATAGACGTCCTGTGTGTCCAACTCTTCTTATTTTTCCTGCTGAAGAGCAAACATTTGATGTAGACTGTTTAATAAACTCACTAGAGCAAAAAAGAGAGCCGCTTTTGGAAATCAAAAAGTTTTATGGATTTCATGGGTTTATGAATCCTTTTTCACAAACCTTTAATAAAGAATCAGCGGACGAAGCCTTCCAAACAGTAAGTGACTTTCTCGAAAAGCACTTAGCTGATCACTAGCTATACACGCTGAAAGTGATACCTTGCAATAAGCAGAAACTGACCCTTTTTCAGTACATATACCTGTATTAACATTTTCTTTAAACGTATCAAAAAGGAGTGAGGTTATGCTAAAGTCAGTTGAACTTGTAGGAACAGCGGTAAAGCTAGTGCCGCTTGAAAAAATGCATGAGCAAGGACTCTATGAAGCTGCAAAACCGAAAGAAATTTGGGAGCATCTCCCGGTAAAAGTTCATCGTCTAAGTGATATGAAACAGCTGATTGAAAGTGCTTTAAAAGCAAAGCAGGAAGGAAGAGAGCTGCCTTTTGCTGTATTTGATATAGAGTCACATTCAATTGTAGGAAGCACAAGATTTTTAGATATATCACTTCCTAACAAAAGCGTAGAAATAGGGTGGACGTGGTATCATCCATCCGTGTGGCGAACTCGAGTCAACACGGAGTGTAAGTATTTATTATTAAAATACTGTTTTGAAGAGCTGAAGTTTCACCGCGTTCAGTTCAAAACGGATGCGCAAAACAAGCGGTCTAGAGCGGCTATTAAACGGTTAGGTGCTACGCAAGAAGGCATTAGCAGAAAACATATGCTTTTACCAGATGGATACGTACGAGATTCGGTCATCTTCAGTATAATCGATGACGAATGGCCGTTTGTCAAAAAGCGATTAGAAAATTTTTTACATGAAGCCAGTGCGGAAAATAAAGAAAACGCCAGCAATTAATGGCATGTAAAGATAAAAAGCACAAGCTATAGCTTGTGCTTTTTATTTTTAGAGAGCTTGTTTAATCATTTTTTTATAGTAAAGAACGGATAAAATACCAAAAATAGAGTACAGCGCCGTATAGATAATCATGACGATAATAATAGGTGTCCAAAGCTCTGTTCCAAACCAGAACCAGCCGGATTGTACGGCAAAATAGCTGTGAAGCAACCCTACGATTAACGGAATGCCGAAATTAAAAAGCTGCTTTATTTTTATGCCTTTTAGTAAATCATTTTCAGTGAAGCCGAGTTTTCTAAGAATCGTATAGTTCGGCTTTTCATCTTCACTTTCGTCCATTTGTTTAAAGTAAAGAATGCACCCTGACGTGATTAAAAATGCCAGTCCTAGAAAAGCGACAATGAACATGATTAGACCCATAGTCTGCTTTTGGCTTTTTACCGTTTCGATACGCGAATCATTGAAAGTATGATTTCCCAATTTCATTTCTTTGAAAATCTCATTTGCTTTTGGTACGTCATTTTTTTGTGATATATCTATCCCTGTGTACACAGAGGATTCTTTTTGCACAGAAGGATTCACGTCTTTTTCCAGTTCATTAAACACAGAATCGTCTACAATTACAGTAGGCATACCGCTCGTAAAATAGGTAGATAAGAGAAATTTTCGATTTAAACCTATATACTTTTGCGGAATGACTTTTTTCTTTCCTATTAGCTCAATTTCTCCGGAATCTTTAAATGAATTTACTCGTTGAAGCATATCATTATAGCCGGTAAACAAAGTTTCATTTTGAGCTACCTTTACACCACTAACAGATTTTTCGCTAACAACTGAAAAAACCATAGCGGACGAGTCTACCATCGGGCCTTCCAAATTATTTTCTAAGATGTTTTTTACGTTTGCTTTTACTTGGATGACGTCGATCTTTTTTTCCGTATATGCTATTTTCTTTTGATCCAGCGCGGCTTTAAATGAAGCAGCGTCTTTTGTATTATTGATTGAAAAATCGTTAGGCACATAATCTTCGGCCGACTTTTCAGCAGAATAATAAGAGATGTAGCTCAAGCACAACAGACCAATAGCAAGAGCCGATACGGTTGTAATAACCGTCAGTAACAGTGCATTTGATTTCATGCGAAACATAATGGAAGAAAGAGATAATACATTGTTAATCGATAAATAGCCTTTTTTGCTTTTACGCATCAGATTTAATAAAAAGCGAACTGAGCCTTTATAAAACAAATAGGTTCCGATGATAACCGAAGCTAAAATAGATACCATTGCGATGGACAAAGCATTCATGCTTGTAAAAGATCCGTCAAACAATTTAGCAGAAATATAGTAGCCGGAAGCAATAAAGATCATGCCAAGAATTCCAATAATAATTTCAAGAATACTGATTTTTTTTGTTTTGCTTTCTGTAGATGACGTAACGCGGAATAGGGCTAAAATGGTCTGTCTTTTAATAAAAAGATAGTTCATCGTCATGATTAACAAATAGATGACGCCGAACACAATCAGCGTTTGAATCAAGGCTTCTTCTGAAAAGTGAAGCTTGGCAATGCCTTTTGTATCGGTGATTTTAAACAAAATCATAATGACCGCTTTTGAAAACGAAAACCCAATTAAAATGCCGACAATCAGTGAGGCAAAATACAGCATAAAATTTTCAACGGTCAAAATACGGAAAATTTTTGTTTTGGTCATGCCAATTAGCTGAAATAAGCCAATTTCTTTACTGCGTCGCTTAATAAAAATCGTATTTGCATATAGTAGAAAGATAGAAACAATGGCTACAAGTAAAACAGAAGCGGCCCGAACCGCCGCGCCTCCTTTAATGGAGCCTTTGGTTGCATCAAGAGCAGGATCGTACTGAAGCGTGACAAAAGCAAAATATAAAGCTGCGCTGAAAACCAGTGCAAAAACGTACAAATAATAGTTTTTTACATTCTTTTTGAAGTTGCGGAAAACGAGCTGATTAATATTCATCTTGCACTCCGCCTAGTACACCTTGGGTTTTCATAATATCTTCAAAGAAGTCTTTTCGCGTTTGATCGCCTTTATACAGCTGCGTATAAATTTGTCCGTCTTTTATAAAAATCACTTTACTGCAGTAGCTGGCTGCCACTGGGTCATGCGTTACCATCACAATGGTTGCACTTCTTTTGTCATTAAGCTCGGTCAGTTTGTTTAATAAATCGCTAGCTGCTTTTGAGTCAAGTGCACCGGTTGGTTCGTCAGCAAAAATCATACTTGGCTCATGAATAAAGGCTCTTGCAGCAGAAGTACGCTGCTTTTGTCCGCCTGAAATTTCATTTGGATATTTATCTTTGAGCTCATAGATGCCGAGCTGTTTGGCTAGAACGTCAAATTTTTTGTGAGCTACTGCTGAAGGAGTTTTGACAACAGAAAGCGGCAAGAGGATATTTTCTTTGACTGTCAGCGTATCCAGTAAGTTATAGTCTTGAAAAATAAAGCCCAAATGTGTTTTTCGGAAGTTCGCTAACTGCTTTTCTTTCATTCTGCTAATTTCATTTCCTTCAATTTTGATGGTTCCGCCGTTGATTTTATCAATCGAGGAAAGCACGTTCAGAAGCGTGGTTTTACCTGAGCCGGAAGCCCCCATAATTCCTACAAATTCTCCTTTCATAATCGTAATATCTACACCTTTTAATACTTCTTGTTTATTAAATTTATTTCCGTAGCTTTTATGAATATTAGTAGCTTCTAATATGTTCATATGTATTCACTCCTTTGATCTGATACGTTTATTATAAAAAAAGAGCCTTGCGTTTTCCTTTGATTCACCGAACAAATAACGAAAGCATGTGACATTTTTGTCACATGCTTTTCATATCAACAAAATCATTTGATTTAGGAAAGGCAAGTGTAAACGTCGTGCCTTCGTTAAGAACGGACTTTACACCAATGTGAATCGAAAGAGCGTGCGCAGCTTTTTGAGCGAGATACAAACCCATGCCTGTGGCACGGCTGTCTTCATGCTGAGTGGTTGATGTAAAACCTTTCTCAAAAATGCGCGGCATATCTTGAGGAGAAATGCCGCGTCCGCTGTCTTTTATCTCGACGTACACTTGACCATGGTGCTTGTAGCTTCTAATCATTACGTCAGATGCTTCACTGTACTTGACTGCGTTTGTTAAGAGCTGTCTCATAATAAACGAAAGCCACTTTGCGTCACACAGTACATGTCCTGTCTGTATGTCCACATCAAACCCAATATTTTTTTGCATACACCAAGCTTGCAGCGTTTTGATCTCGGTGAAAATAAGGGACTCTAAATCCAGGTGTTCAATATACATATCATTTTCGATAAAGAAAATGCGCTTTTGATGCAGCTGTTGATCAAGTAAAAAGTGAATACGGAGCCACTCGAACGTCAAGTTTGCTTTAACTTCTCGATTTTCTAAGCGTTCAATTATTAAATGCATTGCAGTTAACGGCGTTTTAATTTCGTGAATCCAAGCTAACATTTCATCTTTTTCCTGCGTCACGTGCAGCTGAGTTTGCACCGCATCTTTTTTCGCCTGTTCTAATTGTTGCATCAGATTTTGCTGAACAATCTTTTCAAAGGGGCGCAGCGGATGAGAAAGAGTAGAAGAATCAAAGAAATCCTCTTCATCTTTTAACCCTTGGTAAAATTTCGTTTCTTTCTGATAGCGGAAGACGCAAAAAATAAGAAAGATAATCGATGATAAAAACACGATATAGAGAATCGAAGACAGAGGAATGGATTCATCAATATACGCGATAAATAGCATAAAAAAATGTATGATAAAAAAGAAAAGGATCCAGCTTAGACGCTCGCGAATAAAGAGTTTAATCATAGCGTTCCTCTTCAATCGCTACGTAGCCTTGACCGACTTTTGTTTCAATAAAGCTTCCCAGTCCAATTTCATCTAACTTTTTTCGCAGGCGATTGACGTTTACCGTTAGGGTATTATCACTGATAAACCGTTTATCTTCCCACAAACTATTAATCAGCTCATCTCGGCTTACAATCGTATTCTTTTTATATATTAAGCATTTTAAAATAAAGATTTCATTTTTGGTTAACTCAATAGCTTTAGATTCCGTTGATACTTTATTTTTTTCGTAATCAATCGTTGCGCCTTGCCACGAAAGAAGGCTTACTTGTTCAACGCTGTAATTATACACGCGGCGGAGAAGGGCTTGTATTTTTGCTACAAGCACATCAAAATGAAACGGCTTTTGCACAAAGTCGTCGGCTCCAAATTGCATAGACATCACCATATCAGAAGGGTGATCTCGTGAAGATAGAAAGATAATAGGAATTTTTGAGTGAGAGCGAATCATTCTGCACCAGTGGAATCCGTCATACTTCGGCAGTTGAATATCCATAATCACTAAATCAGGTTTTACCTCGCTAAACTCCTGCATAACGTTACTGAAATTACGGATGCCGTAAACATCATATGACCATTGCTCCAACCGCTCTTTCAGTTCGTTAAACAGCGTTACATCATCTTCAATTAAAAGAAGTTTAAACAATAACACGTACCACGCTTTCTGTTTTTATACTTATTTTATAGCAATATCCTTTTATTTACCATATGTGACAGTAGATTCACCGGCGTTCTTTATAAAATGTGAAAGAATAGCTTTTGATGAGCATAGCTTATAAACATATATTGAACGCTAGTGAAAAAGGGACAATAGCTGTAAAGCCAGAAAATGTAACCTATGAAGAGGCGGCTTCTATTTCTTTTGGTGGCACAACGGTTCTGCATTTTTTTAGAAAAGGAAACATTCAAGCCGGACAAAAAGTGCTTATCTACGGTGCGTCAGGTGCCGTAGGAACTACCGCTGTACAGCTTGCTAACTATTACGGAGCTGAAGTGACAGGCGTGAGCAGTGCTAAAAACAGGGAACTAGTAAAATCTTTAGGAGCAGATTACGTCATCGACTACCAAAACGAAGATTTTACTAAAAAAGAAGAAAGATATGATCTTATTTTTGATGCCGTTGGAAAACTTACAAAAAACCAGTGTAAGGAAGCGTTAACACTAAATGGGCGCTTTGTTTCAGTAGAAGGACAAGGAATTGCGAAAGTGCAGACGGAAGATTTATTGTTTCTTAAAAAGCTCATGGAAGAAGGCCGGATCAAATCAGTCATTGATAGATGCTACTCTCTAGAACAAATTCCAGCAGCTCATGAGTATGTAGAGACCGGACATAAGGTAGGAAATGTGGTTGTAGTTTTAAAGTAATAAAACTACATATTTGAAAAGATGATTTGACTTACCCGGATAGTAGGTATAACATGCAGATAAGTCAACTAAACAGCTATTTAAAACCGATTGACCAGACGACTGGAGATGCTTTGAACAATCAAAGCATCTCTTTTTTTTAGTATTGATTTAGTTATAGGAGATAGCGAGGAAGATGTAGAAAGAAGATATGGAGAGCTTGCCGCTTTAATTCCAATTGATCATGCCATTACATATTTAGCTCGTTTTTTTGATAATTATGACTTTCATCAATTTGACGTAGACGCACCGTTTCCAGAGTTAGGGGATATCGGAGCCAATGCCTTTCAAAGCACCACGAATAAAATTAAACAAGCGGCGGCTGCTCGAAAGTTAACGTTAAGAGAGGTCGCGCTTGAAACAATTTTGCCTCGTTCGCCGTTTTCAGGAACGCCAGAGTACGTAGCGGATGAAATGCAAAAATGGTATGAGCAGGAAGCAGCGGATGGATTTGTGCTTCGCCCGTTTATGAGCGAGACGTTTCATCAGTTTGTGGAAAAAGTGGTGCCTATCTTGCAAGAGCGCGGGCTTTACGACACTTCATATGAAAGCGATACGCTGCGCGGAAATTTAAATCTTTCCGTTCCAGCCAATCGATATAGTCAAACAAAGGGGGAATTTGTTTATGACAGTCAAATCAATCGGTGAATACAGCGTCACAGAAAGCTTGAAGAAGCAGGTAATTGAATGGAGAAGACATTTTCATCGCTATCCTGAATTATCGTTTCAAGAGCACCGAACGGCTCAGTTTGTGGAAGATACGCTTCGTTCGTTTGGAAGCTTTATCATTACGCGTCCTACACCAACAAGCGTGGTAGCTAGATTAATAGGGAAAGAAGAGGGAAAGGTAGTAGCAATTCGAGCGGATATGGACGCGCTGCCGATCGAAGAAGAAAATACGTTTTCATTTGCTTCGGTTCATAAAGGCGTGATGCATGCATGCGGACATGACGGTCACACGGCTATTTTGCTAGGAGTAGCTTCTGTGCTTTCTCAGTTAGTAAATGAATTTAAAGGAGAAATTCGCTTGATTTTTCAACACGCAGAAGAGCTGCTGCCTGGAGGAGCCCAGGAGCTTGTGAAAGAAGGCGTGATGGAAGGTGTGGATTATGTAATTGGTACGCACTTGAATTCTGGTCTTCCCGTCGGAGAAATCGGCGTGCTTGCAGGTCCTATGATGGCTTCGCCTGACACGTTTAACATATCGATTAAAGGAAAAGGAGGACACGCCGCAGCGCCTCATGAAGCAGTTGATGCGATTGTTGTAGGAGCGCAAATTGTGACGAACCTTCAAACGATTGTTTCAAGAACGACGAATCCAATCGATAAATTAGTCGTATCGGTTACACAATTTCACGGAGGAACTACGCACAACGTACTTCCTGATAAAGTGGAGCTGAATGGTACCGTTCGAAGCTTTGACGCGGCTCTGCGAGAAAAAGTTCCGGCACAAATTGACCGGATTGTAAAAGGACTAACAGAAGCCTACGGCGCAGAGTACACGTTTACGTATGAAAAAGGCTATCACCCTGTCATTAACTCTGAAGAAATTACAAGGTTAATTGAAGAAACAGCCATTGAAGAATACGGAAAAGACCGTGTAAAGACGCTGTCTCCTAAAATGGGAGGAGAAGACTTTTCAGCTTACCTGCAGGAAACGGAAGGAGCATTTTTTAACATTGGAGCGCGAAATGAAGAACAGGGCATCGTATACCCTCATCATCATCCGAAGTTTACGGTAGATGAAGCCTCGCTTGAAGTTGGAGTAAAGATGTTTTTGCGCGTTGCTGAAAAGCTGTTGGCTCGTTAAAAAAAGAACAAGAACCTATTTGGTTCTTGTTCTTTTTTATGTATCCTTACTTCGTATCTTTATAATTCGTCGCAAATCCTGCTGCAATTAAACCAATCAGACCCAGCACTCCTACAATAACCGTTATGACCATTACGCTCACCTCGATCTCTCTTAACAATACGTTTTTAATTGTTTAATTTTACCATGAGCCTTCATATGAAAGAAGCTTTTCTTTTAAAGGCTCGAGCTTCTTGAATTTTTGATCATAGCTTTGCCGTTTTAACATGTTATTGGTTATTATCAGCGCATCTTCTTTACGCCCTGCATACAAGTAGGCTTCAATAACTTCGTCGAATCCCTTTGAATAAGGAAACTTTTCGTATTTTGCGAGTTTAAATGATGCATCGTAGTGTTTCGTTGATTCTTCATATTGCCTTAGTTTTAAAAGCATACGCCCGTTCGCTAAATGTAAATCAGCTCGTTCTAAATCCGTAAGGGTATGGAGTTCAATCCCTTGGTTGCGTATATCAAGCGCATCTTCATATCGCTTTTTTTCTTCTAGCTCAAACGCTTTCTCATAAAAGTGACCAAACTTCGTTAGCGGTCTTCTTGATTTATACAACTTGTAAATGCCGTATAGAATCAAAAGCAATAACCAAAGCAATTCCTTCAACTCTCTTTCATTTCTTTATGTATAATATTTATAATAAAGGAAATTAAAACTAATTGATAGGTTGATTGAAAGAAATACATGTGGAGGTATAGGATGGTCATCAATCAACAGATTTACCATGTAAAAGGACTTCAGTACATCATTCGTTCAGCTGACCCTAGCGATGCAAACGAACTGTCTCACCTAAGAGTTCAGCTAGATGGAGAAACGGAAAACTTAGATCGTGAATCAGGAGAAGGGTATATGGACGAATCCGACTTTGAAAAACTTATTCAACGTGACACAGAAAGTAAACGAAACTTATTTTTAGTAGCGGTTGTACATAATGAAATTGTCGGATTTTCAAGATGTGAAGGTAATGAGTTGAAGCGATTGGCTCATAAAGTAGAGTTTGGTGTATGCGTCGCAAAAGAATATTGGGGATACGGAATTGGCAAAGGTTTTTTGCAGCAATCCATACTGTGGGCAGAGAGCGCGAGCATGAAGAAAATGACGCTGAATGTGTTAGAAACGAATAAAAAAGCCATTGATTTATATGAAAAGTTCGGATTTGAAGTAGAAGGAGTATTAAAAAATGACAAGGTGCTGTCTGACGGGAAGTACTATAGTACGGTTGTAATGGGAAGGTTTAAAGAGTAAGAGAACAAGGCGCTGATAAAACAGCGCCTTGTTTCTTTACTTTTGCGTTTCACGAACCCATTTCACAATATCATCAATGACATAAGAAGGAATGTTGGCTGAAACAGCATACTCATCGGGCTTACTTTTTTCACCGGATCCTTCTGTGAAAAAGTGGTTGAGCTTTGGATAAAGCTTAAAGGAAGTGTCGGAACGCTGAGATAAACTTTGCTTCCAACCTTCAAAATCTTCGGTCGTTACTTGATAATCACGCGCTCCTTGTAAAAGAAGCAGCGGCGTGTTCTGAGATTTTGCAACTTCTGCAGGGTGCCAGTGAGCTAAGTCATACCAAAAATAAGGCGTGCCAAGCAAAAATTCTTTTGGCGGCTGAGCTGGCGAAAAATTTGGGTCTTGTAAAATGGCAAACTGCTGCTGGAAAAAAGAAAGCTGCTCTTTCGGAAGCTGATTCAGCGATACAAGATAGGCAAATTGTTCAAGCATTAACTCTGGAAGTGTGCGGCTCGGTGCAGCAAGTAAAACAGAGCCCCGCACGCTTTTATCAGGCGTTTGATTTAAAATTCGAGGCATCATCATGCCGCCTTGACTGTGTCCTAGTATAAAAATGTTGCGGCTGTCGATGCCTTTTTGTTTCGCCATTGCTTTGACTGCAAGTACGGCATCATCCGTTGTTTCATCGTCAACGCTTATCTTACTTTCACCGGACATTTTAGCTGTATGTTCGTATGTACGCTTGTTGTAGCGTAAAACGGCGATTCCTTGAGAAGCCAATCCTGAAGCCAGATCTCGAAACGGCTTTAAGCTCATAAAGGTTTCATCTTGATCAGAAGGACCTGATCCGTGAACTAAAATGACAACGGGGACATTTTGGTGCTTTGAACGTATTGGAAGAGTGAGCGTTGCTGGAAGTTCGTAAGGTGCTTTGCCGATTGAAAGCTGTTTTTCACTGTAGTTCTTAGGGGTGTCATAAGGCGGTGTGGAAAATGAAAATTGGCGCTCGTCCGGTACAATTCGCCAGTCATCAATTTGACGATTTTGACTAAATCGAACGGTTAAAGTAGCTGATGCGTGTTCAAATTTAATGGGAATGTCTATATTTCGATGAACGGTATTGACTTCGCCTTGTACAGCTGTACCAATCTTTTTTACAGCACCAAGCTGAGCGGTTAGAGATGACCACCACGTTTTTAGGTTATCTTCACTCATTTTTGCCTGCAGGCTGCGGGAAAAGTAGCGCGTAGCTTCTTTTGTTTTTCCGTTCGATAGATTGGTTAGAAATGAATTAGCTCGTTTGTATTCAACTTTTGCTGAGTGATGAGCAGCATTCGCCGCTGCTTCAGCTTCAATGGTTGAAGTGGACATAGGGAGTACTTGAAGGCCGAGAGCTAAAGAAACAGCGAGTGGAAGGGCAGCTTTTACTTTTTTCATACATCATCCTGCTTGGGGATTCTTTTACTCTACCAGTATACCAATTTTAGGTAAATGAAGTCATGTCATTCTGAGATAAAAAGAAAGGAGCTGGGCTATAAATATGGTAAAACAAAGAAGTTAAATTATTTAGAAAATTAAATAAAATTAAGAAGTGTAAAAGAGGAGGAGCTTTTATGAACTATGATCCGCATTGTCATCCATATCCATCTTACCGAGTTCCCGTTTATGCAAAGAAAGGAATGATATCCACATCTCAGCCGCTTGCAGCGCAGGCAGGTCTTGATATCTTAAAAAAAGGAGGTAATGCTATTGATGCAGCGATCGCGACAGCGGCAAGTCTTACCGTATTAGAGCCCGCCTCTAATGGAATCGGAGGAGACGCGTTTGTGCTTGTTTGGACGAATAATCAGCTGTATGGACTAAACGCGAGCGGACCTTCTCCGCAGTCTATTTCCATTGATGCGCTGAAGGAAAAAGGATACAAAGAAATTCCTAAATACGGAATGATGCCCGTTACGGTTCCCGGTGCTCCGGCTGGTTGGGCTGCTTTATCAAAGCGATTTGGTAAACTGCCTCTTTCTCAAGTGCTGGAGCCTGCTATTCAATATGCTAAGGAAGGATTTCCGTTAGCGCCTACACTCGCTAAACAATGGAAACAAGCGTACGATACGTTTAAACGAGTACATACAAGCGAAGAATTTGAATCGTGGTTTCAAACGTTTGCGCCGAATGGACGAGCACCAAAAGCAGGAGAGATGTGGTCGTCTACTGATCATGCTCATACGCTTCAGCTCATTGGTGAGACAAATGCAGAAGCCTTTTATAAAGGTGAGCTTGCAGAACGTATGGATGCATTCAGCAAAAAATATGGCGGCTTTTTATCAAAAGAAGATTTGGCAGCTTACGAACCGGAGTGGGTAAATCCTATTTCCGCTCACTACCGTGGATATGATGTTTGGGAAATTCCTCCGAACGGACAAGGGCTTATTGCGTTACTGGCATTAAATATCGTAAAAGGCTTTGAGCTTCAAGAAAAAGACGCCGTCGATACGTATCATAAACAAATCGAAGCGATAAAGCTTGCGTTTGCGGACGGAGCAAAATACATTACCGAAGAAGCGAAAATGAACGTACCTGTCAGGGAACTGCTGTCTGATACATATGCAAGCTATCGCCGCAGCCTTATAGAAGAACATGCTCTGCAGCCTGAAGCAGGAGAACCTGTCGGAAGCGGAACAGTGTATTTAGCAACGGCTGATGAAGAAGGAAACATGGTTTCATTCATTCAAAGTAATTATATGGGCTTTGGTTCTGGAATTGTTGTGCCAGAAACGGGAATTGCTCTGCAAAACCGCGGTCACAATTTTTCAATGGACCCTAATCACGATAACTGTCTTGCTCCTAATAAAAAAACGTTTCATACCATTATTCCAGGCTTTCTCACTAAAAATAATGCGCCCGTAGGACCTTTTGGCGTGATGGGCGGGTTTATGCAGCCGCAGGGACATATGCAAGTTGTCATGAATACGATTGACTTTCACCTTCATCCTCAAGCCGCTTTAGATGCGCCAAGATGGCAGTGGAAAAAAGATAAAACGGTGCTTGTTGAGCCGACTTTTCCTTCACACGTAGCACAAGCGCTTGAACGAAAAGGACATAAAATTGAAGTAGCCGTGGATTCGATGGCATTTGGGCGCGGACAGATTATTTGGAGAGACGCTGAAAGCGGCGTGCTATGCGGAGGAAGTGAATCACGAACGGATGGTTGTGTAGCTGGATGGTAAGAACAAAATAGATCAAGAAAGAAGCCCGTACTGATTAGAGTCGGACTTTTTTCATGTCTCAACCATATGTATAAATCTCTTCAAAGAACTGAAAACTAAAACAAACATGTACGTAAAGAGAACGGGATTAGAACAACCGTCTTAAGCTGCCAATCGACACGAAGGTATACTAACAACACTTGGTGAAAGGAGCGAAAAGGTTATGAGAAATAAAAAATTTGAAGTGAATTTTTTACGTACAATGCTGATTATAGGGCTGGGAATGCTCCCTTTTCTATTTAGAAAACCACCGATCAAAGACTGGCTGCTGGCTTATGCATTTAATGCATTAACAAATGGTATTATTGATAAATTTATTGTCTCTCACGGCCTTCTTCGATATCCAACTCGCTTACTGAAAAAACAGTTTAGAATTAATGTGTTGTTCGACTTTTTACTGTATCCTAGCATATCCGTTATGATTAATCAGGCTACGTATCACGATAAAGGGTTAAAGATTTTATATAAAATTGTACTTTTTACGATTCCAATGTTTTTTATTGAATTATGGGCTGAAAAACGAACGAAGCTCATCGAATGGAAAACAGGCTGGATGTGGTACCACACCTTTATTAGCGTAACGTTAAAATCCTACCTTAACCGGCTGCTGATTGGATGGATTCGGAAAATTGAAAAGAAGCAGGACGAAATGAAAATAAAATAACATAACATTGGTTCTAAAAACGACGTTAGAGAGGTGAACAAAGGTGCATATTTCTGTCCTTCTATGGCTGATTTTTCAAAATATCCAGAAGAAAACGTGGAAAAAAATTCACGAGCTATATGCTGGGGTTTTATACGTGAGCTTTTTTAATATTCTTTATTACTTTTTATGTAACGATAAGTTGCTTTGGGATTTTAAATCTTCTCATCTTTCATTAAAAGTACTGCGTATTTTACACCTTATGTTTATTACACCTCTCATGATTTTGTCGTTCTTAGCTACTTATCCGTCTACACTTCTTAAACAGGTAAAATATATCGTAAAATGGGTATGTACAGCTTCATTTGTAGAATGGCTTGGTCTGAGGTGTAAGGGGATTACATTTAGACACGGCTGGCATTTGGGGTGGTCAGCACTTATTTATGTAATGATGCTTATCTTTTCGAGATGGTTTCAAAAAAAGCCTTTTGCGGTCTTGCTGCTATCGGTTTTTGCAACAGTCGTTCTCAGCATCATTTTTAAAGTTCCCATTAGCAAACGAATGCTAAAACATCCGCTGAAACGAATATTGACTCGGCCTTTAAAAGATCATGTGACTCAAGCTGTTGCGAATAAAGTAAGGCGGAAATGCCTGCTCCTCAAGCTGTTCTCGTAAGTGCCTGCTCTCTGTGAAGAGCAGGTTTTTTAGCTTACTGGAGGAATAACGTCCGTCAGCAACAGAATGAAAAAAATCAGGCCGACTCCCGTAAAGCTTAAAGAAGCAAGAAAATAAGCCGTCCAGCGCAAACGAAACGGATTATGTTCGACATTGGCTCCAGACATTAACCTCATGGAGTGAGTGTTATAGTGAGAATGAGCGCTGTTGCTTCCGCTGCTTGAAAACCAAAAAGTTAAAACTGAAAACAAAAGTCCGCTAAAAAACATAAGCTCAATAAAGCGAACGGACAAAAATGATGAGCACGCATAGGTTAATCCCCCTTCAATAAGCAGGGTAATAACAAAAATAAGCTGAGTTCTCTTCAAAAAATCCTCCCCTTTTTTCTCTGTGTCTACTTTTCATTATACAATAATTTACATATATAAAAAGTCTCAAAAATGCTTTTATTATGATATAATGGTAATAAATGTATTGTTAAAAAGTACTCAAAATCCGCATGCATCACGATTATAAGGTCTTTTGTAATGATGAGATTTACTATATACGCTGCGCTTAGCTTCAAGTGCGTAGAATGAAAGTGAGGAGTGTTTATGGGATTGGGAGAGACTGTGATTGCGATACTAGCAGCGGGAGCACTGCTGGTATACGGTACGTTAGAGCTTTGGTTTGCACCTCATAATTCTTCTTTTTTTAAAGGTTGGAAGCAAAAACTAGCCGTCATTTTGCCGTTATACGCAGTTACATTCGGCATATGGTTCGCGTTTTGTTCGTAACAAAAAAGTCTTACAAAAAGGAGGAATGAAAAATGGAAATCAATTCATACCTCATTCGGTTTTCATGTATGCTGATGCTCATGTTTGGAGGATTATTTATTATACGGTATGTAAAGACAGGTGACCTTTATTTAGATCAGCTTCTTGTCTTTGGAGCGGGTTTTGTTCTGTTTATCGGCTCACTTATTTGGAAAAGAAAACATCAGCATAGAGAAAATAGAAAAGCTTGTTAAACGTATAAAAATGTGACAGTATAAAACAGATAAAAAACGTAATCTCGTGATCGTACCATTGGTTACGGGCTGCTGCTGGAGGAAAAGAAAATGAATGTACCTAATTGCCCAAGCTGTCAATCACAGTATACATATGAAGATGGAAACCTGTTCATCTGCCCGGAGTGTGCGCATGAATGGGGTCAAGATGAAAAAGCAGAAAGCACGGAAGAACAGCTTACTGTAAAAGATGCAAACGGTAATGCTTTAAAAGACGGAGATTCAGTTACTGTCATCAAAGACTTAAAAGTAAAAGGAAGCTCATCCGTTGTAAAAATAGGAACGAAAGTAAAAAGCATTCGTTTAGTAGAAGGCGATCATAACATCGACTGCAAAATTGATGGATTTGGAGCGATGAGCTTAAAATCTCAGTTTGTGAAAAAAGCATAACGATAAAAAAGTCAGGATGAAGAAGACTTTCATCCTGACTTTTTTCTATGTATCTTAACGGACAAAGTGAAATATATAGACCGTTTTGTCTATTTTAGAAGGAATTTAGCTAAATGTCCCGAATTTACTTAAAGTGTCTGATAATTTGGATATTAATGGAACTGATGTCCGTTTCATGAAGACAAAGGGGAGGGAGAAATGTGAAAAAATTTTTAGCGTTTCAAATTTTAATTGCATTAGTAATTGGAGCTGTTATCGGGCACTTTTTTCCGGACTTCGGGATGGCTTTAAGACCGGTAGGAGACGGGTTTATCCGGCTCATTAAAATGATTGTAGTGCCGATTGTCTTTTCAACCATCGTCATAGGTGCTGCGGGAAGCGGCAGTATGAAACAAATGGGGAGTCTAGGGTTGAAGACGATTATTTGGTTTGAAATTATTACTACCATCGTATTAGGGATTGGCCTGCTGTTAGTGAATTGGCTAAAGCCAGGAGTAGGCCTCGATCTTTCTCATCTTGTTAAAAAAGATATCGGTGAATTGTCTCAGTATGCCGACAAGGTCGTGGACTTTAAACAAATGATTTTAAACATCATTCCAACGAATATCGTAGATGTGATGGCAAAAAATGATTTGCTGGCCGTGATTTTCTTTGCTATTTTATTCGGTGTTGCCGCCTCAGGAGTTGGGAAAGCATCCGAACCTGCAATGAAATTTTTTGAATCAACCGCTAAAATTATGTTTAAATTAACGCAAATTGTGATGGTCACAGCGCCTCTTGGTGTACTAGCGCTAATGGCTGCATCTGTGGGGCAATACGGCATTGTCCTTCTGCTTCCGATGCTGAAGCTAATTGGAACCGTCTTTTTAGGCCTTTTTATTATTTTATTTGTTTTATTTCCGCTTGTTGGGTTTTTGGTCAAATTCAACTATTTTGAAGTCTTCAAAATGATTTGGGACTTGTTTCTTATTGCGTTTTCAACAACAAGTACAGAAACGGTGCTGCCACAGCTGATGGAGCGTATGGAAAAGTACGGATGTCCTAAACGAGTGGTGTCGTTCGTTATTCCGTCCGGCCTGTCGTTAAACTGTGATGGATCTACTTTGTATTTATCCGTTTCATGCGTCTTTTTAGCACAGGCTTTTAATATTGACATGCCCTTAACTCAGCAATTATTTATGATGCTTATACTCGTAATGACAAGTAAAGGAATTGCGGCTGTCCCGTCAGGTTCACTTGTTGTTCTTTTAGCTACAGCCAACGCAGTAGGTCTGCCGGCTGAAGGAGTCGCAATCATTGCAGGAGTGGACCGCATCATGGATATGGCAAGAACAGGAGTCAACGTTCCAGGCCACGCCATTGCCTGTATCGTCGTCTCGAAATGGGAAAAAGTATTTCGAACCCAAACGCCAATTCCGCCTGCATCTCACACGGAATCTTTATAAAACCAACCCCCGCTTTAGCTCATAGAGCGGGGGTTTTTTCTTAAATCATTAACGATGTAGACTAGAGTAATTTGTCATACTCAGCCCTACTCAAAAAAAGAGGACGCGCCGCTTAAGTCTAAAAAAAAAGCCCTGTGACTGTTTTTTGGTCACAGGGCTTTTTTTTAGATGAATGTTCACAAAATGTTCACTTACGAAGAAGGAAGATAAAAAGCTATACTAAGCCAAGTAAAAAAGATGAAAAGGATGAGGAATATGCCCACAACTAAAAAAGAAAGTATGTATTTTGGAATAATGATGTGCGGAGGGATGGTGCTTGTGATGACGATGTATAACATGTTCATAAATGATGTCATCGGGCATATCACACTTGCAGAAGGTATTTTAAACTTGGTTATCACATTTGTAGTTGCCATGGCTGTCGAAACTTTCTTAGTAGGTCCCGTAGCAAAAAAAGTAGCATTTTCATTGCCGTTTGATAAGTCTAAACAGTTAAAAGTCGTGTTGATTTTATCATCATGCATGGTTATTGGAATGGTTCTTTCCATGTCTGTATATGGATTAATTACGATGTCACTTACGAAAGGTTTAGACGGAGAGCCGATTCTTTCAAGCTATGCATTTATCGTTATGAAAAACTTTATGGTAGCCTATCCGCTTCAGCTTCTCATTATGGGACCTTTAGTTCGCGGATTGTTTATGAAATTTGTGAAAAAGAATCCGGAAACGGCTTAAGCCAAAACCCTAAGAACGCCTATTTTCTTAGGGTTTTGTTGTGCAAAGCTGTTCAGTCAGAAGAGAAGAAAATTCACGCAAAGCCGCCGATACAAAGGCATCTTTTCGCGTAATAAAAAAAGTGGGAACCTTTCTATATGGCTGCGGCAGCGGAGTTAACGTTAATGAATGTTCGTGATTAGATACAATGGATTTCATCATTACAGCTACGCCCATACCTGCTTTTACACACCCAATAATGGCTTCAATCGTCCCAAATTCTAATATGCGTTTTGGAAACACGCCATCTTTTGTCATGAGCATTTCTAACGTATGTCGATAGGCGCATCCGCTGCTGAAAGCTAATAGGTTCATATCGTTTAGGCTGTAAAGAGAAGGAAGAGGATGGCGGCTCACAAGTACAAGCTCTTCATCTCGAATAAATAAAGAGTTTAGATCGGGATGGTCACAGCTGCCCGCCACAAATGCGCCTTCAAGTTTTCGTTCTAAAACCAGTTGAGTAAGAACATCGGTTGTATGTGTTTCTAAGATGAAGTCTACATCAGGATAGGCAGTGCAATAAGTAGAAAGTAAAGGCGGCAGCCGAAGAGCCGCGGTGGATTCAGTTGCACCTATTTTTAAAGGTCCTATCGGCGTGTGCGAGCTGCTTTGCACAGCTGCCGTGGCTTCATTGGTTAAACGAAGAATTTGTTCAGCATAACGATGCAACAGCTCTCCGCTGGAAGTTAACGTTACCCCTTTACCGCTTCGTTGGAAGAGCTTTGTACCCAGCTCCGCTTCTAATTGCTGAATTCGCATCGTCACATTCGACTGCACGTAGCTTAAGCTTTTGGCAGCTTTTGAAATGTTGTTTTCTTCTGCTACCGTTGTAAAGACAAGCAAATCTTTTATATCCATCAAATCTCCTCCTGCAGCTATCATTTTTATTGATGACTTTTATCTTTATTGCTTATTTTACATGATATCACCGCTACTCTACACTGAAAGTAAAGGTGGAGGAGAGAAAATGAGCAGACAAAAAGCTTCTTATAAGTGGATGATTTTATTTATTGCCACGCTTTCTCAGGCGTGTGCAACGTTTGTCACGTACGGCGCGGGGCCATTGGCAGCGCTTTGGCAAAGATTATATGATTTATCGCAGTTTCAAACAGGACTGCTCGTATCAGCTGTTCAAATTGGTCCGATTTTTTCCATGCTCTTCTTTGGAAACTGGATGGATCGATATGGAGAAAGGTGGCTTGTAGGAGGAGGATCTATTTTGCTGGGGATAAGCATGCTTTTTGCCTATAGAGCCGATCATTATTTGTATCTAACAGGCGTGCTTCTTGCAGCAGGAGTGTGGTATGGAACAGCACAGCCAGGAGGAAGCAAAGCCGTGGTGAAGTGGTTTCCTTCTCATCATAGAGGCCTTGCCATGGGGATTCGGCAAACGGGAATTCCCATTGGAGGCGCTGTTGCTTCCGCGGCATTACCGCTGGTGTTTTATCAATACGGGTGGCATGGGGCTGTTCTCATACAGGCTGCGGTAGCTATCGGGGGAGGTCTTCTTTTTTTAGTATTCTATCGAGAATACCCATCATCGCCAGAAAAAAAAGAAACATTTACGCTTCGTCAAAAAATCATGCGTATTTCTCAAGATAAAACGCTCTATCCCTTATTCTTTGTAGGTGTTTCAATGATTTCTCTTCAAATGATCATTGTGGCGCACTTTATAAGCTATTTAACGAAAGCCATAAAGATGGATTTTGCTTCAGCGGGCATGTTGCTGAGCGTCACACTGTTAGGGGGAATGATTGGGAGAATTGCTTTAGCCTGGCTAAGCGATCATGTGTATAACGGAAATCGAAGAACACCTTTGCAAGCGACGGTTTGGGTGACTGTAGGACTAATCATAGCTATTTCTTATATTGGATTTACTTTGCCTTTTTGGCTACTAACTATTTTTTGTTTTAGCCTCGGCTTTTTTGCAATTGGCTGGTTTAGTTTGTTTATCGTGTTAATAGCAGAAAAAGCCGATGATCGTTTTATCGGTTTAACGGTAAGCATTGCGCTAACGCTCAATCAATTTGCCATTGTGCTTGCACCGATTTGGTTTGGGCTCCTTGTGGATTGGCTCCGGAGCTACGCGTTGGCTTTTAGTACGGCTGCATGCATCATTGCTTGTGGAGGAATATGGTTAAAAAAAGAGCGAGTTCATTCATTTTTAAATAAAAACGTCACTAAATGAAAAGTGATGTAGGGCCATTTATTTAAGAATAGAGAAGACCTCTTACTCTCTAAAACGTTTCAAAGTCATGCTCCCGGGTACACACAACATTAATGAGGAGGAGATAGTATGGAAGCAAAAGCAAAGAATGTTGTGGGGGTATATGAAACGGAACAAGAAGCAATTCATGCTGTAGAGAATTTAAAAAAAGAAGGATACGCATCAGAAGAAATATCTATTATCGGTAAACATAAAAAGACCAAAAAAGTTCAGAAAGAAACGAATACAAAAGCAGAAGGGGGAGCAACTGGAGCGCTTACCGGAGGTACGTTAGGGAGCTTGACCGGAATATTAGCAGGTGCCGGAGCTCTTGCAATCCCGGGAATAGGCCCGATTGTAGCGGCTGGTCCGATTGTAGCTACATTAACAGGTGCAGCAGCTGGTGCGAGTGTAGGAGGTCTGTCTGGTATTTTAGTCGGTATGGGAATTCCAAAACAGCAGGCCGAGCACTATAATGATTCAGTCAAAGAAGGCAGCCTGCTTGTTTTAGTAGACAAAGAAGACTGGGATCATGATGGAAACCCGAAAGCGCCTTTAACCGGAATGATTTTATAGAACTTATTATGTATAGGAGAAAGCTGTCGCAGTGCGGCAGCTTTTTTTATGCGCTGGTTTTATTTAAGAGAACTACATGCACAATAATATTCCATAATAGTTAAAAATATCAAAGTATTTGAGGGTAACCTGAAAGATAATATGCCTTAAATTATAATGTAATATTATTGTAACAATAATGTATTTATTGTTTTATTTTGGAATTTGAGTTTCGATAAAAGCTTTAACAACGGGATTTACGCGCAAAATACATCCATAAATTAACTGTAAACTATTATACGAAGTAGAATAATTTTCTAATTATTTTTCAAGAATTAATTTTTAGCAAATTATTCATGTTTGAAAGAGGACTAAAAAGTATATTTCAAAAGTATGTTTACTAAAAAAGTTAAGCAGGTTGTTTAGTAGCATCATTCATTTAGTTAAATCTCGAAAGGAGCTGCTAAAAAATGAGTATTCAAAAGAGTACAGATAGTTCAAGTTTAGCAGAAGTGATTGATCGAATTCTAGACAAAGGAATTGTCATCGATGCTTTTGCTCGAGTATCACTCGTAGGAATTGAAATTTTAACGATTGAAGCACGAGTCGTTATTGCAAGTGTCGATACGTGGCTTCGCTACGCAGAAGCGGTCGGGTTATTAACCGACAAAGTAGAGGAAGAAGGGCTGCCTGGTCGAACAGAGGAGCGAGGAGCAGGGTTTAGCTTTTAAGTCTTTTAATCGTAAGAAAATTCATTAAATAAATAATAATAAGAGAAAAGAGGATGAAACATGTCAACAACTGATAAGAATGTACAAAGTGAAAAACAAGAAAATCAGCAGCAGGAAGAAAAAACGCAAAACTCTTTGAATCTTGCCATTTTAGGAGGCGTAGTAGGAGCGGGAATTGGACTTCTTTCAAGTCCGCAAACGAGTAAAAAAGTACTCAGTCGCTTAGGACAATCAGAAATTGTACGTGCGACAGGACAAGAGTTAAGAAGAAACGCACAGGATATTTTAACGCAGCAAGCGATGGGAGCGTTAAGACAGACGGCTACAGGCTATCTTGAAAAAGACAATTTAAGCAAGCTGCTGGCACCTAAAAAGAAAAAAGAAGAAACATCAAATGAACAGGGAGATTCGCAGGAAGAAGTCAGCGCAAGCGCAGAAATGGAAACGTCTCAGTACGAAGAGTTAAAAGAAGAAAATAAAAATATGAACGATCAGCTGCAGCGCATTGAAGAGATGCTAAACAAACTCATGGACGCGAAGAAGTAAGATATCCGTCCTGAAGGGGAATTTCATGGATAAAAAAGATGTGGAGAAAGCAGCCTTAAAAGCAGGGAAAAAAATAGTTGAGCACACGCCTGAACCTGTTAAGGAGAAAGTAGAAGAAAAGGTTAAAGAAAAAGCGAAAGAAAAGTTTGTCGAAAAAACCGAAGGGAAACTGCAAGAAAAAGCGGATGAAGCGTCAGAAAAACTGCAGGAAACGAAAGAAAAAAATGCTCAAAAGGTACACGGCAAAGGAGAAGACGCAAAAGAAAAGCTTCAAGACGTCTTATTATCAGTAAAAGATAAGCTTAGCGATGTAAAAGAAGCTGGAGAAGACTTTCAAGAAAAAGTTTCTTCTTCAGACGATAAAGATAAGTCAAAAAACAAGCGGAAAATAAAAGGCGTAAATCAGATTAAAAAAGCAACGGATATTAAAAGCTCTACTAAGATTAAAAGTTCCAATGATATTAAATCATCTACAGATTTAAAAACAATGGGATCATAAGCGAAAGGAGAAATGGGATATGTCTATTCAAAAAAGTACTAATAGTTCAAGTTTAGCAGAAGTCATTGACCGTATTTTAGATAAAGGAATTGTTATTGATGCGTTTGCAAGAGTGTCTGTTGTAGGAATTGAAATTTTAACAATTGAAGCACGAGTGGTTATTGCCAGTGTTGATACATGGTTACGCTATGCAGAAGCAGTAGGGCTTCTTCGTGACGACGTAGAAGAAAATGGTCTTCCTGAACGTTCAAATTCAAGTGAAGGGCAGCCGCGTTTTAGTATTTAATATGAAGTGGTATGGAACCTTCCTTTTTGAGGGTGGTTCCAGCTTTTAGATCTAACTATTGGAGGCTACTAAAGATGGAAATTAAAAAAATTATGCAAGCCGTGAACGACTTTTTTGCTGAAAACGTAGCTCCTCCTCATAAAATTACCTCGGTGGAAGTCACTGAAGATGAAGGCTGGAGAGTTATTGTTGAAGTCATTGAAGAACGAGAATATATGAAAAAGTACGCCAAAGATGAAATGCTTGGAACATACGAGTGCTTTTTAAATAAAGAAAAAGAAGTCATTTCATTCAAACGACTCGACGTCAGATATAGAAGCGCCATTGGCATTGAAGCATAAACGATAAGATGGCAGGAGGAACGTAAAAATGACCGTCTTAACAGACAAAAGGAAAAAAGGCAGTGGAGCTTTTATACAAGATGACGAGACAAAAGAGGTTCTTTCAAGAGCGCTGAGCTATTTAAAATCCGGCTATTCCATTCATTTTACAGGTCCTGCCGGCGGAGGTAAAACCTCTTTAGCGCGAGCGCTTGCTAAAAAGAGAAAGCGTCCTGTGATGCTGATGCACGGGAATCACGAGCTCAACAACAAAGATTTAATTGGCGATTTTACGGGCTATACGAGCAAAAAAGTAATCGACCAGTATGTTCGTTCTGTTTATAAAAAAGATGAACAAGTAAGTGAAAACTGGCAGGATGGACGGTTGCTTGAAGCCGTAAAAAACGGCTATACGCTGATTTACGACGAATTTACTCGGTCTAAGCCTGCGACGAATAATATCTTTCTATCGATATTAGAAGAAGGCGTGCTGCCGCTGTATGGAGTGAAAATGACCGATCCTTTTGTACGCGTGCATCCCGATTTCCGCGTCATTTTCACGAGCAACCCAGCTGAGTATGCTGGCGTATATGATACGCAAGATGCGCTTCTTGACAGGTTAATTACTATGTTTATTGATTATAAAGACATCGACAGAGAGACAGCGATTTTAACGGAGAAAACGGATGTAGAAGAAGACGAAGCGCGCACAATTGTAACGCTCGTAGCAAACGTGCGAAACCGCTCTGGAGACGAAAACAGCAGCGGACTTAGCCTGCGGGCTTCGCTTATGATCGCTACCCTTGCTACGCAGCAAGACATTGCTATCGATGGAGATGATGAAGATTTTCAAACGTTATGTATGGATATTCTGCATCATTCGCTTACCAAATGTTTAGACGAGAAAAATGCAAAAAGCAAAGCCGAAAAAATCATTTTAGAAGAGTGTAAGAATATAGACACTGAAGAAAAGTAAAGGAGCTTGAAAACATGAGTGAAACAAACGAAACGGGCATTTATATTTTTAGCGCCATTCAAACGGATAAAGACGAAGATTTTGGATCGGTAGAAGTAGAAGGAACAAAAGCTGAAACGTTTTTGATTCGCTACAAAGACGCGGCTATGGTAGCAGCTGAAGTGCCGATGAAAATCTATCATCCTAATCGCCAAAATTTATTAATGCATCAACACGCAGTAGCAGCGATTATGGACAAGAACGATACGGTTATTCCAATCAGCTTTGGGAATGTATTCAAATCAAAAGAAGACGTAAAAGTTCTTTTAGAAAACCTTTATCCGCAGTTTGAAAAGCTGTTTCCAGCGATCAAAGGAAAAATTGAAGTCGGCTTAAAAGTAATTGGGAAAAAAGAATGGCTTGAGAAAAAAGTGAACGAAAATCCTGAACTTGAAAAAGTATCAGCATCCGTAAAAGGAAAATCAGAAGCAGCCGGTTATTATGAGCGTATTCAGCTTGGAGGAATGGCTCAAAAGATGTTTACTTCCCTGCAAAAAGAAGTCAAGACAGATGTGTTTTCTCCGCTTGAAGAAGCAGCGGAAGCAGCAAAAGCAAATGAGCCGACGGGCGAAACGATGCTTTTAAACGCTTCTTTCTTAATTAACCGAGAAGATGAAGCGAAGTTTGATGAAAAAGTGAATGAAGCGCATGAAAACTGGAAAGACAAAGCCGATTTTCATTACAGCGGTCCTTGGCCTGCTTATAATTTTGTGAACATTCGCCTAAAAGTAGAAGAGAAATAACGTGCTTCACAAATTAGTAACCGCACCTATTAACCTTGTAGTGAAAATCGGCGAGAAAGTACAGGAAGAAGCTGATAAACAGCTATATGACCTTCCGACGATTCAGCAAAAACTCATTCAGCTTCAAATGATGTTTGAGCTTGGTGAAATTCCGGAAGAAGCGTTTCAAGAAAAAGAAGATGAATTGTTAATGAGGTACGAAATCGCGAAACGCAGAGAAATTGAACAATGGGAAGAGCTGACAAAAAAAAGAAATGAGGAATCCTAGATGGGAGAATTACTGTATTTATACGGTTTAATTCCAACAAAAGAAGCAGCAGCCAGAGAGCCGTTTCCATCTTATAAAGGGTTTGACGGAGAACATTCACTGTACCCAATAACGATTGATCAGGTGACGGCTGTCGTTTCTAAGCTGGATGCTGACGCCTATTCAGAAGAAGTGATTAAAGAAAAAATGGAGCAGGATATGAGCTGGCTGCAGGAAAAAGCATTTCATCATCACGAAACGGTAGCCGCTTTGTACGAAGAATTTACGATCATTCCATTAAAATTTTGCACCATTTATAAAAGTAAAGAAAGTCTGCAAGCAGCTATTGAGCTTAACAAAGAAAAGCTAGAGAATTCACTGACGCTGCTTCAAGGAAATGAAGAGTGGAACGTGAAGATTTACTGTGATGATAAAGAGCTTAAAAAAGGAATCAGCGAAACGAATGAAAGCGTGAAAGCGAAAAAAGAAGAAATTAGTCACTTATCACCAGGAAGACAGTTTTTTGAAAAGAAAAAAATAGATCAGCTGATTGAAAGAGAATTAGAACTTCACAAAAACAAAGTGTGTGAAGAGATACATGACAAGCTCAAAGAACTGTCGCTTTATGACTCTGTTAAAAAGAATTGGAGCAAGGACGTAACGGGCGCGGCTGAACAAATGGCGTGGAACAGCGTGTTTCTTCTTCCGTCTCTGCAGATCACTAAGTTTGTAAACGAAATAGAAGAGCTTCAGCAAAAGCTTGAAAATAAAGGCTGGAAATTTGAAGTGACGGGACCATGGCCGCCCTATCATTTCTCGAGCTTTGCGTAAAGTGAGGAATTAACATTATGTCTCTTAAACAATCTATGGAGAATAAAGATATTGCTCTTATTGATATTTTAGATGTCATTTTAGATAAAGGAGTCGCCATTAAAGGAGACTTAATCATTTCCATAGCCGGCGTCGATTTAGTGTATTTGGATTTGCGGGTGCTTATTTCTTCGGTTGAAACGCTGGTGCAAGCAAAAGAAGGAAATCGCAAACCCATCACTTCTGAACAATTTGATAAACAAAAGGAGGAATTACTGGATGCAACCGGTCAGCCAAGCAAATGGACGAATCCACTTGGATCCCGATAAAGCTGAACAAGGCTTAGCGCAGCTTGTGATGACAGTTATTGAGCTATTGAGGCAAATCGTTGAACGTCATGCCATGAGGCGGGTGGAGGGTGGAACGTTGACGGACGAACAAATTGAAAACTTAGGAATTGCACTAATGAACTTGGAAGAAAAAATGGACGAGTTGAAAGAGGTGTTCGGTCTGGACGCAGAAGATTTAAATATTGATCTTGGACCGCTAGGCAGCCTGCTTTAAGCGGTCAGTGGGAGGAACAGTATGGCAGTCGAACATAATATGCAGTCAAGTACGATTGTAGATGTGCTCGAAAAGATTTTGGATAAAGGAGTCGTCATAGCGGGGGACATCACCGTAGGAATTGCAGATGTCGAGCTATTAACGATAAAGATCCGCTTGATTGTGGCTTCGGTTGATAAAGCAAAAGAAATCGGCATGGACTGGTGGGAAAATGATCCCTATCTCAGTTCAAAAGGAGCCAATAGTAAAGCGCTCGAAGAAGAAAATAAAATGCTGCATGAGCGGTTAAAAACGCTTGAAGAAAAAATAGAAACAGAACGTTAAAAACTGTACGCTACTTAAAAAATGGAGGGATTTACAATGGCAACTGAAACAAAATTAGATAACACACAGGCAGAAAACAAGGGAAATAAAAATACGGAAAACGGTTCAAAAGAAAAGAACGATTCAAAAGCAAGCAAAACAACAAGCAGCGGGCCAATCAAACGAGCGGTCGCAGGAGGCATCATCGGTGCAACGATTGGATATGTATCGACTCCTGAAAATCGAAAAAGTCTCCTTGACCGCATTGATACAGACGAATTAAAAAGCAAAGCATCTGATTTAGGAACAAAGGTGAAAGAAAAATCAAAAAGCAGCGTGGCCAGCCTGAAAACATCTGCGGGAAGCTTGTTTAAAAAAGATAAAGATAAATCAAAAGATGATGAAGAAAACGTAAATTCTTCTAGTAGCGAAACAGAAGACGATAACGTTCAAGAGTACGACGAGTTAAAAGAAGAAAACCAAACGCTTCAAGACCGTTTATCACAGCTTGAAGAAAAAATGAACATGCTTGTTGAGCTTAGCCTCAATAAAAATCAAAATGAAGAAGCGGAAGATACAGATTCCGACGAAGAAGAGAACGATGAGAACGAGGAAAACGAGCAGGACGATGAAAACGAAGAAGAAACATCTAAGCCTCGTAAAAAGAACAAAAAAGAAGAGGAGCAAGAAGAGGAAGAAGAAAGTGAAAGCGACGAAGACAGCGAGGAAGAAGAGGAAGATTCTCGTTCAAACAAAAAAAATAAAAAAGTAAAAACAGAAGAAGAAGACGAAGAAGAGGAAAGTGAAGAAGAAAAAAAGGAAGCGAAACCAAAAAAGTCAACAGCTAAAAAATCAAAAAATACAAAAGCAAAGAAAAACACGGATGAAGAAGATGATGACGCAACATCTCTTTCTAGTGAAGACGATACAACAGCCTAAGACGTAAAGGAGGAAAGAAATACATGAGTACAGGCCCTTCTTTTTCAACTAAAGACAATACGCTTGAATACTTTGTGAAAGCTTCTAATAAACACGGCTTTTCACTTGATATTTCATTAAATGTAAACGGCGCTGTGATTTCCGGTACCATGATTTCAGCAAAAGAATACTTTGATTACTTAAGCGAAACGTTTGAAGAAGGCAGTGAAGTGGCTCAGGCGCTAAGCGAACAATTCTCTTTAGCAAGCGAAGCGAGCGAATCAAACGGAGAAGCAGAAGCCCATTTTATTCATTTAAAAAATACAAAGATCTACTGTGGAGACAGTAAGTCTACCCCTTCAAAAGGAAAGATCTTTTGGAGAGGAAAAATAGCAGAAGTAGACGGATTCTTCTTAGGGAAGATTTCTGATGCAAAATCAACGAGTAAAAAGAGTTCATAAAAAACGGCGGGGTGATTGCCCCGCCGTTTTTTAGTGATGTGATGAGATGTGCAGCTTCTTTTTTCGATACATGAGCGGAGTCATCTTCATTTCTTTTCGAAACTGATTAATAAAATAGCTTGTACTATTAAATCCTACTTGATAGGCGACGTCCGTCACATTTGCTTCTGCTTGCTGCAGCATAACTAAGCTTTGCTGAATTCGATAGTTTAATACATAGGTCAAAGGCGATTTTTTTAACATTTTCTTGAAATATCGACAGCATTCAGAACGGCTTAATTGTCCCGCTTTGGCAATATCATCGAGCGTAATCTTTTCAGCAAAGTGCAAATGAATCCAATTCAGCATTTGCTTCATCCGCTGATTTTTGATCATTTCTTTTTCGTTGTATTTTAGCTGCAACCCGTTAAGAATTACATTTTTCCAAAGTATGCTGAGTTCAGAGGCAATCTCTATTTCATAGTGGAGCGGCTGCTTATGGATCCATGTGTATATCTTATGTATAGAATCTAACACGTTATTCCCCCAGGCTTGCTTTGGACTGATGAATAAATGTGATAGATTCGTTGCATGAATGTAGGGATAAACGTAATTTGTGAAAAGTTCTTGCGGCACAAGAAAATGAGGAGAAACATTTAAGCAAATGTACACGCAGCCAGATTTGTTTATGTCTTCAGCCATATGAAGACATTCGCTGTTAATAAACAGTCCGTAGCCTTGTTTTACAGTCACTGTTTTTTCATTTATTTGAAAAGACGCATGACCTTTTATAACCAATACAAATTGAAGCTCATCATGCCAGTGAAGAGGGATGTAGCCGTTTATGTGATCACTGATTGTTGTTTGATAACATGCCACTGGCAGCTCAACGGTGCGATGGGTCGTTAGCTCTTTTAAGTTTTCATCAATTTTAAAATGCGCTGCTGCCATACATGGCCACCTCAATATATTTATATTTTTTAATGCAATATGCGTATTTTCTGCCCCGTTTTTCATTTATTATAACACTATTCTTATAATAAAAGTGAGGGATGAAAGATGAACGATCTCAGCAGAAAAAAAGGTTTCTTTTTTGTAACAACGGGAGCTATATGTTGGGGGATGGGAGGAACGGTTGCTCAAAAGCTTTTTCAAGAATTTGAAATCAGTGTAGACTGGCTTGTTTCAGTACGGCTGCTCACTGCGGGTTTTTTGCTGCTAATGATTTCATGTATAAAAAGGAATCATTCTCACGTACTTGGAGTATGGAAGAACCGAAAGTCAGCTTTTCAGCTCGTCGTTTTTGCCATAGCTGGTATGCTCGCCGTTCAGTATACGTATATGGCTTCTATTAAGCATGGAAATGCAGCAGTAGCTACGCTGCTGCAGTATTTATCACCAGTGATGATTATCATTTATTTGCTTTTGCGCAAGCAGTCTATATTTACGCGACAAGACGTCATCACTGTTCTGCTGGCACTGGGGGGTTGCTTTTTTTTATTAACAAACGGCTCTATTTCTCAGCTGTCTGTTCCTGTATCTGCCGTTGTTTGGGGAGTGCTGTCAGGCGTAGCGGCTGCTTTTTATACGCTGTATGCAGTTCCGCTGATCAAAAAGTACAGTTCGCTTGTCATCGTTGGCTGGTCAATGGTAATTGGGGGAAGCGTAATGAGCTTTATTCATCCTCCTTGGGAAGCGTCAAGCTTATCACCAATAACCTGGGGATATATTTTATTTGTCATTATTTTTGGCACGATGCTTGCTTTTTGGTTTTATGTAGAAAGTCTGCAAAGTCTTTTACCTAAAGAAACGAGTTTGCTTGGAAGTTTAGAGCCTTTAGCCGCTGTTATCACAACCGTTGTTTGGCTGAAAGAGCCTTTTGGTTTTTATCAATGGATGGGCACAGCTTGTATTATTGGATTAGTTCTATTACTCACACGAACGAAACAAGTATCTTCTGAGACGACACTTTCAGCATAAATGGGGGCTTGCTAAAAGAAGAAGCAAACCAATGTCACTTTGCCGCCGAATCTGTAGAAACTCGTTTGACTTTTAAAATCTTTACATATTGAATAAACACTCTTTCTTTTGTAGAGACATTTAATTTAGCAAGTCTTGATGCGTCATCTCGGTTTTTAGCAGCTTCTACTACAAAAGTTCCTTTGATTTTGGCTTCATCTTTTAGAACGGAATAATGTATTTCAAATTGTTTTGTTTTCGTTTTCTCCATGGTGATAAACTCCTTTGCCTGATAAATTAATGTATTGCTATGAAATAAGCTTTGATAAAAAGGAAGAAAAGAACGTAACATATACTACTAAATCAAATGCAAAGCGGCAGTGACTTTTATCACACCACAACCTAGTATTTCATCTTTTTACCAAAAAAGATAGGGTGTTTTACCGCCGCTGCTTGCAAAATCTTTTATTCTTTCTGCTTGACCTAGAGTTAACTCTATGGTTTATCTTGTAGTAGTATCATTTCAAGGAGGGGCTTTACATGAAGTATCATACAATTGCTAATACTGACTTACACGTATCAAATTTAATTATGGGAAACATGCGTTTAACAGAGCTTTCTTTACAAGAAGCAGAGAAGCTAATCCGCACAGCGATGGAAGAAGAAATTAACTTTTTTGATCATGCTGATATTTACGGTCCTGATTATGTAGGGCAATGCGAAGAATATTTTGCAAACGCTATACAAATGAACCCAAGTCTTCGTGAAAAAATGGTGATTCAAAGCAAATGCGGCATTAACGCAGCGAAAAATTACTATGACTTTTCAAAGAAGCATATCATAGACTCTGTTAACGGCAGCTTAGAGCGTTTAAAAACAGATTACTTAGATCTTTTATTACTGCATCGTCCAGATCCACTAATGGACCCTGAAGAAGTAGCAGAAGCATTTAACGAACTGCAAAGCAGCGGAAAGGTACGTCACTTTGGTGTATCGAATCACAACCCAGCGCAAATTCAGCTGCTTGAAAAATATATTAACCAAAAGCTTGTCGTAAACCAAGTGCAGTTCAGCATCGCACATACGCCAATCATTGATTCTGGTATTTCGTTAAACATGGGAATTGATCAAGCTGTTAACCGCGACAGCAGCGTGCTTGAATATTGCCGTTTGAACGATATTACGCTTCAAGCATGGTCGCCGTTCCAAAACGGATTTTTTGAAGGTCCTTTCCTAGGTGATAAAGAGAAATTTGGAAAGCTAAACGAAGTAATTGATCGCATCGCAAGTAAATATAGCGTGACGAATACAGCGATTGCCGTTGCGTGGATTACAACGCATCCTGCAAATATTCAAGTAGTACTTGGTACGACAAATATTCAGCGTATGAAAGATGCAAGCAAAGGTTCAGAAATCAAGTTAACACGCCAAGAATGGTACGATATTTATAAAGCCGCTGGCAACATGGTGCCTTAACCGCTTTAGTCTCTAAAATAAAACAGGTAACTCCGTTCGAACATAGAACGGAGTTACCTGCGTTTTACGATAAGAACTACTGGTTAAGCTAGAAAAAGAGTTAGCAGCAGCTCAATTATTTTTGTGACGCCAAAACCTAATAAAAAGGCAATAAAACCGCCGATTACAATGGTAAGCATCATGTGAGCAGTATTCATCGTATCATCCTTTCTGAGTTGAATGTATGTTGCTGCTTGTACAAAAAGTCTGCAGCATAAAAAGCGCAATGAAGAAGACTCTAAAAGAATAAATCCTCGAGATAACTAGAGGTCAAGGCAAAATCATGATGTTTTTCTGAGAAGGTTAAGATGTAGGAGGAAGCAGTATGACGTATACCATTTCACAAGTTGCGAAGAAATTGAACGTGACAATTTATACCATTCGCTATTATGATAAAGAAGGGCTTTTTCCATTTTTAGATCGTACAGCGTCAGGAAATCGTATTTTTAAAGAACAAGATATTGAATGGATTGATTTAATTTGCTGTTTAAAAAGCACGGGTATGCAAATCAAGGATATTCGAACGCTTATTGAAAACTGTACGCTTGAAAATGCCGTGCTTGATAAAAGTCTGCAAATGCTGATGGACCATAAAAAAGCGGTGCAAAAAGAAATCGAAGAAATCCATCACAAGCTTGAGACGATTGATTATAAAATTAAGCACCTGCCGGAAATGTACGAGCGAATTGTTAACAAGCCTTCAAACTAAACAAAAAAGGAAGCGTAAAAATGATCGAAAAAGTAGTACCTCTCACTGCAGAGAATATACAGCAGTGCATTGACTTGTATCTAGATGTATTTACAAAAAAGCCTTGGAATGAACCATGGACGGAAGAATCAGCTAAAGAAAGGCTGACTAATCTACTGAACACGCCTAAATTTATAGGCTATTTATTTTATGACCAAGGAGAGTTGATTGGAATGATTGCAGGTCACGCGAAAAAATCATACAGCGGTATGACCTTTTACGTGGCCGAGCTTTGCGTCAGTGCAAGCGTGCAAGGAAAAGGATATGGTTCAGCTATCTTAAGCCGGTTTGAGAACGAACTTCAAAGACACGATATCAACAGCTTGTATCTCTTAACGGCGACTGGAGGAGCTGCACAGGCTTTTTATGAAAGAAACGGCTATACTGTAAATGATCAGCGGGTCGTCTTGAAAAAATCGTTTGTATAATTTTTTACATAAAGCGGGAAGAGAGCTGCAGAGTGGCTCTCTTTTTAATTACTCTTTTTACCTATTAATATGTAGAAGAAAGGGAAGTATGAACAAGAAAAATAAGGTAATGAGAAGGCGTAAACAAGGAACGGTAGATTAAAAAGCCCGTGGTTTTTTCTCAGTGGTGAGTCTCATTGTGAGCACACCTAAAAACAGTGCCCATTATGTGGACACTGCTTTTTCATAATAAAGTGGAAAGCTAGCTTTTGGTAAAAAAATTAGTGAAAATGAAGCTGTTCATCATTATTTCTAATGATTAGCAACCGCCAAATCCTCCCCAGCAAGCACAGCCGATGATGATTAATAAAATGAATAATACGATGATTAAAGCAAAGCCACTGCCAAATCCGCAGCCGCCACCGCCGTAACCGTAACCGCCATAACCACAGCCACCATAGAAGCCCATATAGTTCACCTCCAAGTTCTGAGTACATTTTTAACATATGCCTGAAATGCAAAAGTGCTCCAAAAATATCCAATGATTTCAATGAAAATAAAAAAAGATAAGAAAATAAGATGGACACGGTACTTTTTTTCACTTTCTACATAGGATGAATCATCCCAAGATCTCATATATGAGCCCCCATGTTATAACGAAGCAGGCTAATACCACTTCCTCCTTAGCCTGCGTACATAATGAAGTAGAAGCCGAAGAATTTTTTCTTCGGCTTCTTGTTTTTTACTATGAAGTAAACATGTTAGTACTTTCCGTATACCCTTCTAAGTCAGGATCCGCTTCTTTTGTATGTATTAGGTACTAAAGAGAAATCAAGCTCATTTTCATATAAACTTAGTCATTTGCTTTTTTTTGTAATTCTTTTCCCTTATTTTCAGCATAACCAAGATATTTGCCCAAGACAGCGAATAGGTAAATGCATATTCTTGGGTGAAAGTAAAAAATAAAAAAACGGAGGTTTCTCTTATGGATTCAGAAATGCATTTTTTACCTACTATGTATGCTCAAGATTATCAACTTCAACACGCAGATGAAAGGTTTATTGGCAGGCCGTTTGGCTTTGGCAGACCGTTTGGTTTTGGACGCCCGTTTGGCTTTGGCAGACCATTCGGCTATGGCTTTGGAGGTCCATTTTTAGGAGGATTAGCAGGTGGGCTAGTAGCAGGCTCACTGCTATCACCATATGGCTATGGCGGTTACGGATACGGTTACGGTGGTTATCCGTATGGCGGCTACGGCGGTTATGGCTTTGGCTGCGGCTGTTAAATATAAATAAAAGAAAAATCTCAGAAGAAGTATTTTTTATATCATTCTTTTCTATAAGGAAGTCTGTTTGGAAACGTAAGGCATTATATCCATCCACAGTGAATCAGAACGTACACCCCATCTCATATATAAAACCACCTGGTCATTTTTCCAGGTGGTTTTTGATTTTACATAGTGAAGAAATAAAAAATAGTGGCAGGAAGAGATAAAGAAAAGATGTTAGAATCGTGCTTTTGGTTCTTTACATTACAGTAAGAAACGCTTACTATGTGAGAAAATGGAAGATATTAACGAAGCATTCTTTTTACACAACTTTCTGTGAGAAGTAAAAGAGGGAGAGACATAACATGATTGAAAGCCACACTATTTATTTGCGCCCGTTGACTGCCAGCGATGCGCACGACAGCCTCCGATTGCAAAAGGACAATCGAGACTTTTTTAAGCAGTTTTCTATGAGTCGAGAGCATTCTTTTTATACATTAGAGAGCCAAGTAGAAAAAATTCAGCGTCACGAAGAGAATAGGAAAAACGATCAAGAATACTATTTTGGTCTTTTTCAAAAAGAGAATAATAAATTAATTGGCACCATTAGTCTTTTTCAAGTGATGCGGGGATCTTTACAAAGCGCAGTTATCGGCTATTTTTTAGATCACCATCATAATGGGAAAGGGTACGCAACAGAAGCCATAAAAGCACTTGTTGACTATGCGTTTGAAGAGCTGCATCTTCACCGCATTGAAGCCGGCGTCATGCCACGTAATGTGCCTTCTCAGCGCGTACTCGAAAAAGCTGGGTTTCATAGAGAAGGAATCGCTAGAAAAAATGTAAATATTAATGGCATATGGGAAGATCATCAAGTCTTAGCTATCCTTAACCCTAATGACAAAATAGAAGAAATAAACGAGTTCTTAAAATTTTGATATACGTTTGTACATTTAAAATTTATAATGAGAATAAGAGAATAGAACAGTCTATATTTAAATAGTAGGTGACTAAGGTAATGGAAGAGAGGAACATCAATGAAAAAGCCGTTTGGGATGTATTGCAGATGGCCAGCGAAGTAGTCGGAAGCAGGACGCTGTTTGTAGGGATTTTCGACGAACAATTTTCAGTTATGAAAGCCTTTAATAAAGAAGGGGGAAGCCTTGTAGAGGATGGACTGACGCTACCGTTAGAGCTTGCGGTATGCAACTTAGTCACGTGTGATGAACCCCTTGTTATTCCCAATACAAAACGCGATGTTAGAACGTCTAATTTAGCCATCATTGATGGTGCCCGGGTAGGTTCTTATTTAGGAACACCTATTGTGCTAGAAGATGGGAGAATGTTTGGTACCTTATGTGCGGTCGATCCGGATCCTTATCCGTTTAGCGAAAGTGAAATTCAAGGGTTAAACAGGCTGGCTGGTATTTTGTCTCATATTATTTATAAAAATCAAGCGGCTGTTTTGCCGAAAATTGAAGAGAAAATTCTGCAGCTTGATAAGCTGGCACTCGTAGGGCAGCTAGCAGCAGGGTTAGCGCATGAGATTCGAAACCCGATGCAGTCGGTGCGCGGCTTTATTCAATTTTTATTTAATGAAAATGAGCAGGCAGAGCCTTTTCAAAAAATTGTTCTTGATGAACTGGATCGTATGAATGAACTTATTAACAACTTCTTGCTTGTCACGCAGCCAACAGCGCCTAAAAAAGAAATCGTATCGATTGTAGAAGTTATTCATGATACCGTTGCTTTCTTGAAAAGTGAAGCTGCGCTGTATAATGTCGAAATGAACGTAAGAATAGAAGGAGCCATTCCGCTTGTATCAATCGATCCTGCTCAAATGAGACAAGTGTTTATGAATCTTTTGAAAAATGCCATTGAAGCAATGGAGAAAAAGAAACACGGGGAAGTAAATCTTATTATCAAAGAATGGGAAGATTGGGCTCTTATTGACATTCAAGATACCGGTTCTGGGATTCCGCTATCCATTATTAATAAAGTAGGAAATCCGTTTTTCTCAACAAAAGATGGAACAGGCATGGGGTTAGGGCTTTCTATTTGTAAAACGATCATCAACGAGCATAACGGTACGCTTGCGATTGAAAGTGATGAGAACGGGACAGTGGTGACGGTGAAGCTGCCTTTGACGCTTTAAGATAAAACAAAAAAGAAAGGAGAGCAAGCACTCATCCTTTCTTTTTTTGCTGACTTTTTTAATATGCTGAACTGTCTTCAATCCAGTATTCATAGTCTTCCGCATCTTTTTTATTTAACTTTTTGCCGTTGATGTAAATTTTGTTCCATTCGTAAATTTGTTTATCCAAATAAACGTTAAACACAATGCGTACATGCTCTTTTTCTGTATAATCGTAGCCGGTAAATTGTACAACGTGATGACGGCCTTCTTTTTTAATATAGCTCCATTTTGGATGATCGTTGTACGTTTCAAGCGTAATTGCTTCGTCGCCGTAGCGAACTACATCTTTAATATTTGTTTTTGTTGGTAAATATGATAATCCCGCTCCGACTCCAAACGTAATCACAAGCGCTAAGATACTTAAACCAATAGCAATTCCGATGTGAGTGCCGCCTTTTATTTGCAAATAAGCTTCTTTCCGCTGCTCCGGCTGAGCTTCGGCTCGAGCTAACACGTTTTTAACGTGTTTATAATACCAGCGGTTGGCACACAGTCCTGTAATAAGTGAAGCACCGCCGAACACAATTGCATCGGACCACTCTGGTATGTCTACAAAGCACAAAAGGGAAAACCAAACTACTTCAATAAGCGTTAAAATAAAAAAGTGCTTATACATTTTTCGGTATGCAAACCAAGCGCTTGTCAGAAAAAAGGCTGCCCAGTTCCACGTGTTGTTTTTAGCTGGATTGGCTGTTTTTCCCCATTTCAAATCATAATACGACGTATTTGTTCGAACTACTTTATGCTCTTCTTCAAAAGACAGGAGTTCATTTACTGCTTGTTCTTCCATTTAAAACACCTTTCATTGGTTATAATCTATCATCTAAAATGACTCTATTATTATACATTATTTCTAGTATTTTTCTATTCTTCCTTAAATTATTTTTAAAGTAAGAATATTTGCGCTGTCAATTTTTTAATGAGAACTTTCATAAAAAAGAAGAATATGGTAGATTTGAAGAAAAAGGAGCTTCCCCAACGTGAATCGTTTAAAGAAAGCCCTGCATCAATCGTGGTCAATTCATTCAAGCACGAAGTGGACGGCTGACAATCCTGCTAAAGGACAGTGCGGAGTGACCGCGCTTGTCGTTCAAGATATCAAAGGAGGAGATATTTTAAAAACTCCGTGTAAAGAAGGCTGGCATTTCTATAATCAGCTCAACGAACAGCGCTATGATTTTACACAAGAACAATTTCGTGAGCCTCTCCATTACGCAGACATTTTATCCAGTCGGGAAGAAGCGTTTATGGATACGAATGAGGAGCAATATGAGGCTTTAAAGAAAAAAGTAATGACCCATTTTGTACATAAAAATTTGCGTTAGAAAGGAACACAGGAATGAAAACTATTCAGTATTCCATTGTTGATGTATTTGCACAGAGAAAATATACGGGAAATCAGCTAGCCGTTTTTAAAGACGCAGGAAGCCTTTCAGACAAAGAGATGCAGCAAATGGCTAAAGAAATTAATTTCTCTGAAACGACGTTCATTACGTCGGCTTCTACGCAAAAAGGAGAATATGACGTGCGGATTTTTACACCTAATGAAGAAGTACCATTTGCAGGCCATCCGACGCTCGGTACCGCTTATGTTATCCGAGAAGAACTAGAAGAAAAAGATACAGAGGAGCTTATTCTTCATTATAAAGCAGGTCCTACGCCTGTTACATATGATGAACAAAAAGATGTACTGTGGATGACACAAGGTCAGCCGACGTTTGGGAAAGTGTTAGATAAAAAGCAGGTGGCGGACGTGTTAAACCTTGATGAAACTTATATCGATATGCGTTTTCCCGTTCAAGAAGTATCCACGGGTCTGCCGGTCATCCTTGTCCCGTTAACATCGTTAGCAGCGGCTAAATCGATAGAAGTAGACAAAGAAAAGTATTTTAAGCTGATAGAACATACGGAAGCAAAAGCAATCATGGTCTTTTCGCCGGAAACCTATCACCAAGATCATCACGTAAATGTGCGAGATTTTGCTGATTATTACGGCGTTCCAGAAGATGCGGCAACCGGCAGCGCCAACGGCTGTTTAGCAGCATATTTAGTCAAATACGGTTATTTTAATCAGCAAGCTATTGACATATGTGTAGAACAAGGATACGAAATAGGAAGACCTTCACTGCTGTATGTAAAAGCTAGTTATGATGGAGAGGCTTTTTACATTAAAGTAGGCGGAAAAGTAGAGATGATTGCGCGCGGTGAATGGATTTTGTAACAAGCTGTTCATCTGCTGTTCACAATAAGTCCTTATCCTAATAAAAACGCAATAGGACTACGGCGTTTGGTTACACTAGTAAACAGATAGATACTGAAAGAATAAATGATGGCGGCCAAAAGGCCGCCATTTTGAATGGTTGATAAAAGGAGTGGCAGAAGAAATGATTCACATTTTACTGGCGGATGACGATGAGCATATGCGGCAATTGGTTCGTCACTATTTGCAGCTTGAAGGCTATATGGTGCATGAAGCAAAAGACGGGGAAGAAGCTTCGGGTCTGCTTGCTAAGCAGCACATTCATTTAGCGGTTGTCGATATTATGATGCCTCATAAAGATGGATATGAAGTTTGCGAAGAAATACGCAGCTACTATGATTTTCCCATTATTTTATTAACAGCAAAAGATCAGCTCGAAGACAAAGAAAAAGGCTTTTTAGCAGGAACGGATGACTATGTGACAAAGCCGTTTGAACCAAAAGAATTGATTTTCCGAATCAAAGCCCTGCTTCGCCGATACGAAGTGGTAAATGAAAAGATGATCGTGCTGAACAGCACCTCTATTGACCGAAAAAGCTATGAAGTGCACTGCAGCGGACGACTGTTCATTCTTCCAATGAAAGAATTTGAATTATTAGCTCAGCTCGCGAGCTATCCAGGAAGAATTTTCACAAGAGAAGAATTAATTCATCTGATATGGGGAGCGGATTTTAACGGAGATAACCGTACAATCGATGTACACGTAAAAAGGCTGCGCGAGCGGTTTGAACATACCGATGATTTTGTCATTACGACGGTTCGAGGCGTCGGCTATAAGCTTGAGGTGACGGCAAAATGAAGACGCTCTATTTGCGGATTGTCCTGACAACCATTGCTGTGATGGTATTTAGCAGTCTCCTCGCGTTTATTGTGGCGAACGTTTATTATCAGTACAGCTTAAAACCTTATAACGATCAAAAGCTTACGCGTATGGCAAAAGACATTGCGAGCTTTTACGAAAGCAATAGAGGCGTAGATCAACAGTCTTATTTACAGCATATTAGTAAACTTGGCTATCAAATATATGTCGTGGACAGCACCGGACATGAGACGTTTTACGGACGAGAGTTTAGAAACCAGCGCTTAGAAAAGAGTGCTGTCAAACAAGTATTAGACGGTAAAATGTATCACGGAATTGCAAACTTTCCTTCACAGGTGTTTGTGACGGGGTTTTTTGATAATGTGTTAGCTAATACCATCGGCGTGCCGTTAAAAGGAGAGGGTAACAAGCAGCAAGCGCTGTTTATTCGCCCTGATATTCAGCTGCAGTTCGGGGAAATGCGCATTTTTTTCTCGGTCATTTTACTGCTGATGATTGTATTAAGTATTTTATTTGTACTTATTAGCACGCGTTATTTAGTAAAACCAATCGTCAAGCTAACGGAAGCAACAAAGCAAGTGGCGAAAGGAAAATACAACGTTGAGCTGTACGTAAAGCGCCGAGACGAAATCGGCGCGCTTGCTTCACATTTTTCCGAAATGGCTAAAAGTTTAGAGCAGCTTGAAGAGATGCGCCAGGAATTTGTATCGAACGTGTCACATGAAATTCAGTCTCCGCTGGCGTCCATTCAAGGGTTTTCGAAAACGCTCCGTTCTGCTGACCTTTCAGATGAACAAAGAAATGAGTATCTGTCTATTATTGAAGAAGAAAGCCGGCGCATGTCGTCCCTCAGCAAACAGCTGCTTACGCTTGCTTCACTTGATAAAGAAAGTGAGCATATCGAAAAAAGCACGTTTGACGTTGCAACTCAAATCAAGCAAGTGCTGTTCATGACGGAGTGGAGCTGGCGTGAAAAAGAATTGGCCATTGAAATGGATCTTCCTTCAACGATGATTTCAGGCGATCAAAAACTGCTTCATCAAGTGTGGACAAATTTGATTACTAACAGCGTAAAGTTCACGGAAGAAGGAGGAACGCTGTCTCTTCGCGTTGGTATGGAAGATACGTATTGCCACGTGGAGTTTCAAGATACGGGAATCGGTATGTCAAAAGAAAGCCTCCCGCATATTTTTAATCGTTTTTATAAGGAAGATAAAGCAAGAAGCCGGACGGAAGGAAGCAGCGGTCTTGGTTTAGCGATTGTGAAGCAAATTGTCGACATGCACGGAGGTTCCATTCACGTTGAAAGCGAAAAAGGAAAAGGCAGCACTTTTCACGTCTATCTTCCGAAAATGTAATGAGCCGTTCATCTTCCATTCATTTTCTGTTTTTATACTTTAAATAGAATGAAAAAAGGAGATGAAAGAAAGATGTTTTTGGCTTTACGTGAATTAAAACATGCGAAGCTGCGCTACTTACTCATTGGCGTGATTATGGTGTTAATTGTATGGCTTGTACTTTTTGTATCAGGCTTAGCAAAAGGGCTTTCCTCTGACAATGCTTCAGCTGTTCAAGAAATGAAAGGAAATTACGTTGCGCTTCAAAAAGAAGCGGATCAGCGCCTGACGCGCTCTGTTTTATCAACAAACAAAACAGAAGATATTCAACAACTAAGCGGAAAGAAAAAAGCTGAGCCGCTTGGTGTGATGATGACAGCCGTTATAAATGAAGGAAAAGCGAAAAAAATAGACGCCTCGTTTTTTGCCATAAGCACAAGCGGCTTTTTAGCTCCGAACATAACGGAAGGGAAGATGATTACGGACGATGCGAAACATGAAGCCGTGGCGGACTCTTCGCTAAAAGAAGAAGGAGTAAAGCTAGGTGATACGATAAAAGATACGGCTTCAGGAAAAAGCTTTACAATTGTTGGTTTTACAAAAAATCAGTCGTTTAGTCACGCGCCTGTTATTCATATCAATCTTACAGAGTGGAAGACAATTGAAAGCACAGGTGCTTTTAATGCAGTCGTATTGAATATGAACAGCCAGCAAGCACAGACTCTTCAAAAAAAAGAAGCTGAAATCGATGTAATCAGTAAGGATGAAGCGTTAAAAGGAATTCCGGGTTATCAAGAAGAACAGGGCTCACTTTTAATGATGGTCGCGTTTCTGTTTATCATTGGAGCTTTTGTCTTAGCCGTTTTCTTCTATGTGATGACGCTTCAAAAAATGAATCAGTTTGGCGTGTTAAAAGCGATAGGAGCAAAAACAAGCTATTTAGCGCGAACGATTTTATCTCAAGTGGTTGTGTTAACTTTATGCAGTCTCGCTATTAGTATTGGATTGACATACGGAGTAGCTGCTATATTGCCTGATTCAATGCCATTTCACTTGGATTTATCGCTAATCGCAGGCTGCTCGGCGCTGTTTATAGCCGTTTCTGTACTGAGTTCATTATTGTCGCTGTATCGCGTAGCAAAAGTAGATGCGGTTGAAGCGATTGGGAGGGCTGTATAATGAGTGAAGAAAAATTAGTTTTAGAGAGTGTTAGCAAGTCGTTTGGAGACGGAGAAAACGCTGTAGTCGTGTTAAATGACCTATCGCTGCGTGTGAAAGCTGGAGAGCTTGTGGCTATAGTGGGGCCTTCTGGTTCTGGGAAAAGTACGTTTTTATCCATTGCAGGGGCGCTGCTTTCACCGTCTAGCGGACGTGTAATTATTGACGGAGACGAAATTAATAAAATGTCTCCATCACAAATGAACAGCATTCGTCTCAAGAAAATCGGCTTTATCTTTCAATCAGCTAATTTAATCCCGTATTTAACGGTTCGCGATCAGCTTCTTCTTGTCATGGAACTAGAAGGAAATCGAAATCAAGAAGCAAAAAAAAGAGCGGATGATTTGCTTGAAAAGCTCGGGCTTGCCCATCGAAAACATCACTATCCTGAAAGTCTATCCGGCGGAGAGCGCCAGCGGGTAGCGATTGCAAGAGCGTGGATGAATAACCCTGAAATTATCTTCGCAGACGAGCCGACGGCAAGCTTGGATTCAGAGCGAGGAAGAGCGGTCGTTCAAATGCTTGCAGATGAAGTGAAGCTAAGGGGAAAAGCGGCTGTAATGGTTACCCATGACCAAAGAATGCTGGATTTATGCGATCGCGTTGTGTGGATGGAAGATGGGAAATTAGTAGAATCAACTAGCGTGCAAGTCTAAAAAAGTGCTGCTCTTGACAAGAGCAGCACTTTTTTGCGTTCTTCATCATGTGCATATTTGTCGTCTCGGTTTGGCGCCTCCATACGTTCACTCCTTTATTAGTAAATCAGTTAGGTATTCATATTCCATTTTATTAAAAAGCGTGTATTGAAAATAAAGCAATGCTATTTAGAAAGTAAGAAACAGGAGATAACAGAACAATGAAGAAATAGTAAAAAGGTGATGAAATGATGAAGAAATGGAAGACAGCTGCAGGTGGACTTATCATAGCAAGCTTTACAGGATGTTCAAGCAGTGGATTTCTTGAAGAATTCCCGCCAAAAGCGTATCTCGAAGCAAGCAACCATCTTTATGAAACAAAAGTTGGCACTTACTGCTGGAAAAACACGTGTGTGGATAAAGCAGGCCCTTTAGAATTGTTAAAAACAGAACAGCCGATTAAAGTAAAAGCAAATGAATCGCTATCGCTTGTTATCAAGTATAAGCGGCAGCCCAACGAAAAGCATATGGCACAAATACAAAACAGCCATGAAGTGGAAATACCACTGAAGAAAAATAAGCTGAAAGCACCTTCTGAATCAGGCACGTACTACTACTCATATTCAGTGTGGTGGATGGATGAAAGTCAAAAAAATGTATCTAATGGAGATGCATCGTACGCGTTTGTATTGGAAGTGAAATAAGGAGAGAGCCTATGCAACCCCCTATTATTCTCATTGGACCTATATGCGCGGGTAAAACGACGGTTGGTGAAAAAGTAGCGCAAAAACTAAGTATTCCTCAGTGCTCAATGGACGAAGTGCGATTTTCTTACTACGAGGAAATAGGTTTCAGCAAAGAAACACAGCAGGACATTCGAGAAAAACAAGGGTTTCAGGGTATGTACGCCTATTGGAAGCCGTTTGAAGCCTATGCCGTTAAAAGAATACTAGAAGAGTACAAACATGCGGTCATTGATTTTGGCGCCGGTCACTCGGTCTACGAAGACATGGGACTGTTTCAGCAAGTAGAAAAGATATTAAAACCTTATCAGTCTCTATTTTTATTGCTTCCCAGTGCTGATAAAGAAGAGTCCATACAACTATTACATCAAAGACTGCAGCAAATAACGGATGATGAAGATGTTTTTAAGCTTAACAAACATTTTGTAACGCATCCGTCAAATGAGCTGCTGGCAAAGCAAACAATTTACACAAAGGAAAAGTCGGCAGATACAGTAGCAAAAGAAATTATTTCATCTATATCGAAGGAGTGAAAGCAATGATTAAAAAAATCGGTCAAATTATGGTGTATGTAAACGATCAAGATCAAGCGGTAAAGTTTTGGACAGAAAAAATGGGATTTCAGGTTATGTCCGAACAAAATAATGAACAAGGCATGAAGTGGATTGAGCTAGCGCCGGTAGCGGGTGCTGAAACAACCATTATCCTTCATAACAAACAGCTAATAGCAAAAATGCAGCCGGAATTAAATGTCGGGACACCTTCGCTTCTGTTTTTTACGGAGAATGTGGATGAATTATATAGAGAGTTAACTGCTAAAGGCGTAACGGTGGGAGAAATTGTATCGATGCCTTCAGGAAAAGTCTTTAATTTTTCAGACAGTGAAGGTAACTATTTTGCAGTTATGGAAAACGCGAATAATAAATAGAGCAAAAACAAAAAACACCGGGAGCATATATATTGTCTCGGTGTTTTACAGGCAAAGCAGGATAAGTTACTTTTCATTTTCATCTGCTGATTGGCAGTAGCAATACTATTCTTTATAAATTTACTCCTTTTCTTCATTATTTAACGCTATGATTGTATAAACGTGTATTAAGAGTCGCTTTAAGTTTCTAAAATTTAATAAGCCATTTCATAAATCAAGGAGTAATGCCTCTCATGATAAAATTAATAGGAGAAAAAGTGTTATTAAGAGAAGCGACACAGGAAGATGTTAATACGCTCTATTACTGGAAATACGAAGAGAAAAAACAAGAAGCGAAAAAATGGAATGCTCCGTACATACCAGATCGAAAGCTGACGAAAGAAAAGTATATGAATTCATGGGAAGAAGAGTATGAGATTTATCCATCAGTTCCCCGAATGCTTGCGGTTATTATTGATGAAATAGCTGTAGGAACGGTGAACTGTTACTGGGTGGACAAACGTACAAACTGGATGGAAACTGGAATTGTCATTTACGATTCAGACTATTGGAGCGGAGGATATGGATCAGAAGCTTATGGAATGTGGATCGACTTTTTATTTGAGTTTACACCTTTGCATAGACTCGGCATGTCTACGTGGTCAGGCAATATCAGAATGATCAAAACAGCGGCAAAAATAGGTATGAAAGAAGAAGCAAGAATCAGAGAAGCACGTATCGTAAACGGTGAATATTTTGATAGCGTCAAAATGGGAATTCTGCGAAGAGAATGGAACAAAAAGATGAAGCAGGAGCTCTAATACCCTTTGTGCTATGTTGTCATTGAACTAGACAGTTTAGTTTGATATATCCTAATATGGGGAATAGAGGGAAAATGGGGACGTGTGAAATTTTTATATAATTTAAAACTTCTTCCTTCATGAACGGAAGGAGTTTTTCTTATGTGAAATCATGTCATATGTGAAATCTGGTATGTATAAGATAGAAAATAGGCAATATAGCTGTCCTCTCTCATACTACAAAAAAGTTATAGCCAAGCTGTGCGTATCTTTATGAAAGAATGCACTTATGGCAGAGAGAATGATAGTTGCGATGGAGGTAACTAAATGAACGTTGATGGAGAAAATAAAGTTCCTCATTTTTATTCACTGCGGTCTGTTTCGCAAAAATTATTTGAGGTTATTACCAAACAGCTGAATGTCAGCACAACGTACGTAACTAGAAGAGGAGAAACAGCGATGACGGTCCTCAGCTCATATAACGAGAAGGAAGAGATTATTCCTGAAGGATACAGCGTTGAATACGGAGGTACATACTGCCGCTTAACTATTATGAATGACGGAGACGTTATGCATACGGCAAATCTGATGAAGGATGCCGTTACAAGACAGCTAGAAGTAACGGATCAATTGCAGGTAAAAGGTTTTTTAGGTGTTACATTAAAAGATTTAAAAGGAAATGTATTTGGAACACTCTGTGTAATGGACAAGGAAGAAAAAGAATTTTCAGGAGAAGATATTGCTTTTTTACAATCAATGGCAGGTATCTTATCCCATATGATCGATCTGGATGAAACACGATATCAGATGGGATTTTTAAGCGTCCCAATTATTCCGATTACAGAGGGGGTTTCGATTCTTTCTCTTCAAGGTATTATTGATAAAGAGCGTGCGGATCAGATTATGACAGATGTGCTTCACGATGCAGCTCATAATGAAATAGATTACTTTATCATTGATTTATCGAAGCTGCTTCTGAGAGAAAAAGAGTTTCCGAATTTCTTCTTGAAAATGATTACAGCACTTCAGCTCATGGGTGCTCAAGCAGTTATAACAGGTGTAACCCCCACATTTGCGAAAGAGCAAACTAAAAATCATGATTTGAGAAACTTACAGTTAAAAGTCGTGAAAAATATTCAACAAGCTCTTCAATGTGTGGGGTATAACTTAATCAAAACATGAACCAAGCCTTGGCTCTATCAGCCAGGGCTTATTTTTGTGTATGTATATAATTCAATACGAAACGAAAAACAAGCTGGTATGCTCAGAAGCTGTGAAAGCATCAAATGCAGCATAAAGTGAATATAGATAAAGAATGTAGCTTCATTGAAGCCTTGCGTGATGATCATTACGCACCTTTTGGTGGTGTAAGAAATAGCCGGGGGAGAGACCTGTGTATGGCTGATGACCCTTTTTGCTGTATGCAAAAACATCATGGGGGGAAATACATGCGAACAAACTTTAAAAGGTCCGCACAAACGGATGTGGATATGAGAAAGAAACAGCGGAGAACACTTCAGTCCACTTTAAACACAATAGGGATACTTATGTTTATTGGAATTTTGATCAGGTGGTGGACCGTGCCGTTCGCTATTAGTAAAGATCTCCGAATTTACTATAATCAAGATTTTCAAATGACATTGAACGAGTGTAAAGAGTTTCTTACGTTCGTTTTGTGCGCAGCAGGCGTGTATTTTATGTTAGTCAACGTCTACTTTTTAGGTAAGATAGGTAAAAAACTAGTCTATATCGTTCTTGTTTTACTTGCTGTTTTTAACCTCTATATGATGCTTATGCTTCTTGTCGCAGTGACGCATTAAAGTTAAAGTGTGAGTGTAGCTCAAAAAAAGAGGTCAACTTCCGGTGACTCTTTTGGATTGAGCTACGATTTTTCTATGTGAAAAACAGATAGATCTTCAGGCATCTTGATTAGCTGAGCTTCCATATTACTTCCACCTTTTGATATTTTCACTGACACATATGTAAACATTATGTACATTTTTACTTTCATACAATTCTATCAAATCCATTAAAACAGTTTTGTTTTTTAAATTCAACTAAAAAGTATTTTCATTATTTTTCCATAAGTTATCCAAGATAAGCGGCTATAGGGTTTAAAGAACAAAAGAAAATTGAAATGATTTTTTATGAGTTTTATATCTTGACGAAAAAATATTTCAGGAATAAGATAGGTTACATAAAGTAACGAATGAAAGAAAAGTTACTTTTTAAAGATTATATTTTTCCTAACAGGAGGAAGAGATATGGAAGCGATGACTTTTGTTTTATTCGGTTCAACAGGTGATTTAGCGAAACGCAAAATTTATCCTGCACTCTATAATTTATTTGTAGACGGGAAAATCCCTAAATCAATTTCTGTTGTAGGACTAGGCAGAAGGGAGATGTCCGACGCTGACTTTCAGGAAAAAGTAAAAGAGTCTATTCATACTTTTTCACGTCGCGTCGAAAAAGATTCATCTCTTATGCAGCATTTTCTTTCAGCTTTTCGCTACAGCCCATTGGATGCAACGAATGCTGAAGATTATAAAAAGTTGTTAAATCTAGTAAAAGCACGCGAAGAGGAACGAAACATTCCAAGCAACCGAATGTTTTATCTATCCGTTGCACCAGAATTTTTTGGTACGATTGCCGAGCATATTAAAGACAGTGGCTTAGGTGCTACAAAAGGTTGGAAACGGTTAATTATTGAAAAACCGTTTGGCCATGATCTACAGTCAGCTCGTCAATTAAACGAAAACTTAAGCAAAGCGTTTAAAGAAGAAGAGATTTACCGCATTGACCACTATCTTGGCAAGTCGATGGTACAAAATTTAGAAGCGCTGGAATTCGCTAATCCTATTCTTCAATCATTATGGAATAACGAACATATTGCGAATATACAAATTACAGCAAGTGAAACGGTCGGCGTAGAGGAAAGAGCAAGCTATTATGACCATTCAGGAGCCATTCGAGATATGGTTCAAAATCATATGCTGCAAATGCTGATGATGACGGCTATGCACTTACCGGCCCGCATTAGCGCTGATGATATTCGAAACGAAAAAATAAATGTGTTAAAAGCGCTTCGTCCGCTTGTAAAAGAAGATATGGATCTAGACGTTGTTCGCGGTCAATATGAGGCTGGAAAAATAAACGGGGCTTCAGTGCCGAGCTACATAAATGAGCCCGACGTATCACCATCTTCTCAGACGGACACGTTTTTAGCAGCCAGACTATATATCGATAATTCGCTTTGGAAAGGCGTTCCTTTCTACATTCGTACAGGGAAAAGAATGGTGGAAAAAGCGACGCGAATTGTTATTGAATTCAAAGACTCGCTAAAAGAGTTGTACTTAGACAAAGGAGAAACAACATCTCCAAATCTGTTGATCATTGAAATTAACCCGCACGAAAATATTACGCTGCAGTTAAACAGCAAAAATCCATTTAATCATGGTCATATTGAGCCTGTACAAATTAATTTTTCAGGTCAGCAAGAAGGAGCGCCGGAAGCATATGAACGCCTTATTGCAGATGCATGCGCCGGAGATTCTACATTTTTTGCTCATTGGAAAGAAGTAGAGCTAGCTTGGGAATGGGTTCAGCCGCTTCTTGAAGCGTTTGAGGAAAATACAGTGCCGCTTCACAAATATGCTGCTGGTTCACACGGCCCTGACGCATCAAATGAGCTTTTAGAAAAAGACGGTTTTAAATGGTGGTTAGATGAAGAAACAGCGAGTCAATCACGAGAAGTACAGACAGTTTAATACAAACAAATTGAAAGAAGGATGACACATGAGTACCAACATAGACACACTCGCAGTTAATACGATTCGCACCCTGTCAATTGACGCGGTGAACGCAGCTAATTCAGGACACCCTGGACTTCCAATGGGAGCGGCTCCGATGACCTATGCGCTATGGGCGAATCACTTACAGCATAATCCGGCAAATTCAAGCTGGTTTAACCGAGATCGTTTTATCTTATCAGCCGGTCATGGCTCAAGCTTGCTGTATAGCATGCTGCATCTAAGCGGATACAATGTATCAGTAGAGGATTTAAAAAGCTTCCGCAAGCTAAATAGTAAAACACCGGGTCATCCTGAATTTGGCCATACGGATGGCGTAGAAGCAACAACAGGTCCTTTAGGTCAAGGAATTGCAAATGCAGTCGGAATGGCAATGGCAGAAGCCCACTTAGCAGCAAAATTTAATAAACCAAATTTCTCTGTTATTGATCACTATACGTATACGTTAGTAGGCGATGGTGACTTAATGGAAGGCATTTCTTATGAAGCGATGTCAATGGCTGGCCATATGAAGCTTGGTAAACTTATTGCTTTATATGACTCCAACGATATTTCGTTAGACGGGGAATTAAATCTTTCATTTAGCGAAAATATCCAAAAAAGAGCGGAATCTGCAAACTGGCAGTATTTACGTGTAGAAGATGGAAATGACGTGGATGAAATCACAAGCGCCATCGAAAAAGCGAAACAGAACACGGAACAGCCAACGCTCATTGAAGTGAGAACAATTATTGGCTACGGAAGTCCAAAAGTAGCGGGAACAAATAAAGCACACGGCAATCCCCTTGGAGAAGAAGAAGCAAAAGCAACAAAACAAGCCTACGGCTGGAAAACGGAAGAAAACTTCTATGTTCCAGAAGAAGTAAAAGCTCATTTTGAAAAGCTAGAAGAAAAAGGGATGAAAGCAGAAGCAGAGTGGAACGAACTGTTTGCTTCTTACCAAAAAGAATACCCTATGCTGGCTGATGAATTAGAGCGTGCCATTACGGGCGAAGCGTTAATTGAAGTGAATGATATTTTAACATTCTCATCAGAAAAAGCGATGTCGACTCGTGTTGCAAGCGGGGAAGCGATTAATTATTTCACTAAATCTGTGCCATCTATTTTTGGAGGCAGTGCTGATTTATCGCATTCCACGATGACGGACATTAAAGAAGAAGGCCCTTACGCACCCGGATATTTCGGTAATCGAAATATTTATTTCGGCGTACGTGAACATGCAATGGGAGCGGCCGGTAATGGAATGGCCCTTCACGGCGGTGTGAAGCCGTTTGTCAGCACATTCTTTGTTTTTAATGATTACTTGCGTCCAGCGATTCGTTTAGCTGCACTGCAAAAGCTGCCGGTCACATATGTGTTTACTCATGATTCCATAGCAGTAGGAGAAGATGGACCAACTCATGAGCCGGTTGAACATTTAGCTTCTCTTCGTGCAATTCCAGGGCTTACCGTAATCCGTCCGTCTGATGCAAACGAAACAGCAAGCGCTTGGGCTTATGCGCTTCAGCAAGCGGAAGGTCCTATAGCCTTAGTGCTTAGCCGTCAAAACTTGCCCGTATTTGAAGAAACAAAACAAAATATCAACGACCTAGCTAAAGGTGCTTACGTATTAACCGAAACAAACGATAACCCGGAGATGATTTTCATCGCCACAGGTTCTGAAGTAGCACTAGCGGTCAGTGCAAAAGCTCAGCTAGAACGTGAAGGTACATCCGTACGGGTTGTAGCAATGCCTAGCTGGGAGCTGTTTAACAAACAGTCAAAAGAGTATCAAGAGCGCGTCTTGCCTGAATCTGTTTCAAAAAGAATCTCTCTAGAAATGGGAATTTCACTTGGCTGGGAACGTTTTGTAGGACAAAAAGGAAAAGTGTTAGCTATTGACACATTCGGTGCTTCAGGAACCGGAGCTGATGTGATGAAGCTGTTTGGATTCACAGAAGAAAACGTAGTAGCACAGGCAAATGAATTACTAAAGGCTTAAATAAGAAGATAAAAAGATAAATAGAAGGAGCGGTTCACATGAAAGTAGGATTAGTTGGTTTAGGGAAAATGGGGATTAACTTAGGACAAAACTTACTGGATCAGCGTCATGACGTTGTAGCATTTGACGTAAATTCAAACGCAGTTGAACAAATGAAAGGGTACGGTGCTTCAGGAGTATCAAGCTTACAGGAGCTTGTTCAGTCACTCGAAACACCAAGAGTTGTATGGCTGATGGTTCCTCATACGGTTGTTGATTCTGTTATTAGTGAAGTGACGCCTCTTTTAGCTGAAGGAGATATCGTTATTGAAGCCGGAAACTCTCATTACAAAGAGTCTATTCGACGCTATAACGAGTTAAAAGAAAACAAAATCCACTTTATGGACGTTGGAACATCCGGCGGAATGGAAGGCGCTCGTAACGGCGCTTGCTATATGATCGGCGGAGATCGTGAAGCGTGGGAAATTGTTGAACCTATTTTCCGCGATACAGCAGTAGAAAACGGATATCTATACGCTGGAGAAGCAGGCAGCGGGCACTTTTTAAAAATGGTTCATAACGGGATTGAATACGGCATGATGGCTGCAATCGGAGAAGGATTTGAAGTTCTTGAAAAAAGCCAGTTCGACTACGATTACGAAAAAGTGGCGAGAGTGTGGAACAATGGATCTGTTATTCGTTCATGGCTCATGGAATTAACCGAAAATGCATTCTCTAAAGATGCTAAGCTAGATGACATCAAAGGAGTTATGAACTCTTCTGGTGAAGGAAAATGGACGGTAGAAACTGCTCTAGACCTTCAAACAGCTACACCGGTTATTGCGATGTCTTTACTGATGCGCTATCGCTCGCTTGAAGATGATACCTTTACAGGAAAGGTAGTTTCCGCGCTTCGAAACGAGTTTGGCGGTCATGCTGTGGAAAAGAAATAACAAGTGAAATAGTGGGTATAGTAAAAAAAACTAATGGAGGAATGAAAAAATGAAATTTTTTATTGATACTGCAAACCTTGACGATATTAAAAAAGCATACAAAGTGGGCGTTTTATCTGGCGTCACAACAAACCCTTCTCTTGTTGCAAAAGAAGGCGTAAAGTTTGAAGATCGTATTGAAGAAATTTTAAAAACCGTTCCAGAAGTAGAATCCGTTTCAGCAGAAGTGACGCCGGATGCCGAAACAGCAGAAGACATGATTGCCCAAGCAGAAGAACTAATCAAAATTAACGGCGGGGATCAAAACATTACGATTAAGCTTCCAATGACAATTGCTGGATTAGAAGCGACTCGCTACCTTGCTAAAAAAGGTGTAAAAACAAACGTAACGCTTATTTTCACTGTAAACCAAGCACTTTTAGCAGCTCGTGCAGGTGCAACATATGTATCTCCGTTCCTTGGTCGCCTTGATGATATTTCAGAAGACGGCGTGCAGCTTGTGGCTAAAATTGCCGAGCTGTTCCGCATTCAAAATATCGACTCTCAAATCATTGCGGCTTCTGTAAGACATCCGGATCACGTTACACGCGTAGCCCTTGCCGGAGCTCATATTGCAACTATTCCATATTCAGTAATCGAGCAGCTTGTCAAACATCCTTTAACCGAACAAGGAATTGAAAAGTTTGCGGCTGATTGGAAAAACGCTGTTCAAAACTAAGTAAAAGATAAAGAACGTGCGCATTCTAGAAAAAGAATGCACGCGTTCTCTCATAATATCCTTAAAGAGGTAAACATCATGAATACAGTAGACGCTAAAATTATTAAAACCCAATACGGTTCAGAAGTTTATGTAGATGATGCAGAGCATATTAACTTTAAAAGCCTTCATGCGCCGAAAGTTAATCAGCCGCTCTATCGCATTGAATTTGAAATTGGCTACTTTTTATTAAAAGAACACAGATATTACGAATACGAAAAGAACTATTTTTGGCTTGCAGTAAGCGAAGATTTTAGTAAGCTAACTATTCAAGAACCTGATATGGAGAGCTTATTTGGAGCTAAAAGCGAAGACGAAAGAAAGGCGACAAAAGCGCTTTTAAGTCAGTGGCTCATTCATACCGAGGCTTATAAAAAACAATTAAACCAGCATATTAATGACTGCAAAAAAAGTAATGAAACAAATAAGGGCATAACGGCTGTTTTAGAAAAGTTGCTGGCTATATCAGCAGCAGACATCGAACAAGCCCCTATTGAGAAATTAGCTGCCTCACGAGCAGTTTGACTTAAAAAGTAGGTAAGCATTCATAACTGCAATAGAAAAAGATGCTTCGCTTAAAACGCGAAGCATCTTTTTCATTTTTTATAAAGAGCGGTTTTATCTTTAGGAAAGGTTCTTTCCGCTAAAGTACCTGTTACTTAAATAACTTATACCAATATAAAGTGGTTTCAATAGTAGGATTATATGACTGCTTTAGTGTGTCAACTCCACCTAGTATAAACCCTTGTTTCACATAAAATCTACATGCACCAAGATTATCATCTTGTGCTTCCAAGGACATTCCTATAAGTTTTCTTTGTTTTGCCCACTCTTCTGCTTTATTTAAAAGCAACTTTCCGACTCCACTGCCGCTATAATCTTTTTTAGTAGCAATGTTTTCAATATAACAGAAGCGATTCCAATCCTTACTTATTCTAATCTGTCCTATGCAAGTAGTATTCATATAAGCTAAAAACAAAGATTTATCCTCTTGGTTTATATATTGGTTCCAATCAAGTTTGTCATCTGGAAAACGTGTTTCTCTAGCTTCATCAAAAAGAACTTCTTTATAAGACCACTTGCCTGATTGTAAACTGGGGACAACTCTACCATATAGCTTAAAATAATCATTTGTTATATTGATATCCTCTATTAAGTCATTATTTAATGGAGAAATAGTGAGTTTACTTTCACTACCCAATAGTACACACTTCCTTTTATGATGTTTTGAAAAAATTTTATTTAAGGATAAGTAAATCCTATCTTATTCAACATTACTGTCTGTTAGCTGAATGAACCTCTCTTTATACACTACTATAAAGAGTAAATTTTTCCTGGTTATAATTAAAAGCAACAATCTTTACGAAAAGAGCCTTAGGAAAATAAAGGATAGCAATAAAAAACGACAATATTGTCGTTTTTTATTGACGAATTAATCGGAGAAGGGTACATTATATTAAAACGACATAGTTGTCGTTTTAATATAAGGAGGCTGAAATGATGCTTATTACGATGTTAACAACAGGAACTCGAGGAGACACCCAGCCTTTTATGGCTTTAGGATTAGAGCTAAAAAAGAAAGGATACCGTGTACGAATTGCCGCTTCAGAAGCTTACCAAAACTTCATAGAATCGTACGGGTTTGAATATGCCATGCTTCGAGGAGATGTTTCTAAAATTATAGAGAGCGGAGCAGCAGACGACGCAATTAATGCAGACAATCCTCTCAAATTTTTTTCAAGCTTAAAAAATGAAAAGATGATGGGTATGATGATTAATATACAAGAAGATTTGCACAAAGCATGCAAAGGAGCCGATGCAATTGTATATCATCCAGGTGCGGCAATTGGTTACTTTGCTGCTAAAGAGATGAATATACCAAGTATCTTAGCCAGCCCTTTTCCAATGACACCAACAAAAGACTATCCAGCTTTAATTTTTTATGATCGACCACGATTTGGAAAAATATACAATAAGCTGACGCATCTCATTTTTGCATGGGGATTTTGGAAAGTAGTAAGTGGTCCTTTAAAAAAATATTGGGTTCAGCAGCATGGAGAAGGACCTGAAGATTTTTTATGTCCGTACCCAAAGCAGCGTACAGCAGCTAACCCAACTATTATTTCATCAAGTCCCGCCGTATTTTCCGTCTCTAAAGATTGGCCTGAACACGTTCATTCCTACGGAAATTGGTTTATGGACAGTGACCATAGCTATCAGCCGGAAGAGAAGCTGGAAAGATTTTTAAAGAATGGAGAACCGCCGGTTTATATTGGATTTGGAAGTGTTGGGGATAAAAAAAACGCAGACGAAACGACTGCTTTAGTGGTTAAAGCCTTAAAACTTGCCGGGAAACGAGGTATCATCAATATAGGAGGAAGTGGAATGAATCACACGAGGGAGATAACAGAAGACATTTTATTTGTAAAAGATATCCCTCATGAGTGGCTGTTTCCTAAAATGTCTGCCGTTGTTCATCATGGAGGAGCGGGAACAACAGCCGAAGGCCTTCGAGCTGGTGTTCCAAGTGTTATTATTCCTTATGGAAATGACCAATTCGCTTGGGGAAGAAAAATTTATGAGCTGGGAGCTGGAGCAAAAGCCATTCCTAGAAAAGAATTGACGGCTGAAAAATTATCCGCAGCTATTTCCTATACGCAAGTTAATGAAATTCAATCCAAAGCACAAGAAATCGGAAAACAAATCCGAGCTGAAAAAGGAGCCGAAAAAGCAGCTCAGGTTATTATTAATGCACTCGAGACATTCGGGAATAAATAAAAAGTAAGCGAGCGTGAAAAAAATGCCAAAAGTAAGGGAAGGATACGCTGAAAAAAAGAAGCAAGAGATTTTAGAAGCAGCCAAAAGAGTATGCAAGAGCAAACCGGTGCATGATGTAGCCATGCGAGATATCGTTTTGGAAGCTGGAATGAGTCAAGGAGGCGTGTACAAATATTTTTCAAACCTTGATGAAGTATTTGTCGGACTTCTTAATCAAGAAAGCGTCAGCTATAAAGTAAAAGATAAAATTGAAGCCCTGCTTCAGACAAAGAAAGACTCCTTTGAAATGCTGCATGATTTTATTATGTATATTGGAGAGCATATCCAAGAATCGATGACAGCAGGAGGAGAAATTTACTTTGAACTAGTAGCGTTGTATTCAAAAGACCCTCAGCGTTTTATGAAAATTAAAGATCAGCTAGTTGAAGTCTCTAACCTTAAATATATTCAAAAAAAACTTCACGACTTTATTACGCAGCAAATAGAAGTAAAGAATTTCTCTCCGGCTGTACCAACAGATGATCTGCTAGCTTTTATGGCTACAACGATCAACGGAATTACACAAAATCCAGCGCCGGTTTACAACGTCGATGAAAAGAAACAAGTTGCTGAGGCGGGAAACGTAGAACGGCATGTCAATACGCTTTCAATAGCCGTTCGGAAGCTATTAGGAGAATAAGTACAGCTGCAATCTTGAAATGTTCCTTATCGTATGGCTAGCAGCGGTAAGTATAGTGAGAAAAAAGGTACTCACTTCTTCGTCTCCTTTGAATAGTTTTGCAAAAATTAAGCATAATACGACTGCAAACTATATTTAAGGAGATGGAAAAAATGAAAAAAGGACTTATCATTGCTTCTTCAGTTCTTTTTCTTTCTGGCTTAGCTGCGTGCGGAGGAAATAAAGACAATAACGCAATGGACAATACTCAAAATGATTTACGCAACACTTCTACAAACGACGGAGTTGATAACAATATCCCAATGGATAATACCGATCAGCCGACCAAGTCAGTTGAAGCAGCGCAAAATGTAGAAGATATGAAGAAAGTTGATGATGCATATGTGCTTCGTGATAATAACAACGCCTATGTAACAGTAGACCTAGCTGGAAATGACGCAGCGGACAACAATGATAACGGCAAGGTGAACACCGTAACGTATAACGGCGATACTTATCATGAAGTTTCAACTGATTTTGAACAAAAAATTGCGGACCGCGTGAGAGAAGCAGATAGTAAAATTGACAAAGTATACGTGGCGTTTGTCAACACGGGTTTAGACAATATGAATAACAACAATAACGTACCTGGTGTAGATAAAAATGACAACATCTATAAAGATGATGAAAAAGACAACAACCGTGATCCGGAAGATATTGTAGAAGATCCAAAAGATATGATGGATCGTAACAACAAAGATCAATAACATAAAAAGGCCTCTGAATCACCAGAGGCCTTTGGTTCATTAACTAAGTTCAAGTAAAGAAATAAAAATCGGAAGAACACAGCAAGAAACGGCTGAAATAAAATCAAGCTCGTTCTGTTTTTTTGCAGAAAGCGTGAACTCCATCAAAATAATTGTCAGGATACTCATGAAAAGCGTTGCATAAAAAAGAAAATCGCGCTGACTTTCCACTAAAAACAACACCGCATTTAAAATTAAAATAACGGCATAAAGAAACTTAAGCAGCACGTGAAGCTGCATGCTGAATTTATTCTCTTGTTTGTAGCGCAAGATATAGACAAAAAAGAAAATAAATAAAGTTAATTGCCATGAGGCAGGAAGTAACTGCTGCCATAGATTGTCCAAGAAACTCATTCCTCCTATAAAACGATGATGCATATATGTATAACATACATTTTTATTTTAAAAGTGAAGGGTATCTTTAGGCAAGAACAATTCTTCCTTTTTTATTCTTTTTCTTATACAGGCTTTCAACATAAAAAAAGAATGGTCGCAATGACCATTCTTTTTACTTCACTTCAATTAAAACCTTCGTACCGTCTGGAAACTCATCTACTTGATGTGAAATCCAAGACCCGGCGCCTCGGTTGTCTGAAGGCTTTACATATTCAATATCTGCGCCGCTTCCGCCTTCTTCACAAAAGGCCATCGGAAACTCATCTCGGTCATAGCCGCTTTTAGTCGGAATGCCTTTTAAAGACTCACGGCGGTTTTCTTCAGCACCGTCTCGATCGATTGTACAAACAGCCGATTTTCCTTTATCGATTGCATGTTGAATGTGCGCTGCAGTTTCAGGATAACGATCAGCAGGGAAGGTAATTACTTCATCGTAGGAGGGATTCGTTGAAGAGTTCTGCTCTAACGGATTTCCTTCAATCATAACAATAACGGCTATTACTAAAATTAAAATACCAGAAACAATTTTTTTCAACCTGTAAAACTCCTTTATAAAACGTTTATCACTCTTATTGTAAAGTAATAAGAAAAAAATGTAAAAACATATAATGGAACTAGCTAGAATTCATAAGACCAACATAAGCTCACGTTCAGCTGCTGAACGTGAGCTTATGTCTAATGATGAGAGTGGTGATGATGCGTTTCTTTTTCAGCTGGCTGCAGTGAACGTAACTCTTCTTTTGATAATTTGCCTACTGCGACTTGCTGAGTAGGAAGAATGTGCTCACCGCGAGCATTAATATCGGTTTTAATATAGTAAATACCATCCTCATTAAAGGCAGCTTTTGCTTTATACATACTGCCGTCATAATGTGCCTTTATTGTTTCAACTTTACCGGGAGCATCTTTTTTCCACACGTTAAACTGAACGATTTTGGCGTCATCCACCGTTTTATTTTCTTGCATTACGTGCACTTTTAGTACCTGTGTGCTCTGTGGCTCTATATTTTCAGGAAGCATCACATGCGCCGACAGAGGCTTTTGCTGCTTGTAGAGCTGGTCTGCGTCACTGTTTACAGAGCACGCGGAAAGCACAAGCGTACTGAGTATGACTAGTCCGGACATTTTCCATTTATTCATTGTCACTGCACCTCACATCGTTTCATCAATCATGCGTTTAAAAATCGCTTCAATGCTGGAATTCGTTTGATAACAAAAAAATCTAAAAGCCACACGATAATCAAAGACAGTCCGACTAAAGGAAAGAGGATACCAAACACGACGATTATACACGTCACGATTCGCATTGCATTTCCTTCAGGAACTTTAGGAGCCCCCATGTTTTTAGCTGGTTTTCGTTTCCACCACAGTAAGGCTCCGCTGATAGCGATACCAGCAATTCCGATACAAATAATAAGGCCCATAAGCTGATTGATAAATCCAAACTGTGTGCCTTTATGAAGCGTAATACCAAGCGCAATCAATTTGCCCATAAATCCATAGTTGTCGTACCGATAATCGGCTAACACAGCTCCGGTATATTGATCAAGGTGAATGGTTGCTTCATCTTGAGCTCTTGGTGAAAAAACGGAGAGCGTATACACACCTTGAGCGTCGTGCGGAATAGAAATGGTGTAGCCGTCGTGCATATGCTGTTCTCTTGCAATACCTACAATGTCATCAAGCGATACTTTTGTATATTGTGAAGCTGTGGAGCTTGGCACTTCTAACGTTTCAGCTCCCCAAGGCACGTCCGCAACATCTTTTGTTTGCACGGTTGAAGTAGGAGCACTGCCTACCCAAACAGACGGAGGATACCCAACACCTGCGTTTGTGGCGACTTGCTGAAACGCATTGCCCCACAGTCCTGACCACGGAAGTCCCGTTAGTACAAGAAAAAGCATCCCGGCTGAAATCCAAAAGGCCGGTACTGCATGAAGGTCACGTATCAGTACATTTTTACCTTTTGAAAAACGAGGAATCAGCACGCCTTTTATTTTGTCTTTTTTGCGCGGCCACCATAAAAAAGCGCCGGTTACAATTAAGACAATTGCCCAGCAGGCCGCAAGTTCTACGATACGATCACCTGCTGTTCCCGCCATCAGCTCTCCGTGAAATTCTTCAATTTGATTCATCAAGCGACTGGAATCATCTACTTTTCCTATGATGTGACCATTGTGAGGGTTAACAAACATCGTATATGTATGGTCTTTTAATGAAATTCCTACTTCTGAAGAACGAGTAGAGCGATCACTGGGCTTATACGTCAACACATCAGCGTCTGGATACTTTTCCTTTACAGCCTGTACTTGTGCTGAAGGGGATACGGACTGTGACTGAGCTTGTACATGATAGAAGTCGTGATACAGTTTTTCTTCAATTTGAGGCTTGAATAAATACATCCCGCCCGTAACAGCTAATATAAGAAGAAACGGAGTAAACATTAAACCTGCATAAAAATGCCAGCGCCATATGGCTTTGTATAGACCTTGAGAACGCGCCGTGCTTTTTTTCGTTGTACTTGCTGATTCTTCGCGCTTTTCCTGCATCGTTTTTTCCTCCTTTTTACTAACTAACGTGCTTTTATTATAGAAGGAAAGGGAGAATTAGCCATCACCCCTGAGAGTGATTGTTGGGGTTTATAAGAGGAAGGGGGTAATAAAAAAACAGCTCGTGAAAGCTGTTAGTTCATTAAGCCATTTTGAAACGCATAGCTTGTCAGCTGCACGCGGTTTTCTAAATGAAGCTTACTTAAAATATTTTTCAAATGGCTTTTTACCGTGTGTTCAGAAATAAATAACTGCGCCGAGATATCGCGGTTTGACAGCCCTTTAGCCACTAATTGAAGCACTTCAAGCTCCCGTGCAGAAAGGGGAGTGTCTGGCTTTGTAATCGATGTTTCCTGCGGAAACTCTTTTAAAATTTGAAACGCAATTTCTTTTGACATAGGAACTTCATCTAAAGCGAACGCACGCAAATAGTCGTACCACACTTCAGACTGCAGGTTTTTTAACAAATAGCCCTGGGCGCCTTTTTTCAGCGCATCAAACAAATCCGTAATATCGTCTGAAACCGTGATGACCACAATTTTAACATACGGAAACTGAAGCTTAATTTGTTTTGTGGCTTCTAATCCATTCATCACAGGCATTTTAATATCCATTAGCACAATGTCAGGCATTAATTTTTCGGTTAGTTCGATTGCTTCCTGCCCGTTGGTTCCTTCGCCAACAATCATAAAATCTTCATATTCTTCTAAAATATCGCGAATGCCTTCTCTTGCGTGAGCGTGATCATCTACAATCAAAATACGAAACGGCTGCATTTACGTAACCTCCTTTTTAATACTAACAATGGTCTGGTTCTGTTTTCGTTGAATGGAAAAGTCCCAGTTCATATCTTTGGCACGATCTTTCATAATTTGCAGGCCAAGACCGGCCTTAAGAGATTCAGAGGTGAAACCTATACCGAAATCTGTAATTTCACAAATCCATCCGCCTGCCGTTTCACCGGCTGTAATCCAGATTTTATTTGTTTTTGCATGTTTAATGACGTTCATAGCAGCTTCTTTCACACAGGCAAACAGCTCATTTTTTTCTTTTCTCGAAAGCGTTGTTTCTGACAGTCTCCAATCTAAATTGACATCTAGTAAATGAGTATGTGTTAAATCATCGACGTATTGATGAATGCTTTCAGTCCAGCTTTCTGAAGAGTCTGAAGGAGAGTGCTTTAAATTTGTAATCGCTTGGCGCGTATCGTCATGAACATGCTGCAGAGTTTGCTTCATTCGGATAAAATCAGGATCCTGCTCTAAGTTGTTTTTTCTTCCAAACTTGTTCATTTTAACAGATAGGAGAAACAGCGACTGCGCAATGCCGTCATGCAGTTCACGAGCTAATTTTTCACGCTCAATAAGCGCAGCTTTCTTTTCTTTTTCTTGCCTTAGTTCCTCTTGCATTTTTTCTAAAATAGAAAATAAATAGCGGACAAACACAAGCGTTACAAAAAAGACAAGCAGCGGAGAAAGAACATTTCCCATGTCCATTGAGATGTAAGGGAGCAAAAAGGCATGGCGAACATACTCCCAAAGTGCGATGGTCAGAGTTGGAAGAAGCAAAATCAGCCATTTAATTTGTCTATATTTCACGGTATCCCTTCTTTCATCCATAAAATGTGTCTATATTTTATCATTTGAGCGGAAAATTACTAGAGGAAAGAAGAGAAATCACTCTTAGGGGTGAGTGGATAAAGTGAATAAAGAAAATCTTATCTGCAATATCATACAAGAAAAATTCTCGAGTCAATGGTATGGTTAAAAAGCTTAAGATGTGACAAGGAGTGATTTATTAATGGCAAAAGAAATTCGGACAGCGCACGTTGACGCTGATTTACATATTGAAGCTTACCGTTTTAAAGGAATTATGCAAAAGTTTCCTGCTCATTTTCACGAGTATTATGTGATTGGATTTATTGAAGAAGGTCAGCGTCATTTAATTTGCCAAGGCAAAGAATACATCATTAATCCAGGCGATTTGCTGCTGTTTAATCCGTATGATGTTCATAGCTGTGAACAAATAGACGGCAAAACACTTGATTATCGCTGTATTAACGTAACGCCAGACGCGATGAAAAAAGCTGTTTTTGACATTAACGGCAGTGAAAGTCTTCCGCGTTTTAACAGCAATGTGGTACAAAGAAGTGAGGCTGTCTCTAGTTTAAAAGAGCTTCATTTGCAAATTTTAAATGGTGAACATGAGTTTAAGAAAGAAGAGTTATTTTTATATTTGCTAGAAGAACTCATGCACGATCATTCAAACCTTTCCTTTTTTTCGTCAGCTGCTGACACGTCTTATGAAATCAAAACAATCTGCAGCTATTTGGAAGACAACTATACAAACAAGATCACGCTGGATGAGTTAAGTCAGCTAATTGGATGGAGCAAATACCGGCTGCTGCGCTCTTTTACAAAGCAAAAAGGAATCTCTCCATACAGCTATTTAGAAACAGTTCGAATCAATCAGGCTAAAAAGCTTCTAGAACAGGGACAAAAACCGATTGACGTCTCCTTTTTAACTGGATTCAGTGATCAAAGTCATTTGACTCGATTTTTTAAAAGTCAGGTGGGGCTAACGCCAAAACAATACATGAAAATCTTTGAAAGTGAAAAGAAAACAGAATGCTAGTAATAGCTTAAAAAGGAGAGAAGAGCTGTGGATCATTTAGCTGCTTATATGCTGATGGTGCTGGTTATGTCAATGATACCTGGTGCTGATACGATTCTTATCATGAAAAATACGCTTCATCACGGAGCAAAAGCAGGACGTTTTACCATACTCGGCATGGCTACAGGCCTCACGTTTTGGACGTTAATTGCTGTGCTTGGCTTGTCTGTTGCTATCGCGCAGTCGGTGTATCTGTTCAACACCATTAAATATATAGGTGCCGCGTATTTATTTTACTTAGGTATCAGGGTATTTCTGACAAAAAATACGCTCTCATTGGAGCACATTTCAGAAGAAGAAAAAGCTGTTAAGCCTTCATCTAATCACGCCTATAAAGAATCATACATACAGGGAGCTCTTAGTAATTTTCTTAACCCTAAAACGGTATTGGTTTATATTACATTCATGCCACAGTTTATCAACTTGGATGCTCACACGAATCAGCAGCTGCTTATGCTTGGTTTTATTCTTACCCTCATAGCGGTAAGTTGGTTTTTAATCTTAGTGTATGTAGTAGATTACGTGAAAAAATGGCTTAAAAAACCGATGTTTCAAAAAGCTTTTCAGAGATGCAGCGGAGTGCTGCTGATTGGTTTTGGAATAAGAACAATCGTGTAATAGTAGCTAGTAAGCAAAAAAGAGGCTGGGATAAAAATATGTTAGTTGAAGGAAGATCCGAATGAGTTTGATTCTTGATGGAGAATCAAACTCGTTCGGATTTTTTATTAGTATGGTGAACATAGCCTTCGTATATTTATTCAGTTATTTCTAGCTGTTGATTGGAGGGCAAGGCGAAGACTCCTGCGGGAAAAGCGGAACAGGTGAGACCCCGTAGAAGCGCAAGCGACGAGGAGGCTCACCGGCCGCCCGCGGAAAGCGAAGCCATGCACGGAAATCAACAGCAGTGTAACAAGCCACCGATACTAGTTCATGTATTCAATTTTATCGTCTTTAAATTGTATTGATTTAGCTATATCTCAATCTCTTTTCTTAACGTTTAAAAACACGTAAACGAAACAATTTGTCGTGTATCGACACCGAAAATGGTCCAAAAACGTCCGTTCCATCTAAATCCTGCAACCGATCGCGGTCCTACAAAAATAGGGAAATACCAGAAGCTAGAGCCGTTTCTAAGCCATATGAACGTATTGCGGAATAGACAAAGAGAAATGGCTCCTGGGTCAACAGCAAATGGAGTTGCCGTTTGCTGAGCTGGAATAAATGCCGGCGGAGGGGAAGTTGGAGCTTGCTGCGGGTCAGGTGTAGGTAAACCGCCTGGTGGTCTAGGTGGACCGGGCGGGAGTTGAGGTCCAGGAAATCGTGCTGGGTAAAAATAAAAATCCATGTAATTAATGTCCATTTTTTAAGCACCTCTATTTTCTTAATCACTATTTTATAAAGTATGAGAAAGCTGCCTAAAGGGATTGGGCAACTATAGCTTTTTTTACATAGGTCTTTTTTATGAAGAAAAGTTTGGTTCTTAAGTCGGGAATGAATTCCTTCATGAACTCGATAAAAACTGAATAGGATAAAACAGAGTGTGTTTTTAGAGGAGGACTTTTCATGGATAACAATCCAAAAAAGATGTTTACACCGGTTAAGACCTATCAACCTTTCCACAGTATCTATGATCCGTGCCGGCCGATAGGAGTTAAATATTATTCTACGCCGCCTCAATTATACATGGGATTTCAGCCCGCGAATCTGCAGCAGTTTTCACCGAAAGAAGCGCTAAAAAAAGGAACGCTGTGGCCGGCTTTTTGGGACTACTATGAAAATCCATACAAAGATAAGAAGAGGGATGAAGAATGAAAAAACTACCTCCGGAGTACTATCAGGATTTAGAAGAAATACAGGCGATTGATTTTGCACTTGTAGAATTAACGCTGTATTTAGATACCCATCCAAATGACCAGCAGGCTATGCAGCAGTTTAACGAATACGCGCAGCAGGCTATGCAGTTAAAAAGAAACTTTGAAACAAAGTACGGGCCGCTCCAGCAGTATGGAAACAGCTATACCGACGGGAAGTGGAGCTGGGGAACAAGCCCTTGGCCATGGCAAATATAAGCAGATAAAGGCGGGAACTATATGTGGGTGTATGAAAAGAAATTGCAGTATCCAGTTAAAGTAAGTACGTGTAATCCAACGCTTGCCAAATATTTAATGGAACAGTACGGGGGAGCGGACGGAGAACTTGCAGCTGCACTTCGTTATTTGAATCAGCGCTATACCATTCCCGATAAAGTTGTTGGACTGCTAAACGATATCGGGACAGAAGAGTTTGCTCATCTTGAAATGATTGCGACGATGATTTATAAGCTAACAAAAGATGCAACGCCGGAGCAGCTGAAGGCAGCTGGATTGACAGAACACTATGTAAACCATGATAGTGCACTTTATTACAATAATGCTGCTGGCGTTCCGTTTACCGCTACGTATATACAGGCAAAAGGAGATCCGATTGCAGATCTTTATGAAGACATAGCGGCAGAAGAAAAAGCAAGAGCTACATATCAATGGTTAATTGATATATCAGATGATCCTGATTTAAACGACAGCTTACGATTTTTACGAGAAAGAGAGATTGTTCATTCACAGCGTTTCCGTGAGGCCGTGGAGATTTTAAAAGATGACAGAGACAGGAAGAAAATCTTTTAACTAGCAAAAAACATCCCTCTTTGCGAATGCAAATGAAAGGAGGGATGTTTTTTATTATGGCAGCGTTGATTATGCGCTAGAACTGCAGTGACAAGAAACAACCTTTAATGTTCCTTCAACATCTTTCCAAATTCGCGTATAGCAGTATTCGCCTCCAATAGATTCACCAGTTGCCAGCGACCCATTTAACGCTACTTTTGTAACCGTAACGGCAAGTTCTTGAAACATTTTAATTTCTTGTTCCAACACTTCGATGCCCGCTATATCAAGACTTTTTGAACGATGAGCATTTATATCTTGCTCTTTTGACAACCATTGCCCAAAGTGATTCACAAAAATAAGCTCATCTGAAAGTAATTCTTCTAATAACTCTACGTTATTAGAAAGCATGGCTGAGCGAAGCATTTCTTCGTATTCTATCACTCTTGCTTGGTTCATTTTTAATCCTCCTTTACGCCTTGTGTAACCCTTTTCTATTTCCACCTTACTTTTCCTTTAAACTTCTTCCTTTAATAGGTTGTGTTAAATTATGTTAATCAAGGGGATAAGCGGACTAATTTTCTGTAAGCATAAAATATTCTGAAAGACTCCATTATTTACCTTTAAATGGTATAAAATTAGATTGAAAGAACCTTTTCTTTCCACTTGTCTGGTTATCTTTTTACTATTAAGAAGCAGTTTTTTATACTTGTAATTGTAGCGGAATGAACGTTCATTCCGTCTTTGGAAAGAGGTGATAAAGTGGAATCTACTCCAACAAAACAAAAAGCGATTTTTTCTGCTTCGCTTCTGCTGTTTGCAGAAAGAGGATTTGATGCAACAACGATGCCAATGATTGCAGAAAATGCCAAAGTAGGAGCAGGAACAATTTATCGCTACTTTAAAAATAAAGAAAGCCTTGTAAATGAATTATTTCAACAGCATGTAAACGAGTTTTTACAGTGTATTGAAAGCGGCCTGGCTAACGAAAGAGAAGGATATCGAGATGGATTTCATCATATCTTTGAAGGTATGGTGACATTCACTAAAAATCATCCTCGTGCGCTTGGCTTTATTAAAACTCATAGTCAAGGAGCTTTTTTAACAGAAGAGAGTCGCTTAGCCTATCAAAAGCTGGTGGAATTTGTTTGCACGTTCTTCAGAGAAGGACAAAAGCAAGGCATTATTAGAAACCTTCCTGAAAATGCGCTCATTGCTATTTTATTTGGAAGCTTTATGGAAGTATATGAAATGATTGAAAATGACTATTTATCTTTAACTGATGAACTTCTTGCCGGCGTAGAAGAGAGTCTGTGGGCAGCACTTAGCAGACAATCATGAAACTTAACAAGTGAAAGAGGGATAACATGACAATTAAAGAAATGCCTCAGCCAAAAACATTTGGAGAGCTTAAAAACTTACCGTTATTAAACACAGATAAACCGATTCAAACGCTGATGAAAATTGCAGATGAATTAGGGGAAATCTTTAAATTTGAAGCGCCTGGACGTGTGACGCGCTACTTATCCAGTCAGCGTCTAATTAAAGAAGCATGCGATGAATCCCGCTTTGATAAAAACTTAAGTCAAGCGCTTAAATTTGTGCGTGATTTTGCAGGAGACGGTTTATTTACAAGCTGGACGCACGAAAAAAACTGGAAAAAAGCGCATAATATCTTACTTCCAAGCTTCAGTCAGCAAGCGATGAAAGGCTATCACGCGATGATGGTCGATATCGCCGTGCAGCTTATTCAAAAGTGGGAGCGTCTAAATGCAGATGAGCATATTGAAGTACCGGAAGATATGACGCGCTTAACGCTTGATACAATCGGTCTTTGCGGCTTTAATTACCGCTTTAACAGCTTTTATCGCGATCAGCCGCACCCGTTTATTACAAGTATGGTTCGTGCACTGGACGAAGCGATGAACAAGCTGCAGCGAGCAAATCCAGATGATCCTGCCTACGATGAAAATAAGCGTCAGTTTCAAGAAGATATTAAGGTGATGAACGATCTAGTAGATAAAATTATCGCAGATCGCAAGGCAAGCGGTGAACAAAGCGATGATTTATTAACGCATATGCTAAACGGAAAAGACCCAGAAACAGGTGAGCCGCTTGATGATGAGAACATTCGCTATCAAATTATTACGTTCTTAATTGCGGGACACGAAACAACAAGTGGTCTTTTATCATTTGCGCTGTATTTCTTAGTGAAAAATCCACATGTATTACAAAAAGCAGCAGCAGAAGCAGCACGAGTTTTAGTAGATCCTGTTCCAAGCTATAAACAAGTGAAACAGCTTAAATACGTCGGCATGGTCTTAAACGAAGCGCTGCGCTTATGGCCGACAGCTCCTGCATTTTCTCTATATGCAAAAGAGGATACGGTGCTTGGAGGAGAATATCCGTTAGAAAAAGGCGATGAACTGATGGTTCTAATTCCTCAGCTTCACCGTGATAAAACGATTTGGGGAGACGATGTGGAAGAGTTCCGCCCAGAGCGTTTTGAAAATCCAAGCGCGATTCCGCAGCATGCGTTTAAACCGTTTGGAAACGGTCAGCGTGCGTGTATCGGTCAGCAGTTCGCTCTTCATGAAGCAACGCTTGTACTTGGTATGATGCTAAAACATTTTGATTTTGAAGATCATACAAACTACGAGATGGATATTAAAGAAACTTTAACGTTAAAACCTGAAGGCTTTGTTGTAAAAGCAAAATCAAAAAAAATTCCGCTTGGTGGCATTCCTTCACCTAGCACGGAACAGCCTGCTAAAAAAGCACGCAAAAAGGTAGAGAACGCTCATAATACGCCGCTGCTTGTGTTATACGGTTCAAATATGGGAACAGCTGAAGGAACGGCGAGGGATTTAGCAGATATTGCGATGAGCAAAGGATTCGCACCTCAGGTTGCAACGCTTGATTCCCATGCAGGAAATCTTCCGCGTGAAGGAGCTGTTTTAATTGTAACGGCTTCTTATAACGGACATCCACCTGATAACGCAAAGCAGTTTGTCGACTGGTTAGACCAAGCGTCTGCTGATGAAGTCGAAGGCGTTCGCTACTCCGTATTTGGATGCGGCGATAAAAACTGGGCTACTACGTATCAAAAAGTGCCTGCTTTTATCGATGAAACGCTTGCAGCTAAAGGGGCAGAAAACATAGCTGAACGCGGCGAAGCAGATGCAAGCGACGACTTTGAAGGCACATACGAAGAATGGCGTGAACATATGTGGAGTGACGTAGCAGCTTACTTTAACCTCGACATAGAAAACAGTGAAGATAATAAATCTACGCTTTCACTTCAATTTGTCGACAGCGCTGCGGACATGCCGCTTGCGAAAATGCACGGTGCTTTTTCGGCGAACGTTGTAGCAAGCAAAGAACTACAAAAACCAGGCAGTGAACGAAGCACGCGTCATCTTGAAATTGAGCTTCCAAAAGAAGTTTCTTATCAAGAAGGAGATCATTTAGGTATTATTCCTCGCAACTATGAAGGAATAGTAAATCGTGTAACGACACGGTTCGGTCTAGATGCATCACAGCAAATCCGTTTGGAAGCTGAAGAAGAAAAATTAGCACATTTGCCACTCGGTAAAACCGTATCAGTAGAAGAGCTTCTGCAATATGTGGAGCTTCAAGATCCTGTTACGCGCACACAGCTTCGCGCAATGGCTGCTAAAACGGTCTGCCCGCCGCATAAAGTGGAGCTTGAAGCCTTGCTTGAAAAGCAACCGTACAAAGAAAAGGTGCTGGCAAAACGCTTGACAATGCTTGAACTGCTTGAAAAATATCCGGCGTGTGAAATGGAATTCAGCGAATTTATCGCTCTTCTTCCAAGCATGCGTCCGCGCTATTACTCCATTTCTTCATCACCTCGCGTCGATGAAAAACAAGCAAGCATCACGGTTAGCGTCGTCTCAGGAGAGGCGTGGAGCGGATATGGAGAATATAAAGGAATTGCGTCGAACTATCTTGCTGAGCTGCAAGAAGGAGATACAATTACGTGCTTTGTTTCCACACCGCAGTCAGGCTTTACGCTGCCAAAAGATCCTGAAACACCGATTATCATGGTCGGACCAGGAACAGGCGTCGCGCCGTTTAGAGGCTTTGTGCAGGCTCGCAAGCAGTTAAAAGAACAAGGACAGTCGCTTGGAGAAGCGCATTTATACTTTGGCTGCCGTTCACCTCATGAAGACTATCTGTATCAAGAAGAGCTTGAAAACGCACAAAATGAAGGTGTCATTACGCTTCATACCGCTTTTTCACGCGTACCAAATCAGCCGAAAACATACGTTCAGCATGTTATGAAACAAGACGGCACGAAATTGATTGAACTTCTTGATCAAGGAGCGCACTTCTATATTTGCGGAGACGGAAGCCAAATGGCACCTGACGTTGAAGCAACGCTTATTAAAAGCTATGCTGATGTTCATGAAGTAAGTGAAGCAGACGCTCGCTTATGGCTGCAGCAGCTAGAAGAAAAGGGCCGATACGCAAAAGACGTGTGGGCTGGGTAAATAAAAAATAACCTCCGCTATTTAGCGGAGGTTATTTTTTATAGCCAGATTGAGACATGACTAAACCCACCTCATTTATAGCGCCTTAGCGTTTCTTCTGCGTGACAGCAAATTTTTTCAATTAGCTCCTGAGGTTCTTCAATTAAAGCATGAGCACCTAAGTTATAGAAAAAAGAAGCCATGTAGTTTAATTCATTTCCATCAGTTATCGTATCGATATAGCCGCCCCCGTCTTCCGCTACCTTCACATGATTTTCAAGCCACGGAACGCCTTTACACTGACGAACGCCTTCGTGCGTCAAGGTTACTTTTAACGAAATCGGCTGTGAGTTTACCGGTTCTGTCTCAAGCCATTCTTTTAACGTAAGAGACATCTTTTCGTCTTTTTCTAAAACTTTTAACGAGTGAATACGATCTGCTCGAAACAATAATACTTTTTGCTTATCGCAGGAATAAGCAGGGCAGTACCACAAGCCGTTATGAGCATAAATGCCAAGGGGTTTGACTTCTTTTCTTGTTTGACCCGTCTTTGAATCATAAAGAAATTTAATATATTTTCCTGTAAGGCTTGCTTCTAGCAGCTCTTTTAAATAAGGAGTGTCTAAGTTTCTTTTAGGATTCCAAAACGCAATATGAGCACTTATTTTATCTACTTTTTTCTTCGTTTCTTCAGACAGGTACACATAAAATTTTTGAAGAGCCGCATGAATTTCTGCATCAAACGGAAGGTCATGATAATACTGCAGAGCTTGATAAGCAAAAAAGATCGAAATAGCTTCTTCTTCCGTAAACAAGATAGGAGGGAGAATACGGTTTTTTAACACTCTGTAACCACCGCTCCGTCCTTTTTCACTGTAAAGAGGCAGTCCTAATTCACTTAAGTCCAGCAAATAGCGCTGAACGGTCCGTACAGAAAGGCCAAATTCCTCCGCTAGTTCTTTTGCCGTAAACGTTCTTTTTGTATTAATAAACATAAGCATATCAACAAGCCGTCTAGACTTAGCCATTTATTTTCACCTTTTTTCTTTTAATATGACAAAAAGTGTCGTATTAAGATGATATCATACAGAAACAGTAAAGTTGAAAGGAGAAAAGGGAATGAAGAAAAAAATCGTCGTATATATTGCCGCAAGCTTAGACGGGTATATCGCAAGAGAAAACGGAGAAATTGACTGGCTAGAAAGTGTAGAAGGAGAGGGAGACAACGGCTACGAAGCGTTTTATCAAACGTGTGATGCGGTCGTTATGGGAAAGGCTACGTACGATCACGTGCTGAAGCTCACACCCGAGTTTCCGTATCTCGATAAAAAGTGCTACGTGTTTAGCCGCTCAGCTCAAGGAAAAGATCAGTATGTGGAGTTTATAAACGAAAGCGTGGCGTCATTTCTCCACAACCTCAATCAAGATACGAAAAAAATATGGCTGGTGGGAGGTGCTGATATTCTCGCTGATTTCTTAAAAGCAAAGAGGGTGGATGAATTTATTATATCGGTTATTCCCGTTTTGCTTGGAGATGGTATTCCATTGTTTAAGCCAGGAATTCCAGAAATGAACTTCAAGCTCACTAATATGAAGCAGTACGGACAAATTGCTCAGCTGTATTACAAAAGAGGATAAGCCTTTTGCGGAGCATTCAATTACTGTTATTTTAGGGACAATGACATCAAGACCGGCTTTTTTTCATAGTATATTTTTGGGGTGAAAAAATGCCAAGAGTAAATTATCGAGATTCAGACGTTGCTTTAATGGCAAGGATGATGAGAGCAGAAGCTGAAGGCGAAGGAAAACAAGGCATGCTGTATGTTGGAAATGTCATTGTAAATCGCCTTAAAGCAAACTGTTTAGATTTCAAGAATTTAAGATCCGTTCCGCAAGTTATTTATCAGGTGCAGGGAGGCAACTATTCGTTCGAGGCTGTTCAAAAAGGAAATGTATTTTATCAACGAGCAAGAGGTGTTGAAAAAAGGTTAGCCAAAAAGAATTTGGATTATTGGAGAGAACACCCGGGGAAATATGCACTGTGGTACTTTAATCCATCCGCTCCATGCCCTCCAACATGGTACGGTCAACCCGCTTCTGGTCAATACAAAAATCATTGCTACTATGAGCCAAAGCCTGGAACATGCGCTAGCGTTTATAACGGGTAGATAGCTTAGAAGATATGCTGCGCTTTGAGAGTCTGGCCTCAAATCCAAACCGTTAGCTGCAGGTGACAAGGTAATTCTTCTTCATATAATAAGAGAAAGCCCTCTTTTCATAAAGAGGGCTTTTGCTAATTGGTGCATGTCTCATTTTGCTTCAAATTTTATGTTTTTACCAGCTGCAAATTCGGATTGATCCTTCGCTTTTGTATCCTTTACCACCCAGGACGTCTTTACCTTAGCTGCTGCTAAAATATCTTTGATTTGCTTATCGGTTAAGCCTTTCGTATAAAGGACAAATTCCCTTGTATAGATGTTTTTGTTTTCTTGCTCTTCATCTGCACCGCTGCCAAACCAATATCTTGTTTGCTGATCGTCTTTCATGTTATTAAAAGCTTCTTTATAGTTAGGTAGCTTAACTTGAATATCCGACAGGTAGTTCGTACCGCGTAAAGTAAGAGTCATATGTACTTTGTGAAAATCTTTTTTAGAAGGGCCTGTTAACCCTGATGTTCCAACTTCACTAAATTCTTTTTTCGTCAGCGGTTTAACTGTAGTAGAAACAGAAACTTTTGGATCTGAATTATTTGTCACAACGTCTTCGGTACTGCAGGCACTTAAAATGAACAGCGTTAAAAGAGCATAAACTGCTCCCATCACTTTTTTCTTCATGCTCGTTCTCCTTTGTCATTAATAGATAATGGTACTCATTCGCCATGTTCATTATCTTTACCTTTATTTGTCTCAACGTCATGATTAATGAAGAAAAGTATAGAACAAAAAGAGAAATGCCGAGGCATTTCTCTTTTTGTTCTATGAGTCTGGATTAAGCGAAGTATGCGTATACTCCGGCATACGCTCTTCTTTTTCCGTTAGTTGAGTATCGGGGCTTTGCTGCTCTTGTGAAACAGGAGACAGCGTAGATTTTTGTTCATGATTCATGTTTGTCATTCCTCCTTCTATGAAGTGAGCTGTTAATCAAGTTTATACGTTTACTAATCTTGCTATTAATTTACGTTACATTGTAAAAAATATACAAATAAAACGTGCATAAATTAAAAAATAGTATAAAATACCATGATTATTTTTGTTTTAATACGGGTAGAGTTAAGTACATTACTTTTATCCATTGATGAATGAAAACACATACATAAAAAACAAAGGGAGTGGAGAAAGATGAGAAAAGAAGAGCAGCCGGTATTATCTGATTTTATTGAAAAGGACCAATTTGAGTTAAATTCATATTTAACCTCTTTACTTGAAACGACAAGTGAAAAAAAAGAAAATCAAAGTTGATGAGTTGAAAACATAGAGGGCTACTTTCCATGTGGAAAGTAGTTTTTTCATTTGTGAACTTGATATACTTATTGGACAAAGAGGTGAGAAAGATGAACCAAAAAGACGTGGTTTCGAAAAGTATTTTAACAAAAGCGACCGGCTTTTTGGCATCCGGTTATACTCATAGTTTAAATCCGTATGCTGGATGTACATTCTCCTGCAAATTTTGCTACGTGCGAGAACTGCCAATTCAGCGTTTTAAAGAAATGGAGTGGGGGACGTGGTTAGAGCTGAAAGTCAACGCAGCTGAAGTCTATCAAAAAGAAATACAAAAACTGCGAAAAAAAGAGCAGCCGATGCGCATTTTTATGTCTTCAGCGACAGACCCCTATCAGCCGGCTGAGCGTAAAGCAGGCATCACGCGCGCCCTTTTAGAAACGATGATCAATCATCCACCTGATTTTTTATTGGTTCAAACCAGGTCTCCCCTTGTGACGAGAGATATTGATTTGCTTTTAGAACTTCAAAAAGTGTGTGATCTTCGCGTATCGATGACTGTTGAAACGGACCGAGAAGATGTAAAACAAATTTTTTCTCCTTATGCTCCGGGGATGAAACTTCGTATGAATGCGTTGAAAGAAGTAAAAGAAAGCGGAATTTCAACGCAAGTAGCCATTGCTCCAATGCTTCCTTTCACGCCTGAATTTCCTGAGAAAATAAAAGGAATGATGGACCGAATTTGCATTGATACCTTGTACTTAGGAGACGGTTCCTTAGGCAAAACGTCTAAAAGGCTAGGGATGCCAGAACTATTTGATCAGCACGGTTTCCTAGACTGGTATGACAAAGACATTCATATCAAAGCCATTCGTTATTTTGAAAAATTTTATCCTTCTTCGATGATTTATCTTTCTCAAGAAGGGTTTGCACCGTAAAAAAAGAAGGGCCTATATAGCCCTTCTTTTCTCCATATTAATTTTTATACGTATCAAACATGTTTGTGTCATCAGGTACGTTTTCTAAATAACTGATCTTCCCGTTTTTATCTAGCTTAGCAATATCTTTTCCTGTTTGAGTAAATACGCTGCCAGATGCACGTTTTCCGCATACTGCCCAAGGCGTTTCAAACATGTCCGTACCTTCAACTGCTTTCCAGCCTTCGAACATATGCTTAATATCAGCATTTTCTTTAAAAACCATTTTCACAAACAGCTTCCAGTTTTCAATGCCTTGCTTTTCGTGGCCGTTTAAGACAAATACGATATCGTCTGAAAAAAGGCTCACCAATTCTTCAAATGCTTGTTCGCTTGTACGTGATTGATCGAATAAATCAAAATATCTATTTAAGTTTTCCATGATAATCTCCTTTGGGTGCTACAGCACCATTTTTTCTTCTACAGTTGCTTTTAGCTTATCCAGGTTTTCTTTTGGACATTTTTTATGAATTTCATTTGTAAGCGTGGCAATGGTTTGCCGTTTTAAAATGGACTGCCACGAAGATTCGGCTTCTTCCATTAAATCGGATAATAAGCAAATATCTTTGTCTTTTAAATTAAGCATATCGTGAAAAATACCGCTTGATGAATAAAGAGACTGCTTGCCTTCAATGGCTACGTATACGTCATAAATACGAATTTCTTCCGGTGTTTTCTTTAAGCGAAATCCACCTTTGCTACCAGGAACGGAAGCAAGTAAATCAGCGCTAACCAGCTTGCGAAGAAGCTTTTGAAAATACGTAGGCGAACCCCCAAGCTGAGTGCTGATAACATCTCCTGGCAGCACAGCTTTTTCAGGTAAAAACGTAAGCAGCAAAATGGCATACACCGATTGCTCAACGCCTGTTTTCATATGCAAAAACATCATCTCCTGCCATATGTGTACAATGTGGATAATGATTATCCATGTTTAGGTTATCATACCGCTTATGAATCAAAAAGTAAAGCAGTTACTTAATATACACGCGATATTCGTGTATACTGTGAAAGAAGCAGCAACAAAATACGGAGATGAGAGAATGACAACTATTGCAGATATCGCTCGGCTTGCAGGAGTAGCAAAAAGCACTGTATCCCGCTACCTTAACGGAGGATCTGTGAGCGATGCGACGAAACGAAAAATTGAAGGAATTATTAAAGAAACAAACTATAGCCCAAATGCTTTTGCTCAAAGCTTAAAAGCAAAAAAAACAAATATCATCGGTGTCATTGTTCCTCGCATGGGTTCTTTTGCGACTTCCCGCACATTAGATGGTATTGACCAAGAACTTAGAGACCACCACTACCAAATGATTGTTTCCAATTCTAATCAAGATTTAGAAAGAGAAATTGAAAATATTTATACGCTGGCTAAGCAGAAGGTAGCCGGTATTATTTTGCTTGCCGTTCAGATTACAAAAGCTCATTTGGAAGCGTTCCGTACGATTTCAATTCCCGTTTTGCTAATTGGACAAGAGCATAAAGAAGTTCACAGTTTAATTCACCAAGATTACGAGGCTGCATGCGACATTGGAAGGTACATAGGGGAAAAAGGGCATAAAAAAATTGCTTTTTTAGGCGTAACTGAAAAAGACATAGCTGTAGGTGTAAAGAGAAAAGAAGGGGTAAAGCAAGGTCTTAAAGACAGCGATTGCGAGATCCGCTGTTATGAAACAAGCTTTAACATGAGCGATGCAATCGGAGCAGCTACGGCAGTGATGAAAGAATTTAACCCGTCCATGATTGTATGTGCGACCGATAACATTGCGCTTGGTACGTTAAAGGCAGCTTATTTAAACGGACTGCGCGTTCCTGAAGATGTATCCATTACGGGCTTTGGAGGCTATGAAATTACAGGTGTGATTCATCCGAGCTTAACAACCGTAAAATATTACTATAAAGAAGCGGGTCAAATGGGAGCACAGCGAATTATCAAGCTAGTTAACGGCGAAGAAGTTGAAAAGCTTACACTTTCAAACTATGAATTGATTGAAAGAGAAAGCGTTGACAATCGTTTTACATAAAAAATGATTGACAGAATGTAGGAGATGCTATAGTATGAATGGTGTAAATACAAACAAATAATTGAACGTATCTCCTAAAGGGGAGTAGCTTTAACAGCAAAGTCGTCATTACAGAGATTATCTCTCGGCTTTGTTGGCGACATTATGTTGTTAGCAAGACCTTTACCGCTTATTTGGTAAGGGTCTTTTTTGTATTCAATTATAAAAAAGGAGGAAAAGGCTCGGACATTTAGAGGAGAAACGTTACATAAAAAGAGAAGGTGGAGGTAACTATGGAGGAACTAATTGGCGTATCAGTGCAAGGTTTGCTGCAAATTATTTTTCTTGATTTAATTTTAAGCGGAGATAACGCGATTGTGATTGCAATGGCGGCTCGTAACGTACCAAAAGACTTACAAAAAAGAGCGATTTTAATTGGAACAGGCGGCGCGATTGGTCTTCGATTATTATTTGCGGCTATTATTGTCCCATTATTAAAAATTCCATTAATCGGAGCGGTCGGCGGCTTGATGCTAGTCTGGATCGCGTATAAATTATTAGCCGATAATCACGAACACGGCGATAACCCTCAAGGTGGAGCAACGGTATGGAGTGCGGTTAAAACGATTATTATCGCAGATGCGGTCATGTCATTAGATAACGTATTAGCTCTAGCTGGTGTAGCTCATGAATTTGTTCCAATTATGATTGGTGTATTAATTTCAATTCCGATTATTATTTGGGGAAGCAGCTTTATTATGAAAGCAATGGAAAAATTTCCGATTATCATTTACGCTGGAGCGGCGATGCTCGCATGGTCTGCTGGAAAAATGATTGTTGAAGATAAAATTATTGGTGGATTTGTTCCAAGTACAGCTTTACATCTTGCTGTTCAAGTTATCTTAACGATTGCAGTTGTAAGTATTGGATACATGAAAAACAAAAAAATGAAAAAAGAACAAGCCCACGCAGCTTAATAAAAAAAGAGCGTACGGATGATCCGTACGCTCTTTTTTCATGATTCGGGATAGTGCATAAGTAAAAAAAAGCTTGCTTCTTCTTCAGATGAATTGATATAGCTGTGAGAGGTATTTCCTGAAAAATGCAGAGCGTCTCCTGAGACTAATTCATGTTCTTCACTTTCAAAACGAACCGTTAATTCTCCTTCTTTAATAAGTAAGTATTCATCTCCTAAGTGAGTTTTTGCTTCATGCACGCATCCGGGCTTTAATGTGACAATGTAAATTTCAAACTTTTTTTCCGGGTGATAAGGAAAAAAAGAATACACTAAGTAATCACCTTTGTTGTCCGTGATGGGATCTAGCTGTTTTATGCTTACTTTCTGCACATCCGGAGTGTCTTCTTTTATAAATACAGAAAAAGAGACTTGAAGGCCGTTCGCAATCTTCCAAAGCGTAGTAACTGTCGGACTGGATTTACCTTTTTCAATTTGTGCAAGCATTGCTTTGCTCACACCTGTTAATTCAGAAACTTGATCAAGCGTCAAATTTCGATTTTTTCGTAGTTTAACAAGATTTTTAGCAATAATATCTTGAATCGCGTCCATTGTTGTACTCCTTTAATGATTATAAAGATAGTATAACATACCGTTGTTTAATATAACGTATAGATGTATAATATAGCAGAAAAGGAGGGAGTACGGTGATCGCAGAAAAAGCAGTACAGCAGAGAGAAAAAGTGGATCTAACGTTCAGACAAGGGGCCAAGGACTGTGTCCCTACGCTACTCGGTTACATAAGCATAGGGCTTGCCGCCGGGATTGTCGGCGTGTCCTCGCATCTTTCCGTTATGGAAGTTACTTTATTATCAGCGCTCGTGTATGCCGGGGCTGCTCAGTTTATTATTTGTGCACTGATGGTTGCAAACAGTTCAATTTCAGCTATTATTCTCACAACATTCATCGTTAACTTACGACATTTTCTTTTGAGTGCTACGGTTGCGCCTAAATTTACAAAATATTCGTTATTAAAAAACGTCGGAATTGGAGCACTTCTGACGGATGAATCATTTGGAGTGTCTTCAAATAAAATTGCAAAAGGGGAGCCAATTAATGACCGCTGGATGAACGGATTAAATATAACGGCTTACGTCAGCTGGATTATCGCCTGTACGATGGGAGCCATTTTTGGACATTTGCTATCTGACCCGGAAGCCTTTGGATTTGATTTTGCCTTAACGGCTATGTTTTTAGCTCTGCTTGTTTTACAAATCGAAAGCGTGTTACCTTCAAAACTTAATCATTATTTACGTTTAATTCTTTATATGGCGATTATTATGATTGTGCTGTCTTTTTTGGTACCTTCACATGTAGCTGTCTTAATTTCAACGATTATTGTAGCGACGATTGGGGTGGTGACGGATAAATGAGTATCCACTATTCAACACTTATCATTATTTTAGGGTGTGCCCTTGTTACCGTAGTTCCTCGTATTGTTCCGTTTTTAGTTGTGCGTAACATCGCGCTGCCAGAACCCGTATTAAAATGGCTGTCCTATATTCCTATTTGTATTTTAACAGCACTTGTTGTACAGAACTTTATCATTCAAACAAATGACAGTGTGAAAATTAACTGGCCCGTCATCATCGTAGTCATTCCGACCTTACTGATTGCGCTGAAAACAAAAAGTTTATCTCTCACCGTTATTAGCGGAGTTGGAATGATGGCGCTGCTTCGTTTTTTTCTTTTTTCATGAAAGCTCAAGTTATGCTCCTGAGCTTTTTTACTGTCTCCTTTACGCACGCTTTTTCATATAGTATGATAAGAGTGTAAATTAGAAGCCAATGAAAACTAAAATATAGATGAGGTGCTTTTATGAGCGGAGTAGTATCTAAATAGGAACAATTGAATGAAATAAATTAAATAAGCAAGACGGGTATTTTTTTGAGAGTAAAGGTACCTTTTATTTGCTTATGGATTTATTTCACTGCCTATGAAGATACCTACAATGCTTCATAAAGGGTTCGGCATTTGTCGCGAAAAAGGCGTCTGTTTTTACAGAGCTTTCTTTCGTGATATGTGTTTAGACACCTTATGAACGCAAAAAGCTGTGGGATCACCACAGCTTTTTTTGTTTACCTTTTTCATTGCCTTCTAATAAATAGGTATCTTCATATGTGATGACAAATCATAGTGAGGAGAAAAACCATGAATACGATGACATTTGAAAAATTGCAGTATCATCAATTAAAAGAAATCGTAAAAGCTCACTGCGTAAGTGAGCTGGGAAAACAATTAATGGATAAACTTCAGCCGAGCACATCTCTTAAAACAGTAAAAAACCGACTTAAAGAAACAACGGAAGCACGAAGACTTCTAGATGCTGAGAAATCACTTCCCCTGTCAGGTGTCTCAGGTATAGGAAGAGTCATCGAAAAGCTTGAAAAAGGCATGATTTTAGAGCCCGAAGAGCTAATGCGCGTATCCGATTTTTTAAAAGGCTGTAGAAAAGTAAAACAATATATGGTGGATAAAGAATTTTTTGCTTCGCTCTTAAGTTCCTATGCCCATTCGATGAAAGAACTGACAAGTATAGAAGAGGAAATTAATTTTGCGATTAAAGCTGGAAAAGTAGACGCTGCGGCAAGCAAAGAGCTCAAGCGTATCAGAAGACATATAGAAGGAACGGAAGCTAAGATTTCAGAACAGCTTGCAAAATTTTTACGAAACGGTAAAAACAAAGAGTATATTCAAGACTTCTTCATCAGTAAAAAAGGAGACCGCTATACGATTCCGATCAAGGCATCCTATAAAAATCATGTTGGAGGAACGATTGTTGAAACATCTTCTAAAGGGTCAACAGTGTTCATAGAGCCGGCGTCTATTACAAAGCTGAATGCGGAACTAGCGATTTTGAAAGCAGAAGAAGAGGTAGAAGAATATCAAATTTTAGCGTCTTTAACAGGTTTAGTGTTAGAGAAGCTAGCTGATATTCATATTAATTTAGAGCTAATTAGCCAATACGACATGGTGTTTGCCAAAGCAAAATACAGTAAACAGGCAGATGGAATTGAACCTAAAATTAATGATTATGGATATATTCATTTAAAAGGCGCATATCACCCGCTGTTAACTGGTAAAATTGTTCCGCTTCACTTCGAAATTGGCAAGAATTATCGAAGCTTAATTATTACGGGACCTAACGCAGGAGGAAAAACTGTTGTCTTAAAAACGATTGGGCTACTGACACTCGCTACAATGTTAGGATTTCATATTACAGCTGATGAAGGAACAGAAATTGCATTGTTTGAGCATATTTTTGTCGATATCGGCGACAACCAAAGTATTGAAAATGCGCTGAGCACCTTTTCCTCACACATGAAAAATATATCGGCTATTTTGCAAAAAGCAACGAACAATACGCTGCTCCTATTTGATGAAATTGGCAGCGGCACCGAACCGAATGAAGGAGCTGCACTTGCGATTGCAATTTTAGAGAAGTTTTATCATATGGGCTGCATAACGGTCGCGACTACGCATTACGGAGAAATTAAGCGTTTCTCAGAAATTCATCCTGACTTTATGAATGCCGCGATGCAGTTCAACAGTAAAACATTAGAACCGCTGTATCAGCTGTTAATTGGCACATCTGGAGAAAGCAATGCGCTTTGGATTTCAAAGAAGATGAAGGTAGAAGAAGAGATTTTACAAAAAGCAAAGTTCTATATGGAAAGCAAATCGTATGATACAGAAGTTGTCAGAGAAAATAAAATAAAAAAACCAACTATTTTGAAGGAAAAGAAAAAAGACCGTGTTGAATATCAAATGGGAGATCGAGTCAAGCTGTTAGATTATGAAAATCATGCGATTGTGTATGAGTCTAAAGACAACACAAACAATATAGTCGTACTCTATCAAAATGAGTTAATTGAAGTAAACGTTAAACGAGTAGCTCTTGAAATCAAAGCTGCTGAATTATATCCCGAAGGCTATGACCTCGATTCTTTATTTATTAGCTATAAAGATCGAAAAGAGCAGCATGATCTGCAGCGAGGATCAAAAAAAGCATTGCGGAAAATTGAAAAAGATATACGGAAAAATAGGTAAAACAAAAGCCCAACACTTGTAGGAAAGTGCTGGGCTTTTGTTTTTATGCAGCTTCTCAACAATACATAGCTCCCTTTTGTTAATGACTTAAAAGGTAAGGAGGTTTCCTTTAGCTATATTAGTAATCTATAGGTGTAAAAAACATCTCTCACCTCTCTAATGTACCCAAGAGACGTGTTTAATAAATTATTCCTTTGCCGGAATGGGAAGACTCTTGAGCGTTGTAAAACAAAAAGCCATTTTTTTCGCAAAATGTAAAGGAGGCTCTACAGATTGAATATGAAGATACATAAGGACCGGTTCTGTAAAAAGCCAATGGTTATGCAAAGCGCTTACGATAAGACCTTGCCGCGCAGCAGCTTCTGTAAAACGAGGGATTTCTTCTTGTAAAATAGCAATCTCAGCCAAGTTTAACGCGTTTCCCTGCGCGTCTATCGCCTCAAATGATACGCCAACAGGAACGACAGAGCTGCTTTTCCGCCCTTGAACAGAAGCCTGAAAGCTTCTTTTAAGCGACACTGAGCATCCTGTTGGACTAACTTTGCTTTTAGCGTTTAAAATCTGCCCAAACTGCTGACATATCTCACTTGTAGTATACATATAAGCCCCTGCCTTTCTTCTATACTCTTAGTAAGCTTTATGACATAAGAGCTTCACTTATGCAAACCGTGTTCTTATAAAAAAATCCTCTTCACGATGAAGAGGATTTTTTTATTATTCAGCATGCGATGAACGTTCGTTTAACAAATTTTCATAAAAACGAGCAAGTGAAGCAGAAAGGTATGGAATAGACCATAAAAAGCCGATTCCTACTGTAATAATACTTAATAAAAACCAGCCAAGAAAGCTTAGCAGCAGCAGGAAGTACTGTCCTTTATAACCATTCATCAACCTGCGGCTTTCTGTAATCGCTTGATTCATCGAGTAAGTAGGATTGTCTTTACAAATATAGTACGTTTGTGAATATGCCAGTGCTTTAATAATTCCAGGAATCAGTAAAAGCAGCGACCACAGCATCACATAAAGAGTCATAAGTACATAAATTCCTAATGACTTTACATAAAGGCCAAAGTCTTGGAATGTTTTAAACAAGTGCCCCAATTGAACAGATTCACCTCGTGCTAGACCTAAAAATGCCCAGTAGTTCGCCATCAGAAGAGGCGAGAAGACAATAGCAAAGGCAGTTGAAATCCATGAAGCGGAATCAGATTCATCTTTCATCCAATTGTCATAGCCTCCGCTTGCTACAATTTCAAATGGAATAGGCAGAAGCGTATATACTCCGTACGTCACCACCGTCAGTAGAATCGCAAGTCCCCAGCGATTCTTTAAAGAAGCTTTAGCTTCTCTTTTAATCGTACCGATGTTCATGTTGTTCCTCCTTTAATGTTGCAAAACAGTATCTTTTTGCTCGTATTAACATGTAAACCATGCACAATTGTTAATTTTGTATGAAATGAAAATAATAGTCAATAGGTTCTGAGATGAAAAGAGCGCTCTTACAAAAATTTTTACTAGACAGATAGAAATCTCTAAGTAGGTACAATCTGCTTTTGAAGAAGGAGGAGGTGCAAAAGCACTGTGTGCGATGTTTTATTTTAGTTTGAAGTGAAACCCTCATGGAAAGACTTTCTAAGATAGGAGGGATTTCTATGTTTGAAATGATTAAAATGATGCAACAAGTCTTAAACGAAAAAGAATTTTCTTATTGGGTTCATCAAGATCTTTTTAGTTTTCAGTGGTGGCTCATAGTAGTAATAAATGCACTTTTCCTGCTGCTTTTTTACTTTTTTATTGATAGACAGCATCTCTTTTTTATGCTTCTCGTTTTTTTTATCAGCTTTGATATAGTCGGCTTGGTAGATGAATTCGGTAAATTTTTTAATCTGTGGTGCTATCCTCACCAGATGCTTCCATTTACCGATCGCTTCAATACGGTTGACTTTGCTATTATTCCGGTAAGTATCGCACTCGTCTACCAATTTTTCAGCAAATGGAAATTTTTCTTTATCGCACATATTATTACGTCTGCCGTTATTGCTTTTATAGGCATTCCGATATTCAAAGCGCTGTATTTGTACCAATTGCTGAACTGGTCGATGTTTTATTCATTTCTTACCGTATTCGTCATGGGAATTGTCGTGAAAATGATTAGCGATTGGATTGCGGGTAAGAAGAGAGGCTATAGCGTTAGCTAAACAAACAATACTCCTGTCTATTTGAGATAGGAGTATTATTTGTTTAAGGCAAAACGGCAGTATTCCTTTATAATAAATGTAAGAAAGAATGAGAGGAGACTGTGAACGTGGAAAAAGCGAATATCACCCGAACATTTTATGAGTTGGAATGCAGCCACTTAAAATCAGAGATACGAACCTCTGCTAAAGAGCTTTCAAACATTCTTGCAGATGGTTACGTGGAGTTTGGCAGTTCAGGAAGGGTATGGAAACGAAAAGATTACAATCACAATCATGTACTTTCGCCAGATGTATTTGAGATCTCTCATTTTCATGTAGACGTATTGTCTCCTGACTGCGTATTAACTACCTATCATCTTATGAACCATACGGCAGAAAAAAAGACGCTTCGCAGTTCTATTTGGCGAAAAAGAGAAGAAAAGTGGCGCTTGTTTTTCCATCAAGGCACAGTGATAAACGGGGAGTAATAAATAAGATTATTTGGTTATTATTATACTTTCCCTCTATTTGATGCTATGATGAAAGTATATTTTGACGTAAGGGATGTTTTGAAATGAGCAAAAATAACGTAAAAAAAGAAGTGTTTTCATGGATTAAGTCCATTGTTATTGCATTGGTTATTGTAGTGGGAGTTCGCCATTTTTTATTTGCGCCAACTACGGTTCACGGTGAATCGATGTATCCAACGTTTGAAGATTCAAATCGCGTTATTTTAAATAAAATCAGTGATGTTGATCGCTTTGATATGATTGTATTTCATGCACCGGATGCAGATGAAAATTATATTAAACGTGTAATTGGACTGCCAGGAGATACGGTAGAAATGAAAAACGACGTTCTGTATATTAACGGAAAAGCTTATAAAGAGCCGTATTTAAAAGAATCTAAAAAATCTCTTGCACCTAATGAAAAATTCACGGAAGATTTTACGCTTCAAACGCTGCCCGCAACTGATGGCAAAGTGAAAGTGCCGAAAAATTCACTGTTTGTAATGGGTGACAACCGTCCTGTAAGTCATGATGGACGAGCATTTGGCTTCATTCCACAAAAATCAGTGATCGGAAAAGTGCAGTTTCGCTACTATCCGTTAAATGAAGTGGGCGAACCGAAATAAAAAAAGGGAAAAAGGCTGGCGAAATTTAATTCGCCAGCTTTTTTTGTTGGGTTAAAAGAACTGATTTTTAAAAAAACGATTTGCTTTATACAAGTTAAACATCTTCTAAGGAATCAGTAAATTAGACCTTTTGTTACTTCAAAGTAAGAGGTAGTACTGATAGATAAGCAGTTTTTATGGGTACACAGATATATGAAGATAAAGAAGTAAGGATTTTGGAAAGGAGCAGGTCAGCATGAAAAACGTATTAATCATTAATGGACACGAGTATTATAAAAAGTCAAAAGGAGAGTTGAATCAGACGATTTTTAATGAAATGCAGCATTTACTCGCTGATCAATTTGACATTAAAACAACGGTAGTTGATAAAGGCTACGAATTAGAAGAAGAAATTGAAAAGTGGCTATGGGCTGATGTTGTGATTATGCAGACGCCTATTTACTGGTTCAGCATTCCCGGAAAGTTTAAGCAATATATTGATCGCGTGTATATGGATAACATTTTCTTTAAAGGTTCCAATCAATACGGGCGAGGCGGCTTATTAACGAGGAAACAATACATGTTTTCTCTTACATGGAATGCGCCGGGAGCGATTTTTAACAATGACGAAGCTTTCTATGAAGGAAAAAGTTTAGACGAAGCCATTATGCATTTGCATAAAATGAATCAGTACGTCGGTATGAGTCCACTTCCAACATATTCTATTCACGATGTAGTTAAACATCCAAACATTGATCACTACAAGCATAAATTACAAAATCACGTAGCAGAAGTATTTGGAATAGGAGAGCGCCAATAAAAATCGATATCTACAAAAAACCTGACTAAACAGTCGGGTTTTTTTATTCCCTTTGACACAAAATTCGTAGTCAAAAACAGTTTTTCTTTTTCTTTCTGAGTACTAGAGAAATGTCTACAATGGTAAGGAAGAGTTAACCATCAAGTTGCACAACAATTCGACCAGAAGTGGTAATGAAAGCGTAAACATTTTGGTGAAGATCAGTGATAGAATAAATTTAAGCAAGGGGGGAGCAATTGATGCATCTAGATGAAAGGAGCAATTTAATTTTAAAACGAGTGGTTAACAATCCAGGTATTTCCAATTCAGAATTAGAGAGAAAATATCATCTTTCACGGAGGCAGATTAGCTACAGTTTTACAAAAATTAATGACTGGTTAAAGAGTAATAACTACCCAAAAATTCAGCGAACGAACGGGGGGAAATTTATTATTGATCCTCTTCTAATGGAACTGTTTACTGAAAAAGTCGAACACTCTGCTGGAAGTTATATTCCGTCTGAAAAAGAAAGAGCTCAATTGGTTTTGCTAATGCTATTAAGCAGCGAGGAAGAATTATCTTTACTTCATTTCTCCAGCTCGCTATCAGTGAGTAAGAATACGGTATTAAGAGATATGAAATATACACAGAGAATTGTAAATGGTTATCATCTTGAAATTATTTATTCGCGAATGCACGGATACGACATAGTAGGAAGTGAGTGGAATAAAAGGAAGCTGCTTATTGAAGTACTCCGGACCGTATATGACATGTATCAAGGCGAGACGTATATTCAGGCATATACAGGAATTTCAAGAGAAGAAATTAAGAGATTAAAAGAGCAAATGGAAAAAGTAGAAAAGCGTTTAGCACTTCAATTTATCGATCAAAAAATAAAACTTCTTCCATATACAATAGCTATTTTGTTAAAACGAATTAAAAAAGGAAACTTAATTAAAGATTCTTATCATATCGACTATGAAGAACTGTCGGATACAAAAGAGTTTGAGGCTGCCGAAATTTTAATTGAAGATGCTGCTTGTATCCCAAAGGAAGAACGTTTATTTATTACATTACAATTGCTTACTTCTAACGTTCTATCCTCCCAATTTTTAAGAGATGAAGAAACTCTTGAATTAAAATCTTCATTAAAAAAAAGCCTTGCGTTATTTGAGAAAAAAGCATGTATTACTTTTAAAGAAAAAGAGAAGCTGCTTCAAAAATTAGTGCTGCATATGAAACCAGCTTACTACCGCATTAAATATCAGCTAACTACTAACTATTCAATAATTGAAAAAGTTAGTGAAGAGTTTGAAGCCATTCACTACATTGTAAAAGATTCATTAAAGCCTTTTGAAACTTATATTGGCTGCCCTATTCCTGAAAGCGAAGTGATGTTCATTACCGTTTTTATTGGCGGACATTTAATTAACAGTGGCGAAACGATACAGCTGAAAAAGAGAGCGGTGGTTGTTTGTCCTAACGGGGTATCCATTTCACATTTGATGGAGCACACGCTGCGCGATTTATTTCCAGAGTTTTATTTCTACGAAGCTCTTTCGATTCGAGAATTTGATCAATCAAAAGCTGAATTTGATATGGTATTTTCTCCTGTTCCTGTCCAGACTTCTAAACATTTATTTATTGTGGAACAATTTATTTCCGATTTTCAAAAGCTCCAGCTTCGGCAGCGAGTCATTCAAACCATATTCGGTTTAAATACATCCGTGGTGAACATTGAACAGTTAATAAGTGTCATTGAAAAATACGCAAAAGTTGATCAGAAGTCTCAACTTCAAAAAGCACTGCAAGATTATTTTTCTCTCCAAGTATTAAACGAAACAAGTAAAAATCAAGAATACAGTTTAGCAGATTTAATTACACCTGAAACAATTGTGCTGCGCGATCAAGTGGAAAGCTGGAAGGAAGCTATTTCAATAGCCGCTGCCCCGCTTTTACATAAAGGTATTATTACTGAAGCTTATATTGATAAAATGCAGGAACAATATCCGTCTATGTCTCCACATATTGTACTAAGACTTAATGTTGCAATACCTCACGCAAGCCCTGAGGACGGTGTTCAAGCAGTAGGCATGAGCTTACTTAAGTTAAAAGAAGGCTTATTATGCGGAGAGCAAAAAGTTCATTTTATTGTTGTTATCGCAGCTATTGATAAAAAGAAACATTTAAACGCTATGCTGCAGCTGATGAAATTAGCGGAAATGAACGGGGTAATAAATGAGATGAAACGGCTAAATGAAAAATACAAAATCTATGAAATAATTAAAACGCACTCTATCTAATCATGGTACAGAATGTATAGCAAGGAGGATACAATCGTGACATTACAGCCTTTTTTAAAAGAAGAGTTACTGAAGTTAAATAGTGTATGTAAAGATCAAACCGATATCTTTGAAATGGTGTACAAAGAGGCATTTGGCAAAGGGTATGTCAGTGAAAATTTTCTGACAAAAATTAAAGAAAGAGAAGCATCTTTTCCGACAGGTCTTAAAATAGGCGATTACAGCGTAGCAATCCCTCATACAGATCCAGAGCACGTTTTTGAACAATTTATTAGTTTGGTTACCTTACAAAAACCTGTATCGTTTTATTTAATGGATGACAATACAAAAAAAGTGGATGTGCGCATTGTGCTTCTATTAGGTTTAAACCAGCCTCACACCCAGTTAACAGTACTTCAGGAGCTGATGCAAACAATTCAAGATCAGCAAAAAATAGAGCAATTATTACAGGCTGAAAATCAAAGGGACGTTCAAGCTATTTTTAACGGAGTTGAAAATATTATTACAAAAGGGGAGAAGTAAAATGAAAAAGTATACGGTATTAGTAGCGTGCGGAGCGGGAATTGCAACATCAACAGTGGTGTGTGAACGAGTAGAAAATTTATTAAAAGACAACAGCATTAACGCAGAAGTTGTGCAGTGTAAAATTGCCGAAGTAGCTTCTCGCCAAGAAGGAGCAGATTTAATTGTATCGACAACGATTTTACCTACAACATATAGCATTCCGGCATTAAGCGCAACCTCCTATATCACAGGGATTGGCATGGAAGCACTGGACCAAAAAATAATAGATGCCTTAAATAAACCAGTTGCAAATTGATTAGTCAGAAAATTAAAAATAATAAATCGGGAGATGAGTAGAATGAAAAAATATACGGTATTAGTAGCTTGCGGAGCAGGAATTGCAACATCAACAGTGGTGTGTGAACGAGTAGAAAATCTATTAAAAGACAACGGGATTAACGCGGAAGTTGTGCAGTGTAAGATCGCTGAGGTAGCCTCTCGTCAAGAAGGAGCAGATTTAATTGTATCGACAACGATTTTACCTACAACGTACAGCATTCCAGCATTAAGCGCAACCTCCTATATCACGGGAATTGGTATGGAAGCACTGGATCAAAAAATTCTGACGCATTTACAAGCATAGGTATCACGTGTTGCCTCCATTTTAGAAAATGACAAAGAAAAATGAGGGATGGATATGGATAAACTTCTATCAGGTGTGCAGGCAGTATTAAATCTAGGACCTACAGTTATTTTACCAATTGCCATTTTTATCTTAGGCCTGTTATTTAAAACAGGTGCAAAAAAAGCGTTTAAATCCGGAATTACAATAGGAATCGGTTTTGTCGGGATCAACTTAGTTATTGATTTACTTGTAAAAAACTTAGGACCAGCAGCACAAGCAATGGTTGAACGATTTGGTCTAAACCTAACTGTTATTGATACAGGATGGCCTTCTGCCGCTGCAATATCTTGGGCATCTCCCGTTGCAGCTATACTAATTCCTGTTTGCTTGTTTGTAAATATTATTTTGCTTTTATTAAAACTGACTAAGACGCTTGATATTGATATTTGGAACTACTGGCACTTTATCGCTGCTGGTGCAACAGGATACGTCGTCACAGGAAGCTGGTGGTTTGCAATATTGTGTACCGTTCTGTATGAAATTGCTGTTTTATTTGTAGCAGATAAGACGGCGCCAATGGTTCAAAAATTTTACGGGTTAGAAGGAATTTCTCTTCCTACGGGCTCTACAGCTGCGTTTGGACCAATTGGTATTTTGGTAGGTATGGGTGTATCAAGGATTCCAGGGATTAAAAGGTTGAATGCAGATCCCGAATCTATTCAAAAACGTTTTGGTATTTTCGGTGAACCAATGATGATGGGGTTAATCTTAGGATGTGTAATCGGTATATTAGCAGGCTATGACCTCGGTAAAGTTTTTCAGGTAGGTATTTCAATGGGAGCGGTTATGCTTTTGATGCCTAGAATGGTTAAAATCTTAATGGAAGGACTTATTCCAATTTCTGAAGCAGCTCGTTCTTTTCTTCAAAAACGATATGGTGATCGTGAAATATATATTGGATTAGACGCCGCTCTTGCAGTAGGACATCCATCCGTTATGGCTACAGCACTATTACTTGTCCCCATTACATTACTTTTAGCTGTCATTCTGCCTGGGAATAAAGTATTGCCGTTTGGGGATTTGGCTACCATTCCTTTCTATGTAGCTTTTGTTGTGGGCTCATTAAGAGGAAATATTATACACTCTCTTATTTCGGGCACCGTTATGGTAGCGCTATCACTTTACATGGCAACGAATTTCGCAGATGTGCATACGCAAATGTTATCAGGAGCTCAGTTTTCGATGCCGGAAGGTGCAACACGAATTTCAAGTTTAGACATGGGAGGAAACTTATTTAACTGGCTTATTCTTAAGTTCTCTCAGCTGTGGGCTTCTATTTTTTAAAATAGGCATAAACAGGAGGTAAGGCAATGAAAGCGGCCGTGCTGCATGAAAAAAATGAAATTATTTATCAAGATATTGGCATTGATTCCTGCCGAGCGAATGAAGTCAAAATAAAAGTAATGGCAGCAGGAATATGCGGATCAGATACACACAAAATGACAAGCAGATGGAAGTATCCGTTGCCTGCCATTATGGGTCATGAGTTTGCTGGATATATCGTTGAAAAAGGGGCAAAAGTAACAGATTTGAACGTTGGGGACAGAGTAGCTGCTATTCCGTTTAAACCGTGCAACGCATGTGAATATTGCCAAAAAGGACAGTATTCGTTATGCGAAAACTACGGAATGATTGGTGCTCAAGCATTTGGTGGATTTGCTCAGTATGTCAATATTCCAGCTTCTAATGTTATACAAGTAGGAGAGATGGACTTTGAAGAAGCAGCGATGATAGAACCTTTAGCAGTAGCGCTTCATGGAGTACTTAATATTCATCCGCAAATAGGAGACACCGCAGCGGTCTTTGGAGCAGGAGTCATTGGTATGCTGGCGATTCAATGGCTGAAAATTGCAGGTGTAAAAGAAATCATTGCCATCGATATTTCTAGTGAAAAGCTTGCAGAAGCAAGGGCCATGGGTTGCGAAAAAGTGATTCATGCCCGTTATGAAAATGTCTTTGAAAAAATTAATGAATACACAAAAGGGAGAGGGGTGGATCTTGCACTCGAATGCGCAGGTTCCCCTGTCACTCAAGAGCAGTGCCTGCTCGTTACTCGTAAAAAAGGGAAAGTTGGATATTTAGGTATTGCTTATTCAGATGTGTGTTTATCTGAAGCAGCATTTGAGAGTATTTTTAGAAAAGAGCTTACGTTACAAGGTTTCTGGAACTCTTATTCTGCACCGTTCCCTGGGAAAGAATGGGAAACAAGCGTTGACTTTGTTTTAAATGGAAAGATTAGATTAAAAGAGTTAATTTCTCATCGCTTCAAGTTAGAAGACACGCAAAAAGCATTTAATATGATTATTAATCGAGAAGAAGCTTATGGAAAAGTATTAATAATTCCAAATAAGGAGTGAAAAAAATGAAGGCAGTCATGAAGGTAGAGCCAGGCTACGATAATATGCTGTTAAAAACAATCCCTGAATCAGAAGTTCAGAAAAACCAAGTGAAGATTAAAGTAGCGTATACCGGAATATGCGGTACGGATATCCACACGTTTACAGGTCAATATAAAAATTCCCAGACGCCGGTTGTGCTCGGGCATGAGTTTTCCGGTATAGTCGTTGAGGTAGGAGAAGATGTAACAAAAGTAAAAGTTGGCGATAAAGTAACGAGTGAAACAACATTTGTGACGTGCGGAGAGTGTGAGTACTGCTTAGAAAAAGACTATAATCTGTGCGCTCATCGAAAAGGAATAGGTACACAAATAAACGGCAGCTTTGCTGAATATGTTATTTCACGTGAAGAAAGTGTCCATGTGCTGCCGGATACAGTCGACTTAAAAGCAGCTGCTTTAACTGAGCCTCTAGCTTGCTGCGTCCATGCAGCTTTAGAAAAGACAGTTGTTAAAAAAGAAGATAAAGTATTAATTTTTGGTCCAGGACCCATTGGTTTACTGCAAGCACAAGTTGTAAAAGCACAAGGCGCGTTTGTTATATTAGCAGGTATTACAAAAGATCAGAAGCGATTGGAGCTAGCTAAGTCCTTAGGAGTTGACGTAGCGGTAGATATCCAAAAAGAAAGCTTAGAAGAAATGGTGCTGACCTATACAGACGGATACGGTGTTGACAAATTATTTGAGTGTTCAGGTGCTGTTCAGGCGTTAAACCAAGGCTTGCCTCTGGTTAAGAAAAAAGGAACGTTTGTACAAGTAGGGATTTTCTCCGAAAAATTAAACCTTTTAGATCAAGAATCTATCATTCAAAGAGAAATTACATATATCGGCACGCGTTCTCAGAAACCAAGTTCTTGGCATATTGCTTTGAAACTTCTTGAAGAGAAGAAAATTAATACAGAGAAAATGATCACTAAAATTGTGCCTCTAGATTATTGGCGTCAAGGATTCGAAGCCGTTCTATCAGGTAATGAAATAAAAGTACTTGTTCAGTCGTAGAAATGAACTATATAAATAATGTAAATCAGGGGAGGGAGGAAGTGTGAAAGATACGCAAATGGAAGCCGGTTTATATTGTAACAGTTGCAAAGAAGAGCTTCCTCACCACGTTTACTATATTAACGGCAAAATTGTACGCGTAGAGTGTCAAGAATGTAGGCGTACAATGGTATTTAAAGTTGATGTTTTGAAAGAGTTCTATAAAGAGGTCTACAAGCGTGTCTCTACTAAACCTAACCGAGTATCAAAAGAATATAAAAAAGATATAAATAGATTTTTAACTGGAATTCCGATAAGGTTAGTGAGCAAGCCTTATCGTCTAATGAAAGATTTTAATGAATCCATGCATACTATTCACCGCTACAAAAAATGAACTGCTAGAAAATAAAGGGCGGGTTGCCTGTTGTTATAGCTGATGCATCAATGCGTTTTTTCTAGCTACATAAAAAAGCTGCTTTCTATACATGCAATGTTTAGAAAGCAGCTTTTTTACGTGACAGTTTCAAACTTCAGGGTGTGAGGTGGGGGTAGTTTTTGTTTACCCGTCTATATCTAAATAAAACAATCTAAATGATAATGAAGTAGAAATTATTTATTCCGTTTGTTTATAAATTGTTTAAATATAAGATGAAGCAGTTTAGCTTTGGAAAATAAGGGAAGAAGCATACTAACTTGCCTGTGTATATTTAGAAAAGGAGGGATAAAGATGTCGTTAGCTCATTTTGATGATATTTCAGAAATTTGCTATGCATGTGAAAAACAGCCTCTTGGGAAAAGACAAAAACGCATTGGCGTATGGACGGAAAAAGAAATGAGAAAGCCTGTTGAAGAGAGAGTAGAAAATCAGAAGGTGGTCGCACTTTCTCGTTAACGTAAAAAAGCCTTTAGCTCATCTAAAGGCTTTTTTACGTATTGGCGTTTGGACATGTGTGAAGGGTCATAGAAGCAATCGTTATAAATCTTCTAGTCTTTGAACTTTTTTGCCTTCTATTTTATGCTGTTCCATCGTTTCTTTTAACTCTTTGTTCGCCGTTGTCATGGTCGTTTCATTTGTTACGCCCATAAATGACCAGCCGTGAGATTCAAGCCAGTACTTGAATTCCCGCAAAAACTCTTCCTGCGTTCCTCCCGTATGATAAAAAGCTCCTTGAATCGTAATAGCCGGTTTTTCCGTATTATACGTTACATACATTTTATTTGCACACATCCAAATGGACCTCCTTTATTAATAAACAAACGTAAATTGACAAAGAAGCGCTGAATCATTCCTCAATAGTTACACTATTTCTCTATTTGACTGCTGTTTTCCTTTTAATCTCTGCGATTAATCATAATTAAATCAAGTTTTTTACAGAAAGAGGAATGTAAGTAAACAGATAAAAAGCGCGTTTCGCAATGAAATCGTCATATTTCTACATATTCTTTAAGGGTCATGTAAAAGTTGTAACATAATGAATGGCACTGTAAGAAACTTAATCCAATTAGAACAAATGTTACTGTTTTTTTTAATGAAAAGGCGAATCTATGTGCTAAGGTAATAACAGGTTCAAATTTTAGGAGGTAGTTTTTGTGAGTAAAAAACGTGTAAAAAAATGGGCAGTTGCTTCTGCAGCGTCTGTAGCATTTCTAGCAAGTCAAGGAACAGCATCAGCAGCAGCTTCGCACAAAGTCGTAAAAGGAGATACCTTGTGGGGGCTTGGCCAACAAAATGGGGTTACGGTAGATGAGCTGAAAGGCGCTAATAACCGCCAAAACGACATGATTTACGTTGGAGAAACATTAACGATTCCTGACCAGGGACAAGCACAATCTGCCGCTAGTCCGGCAACATCTGTACATACAGTAGCACAAGGCGAAACGTTATATCATATTGCAACACAAAACGGCATGACTGTGGATCAGTTAAAAGCTGTTAACGGTTTACAAAGTGATATCATTACCATCGGACAAACATTAAAACTTCAAGGAGAAGCACCGGCGCCGGCACAAACTGCTCCGTCTACATCGGTTTCTGCACAAGATCAAGATTTACTAGCTAGATTAGTAGAGGCAGAAGCAAAAGGTGAGCCGTACCAAGGAAAAGTAGCGGTAGCAATTGTGGTATTAAACCGTGTAGCTTCACCGGAATTCCCAAATAGCATTCACGACGTTATTTATCAGCAGCTAGGAAACGGCGTATATCAATTTTCACCAGTAGCAAACGGAGCAATTAATCAACCTGCATCAGAAGAATCAAAACGAGCGGTAAGCGAAGCATTATCAAACCCGCATGAAAACGATGCGCTGTTTTTCTATAATCCGAAAATCGCTGAAAGCCAATGGGTTGCAACGCAGCAAGTAACGGCAGTTATCGGAAACCATGTATTTGCAAAATAAGTAAATTTCTTTCAAACATAAACATATATTTCATATATATGTAATGTTCATACAAAGAGTCTGTTACAAAAGTATCTTGGTTAAAGCAAAATCCAAACTATTAATATTGATAGTTTGGATTTTTTTGTTATGGTGAACGTAGGTTTCGTATATGTAGAGGTACTTCTAGCTGTTGATTGAAGGGTAAGGAGAAGACTCCTGGGGAGAAAACGGAACAAATGAGACCCCGCAGGAGCCCATGCAAAGAGGAGGCTTATCGGCCGCCCGCGAAAAGCGAGGCCTTGCACGGAAAGCAACAGCGGTGAAACAAGCAGTCCAGATCATTTATTCCTATTATTCGTCTTTAAATGAGGGCGAGTTAGGTATGTTTTAATCTCTTATGTATGAAGAGAGAAATAGCTCTTTTTAAGTTTAATTGAACCTTAAAATGTCTTAACAGATCCATCTGTTAAGGCATTTTTTTGCTTTAATTTTAAGAAAACCATTGATTATTTAGAGAATAATGGTATTATAGGGGTAGTCAATTGATAATGATAATCATTTACATATGATATAGAGGAGGAGATAACTAGACTTCTAGATGAAAGAAAGGAGCAAGGAAAGTTGAAGTTTTATCAGTTAATTCTTGTGTTTGCTGTACTAGCGGTTTCGTCTCTTTTTGTAGGAGTACAAGACCTGTCAGCGATGGATCTGTTTCATTTAACAAAAGAAGAAAGCCAAACGCTGTTTTTTAGTCGTTTTCCTAGGCTTTTGAGTATTATTATGGCGGGAATGAGCCTTAGTATTTGCGGATTAATTATGCAGCAAATTACGCGAAATAAGTTTGTCTCTCCAACAACTGCAGGAACGATGGACTGGGCAAGACTTGGTGTGTTGATTTCTCTACTAGTATTTGCTTCAGCAAGTCCTCTATTAAAAATGAGCATTGCTTTCATTTTCTCACTTGCGGGCAATCTATTGTTTATGAGAATACTAGACAGAATTAAATTTAACGATACGATTTATATTCCGCTAGTTGGTTTAATGCTCGGCAGTATCGTAAGTTCCTTAGCTACCTTCATCGCTTACAAATACGATTTGATTCAAAATCTTTCTTCATGGCTGCAAGGCGACTTTTCGCTAGTAGTCAAAGGGCGATATGAACTTTTATACCTGAGTATACCGCTCTTAATAATTGCTTATCTTTACGCAGATAAGTTCACGGTTGCTGGTATGGGAGAAAGCTTTTCAATCAATTTAGGCGTGAAATACAAACAAATCGTAAACATTGGATTAGTCATTGTTTCGCTTATTACGTCGATTACGATTTTGACCGTTGGCATGCTGCCTTTTTTAGGATTAATCATCCCAAATATCGTATCGATTTACCGTGGAGATCATTTGCGAAAAAGCCTGCCTCATACAGCGGTGCTTGGAGCTGTATTCGTACTTGCGTGCGATATTTTAGGCAGAGTCATTATTTTCCCTTATGAAGTTTCTATTGGGTTAATGGTCGGTGTAATAGGAAGTGCGATCTTTCTTTTTATGCTGATAAGGAGAGGTCGTTATGCATAACAAATATAAAATTATTATTCTCGCCGCGCTGGCTATTTTGTCGGCTGCGCTGTTTATCAGCTATGATTTAGGCTACTGGCAGTACACGCTGCCGCGAAGAATTGAAAAAGTCGCTGCGATTGTTTTAACCGGAGGAGCGATTGCGTTTTCATCCGTTATCTTTCAAACGATTACCAATAATCGAATTCTAACTCCTAGTATTCTAGGACTGGATTCACTGTATTTATTTCTGCAAACGTTTATTGTGTACATCTTTGGCTCGACGAATATTGTCATCATGAACAAAAATCTTAACTTTCTTCTTTGCGTTTCGCTGATGATTATCTTTTCGGTCTTGCTTTACATACTGATGTTCAAAAAAGCCGGTAAGAATATTTTCTTTATTTTACTGGTTGGAATTGTGTTCGGCACGTTATTTAAAAGCATGTCTTCATTTATGGAAATGCTGATTGATCCGAATGAATTTCAAATTGTACAAGATAAATCATTTGCAAGCTTTAACAATGTCAATACTGATTTGCTATACATAGCAGCGGTTATTTTTATCCTGCTTGGCATTTACGTATGGCGTTTTACCTCCATTTTTGATGTTCTGTCGTTAGGAAGAGAACATGCGGTAAATTTAGGTATTGATTATGACAGGCTTGTCAAAAAAATGCTGATTGTGATCGCCATTTTTGTCTCAGTGGCCACAGCTTTAGTTGGGCCGATTACCTTTCTTGGACTGCTTGTTGTGAACCTTGCGAGAGAGCTGTTCAAAACGTACAAGCACACCTATCTTATGATGGGATCACTGTTGCTTAGTGTTATAGCCCTCGTCGGAGGAGAATTTATTGTTGAAAAAGTGTTCACCTTCAGCACCACGCTGAGCGTCATCATTGACTTTGCCGGCGGAATTTACTTTATTTATTTGCTGCTAAAGGAGAATAGATCATGGTAGAAGTAACAAATGTCAGTAAAAAATACGGAGAAAAAACCGTTTTAGAAAAAACATCTGTGGTGATTCCAAAAGGAAAAATCACGTCATTTATCGGCCCAAACGGAGCGGGGAAAAGTACGCTGCTTTCCATTATGAGCCGTCTTATTAAAGCCGACTCAGGATCAATATCAATAGAAGGAAAAAATATAGAGAATATTGACAGCTCGGATTTAGCCAAAAAAATGAGCATTTTAAAACAGTCCAATCAGCTGAATATCAGACTTAGCGTACGTGAACTCGTAAATTTTGGCCGGTTTCCTTATTCAAAAGGCCGGTTAACAAAAAGCGATGAACAAGCGGTTGATCAGGCGCTGAGTTATATGAAGCTTGAAAGTATTCAAGATAAATACTTAGATGAACTGAGCGGAGGACAGTGTCAGCGAGCTTTTATCGCTATGGTCATCGCACAGGACACGGAGTATATCTTCTTAGATGAACCGCTCAATAACTTAGATATGAAGCATTCTGTTGAAATTATGAAGCTGTTGAAACGTCTCGTAGAAGACTTAGGCAAAACCATTGTGATTGTCATTCACGATATTAATTTTGCGTCTGTCTATTCGGATTACATCGTGGCGCTTAAAAACGGTGAAGTGATCCGTGAAGGCCCAACAGAAACCATCATTCAAACATCTGCATTAAAGGATATATACGATATGGATATTCCAATCGAAACGGTTGGCGGACAGCGTATTTGCGTTTATTTTTCATAAAATTTATTCATGAGGTGACAAAAGTGAAAAAAGTGTTAGTAATGTTTGTAGCAGTCTTAACGGCGATTGTTGTGGCCGCTTGCGGTAATCAAGGAGCAAAAGAAACAACAGGTGGAGAAAGTAAGCAAAAAGAAACGGTAACGGTAACCGATCAGTTCAATAAAGACGGAATTAAAATTGAGAAAAATCCTAAAAAAGTTGTAGTATTCAGCATGGGTGCACTTGATACGCTAGATAAATTAGGTGTTGAAGTAGCGGGCTTGCCAAAACAAGCGATTCCTGAGTATTTATCAAAGTATCAAGATGATAAGTATGTGAATGTAGGTGGCTTAAAAGAACCTGATTTCGAAAAGATTGCAGAACTAAAGCCAGACTTAATTATTATTCAAGGCCGCCAAGCAGATTCATTTGATGAATTTTCAAAAATTGCGCCGACGATCTATATCGATACGGACAACCAGCACTATATGAAGTCATTTAAAGAAAACACAAAAGTACTAGGACAAATTTTTGATAAAGAAGATCAAGCGAAAAAAGAGCTAGCAGCAATTGATAAGCAAATTGCAGATTTGAAAAAACAAGCGGACAAACTAGATAAAAAAGCGCTTGTAATGATGGCAAATGATAGCAAGATGACAGCATTTGGTCCAGGGTCTAAATACGGATTAATTCATGATGTATTTGGTATCAAAGCAGCAGACGACAGCCTAGATCCATCGGCTAAGCACGGTCAAAGCATTGCATATGAATATTTAGTTAAGCAAAATCCGGACTACTTATTCGTGGTTGACCGCGGCGCAGCAATTGGTGAAAAATCATCTGCTAAACAAATTGTTGAAAATGAGTATGTAAAAGAAGTCAATGCAGTGAAAAACAATCACGTTGTGTATCTTGATCCAGGTCTTTGGTATTTATCTGGAGGAGGCCTTGAGTCAATGGCAGGCATGATTAAAGAAATCAAAGCTGGAATAGAGAAGTAATAGAAAAAAAGAGCTGGGTTTGACCAGCTCTTTTTTTTGTGCATGCAAAGTATTCAAGGTTCCGTGACTGTAAAAAGACCGCTACGAGCAGTTTTTTGCTTATAACAAAAGGTGTTATCCACATGTTTCAATGAAGTTGTACTTTAGCTACCCAGAATAAAAAGGTCGCATATGGAAACAGTAGTTATGTGCAGATATGAGAAAGACGGCACGCTAGAATATGTTAGGGAGAAAAGAAACAGTGAAAAATCCTATAGCGGACAAAACTCTACATAAGTTAGTTCAAAAAACAAGCAATGTCAATAAAAGGAGTGTTTCATATGTATTATTACAAAGAAGGATTAATTAATGGCATTAAACCGGATAAGCCCGATCCTGCGGCTGCGAAGGTACTGCAAGAAGCCTTAGGCGGTCAGTTTGGTGAAATGCGAACGATGATGCAATATTTCTTCCAAAGCTCTAACTTCAGAGGAAAAGAAACGCAGTACCGAGATTTAATGAAAGGCGTTTTTTTAGAAGAAATAGCTCACGTAGAACTCGTTCAAAATACCATCAATGCATTGTTAGATGAATCCGGCGGAGCCGGGGTAGGAAGTCAAGGTTCAGATCAGGCTCCTCTTGATGAAGCTGTAAAACACGCTAATCCTCATCACTATATTATGGGGGCTCAAAGCTCACTGCCAGTAGATGCGGGCGGGAATCCATGGAACGGCTCATGGGTTTATAATCACGGAAATCTAGCGGCTGATTTGCTCAATAACGTTGTATTAGAATCAACCGGCGTTTTACAAAAAACAAGAATATATGAAATGAGTTCTAACCAGACGTTAAGAGAAACGCTAGGCTTCTTAATTGTTCGCGATAATGCTCATCAAAATGCATTCGCTAAAGCACTCGAAACATTAGGAGTAGATTGGGGAAAACTCTTCCCTGTACCAAATTACGATATTAACAAATATCCTGAATGCAGAAAATTTGTCGAAATGGGCTATCATAACACGCAATTTGATTTTAGATTAGATCCGCATCGAATGGGAGAAATATTCCAAGGGCAGACGCCAAGCAGAAATGGCGGAGACCTAAGCATAACAACTCCACCGGAAGCTTTTCCAGTCCCTCATTTATCTGAAATGCCAAATGAGCACGCTCCAGGTCTTGGAGACATGAACGCATAAAAATATGCAAATTAGCTTTAATGAATTAGAGCTAAAGCAAATAAAAAACATTGACTGAGAGCTAGTAGTCAATGTTTTTTTATGTTTCTTCAGCTGTCGTTCCTCTGAATGCAAGAACATCCCGCCGTTTACATAAACTCGGGATAAGCGGTTGTTTTACATCTATTTGTGAATTTACTTGTTTTTTATAAGAAGAAAAGGGAATACTTTCTTTAATCACTTGTGATAGAAAGCTAATAAGGGGCATGCTGCTATGAGTAGTCAACAAGATGAATTTTTATTTAAAAGAGAGCTCTATCGCTTAGTACAAGAATACAAACGCTGTAAAGCTGAAGAGATTAGACGGGCAATTAAAAAGGATATTCTTCTTTTGAAGAAGGTTATAAATAACTGAAATAGACAAAAACTAGAAAAAAGCTCATGTTAGTTAATAAATGAGCTTTTTTGCCTGCTTTAAACTTGTTCAAACGAATTAGTATGTCTGTAAATGGTCTTGGGAAGAGTATGGATCATGTTAAACAGAGCTAACGCAGTTGTTTCTGATTCTTCATAACGATAAATGATATCGTTTTCAACATCGCAGATTTGAAAACTGTTTAATTGTTTTAAATAACTTAGTGTAAACCTATTGGCAAGAGTATGAGTAATGTCGCTATCTCTATAATTTACTAAATTTGCTATCATATGCTTAATTTCAGTTAGGTTCATCCACCAAGTCACCCTTTCATGTTATTTAGGTTATCATACCATGTCCAGGTAATTTGAATACTGTTTTTTACAATTTGTAACAACAATTTTCAAAATGAAACATAAAGGTAATAAAAAGTTAAAACGAGCAGCTAAACGCAAGCTGAACATTTCCTATGAGGGTGTAGGCTTTTCTTTGTAATAGGTCAACTCCAGCTTTTTATCCGCGATTTCTTTTAGCCCAATACGAATCATACTGAATACCAAAATCCATAATATAACCGTTAAAATCGTATGTCCAGCTGGGAAAATACCTAGTACAGGTGAGTCCCAAAGAGCGTGCATAAAAACGACAAGCAAAAATACACCGAAAAATTTTGGTTTTATCAACATGCTCCACTGAAATTTCTTATCTCCTTGCACGATGCATATGGCAGCGCCAGTCAAGGCAGCCCAAGCTACATGTCCTCCAGGAGCAAAAATACTGCGCCAGAGTATTGTAGAATAGAGCATGTGAAAGCTGCCGGAAAGAAGTGCTCGCAAAGCATAGCCAGCGGTTTCAAAAGCAGCAAAACCAGCTCCTATTGCAGCTCCTAAGAGAAGTCCGTTAAGGATATATCTATATTTAAGATTGCGTACAAAATAAATAACAGCGATAACTTTAGCCAGTTCCTCACATATTCCAATCACGATCACGTTTGTGTTATTTCCAAGAATATCATAAAACACAAGTGCTAATAAAAGTGAGAGGATTCCGCCAATAAAAACGACATAAACAATTTTGTAAATAGCAATATTCTGCGGAGCGTTCATTTCCCAAAAGAAAATGAGCGTAGTAAATGGCACTGCAAAAGCACCGACTACAATAAGACCGGGTATAAAGTTGATGTTTTCGAATAAGCTTACGCCTAGATATAGTCCTAAGTATGCGACAAGCGCAATAAGAAAGACCCTTGCAAAAAGCCAAGGCTTTGGCCATGTATTTACAACCTCTTCTATTTTAGGAGTCGTAAGCCCTGTTCCTACAATAAAAAGCCGTTCAGCTTCCATTTCACTGTGCTGTCGGAAGACTCGAGAGAATATATTTCGAAATTTAGGTTCAACCGAACGTTCATTTCTTGGAATTTTATCAACACGATGGGCAAACAAGTAGAATATGCTGTAGTTTTCATCGTGGTCCACAATTTCATGGCCGCAATTTAAGCAGAATTTTACCCCTTCCGGATTAGAATAAGCGCAATGGGGGCATTTCATTTATCTTCCTCCTCTTTCTTTTGACGCTTGTCTTACGATATCTTCTACATATATTATGTGAGTTGATGAAAAAAAGCATAAGAGGGTTTGGCAGGTAATTTGCTTAAATAATGGAATGGTACAGAAGCTATTGCTGAAAGAGACCTCATGAAAGCTAAAAAGGCTGCGCCATAAGGCGAATATTCGACTTACAGCACAGCCCTTTATATGATTAAAAATGTGGATGTTTATAATGCTACTACGCAATAAAAAAGCTTCCTGAAATAAAAATGATGACACCAATGACCATCATTAATGTTTCGCGGTCTTTTTTTCCTGTTTTTTTATTAGCAGGAAGCAGCGATTTTGAAAGAGGCTTGGCAAAAATGATGACAAGCATGCAAACAGCAGCAAAGATGCCAAGCGCCACTTGAAAATTACCTTCAATAAAGACGCATGCCATTAAAAGTACAAGACTTATTTTTAGAAAAATTTTTGATAGGTTCACTATCAACACTCCTTTAGAACACTTAATACGAAAGACTTAGTGATTTTTTTATGTGCCTGTTGTTTTCTACGGCTTGAAGGAGAAAATGAGCGACATCAGAACGGCTGATGTTGCGTCCGTTTTCTGGTATGCTAGCTTCTCCTATACGATAATACGTGGTTAACGAACCGCTCGTTAGACCCATTGGCCGAGCAACGGTCCAGTCGAGTCCGCTTACCTTCAAGAGCTTCACGGCTTCGTGATGGTCGCGAAGCACATTTTTTAAAATACGCTGAGCAAGCCAGCCCGTCATGCCTGGAATTTCTCCGTCGATTCCGGCTGAAGCCGTGTAGGCGATACGCTGAATTCCGTTTTCGTTCATACATTGAATCAGCAGATTTGTCGTTTCTACTAAAAGGGTAGAATGCCCTAGATTTTCGGTTCCCAGACAAGAAATGACTGCATCACACCCTCGCATAGCCTGACACACTTCATAATAATCCAGCACGTCGCCTTGTATGATGTGTACGTTCGCATGCGTTATCTTAAGCTTAGATGGATTTCGCACAAAAGCTTTTACATAATGTCCGTTTTTAATCGCTTGCTTGATTACTTCCTGTCCGGTCCTGCCGCTTGCGCCAATCAAAAAAATGTTCATACGATCAACCCTTTCGTTTCAATGTAGGTAGTAAAAACGAAATTTTCTTTTACCATAACACATTTTTCTCGATTTAGCTTGTCAAAACATAAAAGCTGCTTACGCGATTCATCAAAGTAAGAGGTATCCTCTGTTCTTTTTTAAAACTTATGTCATAGACTGTCTAGAAAACAAGGAAATGTACGAACGGTTTATAAAGGTGTTTAATGCTATAGAAGCGAAAGGGTATTATAAGAATAAGGGACGAACAGAAGGGGCGATGCACGATGAAAAAATCGGTAAGCAGAGCACGTGTTATCATAGTACTAATAGGTTTTCCGCTCATCTTTCTCATTATGGCGCTTGTGACGGGTGAGTGGCGATATATGACTTGGATGATCCCGCCTGCACTGATGTCATGTTGGACGGCACTCTTCGTATTAAGAAAGCAAGAAGAAAGATAACAGGAAATTTGAACTATTGCATCGAATTTATAGAAAAAGTATAAAATGATAGAAAGCTATAGTAAGAAAATTTAATGAAGGACGGTGTGAAGATGAACGGACAACAGTTATTGTATGGGTTGCTTACGTCTAAAGGCGATATCCTAAGAGCTGCTTATGTGTTATGTGACCACCGCATTTATACGGAAATGTCAGCACGGTATCAGCAAACGGAGCATACGGATTTTCAAGCATCATTGGTAGAAGAAATGAAATTGCTTGAAAAACAGCCTGAAGTAGACATGCATCTGCATATTTTGCTTGAAATGGCGAAGTTTTTTGAACTTCCCGTTTCTCATGCTACAACAAATGGCGAGCTGTACGAGTTAAGCGATAACATTGGAAATTTGCTTGTATCTAAATACAATGAGCTGTTTTCAATTGCACGCTGTCATACGCTAGAAGACGTGATGCGCCATCAAATCCGACTGTTCTTTCATCTAATTGATTCGCAATACATGATTGCTACAAATCGTCAGCAAGCTGTGTTTCAGCAGCAGCTGATGAATTGGATTGAGCAGCTTCCTCCCATGTATCAAGAAAGAATGATTGATGTATTAGGAGACTATCAGCAGGCAGCGCTTGTGAAACTGCTGCAAGAAAAAGGGACAATCGAGCTATACAAACAGCTTCCTCCGCACGCATACCCTGCTATTTCAGGCCTTATGGCAACCGTAATGAGTATCTTTATTCCCGTTAATTACCCGCCAGCACTGCTATTTAGTATGAATGCGCCGCTTTTTTTAATGGCGAGCTTTGAAAGTCATGAAATTATTGCAAAACGCAAAGAAGCTGGAACGTTTTTACCGCTGTTATTAGTAGTTGTTCAGCTGATGTGGACGTACAAGCTTGAGCATCAGGATGAGCTGTTGAATTATCAGTCTCTATTGATCAAGTGGTCATCTGTACACACAACGTATCAAGATTATGCAAAAAAGAAAGAGCAGTCACTGTTTGATCGTGAACGGTTAGACAACTTTATTTATAAAACAGAGCAGTATGTTAAGCAGCTCCGCGCTACGGAGAAAAAGACGGTGAAACAAATTGAAACGCTCAAAACAGCCATTCGCCATCAGCTTGATGAAATGGAGCTCACATCGTTAAACGGAGGGCTTGTGCTTCAAAAAATGATTGAAGAGCATGAATCATTAAAACAGGATGTAGAAGAACTGCAGCGCAAGCTTTCGATTAAAGGTGACTTCTTCTCTAAAGTAAGGCTGACGTTCCGTTCTGCAGAACGAGCTGTCAAAAGCAAAGTGAAAGAAGTAGAGCGTAAAAAAGTGCTTATGCAAATGACGGACTTTATTTTAGCAAATCGCTTGCCCGTATGCGTGGATATTCAAAATGAAATTTATGATTATCAAGACGAGCTGACGACGACTATTTTTCAAATTAATCAGCAGGTCGAGCTGCTTGAAGAAACAAAACAAAGCCGCCAGCTAGCCGATGCAAAAGTACGCCGCTATGATCAAGAAATAAAGCGATTTGAGCGGAACTATTATGGCTTAAAAGAAGGAACAGTTGAAGAAATGGCGCAGTAAAACTGGGACAAACGTATTTTATCCGAACGAGTTTGATTCTTTATGGAGAATCAAACTCGTTTAGTTATGTCTCAACCTTATTCTCTGTCTGTAGGAGCGGACAGCTGATCTTTATACTCATCTACATAGAGCATGCCGTTTGTTGACACAACTGCATACAGCACTTGGTTCAACTGAAGCTGACGATTTGAAAGCTCAAGGTTGATCCATTGTTCGGTATATTGAGGTGTTAAATTTTTATGAATAATTTCTCCGTCCATGATGAGTTCTACCGGTAAATTCATTTCTTTAAACGGCTTAGACAAAACGTCCTGTTTGGCAATGTTTTGATAAGCAGTTTTCTTTAATACCGACAGTTTTCCGCTTACTTCTAAAACAGCAAATTCTACTTCAGCAATGTTGAACGTTCCTAGTTCTCGTAAATGCTGATTCAAGTCGTCAATGGAATATTTGACTTTTTTCATATTTGCTTCAAGAAGCTTTCCTTTTTCCATAATAACCGTCGGGCGTCCTGTAATCCATTTTCGCAAGCGCCTGCTTTTTAGAGCTGTTGATGCTAAAAGAAAATGAATAGCCACAAGAAAAGCAAAAGAAGCGAACATCGGCAGAAATTTTAATTTTAAATCAAATCCCATATTTGCGATGAACGACCCAATAATGATGGACATCGCAAACGTAAAATGATTGTTATGGGTGTTAATTTGTTTTCCAATCAGGAAAGTTGTAATGCTTAAGATAATAAAAGAAACAAAGGTTCTAAGAAGGGACATGAGAATGTCTTCCATAGGTTGTGATGTCACCTGCTTTCTCATAAATAGAAAGAGTATCTATCTCTATAGCGTTATCCATTTAAAGGATCGTTATACAAGAAAAAACATCAAGAAGAAGTGCGGATAATTCGTTCATATTCGGCTGCTTAAAAGGGGGTAGAAAGGCTGTAGGTAAGGGATAGAAGCGAACAAAAAGAATGTGCAAATTCCTTTGAAATTTTTTGGAGGATTTGTTACAATAAAGGTGCTTATTTTTGTTCGGTAAGGATAGTTCGAAGTGTTCGTCTTGACTTATTGTAAGAGCAGGAATAGAGTAATACACAATGTGTGGATTGTCACACAAGGAGGAAAAGAGATATGTTACAAGGTAAAGTAAAATGGTTCAACGCTGAAAAAGGTTTCGGTTTCATCGAAGTAGAAGGACAAGACGATGTATTCGTTCATTTCTCTGCTATCCAAGGCGAAGGTTTCAAAACTTTAGAAGAAGGTCAAGAAGTTACATTTGAAATTGTTGAAGGCAACCGTGGACCACAAGCTGCTAACGTTCAAAAGTAATTTTTTTTATAAAGTTTAAGCCGATCAGCAGAACGTTTCTCTGGTCGGTCGTTAAACTAAACTGGGAGAAGGCCCCTTTTATAAAAGGGGTCTTTTCTTGTTCGCTTTTTACACCTTGTTGACGATTTCTTTGATTTTGCAGAAGTATTCAAATATGAAAAAAACTAGTCACGCAGTATAAAAAAAGCGTATAATGAAATGATGAAAATAGGAATTGTAGAGCAGAAAGGATTTTAAAACGTATGAGCAACCAACTTCAAGAAACGATGGTCGATTCACGTCGTACATTCGCCATTATTTCTCACCCGGATGCCGGGAAAACAACGTTAACAGAAAAAATGCTGTTACTGGGCGGAATGATTCGTTCAGCCGGAACGGTTAAAGGAAAAAAATCAGGCAAGTTTGCTACATCTGACTGGATGGAAATTGAAAAACAACGTGGAATTTCAGTTACATCAAGTGTTATGCAGTTTGAGTATAAAGATCACTTTATTAACATCTTGGATACACCAGGACACGAAGACTTCAGTGAGGATACGTATCGTACCTTAACAGCTGTAGATAGTGCGGTCATGGTTATTGACGGAACAAAAGGAATTGAAGCACAAACGCTTAAGCTTTTTAAAGTTTGTCGTATGCGCGGTATTCCCATCCTAACGTTTATCAATAAATTAGACCGTGAAGGAAAAGAGCCGCTTGAGCTGCTTGAAGAAATTGAAGATGTACTTGGTATCGAATCATACCCTGTAACGTGGCCAATTGGCATGGGGAAACGATTCCAAGGAACGTATGACCGTTTTTCAAAGCAAATTGAAGTGTATCAAGGAAACAAAGAGTCTTATTTTGCAGACTTTGACGGTGAAAATATCGACGATGAAATTAAAAAACACGTCGATGAAATGTATTTACCAGGCTTAGTGGATGATTTATCTCTATTAGACGAAGCAGGTAATGATTTTTCAATTGAAAAAGTAAAGCAAGGCTTATTAACGCCTGTTTTCTTCGGAAGTGCGATTGCGAACTTCGGCGTACAGTCTTTCTTTAATTCATTTTTACAATTAACATCACCGCCGCAGCCTCGTGAATCAACGAATGGCACCGTTCAGCCTACCGATGAAAACTTCTCAGGTTTCATCTTTAAAATTCAAGCGAACATGAACCCAGCTCACCGCGACCGCATTGCGTTCGTACGCGTATGTTCAGGAAAATTCGAGCGTGGAATGAACGTAACATTAGCAAGAACGAACCGCAAAATGAAGCTAGCGCAGTCTCATCAGTTCTTGGCATCAAGCCGTGAAACAGTAGACACAGCGTATCCAGGGGATATCATTGGCTTGTATGACTCAGGTACGTATCAAATTGGCGATACCATTGTAGGAGAGGGAAAAGTATTCGAATTCGACGCTCTTCCAAAGTTCCCGCCTGAACTGTTTGTAAAAGTTCGTGCGAAAAACGCAATGAAATCCAAGCACTTTGAAAAAGGAATTAATCAGCTTGTACAAGAAGGGGCGGTACAGCTTTACCGTACGCCGTTCTTTGGAGATTATATTTTAGGAGCAGTCGGTGAACTTCAGTTCCAAGTATTTGAACATCGTATGAAAGGTGAGTACAATGTCGATCTTGAATTCACACGCATGTCTCACAACATTGCAAAATGGGTAGACAAAGCAACAATTGAAGATCGCATGCTAGATTCTCGCGTGATGCTAGTGGAAGATCGTGATAAGCATGCTGTTCTTATGTTTGAAAACGATTTTGTATGGCGTTTGTTCCAGGACAAATATCCATCTGTTAAATTCCTAGATCCGTTTAATCTATAAAAGAGTATAAAAAAAGGAAAACGATACATACTACTTTCATAAGTAGACAGTCGATTTTCCTCCTTTGCTTAAGAGTCAGTATTTACTGGCTCTTTTTTTAATGAGCCACTGATTTTAAATTTAAAAGAATGACTCCTGCAATGATTAATACGATGCCAAATACCATCGTAAGACTGCCGCTTTCTTTCCAAATGACTACACCAATCACAGCTGTCACAGCAGTTCCTACACCAGACCAAATGGCGTATGCAACGCTGAGCGGAATGTGCTGAAGCGATGTGGAAAGCGCATAGAAAGCAAGACCAAATCCTAATAAAACACCAAGACTAGGCCAAAATTTTGTAAATCCGTTTGATGCTTTTAACATAGATGTACCAAATAACTCTGAACTAATTGCAATTGCTAAAAATAAATAGGCTTTCATCGAAAACCCTCCTCTGTTAATTTCCGAAGTTGTTGTTGAATCTGTTTTTGCATGTCTGGATCCACGGGTGCGAGCCCAAACATTTGGCTGAACCATAATCCATCGGCTGCTAAGCGCACAATGGTAGCAAGGACAGGGTCAATGCCATCTTGTTCAATATGGTGCTGCCACTTTTCGTAGTGTTTTTGAAGGTGCTGCAGAAGTTCAGGATTCGTTGCAATACCTGCAAGCAACCCTGCGCTCATCGCTTGTTCACGCTGAAGGTCATGAAGGGTCTCAGCGAGATAAGCCCGGCTCCATTTGCCAGGAGAATTGTCATGTTCAACTTGTACGTTTAGTCCGTCATCATATTTCTTGGTGACTGAATACAGCATTTGCTGAATCAATTCATCTTTTGATGAGAAGTGGTACAACAAGCCGCCTTTACTAACACCGGCTTCTTTTGCTACTTTTTCAAGCGTCAAATTTCCAACGCCGTCACGCTGCACAACCTGAGTGGCCCCAAGCAATATATCATCATATGTAGACACATGAATTTCCTCCTTTTTGATTTTCCCTAGAATACTTTACCGTCTGGACGGTTTGTTTGGCAATACTTTTATTTCGAATTTCAAAAAAAATTTTTGTGCACACTAAAATATAAAGTATAAAAACAAAAATGAACGCGTAAACAAAGGGTTAATCCGTTTACTACTTTTACTATATGAAGAAAAAGGAAAATGAAAGCCTGGGTATATGAAAGATAAAAGAAAGGTGTGAAGAAACAGATGAGGGATGTGTATCAAAGTTTTCAAGAATTATCTCAGTGTGAACGAGCCGGAATCGATTACGAAATAGAGTGTGTCATTCGCCGGAGAGAAATTGTCGTGCTTGCGATTCACGGAGGAACGATGGAAATTGGGACAGAAGAAGTAGCGGAAAAAATAGCAGAAAAGCTGAACGCAACGGTGTACGTATTTAAAACACTGAAAACAGAAAATCCGTTTGAATTACATGTTACGTCTGCAAACTACGATGAAGAAATGGCGCGTCATCTTGTGAAAAAATCAGAGGTCACAATTTCTCTTCACGGTGCCTATAGCGATGTCTGTACAACTTATATTGGAGGAAGAGACGAAAAGTTAGAAAAAGCGGTGCGTCAAGCACTTTCTAATTTTCCGATCAGTGAAACGCCCGTACATTTAAAAGGCGTTTCACCTCGAAATATCGCCAACGACAATCAGCGGCATAAAGGACTGCAGCTTGAAATCACCACTCCGCAGTATGAACAATTATTACAGGATGAGCAGCTGGTCAACGAGTATGTGAATGCGATAGTATCGGCTGTGAACTCAGTGATGTAAAGATAAATTCAACAGCTTTCTGTATATCGGCTGCAATAAGAGTTGGTTGTACATCAGCCCACTTTTCTCGTTCATGTAACGTGTCATGCCCGGCACCTGTTAACACTAAAATGCAGTGAGCGCCTGCTGCACTGGCCGCTACTAGGTCTTTCCACCGGTCGCCAATCACGATGCAGTTAGCCAAATTTAAGCTGTGCTCCTCCGCTGCTTTTAACAGCATGCCGGGGTTTGGTTTGCGGCACGAACAGGCGTCTGAATCTTCATGAGGACAAAGGTAAACATCATCAAATCCAAAAGCTAAAAGTTCAGAGATAAACTGTGATTTATTTACCTTTCCTTTTGCAACATCGGGCTGATTTGTGAAGGAAAACAGCGGAATGTTTTGTTTTTTTATGTCTTTAATCGCTTGCTTTGCTTGGGGGAACAGCTGAAAATCACCTGGATATTGAATGTCATTACTGCCTCCAATCGTTCCGTCTCGGTCTAAAAATATTGCTTCAATCATGTTATTCACCTCTTTTTCTATCATAATATAAAACAGGATGAATTTGGTAAAAATTTTGTTTTTTGAAAAAAATCAAAGAAATATGACTGTCTTTTTACTTCTCATCATATGGATAAGTTAAATAGAAGTGGTGAGGAGGGGGAAGACAAGTGAACGAAGAATCGTTTTATTCACCATTTATAAGCGAAGAAGGAAAGAAAAAAACAATTGGAGAAATTGAGTTTTCAGATGTGCAGCGCATGATGGAAAAACATTTAGAAGAAGGCTATCAGCTTGAGTTCAAGCGCGAAGTAAGCTCAACGGTCAAACGGAAAATCCCAAATATCATCGCTTCGTTTGCCAATGAAAAAGGAGGGTGGCTTATTTTTGGCGTAGATGAAGACGACCATTCCATTAACCTGCTCGAGCGCAAGGAATATGAGCTGTTTATTAATAATATGCTGAAAGATGTCACCAATCCCATTCCTCGTATCGTTACGCGCTTTTTATCACCTGAAGATCACCCCGGGCAAGGTGTTTTTGTTATTTGGATTCCCGAAGGTCCGAACCCTCCGTACATGTCTTACGGGAAAATTTACAGAAGAATTGGAAGCGGCACATCTCCGGTTACGGAAATCGATGATCGCTATCATTTAGATCGTCTTTATCAAAAATCGGAGGATCAAACGCAGCGAATAGAGGAATTTTGCACAAAAGAACTGTCTATCTATAACAGAAAGTGGCCGATGCACGGGAAAAGCTATATTCATTACGGGATGTGTAATATGTACGTGCTGCCACTATATGATTTGCATTTAATCGAACAAATGGAAGAAGAACGGTTAAAGCAATATATTTTAAGCAAGTCTAGCGAACCAAAATACTATCGTTTGGACGATGAGAGTACGGTGATGCTGCATACACCGTTTGTCAAAGCTTCTTATTCAGCGGAATCCATCATTTTTCGAAGCACAGATGTAATTGATGCATATGATAAAACAATTGCGTGGGAGCAGTTTTATAACGGATCAGCTAAGTTTCACATTCCTATTCCGTATATGGAAGAACCAAAACAAATTCATGACGTGCTGAAATCCAGCATTTCAAGCTACATTGATGAGACGATTTTTGAGCAGTTTCAATATATAAACGGACCCTTTTTTCTTACATCTTTAATCAGCTGCATCGGCGGATACATCGATTGTATGATGGAATTAAAAACTGAGCTCGAAGACATGATTATTGTAATTGATTTAGAGAACGTTCGAAATGATGTGCTTTACTTTCCGCATCAGCAGTTTCAAACATTTCTAGAAGAAGAAGGGCTCGTCTTTTCAGATAAAAAGCAGTATCGGTTTAATCAATCATTTAAAACAACAAAACTAGGGGGAAACGTCGAGCTTCTTGCCTACGTTGATTATATCGTAACGGCGTTTGGGCTTTCAAAAAACCAGTCCATGGACTTTCTTAAACATTCGTTAAACCGAGTATAAAATATACAATTTTTTGACAATAGCTAAAAAAATGACAAAAATGAAAAAAAGTATGATAATATCTTTCGTAAGTAATGAGCAAGTAAAGAAGAGAAAGGGGACTCTTTTTTACAGCTGCCGTTGCTAGGTAGGGTTAAACATAAGGGGAGAAAAAGTAATGAAAAAAGCGACATCCATACTTCTAATTGTCCTAGCACTTGCTGGTCTAGGAGGAGTATGCGCTGCTTATTACCATTTGGAGCAGCAAAAGCAAACGGAAGAAATGACGTATGAACAGAACTACATAACCGTAAGAAATGCATGAAAAAACCAGCCGATCGGCTGGTTTTTTTGGGGTTTCAAGTCATAGTAAGTAAAATAAAGATTTTGCTTGTTCAGTTTTTTTAAATAACTCCAATGATGTATAGACGCAAAATAGAAAGCCAACGCTTGAAAAAATAAAAAACAAGCGGAGAAAAGGGCGTTTTTTTTGAATGCGAAAGTACGTAAAAACAACGAGTGAACATACAAGCAGTACGCTCATAGCAGCAAATCGAATCGCGAGCTCTGCTAAATCATCAACCGTGCTTTGAAACAGTTTTAGCGTTTCATCGTTCAAATCAGTCTCAGGAATGTTCGTTTTGTCTTGCTGATTTAACACCCCTACATCCCATTTTTCTCGACTATAATCATGAGAAACCGTGTAGTAAAACGGACCAAGCTTTTTTTCATCTGCACCGTCATCAGCAAGTGCTGAAGCTGGATGCATGAATGCTAGAACAAAAAATAAAAAGCTCCACTTTCTCATTACCAAAGCCTCTTTCTAACTCAGACTATCTCCCATTATAAACCAAAAATTTTTATGTTTCCATCATCCCTCTTTCCTATTTCCATTTCTATATATAAAGTGAAAGGGGGAATAAAAGATGGCAGAAAAAATTCAGCATTCAAGCCAGCTTCGCTTAGTATTAGAACAAGGAATAAAAGAGGATGGAAAACCCGATTTAAAGACAAAATCCTATATGAACATTCAGCCGGGAAGTTCTGCAGATGCACTCATTACAGCAAGCGAAACCATTGCCAGCCTGCAGTCGCTGCCGCTTGTTGAAATCAACGAAGTTGTCACGTTTTCACTTTTAAAATAAGAAAAGAGGTAGAGTATGAAAACTTTAACGATGCAGTTTTTGAATGAGTCACAAAAAGCAGTAAGCCTATCGATTGAATCACCAAAAGATACGTTAGACGCAGCAGCCATCACAGCAGCAATGAACGCGCTGATCGCAAGCGATGTCTTTACTTCAAGCGGCGGAGCGCTCGTTGCCAGAAAAGGCGCCCAAATTGTCGAGCGAAATGTAACCGAATTTACGATTTAAAAATGAAAGTCCTTCCACTTCGGTGCGAAGGGCTTTTTTAAAAGGAGAGAGGAAGATGGCAGAGTGGTTTACGCTTGTTTCAGACGTTGGTTTTCCTATTGTGGTGACGCTTTATTTACTTCACCGAATCGAAGCCAAGCTCGATACAGTTGTGCTGTCCATTCAGCATTTAACCGATGAAGTAAAAAAGTGATTATGACAATTGTAAGGCGGTTGTCATGGAAAAGTTGACGGATTTGACACCTCACACTACAATTAGTAGTGTGAGGTGTCGAATATGAAAATTGAAAAATTCAAATTTAACGAAACCGGCCTTAATCGCTTTTTTGGCCCGCTTGAAGCAAAAATTATGACGGCTTTATGGAACGGAAGTGAAATGTCCATTAAAGACGTGCAGCACGTGCTTGAGAAAGAAAAAACAGTTAACTTCAACACCGTTATGACCGTTATGAATCGACTGGTGGAAAAAGGCGTGTTGCAAAAGCGTTTAAAAGGACGTACGTCGATGTATCAGCCGATTCTTTCTAAAGAGGAATTTATCGACGCTCAGTCGAAAGAGTTAACGCACGAATTGATCGATGAATTTGGCTCGCTTGCTGTTACTCATATGCTTGATGCGCTAGAAGAAGTCGATGATTCACTGTTAAGTATGCTCGAATCAAAAGTCAAACAGTTAAAAAAGGATGAATAATCAATGAATCAAGGAATACTAAAGCGTTCAAAGCTTATTTTTAACCTGTGCTTTTTTATTGCCGTGACGTTGCTTATGCAAATGGGGATGTATGTGCTGCATTTGCTGTTTGGATGGAATTTATCGTTTAACTTAATTTTACTTTGTAACAAAGTAGCCCACTTTTTCGGCTTGTTTTTTATTGAATACATGCTGAATGCCGTTATTTTTCACACGATGTTTGTACTGTTCATTAAAGCTGTAAAGCAAGTGATTCAAATGCGGAAAGTCCGTAAAATGATTACGAAGCTGCGAGATGAAACAACAACGGCTGACCTGCAAAAAGCGTACGGAAAGGATTTAACGGTCTTAACAACAGATCAGCCCATTGCCTTAACGATGGGGCTGTTTACACCGCATATCGTCCTGTCTACAGGGTTGCTGTCGGTGCTTGATGAAAATGAACTCGAAGCCGTTATTTATCACGAGCAGTCGCACGTTGCAAACAAAGACCCGCTCAAAACGTTTTTGCTAAGTACGCTTGCCTCTGCATTATGGTATATTCCATTTATTAAATGGAGCCATAAACGCTTCAAAGTTATGCGTGAAGTGCTGGCTGATCAAGATGCCATTGTGAAAAATGGCACGCCTGCTCACATCGGCAGCGCGCTTTTAAAAATGGTGAAAACGGGACAGACAAGTCTCTCGTGTGCGCACGTATCGTTTGCTGATACGTCTGTTAATTATCGCATTCAATATATTTTAAATCCGGAAACGAAAATGCCGATGCAGCCTCCTGTTATTTTAACGCTGACGTCGCTATACGTGTTTTTTATTTTGTGTGCGCTGATTTTTACAGCTCTAACAGCTTTGTAAGTTTGTAAGAGAGAAAGAAAAGAAGGAGATGAGATTGTGTCAAAAGCAAAGAAAAAGAAAAAAGTAACGCCCAATCAGCAAACATCCTCAAGCAAGTGGATTTTTTGGGTGATTGGAATTATTGCGGTCTGTATTTTAGGGTTAATCGTCCTTTCGAATATGTCAAAGGGCGGAGGAGATGAAAAGGCCGCTCTTACATATGATAATCAGCCGTATCTTGGAAAAGAGTCAGCTCCGGTAGAAGTGGTAGAGTTTGGAGATTACAAATGCCCGGCTTGCAAAAACTTCACGGAATCCTTTTTCCCGCTGATTCAAAAAGATTATGTGGATACAGGTAAAGTGAAATTCTACTTTATGAACTATGCATTTATCAACAACGACTCCTCTCGTGCAGCAGAATTCGCCGAAACGGTATACAAAGAGCTTGGAAACGATACATTTTGGAAATTCCATGAACTTCTTTATAAAAAGCAAAACGCAGCGGACGAAAAGAAAGATGTCTTAACGGAATCCTACTTAGAAGATACGCTGAAAGAAGTGTCAAGCGATGCCGATGCGAAAAAAGTAGCGAGTGCATTTAAAGACGGAAAAGGAAAAGATGCGTTTAATCAAGATATGAAGACAGCCAATGACTTAGGCATCACAGGTACACCAACCATTTATGTAGGCGGCAAAAAATTCGAAGGAAAAACAATCGATGACTTTGATCAAATGGTCAAAGATGCGGCTAAGGAGAACAAATAATGAACAAGTCTTTGGTTTTCGGGTGGATTACAGCGCTTATCGCGATGCTTGGAAGCTTGACGTTTAGTGAAGTTCTTCACTTCATCCCGTGCGAACTTTGCTGGTATCAGCGAATTTTAATGTATCCGCTCGCGATTGTGCTAGGTGTAGCCGTGTACCGGAATGATACGTTCATCTACAAATACGTCCTGCCGTTTTCGGTGATTGGTATGGCGCTTTCAGGCTATCATTATTGCCTGCAGAAGATACCGGCTCTTAAAGCATTTGAAACGTGTACAAGCGGTGTTCCTTGCTCAGGTCAATATATTAACTGGCTTGGATTTATCACCATTCCTTTTTTAGCGTTTATTGCGTTTACCATTATTACGATTATGATGCTTGTTCTTCGCAAGCAGATGAAAAAAGCTTAACCTCCGGGTTAAGCTTTTTTTATCTGAAAACAAAAAAAGTCCCGCTTACAAGAAGCGGGTGCAAATAGGGTACATCTATGAAAAATGATGAAATTGTTTTGACAAGAACAGTATATAAAAGAAAAGTGAAAAAACGGTGAAAAGAGAAAAGCTTTTTTAAAAAATATGCTTTTCTTATAAAAAAAGCCCCGCTCACAAAAAGCGGGGAATAAATAGGGGTCATTTATGAAAAATGATGAAATTGCTTTGACAAACTTAGTATACAAAAGAAAAGTGAAAAAACGGTGAAAAGATGGAAGCTTTTAGAAAAAATAAAAAAAGACCTGTTTTGGGGAAACAGGTCACTAGAAAGGGAGTAAAACTATGAAAAAATATGCTAATTGGCTTTACATGTACTATCTTACCGCCCAATAGTGAAAAAACAGTGAAAAGAAACATCAAACAAAAAAAGACCTGCTCTGGGGAAGCAGGTCTTCACAAGGGAGTAAAACTATGAAAAAAATATGCTAATTGGCTTCGCAAGTACTATCCTATACCTTTATGGTGAAAAAACGATGAAAAGAGAAGCGGGATATAAAAAAGACCTGTTTTGGGGAAACAGGTCATTAGAAAGGGAGTAAAACTATGAAAAAATATGTTAATTGGCTTCGCAAGTACTATCTTATACCTTTATGGTGAAAAAATGATGAAAAAAGAAACTGGATAAAAAAAAGACCTGCTCTGGGGAAGCAGGTCTTCAAAAGGAGTAAAACTATGAAAAAAATATGCTAATTGGCTTCGCAAGTACTATCCTATACCTTTATGGTGAAAAAACGATGAAAAGAGAAGCGGGATATAAAAAAGACCTGTTTTGGGGAAACAGGTCATTAGAAAGGGAGTAAAACTATGAAAAAATATGTTAATTGGCTTCGCAAATACTATCCTATACCTTTATGGTGAAAAGATAATGAAAACGAGGTTAGGATATAGCTCCTATTTTTCCATATTATAGATTCATTTCTCTTTAATAGGGTATACGTTCATTAGAATCGATATAAACTTAAAGAACTGGCAGGGAGGGATATATATATGGAAAAGAAGCACGAAGCAACTGCAAATCAGCGCGTGGTTCACCGCGCTCGAAATAGCTGGTCAGGCTTTTTGTTTGGCGTAGGGTTAGTTGCTTTTATTGATGAAGCAGTGTTTCATCAGCTGCTTCATTGGCATCATTTTTATGATAAGTCCACAACGGCCGCTGGTTTAGTGTCGGATGGTTTGTTTCATGCATTCAGCTGGTTCGCTACAATCGCATCACTTTTTATGGTGGCAGATCTAAGGCGCCGGGGCGGCTGGTGGGTGAAAAGGTGGATAGGAGGAGTATTGCTTGGAGCGGGAGCGTTTCAGCTTTATGACGGGACCGTGCAGCATAAGCTTATGGGCCTTCACCAAATTCGGTACGGAGTGAAGATTGCACCTTACGACATTACGTGGAATGTACTTGCATGTTTGATGCTGCTTATTGGCATCATGTTAACATGGTTTACACGTAAACAAGGTGCACATCATGATTAAATATGAAGTACTATCTCAGCTTTTATTAGCCCTGCCTTTTGTCGCTGCCTTTTTTTTATACGTGTGGGCTGTAACGTCTTCAAATGCAACGTATAGAAAATGGTCATTATATAGGACGTCCAGCTGGACACTTGGTATTTTATGCGCCATATCTTCTGTAGCAGGACCGCTCGCAGCTCGTGCTCATATGGACTTTACCGCGCATATGACAGGGCATTTGCTTTTAGGTATGCTAGCTCCGCTTTTAATGGCGTTAGGAGCACCTCTTACACTGCTGCTTCGCACGCTTCCGGTTCATGCAGCCAGAAAGGTGTCAAAACTTTTAAAAGGGCGGTTTGTTCGGTTTATCAGCAGTCCGGTGACAGCTTCTGTTCTTAACGTAGGAGGACTTTGGATTCTTTATACAACGAGTCTGTATGGCATGATGCATCACTCTTTTTTCGTGCATGTCGCTGTACATATTCATGTATTTTTAGCCGGCTATTTATTCACCGTATCGATGATTTCAATTGATCCTTCGCCGCATCAAAAAGCTTTTACGCACCGAGCGTCCGTATTGGTTCTTGCTCTTGCCGCTCACGGTATTTTATCAAAATATGTGTACGCTCACCCGCCTATGCACGTCTCGGTAGAAGAGGCGCAGCAAGGGGCTATGCTGATGTATTACGGAGGCGATTTAATCGACTTATGTTTAATTGTACTTCTTTGTTATGAATGGTTTAAGCGGGTTCAAAAAGTCTCTTTTACATAAAAACGCGCAGAAAGCATCATGCTTTCTGCGCGTTTTTTTAGTGAATGTTTCGTTTTTTAAAGCGTCCGCCGCGGACTTCGGTAATATCTGCAACGGCTAAAAAGGCAGTAGGGTCAAAATCTTCAACAATGGTTTTTAGCTTTGATTCTTCAAGGCGCGTAATGATGCAGAAAATCACTTTTTTATCATCGCCCGTATAAGCACCTTCACCGTGCAAATAGGTAACGCCTCGACCTAGACGCGCATTAATCGCATCGCCGATGTCATCAGAATGATCACTAATAATCCAAGCTGATTTTGATTCTTCCAATCCTTCTACAACTGTATCAATGGCTTTAGCCGCAATGATGTACGCAAGGATAGAATACATGGCGCGGTCCCACGTGAACACAAATCCCGCTGCTCCTAAAATGAAGAAGTTGAAAAACATTACAATTTCTCCTACAGAAAACGGAATTTTTTTACTGATTAAAATGGCAAGTATCTCCGTACCGTCAAGCGCTCCGCCGTAGCGAATTACGAGTCCAATTCCAATTCCGAGAATAATCCCTCCAAAAACGGTAGCAAGGAGAACGTCTGCGGTAAACGCGGGGACATGGTGAAACCTAGAAGTTAAGATGGATAAAACTAGTATGCCAAAAATAGTGGAAAGGGCAAATGTTTTTCCCATTTGCTTGTACCCGATAAATACAAACGGAAGATTTAGTACAAAAAGAAAGATTCCTAGATTTACGCCGGTAATATGCGAAAGCATGATGGAAATACCGGTAATTCCTCCGTCAACAACGTGGTTTGGAACAAGGAAGATTTCAAGTCCTGTGGCCATGAGCAGGGCACCGATCGCAATGGCGATAGCCCTACCAAATACCTGCCCCTTGGACAGCTTTCGGTGCTGAATTTTCGCTTTTTCGAGTTCTGTCATTTGCATGTCTCCTTTGATGTCTCCTATGTATTTCTCACTTTAGAAAAGTGAAACTATCTTTAATTATACCTTACTATGCACAATTAGTGGGGATAGACGGCTTAATTACTTGTTTCAACCTATAAAAAAAGCCTGCTTTAGAGTCATAAGCAGGCTTTTTAAGGAGTAAAACGATGAAAAAAGATAGTTGGCTTCACGGCTTTAACTATATAGAGGCTTGATGAAAAAATGATGAAAATGCCGGCATGTGCGGCAAGAAAATCGGGGATACTAGTTAAAAAAGGCCAAAAGGAGATGACGAAATGAGCGTGTGGATGATGTATAATCACTTGATGCATTCGCAAATCTTTTTAAGCAGCGTATTAATTAGCGGTATTCTTCTTGTTAGCGGAGGATTTGTGTACGGCAGAATAATGAGTAAGAAGTGAACCTAATATTGCCGCGAATAGGTTGTTAATGGAAGATGCTCAATAGTAGCTTGGTTAATGTTATACTTGCTCCATAAGCTTAGCGTGGAGGTGTCAGCATGAGCAAGCATCATGATCTAACAGCATCATACGGAGAATCGCTAGTGACGTGTGAACATCAGTTTGAAGCTAGCTATTACTATCATCAAGTGCGCGAACAGTGCATGAATCACATTCATGAAATAAGCAAAGCGGTAGCTGAATTCACCGTTGATTTTACAGATGAAAGTTTGAAAATATTAGAGCTTCTTTACTATGATCTAGAAGACGGCGATCGCTTTGACTGTTTTTCAATGACAAAAGAAGAATTCGAAGAGTGTATGGGCGTATACTTTGGTGAGGTGGTTACATCTACGATTGATGAAGCGCGCTGGGTTGTGAAAGAATATCCGCTTATGGAAAACAAGTATGTGACCGGAATTGAAAAAGGGAATCTTTCACTCATGTTTCCCCATGGCTTTTTTAACCATAAAGAGCGTCATCCAGAGTGCGTTTTTACTCTTTATCATTTATATAAACAGCTGCAAAAATAGGAAAAAGGTGAACGTAAGTTCACCTTTTTTAATGTCCAAGCTTTATGGGAATATAAATATCCATTTCATATGTATCACTATATAAATTGCCGTGTATAGCTGTATTTACAATTTCAAGAGCAGGACCTTCAATCATGCTGTAAGGAGAGTTCTGCAGCCATTCATTCCAGATGCTGTTATACGTCGACCTAAGCGATGTAATGGGACCTCTGTGTTTAAACTGCAGGTATGTAAACGAAGGAAACGTATGAACGCTCATACCGCTTGGAATACAAGCCGTATCAGCCACTTCTGTACCTGCAATATAAAAATAATTTTCTCTTTTCGGAGCCATGCAAATGCCTGTAATCATATGAGGTTCTTTTGAAGAAGTAATCATTTCTTTTTCTTTAAGTATTTGCTTCAAAAGATTCTCTTTTTGATACTCTCCGTTTTTTGCTATGCCTATCACTGAAAATCCTTCTTTATATACAACTTTACCTTGCATAATCCACCTCGAATTTTTCAAGCTCTAGCTTTTATTCTATCAATCATAAATTACTTTACCGTGATTGTAACATAATCTTAAGTAGATATCGATGCAGAAAATGGAACATTACAGTAGCCAGCTTTTGTGAATTAAGAAATAGTTTTAACAAGCTGGTTTAAGGAGGTCTTTGAACTCTTAGTCATGTAAACCAAAAGGTAAGTATATACTTTATTACCGTATATTCCATATAAATAAAGGGAGGGAAAGTAATGGGAGACTTGATTCAAAGCCAGCTGAATATATTTTCATCGCAGTCTCAAAGCGTGCAGTCGTTGACTTACGGTTCTGAAACGAGCATTTTAACAGTAAATGCTGAGACCAAAAAAAACAATCAGAAGATGAAGATAGATGGATTTGCTACAGTTGAAGCAAACATTCCTCTTGGATTAACTAGTTATCAATACGGGGTAACACTTAGAGTATATAGAAATTCTCAGCTTTTGTTTTCACAGAATTTACAGCAAGGAGCTGCAGCCGTTTTAACACTATCATTCACTCAGCAAAATGTTCTTTCTTTTACATGGGTAGATACAGTAGCATCAATTGGTACATACACGTACTCAGTCAGAATGGAATTTTTTGTCCGTTCTTCAACTGGGGTGACCGTTCAAACGACCACCCGTACAATTGCGATTACTACATAAAAACAGCGCCAGAATTCTGGCGCTGTTTTTACTAATACAACACTTTATTTATATAACGTTTATGAAGAGTAAATCCGGGAAACTCCTTAATATAAGTCAAAATGGTAGCTAAACCAGTAGTCGTCCTGCACGTTCTTTGTGTTTGAAGCGACAATATGCTCATGACCTTGTTCATCCGTGGCAATCCAGTTATAGTTGATATCCATTTTAATCGGATACATATTGCCTTTTTTAAACAAAATAACGGGGGGAGTTACTTCAACAAACTCGTTTAGTTTTTTAACAACATTTTCTTTACAGCGCATTAGCTCCATGTCTTTTTCTCCTTCGGTGTTATTGCACAATCATATTTTTTGCGTTGTGCACAATATATAATTTAAAATAACAAAGGTAAGTTTAGCACATTTTACAAAAAACAGAGAAATAAAAAGGAGCGATATCGATGAATGAACAAATTTTATTAGCAGAACGCCCAAAGGGAATGCCAACAAAAGATACGTTTAAATACGAAAAAATTGAAATGCCTACAGCGAAAGAAGGCGAGGTACTTGTTCAAACACTTTACCTTTCTGTTGATCCGTATATGAGAGGACGCATGAACGATACAAAATCATATGTTCCTCCATTTGAGCTAAACGCACCGCTTGCAGGCGGCATTGTAGCACGCGTAACGGAATCAAAATCAGATCGCTTTAAAGAAGGCGATATCGTGACAGGTATGCTTCCTTGGAAACGCTATTCAGCCGCAGAAGCAAAAAACTTACAGAAAGTTGATCCAGAGCTAGCGCCAATTACAACGGCTATCGGCGTTCTTGGTATGCCTGGTCTCACAGCTTATTTTGGACTGCTTGAAATCGGTCAGCCAAAAGAAGGCGAAACAGTAGTCGTTTCCGGTGCAGCAGGTGCTGTTGGATCTGTTGTTGGTCAAATCGCTAAAATTAAAGGCGCACGTGTTGTCGGCATCGCAGGTTCTGAAGATAAAATTGCTTATTTAAAAGATGAGCTCGGATTTGATGAAGTGATTAATTATAAAAAAGGAAATGTGAAAGAAGCATTGAAAGAAGCGTGTCCTAATGGAGTTGATGTTTACTTTGAAAACGTCGGCGGAGAGATTTCAGATGCAGTTGTTAGCTTATTAAATAAATTTGCGCGCATTCCACTTTGCGGCCAAATTTCACTGTATAACTTAGAAAAACAAGATGTTGGACCACGTGTTCAAACACCTTTATTAATTAACAGTGCGCTAATGAAAGGGTTTATCGTAGCCGACTATGCTGACAAATTCCCTGAAGGCATTAAGCAGTTAGGCGAATGGGTGCAGCAAGGGAAAATCAAGTACAGCGAAAACGTTGTAGAAGGTTTTGAAAATGTACCTGAAGCGTTCCTTGGGTTATTCGAAGGAGCAAACTTAGGAAAACAGCTTGTAAAAGTAGCAGAATAAGCGTAAAAAAACCGTGCGGGATCATTTCCGCACGGTTTTTTTACATAGTTGAAGCCGTTTGTTGCTTGGCTTCTTCTTCAATATGTTCACCAGTTCGTTCGATTGGCGAGCGTTTGTGATAGCGTCCAAGCAGTCCTGTCATGATAAAAATACCAATTAACGAATAAAGAACTTGAACTACGCCGAATACCACTGTTGCAGAGCCTACAATCAACACATCTGTCAAAAGCATTGTTTTACCTGGATTAATGCCAAATCTCTTATCAAGAAACACGCATAGCATGTTGATTCCGCCAAGAGAAGAGCCGTGACGAAACAAAAAGATTAGTCCAATGCCGACGATAATGCCGCCCATAACCGCGGCTACAAGCGGATGCGGAAGTGCAAATGAAAAGTTGGCAGCTAATAAATCGGACATCACTGACATCAAGCTAACGCTGATGAAGCTTTTTATCGTAAACTGCAGTCCAATTTGTGTAAGAGCCATAAAATAAAACGGTAGATTGATGATAAAGAACAATACCCCAAATGAAATACCGGTTAAATGCTGCAGCACAATGCCAAGTCCTGCCGTTCCGCCAATAACGAGGTTAGAAGCGGTTAAAAATTGAATTCCGATGGCAACGCATAAGCAGCCAAAGGTAATCCATCCCCATTGTTTTACGTGATTCATATCTCCATCCCCTTTTGTATATTTATACAATACTTTCGATAGAAAACACCGTCTTTTAATTCACAAAATCTATTTTACTATATATCTTTTCAAAAAAAAGCACTTTTGTGAGAGAATCTAACACAAGATAAAAAGTTAGATAATTCAGATTTATTGAGTTCTTCTGGAGCAAATGAGTGATAAGCCGATATGTTTCTAAAAAAAGATTAAAAAGAAAGAATGAGAAAAACGGATTTTGGAAAATGTATAAACAAATATTTGGATAATGGTCAAAAAAAGGGAAGGAATATCAGTTAAAACGAACTATTTTAATTATTAATTAAAATATTATTCGTATTTGTGTTGATTTTTTGTTTGATTGAGGTAATATATAACATTATTAGCATGAAAATATGTAGAGATGGAAGTGGATGCAAAATGAATAAGAAATTATCAGCGTTGACAGGGGTGGCTGTACTTGCTTTTTCGCTTACAGCATGTGCCCCTCAGCAGGAAAAAGAGGTTTCTGCTGAGAAAAAAGAACCCGTTCAAAATCTAGCTGATCAGCAAATTATGGCGGACGCTTGGTACCAGACATCCGGCGAAATGAAAGCTTTGTATTACCAAGGCTATAATACAGGGAAGCTTCGTTTAGATAAGACGCTTGCAAAAAGTACCGATAAAAAGCCTGCCATTATTTTGGATTTAGATGAAACCGTGCTTGATAATAGCCCATTTCAAGCTTCAGCCATCAAAACGGGTAAAGGATTCCCTTATAAGTGGGATGAATGGGTGCAAGCAGCAAAAGCGAAAGCAGTGCCAGGTGCTGTCGATTTCTTGACGTATGCAGATCAAAAAGGTGTAGATATTTACTACATTTCAGGCCGTACAACTTCTCAGCTTGAGGCAACAATTAAAAACCTAAAGAATTTACATATTCCTCAAGCAACCAAAGACCATGTGCTGTTGACGGGTCCAAAAGACGAAGGAAAAGAAACGCGCCGTCAAAAAGTAGCGAAGAATCATAATGTAGTCCTGCTGTTTGGTGATAACTTATCTGATTTTAGCGGCTTTGATAAAAAGTCGATGAACGATCGAAATAAGCTTGTAGAAGAACAAAAAGAAGCATTTGGTCAAAAGCTAATTGTGTTTCCAAATCCAATGTATGGAGATTGGGAAGGAGCTATTTATAACTACGACTACTCAATTTCGGACAAACAAAAAGATAAGCTTCGCCGCGAACAGCTTCAATATTTTAATTAAAAAATAGGTTGAAACATAACGAAATCGCTCCAATCAAAAGGCGAACAAATTGGATACATGAGCTGAACCGCTTGTTACACCGCTGTTGATTTCCGTACAAGACTTCGCTTTCCGCGGGCGGCCGATGAGCCTCCTCGTCGCTTCTCTCCTGCGGGGTCTCATCTATTCCGCTTTTCCCGCAGGAGTCTTCGTCTTGCCCTCCAATCAACAGCTGGTATCACCTGCATTGAATGAAACCTGTGTTCAGCATCACAATAAAAAATCCGAACGAGGTTGATTCTTCATTAAGAATCAACCTCGTTCGGATTTCTCTTCAACTCACATATTGTTGTCCCAGCTTCTTTTAATCTTTTTACTATACCCTATTTAAACGATAGCTTGTACAAATGATCCTGCTTTTTAAGAAAGAAGCCACGGAGCATAAGGAGCTTGCTTCCACTCGTGTTTTAACATGCCATAAATTACAAGATCGTGGTAGTGGTCATATAGATATTCACCTTCTCTGCAAATGCCTTCTTCCGTAAAACCTAGACGCGTAGGGATGGCTTTGCTTTTTTCATTATTAATGCCGCAGCGTATTTCGACTCGATGAAGGTTTAACGTATTAAATGCATAATTCAGGCATCCGTGTACGGCTCTTGTCATAATGCCTTTTCCTTGGAAATCATGTCCAATCCAATAGCCGAGACTTGTACTTTTATTTCCCCAATTAATTCCGTGGAAACCAATCATTCCGGCGATTTCTCCGTAGTACCGAATGATCGCCTGGAACCCTTGGTTATTATAGTATTGAGCTCTCCATTCAGGGATGAGTTCATCATAGTCAGCAATACTTTGCATGCTATCTACCCATGGGAGCCATTCTTTTAGGTAAGGTCTTGACTCGTTAATAAGAGAAAGCAAGGGGAAAGCGTCAGTTGATTCAATTAAATGCAAACTAACTTCGTCATCAATTTTGTATTCAAACATACGAAAGCCTCCTGTGATGATGGGCCTGCTGAGATAAGCGTAGCGTGTAGGCAGTTCTAACATCTAGTTTTTCTTTATTCTACCACAAGTAGCAGAGCCGAGAACGAGGAAGTTTGAGCTAAACGTAAATAACGCATAAAGTCGATAGGATTTTAATGATTAAAAAAATTAATAATTGAAAGCACTTTTATCAATATTTTTACAGAAAAGAAGCATATACAGTGATACAATGGAAGAAGAGATAAGGCGTTGTATGTATACATACTTTCTAACAAACATGATATTGGATTGATAAAAGCAGGTGGTAAAAACATGGATGTACAACTATTAATAACGGTATTTGCACTCGGGTTTTTCGGGTCATTTTTAGCAGGTATGCTTGGAATTGGAGGGTCAGTTGTTTTGTACCCGCTGTTGCTATTTGTTCCGCCTCTTGTAGGAGTGGGAATATTCAGCGCGCACGAAGTAGCTGGTATAGGAGCTGTGCAGTCGCTGTTTGCCTCCGTTTCAGGAGCTCTTGCTTATAAAAAGGGCGGCTATTTGAATAAACCGTTAATTTTATATATGGGCGTCAGTGTCTTAGTTGGTAGTCTCATTGGTTCAACGCTATCAAACTCGTTTTCAGAAGGAATGATCAATTTCATTTACGGCGTGATGGCAACAATTGCTGCAGGATTAATGTTTATGCCCAAAAAAAATAATCCAGCGGCCGATTCATTCGAAGTGACGTTTTCAAAACCTTTGGCAGCAGCCCTGGCGTTTTTAGTTGGAATTTGCGGGGGGATTGTCGGAGCAGGAGGCGCATTTTTACTTGTTCCTATTATGATTACCGTGTTAAAAATTCCTGTGCGCGTAACGATTGCAAGCTCATTAGCCGTGACGTTTATTTCGTCTATGGGAACAACATTCGGTAAAGTAATGACACATCAAGTCCTTTTGCTTCCGGCGCTTATGATTATTGGAGCAAGCTTACTAGCAGCTCCGATTGGCGCTTTTGTCGGGCAAAAGACGAAGGTAGCGTCGCTGCAAGTGATCTTAGCAGTCGTTATTACGGCGACTTCGTTGAAAATATGGTTTGATTTACTAATGAAATCTATTCATTAAAAAAAGCTGCCTCTTTAAGGGCAGCTTTTTTATTTTGTAGTTGATGCAACAAGGTGAGCGACTAAAATATAGCGTTCAGGTGCTGAACCAACGTAGTTAAATGGATAACAGGTGCTGACGGTTAAAGTGGCTCTAGGTTTTGGCACAATAACGGTCCGGTCATCCGCATCCACAATTCGTACTTTGTTTACTTTGTATGTGAAGGTGCCTGCTGCTGTACTTACCACAAGCGAATCGCCTTCACCCACGTCGCCAAGCTTACGAAAAACCGTATCGCGATGTCCTGATAGAACAGAATTGTCGTTTTGACCAGGCAGCACGCTTCCCGCAAAATGACCGACGCCTTTTTCTAATTCATCTTCGTTCGTACCGTGATAAATTGGCAGCTTCGCATTTAATTTAGGAATATATAGTTCTCCCATTAAATCACCGATTTTTGGCTGTTTCGGATAAGACACATTTGACACTTTCGGCTTTTTTTCTGAGCTAGCAGTACGAGAGTGTACCGCTTTTTTTGGTTCAACAGAAGAAGCTTCAGCAGAAGAGTCTGCTGTTGATGAGTCCTTGCTTTTAGAAACTGAAGCTGCGGCTGGTTCTTCTGTATCCATTGTTTTAAATGCCAAATAGCCTCTTGCAAATTTATAGGCGTTTGTTGTTGTAAACCAAAGACCAAAGCAGATGACAGCGGCTAAAAGGGAAAGAACAATCAACCGCTTTTTACGATTGATTGTTCTTCTTATTTTTCTTGGTTCCATTTTATGCGCGTCTCACTTTGCGGAAAAGAACAAAGCCAGCGGCTACAAGCACTAATCCAATTAATGTATTTGTTACATAATTAGAAGCCGTTTCCGGAAGTTTTCCGCCTTTAACGGTTTTTTGTACAGCGCTATTCGTTTGTTGCTTCTCCGGTTCTTGTTTCTTTTCTACTGCTGGTTTTTGCGCTTGAGCTGGTTTTGCTACAGCTTCAGCAGATTTTTCTACTTCTTTTCCTGTATCTGTGATGATATCAGAATTAAACATATCGCCTGTGATCACCATGTCTGCTAAAAATTCACCGTCTGTTGTATAAAGAGAAATTTTTAGACTTGCATTTTTTAATTCTTCTAAGTTGATTAAATCAGTAAGAGAAAGCGGTCTTTCATTTCCGCCTTGTACAAGTGAAAATTTAGCGTCTAAATGGAAGATTGATAGCATTTCTTTATAAATAGACATTAATTCAGCGATTTGATCAGCAGATAATTCTGTTGCTGTATCAAAATCTTCGAATGCCGCTAAGCGCTCGCCTAATTGATCTAAGCGGTTAAGCGTTGCTTCATTTGAAAGCTCATCTTCTAACGATGTAAAATGTGCTTCAATTCGATTTAACTCTTCTGAAGTTAAGCCTAATTCAGACTGCATAAATGATAGTAAGCCGCTTAAATCTTCTTCACTTAATTCATCATCGTAAGAAGTGTCTTCTTCGTCATATGACTCATCATCTTCATACCAGTCATCGCCTTCTAGATAGAAGCCGACATCATCGTATAAATCATCTAGGTACACATAGTCGTCTAAGCTTTGGCCGTTCTCTTTTAATAACGCATTTAAGCTTGTTTTGTCTAAGTCAAAATCTGCATACAAATCTTGCACATTATGTAAGTCAGCTGCAATCGGTTCACCTAAAAAATCTTCTAAATCTGCGATTGTATCGTAGTTTTCAAGACTATCGTCATACAGTGAAAGTGAATATTCAACGTCGTCTTTGGTTACTTCAAAACCTCGCGTTTGGCTTACCGATTTTAAATATTTGTTGAAGTCTGCGTCAAATGTTGACGCGGCTGCGAATGAAGACGTTGGAAATACGCCAACAAACAGCAGAAATGATAATAAAATTGTCCCCAGTTTTTTCATCAATTTTCTCCTTTTTTTTACGTTTTCTACAAGATTATATAGTAAGAGTTATAAATTTACAATATATACTTATATTATATATACCTTGAATATAGTGGTAATTTAAGGTATTTATAGAACTATATATTTTGAGAATACCATATGGAAGGGAGCGGAAAGCCCTAGGTAGAAAAAAGGGAAAAATAAAGAAAAAGGTTTATAATTTTTTTGACAGAGCAGAAATATAAAGAAACATCAAAAAAGAACAGCATTTAGAAGCTGTTCTTTTTGAAATGATATGTAAGCATTAGCATAGATAGTTGAAATTCGATACCGTTCCGCTTTAGAAAAAGGTGGCTACGAGTTATGATTTTAGTAAGGATAGTGAAGAAAAGTGAGAGCGCGGTTTTGTCAGCTCTATTTTGATTCCTTTTAGTCTTAAACGTTCTACAAACTGTTTGCGTTTTTTTCGCTTTTCATGCGGGGATTGATTCATATTCGCCTCATCCTCCATATTTAGTCAAGTAGCTAACATATCATTATCATAATCAAAAGATGACGGTTACACAATAAACATTCTCAAATATTCACAAAGATTTAAAATTTGTTACATTGATAGTGTACATGTACCCCATTCTCTTTTTTTATAACATCTCAATGTGCTGTTTTTAAATTGAAGTTTTATGAATTCCGTCGCAGAATAAAAAAACATGATCAAAATGAGCACGCAGACTTTTATATTTTGATTCATGGTGCTTAAAAGCTATACTAGTAGTGCGTATAGAAAAGACGAAAACGAGATTGGATATCTCATCTATTCGTATACAAAAAAGAAAGAGGGATCTTGATGAAAACAGAACAGCAGTATTTTGAAGAAGGAAAATCAATTCAAATATATATGAACGACATGAGTACATTAAAAGAGGAAAGTTTAGCTGTTTATGAACAATTTCAGCTTCCTAAAGATGGACTGGCTGACAAATTAAAAGCTCACAAGCTTCACTTCTTAGCAATTACTGAAGATTGGTGCGGAGATGCGATGATGATTAACCCAATCATTCGTAAAGTAGCTGAAGCTGCCGGTATCGATGTGCGTGTTGCACTGCGCGATGCGGACACCGAATTAATTGATCGTCACTTAACAAACGGCGGCCGTGCTATTCCGATTATTTTAATTTTTAATAATGAAGGAAATTTACTAGGTAAATGGGGTCCTCGTGCTCCTGAAGTTCAGCAGATCGTGGATGAGCTTCGCGCCGAACTTCCTTCAAAAGAAGATCCTTCGTTTGAAGAAAAGCAAAAAGAAGTCTTTTCTGCGTTACGAACAAGATATAAAGAAGAACCGGCTCTTTGGTCGTATGTTTATAACAGCTTCAAAGAAACAGTGTTAGCTGTTGTAAAATAATTTAAAAAAGCAGGGTAAAATGAGCGCTTCATTTTACCCTGCTTTTTTTCTGGTTATTGCAGCAAAATCGTTTGTATATCACTTTAATGAAAAGGCTGTTTTTATAAATGTTAGTGTTCAAAACGCGTACTTTTAATTGGTAAAACGCACAAAATTCTAAAAATAAAAATATTTTTTATTCAAAACGCGTACTTTTTTAACTTGATGATGATATAATAGCAAATAATAAATGAAGAAGGGGGACGGGTGAATGAATGTAAAAGCTTTTGGTTAGTACTTTTAAGCAGCATTTTTAGAGATCAAAATGAATTTTATTTTTTAAATTTAATGAAAGCGCTTAATAACTCACTTCTCAGAATATATAGAAGAAAGGTGTTAGATACATGAATAACTTACATAGAAAAATGGGAACGTTTTCTCTCATGATGGTCGGCCTTGGATCTATTATTGGATCAGGATGGCTGTTTGGGGCATGGAGAGCTGCTCAAATTGCAGGCCCTGCAGCAATTGCTTCTTGGATTATTGGAATGGTTGTTATTTTATTTATAGCTCTTTCTTACAGTGAACTAGGATCGATGTTTCCAGAAGCAGGAGGTATGGTTAAGTATACGCAGTACTCGCACGGCTCATTTCTTGGCTTTATTGCGGCTTGGGCAAACTGGATTGCCATTGTATCCGTTATTCCTGTTGAAGCGGTTGCCTCTGTTCAGTACATGAGTTCATGGCCGTGGGAGTGGGCGAAATGGACAGGGAGTTTAGTAGAAAACGGGATTCTTACTGGAAAAGGCTTGGCTATTGCTACAGGGCTATTAATCATTTATTTTCTTTTAAATTATTGGACGGTAGGCTTATTTTCGAAAGCTAATTCACTTATTACCGTTTTTAAAATTGTGATTCCAGGGCTTACAATTGGTGCTCTTTTATTTGCAGGATTTCACGGCGGAAACTTTTCCTCTGCAGGAGGCGTTGCTCCAAATGGATGGGCAAGCGTGTTGACAGCTGTTGCTACGTCTGGGATTGTGTTTGCTTTTAACGGTTTTCAAAGCCCTATTAACATGGCGGGAGAAGCGAAAAATCCGGGACGCTCTATTCCAATTGCCGTGGTAGGATCCATTTTGATTGCAACCGTGATCTATGTATTGCTTCAAATTGCGTTTATTGGAGCGGTAAATCCTTCAGAAATCGTAAAAGGATGGAGTCATCTGAACTTTAATTCGCCGTTTGCCGATTTAGCGATTGCACTAAATATTAACTGGCTTGTTATTGTTTTATATGCAGATGCGTTTGTATCGCCATCAGGAACAGGTATTACGTATACAGCTACCACGTCACGCATGATTTATGGTATGGAAAAAAATAAATACTTGCCGAATATACTAGGACGAGTTCATCCGCTTTACGGCGTTCCTCGTCAAGCCATGTTTTTTAATCTATTTGTCTCATTCATCTTTTTATTTTTATTTAGAGGCTGGGGAATTTTAGCCGAAATTATTTCTGTAGCTACGTTAATTTCATATCTTACTGGTCCTATCACAGCTATGACGTTAAGAAAAACGGGGACCGATCTTTATAGACCTTTACGTATAAAAGGGTTAAATGTAATAGCGCCTCTTGGCTTTATTTTTGCTTCACTTACTCTTTACTGGGCGAGATGGCCGTTAACTGGACAGGTATTATTTATTATTTTAATTGGTTTGCCAATTTATTTTTATTACCAAGCAAAATCAAAATGGAAAGGCTTTGGTCAAAACTTCCGAGCTGGCGTTTGGATGATTGTCTACTTATTATGTATGATGACAATTTCCTGGATAGGAAGTGAAAAATTCGGGGGACTCAATATTATTAAATACGGCTGGGATATGGGACTTATTGCAATTGTTGCACTTTTCTTTTATGCTTGGGCACTTAAAAGCGGGTACAAAACAGAGTATTTAAAAGAAGCAATTCATGTTAATAATGAAATGAAAGAAGCGGAAGCACAGACTGCCTCGGCTAAAGAGCAAGTTATAGAAAAACAAATTAAATAAGTAGTAAAAATAAGGCTGGGACAAAAGTATTTCAGTTAAAGTCAAATGCGAACTATTAATTATTTTTTAATTGGTAGTTCGTGTTTTTTGTTGTTATGTTGAAGATAGATTTCATGTTTTCAATTGCTTCTAGCAGTTGATTGGAGGACAAGGCGAAGACTCCGGCGGGAAAAGCGGAACAGGTGAGACCCCGCAGGAGCGTAAGCGACGAGGAGGCTCAGCGGCCGCCCGCGGAAAGCGAAGCCTTGCACGGAAATCAACAGCGGTGTAACAAGCAGCTCAGCTCATGTATACAATTTATTCGTCTTTAGATTAGATTGATTTAGTTATGTCCCATCCTTTTTTTATGGATAAATTTTCTTTTTTTGAATACTAGATAGTAAAAAATGCTATAATGGTTGGCAAAATCATGCAGGGGGAGAACGGCTTATGGATATCGTATCAATCACTTCTTTTTTAGGTGTAGCCGCTTTGCTTACGGTTATGCCTGGTCCTGATAACTTATTTGTTTTAGCACAAAGCATATCAAACGGTAAATATGCAGGGATTTCGACTTCATTAGGTCTTTGCACGGGCTTGCTTGGTCATATAGCAGCGGCAACGTTGGGTCTGTCGGCTATTATTTATCAATCAGCTTTAGCATTTGCTATTGTCAAATACGCTGGGGCAGCTTATTTATTATATCTGGCTTATAAGACGTTTACAGCCAAAGATTCCGCTCTCGCTGTTGAAAATAAAGAAGCCATTGAGTACAAGGTGCTATATAAAAAAGGAGTGATTATGAACCTGCTAAATCCAAAAGTTTCGCTTTTTTTTCTTGCTCTTTTACCTCAGTTTGTTAATCATTCAACCGGACACGCCACACAGCAAATGCTTGTTTATGGAGCTGTGTTTTTAGTTCAAGCGCTGATTATCTTTACGTTAATTAGTCTATTTGCAGGGAAAGTAGGGGAGTTTTTGCGAAAATCTCCGGCGCTGTCTAAGCGGCTTAATCTCGTGCAAGGCTCTATCTTTACGCTTATTGGCTTAAAAATTGCTTTTAGTGAGAAATAGCAAAAGATAAGATGGCGAACCTGCTTTTTATCTCTATTAAAAGGCGTGGACATAGGTTAGTTAAAGGGAGATCCGAACGATAAATCCAATTCGTTCGGATTTTTTATGTTTATGGTAAAATCCAGTTTTTTAAGTTATTGTTCTCTAACCTTTAAGAGGACGAACCCTTCTTGTCCACTTACATATATATATAGAATGAGAGATAAAACATCGGACAAAGCCGGTGTTAACCCCAAGTTCTTTCATATTATGGCTGAAAGGAAAGGTTCACATGAAAAAAGTATGGCTAGATGCAGGGCACGGCGGTACAGATTCAGGCGCTTTAGGAAATAATTTGCGTGAAAAAGATATTACGCTGCAGCTTGTATTACACGCGCGGGCGTATTTAGAGCATAACTATTTAGTAGATGTTCAAGTAACTCGTTCAACCGATGTGTTCGTTTCATTATCAGATCGAGCGAACCGAGCTAATGCATGGGGAGCAGATATATTTGTTTCAATGCACATTAATGCCGGCGGAGGTACTGGATTTGAAACGTATCGCTATCCATCACAAGAGGGAAGTCAATCTTCTCTTTTACAAAAAGAGCTTCATGCAGAGATTTTACCAACCATGCGCAAATTTGGAACGATTGCAGATCGCGGTTTAAAAACAGCTAATTATGCTGTACTGCGTGAAACAAATATGCCTGCTGTTTTAACTGAAAACTTATTTATCGATACAACAGCCGACGCTGAAAAATTAAAAAACGCGACGTTTCTTCGTGAAGTGGGAGAAGCACACGCGCGTGGAATTGCTGCGTATTTAAACTTACCTTCTACTAGCGTTACATTCTATACCATTCAATCTGGAGATACGTTTTATAGCATTGCAAAGAAGTATAATATCACCGTTCAGCAGCTGCAGGATGCAAATAACGGCGTAGATCCTACCAAACTGCAAATTGGGCAGCAGATTGTTCTTCCTGTCACTACGTATACTGTACAAGCAGGAGATACGTTCTATAGCATTGCAAAGAAGTATAATATGACTGCTCAGCAGCTGCAGGATGCAAATCCCAGCGTAGATCCTACCAAACTGCAAATTGGGCAGCAAATTATCATTCCCGCTGTTTAATATCTGTAAATAAAAAAGATGACACGGCAGCGTGTCATCTTTTTTATTATTGAACTAATCTTACAAGCATATGGGCAAGGTGATGCTGCTGTTCTTTGTCTCCAACTTTCCACAGTTCGTGAAGCAGGTTTTCCTCTCGATTGCGAGGCTCTTCATGCTTAGCGAGATAATCAGCTACTTTCTGAGCTGTTTTAGCCAGCTGTTCCTCATTCATCCCTAACTTTTCACCTTTTGAGACCTTGTCCCCTAGATAACTTTTAAATCCTTCGAAGCTAGAGAGAATATCCTCTTTTTTCTCCTCGCTCATAGAATTAATGGCTCCTTCAACTTTTGCTGAATGATTTGTTTCTACAGAATTACTCATAGATTTTTTCTCCTCTCATGGTTATATTTGGGTGTTAGAAAGCATATTCCCTGAGGATTCAGTAAATAAACGTCCAAATGTGTTATTTTTACATGATGGCGTTTTACAAGGACTTAAAAAGGTGAGGTCAAACGAGATTTTATCAACCAATAATAAAATGACAAAAAAAGACTTTGAATAAAGAAATCAAAGTCTTTATATGATTTTTATACTGAAGCATCATATTTCCGGCGTAGGAGTAGGCGTGGCATAGCCTTCCTTATATTTATGATCAATTTCTTGACGAATGTCTTCGATGCTTTTGCCTTTGCTGTAGTCTACTACAGCTTGAGCCGCTATTTCTAAGCAGACACCGCATTTTGTTCCGTGATCATCCCACGTTACTGCGCCGTTTTCTTTGTTTTCAAAGATAAAACAGTCGTAGTTGTTTTGATGATTAGCTTCTTCTCCACATCCGCAGTAGCAAGGAATGTTTTCTAGTAAGGTTTGATGCTTAGCAGCGGCTGCATAAATAAGTTGCATATCTTCGGGCTTGTCACTCAGAAAGGAAGGGAGAGTTTCACTATTTTTTGTTTCTTCTCATTTATCCCCTAATGTGTGCGGCTGATGTTCTTCATGTTGTGTTGTTTCTGTATGTTTGTTAGCTGAAATTTCTTTACTTTCGTTTCCACAGCCGGACACCATGCCTGCTGCAAGGACAACTGGTATGACCTTTGATTTCATCATCAAAATGTTCATCCTTTCTTCAATTAAAGATAGAAAATAATATGTACATCCATCACGTTAAAAAGACATCATTCGTCTTTGAAGTCATTCATCAACTTTCTGCAAAATAATTTTCCGATACATACCTTTCAACATGACGCTTGAATTTTCCTTCAAGATAAGCTGATCCCGGCTTGCTTCAAGCATATGTTCAAAAGAGAGGCCAATATCTGTTCCTAGTAATTTTACGAAGAGGCGGAATATTTTTTTAGGAAAAGCCGCGGATTTCTTTTTGGTTTCAAATTTATCAAAAATCAGGATCGTTCCCTTGGGCTTTACTACTCTTGTCATTTCTTTTAAAGCTTGCTTTGCATCAGGTACTACGCTAAGAATCAAGCTTGCTACAACAACATCAAACGAAAAAGAGTCGAATGTTAGCTGCTGAGCGTCCATTTGGTGGAAAGTTATAGACGGGTTTTTGTATTTATCTTTTGCTTTTTGAAGCATTTCACTGGAATAGTCGATGGCTGTTACATTTACTTGATGAGGAATAAAAGCTAAATCGGCACCCGTTCCAACACCTACAAATAAAATGCGCTGCTCAGACGAAAAGGGGACATCTTGAAAGACTTTTTTTCTGGCTCGATAAAACATCCCGTTATTAAAAAAGACATCATAAAAAGGGGCCCAGCACTTATAAATAAATTGGTTCCAGCGGTTATTCACGTAAACCCTCCTAAAAAATAAGCTTTCCAACGCATGCTGGAAAGCTTATAGATTCCATTTATTTTTTCATTTTGAGTAAGCGAAGGCTGTTTAAAATAACAAGTAGCGCTGCTCCTGTATCGCTTAAGACGGCAATCCACAGAGTAAGCCACCCTGGGAAGATAAAGGCTAAGGCAATGACTTTAACAATAATAGAAAACCAAATGTTTTGTTTGATAACAGCTAACGCTTTGCGACTTAGCTTCATTGTATGAGGAAGCTTTTCTAAATTGTCTGCCATCAGGACAATATCAGCTGTTTCCATGGCTGTATCAGTACCAGCACCGCCCATTGCAATGCCAAGATCAGCAGTAGCAAGGGCAGGGGCATCGTTAATTCCATCTCCAACCATAGCCGTTTGATACCCTTCATGTTGAAGCTGCTGTATGGCCTTTACTTTGTCTTCAGGCAGCAAATCAGCGAAATAGCGGTCTACCCGAGACTGAGAAGCAATCATTTTAGCTGTTCCTTCGTTATCACCGGTTAACATCACAATTTGCTGCATTCCGTTTTGCTTAAGGCTTTCTAAAGCAGATATGGTTGTATGTCTGATGGTATCAGCTACGCTAATAATGCCTAGAACACTTTTAGCTGTTCCGACAATAATAATCGTTTTACCTTCGTTTTGAAGCTTTTCAATCTGAGACCAGCAGTGTGTTAGAGGTGTTCCTAAATCTGAGAATAATTTTGCATTACCTGCGTAATAAACCGTGTCTTGAATTGTTGCTTGCACGCCTTTTCCCGTAAGGATTTTAAAATTTGATCCTTGTAAAGAAACGACTTTTTTCTCCGCAGTATAATCCACGATAGCGCGGGCAATAGGGTGATTCGAATAATCTTCAAGCGTTTTGGTTATCGCTAAAAGCTGATTTTCTTCAGCAGCAAGGGAAACAACTTCTGAAACGGCTGGTTTGCCTTCTGTTAGCGTTCCTGTTTTATCAAAAGCAATCGCATTGATTGCACCGGCTTTTTCTAAAAACGTCCCGCCTTTAATGAGCACACCATTTTTCGCCGCGTTTCCAATCGCAGATACAATGGCGACGGGAGTCGAAATGACTAGCGCGCATGGACAAGCGACAACTAATAATTCAAGCCCTTTGTAAAACCACTCGCTCCATGCACCATCAAACAGGGGAGGGATGACCATAATGAATAAAGCTAAAATAAAGACAATAGGTGTGTAAATGGTTGCAAATTTATCAACAAATGCTTGAGTCGGCGCTTTTTTCTCCTGTGCTTCTTCCACTAAATGAATGATTTTAGCAATGGTCGTATCTTCGACTAGCTTTGTTACTTTAATTTCTAACGATCCGCTTTCGTTAATCGTGCCGGCATAGACAGCATCGCCCATTACTTTATCAACGGGAATAGATTCACCTGTAATAGGAGCTTGGTTGATACTGGATTCCCCGTTTATAATTTCACCATCGAGCGGAATTCGGTCTCCTGGCTTTACGACAATCGTGCTGCCAATTGAAATATCTTCCGCAGCTTTTTTAATCAGCTGCCCGTTTTCCTTTACCCATGCTTCAGAAGGAGCTAAATCCATCAAACCTCGTATCGAGTTTCTTGTTTGTTCAATTGATCTTGTTTGCAGAGCTACACCTAAAGCAAATAGCCAGACGACCGTAGCACCTTCAAGCCATTCACCAATAACAGCTGCTCCAAGTGCTGCAACGGTCATTAAAACATTCATGTCTAAAGAACGGCTTTTGATTCCGTAATAAGCACTTTTAGCCGGCTTATATCCGCTAACAATCATGGCAATAGCGTACAGTACAGTTGTCATATAAGAAGCAATTCCTGTATGAGAACCGATAAAACCTAGTGCGATGAGAATACCTGAAAAAATAATCGGACCATTTTTGCCTTTATGGTGCCGAGATTCAGCGGGCTGCCTGCTGCTGGTCACTAAAGTAGCGGTATACCCAGCTTTAGATACTTCTTTAATAATGTCATCAGCTTCATTATCATGTTCAATTTGTGCTTTTCCCGTTGAAAAGTTAACGCGTACGTCTTTGACAGCAGGAACTGTTTTTAAATGATTCACAATCGTGTTTGCACAAGCTGCACAGTCCATTCCTTCAATCAAATACGTTTTCATTTTCTTATTTGATTGAATAGGCTCAATACTAAAGCCCAGTCTTTCCACTGAGTTTGGAATGAGTGACAGAGCTGATTCACTTGCCGCCGCCACTTGAAGCTTTCCTGTATTGTAGTTGATTGCTACGTGTTGAATATCGTTTAACGTTTTTAAACTTTTTTCAATCGTAGCAGCACAAGAAGGACAATCCATTCCATACACGCGGTATTCAGCCGTTTCTTCTATGTCACTGCCTGTTGCTATATCGTGATCGCTGCAGCACGAATGCTGGCTTTTATCGGTCGTTAACGCACTTGTATCTGAACAGCAGCTGTGACTGTGTGCGTGACTCTTTGTACTACAGGAAGAAGGTTCTTCAGTAGGTGCGGCTTCTGAAGAAGAGGAGCAGCAGGGGCTGTTCTCAATTTCTGATGAAGAAGGGCCGCTGCAGCAGCTTCCGGTATGGTGATGATGTTTTTTATCTTCGTGTTTCATTGTGTCCCACTCCCTATACGGTAAGAAAAACTTAAATGGTTACATCTTCTTTTTTAGCAAACATAATATCAATTACTTGTTTAATATGTGCATCCCTTAAAGAATAAAAAGCTAACTTTCCTTCTTTGCGATAATTGGCAATTCCTATATTTCGCAGCAGTCTTAAGTGATGAGAAGCAGTAGCAACCGTAGAGCCTACAATGTTGGCTACGTCACATACACATAATTCCTCACCTTTATAAAGGGCTAATACGATTTTCAGCCGCGTTTCATCTCCCAACGCTTTGAACATCGTAGAAATATCCTGAACAGCTTCAACATCGATAGAAGGCTTAATACGATTCACCTTTTCTTCGTTAAAACAATAAATATCACAGCGGTCTTTTGGCATAGTTTCCTCCTTCATTCAAACATTCAAATGATTGTTTGTTTATAATATATGCCAATTTAAAAAAATGTTCAAACATTTATTGATTATTCGGACTTTTTTTCTGAGCAAAACATAAATATAGAAAGAATAAATATGAAAAGTATGCCTATTAGTGTATGTACTCTGGACTAAATGGTGCGGACAAAAAGAGAATGACTTTACGTGTAGAACAAAACAAAAAGCCACCCCTATAGGTAGCCTTTCAATGACTTTTAAAAATGAGAGAAATAACCGAATACAGCGCAAATTATGTTCATTTGGTTATCGTTTTAATCGATTAAATAATAAATCTGCTGCATTATTTAACACCTTGTCCGATTCTTTTAATCGCTTGTCTGAGTTTTCTAAATAGGATTGAGCAGATAATACAACATCTAATGGATCCTTGACATTTTTCTTTTCGGTGCATACTAAATGACCAACATTATTTTTCCAATGAATCGTGCATTTAAAATTCACAAATGTATCATCGCTCGTTCTCAAACGCAAATGCCTGATGATGGGGTTAGATGAAGAGTGCTGTGACAGCATCCACATTGCTTGTTTCCGGTCGTCTTTATGAATAATGCTCCACAGACTGGAGACTGAAGAAAAATAAGAATGTGCTTGACTAGAAAAATGCAGGATTTCACCTTCTTGATTTAATTGAAAGTAAGGAACGGGGATCCATTTAAGTATGTTACTTTCCATCATGCACCTCTCCCAACTTAAGTAATCTCTTTTACCATATCACAATTACCTAATATTTGTATGATTTTTATCATTTTTCCCACTCTTTTCTCCGTTTTAAGCTGTAAAAGCTACCGAATTATTCAGTTTAAAACACTTGAAAAAGGAACGTGTGTTCGGTAAACTAAAAATTAAAGGAGCGAATTCTATGGAACGGCTACTTCAAGAAAGCTACTCTTCGAAACGACCTGTTGAAATTATTTATATGGATGATAAAGGATGTTTGACACAGCGATTTATCATTGTGTATAAAATTGATCCTCAGAGCGTAAAAGCTTGGTGCTTACTAAGGAACGAGAAACGAACGTTTAAAATAGAGAATATCCTTTCATGCGGATTCAGCAATAAAAGGAAAAGCAGTTTTAGGCAGAAAGCTCACTCAATTTAAGAGGGGCTTTTTCATATCATTTCCTCTTATGGCGTGTGAGTTATTTTCATACACTATATCCACCAGAAAGGGGAATGAACATGACATTAAACCAAGGAAAGAAAACTAAACATATTGCTAAAGGGAGCACGGAAGAAAAAAATATGACAATGCAGGGTGAGAAAAAACAGCATGAAGCACAAAGTACCTCTTTGTCTCATAATAATTGTCGTGCAAACCTTGACGGAGATTAATCTATAAAAGGAAAGCTTTCGTCTCCGAGGCTTTCCTTTTTTGTGTATATTGCATTTTTAAGTTAACTCGTATTTTTCTGAGCCAATCACAATATAGTCTTTCGCTTCACGTGTTCATACTATCCTATCTCGCATCCTTCGTTTTTAGAATCATTTTTCTGACGTTCTTGCAACATTGGGTCTACTATATTACTCATAAGCGAACCTCAGCCTTAACGGGACAGAAAAGGGGAAATGAAGATAAAAATTCTGCGTTTCTTCATTATAATAAGAAAAAACGATCTGTTTACTAGTATTTAAATCTTTCGAAAAATCAAAATAAATAATGATTGATTTCGTCACTTTATTGTGGTTTCATAATAAAGTGTAAAAAGACCATTTTTCTTACAGAGAGAAATGAGATAGAGTACTTCTGTGTTGATTCTTTCTTTTGAATATAGTATACATACAGGGGTATAGAAATTAGTTGGGAGGAAAACATGGCGATATTATATATGAGCATAGGTATTTTACTTTTATTAATTTGTTACAGTTTTTATAAACGCTATGTGCCGGTGCAGGGAATAAAGAAAGTGACGACCGTCGACTGTGCTTCTACAACGATTTCGTATGTAGATGTTCGTCATTTTCATGAAATGAAACAAAACCCCTGTCAAAAAGCAATCCATATTCCGCTTCCTTATTTAGAGAGACAGCATGAGGAAATTCCATATAAAGAAGTGGTCGTAATTGTTCCTGACAGCATTTCCCGAAATTTAAGCATTCGGCAGCTCAAAAAACATGGATATCAGGTCAAAGGATACATGTGTGCGGAAAGATGTGTATAATAAAAAAACGGCAAATAAGCCTTAAACGACTTTGATATAGAAGGATATAATAGATAAGCTAAGCGATACTCATTTCAAAATGGGTATCTTTTTTTGCTTTAAGGATTAAGAAGGGGAGTGGAGATCGGTTTCTTTTGGTTCAACAGCTACTGAGTCTTTTAGCGTATTTTTATGACAAAAGGTTTGAAAAATCCCTTTTGTGGTAAAAAAAAACGTAGTTCTCCTAGTGCATAGACAGAGGTTTAATAGGAAGTTATAATTTAGGCAATTACATAAAAGGGGAGTAAGCTAAGGAAGGTGAATAGATGTGCGAAAGATAAAGCGGTTGCTATTTCTGTTCATTTGTATAGCGGTTGTAATTGTTGCGTATGAGATGATTCGATATCCGATTGAAAACAATGCTGAAAGTGTGCAGCAGCATTTGCGAAATTGGGAGCATAAAGAAAGTATTGATGGTTCTGCAAGGATTACGCTGCAAGATTTTAAACGGGTTGATCACTCTAATACATACATAGCCTTATTCTCCATACCTGGTGATAAAGAAGGAATGGCCGTATTGAAGCAAGGATGGAACAAACGCCTGCGTATTGAAGTCAGTACCAAAATGAGCAATTTAGTGGATTATGATGATATCCATACAAATAAAGGTACATATGCGCTGTTTACAGGAACAAATAGAAGTAAACAAATTGAGCGCGTAAAGGCGGCTTTGGTGCACGATACATATACAATTGATGCCGCGGTTCCAAAAAGTGATTATTTTGTGCTGTATGAAAAAATACCGAGTCATATTAAACATCCGTTTCCAGCAACGACAACGCTGCTAGATAAAGCAGGGGATGATATCACGGTTAAAGAATTTATGGATCAAGAGCTGCGTGAATAACACGCGGCTTTTTTCTATAATAAAAAGCTTTTTAAAAAAATTCACGTTTTGTTCATATTTTCGAAAGAAAGAATTTTAAGCAAAAAAATCAAATATTTGCTACAAAACAAAGGGGAATTAACGGGCAAAATAAGTTTCATACAGGGCGTCACATTTTCTTTGAAAATTTGTCACAAAATATTCAATTATGTCGATGTGTATTGATATATCAATGTTGAAGCAAACGTGCAAAGCTAATTTTGCAGTTATTCCTAAAGAAATAGTTAAGAAATGGGAGCTGAATCCTTTTATTTACATTTATTCATACCAAATTATGTGATAGAATATCGCAAGGTTGAAGCACTCTAACCCTATTGGTACAGTCACTATATTAGAATATTTTTAATATAAAAAAATAAAGCAAAAGGGACGAAAAAAATGTCATTTTGTATTACAATAGTAGTGGCCTACAAATAAGGGGGAAGAGAGTCTGTATAAAAATGTCGTTATCTAGCGAAAGATAGCGCATTTTGAATGTTCATCAATATAGGCTTCGCATCATGTGTTGTTAGAAAGGAGAGTTTTAAGTGAAACCAAAAAAAGGATTTTGGAAGCTAGTAGGTTTACTATCTGCGCTTTCACTAGTATTTTTGAGCGGTTGTTCAAAACTTGCTGTATTGAACCCGCAAGGTCCTGTTGCAAAAACGCAATCTGATTTAATCATTTGGTCTATGTGGATGATGTTGATCGTGGTTGTTGTCGTATTTGCTATTTTTATATTTGTTCTTGTCAAATATCGTGAAAAACCTGAAAACATGGACTATGAGCCACCTGAGCAAGAAGGTAACTTAAAGATGGAGGTTATTTGGACAGCATTCCCAATCATCATCTTAATTCTATTAGCAGTGCCAACTGTTAAAGCGATCTACTCTGCAGAAGAAGTACCGGCAGAATCAAAGGATAAAGATCCAATCGTGATTCACGTTACATCTGCAAACTGGAAATGGATTTTCAGTTATCCGGAACAAAATATCGAGACGGTTAACTACGTAAACATTCCAGCAGATACGCCAGTGAAATTTGAGTTAACGGCTCAAGGACCTATGAACTCATTCTGGGTACCAGAACTTGGCGGACAAAAATATTCGATGAACAATATGTCAATGCCATTATACTTAGAAGCTGATAAGCCTGGTTCTTATATGGGACGTAGTGCTAACTTCTCGGGTGAACATTTCACTCAAATGCAGTTCGAAGTTCAAGCTCAAACGGACAAAGACTTCAAAGAGTGGGTTAGTGACGTAAAAGGTACAGCTGGTAAATTGACTGAAAAGAAATATGATCAAATCCTAAGCCCAGGCGTTGTTGGTCGTCAAACTTACAACGGTACACATTTAAAATGGATTGACCATGCAAAAGATGTATACATTCCTGGCAAAGAGCTAGAACGTGGTACAGGACATGATCACAGCAAGATGAAAGAAGACGAAAAAACGAGTAATGAAGAAATGGAAAACATGGATCACTCAAATCATGAATAACATTCATTTATTACACTAAATAACGTAATGATTGGGGGAAGACATAATGAAGCTAGATGAATTTTTCGTCACTGGCGAACCTATGATTTACGCTGCTGACGCAGCAATCGCTATGACGGTCATCGGTATCGTTTTTGTCTTAACATATTTCAAGAAATGGAAATGGTTATGGACAGAATGGTTAACAACAGTTGACCATAAAAGACTCGGTGTCATGTACATCCTTTCAGCTGTATTAATGCTTTTCCGCGGCGGAATTGATGGAATCATGATGCGTATGCAGCTTGCATTCCCGGGTATGAACATTTTAGATGAACATCACTACAACGGAGTCTTCACGGCTCACGGTGTTATCATGATCTTATTCATGGCAATGCCATTTATTATCGGACTAATGAACGTAATCGTTCCATTACAAATTGGTGCGCGTGACGTAGCATATCCGTTCTTAAACGCAATCAGTTTCTGGACATTCTTTATGGGAGCAATGCTATTTAACCTTTCTTTCGTAATCGGAGGAGCTCCTGATGCAGGTTGGACAAGTTACTTCCCGCTTGCAGGTAAAGAATTCAGTGAGGGTATCGGAAATAACTTCTATGCCGTTTCACTACAGATTGCTGGTGCTGGTACATTAATGACTGGTATCAACTTCTTTGTAACAATTTTAAAAATGCGTGCCCCTGGCATGACAATGATGAAAATGCCAATGTTTACTTGGTCAATCTTCATCACATCAATTATTATCATTTTCGCGTTCCCTGTATTAACAGTAGCGCTTGCACTTATGACACTTGACCGTGTATTCGGAACAGCCTTCTTTACAATGGCTAACGGCGGTCTTCCAATGATGTGGGCTAACTTATTCTGGATTTGGGGTCACCCTGAAGTATATATCGTTATTTTACCGGTATTCGGTGTCTTCTCAGAAGTTATCAGTACACATTCTCGTAAGAACTTATTCGGTTATAAAGCAATGGTAGTATCAATGGTCGGTATCGCATTCTTAAGTTACCTTGTATGGGTGCATCACTTCTTTACAATGGGTAACTCACCGTCAGTTAACTCGTTCTTCTCAATCACAACTATGTTAATTGCCGTACCAACCGGAGTTAAAATCTTTAACTGGCTCTTTACAATGTATAAAGGCCGTATCAAATTTACGACTGCGATGCTTTGGTCATTAGCGTTTATTCCAAACTTCGTAATCGGTGGGGTAACAGGGGTTATGCTTGCGATGGCATCAGCCGATTATCAATATCATAACAGTTACTTCCTAATCGCTCACTTCCACTATGTATTAATCTCTGGTACAGTGTTTGGCTGTTTCGCAGGTTTATACTTCTGGTATCCGAAAATTTTCGGTCACACGTTGAACGAAAAATTAGGAAAAATTTCATTCTGGATTTTTGTTGTTGGATTTAACGTATGTTTCTTCCCACAATTCTTCCTAGGTTTAGACGGTATGACTCGTCGTATGCAAACTTATGCAGACAACCTTGGCTGGAACGGATTAAACTTAGTTTCAACAATCGGTGCATTCTTAATGGGTCTTGGCTTCTTCGTATTAGTAGTTAACTTATTATACAGTGCATGGAAAAACAAACGCGACACTGCAAACGATCCTTGGGATGGTCGTACACTTGAGTGGTGGACTAAATCACCAGTTCAAGCTTACAACTTTGCAGTAATTCCTCATGTGAAAGAAATGGATGCATTCTGGCACATGAAAAAACGTAATGAAACAGAAATTAAAGCAGAAGACTTAAAACCAATTCACTTACCAAGCAACTCTGGTGTGCCGTTTATCTCAGGTATTTTCTGGTTTATCGGTGGATTTGGCTTAGTATTTGAATGGATTCCAATGGCAATCGTTGGATTAGCAGGTATTTTTGCTTGTATGCTTGCTCGTTCATTTGATTATGATCCGGGCTTCTATGTAAAAGTAGATGAAATCAAGAAGGTTGAAGGAATTACAGGGGGTGACAAATAATGGCAGGACATTTAGATAAATCATTGCCGTTAGAATACCAAGAAGAACAAAGTCGCCTGAATATCCTTGGATTCTGGATTTTCTTAGGTGCCGAGATCGCGTTGTTCTCTACGCTGTTCGTAACGTACTTAACGTACCATACGCGTACAGCGGGTGGCCCTACTGCAGAAGAACTGTTCGTTGTTAAAGATTTTATGATCGAAACGCTGTTACTACTATTCAGTAGTTTCACGATGGGAATTGCCATCTTTAAAATGCGTAATAATGATTTAAAAGGACTTTTAGTTTGGTTTGTTATTACACTTGTTCTTGGTGGAGGATTCCTTTTCTACGAAATTCGTGAGTTTTACATGTACGCAGTTCACGAAGGTGCAACAATGCAAACAAGTGCCTTCTTATCAGGGTTCTTTACACTACTTGGAACGCACGGTCTTCACGTAACAGTCGGTGTATTCTGGGCAATCAGTATTATTATTCAATTAGTAAGACGAGGATTAACACCAGTTACTGCTCGTAAAGTATTTATTATCGGTTTATACTGGCATTTCCTTGATGTTGTATGGATCTTCATCTTCACGCTTGTATACTTGAACGGATTGGTGGGATAAGACATGGAAAATAAACAAGGCCAAAAAGCAGGTTTTCCGCTTAGTCATGTATTTGGGCTTATCCTTTCACTAGCCTTAACATTCGCAGCGCTTGGTTTAGTAGTGCTAGCTGATCTATCAAGAAGCATTACGATGACTCTTATCATGATCCTAGCGTTATTACAAGCAGCAATGCAGCTAGTAATGTTCATGCACATGACTGAAAGTGAAAATGGTAAAGTACAGGTTGCAAATATTCTTTACAGTTTCTTTATTGCACTTTGTATCGTTGTTGGTACACTGTGGATTCTTGCAGCTCACTTTAACCATTAAAAATAAAACCACTTACTTCGGTAAGTGGTTTATTTCTTTTCATTCAGTTTATATTTCAACGTTTGATATTCTCCCGTAGCTACTTTTTTTACTACTTTTCCTTTATCATCTCTATAAACATTTACTTGTTCGTATACTTCAATTCGGTATCCGCCTCTTTTTTCTGTTTTAACATGAACTTCTTTGACCGACATATTTAATTGTTCCGCAGCGTCTTCATCAGCAGAGGTTTCAACAGCTCCTCCATCAAGTGAAAGGTGAGCTAAGCTGTCAAACGACTGCTGGGAATTGTTATCAACGTAGCTTGTCACGACTAAAATGCCGGCAAAAAACAATACTAAAAAAAGCGTCCGGACTTTTATCTTCATCTTAAAACACCCCCGTAAACTGACAAACAAGCACGACTGCACCTAATATCCAAACGTAAATCGCAAACGTTTTTAACGAATGATGCTTTAAATAATTGATCATCCATTTTACCGCTACATAACCGAATAAAGCAGATGAAAGGGTAGCGACGAATAAAAAGAAAACGGAGAGCTGCTCGACTTCACCTGTGACTACATCTTTTAACTGAAGTAACACCGCTCCGCAAATGGCCGGAGTCGACAATAAAAAGGAAAAGTAAGCGGCTGTTTCACGGTCTAATTTTCGCATTAACGCAGCTACCATCGTTAAGCCAGACCTGGATACAGCAGGGAATATCGCAGCTGCTTGAAACGAGCCGATAAAAAAAGCATCTCCGTATGAAATATGATCCATTTTTTTATAGCCATTTTTTACGGAATCACCAAACCATAACAGCAGTCCCGTCGCAAGAAATTCCCAGCCGATCGTTAAGCCTGATTTAGAAATGCTGTCAAAATAGTCTTTAAACAAAAGACCAATTGCAACTGCAGGGATCGTTCCTATCACTAAAAGCCCTGTAAGCTTGCTAAAGGGATGCCGAATAATATGCCATAGCTCACGCTTATAAAAGACAAACACAGCAAGCAGAGTGCCCATGTGCAGCATCGTATCTAAATACAATCCCGCATCGTCTAAGCCAAATAAGTGGCGCCCTAAATACAAATGCCCCGTGCTGCTTATCGGTAAAAACTCTGTAAGCCCCTGAATGATTCCCAAAATAAATGCTTCAAACCACGACATCTTATCACCTCATACAGCGTGTCCTTATTAGTAGTGTATAGAGGAAGTTCTGAGAACATGACAAAAACATGGAAGTATAGGCATTCATTTAGTGAAATAAATACGTAAAAATAGGTCATAGTATAAGAAGAGACGACCATTCTTATCTCCATCTCATCCACTATGGAAAGAGGTGCTTAAAATGATACGAAAATGGGTTGCTGTATGCGTCGTATTCGCTGCTTTTATTTTTCCGCAAGCAGTAAGTGCTGAACAGCCAAAAGTAGAGGTGTTTCAAATTGAAACGGGCAGAGTCGTTCGTTCAACGCCCAAACCTCCAAATGTTCAAAAAGAAGCCGAAAAAAGTATTGCGTCCATTACTGGTTTATATAAAAAGGCAAGTCCGCTTCCTAAAAAAGGCTATCTTGTTAAAGTACCTCTTGATCCAGCCGTGAAAATTGAAAATAGTGCGGTCAACACGCTGGCAAGTGAAGTTATTTTTGTTCTTGAACCGAACCAAAAACCAATCATGATGGTATTTGACAATGAAAATAGAACCTATTTTTTTGAATTTACTCATGATTTAACTCTTCTCAGAAAAGCATTACAGCTATAAGTCATCGAAATGATGGCTTTTTTTTACATAGATAGTTGACAGTTTATTATGATAAATGTAATATATTTAGAAAAGTCAGAAATAATAAGGGGGAGAATTATGTGATAGCTCTACGACCGTTCTCCAAAAAAGACTTTAAACAGCTAATGGATTGGATTCCCTCCGAGTCATTTATGGTGCAATGGAGCGGCTCTAGCTTTTCTTTTCCGCTTACTCCTAGACAGTTAAAACACTATATTCGATATGCAAATGAAGATGGTGCCTCTACCTATGCTTTTTCTGTCATAGATGACAATGAACAGCTTATTGGGCATATTTCCCTGGCTCATATTGATTATTATCATAAAACAGGAAGAATTGGCCGAGTGCTGCTTGGTGAAAAGTATAGAGGAAAAGGGTTTTGCTCGCACATGTTTGAAAAAATGTTAGCTTTCGGTTTTGAAGAACTGGGCCTTCACCGAATTTCGCTCGGCGTCTTTGATTTTAACGAGCGGGCGATTCAGTCTTATGAACGAATTGGCTTTACACGCGAAGGCCTTCTTCGAGATGTCCGGCTTGTAGATGGACAGTACTGGAGCTTAATTGAAATGAGTATGCTAGAAAGTGAATGGGCACAGCGTGATGTGCATCAAAAATCAAGCTAACATCTACTAGTGAAAAGCCAGCTTCCCAACAAGCGGGCTTTTTTGACGTGTGCTTAAATTTCCTCAAGAAGGTATAAATTTTCATTCATTAAGGCATATAGAGAGTAAGTGATGTGTAAAGGAGGCCGTATGAATGAAAAAATACAAAGTAGGCATCTTAGCGGCATGTATGTTGCTTTTAGGAACCGCTGGGTTGGGAATTGTCTATCAGCATCAAACATCTGCTAAAGAGCAGCCTCATTCGTTTAATGTACTCGTTATGGGCGTAGATGAAAGGCCAGGCGATACGGGCCGCTCAGATGTATTAATGGTGGTCAATTTAGATAAAAGCCATAATAAAGCAAAGGTTATGCCGATCCCTAGAGATACGCGCGTGCACATTGATGGAAAAGGGATGGATGAGAAAATTAACCATGCTTATCGATACGGAGGCATTCCTTTAACCGTGCGCACGGTTGAGAATTTTTTAAATATTGACGTTGACTACTATGTGAAAGTAAATATGGAGGGGTTCAAAGATGTAGTCGATGAACTTGGCGGCGTGAACGTGAATAACCCGTTTCCTTTTGTCTTTGATTCATTTATCTTTCCTGAAGGAGAAAATGCGTTGAACGGTGAAAAAGCTCTTGCCTATGTACGGATGAGACATGAAGACCCAAAAGGTGATTTAGGAAGAAACAATCGCCAGCGTCAAGTGGTGGAAGCTCTATTAGATAAAGGAATGAACATGTCAACGGTGAAAAATATCCCAAGTCTTCTCACGCTCGCAAAAAAGCATATCCAAACGAATATTGATGTCAGCGATGCATTTACGATGTATAACGTCATTAAGAATGGACGGCCTGATTTCGAAACGGTAACGGTAAAAGGAGAAGGACAAATGGTAGATGGTACATGGTATTATGTTGTAAAACCATCTGAAAAAAAGCAGCTGAGCGCTATGTTTCAACAAACCCATTAATAAAAAAGAGGGCTGAATTTTTTCAGCCCTCTTTTTATTCACCAATTTCTTCTTGACGCTGCAAGCAAGAAATTTGTTTTTTCTCTGGATGGACACCAAATGTATAGCCCCACGTTTGCAATTTATCTAGAATGATTTCGTCTTTTTTAAAGCCAAAGATCATCACTACATCTTGGTTTTCATCTAAAAGCAAATACTTTTCATCTTTGCGCCACATCGTTAAGTTTGACGCATAGAAAAGATTCCAGCCGTTATTCATGCGATGGCCGGTTGCTTGGTTTTTATAGTTGACAATCATATTTCTTCCTCCATTAGTGAATCTTTCTAAAAGTAAAACTTCAAAGAATATTATAAACGTTCTCTTCCTAGAAATCTATTATTTATCCTATTGAGGGGACCTCGCCGTGATGTTTATAAAATACATGTGATAAAAGATTTAGTATATAAGGATATATCTGTATAAAACAAGAGTCAATAAGTAAGAAAACGGAGAAAAAAAGGGTCTAAAAGCGTATATAATTGAAAAAAATATAAGTTATCTAGCTTTAAAGACTTAAAAACACGCTTTTCAGACCCTGGACATGCTTTTTCGAATTTCTACCTACAAGAAAGAAGGCAGAGGTGCGAAATGTGTAGGTGAATCTAAATGAGTTTACGGTAAACATGGAGCCCCAAAACGTGGTACACGCTAGAAAAGGGGGAAATTCAACGATGTCCAAAAAAGCGCTATGGATTAAAAATGCTTCGCAAGTTGTAACGGCCAAAGAAAATAAAGGTCCTTTAGCTGGAAAAGAAATGAGAAACTTGACGGTGATTGAAAATGGCTCAGTCTGGATAGAAGGAGATCAAATTGTGACCGTAGGTACAACAAAAGAGCTAGAACAAAAATATGAAAAGGAAAGAAATGATGCAACGATTATTGATGCTTCTCACAAAATTGTAACTCCGGGTCTGATTGATCCTCATACACACGCTGTGTACGCTGGCTCTCGTGAAGAAGAATTTTATAGGCGGTTTGAAAGACCAACTTCTTACTTGGATTTATTAGAAGAAGGTGGAGGTATTCACTCCACTGTCGTTCAAACACAGGAAGAGTATGCGTATCGAATTTATCAGCAGAGCTATGAGCGTCTTACGTCTTTTCTAGCTCACGGAGTCACGACTGTAGAAGTCAAAAGCGGGTACGGCTTAGAACTAGAAACAGAACTAAAGCAGCTGCAAATCGCTAAAATGCTGAATGATACACACGCAGTTGATGTCATAAGCACCTTCTTAGGAGCACACGTCGTACCTTTAGCATATAAAAGAGATACGCAGAAATACGTCAATTTACTTATTCACGAAATGATTCCTCAAATTTCTTCTTATAAGCTCGCAGCATTTAATGATGCTGTATGTCTTCCAAATGCTTTTTCATTCCAACAATGTCAAGAAATACTCGAAGCCGGGAAAAGCCATGGCATGCTTCCTAAAATACATGCCGACCCCTTTGAATACTGCAGAGGAGCAGAGCTCGCAGCAGAGGTAGGAGCGATATCAGCAGATTATCTTTTGTATGCTTCTGATGAAGGGTTAAAGAAACTGGCTGAAAAACGGATCGTAGCCACACTTTTACCGGGGAATTCCTTATTTGTTGGAATGAAATGGCCAGATGCTAGAAAAATGATCGATTTAGGCGTTCCGGTTACTCTTTCTACAGACTGCAATCCAGGTTCATCTCCAACGACTTCACAGCAATTTGTGATGAATCTGGCATGTATGAATATGAACATGAGTCCTGAAGAAGTGCTTGTAGCCACAACTATTAACGCAGCTCATGCTATTAATCAAGGAGATAAGATTGGGAGTATTGAAGCCGGAAAACAAGCTGACTTAGCGATTTTTAATGTCTCTAGTTATCGAACCCTTCAATATCAGTATGGCTTGAATCATATTGATAGCGTAGTGAAAAAAGGAGAAGTAGTTGTAGAAAACGGTAAAGTTTTGTAAAACAAGTTTATAGAAAAAGAGAAAAGGGTAAAGAATAGAGAATTTGTCACACATGCAAAGGCAGGGAATTTAGATATGATTACAAAACAAAATGTTATTCCATTACTAAAAGAAGCTTGCCCATCTTTTGAGCCAAGCGAAGAAATCAACTTCAACGATAAAGAAGAGCTGCAGCATGAATTAAGCCGAGTAGCGGGTCATTTGATCTCTCTTGAATATAACGGCCAGCTCGAACGTGAACCGGATGTGTTTGAAGCGATTGAACAGCTGTATATAGAAGGTGAATCTGATGTGAAAGAAGCTGTTACAACGGGACTCTTTCAAGCAATGCATGAAATGATTATAGATCAGCAAATTAGTCCAGAAGAAATTGGAATGCTATTAAAACCTCACTCACTGAAGTGGTGGAAAACGATTGACCACTTTAGCGAAAATAGTGCGGAACAGTAAGGAAAAAGAACGTCATGGAAACATGATGTCCGTGACGTTCTTTTCTTTTACTGTTCTTTTTTCAGCTGGCGCTCTAAAATAAAAGGACCAAACGGAATAACCGACATAAGAAATGCAAATAAAGAGCGGCCGATTGACCATTTATGCGCGAATTTTACATGAACGACTGCAAGAGCATACAGCACAAAAAGTGCACCGTGTGCTGCGCCTACAACTGATACAGCTTCGGGTATGCCTGCTGCATATTTTAGCGGCATAGCAATGCCCAGCAGCAGTAAAAATGAAATTCCTTCTAAAATTCCTACTAAGCGCAGGCGACCGATTGGTGATGTAAGAACCATGTTTTCTCCTCCCGTAACGACGGAATAAATTTCTGTATCGATGACAAAAATGTACCATAGCAAGCTCTTCATATACAAGCATCATTTGTATCTGTCACAAAAAAGTCGAAAACGCTTTAATTTGTGCTATAGAAGTATTTTGTTTGAAAAACTGACATACTCTTGTGATGCAATGTATAAAAGAGCACACTACGTGTTGACAAGTTATTTTAATTATTTTATATGTATAGTATCGAAAACGTATGAGAGGATTTTTATCATGACAAACCGAAAACAGCAGCGGGAGAAAATTTTAGATGCTGCTTTTGAAGTGTTCGGATCCAAAGGTTACTATGAAGCAAAAATGATTGATATTGCTAAACTAGCGGGTGTATCTAAAGGAACGCTTTACTTGTACTTTTCGTCTAAAGAGTCGCTTTATATCGCTGTTAATAATCGTTCGTTTGATGAGTTTTTGTATCATGCAAAGCGAAGAACAGATAAATGCCAAACGTTTCACGAAAAGCTCTATTCAGTTGCGAAACATCACCTGCTCTTTTTTTACGAAACTAAAAAATATCCGGACTCTTTTTGGCAAGCCCCTCACCAAATGCCAGAAATGATGGGTCGTCTTCATCAATTTTTTGAGGATTATCACGGGCTTGTTGCTAAATTGATTGAAGAGCAAAAAATAAAAAACGCTTTTTTACACTCAAAAGCGTTTTGCAGCATGTTAAATGGGTATAGGATGGATATCGTTTCCGATGATGATATAACAGAAGAAGATATCATGAACTATGCGGAGTTCATTGTGAACTTATACATTGAAGGCTGCTATTTTGAGACCCAAAAATGACTCGTCGGTACTGGTTGATAATGGAGGGATATGATGAGTAACAGCAGCACAGTAATTAATTTTTCATATTTTCAAGAACAAACCGTTACCAAGGTAAACACAGACAACACCCTGCCGTTTTCTCTTGGATTTAGTAAAGGCGGACTTGTGGCAGAATGTCCATGGAGACTAAAAAACAAACGCAGCATCTTGCTTGGTCAAGCAGACTGGAAATCGCTACATTCCGCCGAGCAGCGTCAGCAAGTCGAAGCGCTGCTGCTTGGCCAGCGCATTCTCTCTATACAGTGGTATGAAGATATCGGTATACTTCGAATTGCGTTTTCTAATGGGTATGCGCTAGATATGTTTCATGACAGCTCGTTTTTTGAAGGCTGGGATTTATATGGTCAAGACGGCTTTTCCTTTATCTCGCTTCCAGGGGGAGCGTGCGACCATCAAATTTCAGTTTGTATAGACAGTTCATCAGCACATGAAAGGAGGTGAGTTTTTTTACGAAAAACTGACCCATGGGTACTCTAAAATTGTTTAAAAAAATAAAACGGGTCTGCAGCTATTAAAGGATGAAGGCTTCTCAAATAACTTAGTTACGTAACGGAGGAAAAAGATGAATTTTTTGACGAGATTTAGTTTAAAAAATGCGGTAGCTGTGTTTATCGTTTCATTTTTACTTATTTTAGCGGGGCTATATTCATTTTCAAAACTAAAAATTGATTTACTGCCGAATATCGAATTTCCGCAGCTGTCCATTGAAGCAACGTATCCTGGGGCTTCTCCTGATGACGTAAATGAAAGTGTCACGTCGAAAATCGAAGACCAAGTAAAAGGAATTGAAGGCGTTAAAAGCGTACAAAGCGTATCATATGAAAACGTCGGTATTATTAATTTAGAATTCCCGTTTAATACGGATTTAGATAAAGTTGAACAGCAAATTAACTCGTCGATAAAAGAATTAGATTTGCCAGAGTCATCAAATGTAGACGTAAACCGTTTTTCATTTGGTTCCTTCCCGATTTTCAACATTTCACTGTTTGCAAAAGATGATGCAAATCTTGAAAAAGTATTAAACGATGAAGTGATTCCTGAATTGAATAAAATTCAAGGTATTAACTCCGTCTCAGTTGGCGGTGTAAAAGAGGACCTTTTACAAATTACGGTCGATAAAGAAAAAGCAGCTCAAGCTGGTTTAACGCTTGATGGGATGAAAGAACAAATTAATCAAAAAGCCGTTTCCTTCCCAGCAGGAACATTAAACGGAAAAGAGCTCCAAATTCCAGTGCGAGTAGAAGAAAAAGTTGCCACGATCGATGCATTAAAGAAAATCCAGCTGAAATCCACGATGAACCCTGAAGCACAGCCTGTGAAACTTGGCGATATTGCCAAAGTCGAAGCCGTAACAGAACAAGGCGAATATACACGCTATGACGGCAAAGATGCGCTGTCGATGGCCATCACAAAAAAGCAAGACGCTAATACGGTTGAAGTGGCCAACGAAACGATGAAGATTTTGAAAAAATATGACGATCAGTTAGACTACGCAATTGGCTTTGACTCAGCTGACGGCATTGAAAAGTCTGTTGAAACATTAGTACGCGAAGGATTGCTCGGGGCATTATTTGCGTCACTCGCCGTGCTGATTTTCTTGCGTAACTTCCGTGCGACAATCATTGCGATTATATCGATTCCATTATCGCTGTTAGTATCAGCTATTTTCTTAAACCAGCTTGATATTTCGCTTAATATTATGACACTAGGTGGAATGGCTGTAGCCGTTGGGCGCGTAGTGGATGACAGTATTGTTGTGATTGAGAACATTTTCAGACGCGTTCGCCGTTCAGAAGAAGGCATGAGCAATGAGCTTGTCGAGTCGTCAACAAAAGAGATTTTAAAAGCAATTACCTCGTCTACGATTACAACGGTTGTCGTATTCTTGCCAATCGGCTTTGTAGGAGGAATTACAGGAGAGTTCTTCTTGCCGTTTGCTTTGACAGTTGTTTTTTCACTGTTAGCATCTCTTCTTGTAGCGATTACAATCGTGCCGATTCTCGCAAAGTTTGCATTTAAAAAAGTACCGCCTGAAGAAAAAGAAGGAAAGCTGCAGCGCGGGTATGCAAAAGCGATTGCATGGTCGCTTAATCATAAAATCAAAATTTTGATTTTATCCTTTATTTTACTGTTTGGATCATTTGCGCTTGTTCCTTCACTTGGCTTTACGTTTATTCCAAATGAAGAACAAAAAATGCTTCAAGCCAACGTTCAATTACCGGCATCTACGTCCCTTGAAAAAACAAACGATGTATCCTTAAAAATTGAAAAGATGTTTGCGGACCAAAACGAAATTTCAGACGTGACAACGGAAGTTGGATCACGCGACTTTTCAACAGGTGTAAAACGTCCGAACCAAGTTGGCTATTTCTTGAATGTAAAAGAAGGCGTGAATGTCGATACGTTTATTGATAAAGTTCAAAAGAAAATGGAAAGCATCACGAAAGAAGAATCACCGAAAGCAACAGTTAATGTGCAAGAAGCATCAACAGGAGGGCCGCCTACAAATAATAACGTGACGGTTGATTTATATTCTTCTAATTTAGATGACTTGCAAAAGGCAGCTAAGCAAGTGGAAAACCACTTAAACAAAGACAAACGTCTTAAATATGTAACAAATAACTTCTCAGATAAGCAAAAGCAGCTTGTAGTAGAAGTAGATCCTGATAAAGCCGCAGAGTATGGAGTATCTGGATTTCAGCTGCTTGGTACAATCTCTGATCAAACCAAACCGGTATCGGTTGGAGACTTAAAATTGGATAATACAAAACGAGCGGTTCAGCTTTCGTACGATAAAGACCTTGCCTCAGTAAAAGAAATTAAAGACCTGCAAGTGTTTACAGAGAGAGGGCCTGTGTTAGTAAAAGATATCGCTGACGTTCGTACAATTGATACGTTCACTTCTATTCAAAAGCTCGACGGTAAAGTATTTGCGCGAGTAGAAGCAGACATCAAAGGCGATGATGTTCAAGCTGTGACCAAAGATGTTGTAGATGGAGTGAAAAAGCTAGACTTGCCGAAAGATGTGAGCTTGGACGGAGGAGGCGGAAGCGACGAGACAGTAGAAGTCTTCCAATCTCTAGGTCTAGCCATTTTAACAGCAATCGGCCTTGTGTATTTAACAATGCTCGTTACGTTTGGAAAAGCGCGTATTCCATTTATCATTTTATCGTCACTCATTTTTGTGCCAATCGGTTCGTTAGTTGGTCTTGTCATTGCAAAAGAACCGCTGTCTGTCAGTGTCATGATTGGATTCTTAATGCTGATTGGAATCGTTACAACAAACGCGATTGTGCTTGTAGATCGAATTACCCAAAATCGCGAACAAAAAGGCATGACGATCCGTGAAGCCCTTATTGAAGCTGGGAAAACGCGCTTGCGTCCAATTTTAATGACGGCGTTTGCTACCATTGCTGCTTTAATCCCGCTGGCGCTTACTACGTCAAGCGGAACGCTGATTTCAAAAGGCTTAGCCATCACGGTAATTGGAGGACTTACGTCATCTACTCTTCTTACTTTAATTATTATTCCAGTTGTATACGAACTCTTCTTCGCAAGACAAGTAAAAAGAGAAAAACAGCTGGAAAAAGAAACGACATAAGAACTATTTTCTAATAGAGGAAAATATGACCATAGACTATATGTTATAATAAAAGTACGTTTTAACCCCTTATATTATAGAAAAAGAAGCGGCGCTTTCGAGCGCCGCTTCTTTTTTATGTAAAATCATTATTTACAAAAAATGATTAAATGTCTTGTATGGAGGGAAAGAGTGTTAACAGGAAGCTTTACTATATCATCGTAGAGTTATCTAAAAACCATACAAAGTACAGGAGTGTCGTTTTCGTGAGTTCAACAAAGAAAGCTGTATTTATCAGTTCCATTATTTTAAATGTCCTTTTCATAGGTGTTTTTGCTTTTTATGCAACAAGCAGCAGCGCGATGAAAAATCCGCTGTCATCTAAGGGTTCGTCTAAGCAAAGCTATAGAGACAATCCTTATTACATTGAACGGACTACTTTGTTCAAGCAATTAAGTATTCCTAAAGAGTCCATCGTATTTCTCGGTGATAGCATTACCCAGCGCTCTGAGTGGAGCGAACTTTTTCATAATAAGCAGATTGTCAATCGAGGCGTAGCCGATGATACAACTGAAGGGGTATTGCATCGTTTAAAAAGCATTACAGATGCTAAACCAAAAAAGATTTTCTTAATGATTGGCATTAACGATTTAAATGAGCAAAAATCTGTAAAAAAAACCAAAGCCAATTACGCTGAAATTCTTGAACGTATTCATAAAGAATCACCGAATACAAAAGTCTATATTCAAAGTGTACTGCCCGTGAACAATAAAAAATGCGGCGACGCAGTGGACAATAAAGATGTTATCGCATTAAACAACTATGTAGAGCGTCTAGCTAAGAAACATAGTGATTCTTATATTGACCTGTATTCGAAAGTATCTACACATAATCAGTTAAAAAGTAGTTTCACGGTGGATGGTCTTCATTTAAAAGGCCAAGGCTATGCTGTTTGGAAGCAAGAAGTTCAGTCATACGTAAACCAATAAAAAAAGCGCTCCGGAAGGAGCGCTTTTTTTAGATAAGCTCTGGTAAATGTTTTTTAGCATCGTATTCGACAAGAGCATCATCGTTTTTAATGCGGTGTAAATAATCAGGATTTGAAATTAGCGGGCGGCCAATAGCAGCTACGTCGATCCAGCCGGCTTGAAGCGCTTTTTCAGCTGATTCAGGCGTTAAATCACCCACGCCGATAATCGGTCCATCCCAGTACTTACGCGTGATTTCATAAAGGTTTTGGCCGTTTTGGACATCTTCGTAAAAATCAAGCATAGACGGGTGAATAATCTCAATGCCTGTTTCTTTAAAAGCTTCTGTATACGTTTGAATGGCTTTTTCGGTATCATCCCAGCGATAGTCTGGTTTATCAAGCTTATGAGGAGAGAAGCGAATCACAACTCGTTCTTTTCCGATAGCGTCAATAACAGCAGAAATCACTTCTTTCATAAACGTTAATCGCTGTGCAAGGTCGCCTCCGTATTCATCCGTGCGTTTGTTAGACCAGTCTGAATTAAATTGATCAATTAAATAGCCGTGAGCACCGTGAATTTCAACGCCGTCAAAGCCTGCTTCAATGGCATTTTTAGCTGCTTGAGCGTACTGTCCTACAACTTCTTTAATATCTTCTTTTGACATTTCTTCAGGCTCTTCGTACGGCTTGCGGAAACGAGGCACTTGACCTTGTGCTGCAATAGCAGAAGGGGCCTGAGGTTTATGCCCATTGATTAACCCGGAATGACTCAAGCGGCCAACGTGCCAAATTTGAGCGATAATCGTGCCGCCTTCTTCATGAACAGCTTCTGTTACAGGCTTCCATGAATCAATTTGTTCTTGTGTATAGATACCGGGAACGCCAGGATTTCCTTTTGCGCGTTCGCTGATAACAATTCCTTCACTAATAATTAAGCCAATACCATCCTTTGCGCGGCGGCGGTAGTAGTCTACAACGTCTTGACCGACTATGCCTGTCTCTGGATCAGCAAAGCATCGTGTCATCGGTGCCATTGCTGTACGAGTGTGTAAATCAAATGCTTCAATGTTTGTTGGTTGGAATAATTTTTCAAATTTACTCATTTTATATTCAGCTCCTTAAGAGGAAAGTATAGCTGCGAACGTTTTTGCAGCGGGTTCAGTTTATTGTAACAGGGGATTTGTTTTATCTTCAAACATTTCGACTTCCGAAAAATGATTACAAAAAAAGCCGGCTGTTTTGACAGCCAGCTTTTACAATATTAATGCTGTTTGTTAGGAAGTTTTTTCTCCGGGTGGCCAGTAGCTTGACCCTGCTTATTTTTACGCTGCTTTTCTTGATTGTCGTTCAGCTTTTGAACAAATTGATTTGTGTTTTCCATTATCCATACCTCCTTTATGAGCTTTCCCTGTTACTATAACCCATTGCATTCAAAAACATGACGCCAATCCGCTAAAAGCAGCTCCATATATACACCGGTATATAGAAATTAACAGGAAAATCGTGTATACTGTTGTAAAAATAACGTTAATGTTTCGTGAGTTTATAATTTCTTATTCATTCATGAACAAGAAAAGGTGTTACGCAATGAGTGATTTTTTTAGCGGGAAAGAAATGTCGTTTATTTTAATTTTGACATTCAGCGTGTACATATTTGTCTGGAATGTGCCCCTTCAGGCGACCAATGCCATGATGATTTACTTTATCCTGCTGTTTTTGTATACAGTCAGTAAGCTGCTTTTTTCTCCTCAGTTCCGACAATTTCCGCTTGTTAAGGTGCTATTGGCCATTTTATTTGTTCTTATGCTGGCTGAAATAATCGTTGCTTACAGCACTCATAGCATAAAGATTACAGATTTACATCATATTTTCGATTATTTCAGTCATATGGATTTGTATTCATAGTATGTACAGCAAAAAAATGATTTACGACGAAATCTTCTCTGAGTTCTGGCTGTGCTTTTTTATATTTTTTACACACTGCTTGCACAAGGAAAGAGAAAGAGTACGTTCTTTGACCAAAAGATCAGGGGAATGCCAAATTTCTTTGAATAGCTCTGTTAAGATGCTTTCGCAAGCATGTGGATCTTTTACTGCTGAATAGACAAGACGATACAAAAGCGTTTCATATCGATTGTAAAGCTGATGAAGTGCTTCTTTCTTTCGGTTTTTTATCTCTTGAATGAGTAAAAGATCATTGTTCATAAACGAGCCCCTTCGAAAATCAATTATAGTTCATTGTACCCTTGTTAAGATGAGCATAAACACCTAAAAAGGAGAGGCTTATGAGCTATGTAGTATCAAAAAAACAAGCCAAAATACTCAACGAGATATCAAAGAAGAGAACTTGGGGAAGTGAGAGACAACCTGCACGCTTTGCTCGTTACGTATCCAAATGAGCTGATAAACTTATTGTAGCTGGATGTGCAATGATTTTCCTTACAGTCGTCAGTTTACTAATCATCGGCATATATACAGTTTGTACATGGCTGTTTTTATAAAGAAAAGGTGCACATCAGTGCACCTTTTCTTTATGAATGTTGCTTCACTACGTGATTGATAATTTGCTCGGCTGCTGCAGCCGGTCCAGATGCCTGCTGGAAACTTACGTTGATTTCTTTAATTCCTTTTTTATAGGAATCGTCGCGGACAACTTCGTCAACGGCACTTCTTAAAAGAGAGGCATTTAACGTTTCTTTTGCTAAGCGATAACCAGCGTTTAGTTCCACGAGCCTTTGAGCAACGATCGGCTGATCTTTGCCATGAGGTAAAACGACTAACGGTACGTTAAAATGAATAGCTTCGTTTACGCTGTTCATGCCTCCGTGCGTGATAAAAACGTCCGCTTCTTTTAACACGTCAAGCTGAGGAACATAGGGCAAAATAATAAAATGCTCTGGCGCTTTTTTAATTCTTTTAAAATCGGCCCGGTCTCCTGCTGCAATCACAACTTTTCCATCAAAATCGCTAAATGCGTCGATGCAAAGGTTGAAAAAGCCTTCTACGTCATGAAGTACCGTTCCCATTGAAATATAAAGAACTTTTTCGTCTTTCAGCTTTTCTAATGGAAAATCATGAGAGCGGTGACGCTTTGGAAAGCTTGGCCCAATAAATAAACACGAGTCATCAAAATGTTCATGAAGCGGCTGGAAAAAGCGGCTTGTGTACACGACCGTTAATTCGCCTTCATTGTTCATAAATTGAAGCAGATTTTTAGGCTCTATGCCAAACTGATTTTTAAGCAGGCTGAGCCCGTACTGAGCTTGTTCATCCGGCTGAAATGGAACGTCTGAATCAGGATGAAGAGGCATCATTGCTAAGCGGTCTTTCGGCATTAAAAAAGAAGCAGATGATACAATGCCAGGGATCCGCAAATAATCACGCACTAATTCGCCTGCTCCAAACTTGTCGTAAAACACAAAATCAAATTCAATTTTTTTTGATAATATATGAACAAGCTTCAGCGTATCTAAAGACGTTTGGATGTGGATGTTTAAAAAAGCGTTGATTCCTTGAGGAGTTTCAGGCTTGATGGATACACCGCTTAATAAGTCTGGGTGAATGTGTACGATAGCCCCGGCGTTTTCAAGGCGCTCTTTAAAACGCTCGGCCGTAATGTAATGAACTGTATCACCTCGGTCTGAAAAAGCTTTTACCATTCCAAGCGTTGGGTTTACGTGACCTTCAGCGGGAAAGTTGATCATTAAAATGTTTGCCATTTTTTCACTTCACTTTCGGTAAGATTTCTTCAAGCGTAATCAAATATAAGGAAGTTGACAACTAATTTGGTTAGCGCATTTATTTTTTGAAGCCCTGCCTTTGTGTATAAAACGTGAAAAAATATAACTTTTTTCCTAAAAAATAACATAATTAAACTGAGTTTATGATAGAATTTTGAGAGCACTAGAGAGAAAGAATCATTTTTGGAGGTTGCTATTTTGAGTACGTTATCAACAAATTCAGAACCGGTTTTAAAGCCTAAAAAGAAAAAAGAGTTTACTTACTTCACATTGCTTCTATTTATCGTGTTGGGCTTTGGACTGCAAATCATAGCCGGAATTGGAGTAGCTATTTACGATGAAGTTATGGGTTCAAATATGACAGGAATTTTATTAGAAGGCCCATATGCTCTGCTTGTAGACGCGGCATTTTTTCTAGGGGTTGCGGTGCTTTATAGACCTGTGCGCAGATTTTTAAAACCTATGTGGAACGTCTCGGTATTAAAAGAAGGGAAAACGTATGTATATATTGTGGTAGGCTTTTTAATTGTAGCCGCGGTGCAGTACGTGATGCTTTCATTTTTAAACGTAGAAAGCGCAGATCAGCAGCAAAAAGATTTAAATCAAGGCAGTTTTAATCAAACGCAGCTTTCAAGCTGGATATTTTTTATAAGTGTAGCAGTTATCACGCCTATTAAAGAAGAGCTGCTTTATAGAGGTGTTTTATGTGGTTTCTTAACCAAACGCCATCACGTGCTTGTGGGCATTTTCGTTTCCGCTCTTGTATTCGGTCTTTTACATATTGGCTTTCCGATTACAGCTACCGTCATGGGACTTGTTTTCGCCATTATTTATTATCGAACAAAATCTATTTTCCCATCTATGATTTTACATATGCTGTGGAATGGATTAGTGAGTATAACCGTGTTCTTTTAAAAGAGGGTAAAACAAAGTAGTTTCGTTGAGGGAAAATCCGAACAATTCATCGTTCGGATTTTTTTATTGGTAGGATGAATCTAAGTTTCATGCATGTAGCTTCCTTCTAGCTGTTGATTGGATGGATTTCGTTATGTCTCAATTTCTTTTTATTTCGATAAAGACGCCGAATGCTTTACGCGAATTTTCCCAACTATTAATAACCCAAGAGGGTAAAATAGTCCAAATAACAGACTGTACGGAATCCACGTATCTCTGTCCCACGTTTGTTCATAGGGAATGCTTGGATACACGATAAGTGAAAATGTAACGGCAATAATGCCTAGCGGAAGAGTTAAAATTCGGTAGTTTTTTAATTCAAGAATTTGAGCGAGTCCGGAAACGGTCGCATAATAGTAGAGAGACGTTTTGAAATAAAGAGATAAAAACCACATAATGGCCATGATTACTTCAATATTTTTCAGAAAATCGGCAACTTCGATACGCCTTGCAAGCTCATAGCTTGGATATAAAGCGATACGTGTATACGTATTTCCAAGTACAAGAATGCCAAGTAATAAAATAATAATCATAATGCCTCCGCCGATTAAGCTTCCTGTAAAAAAAGCGCGGTTCCGCTGATCAGGTTCCCCTACGTGAGCAGGGAAAACGGTCAGCAATACAATGAAAGTGAGAGACGTAATACTTGTAAAGACCAGAATAGATCTAATAATAGGCTTAACGCCTACCTCTAACAAAGGCTGCAAATTCTCATAATGAATTTGAGGGAAGATCGAAAAAACTAAGATTAAAAACGGAATAACAAACCAAGGAAAGAGAATTTCAGCACAGCGGGCAATCGTTTCAATGCCAAGACGAACGCCGACAATCACAATTCCCATAAACAAAATATGAACAGCAAGCATAGGCGTTTGAATAATAATGCGAGTTGTTAGAAATGAGCCCACGTAAAACAAAACTTGACTGCAAAAAAGAAGAGTAGAAGCGACAAATAAAAGAGAGACAAACTTTCCTAGCCACTTGCCTAAAATGGCTTCGTTTAGTTCTACAAGGGTTTTATTCGGATAAAGGCTAGAAAGTTTGATATACATCCATACAAGAAAAACGCCTACACCTACGCCTAAAATGGCTGGAATCCATGCCTCTTGTTTAGAATCAGCCGTTAAGCTTCCAGGTACGACTAAAATAGTGTCGCCTAAACTATAAAAAATCACGAGTATTCGAAACTGTGCTGCGGATAATTTTATCTGACTATGCACGTTGTTCACTTCCTTTTACTTCAACAGACTGAACAAAAAATCACTAAAAGGTTTTAATAAAAAAGCAATGCCGTCTCCAGGGTTAGGGATTTCCACACCGCCATATTTTAAACTAACAATTAAAATACTTACTGTGAACAAACTCCAAAAAATTCGCTTTTCTCTTTGACTGTTCACTTTTTTTAAATAAGGTATTTCTACTAAACAAACAGCTGCACAAAGTAAAAAAATCCCTAAAAATATAAGCATGTATCAACCTCAATTAGTAACCCTTCAAAAATAATGAAGGGATGTTAAAGACGCCTGTGTTTCAAAAATAGTATCACCCAAAATGGCTTCATTTATGAAAAGTAAGACTAAAGGCAGTGCAAAACCGTGTTATAATGACCAAGTTGAGCGTTATAATAGAGAAAAAACAGCATGATTACAAACAAGTAGATACATAACAAGGTAAGGATGGGAGAGAGATAGATGGCAGACGAATTCAAAAAAATACTAGATGACAAAGAAAAGGTACAGCTTATGATCGCCGCCGTTGTCATGGTCGGAGGCCTGGTCGTTTTGTTAAAAAGCGTTGCAACGGGTCAGGCAATGGGCCAAAAATGGCTAGAAAGTAAAGGGAATGTAGACACAGATCTGTATGTTGAAACGGTAAAAAGCTACATACACCTGTATCAAATTGTGGGTGGCGTGATGTTTGGAGGAGGCCTTCTCACGTTACTTCGTGCTAAGCTAAAGAAATAAAGCGGCAGCAAAATAAAAGATCATAGTCCAAAAGAAGTGTCATATCTTTTTAATAACTTAAAAAATAGTGAAAAGGAGTTATGTATGAATAATGAAGAAAATACACCGGCTTATCATCTGTTTATGATGATAGGAGCGCTTGCTATGCTGATTTTTGGTGTTGTCGGTTTCTTTATTCAGTATCCTGCTACGTTAAGTTTTGTGATGTGCATTGGCGGAAGCATCATATTTTTGCTGCATTTATTTGAATATATGAAACCTAAAAATGAACTATAGCATCTTCAAACGAGGAAATCTAGAAGCAAAGGAAGATGAGAAATGCAGAAACATCGTACGTACGAAACGCTAGTTGATCTTTATCAAAAAAGCGCAAAAATTCATTATGAAATCGATTATCGAGATAAAAAATCTGTAAAAAAAGGAAACCGAGCTGCAGAAGATATGAAAAAAATTGCGCAGCTCATTCATTTATACTATCCAGGCATGCTCTTTGAATTTTCAACACTGCTGACGAATCCTACTTATCGAATTGACCTATGGGCTGCACATCATATTTTAGAAATTATGAGCTATTCACCAATGCTTGAGGACAACGCGCTTTCCGTCATTGAACGCTACGCCGACGAAAATGATTTTACGGCTTTAGGGAATCGCATGTGGTTAGGTCAGTGGAGAGAAAAACAGCGCTAAAACCCATATAGGCAAACAAGAATAACTAAAAGGAAGATAGATATATGAGTTTACGTACATTAAAGAATGGTATAGGCGTCACCATTCGAGAAGCAGAATCAAAAGACGCAGAGAAAATGATTGCTTTTTACAATCGAGTGGGAGGAGAAAGTGATTTTCTTTCATTTGGAGAAGGGGAGTTTCTTAGACCAGTTTCAGAGTATGAAGTGTTTTTAGCTTCTGTAAAACAAGAGCAAAACTCTCTTATAGTCGTGACTGAAAAAGAAGAAGAAATCATTAGTATTGCATCCATCACCTCGTCTCAAAACCCGCGTAATAAGCATATGGGTACCCTTGGTATCGTGGTAGAGAATGCTTATAGCGGGCTAGGGCTAGGAAGACAGCTAATGATTGAGCTGATTGAATGGGCACGTATGAATAAACAAACAAAAAAAATCGAACTTGTGACGCGAGAAGATAATCAAAGAGCTATTTCTTTATACAAACAGCTAGGGTTTCAAACAGAAGGATTAAAAGAAAAAGACACCTATATAAATGGCGTCTACTATAATACAATGCTTATGGGTCTTCACTTATAAAAAGAGGCTGAGACAAAAGTATGTTAAGTGAATGAAAATCCGAACGATGAATCGTTCGGATTTTTTCATTGTGGTGATGAACGTAGGCTTCATATAATTGATGTAGTTATATCTCAATCTCTTTTGATTTATTGTTTTTTAGCATCAGCAAATGTACTCATCGCCTCGTTCATGAATTTCGCTAATCCTTTTCCGTAGCGATCGATGTTGGCTGTAAACCGCTCATCTTGTACATACATCTCTCCAAGACCTTTAAAGGCTTCTAACGAATACGTTCCAAAGTTCTCATTTAAAAATTGATACCATTGCTCAATGGCTTTTTGAGCTTCTGTAGAGGATGGTGACAGATCACGCAGAGAAGCTAAGTGAGTGTAGATACTTTCCCATTCGTTTGACATGCGCTGCTGTTCTTCATGTGAAAAGCTTTGTACTTTTTCATTCGCTTCATCTACTCGCTGATTTCCCCAGCGCTTCCGGGCTTCTTCTTCGTATGGGTTATGCGAAAAATCCAGCCCTTTAAACCGCTCTTTTTCGTTCATTTTAATCGCTCCTTTTTCATATTGAATCGTTTTATTAATGGTTGCAATCATTTGATCGAGCCGACTGCGTTTTTCAATCAGCATGTTTTTTTGCAGTATTAACGCTTCTGTGCGATTAAATGTTGGGTCTGTTATAATCTCGTGAATTTGTTTTAAAGGGAAGCCAAGTTCTTTAAAAAATAATATTTGCTGAAGCATATCAAGATTGGCTGGTGAATAAAGCCGGTAGCCGGATTCACTGACAGCATCAGGTTTTAATAGCCCGATTTCATCATAGTGATGCAGCGTGCGGACGCTGATTCCTACTAAGTCAGCCACTTCTTTTACTTTTCTGTTCATTCTTTCATCTCCCTTCTGAAATCTACTATAAAATATAACGCAGCGTAAGGGTCAATACTAAAAAAGAAATAATTGACTTTTAGTTTATATGCATTTATATTTAATTAGCATTAACTATTTATAACATGAAATAAATAAGCAAGCCTGGAGGAATAGATGTGACAAAAAGCAATCAGTATCTTGGGGAGATTCGTTCATCGCTTCAAGTGCTATTTGAAAAAATGCAGCCCGAAATGATGGAGAGCCTTAATGAGCATGAGATGACTCCTACGCAATTATTTGTTCTTTCTTATTTAAAGAAAGTAGGGAGCAGTAAGGTTTCTCAAATTGCAGAGCTAATGGATGTAAAACCGAGCGCCGTGACTCTTTTAGTGGATCGTCTTGAACAGCACAATTTTGTTGTAAGAGAACACAATAAAGAAGACAGAAGAGTTGTTGACATTACCTTAACGGAGTTTGGGCATCGCAAACTTGAAGACGTGCTAAATGGTCGAAAAGCCATTATGGACCGCTACCTTTTGCATCTAACAGAAGAAGAGCTTTCCATGATGGCTTCTATTACGAAAAAGCTTGCAACATCAGCTGCTTCTTATAAAGATAAGCAGCAGTAACAAAAAAGAGGAGAGACACACGATGGAAAATCAAAAAAATTCAAAGCGCACGCTTTTATTAATTGGGTTAATTATTGCGATGTTCTTTTCTGCACTTGATGGAACCATTGTCGGAACAGCTATGCCAAGAATCGTAGGAGATCTTGGTGGTTTAAGCATGATGACATGGCTGACAACAGCCTATTTATTAACGTCAACAACGGTTGTTCCGATTGCAGGAAAGCTCGCTGATTTAGTAGGACGCAGAGTAATTTATGTTACAGGACTTATTATTTTTATGGTGGCTTCTGCTTTATGCGGGATGGCAAATAATATGACAGAGCTTATTTTATTCCGTGCATTACAAGGAATTGGCGGCGGCGTTATGATGCCGATGGCAATGATTGTAATCGGTGATTTATTTACAGGAAAAGCACGAGCAAAGTTTCAAGGAGTATTCGGAGGAATTTATGGTCTTGCTTCTGTCATCGGTCCGCAAATTGGCGGATGGATTGTTGATTCATTGAACTGGAAATGGGTGTTTTACATTAACTTGCCGGTAGGGATACTCGCTACCGTTTTTATTGCGCTCGGACTTCAAGGAAAAAAACATACAGGACCTGTTAAATTCGATGTAGCTGGTATGTTCACAATGGTTATCGGAGTAGTAAGCTTGCTTCTGGCCCTGAGCTTTGGAGGAAAAGACTACGACTGGAACTCTTGGCAGATTATTAGTTTGTTTGCACTTGCTGTTGCTGGGATCATAAGCTTTATTATTGTGGAAACGAAAGCTAAAGAACCGATTCTTCCGATGTATTTATTTAAAAACCGAACGTTTACGCTTTTAAATATCATTGGCTTTTTTATGAGCATTGGTATGTTCGGAGCTATTACATTTGTTCCGTTCTTTATGCAAGGAATCGTTGGAGTCAGCGCCTCAGAATCAGGTACCATTATGACACCAATGATGATTTCAATGATTGTAACGAGTATTATTGGAGGTCAGCTTGTTTATAAAGTTGGAATCAAGCCTCAAATCGTTACGGGTATGCTCATTATGGCAGGAGGGTTCTTCTTGTTAACAACATTAGACCTTCATACTAGCAAGCTTGTTGCTACTTCTTATATGGCCGTAATCGGTTTAGGAATGGGTCTTGTAATGCCAATTTTAACGCTTGCTCTTCAAGAAAGCTTTTCAAAAGAAGAGCTCGGTGTTGTTACATCATCAAGTCAATTTTTCCGTTCAATTGGAGGAACGTTCGGTATTACCATTTTAGGAGCGATAATGAACGCCAAATCAGGTACGCTTCTTACTGACAAACTCGTTCCATATTTAAACTCATTGCCTGCTCAAGCAAGCGCTTTTGCCGACGGGTTCAAAAAAGCGATTGATACGAATCCTGAAAGTGTGCTGCAGATGCTGTTTAGTCCTGAGGCGCTAAAGAGTATTCCAGCTGCGCTTTCAGACAGCATTGTGCCTATTTTGAAGACCTCGCTAATGAGCGCATTGCACAGCGTCTTTTTCATGGGCTTAGCTTTTATTATTTTAGGAGCGGTATGCACATTGTTCTTAAGACAGATCAAGCTTTCAAATAAAAAAGCCGAAGAAAAACCAGAAGAAGGCATTGCTGAAGTAGAGCCATCACATTAAAAAAAGCGCACAAATTTGTGCGCTTTTTTTCTATATTAACTAGTTGTTTCATTAGGCTTGCGAAGAAAAGGGGATTGTTTAGACGTGTCATACGAAATTTGATCAAGCAAATACGATAAATATAAGTTCAGTTCAAACCGATCTTCCGACACAAAATCTGTAAGCGCTTGCTTATTATCTTTCCACATAGTAATTCCTCCTTAATTTTACATACTAATGAATGGATTTAATATCAGAAAGCAAAAGGGAAACAACGGCTTCATTTTCGTCTTTTACGGATAGAATTTGCTGATGGAGATTTAAGTTGTGCACGCGGCCTTTGCACGTTTGCAACGTTCCATCTTTATAGTAAGAAACAGTTATCGTCCCACTTTTCGTTAATTCTCGTAAAAACATTCAAGAAGCCTCCTTAAAAAAGATTACCTGATTTAAAAGCCAGTCCTTTCATTTGAGATGAGCAAAAGGGAATGGTATGTACTGCAAGCTTCCCTTTATATTCTTCACCGTGTATGAATAGATAAAAGGTTGCTAGCTCACCTATAAACTGTCCTAAATTTCAGAATATACTGTCTTTTGTGTATAGTGTTTTTTAAAAGGATTAATGTTACATTTATTATGTAACATTCTGATGAGAAAGAAAACCGTTTCTACAAAACTTCTCTAAAAATTACAAAATATTCATATTCGTGTGAAGGATGTAGAATGAGCAGATATGGAAGTAACTGCATTTATAAAAAACGTAACGACAGCTTCAATTATTAATGATCTTAATACTAGTTATCAATTATATGTATTTTACTAATTTATTCTTCTCCGATAAAATGCAGGTAGACGAATTTGATAAGAATTTTCTAATGATTTATATAATTAAATTTGATATAATCTATAGGAATAATAATGTATGAAGGGAAACATCATTGATTAATTAGACACAGGTATTACATGTTGTTGAAGATGATTCGTAAAAGCATACATATTTAAATTATATATTTTTGTGAGGTGGACAGTGTTGCAACTTAAGGTAGTAAACAGCCCTTTTAATCAAGAACAAGCAGATTTGCTTAATCGCCTTCTGCCGACATTAACAGAAGCACAAAAAATGTGGTTGAGTGGTTATTTAACAGCATCTCAATCTACGTCTGCCGAAGGAACGCCAGACGTTTCTTCAGCAGCGCCTGCTCAAGCGGAGCAGACGATTTCAAAAGACGTAACGATTCTTTACGGATCACAGACAGGAAATGCTCAAGGTCTTGCTGAAAATACAGGCAAAACGCTTGAAGCAAAAGGTTTTAATGTAACTGTATCTTCTATGAATGATTTCAAACCAAATAATTTAAAGAAACTTGAAAATTTATTAATTGTTGTAAGTACACATGGAGAAGGAGAGCCGCCTGATAACGCGCTATCTTTCCACGAATTTCTTCACGGCCGTCGAGCGCCAAAGCTTGAGAATTTCCGTTTTTCTGTCTTGTCGCTTGGAGACAGCTCATACGAATTTTTCTGTCAAACAGGGAAAGAATTTGATGTGCGCTTAGCAGAACTTGGCGGTGAAAGACTGTATCCGCGCGTTGACTGTGATTTAGATTTTGAAGAGCCCGCAAATAAATGGCTTAAAGGTGTTATTGACGGATTAAGCGAAGCGAAAGGACACAGCGCTTCGGCAGCTGTTCCGGCGGAAGCTCCTGCAGGAACTTCCCCGTACTCAAGAACAAATCCTTTTAAAGCAGAAGTGCTTGAGAACTTAAACTTGAACGGCCGCGGATCAAATAAAGAAACGCGACACTTAGAACTATCTCTAGAAGGTTCAGGTTTGACGTATGAACCAGGAGACAGTTTAGGTATTTATCCTGAAAATGATCCTGAGCTTGTTGATCTTCTTCTTAACGAATTCAAGTGGGATGCGAGTGAAAGTGTAACGGTTAATAAAGAAGGAGAAACGCGTCCTCTTAGAGAAGCGCTACTCTCTAATTTTGAAATTACCGTGTTAACAAAGCCGCTTTTAAAGCAAGCAGCTGAGCTTACTGGAAATGATAAATTAAAAGCGCTTGTAGAAAATCGCGAGGAATTAAAAGCATACACACAAGGCCGTGATGTAATTGACTTAGTTCGTGACTTCGGCCCATGGAACGTATCAGCACAAGAGTTTGTAGCTATTTTACGCAAAATGCCAGCGCGCCTTTATTCAATTGCAAGCAGCTTGTCAGCAAATCCTGACGAAGTTCATCTAACAATTGGAGCGGTACGTTACGAAGCGCATGGACGCGAGCGTAAAGGTGTTTGTTCAGTCCTATGTTCAGAACGTTTGCAGCCAGGTGATACGATTCCTGTATACCTTCAAAGCAATAAAAACTTTAAGCTTCCTCAAAACCAAGAAACGCCGATTATTATGGTGGGACCTGGTACAGGTGTGGCTCCGTTCCGCTCATTTATGCAAGAGCGTGAAGAAACAGGAGCAAAAGGTAAGTCATGGATGTTCTTTGGAGATCAGCACTTTGTAACAGACTTCCTTTACCAAACAGAGTGGCAAAAGTGGTTAAAAGACGGCGTGCTATCGAAAATGGACGTGGCGTTTTCACGCGATACTGAAGAAAAAGTATACGTACAAAACCGTATGCTTGAACATAGTAAAGAATTATTCCAGTGGTTAGAAGAAGGCGCATCTTTTTATGTGTGCGGAGATAAAACAAATATGGCACGCGACGTGCACAACACGCTAGTTGAAATTGTTGAAACAGAAGGCAAGATGAGCCGCGAAGAGGCGGAAGCTTACCTTGCTGAAATGAAGAAACAAAAACGTTATCAGCGTGATGTATACTGAGGATTGAAAGGAGATTTTCAACATGGTAAACAAAATTTTAAAAGCGCCCGAAGGTCCTCCAAGTGACGTTGAGCGCATAAAAGATGAAAGTAATTATCTACGCGGTACATTAGGAGAAACAATGCTAGACCGCATCAGCTCAGGTATTTCTGAAGACGATAATCGTTTGATGAAGTTCCACGGAAGCTACTTACAAGATGATCGAGATCTTCGTAATGAACGTCAAAAACAAAAGCTAGAGCCAGCTTACCAATTCATGCTTCGCGTTCGTACGCCAGGCGGTGTTTCAACACCAGAACAGTGGCTAGTGATGGATGATTTAGCACAAAAATACGGAAATGGAACGTTAAAGCTGACAACTCGTCAGGCGTTCCAAATGCACGGAATTTTAAAATGGAACATGAAGAAAACGATTCAAGAAATTCATGCTTCTTTATTAGACACAATTGCAGCTTGCGGAGATGTAAACCGTAACGTAATGTGCAATCCGAATCCATATCAGTCAGAAGTGCACGCTGAAGTATTCGAATGGTCAAAAAAATTAAGTGATTATTTATTGCCTCGTACAAGAGCGTACCACGAACTTTGGCTAGATGAAGAGAAAGTCATTAGCACACCGGAAGTGGAAGAAGAAGTGGAACCAATGTATGGTCCGCTCTATTTGCCAAGAAAGTTCAAAATTGGCGTAGCTGTGCCACCTTCTAACGATATTGACGTGTATTCACAAGACCTTGGCTTTATTGCCATTTTAGAAGACGAGAAACTTGTTGGATTTAACGTAGCAATCGGCGGCGGTATGGGTATGACGCACGGGGATAAAGCAACTTACCCTCAGCTTGCAAAAGTGATTGGCTTCTGCCGACCTGACCAAATTCTAGAAGTAGCGGAAAAAGTCATTACGATTCAACGTGATTACGGAAACCGCTCTGTGCGTAAAAACGCGCGTTTTAAATACACGGTTGATCGTCTTGGATTAGAAACGGTAAAAGAAGAGCTTGAAAACCGTCTGGGCTGGAGCTTAGACGAAGCAAAATCTTATCACTTTGATCATAACGGAGACCGCTACGGCTGGGAAAAAGGTGTGAAAGGAAAATGGCACTTTACTCTTTTTGTTCAAGGTGGACGTATTGCTGACTTTGAAGACTATAAGCTTATGACGGGTCTTCGTGAAATTGCAAAAGTTCATAGCGGTGATTTCCGTTTAACGGCCAATCAAAATTTAATTATCGCGAACGTATCCACTCAAAAGAAAAAGCAAATTAGTGACTTGATTGAACAGTATGGATTAACAGACGGCAAGCATTATTCGGCTCTTCGCCGCAGCTCATTAGCTTGCGTATCGCTTCCGACTTGCGGGCTTGCGATGGCAGAAGCTGAGCGTTATCTTCCAGTTCTTGTTGAGAAGATTGAAGCAATTGTAGATGAAAACGGCCTTCGCGATAAAGAAATCACGATTCGTATGACGGGCTGTCCTAACGGCTGTGCGCGTCCTGCTTTAGGTGAAATTGCTTTTATCGGTAAAGCGCCGGGCAAATACAATATGTATCTTGGAGCAGCATTTGACGGCAGCCGCTTAAGCAAAATGTACCGTGAAAATATCAGTGAAGAAGAAATTTTAAATGAACTGCGCGTCTTACTTCCTCGCTATGCAAAAGAAAGAGAAGAAGGCGAGCACTTTGGTGACTTTGTCATCCGCGCTGGAGTAATTGAAGCTGTAACAGACGGCACGAATTTCCACGCATAATACGTATGAAGGGACTTTTCTAACTTACAGAAAAGTCCCTTTTTCTATTTTAGTATTCTCTAACAAATGCAGCTACTCCAAATACCCCTAATCTTTCAGCAGTAATTTGTTCAAAGCCGTTGTCAAGTAAACAATGAGCTGCAGTGCGGTAGCGCTGACCTTGAGCTAACAAACGTCCGCAAGGATTTGCGCGGCCAATTACCGTTGCTTCTACGATGGTACGAGGAGCTTGTCTATCCAAAGGATTTCGCTCCCACAGAATTGTCACCACATCCGGAGGACGCGGAATAGATACATTACCTGTGTGTTCATGCATAGCCATCACCTCCTTACCCTATAGTAAATGCAAAAAACGCCAAACTGCTTGTACACATGCTGATTTTTATTAAAAAAGGCGTTCAACTATGCCCCAGTTAACCACTTTTATGGAAATGAAGGAATCAATAGAAACAGCTGATAGAAAAAAGAATGCTATAATGTAAAAGAAAGGAATTTTCACCAAGGAGGGAGAAACATGCAGCAAAAACGAGTAGCGGTTATTACAGGGGGAGCAAGCGGGATTGGCAAAGAAACTGCCTTAAAGTTCGCGCAAAAAGGAGACGCAGTGGTCATTGCTGATTATGATGAAGGAAAAGGAAAAGAGACTCTTCAAAAAATTGAAGAAGCTGGAGGCCACGCTTTATTTGTGCAAACGGACGTCACCAAGTTTGAAGAAGTGGAAGCACTGATTGAGAAAACGGTGAATACATTTGGACGAATTGATGTGATGTTTAACAATGCAGGGATTGGACGTCCTACATCTATTTTAGATCAAGACTTAGAAGAATATCACCGTATTATTAATGTGAATCAGCACGGCGTTACATATGGGATTATGGCAGCAGGCAGGAAAATGAGAGAGTTAGGTATTAAAGGCGTCATTATCAATACGGCCTCTATTTTTAGCTTCTTAGCCTCACCCGGAACGTATGCTTATCATGCAACAAAAGGAGCTGTTGTGATGATGACAAAATCAGCTGCGCTAGATCTCGCTAAATACGGTATTCGCGTCGTCGCCGTTGCGCCAGGATTTGTTGATACGCCTATTATTCAAGGCTATAAAGACAACGGTATGATTGAAGGAATGAAAGCAAAAACGATGAGCAGAAAGCTCACTAATCCAAAACAAATTGCAGATATGGTTTATTTGCTGTCCTTAGAAGAAGCGGGAGCTGTAAACGGCAGTGTCATCATGGCTGATGATGGGTATGCGGCGTTTAAATAAAACGAAAAAGGATTCTTTTCTTAAAAAGAATCCTTTTTTTATTATGTAGGAGGCAGGGAGCTATAAACAAACGTATCGTGAGCTTTTCCGTTTTGATACATATAGTTTTTTAACACTCCTTCTTGTTGAAACCCGAGCTTTTCAAGCACGTGCTGAGATGCTTTGTTTTCAAGAAACACAACAGCTCCAATCCGCACTAGCTGAAGGGTAGCAAATCCATAAGCCATAACAGCCGAAGCAGCTTCCGAAGCATAGCCGTGCCCCCAGTGCTGAGGGTGCAGCTCATAGCCAATTTCCGCCCGCTTATGCTTTTGGTTCCACTGATTCAATCCAACTGTCCCGATTAGTTCCCCTGTATCGAGCCGTTCGATTCCCCAGCGCAAACCTTTTTGATTTCTGTAATTTTCAGCAAAAATATCAATCAGCACCAAAGCTTCTTGGAAAGTTGTGAATTTTTCTTGCCCGTAATATTTGATAACTTCTTCCTGAGAAAAGCAGTCAAAGATAGTATCTGCATCCGCTTCTGTTATTTCACGCAGTGTAGTGCGAGGTGTACGAAGAATAGGAAACATACGTTTCTCCTTTCTATTTTATATAGAAAGATTTCGTCAGCTCAGAGAAAATACCTTTTATTTTTCTGTTATAAATTAAGTGGAAATATGAGCTAAACGACTAAGAAAAACATAGGAACAGCTTCTAAATAACGCAAACATTTGTTACGTACTAGCACTAAAAACAGTATACTAAAAAAACAAATAGGACTAGCTGCACGTTTAGCAGCTAGCTTTCCCATTTGCAAGAACCTATTTTTTCGTTAACTGATTGCGATCTTCAATTTGAGGAGGCTCTTCAAGCCATCCGTTTTGAATCATAATTTTTCCACCTTCTTTTGCAAAAAAGTAAATGTCTTTAGCCAGCTGCAGCATTTTGAGCGGCAAATCACTTCTTAAGCTAAAAGCACCCCCTAAAGCATTGCTTCCTAGGCCAAAGGTGCTTAGAAGACTGGTGTTGTACATCATTAATTTATCTGAAAAAGGAGAAACAGTTGAGCTTGTTGCTTTTCCGGCATGGGTAGCAGGAGGCTCTATATAGCTATGACGTAAAATATCTCCGAGTTCTGTTTCAATTTTTTTTGATAGCTTCATCCCGCTGACAAAATGCTGCTGTGCCTCTTTGTTGCCAGCTGCTTGAGCAAAGCCAATCATCAGCTGCATTCCGACAAGATTTGTATCAACGGCATGTTGAATAAGCGACACTTCAATTGTATTAAGAGATCTTTTTTCACTAAGCCAACTTAGCCCGCCGATATAATTTTGTTCGTGGACAAACCGAACTTCTTTTGGCATCGAAACGTAAGGAGGCTTTGCAATGACGCCGGTTTCTAATAATATCTGAGTGGATTGATTGTATATGTTCTGCGATTCTGATGTTGCATTTACAAAAAAATTCCGTATATCTTCCCGGTAGGACATCGTTGAATGCAAAGCAAATAGGCCTGTTTCAATCTGAGACATTAAGCGTACGTACATGATTTCAAACATGGAGTCGAACAGTTTCGGCACTCCTAGGTTTACATCATGTTTAGTAAATCCTAAAGGAATAACCGCACCTTCGTTCTCTAAAATTTCTTTGATTTGCTCTGTAATATTTAATGAGCGGCTATAATACAGCTCAAAAAGCTCTTTATGATCTTCTTTACCTTCAAGACAATATTCTAAAAACCTCGAAATCATCGTTTTTTCTTGATAAGTCATCCATAAGTTAGCGAGCTCCGAGGACGTGAGCGGCGGAAGTTTTGATGTGCTCATTGTACACATTCCTCCTGAAAATAGTGATATGTAAATATGTATAGCTTCATTAGTATTTCTTTTATTTATAGGAATATTCTTCTTTTTACTTTACTGAAAAGATTCATTAGCTGTTATTATAGTAAGATAGTTGAAGGAAATAAAACTTACCAACAAGTCAGTTGTATGATAACTGATATGAATAAAACTAAGTTTTTCTATTACTTTAAATAATTTGACAATTGGTGTTATTCTTACTATTATGGAAACATAAGTTTTACATATATTGCTAGAGTTCAGCAACACATTCTAGCAGCACTATAAGTAAGGAGCTTACGATGAAGCACATTGTCCAAGCAACAGATCATCCTAGAACGAAAGAGACGTTAAAAGAAGATTTACGCAGGTTAGGCATCACACAAGGGATGACTATCATGGTTCATTCTTCACTATCTTCATTAGGATGGGTAAACGGAGGTTCAGTAGCCGTTGTTCAAGCTTTAATGGAGACAGTGACAGAGGAAGGAACGATCGTTATGCCGTCACAGTCGGTCGATCTTTCGGATCCATCAGAATGGGGCAATCCGGCTGTGCCAAAAGAGTGGTGGGAAACTATTCGGGAAACGATGCCTGCATATGATCCAGCCCAAACGCCAACAAGCGGGATGGGACAAATTGTGGAAACTTTTCGAACATATCCTGGAGTAAGAAGAAGCAGCCATCCAATGTATTCATTCGCCGCTTGGGGAAAGGACAGCGAAGACATCTTAAGAGATCATCCCCTTGAATTTAGTTTAGGCGAAAATTCTCCTCTTGAAAGGCTTTACAAAAAACATGCCTTTGTTTTATTATTAGGTGTCGGGTTTGGGAATAATACTTCTTTTCATCTAGCAGAATATCGGATTCCATATCGAAACGTGATTCAAAAAGGATCTCCAGTTATAGATTCAGGAAAGCGAGTATGGAAGACGTATAAAGAATTAGAGTTTCGAGAAGGGCTGTTTGAAGAGATAGGTAAAGCGTTTATTGAAGCAAAAGGAATAAAAGCTGAAAAAATTGGTTCAGCACGTGCATACTTCTTTTCAATGCCTAAAGCCGTCGATTTTGCTGAAACGTATTTGAAAGCGCTATAGTGAGCGGTTGTATGTTTTCTAAGTTGTCTGTATATCAGACAACTTGAAGTGAGACAAACAAGAGTTGCCGACACGTCTAGACTTTATATTAACAAAGCGCAGCAGTGGTTTAAGCAAGATAGTTTACTTTTTATGTTTCTTGTTTCATAATGGCACTTGTCTGTGAATTTATTCAGTCAGGTTGTCTTACAATTATGGAGATAAAAAGCAAGTGTTAAATAAATTCATTAAAAAATTTAAATGTATAGAAAAAAAGGAGAGAATACAATTATGTCACTACGTGATCAAGCACTACATATGCATCAAGAAAAACAAGGTAAGTTAGAAGTTAAATCAAAAGTTGAAGTTCAAAACGCTCAAGATTTAAGCTTAGCTTACTCTCCGGGAGTAGCAGAACCTTGTAAAGAAATTCATGAACATCCAGAAACGGTGTATGATTACACAATGAAAGGAAACATGGTCGGCGTTGTGACAAATGGTACTGCTGTTCTTGGTCTTGGAAACATCGGACCTGCGGCTTCACTTCCCGTTATGGAAGGAAAAGCAATTTTATTTAAAAGCTTTGCAGGCGTAGATGCATTCCCAATTACACTTGATACAACAGATACAGATAAAATTGTTGAAACTGTGAAATTAATGGCTCATACATTCGGAGGCATTAACTTAGAAGATATCGCAGCTCCACAGTGCTTTGAAATTGAAGAGCGCCTGAAAAAAGAAGTAGATATTCCTGTGTTCCATGATGATCAGCACGGTACAGCGATCGTAACAGTAGCAGGACTTGTAAATGCACTAAAAATTGTAAACAAATCAATGGAAGATTTAAAAATCGTCTTAAACGGAGCAGGAGCTGCCGGCATTGCTATTACAAAACTTCTTTATTCTTACGGTGTACGTGACATGATTATGTGTGATACAAGAGGTGCTATTTATGAAGGACGCCCTCAAGGCATGAACAAAGTAAAAGCGGAAGTGGCTTCTTATACAAACGTAAACAAAGAAAGCGGTACGCTAAGCGATGTAATTAAAGGCGCAGATGTATTTATCGGCGTATCTGCAGCAGATGCATTATCTCAAGAGATGGTTAAATCAATGAATGAAGATGCAATTATCTTTGCGATGGCAAATCCTAATCCCGAAATCAAGCCAGACGCTGCAAAAGAAGCAGGAGCGGCTGTTATTGGAACAGGTCGTTCAGACTTCCCTAACCAAGTAAATAACGTTCTTGCATTCCCTGGAATTTTCCGCGGTGCGTTAGACGTTCGCGCTACTCATATTAACGAAGAAATGAAAAAAGCTGCTGTTGAAGCAATTGCAGCCCTTATTACAGAAGAAGAGCTAAACGCAGATTACGTGATCCCTGGACCATTTGATCCTCGCGTAGCGCCAGCTGTAGCAGAGTCTGTAGCAAAAGCAGCAATGGATTCAGGCGTTGCCCGTATTACAATTGATCCAGCACGTGTAAAAACACATACAGAACAATTAACAAAAATCGAAAACTAATAACGGATAAAAAAGCCCTTTGAAACGCTGTTTCAAAGGGCTTTTAGGTTAAAGACCTGCTGTAACCCCAGTGAAATCTAAACGTAACACCATTTCATCTCCTATATGATGTACAATAAAGAGAAAAGAACCCAGGTTTTGTATCATAAAGGGAGGAACAAAGATGTACACCGTATTTTCAACATTTAATGTACCGGATGAAAAAGCTGAAGAAGTGATTGGAATTTATAAAAATCGTTCAAAATCAGTCGACGAGGCTCCAGGATTTGTAGATTTTCTACTTCTTCAAAACGATAAGCGAGCAGGGGAGCTCACCGTTCAGCTTACATTTGATACGAAAGAGAATTATTTAAGCTGGGTACGAAGCGAAGATTTCAAGCGTATTCATGATTTAGAGAAAAAGTACCCTGATCAAGAACTGGCAGCCGTCATCCCAAAAGTTTCTCAGTACAAAGTGGTGGCACGATGAGTTCACTTCCCGTTAATAAGATCGTCGAAAGAGTAACGGAGAAAATCTACGAGTTAGAACCTTCTTTGCTCGAAAAATTCGGAGAGCGCGGCAAAGAAAGATGCCATGAAGATAATCATTATCATATGAAGTATCTTGAGACAACATATAAGTTAGACAATCTGCAAATTTTTACGGACTATGCCTTATGGTTAAACAATTTACTTACAAGCCGAGGCATGAAAACACAGCATATTATTGATAATTTTAATTTTATACAAGAAGCGCTGTTTGAACTAGATAATTACGGTGATAAACAAGTACAGGCGTATGTGACTTACTTAGAAGAAGCGAATCATATATTGAAGCAACAGCAGCTTTAAAAAGAAGCTAGGACAAAAGTGTTTTAGTTGAAAGAAAATCCGAACGGGTTTGATTCTTAATAAAGAATTCAACCCGTTCGGATTTTTTCATTGGTAGGGTGAACGTAGGTTTCCTGGATGTCGTTATGTTTCATTTTTTGTTTTACATATGTATAAAGGTGGAAATAAAAAAGAAAAAGGAGAATACATATGCAAAAACAGCTAACAAAAGGAATCCTGTCCTTAGTCACTCTATGTATGATTGGAAGTGCGGCAGCTTGTTCAGGTGAACCAGCTAACAAGACAAAATCAGACAATCATAAAGCAGAGGAAAAACCAATTGAAGATCGTCAAGAATTGACAAAGCTACAGCAGTATTCCAATGACCCAGACATTAAAAAGGGGAAAGAAGAAGATTTTGACTTGATTGGTACGTTAAAAAAAGACGCTGAAAAAGAAATGACGCTGAGTATTGATGATCAACTTGTTAAAGTACCAAAGAGCTCTGGGATGGAAGTGGAAGGCTCACAGCTAAAAGATATGCTTAATAAAGAAGTAGAAGCTGAGATTGACGCAGCTACACAAGAAGCAATTAGTATTGAATTAACTCCAAAAGCAAAAGCAGATAAAGATGGCGTGTACGAACAAGATGGAAACGAACGTAAAGTTGTGGGTATTTTTATAGAAGAAAGTAACAAACATATAACGGTAAAAGTTCCAAACGGCAAAAAAACGTATCAAAAAAGCACTGACTTTGAAAAAGAAGAAAAAGGCAGTTTAAAAGAAAAGACGGTATACCTTGAAATCAACTCAGCTAACGAAGTAGAAAGTATAGAAAAAGAAGACCGTGAATAAATAAAGCTACAGTTCTTCTTTCCTTCCTTGCTCTCTTGACTTTTCGAACTGTCTCACTTAACGTTACAGTAGAGAAAGAAAAAAGGTGGTTTATGGAAGATGAACAGTGAATTTACCATTGCCGTGCACAGCTTAGTGTTCCTAGCAAATTTACCAGATCACCGAGCAAGCAGTGAATCGATTGCTTATAATATCTGTACCAATCCTGCACGGGTTCGGAAAACAATGAGTACACTCAGAAAAAACAACTTGGTTCGGACAAAAGAAGGGCTAGGCGGCGGTTATACTTTAGGCTGCAGCCCTGCTGAAATAAGTCTTGGGCTGATTTACCGAGTTATATCAACAGGAACGTTGAAGCCTCACTGGTGCAGCGGCGACCCTGACGCTGACTGTATTGTGAAATCAAACATTCAAACAGTGATGGACGACATTTTTACAGAGAGTGAGCAAAGCGTAATCAGGCATCTAGATCAAATTACGATCGAAGACGTGCTGAAAAAAGTTAGAACTGCTCACTAAGAAGCACCTTGCTTATGCAAGGTGCTTTTGTTATGACTCTTTGGAAGCTGCTGTTTCATTCACTGCTGCTTTTAAGTCATCATTTACTTTTCTTCCATTCTCTAAATACTCTGTTTTGAAGCCGCTTTTTAAAGCCCATGTGTAGAAGAGAAGAGAAACAACAACAATAATCCCCATATCCCATCCATATTTAATGACATTAAGACCGCCAAACTTTTCGCTTCCAAGCCATGAGATAGTCATCATACAAAGTAAGTATACAACCATCCATACGCCGCCTTTGAAGTTCTGTCGAAAGCCTTTCCATTTAGCCTTTGCTTGATAATAAAAATAAATAGGAAGGCCGATTAAAATAATAAACAAAACTTGTCCAGTTAGCGGCCAGCGCGCCCAATATAAGGTTAAAGAAGCAAAAATAAAACCAAGCGGCGCAATGATGCTTAATCCCTTTAAACGAAGGGGACGATATAAATCGCTGCCAGTTCGTCTTAGCGTCATAACCGTAACAGGACCTGTAATGTAAGAGATAAGCGTAGCGACTGAAATAATTTCAGCAAGCACGCCCCAGCCCCGAAATAAAAACAAAAAGACAAGAGCAACAGCTAAGTTAAAAAACATGGCTTGACGCGGAACACCATAAATCGGATGAAGGCGTCCTAGGACACTTGGCAAATATTTATTTTGTTCCATACCATAAATCATTCGAGCAGTAGTAGCTGTATACGTAATACCTGTTCCAGATGGTGAAACAAACGCATCTGCATACAGGACAATGACAAGCCAGTTAATGTTAAGGGCAATGGCTAAATCTGCAAACGGAGAGTTAAAGTTTAAATGACTCCATCCCTTCGCAATATCAGAAGGATTTACTGCCCCGATAAATGCAATTTGTAGAAGCAAATAAATGACTGTAGCAACTAAAATTGAGCCTACTACCGCAATCGGAATAGAGCGGCCCGGATTTTTCGCTTCTCCCGCCATATTAATAGGGCTTTGAAAACCGTTAAAAGCAAACACAATCCCAGACGTAGCAACTGCTGTAAGCACGCTAGCCCAGCCGTTTGGTGCGATGCTGCTTCCAGAAGTGAAGTTCTCGCCGTGAAAGCCTACAAACAAAAGTGCTCCGATTGTAAGTCCTGGTATAACAATTTTAAAAATAGTAATTAACGAGTTGGCTTTGGAAAATAGTCCAACTGTCCAATAATTCAGTAAAAAGTAAATAATCAATAGCACAGTAGCGATAGCTAATCCTTCGCCAGTTAACGTTCCTTTTTCTACGAGGTGGCTTGTCCACTGTGCCCACTTCCAAGGCCACGAACTCATATACTGTACAGAAGCTACTGCTTCGACTGGAATAACGGATACAATCGCAATCCAGTTTGCCCAAGCAGCAATAAAACCAATAAACGAACCGTGTGAGTACTGCGTATACTTGACCATCCCGCCGGCTTCGGGAAACATGGATCCTAATTCACTGTAAGAAAGTGCAATAAATAAAATAACGACCATTCCAATGACCCATGATAAAATAGCTGCCGGCCCTGCAATTTGAGCTGCTCGCCACGCTCCAAATAACCAGCCGGAACCAATAATTGATCCAAGTCCCGTCATGGTTAACGCGAATGTTCCCATTCTTCGATGTAAATTGTTCATCTGACTAACACCTTTCATGTAAAATAAGTCTTTCGTTTAAACGTTGTTGCTTTATTATTATTATTCTGAAATCTTTCGCTGTCAACTTTTGTCGTTACATGCAGTTCTTAATACCTATTGATTTCCAGTTATGCAGGACAGCTATCCTCAACCTTTCTGTCATAGCAATTAAAGCGCTTTACTTTCTTTTTCATCCTACAAGAAACCCTACAGAAATAGATAAAAACCGACAAAAAGTTATCAAGTTCGTATCTTATGCACTAGCAATATGAAAAAATTAGGGGATAAGTGGTAGTTATATTCCCTAAAATTGTGAAGAGAAAACACACTTCATAATAAAGCCCCTTTTGAATAGCGGAATAAATACCTTCAAAAGGGGTAAGAATTGGCTTTTTGAGCCTTTATCTTTCTTGATGTTTATACTCGAGTAATTTTACGACGTTTTCTACATCATTTTCAGCAGAAAGGTCGTTGATATTCACTTTGTAAATAAGCGTATCCGTTGCAAAGAATTCATCTTCTCCCTCAGGTTTTACTTTCAAGTTTAAGATTTTTACCCGCACAATATGAGTAAACTTACCGCCTTTACCTGGCTGTATTTCACCCATTTGTATTCCGATATCATCTTTTTTAATCGGGCGAACTTTTACTTTTTTATGCTGTTTACCGTACACCTTCTCATAATGAGAAGTAATATCTTGATGTACCCAAGGTTCAAGAGATTGATAAATAAAATCTTTTACAACAGGCTGACTTACGTGTGATTCTATATTTTCTTCTGGTATATTTTCTTCTGCGGAAATGGAAAGCGTAAAACAAAAAAAGACAAATGCTGCTAAAAACAAAAATTTTCCCACGAAAAAACCCACCTTACCTGTTCGTTTATGTAGCTGATTTTCTAGATCTGCATCTTTATCTTTTGAACAAAGGGAAGAAGGTATGCACAATTTTTTTGTGGAATTTACCTTATTGAAAACCAATTTCGTTTAAATAAAATATGTTCTAAATAATTGATTGAAAATTCAAACGCGGTTTACGTACAAAAATAGCCAAGTGCGCCTTTACATAGGGACACTTGGCTATTTTCATGAATATTTTATGCTGCTGTTTTCTTATTGCCTTTGAAAATAAAATAAAGAGCTAATAACATAAATGCTACACCAATCCAGCGGGATAGATCAAAGGGTACTTCTTTGCTTCCAAACCAGCCAAAATGGTCGATAATCATACTTGCAAATAACTGACCGATAACAGTTGAAATATTAGCTGCTGTTACGCCAATTTTAGGAACGGCTAGAACGGTTAGAAACAAATAAGATGCTCCGAATAAAGCGCAAGTAAGCTGCCATTTAGGGACATCAAAAACAGAGAGAATGTTTCCTTGTCCAAAGAAGACAACGACAATCGTTAAAATCATGGCACCTGTTGCAAAGGTTAAAAAAGCTGTTTCAAACGTACCTGTTTTTTTACTTAAAGTACCGTTAATAGAAGACTGAGCGCTTAGCGTTAATCCTCCTATTAAGGTAAGTATCACCATCAATAAACTCATTGTAAAACCCTCCTAGAAAATAAGTACAAGCGCAATTCCCATACATACAATAGCCATTACGCGTTCTTTGTTAATTTTAATTTTGCTGCTGCCAAGCCAACCAAAATGCTCAATGATCATGCTTGTAATCATTTGGCCCACAATAACCGCAACCATTGAAACACCAATTCCGATAAAGGGGATACTAATCACTAAAATCGTTAAATAAACCGTACCTAATAATCCACCGGTTAAATTCCACTTAGGCGCTTTTAAGACGTAAGGTAAATCTCCCTTTCCAGCAAATAAAGTGGTCAGACCTAAAATGAGCGTTCCCATGATAAAAATATAATAACTGCTTTCAAGTTTTCCAACTGTTTTTCCGAGTTCTCCGGCAATGGCGCCTTCCACACTTAAAGCAGCGCCGCCTAAAACCGCAACTAAATAAACCAACAACTTCACGTTTATCACTCCAATATTTCTTTATATTTGTATATCTAGAAAAATAGATATAATGAGTGAAAAAAACTCGTTAAAGTTTTTTTCGTAAGAATGAAGAAAGCTCTTGAAGCGTCTCTTCGTTTCGGCGATAGTATGTCCATTGACCGTGCCGAATTGACTCTAACAAACCTGCTTTTTGCATCATGGAAAGATAGCTGGATACTGTTGACTGAGACAGCTGAGCTTTTTCTTGAATATCTCCCACGCAAACACCGCCTCTGCTGCTGACCTCCTTAGGCAAATGTGCTTGTTTGTCTTTAAAATGCTTTTCAGGTTCTTTTAACCACTCTAATATATTTAATCGAGTTTCATTAGATAATGCTTTAAAGATATCAATAGGTTTCATACTTATTATTTTATTCGTCACAGCTCAGATGTCAAATGTTCAAGTTTGCATTTTATAGCTAAATAACTAGCAATGGGTTGAATTATAACAGCTGTGAACAAAAAGTTAACTTATAATAGGGTATAAAGAAGAACGTTTTATCCAGCTGCTTTTCTATTTATATAAGTAGAAAGTATCTTATTTTTGTGAGTAGAACAGATGACATATCCCTTATTTTTTAAGGGATAGTTTAGTAAAATAGAAAAAAGTGAATAACAAAAGAAGCTAGTCTATTTGCTCAGGGGGAGGGCTGCATATGCAAGGGAAAACAAAACAAGTGCGCTTTCGTAATATGGTAGCGTATGGATTTGGGGATTTATTTGGCGGAGGATCCTTTTTTATTATCGGCACATTATTTATGGTTTTTTTAACGGATGTAGTCGGGCTTTCTCCTGTAGAAGCAGGAACGATTGTAGCTCTTGGAAAAGTGTGGGATGCTTTGTTAGATCCAACCATTGGGTACATATCTGATCATCTTCAGACAAAAAAAGGACGAAGAAGAGTCTTTTTTCTTTTTGGAATCATTCCAGTTGCCATCACGTTCAGTATGCTGTGGATTCCTATTGAAGGCTCACATATGTTTAAATACTCCTATTTTATTTTAGCCTATCTTTTATTCAACACGGCGTTTGGTATGGTGATGGTTCCTTACAACACGCTAGCAGCAGAAATGACGACAGATTATAGTATTCGTTCGAAAATGACGGGAATACGCATGGTCTTTTCACAAGGCGCTTCATTTTTAGGTGCTTTTTTCCCGAAACGAATCATTGATGCATTTCCAGGCGGACAAGGATATTTAATCATGGGCATTATCTTTGGACTTCTTTTTGCTCTTCCATGGATTTTTGTTTACAAGGGAACATGGGATAGCGGAGAAGTAGTGGAACGAAAAAAGAAAAACGGATTTTGGTTAGAATTTAAGCAGCTGTTTATCAGTTTTGGAAGTGCATTTAAAAATAAGTCGTTTAACGTGTACCTTGCCATGTATTTAGCATCTTACATTGCAATGGATGTATTTAATGCTCTTTTCTTTTATTTTATTGCCTATTACATGCTGCGCGAAGCGATTTATGCAGATACCCTGAGCTTTGTGCAAATTACACAAGTGCTATTTATTCCTCTTGTTACGTACATAGCCATTAAGTTAGGAAATAAATTAACCTATAACTTCAGCATGGTCATTTGGGGAACGGGCATTATTTTATTCAGTTTCCTAACAACAGATAGCTCGTTAGTTCTTATTTACTTAGCGGCATTTTTTTTAGGAAGCGGTCATTCGGGAGCGATCATGATTCCATGGAATGTACTGCCGTTTGTATCAGATGTAGATGAGATGATTACGACAAAAAGACGAGAAGGCGTGTATGCAGGGCTGATGTCATTTATTCGAAAATCGTCTCAGGCGCTTGCGATTTTTCTTGTTGGTATTGCCTTAAAGAATATTGGCTATGTACCAAATGCCGAGCAGTCAGCGTCTACGCTAGCCGGCTTACAAAAGCTGTTCATGATTGTACCTGCTATTTTAATTCTCATGGGAATTATAGCAACCATATGGTTTAAAATAAGTCCGAAAAATCACAAAATTTTATTAGCTGAAATTGAAAGAAGAAAAAAGGGGGGCCCGGCGACCGCCGTTACTCCTGAAGCGAAAGCGGTTTGTGAAAGTTTAACGGGCTATAAATACGAACAGCTTTGGAAAGACGTAACCATTTCAAAAGAAATTCGAGATAAAACGGTTGTTTAGCCTTTAGATTCACGAAAAAAAGTAAAATTTTTAGCGCGGGGATTCGCTAATTATATCCAATAAGAAACTTCCTCTGACGTATTGCCTTTTAACAACAATAGAAATTCTCCTGCCTATCGACTCATTTTTTAGGTGAATTTTAGAAAGGAAGAATTTCTTGCCATTAAAGATGTGCAATTTGGCACGTCTTGATAGGGTGGATTGTACAATTTATAATGAAACTATAAACTAACCACAGGCGCTTTCAAGGCGCAGGTATAAATTAGAAAAAAGGAAGGTACAGTTTATGCCAATTCGATATGTTTGTCCACAATGCCAAGGAGCCGGTAAGAAATTTGGATTGATAAAGTGCAAAGTGTGCAACGGCGAAGGAAACATCATCATGTCTTCTAATGAGCCAGATCCAACTAAAAATAAAAAATTAAAATCATCTTCTAAACAAGATAAAGCAATGTAGGCTATTGCTAATAAAGGTATGTATGAACCCCGCTTTTCTACAAAAAAGCGGGGTTTTCTGCTAGACAGACGAACGCTTTTCTTATGATACAATAAAATAAAAGTCGCTAAAATAATAGATAGGGAACCGAAAGAAGAGGGAAATAGATGGAATACACCGCAAAACAATTTACGCCGCAGTTAGAAAAGCATATACATAAGGTTGAAAGGTCTATGCAAGAACTTCTCAAATCCATATATGAACAATATAAAGAAGCTTTTGAAAAAAAGGGGATGGAGATCTCTGTAGATGTGATCCGTGAAGGGGAAAATCCTTTTCACCCTGGTTATCACGCCACTATTCAAGTGGGTATTTTAGAAAAAGATGAGTTTTTAGATGGTCTTTTTATTCCTATCTGGCACTGTGTACGCACATTTTTGGGCATTCGTTCTTCGAAGAAGCTCCCAGGCAGCAAGATAACCGGAGAGCTGATGGAAGAAACAGAAGAGGAAATAACAAAAGAAGTAGTAGCCTATTTAGACATGCAGCTAGAAGATTAGAAGCAACCTGCTTCTAATCTTCTTTAAATTGAAGAAGGTGCAGTTTCTTTTTCAATTTGTCTTTTAGCACGAATAAAGGCCGTCAGCTGCTGAATTTCTTCTTGAGATAGTTCCGCACCGTCGACCGTAATTCTATGAGTTTGAGGCGATGTTAATTCGATGGGTGCATCTGAAGGAGAATGAGGTTCCTTTTCCTTACCTAGCAAGTAGTCTGTTGATGTATCAAATAGTTCTGCGATTGTAACGAGTGCTTCAAGAGAAGGACGACGATAGCCAGATTCGTATCCTGCGTAGGTGCTTTTAGCAATTTCAAGCTGGTCAGCTGTATATTGAAGAGACCATTTTTTTTCTTTCCTGAGTTGAGCTAATCTGCTTAACATTCATGACGCTCCTTTGTAGGTGTAGTATGTAAAAAACCGAGGCATTCAGCTCGCGCGCAGATCTTTGGAATCAAACCGTGAGCCAATTTACATTTTTATTCATTATATCATTGCCGTAGAGAAAAGTGTACGCGAAACGAATAATTTTTCTCTTGATTTATTGAATTTGGGTTACTATAATTACAGGTGAAGTACGCGAAATGAATATAATTTATTTGATAGATTGTCAGGTTTTTTTACAGAAATTAAGCAAAGGGGATGTCGGTTTTGAAAAAACTATTATTGTTATCAACTGGCGGAACGGTCGCTTCACTTGAAGGTGAAAATGGACTTGTTCCTGGAATGGAGCCAGATCAATTACTAAGCTACATACCTGATTTAAATGAACATTGTCAAATTGACAGCAAATCTCTTATGAATCTTGATAGTACAAATATGCAGCCTGAATGTTGGATAGAGATGGCAAAAGCGATTGAAGAGCATTATAATGAATACGATGGTTTTGTTATTACCCATGGAACAGATACAATGGCCTACACATCGGCAGCTCTTTCTTACATGCTTCAGCATTCTAAAAAACCAATTGCGATTACAGGATCTCAAATTCCTATTTCATTTAGTAAAACGGACGCGAAGCGCAATATTGCAGATGCGATTCGCTTTGCATGTGAGGAAACAGGCGGAGTCTATGTAGTCTTTGACGGTCGTGTGATTCAAGGCACAAGAGCAATTAAGCTTCGTACAAAAAGTTATGATGCATTTGAAAGCATTAACTATCCATACGTGGCGTCTATCCATGATAATACGGTGGAATATACAAAATCGGTTGGCTCTAGTAAAGAAGAGTTGACGGTTAATACATCTCTTTGTACGGATGTGGCAGTTGTCAAACTGTTTCCCGGCATTAAGCCTGAATTTTTCGATGGATTAAAAGATGTATATCAAGGCGTTGTTGTTGAAAGCTATGGAAGTGGAGGAATTCCATTTCAAGTTCGCAATATTTTAGCCAAGCTTATTGAATTGACAAATCACGGTGTATCCGTTGTCATTACTACTCAGTGCCTTGAAGAAGGAGAAGACATGGGCATTTATGAAGTAGGCCGAATGATTAATCATGACAGCGTCGTTCGCTCAAAAAACATGAACACAGAAGCCATTGTTCCTAAATTAATGTGGGTGCTCGGACAAACCAAAGACCCTCACCAAGTGAAAAAGATGATGGAAACGTCGATTGCAGAAGATATTAATTAAAAAAGAAAGCAGGTACAGCTATGAAACAAGAAACAGCAGGATATCGTACAGAAGCTGATTTTCTAGGAGAAAAACAAATTCCAGCAGACGTATACTACGGTGTACAAACCGCACGTGCCGTAGAAAATTTCCCGATTACGGGTTATAAAGTACATGAAGAAATGATTAAAGCGCTTGCTATCGTAAAAAAAGCGGCAGCGCTTGCAAATATGGATACAAAGCGCTTGTATGAAGGTATTGGAAATGCGATTGTGCAAGCAGCTGATGAAATCTTAGCAGGTCAGTGGCATGAATACTTTATTGTGGATCCTATTCAAGGCGGAGCAGGAACGTCAATGAATATGAATGCTAATGAAGTGATTGCAAACCGTGCCCTTGAAATTATGGGAGACAATAAAGGCGAATACGGTAAATTAAGTCCTAACAGCCATGTGAATATGTCTCAGTCAACAAATGATGTATTTCCAACGGCTATCCATATTTCAACGCTGAACTTATTAAATAAACTTCTTGTTACAATGAATGATATGCATGATGTATTTAAACGAAAAGCCCAAGAATTTGATCATGTGATTAAAATGGGCCGTACGCATCTTCAAGATGCTGTACCCGTTCGTCTTGGTCAAGAGTTTGAAGCATACAGCCGCGTGTTAGCGCGCGACATTAAGCGTATTAGCGCGACGCGTGACCACTTGCATGAAGTAAATATGGGAGCGACAGCTGTTGGAACAGGCTTAAATGCAGATCCTCGCTATATTGAAAATGTAGTCAAACACTTAGCCGATATCAGCGGTCTGCCGCTTGTACATGCAGAGCATTTAGTGGACGCTACTCAAAATACAGATGCTTATACAGAAGTATCTGCGGCGCTTAAAATCTGTATGACGAATATGTCTAAAATTGCAAATGACCTGCGTTTAATGGCATCAGGTCCTCGTGCAGGCCTAGGTGAAATTAGCCTTCCTGCTCGTCAGCCTGGTTCTTCAATCATGCCAGGAAAAGTAAATCCGGTTATGGCTGAATTAATCAATCAAATTGCGTTTCAAGTAATGGGAAATGACCAAACGATCTCTCTTGCTTCAGAAGCAGGTCAGATGGAGCTTAACGTCATGGAACCTGTGCTTGTATTTAATTTACTTCAATCAATCAGCATCATGAACAACGGTTTCAGAAGCTTTACAGATCACTGTCTAGCAGGAATTGAAGCAAACGAAACGCGGATGAAAGAATATGTAGAAAAAAGCGTAGGGATTATTACAGCTGTTAACCCTCACTTAGGCTATGAAGTCGTATCGCGTATTGCGCGTGAAGCGATTTTAACAGGAAAACCAATTCGTGAGCTTTGCCTTCAATACGATGTGTTAACAGAAGAGGAATTAGATCTCATTTTAAATCCATTTGAAATGACGAACCCTGGTATTGCAGGAAGTTCATTATTTGATCGTCAATAAAGAGAACGGCTTCCATAAGGAGGCCGTTTTTTTTTTATAAAGACATTTGCTGAATGACGCGGCGCATTTTCTGAGCTGTTGCAGCCAAGACGTCATCATTTTCAGCATATTCGGGTATTTGCGTATAAAAATCTCCGAAACACTCCTCTTTATATCTCGGAACGATGTGCATGTGAAAATGAGTTAACTCGTTAAACATACCCCCGTTTTGAGAGAGAGTAACTCCGTCTGGAATAAAAAGCGTCTTAACTGCTTTTGTCATTAGCTTCGCTGCATTCATCACGGCTAGTATGTGTTCAGTATCAAATTCGTCGATTTCCACTATATGTGCTTTAGGAAGAATTAAGAGGTGTCCTTCGTTAAACGGCTTGTGGTCTAGCAGGCATGTCACAAACGAATCTTCAAATATCATATGCGATTTTTCTTGGTTATTTGCTAATCGACACCCTAAGCAATCTATACTTGGATTCCCCATCATATGTTCTCTCCTTTTTTAAGATAACTAAAGTGTAGCACGAGAAGTGTCAGGAGGAATAGATTGAAATATACACAGTTGTTTTTTCGCTTAGTAAAGAGAGCCCGGGTATATGACCTGGGCTCTTTGGTTTGTTCTTTTTATTTATAGGCTTTGCTGCTTTATCTAAAATTTACCATGGTTTTAATTGTAAAATAAATATCTTTACAGTATAATGACAGTGTAACAGTTAACTGTAACTAAAAAGGGGGGATTGTTTGAAAACATATACAGGCAAGCAAATTACGGAATTATTAAACAATGAAGGTGCGGACTTGAACCTGCGTACGGTGAGGTATTACACGCAAATAGAAATTGTTCCTCCGCTGGAGCTAGTGGGAAATAAGCGCGTCTATACAGATCAGCATGTTCATTACTTTCGAGCCGCTTTAACATTATCAAAAGCAGGGGAGTCACTAGCTTCCATTCAAGAAACGCTGCGTTCAATGAGTGTGGAAGAAGTGAAAAGTATAGGTGCGCAGCTCCCCCTTTACCAAAGCAAACAAATTCAAAATCAAGAAATGCATCAAGTCAATGAAGATGTGTTTGTCGCTATGAATCGGAATTTATCAGCAGACGTACGGCAAAAAGTAATTGAGTCTGTTACTCAGATTTTAAAGGATCATTCATCGCATGATTAAATTAGCCATAGCAAAATCAGTAATGGAAAAAGAAGAAGGAATGAACCACCTATGTATTACATTTGAACGATCGCAAATAAAAGTTAAAAACATCACGATTGATATTCAGCTGCCCGAAGGTTTGTTCAAAACAAGAAACTTAAATGGGTACTGTGAAAACCCACAAGGACAAATCGAAGTAAAACATATTGACGATGAACCTTTATTAATAGAGCTCTACACGGAAGAGACCGTTTTATATCCACAGGCAGAGATTGCAGTTGTGGTGACTTGCCGCGATGAACGCTTGCATATACAGCAAGAAAGACATTCTCTAACGATTAAATTTACCGATGAAGATTTGATAGGGGATTCATTTTTAAATCAAGAAGTCAGTGCAAAAGTAAAAAAATTTGCTCGTATTAATTCAGTGGAAAGAGGCGGTCACATGAACTTAACTCCCTATGTAGTAGAACAAACAAGTAAAGGAGAGCGTGCCTATGACATTTATTCAAGGCTGTTGCTCGACCGAGTGATTATGCTCACAGGTGAAGTTACGGATGAGGTGGCTACTAGCATTATCGCTCAGCTTTTATTTTTAGATGCAGAAAACCCAGAAAAAGATATTAGCATTTATATTAATTCACCGGGAGGGTCCATTACAGCGGGCATGGCTATTTTTGATACAATGCAGCTTATACGTGCAGATGTAAGTACATTGTGTATAGGGCTAGCAGCATCTATGGGTTCAGTTTTACTAGCGGGCGGTCAAAAAGGGAAACGTTTTGCTCTTCCTAACAGCGAAGTGATGATTCATCAGCCGCTAGGAGGAGCAAAAGGACAAGCAGCTGAAATTGAAATTCGAGCGAAGCGTATTTTGCGCTTAAAAGACCACCTAAATGAACTTCTGTCTGAACGAACAGGACAATCGCTGTCAACGATTAATAAAGACACTGATCGAGATACATTCTTTACAGCGGATGAAGCAAAAGAATATGGCTTGATTGATCAAATTTTAGTTCATCAATAAGGAGGATACCATGTGGAAAAGTCAAATCGTTATTCAGTAGAATATGAATGGGGAAACGTGATTTATTACCAAGAAGTAGAAGCAATGACGATACACGAAGCAAAAGAATACGTTCAACATACAAAAGTAAACGCCGCTATTCGCGCTGTTCATGTCATAGAAGATGTCGAATCGTAACGAAAAACTGGATCCTTTCGGGGATTCAGTTTTTTTGAGCAAATGAAGCAGGGATTTATAGGAAGAAAAGAGAATGCAAAAAGAGATTTAAAAACGAGCAGCTGGTAGCATCATTCAGCAAGAACATCTCATTTCAATTACAAAAAGAAAGGTAGATGTAAATGAAAAAAGTATGGTCTGGATTAGTAGTTCTCATTGCTATTTGTTGGGTGATCACAGGATGTCAGCAAAGCAGTGCTTCAAGCGGTACTGTTGAACAAAAGCTCGTAATCGAAAAATACATAGCCGATAATCAATATGGCCATGCGGTTAAAATGAAAGACCAAAATCAAGTGCAGAAAGTGCAGCAGTGGTTAAAAGATGTATCCTGGAGAGAAGAAAAAGCTGAAATGATTCGAAAACCTAACTACATTCTTCACTTTGAACCGGTAGAAACCAAAAAGGATATAAAGGTACAATCTTACCGGATGTGGGTCAACTTAGACAACGAAACCGTTGAATTAGCTACAGATACACACTACGCACAGTTAAAGGGCAAACAAGCAAGGTCATTTATTGAACTAGTAGAACCGAAATAGAAAGCAGCTATAAAACAATGTCCAATAAAAGCTAAAACTGCACCCGTTCATATTGAAGCTATCTTCACCGATATGCTTGATGACCTCGAAGGGACAGAGGTGCTCATTACTAACGCGCTTGATATGAGGGTGTAGAAATATTAAATGTCAGAGGTGACAAACAGCAATTATTAAATGTAGCCATAAAGAATTACACTTACAGGTAGGTCCATTATTAAAACATTTTGCTATAAGAAGTAAGGGAAAAAGAGAAATCAAGACGCTGATTTCTCTTTTTTATTTAGGCGTGTCGATGATTATTATTTCCGCGCATTTTGCGTAAAACAAAACTCACAATTAAAACTAAAATAACAGCACCAATAATTGCAGGAACAATTGCGAATCCGCCGATCTCTGGACCGAAATCTCCAAAAATTAGAGAGCCTAACCATGCTCCAATGAAACCAGCGATGATGTTTCCGATAATTCCACCTGGAACATCTCGTCCTGTTAACACACCAGCAAGCCAGCCGATAAGTCCTCCAACAATAAGCGTCCAAATAAATGACATATACCTAACCTCCTTTTTATAGGGAATTCCTTTTCAGTCTTTCCTAAAACACATTTTGTCATGCGACATGCTTGCTGCAAACCCTTTTGCATTTTTTCATCTATTTATCATATATGCTAAAATAGTCTAACTTCAAATTGAAATGTTATGTATGAGAATTCACTGTGAAAGTAACGATAAAACGAAAGAGAGAAGTTCAGCTTATGTACGTTTTAGACTCAATTTAGCTCATTCTATTCGCAAAAAAGGACATCCGGTTTATTTTTAAAAGCTTTTTCCCTTAGTTTTACTTTTTTCAACAGTATTTGTGATATCATTTTAAGTAAACAAATTCTTAACGGGAGAACAATATGGAGTCATTATTATTAGATAAAAAGCTTAAACACATTACGAATTTAATTCTAGAAAAAAAAGAAGAGTTCTCAAAACAAAAACAAGATGAAGACAAAGATATTCAACAACAGTTAGAACCGTGGCGCGTTCATTTAATTAAAATATACGCTGATTCTGTATCAACAAATGATACGAAAAACTTTGAAGTGCTTGAGGAATGGGGAAGAGAAGTAGCGAATTTACTCGTTACTCTTCAGCTTCCGTTAGATGTAGCATTAGAAGAAATCAGCTATTACCGAAATATTATCGGGGAAATTATTAAAGAAGAAGCAAAAGCTGAAACGTTTACGTTTGATGCCTTCTATCAAGTTATTTCTCGTTTCAACTTAGTAGTGGACAAGGCTGTGCACTGGGTTAGTAAATCGTATATGACCGATTTTGCAAACAAAATTCAATCGGCTCGCTATGCAATTGATGAACTTTCAATTCCTGTGGTACGCATTACGAAAGAAATTGGCGTGATTCCTCTTGTTGGCGATTTAGATACAAATCGTGCTCAAATTTTAATGGAAAATGCCCTTCAGCACGGCAGCGAGTACAAGCTAAATTGGCTGATTATTGATTTATACGCAGTTCCAATTATTGATACGATGGTAGCGGACCAAATTTTCAAAGTAATCGGTGCTTTAAAATTATTAGGAATTCAAGTAGTTTTAAGCGGTATCCGTGCTGAAATTGCTCAGACGATGGTGAACTTAGGGTTAGATTTGGCTGATATTACAACTTTCAGTAGCCTTCACCAAGCAGTGGAATATGTTAATCAAGCGGACTAATATAAAACAAAAGCCCATGATATGGTTACATACTCATGGGCTTCTATTGATAGAAGAAAATTTGAAGTTTATTTAATAAAGCATCTAATGATTGACTAACTTGAAGTGTGTTAGGACTTGTCATTCCTTCACGGACAGCCGTTTGAATCATCAACGTTCGTGTCTGTTCGATTTCTTCTATTAGTATTTGGTACATAGATTTGTCTTTTTGATGGGTTGAAAGCAGCATGTTGATTCCTCTTTTTTTATAGTGATTATGGTTAAATTAACATTAATAGGTTTATTTTTCAATATTATGAAATTAAAAATAGTAAATTTTAAGAATTTTTCATATAAAAAAGAACCTCTTTTTCAACAGAGGTTCTTTTTCTAATATAATAATTCATTATGCATGTTTATGACTACCACGCATTTTTCTCATGATGAAACTTACGATTAACACTAAAATGATCGATCCGATAATAGCAGGAATAATAGCAAATCCACCTACAACTGGTCCGAAGCTTCCAAAGATAGCTGAACCTAACCAAGAACCGATGAAACCGGCAATAATGTTACCAATAATACCTCCTGGAACGTCTCTTCCCGTAATTAATCCGGCAAGCCACCCAATAATACCACCTACAATAAGTGCCCATAAAAATGACATAAATATCATCCTCCTTTTTAATGATGTATTGCTTATATAGGTTAGTACCCCACTTAAAAGAAAACTATTCATAGAATAACAAAAAAATAAAAAAACTTGGAAAAGGACTTAAGAACTGGGATAGAGTCATAGAAAATAGACTAACTAGTATATAATAGAAAAAGGAACATAGTTTAGAAGAGAAAGGAGACATGAAGTGAAAATAAAAAATCAAAGCGATATAGTAGAACAACACTTGATTCAGCACTGGATGTATTTTCAGCATACGAAGAAATCTGTGAAGGTGGATACACCAGAAATGAAATGGATTTCTGCATCTCCTTATAATCGCTGCATATATGCAGGAACCCGTCATATTGAGACTGCGTTAGGGATGTGCTCTTCGGAAGGGGAAGAACCTCTATGGATTGTTGGTCCATCTTCATATGATAACCTTGGGCCAGTTCTTCATAAAAATGGATTTGTTCCTTATGAAAAATGGATCGGAATGATTCAGCACATTCAAGAAAAAGAATACGTACACACAGGAGTAGAAGAGTTTCAATGTAAGCGAGTGCACACAGAAGCTGAATTGAAAGAATGGATTACGGTATACATAGATGGCTATCAAAAACCAAAAGAATATCAAGCTGACTTTCTTGAAAGGTTTAGGGAGCTTATGCAGCACACTGACCAATATCACTTATATTTGGGTCTTTATCATAACCGGCCAGCTGTAGCTGGGTCTCTCTTTTTTTATGACGGTACAGCGGGTTTGTACTGTATCACTACAGCTAGACATATGAGGAGAAAAGGCCTGGCTACCGCCTATTTGAAGGAAGTTCTTACTGAAGCAAAAAAACAGGCAGATACGTGTATTTTGCATGCTACAAGTGCAGGAAAGCCAGCCTATGAAAAACTTGGTTTTACAGCGGTTAACGAATTTGATGTATACAGATGGAGAAATAGAGATGGAAAATAATGTGCTGAAGCTTGTGAAACAAGAGACAAAATTCGACAAAATTTTAAAAAAGTGTAGCTTCCACTTCGTTTTTGGTGTATCCTAGGAAAAAGCAGCAGCATGAGCTAGTGTTGTACATAGAACACAGATAAAAGGAGTCATTATGAAACATTTTTTTAAAACGAGCACGTTTTGGATAGGTTTAGTTGTCGGAATCGCGCTCACATTTGGGGGATATTTTACTGTTACTAGTATTTATGATTATTATTTAGGACGAGAACAGCTGAAAGTATTGACTGCCTCTCAGAAAAACCTTCAAACTGCTTTTAAAGAGTATAATCAGCTTATGGCCGAAAAAAAAACCAAAAAGCAATTTATCAATGAACTCGATGATATTTCAAATACGATAAACTATGAATATAATGAATTAGCTTCCCTTGATCCTACGATGAAAACGATGTATAAGCATACGGGCGTCATCGATGATATGGAACTGATGATTGATAATATCGATAGCATTTATGAATTAACGATGAATGATCACAAAGACGCAACAAAACCGCTTCAAACCTACGTATCTGATTTAATGGAATATGTAGAAAAAGATATGAAAAAAGAAATAAGCATGCTAAGTAAATAGAAAAAAACAGCTGTCTAAACAAATAGGCAGCTGTTTTTTTGTTGATTATAAAAGGAATCTTTTGGTTGCAGGCGAAAGAGTATACTATGCACCCACTCACTTACGTGCACCACGTTCACAAAAAAGGGAGGACATAGTATGAAAAAAGTGGTGGTTATCCTATTTAGTTTATTTTCATTAACCGCATGTCAGGTTCCTACAGCTGAAACGCTTGAAGATCCTTATCCACCCGCTATAAAAATAATAGCCGAAGGCAAAGAAGCCATCATTAAGCCTTTATTTTTTTGCTGGACCGAATGTGAAGCTGATTTTGGCGAACGAAAAAATTTCAGACAAATTGTTATGAAAGATAGTATTCCCGTCTCTCAAGGTGGTCAAGTGTCCATTGAAATAGATGGTAAAGAACCTAATGCGCTTTATTACAAACAAATTCGCAATCAGTCTATTTATGAAAACATAGTAGAAAAAAAGGACATAAAAAAAACATCTGCTATTACAGTAGATTCTGCCTCTCACAGTAACAGTGATCGGTATATACTCGTAGCGGACTGGAAAGATAACAACGGTGAAAAGTTAATCGGGCGCGTCTACTATACTCCAGTAAAATTTGAAACGCCATAGATATGGCTCTCTATGCTGTAATAGAGAGCCATATGTTTAACTAATAGAATTAAGCGCCTGTGCAAGAGAAGAAGTAGTCTTGACCTGTTCAAATGAAAGCCCTAAGCGAATTGCAGTTTGAGAAATTTCCGGTCGAATTCCAGATAAAATTGTTTGCACCCCGATTAAACGAAGAGCTTTTACCAAATTAAAAATCTCTTGTGCCATCATCGTGTCAATCGTAGCTACACCGAGCAGGTCAATACATAAATGTTCAACGCCTTTTTCCGAGCATTGCTGAAGCGTGTTTTCTAAAATAAACTGACTTTTGACCGTTCCAATATCCCCCACAAGAGGCAGAAGGGCAACTTTGTTTTGAAGCATGATAACAGGAGAACTTAATTCATTAATTAACTCTTTCTGAGCGTTCAGCTGTTCTTGCGTATTCTTATGATATTCTTGAATAAAGATATAAATAGATAGATCAAAGGCTTTAACAATAATGTCATACCACATAAATATCTTATCCACGCTTACCTCTTCTGGGTGCAAAGAGATAAACTTCTTTAAGTAATTAACGACAATTTTTTGTGAATTAAAATATTCTCGAACGATAAAGTGAAGAGGCGTACTTAAATGCTTTGGATCACGTGCAAGTTCGACCGACCACTGCTGGAAATCGGAAAAAAAGTATTCCTCATCTTTTATAAATACGTCAAATAAATGCTGAAAATAATCTTGATTTTGCTGCTTCAGTTCTTTCACAATTACTGGATTTTTACTCGAATACACGGAGAACTCGTTTTCATCGTCGAGCTGATTGTACCAGTCTTCAGTTAATTGAAGAGAATGTTCTTTAAAAAAATGATATAGGTCCTGATTTCTATGCATGAAGACTCTCCTTACATATGTATAGTCTAATTGTTTTATAAATAAAGGCATAAAAGCATCCCCTGATCTAGAGTGAGGATGCTTATAAATAAACCCATTATGAAGCGCATTTATTTTCCTATACGCCTTGTTTTCCCTAACTGTATAATCTCAAACCCAATTTATTAAAAAATAAACATTTTTTAACTAGCCTATTCATGCATTTTACCTATTTTTCATAAAGAACCACTTCTTGTGCTTATAGCTTTAGCTTCGGTAAGGCATCTTTAATGCTTTGATAGACTAAAATAAAAGACATATCATCTTCTATAGTGCTCATATGTATGGCCATGTTAGGAGAAATTCCTGTTAAAACAAGCTGAGTTCCCATGAGCTTCAGCCAATTGTAAATATTAAGAATATCACGGCCGAATGAATCATTAAATTGCGCTAACCCTGATACGTCTAGGATTAAATAACGATCTTTGCTGGTTGTGTTACGCGAGGTGAAACTATTGAATAGCATTTCTATACGCCGTTCGTTTAACGTTCCGATTAATGGAAGAACAGAGATTCCTTCCTCTATTGGCACGATAGGAGTGGATAGTCTTTCAACTTCTTCCAAAGCTTGCTGAAGCTGTTCTTGGGCTGTAATTTCTATGGTAACGTCTTTTTGAACACCGATAAAGTAATATTTATCTTCTTCTTCTATATATGTTGGGTCAATCGTTAGCTGATTATGAAAGAAAGAGCCGTCTTTTCGGTAATTCACAAGCGTAACAGAGACTGACTGATTGCGGCTGATAGCGCTGCGAATTTCATCAACGTGGTGCGGGTTTGTAAGAGGACCTTGTAGAAAACGGCAATTTTCCCCTAATACTTCTTCTTCCTTATAGCCGGTCATAAGGGAAAACCCTTGGTTGAGGTAAATAATTGGATTATCAGGTAAAGAAGGATCCGTCACGATAATGCCAGATTGTGAGCTATGAAGGGCCTTATTTAAAATGGACCATTTTGAATCTTGAGCTTCAGGTGTAGTCAATGCATTCCCTCATTCCTTGGAAATTTTATAAAAATATTGTGACATAAACACGTCAAAAAAACAATTTTCGATGCGTTTGCTTCTAGAGAAAGAATGAAGATAAGGAAAAATATGTTATAATAGTTTCGGGGGCAAAGGGAGTGTGAACAAATGTGATAACAATCAATTTATTTAATGTTAGTTTCTTTGTGATGGCGCTAGTAGGCTTTATCCTCATTTTTTGTTTGCGTATAAAGTTCAAGCGGCCACTATCATTGTTTAAATGGTCTTTTTTGTTCGGAACGGTGCTGCTGTTGCTAAGTTTATACTTGTTTATGGCGACGAGCCAATATATTCATTTGATATGCAATACAATCGGCTCAGTTATGACAGCGCTCTATCTTATCAGTATTATGGTGGGAGCAGAAGAGTCATAAATACATATGTTTGAAAGTCTATTAAAAGTGGAAAATAAGTAGCGATGCTTAAAAGAGAAAGAAACGAACTTACATTCTTTCAGCCGAAATAATGACAACTGGAAAAACACCTCGGTAAAAAATGCCGAGGTGTTTTTCATAAATAAAAGGGAAAGGAGAATATTTAGAGAAATACTAGTCATATTTTACTGAGTATAGTAAGATTGAAAGTTATTATTCTATTTTTATATTGTTGCTATTGGCAACATGTGTTAGTCTAAAAGTGGTATACATTTTAGGCGATCTTGAAAAAGAGAGACGAGAAGCTTTTATTCAAGTTTCTTAAAAGCTTTACGTTTACTGAGGTGAAACAATGAAATCTCAAGTACAAAAATTTGTAGGCTATTTATTAGCTGGTGATCAAGACAGCGCTTGGGAAGTTGTGCTAGAAGAAATCCAACAGGGAAAGAACAGCCTAGATATTTATGAAAATTTAATTACAACCGCAATGCGAGTAACTGGAGATATGTGGGAAGAAAATATCATTTCTGTAGCTGATGAGCATGTTGCAACTACGACGTGTGATTATGTGCTAACTCGCTATCGCTTTTATAAAAAAATTCAGGGACACGCTTCAGACACCGCTCCAAGGGCACTGCTTCTATGCTTGGAACAAGAACAGCACTTCATTGGTTTAAAGATGGTGGCTTTATTGTTTGAGGAACATGGTTGGAATACTCGCTTTTTAGGTGCCAATCTACCTCTGGAATACGCTGAGAAAATGGCTATAGAATGGAAGCCGCACATGGTAGGATTATCTGTCAGCATTCCTTATCATATTGAGAGGCTTGCTGAATATACCAAAACTTTGGACAAATTAGAACCAAGACCAACAGTAATGGTAGGAGGGCGTTTAGTTTCTCAAATTGATTTCCGTTCTTACTGTTCTGAGCATACACGCCTAATTCCGGATCTTTACCAACTAAATAACTGGTTAATCAGTTATCACAAAGGAGTGGAAGTTAATGTCGATGCTTGAATATGTTCCAATTCCTTACTTTCTAGTGGATACTGAATTTAATATTTTGGAATGGTCGCAACAATCAGGTCATTTATTTAAGCCTTCAGCTAATTTTTTAGATCTTGTAGACGTATTTAGTCAAGAAAAGGCGAGAAAGTTTTTAAGCTTGCGCCAGAAAGATTCTCGAGAATTGTCTGTAGACGAACCCCATGATGAGCAAACGCTTGTCCAAAGCCGAGGCCAGGCTATTCAGAAAGTAGAGCTTGTGATGCAAACCAATGATTCGCCGTATTCACTGTTTGAATGCTTAATTCAATGGGATAGTGATATAGGTCATTTAGTTTGTATTCGCCAAGATGAACGTATACAGGAGCTAACGAATCTTGTTCAAGACCATCGGAAACGATTAGCAGATACAGATTTTGAACTGCTTGAACAAAAAGAACGTCTCGAAAAATCATTACAAAAAATTAAGCAATTGTCCGCTTCTTTTATTAAATTATCCTCTAAAGTAGGGCTTATACCTCTTTTTGGAGACTTAGACACAGCTCTTGTAGCTGAAAATACGTCCATTTTGCAAAACTTTGCACATGAAGGAAATTACACCACGCTTCTATTTGACTTTGGGGGCCTAGATATATTAACAACCGAAGGAATTCAAGCTTTTGCAGGCTTTATGCAGTCCTTCTATCTTATGGGGATCACATGCTATATTATTGGCATGAAACCGCACCATACGGCTGCTTTGAAAAATAGAACGTTTGGTGAACAAATTATTTATATGAATAACCTAAGTGAAATTATTGCTGTGAATAAAAATGTGAGTTAAAAGGGTGGAGGAGAAGAAAGAATAACTTTCTTCTCCTCTTTCTGTATACACTTCTCTTCTTATAATTAAACATCTATTAAAGAATCTTTTTATATTTCAGCTGAAAGAATGGCGTTAAGACGTTGAAGCCCTGTGTCGTTTTTAATTAACGGTATTCAAATGTTTTACGGGGGAATATTTCTACTCGTGCTATCTTTATGTACAGAGCAGATTCATGTTTCGACTATTATGCCTTGGAACGCAGTATGGTCTATTGTATATTTAATTTTTGTTGGTTCAATTGCTGGACACGGCTTATATTATTGGCTAATCGCCCAAACAAATCCGGTTTTTCCATCTACTTGGTTGTATGTATCTCCTTTAATCGCCGTGTTAATCGGCTATGTAGTCTTAAATGAAGCTATCACGCCTTCTATTATTGGCGGAGGTCTTCTTATTTTAATAGGAGTATTTATGGCCAATCGTGAAGCTTTGGGAGTACATTTTAAAAAAGGTGTGCTATTCAAAAAGCAGCTGTAAAACAAGTCGCCATTTGCTGACTTGTTTTTAGTTAATCGCAAGACAAAAAAGGGTGAAGAAGATATCAAAGATGACTAAAAGCCTCTTTCTAATGAAAGAAGAGGCTTTTTTGTTAAGAGTTTGCTGACATCGTATGAGACGGCAAAATGATGTCTTGGTCTACTAGGAAGGATAAAAGTTCTCGTGTAGCATATGACATATAGCGATCTTTTTTCAAAATGATGCCGAGCTCCCACATTGGAGTAGGTGCGGCAATTGGAATACTTTTAATAAAGGGATTATTGATTTTCGGAAACACGGACTTTGGTAAAATAGCAATACCTAATTCAGAAGCAACTAGTTCAATAATCAAATCCCATTGAGAACTTTCGTACGCTATTTTTGGATGAAAACCCGCTTGAATGCACTCATGAATAATGCGATCATGAAGAGAGAAATCTTTGCTGAACAGGACAAACGGCTCTTCTCTAAGCTCGCTCAAAGCAACAATTGATTTAGCTGCCAGGGGATGCTCATGATGAATGTATAAATTAAACTCTTCTTCAATAAACGGATAGACGTGAAAAAGAGGGTTTTGAATAGGCAATACGATAATGCCAAGGTCTACTTGTTCGTTTTCTACAAGTTCGACAATTCGCTTTGCGCCAAGCTCCACAAGCTCTAATTTCACCTGAGGATGTTTTGATGTAAAGTTTTTTGCGATCATTGGGAAAACAACAGTCCCTACTAAAGGAGGAATCCCTACTTTAATATCTCCTGTAGGGAGATTTCGTAAATCATCTAACAGAGCATGCAGCTCGTGAAGAGTGGATACCAGCTTTTGGCTTTGCCCATATACAATCTGTCCTGCATCGGTTAATGTCAGCTTTCGAGTAGAGCGATCAAAAAGGTCTACGCCGAGTTCTTCTTCTAGTTTTTTTACAATTTTACTTAATGCTGGCTGAGACAAGTGAATTGCAGCTGCTGCTTTCGTGAAACTTTTTTGATTAACTACTTCCATGAAATGTTGCAGTTCTCGAATATCCATAAATTCTCCTCACTAGTATTCTTAGTTTTCATACTATTTATTCTATTTATCTATTTTACTTATGATTCAAATAAATGTAAACTCTTACATAAGGAAGTGAATAGTGATTCATCCAAAAATAGCACATCAAATTCCTCTAAATACGTTAGAAACCCGCATATTTGTAAGCGTTAACAAAAAGTACCCTCGAAGAAAATCCTAAAAAAATATTTTTTTCTCCCGTAAAACAAAGCCGCGAGCGCAGAAATAACACGTGTTGAAATGTTCATTTTGTATACTGTTCTGACAATTAAGAAAGAGGAATAAAATGGTATAGTGCACCACTAAGGTGAGTCTATTCATTCTGCAAACGAGCCGTACATAAAAAAAAGGGCCGGTTTGTTAAAAATAATTGGGGGAGTGGTTGAGATGACATATGTTAAAGGACTAGAAGGAATCGTTGCAGCTGAAACAAAAGTAGGGCATGTTGATGGAGAGAAAGGTCAGCTGATTTATCGCGGATATTGGGCAAAAGATTTGGCGATCAATTATTCTTTTGAAGAAGTTTCTTATTTAATTTGGAACGGCACGCTGCCAAATCATGATGAGTTAAAAGCATTTAAACAAGAGATGGTGACTCATCGTACGCTTCCAGCTAATATTGTTGCGTTAATGGACTGTTTGCCAAAAGATACAGAAGTGATGAGCGCGCTTCGCACATGTATCTCGGCGTTAGGAGACCCTTCATACAGCTGGCCTCCGACAAAAGAGCAGGCGCTTGCGATTACAGCGGTAACACCTACCATTATTGCCTATTGGTATCGTAAAATGAATGATCTAGAAATAGTAGAGCCTAACGAGCATTTGGATCATGTAGCAAACTATTTATACATGATTAACGGAGAAATTCCAGATCAAAGTTTGGTTACGGCGCTAAACGCCTATTTTGTTTTGACAATTGAGCATGGAATGAATGCCTCAACCTTCTCATCACGCGTTATTTCATCTACCGAATCTGACATGGTTTCAGCTATATGCGGAGCAATTGGCGCGATGAAAGGTCCGCTTCACGGAGGAGCTCCTTCTGGTGTTATTAACATGTTTGATGAAATTGGAAGTGAAGAGAATATTGAGCCTTGGGTTCGTAAAAAATTAGATAATAAAGAGAAAATCATGGGGTTTGGTCATCGCGTTTATCGCACACATGACCCAAGAGCAGAAGCATTAAAAGAAGTATCGAAACAAATTTCAGGAGACAACGGGCTATTTGATTTAATTGTTAAAATTGAAGATAAAACCATTGAATTACTAAATGAATACAAGCCGGGGAGAGGCATTTATACCAACGTAGAATATTTCGCTGCAGCGGTTATGAAAGCGGTTGAGCTTCCGTCTGAACTATTCACTCCGACCTTCACAGCAAGCCGTGTGGTTGGTTGGACAGCTCATGTCGTGGAACAGTCAGAAAATAATCGTATTTACCGACCTCAGTCTGCTTATATCGGTTATACGCCAGTTGAGCAAAATCAATAATAAACCGGATTTCACATAAAAAACGTCGGTAGATCCGACGTTTTTTTCATATGGTTAAATATATTCTTTTTGAGAATAAAATCGCTTTAATAAATAGAATAATCCGACTGCTAAGCATAAACTTGCTGCAGCTAAGCTAGAGGTAATCATGGCGTGTTCACCTTCGGTCGGGGTATGTGAAAGTTTATAGCTGCTGTAGCATAAAAGAGCTGTGATACATAAACAGCAGGAGCTAATCAATCCATACCGTTTTTTGAACCCAATAATAGATAGTAATACAATCAAATAAATCCCGCTCACCATCATCATAATTGGAAACTGAGGGTGGAATTTAATTGTATATAACAAATAATCGATGTGAGAATAGTGATGAACCGCCGAGGACTTTGTTAGCCCTCCGGTCAAACTAGCTGATAAAGGTCCTTCAAGCATCGAAGAGCCGTTATACCAAGTAGCGACTGAGGAAAGTAAAAAAACAAAACAACTTGCAAATAGCTGCGTCATGCATTTTATTGACACGTATAGAAAGCTCCTCTCAATAACCATCTTTTGTTAATACAAGTCCGAAAATTATTATAGCAGGTTTTGAAAGTAAAAAAAGCACTATTGGAATGGTTTCATAAAACGTTCATATTTCAAAAGGTTTGTTTTTTCAAAAGAAAGGGAAAAAAGGTGAAACGGAAGATATGAATAGAGGAGAGAGAAAGATGAAGGCAGCAGTGATTTTGAATCCAAACGCAGGAAACAAAAAATTAGTAAATGAAATTGACTTTATATGTGATCGGTTAAACACTGCATTTGAGACGGTTACGTTATATAAAACAGAGCAGCCTGGAGATGGTGCCGAGCTGGTAAGAAAATTGGAAAGCGAAGCGGATGTCATTATTGGAGCAGGAGGAGACGGGACGATTTATGAGTTGATCAACGCTCTTGCTCCGCTGAAGCAACGCCCTGTATTTGCTATTTTACCCGGAGGAACGTGCAACGACTTTTCGCGTGCAATCGGAATGAATCAAAATCCTTTAAAAGCAGTGGAGCAAATTATTGAAAAGCAGACGGAAGCAGTGGATGTTGGAAAACATGGCGAAGATTATTTTTTAAACTTTTGGGGAATCGGTCTCGTAGCTGATGTATCTGAAAATATTTTAGAAGAAAATAAAGAGAAATTTGGTAAGCTCTCTTACTACATGAGCGTAGGTAGAACGTTAAATCAAGCAGAGCCTTTTCAATTAAAAATGACGAGCGAAAAAGCTTCCTATGAAGGAGAAGCAGTTATGGTGTTAATTGGGAACGGTCCTTTTTTAGGAGGAACTCGCGCTATGCTAGGAAACAGCTCATTTCAAGACGGATTATTAGATGTATTCGTTATTAAAGAAATGGGAATCGAGCCGGTTATGGCATGGTTACAAACAACTCCTGATGAGGAACAGCTTGCCCCTGAAAGCAACCTTATGCATTTTCGGACAAAAGAAGTCCATATTGAAACCACTCCTGAAAAAACGGTAGATTGTGATGGAGAAAAAGAAACGACAACACCTTCAACGATTACGGTTCTCCACAATCACATAAATATGATAGTAGGAAACAAATAAAAAAAACGCTGAAACTTCAAGCGTTTTTTTTATGAAGACAGCCATCGCGGAGAAGTGAAGAGCATAATCATTATGCTGCTCATCGTAATAACAAGCATGGAGTAGCAAAAAGCTGTAAATCCGATAATATGTAAGCCCACTATCATAATCGTACTGTCTAAGATAAAAATGGTTATTCCTATATTAATTTTCCATTTTTTTGATACAATAATAGCGATTAAATCCAGACCGTCCGAACTGATGCCGTAGCGAAGCATCAGTCCTATTCCCATTCCTACGAGTGTGCCTCCAAGCAATGAGCTAAAGAGCAAAGGAAGCTCCAGCGTGCCTTCGAGAATAGACAGCCATTCTGTCATAAAAAAAGAAACAAACAAACCTATACTTCCATAAAAAAAGTTTTGGCGATGACGAAAAAAAGCATATAAATAGACAGGTACGTTCAAAAAGAAAATGGACATTCCGATAGGAGTTCCAAACACATAATATACGATAAGCCCAAATCCTATAAGTCCACCGTCTAGTAAGTGATACGGAGCAATAAATCCGTTTAGCCCTAGTCCAATTAATAAGCTGCCACAGCAAATCGAAACCACTCTCGAAAAAATATTCCTCACCCTATACGTTAAATTTTAATGGGAGTACTCGTCCATCTATGTATATGACAAGCTTAGGTTATTTAGAAGTAAAGAAGAAGAAAAAAGAAAATTATGTAAAAAGTATTGATTCTATAACTCTGATATTCTATAGTTAATCTAACTTCGTTTTCACGACAATTTCTTGATTTTTTACCATACTGTTTAACTGTTTGTATTTTTTAATATATATAAAAGTTGTGTTCTGTAAAAAGCATACGATTGTAATAAGTCGATAAAAGCAAGCCGCTATATAAAGGGGTTGATTACGTGTAGGATTCTCTTTCTTTTCAGTCATACTAAAAAGAAAGAGGGATTGTCGTGAAAAATCGTTCCGTACTTTTTTTATGGTTTGGTCAAAGCCAAGCTAATTTAGCAGATGTATTATATATTGTTGCGTTAATCAGCATTCTTTACGCTCAAAATAGTTCTCCTGTGCTGCTTTCATGCATTCCGTTTACCATTACGGCTGCTAAGTTTTTGAGCAGTTTTACGGTGCCTTTTCTTATAGATCGCTACAGAGCTAAGCGTATTCTTGTGGTGTCTCAGCTGTTAAAAACCAGTGTTTTGTCTATGTTTTTCTTGTGGCATATGTCGCTTATCAGCATGCTGTGCTGCGTGGCGCTTATTGCTTTTTTCGATGGGTGGGCAGCTCCGGTTCAAAGCTCTATGCTTCCTCATTTAGTAGATAAAGAGAAGCTGTTAAAATGGAACAGTATGTTTAATGTCACGGATCAAACGATTCAAATTGCAGCCTATCCGCTTGGAAGCTTTCTGATTATTAGCTGGGATGCTACCGGCCTTTTATGGCTGTCATTTTCGTTATTTAGTTTGTCACTCGTATTCATGCAGGCCATTCGCATGAACGTTCATTCTTCTAAAACGAAGCAAAAACAAGGGTTAAAAGAGGGATGGAAGCTAATTTGGCATTATCCGCGCCTGCGGGTTTTATTAGTCATGGAGGTTTTAGAAGGGATGGCTGCCGGCGTTTGGGCATCAGCTATTGTCTACGTGTTTGTGAAAGAAATATTAAATAAAAATGAAGCTTGGTGGGGATATATTAACAGCAGTTTTTTTGTTGGAACGGTTCTTGGTGGTTTCGTTTTGCTGAAGATTTCAGTTGAGCAAGAGAGAAGTCTTTATCATATCGTAATACTAGGCAGTCTTTTTTCAGGTTTCTTTACATTATTGTTCGGAGTGATATCTGTGCCGTTTCTTTCCCTTTTACTTAGTTTTACTATTGGCATTGCCCTTCAAATAAGCGCTACGTGTTCTTACACGCTTACACAAACGGCCGTTCCTTTAGAAAAGCTTCCTAAGGTGCTTTCCGCTACGCTGAGCGTTTCATATGTGACGTTTGGACTTTCGGTGCTGCTGCTTGGCGCTGCTGCTTCGCTAAATGTGACGGCGGCGTTTCTAACGGCAGGAGGACTGATTGTAATCAGCGGCTGCGTAGGTTTATTCTTACGAAATTATGCGCTTGCTAACTAAAAAAGGTTGCTGTTTGCAACCTTTTTTTAAAACAGCGTATTTTCTCTCCTCAACCATAAGCCGTATAAGGTTGTTTGCTTTAAATATCCCCTTGTGTAAAAGTAGGGAGCTTTTCACGAAAACGAAAGGAAAAAAAGTATAGCTATCGAATTATGTTAAGAGCGTTGAGCTAAAAGGAGTGATTAAATGGTTGTCATTCGACAGGCGGTTGAAACTGATCGAGAGCGACTGGCTACGTTAATGCAAGAATATATAGTGAAATTCTGCGAGCAGCCTGACCCTTCCCGGAAAGCTTTAACTTTACATATTAAGCGTCTATTGAATAATCCTTCCTACGGTATCCAGTTTGTTGCTGAATTGGAAGGGAAACTAGTAGGTTTTGCGACGGTGTACGTATCGTGGAGCACCCATTATTTTAAAGAAACAGGCGTCTTAAAAGATTTGTACGTATCTCCTTTAAACAGAGGAAATAAAATTGGTGAACGTTTGTTTAAGATTTGCCTTGCCTATTCTCAAAAGTATGAGTTTGCAGGAATGACCGCTGAGTGCAGCAGTGAAAATAAAGTTGCTCAAAACCTTTATCAAAAAATGAACGGTAAAGAAAATGCAGGGGTTCAATACCGTTTTTTTTAAGAGAAGTACAGCTTTTACTTTTAAGACTTCTACTAAATGGCAAAAATATGTTATAGTATGAAAAGTGAAATTGATGAAAATGTCGGTGGGCTATATGTTAGATGATGGTAGGAATAGTAGGGGGAAGTTGGACTAGCTGTTTGAAAGGCGGCCATCCTATTTTTAGTATAGCCGCAAGGAAGGAGCAGGACCTTGAAAAAAAATCCAATCTTAAACGCGTGGAAAATAGTAACTGCGACGAGCGGTTTTTTACTTGCGCTGTTTATCTTTAAAGTCCGAAAAGGAAGATAACCATATAAAAAAAGCTCCTCGATTGAGGAGCTTTTTATTATTTAGTAATAGGAAACGTCAAGGGAGTCACTGTTGATAAAGAATCTCGGTAAGAATGATAGGTGAAATAATGACGTGTTGGACTATAAATAGTCATGTAAAGTAAATAATCATATTTCGTTTCCATATAGAAAAAAACGCCGTCTTCGTGGAGTGCATAGAAAGAGTACGAAATCCCGAGCAGCGTTTGCTTTTGTACGCTTGCGCTTGGATTTTCTTTAATCCATTCATACAGTTCAAAAACACTCACTCCTGGTGAAGATTGCAGCGTATGTACTTTGTCATATAACTTATCAGATACATCCGAAACCGACTGTTTTAATTGGTTAAATAAGTTGGACATTTGTTCTTTCATTGTGGTGATCTCCTTTACGGGTAGTCAGCTATTAGCATGCTCAGAGAAATTCACGCTTATGTATAGTTAGTGAATGGCTGATTTGAATTTGCCGCCCTGCGCTTCTTGGGTATCCATAATGGTTGTAAATGCCTGTGGATCAATTTCAGAAATAATGGTTTTAAGCTTGGTAATTTCTAAACGCGTCACAACTACGTATATGACTTCTTTTTCTGTACCTTCAAATCCGCCTTTACCATACAGTTTCGTCACGCCGCGGCCTAGACGATGCGTAATAGCGTCTGATAGCTCTTCATAGTGATTTGACACAATAAAAGCTGCTTTTGTTTCATCAAGCCCTTGAATGATCGCATCGATTGTCTTAGACGCAATATAGTACGTAAGGATCGAGTACATGGCCTGTTCCCAACCTAGCACGAACCCTGCCCAAGCGAAAATGAAGATATTTAAAAACATCACAAATTCACCCACAGAAAACGGGATTTTTTTTGTTAATAAAATACCTAAAATCTCAGTTCCATCTAACGCTCCACCGTGACGAATGACCGTTCCTACACCCGCTCCTAAAAGGAGCCCGCCAAATACGGTAGCAAGAAGCGGTTCAGATGTTACAGCTGGAACATGGTGCAATTGAGATTCTACAATGGATAAAGCAACAACTGCAAACATAGATGAAAAGCAGAAGCTACGACCAATTTGTTTGTATCCACTATATAAAAAAGGGAGATTAAAGATGATGATAAGAAGACTGAACGGCAATTTCGTTAAGTAAACTAAAATTAGAGAAATACCGATAATACCGCCGTCAATTACGGAATTTGGGACTAAAAATAATTCGATAGAAACGGCAGCCAAGGAAGCTCCAATTAACATCATAATGTAGCGATAAATGAGCCGACCTGCCTTTTCCTTTTTGTGCTGTTTCGTTGTCATAAAATCTTTCCTTTCAACATACTGCCTATACGCAACTCTTACTAGTATAACTAAGTCTTGGGAACTCTATCCAATTATCTACTTTAAAAAAGACTAGCCAGAATAAACAAAATCCTGTTAAATTAAACGGTAGACATTTGCTGAAATAAAGGAGCTGTACATATGATAAACGTTTATATTCCACCGCTTCAAACAAGCGCTGGCGAAAAAGCGGCACGCTATATTGATACATTAACCAAACCGATAGGAAGCCTTGGAAGGCTCGAAGAAATAGCAGTTGAATTAGCGGCCATGACCGGGGAAGCTTTTCCGACAGTCACGCCGCCAGGAGTCCTCGTTTTTGCAGGCGATCATGGAATTGTAAAAGAAGGAGTTTCAGCTTACCCTCAAGACGTAACGGCACAAATGGCGCTAAATTTTTTGCAGGGAGGAGCAGCTATTAACGTGTTTAGTGGGCAAATAGATGCCCAGTTCAAACTGATTGACATCGGCATTGCTTCTGACCTTTCCCATAAGGATCTTGTACAACGCAAAGTGAAGCTGGGCACAGCAAGTTTTTATAAAGAAGACGCGATGACGCGCAGTGAGGCAGAATTGGCTGTTCAAGTCGGATATGAAGAAGCTGAAGAGCTTATTGCCCAAGGAATTAAATGTTTGATTGTGGGAGAAATGGGCATTGGAAACACTACGTCAAGCACGGCTATTTTAGCTGTATTGACAGGAGAAAAAGTCTCTAAGCTTGCAGGAATGGGCACAGGGATTTCTGACGAACAACTGCGCCACAAAGTGAAGGTAATTGAAGAAGCGCTGCAAAACAGGCACATCAACCCTCAGGATCCGATTGATATTATTAGTAAAATAGGGGGGCTTGAAATTGCAGGGATGACAGGTGCTATGCTGGCGGCAGCTGCTCACCGTATTCCTATTTTAGTAGATGGTTTTATTTGTACAGTTGCAGCTCTTCTAGCGACAGAAATCAATACACAAGCAAGAGACTATATGTTTGCTAGTCACGAATCTGTTGAACAAGGTCATGCGTGTGCAATGAAGCTTCTTGGCAAGAAACCGCTTCTCAACCTCAATCTTCGGTTAGGTGAAGGAAGTGGAGCTGCTGTTACATTTCCGCTGCTGCACTCGGCTTCGCTGATGATTGCTAATATGGCTACGTTTCAATCTGCGGGAGTGTCTGAGAAAGAATAAACTTAGAAAAAAATAAACCTAAAAAAGACATGGGAACAAAACCATGTCTTTTTTCTTTATTTTATAAAAAAATCTTATATTTTTAACATCATAAACCAATAAACGCTAAAGCTAGCACCTGTTAAAATAAATGATCCAATAATTAACAATACCAGTGCAACGCGTCGTTTAATCGCTTGAATTTCTCTATCTTTTGGCAAACGTCCCATTGGTCTTCCTCCATTATGTAAATATTTCACGTATTTTCCTATTTTACTCCGCTTTAAAAAGAGAGAACATATGTCAAAGTTACTAAAAAACAAATTATTTTACAAAAAAATTGTATCCACGTTACAGCAGGGCAAAGAATACGTATTTTTTCAGTTAGAAAAGGACTGCTCTAAAGGTTTACTTACATGGCAACAACCTTTATCATATAACTGACTATACTATGATGTTATCCAAAGTTGGAAGAAATCTCAATAAATGTGAGTGTTATAATTACATGATAAGAGTCAGAAAATTTTAAAAAAGAGTGTGAGCAAACAATGAACGGTATGTTGATTATTCGGAACGGTGCTCCTTTTTATGAAGGAGCTTCCGTGCCTATTCCAAAAGATAAAGCTTGTATTATCGGACGAAGCAGTGAAGAATGGGAGCCTTATCTGGCCTTTCAAAGTGCTTACATTTCACGCAAGCATTTTGAAGTAACGTACGAAAGCAATGCATTTTTCATTACAGACTTGTTTAGTAAACACGGGACAAAAGTAAACGGAGAAGAGTTACAGCCTGGAACCCCTCGTTTCTTGAAAGAGCAGGATGTCATTACCTTAGCAAATGAGGAGGCAGCTTTAGTATTTAGAAATGATGATATGGATGCAACCCTCGATTTAGGACCTTTGCTAAAACAAATAAATAAGCCATTTTACACATTAGATCCAATTTTGCAGAAAGTAAAAGTAAAAGAGGAAACGTATATTCTGTCAGATAAAGAATACGCGTGCTTAGCTTACCTTCTAGAATATAACAATCAATTTGTTTCAAAAGAAGCATTAAAAAAAAGCGTTTGGCCTGAACGAGTAGAGTCAAATGGAGAAATTCTGGTAGCAGCGGAAGAGCTGAATGCGCTGATTTACCGGGTTCGCAAAAAAATAGGAACATATTTAGAAATCGAAGTGATTCGAGGAAAAGGATATTGGCTGCACTTTAACGAAAATGGACGTGAATAGAATCACGTCCATTTTTTAATCTCGTTTTACAGCATGTACACGTATATGTTTAGCTTCTGCTAGCCAAGATCCGTTTTGAAATAGTTTGTCTTGCATTCGATTTTCTAAGCGCGTAATGAGGACATTTTTAGTTTCTGTCGTCACGTGAGCAAAAAGAGGGGCTGCATTTGTTTCGAGCCAATTACGCAAGCCGTTTTCCCCTTTTAACAAGAGGGGCCGGCTGTAGTGTATGGCCGTGGTGACTTGAAAATTCTGTGATTCCAAAAGAGAAGAATATTCAGCTACAGAAGGGAAGTACCATGGGAAATCTACATCGTTATAAGGGATATCAAACGTTTTAAATTGACGAATGATTTCTGTGAAAATTTCGTCCATGTTTCCTTTTCCCCAAAATTCTGCTACAAATCGGCCATTTGGTTTTAAAGCATTGTAAATGTTTTTAATGACAAGGTGAGGGGGACGGATATCGTGTAAAGTTGCATTGGAAAAAACTGCGTCAAATTGTTCGTAATAAGGAAGGTTAAGGGCGTTTAACTGTTCAAAGGATAGAGTCGGGTACTGATGACGAGCCTGTTCAATCATATTTTCAGAGCAATCGATGCCCGTTGCACGGACATGAAGCTTATTGAGCTGCGAAATAAATTCGCCAGTGCCACAGCCAATATCTAAAATATGTTCGCCAGCTTGAGGAGAAAGAAGGTTCATAGCACTTCCTCCAAATGAAGAAACAAACGGAAGATGATACACTTGAGCAATTTTTTGTTGATTAACAGTTTGACTCATGAAGTGATTCCTCCTTTGTAAAAGATGATGACGATCGTTTTATAAGAAGAAACAAGCTTTGAATAGTAGATATGAAGTTATTGATAGAATTATACCATATATCTTACTTATTATGCCGAAAACTCCAAAGAAAAAGCGCACCAAACTTCTAGCTTGGGCGCTTACAAGTCGAACTATTTTATAACCATTAACCGAACTGAACAAATAGAGGAAGATCTGTATGACCCATCTCACGTACGTAGACGTATAAATTTCCTTTATGATGAATTTCATGGTCAATGGCCATTTGTAAAAGCTGTCTTCCAGGAAGCTTTCTTCCAAACGCTGCAGTTGCGTCAATGGTCTTGTTTAAGTCATCTTCGCTAAGTGAGCGTAATACGTCTACTGTTTTGTTCGTATATTCAGCTGCAAGGTCCGATAATGACTTACCGCCAAAATCAGCTTTTTGACCAAGTGGAGATAAATCACCGGATTTTACCACTGATGCAAATGCATAAAAGGATGTTAAAATATGCGTAGATAAGTCAAAAGCTGACATAGATGTCGGGGCAGGCTTGTATTCGTAGTGACCTGCTTCAATTTTGTTGATTAATTCATTAGTTACGTTTCGATGTGCTAAAAAGTGATGAGTCATTTGTTCAACTGTCATGATAAAAGGCTCCTTTATTATGTATTCGCTTCTGAGTATAGCATCTGAAAATCAGAAAGCGAAGAAAAAACTTTAATAAAAAGAAAAACAGCTGCTTACATGCAACTGTTTTTCTTTTTATTAGAAATTACGTTGTTTTAACTCTTCAAGTAATAACTCCATACCTTCGCGGCTTAAAGTTAATTTGCCATCTGCGATTGTTACGTTGTCAGAAGATACTTCACCAGTAATCGCACAAGCACCGTTCGGCTCATATTTCTTTAAAATAATTCGATCTGTTTCGACAAAAATTTCAACAGGATCTTTTACATCTATTTCAAGAACACGTCTTAACTCTTTAGGAATTACGATACGACCTAAATCATCTACTTTTCTTACAATACCAGTCGATTTCATTTTTTAATCACCTTTACTTTTATATTTTATTGAGTACACAAAATATTATTTTTGGAATTTCTAAGATGATTATATACTAGATAACCGCTAAATTTGTCGAAGTTATTAATATGTAAATGAACTGTAATATTATTGAAATATTATCTGTAAATACAAATCCTCCTACAAAATGGAATATGTAGGGCTCTTTGTATGATATAGGAGATGAAGGAATTAATTACATTTGACATACAATTTTATTTATGTTTATACAGCAGTTTAGGAGAGAGGATACATGTAAGCGTGGAAGCAAACAAGTTGAAAAAATGAAGAAAATATGATTAAATTTAAAAAGTAATTTGCTCAAAATAATTAAATCGTAATGATTACGTATTTTAAATAAAAATTGATAAAGCGAAAGGATGACAAAGAGTTTGGCTAAAAAATCAAAAGTTGTAAAAGAACAAAAGCGCCAAGAGATAGTAGCGAAATATGCGCAATTGCGCCAAGAGTTGAAGGAAAAAGGAGATTACGAAGCGTTAAAAAAATTGCCTAGAGATTCTTCACCAACGCGCTTAAATAATCGCTGCCGCGTTACCGGTCGCCCTCGAGGCTATCTTAGAAAATTTGAAATGTCACGCATTGCTTTTAGGGAATTGGCCTACAAAGGACAAATCCCAGGTGTTAAAAAAGCAAGCTGGTAGTATAAAAGCCCTCATAATGAGGGCTTTTATTATTTATTAGCTGCAAAGTATCGAGCAATTCCTTGATAAATACCTGTAGATATTTGCTGCTGATACGCATTAGAAGAAACAATTTGCTCATCGTGAGCATTTGATAAAAAGCCTAATTCAAGAAGTACAGCACGCTGGTTGTTTTCTCGAGTAACATAATAATCTCCAAAACGAACCCCCATATCCTTCATAGAAGGCGCATTTTCAGCCATGCTTTCTTGAATGTATTTTGCTAATTCTTTATCTTTAGCTTCACTGTAATAAAATGATGCGATGCCGTTTGCAGAAGATGAAGTAGAAGCGTTATAGTGAACGCTGATAAATGCATCTGCATGCTTTGCTTCACTAACGTTCACACGTCCGCTCAGTGAAATAAAAGTATCGTTTGAACGCGTCATAAATACATTTGCTCCGGCATTAGCTAAGCGGCTTGCCACAAGTTTTGCGGTTGTTAACGCTAGGTTTTTCTCAATCGATGACTTGCCTGAAGTGCCAGGGTCATATCCGCCGTGCCCAGCGTCTACCACAATAATTTTATCTTTTAAAGCAGCAGATGGGGAAGGCAAACTAGCTGAAGTTGTAGAACCAGCCGCAGCTGTTAACCCTTTTGACACCCATGCTGTTTGACTTGCAGAGTACTGAATTTGCACCCAGTCATTCGTTTCGCCTACTTTTTTGAATCGTTCGCCTGCTTTTGCTACACGAATAATTCCCGCACTTAAGCTCGGCTGACTGCGCAAATTTGAAGCTTTTGTAATTTGAATCGACTGGGCTGGTTGTGAAGACTGTCCAGAATTAGCTTGTAAATACTGACTTGCTACCCAGCCCGTTTGGCCGCTTGCCGTTTTAATCTGAGACCAAGATCCGCTTTCTTTTAAAACCATTACTTTTGAATTGCGCGGTAAGTTTGTTACGACCGATGCGCTTGTGCTTGCAGAAGAACGAACGTTTAATGAACTGGCGTTAACGACCGCTGACTTAGATGACGTGGATCCAGAATCTTTAGCTGGCGCAGAAGAAGCAGAGCCTGCTTGTAGGTACTGACTTGCCACCCAGCCCGTTTGACCACTTGCTGTTTTAATCTGTGACCAGGATCCGCTCTCTTTTACCACCGTTACTTTGGAACCCCGGGATAAGTTCGTCACGATAGACGCGCTTGTGCTTGCAGAAGAGCGAACGTTTAATGAGCTAGCGTTAACAACAGCTGACTTGGATGTTGTAGAACCCGAGTTACTAGTCGGTGTAGAAGAACCGGAGCCTGCTTGTAGGTACTGACTCGCTACCCAGCCCGTTTGACCTGATGCTGTTTTAATCTGTGACCAGGATCCGCTTTCTTTTACCACCGTTACTTTTGAATTGCGCGGTAAGTTCGTCACGACCGATGCGCTTGTGCTCGCAGAAGAGCGAACATTTAATGAGCTAGCGTTAACAACAGCTGACTTGGATGTTGTAGAACCCGAGTTACTAGTCGGTGTAGAAGAACCGGAGCCTGCTTGTAAATACTGACTCGCTACCCAGCCTGTTTGACCCGCTGCCGTTTTAATCTGTGACCAAGATCCGCTTTCTTTTACCACTGTTACTTTGGAACCTCGGGATAAGTTCGTCACGATAGACGCGCTTGTGCTCGCAGAAGAGCGAACATTTAATGAACTGGCGTTAACAACGGCTGACTTGGATGTCGAATTTGCCGTAGACGTACTGTTTGTTTGTGTTTTGTTTATGTATTGAGATGAAATCCAAGCTTCTTTACCGTTATACGTAATTTTAGCCCATCCCTTGCTTTCATCTACTATATTAACGGTGTTTCCCTTCGTTACTTTTCCAACGATAGCGCCGCTTGTACTAGGCGTTGCACGTACATTTAACGATGTAGCAGTTACTTTGGCCGATTCAGCTGCATCTGCGTCAATCGAATGCAAAAGCAATGAAGAGCTTAAAAGAACAGAAGAAACGGCTGTGTACATGACATGTTTTTTATTCATTTTTTCCTCCTTGCAAATTACAAATTTCAACATAAGTTAATTAGTATACAAAGCATATATCGGCAAATAGCCCAAAATTTTGAGTTAAATCTACTATTATCTCATAATGCCGATATTATCCATCATACTATATGTCGAATTTCAATTGTATAATGAATTTGAACTATCTGCCATCCTTAACGATAAAATTTTACATTAATGTAAAATATAATTATATCAAAGGTGAAATGTAGGGACGTCAAGGGCATATAAAGGTCTTTAGCCCTTTGTTCACCGATGTTTTGAGGACATGTTTTATACTAGAAAAAATGTAAAATAGTATAAAGCAGCTGAATGTGAATATGATAGAGGAGAGATAGCAAATAAAAGAGTATCTATCTTTTGGAGGAGGAAACATCCACAATTATGAAACATTCAGAATAAAAATAACAAAAATATATAAAATAATATAAAGCCTGTCTATATCGATGGAAAAGCTCATAGCATAAACCAAAAGTAAATAGTTAGAAAATTCTTTCTTTTTACTTTGAAACATGGTACAGTATAAAAAAGTGAAAGGGTGGAAACTGATATGCGAAAGATTGTTCAGTATGAAACAAAGTGGTCGCTTTTGTATCAAATGGAAAAAGAAGCGTTACTTAATACACTAAAAGATTTTTCAGTAGACATCGAACATATTGGAAGCACGTCCGTTCCAGGATTGGCAGGTTCACCAATCGTTGATATTTTAATCGGCGTCAAACGCGAAGAAGACATAAATGAAGTGCGCGCTATATTAAAAAATAAATCTCACGTATACGTAGCGGAAAAAGAGATGTTCGTCTTATTAAAAGAAGGCGTTCCAGCTGCACACTACCCTCCAATTATGACAGCTAAAAATGCCCGTAAGCTCATTCCACATGATGCTAGAAGAAGTCATGTGTACGTAACGGTCAGTGAATCACCTTACTGGAATGAACGAATTAATTTCAGGGAGCAGTTACGCTCGAGCGAACGTGCTAGAAAAAAATATGAAGGTATGAAATACGAGCTTTCAAAACGATTGTGGAACGATATTTCTACCTATGAGTACAAAAAAGAAGAATTCATTCAGCGCAGTCTATAAAAAACGTCATTTCAATTGAAATGACGTTTTTTTAATTAATTATCTTGTAAAACAATGGTCTCAAGCTTATCAGCAGTATTTACTGCGAGAACCGTATAGTTTTTACCGCTTTGAAGATTTGTTCCAGGAAGACTTAGTATTTCTTTTCCGTCTGCTGTGGAAACAGATAAATCATACGAACCCGGATTTACTACTTGATAACCTGAAATGCTTTTAAAAGACAGATCTTTAAATAAAGGAGCAGCCCCTTTAGGACCTACGTTTACCGCAGGAGCATCAGGAGATAAATGAGCAACACGTAAGCTTGCTTTTCCATCCATCCCTTGCTTATTATTCGTAAAAGCCTGCAGTTCAAGATTTTCGGCTTTATTTACAGCGGCTACTGTATACGATTTTCCACCGTCTACAACAAGGGTAGCTTCGATGATGGAATCTTTTGTTCCTTTTGTCTTCGCTTCGTATACTTCTACTTTATGAGAACCAGCTGACAAAGGCAGGGAGTTGGAGACATCTTTAAACTTTGCTCCTTCTACTAAAGCTTTGTCATCCACAAAAATGTCTACAGCTGGAGCATCTGGTGAAGCATGAACGATACGAACTTCTGCATTTTGAGCTGGTCGCTCATCTGCAGCAGGAGGTGTTTCAGCGGCAAATACTAACATGCGGCTAAGTGCCAAGAAGGCAATCACTGCTACCATTACGAATAGTCGTTTCATCAAGTATCACTCCTTTTTTAGTATACACAGCTTTATGTAAAGAGAAGGACTGTGCAGTTGTTAGCGTATACTAAATAAAATCAACTATTCGTTTGTTTGTTAACTTTTAACGTGTTTACTGAGATTTCTGACGGAAAAATCGAAGAATAGCCAAAATATTGTACAAGGTTGTTAAGAGCCACGTCAATAAAAAGCCTAGGCCAAGTCCGATATTGGCATCTATATACGTATGCGTGAAGTCATCATATACGACGTAGGCAAGAGGAGCAATTGACAGTAAAAGGAGAAGAAAAAACAAAAGTGTTTTCCATCTGCTTAAAGTGAAGGTTAGATAAAAGAAAAGGAAAGCGGAAAACAATAGAAGACCGTCTCGAATAGCCCAAGGTAAAACGCCGATATGTGGATTAGCGAGAAGAAAGGTTGGAACAATTGAAAGGAGGAAAAGGAGAGACAGCAAAGTCACGTGAAGGGTGTTCTTTTTTGTAAAAGCCGGTATCAATAAAAACGCTGCCGTTGCACCTAAAAGAAAATTACAAATTAAAATAAACTCCATCCAAACACCTCATTTATCGAGTATTACTTTTAGTCTATTCAAGACGCTGTTAAAGTAGATAAAAAAAGCTGCGATGAACATCGCAGCTTTTGATCATTCGAATTTAAATCCTTGTTTTTCAAGCATCGCTCGAACTTCTGGATAATAAATGGTTTTGTAAATAGCGGATACAGTTTGTGACCAGTTGCGGTCATCTGCACCGTTTGTTCTCTTTTTCATATACTCTGCCATTTCAGCATCATAGTCTTGAATCAATGACTTTAAGTCATGATTATAGCTTTCACGATGGTGCACAGCAGCTTGTGGCAATCGAGGCTTTTTCGCAGAATGATCTGCCGGATGTCCAATGACAAGACCGCTTACTGGGAATACGTATTCCGGTAAATCTAGGAGTTCAATGACTTCTAGTGGCTTTCTGCGAATTCCGCCGATTGGTACTGTACCTAAACCGAGTGACTCTGCTGCAACTGTTGCTGCTTCTAAAGAAATTCCAGCATCGGTTGCCCCCACCAAAATTGACTCAAGCCCATCGGTTACGCCAAGAGGCGCATCGTTAAGCTCAGCTGCAATCTTAGCACGATTAAAATCTGCACAAAAGATTAAAAATAGAGGAGCTTGGTCAATCCACGCTTGGTTGCCCGCAAGCTCTGAAAGCTTTTTCTTCTTTTCTTTATCTTGGACGCTAATAATAGTTACTTGCTGTCCGTTAATAGAAGAAGCGGCTGACTGAGCAGATTGAATAATTGTATCTAAATGCTCGTCGCTTACTGCTTCGTCTGTATATTGACGGATAGAACGATGATCTTGAATTGTACGAATTGCTTCATTCATGATGCGTCATCCTTTCAAAGAAGTTATTTTTAGCCTTGTAATGTTTTTACATCTAAAGGTGCTACAAGTACGCCAGTTTGAGCAAATGCTACAAAACTTTGGAAATGAGCTGATTTATTGTGTGCTTGAATTGCTTCTTCGCTTTTCCACTCTTCAATCATCATAAATGTGTTAGGTGTAAAAGCATCTTCAAATAGTTGATAGTTGCTGTTTCCTTCTTCTTGTAAAGAATGCTTAATTAGTTCTTGTACGTTTTCTAAAAATTCTTCTCTTTTTGCTGGGTTAACTTTCATTGAAGCTTGTAAATGAATCATGGATGATTCCTCCTTTAATAATGATGGTGCTTTATATTATTTGTTTTGTTTTTAATCTTTCATTCAATTTACGATTAAAATGAAGATAAGTTCGAATATCATCGAACAATGAAACTATAACACCGATTAAATAACAGTGCAAGGAATTTAGTTCGAAAGTTATCGAACATTGATACACAAAAGAAGCTGTGTTATATTTTAAGCATGAGAAAACCTTATCAACCACCGAAATCTGAAATTAAATTAACGCCTATTTTACATGCGTTGAGTGATCCTAACCGGCTGCGAATTGTACAGTGTTTAGCGACAAGAAAGGAGCAGACCTGTTCGTATTATCAAAAATTAAATGTATCAAAATCAACGCTATCACATCATATTAAAGTACTTCGCGAAGCTGGAATTATCAAACTACGTATAGAAGGTACGCAGCACTATTATTCCTTGCGTTTAGAAGAACTTGAGGAACTGTTCCCAGGTCTGCTTCCTTCCATTATCAATATAGATGAGCAATTATTTTAAAAGCTGAACGATGTTTTGTTCAGCTTTTTTGTTCAAAATAAATGTGTCCATGCAGGCTGCATCCGGGATTAAAAGAAGAACGACAGTGAGGGCAAGTCGAGTTACAGGTTAAATATTCATTAATTGAGAGCTCATGTTTACATACTCCGCAAAGAATAGCTTTTTCATTAAACATAGATGTTGGCCATCTTTTAATGTCGTGATCCGCATGTGCGTTATGACATTGATAGCATGGATAATATGTATAACAGCAATAAAATTTTATTGCGATAATATCTTTATCCGTATGATAGTGCGTACAGCGCGTTTCGGAATCCACTGTGTCACCTTTTACTGCAGGTACAGATTTGTTCATTATCATCACTCCTTATGAAAAGTATAGCATGCTTTTATACGCCTTATCATACATATGTAAAAAGAAAAATGCTATAATAAAACCATCGTTTTACATGTCAGATCGCATGATAAAAAGATTAGATAAAAATTGATGTCAAAACAGATCGATTAAGTGATGCAAAGAGAGGAAGAAAAAATGAGTAAGCAAGTTATCGTTTTTACCGGAGGCGGAACAGCGGGGCACGTAACGCCAAACATTGCCATCATGAAAGAATTAGACAGTGAAAAATGGGATATCCATTATGTCGGTTCTCACAATGGTATTGAGAAAGAATTAATTACAAAATTAAACGTTCCATATCATGCGATTTCAAGCGGGAAGCTGCGTCGATACGTAGATATGGAAAATGTAAAAGATGTATTTCGAGTAGCAAAAGGGGTTGGCGATGCACGTCGCGTGCTGAAAAAACTAAAGCCTTCTCTTGTTTTTTCAAAAGGCGGTTTCGTCACAGTTCCTGTGGTAATGGCTGCTAAATCTTTAAACATTCCCGTGTTCATTCATGAAAGTGATTTAACACCGGGACTGGCAAATAAAATTGCGCAGAAATTTGCCACTAAAATTTTTACTTCTTTTGATGAAGCCGCAAACTACTTTCCAAAAGAAAAAGTGCAGGTTGTTGGTTCACCTATTCGAAAAGAGCTATTTAGCGGAAGCGCAGCGAACGGGGAAAGCTGGCTACGCTTTTATGATAAGCGCCCCATTTTAACGATTATGGGCGGAAGTTTAGGAGCACGCCGTATTAATGAAATCGTTCGAGAGTCTTTGCCTGAACTGCAAAAGAAATTCCAAATTGTACACCTTTGCGGAAAAGGCAATATTGATACAAGCCTTGAAAAAGAGTCAGGCTACCGTCAGTTAGAATACGTAAACGAACAGCTTCCTGATGTTCTAGCGGCAACTGATTATGTGATTACACGCGGTGGATCCAATGCCATTTTTGAGTTTTTAGCTCTTCATAAACCGATGATGATTATTCCTTTATCAAAAGCACAGAGTCGCGGAGATCAAATTTTAAATGCACAATCTTTTAAGAAAAAAGGCTACTGTATGGTTGTAGAAGAAGAACAGTTAACAAAAGAACTGTTTTTGCGTGAAGTAAATGAGCTTCAGCAGCAAGCAAGTACGATGAAGCGTACAATGCGTGAAGCAACAAAAACGGATGCCATTTCAATTCTTGTAAATGAAATTGAGAAAATGAGCTAAAAAAGAGACTGAAACAGACGTATGTTAGCCGAAGTGAAAAACGAACCATTGATCAAGGTATTTGATTAGTGGTTCGTTTTTTTTTAAAATCTATTATTTTAAAATAATGAATAAACATAGAAAAATAAAGCTTTTAAAATTTCAAAAAATGTTGTTGACAGTAAATTTTAACAGGAGTAAGATTACTCTCATGAAACGTTCCACTGTGAAACGCTGAGTCTTTTCTGAAAGAGAAGGAAAGAGCGGAGGACCCAATTATCAGGGGTGAATCTCTTAATTGAGTAGGGTTACTTTCTTGACCCGAACCCGTCAGCTAACTTCGTAAGCGTTAAGAGAGAGGATGGTGTAATCGTGGTCGTTTTCTATAACAGCGGATAGTACGCTCCTTTCAAAATATAGGTGAAAGGAGCGTCAGGATGCATTTATCTAAGCAAATGATTCAAATGATTGAATATCGGGCCATGTGCGATCAGCAATCTTTTGATCTAGCAAACCGCTATTTGTCTACGTTAGCTAATCAAAGTTTTAAACGCAGCAGTAAAAACTATTATTAAGTCTAAAAATTAAATAACAAATATACGCTTAATCAATTATGAGCGGGGGACCCAATATTTTGTACGTATGTACTAGGGGTGAATCTCTTAACTGAGTAGGGTTACTTCCATAACCCGAATCCGACAGCTAACTCCGTAAGCGTTTTGGGAGTAAAAAATTCGTGTCAATCACGGCTTATTTGTCGTGCATTAAACCGCGGAAGAGAACTCTCTTCTGCGGTTTTTTAGTGGAAAAAAATAGCATCACGTCTCACCTTTAGCTTTCTTGGACGTGATGGTTTATGTAAAGCAATAGTTACTAAGCTTAGAAGCTATCATTTTTGTTAGGAAAAAGTCAGGAGGGAGCAACGTGGATATAATCATGCTTGGAACACTTGCCATATTAACAGCTGCTATGTACGGAATTATTTGCTGGTCGTCTCATGTAGTAGATGAAAGAGAGGAGAAGTGAACGTGTCGTTCATTTTGTTAGGTATTTCAGTTCTCGTTTTAATTTATTTAGTGTATGTACTGTTAAATCCAGAACAATTTTAATAAGCGGAGGAATAAAAAGTGGGGATTTTTCTACTATCAGTTGCGCTGCTGCTTGTTTTTGTAGCGCTTATTGCAAAGCCCGTAGGTATTTATATAGCGAATGTGTTTTCAAACGATAAAAACACTAGCTTGATAGGAAAGATAGAAACGGTGATGTTTAAAGCAGCAGGAATTAAAGGGCTTAATCAGACGTGGAAGCAATATGCATTTGCTCTTGTTTTGGCGAATACGTTTATGATTTTTGTGGTGTACCTTATCTTCCGGTTTCAGGGGGTACTGCCGCTTAACCCAAGCCACATCAAAGGAATGGATCCGGCACTCGCTTTTAACACGGCCATTAGTTTTATGACAAATACGAACTTGCAGCACTACAGCGGCGAATCAGGTTTGTCCTATTTCTCGCAGATGGCAGCCGTTGTATTTATGATGTTTGCAGCACCAGCAACGGCACTTGCAGTAGCAATCGCTTTTATTCGCGGGCTAGCAGGGAAGGAAATGGGAAACTTTTTTGTTGACTTTGTAAAATCAATTACGCGTATTTTACTTCCTATCGCTTTTATAACAGGCATTTTATTTATGTTTTTAGGTGTCCCTCAAACGTTAAGCGGAACGGTGACTGCCCATACAATAGAAGGGGCAACACAGCAAATAGCAAGGGGACCAGTTGCTTCTTTTCTTTCAATCAAAGAGCTAGGCAACAACGGAGGGGGATTTTTTGGTGTCAATTCAGCTCATCCATTTGAAAATCCTAATGCGTGGAGCAATGTATTACAAATCGTCCTTATGCTGTTATTGCCAACAGCCCTTCCTTTTACGTACGGAAAAATGATTGGACAGCGTAAACAAGGCCGCATCTTGTTTGTAGCGATGAGTATGCTGTTTATCGTTATTTTAAGCACAGCGTTTGTAACAGAGTGGGGAGGCAATCCAAGACTTGGTGCTTTTCATCTAAATGAAGCGAGCGGTTATATGGAAGGGAAAGAAGTCCGTTTTGGTGTCGGCATGTCGACGCTTTACGCCATCGTGACGACAGCAAGTGAAACAGGTGCAGTCAACACCATGCACGATACCCTGACGCCTCTTACCGGGTTATTAACGCTTGGAAATATGATGTTAAATACCGTATTTGGCGGTGTCGGAGCAGGATTTATGAATGTTATGATGTACGTCATCATTGCCGTATTTTTATCAGGTTTAATGGTTGGAAGAACACCAGAATACGTAGGTAAAAAAATTGAAGGAAAAGAAATGAAGCTAATCGCCGTGACGCTTATTCTGCAGCCGCTGCTAATTTTAGGAGGAACAGCCGTAGCACTTACCACTCATTTAGGAATGGAAGGTATATCAAACCCTGGCTTTCACGGCTTAAGTCAGGCACTGTACGAATTTACGTCGTCAGCAGCAAACAATGGGTCCGGTTTTGAAGGACTCGGTGACGCAACGCCGTTTTGGAACATTTCTACGGGAATTGTTATGTATATTGGACGCTACTTCGGACTAATTACAATGCTGGCGGTATCGAGCTCACTAGCATCTAAGCAGCTTGTTCCCGAAACACCTGGAACATTTAAAACGGATACGTCTTTATTTAGCGGCATTTTAATTGGAACTACCGTTATTGTAGGAGCACTTACGTTTTTCCCAGTGCTTGTGCTTGGGCCGGTTGCTGAGTATTTAACACTGTAATCAAGAAAGCGGAGGATCATAATGAATAAACGGAATTTTGCAAATAATATTGAATTGGATCGCAACAGTCATATTCAAGGTTCTGTAGATAAACAAGCTTCATCGATTTTTATTCAATCAGTAAAGCAGGCGTTTATCAAGCTCAGCCCAAGAACGATGATAAAAAACCCTATCATGTTCGTAGTAGAAATCGGGTTTATAATTACGCTTTTTTTAGCCGTTGTTCCGGACCTTTTCGGAGAAAGTACAGTAAGCACAGGATTTAATGTTGCCGTATCTCTCGTGTTATTTTTCACCATTGTTTTTGCTAATTTTGCAGAAGCATTAGCAGAAGGACGAGGAAAAGCACAGGCAAACTCATTAAAGAAATCGAAAGGCGATATTACAGCTAATCAGCTTCAAAACGGGCAAATGATACAAGTTCCGGCATCGCAACTAAAAAAAGGAGACATCGTCGTCGTTTCACAAGGCGAAATGATTCCTGGAGATGGAGAAATTATTAAAGGACTGGCGTCCGTTGATGAATCGGCCATTACGGGGGAATCGGCACCTGTTATGAAAGAAGCAGGCGGGGATTTTAACTCTGTAACGGGAGGTACAAGAGTTGTCAGCGATGAAATTACAATTAAAATTACGTGTGAGCAAGGTGAATCGTTTTTAGATAAAATGATTTCGCTTGTTGAAGGAGCAGAGCGTCAAAAAACGCCAAATGAAATTGCGCTAAACACGGTTTTGACAAGTTTGACGATTATTTTTTTACTAGTTGTTGTGACGCTTCCTGTCTTTACAAACTATTTACATTTTCAACTCGACACGGCTATTTTAATTTCACTGCTCGTCTGCCTTATTCCTACGACGATTGGAGGATTATTATCGGCGATTGGAATTGCTGGAATGGATCGAGTCACGCAGTTTAACGTGATTGCTATGTCAGGAAAAGCAGTAGAAGCAGCTGGTGACATCAATACAATTATTTTAGATAAAACCGGCACCATTACGTTTGGAAACCGAATGGCTCATCAATTAACGACTGTAGAAGGCGTAGACGAACGTGAACTGTACAAATGGGCGTTTGTTTCTTCTCTTTACGACGAAACACCAGAAGGACGCTCGGTGGTTGATTTTATCCAAACTCGCATGGGAGTAGAAGACCTTAGAAAAACGCAGGGAACGTTTGTAGAATTCAAAGCTGAAACGCGAATGAGCGGCATTGACTTACAGAATGTATCTGTACGAAAAGGAGCAGTGGACGCCGTCACGGCATGGGTAGAGTCAAATGGCGGGAAGGTTCCCTCTGATTTACAGCAAAAAGCGAACGAAATTGCAGGAGCTGGTGGCACGCCGCTTGCCGTCGCCGCCGATGATAAAATTTATGGCTTGATTTATTTAAAAGACACGGTAAAACCAGGAATGAAAGAACGCTTTGATGAACTTCGTAAAATGGGCATTAAAACAGTCATGTGCACAGGAGATAATCCGTTAACCGCAGCAACTATTGCAAAAGAAGCTGGAGTAGATGAATTTATTGCGGAATGCAAGCCAGAAGACAAGATTCAAGTCATTAAATACGAACAGCAGCAAGGCAAGCTAGTTGCGATGACAGGTGACGGAACAAATGATGCCCCTGCACTTGCTCAAGCTGACGTTGGTTTAGCAATGAACAGCGGAACCTCAGCTGCTAAAGAAGCAGCAAATATGGTGGACTTGGATTCGGATCCCACTAAAATCATTGAAGTCGTTTCAATCGGAAAACAGCTATTAATGACAAGGGGTGCCTTAACTACATTCAGCATCGCAAACGATATTGCTAAGTATTTCGCGATTATTCCAGCGATGTTTACCTTGGCGATTCCGCAAATGGAGGCTCTTAACGTAATGAAGCTGAATTCACCTCTATCTGCTGTATTGTCAGCGCTTATTTTTAATGCCGTCATTATCCCGCTGTTAATTCCCTTAGCCATGAAGGGAATTGCCTATAAGCCGATGAGTTCTAACGCCCTGCTGCGAAAAAATTTGTTCATTTACGGATTAGGTGGGGTATTAGTTCCATTCATTGGGATTAAAGCGATTGACTTATTACTTTCATTTGTGATGTAGAGGAGAAGAAACGATGATACAAACAGAACGAACGGGAAGCATTATTGTTCGCTTAACAATTATGATGATGATACTTTGTGGTCTTATTTATCCTGTTGTGATGACAGGTATTGCTCAAACAGCTGTTCCAAGTAAAGCAAACGGCAGCCTAATCTATTCAAACAATCATCAAGTTATCGGTTCTAAGCTGATTGGGCAGCAGTTTACAAGCAATGCATTTTTTCACGGCAGAGTCTCTAGTATTGATTATAACGGGGCAGGATCTGGGTCGTTGAATTTAGCACCTTCAAATAAAGATCTTACGAATCGTATCGAGAAATCCGTAGCGGCGTGGAAAAAAGAAAACGAAGTGCCCAAAGAAGGAATTCCAATTGATGCCGTCACAAATTCGGCTTCTGGACTCGATCCTGACATGACGCCACAAGCTGCATATGCACAAGTAGAGCGTGTGGCAAAAGCCACACATATTAAAGCCAACACGCTAAAACAGTTAATCAAAGAACATACTCAGCAAGGGGCTTTTAGTGAAAAACGAGTAAATGTAGTAGAGCTAAATTTAGCTGTTCAACGAGAGCGCTAATTACATGCACTCGCTTCATGTACTGAAGCGAGTGTGATAAAGGGGCACAAACAATGAAAGAAAAAGAAGCTCATCCATACTTTCGAAGAAAAACTCCGGAAGAACTATTGCGTGAACTTCATGATCAGAAGCGCGGAAAGCTTAAACTCTACATCGGTGCCGCACCGGGAGTAGGGAAGACGTATAAAATGCTTCAAGATGCGCATGACTTAGTCAAAGAAGGCGTAGATGTCGTAGTTGGATATGTAGAAACACACGGCAGGAATGAGACTAAGGCGATGATTGGAAATCTAGAAGTAATCCAAAGAGAAACCGTTTTTTATAAAGGAAAAGAATTACAAGAACTTGATTTACTGGCGATTGTAAGAAGGCGGCCAAAAGTTGTAATTATCGATGAACTTGCTCACACAAATGTTCCGACAAGCCGCCATAAAAAACGTTTTGAAGATGTTTCTTACCTGCTCAACCAAGGTATTTCAGTTATGTCAGCAATGAACATTCAGCATATGGAAAGCGTACATGACCTCGTATATGCTGTTACCCAAGTAAAAGTTCGTGAAACGGTGCCAGATTTATTTATTCAGCAAGCAGATGAAATTCAGCTTGTCGACGTTACACCGGAACAGCTGCAAAAGCGTCTTCGTGAAGGCAAAATATACGAAGTCCATAAAATTGAACAAAGCCTGCAGTCTTTTTTTAAGCTCGCAAATCTCCATGCCCTTCGTGAATTAACGCTCAGAGAAATAGCGGATGAAGTGGACGGTAAGCTCATTCATTCCCATGAAATTGGTGTAACAGGTATTTGTGAACGCATTTTAGTATGCATTCAATACAGTGAAACAGCTGAAAAATTGATTCGAAGAGGCTGGAGAATGGCGAACCGATTGAAAGCAGATTTGCTGCTGCTCCATGTTTTTAAAGGCGATCAGACTGAGAGGGAGAAAACACAAATCAAACAGTGGCAGGCATTCGCTGACCGTTTCCACGCATCGCTAATTGTTGAAGAAGCTAAAAAGCAAAAACCAGCTGCAGTGATTGTGAACGTAGCCAAGCAGTATCGCGTTACTCAAATCTTACTAGGGCAATCAGCGAGGACAAGATGGGAAGAGATTCGAAAAGGCTCTATTGTGAATACAATTATGCGACAGACTCATAACATCGATATTCATATTGTTTCAGATTCAGCAAAACAACAAAAATAAAATGCATATATAACAAAAGGAGAATATGAGTGAATATTGCGTTCTTTTTACTTCCTAAAAAAGAAGTGGTTACCCTATCGACACGGTCAACGATCCGTCAAGCATTGGAGAAAATGGAGTATCATCGCTACTCTTCTGTGCCGCTTATTAATCAAAAAGGAGAATATGTAGGGACTTTGGCAGAAGGAGACTTGTTATGGAAGCTAAAAAGCCTAGAACATATAGAACTCCATGAGTTAGAACACCTACGAATTGAGGAGGTTCCAAGACATCGCGATTACGAAGCTATCACCATTAACGATGAAATGGAAAGTATTTTGTCACGCGCGTCTGAACAAAATTTTGTGCCAGTTGTAGATGATCAAAACATTTTTATTGGACTCGTGCGGCGAAGAGAGATTATAGAGTATTGTATCTCCCAACTTTTTATACATGGAGAAACGCCTTTAAATGTGAAGATTTAGTTAAGTTTGCGTAAAAAACATAATTTTTACATAAAAGGTAGTCTCTTTTTATATAATTAATGTTATAATAAGAGATGTAAAGACGAAACTTGCGTAATGTAAGCCTCTAACATTTGTTAGAGGTTCTTTTTTTACATAACATAAAACATTTGATTTCAGTTCTTTCTATGGTTAAGTTAGAATAAGTGTTAAAGTAAGAGGTTTCTTGCTTTTTTACATAAGAAAAGTGAGCTGTACAAAGGAGACAAAGCATATTGACTACGGAAAAAACAAAAAGCGATCAATTACGCAGCATATTCAAAACTATTATCTTCGCTATCGCTCTAGTATTTATGATTCGCGCATTTTTATTTTCTCCGTATATTGTAGAAGGCGCTTCAATGAACCCAACGCTGCATAACGGAGAGCGGTTGTTCGTGAATAAACTGTCGTATTCGCTCCATGATATTCGCCGCGGAGATATTGTGATTATTAAAGATGAGGCTAAGAATAAGCATTATGTAAAAAGAGTAATCGGTCTGCCAGGTGAAAAAATCGAAATGAAAAAAGATCAGCTTTATATTGATGATAAAAAAGTAAGTGAACCTTATTTAAAAACGAATCGTCAAATTGCCAACAACATGGATATGGAGCTTACGGGAGATTTTGAACCCGTACAAATACCTAAAAACGAAGTATTTGTAATGGGTGACAACCGTCTGTACAGTATGGATAGCCGCAACGGTCTAGGTCTTATTGATGAAAAACGAATTGTCGGAAAAAGCGAATTTGTATTTTATCCGGTCAAAAAAATAAGAAAAACAACGTAAAAAGAAATGCCGATAAAGGTATTTCTTTTTTTATGCCTATGTCTACTCCGCTTATAGATGGGCAAGCTAAGGGAAAAAAGGTGTGAATCAATTGAAGACGGCCTATGAAAAGTTATTTAAACATTTTAAATTTGTTGATGCTCTTGAGATGAAAAACCGATTAGCAATGGGACCTATACTCACATACGCTTCACGAGAAAACGGGGAAATATCCGATATCGATCTGACTTTTTACGAAAAACGAGTAGGGGGCGTCAGTACGGTAATTATCGGCCCCGCGTTTATCACAGAAAATGGCCAAGTAGCACATGGTCAAATCGGAATTCATCGTGATCAGGTCATACGAAAGCTTCATCAACTAACCCAAATGATTCATAGAAGAGGAGCTAAAGCGATTCTTCAACTATCGCACGGGGGAAGAAAGTGCGTAGAAATGGAAAGTAAGTGGCAAGCAATTAGCCCTAGTGAAAAGCCTCACAAACGTAAAGGAAAAAAGCCTGTTCAAATGACCGAGCGCGATATAACTTATATTGTTCAAGCGTTTGGCGAAGCTACCACAAGAGCTATGGAAGCAGGGTTTGATGGAGTGGAAATTGACGGAGGAAATGAATGTTTACTGCAGCAGTTTACGTCAAGGCAAGCCAATGAACGAAGTGATTCTTATGGAGGAAGCGCAGAAAACCGCTTCACTTTTGCACTTGAAGTTATTCGTGAAGTGACGCGTCGAGCAGCACATGCGGGCAAACCATTTATTGTGGGATATACATTAGCGCCCAAAGAAAAAGGCTATTTAGGAAATAAAGTGGAAGATACATTTGAGTGGATTGATCGTCTTGTTCATACAGAAATTGATTATTTACATATCAGTGCTTTGCATGAACCTACCTCAAAAAGGGAAGAAAATCATTCACTGCTTTCTTTGATCATTAAGCACGTCAATTACCGGGTCCCTCTTGTGGGTACAGGAGGACTTACGGCAACGGAAGTCGCAGAAGCTTTTGAGCAAGGTCTGGCTTTAATTACGATTGAACAAGCGTTAGTCGTACAGCCAGATTGGGTAGAAAAAGTGATAAATAGCGATGAGCCTACTTCTATGGATGTGACGTCATTAGATAAAGATGTGAGTTTACCACCTGAAGTGCTAGCTCACTGGCAAGACATGCATAAAAATGACCGCCCTTATTAAGTGAGCGGTCGTTTTTATGTTGTTGACTTAACAAGAAGAATTTTATTTTACTGATACTATAACCAAGCAGCATACATAGACTAAAAGAAAAACTAAAAACACAGTTGACTTCTAGGAATAGTTAGGATTACAATATAAACAACTTATTTATAAAACGGACAGCTGATCGGACATACCGAAGGCTTCTAGCAAACAACTGTTGGAGGCCTTTTTGTGCTCTCTAACAGAAGATTAAAGTGGAGGGACAACATGAAAAAGTTAATTACGTTTGCACTTATTGGCTTTTTAGCTCAGTTAATTGACGGATCACTTGGAATGGCGTACGGGGTGACATCAACTACCCTACTTTTAACGTTTGGAATTGCACCAGCTGTGGCTTCGGCATCTGTTCACTTGGCAGAAGTTGTAACAACAGCAGCGTCTGGTGTTTCACATATTAAATTTGGCAACGTAGATAAATCGATGGTTTTAAAACTGATTATTCCTGGTTCCATCGGGGCTTTTGTAGGAGCCTGCTTTCTAAGTAATTTACCTGGAGATGCAGTAAGACCTTACGTTTCAACATTCTTATTGCTCCTAGGAGTTTATGTGTTATTTCGCTTTTTATTTACGTTTAAAACAAACGAAGAAAAGAGCACCAAACCTTTATCGACGAAGCAGTCCATTCCGTTAGGATTAATTGCTGGATTTGCTGATGCTACAGGAGGAGGAGGCTGGGGGCCGATTGCAACGCCTGTATTGCTAGCTAAAAAAGGCACAACAGCACGGAAAGTCGTTGGAACCGTTGATACAAGTGAATTTGCTATTGCCGTCTCGGCTACACTTGGCTTTTTAATTTCTCTCGGCTGGGAGCAGGTAAACTGGTTCTGGGTAGGCGCTCTTATGATTGGCGGAATTATCGCGGCTCCGATTGCTGCATGGTTTGTTCGTATTATCCCGGCTCACTTGCTTGGTTCGCTTGTTGGTGGGTTTATCATTTTAACAAATGCTCGAACACTCTTAAATACATGGGTATCAAGCAGCTCAACGCAGATAGCTGTATACGCATTTATCCTTATTGTATGGGCAGCAGCAATCGTTTACTCATTTTTACAAGGGAAAAAATATAATCAAAATCGAAACGTAGAAGTTTCGTAATAGAAGGATGGAATAAAAATAGCTTAGTTAAAGAAAGATCTGAACGTGTTTGATTCTGTATAGAGAATCAAATGTGTTCAGATTTTTTTATGGTTAGAGTGAAGGCAGTTTCATGTATGTAGTGGCCTCTAGCTGTTGGCCGGAGGGCAAGGCGAGGAATTACGCGTAAAAAGCGGAACAGGTGAGACCCGGCAAAAGTGGTCGCCCTCGGAAAACGAAGCCTTACACGGAAGTCAACAGCGGTGTAACAAGGGAGCATACTAGCGTATTTATCTCATGCTCGTCTTTAGATTGGGATGATTTTGTTATGTCTCAATCTCTTTTAGTATCTGAATACCGTAAAATAGACGAGCGTAGATATTTTTTTTGCGTCTTATGATACAATAGACGAGTTCATTCATGAGTGGGAATACTTTCTAACACATATAAAATTCATTGAATCGTCGAGGTGTGAAGAGTAAGTGGTCTATTTTATTTTAGTATTAGTAGCAGCTATCGAAGTAATTGTCTTATTGATTAATCGACCTGTATTTGCAAACATTCCGTATGTGCAAGTATATATTGTTCCTTTGTTAATAGTAATTGTCATAACGATGTTACTTTCGCGAAATCCAAAGAGGTTTATGCGGTGGTTTAAACAAGGGCTTATTACGATTTCAGTCGTTGTACTTGTATTCGTACCGGTTCTCTATGCCAAAAATCTCCCGCTGTATGGTTATAATGAAGCAAAAAAAATGCTTGCGCAAAGAGAACAGCTCTTGCTAAGTCAGTTCCAAAAAGGAAAATACGTATATCCAGCAAAAGACAGCCCTAAAAAATACAGGTATCTATTCAAAGTTCATCGTGGAAACGGCATGCTTGAATATGTATTCGACCCATACACAGGCGGTTATGAAGTTGTGACAGATGTGATAAAAAAATAAAGGTTTAGCTTATTTAAAGCTAAGCCTTTTTATATGAGAAAAAATTGAAACTTTTTGAAAATCTGTGCGTATTTACTAAAGAGCGTTCACAAAAAAGTCACAAAAGGAGTTGTACAATGGCAAAATTAGAATACCGACTGCTAAAGCCTGATGATACGTTTGTATCTATTTATCACTATCAGTCTATTGAACTTGAACAAATTTTAGCAAGAAGAGAATGCGAATTTTTTGTTAAAGAAGGAATAACGTATAAACAAACTTCATCTGCAGTCGAAGATGATATACATATTATTTATGTGAAAGAACATGAACATGGACCGAAAGAGCAAGCAGAAGGTGATCACAGAGAGATTACGTTAGAAGTCCGCGAACTGAATTCTCTTCAAGGACATCCGATTTTATTCGCCTCTTCATTTTATACGCATTTGGACGTATTAAGCTATATCGGAACTGTTTATACGTACTATAATGGATTGGAATGGGAAAGAGACTCTGCGGAAATTGATGAAGACCGCAGCGCGTACAGTTTATATGTAACAAAAACAGGCATAACGTATGAAAGGGGAAAGGCTTAATGTCAAAAACAAAAAAAATGATGGCGGGGGTTTTGACCACTGCTTTAATGACATCGCTCGTTGCCTGTGGTTCAACTGATCAGGCAAGACCAGCTAAACCGAAAGATAAATCGTGCGACAAGTGGAAATGGGATGAAGATACGAAAACGTACTACTGTTCAGATTCTTCTTCTTCGCACAGCGGTTCATATTATCACGGAGGGCGCTACTACGGGTCTAAAAAACAGCTGACCTCATCATCGTCCTATAAATCATTTAAATCAAGCAGCTCGTATAAATCTGGAATTGGGAGCGGCTCTAAAGGCGGTTTTGGCGGGTAATGCATAAAGAAAAGCGAGAAATGTTTTATAAAGAAATTCAAGATTTTTGGTACGACTTATATGGAACAGAGTATGCTCTTTATGACGTACATATGGAGTCTTCTCACATCATTCATTCTATTAAAGAAGCAGCAAATCAAATCGGGGAACTATTTTTTAAAACGGCACCTTTACTTCGTTCATTAGATGATCAGACGCTTCTTTCTTTAGGATTTCCAAAAGCCAGTTTACCGTACCTGCGACTGAAAACGATGGAAACAGAAAGTGTTATTTCACGCCTTGATTTTGCTGTTACGGCTGATCAAATCAAGCTTCTAGAACTAAACGCGGATACGCCTACATTCATCAAAGAATTATTTCATGTAAATGAGTTAGTCTGTCGGCATTTTCAGGTTCAAAACCCTAATAAGCTTGAAGAAAAAAAGCTTGCTTTAGCATTAAAACACGCCATTTTTGAAGCTTATAACGAGCTAGATAGAACGAACTATCCAAACGTCGTTTTTTCTTCTCATGATACACATGAAGAAGATAAGCTAACGACTCTTTATTTAATGAAGCTAGCCGATGTAGATGCTACATACGTTCCGTTATCGCAGCTTCGAATTGTCCCTGCCTCTACAGTTGAAGAAGGTGAACATATAGAAGCGGGCGTGTATGATCAACATGGACAAAAAATAGACGTACTCTATCGCCAAACTTATCCGCTTGAACATTTAATTGAAGATGAAGATCCGAGTACGCATGAAAAAGTCGGACACATGCTTTTAACATTGGTACAGCAAAAACAAGTAGCCATAATCAATCCGCCTTCTGCATTTTTACTGCAGTCTAAAGCCGTGCAAGCACTCATTTGGGCTTTGTATGAACAACATCATCCTTTCTTCACTAAAGAAGAGCATCACATTATTGAAACATACTTTTTACCAACGTATTTAGAAGAAGATCCATTTATTGAAAGAAAACAAGCATTTGTGAAGAAACCATCGTTTGGTCGTGAGGGAGATACCGTTGAAATTTATAATGAAGACGGAATCAAAATAGACGAAGATCAGCATAAGACATATCAAGAATACACGGCTGTATATCAACAGTTTATTCCTTTGCCAACTGCAAAAATGAAGACGCAAACGAAAACAGTAGAGGCTCATATCATGTACGGGTGCTTTTTATTAAATGGAAAAGCAAGCGCAGTAGGAATTCGAGCTGGAAATCAAATTACAGATAACGAATCGTATTATTTGCCGATTGGATTAAAATGAAAAGGGGAACTAAAAATGACACAATGGATTGATTGGGCTAGTATAGGGAGTTTTTTATCTCACGTAGCGGTAGGATTAGGGCTATTATTTATCGGAGTAATCGTATTTGAATTAACAACAAAATTTAATGATCGTGAACTTATAAAAAAAGGAAATGTCGCAGTCGCTTTGAAGTTATGGGGAAAAGGAATTGGGCTTGCTATTGTCATTTTCACTGTGTGGAGCAACAGCTTAAATTTGGTAGATGCAACTCTTTGGGGAGTAGTAGGTATCATTACTCAAGTAGTGACATATTGGATTATTGAATTTATTATGACGCCTAAAACGAGCCTAGCCAAAAAAGTAGAAGAAGGAAATGTAGCGGTTGGAGTAACTCTTTTTGCAGCATCGATAGCCGTTGGCCTTATTGTCGCTGGAAGCTTAACATATTAAAAGAAGGCGATTCCTGTTTTACGGGGAATCGCTTTTTTTATGTCCAGATTGCTCGTGTTCACTTAGTAATAATATACGTGTATTTTCACGGTCGGCACGAACAATTTTTTGCTGTGTGTAAAGCGGAATGACAAAGAGCAAAATAAATAAAAAAACATAGCTCATTTTTGTTATCCTCCCATGTAAATTGTAAACGCCTGCTAATAGTGTGTGACAAACAATACGTAAATATAGCATATTTGACTGGATAAACTGGGAAAAATTGAGGGGTGCAAAAAGAATATAATCTTACCTTCAACAAAAACTAAAAGCAGTATAGAGACACGTCTTTTATTAAGAAAGGAGTTGGGAAAAGTGAAAAGGTGGCTCATTTTGTTTTTATTGATCGTAATCGCATCTGGATGTGGCCGTCCAGATGAAACGTCTCAACCGAGCATTTTCCTTATACCAGAAGGGTACAAAGGATGGGTTATGGTCGAATATGATAAAGATAACGGAAATCCTAGCAAGACAGAAGGAGACTACACTGTATTTAAAGTAAACGAGCAGGGAGTCGGGAAAACCAAAACGCTTTTAAGCGGCGGCGGCTGGGCAAGAAATAAATATTTCTATGTAAATAAAAATGGAGAGCGAAAGCAATTGAAGCAAGGGAAGATGATTCATGGCACGACTCAAGGTAACAAAAATCATACGGTAACCTACTTTTTCGTCGGCACCGCAAAAGAGTTCGACAAGGCCGGGGACTATCGAAGAAAACTTACCGAAGAAAGTTCTTCGTAAAAAAGAAACGCTGCCTCTTTGGCAACGTTTCTTTTCTATCTTCATTTGAATGTGCAAAAGACGGTGTCTTTTAAACGTTGAATTTCGTTTAGTGCTTCTTCCTGCTTATGAATTACCCAATCTGGCAATGAGTGTTCAACCGACAGCTCGTCGAAACAAGCCCCGCATGTTTTAACTTCAATATAAGATTCAATATATTGAAGGTGATCTAAGTTATAAGCCCAAAGTCGACGTTCAGGGCAGATTGTTTCCAAGTAAAGCGGAAGCTGAAAAAAAGGATCTACTGCTTCAGAAAGTTCTAACGGTCCTTGGCCCTCAGCGCTGATGACGTCTAGATAACCACAGTGAGGACACGTGCATGAGTGTGTTGACCCGCTCAATTTTTTATCCAGTTTTACAACTCGCGCACATAGTTCGCAGTTTGGACATTTTACTAAGATAAAGTCAAGGAACTTATCTAAAAATTGCTGCTGTATTACTTGTTGATTTGTCATTTTTTGTACCTCTAACTGTCAAACTTTTTTTAGTTACGAAAATAAATCATGAAACCTACATACTATTCATAACACATGATGGGGGTTAAAACAACAAAAACCCTTTTCGACAGCAGGGTTGTGTGATATAGTATGACAAATCAGAATAAATAAAGAAAAATGGTGAGAAAACATGAGTCAAAACGAACAATGGACATCAAAACTCGGCTTTATCTTGGCATCCGCCGGTTCAGCAATTGGAATCGGAGCCATTTGGAAACTTCCTTATGTAGCCGGAACAAGCGGAGGAGGGGCCTTTTTTTTACTGTTTATCTTGTTTACAGCAATTATTGGTTTGCCGCTTTTGCTTGCTGAATTTGTACTAGGTAGACATACACAAAAAGAAGCAATTCGTGCTTATGATGCAGTTGCTCCCGGTTCTCTTTGGAAAGGAATCGGGTATTTAGGCGTGATTACATGCTTCATTTTATTATCTTTCTATAGTGTAGTAGGAGGATGGATTTTACAATATATTTTTGCAAGCGTCACGGGTCAGCTCAATGGAGTAAGTGACTACGGGAGTTTATTTAACTCCACCATTGCTAATCCAACAAATGCTGTTATCTCTCAATTTGTTTTTCTTCTTTTAACAATTGTTGTAGTAGCAAGAGGTATTCAAAATGGTATTGAAAAAGCAAACAAAATTTTAATGCCTGCTCTCTTTATTTTATTTATTATTATTATTATTCGTTCTTTAACATTAGACGGAGCGATGGAAGGCGTATCTTTCTTTTTGTATCCAGATTTTTCAAAGCTTACCTCCCAAACCATTTTGTTTGCAATGGGACAAGCATTCTTTTCGCTTAGCGTAGGCGTTTCGGTTATGGTTACGTACAGTTCGTATCTGTCCAAACAGCAAAACTTGCCAAAATCGGCTATTTCAATTTCAGCGTTAAATATTTTGATTTCTTTACTAGCAGGTTTGGCAATTTTCCCTGCAGTCTTTTCAATGGGCGTAAAGCCGACGGAAGGACCAGGTCTTTTATTTATTGTATTGCCTTCTATTTTTGAACAGCTTCCGTTCGGAATTGTGTTTCAAACTTTCTTTTTGGCGCTGTTTTTATTTGCTACTTTAACATCTGCGTTTTCGATGTTAGAAATTATTGTTGCTTCATTAGCCAAAGGAGAGCAGCATAAACGCATAAAGCTATCTTGGATTTCGGGCTTACTAATCTTTGTGGTAGGAATACCTTCAGCACTATCGTATGGTTTATTAAGTGACGTATCGATCTTTGGAAAAAGCATCTTTGACGCTTTTGATTTTCTTGTAAGTAATATCCTTATGCCTCTCGGTGCTCTTTTAATTGCCATCTTTGTTCCTTGGAAGATGAAAAAAGATGTGTTAATTGAAGAGTTTAAGCATGGTTCGACGAATGTGAAGCGCTGGTTCTCTTTATGGCTTCTTGCTATTCGATACATCGCACCTGTTTTAATTATCATTGTATTTATTAATATGCTAGGCTTTATCTAACGAAAAAACGCTGTTAAAACGCTTGGTTTTAACAGCGTTTTTTTTGGAGGAAAAGGAGGAGTATGATGCTGGATTTCTTGTACGATATGTTTGTAGGAGCAGGGGTATTTATTTTATTATTCGTTCTTTTGCTAGTAGCGAGAACGTCGGGGAAACGCAAGAAATAGGCGGGTATAATTCCCAGTGTAAAAACCTCAAAAAAGACTAACACCACAGAATTAAACTATGATAATATATTATCCTATGAGCATAACCAATGCTCACATATGTTGTGATGAAGCGTTTTTTAGAAAGAGGGATCATCTTGAGTGGAGAAGTTCTTGTCAAGATTTTATCTCAAGCGTATGAACAAAAAAAGACATTACCAATCGTCTCATTCTCGTCTTTTTTTGAACAAAAAAAGGTGGGCTTTCGTTTAAATAACGATGTGTCCGCTGATATCATCTACCATACGCTTACATGTATTCAGAGAAAAACGTGTGTCCAAGATGTGTTAGTGGAAGTACTAAAAGTTGATAGTCCAAACAATGACGGGGCATTTTCTGATTGTGTATATATTTTAGCAAATGGTACAAACCAGCAAGTGAAAGAATGGGTTCAACCCTTACATCCTAAAAGAGTTACACAAGGATATCAGCACGGGACACCCATTGATGCGCCACAGTTAAAAAATGACTACCACGTGTTTGCCGTTACTTGGTCATAAGCGTTTAACCCAAAAAACATCCTGCTGTCGCTGCAGGATGTTTTTTGTTAATAAGGATGGGCGTCTTTTCCTTTTTCATTAGCTTCTTCTACCGCATCAGCAGCTTTGTTGCTTCCTAACGGTGAACCGCCTTCTTTTGGCAATTTCCCATATGTAGGAGTCATTTCTGCTCCCATTTCAATTTCTAAAGAACCATCATCATGCATGAGAAGACCGATACCATTAGCTACTCGATTGCCGTAGTCAAAATCACATTGAGTTAAAAGCTCAATCATCTTTGTTTGAACGGTATGGTGACAGCACTTTAAACCGTCTACTAAGTTTTGAATAAGCTCATCACGTTCCCAGTCTTCTAATAAACGATAGCGTTCACCAGCTTGCTTAAAGTCATTTGTACGGTCAATTTTTTCTTTTTTTACATTCCCTTCAACATAAGGCTGATGAGGTTTTGGATGATCATGCGCTTCTTGAAGACCTCCAAGAGAAGATGGCTCATAATTCACATGCGGGTTCTGACCAGGAGCTGCATCTACATGATAGGCCATTTGACCATCTCGTTGATTTGTTGCTACATGTTTTTTCGGCGCGTTAATAGGCAGTTGCAAGTAGTTTGTTCCCACGCGGTGACGCTGCGTGTCGGAATAAGAAAACGTTCTTCCTTGCAGCATTTTATCATCAGAAAAATCTAGCCCATCCACAAGCACACCCGTACCAAATGCGACTTGCTCCGTTTCAGCAAATACGTTGCTTGGATTTTTATCTAGGACCATTTTACCTACTGGAAGAAATGGAAACTGGTCTTCCGGCCAAATTTTCGTGTCATCAAGCGGATCGAAATCTAGTTCGGAATGCTCTCCGTCTTCCATGACTTGCATACAAAGTTCCCACTCAGGGTAGTTGCCGCTCTCAATCGCTTCATACAAGTCTTGAGTAGCGTGACTGATATTTTTAGCCTGAATTTCCTCTGCTTGTTTTTGGGTCAAATTTTTAATTCCTTGTTTTGGTTCCCAATGGTATTTAACAAGAAAGGCATCGCCATCTTTGTTGACCCACTTATATGTATTAACACCGGAACCTTGCATTTGCCGATAGTTAGCAGGTATTCCCCAAGGTGAAAATAAAAAAGTAATCATATGCATAGCCTCAGGTGTATGAGAAATAAAATCAAAAATACGCTCGGTATCTTGACGGTTTGTCACAGGATCGGGCTTAAAAGCATGAATCAAATCAGGGAATTTAATAGCATCGCGGATAAAAAATATTTTAAGGTTATTTCCTACTAAGTCCCAGTTCCCGTCTTCTGTATAGAACTTTACAGCAAATCCCCTTGGGTCTCGCATCGTTTCTGGAGAGTCCTTTCCATGAGTTACGGTAGAAAATCTGACAAAAACGGGCGTCTGTTTGCCTGCTCCTGAAAAAACTTTTGCGCGGGTGTATTTTTCAACGGGCTCGTCCCCAAGCTTTCCGTACGTTTCAAAATATCCATGAGCTCCCGTTCCTCGGGCATGAACAACACGTTCCGGTATACGTTCACGATCAAAATGCGAAAGTTTTTCAATCAGCTGGTAATTTTCAAGAGTAGCAGGTCCTCTGTTGCCTACCGTTCGAGAATTTTGGTTATCACGAATGGGGTGACCTTGACGCGTCGTAAGCGTCTGCTCGTTCTCTCCGTTTGCATAGCGTTTGTCTTCCGAGTCACCTGATCCGCTAACATTTGTACCATGAATGCCTTTATGGCTCATAAAATAATCCTCCTTATTTAAAACATAACCAAGACTATTTTTTTCAGCACGCGCTTTTTTATTCATTAATATGGAAATAATATAAATTTTTAGAAGAAAAGCTGTTTTGCTGAAGAGGGGAACAAATCCACTAAACGAATAATTTTAAAAAAAGTTTCACATTTCAAAAAAAAATAAATTGTTTTTTTTGAAATATAAAGATAATGTTACGGGTGATTTTTTACCTATTATTAGTGTAGGAAAAGGAATAATATTGGAATATATTAGCTTTTTTGTCGAACTTATTAAGTGTTAAACGACAATAAACTACGACAATATACACCATACGGCTGCGCTACTGTCGTTTCCTGTAACATAAATGTAATATTAGTGATGTTATTTTGTAATAATGTGTTGTTACAATGTAAACGTCTTATAGATTAGTAGATTATGGCATTGGAGGAACCTTTTTTTATGAAAAAGTTGATATATTCGTTAGCGTTATGTGGATCTTTAACAGTAGTACCTACAATTAGTGAAGCTGCTTTAGGAGATGCTACGCTGCACCCAGGAACAAGTAATTCAGATGTGAAAGAATTACAGCAAAAATTAAAAAACAAAGGTTATTTTACATACGGTACAACAACAAACTATTACGGTTCAATCACGACTAGCGCAGTAAAATCGTTTCAGCGCGCAAATGGTTTATCAGCAGATGGTATTGCAGGTCAAGCTACATTTAATAAACTGCTAGGAAGCGGAAGCTCATCAAGTTCATCAGTTAGCTCAAGCTCATTGCTGCGCGTTGGTTCAACAGGACCAAACGTACAATCTTTACAGCAACAGCTAAAGAATAAAGGCTATTTTAAAGGAACTACAACTCAATACTTCGGTTCAATTACAAAGAATGCAGTAATGGCATTTCAACGTGCAAATGGACTGTCTGTGGATGGAATTGCGGGTCCAGCTACGTTAAGTAAATTAAAAAATGGGGGTTCTAGCGCTTCAACTGGCGGTTCTAGCTCTAGCAGCTCAACTATTTTACGTCAAGGTATGAAAGGTTCAGCAGTAAGCAGCCTTCAGCAAAAACTAAAAAATAAAGGTTACTTCTCAGCTGGTGTAACAGGATACTTTGGCTCAATTACAACAAGTGCAGTAAAATCATTTCAACGTGCAAATGGTTTATTAGTAGACGGAGAAGCGGGTCCGGATACGCTAAATAAATTAAACTCAAGCAGCTCAAGCAGCTCAAAGCCTTCAACATCAACAGGAAGCAGCTCAAGCTCAAGCTCAGCTTCAAAAGTTATTTCATACGGTAAACGTTTTATGGGAACACCTTATGTTTGGGGCGGAGCTGCGCCTGGAGGATTTGATTGCAGTGGTTACCTTAACTATGTATATCGCAATGCAGTAGGTGTAAGTCTTCCTCGTACAGTTGCTAGTATCTATCAAACTGGTACGCGTGTAAGTTCACCTCAGCCTGGAGATATCGTTTTCTTTGAAACGTACCAACCAGGAGCTAGCCATGCTGGAATTTATATCGGAAACGGTCAATTCATGCATGCAGGTTCTTCAACAGGCGTAACAATCACATCATTAAGCAACTCTTACTGGTCAAAACGTTACTTAGGAGCAAAGCGTTACCTATAAGAGTGTAACAAAAAGGAGTAGTTGCATAACTATTCCTTTTTTCTATGCACCGTAAACGTAAAAGTAGGAAATTTTTGTGTCGTTTGGTATGATAATTGGAGAATAAACAAAAGGAGTGTATAACATGGCTATTGTAGATGTAACCATTATTCCGGTAGGTACGGAAACGCCAAGCGTGAGTCAGTACGTAGCTGATATTCAAAAAGTGCTGGCCAAGCATGAAGATGAAATTACATATCAATTAACCCCTATGAATACATTGATTGAAGGGGAATTAAGCACGCTGCTAAAAATTGTTCAAGAGATGCATGAAGTACCTTTTGAAAATGGTATTCAGCGCGTGTGTACAAATTTACGAATTGATGATCGCCGTGATAAAGAAAATCATACGATGGCTGGGAAATTACAATCAGTACAGTCTAAATTAAAAGCGAAATAAATAATATGCACTACAATAAAAAACGCTTGAGTATCTACTCAGGCGTTTTTTATTGTAGTTATACTTAATTGGCATGCACAAGAGAAAAAATTTGAAAAGCTACGCGCAGCCGAAGGGTTTCCTCTGACGTGTGAATAGGTCTTTTTAGTAACTCTTCGCATTTTTCGATTCGATAGATTACCGTGTTCCGGTGAACGAATAACTGCTTAGCAGTCTCTGAGATTTGGCAATTGGAATTTAGATATGTTTCGAGCGTGTCAAGTAAGATGGAGCGATCTTTCTTATCGTACTGCAGCAAACCTTCTAATGTTTGAGAATAGTAATCCTGTAAATCGTTTGCTGGAAGCAACCTCAGCAGCTCTTTGAACTGTTTTGGCTGATAAAATTGAATAAGCTTTGACTGATCTTTAAAATGGATGGTTTCAAGAGCTTCAACAGCTTCTTTATATGAGTCAGCGATTGTAAGTAGGGATTGGCTTTGGTTTCCAATTCCAAATGACATTCGCTTATCGTAGTGACGGTAAACAGCTTCCTGCAAGCGATGCAAGCATTCTATAATCATAGGTTGAGAATGAGGTGTAAACAAGAGAATGTAAAGATTGTCATAGAAAAACAAAACGGCCTCTGTAGGACCTGCTGATAACTCATATTGAAGGAGCTCATAGATCATATCATCATCGCTGTAAGGCGTGAATGTAGAATGAATTTTCCCAACGGCGCAAATATAGCTGTTTCCTGCTGATAAGCCCATCATCTGTGCTTGAAAGGAAGCATCCTCAGGCGTTTTATAATAATTGTTAACAAGCTGATTGAAAAAATCGTTTTTTCGTCGCCGTTCAGCTTCATACAAAGCCTGCTGTCTCATCATTTCGAAGGATAAAACGTTTGTCGCTTGTTCAATCGTTAGGAGCGCTGAATCGGATAAAGAAACTTGGTGTTCAATAAATAAATAACTGTACTTTCTTGTATGAGTAGCAATCGGAAAAAGCGTAACGGTTTTTTTTGTGTTCAAAAAGGAAAAGGTTGTATATTTTGACGTTCGTAAAAACAGCTGCTTAGCGCCCGCTACCGCTTCTTCCATTGGGAGCGAAAAAGGTTCGCGTTTGTTTGTGTAAAAGAGTTCATGGCCATGGGTATCAAAAAGGGCAACGTGAGCATTGCATAACGTTTGAATGGATTGCATAATTTTCTCAATGCCTTTTCCTTGTAAGATGTAGGAGGAAAATAGCTGATGTGTGACCATCGCTTGCTGAAGCTCGGCTGTTTTTTTATCTAAAATAAAGCTGAGAGATTCATTAATAACCGCGCCTAACGTTTCGTCCGTTTGGAAATCAATGATTGGAAAGTGAAGTTCATCAGCTAGCTGACAAATAGAAACAGGCACGTGTTCGAAAAAACGCTTCGTTTTTATGGCCAATCCTGCACATTTCTTTTTAGCCATTCCTTCTACAAGTTTTGCTAAGCTTTCTTCATGTTCTTTGAAGTGATAACCCGTTGTAATTAAAAATTCTCCTTCTTTTAAAAAAGATAAAATATCGGGTGCGTCCATCATATTGACGTTATGTACTTTGCGGGTGACCCCTTTTTGTCCGGCTACTACAGATGCTTTCTCATAAATCGGGATGCGTAAAAGAGTTTGTAGTTCCATTATTCATTACTCCCTTTGTTAAAAATTCTCACATTTCCCTGCGCGTATTTTTATCTATCTTCTATTTTATAAGAAAGTTTAGTTAAAATAAATAAAATTTTCAGAAAAAAATGTATAAATTGTTAATGAAGAAGTTTATTTAATTCTGTAAGATAAAATAAATAACATATAACGTTAGGAAAAGTAACGTATATAAGACTTTGTGTATTTAGTGATAATAGCTAAAAAAACACTAAATCATTGTAGAAAGTGTTAATGAAAACAATCAGTCATTTTCTTAAAATGAAGATAGCAGGAGGGATAGCAATGGTTGCAGATATGACGGGAAAATCTAAGCTTTGTCAGCAAATCGAAGAAAACATTAGCTGGTTGTCACAGTTTGGGTTAGATGAAAAAGAAGGTGTCACGAGGCTTTTATATACGGAACAGTGGAATGCAGCTCAAAAGGCATTGGAAGAAAAAATGAAGGGACTTCACCTCAAAACGTATTACGATGATGTAGGAAATTTATTTGGACGGTTGCAAGGAACGGGTCCAGAACAACAAGTTATTTTAACAGGATCCCATATCGACACCGTGATAAACGGAGGAAAATATGACGGGGCTTTTGGTGTTGTGGCAGGTATCATTGCTCTGCAGTACCTATATGCGCATTATGGCTCCCCTACAAAAACCTTAGAGGTCGTATCACTTTGTGAAGAAGAAGGTAGCAGATTTCCTCTTACGTATTGGGGATCAGGTAATATGAATGGATTACACAGCAAAAGTGATGCAAAACATGTTATAAATAAAGAAGGGGTTAAGCTGGATGACGCAATGAAACAGCTCAATTTCGGAGAAGGCCTCCACAGCGAGCCATACCGCACAGACATCGCTTCTTTTATTGAACTGCATATCGAGCAAGGAAAGCAGCTTGAAATGTCTCATTGCGATATCGGAATTGTTTCTAGTATCGTCGGGCAGAAACGATTTACAGTATCTGTTAAAGGTGAAAGTAACCATGCGGGCACAACCCCGATGAACATCCGAAAAGATGCATTTTATGTGAGCTGCAAACTCGCTAAGGCATTTATTGAATTGAGCGAAAAATATCATAACGCTTTATACGTAACGGTTGGAAAAATTACACTTTCTCCAAATGCACCGAATGTAATACCAGGATATGTAGAATTCACGGTCGATATAAGACATCATGAGTATAAGGTTTTACAAGAAGCAGAACGAGAAATGAAGGAAATTATCAAGCGAACAGCAGGGGATTTAGAAGTGAATCTCAACTGCTGGATGGATGAAAAACCTGTTGCCATGAGCGAACAATTATCTGAACTTTCCAAAATTATTTCCTCGGAAAAGAATATCTCCTCCCGAGAATTAGTAAGCGGTGCAGGACACGACTCGCAGGTATTCGGGCGAAGAGTTCCCACATGTTTGTTATTCGTCCCGAGCCAAGATGGAATCAGCCATTCCCCAAAGGAATTCACCAAAGGAGAACAGTTAGAAAAAGGAGTAAAGGTCTTAATAGAACTATTATATAAACTTGCCTACTAGGAGGAATTTGACATGACTATAACAAAACAGCTTCATACACCGCCGCGTACGATTATGACACCAGGCCCCGTAGAAGCAGATCCACGCGTATTAAGAGCATTAGGAACACCTATTTTAGGTCAGTTCGACCCCGCATTTACGCGCATTATGAACGAAACGATGGAAATGCTTCGTGAGCTATTTCAAACCAAAAACAAATGGGCTTTTCCCGTTGATGGAACGTCTAGAGCTGGGATTGAAGCAGTTCTTGCAAGTGTAGTTGAACCGGGCGATAAAGTATTCGTCCCGATTTTCGGCCGCTTCGGCTATTTATTAACGGAAATTGCCGAGCGCTACGGAGCTGAGGTACACAATATTGAATGCGAATGGGGAGAAGTGTTTGACCCTGAGACCGTAATCCAGGAAATAAAAAAAGTAAACCCAAAAATCGTTGCAATGGTTCATGGCGAAACGTCTACAGGGAGAATGCAGCCTCTTAAAGAAATTGGTGCTGCATGTCGCGACCAAGATGTTTTATTTATCGTCGACGCAGTAGCTACTATCGGCGGTACGGATGTAAAAGTAGACGAGTGGAACATTGACGCATTGATTGCAGGTACACAAAAGTGTTTATCTGTTCCGTCGGGTATGGCACCTATTACGTACAATGATCGTGTTGAAAAAATTATCATGGAACGTAAAAAAGTTGAAAAAGGAATTGCGACAAAAGCAGATGCTCAAACTGTTCGTCTGCGTCCAAATATTATCAGCAACTATTTTGATTTGAGTCAGCTTCAAGACTATTGGAGTGAGCGCAGGCTAAATCATCACACGGAAGCAACGTCCATGCTCTATGCTTTGAGAGAAGGACTGCGCGTTATTTTAGAAGAAGGGTTAGAAGAAAGATTTGCAAGGCATCGTCTCCACGAAAAAGCACTTGTAGCCGGAATTAAAGCAATGGGATTATCTTTATTTGGCGATGAGCACTCAAAAGTTCCAACCGTTACGTGCGTCTTAATTCCATTAGGAATTGACGGGGAAGCAGTTCGTTCTACGCTTCTTGAACAATTTGGAATTGAAATCGCAAGTTCTTTTGGGCCGATGCACGGAAAAATATGGCGTATCGGTACAATGGGATACAGCTGCCGTAAAGACAACGTTCTCTTTACATTAGCCGGTCTTGAAGCAGTGCTTATTCGAAACGGGGCAAGCGTAAATGCAGGTTCTGCTCTGCAAGCAGCTTTAGAAGTTTATGAGGAAGAAGTAGCGTTGTCTAGTCTGTAAAGATTCGTTATTCACCATATAAAGAAATGAGGAGATTTTCTATGAGCGAATACTTTTTCACACACCCATATGCATCGCAGCGTACGTGCACGTTTGGAAAAAACGGAATGGTAGCAACTAGTCAGCCTCTTGCCGCTCAGGCGGGTCTTGAAATGTTGAAAAAAGGAGGCAATGCAGTAGATGCTGCTATTGCCTCCGCAGCTTGTTTAACGGTGGTAGAACCTACTTCAAATGGAATTGGCGGAGACGCATTTGCTCTTGTGTGGATAAATGAAGAACTATATGGACTCAACGCGAGCGGTCCTGCTCCTGCTTCTATCTCTATTGAGGCTCTGCGCGCCATGGGGATAAAAGAGATGCCGGCTCGCGGTTTTGTTCCTGTTACGGTCCCAGGTGCCCCGAGTGCGTGGGTGGAGCTGTCAAAACGCTTTGGCCGGCTACCGTTAAAAGAAGTGCTGCAGCCGGCTATTTCTTATGCGCAAGAAGGGTTCCCAATCTCCCCAATTTTAGGGTACAATTGGGAACGAGCGTTTGAACGATTTACACACGCGTTAAAAGGTGAAGAATATAAACACTGGTTTGAGACATTTACTAACAATGGATCTGCTCCTAAGGTAGGGGAAATGTGGCGATCACCAGACCATGCTGCTACACTGCTTGGAATTGCCGAAACGAATGGGGAATCTTTTTACAGAGGGGATTTAGCTGATAAAATAGCAGCTTTTTCGAAAAAACACGGCGGATTTTTAGCAAAAGAGGATTTAGCAGCTTTTAAAGCAGAGTGGGTAAAGCCGATTTCAACTTCTTACCGAGGATACGATGTGTGGGAAATACCGCCCAACGGCCAAGGCCTTATTGCGCTTTTAGCTCTAAATACGCTAAAAGGTTTTTCTTTTGATGCCAAAGATTCTGTCGATACATACCACAAGCAAATTGAAGCTATGAAGCTAGCGTTTGCAGATGGACAAAAATTTATTACAGATGCTGATAAAATGACAGTAGCAGTTGAAGATTTGTTGAATGATTCTTATGCAAACAAGCGCAGAGGGCTGATTGGTGAAAAAGCGCTTATTCCCGAAGCCGGACAGCCGTCTCATAGCGGCACGATCTATTTGGCTACAGCTGATGGAGAAGGAAACATGGTATCATTCATTCAAAGTAATTACATGGATTTTGGCTCAGGACTTGTCGTACCTAATACGGGCATATGCCTGCAAAACCGCGGGCACAATTTTTCGTTAGACCCACAGCACCATAACCGATTAGAGCCTGGAAAACGAACCTATCATACCATTATTCCTGGATTTTTAACAAAGAATAAAAGTGCTGTAGGTTCATTCGGTGTAATGGGTAAATTTATGCAGCCGCAAGGACATGTGCAAGTCATCATGAATATGATTGATTTTCATCTAAATCCTCAGGCAGCTTTAGATGCACCAAGATGGCAGTGGATTGAACATAAAAAGGTTCTTGTGGAAAAAGAAATGCCTTCACATATTGTAGAAGCATTAGAACGCAAAGGGCATGATATTCATGTGGCTACGAGCAGACATACGTTTGGAAGAGGGCAGATTATTTTAAGAGATGAACAAACCGGTGTATTATACGGCGGCACAGAAGCACGAACAGACGGAGCCGTCGTTGCTTATTAAATCACAGAGAAAGGAGCGCGAGAAATGCGACAATTGGATATTTTTATAGCGTTTTTTCGCTCAGGTATGCTCGGCTACGGAGGAGGACCTTCAGCTATTCCACTTGTAAAAAAAGAAGTAGTCGATACGTACAAGTGGATGGATGACGATGAATTTGGCGATTTGTTAGCAATTGCCAATACGCTGCCTGGGCCTATTGCGACAAAGCTGGCTGGATACATCGGCTATCGAGTCGGCGGTATCTTAGGTCTCGGTACAGCTTTATTTGCAGCCGTTATTCCAACCGTTTTTTTAATGGTATTACTGTTGACCACTTTAACGCAATTTAAAGATCAGCCCTGGGTTATGGGGATGACCAAAGCAGTCGTTCCTGTAGTGGGAGTGATGCTCGCGGTTATGACATGGGATTTTTTTAAAAAATCAACGTCTGGTTTAGGCTGGACGCCAGCTATTATCTTACTCATTATTAGTTTAGGACTAATGGAATTTGCCCATATTCATCCAGCAGTTATTATTATTGTACTTATGGCAGCAGCTTGGATTCCGCTAAAACGAAAAGGAAAAAAAGGCGAAAGTGATGAGCACAAGCAAAAGAGGGAATCGGTATGATTTATATTCAGCTATTTATGGCGTTTTTTGTTTCAAATATTTTAGGCTATGGAGGAGGACCTGCGTCGATTCCGCTCATTCAAAAAGAAGTTGTAGACCGCTACCATTGGCTTACCGTTAAAGAGTTTAGTGAAATGCTGGCAATTGGAAATGCGCTTCCAGGTCCAATTGCGACAAAAATGGCGGGATTTATCGGATATCAGCAGGCAGGGATTTTAGGCTCGGTGATTGCTCTTTTTGCAACGATTGCTCCGTCGGTTTTGCTTTTAGTCATTTTACTTCGAATATTATTTAAGTATAAAGATTCACCAAATGTTAAGAAAATGACCAACTACATTCGTCCCGTAATCGCTATTTTACTTGGCTTAATGGCGTATGAATTTTTTATGAATTCATACGGTGATTCAGGTATATGGCAAACTCTATTTTTAGTAGCAGCCAGCTTTCTTTTATTGGAAAAATTACGTGTGCATCCAGCGTTCGTTATTGTCGGAGCACTCGTATACGGAGCTGTTTTTCTTGCTTAAATGAAGCTCTCAAATGCTGAGAGTTTTTTTTGTAAAAGAGACGAAAAGAGGGAGAACAATGGTTGAAAAAGCACTATTAGAAGACGTGCAGGACCTGGTTAACCTGCGAATGCTGCTCATGAAAGAACTGGGAGAACTAAATGGGAGTGAGGAGCTGTTTCGAAAGGCGACAGAAGAATATTTTACTGCGAATATAAATAGCCCAAATAATTATACGGCTATTTTAAAAGTCGATGGAAAAGTTGTATCATCAGGAAGCATCGTCTTTTTTATACGTCCGCCTTCACCGGGTAACCTTCAAGGAAAAGAAGCATATGTTATGAACATGTATACAGCTTTTGATCACCGAAAGCACGGCTATTCTTCCGCTATTTTAAAGCACTTGATGCAGTACGGCCAAAAAAGTGGTGTAAATCGAATATGGTTAAATGCTTCCGCCGCTGGAAAAAGCTTGTATCAAAAACATGGATTTATTGAATATGACTCTGAAATGGAATACGTGTTTGAAAAAAATTAAAGTGACAAAACTCTTGATAGAGAGAGGTTTGAAGGGGAAATGGTTTTTAAAAAATAAAAAAAATTAATAAAAAGTGTTGACGAAGATAAAAAAACCATTCATAATACAAATCAACATCACACAACATTACACACAACTTGGAAGCGACAAACAGTTTCAAACGATCGGAACTGATTATCCAAGTACGCATACATAGTCAATACTGAGCGTTGATAGGAGCACGAGTAGAAAAAATTTCCCTGTATCAGAGAGCTGACGGTTGCTGCGAGTCAGAACAAAAATTTTTTCGAAGTACATTCCTTGAGCATCTTTTCCGAGCAGGAAAAGACGGCCTGGCCGTTATTTTAATGAAGAGGCAAGCAAAATGCTTGCAACTAGGGTGGTACCGCGAATTTTCGTCCCTACTGACTCTTAAGAACAATCTTAAGGGTGAGTAGGGACTTTTTGTATTTCGGTCCATTATAATTTTATATCCATTACAAGCGATGAAAAGAGCATAGTAGCAAAATCTTCCCTGTATTCAGAGAGCTGATGGTTGGTGCGAATCAGTACAAAAGAGATTGCGAATTACATTCTTGGAGCTTTCTTTTGGCAATAGTCAAAAGCGGCAATAGCCGTTATCTTAATGAAGAGGCAAGCAATGCTTGCAATTAGGGTGGTACCGCGATCAATTCGTCCCTACTGATACAATCAGTAGGGACTTTTTGTATATCCGCATAAGCGGCTGTGTAGGTGTAAAACGGATTTTTAAATACAAACTAAACGAAAAGATCCGTTCAAGGTTGTAAAATCAAAGGAGGATTTTTAAAATGACAAAATCACTAGAACAATTACGAGGACAAATCGACGAAATAAATTTAGAAATTTTAGAATTATTAAATAAACGCGGTGAAATCGCACAAGAAATTGGAAAAGTAAAAGGTACACAAGGTGTGAATCGCTTTGATCCAGTTCGTGAACGTAAATCATTAGATCAAATCTTAGCTAACCATAATGGTCCATTCGAAGCTTCAACAATTCAGCATATTTTCAAAGAAATTTTCAAAGCAAGCTTAGAACTTCAAGAAGACGATCACCGTAAAGCACTTCTTGTATCTCGTAAAAAGAAATCAGAAGATACAATCGTTGACATCAATGGCACAAAAGTAGGACCTGGAAACTTAGAATTCGTAATGGGACCATGTGCAGTAGAAAGCTACGAACAAGTAAAAGAAGTGGGCTTAGCGCTTAAAGAACAAGGCATTACATTAATGCGCGGCGGAGCGTTCAAACCACGTACATCACCTTACGATTTCCAAGGTCTTGGAGTGGAAGGATTAAAAATCTTACGTCAAGTAGGAGATGAGCTAGGTCTATCAATTATCAGTGAAATTGTTTCTCCTCAAGATATTGAAACGGCTCTAGACTACGTAGATGTGATTCAAATTGGTGCACGTAACATGCAAAACTTCGAGCTATTAAAAGCTGCAGGTTCTGTAGACAAACCAATTCTTTTAAAACGTGGATTGGCAGCAACAATTGAAGAATTCATTAACGCTGCTGAATACATTATGTCTCGCGGAAATGGAAACATTATTCTTTGTGAACGCGGTATCCGCACATACGAGCGTGCAACACGCAACACATTAGATATCTCAGCTGTTCCAATCTTGAAAAAAGAAACGCATTTACCAGTTGTAGTAGACGTAACGCATTCGACAGGACGCAAAGACTTACTATTACCATGTGCAAAAGCAGCGATTGCTATCGGCGCAGATGCTGTAATGGCAGAAGTTCATCCAGACCCAGCAGTAGCACTATCAGATTCAGCACAGCAAATGAACATTCCTGAATTCCACAAATTCATGGAAGAATTAAAAGGTGCAGCAGTAAAATTATCTTAATTTCATAGTGATACAGTGATAAGAAACTAGTAGCAAACATTTCCCTGTCTCAGAGAGCTGACGGTTGGTGGAAGTCAGTACAAAAATGTGAGCGAATTACACTCTTTGAGTACTCTTTTACAGAGCGGTCAGCGGATCGTTAACAATTCGAGGTGGCAAGCAATGTTTGCAACTAGGGTGGTATCGCGAGAAAAACTCGTCCCTATGACGTAGGGGCGAGTTTTTTATTTTTTATAACAGAAAGGAATCGATAATATGAGATATTTAACAGCAGGAGAATCGCACGGACCTCAATTAACAGCGATTATTGAAGGAGTACCGGCAGGACTTGAGTTAACAGCCGAACATATTAATGAAGACTTAGCAAGAAGACAAAAGGGACATGGGCGCGGACGCCGCATGCAGATTGAAAAAGACCAAGTTCAGATTAAAGGCGGTGTTCGCCACGGTGAGACGCTTGGTTCACCAATTGCTTTAGTCGTTGAAAACAAAGATTTTACGCATTGGAGAAATATTATGGGTGCTGATCCAGTTGATCATGATGAAGAAGTAAAGAGACAAATTACAAAACCTCGTCCAGGTCACGCGGATTTAAATGGAGCGATTAAATACGGCCACAGAGATATGCGAAACGTATTAGAACGTTCATCTGCTCGTGAAACGACGGTACGAGTAGCCACAGGCGCAGTTGCCAAACAAGTATTAAAAGCTGTAGGTGTAAATATTGCATGTCACGTACTTGAAATCGGCGGTGTGAAAGCTGAAAAAACGGCATATGAGTCGCTAACAGAACTTCAGGAAAAAACTGAAGCGTCACCTGTTCGCTGCTTAGATGAAGAAGCGGGACAGAAAATGATGAAAGCAATCGATGATGCAAAAGAAAATGGAGACAGCATTGGTGGCGTAGTGGAAGTAGTAGTAGAAGGAATGCCTACTGCAGTAGGCAGTTACGTGCACTATGATCGTAAGTTAGATTCAAAGCTAGCTGCTGCTATTATGAGCATTAACGCGTTTAAAGGCGTTGAAATCGGCGTAGGCTTTGAAGCAGCTCGCAGACCGGGAAGTGAAGTCCATGATGAAATTCTATGGGATGAACAAAACGGCTATACGCGTAAAACGAATAATGCAGGAGGTTTAGAAGGAGGCATGACAACAGGGATGCCGATTGTGGTGCGAGGCGTCATGAAACCTATTCCTACCTTATACAAGCCGCTGCAAAGTATAGATATTGATACAAAAGAGCCGTTTGCTGCAAGTATTGAACGATCAGACAGCTGTGCAGTACCGGCGGCGGCGGTTGTAGCAGAATCAGTGATTGCTTGGGAACTAGCATCTGCTATTATCGATCAATTTGGGGCAGATCGAATTCAGTTAATTCAAGAAAATGTAAAAAAACACGAAGAATACGCAAAGCAATTTTAAAGAATAGAGGAGAATGAAAGGTGAAAACACGTGTATTACTTATTGGCGTTGGCCTTATTGGAGGATCATTAGCGCTAGCTATGAAGAAGCATCGTCACGTAACAGTCGTTGGAGCTGATATCAACACAAATGAAGTACAAGTAGCCAACCAGCTAGGTATCATTGATTATGTAGCTGAAGATATAAAAACAGAAGCAGCCCAAGCAGATTATATCGTGCTTGCTACTCCAGTAGAGTATACGACAGCATGGATACACGACCTTTCTACTTGGAAGCTTAAAGAAACGGTTATCGTAACGGATGTCGGAAGTACAAAAGGTGAAATTATGAAAGCAGCCCAAGCGCTGAATAAAAAACGTATTTCATTTATTGGGGGGCATCCGATGGCTGGTTCTCATACGAGCGGTGCAGTCAATGCACGAGCGGATTTATTTTGTTCGGCGCGCTATATTTTAACGCCGTTTGAAAATGAGCAAAAAGAAAAAATAGATGCGCTTATGCATTTGCTAGAGCCTACAGGTGCACAATTTGTACCGCTTGATGCAGCTACTCATGACCAAATCACCGGAGTTGTCAGTCATTTACCACATGTGATTGCAACCAGTCTAGTAAGACAAGTCAAAGGCTATTCAGCAAATAATCATCTTGTTACAGAAATGGCGGCAGGCGGTTTTCGAGATATTACGAGAATTGCTTCAAGCAACCCTCATATGTGGAGAGACATATTAAAGCAAAACCGTTCTATGCTTTTAACATTGCTCGATGACTGGATGAAAGAAATGGAACAAGTAAAACTATTAGTAGAAAAAGGTGACGGACACGAGTTATTTGATTACTTTTCAGATGCTAAAGAATTTCGTGATTCGCTTCACGCATAAAAGGAGAGACAGATTGTGACAGTAAAAGCTTTACGAGGAACGATTCAAATTCCAGGAGATAAATCCATTTCTCACCGTTCCGTCATGTTTGGTTCAATTGCAGAAGGAACAACAACAATTAACGGATTTTTGCCGGGAGATGATTGCCTTAGCACCATTTCCTGCTTTCAAAAACTAGGTGTAGATATTCAAATGATTGATGAACAAAGCGTCGTGGTAAAAGGAAAAGGTCTACAAGCGCTAAAAGAGCCATCTGATATCTTAGATGTCGGAAATTCGGGCACCACGATTCGCCTCATGATGGGGATTTTAGCAAATACACCCTTTCATTCAACGTTAATTGGAGACGAATCTATTGCCAAACGCCCTATGAAGCGTGTGACTGGTCCGCTTCGTGATATGAATATTCATTTAGACGGCCGAAAAGACGCTAATTTTACACCGCTTGTTATTCGAGGTGGGAAAGCAAAAGGTATACACTATACATCTCCTGTTGCAAGCGCACAAGTAAAATCAGCTATTTTACTTGCTGGACTGCAGGCGGAAGGAACAACTTCTGTAACGGAACCGGCGAAATCGCGTGATCATACAGAACGTATGCTAGAGGCGTTTGGAGTTAAAGTGAAAGAAGAAGGATTAACCGTTTCAATTGAAGGCGGTCAAACGTTAAGAGGAACGCATGTAGAAGTGCCTGGTGATATTTCGTCAGCTGCATTCTTTTTAGTAGCGGGGGCTATTATTGCAAACAGTCGCATTGAAATTCAAAAAGTTGGGATGAATCCGACTCGAACGGGTATTTTAGATGTGTTTTCAAATATGGGGGCTTCGATCGAGACAGTCAAAGAAACAAAAGACACGGCGGAACCCTATGCAGATTTAGTTGTAGAAGCTTCTCACTTAAAAGGTACGGAAGTAGGCGGAGACTTAATTCCACGTCTAATTGACGAAATCCCAATTATTGCACTAGCTGCCACACAGGCAGAAGGGATTACCGTTATTAAAGATGCTGCAGAGTTAAAAGTCAAAGAAACAAATCGTATTGATACGGTAGTGAATGAGTTAACCAAAATGGGAGCTAACATTGAAGCAACGGAAGATGGAATGATTATTCACGGAGGTACAAAACTTCATGGAGCAAATGTAAACAGCCACGGAGATCACCGTATCGGCATGATGCTTGCTGTTGCCTCTTGTATTGCAGAAGGGGAAACAATTATTGAAAATCGTGACGCGGTATCCGTTTCATACCCGCAGTTTTTTGCTCACTTAGAGTCTTTACAGCAGTAAATTCCCTTATTATGTTAAAATAGCAGTTTGAAAGTTGTAAGGAATTTATAAAATTAAAACCAATGACTCTATATTTCGCCGGAGAAATCCGATATAATCATTACAACACCTCTAGTATTAAATAGAATTTGGTGAATGATTATGTTTTTGATGATTGTCTACATCGGGGCCATTTTATTTTTTATAAAAATGTTTATGGATCGAGATTTTATTTGGTTTTTGTTTCTATTGCCATTTTTGATGTTTGTTATGTTTTTTGAAACAGACTATCTTGATCATGTCCCTGAATCTGGAAGGTTAATTATCTTTACGTTTTCTTTTTTAGTCATTTATGCAATGGTTTTAGTGTATAATCGATACTTTAGAAAAGAAGGATGTAAAGAGTAAATTCAAATGTGAATCCATTGATAATGATAAAAAAAGCATGCCCTACGGCGTGCTTTTTTTATCGCTTGAATTGACATCCACTGGTGTAAGCGGCTTTTTAGCAGGGCCTTCTACCACAGATCCGTCGTAAGAAAAACGAGAACCGTGACAAGGACAGTCCCACGTGCGGTCACCGGCGTTCCAATTTACTTCACATCCTAAGTGCGTGCATGTAGTATCGACGCAGTGAAGCTTCCCTTGAGGATCTTTATACGCCCCCGTACGTTTGCTGTTTACATATACGACCGACCCTTCATCATTTTGAAGCTGATCGAGTCCTTTTTCAGGCATTGAAAACTTACCGGTAATAAAGTGTTCAGCCACATCAAGATTTTGACGAAAGAAATGCTTAAGGCTAGGGTCCGCATAAAAACGAGACGGATTATACAACTCTGCATATGGGTTGTCTTTCCCGGTTATTGCATCCCGGATAATATGTGCTGCAATGGTGCTATGAGTCATGCCCCATTTTTTAAATCCGGTAGCAATAAAGATATTTGGCTTGCTTTCTTTAAGGGGCCCGATATATGGAATTTTATCAAGCGTAAATAAATCTTGTGCAGACCATTTATAACGAAAATGTTGGACAGTAAAATTTTCTTCGGCGAACCTCTGAAGGGACTCATAGTGAAACATAGTATTAATTCCTTGTCCAGCTTTGTGGCCTTCTCCGCCAATTAAGATGAGTTCTTCTCCGTCAACTTTTGTTGAACGCAGCGAATGAGTAGGCTGATCAGCACTTAAATACATGCCTCCAGGGTAAGCTTGTTCAACTTTTGCTGCTAACACATACGAACGTTTGGCATACATGCGCGTATAGTAAAATCCCGCTCCATCATAAAATGGAAAGTGTGAACACGCCACTACATATTTGCAAGAAATGCGATGTCCGTCTCTTGTGACAACGGTGGGCGACGTGCTTTCTTCTACATCCGTTGCTACGGTGTTTTCAAAAATCAATCCGCCGCTTTCTGTGAATTTTTTTACTAAATGAAGCAGATATTTTAACGGATGAAACTGAGCTTGATCTTTCATAATAGCTGCTGCTCTAATATCAAAACTAAAAGGAATCTCTGTTGCAAATTCACATGGAATATGTAATCGCTGATAGGCTCGAAATTCTTTACGAACTCGATGGTCAAACTCCAGCGTTTCTCCGTATAAGTAAGCATCTTGTACTGAAAAATCACAGTCAATGTTTTCCGTTTGAATTAAGTTTTTCATAAACTGCAGAGCTTGTTCGTTTGCTTTATAATACAGCAGCGTTTTTTCTTCGCCAATGTGTGAAAGCAGTTCATCGTAGATAACGTCATGTTGAGCTGTAATCTTTGCTGTTGTGTGACCGGTTGTACCATTTAAAATATTATCAGCTTCAATTAACGCCACGTTCAGTCCTTCTTTTTGTAATAAATAAGCCGTTGTAATACCGCTAATACCGCCTCCTACTACTACAACATCAACTTTTCGATTTTCTGAAAGAGATGGGTATGTTGGAAACTTTAAATGATCGCGCCAGTAGGGCTCAGTATCCTTTGGGATATTTGCCAATTTATTCACCTCCATATGATAAGTCTTATTTTTACCATAGTTTTCTAAAAAATGTATGCAAAATAAAGGAATCTACTCTAATAGCACCTCTTGGCTATACCTATTTAAAGAAAAGGAGGGGAAAAGAGTGATTACAATCAGCCTTTGTATGAATGTTGCGAACAAAGAAGAGGTTAATCCAAAACATTTGCTATTCAAGATGCTTCTTTTTCAACGTGGCTTCCACACCTGCACCTTGCCATTTGCTCCTATAGAATTGGTGAATAAAAAGCAGAGCATGAAATAATAAAAGGCTACAGATTGAAACATGCAGAGCAATAAATTCATATAAATGATAGGGAGCATCATATAATAAAAGTATAGATGCTTAATTCGGCAAAAGGTATGTAAACATCAAGGTCCAAATAAAAGGGCAAACGGCATGTTTGTCCTTTTTTCATGATTATAGTGACAATTTTCATATATAGTAATAAAGTATATATATAGCAAAAAAATCCCAAATTTCAAGAATATAAAAAACGGCTTAAAACCAAAACAAGTTGTACTCTCAGAGTATGTAGAACGTGCAAAAAAACGAAATAATATGTAGTATTGTAATACAGGACGTAATTGGGAAGAAAAATGAAAACGTTGACAAAAAGAGGAGGGGTACCATGTTGGGTTCACTACCTAATGTTATAAATACGTCAACGCTTGTGTCTTCAAGTGAACAACAAGAAGCGTCATCTGAATCATTTAAAACATATACTCATAAAGGAAAAAAATTCAAGGTCTATTTACCTAAATCTTATCATATTTTAAAATCTTACCCACTAATGGTTATGCTGCATGGATGTACACAAAATGCAGATGATTTTGCGATAGGCACGCAAATGAATGAGCTCGCCGATGAAAAGGAATTTATTGTCGTATACCCACAGCAGTCTTCTAACTCAAATATGAATAAATGCTGGAACTGGTTTGAACCGCTCCATCAAATTAGAGGGTTTGGCGAACCAGCTATTATCGCAGGAATTGTAAAAAAAGTCCAAAACATGCACTTTATTCAGAAAAATAAAGTGTTTATTGCCGGTCTGTCGGCAGGAGGAGCCATGAGCATCGTTATGGGGGTAACGTATCCAGAACTATTTGCTGGAATAGGTGTGTCAGCAGGTATCGAATATCAGGCGGCTCTTAACGTATTTAATGCGTATTCTGTCATGGCCAGTAAAGGTCCTTCCCCCGTTAAACAAGGGAGAATTGCTTATCAACAAATGGGAAAACGGGCAAAGCCACTGCCGCTCATTGTATTTCATGGTAACGCTGATTCTACGGTAAATGTAGCCAATGCAGATCAAGTGGTTCACCAGTGGATTACAACGAATAATCTTGCTTATAACGGAAGAATAGATGGATGGATTCAAGATAGCCCGGTTAAAACGAGAGAAGAAAAAATCCTCTTTGGACGGGATTATACAACGTATCGCTACGAAAGCAGTAAGGGAGAATTGGCTATTGATAAATATATTATCAATGGAATGGGGCATGCATGGTCAGGAGGGAATTCAGCGGGCAGCTATACGGATCCTAAAGGCCCCAATGCTAGCCGAATCATGTGGGACTTTTTCATGAGTCAAAAAGTATAAACAGAGCATATAATGAGGTTCAGTTGCGTTCTTATCGCAGAGAAGAAGAGCTGAAAGTAGCTCTTCCGGCCCTTATTAGTATAAAGCAGCAGCTGCAGGAGCAATCATTTTAACTAGACGGTTTTTTCTAAAAATTAGGATTTGATTATTTAGAAAACGGGTACTGTAATAAAGAAATATGAAGCCGAAATTACATAGCTTAGGATTGACAGCTTCTAGTTGTAAATGTAAGATAACTGCGAGCTGCATTTTGTATGATTAAAACATTAAAATAAGCCGAAAACTGAACAAATAAATAGAAATTGTAAGATGAGCGGGTAAGGAAAAGGAGATTAAAAAATGAATATTGCATTTTTCTTAGTACCAAAAAGTGATGTTGTAACATTAAATATTCAATCCACATTAAGACAGGCTCTTGAAAAAATGGAGTATCATCGCTATTCTACAGTTCCACTGGTTGACGATGATGGTAAATATGTGGGCGTTCTTACTGAAGGAGATCTTCTTTGGAAGTTAAAAAGCCTAGGAGACTATCGCTTTCAAGATACGGAAAATATTAAATTAACAGAGATTGATCGCTATCAAGATTATAACCCAGTTGCTATATATGATGAAGTTCAAAACATCCTTTCAAAGGCAATTGACCAAAATTTTGTTCCTGTAACGGATGACCAAGGCGTATTTATTGGAATTGTGAGAAGAAGAGAAATTTTAGAGTTTTATGCAGAAAGCGCAAGTAAAGTGAAAAATCAAATATAAAAAAGCCATCTAGAGATGGCTTTTTTTCTTGTCTTATCTTCCCCGTACATACTCCTAAAAACAGGCTTAGGTCATGGCCCACAGCAATGCACTTCCTTGTACTAGTTTACATAATCTATTTATATATAGGTATAAAATTGCCTATATAAATCTTATTTATAGATAAGGATGGTTTATGTGAGTTACAACAACAAAAAGAACTGTTGCTGGTGTTCTAATCAGTATTATTACAAAACTTCTGGTTATGATCCAAGAAGTAGCCATGAAGGAAAATGCTGTCATAACGATTATAAGCATAACGATCATTGTCCTAAACATGATGATGATCATCGTTCAGGTCATAAAAAATGTCATCATGGTGGCAACCATGGCGGAGGTCACGACGGTAACCATGGCGGTAATCACGGCGGAGGTCACGGCGGTAACCATGGCGGTTGTCATGGCGGAGGTCACGGCGGTAACCATGGCGGTTGTCACGGCGGCAGTCATGGCGGAGGTCACGGCGGTAACCATGGCGGTTGTCACGGCGGTAACCATGGCGGTTGTCATGGCGGTAACCACGGCGGTTGTAAAAGACGTCGCTGCTGTTGGGGCTGGGTTTTTTAATACAGGAGCTTTAAAGCAACAGAAAGAACTCAAGAAATTGAGTTCTTTTTTTGTAAGTTGAAACTTATAAACGGTATACTTCGTATATATAGTAAGAGCATTTTGGAGGAGGAAAAAAATGTTTAAAAAAATGTTTGCTAAAATGGGAGTTGGAGCTGCCAAAGTAGATTTACGATTAAATGAAACGGCCTATACGCTCGGTCATGTCATTGAAGGAGCTATTGTCATCCAAGGCGGAAACGTTCAGCAACATATTAATTTAATTGATGTTGAATTTTGGCTTGAAGTTCAAATGAAAAGCGGTCAAATGCATACACATCGTGTGGAAAGCCTGCGCGCAGCTTCTTCATTTACAATTAATGAAGGTGAGAAAAAGGAAATTCCATTTACATATCATTTACCTTTGGATCTTCCAATCTCTGCGAGCAACGTTAGCTATTTCTTTAAGACACACTTAGATATTGAAGGGGGAGTTGACTCAACAGACCGGGACCCTGTGCGCATTAAAGCACCAAAAAGCTTATATCAGCTAGTAGAGGGCTTTGAAGCACTTGGGTTTAGAGAAAAACACCATTCAGGAAAATTTAACGGATACAAACAAGAATTTGCATTTTTTCCTACAGACTTCTTAAAGGGATATGTAAATGAGGTTGAGTTTGAGGTAGCCATTGAACGAGAAAGTATACGAGTGTTATTGGAGCTAGATTTGCCTTCTTTCGGCCGGGAGAGGGAAATAAAAAACGAACTCTTTTTTACAAATGATGAACTAAGCCATCCATCCACTATCGCTCGTTTGCTGGAAGAAGCGATGGAAGAGATGATGGAAAATCCTCGAGACTATGAATATTATAAGCCTTCTCACTATGATCAGCATTCACATCATCCACGTATGAGCGGGTTAGGAGGAGCAATGGGAGGCTTTGCAGCAGGTATGTTAGGCGGGCTGCTCATTGAGAATTTGATGGATGATATGTTTGAAGACTCGGCTCTTGGTGAAATTGGAGAAGATATTGAAGAAGCCGGGGAGGATCTGTTGGATGGAGATTTTTTTGATGGAGGAGACGATTGGTAAAAGGAGTTTTGAATAACTAAAAAGGATGATTAATGATGATCATCCTTTTTTTCTTTCTTCTTTCTTTTTTTTACTTCTATATACTTAATGTGAAAATCTTCTATAATCAACACTTTAAAGTAAAATTGCTCATGCTGAATGATATCATTTTTGGTCACATCAAACTTTTCGGTTAACACCCACCCGGCAATGGTATCTACTTCTTCGTCGCTAATATCCGTGCCGAGTAAATCATTTACTTGGCTAATGAGCATTTTTCCGTCAAGAATATAATGATCGTCTTTGATTTTTTGTACATAAGGAATTTCGTCCGTATCAAACTCATCTCGAATTTCTCCCACAATTTCTTCAATAATGTCTTCTACTGTGACAAGCCCCGCCGTTCCACCATACTCATCAAAAAGAATAGCCATTTGAATGCGTTCTTTTTGCATCTTTACGAGCAAGTCATGAATAGGTACGGTTTCAATTACTTTAAAAATAGGCTTGACATATGATTCTAACGTATTAGTTCCGTCTTTTTCGTTAAATACAATGTCGTTATAAATTTCTTTAATATTAACGAGACCAATTATCTTATCTTTATCTCCATCTTCAACAATTGGATAGCGGGTATATTTTTCGACATTTGCAATTTGCAAAAAAACCTCTACCACGTCATCTTTAGAAGCACTTACAATTTCCGTTCGTGGGACCATTACTTCTTTAGCTAAACGGTCATCAAAATCAAAAATTTTGCTCATATATCGATATTCGGACTGATTAATTTCACCGCCTTCAAAGCTTTCAGATAACAAAATGCGAAGTTCTTCTTCACTATGAGCAGCTTCATTTTCCGAAATCATCGTTATACCAAACATCTTGGTCAACATACGAGCTGAGCCGTTTAATATTTTAATGAACGGATACATAAGTTTGTAAAACACGATAATCGGTTTTGCAAAGTTCAGCGTAATTTGTTCAGCCATTTGAATAGCAAACGTTTTAGGAGCTAATTCTCCTAAGACAACATGTAAAAAGGTAATAACAACAAATGCAATGACAAAAGATAAAATACCAGCAAGCGGCTCATTCGTATGGAAGGTAGTAAAAAGAGGATGCAGCAACCGATCTAGCGTCGGTTCACCGAGCCAACCAAGCCCGAGAGCCGTGATGGTGATACCAAGCTGACAAGCGGATAGATATTCATCTAGATGCGTAATAACGTGTTTGGCAGATACAGCTTTTTTGTTTCCTTCTTCTAGAAGCTGGTTGATTTTTGAACTCCTTACTTTTACAATAGCGAATTCTGTCGCTACAAAAAAAGCAGTTAATGCAATCAAAACTGCGACTAATAGTAATTTTACGGCGATCATCAAAGTCACCACCTTGTACGTAAATGTATATCTTAAGTGTTAGCCAAAGTGGAGAAAACATGTATTAAATCGGAAAAAGAAAAACGCACATAAAAAAACTGCTTCTATCTTTAAAAAGAAAAAGAAGCAGTTTATTATGTTACATGTTCATTTAGGGGAATTAATCTTAACTTTACCATCATGGTCTATCACATATCGGTTCTACAGTTCAACTGACTTTTAGCAAACGTATTGCGAGCGTGTTATGACACCTCCTTTAACTGTAATCCGAGTATATATGATGCATCTCTCACTCCTTTCTATTAGTTAACTGTATTATAATACATAATTAATCAAAATACTACAAATATTCAGAAAATAATTCAAAATGCATAGTTTTTTGTCATTTTCTGAAATATATACGCAAAAGAGATTGAAACACAACTATATCAATCGAATCTAAAGGGGAACAAATTGGATAAATGGTCGAGTATGGATCGCTTGTTCCACCGCTGTTGATTTCCGTGCATGACTTCACTTCCCGCAGGAGTCTTCGCCTTTCCCTCCAATCAACAGCTAGAATCAACTCTAAACATAACCTATATTCACCATATTAATGAAAAGATCCGAACGATGAATCGTTCGGATTTTCCTTTAATTAAAATACGTTTGCCCCAGCCTCTTTGTAATTAATGCAGTTTATGGTTATTAGGCATCTGAGGAGAGGCAGTAGCTTTTGCGAAACTTGTGATCATTTGCTGCATATCTTCTTTTGCAAGCTGCGGCACTTGATAATAATGATGTTTGTTTTGATAAAGAGAAATTTCATAAGCCATTTCAATCCAATTAGGAACACTGTCTCCGAATATTCGGCGAACAACAGGATTAGTTATTTCTAAAGCTGTCATAGTTAAAAGAGATGCTTGAGACTTGACTAGACCCAGCATATGACCTGAAATTCCTTTTTCATTAATTTCCTCAACGGACTGATTCGGCTTTTTAGGCTGCGAAGGCTTTAAGCCATAAACAAAGGTATGAGACTGCTTCATGTTATATACATGTGTAGAACCGGCCGGCTTTTGGCCAGTAGAAAAAGCTTCTACGATTAAATTATATTCATTTAAAATAAACTGATATTGCCGATCAATAATATCAAGCAGCTCTTGTTCTTTTACATATTGCCTAAACATCATAAACTGATCCATTACATTGATCGAGCCGGCAAGTGTTTCATGAACGTCAAATAGCTCATGCCCTCCATGGTTTAATTGAGGGGGGACAGCTCCAGTTTGCATGTTTGTAGGAAGTTCGTGATTATTCATACTAAGTCCTCCTTAAAATCGGTATCGACTATAGTCTTTTAACTTCTTCAAGTTTTATACTCAAACTTGATTTATTCATAAAATGTCGCTCTACATAACTTAATTTACCTCTAGTTAGTTAATTAAAGGGTAAAAATGAAAGGGTTTTATAAAAAAAAAGCGAATATCAATAACAATTCACGATCTATAGATAGGGGAATCAAAAAACATGAATGAGCTGCTGTCATACTCAAGTGAATTAAAATATGAAGCAAATCAACTGGTGGTATCCAACCGTTTATTTAATTTGTTAAGAGAATACGGTTGCCCGCTCTCAGGGGAGAGTTTTGAGTTAAATGTCATGACAAATCGCATCATTAATTTTTACGTAGGAAATGATGAAATGGATGAAGAATCTATTTTCCACATGGGATATCAGCTTACAAAGCGTTTTCAACCTTATAAGATGATATTTGCTAATGAAAAAGATAAGTATCAGTGGAGTGTGTATATGATTCAGCAGGGTGAAGAGTGGAAGCTTGATATTTCCGTGCTTCCAGAAAATATCGTGAAGGGCAAAGTTGAGAAACAAGAATTATTAAAATCACTTCTCACTGAAAAGAAGCGGGAATGTATTTTATTTTTCAAGCAGCAAAGCGGATATAATCGCTACTATACGAGTGATCATGTGTATAAGGCTGTGCTAGAAGATGACATTCACGATGATATGTCTTTTTTTATGTGGCTGCAAAAACAAAAAAAAGGAAATCAACAAACGTAAAAAAGAGCCGGTTAGGCTCTTTTTATGCATTTACAGATGTTTTTACAGGTAAAGCAGCTTTTAGCATCCAAATATGTTTTTCAATGTTGCCAATTGTTCCAATGAATAAGTCAGCTGTTACGTGATCATGTGCTTCTTCAGCTTTTTCAACTGCACTTTTTAGGTTTTTAACAAGTAGCGTATAGTCAATAATTAAGGCTGCTACCATTTCTTCACTCGTTTGCTCATTTCCATCTTCAGAAAGAGTAGCTGCTTGTAAAAATTGCTTCATCGTAGCAATCGGGCTTCCTCCAATGGCTAATAATCGTTCTGCATATTCATCTATATAGTCTGCCGTCTCATTATAGAATTCTTCAAATTTTTCATGAAGCGTAAAAAATTGAGGCCCTTTTACATACCAGTGAAAGCGATGTAGCTTCGTATATAATACGTTAAAATCGGCAATTTGTTGGTTCAATACATTTTCTAAATTCATAGTTAATAGCCTCCTAATGAGTGGTTGTTATCTTATGTTTATATTATATCAAATATCAAATTAAAATCAATACTTATTTATAATAATTATTAAATAATAATAAGAACGCTTTTGAATTGCAGTTATTCTCTTTAAAAACTCTAAAGATATGATAGGATAGAGCAAGAGTATTGAAAGGAAGAAGGGTTAGTCATGCATATTACACCAGAAGCAAAACAATTAATTAACAATATACTTGAAGAGCAGGAGATAACAGGAATTCGCTTGTATTTCAAAGGAATTAGCTGTGAAATCCCTAATATTGGGTTAGCTTTTGAAGAGCCTTTTGAAAATGATGAAATGTATGAAGTCGACGGAGTACAAGTAGCAATGGAGGCTTCTATTGTGCCTTATACAAATGAATTAATGTTAGATGTTCATACAACGCCGTACGGTCCAGGTTTAGCATTAGTTGGGGCTAAAGAAGCTGAGTAAAAAATTTATGTAAGAGAAGCTAACAGGTTTGTTGTTTGTTTTGGTAAACCTTGGTTTACTTAATTCAAACGTTAGTGAAATGGAGGGGGACCTATGCTTCTTTCTCATCATGTAACGGTTGAACAAAGACAGCAAATCAAACGCTTTAAGCAGCAAATACAAGACGCAAAAACGCTAGACGAGCGCCGTTTGTATCAAGCCCAGCTAAATAAATTTGTTGAGCGCCTATTTATTGAGAATCGCTTGCAGCGCAGCGGCGAACAATAAAAAACACCTAGAAAAGAAGCCTTCAAAAGAAGGTTTCTTTTTTTTAGTAGATTATTATACTTTTACACCTTGTAATTATTCATTTTCTTATATATCGCCCTTTATCTACTTAAAATCCGGTTTTCTGTATGAATATAGCACTAAAAACGTGTAAGTCACTATTAAATGAAAGCGCTTTCTGATATAGTGAATGTATAGAATTGTACTTGTTCACCTACAATGTTCATAAGGAGTGGTTTGTATGATTGAAAGAGGAAACTTCTTAATTGGTTTAGCGTGGGGAACATCTTTGAGCATACCTTTATGGATCGCCTTCTTTGGCTGGATAAAATTAGTTTGGCGCTTGCTTTAAATAAATAAAAACAAAAAAAGTAAAAAAAACTTCAGTGAATATGCGCTGAAGTTTTTTTAAATAGCATAAATAGGCATTAAGAACTATTTAATAAATTGCAATTTGTAACGATAAGTAAATAAGACTACTATAAATATTATTTTTGGATTTTTTAGGTTTCTAATGTTTTAGGTCTTATTACACAATAGGAAGAAGGAGTACAAATTGAAAAGCTATCGTTTAGTAAGTTTCTCTACCTTATGTATCTGTCTATTCGTTTTATTCATTTCACCTTTTCAAGACACGTCTAGTGCATCAACTGATAAATATCAAAATTTCAAGCAGCTCTCACAGCACGAGTCTTCAGCTAGCTATAAAGTGACGACTAAAGAAGCGAAAAGCCCTGTCCTTATCTTTGCTCCACACGGTGGAGGAATTGAAGGAGGGACAAGCGAAATTGCCCAAGAGCTTGGCAAACAAAATGCTCTCTACCTATTCGAATCGTTAAAATCGAAAGGCTCGCGAGATCTGCACATCACAAGCACTCATTTTGATGAGCCTACAGCGCGTAAGATGGTAAGCAAGTATGATAATGTTTTATCTCTTCACGGGTATTCTGGGAATAAAAAATATATTTTTGTAGGGGGAACTGATCGGGAACGTGCAAAAAAATTAACGCAATTATTAAATCAAAATGGATTTCCGGCGGAACTTATCACAAAAGGGCACGATGAGATTGCAGGCATTAATCCTAAAAACATTGCAAATAAAAATCGTACCGGCAAAAGTATTCAATTAGAGATTAGCCAACCGCTGCGAAATGCCATGTTTCATTCATTCACTTCAAAAGGAAGAGCTTCGTCTAAAACTCAAACTTTTTATAAGTTTACAAATGTGCTTTCTACATTTGTTTCCACTTCTTACTGAATCCAAAAAAGAATGCTTTCGCAAGCATTCTTTTTTTATAAACTAGTTTTGCTACTCGTGACTTATAATAGGTTTCCAGTTAAAATCTTTTACATCTTGAACAGAAGGCTTTCTCACGTGCTGTAAGCTTTCTTTATTACACGCTCCATAAACTATAAAATTTTGCTGAGCTTCTATTAAAGAAATAGAGTTGGCTCCTAGTTCATTGGCATTCAGCTTTTGATACGGATCGTCTTCCCAAAAACATATCTCACAAATATCATAGTCACCATCACTGTCTAACGATTGATAACCGCAGCAAGGGCACGTATACTTTTTCATTGTTCCTATCCTTTCTGTATGGGATTTTAAGCTAGAAAAAAGTCAGCCATCTTATTTAACTATTTTACTATATTCAAAGGTAACCTGAAAGAATATTCAAAAAAATTACAGCAGCATATTTCCTAGGATTTGTGAACATTTTATAACGAATTGGTGATAGTTCTTGTGAGATTGAGTGAAAAAGGAGTACACTTACTAGGAAAATAGATCGTGTTCGGAAACGTCTACATAAAAACATTTTTGGATATGATGAATGAAAAAAGAAAAAAGAAAAAAGAGATAGGGAGTCATAAATATGAAAAAAATAATAGGTTTACTTTTAGCATGCTTTTTAGCTGTCCCGACAGTTAGTTTTGCTCATACACATGTGCAAACAACCGTACCGGAAAATGGTGCAACTGTTACAGCTCCTCTAAAAGAAATTAAATTAACCTTTGAAACACCCATCGAGAAAATCAGTACAATGACCGTTACAAAAGATGGACAAAATATTTCACTTGCGTCGCAAAAAGTAGAGGGTCATGATTTAATAGCTTCTGTTGATCAGCCTCTTGAAAACGGATCTTACGCAGTGAATTGGGAAATTGTAGGGGAAGATGGTCATGTAATAAAAGATTCGATTGCTTTTAAAGTAGATGTGAAAGATGAAGCGAAAGAAGAGAATACTCAAGCAGCCGGAAAAGATAGTGAAAAAAAGCAAGGCACCACGCAGTCCGAACAAGATCAAAAAAGTGCAGTAGCAAAGGATGAAAAAACAGATAACAATGATTCTTCATCGTTTTTTGTTATCATGATTATTGCTATTGTAGTGGTGGTTGGCGCATTACTCTTAATCTTCAGAAAGAAAAAGGCTTAAAAAGATGAGTGTTTTGTTGCCTGTTTTTGAGTGGTTCACATACGTAGCTCTTTCCTTATTATTAGGATTTGCCGTACTGCAATATGTGCCCCTTACAAAAAAGCCAACAATTTTATTATCAAAGCGATGGCTACTTGCAAGTGCAGCGGCTGTCGCTCTTTTTTCGGTTGGAAATTCGCTTGAGATTATTTTATCTTTTTCAAAAATAAGAGGGTTAGGTGAAACAGTTCGTCTTGTATTATTGGAAACAAGAACGGGACACGCCTGGATCTTTGTTGTACTGATTGCTATTTTATGTATGGTTGCTGTTTCAATAGAGAGCCACCCCCATATGTATACATTACTGACTGTAGCCTTAGTGGGAGGAATCGCCTACGCAAGTCACGCAGCATCCGCTTCTGTGCTTAGCGGCATGTTGTCTCATTCCCTTCATATTTTAGCAGTTGGACTGTGGGGAGGAGTGGTTCTGATTGTTGCCGCTTTTTCAAAAGAAACTTCCAATTGGAAAAGTTTCTTAAGCTGGTTTACTCCTTTTGCGATCGCTTGTTTTGTGCTTCTTTCATTAAGTGGGTTCATTTCGATGGTTATTATCATGGGGCTGTCCAACTATGTAAATTCATGGGCTACAGATTACGGGCAATCTCTTTTGTTAAAGCATATTACGATTATTCCGCTGCTTGCATTTGCCGTCATCAATGGCTTTCTTATGAAAAAAGCGATAAAACATCCAGAATATAAGCCCGTGATGTGGATTCGAGCAGAAAGCATTATTTTGCTTATCATTTTTTTATTTACAGCTATCATGGTAACGCAATCGCCGCCAACTAATATAAGTCATATGGCAATGGATTCATCGATTCTTCCTTTTATCTATGGGAAACAAGTGACGCTGCCTCTAACGTTTCACGTAACGATTGTAGGAATCCTATTCTTATTTGTTGCACTGCTGTTTTTTGTGTATTTACTTGTTTGTTTTTACAAAAAGACAGTATGGCTCAGCGTATTAAGTGCGGGTTTGTTTGTGTTTGCTTTTTATATTGCGATGATGACAAGTATTCAAGTCTAAAAACAGTGAGAAATATCTCACTGTTTTTTTATTAGCCATTAAAAGTAGTGTTATCTCTCGGGCCATTTCTCGGAGAAGGGGGCATCGGCATTTGGGAACTAGAACCGGAGCCGGATGTAGAGCCGCTTGGAGGCGATATATTTCCTGCGTTTCCAAAAATAACGATCCCGCCAGAAATGGTGCCAATAGAAATAGATTTAATATAAACAGACATCCTTATTCAACCTCTCATCTAGTAAAAGAATTCAGTGTACCATAGTATATGACCAGCTTGTCATTTTTGTATAGACGAGTTTAAAAAATAGGTAAAAGCTTAGAAGTTCAGGTTGAGAAAGGAAATGGTGTAAAATAAGATAGAACTTTGAAGGTAAAGTGTTGATATCACCTATTAAAAGAAGTAGAAAGGAACTAAGATGAATACGCAAAAAGGAATTCATTTTTCATTTAAAAAATTATGGTTGCTAACGAACCCTCCGACAGGAAAGCTACTCATTTCGTTTATACTGGCCTTAATTAATACCGGAGCGTCGCTTTCTATTCCTCTTGTCATTAAAGAAGTGATGGAGAAAATTGCAGTAGGCGTCTCACCGCAGCTTATAGCAGGACTCCTTGGTTTATTTGCTGCTCAAATGGCAACAAGCGCAGTATCTCTTTATCTCCTTGCTCAAGTAGGCCAAGGTGTTGTAAAAGAACTCAGACATAAAGTGTGGAACAAGCTCATAAAGCTTCCGGTTTCATTTTACGACCAAAATCGTTCCGGTGAAATGGTAAGCCGCATTACAAATGATACAACCATTGTGATGAACTTATTGTCAACAGAAATGATTGACTTTGTTAAAAATATTTTATCTATTATCGTTGCCATTGTTATTTTATTTACGCTTGATGTACCCATGACGCTCATTTTATTAGCGGTTATTCCCGTTATGTTTGTACTGGTTATGCCGCTAGCGAGAAAAATACATAAAATTTCACGTGAGCAGCAGGATAAAATGTCCAAGCTTACAGCTTTTTTAGCTCAAATGCTGAGTGAAATCCGCTTGATTAAAGTATCCGGTTCAGAGAAAAAAGAAGTTGATTCCGGCTTACAATCGTTTCAGTCACTCTACCTCTTCGGTGTAAAGAGAGCTAAAATTGAAGCTATCATTACACCGATTATTAGCACGGTGATGACCGCTGTTATGATTGCCATCGTCGGGTTTGGTGCATACCGGGTGAGTGAGGGATTTATCACTGCAGGAGAGCTGGTGGCTTTTGTTCTTTACCTTTTTCAAATTATGGTTCCGGTTGGTTCACTTACCCGATTTGTTACGAGCTTTCAGCAAACTAAAGGAGCTTCAGAAAGAATCTTTGATATATTAGCTGAGAAAGAAGAGAACTATGAAAATGGAGAAGTGCTTGAACAGGTAGGGAGTTTAAGGTTCGATAAAGTTGCTTTTCAATATGAAGATAAACCCGTATTGCAGGAAGTTTCATTTTCTGCTAAAAAAGGAGAAGTTACCGCTTTTGTTGGACCTAGCGGAGCTGGAAAATCTACTGTTTTTTCTCTTATCGAACGCTTTTATGAGCCTTCATCGGGTCACATATTCTTGGATGGAACAGACAGTCAAAACGTCAACTTACGTTCGTGGCGTCACCTATTTAGCTATGTTCAGCAAGATTCTCCGATTTTAGCAGGAACAATTCGAGAAAATCTCATTTACGGATTAGAGCGGCATGTGACGGATGAAGAAATAGAAGAAGCAGCAAAGTTAGCGAATGCTCATCATTTCATTCAGTCCTTTGAAGCTCAATATGAAACAATGATTGGAGAAAGAGGTATTAATCTCTCAGGAGGACAGCGACAGCGTATTGCAATTGCCCGAGCGCTGTTACGAAATCCTCAGTTTTTATTACTGGACGAAGCGACAGCTAGCTTGGACTCCGAGTCAGAAAAGCTTGTGCAAGAGTCATTGGAGACAGTAATGAAAGAACGCACATCACTCGTCATTGCCCATCGTCTATCTACGGTCATTAATGCAGACCAAATTGTTGTAATAGAAGAAGGGCAAGTTACAGGAAGCGGAACGCATAAAGAGCTGTTAGCCTCTCATTCTTTTTACCGGCGTTTGGTAGAGCAGCAGTTTCAAACATCCCTATAGAACAAACAAAAAAAGACTGCTTTCGAGCAGTCTTTTTTTAGTTTATTTATTTAGCTTTTTAACTAATTCATCACCCATTAACTCAGAAGAAAAAGGATCTCGGCTTGTGACAATTTGATCATTTGCCCAAACAGCATATGCTTTTTTATCCATCTCAGGGATGTAATTAGCCACTTCACGAAGTTCTTGTTCTAAACTGTATGGTAAAAAGGGAAGTACTTCTTCCGGTTCAATTTCATCAGGATAACCGGTTACGTCTAGTCCTTTAATTAAAAGTTCATCATCGGATCCTTTCAAGAAAGCAAACACAGAAGGTCCGTGACACTCAGCTGCTAAAATACCTCCGTTGTCGTACACTTTGTTCATAAGTGCATGCAAGTCCACATTTTTTGCTAAGTCAAACATAGCGCCGTGGCCGCCTACTACTAAGATAACGTCATAGTTCTCAGCATCTACTTCTTCAAGTTTCATTGTCTGATCCGCTCTTCCTGACTCATATAATTTCTTATACGTTCCGTCTGGATCAAAGTCTTCTGAAATACTTCGAACGTCTAGTTCCGGCTTACCTCCAAAAGGTGAGGCTAAGTCAACGGTGTGTCCTGCGTTCTCAAGCTTTTGCAGCGGAGCAAATAATTCTTCTGCCCACCAACCTGTGTGATAATCTTTCTCTTCGTATCCGCTTGATAATACAGCTAACACTCTTGCCATGTTTATACCTCCTAAATGATGTAAAACGTATAGTGATACATATCATGTATTCATTGTGAACTGTACCCTATATAAAAAAACTTTAAACAATGGCAAGTTATGAAAAGGTAGCGTGAATCATAAACAAAACCAAAAAAGAGATAGCAAATTTAAGATGCCACTTTTTATCTGTACGCTTATAGCGCTTCACGCCCATCACGAGCAGACAAGCTAGAACAGCCATCGTGATAATTCCTGAAAAGTACGTAAAATTTGCTTGAAATCCTTTTATCAAAGCCATATAACCATGTAAAATAATCAAAGCAGTTGATATAAGGGCAACGGGAACGTGCCACTGACGAACGTACTTGGCTAAAAACTGAATAAGCGGTTTTAACTCAAACTTTCCTTTTTTAATTTGCGATATCGGTTTCCATTTTAATAATAAAAAGATAGGATAAATAGCTAAAGCTGCAAAGAAACCAATTCGTGCGATAGAACCAAGCTCTTTAAAATTCCCTTCGTATATTTTAGAATCAAGCGGAAGGGAATGTTTATAAATAGGGACGTAAATAAGCCCTGCTACAACTAGTAAAAAAGAGATAGTAAAGATAAAGATCACTTTTTTACGCTCACTTTTATTTTTGATTAACGTCTGTAGCCATGATTTTTTAGCTGGAGATTTAGCGGAATTCATTTTCTTCCTCCTTGGAAAAAACTAGTTAGTATCAGTATGAACTTTTTTTCTTAAAAAATCTTTAAAAATCCTTCTTTTTTAAAAAAATTCATTTTTTTCTTTGCAATACGCGTTATAGTTAAACAAAGGGTTTAAAAAGGAGATGAATACATGAAAAAAAGAATAAGTATATCTATAATCAGTCTTTGTTTACTTTTAACAGCCTGTGGTCAGGAACCTGCTCAAAGCACAAATGCTGAGCAGCCAAAACCGTTGGACGTAAACCTTCAAGGCCCAGAGAAGTTACAGAAAAATGAAAACGGTATCTACAAAGCCGAAGTTACATATGGAGACGAAAAAGTAAAAAATGATGACGTTGAAATGATTGAATTTGAAATAGAGAAAAAAGATGGCGAAGGGAAAGGGAAGATGTTAAAGCCTAAACAAATAGGAAAAGGTGTATATGAGATACAAACATCTTTCTCTGAGCCTGGCACATATACCGTGCAGTCACATGTTTCTGCAAAAGGGACTCATAACATGCCTCTTATAACCGTTACGGTTAAATAAAAGAAGTCAAGGATGCTAATTCCTTGGCTTCTTTTCGTTTAGTATGTCCGTTAAATTCCCATTCTACAAGGGGAAAAGGTTATTTGGAATAGGATGATGTTTTCTATCATCAATTAAAGTAATGCACTGAGCCAGCTGTTCAATCCCTCGTTTGATCGTATTCTTATTTACTTGTGAGATGCTTAATCGGAGAAGCGTGTCTCGTTTATATTCTGGTAAAAAAAATCTAGAAGCATCATCAACATATATGTGCTGCTCGTTTAGCATGTGGACGATCTGTTTTGCTTTCACATGCTCAGGCAAACTAATGGATAAATAGAATCCTGAAGGCGGCTTAGAAAAATGTGTATGAGCGGGCAGCAGTGAATCACATGCTTCTACAAGAGTTTGCATTTTGGTATGGTATACCTCTTTTATCTTTTTAAGATGACTAGTAAACATGCCGCTTTTTAAATAAATTTCAAGAGCGCCTTGGGAAAGCGCTGAACTATTAAAATCTGAACTGAATTTATATCGTAAAAAGTTGCTATTCATTAACGAAGGAAGCACGATAGCAGCAATGCGTAACCCAGGAAGAAAAATTTTTGAAAAGCTTTTAATATAAATGACTCGTCCAGAAGGATTAAAAGAAAATAAAGGATCTGATTTTGCATCGGGATCAAGGTCGCCCAAAAAGTCATCCTCGACTATATATACATCGTATTTTTCGGCCAGCTCCACGATTTTTTTCTTCTCGAAATTTGTATAACAATGTCCAAGAGGATTATGGAATCTTGGAATAATATAGAAAAATTTTATGTCATTATTTCGAAAAATGTACTCCAAACGATCAAGATCAATCCCTTCCATCGATAGCTCGATCCCAAAAGTAGTAGCTTGGTGCAGGGTAAGAGACTCGATAAAACCGAAATAAGTGGGCTGTTCAATCAGGATATTATTTTTTCCATTTGGAAATGGCATAGAAACTAATAAGTGAAGAGCTTGCTGAGACCCAGATACAACAACTAACCTTTCAGCTTGAGTGAACACCTGTAGGCTCTGCAAGTGTTTCACTAACTGTACCCGCAATGAGTAAGAGCCTTGTTGATCAGAGTATGTAAAAAGCTTTTCTTTGTAGTGTTCAATTGCTTGGTTTATACAATGCTGAAATTCAAGATAAGGCATAACGTTTTTATCTGGACCAGCAGACAAGAAATCAATCACTTCATTTTCATTCGTCCTATGTTGAAATTCTGCCACAACGTAGTAGCCGCTTTTAGGAACAGAATAAATTAAATGCTCTTTTTCTAATTCGCTGTACGCTTTAATAACGGTATTCTTGCTGCACGAAAAATGGTGGGAGAGTCGGCGAACAGAAGGGAGTTTACCACCTGCAATAAGCGATCCATTTGCTAGGCCAAGCTTAATTTCTTCCATGATTTTTAGATATTTCAAACTCATAGGTCCTACTCCTTTAATTTGTACCCGTACAGTTAGGTAAAAGAATGATTTATTTTACTAGTTGTCCTGCGCTATCCTTTTAATTATATCAGAACTTTTTTTAGAAAAATGGTACAGTTCTGAAAAATAAAAAGACAGGGGTAGGGTAAGATGCAAAAAGAAACGAGAGAGAAAATCGGCTTATTGTTAGGGGTAGTAGGCGTTATCTGTTTTAGCTTAACCCTTCCTTCTACAAGTGTTGCAGTCGAGTATTTCGGAACGACAGTCGCCGGTTTAGGAAGAACAGCTATAGCTGCTATCTTAGTAGCTGTGATATTGATTGTACGAAAAGAAAAATTTCCTTCTTTTCGCCAATTTAAAAGTCTGCTGATCGTTGCTTTAGGCGCAGTTTTAGGGTTTCCTCTGCTCACTTCCTGGGCAATGAAATCATTGCCTGTTTCTCACGGAGCGGTTGAACTCGCTCTTTTACCATTAGCCACAGCCGGTTTTGCGATGTTTAGAGGAGGTGAACGTCCTTCTTTCAAATTCTGGATATCAAGCATGATTGGTTCTGCAGCTGTTATCGTGTATGCTCTTCACCTCGGATTTGGTCAACTGCAGTTTGCCGATGCCGCTCTACTAGCAGCGGTGCTGATACTTGGACTGAGCTACGCAGAAGGAGGGGTGTTAGCAAGAGAATTAGGCAGCTGGCAGGTAATTGCTTGGGCCATTATCATCGGTGCGCCATTTTTTATGATTCCAGTGGGACTAAGCATTACAGCTGAAATGCTTCATGCGCCTTTAAAAGCGTGGGTTAGTTTGATTTATCTATCAGTCGTGAGTCAATTTTTAGCATACGTTGCTTGGTACAGCGGGATGGCTATGGGGGGAATAGCCAGAGTTAGCCAGGTTCAATATTTGCAGCCATTTTTAATGATTCTGTTTGCAGCTCTATTTCTAGGCGAATCAATTACACTTTTTACTCTTGCTATAGCAATAATTGTTGTCTTTTCGGTTGTGCTAGGCAAAAACGCCTCGGTATCAAAAAAAGAAGTGCATCCCCAGAAAATGATGAATAAAGACGCTTAACTAATATGTAAATTTGTTACATTAAAACAACATGCTCTATTTCCGTTAGCAATCGGCAGGTTCATTCAGTCTCCTGTTTTTCTATGTAAGTTTCAAGAGCCAAAAGATAAGAAATGAATGAATTTCCTATGTAAAAAAGGTATATAACGGTTTTTTTTCACATAGGTTGAACATTATACAAGAACTTGTACACCGAAAAAATACAATTAGACAAATAATTCGTATTGGGCTTGTCATATACATAGAGAGAAGAGGTAGTGATGAAAAAGGACGGGAGATAGAGGAGATAACGAGATGAACACTTTTTTGAAAGGAACGTTTATTCTAGCAGGTGCTGCCTTTGCAGGAGAGTTAATTGAATTTCTTGTAAATATGGTACTTGCTAGAGAATTAGGAAGGGAAGGCATGGGCATGTACATGACTGTTCTTCCTATCATTTTTCTTATTGCCACCGTAGCCAACTTAGAACTGCCTATTTCTATTTCTAAATTTCTTGCTGAACATCATCGCAAAGAACATCAGCATATGATGAAGCATGCCACCATTTTTGCGACTGCTGTGAGCTTGGGGATCTTTTTTATTACACTGGCCGTATTAGCAGCCTTTCCATTTTTCAGTCACTATCATCCTTACTTGAAATGGGTTGTACTATGTTTCATTCCGGTTGTTTCATTTTCAGCGGTGCTTCGTGGATATTTTACGGGTAAAAATAATATGACGACCATCGCTGTGTCTAATTTTATTCGCAAAGCCTTTCAGCTAACTATTTTATTTGTTGTTTTTCAAATGTTCGCTTTCACAGATGTTAAAATGTCTCTGTTTATTGCGATTTGTACACTGATTGGAACCGAAGCTGTTATTTTGCTTTATTTTTTTATCACGTATGTTACTCAGTTAAGTGTTTTATCAAGAGGGCACAGGCCTCTGCTTTCTCCAAGTGAGATTCGGAAAAAGCTGTTAGGCGTCTCACTTCCGACCACGGGACTGCGTTTATTTAATGCGGTATGTAATGCTATTCAGCCGTTTTTAATCAAACACGCGCTCGTTTTATCGGGCATGACGTTAACCGGGGCAACGCAGCATTTTGGTATGCTAACAGGGGTAGCGATGTCGATCGGCTTTTTTCCGGCTTTCTTTGCTCACTCTCTTTTAGTAGCACTCATACCTGCTGTATCTGAAGCTCATGCGAAAAATCAGGAAGAACAGCTTCAAAGACTTTTGACTCAAAGTATGCAAATGACATTTTTATATGGGATTCCGTCTATAGTGGCGATGTATTTCTTTGCTGAGCCGCTTACTAACTTGTTTTTTCATTCTACAGAAGCCGTGTACTATCTAAAGGCTTTATGGCCGTATTTTCTTTTTCACTTCTTTGCCGTCCCGCTTCAAGCTTATTTAATTGGACTCGGCTATGTAAAAGATGCTTTTTATCATACGATTTGGTCTCATATTGTCTCTTTTTCCCTGATGTTTTTCTTAGGATCACAAACAAATATTGGCATGCAGGGAATTATTATCGGGATGAACTGTGGCGTGGTTGTTTTGACCGTTCTGCATTATGTAACGATTTGCAAAGTCATTAACGTTTCCTTTTTTTCACTTAAGCATAAAACGCATTTATCTTAAAAAAACCTCCAACAGTGAAGTTGGAGGTTTTTTGGTTACCAGTTATTCATAATTGAGCTAAACAGTGTAGCAGGGTCTTGTCCGCCGCCGCCTGATAAGTATTTCGTTGTTTGCGTAGAATTAGCATTATCAAAGCCAGCGTGGATAGAAACGACTGCATCATCGGTATACCCGACAAACCAAGCATCTTTGACGTCGTTGGTTGTACCGGTTTTACCTGCAGCATCTCGTGAAGAACGAGCGTTAACACCTGTTCCATAGCTTTTTTCAATTACGTCTTGCAGCATGGATGTCATTGTATCCGCATTTTCTTCACTCATTACTCGCTCTGTCTGAATGTCTGGCTTTTTCACTTCACCGTCGCGCATCTCAATTTTTCGAATTGCGTACGGCTTAGTCATGACGCCTTTGTTAGCGAAGGTTGTATACCCTTGTGCTAACTGAAGGGGAGAGAACGTTGTCGTCGTTCCTCCAAGAGCAAGTCCTAATTTTGACTTATCGTCATCTTCAAGAGGGAGTCCAGCTTTTTCCATGAATTTTACGCTTGTATCAATACCAATTTGTTTTAAAAGCCAAACAGCTGGAACGTTAAGTGAACGAGTAAGTGCTTCACGCATTGTCACATGCTTTTGATATTCACCTTCTGCGTTTTTAGGGCTATATCCACCGCCAAAGTCTTGTCGTTCGTCACTTAAGAGTGAAGTTGGTGTATAATCTCCAGTTTCTAATGCTGGACCGTATACGGCTAAAGGCTTAATAGCTGAACCAAGCTGATAGCCGCTTGTAGCACGGTTTAAGCCGTTTCGCTCATAGCTGCGTCCTCCATACATCGCTGAAATCCCGCCTGTTTTAGGGTTGACAGCTGAAATCCCAACCTCTACTTTGCTGTTGATGTCATCATCTCGGAACGTATGATTTGCTACAGAGTTATTAATCGATTCCTGTAAATTAGGATCTAAATCTGTATAGATGGCATAACCACCCTTATAAAGGTCATCAGCAGATACGCCATATTGTTGAGCAGCTTCTTTAATTACATAATCAATAAATGCTTGATTTGAGTTCGGTTTTTTAACCGGAATACTAGGCTCGACTACGCGTTCGTTTAACGCTTGCTGATACTGAGTATCGCTAATAACGTTTTGGTCATGCATCAGTTTCAATACAACGTTTCGTCGGGCTGTTGCTTTTTCTGTACTATTGCTTGGTGAATACGTACTCGGCGCTTTTGGGAGTCCTGCTAAAAGCGCAGCTTCGCCTACGGTTAAATCTGATACAGGCTTATTAAAATAAATCTGAGAAGCTGCACCAATACCGTATACACCGCTTCCGAAATAAATTTGATTTAAATATAATTCCAAAATTTGATCTTTTGTAAATTGTCTTTCTAAGCCTAGTGATAGAAACATTTCATCTACTTTACGTTTAATGGTCTTATCACTAGATAAGTAAAGATTTCTTGCTAACTGCTGTGTAATGGTACTTGCGCCTTCAGCTTTACTCATTGTTACAATGTTCTTAAAAAGGGCGCGGCCAATACCTTGTAAATCAATCCCAAAATGCTTGTAAAAGCGACGGTCTTCCGTTGCAACAAACGCCATTTTTACATAATCGGGAATTTCATTGCTCGAAACATTTTGACGGGGAACGGTTTTATACAATTCGTCAATCTTACGGTCATTTTTGTCATAGACTACCGTACTTTGAACCGACTGCAGTTTCGAGTAAGATAAATCAGCCGTTTGCTGAAATTGCTTTAATACATAGGTAACTCCTAGCATTACAATTAAAACAACGACTAAAAAGGCTAAAATAAATTTCCTCATGTTGGTTCACTCCACTAAGTAATAATTCCATGTTCACACATAGCTACATTCTTCGTCTTTACAAGGTCGTTATGTAAAGAATGCTGAAGTTTGTTGACCCATTCAATCTTTTAACAAAGAGATGGGTGATAAAGTATTAACGTTTAAAAGCTGACGCGCTAAGTTTAATAAAGGCTATTATTCAGGTGCAGGTAAGTTTTTAGGGTATAAGATGATTGACATAAATAGCTCTTTACGCAGTTATTTTTTGCTTACTCGCAGATGCTTCGTTTTTTTATTAAACTGAAACAAAGTGAAATACAATCATCTGAACTTAGTTTACCCATAAATTTGTGTTTGTCAAATAAAGTCGTATAAAGCACCATTCGGGGCTTTGTTCCCCTTTATGAAAAACCAAGGCGGTATTTTACGTTCTGTTTCTCATAGAAAAAAGTTGTTATAACACGTATAAGAAATACGATTTAGTACGCTCGGGTATAAATGCTGATATCTGTTGAAAGTAACGAAATAAAGAAAAAATTAACTAATTTATCAGACTAGGGCACTTTTTATACGAAGGAGGACGGGCGAGTTTTAATTATTATCCACCTTTTGACGGGAGCACTTAGATAAAAGTGGAATATTTCTTTACCCGCTGTAAGTCAAACGAATTAAATACCTAGCTGCATATGAGTAATGGTCATATGAAGTTATTCAGTATTATGTGATACTGCCAGCAAAACATACAGGTATTTCTTTGACAGTAGTTCCTTTACAAATGCTTCGAAAGTTCTTATAATAAAATTATCTTTAATTCGAGATATTTAAAAGGAGTGGATATACGTGAAACATATTTTTAAAAAAGGAACGGACGAGACGAAACCGACTTTATTGCTGTTGCATGGTACAGGAGGTACAGAACAAGATCTGCTCCCTGTTGCAGATATGATTGATTCCTCTTGCTCCGTATTATCTGTAAGAGGAAATGTACTAGAAAACGGAATGCCCCGTTTCTTTAGACGTTTACAAGAAGGAATATTTGATATAGAAGATTTAATTGAACGTACAAAAGAACTTCATCAATTTTTAGATGAAGCGGCTGAAACATATTCATTCGACCGACACAACATCGTAGCTGTAGGCTACTCAAATGGTGCCAATATTGCAGGAAGTTTGCTGTTTCATTATGAGAATTCTTTAAAAGGGGCGGCTCTTCTTCATCCGATGGTTCCAAGAAGAGGAAGTGAAGTGCCTAAGACCGACGCCTCTATCTTTATCGGCGCAGGTACAAACGATCCTATTTGCCCAGCATCAGAAACGGAAGAACTTTCTGCTCTTTTAGAAAAAGCCGGAGCGGACGTACAGGTCCATTGGGAATCATTTGGACATCAGTTAACACGAACAGAAATTGAAGCAGCTGAAAAATGGTATCGGTCAAAATTTTAATTTCAAAACTTTCCGCACTCGTGCGGGAAGTTTTTTTATTTTCAAAAAACAAGGGCAGTTATCATACAAAAGATAGATATAAATGGTAAAAAGTACTTTTTTTACTGAATGAAGGGAAATTTTATGATATCATTTTATTTCCGGTATATCCTTGCAGAACAGCTATTTTTAGGTAAAGTATCAAATTATTTTAAAATTCCTGGCTTCTATCACAAAAAAATGAAACCAAAGTCTGAGTAAACCGTTATAATAAATGCAGGATTTAAATTCAAAAGGATGGTTAAAAGCATATGACTCGTTTTTTTATTGTTTTACTTTTCGTTCTAATGGTTATATGTGTATATACCATTATTTCGCAAACCCTTTACCGTCGCTATCATTCATCAGTCATAATAAAAGGGGCAAAAAAGCATAAAATAGCTATAACATTTGACGATGGGCCTCATCCTGTTTATACGCCAAAAATTTTGGACTTGTTCAAACTGCATGAAATGAAAGCTACTTTTTTTATTGTGGGAGAACTAGGGGAAAAACACCCGTCTATTTTAAACAGGATGATTGATGAAGGACATGAAGTAGCTATACATCATCATCGTCACGTGAGTGCATGGACGCAAACACCTTGGCAATTAAAAAGACAAATTCATCAATGTGCACAGGTTATAGAGAAAGTAACAAATCAAAAGCCGCTTTTTTATCGTCCGCCGTGGGGACATTTAAATATGAGCAGTTTATTAATGGCCAAGCCATATCACCTCGTGATCTGGACAGGAATCTTTCAGGATTGGACACTAAAAACAACGAAAACGGCATTAGTTCAAAAACTAATGCGTAAAGTAGAAGATGGAGCCATTTTTGTTTTACACGATAATGGAGATACCCCGGGAGCAGATGAAAAAGCACCTGAAATGACGATTGCGGCGTTAGAAGAATTTTTACCTTACTTAAAACAGCAAGGGTATGAAAGTATAACCATGCAGCAATTGATGAATCAATCGTAAATAGAGGAGCGAGCAGTGGACTTAACAATTATTTCTCAGTATATACATTCCTATGGTTATATTGTTATTTTACTTGTACTTTTTTGTGGGATCGTTGGAATTCCAGCGCCTGAAGAATCATTTTTAATATTATTAGGCATGTTTATTGCCAAACATCAGCTGAACTTATACGAATCATCTCTTTTTGCTTTTTTAGGTGTTATAACTGGAATGCTTACTGCTTACGGGCTAGGAAGGTATGCAGGAACCCCATTTTTTGATAAATACGGAAAATACGTAGGGTTAACCAAAGAGAAAATTGAAGCGGCAAGCGGCAGCTACCATAAATATGGGATATGGACCATTTTATTTGGTTTATATATTCCAGGCTTACGTCAAATTAGCCCATATATGGCAGGAATAAGTCGCTATCCGTTTTTGCTTTATTTGCTGTTATCGGTGGTAGGCAGTCTAGTATGGGTCCTTTCTTTTCTCGTTCTAGGTTACTATGTAGGAGACCGGATTCATATTTCGTATATCATTATGGGAGCTGTAGCTTTTTTTGTTATTTATTTACTTATAAAAAGAAAAAGAAACCGAAAACGTCTTGAGAGGAGGGATGGTCAATGAGGAAGGTTCTGTTCTTGCCGCTTTTTCAGATGCCATCTGGTCATCACCAAGTAGCAGACGCCGTTATGGATGCCATCATGGAACGTTTTTCTCACGTTATTTGTCAAAAAATTGATTGTTTAAGCTATTGGAGCAAACCGCTTGAACAAATGATTTCATCGATATACATGAAATGGATTTCTGTTTTTCCAAAGCAGTTTGAAAAATTTTATTACGGGCATGTATACAAAAAAAACGACCATACGATGGATGATTTTGTCGTGAAAAAGTGGCCGATTATCGAATATCATATGAAGAAATTAATTGATGCAGAGCAGCCCGACGTCATTGTTTGCACACACAGCTTTCCTTCCTGTGTATTAAGCGGCTTAAAAGAAAAAGGAATCATTGATCTTCCTATTATAAACGTATACACCGACTTCTTAGTAAGCGACGTATGGGGTAAAAATGGAATCGAGCTTCACTGCGTGCCTGATCAGGATACGAAAGCATTTCTACAAAACGTTCACGGTGTAAAAGAGTCTTCTATTTATGTAACGGGCATTCCCGTTCATAAAGCGTTTTTAAAAAGACGGATTGACCATCTCATGCCACAGAAGCATATCCTGATTGCCGGCGGAAATTCGGGCCTTGGGAATGTACGCAAAATGCTTCAGCAGCTTCCGCAAAACTGTACGTATATGTATTATGTGCTGTGTGGAAAAAATAAAAAGTTGTATCAAGAACTAGTGAAACTAAACCACCCGAAAGTTAAAGCGGTCCCGTATGTAAAATCAAGAGAGAAAATGAATGATTTATATGAAGGAGCAGATGCCATTGTCACAAAAGCAGGAGGCGTTACAATTAGCGAAGCCCTTCATAAGAGACTACCTATTTTTATTCATTCATCTCTTCCCGGTCAAGAACAAATTAACATTGAATATCTAAAAGAAAAAGAGCTGCTGATACCGCTTAATGATGCTGAAGCCTTTGAACAGCAGCTTAAGAACATTTTAGAAAATGATGTGAAACGAAACCGGTTGATAAAACGAATGGACGAATATGTAGACAGCTTAGAAGTAAAAGTAGATCGCGTGCTTGCAGATCACTTTAAGCTGTATCGATATGAGACAAGTCAAAATCAATTTTAAGCAGAACATTGGTTATTTCTTTTTACATTCGATAAACTAACTGTAGATATAACATCTGTAGAAGGTTAAATGAAGTAAAAGGAGATTATAATATGAACTCAGTTATTGAAACGATTTTAAATCATCGTTCTATTCGCAAATATGAAGACAAACCATTGTCGGAAGAGCAAATTCAGACGATTGTAGAAAGCGCACAGGCAGCTTCCACATCAAGCTATATTCAAGCGTACTCCATTATTGGAGTAAAAGATAAAGAAACGAAGCGAAAGCTTGCCCAATTAGCAGGAAATCAGCCTTACGTAGAAACAAATGGACACTTCTTTGTATTTTGCGCTGACTTTCATCGTCATGATGTCATTGCAGAAATGGAGAAAAAAGATTTATCGACAGCGCTCGAAAGCACAGAGCAGTTCATGGTAGCTATTATTGACGTTGCCCTTGCTGCGCAAAATGCAACGCTTGCTGCTGAATCAATGGGACTTGGAGCTTGTTATATTGGCGGTTTGCGTAACGAATTAGAAGAAGTAAGCAAATTGTTAAAACTGCCTCATCATGTAATCCCGTTATTTGGTCTAACGGTTGGATATCCAGCGGGTATGACGGATAAAAAGCCGCGCTTACCATTTAAACATGTGTATCATGAAGAAACATATGAGCCAAACCATGAGCAGACGAAAAAAGAATTAACGACGTATAACGAAGAAATTTCTGCTTATTACAACGAACGAACAAATGGCAAACGCCAAGACACATGGACTGGTCAAATGGCTGAAATGCTTTCCAATCCTAAGCGTATGTATATGAAAGAATTTGTTGAAAAGCAAGGATTTAATAAGAAATAAAAAGGCTGGGACACAAGTAGTTTAGCCGAATTGAAAAGCGAACCGCTCATCAGAATCTTTGATGAGCGGTTCGCTTTTTTTGTTATGGTGAACATAGGTTTCATTTATGTAGTTCCTTCTAGCAGTTGACTGGATTCATTTCCAACCTCTTTTTTGTTACGAAAAAACTTAATATACCCGTTAAATGGTCAATAAAAAAGAAGAGGCATAGCCAGCAATGATAGAGAAATTTAACTATTTTGGTTAAAACAACAATAAAAAGCAGTAAAAAGTAGAAACGTTTCATCATATAGCCAAATTATCAGAAATATTACGTTTAAACGTTCCTTTTTGTTAAGTTTTGTAATAAAAGTAGCATGGCTCTGTAACGGCTGTGAAATGTGAGGATGATATCATTCAATCATTGAGTAAATAAGGAGGTATTCGTAATGAAAAAATTTATATTTACTCTAGGAACAACAGCAATCCTTTCAGCGGGATTTGTAGGTGCAGCTTCTGCTTCTACAAGCGGAACGTATCACGTAGAAAAAGGTGATACGTTATGGAAAGTCGCTCAAAAGCACAGCGTGAGCGTAGACGAGCTAAAAGATGCAAATAACTTAACATCTAATATTATTTATCCAAATCAAGAATTAAACGTAGCTACTATAAAAGAAATGACGCACAAAGTTCAGCAAGGAAATACATTATGGTCCATCAGTCAGCAATACGGCGTGACGGTAGATCAAATTAAAGAATGGAACGGACTGAAGTCAGATTTAATTTATCCTGGCGAACAACTAAAAATTCAGTCTCCAAACGGCCAAGCTCAGCAATCAAGCCCTTCAGTAGCCCAAGCTGCTCCAGAAACTCAGCAAGCTCAAGCGCCGGCTGAACAAACTCAAGAAGAACAGCAGCAAGCTCAAGCTGAACAAGCTCAAAAAGAGCAGCAGCAAGCTCAAGCTGAACAAGCTCTAAAAGAACAGCAGCAAGCTCAAGCTGAACAAGCTCAAAAAGAGCAGCAGCAAGCTCAGGCTGAACAAGCTCAAAAAGAGCAGCAGCAAGCTCAAGCTGAACAAGCTCAAAAAGAGCAGCAGCAAGCTCAAGCTGAACAAGCTCAAAAACAACAACAACCTGCTGAATCGTCACAACAAGCCAGCGGCAAATCAATGACAGTTGAAGCAACTGCCTATACGGCTAATTGTGCTGGATGTAGCGGTACAACTGCTACAGGAGTGGATTTAAAAGCAAATCCAAACCAAAAAGTAATCGCTGTTGATCCTAGTGTTATTCCGTTAGGTTCGAAAGTTTATGTAGAAGGCTATGGTGAAGCTGTAGCTGCCGATACAGGTGGAGCAATTAAAGGCAATCGAATCGATGTATTCGTTCCTTCTGAAGGTGATGCTCAACAGTTCGGAAGAAAATCTGTTAAAATCACGGTTATGAACTAAGAAGTTCTTTATAAAATTGCTAGTCTAGTATAGAAATACATAGCTAGTAAAACAAAAGAGGTGCCATAAGGCACCTCTTTTTACTTTATAATACGCTTTGCGCCCGCATAGCTGTTTTTCCAGTACGCTGTTGAAAGTGATTGCGTTTTAACGCCTTTGCTGCTGACATAAATGAATTCTTGTTTGTCTAGGTAAATTCCTACGACTGAAACGGATTTGCCGTTTTTAAAGAAAACTAAATCTCCAGCCTGCAGACTGTTTTGCTTTACGTCCGTTCCGCTTTTATACTGATCTGCTACTGTACGGGGGATAGAAATAGTTGAACCCGCGTTTTTATATACATACTGTGTGTACCCTGATACATCAAAACCTTTTGGTGTCGTTCCTCCATATTTATATGGCTTTCCAATTAGCGTTTTGGCATACGATACGATTTGCTGCTGTTTTGCACTAACAGAAGTTTGGGGTGCTGGAGCCGGCGCAGGTGCGCTTGTACTTTTCACTTTCAGCACTTGTCCAACTTTTAGCGCATCTGTTTTTAAATTGTTTAATTTTTTTAATTCAGCTACCGTCATGCCGTACTTTTTAGCGACTGCTGTCAGCGTGTCTCCCTTTTTCACCATGTAGGTGCCATTGTTATCAGCCGGTGTAGATGGAGCTGTTGGTGAAGGTTGAATATCTTCATCAAGCAAATAACTCATATTTGCGCTAAACGTTACTTTTCGCTTCGTTTTATAGCTCTTCGCTTTTTGCTGAAATTGCGTATTGTATGCGTTGATTTCTTTTTCAAAATTTGCAGAGATCTTATTAAATTCCGCGTCACTTACATCTCCAAACGCATAGTCTTCAAGATCTACAATGTAATTGTAAAGAGCAATTAAGCTGTCATATAAATACCCTTGAAGCTGATCAGCTTCTGAATTAAGATGATTCATCGCGTAATTTTTATCAGTCTTTGTTAGAAACTGGTCAATTTGATCCGCAAGCTGATCATATGCCGCTAACGCTTTTTCGTCATCTTTTATTCCTTCAATTTCTTTTAGCTTTTTTTCTACGGTTTTATAAAATGGTGCGTAATAATCTGCTAGCGAATTAACGTCTTTTTGATAAACGCTCACAGAAGAAGCAGCATAAGCAGAGTGGCTAAAAACAGGCGTTGTCACCGATGCTCCTACTAAAACGGATGCTGCTATAAATGGTACAAGTAGTTTCTCTTTTTTCATTTGTAAAGTCCCCCAAATATCCAAATAATAGTATAGCAGATAGATTATACTATATTAGGTTATAAAAGAACTAGTACTTTTCCTTTAATTTCATATTTTTTAGCAGTTTGCGTACCTGATAGAAGATAATCTAAGGAGCAAAGGAAATATGTGATACAATGTACAAATATTCAGTTAAAAAGGAAGTGTACGATATGCAACAATTTATCAAAGAAATAGCGCGCGGAAAAAGAGGATCAACTGACTTAACGTATGAACAAGCAAAAGAAGCAGCTCGCTTAATCGCTTCTGGACAAGCTACGGATGCTCAGGTCGCTGCTTTTTTTATTGCGGAACGTATTAAAACCGAAAATGCAGATGAACTATTGGGATTCGTTCATGCTTTTCGCGAAAAAACAAAAGAGATACCGCTGTCTCAGCCGTTAAAAGATAAATCAATTGATTTTGCAAGCCCTTATGCAGGGAGAAATTCATTTTTTGCGACCATTCCTGTATCGATTTTATTAGCTGAAAGAGGTGTGCCAGCTTTTTTACACTGTACAGAAGCGCTTCCTCCAAAGTTTGGAACAACGATTGAAGATGTACTTCATTCATTACAGATCCCTCAAGCTCAAACGATTGAAGACATCGGTCATACGTTAGAAACATTAAAAATTGGCTTTGTAAATGCTGAAACAATCTCTTATCCTCTTAGTCGCATCAAACAAATTCGTCATGAAATTGGCGTAAGAACACTAATTAATACGGTTGAAAAACTATTAAATTTATCAAATGCTTCTTCTTTAATGATGGGCGCTTTTCACCGCACGGCCATTAACAAAATTGTGCCCATTTTTGCTTCGCTCCCGTTTAAACATGTATACGTGGTGCAAGGTATAGAAGGATCTGAAGATGTACCTGTACATAGAAGCAGCTTTGTTTTTACTATCTCAGAAGGAGAGATGGAGTCGTTTATTGTCAATCCAAAAGAATACGGACTGTTTGTGGAAGAAGAACACTTTGAAAAGAAAATAAGTGTTGAAAAACAAGCGGCATATGTGACGCGCATTTTGGAGGGTGAATCTTCTTCCGAACTGACTTATGTCTATAATCAAGTAGTATTAAACGCCGGCTTGCGCTATTATTTATTTGGCTATGAAACTTCTATTGAAGAAGGAGTAGACTATGCAAAACGTCAGCTAGCTGAAGGTCTAGGTTGGAAACACCTGCAGAAATGGAAAACACAAGTGATTTCAGAAGAGTAAAAGGTGAGCAAATATGCTCATCTTTTTTTATCGAAAGATATAAATCCTTTGTTTTTTATCAGAAAATTTAATATAATTAGTTGTGTATTTGTGTTAGAAAATATCACATTTGATGTTAACAAGAAAATAGATTAGCAGAAAGGAAGCTTTCATTGAAACTTACGTCGAGAGAACAAGAAAAATTAATGATTGTCGTAGCTGCAGACTTAGCAAGACGCCGTCAGACAAGAGGATTAAAACTTAACTATCCCGAGGCAGTAGCGATCATTACATATGAAATTATGGAAGGAGCTCGCGATGGCAAGACGGTAGCACAGCTAATGCGAGAAGGTACCAAGATTTTAAAACGAGAAGATGTAATGGAAGGTATTCCTGAAATGATTCATGATATTCAAGTAGAAGCTACCTTTCCAGACGGAACCAAGCTCGTCACTGTTCACGATCCAATTCGTTAAGAGGAGGGAAAAATATGATTCCAGGGGAATACGTCTTAAAAAAAGAACCCATCACATGTAATAACAGAAAGCAATCGATTAGCGTGACTGTAATCAATAGAGGCGACCGCCCCGTTCAAGTAGGTTCACATTTTCATTTTTTTGAAGTGAATGCCGCGCTCGAATTCCCCCGCGAAGCTGCGCTTGGCTATCATTTAAATATTCCAGCCGGTACAGCCGTTCGCTTTGAGCCAGGTGATGCAAAAGAAGTAGAGCTGGTTGCTTTTTCCGGAACAAGAGAAATTTACGGTCTGAACAATAAAACAAACAGATCGCTTTCTGATAGAAAGGAAGATGCATAAGATGAGTTTTCAAATGTCGCGACGTCAGTATGCAGATATGTTTGGACCAACCGTTGGAGATGCTGTTCGTTTAGCAGACACAGAGCTATTTATTGAAATTGAAAAAGATTTCACAACCTACGGAGATGAAGTAAAGTTTGGCGGAGGAAAAGTGATTCGTGACGGAATGGGGCAGCATCCTCTTGCAACGCGAAGTGAAGCAGCGGACTTAGTGTTGACAAATGCCATTATCGTTGATTATACAGGCATATATAAAGCAGATATTGGAATAAAAGATGGACTCATTCAAACTATTGGAAAAGCGGGTAATCCGCTGTTGATGGATGAAGTAGACATCATCATTGGTGCGAGTACGGAAGTAATTGCAGCTGAAGGGAAAATTGTAACCGCGGGCGGTATTGATGCGCATATTCATTTCATTTGTCCGCAGCAAATTGAAACCGCCCTTGCCTCTGGCGTGACAACGATGATTGGAGGAGGAACAGGACCTGCTACAGGAACAAAGGCTACCACTTGTACACCCGGAGCGTGGCATATCGAACGAATGCTTGAAGCCGCTGAAGCATTTCCGATGAATATTGGCTTTTTAGGAAAAGGAAATGCAAGTGCGAAAGAGCCTTTAATTGAACAAATTAAAGCAGGAGCAATTGGACTAAAGCTTCACGAAGACTGGGGAACCACGGCATCTGCCATCGACACAAGCCTGCAAGTAGCAGACGAGTACGATGTTCAAATTGCGATTCATACAGATACTTTAAATGAAGGCGGCTTTGTTGAAGATACGATTGCAGCAATTGGTGATCGAGTCATTCATACCTACCATACTGAAGGAGCTGGAGGCGGGCATGCACCTGATATTATGGAAATGGCAAGCTTTCCAAACGTGCTTCCATCATCAACTAATCCAACAAGACCCTATACGGTCAACACGCTTGAAGAGCATTTAGATATGCTCATGGTATGTCATCATCTTGATCCTGCTGTACCAGAAGACATCGCTTTTGCTGATTCCCGCATTCGCAAAGAAACGATTGCAGCTGAAGATATTTTACACGATTTAGGTGTATTCAGTATGATTTCTTCAGATTCTCAAGCAATGGGACGTGTAGGAGAAGTGATTACACGAACGTGGCAAACAGCTGATAAGATGAAAAAGCAGCGAGGAAAAATTGATGGTGACAGCGAAGTCGGCGATAACGCACGTGTCAAACGCTATGTAGCTAAATATACGATTAATCCAGCTATCGCTCATGGAATTTCCGAATACGTAGGATCGGTAGAAACAGGGAAAATAGCTGACTTAGTCCTATGGGAGCCAGCGTTTTTTGGAATAAAGCCTGACTTGATTGTAAAAGGCGGTTTAATTGCTCACAGCTTAATGGGAGACCCTAACGCTTCAATTCCAACCCCACAGCCGGTCTTATATCGTCCGATGTTTGCTTCTTATGGAAAAGCAAGAGCTAAAACCTCCGTTACGTTTGTGTCAAAAGCAGCGTATGAGAACAAAGTGGGCGAAAAACTAGGGTTACAAAAGCTGCTTAAACCAGTAAAAGATATTCGTCAGTTAAAAAAAACAGATATGAAGTTAAATGGAGAAATGCCTAAGATTGAAGTTGATCCCCAAACGTACGAAGTAAAAATAGATGGACAAATGATTACATGTGAAGCGGCAGAAGTTGTGCCTATGGCGCAGCGATACTTTTTATTTTGAGGTGAAAAAATGGTAATCGAAAAAATTATCGGAAATATAGCAACATTAGAAAAACGAGCTCCACATATAGAAAAGGTATATATCGAAAGTGATCACTTAGTAAAACGCGTTCAGCGCGTTGTAACAGATCACGGTAAGGAACTCGGAATTCGTCTGAAAGAAAACCGCGAGTTAGTTGATGGCGATGTACTATTTATGGATGAAAGCAATATGATTGTTGTGCAAGTTCTGGCAGACGATATTTTGACCATTCAGCCGATTGATATTCAGCAGATGGGAGAAATTGCTCATCAGCTTGGGAACCGCCATTTGCCGGCGCAGTTTGAAGGTGGAGACATGCTTGTACAGTACGATTATTTAGTCGAAGAATTGCTTCAGCAGCTCAACATTCCCTATAAGCGCGAAAAAAGAAAAGTAAAACAAGCTTTTAAGCATATCGGACATAGTCATGACTAATTCATTGCTTTCGCTGATTCAACTATGTGATTCAAATTTCCCATCGGGTGCATTTTCGCATTCGTTTGGTTTTGAAACGTATATTCAGCGAAATCAAATTTACGACACAGAAACCTTTCAAGAAGCGCTTCGTACATACCTTGATGTTCAGCTGACGTATACGGACGGCTTAGCATGCAGGCTGGCTTATGAGTATGCTGTTCGTGACCAGTTTAACGAAATTATGAGAATTGATCATGAACTATACGCTCTTGCTTTGTCAAAAGAAACAAGAGAAGGGACAAGACGGGTGGGCCAGCGCATGTTAAAGCTTTGCTTAGAGTTATTTCAAGGCTCTTATTTAGAAAAGTATATGAGTGAAGTAAAAGCAAAGAAGGCGTACGGACATCCTGCTGTTGTATTTGCATTAGCCAGCCTGCAGTTAAACATTACAAAAGAAGAGGCAATTTTAAGTCATTTGTACGCTAGCATCTCTTCATTAATTCAAAATGCTGTTCGCGGCATACCAATCGGCCAAACCGATGGGCAAAAAACGCTCGTTCTTTTTCAGCCGCTGCTGCAGCAAGCGCTTCAGCATATTTTGCAAGCAGATCAAGAGGAATTTGGTGCCGTGACACCAGGGTTAGAAATTGCTCAAATGCAGCATGAACAACTGCATGTTCGATTGTTCATGTCATAAAAAAGGAGGGAAGGCCTTCGAATGATGAAGGCATAAAAAATGGATGCAATTAAAATTGGAATTGGTGGACCTGTTGGTGCAGGAAAAACAATGTTAGTAGAACGATTAACGCGTGCGCTAGAAGGGCAGCTCAGTATGGCAGTCATTACAAACGATATTTATACAAAAGAAGATGCACAGTTTCTAGTAAAAAACAGTATTTTGCCAGAAAATCGTATCGTAGGAGTAGAAACAGGAGGATGTCCTCATACAGCTATTCGAGAAGATGCATCCATGAACTTTGCTGCAATTGATGAGTTAGTGGAACGTCACCCCGATGTTGAACTTATTTTTGTAGAAAGCGGAGGAGATAATTTAGCCGCAACGTTTAGCCCAGAGCTCGTTGATTTTTCAATTTATATCATCGATGTAGCACAAGGAGAAAAAATCCCGCGTAAAGGCGGTCAAGGAATGATTAAATCTGATTTATTCATTATCAACAAAACAGATTTAGCCCCATATGTAGGAGCGAGTTTAGAAGTAATGGAAAAAGATACAATCCAAGCGAGAGGGCACAAGCCTTTTGTTTTCACCAATTTAAAAGAAGATAAAGGGCTCAATCAAGTGATAGAATGGATCAAAAAAGAGGCCTTTTTAATCGGCCTTGAATCATGAGCTACACGGGTTATTTAGAGCTTCGTGCAGAAAGAAACAGTGAGCGAACGGTTATTAAAGATACTTATCATTACGGGGCTTTCAAAGTTGCCAGACCTATTTACATGACTCCTGAATCACCTTTTGTTTATATGCTTCACGTAGGCGGGGGATACGTGAGTGGAGACAAATACAAAACGATGATAACGGTCGAGAAAAATGCTCAGCTGACTGCTACTACTCAATCTGCGACAAAGGTGTACAAAACACCGAACGCAGCTGTTTTACAAGAAACGTGCATAACCCTTGAAGAACAATCCATCATGGAATATATACCAGACCCGCTTATTTTGTATGAAAATGCTGCATTTGTCCAAGAAATAACGGTTCATATGGCAGAAAACGCTGCTTTGTTTATGTGTGACAGCATCACCCCGGGGTGGTCGCCGGATGGGCAGCTGTTTCAATATACCTCTATGCGTTCCAAGCTGAAACTGTATGTAAAAAAGCAGCTGAAGGTATACGATCACTTATACTTGAAGCCAGAAAACCATCTGCGCGGCATGATGAAAATGGAAGGGTATACTCATTTTGGATCGATTATTATTGTTCATCCAAACGCCGACGACGCATTTATAGCGAAAGTACATCAGCTGTGCGAAGAGGCAGGCTGTAAAGCAGGAGCTTCCGCACTTCCGATTTCCGGATGTGCTATTCGAATACTAGCTGCTAGTACACAAGAAGTGGAAGAGATAATCGTCAAAGTATACGGATTGTTCCGGCAGGAGTTATTAAAAGCTGAAGTATCACTTTTGCGTAAGTATTAAAGTGCCTGTACAAAAGTATAGTAGTTAAAGAAAAATCCGAACGAGCTGAACTCTTGATAGAGAATCAAATTCGTTCGGATTTTTTATTGGTAGGGTGAACGTAGGTTTCCTGTATGTAGTTCGTTCTAGCCGTTGATTAGAGGACAAAGCGAAGTCTTGCACAGAAATCAACAGCTGTGGAACAAGCAGTCCAGATCATTTATCCTACTTATTCGTCTTTAGATTGAATTATTTTCATTATGTTTTATGCTCTGTTAGAACCACAGACTAAATAATCCGTCGCTTACACCTAAATTATACATATAATAGAGGCCAAATATAATGCTGACAGCACCTGTTACCTGCATCAACCAGCGGTTTAACGTCACTTGCTTTTTAGTTGTAACGAATGGAATTCCAATAACCGTCGTAAATAACAGCATGCCAAGACAAGTGCCGATTCCAAAAATGATAATGTACAGCGCACCTTGCCATACGTGAGTAACGGTGCTCATCGTTACTACAACCATCGCTGCGCTTCCGGCCAGTCCATGAACAAAGCCAATGCCTAATGACTTTAAGTAAGACGTTTTTTCGTGATGCGTATGCACTTGTTTTTTGTAAGACAGAAACGATGTAAAACCGAGATAAACGAGCATAATGCCCACTAAAAATTCAAGTGACATGCTCATACGTTCAGAAATACTGCTTTTTAACACTATTAAAATCATGCCAAAAATAAACAGCGTAAGCGTATGACCAATCCCCCAGTATACTCCTGCAAGCGAAGAGCGCCACAGCTTTTTACTTTTTGAAGCAATGGTTGATACAGCGATAATGTGATCTGGTTCTAGAGCATGCTTGATTCCTAAAAAAAATCCTAGTATTAAAATTGAAAAAAAACTTGTTTCCATGTCAGCTTTCTCATCCTTTCGTACGTATAAAACTAGTATATCGCACGCTTTTGTTTTAATAAACAGAAAATTCTAAACGAAAATGTCTGGTTGAATAGCTAAAACATTTATCAATTTACAATAAGTTACAAATATTAAAGGAGATGTAGTATAAAAATTTTACATTTACAAAAACTATAAGTAAATTATTGTGAGGTTGATAACTATGGACAAAATTTCTACTGATATCATGCTGTGGAGTTCTTTTATACGCCAAAATGTTGGGATAGAACGTGACTAGACTAGAAGCTCTTTTATGGAGCATTGCGTTGCCAGGCTTTGGACAATTACTAAACAAAAAACATATAAAAGGAATTTTGTTTATTGTACTTGAATTTCTCATTAATATGGGCGCAAATTTTAATGAAGGCATTCGCTTAAGCTTTTTGGGGGAAACAAAGCAATCCCTCGAGGTAATGAACATGCAGTGGTTAATGTTTTATCCATGTTTATATTTTTTTGCAATTTGGGATGCTGTTAAAGAAGCAGAAAACGGCGCATCGAGATTTACATTTATTCCTTTTGTCTCCTGTGCTTATTTTGTTACAGTAGGCATTATGTATTCCTCAGTGACAACCATCAACGGTGTTTTTATAGGCCCAATTTGGCTCCCTATGCTGTCTGTTGTACCGGGACTGGTTATTGGACTCATTGCCAAAAAGTTATTAGAAGTGTATATACATAAGAAAAAATAAACGTCATTTCAATCTATACATCCGTAGATTTTAATGGACGTTTATTTTATTTTTGTTTATAAATAAGTAATAAAGTCTCTTATTTAGGGAACGTACTAACAGTGGCTATTTTCACATAATCTTAAGAGAGTGTGTTCTACTCATAGAAAAGAGCACATTGAAAATGGAGAGAATGTGTACAAGCTTATATAATAGCAATTTGATAAAAAGAAGCTGGAGAGAAGGTGAATCGATGATCACAAATGGTATTTATCGTTTTTTTCTTATTTGGTACGTATGCGGAGTCGTTTTGCTTTCATTTGATTTGCTGCCTTCATGGTTAGAATGGGCAAATGCTGTTTTTTTACACTTGAGCAGTCTTCTTGCTCTTATTTATCTAGCTAAAGCCTATGGAGTAAGGCGGGCACTGGTCGTTGCCGTATTTGTGACAGGCGCATCTATTTATGTCGAAAGTCTAGGTGTTAAACATGGGTTTTTGTTTGGATCCTACGATTATGAAAAAGATTTTGGCGCCAAAATTTTAGGAGTTCCTCTGACCATTGGATCGGCTTGGTTTATGGTCGTAATCACAAGCAGAATATTAGCTCTCGGAATTATGAAGCGCATGGAGCTGCCGTTTATTGTCCATGGAATTGCCTATGCGGTCATTAGTTCGCTATTTGCTGTTATTATGGATTTGGCTATTGATCCCGTTGCCTATATTGTTAAACAATATTGGGTGTGGGAAGGGGACAGCTTTTATTATAATATTCCTTTATCCAATTTCTCCGGCTGGTTTTTACTGTCTTTCTTCATTCAGCTGGTCGTATATTTCTTTTTAGCTAAGGTTCCTAAAGAAGAAGAGCCGGTATGGGAAAGAAGAATGGTGTTTTTGTATAGTGCAGTCGTCATGATGTTTGTAATTGTAGCATTAGTAAATGGCCTGTGGCTTGTGGTATGGCTGACGATGATTCCTTTTCTTATTCTTTATATTGTGTATAAAAAGGAGACTCGCTTATGATTTATCCGAAGAAAAACTCACTATTTGAGCGCTTTTTTCAACTGTTTGTCACATATCAGCTCAAAAAACAGTTTTATCGTATTCATTTACATATAGAAGAGCTCCCAAAAGATAAAAAAATTTTATTAATTGCTAATCATTCCAGCTGGTGGGACGGTTTAGTGACATTTTATTTAAATAACGCAGTATTAAAAACAGATCTATACGCTATGATGTCTGAACAAGGAATGAAGGATTTTCCTTTTTTTCAACGAATCGGGGCTTTTTCAGTAAATGCAGCGTCTCCGAAGCATACGATGGAATCGTTAAGGTTTGCCAGTAGGCTGTTAGCAGATAAAAAAGCGGTGCTTGTTTTTCCTCAAGGAAAAGAAGAGCATCTTGAGAAAAGACCGTTAGCTTTTTCTGAAGGACCTGCTTTTCTTCTAAAAAAGCAATCTGACGTTGAAGTTATTCCCATTACATATTATTATACGTTTCGCCATGATCAGCGACCGGAGCTTTTTATCTGGGTAGGGCAAGCTGTTTTTTACGACTTAGCCAATGCAAGAGAAGATATAACCAAAACGCTAGCCGGTGCAGTCACTGCTCAGCTCGATCATCAAAAACAAAAAATCATTCAAGAAAACGACGAGGAATTTACGGTTTTATTAAAAGGACGAAAGACGCTTAGCGAGTGGTTAACGTGGTGGAAAGCGAAGGTGAAAGAATGATTTACTATATGCTTTTATTTATTTTGATGCTGCTTCTGACCATTGTAAATATTCAAGCAATGCCTAAATTAAATAGATACAAGTTGAATTCAAAAACACCTCAGCCTCTCATTTCTATTTTGATTCCAATGCGAAACGAAGAACGAAATGTAAAGCGAATCATTTCTTCTGTTAAAGGATTAACGTACAGCAATCTAGAATGTGTCATACTAGACGATCAGTCCACAGATGAAACACGAACAAAGCTTTTGAAAGAAATTCACGGAGATTCAAGGTTTACCATCATAGAAGGAAAAGAGCTGAAAGAAGGGTGGGTAGGAAAAGTTCATGCCTGTCACCAGCTGTCGCAAGCTGCAAATGGAGACTATTTATTGTTTGTAGATGCCGATGTACAGCTCAAAGAACGCACGCTAGAACATACTTTAGCCACCGCACAAGCGACAAAAGCCGCTCTTTTAACAGGGTTTCCACGTTTTCCCGTAAAAACGTGGTTAGAAGCATTGGTTGTTCCGCTTCAGCATGTTGTTGTTTTTAGCTATTTACCGGTTGTGGTAGCGAACCGTAACAAGGTGAGCAAAGCTTCAGCAGCTCACGGTGCTTTTATGTTTATAAAAAAAGAAGCTTATGAGATCGCAGGAGGACATGAAGCTGTTAAAACTTCACTAGTAGAAGATGTGCATCTAGCTCAGCTTTTTAAGAAAAAGAAACAGCGCGTTATTTTAGCCAATATTACGTCTCACGTTAGCTGTTATATGTATGAAACAACTGAAGAAGTATGGAATGGGTTTGCTAAAAATATCTTTGTTGGTCTAGGCCGATCCGCTAAAGCAGTTTGGATACTGAGCGTTTTTTTTGCCTGTTACTATGTGCTGCCGCTTCCTTTGTTTATAGCAGGAATTCTTACAGGCAACATGCTTTGGATTATGCCTTTTTGCATCATGCTTTTACAGCGGTTTTTAATTGACCAATCGGCTCAGCAAAAAGGGCTTTTGTTTCTTACTATGCCGGCATCCGCAATTGTGCTGATGCTGCTGATGAACCATTCTATGAAGCGTGAACGAAAAAAGCAGGGATATGAATGGAAAGGAAGACATTATCAATGAAAAAAGTACTAATTGTCGGGGCAGGATTAGGCGGATTAGCTGCAGGAGTTCTTCTTCAAACAAAAGGGTTCGATGTCACAATCGTTGAAAAAAACGAGCACGTAGGCGGAAAAATGATGCCTGTGCAGCTAGGAGAATATTCTTTTGATTTCGGGCCTAATACCATTACAATGCCAGAAGTTTTTCAGTGGTTATTTGAGCAAGCGGGCGAACGTGCAGAAGACTATATGCCTCTTGTCAAACTAACGAATCATACAAATAATTTCTTCACCGACGGTTCACAATTTTCCATGTCTATCGACGAACGAAAAATGATTGAGCAGCTTGAACGTCTCGACCCCTTTGCTGCTAAACAATACCCGGCCTATTTAAAAGAAGTAAAAAGAATATATGACATTGCAAAAAGTCAATTTTTCTATCGGACATTTTCGTCATGGAAAGATTACACAAACCCTTCTCTATTAAAAGCACTGCTGCAAGTAAGGCCGTTTGAAACAGTAGATACGTTTCATCAGCGCTTTTTTCGAAATGAAAACATTCGAAATGCATTTAATCGATACGCAACCTATATTGGATCTTCACCTTATACATCGCCGGCTACCTTTTCACTGATTGGACACTTAGAAATGAATGACGGGGTGTACTATGTAAAAGGAGGAAATACTAGAATTGCAAAAGGGCTGGGGCATGTGTTCCAAAAAGCCGGCGGAAAGCTGTATACAAACTGCAGCGTGACTGAAATAGTAGTAAAAAGTAAGCGGGCTGTCGGAGTGGAAGTGAATGGAGAAGAAAAGATAGACGCGGATATCGTTATTGTAAACGGGGACTTGCTAAATGCCTATCCGGCACTCGTAAAAGAGCAGGATAGACCTCATTTTAAAAACAAAAAAGCAGCTGAATTTGAGCCTTCCATATCAGCCTATGTAATTATGGCAGCAGTTAAAAAGCGCTTTTCTCAGCTGATTCATCATCAAGTGTACTTTTCTCAGGATTACAAGCAGGAATTCTATGAACTATTTCAGCAAAAAACGCTTCCAACCGACCCTACCATTTACGTTTGTAATTCTTCGTATACCGATAACACGGTAGCTCCGGGTGATAATTTATTTATTTTAGTGAATGCCCCTGCTGTAAAAGAAGCGAATCAAGAAAAAATGAAATCTTACAGAGAGGTTGTCTATCGCAAGCTTTCTCAGTTTGGTTTAGATATTGAGCCCTCGCTTGTACATGAACGAATTGTTACTCCATGTGAAATTGAACAAACCTTTGGTGCATTTAAAGGCGCTTTGTATGGAGTGAGTTCAAATCGGAAAATGGATAGTTTTCTTCGTCCAAGCAACGTCTCAAAAGATGTTAAAAACTTATATTTTGTAGGAGGAACGACTCACCCAGGCGGGGGATCTCCTATGGTCACAATTAGCGGTATTAATGTAGCTACGCTTATTTCATCTTCCTAATTGATAAATCAGGATTGTCAAAAAGTTTAGTTTTTTGGTACTATAAGAAAGGACAGAGGCTGTTAACCACCTGTTCTCACGGATGGAAAAAAATGTTACATAATGAAGTTGAAAAGGTGATTACATAACTATATGATTGTATTTACGTGTCTTATTATTATCATAAGCATTATTCGTCCGTACTTGGAGAGCGTGACTGTTAAGCGAATTGCTTCAGAAGGCAAAAAAATTCGCTACTACAAAGAACAGTTCTTTTTTTATGTGCTAATTTTACTATTTTATATTGCGGTGATGGTATACCATGCGGTTCCACTTTCTATGTTAGGATTGCAGGGAGTATATCTAGATACGATTCACCGGACGGCTCCGTATCCAGCGTGGATTGAATATCTGCTGCTTTTAATCTTTGCAGGTTTTATTATTATTTCCATTATGATCCAATGGATGAAAGATCATGGAGAAACGGTTTTTGTGGAACAGGAGATGCCCACGTCAATTGAGGCAACCGTTCCTAAAACAGAAAGAGAGCAAAAGTGGTGGCTTGCATACAGCGGTATTTCCAGCTTCGTAGAAAGCACCGTCTATTTTCCTAGCTTTTATTTATATAGTCACTATGTATTAGCCATTCAAAATACATGGGTGTTGGCTATTTTAATTGGTATTGGTTATTTCCTATCACAGCTAGCTTTTCAGCGTGACCGTTTGAGTGTCCAGACGCTGTTAGTTGGTATCGGGCTAGGCGCTTTATTTATCATGACAAAGTCAGTTGTAATCATGGTCTTGTACTATGGTTTTAGTTTCTTAATCTATGATATTTATCAACAAGATCGCAATTTAGTAAAAAGCACAGAAGATCACTAAGAAACAACACGGCATAACGCCGTGTTGTTTCTTTTTTTTTATAATTTATAAAAAAAGCTTGAAAAGCGCTTTCAATAGTCTTATAATTTAGATAAATCGATTTACTAAACCGGTTTAGTAAGTGGTTAGCTAGTATAATAAGAAAGGTAGGTCGATTTATGAATCATATCATTATTCCTTTAAATGCATTTGAAACGACAAACTCTCAGCACACCATGATTGGGAGAATATATGAACAGCAAGTACATGGAGTGGAAATTCGAAGAGAGTTAATGAAAAAAGTAGATCAAGAGATTGAGCTTATTGCCGAAGAATTAAAAAGATATCCGCTTTTTACAGTATATTCGGCTCCAATCGAACTGTGGAAAGAAAGTGGAGAGTTAAACAAACAAGAATTAAAATCTATTCTTGAAGAAGCCGTATCACTTGGCGCTCAGTGGGTAAAAGTTTCTCTTGGTTTTTATCAGCCACAATCACCTATAGGGGAATTGCAGGAGCTATTGCAGGCATTTCCAGCTTTACATCTATTTGTGGAAAACGATCAAACCAGTTATGGAGGCAACATAGCATCTTTGCACGCATTTTTTGATAACGTTTACGAAATTCCTGTTTCCATGACGTTTGATATTGGTAACTGGCTTTATGTACAGGAACGACCCCAGGAAGCAATCAAAAAGCTAAGGTCCTTTGTAGGCTATATTCATATTAAACACGTAATAAAAAATAGCGGAAAGCTAGTAACAACCTCTATATCAAACGATTCAAATGAAATGTGGAAAGATATTTTGAAAGGGTTTTCTCATTCGATTTTTAAAGCTTTAGAGTTTCCAATCGATGAACCGGAACAAATCCCCCGCTTCATTTCATTGGTGCAAGCAGCAGAACAGGAGGAAGTGCAATGAATTCATTAGACGTTATTACCTTCGGAGAAGCAATGGCGATGTTCATGGCAGAACAACCAGGACCGCTGTATGAGATTAAGCATTATACAAAAGAGCTAGCCGGAGCAGAAACAAATGTAGCAATTGGTCTCGCTCGTCTCGGTCTGCGCGCAGGGTGGGTGAGCAAAGTCGGCAATGATCCTTTCGGTACGTTTATTATGAAACGGCTACAAGAGGAGTCGGTCAACACCGATTGTGTACTAGTAGATAGCGAACATTCAACAGGCTTTCAAATTAAATCAAAAGTGGAAGTGGGAGATCCGGAAGTTTGTTACTTCCGAAAAAATTCGGCAGCCAGTCACTTGCACCCACGCGATTTTAATCGAAACTATTTTTTAGCGACAAAACACATGCATATGACAGGAATACCGCTTGCTGTGTCAGCAAGCATGCGTGAATTTGCTCTACACGCGCTTACCTCGATGAAAGCAGCTGGAAGAACGGTTTCCTTTGACCCGAACCTGCGACCGACTCTTTGGACATCAAAAGAGGAAATGATTTTTACAATCAACGAAGCTGCTAAACAAGCAAACTACGTTCTGCCAGGCATTGAAGAAGGGAAAATTTTAACCGGATACGAAAACCCAGAAGACATCGCTTCTTACTATTTAGATGCAGGCGTAGAGCTTGTCGTTATTAAACTAGGTGAACAAGGAGCCTTTTTTAAGACGGCTAAAGAGCAAGGAATGGTTGAAGGAATAAAAGTCAAACAAATAGTGGATACAGTCGGTGCAGGAGACGGCTTTGCAGTAGGGCTGTTAAGCGGACTTCTTCAACATGATTCTCTTACTCAATCTGTCATGAGAGCAAATGCTATTGGGTCATTAGCTGTACAAAGCCCTGGAGATAACGACGGATATCCAACTGAACAGCAGTTGCAAAAATATATGGAATCCCAAAAACAAGGAGTGAAGTGATAATGAAACAGCAGCTAGCAAAAAAAAGATGGCTTCGGTTAATTCCTATCGTATTTATTACGTATAGCCTTGCATATTTAGACCGCGCAAACTACGGGTTTGGAGCAGCGGCAGGGCTGGCAGAAGATCTTCATATTACGCCAGGTATTTCGTCTTTATTAGGATCGCTCTTTTTCTTAGGTTATTTCTTTTTCCAAATTCCAGGCGCTCACTATGCTGAAAATAAAAGCGCCAAAAAGCTGATTTTTTGGTCTCTGATTTTATGGGGAGCACTTGCTACAGCTACGGGTATGGTAAGCCACGTCGGATTTTTGTTTGTTATTCGATTTGCTTTAGGAGTAGTGGAAAGTGCCGTCATGCCCGCTATGCTCGTTTTTTTAAGCCACTGGTTTACAAAAGCAGAACGTTCTAGAGCCAACACGTTCTTAATTTTAGGAAACCCGGCAACCGTTCTTTGGATGTCAATTGTTTCTGGATATTTACTAGAATCATTTGGCTGGAGATGGATGTTTATTTTAGAAGGTTTTCCAGCTGTTATTTGGGCGTTTTTATGGTGGAAACTAGTAAACGACGAGCCAAAAGATGCAGGCTGGCTGTCGAAAAAAGAAAAAGCAGATTTACACGATGCGCTGCAAAAAGAACAAGAAGGAATCAAACCTGTTAAAGGCTATAAAGAAGCTTTCAAAAATCGTACTGTCATTTTATTAAGCATTCAATATGCTTTATGGAGTATTGGCGTCTACGGATTTGTTATGTGGCTGCCGTCTATTATTAAAGCAGCGCCTAACATGAGTATAGTGAAGACAGGGTGGTTAGCGTCCGTTCCTTACGTATTAGCAGTCGTACTAATGTTAACGGTTTCATATCTATCAGATAAGTTTTTAAAACGAAGCGCATTTGTATGGCCGTTCTTATTAGTAGGAGCTCTTGCCTTTTACGGATCTTATTTAGTTGGCACAAGCAACTTCTGGCTTTCTTTTACTTTACTCGTTATCGCCGGAGGAACGATGTATGCTCCGTACGGACCGTTCTTTGCGATTATTCCTGAAATTTTACCGCGTAATGTTGCCGGAGGAGCGATGGCTTTAATCAATAGCATGGGGGCACTTGGTTCATTTGCCGGTTCTTATATTGTAGGATTTTTAAATGGATCAACAGGAGGGTTTGGCGCTTCCTATATCTTTATGGCTGGATCATTATTCCTTGCGGCAGTTTTAACCATTGTCGCAACGAAAAAGCCAAGAGAAGTTCAGAGTGTGAAGCCAGTTGAAACAACGGCTTAATGTAATGATAGAAAAGGAGAATTGAGATGCATATTGAGAAAATTACAAGTAGCGGTATTGTAGCGGTCATTCGAGGAGCAAGCGCTGAGCGAATTATTCCGCTTGCCTACGCGTTAAAAGAAGGCGGAGTAACAAATCTAGAAATCACAATGGAAAACCCTGCTGCCGTAGAGGTTATTAAAGAATTGAAAAATGAATTTGACGATTCAATGTTTATTGGAGCAGGAACTGTTCTAGACGAAGAAACAGCACGAATTGCCATTATGGCAGGAGCGTCATTTATTTTTTCCCCTACGGTGAACGAACGAACAATTAAAACGGCTAAAAGATACGGAGTCATTAGCGTTCCGGGCGCTTTTACACCTACTGAAATACTAACAGCGTATGAATGCGGCGCAGATATGATTAAAGTCTTCCCGGCAAGCGTAGTAGGCCCCGCTTATTTTAAAAATATAGCAGGACCGCTTCCTCATATTCCGTTAATGCCAACGGGCGGCGTTACGGCTGAGAATGCGGGAGCTTATATTAAAGCTGGAGCAGCTGCTATTGGAGCAGGAAGCACATTAGTAGATGGCAAGCAGCTTCCAACTCCTGAATACTTACTTCAAGTAACAAGGGAAGCGAAACGTTTTACTCATGAAATTCAAGAAGCTAGGCTTGCGTACGCTTAATAAATAAAGTCTTCTGCTAGCAAGAAGGCTTTTCCTTTTTCGTTTTTTTCGTTTACACTAGGAGTAGCATAATTTTAGGGATTGAATGAAAAGGACGGATCATGATGCAAAAAGTTACTATGCTGGACGTTGCAAAAGCAGCAAATGTCTCCAAAAGCACCGTATCACAATACATTAACAAGCGATACGAATATATGGGCGAAGAAACGCGAAAGAAAATTAAAGAAGCGATTGATACACTGGGCTATCAGCCCAACTATCTAGCACGAAGCTTAAAACAAAAGCGAACGTCGATGATTGGGATTATTGTCGCCAATATTATGCACAGATTTTCTACGGAAGTCATTCGTGCCATTGAAGACTATTGCCATTCGCAAGATATACATGCCATCATTTGCAACGCAGATGATGACCCTGATAAAGAAAAGAAATATATTAATATGTTAAAAGCAAAGCAAGTAGATGGCCTTATTTTATTTCCAACGGGTGCGAATACTTCTCTTTATGAGCAGATGATCAAAGAAGAATATCCGGTTGTTATTATGGACCGTAAAATTCATGATGTAAAAGGGAAAATTCCATCCGTAGTGGCAAACAATCAAGAAGCCACAAAACAGGCTATTTTGCATCTCCTCGAGCTTGGACATAAGCATATAGCGATCATTACAGAACCCTTAACTATTACACCCCGGATTGAACGTGTAGAAGGTTACAAAGAAGCGTTAACATCAGCCAATATGCCTGTAAATGAATCCATGATTATCAGCTGTAAAAAAGCGGACATGCAAAAAGCGCTTGAGAACCTATTTTCAGCCGACAGTCCGCCGACAGCGCTGCTTGCTGGAAACGATTTAGTGTTCATTGAAGTGCAGAAATTTATTAAACAACACGGATTTAATATCCCAAATGATTTATCTTTAATTGTTTATGATAATATTCCTTACGCAGATGTAGCAACGCCTGCCGTTACGACGATTTCGCAGCCCGCTTTTGATATGGGAACAAAAGCAGCAGATTTACTTATTAAACAAATTTTGAAAGAAAAGATAGCTTATGAAGAGTACCAGTATGATTGTGAATTAATTATTCGAGAAACAACTTTATCCCATTAAGCTAAAAAGAGCGCCTATGGCGTGCTCTTTTTAGCTCATCAAAATATTGGTTTTTTTTACGCTGTTACTAAACCGATTTAGTAGAAAGTGAGGAGAAAAAATATGAAGATACAATTAGCATTAGATCGCGTCACAATTGAAGAAGCTATTATCCTTGCCAAGCTGGCAGAACCCTCTGTTGATTGGATTGAAGTAGGTACATCTCTTATAAAAGAGTATGGAGTTGAAAGTATTTATAAAATCAAACAGGCATTTCCGCACAAGACGATTGTAGCAGATATCAAAACGATTGATAACGCAGAGTATGAATTTACCATGTGCTATCAAGCAGGAGCAGATATAGCAACAGTCATGGGCGTATCACCTTTACCCACGATAGAGACTTGCGCAAATGTCAGCGAAAAATGGAATAAAAAAATGATGGTGGATTTATTAAACACGTCAAGCAGCTCTCAAAAACAAGTAGGTACTTATAGAAACGCTATTTTTTGCCATCATATCAGCAAAGACGAGCAAGAAAAAGAAGGGAAATCGCTGAGTCAAATAAATTTGCGGCAGTATTTTCATTCAGATGCCCAAATAGCAGTAGCAGGGGGAATTAATCCAACCTCAGCAGCATCATTACTTCAAATGAAAGCGGACGTCGCGATTATTGGATCAGCGATTACAAAAAGTGCGGATGTGGCAAAGGCATCTGCTGAATTTCAAGACTTATTTATGAGCAGGGGGAACGTATAATGACAAAAACACAAACGATTTTAGACGAAATTACAGCCGTAATGAATCACATAAAAGAACCGCAAATAGAAGAAGTAGCGTTTTCACTTTACCAAGCGAAACGAATTTTTGTTATAGGCGAAGGCCGCTCTGGGCTAATGGGCAAATCATTTGCGATGAGACTGATGCATTTAGGTGCGACAGTATATGTTGTAGGAGAGACCATTACTCCTTCGATTGCAGCAGGTGACGTGTTGGTGGCCGTATCGGGTTCAGGAAAAACACAGCAGGTGGTGAGTGTAGCGAAAAAAGCTAAAGAAGTAGGATGTTCAGTTATCGGCATTTCAGCTAGTACAGAATCACCATTAACTGCTCATACTGATGAGCTGCTGCACATTCCCGCTGCAACTAAATATCGAAGCGAAAATGAAGCAGCTTCCATTCAGCCGCTTGGTTCATTGTTTGATCAATGTGCTCACGTTGTATTTGATACCATTTGTTTAGAATACGGGAATTTGAATCACACCGATCATGAACAAGCGTTTAAGCAGCATAGCAATTTAGAGTAAGTGGAAAGAGGCTGAAACAAAAGTAGGTTATTTAAAAGAAAATCCGAACGATGAATCGAGATTCTTGATGAAGAATCACATTCGTTCGGATTTTTTCATTGGTATGGGTGAGCGTAGGTTTCATGTGTGTAGTTGCTTCTAGCTGTTGATTGAATCGATGTAGTTATGTCTCACTCTCTTTTGATACAGGCAAGTCTAAGTCTAAACGTTTACTTCGCTTTTGTTTATTGCGAATATATTCCTTCTCTTCAAAGTAAATGACAGCATTTTTATGCTGAAATTGCTATAATATACAAGCCGGTACATATACTAAGGCGACTGAAAATAAAGGAGTTTTGATTAATGACAAAAATAAAATTAATTTCACATAACGATTTAGACGGGGTAAGTCCAGCACTGTTGGGTCGGTTAGCGTTTGGCGACGACAACTTTGATTACAGCACGGTAAGCATTGGCCGCATCAATGACACAGTGACGCATTTTATTGAAGAAGAAAACGATGGAGACACAGCTTTATACATAACGGATATTAGCGTAAACGATGAAGTAGCGGAAAAATTAAATGAACTGGTAAAAAAAGGACAGAAAATCACTCTTATTGACCATCATATCTCTGCTCTTCCACTAGCTGAGAAATACGATTGGGTTCATGTTATTGCAGAAGACGAAAACGGTAAAAAGACAGCAGCTACATCTCTTTTCTACGACTACTTAGTGCGCAACAACATGCTTCAAAAAACGGAGTTGCTTGATGAATATGTAGAACTTGTGCGCTTATTTGATACGTGGGACTGGTTTCATGAAAATAATTTGAAAGCAAAGCGCCTCAATCACCTATATTATCTAATCCCGCATGAAGAATTTAAAGAGACCATTCTAGAAACGCTTCGTGAATCGTACCATACTGAAAATCAAGAATTTACGTTTACGGACAAACACGAAATTTTACTAGAAGCAGAAGAAAAAAAGATTGAAAAATATATTTACGACAAGCAAAAACAAATCATAAAAGAAAGTGTTGAAATTGCTAAAACAGCGTACAACGTAGGCATTGTATTTGCAGATACATATCAGTCTGAGCTAGGAAATGCACTGTGTCTAGAAAACGAAGATATCGACTTTTCCGTTATGGTGGACATGGGACGCCAAAAGATTGGCTTCCGTGCAGTAAAAGACGAAATCAACTTAGCCGAAATTGTTGGGCACCTTGGAGGAGGGGGTCATCCAAAAGCTTCTGGATGCAAGTTAACGGCTGAAACATTTGCTCTTTTCGTCACGGATCACTTGTTTAAAGACGAAGAAAAAAGTGAATAAAGCGTATAAGGAGGAGATGATATGTCATTTAAAGATTTAGTTGTTGTTGTTACGGGAGCTGCGAATGGAATAGGAAAAGATGTATCACGCGCATACGCAAAACAAGGAGCAAAAGTGGTATTGGCAGATGTGGACGAAACCGAAGGCGAGCGTCACGCAGAAGCTATTCAAAGACAAGGCGGAGAAGCCATTTTTGTAAAAACAGACGTCCGAAAAGAAAGCGACATTTTACATCTCGTTGAAAAAACGGTCAGTACGTATGGAACGATACATATTTTGATTAATAATGCAGGCGTTTCTCGCTGGAAATCACCGTATGAGCTAACCATTGATGAATGGGATGACATTATCAATACGAACCTGCGCAGCGTGTTTCTATGTTCTCGCGAAGCAGCTAAAGTGATGAGGAAAAACGAAAGCGGAGGCTCCATTGTAAACTTAGCTTCTACAAGAGCTTCAATGTCTGAACCAGATACAGAAGCCTATGCTGCTACAAAAGGAGGAATCGTTGCTTTAACTCATGCACTTGCCGTTTCGCTTGGTGATGACAACATCACGGTAAATGCTATTTCTCCAGGATGGATTGAGACATCTGACTACGATGGCCTTCGTGAAATCGATCATACGCAGCATCCGTCTAATCGGGTAGGAACGCCAGCGGATATCTCAAGAGCGTGTATGTACTTAACAAACGTCGAAAATGATTTTGTAACAGGAGCTAACCTCGTAGTAGACGGGGGAATGACGCGAAAGATGATTTATGAACATTAAGTATCTATAAAAAAGGCTGAGATAAAAATATTTTAGACGAAGTGAAAAAATGAACCCTTGATCAAAATTTTTGATTAGCGGTTCGTTTTTTTATTACGGTGAACGTAGGTTTCACCTATTTCGTTCCTTCTAGCAGTTGATTGAAGGGCACGACGAAGACTCCTGCGGAAAAAGCGGAACAGATGAGACCCCGCAGGAACGCAAGTGACGAGGAGGCTCAGCGGCCGCCCGCGGAAAGCGAAGTCGTGCACGGAAATCAACTGCGGTATCAAAAGCGGTTCAGCTCATATATCCCATTTGTTTATTTTAGATTGGATTCATTTCGTTATGTCTCAACCTCTTTTGATGATCAACAAAAAAAATAATTTTTCTGTTGACAGGTAATAATAATCATTGTAAAGTAAGTTACATAAAGTAATTAAATTTCAATTAATATTTTTTTAGTTTAATATCTCGAATTAGAGATATAAGAATTCATTATATCTTGTTTATCTCCTTTTATCAGGGAGAAGGGTATAAACATGCAATTTAAGCTTAAAAAAACAAACAATTAGGAGTGTGGAAAATGGGTTTTTTAGATAAATTATTTGATAAATCAAGTGATCAACAACAGGTTGGAAAAGATTTTTATGAAGCAATTAAAAACCGACGTTCTATTTATGCAATTGATAAAAATGTAAAAATGTCAGAAGAAAAAATTGAAGAAATTATTAACTTTGCGGTGAAACATACTCCTTCAGCATTTAATTCCCAAAGCGCACGCGTAGTCGTTTTATTTGGCGAACAGCATGATAAAGTGTGGAATATTACGAGAGAAACGCTTCGTAAAATTGTTCCAGCTGAAAATTTTTCAGATACGGATCAAAAAATGAACTTATTCGGAAGCGGCTATGGAACAGTTCTTTTCTTTGAAGATCAAGAAGTAGTTGAAGGGCTGCAAAAGCAGTTCGCATCTTACAGCGAAAATTTCCCGGTTTGGTCTAACCAATCATCAGGCATGCTGCAGCATGTGATTTGGACAGCGCTTGAGCTCGAAGGCCTAGGAGCAACATTGCAGCATTACAATCCATTGATTGACGATGAAGTAAAAGCAGCTTGGAATATTCCGAGTTCATGGAAATTAATTGCCCAAATGCCATTTGGTAATCCTGTGGCGCCAGCGGGTGAAAAAGAATTTCAACCACTAAGTGAACGTGTAAAAGTATTTAAATAAGCAAAAAAAGAGGTACGGACAAAATTATTTTAGTTGAAGCAAAATCCGAACGATTCATCGTTCGGATTTTTTTATTGGTATGGCAAGCGTAGGCGTTGCGTATGTAGCTGCTTCTAGCGGTTGATTTTGTTATATCTCAGACCCTTTTTTACGGTAAATAGTTTGAATATTCTTTTATGTTTAACCTAAGAAAAATGCGGTTAAATAAGAGGAGTAGTCCTCAAATCTTCTGTGGAATTTATGCGCTATACATAAGCAATTCAACGATGTTTTACAAAAAAAAAAGTTTTTAACTTGGTTTTTTAGAGAATATTTGTTAACATATCCACTTGTGAGGTCTTAGTAAGAGGAGGATGATGTAAAGAATCCCATATCGGACGCAAGGGCGTAGATATGTGGAGTGGAAATTTTAAAGGAGGATATTATGTCTGATCAAGGAAATCAAGGAAAGTTTAAAAAATCAATATCGTTACTTGACCTAACGTTAATTGGGATGGGAGCTATTTTTGGTTCCGCCTGGTTATTTGCGGTTAGTAACGTAGCGTCAAAGGCTGGTCCAGCCGGAAGTTTTTCGTGGCTGATTGGCGGAGTCATTATTTTACTTATCGGTTTAGTGTATGCTGAACTTGGAGCAGCGCTGCCGCGTACCGGTGGAATTATCCGTTATCCGGTTTACTCACATGGTCATTTAGTGGGTTACTTAATTTCATTCATTACCATTATTGCTTACACAAGTTTGATTGCCATCGAGGTAACGGCTGTACGTCAGTATGTTGCGTTTTGGCTTCCTGGTCTAACTAAACATGGTTCTGAATCGCCTACTACAATCGGCTGGTTATTTCAGTTCGCGTTATTAACGCTATTTTTTATCATTAACTACGTAAGTGTAAAAGCATTTGCTAAGTCAAATGTTATTATATCTGTGTTCAAATATGCGGTTCCTCTTACAATTATCGTCGTGTTAGCTTATCACTTTAAATCAGCTAACTTTACAACTGGCGATTTTACTCCGTTTGGTTTTAATGGTATTCAAGCAGCCATTTCAACAGGTGGCGTTATGTTTGCTTACCTAGGACTTCACCCTATTGTTTCTGTAGCCAGTGAAGTTAAAAACCCGCAGCGTAATATTCCAATCGCGCTCATTATCTGTATTGTACTTTCAGCGATTATTTACACAGCACTGCAAGTATTGTTCATTGGTAACATTCCGGCTGATATGCTATCAGGAGGATGGGGAACAATTCAAGAGCAATTCTCTTTACCATTTAAAGATATTGCACTTATTTTAGGCCTTGGCTGGTTAGTAACGCTTGTTATTTTTGATGCTATTTTATCACCAGGCGGTAACGGGAACATCTTCATGAATACAACTTCTCGTTTAGTTTATGCTTGGTCTCGTAATGGAACACTATTTAAACGTTTCTCAAAAGTAGATAAGAAAACAGGAATTCCACGTGCGTCACTATGGCTATCGTTTGGAATGTCCGTATTCTGGACACTGCCATTTCCTTCTTGGGAAGCGCTAGTAAACGTATGTTCAGTAGCACTTATTCTGTCTTATGCGATTGCGCCAATTTCAGCTGCTGCATTCAGAGTAAATGCAAAAGACCTTAAAAAGCCTTTCAAATTAAAAGGCATGAGCGTTATTGCTCCTGTGTCATTTATCTTCTGTTCATACATCGTATATTGGTCAGGATGGACGACAATTTCTTGGCTTCTAGGATCACAGCTTCTAATGGTTGTTATCTACGTAGCATTTAAGAAATACGTACCAACTGACGTTGTAAAATTTGCACAGCAGCTTAAATCTGCTTGGTGGCTAGTTGCTTATTATATTATTATGCTTGTTATCTCTTACCTAGGCTCATTTGGTGGAGGACAAGGTGTGCTAAGCAACCCGCTTGACTTAATTTTAATTGCTCTTGTTTCAATCGGTATTTTCTACTGGGCGAAATACACGGGTTTGCCAAAAGCAGTTATCGATACGGATGATTAATAAAAAACACGGCATGAATTCATGCCGTGTTTTTCGTTTGTATAGGGGCGTACTCTATTTATTTATCAAACAGCCACGTTTTTAAGATAGCAGCATACTCACGAAAGTAGGCTTGAAGTTTAATTGAATTTGGTGTCTTTGCACCTAAAGGATAAACGTCAAAACCTTGACGCTTGGCAATAATAGAGGCGCGAAATAAATGAAAATCACTGCTAACAAGCACGACTTTTTTGTGTTGAATATCAACTTTCTTTTTAGTGAAAGTGAAATTCTCAAAAGTAGAAGTTGACTGATCCTCTTTTATCATTCGATTCTTTTTAATTCCTTCTTTTCGTAGAAAACGATAGGCTGCTTCTGCTTCAGAAATTTCTTCATCGGATCCTTTTCCACCCGTTACGATAACTTTTGTTTGTTTATGAGTCTTTAAATAAGATAAAGCCGTTTTTGCTCGTTCTTTTAAACTAGGAGACATTTGATCTCCGTCTACTTTCGAACCTAAAATGAGCACATAATCTGCTTTTTGCGGAACAGGCTGATGAGCGGTTTGATACATACAAAAAGACATGATTACAGCATAAAGAACAAGCAAACTAATAAAGATATAAATGATTTTTTTCTTCAACTACGAGCACCTTCCTAGCTATTTCATAAGATGTTTGGAAAATAATTGTTATTATAGCATACGAGACCCAAATAAGTATAAACACAGTAATATATAATAATAGAAGAAAATCGTTATTGTGAATGGTTATAAAATTCGTTACAATAAAGAATAAATGATTTTAAAAGTGCCTCTAAGGAGGATAATAGGGAAATCGGTGTAAATCCGGTGCAGCCCCCGCTACTGTAAATGTGGATGAACCTGCAAAGACCCACTAGTCAAACTAGGAAGGATGCAGAAGTAAAATGAAGCATAAGCCAGGAGACCTGCTTTTAAAAACCCCTTATTTTTCGGTGGGAGAAATAAGTCAAGACAATGTGTTAATGAGCGCATGACCAAACCTTGACTTTTACAGTTAAGGTTTTTTTATGTGATAGGGAGTGGAAAAAGTGAAAAAAGGAAAACCTCTTATGATTCAAGGAACGCACTCAGACGCTGGAAAAAGCATGATTGCTACAGCGTTTTGCCGTATTTTTAAAGAAGACGGCTATCAAACTGCACCGTTTAAATCGCAAAATATGGCGCTTAATTCATACATTACAATGGATGGAAAAGAAATTGGAAGAGCGCAAGGAATTCAAGCTGAAGCGGCTGGAGTAGAAGCAACAACCAATATGAATCCTATTTTAATTAAACCAACTCGTGATCATGAATCTCAAATTGTCGTTCATGGAAAGCCGCTTCGTAATATGTTTGCTTTTCAGTATCGGCAAGAATTTTTTAATGAAGGTTTGAACGTTATCACGGAGTCTTATAAAGAGCTTGCCAATCATTATGATCGAATTGTGATTGAAGGTGCTGGAAGTCCTGCTGAAGTGAATTTGAACGATCGGGAACTGGTAAATATGCGCGTAGCAAAGATAGCCCAAGCCCCTGTTGTGTTAGTAGGAGACATTGATAAAGGAGGGGTTTTTGCGAGTCTGGTGGGTACTCTTCAATTGCTTCCAGATGAACATAAACCTAGAGTAATTGGAGTGTTAATCAATAAATTCCGAGGAGACTTAGAGCTTTTAAAACCGGGGTTGAAGTGGTTTGAAGAATACACGGGAGTTCCGGTACTAGGAGTGATTCCTTATATGCACGACGTGGAAATTGACGCTGAAGATTCGCTATCACTCAGAAATTACTCAACGCTTGTGAATCCGTTAAAAGAAATCGATATTGCGGTTATCTCGTATCCTCGCATCTCAAATTTTACGGACATTGATCCTCTAAGCTTAGAAGAAGACTGTCATGTGAGACTTGTAACCAAGCCATCACAACTAGGTACGCCTGATTTAATTGTTTTACCAGGAAGCAAAAATACGATTGAAGATGCGCAGTTTTTACAAGAAAGCGGCCTGGATCTAGCCATTAATCAAGTCTTGAACGCAACGAACGCTCACGTTATTGGCATCTGCGGGGGATATCAAATGTTAGGCGAGACAATTACGGACCCCGATGCAGTAGAGTCCCGGATTGAATCTATTAAAGGGCTGTGTTTGCTTCCAGTGGAAACCGTTATGAAAACCAGCAAAAAAACAGAAAGAGTTTCTGGATATGTTCAGTTAGAGAGTGAGAAGGTTTCAATTGAAGGCTATGAAATTCATATGGGAAAGACGATTTCTAAAAGCATGACGGAAGCCTTTGCGGTGGTAGATGATCAAAAAGAAGGAACGGTTAAAGACAACATCATTGGCACGTATGTTCATGATGTGTTTCATAACGATGCTTTGCGCAGAGCTTTGCTTAATCAAATTCGTAAACATAAAAAATTGCCGCCTATTACGGATACATTCAACAGTCGCCTGCAAAAAGAGGAGTCTTTTTCAAAAGCAGCAGCATATGTGAGAGAAGCTGTAGATATGGAAAAGCTGTATCATTTAATAGACAACTATAAAAGCCCGGAGCAAGCACAAAAAGTGTAGCTTGTAGAGGTTTTCGCTTGTTTTTTCACCGAGAACTTTAGTACGCTATTCTACGTTGCCTAGTTCAACAGTCTAGCACTCGTAACAAATAAAAGATGATTGTTTCCAATACTATGTAGGATGGAAACATGGTTTATGGACAGGAAAATGAATGGTTAATGTAATGTAAAACATCACGCCTCGTTTCCTAGAGGAGCTGAAAGTATTGATTTTTAAACGTATTTTTTTAAACAAAGCATCTATTTTATACATAGTCAGTTTATTTATTGTATGTACTTCGGTGATTATGGGAGTATTTATTGGTACAGTTTCGTTAACCGTAGGAGATACAATCAAAATTATTATTGGCCACCTTACCGGACTATCCTTATATCATGGTCCGGAAAACATGGATTTAATCATTTGGCAAATTCGTTTTCCAAGAGTACTGGTGGCATTTTTAGTAGGAGCTTCGCTTTCAATAGCAGGGGCTGCCTTTCAAGGGCTATTAAGAAACTCTCTTGCGGATCCTTACACGATCGGAGTTTCCTCAGGTGCAACCCTTGGCTCTGTCATGGCAATTTATTTTCACTGGAGTATTTTTGGTTTGTCTATCTTCACGCTGCCTGTAGTCGGCATCGTATCTGGTTTTATTACTCTTCTTTTAGTTTTTGGTATTACGAAACTCGCAAGCGGCAATTTGGCCAATGAAACCATCATCTTAGCGGGGATTATTTTATCATCCTTTATGAGCGCGCTTATTTCATTAATTGTAGCTCTTTCTCCTGAAGAAGATGTAAGGCAGGTTTTATATTGGCTAATGGGAAGCGTATCAATGAGAGGATGGTCGCATATTCAAATTTTAGGGCCGTTCTTTTTAGTCGGTACGATTATGCTGCTGTTACATGTGAAAGAGCTGAACGGCTTAGCATTTGGCGATCAATCCGCTCAATTTATGGGGATAGACGTAAAGAAGAAAAAAAGAATGATTTTAATAGGTGCATCCGTATTAACCGGGGCTGCGGTATCAGTATCTGGGGCAATTGGATTTGTTGGCTTAGTTATTCCCCACGTAGTGCGTCTCGTAGCGGGAGCTAATCATAAGCATGTACTGCCGCTTTCTATTTTAATCGGAGGAAGTTATTTGGTTTTAGCCGATTTATTAGCAAGAACGATATTAGAACCTCGTGAACTGCCGATTGGAGTCGTAACCGCCTTAATTGGTTCGCCAATTTTTACGCTGCTGCTTGTAAAAGAACGTATGCGGAAAAGAGGAATATCATGATTGAACTATATAATGTGACGGGAGGATACGATAAACAGAAACCGACCGTTCGTGACATCACGTTCACCGTAGACAAAGGTTCTTTTGTTGCTTTACTAGGACCAAATGGAAGCGGAAAAACAACGCTTATTCGCTTAATTATGAATGTATTAACCACTCAATCAGGAGAAGTGAAGGTAGAAGGGAAGTCAGTGAAGGCTTATTCACCAAAACAACTGGCGCAAAAAGTTGCAGTCATGACGCAAGAAAATCAAATTGGATTAGAATTTACGGTTCAAGAAATTGTTTCACTGGGACGTTATCCTTATCAGGCAAAAGGTTTGTTTAGCACTGTATCAGCACAGGATGAAGAAGTGGTAGAAAGCGTGATGAAATTAACAAACGTCTGGCACTATCGAAATCATACCTTTCAATCGCTGAGCGGTGGAGAAAAACAGCGGGTTTTACTTGCTAAAGCACTGGCGCAAGAACCTGACTACTTACTTCTTGATGAACCAACGAATCACTTAGATGTAAAACATACGATGGAACTGCTTCAGCTGTTAAAAACGTTACAGCAGGAAATGAGCTTGACGGTTCTGGCCATTTTGCATGATCTCAACATTGCCTCGCTGTTTGCAGATAATGCCGTATTATTGAAAGATGGAAGAGTAGAAGAAACGGGGATGGATGCCATTTTTCAGGATGCAGCTACGTTAAAAAGAGTATATGGCGTTGATTTGCATGTATTTCACCATCCCGCTGTGAACAAGCGGCAAATTGCTTTTGTGCCGCCGTATCAATATCCAGAGACGGACTTCCATGAGTTGTATCAGTTGCAAAAGGAACCGGGCAAGCTATGTTTATCCTTTGCTCGTCCTTTGAGAACTGTTTCACTGGGTTCCAATGAAACAGGTCTAGACTGGTGTCAAGAAATTGTTCAACAGCAAAGCAGTTCTAACACGGCGTGGAAATCTGCGTCTTTATCTAGTCATGAAGTTCGCTTAAAAGACGATAAAGGTTACTCGTGGCTGACTGTACTGACACATGGACAAAAAGAGAATGAAATGAATATTGTTCTACTAACAAATACACCGCTTTCGGACGCGAACTTACTTCATGCTGCGATGAAGGTAATTGAATACCGGGCTTTCTTAGGAAAAACAGGCCGTATTGTTGTAGCATCATCTCATCATAAAGAAGAAAATCAAGAAGAAATTTCAGCGTTCTTAATGGAACGCCTACAGAAAGAATTACAACTATTTATGGAAACAAAAATGACCGACAATTGCTTTAAATAAGCAGTAGCGGTCATTTTTTATTCTTCGGAGTGATCAGGCTTTTCTGTTTCACCTCCTGAACTCATCGTTGTCTCAGTTGTATGTTCATCAATCTTTTTTTCTTTTAGCTTAACAGAAAATAAGTCTTTGACTTCTTCATCCACTTGATCGGAGTCAGCGCTGTAAGTTGTACCAATGTTTAAGTGGCCGGTCAAATCTTTAATGCCTAGCTGGCCAAAATTATTACTAAGGTCAATTTTGTCTAACAATACTTTTTCCACCATAATTTTTTCAACAACAATGGACTGCTTTGGCTGAGTTACTTCATCAATCTTTTTGTCAAGAGTTTTCACCATCTCATATAAAGCTGTATTGGACGATTCTTCCTTTAACGCAGAGAGCTGATTCTGAATGTCTTCGAAATTAGGAGCTGACTGCATAGCCGAAAGTAAATGAGCTGTTTGCTCGTGCAGTTGAGACAATGATTGAATAAGATGAGCTGATTCATGTAATTGCTGATGAAGCTCTTCTATTTTAGGAATCGCGTCGGTTAAACGCGTCACTTGATCAATAATTCCCTGCAGGTTCAGCGCTGAATCTGACGAATGAACAGGTTTTGTGAATTCAACTTCATCAGATGTCTTAGGCTCCGTTTGGCTCGGCAACTTCTTTGGCTGCTGAGGGGGTTTCTTTAGATTAGACTGTTTTTTAGTTTTCATCTTTTCGGGTAATTCTTTCCGCTTTTGATTAGAGCTTTGGTCTATGGGACTTACTTTTTTTTTGGTTGGAAGGGAAGACGGATTTATTTTGCGGACTGTTTCAATTTTAGGCGATTGTTTAAACCACTTAGAAAACATGAAATTCCCTGCCTTTCATGCTACGTATAGTTCTGCACAATAAATTACAAATCAAATTTCACGTGCAATAGACCATCTTTAAATGATGCGTGACACGGCGCTTCCCCTACAGCAGGTGGAAGGATGATTGATCGTTGAAACGTTCCTTCACGTCTTTCTTTGTGAAGAACATTTGCATCCTTCATCGTTAAAAGAGATGAACCGGATATGTGTAAAGTATTTTCATGCATGGTCAATTCGACGTCTGTTCGTTTAGCACCGGGTATTTCAATCACAACTAACAGTTGATTTGCCCATTCGTATACATCAATTAAAGGATAATCTCGATACTCATTTACAATTTGAGGAGAAGCATCTGCTTCCGTATCATTCTTTTCTTCAGGATCATCATCAAAAATCTTTTCCCAAAATTTTGTATGGTTTTCTTCTTGTAACGTTTCTGCCCACTTTTTAAACTTTCCATGATTCATATTTGTCACCTTCTTTAAAAAAATAAAACAAGGCCTTTTGCCGCTTTCTATTTTATATGTATGCATGAAAACAGAAAAAAACGTCCACTTTAATCTAAATCGTGGACGTCTATTTGAGACATAGGAATATTAACATGTTTAGGCATCCGGATTTCCAACACCCCGGAACGATATACGGCGCGTGTACCTTTTTTGCGAACCGAACAAGGAAGCTGAATTTCTTCTTTGAAGGATTCTTCTCCATCTATTCCTTCAATCGTACACACGTATGGAGTATGATAGACTTTAATGCTTGATACAATATCGCGGTTAGGAATTTTTAACTGAACAATGCATTCGTCTAATGTATTAATGACGTTTGAATCAAATCTTCTTAGCTGTTGTCCATGACCTTCATTTCCCACATCCTGCTGTTCTTTCATCATGTCTTGGGCCTGCTTAAAGAATTCATTTCCTTGCATAAAATCCGGAAAAGAATGGGACATCGTAGAAGAAATCATTTGCTGAATATATTTATTCATGTCTTTAGATGCCATTCCTTTTGGGATATTTTCCATCATTCCTTTAAACGGAGACTTTCCAAATGGAAACATATTTACACACCTCCTTGTAATGTGCCAAGTAAAACGACAAAATCGTTAAATCTAAATTTGATTTCCAATTGGAGCTGAAGGGTTTGCAATTTGATCTTGATCGCTTACGTCAGGATCTAACACGCCCGTATTCATTTGAGAGCAAGTAGGAGAGAAGTTACCTAAAGAGAAATTTGCGCCGTTAAACTTTGAGTTCGCCGTGTGACTGTTTTGAATGGTGGAACCGAAATCAATATTTGCGTTTTGTGTGACACCGTTTGTTACGATATTAAAAACGTTAATTTGAAGAGGCATAAAGAGACTCCTTACTGTTTTTATTCATTCTACTCCAACGGCCTATTGCGTTCAGAGAGAATGTATTCACCGTTTGTCGTCATGCTGTTGACAAGCATTGCCCTATATCACTGCTGATAACCATTGACATGATCAACGTTTGCAATATCTGTTTGGTCATTTGTATCAGGATCGATATAAATGTTTCGCATTTTCGAGGAAGCAGGTGAGACATCGCCATAAGAAGAGTTCGTACCAGTGGATTTTGAATGAGCCGTGTGACTGTTATGGAGTGCTTCGCCAATGTTGACAGAACCGTTGCTTGAGATACTGTTGATCTTTAAATTATAAATGTTAATAACACTTGGCATACGCTCTCACCCTTTTCTATGGTTGATTAATGTATCCTATGATGATAAGTGCCTAAACGTTCACAATTCCTCATAACTAAAATCGCCTTTTCCGATTGAAGGAAAAAGCGATTGAGAGAGGATTACTTAATGATATGATGGGCTTATGAAATGGGTGCAATACGACAATTCTTTTTTTCTAAAATGTAAGAGATGCTTTGTTGGACAGTGGAAAATGTTCGCCAATTAAACTGAGAATCTACAAGCGACAGAGCCATTTTTGAAGAAAGACCAACAATAAGGCAAGTGGTACCAATCAAACGCAAAGCATCGTGGAGCGTGTTAATATAATAACCGTGTTCTTCATCTAATGAATGAAGGGAAGATAAATCAATAAGCAAATAGCGCGCCTGTTCTTTTACAACTGCCTCCAATACCGTTTCAGTTAGCTTCTTTCCACGTTCTATATCCATCTTACCGGTAATGGGCACAGCTAAAACCTCGTCCCATATCTTTAATAAAGGAGTGGACAAATCCTCAATTAACCGCTCTTTTTCAAGCTCTGCTTCGGCTTGATCTGTAAAGTCTAATAGCATAAGCAAGTAGCCATAGCGCTCGTCGTCTTTTGTATCAATGGGGTGAATCACAGCTTCTGCTACGTATTGACTGCCAATCGTTATACGCGTTCTGTAGGTTGTATGAAGAGAGGTGAGTAAATTTTCCGCTTCTTCAGAATTGGAATGAAAGAAGTCCATATGCTTTCCAATTAACTCTTCGATATGAGATAACTGGTAGATTGGGAGTACTGGCTGAAGTGTTTCAATTGCTCTTGCATTCATCCACTGCACACGATAGTCTTGATCTGCAATGATCATGGTTTCTTGAATATTTTCTAAAATCAAATGTCCATTAAGCTTTTGTGGAAGTCGTCCAATTCCATTCATTCTCCATCTCTCCTTATGCGTGTAGTAAGTTTATGTACATCTACTTTATATTTTACAGTGAAAAGAATGAAGAAGGCTATAAAAAATTTATTAACGTATGTAGGGATCATGGTATGTAAAAAAACGTAGGAGTAAGCACTCGCTTCAATCAAAAAACTCCCCTGGGTAAAGGGGAGTTCACTTTATTCATATGATTTAATAAAATCAACGTTATATTTTTCAACGCTTGATAAGTAGGAGTCTCTAAATGATGAATCAGGCGTATACCATGACTTTTCATAAAAATAGGCTTGAAGATCTTTCGATTTAAATACATACTCATGCCGAGCATAGATTTCATTTCGAGCTAGCCTTCGTTCACTCGAGCTCAAACTGCTAATATCACTATAGCTTAATTTGTAAGAGTCCGAACCAGGAAGAATATAAGAGCTTGAAGTAGCATAAGAGCGCGGCCCAGGCACGATTACTTCTCGTTCTTTTATGACGGTTTTTTCCTTTTCAACGGGCGGCGTTTGTATATTTAATATAATACTTTCTTCACTTTGAATGGTGTAAGGACTGCTTTTGAACGTGGTGCCGTCTTTTTGCACTTCTGCATGAACAGTGACGCTTCCATCCGTGGCAACAGGCCCTATTTGTGATGAGCTATTCACCTGCAGTCCCGTGCTTTTTCCGTTTACAAATAAAATAGCGTCATCTCTATTCGATGAGATTGTAACGTAAGCTCCTTTAAATACAACAGATATATTTTCTTCTTTTTGACGGTGAAAGTTTACAGTGGTTTGGTCTGTAAGCTTTCCGTAAGAGCTTTCATAAGAAGCCGTAAGCAGGTAATTTCCAATCATAAAAGGCCCTATTTTTTGCGTTTGATTTTTGGATATCGATTGTTTTGTATCATTGACTGTAACCGTTGCATCCTCTGGCGTGGTGAGGGAGATATAATATGATGACGGCACAACCACGTACTGTTTTTTGAAGAGTAGTGAATGTTTCTGTTCTTTTATTGTAAAGTAGATACTCGATTTATTTTTTAAATCATTTTCAACGTCTCGTAAAATAGAACCATCGGAAGTTGCATCCAACAGAGCTTGAATAGATGTGTCATTAATAACTATAGTAGACTGCGAAGAGTCTAATAACTCTCTTAACACAGCTGTATCTTTCGATTCCAATGCCTCAATAAAGCGGTCAGCCGTTTTTTCTTCTGAACCAGAGAAAAAGAAATAAAATACAAAAGTTAAAAGAAGTATAAGCACAATACCCCCGCCAATATACCAGCTCTTTTTATGCTTAGCTGCAGCTGGCGACACGGTGAAAGAAAAGCCGCAGTTATTGCAAAATAATTGATCTGCGCTTGCACTGGCACCGCATTTTGGACATTGATTCATTCACACCATTCCCTTCTTTTTATTCCATTAAATGTATGGAATGTGTAGGTGAAACAGACCATTAAATTGGAAAAAGAATAGATTTAACGAGAAAGATAAACACACCAAACATGCACAGAAAAGATGAGGTATGCTATGATAAGAACCATATATTAATCCGATAGGGACACTCTGTCATATAAAAAGGAGATGAAGCAAATGAGTGTTTCATTTGTAAATAAAAATCAAAAGGATACGTATGAAAAACTGCTGCCTCTAGTCGAAAAATTTAAGAAACGAGCTTTTAAAATAGATGAAGAAGGTACGTTTCCGTTTGAAAATATTCAAGAGTTAAAAGAAGCTGGCTATACACGTCTTTCTCTAGAAAGCAACTATGGAGGAGATGAATTACGCCTTTATGATTTTTTATTATTTCAAGAATTAATTGCTCAAGGGGACGCTTCTACAGCTCTTAGTATTGGATGGCATATGGGGATTACAATGGACTTGCGTGAAAAACAGCCTTGGAGTCAGCAAATGCTCGATTTTATTTTTAAAGAAATAGAAAAAGGTGCACTTATTAATACCGCTGCTACTGAACCGAAGACAGGAAGTCCTACTCGAGGAGGCAAACCGGAAACGCTAGCTGTAAAAACAAAAAAAGGCTGGCGAATCAATGGCCGAAAAACATTCACCACGATGTCTCCAGTGTTAAATTACTTCTTAGTAAAAGCAAGCATTGAAGGTGAAGAAGAGATCGGCTTATTTTTAATTCCTCGTGAAACAAGCGGACTTTCAATAGAAGAAACATGGGATATGATTGCAATGCGCGGGACAGGAAGTCACGATCTTGTGCTAGAAAATGTCGATATTGAACAAGACTTTCTTGTTGAACGCCTAGGTGGCTTTAAAAAGAATGAGCCAAGCGGCTGGTTGCTTCATATACCAGCTTGCTACATGGGTACAGCCATCGCAGCAAGAGATTATGCTGTCGCATTTGCTACAGAATATTCGCCTAATAGTATTGAAGGAACGATTAGCGAGTTGCCAAATGTGCAGCGTTTAGTCGGAGAGATGGAACTTGAACTCATGCAGGCGCGTCACTTTATGTACAGCGTGGCAAACAAATGGGATGAAACAAGCGACCGAGCAGCATTAGCGGGAGAATTAGCAGCTGTCAAACACGTAGTGACCAATAGTGCCTGTACGGTTGTTGACAAAGCCATGCGCATAGTAGGAGCGCGTAGCTTGCAGCGCAGTAATCCGCTGCAGAGGTATTATAGAGACGTGCGTGCTGGGCTCCACAATCCTCCAATGGATGATATGACGGTTGTTAATTTAGCGAAGCAGGCGTTTGCTAGATAAAACTTAATAACATGTTAAATGATGAAAAACTGCTTATTATAGGCTATTCTATAGTAAGCAGTTTTTTCGTTACAAAAGGAGGAATTGAAGATGAAGTCCGTAAGAGAAATTCAGCTGACACCTCATAATATCGCGTGGGAAAAGGAATTTTCAAAAGAAGCTGACACCTTAACAACTATAATGTCAGCTCAAGTTTTAGAGGTTCATCATATCGGAAGCACTGCTGTTCCCGGCTTAAGCGCAAAACCGATTATTGATTTACTTATTGAAGTAAAAGATATAAAAAAAGTAGATACATATAATCAGAAGATGGAACAGCTTGGTTACGAAGCGAGAGGTGAAAACGGCATAAAAGGAAGACGATACTTCCAAAAAGGTGGAAATGAAAGAACTCACCACGTTCATATTTATGAAAAAGGCCACCCAGAAATTAATCGGCATATATGGTTTCGAGATTATCTGCGTACTCACCCTGATGCAGCCAAAGAATACGAAACGTTGAAAACAGAACTAGCGCATCGCTATCGCTTTGAACCGGAAAAATATGTGGAAAATAAAACGAATTTTATTCATAAAATAGATGGGCTAGCTTTAAAATGGAGAAAGGGAAGCAGCAATAAGAATAGGAAAGATGATCTTAGATAAAAAGGAGGAACGAGCTTGACTCCAGTTCTAAATCGACAGACAAATACAGGTAAAAAGAAAAAAACAATATGGATCAGCCTGATATCCTTTGTTATTCTTTGTTTTGTACTTTGTACGGCCATTTCTCTTTATGTAGGCATAAGCCTGACAAAACTAGATAAAAATCCTGCTGTGAAAAATCCTAGTGATTACGGCATGCACTATAGCAATCAAGTATTTTTGAGCAAAGACGGAATAACCCATTTAAAAGGATGGATGATTGAACCAACGGAACAGCCAAAAGCGACTGTTATTATGTCACATGGATACGGAAATAACCGTGAAGCACAAGGAGCTGGCTTTCTGCCGCTGAGTAAAGAATTTGTAAAAGCGGGATATCGAGTAGTCATGTTTGACTTTAGAGATTCAGGAGACTCAGAAGGAAATCAAACGACGATTGGTGTAAAAGAACAGCTCGATTTATTAGGCGTTATTCAGAAAATGAAAGAAACAACAAAAGAGCCAATTGTGCTCTACGGCATTTCAATGGGAGCAGCCACTTCTTTATTAGCAGCCTCTCAAGATGACGACGTAAAAGCAGTGGTAGCCGATAGTCCTTTTAGTGATTTAACCTCTTATTTAAAAGAAAATCTATCTGTATGGTCTCATTTACCAAATTTTCCATTTACACCGCTAACCATTGCTATTCTTCCTGTTATTGCAGATGTAAATCCTGCTGAAGCTAGTCCTATTAAAGCAGTCGAGCATATTTACCCTCGACCAATTTTATTTATACACAGCACAGGAGATACAAAAATCCCTTACACTGAAAGTGAAAAAATGGCTAAAACACACCCGGATGCTTTTCACTTCTGGAAAACTGATAAAGCAGAACACGTTCAAAATTATCATGTATACAAAAAAGAATATGTAAAGCGCGTATTATCTTTTATTCAGCAATCGCTGTAAAAAAAGTGGATGGGACAAAAATATTTTAGACGAAATGAAAAACGAACCATTAATCAAGACTTTTGATTAGTGGTTCGTTTTTTTATTAGGACAAACGTAGGTTTCATTTTGTAAATCTTTAGATGGGATTCATTTCGTTATGTCTCAACCTCTCTTAGCCGTTGGTTTTACCTTGTTCTATAAGCTCAGCATGTAAATTACGAAGAATGTAGGTTTTATAACTTTCTAGCTTTCTTCCATCGATTTTAGATATATTGGCCGCTTTTAACTGCTGAACAAACCAGCCCTTTGAATAGATATGAGCCATTGTTAATCACTCCTTCAAAAAAATCCACTCTAAATAATTAACTATATTCATAAAAAGAACTAAAAAGAAGTGAACGAAGCAAATGAATTGACGTTCATTTTTTACAGCGTTATACTGCTCTACAGCTACATAAAAGGAGGAAATGAACAATGAGCAAACAGTATATAAACGTAAATGGCGTTAATTTGCACTACATAAGCAAGGGACAAGGAGAGCTTATGCTATTTCTTCATGGGTTTCCTGACTTTTCGCATATTTGGCGACACCAGATAGATGAATTTTCTAGTGATTTTCACACAGTTGCTCTGGACTTAAGAGGATATAACTTATCTGAAAAGCCAAGCGGACTAAAATCATACGAGATTGATGTATTAGTAGAAGATATTCGCCAAGTGATTGAAGGCCTAGGATATAGCTCCTGCACGCTAGTTGTACATGACTGGGGAGCAGGAATCGGATGGACATTCGCTTATCGCTACCCGGAATATGTACAAAAATTAATTGCTTTTAACGGTCCGCACCCTTATACATTTATGCGTGAGCTTAGAACAAATAAAAATCAGCAAAAAGCAAGCGAGTATATGAAATGGTTTCAAAAACAAGAAGCACAGGACTATATGGAACGAGACAACTTCTCAGGTTTGCGTAAGCTTGTGATCGACCCAGGTGTAAAAAAAGGATACCTAACAGCTGATGATGTTCAAGCATACATGAACTCTTGGGAAAATGGCTCTGTGCTGTCCATGCTAAGTTATTACCGCAATTTAAAGATTTTCACGGAAGAAGACCTTCGAAGAAAATCTTTGTTTCCGTTAGAAGAAGAAGTGTTAAACATCCCGGTACAAATTATTTGGGGAAATCAAGATCCTACTTTTATGCCTGAAAACTTAGATGGTATTGAAGAATATGTGCCAAACATATCTGTTCACCGATTAGCTGAAGCATCTCATGCCCCTCAGCATGAAAAGCCTCAAGAAGTAAACAACGTGATGTGGAATTTTTTAAATAAGTAAAGAGAAAAAGAAAGGTTTCCTTTAGAAACCTTTCTTTTTCTTTTGAATTTAAAATAATTTTAAAAAAAGTGATCCAACAGAATAAGGTGATCGTTAGGTAAGTAGAAAAGGAAGTACTTCTTGAAAAAAGCGGTTAAAAACTTTTTCAAAAAAAGTGATCTAGCTGAACAAAGCGTTCGTTAGATAAGTAGAAAGGGAAGGAATTCTTGACGAAAATGACATCTTAAAAAAGTTTTAAAAAAGTGATCCAAGGTCATTCGCCAATCGTTTAGTAGATAGAAAGAGAATACTTCCTAAAAAGAGTCATTAAATACGGGAGAACATGAAGGTAAAATATAAAGAATATTCAAAATGTTCAATCTGTTTAATGATTTAAGATGTAGTAAGAATGAAAAAAGTAGCGTACATCAACTAAAAATGAGGAGAGTGGAAAATGATGAAATTAAGCAAAAAGTTAATGATCCCTGTACTAGGAGCTTCACTATTGATGCCCACAATTGCAAACGCAGAGGAAGCACAACCAACGGCAGTAACAAAAGCTGCAGATTTACGAGCGAACTTAGACTACTTATTATCTGAACACTTTACGCTTGCCGTTGCCGCTATGACAACAGCCTATGACGGTTCTAAAGACGCTGACGCTGCGTTTAAAGCATTGGACCAAAATGCCGTTGACATGGAGCCTGCTATTGCGTCTGTCTATGGTGATAAAGGGGCAGCTGAATTTGAAAGAATTTTCAGAGAACATAACAATTACACAGATGATTTTGTAAAAGCAACAAAAGAAAATGACAAAGAAGCCATGGCTGAAGTAGATAAAGAAGTAAATCAATTCGTAAATGAATTTGCTAAGTTCTTAAGTACTGCTACGGAAGGCAAACTACCTGAAGATGCAGCAAAAGAAGCGCTTCGCGTACATGAAGACCAAGTAAAAGAAACATTTGAAGATTATGTAGCAGGTGACTACGAAGCGGCCGCTAAAACATACCGCGAAGGATATCAGCAAATGTTTGCCATTAGTAAAGCGTTATCAAATGCAATCGTAACGCAAATGCCCGATAAATTTGACAATACCAAAGTAGATACACCAGCAGCAGATTTACGTTCTTCATTAAACAGCTTAGCAGCAGAACATTTTGCTTTAGCAACAATGGGAATGGAAAAAGGGTTCAACGGTTCAAAAGATTACGACTATGTTAGCTGGTTAGAAAATGCTAACACAGCAGATTTTAAAGCTGCAATCGGTTCAGTATATGGCGATGAAGGAGCTGCACAATTCGAAAAAATTTGGCAAGGAGATCACATCAATGCCCAAGCTGAACTAGTAAGTGCACAAGTAAAAGGGGATGAAGCAGGAGAAAAAGCTGCTAAAGACAAGCTCCATAAATTCGCGCAAGAATTTGGTACATTCTTAGGAACAGCAACAGATGGAAACCTTCCAACTGCAGACGCACAGGCAGCTATAAAAGCACATGAAGATACGGTTATTAAAACATTTGAGCAATATGCATCCGGCGACTACGCTGGAAGTTATGATACGTACCGTGAAGGGTATAAATTAATGTTTGGTGTCGGCCAAGCTTTAGGTGAAGCGATTGTAAAACAAAATCCCGATAAGTTTGCTGAGACAGCTATGCCAACAGATATGCCGAAAACAGGTATGGGCGGGGCATCTGAATCAACGATGAACCCACTAACAGCGATCTATATTGCACTAGGTTCGTTAGCTGTATTAACAGCTGGAGTTATTTTACGCAAGAAACCAGTAAGCAAATAATATTTTTTCTCCTTTTCCTTATGAATTACAAGTCAAGAGTCCTAAAAAAAGAAGAGAGGTTGTTCTCTCTTCTTTTTTATAAACAGCTGTGAAACGAGGTGACGATGTGAAAAAAGCGATTGTTCTCGCCTACTGTATATTAAGTTTAGTCCTGCTTGTTAGCGGCGGACTATATTTTAAAGAACAAATGGTAGAAGCAAAAGAAATGAAGCAACAGAATGCAGCTAAGCAAAAAGAAAAAGAAGCACAATCAAAGGATTTAAAAAGCCGGGTAACGCTTGAAGAGGAATTTGCTGTATTAAAAAAGCATAAAACAGAAGCCAAACAGTTAAACAAAGAATTCAAAGGAATCATTCCTGCAAAAGTGTCCATTCCAGCTATTCATGTGGAGGCTTCAATTGAACAAGTAGGGTTATTAGACAGCGGTGAAATGGCAGCGCCATCTACAGAAAATGGAGTTGCTTGGTTTGAACCAGGAGCTAAACCTGGCGTAAAAGGAAATGCTGTACTAGCAGGACACGTAGACAGTAAAACCGGTCCTGCCGTCTTTTACAATCTAAAAAACTTAAAAAAAGACGATGAAATTACCGTAAGAGATGCACAGGGGACCACGCTTACCTTTGTTGTTAAACGTACAAAAAGCTATCCGCGAGATAAGGCACCTTTAAACGAAATTTTTGGGTACAGCAACAAACGTAATTTAAATCTAATTACGTGTACAGGCACGTTTGACCGTGCAGAAGGAACCCATCAAGAGAGGTTAGTTGTATATACAGAACTAAAAGCTGACCAAGCAAAAGAATTGGAGCGTGAAGCAACTGCACCACAACCTCCCACACATGTAAAGATGAGCGGTAATTTGCTTACGTGGTACGCGGTACGAGAAGGCAATATTATCGGTTACCGAATTTATAAAAAGAACCCAGGCGGAACATTTGTCCATATTGGCAGCGTTTCGGAATTTGAGCGAAAAAGCTTTGCCGACTCCGACGCATCTCAGTCTCGTTATTATGTAACAGCTGTTAACGAGTCAGGAAAAGAGTCTGCCCCATCTAGTATAGCGAAATAACAAAAAGCTCTCTTCAAACGGAGAGCTTTTTGTTATTTTTGATTGTCGATTCAAAAGATCTCTTCTGGCTTTCTATTTATCTAAATGCTATTAGTTTTAATAGATAAATAAAAATTCCTTAAAAATAATACTTGAATAATATAAATATTCAGATTATTATGTACTAATAGTCTTTTTGGTAATTAAAAGGAAAAAAACAAAAAGAATCTAAAAGAAAAGGAAGAGAAAGTATGGCACAACCTAATTTGCAAACAGAGCAAAAACCACATCCAACAACCTTTCTAGACAAACTATTAGGAAGAGTAGAAGCATTCGGAAACAAACTACCTGATCCTTTTATTTTGTTTGTATGCTTAGCGCTTATTATCGTATTAGCGTCTGTTGCTATTAATAGTATGGGAGTAACAGTGGTCCATCCTGGTACTAATAAGACTCTTCCAATTAAAAGTTTGTTGTCGCATGAAGGCATTCAGTATATCTTAACATCGATGCTGACCAATTTCACTGAATTTAAGCCCCTAGGACTTGTACTTGCTATGATGCTTGGAGTCGGACTTGCAGAAAAAGTAGGTCTGCTTGAAGTGGCCATAAAGAAAACGATTTTAAATGCTCCAAAAGCTCTTATTACATACGCCATCATTTTTACAGGAATTATGGCCAACTTAGCGGCAGATGCTGCTTTTGTCATCGTTCCTCCGCTTGCAGCAATGATATTTTATACAGTAGGAAGGCACCCGCTTGCTGGATTAGCGGCAGGATTTGCTGGGGTGGGATCAGGCTTTACAGCGAATCTTATTATATCCGGAACCGATGGATTGTTATCGGGCATTTCTACTGAAGCTGCTAAAACAATTGACCCAAGCGCTGCTGTCAGTCCTGCAGCGAACTGGTACTTCATGGCGGCTTCTGTATTTGTTTTAACTATTATAGGAGCGATCGTCACTGAAAAGATTGTAGAACCTAGACTGGGTAATTATAAAGGAAAAAAACGCAATGATTTTGGTGAAATTAGTGAGGCAGAAGCAAGAGGCTTAAAAAACAGTATCGTTGCTGCATGTATTTATGTCGTTGTACTAGCTGTTTTCTTATTTTGGCCCAACTCTCCTCTACGAAATGAGGACGGCGGAATTGTTCCATCTCCTTTTTTAGATGGTATCATTCCGATTACGCTGCTGTTTTTTGTGGTAGTTGGCTCTGTTTATGGAATAACAGTAGGGAAAATCAAAAGTTCTAGAGATATACCTGCTTATATGACTGATTCGATGAAAGATATGGCAAGCTACATCGTCCTTATTTTTGCGGCTGCTCAATTTATTGCCTACTTTAATTGGACGAATCTTGGAACGTGGATCGCAGTAGAAGGAGCGGATATATTGAATGCATTACATCTAACAGGCTTTCCCGTTGTAATTGGTTTTGTATTTTTAACAGCTCTGCTGAATCTTCTTATTTTCAGCGGCTCTGCTCAATGGGCACTAGAAGCACCTATTTTTATTCCATTGTTCATGCTGTTAGGGTACAACCCTGGATTTATTCAAGCAGCTTACCGAATAGCAGATTCGTCTACCAATGTAATCACTCCTTTAAATCCTTACATGATTGTCATTTTAGCCTTTATGAAAGAATACGAGCCAAAAGCAGGGCTTGGAACCATCATTTCACTTATGCTTCCTTATACTTTAGCCTTCTTAGGAATTTGGATTATAATGTTGATTGTTTTTGCTGTATTCGGTATTCCTCTAGGACCAGGTGTATATATGTATTTGTAAAGAAAAATCCTCTTCTACTCCACGAAGAGGATTTTTTTATGTTAGAAATTCTAACAATTATAAATGATATTTCAGCTTATGTGTACATAGGAAAATAAATAACAAAAAGAAAAGAGGATAAAAAAACAAAAATTTTCTGAATAAATTTGCAAAAAGTAGTTGCTAAATACATATAAATCAAATATGATAGTAAACATAACAAAACATGTTATATAATCTAACATTAAATTTAGGGGTTATTTATTCGTACTTAAGGGGGAAATCATCATGCAAATGGGCGATTCAGTATTTATGTTTTTTTCAGCATTATTGGTTTGGATTATGACACCAGCTATTGCATTGTTTTACGGAGGCATGGTTCGAAGTAAAAACATGTTAAGTACCGCGATGTATAGCGTAGGTTCATTAGCTGTCATATCTGTTCTTTGGATAGTAGCTGGCTATTCGTTAGCATTTTCGACCGGTGGCAATGCTTTTATTGGAAACTTGGACTGGGTGGGATTAAAAGGCGTTGGATTCACTCCAAACGGGGACTACAGCGCAACGATCCCGCATAACATGTTTATGATGTTTCAACTAACATTTGCTGTGTTAACAGTAGCTATTATCTCGGGTGCTTTTGCAGAGCGCATGAAGTTTTCAGCATTTATCTTATTTGCTATCCTATGGTCATTATTTGTATATGCACCCGTTGCACACTGGGTTTGGGGAGTTGGCGGATGGCTTCGTGAACTAGGAGCTATTGACTTTGCTGGCGGAAACGTCGTTCACATTTCATCAGGTGTAGCAGGATTAATTCTAGCTCTTGTTGTTGGAAAACGAAAAAATGCCGATGCTGCAGCACCTCACAATTTACCGCTAACTCTTTTAGGCGGAATGCTGATTTGGTTCGGGTGGTTTGGATTTAACGTTGGAAGTTCCTTAACTATTAACAGCGTTGCAATGACGGCTTTCATTAACACGAATACAGCGGCAGCAACAGGAATTATCGGCTGGCTTGTAGTAGAGTGGATTATTAATAAAAAGCCTACGCTGCTTGGAGCCGTTTCGGGAGCGATTGCTGGACTTGTAGCTATTACACCAGCTTGTGGATTCGTTACACCGTTTGCTTCTATTGTAATTGGTTTTATCGGCGGAGCAGTTTGTTTCTGGGGTATCTTCTCACTTAAAAAGAAAATCGGTTACGACGATGCGTTAGATGCATTTGGTCTTCACGGTATTGGGGGAACATGGGGAGGTATCGCAACGGGTTTATTTGCCACAACTTCTGTAAATGATGCCGGCGCGAATGGTTTATTCTACGGAGACCCAAGTCTACTATGGAAACAGCTGGTGGCTATCGTAGCAACGTATCTATTTGTCGGCATCGCTACCTTCATTATTGTTAAAGTGGTTGGGTTGGTAGTATCTCTACGCGCAACACAAGAAGAAGAAACGCTCGGGCTTGATATTACGCTGCACGGTGAAAGAGCGTATCACGAATCGAATATGTAAAAGGGGTGGGCACAGTGAGTGATGTTTTAACAAAAATTGAAATTATTACGCGCCCTTCAAAGTTTGAAGAGCTTAAGCAAGAACTAGCAAAAATTGGCGTGAGCGGTATTACGGTTACAGATGCGTTAGGATGCGGATTGCAAAAAGGCATTACGGAACTTTACAGGGGGGTCAAAAAACAAGACAATATGCACGCCCGAATTAAAGTGGAAATTGTGGTCTGCGAAGTTCCCGTATCCGACGTTGTTGATAAAGCAAGAAAAGTACTAAATACAGGTCAGCCTGGAGATGGGAAAATATTTATCTATGAATTAAAAAATGCGATTAAGATCCGAACAGGGGAAGAGGGATCACAGGCATTACGAAACAATAGTTAAACTCGGGGAGAAGCGGAAAACAAAGGGTCATAAAAAGGTGCATAATATGCACCTTTTTTTAGGTTAAATAGTTACAAGGCATGTTTCTTTATGGTGACATGCTTTTTTGTTATATATACAGCCAAAGAGTATATTGTAGAAAATAACTATATTTTTATTTTTTCAGCTTCTCTTTGTATATGAGATTGAATCTATTATGAAAGATTGCGAGAAAAAAGGGGTACATAAACAGTAATCTTTTTCATCGTTTCCAGAAATAACATTTTTCACAAAGATATTCGAGATTATTATGGAATTAAATAAAAGCGGAATGACCATTTTGCTCGTTGAACAAAACGCTTATCAAGCACTGCAAATCGCGCATCGAGGCTACGTGATTCAAACGGGAGAAATTATTTTGCAAGGAAAAGGACCGGAATTAATTCACAATGAAAAAATAAAAGAAGCTTATTTAGCTTAAAAAACAAACCGCATCGCGTTTTAACGCTGCGGTTTATTTTTGTTCACAGGGGATGATTTGGATAAAGCAGGTAAGCATTGCTATTATCTGGTTTAGTTTCTTAATTAAGTAGGGAACGTTTAAAATAAGATTATTGAATAAGTGAGTAATTAGATAACCTCCTAGATGAAAGGAATGCTTCAATTTAAAGCTTTTTCATAAAAAACAAAAAAAGTTGAAACTTTTTTCATCAAAAAACGTTTATAAAGTAATAGAAAAAAATGGGTACGGTTATTTACACTCAAAAAGGAAGTGAGAGCGTGGCGACGCTGAAAACTAATTATTTGACTGACTTATGCTTAATCTATAGAGAAAGTCAATTTTATGTAATGCAAATACCTAGTTTCTACAAAAAAATGGCTAGCAAATACTTTCAGTTTCAGCCCCAAGAAAAAATAATTGCGTATTTACACAGCTCTTTTATAGCGGGCCTAGATAAAAGGGGAATTTGCTTTACAAATAAGGGGATTTACTGGAAAAGCAGAGGGATGAAAAAAGGAAAAATGTTATGGGAAGATTTCGCTAATATTCAATCCATTACCATTCGAAAAGAAGAAATGATTTGTTTTAATGACGTGGAGAAATTTCAAGTCAATCAAAACGATTACTCAGCTAGAAAGCTAGTATCTCTATTAAAAAAAATCAAGAAATTTATTCGCACTCATTCCCATGAATATATGTGTCAAGACTATATATATCCATGTGTATCCTCAAAAGAATTAACTTCTATTTGTTCATCTTTTCAAATTCATCAAACACCTGATCCAAAAGATGTGTTGTCGGTAGCAGGACAACTATGTGAAGAAGTTGAAAAAGAGATGCGAAACAGGCTCTATTTACCTGCAAAAGAAAAAATTGTAGCTCATTTAAATACATATCCTCTTCAAAAAACCGAGGGGATTACCGTTTGTTCTAAAGGAATTTATTTCTCAAAATCTTTTAAAACAGTTTATTACCCTTGGCACTTATTTCGCCACGTGAGTATTTCAGTGGAAACAGAGGAATTAAAAATTGCTAAAAAACATTCGTTATCTCTCAACTCAGCTGCCGTATCAAGCGGAGAAGTAATGCTGTTTCTCAAACAAATTAAACAGCATGTGCAGGCTTTGCATGAAAAAGAAATCGATATTAAACAAGATAATAAGTTTGCATGGAAAATGTTAATTTAAAAAACAGGTTAACGGTAATCTGTTTTTTTGTTTTGTAGTTCTTTAGAATCATTTATTTGGAATATTGAAAGACATCATACAAGTAAACAAGACTAGAATATTGGAAGTTAAGAAAATTTTTCCATGACTATAAGGTTAATTTTACCAAAATGTCTTTTTCGTTTGGATAATTATGCTAAAATAGAGCTCGAGTTTATTTTAAGGAGCTGACAACAAGATGGAACGTAATTATTCAATTGATTTTATTAAGTTTTTTGCTACAGTGTTTGTGGTTTGTATTCATGTTAATCCATCACATGACGATTTCTTTTTAGGGAACCAGGAAAATGTGCTAGATGTCATTGTTGACACATTTGCACGATTCGCGGTTCCTTTTTTCTTTATTGTATCAGGGTATTTGTTTATGAATAAAATTCAAAAACATCCAAAACCTTCTGCATACTTAAAAAAATACACGTGGAATATTTCAAAGCTTTATGCATGTTGGTTCATCTTTTATTTATTGTTTGGTGTAGTTCTGCGCTTATTTCAAAACCACGGAACATTAGCAGAGCGAAAAGATGCAGTAGCTGATTATTTAACATCATCCATCACATTCAAAGATATCTTTTATTATGGAAGTGACACAAGCGGATTTCAGCTTTGGTACTTGATTGCGTTAATTTGGGCTGTTGTTATCGTTTTCTTATTTCAAAGATGGAAAAAGATCGGTTTATTAATGATTATCAGCACCGTATTATATGTAACTGGGTTATTTGGACAGTCTTATTCTTTATTTTTTCCACTTTCTTTTCAAACGAGAGATGCCCTGTTCTTTGGTTTATTCTATACAGTATTAGGAGCTATGTTTGCCCTTTATGGTAAGCAAATTCTGTCAGTATTAAACGTAAGGCCCATGATTTATTTAGCCAGCTTTTTTGTGTTTTCAGCGTTAGAGATCGCCGAGCGCTACTGGTTGGTCAATATCCAGCACAGCAAGCCCGGAGACTATTTTATTTCTACGATTTTTTTATCGGCATCATTGTTTTTATTCGTATTAAGCAGTCCAAGTCTTGGCAAAAACTCGTTTTTTTCAAAGGTTGGGAAAAATTCAGTTGGCATTTATGTCGTGCATATATGTATATTAAATGAGACCTATCGATTGCTTCGTTCCATAGATTCTTCTTTCTTTACAAATAGTATCGTCGCATATGTACTTATCGTCCCAGCAGTTTTTTGGTGCTCGTACTATTTATACAGAGGGATTCAATGGACAAAGGGAAAGTTACATGCAAAGCCGCACAAACATTCGTTTACAAAGCTACAGCATAAATAAGAAAAGCACCGGAGCAAGGGACTGACCCCAAAGCTTCCGGTGTTTTTTTGATAAAAAATGAGTAATTTAAAACCTAATTGGCTTGAGCTTCGTCTAATGTATTGAAAAAGAGGTGAGTGAAGTGAACGATTTGCTATTTGCATTAGTAGAGCAAGAAGAGTATGAAATTCTTTTAGAAGAGGCTATGAATGAATATGGTCAATCCATCTTGCAGCTTGTATATTCTTACGTGCGAAATTCTACTGTTAGTGAGGATTTGACACAAGAAATTTTTGTGAAGTTTTATAATTCTCTTTCTACGTATTCTAAGCAATCTAGTTTGAAAACTTGGTTATGGCGCATTGCTATTAATCACTGCAAAGATTATTTAAAAAGTTGGTACGTGCGAAAAATGCAATTTACAGAACATATACATATGATTTTTGAATCAAGCAAAGAAATGATCGAAGAAGAAATGGTAAAAAAAGAGGAGTCTGAAGAATTGGTTCAAACTGTAATGAGTCTTCCATTAAAGTATAGAGAACTCATTTATCTGCATTATTTCGAAGAATACACAATTAAAGAAATAGCTGAGCTTTTATCTATTAATTCTAATACGATTAAAACACGATTACGGCGTGGAAAAGAATTGTTAAAACAAATGATAGAGGAGGGCTAATATGGATGAAAGATTACGTCATCTAAAAGGCTCAATGAAGCAATCTGTATTCCAAAACCTGCAGTTTACTGACAAGCACAAGCAAGCTATTAAGCGAAAAATAAAACAAGAAAACATTTTACTGCCAGCGCTACAGCTTCTGTCAGTTGAAAAAAATGGAATAGAACTTGTTCAAAAACTACGGAGTAGAGGAATTCAAGAGTTTGATGAACAAGAAGGGTTTGTGTACATTCTGCTGCATCAGCTTGAGCAAAAATCATACGTAACAAGCCGCTGGAAAGAAGATCAGAAGAAATACTATCAGCTGAATAGTAAAGGTAAAAAGGTAATGAAAAGCTTAGAAAATGGAAGTCAACGATCAGCTTTTGTCCTTCAAGGGTTATTAGGAGGAGGACAATGAAAAAAGAAGAATTTTTACAGTCAATTACTCAAGAAATAAAACATAAAGAAGCAAAAGAAGCAGTGTATCAAGAGCTTGATGCCCATATTAAAAACTTAGAACGAGAATCTATTCAGCGCGGTGTTTCTCAAGAGGAAGCTGAAAAAAAAGCTGTTGAACAAATGGGCAGTTCAGCGGAACTAAGCAGACGCTTTCAAAAGCTATACCGCACAAAGATTGATTGGATCTTAGTTTCATTATTTGTTGCAGCGTTAGGCTTAGGAATGTTGACAATTAAGCTAGGTTCATCTATATCAATGGAAACCAAACTTATTACTGCATTAATTGGACTAGCCCTGACAGCAGTATGTGCTTTTCAAAACTACCGCAAGTGGAGAGAGTGGGGGTGGGTAGCATTTATAGCTCCTACACTCCTCCTTGTAGTATTTAATCTGCATATATTGCCAGAAAGGATTCAACCAAACGTTCAAGGTACAACCGTAGTAAACCTATCTTTTTTTAGCCTAGATTTAAATTTCATTTTAATATTTTATTTAATAGGTTGGGGATATATTTTACAACGTAGGTCATGTAACGTTCCCATTATAGCAGTACTATTTATTTTAACCTTAGTCTTATACGGGCGTTTAACTAGTATTCCTAATGTGATGATGTACATCATCATGATCGCTTCTATGTTTATATTTAGTGCTCGTAAACATGCTAAAAAGATCACTTTGTTGTTTCTGCTCACACTGTTTATAATTATAGCCGTTATGCTGCTCCTTTCAGGAAGCTCTTATTACTTAAGTCGTCTATCAATTGTGCTGCATCTAGGGAAAGATCCAGCAGGGGCAGGCTACGTCCCTGTACATCTTTCTCGCCTGTTCCATCAAGCTGAGTGGCTTCCTCAAGCTAATCCATCAGAGGGATACCGAATAGGTGGAATCGACACAGAATTTGTATATGCAGGTTTGACCTATGCCTACGGCTGGGGAATTTCAATTTTTATTATGCTAGTGTTGAGTGCTTTATTAGTAAAAATGATACTGTTAATTAAACAGATTCGCGATCCGTTTGGAAAAATGCTTGTTTCCGGAAGCGTAAGCGTGTATGCATTTCAGTTGCTTTATAATTTAGGTATGTCGTTTAATCTCCTTCCAATTATGGGTGTATGGTTGCCATTTATAAGTTATGGTATGGGTCCCACAATTGCAAATGCGGTGTTCATTGGCATTGTGCTTAGTATATATAAAACAAAAGATATACCGATAAAAGAGCTGGCTAACTAAGCCAGCTCTTTTATGATGCAATAGCATACAAAAGCTGCTTTTGCATTTTAGGAGATAAAGGAATATTTTGATACAATTCGTAAATATGATGTTCGTTCCGGTGATAACAAATCCAATCCTTGTATGTTCCTTTTAAGAAGATGCGAAAAAACACGATTCGCTTATTCGTGCCGCCTGTTTTTAATTCAATTTTCAAATCATCTGTTTCTAATGTATACTGTACTGTAGAAGAGGAGAGAGCAAGTTTAGTTGTTTTTTTACTTGTTTTAATGAATTCGGCAAGTTCAATGATCTTCATTTTTTTACCTCACTCTATTGTAAATTAGGGGTATCTTATACGTATGATGTGTACAAAGAAAATAGAATCGTTTTTTTATAGTTTAGAAGAAGGATCTTCAGCCCCTTCGTTAAGGGATTTGCATAAAAGGTTGACGTTTTCTTTGAATACAAATAAAATGCATATTAAGAAGTATTTCCCTCATTGTAACTACAGAAAAAGAAGAATTAAGGGGGCTCAATATGTTGACTGACTTAGTCGTAAGTCAAAAAGTAGTCAAGGTAAATGAATTCACTGTTGTAGGAGTGCCTATTCGAACAGATGAACCTGTGGAAGAAACGGGCACAGGTCTTATTCCTGAGCACTGGCAGACTTTTTATAAACAACAGTTAGCTAATAAAATCGCCAATAAAGTAAATGGTAATACATTTGCTCTTTATACAGAATTTGAATATAATCAAAAAATGGATTTTACATTTGCTCTCGGCTACGAAGTTTTACCCGGCGGCGAACTGAAAGAGGATATGAGAGAGTTCATCATCCCAGAAGGTGAATATATGGTGTTTACAACAGCTGTTGGGCCAGCTAGACAGGTAGTCGTAGAGGCTTGGGCTTATATTCGCGAGTGGGCTAAAAAAAATCATCGTGCCTATAAAATAGATTTTGAACTATATGATGAACGCTGTATTGATCCTGAGTACAGTCAAGTTGATATTTATGTTTCGATTTAATAGCTAGTTTTGCTAAGTAGTTAAGATGCAGAGAAGCGTTTTTTGCTGCGTTCTTACTTTTGACGATAGGAATACAAAAGGGGTTTAGTGAGAGTGATCAGCAACGATTTATTACAAGCTTTAAAAGACGGATATAAACAGAGAATTAAATGGGTACTTATAAGTCAAATGGCACTGTTCATCACCGTAGCAGTCATACTTGTATCAAATTTTGTCACTAAATTTTCGTTTAACCAATTGAGCTTTATTTTTGTTTTGGTTAGTATAAGTTCGCTGTTATCAGGGGTAGAGCACGTATTGTTAAAACGTGAGAAGTGGCAATGGATTTTTGATTTTATTTTAGCTGCTTTTTTTATTGGTTTATCTATTTTTTTACACCGTTAAAGCGCCTGGTTCAGCGCTTTTTTATTTTGAACAGCTCAGCACACAAATTCCGGACCTTTCTAGTATAAACAAAACAAAAATAGGTATTTATGACGAAGATAGTCAGAAAATTTAGTAAAAAAGTCTTGTATCTTGTCTTTATTTCGATTATGATAAGTTTACACCCTTCGTATTCACTTCTTTGGATGTCAGTACCTCTATTTTTACACTACAGAAAAGAGGTGAAGCCATTTCTTCAGTTTTCCTGCTAGCCTGCATATTAACCCTTTTAGCTATTTTATTTAGTAGCAACTACCCTCAAAATTAAAGGAGAGATCCGCGCTTATGTCAAAAGCTCCTGTAAAAAACGATATTGAACTTCAACTATCTGAAACGCACTTTTTTCAACTGCTTGATTTAATTTATTTAGGTAACTGGATGGTCACAGCATGTTCTGGAGTGGAAGATGAGCATGCACAGGAATATACGGATGTAGAAAAACAAATGTTTTCACACGCAGAGCCTTTCCTTGAAAAAGGACCTTTTCACACGCTAAACAGTGAGGTTATGTTTACAGAAGAACATGAAGATTCTCTTCAAGATATTATTGGAGAATACGATAACGAAGTGTTTTGGGAAGCGCTAGCCTATCGCATGGCTAAACGAGATGTGATAGAGCAAATAGGACCCACTAAAGAAATAAAAAATGAAGTTTTTATGCAAATTTTTCATCGAGAAATGGATTATATACGAGAGTTTGAGACAAATGGAATTAAACGAATAACTATACCGCCTTTGCAGTAAAGGAGACAAATCGGCTTTCAACCTTGAAGGCCGATTTGCTGTTAAGCTGAAGCTTTTCTATTCCGCCTAAGAGGCGGGAGAGATCGGTATGTAAAGCTCCGCCATAACCATTCACACGGACCGTAATAGAAATAATAAAGCCACCACTTATTAAGAAAAAGCTGGAGTGTATAGATGATGAGACAAATAACCGTGCTTTCCGTTAAGGTAAGAGTTCCGTATAAACCAAAGACTCGAACCATCCACAGGCAAATTAAAGTTTGGCTAAGGTAAGTTGTTAATGCCATTGTTCCACTATACTTAAAAAGACCCAGCATTGAAGCATAAGGAGAAAATTGCAGGAATAACAGTAAGGTGGTAAGATAAAAAAAACATAGAAAAATGCCGCTCAAACTTGTAAAAAGGTGAATGGCCGCCTGCTGATAGAGTTCGTATCTTAAAATCTCTATTTTTAGCATGGCCAGAATAATAGTTAAAGTGAAACCTGCTGCGCCTGTTATTGACTGAATTTTCTTGAAAAAAGAACGATTTTGTTCGATATTATGTACCAATCCTTTTTTAGCAGTATATAAGCCAAATAACAACATAGAAAATACGGGAAAGATAGAAAACGGTAGATTTAATAGCATAGGCACCACTTCAACATTCAAACGATAAAACAGCCAAGATAAATAGTCTGCTTGCCTGTAGGTGGATAAATATTGGGTTAAGACATGTTCATGTAAAGCTTTATACTCCCACTGAGCCTCCTGCAAGACGTGTGCTGGAATAAAAAACTGCATACAAGCCAAAAGATAAAAAAAGCATAGCAAGCCTATTGCCCACAGCAAAATCGTCTTAGCTTTTCGATTGTAAAAAAAGAATAATAAAAAACCGCCAATAGCATACACATGCAAAATGTCTCCATACCAGAAAAAGACAAGATGAAAAAGCCCGATTAATAGCAAAGCAGCCATTCTTCTTGACCATAAAGCAGCGGCAAAGTACTGCTTTTCTTCAGCTCTATGCAAAAAAATTCCGCATCCAAGTCCAAACAAAAAAGAAAAAATGGTAAAAAACTTCCCTTGCACAAACAGCTGCAAGAACAAATCAATATAAGCATCTATTCCTTCATACTTATAAGAAACATTGTACAGCTGAAAAATAAATATCGGAGAAGTAAAAGCCGGTATATTCACTAAAAAAATGCCCAGCAAAGCAATGCCCCGAATAATATCAAGAACAACAAGACGTTCGTTAAGGGGAAGTGGAGAAGGATTCATCGCTGTCGCTCCTTTTGGTTAGATATGTACATCTTAACACGGCAGTGGCGAAAAAATAGGTGGAAGTACAAAAAAATAAGCGGAAAGATTCATAGCTTTATGGATGAAAAAGTTGGATAATAATGGTATGGTCACCCATATCAAATATGAAAGGTGGAGAAAAAGATGAAAACAGCACTTGTGTTAGGTGGAACGCGTTTTTTCGGAAAAAATTTAGTTCAGACATTGCTTTCTAAAGGAGTACAGGTTACGTTAGCAACGCGAGGTAAAACACCGGATGATTTCGGCGACCGAGTTGAGCGAATTTTTCTTGATCGTGTAGAAAAAGATTCTGTAATCGAAACAACAAGAGGAAGAAAATGGGATGTTATCTTCGATCAAATATGCTATTCTTCACACGGCGCAGCTGTTGCTGTTGAAGCTTTTCGTCATAGTACGAGTCACTATGTACTTACCTCGACTCTTTCAGTATATGGTTCTTTAGAAAAAACGTGTTATGAAGAAGATTTTGATCCATACAAGTATCCTATTTCATATACACGCCGTGAAAATATTTCCTATCAAGAAGGAAAACGCCAAGCCGAGGCAGTATTCTTTCAAAAAGCACCGTTTTCGGTAACAGCTGTCCGTTTTCCAATTGTTATGGGAAAAGATGATTATACGGACCGCTTGCGTTTTCACATAGAAAAAATTATGCATGGAGAAGAAATTGGTGTACCGGCTATTGAAGCAGAAATGAACTTCATTTCACAGGAAGAAGCAGGTGAATTTTTAGTTTGGTGTGCAGAACAGAAGCTAAAAGGGCCGATTAACGCTTGTTCAAATGGTACCATTTCACTCAAAAATTTATTTTCATATATTGAACAAGCAGCGGATAAAACAGCAAGAACAACCTCTCGTTTAACGGATGAAAATAGTTCTCCGTACGGAGTAGATCATTCTTGGACGATGAGCAATGAAAAAGCTAGCTTTTGGGGATATTCATTTACGAACCTGCAGGACTGGCTGCCTTCATTAATCAAAACTGTCGTTGAAAGCGAAAAGAAAGTACCTTTAAGTTAGAGAACAACAAAGACTGCACGTTTAGCAGTCTTTTTGCTGTTACAAGCAGAACATTTTTATTTTATGAGCAAAAAAGGTACGCTAAGTATACATCATTATATAGAAGAAAGAAGGATACACTATGGCAAAACATCACTTTCATTTGCAAGCAAATTGGCCAGGAGGCCGAAATGAAGTGGGAACAATTGAAGCAGGGCAATTAAAAACAAGCATTTCTATTCCACCAGAAATGGACGGGCCAGGAGCCGGGACAAATCCAGATGAAATGCTGCTAGGAGCAGCAGCCACCTGCTACATTATCACGCTTGCAGCGATGCTAGAAAGAAGTGGAATCCATCAGGAGGCTTTAACGATGGAATCAGAAGCTATCGTGGACGTAACGAATGGTGTGTTTACGTACGAAAAAATCATTCATAAACCTCACGTGATCGTCACACCTAAATTTGCGGCCCAAGAAGAGAAAATCAATCGACTTATAAAAAAAGCAGAAACGTCCTGTATGATTTCAAGAGCCATTCAAGGAAATGTAGAGATCGAATTAGAACCTCAGCTCACAGTAAAAGCGTAATGAATCCATTACGCTTTTGTTATGTTTATTTCTAAAAAATAGCACATTTAAGATTGTAAAATACTCAAATTTGAATATAATAATTTAAGTAGCTATCATTTCTGTTCATCAAAAAGATGACGCGAAAGGAGGAACTGAAATGGTTTCATCAGAAAAACATATTCGTTTTATCGTAGCAGGATTGCTGCTCGGTATTTTTATGTCAGCCATGGATAATACCATCGTAGCGACGGCTATGGGGAAAATCATTTCTGATCTAGGCGGATTAGATAAGTTTGTTTGGGTTACGTCCGCTTATATGGTTGCCGTGATGGCAGGTATGCCGATATTTGGTAAACTATCTGATATGTACGGCCGTAAACGGTTTTTTATTTTTGGGTTAACCGTATTCTTACTTGGATCCGCATTGTGTGGTTTAGCACAAAGCATTGTGCAGCTAAGTATTTACCGAGCGATTCAAGGAATTGGAGGAGGAGCGCTTCTTCCGATTGCTTTTACCATCGTATTTGATATTTTCCCTCCTGAAAAACGCGGGAAAATGACGGGATTATTAGGTGCCGTTTTTGGCTCAGCAAGCGTATTTGGTCCACTTCTCGGTGCTTACATTACGGAATACATCAGCTGGCACTGGGTGTTTTACGTGAACGTGCCAATTGGACTTTTATCGTTATTTTTTATTATGCGCTTTTATAAAGAGTCAAAAAGTCATAAAAAGCAAAAAATTGACTGGGCTGGTGCAGCCACTCTTGTCATTTCAGTAGTAAGTTTAATGTTTGCTCTTGAACTTGGAGGAAAAGAGTATGAGTGGTCTTCTCCGCAAATTTTATCTCTTTTTGCTATCTTTGCTGTGGCGCTGTCACTCTTCTTTTTTGTGGAAAAGCGCGCGCAAGAGCCGATTATTTCATTTTGGATGTTCAAGCGCCGTTTATTTGCAACATCACAGATTCTCGCTTTCTTATACGGAGCAACGTTTATTATTTTAACGGTATTTATTCCTATTTTCGTTCAAGCTGTCTACGGAGGTTCTGCTACAAATGCAGGTTTAATTTTAACTCCGATGATGTTAGGCTCAGTAGCAGGAAGTGCGATCGGCGGGATTTTTCTCACAAAAACAAGCTTCCGAAACTTGATGATTATGTCCGTTTTTTCATTTGCAGTAGGAATGTTCTTGTTAGGAACAATGGAACCTGATACACCTCGTTGGATGCTCACGGTATTTATGATTTTGACTGGATTTGGCGTAGGGTTTAGCTTTTCTCTTTTACCAACGTCGTCAACTCATAAGCTAGATCCACAGTTTAGAGGTTCTGCCAACTCAACAAACTCATTTGCTCGTTCTTTAGGAATGACGCTGGGAGTTACGATTTTTGGAACGATTCAAAGCAATACATTTACAAATGAGCTGCAGCGCAATTTTCAAGGTATGGGAAATGGATCACAAGGAGCATTTTCTCAAATAGGAGATCCGAGTGCAGTTTTTCAATCAAGTGCCCGAAACAGCATTCCGCCTCAAATATTAGATAAGATTGTTGATGCTATGTCTACATCGATCACGTATGCATTTATGCTTGCTCTTATTCCAATTGCAGTAGCTATTATTACTGTCTTTTTAATGGGAAATGAACGAGTGGAAGTTCCCCCTAAAAAGCGGGTAGAAGCTAAGGAACCGGCAGCTCAAAAATAGAAAAGGCACGAATTTATTCGTGCTTTTTTTACTAAATAAGATGCATGTCAAGAGGTGAAAGGTGTTATGAGTGTTAAATTAGTCATACTGGGCTTATTAATGGAAGGAAATAAGCACCCTTATGAAATTCAGCAAACCATTAATGAAAGACAAATGAAGCACTATATTAAACTTGCAAGCGGTTCTTTATATTACGCTTTTGATACGCTCGAAAAAGATCAGTTGGTGAAAGTAGTCGATGTGATTCGAGAGACGAACAGACCTGAAAAGACCGTTTATTCTATCACGGATGCAGGAAGAGAAGAATTTGAACGCCTTTATTTTGAACAGCTGTTAAAAAAAGAGCATATGCATAGACCTGTTTATGCTGCTCTTTCATTTACTTCTTACGTGGATCAAAAAAAAGTGGCTTCTGCTTTAGAAAAAAAGATTGAGGAAACGGCAGCTTATTTAGAAAAAATGCAAAATTTGTACCAAGTTAAAAAGGTCGATCATTCCATTGCAAATCTGTCGATCATTATGCGCACGATTATGCATTTGAAAGTAGAACTAACTTGGTTCACTCATTTACTCGAAGCGGCGAAAAGCAGCAAGCTTACAGAAGTAGATGATGGTTATTTTAAAGACGTTGAAAAAATCGTAGATGAGTTTTAAAAAAAGAAGCAAAACACTGCTTCTTTTTTTAAATAGTCATAAAATACATTTTAAGCAATTTAATTTTGCCAAAAGCTAGGTCAATAACAATTAATTAACACCTGATTCGACCTTTAATCAGCTTTACTTATAAAACGCTTTCAAAAAGTAGTAAGACTATTAAAAAAGTAAAAAAAATTAAAGAAATATAGCGATTTCATTTTGATTGACGAGTAAAAGAGTGGTAAAATATAAGCAGATATCAGATACACACGCAGTGAGATTTATCACTCGTTGTAAAGATGTCAGACGATAAGGTAATCGACATTCAAAATGGAAAGATTGTTGAGTACGACAATTATTATAACTCGTTGGGGGTTTTATCATGGGTAACGAAACGTCGAATAGAGGGGAGCCTTGGCAAGGATTTTTGGGTCCGAACTACGGCTATGTATTAGAACAGTATGAGTTATATGAAGAGCAGTCAGATCTAGTAGATCCAGACTTAAAAGAATTATTTGATTATTGGGGTGCTCCTCCATTAAACGAAAGTGAGCAGGTTCAGCAAGCTGAATACGCACAGACTGCACCTTCAGCTAACACATCTAAAATTGCATCGGCTATTAAGCTAGCGGAAAACATCCGTGCTTATGGTCATCTATACGCGTCAATTAAGCCTCTTGAAAGCGAGAAGAAAGATCCTGTCTTGCTTCACTTGGAAGATTACAATTTAACGCAAGAAGATTTAAAATCAATTCCGGTTGATATTTTATGTACGAATGCGCCATCACACGTCAAAAATGGTTTAGACGCAATTAACTATTTAACAGATGTCTACACAAAAACCATTGCGTTTGAATTCCATCACGTACATAACATGGAAGAGAATAAGTGGCTGACTGATATGGTCGAGTCAGGTGCTATTTTCCAACCTCTTTCAAATGAGAAAAGAACTTCTGTATTAAAGCGTTTAACAGAAGTAGAAGGCTTTGAACAATTTTTACATCGTACATTTGTCGGACAAAAACGCTTTTCTATTGAAGGCGTAGATATGTTAATTCCACTTGTAGATGAACTGATTGCACGCTCAGTGGAAACAAGCCCAAAAACGGTTAATATCGGTATGGCTCACCGTGGACGTTTAAATGTATTAGCACACGTATTAGGCAAGCCGTATGAAATGATTTTTGCGGAATTCCAGCATGCGCCTAACAAGGAATTAGTTCCTTCAGAAGGTTCAATCGGTATCAACTACGGCTGGACGGGAGACGTAAAATATCACCTGGGTGCCGACAAACAAATTAAAGCAGAGAACACAGTTCGAGCTCGTTTGACATTGGCTAGTAACCCTAGTCACTTGGAGTTTGTTAATCCGGTTGTGGAAGGGTTTACAAGAGCGGCTCAAGATGAGCGTGATGTGAATGGATACCCGAAACAAGATGTAAAAAAATCGTTCGCGATTTTAATTCACGGAGATGCTGCGTTCCCTGGTGAAGGTATTGTACAAGAAACGCTGAACTTAAATCAATTGACTGGTTATCAAACAGGTGGAACAATCCACATTATTGCTAACAACATGATTGGATTTACAACAGAAAGCGTCGATTCTCGTTCAACAAAATATGCAAGTGACTTAGCAAAAGGGTTTGAAATTCCAATCGTTCACGTAAACGCGGATGATCCGGAAGCCTGTTTAGCGGCTGCTTATTTTGCTTATGAGTATCGCAGACGTTTTAACAAAGATTTCTTGATTGATTTAATTGGATACCGTCGATTTGGCCACAATGAAATGGATGAACCGTCTGTAACGCAGCCGAAGATGTATGAAATTGTGACAAAACGTCCAACCGTTCGTGCTATGTATGCAAAGCAGCTCGAAGAACAAAACGTTATTCAAAGCGGTCAAGCAGATCAAATTAATGAAGAGTTACAAGCGAAGTTAAAAGCAGCTTATGAGAAAGTACCGCCAAAAGCTGAAAAACAACATAGAATTATGGAAATGCCACAAGCAGTCTTCAAAGGAATTTCAGATATTGATACATCTGTTACAAAAGAAGAGCTGTTTGAAGTGAATCAAGAGCTAGTGAAATACCCTGAAGGATTTAACGTATTTCCAAAACTTGATCGCATCTTATCTAAACGTGCCAAAGCGTTTGAAGAAAATGAAAGCGTGGATTGGTCATTGGGTGAGGCATTTGCATTTGCTACGATTTTAAGAGACGGCACGCCAATTCGTATTACAGGCCAAGATTCTGAACGTGGTACGTTTGCACATAGACATCTTGTTCTTCATGATCATAAGACAGGGGATGTTTACTCACCACTACACGCAATGAAGAACGTAAGCGCTTCCTTTGATATTCGTAACAGTCCATTATCTGAAGGTTCAGTGCTTGGATTTGAATACGGCTATAATGTATTTGCTCCTGAAACGCTTGTTCTTTGGGAAGCACAATTCGGTGATTTTGCCAATGCAGGTCAAGTTATTATTGACCAGTTTATTGCAGCAGGTCGTGCTAAGTGGGGACAAAAATCTGGAATGGTCTTATTGCTGCCACATGGCCATGAAGGTCAAGGGCCAGAACACTCAAGCGCTCGTCTAGAACGTTATTTACAGCTAGCTGGAGAAAACAACTGGACAATCGCAAACGTAACAAGCGCTGCGCAATATTTCCACTTACTTCGACGACAAGCTGCCATTTTACAGCGCGAAGAAGTAAGACCGCTAGTAGTTATGACACCAAAAAGTTTGCTTCGTAATGCTTTTAGTGTGTCAAACCTTGAAGAGTTTACAAAAGGCTCTTTCCGCTTAGTAGTAGAACAGCCTGGATTAGGCAAAAAAGAAGATGCAGTTGAACGAATCGTTCTGTGCAGCGGAAAAATCAGCAGTGAGTTAACGGAACGCTTAAACAAAGCAGAAGATGATAAAGATTGGCTACACGTTCTTCGTCTAGAACAAATTTATCCGTTCCCAAGACGCGTAATTGCTGAAATCTTTGCTCGCTATAAAAATTTAAAAGAGATTGTCTGGTTACAAGAAGAGCCTGAAAACATGGGCGCATGGAACTATGTAGAAGATCGACTGCGTGAAGTAGCACCAGAAGGAGCTACTGTTGACTACATCGGCCGCACAAGACGCTCAAGTCCAGCTGAAGGAGATCCAACAGTTCACAGACAAGAACAAGAACGTATTTTACAAGATGCATTAACTAAAAATGAAATTGCTAACGACGTTGTTACACGATAAGGAAGGGGAATGAACCATGGGAGAGATTAAAGTACCGGAATTAGCAGAATCAATTTCTGAAGGAACAGTTGCACAGTGGCTAAAACAAGTAGGAGATTTCGTTGAAAAAGGCGATTATATCGTTGAACTTGAAACAGATAAAGTTAACGTTGAAATTACAGCTGAAGACTCTGGTGTGCTAACAGAACTTCTTGCTGGCGAAGGCGACACAGTGCAAGTTGGTGAAACAATTGCACGTCTTGAAGCGAAAGAAGGAGCTTCAGCACCAGCACCAGCAGCACCAAAAGCTGAAGAAAAACCAGCGGAGGAAGCACCAAAACAAGAAGCTGCTCCAGCTCAGCAAAAAACAGTTGAAGAAGTAGCGCCAGCAGCTGAAGCGCCTCAACAAGGAAATCAAAAACAATGGCTGATTGCTTCTCCTGCAGCTCGCAAAGCAGCAAGAGAACGCGGAATCAAGCTAGATCAAGTACCAACTACTGATCCTCTTGGCCGCGTGCGTAAACATGATATTGATTCATATGCAGATCAAAAATCAAATGAGCAAAAACAGCAGGCACAAGCAAGTAAGCCAGCTAACCCGGTATCTCCGTCTCCAGCGGCAAGTGAAAATAGCGACAAACCTGTTGAACGCGAACGTATGTCTCGTCGTCGTCAAACAATTGCCAAACGTCTCGTTGAAGTTCAGCAAACAGCGGCTATGTTGACAACGTTTAACGAAGTAGACATGACGGCTGTTATGGCTCTTCGCAAACGACGCAAAGACAAATTCTTTGAACAGCACGACGTAAGACTTGGCTTTATGTCATTCTTCACAAAAGCAGTAGTAGCAGCACTTAAAAAATACCCATTATTAAATGCTGAAATTCAAGGCAACGAGTTATTAATTAAAAAATTCTACGATATTGGTATTGCTGTGTCAGCTCCAGACGGTCTTGTTGTTCCAGTTGTACGTGATGCTGACCGTAAAACATTCGCTGGTATCGAAGGATCTATCGTTGATTTAGCGAAAAAAGCGCGCGACAACAAATTAGCATTAAAAGATTTACAAGGTGGAACGTTCACAATTACAAACGGCGGTGTATTCGGTTCATTAATGTCTACACCAATTTTAAACGGGCCTCAAGTTGGTATTTTAGGAATGCACAAAGTTCAGCTTCGTCCGGTAGCAATTGATGAAGAGCGTATCGAAAATCGTCCGATGATGTACATTGCACTTTCTTACGATCACCGTATCGTTGACGGCAAAGAAGCCGTAAGCTTCCTAGCTACTGTTAAAGAACTATTAGAAGATCCAGAATCTTTATTACTAGAAGGTTAATAAAAAGAACCTGCTATTCTCCGAGAGAATAGCAGGTTCTTTTATGTTCGCTTAATGCCTGCAACATAAGCAGGACCCAAAAAAGTCATGCTAGCGAGTGTCAGAGCCATTTCTCTAGGTGACTGCTTCATATCTTGTTCTAGCCAGTGCTGAATGACGCCAAGATGGGCTGACGTTACATAAGACATTAAATGTTCAAGTGGAACAAGCGGAGGCGTTTTACTATCCATGAGCTCTAATTTTTCCAGTATATTAGTTTTCATAACTTCTTTAATTTTAAGATGAAAGCCAGGGTTGCCTTTTGGACCAAGCATAACCTGCATAAAACGCGCATTCTCTTGAATATATTCAAAAAGCGCAATAATAAACGGCAAAGGCTGTTCTTTCAAATTAGCAGATACAATCTCATTTGGATTTGCTTTTTTGATAAATTCTTTTATTTCTTGAATGACTTCATTTTCACTTTTTTCAAGCAAATCGTATTTGTCTTGGTAGTGTAAATAAAAAGTTCCTCGATTAATATCGGCTTTTTTCGTCAGATCTCTGACCGTTACGCCTTCAAATCCTTTCTCTTCCATTAATTCTGTTAAAGCATCTCGGATAAATTTCTTCGTTCGAATAATTCTACGATCTGTTTTTGAATTCCCCACAGTTTTTAAACACCTACTTTTTTCTTTAATAATGAACAGTTATGTGTTTTGTGTTAAGTAAGCGACATTCCCATGATTATTGCATATTGAGAATGCAGGTAAATTTATTATAATTTACATAGTGATCACTAATCAACAGCATGTACATTATCTTTCCGTCAACGTGTATATGCTTAAAGAAGGGAATATCTATATGAAATTAAGTAACCAAAAGCTTATATATCTTTCACCAATTATAGTGGTAGCAGTTATTTTCATTTTTACCCTAACGTTAATTCCTTCAGTAAGCCAAGCACCTAAGAATTTGCCAATCGCATTTGTAAATGCCGACGAAGGAATGACAGTTCCAGCAAAGGGTAAGGTAAATATAGGAGATCATATAAAACAAAATATGAAGAGTTCAAGCGCTGAACAGTCTTCGGTTAAATGGATTTTTGTATCAACTACTAAAGAAGTTGAAAAAGGGTTAAATAATCAAAAATACTACGGAGCGCTTATCATTCCAAAAGATTTCACCAAAAAACAGGTGACTCTTCAGACGGCTCAGCCTGAGGCACCTGCTATTAGATTGTTAGTGAATCAAGGAATGAATACAGCTGCTTCAACACTAGCCAGTCAGGTGCTAAACGGAGCAGTTGATCAGATGAATGAAAATATGCGCTTGCAGCTAGTGAAAAGATTTGAACAAAGCGGAACGCAACTAAGTGCAAACCAAGCATTAGCACTCGCTGTACCGATTCAAAAGACAGTGATAAACGTCAATAAAACAGGGACTCATAGTGTCAACGGAAATGCCCCCGTTTCATTATTTCAGCCGCTGTGGATGGCAAGCATAGCAGGGGCAGCAGTTGTCTTCCTCAGCATCCACAAAATCACGTTTTCTTCTCGCAAAGAGAAAATTGTTAACCAAGTAGGGTTCGTAATCATTGGTGCTACACTTGCTTTAGCTGCAGGTTTCGGGCTAGCGTGGCTAGCTGAAGTAGTTGGAATAAGCGTTCCTTCATTTTTGGATACAGCACTATTCTTAGCTATTGCTTACTTCAGTTTTTTCACCTTGATATCAGCCGCACTTTCATGGTTAGGACTAAAGGGACTTCCGATTTTCGTTATTATTCTATTTTTTGGCGCACCGCTGCTTCCAATGGCCCCAGAAATTATGCCTGATTTTTATCGAGAGTGGATTTATCCATGGCTGCCAATGAGGTTTATGGTAGATGGCGTAAGAGAACTATTTTTCTTTGGAGAACATCTGACATGGAATCATTCTGTATCTGCTCTAGCTCTTATCTCTTTAATAAGTTTGTGTGCTCTGTTTGCTTCTGCTTTACCTGCATCTTCTGTAAAAAAAGAGAAGTCTCGCTCAATATAAAAGATACTGCAACTGAATGAGAAGGAGAGATAATGATGAAGCCACAAATCCTAATCGTTGGTGCCGGACCTACTGGCCTTGTGATGGCCTATAATTTAGCAAGACATAACATTTCTTTTCGAATTATTGATAGAAACGAAGGGCCTGGGCAAGCCTCCCGGGCAATGGCTATTTTACCGCGAACCCTTGAATTTTATCAGCAGTTCGGTTTTGCAGATGAAGTCATAGACCGAGGGATTAAGATGGAAGATGTATACGTCCGAGTAAAGAATAAAATAAAAGCAAAAGTTCATCTAGGATCTTTAGGAGAAGGATTAAGTCCTTTTCCTTTTGTTCTTACATTTCCACAGGACGACCACGAGCGGTTTCTGCTTGAAAAATTAAAAAATCTTGGGATTGAAGTAGAATGGAAGACGGAGTTACTATCTCTAGCTGAACACGGAGAAGGGATAAAAACTTTATTAAAAGCCCAGCAAGAGGAAACCGCTTATTTTAAGTATATTTGTGGATGTGACGGAGCACACAGTACAGTTCGTAAACAAATGAATATAGAGTTTAAAGGAGAAAAATATAAACAGCATTTTTATGTGATGGATGTTCACGGCTCTGGTGAAGTGATGAAGGATCAAAAAATCAGTATTTCATTTAGCAATGAAGAATTTTTGATTTGTATGCCTGTTAGAAGTAAAGGAACGTATCGAATGATCGGCATTATTCCTTCAGCTCTTTTGGATCAAAACGATATAAAAGCTGAAAATATTCAAACTTTTCTTCAACAAACATTTGGTGCTGAGATTGAAAATATAAATTGGTTCTCAACATACAATATCCATCACAGAGTAGCAAGTCGTTTCCGACAAGGGCGTATTTTTCTAAGTGGAGATGCAGCCCATATTCATAGTCCTGCAGGCGGCCAAGGAATGAACACAGGAATTGGAGATGCAATCAACCTTTCATGGAAATTAGCAGCTGTCCTTCAACACAAAGCGGCACTTTCCATATTAGATACATACGAAGAAGAAAGGTTACCTTTTGCAGAGCTGCTTGTAAATACAACTGATCGCGCTTTCAAGCGAATGGTGGCAAGAGATAAAACGAGTCAATTTTTTAGAAAGCATATCTTTCCGCCTGTACTATCCTTTTTATTTCGCTTTCCTTATCCCCGTCACAAAGCATTTACAATTTTATCTCAAATCCGCATTAAATATCGAAATAGTAACCTAAGCAGCGGACAAGGGACAAATGTGCAAAGTGGTGATCGGTTACCTTATGTGGAAGGGAATTTTGAATCTTTACGGTCTTTAAACTGGCAAATACACGTCTATGGAACAGCAGCACAGAAGCTAAAAAAGAGCATGAGAGAAAAAGGCTTCTCTTTGCATGAGTTTTCTTGGAACCCCTATATGAAGAAAGCAGGGCTTCAAAAAGATGCACTGTATGTTATTAGACCGGACGGGTATATCGGTTTTATTAGCAGCGAACAGCGTATAGAGCTTCTTTATCAATATTTGAATACTCATAAAATCCTTCCTTTTACAAATGAATAATAACTAACGCTAATAAAAAGCTAAGACAACATGATTTTAGCTGAAAGAAAATTGGATCGATGAATCGAGACTCTTCAAGGAAAATCAACTTTATTCGGATTTTTTTATGGTCATGTAAACGTAGATTTCATCTGTTTAGTTTACTCAAGCGGTTGATTGGAGGGCAAGGCGCAGACTCCTGCAGGAAAAGCAGAACAGGTGAGACCCCGCAGGAGCGCAAGCGACGAGGAGGCTCAGCGGCCGCCCGCGGAAAGCCAAGCCTTGCACGGAAATCAACCGCGGTGTCAAAAGCGCTCCATACTAAGCCTCCTTTATCTCATTTGTGCGTCTTTAGATTGAATTGATTTTGTTATGTCTCAATCTCTTTATTTTTGTTTACAATTTCGAAACAACTTGGAGATGTTTTTGCTAAAGCTGTTTGATAAGATAGACGAAGAGAAATATCAAATGAAAGTACGTGATACATTGAATAAAAGGATTTTAGTAGTAGATGATGAAAAAAGTATTGCCACAGCGGTATCTTACGCTTTCAAGCGCGAAGGATATATTGTAGACACAGCATCTGACGGTGAAGAAGCACTTGAAAAAGTAAAAAGCTTTCGACCTGACGTGATGATATTAGATGTGATGATGCCAAAACTAACCGGCTATGAAGTATGCCGAAAACTTGAGAATCGAAGAGGAATGGGGATTATCTTGTTAACGGTTAAAAATGATATCGTCGATAAAGTTCTAGGTTTAGAGTTAGGCGCTGATGATTACATGACCAAGCCATTTGATGTAAGAGAACTTGTAGCTAGAGCTAAAGCACTTGTTCGGCGAATAGAAAAAAATGAAGCTCCTGAAGCTGTGGGAGAAATCACGGTGGGAAAAGTGAAAGTGAACTTAATTCAGCGCACGTTACATGTTGCCAATGAGTTAGTTAAGCTTACACCAAAGGAGTTTGATCTTATTGCTTTATTGCTTGCCAATTTAGAGAGAGTGTACACACGAGAAGATTTACTAGATCTTGTCTGGGGAATGGATTATGCAGGCGGTACACGTACGGTAGATATTCACATGCAGCGCCTTCGAAAAAAAGTAGGAGAAGCAGAGCCTTATTTGCTTCAAACGGTATACGGGGTTGGATATAAAGCGACTGCAGGAATCAATGAATGAAAATCAGCCTAAAAGCTAAGATGGGACTCGTTCTTGCTTTTTTAATTATTTTAACAGTAACCGTACTGAGCGTACTTGTATTAAAAGGAATTGAGACCAATCAGCGTGATCAGCTAGAAAGTGAACTTATTCAAAAAAGCAAAGCAGCGGAGCAAACGATTCATCAAAGTTATGTAACAGGTGACCCGTCTCTGAATACAGATTCCTTTCTTCAGCAAAAAGGACAGCGCCTTGCATCTTCAATTGCATCACAAAGCGGAATGCAAACAGTCCTATATAATCAAAAAGGACAGGAAGCAGGAAGCTCTATTCCCATCGGCCAAAAAGATGTGGATGTTTCTGATACGCTTAGCTATGCTTTGAAAGGAAAAATAGCCTATCAAATCTCGGGTTCTTCCCTTATTTACTTTGCACCTGTGTCAATCGAGAATCAATTTATTGGAGTCCTTCGTTTTGACCATTCCCTAAAAAATAATCAGCAGTTTATAGCTGACATTAGGCACTTATTTCGTATGGGGGGAACGATTGCAGCGGCAGCAGCTTTTTTAATTGGCTATGCTTATTTTTATCGCATTGCTTCTCTCATCGCTACGCTTCAAAAAACTTCACAGCAGATTCGAAAAGGCCATTATTTAACTGATGTGCCCTTCAAACGGCGCGATGAACTCGGAGAGCTCAGTCAAGGCTTGTTTTTTATGAGTACGTCGATTGAAAAAAACATCGATCAAATGAATAAAGAAAAAAGAAAGCTTGAGTTCGCCATTTCGAAACTGCAGTCTCTCGAACAGCAGCAAAAGCAGTTTATCGGTAACATCAGCCACGAATTTAAGACGCCTTTAACATCGATCAAAGCTTATGTTGACTTACTTGATATGTATCGAGATGATCCTCAGCTTATGGAAGACGGTGTGCAAAACATTCGTAAAGAAACGAATCGCCTCCATGAAATGGTGGATAAAATCTTAAAGCTTTCAGCACTTGAGAAATATGATTTCGAGCAGCGACCAGAGCAAGTTGAATTGAAACGGCTTCTAGAAGACATATGCGATCGTATGAAAGGAAAAGCTGCTAAATTTGATTTGACTCTTCATACAAATATAAAAGAAGCGGTTGTTTGGGCTGATCGCGAAAGCTTAATACACATTTTTATTAATTTAATTGACAATGCTATTAAATATAATGAACCCGGAGGAAAAGTGGAAGTAGCATCTTATACTTTAGAGAATTCTATCATTGTAGATGTAGCCAACACCGGAATAGGAATTCCACCCGAAGCAGAAGAGAAATTATTCCAACCATTTTTCACCGTAAATAAAGATCGGTCGCGTTTATCCGGAGGAACAGGTCTTGGCTTAGCATTAGCCAAAGATTTAACTGAAAAACAAAACGGTGTTATCAAGCTGCATCATTCTGACTCTACATGGACAACTTTTAAAGTGTCGTTTCCTTTAAAAAACGAGAACTGAGTTAGCTAAAAGGAGTGAACCGTTATTGAAACGGTATAGATTAATGATATATATCGCAAGCACTTTTCTTATTTTAGCATCATGCGGCCAAGGAGAAGGTCATAGAGAAACGGTTGAAAAACCAGACAAGAAAATTACTGTATTGGACCACGTAGATCAAGATGGAAAAATAGAAGTGAAAGACGTTCAAGATATTAACGGAGTAAGAGCGTTTCAATTTTTGAATGAAAACACAGTGATTGTTAGTCAAGAAAATAAACAATTTCGGTCGCACGATTTCGGTCCCAAAGAGGTATATGCGCAGAATTTAGCTACTTATAATCTAAAAAACAAGTCTACTTTTGTGTTGCATCCAAGCAATGAAATTCAACATGCGGCGAAGCTTTCTCCAAATGGCAAATATCTTTTTTATAAAGTTGCAAAAGGCGAAGATACATTTGGTTATATAATGAACGTTCAAACAAAAAAAACAGTTGAAATCAAGAATGTTCTTCTCTACCCATCAAGCGGAGAGTGGCTTAATAATTCAGAAGTAATGTTTATTACAATGGAAGGAAAGCTTTCTAAAGCAAATGTAAAAGGAAAAGCAGAACCTCTATTGCACAGAGACGATCGAATCTTAGATGCAGTTAAAGGGATAGGTGGCATTTATTATATTGGTGTAAACAACCAGCTTTTTTTTCTTCATAACGAACAGACGGACCCTGAAAAAATCCGAGATAATGTGGTTTCTATTATCCCGTCTCCAAATGGAAAGCAATTAGCGCTCGTTCAGCAAAAAGATGCTCAAACGAGAACGCTGTCTATCACAGATTTAAAAGGATCAGAGGCCTTTCAGCTTGCTCTGTCCACTCAAATTTTTGGTGTCAGCTGGTCTCCCGACGGTTCGAAATTAGCTTATAATTTTATTTCTGAAAAAGAGGGAGATAAAGGGATATTCATAGCAGATGGATTAACAGGAGATGTTACACACTTAAACGTAAATTTAGACTATGCCGCTGATCAGCTTGCCTGGAGTCAATCAGGAAATAAACTAGTTGCATCGAGCTTTACGCAAAATCAAGTTCATACGTATATTATCTTTTTGAAATAGACTGCTTAGGCAGTCTTTTTTTTACGCATACTAAACTTCTTTAAGAGTGTTTACAAGTTTGAAACAACTGAATAAAAGACAGAAACATTTATGTTTTATTCTTTCTTTACAGGCTTTTATAGCGTATCAAAAGCCATGTGAAAGGAGTAAGACATCATGAAATACTTTTTATTTATTTGTTCTTTAGCTTTTGCGCTGATGATAGCAGGGTGCGGCACAAGCAATTCTTCATCAAAGCCTGCCGGAGAATTCACAAAAAATGGACAGGCTCAAAAACTAGAAAGCTCATCAGCTTCTTCATCTTTAATGAAATCTAATGTAGACGAAACAGTGGTAATAGCCAATCCAGAATCGGTTACGGCTTTAGTTAATAAAAAGCATCAGCTTCCTGAATCTTACCAGCCTTCCGATTTAGTCTATGCCGACGTTCCGTTTATCTTTAACGAAAAAATAGAAAAACGAATGCTTAGAAAGCCTGCGGCACAAGCGCTTGAAGAACTTTTTCGAGACGCGGAAAAAGAGGGGATCAGCTTACTTGGTGTATCTGGTTATCGATCTCACGAGCGGCAAAAAGAGCTTTTTGCATTTTACGCAAAGCGAGACGGTGAAGAACAAGCACGCACTTATAGCGCCTACCCAGGAACGAGTGAACACGAAACGGGACTAGCAATCGATGTCACAGGAGGAAAGGGAATATGTGCTGCGGCAGACTGCTTTGCTGATACACTAGAAGCTCATTGGCTTTCAAAACATGCGTATCAATACGGATTCGTTATTCGATATCCTCAAGATGAAGAAGAAGTTACCGGTTATAAATACGAACCATGGCACCTTAGATATGTAGGAAAAAAAGCAGCCGCATCCATTTTTAATCAATATATAACGTTAGAAACCTATGCAAGTAAGACAAAAGCTTAATCAAAAGTTCTATAGTTGGAAAACGAAGGAAAGAAAAATGAAAAGTCAGGTTTATCACTCTCACATATGATACAAACTGATACTATAACATGCTTGCTATAGAGGAAGGGTATCGATGTATAAAGATATTGCGATTGAACTGATATGTGGATTTTTAGCGCTATTTATTATGCTGAAGCTTTTAGGTAAGACACAGTTTGCTCAAATTACTCCGTTTGACTTTATTACAACGCTTGTCCTGGGAAATATTGTGGGGGATGCAGCTCTTGAAAAAGGAGTAGAATTAACTGAAATTCTTTATAGTGTTTTGATTTGGGGGCTTCTGATTTACGCAGTGACAAAGCTATCTCAAACCTTTACAGGATTTAGGGGAGTTCTTGAAGGCAAGCCTTCAATGATTATTTATAAAGGGAAAATTCATTATAAAGAGCTTAAGAAAAACAACTTGGATTTAAATCAGCTTCAGCATCTAATGAGACAGCAAGGGTATTTTTCACTGTATGAAGCAGAATATGTCATTTTAGAAACGAATGGAGAGGTGAGCGTCGCTCCTAAACATGAATTCGGCCCTCCGACGAAAAATGATTTAAACATCCCTTATTCTCAAACTAATTTACCTATTGCTTTAATCATGGATGGAAAAGTAGTGCCTGGCAATTTGAAAGAAGCAAACGTAGATGAAAAGTGGTTAAAAAAACAGCTGGCAATCAAGAAAATAAAGGAATACAGCGAAGTTTTTTATGCTGAATGGCAGCAAGAGCGAGGACTAGAAATAACAAAATTCTAAAAACCCTTTCCTTTTAAGGAAAGGGTTTTTAGCTTTCTTTTAATAGCTTAGCAAAATCCTCAATCGTTGTAGAATACGTGACGTACAGACGGGGAATAAGATAGTTTTCATTTTTTTGTCCACTTTCAGTAAAAAATTTTGGAATCGTTGAAAGACCAAATGTATAATTCTTTTTTGTTTCTTCGACTACGCGGCTATTGACCTTTCCGTAAGGGTAAGCAAGAGCAATAACGGGCTGGCTCGTGATGGCTTCAATTTTCAGCTTTGATTCAGCTAGCTCATAGGATAAATTTTTCGTCTTAGTTAAATCCGGATGAGTAGCGGTATGAGACTGAATAGAAAAAAATCCTGAATCAACAAATTTTTTTAGATCCGCTGGAGACAAACGGTTGGGACGGCCAATAAAATCTGAAATCACAAAAATTGTAGCCGCTGGATGAAACTGAGGGCTGGCTGCTCTTTGAAAAATAGGCAAGATAGTAAGATTATTTTTATATCCATCGTCAAATGTGATAAATATAGGCTTTTTTACACGCTTCAGCTCCTGCCATTTTTCAAATGTTAGCGGCGTATATCCTTGCTTTTTAAGATAAAGAAGCTGTTTCTCAAAATTTTCAGGTGTCACATACAGTTCTTTTTCCCCGTGGTCTGTGTAGGAATCAATAGAGTGGTAAATCAGTATAGGTACTTTCACTTGGCTAAAAGCGGGGGAAGGGAAAATAACAGTTAGCAATAAGATAACAAAAACCGAAATTTTTCTCATAACAATCCTTTCTAACGCGCAGTGATGACGAGACTATCTTAGTATGTCAAAAGAAAAGGAATGTATAAGCCAAGCTTTCTTTTTTACAAATATAAGCCTTCTTTTTTAAATATTTTATGCAGAACCAAGTGCTCAGCAGAGTTCACAACGGCAAACTGTTTTTTAGAAAGAGAATGAGGAGAAAAACGCATTAACTTAGTAAAGTCTGATGGCAGCGTAGTAGATGAAACATCAGTAGAGAGTATAGGGGCAGACAAAGATGTTTTCGAGCCGATGTGAAAACCCCAATCTCCAAAAGAGGGAATAATGGTGTGGTAGCTCAACGTATAAAACTGAGAAGCTTTCATCGTCTTATTAATGCTCCAAAAAACGATAGGTGTGTCTCTAGGAGAATTTGACTGACACACGACCAAGCCGCTGCGCGATAGTGAACGTTGGAGAAGTTCGTAAAATTCTTTTGTATAAAGAGCACTTATTTTTTTGTTAGTAGGATCTGGAAAGTCGACAATGATAATATCATAAAACGCTGAATTCAAAGAGAGGTAGTCAACAGCATCTTGAATATGAACGGTGACACGAGAATCTTCAAATGAGCGTTGATTTAACTTCTTTAATTCTTTTATATTCATCGCAGCATTTACAACGTCAGCATCTATTTCCACAAGGTCTATTTCTTTAACTTTCTTATATTTAAGGACTTCTCGTAAAGCTAAACCATCTCCACCGCCCAGAATAAGAATGCGGCGAGGACTTAAGGAAGCTGCAAAGATAGGGTGTACAAGAGCTTCATGGTACGCATGTTCATCCAATGAACTAAATTGCAGCTGTTCATCCAAATACATTCGAATATCAGATGCTTTAATCAGCTGAATATCTTGAATACTGTTTTTCTGATGAAACAAAATGTCATGCTGGCCTGATAAGATCTGCTGTAGACTAACGTGATCTGAGTCATCTCCACGATCGAGAAGACGAGTGCTTTCAGCATGCTGACGATTTTTTGTTGGCGTTTCGACGTGTTGAATTCCGCGAGAAATTGAATATACAACAGCTTTTTTTGAAGCTAATTGCTTCAGCAACGCATAACCAATTTCAATTATTTCTTTGTCTCCGCACGTATAAAAATCTAATGAAGCGTAGTTTTCCTCCGGCCAAGTATGAATAGACAAGTGAGAGGTAGCTAATACGAGAATGCCTGTAATGCCGTGGGGCGTAAACTGGTGAAAATAACAGTGCAAAACTTCCATCTCTGCATCTAGTGCAGCTTCAATAAGAATTTGCCTTAAAAGTGAGGGATCATTTAATATCACTTCATCGCATTCGAACGCATCCATTAGCAAGTGTTCGCCTTTAATATCCACTACTTCAGCCTCCTTTCTGAGCATTATTTTCACTATCTTATGAAATTTTTTAGAAAAAGGAAACGCAAGCACGTTAGTTTATAAATATTTTTGGGAAATAACTAGTTATCATCGCATAGAAAGGCGGTTGAGGCAAACATATTTTCGTTGAAGGAAGAGCCGAACAATGAATCCATACTCTTAGTAGAAATCGAAACCTTTCGAATTTTTTCATTGATAGGATGAACGTAGGCTTCATGTAGGCAGGATTTCTAGCGGTTGATTGGAGAGCAAGGCGAAGACTCCTGCAGGAAAAGCGGAACAGGGGAGACCCCACAGGAGCGTAAGCGACGAGGAGACTCATCGGCCGCCCGCGGAAATTGATAGCACTAGCTCACTTATCCAATTTATTCATCTTTACATTGGATTGATTTCGGTATGTCTCAATCTTTCTACTCTTTATCAGCATTAAACCAGCCTTTTCGCTTGAACCATAGAATTAAACCAAGCGTTATCAATCCCATGAAGCCAAGCACAAAGAAATAGCCATAGTGCCACTTTAGCTCAGGCATATTTTCAAAATTCATTCCGTATACGCCAACGATAAAGGTAAGGGGAATAAAGATAGATGAAATAACAGTCAGTGTCATCATAATTGAATTCATCCGGTTTGAATTAAGAGAAAGATAATTATCGCGCATATCAGACGTCATTTCCCGGTTTGATTCAATCATATCGGCTAATTTTAATAAGTGGTCATAGACATCTTTAAAATACCTTTTTTGTTCAGAATGAACATCTAAGCGTTCAGAATTTATAACACGGTACAATAAATCGCGCATAGGCAAAATGGTTCTTCTGATTTTTAGCAAATCACTTCGAAGTTTAAATACATCTTCCATTAAAACAGAGATGGATTTTTTGGCGTCTATGTTTTCTATATCATTCAGCTCATCTTCAATTTGATATACAGTGGGAAAATATTCATCTACCACTTTATCCATCACAGAATACGCAAGGTAGCTTATTCCTTTTTCTTGAATCGAAGGTGTATGAAGCAGCTTTTCCCATACTTTATCAATTGCAGCTGACGGGTGAAAATGAAAAGTAACCATATAATTATCGCCGATAAAAAGATCAACTTCTTCAGCTTCTAACGTTTGCCGATTTAACGAATGAAGGACAAAAAAACTGTATCCTTCATAATAATCGAGTTTTGGACGCTGCAGAAAATGAAAGCAATCTTCAATCGCTAACGGATGAAAGTGAAAGGATGATTGAAGCAGCAGCGCTTCTTCTTCAGAAGGGCAGTTAAAGTCAATCCAATAGTACTGAATAGAGGGGTCGTGAATCTGATCTAATTGTATATGTTTCACAAGTTTGTTATCGTTCATAAGAGCTAACGTTCGTATCATTTGAAAACTCCTTCGTGTTTTTATAGCCATTTTCAATGTAGCATAAAATCAATAAACTAAACGTATTTTTTTAAAAATTTTCTTTCTCCTCTTTTTATAAAACTAGTAAGGGGGAAAAAGTTGAATTATAATGATAGTAGTAGCTCGTATGGAAAGGGGAATTGTTTTGAATAAAAACGAAGCACTTCGAATGTTTTTCTTAAAACATGCAGATCAACTAACGGAAGAATGGTATGAAAGCCTTGAAGACAATGACCCAGAATCGGTTTATGCATCTACTCATCCGGAAGTCATTTCAGTATTAAAAGGTCAAAATAATGAATTTCATTTATACATAGCCGATGTATTTATAAAAAGTGAAAAAGAATTTTTTGATTCATTTGAAACGTGGATTTTAAAGATTGCGGAAGACGGAGAGCATGTAAGAACGCCTATTCATTATATTATTCGAGAATTTTTCCGAGTTAGAAAACAGTATTTAACATATTTAAATCAATTTGTAGAAGCGTATGACCAAGATATTACGCAAGAAGAACTAGACGAATGGAACGAATTGATTGTACGCGTGTTTGATATCACCGTTTATAAATTTGTTGAAGAGCACCATCAGCATTCAAGACGGTTGCTTGAAGCACACAAAGAGCTGATTAACGAACTGAGTTCCCCAGTTATTCCATTGAGCGATCATATTGCGATTCTTCCGCTTGTTGGGGATATCGACACAGCAAGAGCGCGACGAATTTTAGAGAATACGTTAACTCGCTGTGCTGAACAGCAAGTGAATCACCTTTATATTGATATTTCAGGAGTAGTTATTGTTGATACGATGGTTGCTCATCAGATTTTCCAGCTGATTGATGCCTTAAAATTAATAGGCGTAGAATCAACGATCTCTGGGGTACGTCCTGAAATCGCAATTACCGCTTCTCATTTAGGTTTATCGTTTGAAAATATATCAACAAAATCAACTCTTGCTAATGCGATGGCTTCACGTATGAGGAAATAAAAAAACAAGAATTATTTTTAATTCTTGTTTTTTTATTTCAATTCATACTTGACATATAGGTTAAACAGGTATTATGATTTTACTAATTTAATAAATAAAAAGAGTCGTATTACATACGCTAATATACAAATGCATCTCTGTAATTAGCGGACAAGAATTGAACAAATAATATGAAAACGCTTTATATAGAATACGAGAATATTTAGGAGGAAATGGAAATGAACATCTTATGGTTTTTCCCTACAGCAGGCGACGGACATTATCTAGGCACAACCGAAGGAAGTAGAACAAGTGATATTCACTACTTAAAGCAAATCGCACACGGGCTGGATTATCTAGGATATGACGGTGCTTTGTTGCCTACTGGTTCAAATTGTGAAGATTCGTGGGTGATTGCATCGGCACTTGCTTCCGTTACAAACCGACTGAAGTTTTTGATTGCACTTCGCCCGGGTGTCATGTCTCCCACACTTTCAGCACGGATGGCTTCGACATTCGATCAAATATCAAACGGCCGACTTATGTTAAATATTGTGACGGGAGGAGATCCCGTGGAGCAAGCAACGTACGGTAACTATTTAAGCCATGATAAACGCTACGAGTTAACAGATGAATTTTTAACGATTTGGCGAGATGTAATGGAAGGAAAAAAAGTGGACTATAAAGGAGAACATCTTGATGTAACAGGTGCGTACATTCCGTCGCCTCCTGTCCAAAAACCGTATCCTCCGCTGTACTTTGGCGGGTCTTCTCCAGCGGGCAAAGAAGTAGGCGCAAAGCATGCAGATGTATATTTGTTATGGGGAGAACCTCCTGCAGTGATCAAGACGAAAATTGATGAGATGAAAGAAAAAGCTGCAAATGAAGGCAGGGACATTCGCTTTGGTATTCGACTGCACGTTATTGTAAGAGAATCGGAAGACGAAGCGTGGGAATCTGCAGATAAATTAATTAAACATGTTAATGATGATACGATCAAAGCGTTTCAAGATAAGTTTGCGTCATTTGACTCCACTGCCCAAAAAACACAGTCAAGTTTGCACAGCGGCACAAAAGATCGAGGTGCGCTGGAGATTGCTCCGAATCTATGGGCTGGAATCGGCTTAGCACGAGAAGGAGCTGGAACCGCTCTTGTTGGAAGTCCTGAAATTGTAGCGGATCGTTTAAAAGAGTACAAAGAGCTAGGAATTGATACGTTTATTTTATCAGGATACCCGCATCTAGAAGAAGCATATACGTTTGCTGAGCTAGTATTTCCACATATTCAAAAAGAACGAAGCAAGAGATAATTCTTGCTTCGTTCTTTTTGAATCGTAAAAAAATAAATAACCCAGTTGACTTATAGGAATTATAGGTGTATTATAAAGGTAGTTCATTTAGTCAGAAAATTTGTGATAAAGGGTGAAGAAAATGGAACGTTATGACGTAATTCAAGGCGCAGAATCTTTTTATTATAAAGGCAGCGACATTGGTATACTTGTTTCTCATGGATTTATGGGGACTCCTCAAAGTATGGAATATATCGGAAAAGAATTAGCTAAAAAAGGTTTTACTGTGTACGGTTTGCGACTAACGGGACATGGTACTCACTACTATGATATTGAACAAACAACGTACGAGGAATGGAAGCAAGACTTTTTAAATGGGTATCAGCGTTTGAAGCAAGAATGCCGTCATGTATTTATCTTAGGTCAGTCCATGGGAGGCACTCTCACCTTTCATACAGCAAGCCAAGGATTAGATCTTGACGGAGTTATTGCAATCAATCCGGCTATGACGTCCATTCCTTCAATGGAGCCTTACCGCTCTCGTCATACGCCTCGTTATTTAAAAGAAGACCATCCTGATATTAAGGATCCAAACGTACATGAAATTACGTACGACAAAGTACCAGTGCGCTCTATGCGTGAGCTGCTTTCTTTAATGGACGAAACAAAAGAACGCTTATCTTATGTAACATGCCCGGCTTTAGTACTAACATCAACCGTTGATAACGTAGTACCGCCTGAGAATTCAGCTTATATCTTAAACCATATTCAATCAGCAGAAAAAAGACAGCACATGCTTCGAAACTCTTACCATGTTGCGTCGATGGATTTTGATAAAGACACAATTGTTGCACAAACGGCACAGTTTGTACAAGCAACAGTTGCCAAAAAAAAAGTGCATGAGCGAATTTTTTAATTTTTAAATTCGCTCCGTTTCTTTTTTACTTCAAGTAAGATAAAATGAATCTTGAATGAAAACAAAGGAGTGTACATACATGATTCATTTAGAATGGAACGATCGTCCAACAATTAAACAAGTAAAATGCATACATACAGATGCAAAAAAATTCGTGGTTGAAAATGTTTTAACAGCAGGAAAAACATATGATGTAAAAAACGAAACAGAAGAATTTTATTTTGTTGTTGATAACACTGGCCAAGTCGGCGGCTTTTATAAAGAATACTTTGAAGGCTAAACAAAAAAATCATCGTCTCGGCGATGATTTTTTTATTGCAATAATTAAATGGAGCTTTTCTTAATGAAAACGAATGAACATACTTTTAAAGAGAAATTCCATATATCTCATCATTTCGAAAAAAAGCTTTATGATAAAAATAGGATGTAAGACCTAAATTCTTCCGTTTCTTGTTCTGATTAAAAGGGTAACTGACTATAAATACCCATGACAACAATTATTTTACAATGTAAAATGAAAGCGACGCTTAACAGAAAAAGGAAAAGAGGAGGTCATACGATGAAAAAGCGTAATACAGCAGCTTTTACATTTTTAGCATGGACAGCTTTTATTACAGCACTATTAGCTATGTTTATAGGAATTTATACCTTAGATGCATCATTACCGGTAAAAGGTTATTATGCTGTTGGAACATTATACTTAACGATGTCCGCTTTTGTGCTCCAAAAAACCATTCGTGATAACGAAGAAGATACGGCGCACGAACGCAAATATGACAAAGCAGAAGAAGAATTGTAGAGCTAAAAAAAGCATTTTTCTAGCTCTTTGAAAAACATCCCCATTTTTGGGAGATGTTTTTTTATATAAAAAAACAGGGAACTTGTCACTCCATGTCGTATTAATAAAGAAGGAGGCGATTGAATTGACACAACTAATGATTAATAACGTAAATTTTCACGTTGATATGTTTGAAGAAAAAATGATTACTGATGCGAATACAGGTGAAGAGTTGAAAAGGCTAAACTTTTCTTTTTCGGTTGTAGGCAAAGCAGCTTATGATAAATATGATGCATTTTTTGAGGATCCGTACTTTGAAGTAACAAATATGGAGACAAAAGAAACGCTAACACTAAAAAACATTTCGCATAGCACATTTTATCAGTCACCTGAAATTACAGATCATACAAATATTGTTTTCAGAGTGAAGCTGCAGCAAGAACCTGTTAAAGAAAAAGAACAAGTGAAAAATGAACGTCCAACAGAGAGCACGGTCAACGAAATGCTTTTATCTAGAATAAAGTTTAAGGCTCTTGTCGAAATACTTGAAGAAAAAGGACTTCTAACAGAGAATGAGTTGTATACTAAAATTGAAGAAGTAGCAGAACGAGATTTTGATATTCTTCGAGATGAATTAAGTCATTCTAAAAAAGAGGTAAAAGCGTAAAAATACCCCACTCTGCAGGGGGATTTTTTATTTATATCCATTAATTTATAACCCTTTTGATAAATTATTCATATATTACATCACGATGAAAATAAAAAGGGTGAGGATAATGCCGATTGTTATTAATCATGTAGTGATTCCAAATGTTACAGGAGGAGTCGTTACATTTGGCGACACGTACTATGTTTCTCCAAAAAGTAACAGTAAAACTGCGCAAGGTTCAGGGTCTTCAAATACAGGAATTTGTGTAAATACAAATTCGGGACTTTCTAATACAAATACGCTCGATCCGGATGGTTCTGACCAAAACGGCTTCGGAAACGGATAAGGAAAGAGATGTTTTACTCTTCTTTCTACACGCCTTTTCAGTATTCGTTTTATCCGTATTTTATGCCTTCTTTTGCACGTCCAATTGGATTTGTCGTGTCACCTGATGGAGCGATGGATAACTGGTGGGGCAAAAAACCATCTTGGTGGGGGAAAATCACGCCTTCAGCCGGCGTTTTCCCTCCTGTTACCCAGTATTATACGGGCAGTTTAGTTCCTTATAGTTTAAGGGGCTATTACTAATATAAAAAAGAAGTTCAGATTAAGCCAACTTGTTAGCGCCTATTTCCTAAAAATAGGCGTTTTTTTCCGTTTTACTTGATTCAAAGTTATTTTTGCTGAATAATAAAGAAAAGAGAATTTTTAGAAGTAAGCTGTAAGTAAGGAGATGTTCAATCATGACAGATAAATGGAGAGTTCATAAAATAAAAAGTGATTGTGAACCTTGGCTGTTTTTAGAAGGCTGGGAAAAAGATATTATTGAAACCATTGAATTTGAAAAAAAAGAAGAAGCGCTTCGCTACTACGCGATGATGATTTATGAATTTCATCAAAAATATGCAAGCGTGCGAAGTGATGAACTAGCTCTCTTTAGCTTTTGGAACGAAGGCGAAAAGGAATTTTGCGAGGCCTGTGATGATGATCTTCAAATCTTCCACGGTGTTTTATTTGCTAAAAACGATGAAGTCTATTCATTAGAAGAAGATGAAGAAGGATTAAAAATGCTTCGTACTAAATAAAAACGTCCTGCGGGGCGTTTTTTTTATATAAAAAATGAACGATTTCAATCGCTCAAGCGTCATATAGGTGATGAAACAAAAAGGAGGGGTGACCGCTTTGGAACAAGATGATTTCATCCTTGTCCAAAAAGCATTACAAGGTGATGATGATGCCTTTTCATTATTATTTCAGCGCTATCATTCATTTTTATATAAATACCTTTTAAAGCTGACATTAGATGAGGACTTATGCAGTGAATTGTGTCAGGAAGCAATGATGAAGTGTTACGTGAATCTTTCTTCATACAAAAATGAAGCAAAGTTTTCGACTTGGATGATATCCATTGCTTCAAGACTGTACATGGATTATTTTCGTAAGCAAAAACGTGAAAAAAGCAGTCTTCAGCGAATAAAGCAGGCTTTATCGCATCAGCTTCAGTGGAAAGCTAAATACAAAGGAGTGGAGTGGAGCGAGATGTTTTCCGATTTTAATGAACTCGATTCACGCTTTCGAATTCCTGTCTTGCTTCGACATTATTACGGATATACATACGATGAGATTGCCCATATGCTGAATATGCGAGCAGGAACGGTCAAATCAAGAGTAAATAAAGGAGTAAATATACTGAGAAAGGAGTGGAAAGAATGAGGGAAGAAAATGACAATCAGTCCTTACATTCTTTAAAAAAAGATTGGGAGCAGCTAGAGAGTTTAGCAAGTCATGAACGTATTTCTCTTCATACAATTCAAGAACAGCTTCTCATTCAAAAACAAAAGCAGAAAAAAGCTTTCCGGAAAGAGTTATGCTTATTTACATTAACAGCACTTGTTATTTTAACGGTAATGGCAACGGCTATTTTACAAATACCTGCCTTATTTATCGCCATTGAGGTAATTGGCATCATTGTTGCGCCTCTTTCTTTTATCGTTTTTCACTATAAACGAAAAAAGGAGATGTTTTTATAATGAATGAAAAATGGATTATTGTGCTGTTTATTTCACCATTTCTCCTTCTTCAAAGCTTTCTACTTTTTATCAATGCAAAAAAACGCGGCGCCCATCCATGGTTTTGGGGAATATGGGGACTGATTCAAATTCCAATGCCAACGCTTTTTTATTGGTTTTTTATTATTTGGCTTCCAGCACGAAAAAAAGGGGGATGTAAATGAAGGACATTAACTGGTTGTTAATTGCTCCAATTCTATTCTTACAATTGCTTTTAATGATTCCAGCGTTAATAAGCTGCATAAAGCAAGAAGAGACAAACGGACCAAAATGGTTATGGGGACTCATCATTTTATGTGTAAGTACAGTCGGTCCCGTTTTATATTTTGTTTTAGGACGTAAAAAACAGTGAGGTGGAGCGAAGATGTTTATGCAAGTAGAAGGACTGACAAAAACGTACCGTAATATAACCGTTGTAGATAACCTTTCATTTAATCTCGATAAAGGAAAATGTGCAGCATTGTTAGGCCCTAATGGTGCAGGTAAGACGACTACTTTGCATATGATTGCAGGTCTTACTGCACCTAATAAAGGGAAAATTTCTTTTGAAGATAAACAGCATCAAGACGTACGATCATTTATTGGCTTTCTGCCGCAGCATCCTACGTTTTTTAATTGGATGACGCCTCAGCAGTATTTAACTTTTTTAGGCCTTTTATCTAACATTTCAAAAAATGTGCTTTCTCAACGAATAGATGAAGTACTTGAAACGGTAGGTTTAAAAGGAAAGGAAAAGCAGAAAATTGCAGGCTTTTCTGGAGGAATGAAACAACGTTTGGGCTTAGCACAGGCCTTGTTACATAAACCTGAACTGCTAATTTTAGATGAACCCGTTTCGGCTTTGGATCTTGAAGGCAGAAAAGATGTCCTACTCATTATCGAAACATTAAAAAAAGATACGACCATCCTTTTTTCAACTCACATTTTGCATGATGCAGAACAAATATGCGATAACATGATTATGATTAAAAACGGACGCATGAAATGGAATGGAACAAAGAGTTCGCTGCGCCAAGAGTTTGCGGATCCTGGTTTTACGATTGAAACAGAAGAAAGGCTCCCTGCATCATTTAGCAGTCTACCAATTGAACAGGTGCTGTTTCATTCTCCTTATAAAGCCACTGTAAGTGTAAAAGATACATCTCAGCAGCAGCAACTGCTTCAACTGCTTGTTGATCAACAAGCAAATCTTGTTTTATTTGAACGAAAACAGCATTCTCTCGAAGATGTGTATCTAGAGGTGATGAACAAATGAACACATTTGGAGTCTTATTTAAAAAGGAACTGCATGAATTATTTGCGAACGGCAAAGGAATTTGGCTGCCAATTTCTCTGATTTTGCTAGGCATCACACAGCCTTTAACGAATTATTATATGCCACAAATCATTGACATCGCAGGAAACTTACCAAAAGGAGCCATTATTCAACTTCCTACGCCCACCGGTCAAGAAGTATTGCAAGGTGTCCTTTCACAATACAGCACAATAGGAATCTTACTGATTGTACTAGCAAGCATGAATATGATTTCAAATGAACGACAAAATCATGCGGCTGTACTTGTTATGATGAGACCGGTGAGCGTCATTCAATACATTATGAGTAAATGGGCTGCGCAAATCGTACTGGTTATTGGCTCAACGTTTATAAGCTATATAGCAGCGTGGTATTATACAAATCTTTTATTTTCACATGTGGATTGGACTCATATGATAGTTAGCTTTCTTTTATACAGCCTGTGGCTGATTTTTATCTTGTCCGTGCTAGTGGCAGCTGGAACCTTTCTTTTACAAAGCGGAGGAATTGCTGGAGTAAGCATTTTGATTATTGCGTCACTTTCATTTTTAAGTAATTTGTTTACGAATCAATTAAAGTGGAGTCCTGCAGCGCTGTCACAATACGCCGGTCGTATACTTGAAAAATTGCACTGGTCACAAAGTGTCACCTATACCGTAGTTGTTACATTAGTGAGCTGTTTTCTTCTTTTAATTGCTGCTGTTTATAGATACAAAAAAGTAGAATATGTATAAAAAGACTTCTGAAACGAAGTCTTTTTTCTAGGGAATTAATTTGCAAATCCACGCAATATAAAGAGCAGCGGGGACTAAAAGAATCTGGGCACATACTGTCCCGCATAAACGAGAGATGACGAGTGTACCAACCATTTTATTCATAGATTGCTTAGTCGATTCACCTTTCATTACCTTTTCAGTTAGAATGGCTACTTGCGGATCTACAAACACTGCAAGGGTAATCATCGCTAGTCCGTTAATAAGACCAGAAGACATCAGAATCGATTTAGAAAGAGTAGGCTCGAGCGTAGAAGCATAAAGAGTGGAAAGAACACCTACTGTATAAATGGTCGTAGCTATTAAATTTAAAAGAAGCAATCGCTTGGGCACTCCGCCTATTCGCAGCTGAGACAGCATAATCCACCTAGGACGCTTCACGTGTTTTTTTGCTTTTTCCAGCGTATGTATGGAAGTAATGTTTTTCATCATTTTGGGTACAGATCCTGCTACTTCTAGGTGTGAAATCATGCGAGAGAAGATTGATACAAAGCTAGGAATTAAAAGAGCACCTGCGATTGTCCCAATAGAGGCCGCGAGCAAAATGGTTTGAAGCTGATGAAGCAGAAGGGACAAATCTTCTTTAGACTGGACCGCATCTCCTAATTTGCCGGTCAGCGGAGCTTGCACCATATTAGCTGTTCTTGAAACGATGACAATAATATTAAAAAGAGATAGGGCCACGACTAGTTTTCCAGTTTTCAAGCCCGCGAGTCTCACAGAGTAGGCTAGTGTTTCAATCATGTGAATAATTCCTACAAATACACAAATAATCAGTAATTTTTCCATCATAATAAGTAAGTTCCTTTCTTTGATACACGCACTTCCTTATTATGTATAATTTTGGTTCATTTGTAAATAAAAAGCCGCTTGCTACCAAGAGTAGCAAGCGGCTTTTTATTATCGATGCTGGTTAATATCACGAAGTATATCTTTGCTAGCCTGATAATCTTTTTCCCGTTCTTTTTCCACCTGTAGACGTTTGTCTAGTTTACGGCTATATTCAGCATACCCCACGCCGTGAGAAAGCTGCATGGCCTTTTCCATTTCTGACGTGTACGTTAGGTGAAGTGCGATAATGAATCAATCCTTTCAGCATTTTTCACTTGTGGCACATGTATTGCTGCTCAAGTGTTTCGATGTTTATAATTCTTGAAGTCTTTCTAGAAATCGTTTTCCCTGTCGCTTTGGATCTAAACATAAATGATTAAAATTTCATAACATTCCAGGTAAAAGCCTTTTTTTCTTGCGTAGTATCCCATATAATAGCAGGAACAACGTTTTTAAAGGAGTTATATATGAACAATACAAAACGAGTATGGTTTGATTTACTTTTTTATATCGCTATTCCTTACCTAATATGGAATCAGGGAAAAGATATTATTGGTGATTACTATGCCATTTTGCTTTCAACAGCACCAGCGTTTGTGTATACCATTTATACATTTATTAAAGATCGCCAGTTTAACGTAACAGGATTGTTTATTGTCATTACGCTGCTGGCACGTACCATTATTGATTTAATTTCAGGAAACGCAGCGACGATGTTAAACAATCAAGTATACTTTATGATTGGACTGGCTGTAGTTGTCCTTTTTACCATTGTGATAAAAAAGCCAATTGGTTTGTACTTTTTTGTAGATACGGCGTACTTAATGGGCTATAAGCGAGAAGATTCTCTTAAGCTCTTCCACCAGCCTGATTTATTCAAGATGATGAACTGGCTTACAGTACTGTTCGCAGGTCGCTATGTATTTTTAGCAATTGTAAAATACGTATTGATTCAAAAGTACGGAGTAGAAGGGTACGGGAACATGATTGTATTCCGTCAAGCCGTTACGTGGGCATTCTCCATTTTAATTGCCGTCTACACGTATTTTATCTATAAAAAAATTCAAGATAAAACAGGGATGGATAATCCAATGAATCCAAATGTAAATGAATAAAAGGAGAAGCGTGCGTTTAGCTAACGTACGCTTTTTTTGTTACAAAACAGTGAACAATACACAAAACACTAACATCTCATTTAAAATTAATAGTAAAATAACGCTATTAGAAACGGGATGAAAGTAGGTCAAGAAATGAAACTATTATTAGCATGTCAAAAGCAGCCTTATCGGATCTTAGAAATGATTATGGTGTTTTTCACTTTAATTTTTGTCGTACTGTCGTTTTTTGATTACCGTCAGCTGTTTTTTCTTGTGTTTACCCTTGGAATTGTATTTGCTATTCGAGCGTTTGAAATGCAAGAAGGAGAGAAAAAGACGCAAGGAAACATCTGGCTGCTTGTCGGTGTTGTCATGATTTTGCTAGACATAGTTTTATTTGTTGTATATGCCATTAATCGATCTTAACTAAAAGAAAAAGGCTTCCGTGCAGAGGTTCACCTCTAGCTGCGGAAGCCTTTTTGATTAAGGAATCATCCACGATAATACATTGGATTGTAAAAATGTTAGTAGGCAGACAATCAGCAGTAAAAATAAGCTGTGCTTCACCGTAAAACGAAGCAAATCGGATTCTTTTCCTGCCAGCCCAACCGCAGCACAGGCGACGGCGATGGACTGCGGTGAAATCATTTTACCGGTTACTCCGCCCGAAGAGTTTGCTGCAAGCGCAAGAAGCGGATCCATTCCAATAGACGTGGCCGTGATTTTTTGCAAGTTGCCGAACAATAAGTTGGCTGATGTATCTGATCCTGTAATAAAAACACCAAGCCAGCCGAGTACAGGAGAGAAAAAGGGAAATAACGCGCCTGTTTTAGCTAAAAGCAGACCTAAGGTTGTACTCATTCCAGAAGCATTTGTCACGTAAGCAAATGCAACTACGGACATAATGGTAAGAAGCGGCAGCGCTAATTCTTTGCACGTCTCGTTAAACGTAATAAACCAGTCTTTCCAAGAGATGTTGACGATAAATTTTGTGACAACAGCAGACAACAGGATAGCTGTGCCCGCAGCGCCTAGTAATTCTAACTTATACACTGCAGCAATTAGTTCTCCATTTCCATTTAAAATTAAATTATTTAACCAAGGTACTTCTGGCATAAACGTTAAATAATGTCCGACGGAATTGATAGCGCTCAAAAAAGCGTTAGCTCCTTCATAGTGCCCCGTCAAAGCGGTTTTAATTTGAGGGATTCCCCATATAGAAATAAAGATCGTTAAAATTAAAAAAGGTGACCACGCCTTTGCAATTTGAGCCCCCGTGAATGCGGGCTGACCTTGAGTTTCTCTTGGCTCAGCCGAAGCGGAAGCTACTTCATGTGCTGCTTTTTCAGATTGAAAGCGAAACGTTGTTTTCGGTTTCCAGAATTTTAAGAAAATAGCGAGCGCAAAAAGTGAAACGAGTGCCGATAAAATATCGGGAAGTTCAGGCCCTAAAAAGTTAGAGCTGACAAACTGTGTAAGAGCAAAAGAGACGCCGGATACTAAAATAGCAGGGAGTACTTCTACTGTTTTCTTAAATCCAGCCATTACAAAAACCAAATATAGCGGAATAAATACAGAAATAAAAGGAAGCTGGCGGCCTACCATTTTAGAGATTTCCATTGCCGCTACTCCAGTAGGACCCTCCATAGCCGTGATAGGAATACCAATTGCACCAAAAGCAACGGGTGCTGTGTTTGCTAATAAACATAAGCCAGCGGCATACAGCGGATTAAAACCTAGTCCTACAAGCAAAGCTGCTGAAATCGCAACAGGTGCACCAAAACCAGCGGCACCTTCAAGAAAAGCCCCAAACGAAAAAGCAACTAACAAAGCTTGAAGTCTGCGATCTTCTGTAATAGATACGACAGAGGTACGAATAATATCAAACTGACCGGTTTTGACGGTTAGTTTGTAAAGAAAAACGGACGTAATGATAATCCATCCAATCGGCAGTATACCGTATACGGCTCCTTGACTAGCTGACATAAAAGCCATGCTAGCCGGCATTTTATAGGCAAGCATCGCAACGGCAAGTGCGACCAGTAAGGTTGTAATCCCAGCCATATAACCTTTCATTCGTTTAATAGCCAGAGCCCAAAAGAAGTAAAGAATAGGAATCAAAGCGATTAATGAAGACCAAATGACGCTGTTTCCTACAGGAGTGAACTGCTGTGTCCATGTCATAACTAACACCTCATTTTCAAATTAGTGAACTACGAATTTAGTAAAACGAAACCATTAAAACTACGATGATAAGGTCATCTGATGACTTATGTAAAAATGAATTCGCTTACATTATATTCTAATACTTTCGTGATAGGCAAGTACTAAAAGAAACTTTTTTTCTAAAGAACGGACATTTTTTTGTTGATAAGAAGAAAATACTGGTTGAAAATCCCAAGAATAGGTGATTAAATGATTGTAAGCGCTTAAAATATATCTTTTCATCTATTCTACTAATTATTCTTCTTATTAATCTACTACTTTCAGTCGTATTATACATGGCACTTCTGTATGTTATTAGTGAAACGTTGTTTGCTATTACAAAACGAGAGGAGTCAATTTATTGAGTACGTTAGAACTTCCAGGTCATTTAAAATCCATTTTATCTCATCCTTCCACACTTGAAGAACAGCATATGAATCACTTCCTTGGAAATAACGGGTCCGTGCATGTTAAGCCAACTTCAGAACAAGAAATAGCAGCCGTTTTAAGGTATGCGGCGGAACACGGAAAAAAAGTCGTCATTGAAGGGAACGGTACCAAAAAAGGCTTTGGCGGGCTTATAGACACAGCAGATCTTTTGCTTTCGCTGACTGAATACAGCGGAATTGTTGAACATACAGTAGGCGATATGACGGTTACTGTAAAAGCTGGTACGCCGTTTGGAGAGCTGCAAACGTATTTAAAAACGTACAATCAGCAAGTTTCACTTGATCCAGCTCTAGGAGACTACGCTACAATCGGCGGGGTTATTGCAGCGAATGAAAGTGGCCCAAAGCGCTTGTCTTATGGATCAGCTCGAGATGCAGTAATCGGTATGAGAGTCGTATATTCAGATGGAACCATTGTTCGTTCAGGGGGAAAAGTCGTCAAGAACGTGGCTGGCTATGATATGAATAAGCTGTTTATTGGTTCAATGGGAACGCTCGGCGTTATATCCGAAATAACGTTAAAGCTGCGTCCGCTGCCCAAGTATCAAAGCGTTCTTTTTCTTTCTTTTTCAACAGGCAATATCGAAGAAATTCATGCGTTTGTTAGCAAAGTCTTAGACTCCATGATAGAGCCCGTTTCCTTGGAATTATTAAATCCTTCTCTAGCTGAAGATGTAATAGGGCAGCATCTGTTTACGCTTGTAATCAGCTTTGAAGATGTGGAAAGTTCCGTTCATTATCAAGAGAATTACATCAAAAGCATTCAGCCGTCTGATACGATTTTAAAAGTGCTTCATGAAAAAGAAGCCGAGGTATTTTGGGGATTTTTTAGTAACATTAGTCCAAATGGTGCATGCTGTTCTTCCGAAGAGGAAACGGAAGCCACTTTAAAAGTCGGTGTACCAAATATGAATGTACTTGACGTGATAAACAAAAGTACTGCTTTAAAAACATCCCTTCCCATGCTGGTAAAAGCACATGGAGGAGTTGGACACGGTCTTTGCTCAGTCTACATAAAGGGCTCAGAACAAGCCGTTCTTTCCGTTATCACTTCATTTACTGAAACGGCTAAAACGTACGGAGGATATGTGGTCGTTAAACATTTGCCTTTTATACTGCGTCAAAAAGTAAATGTGTGGGGGGAAAAACCTTCTCATTTTCCGTTACTAGCAGGAATTAAAGCAAAGGTGGACGCTAAAAATGTGCTTAACTATAAACGATTTATAGGAGGAATCTAAGTGAATTCAGCGAAAGCGGATATCAAAGATGCTCCATGTCAAAGCGTTAGCAATTATTTGTGGAAAGACGCGCCAGACGAAAAAAAATGGGCGGATTGTGTACACTGCGGAATGTGCTTGGAGTCTTGTCCTACTTACGAAATAACGGGGCAAGAACAGCATTCACCAAGAGGACGCGTGCACCTTATCAAATCGGTAGCAGAAGGAAAGATAAGCGTGAATGAACAGTTTACAGATCCTGTATTTGCTTGTTTGGACTGCCGTGCCTGTACAACTGCTTGTCCTGCAAATGTAGACGTTGGCGGACTCATTGAAGAAGCTCGCGGCCAAATTCGTCAGGCGATGCCTTTGACGGGATGGAAAGGAATGATCAGCAAGTTTTTTCTAAAGGAACTTTTTCCTCATTCCCATCGCTTAGAAGCTGCAGGAAGTCTATTAAAGTTGTATCAAAAAAGCGGGATGCAAAAAATGGTTCGCACAACAGGCATGTTAAATATGATGCCAACACATCTAGCAGAAATGGAACATGTAATGCCTAAAATTACCCGTTCTGTTCGAAAAAAATATAAAAAAGAACGCGTTCTGAAAGCAAAAGCCGAAAGAAAAGCCGAAGTTGCTTTTTTAACGGGCTGCATTATGGACGTCATGTTCAGTGATATTAACGAAGCGACTCTTAATGTATTAAGAAGAAACGGAAACGACGTTGTTATTCCTCATTCTCAGACGTGCTGTGGTGCTTTGCACGTTCATGCAGGAGACCGAGACATGGGAAGGCAGCTTGCAAAAAAAAATATAGAGGCGTTTCAGCATGCCGATACCATTATTGTAAACGCTGCGGGATGCGGCTGCATGTTAAAAGAGTATCCTGAACTATTTAGAGAAGAAGAGCAAGAGTGGCTTGAAAAAGCCGAAGTCTTTGCTAAAAAAGTCCAGGATATTTCAAAATACCTTCACGATACGGGATATCGCCCTCCGCAGGCGAAGCTGCATACGCGCATTACGTATCACGACGCTTGTCATTTAGCTCATGGTCAAGGAGTTAGAGAAGAACCAAGAGATATTTTGCTTTCTATTCCGGGAGTTGAAATGGTTCATATGGCTAACGCAGACAGATGCTGTGGAAGCGCAGGAATTTATAATTTAACAAACCCTGACATGGCGGGAGCCGTGCTTCAAAGTAAAATGGAAAATGTGCCCCCTGACGTAGAAATGATTTCAATGGGAAACCCAGGATGTATGCTGCAGATGGCAGTAGGAGTGAAAAAATATGGACGAAGTCAGCAAATTGTTCACACGGTACAGCTTTTGGAGTGGGCCTATCAAAAAGAAGAGGAGGAAGCGCATCGTGTTGAAGAAAAATAGAATAAAAGATCTTCACGTGAAAAATCTTTCTCAACTAGTAGATGCTCATTCTATTTTGTATCACAAAGAAGATTTACTTGCGTACGACTGCGATGGGTTTACTATTCACAGACACTTGCCTAAAGCGGTGTTATTTCCTAAAAATACGAAAGAAGTTTCTAGCATTGTTAAATACTGCAATGAACATGACTTGCCTTTTCTTGCAAGAGGAGCAGGCACAGGACTGAGCGGAGGAGCGATTCCGCTTAATAACGAAGTGATTATTAGTTTAGTAAAAATGAAGCGGCTGCTTAGCGTCGACTATGAAAACAGACGTGCCGTTGTAGAGCCCGGATTTATTAATCTTAAGTTAACTAATTCAATCTCTGAAAAAGGATATTATTATGCACCCGATCCTTCGAGTCAGTATTGCTGCACCATTGGTGGAAATGTAGCGGAAAACGCGGGAGGGGCACACTGTCTAAAATATGGCGTAACTACCAACCATATTTTAGGGCTAGAGGTGGTGCTTCCAAATGGAGATGTGATTGAACTTGGCAAGCAAGGTATTCCAGATGAACCGGGATATGATTTATTAGGACTTTTAACAGGATCAGAAGGGACGTTAGGAATCGTTACGAAAATTACGGTGCGCATTTTGAAAAACCCCGAAGCCAAACAAACGGTACTTGCCTATTTCGACCGCGTAGAAGACGGCAGTCAAGCGGTATCCGACATTATATCAGCCGGCATTGTGCCCGCTGCGCTTGAAATGATGGATAAAACCGCCATTGAAGGAGTGGAAGCTGCTGCGTTTCCAGTCGGACACCCTAGAGATATTGAAGCTCTTTTATTAATTGAAGTAGACGGCATTTCAGCCGGTATCGAAGAGCAAATCATACGTATTTTAGACGTATGCAAAAAACAAAACGTACGGGAAGTGAAAGTAGCTGAAAGTGAAGAAGAGCGCGCCAGGTGGTGGGCAAATCGCAAAACAGGATTTGGAGCGATGGGAGCTATATCCCCTGACTACCTCGTACAAGACGGCGTTATTCCAAGAAGTAAACTGCCTCAAGTGCTGAAGCGAATCAACAAAATTAGCGAAGAAGCAGGCCTTCGTATTGCCAATATTTTTCACGCTGGAGACGGGAACTTGCATCCGCTTGTATTATTTGATGCTAGAAAGCCAGGGGAAACTGAAAAAGCACTCGAAGCCGGAAGCGCATGTTTGCAAGTATGTGCAGAAGTAGGAGGAACGATTACCGGGGAACACGGTGTGGGCATTGAAAAAAAAGAAGAAATGCGATTTGTTTTTAATGAAGATGAAATTCAAGCACAAACGAATATACGAGAAGTATTTAATCCTAAAAATCTATTAAATGCAGGAAAGCTTTTTCCAAGTCCGAGCCGCTGCGCTGAAGTCAAAAAAGAAAAGAAAAAAGTGGGTTATTTTTAGAAAATTCTTGAAAATACATTCGCTCGATGATATGATTTTTTTAACAAAAATAAAACGCTGTTTTGTAATAAGAAACAGCACCGCATATGTTCGTCTTAACCATTTTGGCAAAAAGAATTGAAAGCGCGTCCAAATTTAAAAATGTAAAGAAGTAAGAGGAGGAAACAGACGGTGACAAACTACAAACAAGTTGGAAATCTGAAAGTAGCTCCAGTTCTCTATCAATTTATTAATGAGGAAGCTCTCCCGGGCAGCGGCCTAAGTACAGAAAATTTTTGGTCTGATTTTGAAGCGTTAGTAACTGAGTTAACCCCCGTAAATAAACGTTTGTTAGAAAAGCGTGATCAGCTTCAAGCTCAAATTAATGCATGGCATCAAGAAAATCCTGACGGTGACTTTAACGAATACAAATCGTTTTTAACGAGAATTGGCTATTTAGAAGACAAGGCAGAAGATTTTCTTATTGGTACAGAAGGAGTAGACAGCGAAATTGCCTATCAAGCGGGACCACAGCTTGTGGTACCAGTGAATAACGCTCGGTATGCTATTAACGCTGCTAATGCACGCTGGGGTAGTCTCTATGATGCACTTTACGGCACTGATGCAATCAGTGAAGAAAATGGAGCTTCGCGCACGAGTTCTTATAATCCAATTCGAGGAGAAAAAGTTATTGCGTTTGCAAAGAATTTTCTTGATGAAGTTATTCCGCTCGTTCAGTCTTCTCATGCAGAAGTGGTTCAGTACAGTCTTGAAAATGGGAAGCTTGTTGCTCAATTAAACGATGGCAGTTTAACAGAGTTACAGGAAGAAGATAAATTTGTAGGGTATCAAGGGGAAGAAGAAAGCCCTGATGCTCTTTTATTCAAAAACAACGGCCTGCATTTTGAAGTTCAAATTGATCGTACGGATTCGATTGGTAAAACAGACGATGCGGGTGTAAAAGATATTTTAATGGAAGCAGCTCTTACGACGATTATGGACTGTGAAGATTCAGTAGCGGCAGTAGACGCAGAAGACAAAGTAGACGTTTACCGCAACTGGCTGGGATTAATGAAAGGTGATTTGACGTCTACTTTTAAAAAAGGAAGTCAAAACATGACAAGGCGTTTAAATCCAGACCGTACCTATATTTCTCCCCACAAGGAAAAGATTTCACTGTCTGGCCGTTCGCTTATGTTTGTTCGAAACGTTGGGCATTTAATGACAAACAGCGCTGTTTTAGATCGAAATGGCAACGAAATCTATGAAGGTATTTTAGACAGCGTGATTACTAGTTTAATTGCCAAACACACCTTGCTTAAAAACGGTACGTATCAAAATTCTAAAAAGAGCTCTATCTATATCGTTAAACCGAAAATGCACGGCTCCAAAGAAGTGGCTTTTGCCAACACGTTATTTAATTCAATTGAAGATATGCTAGGGCTTGAGCGTCATACGATTAAAATTGGCGTAATGGACGAAGAGCGCCGCACAACGCTTAATTTAAAAGCGTGCATCAAAGAAGTAAAAGACCGAGTGGCGTTTATTAATACTGGATTTTTGGATCGAACAGGTGACGAAATTCACACTTCTATGGAAGCAGGAGCTGTTATTCGTAAAAATGATATGAAGGCGTCTAAATGGCTTCAAGGCTACGAGCAGTCTAATGTAAATGTAGGGTTAGCAAGCGGGTTCCAAGGCCGCGCTCAAATCGGAAAAGGAATGTGGGCAATGCCGGATATGATGGCCGAAATGCTGAAGCAAAAAGTGGGGCATTTAAAAGCAGGAGCGAATACGGCATGGGTGCCTTCACCAACCGCAGCAACGCTTCATGCTCTTCACTATCATCAAATTGATGTAAGAGATGTTCAAAACGAATTGCTTACTAAGTCCACTGATTTACAAGATGACATTTTGCAAATTCCTGTGGCCGAAAAACCAAATTGGAGCAAAGATGAAATCCAGCAGGAGCTAGACAACAACGCTCAAGGAATACTCGGCTATGTAGTAAGATGGGTCGACCAAGGAGTAGGGTGCTCAAAAGTACCGGATATTAATAATGTAGGGCTAATGGAAGACCGGGCAACGCTTCGTATTTCCAGTCAGCACGTAGCCAACTGGCTTCATCATGGGATTTGTACAAAAGAACAAGTAACGGAAACGCTAAAGCGAATGGCAAAAGTAGTGGATCAACAAAATGAAAATGATCCTCTGTATCAGCCAATGTCATCGAACTACAGCGCATCCATTGCTTTTCAGGCAGCCTGCGATTTAGTATTTCAAGGCTATGATCAGCCAAACGGCTATACGGAGCCCATTTTACACCGCCGTCGTATCGAAGCAAAGGCAAAAGCAGCTATAAAACAGTAAAAAAAACGGCCTGTCAGCATAGAAATGGCAGGCTGTACTTACATCTTAAGAACCTGACTACCTATGATCCTTATTAAAACAAAGCAGATGGGAAAAGGAGCTATGTCATGAAATTTGTAAGGTTCGCTGTACAAGATAGCCGTCATACAGGTGTACTAAAAGAAGATACGATCAGCGTTATTGAAGGAAATATATTTGAGAAATGGAACTATACAGGACAGACTTTTTTAGTAAATGAAGTAAAGCTTTTGGCTCCTTTAGAGCCGAATCAAATTATTGGAATAGGCGCAAATTATGCAGCTGCAAAATCGGAGCTTCCAAAGGAAATGCCTTCTATTCCTGTCTTCTTTTTTAAGCCCACATCTTCTGTGATTGGCCCAAACGAAGACATTGTTATTCCAACTGCTATTAAGCACGTTAAGTTTGAATCTGAGCTTGCAGTTATTATTGGAAAAGAAGCGAAGAACATCGCAAAAGAAGACGTACGGGACTATATATTTGGGTATACAATTGGAAACGATGTAACGGCTCCGGATTATTTTCATAAAGACGGGCACTGGACCATTGGAAAATCCTTTGATTCATTTACGCCTCTTGGCCCCGTAATCGAAACAGAGCTTGATTTTAAGTCCATTCATGTAAAAGCGTTTTTAAATGGCGTTGAAAAACAAAACAGCTCAACAGATTTAATGATTATTTCCGTTGGAGAAATGATTGCTTACCTTTCTACTGTTATGACCCTTAAGCCGGGAGATGTGGTTTTAACAGGAAGTCCGGTCGGCGCGGAACTGGTGAGCACAAACGATATTATTGAATGCACCATCCGAGAAATTGGGACCCTCCAAAATCCGTTTGTTGCAGAGAAAGAACGTGTAAACGTATAAAAGTGATAAAAAATGCCCGGCAGTAAAACGACACATAGAGGAGAGAGGAAAAATGGAGCGAGAAAATATGGTGAAGTCTGTAAGCCGGGCATTGGATATTGTCACAATTGTCAGCATGGAAAGAGAAGGGGTAGGAGTCACAGAAATTGCAAAGCAAATGGACATTAATAAAAGCTCCGTATACCGTATTCTAACTACTCTTGCTCAGTATGGCTATATTGAACAAGATCAAGAAACCGGGCGGTACAAGCTTGGGTATAAGTTTTTAGAAGTAAGTTCAAAGCTTTTAGATTCTATTGATCTACGAACGGAAGCAAAGCCGTTTTTGCAAGAACTTGAAAGTGAGACAAATGAAGTTATTCATCTTGTTGTCTACGATCAAGGTGAAGTAGTGTATATTGAAAAGCTAGAAGGAAATCAGACGCTGCGCATGCACTCAAAAGTGGGGAAAAGAGCGCCTATGCACTGTACGTCTGTCGGTAAAGCTATCCTAGCTTTTTTACCGCTTAACACGGTAACAAGCATTCTTGAAAGAAAAGGCTTACCAGCTCATACCGATCACACCATTACAGATGAAGAAAGCTTTCTCCGGGAACTTTCAGAAGTGAAGCAAAAGGGATATGCGCTGGATTTAGAAGAAAATGAATACGGAATTACCTGCATCGCAGCCCCTATTTTTGATCACCTTGGTCAAGTCGTTGCTGCAGTCAGCATTTCCGGTGCTACGATGCGTATGACCAATGAGCGATTAACGTACCTTCAAGAACGCATGGTTGATATAGGCAAGAACATTTCGGAGCGGCTCGGCTACAAAACGGAATCTGTGAAAGACAAAAGTTTGTTCTGATTCTTAGAGAACAAACTTTTTCTATATAATAATCTGTAAAATAACGTAATTATATTATGTAAACTATAGGCTAGGATTTTTAATTGATGTTTTATTCATGATACAATAAAGTTGTTAGAATATATACGTAAAGGAGATAAATTATGGAACAGTTTGAGCGCAATATTGAAAAGTACGCCGAGCTAGCTGTAAAAGTCGGTGTAAACATTCAAAAAGGGCAAGTATTAAACATTAATGCTGATATTTCTTCCGCTGATTTTGTTCGTGAGATTGCGAAAAAAGCGTACGAAGCCGGAGCAAAGTCTGTTGATGTAGACTGGCATGACGATCATTTAGTTCGTTTGAAATATGAAAAAGCGGATGAATCTGTATTTAATGAATTTCCTGCTTGGAAAGCTCAGGCAAGAGAAGAGCTTGTGAAAAACGGAGGCGCTGTTTTATCTGTAATTTCAAGCGGTCCTGACTTACTAAAAGGAGTAGACGGCAAACGTATTGCTGCGTTCCAAAAAGTAAGCGGAAAAGCAATGAAAAAATTCCGTGAAGCGATCCAATCTGATAAAATTAGCTGGTCCATCGTAGCTGTTCCTTCCAAAGACTGGGCAGCTAAAGTATTTCCTGATGTTCCAGAAGAACGGCAGCAAGAAAAACTATGGGAAGCTATTTTTAAATCTGTGCGCGTAGACCAAGAAGATCCAGTGGCCGCATGGGAAGAGCATAATGCTTCATTACATACAAAAGTAGACATTTTAAATGAAAAGAGATTTTCTAAGCTTCACTATAAAGCGCCAGGAACAGATTTAACAATTGAACTTCCTGACAAACATATTTGGGTGGGCGCAGGCAGTGTTAATGAAGAGGGTAACTCGTTCATGGCCAATATGCCAACAGAAGAAGTATTTACACTCCCAAAAAAAGACGGCGTAAATGGTCAAGTAACAAGCACAAAACCGCTTAGCTACGCAGGAAACTTAATTGAAAACTTCACGCTAACATTTGAAAACGGAAAAATTGTGGATGTAAAAGCAGAAGAAGGCGAAGAAACGTTAAAGCACCTAATTGAAACAGATGAAGGTGCCAAATACTTAGGAGAAGTAGCCTTAGTACCGCATCAATCGCCAATTTCTCAGTCAAACATCATTTTCTATAACACGCTGTTTGACGAAAATGCATCCAACCATTTAGCCATCGGCAGCTCGTATTCCTTCTGTTTAGAAGGGGGAAAAACGATGTCTAAAAAAGAGCTATCACAAAACGGAGCAAACGACAGCATCACCCACGTTGACTTCATGATTGGCTCAGCTGAAATGGACATCGACGGCATCAAAGCTGACGGTACAAGCGAGCCTGTGTTTAGAAAAGGGAACTGGGCGTTTTAATAAACAGTTTAATCTATGAAGTCTCTACAATAATCAAGGTAATAAACTTATAGCCACTTCTCGATTTATAGAAGTGGCTATAAGTTTTTTTTAATGTAAAGAGGAGAGTAATACGTTAAATGAATGAATTAGTAAAAATTGTTTTAAATAGCGTAGACCAATTATTTGGCAAAAATTATGTGCAATTGATTACTTATTTATTAATAGCATTAATTGGAACATGGTTGTACAAAGAGTTCAGAACTCAATTACTAAATAGTGAAAACTATAAAAGAGAAAAGTACAGTGAGGTATTAACAATTTTATTAGAATTGGAGTATGCACTAAATAGATTCTTAATAAATGAAGTAGAGTTTACTCAATTAGAAGAGAATTTAAAGGCTGCTTATCCGTATTTATCTTATGATCTAAGTAAGGAGGTTGGAAGCTTCAGTACTGGAATAGAAAAGAAAAAAGTCGAGGAATTCGTCGAAAGATTGAGTACAGAGAGAACTAACCTTAAATATAACCAACCTAATGCTTTCTCTTATTTAAATGAAAGAAGTATATCTCGGTCATTTGGTCACTTATTTAGAACAATGCTTTCACCTGTGCTTATACCTTTCTTGTTGACTTTATTAACTGTAGTGGTTTCATTTATGCTATTATATCTCACGTCTGCTATGTCAACTGTTGAATCTGTTGTCAAACAATATTATTTGATACAAGGTGTAATAGATTACATATGTTTCTTAATGATATTAGTTGGTATCGCTGATATTATTAATAACCAAAAGGTGTCTAGCATGAAACACTTAGTTATTTTTCTTATTATTTTTATAACTTTGTCTATTACTGCATTTTTACTTTTTTCAAAATTCATTATTATTCCTACAATTCTATTTGTATGCTACGGAATATTATTAAAAATTTACTTACCAAAAATTATTGTTGGGCTAAAAATAAATAATATATAAATAAAAAGAAGAATCACGGCAGGCGAACTTCACTCAGTTCCACCTTGCTGTGATTCTTCTTTTTTTACCGGAGCGTCACGCTTGAACATGTGATAGTAGGTAAACCCTAAGCATAGAGCGCCGGCAATTGAACAAAAATATTGCAAAAAACGGACGAAATCCATTGGAATGACCTCCCATTTTCAGTTTCGCTTCTAGTATGTACAGGGAAGTGAAATAATATGTGAAAAAAGGGAGGTTTTCTCTTATAGTTCGTATGGTTCTTGGAGAGTAAGGTAAGGCTGCTGATCTTCAAGACCAAGACGCTTATTTAATTGTCTTTTCATTAAATCGTACTGGTAGATGAGGTGAAATTGATTTTTTTTCGGTGTTTCACAGCGAATGTATGTTTCTTGCCCGTTCTTGTCTGTGAAATGAATGGTTAACTCACCGAAATAGCGTTGAACAGGAGCTCCGTGAAGGCCTTTTTCATTTTTGACAACCTTTGAAAATTCTGCTCGTTGAATACGGTTAAATGGAATAATAGCTACTTGATTGATAACAAGACGCTGATCGTACATGTCAATTTTAGATATGGAAATTTGATTAATTCCTTCTGCAAATTTAACATGCCCGTTTACAGAAACAAGCGGTTTGCGATCCTCAGGATCAACAGCGCCTTGAGGTCGCTTAATGACGTAGAAGCTAGCTACGCCAAGTGCTACGATACCAACCACAACAATAAGTGCAAACATCATTTTGCATTCCACCTCCTGAGTATAGATGTGTAATCTGAATTTAACAGCAAGCTGTTTCAGTTGCCATATTGCCTCAACAATGAGGATAGAGAAAAGCAGTTCGGCAGTTCATTATAAGTATATACATACGTTCGACAATATGGTGTGATATTCCTTCTTATTATGACTTTTTTACGACAAAATGGGCAAAACTCTTTCCGAAAATGAAGTGAATCAGTTACAATTTAAGGATAAGGTACCAAATTTCTTTTCTATCTCAAAAAAGTGCAGAAAAGCGTAAAAAATTCTAGGTACTTTCTCATATTTTTACTATTTTTATAGAATTTATCCCAATTTCTAATCCTTTATCGTGTATAATCTCTTGTGTGCAGCATGATATACATAAAGGTGTAAGGAGGCACAGTTCATTGTCTTTATCAGCAAAAAAGATATTATTATTAGTTTTAGTAGTTATATGTTTAGTGTTAGTTGTGATGCAATTCATAAATCGATCAGCAGAGCCGACTTCTGGACAGGCCCAAGAAACACTGAGTAAGCTTCCTGAACAAGAAACCGTTAAAGAAAAAGCGAAAGGCGACGAGGAAGCGCACAAATATCGAGTGTATTATATTACTATTGAAAAAATCGAAAATGGTACATACAGCGGAACAACAAAAGAAGGAACGGGCATTAAATTTTCCGATAAAAATTTAAATGAACCGATTCCAAGTAATTTGAAAAAAGGGGATATCGTTAAAGCATACTTTGATCTTGAATATAGCACGAAAGGTCTAGTCAAAGTAGAAAAGGTAGACGAGATACCCGATGATGACGAGAGCTCAAGTTAATTGAGCTCTTTTTTTGTGTTTTACGAATGTGGTAAAATATTGAATATATAGATACGATACAGGGGGAAGAAGATGATAGCAGCCATTATAGTAGGAGCGGTAATTCTTTTAGCTTTGATTATTAAAGGGATTGTAAAGTCGAGAAGATTTCGCTTGTATAAAGAGGAGCTTCCAGATGAGCTCGGAATACATAAAAATCAAGGGTTTGAAGATATTGTTCATTCACTAGAAGATTCTTTACCGGCAGCCTATGTTCAGCAAGTGAAACAGCGCATGAAAGGAAAAAATACAAAAGACGATGAAGTGGAATGGACGTTTTTTGAGATGAAGCGCTACTTTTTATTAAATGCAGTCATCAAAGACGTACCGATGTTTAGTGCAAAAGTGGATGAAGTATGGCATGAAATGATTATGTTTACAGTAGATTATGAACGTTTTACAGACCGTTTTTTCAACCGCTTTTTGCATCACCAGCCAAATGTAGAAACAGCTCCATCCCCACAGCCGGATAAGCGAGCGTTCTTCGATTGGATGTATGCTCATTTGTTTGACATAACGGGTAACAGCCGACTGCTTTGGGGGAAGTTTTTTCAGCATCCGCTTGATAAAAGTACGCTTCAAGATTTTCAAAGGTTATCAGAAGATGAATTACTAGATCGCTATTTTTTAAGAAACGGCAAATGGGAAACACAACAGAGGCATTTGATTCAAACATTAAAAGAAGAAGTCACTGCTGCACGAAAAAGAAAAAAAACGGGCGGATCAACTTATTTTAAAAAAGCGGCTAAAAAAGGAAATGTATCAAACGAACTTCTTCTTCAAGGCTTTGTTTTTTATTCTCTCTACAAAGCCACCAACTTTTCAAGCCATATGAATGAACTGTTGCTATATAAAAAGACGATGTATGCGGGAGAGACAGCCTCTTACAGTGGGTATAGCTGTTCAAGCCCCTGGGAAGATAACCGCCACCATCACCACAACGATGGAGGTCATCACCATCATGACAGCGGCAGCAGCTGTTCGAGTTCAAACTGCAGCAGCAGCTAATAAAGTAAAAAAACTCGTTTTATACGAGTTTTTTTACTTTAAATGCAACGACGACAAAATGATTCACTGACAAGCAGTGAAAAATTTGGTATAATCGTTACGTTTTTAAAAAGGAGAGACAGCGAAAATGAATATTTTATGGGACTTTGATGGAACCATCTTTGATACCTATCCGACTATCGTGAAAGCATTCAAAGAATTACTAACAGATCAAACGATTTCAGAAGATGATATTTTAAAACAAATGAAAATATCTTCTGACGTAGCAATCAAGCATTTTGATATTGAAAAGTCTTTGTTTGATAAACACTTCCATGTGCTCGAACAAAAAATCAATCCTAAAGATAAGCCTGCTTTTTCTCACGTAGAAGACGTACTGAGCTTTGCGGATACAAATGTAATTGTTACGCACAAGTCTAGACAATCTACGCTTGATATCCTGGCATTTTTTAATATGGAGCACTACTTCACGGAGATTATTACAAAGGATGATGGCTACAAACGAAAGCCTGATAGCGGAGCTTATGCCTATCTTCACGATAAGTATCAGCTCGATTTAGTAATTGGGGATCGCGAACTCGACTTAAAACCTGCCCGTGAACTGGGAATTAAAACATGTGCATTTCAAAATAACGATATTGAAGCAGATTATCACCTTACATCATATGATCAATTCTTTACAACGGTCGTAAATAAAAACTCGTGAAGCTATTCTTCACGAGTTTTTATTTGTTCAGGTGTATGTATTTCGGGGATTTCACCGAGCGTGTAGTTCGCTACTTTTGTAATGTTACTATTAGCAAAAAAATAAAACTCTCCGTCGACTCCGCGAATTTTTGTCGTGCGCAATCCAATTTCTTCAACAGTTCCTTTCGTATCATTTATAGATACGTGATCTCCTACTGAGAATTGATCTTCAAATAGAATAAAAAACCCATTTAAAATATCTTTAATCAAATTCTGTGCACCTAAGCCTGTAATAAACCCTGCTACGCTAATACCAGCTAAAAGTGCTTTCATATTAATTCCGATTGCCTCTAAAGACGTAATAAGTGCAATAAAATATACAACGTACATGACAATGCTCAGACAAAGTTTTTTCAGCGTTATTTCTTTTCGTTCGTTGTACCTCAGCAGTTTAGTTTTAAATCTGAAATCAAAGATTTTATTAATGACACTGCGAGCAAACCGGATGACAATTTGAGCAATGATAAAAATGAGGATAATCTTTATGATTACTTCACTAATGTCAATCCACCTACCGGTATTAAATAAAGTTTGCTGTACCCACTGTATGTATTTCATGACTAAGTCCCTTTCTTGCTTTATAAATTTTTCTCTACTGAATAGTATAATTTATTTTAAAAAATATACTACTAGAATTTATTAAGAGGCGTTTGAACTATTGTTTTATTTTAATTTATTTGTATTTGGTATATGTAATGAAAACTCCTTAATTTAGAAAAAGTGAAAATCCTCAGGTATAGATATTTTTAAAACATTTCTTTATACAAATATTAAATAAAATCTTATAGCAGAGATTAGTATAGATCTTATTAGCAAACATTATATACAGATATTAAAGAAAGAAAAATCCTCTAAAAACCCAATGATATCAAGGGTTAGAAAGAAAATAGTATTTCAATAAATAACTGTGTGGAAAATAGCCCTTTTTTGTGAACAGCATCCTTTGGCTAAAGGATGTTTTTTATCGTAGTAGATATGGAAGCTATTTTATTTACTATGTTTTTTCTTCTACAATAGATGGATTTTAAAATCAATAGTATGAAGATTGCTGTTAAAAGTATGAATTATTTCCACTGTGGATAAAAGTAGTTATATTAAAGAGTAAATAACCTGGAAATTATCGTTAATAAAAAAATAAAAGGGATGTTTTTATTAATAAAGAGGATGATATAACAGTCATTGAATATGTTTTCTTTCTTTTGTGGATAAGTATGAAGGTGTTTTTTTAGTAATATTCCATAGTTATACACAAGAAATATCATTTATTTAAACTCATTACGTTTATATAGATAGGATAATGAAATTTGAGAGCTGAAAAAATGGGTGTTTGTTTGTACTATTTGTATCAAAAAGAGAGGAGAAGGGATAGAAAATAAAAAAAAGGCATGCCAAAGAAGCCCCTTATGAAGCTGTAAGTTCGGCAGGGACTTGATCTTGAAGATTTTTTGAAAGCTCTTTTCGAATGAGCGTACGGATTTTCCCACCGTAATTTTCAACGACTTGAGCATCATGGCTGAAGAAGGCCTGTTCAATCAATGTATAAAGGGCAGACTTCACTCGTTCAATACCATATTCAAAAGAAAGCTGAACCAAATCAGCGATGTCTTCGTTTTGGAATGAAGACATAACAATTCCTGTAGAATCTGTGCTGTGTCCAGATAATTTTACAAAAGTCTCTTCAATAGTACGTCGAATCGCCGCATCGTATTGATCTCTCTTTTCTTGTTTTGACATCTTGCCATTTTTAGCTCCGTCTTTTAAAACAAAGAAAATAGTAGATCCTTGGACAACGGTTTTAAATGCGCTCGCCTGCGTTTCAGCTATTTTTTGCATCATACCCTTGTAGTGAGTATATTTCGGCGTAAAAATTTTATAGTCATTAAAGCTAATTTTTGAAGTGTTTTCTCCAGGATTAAACTGACGCTTAATCGTATCGTTGTCATAAACCAATTCTTTGCGCAGCTCTAAGCGAAGGGCATTTACGTTTTCAATTAGAATAAGTTCTTCAAAGCGAGTATATTCTAATTCCATAAACCCAAAGCCGTGTTCTTCAAAATATTGGGGGTAGGGAACAATACAAATATTGATTCCTTTGCCGCTGCGAGAATAGGAAATTAATTCTGTTTCTGCTAATACTACATTGTTGTTGCGAACTGTTCGAACTGTACAATTCAAAGCGGCTGCAATCTCTTTTTCAGAAACATCACAAATAATACCTCTTTCATCAACGTGAAGGAAGTGATAAAAAATTAATTGTGAAATTTGAGATTTAGATAAACGGTGATGTTCTGCCACTGTTTTGATTGTAGGGTTCCCATGAGCGTCTAGGTCCATGTGATCTTCAATATCTTTATATTTTTCTACGGTGCTAGACAATTGGCGAATAATTTGTTTTCCAATTTTCGCAAATTCTTTTTTTATCATGAGAATCCCTCCAATCTATTTCATATCAACAATAATTTATTAGGGTAAAATAACAAAGAATACCTTGTGAAAATTATATCAATAAGAAACAGAATCGCAAACGAACGAGTAGTACGCGAAAAACGGCAAAAGGCTCAAAGAATGCTGTCATAGCAAGGGATTCAGCGTATAGGTTTTTTAGTACGACAAAAACGGCAAAAGCAAGCAAGCGCCGGTAGAACAGTGTTTGTTACGATCAGTAAAAATCAAAAAAAACTTTATGCGTTTTAGTACGACAAAAACGGCAAAAGGCTCAATATAGTACGCCGAAAATAGCAAAAGTGAAGAGTGGTACGCCAAAAACAGCAAAAGTGATCTCGATTCACCTAAAAAAAGGGAAAAAAATCACTTCTCTGATCGCTGTAAATAACACAATGAATTTCAATAGTACGTCAAAAATGGCAAAAGCTATTTTTAGTACGTGAAAAACGTCAAAAACGACCTGGTAGTACGCTAAAAACAGCAAAAGTTATCGTTTGGTACGTCAAAAATGGCAAAAGCTTTATATATGCTGCGAAAAAAATAAAAAATAGGGTTTGAAAAGGACATAACAAAGGGAAAAGCAATGTTTAGTACGCAGAAAACGGCAAAAGTAGTGAAGGAGTACGTAAAAAACGGCAAAAGGTAGGATTGTTTTACGAAAAAAAGAGAATAATTAACAATTAATAAGTGATGACGAGTAAATAAAATGAATTTAGTACGTCAAAAACAGCAAAAGAAGCAAAGTAGTACGTCAAAAACAGCAAAAGAAGCAAAGTAGTACGTCAAAAACAGCAAAAGACAGTAATTAGTACGCAGAAAACGGCAAAAGTAGCGGAGGAGTACGTCAAAAACGGCAAAAGCTTTTGTGTAGTACGTTAAAAATGACAAAACTTCCAAACTATGAAATGAAAATAGAGGGAGATTTTGTATCAAAAAGACGAAAATGGCAAAATGTCAAATAAAAAAGGAAGGGAATGATTTACCCTTCCAATGTTTCTCTATGTTCTCCTCCAAAATAGTCTTGAATTTCATAATTTTGAAGAGGAATAAAAGAGATTTCAAATCCTTGAAGTTTTTGCTGATAACTTTGGATCAGTACTTGATTGCTAACAAATTCTGCTAGAGATTCATTAATTAATTTTAGGTTTACATCAATTTTCTTTGAACGAAAACGAACTTTTGAAGCAAAATATTGATACGGGTAAAAATGAGTGTAAGACTTTTCTTGTAAATAACAGTCTAAACGCTCTTTTTGAAATGCATAAAGCAGTAAAGAAGACAGCGAGTTATCTTTAAACTTTTTAATAACATCACTGTAAATTTGTACAAACTGCTGATTTAAAAAGCCTTGATGCGTATCATCGCTAAATACAATCGTTGCATATCGTCTGCCCGTTACTTCATCGGTTTCAATAACAGCCTTTTGAAAGAAGTTGATCGCAAATTTTGTATCTCTGGAATTTTTCTTCTTTGCTACACCTTCTACGTGATATCTGGCAATTTTCATAATGCGGGCTTCAACGGCTTCATAGTTTTTTACACCTTTTGAATTATAAATTTCTTTCACGATATCCGCTAAATCAAGAGTCACCGTTTTTTCTTTATAAAACATCTCGTCGCGCTGTGAAAGAGCAAACTGGATAATTTGGGAATCTTTTGGGTCTAAAACCATATTTCGTTTGGAAAGAACCGTTTGATTATCATTCACAGGGATAATGGTGCGAATGAAATATTCTTCATCAACTTTATAGTCATTATATAAAACGACTTCTTGGGAGTTTGTTTTAACTTCCATATTGGTTTTAAGAGAATGACTTTCGTTTGAGAAGATAGGCGCCTCTACCCACGAATTTAATCGTTTATCAATCCAGTTGCTTAAATTTCCATTGTATTTTTCTAAGATGATTTCCGCAATTAAAAAAGTAAAGTCCGTGTGAAATGCTTTCTCTATTTGATAATTCATTTTTGAATCTAAATAAGGAAAATCGGTAATGTTTGTTTTTTTGCTTTTAGCCCATGCCTCTACTTCTTTTAACTTTATCTTTAAAATATCTTCAGGTTTTTCCACGCCAAACAGCTTTTTTAAGTGTTCGGTATCCACTTTTTTATCCATCACTTTTTTGGCTAATTCAATGTCTTCAAAAATAGGATTAGGCTTTTCTGCTTTAATATCTTTTTTTAATGTTTGCAGCCAGTTTTTTTTATTTGATTGTCTTCTTTTGTAGGCTGGGTTTCGTATTTCCTTAGGATTTATTAATTTATTCTCTAAAACAAACGTATCTTGCAATATATTTAAAATGTAGTCTTCTATAAAATCTTTTTCATTCGAAAAAAACGAATGAGAATCATATAAAAAGTCTATGCACTTTGCTTTGATATTGTCATCGATCGCATCGCTGATTTGTTTAATAAGGTAAGGAGAAAAATTGGATGGTTCGTTCATGTTGACCTCCTCTGTATGTATTTAATCTGTAACACTCTTATTATATCTTTTTTGAACGATACTCTAAAGGCTAAAAGGAAAATTCGTTTTTGTGAATGCTGTTTTATATCAAATTAGCCTAACCAGCTATTAGTATATAAAGGCTTATTGCAAATATAAAATTCTTTCTTTATAGCGCTTGTACAATTTTAGATGTAAGGAGAGTATTATAGTAGCTTTATAAAAGAGAAAAGCAAAGTACATTCATTGAGTTTGAAAATGGAAAAGTTTATACTTGCCAAGTACACTCTTTTTACAAATAGGGGGAATAAATATGTTGTTAAAACCTAAAGCAATTTTTTTAGATATGGACGGTACGATATTAAATCGCTCCAACAAAGTAAGTATTCAAACAAAAGAAACCATTGACGAATTACGAAAACAGGGAATTTTTGTTTTTATTGCTACGGGAAGAGCGTTTGATGAAATAGAAGAGTTAGTTCCTGAAGGCTTTCAAGTAGATGGATTTATCACATCAAATGGTATGGCAGGATACGTAGGAAAAGAATCAGTCTTTCAGCATTCGCTTTCACTTCAATTGGTGGAAACTATTATTGAAAAAGCAAGAGCGAACAAGGTATACTACGAGCTTTTCCCGTATGGCACACCTCGCGTGACGTTAAAACAAGATCAGCCGTATGTTGAAAATGAAATTAAAGAGCCAAAGCCAGACAGTGTGGAAATTAACGAATGGCTTTCTCGTAAACAAGCAATTAAAGAAGAAATTGACTGGAAAGATTCCGTAGAAGGAAGTGAATTTTCAAAGTTCTATTTCTTTGCAAGAACGCACGAGCATATCGATAAATGGAAAGAAGAGCTTGAAAAACTCAAGCAAGAAACAGACTTTACAACTTCTACTTCATCTAAACACAATGTCGAAGTGATGGTGGCAAACGTAAATAAAGCAACGGGAATTCAGCAAATGCTAAAACATTTTAATTTGCCCGAGCAAGACATTCTAGCAATTGGCGACAGCAACAATGATTTACCAATGTTTCAGTTTGCCAGCTATGCTGTAGCGATGAAAAACGCGCCGGATCATATTAAAGAAATTGTCGATGACATAACGGAATTTAACTGTGACGAAAACGGCGTATCTCATTATCTTTCTAAATTTTTATTGCAAAAATCTACTAGAAGTAATCCCGTTTTATAAAAATGAATCTATTTCACGACAATGCATTATAACCAGCTCTTCAAAACATCGTCTGTTAGGCGATGTTTTTAGTATACATAAGGTGAAAAGTAAACCGTTCATTATTTTTATTTATAAACAACATAATTATATAACTATCCTCGTACCTATCCCTGCAAAACACCTCTCAGCCCTGATGAGTGCCACCATGCCAAAGCATAAAACATTTTAAAATCTAAACTTTTTCTTTCTTCAAACTTTTTATAAAATGCGCAGAAAAGGGATTGTATCTCCGTATATTTAATGCTAATATAACATTTAATGAAAATAGTATAACATATTTATATTTATTTCGTAATTAGTATGACATAAATTCTTAATTTAATTGTTTTGTTAAAGTGTTTATAATCACAGTGACCAGCATATTTATCTATTCATTACTATTAAATTGTGTATCTTGTAAGCTGCTAAATAAAAATATTAGCGTTATTAAACTATCAAAATCAAAGAATAGGAAGATTTAATGTGATTAAAAGAAAAATTGTCTATATAGTTTCCGACTCAGTAGGTGAAACGGCTGAGCTGCTGGTAAAAGCAGTTTTAACTCAATTTAGTGGAGAAGATATTGAAATTCAAAATACTTCTTACGTAGAAAATGAGGAAAATATTGATAATATCATTGCCGAAGCAAGGTGTAACGAAGCCATCATTGCGTATACTATCGTCATCCCACCTTTAAAACAGTATCTTGACCAAACGGCACAAGAAGAAGGAATTGTAGCCATTGATTTGATGACCCCTCTTATGAGTGCCTTTAGCCAAACCTTTAATAAAGAACCTAATCTTCAACCGAGATTAACAAGAAAATTAGACGATAACTATTTTCGAAGAGTAGAAGCAGTTGAATTCGCTGTTAAATATGATGATGGACAAGACTTCAGAGGCATCAAGCGAGCTGATCTAGTGTTGATTGGTGTTTCGAGAACATCTAAGACGCCACTTTCTATGTATTTAGCTCATAAAAGTCTTAAAGTAGCGAATATACCGTTAGTTCCAGAAGTGACGCCTCCTGATGAACTTTTTACTATTCCAAAAAATAAATGTATTGGTTTAGTTATTACACCGGATAAGCTCAATGAAATCCGAAAAGAACGATTAAAAAATTTAGGTTTAGCGTCTCAAGCCAATTATGCCAATGTAGATAGAATCCTTGAAGAGCTGGAATATGCTGAGAAAATTATGAAGCGCATTGGTTGTCCTATTGTTAATGTCTCAGGTAAAGCAGTTGAAGAAACCGCTGAAGTGATATTGAGCATGTTAAAAAAGGACAAGATGAAAGGGTATGTATAAAAATTCCCATTATGTAAGACAGACAACTTGTCAGACATACTTAATTTATAGAGAGTCAGGTAGAACAGGCGTGTTGCTAAAAGGTGCTTTTTTAAAATATAAAAGATAAGGAAGATTGTGATGAGCAATGTATATAAAAAAACAGACGTTATCTTAATTGGGGCCGGAGTGATGAGCGCAACGTTGGGATCTTTACTAAAAGAGTTAGCGCCGGAATGGGAAATCAAAGTATTTGAGAAACTCGCAGATGCAGGAGAAGAAAGCTCCAATGAATGGAATAATGCAGGGACGGGCCATGCTGCACTGTGCGAGTTGAACTATACATCTGAACAAGCTGACGGATCCATAGATATTACGAAAGCAGTGCGAATTAATGAACAGTTTCAGCTTTCAAGGCAATTTTGGTCGTATCTTGTAAGCAGTAATTTAATTCATCATCCGCAAGAGTTTATTATGCCAATCCCTCACATGAGTTTCGTACAAGGAGAAAAGAACGTATCCTTTTTGAAAAAACGTTTTGAAGCGCTATCAAATAATCCGTTGTTTCAAGGGATGGAGTATTCGGATTGTCCTGAAAAGTTAAAAGAATGGATGCCGCTTGTTATGAAAGGCCGTACATCGACTGAAGCAATTGCGGCAACCAAAATTGACTCAGGGACGGACGTGAACTTTGGAGCTTTAACTCGTATGTTGTTTACACATTTAAAAAGTAAAAGCGTAGAAATAAACTATAACCACAGCGTTGAAAATCTGACACGTAACGCAGACGGCTCGTGGGAAGTAAAAGTACATGATATTCATAGCGGCAAACAGGAATATCACACGGCAAACTTTGTTTTTATCGGAGGAGGAGGCGGAAGTCTGTCTTTACTCCAAAAAACGGATATTCCTGAGTCCAAACATATTGGAGGGTTCCCGGTAAGCGGATTATTTATGGTATGCACTAATCCCGAAGTTGTAGCGCAGCATCACGGGAAAGTGTACGGAAAAGCAAAGGTTGGCGCTCCACCGATGTCGGTTCCGCACCTTGATACACGCTATATCGACCGCAAAAAAACACTGCTGTTTGGACCTTTTGCCGGATTTTCACCAAAGTTCTTAAAAATGGGTTCAAATTTGGATTTAATCAATTCTGTAAAACCGAATAATATCTTAACGATGTTAGCAGCAGGCGTCAAAGAGATGGGCTTAACGAAATACTTGATTCAGCAGGTGCTGTTGTCCAATGAAAAGCGTATGGAAGAACTTCGCGGGTTTATTCCAAACGCAAAAAGCGAAGACTGGGATATCGTCGTAGCGGGTCAGCGTGTACAAGTAATCAAAGATACGGAAGCCGGAGGTAAAGGAACTCTTCAATTTGGTACAGAAGTTGTGAGTTCAGCGGATGGTTCCGTTGCTGCATTGCTCGGGGCTTCGCCAGGTGCTTCGACTGCCGTTCATGTTATGCTTGAAGTGCTAGAAAAATGTTTCCCGCAGCATATGAAGAACTGGGAACCAAAAATAAAAGAAATGATTCCTTCTTACGGCTTGTCACTGGTAAAAAATCCAGCGCTTTTTAACGAAATTCATGCTTCTACAGCACAAACGCTGAATTTAAGTAAAAAAGAACTTGCGTACCGCTGATTTTAGGCGGCCTTTGGCACGTATGCTTTAGATTAAAAGAATTTTTTTAGGCTACTTTATAAAGTGTTTAAAATATAAGTGAAATCTATAAGAAAAAATGAAGAAGCTCCGTTATATTGCGGGCTTCTTTTTATTTATTTCCTTTGCTAGCAGAATTTACTTCGTATGCATGATATAATTCTTATTAGTAAGCGTTTACATATAATGGAGTGAAGAATTGGAAAATAGCTATTTTGAGGAGCCGATAAAAGATGATTACAACTAATACATCTTTACTAACGAAAGAACAAACGATTTTTAGCCATTCAGGGAATAAAATTAAATTAGAAGACAGAGAGATTAATATTGTTGCTCGATTTGAAGAGCCTCTTGTTCTAGTTTTAGGAAATGTCCTAAGTACCGAAGAATGTGACGAACTTATACAGCTATCCAAAGATAAAATGCAGCGATCAAAAATTGGAGCTGAACGTGAAGTAAACAGTATTCGAACGAGCAGCGGCATGTTTTTTGAAGAAAGTGAAAACGAGCTTGTACATCAAATTGAAAAGAGACTTTCTAAGATAATGGGACCGTCTATTGAATATGCTGAAGGCCTTCAAGTTTTAAAATACTTGCCTGATCAAGAATACAAAGCGCATCACGATTATTTCACTTCTGCAAGTAAAGCATCTAAAAATAACCGTATTAGTACATTGGTTATGTACTTAAATGATGTGGAAGAAGGAGGAGAAACTTATTTTCCTAAGCTGGGTCTTTCCGTATCTCCGACAAAGGGAATGGCCGTGTACTTTGAATATTTTTATAGTGATGCTGAACTTAATGACCGTACTCTCCACGGGGGAGCTCCTGTTATAAAAGGAGAAAAGTGGGTCGCTACCCAGTGGATGCGCAAACAAAAAATTCGATCGTAAAAACAAAGGTTTGAAGAGCCCTATTAGCTATTGTTAGTAAGGGCTCTTATTTATGTTACAAAAAAATAGTCATCATGGTAGTCAGTTATTATATTGAAATATTCACACTTATTCTATTTGTGCGGCTATTCCTTATTCTTATAAGCCGGTAGACGATAAATGTATTTGTAGTGTAAAATATCCTCATGATTAAAAATCTGGATACACAAAAACGAAAAATGTGTTCGTGAAATAAAAATAAAATAAATGCTATTTAAAATAATGACTTTAAAACAAGCTGCGCGAAAAACTCGTGAAAGGTATTTTCACGAGTTTTTGTTTTTAGGTGATTTACACTATTTATAAAATCATTTTACTTTTATATAGTAGATAGGGAATGTGTTAAAGGAGGACCCGGGTTTTGAAAGAAATAAAAGCAATTATTTACATCATGATCGCGACGTTTGTGCTGCTTCTTACTGGATGCAGTGATGAGCAGGCAAGTCATTCAAGCACACCTTCTACGGATACAAAACAAGAAGTTCAAGTAGAAGGTTCATCAGATCAAGAAGAAGACCATAGTCCTTCTAAAGCAAGTCGTGAAGACGTAGTAGGTGAGGCAGCTACGGTAGAAAGAGTGGTGGACGGCGATACGCTTAAAGTAAAAATGCTGAACGGAAAGACGGATCGCGTACGACTACTTCTTGTCGATACCCCAGAAACAAAGCATCCCAAACTAGGCGTACAGCCCTTTGGTCCAGAAGCATCTGCTTACACGAAAAAAAGGCTAGAAGGGCAGGAGATCACTCTTGAATTTGATGTGCAAGAACGTGATCAATATGGACGGTTACTTGCGTATATATGGATAGACAATGAGCTATACAATGAAGAGCTGCTAGCAAAAGGGCTAGCCCGCGTAGCGGTATTTCCTCCTAATACAAAGTACGTAGACGAATTTAAGAAAATACAGGAGCAGGCTCGAAAAAGCGAAAAAGGCATCTGGAGTATTGAAAACTATGCACAAGAAAAAGGATATAACACGGATGCTGTAAAAAATCAGTCCTCTTCTAATCAAAAAGATACTCAATCTGCCACAAGCTGTGAAGGTAAAATAAAAGGAAATCAAAACTCTAAAATTTATCACGTGCCAACAGGGGCGCACTACAATCAAACCATGAACAACATCATTTGGTTCTGTACCGAAAAAGATGCACAAGAAGCAGGATACAAAAAAGCAAAAAACTAACAAAGAAATTCAGTAGCTGCTGAGTTTCTTTTTTGTGAGTTCCGTAAGTATGTGTATAGGATTGGCTAAATACCGTCCAACAAAGAACGACCAATTCGTATAAGAAGACGCACGGGCCATATGAGCAACTGAGGCACTTGTAAAAGAACCTCCGCTATAAGTTCTCTCCCGCTCATCGTATTATCTTTCTGCTGCCGGCGTTTTTTCATAGTCATCATCCATTCATTTGAAAATATACATTAATTATACAATGAAAGGAAGATTAGGAGTTAATTTTTTCTTTCTTTTCTTTTTCGTGTTAAAGTAGATAGGTAAGAAGTTTTGCTGCAAATAAAGCAAGCAAAGAGGATAAAGGGAGTTTGAAAATCGTGAAAATAAGGAAAGCAAGAAAAGAAGATGCTTCTGCTGTAACGGAATTACTTTATGACATGCTTGGCAGTATTGCACGCTCTCATACGGCGGCTACAACGAATGAAGAAGCGCTTTTAAGACTTAAAGCGTTTATTCTGTCTGAGAAGAATCGCTATAGCTATCATCATATTACAGTCGCAGAAGTCGATGAGAAGGTAGTTGGACTTATGCTTTGCTATGAAGGAAGTATGTTACAAACGCTTTATGAACCAGTTAAGCGTTTTGTACGTGCTAAACTTAATAATCCAGCGTGGGAAATTGATATAGAAACGGAACATGGAGATTATTATATTGACTCTCTATGTGTAGATGAAGCTTACCGCGGAAAAGGGATAGGAACGGCTCTTTTAAATGTAGCCAAGCAAGAAGCCAAAAAGCGTAAGATGTTTTTATCGTTAAACGTTGAATATAATAACGTAGAAGCCAAAAAATTGTATCAGCGTATAGGCTTTCAAGAGCATAAAACCATTTTTATTGATAAAAAACCATTTTTTTATATGAAGACTGCCTGATCATCTTTACGGTAGTATTTTTTGTGATAAAATGGATATATAAGTAAAATAATAAGAACCAACAGCTCAGCAGTTTTGCTGAGCTTTCCTGTAAATCGCGTAAACGTATCAAAATGGAAAGAACCCTACATCCAATGGACCATAAGCAAGCGGTCATGAAAGTATGTTTGCTGATGTGCCACATGAAAGGAGCGTGCATGAACATCAGAGATCTTCCGTTTAATATGAGTTATCGATTTAATGAACAGCTTCGAGAAGTTCCGGTTAACCCACACCAAATGAAGCAGGGAATTATCTATTTAAAGAAACGAGCTCTTGAAGAAGAGGATGAGTGTGCCGCTGCTAAAACATATGGACATATTGGTGTATATGAGCGCATACTTGGAGAATTAATGAGCAGTGAAAGACATCTGCAGCTGGCCATTTATCTATATGACCGACATGCTGATACAAAAGGTGAATTTTTGAATACGATCCGACTTGGACATACATATCACTGGCAAGAACAGTGGGATAAAGCGAATGAAACGTTTCAGCTACTCATTGAACAATTAAAAGCAGATGAAGACCTTCACATATATGAAGACTTTGTCTATCAGCATTATGGAAAATGTTTACTTGATCAGCGGGTTGTTTCCAGAGCGCATCACTATTTTCAACGCTCGTTAGAAATTCGATTGAAAAAAGGCGATAAAGAATTAATTGAGTCGACTAATTCCTGCATCCGTCTTTGTTTAAATAAATTAAAACATTCCTAGTATACATAAAAGATAAATGACTCATAGCCTTGGTTACACATAATGCATAAACTTTCCGTTTGACAAACGTATGTGAACATATTATAGTCATACATGGCAATTTAAGAATACGTAATATAAAAACTAAACATAAGCGTCTCTTCTCTTTTGGAGAAGGGGCTTTTTTATGTGAATTTTTATGCTGAGGAGGGTTTAATCGATGAGTAAAACAGTAAAAGATGTCATCTTTTTATTAATAGGTTCGTTTGTATTTTCACTTGCAGTTAACATGTTCGTCATTCCAATAGGACTAGGTGAAGGCGGCGTTACGGGTATCTCCATTATTTTATATTATACAACGCATCTTTCAACGGGCATCACTAACTTTATTTTAAACGGTATCTTACTTATCGTAGGGTATAAATTTTTAGAGAAAAAAACCATCGTTTATACGATGATTACGATTATCGCTACATCTATTTTTCTTCACGTAACTGAAGGCTGGGGTCTTCATCTTCATGAAGAGCTCATCGGCATGGTTTTTGCCGGTGTACTGCTAGGGGTTGGAATTGGGATGATTTTGCGAGTTGGCGGAACGACAGCAGGTTCAGCCATTATTGCTCGAATTCTAAATAAGTTTTTAAACTGGAAAGTCAGTTACGCACTTTTAGCTGTTGATTTACTAGTGGTATTGGCTTCTTATTTTATTATTGGAGCCGAAAAGTTATTATTTACAATCGTTATGCTTTACATTACAACAAAGGTAATTGATTTCGTTATTGAAGGATTTGATGCGAAAAAAGCCGTTACCGTTATTTCAAGCAACAAAAACGAGGTGGCGGACCAAATCAATGAACAGCTTGATCGCGGTGTAACGATTCTAAACGGTCGAGGGAACTATACAAAAGAGTCAAAAGAAATCTTGTATGTTGTTATTAACAAGCAAGAGCTTATTAAGCTTAAAAAGCTGATTAAAAAAATTGATGATGAAGCATTTGTGATTGTACACGATGTACGAGACGTAATTGGAAAAGGCTTTTTAAGCGCATAAAGCCGCAATTCTTGGCAATTTTTTCTGACGTTGGTGTTTTCCGAAAAAGTATGATATAAGTGTGTCTAAAGACAATTCAATATACGAAAGGAAGAACCCATATGCGTAATAAAAGGCATGTAAAACGTCTTCTTCAACGTCGAATCCGTTCTTTACGATACGTTGTCTTGATTTTATTTACGATACTGATTTTAAAGTACGTTAGTGAAATTATGTAACTTTTTTATATGAGTCTTATCGCTCATTTGGAGTGCTTTTTCTTTTAAATTAGTAAACCAATTTGTATAATAGGTTTTAAGAAGGAGGAGTTCCATGAGCATTCCCAAACCATTAGTTCAGCTTAATCAACTCTTTATCGTTATAACGGTTTTGCTCGCTTTACTTGCGGCAAAGTGGCTTTTACTTTTGCCTTTTCTCGTTGGAGTAGTCACACTTGCAACAAAGCGTAATCCCGTAATTATGGCAGGGAAAACGCTTCTCAAAAAGCCTGCTTCTTCTTATCAAATGGAAGACCGGGATCAGCAGCTTTTTAACCAATGGATTGCAACGATATGTATGGGAGTTGCTTTCATTTCCTTTTTAATGGGTTATACGCTTGTCGGCTATTTATTTAGTATAATGGTGATTCTTGCTGCAGGTGTAGCGCTGATGGGGTATTGTATAGGCTGCACGATTCGTTATCGATATATGATGTGGAAATATAAAAGAAAAAAATACCCTGCATAAACAAAGCCTCGAGAAGGCTTTGTTTTTTTTTGCTCATTTGTATACGTTATCAATAAATTCAATCATCATAACGGATGAAAACAGATGTTAGAGCACCTGTATACTTTAAAAACCTTTGTTGACAAAGTAAGGTAAACAAATTAAACTTTTTATGATAATAATAATCGTTACGATTTAAAGGAGGGGAATTATAGTTAGAGACAGTACATAAAAAAGGATAGCTTTTAATAAAGGAAGGGTTTATATGAAAAAAAAGATAAGTCTGCTATGCTTAACGCTTGCTACGATAGGTATGCTAGCGGCATGTTCGAGTAAATCCGCGAGTACCGGACAAGAGAGGGAAACAAAATCACTTACTTTTGTATCGAATTTTCCAAGTGACACGCTCGATCCACAGTTAAATTATACCACTGTACGAGCCGGCATTGCGGAAACACTAGTCAAAGTGAATGAGCAATTACAGATTGAACCATGGCTTGCAAAGAAATGGAAAACAGAAGATAATGGGACGACATGGATATTTGAGATTAGAGACGGGATTACGTTTCAAAATGGCAAGGATTTGAATGCTGAAGCCGTGAAACATTCGTTAGAAAGAACGATAAAAGAAAGCGAAGCAATGAAAAGTGCACTTAAAATTAAAGAAATGAAAGCCAGTGGCCAAATCTTGATCATTACAACAACAGAGCCGCTTGCTACGTTGCCTTCTGAACTTGTTCATCCAAACACGGCAATTATTGATGTAGATACTTCAGATATAAAAAGTAAACCAGTGGGAACGGGACCATTTAAAGTAGCTTCGTTTAAACCGGATAGTGAAATGAAAGTAAAAAAATACAAAGAATACTGGGACGCGGAACCAAAATTGGATGAAGTTGTGTTAACATTTAATGATGATGAAAATGCACGCACGTCTGCTTTACAATCAGGTGAAGCTGATATTGTATATCGTCCGGCAATTGAAAGCTTAAATACTTTAAAACAAGATTCATCTATTGTAGTAGATATACAGCCGAGCCTCAGAAATCAAATGCTTTTCTATAATTCAAGGCAAGAAGCGTTTAAAGATAAAAATGTGAGAAAAGCGTTTGATGTATTATTAAATCCCACGGATGTTGTCAACACAGCGCTCGCAGGTCAAGGTTCACCAGCAGCAGGTCCATTTTTAGATAGTTTGGATTTTTCGAACGATCAAAAAACGAAAACCTACGGACCAAGTGAGGCTCAAAAACATTTAGAAAAAGCCGGTTATATACTCAAGGATGGAAAAGCAATAAAAAATGGAAAACAACTTTCTTTTAAGCTTGTTACATACCCTTATCGTCCAGAACTGCCTTTAATGTCGCAAATGCTTCAGTCAGAAGCAAAAAAGATTGGTGTGAAAATAGACATTCAACAAGTGGAAAATATGGATGAGTATATGACAACAAAAGATGATTGGGGAATCGTTACATACAGCCTAGTAACCGCGCCGCGAGGAGATGCAGGATATTTCTTTAATGCTCTTTATACGGAGGGAGGGGCATTTAATGTTGGACATTTTCATGAACCAGCATTAGCTTCCATTATTGATGAGCTTAATAAAACCATTGATCAAAAACAGCGCAATAAGTTAGCAAGACAAGCCGGAGAAATAGCAGAAAAGGAAACGCTGCATTCTTCGATTGTTCACCCGAACAATTTTGTAGCCTATAGAGACAATGTGAAAAATTGGGTTACAGCCAAAAGTGAATACTATGTGATAACAAAGGATTTAGATGTGAAGTAGATATGAAATTAATTGGTAAAAGAATAATAGAATTACTCATTTTTTTAGTTATACTATCGTTTCTCAGCTTTGTTTTAATGAAGCTAGCTCCGGGAGATCCGGTTAAGCAAATGCTTCGCGTAGATGACGTGGCAGTGTCTGAGGAACAAATAAATAGTTTGAGAACAGAGCTAGGGTTTAACGAACCTGTATATATTCAATATGGAAAATGGCTGACGCGTTTTTTTCAGTTTGATTTAGGATCTTCGTATATGACAAAAGAGCCAGTCATCGACGAATTAGTTGAGAAGTTTCCGGCTACGCTGCGCTTGACGGTTGCATCTTTGGTTGTGATGCTGTTAATAGCTGTGCCACTCGGAACGCTGTCAGCACTATATCCAAATAAGTGGATTGATTATCTCAGCAGAAGTATTTCTTTAATTGGAGCGTCTATTCCAAGCTTTTGGCTCGGTCTTTTGTTTATACAGCTGTTCTCTGTACGTCTTCAATGGCTTCCTTCAATGGGTACAGGCACAGCAGCCCATCTTGTGCTGCCTTCTTTAACACTTGGTTTTGCCATGTCCGCTGTGTATATGCGAATGATTAGAGCTAGTCTGCTAGAAGGATTGAAACAAGATTTTGTACGATCTGCTCGAGCAAGAGGAATAAGTGAAAGCCGCATTTTTATTTTCCATGCGTTTCGGTATAGCTTAACACCCATTCTTACCATTTTAGGGACAAGCTTAGGGAGTTTACTTGGAGGAACGGTTATTATTGAAGTGCTTTTTGCTTATCCTGGAATTGGAAAACTAGTTATTGATGCGATTATGAATCGTGATTATCCTGTGATTCAAGGGTATATTTTGTGGATGGGCCTGTTTGTTGTTTTAATCAATTCACTTGTGGATTTGAGCTACAAATATGTAAATCCCCAGCTCTATGTAAAGGGAGGGGATAAAACGTGAAAAAGCCGCAGCTTCTTTTTGTAGTAATAAGCATGTGTGGTATTGTGCTTATTTTATTTTGTCTGTTTGGAAGTCAGCTAATACCAATGGACCCCACACAAGTCAATATGCAAGACCGGCTTCAAAAAGCCAACAGTGATCACTGGCTAGGGACTGACCACTTAGGCAGAGATCTTTTTTCACGAATCATAGCTGGATCTCAGACTACGATTGGAACTAGTTTTCTTGTCTTAGCGCTCTCTCTTTTGATTGGAGTCCCGGTTGGTTTAGTTTCAGGGTATATTGGAGGAAAGATAGATCGCTTTTTAATGAGAATTGTAGATGCTTTTTTAGCTTTTCCTGATTATATTGCAGCCATTGTCTTAAGCGGACTGTTAGGGCCTGGATTATTTAACTTAATTGCTGCAATGGTTATTGTAAAGTGGGTTAGTTATGCAAGGGTAGTGCGGAGTATTGTGCTTCAAGAGAAGTCAAAAGAATATGTGCTGATCGCTAAATTAAATGGAGTGGGAACACTGCCTTTAATCCTTCGCCATTTTCTTCCTCACGTCGGGGGACATATTCTTGTTCTTGCTACGCTGGATATAGGGAAAATTATTTTAATGATGGCTTCATTATCCTATATTGGACTAGGGACTCAGCCGCCTACTCCGGAATGGGGAACGATGCTAAATGAAGGCAGGGCTTACTTTTACAATGCTCCGCAGCTAATGTTGATACCAGGTGTGGCCATTATTTTATTTGTGCTGACGTTTACAGCTTTAGGTGAATATATTCGAGGGAAATATCAAGTTAATCGATAAAAGAGGTGATCGTCATCGTTTTAGAAGTAAAGCATCTAGCCATTTATAATAAAACAAAACAAATCATAAAAGACGTTTCTTTCACAATCGAACAAGGACAGTGGATGGCGCTCGTTGGAGAAAGCGGAAGCGGGAAAAGCATCACTGCTGCTTCGATAGGAGGACTGCTGCCTTCAGGTGTAACGCTTAAAGAAGGCTCTATCACCTTTAAACAGAAAGGAGAGGCTCCTATCCTTGGAAAAGATATTTCGTATATCTTTCAAGATTATCGAAGCGCTTTTACGCCTTTTTTAACAATTGGAAAGCAGTTTGATGAAACGGTTCGTACTCATAGTGAGCTGTCTAAAAAAGACAGGAAATCCGCCATTTTTCAGGCTTTAAAAGCGGTGAATTTACCTAATGAACGCGTGTATAAAAGCTATGCTGCTCAGCTGAGCGGAGGACAGCTTCAGCGAGCAGCGATTGCTTTAGCGCTGGTGATGAAGCCTGCCTTGATTATCGCAGATGAACCAACTACGGCTTTAGATAGCGTGGCAGCAGCTGAAGTTCTTCAGCTGCTGTATAAGCTGAAAGAAGAAGCTGGCTGTGCCATTCTGTTTATTACTCATGATTTGCGTCATGTGCGGAAATATGCGGACCGGGGAGCCATTATGCTAGCAGGAGAAATCGTGGAAGAAAACAGTATCGAATCTCTGCTTCACACTCCGCGTCATTTTTACACAAAAAAACTGTTTAACGCCATTCCTTCTTTACGGAAAACGCCTGATCGATTGTTAGATACGCAGAAAAAAGTGTTGATATAGGAGTGAGATATGAAAGAAAAAAATATATTACGCGTCACGCAGCTTGTGAAACAGTATAAAGACGTTAAAGCGCTAAATAATGTTTCCCTGCATATCGATAAAGGGGAATGTGTAGGGATTGTCGGAGAAAGTGGAAGCGGAAAAAGTACGCTTGTAAAAAGCGTGCTAAGGTTAACAGAGGCTCAGCAGGGAGAAGTATGGTTTGCAGAGAAACCTCTTCACCGGTTAAAAGGGAAAAAACTGCAGCAAGCTCGTCTAGGCATGCAAGTGGTATTTCAAAACCCCGCGGCTTCTTTTAATCCAAAAGTAAAAATCATCGATTCTTTGCTCGAGCCTTTGCGGCAGCAGCGAACCGTTCCTTCATTTTTATCTCATGTGAGCAGAAATGAAAAAGAAATCGCTTTTTATTTGTTAGAAAAAGTTGGAATTAACGCAGAATATGCGTTGAATTATCCCCATGAACTCAGCGGAGGACAGCTTCAGCGTGTAGCGATTGCGCGTGCCATTAGCGTAGGTCCGTCTCTGGTACTGTTAGACGAACCAACAGCGAGCCTTGATGTTACGGTACAAGCAAAGATTTTAAATTTATTAAAAGATTTGCAGGAGACTTTTCAGCTGTCTTATCTTTTTATTTCGCATGATTTAGCAGCAGTAAAATTTATGAGCAGTCGCATGATGGTTATGCAGCAAGGCGAGGTTATCGATCAATTTGACCGTGCACAGCTATTTGATAAAAACAGGCATCCCTATACAAAAAAGCTTGTGCGTTTATTTGAATAGAAAATAAAGCTCTTCGTTTAATATACTAAACGAGAGCTTTTTTATAAATGAGAATGAGACAAAGTCAGGGACGCGGCGGTGGAGTATGCATATGGATAAAGTGATAGCCTGCTTGGCAGAGCATGATAAAACTAATGGTGAGTACAACAAGAGGAATTAGCTTGTTTTTTCCTCGTTCTTCATATAGTCCGGCTGCGCTTAAAAGAAAGCCAATAGTAGCTAAAGGAGGAGAGGAGCGAAAGAATAAATCTGCAGCTGTAAACCCTTGGTTTGTATATTTATAATAAAAAAATAGACCTGTAATTAATAAAAATAGTCCAATCCAAAACAGCGTAAGTTTTCCAAAAAGGGTTTTAGGCACTGTGTTTTCACTCCTTTTGTCAGTCAAGTACCATAAAATACTAGCATAAAACGTTTTGGTTTGCATTAGAGAAAAAGAACTTGAATGATACAATATGTGTAAAAGAACAGGTTTGAAGTAGGAGGAGATGAAGTATTCAAAGCGCTTCATGTAAAAAAATACATATCGTTGGATCCGTTGGAAGTGGAAAAACGACTCTAGCCCGTTTGTTATCCCATAGATTAGAAGTTCCTCACATCGTAAGAAAAAGCCGCTCAGTTGATGAGCGGCTTTTTTTGGTTTTTATTCTATCAACATAGACCGGCATTTTTTTTCACAAGCTTTTGCAAGGTTTTTGAGAAGCTGATTAAGAAACTCTTTGTCCATTTTAAGCCACTCTTCCTTTTGCAGTCCTTCTACGATATAGGAAGAAAAAAACCACACGTCGTTTTTGATGGCAGAGCGATTTGTTTCAGCGATTACAGTTAATGCCTTAATGACAGCAGACATCACGGAAACATCTTCTTTTCCATAATGGCGAATTTGATAGAACGCTTTGTACAAATAATCCGTAAAAGAAGGTTTTTCTAGCAGCACTCGAATACGTCCTTCTTCATCGCAATAATAAGGAGAGGAAGAATAACTTTGTCCGAGTTTGATAAACACTTGCGTGAGCTGTTCAATGCAGTTAATAGCTGTTTCAGGGTCATTAATAGCTGGTGAAATAGCTCTTAATGCAATTTCACTTAGTTTTTGAATACCTAATTTTACGTCTTGGATCGATTCTTGGTCATTTGTAATAAACAAGCAATGAAGAAATTTTTCACGTTCTAACGATTGATTGTGAGTGATTACAGTTAATAACGGTGTGTCTGCTTCTACATACTCTCCGGGTGCTTTTTCGAGTTTAACAATGACATTTAATTTAGATGCTAGTGCTGTTAAATGGTTGAGTTCGATATATTGAATATATCCTTGTCTGTTACTTTTAATTTGCAGTGTGTTTTCACTATCAAAATCAACCTGTATTTCATTCTTTGATTCGGGGTGCTTTTGTTGTTCTAGCCGTCTCTCTTCAATGGTAAGCATCGTTTTTTTGGCAATGTTTGAAATTAAATTTCCGACTTTAATCCAGTTGATGACGTGGTGAATCAAAAACACAAACATCCCTAAGCAAATGAATGCTACCACGATGGCTAATGAAGGAACAATAAAAGTATTGCTGACTTGGTTGCTGCGAACTTGAATGAGCACTACAAGCACGTATACGTATCCACCGATAAAAGTGCCAAGCACGCGCTGAGTTTTGGCATCTGTATTAAAGTTCTGAATCGTTCTAGGAGAAAACTGACCTACAAACGTAGTCAGTACCACTAACACAGAAGAAAACGTAATTGTCGTCATCGTTAATAAGGAATTTGATACTGAACTTAAAATAGTATGAGCAAGCTCTTTATCCGTTAGAAACACGGAAGGAACTAACTTTAACCACTGTTTGTGAGCTGTCAAATATCGATCTAAAAATGTACTAATAGTGGCTAAAATAAAAGCAACAATTCCGTATATAGAAGGAGTAATCCAAAAATTAGCTTTTATTCGATTTTGCTGTAGCTTTATTGACATAACGAAATCTCCCATATCATGATTTAATAAGTTCGGACTTCTTTTAGTATGAAGAAAAAAGTTAACCATACTTATCCACCTATTATTACCCTCACCTGCATGTGAAAAACTTCTTTAAGAAAAGTTTTATCATTCATTTGTAAAGGGTAGAGATCAAAAAGGAGGGAAGAGCCGTGGCATTTGATTATTCACTTGACTTTGAACATATCGATTTTAGAAAACATCCTGAAAAGTATAGAGTAGGAAAAGGAGAACAAGGAGTTCTCCTTGTTGAGCCATATAAAAGTGAAATTCTTCCTCACTGGCGTTTTCGTACACCTGACATTGCTGAGGAATCCGCCGACGCCATCTATCAGCTTTTTTTAACCTACAAAGAAAAAAGCGATTTTGTTGGAATGGACATGGCCCGGAAATTTCTCCAAATGGGATACACGCGATCGAGGCGCTACGCGAACTACAAAGGCGGAAAGAAATACAACAAAGACGGCGAGCGTAACGAACGGCAAATTGATGAACAAAAAGCAGAATCGGCATCAATTTTTATGGAAAAATGGAAAGAGGTACGAGAGAATAAAGAGTACTTGCAAATGAAAAAAGAGCATCAAAAAAAGTACGGATAATCAGCTGGGATCCGTACTTTTTTCCTTTGTTATTTCGATTCGTTTAATATGGTGATGTTCAATATCAATGACTTTAAATGAAAAACCTTCGTTTTTGATGCTATCACCTTTAGCAAGATCAAACTTTTCGGTCAGCATCCAGCCGCCAATGGTATCAACGTCTTCTTGTTCAATAGTTGTTCCGAGTAAATCATTTACTTCTTCAATCAACACCTTCGCATCTAGTACGTAGTGATTTTCATTAATTTTGTGTACGTCCGGTATTTCATCATCATCAAATTCATCACGAATTTCACCAACAATTTCTTCTAAAATGTCTTCAACCGTTACAAGCCCCGTTGTTCCTCCATACTCGTCTATTAAGATGGCCATGTGAATTCTGTCCCTTTGAATTTTAAGCAATAAGTCGTAAATGGCGATGGAATCAATGACTTGAATGATGGGTTTCATATACGTTTGCACGGTACGTGGTTTGATATCATCTTCTTTTATGTAATCCGCTAATATTTCTTTAATATTAACTAATCCCACCACTTGATCTTTGTTTCCATCTATAACTACTGGATAGCGAGTATATTGCTCTACTCTAGCCATTTTTAAGAATTCTTCTATCGTTTCATCTGCTGATACGCTAACAATTTCTGTACGAGGCACCATGATTTCTTTAGCCGTACGATTATCAAATTCAAAGATATTATTCATGAACTTAAATTCCGATTGATTAATTTCACCGCTCTCATAGCTTTCAGATAAAATAATTCTAAGTTCTTCTTCACTATGAGCTACTTCATTTTCAGAAGCTGGCTTCAGGCCGAATAATCCGACAACGCCTCTTGCTGAGTGGTTTAAAAGCCAAATAAACGGATAAAGTAACTTAGAAAAAAGAATAAGAGGACGGGAAAATAACAGCGTCACTTGTTCGGCCTTTTGAATCGCCACCGTTTTGGGCGCAAGTTCTCCAGCTACCACATTTAAAAATGTGACAATCGAAAAAGCAAGAACAAAAGATATGACATGCGAAAGTGATGTAGCAAAAGGAAGCATGTCAATAAGCGGCTCTAATAAATGACCTACCGTAGGTTCACCTATCCAGCCTAGACCCAATGCGGTAACCGTAATGCCCAGCTGTGTGGCTGAAAGATAACCATCTAAATTTGATACTACTTTTTTTGCTGCTAAAGCGTTCCGGTTTCCTTCTTCAATTAACTGATCGATTCTAGTCGACCGTACCCTAATGACGGCAAATTCCGTTGCAACAAAAAAGGCTGTTAATATGATTAATACGATGAATAAGATGACATTTACTGTTTCCAAATTTATCTCCTTACCCCGTTGAAACGGATAAGGGAACACCTCCTTTATAAAAGTTTGATGAGCTGATTTATATGGTAAATAAAGAATATCATGTATACTGTTCCCTTAATCTCCGTAGAAATAAACTTATCGAAAAGAAAGAACACTTTTTAATAACCCGCAACATTTTTTGGCAGAAAAAGCGTAAACTAAACATTATAAAATGAACGAAAAGAGACAACGTGATACCTTTAAAGAGATGTAAATAGAAGTAGGAGTCGATTGTTTTTATGGAATTTTTTCTGACGATATTAGTCTTATTGGCTTTGATTGGTCTATCTAATATCATTAATCATTTTGTGCCATTTATTCCTGTTCCGTTAGTTCAAATAGCTTTGGGAGCAGGGCTTGCTATATTGCCATTTGGCGGAGATGTCCATTTGGAACCTGAATTATTTTTTATTTTATTTATTGCCCCGCTATTATTTAATGATGGGAAAAACGTGTCAAGAGCTGCTCTTTGGAAGCTTCGTACACCTATTTTATTACTAGCGCTGGGACTGGTTTTTGTAACGGTGGCAGTAGGGGGATATCTAATCAATTGGCTTATCCCTTCCATTCCGTTACCGGCGGCATTTGCACTAGCCGCTATTTTGTCCCCAACAGATGTAGTGGCAGTTGGAGCTATGGCGAGCCGAGTAAAGCTGCCTAAGCGAATTATGCATTTGCTTGAAGGGGAAGGACTGATGAATGATGCCTCTGGTCTTGTAGCGTTTCAAGTAGCAGTAGCTGCTACCGTAACGGGCGTTTTTTCAATCGTAGATGCTACATTTCAGTTCCTTTGGGTAGCGCTGGGCGGTTTGTTTGTAGGAGCATTTATCGCTTTTCTGATTATCAGACTGCGTGTACTTGTTCGACGTTTAGGAATGGAAGACATTACGATTCATATGTTAATACAAATTCTAACTCCATTTGTTGTCTTCTACATTGCTGAACACTTTCATCTATCGGGAATCTTGGCAGTTGTAGCAGGCGGCATTGTGCATGCGATTGAGCGCGACCGAGAGGAATCACCTAACCAGCAGCTTAAAGTGGTATCAAAAAGTACTTGGACGGTTATTTTATATTTGTTAAATGGCTTGGTTTTTGTGCTGCTTGGTCTGCAAATACCAAAAGTGGCGAAAGCAATTATTCAAGATCCAAACTTTAATAATGGACAAGTGCTTCTTTATATTTTGATTATTACTGTCTTTTTGCTTGTACTACGATTTATTTGGGTGATGGTATCATGGTCAGTAGGCTGGTATTACAAAAACAACAAGCATCTAAAACCTGAGCCTCGGTCTATTGGTATTATTACGGTTTCAGGTGTACGAGGAGCTGTTACGTTAGCCGGAGCGTTCTCGATTCCTTATACGCTTGATAACGGCAGTGATTTCCCGGAACGCTCTCTGATTATTTTTCTAGCAGCAGGCGTTATATTGTTAACCTTAGTTGCGGCAAGCATTCTTTTACCTGTTATTGCGAAAACAGAAAAGGCGCCGAAGAAGCCTGAGCGCAATACAAAAGAGGTTAAAGCACGCATTAAAGTGCACAAAGCTGCTATTCAGCGGTTAAAAAGAGAAATGACCGAAGAAAATCGTGGAGCAGCGCTTTCGTTAATTTCAACGTATAATACAACGATTAATAACATCATTGTTAAAACGCATCCTTTAGAAGCCTCTGAAAACAAACAGTATGAAGAAGAAATTCGATTGCTGGCTCTCCAGGCCAAGGGAAAATTGGTGGAAAAGCTATTAAAAGAGGAAAAAATAGATCGTGAGACAGCGTATATTTGTTTGGAACATACGCACAAGCTTGAAATGGCTGTAACCAATCGTGTAAGGTACAAATTATTGGTGAGCTGGATGAGGTTTAAAAAAGTTTTACTACTACTAGTCCGAATTTTTTCACCGAATAAGCAGGCTTTAAGAAAACAAAGCCTGCGCAGAAGAAGTAAAGTGAACAAAGTACGTATTCAAATGATTGAAGAAGCGATAAAGGTCATTAAAGAAAACATGAACGAAGAAAATCGAATGATTTCACTTGCTATCATTAGTGAATACCATAGATCCATGGCAAGACTTAGAAAAGAGAGTACGGAGTATAATTCAGGCAAACGTAAAAAAGCAACGAGAGATTTATGTTATAAAGCGTTTCATACCGAGCGGGAAACGGTGCAAGAACTTTATGAAAAAGGAGAAATCACGCGTGAAATCGCTCATAATATCCGAAAAGATATCGCTTTGCGTGAAGCATTAACAATTGAAGAAAATGGTTATTAAAAAGTCGCAGAGAGTAGTCTCTGCGACTTTTTCTAGTAAGCTTCATTCTATTGCTTTTCAAAAAGATAAAGCTTTCCGTTAACAGCAATATCAAACCGAGGCCCTTTAAAGCCGCGTTTTATAAGTTCTTTACGCATAAACTTCATAATGCCTCCGTGGCTGACAATCAGCAAATCATCTTCTGACTCGGAAATAGCGCGATCTAGCACTGCTGCTACTTTTCTCTTAGTCTCAGCCATATCTTTACGAGCTTGTTTGTTGCTGAGTCCGGACATGCGAAACAGTAATGCCCAGAGAATAAAAGGAAGTTTGAATTTTACTGGAATAATAGGCATAGGTATTTCTCTAAGTTCCGGAAGGAGAGTGATCTCTTGTTTATAAATATGCTTTGCCGTTTTGTGTGCTCGCGGCATATCGCTTGAAAAACAGCGTTTCCATTCAATATTATTTAAATCAGTCTCCCCATACGTAATATCTGATTCATCATATTCCTGAAACCAAGCCACTAGTTCATCGGTGGATAAACGGTGGTTTTCTGGAAGCCCTTTGTTTACTTTGTAATGACGTACTAATGCTACTTTCATTGTGAAATCTCCTTAAAATTTAAGCGCCAAAAATACTTACTCGGCGCAGCTTGATTTTTTTATTTAACGTTATTTTCATCATGCTGCACCCCCTTTCAAATATTTGTAAAATAAGTATAAAATGGATTGAGAAAATTGTAAATACGGCATAGAAGAAGATTTTTAGATAGAATAATTGGAAAATGAAACCTTTTTATAAGATAAAACGTATTACTTATAGATAATTCAAACAAATTGAAATACATATAAAAGGGTGGATTACAATGATGGAGACAGAGAGAAAAGTAAATATCAGAGAAAAGTTTGGAACTTTATTTGCACAAGGGGATTTTCAGAAGCTTTATGATTGTGTAAGCGAAGAATTTAAACGTCAAGTTTCGCTTCAGCAATTTTTGGAGCAGAGCAAATTGTTTAATCAAGGAGAACAGTTCTACAGACTAGAAACAAATCTTTATTTAACTCCTCAAATTGAGCAGTTTATTTGGATAAATTCTACCCAGACAAAAGCCATCAGCGTTATATTTGATGAACATAACATTATACAAGCACTTGTGCTTGCTCCTATAGAATCATTTTCAGAGAGAGAGAGATGGAGTGCAAACAAATATACGATGCCGATTCAAAGTGAATGGTTTGTCTATTGGGGAGGAAAGCATGAGATGTTAAACTATCACCATCCAGTCGAAAGCCAAGGGTATGCATATGATTTAGTCGTGCGAAAAGGAAAGAAAAGCTATAAAAATGATGGAATGAAAAACGAAGATTACTATGCCTATGGAAAAAAGGTTGTAGCACCGCTAAAAGGAGTTGTCGTTTCAGCAGCTGACGGCCAAGAAGACAATGAAATTGGGCACACGAATAAAGAAAATCCCTTAGGAAACTACGTTATTATTGAGCATGAAGGGAAAGAATACAGTGTGCTTGCACATTTGAAGAAAGGGTCGGTTTCTGTGAAAAAAGGAGACGTGGTTCGTAAAGGAACGCTGCTTGGAAGATGTGGAAATTCCGGGAATTCATCCGAACCTCACATTCATTTTCACGTCATGGATGCCTCTGACATCGAAACGTCAAAAAGTTTACGAATTCAGTTTCATGCGGCTATTGAACCGATTCGCGGAGATACAGTTATTCCATTTTTCTATTGATTAAAAGCCATAGCGTTTGCTGTGGCTTTTTATGCAGGGATTTCCTCAAATATAAAGTCAAGCAGCCGTTGAAACAAGTAAAGGATAATAGCTACGGTAGTCATGACAAGGAAAAGTCCAAAATGACTGATATCATACAAATTATAAAGTCCGATTTTAGCGAGAAAAGGAACAATAACATAACCATGAATCAAATCCAAAATAATGTTAACCATTATGTACAAGATAAACCCGGGATACGTAAGGTAAAAGACAAAGATCGTAATCACAATATGAAGGCAATAAATCGTTGCTCCCATGCTAGTAAGAAAAAATACGTTTTCTTGAACCGTCCACCAGTGCATTTTTTCCGCTACTTGATAGGCGATTGTCATCATTAATGCAGCAAACAACCCTACAGTAAAAAATCGTTTAACCCGCTGTTTATCAAGCAGTAGCAGTAAAAACCATGGAATAACAAGAATTCCCCATAATATAATTTGATTCATCCATCTTCCCACCTTTTATTTATCAGTAGTTCTTAGTGTAAGAAAGAATTGTAAAAATATACATTTCGCAAAGAAAACGTTTACAGTCAGGTTTCTTATCTATATACTAAATCTTGAATACTTGTATACAAGTTGGTTGAGGAAGTGATGACACATTAAAAGAGTAACCTACCCGGAAAGATGGCTTCGCGGAGCCTCGCTGGGAGAACAAGTGGTAAACAAATTAAGAATTCAAATTATGAGCGGCGAGCTGAAAAAAGGAACCATACTATCAGAAAATCAGCTCTCGTCAGAGTTTGGAATGAGTCGATCTCCTATCAGAGAAGCGCTGCGGATCCTTTCAAACGAAGGGCTCATTGATTTACAGCGAATGGGAGCAGTTGTTATTGGTTTAACAACTAGGGATTTAAACGAGCTGTACGATGTTCGTCTGCTTTTAGAACACTTTGTCTTAGAACGTTTATCTGAAGTCAACCATGATTCGCTTATTAAAAAGCTGGAGCAAAGCATTGATCAAATGAAGATGGCAGCTAAATACGATGACTATGTAGAGTTTGCTTATCAAGATTTGCGGTTTCATGAGCTCGTGATTATCGAAGCAGACCACAAGCGGATATTAAAATTGTGGGAAAGCATCCGTGAAATTATTTTAGCTGCTCTTTTAATTACGACTGAAAAAAGATTTCGAGATGATAAAGCAGCTGTGCTCCCACTGATTAAGCAGCATCATGAAATGATTAAGGCATTAAATTCTCAAAATACAGAACGCATTCAAGATGAAGTGAAGCGTCACTTTGAAGACACGCGAAATACCATAACAGCTTCACTTTTGAATGAAGCATAAAAAAAGGGATGAAATATTCGAAATATTTTTGAATATTTTTCTCTTCAACTTGTCGACAAGTATACAAAAGGGGATGGAGAAATGAAAGCAGGTGTCTACGTTTCAGAAACAAAAGCCGTTATGCAGCAAAAAGCGAAACCGGTTATAAAAAAAGGAGAAGCGCTTGTAAAGGTATCTCATGCTGGAATTTGCGGAACGGATATGATGATTTATTTTGGAAAACACCCTAGAGCACAGGCGCCACTCACTATGGGACATGAATTCAGCGGAGTGATAGAGGAAATCCGAGGAGAAACGGAATTTTCTTTAGGTGACCGCGTAGCAGTTGAGCCTACGCTTAGCTGCGGAACGTGCGAAGCTTGTGTAAAAGGACAGTTTCACGTTTGTAAAAAGTTAAAACTAATCGGCATTGATCAAGATGGAGGTTTTGCGCAGTACGTGGCTGTTCCTGTGAACCGCCTTCACCTCTTGCCAGAGAAACTGTCTAGCGAGCATGCAGCCCTTGCAGAACCTGTAGCGGTTGCCGTACATACAGTGCGACGCTCGCGTTTGAAAGTAGGAGACCAAGCTGTCATTTTAGGGGCAGGACCTATTGGACTGCTAATCGGGATGATTGCGAAACGAGCAGGAGCAAAAAAAGTAATGATCTCTGATATTAGTTCTTATCGCTTAACTAAAGCGAAAGAACTTGGCTTTATACCAATTGATGCAGCGAAAAGAGACGTAGTAAAAGAAGTGCGTTTGCTTACGAATGAAGTCGGTGCAGACGTTGTATTTGAAGTAGCCGGAAATCAAATTACAGCAAAACAAATGGTTGAAACAAGCCGTATTCAAGGAGAGATTGTAGTGGTGAGCGTATACAAAAGCGCTCCAGAAGTAGATTTAGCAGCGATGCACTTTAAAGAAATTTCATTAACTACAACGAGATGTTATACAAGGGAAGATTTTCAGACGGCTATTGATTTACTGGCAAACGGTGAAATAGAAGCAGATTCTTTAATTTCTCATAAACTGCAGCTTGAAGATATTCAAGCGGGGTTTGAGTTTATGCAGCGGCCTGATGAATCACTTAAGGTTTTATTTGCACCAAACGGAGAGGAGAATGAACAATGACAGTAGATTTGTTTTCTTTAGATGGTAAAGTGGCAGCGATTACAGGAGCAACAAGAGGAATTGGAAGATCAATGGCGATTGCTTTGGCAGAAGCAGGTTCGGATATCGCTCTGCTGCAGAGATCAAAGGAATTTCTTGGAGTAAAAGAAGAAATTGAACGTCTGGGAAGAAAATGTTTTATTGTTAATTGTGATCTAGAAAACGCTTCTGAAGTAAGCGAAGCGATCTCATCGGTTGTTGCTTATTTTGGCAAGCTCGATATTTTAGTGAACAACGCGGGCATTCAAAGACGTTCACCCGCTGTAGACTTTGCAGAAGAAGATTGGGACGCTGTTATGAACGTTAATTTAAAAACCGTATGGTTGTTATGTCAGCAGGCGGGCCGCCAAATGCTTAAACAAGGAAGCGGAAAAATCATTAATATGGCATCTTTGCTTTCTTACCAAGGAGGTATTACCGTTCCAGCTTATGCCGCAGCAAAAGGCGGAGTTGCTCAGCTTACAAAGGCTTTATCTAATGAATGGGCAGCAAAAGGCGTAAATGTTAATGGAATTGTACCAGGGTACATTGCTACTGATATGAATGAAGCACTTATTAACGATGAAACGCGCAGCAGACAAATTATTGAACGTATTCCCGCAGGAAGATGGGGACAAGCAGATGATTTTAAGGGAGCGGTCGTCTTTTTAGCATCTGATGCGTCTGCTTATATTCACGGGCACTTGCTTGCCGTAGACGGAGGATGGCTAGGAAGATAACGCATGAACCAATAAATTTTTTCATATCATGAACAAACTCGATTAAAAGGGGCGTTCATGGTATGAAAGTGTGGGTATTGAATGTTGGTATTGCTGTCACAGTACTGACAACTGCTTGGGCGGTGTATACAAAGCCTGAAGAGAAAGAGGTTTCGCTAGTTTCTTACAATCGGTTCTCCATAGCCGTCCCAAAAGAAAGCAGCGACTTTGAAAAAGAGTTAAAATCAGCTTTGACGCAGTATGGTTTTCAAGAGGTTAGAGTGCTGAATGACTATGCGGAAGCTCAAGTTCTCGTTCTTCTGCCCGCCGAACAACTTTCTTTCTATAAAAAGAAGGAGATTCAGCAAGTCGTAAATCAACTTGCCAAGCAGTATCACGTTAATCCTGATGTAGTTAATGTTCAGTTATATGAAAAAAAGTAAAAGCCTTTTAGAAAGGGGAATCCCCTCTATAAAAGGCTTTTTTTACTCTTTTTTCTTCTCTTGTTGAGCGAGCTCTTCTTGTCTTTTAAAATGTGATTTTCCTAACGCATACACAAAACTAAAAAACAAAGGAAGTAAAATAGTCAGCAGCACAAGGCGAGTAAGCATATCGCTCAAGTCATTTCTCGTTAAGTAAATATTAATAGCTGCGATGACAATATAAATAAAAATCCCGAGGTTTCGTAAAAATCTCTTTAGCATAGATGCATTCATTTTTTTCACCTTACTTTTATATACTCACATTTAAGGTAAAGGAAACGATTAATAAAAGCAACCTATTTACTACAAAGCAAGAAGGAATACAGAAATTTATGATGAATGTTTATATGTTATCTGAAAATTATGCGAATAAAACTGCTAACATGAAGCTTCTTTATACAGCAGTCTGCTTTTAGTACACCGAGTCAGTATAAACAGTTGCCTTCTCTTCAATTAGCTTTATTTTCTAAAAAGGTAAGGTGATGAGATGAAAAGAGTGCTGGTAATGGGCGTTTCTCCAGGAGTAGGAAAGTCCACATTTGCCAAGAAATTAGGGAAAAAGCTTGATCTAGAAGTACATCATTTAGACAGCCTGTATTGGCAGCCGGGCTGGACGGAAAGAGACAATGATAGTTTTAGAGAATTGCAGGAGCACATTGTAAAAAAAGACAGCTGGATTATCGACGGGAACTACAGCAATTCGTATGACCTGCGAGTGAAGCATGCAGATACCATTATTTATTTAGAGCTTCCTCTAATCGTTTGTGTGTACCGAGTGATAAAGCGGAGGATTGTATATGCAAGAAAAACGCGTGAAGATATGGCAAAAGGATGTCCTGAAAAAGTAGATTGGTCATTTTTTACATTTATTCTTACGACGTACAGAGAGCGGCAAAAAAAGATGAGAAAACGGTTTGAAAAGCTTAGAAACGATGAGGATTGCAAGGTTTTTATGCTGATGAACAGAAAGGACATCGAGAACTATATACAAAACCTATAGGTGGAGTAGAGCTGAATTTTGAACAAAAACAGCCATGTAACAAGTTCGTTTGTTACATGGCTTTATTGAAAAAACAATCATTCTTGCGTAATCTTCAGCATTCCTTTTTTATCTAACGCAACTGCTAGAGAATGATTAACCTTCACCGTTAATGGATGAACTTCAGAGTCTCGGTCCGAAAAAAACCACCGTCTTTTAGGCGCCCCTACAAGAAAAAACGCACTGCCGCTTCCTAAAAAGTTAAAGTTCTCGTTTAATGGCCTGTTGTTGCGCACGTTGATACCCGAGTTAATAAGCTGTGTCCCTACAGAGCGGACATGAGGCGTTGTCAAGTTGATTTCTCCTATGCTTAAAAGCGACTTAGAAGAAAAGGGGTCGTTGGATGGCGGGCAGTCTGAATGTCTTGAAATGTATTCAACAATATTATGAGCAGGATCTTTAAAATAAAACGAATGAGCATCAAATGCTTCAAAATAAATCTCATCTTTCTTCTCTTCTGTATTGAGGAAGACTCTCTGAGTAGCCCATTTCTTTGCTTCCATAAAGCGGTTTGCTGGAACATTAAAAGCAAAATGGTAAAAGGGCTTTGTATGTACAGAAGTCTCTTTAAAGGTTAGCTCACTTTCACCAACTCCAACGGAAAAAGAACGCGGTGAAGCGGCGGTTAATGGGAAATTGAGGGAATTCACATAAAAAGCCTTCATTTCGTCCAGTAGATGAGTGTACAGGACAGCTTGATTAATCATCATAAACCATTCCTCCTCGTTTAAACGTTGTCTAAATCACATGGCATTAAACAGATGTTTCATTATCATCCCTTTGAACGCTGCTTTTCCAGTGAAGCTGAAAAGATCCTTTATGCTCAGAGCCTATAAAGTTAATACGATATCTTCTCGTTCTTTCGGGTGTTAGATAAAGAGAGTTATTAGTCATCTCAAAGAAACGTGTACGTCTTGGATCTTCTACATATAGAGAAAGGTCTCCACTTTTAGTGTTTTTAGATAGCCTGAAAACGTAGGTTACGCCTTTTTTGAGTTTAATGCTCCGAGAGTAGCGGCCTGTAAAGCTGTCATATTCTCCAAAGAAAACCTCACTTCGCTCTTTTTTTATTCTCCCACCTACAATTTGATTTTCCTGGCCGTTAAAGTTAATAAGTAAAAAAGCAATAAGAACAATAAGAAAACTATATTTAAACATAAAAACCTCCATCTACTAAATTATAGATAGTTTTGGATTTCGTCAAATAGTGTTATAGTTTAAAAAGGGAAAAATTAACAAAAAATATTATCCCTTTGTATGTTACGCCTAACGGAAAGGAGAAAAAATTGACTCAGCGTTTTTATTTTTTAGCAGCAAGTCAAGTAACCACAAATTTAGGTTTTGTTCTTTATACAATGGCCCTGACTTCCTATATAAATCAAAACACCGGTTCAACAGCTCTTGCATCAATGATTACGATGACGAGCTTACTTGCTCGCCTCCTTAGTGGTCTTAGCGTACCTTTACTAGCCGATACATATAAATCTCTTCATATTATGCGGGCTGTACAGGTTATGCAAATAGGAATGCTCGCTGGATTGTATATGCTACTCACACAAGAATTTACAGTCACAGTACTAGCGATGTGTTTTGTCATTGTTGGGATCATTTCTTTTTTTAACGGTTTTTTTACTATTTTTAAAACGTCGGTTGTCCGTAGCTTAGTAAGTGATAGTCAAAGAATGCAGGCGAATAGTTTGCTTTCAACAATTGACCAAACCTTTCTATTTGCAGGGTGGTCCCTTGGTGGTTTCGTTTTGTCTTTAACAGGATTCACTTATTCTTTATATATAACGGCAGGTCTTTTATTGTTCTCGTTTGTTTGCTTGCTGTTTATAAAAGAAGCCCGCACATATAAACAACCAGAAAAGCGAAGCGTGGCAAAACTAATGGAAGGATGGCGTTTTTTATGGATACATAAACGCATCAGAGCACTCGTTATAATGGACATAACTGAATCACTCGTTGGAACCATTTGGATTGGGGCTATTACTCTTTCTTTTGTGAAAGAAGTGCTTGGAAAAGGGGAAGTATGGTGGGGATATATAAACGGTGCGTATTATTTTGGAAGCATAGTCGGAGGAATTATTGTGTACCGAATGTCTTCTATGGTAAAAGGAAGGCTTTTGCTTCTTATGTTCGCAGGCTCAATCGGTTATGCTGTTTTAACCGGTTTTTACGGCTTAGTAACGAACCCGTATTTAGCTTTAGCACTTTTGGTAATGATGGGTCCTGCCTATCAGCTTCGAGACGCAGCGCAGGAAACCATTTATCAAAATGCCTGCAGCAGTGGGGTTCTTTCTAAAGTAATAGCGGCAAAATCAACTCTTGTACAGGGTGCGTTTATTCTTTCTATCGCGTTTGTAGGTACAGTAGCGGACTTCTTTGGGGTGAGGATTGTATATCTATTTGCAAGCTTCCTATTGCTAGTAACGTCTCTCATAGGTATTGCAGTATTAGTTCATAACAAGCAGTCTGTGGAAACAACATCACCTGTTGAACGGGGAGAGAATATATGAAGATCATCACGCTAACGTATCTTATGGAGCATGATATAAAAGAGCTGTTAATAGAAAGCCAGGAGGAAGGCTTTTTCTTTCTTACCAAGCTAATAGCTGAGTATAAAAACGGGCAAAACGTATTTAATAAAACAGGCGAAAGACTGTGGGGAGTTTACGGTGAACAAAACCAATTAATCGCCGTAGCGGGCCTTAATCAAGATCCTTACAGTAAGTGTGCTAACGTTGGAAGAGTAAGAAGGTTTTATGTTTCAGCTCAGTTTCGGAGAAAGGGTATAGGTAAACGACTTTTAAAAGAAATTATTCACTATGCAGAGAACTACTACGACAGCCTCGTTCTTTATACAGATACTGAGGAAGCGACGTTATTTTATGAACGAACCGGTTTTAAACGCGTATATAATCAATATAAAATTACTCATGAATACAGTTTAAAAAGAGTCTAGCTGCTTTTTATACAGGTTTGGATATAAAACGAAAATATTGTCATTCGCTTAAATTAACAAATAAACGAAAGGAATGATTTGACGAATGAAAAAACGAACCGAGCGTGTTTATTTTCATGCTGCTATATTTATGCTGGTGGGAACGTTAGTAGGGTGTGCTGGAAACAAGGACGAAAAATCCATAGAAGAAACCACAAGTGAAATGAATATAAATTCCTCAGTAAAAGAAGCTACAGGCAAAACGGATGGAAGCCCCTCAACAAAAGAAGCTGCGAGTAAAACAGATGAAAGTTCCTCAAGCAGTGAGTCGAAGCAATCAGACAAAGCTGATAAAAATGACGCCTCTTCAGAAAAAGCTGTTGATGAAAATTCCGATAGCATTTCGTCTGGAAATAGTAATTCAAATGTTAGTAAGAAGGAAGACAAAAAAACACTATCTAATTATTCGAGCAAACAAATTGAATATGCTCGAATTTGGTTACAGCTAGGACCAAATCAAGAGATAGATGAGCTAAATGTTCGCCACATTTCAGCCGGAGAATTAGTCAATATTTATGACGATACTAGTGCTAGCTATCCAAAAGACGTTGTTACATTAGAGGGTTCTCGTTCTGTTGATGGTTCAGTGACTTATAGTAGTAACGGAAATGGTACAATTAACGTGTACAACGTTCCTTCACATTGGTCCAGTTCTGCTCAGGTAGATAAGGATTTTATGAAAAATTACACAGAGGATATTATTCGAAATGCAAAGCTGGTTCACGTTGACCCAGGTGAGGATAAAAAAATCATAAAATTAATCAACATATTAAATGTTTATTAATAAAACCAACGGGGGCTTAATTCAATTAGGACATTAAAATAATATACGAATAACGCTCAGACAAAATCTGAGCGTTATTCGTTACCATTCATATTGCTAATTCACTATTAAAATAGATGCTAATTAGGCTTTTAATTACATGGCTTTTAGCTTGTTTTTTTGCATCAACCGAACCCGTTACTCTTTTTAGTTTGCTTTTTTAAGTTTGAGAGCTGTTTTAGGAGCAGGGCTTTTTTTAACAATATACAAACCGCTAAAAATAATAAGTCCTCCAAGCAGCTGCATGGAATTGATGGTTTCTCCAATGGCTACAGCAGCAAAGACAACGGCGAACAAAGGAATAACATACATGTAAACCATTACTTTTGTAGACCCAATTTTTCCAATTCTTACATACCACATTACCAGCCCGTACACCGTCACGAACAAAACAGAGTATGCCAAAGAGCTCCAGCTGCCTATATCTGTTGGCCAGATAAGCGTTTGATAGGTGAAAAGACAGTAGACAGTAAGAGGAATAGCTCCGATCAAAGCAGACCAGGCAGTCACGCGCAAAGCAGAATATTTTACGACTAAAGGTTTTGCTAAAATTGGATACCAGCCCCACGCAACGGCCGCTACAATCCCCATGATATTTCCGAACCATGCAAGCTGCGACAGCGCATGACTAGAGTGACCAAACAGCAGTACAAACGCAGCCCCGAAAAAAGCAAGCACAGAGCCTAGCTGTGTTTTTAATGAAAAAGCTTCATGCTTATATAAGATAGCTAAGATTCCTGTGAAAATAGGAGACATCGAAATAAGTAAAGAAGCATTTGTAGCTGTCGTATATTTAACAGATACCATAAACAGCGTTTGATAGAGTGTAACGCCTACTATGCTGACCGCTATTAAACGTCCCCAGTCTTTTTTTTCGATTCGAATGCCTCGCTCTACGATTCCTGTAATAAGTAAAAGAATAGGAGCAACCGTTATAAAACGCAGCGCGCTAAATTGGATAGAAGACATATGAGCAACTCCAAATTTTCCGATTGTATAATTGGCTCCCCAAATTAACGCAACGGATAATAATATCCATTCCAGCCAGCCTTTTTTCATGTCATCACCTCGTGTAAGTATAAAAAGTAAATAAGTGCGGATATCCTTAGTTACAAAGTATACAGGAAGAAATTATGTAAAAGGCCAGCCAATTCAGGTATTTTTATCTCATCCACTTGTTTATAATACAAACAAAAACGCAGCTGCAATGGCTGCGTTCATGACTGTTATCCACATTGTTCTATCTCATCTAATCGCACAAGTTCGACTTTAAAAGCATGATCAATCGGTCGAATTTCACAGTATCCTGAATCATATACGTGAATCAGTACAAAGCGTTTTCCTTTATATAGCACTTCTTTGTAGGCTGTCACGAGATACACCCTTTCTTTTCATAAGTTTGTTTTTCATTCTATGAACAAAAAACGACGTAATTGCCTAATATAAAAAGAATTTTTAAGGTTGATAAAATTGCTTGGCAAAACAAGTTCGCTTATACTGTACTGTGATTCTATTTACGTATAGGTTCTGATTAAGAACAGCTTTAGCATATGGATAACGAAACAAAACAGCAGTACATAAGGAGCAGCACATGGATATTAACTATTTATATACATTTAAAGAAGTAGCGAAGTGGGGGAGCTATACACGAACGGGCGAGGAATTAGGGTATGCTCAGTCAAGCGTTACCACTCATATAAAAAAATTAGAGGATCATTACGGTCAAAAACTATTTGAACGAACAGGACAAAAAATGAAGCTAACTCAGCCTGGTGAAGAATTGCTTTATTATGTGAATCAAGTAACCGAGTTATTAAATGAAGCAAAAGAGCGCCTTACTACGAATGAAGATGCTAGAGGAACAGTTTCAATAGGAACCGTGGAGTCGCTGGCCGCTTATTTTATTACACCGTATATTCGTGAATTAAAAAAGCAGCACCCTTCTCTAAAGATTATGCTAGAAGCGGGTTTATGTCCAAATTTAACACAAGGGATTATTGACGGAAAGTATGACGTAGCCGTTTTGCTTGATCGCCTTCAAACCTCTTCAAGTTTAGAAGTGATTCCTATTCGAAAAGAAAACATGGTTATGATTGCTTCGCCTTCGCATTTTTTTAGTGAAAAAAACAACGTTGTAATGGAAGAGTTTGAAGGTGAAACCATCATTTTAACCGAGAGTGGCTGCCCTTATCGTACGCTTTTAGAAGAGATGATGCGCAGCAGGGGTATTCATATGCAATCGGTGATTTCATTTAGCAGTCTTGAAGCAATTAAACAGTGCGTAGCGGATAATTTAGGTATTGCTCTTGTGCCAGAAATAGCGGTAAAACAAGAGATTGAAAATGGAAAACTGATTAAAATCCCGTTTGACCATGAAGAATTTTATCTTTATTCACAGCTCATATTCAAAAAGAAAAAATGGCTGACGGCACCCATTCAACACTTGATTTCACTTGTACAAGAAGGTTATCAAAAATATTGATAATAGATATAGAGAATCTTCAATAATGATGAAGCTGCTTTCGTGATACACTTTTTACAAGAAAAGAAAACTAGAGGTGTAGAACATGAATATATTTTTGCAGCACAATCCTACCAAATTATACTTTGGAAAAAATCAAATTACGAAGCTATCGCAAGAGCTTGCTTCTTATCATAAACAAGTAAACGTTCTGTTAGTATACGGAGGAGGAAGCATCAAACAAAATGGCGTATACGACGAAGTGAAAGCTGAACTTCAGTCTATTAACGCAGTTGTTCACGAGCTGTCTGGTGTAGAACCGAACCCTCGTTTGACTACGGTAGCTAAAGGCGTTGACATATGTAAAAAAGAAAACATTGATTTTCTCTTAGCCGTTGGGGGAGGAAGCGTGATCGATTGTACAAAAGCTATCGCAGCTGGAGCCGTGTATGAAGGGAATACATGGGACTTAATTACACGCAAAGTAGAGATTACAGGTGCTCTTCCTTTTGGAACGGTCTTAACACTTGCGGCAACAGGATCTGAAATGAATTCAACTTCTGTTATTACAAATTGGGAAACAAAAGAAAAGCTAGGTTGGACGTCTTCTCATGTATTTCCCGTCTTTTCTATCTTAGATCCGGCGTACACGTTTTCAGTGCCGCGCGACCAAACAGTCTATGGAATTGTTGACAGTATGTCGCATGCGCTTGAACACTATTTTCATCGTACAGAAAATACGCCGATGATCGACGGCTTTATTGAATCATTGCTAAGAACAGCTGTACAAGAAGGTCCTAAGCTTCTTACAAACCTGACTTCTTATCAGTATCGCGAAACAATGATGTATATCAGCACGACGGCTTTTAACGGAAGCTTAGCAAACGGAACGGACGGGGGAGACTGGGCTACTCATCGTATTGAACATGCTCTGTCGGCCGTGTATGATATTCCCCACGGAGGCGGCCTTGCTATCTTGTTCCCTAATTGGCTGGAGCATGTGCTAAAAGAAGATCCTTCTCGTGTAAAACAACTGGCTGTAAACGTATTTGGCATCAACCCAGAAGGAAAAAGCGATGAAGAAACAGCAATGGAAGGTGCAAAAGCGCTTCGCACTTTCTGGAATGACTTAGGAGCCCCGAACAGCTTGCGTGACTATGATATTGATGACTCTGAATTTGATGCGATTATTGAAAAGACCTTTGTAAAACCAGGTGTTGGTACTTATAAAGAGCTTGATTATGCAAGCGTTCGAGATATTCTAGAAAGATCCAAATAAAAAGACGAGCTGCCTGCTCGTCTTTTTTATATGTACTTAATAATCCATTAGAAAATAAAGAAAGAGAAAAAAGCACAGCAAGATGCAGCCTGCTCCTACCGTTATTTCGGAAAAACCTTGAATAAACGTATTTTTGGGAATGCCTCCTTCATTTTGTAGCTGAAATACGCGTTTTCTTTTGCGCTCATGAACGATTACCAACGAACCAAAAGCAACCGATAATAATGTAAAGAGCGGCACCACAATTAAAAACAGCTTAATAGAATACGCCCAGTACAATATATAGAGCGTATAATACATTGCTCCAGTACTTAAGGCAAAGAGTAGTAAAGAAAATAAAAACCACTTCGTAAAACGGTTTTTGCTCATGTATGGTTCACTTCCTTTTATCAAGTGCGTCTTATGATGTAGACAATAAAACACGTCTATCATTTTACCAAAACTTTTTGGTACATTCTATTTTAGCGGAAAAATAGGGTTTGCAAGTTTCTTAAAAGTGGTATAGTTCCTAAGAACTATACGTGTATACATACAAAAAACTGATGATAAATGAGGGAGAAGATGAGCTATGGGATGCGACGCGTGTCTGCCAATTAGGACAGGATATACGGTTTCTTTTCAGCAATCAAGGGATGCAAAGAAATTGGAAAAATACTTTAAAGATATTTCTCAAAACCAATGGAAGACTCTTGGAGAAGACATGATCTGGATGAGGGAAGATATCTTTTGGGATTTTATGGATTATATTCATCAGCATCTAGACCCTCGGCATGTGTGGGCTGTAGAAGCCAAGCAGCGGAGCCCGTTTGAAAACCTGCGGCGTATGGAGCCAATCACCGATTTCCAAAAAATGAAAGATGCCTTGTGGATTGATGAGCTGATTGAAGACAAGCGAATTTGCTCGTATTATCAGCCGATTGTATCGGTTGATAATGAACGCGTGCATATCGTTGGCCACGAAATTTTATCAAGAGGATTAGAAGAAGACGGAAGTATTATACCTCCTTTTAAAATGTTTGAAGCTGCTCAAATAAGAAATAAAACCTTCGCTCTTGACCGAGCCTGCCGCTTAGAAGCTGTAAAAAATGCTAGTATTATTGATCATCAGCTGATTTTTATTAACTTTATTCCTACAGCAATATATAACCCTGAGCATTGCTTAGCATCTACATTTACATTAATTAAAGAATTGAATATAAAGCCCGAGCAAATTGTGTTTGAAGTGATTGAAACGGAGGATGTTCAAGATATTGAGCATTTGAAAAACATTTTGAATTATTATCGCTCCCACGGATTTAAATATGCTTTAGATGACGTAGGAGTTGGCTATAATACGCTGAATCGGCTTTTAGAAGTGGAGCCTGACGTCGTGAAATTGGCATTTGAATTCACAAACGGAGTCAGTAAGAATGAGAAACAGAAAAAAGTGGCCCAAGAGATGTTAGCTATCACCCATAAAATGGGGGCGCAGGCTCTTGCAGAAGGTGTAGAAACAGAAGAAGATTTAAAATGCCTGATAGAGATGGGTTATGATTTGTTTCAAGGGTATTATTTTGCAAAGCCTAATCCTAAACCTTTAAAAGAGATTCATTCTATTTACGTTTAGCAGCCAAAAGCAGAAGAACAGAAACTTCTGCTTTTTGTATGAACGAAAGTAAGAATACTCAAAAAATAAACAATTCACTTTCATTTTGCTAAATAGTTTACAGAGAAAGGGAAGTGCTATAAGATGATAAATATTAATTCTTAGTATTTCTATCAGAAAAGGAGTGGATGATTTGGCACAAACGTTGCACTCATCATATAAATCAAAGCCAACTACTGTTGTAACAGAATTAAGCCCTATGCAAAAGCCGTTATTTTCAGGAGGGGTTATAGCAGCAGTTATTTTACTTCTAGCGATTGTGCTAATGACTGATTGGACGCAAGGTGTGTTATTTATTATCGGTCTAGCACTAGGAATGACGCTTCTTTACGCACGTTTTGGCTTTACATCAGCGTTTCGCCGACTCGTATCTGTCGGCAACGTTCAAGGCTTGCAAGCGCATATGCTTATGCTAGCGATTGCGTCAACGCTGTTTGCTATTATTTTAAGTACAGGCTTTAGCTTTACAGGGGTAATGCCAAAAGGATATGTTTCACCTGTAGGAGTCAGCGTGATAGTTGGTTCGTTTATGTTTGGAATTGGCATGCAGCTAGGAAATGGATGTGCCTCAGGAACGCTGTATTCGTTAGGCGGTGGCTCTTCTTCCATGATTTTAACGCTTTTAGCCTTTATTGTAGGCTCTATGTTCGGGGCGTATCATTTGCCATTTTGGCAAAAACAACCTTCGCTTCCTCCTATTTCATTAGCTGAATCGACAGGCCTTGGTTATTTTGGTGCTTGGATTGTACAGCTTATCGCGTTTGCAGCGATTTACTGGATTACGATTCAAATTGCCAAAAAGAAAAATCCGCCTATGATGAAGCAGCTTCCTACGACAAAAGGGTGGAAAAAGATCATTCGCGGCTCTTGGCCTCTATTCACTGCAGCGATTGTGCTGGCTGTATTAAATGCATTAACGCTGGCTGTAAGAGGAAATCCTTGGGGTATTACTTCTGCCTTTGCTTTATGGGGCGGAAAAGCAATGATGGCAGCTGGAATAGATGTATCAAGCTGGGGATTTTTCCAAGGTGCAAATGGAGAAGCGCTAACGCAAAGTGTGCTAGCAGACTCTACCAGCGTATTGAATTTTGGGATCATACTAGGCGCTTTCATTTCAGCGACGGCGCAAGGAACGTTCAAACCAGGAAAGATTAAACCCGGGGTTGCAGGAGCAGCTGTTGTGGGGGGCCTTTTAATGGGATATGGTGCGCGACTTGCCTTTGGCTGTAACATTGGCGCTTACTTTGGCGGCATTGCTTCATTTAGTCTTCACGGATGGGTATGGATGGTTATGGCAATGCTTGGCACAGGCTTAGCACTATTTATCCGCCCGTTATTTGGACTCAAAAACCCTAAATCTAATGATTCGATTTGTTAAGTTTAAATAAAACCTTCTTTGCATGAGCAAAGGAGGTTTTTATTTTAGGTGATGTTTGGAATCGCTCTGCTATTTTGTGAATCACTTGAAGTTTAGTACAGCTCATCAGTTTTCTCCGCAGCGTTTGCGCGACTTTTCTCTTAGCCAAATCCTCTTGTCCTAACCCAAAAAGAATATAAAAACTTCCTTTTTTTATAAAAATTTCACTTATTTTGCCGATATAACAGGAGAATTGTATGTATTTGGCGAAATAAGCAGTAAACACCAAGTCCAGACACAGTTATCAAAACGTAAAAAGGGGTTTTAACGTTACATGAACAAGTATTTAAAAAAAGCTGTTATTTATGGAAGTTTGTGTTTTTTACTGGGAGCGTGCGGAGGAGCAGGAGAACAAACCTCTTCTGAGCCGCAGAAAAAAGAAGAAACAGTAAAGTCTAAAGAAGAAGCGAGTAAAAAAGAGAAAAAAGACGCAATCAATACAACCATTAAAGTTAGCGCAGCAGGAGATTTTACCTTAGGAAACGATGAAAGCTTTGGGTACGATTCTACTTTTAACGACGTAGCAGCAAGAAATGGCCTGCCGTATTTTACGCAAAATGTAAAATCGATCTTTGAGCAAGATGACTTAACAACGGTTAATTTAGAAACAACGCTGACAACTGCGACGGAAAAAGCAAGTAAAACATTTCGTTTTAAAGGTGATCCTTCGTTTGTAAATATTTTAAAACAAGGAAGTATTGAAACCGTTAACTTAGCTAATAATCATACGCATGATTATTTACAGCAAGGATATGATGATACACGAGAAAACTTAAAGAAAAGCGGAATAGGCTATTTTGGCTATGAAGATACATATATCACAACGGTAAAAGGAGTCAAAGTAGGATTGCTTGGATATCCGGGCTGGGATGACACAAAAGAAGTAAGAAGTCAGATTAAAGACGGAATTAAGTCTTTAAAAAAGAAAGGCGCCAAAATTATCATTGTGCATTTCCACTGGGGATCTGAACGACACTATGTTCCTGATACAGCGCAGCAGGCACTGGCGAAGTATACAATTGATAACGGAGCAGATTTGATTTTAGGTCATCACCCTCACGTTGTTCAAGGAATTGAAGAATACAAAAATAAATTTATTGTCTATAGCTTAGGAAACTTTATGTTTGGCGGAAACAAAAATCCAAGTGATAAGGATACATTTGTATTTCAACAGACCTTTACGATTAAAGATGGAAAGCTAACGACTAATAAAGACATCAACGTCATTCCATTCCGTATTTCTTCCACAACGGCGCGAAACGACTACCGACCTACGCCTTTAACAGGAGCAGAAAAGGACCGGGTGAAAAATAAACTGATTGATGTTTCCAATCAAATCAAACAGGAAAAGTGGACGGTCTACGATGAAGGTAGTAAATGAAGCTCTCGGTATTGAGAGCTTTTTTTTATGCAATAAAGCGATATACATCCAAATAAATGATATAATGTAAAAAAATAGATTAAAGGTGGAACTATGGTTAATATAGGTGATATTATTTTTCAAATTCTTATGCTGCTGATCCTGATAGGAATAGCAGGAGTAATAATTGCATTTATTATAGGCTTAAAAAGGTTGATTCAAAAGCAGGGGGCAAATGAAAAAAGGCTTCAGAGAATGGAACAAAAATTAGATGATATGCTGAAAAATAAAGAGTCATGACTATACAGAAGCACTGTTAACACATCAGTGCTTCTGAACTTGACATTTTATAAAAAAGCAGTAAGATATGTATACATCGTTTATATAGGGAGGAAGTTACATGGCAAAGTCAAAAGCAAAAAAAATGCGTGATAAAATGACGCGTGAAGGAAAACGAAATCCAGAATTAAACCGCAGCCTGTTTATATTTGCAGACATGGAAACGCGCAAAACCAAAACAAAGAAGGAAAAACTTCAGCATCAGCACACAAAACATAAAAAACGATTATCAGACGGAGCGTACAGTACCGGAGATGATCGTTTTTTTATTGCGCTTCATACATCTACAAAATGAAAAAAGAGCTTTTTGACTATCCATCTTCACTTTGCCTCAAACATTTTTACTGTAAACTTTCACAAAAAACCCTTATGATAGGAAAAGAAGGAGATGAACTAAGAATGCTTACGATTGAAAAAGTACCTAAAAGCCAAGCGGGCGTTTTGCAAAATTTGTATTCTCTTTATCTCCATGATTTATCTGCGTATACACCTTCTTTAGATATTCGCGAAGATGGAGCTTTTCATTTTGAAGAGCTGCCCTTGTTTTGGAAAGTAGAAGGCCTCTCGCCATACTTTATTAAAGTAGATGATAAGCTGACGGGCTTTTTTTTACTTCTTGAACAGCCCGCACTTCAGCAAGAAGCAGATTACTGCATCAATGATTTTTTTATCTTAAACAAATACCGAAAGCAGGGCATTGCTTCTGAAACGGTAAAAGACATTTTCTCTCATCGAAAAGGAACGTATATGATTATTGAGCTTGCAGGCAATAAGCGGGCTATTTCATTTTGGAAACATATTTATGAAAGCTTACATATTTCCTTTCAAGAAAAGAAAATTGAACTTGACGGAGAGCCAACTCTTATTCAAACGTTTAGTGTGTAAACCCCTTCTGGAAAGCAGAAGGGGTTTTTTATTAAACTAAATATTAACAATTTTCAACAAATTATGTATAATTAAAGATGCTTGTCGACATTTATTCACAGGAGCATTCCTGTAAAGGAGGAGTAAAATGAAAGCGTTATCTAATTTCTTCACGGCGCTTGTTCAGCGTTTTTTACCTGATCCGTTTGTATTTGCTTTAATCCTGACGCTGATTTTATTTGTATCAGGTATTGTTTTTACTCCTCACGGGCCGATTGAGATGGTTCAGTTTTGGGGAAGCGGCTTTTGGAACCTTCTTGCATTTGCGATGCAAATGAGCTTGGTGCTTGTCACAGGGCATGCGCTTGCTAGCTCGCCGCTTGTAAAGAAGTGGCTTGTAAACATAGCACTGTTAGCCAAAACTCCGGCGCAAGGGGTTATTCTGGTCACGCTAGGCGCAGCCATGGCTTGTATGATTAACTGGGGGTTTGGCTTAATTGTAGGTGCGCTGTTTGCGAAAGAAGTAGCGAAACGCGTGCCGGGATCTGATTATCGGTTTTTAATTGCCTGTGCTTACATAGGGTTTTTAACATGGCACGGAGGCTTGTCAGGTTCGATTCCTCTTGTCGCTGCTACACCTGGAAATCCAATGGAAAAAACGGCTGGACTTATTCCACTCTCAGACACAATTTTTACAGGCTACAACTTATTTATTACCCTCGGATTGTTGATTGTCCTTCCTATTATGACAAGACTGATGATGCCGACGGGAAAAGAAGTGGTAGAAATCGATCCAAGACTATTGGCAGAAGATGAAATGGCGCCGGCTACAGTTGTTGAGACAACTTCTTCTAAGCCAACATTTGCTGTACGCATGGAGAACAGCAGGTTTTTAAGTCTAACAATTGCACTTCTTGGGTATTCATATTTAATTTATTATTTTGTTACAAACGGTTTTAAAATGGATATCAACACGGTGAATTTATTGTTTTTTACGACGGGTATTTTACTTCACCGCACACCTTTATCCTATATGAATGCCGTTTCCAATGCTGCGAAAGGAACCGCTGGGATTGTGATTCAGTTTCCATTCTACGCAGGTATTCAAGGCATGATGGAGCTATCAGGCTTAGGCGGGAAGCTAACGAACGCATTTATCTCGATTTCAAATGAAACGACATTTCCGTTTCTTGCGTTTTTAAGTTCTGGCGTTGTGAACTTTTTTGTTCCGTCAGGAGGAGGACACTGGGTTGTACAAGGACCTTTTATTATGCCGGCAGCTGAACAGCTCGGCGTAGATCCGGGAGTCGCTGCGATGGCCATTGCTTACGGAGAAGCATGGATGAATATGGCGCAGCCGTTTTGGGCACTACCTGCACTAGCTATCGCAGGGCTCGGAGCACGCGATATAATGGGCTACTGCGTGACGACCTTAATTGTATCAGGCTTTATTTTTGCTATAGGACTAACGTTTTTTTAATACGAAAAGGTCAGCTGAAAAGCTGACCTTTTTCATTACTTTTTTCTTTCCCAAGCGTATCTATCTACTTTATAAACCAACTTCGCGCGCACTCCAGTCCCAAAATTCTTCTGCAAGCCGTTCATTTTTTGCTCTTGAAGAAGGAGGAGTCACGCGTTTTTTATAAAAATAAGCGCCGCTAATATGCGTCACTTCAGGACTGTCAGCTAAATAAATAGCTGTTTCGGCACCTTGAAGAGGCGTTAAAAAGAAAGGGCGAAGCACGGCGTGAACGCTTTTTCCAAAACCCGTTTGACGATTAACGCCGATAGCGGTAGACACGGCTCCGGGGTGAAGGCAATTTACGGTTACAGAGGTGTCTTTTAACTTTTTACTTAAATGAACCGTAAATAAGTTATTTGCTAATTTAGACTGAGAGTATCCTCGCCATATTCCGAATCCTGTTGTTAAGTGAGGGTTGGTGAGGTCTATTTTTCCCGCTTTATGAGCACCGGAGCCAACGTTTATAATGCGTCCCTGTTGAGCTTTTTTCAGCGGATCTAAAAGTAAATTAGTTAATAAAAAGTGACCCAAATGATTGACACCAAGCATCATTTCAAATCCGTCTTGTGTTGTTTCCCGCTTAATTGTCACGACGCCCGCGTTATTAATCAGCACATCAAGTACACTGTAGCGAGACGTAAAGTCTTCACTGAAAGCCCGGATACTGTCAAGAGAACCTAGGTCACAGGTCATAAGAGATATGGAATCCGATTCGCTTTGGCGTTTCGCTTCTTCTAAAGCGGCATTTCCTCTTTCTTCATTTCGGCATACCATAATGACTTCGAATCCTTTTTTAGCTAGTTCAATCGTTGTGGCCAGGCCCATTCCTGAATTGGCACCTGTAATTAGCGCTCGTTTTGCTGTCATGCGTATGTTCCTCCCAACTACATCTTTTTTCTAGTGTATAAGATAAGAAGATATGTCGTCCACTTCTAGCTTTTTCTTTTATTTCTTTCATGCTTTAGAAAAGTATGTAAAATGTGCACAGGGGAGAAAATGTTGCACAAAGGTCAATATTTTACACCCTACTCGTCAATTAAAGCGGTTTCATAAATAGCGGATTTCGCTAAAATAAGACATAGGGAGGTGCTAGTAAGATGAATAGCCAAAGTAAATTACAGGAGACAGAATATGTTCCTTTAAAGCAAGAACTTAAAAGAGAACCATCCATTAATACGAAAAAACGTAAAAATTTGAAAAATGTAGGTTTATTTGCTCTATTTGTAGGGCCCGCACTTTTAGCGTTTTGTGTGATTGTACTTATACCATTTTTTACAGGGATTTATTATTCATTTACAGACTGGAACGGAGTAAACGGCACGATTAACTGGGTGGGGCTTGATAACTTCAAGTACTTGTTCACCGAAGATAAGCAGTTTCAGCAGTCGTTTTGGATCACAACAAAATATACGGTCGTTGCGATTATCTTAACGAATGTGGTTGGGTTCGTGTTAGCAATCCTTGTTACTCAAATGTTAAAAACACGAAACATTTTACGTACGGTTTTCTTTATGCCGAATTTAATTGGCGGACTTTTACTAGGATTTGTATGGCAGTTCATTTTCGTAAAAGGATTTGCATCTATCGGACAAATCACGGGAATCTCACTTTTTGAACTTCCTTGGTTGGGAGACGCAAAAACAGCATTTTGGGGCATCGTGATTGTAAGTGTATGGCAAGGAGCAGGTTATATCATGCTTATTTACACAGCAGCACTGCAAAACGTACCGCAAGAGCTTATTGAAGCAGCAAAAATTGACGGAGCAAGCAGATGGCAAATTCTTCGTCACATTACAATTCCAATGGTAGCGCCGGCAGTAACGGTTTGTTTATTCTTAACGATTTCATGGTCATTTAAAGTATTTGATGTCAACTTATCATTAACAAACGGTGGTCCATTCAAATCAACAGAAATGTTAGCGCTTAACATTTATACAGAAGCATTTGTGAATAACAGATACGGTCTAGGTGAAGCAAAAGCCTTAATTTTCTTCATCGTCGTAGCAGCGATTACGATTATTCAAGTAACATACACGAAGAAGAAGGAGGTTGAATCGTAATGGGAAACAAATATACGAGCAAAACCTTTATTGTTGAAATTTTAGCGGTCCTGCTTGGACTGGTGTTCTTGGTTCCCTTTTATTACGTGCTTTCAAACTCACTGAAGTCATTTGCAGAAATTTTATCAAACACATCGGCACTGCCAACAACGATTCAGTTTCAAAACTTTGTTAATGCATTTAACCAAATGAACTACTTAAAAGTGCTTAGCAACTCGCTAATCATTACAGTCATCAGTAACGCAGTTCTAGTCATCTTCTGTTCAATGGCAGCTTACATGCTGGTTCGAACAAAGAAAAAAATCAGCAGCATTATCTTTATGGCATTCGTAGCGGCAATGGTTATTCCATTTCAATCCATCATGATTCCACTTGTAAAAGTAGCAGGAAACTTAAATCTGTTAAACAGCATTTGGGGTATTGTGATCATGTACTTAGGCTTCGGTTCAGGTATGACGATTTTCTTATACCACGGATTTATTAAAGGAATTCCAGTTGAGCTAGAAGAAGCGGCAATCATCGACGGATGCTCACGTCTAGGCGTATTCTGGAGAATTGTATTCCCGTTATTAAAGCCAATTACAGTGACTGTCGTCATCTTAAACAGCCTATGGATTTGGAATGACTTCTTACTTCCGTCTCTTGTTTTGCAAGATCCTGAGCTAAGAACGATTCCGCTTGCGACATTCTTCTTCTTTGGTCAGTATACAAAGCAGTGGGATTTAGCACTAGCAGCACTTGTAATCAGTATTATCCCGCTATTAATCTTCTTCTTTGCAATGCAAAAACACATTGTTAAAGGAATTACAAGCGGTTCAATTAAATAATAGAAGCGGCAACAGGGCTGGTTTTGAGGCTGAGGCATCAAAACCAGCAGCAAATAGGGAGGAACAGAAAATGGCATTCAAAATGAAAAAATGGCCTTTAGCAGTAGGTGTTTTATCGGCTACGCTTTTATTTTCAACCGCATGTTCAAACGAAAGCGCATCTGGTAATAAAAAAAGCGGCGGAGATCAAGTAGTAGTAGACGTATTTCAAGGAAAAGTAGAAATTGCAGATCAGCTAAAAGCTCTAACTGATCAATATACAAAAGAACATCCAAACGTGAAGTTCAATATCCAAACGGTTGGTGGAGGAGCTGACGGTGCAGCAGCCTTAAAAGCGCAGTTTGCGTCGGGCAATGCACCCGACCTTTTCACAAACGGCGGATATCAAGAGGCGAAAACGTGGAAAAATAAATTAGAAGATTTATCAGATCAGCCTTGGGTTGATGACGCATATGAAAACACACTTACACCAATGACGATGGACGGTAAAGTATATGGACAGCCAATCAGTCTTGAAGGCTATGGATTTACATATAACAAAAAACTGTTCAAAAAAGCAGGCATCAAAGAACTTCCAAAAACGTATTCAGAATTAGAAGCAGCGGCTAAAAAGCTAAAAGCAGCCGGCATTACGCCATTTTCTATCGGCTACGGAGAGTGGTGGGTGCTTGGAAACCACGGCTTAAACATTCCATTTGCCAGTCAAAAAGATCCGGATGCATTTATTAAAGGATTAAATGACGGCAGTACGAAAATCGCAGGAAACGAGCAGTTCAAACAGTATGTAAAGCTGCTTGATTTAACAGTGAAATATGGAAACAAAAATCCGTTAACGACGGACTACAACACGCAAGTAACGAAATTTGCGACCGGTGAAGCAGCGATGATTCAGCAAGGAAACTGGATTCAGCCAATGCTTGATAAAATTACGCCGAACATGGATGTAGGTATTCTACCTATGCCGTTAAGCGATGATGCAGCTGTATCTGACAAGCTTGCAATTGACGTTCCAAGCAACTGGGTTATTCACAAACAAGCACCAGCGGCAGATAAAAAAGCAGCCAAAGACTTCTTAAACTGGATGGTTACATCTAAAGAAGGTCAAAAAGCGCTAGTAGAAGACTTCAAGTACATTCCAGCCTTTAAGTCAATCGAAGCAAAAGACATCGGACCTTTAGGTGACGAGCTTCTTAAATATTCTAAAGAGCAAAAAACGATTCCTTGGGAATGGACAAAGTTCCCTGAAGGCGTAACGCAAAAATTTGGAGCAGATGTACAAGAATACATCGGTGGCCAAACGTCTGAAGATGAGCTGTTAAAATCATTAGATAAAAGATGGGCTGAGTTGAAGTAATGGAAAAGACAACCTTTGGGTTGTCTTTTTTTGTGGAATCAAAAATGTAATATTTTTGTATCTTTATCCTTTTTATAGAAATTAATTGTGTATAAAAGGTTAGATATTCCTATTTAGATAGGTTAGCTGAAACTTTATAATGGATAATATAGGGAAAAATTTGATTAAATACAAAAAGTTTGATGGTTTTCTAATTACAGTGATAAAAGAGGGAATTTAATGGGTAAAGTGTATGAAGCAAGTTCGCTGCTTGCTTATGCAAAAGAGCGTGTAAGTACATATAAAAAGCTTAATGAAGAACTAGGTGATCTGATGAAAATATGGCAAATGTATTGCACCGACGAAGCTGTTCAACTGACAGCAAAGAATAAACAAAAGAATGACGATTTTTTTGATAGGGGACTTATGGGAGAGTCTCTTCAGCACAGCTGGGAATCTATTGCGATGGAAACTTTTCAAGAAGGAGAGTATAAGGACTATATAACATATAAAGGGCGTTCGAATCCCCCTATTTTCTCACAAAAGGCTACTCAGCATTTAGGCAGTTATTTAACAGACAGTGCTGAAATACTACAGGTAGTTCATAATGATGATAATTATTATGCAATTAATATTACAAATATTTTAGAATGTATTGATTATGAAAATTCGATACCTAATAAGTTTGGTGGTTTTGAACAAATAGCATTTATAGAAAACGAATTGAAAAAGAGTCATATTTTCCGTACAAAATCAACCAAGCATCGTTTCGGAGATTTTCCAATAATCTCTCAAGAAATTTATGTATCAGATGACGTACGCGATTATATCCTTCAAAGTGATTTAACCGGTTTTACTTTCTATGAAGTATGGTCATCACAAGAAGAAGAAGCATCAGTTGAAGAGTTAAATCCATTTGTTCGGGAATCGCTCGATGAGGATGTGGAAGCTCACTTACAAGCATATTATGGGCCGATTATCCGCCGTGTCGAAGCAGAATCAGCTGAGGTGACAGAGGCAGGTTTTTATGAAATGGCTCCTACAGAATCAGTGCCGTTTTATACGGTCGCAACACATGGTTATAGTACGCTTCGCCTGCCGACACCCCCTGGATTAGACAGCGCGTACGTTGAACTGGTGATGCATGCAGATCAAGATCCGTTTGAAGATAAAAGGTACAGCTGGATTCCACAAGTCATGCATCAAGTAGGAAGCTTTGCAGTAAACCATATGAATTGGATTGGTCAGTGGATGGTATTTCCAAATCAAGAGCTGGATCGCTACGTGGATACCTATGAACGAACGTTAACAGGTGAAAAAGTGAAGCTGCCATTACAGGTTCAACCGTATTCACCAGAAAGCGGCTTTTGTGGTGTTATGGTCGTGCCGCCTCTGCCGCAGTGCCAAGAGGCATTTATGATGCCGTATCTTGAAAACGGAAAAGAAACCCACGGAGAGTGGCCAGTCTATTTCCATACGCTTCTCCCTTTGTACGAAGAAGAAATGGAGTACTATTTCCAGCATGGACAAGAAGCGTTGCTAGAAAAGATGATGGAAAATGGCATCGAACACTTATTTAACTTACATAGACCTAATACGTTTAAGGAAAAAAGAAAAGGCTTTTTCGGCAGATTTAATAAGTGATAAATAAAAAGAGGCTGGGACAAAAGTATGTTAGACGAAGTGAAAAACGAACCATTTATCAACCATGTTGATGAGTGGTTCGTTTTTTTGTTAGGGTAAACGTAGGTTTCACCTGTTTAGATTCTTCTAGCCGTTGATTGGAGGGCAAGACGAAGACTCCTGCGGGAAAAGCGGAACAGCTGAGACCCCGCAGGAGCGTAAGCGACGAGGAGGCTCAGCGTCCGCCCGCGGAAAGCGAAGTCTTGCACGGAAATCAACGGCGGTGTCTCAAGCGGTTCAGCTCATGTCTCTCATTTGTTCGTCTTTAGATTGGATTCAACTCGTTATGTCCTAGCCTCTTTTTATTTTGCTTCTTCTTACAAAAAGGGAAAAAGCGCGCTCTTTCCTGTGTGATTACTTAACTTCTTGGCCAAAGCATAACCGCTACGCCAATCAGACACACAAGTCCGCCAATCCAATCGTATGTATCGGGCATTTTTTTATCAACCCACCATGCCCAAAACAGGCTTAAAACAATAAAAATACCGCCGTAAGCTGCATATACACGTCCAAAGTCGGGGAACGACTGCCACGTAGCAATGACGCCGTACAGCACCAAAGCAATACCGCCCAGAAGTCCTAACCAGCTTGATGCTCCTTCGCGCAGCCACTGCCAAATCAAATAGCCTCCGCCAATTTCAGCAAGACCTGCTAAGATAAAAAGAAAAATCGCTTTAATCATCACCTATACTCCTTATATCATCATTTCGTCTCTTTATTCTATCTTACTTTTTTCGTTTGATGGACCATTTGTTCGTTTTAAATAAGTGTACTGGAAAGCATTCCTTTATCAATTTGTCTTCAAACCTGCTAAACTATTAGTAGTATGAATTCATTATAAAACGTTTGTAAGAGTACAAAGAGTCATCCAATTATTGATGCTCAGCGCACTTTTACAAAAGGTAGAAGTTAGTAGTAAAGGGACTATTTAAAAGAATAAAACGTTTAACAGTATAAAGCAGTAAAAAGAATGCAGATATAGGGGTTTGGTAAAATGAGTTTAGATCATAAAGTGATACGCATTGAACTGCCTACGCCATTTCCAATTGGACCAGTGAATGTGTTTTTATTAAAAGCAGACAAGTTAACGTTAATTGATGCAGGTATGAAAACCAAAGAAGCGTGGAGCGTTTTTGAAGAGGCGCTTCGTAAAGAAGGATATAAAGTCACAGATATTGAACAAGTGATTCTTACTCATCAGCATCCGGATCACACTGGATTTTTAGAATGGCTGCCGAGTGATATACCGGTTTATGGTCATAAGCTTGTGGAGCCTTGGATTTATCAAGATGAAGAGTTTGTTCAGCAGCATAATGAGCTATATCGTAATTTCCTTATGGAGTTTGGAGTCAGTGATGATGTAATGGAAGAATGGCTTCGTAAAGCAACGGCTGCAATTCAAGTATATTCACCTAAAGGGCAGAAGCTAACGGGTTATTTAAAAGAAGGAGATACACTTCCGTATGCGAGTGAGTGGGAAGTAATTGAAGCGCCGGGACATTCGTTAAGTCAGCTGATGTTTTACAATCGCAAAGAAAAAGTTGCGTTTGGCGGAGATCATATTTTGCCAAAAGTACCGTCAAACCCGTATTTAGAGCCAACCATTCAAAATCCCAAGCCAACGCCGCTACTGGACTACTTAGCGTCTCTAGAAAAAACGTTGAACTATGACATTGATTTGATTTACAGCGGTCATGGTGAACCGCTTAGTGACATTCATTCTTTAATTATGGAACGTATTCAAAAGCAGCATAAATGGGCGCTGCGCGTGTTACAAGCGATGGGGGAAGGAAAGAAAACAACGCTTGAAGTCAGCGCTGCATTTTTCCCGGATATGTATCAAAAAGCACCTGACTTTATTTTCTCAGAAGTGTACGGCCAGCTTACGTATCTAGAAAAAGAAGGCTACGTGGAATTAACAAAAAATAAAGACGGCGTCTTGCTGTGGGAAGCTGCACGTGTGCTTGCTCCTCAGTCATAACATAAAAAAACCAGCTTCTTTAAAGAAGCTGGTTTTGTCTGCTTACAGTGAATGCAAGCGCTCAATGCGTTTTTCAAGCGGTGGATGAGTAGAAAATAAGCGTGAGAATTTTTCTTTACCGCTAATTTTAAAAGCGGCAATTGATTTTTGACGGTCATCTACTAATGAAGTAGTATGACGAAGCGATTCTAACGCATAAATCATTTTTTCCTTGCCGCCGAGTTTAGCTGCAAGCTCATCGGCTTTGAATTCACGTCTTCTTGAATGCCAGAAAATAATTGGGCTGCTTAAAATACTAAAGAGAATCTCAAATACAATCGATGTAAGGAAATAAACAACCATCGCAAACTCTTCTCGCACAAAGTTTGACACCGCTTTGGCTACTAAACGAGAGAAGAAAATAACGAATGTATTTAATACTCCTTGCAGTAGCGTAGTTGTGACCATATCACCGCTTTTAATATGCGCTATTTCGTGAGCGATAACGCCGCTGATCGCATCGCGGTCCATTCGTTCAAGCATTCCGCTTGAAACGGCAACAAGCGAGCGTCTTTTACTTGGCCCCGTTGCAAACGCGTTAACTTCGGCTGAGTGATAAATTCCGACCTGAGGCATTTTTCTTAATCCTGCCACAGATGCAAGTCGGTGCGTTTCTTCTAAAACAAATCGTTCGTATTCACCTTGAGGGGAACGTTCATCAATAACTTGAACACCCATCATCCACTTTGCCATTAAGCGTGACATCATAAGAGAAATAATCGCGCCGCTGAAGCCGGCAATGACGCTAAATGCCAGCAGGCCGCCGTAACCGCCGCTTCCCATATAGCTTTGAACACCTAATAAAGATGTAATCGTTGTGATTGTAATTAATACTAGAATATTAACGAAAATAAACAGTGAAATTCGTTTTAGCACAAGTCTTCCTCCTTTAACTAATACGTGCATGATAGGTATACGGTTAGTAGAGAGGAAAGGTTTCATTTATTTATTCAAATTTACTAAAAAGATTACTATGTTAAGTGGTTTAATAAAAAAAGTAAATAAATGGTTGAAACTTTACCATAAATAGGTTATTATGAATGATATAAAGCTATCTTGTCTTGCAAGGTAGCTTTACTTTAAAAATGTATCTTGTATAACAAGATAGTGAAAAGGAAGAAATCGATATGTCTTTGAGAAGTCAATTGTTAAAAGGAATTTTAGAAGGGTGTATCTTATCAATCATTCAAAAAGAAACGGTTTATGGCTATGAGCTATCCCAGAAGCTTCAACAATATGGATTAAATGATGTGAGTGAAGGTTCGATTTACCCAATTTTACTACGTCTTCAAAAGGAGGGATTAATAAAGGGAGAAATGAAAGAATCGCCTTCGGGTCCTAAACGAAAGTACTATCATCTTACGGCATCTGGTGAGAGCGCATTATGTGAAATCCAAGAGGAATGGATCAACATTCAAAACCCTGTAAATAAATTGTTGAATAGGAGTTTTTACGATGAACGCTAAGGAATTAATTAAATTAAATAATAAGAAGCGAAAAGAGCTGACCAAGGAAAATGAAGAGTACTATGATAATATGCTTGTTTACATTCGAACGAGTGTGTCAGTTTCTGAACAGCAGGCTGAAGAGTTATTGATGGAGCTTTTAGATCACCTTATTGACGCACAAGCGGAAGGGAAGCGTGCTGAAGAGGTGTTTGGAGAGAACCTTAAGACGTACTGTGATGAAATGATTAAACAGTTACCTAAAGAACCCTTAAAAAGCACTGCTTTTTTTATAAGCTTTTTATTGTTACAGCTAGCAAGCTTGATGGCTATAGTAAGCGGGATAGGAAATATCGTTGTACATTATGTTAAGGATAGCAGCCAGACTGTTTATATGGGAACAGCAATCGTCACTTTTGTTATTGTTGCAGCTATTATTTCTCTTGATGTTTTTCTGCTTTTGAAATGGATACAAAAATCTGTTTACAAAATTACGAATAAGATTAAGGACTTTTTTCTACTCTTTGTCTTAATTTTTATTTCTCTTGCAGGGATGGTTTTTTTACCAAAGCTTATTCCACCTTTTGGGTATGTAATAGAATTTGGAGGCTTCTTATATTTAGCTGCTGGTGCCGTAACACTCATCGTTTTAAGGTGGTTAAATAGTAAATATCAAATTACAAAATGAGATATAGGAAGCAGTAAAGTGTATTGTTTACTCTATAATCAAGAGCATTTTTAAAGAAATTTCATAATTTACGTCTATCTTGGGACAAGGCGTACTAAAATAATAAAAAAAGGTGTTCAACTCATGAACACCTTTTTGGTAAACATATTTAAAGATTACTAGTCAATAACTTCATGACGTTTAAAAATTAACCTTAGGCTCTGTACCCAATTTAATTCGTTTGAAGTTTTTAATATGCTTCCATGTAATGAAAACAAAAATAACGGCTGCAAATACGATTAGTACAACATCACCTACATAAATTGATGCTAAAAAGGCAACCAATGCGCCAATAGGTGAAGATAAGGATACGTATTTAGAAATTTTGAGAGAAATTAAAAAAGCAAGAATCCCTAGAATGAAAGCTAATGGTGAAAATGCAAGGAATACACCAGCGGCAGTCGCTACAGATTTTCCTCCTTTAAACTTTGCAAAAATCGGATAGCTATGTCCAAGAATAGCAATAAATCCAGGGACAAGCATATGCAAGTGACTATTCATCATAAGCGGTAAACAGACGGCTAGCGAGCCTTTTGCTATATCGCCGATCAATACTATAATACCTGCTTTCTTTCCTAAAGTGCGAAAGGTATTAGTAGCTCCTAAGTTACCGCTTCCGTGCTTACGAACATCGGTTTTGTAAAAGCCCTTTCCAATCACTAAAGCAAAAGGAATTGACCCAATTAAATAAGCTAATAAGATAATTATAGCGTTTGTTAGTACGTTCATTATTGGCACCTCAAATTGTGTTGTTAGTATTCATTAAAATATAAATGCGGTAAAAGCAGTCTTTTGTGTGGCTAAAGGCCTCTAGTTTTTTCGGTGGAGTTTTTGTAAATTCGATTGGATTTCTAGTGAACAACCCAATAATTTTTGATATGTTAAGATATTTTTGAACTTTTAAGCCTTGATACGTATTAGTATAGATTGAGATGTCTATTATGAATATGTAAAAAGAAGAAAAGAGAAGAAACGAAAAGGCAAAAACAAAAAAACTTGTAATACAATTTTAAAAATATACCATAAATATTTAAAGGTTAAAAGATATTTTGGGTATATTGTAGTGGAAAAAAGCGTTTTGATCATTTTTTATGAAAAACAAGACAAAAAAATTAACAAATCCAAAAAAATATAATAAAATGTAAAACAGTGTTTCGAAATATTAACTTCTTAAAATTGAAAGGGGTTCTGCACTTGTTGTGGACAGATATCAAAGAACGAGAAGTAGTTATGTACAAAAACTGCCAGGCGAAAATTTTAGAAAAAAAAGGGCCGAATAAAATAGTCGTTCGAAATCTAGAATTCCCGGAAAAAGGCGATTGGATATCAGCCGAACTTGATTTTGAGGCTGTTGAAAAATTTGAGAAGAGTCGAGAACACTAATACAAAAAACATTTTATAATACTTCTATTTATCATATAAGAAAAAGCCGAGCTTACATTTTGAGTTCGGCTTCTTTGTTGATGTTTACTTCATTCTCTCGACGAAGAGCTCCTCGTTATTACATGTAAAACAAAGCCTTTTCCTCTCATTCATTTTCCACTACTACACTAGTCCCGTATAAAAACGTATCTTTATATGGGACTATCGATTTATTTTTAGTACACGTATTTTTACCACTTTTTTCATATACAACCGTTCAGAAACAAAACTTCTGTGCATACATTGAAGACAAAGGGGGAGGATACATTGGGAAAAACAAGTCGTATATTGAAATGGGTCAGCGGAGGATTAGAGGCTCTTTGGGGGATTCCAATTCTAGGCGGGACCTTGGTTATTGGCCTAGCCTACACGCCGCTTATTTTAATGCTCGCATTGCATATTGTAGGTTTAGTATTTGCGATTAAAACAAACAAAGTTCGGACAGGGCATATCATGGGAATTGTCTGTTCTGCTATTGCGTGGATTCCAATTGTCGGCATGATCATGCACATCTTAACGGCTATTTTCTTACTTATAGAAGCAGCCAAAGATAATGAACCATCTGAAGACGCAGCATAAAAGAAGAGCCGCCTGATTTTAGGTGGTTTTTTTATATTTCCAAATAAAGACTGGTAGGCTCTTTTGCTTTGAAAAATCCTTTTTATGTTAGAATATTAGAAGTATTTTCTAAAAAAGGGAGTAAACACAATAGATAAAGAAAATCAAAAGAAGAACAGATTTCTTGCCGTAGGAGTTATATTAGCCGCTCTTGTAAGTTTTATATTTCTACTATGGAGTATAGGCTGGGTAATTCCAAATGCAATGAGTGCCAGCGGCTATAAAGGTAAAGAAACGTTTATTGATTTAAATGTGTTTAACGGAAACAAAGCAGAATTTGAAAGATACTAGTTTACTAGAAAGGTAAGAGATGGAGGAAAAAATAATGCCTACTTATAACAAGCTAGTGCGAGATAAAATTCCAACAATGATTGAGCAAAGTGGAAACACCTTCAAATCACGCGTGCTGCAGCGAGAGGAGTATCAAAATGAGCTGAAGGAAAAGGCAAAAGAAGAGCTTCAAGAATACATAGAAGCCCAAACCCATCAAGATGCTATTGAAGAACTCGCAGATTTACTGGAAGTGATGCACGCGTTAGCAACTGTGCACGGAGCCACGCCAGAACAGCTTGAGAAAGTGCGTGAGGAGAAGGCCAAGGAGCGCGGGAAGTTTGATGATCGGATTTATTTAGTGGAAACAGAAGAAGCGTAGTTTGGTGGTGCAATAGTGGAAGGAGCGAGCGGTGGCAGGTGAGTTTTAATTTAAAAGTAGGAGAAATAAAAAAAACTTATTTAACAGAACAAGAAATTTGGAAGATCATTAATCAATTTTTCGCTAATGGTCACTTTACCACAACATATAAATATGGATTGATGAAAGCTTTAATTGAAAACCTATATAATGTTGACAATCGGTTAGTCCTCACTTTTGATCAAGTGTATTTTTCATTTGCTAAAATATATTGGAACTTGGTTATTCACCATGATTTAAATCAATTAAATACGTCCAACAGACAAGCTGGAATTCAAAAAGAGTTAAAGGAATTTCAGTTAATGCATGGTGTCCCCAATAAAGTAGTATTTGATCATTTACCAAGTAATCTTCAATTGCAATTAGTAGAAAGAACTAAAAAAGTGGGGGCAAGGTATGTAGTAGGGGCGTTATATGGAGATATGGAAGGTTCTGTTTATGAGTTTGATAAAAGAACAGAATACATAAAGTTTAATAGCAGTATATATATTTTTTTACAAAAATATAGACAAATTGTTACTCATTTAACCAATTATCATTTGGCGAAATTTTTAGAAAAGCACAATGACAAAAATAAGTTGGAAGATGTCTTGTTGAAAGTGGAAAATATATCAAAACGCGAATCGCTGCATGCATTCTATAACATCCTTTGGAAATATGAAACAAAAGAATGTTTTTATTGTGGGAAAGTTCTTTCTGATAAACGCATCGCTACTCATGTAGATCATTTTATTCCATGGAGTTATATCCAATCAGATAATATGTGGAATTTGGTGCTAAGCTGTCAAAGCTGCAACACAAAAAAGAGCAATAAACTTGCTAAGAGCTTATATCTTGAGAAGATGTTTGTTCGTAATGAGAATCTTAAATTAACAGCAGTTCACAATGATTTTAACTATTATTCGGAGCGTAAGTTAGAAGCTCTTTATGAGTATGCTGGAATGAATGGATACGTAGAAAACTGGTCTCCTTAAACCCGAGTATTTCTCTTTTCATCTCAGTTACAAAATCCCCTCTTGAAATTTTGTTCACCAAACAAGTAAACTAAAGACATAAGTTTGGTAAAATTGGGATAAGAAATTCATGAGGTAAGGGAGAACAAGTCGATGGAGATGGATCAAGAGAAATTTAATAAAGTGATTGAAGCGGCAAGGATGTATTATATTCTTGATTATAATCAAAGTGAAATTGCAAAAAAGCTTGGTGTATCAAGGCCTACGGTTTCTCGATTGCTGCAGACAGCAAAAGAAGAAGGCATTGTTCAAATTAAAATTGTGGATTCATCTATCAATAGTGAAAAATTGTCTTCTCAGCTTGAACAAAAATTCAATCTAAAAAAAGCAATCGTCACACCGGTGCCTCAATATGAAAATCACATTATTAAAAGTCATCTAGGCGTGGCAGCAGCTGACTATCTCTATGACATCGTAAAAGATGGAGATATTATTGGGGTGACGTGGGGAACAACTCTTTATCAAGTGGCCATCGATTTAAAACAAAAGTATGTGAATGACGTGCAGGTTGTGCAGTTAAAAGGCGGAGTAAGCCATTCGGAAACGAGCACATATGCTTCTGAAATTATGTACTTATTTGGAAAGGCATACAATACGCCTCCTATGCATCTTCCTCTGCCTGTGATTGTCGATCACGTGGTAGTCAAAAAAGCAATGGAAACGGATCGTCATATTAAGCGCATTTTAGATTTAGGCAAGCAAGCCAACATTGCCGTGTTTACTACGGGACCCATTAAAACGGATTCGCTGCTTTTTCAGCTTGGCTATTTTTCCGAGCAAGATGTAGAGATGATTTCTTCGCGAGCCGTAGGAGACATTTGTTCACGCTTTTTTGATAAAGATGGACAAATTTGCAATGAAAGCCTGGATGAACGGACGCTAGGACTTGATTTGGAGGAACTTAAGAAGAAAGAGTACGCCATTTTAGTAGCTGGCGGGGATCAGAAAATCGACAGCATTTACGGAGCGCTGCAAGGGAAATTTGCAAATGTACTCGTTACTGATCAGTTCACGGCGCGCTTTTTATTAGATAAACAAGAGTAAAGGAGATGAAGACGCTGTTTTTTCAAGAGCAAAAGCTTCATCGAATTGAAATAGTAGAAGATATTGTATCTTATTCTGTGTCGTCTCTGCAGGCACAGCGAAACCGGTATCCTTTTCAAACAGACGTTTCAAAAGATGGAATGATTGCCAAGGGAACGACGGGCTACATCATTAAACGGTGGGGAAGAATGTACTTTTCTCCTGATGCTAATCAAAAAGGAATTGAACGATTTACGCCGCCTGATCAGCCATATGTATTAATTCCTTATAAAAAGGTAAAGAATAAGTACCAAATCATGTTGTCATTTGTGATAAAAGCTGAAAAATAAGGGAAGACTTCCGAGTGCGGAAGTCTTTTTTTATTCACTAAGACAGCGGCTATAAATATTTTTGAACAAATGTAAATATATCTGTTTACAATTGTTCAAAGCTATTATATAGTAAGGGTGTAAGTTGTTGAAAACGTTTTAGTGGATGCACAATATGCAGATACTTTTAGGGGGAAAACGTCATGAGAATGGTTGACTTAATTGAAAAAAAACGTAATGGACATGAATTAAATAAAGCAGAAATCGATTTTATTATCGAAGGTTATACAAAAGGGGATTTACCTGATTATCAGCTATCGGCATTTGCGATGGCGATTTACTTTCAAGGAATGACGCAGGAAGAACGCGTAAATTTAACGCAAGCAATGGTTGAATCAGGCGATCAAATTGACTTATCAAAAATTGAAGGTATTAAAGTAGACAAACACAGCACAGGCGGCGTAGGTGATACAACAACACTTGTATTAGGACCTTTAGTAGCTGCGGTTGATGTACCGGTTGCCAAAATGTCTGGCCGCGGCTTAGGACACACTGGCGGTACGATTGATAAACTAGAAGCAGTGCCTGGCTTCCATGTTGAAATTACAAACGAAGAATTCATTCGTTTAGTAAATACAAATAAAATTGCCGTTATCGGCCAAAGCGGAGACTTAACGCCAGCGGATAAAAAACTTTATGCGCTTCGTGATGTAACAGCAACGGTTGATTCGATTCCGTTAATTGCAAGCTCAATTATGAGTAAGAAAATTGCCGCTGGAGCAGATGCCATTTGCTTGGACGTGAAAACGGGGAACGGCGCATTCATGAAGAAGCTTGAAGACGCTGAAGAATTAGCAAAAGCAATGGTTGAAATCGGAAAGGGCGTAGGCCGAAACACAAAAGCAATCATTTCAGATATGAGCCAGCCTCTAGGTTTTGCGGTTGGTAATGCGCTTGAAGTGAAAGAAGCAATCGACACGTTAAAAGGCGAAGGCCCTGAAGATTTAACGGAGCTTTGCTTAACATTAGGAAGTCATATGGTTGTACTTGCTGAAAAAGCAAGCAGCTTAGACGAAGCGCGTGCAATGCTTCAAGAAGTAATTAAAAACGGAAAAGCATTAGAATCATTTAAAACATTCTTAAGCGCACAAGGCGGAGACGCTTCTGTGGCAGACGATCCGTCTAAATTACCGGATGCAGCGCACAAAATTGAAGTACCAGCAAAAGAAGATGGCTACATTTCAGAAATCGTTGCAGAAAAAATCGGCGTAGCGGCAATGAAGCTAGGTGCAGGACGTGCAACAAAAGAATCTGAAATCGACTTAGCAGTTGGTATTATGCTTAATAAAAAAGTTGGAGATTCAGTGAAAAAAGGCGACTCTCTTGTTACAATCCACAGCAACAGCGAAGATGTACAGGAAGTAATGGATATCGTTTATGATTCTTACAGCACGGTCGCTGAAAAAGTGGAAGCTCCAACGTTAATTTATAAAGAAATTCATTAAGAAAGAGAGAGGAAGAATAAAATGAGTCAAAACATTACGGGTATTATTGATCATACATTATTAAAAGCAGATGCAACAGAAGAGCAAGTTACGGTTTTAGCACAAGAAGCAAAAGAATATTCATTCGCTTCAGTTTGCGTAAATCCAACGTGGGTAAAAAAAGCAGCTGAGTTATTAAAAGATGCTCCAGAAGTAAAAGTGTGTACGGTAATCGGTTTCCCTCTTGGAGCTACGACTTCAGCAGTAAAAGCATTCGAAACTACAAATGCAATCGAAAACGGTGCAGATGAAGTAGATATGGTAATCAACATCGGCGCGTTAAAAGATAAAAACTATGACTTAGTGCAAAGCGACATTCAAGCAGTAGTGGATGCTGCAAAAGGAAAAGCGCTAGTAAAAGTAATTATTGAAACAGCTCTTTTAACTGACGAAGAAAAAGCAAAAGTTTCTGAGCTAGCTGTAAAAGCTGGAGCTGATTTTGTTAAAACGTCAACAGGCTTCTCTACAGGAGGCGCAACGGTAGAAGACGTAGCGCTTATGAGAAAAACGGTTGGACCAGATGTAGGTGTAAAAGCTTCTGGCGGCGTTCGCGGCTTAGAAGATGCAAAAGCAATGATTGAAGCTGGTGCAACACGTATTGGTGCAAGCTCTGGCGTATCAATTGCAAAAGGTCAATTAAGCAACTCTGATTATTAATAAATGACAGCAGGTTAGTACTAACTAACCTGCTGTAAACTAAGCAAAGGATGATGACTGTGGAGCCAAAACAATTAATAGATGAAGCAATCGCAGCAAGCAAACAAGCACATGTACCGTATTCTCACTTCCATGTTGGTGCAGCTCTTTTAACAACCGATGGGAAGATTTATCGTGGATGTAATATTGAAAACGCTTCCTATGGATTGACGAACTGTGCTGAGCGAACGGCTATTTTTAAAGCTGTTTCAGAAGGGGACAAGCAGTTTTCAGCTATTGCAGTTGTAGGAGATACGGACGGCCCAATTTCTCCTTGCGGCGCATGCAGACAAGTATTAGCTGAGTTCTGTGATGATCACACACAAATTATCTTAGCAAACCTAAAAGGAGATTTTGTGATTACAAACATTAACGAAATCTTACCAGGCTATTTTTCATCAAAAGACTTACAAAAATAAGTAAGCAGTGGAGGATACTATGAAATATTTAATTGGCATCTTAGGATTACTCGTTGTCTTTGGATTAGCGTATCTTGCAAGTAATAACCGTAAAGAAATCAAATATAGACCAATCGTTATTATGGTTGTGATTCAGCTTCTTTTATCAGCTTTACTTCTAAACACGAAGTTTGGCTTGATTATTATTAATGCGATTGCCAGCGTTTTTGGAAAGCTGCTTTCATACGCAAATGAAGGCGTAGAGTTCGTATTTGGCGGAATCGCGAATAAAGGATCAATGCCGTTTTTCTTAAACGTGCTGCTTCCAATCGTTTTTATCTCTGTCTTAATCGGGATTTTACAGCACTTTAAAATTCTTCCTTTCATTATGAAATGGATTGGGTTGGTTCTCAGTAAGATTAACGGAATGGGAAAATTAGAGTCTTATAACGCAGTAGCTTCTGCCATTGTAGGTCAGTCAGAAGTATTTATTACCGTTAAAAAGCAATTAGACAAACTGCCGCCAAACCGTTTATATACGCTTTGTGCATCAGCTATGTCGACTGTTTCAATGTCCATTGTTGGTGCTTATATGACAATGATTGAACCAAAATACGTAGTAACAGCAATTGTGATTAACTTATTTGGCGGATTTATTATTTCTTCTATCATTAACCCTTACACAGTAACGGATCAAGAAGATATTTTAGAGGTACAAACAGGTCATAAGCAAACGTTCTTCGAAATGCTTGGCGAATATATTATGGACGGATTTAAAGTAGCGATTATCGTAGGTGCGATGCTGATTGGTTTCGTTGCGCTGATGGCTGCGATTGATAATGTGTTTGAAATGCTGTTTGGTCTGTCGTTCCAGCACCTGCTTGGCTATGTGTTTGCACCGTTCGCATTTATCATGGGTGTTCCTGCTTCAGAAGTAGTAGCAGCTGGCGGAATTATGGCAACAAAACTTGTAACAAATGAATTTGTGGCAATGATGAGTCTTTCAGATATGGCTTCAACATTCAGTGCTAAAACGCTTGGAATTGTATCCGTATTCTTAGTATCATTTGCTAACTTCTCATCAATTGGAATCGTGTCAGGAGCGGTTAAAGGCTTAAGTGAAAAGCAAGGAAATACAGTAGCGCGCTTTGGTCTTCGTTTACTGTACGGAGCTACGCTTGTAAGCGTACTGTCAGCGATTGTTGTCAGCTTCATTTTATAAATGTAATAGAAACAGAAAGAAAAGCAGTTTCCTTTTCAAAAGGAAGTGCTTTTTCTTTTTTACATGTAAACCGTAACTCCGCACATCCTAAAGAAAAACATCGACACAGAGGAGGACAAGAAAAGCTGGGGGCTTTTCTTACTGAAAAATGGATCAAATTGGACTATTGCTGTCAGGAGCAGCTTTATTTTTAAACGGACTCATGCTGCTTGGAAAAGCAGATGAAAAAAACGTAGGCGTATTTAACTTATTTGTTGGAGCTTTTCAAGTTATTGTTCCGTTTTATTTAATTATTACGTCAGACCAAAGCAACTGGATTTTATATGAAAGAACGGCAATCTTTTTATTTGGCCTTACGTATTTATATGTAGGCGTGACGGTATTAAAAGGAATGCAGGGAACGGGGCTGGGCTACTATTCACTTTGGGTATCGATTATCGCTTTAGTGTACGTGACGGTTTCTCTTGTTCACTATCATGACGTCGTAAACGCCATTACATGGATTCTTTGGTCGTTTTTATGGTTTTTATTTTATGTGCTTAATACGAGCAAAAAAGATGTATCTGCATATGTAGGGAAAGTGGCGATTGTACAGTCGTGGGTTACCTTAACAATTCCAGCGCTGTTTTCGCTAACGGGCGTATGGGGAAATAAAGATATGTACAATATGTGGGGAATCGTGCTGGTAGCTTCCATCATTTATTTTGTATACGTAGGATACCGACTATTCTTTTCTCAGCCGAAAAAAATGATTTTGAAATAAAGTATTTACAAAAAATAGATAATAATGGTAAGGTGTTAGAAATTAAATGCCGTGAAGAGAAAAGTAGACAGCGCGTATTCTTAGCAGAGAGCTCCGGAAGCTGAAAAGGAGCAAGAAAAACGCTGTTGAAGCAAGCCTCTGAGCAGCGCATTGGATCTAACGTGATAGTGCGACGGCTGCTTCCGTTACAAAGCTAGAGTATAAGCGAGAGCCGTACTCGACAAGGTTTATATGGCGACATATGAACAAACTAGGGTGGCACCGCGATTCATAATCTCGCCCCTAAGACACATGTCTTGGGGGTGGGATTTTTTTATTGACAAAAATCAATAGTGAAGCGGAGGCCTTTCTTTTATGAAAAGTAAGCTGTTGTCTTGGAAATACCCGTGTTTATTGCTGTTTGGAATTGGCACTAGCAATATCGGCGACTGGATTTATTTGATCGCTTTAAATGTCATGATGCTTGATATGACGAATTCGCCGCTTGCGATTTCAGGGCTATACATGATAAAGCCGCTTGCTGCGCTATGTACAAATATATGGTCTGGAAGCTTAATTGACCGCATGAACAAACGGAAGCTTATGATGTTTTTAGATTGGATGCGCGCCGGGGTCATTGCTTGCCTTCCGCTCTTCTCATCCATACTGATCATTTATGTGCTGGTATTTATCATCAGTATGGCAAGTTCGATGTTTCGTCCGGTATCGATGGTCTATATTACAAAGCTTATTCCAACTGAAAAGCGAAAAAGATTTAATTCGCTGCGCAGTTTGATTGACTCAGGAGGCTTTCTTCTTGGTCCGGCCGCAGCAGGTGCGTTATTTATGGTTGGAACGCCCGCGTTTGCTATCTATGCCAATGCTGCAGCGCTCGTGTTGTCAGGAATGGTTACTTTATTAATGCCTAACTTAGATATAAAAACAAAAACTAAAGAAAATAAACTCTCTGTAAACACCATTCGAGAAGATTGGAAAGCGGTGTTTCGTTTCAGTAGAGCCAACAGATACATTATCACCATTTATGTATTGTTCAGTTTCTTAATGGTCATGGCCACGGCAATTGATTCTCTTGAAGTTTCATTTGCAACAAGAGTCATTCATTTATCCGAAAGCGAATACGGATTTTTAGTAAGCGTAGCAGGTGCTGGCATTATGATTGGCGCAGTTGTGAATACACTGTTTGCTCAGAAGCTGTCGACGAACTTTCTCATAGGCGCCGGCAGTGTAGGAGTATCGCTTGGCTATTTGCTGTATGCGTGTTCGTCTTCTTTTCAAACTATTGGAGCGGGATTTTTTAGCTTATCCTTTGCGTTAGCTTTTGCAAGTGCTGGTTTTCAAACCTTTTATCAAAACAGCATTCCCGTTGACATGATGGGGAGAGTAGGAAGTATCTATGGACTGCTTGAGTCACTGCTAATTATTATGATGACCTTCCTATGCGGAATGGCTGCACACATTGTTTCAATTCAAGGAGCTGTAATTGGTGGAAGCCTGGTTATGCTTTTAAGTACGGTTGTACTGTTTTTGTGCACGTTAAAGCCGGCGTTTTATAAAATAAGTTTAGTCAAAAAACAAGGAATCTAACGCATAGGTACTAATGGACAAATAAGCTAAGAAGCCGATAAAAAGAAATGAATACAGAATAAAGGATGAGAAAGCATAGTGAAAATGAAAGATGCGTTAAAGAAAAAAGGAATGTTTGTTAAAAAATTACCGAATCAAGGTGAGCTCTTCCGAAAGCAGTGGGAACATGAATTTGCAGATGCTTTAAGCGCATCGCAAAAAAAGAAAATTTATATGGATCAGTTTCTGTGGCATGCGTTTAGCTATGAAAAGCTTCCTTGCTTGCAAGAGGAACAAGCGGTTCAAGCGTTTGAGAACCAAGTTAAGAACGACTGTTATTTGCTGTTTGAGCATGATGAACGAGTGCTGCAGCTATCTAAATGTAAGCATCTAACAAGCGCTGATTTAAGTGAAAATACAAACATGTATTTAGAAGATTTATATGTCGTAGATAAAGACTTTACATGGACTTATGTGATTACTCATGAAAGCTCATGTGGACCTTACTTTTACCGCACGTAAGTAAAGATAGAGCCTGCCGATTAATACGGCAGGATTTTTGTTATAAAAAAACATTTTATAAATTAAAAGTAATTATAGTAATTAAATGGTTTTTTAACTGAATTTATTGGGTATTTATTACTAACTATTATCCATCTCTCTCCTATATCTATATTACCATTTGGGATTTTTTCAAAAAATAGGATATGAAATTAATTTTTTGTATGCTAAGGTAATTACTGCTAGTAAGCTTGTCTTACAAAATTCGGTTTAAAAAGGAGGTTTTTGTATGAAATGGTATTTACATGTGCTAAAAAATTATGCAACGTTTCAAGGAAGAGCAACACGTAAAGAGTATTGGATGTTTGTCTTATTTAATTTTATTATATGGTGTGTGCTTTCAGCTATTGAACTTATAACAGATATGCCTCCGTTTTTGCGTATAGTTTATCTTGTTGCAGTCTTCATTCCATCCCTTGCTGTGACGGCACGTCGACTGCATGACATAGGAAGAAGCGGGTGGTGGCAGCTCATTACTATTATTCCGATTGCGGGAAGTATTTGTCTATTAATTCTTCTTTGTCTACGGAGTGAGTCGCAGTTAAACCGGTTTGATGTACCTAATAAAGTTGCGTAGGACTTAAACGGTTAGGTAGTTTAATTTAATAAACAAAGAGAGGGTTTAAAAATGTACTGGTATATAAAAGCGTTAAAAAATTATGCGACGTTTCGAGGAAGAGCAACGCGTACGGAGTATTGGATGTTTACATTATTTGCTTATATCTTTATGATCATTCCATATATCTTGGTTTTTATCGATTCACTTGCAGTATTTGGAGTTATTTTAGTATTACTTTACGGAGCAGCAATGATTCTGCCTTCACTTGCCGTTACTGTTCGCCGACTTCATGATACAGGAAGAAGCGGCTGGTGGTATTTAATTAACTTTGTTCCAGTTATTGGAGGCATTTGGCTGCTCATCTTACTTTGTCAAAGAAGCGAAGTAACAGCCAATATTTACGATACAGACACGCAGGCGTCTTAACCAGAGTAGTTTATTAGTTTAAAAAGTTAGTAAACTAAACGTGCGAATTGTATCTAAATTAAAAAGAGGTTGGGACAAAAGTAATTTAGTTGAAGGGAAATCCGAACTAATTAAGATTCTTGATGGAGAATCCAATTAGTTCGGATTTTTTCATAGCGTGATTGTGAACGTGAATTTTATGTGTATAGGTTCTTCTAGCGCCGCCCGCGGAAAGCGAAGCCTTGCACGGAAATCAACGGCGGTGTCATAAGCGGTTCAGCTCATGTATCTGATTTGTTCGTCTTTAGATTGGATTGATTTCATTATGTCTCAATCTCTTTTTTTCATTTTCCCATACGCTGCTGGGAATTTCTTTTCGAAGAACAGGTGCAATATCACTTGCGAAGCGCTCTAGCTGTTCGCGCTGTTCTGCTTCGCTTAGACCGTCTACGCTGATGCTCAGCACTTCGTTTCCATAAGCATGGTGATAGTCTATTATTTTTTCAATGATTTGCTCCGGGCTTCCTACTAAAGCAGGACCGTGTTGAACGATATCTTCTAGTGACGTGAACGGCGATTGATTATGTTTCGCTGCCTCTGTATTGCTAAACGCGTTATAGTACGGGCGATAGCGGCGAATCGCTTCTTCCGTTGTATTAGAAATATATAGGCTGCTTGCCCCTGAACCGACGATGGCTTTGCGTGGGTCATGGCCATAATAAGCAAAACGTTCGCGGTAATGTTCAATCAGCGCTTTATATTTAGCCTGAGGGTGAAAAGAATTGGATGAAAATAGAGGCTCTCCGTATTTAGCCGCAAGTTCTGTAGACAGCGGGCTTGACGCGCTTCCATGCCAAACGGGAATAGAAAGCTGAAACGGTCGAGGCTGAGTCGTAACGTTAGTTAAAGGCGGACGATAACGGCCGCTCCACGTGACATTTTCTTCTGTCCAAAGCTGTTTCAAAAGAGTATATCTTTCAGCAAGAGACTCCCATTGTTCTTCTTCTGTAATGCCAAAAAGCGGATAATGACGCGGGTCATTGCCTTTTCCGATAATCAGTTCAAGCCGTCCACCCGACAGGTGATCAAGCGTTGCGTAATCTTCAGCTACTCGTACAGGATCTAAAATGCTTAGAACGGTAACGGTAGTAAGAAGACGAATGTGTGACGTTTTAGCAGCGATTGCACTTAAAACAACGGGAGGAGAAGAAGACAAAAAAGGAGCTCCGTGTCTTTCGCCGACTCCGTAAGCATCAAAACCTAATTTTTCGGCAAGCACTGCTTGATTTAACACATGCTGAAATTTTTCTTGAGCAGTTAATGTTTCTCCAGTAACCGGGTTCGGGATATTTTGAATAAGACTAAATAAAGCAAATTTCATACGTTTTACCTCCAAAAGATAAAATGCTGGACGACAATAAAAAAAGCAAACGTACACATATTGTCGTGTCCATTTGCCTCCAGTTGACTGGTAGATATGTAGTTTTATTGTTTTATTAGTTGTATCTTAAGCGGTAGACACTGAGCTGTCAAGATAATCTTTTTTCTAAAACATACTTGATTTATCGGTTAACTAGTATTATGATGTGAATAATCTTACACGAAGTAAGCCCACTGGTTAACCAGAGGCTCTTGATGAAGCAGATGCTTTATCAAGAGCCTCTTTTTATTACATAATAGAGGGATTCAGGGGAGGAACGTATGAAAAAATATTGGCTGTTTTTACTTTCAATTGTAGTAGCTTTGAGCGTGGCAGGATGCGGAACAAACGCATCTTCAAGTGCAGGAGAAAAGAAAGAAAAAGATGTTCAAACGATTGTTGTTGGAACAGGCACTCAGTTTCCTAACATTTGCTTTATTGATGATAAAGGCAAACTGACCGGTTATGATGTAGAAGTAGTAAGAGCGATCGACAAAGAGTTAAAGGATTATAAATTTGAATTTAAAACAATGGAATTTTCAAATCTGCTTCTTAGTTTAGAAAGCAATAAAATTGATATGATTGCTCATAACATGGCTCAGAACGCTGAGCGAAAGAAAAAGTTTTTATTTAATGATGAAACATATAATTATTCTCCGCTTTATGTAACAGTTCCTAAAACTCGAAATGATATTCATTCATTAAAAGATTTAGAAGGTAAAAAAATGATTGTAGGAGCTACAAGCAATGCGGCTGTCTATCTAGACAAATATAATAAAAAACACGGTAATAAAATCGATGTAGTTTACGCTGGTCAAGGTGCGGATGATGCTACTACTCAATTAAAAACAGGCCGGGCAGATGCTACGCTTGCGACGCCATTTTCCATCGATTTTAGCAATCAGGCGCTAAAATTTCAGCAAAAAACGGTTGGAGATATTGTGATTAATTCAAAAGTGTATTTTATGTTTAACAAAAAGGACGAAAAGTTAAAGTCAGAAGTTGACCAAGCGATTAAAAAGCTGAAAAAAGACGGGACGTTAAAAAAACTCAGCACAAAATGGCTAGGAGAAGACTACACGGTGCAAAATTGACTATAGCAAAAAAAAGCAGCTGTCCATACAGCTGCTTTTTTTGCATGATATAAATCCAATAGATAGAAGAAACGATCTGCAAAGAAAACAAAAATTAGTGTATAGTAGAGCTATAAGTACTATAAAAGCAGGACCGCAGTAGGAGGCCATTCATTGATTACGGATTTACAGCGCGGAGATTTCTTTCAAAAAGGACATCGTTATCGCAGAAAACAAATTCATAAGCTTTATAAAGGACAGGAACAAAGCGAAATATCAACGCCAAAAGCGCATCCATATATTTTTATTTTCACAAAAGAAAGCGGAAGTGAATACGGAACGGGACACGGATGGAATAAAGATAAAACCGCTTTTTTCTACACGGGAGAAGGCCAAAGAGGATCGATGCAGCTCATTAAAGGCAATAAAGCGCTTCGTGAACATTTTTTATCAGGAAAAGCCGTTTATTTGTTTCACTACGTTGAGCCGGGAGTGGTCGAGTTTGTTGATGAAGTGACGTATATCAATCATCAATTAGAAATTATGTGGGACTCAGACGGAGAGCTGCGTGAAGCCATTATTTTTGAACTTGAACGAAATTTCGTGATTGAGGAAAAAGCAGCACAGCTGGATGTTTCAGCTTATTCAACTGAACAGCTTCGTTATATGGCGCTAGGGAAAGAAAAAAAGACAAGTGTTTATGAACAAATGACAGCTCTTAAACAATATGTTCACAAACGCGCAGCGGGTATTTGTGAAGCCTGCGGAGAAAGCGCGCCGTTTATCGCAAAAGATGGAAGCTCCTTTTTGCAAATGTACTATCTTTCAAAGCTATCAAAGAGCGGACTCGCTAAACCAAAGGACGCTGCGGCACTATGTCCCAACTGTCATAGTCGTCTACGCTACGGGAAAGATAGTGAAGTATATAAAGAAGATTTGATTACTAAAATTAATGAAAAAGAAGCAGGAAAGAAAAATGAGTAATATCGTCTTTTTCATTTTATAAAAAACCGTCTCTAGGCAGGGTAGCTGCCGAGGCGGTTTTTTGTATGTAGAATGACTTCAAAAAATAAAGACAATAAAGCGTATAAAAATAATACAAAAACAGATAATGAGAAACTGAAGCTTTCGTTTAGAAAATAATAAAAGCTGGGGTGATGTGCTGTGGCAGACAAGTATGACTGCGTCATTATAGGTGGAGGAATTGCAGGACTTCAAGCCGCTATTCAGCTTGGAAGATATAAGCGCAGTGTATTGGTTATTGATTCAAACGATGGACGTTCCAATCTCTGCAAAAATTATCAAAATATATTGGGATGGCCTGAGGGAATAAGCGGGCAAACTCTAAGAGAAACGGGAAGGCAGCAAGCAACAAGCTACGGCATTCAATTTACAGAAGATCGTGTCATACAGTGTCAAAAAGAAATAGAAGGGTTTAACGTCATCACAAAATCTGCTCACTACGAAGCAGCTACTTTATTGTTTGCGACCGGAGTCGTAGACCGGATTCCTTCTGAACTTCAGCAAGAGCTATATCACTGTATGGGAACAACCGTATATGTATGTCCCGACTGCGACGGATATGAAGTAAATAATAGAAGGGTATTAGTACTAGGGTCAGGAAAAGCAGGAGCCAGTTTATCTCTTACGTTAACATATTGGACAAATGACATTACGTACATTAATCATGACAAAAAAGAAATTGGACCTTTAGCAGATACCTTGATGCAAAAGGGAATTACCTATAAAGAAGCGGCAATAAAAAAAGTCATAGCTGAAGCAGAAATGTTAAAAGGCGTCATCCTCGAAAACAATGAATTTATTTATGGAGAAAGAGGTTTTTTAGCGTTCGGAGGAAATAAAGTTCGAACAGAGTTAGCGCATGAGCTCGGAGCAGAACTCCTAGAAAATCAGCACATTATCGTAAATCCGCGTACAAAAGAAACAAATGTTTCAAACGTGTGGGCAGCAGGAGACATTGTGGCTCATTCTGAACAAGTTACGGTAGCGATGGGAGAAGGTTTACAAGCTGCTATTTGGATACACAAACGCTTGTTAGAGCTTTATGAAAAATAATTGTTTTTTTATAAAAAAGTTAAGATTGCATGTTTTGTTTCCTTTTTGTTAGGGAACTGGAAATAAAAGAGAGATAAAACATGATTAAAAATGAGGAGAAGGAGTGGCAAAAAAGTGGTATATAGTCAAGCAGTAAGAAAACCTGAGTTTCAACAAGCGGAATCGGAAGGGTTAAATGAAGCCATTCACGAGTACATAACTCGTCGTACGCGTCACAATGCACCGGTTGTGGATGCGCTTCGATATATTATGACCATTGAACATAAACACGAACGTATGCAGGTAGCAGCAGAACTGTTCGGAACAGCTATCCAGCGTGTAAAAGATCAAGATATTATTCAATATCTAAAAAAGTGCGGAAGTTACAAAAGAATTTCTGATACGACGGAATAAAACCGTTTTCTTTGAAAAAGCGCCTTGAATGGAAAGGGGCTTTTTTTGTTTCCTCCATTTAAAAGCAAGGGGAAATACATAGAATTCTTCCAGTTTGCGCATAGTAAATGAAGCAGAATTAATTGAGGAAGAGACAGAGTTTTGTATCTGATTACGTGAATGAACGTTAAAGTAGAATACAATCTTCACTTGTACAGATGCCGACTTTTGAATAAATAGAGCTCTATGTATCCCTAGCAGGAGGTTTAGTGTATGAGTCAAGAAATACCCTTAAGTTCAAGTGAAATTGCTACTCTTTGGATGACCTATCAGCAAAAGACAATGATCCGAAGAATTTTAGAATATTTTATTGCGCACGCAGAAGATGACGGGGCAAAAGAAATTATGCAAGATACGTATACCCAAGTGGTGAACTACATTGAAGATATCAAAAAAATTTTACAGAATGAAGGGGCAGCCATACCGGTAGGATACACAGAAAAAGACGTAAATGTCGATGTTCCTAAGCTTTATGATAAGATGTTTGATATTATGTTTCTTCGCCTTTTAAAAGAAATTAGCATGGGGCTACATACGCTTCATTTAACCATGTCCTACAGAAAAGACATGATTTCACTATATAAAGAGCTTACCGCTTTCACGCAAAGTGGCTATGACAAATGTGTAGATTATCTTCAGGAAAAAAACGTGCTTCCAAGACCTCCAGCTGTTTCAGTACCTAAAACAGTGAAGTTTGCCGAAGGCACAGATTACATGAATGGAATCCATTTGTTTTCGAGTAAACGTGCATTAAATACTGTAGAGGTAGCACATATTTATTATGCAATTGAAAGCAACGTTCTTGGCATGCAAATGATTACAGGGTTCGCTCAAGTAGCAAATGAACCTGAAGTGAAGAAGTACTTTGTAAAAGGAAAAGAGCTGGCTAAAAAAGTTGTAAGTGATTATAGCAAAATTCTTCTAGAGAGCGATATCCAGACGCCTGCGACGTGGGGTGCGAAAGCAACCGAGTCAAAAATAGCGCCTTTTTCAGATAAACTAATGATGTACTGCGTGAGTTTATTCTGTAGTTTCGGGCTGGGAAGCAACGCTTTGGGCACCGCGTTTAGTTTGCGTGGAGATCTTCCTCTTACACTTGTCAGTACGGCCAAAGACATTTTAACATACGGGCAAGACGGGGGAAAAATCATGGCCAAAAACGGATGGCTTGAGGAACCGCCAAGTATGGAAGACCGAAATAATTTGATTAAATAGAAAAAGCATAATATATGAAGAAAACTTCTTTTTTTAAAGAAGTTTTTTCTTTTGGATAAAAAATGTCGTTATTTGTTCATTTAACGGTTTGTTTTTTGAATAAAAAGGATATATAAACTATAAATTTACAATTATATGATAAAAAAGGAGGATGTTGTAGTTGAAATGGTACATAAAGGTGTTAAAGAATTACGGGGTATTTTCTGGTCGAGCAAGCCGAACTGAATACTGGATGTTTGTGTTAGTTAACTTTGTTATTTCATTTATTCTGTCTTTCATACAGTTCGCTATTGATAAGCCTCTTTTTCTGCCTGTAATCTACTCGTTATTGATTGCAGTCCCTTCGTTAGCGGTAGGAGCAAGAAGACTCCACGATACGGGAAAAAGCGGATGGTGGCAGCTCATTACATTGGTTCCACTCATTGGAGGTATTTGGCTAATTGTTTTATTCTGCCAGCCTAGCGATCCAAAAGAGAATCGTTTTGGTACAACGGCCAAAGCAGCATAAATAGAACTCCCCCTTATATAAGGGGGAGTTTTTCAGTGCATAGGTTCTACTATAGTTCCATCGTAAGCGGATTGGTAAATGGCTCGTATGTCTTTTTCATGAAGAGGCAAAGGACTTCGAGCAAGAATTCGTTTTTGCTCGACGCCATCTTCTGTCAGCTTTTGAAGGGCACTTTCTGGAATATCAAATCCGCGAAGAGTCTGAGGAATTCCGACGTCTTTGACAAGTGACTGCAGGTGTTTTACACACTGATAAGAAGCTTCTTCTGTGGATAAAGAAGTAGCGTTTCCACCTAGTGCTTCAAAAATATCCCGCATTTTTGTCACGCAGCTGCTGCGGATATAGCCCATAACGTATGGAAGCAGTATGGCGTTTGATTCACCGTGAGAAATATGAAACTGTCCGCCTAATGGATATGCAAGTGCATGAACACCAGCAACACCAGCGTTAAAAAAAGCGAGACCTGCTAAATAGCTTCCGTAGCTCATCTGAGTTCGTGCTTCTTTATCTTCGCCATTTTCTACAGCTGTTCTTAAAGAAGAGCTGATCATACGTATAGCCTTTAGGGCTAAGGCGTCCGTTGCTGGATTTGCATTTACCGATACATAAGCCTCAACGGCATGAGTTAATGCATCAATCCCTGTAGCTGCCGTTACTTTAGAAGGAACGCTCAGCGTAAGCTCGGGATCTACAATGGCGGCGTCCGCAAGCAAATGGTCGTGGGTCACGACGTCTTTGCTGCTTTCAAGAGATAATACAGAAATATTCGTTACTTCTGAGCCCGTGCCGGAGGTCGTAGGAATTAAAATTTTTGGAAGCCCTTTTTCCGTAATTTGTTTCGTGCCAGTTAAGTTCAAATATTCTTCTACAGCTCCGTCATGAACGGCTAAAACGGCCGTAAGTTTTGCTAAATCTAATGCGCTGCCGCCGCCAACTCCAATGACTAAATCAAATTTTCGGCTTTTTGCGTAAGATACGAGTTTTTCACCAAGCGCTAAGGGCGGCTCTGGTGCCGTATCTGCGTATACATCTACTTCGTATCCATTTTGGATAAGAGGAGCACTCACTTTATCTACAAGTCCAATGTCTTTTAACACGGGATCTGTGACGATTAAAATATGAGCAGGGTCATATTTTTTTACTTCCGGAAGCAGTTGCTGAAGTGATCCCCATCCTGTGTAGCTGAGAGGGGTGAAAACTAGTTTTGAAATGGTCATTTGTTTGCCCTCCGATTTATAGAAAATTTTTTTATATTAAGCAGCTGCTTGATTTCATTCGTAATAACCTTCAGTAGATTTGCGGAACTGCTGAAATTGATTTGCATCGTGACCAAACCAAACTTGCGAATTAGTTTCGTAGGCTAGACGGCGTATACGTTCAACCGTGTTTGCATATCCAAGAGAGTCATAGATAATACCGGGTGGTTTAACAGGAGGACCATAGCTCTCAGCTGTATAGATTGTATCGGATGCTAAGATAATGCCACCTGTTTCAGGCAAATGAACATGAAGACCAAGCATACCCCAAGCATGTCCGCTTCCAAAATTCAAGACATTAATTCCTTCTGCCAGTTTGATGGTATCTTCGTTTCGTTTAATCGTTTTCCAACGAAGGTCATTTTTTATCCAGGCGTCAATGTCAGCCCAAATGTAAGCACCTTCTTTTTGATTGCGTGCATAAGACTGAAGAGTGCCGTTTAACTCATCTTCATGAACGATAACAGTGGCGTTAGTGAACAATTCTAAGCAGCCGGCATGATCAAGATGAAGGTGGGAGGCAACAACAAATTTAATTTCTTTAGGGTCAACCCCTAATTGTTCTAATCGATTTGGTAAATAACATTCTTCTGTAGCGGAGTAAGGAAACATTTGTTGAGTTGTTTCAGTCCAACGCCCTTGTGGTCCCATTGATTCAGGGTTGCAGGCTGTATCAAACAGAATTTTCCCTTCAGGATGATCAATTAATACAGTATAAATTGGAAACTCTACAAATTCCGTAGGTGCCTGAGGGTTCTTAACAGTTGCTGGGTTATGCATTGCAAGCATCCAGTTTTTATCCATTTGCATCGAGCCGTTGTCCATCACATAAAGCTTTGGGTTAGGTTTGATAATATTACACATATAATAGCCTCCTAAACGTAGTTGGATTTTTGTTTGCGCTTTCAAAATAGCTTTATACTACATTTACCCTATATGCTGGAGAGAATAATCCTTTTTAAAATGGATAGACTCTTTCCTATTCTTTCAACATACTAAACTGCAATTTTTATGCCAGTATTTGAAAAGTAAATATTAGCGCCGTTTTCCTCGGTTCTTATAACCAAGTGCTGAAAAAATTCACCGCTTTTAGAAGGAAAAAGGCTATTGTGCATTGAATGGTTAGTGGTGAAAAGTTTCAACATATGTTGGCGGGAATTCACCATAAGAAAGGAATGCGAAACAATGACTTCTTTTAAAGGGAAAAAAGATTTGACGAACGAAACGTTACAGGCCATCATTGAATTCTCTACGGACGGAATATATGTAGTAAATAAAAAGGGAATAACGATATATGTAAATGAAGCTTATGAAAAAATCACGGGAACAAATAAACGAGACGTATTAGGAAAGCATATGCAAACCGTTATCGATGAAGGATATATTGATCAATCTGTTTCCCTACTTGTGTTAGTAGAAAAACAGCAGCGCTCTATTATGCAAACCATTTCAAGCGAAAGAGACGTTATGGTAACAGGAAATCCAGTGTTTAACAAACAAGGTGAAATAGAGCTCGTTGTGACCACTGTACAGGATATTACACAGTTAAACGCAGTTAAAAAAGAGCTGTTAAAGGTAAAAGAGTTTTCGCATATGAATGCAAATAAATACGCTGTGAAAGTGAATGGCTCGGAACAGCCCCTAGTGTTTCAAAGCAATAGGATGAACTTGGTTTATCAGCAAGCCAAACGAGTAGCTCCGTTTCCTACAAGTATTCTTCTATCAGGTCCCTCAGGATCCGGAAAAGAAGTAGTCGCTAACCTTATTCACGATTCAAGCGATAGAAACAATCAGCCATTTATTAAAGTGAACTGCGGAGCCATTCCTGAGCCGTTGCTAGAATCGGAGTTGTTCGGCTATGAAAAGGGAGCTTTTACTGGCGCTCGAACAGAAGGGAAAATAGGACTGTTAGAACTCGCTGATGGCGGAACCTTGATGCTTGATGAAATTGGTGAAATGCCGATTTCCTTGCAAGTGAAACTGCTTCGAGTGTTACAGGAAAAGCAGGTACAGAAAATTGGAGGAACTAAAACAAAAAGTATCGATATACGAATCATTTCGGCAACAAATCAACATCTAGGAGAGCTTATTAAAAAGGGGAGGTTTCGTGAAGATTTATACTACCGTTTAAAGGTAGTCGAAATCAGCCTTCCGCCTCTATCTCAACGTAAAGAGGATATCAGTTTACTGGTTGATCATTATGTTTCCTACTTTTGCAGCTTGTATTACGTCCAAAAGCGCATATCAAATAAAGCGAAGCAAGTATTAGAAGCTTACCAATGGCCAGGAAATGTAAGAGAGCTTCGAAATATGGTGGAGAATATGATTGTGTCTATTCCTGGAGAAACAATCGAAGCCCATCATTTACCTTTTCATACTTATCATGAAGATGAAAAATGTGATTATTTACCTCTAAAAAAGAAAGTGGAGCAGTTTGAACAGCGACTCGTTAAAGAGACTATTCAACATTGTCCATCACTCCGGCAGGCAGCGAAAGAATTAGGTATCGATCATTCTACTTTAATAAAGAAACTAAAAAGATGGGAATGTAAAGAAAGAGAGGAGCAGGCTTGAGATACGTAACAAAAGAATTAGCTCAGAAAATTGTGTATAGAACAATGGAGATTATTGATTGCAACATTAACGTGATGAACGAAAAAGGAGTCATTATTGGTTCTGGTGACAAAAAGCGAATGGACCAAATCCACGAAGGAGCGCTAATGGTATTAAAAAGCGGCAGTTCCTACGAAATTACTCAGCAGCAGGCTGACACGCTGCGTGGAGCCAAACCGGGCGTGAATTTGCCTATTCTCTTTAACGGGGACATTGTTGGAGTCGTGGGATTAACAGGACTGCCAGAACAGATTCGTAATTACGGAAAGCTTGTGCGTATGGCTGCTGAAATGATTTTTCAAGAAATGATTTTAATAGAGGAAATTCAGTGGGATGAACGATTAAAAGAAGAGGTGGTTCATCAGCTTTTTCAACAAGAAGAGCCGCTGGATTCCTTATTTTTTGAACGAGCGAATCGGTTTAATATTAACTTATACCTTCCAAGAATGGCACTAATTATTAAAGCTGAAAATCGCCATGAAGTTATGAAGGTTGTAAAGAAATACATAGCTAATAATGATCTATACGCTATGCTTCCAGACGGAGTGGTTCTATTAAAATCTATAGAAGACGGCAGCGCTAGCAGCTATGCTGAACAGCTGGAAAAGCAGCTTCGTGCGTCTGATTGCCTTTATAAATTATCTGCAGGATCTGTTCAAGCTGATTTTAAATGCCTTCATACATCGTATCAGCAGGCAAAAGATACGCTTTCGGTTGGTTCAAAGCTTCATCCAGAAGCTGATTTCTACTGCTATTCGGATTATCAAATTCCCGTACTGTTACGTCAACGCGCCGGTTTTCAAGAAAATCATGATCTGTTGCAATACTATGAAAAGCTTAAGGAATATGATAAGAAAAAAGAGCTTATCGAAACGTTAACGATCTACATAGAAGAAAATGGCGAAGGAAGCACGGCAGCTAAAAAGCTTTTTATTCATCGAAATACGCTAAGCTACCGTTTAGATAAAATTCAAGATATTACGGGAAAAGATCCAAGGAAAGTAAAAGACCTTCTTGAACTATATATAGCCATGCTGCTATCTAAAATTTCATAATTGTGCACGTGCATAAAAGATCTTGTGATAGCAAGGTCTTTTTTTGTTGAAATGACTAATGAAAGAATTAAAGGTAGCGCTTACAATTAGCACTGGGGATAGAAGAAATAAGAAAGGGGATGCTTTATGGACGTTCAAGTAAGCGCATTAGGCGCGATTTGTGCATTAGTAATTGCCATTATATTAATCTTAAAGAAAGTGGCTCCTGCATACGGAATGATAGCCGGAGCTTTAATAGGAGGACTGATAGGCGGAGTTAATATTGCTGATACCGTTACTTTAATGATTGAAGGAGCGCAAGGCATCATTCCTGCAGTGCTGCGGATTCTTGCAGCTGGGGTATTAGCCGGCGTATTAATAGAATCAGGTGCTGCAGCGGTTATAGCAGAAACCATTGTAAAAAAACTCGGGGAAACAAAAGCACTTTTAGCTCTAGCGCTAGCCACACTTATTCTTACGACAGTAGGCGTGTTTGTTGATGTTGCTGTGATCACAGTAGCCCCTATTGCTTTAGCTATTGCGAAACGTACGGGTATGTCAAAGCCTGCTATTTTACTAGCAATGATCGGAGGAGGAAAGGCAGGGAATTTAATGTCTCCTAATCCTAACGCCATTGCTGCTTCAGATGCATTTAATATTCCGCTTACATCCGTTATGGCCGCAGGGATTATTCCCGCTATATTCGGCGTAGCAGCTACTTATGTAGTAGCCAAACGATTAGTGAAAAAAGGAACAATGGTTCAAGCTGAAGAAATAGATACAGTGGATGCAAGCAGCTTGCCGCTGTTTTTAACAGCCATCATAGCGCCAATCGTTACCATCGTCCTGCTGGCGCTGCGTCCGCTTTTTGATATTAATGTTGATCCGATGGTTGCTCTTCCCGCAGGAGGGATTGTTGGTGCCATTGTGATGAAAAAAGGAAAACAGCTTAATACATACGCTATTTCAGGGTTAGGGAAAATGTCAGGTGTAGCCATTATGCTGCTTGGAACGGGGACATTAGCAGGAATCATTGCTAACTCTCAGCTAAAAGACGTGATCATTCAAGGCTTGTCTGCCATTGGGTTGCCTGCTTATGTTTTAGCACCGGTTTCAGGTATTTTTATGTCAGCCGCAACGGCTTCGACAACGGCAGGAACAGCAGTCGCAAGCCAAGTTTTTGGCTCGACGATTTTAGAGCTAGGCGTTTCTGCTTTAGCCGGGGCTGCTATGGTTCATGCTGGAGCAACCGTACTTGATCACCTTCCGCACGGAAGCTTTTTCCACGCAACGGGCGGAAGTGTAAATATGAAAATAAAAGAACGTTTAAAATTAATCCCTTATGAATCGCTGATTGGACTCATTATGGCAATTGTATCCACGCTTATATTTGGTGTATTAAAGCTATACGGGTAAAAACAAAAAGGAGTGTTTCTATGAAAATTGTGATTGCACCGGATTCATTTAAAGAAAGCTTAACGGCTTTGCATGTTTGTGAAGCGGTTGAAAAAGGAATAAAAGCCCATTTTCCAGACGCGGAGATTAGTAAAGTACCTATGGCAGACGGAGGAGAAGGAACTGTTCAGTCGCTTGTAGACGCAACGGGTGGAGAGATTATACAAGCGCGAGTAACCGGACCTTTAGGTAAAGAGGTGGAAGCTTTTTACGGAATTCTTGGAGACGGCAACACGGCTGTTATTGAAATGGCAGCCGCTTCAGGTCTTCATCATGTCCCTGTCGATAAACGAAACCCGCTTATCACAACAACGCGAGGAACCGGCGAGCTCATTCTTAAAGCGTTAGATCACAAAGTAAAGCATATCATCATTGGCATCGGAGGAAGTGCTACAAATGATGGAGGAACTGGTATGGCAAAAGCTTTAGGGGCAAAACTTCTTGATGCTAACGGAGCAGAAATTAAAGAAGGAGGAGGCAGTTTAGATCAGTTAGCCTCTATCGATCTGACAAACTTGGATTCTCGGCTTGCTGAAGTCAAAGTAGAAGTGGCGTGCGACGTAGACAATCCGTTAACGGGTGAAACCGGAGCATCCGCTGTGTTTGGTCCTCAAAAAGGTGCGACTCCTGATATGGTTAAACAGCTTGACCGTAATTTAGCTCATTACGCAGCGATTGTTGGAAAAGAAATGGGTATTCATATTCAAAGTATTCCTGGTGCCGGAGCGGCAGGAGGACTAGGAGGCGGCCTGCTGGCATTTTTATCTGCGGGCTTAAAGCCAGGTGTAGACATCGTCATTAAAACAACTCAGCTAGAAAGCTATATTAAAAATGCCGATCTTGTCATTACCGGTGAAGGAAGAATAGATGGACAAACCATTTACGGAAAAACACCCATTGGCGTAGCCAAAACAGCAAAAAAGCATAGCGTTCCGGTGATAGCGATAGCAGGGAGCATTGGAACGGGAAGCGAAGCTGTATATGAACATGGTATTTCTGCGTTATTCAGCGTCGTGCCCGGAGCGGTCGATCTGTCAGAAGCGCTGGAAAAAGCGAGTGAAAACATTGAAAGAACGGCTAAAAACGTAGCGTCAGTTATACGCTTAGGCATCAAGTGAAGAAGTTACAGTTTTTATTGTTCTCTTTTTAATAAATAGTAAAAGGTCTCTTCCATAAGAAGAGGCCTTTTTTTCGTTTAGTGCTGAAGTAAGCTGCTATCATTCTTTTAAATTTTATATAGGAAATAGAACTAAACGTTTTCTGAAGCGTCATAGTAAGTAAGCAGTTCCAAAGATTCTCTAGCATTCTCGTCGGCTTACTAACTGCTACTTACGGAAAGGAAAGGTAAACGTGCAAAAAAAGTTTAGGTTCTTGAGAATTTTACGAAACATGATAGTAGCTATTTTAGGGATATGCATCATTTGGGTTGTAACGAATCAAGTAATGACGGCAGTAGAAAAGAAAAAGTACCCGCCTATTGGTCAATTAGTAGAGGTTGATGGCAGAGATATTCATGTATATACAAAAGGTAAAGGGGAAAATACGATTGTACTACTAACCGGCCTAGGAACGCCTGCGCCTGCACTGGATTTTGAACCTTTAGTAAATGAACTGTCGAAGGATAATAAAGTTGTGGTAGTAGAACCATTTGGATACGGATGGAGTGACACTACGAATAAAAAAAGTACGGTAGAAAATAGTGTAAGCGAAATTAGAGAAGCTTTGCAAAAATCGAATATAAAGGGTCCGTATATATTAATGCCGCATTCAGTTTCTGGCGTGTACAGCATGTATTACGCTAATAAATATCCAGATGAAGTAAAAGCAATTATTGGAATAGACCCTACGTTGCCAAAAGCGCTGGATTATTTTAAAGAAGAAACGCCGAATATACCAAGTTTGATGAGTGTTTTAGCGCCAAGTGGACTTGCGCGCTTAGCCCTGCTTACTAGTCCTAATCAGTATCTACCGCTAGCCGAAGAAGGAACGTATACAGCAAAAAATTTAAAAATGACAAAAGCAATCTCCAGCTGGAAAGGCTACAACAAAAACGTCATTGATGAAGCAAAAGAGCTGAACAACAATATAAATAAAACTCTCGATATGTCGTTTCCTTCAAAAATGCCCGTAATGATTTTTACTAGAAAAATAGATAAAGAAGCAAAAGAAGGAAAATCAAATATTACGTTTTACCAAAATCAATTAAGTCACGTATCGTCGCAAAAACTAGTTGTTTTACAAGGTCATCACTATTTACACTGGACGAAGTACAGAGAAATAAGCAAATATGTAAATGATTTTATAGATACATCTATTAATTCAAGTACAAGGAAATAAAGGATATAAGAAAAAGGAGTCCAAACAAGAGGTCTCCTTTTTTATAGGAAAGAATTAAATCTAGTTAGCTGTCTAGCTATAAATGTTATAATTAACCAATCGCTGGAATGATTTATATATAAAGGAGGAAAATCATGATTAAAGCCGTCATTTTTGATTTAGATGGGACACTATTAGACCGAGACAGTTCACTAAAGCTTTTTATTCAAGATCAGTACGAGAGATATAGTGAAGAACTAGCACTCATACCGAAGCAAGAGTACACATCTAGATTTATTGAGTTAGATCAAAAAGGCTACGTATGGAAAGATAAAGTATATGAGCAGCTTTTGAACGAATATGATCTTTCGAATCTGACGTGGGAGGAGATGCTAGATGATTACCTTCACTATTTTCCAGCTCACTGCGTTCCGTTTTTACATATGGAGGATGTACTAAAAGAGCTAAAGAAAAAAGGGTTGTTACTAGGCATGATCACAAATGGTTTTACGGACTTTCAGTGGATGAATATTAAGGCGCTTGGAATTGATCACTATTTTGATACCATACTTGTTTCCGAACAAGAAGGCATTAAAAAACCGCATAAAGATATCTTTTTGCGAGCATTAAAAGCGCTTGATGTGTCGGCTGAAGAAAGTGTATACATCGGGGATCATCCAGAAAATGATGTGCTTGGCGCAAGAGGCGCGGGCATGCATGCTGTATGGAAAAAAGACGTTTTCTTTGACGGAAGTTTCAAAGATTCGTATGTAATAGAGAATTTAAAAGAGGTGTTAAACGTTATTAATGAGTTTCAAGAATGCTGATGTGAAAAGGAGAAACACGATGAAAACCGAAGTTCGTCTATTGACTGATGAAGATCTTAAAGAAGCAGCAATCATCTATACAAACGTTTTTAGCGCCCGGCCTTGGAATGAACCTTGGAGTATAAACACTGCTTATGCCCGTTTATACGATATCAGTAAAACTCCAGGTTACATAGGGATAGGTTACTTTCATAGTGAAAACAATAAACTCACAGGATTTATATTAGGAAATGAAGAACAGTGGGCGAACTATAAGGCGTTTTATGTAAATGAAATTTGTGTGTTAAGCAGCACTCAGCAAACTGGCATAGGAACGAGTCTTTTATCTTTCCTTAAAGAGCTACTTATACAAAAAGAAGTGAAAGAAGTCTATGTGTCTACTGAAAGAGGCCAAGGCAAACCAGAACGTTTCTTTGAAAAAAATGGTTTTGCAACTGATGAATCTCGTATACTGATGGCGGTAAATGTAGATTGAATATAAGTGAATGGGTGTAGGATATCCGCTTTGTTATTTTAAGAGGCAGGCTTCATAAAGCAGGAGGAAATAATTTATGATTTTTTCGCTACTAGTTTTAGCCGCTATTTTAATGGTGAGTATTCCGTTGATGATTATTATGATTAAAACGGTGTGGCATCGAAAGCTTCCCCGTAATTACTATACGCCGTTTGATTATCTTGCTGCACAAACAGAAGAAGAGTTTCACGAAGCGCAAAATGAACGAGAAATAGAAGAAAAAGAAGGAGATGCCAAAAGAAGAAAAAGCTAAGGTGATATGTGTATCCTTCTTTGTAATACTAGAAATAAACAGGCTATAAACCGTGTTAAGGAGTGGAATTGACTCTTTGTTTTTTACAAACGTAAATCATTTGGGTGCTTTGGTTGGTCAAAGCGCTCTTTTTCCAATCTCCGTAGACGCTCGTAATCATAAATCCGCTACGTGTTAAAAGATGCGCCATTTCTTGCGGGAACGTGTAGCGTAAATCTATTTTCGTTGTTATTTCTTTTATGATTGTTTTATCGTAATCTCTTATCTTTCTAGTGGTGAGGTTATGCTGAATTTGCTTGATGGCGTCATAGTGGCTGTTTATGTAGACGTCTGTTGTATATCCGGTGTCGGAATCTTGATAGCTTTTCCAATACTCTTCGGCGTCTGTTGACGTTAGCTCTTCTATAGAAGGAAAACGTATTCCAACAATAAAGGTTCCACCTTCGTTCAAATGCGTATGAACGCTTCTTAAAAAGGCGTGCTGCTCTTCATTTGTTAGAAAATGCTGAAATGAATTTCCTACGATATAAATAAAGTCGCTTTTTACTTTTAAGTCGAGTTTAGTACAGTCTTGTTCCACCCATTTAACAGATAGCTTCAAAGCCTCGGCTTTCTTCTGCGCTTCTTGCAGCATAGGTGGATGAATATCTACTCCAATCAGTGAATGTCCCGCTTGTGCTAATGGAATAGTTGCGCGCCCTGTACCACAGGCTAAGTCAAGGATCATTCCGCGTTTGTTAGCTGCTTCTGTTAGTAAAAAAGCAATGTCTTCTGTATACTGCTCATTTTCATCATCGTATAAAAGAGGGTTATTATATTCGTCTAAATTTGTTAACATAAAAGCGGACCTCCGTGTAGGTGTATTTTTACATAATTATAGCAAATAAGGTTCCTAATGTTCTTAAAAACATAGAGAAATGGAGTGGTAAATAATTTGGAGTATCTATATTCTTTTATGATTAGAAAAATAGCGCTGGGATTTGTCGTCGTGAAGGTTTGGACTTTATGCGTATTCTTAGCTGCTGTATCTATTATTTTCAGCTATATAGATCGGTGGCTGCATTTGGATCTTAACCTGCCAGTATTTGATATTCCTACTCGATTTGGTGATTTTAGTTGGATGGGTAAAGTAATAGCACTGCTCATTTTGCTTTCCACTGTAATTGAATTAGCCGTGAACGTTTCAATTAAAAAAACAAGTAAAAAACGTGAACCTATGTTTTCAGTGCTCTACCATTTAATTGCTGTATGCTCATTGGTGTTCATGTTAGGAAGACTAGTCGCTTTATTTTTTATCGCTGCTTTTATTTCAGAACGAATCTTTATGCGGGCAGGGCTGCGTAATAAAGCATCAAATATCGCCCGAAATAAAGAGGCTTAAATTACAAAAAGAAAGAGGCAAAACTAGTTTTTAGCTCTTTCTTTTGGCAGCCCACCCCTCCACAATTTCTGTAAATCCACCTAGGTGTTCTTCAAATATCCGTTTTCGATGTCCGTTTGCTCCGGATGGATGAGGAAAGCCAAATAAATACGTATGCCGAGAAAACGAAGGTTCACGCGAAAGTTTTCTTAAAACATTTTCAACTGCTTTTCCTAGCGGAATGATTAAACATGGATTCTTTATTTCGCTCAATTCATGCGTGAACACTTCAAAAGCATAGTGTGAAAGAAGCGCTGATCGTTCAATTGGCGGCTGATGACCCGTATAGTTTTTTCCTTTGTAAAACACAGGATACTTTAATATGGACGTGGTATGCAGCATATCTCGCTGTGAAGCAAATAACTCAGCGGCACTGTCTATATCGATCGCTTTTTGAACGCCGCATCGATCTAACATGTCTATTAAATTTACTCTCATCGTTCCGCTAAAGCTAGCGGATTTTTTTGTTTCGTGCAGTACTTGTTCAAGCGGATGATGATGGGACAGGCTGGAAAGGCATTGTTTAAAAGCGGTTTTCATTTGAAACCAGCCTGGTGTGATGCCGGCAATAATAATATGAGCGTCTGGATTTATGTAATCGTTATGGGGTGAGTAGTACATGCTTAGTTCCTTTTCTTGACCGATTAAAAAGTCTTTTTGCAACAGCTGTTCTTTCGTGAAATTCATGTTATGTAATTGTTGAAGGGCAGGCAGACATTGTTGAAAATAAGAATGTTTGCTAATCATAGGCTCTCTCTTTCCTTATCAGTATTTCTCCTTTTATTTTCCCCAACAAACCGTTTTATATCAAATATGAACAAATTCTTATAAAAATTAATATTTACTAAAAGTTTACTTAAGTTTTAGTGAGGGGTGATAAAAACAAAGTAGTAATAGCAGTAATTTTGTCATTTTAAAGGCGAAACTAACAAAAGAAATGAAGAATTTTGGAGGATATTTTAATAAATTTACTGAAATTTTAAAATTATTTATTGAAAGCGTTTTATTAATGTGCTATTCTTCCAATATAAGAGATAAATATTTAGTAAAAATAGAAGATTATAATAGAGAGGTAAAAAGATGGCAACTTTAAAAGATATAGCGGCGTACGCTAATGTTTCCAGTTCAACCGTATCCAGAGTACTAAATAATGATCATACGCTTTCTGTATCTGAGGTTACTCGTGAGCGCATTCTTCATGCAGCCAAGGAGCTGCAATATACGCCCGTGAAGATACGAAAAGGAACGGCAAACGGAAAAGACATAGAAGCTCCAAGGATAGGTATCATTTTTGCTCAATCCCTTGAAGAAGAGTTAGTAGACCCTTTTTTCTCTTCTATTCGCCATGGAATAGAGAGTGAATGCGCAGAAAAAGAAATTTTTACAGTAAAGTCATTTAGACTAAAAGGCATGAAGCAAGAAGAGCTGCTGCAGGATCTTGATGGAGTAATTGTAGTGGGAAGAGTTAGTCCAGAAACGGTTCAAGAAGTGAGCAATCATTTAGATACTATTGTTTTTATCAATCACAAAGCGGATGAGGATTTGTACGATTCGGTCATGATTGATTTTGAGAAAGCTACTAAACATGCATTAAATCATTTATTTGACCTCGGTTATAAAAGAATTGGCTATATCGGAGGGACAGAAAGAGAACATTATATCAATGGAAGTTCTATTATTGAAGATCAGCGTCAAACGGTTTTTGAACGCGTTATGCATGAAAAAGGCCTGTTCGATTCTGAGAAAGTTTATATAGGAGAGTACTCAATGAATGAAGGATATGAGCTGATGGGACAAGCGATTAAGCAAGGAAATCTTCCTCAGGCATTTTTTATCGCAAGTGATGCAATGGCGATAGGGGCGATGCGTGCCCTGCAGCAATCAAATATAAAGGTTCCTGAAGACGTAGCGATTGTAAGCTTTGATGATGTGGATGTCGCAGCATTTGCGAGCACGCCGCTCACCACGGTTAAAGTATATACCGAAGAAATGGGAAGGCAAGCTGTTAAAATGCTAGTGGATCGGCTAAGCGGCAGGTCTATTCCTTTAAAAGTCATGGTGCCGACTAAATTAATTTATCGTGAAAGCTGCGGAGCTTTACTCAAGAAGCAGTAACCTAAAAGCTATAAATCGAAAGGGGGTGATAAAAAAGCAGAATTCATACATAAAGAGTGATAAGGGGGAAGAAAAATAGAAAAAATCATAAAAAAGGCAGGTTAAAAAGCCCTAGAAACTACATACTTATTGGCAGATAAGTATGTAAATGAAAAAGCTTTTTCATCTCTAGGACTCTTTGAACCTTTGTAAAAGTATAGGACTAAATTATAAGTGACTTTATTTCGTTGTGCAATGAATTTGTCTATGGTTAAAATACTGAATATTCAGTTATTTATAACTTAATAGAGTATAAGGAGGAAAGAAGATAAATGAAAAAGCTTACGTATCTTTTCGTTCTATTACTAGTCTTTTCTGTTGTGGCAGCGGGCTGCGGAAATAAAGAAGCATCAACAGGCGGAAATGGGAAAACAACGTTAACGCTTTTTTCTACGATGAGTAATAAAGGCGAGAGAAAAGCGCTTCAAAACGCAATTGCAGAATTTGAAAAACAAAATCCAGATATTAAGATTGATGCAAATTTTCCGGGTAACGGCTATGAAGATATGCTTCGTGTGAAAATGGGTGCAAATGATATGCCCGATTTATTTGATACGCACGGCTGGTCTCAGCTTCGCTACGGGGAGTATGTAGCAGATTTAAAAGATATGGATTGGGTTCAGCATTTGGATCCGGCGCTAAATCAAATTTTAAAAGATAAAAGCGGCAAAGTGTATGCGTATCCTTTAAATCAAGCAAAAGACGGAATTAGCTATAATGCGACGCTGTTAGAAAAATACGGAATAAAGCCTCCTAACACAATGGATGAATTTATAACAGCGTTAGAAACAGTAAAAAAGAAAAGCAAAGGAGAAGTAGCGCCTCTATGGATTCCAGGAGGGGAAAATGGAAATATTGCTCAAGTGTTTGATCAGCTTGCTACACCTCAGCTTATTACAGCAAAAAATAAGAACTATGCTAAGCAGTTGGAAAAAGGGACATTCAATTGGTCAAACTATACGCCTCTAGCGGAAACAATGGCAGAAATGAAGAAAAAAGGGCTGCTGAATGAAGATGTATTAACCGCAAAAGTATCTCAAGCAACGGAATTAATGGCTCAAAATAAAATTGCTTTCACATTTGTGGGCGGATCTCTTGGACCGGATGCAACAGAATTAAATCCTGAAGTAAAAGTAGGAACTGTACCGGTGCCTGCTATTCATAAAGGCGGTACGCAAAGCTGGATTGGTGGAGAGCGCTTTACCCTTGCTGCGTGGAAGGATTCTAAGCACCTTAAAGAAGCTAAGAAATTTATTGAATTTGTGTCACAGCCGGAAGTTGCCAAAAAGATTGCCGAAGGAACGTCTTCAGCATCGGCTCTGACAAACAATAAAACACAAAACTACTACTCTGAATACTACGATAAGTATAGCGATATTAAAGTTGAGCCGTACTTCGACCGAAAGTATTTACCGAGCGGTATGTGGGCAGTGATGTCTTCTACAGGTCAAGAATTGCTAGCGGGAAGTTTAACGCCAAAGCAATTATCAAAAGAGATGGAAAAAGAGTACAAGCGTCTGAGTAAACAATAAAATAGTGTGCAAAAGTTCCTTGTTCGCTAAGAAGCAGGGAGATAGGCTTCTGCTTCTTTTCAACACAAGCTGAAATAGGAGTGAACACGATGAATGAAATAGTCAGGAAAGAGTCGGTTTCCGTAGTAAGAGATACGGAAAAACGAAAGAAAAAATTAAAAACAGAGTCTTCTTTATGGTGGATGTACCTTCCCGGCTTAGTAATTATCACCGTTTTTATTATCTATCCTTTTATTAACGGAATTAGACTTTCCTTTACTAATTGGAATGGATTTTCACAAACATACGATTGGATTGGGCTCCAGCAGTATAAACGTTTGCTTGCAGACCCAACGACTTGGCTTGTGATAAAAAATACGCTGCTCTACGGAATAGGCAGTACAATTTTCCAAAACATTATTGGCTTGTTGTATGCTTTGCTTCTCAATCAAAGCATTAAAATGAAAGCTGTAACAAGAACAATTGTCTACCTTCCAGTTATTATCAGCCCAATTATTATGGGGTATATCTGGTACTTCTTTTTTGCCTACCAAGGAGGCGCTTTAAATGACCTTCTTGTATTTTTAGGCTTTGAGAAGATTAATGCTTTGGGAACTCCGGAGCTTAACTCTTGGATTATTGTGTTCGTCAATACGTATCAATTCGTTGGAATTGCGATGATTATTTATTTAGCGGGGCTGCAAAGTATTTCAAAAGATTATTACGAAGCGGCGCAGCTTGACGGAGCATCGGCTCTTCAGCAGTTTAAAAACATCACGCTTCCACTGCTCATGCCTTCGATTACAATTAACGTCGTTTTAAATATTATCGGAGGTTTAAAACTGTTTGACGTCATTGTTGCGCTGACAGGAGGAGGGCCTGGAGATGCATCGCAGTCAATGTCTACTTTTATGTATGATTTATATTTTAGAAGACAGGACGCCGGCTATGCTGCAACTCAAGGTGTGTGCATGGCGCTCATTATCTTAGTCATTAGCTTATCAGCACTTGTGTACTTTAAGCGAAAGGAGACAGAAGCGTGATGGACTATACAAATAAACGGAAAAAACGGTTTTTTACCTTTCTAGCGCTTTGTATAACGCTCGTTCATATTGTCCCTTTTTATATTCTAGTTACGACTTCTTTAAAGGCAACCGGGGATTTTAGTTCAAAATGGGTATTTCCAAAAAGCATACACCTTGAAAATTTCACAGCGGCTTGGGAGCAAGCGAACTTAGGAAATTCTTTTGTTAATACATTTATCATTACGTTCGTTTCGGCGATTCTGCTTATTTTTTTAGGATCAATGGCTGCGTATCCTTTAGCGCGCCGCCAAACGAAACTAAATAAGTACGTCTATTTTATTTTTATCGCCGTGATGGTAATACCGCCTTTAACAGCGCTAGTTCCGCTGTACAAAATGGTTGTGAATATGGGGATGATGAACACGTATCAAATTGCTATTTTAAATAATGTCGCAGCATTTTTGCCGCTAACGATCTTTTTATATGCGAGCTTCATTCGCTCCACTATTTCTAAAGAGCTCGAGGAAGCAGCAAGAATTGACGGGGCCGGCACGTTAACGATTTTCTTTAAAATCGTATTTCCACTGCTAAAGCCTGTCACTGCGTCTATTTTAATTATTGCAAGCGTCTATATTTGGAACGACTATCAGTTTGCGATTTTCTTCCTTCAAGATAAGGAAATGCATACATTAACCGTTACGCTAGCAAGCTTTTTTGCCGAAAATCAAAATAATCTTAGCTTAGTAGGAGCAGCTGCGATTATTGCGATGCTTCCAATGACCATTTTATTTTTAGTGCTACAAAAATACTTTATTGCAGGGCTTTCATCAGGATCTGTAAAAGGATAAAACCAATATGAGGAAGGAAGATGACAATGTCTAAAATCACATTTATCGGAGCGGGAAGTACAGTTTTTGCAAAAAATATTTTAGGAGACTGCATGTTTGTGCCTGCTTTAGCTGGCTTTGAGTTTGCACTTTACGATATAGATGCTGAGCGTTTAAGAGATTCGGAAAATATGCTAAACAATCTAAAAGAAAACTACAAAGTGAATATTACGGTTAAAGCCTATTTGAACCGCAGAGAAGCTTTAACAGGAGCAAAGTATGTGATTAACGCCATTCAAGTAGGCGGTTATAAACCAAGCACCGTTATTGATTTTGAAATTCCTAAAAAATACGGCTTGCGTCAGACAATTGGAGATACAGTAGGAATTGGAGGAATCTTCAGATCACTGCGCACGATTCCGGTCCTGTTTGATTTTGCAAAAGATATTGAAGAAGTATGTCCAGATGCGCTGTTTTTAAATTACACCAATCCAATGGCAACACTAACGGGTGCAATGCTGCGCTATACCAATGTAAAGACGGTAGGCCTTTGTCACAGTGTTCAAGTATGTACAAAAGATTTATTTGATTCTCTCGGAATGGACCATGAAGGAATACAAGAGAAAATCGCAGGCATTAACCATATGGCATGGCTGCTAGAAGTAAAAAGAGATGGACAAGACTTATACCCAGAAATCAAGCGTCTGGCAAAAGAAAAACAAAGAACAAAGCATCATGATATGGTGCGTTTTGAGCTAATGGATAAGTTCGGTTATTATATTACCGAATCGTCTGAGCATAACGCAGAATATCATCCATACTTTATTAAACATAAATATCCAAATCTTGTTGATCAGTTTAACATCCCTCTTGATGAATATCCGCGCCGATGCGAAGAGCAAATTAGCAATTGGGAATCCATGAGAGAAGAAATGGTTAACAACAGTCAGTTAACTCATACACGTTCGCATGAGTACGGCTCTAGAATTATTGAAGCAATGGAGACAAACGTGCCGTTTAAATTTGCGGGTAACGTATTAAATACCGGAGGCTTAATTAGTAACCTGCCGACAAAAGCGTGTGTAGAAGTTCCATGTGTTGTAGACCGAAGCGGTATTATGCCGACTTATGTAGGAGATTTACCAGAGCAGCTTGCGGCGTTAAATCGCACGAATATTAATACGCAATTATTAACTATTGAAGCAGCTGTCACTAGAAAAAGAGAGCACATCTATCAAGCAGCGATGCTAGATCCTCATACAAATGCGGAATTATCCATGGATGACATCATTCGTATGTGCGATGATTTAATTGAAGCACACGGCGAGTGGCTGCCTGACTTTACAGGGAAAGTGAACCAATACGTGTAAGAAAAGAATCCTCGGCTGAGATCAGCTGAGGATCTTTTGTACTTAGGAAAAGAAGGGGATATCATCCAAATGGATATTGACATTTAAAAATGTTCATCATACACTGTAAGAAGCAAGTCATTTTATACTAAGAAAGGAAAGGTACCGTAGACAATGGATAAGTAATCCTATTTTTTTAGACATTCTTTTAAAACTTTATTTTAAATGAACATTTGTCTAGATAGGATTAGTCTGTACATTTTTAGGTGCCATTTCTATATGTCTTATATGAAGTGATTTCTCCCTTTTTTTACTCTATAAAAGGGTGCATATTTGCGTATTCCTAATTATGACCTCTAATCCTCTCTAGAAATCCTAGGGAGGTTTTTTTATGTTATTGTTAGAAGCTATAAATATTGAAAAAAGCTATGGAGATCGCCTGCTGTTTCAAGCAGAGAAGCTTCAAGTACATCGCGGAGAGCGAATTGGAATTGTGGGGAAAAACGGAGAAGGCAAATCGACGTTGCTTCATATTTTAATGAAAAAAATGAGTCCAGATCAAGGAATTGTGCAAACATATTGCCGTTCCTCACTGATTCCACAGCTTGATATTCAACCTACAGGAGACGTTTCTCCTGAGATGAAAAGTCAGTGGAGTGTGCCAACTGAAGCGGACTTTCTTAGCGGAGGAGAAGAAACAAGAAAGAAAATTGCAGCTGCTCTTTCATCCGGCGCGGAACTGCTTGCAGCCGATGAGCCAACGAGCCACTTAGATGTAAAAGGCGTAGAAAAATTTGAAGAAGAAATGAAGTCTTTTACAGGCAGTCTGCTGCTGATTTCACATGACCGAGAATTATTGAACCGCCTTTGTACGTCTATTTGGGAAGTAGAAGGCGGCAAAATTCACTGTTATGAAGGCAATTATCAAGAATATGTGACGCAAAAAAAATACGCGGTTGAAAGACAGCAGTTTGAATATGAACAGTATGTAAAAGAAAAGCAGCGACTCGAACTGGCGTCTGAAGAAAAAAGCCAAAAATCAAAGGCGCTAAAAAAAGCGCCGAGCCGCATGGGCAATTCTGAAGCGAGACTTCATAAGCGAGCGGTCGGAAAACAAAAAGCGAAGCTAGACAGAAGCGCAAAAGCGATTGAAACAAGAATTGAAAAGCTGGAGAAAAAAGAAAAGCCAAAAGAAATGGAAGAAATTCATTTTGACCTATCGCAGTTTCACCAAGTGCACAGCAAGCAGGTACTAAGCTTTGACAAAATCTCAGCGTCAGCTGGTGGCCGTATCTTGTTTCAAAACCTAAAAGGCGGTGTGAAGCCAGGAGCGAAAGTAGCGATTGTCGGCAAAAACGGCGCCGGAAAATCTACGCTGCTGAATATGATTGAGCAGCGAACAGAAGGAATCACGGTTGCGAAGCCTGTAAAACTCGGCTTTTTCCATCAGCGCCTTGAAAATCTAGATCCCGCTAAAAGCATTTTAGAAAACATTAAAGAAGACAGTCCGTACACCGAGCAGTTTATTCGTACGGTGCTATCGCGCTTACTTTTTAAACGTGAAGACGTGTATAAAAAAGTAGAGATGCTAAGCGGAGGAGAACGAGTCAAAACGGCATTAGCAAAAGTCTTTTTAGGAAACTATAACGTTCTTCTTTTAGATGAACCGACCAACTATCTTGATCTTCATACAAAAGAAGCGCTTCAAGAAGTGTTAAAAGCTTATCCAGGGACGATTTTATTTGTGACGCACGACCGCTATTTTGTTAAAAAGCTTGCGACGCATGTTTTGACGTTAAAACAGTCCAAAGCGGGGCTTGCGGCGATTGAAGACACGGATAAAAGCAAAAAAGCGTCACAGCAGCAAAATGAAGCCGAGAAACTTGCGCTTCAACTAGAATTAACAAAAGTGATTAGCGAGCTTTCTATCACGCCAGAAGGAAAAGACAAGCAGCAGCTTGAAAAAAGATATGAAGAGCTGTTAGAAGAAAGAAAACGATTAAATAGAAAGGAAGGGTAATATCACTTCACCTAACAATGAATACAATGATGTTACTGAACATCAAAAGCGTATTGAAGGAAAATTAACGGATATAAATGTAAAAGGAACGCCCAAAAGAATAAAATGGATTGGCTATGGAATCATTATTTTCTTTGTGATTCTTATTCTAACGATAACCATCGGCGTATTTATCAATTAAAACAAAAAGCAGCCGCTTCAATTTTGAAGCGGCTGCTTTTTTATTTGCCTACTTTTGTAACGATCGCATCTCCATTTTTTCCAACGCGTACAGTAGCAAAACGAGCTTCGTTTTCCACTTTGCTGCCGGTTCCTTCTGGAATAAAATAATGTTCAATTCCGTACTGAATTCCCCAGTCGTGATAGCTGCCCGTAATGACAACGTCTTTCTTTTTAGAAGTATACGGCTTATTCCAGTCATCATCCGCTTGGTAGATTTTTGCGTATTCATACACGCCTTGTTTGTTAGGGCGAAGAACGAGCTTCACTTTTTCTCCGTCTTTCACATGAGGTAAGGTAACGTGCGCAATGTCGTAATTCAGCTCAACGTAATCGCCTTGCAGCAGCGAGCGCGGATCGATCGGCTGTAAAGCGAGCTTAATTTCTTTTCCGTTTTGAAGAAGCACTTCGTTTTTAGTGAAAATGCCGCCCAGCATAATAAGCTGAACAAGAATGATGATCCATACAGCGGTTCGGCTGCGGTCAAGAAACGACGGCTGCGGCTGATCAGGCGTTGACAGGTCCCATTTCCTGCTTAGGAAAAGAAAGATAAGACCTAAAATAACGAGCACAAGTGATTTATTAAATAAATCCCACACAAAGTCGTAATATTTCATCGCTAAAAAAACAAACCAGAAAATCATGCCAACAATAAAATCATACTTTGGCTCTTTTCGTACCGTCACAAATAAAAAGACGGTCGAAATTACAAAAAACATCGTACAGTAAATAATATTTAAAAAAGAAGGTTCGCTTAATTCAGTCAGCGACAGTAAAAAGATAAAAGCAAGAAGCAGCGCTGCTTTTTTAAACGCGTGGTGTACGTTTATCGCGTACACAGCGGCATTTAACAGAACCAAAGCGAGCAGCACATAATCTATTTTGATAGTGTCATAGTAAGCAGTCGGAACCTTTATTAACAGAAGCCCTTGCACTAGCACAAAAAGCAGCAGGCGAACGGGCGTATGCTTTGTGAATACTAAAAGCGCTACAAGTGCGATGACGTAGATAAAAAACAGAATGTCGTTCACAAAAAAAGAAGCGCCGCCGCTAATTAATACGCCCATCATTAAAAGCGTATATTTCACGGTTGGAATATCTGCTTTAATCAAATAACATGCCACAATCAGCAAAACTCCAATCACAAGCATTCCGTTTGTTGGGTACGTTCCTGTAATAAGTGTGACAAGTCCTCCTAAAGAGCTGCTGCCGATGACCGATGCAATGGCCGTAATCCCAATCACCGCTATTCGTTTGATTACGCGGAGCGAGGTTTTTTGTGCTGCCGTGTTGGCAGTGAGCCATTTGACAAACCATACGCTTGCACCAATAAATAAAATCACAAATCCTAAAGCTAAGAACAGTGACCATTCAGCGTAGTGTTTAAAAATAAAAGAGAAAAACTGTTCAATAACAAATAAAGCAAATGCTACGATGGAAATCCCTAAAAACGACCTTTGCGGCTTCACTTTTGAAAAATAAAAAAAGGAGCTTAGTAAAAACAGCAAATAAAAAATAATAAGACCAATCCGTAAGCTAGAGCTCCCTGTGAAATCCGGCAGGGAAACAGTTAAAAAAATGTAGTGAAACAAACAAAACGCTGCATACATGATCACAGGAGACGAGCGCCGTTTCTTTTTTATGATCCAAAAAATAATCAAGTTCACAAACGCCATTCCTGCGTAAAGTAAAAGCGTCTCGTGTTCGCCTCGCTGTGAAACTGCGCCAGTTGGTGAAATGAAAAAAGCCATGGTGAATTGAAATAAAACAAACGATAACACGTAAAACGGCTGATACTTTGTAAAAAAGCTCAACAAAATAACCGGCACAAGCCAAATTAAAAACAGCCAGTACGATTCAGCGTGCGTGTTGTAAATTTGAGAAAGAAGCGCGATGCTTAATCCAAATGAAAGAGCGCCGGCCAAAAGAGTCCAGTGACTTAAAAACGCCTGCTGAGGAAGCAGCTTTCGCACTACAAACGCACTTCCGTAAAACAGCAGCATCAGCCCCACGCTCAGCGCAATTTTAATGTAGCGGTCAAAGCCTTGCCAGTTCGATGCAAAGAAATATAAAATGCCGGACAAAACAAGAGCCAACCCCAGTAAATAACCGAGTCTTACGAGCTTTTCTCTCATACTCAACCTCCTCTTTATATTATGTATATACTAGCGCATGTTTAAATATTTGGAAATAGAAAGAATGAATGCGTTTTAACAAAAAAATTGTGTAAAAAGGCCTTTTAGTGGCGTGGAAATAACAAGCAAAGTAGTCCTAAAATCTTAATAAATTGTCAATGGTAAGATAGTTTTGGTTATTTTATCCTGAAGAGTGGGTATTGAACTAAAAACCTACATTATTCCCAAAAAATATAAGAAAACGTGCCGATGTGCTCTCTTTCTTTATTTGATAAGCTATAAAAGGGAATTACTGTTAGAGAAACCAAGAGATAGATATAAAGGAAGTGTCATCATATGAATGAGATGTTTGTTGCTCATCTGTATACCCAAGTGAAGCAGGCACATGAAGATATCCAGCAGCTTACGGCTAGTAAAAACACGTTAACGGAAGTCAAAGGCGAGCTTGAACGTGCAAAGGAAAAGGTAAAAGAACCAGAGCTCACTTCCGCCACTTGGTCAGGCAGCCTTGCTGTTGGGTTTGAAGACATCCGCACCGCTATGTTAGACGAATACGATGATTTGCTGACCCGTCAGCTGACGGATGCCCTTACGACAATTGATGCAAAAATTACGGCGCTTCAATCGGATATACAAGGGATGGAACGCGCCATTAAAATGCAAGAAGACGAAGCAAAAGATAAGGTGTGATGCAATATGGCAGACGAAATTAAAGTAATAGATGGTGAAATTAATAGAACGCTTAGTGACCTAAGCGCTGCTGCGCAGCAGTTCCAGCCGCTTTTTCCGTTTCACGTCGGAAGCGGACAAGATCTAGCGGTGCTCGATGAATTAAACCAGCTGAACCAGCAGCTGCAAACCTTAATTGTGGACTACAAGCAAACGCTCCTCGATGATTTGAACGCCACCAAAAAATCCGTGCAGTCCATAAAAGAAGCAGATGAAAAAGCTGCAAATGCCGCTAAATAATGTTCGTATTTTATATAAAGCTATCAAAAACAACCTTTCAACCAGCATAGATTTGGCATTCAAATAAAAAGGTTTTATCTAGCGGATGGTGCAAGCCTTGTAAAGAGGAGCGTCCGCTTAGGTTTAGAAAAATGACGGGCGGTTGTTCGTTAACCGTTCGTTGTTTTTCTACATCGATACAGCTAGGAGGTTACAGATTATTGAAAACACTTGATGTCGATGCTTTTCACGAAAATATTCAAGCTATCTTAGACTCTATTAAAAGTCAAAAAGAACAAATTCAGGGCCTGGTTTCACAGGTTCAGGCATTTTCAAGCTTAGATGATGCGTTTAAAGGAAAAGGAGGAGAAGCGATTCGGTCTTTTTACGAAACGGGACATGCTTCTTTTTTAACGCTGTATCATTCATTACTCACTTCCTATGAAGCTCGACTAACTCAAATCACACATGCGCTGCGCTCATTTGAACCGAGCGAAGACGGCTACATCACGCAGCCGTTTCTGCAAGACACTATTCCCGCGCATTTAAATCAAACAAGAAATACAACAGTTTCGCTTGTCGATCAAGCGAATGCAGCAATTCAAAAAGTCAGTCATCTTGCTTCTGTTTCAGCGCTTAACGATCAAGGTTTTTTAACAGAAGTAGAACAAGCAAAAAACAAAGCGGACAAAACGATGAATGATTTAGTCCGTTTTGACGAACAGCAAACGCAAAGCCTTTCAGCCATTCAAGATCAGCTGACGTCTTTAAATTCGCTGCTTTCTAAAGTGAAAGCTGGGTTTCAAAATGGTTCCATTCAGCCGGGCAATGTAAGTGAGCTGAGCGCGTTGGCGAAAAAAGCGATGACCGATTCAGGAGGCGTCTCGGTTTTTGAAAAAGGCATTCCAACAACCTTGACAAGAAAAGAAAAACAAGAGAAAGTGATAAAGGAAGTAGGCCTTGAAAAACTGATTCAACTTCAGGCGATGACGCCTGCTGAACAGTTAAAAGAAATTCATAGGCTTGAAAAAACCTCGCCTTACATAAGAGAAGTGCTAACACAAATTCAGCAGGATACAGCACCTGCTAACATGAAAAAACTAGCGGAACTGTCACCTGCAGAGCAAGCAGTGGAACTTGAAAAAAGCCCATACCTGCAGGCACTCAACGATTCTTCAACTGTAGGCATGCTAGCGTCTCAACAGGTTCTTCAAAACGCTACGGGCGTTGAGGGAATGCTTATGCAGTCGGTGATGAGTCAGGGGCAGATTAGGAGTGTCGGGACTAAAAAAACAGCTGAATCCTTTGACTTTACAGAAATCTGTGAAAATCCTAAAGCTAAAAAAGAAGAAACCGGTATAAAAGCTGTAGTCAAGGACGTAGGAGAAGGTGCTATAACTTTAGCAAAAGGTACAGTTACGGGTACTAAAGGCGTAGTACAAGACGTTTGGGCCGGTATGGGAGAGAGAGCAGATAAACGGTACAACTCCTTGTATGACTTTGGAAACTATATAACGATGGGCGGATTTGATGGCGCTGTTTCCTTCAAAGAAGGCTTAATTGAGCGAGGAGAAAAATCGTTTGATTCACCGTATGACTTCGTCAATCACGCAACGATGGGACTTTTAGATGTAGGGCAGCAGGCACTTAATCCGGACAAACCTCTTTCAAAAGAGCACTGGGAAAACAGCATGTTTCTGTTTGCGAGCGTAATTGGAGGAGCGAAACCCGCAGGAGCCGTAAAATCCGTTCCAAAAGTAACAAACGTTCCGCGTGTACCTGCACATAAAGCAACCAAAACATTAAGCAATATGCGAAATGTCGTCAGCCCAAAAGCAGCAAGCAATTGGTCGAAGAAGGTATATGAACCTGTTCAGAAGAAGCTTCAACCTTTATTAGATGCTGAGATACCTACTTTACGTCCTCGACCTCAACTGGTAGGAATAGGAGAGGCGTTACCTGGAAAGACCGTTGGTGAAGCGTTAAATGGATTAACGACGTATAAGATGGGGAATGTTTCGAAAGGTCAGTCCAAAGCGTTGGAGAAAGTGGAAAAACCTGGTGGTAAAGCGGATGTTGAAGGGGTTTATGATCAGGATGCGGTGGTTAAGGGGAATATAAGATATAAAGAAGGCTACTATATTGAGCATTTAACTGGGAAAGTAGAAAAGTGTACAAAACGTCACGGTGTAAGTGGCGGACATAACTATGATGAATTTAAAAAATACTTTGATAATAGTGATCAATATAAATTAGATGAAGTTAAGAAGGATGAGCATCCAGATGTTAAAGGGGTATACGATATAGAGTATAGATTAAAAGTTGAGATAAAAGATTATAGAGGACAAGGAACCGGAGAATTTAAATTTGTACCAAAGGAAGATAAACCTCCTCATAAGAAAACGGTTTATGACCCTGCTTTAATATCCAGTGACGAAATTGTTCGATTGGGGAATGAAGCAATGGAGGAAGGTATTGAATCGTCAAGAGTTAAACAATTAAAAGGCCAGACAAATAAACAAATGATTCGGGGAGTTTCAAGTAATGGATTGAAGTTTGAAGGATTTAAAAATACTGATACCGGGGAAATAGAAAATTTTTATCCAGTATTGAAATTTGGACAGAACTAAGGAGATAATACAATGAGTACTGTTTTTGATGATAAAAATAAGTTGATTCGAATGTATGAGGAGCAAGGGCTCCATAAAGGTTCAGTTATTGATGTGCTTGGTGATTTTGTAATGGAGTATGACTTTGTTAGGATACTAGAAGGCTTTTTGGAGGAATATGTCGAAAGACGGGATTATATGGGTGTAGTATATTCAGATGAATTTGATAGAGATGATGAAGAATTTTTTGGAGAAAATAGAGTTCTATTCTACTATGGTGTAGATGAAGAAATAGAAAATATTGTAGATTATGAAGAGTTATGTAAATATCTTCAAACTGCATGCCAATTTTACATTAAAAAACATCCTGAGCGTACTGAAAACGTGAAAGAACTTCTTTTTAAGATAAAAGATAAATATAATATAAAAGGTTAATTGATTCCTCTCTTTAAAAAAGAGATTATTGAAGAGTTGTTGATGAAAACTAAAGGCAAATATGCTTATTAAATAAGGGATAGTAAAAGCACTTCTGAATAAATCCAGAAGTGCTTTTTTCTTGAAAACTATAAAAACCATTAGACAAATTACAAAAAAATTTTGAAAAACTCAAAGAAGAATCTATGCATGCTATTCAAATTAAGCGAATTGAGCTATTTTTGAAGAACAGCTAGCAATAAATTAATTTATTATAAGTGGGTGAGAGCGTGGAAAATAATCCGAAAATTATTTTGGGAATACCGGGCACATGGAAAGATAGACAAGCATTTAAAGACAAATTTAACGAAAGTCAACAAGAGTTTGTATACCTAGGGGAACATATAGGCAAATTACAGACGCCTGAATATTTTTATCAAGTGGAATTTGTTAATGAACATATTCCTCATGTAGCTGAAGCGTTTGAGCTTTGTGGAAATGGGACATTTACTAAAGATGATATTGAAACCCTTCAAAATCACCGTAGTATGGCATATATTATTGCAGAAGGTGATCACTTGAGCAAGTTTTTGAAATTATAAGTGTCGGGAAGGCAGTCCTTCAATCGGGCGGTTTAGCAGTGAACGTTGAGTCATCTGGAAAGGCCACTACCAAAGATAATTGGTTAGAATACGTTAACAATGGTACAGAGAACAGAGCATTTGCTGCTTTCGTTCAAATGTCTAGAGAAGAAGATGTGTTTTACACCTGTGGTATGCATAATTTTTGGCTATAAAGATTTACTAACATCTACATCTAATACCAATCCAGCTGAAACAGTAGAGTTGTTTCAAACCTTTTGCCTATATACGTTGATCGAAAATCCTGTATTTAATAGTGGAGAAACATTTAGTGTTGATCCTAAAGCTCCGGTTTTTCAATTAAGGGAAGAATCGTGTGTGCTGTTTGAAAGTGATGCCCCTTTTTATAACCCTTATGGGGTTTGGCGTTTAAATAAAATAAGCTAGTCATTTAAAGAACAAGGTTGAAAAACTTTGTCCTTTAAGCGTTAATCGGAGATGTAGAGTGTACTACTAATGGTTCAGTGGTATTACCATATCAATTTGAGGTGGATGGTAAATAATTATTGGGAGGGATTTGTATTGGCACTCAATGATCAAGTGTATGACCAAATTGTAAAGTTATGTAGTGAAGGAAATGCTTTTGTTGAAAAAGGAAAAGATAATAAAGCAATAGAGAGCTATATAGCTGCTCTAGATTTAGTTTCGTTACCGAAGAACAATTTGGAAACAAGTACATGGATTTATACAGCATTAGGAGATACTTATTTTTCTAAGTATGAGTGACTGGTTTACAGTTAAAGATATCCTTGAATTTGAATTAATAGCTCATTAAGGAAAGCCATTAAGAGATGCTATTTTAATACTAATGTAATAAGAGCAAGAATAGGAGAGGTGACGTTTTGTATTTTTACAAGAGACAGTTTTATAATACTTGCTATTTGTTTAAAGTACGTTGTGAAAATGACAATTAGTGGTGGAGTAGGAGAGATAAGATGAAAATAAATGATGCGGTTTTTGGTGAGCTTGAATATAATTATGGATGGGTTAAGTACACTACCATTGAATTTTGTGGAAAAGAAGCTGGAATAGCATTAAGGGTTAAAGGTGAAGAAGACGGTAAGTTTGATGAAGAACAATATAGTGCTTATAACTCATTAGTGCAAAATTGGGAACAATTACAGCAAGGTTTTTTACAAGCAATATTAGACTATTACAAACTAGAGCGCCAAGAACTAGGGTATGACATTGAAGTTAATGAAAATTATCCGCAAATCGAAACGACTAATCAATTACTTGAGATGATAACTTTAGTTGGAATTGTTGTTCCGTATGGAGATATTAATGAAGATCGAGATATTGGGATAACCTTCGATTGTACATGGGACACAGAAAATGGACTAGGGCTTCGTCTATTAAATGAAAAAGTAACTGAAGTGGGTTACCAGGATGTTGCAATTTGAAATAGGCTGTTAAAAAGTAAAAACTCATGATGGTTGTACCGTCAGGGAGTACTGAGCGTAATGATAGAATAGAAAAACGGAGTACGAGCTTAGGCGAGATGACATTTTACTGGGTGATGAATATAGACACATGGCCGATATACAAAAGGTGCCATCCTGTTTTTATAACGTTACGAAATTTATATCCTATATTGTATGTAATCTAATAATAAAAGCATGTGTTGCCTACCGTAGACAATCAAGTGCTTTAAGTACATATGTTTTCTAAATTTCTATGTTAGCTTTAAATTTATAGGTAAGGTTGCTGATTTTTGAAGAAAATAGAAGAAAATGATAAGTATTACCTTGATTTATTAGTAGATTGGAAATTTAACGAATATATTATTTATTCCTTGATTGGCTAAATGCCTTTCAAGGGTTTTTTATAAAGTTGCATGTGATGAGAAGGTATTCAAGGAAGAGTAGAGATAGTAATCAAGAATTAATGACAGTAGGTAATGAGGGGTAAGGCTATATTTGAAAAGTCTTGACACGAAAAGAAAAACAAGAGAACGTGATAAAGGAAGTAGGTCTTGAAAAACTGATTCAACTTCAGGCAATGACGCCTACTGAACAGTTAAAAGAAATTCATAGGCTTGAAAAAACCTCGCCTTACATAAGAGAAGTGCTAACGCAAGTTCAGCAGGATACGGCACCTGCTAACATGAAAAAACTAGCGGAACTGTCACCTGCAGAGCAAGCAGTGGAACTTGAAAAAAGCCCATACCTGCAGGCACTCAACGATTCTTCAACTGTAGGCATGCTAACGTCTCAACAGATTCTTCAAAACGCTACGGGCGTTGAGGGAATGCTTATGCAATCAGTGATGCGTCAGTTGCAGGTTAGGAGTGTTGGGACTAAAAAAGAAACTACAAGTCCTAAAAAGCTGACTATTCAACAAAAAGAAAAGCAAGTTATTAAAACAGTTGGACTAAAACAGCTAAAAGAGCTGGAAATGATGCATCCACTGGATCAAAAAAAGAAGCTCGAACAGCTTGAAAAAAAAGCTCCCCATGTTAAAGAAGTTTTTAAACATATTCAAAAGGAAAACAGTCCAAAGGTTCAGAGGGATCTTGCGGCGCTTGCTCATTCTAAAGCAAAATTAGAAAAAGAGTTGAAAAAGTATCCGTATCTATATGAGAATTACAAAAAGCCTGAAATCGCAAGAAGTGTATATGAGGAAGAAGCCAAAAAGCAACAACAGGATGGTCTAGCAGCTGTTTCTTTTGTAGCGGATATGGTGCCTGTAGTTTCCAATGTAAAAGGTGGATGGGAAGAAAGTGTAGGATACGATCCTATTACGGGGAATGAACTATCTAGTTTTGACCGTTCTGTTTCTGGAGCAGGAATTGTTTTTGGCGGCTTTACGAGAGTGCCAGGGAAAGTGGTGAAATACGGAAGCGAAGGAGCAGAATACGTACTTCGCGTAAACAAAGCAGAAAAGACTGTAACCAAGCATAAGGTTAAAGATGTTTCCAAGGGCGAGTCGAAAGCTGTGGAGAAGGTAGAAGAGAGAGGGAAGGCGAAGGAACCAGATAGAAGTATTGGGAATAAGGATACGGGTGAAGTAGCCAATAAATCTGGAAAATCAGCTGAAACACTGGAAGCCGCTAGAGTACAACAACGAACGGTAATACAATCAGTAGAAAGTGGCGAAGTGGTCTTAAAAACAACAAAGCATAAAGGGAACTATGGTGAAATTAAAATGGATGACTTCTTTGAAAGTCAAACCTATACAAGAATTAGTGATGATCGTGTATTAACGTTGAATCAAAAAATTGTTAAAGGAATAGATGGTGTATATGAAAATGCATCTCCACCACCTAAGTATGTAATAGCGGAGGCTAAGTATAATACATCCAGGTTAGGAAAAACAAACGATGGGAAGCAAATGAGTGAAGATTGGATTCTTGGAAATGAAAGGTTAGATAGCACTTTGTCAAAGGAAAAAGCAGACGAAATTGTGACGGAAATGTTGCTCAATCCAGAAAATGTTCAAAGGATTGTTATACAGGTTATGCCTAATGGAAAAGTAGTAAAGAAAATCCTTGAAGAATAAAAGGTGGGAGAGAGAGTATGCTACGGGATAAAATTAAAACTAATATATATTTCGATGAGTTTATTCATTATGAGGAAAAACGAATAGAAAAATTTTTATTATTAATTGAAAAAGTTATTGAAGAAAGAGGGAAAGATGATAAAGGTTTAAAGAATGGATACATAGCATTGCAAGGCTATTATTTTAATAAATTAAGGGCTATGTACTCTGCGGGTTTCTCTGTTCAAAACATTCGTGAGTTTCTACCTGAAGTAATAGGTATTATGGAGAAAGTATGGAATAAAGAAAGTGGGTATATACGTATGCTATGGATGACCTCCATAGCAGTGATGCTAAATATTGAAGATAAAGAATTTAATAGACTTGTAACAATGATTAGGAAAGAAGGGTTAAATGATTATTTGATTAATTATCTTATTGCTTTTCGAAATGGTGAGGCCTCAGATTTTTATGAGCAGAGTGAATTTTATGTGAAAAATCCATATGTAAAATTAAAAGAAGTAATCGAAAACAATAAAATTTCACAAGAGAATTCCATAGAAAAACTGGAAGAATATATAAATAAATATTGGTATGAGGGCCATTCAGATGAAGCATGGTACGATGCGCATGAAAACAAACATGATATTTATAGTGGTTACTGGAGCTTTGAAAGTGGAGCAATCGCAAAAATCTTAAAATTAGATGACTCAGCTTTAAAAGATACTCCGTACTACCCTTATGATATGGTACATTTCCAAGAAAAATAAATGTAATACGCCACAGTGATAAATTTTTACATTAGGAGAACTACAAGATTTGTTTTTAGAATTCATAGAAGAAAGAGATAGCAACAGCTAATTGAAAGTTTGATTACAAAGGTTTCCATCAATATCACAAAAGATGATTATATAGTTCTAACGAATTTTATAACCTTGATTGGCTAAATGCCTTTCAAGGTTTTTTTATAAAGTTGGATGTGATGAGAAGGTATTCGTTTACAATGTAGTGAGACAATAAGAAAATGGTTAGTTTGAGAAGCGAGAGCTCATGAGTAATACCATCAAGGAGTTTTAATTTAATACTTGCTATTCGTTTAAAGTACGTTGTGGAAATCACAATTAGTGGTGGAGTAGGAGAGATAAATGTGGCAGCGTTTAAGCCGGGAGGATTTGCTAATAAATAAAAAGGAGAAATAAGATGAAAATAAATGATGCGGTTTTTGGTGAGCTTGAATATGATTTGGTGTGGTCTAAGGATACTAGCATTGTCTTTTTAGGCCATGAAGTTGAGATAGCGTTAATGGTAAAGGGTGCTGAGGATAGCAAGTTTGATAAGGGACAATATGCAGCATATATTTCACTTATGCAAAATTGGGAACAGTTACAACAAAGCCTTTTGCAATCAATATTAGACTACTACAAACAAGAGCGTCAGGATCTAGGTTATGATATTGAAGTAAATGAACACTATCCATTCGTTGAAACAACTGATGAAATAGCAGAGATGATACGTTTAGATGGAATAGTTGTTCCCTATGTAGGTTCTTTTGACGGTCGGGATATTGGACTTACATTTAATTGTACATGGGATATAGAAAATGGGCTAGGGATTCGTTTATTAAATGAAAAAGTAGCTGAAGTAGGTTACCAGGATGTTGCAATTTGAAATAGGGTGTTAAAAAGTAAAAACTCATAATGGTTGTACGGTCAGGGAGTACTGTGTGTAATGATAAAATAGAAAAACGGAGTACGAGCTTAGGTGAGATGACATTTTACTGGGTGATGAATAGACACAATGAAGATGGTGATAATTTGTAAAGGAAGAAGACGAACGATTACAAAAAACTTGATATACTCTTTTCAAAGTTTTTTTGAAAAGTGAATATATAGAAATTCTAGAATGGAATGTTCCCTGTCCAGCCCTTATTGAATCAATTTTTGTTAATGAAGAAGATTTATGACCAGAAGACATAGTGGAGATTGTCTCACCCTATGAAGAAGAATTCCCTATTATTAATTAAAGATATAATGTTACGGGAGGGCGAAAATGAGTAGAGAATATCAAGTAAATGAAAGTAAAGAAGAGATTGATAAATTGATGGTAATCTATTTTAATTTCATAAATGGAAAATATCTAGAAAAAGCATTAAAAAGCTTTGCTGAAAGAAAAGGTTATGGACAAGAGATTGTCTTTGCTCTTTTTCAGTCTGATTTAGATGAATATGATATGGCGCAACTGCCTAGACTACTAGATGAAAAACATGTTTTGATAGAGTTGGGATATCCAGCTGTTAAAATTGAACAAATAGCTTTTTTAGATTTTAAAACATTTTATGATTATTTAAATATAAATGTACATAAGGAAATGGAGAAAAAACCAGAGAAAACTGAGCTGATAGATTTATTGGCAGAAGTGAAACGTAGTTTATGTATATAATTTTTTTATCATTACCTAAAAAGGCACTCTATCACCTGAATGGGGAATTAAGTGACAAAGCGTTGTAAACTCACTACGGAGTTTTGGATATATGATAAAAATCTAGCTTTTATAAACGGGTAACGATCCCCCGAATATATAGTAAAGCAATTGAAGCACAGCGATCAAGCACCATATTTTGAAAACATAAATCGTAGTAGTGTCTGTTAAAGGAAACAGGTCTTGAAAAACTAATGCGACTTCAGATAATGACGCCTGTTGAACAGTTACAAGCCATTCACAAGCTTGAACAAACATCACCTTATATAAGAGATAAAGAATATATTTATTCCTATAAATAGTATGGGCATAATGGTTTGAAGATATTTGGCAAGTTAAATTACCAGTGGATAGAAAGCGAGAAAAGCACCATGAAATTTCAAGAGGATATTTCTATTTTATACAAAATGCGTTTTCTAGATAATGAAGGAGATAACATTGAAGAGTTTGAAAATATTCTTAATGAATTATCGCACAGAGGAATAAATGATATAATCCCTGACCTTTGTACAATTTTTGAGGAAGATATTGCTGAGCCATCAGCTGGCGATTACCTTATTGAAACGATATTTTATATTGCTGACCGTTCTGGGACGGAGGAAGGACTATACAACTTGGCTATCGGTATTCCTAAAATGTTACCTCATGCAGAATTCTGGGCGGAAAGAATTCATCGGACACTTTTAAATTCGGAAGGTTTAGTAGCATCTTATATTAACGCGTTAGAAGATGTAGATAGCTCAACAAAACAAATAATTAAAGGAATTCTTCTTGAGATAAGAGAGGACAATCCAGATGTATATTCAGAAAAAGTTAATTCAATCTTAGAGAAATTAAATGAAAATCAATAAAACAGAATCTGTACATAAAGCAACTAAAATATTACTTGATATCGGACCTGTCATCAGCACAAAAGCAGCAAGATCTTGAAGATGTTAAGGTAGCGGGGTTATATGTAGGAGTAGATTTACAAAAGGGAGTCAATAGCGTTATCGCTATTGGCTCTTTTCGATTGTTAAGATGAAAGAGGTACATTCAAATGAAAAGATTTTACTTACATCATAATGAGCTAGTTTTAGCCGCTTAGCTTTATATAAAGTTTGGTACGAATTGTTTTACGGTGGAGGATTAATAACGTTAAAGGGGAATGTATAATAAGTATTTTGCTAATCGAACACATATCCCTATAAGGCCCTCTTGATTAAAAAAGAGAGAAAAGGTAGGAACTTGAATTTAGTTAAAAAAATAAAAGGTATATTATTAATTGATGATACGGTAAAGAAGGACGAAAATGGTTACTTTATTGGAGGAGAAGACTATTGAAAGATTGGGAGTATAATGAAATATTTGATGCAATTCAGGAAACATATAAAGAATTGTTAGACGAAGGTAGAGGGTATAGATATGCTATAGCAAAACTAACGGATGAATTTGATAATTTAGGCAAGGTAGAAGATTTTATTGTGGATACTGCTATTGGAGAAATTGCAATTACCCATGAGCAAGTCTTCGTTGGGCATATTAGAGGTATAACAGGGAGGTTAGGAAAATTTAACCCAAAGGAAGCGGAAGACGAGCTAACATTAGACGAAATAAAAGATTTATTGGCACGAATGAATAAAGTAATAGTAGGACTACAAAATGTAGAGGTAGATTATAATTCTTCAGCTGGTGGATGATGAACATGAGTAGCATCAAAGATATATTAAAGCAACGAACTCGTCAGTTGTAATGTAGAGGGTGTTAAGGCATATAAAGGTGTCATGCAATTAAAGACAACAAGCACTTTTTGTTAGGGAGTTTATTGTAGGGGGGAGCGTTAAGATGAAGCAAACAAAAATTAGACAACAAGTTGAAGAAATAATAAAGCAAAGAAATCTTTTAGAGCCTTCTGATAAACTAATTGTAGAACTTCAGTCACTCGTAACTTTTTCTGATGTGGCTGGTTTATTTTATTCTGAACAGAATTACGACTACATTAGTAATAGAATAATCGACTATGAGAACAGGAAAAAAGACAACTTTTCTAAAAAAGAGTTGATTAATATGGTCACCAAGATACTGAATGTTTCTGAAAAGGAATATGAAATTGATGATCTGTTATTAATAGTAGAAAATGCCGTGAAGAAAGACATCTCAGAATACATTTACTATTCAAATGAAGATTTCAGGGCTGAACAGATTATAGAAAAAGCACTTTGTGGTGAATAAAACAGTGGTCTATAAGAAACTTAAGAACTGAATAACTAGTGAATAATTATAGAATTAATAGAGAGTACAGCCTAGCAAATTAATGATTTTGAATCAAAATACATGTGTATAAAACCTATTTATGATTTTGAAAGAGCTTAGCATGGCGTGAGAGCTAATGAACACTTGGAGTAGGTGAAATGCTTGTAGCAGCGTTTATGCTAGGAGGGTCTCTTAATAAACAACAAAGGAGAGAGAGAATGAAACTAAATGATGCGGTCTTTGGTGAACTTGAGTTTAATACTTATGATTGGATATAAAAACATGGAGTTTTTTGAGAACGAAGTTAAGGTGGCGTTAATAGTCAGGGGGGAATCTGATGGGGAATTTGAGGAAGAACAATACAGGGCATATAATTTTTTACTATAAAGGTGGCAACAACTCCAACAAAGTATGTTGGAGTCTATATTAGATTATTATAAACAAAAAAGATATGAACTTGGTTACGATGTTGAATTTAACGAAAAGTATCCTTTAATAGAAACAGCTACTAAAATTCTCGAAAAAATAACTTTAGCTGGAATTTTTGTTCCAGATCATGACCTTAACGACTTTCTTGATATCGGGCTTACGTTTGACTGTACGTGGGATGTGGAAAATGGATTAGGGACTTTGTCTTGTGAAAGGTCAAGTAACCGAGATAGGTTATCAAGACGTTGTACTTTAAATTGGGAGGCTCTTTTTACACGACCACCTAGGCATATCATAATAAAAAACAACTATAATGCTAAATTTTGTTACAAGAAACAATACTGTTAAAACAAAATAGAGTCATGGTGATGAAAACGGTAATTTGGTCTACAGCTTTTATGGGTTATTGATTGGGTTAATAAAGGTATGAATAATCGTACAAACATTGAGGTGGATGGAAAGGTAGCGATGATTAAATATAACTATAGATTTAAGTATATAGAAGAATTTAATATGGTTGTAATGGATTTTGATGAAGAAAAATCTTTAGAATTTGCCAGTATGATAAATAATCCTTTAGGGTCTGATATACCTTGGAGGTTAAGTGAGTTAAAAAATGATATTGAAAATTTTATTGATTTATTGAAGGGAAACATATCTCAATATAGACATGGAGGAAATGCTTCCAGCATAATAGCCTATAAAGATTTCACTATCATTGAAGATCCATTTTACGACGAAGAGGAAGATGAGGTTGAACCAGTATGTAAATTAGAAACAGTTGAGTTTGTTAAAATCATATTGGTTTGGGCTTATGAAACATATAAGTATAAAAGCCAAAAAAGAGTCATTTCTCAAGAAGATGCAGAAATAGCTATGAATTGGATTGAGGAAAAAATGGAATCCATCACTTAGCCATAAGAAGTGTGAAGTGTACTAAAGCCTGAAACCACAATGGGTGAATGCTACTCAAACTCAGCAAATCAAGCTATTGTTGAAAAACTGTTAGTGCTGGTTTTAAGGCTCCGGTTTTTCTAAATTACTAGTTTAATAAAATAAATCAGTAATCAAAGGACAAGGTTAAAAACGTTGTCCTTTAAACGTTCAGTTACCTATTAGTAAATGTTATTTTAAACTATCTATATAGTAGAAATAGCAATGAAATGGTGAAGAAGCTAATCAATAAGGAGTGAGTTTTAGTGAAAATGGAAAGAATGCATGAAAGTTTATCCATTGAAGATTTAGAACGATTTGAGCATAGTCATTCTATTACAATTCCAAGAGAGTATAGAGATTTTTTACTGGAATATAACGGTGGTTATCCAAATCCAAGTGTTTATAAGATATCTGAAAAGCTGGGTGAAAGTATAGTAAACATTTTTTATGGAATTGGAACCATGTATGACAATTTAGAGAAAAAGTTTGATTTTTTCGACGAGATTGTAGAAGCGGGGTTTATGCCAATAGCAGATGACCCAAGCGGGAATCAAATATGTATTGGGATCAGCAACCAGTATTTCGGACAAGTCTATCATTGGGCTCACGGTGAGGAAACTGAAGAAATGGAAAATATATATTTTTTGTCAAATAGCTTCAACGATTTTCTTAATTGTTTATATGAGGACTGATCATTTTACATATAAAAAAAGAACGGTTGTAACAGGTTACACGAAAGGAGAAGTAACATGAAAAAAGAAAAAAACATAGAGGTTACAAACGAATATAATGATTCTGTCTTTTTGGCTGATGGAGTCAGTATTGATGAAATAAAAAAGAGAGAAGATACGATCAACGTAAACTTGCCAGATAGTTATCAAATGAATGTAAATGCTTTTGGTCAAGCAACGGAAGAATCAATTGGCAAATTAGAAGAACTTTTGGGGTTTTTACTTCCCGAAGATTATAAAAAATTTTTAGGTGAATATAACGGAGGAACTTCGAAAGTAAGATATAGTAAATTTTTTGTTGAAGAATTAAAGCAAGAAATTCCTTTAGATGTTTTGTATGGGATAGGTGTAACAAGAACGTTTGATTTAATTGAATGCTATGAAGAGTTTGAAGAAGATATGCTGCCGTGTAGTTTGGTAATAGGAGATGATCCTGGTTCGGGACTTATTGTACTTATTACTGATACGGAAAGGCACGGTGTGTATTACTGGGACCACTCTCTTTCTTTCCCCCAATCTCGTGAAGAAGAAAATACATATAAAGTAGCCCATAGTTTTAAGGATTTTTTAAACGAATTAATTCATCCGAGATAACAGGGCGTGAAGAAACAGAACTAACATATGCTGAACGATTAGAAAAAGTCTTAAGTGAAGGTGATGTTATTGGCAATGAAAGATGCTATGAGCAACTATTTTAAGGTAAGAAGAGAATATTTTGAAAAAGGTTTGGATTTCCTATTTAAAACATCCTACAATGAAAATGTTCAATCAATGATTTATCAAGGGGAAGTGGATGAAGACGAAGAAATTTTATGGAACCCTGTTCAAAAAAATAACCATAGCGATATAAAACCACTTGAAGAAAGGTTTCATATTAAATTTCATTCTTCAATTGACTGCTATTTTAATTCCTACTGGTTTGCGGAGTTAGATGGTTTTCTGGATAGCCATTACATCACGTTAGAAGCTGTATTACCAAATGTGGAATTGGATACGTTTGAAAGGAACTTAAAGGGATATAAAAGAAATCGCGATAAGCTTGATAAGGTTCCTATAGGTATAGAAGGCAATGGTTTGGTAGTTGTGATCGATAATCTCAGCGGCAGAGTAGAATTAGAAAATTTTGAACGAGGTTGTTTTAAAAAAATTGCAAACTCCTTAGAAGATTTAATTTCTAGCCTGCGCTTACAAAGATAACAAGAGTATGTACAAAAAAGAATTAAATCATCATCTACAGAAAGGGAAGGAATGGAATGAAGATCGAATTATTAAAAGCAGTGGACCAAGAGTTGGAAATGTACCCTGAAGCTTTTGGCGGTGCTGTTACTAGTGAGGAAGTGACACAAGCTGAAGCTAAGCTAAAAGTGAAACTTCCAGAGGACTTTAAAAAATTTCTTTTGAGGTATGGTTCGGGGGCAATTGGTGAAGCGGTTGTTTTAGGGTTAAGAGAGGCAGAGTTTGTGTCTACACCGTCATTTGTAGATAAATCTATACAGTTCAGAAATATTCTTTGTCAAGGATACGAGCATTTTGTTGTGATTGGAGTAGACAGTGCGGGAAATCCAGTAGGCTTTCAATATCCTAATAAAGAAATCATCATAGTTGATTTTGACTTTGGCGGAAAAAAAGTTCTAGCCGGAAGCTTTGAAGACTATCTAGAAAAATCGATTCGTGAAGAATTAAATATCCATTTCTGATTGGAGTTATGGAATAATCCGTATTTATAAGGAGGAATTAGATGAGAAAAGATTTAGAGTGGGAATATGCTGATTGAGAAGTATCAGAAAATGAGGTTGAAGAAAGTGGAAGGTAATTAGGATTCCACTTACCTAAAGATTATATTGATTGTGTAAAAATAAATGGAGGTGCTAGCGTATTACCAGAAGAATTTAATGTAGGCAACGTAGAGCGTTGTTTTGGTAGTTTATTTAGCTTTGATAAGAAAAGCAGTAAGTACATTGTTCAAAAATATGAACTATATAAACCTATGCTTTCGAAAAAGGTTTTTCCTATTGCGAATGATCCCGCTGGAAATTTATTTTGTTTAGATTGTAAAAATAATATAGACAATCCGATTGTGGTATTTTGGGAACATGAAAATGCTGCTGAAAAAGAAGTGTTAATGCAAGAGAAAGGTTTAACTGAAGAACAAGTGGAAGAACGTGCAAGGAGCAATGTATTTTACATCGCAGATACGTTTACGGATTTTTTAAGTAAATTACATGATTGAAAAGCTTTTTGTAAGTGCACGTTGATTTGCTAAAGTCTCTAAGGGGTATTTTTGTGGAAATGCTTCATCAAAAAAATGCTCGAGCGTATAACAATATGTCACTCGTCAAAATTTGGAGGGTTTTCTTTTAAATATTCAAATATAGTCTATGTAAAAGTCAACATACGTGTTAGGTTTTATAACATAAATTTCTGAATAATCATTTACTTATTCACTTATTTCATGGTATGTTATATGACATAGATATTGTAACTTGCAATATGGGCTGGAAATTAGTCATTGCAATATATACTTATTTTTCTAAAAATGCACCTGGATAAGCTGGTGCTCTATACATATATGAATACACCTACGTATAGCTAGTCAAAAAGAATGAAGGCTTTTCTATTTATAGTGCTGATTGTTCTTTGGGCTGAGTATAGTTATAGTAGGTGAAATTTTCAAGACAGTTATTTTGGTTTTTAAGCTGAATTTTTGGAATAGTTTGTTATTTTATTGATCGATGCTTTGCCACTTAGAAGTAGGTATAAAAGTTTACTAATAAAAGAAAATGCAGACGGAATTTAATAAGTTTTTTGGAATTTGTGGGCGATTTTCTCACTTTTTTATCATTTTTGAATAGTTTATAATCATCAGACAATTATACTGTGATATAGTTATAAGTGAGACAGAAAAAGGTGTGTTCTTAGGTCGCACCTGAATTTTTTTACTACGTAAGCAGGAGCGCCTACATCTTTTTACAAATATAGGGGATGAGGAAGGTTATAATGAGCAACGTACAGAAAAAAACAGACGTTATCTTAATTGGTGCCGGAGTCATGAGCGCAACTTTGGGATCATTACTCAAAGAGTTAGCACCTGAATGGGACATTAAAGTATTTGAAAAACTCGCAGACGCAGGGGAAGAAAGCTCGAACGAATGGAATAATGCAGGGACGGGCCATTCTGCGCTGTGCGAACTAAACTATACATCAGAAAAAGCTGATGGATCTATAGATATAACGAAAGCGATCCGAATTAACGAGCAGTTTCAGCTGTCAAGACAGTTTTGGTCTTATCTGGTAAGCAGCAAGTTGATTCGCAATCCGCAAGATTTTATCATGCCAATTCCGCATATGAGTTTGGTACAAGGGGAAAAAAATGTATCGTTTCTGAAAAAGCGTTTTGAAGCGCTGTCAAACAATCCGTTGTTTCAAGGAATGGAGTATTCCGACAGTCCTGACAAACTAAAAGAATGGATTCCGTTAATCATGAAGGGGCGCACGTCAAATGAACCAATTGCCGCAACTAAAATTGATTCGGGAACAGACGTAAACTTCGGTGCTTTAACACGCATGTTGTTTGACCATCTGAAGAATAAAGGGGTTCACGTTCATTACAAACGAAGTGTAAAAGATATTAAACGTAAAAGTGACGGTATGTGGGAAGTGAAAGTCGCAGATGTAGACAGCGGCAAAGTTGAGTACCACACGGCAAAGTTCATCTTTATCGGAGGTGGAGGCGGAAGCTTGCCTTTACTTCAAAAAACAGGTATTCCTGAATCCAAGCATATTGGAGGATTCCCAGTAAGCGGATTATTTATGGTATGCAATAACCCTGAAGTGATTGCGCAGCATCACGGGAAAGTATATGGAAAAGCCAAAGTCGGAGCTCCGCCAATGTCGGTTCCGCACCTTGATACACGCTATATTGACAACAAAAAGACGCTGTTGTTTGGTCCATTTGCCGGCTTCTCGCCGAAATTCTTAAAAACTGGTTCAAACTTGGATTTAATCAGTTCTGTAAAGCCGAATAATATTTTAACCATGCTAGCAGCAGGCGTCAAAGAAATGGCGTTAACAAAATATTTAATTCAGCAAGTGCTGTTATCAAATGAAAAACGTGTAGAAGAACTGCGTGAGTTTATCCCGAACGCGAAAAGCGAAGACTGGGATATCGTTGTAGCAGGCCAGCGTGTGCAGGTAATCAAAGACACGGAAGCCGGAGGAAAAGGAACGCTTCAGTTTGGTACAGAAGTTGTAAGTGCCGCTGATGGTTCGGTTGCTGCACTTCTTGGCGCTTCGCCTGGTGCATCGACGGCGGTTCACGTTATGCTTGAAGTATTGGAAAAATGCTTCCCAGAAAACATGAACAAGTGGGAGCCAAAGATAAAAGAAATGATTCCTTCCTATGGCATGTCGTTAGTTGATCATCCAGACTTCTTTAACGAAATTCATGCGTCTACTTCACAGACGCTTGGTTTAATTAAAAAAGAGTCCGTTTATAGCTAAAGATTTTACGCTGCAACAAACAGCACATGCGTATGTGAAGAAATCTACAGGCGTGCACAAACACCACCTTTTCTTGAGGTGGTGTTTTAATGGTCTTTATATGTAGAGTTTGATTTAAGAGCGGTATTGATTGCTTCCAGGCTGAACTTTTAAATGCTTCCACGCCGCAATTGCATCATCGCGGCTTTTTCCATTGTTTTTCGGATCCTTAAAAAAATCGCGAATAAAGCGGTTGTATTCAAACTCAGGCGCAATTTCTTTTTGATAAGAAGGCTGCTTTTTTCGTTTTTCTTCTTCATGCCACGCTTTTACCACATCTCGATAGGTTTTCCCTACATTTTCTTTAAAGTAGTTTTGAATATATGTGGAAAAATGAAACGTAGGATGAATGGCGTCTTTAAAAAAAGTCCGTACTTTTTGACTGCAGCGGTGATTTTCCCCAATGAAGGTATCTAATGTTAGCGGCGCTTGTGTTTTAGAGGACGAGCGTCTTTTAGGTCGCGTTGTTATTTGTTGAGTGTCACCGGTCGTTAATAACACTTCAATTCTTTTTGAAAGTTCCATTTTAGATCCAGACGGGCTCATGTTGTTTTCTCGGCAAAATTGCTGCAGCTCGGTTTTGAGCCAGTAAAAATCGGTAAAGTCTTTGATAAGTAAATCTTTTGTAAGTTCAGGTCGCATCGTTTTCACCTCCATATATTTACTATAGAACGTTTGTTCTTGTTGGTCAATTGTTTTTAGAGAAGTACGAAGGAATGTCTTTATATTTCTTCCTATTTTATAAAGAAGAAAAAGCATCTAGGCAAGAGATCTCTTGCAAATTCCAAAATCAAACAATTACAATAATAGAAAGGAGTTGATTGCATGACGCTACATAAAAAAGTCCTTTCTATAATTCTAGGAGGAGCTGTCGGAGACGCTTTAGGCGTTCCAGTTGAGTTTAAAAAACGCGATTCATTTCGGATCACAACTATGACCGGCTACGGTACGTATAACCAGCCTGAAGGAACGTGGTCAGATGATACATCTCTGACGATGTGCTTGATTGATAATCTACTAGAAAAACAAGATGAATATGATTTGATGCAAAAGTTTGCGAACTATTGGTCGGATGGCTACTGGACGCCGTACGGAGAAATGTTTGATATTGGCATCGCAACAAGCGAAGCGATTCGCCGCTATAAAAGCGGGCTTCCTAAAGAAGAGTGGGGAGGAAGCGCTGAATACGACAACGGAAACGGAGCGCTTATGCGTATTGCCCCGCTTGCGTTTACACTATGTGATGAACCTAGCTTTACAAAAAGAAAAGAAGAAATAGAAAGAATTGCTCACGTCACGCACCGCCACTTGCGCTCTACGCTTGGCTGCATTATATACGTGGAGCTGCTTATTTGTCTTCTTGACGGCAACGAGCCTTTTGAAGCATATGAAAAAGCTGTGAATATCTGTGAAAAGCATTTAACAGGTACGGAGTATGAAGCAGAATTCACTGCGTATGAACGAGTGTTAAACCTAAGCTTGCCGCACGCAGCGAGAAATGAAATCGGGTCAACTGGATACATTGTCAGCTCGCTAGAAGCATCTCTTTGGTCTTTTCTGCAAAGTGATGACTACAAAGAAGCTGTACTTACCGCTGTGAATTTAGGAGAAGACACAGACACAATAGGCTTTATTACCGGTACTATGGCAGGAGCATATTATCAGCTGGATGGCCTTCCTGAAGAGTGGATTTGTCAGCTTGCTAAAAAAGAAGAGTTGATAGGATCTTGTAAGAAATTTGCAGATGCGTGTGTATGAAAAAGACAATGAAAAGAAGCTGTATTTCACGAAATAGAACAAATCCTTATCAACGGAAACAAAACGCCCGAATATGCAAAAATACAAGTAAGCAATGATAAAAAAGGGTTCCTTCTTGGAGACTTTACTAGCGAAGAAACAAAAGGCTATACGTTTAAGAGCTTGCAAAGTGTGAAGCTACAGCCGCATACAGGCCCTGACGAACAGCTAGAAAGATCGTACAAAGGAAAAGAAAGTGATCAGATATATGCGCTTTCTCTTGCAGATAATATAAGTATACAAGAAGTAACCATCTTAGGAATCTCACATCAGGAGACAATTTCTACTGGGTTATAATAAGGGTCGATAAGCAGCTTACCTAGATGGGTGAGCTGCTTATCTTTTTTAAGAATCTACCACAATTCAATTTGATTTACAATCCCTTTCTCTCTTAATTTAAAGAATATTCAAACAATATTTTTCCTTTGGTAACGGAAAAATATTGCGTTTAATTGAAAGCGTTTTCAATATATAGTGAAGGTAACAAGAAAACATCTTAGCAAGATACTTATCTCACTTATGGATGTTAATCAATCACTGATCAAGGGGGAATTGGAAATGAATATTTTACTATGCTGCGCAGCAGGGATGTCTACAAGTTTGTTAGTGACTAAAATGGAAAAAAGCGCAAAAGAAAAAGAGACGACGTGCAAAATCTGGGCAGTGCCAGGAGACGCGGTTAGAAATCATATCGATAATGCAGATATTTTACTTTTAGGTCCACAAGTGCGCTACTTGCTTCCTCAAATGAAAAAGTTAGGAGAGGAAAAAGGAATTCCAGTAGAGGTTATTAATCCGGTTCATTACGGAATGTGTAACGGAGAAGAAGTGCTAAAATCTGCTGAGCAGTTAGTTTCGAAATAGGAGGGAATCAATTGAGCAAAATGAATCGTGTACTTGAAACATATATTATGCCGCTTGCTGGCAAAGCTGCTCAGCAGCGTCATCTTCAAGCATTAAGAGACGGTATGGTCCTGACGATGCCGCTTATTATTATCGGTTCACTTTTCTTAATTTTAGCCAATTTACCTTTTCAAGCCTACACAGATTTTTTAACAGAACATCCTAAGCTAAAAGCAAGCATTTTATATCCGTACAGAGGAACGTTTGAAATTATGGCTTTAGTAGCTACGTTCGGGATTGCCTATCGCTTAGCAGAATCGTATAAAGTGGATGCACTTGCTTCAGGTGCAGTGTCTTTAGCTGCTTTCTTTGTCGGTACACCTTTTGTTTCGTATACGATTGGAGAAAACGCAGATGGAACGGCTATGGTCGAAACAGCTTACCAAACGGCTATGTTTACAAGTAAAGGTCTTTTTGTGGGGATGGTTATAGCTATTATTGCAACAGAAGTTTACCGGAAGATTATTCAAAAAAATATTGTGATTAAGCTTCCAGAAACCGTTCCGCCAGCTGTCGCTCGTTCATTTTCAGCTTTAATACCGGGATTTGGCGCTGTAATGGTTATATGGGGGCTGCGTTTGCTTGTAGAAAACGTCGGAGACTTCGGGAATTTACATAATGTCGTGACGGTTTTACTGCAGCAGCCTTTAACTCATATTGGTACAAGCTTAGTCGGTACGATTCTGATTTTTATCTTAATTACTCTTATGTGGAGTACAGGGCTACACGGTGCTACGATTGTTGGTTCTGTCATGACGCCTGTATGGCTTACGCTAACAACGGAAAACGCAACCGCTCTTGCTTCTGGTGAGCCAGTAAAGCATATTGTAACGAATGAATTTAACGATATTGTGTTTGTGGGAGGGTCCGGCACTACGCTTTCTCTTGTGCTGGCGATGGTGCTGTTTGCAAAAAGCCAGCAAATGAAGCAGCTAGGAAGATTAAGCATCGGACCAGGCTTCTTTAATATTAACGAACCTGTTATTTTTGGAATGCCTATCGTATTAAATCCGATTATGATTATTCCGTTTATTTTAGCACCACTTCTATCGGTCATTATTACGTATGTATCGATGGATATCGGCCTCGTTGCAAAGCCAATAGGAATTGTCACGCCGTTTACAATGCCGCCGGTGATTAGCGGCTACTTAATTACAGGAAGCATATCAGGGGCTGTTCTGCAGCTTGTGCTAATGGTGGTATCGTTTGGTGTCTATTTTCCATTCTTTAAAATGTGGGACAAACAAAAGCTTATAGAAGAAATCGGAGCTTCTATAGATCGTGATCGTTCACCGGTAAAAGAAGAACAGCAAAGTATTGTATAACGTATTTTTTAAATCATTCATTATAGCGGAGGGATTCAAATGACAAAAGGAATTAAAATTGTAACCATTGGCGGAGGTTCAAGCTACACGCCGGAGCTTGTCGAAGGATTTATTAAGCGCTATGACGAGCTGCCTGTACGAGAGCTTTGGCTAGTAGATGTAGAAGAAGGAAAAGAAAAGCTAGAGATTGTTGGAAACCTGGCAAAACGAATGGTCGAAAAAGCAGGAGTCCCAATTGATATTCATCTTACCTTGGATCGAAGAAAAGCGTTAAAAGATGCCGACTTTGTCACTACACAATTTCGTGTAGGATTGTTAGACGCCAGAATGAAAGATGAACGAATTCCGTTAAAATACGGCGTGATTGGGCAAGAAACAAATGGACCGGGCGGCTTATTTAAAGGGCTGCGCACAATTCCTGTGATTTTAAGTATTGTGAAAGATATAGAAGAACTATGTCCAAATGCGTGGCTTGTAAACTTTACGAATCCAGCTGGTATGGTGACAGAAGCCATTTTACGCTATAGCAATCATAAAAAAGTAGTGGGCTTATGCAACGTGCCAATCGGTATTCGTATAGGGATTGCTAAAGCGCTAGAAGTAGACGAAAGCCGGGTACAAGTTAGCTTTGCCGGATTAAATCATATGGTCTTTGGATTAGATGTCTTTTTAGACGGAGTGAGCGTAAAAGATCAAGTGATTGACGCTATGGCAGACCCGACGAATGCGATGTCTATGCGAAATATCAAAGGAGTTTCATGGGATCCTGACTTTATTAAAGGCCTAGGAGTTATTCCATGTGGCTATCACCGCTATTATTATAAAACAAACGAAATGCTGCAAGAAGAACAAAATGCAGCTGAGCTCGAAGGCACACGAGCTGAAGTAGTGCGCGCGTTAGAAAAAGACTTATTTGAGCTCTATAAAGATCCTAATCTTGCAATTAAACCGCCTCAGCTTCAAAAGCGAGGAGGCGCGTACTACAGCGATGCAGCCTGCAGCTTAATTTCATCTATCTATAATGATAAAGGCGATATTCAGCCTGTAAATACCATTAACAATGGGGCAATTGCCAGCATTCCAAATGATTCTGCTGTTGAAGTGAGCTGCGTGATTACAAAAGAAGGGCCAAAGCCAATTGTAGTTGGTGATTTACCTGTAGCTGTTCGAGGACTTGTTCAGCAAATCAAATCTTTTGAACGCGTTGCAGCCGAAGCAGCGGTTACGGGAGATTACAATACCGCGCTTGTTGCAATGACAATCAATCCGTTAGTCCCGTCTGATACTATTGCCAAGCAGCTCCTGGACGAAATGTTAGACGCGCATAAATCTCATTTACCGCAGTTTTTTAACTCGGTGAATGTCTAATACGTATAGTGAAAAAACCTTTGACAACGAGTCAGAGGTTTTTTCACTTTTGTAGTATACTTTACATACAAACTAAACGTTAAAGAAAGGTGATCACAGTGCCAAATGCATGGGATGCAGAACAAATCGTATCAGCACCGCTTGCCAAAACGCTAATCGAGACGCAGTTTCCAGAACTTGCGCCCGCTGTAATTTCGCTGCTTGGCTACGGCTTTGACAATACGGTTTATCAAGTAAACGACCGCTTTGTTTTCAGGTTTCCAAGAAGAGAACTCGCAGTAGGACTATTAAAAACAGAAAATCAGCTTTTACCAAGCCTTGCTTCTCAGCTGCCGCTATCCATTGCAGAGCCCATTTTTTTCGGTAAGCCGAATGCAGGCTATCCTTGGCCGTTTACGGGCTATCACTACGTTCAAGGAACTCCACCTGCAAGATTAACAGAAGAAGAGCGCATACAATCTGCTTCTGTACTAGCAAGGTTTCTTCGTACGCTACATCACTATCCTCATTTAAAAGCGCAAGAGCTCGGCGTGCCGTCTGATGAGCTAAATCGGCTTGATATGATGAAGCGAAAGCCTGCGCTAGAGAAGTATATCAAGCAAATGAAGGAGCGTAATCTTTATTCAAAACAAGAGATTCTTGAAGACTATGTAAATGACATACAAGAAATTAAGTATCAAGAAAAACATGTACTAGTTCACGGAGATCTTCATATTAAAAACATGATTGTTGATCAAACCAATATGGTTTCGGGCATCATTGACTGGGGAGATGTTCATATAGGTCACCCAGCAGTCGACCTAGCGATTGCCTATAGCTTTTTGCCTTCTAAAGGAAGAGCGCGTTTTTTTAAAGAATACGGAAAAGTAGACGAGGAAACGCACAGACTGGCAAAATGGAAAGCCGTATTTACAACCGTAGTGCTTGTGGCACACAGCTACGATCAAGGAGATAAACAAACGTTAGAAGCGGCTATAGAAAGCTTAAACCTGATTTTTCAAGAGTAATAAAACTGTAATAGAATTTCTGTTCAATTCCTGTATAGTTAAGAAAGGATAAAAATAAAAACAACAGGTGAAGCAAACGATGAATACAAGCCACTGGAATGAATCAGCAGCACATTTACTAGAAAGGTGGATACAGCTATATAAAGAAAAAACATTTCTTATTGAAGAAACGGAATCTTTAAACATGCTAAAAGAAGAAGTAGACGGTATGGATAAAGAAAAATTTCTCTCTATAGTAGAACGTCATCTGCAGAAAGTGTATGACGAACTAGAAAAAGAACGGACAGAGTACAACATGAACAACAGTGAATATACAATGGTGACGTTTCTTTCGAGCGACTATCCGGAGTACATAAAAAAGCGTCAAAGCAATATGAGACAGATTGAACAGTTAACAAACATACATAGGAATGTGACAGAGTTTTTCGGAAAAGAACTTTTTTCTGAAGCGGATATGGTAGCGTTTAGAAACGACTTTTTTCAACTAACAGAAAGACATGCTAACACGTCATTGCTAAAAGAAATCAAGGAAAGCTGGAATGCTTATTTGCCCGCGTTCGTTGACTTTCAAAAAAAGCATGAACATGTAAAACAAGCGATAGCCACAGTACTCGAAGAAGACAAGAGCTTAAAGCAAGAATGGCATCAGCTAAGCAAAACCAAATTAGTGACCAAACCAAAAGCGACCGCCTTTCGCACAAAGCAGCATAAGCTAAATGAAAGCATTCGAAAAGCCACGACTGCACAAAAACAATTACTCGAACTTCACTGGCCTGATGTTCGCAGTCAGTTTGATGCGCTACAAGAAAAAATGAGTAAGAGTCTTTCTACTGTGCTGGGAGAAACGCAACGCAGTATGGAAGTCATTAGCCAAAACGATGCAAATGAACACGCCAAGTTAAAGAGATCACTTAACGACCTACATGCAGTCCACAAAGTCGACGTTCATCAAACGTGGTTAGCGGCTTTTATTAAAAAATCACGACCATTTTTTAACGAACTGAGTGAAGATATAAAGGATACTCGGTGTCGAGAACTGTGGAATCGAATTTACGATATGTATAAAGGAATAGCAGTAAATGAATTTATGGTTACATATGAAGAATTTTTAGCACTTCAGCCGCTTGAGAGTGTAAAAAGCATGGAAATACCAAAGCCATTAGCTCGGTTAAAGGTAGATATAGAACCTGTTACGCTGCCAGCCTACGCAGACTTTCCCGTGCTCAAAAAGCAGCAAGCATCACGGCGCACTTTTCCTATTTTAATAGGATCCGCTATCGTCCTTGTCTTATTAATGACGATTGTATATATGAATTATGACAATCAAACGGCAGAAACAAGCTCAGATATAAAAGAAACGCCCAGCACGAAGCCGTTAAAAAATGAAGAGGTCAAACCAGATTCTGTAAGCAAAACGGATCTTGAAAACTTTTTTATCTCCTATAAAGCTGCTTACTTTTCAAGTTTAAACAGTGGAGACTTTAGTGGGATGGCACCCTATATCGACTCGAATCAGCCAGTGTATAAACAGCTGAAAAGCTACATCACATCACTCGCCGGCAAAAACGTATCGTTTGCTAACGATCAATTTTTAGTGACAAAAACAGAGTCACATGATGACGGAACCTACAGCATTTATACAAACGAAGTGTACACGTTCACTGATTCATATGACGCGAGCACGCAGTTCAAAAAAGAACGAATTTACCATGTGAAAACTGCTGGTAAAGACAAACTTCAAATTACTAAAATTGATACATTAACAGATGAGCAGAAGTCGGTGGAAGAGTGAACGGTTTCTGAGAGGTTATGAATAACCGCTAGTTCCTTTGGAGCTAGCGGTTGTTGTGGTTGGGAGAGAGAAGAGGTTTGGTTGAATTGCTTGAGCGTAGGATGACCTCTACGCTGCCAGCGTGGAAAATGAAATTTCCTGTAGTTTTCTACTATGTTCAGAAATACCTCTATATCAGGGATTCAAGGGGGTTTTAAAAATTTAAATGAACTATAGTTTCCCTTGATTTTCTATAGTGTATGACCAAAATATGACCAGAGTGTAACCAACATTTTTTGGGTGAATGTAGCTTTTCTTTTGTAGAATGATAGGACTTTGAGATGTGATAGTGTGCCGTAAGTTACCTTTCCACTTAGGTGGAATTACAAGAAAGCAATTAGGAATAATGTAGTCTGATCATGAAGCATAGTGTTTTTATACGTGATATAAACTAGAAATAAATATTTGTGCCTATGACTATTCCCTTTTATTTTGAATTTATATCCTTTTTAATGAATCAACTAGCTTGTAAAAGGGATTATTATCCTATTTAGATAGTGTATTAGCAGTTTTATAATGGATAATAGAGGAAAAACTCAAACCAAAGATATATTAATCATAAAATAAAAGAGGGTATGTAATGGGAAAAGTATATGAAGCCAGTACGCTTTTAGCTTATGCAAAAGACAGGGTGCAGGCGTACAAAGCATTTGATGAACAGCTAGATGCATTAAAAAAAGCCCTTCATGCCGTGGCTACACTGGATCATGAATTTCAAGGGAAAGGTGCCGACAGCATAAAAGGCTTTTATACATCACAAGTAGATATGGTCAAGCATTGGAGAAGCCTTGTATCTTCACATCAATCCTATTTTAATAGTATTGCAGATTATGCAGAACAAGCTAAATTAAAAGGTGATACGGTTGTAGACGTATCGTTTTTAGAGCAAGAGCTGGCTGTTGCTAATGATCGCTCTAAGCAAATGGTCGAACAGCAGCACACTGAACTTGAAGCGATTTTAAGTAGTATTGAAGATATTATACATATTACACCATTTTCCACAGAGCCCTTTGAAGATGAGTTAAGCGCTGCTGAGAAAAAAAGAACAGAAACTATTACCGCAGTAGAAGAACTAGATAATCAACTTTCAAGTGAATATGACATGTTAAATTCTTTTTATGAATCCGTTCAATTTAGCGTAAATGGTTTGGAACAGCTATCTTCTCAAGGTGGCAGCGTTTATCAGCTCACTTTTGATGCCAAAGCTTACAAAAATAGCGAAGTATACAAAATACAGCAGCAAATTGATAAAGTCGCTTCAGGTTATGTAGAAAGAAAAGCTGAACAAAAACAAGAAATTAAAGAAAGAAAAGCAGCCATTGAAGCTGAGAGACAAAGACAAATCCAAGCCAATAAGCCGTGGTATGAAAAAGGCCTGGATATTGCAGGAGAACTTACTGGATACTATGATTTTAAACGAGCCGCAGAAGGATTCGATCCGGTTACGCATAAGAAACTGTCTGCTACCCAGCGAGTCACGGCTGGAGCAATGGCAGCAGCTGGGTTCATCCCGTTCGTAGGCTGGGCAGGACGAGCGGTAAAAGGCGGAAGCGTTGTCTACAAAACGGCAAAAGGCATGAGTGCTGCGCATCATGCAATGGCTCTTTACCAAACACCTAAAGCGTTTAAAGTGCTTGAACAAACAGAAAAAGGATTGTATGGACTTGTCTTAACAAATGGCATGTATGAGTATACAATGGGGAAGGACTTACTAGGAAATAAGCTTACTAAAGAAGAGCAGCAGGCTAGTTTGTTTCAATCCTTTGGGATTGCGGCAGGCGGTTTACTTGCTTCAAAAGCATCCACTCAGCTTGTCGAAAAAGGTGCACAGGCAGTCACGAAAAAGTTCAATGATATGCGCAACGTAGTTCGTACAAGTAAAGTGACCCAATATGGAAAAGACATTCAGCAGGCGATGCGAAAAATGCCAGCAGCTGGTATTGATAAAGCCAAAAAGATGTATGATGCGGTATTAGATGCGAAAGTACCGAGGTTTTTACCGCAGGAAGCACCAGTGGGTGTGAGTGTAGACTTTGCGCAGCAAACTGTACGGGATGTGTTGAAGAGTACGGCTAAAGATACAATGCATTTTATGGGGAAAGACTACTTTGACGGAAAACGTTGGCGTGATGCTAGGGGAAGGTTTATAAAGAAGAAGGATCCAACCCATGTTAGTAAGATGGAAAATAGCCAGCTTGAACCTTTAAAAGAAGATTTAAAAATTGATAAAACAACACATTCGATTTCGGTAGTAGAAAATAATGCTAACAGATATAGCGGTACTGGAGTCAAAATTAATTCTGACTTAATAAAGAAATATATTAAAGATGTTGAAATGAGAACATCGAGAAAACTGTCAAAAAATCAAATAGAGAAGCTTAAAGAGGCGTTAAGAAATAAGGAATATCAAAAACTTTCTCCTATAGAAACGCGGAAGCATCGACGGGCCTTTAATAAAATTAAAGATAAACTTATTGAGGAATGGGAGATAAAAACGGGGCAAAAATGGCCCACTTACAGTGAAGATATTATTTCAGAAAATACAGGTGAACCAGCTAGAAGAAAAGGCGATAAATATGATGCACATCATATAATTGAAAATAGCTTTCGTGGAGAACATGAATGGTGGAATATACACCCTGCAAAATTTCCAAATGAACATCAGTCTGGTATTCATGGTACGGGATCACCGGCTAATGAATTATTTAAAGGAGATAATTAAATTATGAGATACGATTTTGTTAGGAATCAAAATGATAATCAATTTTATCCTGTAAGTAAAAATGATATTGAAGAGGTAGAAGGAACATTAGGATTAAAGTTCCCTTTTGAATTAAAGAAGTTTCTTTTAGAGGTTGGTTATGGCTTCCTTCAAAGATCGGAATATAATATCAATCGTATTATGGGGCCTTTCTCTATTAGAGATGCTAGATTAAAAGTTAATGATTTTGAATTTTATCCTGATATAGAAGTTTACGAAGATCTGGAGGAGGATAAATTAATATTTTTTGAAGCTAATGAAAGTGCGTTGCTACTAATAGAAATAAGTGAAGAACAAAATAATGCTATTTATTATGATGATATAAAAATCGCAGATTCCTTAGAAGAATTTTTTGAAAAAATCATGGAAGATGATAAGTATTATATTGATTTAGAATAATACAATACTTAAATAATAGATAAAATAAAGAGCTTAACAAAAAGACCATTGGCTAAGCCTTAGCCAATGGTCTTTTTAGATAGATATTGTTAAGAATGTTTACCCTGGAAATTTATATAATTAAAATTTTTAAGAAGTAAATGTTATCCGCTCTTATTTATTAGCATTTTTTATCATATTTCTTAATCTAAAAGACTTGTCCTTTTAGTTTTTTTGTGTTGTAAGACAGAATATAGGATGATGTATAAAGTGTGTGAGGATAAAAAGCATGAGGGAAAGCTATATTAATAGACCTTATTGGCTCGACTGTATCCTTAAATGTTAATTAAAATTTAAACATAAGAAGCTAAAGGCTCTTTACAGTACATGTAGAGAGCTTTTCTTTGAGAAAAATAGGAGTGGCAAAGTGGAAAGAGAGAATAATATGGAATGGTGACAAAGAAGTTGCCTGTAAGTTTATATTCAAGGGAATCTGATAAGTTGCTGCTAGTTTGGGAAATTTTATTATAAATTTCAGCTAACAATTTTTCATCCCATTTCTTTTACTGCTAGTTTATAATAAATATAAAGGAAAATATATCCTTAAATAAGATGCACCTTAAGGATCATTGTCCTAAATTAAGGGATGTTTCAATTATAAGATGTAACTTTCATATAAAGCTTATAATTAGGGGGAGCATAATGGATTTTATTGAATTTCTAAAAAATAGACATTTAATAATTCAAAATGTTAGAGAAATAAAAGATAATTCTGCCGGCCAGTACAATAGTCGGCTTACTAATATGATTAAGAAAAAGATTTACAATGGAGAAAGTAGGTTAAATGACAAAATAATAGAGAAAATTAACTTAACATATGCAAATAAAGCTAACGAATATGAACGAACATTGAAGTATTATATTGAATATAAAAAGCATCTGACGCAGAAATAAAATTAATTTAATTAATGGGGGAAATTGAAGAAATATTTAGGATATAACCAATATTAAATTCTTCATAGTATTTGTAGATATTGATTCGTAGGATCATTACATAACTATAATTTTGTTTTTTTTCTTTTAGAAATTCTAGATTATAGCAAGGTGGTTGTATTTATGGCAATTTGGGAAGTTGAGTTGTTTGTTTACGGATCACTCAAAGTTAAAAATAATATTCAATTCCAAACACAAAAAGGTATACAAAAAATGGATCCTTTTTTCAGCGATATAAGAATACGAAATTTTAATGAAGGTTTAATAATAAATATAACAGCCAATGCACCTACAAGTAAACTTGCTAATAATGCTGCATTAGTATTTGTAGGACAAATGTTAGATTGTTTAATAATAGCGATTGGTGAAGGCTTGCCTATATTTTTAAGCTTTGATGGAAAGTCAATAACAAGAACGGCAAGAGAAAGGCATATTAAAAGAATTGTAACAGAAGAAGAGCTAAAGTGGGCTTTTAAAGAATCTCGGACCCTATCAACAAATGAGCCAGTTTTTTTGAAAGCATACAGTTGGTATAGAAAAGGTTTATATACAGAAGATCCTTTCGACAAATTCTTGGCTTTTTATAATACGATAGAACTTATTTCTTCAAAGTATCATCCGAAAAATGAAGCTTCAACAAAAGGGAGTAAAAGTCAAATGTGGGAGTGTTTCAAAGAGATTTGGGGTGAGTATACGGAGTGGCCGGTTTACATTCAAGGTAATAAAAGTTGGATAGATTATAATTATGAAACTAGAAAGGACATTGCACACGGTTTAGCAATTGTTAATGTCGAAGAAATTGATAGAGTAACTTCAATGATTGATACTATCCAAAACGTTGCATTCATCTTTTTAAGGGATTGGAAAAGAATAAAACTAAATTAATAGAATGAAATTGTATGAGCTTACTTTAGATTCCAACTCTTAAGTTGTGTGTAGGGAATTTTACCATCCAAGTATCTAGAGAAATGCTAATAAATTATATAGGTTTTTAATAGTTTATATTAGACCTATTATGAGAGGACTGTGGAAATTGAAAGGATGTTTGCATTTAAATTATAAAGATGAGAGATCTAAAGAGCAATATTATGCTTACACAGAGTTAATCGAAAACAAATCACAGGAAGAACGCAATCGCTTATTTAAAACTTGGCACCCACTTTTAAAACGAAAAGAAATTTCGCTTACCTGCACTTGTAATTTTATTAAGAAAATAGATATGACTATTTCATACTCTGAAGATACAGGTAACTATCATCTACGTACCTTCTCTAATCAAAAGGAGTGGCATGTGGAGGGGTGTAACTACTTTGGTGGAAGTTACACTTCAGGCAATGGTTATTCATCCAACTGGAGAGAAGATGAACATAAAAATATACACATAAATTTAAATCCCAGTCATTACAAGAACAAGAAAATTAGACAAAATGTTAGCTCCTCCAACTCTTGTGATTCCGGTTCAAGTGGTGGAACTCCAGGGGTTACACAAAACAAACTGTCAATCTATGAATTAATTAGAAAGATACTAACTAAATCTTGGGATGATTATATTTTCTTTAATGTTTTTAAGGGAACAGATCCTTATCCTGACTTAAAAATTATCTATAAACAAGTTATTGAAAAAACTACTAAAAAGCTTTTTATTTCTAATAGTTTGACTTTAAATGACATTATGTATAAAAAAGGAAAGCCTGGTTCTATCTATTTTGTGGAGCGAGCGAATCAGTTCAAGTATCACGTATTTTATCTACTGGAATATATAAGGCATGAACAAAAGGTTAATGGGATTTCAATGGTTTATGCACGTAATCCACTGGATAATACAGAGATTGAATTTACAGTAGAGAGTGAAGCAATTAACAAAGCATTCGATTCAATTAGGGTGAACCAAGGTCCATATATAATTGGGGGCTTCATAAAAAGTATTGGAAGTGGAAAACCTCCTCAAATTATTAGTACAGCTATAGTTCCTATTAATTCTAAAGGAGTGGTTATTGAAAGTTCTTATGAGAGATATCTGTATGATCAAATTTGCCGGGAAAGAAGACTGGTACAAAGAATATATGATACTAAATATCATCCAAAATGGAATGGAATTAAACCAGATGGTTTATTTATAGATACGCAACCGCCTACTGTCATAGAGGTGTTTGGCATGAGTGAAAGCCAAGTCGGTTACCATGAAGATAGAAGAATAAAGATAGAGCATTTCTCAAACTTAAAAGCTGCTTATGACTTTTGGTATTGGGATGCTTTTAAAACTAATATTATCCCAGAATTTCCTGTCCACCAAAATAGAAAATAAAAAAGATAGAGAAACAGCATTTTAAATAACAATATTGCTAAGGGATTTACAAAAATGGCTAAAAAATAAAGGTCGTTTCTGTGAATTTCTAGCAGTTGATGCTGAGAATAAAACTTGATAAACAGGGTTTCTTCCGCTTATTTATCATTAGAAGAGAGGAGGGCAAAACCCTTGGCCTTAACGCTGCCAACGCGGCAGCGTTTTTATAAAAAGTCCAAAGGCTTACAATAAAAACAAACAGATTATTGGGTAGGGTAATTACATCAATTCCAGTTTTTCTCGATAAAATGAAACGCAGGCCGTAAATTCGTTTTATTAGCAATCAAAATAAGAGCGGGAACAACCGAAGGGTCCGTTTTAGAGAAATTAGGAATCCGCGGATTCAACCGGAAAAACTGATCGCCTAAAAGCTCAGAGCTGACCATTGACTCGTAGTAGCTTGATCCACCAGAGATAATCTGAAGAAACGGCAGCAATGGCTCATTTGGAGACCGGTCTAAAAGTACTCCCCAATTTGGCGGAAGGTCTTCCATATCTTCGGGACGTATGTTATCGGCACTCACCATTCCCCATCCCTTTGTATCTCTCCTTAATTGAGTTGGTTGCTCCCCTGTTCCGATGGATAATACGGCAATTTGATCTAACGTCTGCTTTGCTTTTCCCACTGCAAACGCGATACTAGCTGTACTGGTGTTAGTTGCTACTGTATAACCATCTACGTAGTTTTGATAAGCTCTTTGCGTCGCGGGAGCACCGCTGCTCCTAAGTATTACGTCACTCGCTTTTTCATTAAGATAAGGAGAACCTGGGAAGTTATGAAATAACACAGGATTCCAACGATTCAGCTCTGGTGAAAATAAGTGAAAGGATGGCACAACAATTCGTTTCTTTAAGTCTCTAAGACGAAGGTCTCGGGGGAAAAACGTTCGTATGGCTTTAATAAAACCAGAATAGGGTAATTGTTGATTAAAAACAGGTCCGCCCGGTCGGGAAACGCTGAACGCTGGTAAGATTTGATCTTTGAAAAACTGAAACGTCTCTTCTGGTGATCTTCCGCTTGCAAGTGCAAGAGCAGTGAATGAACCAATCGAATTTCCTGAAAAAACATTGGTTTCACTAATTAACTTTGGATTTTGATGAGCCAATCTATTCAGAAGCTGTAAACTTAAAGCACCTAAAGTACCGCCTCCATCAAAGGTCATGATACGATATTTTGTCAAAGGTGATTTCTCCTTTCAAATCCCATCAGATGTATCATTCTGTATATGTTTATTTGATGTGTTGCAGAGGTATGAGTATCTCTTTTACCGCTCCTTTAGAAGCCAGGTTATGTAGATGAACATTCTTAGAAATAAATAAAGACTCTAACGAACCAAACCATCGGCTAAATCTTAGCCGATGGTTTTATTTGAGTAGATGTTGTTAATAAGGAACATTTCCTTGCTTAATTACAAAAATAAGAACAAGAAAGAGTATGAAAATGGAGATGAAGCTGAAAATATTATACTCATAACATTTCGTTCCTTCTTTTAATCTTTTCATTCCCTTTATAAGTGCAGGTCAAATCTAAAATAGCCCTTTTAAAGAAATTAAAGGAAATATAATACCCGTTTATACAACATTTTATTGTAAGATAGATTAGTTGCATATGAATCGAATATTAGTAGGTCCACACTAACTTATCTATTTTTAGTGTAAGGAATCAAGAAAGAGTGAGGGAAAGGTCAAAATGTCTAAGACAAGGTATAAGAACCAAAAAGAATCCAATGAAGCAATTGCAAAAGCTTATATAGAGAACAATTATACAAATAGTCAAAATAAGCTGTTGCTAGTATCAAAAGCTAATTACGGGAAAAGAAGTTCAAATGTATGTTACTCGGCAGTAGACGATAAAGGTATGAATTTTTATGAATTTAACAACAACGCTGAACAGAATTTAATGTTAATTGAGCGGTATGAATGGGCTGATTTCTCTAGCGTTACAATTGACCATAGCATTGCAAAATCAGTATTTACATTTGTAGGTCATGGTGAAAATAGAGATATTACAATAGAGGTAAAAGGAAAGGAAGTAGAGCAAGTTATTCGTAACCACTCTTCTATGGAAGTTAACGTAGTAAAAAGACCTGTCTGGACTAAGGTATTAGGATATCGTTCACAGACAACTTGGAAAATGTTTATGGCTTCTACTGTTTACACCTTAATTCTTTTATTCATATTACATCCCTTATTACCAGCAGCTACTCATAATTTTATTATGGGACTAGCTTTACTAATTCTGTTTTTAAGCATCACAGGCTTATTTGTTGGATTAATAAAGCCAAAGTGGGTATTGCCTAAATTTAAAATCAAAACAAGAAAACGTGTATTATTTTCTTATCTATATTTAATTATTAGTTGTTTTTTTATTGCTGTAGCTTTTACAGATGGAGAATCAACTTCTACCCCTGCTTCAACTCAAGTAAGTTCTTCGCAAAACAGCGTCACTGTTTCATCTAAAAAAGATGGTGCTGATAGCAGCAAGCAAAAAGTTGAAAAGAATGATAGTGATAAAACAGCAAAAGAAGAGAAAAGACAAAAAGCTGAGGAGCAAGCAGTAAAAGAAGAAGCAAAACAAAAAGCTGAGGAGCAAGCGGCAAAAGAAGAAGCAAAACGAAAAGCTGAAGAACAAGCAGCAAAAGAAGAAGCAAAACAAAAAGCTGAAGAACAAGCAGCAAAAGAAAAGGCAGAACAAAAAGCTGAGGAGCAAGCGACAAAAGAAGAGGCAGAACGAAAAGCTCAAGAGCAAGCGGCGAAAGAAGAAGCGGAACGAAAAGCTGAGGAGCAAGCTGCAAAACAAGAAGCAGAGCGAAAAGCTCAACAACAAGCAGCTAGTCAACAGTCTACACCTAGCAGCTAGTCAACAGTCTACACCTAGCAGTTCTACTAGCAACAGTGGAAATTATAAGCCATTTGAAAATGATCCGAGTGATGATCAACAGTCTAATATGTCTTGTTCGGGACAAATCAAAGGTAACAAAAACTCGAAAATTTACCACGTACCTGGCGGAGCTTATTATGACAGAACTCAAGATAACATTGTTTGGTTCTGTTCAGAAGCGGATGCACAGGCAGCTGGATATAGAGAATCCCAACGATAAAAAAATATATGCAACCTTTAAAAGCTCTCCTATATGTTTCTTGGAGAGCTTTTTTCTTTATGAGAGGATTAATATAACGTATGTATCAAAGACACAGAACGAGTAAGTTTTAAAAGCAGAGAAGATATGAAAAAAGAATTCTTTGAATAAAACAACTTGGATAAGAAAGCTTAAAGTAGCGTTTTGTAAACGCGTCTGCAAATAAAGTTCCCTTGCTCATCTGATGCTGTCATATAATAGAATTAGCTATTATACTTACATTTATTAATACTTTTTCAAAAACGGTCTTAGCTCTAAAGTTTTAAATAGTTTTATAGATGGGAGTTAAAGCAAGCTTATGAACAGAGAAGAAGTACTACAAAAAATAAAGAACTTAAACATCTGGAAAAAAAGGGATCAAAGAGCTCCGCACAAACCATTGTTGATACTGTATGCCCTAGGTCAGCTGCAGTCTAAACAGCAAATTCACTTGCCGTATAGCGAGGTGAAAATCCCTTTAAAAGAGCTGCTTATGGAATTTGGACCTTCTCGGAGTTCCTATCATCCGGAGCATCCTTTTGTTCGTTTGACAGGAGATGGAATATGGGAGCTAAGTGAAGAAGTTGATAAGCGTAGCTTTACAGATAAATATTTGCTGAGTACAAATATAGTAGGCGGTTTTAGACAGGATGTTTACAACCTTTTTGCAAATGATCCTACGCTGCTTCAAGATGCAGCGCAATTTTTATTAAATGAGCATTTTCCGGATACGATCCATGAAGATATATTAAGAGCCGTAGGCTTGGATTTTGAAACACAGTTAAAGAGAAGAAGAGATCCAAAGTTTAGAGAGAAAATTCTTCAAGCTTACGGATATAGCTGCGCTGTTTGTGGTTTTAACGTTCGTCTTGGTCATAATTTAGTTGGTGTAGAGGCCGCTCATATTAAGTGGCATCAAGCGGGAGGGCCAGATATTGAAAGTAACGGAATCGCGTTATGTTCGATGCATCATAAATTATTTGATCGAGGAGTTTTTACTTTTTCAGATCATAATGAGCTGTTAGTGGCAACTCAAGCGCACGGAACAAATGGCTTTGAAGAGTGGCTTATGAAGTATCATGGACAAAAGCTTAGAGATCCGATTCATCCGGCATACCAGCCGAGTGACGCTTTTCTTGGGTGGCATGTTAGAGAAGTGTTTAGAGGACCCGCTAGATATCAAGTAAATGATATAAATTGATTTTTGCACATGATAGATTGCTATGTTTATACTTAGGAAGTAAATTACACATAGTGGCGTCATTTAAAATACGTTAAAAATAAATTAGCACACTTATCCTGAACCTCTCCAGTAAGTTTTCTATTCTCTTTTTCCTCCCTTTAAACTGTGTGTCTTTTTTGAAGAAAATTCATAGGATATAGCATCTTATCTGTATTAAGAAAGGGGTTATATCGTGGAGGAAACAAAGCTTACTGGACGAATCGTTACACCTGATGATGCGGAATATGAACAGGCTAGAACAAATAATAATTTAGGTGTGCCTAAATTTCCGAGAATAATTGTATTTTGTCAGAATACAAACGATGTAGTAAATGCATTGAAGTGGGTAAAGGAAAATCATGTCCCATTTCGAATAAGAAGCGGTAGGCATAGCTATGAAAATTTTTCATTAGTAAACGGTGGATTAGTGATTGATGTCAGTGAAATGGATAGAATCAAGTTCGACAGTAAAAGCATGACAGCGAAAATAGAGGCAGGAGCTAATCTAGGGAAAGTATATAATGAATTATGGAAAAAAGGAACGACTATCCCTGCAGGTACGGAAAGCAGTGTTGGTCTTGTAGGCCTTGTGCTTGGCGGAGGAATTGGGATGTTATCAAGGCTGTTTGGGCTTACCTGTGATAATTTGCTTGAAGTTGAAATGGCCATAGTAAATGAACAGAGAGAAGTTGAACTCATTAAGGCAAATAAAAATTACAACAGTGATCTCTTTTGGGCTTGTTGTGGAGGCGGGGGCGGAAACTTTGGTATTGTTACGTCTCTTACCTTTAAGGTGCAGCCTATTTCAAAGGTGTCAATCTTTTCAATTACATGGGAATGGGAAGATTTCGAAGCTGCTTTTGATGCATGGCAGCACTGGGCCACAAATACCGATAAGCGCTTAACTTCGGAGATTGAGTTAAAATCCAAGGAAGCAAATCAGATTATCGCTCAAGGTGAATTCGTTGGTTCATCATTCAAGTTGAAGGAACTTCTGCAGCCTTTAATAGATGTTGGGTGTCCTAAAAAAGTAGTAATAAAGGAAGTTTCATATATAGAAGCTGTACAATTTTTTGACGATCCGAGCGGAAACCAACCCGCCCCTCGAAAAAGGTCAGGTTCTTTTCTTAATAAACCTTTTCCAAAAGACGCTATTTTAACAATGAAGCATTTTTTAGAAAATGCTCCGAATGAAAAATCTAGTATTTGGCACCAGTCTCTCGGGGGAGCAGTGGAGGAAGTTGGCTCTAATGAAACGGCCTTCTATTATAGAGATGCTATTATCGCACAGGAGTACCTTGCTACATGGAGCCATCCTTCAGAAGAGCGAGTAAACATTCGATGGATTGAAGACTTAAGGAATGCTTTATCGAGATATACAACTGGAGATTATGTGAACTGGCCGGACCGGCTCATCAGAGATTGGCCAACGGCGTATTATGGAGAGAATTTTAAAAAGCTTCGAGAAGTGAAACGAGCATATGATCCGTGCAATCTATTTCATTTCCCTCAGAGCATTCCGCCGTTTATTAACTGGTTTTAAAAAGCGTCTTTCAAGTCGGAGAGCCAAATAATACCCACCTTAAATGAGGTGGTTTTTTGTGTATATTTCCTTTTCCTGAGAGCGTGAAAAAGGCAGCAAACAGTGGTAAGCAGTTATTTTATCAATAGATGGCTACGTTATACGGAGAAACATACATAAATATCATAAACATTGACATTCCCTTCCAAACCGCATACAATAGCTACTAATAAAAGCACACAAATTCGTTGAAGAGAATCAGTACGCTGCAAGTTTGTTCCACAGAGAGCTGGTGATAGCTGAAAGCCGGTGTTCAAGCCGCAGGGGAATATCCTCTCTGAGAAGTCAAACTGAACTATAAGTAAGTTTGAACGGTAGTCTACCGTTAAAAAGAACGCGTATGATTGTACGTTGCTGAGTGCTATTGATGAACGGATCAATAGAAGCCAGGGTGGTACCGCGGTTAAAACCCGTCCCTAGTCATAGGGACGGGTTTCTTTGTGTGCTTTTAACTTTAAAAGGAGTGGTATCACATGAAAGAAGTGAATGTAAGGGAGTCTTCGCAAGAGCGCGAACAGCGTATCCAGCAGCAGTGGCAAAAAGGAGATGTGTTTCACCAGTCGGTTCAAAACAGGGAAGGGCATCCGTCGTTTGTATTTTATGAAGGGCCTCCAACAGCAAACGGTTTGCCTCACGTGGGGCATGCGCTAGGCCGGACGATTAAAGACGTGGTGGCTCGTTATAAAACGATGACAGGGCATCAAGTGATTCGAAAAGCAGGCTGGGATACGCACGGACTGCCGGTAGAGCTCGGTGTCGAAAAGCAGCTCGGGATATCGGGGAAGCATGACATTGAAAAATACGGCGTAGAAGCTTTTATCAACAAGTGTAAGGAAAGTGTGTTTGTGTATGAAAAACAATGGCGCACGTTCACGGAGCAGCTTGGCTATTGGGTTGATATGGAAGACCCTTACATCACCTTAGAGAATTCATACATTGAAAGCGTATGGAACGTGCTTGGCACGATTCATGACAAAGGACTTCTTTATAAAGGCCACCGCGTATCACCTTACTGCCCGAGCTGTCAAACGTCGCTGAGTTCGCATGAAGTAGCGCAAGGGTATAAAGATGTAAAAGATTTAACGGTAACGGTGAAATTTAAAGTGAAAAACCGCGATAATGAGTATTTTTTAGGGTGGACGACAACGCCTTGGACGCTTCCGTCAAACGTGGCGCTTGCGGTGCATGAAGAGATGAACTACGTTCGCGCTGAGCAAGGCGACAGCGTGTATATAGTGGCAGAAGCACTTGCAGACAAAGTGTTAAAAGGAGAGTATACGGTTTTATCTCATCATAAAGGAAATGAGTTAAAAGGGATGTCATATGAGCCACCGTTTGATTTTGTGAACGTTGAAAAAGGTCATGAAGTCGTAACGGCTGATTATGTAACGGACCAAAGCGGAACGGGTGTTGTTCATTTAGCACCTGCATATGGTGAAGATGATTACAGAGTCGTAAAAGAAAACGGCTTTTCGTTTGTGAACGTAGTGGATGAAAAAGGACAGTACACGTCTGAAGTGCCGCCTTTTCAAGGACGTTTCGTGAAAGACTGCGACGTTGATATCGTTCGTCATTTAGCAAATGAAGGCGTGCTGTATCATAAAGAAAAGCATGAGCACAGCTATCCGTTTTGCTGGCGATGCGACTCGCCGCTTCTTTATTACGCAAATGAAAGCTGGTTTATCCAAACGACGGCGTTGAAGGAACAGTTTTTGAAAAACAATGAAAGCGTGACGTGGTACCCGGATCATATCAAGCACGGCCGCTTTGGCAACTTTTTAGAAAATATGGTGGACTGGAACATCAGCAGAAAGCGCTACTGGGGAACGCCGCTGAACGTATGGGAATGCGGGGAATGTGCGCATCAAGTAGCTCCGAAAAGTATCAAAGAGCTTCAAAATCATGCGTCTCATTCCGTTGATGACAGTATTGAACTTCATAAGCCTTATGTAGATGACGTGCAGCTGACGTGTCCGGTCTGCAGCGGAGAAATGAAGCGAACGCCAGAAGTGATTGACGTTTGGTTTGACAGCGGCTCGATGCCGTTTGCGCAGTATCACTATCCGTTTGAAAACAGCGAGCTGTTTCAAAAGCAGTTTCCAGCAGACATTATCGCAGAAGGAATTGATCAAACGCGCGGCTGGTTTTACAGCTTGATGGCAGTTTCAACGCTGTTTACTGGAAAAGCGCCTTATAAGCGCGTTTTGTCTCTTGGCCACGTGTTAGATGAAAACGGTCAAAAGATGTCTAAAAGTAAAGGAAATGCGCTAGACCCTGTTGATCTTATTCATACATTTGGTGCGGATGCGCTTAGATGGGCGCTTTTAGCAGACAGTGCGCCTTGGAATCCGAAGAAATTTTCAGAGCGCGTCGTGCAAGAAGCGAAGTCAAAAGTGATTGATACACTCGTGAACGTGTACGGCTTTTACGTGTTGTACGCTAAGCTTGACGGCTATGACCCGAAGCAAACGTATGAATTGAAAAAAACAAAATTGGATAAGTGGATTCTTTCACGTTTGCATAGTACGGTTAAGCGAGCAACAGCACATCTTGAAGATTACGGATTTACAAATGCCGCTCGTGAAATCGCAGCATTCATTGAAGAGCTAAGCAACTGGTATGTACGACGTTCTCGCGATCGTTTTTGGTCAGAAGGGATGGACGGCGAAAAAGCAGCGGCTTACGATACGCTTCATGAAGTGTTAGTCACGCTTAGTCAGCTGTTAGCACCGTTTACGCCGTTTGTTGCGGATGATATTCATGAAAATCTGACAGGGAAAAGCGTTCATTTAGCAGACTATCCTGTGTGTGATCAAACCAAAGTGAATGAAAAGCTGGAAAAAGAAATGGCAGCGGTACTGCAAGTAGTTGAGCTAGGCCGAAGCATCCGAAATACGCATTCGTTAAAAGTAAAGCAGCCTCTGCAAAGTCTTTCACTTGTGGTAACGGAAGAAGATGGAGAGTGGGAAGCATACCATGATGTCATCAAAGATGAGCTTAATGTAAAGAACTTTAACGTGGAGCAAGACGACGACAAGCTTGTATCATACGTATTAAAACTTGATTTTAAACAGGCTGGGCCAAAGTTCGGGAAACAAGTGAATGAGGTCAACCAAGCGCTGAAAAACCTTTCAGAAGAGAAAGGGAAAGAGTTTGTTGAACAAGGCAAGCTGAGTGTTACGCTTGCTTCAGGAGAAAACCTAACGCTTGAAACGGCGGACGTACTCGTTGAAAAAGTGCCAAAAGAAGGTTTTGCAGTTGCATCCAACGGCACGTACACTGCGGTGTTGGATACGGCTTTAACCGAAGAACTCGTGCAGGAAGGAGTCGCTCGTGAAGTAATTCGAGCGGTTCAAGATTATCGCAAAAAGCTGGATTTACCCGTGAACTTACGTATTGATTTGGAACTTAGCGGAGACGAAGAAGTGAAGGAAGCCGTTGCGAAGTTTGAAACGCTGCTTCAAGAAAATCTTCTGCTGCACAGTCTCAGTGTGAAAGAAGCCATCAAAAACGGAGAGACGGTAAAAGTCGGAACAAAGCAAGTTACGCTTCGCGTTTTAAATCAGAGCTGATAAAAAGCACTTACCTCATAGCAGGTAAGTGCTTTTTTACCTTTAATCAAACTGTCCGAGAACATTTTTAAGACTCGGCCAAACGATTTCAAAAGGAGCCGCTAGTACATACTCTTTTCCGTTTTCATCTTTAAAGTGTTGAACAAAACGATATTTTCCTACTTTGTAGTTAGGAGTTGCGATATCTAATTTGAGTGATTTCCCTGGCTTCAGCGTGACAGTTTTATCAGGAAACTCCAATCCGTTTAGCACAACTTCGTACCACTTTCCGTCTTTTAAGTGATCCGCCGTATTTTCATAAGGAATCGTTAAGGTATGCGTCGAATTGTTTTGAATAACAAAAAAGCCAAACTGCGTTTTATCGTATTTTTTACTGATAGCAGATAGCGTAATAGTTCCCCCGCCAGTGTTAATGGAAGAAGGAATGTTTTTTTCTTGTTTGGCTCCAAGTTCCATTTTTTGACCGTTATAATCGATATAGCCAAAGATACAAAACAAGATAATAAAAATGCCTAGTATTAGTAAAAGTGTCCGTACTATTTTCAAGAGCTTTGCACCACCTTTTTATCACTCTTCCATTATACGGAAAACTTCTTGTTTGAAATAGTATGAATTTACATTTTCTATATCACTTTTTTGAAAGGAATGATTGAAATGAGACAAATTATAGCCATGGGCGGCGGAGGTTTTTCGATGGAGCCGGATAACTTGCTTCTGGATTAATACATACTTTCACAAGCTCATATAGATGTGCCGAAAATCTGTTTTATCCCTACAGCCAGCGGAGATGCCGATAATTATATAGAAAGGTTTTATGAAGCGTTTGAGAAGTTGGTATGTACACCGTCTCATTTATCGCTGTTTTCACCAAACTTTATGAATTTAAAAGCATATGTGCTGCAGCACGATATTTTGTATGTAGGCGGCGGTAATACAAGGAATATGCTTTCTTTATGGAAAGAATGGGAACTGGATACGATTTTAAAAGAGGCTTATGAAAAAGGAGTGATCTTAGTGGGAATAAGCGCAGGTTCGATTTGCTGGTTTGAAGAAGGCGTCACCGATTCAATGAACAATAAACTGGCTAAAATCGACTGTTTAGGATTTTTAACGGGCAGCAACTGTCCTCACTACGACGGAGAAAGCAATCGAAGACCTTCGTATCATGAGTTAATGGCAAGCGGGGAAATGAAAGAAGGCTACGCTGTAGATGACGGAGTCGCGCTGCATTTTAAAGATGAGAAGCTATCCACGTCAGTTAGCTCAAGGGCAACAGCAAAAGCGTACGCTGTTGATCGAAAAGCGAGTAAAATCATTGAACGTGAACTCCTGATGACGTATTTAGGTGATCACAAGCAATAAATGGCCGCTTTCCATGTTTCTCTGTATAAAATGGAGCTTATTCGTACATACATAAGCAGAGACTCTATATGGGAGGTTACTTCAGTGAGTTATGAACGATACTGGGGACACATACATGAACAAAGCGATAAGCTGCAGGAGTTATTATCGTCGTATTGGCATCAGTATTCAGATTTTGGAAACTGGCAGTTTTGGGTGGTGCTTGCTTCGCTCGTTCTTCCTCTTGTGTTGTTGTATTTTACCGTAGATCGGACGAGGATCTTTGAGGTGTTTTTCTTCGGTTACACAGTGCACATGCTCTGGGCATATATTGATATTGCACTTGGGAGAAGCGGTCATTTAACGCACACGTTTTTTTTAACGCCGCTGCTTCCGAACGCAACGAATATTACCGCTTCTATTTTGCCGGTAGGCTTTCTGCTGCTTTATCAATATTGTACGAATCACCAAAAGAATTTTTATCTGTATACGATTCTGCTGAGCGCTGTTTTTTCATTTGGACTGGCGCCCCTTGAACACCATTTTAAATTTATTGATTCAGGAAAAGGAATGAGCTTGTTCTATATTTTTCTGATTGATATAGGGATAACGTTAGTAGCGTATTGGTTTACAAGGCTGCTTGTAAAAGCAAAAGCCGCAGCCTATCGTAAAGCGGAAAAAGAACGCTGAAAAAATGTTTTAAAATGAGTAGTTAAGGGTATACATACATTTAAGATAAATTGAGGTGAAGAAATTGTATTACTACCGCATTTCAGAAGGGCAAGGCGAAACGTACTCTGAAACAATTGTTATTCATGAAGAACAATTTGATCAAGGTACATTTGAAAAAATGGTGAAAGAAGCGATGGTCGATAAGCCTGGCAAAATCGATCAAGTGGATATTGTGAAATATTTAATTGGACATTATCATTTCCAAGTTGCATATATTGAAGCCGCTTTTCACAGTACATATACAGATTAATAACGTTATGTATTCGTCAAAAAACCCCGTTGCACTGGCAGCGGGGTTTTTTTGTCTCTACCAGTATCGATAGTGATAAGGATTTTGAGGTTGATAATAAGAATTCTGAGGCGGAGGATACGTATAAGTAGGCTTCTGGTGGTGAACAGGGCCTCCTTGTTTTTTCTTTTTATAGTGTTCTTTTTCTCCGCATTCGTCCGTTGGTCCAATTACGATGGTTTGATTTTTTAGCGGAGCCAGCGTTTCCTTTAGCTGCTCCGGATCTAAGCAGTACGTGTGAGCAAGCACTTCAATAGGCGTCTTATTTAAAATATCAGACCCAAAAATGTATTCCGGATATGGAGCGTCAAAAATAGCGAGTAAATGCGTACTGTCTTCAGACGCAATTTCCCAGTGCCACCAGCCTTGAGGGATATTGGCTACTTGACCGGGAGTAATCGGAATATTTGTGACTTCGTTGTTAAACGGATTGATTAATGAAACGACGGCTGAGCCTGAAATGCAGTAGACAAGCTCAGCGGCATTTTGGTGATAGTGCGGTTCGACTACGCGGCTTTTGCTTAAGTAAATATCAAGTAATGATACATTTCCTAATGTGTTGAGCACATCCCGGCCCAATCGGTTAATGTAATTTTGATCGTTTCGCGTATTAAGTCTGTTTTTGTTCACATCAGAAAAGTATTGTACGTTTGGATTATTGTAATCCATATAGGGCGTTGACAAGGGTCTCCAGCTCCTATCCTTGAATTTTTTATGATGCTGTATCGTATGTAGAGAGTTTTATTTCGTGACAGAAGCCTAGGAGGATATGTAGGTAGGGCCTATTTTTGATAACGTGTACAAACATTTGTCCACTGATTTTCATACACTGTAACAGGTTCTTTTTTTACAGAGCCATGATCAATGTCAGACGCATAAGACGGATCATTTTAAGGAAAGTGAGTTGCAGAGCTGTTGCTTGATCAATATGAAAAGATAAATAGTACGTATGAAAAGCTGGATGAACTTCAGCTGCCGTTTGATAAGCCCATTTTAGTAGGAGTCGAGTGGAACGGAGTGCTGTTTGAGTTTTTGGTGAGATTAAAAAAAGAGTCTTCTCATTTGCTTGTGTTTGGTTCAGGAGGAGGAGCAAGTCAAGAAATGCCGGCAGGTCCTCCATATTTTCAGCGCCATTCGTGGATGAATGAATTCCAAGATTCAATTATTTATTATAACGATCCTACGCTTTATTTAGGAAAGGTATCGCTTGCGTGGGGGCAAGGGACAAGCGACCGTTTTTATTTAAAAGACATTGCGGTTTTAATTGAAAAGTTCATGAAAAAAGTACAGGTGAGTCCGTCTAATGTGCTATTTTACGGATCTTCGGGCGGCGGCTTTATGTCAATGTTTTTAGCGGGGTACGTAAAAGGAGCAAAAGCGCTTGTCAATAATCCGCAGACTTGCTTGACCAAGTGGCTGAAAACGCCGGTTCGGCAAGTGTTTAATTTATCTTATCCGAACTTGACAGAAGATGAAGTGATCGCCTCATACGGTGAGCGAATTAACGTAGTGAAGTTTTTTCGCCATATTAACTATGTGCCAAAGGTGTATTACTTGCAAAATGGGGCGTTTGAATACGATATGAACAATCACTTGTTGCCGTTTCTAACGGATTTGCAGGATATGCCAGACGACTGTGAAATTAATAATATAAAAGTGGAGCTCTATTATAACCCGAAGCTGAAGCACGCAGCTGTTAGTAAGCAAGAAACGATTGATTATGTGAATATGGCGAAGAAGATATAAGAAAAAAGGCAAGAGTTTATCCTTTAAGGAGCTCTTGCTTTTTTATGTCGAATTTTCTACCTCAATAGATACAAGTAGGAAGTTATGTTGCTTTTTCTTTTGAATATGATAGTGAAGATGAGGTGTAAGGAGGGGAAGTATGGCCGATCAAGATGAGAGAAAAAGATACTTGATGGAAGTTCAGACCTGGCTTGAACAAGTATGTGATCCTGTATTTGAAGAAGCCTTTACAGAAGTAGATATAACGTCATATATCACGCGCACGCAAGAAGATGTTCTTGAATATTTAAGTGAAGAAGATGTGAACGAATATACGTTAGAAGAAATCAATAATGCGGTACGGCACATTGATAAAATCTTAAAAGAGCGGCTTGGAGACGACGGCAGGGAGAGGGAATCGATAGCTCCGGGGCAGCATGAGCTGCCGCCGCTTGGCTATAGCTATTCAGCTCTTGAACCGTATATTAACCGGGAAATTATGCGTCTTCATCACAGCAAGCATCACCAAAGCTATGTCGATGGATTAAATAAAGCAGAGCTCATGCTGCAGCAAGCCCGTAACACAAACAATTTTGACCTCATAAAACATTGGGAACGGGAAGCTTCTTTTCATGGCTCCGGTCATTACTTACACACAATCTTTTGGGAGATTATGAGTCCAGAAGGAGGAGGACGACCGAGGCGCCAGCTGCTGCAGCAGCTTCAAAAAGACTTTGGCAGCTATGAGAAGTTTATGATGCACTTTTCTCAAGCCGCTAAAAAAGTAGAAGGTGTTGGCTGGGCAATCTTAGTATGGTCGCCGCGTTCGCGAAAGCTTGAAGTTCTGCAAGCTGAGCGCCATCAGCTTCTCACGCAGTGGGATACGATTCCGCTGCTTGTATTAGACGTATGGGAACACGCATATTATTTACAGTATAAAAATGAACGTGATCCCTACGTTGATAATTGGTGGAAAATCGTTTATTGGCCGAATGTAGAAAAAAGGTTTGAGGCAGCCAGAATGCTTCAGTGGCAGCCGTATTAACAAGTATTGCAGGTATTTTAATTTCAAATAAAAAGGCTATGATAAAAGCATTTTAGTTGAAGGGAAATCCGAACGATGAATTGAGATTCTTGATGGAGAATCCAACGCGTTCGGATTTTTTATTGTTATCGCGGTGATATATGTATACGCTTCTAGCAGTTGATTGGAGGGCAAGACGAAGACTCCTGTAGAAATAGTGGAATAGATGAGACCCCGCAGGAGCGCAAGCGAAGAGGAGGCTCATCGGCCACCCGCGGAAAGCGAAGTCTTGCACGGAAATCAACTGCGGTGTAAAAAGTGATTTATATTAAGATCCTTTAACGCATTTATTAATTTTAAATAAACTATGTTCTAAATAACCAATTTAAAATAAAGTCTAAGCCTCTAGAACCAGTGAAATGTTACAAATGAAATAATCCATTATAAATGTGTGTAAATGCACCGTCATATACCTAAATATGTATGTTTTCGAAGAGTATAGGTGATTAATTTACTAGTTTAAAAGGAAGAATATTTATTTTTACTGTAACTAAACTATCAAACTATTGACATGTTACTGAAATATAACTGTAATATTCATGTGTTATTTTTTATGTATTGGTAGATAAAGGGGAAATCAATTACATGAAAAAGACAATGATTACGTTCAGTTTAGTTCTAATGTCACTGTTCGGAGTGGCAAGTGGTGCATCAGCTGCAACAAATACATATACAGTAAAAAGCGGAGATTCGCTATACAAAATTGCAAAGACATATAAAGTATCGGTTAGTCAGCTGAAACAGTGGAATAACTTAAAGTCAGACAGCATTCATCCGAAACAAGTATTAAAAGTATCTCAAGTAAAATCAAGCACGCCTGCTAAAGCAGCGCCTGCGAAGTCTTCAAACGTTGTGAAAGAATTTAAAGTAACAGCAACAGCGTACACAGCGAACTGCAAAGGCTGTAGCGGAAAAACGGCGATTGGAATCGATTTAAAAAAGAATCCAAATCAAAAAGTGATTTCTGTCGATCCAAAAGTGATTAAGCTTGGTTCAAAAGTATACGTAGAAGGTTATGGCACGGCAATCGCAGCTGATACAGGCGGTGCGATTAAAGGAAATAAAATTGATGTTCTTCTTCCTTCTCAAAAAGAAGCGTTAAAATGGGGAAGAAAAACGGTAAAAGTTCAAATCTTAAAATAAGTATTCCTTAAAGAAATGAGAGCCTTCGTTGAAAGGCTCTCATTTTTTTCTTCATTAAAGGGCAAGCTACTTTATATATACTGATGGAAAAGTTTTACGAAAATGATCATATTTGTTGACAAATATTTCGGAAACGGATATATTTATCCGGTATATAATTAAGTTCATTAAATATTCGTGACATAAATTAATAGAATGAACATATAAACTATATTCTTAACCTGTTTGTCATCTGAAGATTTACATACAGATAATTTTAAAAGGGAAAGGTCTTGTTAAAATGAATACACAAACACAACAGTCCGATCAAGCCCGAACTCGGTCTATTTTTGGCGTAATGATAATGGGAGCGCTCGTCGCTTTTTTAAATCAAACGCTAATTAACATTGCGCTTCCGCAAATGATGGATCATTTCCATGTAACGGCGGCTACGGGGAACTGGTTAACAACCATCTTTATGTTAGTAAACGGAATTGTTATTCCAATTACAGCATTTTTAATGAATCGATTTACGACAAGGCAGCTGTATATTACAGCAATGGGTCTGTTTACAGTAGGAACACTCCTTTGCGGTATCGCACCGACATTTTCTGTTATTTTAGTGGGACGCGTCGTGCAAGCTGCAGGAGCGGGAATTTTATTTCCGTTAATTACAAACGTTATTTTCACGTTATTCCCGCCTGACCGACGCGGTTTTGCGATGGGGATTTTTGGAGTAGCCATGAACTTCGCACCGGCAGTAGGGCCGACACTTTCTGGTTTAATCGTTGAGCACTACTCATGGCGTGTTTTATTTTTTATGATGTTTCCAATTGCACTTATCAACGTAATTGCGGCTATTATTTTGGTGAAAAACGTAACGGAAACAAGCCGACCTAAGCTAGACGTGCTTGGCGTTATTTTATCAACAATTGGATTTGGCGGCTTGCTGTATGCGTTCGCTACGGGCGGTACAAAGGGGTGGACCAGCACCGAAGTGTTAGCCATGTTTATTGTAGGCGGTATTTCGATTCTGTTCTTTATTTTCCGTCAGTTAAAAATTGATCAGCCGCTTCTTGAATTCCGTATTTTCCGTTACCGCATGTTCACGCTGACAACAATTATTAACGTAATTGTGACGATGGCAATGTTTTCAGGGATGATTTTAATGCCGATTTATATGCAAAACGTACGCGGCTTTTCACCGTTTCTTTCAGGCTTGCTGCTACTTCCTGGGGGAATTGTAATGGGGATTATGTCTCCGATTACAGGAAGGCTGTTTGATAAGTTCGGCGCAAGATGGCTTGCTGTTATTGGTTTAGCAATTACCGTTGTGACAACATATGAATTAACAAAGCTTGAAACAACCACAACATTTATGTATGTCATGATTGTCTATACTGTTCGTATGTTTGGGATGTCACTGCTTATGATGCCGATCTTTACAGCTGGATTAAATGAGCTTGCGCTTAGCTTAAATAAATACGGTACCGCGATGGTTAATACGCTTCGAATGGTTGCCGGAGCTGTAGGAATGGCGTTCTTTGTATCCATTATGATGAATCAAGGTGAAAAACACGTGAAAAACATCGTAACGAATCAGCAAATTTTGCCGACAGATAAAGGCAGTATGGCTGAAGCTGTGAATCAAGGTACAGCAATGGGTATTAACGATGCGTTTATGATCGCAACGATTTTAAGTGTGATCGCGTTTGTTTTAGCCTTCTTTATTCGCAAAACATCACCAAAAGAAGATACCATTACAAATCGTGTAAAAAAAGCAAGCTAATAAAAAATCCGTGCCTTATATGGTACGGATTTTTTTTATGAGTTAAATTTATCTTTTTTATAGTCAATATAAAGCGATCCGTCCGACTGAACCTCAGCATAAAAGACGTCATCAATTGATTTGACTCCGGCTTTTTCGAGCTGCTTATGCAGCCAGTTATGATCTACGTGCAGGTCCTTCAACGCATCTTCATTCGCTTTTCCGTCGTAAATAACGCCAGTTGAAGTGGGAAATAAAAGCGTTTTTGACCACGCGTTTGGCTTTTTATCTTGTTTTTGCATAACGGAAAGATTTCCATTGATTTCTAATATGGCGTATTCGACATCTTTTATGGAAAATACGTTTTGCTGCCTCAGCATGCCTAAAAGAGATTCAATATCTAGCCGCACTTGTTTTAACGCCTTTTCCATCACTTTTCCTTGCTTAATCACAATTTTAGGCTCACCGGTAATAAGATGCCGTGCTTTTTTCGATTTCATTCCAATATAGCCCATAGCGATTGTTAAAAATGTCCATCCTAGCAGTGAATAAACTCCTTTATCAATCTCTACTCGCTTATCAGTGGAAAGGGAAGAAGCAATATTACCAATCGTAATCGCCGTAATAAATGTAAATACATTTAACTGGCTGATTTCTGTTTTTCCCATGAGCCGCGTTAAAAGAAGCAACACAAAAAATGAACAGGCGATTCGAAACGTCGATTCAGCATAGCCCATACATTTCACCCTTCCTTCATTTCATTGTTTTATGTTGTGAAAAAATAGAAATTTTATGCAGTTAAAAGGATAAATTCCATGCTTGTCTCCCAATCGCTTTTGCTTTTGCGCTACAATAAAGAAGCAACGTGTTTAACTAGACAAAAGAAGGTGAAACCATGAAACCATTTAAAGCCTCAGCCCTACTAGATGTTATCAGTGAATTGTTCTCCGATGAAGCGTCGATTGCCGTTTCAGATCTAGAAACGTACGTGTATTACCGAGCAAGCAAACGAATTAATTTGAAAATCAGCCCTGGAGATCAAATAAAAAAAGGAACGATTACATATAAAGCATTAGAACGAAAGCAAAAAGTATCGGAATTTATTCACCGAGACGTGTTCGGCACACCTTACTACGGCATGGCCGTGCCTTTTTTAGATGAAGGAGATGTTCAAGGATGCGTAACGGCGATTTTTCCTGCGTTAACGAGCGGAAAGTCAGTTGTGACGTTAAAGGTGAACGAAGGATGGATACCGGTTCCTTTCTCAAAAATCATCTACGTAGAAGCGCGTGACCGAAAAACCTATGTGTACGCACAGAAGTATACGGGTACGCATAAATACACGTTAAATGAATTTGATTATGTGCTTCCAAAAGAAGAGTTTGTGCGCTGTCATCGTTCCTTTATCGTCAATGTGACACAAATTCAAGAAATTTACCCTGATACACATTCGACTTTTTTATTAGTGATGAACAATGGAGAAAAAATTCCGGTCAGTCAGTCGTACGCCAGTTATTTTCGAAAGCTGCTTGGGTTTTAACCGTCATTTAGCTTCATTATCATCAAATATGCTGTTTTGTCGCTATTTTTGTCCATTTCATTCCAAAAACTCTTGTGGACGCTTTCTTTACAGTAAAATGGTAAAAAGAGCAAAAACAAGGAGTGAAGAGAATGGAAAACGTACGTAATCGAATTAAGCATGAAGCATTACAGAATCGCGTTGTCTCTGCTGAAGAAGCAGCGTCTTGGATTCAAGATGGAATGACGCTTGGTCTAAGCGGTTTTACACGCGCGGGCGATGTCAAAGCTGTGCCGTTTGCGCTAGCGAAACGAGCGGAAACTGAGGCAATAAAAGTCAGCGTGTATACCGGTGCTTCACTTGGGTCAGATGTGGATAAGCTATTTGCAGAAAAAGGCATGTTAAACAAACGCCTGCCGTTTCAAGCGGATCCGACGATGCGTAAAAAAATTAATGAAGGTGAATTTCAGTTTATTGACCAGCATTTATCGCATACTTCTGAATGGGTGCGTTCAGGCGTGTTAGATTCAATAGATTTCGCTATTTTGGAAGCGGTTTCTATCACAGATGACGGAATGATGATTCCAACAACGTCAATCGGCAATTCAATGGTGTTTGCCGAGCATGCAAAATCAATTATTATTGAAATAAACACAGCGCAGCCAGAGCTGTTAGAAGGTATTCACGATCTGTATGATCCGGGCGCTCAAGGAAAGCGAGATGCAATTCCTTTGAAAAAATCCGATGATCGTATTGGTTCGTTAGGCATACCAATTGATTTAGATAAAGTAAAGGGTATTGTGTTTACAAATCAGCTAGATTCACCGTCTACAATTGTAGCACCTGACGAAGAAACGGTTGTGATGGCTCAAAATTTGATTTCATTTTTACGCCAAGAAATTAAAGAAGGGCGATTAACTGAATCGCTTGCTCCTTTACAATCTGGAATTGGATCCGTGGCAAATGCCGTTTTCCACGGTTTGTTAGATTCTGAGTTTCATGATTTAGAAGTATATTCCGAAGTATTGCAGGACGCCGTGTTTGATTTATTTGACGCAGGAAAAGTTACGTTTGCTTCCTGCTGCTCAATTACGCTTTCAGCAGATAAAATGAAACAAGTTTTCTCGAATTTTGAAGCCTATCGAGGTAAACTTATTCTTCGTCCGCAGGAAATTTCCAACCATCCCGAGATCATTCGTCGTTTAGGGCTGATTTCAATTAATACCGCGCTAGAACTAGATATTTACGGAAACGTCAATTCCACACATGTGATGGGAACAAAAATGATGAACGGAATCGGAGGCTCAGGAGATTTTGCCCGAAATGCGCGCCTTGGTATTTTTGTAACAAAATCCATTGCTAAAAACGGTGATATTTCAAGCATAGTGCCGTTTGTTTCGCACGTTGATCATACGGAACACGATGTGGATGTCATTGTAACAGAGCAAGGATACGCAGACTTACGCGGACTCGCTCCAAGAGAACGAGCAAAACGCATTATTGAAAATTGTGCCCACCCAATGTATCGCGATCAGCTTATGGCGTATTACGAAGAAGCGCTCACGCGAGGCGGCCAAACACCGCACGTTCTTGAAAAAGCCTTTTCTTTTCATGCGTCTTATCAAAAAAATGGAACAATGCGAGAAGTTGTAGCGCAAACAAAGTAAAAGAACGCTTTGTCTCATGAGGAGACAAAGCGTTTTTTGCTGAGTAAGAAACTTGTGTTTGTTATCTCGTTGAATTACGATGAAAGGGAATACATAAAGAAAACGAGGTAACTTATATATGAAAGCATTAGTATTTGAAAGATTTGGAGGACCTGACGTTCTTCACTATCAAGATATACCGAATCCCTCTATTGGACCAACAGATGTACTAGTAAGAACAAAAGCAATTGGACTTAATTTTGCGGATGTTTACCGAAGAAAAGGGAACTATCACTTAACGGGTACACCTCCATATATTTTAGGATATGAAGGAGCAGGTGTGGTAGAAGAAGTAGGAGCAGAAGTAAGTCACGTTAACGTAGGAGACCGCATTGCGTTTGCTGACGTTCCTTTTGCAAATGCAGAGCTTGTTGCCGTGCCACAGGATAAAATAATTGCTGTACCTGACGATATTTCGTTTGATGCAGCTGCTTCTGTGCTTTTGCAAGGGTTAACGGCTCACTATTTAACACAAGACAGCTACAGCATTCAGCCGGGTGATTATGTACTTGTTCACGCAGCTGCTGGAGGTGTAGGGCAGCTTTTAGTTCAAATTTCTAAGCTATTAGGCGGGCAGGTTATTGGCTTAACGTCATCTTCTGAAAAAGCAAAAGCAGCGGCTCAAGCAGGGGCTGACTATGTCTTTTTATACGAAGATAACTGGGTGGAACAAGTGAAAGAAGTAACGAAGCGAGGCGCAGATGTTGCCTACGAATCTGTAGGGGTTACGCTAGAAAAAAGCTTTGAAGCCGTAAAAACAGGAGGAACCGTAGTGTTTTACGGAATGGCAGGAGGCGATCCGGCTCCAGTGGATCCGCGTATGCTAATGGATACCTCTAAAACGCTTACAGGAGGAGATCTGTGGAACGTGCTTGTATCTTATGAAGAACGCAAAGTACGCTCACAGCAGCTGTTTGAGTGGATCAGCAAAGGTCAGCTTGTGCTAACTGATCCTGTGGTATTTGACTTAAAAGACGGGGCGAAAGCACATGAGCTTCTTGAAAGCCGAAAAAGTACAGGTAAAATTTTGTTAAGACCGTAAAAGAAAAGCCCTTTCGTCAAGGGCTTTTTTCCGTTAGTAAAGGAGAAATCAAGGAGCTGTCTAATATATATAGTAGAGAAGTAGAGTAAAAGAGGTGAAGGTCGATGAAACATGCATTAATTACGGCAGGTCATAAAGGTATTGGCAAAAAAGTAACAGAACAGTTTCTGAAAAAGCAGTATTCCGTTACCGTCCATTTTCGCAGTGATAAAAATAAAGTGCGAGAACTGCAAGAAGAATGGCATCAATATAGTGATAACGTACAGTTTGTAGAAGGAGACATAACAAATAAAGAAGATATTGAATATGTCGTTGCGCAGGCTATGGAGCGGTTTGGACGTATTGATGTTTTAATTAATAATGCAGGTCCGTATGTATTTGAAAGAAAGAAATTAATAGAGTACACAGACAGTGAATGGTATGAAATGGTGGAAGGGAATTTAAGCTCTGTTTTTCACTTTGTTAAAGCTGTTGTTCCTATTATGAAAAAGCAGCAGTTTGGAAGGATTATTACATACGGTTTTCAAGATGTAGAGCATACCCCTGGATGGATGGACCGCGCGGCTTTTAGTGCCGCTAAGTCAGGGCTGGCTTCTCTGACCAAATCGCTTGCTCTAGAAGTAGCCGAATACGGGATTACGGCCAATATGGTCTGTCCCGGAGATATTGTAGGAGACATGAAAGAAAGTGATATCATAAAAGCAAGATTACTAGAAGACAAGGAAACGCCTGTGGGCCGATCAGGTACGGGAGAAGACATTGCGCGTATTATTGAGTTTCTTTGTGATGAAAACTCAGATATGATTACAGGCAGCATTATATCTGCTTCGGGTGGAGTAGACGTTGTTCATAAAAGCAAAAAACAAGCCCCTGGCAGATAATGCAGGGGCTTGTACGTTACAGCAGCGATTCTCCGCCGTCAATAAACATTTCACTTCCGGTAATATGTTTGGACGCGTCAGAAGCTAAAAAGGAAATTAAATCTGCTACTTCTTCAGGCTTAGCCGAGCGTTTAGCAAGCGGCTGATTGCCGTTTGGATATTCAATTGGAATCGCGACTTCTTTTAATTTGTCTTCTTGACGGAATGTATTGCTTTCAATATTTGTATCAACTGCTCCTGGACAAATAACGTTAACGCGTATTCCGTATGTAGAAAGTTCAAGAGCTGCCATTTTGCCGAAGGCCATTTGGCCAGCCTTTGAGGAACTGTATGCGCTCATGCCGATGTTTGAAAATGTACGGTTGCCGTTAATCGAGCTAGTAATAATAACGCTTCCTCCCTGAGCTTTTAAATAAGGAATAGAATGCTTCACGGTTAAAAAAGTACTCGTTAAATTTGTATCAATTGTTTTTGTCCAATCTTCTGGTGATAGTTCTTCAATAGAAGAAAACGTACCGTTGATGCCTGCGTTAATAGAAACAATATGTAATTGACTCCATAAGCTGCTAATCGTTTCGATACTTTCTTTTATACTTTCAGAGTCAGATACGTCTGTTTTAACGGCTATACACTCTCCGCCGCTCGCCATGATGGTCTCTTTTACTTCGTGTAATTTTTCTTCCTCTAAGTCTAAAAGAGCAACGCGCGCTCCTTGTTCAGCTAATGTGATGGCTGAAGCGCGTCCAATTCCAGATGCCGCTCCCGTCACAAGCGCAACTTTTCCAGTTAATGCAATCATTTGTAACCCCTCCATATAAAAATGTTGTTTCCTTTCTTTAACCTATAAGAAGGAAATGAAAACCTCTTTTAAACTATTTGTGTTTAAATTTGCTAAAAGATGCCAAAAGGAAAAGAGAAAACAGCGGCGAATTATTAATATGACGCCAGAACACGAAAAAGGCTAAGGTCAAATGAGCTTGCTTGAGTAGCTAAAGATATACTCTGTCTTTTCAGAAGAATGTTTATATAAAATTTTACATCAGAGGGACTTGCAAATCGTTCCTTGAAAGCTTACACTAGTAAAGCACAGAAAAAGGACGGTGTTTTATGAAGAAGAAAGATAATGTAATTCCATTCCCGCAAAGAAGGGAAGCAGCTGCTTATGTTCCTGCTGCTATTAGCTTAGATAAGGATATTGTGGAGTTTTTAGAAATTATGAATTTTGAAGATCGAAATGATTTTTTAAATGAAATGATTGATTCATTTTTTAAATATGTAAAAGGTGAAGAAGACGAAGTAAGATAAAAAGTAACGTAAAGACATCCAAAGAGATGTTTTTTATTTTGTGACCAATTGCTTAAAATGCATGCTTAAGCCTCGTATAGTTATTTATGGTATAGTATACATTAGATACTATCTAGCAGGTGCAAATGCGAGGAGTGATAAGATGAGTGGATTTAAAAAAGACATTCGTGCCGGATTTGAAGAACCACACTCACTAGAACAATTAAAGCATGAAATGGAGCAAAGCCTGTGGAATTTAAGAAAAGATTTGCGAAATGAAAATCGTTCGGAAACGGAAATGGAAATGATTAAAATTTCGCTGCTGTCACTATTTGAGGAGCAGGCCAATAATTTGAGCAAAACGGAGCTCTCTGATTACCTTGCGGACTATCACAAAAGAGTCGAGCAATTATTCGACAGGTATAGCTATAAATAAGACAAGCATCCTTGTGGGGATGCTTGTTTTTATTTGAGCAAAATTCGCTTGTATTCGTTGCGTTTCAGAGGTTTGGATACATATCCGTCAGCTTCTAGCTGATAAATAATGGTGGCAGCTGCATATACGCTAAAGGCATGATCAAGACCAAAGTAGTCTTGCAAGGCGGCGACGCTCACTTCCTCTTGAAAGATTTTACTGCGGTTCGATAAGACAATAGGGTAGACGTTTTTAACGATTTGCTTTGAAATTTCGAGTGTTAACATATTGAATCCCTCCTGTGTGAGTGTACATAACTAAAGGTATTCAGCGCATTGTACATTCATGAAAAAGGGAGCGATTACATTTTTAAAAGATAAAGAAAAGAGGAGTAAATGCCCATAAAATCAGATATTTTATCACTTTGTGGAACTTGTTTGAGAAGCTCAGTATTTTAGTGTATGACAAACATTTTCAAAAGTTCTATGGAATTATTAGGAGCAATTTAACTAAATCCACATATCTTAAAGTATAGCAAATGGAGGTGAAACACATGGGATACTACGGAGGTTACGGATACGGTTGTGGTTATGGCGGCGGTGGCTGCGGCGGCGGTTTCGCTTTAATCATTGTACTTTTCATCTTATTAATCATCATCGGCGCTTCTTGCTTCGGCGGCGGCTGGTGCTAATTATTAAAAAATGAGGACGATGCAACATCCACACTTTATTTCTTTAACTATTTCTTCCACAAAAGGTCTCTTCGGAATGAAGAGACTCTTTTAGTTTACTATTTATAATAACGTGTATAAACTACATGTTAAAAAAATTTATGCGTAGCTCTACATAAAAAAAAGACTCTGACTGAAATCAGAGTCTTTTTACTACTTATGCTTTTTGAACGTTAGCAGCTTGAGGTCCGCGTTGACCTTCTTCAACGTCGAATGTTACAGCTTGACCTTCGTCTAAAGATTTGAATCCTTCGCTTTGGATTGCTGAGAAATGTACGAATACATCGTCGCCGTTTTCGCGCTCGATAAATCCGAAACCTTTTTCTGCGTTAAACCATTTTACTGTACCTTTTTCCATGAATGTTGCCTCCTCGTGTGCTATGCACACATTGTATTACTATCCTTGCTCATGATCAAAATCTTTAAGACGAAAGTATTCACCTATCGATTGTTGCCGAACAAAAATAATTCTTCTTATAGAATAGCAAAAGATAATGATAATTGCAAGGAATGAAGAAAATTTAACGAAGATGTTGCCTTCTTTTAACGAAAGAAAACGAAAATTATACGGCTGAAAATAAGTAAGAAAGAGCGTATCAGGTCACACTATCTCTATATATAAGAAGAAAGGGGTAGTCATATGTTTAAACAAAAAGCTGGAGAAAAACTGATTGAACTGCTAATTGAATGGGGCGTTGATCATATTTACGGCATGCCAGGAGACTCCATTAATTCAATTATTGAACCGCTTCGCAAAGCCCAGGATAAAATTAAATTTATTCAAGTAAGGCATGAAGAAGCGGGAGCTCTCGCAGCAGCTGCATATGCGAAGCTAACGGGTAAAATCGGTGTATGCACGGCTATTGCCGGACCGGGAGCAATTCATTTACTAAATGGCTTATATGATGCCAAATTAGACAAAGCGCCCGTTTTAGCACTTACGGGGCAAGTAGAATCAGATCTCATCGGCAGCGATGCGTTTCAAGAAATTAATTTAGAGAGAATGTTCGATGATGTGGCTGTATATAACCAGCGAGTCATGTCCGCTGAGCAGCTTCCGACTGTTGTTAATCAAGCGATTCGAACAGCGTATGCTAAAAAAGGTGTGGCTGTGTTAACCATTCCCGATGATATTCCTCGTTTCGAAGTCGGATCAGAAGTACGAGAAACATCAAGCATCACTGTCAAGCAAGACATTTTTCCCCATAGAGAAGATCTTGAAAAAGCAAAAGATTTGATTGGTAAAGCGGAAAGTCCGGTTATCCTAGCCGGTCGAGGCACACATGAAATGAGAGAAGAGCTGCTTGCATTTGCAGAAAAAATCGCAGCACCGATTGTTCTTACGCTTCCTGGAAAAGGAGCAATACCGGATGAGCATCCATATTGTCTCGGAGGACTTGGATTAATAGGGACAAAGCCAGCGTATGAAGCAATGCAAGAAGCGGATACGCTCATCATGATTGGGACGTCCTATCCGTTTACAGGCTTTTTGCCAGACCATGCGAAAACGATTCATATTGATATTGATCCTGCACAAATTGGCAAAAGATATCCTGTAGATGCGGGGCTTGCAGGAGAAGCGAAAGCAACGGTTCAGTGGTTTTTAGAAAATGTGGGCCGCTCAGAGCATCGCCAGTTTTTAGAGCAAAGTCAAGAACGTATGAAAAAGTGGTGGAATCAACTTGATAACCAAGAAGCCAAAGAAAGTGTACCTATCAAGCCTCAGCGAGTGATTCGAGCGCTTCAGCACGTAGCGGATGATAACGCGGTCTTGTCTGTAGATGTAGGAAACGTCACAGTATGGATGGCGCGTCATTTTCGGATGACAAATCAGCAGTTTGTGATTTCAAGCTGGTTAGCCACTCTCGGATGCGGGCTGCCGGGCGGAATTGCTGGAAAAATTGCTTATCCCGAGAAGCAGGTGTTTGCGGTGTGTGGAGACGGCGGCTTTGCGATGACAATGGCTGACTTTATTACAGCTGTTAAATACAATCTTCCGCTAGTCGTAGTGCTATTTAATAATCATAAAATCGGCATGATTAAATTTGAACAAGAAGTAATGGGAAATGCTGAATTTGGGACAGATTTAACAAACCCGAATTTTGCTAGGTATGCAGATATCTGCGGAGGTGTTGGCTACCGAGTAGAAAAGGAAGACGAGCTGTTGCCTGCTTTTGAAAGTGCAGTTAGACAGAATAAACCGTGTATTATCGATGTAATCGTTGATGCAAACGAAGCGCCTATGCCAGCAAAAATAACGCTTGGGCAAGCAACAGGGTATGCCAAGCACATGGTGAAAGAATTGTTTCAAGAAGGCAAGCTAGATTTACCGCCTTTATAAAAAAAATAGGCTGTGACGAAAGTAATTTAGTTGAAGAAAGATCCGAACGATGAATCGAGATTCTTGATGGAGAATCAACTTCGTTTGGGTTTTTTTTATTGGCATGGTGAATGTAGTTTTCATGTATTTCGTTGCTTCTAGCAGTTGATTGGAGAGCAAGGCGAAGACTCCTGCGGGAAAAGCGGAATAGGTGAGACCCCGCAGGAGCGTATGCGACGAGGAGGCTCACCGGCCGCCCGCGGAAAGCGAAGTCTTGCACGGAAATCAAATGTGGTGTACCAAGCAACCCATATGAGCTCATGTATCCCATTTGTTCGTCTTCAGATTGGACTGGTGTGGTTATGTCTCAATCTCTTTTTCATGGTGAAATTCATTCAATATGATTAACTATAAAATTATTATGTAAACTAAAATACCTAAAAATGAAAAATAGCTACTATTATAATTTTTGATAAAGTGGATGAGCAAAAAAACACCGAATTGGATGGTCTTTTTTTATAAAACTGCTTTAAGATAAGAGAGATAAAGGATAAACTACTAATTAAGAAAGTTTAAATGTAAGGACTGACGCCGCATGAACTGGAGACCAGATCGCGCTAGCAAAAAAGCGATTTATAAACAAATTGCAGAATATATTGAAAGCTGTATTTCATCGGGAGCTTTTCCACCGGATTCTATGCTGCCATCAGAACGAACGCTTGCCGCTGAGCTCAACGTGAACAGAAGCACGGTAGTAGCTGCTTATGAAGAGCTGCAGGCACTTGGAATCGTAGAACGTAAAAAAGGAAGCGGCACGCGAGTGAGTTCGAGCATCTGGGGAATTTCCCGAAAACGTATTCCAAACTGGGGGAGATATGTAGAAGACGGTTCATTTTTGCCTAATTTACCGCTCGTACAGCGAATCAGAAGCGAGGCTTTGCGAACAGATTTTGTGAACTTAGCCAGCGGAGAGTTAGCTCCTAGCTTATTTCCAAGCGAAGATTTTCAGCAAATATTAGCGGGCATGCCTTTTAATGAACATTTAGGCTATGATCATCCCCACGGCAATGAACGTTTGCGTGATGCTATTGCTGCTCATGTTTATGAGTACCGGAAAATCTCCACTGACTCCAATTCTATTCTAATTACATCAGGTGCACAGCAAGCACTTCATTTGATTGTGCAGTGTTTGTTAAAACCAGGGGATGCAGTAGCGATTGAAGATCCATCCTATAGCTATTCACTGCCACTTTTTCAATCAGCAGGTCTACGAACGTTTTTACTGCCTGTAGATAAAAATGGAGCCAACCCGGACGACTTAGTAGAATTACATAAAAAGCATCGCATTCGAATGGTTTTTTTAAATCCGTACTATCAAAATCCGACCGGTATTGTGTTATCAGAAGCGCGCCGAAAGCGGTTTCTAGAGCTTTCTTCAGAATACGGCATTCCGCTTATTGAAGATGATCCTTATTCACTCACGGCATTTGATGGCAATGTACATCAAACGCTGAAATCGATGGACGAGAACGGAAACGTCCTCTATATCAGCTCGCTTTCTAAAATTGTTGCATCAGGCCTTCGAATCGGCTGGATAGTGGGGCCGGAGCAAGTAATTCAGCGCCTGGCAGACGCTAAGCAGCAAATTGATTTTGGTCATAGCATCTTTCCGCAGTGGATTGCTTATCAATTCTTAGATTCTCCTACGTTTTCTTCTCATATTGAAAAGCTTAGACAAGAGCTCAAAAAGCAAGAGTATGCCCTGTCGTCGAGTCTGAACGAATTGCTTGGATCAAAAGTATCTTTCGATTCGCCTCAAGGCGGGATTCACTTATGGTGCAAAGTGAATCAGCCGGTCGATGACTATCGTCTATTGGAAGAATCGCTTAAAAAAGGAGTGGCCTTTGTCCCAGGAAGCGTGCTGAGTTCTCAAAGCGGAGCTATTCGCTTTACGTTTGGCAGAGGGGAAGAAGAGGTTATTCGAGAAGGAATTAAACGATTTGCGAGCGCCCTAGAGAGTCTGGAATAGCTATAAACATAGGTAAACGTGCTGGATGAAAGTTTTATTTTATTATTTCGTATAGATTGTTATGATCTTGTGCTATACTAAGAGTACCATTAACTTTACTTCTGTATTTGTACCGACTGGCCCTGTTGAAAAACAGGGCTTTTTTATGTTTGTACACAAAAAAACAGATCCCTTAAAGGATCTGTTTCTGATATGTTGTGTTTCTTATGCTTTTTGAACGTTAGCAGCTTGAGGTCCGCGTTGACCTTGTTCTACGTCAAATGTTACAGCTTGACCTTCGTCTAAAGATTTGAAGCCTTCGCTTTGGATTGCTGAGAAGTGTACGAATACATCGTCTCCACCTTCGCGCTCGATGAATCCAAAACCTTTTTCTGCGTTAAACCATTTTACTTTACCTTGTTCCATAATTGTTGCCTCCTCGTGCGGACTCGCACATTGTGGTACTATTCTTGCTCAAATCTAAAGACGAAAAGTGACAATACTCATACATCCCCACCGAACAAAAATAATTCTCTTATATCTTAGCAGAAATTTCCTATGCTTGCAAGCGCTTTATTTAAAAACTATCCGTATTTTTTTGACAAGTTTTTCATAAGACACGTCTAAAAAATGTCACATTTTGAACATTTTAGAAAGGCTATTCTTTGTATTCGCTTTTACTGTAGTTATATAATAATGAAAATATGGTTTTTCTAAAGGTAGAAAACAAGTATAAATGTACATACTGAGCGCTGAAATGGAGTGGTAAAGATGAAAGTGGGTTTAATTGGTTTAGGAAATATGGGATTACCGATGGCGGAAAATATGATAAAAGCGGGTCATGAACTTGTGATTTATAACCGAACTGCTTCAAAGGCGGAAAGTCTTGTGAAAAAAGGAGCAAAGGTTGTAGAGACACCTGCCCAAGCAGCACAAGAAGCGAATCTTGTCTTTACGATTCTTTCCAATGACGAGGCTTTAGAAGAAGTAACGATGTCACAAGACGGTATACTTGCAGGCCTCCAAGAAGGCGGTATTCACGTTTCTGTGAGTACTATTAGCGTAGATTTGTCCGAAAAATTAACAAGCGCACATGCTGCATCAGGACAGCATTTTGTTGCAGCGACCGTTTTAGGGCGCCCCGACGCAGCAGCTGCTGCGGCTCTCAAAGTAATAGTTGCAGGTAATAAAGAACCAAGAGAGCACGTTTGGCCGCTGTTTGAAGCGATTGGTCAAACTATTTTTACTGTAGGAGACGAGCCTTACTTATCAAATGTAGCTAAGCTTGGCAATAATTTTTTACTAGTATCGATGTTAGAAGCTGTTTCTGAAGCAGTAGTCATGGTAGAGCAGTACGGGATGCAAGCGGAGCAGTTTCTTGAAGTGGTTAATAGCTTATTTGCATCTCCTGTGTATAAAAATTACGGCAATTTAATTGCTAAAAGAGACTTTGATCCAGCCGGATTTAAGCTGGAGCTTGGATTAAAAGATGTAAACTTGGCTATTGATGCAGCCAAAAAAGTGTCCGCGCCGCTTCCGTTAGGAGAGCTTGTGAAAGGTCATTATGAACAAGGAATTGAAAATGGCTGGGGTCATTTAGACTGGTCGGCGTTACTAAAAACAGTTGAAGCTCTAAAAAAAGATAACTAAAAAGACGAAAAGGAGTGCAGCCAGTGAAAGCGAAAGGAAAGTGGGTATGGATCGTATCCTTTATTTCAATTATTTCGTGTCTGCTGTTTGCAGCAGGGCTTGGAATGTCTATTTATGATTATGTTAGCGCCTCAAAAGCTACTGTAAAAGAAATGCCAAAGCCGAAGCAAGAAACAAGCAGCAGTAACAAAAGTACCAAAAATTATACGATTGTTGCTTTAGGAGATTCACTGACAAGAGGAACAGGAGACGCAGCGGGGAAAGGATACGTTGGGTATTTAAAAGATAATCTTGAAGAAAAAACGAAGAAAAAAATCCTCTTAAGTAACTTTGGAATAAAAGGTCAAACGTCTTCGCAGCTAGCAAGTCAAGTAAAGCAGCAGCAAATTCAGCGACAGATTAAGTCTGCAGACACCGTGCTGATTACGATTGGCGGAAATGACTTATTTCAAGGTGGACAAACGCTGCAAAACTTAAATAAAAACAATATTCAAAAGCTAGAAAATGACTATTTAAAAAACGTAGACAGCATCTTAAAAAGCATCCGTTCGGCAAATAAAGACGCGACGATTTTTTTAATTGGTTTGTATAATCCGTTTAGTAACCTGCAAGATGCAAAAACGACAACGGCTATTGTACGAGAATGGAATTATAAAAGCAGCGAATTAAGCGCTAATTATAAGCAAACTGTTTTTGTTCCGACCTTTGATTTGTTTCAGTTAAAGGTAGATGACTACTTATATACTGATAAGTTTCATCCGAATGCAAAAGGCTACAAGCTGATCGCAGAACGTGTAGCATCGCTTATTACGTGGTAAGGGAGGGAATGATATGAGTGAAGTAACACTTTCCGTAAAAGGACTGAGAAAAGTAATAGGAAAACGTGAAATCATCAAAAATATTGATTTTGAATTAAAAAGAGGCGAAGTGTTCGGTTTTTTAGGACCCAATGGAGCCGGTAAAACGACAACGATTCGAATGCTTGTCGGCTTGATTCGCCCGACGGCTGGTTCCATTTCTATCTGTGGATACAGCGTATCGAAGCAGTTTACAAAAGCGATGGAGCATATCGGCTGTATTGTTGAAAATCCTGAGCTGTATCCATACTTAAGCGGCTGGGAAAATCTGCAGCATTTTTCACGTATGATTCCTTCTATGACGGAAGAACGCATTCATGAAGTTGTGGCATTAGTTGGCTTGCAAGAGCGCATCCACGACTTAGTTCGCACATATTCGTTAGGCATGAGGCAGCGTTTAGGAATTGCGCAAGCGCTTCTCGGAAAACCAAAAGTGCTCATTTTAGATGAGCCAACGAACGGACTCGACCCATCTGGGATTCGGGACATGCGTAAATTTATTCGCTTTTTAGCTGAAAGTGAAGGTCTAAGCGTCTTAGTATCGAGTCATTTGCTGAGCGAGATTCAGCTGATGTGTGACCGAGTAGCGATTATTGCAAAAGGAGAAGTTATTCACACAGAATCGGTGAAGACCCTGTTAACTCAGCAGGAGCGCTTACTGTGGAAGCTAGATCCGCAGCCAGCGGGAATAGACGTCTTAAAACAAGTGACGGACTTTGTGCAAGTGCAGGGAGAATATGTCACGACGTTTTATGAGGAAGCTGAAGTGGGAGAGTGGAACAAACAGCTCATTCAAGCAGGAGTAACGGTAAAAGAAATGAACCGAAAGCTTCCGACTCTTGAAGATTTATTTATCGAAATGACAGGAGGCGAATCGATTGATTAGTTTGGTTCAAAATGAAATGATCAAGCTCGTTCGAAAAAAGCGCCTGTTAATCGTTACCCTTATTATGGGCGTTTTGATTTCCATGTTCACCTATGCTCAGCTTCGCGAAACGCAGCGCCTTCAAGAAAAGCTAGGAACGACCGATTGGCGCAGTACGCTGCAGCAAGAAATTATCGATACGCAAAACCGGCTGAGCGGAAGCCAAATTTCAGATGATTGGCGCAAGCAGCTTGAAATTCGCGTGGCGCAGCAGCAGTATTACTTAGATAACGATATTAATCCTTCGGAACCAGGAGCCCCAACGTTTGTGCGAGGGTTCATTGAAAACGCCATTCAGCTTTTGCTGCCGCTAATGATTATGATTATTGCAGCGGATTTAGTGTCTTCAGAATACAGCTTGGGCTCCATCAAGGTACTGTTGACGAGGCCTGTGAAACGGTGGAAAATCCTGCTTAGTAAATACATCACGCTCGTCATGTCCGTCTCGTTTTTAATTTTAATGTTTGGCGTTTTGTCGTATCTCATTTCTGGCGTTGTATTTGGATTTAAAGGCTGGACAGCGCCTATTCTTACGGGATTTAGCGTGCAGGGCAATGATTTGAATACAGCGGACGTTCATTTAATTTCGCAGTGGAGATATATTTTAATGGAATTTGGCCTTGCTTGGTTTGTATCCCTGGTGGTTGGAACGCTTGCTTTTATGCTGTCCGTTTTAATTAAAAGTACGGCTGCTGGTATGGGGGTGATGCTTGCTTGTTTGATTGCAGGTACGATTTTAAGCAGTATGGTTTCTTCGTGGAATTCAGCTAAGTACTTGTTTATGGTCAATTTAAATTTAACTTCTTACCTGCAAGGCACAGCTCCTCCGACTGAAGGAATGACACTAGGATTTTCCTTAGGTGTTTTAACCATTTGGGGACTTGCCGGGCTGCTCGTGTCGTTTCTGGTATTTACCAAAAAAGATGTGTATTAATTCCATATAAGTTGACGATAATCAGGAACATACGTTATGATTGTGTTAACAAAAAATGCTGTTTTGCTCAAAGGGGAGTAGCTCTTGCAGTAAAGTCGTCATTTCGAGATTATTATCTCCGGCTTTATTGACAATGCAAATTGTTAGCGAGACCTTTGCCAATGTTGCCATTGGTAAAGGTCTGGATACAAACACCTTTACCACATATGGTAAAGGTGTTTTTTGTTATTTCAAAAGAAGAGAGGAGCTTAAAAATGTCAAAACTATCGAGACTGTTAAAAAGCCCCGCTGTAAAAAAAGGAATAAAAAAAGCTGTACCCATTATTATGAAAGAGTTAAAGAAACGAAAATCGAAAAGAAGATAGTAGAAAAGAAAATAAGAAAGGTTGAGTGCTAAGTGAAAAAGTGGATGCTAGTCATGTCAACTGCTGTTCTCTTTATGGTCGGCGGCTGTTCTTTTCTTGAAGATACAAGCAGTACGTTGAACTACGCAAACGATGCGAAAGATTACGTGAGTGAAGCTCAAAAGTTTGCTGAAGAAATACCGCCTCTAGCGGAAAAAGCTGTTAATGACGATGAGGCAATAAAAAAGCTCGAGCAAAAGCTGCAGGAAATGAAAGGGAAAGCCGAAGAATTTAATCAAACCAAAGCTCCTGACATCGCTTCTGATGTGCACGATCAGCTTGTTCAGCAAAACGAAAAAATCATTAGTGGAATTGAAGCGTATGAAGCCAATATAAAGGATGGCAGCTTCAATCCAGAAGCGCTAAAAAACAGTGAATTGTTTCAATCAATTCAAGATGTATCAAGTATTATGAAACAAATTAAAGAATTAGGTCAGTAAAAAAACAAACCTGGGACAAAAGTGTGCTAATTGAAGAAAATCCGAACGATGAATCACGATTCTTGATGGAGAATCAACTTCGTTCGGATTTTTTTATTTGTAGGGTGAACGTAGGTTTCATGTGTATAGATGCTTTAGATTGGATTGATATAGTAGGTATGCCTTATAATTCAATCTCGTTTCCATGTTATAAATGTAAAATTATATAAATATATCTATTTATTAGAAGGAAAAACCTTCTCTTTCTTTTTTATATCTACGAAATTTTGTTAGAAGCTGTGACAAACTTAATGTCTGCTTTTCATATCCTATGTATAGTACATATATACACACCGCTTGAAATAAATTTTTTTTGAATGAAAAGAGAACGTGGGAACGTTGATGCATTGGGTAATAAGACTCATTTAAAAAGGAGGGTTCATCCAATTAATAAAAACTATAGTCCTTTGTTTTAAAGAGAGAAACTAAAAAAAATTTTTCGGTTTACAAAAAGTTAATAAAACGCATACAAATGGTTTACTAAAAAATCAAAAAATTTACATCCTTTATAAATCTTTTCTGCTATACTATTTTTGAACAGTTGCTAGATTTATAGCGATGATAACTTACTTGAAAGGTGAATGGTAGATGAAAAAGAACAAACGCAGCAAAACGAAGAAAATACTAACTACATCACTGGCACTTTCTTTATTATCAATGCCGCTTCTAACTACACAGGCAGGAGCAGAAGAACGTCACCCTGGACAAAGCTCACAGCAAAGCAAGCATCAAGGCCACAATAAAAAAGATGCGCTTGTGAATATACGCCTGATGGAAACAACTGATGTTCATACGAATCTATTAAACTATGATTATTTCAAAGACGCCCCTTATGAAAAAGTAGGTTTAGCTAAAACCGCTACCTTAATCAAAAATGCTCGAAAAGAAGTAAAAAACAGCTTATTAGTAGATAACGGAGACCTCATTCAAGGAACGCCTCTAGGCACGTATAAAGCCAAGATTAACCCGCTGAAAAAAGGTGAAGTTCATCCTGTATTTAAAGCCATGAATCAGCTGGATTACGATATTGCAACACTTGGAAATCATGAGTTCAACTATGGATTAGACTTCTTAACAGAAGCGTATAACGACGCGAACTTTCCTTACATAAATGCCAATGTTTACGTTGATGATCATGACAACAACCCGAAAAACGACAAAAATAAATTTACGCCGTATAAAATTATGAATAAAAAAGTCGTCGATGAAAATGGAAAGAAACGAACGATTAAAGTTGGTTTCATTGGCTTTGTGCCTCCTCAAATTAACGATTGGGATAAAGCAAACCTTGATGGAAAAGTCATTACAAAAGGCATTGTGGAAACAGCCAACAAGTACATTCCAGAAATGAAGAAAAAAGGCGCGGACGTAGTTGTCGCGATGGCTCACTCCGGGTTTAGCAGCAACAAGCAAAACACGGAAGATGTCATTTACTCATTAAGTGAAGTAAAAGGCATTGATGCTATTACGTTTTCGCATACGCATAAAGTCTTCCCTGCTAAAACGGAAGCTTCGCTAGACGGTTTGTTCCTTGGAGCAGATAAAAAGCCTCTTCCTGGCGTTGATAATGCAAAAGGAACAATCAACGGCGTTCCGGCTGTCCAAGCAGGTTACGGCGGAGGGTCACTTGGCTTAATTGACTTAACGTTAAAAGAAGAAAAAGGAAAATGGAAAGTAGTAAACTCTCAATCGTCCACGCGTGAAACGTATAAAGACGTAAAAGACGCGTCAGGGAAAACGGTTACGCAAAGTACGGTAGAACCGGATAAAGGTGTTGTTAAAGCAGTTCAAAAAGATCACGATGCAACGGTTAAATATGTGAACACACCCATCGGTAAAACGACGGATGATATTCACAGCTATTTTTCTCTTGTGAAAGATGATCCCTCTATTCAAGTTGTAACAAATGCACAAAAAGACTACGTGGAAAAATACGTTTCTCAAAACAAGCCGGAATATAAAGACCTTCCGATTTTATCAGTGGGAGCCCCTTTTAAAGCAGGAAGAAACGGCGTTGATGAATATACGGAAATTAAAAAAGGTGACTTAACGATTCGAAGCGCAGGCGACCTGTATCTATATGACAACACGTTAAAAGCGGTCAAAGTAAAAGGTTCTGTGGTAAAAGACTGGATTGATATGTCTGCCGGTAAGTTTAATCAAATTACACCGAACAAAACAGAAGAGCAGGAATTATTAAACCCAAGCTTCCCTGTTTATAATTTTGACGTCATTGACGGCGTTCAATACCAAATCGACGTGACAAAACCAGCAAAATACGATGTGAATGGAAACGTGATTCACGCAGATTCAAGCCGAGTTGTTAACTTAACGTATAACGGTAAACCAGTTGACCCGAATCAAGAGTTTATCGTTGTGACAAATAACTACCGAGCTGGCGGAGGCGGAAACTTCCCTGGTCTAAAAGGAAGCGAGCTTGTGGTGGATTCAGCGGATGAAAACCGTCAAATTCTAATGGACTACATCACCGAACAAAAAGAAATTACGCCGACAGCTGATGATAACTGGTCCATTGCACCAATTAACGGAACGGCTAACGTGACGTTCACAAGCTCACCGCGCGGAGAAAGCTATTTAACTGAAGGAAGTAACATTACGTATACAAATAAAACGGACGACAAAGGATTCGGCATTTACAAAATTAATTTAAACGGCGAATCAAAAGATAATACAAAGATTCAGCTGTTAGGCATGAACGACCTTCACGGTCAGCTCGATACAGATACAAAAATCAATTCAAATGGCCAATCGCTGTTAGCTGGAAATATGAAATATACAGCAGCAGCTATTCGTAAACAAGAAGCTGAAAATCCGAATACGCTTTTAGTTCATGCAGGAGACATGATTGGCGGAAGTCCGCTAGTTTCAGCGCTGTTTCAAGACGAGCCAACGGTTGAAGTGATGGAATCGCTTGGATTTGATGTAGGGACGCTTGGAAACCATGAGTTTGATGAAGGTATTGCTGAGCTTCACCGTATGATTGAAGGCGGAGACCATCCAAAAGGAACAAAAGGATACGACGGCATGAATTTCCCGGTAGTAGCGTCAAATGCTTATGATACGTCAACTAATAAATTAATTACAGAACCTTATGCAATAAAAGAAGTAGGCGGCAAGAAAATCGGCTTCATCGGCGTTGTAACACAAGAAACGCCAAGCATGATTGTTCGTAAAGGAAATGAAAACTTAAAAATTACGGACGAAGCAGAAGCAATTGATAAATACACGGCAGAGTTGAAAAAGCAAGGTATTAAAGCCATTGTGGTACTTGCTCATAATCCATCTAATCAAAATGGAACGTCTACCGAGTTTGATGCAGCAGATATCGCTAAAAAAGTTGACGATGAAGTTGACGTGATCTTTTCAGCTCACAATCACGTATACAACAACAAAGTAGTAGATAACAAACTAATCGTTCAAGCTTATTCATACGGCTCAGCGTTTTCTGACGTAGACGTTGAAATTGATAACACGGGTGACATCGTGAAAAAAGATGCAAAAATTGTGACCGTATACCAAAAAGACTATACGCCAGATCCTGAAGTTTCAAACATTATGAAAAAGTACGAAGATTTAGCAGCGCCTATTAAAGCACAAGTGGTTGGGAATTCATCTACAGATTTGGCAAAAGGCTATCCTTCTAGCGGAGCAACAGGTGATATCGCGCTTGGAAACTTAATTGCTGACGGTATGAAAGCAGAAATGAACGCTGACTTTGCGTTAATGAATGGCGGAGGCGTTCGTTCACAGCTTGATGCAGGTGACGTGACATACGGTGATTTGTTTGCGATTCAGCCGTTTGGCAACGTCTTAAATAAAGTAAAGCTAAGCGGAGCGGATTTAGAAACGGTGTTAAACAATCAAATTACCTCATCCGGACTAGATTTCCATATTGCAGGCTTTAACTATACGTGGGACAGTAGTACTAATAAAGTCGTCGATATCACGCTTCCAGATGGAAGTAAAATCGACAAAGAAAAAGAATATACGGTAGTAGTCAATAACTATATGTATGGAAATGAAAAATACGGGATTGGCGCACTTTCTTCAGATATGGAAGTGGGACCAGAAGATTTACAAGCAACGGTAAACTATATTAAAACACTTAAGAGCCCGTTTGAATACAAAGCTGAAGGTCGTATTCAAAACGTGGCAGCTGCTAAAACAGCTGAACAGCAAGAACCGACTTTAAAAATAGCTCAATAAGCTAAAAAAGGCTGTCTCATAACTCGGATTTCCGGTTTAGAGACAGCCTTTTTTTAATAGTTTAACTTAAATTTTAAACTCTCAGTCAATGAATTTACGTTATAAAACATAGCTTAATTTTTGAAACAATCACCAAATTGTGGTATTCTCTCCATAAGAAGACTTACGTAAACGTTAAAAATAGTATCAAAGATTTCACTATTTTTTCATTTATCTACGCTATTATGTAAAGTTATATAGAACCTGTAAAAAAATGTGTTCGCTATAGTAAAGGAGTAAATAAACGTGGCTATTAATCTACAAAAAGGGCAGAAAATTGATTTAACAAAGGGAAGAGAAGGGTTATCTTCTATTACGGTTGGATTAGGATGGGATCCTGTAAAAAAACGCAGCTTTTTTGGTTTTGGAGGAAGCGGCCCAGAGATTGACTGCGATGCGTCTGTTCTTATGCTCAATTCGAACGATAAACTTGTAAGTAACTCAGCCGTTGTGTATTTTGGGAATCGTCATAGTAACTGTGGAAGCGTCAAGCATTCAGGCGATAATCTTACCGGAGCAGGTGAAGGGGACGATGAACAAATTTTTGTTAATTTAAAAAATGTTCCTGGAAACGTACATAAACTTGTGTTTGTAGTCAACATCTATCAGTGTGTTGAGCGAAACCAAGATTTCGGTATGATTAAAAATGCTTTTATCCGTGTTGTGGACAGCGCTAAAAACGAAGAGCTTGTACACTTTAATCTATCTGAAGATCATTCAGGAGCAACAGCTTTATTTGCAGGTGAAATTTATCGAGACGGAAAAGAGTGGAAGTTTTCAGCAACTGGAGATGCAACGAGAGATACTGGATTGGCTGAAATTGCAAACAAATATACAAAATAAACAACTAGAAAAGAGGGAAACGAAATGGCTATTAATCTTTCAAAAGGACAAAAAGTAGATTTAACAAAAACGAATCCAGGATTAACAAACGTAGTAGTAGGTCTTGGGTGGGATGTAAATAAGTATGACGGTGGAAACGATTTTGATTTAGATTCATCTGTCTTTTTATTAAACGGAGCGGGAAAATGCGCTTCAGAATCTGATTTTATTTTTTACAACAATACGACGGGTGCAAACGGAGCGGTTGAACATACCGGAGATAACCGTACAGGCGTAGGTGAAGGAGACGATGAGCAGGTTCAAGTAGATTTAAAAAATGTGCCTCAATCTATTGAACGTATTGCGTTCACCATTACGATCCATGAAGGGGAAGCACGCGGTCAAAACTTTGGCCAAGTAAGCAACGCCTACGTTCGTATTTTAAATGCAACAAATGACGAAGAGTTAATTCGTTATGATTTAGGTGAAGACTTCTCGATTGAAACAGCGGTCGTGGTAGGCGAGCTGTATCGACACGGTGGAGAATGGAAGTTCAATGCCATTGGCAGCGGCTATCAAGGCGGCTTGGCGGCACTTGTAAACGACTTTGGTTTAAACGCCTAATCATTAAAGTAAGAAAATGTACGGAGGATGTTTTTATGTCAATTTCTTTATCAAAAGGTCAGCGCATTGACCTAACCAAAACGAACCCAGGCTTAACAAAAGTAATAGTAGGTCTTGGGTGGGATACAAATAAATATGCTGGGTCTCAGGACTTCGATTTAGATGCATGTGCATTTTTAGCCAATAAATCAAGCCAAGTTGTAAATGACGAAGAGTTTGTTTTTTACAACAATTTAAAAAGTCCAAACGGAGCTGTGGAGCATACCGGTGACAACCGTACAGGTGCAGGAGATGGAGACGATGAGCAAATCGCCGTTGATTTTTCTCTTCTTCCTGACCACGTTGAAAAAATCGGAATTAGCGTCACGATTCACGACGCAGATGCTCGCGGACAAAACTTTGGACAAGTATCCAACGCGTTTGTTCGTCTCATTGACGCCGAAACAAATGAAGAAGTTCTTCGTTATGATTTAGGCGAAGATTTTTCAATCGAAACAGCTGTTGTGGTGTGTGAGCTATACAAGCACGGAAACGACTGGGAATTTAATGCCATTGGCAGCGGTTTTTCTGGCGGATTGGCCGATCTTTGCCGCAACTACGGATTATCCGTATAAAAAAGGCATGCGATAAATGAAAAAGAAAGGGTGCTTTAACGAGTACCCTTTCTTTTTAGCATGTATATGTCTGAAAAGAAAGGAGCTGTAAGGTGTGAGTAAATCAATTGATCCTCATATGATTAATCTTAACGAGGAGGATGGAACTTCTCTTTTTTCTAAAGATGTTTCTCTGCGAGGTGACTTTATACAAAATGAGCAGCAAACTTCCTATAAACAAGTGGCAGGAAGATATGTAGGCACCCATCTTGATGCGGACGAGTACGCAGCTTTTCTTTATGAACTTGCACATTCTTCACCATCAATTATTGTCTTGCAAGATAAGCTTGATAAGTCCATTTCTAATGATAGATTAAAAGAAGTACAAACGATCCTTAAAATTAATCAAGAAGAACGCGGCCTTTCTGTCAACCGGCTATTTGCTTTTTTAGAAGGGAAAAAGCTGATCGTGAAGTCAGAAAATCCCGCTATACATAGAAGAGTACGTGAAAAATTTATTGAAACGTTAACGTGTTTTAAAGAACAGCACGCAGAGGGCTTTATGGACGAGCATTTTCAACGCGTATTAATCGATTTAATAAAGTGGCAGTGGAATCATGTAAAACCTTGGATGGTCGATAAAGCATTTCCTGAGCACGCGCCTCGCATCATGTGGTATGGGGATGCAAATAAAAGCGAGCAGTATTTTCTCCATTATTTAATTTTACTAGGTTTTGACGTCCTTACCTTTCATCCAGAAGGAAAGGATCATTTAAAAGAAGTAGATAAGAATCAGCACTTAACAACGGTTTATACGTTTCCTTCTACTAGCTCTCTTGTACCTTTTCCAACGGATAAACCGGTTCGAAAAGGTACGGTAGCATTTCGAGCTTCTCAAGAAATTGAGCAAGTGCTTCATTCAGAGGAGTCCATGCTGTATAAACCTTGGCAATTTCGTTCGTATTTTCCAACTTCAGTTACTCTTAAAACGACGTATGATGAAATCTTTTTATTAATGAGAGAACGGGCGTTTATTCGTCCTAATTTTCAAGTGTCCAAGCCATATGTACACGTGCCGGTCTTGTTTTCAAAAGTACTTGGTATCTCTAAAAACCGAAAAGAGTACTGGAGTAAAGTGCATGAGCTCATGCAAACGGAAGATGAGTTAGCTCTGACGATTGATTCTGTTCCTTTTGCTAAAAAAATAGAAGGAAATAATCACTTTCACTATCAAGGAGCTCTCGGAAGTGATGGCACGCTCAGTCCTGATAGAATGATTGAAAGCAACTGGTGGCGCTATAAAGAGCTGCCTATCGGACTTCAGAAAGGGCTCGCTGCAGCTATTTCTAGGTATTGTGCACATTCAAAGCTCCTTCGCTTGGATCATGAAGATGCGTATCAGCATCAAATGTATTTGTTTAATCAGTCTTTGAAGCTTCCAAACAACGTGCTTCGCATGCTTCAAAAGTTTGATTATACGCAGCATGTACCCCGTCTCATTATTTATCATGGAAATGAACGAGAAGCGTTTACGCGTGAAGATGCAGCTTTACTGCTTCTATTAAATGAATTCGGCGTTGATATTGTTCTCTTTAATCCAACCGGTCAACTGGATATAGAAGCGTTCGTCGAAGAAAAGTATTTCGATATGCACTGGCTAGAAGATATTAGCTTTAATGAAGAATTCAAAGAACCATCGCTCATTCAAAAATGGTTAAAACGAATCTTTTAAAGAAAGAAGGGTTTTTAAATGGCAACAAATGAATTACAGCCTTTAGATGTAAACGAAGCCGAAGAAGTTTTAGAAACAAAGCCTACCGAAGTAAAAGCAAAACTGCGAGAAGAGCCGGAAGTACGTCGCTTGGCAGAACAAATTGATTATAAAAATCAGCTGGCTCTGCTTGAATACGGGAAAGAAACAGCTAATGAAATTTCCTCGTTTTCCGGAAAAGTGCTTAGTACAATTAAATCGTCTAGCATGGAAGAGTCCAGTCAATTATTAAAGCAGCTTGGAAAAATTATGGATAAATTTGATGCAAAGGATTTTGTTGAAGATAAAGGGTTTTTCTCTAAGCTTTTTAAACGCGGTCAAAAAATAGTGGATAAGCTGTTTCAAAAATATGAAACAATGGGCTCTGAAATTGATAAAGTATATGTAGAGATTACAAAATATGAAACGGAAATGAAGCATTCGACCACAACGCTTGAACAGCTTTACGAGCAAAACTATCAGTATTATATGGAGCTTGAAAAATACATTGTAGCGGGCGAAGTGAAAGTAGAAGAGTTGAAACAAGAGCTAAAGGTGCTTGAAGAAAGAGCGTCGAGTGGAAATCAGCTGGCGGCAATGGAGCTTCAAACTTTAAAAAACGCAGTTGAGCTAATGGAGCAGCGATTATATGACTTAGAAATGGCAAAACAAGTATCTTATCAATCTGCTCCTCAAATCCGTATGCTGCAGCGAGGAAATACAAAGCTGATCGGCAAAATCAATTCGGCGTTTATTACAACGATTCCTATTTTTAAAAATGGACTCATTAACGCAATCGCAGCAAAGCGTCAAAATTTAGTAGCGGAGTCTATGAACGAATTAGACAAACGCACAAATGAACTGCTCATTCGAAATGCAGAAAATATTTCACAGCAAAGTGTTAAAATCGCCAAAATGTCCGGTGCCCCTAGCGTAAAAGTAGAAACGATGGAACAAACGTGGAATATTATTATGAAAGGAATGCAGGAAACAAAAGCAATTGAAGAAGAAAATAAACGCCTTCGTGAAGAAGGACTTGTTCGCTTGGAGCAATTTCAAAAAAACTTCAAGGCGCTTGAACATAAGATGTAACGAAAAAGCGGGAATCGTAAAGATTCCCGCTTTTTTTTGCACATACGTTTGTTTGCTAGAAGTCTAAATCATAAGCGATTAGTCAAAAGCGTGAAAGGGTATCAGATATAAAAGAAGTATTATCCAAAATAAGATGGTTATTTCCAGAAGACGTTTGTGTACTTTTATAATTTAAGTTAAAAAAGCAAAAAACTTAATTTTTTTAAGTTTTTTTCTGGTTTTTAACTTTTCTTTGCGCTACAATTAGCTCATATCAAAGTAAAAAAGGAGGGTATTCGGGTGTATCAAGAGCAGCGCATGAGTGCGATTATTGAATACCTTCACACACACCGCACGATTACATTAGACGAAATTTGCGATATGTTCACCGTTTCAAAAGATACGGCGAGACGCGATTTAGTCAAGCTTGAAGAACACGGTGAGGTTATGAGAGTCAAAGGCGGAGCGACGCTATCGTCAAGTCATATCATCGATTACAGTGAGCGAACGCCTACCAAAGCGAAAGAACAAATTGCTAAAGAAGCAGCTGCGTTAATGTCGGAGGGGTATGACGTGCTTTTAGATACGTCTTCTACCATCGCACTGATGGCAAAGTATATGGATGTAAAGCATGTAAACGTTATTACAAATTCCATTGATAATGTGGATTTGCTCGATCAATATACCCCGTGTGATACGTTTTTGCTGCCGGGCAAGTTTAACGGGAAAAACCGTAACGTCACCGGGCCAAGAACGATTTCTACGTTGCAGGAATACAAAGTAGATCAGCTGTTTTTAGGTACGTGCGGCGTTGGTGCAGATGCTATTACGTCTCCAAGTGAAGAAGAAGCGTTTTTAAAAAGACAGATGATTCAATGTGCAAGACAAGTGATTATGCTTGCGGATCATACGAAGTTTGAACGTGAATTTTTACATCGAGTATGTGATATGAGCGACATTGATATCTTAATTACAAATAAAGACCCAGAAGCGGATGTAAAAGAAAAAATAGAACAAAATCAAGTGCGGCTTATCATCACAGATTTTGATAAAGGAGAGGAAAAACGATGAAAAAAATAAAAGTAGGATTAGTAGGATACGGATTTTCAGCAACGGTCTTTCACACGCCGCTTTTAAGCGTGTTAGACGAATTTCATATTTCAAAAGTAATGAGTTCAAATCCTGAAAAGGTGACGAGTGACTTAGAAGACGTTGAAGTAGTGAGTACTTTATCTGAACTTCTAGAAGATGACAGCATTGATTTAGTTATTATTACAACGCCTAGCGGCATGCACTATGAAATGGTGAAAGACGCACTACGCGCAGGTAAGCACGTAATTGTTGAAAAGCCGATGGTGGTATCCGAAAAAGAAGCAAATGAATTAATTCAATTAGCAAAAGAACAAGGTGTTCAACTAAGCGTCTATCATAACCGCAGATGGGACAATGATTATTTGACAGTGAAACAGCTGATTGAAGAAGGGAAATTAGGCGACGTTAAAATGTATGAAGCTCATTTTGATCGCTATCGTCCAGCTGTTCGAGACCGCTGGAGAGAAAATGAAGGACCTGGGTCAGGAGCGCTTTACGATTTAGGATCTCATTTAATTGACCAAGCTTTACATCTTTTTGGAATGCCTGACTTTGTTCAAGCTGATGTGTTTGGGCAGCGAGATCATGCACGCACGGATGATTACTTCCACTTAGTGCTTGGATACGGTTCTCTTCGTGTTATTTTACATTCAAGCGCCATTGTGCCAAGCAACGGGCCTCGCTTTCAAGTTCATGGAACAAAAGCAAGCTATATCAAATACGGAATTGACGGCCAAGAAGATATGCTAAGAGCTGGCAAGAAGCCTGTGGATGATACGTGGGGAGCGGATCGTCCTGAACACTACGGTAAGCTGACAACAGGGGAAGGAGAAACAACAGAAATTGAAACGCTGCACGGTTCTTACGTAATGTATTATCAAAAAATCGCCGACAGCCTGCTTCGAGGAGAAGAGCTTCCGGTTTCAGCAGAAGAAGCTCGTGACGTGGTTAAAGTTATCGAAGCGGCATTTGAAAGCAGCAAAGAAAAACGAGCGGTTTATTTTAACTAAGGAGCGAGAAACAGTGAGTAATCATTCGACAGAGACGCTGCTTGAAAAAGTAGTTCAACAGGAAAAAGAACTAATCTTTCATCAATTTACAAATGACCAGGCGTTACAGATCGGCACGGCCATTATTAATGAAGCGAAAAGCAAAGGTAAGGCAGTAACCGTAAGTATTAAACGAAATGGTCAAACTCTCTTTCAACATGCGATGGAAGGGGCTATTCCCGATCATGAAGAATGGATAAAACGAAAATCAAACACCGTTCTTCGTCACCATCACAGCTCGTATTATATGAAGCTGTACTGCGAGTTAAAAGATCGTTCTTACGCGCAGTTTTACGCAGCGAATCCTCAGGAATTCGAAGCAGTAGGAGGGTCATTTCCAATTTCGGTTAAAAACGTCGGCGTAATTGGAACCATTACCGTATCAGGTATGTCGCAAGAAGAAGATCATGAACTTGTGGCAGATACGATTCGCAGCTTTATTTCGTAAAGAAAGAACTTAGGGTAGGAATAGTTTAAGGAAGATCCGAACGATAAATCGTTCGGATCTTTTTATTGGTTTGGTAAACGAAGGTTTCGCCTACTTAACTATGTCTCAACCTCTATTTTTGCGGAGCCATTATCTGCTGAAGTGCTTAATGGCAGAATCATTTAAAGAAAAATCTTCTTTGGTAAGCGCCGTTTGATTCTGTGTTTCGCATTCTTTAGTAGGATGCTCTTCTTTTTTAGAAACAGTAGAAACTTGTTCGTTATTTTCATACGTGTAGTTTGTTGACATTATGTTTCACCTCTTGTATCTAGTGTTTGAGGTACAGAAAATAAAATAAGAAGAAATATCAGGAATACCTTAAAGAGAAGGGTACTCTTTAAATTATTTGAACTCGTGCAAAAAATTGTCTACACTAAACACTGATACATAAATCAAGTGAGGAGAACGTGGACAGTTTATGAAGTTGATTTCCTGGAACGTAAATGGCATTCGCGCGTGTGTGCGAAAAGGTTTTTTAGATTATTTTCAAGAAGTGGACGCAGATGTATTTTGTATTCAAGAGACGAAGCTGCAGGAAGGCCAAATTGATTTGCAGCTAGAAGGGTATTATCAGTATTGGAATTACGCCGTGAAAAAAGGCTATTCTGGAACGGCTGTTTTTACAAAGCAGAAGCCTTTATCGGTTTCATACGGTGTGGATAAAGAATCGGAAGACGAAGGACGTATCATTACGCTTGAATTTGAACAATGCTATGTAGTAAATGTGTATACGCCAAATTCTAAAAGAGATTTAGCAAGGCTTGAAGAAAGGCTTCAATGGGAAGACGATTTGCTCGTGTACTTAAACAAATTGAATAGCCGTAAAGCGGTGATTTTGTGCGGAGACTTAAACGTAGCACACGCAGAAATTGACTTGCGTAATCCGAAGCCAAACCGAGGGAATTCTGGTTTTACAATAGAAGAGCGAGGAAAAATGACGACGCTTCTTGCTAGCGGATTTCTTGATACATTTCGCTATTTGTATCCGAATCAAGAAGGAGCATACACATGGTGGTCGTATATGAACAAAGTGAGAGAACGAAATATCGGATGGCGCATTGATTATTTTATCGTCTCGGAGAGAATCAAAGATGTTATTCAAGAAGCTACTATTCATCCGCATGTAATGGGAAGCGACCACTGTCCTGTGATGTTGGAATTAAATGTACCTCATCTATGATATCTTTCTATATAATAGAAGAAAAACGGAAAAAAGGTTGGTTCACGCGAACGGTTGCGGTATAGTAAACATATTAAAAAGTACAGAATGTTTCATGAGATAAAGGGGGAGACAGAGGTGAAGCGAGACTCGCTGCAAACCATTGAACACGAAATTGCGCTGCTTGTTCGTCTAACAACGACGCACAGTCCTAAGCTTGGAAGCTTGGACCGTTCTGAGTATTTACTGTTAAGCGAGCTAGATCAGCGCAGTCCGCTCGGGATTAATGCATTAGCTGAAAATTTAAAGCTGAGCTTATCTACAGCTAGCCGGCAAGTATCTGCGCTTGAGACTAAACAGTTTGTTCGTCGCTTTCCGAGTCCAGAAAATGGGCGGATTAGTTTAATTGAAATGACGGATGCAGGGAAAGATATTTTGCAGCATGTACAAAGCAAGCGTAAACAAGCCTATGCTGAAGTGTTAGAAAATTGGTCGGAAGAAGAGGTTTTGGCACTGGAAAAAAGTTTATCACGCTTGAATCTTGATTTTAAAAGATGGCGCAGTAATGGATGTTAAAGCGAATACATATAGATGAACAAAAAGGCTATTGAAAAATAGTCTTTTTAAGTTGAAACAAAGAAGTTGATTTCTTCATTAAAAGATGTATAATATGTAGTGCTGCTATAACTTGCATGATACAACTTGTACAATAAAATATGTAAGGAATTGTTAGTCATATGAAAAGAATTTAATAAAAGGAGGAATAAATATGAGTCAGAATAATCCAGCAGTAGCCTCCGACAAACAAGGTTTAAGCGTACCTAAATACTTAATTATGGCGATTTTAACGCTATTTTCAATTGGCCCTCAGTATTTTTTGAATTTATCTTACACGGTCAATCAAGTATTGATTCAAAATCGATTTGATGCGAGTACACAAAGCTTACTATTGCCATCTATTATTTCTAACTTGGCATTTGGACTTGGGGTACCAATTGGTCCGATGCTTGCGAAAAAATATGGCGTGCGTAAAGCATACTTAACGTTCGTTTTAGTCTTTTTAGCAGGTTCGATTATCAACGTTTTTTCTGAAAATGTGGCGTTTTTATCCCTTGGTCGTCTGATTCAAGGCTTAAGCTCAGGAATGCTGTTTTTAACCATTATTCCAGCTGCGCTGATTTCGTTTCCGAATAAAATCCGAAACTTCTTTTTAGTATTAGCGATCGGCGGACTGTTCGGTTCAACGGCGATTGGAGCCTTTTTAGGTGCTGTATCTCTTAGCATGGATAATTGGCGCTGGGTGTTTGTTTTAGGAATACTTGCTTCTCTTGTCTCTCTGTTTATCGGATATAAGGTATTACCTGCTCATGATCCAACTCAGCAAGAAGACCGTCCAGTGGATAAGAAAAGTATCTTTATTCTTAGCCTTATTATGATTTTATTAGTTTATCCACTGTATGAACTAAGATACGAAGGATTTGCTTCTATCCAAGTGTGGCCGTTCTTACTAGCTGCAGCAGGGTTAGTTGTCATTTTTGTCTTAGTTGATTTAGCGGCTGAAAATCCGTTAGTACCATTAAAATCGCTGCTAGCCGTAAAACCAGTTGCGGGTACAATTATGGCCATTGGCGGTCATATGGCATACATCTTAGCAATTGCAGGTATTAATGGCGTCATGCAAAATGTGCAAAATGCATCGTACACCACGCTTTCTTATTTTTATTTATACTTTTTTGTTGGGGTACTGATTTCAGCATTTGCAACGACATTCTTATATGACAAATTTGGTCCAGGTTATCTTGGAGCAATTGGATCACTTCTTATTGTCATTGTAGGATTTAGCTGGGTGAATGTATCAGCTGATACATCACTAGTAAGTTTATATGTTCACATTATGCTCTTTGGTATGGGTGTTAGTATGGCACTGGTATCCGGTGCATTAGGAGCGGCACTAGCCGGAGATTTACATCAAGCTTCGATGCGTTCCATTTCACTGCACTCCATTCGAAATTTATTAGGAGCGATTGTAGCACCTGTGATTGGGTGGTTTGTTGTTCGACAAAACGCGATTTATTATGAAGATTTCCGAGGTCAAATTAGCTCAGTAGATCCTCAGGTGAAGATGCAGCTATCTGAAATGATCAAACGCTATATGGGTATGGGAATGAGTCAAGCAGACGCAAAAACATCGGCCGTGACGGCTGTTGTAGCAGGCGCTAAAAAAGCGTCGATTTTACATGCGTATCACAACTTATTTTTCATGCTTGGTATTTTAGGCGTAATTATGCTCATTGCTTCACTAAGTAAAGCGTGGAGCGGTGAAAATAGAATTCTTGTTCAAAAAGAAGAGGTTCAAGAAGAAGCTGAGCCGCAAGAAGAAAGAAAAATGCTGCCGGCACCTCAAACAGAAGAAACCTCTGTATAATATACTAACTATAGAAAGAAGGAATTCCGATGAGTAAAAGTCGTTTATTGGTTACTAACATTGTTGGAATCATTGTGATTTTATTACTAGTAGGCTTTGGTGGATATTATTTCTACGAAAAAGCAAATTACGTTAAAACAGATGAAGCGCAGGTAGAAGCACCGCTTTCACAAGTCATCGCTTCAGCTAACGGTCAGTTAAGCGAATGGAATGTAAAAGAAGGAGATAGCGTTTCTCAAGGTGATTCTGTTGGAAGCTTAAAAGAAGGCGAAAAATCAACAGACGTAACGTCTATGATTGACGGAACAATTATTAAAAACAACGCATCTCAAAATCAATTAGTAAAAGCTGGCGATGTGTTAGCACAAACAGCTGATTTATCTAAAATCTATATCAATGCAAACATTAAAGAAACAGACCTAGGTGACTTAGAAGAAGGAGACAGCGTCGACATTACAGTGGACGGAGATTCAGGTAAAGTCTTTAAAGGCCATGTTGAAGCAATCGGTCGCGCAACAAACTCAGTGTCTTCTATGCTTCCTGCTCAAAATACAGGAAACTACACAAAAGTAACGCAAAAAGTACCGGTGAAAATTTCAATTGATGACGCATCAGATAAAGTTCTTCCAGGTATGAACGCAGAAGTGAAAATTTCAATTTAATAACGGAAAAAAAGCTGCTTCCTCTAAGGAAGCGGCTTTTTTTATGCCTAAACAAATAAAATAAAAAATGTGCTAAAAAGGGGATGTATACAAAGGAAATGTGTGGTAAGATACTTCTTGTTTGAAATTGGATATCGGTAAAGAAGGTGATGGGATGACCGCGGTCGAAACAAAAAAAGGGCCAAAAGAAAAGCTGAATTTGTTTTTCTTAACGTGGCCGATCTTTTTAGAAGTGTTTCTTTTTATGTTAATGGGGATTGCTGATACCTTTATGCTAAGCGCGCTGTCGGATGATGCCGTATCAGGAGTCGGAGCAGCCAATCAATACCTTCACATTGCGATTTTGGTGTTAGAGGTCATTGGTAACGGAGCGGCAATTGTTGTGTCTCAGTATTTAGGATCAAAACGGTATATGGAAGCGTCAAAGATTTCTGCTTTGGCCGTTACGTTAAATTTAGGAGTCGGGCTAGTCATTAGCGCGGGTTTTCTTTTGTTTTCAAGACATATGATGGAAGCGATGAACTTACAAGGTGATGTGCTGATGTATGCACAAAGCTATTTATCCATCGTTGGAGGAGCTATTTTTCTTCAAGCGATTATTAACTCTCTTGCAGCGATTATTCGCGTACATGGCTTTACGAAGCAGGCGATGTTTGTTTCACTTGGAATGAACATTTTTCATATTGCAGGAAACTATGCTTTAATCTTCGGGAAGTTCGGCTTTCCGGAAATGGGCGTGCAAGGAGCAGCGATTTCATCTGCGTTCAGCCGATTTGTTGCCCTTATTGTGTTCTTTTGGCTGCTGTATCAAGTGATGGAATATAGAGTGAAATTTCAATACTACATTACGCTTTCAAAAGAATATATCGGTAAAATTTTAAAAATCGGTATTCCCTCGGCTTTTGAACAAGTGATGTATCAAGGCTGTCAAATTGTCTTTTTATACTATGCAACCTACCTAGGAGCAGAATCACTTGCTGCGAGACAGTACGCGATGAATATTTCAATGTTCATTTACTTATTTGCCATTGCAATTGGAATGGGTACAGCGATTATTGTCGGCCGTTTAGTAGGCGGAAACGAAAAAGATGAAGCGTACCATCGCGTATGGAAAAGCGTCAAATGGGCCAGTGCCGTAACGATGATGATGGTTGTTCTTGTGATGATATTCAGAACACAGCTGATCAGCATGTTTACAGACAATCCGCATATCATTGAGCTTGGGGCGACGGTGCTGCTTCTGAGCATTGTGCTTGAAACGGGAAGAACGATGAACATTGTGCTGATTAACTCGCTGCGGGCAGCGGGAGATGCCAAATATCCGGTGTTAATTGGTGCGATGTCGATGGTCATGATGAGCTTGCCGCTCGGTTATTTCTTCGTTTTCCATTTAGACATGGGGCTCGCTGGCATTTGGCTTGCCATCGCAGCCGATGAATGGACGCGCGCAGTTATTATGTTTTTTCGCTGGAAAAGCCGAGCATGGGAAAACTACGGACTTATACAGCACGAACAAACAGCTGAAGAACCAACGCCGGTTCAAGTATAAAACAAAACCTCTGCAGAATGTGCAGAGGTTTTTTGCTGTGTAAAAAAACGAAGTAAAGCTGGTCTTTTTACGCAAAAAGCTTTAATTTGTGGGAAAAAACGGGTATGGGTACAAAGAAATGGTTTTATTCTACTTATTCTTTGTTTTAGATAACGGTATATGGTTGGATAACGTATTTAGACATGAGTCTTTTTTCTCTTATTTTTCATTTTTATCTCAATTCATGAAACTAGAAGCATAAAAAAGAGAGTTTTTTCCTATTTAGCTATAATGAGACAAATTTTATACTTATAATTATTGGATTAAACTCGAAATGTGCGGAACAGGAGGAACGATATGGGGTTAGGAAGCGTATTAGACGGACTGCTGGGTGAAGTATCTGGAAGAGTCTCAGATGTAGAAGGGAAAATTTCTAAGCTAAGAACGGCTAAAAGTAAAATTGAGCATGAACAAGCTGTTTCATTAAAAGAAATTGAACACATCAAAAAGCCTGAGCTGGGAGACAAATGGACGGGTACGTTATCGGATGATTTTGACGAAAAACGTACGGCAGCCTACGACAACATAAAAGGCATTTTAGACGGTGATTACGATGGATACATTCGTGAAATTGAAACAAAGATATGGGCGCTAGAAGCTGAAAAAGGAGCTTTGAGTGGCTTGAACGCCGTTATTGGAGAAGCGGATTCTTTATTAGCTAAAGGTGAAGAAGCCTATGACGCAGTAGAAAACAAGATTAGTGAAATTAGAAGGGGGCTGTTTTCATGACAATTAAGCTTGATCACGCTGACGTTATCAAAAAGCTTGAAGCAGTCAGCACAGCGATTGGAAATTTATCCATTAGCAAAATGCCTGACCTTGGAAAAAACAGCCTTGATACTACAGAGAAATGGGAAGCGCGCGAAGAAGAAATTCAAACGCTTATTTCTACTTATATAAAAGCACTAAACAAAAACGTAAAAGATACAAAATCTAATGTAGACTTACTAAAAGAACAAGACGAATCTATTATCCATTCGTAGCAGCAAAGGGGGATGACTGTGGGAAAGGTATACGATGCAAAAGCGCTGTTTGATGTAGCAAAAGACAGGGAAAAAGCCTACGATGAGTTACTAAGCCAGCTGGGTGAACTGAAAAAAGCGCTGCAGGGCGTAGCGGACTTAGATGGCAGCTTAGAAGGAAAAGGCGCTGACAATATAAAATCTTTTTATAAGCAGCACGCCGATACGGCCGGACAGTGGGAAAACTTAATTAAAATGCAGCAAAGCTATTTTTCAACGCTTCACGTTAAAGCTGAAAAAGCAAAGCTATCAGGAAGCACGATTGTAACTGAATCATTTTTAGAAACAGAGCTAAAAAACGCCAATAGCAATGCTAAAGAAATGGTTGCGCAGCAGCACGACGATCTGCAGAGTATTTTAAACGGTATTGACGATATCGTCTCTATTTCAGCGTTTTCAACGAGTGAGTTTAACGATAAAATAGAAGAAGCAGAGAAAAAACGCACCGATACAATTGAGGCAGTGAACCAGTTAGACGCTGAATGGTCAAAAGAATACAGCGAAATGGACGACTTCTATGCGGTAGTGGATACGCTAGTAAGCGGCTTAGAGCTTGCTACGAGTCAAGGAGGAAGTGTCTATCAGCTTGCCTTTGACGAAAAAGCCTATCACGACAGCGAGCTGTATAAAGTTCAAACAAAGCTAAACGACTATGCCACTTCATACGTTGACTATAACAAGCAGCAAGAAGAAGTATACGAGCTGGAAAAAAAGCAAGAAGAAGAAGCAAACAAACCGTGGTATGAAAAAACGTGGGACGCGGTTTCTACCTTTACAGGAGAGGTCAGCGGATATTATGATTATAAACGAGCAGCAGAAGGCGTGGACCCTGTTACGGGTGAAAAACTTTCCACCTCACAGCGCGTCGCAGCGGGAGCCATGGCAGCAGCCGGCTTCATTCCGGTTGTCGGCTGGGTAGGAAGAGCCGCAAAAGGCGGAAAAGCCATCTACAAAACAGCTAAAGGCCTAAGCGCAGCGGATCACGCCTTAGACGCCTACAAATCTGCCAAATCCTTCAAAGTCCTAGAGCAAACCGAAAAAGGCCTCTACGGTCTTGTGGCCGCAAACGGGCTAGGAGAATATATGACCGGACGCGACATGTTCGGGAATAAAATCAGTGAAGAGCAGCGTAAAGCAAGCCTTCTGCAAGCATTAGGAATTGCTGGAGCTGGAGCGCTTTCTACGAAGGTAGCGGGAAAAATGGGACAAAGCCTTGCGACCAAAGGAACCGAAAAGCTCAACAACATGCGCAACACGCTTCGCACAAGCGCCGTTGCCAACGTCACAAAGCAAGCCTACCAAAGCGTCAAAAACGCACCGGCCTCTTGGACTCAGTCGCTACATAAAACGTATAACAACATCCTAGACAGCAGCATGCCAAGACTCATGCCAGAACTTGTGCCGGCTGGTCCAGCACTTGCCCAGCAGACGGTGAGGGAGACCTTGCAGAATGTGAAGCAGCAGACGATGCAGATGGCGCAAGCTCTCTATAACCCAACTGCCAAGCGATACCAAGATTCAGAAACCGGACGATTTGTGGCTAACCCGAATGTGGAGAGAGTGGAGAAACCGGTTGTTAAAGAAGTTGAGAAGGTTCAAGAAGTTACTAAAGGTACGGGTAATGTAAACTTAAAAAACATTGATGAGTTTATTGATGGTGCCAAAACTTTTGATGATGTTGTCAATGATTTTGCTCGACTATACAGTGGAAAAATTCAAACAAACAAAACTTGGTCATGGAATAAGTCATTTCATGGTGGAGAGTATTTAACTGCCCGCCAACGAAAATTGATAAAGGAAAAAGCAATTGCAGATGGCCTGATTCCCAATGTAAATGTTATTAAAGCAGATGGAATGAGATATGGTTTTGCAGATTTCAAGGGTGCTGGACTCGTGGTAGAGGCTAAAGATTTACCAGAAAGTCTCTGGTTAAAGTCTGACGAGGCACAATTTGAATGGCTAGATAACGTAATTGGTGGAAGACCAGAAGGTATGACATGGCACCATACTGAAGTACCAGGTAAGATGGAACTAGTACCTTTTGGAATACACAATATAACTATTCATAATGGTGGCAGATCTACTGGAATGTGGGCAGATGCTCCGAGATAGGATTTAAAGAAAGGAGAAGAAATATGAAAATAAAACAGGACACTATAGTAAGGCCATTGCCTTCAGAGGAATTAATAAAAAATCACGAAAAATTTTGGAGACTTTCATTACCAGAGTCTTTCTTAGAATTTATAAAAGAAAATAATGGTGTAGAGGTTGAGGAAGCAACATTTGAGTGTAACAACCGTGGTTATGCTTTAGAAAGGTTTTTGTGTATAGTAGATGATATTGAGAATCACCCAAAAGGAATTTATGACATAGATGTTGTATTTTCACAAATAGGTGAAAGGTTAACTGATAACGAAGACTTATTGGGGGCAGAGGTATTGCCAATAGCTAGTGTATTTGCGGGTGACTTTGTATGCTTAGATTTTAGAACAGATAAAAATAATCCATCTGTTTGTATATGGTCTCATGAAGAATCCGGTGAGTTTGAGCCTGTTACATATAATGTGGCAGATAACTTTACTGAATTTTTAAAGACACTTGAATAGAAACAAAGAGAGTACAAGTTGAAAATATATGAAGGTAAATTTGATATTCATAATGGATAAATTTTATAGTATGGAAGAAAGCACCTGATTGCCTTTTGAGCAACAGGTGCTTTTATTAAAGTTTTAGATCTTGGTCAACATAGAAGATGCATTAATGAAATTCATAACTCATGATGGTTTCACCATCAAGGCATTCTGTTTTAATACTTGGTTTGTGAAAATAATATAATAATTAGGCGATAAACAATGGATAAAGTAAAAGGGTGTTCGAACTCTGCTTTGGCTTAATAAATTATGAATTGTATTTTTACTAGATACGGCCGTATAATACTCGCTATTCGTTAAAAAAGCGTTACATAAATTTTAATTTCGTAATGGGAGGCTGAAAAATTAAACGTTGTTGAGTATACAGAATTCTCAACTCAAGGACAGGTAAGTTGAAATATCAAAAAGACGAAATCAAAGTATACTGTAAGGAACAAGGCTTGAACTTGATACATATTGTTAGAGATTGAAGGGATAGAAGAGATGGCTAAAGATATGACGCCTGAACAACTCAAAAACACGTATTTAAATGTAAAGCTTATACACTAGGGAGGAGTAGGAATTGAATATATACAATGATTTTCGGCAAAGTGGAACAGTAGAAGAAGAAACAATCAATAAATATAAAGAGCATCTTCCAAAAGAATTGATTGAAGCGTGGAAAACATATGGATATGGAACCCTTCTGAATGGTTATTTAAAAGTAATTAACCCTGATGATTTTAGGGAGTTGATAACTGACACATATTTAAGAAATGAAGGGACTATTCCAATTTTTGCTACATCCATGGGTGATATTATACTATTTGAGATGGATGAAAATAATGAGTCCTATGTAGTGATGGTTAACTATCGCAAGGCTAAAACGAAAGTGCTAGCTTCAAAATATTCTTTATTTATTAGATTTTTAGAGGAAGAACCATTTAGACAGAGATCATTAGAATGGTCACCTTATATAAAAGCAGTAGACCACTATGAGTTGCCAGCTTATGATGAGTGTTTTGGTTATACTCCATTATTAGGGCTTGGTGGAGCAGAAAAAGTAGAGAATCTAAAAAAAGTCAAATTGAAGGAACATATTCTCATTATTACTGAATTTATGGGACCAGTTCAGTAATGTTCAAAGCTATATTACAAAATGAACTATAAGCACTTGACTGCCTTTTAGGCAACAAGTGTTTTTTTGTGAGCCATTTTTAAATTTCTTAGATACCTGATGTGAATGTCAAAAAATATCAGAAAGTTAAAGAGAAGTGAGGTTGAATTTTGAAAAAATATTTCAAAAAAACAGGTGTTGATGTTAAAAACATTTATACTGAGAGTAATATGCAAACAAAGAAATTTATAGTTGAAAACATTATTGATGGTAAGCATGGCCTTACAGCATTTTATTAGTGTTAAAGAAGTAAAAGTAGTATGAAAGAATTTGAAGATTTATTCAGTGAATTGCAGACTGATATGATATCTAGTATGGAAGGAGGATATAAATGAAACCTAATTATTTTTCAATTTCAATGTACCCCACAGTAGCTTTTAACGAAGAGGAGCTATTAGGTCGTCTTTTGGATGTGTTTGAGTCAAATGAAAAATTTGCTCCTACTCATTGGGGGAACGCTGAAACGGCACGGGTGGAATATAATCGTGAGGAAATTCTAGAAGAAGTAATTTCGGGACGTAAAGTATCTGAAGTTCACCTGTATCGTGATAAATCTGTGCACTATAGAGGACGCTTTGAAGTTAACTTGAACTATGGTTCATTTCTGAAATTTGAATTTCAAAAATCTATTCCTCAAAAATTTTGGTCAGATTTTTTTGTGCTATCTGATCAAATCGCAGAAGTTGCAAAACCTTGTTTTGGAGTAGCTCAAATTTGTTGGCCAGTACCTAATCCTTGGAATACTGAACGTGAACGTTTACAAAAGTGGATGAATATGTCTTCACTACCTATACCGGTCAGGTTTCTTCCTAACGGTCCCTTGGGGGTAGGAGCTAGAACATATTTTAGTGGTCATATTTTAGAAATGTTTGATAAGGAATTCCTACTAAATACTCCCGCTGTCGTATCAGAATTAGAATGGGGCGGGGTTTGTATGGATCTTTTACAAAATCCATTAGAAGCTGATAGGGATACATTGCTAGATCGGTGGTTACATGTAATGAAATACTTAGAACCAGCTCAAGTAATAGCTGTGCCAAGTTTTCATGAAAGTCGAATGGTTGTCACGTATTCGCCCAATGTTGCTTGGAAGAAGTATCTAGAAAATTAAAGGAAAGGAATTTGTAATCATGGATGAGAAAAGTAATGAGCGAATAAGGGTTATGGAAATAGTAAATAGATCTCAATATAATGATGAGGTTATAGATCAGGTAGATATGAGTGATTTAGACCTTAGTTTTTCAGACCTGTCAGAAGTAATGGCAAGGCGTATTATGGCAAAACGTGTTGTGTTGAGAGCCTCTTCCCTAATGAGAGCAGCGTTTCATGACTGCGATTTTGAGTTAGCTGATTTCAGAAGTTGTAATTTAGAGGAAATTAACATGGCAGATTGTAGGTTTGGCGAAGCGGATTTTTCTAAAGCAAATATGAAATATGCAAAGATAAATATAAGTAGTTGCTTTGAAACTCGTTTTGATGAGGCTGATTTTTCACATGGAGAATTAGTTGGAACAATTTTAAATCATGCTACATTTCGCCATGCAAATTTGTCAGGAATTGATGCGGAACAGGCCGACTGTACGGGAACGGATTTCAGCGGTGCCAATCTGACAAATAGTAAATTTGAAAAAGCGCATTTGGAAAATGTAAATTTATCAGCGGTAGATGCTAGAAATGCTAATTTCACAGAAGCAGATTTTACCGGAGCAATCCTTTTAAATGGGGATTTCACAGAAGCGGATTTTACCGGTGCTAAACTCGACAATGTAGTTTGGACAGGAGCAAATGTAGAAGGAGCTAAGTTTGACGAAAATGTGAAAGAACAAGTGTTGAAAATGATATAGAAGTTGATTTTAAATTGTATGTAAAATTGGTACCTACGTTTTAATGTATGATTTGTCACAGCATGTAAAGGGTGTCACACTCTCGCTATAAAACTTGCAAACTTAAAGCACTTAATTGTCTAAGAGAGACGATGAGTGCTTTTTGTATTTCAGTATGAAAGGTGAAATGAACATGATAATTTTATAAGTATGCTAAAGAGAACGGTAAAGCAGTATCTAAAAAGAAATCAATACCCAATTTTGTGAAAAAACAATGGGAAGAAATATGTTGTTGATTCTTATATTCTAGGTGGGGAAATTGTCTCGAGGAAATTCACTCAACTGACTGAAGTACAAGAAAAGACCGCATTAAGTTATTTAAGTGAATTTACTAAAAAATATTATTCTGGTAAATTTAACCTAAACACTTTAAAAGGTGGTCGAGTAGAGGGAGAATTAATTTTGGAAGTTCCTGTTCAAACGAAGCCAGTTCCACAAAAAATCACTAAAGATCATTGGTCGATACGAAAACAAAATGTATTGAATTAATATGACAGGTGAAAAGCCGAAAACTCATGATTTTAAATATACTGACTAGCTTAAATAGACCCAAAAAATGATGAATACTGAAAATCACCTAGGTTTCTACAATAGTCTAACAGAAGAAAATAAATATAGTTTAATAAATGAATTTAAGAGGATAAATAGGAGTGATTCTAAGTGAATAAGTTATCTTTTCTACAACAATACAGAAAAAGTATTGAGTTTGTATCTAATGAAGACTTACTAAGTATTGAGAAAGAGAAAATCCCGGAAGAATGGATGGAAGTATTTATAGAAACTGACAAGATTGAGAGGAAAGATAAAATAATTGCTTTATGGAATCGGGTATGTGAAAAAGAATTAAGTCATACGATCTCATATTTAAAAGAGAATTTAGTAGATGTTGAACTCATTATAGATAATGGACAGTACGCCATTCTATATAGCGTGAAGAGTGAAAATGACGAAATTCTTTATTATGAAGGGGGAATACCAAACAAATCAATTTACGATTTAGACATGCAACAAGCCTGGTCAAGTGTTCCGCAATCTATTGTTAAATTTTACGGAAAGTTACATAATGGCTTTTATTATATGCCAAGTCGAGCAATGGGTCTAGTACCGTTAGAGAGAGTAACTTATTTTAAAGAAGATGAATGGGGGATTCTTGATGATTTAGAGCATCCATTAGAAATCAATCTTGATACCACTTATGGATTTTTTGAGAATGGTATTGGTGGATACGTTGCGGTGGATTTGAACAATTGTACGGATAATAGAGCAACACTGTGGTTCACCAATGACCAGCCTGAATATAGTGTTGATTTCTGGGATATTGTAGATGAATGGATTTTAATAGGGTTACAAGATAATTAAAAAATAATGTGTAAATAGACTAAGTAAGTTTATATAGCATATAGCACTTGATTGTCCATAAAAGGAAGCAGGTGCTTTCTTTTATGGACAATCATAAAAAAGTTCAAAAATGAATTACGTGTATGTTTAAAAAAATGGAAAGATTATTAAATAAACATAAGGAGGATTTTATGAAAAATAAATCCATTCTTAATTTACAAAGTGAAGGAAAAGTTGGGGTTGTTTTAATTGTTGCTGAAAGAGTATTTTCTGTAATAAGTAAAGGTGATGAAAGATATCCAGCAGGTAGAGAAGCGTTAGACAAATGTTGGTTATGGGGTGAATCTCATACTGTAACTGGAGATGAACTCTATGAGCTTATTGATAGTGCAGACTATACAGGCATCTCAGAATTTGCTGAGGAAGAAGAAGACTTGAATATGGCTAGGCTATGGTCACTACTAGTGGATGCCGTCGCTTATACATCTTGGGAAGCTTATAAAAACGAAAAAGTAAAATATGTACCGCAAGCACTGGAAGGTATCGGTGCAGATAGTATCACTGTCTTTTTGAATAGCGCAGTTGAAACCGGTTTTATCACAGTAGAGGAAATTGAAAGAATGGAATTAGTTTTTTATGATTATGAGTGTAAAAGCAATGAAACCTCAATAAAAAGAGAAGATTTTATGAAATTATTTTAACTCAGTGTATGGAACCCATTAAATAAAGAGAACGAATGAGTAAGTGTAGACCACTACAGCAAATAGTGAGAACTAACAGTCAGCAAACCTCAAAAAGCAGTTAAATGCATTATTTTTAACAGTACGTAATTGTTAAAGGAAAGAAAAAGGTGTTTTTTACGTTTTAGGATAGGGATCAATAGATCTGGTCAAATTTTATAAGTGCAAAACTATTAAATAACAATGTATCTTTAGTCTTAACAAGTCATCCCATTTTATTAAGGAGAATGTAAATGAAAATGGAATTAAATATCCAACAAAGAGTTGGAGAATATAGAGTGAAAAGTGATCAGTTATTTGAACAGAAAAATTATCAACAATCTGTTGATGTATTAATCAAAGGGTGGGAAGAGATTCCACTTCCAAAAGGGTTATATAGTGATACTTATGAGGTGGTAAAAGATATCATTGATACCTTTATCATAATGAATGACTATGAAAGTGCCCAATATTGGCTAACTCATCTATACTCATCAGGCTTTAAACGATTTGATGATGGTGAAAAAGAGTTTATTTCAGGCGTTATTTATTATGAAGTGGGATCCCTTTTAATTGCCAAAGAGTTTTTTGATATAGCTAATCGAAAATCAGAAGGAAGGTTATTTGAAGGGAAAGACACGAAATATATAAAATTACTCAAAAGGTAACCATGTATGAAGGAGGATCACCAAATCAAATGAATCGATTTAATAATTTGAGCAAGGATGCTAAAGTCGTATATCTATTGTCGCTATCTAATTTAATTATCAACAAGATTTCTGAATCTAAAGGATTTGAAGTAGCGGTTGAGTCATTAGAAAAAGCTTGGGAATGGCTAAAATTAAAGGATTTTGACGCAGATAGCCTGTATGTATATTTAGAAAACATAGATGAAACAGATATCATGACTTATATGCAACTAGCCGATGATAAAGATAATGAAAAAGTATGGATATGTATTGGAAATGCTCTGGCATATACAATCTGGGAGGCGTATCAATATGAAAAAGAAAAGTATCTTCCCCAGACTATTGAAAGTGTTGATTATCAGACTGTTGAAAGCTTCATAACAAATTTTGAAAAGGTATATGAGAATAATAGTATCTCAGATAAGCTATTACACTTTCTTGAAGAAAACTATCCAAAGAATGCTGATAAAAGGGTAGATTTAATTTCAATAAAGACTTTTATTGATGAGTCTATTGAGAAATAGATAACTAAGAAACTTCTAAAAATGTGTAATTATTTAGCTATACTTTTAAAAGCAGATTTTAACTTCAAAGATAAGCAGATGAGACTTTTAGATGACAGCTGCTTTTGGTTGTTTTTTTGAGATATTTACATTTTGTATACTTGAATGATGCTTTATTAAAGTTCATGAAGGTAGCATCATCAAGGAATATCAAGTTAATATTTGAATTTTATGAGAAGGACGATGATCAGAAGCCAAATGGATATATCGCCTTTTAATATTACACTTCATCACAATGTTAAAGAGGTATACAAATGGAATGTAAGGATGGTCAATCATTTATCCCTTGCCGGACGATACTGTGCTTTCTGAAAAGGAAGGTAAATGGAGAATGAATTTACCAGAAACGTATAAAGAATTTGTGAAAAAAAACAGCACTGTTAGTAGAAATATTATGGGAAGGTGTACAAGTGACTATGGAAATGTATTATTGTGACGAATGGTCAGATATCAAAAAGAAGCCTTGGAACATTCTTGATGAGCATACTGCATACACATACCACCAAAAACATAAACCCTATACGGTCGTACTAAGGGAAGATGAGAAGCACAAGTATATTATAAATATTACAAATGAATGGGTTTCGGTAGGGTTTTATGATGAACTAATTCGTAAATATTTAAATTATTATTTCGAAGTTATGAGTGAAGGTAAGCTTTTTTTAAGAACAGCCATGTATTGGGAATATGATGATAAAACTAATACAGAAGTGAGTAGTTTGATTTTGAATTTCCGAGAAGATGGTTACATAGCAATGGAAAAGCGAGATTTAAAGAATGGTTCAGTAGAGGAGCGCGAAACAAACAATACCCTTAAAAAAAACTGGGATGTGTTTCCTGAGTTTGGCCAATACTTATATTTGTGCAAAGAAGAGCGCCAATTCTTTTGTGAAGCTAGAGTTCATAAGATGCGTCAGCTTAATAGTTGCTACGATATATAAGTATCATAGTGTCTTTTTTTAGTTGTTTGACATGGATTTGAAGAAACATAAAAAAGTTAAAGATAAACAGTTAGAATAACATACCAAATTGAAGATGAAGAACTAGGGATAGCAACAGTTGAAAACCAGTCAGGAAGATAAATTCTATGCAAATGGAAAGCCAGTTACAGGAATTGTATCAAGAAATAGCAGAAACGGTTAATAATATGATTCCAGAAGAATGGGAGAAATTTTATTTTTATGCACAGATTGATGAATCAGGGGGCGAGTTTACTTTTTTTATAAATCAATTAGAGATAATAGCTACACGTATAGTCTAGATATACCAAAACAATTTAACATATCGGAACTAGAATTTAATAATGAAGAAGATAAGCTTTTTGATCTTAGTGAACAGCTCAGGGAAATCTTTAAAGAAAATAACCAGGAACTATGGTATTCTTTTACGCTAATGTTAGAGCAAACAGGGAAGTTCTCTGTATCATTTGATTATACAGATTGGTTGAATACAGATTACGGATTTGTAGCACAGAAAAAGATTTGGAAGTATAAATATTTAGATGAAGCACCGGCGGATGAAAAAACTAAAAGTTTAATAGATCAGTATTTAAAAGAATATCCAAATAATCCTATTTAAATAATTATTAAGGCTATACAAATAAAGGAAGCAGTAAGCACAAAGTGAAGATGCGGGATCTTCGAGTACAAATATTTAAGTAGAGAATTAGCGGATGAAAAAGATAAAGAACAAATGATGAAAATGAAAAGATATGAAGAAAATTTTAACAGCAATAATCAATAATTTATAGCATTTGAGTTTTTTAAAAAGGAGGCAAGAACTTATGGATAAGGACGATATTCATTTTCTTAAACAGTTACTTAATAGGACAGATGAGGATTACATAATAAGTTATTTATTGAATACTAATAACTCTCTCTTGCTTCATTACTCTGCTGCAAATTATAACTGGAATAGTGGGTTTGAAGTGCCAACAGTTATTCTAGAAAATGCAGCTTGTGATTTTGGAACAGGTTTACTGATGTTTCATTATGCAGACGGGTATCGTATGTTAGAAGATCCTGGTGAGGTTTCAAATTCTTCCTTGAAAAATTGGAAAAATTTTTTAGGGGAAGTTTACAATAAACTCATAAACTTAGAGTTTACATCTCAGGCTATTTCTTTCAATCCTGAATTAACAAACATTCAAAAATATAAATTAAAGAAGAGTAATCCAAACATTCCTGAACTCCTTATTAATAAATCTCCAGGAGATGCGGTTGATATTTTTAAAATATAATGAATTAGTAACTAAACTTAGGTTGATTGATGCATTATAAAAAGAGAAAAGAGTTAGGTCTAAGTCTAAAATACATAAAGGAAGCTAAATATCAATATCAAGCAGCTAAATCTGGAAGAATGGTAGGTATAGAATTTGAACGAACTGAAGTCATGAAAAGAGTGGAAAATGAAATGAAGCAATTACATAAAAAAATAGCTGAAACAGTGAATAAAATGATACCAGAAGAATGGGGAAAGTTTTATTTTTATGCTCAAATATCAGAAACTGGAGGAGGTACTTATTTTTTTATAATACACCTCAGAATACACAAAGTTTTACGTATAGCTTGAAAATCCCGTTCGAGTATCATGTGGATCAACAAGAATTTAAAAAATGTAAAAGAAAACTGTTTGAATTGAGCAATCAATTAAGAAGCAGTTTTGAAAATAATCATCAAGAGCTTTGGTATTCATTTACAATGTCTGTAGATAGTAACAGGAAGTTGAACATACACTATGATTATACGAATTGGTTCGATACAAAGTATAGTTTTAGTGACCAAATGATAATTTGAAAACGTAAATATCTAGGTGAAGAAGCAAGTGAAGAAAAAGATAGAGTATTAATTGCAAAGTACGATAGTGAATTTCCGAATGATCCTATTTGAGTAGATGATAATGAAGGAGTTTGCATAGTGGACCGAAACCATAGTAAAAAATTGATAAGAAATGCCATTAAAACTGGCGATATCAACGCAGTGAAAAAACTAATAGGTGATGATATAGAGACTTTGAATACCGTGACTGTATTTGGTACGTGGTTACATGTAGCGGTTAAAAAAGAGAACCTTCAAATCGTCCGATATTTAGTTGAAAAAGGAATTGACGTTAATGCGAAAGGCGGGACATTTGATGCTTCTGCGTTAAATTTAGCAGCTGGGTCCGGTAATTTAGAGATAGTAAAGTATTTAATAGAATCTGGAGCAGAACCAGATGTGAGCTTAGCGAAGAGAAATCCACTGTTTGGAGCAATTTATGGTGGGCATCAAGAAGTAGTTAAATATTTAGTACAAAAAGGAATAGATGTGTCGCTTAGATACACGGGAGAAAATATCAAAAATATGAATGCCTATGAATATGCAAGAGAGTTTGGGCAGACTGGAATTGCTGAATATTTAAAGCAAAGGATGACTGAAAATTGATTGGGTTTAGATTGTCTCTCATGCAGGTGGTACAAATTGCTTAAGAGCAAAAAAATGAGGAGAGAAGTTGTTAAATTAGGAAAAGAATTCGAAAAGAGTCGAATTCTTTTTTTATGTTGGAGTAAAAAGTTAGTATTTGAAATGTAAAGAATGCAATGCAGGAAGTAGAGAGAAAGTATTTAGTACTTTAGTGTTTTAAGATAAGAGTAATGATGAGTTTATAATAGTTATAGAGAAACATTAATGGATAGTACAGTAAGGAACGCGTTATAAACTGGAAAAACAGTTAGGTGGTCGAACATATTGAGTATGGAAACAGAAATAAATCAAATTTATAGGGGAATTTCTGAAACAGTGAATGAAATGATTCCTACCAAATGGACAAAGATTTATTTTTACGCTCAAATATCCGAAACGGGCGGAGGCACTTACTTTTTTTATAATACCCTTGAGAATGAAAAGAACTATAAATATAGTTTAGAAATTCCTTGTGAATACGACGATATTGATAAAGAATTTTATAAAATGAAGGATCGAGCTTTATTTGAGTTAATTAATAGATTAAGAAACGTTTTTAAAGATAATCAGCAAGAACTTTGGTACTCTTTTACACTATCTGTTAATAGCGATGGCAAATTGAAGGTGCATTATGATTATACAAATTGGTTTGACACGGATTACAGCTTTGATGACCAGCCAGTGATTTGGGAATATAAATATTTAGGAACAGAACCAGATGATAGCGAAAGCAAGACTTTAATCAATAAGTATTTAAATGAGTATCCCAATAATCCAATTTAGCATAAATCCAGTATTTGTGGTTAAATTCCCACCTCATGAAGGTACTAAATTAACCCTAAAGAATTGCATCAAGGGAACATTTTACAAGCGTAGAATTAAAAGTTTATAAGCGAGGTGCAACATCATATGAAAGAATTTGAAGACCGATTCAGTGAACTCCAAGCTGATATGATATCAATTTGTATGGAATATATTAACGATAGAGCCGACAAAGTGTATATCTATGCTTCGTGTGAAGGAAACATTATCGCTAGTAAGTTTTTTTATCTTATTAACAATCAATATGTAAAATCTCATCAAGTGAACGACGCCTTAGAGGATGAGGATGAAAGATATGATACATCTCCGAAAAGAGGATTTATGGTATTAAATATTTTAAATGAAGATATTGAAAAAATTGAAGCGCTGTGTAAAGAAAATAACAGAGACATGCCAACGGAGATGAAATTAATTTATGATGTGAAGAGCGGCCACTTTACAGCGGAATACAATTACGAGTTGGTTTATACAAATGATGATGTTAAAACCGCTAGTTATAATGCTAATGAGTGGTTTGAAAAGGTGAAACGTAATAGGCTTTAATATTTTGCTAGGGATTCTTAGGCAATTTAACAAGGCAGCAGGAGGAATGTTAGATGAACGAAGAAAAAGTGAATAAGCTATATCAAGACATGGGCAATATCGTAATAGAGACCATTCCGGAAGCGTGTTCTAAAGTTTATCTTTATGGTGAAGTTGTTGATGGTGCCCAAACAGCGTACTTCTATTATTATCCTAATAACAGTGATGAAATTATATACAGTCATGACATTCCTAAAATTTTTGCTGTAAGTGAAGAAGACTATGTTAAACAATGGAACAAATTATTAGACTGCATCCAAGAATTGTGGAAAGTGTTTACCGGAAGTGAGAACCAAGAGCCATGGACCAGCTTCACTTTAATTTTTAATCACAAAGAAACGTTTACGATTCAATTTAATTATGATGATCTTTCAGCCGCAGATTCCCATGCTAGGAAGACAATATGGAAATATGAATACCTTAGTATCTTGCCAAAAAGTAAGCTAGGACAAAAGCATCTAAAGAGATATCTCGAGGCTGTAAAAGATAGATAAAAAATGAACAGCTTATAGTGTAATTCATTATGTTAAATATACATATTTCAATAGGGAATGAAAGAATACTACAGAGAAGGAGTACATTCAATGGAAATAAAAAAAGATTCAATCATTTATCCATTACCATCGGATAATTTGCTAGCTGAAAAGGAAGCGTTTTGGAGAGTGAAATTACCTCCAGACTATAAACAAATGATAAAAAGAAATAACGGGGCTTCTCCAGAAGCAAAAGCTTTTAAAGTGAAGAGTCATAGCTATGTATTAATAAGGTTTTTATGTATTCTTGAAGCCCCAGAGAACAATGAAGCCGGTACGTTTGATATTGATGTAACATGGACTCAATTAGAGGATCGGCTTACAGATGATGGAGATTTATTGGGAGTAGCTTTATTACCAATCGCGACTTTATTTGCAGGAGATTTTGTGTGTTTAGATTATAGAAATTCAAGAGATAACCCTAGCGTTTGTGTATGGGATCATGAAAATTCTGCTGAGCTTGAGCCGAACACGTACCCTGTTGCAGATACATTCAAAGAATTTTTAGCTATGCTTCATTAATCCGCAGCTAAAGTAGGGCATGAAAATAATTGTGGATTTTTTGAGGCTCTCATAGAAGTAGGCGTGATCAAATAGTAAATGTTGATTCAATTAATTATAAAAAGGGGATACAAATGAAGAAAATCGTAGAATTATTTCATGATATAGATTGTACGTTGTCTCCCATGATAAGTTTTTATAGCGCTTTATCAGATCAAAAATTTTTAAAAGTCTTACACTATTTTTCAGAGGAAACTGGTTATGGAAATGAGTACCACATTTGTACATTTTCAGACGACTTAGAGCCGTGGGAAGAGGGCTATGTTGAAAACGGCATTGAATTTCTAGACGGTACGGGTGACACTGACAAAAGTGTTATTGTCGATTATGAAACGTTTTTAACTTACTTGCACAAAATTTGCCACGTATATATGGAAGATCATGCCCATGATAAAGAAAAAGTGATGGCTCTTTTACATAAAATCAAACAAAATCATAGTAATGAAGACTAGTAGGAGTATATAAAGAAGCAACGAATCGAGTCTTGCTATAGACAATAAGCTCCCCACACTACAGCGCATCACACCAAGCAGAGAGACGATATATTTTGGAGAGGATTCTACAAGGTAGAAAGTAGAGGGAAAACGAAAAATGGAAACAACTCACATAGCAAAAGCTATTAGAGGTGCTATAAAAGGTGGTCACTTAAATAAGGTGAGAGACTTACTTGAGAAAGAGCCAGAAATGTTAACATGGGTCACACCTTTTGGCACATGGCTACATGTAGCGACAGCTCATGGTCATTTAGAAATCGTCCAGTACCTTATTCGTGCTGGAATAGATGTTAATGCACAAGAAGGAACTTTTTCTACCAATGCCTTAGAAAGAGCGGCTGCTATTGCTAAGTATCTTATTAACCATAATATTGAACTTGATATCAGTGAACCAGATAGAAATCCGCTGTTTGCTGCCATATATAATGGTCATTTTGAGATGGTTAAACTGTTAGTTGAGAATCATATTAATATATCGATTACATATTTTGGTGAAAACATGAAAGAAATGGATGCTTACACGTTTGCCCTTGAAAGAGGACAAACAGAAATGGCTGAATATTTAAAGGGAAAGTGGAAATAGATAATTTACTTAGCGAAAGCAGGTGTAATGATGGTAGGCTCAAGAAACCTTATGAATAGTATATGGTTTGGTGAAAAGACCACTTTATCTCAAGCTGAAATAAAAGAACATCTATTGAAAAGCCATACAGAAAGGGACATTTTATTTAATTTAATCGAGTTATATAAAATAGGGGATTTTACTCAAAAGCCGCTATTAATTCAATTGATGAACGGGACTCAAGATGAAGCGGTTTTGAATTTGTGTATAAGGGTCTTTTTCGCTATCGCAACACATGACGACTTAAGAGATTCAAATAATCTGCGATTTTTGAGTAAAAGTACTGAAGAAACGGTTGATACGTTTGCATCAGCAGCGATAACATCACTTTCTCTTGAAGTAGTTCCATATTTATTGGCTTTACTTGAAGACTGGAACGAAATTGACGATACGGCTATTATCATAAAGGATTCGCTTGATTTTTTCCTTGACTATGAAGCGAAAATCGGAGAAGAGGCGACTGGGGAGGAAATAGGAGACTATTATGTTGAGTATTGCAATGAGAATGATCCAGAAAGTTATTACTTTCAACAAAATTTAGCTTTTCCCGGAGACTTAGCAAAAAAATTAGTCCAAAGAGCGATGATTGCAGTACATAACGAAGAACCATTAAAAATGGAGTTGATTCCACCTTTATTATCCATTTTAACTGGGGAAAAGGTGCCTGGAGATTACCGCACAATTATGAATGCAAGCCATTATAAAAAAATGATGGAGTATATTAATAATCTTTCCATTAAAAACTGGGAAAAAGGACAAAAGTATTTTTATGGGTATAAGCTATAGAAAGCAACCTTACGTACTGTCCAAACGCAATATATTTGGCAACAAAATTAGTGAAAAAAGAAAGGGAAGAATAATTGAAAAAATTCGTTAAAAATATAGGGCATAAAGTAGTCGTAGTTCAAGCAGAACACGAATTAAAAATGCAGGTTGAGAGTCTATTTCGTATCTTTGAAACGATAGAAAGAGAAAAATGGACTGATGGCTTTTCGATACAAATAGGGTGGTCGAACTTTATTGTTTCTGTAAAGAATGAAGAGTATTACATTCTTTCACCGGACTATTCAGGGAATCCCTTTGAGGATTATACAGAAGATTTAACGCTTGCTTTATGGGCGCAGTTGGAACAAGTTCACTTTTTGCGCAAGTTAAACATGAAAAATGGTGAAGGTGTCAGCTTTAGAGATAAAGTCGTGGTAGCTAAAAATATACTAGAAGTAGATAGTATTTACTTACAAAGAAGCGGCGGAGCTGAACGAGGAGATTCTGGCTGGTACATAGGGCCGGTAAATGAAGAAGATGATACAGAAGAGCTTGAGGCTTTTTATGTTTATCAATTATTGAAGATTCGTCCATCCCTTATTCAAGTTTTAGCTTTACCATATGAATATATGGTGATTTTTGAAAGAGATCAAGTGAAGGCAGTATTAAATGAAAGAGATGAAGATATTTTGAGTGGAGGAAGAAATGATACAAATTGACCCTGAAAAGCAAGTGAGAATTGAGAAATATAAGACCAAAAGCGATGAATGCTCTGAAAATAATGATTACGAAACATCTATAGATTTATTGGTACAAGCTTGGGGTGAAATTCCACAGCCTAAAGGTTGATATCCTGACACTTGCAATATTGTACGGGATATTATTGATACATTTACAGTGATAAAGAATTACAAAAGCGCTAAGCAGTGGTTAAATCGTTTATATACATCGGATTTTGAAAGAATAGATGACGGAGAGCGTGAATTTTTATCAAGAACTATTTATTATGAGTTGGGCGAATTAAATGTCGCAAAAGAATTTTTTGATATTGCTAATAAAAAGTCAGAAGGAAGATTGTTCGAAGGGCAAGATGTCAAATATATAAAGCTGCTAAAAGGATCATGAAGATGAAACCTTATTATTTCAGTAGGGAGATGCTGTAATGGAAATGAACGATCAACTTCACCAGCAAATTGTCAAGTTATGTGAAGAAGGTAATCAATTCGCTGAACTGAAACAAATGAGTGAAGCGATTGCTTCTTATCAACGAGCACTTGAATTAGTTCCAGAGCCAAAGGAAAAATGGTCAGCGGCTACGTGGATTTACGGAACTTTGGGTGATACATACTTTTTAATAAAAAACTACGAAGATGCTATACGCAGCTTGGAATATGCCTTGAAGTGTCCGGACGGAAATGAAAATCCTTTTCTGTTGTTGCGGTTAGGGGAAAGTTTTTATGAGCTTGGAGAGTTTGAAAAAGCAAAAGCGTATTTGTACAAGGCTTATCAAATTGAAGATTATAAAATCTTTTTTCAGGAAGATGATAAATACTTTAAACTTATTATAGAATTAATTTAAATAGAGAAAAAATATAGTTTAAGTGAAGAGTAAAACCCTCAGTAGAGCATGCTATTGAGGATTTTTGGTTTTAATGCATATGAGTAGGGCGTGTGAACCAATATGCTGAAATAGAGTAAGAGTTTAATAGAGCACTATTTAAAAGAATATCCACATAATCCTATCTAAATCATTAGAAGAATTCTAGAAGGGATTTCAGAAGACTAAAGGAATCTCTCTGATACTATAAACTGGTGAAGAATCCGTATGAACAAAAATATCTTAGGAGGTTTCTATGAATAATAAGGAAAAAGCAGTTAAAGCCTATGATTTCATTAAGAATGGTGATACAGAACAAGCAAAAGAGATTCTGATTACAAATAAAACGCTGCTTGAGCTTATAACTCCTTTTGGAACGTGGCTACACGTGGCTGCTAGAGCTGGTAGTCTTGACATGGTAAAGTTCCTAGTTGAATACGGGATGGATATTAACATAAATGAAGGTGTACCAAAGTCAGCGCCAATTGCACATGCAGCGAGTGTAGGTGAATTTAGCATAGTTCAGTACTTATACGATAGAGGTGCAATGTTAGATGTAAGCGATTCGAGTAGAAATCCTTTATTTTCAGCCATTTATGGTGGTCATCTTGATATTGTAAAATACCTTGTTCAGAGTGGTATTGATATTACTGTAAAGTATACAGGGGATACGATGAAAAATATGGATGCCTATGAATTTGCGATTGAACGAGGACGAATAGAAATTGCTGAATATTTAAAGCAGAAGGTGGACAGCAAATGGAATTAAAGCTTAATAATATTTATCAAAAGGTGGCCGATAATTTAAAGGAAATGATACAAGAAAACTGGCGAGAAATCTATTTGTATGCAGAAGTAGGAGAAGGTTCTCAAACAACGTATTTCTTTTATTATCCAAAAGGAAGCGATGAACCTATATATAGTCATGATATACCTGAACTATTTGAGGTGTCAGAACAGAGCTACTTAGTGTTATTAGATAAACAGTTAGAGTGCTTTCGTGAGTTGTTAGATGTATTTATAGAAAACAAGCAGGAGATATGGACAAGTTTAACTTTGCATTTAGGTCATGATGGGAAATTTGAGATAGACTACGGGTATGAAGATATTCTTACTGTTGACCCGTATGAACAACAGGTGATTTGGGAGTATAAGTACTTAGGGATTATTTCAGAAAATGAATATGATAAAAAGATCATAAAAAAATTTCTTTCCTAATCATAGAAGAGCAAAAGATATATAGACGGAGGAGTTAAGCTCATCATAGTGAGAGAAGTGGAAATGGAGTTTAAGAATGACTAATGCTAACTTCAATAGTTTAACAGAACATGATAAAGTGATATTTTTTCTGGCACTTTCAGAAAAAGTGGTACCGTTACTTTCTCGTACGGAAGATCAAATTTTAGCCCGGAAAGTTATATGTAAATGCTGGGAAGGGTTAAAAGACAAAGAAAATAGTGGAGATACTCTTTATGAATTATTAGATCACGAGGAAAATGGTATCACAATAATTCAAGAGATGTCAGATAATAAAACAGATGTGATAGTCTGGGACTGTATTATTGATGCAGTTGCTTATACTAGTAGAAAAGCATTTGAAAGAGAAGGCGTCGAATATTATCCCGAACCCATTGCTTTAGTTGATGATACATTAGTAGAGCATTTTGTAAATGGTTTTGAAAGATGTATAGAGAATGCGGATAGTTACATAGAAAGACTAACTTCTTTATTAAATGATGATACGAATAGAAAAATCGTGAATGATCTGCGAACAAAAGTGTTAAAAGAACTACGAGTATGACAGTGAAGTTCACTGACCACAACTATTTAAAAATAAAAACGGTAGAAACAGCTAAATTATTGAGGAAGATGTCTATATTAAAAACGACAATAATGGGCAACTACATTAAGGGGGATATGCTTTGGAGAAAAACAGCGTCAACAAAGCAATAAGAAATGCAATTAAACGTGGTGACATTAACTCAGCCAAAGAATTAATAGGTAGTAATAAAGCAATTCTACACACCATGACTCCATTTGGTAGCTGGTTGCATATAGCAGCAAAAAAAGGACAGATGGAAATAGTAGAGTATCTAGTGCATAAAGGAATCGATGTAAATATAAAAGGTGATATATTTGATGCTTTTCCCTTACGAGTGGCAGCAGGTGAGGGGCATGTAGAAATAGTACAGTATTTAATCCAATCTGGAGCAGAATTAGATGTAAGCTCGGCAAAAAGAAATCCATTGTTCGCAGCAATTTACGGTGGTCATAAAGAAGTAGTTGAACATCTAGTTGATCAAGGTATAGATATTTCCGTTCAATATACCGGAGAGAATATCGAGGATATGGATGCGTATCGATATGCTAAGGAATTTGGACAAATAGAAATGGCTGAATATTTAAAACGAAAGCTGAATGAAAAAGTACAAAAGAGAGTGCTTAAAGGTTAATTAAATCGTATATAACAGGTCACAAAGCTAATAAAAGCAAGGAGGTCCATCTCATGCTAGAACCCATATATGCTGAAAACGTAATTGTCGGAGTAGTACATAAAAAGCAGTTTCAATGGTATGTGACCGATCGAGAGCTATGGTATTTGGATTATGTAAAGTTTGCACAAGCTTTTGAAAATGAAGGTGATTCAGCGGTTAATGAATACATCGAACCTGAACGAAAAGGTATCGAAGTTCTTAGCAGTGAAAATGCTGAGCTTTTTTTACAACGTATAGAGTCGTATCAGGCAGACACAACTACTCTTTTAAAGCTGTTTGAAAATAAAATAGAAAGCAAAGATGAAGAAGACGTATTAGACTTTAGCCCTTCGTTTTTAGTGAACTTTGATCAAAAAACGTTCTACTCACTGTTTCCTGAACCGGCTTCATTTGAAGAATATGTTCCAAGCGATTGGAAAGGAACGTATAAAGACTTTACAGGTTTGATTCCAAAAATAGAAAAGTATTGGGTAAATAAGGACGGAGAAAATTTATTTGAGCTGTGAAAGCAAACAGGGCATGGAGGGATAATGTTGTTTCGTGTTCAAACATTCATTAAGCGTCCAGGTATTTTGATTACGGATTTATCATCTCTATATGAAAAGGAATCGCACTATTTTATCGATATATCGAACGAAGAAGAACTCATTCGTTACGGTAATCAGTTTGATTTTACTTGCCTTGAAGGAGCTATTAAGCTTGAATACTACGGTGAGCCGCTTCTTGATGCATCTGCATGGGATGTTATAGATGGGATGTGGCTTTATTTGTTGGATGCAATGGAGAGTTTAAAAGAGACCGGATATGGAGAGATGAATTTTCCAGATCAACCGTTAGTATTAACCTTAAAATCGGCTTCTGAACAGTTTGTACTGTATACCTTGCATACATCTCCTCCCGTAAAAGCAGTGCTTCCAAAACAAGACTTTTTTATGGTGGTGTTAGGAGGAGCGGAGCAGTTTTTTAAAACGATGGAGAGATGTTTTAAAGGGAACTTTCGGTATTTCAGTGAAATCAAACGTATTGAAGCGTTAAAAAGGCAGTAAGGAAGACGAGGTTACTAGTAAAAGATTACAGGAACTATGGCCACATTGTGACGGCAAGTGTAATTACTCGGCGTGCGCTTCCTTTTTCGAGCTGTTGTCCGATAGCACTTGATGTTTGCACCCAATTCACTTCATCAGGATAATTTGTAATCACTCCGTCACTTTTTGTTTTCCACAAAAATGAAGCGGGAAGCCGCTTGGTTCCAGACCACGGTGATATTTTCATTCCGGCAGAATGGACTTGGTGGATAAGAGCAGGCGTTAGGATGTCATAAGACGGGTTAAAGTAAGTGGCAAAAGCGGCGAATTGCCGGATTGAATTTGGGTTTGCGTCTCGCTGTGAAGAAGTTAGTATGCCTATAGGAACATTTGGGAGAAGCTCATGCATTTTTTTCATGGATGAAACGTTAAAAGACTGAATGATAACGTGATTGACCTGTCGCTTGTTGATTTCAAAAGCTACTTTTTTTTCAATTCCGGGGTAAAGTTCCGGCGCTTTTAACTCTATTAATATACCGATTTTTCCTTGAAATTCATCTAATACTTGCGAAAGAGTTGGGACTTTTTCATTCGTAAAAGAATCCCCTTTCCAGCTTCCTGCGTCCAAGCGCTGAAGCTCCGCGTACGTTAACTCTCGAATGTGTCCGCTTCCGTTTGTCGTTCGGTCTACGGTACGGTCATGCATAATAACGAGTACACCGTCTTTGCTTTGCTGCACGTCAAGTTCAATGTAATCCGCATTCATTTCTAACGCTTGGTGAAAAGCAGCCATTGTATTTTCAGGTGCGTAGGCAGAGGCTCCTCGGTGCGCGATATTTGTAAGTTTTTCTTCCGTGCGTGCAAAAGCAGAAGAGGCGATTGAACAGCATAATAAGGCGACTGCGCTTAGACCAGCTAAATATTTTTTCATCACGTTTCTCTCCTATGCGTTAGTATAGAAATAGCGTAACGAAAAAATGTGATGATGATATAGAGAAAGTGTGTAGAAAGCGTTGACATTTCGTAAAGAAAAATAGGGATTTTTTCATGATGATGTTTACAAAAAATGCGTAAACGAATAGGGATTTTAATCAAACGTTAAGGAAACAGCGCTATAATAAAAGGTGTGAAAAAAAGAATAGGAATTTCTTAGAAAATAGTTGTATAATAGGTGAGTCAGTCAATGAAAGGAATGGAACATGGATATTCAGTACATACATACGTTTACGATGCAAACGAAAGAGGAGTGCCGGACGCTTCAGCAAAAGCTAAAAGCACAAATTGATTTAACATCAGGCGTCAAAATGACGCATATACATAACTGTGCTGGTGTTGATGTTGCGTATTGGGAAGAAAACGGCATATCTTACGGAGCTTGCAGCATTGTAGTGGTTGATTATCAGACGAAAAGCATTGTGGAAAAAGTGCACAGTGTAGGAGAAGTAACGGTTCCTTATCTTCCTGGGTTTCTAGCTTTTCGAGAGCTTCCTTTAATTCTTGAAGCGGCTAAAAAACTCCAAATAGAGCCCGATGTGTTTTTATTTGATGGCAACGGATATTTGCACTACGAGCACATGGGAGTAGCTACACATGCTTCGTTTTTTCTCAATAAACCTACCGTTGGAATTGGAAAAAGCTATTTAAAGATCAAAGGACATGATTACGTTATGCCTAAAGATACAGAGGGCGCTTATGAAGATATTGTGATTGATGGCCAGGTTTATGGTAGAGTAGTAAGGACAGCAAAAGGGGTAAAGCCTATTTTTCTGTCGTGCGGAAACTATATCGATTTGGACATGTCATATCAGCTCATGATGCATTTTATTTCAAAAGAAAGCAAGTTACCGATTCCGGTCCGCCTAGCAGATCTGCATACGCATGAGCTGCGGAAAAGGTACCGGCAGTCAACGGGGAAGTAAGCTGTTCATAGTGAGTTCATAGTTTCCTTTTATACTGATGGTTGGAATATAGTAGTAGTGTAAAATTATTAAAGAATGAGTAAGGTGATTAAAGGTGAGTTCATTTATTACGAGTATTTTGGATTTTTTAACGAGCCTTGGCTATTTAGGTATTGCGCTCGGCTTAATGATTGAAATCATTCCAAGTGAAATTGTACTAGCCTACGGGGGGTATATGATTTCTCAAGGCATGATTAGTTTTCCAGGAGCAGTCATTGCCGGAATTATTGGCGGAACGATTGCACAGTGGTTTTTATATTGGATTGGAGCCTACGGAGGACGTCCGTTTCTTCAAAAATACGGCAAGTACTTATTTATTCATGATAAGCATATCGACCTTGCGGAAAACTGGTTTAATAAATACGGCGCGGGCGTGGTTTTCTCCGCTCGTTTTGTCCCGGTTGTTCGACACGCGATTTCGATCCCTGCAGGTATTGCTAAAATGCCGTTTTGGAAGTTTACGTCTTTAACCGTGTTAGCGATGATTCCTTGGTCGATTTTATTTATTTACTTAGGCGGAAAGCTAGGCGAGAACTGGGCGAACATTGAAGACGTAGCAAGCAAATATACGCTTCCGTTTGTAGTTGCGGCATTTGTGATTATTGTTCTTTATTTCGTATTCAAACGCACGCGTACAAAGCGCGTATAAGATCGTTTTTGGACTACAAGCATGGCGAAAAGCCATGCTTTTTTTGCATGCGCAACCAGAAGCTCTTTTATTTGCTCATGACTTCTTCAAGTGCTATTATTTTTCATACGCACTAAAAAAGGAGACGATTTAACGTGGTACAAGAAATTGTATTAAATGATACGCCTATTCAAATTTACAGCTATGAACAAGAAATTGTAAAAGGCAAAACAAAAGTTTCAGTTGATTTTAAGGTAACAAGTGAGGAATATCATGATATTACTACACTTTTATATAAAGGTACTTTTCATGTAAATGTCCCAGAAGAAGATCTGGATTTCCAAGGAACGATTCATCAGTACTCTACGTCTTTTACAAATTTATATGAAAAAGGCCAGGTAGGGGATTTCTCATTAAGTTTAATTGAAGTGAACGAATAAGGAGCAGATGTGTGATGAAAGTAAGTATACTCGACCAATCGCCCGTTTCATCCCATCAGACCCCAGCGGAAGCGTTAGAAGCATCGATGCAGCTGGCCAAAGCGGGTGACAAGCTTGGCTATGAGCGCTACTGGATTGCAGAGCACCATGATTTGTCTGGACTTGCCTGTTCGGCTCCTGAAGTGATGCTTGGCTATATCGGCGCACAAACTAATAGAATTCGAATTGGATCGGGAGCGGTGCTGCTGCCTCACTACAAGCCGTATAAAGTAGCGGAAACGTATAACATGCTCGCAACGCTGTTTCCAGGGCGCGTTGATTTAGGGATTGGGCGCGCGCCGGGTGGATCGGCTGAAGCAACAAATGCGCTGTCGGATAACTTCTTGCAGCAAGTATTTAAAATGCCTGAACTTGTTGAAGAGCTTCTGCAGTTTTTAGACGATAAATTTCCGGCTGAACATGAATACGCCAAGCTTTCAGCTTCGCCGCTTCCGCCTGTCTCTCCAGAACCGTGGCTGCTTGGCACAAGTAAAAAAAGTGCCGAGCTCGCTGCTAGAAACGGAATGGCCTATACGTTTGGACAGTTTATGAGTGAACAAGACGGTTCAGCTATTATTGATCAGTACAAGCAGGCTTTTCAGCCAAGGCGGAGCGGAGATCAGCCCTATGCGATTGTCACTGTATCGGTCATTTGCGCTGAAACAACTGAGCAAGCGCATCGCATCGCAACGAGCTCACTCGTATGGAAAATTCAACAGGATAAAATGGAAGCAAAAGGTGTGCCTTCTATTAAAGAAGCGGCCAGCTATCCGCTTACAGAAGAAGAAGAGAAAAAAATGAAGAAGATGAAAGAAGCTATGATTATCGGAAACCCGGAAGAAGTACACGTCCGTCTTCAAGAAGTTCAAGCACGCTACGGAGCGGATGAACTCATGCTTGTCACCATTACGCACGATCCGGCTGACCGATTAAAATCATATGAGCTTGTCGCAGAGAAATGCAAAAAATAAGAGCCAAATGTCGGCTCTTATTTTTTATGCCCGTAATAGTACTCAAATAAGTGCTGAAATGCTTCTATAGCACGTAAAAAAGAAGCGGCGTCTTGGCGGTCTTCTATTAACCAGCACGTGGCTAATACAGAATGAGCGTATCCCCACAGTAAAATGCGTTTTTTACTTACGTTCAGTTCTTTTACAAATATATTGATTCGATGGTCAATTGCCTCTGCTACGTTTGTCTTAGGCAGATGATTTAAAAGAAAAGGGATAATTTCGTACTCTTTTTCTCCAATCAACCCTTTTGGATCAATTATTTTCCACGCTTCACCAGACTGTAAGATGTTATCATGATGCAAGTCTCCGTGAAGCAAAAAAAGCTGCTGAGAAGTCCGGTTTAATTCAGAGAAAAGGGCTAGCGCGTGTTGAAGCGTTTCGGAAGAAAGAAAATCAATGCCGCTTGGATACATTTGTGTATACTCTCGAAGCTGCTTCTCTCTTTTAACGGCTGTTTCTTCGATAGTGGAGTCTGATTGAGGCATGCGCCACAGAGATTTCATGAGCCGAGCAGCGATTAACGCAGCCTCTTCTTTAGTTGATAAAGAGGAAAGCGGGCATCCGGGAGACAGCTTTTCAAGCAGTAGAATGCCTTTTTCAGCATCGCTGTCCACTATTTTTACCGTGTTCTCACCAGCTATTGCTGTCAGTGCTTCTTGCTCATGAAGCAGCTCTGAAGGCTCTACAAAGAGTTTTACAACTAGTTCGCTTCCATCTGCTTTGCGCGCAGGAGCAACAAAGTGGTAAGAAAGAGGGAAGTGACTGTGAATGGTGATATGCCATCGCTGTTCGCAGTAGCGAATCAGCTGAGGAAAGTCAGTTAGCCACTTTTGGCCTTTATGAGAGTGAAGGTGAGTAATTGTATCACAAAATGTTTGAGGCAACGTATGCATGCGTTTATCTCCTTTGTCGTTTCCAATTTTTTCTGATAAACTCATCATATACAGCCTACATAGAATCTGTAAAGAAGGAGGAGATCCTATATATGAAGACAAAGAAGGTGAGATCCCCTTGGGCTCTCGTTGGGTTTCCGGTTTATATCATTGGATTTTCACTTTTACTTGCTGAAGGCGCACCGGAATGGGTAGAAACAGTGAGTAAAATCATGATTGCTCTTGGAATCATTTTGCTTATTATAGCAGGAATTGATCTTAAAAAACGAAAAAAATCAGCACAAGCCTAAAAAACTGCCGTTTGGCAGTTTTTTTATTTGAAGAAAGGGTAACAAGATAACTAGATAAAAATGTTGAATTATTATTCTTTTTGATGTATAAATATAATATAGAAAGCAACGGTATTGAGAGGAGAATGAACGTGTCTTACGTAATAAAAAAAGAAGTTCCGCCATTTGAGCAGTTTGCTGATCTGCATGAAGCGAGCGGATTACATAAAAGTAAAAAAGGAAATTATACAAAAGAACAGCTGTTTGAAGCCGCAGCCAACAGCTGGTTTAGAGTCGGTATTTATGACAATGAACGATTAATTGCATTTGGCCGTATGATTTCAGACGGAATTTACCAAGCGCTTATTTGCGACGTGATGGTTGATCCCACATATCAAAACAAAGGGCTTGGAAAGCAAATTATTCAAGAGCTGTTGACGAAATGCCAAGAAAGCGGAATTGAATCGATTCAGCTGTTTGCAGCAAAAGGAAAGCATCATTTTTATAAAAAATTAGGGTTTCAAGAAAGAGAAGAAGACGCGCCAGGCATGTCGCTTGTTATGTAAAAAAGCTCAGTGATCAATCATACTCACTGAGCTTTTTGTATTATGCCGTTTTTAAAACCGTACTTTTTTGGACTAAATTCCAAGCAACTTTTACTAAATAAACAACAAGCAAGACGTTTAGCATCGACGTAGCAAACATAGAAAACGGGTATGACGTGCTGTTTTGCATATTACTGTCGCCGTATAAAACAAAAAAAGTGTTCATAAAAATACTGATGCTAAATCCAAGGGATAAGTAAAGCAAGTTTTTGTCTTTTAAATAAATATAAGCCACTAAAGCAAGCGCTGCTGCTGGAAATAAGTAGCGTTCATGCATGCTTGAAGAAAACGTAAATACCCCTGAAATTTGAATAAGCGCTGCAAGAGCGGCGTATTTAAAGCTCCGTCCTTTTATATAAATAAGCCAAGAAAAAATAGTTGTCGCGACGATAAAAATAAGTCCCCACGTATGATAGCTGAAAAACAGCAGCGTTGCAGAGCTGTCTTTATAGTTTGCGCCTATTAAACTATAAAAGTTGTAGGCGTTAACAGAAGCATACGGGTACTCTCCAATGGTGGATGAAAATAAATCAATAATCCACGTTGGACTTTTTCCGACTGAAAAAGGCAATAAAATCACCCCAGCAGTGAAAGCCGCCGTTAAAGCAATGCCGAAGAAATGCTTCACTTGCTTTAGGCGAATGAGCTCGAAAAACAAAATAGGCAGGATAATAATCGCCTGCGGCTTCATTAAGACCGCTGCTGTAAAAATAACGGCCGACGCGTAAATTCGTTTTTCCGTAATCATTACAATGGCTAGGACAATAAGTAAAGTGAAAAATGAATCCACTTGTCCCCAAAACGTTGAATTAACTAAAATGGCCGGATTAAATAAATACCCAATTGCTAACAGGTATGCAAAAGAAGGTGCCAAGTATTTACGAGCTAAACGATAGAGTAAATAAGATGTGACAACATCTGCTAAAATAGGCGGAATTTTAATCAACAGCGAAAAATACTGCTGAAAATCCGGTAAACTGCCAACTTTCCCAACGATAAACAAGATATAAATATAAAACGGCGGATAATCGCTTCCGCTTTTAGCGTAGAAATTTGAAAAATGATTAGCCGCAACCGATGCCCAGTTTTTGAAAAGCGACGCATCCATATGAGAGCCTACCCACGGAATCAGTGCAATCCGAATAAATAAACCAGTGCCAAGTAATGACCATAAAATAACGCGAGAATGCCCTATCGAATGATGCCATTTCTTTTTCTTTACTAATCCGTAAACGAAAGCTGCTGCTATAAAAAAGCCCACCGTATAAAGAGCTAGCGGCGTTTCATAGTCTTTATTAGCTCCTTGACTTCCGGCACCGTTATCCATAGATAGATTATGAAAAGGCGTTACGTGTTCTCCGGAATTGCTGGGTGAAGCAGGACCGTTTCCTGAAGGAAGACGATGATCTCTTGAGTTATTATCAAGAACAGATATACCATTCGTAATCTTTTTTAACTGATGACTTTCTTGAATTGAAAATAAATGTTCTTCTCCTTTATAGTGTGATAGTGAAACGATACTGAAAACAAATGCTAAAAGAAAAGCAGCCATTACGATAAAAGCCGTTCTTTTTTGTAGTATGTTCATATAAAATCCTCCGATGACAATGTATCGAATAAGTAGTAGTGTGTATCCATACTATAAGGGGAGTTAGTGAAAATAAAGTGAAACTTCTTTAATAAAGAGCGGAAGAGAAAGCATAAAAAAACAAGGCCTTAGAAGACCTTGTTTTTTATATTGCTTATAGTACAGCATCAAACTTATTTACTTTCCACTGTGAACCAGATTTATAAAATGTAACGGTGCGTTTTACACTTCCTCCGTCAACTGTTGGAACCGTAAATTGATAAGAGCGAACATCGGCGCGTTGATAAGTTAGTTTTGCTTTTGCTTTGTTCCACTCTAGCATGCTGAATCCGTCACCGACAGGACGAGCAAGCTTTCCATTATATGTGATGTAGCGATAATTTGTTAATCCTTTTTGAATAGCACTGTTTGTAAACGTTTCAGATAAGTAGCTTACTAGTTTGCTTTTTGTATTAAAATCTTGACAAAGATATGAGTACTGAGTGCCTTTATAATTAAATGTTTTTTGAGTACATAAATTACCTTTAGATCCATGAAGTGCATTCCAGAAATGGTTGCTTGCGTTTGCTGCAATTTTTACCGCATTAGTCGTTGATAGATTTTGTGATGCTGCTTGAGCTGTAACTCCTGTGCTTAGTGAAAAGAAAAGAGCAAGTGATGCTAAGATTATTCCAAATTTTTTCATTTCCATTTCCCTCCTACTCATTCATTGAAATATATGTAACATTCATGCTGTTAATATTACAATTGTTACATTTATATTACAATACTTCTTTAAAGAAATAAAGAGTATTTCTTATATATGTTTGAATTATTCCCGTATTTTCTTAAATAAAACGTAGAATTAAAAGAAAACATATAAACAGTATGTCAATTATGTGTCACATATTTCGTCGCTTTACAAGTTCGTATATAATAGGAATAAATCGATCAATATGCTGATTTAGATAAATAGGTCAGGCACAAAAGGAGAACGTAAACTAATGGGTGTTTCAGAAGTGACATCAGGAATTATTATTACCACTGCCGTAATTGCTATTGTGATTATTACAGTTGGTGTTTTGGCTACAATGATTGCGATTGCGAAGAAAGCAAATAAAAAGTAAGTGTGTAGAGGAGAGTTAGTATAATAACTAATTCTCTTTTTTTTGAAAAAAACCTATCGCTATTTTTATAATAAAAATGCATAAATAACGCGTGCATTATTCATAGAAAAAAGCAGGAAATTTACGTTTTGAAGCTAATAGATACATAAGGCAAGCTGCGCACTTTCATTACAAAAACAATGGAAGGGGTTCTAACAGACTTCAAGTGATATCGCCTATTTTATGTCATAATGAATGATATTCATTAACACAGCATCTTAGACGCACTTTATAACCAAATAATGAGGAGAGTGGTTGAGTTGCAACGACAAAAAGTAGCAGTGAATGGAGAAAGGTTAAAAAATACGCTTGAACGATTTGCCGATTATGGACGAACACCTAATAACGGTGTAACCCGCCTAGCGCTGTCAGAAGAAGATCGCCTAGCACGAGATTATTTTTGCTCATGCTGCCGGGATCTTGGAATGGATATTAAAATCGATGACCTTGGATGTATTTACGCCACGCTTGAAGGACTAGAAGATAAGCCGCCTGTTGTGATTGGCTCACACATGGACAGCGTAAAAAAAGGCGGAAGGTTTGATGGAATCCTCGGTGTAGTTGCAGGGTTAGAGTTAGTAAGGACGCTGGTTGAACATAATATTAAGCCGAAGGTGCCGATTATGATTGTTAACTTTACGAATGAAGAAGGAGCGCGTTTTGAGCCTTCTATGATGGCTTCAGGTATTTTATCGGGCAAGTTTCAAAAAGACGTTATGATGAAGAAGACAGATGTTGACGGCGTGACGTTTAAGCAAGCCCTTCAATCATGCAGATATGAAGGCGATAGAAGTAACCGTCTTACTGAAGCATCGGCATTTGTAGAATTACATATTGAGCAAGGGCCTATTTTAGAAAGAGAAGCCAAATCAATTGGTGTAGTCGAGTGCGTGCTCGGAATGGTATGCTATGAAATTGAAGTTACGGGGGAGTCAGATCACGCCGGTACGACGCCGATGGATATGCGGAAAGATGCGCTATTTGCAACTAATAACCTGATTGCTGAAGCTCGTCATGAGCTCGGCAGATTGGATTCAAATTTAGTCTATACAATGGGGCGTATGAACGTACTGCCTAATATTCATACCGTTATTCCAAATAAAGTGATTTTTTCGCTTGAAGCGAGACATACGGATGAAGATGTCATTGCATCCGTGGAAAAAATTATTCAATCACTGCCTGATCAAGCGGAGCTGTTAGAAGGGTGCGAAGTGCGGGTGACCAAGCTTTGGGGACGCGATACCGTGTGGTTTGATAAAACGGTTTGTGATGAAGTGGAAGAGTCGGTTCGTTCGCTAGGGTATTCCTACAAGCGAATGGTCAGCGGAGCTGGACATGACGCACAGTTTTTAGCTAGCTATATTCCGACGGCCATGATTTTTATTCCGAGCGTAAACGGAAAAAGTCATTGTGAAGAAGAGTTCACTCCTTGGGAAGAATGCGAAAAAGGTGTAAACGTACTTTTAGAGACGGTGATTAAGTTAGCTCAGAAGTAACAGGACGAAAGAGTAAACCTGCGGAGGTTTGCTCTTTTTTAGTGCTTAGAAAGACTGCAAACTATCGCATTGAACTTTTGGTTTATTATGGCTACAATAAATGAGAAGCATCCAGATGGATGTGAAAAAAGGATGTGAAAAAAAGTGAGATCTTCTCACTTGCAGAAATGAAAATTACTATTATTATTGCAGATGATAATTCGTTTATTCGAGAAGGAATGAAAATTATATTAAATACATACGAGGAATTCGACGTTGTCGCTACTTTAAAAGATGGTCAAGAAGCCGTTCAATATTGCAAGAATCACTCCGTCGATATTGCATTGTTAGATGTAAGAATGCCTGTTATGGACGGTGTAGAGGCTACAAAGCTTATTTCAGAGTCAACGAAAGCAAAGCCGCTTATTTTAACTACGTTTGATGACGATGAATATATTATTGATGCTGTAAAAAACGGAGCTAAAGGCTACTTGTTAAAAAATACAGAGCCAGAGCGCATTCGAGACGCAATCAAAAGTGTGTTCAACGGACATACGGTGCTGCAAGATGTTGTGCTTGATAAAATTAAATCAAGTTTAAACGCTGCAACTGAGCGCGAGTCCAAAGCGGATATGACACAGTTTACCGAGCGTGAAACGAGCATTATGACGCTGATTGCCAAGGGGCTTTCAAATAAAGAAATTTCTAAAACGCTTTTTATTTCAGAAGGTACCGTAGCAAACTATATTAGTTCGATTTTAAGTAAAACGGGACTTGAGCACCGTACTCAAATTGCTATTTACTATTTAACCGGTAAAGGGAAGTAGGACTATGGAAGTCGGATTAATGATGACCAAGCTCATCCTCATGCTGTTTTTGGCTATTACGTACATTCAGTTTAATTATGTACACTCGATTTCAGCTATTGTGTTAGCACTGCTTCTTTACAGCTGTGTTAATATCGCCGCGTCTATTGTGAAAAAGAGCGCGTTCAAGCGCATGCTTATTGCTTTTTCAATTGTCCTTATTCTATATTGTGCGTATCAACTTCATCCTTTGTTTTTTCTTCTTTTGCCGCTAAACCTTTGTGAGCTTATTGGAGAATCAGTCGTAAAAAAATGGATGGTGCTGCTTGTATTGCTTCCAGTGCTGCTAGTTCCCTCTGATATTAGAGCTCTGTATGTGTTAGTCGCTGCGTTTACTTTTTTTATTTACACAGGAGCAGCTCTCTATCAAAAGCGGACAAACAATTATGAACAAAAGCTTGATGAAATGAGAGTAAGTATGCAAAAGCTGCAAAAGCACGTGAATGAAAATAAAGAGTATGTGAGACAGTCTCAATATGCTTCAAAATTAGAAGAGCGAAATCGACTATCGCAGGAAATTCATGATAAGATTGGTCATTCAATGACAGGAGCACTTATTCAAATGGAGGCAGCAAAGCACGTAATGAAGCAAGACGAGGAAAAAGCGCTGTCTCTTCTTCAAAATGCGATTACAATTTCGAAAGAAGGCATTGAAGAAATTAGGTTAACGTTAAAAAGTATAAAGCCTCCCGCTGAGCAAATAGGAATCAGCCGTCTTAAATTATTTATTGGTGAATTTGAGGCTAAGCATAGTATCGCAATGCCTCTTGTATACAAAGGGAATTTAGATCTTATCACGCCTCTTCAGTGGAAAATTATTCATGAAAATATAACAGAAGCTATTACAAACGCTTTAAAATATGCAGAAGCAACGATGATTGCCATTGAGCTTCACGTACTAAATAAAATGGTGAAAGTAGAAGTCAAAGACAATGGAAAAGGCGCTCACTTGTTTCAAAAAGGACTTGGCATAGCAGGAATGGAAGAGCGCGCTGCTTCCATTAACGGAACGGTGATTGTTGACGGAGCAAACGGATTTTCTGTTACCACACTGCTGCCGATAGGTGAGAAACTTCATACGTAAATAATGAGATTTCTCATGGGGAAAAGGTGAACTTATGCACTGACGTAAGTTTGCCTTTTTTTCATAAAATAAGGATATACCAACACACTAGAGGTGAAATGATGAACGTATTATCCATTCAAAAATTAACAAAGAAATTTGGAGATTTTATTGCGGTAGATAATTTATCTTTACAAGTAGAAGAAGGAGATATATTTGGATTTTTAGGAACAAACGGAGCAGGAAAAAGCACAACGATTCATATGGTAGCTAGTCTTCTTCAAAGCAACAGCGGCGATATTGAAGTACTTGGGAAAAATATAAAGAAACACCGAAATTTCGCAAAGATGAACATCGGAATTGTTCCGCAGGACTTAGCGATTTATGAAGATTTGACAGCCTATGAAAATGTGAAGTTTTTTGCAGGACTCTACGGATTAAGAGGATCACTTCTTAGCGAACGAGTCGAAGAAGCTTTAGCGTTTGTAGGGCTTTTAGATAAACAAAAGGCGTATCCGAAAAGCTTTTCAGGAGGAATGAAAAGAAGGTTAAATATCGCATGCGCAATTGCTCATCGCCCTAAGCTGATCATTATGGATGAACCGACGGTTGGCATTGATCCTCAGTCGCGAAATTATATTTTAACATCTGTAAAAAAGCTAAATGAAATGGGAAGCACAATCATTTATACGAGTCACTATATGGAAGAAGTAGAAGAGGTATGTACAAAAATTGCAATTATTGATCACGGCAAAATTATTGCTGAAGGAACAAAAGAGCAGCTGAAAGCGATTATCACCGATACAAAAGATATTTGGATTGAAGTAAAAGAAGCAGACGATATAGATTGCAGCGGTCTAAAGGAAATTCCAGGCGTAACAGCCGTTACGTATGAAGATGGAATCATTAAAATTAATTCAAGCGCCGAAGTGAATAACTTAAACAAGGTCATTCATTATTTAATGACGCATCATATCGAAATTAAAGCAGTTAAAGAACAAGCCCCTAATTTAGAGACGGTCTTTCTGACGCTCACAGGACGCAGTTTAAGAGATTTATAAAAGAAAGGAGGAATAACGAATGAATATTATTGCAATTGCTTTGAAAGAAATGAAAAGTGATCTGCGAGATAAGCGTGCATTTATTTTTATGATTCTTTTTCCGCTAGCTCTTGTCCTTATTTTAGGAACAGCTTTGTCTCAAGCCTTTAATAACGACATGACGATAGACGACAGTTACGTTCTCTACAAAATGGACACAAGTAATGAACAATCTGCCGCTTTTAAGCAGTTTGCTGCACATGCAGAAAAATCGGGCATTCACTTTAAAGCGTTGAAAAAAGATCAAGATGGAAAAAAAGAAGTAAAAGAGCAGCATTATACAGCTTATGTAGAAGTGAAAGACGGAGGCATTAATCTCTCCGGAAATGAAGAAAACAGCATTGAATTTAACGTGGTGCAAGGTATGTTAAGTACATTTGTTGATAAGTACAACGTGGCTATGGAAGTGGCCAAAGTAAATCCTCAGCAAGTCGAGAACCTGCTGCGTGCGTCTAAGCATGACTATATTCAAGAAACATCCCTTCATTCTCAAAAACAGCCAAATTCAATAGATTACTACGCTATTTCAATGACCACCATGATTGTTTTGTACGGATCTATCTCAGCGAGTTATTTAATTAGAGGAGAGCGTATGCGAAATACAGCAATTCGATTAGTAGCCGCACCGATTAAAACCGCTGAAATTTTTGTCGGGAAAATTTTAGGCACTGTTTTGGTTCACGCCATTTGTGTATTAGTCGTCATTATGTCGACTAAATATTTTTTTGATGCGAATTGGGGAGATCATTTACTCTTAGTACTCGTAATGTTAGTATCTCAGATTCTTTTTGCCATTAGCTTTGGACTAGGAGTTAGCTACCTTACGAAGACGGAAGCGGCGTCAAGAGCAATTATTATGGTTGTGATTCAAGTGTCGTGTATTGTGGGAGGAACCTATTTTCAAAATGGAGCTGGAGAAGGCTTCGTCAATGTATCACCTTTAACCTGGATGAATAATGGACTTATTAAATTGATTTATACAAATGATATCGGCGCTTCTCTTTCAGTTATCGGGTTGAATGTAGGCTTCTCTATTTTATTCTTGGGCACAGCCATTGTGCTTTTGAGAAAAAGAGAGGGGTTATAACATGAAAAATATCATGTGGCTTGTCACAAATATGCTGAGAAATATGCTGCTTAGAAACAAAAGGACGCTTGTACTTGTTATTGGTTTGCCTATTGCAGGTATTTTGATGTCCGTTCTTATTTATGGAAATACAGCAGGGACTTCGGTGAATATCGGAGTTGTCAATCACGACTCAACGGATATCTCAAAAGACACCGTTCAGTTTTTAAAAGGACTGCATAAAACAAATGTTAAAATGCTCACTGACAAAGAAGTGGATCATGAGATTACGTCAAAGAAAGTTGATGCTGTTATTACTTTTGAAAAAGGGTTTTCTGAAAGCGTCAAAGCGAACAAACCAGATCATATTACGATTACTTCGATAAAAGGAGCAGAAGTAACGGGCTTTATTAAGTCTTATTTGTATCAATATATTGATAATGTTTCTGCGCTTAATCAAGCAGCAGGCGGCAATGACGCTGCGTTTAAACAAATGTATGAGAGTTATCAAAAAGCGCCATTCCACGTCTCCACGCATGCACTTGAAGACAAAGGAACCGATCAAAACATTGTCAAGCAGACAATTGGGTATTTAATTATGTTTATGCTTTTTTCTGCCGTAAATCTATCGGCTCTTATCACAAAAGAAAAAGAGCAGCGCACGTATTTTAGACTGCTAGCTTCGCCAGTCAGTGCAAGGCAATACGTGATATCTAATGTTATGACAAATATGATTTTATTAACTTTGCAAGTAATGATTACACTTGTTTGTATTACGACTCTTTTTCATGTAGATATGAACATTCCTGTGTGGCAGCTATTTTTTATTTTAGTTTTGTTTGGGCTAGTAGCCATCGGCTTGTCGCTTGTAATCGTTGCTTTTACAGAAAGCTCAAAAGCGGCAAACGGCCTTCAAACGCTTATTATTACGCCAACTTGTTTACTGTCAGGGTGCTTTTTCCCTCCTGAATTTATGCCGGATGTGATGCAGAAAATAGCCGACTTTCTTCCTCAAACGTGGGTATTAAGCACGTTGAAAAGTGTTCAACAAGGAGCCGCATTAAGCAGCCTATGGTTAAATATCAGCATTTTACTAGCTTTTGCACTCGTTTTTTTCCTGCTATCGATTTATAAATTAAATCGAAATAATACTGTTCAAAAGTTTATTTAAATGGTAAAGTCAGAGAATACCTCTGGCTTTTTTTGTAATTTTTAAAAAGTTTCAAAAAAAGATTGAAAAATATAAGATGAAATTTTAGAATGAAAGAGGAAAGGGGTATACAAAAAGAGAATAAATAGGGGAGAAAAACGAAGTTCATGTTGGCTTTTTGCACAAATAAATGAAATCGCTTACATAAGTCAGCATGAAAAGACGGAAGGAGAGATTGTCAGCGAGATAACAAAGGGGGAAAAACAGTGGGAATTTATGAACTACTTGTACCACGCACGGTTTTATATGGAGAAGGATCATTTTCTAAAATTGGAGAACAAGCTGCACTGCTTGGGACAAAGGCATTGCTTATAAGTGATGACGTTATGGCGAAAGCAGGCAATGTAGAAACTTGTCGTCGTTACTTAGCAGAGGCTGGCATGGACTGTGCCGTGTATACAGGCGTAAATTCAGAGCCGACAGATATTCATCTAGATGAAGCGCTTGCCATATGTAAAGCGGAGCAGTGCGATGTGGTTATTGCCTTAGGGGGAGGCAGCTGTATCGATACTGGAAAAGCGGTTGCCATTATGATGACAAATGAAGGGCATCTACGAACGTATTTTCAAAATCAACAAGATTTTCAAGGTAGTCCTCTTCCTTTGGTTGCCGTGCCTACGACTGCTGGAACGGGCTCAGAAGTGACGAAAGCGACGGTTATTACAGACACGGCGTACGATGTAAAAATGATGCTCGCAAGGCCTCAATTATTGCCTGATACAGCCATTGTTGATCCGTTATTAACTCTATCATGTCCAAAACACGTAACGGCAGCTACAGGAATTGATGCACTCAGTCATGCGGTCGAAGCGTATTTGTCTAAAAAAGCACATCCTTTTACGGATTCACTTGCGCTTCAAGCAATTGAGTTAATTATGAAAAATATTCGTCTTGTGTACAGAAATGGAGAAAATGTTCAAGCAAGAAACGAAATGGCCTATGCTTCTATGCTTGCGGGGATGGCGTTTTCAAATTCATCCGTTGCTCTAGTGCACGGTATGTCACGACCTATTGGCGCGTTATTCCATGTGCCGCACGGTATTTCTAACGCGATGCTCCTGCCTGCGGTTTTGGACTATACAAAAGAGGCTTCAATCGATCGTTTAGGTGAAATAGGACAAGCTCTTTTTCCGAACGTATCATATACAAAAAAAGAAGGAGCAGATGTGTTAATTGAAGCCATCAAGCAGCTTTGTATCGACTTAGAGATTCCTAATCTTCAATCGTGGGGCATTGATCGTCAGCTATTTTATGCGGCGGTTGAAAAAATGGCAGCGGATGCGATTCAAAGCGGAAGTCCTGCTAACCATCCTGTTGTACCGACGGCAGAAGAAATTATCCAGCTGTATTACACCTGCTATGAATATGAGTTTGAGTCTGCACTTTATAAGAAATAAGATAAATTCAAGACAAATTGAATGAGGGATGAAAGGGGAAACGTTATGGATTTGCTGATTATTTTGCTGTCTCTGGGGCTTTTGATGCTGGTTGCTTACCGCGGATTTTCAGTTATTTTGTTTGCTCCACTTTGTGCGCTGCTAGCCGTTATTTTAACGGAACCAAGCTATGCACTCCCATTTTTCTCAAACGTTTTTATGGAGAAAATGGTTGGATTTATTAAAAACTACTTCCCTGTCTTTCTATTAGGAGCAGTCTTCGGGAAGATGGTTGAAATGTCTGGAGTCGCTGAATCGATTGCGAAAACAATTGTTAAAGTCGTGGGGGCTAAACGTGCGATCTTGGCGATTGTTTTAATGGGAGCAATCTTAACCTACAGCGGCGTAAGTTTATTCGTTGTTGCGTTTGCAGTTTATCCGTTTGCGGCTAACTTATTCCGCGAAGCGAATATTCCAAAACGATTAGTACCGGGAACGATTGCATTAGGAGCTATTTCGTTTACCATGGATGCACTTCCGGGTACACCGCAAATTCAAAATGTTATTCCAACGACTTTTTTTAAAACAGACATCTATGCTGCTCCGACACTGGGGATTATCGGATCAGTTATTGTTTTTAGCTTAGGTCTTTGGTATTTAGAAAGCCGAAGTAAAAAAGCAAGAAAAGCTGGAGAAGGCTACTACGGATTTAATAATGAACTAGCAGCTGCTGCAGAGCTAGAAAAAGAGTCTGTACCTTCTACAGAACCTAAATATGAACCTAGCGTAGCAAGACAGATTTTAGCGTTTGTTCCGCTCGTGCTTGTAGGGGTTGCAAACAAATTTTTTACTGTTTCTATTCCAAAGTGGTACCCAGACGGTTTTGATTTTGCCAAAATTGGCCTTGAAGCGTTCGGAAAAGTAGATTTAACCGCAGTTGTTGGTATTTGGTCAGTGGAGTTAGCACTTGTTATTGGAATTATTACGACGATTGCGTATGACTGGAAGAGAGTGACCACCGGTTTCCAAGCGGGTCTTAACGCAAGTATTGGCGGAGCGCTTCTCGCTGCGATGAACACGGGAGCTGAGTATGGCTTTGGAGGCGTTATTTCATCTCTTCCTGGCTTTGCAACCGTTCGCGATGGTATTTCACATACCTTTACAAATCCGCTTGTCAATGGAGCCGTTACGACAAACATTTTAGCCGGTATTACAGGATCCGCTTCTGGAGGTATGGGAATTGCGCTTAGTGCGATGGGAGATAAGTATGTAGAAGCTATTAATCAATACAATATTCCTCCTGAAGTTATGCACAGAGTTGTAGCGATGGCATCAGGCGGTATGGATACGCTTCCTCATAACGGAGCCGTTATTACCCTGCTTGCTATTACCGGGTTAACCCACAAGCAGTCTTACCGAGATATTTTTGCCATCACTGTTATAAAAACGCTTGCATGTTTCTTAATCATTGGAATCTACAGCTTAACTGGACTCGTATAACAAATAAAGAGGCTGAGTGTAGTTGAAGAAAGATCCGAACGATAAATCGTTCGGATTTTTTTATTGTTGCAGTGATTTTGTATATCGAGCCTTTTGCTCTAAAACAGATTCTTTGACTTTCTAAACTGTAAGTATTATGATTACACTACTTTCTAGAATACTATATGCCGTTACATTAATTCTTAGCATGTTTATGAAGAAAGGAGAATGACTGTGAAGCTATTTGAAGGAAATTTAAAAGTAGGCGACTGGGTCAAAGGAAAGTCTCGCGACGGTGAACTTATATACGGATATATAAAAACGATTAATCCATCTAAAAAAGCCGCACTAATCAATGTAGTGAAAAGTGATGATGAAAAAATGGTCGGCACAACCATTGGCATGATGGATGAAAAAATAGAGAAGCTGCCCCTTCAAAAAACGGCGCACGAAGAGCAGATTCTTTCATTGATTGATCTTGCGCTGCTAACAAAAGACGAAGCTTGGTTTATTGAATTAACAGCTGAATTAAAAAGAGTACAAGATAAAAAGCAAGGCTGACATTCCTAGTAAAGGAATGAAGGCCCTGCTTTTTTTATTATTCCTAGGGGAAAAGCAGGAATGGAAAGCAGCTTGCGAGAAGAAGTAAATGACGACATTAAAAGAAAAGGTGATAAAAGATGAGTAAACGTGTCTTGATTTTAACAGGAGATGCCGTGGAGGCTTTAGAAGTTTTTTATCCGTATTATCGCTGTTTAGAAGAAGATATTCAGTGTACCATTGCCTCTCCCGTGAAAAAGAAGCTCCAAACGGTTGTTCATGATTTTCTTCCAGAAATGGAAACATTCACAGAAAAAACGGGATATAAAATTGATTCTCATGCTTCTGTAGATGAAGTGGATCCCGCTGATTTTGACGGACTTATTATTCCTGGAGGACGAGCGCCTGAATATATTCGAATGAACACAAAAGTTCAGGAAATTGCCGCTCATTTTTTAAAAGAAAACAAACCTTTAGGCGTTATTTGTCATGGTCAGCTCGTGTTAACGACGGTTAGAGAGTATTTGCAAGACAGAGAAGTGACAGCGTATCCTGCTTGCCGTCCGGAAGTAGAAGCGGCGGGTGCTGTATTTGTTGAACAGACGCTCCACGTAGACAGAAACTTAGTAACCGGACAAGCTTGGCCGGATTTACCTAAATTTATGAAAGAGTTTTTTAACGTGCTAAAAAAAGCTGAAAAAGTGAACGCATAATAAAAAAAGCGGGCTGAGAGAAAACCATTCTTTCAGCTCTTTTAATTGATGATAGGTGAGGTGTAAACAACGTGCAGCTAGTGTCTGAACTGTCGAAGAAAATTATAAAAGAAGTACAGCTGGTGATGAAAGAACATGTAATTGTAACGGATACACGCGGAATTATTATTGCGTCTACAGAAGAAAAGCGGGTTGGTTTTTTTCATGAAGGCGCGTGGAACGTGATGCAAAAAAAGCAAAAACTATATATTTCCAAAAAAGAAGCAGCAGATTTAAAAGGAGTTAAGCCAGGAATTAATTTGCCTATCAGTTATCAAGGAGACATTATTGGCGTTATTGGCATTACAGGTACCCCAGAAGCTGTTGAGCCTTTTGCAGATATTATTCGAAGATTAACAGAGTTAATTATTCGCGAAGCATACTACATAGAAACAAAGGAATGGGAAAATAAAGGAGTAGAAGCTTTTTTTCGTGAATGGATTTATAGCCAGCAGGTAGATGCAGAATTTATTGAACGAGGTCATATTTTAGGAGTACAAGTAGACAGTCCTTATTGCTGCACGCTGTTTCAAATTGACTCATCTCTTTCGAAAAAGAAGCAGCAGCAGGTACAAGAAACAATTCGCTACTGGTTTGAAAGTCATAAAGGTGAAGGAGATTATATCGCAAATTGGGGATACGATCGCTTGCTTTTACTGAAAGAAGCTGTAGATGAAAAGGCAAGACAAGGATTTAAAGAAGAACTAAAAAAATGTCAGCAGTACATTCAAGCAAATAATCAAGTTATGATTACTATTGGCGTAGGGAAGCCAGCGGAGCAATTTGATTTGCATGCTTCATATGAAGAAGCAAAAAAAGCGCTTAAAGTAGCTTCAAAACGTCAAGCCGTTGTTTTTTATGAGGAACTGCTGATGGACATGATTTTAGAAGACGTTTCTGAACCTGTAAAAAAGGAATTCTTAAGTCGAGTGCTTTCCGCTCTTTTAAAAGAAAAAGAGCTTCTCGAAACGCTGAAATGCTATTTAGCCAATGATCAATCGTTAAAAAAAACGGCGTTTGATTTACATATTCATATCAATACGCTTCATTACCGCTTGAAGCAAATGAAAGAACTAACAGACATTGATCCTAAAAGTGTAAAGGGTCTCACGCTTTTTTACCTTGCGCTGTCTCTACTAGAATAAAGTGCGCTATTCATTAGATAAACATACAAAAAATGAGTTTTTAAAGCGCTTTTTTTTAGTTTTTTATCTATAGTCCCTCGTTGCTTCTGCAACTATAATAAGAGTAAGAGATACATATAAGGAGGAACGTTATGCTTAATGAACGAACAAAAGCAAAGCTCATTGAAGTTGTAGGGTCAGCCAATTTTCAAGATAGCAGTGAAGCAAGACTCGTGTATTCCTATGACGCAACACCTAACTTTCAGTCGCTTCCTGATGCGGTTATTATGCCTGAAAATAAAGAACAAGTGAAAAGAATTTTAACGATATGCAACGAAGATCACGTTCCTATTGTGCCAAGAGGCTCAGGCACAAATTTAAGCGCAGGAACGTGTCCAACGCAAGGCGGAATTGTTCTTACCTTTAACCGAATGAATAAAATTTTGGAAATTGATGAAGAAAATTTAACCGCTACCGTGCAGCCGGGTGTTATTACGTTAGACTTAATTAATGCCGTAGAGGCAAAAGGTTTATTTTATCCTCCTGATCCAAGCTCTATGAAAATATCAACCATTGGAGGAAACATCAATGAATGCTCAGGAGGATTACGAGGCTTAAAATACGGAGTAACAAAAGATTACGTTCTTGGTCTTGAAGTAATTCTTGCAAACGGCGATTGTATTAAGACAGGAGGCAAGCTGGCTAAAGATGTAGCTGGCTACGATTTAACGAACTTGTTTGTCGGGTCTGAGGGAACGCTTGGCGTCGTGACAGAAGCCATTTTAAAGCTCATTCCAATACCTGAAACAAAACAAACTCTGCTTGCGCTGTTTGAAGACATGGACGCAGCTGCTAAGACGGTTTCAGCAATTATCGCCAATAAGATTATTCCGGCTACGCTTGAATTTTTAGATCAGCCGACGTGTGAAGTAGTAGAAGATTTTGCCCAAGTTGGGCTTCCAACTGATGTAAACGCTGTCTTATTGATTGAACAAGATGGCCCGCCAGAAGTGGTGAAGCGCGATATTGAAATGATTTCACGCATCTGCAGCGAAGGAAAGGCTGTATCGGTGAAAGTAGCGGCTTCGCAAGCAGAAGCAGAAGCGTTAAGTACAGCAAGAAGATCAGCTCTTTCTGCTTTAGCACGAATGAAGCCAACGACGATTTTAGAAGACGCAACCGTCCCGCGGTCTAAAATTAGTGAAATGGTCAAAGCGATTAATGAAATTGCTGTAAAATACAACGTTAAAATCTGTACGTTTGGTCATGCGGGAGACGGAAATCTGCATCCGACTTGTTTAACAGATGCGCGTGACGAAGAGGAGCTTCACCGAGTCGAACAAGCTTTTGAAGCAATTTTTCATAAAGCCATTGAGCTTGGAGGAACGATTACAGGTGAACACGGAGTCGGAGAAATGAAAGCACCGTATTTAGCATTGAAGATGGGCGGAGAAGGAGTAGCTGCGATGAAAGCAATTAAGTATGCTTTGGACCCGCAAGGAATTATGAATCCAGGGAAAATTTTTGCTAAAGACACGAGAAAAAGAGTGGTGGTTCGTTCATGACGGCAACAAAAGACATTCAGCAAGCGTTTAAAGAACGGTTAGATTATGACGAGTTAATGAATTGTATGAGATGCGGTTTTTGTTTGCCGAGCTGTCCGACGTATGGCCAAACCAATCAATATGAAGCAGCGTCACCGCGCGGAAGAATTGCTTTGATGAAAGGAGTTGTAGATGGGCTTATTGAACCGGATGAATCGGTTGAAAAGCAATTGAATCTTTGCCTTGGCTGCCGAGCGTGTGAGCCTGTTTGTCCTTCGGGTGTGAAGTACGGACACTTATTAGAAGAAGCGCGTGATATTATTCAGCAGAAAAAACGACATAAATGGCCGGTAAAAGCGCTCAGGCATATGGTGTTCGAACAGCTTTTTCCGCATAAAGAACGATTAAAAAATGTACATTCTCTGCTTGCTTTCTATCAAAGAAGCGGCTTGCAAAAAGCTGTTCAAAAAACAAATATATTAAACGTCCTGCCCGGTAATTTAGCGCAAATGGAAAAAACGCTTCCGCCTGTGCCAACAAAAAAAGAAATGAAGAAACGTCCTTTTTTATTTGAAGCAGAAGGAACAAGAGAGCGTACAGTTGCTTTTTTTACAGGGTGTTTAATGGATACGATGTTTATGGAAACAAACAACGCGACGATTGCACTTTTACAAAAAGCGGGGTGTAAGGTCGTTATACCAGAAGTGCAGACGTGCTGTGGCGCCCTGCATGCGCACGGCGGAGAAAAAGATCAGGCAAAAAAGTTAGCAAAACAAAATATTATGGCGTTTGAATCCATTCAAGCGGATGATATTGTCCTTAATGCAGGCGGCTGCGGTGCGCTGTTAGTGGAATACGATCATCTATTAAAAGATGAGCCGGAATGGAAAGAAAGAGCAGCGGTCTTTTCTGCAAAAGTCAAAGATTTCTCAGAGATTTTATTGCAGCAGCAGTTTGTAGAAAGACAAAAGTTATCGCTTCCAAGTCAAATTATTACGTATCAAGATTCGTGTCATTTAAGAAACGTGATGAAAACGTCCAGCGCACCGAGAAAACTGATCCAAGCGATTAACGGAACGGTGTTTAATGAAATGGAAAATGCGGATCATTGCTGCGGCTCAGCTGGTATTTATAACTTAACGGAACAAGAGATGTCTATGCAAATTTTAGATTATAAAATGGAAAAAGTGAAAGAAGCCCATGCCCATACAATTGTAACAGCAAACCCGGGCTGTCTCATTCAAATGAAGCTAGGCGTAGTCAGAGAAGGAGTAGAAGAAAGTGTAAGGGCCGTTCATCTTGCAGATTTACTTCTTGAAGCAGTAGAAAGCAAATAAAAAGGCCGGACGTGTCCGGCCTTTTTATTATTTGAACAGCTGAGAAACAATTTCGTACGAACGAAGGCGAGCTTTGTGATCGTAAATTTGAGCGTTAATCATCAGTTCATCTGCTTCTGTTTCTTCAATAAACTGTTCAAGCTTGACTTTAATCGTCTCAGGACTTCCGACAATAGAAGAGCCCAGCTGCTGTTGAAGAGAAGCTTTTTCAAAGTCAGTCCATAGTTCATCCATATTATCCACAGGAGCTTTTAGTTTACCCGGTGTGTTTCGAATTAAATTTAGAAACTGCTGTTGCATAGAAGTAGCCAAGCGTTCAGCTTCTCTATCTGTATCAGCAGCGATTACGTTTACACCTAACATTGCATATGGTTTCTCTAACACGTCGGACGGCTTAAAATAACGACGGTACATGTTAAGAGCTGTCATTGTATTATTAGGCGAAAAGTGACTTGCAAATGAAAATGGCAAGCCTAGCTGTGCAGAAAGCTGTGCGCTAAAACCGCTTGAGCCAAGGAGCCAAATCGGAATATTTAAACCTTGACCGGGAACAGCTTTAACACGCATCTGACTTTCTGAAGCAGGTTTAAAGTATTCTTGCAGTTCGGCCAGCTGTTCTGGGAAGTCACTGCCGTCGCTTCTGCGGTCGCGTCGCAGCGCCTGCGCTGTCAGCTGATCTGTCCCTGGCGCTCTTCCTAAGCCTAAATCAATACGTCCTGGAAATAGTGATTCAAGCGTACCAAAATGCTCAGCAATAACAAGCGGAGAATGGTTAGGAAGCATAATGCCTCCAGAGCCTACGCGAATGCGTGACGTGCCAGCAGCCACATGACCAATTACAACAGATGTAGCGGAGCTTGCGATACCTGTCATATTATGATGTTCAGCTAGCCAATAGCGGTTATACCCCCATTTTTCAGCGTGCTGAGCTAAATCTAATGTATTTCTAAGTGAGTCAGATACAGTTCCTCCTTCAACTACAGGAGAAAGATCTAACACGGAAATCGGAATATCTTTTAATGCTTTACTCATCAATTTCATCTTCTTTCTTTAAAGACTTCATAGGCCTTGTTATTTCAATGGAATACAAGTATTTTAACAATAATCTTTCGAGTTCCAAAATATTTTGCTTCGGTTGTTTTTTAAAATTCCTTACTCTTTTATTACACAAGCTCCTAAAACGCAAAAAGCTTGTACGGTATAAGGCAGAAGCCGCCTCTTTCTATAAAAAGCTGTCATATTTTATAGGAGAAGGGAGGATGAACATGGTTACTTTAAATGAACTAAAAAGCAAGCAGTACGATATGATATACAGTTTAGGCTATAACTGTTTTCCAGGGATATACATGAAAAAATATTCTTTGCGAAAACAAGCCGGCGTGATTGATTGGTGTATTAGTATTTCTCTTTCTCATGTTAACCAGCTGTTGAAAAATCGTTGTAAAGACTTATTTGTATATGAACACTTAACCTATATCAGTTCTTTCGGAGATGGTTCCACGCTTAGACTGCGTGATAAGGTGTATCAAATTGATTCTGCTCATGATTTTCCGTCGTCTATTAATACAGAAGCTAACTGGCTTTCATATAATGAAGTCAAAGAAAAATATGAACGGAGAACAGAGCGATTTTTAACGTCAATGGAGACCAGTTCTTGTATATTGTTTATTCGTATGGGCGGAACGTATGAAGAAGCGAAAGAATTAGAGCATGTTTTAAAGAGAATGGTCAAAAACGATTTCTATGTACTGCTGCTGACAAACAGTGAAAAAGAGCTTTTATCCGAAGCTAACTGGGACTTGCCTTATACATGTGTTTTACATGCACCTATTTTTTCAATGGACGTGCTGCGCGACGATAAAGTATGGGAAGAGCTCTTAAGCGGGCTTGTTATAAAATAAAAGAAACACTTTTTGTGTAATACGGGAATGAAAAAGCTCGTTTTTTTCATAGACTTTGTTATATCTGTGTATCAAAGGAGATGAAAAGATGGAGTCCAATGTGCGGAAGGCGATAAAAGAAATTGTATGGCTGCTGCTAGAACAAGATCAGCGTTGGAATGAGTATCTAGTACAGCTGGAGGATTTGAAAATACAAGTGGATTTGAATAGTTCCGCATATGAAGTCCTGAGAAAGATGACGGGTAATTACGAAGTGCTGCTTGAACATATGGATCTCATTCAGCAGTTTGAAAATCATTCTAAAAGTGAAACGGCGCTGAATGACTTAGTTACTATCGTTATGAAGCATTACTCATTAAAAAATTCATAAGCCTGCTTTGTGCAGGTTTATGGAGTTTAAGCTCTCAATGGAATTCAGTAGAGATTATCGTTTATAATAAGTACGTATGGTGATGAGAGGGTGATCGATATGGAAGAGAAACAAGAAATTGTACCCGTTCGTACAGAGGAAACAGCCAAATATTATTCGGAAGAAAAATTTTGGGACAAGCTTAAAAAGTTTGGTAAAAAAGCGGGAGCAAACGTTGTTTATGCCGTACTGCTTTTATACTACACGCTGCAAAAACCTGATATTCCTCCAAAAGCAAAAGCAGTCATTATAGGAGCGTTAGGTTATTTTATTCTTCCTTTAGATTTAATTCCGGACTTTGCAGCAGGAGTTGGATTTACAGATGATTTAGGAGCTCTGGGGCTTGCATTGATTCAAGTTGCCATGTACATTGATGAAGATGTTAAACTGAAAGCAAAAGAAAAAATCAAAACGTGGTTTTCAGAAGAACACAATTTTTCCATTATTGATGCTAAAATAAAGTAACGTTATGATCAAAATGTCATTATTAAATAAAGTGAGCAAAAGAAGGTGATAGATGAATCATCTTCTTTTTAACCGATAATATATAGGTCTTTATGACTATTTTAATCCGTTTTATGTAAAAAAAACAGGATTAAAATATTTTTTTCATTAAAATTTTAAGCAATGTAATTGAATAATTCCCCTACAAATGTTAAGTTAAAACATGTTCATAAATTCGTCACAGAAAGCAATATACAAATAAGTAAGATAGTTTGTAAAAACTTTGTGAAATTATGGAACTTTTTAACTGAGAGTTTCAAACTCTTAGAGATTCTTCCTCATCAATCAGAAGTCGCTTTCTTTCGTCACAAGATTAAGCATCTTTCATTTGAAGGTGTTTTTTTTCAGCCTAAGTAAGCCAACAACATGATTGTATGACAAGTTTTTACTAAGGTTGTAGAGTTACTGTATTGTATGACAAGTTTTATGTGATTTGATGTTGATTAAATGAACAGTTTCGAAGTAAATAAATGATTGCAGAAAAACAAAGTCCATGCGTTTTCATGAACCATTATACGTTACTTCATATTTGTAGAGATGTTTAGCAAAAGGGGAGATGAATGGCCTGACGTAAACAATATCCATAGACAAGCCTTAGAAGATAATTATCTTTCTAAGAAAGCAAATTTATATGATTGATTCTAATCTAAACAATGGAGTGTTCAAAAATGGAAATTAGTCAAATCTTTATTATTTTAACCCCAATCTTTTTTGTTATTTTGCTAGGTTATTTAGCAGGATATTTTAAAAAGTTTGATGCAACAACATCTAAAGGGTTAAATACGCTTGTAACAAAATTTGCGTTACCTGCACATCTATTCGTTGGTATTACAACAACATCAAAACAAACGCTTATTGAAAAATGGCCGTTTTTACTAGCATTAGTTCTTGGTATTATTGGATTTTATGTTCTTTTCTTACTTGTTGCAAAATATGTATTCAAATACTCACTAACAGGCGCGTCTATGTTCTCTTTAAACTCTACGCAGCCAACGTTTGCGTTTATGGGTATTCCCGTATTAGGTAGCTTGTTTGGCGCGGATGTAGTAGCAATTCCAATCGCTATTACGGGTATCGTAGTAAATGCGATGCTTGATCCTTTAGCAACTATTATTGGTACGGTTGGACAGCGCGAAAGAAGTGAAGGGGATTCTGAAGAAAGCTTATTTAAAGTAACGATTAAATCAATCTTACACGGTCTTTCTGAACCGTTAGCTTGTGTTCCGTTAATCGCAGTAGTATTAGTGCTATGTGGGTTCCAATCTCCAGATTTACTATCAAGCAGTTTAGATCAAATTGGTTCAATTACATCTGGTGCGGCACTATTCGCAGTTGGGGTAACAATTGGTATCCGTAAAATTCAATTTAGCCCAGCGGCATTTGGTATTGCGATTTTAAAAGTGGCTATTCAGCCGCTTGTAATGTTAGGAATTGCAACAGCAATGGGTCTATCATCAGCTGACATCGTAAAATTAGTGTTATTAGTAGCGTTCCCAGGTTCAGCTGTAGCAGCGATGATTTCAGTGCGCTTTGATAGCCTAGCTGGTGAAACAGCTTCAGCATTCGTACTTAGTGCCATTATGTCACTTGTTACATTACCGCTATTAATTTCTTGGTTAATGTAGTCACATATATCAATATAAAATAAAAAAGGCTTTGCTATTTTAGCAAAGCCTTTTTTGTGCATCTATACTTAAAAAAGCTTTAAAAATTCTTGAGCGATTTTGGGGAGATAACTATCGGTACGCCACGTAACTAAAGGCTCAATTACAAATGGATTATCTTCTATGCTTAAAATTTTAATATGTTCTAGCGAAAAAGAAGATAGCATCGAATAAGGAACAATAGCAGCACCAAGGCCACGACATACTAAATTAAGAAGCATCGCTGAGTCATGGCATTCGCATAAAATGGTAGGTGTTATATCCATCTTTTTAAATTCCTTTATAATGCGATTGTATATGCTTATTTCCCGATTTGAACGAAGAAGAATAAGAGGGAGAGAAGCGATTTCAGCGACTGAAATCTTTTCTGTTGCATAACTACTTTCTTTGGGAACTGCTACAACAAAGACATCTGGTGCAAGTGTTTTTGTTTTTACCTGTTGATAAGGTAAGTCTGTAGTGGTGACTGCTACATCAATCTTTCCATCCGTCAACAACTCGTTTAAATGAGCTGGTTCGTTTTCATAGATATTAAAAGTACTGTTTGGATACTGTTTTTGAATAAGAGCTAGCTTATCTAGAACCGTTGATGCACAGTAGATTGTACATCCGACTTCAAGCTTTTCATTTGTTACGTTTTTACATTCCTGTACTTCCAATACTGATTTTTCGATCCTTTGCACAATTTCTTTCGCTCGTTTTAAAAAAAGCTCTCCTTCGGCCGTTAACAATAAGCGCTTGTTATTGTTTCGTTCAAAAAGCAAAAGGCCCAGCTCATTTTCGAGCTGCTTTAGCTGTCTGCTTAAAGGAGGCTGAGCCATGTGCAGACGCTTGGCTGCTTTAGTTACATTTAATTCTTCAGCTATGACAATAAAATAATGCAGCTGTCTTAATTCCACTATATTCAACTCCATACTTTAAAGGTATTATTATATACTTTATCAATATTTTAATTGTATGGAAAATGAGTGTAAAGTTAAATGTGTGACCAAAGCAGAGAGGAGGAAAAGAAATGAAAATAGCTGTAGGAATAACAGGAGCCACAGGAGCTATTCTAGGTATTCGAATTTTAGAGCTTTTGAAGAAGGCTTCTGTTGAAACGCATTTAGTCATGTCGTCTTGGGCTCATGCCACAATTAAGCTGGAAACACCGTATAGCGTTAGGCAAGTAGAAGCGCTAGCAGATTATTGTTATTCATATCAAGACCAAGCAGCAAAAATTTCGAGCGGTTCATTTCGTATAGACGGAATGATTGTAAGTCCTTGCAGCATGAAAACATTAGCATCTATTCGAATGGGACTAGCAGATAACTTAATAGCAAGAACGGCAGATGTGATGTTAAAAGAAAGAAAGCCACTGGTGCTACTTCCTCGAGAAACGCCTTTGAATACGATTCATTTAGAAAACATGCTGGATCTCTCAAAAATGGGAGCTATCCTCGTGCCTCCTATGCCAGCTTTTTATAACAAACCTGAGACAATTGATGATATTGTCACGCATATTGCTGTTCGAACGTTAGATCAATTAGGAATTGAGCTTCCTGAGGCAAAAAGATGGAATGGAATTAAACATTTATCACAAGGAGGAAAATAAACATGGCTTATAAAGACTTTAGAGATTTCCTTGATACGCTACATAAAGAAGGGCAGCTGCTGACGATTACAGATGAAGTGCAGCCAGATCCGGATTTAGGTTCAGCAGGTCAAGCCATCAGTAATTTAGGAGATCAAACGCCGGGATTATTATTTACAAATATTTATGGATATAACAACGCAAAGGTAGCTCTAAACGTAATGGGTTCCTGGTCAAATCACGCGTTAATGATGGGACTGCCTAAATCAACTCCTGTAAAAGAACAGTTCTTTGAGTTTGCTCGGAGATATGAAAAATTTCCTGTTAAAGTGAAAAGAGAAGAAACAGCGCCATTTCATGAGTGTGAAATTAAAGATGATATTAACTTATTCGACCTTTTGCCATTGTTCCGCTTGAATCAAGGAGACGGAGGCTATTATCTAGATAAAGCGTGCGTTATTTCTCGTGATCAGCATGATAAGGCGCATTTCGGCAAACAAAACGTAGGTATATATCGTATGCAGGTCAAAGGGAAAGACCGTCTAGGCATTCAGCCCGTGCCACAGCATGATATTGCCATTCACTTGAAACAAGCCGAAGAAAAAGGTGAAAACCTCCCTGTATCAATTGCTTTAGGATGTGAACCCGCGATTGTCACAGCAGCTGCTACGCCGCTTCATTACGATCAATCAGAGTATGAAATGGCAGGAGCTATTCAAGGTGAGCCGTACAGAATTGTGAAGTCTCAGCTTTCTGATTTAGATGTACCTTGGGGAGCAGAAGTGATTTTAGAGGGAGAAATCTTAGCTGGTGAACGTGAGTATGAGGGTCCTTTTGGTGAATTTACAGGTCATTACTCCGGTGGGAGAAGCATGCCTGTTATCAAAATCAATCGCGTATACCATCGCAAAGATCCTATTTTTGAAAGTCTATATATCGGTATGCCTTGGACAGAAACAGATTATTTAATTGGAATCAATACAAGCGTTCCTTTATATCAGCAGCTAAAAGAAGCATATCCTGAAGAGATTGAAGCGGTGAACGCGATGTATACTCATGGTCTCGTTGCTATCATTTCAACGAAAAGCCGATACGGAGGATTTGCTAAGGCGGTTGGTATGAGGGCATTGACTACGCCGCATGGATTAGGATATTGCAAGCTAGTTATTTTAGTAGACGAAGATGTGGATCCGTTTAATTTACCGCAAGTCATGTGGGCGCTATCGACAAAAATGCACCCAAAACATGATGTTATAACAGTGCCTAATCTCTCAGTTCTGCCACTTGATCCAGGATCTGATCCGGCTGGTATTACAGATAAAATGATTTTGGATGCTACAACACCGGTTGCACCAGAAACAAGAGGCCACTACTCGCAGCCTTTAGATACACCACTTGAAACTGAAAAATGGGAAAAAATCTTAACGAATATGATGCAAAAATAAACAAGGAGGAATCGACATGCATACTTGTCCAAGATGTGAAGCCAAACAAGCGAACTTAGTATCTAAATCACCAGTTGAAGGAGCCTGGGAGATTTACTTATGCAACGTGTGTTTGTTTACTTGGCGTTCTTCTGAACCTGAGACGATCACCAATCCTGAAAAATACCCTCGACCATTTAAAATCAATCCAAAAGACGTACCGCTGGCAACGCACGTGCCTCCTGTGCCACCCCGATCTTAATCAGCAAAGGTGGTAAGTAAAATGAATAAAGCAGAGCTGCCAAAAGCCGTGCGCGTATTTTTAAATGGAAAAGATCTAGAAAGGAAACAGCATGCTGCGATGCTGCTATCTACAGTGACATCCGAGGGGTTTCCTCATGTAGCAATGATTAGCGCAGGAGAGCTGGTAGCTATTAGCTCTTCGCGCGTCAAGCTGTTAGTATGGAAAGATACCACGTCTTCAAAAAACATGATACAGAATCATAAGGCAACCGTTACATTAGTTGTTGAAGGCAAAGCTTATTACATTAAATTTTGGCTAAAAAAAGAAGCTCCTGTGTTATCAGGCTATGAGCTATTTACGGGAGAAGTAGCCGCTGTTAAAGAAGATTACGCAAAATATGCAGTTTTAACATCGGGCATTCAATTTCAGCTTCATGATTCCAAAGAGGTACTGAGCCGCTGGGAGCAATCAATTAAGGCTGTTCTTTCTACTGAAAAAACCGATTCTTAAAAATAAGAATCGGTTTTTTAGCTGTAGTGAAATTTTTTCAAATAGCACGCTAGCTGCACTTTTAATAGATGTTCACTATTTGTAAATGATATGTTCATTTTATCTTCGATTTTCTTCAACCGCTGATAGAGTGTATTAACGTGAATATGAAGCTGCTTAGCTGTAAGTGAAGCAGAACGGTTGTTATCAAAATACGCTTCTAGCGTTTGCTCTAAAGGTTCATCATTCAAATGATTGTTTTTAAGAGGGACAAATACTTCATCAATAAAGGTTTTGACTTCTTCTTTCGATTGATTAATAAATAAGCGGTTAATTCCTATTTCCTCATACAACATGCATCCATCTTGCTGCTGAGACAGAAGGTAAGAGACAGCTTTTTCAGCTTCACTATAACTTTTTTCTATTTGGGTAAAGTGAAAATAACGACTTCCAATCCCTATTTTTATATGACATTCATTGTAGTAACGCCATTTTGAGAGTGAATCTTCTAATTGTTTGATAATAGCATGATGGTCTTCATAAGAATCAAGCGTGAATACAATGGTTACTTTCGTGTCGAATCCGTATACGACCGGCGCTTTTGAACTAAAAACCGATTTGATGTCAGATACAAGGCGATGAAGATGTAAGTTTAAGAGCTGCAGGTCCGCCTGTGAACGAATGGTAATAAGAGCGACTAGAATATGCTTTTTTGTATCAATGTTTAGCTCATTTGCTTTTTGATACAGTAAAGTGGTGTCATAACATGATAAGTATTCACTAAATAGTTCATGCGTTCGCTTGTAAAATAAATCGACTAACGTTTGTTTTTTCAGCATTTCTAGTGCAATAACAGAGCTGCTTTGTTCGAGTGCCACTTGATCTAGAGAGGAAAGATCTTCTTGATTTGTCTGCAGAATAACTAACCCTAAGAGCGTATCAATGCCGTGTATCGGTTGAATGTAGACGCTGTGCTTCTGGTTGTGTGACTCAATAGTATAAAAGCAAGCTTTTGTATGTAAAACAAAATGCGTGTGAAATTCAGCTGTTTTTGTGTCTATATCAAAGGATTTCAAGAAGCCATAGGTCTTATTATCAACAAAATCTACAATGGTGACAGGAGATGTAACCATTCGGCGTAATTCGTTAAGTATCGGTTCAATTCCTTTACTTTGAAGGGAAACATTCATGAAGGTGCGATGAATTTGATCGCGGCGTATTAAAAGTTCATTTTGTTTTTTTACATCTTCAAAAAGCGCTGAGTTTAAGAGAGCAATCGATACTTGATCGGAAAAGCTTTCTAACAATTCTTTATCCTCTTCATTTAAAAGAGGGGTTGTACCATTTTGATAAATAATGAGTACGCATACCGTCTGTTCTTCCATACAAATGGGGACAGAAATAATAGATTGAATGTTTGTAAATGTATAGGACTGATTAAGATAGTGAATATTATCGTCAGTCATAGTAGAAGAATCGTGTATTATATCCTCTAAGTTCGTATACGTATAGCTTTTATTATGCTGAAATGTCTTTCCGATAATTCCTTCGCCAACTTTCATTTTCATGTTTTGAATTTCATTGTTTGGCCCCCCGGACCAGGCGCGAGGCAAAAGAAATTCAGTGGAAGAATCAAACATCCACAGCACGCCCATATCCGCAACAGAAATAACTGAAAGAGCATTTTCTAGAATTCTTGTTAATAGATAGTCAGAGTCTTGTAAAAGCGAGATTTCCTTAATGCTTTTCATAAGTACGTTCAAAATGTGCTCATGCCGCTCTAGCTTTTTTTGCAGCACATAAGGAGAAAAGTTAGCGGATAGCTTCTTTATTTGTTGTGGTGTCCATTCGTGCTTAGCAAATATGCGAACAACAAACGCATACCGGTTTGGAAAGGATAAGTAAATTTCTTCGAACTCTTCATATGCGATATGCTTTTGAAAGGAATCACTGCCGTTATGTAGGCTAGTGGGAGGCGTGTAAGTCAGGGATGAGCATGAAGAACTGGAAAAAATCATGTTAAAATTTGCAGAATCAATACTTGTCCAAATTTGATAAGAACTGTTTTTAATAATAGATGTAAGATAACCTTTCATATTAGCTAATAAATCACTCATATTAACAACCCCTTATAGACTACTTAATGTAAAAAAATACATAGTTATAGTTCTTATTATATAGAAATGCACATTGAAAAAATAGTCAGAATTTTTTAATATTTATGTAACGAATCGATTTGTTACAAAACGTTACATTAAATGGAATAAAAAGGAGTTGAGTGCATTTATGCTAGCAAGGTCGAACTGGAAATACATCATTTTATTTTTATTATTTTTAGGCTGGTCGCTTGGAAACTTAGATCGTTTTATTATTAATTACGCTATTTTAGATATCTCGAAAGATCTACACCTTAATGCTTCTTCTACAGGTATCATCTTAAGCAGTTTTTTTGCAGGATACGCACTGATGCAAATACCTGGTGGGTGGCTGGCAGACCGCTTTGGGTTTAAAAAAGTCATTACAATTGCCGTGCTTTTATGGTCTTTGTTTACAGTTTTTACCGGAATGGCCTGGTCTTTTGCTTCTATTATTATCATTCGCTTTTTATTTGGATTAGGGGAAGGGAGCTATTTTCCATCTGCGTCAAAAGGAATCGCAGGGTGGTTTCCTCAGCAAGAACGCAGTAGAGCCATGTCCTTTTTGTTATCGTCAGGTACGATCATGGGCGTGGTGACACCGATTCTAGCGACGCAGCTGATGCAAACGATAAGCTGGAGAAGTATCTTTTATATCATAGGAGCCATCGGGCTTGTTATTACAGTTCTGTTTGTTTTTTTACTAAAAGAAAAGCAGCAGGGGGAAAAAAGAGAGGCTTCTGCTATTCCTGCTAAGCAGATGACATTAAAAGAAATTATCAAAACCCCGATGATTTGGAATTTATTTATTGCCTATTTCAGTATTTACGCTATTAACTGGGGGCTCATGTCGTGGATGCCTACATATTTAGCCGAAGTAAGACATTTGAATTTAACAGACATCGGTTTTCTTTCCGCTATCCCAGCATTTGTAGGCATTATAGGAATGTTTGTTAGCGGCTTTATTTTAGATAAGCTTCCAGATGGAAAAGACAAGATGATAGCGGCGGTTTTTGGTTTACTGATGGGCGTTTTTCTTTGCTTAATGGCTATTTCACCTAGCGTAGGCATGTTTATCGTTTTTCAAAGCGCAGTAACTTTACTGTTTTCATTTAATGTGATTTTAATCGCTTCAGCTCCTTTAAAAATGTTGCCTGAATCAGTGGTCGGTTCAGCAAATGGTTTTATTAATACAGGGGCTCAAGCAGCCGGCGTATTAACACCAATGCTTATTGGTTTTTTAGTACAATCGTTTGGCGGGTCGTATAATGCAGCGTTTGCTTTATTAATTATCTGCGCTCTTGTCTGTGCTATTTCGTTGTTTTCGATTCGACCTGCAAAAGTGGTAGTGAACGCACAAAATGCTGTTAAATAATAAGGGAAAAAGGAGAGTGTCTCATGGGTATTGTCAAAAAAGTCGAACAACTTATTGAACAAAAGCGACACGAGCTAACTCAAATCAGTGATCAAATATGGGAATATGCAGAAACGAGGTTTGAAGAGTATAAGTCGGCACAGCTAATTTGCGACATGTTAGAAAAAGAAGAGTTTACGCTTCGTACACATATTGCTAACCTTGAAACAGGTTTTATTGGAAGTTACGGGCACGGTTATCCGATTATCGCTATTCTTGGTGAATATGATGCGCTTACCGGGCTGAGTCAAAAAGATAAGTGTGCAGTAGCAGATCCAGTCAAAAAAAATGGAAATGGCCATGGGTGTGGACATAACCTACTTGGCGTAGGCTCACTAGCAGCTGCGCTTGCAGTCAAAGAATACTTAAAAGAAAAAAATGTTCCGGGAACCGTTCAATACTATGGATGTCCAGCTGAAGAAAGTGGCTACGGAAAGACGTATATGGTACGAGAAGGATTTTTCCAAGATGTAGACATCGCGTTTTCGTGGCATCCGGCTACCGTTAATGGTGTCATGCATACGTCATCGAATGCGGTTATGCAAGCAACTTTTAAATTTAAAGGAAGAAGCAGTCATGCAGCTGCTAGTCCTCACCTTGGCAGAAGCGCTTTAGACGCTGTAGAGTTGATGAATATTGGTGTGAATTATATGCGTGAACATATGATAGATGAAGCGCGCGTACACTATGCCATTACAAACAGCGGAGGCATTTCTCCTAATGTTGTTCAAGCAGAAGCGGAAGTCATGTACTTAATTCGTGCTCCGAAGCCATCTCAAGTAAAAGAACTTTATGAACGGGTTGTGAAAATTGCAAAGGGAGCGGCTTTAATGACTGAAACACAAGTGGAACAGGAAATTCAAGGAGCCTGCGCTAATCTAATTCCAAATCAAACAATGGAGCAGCTGATGCATAAGCAAATGATGCAGATAAATTTGGCTGAAGTGAAACAAGAAGACATGGCTTTCGCCAAAGCTATTTACGAGTCTACATCCGCTGAAGACAAAGAAGCAGCAAAAAAACAAGTCGGTTCACTGCTAGACAGAGCTTTAGCAAATCATCCAGTCTTCAACCAAATTGCTCCTATGTCTAAAAATGTTTCCTTCATGACGGGATCAACCGATGTCGCAGACGTTAGCTGGAATGTTCCAACTGCACAGTGCGTGACCGCAACGTGGGCTTATGCTACGCCGTTTCATACATGGCAAGCTGTTGCTCAAGGGAAAACAGAGTATGCTCACGATGCGATGTTGTTAGCTGGAAAAGCCATTGCGGCTACGGCGATTGAAATGATAGAAAATCAAGAGCTGATTAGTCAAGCGAAACAAGAGCTAGAGGATAGGCTAGAAGGGGAAAGCTATGAATGTCTTGTGCCTTCCCATATACAGCCGCCTAATTACTCAGAAAGTGAGCACGAAGACTATAGCATGGTGTAAAAAACGTATTTTCGTGTAAGGAAAATCCGAACGATGAATCGTTCGGATTTTTTTATTGTTAGGTTGAACGTAGATTTCATTTATACCGTTTGGTCGTCTTTAGATTGGATTGATGTAGTTATGGCTCAATCTCTTTTTTGTTTTCATTAAAAATAAATGGTTAAAAATATATCTCTTTGCTGAACCTAACCCTATCTAATTGTTCAAGAAAAGAGGTAAAAACATGAGAGCGTATAAAGTAGAAAGAGATGGGTCAATTTCAACTTCACTAAAAGGAAAATCAGTTTTATCCACTTCTTATTTAAATAAAGGTTCTGCTTTTACTGAAGAAGAAAGAAAAGAGCTTCATCTGCAGGGACTTCTTCCTCCAACGGTCTTAACGTTAGAAGAGCAGGCAAAAAGAGCATATGAGCAGTTCAAAAAAGCACCGAATGATCTTCAAAAAAATAATTCGTTAAATGATCTGCATAACCGGAACGTTGTGTTGTTTTATCGTTTATTAACCGATCATTTAAGTAAAATGCTTCCCATTATTTACACGCCTACTGTAGGTCAATCTATTCAAGAATACAGCCATGAATACCATCGTCCTGACGGCTTATATTTATCCGTAAATGAAGCGGACAGATTAAGTGAGGCGATTGAAAACTTAGGGCTCGACAGCGAAGATATTGATTTGCTTGTAGTCACGGATTCAGAAAGTATTTTAGGAATTGGGGACTGGGGAGTAGGAGGGATCAATATCGCAGTTGGAAAGTTAGCGGTCTACACAGCTGCAGCAGGAATTGACCCAAGCCGCGTACTGCCTGTTGTTCTTGACATGGGGACCAATAATAAAAAGCTTCTTGAAGATCCTTTGTATTTAGGAAATCGTCATGAACGAGTAAAAGGAGAAGACTATAATCGTTTTATCGCTCAATTTGTAAAAGAAATAACGGCCAAGTTTCCTAAAGCGCTTCTTCATTGGGAGGATCTTGGGAATATTAATGCGCGTCACATTATGAAAGAATACGGAGATAAAATTTTAACATTTAATGATGATATTCAAGGAACGGGAGTAATTACTCTTGCAGCCGTTTTAACAGCCGTCCGTATTACAGGTACGCCTTTAAAAGATCAGCGGGTTGTTGTATTTGGACCGGGATCTGCTGGAATTGGGAATGCTGATCGTATTCATAGTGCGATGATGCTTGAAGGGTTATCTGAAGAAGAAGCATATGATCGTTTTTGGGCATATGATTACAGAGGTCTGTTAACGGAAGATATGGAAGATTTAGCTCCTTTTCAACAGCCATATGTTCGCCAAAATGAAGAGATTAAAGAATGGGAAAAGGGCGATGAAAATAAAATTTCACTGTTGGAGCTTGTCAAGCAAGTGAAGCCAACGATTTTAATTGGAACATCAGGCGTCACGGATGCTTTTACCGAAGAAATTATTAAAGAAATGGCAAAGCATGTAGAGCGCCCGGTGATTATGCCGCTTTCAAACCCAACTAAACTTGCTGAAGCTGTTCCAGAAAATATTATAAAATGGACGGAAGGAAAAGCCCTTATTGCAACGGGAAGTCCATTTGAACCCGTTGAATATAACGGGCACACTTACGAAATCGGACAGGCTAATAATGCATTTGTGTTTCCAGGTCTTGGTTTAGGTGCAATTGTGGTTCGCGCTCAAAAGTTTACTGAATCTATGTTTGCAGAAGCAGCCAATGCAGTAGCGCGTATAGCAGAAACAGATACAAAAGGAGATACGCTTCTTCCAAATATTAAAGATCTTCAAAAAGTATCAAAGGCGGTTGCTGTGGCAGTTGCCGATGCTGCTGTAAAAGATAACGTAGCAACTGTTACCGAAAAAAATGTAGCTGAACTTGTAGAAGAAGCGGTATGGCAGCCTGTTTATAAACCTGTTAAGGCAAGAAATGAATGAGGTGAATGATAAATGAGCATAGGTCAAATTTTTCTCATTCTCGCGCCTATCTTTTTTGTCATTTTGCTTGGTTATTTAGCAGGGCATTTTAAAAAATTTGACAAGCAAACGTCTAAGGGGCTTAACACATTAGTAACGAAGTTTGCGCTTCCTGCACACTTATTTGTAGGTGTGACGACAACGCCAAGAAAAACACTCATAGATGAATGGCCGTTTTTAGTTGCGCTGATTTTAGGCATCGTCGGGTTTTATCTCATTATATTGCTCATCGTGAAGTATGCAGGGAAGCATACGCTAACTTCTTCTTCTATGTTTGCTCTAAACTCAGCTCAGCCAACGTTTGCTTTTATGGGCATTCCGGTACTTGGAGGCTTGTTTGGTGCAGGTGCAGTAGCGATTCCAATTGCCATCACAGGAATCGTGGTGAACGCGATTTTAGATCCGTTGGCAACGATTTTGGGAACCGTTGGCCAAAGGGGACGAAAAGAAGGGGAAGAGAAAACAAGTTTATTCAAAGTAACGGTTCATTCTATTTTGCATGGTCTATCTGAGCCTTTGGCATGCGTCCCGTTAATTGGAGTGATTTTAACGCTTTGCGGCTTTCAGTCACCTAAACTGTTACAGGATATGCTTGATCAAATTGGAAGTATCACATCCGGAGCAGCTTTGTTTGCGGTAGGAGTAACGATTGGAATTGGAAAAATTAACTTCAGTAAAGGCGCGCTCGGGATCGCTGTCTTAAAAGTAGCAGTTCAACCGATCGTTATGCTTGGAATTGCAGTATGGATAGGGTTGTCTTCAGATGAAGTGACAAAAGCTATTTTACTGGTAGCTTTTCCTGGATCTGCTGTAGCTGCGATGATTGCCTTGCGGTTTGAAAGCATGGAAAACGAAACGGCCTCTGCTTTTGTTATTAGTGCTATTTTATCGCTGGTTACGCTGCCGCTTCTTATTTCTTGGCTTATGTAAATAAAAAAAAACGAAAGAGGAATTTCCCTCTTTCGTTTTAAGACGGATTAATAAGCTAATGCGAATAATCCTTTGATATGAGATAAGTAACGAACGTTACTTGCTTCTTTCATAAGTGATGCTGGTAAACCTTTTAATTGCGTTTTGTTTCCGCCGATTGTACCAATTGCATCTTTGCGTCCAAGACTTCCTAGTGTACCAGAGAAGACAGGAACGAATGATTCCATTGCTCCGCCGCGAATAGCTACTGCTAAGTTCACGCCTACAACTTCACCCATTTGCCAAGCTAATTGAGCAGTAGGTGGGTAAGGGCGACCTTCTGGACCCATTACAACCGCTGAGTCACCAGCAAGGAATACATCTTTATGAGATGTAGATTGTAAGAATTCATTTACAAGTGCACGACCGCGGTTTACTTCGATACCTGAGTTAGCAACTACAGAGTTACCTTGAACTCCGCCAGTCCATACCATTGTTTTTGTTTCAATTTTGCTGCCGTCTTTAAGTTCAACAGTTGTAGCATCCATTTTTGTTACAGGTGTACCAGTAACAAATGTAACGCCACGTTTTGTTAAGCTTGATTGAGCACGCTCTACTAATTCAGCAGGGAAGCCTGGAAGAACTGTAGGAGCTGCTTCTACACAGTATAGAGAAATTTCTTTTGGATCCACACCGTGTTTTAGGCATAGGCTTGGCATTAAGTCAGCGTATTCACCAACAAGTTCGATACCTGTTAATCCGCCACCGCCAACTACGATTGTACCGTCAGCTTTATTTTTTGTTTTGCTGTATTCAGCGATACAAGCTTCTACGTGTGCACGTAAACGGTTTGCATCATTTACTGATTTAAGAACGAAGCTGTGCTCTTCTAAACCAGGGATACCGAAGTAAGCAGTTTCACTACCTAAAGCTGTAACAAGGTAGTCGTAGCTTAATTTTGTACCATCTTCAAGAGATACTTCACGTTGATCTGGTGAAATTTCTTTTACCGTTGCAATTTTTAAATCAACGTTGTAGTTTTTAAGTAATTTATCAAGTGGTAAAGCTACCGCTTGTTCAGAAACGCCGCCTACAGCTAGACGGTGTAATTCTGTAATGATTTGGTGAGTAGCAAAACGGTTCACTACTGTAATTTTTGCTTCATCCGCACTTAGGTGTTGGCGAGCTGTCATTGCAGTTAATAAACCACCGTAACCGCCGCCTAAAATTAAAATATGTTTTGACATAGTCGATCCTCCGTCCACACTTTTTAATGAAAATTATTTTTGTTTTTCGTTTGTAATGTCTAAATACGCTTGTGCAAAGCGGAATAGTTTTTGAGCTTGTGGATCTTTAAGCATGCGTAATAAACCGAATAAACCGATTGAATTAGAAGCATTTGCTTCTGCACGATCGTTTGCTTCGATTGCAGTAGCTGCAAGACCTTTTACTGTTCCTTCTACTGGCTCGATAAATTCTTTTACTCCACCAAGTAGATCTTCTTTTAATACGTCGTCAGTTAATAATGATTGCGCAACGTCGTAAGTTTTTGTAAGCACCGTTACCATTTCAGATAATTTTGGTAAATTATCTACAAGAACAGTAAGAGCTTCTTGTACTTCAGGCTTTAACAATTGATCTAACACATCCGCTTGACCTTTGTTAACCGCCGCTTCTGTTTGTACAGCAGCATTTTCCTCTGCAGCTGATTTTTGAATAGTTGATTGAGACATGAAAAGTCCTCCTTTGCTGGATACTGTTGCATATGTAGTTCCTAGTTATCTGCTAGACTTTCAAACTACATTGTGAAGTTGTGAAATCTTGCACATAATTCTATTTTAATTTTAATACGAGATAAAATCAACTCATTTCGTTGAAAAAATAAGTGAAGAACCTCGTAACCCTTTGTTTAATAAAAGTTTATAAAAAATAAAGCGAATAATTGCCTAGGTAAATAAAATTAAAATAGGGAACTAACATAATTCCTCTTCCTACGATAAAACAAATAACGTCATATTTCAACACATACGAACTTAATATTCTATAAGTAGTAAAAAGATAGGGCGCATTTACTATTTAAAGAGTTTTCAAAAAATTACATTGACTTACTATAGTGTTCTACATATAATCTAAATATAACATCTTATGTAAGGAGATATAACATGGTTATAGTGGATGAACTTTATCATAATGTGGTCATTACATTGCCTCAATTAAAATTAATTGAATTTATAATGAAGTTAAAAGAAGCTAAAGCACAAGAAATAGAAGATATAAAAGCGAAAATTAGTAAATACGAAGAGAAGAAACGTGCTGAAGAAGCTTGGTACCAATCACTATCACCGTTTCGTAAATTTTTTACCGGGCGTCCTTTAAGTCAGCATCAAGCGGTCGAGTATATGGTATACGTAAAGGAACGCTTTAAAAAAATTGATCACCTTAAAGCACAAATGCGAGAACTTCATGAAGTTCTTGAATTAATAAAAGCGGAAAATGAAGAAACAAGTGAAATTACGCTTTCGCCTGCTATTGTACAAGAAATAAAACGACTAAAAAGCAGTGGAGGCGTTGGGATATGAGTGTTAATGAACTAAGTTTAGGTATAAATACGACGTGGGTTGTATTAACAGCGGCGATGATTTTGCTAATGGAAGGCGGCTTTGCCTTGCTAGAGGCAGGTTTTGTCCGATATAAAAATAGCGTCAATATTATTATGAAAGTATTCGCTGATATTACAATAGGAACGCTTTGTTTCTATTTAATTGGGTTTGGATTAATGTACGGAGATGATTTAGGCGGAATCGTCGGTAAAAGCGGTTTTGCGCTCTCAGGTAATTTATCGCACCTTGACATTCCAATTGGGCTTGAAACATTTTGGCTGTTTCAATGTGCGTTTGTTATTGCGGTCATTTCTATCGTTTCTGGAGCGGTGGCAGAACGAATTAATTTCCGCGCATACCTTTTATATGCGATTTTAATGACTACATTTATTTATCCTATAGCCGGCCACTGGATTTGGGGAGGCGGATGGATTAGTAAGCTAGGAATGCTTGATTTTGCCGGTTCGGCAGTTATCCATGCTCTTGGCGGTTTTTCAGCTTTAGCAGCTGCAATAATGATTGGACCGAGAAAAGGGAAGTTCACGAAAAATGGAATTAGTTCTGTTTCTCTTCCAAGCAATTTGCCGCTTGCATCAGTTGGTGCTTTTTTATTATGGTTTGGATGGTTCGGGTTTAATGCAGGAAGTACGCTAAGTGCCACTGACGTTAGAATTGGTCACATTGCTATTGTCACAATGTTATCAGCAGCAGCAGGCGGAGCAGCTACTTTATTTTATACTTTATTTCGCTACAACCGTTCAGATGCACCTTCTGTAATAAATGGATCGCTTGCCGGACTGGTTGGCATTACGGCCGGGTGCGCTTTTGTTAACACACCATCTGCTATTTTTATTGGAGCTGTATCTGGCTTATTAATGATGGCAGCTACAAACTGGCTCGAAGCACGTCAAATCGACGATCCTGTAGGAGCTTTTCCTGTACACGCTGCTTCGGGAATATGGGGCACGTTGGCTGTGGGCTTGTTTTCTACAGACGGCGGTGTGTTTACAGGAGGGGGCTGGACGTTATTAGGTGTTCAACTTCTCGGATTAATTGCTCTATGCGCTTGGGGATTTGTTACGACGTGGATAGGGTTAAAGGTTATTTCCTTGGTGGTTCCGCTTCGATCTACGGAAGAAGAAGAAGAAGTGGGCTTAGACATCAGTTACCACGGTATCATGGCAGCTCATCAAGCTCCTGAATTTATTGAATATGAAAACTACTATGCGGAAGTAAAAGAAAAAGCCGCAGATTCGTAATAAAAGGCCGCGCCTTATAACAAAAGGGCGGCCTTTTTATGTGGAAAAAAATAGATGTAAAATACTTGGTTTAAATGATTGAAAAGTCAGAATATTTGTGTTATATTATAAAAAAGCCAAGGAGTTGATTTCTTATGAAAAAGAATTTACTTAATTCACCGCAAAAATCCAACGGAAAGGTGCTTGATGCATTATTCGCTGAGATGATTTTAGACAAGGCGATTGCAGAATTTCGTAAAGCACAGCTAAAAGAAGAAATCGACCGCACGCTATTGATGAAAAATAAAGAAGAGTTTTTAAAACTCTCATCAGAACTTAAACAAATTTCTTAATTACTTACTATACTTCACACACCATCTATTTTAGATGGTGTGTTTTATTTTTGAGACCTACTAAAAGGGATTAATTAGTAATAATTATGGACTTCCATGTACGCTTAATGGGTTTACAGGATCTCGAAACGGGGAAACCGTTCCAGAGTTCAAATTTGATAACTATTATCCACCAGCAAGCGGAGCGGAACTATATCAAGTGGTAAATGAGGAAGAAGTACTTTTAGCTACCTACGTGGCAGAAGAAAAACGATTTGTACCAGCGGTTGCTAAACCAATGTAAAGGAATGTTTTTTATGATTCGAAAAGGTTTGTATGCAGCATATAATGAACGAGACTACGAATGTTATGAAACGGAAAACGGGTGTGTAAAGCTGATTAGCTATGATAAAGGCGATGTAGCAAATGGATTCATTCCATACAATGACACGACTTTTACAAAAGAAGTTCCTCGTGATGCTGTTGAAGAAGTGTTTTTTGTAGCTCCGTATGCTACTTATCAAAATGAAACGTTTGGTGTGTCAGCTGCTTCTGATGGTCAAGTGCTTTTGACCACATCTGAAAAAGAAAAAGCTGATAAATATCATTTTCAACGAACGGATAAATATCTATATGAAAAACGTGTGTTAAAGGAAGAAGTGAAGTTAACGGAGAAAAAAACTCCTTATTCATAAGACGCCAAAATAAAAAGAGGATGCACTCGCATCCTCTTTTTATTTAATCAATTTTCTTGAAGTGTTTCTGTTCGTATTATCATTTGTACGAAGGAAGGTAATGCCAAGACCGATTAATCCTCCTACAATAGCAGGAACTACCCAGCCGAGACCCACTCCATACATAGGTAGAATCGATGTAAACAGATCGTTTACTGCGGCAATTTTGAATCCAGCAGCATTTAAGCCATCAAATAAACTAACGATAAACGTGAACAGAAGGCTTACTTGGTAAACTTCAGAACGTCCTTTAAATAAAGGATGTAAGAATGTTAAAGCAATTAACACAATAGCTAACGGATAAATAGCTGTTAAGACTGGAACCGAAATAGCGATTAATTCCGTTAGGCCAAAATTTGCTACAACGGCACTGAAAGCTGATAAAATGACAGCAATCAACTTATAAGAGACCTTTGGAAACAGCTTATGGAAAAAAGATGAACAAGATGTTACAAGACCTACACTTGTTGTTAAACAAGCAACGGTAATCATCAGACCTAAAAGAATTCCTCCGTAAGAGCCAAAGTAGTAATTTGATACTTCAGCCAAAACCGTACCTCCGTTATCAAGACGTCCAAGCTCTGATACGCTTGAAGCACCCATATAGGACAATGCGCTATAAATAAGAGCTAAAATAACGGCAGCGATAGCCGTAGCTTTTGCACAAATTGTAATAATTTGTCGGTTGGTTTTTGCCCCTTTTTCTTTAATTGCATTAATAATAATAATTCCAAAAACAAATGATGCTAATGTATCCATTGTTAAGTAGCCTTCTTGGAAGCCTTTGAAAAATGAGTGTGTTGTATAAGCTTCGCTTGGTGCTTCGAACTTTCCAATTGGGTTCACAACGGCTACAACTACCAATATTCCAATAAACGTTAATTTAATAGGTGTTAAAACTTTTCCTACTAAATCGACAATTTTCGCAGGATTTAGCGAAAAAAAGCACGTAATCGTAAAGAAAATTACCGTGAAAATGATAAGGGGAAGGTGACCTGAATTTTCTGATAAAAAAGGCTTAACGCCAATTTCAAACGAAACACTTCCCGTTCTTGGCATTGCAAAAAGCGGTCCGATTGCCAAGTATAAAATCGTAGTAAAGATAATACCGAAAGCTGGGTGTACGCGACTAGCTAAAGACTGCAGATCCTCTTTTCCGGAAAAACCAAATGCGAGAACGCCTAGCAGAGGCAGACCTACACCCGTTACTAAAAATCCAGCATTTGCTGACCAAATATTGCTTCCAGCAGACTGACCTAACATTGCAGGGAAAATTAAATTACCTGCGCCGAAGAATAGGGCAAAAAGCATAAAGCCAATAACCACTATAAATGAAAAAGGAACTTTGTTTGACACATTAAAACCTCCAAAATTATAAATGCTTTTTATTATCGTGTTGAATAATTAAAATTTTCAGAATTTTATATTCGAATAATAAAAATAAACATGTATCGTATTATACTAACCTAAAATGCATATTTCAATATAAAATTTTATTTTTTTTATTTATTCGCTGAAATAGCAAAAATAGAAAAATACTTAGCAAAAAAATCTCAGTGTACAACAATTATTTGATATGATAAAACAGAACCGTGGCTTTTAAAAATTTGCATGTGCGGCCTTACATCCTTATTAGTAAAGAACTGTTTACATAAGGTGCTGTAAGGATGTATATTTATACACGGTTCGTTGAACCGCATATGCTCGATGGGTGAAAGTCAACTGTGCGAAAGGAGCAAGAAAGTGAAAAGGTTAGGTCTAGCAACTCAGATTCTAATTGGACTGATTTTAGGCGTAGCTGTAGGTGCTATCTTTTACGGAAGCGATACGGCCATTTCTATTTTACAGCCAATTGGAGACATATTTATTCATTTAATTAAGATGATTGTCGTACCGATCGTGATTTCAGCATTAATCGTAGCGGTCGCAGGAGTAGGCGATATCAAAAAATTAGGTAAGCTTGGCGGAAAAACAATTCTTTATTTTGAAATTGTTACAACCATTGCGATTGTAGTGGGGATTATTGCCGCGAACTTATTCCACCCTGGTGCAGGGGTTGATATGGGACATATTGAAAAAAGCGATATTTCTCAATATGAGGCAACGGCAAAAACGTCTGAAAGTACAGGGATTGCTCAGGAGCTTCTTCATATTGTTCCGACAAACGTCTTTCAGTCGGTAGCAGAAGGCGATCTTTTACCAATCATTTTATTTTCCGTACTGTTTGGTGTAGGCGTAGCTTCGATTGGACAGAGAGGAAAACCTGTTTTAGCCTTTTTTGAAGGCGTCTTGGATGCAATGTTTTGGGTAACTAATTTGGTGATGAAATTTGCTCCAGTAGGTGTATTTGCACTTATTGGTGTTAATATTATAAAGTTTGGTGTCGGATCACTTATTCCATTAGGGAAATTAGTGTTCGCCGTTTACTTCACCATGATTTTCTTTGTGCTTGTGGTTCTTGGAATTATTGCTAAAATGGCTGGAACAAGCATGTTTACGCTCATAAAAGTGTTAAAAGACGAGCTGCTTCTTGCTTTTACAACAGCAAGTTCAGAAGCCGTTTTACCATCTCTTATCAAAAAGATGGAAGACTTCGGTTGTTCTAAATCGGTTACATCGTTTGTTATTCCAACAGGCTACACGTTTAATTTAGATGGTTCAACCATTTATCAGGCGCTGGCATCGCTGTTTATTGCTCAAATGTACGGCATTGACCTTTCCATTATGGATCAAATTCAGCTCCTTCTTGTGCTAATGTTAACCTCAAAAGGGATGGCTGGTGTACCAGGGGCATCGTTTGTAGTTGTACTTGCTACGCTTGAATCTATGGGCTTCCCTCTTGAAGGCATGGCATTTATTGCAGGAATTGACCGCATTCTTGATATGATGCGTACCACAGTTAACGTAGTAGGAAATGCTTTAGCTGCAATTGTAATGTCCAAGTCTGAAGGCGAGTTTGATAAGCAAAAATCATTAAATTACACAAATGAATTAAAGAAATCAAACATAGCTTAAAACAAAAAAGCCGGGCAGCTGCCTGGCTTTTTTGTTTGGAGCTGCCTGTTATCTTTTTTGAAACATATGGTAAAATAAAAGAAATGAGAGACAAAGGAAGTGTCATAATGACGGAAACTGTTCAGTTAATTAAAAAGCTTGTTTCGATTCCCAGTCCTTCTGGAAATACAGAAAAGGTGATTTCATTTGTCGAAGACTATGTAAAAGAGCTAAATATTCAAACGTATCGCAATCGAAAAGGAGGCTTAGTCGCTACTATTCCCGGTAAAGATACGGATCATCACCGCATGCTGACGGCTCATGTCGATACATTAGGTGCTATGGTAAAAGAAATCAAACCGAGTGGACGTCTGAAAATCGACTTGATTGGAGGGTTCCGCTACAATTCCATTGAAGGAGAATATTGTGAAATCGAAACGTCAGCAGGAGAAGTATTTACAGGGACCATCCTTATGCATCAAACATCTGTTCATGTGTATAAAGATGCAGGTAAAGCTGAGCGAAATCAAGATAATATAGAAATTCGATTGGATGAAAAAGTACATAGCGCAGAAGATGTTCGCAGTCTTGGAATTGAAGTCGGCGACTTTGTTTCGTTTAATCCTCGTGTAGAAATAACAAAAAGCGGTTTTATTAAATCTCGTCATCTCGATGATAAAGCAAGCGTAGCTTTATTGCTTCAGCTCATGAAAACAATTCAAGAAGAGCAGATCGAACTGCCATACACTACGCACTTTCTTATTTCAAATAATGAAGAAATTGGATACGGAGGAAATTCGAATATTACGCCTCAAACGGTAGAATACTTAGCGGTTGATATGGGTGCCATGGGAGATGGACAATCTACTGATGAATACACCGTGTCTATTTGTGTAAAAGATTCAAGCGGCCCATATCATTACGGTTTGAGAAAGCATTTGGTGGAGCTAGCTAAGCAGCATGATATTCAGTACAAATTAGATATTTATCCGTTTTACGGATCAGATGCTTCTGCTGCTATTCGTGCCGGGCATGACATCGTACACGGCTTAATTGGTCCAGGAATTGATTCTTCTCATGCGTTTGAGAGAACGCATCAAGATTCATTGAACCATACGTACAAGCTTCTTTACCACTATGTGCAATCGAACATGGTTCTGCTTTAAGAAAGGAATATTTAATTAGTGTATTTTTATGCAAAACAAAGAGCAGGACGGGACTGTGATGTCTGTACTTTCCTTTCCTAAAAAAGAAGCCGGCTGTCCGGCTTCTTTTTTTAATAAATACTATATATATTTTTACTGGTGAAGCAACAGTTGGTAAAAAAAGCACCTTTTTTAAAGAGGTATAATACGGCTTAAACCTTTTGTACATTTTGTTCATTTACAGAAGTTAAAATGTTTTTAAATTTTTAAAAGTTTCTTGTGACAAGTTTTGTAGAATGGGTTTTCAAAAGGATATGGTTTCGTCATAATGTGGATATAGCGATCACTACAATAATCGGAGGCGAATCTTTTCATGTGGGTACTGACGGTATATGCTGGAAAAGAAATGAAAATGTTTGAATTTGAAACTGAAACGCAGGCGAGAGAAGCTTTTGCAAAAACAAATGGCTGTAAAGTTCTTTCAGAAGTCGTGTATTATAATGATCCTCATTTAACATTAGTAGCTATATAATGAAAAAACAAGAGCTGACTTTATGCTCTTGTTTTTTTTATAGCTTCTTGTATCTTACGAAAAGAATAGAGTTGAAATAAAAAAAAATGTACGCTATGATATGGTAGTTACTTCTATTATTCTGATAGTTTAAAAGGTTCATATATATCAAACAGCAACAGTAAAGATGCCAAGAAGGCTTAATAGGGAAACTGGTGAAAGACCAGTACTGCCCCCGCAACTGTAAGTGTGGACGAACGAGTATAACCACTGTGGAAAAATCACGGGAAGGTTCTCAAGTAGAATGATACACAAGTCAGGAGACCTGTCTTTATTGTGAAGTTTCTATTTCTCCGGGGAGCGGGAAGGGAAACGTTGGCTTAAAGTGGCATTCGTGTACACTTTTATTCTGACGTTTTACCTGCTCGCATATTAGCGAAGCGGGTTTTTCTCGTAGCACAAAACTACATATCGTGCAAAAAAGGTGCGCAATGCTCACATTGCGTTAAATGGGAAGTCTGGTGTGAAGCCAGCGCGGTACCCGCCACTGTGAAGAGGAGCTGATTGCATATGCCACTGTATTCGGGAAGGCGCAATCAAGTGATGAATCGAAGTCAGGAAACCAGCCTTTTTCTAATGCGAAGCTTACCCTACGGGATATAGGTGGAAGTGCAAAAACTTAGTTTGAATTTTTCTGCGCCTCTATCATTGATAGAGGCGTTTTTTTAGTAAAGGAGCGAATAAGTGTGACGACGTGGAACTTAAATGGAACAAAACATCACGTATTGATTTGTAATGGAAGCAGCTGTATGAGAAAAGGTGGAGAAGAAGCCACGCAAGCTATTCGAAATAAAGTGACTGAACTGAATCTAGATGAAGCGGTTCACACAACCCGTACGCGCTGTAACGGAAGATGCAAAGATGCTCCTGTAGCTATCGTGTACCCTTCAGGAGATTGGTACAAGCAGGTCACTGAAAACGTAGCTCATCGAATTGTTGAAGAACATTTAGCAGGAGGCTGCAGTATAAAGGAATCACTTATTTATGAATATGATCAAAACAGTTTTGTTTCTCCGGAAAAGAGTGACTCCATAGAAGGAATTGACAAAGTAAAAAGTAACGCATAAAGGAGGAGCTAGCATGAAAGGTAAACTGTTAGTTATTGGATTCGGCCCAGGAAGCTTTGAACATATTACACAGCGAGCAAGAGAATCCATTCAAGAAAGTGATATGATCATTGGTTATAAAACCTATGTGGAATTAATTCAAGGACTATTAACGAATCAGCAAATTATTAGTACAGGAATGACCGAAGAAGTAAGCCGTGCACAAGAAGCCGTAAAGCAAGCTGAAGCGGGAAAAACCGTGGCGGTCATTTCAAGCGGAGATGCAGGAGTATACGGAATGGCCGGCCTTGTGTATGAAGTGTTGATTGAAAAAGGATGGAAAAAAGAAACGGGCGTAGAGCTGGAAGTGATTCCTGGCATTTCGGCTATTAATTCATGCGCATCCCTCCTTGGGGCGCCCGTGATGCATGATGCCTGTACGATTAGTTTAAGTGACCACCTTACGCCTTGGGAGTTAATCGAAAAACGAATCGAAGCAGCTGCACAAGCAGATTTTGTAGTAGCTTTTTATAATCCGAAAAGCGGAAGACGCACAAGACAAATTGTGGAAGCGCAAAGGATTTTATTAAAATACCGTTCCCCCGATACGCCTGTTGGTCTTGTGAAAAGCGCTTATCGTGACCGTGAAGAAGTGGTAATGACCAATTTAAAAGACATGTTAAATCATGAAATAGGCATGCTGACTACCGTTGTTGTCGGAAATTCATCTACGTTCTTTTACGATGACTTAATGATTACACCGCGCGGGTATCAGCGGAAATATACCCTCAACCAAACAGAGCAGCCGCTAAGACCGCATCAGCGACTTCGAAAAGAAGCAGAACCATGGGCTCTTGATCAAGAGGAGACTGTAAAGCAAACGGCTTCAGCTATTGAAGATGTTCAGAATACAAAAGAAGAAAAAGCAGCTTCACGAGCTCTGGCAGAAGAAGCGCTTCAAGCAATTTTAGGTGAAACTACTTCACCGGTCGTACACCAGCCAATTGAGTCTATTTTTGAAGTGGCAGTTAGTCCAGGGCTTGCAAATAAGAAGTTTACGCCCGTTCAAATGACAACACTAGCAGAAGTTGTTGGTGAAAAAGGTACGATGGAGTATACGCCTGACCATCAAATCAAACTGCAAATTCCAACGGCTCAGCCAGATGTGATTATTAAAAAGCTCCAATCAGCTTCCTTTTTACTATCTCCAGTCGGAGACGTGTTTACAATTAAAGCGTGTGATTTTTGTGATGGAGAAAAAAGTGACGCCATCCCGCATACGGAACAATTACAAAAGCGTCTCGGTGGAATGGACATGCCAAAAGAGCTGAAGCTTGGTATTAATGGATGCGGTATGGCCTGTTACGGTGCTGTTCAAGAAGATATCGGCATTGTCTACAGAAAAGGTGCGTTTGACTTATTTTTAGGGGCTAAAACGGTTGGACGAAACGCCCATTCAGGTCAAATTGTGGCGGAAGGCATAGCGCCCGATGACATTGTTGAAATAGTGGAGAACATTGTCCATGAATATAAAGAAAAAGGTCATCCAAATGAGCGGTTTCATAAATTCTTTAAGCGTGTGAAGAATGTTTATGGATTCGACTATCAAGATATAACACCAAAAATAAAAGTAGAACCAGCTCCGTGTGGAGATTAAAAATGGGAGGGCATTATATGAAATCAGTTTTATTTGTCGGTCATGGAAGTAGAGATCCTGAAGGGAACGATCAAATTCGCGAGTTTATCTCGACTATGAAGCATGATTGGGACCCATCTATTTTAGTAGAAACGTGTTTTCTAGAGTTTGAACGTCCGAATGTAAGTCAAGGCATTGATACATGTGTGGCAAAAGGAGCGACAGATGTAGTTGTAGTTCCAATTATGCTCTTGCCAGCTGGCCACTCAAAAATACATATTCCGGCGGCTATAGATGAAGCTAAGGAAAAATATCCACACGTAAACTTCGTGTACGGACGTCCCATTGGCGTTCATGAAGAAGCCCTTGAAATTTTAAAAACGAGATTACAAGAATCAGGAGAAAATTTAGAAACTCCAGCTGAAGACACGGCTGTTATTGTCTTAGGGCGAGGAGGAAGCGATCCTGATGCAAACAGTGATTTATATAAAATTACGCGCCTTCTTTGGGAAAAAACAAACTACAAAATCGTCGAAACTTCTTTTATGGGCGTGACCGCTCCATTGATTGATGAAGGAGTGGAACGATGTTTAAAACTGGACGCTAAAAAAGTGGTTATTCTTCCGTATTTCTTATTTACAGGAGTACTAATTAAGCGTTTGGAAGAAATGGTGAAGCAGTATAAAATGCAGCATGAAAACATTGAGTTTAAGCTAGCCGGCTATTTCGGTTTTCATCCAAAACTGCAGACAATTTTAAAAGAACGTGCTGAAGAAGGATTAGAAGGCGAAGTGAAAATGAACTGCGATACATGTCAATATCGCCTCGGCATTATGGAGCATATTGATCACCATCATCATCACGATCATGATCATGATCACGGGCACCATCACCACGATCACCATCATGACCATCACCACCATGAAGATAAGGTCGGCGAGTTAAAATGATTTTATTGTTAGCGGGAACTAGCGATGCACGTGCATTAGCTGTTCAAGTGAAAAAAGAAGGTTACGACGTTACGGCGACGGTTGTAACCGACAATGCAGCAATCGAATTACAGCGAGCAGAAGTGAAAGTGAAAATTGGACGTCTCACACAAGAAGATATGATGACTTTTATAAACGAACATGGTGTAAAAGCTATTGTGGATGCAAGTCACCCCTTTGCCGAAGAAGCATCTAAAAACGCCATCGGTGCGGCTGCTGAAACATCGATTCCTTACATACGCTATGAGCGGGCTTCGCAGGCTTTTACCTACGACAATATGACGATGGTTTCTACGTATGAAGAAGCAGCTGAAGTAGCAGCTGAGAAAAAAGGAGTTATTATGCTGACAACAGGCAGCAAGACGCTGCAGGTTTTTACAGAAAAGCTCCTTCCTCTTTCAGATGTACGGCTTGTTGCTCGTATGCTTCCAAGGCTGGATAATATGGAAAAGTGTCAGCAGTTAGGATTGCCGCAAAAAAATATTATTGCTATTCAAGGTCCGTTTACAAAAGAGTTTGATCAAGCGCTTTATAAGCAATACGGAGTGACGGTCATGGTCACAAAAGAAAGCGGAAAAGTTGGATCTGTGGATGAAAAAGTGGAAGCAGCTAAAGAGTTAGGCTTAGATATCATTATGATTGGGCGACCGAAAATTGAGTATGGGACCGTGTATTCCACGTTTGAAGAAGTGGTTCATGCTTTAGTAAACCAAACTAGGAGTTGATTGAGATGGATTTTCGTACAGAATTTAAACCGTTAACTGTTCAGCCTCAGCAAATTGAAGGAAAAAGTTTTGAAATGATTACAGAAGAGCTTGGACCTCATCCGTTTACAGATGAACAGTACCCAATTGTGCAGCGGGTAATTCACGCGTCTGCAGACTTTGAGCTTGGACGCAGTATGCTGTTTCATCCAGATGCGATTCAAGCAGGAATTAAAGCCATTCGCAGCGGCAAGCAAGTGGTTGCAGATGTACAAATGGTGCAAGTAGGAACAAACAAGCAGCGAATTGAAAAACACGGCGGTGAAATCAAAGTTTATATTTCAGATCCGGACGTAATGGAAGAAGCAAAGCGCTTAAATACAACGCGTGCAATTATTTCTATGCGAAAAGCAATTAAAGAAGCAGACGGCGGGATTTTTGCAATTGGGAACGCACCGACAGCGTTACTTGAGTTAATTCGTTTGATTAAAGAAGGAGAAGCGAAGCCTGGGCTTGTTATTGGTCTGCCGGTAGGGTTTGTTTCAGCGGCTGAATCGAAAGAAGAACTTGCCAAACTTGACGTGCCGTTTATTACAAACATCGGGCGAAAAGGCGGCAGTACGGTAACGGTTGCTGCATTAAATGCAATTTCAATTCTTGCAGATCAGGTGTAACGCATGAAGGAAGTACCAAAAGAACCTAAGAAACTCAGAGAAGGCTATACGACGGGCGCTTGTGCAACGGCAGCTACGAGAGCAGCTCTGCTTACGCTAATTTCAGGAGAAGTGCAAGAGGAGTCAACGATTTACTTACCTGTTGGTCGCTTTGCTACGTTTCATCTTGAAGAATGCGAGTATCGCACAAGCAGCGCTGTAGCCAGCATCATTAAAGATGCTGGAGATGATCCCGATGCCACGCACGGAGCGCTGATTATTTCTGAAGTTTCGTGGTGTAATGGTGCAGACATTATCATTGATGGAGGAGTGGGAGTAGGGCGTGTGACAAAGCCCGGTCTCCCAGTTCCTGTCGGTGAAGCAGCCATTAACCCTGTGCCAAGAAAGATGCTGAAAGAAACGGCTGAACAGCTTCTAGCCCAATACAACATACAAAAAGGCGTTAAGATTGTCATCTCGGTTCCTGAAGGAGAAGAAATGGCGAAAAAGACATTAAATGCGCGTCTAGGTATTTTAGGAGGCATTTCGATACTGGGGACGCGGGGAATTGTTGTTCCGTTCTCAACAGCTGCTTATAAAGCAAGTATCGTGCAGGCCATTAGCGTTGCCAAAGCGAGTAATTGTGAGCACGTTGTCATTACGACAGGGGGACGAAGCGAAAAATATGGAATGAAACAGTTCCCAGAACTTCCGGAAGAAGCATTTATCGAAATGGGAGATTTTGTTGGATTTACGTTAAAACAATGTAAAAAGCAAGGAATGAAAAAAGTGTCGCTCGTAGGCATGATGGGAAAGTTTTCAAAAGTCGCGCAAGGCGTTATGATGGTTCATTCAAAAAGTGCACCTATTGATTTTAATTTTTTAGCAAAAGCAGCTTCTGAGTCAGGCGCTTCTGCTGAACTGGTAGAGGAAATAAAAGGCGCAAACACAGCTTCTCAAGTGGGAGATTTAATGACGCAAAGCGGTCATCATCAGTTTTTCGAAAAACTGTGCGAGTACTGCTGCTTATCAGCATTAAAGGAAGTAGGGGACGGAATCGATGTCGATACGTCTCTTTACACATTAAAAGGAGATTTTTTAGGACAGGCGGTGCAACATGGCAATTAAAATTATTGGAATTGGTGACGACGGGAAGTTAAGTCTACTTCCTATGTATGAACAGTGGGTGTATGAAAGTGATGTGCTAATTGGAGGAAAGCGTCACCTTGACTTTTTTCAAGATTTCGAAGGAGAAAAAGTAGCCATTGAAGGAGGTCTTTCTTCCCTTGTTGAACGTTTAAAAAACGAAGAAGGAAATGCGGTTGTGTTAGCCTCAGGCGATCCGTTATTTTACGGAATTGGAAGCTATCTTTCTGCGAAGCTAGACGTTGAAATATATCCTTATTTAAGTTCTATTCAGCTTGCATTCTCACGTCTAAAAGAGCGATGGCAAGACGCTTATTTTACAAGCGTGCACGGCAGAAGTATAAAAGGGCTGGCTCAGCGCATTGACGGTTATAAAAAAGTGGCGATTTTAACCGATGAGCAAAATTCTCCTAGTGCTCTGGCAAACTACTTGTTATCATTCGGCATGACAGAATACAAGATGTTTGTGGCAGAGAATCTAGGTGGAGAGGCGGAGCGCTGTCAGCTGCTTTCGCTGGAAGAGGCGGCGAATCAACTCTTTTCTCCGCTTAATGTCGTGATATTAAAACAGGTAGAAAAAAGTCCAGTCTGGCCTCTCGGAATAGAGGACGATGAATTTATTCAACGCAAGCCGGACAAGGGACTTATTACTAAAAAAGAAGTTCGTACACTTAGTATTAGTGCCCTGCAGCTAAAGAGAGACAGCGTCGTATGGGATATCGGAACATGTACAGGTTCAGTCGCGATTGAAGCAGCTAAAATTGCGCGTGAAGGACAAATTTTTGCTGTGGAAAAAAACGAAGCAGACTTGGAAAACTGCAGGGGAAATCTAGCGAAATTTCGAGTAGATGCCCATACTGTGCACGGAAAAGCACCGGAAGGGTTAGGTGAGTTTGCTGATCCTGATGCGGTGTTTATTGGAGGGACAGCAGGAGGCATGGAAACCATTTTAGACGTGTGCTGCAGCCGATTAAATTCAGGAGGGCGCATCGTATTAAATGCCGTAACGATTGAAAATTTGGCAGAAGCGATGAAAGCTTTTAAAGAGCGAGGATTTGAGACTGCTGTTACCCTTGCACAAGTTTCAAGAAGCAAGCCAATTTTACACTTAACACGATTTGACGCTTTAAACCCCATTTATATTATTACAGCTAAAAGAGGAGAATGAACATGATTGGAACATTGTACGGACTTGGAGTTGGACCAGGAGATCCAGAATTAATTACAGTAAAAGCATTTCGTAAATTAAAAGAATCACCCGTTATTGCGTACCCAAAAAAGCAAAAAGGAAGCAAAAGCTACGCCCAAAAAATTATTGATGTCTATTTCAGTGCAAATGAAAAAGACATGCTAGGCCTTGTGTTTCCAATGACAAAAGATCCTGCTATTTTAGAGAAAAAATGGACCGAAACAGTGGAACGAGTATGGGAAAAGCTCCAGGAGGGAAAAGATGTAGCATTTGTGACAGAGGGAGATCCTATGCTTTATAGCACGTTTATTCACATGATGCGCCTGATGCAAGAACGTCACCCTCAAGCTCCTATTCAAGTAATTCCTGGTATTTCATCTATTAACGGCGCTGCGTCTCGCTTAGGCATTCCATTAGCAGACGGTGATGAACATGTGGCCATTGTTCCTGCTCGTGAAGATTATGAAACAATGAAAAAAGTATTGGTGGAAAACGACTGCGTTATTTTTATTAAAGTGGCTAAAGTCATCGATTTTATGGTCGGTCTTTTAAAAGAGCTTGATCTGCTTGAAAAAGCATCGGTGGTAACAAAAGTAACGTCAGATGAAGAAATTATTTGGAAAGCTTCAGAACTAGAAGGAGCCGATTTACAATACTTAACGCTAATGGTGGTGCGAAAATGAAGTTATACATAATCGGAGCTGGACCCGGAGATCCAGATTTAATTACCGTAAAAGGCTTAAAATTACTTCAGCAGGCAGATGTTGTTTTATACGCTGACTCACTAGTAAGTGAAGAGCTAGTTGCTAAGTCCAAACCAGGAGCTGAAGTGTTAAAAACAGCTGGTATGCATTTAGAAGAAATGGTCAGTACGATGCTTGATCGCATGCGTGAAGGAAAAATGGTTGTAAGAGTTCATACCGGAGATCCGGCTATGTACGGAGCCATTATGGAACAAATGGTACTTTTAAAAAGAGAAGGCGTTGATATTGAAATTGTTCCGGGAGTCAGCTCCGTATTTGCTGCAGCAGCAGCGGCTGAAGCAGAATTAACCATTCCAGATTTGACTCAAACGGTTATTTTAACTCGTGCTGAAGGAAGAACGCCTGTACCTGAGTTTGAAAAATTAACTGATTTAGCAAAACATAAATGTACCATTGCTTTATTTTTAAGTGCGACGCTCACAAAAAAAGTAATGAAAGAATTTATAAGCGCCGGTTGGAGTGAGGACACGCCGGTTGTAGTAGTCTATAAAGCAACGTGGCCAGATGAAAAAATTGTTCGCACGACGGTAAAAGACCTGGATGATGCTATGCGAACAAACGGCATTCGTAAGCAGGCGATGATTTTGGCAGGTTGGGCCCTTGACCCCCACATTCATGACAAAGATTATCGATCAAAACTTTATGATAAAACATTTACCCATGGCTTTCGAAGAGGAGTGAAGTCGGAATGATTCAACTCCAAGAAGGAAAAAAAGCTCTCATTACACAGCGCGGGGATTATGCTGTCGTGGCCATCACGAAGCATGGCGTAGAAATTGCAAGAAATCTAGGCCGCACTTTTCAGCAGTCCGATGTGTATTACATGAGCAAGTTTGAAAAAGGAGACGAAAGAGAACAGAACATTCAGCTGTTTTCAGGAAGCGTGCGGATGCTCTTGCCTTCTCTTTTTGAATCGTATAAAGGACTTATTATTATTATTTCACTGGGAGCAGTTGTACGTATGATTGCCCCTATTTTAAAAGATAAGAAAACGGATCCTGCGGTTGTTGTCATTGATGATAAAGGCGAAAATGTCATCAGCGTGCTTTCAGGTCATATCGGAGGAGCAAATGAGCTAACGCGTGAAGTTGCGGCAGCACTTGAAGCTCATCCTGTTATTACAACAGCATCCGATGTTCAGAAAACGATTCCCGTTGATTTATTTGGTAAGCGCTTTGGATGGGTGTGGGAATCAGCAGAAAAGCTAACCCCTGTCAGCGCTTCTGTAGTAAACGAAGAAGCAATAGCGGTGGTTCAAGAATCAGGTGAAAAGGGCTGGTGGCACTATGAGCACCCTGTTCCAGCTAACATTAAAACGTACTCATCGATTCAGACAGCTCTCGAAGCATCGCCACATGCAGCCTTGGTCGTAACGCATCGCAATTTAAAAAAAGAAGAAGAAGCGATCTTAGAAAACGGTGTTCTTTACCGTCCAAAAGTACTGGCGATTGGGATGGGGTGCAACAGAGGAACAAGCGCAGCGGAAATTGAAACCGTTATTGAAAAAACGCTTGCTGAACTTCAGTTTTCAATGAAAAGTGTAAAAGTATTATGTACAATAGAGTTAAAGAAAGATGAAGAAGGGCTGCTAGAAGTGGCGTCTAAGTACGGCTGGGAGTTTGTCTATTATTCGCCCCAAGAGCTAAACAGCATAAGTATCCAACAGCCTTCAGATACTGTCTTTAAATATACAGGTGCATATGGCGTTAGTGAACCTGCTGCTATGTTATACAGCGGTGCTGATACGCTTGAACTTGTGAAGAAAAAGTCAGGGAATGTCACCATTTCAGTGGCGCTTATTCCATATGACTAAAGGAGAGAACAAGATGTCAAACAGAAGACTCGTCATTGCCGGTACCGGAAGTGGCGTAGGGAAAACAACACTTACAATTGGGCTGATGGCGGCATTAAAACAAGCTGGTTATAGAGTTCAAGGGTTTAAATGCGGACCCGATTATATTGATCCAACGTATCATACGGCTGTTACAGAACGAGCGTCTCGTAATATAGACAGCTGGATGCTTGAACACGATATGGTTAGGGAAATTGTAGCTCGAGCTAGTGAAGACGCTGATATTTCCATCATGGAAGGAGTTATGGGATTTTTTGATGGGAAAAATCCGTTAACGAGCGAAGGGACAACAGCAGAAATCAGCTTAATCACCAATAGTCCTGTCCTTTTAGTTGTCAATTGTGCTAGTATGGCTAGAAGTGCAGCGGCAATTGTAAAAGGGTTTCAGCAATTTTTACCGGAAGCGAACATTGTCGGTGTAATTGCTAACCGAGTTGGAAGTGAAGGGCATTATAAACTTGTTAAGGCAGCGATTGAGCAGGAATGTCATATCCCTGTAGTAGGCTACTTGAAAAGAAACGATGATCTTACGATTCCTGAACGTCACCTCGGGCTGATCCCGTCGATTGAACGAGGAGAATTAACACCGTTTTTTGAACAGTTAGGGCAGCTTGTTCATGATACAATTGATATTGAAAAAGTATATGAACTGGCTTTAGCTCCTAAAATAGAAATTAATGATCCTATCTTTACAAAGCCGTCCGTACCTCAAGTGAAAATTGCTGTGGCAAGAGATGCCGCTTTTAACTTTTATTATGAAGAAAATTTCGAATTGTTAAAAGCTTACGGAGCAGAGCTTGTAGAATTTTCGCCTTTAAAAGGAGAGACGGTTCCGCAAGATGCTGATGGCCTTTACATAGGAGGCGGATTTCCAGAAGAATTTGCTGAAACGCTGGCTCAGCAAATTGACGTTAAAAATTCTGTTCGAGCAGCCATCGAAAAAGGGATTCCTACACTTGCTGAGTGCGGAGGCTTTATGTTTTTAACAGATGCTATTGTCACAACAGATGATACATGCCATGAAATGGTGGGGCTTATTCCCGGACAAGTAAGAATGCAGACAAAATTGGCTGCTTTAGGGTACCGAGAAGTGACGGGAAAGCCAGGGAATTTTTTATTTAAAGGCGATATACAAGCTAAAGGCCATGAATTTCATTATTCAACCTTTCATTCAGAGAAAGAGTTTTCGCCTGCCTATGATACAAAAGGGATGCGAGGAATGAAAGAAGAAGGCTATATGAACAATAATTTAATTGCCGGCTATACGCACTTTCATTTCGGCTCTTCTACGAAGATGGTAGAAAACTGGGTGGAACAGTGTAAAGCGGTAAAAAAAGAAAGAAGAGATGCCGTGTGACAGTTGGAAAAGTATATTTAGTAGGAGCCGGACCAGGAGATCCGAAGCTAATAACCGTATATGGAATGGAGTGTATTCAAGAGGCGGATGTCATTTTATATGATCGCTTAGCTAATGAACAGTTATTAAACTATGCTAAAAAAGACGCGGAGCTTATTTTTTGCGGGAAATTACCGGGCAAGCACGGAGTCATCCAAGATCGTATTCACGAACTGCTTGTTGAAAAAGCACTTCAAGGAAAAGTAGTGACGCGCTTAAAAGGAGGCGATCCTTTTGTGTTTGGCCGCGGAGCAGAGGAAGCTGAAGTACTTGCTACTCAAGGAATTCCTTACGAAGTCGTGCCTGGTATCACGTCAGGAATTGCAGCTCCAGCTTATGCAGGAATTCCTGTTACCCACAGAGATCATGCTACTTCTTTTGCGATTGTAACGGGGCATGGAAGAGAAGAAAAAGGAAAAGATTATTTAAACTGGTCAGCGCTTGCTCAAGGAATAGATACAATTGCGTTTTATATGGGCGTTGGAAATTTACCTCATATATGCAAGCAGTTGATGGACCATGGACGAGATAAACATACGCCAGTAGCGCTTGTTCAATGGGGAACGACGAAGTATCAGCGCACCGTAACGGGAACGCTTGCCACAATCGAAGAAATAGCAAAAAAAGCAGAAATTGCTCATCCTGCCATCGTGCTTGTAGGTGAAGTAGTGACAATTAGAGAAAAAATAAAATGGTTCGAAGAAAGAGCGGAAAATATTCTGCTTTAACGTTAAAAGGAGGAGACAATATGACGATTATTTCACAGCTAAAAGAACGAAGAGCGGTACGAGATCATGAACCGCGTGAAGTCGAACAAGAGAAAATCGAACAGCTGCTTGAAGCAGCGACGTGGGCTCCAAATGACAGAATGAGAGAGCCCTGGAGCTTTTATGTGATTCAAGGAGAAGCAAAAAAGAAGTATGAAGAACTGGCTGAAGCGTATCTAAAGGAGCGCTTTCCGACAAAGCCTCATTTAGTAGAAAGTTCGTTAAAAGCAGTGAAAAATACACCTGTACATATTGTTGTAACAGCTGATACAGTTGAAGGAGACGAAGAAGCCACGGAAGATAACAAATATGCGGTTTCGTGCGCGATTCATTCCATGTGGCTAGCAGCTAAAGAATTAGGGCTTGGATTCGTTTGGAGAACAAGAGGAGTTGGTCTTGTTCGAGACGAGCGACTGTATGAGTTTATCGGAAAGCCTGCAGGTAAAGTCGTGGTAGGAAACGTATTTTTAGGCTATCCAAATGAAGAGTCTCTTACAAAAATGAAAGAGCCTGCTAGAACATCGTTTACAGAAAAAACAACATGGCTGTAAACTGAAATTCGAAGAAAAAGAGGTTTTTAGATTGAAAGACAAACGGGGTCTTACGTTAATTTATACCGGAGACGGAAAAGGGAAAACAACCGCTGCTTTAGGTCTTGCGTTGCGCGCTACGGGACGCGGACAAAAAGTATTAATGATTCAATTTATTAAATCTCCTCAGCGTACATATGGCGAAAAGCTGATGTTTGACAGAATAGGAATTGAAATGATTCAAACAGGAGTCGGCTTTACGTGGACAAAAACACCGCCTGAACATCGTGAAGCTTTGCAAAAAGCCTGGGCGCTCACGAAGGACAAAGTCTTCTCGAACGAATATGATGTGGTTATTTTAGACGAGTTAAATAATGCACTGGCTATCGATAAATTTCCTATTGATGATGTGCTACCGCTACACGAAGTAATTGACCTTATTCAAAAGCGCCCTGAGCATATGCATTTGGTCATTACCGGACGTTCTGCCAAAAAAGAAGTGATGGAAGCAGCAGATCTTGTGACGGAAATGAAGCCTCATAAACATTATTACGATGAAGGAATTCCGGCTGTAAAAGGAATTGAATTTTAAAAAGCCCTCAGTGAAGAGGGCTTTTTTTATGGAGCAGGGGCATCTACTTTTTCAGCTTGCCAGTAAAATTGGCTAATGACATCAGACAGTGCTTTTGTTGTGTTGGTTAGTTCATCAAAGTTATTGTCAACTCCACCCACTTCGATTAAAATCGCATTTTTGGAAACATCTTGATTATATACACCGTTACCGCTGGATTTGTTTTTGCCAATAACTCCGCGGCTTAAGCCGGGATATTTCTTTTCAAGTCCTTCATGAAGCGCTTTTGCCATTTTTAAGTTTTGTTCAAAGTTTTGATTCGCTTTCCCTAAAACAAACACAACTTTTGCATACGATTTATTGTTAATCTTAATGGTTGTATTATCTTTTCGAAGCGAATCTCGGTGCAAATCGATAAAGTAAGTTAAATCTCTATTTTCAGTCATCGCCGTTTCAATGACTGTGCGAGACATGGCGTACGATTGATTGGTGTTCCAACCTTTTTCTTTTAATTTCTGTCCAATATTGGTTTGATCAACTTCTGCCCCAATTCCCTGAGCCTCTAAATCTTTTCCTAGCATATTTGCAACAATATTAATATTTGTTTTGCTATCCACTGCTTTATTAGCATCTGGATCACCTTCAAGTCCTAACAGAGGCAAGTAAGATTCCCAGCTGTGCGTATGATAAATATAAAATACCTTTTTCCCGCCAGTTGTATTATTATTTTGAGCGTTCGTACCATTGTTTTCTTTAGGCTGCTGAACTTTTGTAGTAGAATTTCTTTCTTTTAGCGTTTCATCTAGCGGCGGTGCAGATTCTCTAGGGAAGTTTGTGAAATTTGTGCCTTCACCGGCGATAATGATATTGGAGTCGTAAATACTGAATCCAGGAAGTTCGGAACCAAACAAGCTTCTCGCGTCTTCTGCTCGAATACTTGTTGATAACTCGAGCAGTGTAGAAGAAAGACCGGGAGGCGAGTAGTTTTTATCAAAAGCCGTTGAAAAATGATGGTTTTCTTGGCTCATTAAATAATAAAGACTTTCTGCTTTATGCTTTGATAACGTTTGATAGACAATAGAAGAATTGAACTGTTCTTTAAATGCTGAGTAACTTACTAGAACAATGATAGATGATGTCATTAAAACAACGGATAAAATAACAAGAACCATCTTATATGTTAACACTACAAAATTGGCGCGATTACTAGATTTCAATGGCGAAATCTCCTCTCTATGTCAGCGTCAGGCTAATAGGTATGAAGGACTTTGCTAATCTAGTAATAATTATATGAATGGAATTTTCTAATTATGATAAGCATTTAATAGAGAAAGTAGTCTTCAAAATCAAAAAAGAAGAATCACGTGAGATACAATCTCATATTCTCCGTGATTCTTCTTCAAATAGACCTCGGATGGCTTCTCCTTTTGGAGTGAGGCTGAATCCTTTTTTCTCTTTTTTAAGCAGCTGATAGTTTTGTAATTCTTGTAAATACGTAACAATGCGCTTGCGCTTTACGGAATTTAATAATCCAAATGCGGGTATTTTATCGAGCTCTTTTTGACGAATGCTGTTAGTAGAAACGCCTTCTAAAATTTGTACGTAACTCTGCTGAGTTTCCGTGTTTTTTAAGGTATCTATAAGCGTTAATAACTGTAACATTTGGTTTGAATCGAAAGTTATTTGACCGATTTTTAGCGGAGTCAAAAGCAGGTTCTGACGCTGCTTATGAAGTTCATTTTCTATCTTAGCGCTTATTTCTGTCAGCTTCGTTTCTATTTCGTTTGGACCCATATAACATATAAATTTGTTTGTTTCCTGCAGCAGGGTGACATCTGAAAAATCCCACTGTGAAAACCATTGTATGGAACCAATTTTGAGATTGGCATTCGGTGTTTTTACTTGTAATACGTTTTGAATGAAGGAAAGAAAAGGATCATTTTCCCGTAAAACTTGTTCTTCATTAAGTTGATAAGTGGTTAGGCTGCACAATTTGTCTTGGATTTCTTTGATGTGCACTTCATGATGCTTTAAAAGACTTTTCCACTTAAAAAAGACAAGCAGTTTTTGAATCACTTCTTCATTTTCATCTATAATCTCTTCGAACTGCCGCTGAGTTGTAGCTAATCGTTTGGCTGCTAGCACTACATTATACTCATCACCGAGTGAAATAGCATCATTTGTGACATCATATGTTACAGCGAGACCTCTGTTTTCTGAAGTTAAGCGAATGATCTCGTTTTCTCCGTGAACAGTTAATACCGTATCTTCCGTATCTGCAAATCCTCTCTCAAAGGCGGTGGAAGAAAGAGAGCGAAAAGGTCTCATAATGATTTCAATCCGATTGCGCCAAAAAGCAATTTGCTCAGGGTTTTTCATAATAAAAAGCAAAGGTGATTTTTTTGATTGTTCAATTGCTTCAATCACATCTGCATTTCGGTGATAAAGAGAAATGAGGGGATGTTTGAAAAAACACTTATTAATATGCTGAATCCATTCTTCTTTTGAAGAATCATGTATTCTAGCGCAAAACATGTAATCTTTCATAATGCTTCCGAGATAATTTTCCAACTCATTTTTAGTCAAAACCGTAAAATCTTGAGAATAAAACTCATCATGATGAATAGGAATGCCGCGATTCTTATTATATTCTTTCCATAGAAATGAAGTTGGTTTCCAAAAGTAAGGATAAACGTCTTCATTTTTATCAATTGCGACGGGAAAACCGCCCCTATGATTTCCATATAAGAATGTTTGAAAAAGGATGATATCTTCTTGAGGTAACTGATTCATTGCTCGCTCAAAGTAGTCGTCTAAACGTCCAAGCAACCCTTTAGTATGTTTACTTCCTACGGACCGAATCGATTTATTCTTACGTCCGAGCGGAAGGAATGTTAAGTGGTTGTAAGCTGTAAAATCAACTGGCAAATTCTCTGGTAAAGTCATTTATCTAACTCCTTTCATTTATTGAGTATTTTACCCATTAAAGAAAAGAAGAAAAAGTTTTAATGTGTCTTGAACGCAAGAATGATTTTTAAAAATTTTCTGTTAATTAACCTTTAGAAATAAAGAAAAGGGATTCAAAGTAATTTTGAATGGGTATAGTAATAAAAATTTTGACACATATTATCGAATATATATGAATGTTGTCAAAAAAACCAACAAAAGTGATGATTCATCCAAAGGAGGAAGCTTATGGAGAATAAAGGTCCGTTTAAAAAGACGATATCCCTATTAGATTTAACATTGATTGGATTAGGGGCTATTTTTGGTTCCGCTTGGCTGTTTGCCGTTAGTAATGTCGCTACGCAAGCAGGTCCTGCAGGAAGTTTTTCTTGGGTTATTGGTGGAGTTATTATTTTATTAATAGGCCTTGTATACGCTGAGCTAGGGGCTGCCTTGCCTCGTACAGGAGGAATTATTCGATATCCTGTTTATTCACACGGTCATCTTGTAGGCTATATGATTTCGTTTATTACGATCGTAGCTTACACTAGTTTAATCGCTATCGAAGTAACAGCAGTGAGACAGTATGTGGCTTACTGGTTTCCAGGTTTAACAAAATCCGGATCTGATTCACCAACGATATCTGGATGGATTCTACAATTTGTGTTGCTTTGCTTATTCTTTTTACTCAATTACTGGAGTGTAAAAGCATTTGCGAAATCGAATATTATCATTTCTATTTTCAAATATTTTGTACCGCTTACGGTAATTGTAACGCTGGCATTTTATTTTAAGTCAGGAAACTTTACGATGGGAGAGTTTGCTCCCGGGGGATTTGATGGTATCCAGGCCGCCATTGCTACAGGCGGGGTTATGTTTGCTTACTTAGGCCTTCATCCGATTGTATCGGTAGCTGGAGAGGTGAAAAATCCTCAGCGCAATATTCCAATTGCTCTTGTGATTTGTATCATTCTAGCAGCTCTCATTTATACTGCTCTACAAGTATTGTTTATCGGAGCTATTCCATCTGATATGATTAAAGGCGGTTGGTCCGGCATTCAAGATAAATTCTCACTGCCGTTTAAAGATATCGCTGTTGTTCTTGGCCTTGGCTGGCTAGCAACACTTGTTATTTTAGACGCTATTTTATCACCGGGTGGTAACGGTAATATTTTTATGAATACAACATCTAGACTTATCTATGCTTGGTCTCGTAACGGTACGTTATTTAAAACGTTTGCTCATGTGGATAAAAAAACAGGGATTCCACGATCATCTTTATGGCTTTCATTAGGACTTTCGATTTTTTGGACACTGCCATTTCCTTCGTGGAATGCACTCGTAAACGTATGCTCTGTTGCGCTTATTCTATCTTACGCGATTGCACCAATTTCATCAGCGGCCTTTATGGTGAACGCAAAAGATTTGGAAAAGCCTTTTAAATTAAGAGGAATGAGTATAATTGGTCCATTATCCTTTATTTTTGCTTCCTTTATTGTGTACTGGTCAGGATGGAAGACTATTTCGTGGCTGCTAACTTCTCAACTGGTCATGTTTGTTATATATTTGATTTTTGCTAAATATGTGCCTAAAAATGAAGTAAGTCTTCGTCAGCAGATTAAATCAACATGGTGGCTAGTTGCTTATTATATCATCATGCTCTTTATTTCTTATATCGGTTCGTTCGGCGGAGGGAAAGGTTTAATCGATACGCCTGTAGACTTAATTATCATAGCGGTCGTATCTCTTGGGATTTATTATTGGGCTAAATATACGGGCCTTCCAAAAGCGCTTATTGATTACGATCACCATCCTGAACAGGAAGAAAAAGCGCCTGTATAACCTGTAAAGCAGCGACATTCGCTGCTTTTTTCTATGTTATGCAAACATGAATTTCTAAAGTTTATCGTATAATTGAGTAGGAAAGAAGGAATTAGCACATTATTGTTTAATTAATGTAATGTAACCGTTTTAAATCCAACGCTTGGAGGAAGAGTATGATTGAAAAAATAATAAATTCACTTCGAAAGCGGCTGTGGGAAAACAATAATGTTATAGAAGTGTGTAAAAATGAAGGAGAAGTATACAGAACCACTTGTACTTTTTTTGATGGAGTAAGCAAGAACCAACTGCAAGTTTTTGAAGAAGAAATGCATGTATCACTTCCTGAAGACTACAAGCAGTTTTTGCAGCTAACAAATGGGTGTAATTTGTTCATTGATGCTGACAAAAAAATAACAGGGAATCTTTATAGCTTAGAAGACGTAAGAGAAACAGCTTATAAAAGTCAGAGTCTTTATATGACAATTGGGTCTGTCGGAGAAGAAGAGATTATCATTGACTCTAAAAAATCAGCGCATCCTGCATATATAATAGTAAAAAAGCGGAACGCATCGTTTCAAGATGCACATGTATTACATATGAATTTTCAGAAATGGCTGGATTGTTTTATAGTGAGTCAAGGGAATTGTTTTTGGCACTGGAATAGGCTTTGTAATAAAGCTCATTCAACGGATAAAAAGACAACGGCTCAATAATATTATCTTCTAATAAATAAACGAGCACACTAGTGTGCTCGTTTATTTATTAGAAGGAAGACGTTCCCAACCGTATGCTTCGTCTTCAACTTTAGTTTCTCCAAATTGACTTGTACGATTCAAGCTTTTTTTGCCGCCTAATTTTTTATAAAACTGAACGGCTTTCTTATTTTTCTTCATGGCCCAAATAATCATAGACGTATAGTGCTGATCAGTAAATTCTTTTACTGAATGAGAAAACAGAAGACGACCAACTCCTTGGTTTTGCACTTCCTTGCAAACGTATAGCGCGTATATTTCAGCAGCGGACAAATGAGGTTTACCCGCTGAAAAGCCGACAATCTCTTCTCGTTCATCGATAGCGAGCAAAATAAAATGAGAAGGCTCGGTAAGAAAAAGGGACCACTTTTCTGCACTTTGTTTATAAGACAAGTTGTTTAAATAAGCATCAGGTACTAACCCTTTGTATGTAATGCGCCAGCTGTCTACGTACAGACGGGCAACAGAAGGGATGTGAGAGGAAGTAGCTTTAATAATTTTCATTAAAAAGTCTCCTTTTTTAAAATATTAAGGCATATAATATACCTTTCAGCCTAAGAATATTATGAAAAATAGATCATAATTTTCCAGTAATTCATAAAATGGTAAAAAAGGTGGTGTTCATTCTCACTCTATCACGGTAAAGTGAGAATATACATTTGTTTTGTTGTTTTAATTTTTACTATATGTATAATGTCTAACGATCTATTTGTTATTCACCTTTACTAGTCTATCAAATAGTTTTGTTAAAGCCAAAGGGGCATAGGGTAAGTCATGTCAATTCAGCTGCGTTTTGTTTTAACGTATATCAGTATTGTGTTTGTTTTTATTATTTTGCTTTTTTTATCGGGCTTTCTTATTTTTTTCTCCATTACTGGAGACGCCGATTTTGTAAGAAAACTGTACAGCCACTCCTATGAGTATAAATTGTTAACGCCAGAAGAAGAAAATGCATTCTTAGATTTAAAGTTATTGAGTGAAAAAAAACCAGAACAGCTGCTGCGGCCGGAGACAGTTAAAAAATATGAATTTGAAAATATTGATATTGTGATTCAAAAAAACACAGAGGTTGTATATGCTTCAGAATCCATTAAAGGAGAAAACCTTCGTAAATACTTGCCAAAGCATCAAAAAAGTAAAGGAAATCATTCGTATCAGCAGGACATGCTGCGCATAGGCAAGCAGTATTTTACATATATCAACCTTGATTTTCCTTTCTCAAATCAAGAAAAAGGAAGCATTTACGTTTTGCGAAAAATCAGTCCTTATGTAGGCATTATTAATCGGATTTTCCCTTTTTTAATCTTTCTACTATTAATTTTAGTGATTGTGATTATTGGATTTTTAAACTATCTTGTTTCAAGAAGCATTATTAAACCCATTCGTGAATTAAAAGAAGCAGCCGAAAAAATAAAACAAGGTGATCTTCACTTTGAGATCTCTGCTAATTCAAAGGATGAAATAGGCGAATTAACGCAAGCTTTTGAAGAAATGAGGCAAAAACTAAAATCTTCTGTTGAACTGCAAATTCAATATGAAGATAATCGAAAGCAGCTGCTTTCAAGTATTTCACACGATTTACGAACTCCCATTACTTCCATTGTAGGATATGTAGAAGGAATTCAAGATGGCGTAGCTAATACGCCAGATAAGCTTTCTAAATATTTGTTAACGATTTCAACGAAAGCAAAAGACATGAATGCGTTAATCGATGAGCTGTTTTTATTTTCTAAATTGGATTTGCATGAAATTCCATTTGTGTTTAAAAAACTTAATATTTCTGCTTTTATGAAAAGCTATGTGCAAGAGCTTCAGTTTGAAATGAGCGAACATGATATTGATGTTTTATTTTCTAATGATTCTCTAACGACACTGTATGCAAAGGCAGATGCTGAGCAGCTGCGAAGAGTTTTAATAAATTTAACAACCAACAGCATTAAATTTATGGATAAAGAAAAAAGAAGAATCGATATCGTTCTTTCTGCTACCGAAAGTGAACTCATTATTGAAGTAAAAGACAACGGCTCTGGGATTTCACCGGAAGCATTAGCGCATATTTTTGACCGGTTTTATCGAGCAGAACAGTCCCGCAATAGCAATACTGGAGGAAGTGGACTTGGACTGGCCATCGCAAAACAAATTGTTGAACGCCACGGGGGAGACATCTGGGCACTAAGTAAGCTTGGCGAAGGAACAAGTATTTTCTTTTCTTTGCAAAAAATGAATGAAAATGGTGATACACATGAAGAAGATATTGTTAATTGAAGATGAAGTAAGTATTGCTGAATTGCAAAGAGATTATTTAGAAATTAACGATTTTGAAATAGACGTTCAATATAGCGGGGATAAGGGATTAGAAAAAGCGTTAAATGAACATTTTGATTTGATTATTTTGGATATTATGCTCCCTAAAGTGAGCGGATTTGAAGTGTGCAAGCAAATTCGAGCTGCAAAAGATATTCCAATCATTTTAGTTTCAGCTAAAAAAGAAGAAATTGATAAAATTAGAGGGCTCGGGCTAGGTGCAGATGACTATATTACCAAGCCATTCAGCCCTGGGGAGCTGGTCGCAAGAGTCAAAGCGCATTTAGCGAGATATGAAAGACTCTCTGATAAGCAGGAAAAGCGTATGATTCGCATTCATGGTTTAGCGATTGATACGCTCGCTAGAAGAGTATTTGTGAATGACAAAGAAGTGTTTTTTACAGCGAAGGAATTCGATTTGCTGAAGTTTATCGTTTCTCATCCAAATCAAGTATTAAGTAAAGAACATCTATTTGAAAAAATTTGGGGATTTGATTCTTCAGGAGACATTTCAACCGTAACAGTTCACATTCGAAAACTAAGAGAAAAGCTAGAAGAAAACCCAGCAGATCCTCAGTACCTAGAAACGGTTTGGGGAGCAGGGTACCGGTTTAATATTTAAAAAAAGAGATCCGAACGTTTAATCGTTCGGATCTCTTTTTTATTACGTAGTAACGATTCTATGACGAGCTTTAATCTTACTCACGGGAGGTTCGGAAGAAAATATATTTTTTTCACCGATTTTATCATATAGACCGGTTGACTTTAACATTTCTTTCGGCTGGTGCTGTAAGCCAGAAATAACGACTTGGCTATGCGAATCTTTCAAACGTTCGACCACCTTCGATAGTAAAGCTTCTCCAGATGTATCAATAAAGGAGACTTGGCTCATTCGAAGCAATAAAACTTTCGGTTTCGCTTCAGCGATGTTATCAAAGGAATCTTCTAATACTTCAGCTGATCCAAAGAAAAGAGATCCTTGCATGGTATATTCCATCAGCTCAGATTTGTGAGCGTTTTCAGATGTTTCCGCTAAAACCTTTGAAATCTTCAGTGATCCGCTCATTCGTTTCACGAACATAACAATAGCTAAAAGTAGACCTACGCCTACACCTGTTGTTAAATCGATTGAAACTGTTAATAAAAACGTAGCTACAAGTACAAATGAATCAGCTGACTTGGTTTTTAAAATATGTGCAAATTCTTTACGTTCACTCATATTCCAAGCCACAAACATTAAAATAGGTGCCATACTTGCCAGCGGAATGTTTGATGCATAAGGAGCCAGCATCACAAGGACCAATAAAACAACTAAGCCGTGTATAACTCCTGATAACGGAGAAGCTGCGCCGTTTTTGATATTAGTAGCTGTTCTGGCAATGGCACCAGTTGCAGGAATTCCGCCAAATAGCGAGGTAGCGATATTAGCAATTCCTTGACCCACAAGCTCTTTATTGCTATTATGCTTGGTTTTGGCCATATTATCAGCAACAACAGCTGATAGTAAAGATTCAATACCTCCAAGCATCGCAATTACGCAGGCAGCAGGAAATAGCATCACGATGTTATCCCATGTTAAATCTGGGAAGCTAAAAGATGGTAGTTTACTCGGAATGGCACCGTAAGTAGAGCCAATCGTTGCAACTTTTCCTGGGAACAGTGTAATGGCTACAAGTGTGGAGACAAGAAGACCTAGAAGGGCACCGGGAATTTTAGGTAAAAACTTTGGCGTTATAATCACGATAGCTAAACAAATAGCGGCTATGATGACGCTGTAAATGTTAATCGTTGCAATTTTTCGTAGGATTTCAATCATATTTAAATGAAATTCCTCATGTTTTGCAATTCCCTTTAGGCCTAAAAAGTTAGCGATCTGACCTGAGAAAATAATAATCGCAATTCCTGCTGTAAATCCAATCGTCACAGGGCGCGGAATAAACTTTATAAGTTTCCCTAGTTTAAATATTCCGAGAAGCGTAATCATAATTCCAGCCATAAAGCCGGCAATAATGAGGTTCTCATAACCATATTGCATGACAACTCCAAGCAGCACCGGAACAAATGCACCTGTTGGGCCTGCAATTTGAAATTTCGATCCGCCTAATATTGAAACCATAATCCCTGCGATAATGGTTGTATAAATTCCGTATTCAGGTCTTACACCAGAAGCGATGGCAAAGGCCATTGCTAAAGGAATAGCAACGACCCCAACAACCAAACCGGCGATAATGTCTTTTTGTAAATGCCCTGCTGAATAGCCTTGAAATCGGTTATCTTTTAGCATTCGATAAAACCCTCCTTCATGAGCTTACGGTTTCAGCTCGGTCTTGGGAATAGCCGTTTACAACGACGTCAAGTTTTCCTGTTGAAGGATGAATAACCATTCCAGAAACAAGCACGTCTTTTGGTAATAAAGGGTGATTTCGAATCATATCCACACTGTTTTCGACACTATCCTCTACACATTCAAACCCAGTCAGCCATGATTCTAAATCAATACCAGCATATTTTAGATTACGAATCTGTTCCGTGCTAATCCCTCTTTGTTCAGCAGAGGCTAAAATAGCTTCAGCTTTCATGCCCGTCATTCCACATTCATGATGACCGATGACACATACTTCATCAGCTTGCAAAGCGTAGACGGCAACTAAGATACTTCTCATGACGCTACCAAAGGGATGGGAGATAACAGCTCCGGCATTTTTTACTATTTTTGCATCTCCATTTTTTAGCCCCATAGCTTTAGGAAGTAATTCTAACAAACGTGTATCCATACAAGTTAAAATGACTATTTTTTTGTCAGGAAATTTGGATGTTTGAAAAGCCTCAAATTGATTATTGGTTACAAATTTTTCATTAAACTTTAAAACTTCAGATAGACAAGTCATTGTTTTCCTCCTGCGTTATTTATTTTTAACTTATTTTTTAGTCTAAAGATAAAGTTTAAAAACGAACTAAATAAAATATTAAAATTTTCTTAAAATATTCAGAAAAAACTTATAAATAAACAGAAATTATATGCGTGAAATTATGTAAGCGTATTCTTTGTTTGTTTTCACGAAAAATAGGAATTATATGTTAAAATGGTACAAAGTTGGAATTTTATAAAAGAATGGTAGAGAGGAGGAAGGCAAAAGTGAAGGTTCTTATAGTAATAGGCATTATTTTCTGTTGTTTAGTAGGGTGCAGTTCTAATGCCCAAGTCACCAACGACAAAGAAATGGGAGAGAATATTCAGCAATCATTTGAAAAAAAAGGTGTAAGCTCAGTGGATGTATCGAAGTTAAGTGATTTTAAATGGGAAAAAGGATATTTATTCACAAACAAAAGCAAGAAAGCCGACGTAGAAAAACTTGTAAACGCACCGGTTAGTGAAGAAGTGATGAAAAAAATATCTGCTGCTGATCAAATGCTTGTGTTTGTACACGAAGGAGAGGTTGTCCGCTATGTAGAACTACCCCAAGATTTCATAGCGCATGATAAAAACCAACTTGAATTTTCATCTTCTCATTCGGAACTAAAATTTAATAAAAACAGGGAGGGCAAGCCTATAAAAGCAGGAGATAAAACGTTAAGTTCAGAAGATGCTTTAACTGTAGAATCAATTATGAAACAAATTCAATGGAAAAAAGCTGATTACAGCGTCGCTCTTGACCCAGATGTACAGCTTACTTATGAGGGCGCTGTATATAATGTACGATTCACCTCCGATAGTGCGGAACTTACTTCTAAAAAAAGAGGAGTGTACGGTAAAGTAACAGGAGAAACAGCACAGCAGCTATATGACATATTGATGTAACCTATTGATTTTTCAATAGGTTTTTTTGTGCACATATTTTTAAGATTTACATAAAATACCTTAATATTATTGACATTAACGTTAACGTTAATCTATAATGAGTATACGAATGATTAACGTTAACGTTAATGTTAATGAGAGGTGAGGTGAAACATATGTATTTAATCGATGACGTGACGAAAATGACCGGTTTGACCAAGCGAGCTCTTCGGTATTATGAAGAGATTGGACTCATTTTACCCCCGCAGCGCACAAAAGGAAATGCACGAATTTATTCCGAAGAAGAGGTAAAAGAACTAAGAAAAGTAGCAGAAGCAAAAGAAGTTCTCGGTTTTTCTCTACAGGAGCTGCAGCAGTTTATGTCGCTTAAAAGAATGATTGAAGAAAGAAGTGAGCGGCAAGGATTGTCATTGAAAGAGATCACGCAAATAGAAGATTTGCTAGAAAATCAAATCAAGATGATTGATTTTAAAGTCGTAAAAATGCAGGCATTTAAAACAGAATTAAAAGAAATGCGAGAATCTGCTATGGCAATACATGAAAAAACAAAAACAAAAGGAGAGATGAAAGAGTGGAAGGACAGCATTCAACTAACCGATTAGGTCAAATTATTACGGTAGTAGCTACTTTTTTAGCATTTATGGGAATTGGAGTAGTAGATCCAATTTTACCGGAAATTGCTAAGCAAATTGGAGCTTCTCATTGGCAAGTAGAAATGTTATTTACTTCCTATTTGTTAATGATGGCTATTATGATGATTCCAGCAGGCATTCTAGCGTCACGTGTAGGAGACAAGCGCTTAATGGTAACAGGACTTATCATTGTGACGATTTTTGCAGCCCTATGCGGGTTTTCTAACAACATTCCTCAGCTTTCCATTTTCCGAGCAGGTTGGGGACTTGGTAATTCGTTTTTCTTTGCAACAGCTATGACGCTGCTTATTGCATTATCAGGTGAAGTGAAAAAAGCAGTAGGATTATATGAAGCTGCAATTGGTTTGGGGATGGCCGGAGGACCGCTTGTAGGAGGCGTGTTAGGAAATGCTTCTTGGAGATTGCCGTTTTTCGGTACAAGTGCTTTAATTTTTATCGCCTTTATTTTAGTATTAACGATTGTTAAACAGCCTACAAGTACTAAACCTCGTAAAGCAGCAGGTTTTAAAGACATGGTTAAACTTTATAAATTAAAACCATTTACTCAAGGCGCTGTATCAGGCATGCTTTATTACTACGGATTTTTTACAGTGTTAGCTTATACGCCGCTTATTCTATCGATCGGAGCTCTTCAAATTGGCTTTGTTTTCTTTGGATGGGGATTATGTTTAGCTTATGGCTCAGCGGTTTTAGCACATCAGTTAGAAAAAAGATATCAGCCAAAACAAGTGTTACATGTTAGCTTAATTGTTTTTTCACTTATTTTAATTTGTTTATTTGCCTTTGATGCAACATGGTTGCGCATTGTTTTAATTATGGCAGCAGGTCTTGTATCAGGACTTAATAATGCCTTATTTACGAGTCATGTAATGGAAGTATCTCCTTATGAACGAGGAATTACATCTGGAGGATATAATTTCTTAAGATGGTTAGGCGCAGCGTTTGCTCCTTTATTATCAGGAGTTATCGGCAATGCCGTAGCGCCTCAAGCTCCTTTTCTTGTAGCAGCGATTCTTGGATTGCTCGCTTTTGTTATTATGGTTATAAAAGTAAAAACAACTTCTCAAACGAATGAAGCTGTTTCTAAATAAACGTTGAAATAAAAGGCTTTTTCCTGTAAAAAGCCTTTTATTTTGTTTTATGTTATAATAGTAAAAACGTTTTTAATCATAAAAATGAAACTCTTTACCAACTTGTACGTATACTTTATATGTACATAAATTCTTTTTAGGAGCGTGATGCCCATGGCCACCTGTCAAAATTGTAATCATAAATGGAACTGGAGGACAACCTTTAAACAACTGTTAACATTTAGAAACGTTTTAGAATGCCCACACTGTGACAAACAACAGTATATCTCTGCAAAATCCCAAAAACGATTATCAATCTACTCATTTGCACCCCTTATTATTTGGCTTATTCTCTCACTATTTGACTTTTCCTTTCCATCCATTGTTGTCGCGGAGCTTATTTTCTTCATAGCAGCGGTTGTTATGATGCCACTTTCTTATGAAGTAAGCAGCGAAGAAGAACCCTTGTGGTAATAAAAAAACCTTCCGTTAACACGGAAGGTTTTTTATGCGGCTTTACCGTCTAGCTGCTGTCTGTGATGGCGCTGATAATACACCCACCCAGCATTCAACAGTAGAAGAACACTCGTTGTTAAAAATACGTAAGGAATTCCTTTAGCTCCGGCAATTTGTCCGCCAATAACTGGACCGGCTAAATTCCCGAAGTATTGTGCTGTTTGATTATAGCCAAACATTTTACCTGTAATCGAGTCCGGCACAATTTTCTTCAAATAAGAATTAATAGAAGGTAACAATCCTCCCATTGCAAAACCGAGTAAGAAACGTAGTAAAAATAGCTGCCAAGTACTATGCACAAAGGCCTGTAAGCCGCAAATAACCGCTACGATGAGCAGGCATATTTGAAGCACATTTTGAGGACCCACGCGATCGCTGACTTTGCCAAGTCTGGATGCAGCTAAAATATTTGATATTCCTGTTGCCGCCACGACAAAACCTGAAATAAGGGCAAGGTGATCGGTATGAGTAGACAGTTGTTTTACATACAGTGTAACGATTGGCTGAATAGCCATAACCGCAAGCTGCAGTAAAAAAGTTGTAACAAATACACCAATCACGGCCTTTGAATTCTTAAGAGAAAGTAACCCAATGTTAGATTCTTTCGTGGTTTTCGCCGTCTCTTTTTTGTCTTCTTGAATTAAATTTACAATTAAAAAAGACAAAAACATAAATGCACCTGTCACGAAAAAGACGTGACGCAATCCAATTGTATCTCCTAAGTAGCCGCCTACTAGCGGTCCTAATAAAGATCCTGATACAGCCCCTGTAGACAACGTCCCTAATGCTTTACCGCTGTGCTCTTTAGGTGTTTGAGTCGCTACTAACGTAATGGCTGCAGAGATGAAGCCGGAAACGGCCCCCATTAAAAAGCGCAGTCCGACAAGCTGATAGACATTTTGTACAAAACCAATAGAAGTCATAACAATTGCCATACCCAAGCTTGCGCGAAGGAGCATCAGCTTTCGACCGTATTTGTCGGCCAAACTTCCCCATAAAGGAGAAACAATAGCGGCCATTAAAAAGGTAGCTCCAAATGCAATACCAGCCCATCTGCTGATGGAGCTTGTATCGTGAACCCCCAGCTTTTCAATATAAAGCGGTAAAAACGGAATAACTAAACTCATCCCGGCTGTGGTGCAAAAAGAACCGAACCAGCAAATGTACAAGTTTCGTTTCCATAATTCCATTCTATTTCCTTCTTTCGTTGTGCCGCATAGCGTAAAAACAACAAAAGAGCGAAACCATACGGCCTGCTCTTTTAGCATACATGCAGCATCTTTTTATCAGCTTAAATTATACCACATATTAGAAATATTTAAAAATAAAATGATTCACTTAGTGAACTATTAACATGAAATGAAAACAGAAAGATGTGCTGCGGTTACACTCCGCCTAGAACATAAAGTGACCCTTAGTTCACTCATTACCTTATGCTGTAACAGAAGGGGATATGTACAGAACTTATGCTTCACTGAAAAAAGCGTCAGATAATCTGTCTAAAATATACGTTATATTCACACAGTATTATATTGCGGAAACGAACTTAGCTTACGTAATGAAAGGCAAACAAAATAAAATAGTATCCATGATCCTTAAGGCAGCTCTTTTAGCCACTACTTTGTACGGGTCTATCCGAACAGCTGAAACTGCATGGGCATTAGCAGACATCGGAGTTGGAATAATGGTTTGGCTCAATTTAATTGCAATTTTGATTTTAGCTAAGCTTGCTTTAATAACCTTAAAAGATTATCGCGAGCAGAGAAAACAAGGAATAGATCCTGTCTTTTCTCCTGGGAAATTAGGAATTCAAAACGCTGATTATTGGGACGAGGAATATCAGCATGATCAAGATAAAGAAAATGTTTCACAAACTAAAAAAAAGCCAACTGGGGTTGGCTTTTTTTAGTTTGTGAAGAAGCTCTTTCGACCGCTTGAAAATGGTAATGATTCGTTTTTTTCGGGTATAATGTGGCATGAAGCGTCCTCAATTTATTTTCGTTTGAGCATTTATTTATAATAGAAGACATATAAAAGGACGGTGGTATGTGCATGACTAAAAAAGAAAATGAATCTATTTATATTCAGCAGCATTTAGCAAATGAACGAACGTATTTAGCGTGGATTCGAACGTCTATTGCTACACTCGGCATTGGTTTTGTTGCAGGCGGCCTGCATTTCAATTCCGGAAAAAAATTAAGTGAAGCAGCCGATACTCTTATTATTGCTGTTATCATCTTTTCTTTAGCTGCAAGTGCAGGTTTGCTTCTTTTCTCAACCTATCATTATTTTTCAACACGTAAAAAAATTAACAGCCAAACGTATCAATCTTCTCACGCTTTGGTTATTTTCGTTTCAATGATTATGCTGATGCTGATCGGGGCTCTTATGTTTTACTTTTTTAACATAGCGTAAAAAGTTTAAGGTGTAAGAAAAAAGGGAATACACCCCCAAAGAATTTACGGTTTTATGAAAGAAAAAGAAGATCTATTGATATGGTGGTAATGGCAGATGTAATTATAATAATATCTTCTTTATGAACCGGCTGTATAATTTTACAGGTTAAATTCTTTGTTAACCGCGGATAATGGAAAAGGAAAGCTTTATAAGCCGAAACTTATCCAATCCATGTTGAACATAAAAAATTGAATATGAATTTCACTGTAGGGTGAAGCGAAAGTAAAGGAGAACGCTGTATGATTCAAACATCTAAGACCGTTGCCGCTCGTTTTTTTACGGAGCGTTTCTTTGATCAGGCTGCTCAAACAGCCTACTATTTTTTGTTATCTTTTGTACCGTTTATTATCTTTCTTTTTTCTCTGCTGAGTTTTTTTCCAATTGATACAAACAATTTGCTGATATTTATTGAACCATTTACACCTAAAAGCGCCTACGACGTAATTGAACGGTCAATTGAAACAGTTAACAATAGCGGGAAAAAAGTTTTATCTTTTAGTTTATTGGCGACTTTTTGGCTCGCATCTATGGCTATACAATCTTTGGTTCGTTCGTTAAATGACGCGTATCATATTCAAAGAAAACAAACGTTTTTGCGCGGTTTAATCAATGATTTAATTTTAACTTTTGGTTTTATGGTTGTAGTAGCTATTTCATTATTTGTACCAATTATTGAAGAGGTCATTCGACATTTGGTCCTAACAAAAGTCCATGTTCCTGACATATGGTTTCAAAGCTGGACGACAATTAGATGGGGAATTGGGACATTATTTTTATTAGGCTTTTTTATTCTTTTTTACAAACTGATGCCAAGCGCAAGAGTAACGTGGAAAGATGTACTTCCAGGAGCTGTTTTCTCCACGCTAGGATGGCAAGTTGTATCTACCGGATTTGGATACTATGTCCAGTTTGGAAGCTACTCGCAAATCTATGGTCAGCTTGGAAGTATTATTATTTTAATGGTCTGGTTTTATTTAACGGCCGCTATTTTATTAATTGGCGGTTTAATAAACGGTAATAAGTTCATCAAAGCTCACAAGACCACATATAGAGACGCGGAAAATGACTAGGGAAACCTAGTCGTTTTTTTATATTCAGTTTTACAGTTAGAAAGTTTATCAAAAAAATATTGCGGGTACCTATTGAATATCTCGTTACCTTTTCCTGTACACACAACAAAAAAGCAGTAGGAGTTTACGTTGAGATGAGGTGGAAAATTGAATAATTTTAATCGGTTTTTAATCGCAGTTATTGGAATTGCAGGACTGATTTGTTCCGGTATGTTAGCACTGATGGTTTATAAGGTTCCTCACCTTTCGAACTGGGTAGAAAAGTGGCGGCATCAGGAGTGGTTTTACTACACAATTTTGTCAATAAGCGCATTTTTAGCAGTTATTTTTATTATTTTTCTTTTAACAGGCATATTTAGCAGGCCGCCTAAAAAGAATTTAGCAATTGTAACTGGTGAAGGCAAAATAACCATTTCTAAAGCAACGATCGAATCTACAGCTTTACGAGCAATTAGAAGCTTTCAGGGAATACGCTCTCCTGAAGTCCAGGCATCTATTCATTCTCGCAAAGAAAAAGTTAGTCTGTATATCAACTGTTCGCTGTTTGGACGAGATGGGCTACCAACACTAGGAAAAGAGATACAGCTTGAAACAAAACGCGCCGTGGAGGCCTTACTTGAGCTTCCCGTTCACTCCGTTCGTATTAACTTAACGGATACACAAACACGAAAGAAAGAGCGTGTTGTGTGATGAAGGAGGGACATAATGGGTACTCCAGATAAATTGATTCCATACCGTGGCCGAGTACTTGGTATTTTGGCAGGTTTAGTGTTGGCAATTTTACTATTAACAATTGGTTTTGGCCCCACGCTGCTAATCGTAGCTTTTATGGGAATTGGTTATGTAATTGGGAAGTGGCGAGACGGTCATTTAGACATACATGCCTGGGTAGGATTCTTTACTAGAGGAAGATAGAAAATCACTTTAAGGGAGATGTTCGTTATGGCAGTTAATGAAACAAATACAGCAGTAAAACCTCAGGAAAATACACATCAAAATACCTTAACATTTGAAGATCAAGTCATTAAAAAAATTGCTGGAATTGCAGCTAATGAAATTAAAGGGATTTTATCAATGAGCGGCGGATTTATGAGCGGGTTAACAGATCGCTTCCGCAGCACGGAAGACATCACAAAAGGGATTAATGCTGAAGTAGGAGAAAAGCAAGTTGCTCTTGATTTAAAAGTAATTGTTGAATACGGAAAAAATGTTCCAGCGATTTTCTCCGAAACTGTTCATAACGTGAAAAAATCAGTTCACGATATGACGGGCTTAGAAGTAGTAGAAGTAAATATGCACGTAGAGGACGTAATGACTCGCTCTGAATTTGAAGCAAAAACGGATCGAGACAAAGAGCAGGAGTCAAAGCGTGATCTTGAATAAAATATAAAAGGTAAACACTTCCATTCGTCATATATTCTTTGTATGATGAATGAGAAGTGTTTTTTTATGGGAGGGAGAATTCTGTGATATTGGTTAGTTCTTGCTTAGCAGGTCAAGCTTGCAGATATAATGGAAGCAGTGCCTTAGTTAAGGAAACGGAAGCGCTCGTTGAAAATAAAGAAGCGGTGATGATATGTCCGGAACTGTTAGGTGGATTTCACACGCCTAGAGAACCGGCAGAAATTATAAAAGGAACGGGAATAGACGTAATAAACGGAAATGCGCGAGTTATTGAACGATCGGGAAAAGACGTGACAGATATATACATAGACGGGGCCTATAAGGCACTGAACATCGCAAAAGAAATAAAAGCTACTGTTATTGTACTAAAAGAAAACAGTCCTTCATGCGGAAGTGAACATATATATAACGGAGCATTTCTAGGTGTTAAAATAGCCGGTGAAGGGGTAACGACTGCGTTGTTAAGAAAGCATGGTTTTACCGTTATATCCGAATCTCAATTTGCAGCTGAAATGCATGGAGACCAATCATAATCAAAAAAAGCGTACACTATGTGTGTACGCTTTTTTTCTAAAAGCTTATTTACTGTGAAGCGTATCTGCTGTGCTTTCTGTTCGTGTTACCGCATAAAGAGAGAAGCAAAGACCAAGCAATACAAAAATAGACCCGACCCAGCCGTTATAAATAACAGAGTATTGATTAACGACAATTCCTCCGACATAGGAGCCGATCGCAATTCCTACGTGTGAAATCGCTGCATTGGTGCTGATTAAAATGTCCGACGTGTCGCGTGCACTATGAATAATTAAATTGCTTTGAGCCGGTGAGACCGCCCAGCTGAGCGCACTCCAAATAATCATAAGAAGCAAGAACACAACGAATGGCAAATGAACGCCAAACGGCATAGCAATCATGCTAACAAAAAAGAGAGCAATCATGGTGATAACAGACGAAGAAGGGTTCCATCTATCAGAAACAGCTCCTCCAAGTCCTCCTCCTGCCACTGCAGCAAGACCGAAAATACCATAAATAATGGTTACCATCGTTGTATTTAATCCTAGCGTTTCTTGTAAAAATGGCGTGAAGTACGCATAAAGCGTTAAATGGCCCGCCAGTACAAACAATGTTGCTAGGTGAATAGCAAGCATTTTTTTATTGCGTAAAGCTTTTACCTGAGTCTTTAAAGGTACAATTGGAGCGGGAGCTAGACGTTCCATTGTAAACCAAACGGTAATCATAATAATAGCAGTTAAGATTGCAATCATAACAAATACTTGACGCCAGCCAAGCGCATTTCCAATCAAAATACCAAGAGGAATACCCAAAACAAGTGAGCCGCTGATTCCCATAAACACAACGCCAATTGCTCTGCCTTGATATTCAGGCTTTACCATTCTAGAGGCCATTGTGGTAGATAGGACAATAATAAAAGAGCCGCTCGCAGCAGCGAGAATACGCCCGATTAATAGCATATAATAACCTGAACTGTAGGCTGAAAATACATTGCTCAATAAGAAAATAAATAATGTCCACATATAAACTTTTTTCCGCTCTATCTTAGCCGTCACATTTAGTAAAATCGGCGCAGACAAAGCATAAACAAACGAATAAATAGAGATTAAATAACCTGCTTTTGCTAGTGATACATGAAATGCATCGGCAATTAAGTCCAAGATGCCTCCTAGAATTAATTCGACCGTTCCAACAACAAAAGAAGCAATCGCAAGTATGTAAACTTTTTTATTCATCAAAAAACCCCCTCTTTAAAAAGTTACAACTAGAATAGTAACCTTTTTTAGAGTGGATTTCAATAGGTAATATTAAAAAGGTTACTAATAAATTAGTAACCTTTTTAATATCGCAGTCGAGTAAGCAGCTCCATGATCTCAGAATCCTGAAGAAGCTGCTCTTGATATTTCTTTGTAATATGGGTAAGTGCGACATCATGATAAAAGAAATCAGCAAAAACTTTTACAAGAGGCTGCGACATGGTTTTTATTGCTTTCCATGTCTCATGTTCAATGCCGGCAAATAAAAGGTAGGCATCGTCAACAATAATCAACTGCGACGGCTCAAGGTTTTTATGATCATCTATTGGATTTAATGTATGTAAATGTTTGAGGGCAGTCTGCAAGTTTCCTATGGTTAAGACCTCGACGTTTACGCCTTGTTTCTCTTTTTCTTCTAGCAATGAGCGGTAATGTTCCAACTCATCATTCCAAGCCGATAAAATAATAGAAGATTCCGCTTCTTGAATCAACTGTTCAATGTGAGCAGAAATAGAGGATTTATCTTTTAAACTCCAAACATGATCATCTGTAAACGTTCTTTTAATTTTATATGTTTTTAATTCATTAATGTCATTTTCAAAATCAGCAGTAAGTTTTTGAATGACGGTTTGAAGGGCTACCGCTGAATAAAGTTTCTTTTTCCCGGACAATGTATTTACTACAATGCCTTTATCAATTAAACGATTAAGTACTTCATAAATCTTTGCTTTTGGAACATGCGAATACGTGACAATCGAACTAGCATCCAGCGGACCTTCATTCGCAAGCAGCGCTTCATATACTTGACTTTCATACTGAGAAAAACCAAATTTTTGCAGCATAATTCTCTATTCATCATCCTTTCTTTTTTTTAGTATATCACGATTTGTAAAAGTATTACTAATTGCAACTATATCTTATTAAACTATGTTCTAAATAATCAACAAAGATAAAAAATAGGCTATTAAAGGGTCTTTACTACGATAAAACTATTTTTAATCATGTGCTTCTCATACTAAAACACTCATCATCGGGTAAAGAAAAGAAAGAGGTGAAAAAAATGAAGAAAAATGAAAAACTACTGTTGAAAAAAATGAACATGAAACAGCAAAGAGAAGTGGCTGCTCAGCTTGAAGACGTACTGGATTCCTTACTGTCTCTTGAAGAAAAATTATGCTCAGCACCTGATAATAGCGAGTGGCTTTCTTTACAAGCTCAGCTTGAAAAAAGAGAACATGAGCTGAGATTTAAGCATAAAATGCTGTGTGAAGAATGGAATGCACTATAAAAGACAGGCATTTTGTCTGTCTTTCATTGCATCTAAATTTTTATGACCCGGATAGGACTCACCATCAAAATAGCTAAAATAATCATAAGATAAGGGTTCACATAATAAAACATGCCAAGCAGTGCGATAATTAGAGCAGGAAAAGGAATAGGAAGCCCTATAAAATAACCTACGGTTGGATTTGCGCTAAATTTAGCTAATCTCAATGCACCCATGCTTGGATAAATCATAAAAGCGAGTACCGTTAGCCAAGAGTGGGGAGAAAGAGTATGAAATAGCATTGCAGGCGCTACGCCAAAGCTTATAATATCAGCCAAAGAATCTAGCTCTACACCAAACTCACTGTTAACTTTTAGCTTTCTCGCAATTTTGCCGTCAAATAAATCGAAAAAAGCGGCTAGAAAAATAAAAAGAGCAGCTAAGCGTTCGTAGCTGTTCATATTAAAGGCTATGGAAAATACGCCGCTTAGCAAATTTCCAATCGTAAAGAGATTCGGAACCCATTTTAACAGTCGAAGAATCAATGTCATACAACCGCCTTTCACAGTGTGTACAATTAGTGTAACTGTTAAATCGTATTATTATGTGATATGCAAGATAAAAAGAAAGGAGTATTGAAAACTGGCTGTCGTTTCTGTAATATATATCGTATAATACGATAATAACTAAAAATACGATATAAAGGAGCAGGATCATGAAAGTAGAGGAGTTAAACAGCTATTGGACGTCTATTTATTATCATTTGCACTATACGCATCAAGAGAAAATTACGCACCAAACCATACGTCTTTTGCAGCATATCGACAAATCATCTTCGGTTGGAATAAGAGAAATCGCAGATTATTTAACTATTTCACATAATACGGCATCTGAACATGTAAAGAGAAGCATCAAGAAAGGATATATGTATAAAAATAGAGATATACAGGATGAAAGAAAAGTAATTCTGCATTTAACAGAAGCAGGAAAAGACATCTTAAAACGGAATTCAAGCTTGGATGAAGAAAAAGTATCAGCTATTTTACGCGAAATGACAGCATCTGAAAAACAGCTGATTCAACAGGCTTTTCAGTTATTGAGCGAGCGTGCAGAACATGTATAGTATCATCAAAATTTTAATGTCGGCTCTTATTATTGCAGGGGTAACAGAAATGGCCAAAAGATTTCCGGCATACGGTGGAATCGTGGCTGCTCTTCCAATTGTGAGCTTACTAAGTATTATATGGTTGTCAGTGCAAGGAGAAAAAAAGGAAGTGGTCAGTCAGTTTACACTTGGCGTTCTTTATGGACTCCCAGGCACTATTTTATTACTTGCTGTCGTCTATATTTGTGTAAAAAACTCCCTTCATTTGTTTGTGAGTTTATCCATAGGAGTTATGTGTTGGGCCTTGTTTTTAGTGCTTCAAAAGATGGTGATTAACCTAATTACTACATAAACTATTGGAATTTAATCCAATTTTCTGTAAAATAAAGGTCTAAGTAAAAGATAGGAGCTGAGTAGAGTTGAGTTTAGCAGAGAAAAAGTTAGGAATTGACCGAGTTGTTTTTATCGGCAGAATGTTTGAAGAGTATAGAGCTATGTTTAATTTGAATGACAAGCGTTTAAAAGGAAAAAAAGTGTTAGATTGTGCTAGCGGAGCCTGTTCTTTTACTGCTCATGCCTTGCAGCAAGGTACGAAGGCTACTAGCTGTGATATTGCCTATAAATTTACGGCAGAAGAGCTTGAAAAGAAGGGAAGCTTAGATTTAATTCATACGATGAATCAAATGCAGCACGTACAGGAGCAATATGTGTGGACGTATTTTTCGTCTATTGATGATTTAACGGAACATCGAAAAAGAGCATTAAAAGATTGTATTGCTCATATGAAAAAGAACCCGGAAGCCTATCAGTACGGAGCCCTTCCTAATTTGCCGTTTCAAAAGAACGAGTTTGATTTAACGCTTTGTGCAAACTTTTTATTTATGTACAGCGACCGGTTAGATTATACGTTTCATTTAGAGGCTTTAAAAGAACTGATACGCGTTACAAAAGAGGAAGTGCGCTTGTTTCCTTTAACGGACCTGAGCGGCAAGATTTCTACCTATTTGCCGCAGCTTTTAGAAGAGATTGCGCCTCTAGTAAAAGGAACAGAAATAGCAGATGTCCCGTATGAATTTCAAAAAGGTGCCAATCAAATGCTGAAAATATATGTATAACAAATGTAATGAAGAAGCTGAGGAAAAAGTATTTTAGCCCAAGTGAAAAACGAACCCTTGATCAAACATGTTAATCAAGGGTTCGTCTTTAGATTGGATTCATTTCGTCATGTCTTAACCTCTTTTAACATTCAAACGTTTTTTAGCAGTTTGAGTATGCTTCGTTATGGTTTCACATCCAAGCGCTTTAGCTAAGCCGAACGAAGGCATATTCACATATACTGATTCATAATTTCCTGCAGGAATGACGTACGTTTCATGATAAATGCCAACTGCATTCGTTTTTGAAGCCTGTTTATAAAAAGAATTCCAAGCTTTTAAGTGCTGAGGACCTTTGGCATAGGAGGTCAATTGATCAACTGACTCCCAATATTGAATCAGCGTAATGGTTCTTAAATTAAAAGATCCTTGCAAAGATAAAAAGCCAAGATTTTTGTTTGCATACAACTCTCGAATCATAGGAGGCATTGCTTTAAATACAGGGAGCCATTTGTGTACGGCTGTCCATTTATTAATACGCATTCCTATAACAAAGACGACCAGATCCTGACCGGGCTTAGCCATTACACGATTGGAATGAATCATAAATTCTGCGCCTCCTCATCATATAATTTATTAATCGTATCTTTGCACCATTCTATCGAAGCACGAGTTGTTCGTTTACCGTAGTCTAGGGTAATAAGCCAATACGTTCTGTCAGGAGAAGGGCTTTTAGAAATGCTGTCTTCGATTCCGCAATACATGTGATAGCGTTCAGTTAGTTTCTGCTGAGCGTTTTTTAACTGCGAAATTGTGAGCTGTTTTTCTTGGTGACTACTAAAAAATAGTTTTAACAAAAGTTCATTTCGTTCTGAGGGGAGCTGCTTAATAGGTTCACGCAGCCAATCTTGCAGAACTTCTTTTCCTTTAGTTGTTATTGCGTACACTTTTTTATCCGGCTTATCAGTTTGAGCAACGGAATTGACCGTCGCTAGTTCTTCATTCACAAGCTTTTGTAAAGTGGGATAAATTTGACCATAGCTAATTTTCCAAAAATGATTTAAACTTCGATCCATTAACCGCTTAATTTCATAACCAGTTCTGCATTCAGTGGTAAGCAGTCCTAAAATCGCATATGTTGTTTGATTTTCCTTCATTTACTTTCCTCATCTATATCTTTTTGATATATATATATTACCATAAACAGGATATTATTCAATCAAAAAACGCGAGAGTTATGCACTCTCGCGTCTAAAAAAAGGTTTGTATTGCTGAACCATCATTTGCGAAGCAGCAATAAATAAAAAGATAAAGCCTCCACACATTAGCAACATGACAGCACCTATTCTCCATAAAAGCTTTGGCATCAGCATATCTCCTTTTTTGAAGTTATTACCTATAGTGTAAAGAATAGCTTGCAAAAATTCTAGTCATAACTAAATATAATTTTATAACTTTTTTAGACTGACTCTTCCCTTGGATCATCTTCATCAAAAATAGGAACTTCTGTATACGCTTCTTCTTTTTCGAAGGCGGGAGAAGAATTCTCTTTATCCTCTTGTGCAGGCTTCGTTTTACCAGAAGAAATATCTGATTTAGCGTTTTTTAACTCTTCCATATCTTTTTGGATTTGGTCCGTGAAATCCTTTGGTATAGCTCCGCTTCCGTATGTAGCTCCGATGTTTAAAGCACCGCCGAGCTCCTTAATGCCCACTTGGCCAATATTGTTGTTTTGTTCGTATTTATCAAGAAAAAATTTATCAATATGAATAGGCGGAGGAGCATTTTCTAAAAGTGCCGCTTTTTGATGAATCAATCTTACTTCTTCTTGAAGAGAAGACGTACGTTTTAGCATGTCCACCTGTACTTCAGTTAAAAGCGACATACTTCGCTCTAATGCTGAAACTCTGTTATCTAGTTCGGTCATTTTCTCGAGATAAGGAGCCATTTGTTTCTCTACAGATTGTTCTACTAAGCTAGCTATATCCGGATAAGGCACAGCTTCTTTCTTTTTATCGCGAGGGTTTTGCGTGGAGATGATTTGTTCCAATTGTGCTACTTTTTCTTTTAAAAAATGAAGCTGCCTAGCAGTATCCTGCATGTCTTTTGTATATGATTGTTCAGTGTTTTTGTGAGCACTTCTTTGTGAAGATGAAGAATCGTTGGAAAGCACTGGCTGAGCCTCCAGCTTTTTTTTGAACATTATGAGAGAACCCATTTGCGGTTCGAGTTTTAAAAAACGGTTCATGTGAACTTCAAGCGTGTTAATACGCTTGATTTGATGTTTGAAGTCCGCTAGCTCAGTTTGAAGATGTTGGTTAGTCTGTTTGGGGTTGAAAAATCCTTTCATAGACATTTCGCTTCTCCTCATCTTGGGCTTATTTCCTCTGTAATCACAGTTAGATAAATAAATATTGATTCAGTTTGGGAGTTAATATTAAATTTTTTGCATTTATAAATGCTTATGTGCAGCATTACATTTCATTCGTAAAACTACTAAACCTTATTCAATATGAATACGCTCTTCTTGAAAAAACTGCCTGTGATAAGAAAGAATAAGCAGTCCATTTTCAAATTTTGCACGCAGATGATGCGCATCTGTAGGCTCAGGCAATTCGATAATTCGGTTAAAATCTCCAGAAGGTCGTTCTTGTACAACAGGCTGCCCTGTAATGAGAGGGTGGGGCGAGCCTTTTAATAGAAGCCGGCTGCCTGAAACAGAAACGTGCAAGTTTTCTTTTAGATAACCAGGCAGGTCAGCGATAACAATGATCTCGTGAGGAGTAACATAAATGTCGATAGGTGGAAAATTACTTCTAGGAGGTTGAGGAGCCTGATGCGAATCCTGAGCAGTCATATCCATATTTTCTTTCATAAATTCGTTAAAAGCAGTTTGATCAAAAACACCGTTCCAAAAGTCGTTTGTTTGATATTTTTTAGCGAATTCCATCCACTGCATAAGTTTATCAAAGTCCATATGGTTTCCTCCTTACCACACATCATAAAAAGATGGAATTTGAATATAGTTTGAAAAGGGGGTGGTTTAAATGGCAGGTGCATCTATAAATATTAATATTTTAATGCTAAAGATAAATTCCTTTGAAAATGCGTCTGCGGTAAATATCGGACAGAATTTACTAGCAGACTGGAATAATTCAGATAAAAAAACACAGGGGTTTGGGCAAAATTTCGGTGATGATAGCGGGTTTATAGGAACGAGAAGCTGTGTTGATGATCGTGATCAAATTGATAGCCCATCGTCTTTTCAAAAAGTACCCATTTCATAGAAAGAGCCTAATAAATATAGCCAGTTCAGACGCAGGTTATATTTATTAGGCTTCAGATTGAATACTGATAGACAAATAGATGAAGGTATGCTGCTAGTCATGCTCGTTAGAGGCGGTGTAGAAGCTTAAATTACGCTGTTTTTAACTGAGTTTGAATCGTTTACATCTGAATCTATAATCCATGAGAACGGAGTTACGTTTGGAGAAAAATCTCCGTTTGATTCTCCTAGTCCTTGATTACGTTTATAAGATACGAACACGTCAAGCTGCTGATTAGGTCCTATGCTTAAAACAGATGAATTATCCAGAACGTTCACTTTGAAGGCTTGTAAGTTAATGACCATAGGCGAAAAAATCATATGGTTTCCTCCTTATTTATCATTTTTTGTTGCAAATGCATCTACATAATCATTATCTACAGTTTTGTAAGCAGATCCTGCTGAAAAACATTGATCAGCGAGCTGCTGTCCGAAGGCCTGATTTTTCTTTGCTGTGACATACCTTGTAACTTTTAACGTATTTCCAATAGAAATATTACTTGCTTGATCAGCACTGCGAACGTTCAATTTTCCTAGGTTGATTTTTGTTGAGTCAAATAGCATATTATTCTCCTTTCAAACGACAGTTCTTCTAAGTCTTTAAAAGCTTATTGTAGCTTCGTTGAAAATATGAATAATACATGGATTCATTCCGAGAGCAGAAGTAGCCTACTGTAGCGTATTTTAGTTCTCCACAAAACGTGAAAAGATTTTAAAAAATCAGTAGTAAAAGGAGGAAATAATAAAAATGCACGACATTTTACATACTGTAGAAAAATCAACAGTAAAAAGCGTGTTGGCAACGATTGTTCATGTAGAAGGATCCTCATATTTAAAAGAAGGAACGTCCATGCTGTTTCAAGAAAACGGGGAGAACATTGGGATGTTAAGCGCTGGTTGTGTAGAAGCAGATATTGCCGAGCGCGTAAAAGAGTTGTTCCACACAGAACATGTATTAACCGTTACGTACAATTTAAAAGAAGAAGGTGATGCAGGATGGGGACAAGGAGCAGGCTGCAATGGAATCCTCTATATTCTCCTAGAGCCCGTAACTGCGAGGATGAAGCAAAACCTTTTGCGCTTAAAACGTCAGTTAGATAACCGAAATCCTGTTTTACATATTAAAAAATTAGAAAAAGACTTTATTCAAACAACCTCTTTTTATGTAGAAAAGACGGGCCAAACATTTGGTGCAAATAGCGACGAATCATCTTTTGCAACAGATGATTGGAATGGGAGAAAGAGCGGTATTCAACTTTCAAATTGCTCTCTGCTCACATATGCTCATCTATATAAACCGAAGCCTCGTCTAATTATATGGGGAGCAGGTGCTGATGCAAAATATTTAGTATCACTTGCTGCCAATACGGGGTTTTTTGTTACCTTATGCGACTGGAGACCAGCTTTATGTAATAAGGAACATTTTCCGTTAGCAGAGGAAATACATATTGGATTCCCAGAGGAAGTAGACAAACAATTGTCCGTGCAGAGCGATAATTTTGTTGTGATCATGACGCATAATTTTTATCGCGATCAAGAAATTCTCTCGCTATTAAAATCAAAATCTGTAAAGTATATAGGAGTTTTAGGATCTAAAAAGCGAACACTTCGATTATTGAATACTGATATTTCTTCACATATTCATTCCCCGGTGGGACTTTCTATAGGAGCGGTAGGACCGCAGGAAATTGCTGTTAGTATTCTTGCTGAACTAATTCAAAACCTCCGAATGTATGATGAAAAAAAGGGATGAAAATGTCCGGGTTAAATATTGTTGCTGTTTATCTTGCCGCAGGAGCTAGTAAAAGGATGGGCAGAAATAAACTGCTGCTGCCTTTAGGGAATGGATGTTTAGGGAGTAAAGCTTTACGAACAGCGGTTTGTTCAAAAGTAAATCATACGATAGTAGTCACAAAGAAAGGAGATTCTCTTGAGTGGATTGACCCTATTCTTTTTTCAGAAGCATATCAGCAGAAGTGGAGTCATACTTCTTGTAGTAGCGCCTTAAAAGGTCAGTCTGCGTCTTTAAAATGCGGATTAAAAAAAGCAAAAGAATTAAGCGCTGATGCTATTATTGTGCTGCTGGCAGATCAGCCTCTTATAAGTATCGTGCTGATAGATACATTTGTTTCTCTGTTTGAGAACCATTTTTCCGCTCCGTTTATTTCTTCTTTTTATCAAGGAATTGCCAGAGCACCGGTTTTATTTTCAAAACAAATGTTTTCAAGCTTGGATAAGCTGCAAGGAGATCAAGGAGCAAGAAAAATTATAAGGCAAAACGGACCTGGAAATGGAATGTTTTATGAATGTACCGACGCTTCCTTTTTTATGGATGTTGATACAAAACAAGCGTATGAACGCATTAAAAAGATATATAAAGAGAAATGTAGACGGGTTTGATTGATGGAGGTGAAAAGAGTGGATGTTATTGGGAAAAGCGTGATTCGAAAAGATGCGTTAGAAAAAGTAACGGGTACGGCTAGGTACACAAATGATTACAGTTTTAAAGGTTCCCTGCATGCCAAAATAGTGGTCAGCCCTTACGCTCATGCAAGGATTCAAGCAATAGACGTTCAAGCAGCGATTGCTACTCCCGGTGTTCACGCGGTTGTGACCGGTGAGCATTTGCCGTTAACCGGGGAAGGAGTTCGTGACCGGCGACCGCTTGCGTTTGAAAAAGTGCGGTATCACGGAGAAGCGGTAGTCCTTGTAGTAGCAGAAAATCCTGCACTCGCTGAGCGTGCGGCGAGTGCTGTTCATATTCAATATGAGCCGTTACCTGTCGTTCATTCTCCTAGCGCCGCTATTGAGCCGGATTCTCCTTTAGTGCATGAACATATGCACATCTACAAGCATGATGAAACGGTGTATCCAGAGCCCGGCACCAACGTAGCAAACAGAGTCAAAATACGAAAAGGCAATACGGAAGAAGGTTGGCAAAAAAGTGAGTTAATAGTTGAAGAAACGTTTTCTCTATCTCCTTCAGATCACGCGGCAATGGAAACAAGAAGTGCCGCTGCTGAAATTCTTCCGAATGGATTAGTTAAAATTATCACTTCTTCTCAAGCTCCTTTTATGGTGAAAAAATTAATCAGTGAGTACTTTGAAATTGAAGCGGGAAAAGTGATCGTTGAAACACCGCTAGTAGGAGGAGGCTACGGAGGAAAAGCAGCTGTCCAGCTGGAGTTGCTTGCATATATAGCTTCAAAAGCTGTTGGTGGAAGACTGGTTAAAATATTAAATACAAGAGAAGAAGATATGCTCACTTCGCCTGCTCACATAGGTCTAGATGCCAAAATCAAGCTAGGTTGTTCTAAAGAGGGACTCTTGCAGGCTGCTGACATTCTTTATTTGTTTGACAGCGGTGCTTATGCAGATAAAGGAACGGACCTGAGTAAAGCTGCAGCAGCTGACTGTACGGGACCTTATCGTCTTGAACATATTGTTTGTGATTCATTATGTGTATATACAAATCACCCTTACGCTTCTCCTTTCCGAGGATTCAGCCACTCAGAACTATTGTTTGCGTTTGAGCGTACGATGGACATCCTTGCTAAAAAAGCAGGTATAGATCCTTTGGAGTTTAGAGAAAAAAATGCTATTTTGCCGGGCGATACTACTCCTACGCAAGTACGTTTAACGTCTAGCAGCGTCGGTAACTTACCGGAATGTATTCGTCGCTTGAAGCAGCTGATCAAATGGGAGGAAGGACAGAGAACGGTGCATGAAAACGGCCTTATTACTGCCAAAGGGATTAGCTGCGTCTGGAAAACCTCTACAATTGAAACAAACGCAGGTTCCGGTGTTATTCTCACATTCAATCCGGATGGAAGCGTGAATTTAATGTCTGGCGTTATTGAATTAGGCACGGGGACGAAAACCGTGCTAGCACAAATACTGGCTGAAAAATTGCAGATGCCCGTGGAACGTATTCATGTGCGAATGGAAGTAGATACTCAAACGACTCCTGAACACTGGAAAACGGTGGCTAGCAGAGGCACTTTTATGGCAGGAAGAGCGGTTTTAGAAGCGGCTGAAGATGTGATTAATCAATTAAAAAAGATAGCTTCTTGTATATTTCGAGCTTCTGAGGAAGATATCGAAATAAAAAATGAAAAAGTTTTTTTACGGGATGAGCCTGAGACTTCTTTGAAATTTAAAGAAATTGTGTATGGCTATAAATATCCGAACGGAAATGCAATTGGAGGGCAAATCATAGGGAGAGGAAACTATATTTTAAGAGGCATGACCTACTTGGATAAAGAAACGGGAGCTGGGCGTCCGGGGCCTGAATGGACGGTAGCAGCTGAAGGAGTTGAAGTGGAATATAACCCTAGAACGTATAGATATCGTATTGTAAAAGCTATTTCTGTTATTGATATAGGAACCGTGCTAAACGAGAAAATGGCAAGAGGGCAAGTCATGGGTGCCATGAGTATGGGACTATCGTTTGCAGGCAGAGAAACATTTTGGTTTGATTCAAATGGCCGTATTTTAAATCCTCAGCTTCGGAAATATCGTCCTCTTCGCTACGGAGAGCATCCGGAGTACGTAGTAGATTTTGTTCATACGCCTCAATTAGATGCGGCGTACGGAGCTAGAGGAGTCGGAGAACACGGGCTGCTTGGTATGCCGGCTTCTTTAGGAAACAGCTTAACGGTGGCAGCAGAAACAGAATTAAATCAACTTCCTCTTATTCCAGAATTGATTTGGAGAATGAAAGAAGGGAATGCAGATGATTTCGTTTGACTTTGAATACTATAAACCTGCAACTGTTTCAGAAGCAGTTGCCTTGTTTCAAGAGTTAGAGAATCAAGGCAAACAGCCGCGGTATTATGCTGGCGGCACCGAAGTTCTGACATTAGGCAGATTGGGTTTGTTTGTTACCCATGCTGTTATTGATATAAAAAATATACCTGAATTTCAACAAACCGAAGCTAATGAAGATTGGCTGATTTTTGGTGCAGGAGTAACGTTAACTGAACTGGAAGAGAAAAATTTGTTTCCTTTATTAAGTAAGTCTGCTAGCGAAGTGGCTGATCACACGGCTCGAAATAAAATAACGCTAGGAGGAAATATTTGTGGGCATATTTTTTATCGAGAAGCGGTATTGCCGCTGCTTTTAACGGATAGTCAACTTGCGGTGGCAGGTCCTGCTGGAACAAATATCTATTCGATTCACGACCTTTTTAACCGGCGTTTGCAGCTGAAAAACGGAGAACTTCTTGTTCAGGTGTTTGTTGAAACGAAGTATGCTGCCCTGCCATATATGAGTATAAAAGAGCGCCAGCAGTGGGATACAGGATATCCGTTAGTGACAATAGCAGCGTTAAAAACAGAAGGAACCATTCGAGTAGCTTTCAGCGGAGTATGTTCGTTTCCTTTTCGCTCAGCAGAAATAGAAGAAGTGCTAAATCATAAAGAAACGCCATTAGAAGCTCGAATTCAAACTGCTCTTGAGTATATACCCGCTCCGATTTTGAATGATGGAGAAGGGTCGGATCGCTATCGCAAATTTGTGATTAAAAATTTATTGTTTGATATTTTCACAGAGTTGGGGGGAACGTAATGTGCTAAAAGATGAACGGTATAGAATAACAATTAAGCTAAAGGTTAATGGTGAAGAAAAAATGGTTGATATCCGAACAGCAGATACGTTGCTTTATGTATTAAGAGAAAAGCTGGGCCTTACCGGAGCAAAACCAGGCTGTTTAAACGGGGACTGCGGAGCTTGTACAGTAGGGATAAATCAGCGGCCAATGAAATCTTGCCTCATGTTAGCGGCAGAAACAGAAGAGAAAGAAATAATGACTATAGAAGGGCTGAAGAGTTCACCTATGCAAAAAGCTTTTATTGAACACTTTGCTTTTCAGTGCGGTTATTGCACATCGGGTTTTATCATGAATGCTCATTTGCTTTCCAAACACCATCCTTCAGGCAGTGACGATATTATAAAGGAGTGGCTTGCTTCCAATATATGCAGATGTACAGGATATAAAGAAATTGAAGACGCAGTAAAATCTGTTTTACACTTTTCGGAGCGGGAGTGAGACAGGAAAAAGAAAAAATAGAATAACATTTACACGTGCTTAGAATAGTATGTGCTAAGGGTGTGGAGAATGTGGAATGGAAAAGCGGCTTTGACAAAGAAAGGGAACTGATCTTTGCCATTCAACGAAATCTGGATGTAGTAACAGCTATATTATTATTAACTGGCCAAATAACAATTATAGGCGTATTTGTGACACCCGGAGCTTTTCGTATTTCAGTAGGGGGACCTATTACAGGAACTAGCCGAATAGAAGGAAAAGGCGGAGATGCGGGAATTAATATCATTATTGATATGATTGATGTAATTCTTGCGGCGTTGCTGCTTAATAACCAGATTAATGTGTCGGGCGCCTTTATTTCTTCTGGAAGGTTTACCATTAATGTAAGTGGACCTATTTTTGGCGTTCCTAAAACAGAACCTGCATTAAGTGAACTAAATCAATCCTCTCAGTTTTTTCATCGTACCGTATCAAAACATTTTTATGTAAATCCTGACTTAGTTGAAAAATTTACAAAGGACTGATTAAGATGTCATTAACGGATATACCTACAGTAAGACCTTCAGAGACGAGTATTTTTCTTATGGCGCTGCCGCTGGTTATTTTTATTTTTTTCTTTACTCAGCCAAAAGCATCAGACATTAAATAATCGTGTAGCATAATGGCGATTGTATCACTGCGTACAGAAGCTGCCTAATTTTCTGTTCGTATCATTACCTCTTCATTCATTAAGCCCCCTAACGCTTTTCTTTTCTGTCATGTTTCATTAAAATGAACATAAACATATATGTAGAGATAAGTAGAGAAAAGAATAATGTAGTGTTTTCTAACGTTATAAAATAGCTTACGATACGAAGAAAACGTCTATAATAAAAGAAACGAAACTTTTGCGTGGTCAGCTGACGATGCTTTTTATTTTTACAAACTGCAGTGAAGGCAGAAAGGAGAGAATTCGATGAGTTTGCGCGATCGGCTGCTTTATGTAGCGGAACATTATAAACAAATGGGTGGAGACGTACTTGTAAAACACGAAGTAGAAAATATGCTTACACGCAGGCTTCCGATTTCTCTTTATCGATTGGATCATATAAATCGAGAAGAAATGCGTATATCGGGCCACCACGCTGAAACATTTCCTTACGTGACTCTTACTAATAAGAATATAGAGAGTGATGTGATAGTAGCATATTTATTCAGTGAAGACGGTCAGCGCATTTACTTAGTCATGATGAAAGGAGATGCAGGGGAAGGAACTGATCTGAAAGACATTCGTTTTTTTACTCCTGAACATGCCCGCGTATTGAAAGATAATCATATTGTCATTGGTACAAGCATGGAAGCGAAAAGCTTTGAGGATAGAGTAGCTCTTTACCTTCCTTACAATATAGCAGACTTACCTAACAATGATCAGCTTCAAGATGATTTGCATTTACTGCTGAGTATACATGAACAGTATATAAAAACATACGGAATGAGCAAAGAGATGATGGGCGATAAAGACGCCATCGTCCACATTCATGAGTATATTAAGAAATCTGGATTTACATACGAACGACAAGATATAGCCAACGCCTACTTTGCTTTAAAGACCAAGCCGTTTATTGTTTTATCAGGAATGAGCGGGACGGGAAAAACAAAGCTTGCGCAGCTCTTGGCAGATAGTATCGGTGCTACGATTGAAAATGGAAGACAAGTGCTTATTCCAGTTCGGCCCGATTGGCACGATAGTTCAGATTTATTAGGGTATATTGATTTAAGAGGAGATTTTCGCAGAGGATCGTTTCTGTCGATTATGCAGCAAGCCATTCAGCATCCAGCTTATACATATGTTGCCATATTGGATGAAATGAACTTAGCTCGAGTTGAACATTATTTTAGCGATATTTTAAGCGTGATGGAAAGCAGAAGCTGGTCAAAAGGGAAAATCAAAACAGCTCCTTTATTTCCTGGACATAAGATGTTCCGAGATATTTATTTGCCGTCTAACCTTCTCATTATTGGTACGATTAATATGGATGAAACAACTCATGGGTTCAGTCAAAAGTTGTTAGATCGTACCAACACCATTGAGCTGAATAAGATTCAGCTAGATTCTTTTGATTTTTTAGATGATAGAGATCCACCTCGGCACAGTATTGAAAATGTACAAATTCAAAGTCAATACGTTCACTTAAAAGATGCGTATGTTGAACATGCTGAGCTCATTCACGAAGTAACAAATGAACTGCTAACCGTCAACGAGATGCTTACAGAAGTCGATTTGCAAATAGGTTACCGCGTACGCGACGAAATATGCTTTTATTTAATTTACGCAGTGAAAAGCGGAGTGTTTACATTTGATCAGGCGTTTGATTTTCAGATATTGCAAAAAGTTTTGCCTCGTATTTCAGGAAGCGATGGGTACACATTTGATTTATTAAAAAACCTTTACTATTACTGTACAAATACGCTGTTAGATGATGAATTTGAGACAGCTGTCGTAAATGCAGATGGGATGAGATTTCCTAAAAGCGCACGCAAAATAATGGAGATGATGAGACGTTTTGAAGTATACGGATACACGTCATTTTGGATTAATACCGTACGTTGAAATTGAAACTGACACGTGTACGGTGGTTATAAAAGGGAAAAATAAGAAAAAAATAAAATCTGCAGAAGAAATGATGTTTTTTTCTTGTACAGGAAAAGGAATTACACATGTAAAAGTATTAAATCAAACAAAAGGCATGATGACTTCAAAACCGCCGCTTGAGCCTTTATTTTTTGAAAATGAAACCTATCAAATTACAGTTGTTTCTAAAAATCAAACAAGACTGTTTGTTAACCACGATTCAAAAGGGGTTGAACAAAGCTTTCAAAGCGTAGGATTTCCCTACATTTTGACGGGAAATATAAGCTTTCAAAATGAGGTAGGGTATTCTACGTTTCATGTTTACAGCGAAAGAGAAAAAGAGCTGTCTTTTACTCTTGAAATTTTCCCTTCAAAGATGAGCTACAAGACAGACTATGTACACATGGTCGATGAAGTGAACGAATACATTCATGATTTGGCATACGATATGCTTCGTAAAACATATATTCAAGCCAAATCTGTTTGGTCTAAGCAAGCAACATGGACAGAATTTTATCATGTTCTCTCTCACTATATGAAACCCTTTCTTCATTCTGTGCGTCAGATTGAAAATCAGCCGTTTCAATCGGTAAAAGTTGAACATGAGCTCATGAGAGGAGATCAAATAAAAAAACAAGATAGCCGTGCTATATCTTTTGTCCGAACCCACCCTACCTATCTTGCACCTTCAAGCAGGGGGATTAAAATTGATCGAAATATAAAAGTAGTACCCACAAAAGCGATTGGCACCAGGCATGTGTCTACCTATGATAATCTGGAAAATCAAAGTGTAAAATGGATGATGACGCAGCTGTATCACAAGCTAACTACACTAATTGACAAATTGATAGAAGATAGATATGTAAAAAAAGAAGCCGTATCGGCTCTAGAAACCAATCATACCGAATTAAAAAGGCTGCTAAACAATGTGTTCTGGCAAAGAGTGAAGACCATACAAGTTTCAACGCTTTCTTCTACACTGCGTACGGCACCCCGCTACCGGGAAGCAAGCAGATACTTTATGTTCTTAACGCGAGGGTTGGCTCTTAACGGAGAGTTTTACCACCTTTCATTAAAAGATATCGCAACTCTCTATGAATACTGGACGTATGTTAGTCTTTTAAAGAAGTTGCAAATTTACGGCAAACGGATAGAACAAAACATCATGACAACGACAGAACAAGGGTTGAACGTCAGGATGCAGCCGTCTTATCATCGTTTTCAAGTGGGGAAAGCAGAAGTCACGCTATGGTATCAGAAAGCATACCATCATACTCATACCGTTATTCAAAAGCCTGACTTACTGCTTGAATTAAAGCAAGGGGAGAAAAAAAGTGTATACCTTTTTGACGCTAAGTATCGTATCAAACCAAATCACGATACGCCTTCACCTAGAGAAGAAGATATTAATACCATGCATCGTTACCGAGACGCTATTGTAGAGGGAAATGGAATAAAACCGGTACAAACAGCGGTTGTGCTGTTTCCAGGGAAAGCAGAAGGCTATAAGCAGCATCATTTTTATAAAAGTATTGAACGCGTTGGAGTGGGTGCGCTGCCTTTTTTGCCGGGAGAGGAAGGGCTAGTAGAAGAATTTATTAAAACTATTTGTACGGAAGAACCAAATCTTTTCAGCGCTGATTAGGTAAATAGGTAGAACGTGAACAAGCCTTTTTTTTATGCGTTGACATAGTGTTAAGTTTTTTATGTTTTGATGACATTTCGAGATTTTAGTTGTATTTTCCTGTTGAATTTTCTAGAATAGTAGATAATAAAACCGTATCGAAAAGAAGTCGTATCATGTGCAGAGAACGTATCAGGAGGACAACGAAGTGAAAAAGATTCTACTATTCACGTTAGTAGCGCTATTGGCAACTTTTTTTATTGACAGGGTATACAGCGAACGCAACCAAGCGCAACTTCAGCAAACCGTAATTAATGAAATTAAAAAAACAAATCAAAGTAAAGAAGAAGCTTCCATCCTTGATTTTAATGAATTATGTGATTTTAGATGGGATAAAGTATATGTTTTTGGACCGGAAACGACCCGCAGTGAGGTAAATGAAAAGCTGGGCTTCAATTGGTCTGAAGCAAAAGCAAAAGGTATTGGAAAAGATAAAAAAGATAACTTTATTGTTTTTGTGGAAAATGATCAAGTAACGCAATATTTAAAAATACCGGCGTCATATGGAGCAATTATTCCTAAGACTTCTGTTGCAAATGAAAGCTAACGAACTTCTTCGTTAGCTTTTTTTATGCTTTCTTTTTTAAAGATGACGTTTTTTTCTCTGCTGTTGATTTTGTCGGCTGTAAAGTAGAAGGATCTATGCTCACTTTTAACATTTCCATCAAATGTCGAATGTCTCTTTCTTCACTTTCGTTGCTTTTTGTAACTTCGCCTTGATTTATTTTTTGTTGAATGACGTTTTGTAAGGCGTCTCGGTAGTTGTTTTTGTAAATAGACGGATTAAAAGAAGTAGATAGCTTATCAATTAATTCCACCGTCACTTGGGTATCACTTTCATTAATAGAAGAAGTACTAGATAAGTTAGGCACATCTGTAACTGAACGAAGTTCTTCTTCAAAATGCATCGTGTGAAGAACGAGAGAGCCGCCCACGGAACGAATAATGGCGATTTGCTGTTTGGAATATAAAAATACATTGGCAATACCGACTTTATTCGTTATTTCAAGCGCATTTAACAACGTATAATAAGCTTTTAGGCTCGTTTCTCCAGGAGAGATATAGTAGGGCTTATCAAAAAACAGGGGATCAATGTCATTTAATGAAACAAAGTGTAACAATTCAACAGCTTTGTTTGCTGCGAAGGGTCCTTTGACACTGTCAATTTCCTGTTGTGAAAGTACAACAAACTGACCGGTCGCTGTTTCGTATCCTTTAACCAGTTCATCGGATTCTACTTCTCGTCCACACGTTTGGCAATGTTTTTCTTGATGAATAGGTGTATGGCAAACGGAGTGTAGCGTGCGCAGCTTTACATCTTTTTCCTCAATTGCTCCGTGGAGTTTAATAGGGATATCAATTAATCCAAAGCTGATTTTACCTTTCCAAGCAGTATGAAGCATAAACGTTCTCCTTTTACTCTTTTTTAGTAGTGTGCCGTAAAACCAATTAGATATCCTAGGGTTTTGAAAAGGAAAACTTTCTAAAAAAACTATGTGCTAAATAAACAATTAAATAGTTCCAATAAAGCTGCAGAGACAACATCTGCAGCTTTATTGGAACTCAATAGGAACTATTTGCTGATTAGATTCATTTGTCTCATGTTTGGAAATCGTAATTTCAAGGATTTCGTTACTAAATGTAGCGGTAATCTTTTTATTCAACAATAAAAATGGAAAGTCAATTGTACGTTCAACGCTTTCTTCCATTTGTTCTCTTGCAAGCGTTCCTTGCTTTTCATCATGAAATTCTCTAATACAGTATTTTTTGGCTGTCAGCTGTAAATGGTCAGCTTGTATCTGAACGATAATATCCTTAGGGTGATACCCTAACAATTCAGCTTCAACAATAAATGATTGTTCCGTTTCAAATAAATCTATACGAACGGAATCATAATCTAAATAACTCATAAAGGGATTTGAAAGCATGACTTCTAACAACTCTTGAAAGCCTTTTACAAACATTTGGTCTGCTGGCAGACGCTTGTTTTTCATTTCTACGTTCCTCCATTATTTAAACTGTTTCACTATACTATCATATGCGCGTTTATGTACTTAGTGAACTCCTGTTCAAAGAATAAGCTTGAAGTACTAGCTGCCTTTTCTATGCATAAAAAAGCAAGCTCTGTAGAGAGCTTGCCGCTGTTTTACATATCATGTCCGCTATTGTGTTTTTGGCGAGAATGCTTACGGTTCTTTACTTTATGAGATCCGCTTAGCGGTTCGGGCTGTCCAGAATTGCTTTTTGGCGCATTTCTTCTGATGTCTTTGCTGCTGTTTTTGTTCATAGTTAAACCCTCCCTTTCATTTATTAGGGTGGGATAGTGACAGGGGATTTATCCGATGAAAAATTCCCCTTTCTAAAAATAGGTTTAGCAAAAACAGGAAATGGGAACAGAAAAAAAGCGCCATATATAATGACGCCTTCTCGTTAGATTTCATGGAGTTAAACGATTTTGCTTTTCTAACTAGTGATTAGTATATCCAATAAGAGAGTGTTTTATTGATTTTTTTTGCGTTTTTTATTATTTTGTTTCTGTTGTTCGGTTAATGGTTCATTTGAAAATTCTTCATTATAACCCGCTCCTTTTCCTTGAGCGCTAGCCGCGTTAGCTCCAGGAATGACGTGGTTTGACTTGCGTTTAGCCATGTTGAATCACCTCCGTTTCTAGCATGCGTAAAAATCAATGAAATATGAATTATTAGAAAAATAAAAGGAAGATGGAAAAAGGTTATAAGTGAAACTTATGTTAATTAATAACATTCTTTTTATTTACTTATGTATAATATTATATTAAGATAGATGGTGAAGGGAATAGAGGATGGGGTAAGAAAATCCTTTATACATAGAATTTTAAGGGGGTAAAAGCAATGACTAAAAAAGACGTTTTTAACGCTCGTTCGTCATTCGATCTTAATGGCAGCACATATAATTATTACCGCTTACAAGCTTTAGAGGAAGCAGGTTTAGGTAACGTATCTAAGCTGCCGTATTCAATTAAAGTATTATTAGAATCTGTTCTTCGTCAGGTAGATGGCCGTGTTATTACAAAAGAACACGTCGAAAACCTTGCAAAATGGGGAACAAAAGATATCAAAGATATCGATGTTCCTTTCAAACCATCTCGTGTTATTCTTCAAGATTTCACTGGAGTTCCAGCGGTTGTAGACTTAGCGTCACTTCGTAAAGCAATGGCTGATTTAGGAGGAGATCCTGACAAAATCAATCCAGAAATTCCAGTAGACCTCGTTGTCGACCACTCCGTACAAGTTGATAAAGCAGGTACAGCTGATTCATTACGAATTAATATGGACCTTGAGTTTCAACGTAATACAGAGCGCTATAATTTCTTAAGCTGGGCTCAAAAATCATTTAATAACTATCGTGCAGTTCCGCCAGCTACTGGTATCGTGCATCAAGTAAATTTAGAATATTTAGCAAACGTTGTTCATGCTGTTGAAGAAGACGGTGAATTCGTAGCTTTCCCTGATTCTCTAGTAGGTACTGACTCTCATACAACGATGATTAATGGTATCGGTGTTTTAGGATGGGGTGTTGGCGGTATTGAAGCGGAAGCAGGCATGCTTGGTCAACCTTCTTATTTCCCAGTTCCTGAAGTAATCGGTGTTAAACTTGTTGGTGAATTACCAAACGGTACTACAGCTACAGACTTAGCGTTAAAAGTTACGCAAGTGCTTCGTCAAAAAGGAGTAGTCGGAAAATTCGTTGAATTCTTCGGTCCTGGCGTAGCAGAACTTCCATTAGCTGACCGTGCAACAATTGCTAATATGGCTCCTGAATACGGTGCAACATGTGGATTCTTCCCAGTTGACGCAGAGGCATTAGCATACATGCGTTTAACAGGAAGAGATGAAAAAGACATTCAGGTTGTCGAACAATATACAAAAGCAAACGGTTTATTCTTTACACCAGAAAATGAAGATCCAGTTTTCACTGATGTTGTGGAGATTAATCTTGCTGAGATTGAAGCAAATCTTTCAGGTCCAAAGCGTCCGCAAGATTTAATTCCACTTTCTCAAATGCAAACAGAATTCAAGAAAGCTTTAACAGCTCCTGTTAGCAATCAAAGCTTCGGACTTGATGCTAAAGACGCGGATAAAGAAATTATGTTTAAGCTTGCAGACGGTTCAGAAACAACAATGAAAACAGGTGCCATTGCCATTGCCGCTATCACAAGCTGTACGAACACATCAAATCCTTACGTATTAGTAGCAGCCGGTTTAGTTGCGAAAAAAGCGGTAGAAAAAGGATTGGATGTTCCAGCTTACGTGAAAACTTCTTTAGCACCAGGTTCAAAAGTAGTAACGGCTTACCTTCAAAATTCAGGGCTGCTTCCATACTTAGATAAAATTGGCTTTAACATCGTAGGTTATGGCTGTACGACTTGTATCGGTAACTCTGGTCCATTAGAAGCTGAAATTGAAGCAGCGATTGCAGACAGCGACTTGCTTGTAACGTCTGTTCTTTCAGGAAACCGTAACTTTGAAGGACGTATTCATCCATTAGTAAAAGGTAACTACCTTGCTTCTCCGCCGCTTGTTGTAGCATATGCACTGGCTGGAACGGTAGATGTAGATTTACAAAAAGATCCAATCGGCATTGATACAGACGGCAATGAAGTATTCTTTAGCGACATCTGGCCTTCTCAAGATGAAATTAAAGAAGTGGTTAGCCGTACCGTAACGCCTGAACTATTCCGCAACGAGTATGAGCGTGTATTCGATGACAATGAGCGCTGGAATGAAATTAAAACGAGCGAAGATGCTCTTTATACGTGGGAGAATGATTCAACATACATTCAAAACCCACCGTTCTTTGAAGGCTTATCAGAAGAGCCAGGTGAAGTAGAACCGTTAAATAAGCTTCGCGTAGTAGCGAAATTTGGTGACTCAGTGACAACGGATCATATTTCACCAGCGGGTTCAATTGCTAAAACATCACCTGCAGGTCTTTACCTTCAAGAAAACGGTGTAGCACCAAAAGACTTTAACTCATACGGTTCTCGTCGTGGTAACCATGAAGTGATGATGCGCGGTACGTTTGCAAACATCCGCATTAAAAACCAAGTAGCTCCTGGTACAGAAGGCGGCTGGACAACGTACTGGCCAACAAATGACGTAATGAGCATTTATGATGCTTGTATGAAATACAAAGAGCAAGGTACAGGTCTTGTTGTACTTGCAGGTAAAGATTACGGCATGGGAAGTTCTCGTGACTGGGCAGCAAAAGGCACAAATCTTTTAGGTATTAAAACAGTAATCGCTGAAAGCTTTGAGCGTATTCACCGTTCAAACCTAGTATTAATGGGTGTTTTACCTCTTCAATTTAAAGATGGTGAAAGCGCGGATACATTAGGTTTAACTGGAAAAGAAACAATTGCAGTAGCAGTTGATGAAACAGTAAAACCACGTGATCTTGTAAAAGTAACAGCAACTGATGAAGCTGGAAACAAAAAAGAATTTGAAGTACTGGTTCGTTTCGATAGTGAAGTTGAAATTGATTACTATCGTCACGGTGGTATCCTTCAAATGGTGCTTCGTGATAAATTACAGTCTAAAACACATGCGTAAGGTATAAAGAAAAAGAGCGGTTCTCGTGAGCCGCTCTTTTTTTATGCAAACGTACCGTTTTCGACAAAAAGTGAGAGGGAAATATGCTATATTATAAAAGAAAATGCCCGATAAAAGGATTATTTTAGTAGATATTGCACATATCTATTAGTACATAGATTATCACTTTTTAGAAGAAATAAAGGAGCCGATCATATGGTTAAAAAAATAATTGCGGTCTTGCTTCTAGTAGGCTTTCTTAGCTACGCACTTTGGGAAGGGCTTTCTCCAAATGAAGCATCCGATAATTCTAACTTAAGCGAATACAAGGATTTAAATATTAAAAAAGGCGATAGTGCTCGTCAGGCTTCTGGTCAAGCTTATGGGTTAGAACCAAAAGATACAGCACCTCCGTTTACACTTTCAGATACGAACGGAAAAACTGTTCAATTATCGGACTTTAAAGGAAAAAAAGTTATTTTAAACTTTTGGGCCACATGGTGTCCGCCGTGTCAAAAAGAAATGCCCGATATGCAAGCATTTTATAAGAAATATGGAAACGACGTACAGCTGCTTGCGGTTAATTTAACTTCATCAGAAGGTAGTAAACAGGCAGTATCTAAGTTTCTGAAAGAAAAACAGTTTACGTTTCATGTATTATTGGACGACCAAGATACTGTGGGAAGTAAAAAATACCGGGTGTCCACCATTCCGGCATCTTACTTTATAGATGAAGAAGGGAAAATTGTTCAGCGAGTAAATGGTCCAATGACGCTTAAACAAATGGAAAACTTTGCCCAACAAGCAGCGAATTAACTTCGCTGCTTGTTTTATTAAAAATGAAACTTATTTACTTTACCATCGTATATATAGATAAGTCAGTAAATATGTCAAACTTTCTTACAACTTTTCAAAAAGTATGTTTACTTATCTGACAAATTGGTTACAATATAGATAGTTATATGATATCAGTTTCTTTTGATTTTTCAGATTTTTCATAAAAATTACATAAAGTAGGTGTTGGAATCATGAGAAAATTACGCAAACGTTCATTTGAAGAGTTAGTGCAAGAAAATAAAACGCAGCTGTTAAAAGATCAGTCAGAAATTGAACGCATTGAATTGGAAATTGAAAAGCGGTTAGAAGATCGTATGCTTGAAAGAGCTGAATAACTTTAAAGTAAGTTGGTTAGAGTAACGGTGAGGAGGGGATAAGCATGGGAAATCCTAAAAAACAAAGCAAAAGTTTTGTTCCGAATCACATCGGCACTCAACCGAGAGAAGCTGGTGGAAATAACGGAAAACAAATGCAAGATACATCCGGCAAGCATCCTCAAGTTATTCAAACCAAAGGTGAATGAATAAAAAGTCGCTGAATTCAGCGACTTTTTATTATTTGAATTCTACTGTGAATAAATAAACGTAAGGGTTGCTCGAAATAAGCTCTTTAACAACTTCTCCGTCATCGGTTGAAAGCGGAGCAACTCGTATGCCACTGCCATCGTCACCAAATAAAGCAGCAACTGGATATGGTTTATTCATTTTCACTTTTTGTTTTTTCTCTAATCCAGTAAAGGAATAGCCGTTCATTTTCTTTGGCTTTTCCGCTTCTATCCCTAGGTTTGTATCGTTGCTTCCCACATTAAACATTACTTTGTGAGTATCATCATCGATTTTATATGTAATAGCAAACATATCAAATTCTTTTGAAACAGTCAACCCTCCTGAGAATAAAGGTTGTTTGGCTTTTCCCTTTTCATAATAAGTAGCTTTTACATAAGCTTCTTTTGCTCCATTAGGAGCTTTAACATCGTATGCCATGATATTGCTTTTGTAGTCTAAGTTTGTCACGGCTAACATTTTTTCTTCATGTTTTGAGTAATGGTGAGGCTTGATAGAGGCACTTATTGTCAATTTTGATGCCAATGAAGTTTGCGACATAAAAAATACGGCAAGCACTGCAATAAAGATGACGCTTAGTAATGTTATCATTCGTTTGGTCATAGCGATTCCCCCTTTGTATGTATATATTACCATATTATGTATGTTTTATATATACATTTTAACTTAATTATAATTATATTATGTAAACTAAAATCATTTTTTTCCACTTATAGAGATGAACAAATCCGGCATACTACAATTGTAACAAAGTTATTTTGAGGAGGAAGATACAATGGCATGGAATAAACCGAATCCAGACGATCGCAGTGATAACGTTGAAAAATTACAAACAATGGTACAAAATACAATGAAAAACATTGAAGAAGCAGAAGAAGCTGCTGCATGCAGCACTGAAGAAGAACGTCAGCGCATTCAGCAAAAAAATCACAATCGCGAAGTAAGCATTGAAGCAATGCGCAGCGAAATAAAAGATGAATCAGAAGCTCGTCAAAATGGTTACGAAGGTACGATTTAATAAGTAAAACAGCGACAATAAGCAGCTAAAAATAAACGGTTTTAGCTGCTTTCTTTCTATATTTTTTTAGTAAGGTCAATAATAATATAAACTAGCGAAGAGGTTTATGTAGGTGAAAAAGCATGTGAAAAAGAAAATAGTAAGGATTTTGGTCAGTTTACTTGTCGTTTTGATTATTGTGGGCTCTTATCACACGCATAAGCCCTTGCCTAAAGGAGTTTCATACGAAAGTAAGCCTCACAAAGTAGAAGATGTATTTCTTTTATCGAACCTAACGTATCAAGATCAGCAGACGTCGGTTTCCGAACAACATATTTTTCAAGCAGTTACGAATGCGATTGATGACGCAAAAGCTTTTATTATTATGGATATGTTTCTATTTAATGGCTACTATAACCAAGGTGAAACGTTTCCTCACCTTAGTGATACGCTTGCAAGTAAGCTGATTGAAAAGAAACGAAAACATCCTACTATCGAAATCGTCTTTATTACAGATGAAATCAATACAACTTACGGCTCACATGATTCAAAGTGGTTAGATTCACTGCGGCTAAACGGAATCAAAGTGGTGCAAACCAATTTATCTAAGCTCAGGGACTCCATTCCACTATATTCTTCAGTGTGGAGAACTTTTGTTCAGTGGTTTGGTGAAAAAGGAACTGGATGGATCACGAATCCTTTCGGAAATAATGCGCCTAACGTGACGGCCCGTGCTTATTTTAAGTTGTTAAATGTAAAGGCTAATCACAGAAAAGTAGTAGCAACCGATCAAAGCGTTATTATCTCCTCTGCCAATCCTCATGATGCAAGCTTTTATAATTCCAACATGGCCTTTGAAGTAAAAGGGAATATCATTGGAGATGTTGTAAAAAGCGAACAAGCCGTGTCTGATTTTTCTTACGGAGGAGATTTACCTCTATATAAAAAGAAAGAAAAAGAAAAGGGAGACCTCTATGTTCAGCTGTTAACAGAAGGCAAAATCTATAAGCACGTATTACAAGATTTACGTCATGCTAAAAAAGGCGATGATGTGTGGCTTGGCATGTTTTATCTTGGAGATCGAGACGTAATAAAGGCGCTTTTGAAAGCTTCCGAACAAGGGGCAAACGTACGATTAATTTTAGACCCTAATGAAAATGCGTTCGGAAGAAAAAAGTTCGGACTGCCTAACCGTCCAGTCGCAGCAGAACTTGTGAAAAAATCTAAAGGCGATATTAAAGTTCGCTGGTATCATACGGGAAAAGAGCAGTATCATCCTAAAACTTTATTTATTCGAAACAAAAGAAAGGCAATGATTATTGCAGGAGCAGCAAATTTCACAAAACGAAATTTGGATGATTTGAACTTAGAAACGGATATTAAAGTATCAGGACCTCCTAACAAAAAGGTTATGACGGAACTAAACGCTTATTTTGACCGTCTATGGACAAATAAGGACTACACATACACACTTCCTTATAAAAGGTATGAAAATAAGATGACGGGGCTGGAAACACTGATATATCGTATTCAAGATGCGCTTAGTCTTACAACATATTGAGTAATAACCAAACTAGTAGGAGTATATTCTCCTTATATGGTAAGATAAAACAGGAACAGTGCAAGAGGAGGTAGAGTCATGCTAGTATCGAAGAAAGAAATCGAAGTGCGCTATGCAGAAACCGATCAGATGGGCGTTGTGTATCATGCTAACTATTTAGTATGGATGGAAATAGGCCGAACACAGTTTATCAGTGATTTAGGTTTTAGCTATGCACAAATGGAAAGAGACGGTGTGCTGTCGCCAGTTATTGATATACAGGCATCATATAAAAAGCCGCTTCATTATGGCGAGACAGCTGTGGTACATACTTGGGTTGAGAACTATGACGGTCTACGCGTTGTGTACGGATACGAAATTTTTAATTCAGATGAAGAACTTGCGTTAACAGGAACATCGTCACACGTATGTGTAAAAAAAGAAAACTTTAAGCCTATTTCGATTCGCCGTAATTATCCGGAATGGCATAAAGCCTATGAAGACGCCAAAAAGCAGGGTTAAGCGTAAGAATAAAAAGCATCGATAAATCGATGCTTTTTTTCTTACGCTTCGTAATGAAAGTCAGGTTCTTTTGTTTCTTCATTATAATTTACGGTCAAATCATGACCATCAAAGTACCAAAGGTCTTCATCTTCTACGAAAAATGTTAAACCGTCAACTTTTGTTTCAACGCCAACGTTTTTAGGAGAATCTGTGTTTACACCTAAAGAAAAACCTTTTTGAACGTTGCTGCATCCGCCGTAGCGAACAAAAAAGCGAATTGTTTCGTTTCCTTCTAGCATCATTTCGTCTTTGTACCACGTAGCTGCTGCTTCTGTTACTGTTAATTTCATTAATTATGCTCCTTCCAATACTGCGGATACATTTATTATAGTAGAAAGATAGATAAATTACCAATATATACGAATCCAGCTAGGAAGGAATAAGATAAAATAAAATAAAACGATTTAATATAGAGGCGAATGCTTCATTTCTATATTAAATCGTTTCATTCTTTCATTTAAAATCATATTGTTTTCCAATGGTTTCCCAGCAGTGAACGCAGTAGCGGCTTCCTTCTAGCTGTGAATCCATTTTCTTATTACGTTTGCAAATGGGACATTTTTTCTTCACATTATTCACCTCCTTATTTTAGTATCAGTATAACTAATAAACAAGAAATGTATTCGCTTACAAAGTGATTATAAAAAAAGAAATAAGAGGATCTTTCTCTTATTTCTTTTTACCTGAAAAAAATGTGACTTTCGGTTCTGTTTTGTTAAGAATTCGCGTAATGTTTGCGCGGTGTCTGTAAATGACAAAGGCTACAATTACACCAATAATCATAATAAGCATGTAGTCTTGTTTAAATAGCGTGTAGATAAAGGTTAATACCCCAGTAACCATTGATGACAGTGATACATACTTCGTTATGTATAAGCAGATAAAAAAACATAATAGCACGAAAACAAATAAAAGAGGTTCATAACATAAAATCACTCCGGCGGATGTGGCAACAGCTTTCCCGCCTTTAAATTTTGCGAAAATAGGAAAAATATGACCAATGACAGCAAATAAACCAATGAAGAGAATGTTCTGATTTGTATCAAATAAAAGCGGTAAAGAAGCTGCTAAGGTGCCTTTTAGAATGTCTCCAAGCGTAACGATAATTCCGGCTTTTACACCCAATGTACGAAATGAGTTGGTGCCGCCTAAATTGCCGCTTCCATGCTCTCGTATATCGATGCCGTATCCTAGTTTTCCAACAACTAGTCCAAAAGGAATAGAGCCCAAGATATAGGCAAGAATAGGTAATAAATAATTCATGTTTGAAAGCTCCTTTATTTCTATATCGTTTCTATTTTACCATGAGATACTTAAAAAAACATAGTTAGTTTTGGGTGAGAGCCAATTATTTTTAAAAAAGAAGACGTTTACAAAAATAGAGAAAACGGGTACTATATGCAGGAAATCAACTGTAAATCGCGAATGTTGTTCAGTACATATTATATAGCTAAGAGAGGTAATAGACATGTCCATTAAAATTCCTTCCCGTCAAGAGATTGGAAAAATATTGAAAAAAAGCAAGCGCATTGCTGTAGTAGGTTTATCAGATAATCCTCATCGAACGTCTTATATGGTTTCAGAAGCCATGCAGCAGCAAGGTTACGAGATAATTCCGGTGAACCCAACAATCAACTCAGCGCTCGGCGTAAAAGCCGTATCTTCATTAAAAGAAATTGAAGGGCATATTGATATCGTTAATGTATTTCGTCGCTCTGAGCATTTGCTTGAAGTTGCAGAAGAGTTTTTAAAAGTAGATGCAGACGTATTTTGGGCACAATCTGGTTTAATTAATGAAGAAGCATATGACCTGCTCGCTAAAAAAGGGTATACTGTAGTTATGGATCGTTGTATAAAAGTCGAGCATGCTTTAACAAAGTAAGATCTATAAGCAGAACAACCAACCCATGCACACTGCTTGCATGGGTTTCACCATGCGTTGAAATAGTAAGAGAGTTTCCGCTACAATAGACGTTAGACAGCTAGCTTTATAAGGCTTATAATCCATGAATACACAAGATATTGCTTTTATAATACGGAAATTTGTGCTAAAATCTTGTAAGTACGCAAAAATAGAAACATACGTTCTGTTGATGCGAACACTATAAAATTAAAAGATAGGATACATGATCATTTATTCTTAGACACGAAGCGCAAACGTTTGTGTTTCATACATAATGTAGTAATGTTCGTTGTGATGAAAGGGGTAGTATGAATGGCTCGGAAACAACAATTTAATTATAATGAAGATGCAATTCAAGTACTAGAAGGATTAGATGCCGTTCGTAAACGTCCTGGTATGTATATTGGAAGTACGGATACACGAGGTCTGCATCATTTAGTATATGAAATCGTCGACAACTCTGTCGATGAAGCTCTAGCAGGCTACGGAGAAGAAATTATTGTAACCATTCACAAAGATAATTCAATTTCTGTACAAGATAAAGGTCGAGGTATGCCAACGGGCATGCATAAACTAGGAAAACCAACGCCTGAAGTTATTTTAACCATCTTGCATGCAGGAGGTAAATTCGGACAGGGTGGATATAAAACAAGCGGAGGCTTACACGGAGTAGGTGCATCTGTTGTAAATGCGCTGTCTGAATGGTTGACTGTAACTATTCATAGAGATGGATTTATTTATGAACAGCGTTTTGAAAATGGAGGAAAGCCGGTTACGACGCTAGAAAAAATAGGGAAAACAAAAAAAACGGGAACAACGATTCATTTCAAACCGGATGCCACGATTTTTTCAACAACCGTGTACAATTATGATACGCTTTGTGAACGGCTCCGCGAATCGGCTTTTCTGTTAAAAGGATTCAAAATAGAGTTAATCGATAAAAGGCATGATCGTCAAGATATCTTTCATTATGAAACAGGTATTCAAGCCTTCGTTTCATATTTAAATGAAGAAAAAGATTCACTTCATCCAGTCGTCTTTTTTGAAGGGATTCATCATAATATTGAAGTTGAATTTGCGTTTCAATTTAACGATGGTTATTCTGAAACCATTTTATCATTTGTTAATAATGTTCGTACCAAAGACGGGGGAACGCATGAGTCCGGTGCAAAAAGCGCTATGACGCGTGCGTTTAATGAATACGCCCGTAAAGTAAGCCTGCTAAAAGAAAAAGACAAAAACTTAGAAGGAACGGATATACGAGAAGGATTAGGAGCCATCGTTTCCGTTAGAATACCTGAAGAGTTGCTTCAGTTTGAAGGACAAACCAAAGGAAAGTTAGGTACAAGTGAAGCTCGTTCGTCGGTAGATGCAGTTATTTCTGAAAAACTTGCCTATTTCCTAGAAGAAAATCCAGACGTAAGCTCTCTTCTTGTAAAAAAAGCAATCAAAGCTGCTCAAGCGCGTGAAGCGGCACGTAAGGCGAGAGAAGACGCAAGAAACGGGAAAAAACGAAAGCGTCAAGAAACCGTTCTAAGCGGGAAGTTGACGCCTGCGCAATCAAGAAATCCTCAGCGAAACGAACTGTACCTAGTCGAAGGGGATTCCGCCGGAGGTTCAGCAAAACAAGGAAGGGATCGCCGCTTTCAAGCTGTGCTGCCGCTGCGAGGGAAAGTTATCAATACCGAAAAAGCCAAACTTCAAGATATTTTTAAAAACGAAGAAATTAGTACGATCATTCACGCGATAGGCGGAGGAGTAGGCGCAGATTTTACAATCGATGATATTAACTACGATAAAATAGTCATCATGACCGATGCGGATACGGATGGGGCTCATATTCAAGTGCTTCTTCTAACGTTTTTCTACCGCTATATGAAACCGCTTGTGGAAGCAGGAAAAGTATTTATTGCTCTTCCACCGCTCTACAAAGTAAGTAAAGGGTCAGGTAAAAAAGAAGTGGTTGAATATTCATGGAGTGACGAAGAGTTGCAAGGTGCTATCGATAAGGTAGGAAGAGGGTATATGATTCAACGCTATAAAGGTCTCGGTGAAATGAACGCAGATCAGCTTTGGGAAACAACAATGAACCCAGAGACGCGTACGCTGATTCGTGTTCGTATTGATGATGCTGCTCGCGCTGATCGTCGTGTGACCACTTTGATGGGCGATAAAGTAGAACCACGCAGAAAATGGATTGAAAGCAACGTAGCGTTTGGATTAGAAGAAGATCCAAATATTTTAGATAATGAAAATGTATTAACGGTCGCAGAGGAGGACGTACAATGACACAAACAGAACGCTTTTTAGATTTACCTCTTGAGGATGTACTAGGCGACCGTTTTGGTCGATACAGTAAATATATTATTCAAGAGCGTGCACTGCCGGATGCAAGAGACGGGTTAAAACCCGTTCAGCGCCGTATTTTATATGCAATGCACGTAGATGGAAATACAGCAGAAAAAGGGTTTCGCAAGTCAGCCAAAACTGTAGGGAACGTAATTGGTAACTATCACCCTCATGGTGATTCATCTGTATATGATGCCATGGTTCGAATGAGTCAAGAATGGAAAGTTAGAAATGTATTAATCGAAATGCACGGAAACAACGGAAGTATTGATGGAGATCCCCCAGCAGCAATGCGTTATACAGAAGCTCGCCTTTCATCGATTGCTGCAGAACTTCTACGAGATATTGACAAACAAACGGTTGAGTTTGTGTCTAACTTCGATGATACAAGCAGCGAACCAACTGTGTTACCAGCTATGTTTCCTAACTTGCTAGTGAATGGATCCACGGGTATTTCAGCTGGTTATGCTACAGAACTTCCTCCTCATCATTTAGGTGAAGTAATTGACGCAACGATCATGCGAATTGATAAACCAACGTGTACAATTGAAGAATTAATGACGGCTATCCAAGGTCCTGATTTTCCTACAGGGGGAATCATTCAAGGTGTAGACGGGATTAAGAAAGCCTACGAGACAGGTAAAGGGAAAATTATTATTCGCGGAAAAACGGAAGTGGAGTCCATTCGCGGCGGAAAACAGCAAATTGTCATTACGGAAATTCCGTTTGAAGTAAACAAAGCCAACCTTGTGAAGAAAATGGATGAGCTTCGTTTAGATAAAAAAGTGGAAGGTATTGCTGAAGTTCGCGACGAAACGGATCGTACGGGTCTGCGCATCGTAGTAGAATTAAAAAAAGACGCAAATGCTCAAGGAGTACTTCACTTCCTTTATAAAAATACGGATCTGCAAGTACCGTATAATTTTAACATGGTTGCCATTGCTAAAAAGCGACCAAAGCTTATGAGTTTGGCTAACATTCTTGATGCTTATATTGATCATCAAAAAGAAGTAGTAACAAATCGTTCTAAATACGAACTGCAAAAAGCACGTGAACGTGAACATATTGTAGCGGGATTGATTAAGGCACTGTCGATTTTAGATGAAGTTATTGCGACGATTAGAGCTTCTAAAGATAAGCGCGACGCTAAAAATAATTTAATTGGCAAATATGAATTTACAGAACCTCAAGCAGAAGCGATTGTGTCGCTTCAATTATACCGTTTGACAAACACGGACATTACAGCTCTACAAGCGGAAGCTGAAGAGCTAGGTGCTAAAATTAACGAGTTAGAAGAAATCTTACATAGCGAGAAAAAACTTTTTAATGTAATCAAAAAAGAATTACGCCGTGTAAAAAAGCAATACAGTACAGAACGCCGCTCAAAAATTGAAGCGGAAATCGAAGAGATTAAAATTAATCTAGAAGTGATGGTTCCATCTGAAGAAGTGATGGTAACAGTCACAAAAGACGGATATGTAAAACGAACAAGTCTTCGTTCTTACGCCGCGTCTAACGGGCAAGACTTCGGTATGAAAGATACGGACCGAATTTTAGCGAAGTATGAAATTAATACAACCGAAACGCTGCTCATCTTCACAAACAAAGGGAATTATTTATATATGCCAGTGCACGAACTTCCTGATATCAGGTGGAAAGACATGGGTCAGCATATCATGAACATTGTTCCAATTGATAAAGAAGAGCAGATTGTACGAGCGATACCGGTAAAAGAATTTAAAGAAAATCAGTATCTGCTTTTCTTTACGAAAAATGGTATGGTCAAAAAATCAGAATTACTTCAATATAAAGCACAGCGCTACTCCAAAGCTCTTGTCGCCGTTAATTTAAAAGGCGATGATGAAGTAGTGGACGTATATCAAACGGATGGTAAAAAACAAGTGTTTATTGCCACTCGCTCTGGCTACGGACTGCGTTTCCGGGAAGAAGAAATTAATATTGTAGGAACTCGCGCTTCTGGTGTAAAAGGAATTAACTTAAAAGACGATGATTATGTTGTAAGCGGCGTTATCTTCGATGAAGATGAAGCTCTATCAACTGAATTATTTATCGCCACGCAGCGAGGAGCTGTGAAAAAGACAAAAATTGCTGAGTTTGAAGAATCAGCACGAGCAAAACGAGGGCTAGTGATGGTCCGAGAACTAAAATCTAATCCGCATCAAATTGCAAAAGTAAAAGTAATCTCTAAAGAGCATTATATGATAGTGGAATCATCTAAAGGTCAAATCGAGCAGGTTGATCCATCTACAATGCGAGCTAGTGACCGATACAGCAACGGTTCATTCGTATTGGACCAAAGCGAAGCTGGGAATTTAGTTGATATGTGGCTGGAAGAAAAATAACAAAAAAAGTAGTAAAGTTTTTAAAGCTTTACTACTTTTTTTACCCAATATTTTTAAATTAAACTATGTTCTAAATAAACAGTATAAAATGATTTTCCTACTCCTCATTCCAAATAAAAATCATACATCTCCTACACAAGCCTCTAAGAAACTTTTGAATGTTCAAATTGTCCAAAACATATATATATAAGAACATCTAGGAGGTGTTATATATGAACTATTTTATTCACGTAACTCCTAAGACTAAACTTTTTGTTCGGGATATTGGAAAAGGGGAACCCGTTCTTTTCCTTCACGGGTGGCCTGTTAACGCTAAAATGTACGAATACCAATTTACAACGCTGCCGGCCTGCGGTATTCGGTGTATTGCTCCTGATCTTCGGGGATTTGGAAAATCAGATACGCCTTTCACCGGCTATTCTTACAATCAATTAGCGGATGATATTCGTATGTTAGTAGAAAAATTAGGACTTAAAAATTATACGCTAGTAGGCTTTTCTATGGGGGGAGCCATTGCCATTCGATATATGAGTAGACACTTAGGATATGGCGTGAAGAAGTTAATTTTATTAGGGGCAGCGGCTCCAAGCTTTATTCAAAAAACTGATTTTCCATACGGACTTCCTTCTGAAGAAGTAAATACAATTATTCAAAATACGTATAGAGATCGTCCTAACATGCTTGAAGACTTTGGGAAAAAATTTTTTAATCAGCCTGTCAGCGCAGCTTTTAGAGGATGGTTTCAAGATTTAGGTTTAGAGGCATCTGGCCATGGAACGATTAAAACTGCGGTGTCTTTACGAGACGAAGACTTACGGGAAGATTTGAGTCAAATTTTCGCTGAGACATATATATTACACGGAAAAAAAGATCAAATTTGTCCATTTGATCTTGCAAAAGTAATGAATCGCCACATTTCATTTTCTACACTGATCCCATTTGAAAATAGTGGACACGGTCTTTTTTATGATGAACGTGAGAAAGTAAATGACACCCTTATTGAACTCATCAATAAAAGCTCAGCCGATAAGTAAGGATACACATTTAAAACCGAATTGGCAGCCAAATAAAAAAAGTAAAAAACCAGCACCTAACGTAATGAGGCGAAAAAGCTTAGGCGTGATAAATTTTCTTGTAAAATGAATGCTGCTCGCAATATTTAAATTCCAAAGAATGATGCCAAAAATAATAAAGAAGCTATGAAAAAAGACGGATAGCCACGTTTGACTTTGAAGGCTTTCGCTTAAGCTTGATCCAAATACACCAAACCAAAACACAATATTTAAAGGGTTCATAAGAGCAATAAAAAAACCTGTAAAAAACGACTTATCTTTTTTAGCAGAAGGGTTATTTACATCTACTGAAAAGGAACGAGAGACAGCTTGTTTCATACTTTGAAAGCCAACAAATGTGAGCATGACAAAACCCGTTGCATACAGGACAACCGTAACAGCCTGCATCTGAACAAAAGGGGTTAACCCTATTAAAATGAGAAGCATAAATAAGATATCGGCTGTCATTCCTCCTAAACCAACTAGCCAAGAAGCCCAAAATCCTTTTGTCAGACCTCTTTTAATCATCTCTATATTAATTGGACCTACCGGTGCTGCGAGACTAATACCTAGAATTATTTGTTTTATAGCAATCAAAAACCACTCCACAAACACAGCCTCCTTTCTAACTTGTCCAATAGTAGCTTATATATATATAGATTAGAATTTTATAATTTAGAAGCGAGATTTAGTTAAAAATACTCATAAACTTTCTTTTTTTTAATACACATGTAACGTTGAGTTCCATAAGGAGGGTTTTAATGGCATCAAAAATGCTTTTTCGAGCTAATGAGATTTTAGAGTCAACGCATGTCCCGTTCTGGGGGAAAGATGCTTTTCAATATTTCCAAAGCGATATATTATCAGAAGAAAATCCATTTCCCTGTATATTAGGGGTAGAAGGCTTTAAAAAAGATTTACTGCGTTTTTCATTTGTGACGACTCCTTATAACTATCAAGATATTAAACATGCAGCGGCGGCACTTAGAGAATACATAGATACATTTAAGACCATAGGTCGCTATACATCCTTTGTGTTATTCTTTAAGCCTGAACATAAAGAACGGTCAATGGAAGAGTACGAAACGATGTTTTGGGATACGCTGACGTTTCTTCATCAAATTGATCAAAAGAAATGGCCGCAAGATATTCCGAAAGACCCAAAAGATGCATTATGGGAATTTTGTTTTCACGGAGAACCTATTTTTGTCGTCTGTAATACGCCTGCTCATTCTCTACGTAAAAGCCGTAAGAGCAGAGGATTTATGATTACATTTCAGCCGCGGTGGGTGTTTGAAGGTATGACAGGAGATTCAAAAATAGGGAAGCATGTACAAAAAGTCGTCCGCGATCGGTTAAAAACATATGATGACGTATCAGCTCACCCTGAGTTAGGCTGGTATGGACAGCAGGAAAACAGAGAGTGGAAGCAATATTTTTTACACGATGATAATAACAATACTACTGGACAGTGTCCATTTAAATTAAAAAGGAGTGAGCAGCATGGACGTAAAAAAAGCCTCTATTAAAAAAGGAGTTGGCGGAAAGTTTGAAGAAGTAATTAAAGAGCTGCTTCCGGCGTATACTGGATACGTTGAAGTACAGCACGATATTGCTTTTCAAACACATCCGTCTCATACGCATCCAACTGATGAAATTCTTCATATACTTGAAGGATCTATTTACTTTACAGTTGAACGTGATACGGTTCTATGTCAGGCCGGAGATCGGATACATTTACCGAAACAAACGGTTCATTCTTCAAAAGCCGGTCCTGATGGATGCACATACGTTATTTCCATTTTAAAATAAAGACGAAAGAAGATGATGCTTATGCTACGTTCCCGGCCAGTGTTGCTACTTATCGATGTACAAGAAGGGTTTTATTCACCCCAGTGGGGAGAAAGAAACAATTTAGATGCAGAAAAGAATATGCTGACGCTACTGCAAGCATGGAGGCGCCAAGACTATCCTGTCATTCACGTGCAGCATGCATCAGAAAATCCAGACTCTCCTTTACATCCAAGTTCAAAGGGGTTTCAGTTCAAAGAAGGATTTGGTCCACAAGAAGACGAATACTTAATTCGCAAGCACGTGAACAGCTGTTTCATTGGAACAGAGCTAGATAGCTATTTAAAAGCAAATGGCTATGATACGCTTATCTTAATAGGACTAACTACTAATCACTGCGTCTCTACGACTGCGCGCATGGCTGGAAATCTAGGGTATAGGACGTATGTTGCGAACGATGCAACGGCCTGTTTTGATTGTATGTCCTACGATGGAAAAACCAGACTTCTTGCAGAAGATGTACATACATTCGCACTGTCTTCCTTGCACGGAGAGTTTGCAACGGTCGTTTCTACAAAAGAGACTCTTCAAGTCCTTCAAACCTTTCAATATGCCCAAAACCAATAACCGATGTGCATGCGCACATCGGTTTTTTATGTAGATTATGTTTCTTAAAAGAAGTAAAATAAAGATAATTCTATACTATAAGGAGTTTGTACATATGATCATTCGTTATGCTAAAGAAGAAGATTTACCTATGCTTGTTGAAATTTATAATCAGTCCGTTCAAACAAGTGCTGCTACTTTTGACTTAACGCCTGTAACAGTAGAACAAAGAAGGGGCTGGTTTAATAATCATATTGGCAATGAACTTTTTCCACTTATTGTCGCGGAAAAAGATGGAGTAGTAGCGGGCTATGCTTCGCTTTCCTCGTATCGAGATAAAGAAGCGTACATTCAAACAGTAGAGCTATCGATTTATATTGATAAAAATCAACAAGGGCATGGTATTGGGAAACAGCTTATGAAGCGCATTTTGGAATTAGCTAAAGAGCTCGACCATCACGTTGTCATTTCAGGAATTACAAAAGGGAATGATATCAGTATCAAAATGCATGAGCAATTTAATTTTACATTTTGCGGAGAGTTTAAAGAAGTGGGCTGGAAATTTGATCAGTGGCAAGATGTACTTTTTTATCAGCTTATTTTATAAGATGTATGACACCTTTACACATTGTAACGTTTTAGTTTCATGTGTAAAGGTTATTAAAATAATAAGTTGTTTTATTATTTTAATACGAAAGGTGTTAGCTATCATGAGTACACATTTTCAATATCAACATCTAAGAGCTGTGCCGAAAAGATGGTCCCAAAAAGAACTGCATATCCAGCTGAATAGAATCAAACACAATTCTGAACTATCTACTATAGCAGCAGATCCGCTTTTTCATCTGTTAGAATGTACCCGTTCAGGCCTTCAAACTAAACAAGAAATCATAGACTACATCCAAACCATTCCTAATCACCAACTTCCATCTTTTGCAACTCATTTAAGCAGGTTAATTCAGCGTATTTATTATATCGAAGCTGCTGATTACTATAACCGTCCCCTCAAAGGTTATATGCTTGTTATGAAAAACCAACCCGCTTATATATCTCTTCATTTTGCCGATCAGCTCATATAAAAAAAGCGCTCTATTCTTTTGAATAGAGCGCTTTTTTTATTCGTATTTTTTCACTGTTACTTGACATTCTTTTAACGGGATAAGCTTCGACTTTTTCGTCCATTTGTATCCTAACCAAACAATTAAGAATAAAGGAAGTCCGATATAAGAAACAAGTACACCGTACCAGTCAATCGAGTCACCCATAAACGCCGAATAGTTTTGGCCTAAAATAACAACGGCACATAAAATAAAGGCAAAGATAGGGCCAAATGGGAAAAGTTTTGCATGATATGGAAGTTCACTCAAATCATGACCTTGAGCAACAAATGCTCTTCTAAAACGATAGTGGCTGATCGCAATTCCTAACCAAGCAATAAAACCAGACATACCAGAAGCGTTAAGTAACCACGTATATACCGCACCGTCTCCAAAAAATGAAGCACCAAATGCAAGTGTACCGACAAGTGCCGTTGCGATTAAGGCATTAACTGGAACGCCTCGTTTATTCACTTTTGCTAAAAACCTTGGTGCTTTTCCATCTTTCGCTAAGTTCCACAGCATACGCGTAGAAGCATACATGCCTGAGTTACCAGCAGATAAAACAGCTGTTAAAATAACGGCATTAATCGCTGATGCTGCAAACGCCAGACCTGCTCGTTCGAATATCAAAGTAAACGGACTTACTCGCACGTCATCACTTGCTAATGAATTCGCTGTGTATGGAATAAGCATTCCAATAACAAAAATAGCTAAAATATAAAATAACAAGATGCGCCAGAAGACTTGTTTAACTGCGCGAGGAACCGTTTTTTCCGGATCTTCACTTTCTCCAGCTGCGACTCCAAGCAACTCTGTTCCTTGGAATGAAAAACCAGCTGCCATAAAGATACCTAGTACAGTGAAGAATCCACCGTGAATCGGTCCATCACCAAGCGTGAAGTTTTTAAAACCTGGTGCTTCATTGTTAAAGATACCAAAAATCATCATAATACCAATAACTAAAAAGATAATAACCGTTACTACTTTAATTAACGAAAACCAAAATTCAGATTCACCAAATCCTTTTACAGAAAGGTAGTTAAGCCCAAACATAATTAATAAAAACAGGGCACTCCATAAAATAGAAGAAGAGTTTGGGAACCAAAATTTCATAATAAGGGCTCCAGCGGATAATTCAGCTGCAATCGTAATAGCCCAGTTATACCAGTAGTTCCAGCCGAGAGCGAAACCAAAGGATGGATCTACAAAACGAGACGCATACGTACTAAATGAACCAGCTTCAGGCATATAAGCTGCGAGCTCTGCTAGGCTGGTCATCAAAAAGTAAACCATGACGCCAATGATAGCGTAAGCTAAAAGCGCTCCCCCAGGTCCTGCTGTGTGAATTGCTCCACCACTTGCTAGGAATAAGCCGGTTCCGATGGCTCCTCCTAATGAAATCATCGTTAAGTGGCGAGATTTCAACCCACGTTTTAATTCTTGCTGCTCTTGCATAGATAAATACTCCTTTCGAATGTACGGAAAGAGACGGGATAACATAAAAAAAGCCCGCAGTATATGTGCGCGCTTTTAAATCTGAAAACCGCGTCAACCTTCCGTGAAGATAGCTCTTCACATCACTCGCATGATGTGACAGTTCTGTTCCTGTTCGGAGACAGCCCCAGCTTAAATCAACCGAGAAGTGATCTAAACTTCGGCAATTTTTCCTTTCAAGCAACATCCTCAATGTTCTCTGCATTTCCGTTACTTTACTATTAAAAACTGCGACCTCTACCTCATCGATTAGGATGAGGGTTTTTTATATTCAATTGACATAAAAGAAGTATAACAAATACTAAAACGATTGTCATTATAAAAAATAGATTCAGAAAATAGAAACATCTTTGAAATCTCTCGAATCTATTTTGTTACATATGGTATAATAAACATTGTCTTTATACTACATAAATATCCAAACGTACCACAGGGGGAGCCGCCGTGCTGAGAGTGAACGAAACGTTCAGACCCTTAGAACCTGTTAGTTAACGCTAGCGTAGGAATGTGGGAATAGTAGCATATATTTGCTTACTCCTGTGTAAACCGTTTGATATGAATGATTCAAAAACAGGAGTGAGAAACGTGAATAAAGCATTACCTTTACAGGCTAAAATTGAAATAGCTATTTTTGCAGCATTGGCACTTCTACTTGACCTTTTGCCTTCCATTAAGATTGCAACGGCTGTAAGTATTTCGTTCTCCATGGTGCCCATTTTTATTATGTGCTTTCGCTGGGGAGTAAAAGGCGGGGCTCTATCTGGTCTATTATGGGGGCTTTTGCAGTTAGCGACAGGAACGGCTTATATTTTAACAGCGCTACAAACATTTATTGAATATATTGTGGCTTTTGCTTTTATAGGTTTTGGAGGTATTTTTTCACAATCTATTAAAACAAATTTAGCTACCAATAACAGATCAAAAGCTTTTGTTTTGATTGTTTTATCCCTTATTATCGGAAGCTTCGCACGTTATTTCTGGCACTTTATTGCTGGTATTATTTTCTGGGGATCGTACGCACCAAAAGGTATGTCCGCTCTGTGGTATTCTTTTTCAATGAACGGTATTTCAATGGTAGGGTCACTAATAGCCTGCTTAGTCATTCTTTCATTGTTAATTCCATCGGCATCAAGAATGATTGTAACTAAATCACATTCATCATAAGAAAAAAGACTAAATCTACCAAGATTTAGTCTTTTTTTTCATTTGTCACCTTTGTTTACACAAAAGTGTGTCAGGTTTGATAACATAGTTAGTGAAATATTCAAAAAACTGTTTTATGATAGTCAACATATTCAAACGAGATAAAGGATTGATCGTATGCTACAGAAATGGATCACGAGCATAGGTTTAGATATTGGAACAAGCACAACAAAACTGATTGTAAGCAAACTGTTAATAGCAAATCAACAAAATCAGTTTACGCTGCCAGGCTGTCAAATTATTGATCGTCAAGTAACGTATGCAAGTTCTATCTATACCACACCTATGCTAAACGAGGTTGAAATCGATGTTCAACGATTAACGGTACTACTAGAACAAGAGTACAAGAATGCAGAAATCTCCTTAGATCAAGTGGAGGCGGGCGCTGTGATCATCACAGGAGAAACTGCTAGAAAGCAAAATGCAGAAACTATCGTTCACTATCTAGCCGAACATGCTGGAGATTTTGTTGTTGCAACAGCCGGTGCTGACTTGGAAGGAATATTGGCGGCAAAAGGATCAGGAGCAATACAACATTCCGCTGAAACAAATGCAGTAATTGCCAATATTGATGTAGGAGGAGGCACCGCTAACATCGCTTTATGTCAAAACGGAAAAGTGATCGAAACGTTTACGCTGCATGTAGGTGGAAGATTAATTCGGCTGAATTCAGACGGCTTTGTTACCTACGTTTCACCTTATTTAACTGAATTTTTAAAAAATAATTCTTTAATACTGCGAGAAGGTGAAAAAGCAACATTTGAAAAACTCTCGTCTATCTGTCAATTACTATCTGTCAATTACTAGCTGAAGAAACCGTGAATTATGTAAGAGCACTAATTCAAACCTCTTCGCTGCTCGTTTCTCCTCATACAAGATCTTCTATCCAACCAGAAACAATTATGATTTCAGGAGGGGTAGGAGCAATGATGGAGAAGCAAAAGCCGAAAACAGTGAGGGAAGTGGCTGTACATGGAGACATTGGTCCTCTGCTAGCGTATCAGTTTCAATCCATACACGTATCTCAAGCCGCTGAAACAACGCGCGCTACTGTCATTGGGGCTGGCATGCAAAATACAGAAGTTAGCGGATCAACCGTATACATTAAGTCTAAAAAACTGCCGCTGAAAAACATTCCGATTATAGAAATACCTGTACAGCCAGAGGAGGAGTGGAATCCGCAGCTGTTTCAAGAAAGAGCTCGAGCGTCATGTATGCAGGCTTCAACTGTTTTCAGCGCAGAAGATCCTCCCGTTGCTATTGCTTTATCTCATTTCCCTTACTGCAGCTATATAATGCTGCAAGAATTAGCAAAAGTAATAAGCGCTGAATTTGGTGCTTGTTTTAAAGGAGCTAAGTGCCTCGTTGTTTTATGCGAGCAGGATATTGCTAAAGCTTTAGGACAAGCACTAGCCAAACAGGAGAACGAATTAGAAATTATTTGTTTAGATCAAATTGACTTTACCCACGGAGATTATATCGATCTAGGGTTACCCGTAGCTGGAGAGGCAATCTCTGTTTCGATTAAAACACTCGCTTTTTCATCATAATCAACTGAACATACAAGGAGGAAAAGATGTTTAAAACTACCCGGTTGTTAGGAGAAACATTTTCATTTTATAGCTTGAAAGAAATTATGGCCAAAGCAAACGAAGAACGTTCTGGAGATCAGCTCGCAGGAGTTAGCGCTGAGTCAACGAAAGAACGAATGGCAGCCAAACAAGTGCTAGCTGATATCACACTTGCTGATATTCGAAATTACCCGCTGCTAAGCGCAGATGAAGACAACGTCTCGGCATTAATCGAAAGTCAGGTTGATTCATCGGTTTACGACATTATTAAAAATTGGACAGTAGGGGAGTTAAGAGAATACATCTTATCTGATGAGCATACCGGAGAAGACCTTCTTGCGCTTAGCAAAGGATTAAACAGCGAAATGATTGCGGCAGCTACTAAAATTATGTCCAATTTAGATTTAATTCAAGGAGCTGCCAAGATAGAAGTGCAAACTACTTGTCAAACGACTATCGGTCAAAAAGGCGTATTGGCTTCAAGAGCCCAGCCTAATCATCCTTCAGATAACTTAAAAGGAATGAGAGCATCTCTCTACGAAGCGTTAAGCTATGGAATTGGAGATGCGGTTATCGGAATTAACCCTGTTATTGATACAACGGATAATATCTACGCGCTTTTAAATGAAACAAAAAATATAATCAACGAATGGTCGATTCCTACTCAAAACTGTGTATTATCACATGTGACGAGCCAAATGAGAGCAATCGAAAAAGGAGCAGCTGCTGACTTGATTTTCCAAAGTTTAGCAGGCACAGAAGCCGGTAATGATTCATTTGGGATTTCACTGTCTATGCTCGATGAAGCGACAGCGTTAATTCATGAAAAAGGGACAGCAAAAGGTCCGAACCGCTGGTATTTTGAAACAGGACAAGGTTCTGAACTGTCAGCAGAAGCCCACTATAATATTGATCAAGTAACGCTCGAAGCTAGATGCTATGGCTTAGCTCGCCACTACAAGCCTTTCTTAGTTAACACGGTTGTTGGATTTATTGGACCTGAATATTTATATAACAGCAAACAAGTTCTGCGAGCTGGGTTAGAAGATCATTTTATGGGCAAAATGCACGGCTTGCCTATGGGAGTAGACGTATGTTACACCAATCACATGGATGCTGATCAAAACGATATGGATAATTTAAGTATGCTTCTAGGAACAGCTGGGGTGAACTTTGTAATAGGAGTGCCCATGGCTGATGACTGCATGCTAAACTATCAGTCTCTTAGTTATCATGATATCGCAACCGTGCGCAATGTACTCGGCCGTACCCCAACTCCGTTATTTCAAAAATGGCTTGAAGATCAGCGTATTATGGAAAACGGACGCTTCACATCAAGAGCTGGAGACCCAACTATTTTTATGAATTTGATTTAAGGAAGGTGCTTACTATGATACCAAAGTCAAATCGCGATCCGCTTGAAACACTGAAACAATTTACCCCTGCCCGCATAGGTGTTGGCCGTACGGGAACAAGGCCGCTAACAAAAGACGTTTTATCTTTTCGCACAGATCATGCCGCAGCCGTAGACTCTGTATACGGCTCAGTTTCAGAAGATATTCTATCTGAGTTTAACCTTTTTTCTGTGAATACACGCGCGGAGTCAAAAGAACATTATTTAAAACGGCCGGATCAAGGGAGGTTATTAGCAGATGGCGCTAAGAAAGAGATTTTAAAAAACTGCGTGCCACAGCCTGATGTACAAGTAGTGGTATCAGATGGACTGAGCGCTAAGGCAATTGAAGAAAACATGAGCGACGTGTATCCTGCTTTAATTGATTCACTGGAGTCATATGGACTTCGTATCGGGACTTCGTTTTTTGTAAAAGGAGGACGAGTTGCATGTATGGATGAAATTGGTGAAATCATAAAGCCAAAAGCACTTGTGCTATTGATTGGAGAGCGACCTGGGCTGGTCAGTGCTGAATCCATGAGTGCTTACATGTGCTATGAACCTAGCAAAGGCAAAAAAGAGTCTGATCGTATGGTTATTTCTAATATTCATAAAAGAGGAACGCCTCCTATTGAGGCAGCCGCACATATCGGTACCATGATTGACAAAATGATTAAGCAGCAAACAAGCGGTGTACATCTTATTGTCTAAACATCAAAAGGAGGAGAACGTATGGCGTTACAAAAACAATTAAAACCTATTCATTTATGGGCTATTTCAGTTGGTATGGTTATTTCAGGACAATACTTTGGGTGGAACTACGGGTTTGAACAAGGCGGGATTATCGGACTTGCAATTGCAACCTTAATTGTAACGGTGTTTTACACAACGTTTATGTTCAGCTATGCAGAGCTTTCAACATCTATCCCGCAAGCTGGTGGACCTTCAGCTTATGCAAGAAGAGCACTTGGACCTTTTGGCGGATATATCGCCGGAATTGCATGCTTGCTTGAATTTATTTTTGCTCCTCCTGCTATTGCGGTATCAACAGGAGCATACCTGCACTTTCTTATCCCAGCCGTTAACCCTGTATATGCAACGGTAGGTGCCTTTATTTTCTTTGTTTTACTAAATTTAATCGGGGTAAAAGAAGTAGCGGTGATTGAGCTTACAGCTACCATTGTTGCACTAATTGGTTTATCTATTTTTTATGTAGCTGGTTTGCCTCATGTACAAACATCAAATATTTTTAACGATCATTCATTTATTAACGGGCCAACAGGGGTACTAGCGGCTATTCCATTCGCTGTTTGGTTCTATCTTGCAATAGAAGGCGGAGCAATGGCAGCGGAAGAAGTGGAAAACCCTAAGAAAAACATTCCTAAAGGATTTATTGGAGCGATTATTACTCTTGCAACCGCAACGTTGTTTACGCTATTTGTAACAGCAGGACTTGGCGGAGGAAGCGGGAAGCTAGCCGATTATCCACTTCCGCAGGCACTGTCTTCTGTATACGGAAACGGCATTTCAACCGTTGTTGCTATTATCGGGCTATTCGGATTGATTGCTAGTTTAAATGGAATCATCATGGGATTTTCAAGACAAACCTATGCGCTTGCACGAGATGGTTACTTCCCTAAATTTCTTGCTAAAACGAATAAAAAAGGAGTTCCTGTCGGCGGTTTGTTGATTCCGGGAGCAATCGGTGTGATTTGTGCTGGATCTGCCACGTTTGCCAATGCCCTTATTATCTTATCTGTATTCGGAGCAATGATGATGTACTGCATCAGTTTAGTTTCTCTTTTTATTTTACGCAAAAAAGAACCTAACTTGTCTCGTCCTTTTAAAGTAAATTACCCGGTAGTGCCAAGCGTTGCTTTAGTATTAGGGATTCTGTGCTTATACAGCATTATAAAATACAGTGTGCTTACAACAAGTTTAATGCTGTTTGGTGTTTCTCTACCTTTAATGTATGTGATTCTTGGCATTTTCCTTCTTTCAATTATTTACTATGTTTTTTATGGTTCAAGACAGCTTAAAAAAGAGGCATCCAATTCATATCAAGAAGCATCTATTAAATAAGAAGAAAAACGGCTGCTGTAAGAGCAAGCCGTTTTTCTTGTGAAATTAAAGGGTTGAGCGTTTTTTTGTAGAATGATATACTAGGTCTGTTTGTTGGAAGAATATACATACATTTATATTAGATAAAGAAGGGGCAATTATGATGAACAAACGTAATACAATCATTATCACGGTTGTTTCATCTATTCTGTTATCAGCCTGTCAGCAAGAAGAGACAATAAAAGACGGAAATACAATGATAGTAGAAAAAGATGCAAAAAAAGTACTAAATGAACCAAAAACACAGGTAGAAAGCATTCAATCAATTGATTTGAATAAAGAAGCAATGAGCGGAAAATTTATCACAGCCTGGATGACTGATTATTTTTCAGCGTTCGGAAAAGCAGTTGATGACAACTCTTTTAATGATCTAAAAGCTTTTTTGAAAGCGGACAGTTCTTTTTATAAAGAGCAGAACCTTCTTGTTGAAAATTTCACACGACAAGGCATCGAGCAGAAGAAGCAAACGTTTCATATTGTCAATTGGTATGAAGAACCTAACCATGTGTTCAAAATACAAACCCACGAGGAAAGCTTATTAAAACAGCCCGGCAAAGATCCTTACAGCAAAGTTTGCGACCGCCTTTATACAGCTGTTTACCAAAACGATACGTTAAAGCTATCGAGTGTAGAACCATTCGACTTTTCATCTAAACCAAATACACACACTGAAACTCCCACTACACAAACAACAGATTTACACGACTACGATGGAAAATGGACCACTGGCAATGATAACGGATCTCCTATCATTCAATTTCTTGCTACATCCAACTCGGAAGCGACGATTAAAATAAATTCGTACCAGCCACCTAGCAAAATCCGCGTGTCAACCGTTGAACAAAAAAATATTCGCTTTGAAAATAACCAAGCCGCCATTGAATATGAAAATGATGGGCAAGGAAATAAAGGAACCATTGTCATTACGCTTAAAGAAAACTCCATTTCGTTACTTGCTAAAACAGTTCAACATAAAAAGGCAAAATGGGGAATTCCAAGCGGTGATTACGTACTCGATACGTTCGAAAATTAAAGATCCTTTTAAGAATAGACTAAATTCGGCATTGAGGAGGACACCTTATGCATAAAAAATGGACGATTGCATTCGTTCTACTGCTGCTAATGGTTTTGACGGCCTGTGAAGAAAAAGAAACAGTTAAGTTATCCAAACCAACCGAACCTTCCTCAGATGAAGTGATCCCAAAAGATCAAGCTAAGTCATCTACCAAGCCTGATCTTGTATCAGAAAAAAAAGCAGAAAAAACTGCAGTTGAGACGATGAATAAAATTTCAAGCACCTATAAAGAATTAGGTGAAGAGTATGAATGGGATAATGAATCTAACCCTGCTGATTATGAAACGTTAAAAAAAGCGCTAACGCCATATGCAACATCATCTTTAATTGCAACAAAGTTAAAAAGTATCTCCACTAACTATTACTGTAAAGAATGTAATATGAGCTTTTTCCCTGATGTTAATCATCTTATTCGATTTGAACTTATTAACAATCACGCCGGGCAATTTTCGGTGTCAGCCATTGAACCAATTAGTAAAGAAGGAAGCGGCGGACTGACCATTTACATGAATTTTAAATACGTTAATAAGCAATGGAAGTTAAATGAATGGGATGAAGTTACCTATCATCAAAAATACCTCAACATTACGGCTGATGAATATATGGAATACGTGAAGTCAATTAATCCTTCTAGTGATATTTCATACCAAGGCGAAACAACCCGCACAAATGAAAAAGGGGAAAAGGAAGAAATCATGGTTTTCAAAGAGAACCATACAAAGTATGCCATCAGCAAAAACAGCTCTCAGCGAATCGACGACTTTAAAGAAGGTGAAAAAGAAAAAGAAGAGAAGGAAGAAAAAGATTTTAATTTAAAAAACATCCAAAAAGTTGATCAAGAAACAGCGGATATTTTCATTGAACATTATTTGCGAGATTTAACAAAGTCCATTAACACAAATAAATTCGAACACGTACAGCCTTATATCCAGCGTGACAGTGTTTTGTGGAATGATCAAAAGCAGCTTGTGAAAATGCTGTATGAAAGAGACATTCGAGAAGAACTCGTTGATTATTCGGTATTAGACGTTGAACCTGTGAGTGAAGAAGAAGATGATGATGAAACGGTCTATACAATCCAAACAAAAGAAGTTATTTCCATTACAACGAACGGTCAAAGTCAAGAAAAAGAGTATTACCGAACGTATACCGTTTCTTACAGCAACAAACAGTTGTATCTGACAAAAATTGAATCACTTTAAAAAACATCACGTTCTGCGTGATGTTTTTATGTATACACAATTTGTGTAATTCCTATCATGATAGATTTTAACGTTCCACCATAAAAAGCAAATCTTTAGAAAGAGCATTTTAAAAAATACTTTACTATACTAACGCAAGATAACTCTTCCTTATCAAGCGTTCACATGATAAAGTAGAGTAATAAGCAGAAAATAGAATTTATTTTACATATAATGGATGTTTTTATTAAAATCTTAAAAAAACGGCTTTCTAAATTGAGTTTTGAGAGGTTTTTGAAAAATTTTAATGGTATTTGTTGCAGTTTGATAAAAATTCATTATATACAATTTTGGATCATTTAAAAGGTATTCATTTATTTGTGGTAATTAGGAGGGTTAAAATGGAAGAATTTGAATTATCGCCTGCGAAAAATTCGTTTCGCCAGCTAAAAGAGCAGTGGGAAGAGGCAGAGCTCTTAGATGAAGATAACAACTTGAATTTAAAGCACGTTTCAGATGAAGAATTTATTCAGCTCTTTTTTTCAATGCGTATTATCAAAAAATCACTTTCTCCTCATACGATCAGATCTTACAATCAAGACATGAAAACGATTCTGTCTTTTTTCTATGAACGAGAGATTACATTAAAATCGATTGGATTTATGGAAGTCAAATTATTTAATGAAGAAATGATAAATCAATATGCCAATCGCACTGCTGCAAGAAAACTAGAATTTTTTAGAAGAATGCTAGAGTTTGGACACGCTACTCATTTTTATCCTTCGCTGTATACGACGTGGATTGAAAAACCATCTATCGCAAAAGGACATTACAGTGATAAGGAAAAACAAAATCGTACCGAATACCGAGAGCTAACCGATCGCGAAGCCCAGGTGATTGTAAATGCGTTAGAATCCGTCGTGCGCATTCGCCAGCATGAAAAGGAATTCAAAGCGCGCAATCGCTTAATGGGAATGCTTTTGTATATGAGTGGAATGCGTTCAAGTGAACTGCTAAGTTTAAATTGGGGAAGCTTCCGCGAAGACCGCCGCGGAAATTTGGTTGTAGATGTGATTGGTAAAGGAAAAAAAGAACGCACTATTCCCGTGTTTGATGATGTGAAAGAAACGCTTTTCACTTATCGGCAAGCGTTAAATGAAAGCACCGAACTAAGTCCTTTTGACACTGAACCGCTTTTTTACTCCATTAAAGAGTATTATCGTACCGGCGAAAAAAAGCGATTATCCTATACAACGTTGTATCGAACGATTAAATCAGCTGTTTATAAAGTGAAAGGAAACGCGTCTATTTCTCCTCATTGGTTTCGTCATACCTTTATTACAAATAGTTTAGCTAATGACGTTCCGCTTGCGGTTGTGAAACAAGTAGTAGGGCATTCTTCTATTGCTACAACGAACGTTTATCTTGAAAAACTTCAAGAGGATATGGTATACGACGCGTTTCGAAAGTCGGGCTATCGCTAATCACTTATAATATTTTTATGTAAACTAAAAAATATATATTTTCATTTTTACTGCTTATGCGTATGAAATAAGTTGTATAAATGAATAAGTTACTTTTCCTACAATATACTGGTAGAAAGTCGATAAAGGAGGGAGCTACCTATGACGGCTAAACATCCGCTTCACTACCATTTCGGAGAAGTAACGGAGCTTTTTCATTACATATACGAAGTTTGTGAAACAGCAGGTATTTATATTGACTGGAGCGGAACAGCCCAAACCGTTCAGCTATATCGAAGTAAAGAATCTTTTTTATCCGGAGAACGCTACATCGGAGCGATTCAATATGAAGGGAGCAATCAGTTTCAAAAAAGATGGCCTTCTACCGTCAGTTTGAGATTTCGACGTGCAAACTTGTCGTTTATTTTAAAATATTGTTTAGAACAAATTGAAGACTACCGCAAAGACACAAATAAAGAACCCTTCATTAATCCAAATGCAGAATCCATCGCGTTTAAATTCACCTCTTTAACAGATGAAACCAAACAAGTGATTTCAAAAATTAAAGAAGTATTATGTATTGCCAACTACGTATAAAACCCCGCAGAATGTTACCTGTGGGGTTTTGGGTATTTAACGCAGGTTTTCTGCGTCTTGAAGCAATTGTTCGGCGCGGAATTCAAGTTTTTGTAAAGTGTCGGTATAAATCTTTACCTGCTGCTCGTTTAGCTGGGACGTTAATTCGGAAAATACCTGTTCTACAGCAGGCGTCACTTCTGTTTTTAAACGCAGGCCGTCTTCTGTTATTTGAATAAAAAACGAGCGGCGATCTTCTGGGTTTCTAACACGCTGAATCCAATTTTGTTTTTCTAGTAAATCTAAAATTTTAGTCAGCGTCGCTTGATCTTTATCTGCTCGCTCAGCTAATTGCTTCTGTGTACTATATTCAGCTTCTGATACGCGCTTTAAAACGGTCCACTGTTCTGGCGTAATCCCAAAAGGACGTAAGTGTGCGGCAACGACTCTGCTTAAGCGCTTACTTGTACGAACGGTGGGAATGCCGAATATTTCTTCTAACGATTCCATATAAAACCTCCTGCATATATACCTGCTGTGATTATATCAGCTGTTTTTATTTCTGTAAATTTGTTTGTAAAGGTGATCCTTTATAAAAATAAATTTACACAATAAATTGCAAATACACTAGACTTATTGTGTGTATCCTTGTAATCTAGTGTAAGAATAGTTAAACTTTTTCAAAAACAGTAGGGGGTACACACATCCATGATTAAAGCGGTTTTTTTCGACCTAGATGACACGCTACTTTGGGATCAAAAAAGCGTAAAAGAAGCATTCGTTGCAACATGTACATATGCAAGTGAAAAATATAATCTAAAACCTGAAGAACTAGAAGAAACGGTGCGTAAGGAAGCAAGAGAATTATATGCTTCGTATGAAACCTATGAATTTACGCAAATGATTGGCATTAATCCATTTGAAGGGTTATGGGGAAATTTTTTAGACGATCATGATCAATTCCGAAAAATGAAAGATATTGTTCCTACTTATCGAAAAGAAGCTTGGACTCGAGGCCTTCGTGCTCTAGGAATTCACGACGATGCTTTTGGAGCGGAATTAGCTGAACGTTTTCCATTAGAGCGCCGCAAAACACCTTTTGTATACGAAGAAACGTTTGAAGTGCTTGATCAATTAAAAGGAAAGTACAAGCTGCTGCTGTTAACAAACGGTTCACCTGACTTACAAAATACCAAATTAGATATTACATCAGAACTAGTTCCATATTTTGATGAGATTGTGATTTCAGGGGCATTTGGCCGGGGTAAGCCTGATCCATCTATTTTCGACCATGCTTTATCACTTATGGATTTAAAGAAAGATGAAGCGATCATGGTTGGAGATAATTTAATGACAGATATACTGGGTTCTTCTCGCGTTGGAATGAAATCTGTATGGATTAATCGTCACGATAAAGAGCGAAATGAAGTCATTCCTACTTATGAAATTACCCATTTAAGTGAACTGCATTCAATTTTAGATGAACTAAATTCGTAATACGAACAAACAAAAAGAGGCGTAAATCGTCTCTTTTTTTGTTGTAAAAACAAGTACAAAAGTCTCTGAAAGTCCTATATCCGTTCCAAATCTCACTGACTTCAGTCACTTTTTCTTCTTCCTGCATAGTAAACCAATCTTATCCTTGATTCCCAGATAAATACCATGTAGCATAGTATATAGACTAGTCATTGGAGGAATAACATGAATAAAATAGTTACCAGAAGCCTTGTAGCGGCTGTTTTGTTCACAAGTCTCGCCGCTTGTGAAGACAAACAAGGCGATACGCACGTCACTTACAAAAATCCTCAACCTAAACATGCCCCTGGAGCAGACACCATTTCAGCAACAGATGAAACGATGGCGCCTGTAAGCCGGGTAGCGACAGAAGATGAAACCGATGATCGATTAGCGTTTGGAGAACGATCAAAACACGGTCAATATTATGTTTCCACAACGGATGCACAATTTTTTCCTGTTAAAGGAGCTAAACAAGTAAACACTCAGTACGTTGTCGTATCCGTTCAGTTTCAGCGAACACCTAATGAACATTCGACTGTAGTATTAAACGACACAACGTTTACATTACAAGACACAACAACTTATCAAATCTACGAACCGTCTGATGGAGGGAATTTATCGACAGAAACCTCGCACACCTTGTGGACAGCTTTTTCATCACCGTCATTATCTGACGACGAACCACTTAACCTCGATGTTGCATTTAAAATTCCAAAAAAGGCCAACCATACGTATAACCTGTTGATTACACAACAATCAGAACGAGCAGATGTATTCAAGTTTGAAGAAGCTAAACAAGAGTATTAATTACATATAGAAAAAACGCCTGTCTTTTGTTTTATAGAAAAAGAGAGTAGACATTAAACGTGTTGATGTAGTCAATTTTAAAAAGAACGTGTATCATTGTAAGTGCTGGTAACAAAAGTTGGACATAAAATGTGGATAAAAAGTTACGAGAAAGGAAAAGGTGCGTACATCACGTTAAAGACATATGAATCATAAACATACAAAAACAAATACTGAATTCAGTAATAAAAAAATAAACATGCATTTAAATAGAAAACTATCAGCGGCTATCATAGCTGCCTTTCTTTTCGCTTTGCTTTTTTGTTTTATACCAGGGATAAAAGAGTCAATTCCCAATTTTACTATAAAGAAAAACAGTTCGCATTTCAGCGAATTATTTCCTTTATACCTTTTGTTCTTTACGCCCTTTTTTTTAATAATGGGGACGTTAGGCACAGTTATTGTTGATTTATTAGTCAGCGCTTTTGTTAAAGAACGCAGTAAAAAAATTGATTTTATCATGTCATTCTTATTTCATGGTATTTTTGGATTTTTAATGTTTGAATTTGGAATGATGGGCGTCATTCTTATTTTTATTGTTGACCGTATTCTTTCAATCCGTAAAGAAAGCTACACTTATTTATATCCACTGGTTTGCTTAGTGGTGTCGGCTATTATTGGAACTCTTGTCCATTTCATTTCTACTATCGGCTAATAAAAATGCTAAAAAAGAGACCTCAAAGGGTTAGGTACCGCCTAACAATTGAGGTCTCTTTTTTTAAAAACACCATTTGGCTAAGTTATTTGCTTTACTGCGCTAACGTTTGATAAATCAAAAAGATATTTAAACAAATGACTAATGCAGCTATCACCCAAGCTACAGTAGTTGTTGCTTTATGATTAACCAACCCGCCCATGATTTTTTTATTACTTGTAAACATGATAAGAGGTACAAGCGCAAATGCAATTCCGAACGATAAAATAACTTGACTGACAACTAGTGCACTTGTTGGATTTACGCCAAGTCCGATAATCAAAAGCGGCGGAATAATTGTAATGAAACGACGAAGATATAAAGGAATTCTGCGTTTAATAAATCCTTGCATGATGACATCTCCAGACATTGTTCCGACCGAAGAACTTGAAAGTCCTGAAGATAATAATCCAACACCGAACGCAATAGCTGCAAAAGGACCAATTAAATGTTCAAATTGTGTAAAAGCCACGTCCAAATCTTGCACGTTTAGTCCGTTTTTAAAGAATAGAGCGGCTGCGACAATCAGCATGCTTGCATTAATTGCACCAGCGATAATCATGGCAATCACAATATCGATAAATTCAAAGCGGAAAATCGCTTTTTTCTCCGCTTCAGTAGTTCCTACCACGCGGCGCTGCGTAAGAGCTGAGTGCAAATAAATCGCGTGCGGCATAACTGTAGCACCTAAAATCCCAGAAGCTAACAGCACGCTGTCTGTCCCGTGAAACTGAGGGACAAATAAGCCGTGGACAACACTTGCGCCGTCTGGATGCGCAAGAAACATTTGAGTCCCAAAAGCTAATACCACAATAAAAACCATTGCCGCAATCGCTGCTTCTAGCAGTCGAACACCTCGTCTTTGTAACTCTAAAATAGCAAAAGAACCTACCGCTGCGATGAGTGCAGCTGGGAACAAAGGAATATGAAATAATAAATAAATTCCAAGAGCAGCCCCAATAAATTCTGCTAAATCCGTCGCCATAATGACTAATTCCCCTTGGATCCAAAGCCCAAAAGAAACGAAGGACGGGAAGTGTTCCTGTGCTATCTCGGGTAAATTCAAGCCTGTTGCAATACCTAATTTAGCTGATAACGATTGAATTAAGACAGCCATTAAGTTAGAAATTAATACAACCCAAAGCAACATGTATCCGTATTGAGAGCCTGCTGCGATGTTAGTAGCAAAATTACCTGGGTCAATATAAGCAACCGCTGCGATAAAGGCAGGCCCTAAGAAAGGTAATAATCGCTTAATTCCTTTTGTTTTACCCGACAATACGTCTTGAGCACTTAGCTGCATAGCTGATAATGCTTTACTGCCGTTTTGATCTTTCATGTCTAGTGCTCCTTTCTTTGATGAACAATAAATAGCCCAAGCTAATTTTTTTAAATGAAGTATAAAATGTTTCCTTAATGCAAATTATATGCTAGCAAAGGTTCTTTTGACAATAAAAAAGTTTAGCAAAAAATATAAATCATCTTCAGCTGTTTTTTATCCCGTTTGGCACAATTCTTTAAATGCACACCCGTGACAGGAGGAAGGCGTATCTGCTTGAGGGAAATGCTCAAGCGGAAGAGGCTGATTTACCTCTGAGTGTTCCAAAAAAGTTTTCATATAGTCAATGCTTGTATCGATTTGCCGAAGAACAGCTTCAATTTCGTGAAGAGTAAGCTGATACGTACGCGCACTGCCTGAAAGCAAGTATTCGTTTCGGACTTTTATCTGATCAACGGAAATATTATATTCAGCTAGCACGTAGAGAGCGTAAATTGCCAGTTGAAACAAATCATCTTTTGTTTGTTTACTTGTTTTCCAATCAACAATCGTAAATTCGTCTGTGACTGGATTTTTAAAAAGGGAATGAAAAGGCGCATATACTTTATGGTCATACACATTTATAGAACGAAACGACTGAGGAGAATCTACTTCTAAAGAAGGTGAAGACACCACGTCGCAAAACGATTTACTTTGTAAAAAGTTATGTACACAAATGTGTACCCGCTTTTGCATGTCTTTAAGATCTTTTTTAGAAATATAGCCGTTTTCGTAGAATTCTAAAAGCATCTTATACTGAGCGGGCTTATGATACCAAAGCTCTCCATAGTCAGTAGAATCACGCAGTGCGTTATTTAGTAGCTGCTGTACTTTCTTCACTAAATTTTGTTCACCCGGGACAATCTGTGTAGATGTATAGTCAGAAATGGCTTCTGTAATCACCTGACGGACGGCTTGTCCTGCGTACATAGATAAAGTAGAAATCTTTTTTAAACGATAAGCGCTTTGAGACTGTGCAGAAGCGCTGTCAAGCCATCCGTTGTGTGAGACATAATAATGATATGCATACTTTCGTTTGCACTGTGTGATCATTTTATGCCTGGAATAGGACCATGAAAATTCAGGGAAATCAGTGATTTGAAACAAGCTATTCACATCCTTTTTCAAAAACTGCGCATAGGTTGGTCTATTAGTGTATTCGTATATGAGTTAAAATAGACTAAAAATGTAGAGAGTGAATAGCTACGCATGCATATTATTTTGTGGATTCTTGCGAAATATGTATAAATAGAAAAAACTATTTAAAAATTGGTTGCTTTTTTCTATGGCAGATGTTATATTAATAAAGCGATGAGCTAATTTGTGTAAGTCGAAGGACATGCTTTCGAGCTAAACGTGTGAATGTGGTCACACGGTCCCCGCCACAAACGCATCAAAGACGTCCTGCGTGGACGTCTTTTTCATTTTATAAAAAAGAGAGCATATTGCTCTCTTTTTTTGTGGTAACTTTTTGATCCCTTCTATAATTTCTGCCCCTTTTATTTACTGCAGCCAAACTTACTGTATTTGCACATTTGCCGCATATTGCATTGTTCCTCTTGTAGAGTTAATCACGATATCTACAACGTAAAAACCTTGATTTTCAGGAATCTTAAATTCATTATTTTTGACAAACAGCTTGGTTTTTTCACCGTTATTTTTCCATATATGCACGCTCACGCCGCGAATATAAGCGCCGTCTAGGTTGGAAAAATGGAGCTTAACCAATTGTTGCTGCTTTAAAGGGATACTTTTTTGCTGCGATATGTATGTATATAAATCATATACATTTATTTCTTTTTTTGTTGTTGAACGGCCGTTTGACCAGTTAATAGAACCTTTGTGAAGGTGATAGGTATGTTCGCTCACCGCAAGCGCAGCTTCAGGTTTGTTTTGGTCGTATTCTTCCTCTAGAAAGAAAGCACTGTTCTTAAGTAAAAGTAAGAAGAACACCGTAACAGCTCCTAGACCGCTTAAGACATATACACCACATTTTGCGGGTTGTACTTTCATAATAATTTCCTTTCACAGACCAATAATTAAGGAGGATAGGTACATAAAATTTCCACTTTTTCTATTCTAAACGATTACAAGTGAAATTACATTTATTGCTTTCTTTCTTCACAAAAAACAGGATAATAGTCATGTGTTTTCTATAAAAGATCCCCTTAGATCAAAATCAACCCCGCAGAAAAGGAAGATAAATGGAAATTAAAAGAGGGAATCTAAAAAATTTACAGAAGTTGATAAGTGATTTAAAATTATACAGAGGAAAAAAGCATTTCAAAAAAAGGGAGATTAGTAGGTTTTTTGTTCTACTTCCACTTCTTAAAAAGTCGTATTTTTCGTAAGAAACTGTAAAGTTATATTTTATAAAGGTGAACCAATACATATACAAAGAAAAGGGACACAAAAAAAAGGGGGATCAGCATGGAAATTAGAGAACTAGAATTACATGATGCTGCAAACTTTGTAGATTTGCTTAAACAGATTGAAGAAGAAAGTAAGTTTATGCTGTTCGAAAGCGGAGAGCGAAAGCTGAGTACGGATCAGCAGGAGAAAAACATCGAAATCTTTAAGCAGCAGCCAAACTCTACGATTATTGTAGCAGAAGAAAGCGAGATGCTTGTGGGATATATAGCTGCAACAGGGGGTGAAGCTAACCGAAACGCTCACATCGCTGCTCTGACATTAGGTATTCGAAAAACGTTTCAAAATCAAGGGATTGGTACGGCTTTATTCGCTGCGCTTGAGGAATGGGCAAGAGAACACCATATTCACCGTCTTGAGCTCACAGTCGCTGTACAGCATGAAAAGGCTCTTTCTTTATATCATAAAGTAGGATTCGAAATTGAAGGAACGAAAAAACATTCCCTGCGAATTGGCGGTTTGTTTATTGATGAGTACTATATGTCTAAATTGCTGAATTAAAAAAGAAACGACGTTTAAAGACGCCGTTTCTTTTTTAACTTCCTCTATAAATTTGGTATCCCCACGGTGATACAAGCAAAGGGATGTGATAATGTTCTTGTTCAGAAGACAATCCGACTCGAACAGAAACTTGATTTAAAAAGGGGGGATTTGTTGTTTGGACTTCTTGTTTTTTATAGTATTCCCCAATATGGAACAAAAGTTCATAATCTCCTGATTCAAACGCTTCAGAAGAGAAGAGCGGGTTTGCTAATCTTCCGTCTTCATTTGTAGTACCATGAGAAAGCTTTATTCGTTTACTTTCTGACTGGATGTGATAGAAATCAACTTTGACAAAAGCAGCCGGACATCCGTGAGTGAGGTCTAAAATATGCGTTGTAATTTTAGTCATGCTCGTTTCTTTGTCTCCTTATCTTCAGTAATTTTATCAGTTAAACGAAAGAAAGCAATTTTATATACTTCTTCTAACGCTGTAGCAAACTCCGTTTGTTTGGTATTCTGTAAGCGACTTTGCATTGCCTCGTAAATATCTTCTTTTTGTTTACCTCGTACTGCCAAAATAAAAGGGAAAGGAAACTTTTCCATATACATTCCATTAAGAGAAGAAAACTGTTCATACTCATTTTGTGTTAAGTTTTGTAAGCCTGCTTTTGTTTGTTCTTCAGTAGAAGCAGATGTCATAGCGATATTTTCACCTAGATTTGGATGAGCTTTCAGCAACTTAAGCTGTTTTTCTACAGATGCTTGCGCTACAATTTCTTTCATCTTTCCGTGAAGTTGTTCAACGGAAGAGAAAGGGCGCTTAGAATAAGCTTCTTCTGCAACCCAAGGTGAATGTTCAAATATATCGCCAACTAATGAGACAAAATGCTGCTTGCTAAGCTGATTTACATACTGCACAGATACATTATTCATACTAAACCACCTTTACTTTACTTCTGAATAATCTGTTTTCTCTAAAGAGACAGAAGGTACTTTTCGTTCAACCGATGCGTTAAAAAAGAGATTTAATAAAATGGCAGCTAAACTTCCAGTAATAACTCCATCACTTACAATCACACGCAAAGCATTTGGGAGCTGGGCGAATAAATCGGGTACCACCGTTACACCAAGACCCAGCGAAAGAGAGCACGCAATAATCAGCAAATTTTCTTGTTTAGCCAAATCAACAGCGCTTAGCATTTTGATGCCTGATGAAATAACTAAACCAAACAACACGACCATTGCTCCTCCTAAAACAGGAGTAGGAATAATGGTTGTAAAAGCAGCTATTTTAGGAACAAGTCCCAATAATACGAGAATAAAGCCGGCTACTACCACTACATTTTTTGTTTTTACTTTCGATAATTGAACCAGTCCTACATTCTGAGCGAATGTATTGTAAGGAAAAGCATTAAATAGCCCTCCAAGAACAATGGCGATTCCTTCGGCGCGGTAGCCTTTTGTAAAATCTTTTTCAGTTAATTCCCGATCACACAGTTTTCCTAACGCTAAAAATACGCCTGTAGACTCAATAATAATGACCAAGCATACGAGAATCATCGTTAAAATCGGTCCAATTTCAAAAGTGGGCATCCCAAAATAAAAAGGAGTGGGAATGTGCAGCCAAGAAGCTTCATTAAAGTTAGTGAAATTAACTTTTCCCATTAATACAGCGGCTATTGTTCCGGCTACAATTCCAATCAACACAGAAAGAGAACGAAGGAAACCGCTGAAAAATCGATTTAAAATTAAAATAAGCGCTAGAACACCAAAAGATAGAAGAAGATTAGAAAGAGAACCAAAATCTTTACTTCCTACTCCTCCTGCCATATTTCGGACAGCGGATGGTATAAGTGATAAACCAATCATCGTCACAACCGTTCCTGTGACAACTGGAGGAAAAAATTTAATAATTTTGCCTAAAAAACTTGCTGCCAGTACGATGAAAATACCACCGGCAATAATCGCTCCGTAAACAGCACTAATTCCATATTGAGTTCCAATCGCAATCATAGGAGTCACCGCTACAAATGAACTTCCAAGTACAACAGGAAGACCAATCCCAAACCACTTGTTCGTCCAAGCCTGCAGCAGCGTAGCTAGTCCGCAGGTCAGTAAATCAATGGCTACGAGATAGGCTAAGTCATGTGCATTTAAATTTAATGCGCGTCCTACCATCAGCGGGACGAGAATGGCACCCGCATACATAGCGAGTACGTGCTGTAATCCCAATGAAGCTAGTCGAAACGGTCGATTTTGGTTATTCACCTAAAAACCTCCTTTAATTATATCACATGTAATGTTAATAAATATTACATTTAGAATGATACATTAATAGTAAAATGTTTTTTAAGGGATGTCATTAGTCAAGTTGACCAAAAACAGAGGTTTCAATATCTCCTTTTTTACAATATATAGAGAAGTAGGTAAGCTACCGTGTAAAAAGATGTTACATTCCTTTTTTTAGTACCAACTCTTAATATCAAGTGATATAATTTTTGTATATATTTTCAACTAATAGAGAGAAGAGGAAACACTTATGTATAATATTGCGGCTCACACATGTAAATTTTTATTAAAAAGAAGGGGGAAGTTTCGGGTAAGGAACAGAGAGTATTTGCCAGCGGATACAGGCTTTGTGATCGCTTGTTCGCATAAAGGATGGGTAGACGTCGTAGCGCTTGGTGCGGCTATTTTGCCTCACCAAATTCATTTTATGGCAAAAAAGGAGCTTTTTAATCATATACTCACTAGTAATGTATTAAAAAAACTTAACGCATTCCCAGTAGATCGTAACAACCCGGGACCCAGCAGCATTAAAACACCTATTAAATTGGCAAAACAAGGACATATCGTCGGGATTTTCCCTAGCGGCACGCGAACAGAGGAAGACGTTCCCTTAAAAAGAGGAGCAGTCACTATAGCAAGTATGGCAAAGGTTCCTATTGTACCCGCAGTTTACAAAGGACCCGCAAATGTAAAAGAGATATTTTCAAAGGAGCCCGTTGTTATTTCCTTTGGGAAGCCCTTCTATCTTGCTGAAGGAAAGCTGACAAAAGATCGGCTCGCCGACGTGTCAAATCACTTAACAGCTTCGATTCGTGCGTTAGAGGAAACAGAAACATAACTTCATAGCGGAGGTGCATCATGAAGGATTGGGTACAGAGAAAGCTAAACGATGTGATTAGTGATGATGTGCAGGCAAAAATGAAAGAAAAGATGGCTGAAAGCGGTGTAACCGTTCCTATATCCGCTTCTATGCTCATGCGGATTTTTCAAAAGCAAATGACAAAGCAAGATCAAATTCAGCAATTTTCTATTTCATTTCAAGACTCCTATATTCACGTGAATGGAATTATTAAAAAATTTCTGGTGAGAATTCCATTTTCTATTGTGCTAGAACCTCTTGAAGCAAAAGAACGTACGCTTGTATTCAAAATCCATGAAATGAAACCTCTTAATCAAAATTGGATCAACTATCGAATTTTTCATAAGCCGCCTGTTACTACGTATGAAGAAAAACAAATTCATATCAATCTCAATGAAATTGATAAAATAAAGGTCATTCCAGTAGGGAAAATCAAACAATTTTCAATACAAGATGAAAAGCTTCGAGTGAAAATTGGTTTATAAATGGTTGTAAATAAAATGTAGAAATAGTTTTTTTAGAAAGAAAACCTTTTCAATTCAGCACTTAATTCGATTAGGTGCTATTTCTTTATAATTTTTATAAAATTTTTAGAATTTTTCGTCTCTAACTATTGTGACACGCTTCCCTAAAGTTGTACAATGTAACTTATATAGAGGTTTAAGCGAAAAACCCGTAAATATAAAGAGCAAGGAGAAACAACTATGACAACTTATTCAATCGATGTGACACTAAGTCAAACAAAAAAAGAAAAGCCGCAATCTGATCAATTGCAATTCGGGAAAATCTTCACGGACCATATGTTCATTATGGATTATACAGAAGGCCAAGGCTGGCACGATGCTCGTATTGTACCTTATCAACCTATCACATTAGATCCGGCATCTATGATCTTTCATTACGGGCAGTCTGTTTTTGAAGGACTAAAAGCATATGTAACAAAAAAAGAGCAAGTATTATTATTTAGACCAGATGAGAATTTCAAACGTTTAAATAAATCAAACGATCGTCTTTGTATTCCTCATGTTGACGAAGACTTAGCATTAGAAGCGTTAAAACAGCTGATTAAAATTGACCGCGAATGGATTCCTACTGCTGAAGGTACATCACTATACATTCGTCCATTTGTCATCGCGACAGAGCCTTACTTAGGAGTAGCGCCATCTGACCGCTACCAATTTATCATTATTCTATCTCCAGTTGGCTCATATTATAAAGAAGGAATTGCTCCTGTAAAAATTGCGGTTGAAAGCGAATTTGTTCGTGCTGTAGCCGGAGGGACAGGGACTGCTAAAACAGGCGGAAACTATGCTTCAAGCTTAAAAGCTCAGCAGCTTTCTGACTCAAAAGGCTATTCACAAGTACTGTGGTTAGACGGAGTTGAACGCAAGTACATTGAAGAAGTAGGAAGCATGAATATTTTCTTCAAAATTGATGGAGAAGTAGTAACGCCATCTGTGAACGGAAGCATTTTAGAAGGAATTACGCGTAAATCCATCATTGAGCTGCTAAAACACTGGGATATGCCTGTAACTGAGCGCCGTATTTCTATGGAAGAAATTAAGCAAGCTTATTCGGAAGGCAAACTAGAAGAGGCATTTGGAACAGGTACAGCTGCAGTTATTTCTCCGATTGGCGAGCTATTTTGGAATAACGAGAAAATGGTCATCAACGGTGGAAACACAGGAGAAGTATCACAAAAACTGTATGACACTCTAACAGGTATTCAAAATGGTACAGTGGAAGATCCATTCGGCTGGGCAGTGGAAGTAGAATAAATTTCGGTAATCGAATATCTTTTTACGTAAAAGAAGCGGGACAGCTCCCGCTTCTTTTTTTGTTTGCTATCGAATAGTCCAAAAGAAATAAGTTATTTTTTGAATATTTAGAACTATTTATATACTTTAATTGTAAAATAAAATATAATTATCCTTATAAAAGCAATACGTTGTCTTTATTGAAATTCACAGCATTACTTATTCGTTATATAAGGGGGAGAACAAAATGCTCTTTTTATCACATGATGAAAAAATTAAACAGCTGGCTTCACACTTAGCTGAACGACTCGAATGGGAATTAAACCAAGAAACCTCAGATGAACAAATGCACGTGCTCATCGGCTACTTATTTGCTTCTCATTTAATCGAGCACCGTCCTACAGGTTATTACGTAAGGTCTCAATACCCTGAGCAGCTAAAAGATTTATATGAAACTTTACACGTCCACCAATAAATTATCTCTTCCTCTTTTGTCCTATATCGTGTAGAATTTTAGAAAATATATGATTTTCTAGTTGATGGCAGAGCTAGGATATAGCGTGGTGTGGCATTTACCTTTAAATGATTAAGTAATGGCTTTAGAGGTGAATAATGTTAGCGCAGATTAAAGAAATGAGTTTAGATAAAAATCGTCGTAATCCACATTACCGCGTGTTGTTGCAGTGTCCAGACGGGAGTGAACTATTCATTCACTTTAATTATACATACCGATCAAAAACATATTGGTCAAGAGATGTATATTACAACAATGTTCATAAAAAATCTCAGCTTGCTTGGTATACCCAAAGCGTAGAGGAAATGACTGCTCAGCAGTTTCTTGAAGAGCTAGGAGCTATAGTAAATGAACATTTCAACTTTACACTGCGACGATAACCAAGAAAAGCATCCTTTAACAAGGGTGCTTTTCTTGGTTATTTTACATAAATAAGGACAGAATAATATATATTCTCTTTTTGAAAGTGAAAGGTGGAAAGCTCATGGCGCAAATCGTAATGTGGGTGCTTTTTATCGGTCCTTGGCTATTGCTTTTTGCAGTTGATAAAGAGCGAGTAAAGCGGTATATGGCTGTATCGCTATTCGGAGTGGTATTGTTAACCGTGGTTTTTCAAATTGCAGATCGCTTTAACTGGTGGGAAGTCAATGAAACTCTTTTTTTCTTTGTTAATATGACGCCTTTTCCTTTTGGCATATTTATAATAGGAACGCTTTTTATTTTTTATTTTACCTATCCTGGCTTTTGGATGTTTATGATTATCAATGCAGCGTTCGATTTATTTCAGGCATTTGTCATGAGTCCTATCTTTGAAAAACTAGACATTTATACACTGAAGGGAATGAATCATTTTTTATTATTTGTACTAATGATGGTTATTGCTGTTCTACTTTTTCTTTATCAAAAGTGGCAAGATACTGCGTTTAAGTTATCTATCAAGTGATAGAGAGACAGGTTGTGTTTTATCGTTAACTTTTATATAATGAACGTATAAAACCCTCTATTTATATCGGAAATAGAGGTGTTTTTACTGTGAAAAAGATACAAAATGGCAAAATATCTGCGGATGAACATCATTTTTCGCAAAAAAATTAAAAAAATGTAAAAGTTTATGTTAAAATGGCAATGTTGCGTGAACGAATTAACTAACTTTACGCAAGAATGCTATTTACATACGTAAGAAGGAGAGAGATTTAAGATGGCAAAGACGTTAATTTTTGGACATAAAAATCCTGACACAGATACAATCTGTTCTGCAATTGCATACGCTGATTTAAAGAATAAATTAGGTGTAGACGCTGAACCAATTCGATTAGGCGATATTAACGGTGAAACGCAATTCGCTCTTGAAAAGTTCAACGCTGAACTACCACGTTTCGTTGATGAAGTATCTAAAGAAACAAATGAAGTTATTTTAGTGGACCACAACGAACGCCAGCAAAGTGCAAACGATATTGATCAAGTTCGTGTGCTTGAAGTAATTGATCATCACCGTATTGCTAACTTCGAAACAGCAGATCCTTTATACTATCGTGCAGAGCCAGTTGGATGTACGGCAACGATCTTAAACAAGATGTATAAAGAAAACGGCGTAGAAATCGAACCTAACATCGCAGGTCTTATGCTATCAGCTATCATTTCTGATTCTTTATTATTCAAATCACCAACTTGCACAGACCAAGACGTTGCAGCTGCTAAAGAATTAGCGGAAATTGCAGGCGTAGATGCAGAAGAGTACGGATTAGCAATGCTAAAAGCTGGAGCTGACTTAGGCGATAAAACAGCTTCACAATTAATTTCATTAGATGCTAAAGAATTCAGCATGGGCACAAGCAAAGTTGAAATTGCACAAGTGAATGCAATTGACGTAAACGACGTTTTAGTGCGCAAAGTTGAATTGGAAGAAGCGATTACTAAAACAATCGAAGAAAAAGGATTACAATTATTCCTTTTAGTTGTTACAGATATTTTAAACAGCAACTCTACTGCATTAGCATTAGGTTCTGCTGCTTCAAAAGTAGAAGAAGCATACAATGTAACGCTTGAAAACAATACAGCTGTCTTAGAAGGCGTTGTATCACGTAAAAAACAAGTAGTACCTGTATTAACATCTGTATTTGCTTAATAAAAAAACGGTTCGTGTCTACACACGAACCGTTTTTTTGTCTATTTGCACGTTAAGCCAATTTAGTATATCTTCTATCACTTCATCTTTATTTAATTCATTCAGCAATTCATGACGGCACTCTTTAAAAAAACGGTAACTTACATCCTGTAATCCTGCCTTTTTAAAGTCGTTATATACTTTGACTACGCCTTTTGTATAGTTGCCTACTGGATCATATTCTCCAGATACCAAATAAATAGGCAGGCTTGATGGAACTAACTTTATATTAGCTAAGTTAGAGATTTGTTTGATTCCTGTTAGTAAGTCATAGAAAAACCCCGCTGTGAAAACCCCACCGCAATAAGGGTCATTTACATATAAATCTACAGCTTCATTATCTTGACTTAACCAATCAAAAGGTGTCCGAGCAGGATGAAATGATTTATTGTATTGTCCAAAAGAGAGCTTATCAAGCAAAGGGCTAGGAGATCGTAACCCTTTTCTCTTTATCTCTATTTGCGCAGCTAATATACCGCCCTGCAGTGAAAGGGAAGGAATGCTGCCAGTACCTGAGAGTATCACACCATGAATGTGCTCTGTATCCAATTGAATATATCTTCTCGTTAGAAAAGACCCCATGCTGTGACCGAAAAGAAAGATCGGTAGGTCGGAGTGTTCCGTCGAAATGTGCTTAGTCAGAGCAATCATGTCGTAGACTACTGTATCAAAACCATTTTCTTCAGCAAAAAAACGCTTGTCTTCATCTTTTAAAGCTGTTTGACCGTGACCTCGGTGATCATTCCCATATACGATATATCCATGTTGCGTTAATACATTAGCAAAGTACTCGTAGCGTCCAATATGTTCGGCCATCCCATGGGCTATTTGGACAACGCCTTTTGCAGAATGGTTTTCAACATTCCATTTTTGTGCAAATATTTCTTTTTCTTGATGACCTCTGTAATAAAAGGATTGTTTCATGCTCAGCATCCACCTTCTGTTTTCCTGTAAAATAAGGGATATATGTATATATTATACTAATTTATGCAGGTGATTTTACTATTTTAAAATAAAAAATGATTATTTTGTCATAAACCTTTACAAACCTTTGTGTGATTTGTTAAATTAGTATTTATATTAAAAATTATTAAACAATTTAAAAAGATTTAGTTTTTAATAGGTTAGATGAATACGGAGGGAATTATTGTGGCAGAATTAAGAAGTAACATGATCAAAAAAGGATTCGACAGAGCACCACACCGCAGCCTACTGCGTGCAGCTGGTGTAAAAGAAGAGGATTTCGGCAAACCGTTTATTGCGGTTGTCAATTCATATATTGATATTGTACCAGGTCATGTTCACTTACAGGAGTTTGGTAAAATCGTAAAAGATGCGATTCGCGAAGCTGGTGGCGTACCTTTTGAAATGAACACTATCGGTGTAGATGACGGTATTGCGATGGGACATATCGGTATGCGTTATTCATTACCAAGTCGTGAAATCATTGCTGACTCAGTTGAAACGGTAGTATCTGCTCACTGGTTTGATGGAATGGTATGTATTCCAAACTGTGATAAAATCACGCCTGGGATGTTAATGGCTTCGTTACGTCTGAATATTCCGACAGTTTTTGTTAGCGGCGGACCAATGAAGGCTGGCGTAACGAGCGACGGCCGTAAGATTTCTCTTTCTTCAGTATTTGAAGGCGTAGGAGCTCATCAAGCTGGTAAACTTGATGATAAAGGATTACTTGAATTAGAACAATTTGGCTGTCCGACATGCGGATCTTGTTCAGGAATGTTTACAGCGAACTCAATGAACTGCTTAGCTGAAGCGTTAGGACTTGCTTTACCTGGAAATGGTACAATCTTAGCAGTTGCTCCTGAACGTAGAGAATTTGTTAAAAAATCAGCTAAACAACTTATGGAATTAATTAAATTAGATTTAAAACCACGTGATATCGTAACAGAAAAAGCAATCGACAACGCATTTGCTTTAGACATGGCGTTAGGTGGTTCTACAAATACAGTTCTTCATACGCTAGCTCTTGCGAATGAAGCTGAAATTGATTATCCGTTAGAACGCATTAATGAAGTAGCGGAACGCGTGCCTCACTTGGCAAAACTCGCTCCGGCTTCGGATGTATTTATTGAAGACTTACATGAAGCAGGAGGCGTATCGGCTGCTTTAAACGAGCTATCTAAAAAAGAAGGAGCTCTTCATTTAGATACGATGACGGTTACTGGAAAAACGCTAGGCGAAAACATTGCAGGATGCGATGTAAAAGATTATAACGTTATTCATCCAATCGATAAGCCGTTCACAGAAAAAGGCGGACTTGCTGTATTGTTTGGTAACTTAGCTCCAGACGGCGCGATCATTAAAACAGGCGGTGTTCAAGACGGCATTACTCGCCACGAAGGACCAGCAATTGTATTTGAGTCTCAAGACGAGGCGCTGCATGGTATTGCTAACGGAAAAGTAAAAGAAGGACATGTCGTAGTCATTCGTTATGAAGGACCAAAAGGCGGACCGGGAATGCCTGAAATGTTAGCTCCAACTTCTCAAATTATGGGAATGGGACTAGGTGCAAAAGTAGCACTATTAACAGACGGACGCTTCTCTGGCGCTTCACGTGGATTATCAATCGGCCACGCATCTCCAGAAGCTGCTGAAGGCGGACCGCTAGCATTTGTCGAAGATGGCGACCACATCGTGATTGACATTGAAGATCGTTCAATGAATGTTCAAGTTTCTCCAGATGTTTGGGCAGAACGAAAAGCAAACTGGAAAGGCTTTGAGCCAAAAGTGAAAAAAGGCTATCTTGCAAGATATTCTAAACTTGTAACTTCTGCAAGCACAGGCGGAATTATGAAAATCTAATAGCACAAAAAAGGCTCTCTACGGAGAGCCTTTTTCTTTACTAAAGCAACTGTGCAAAGAAGCCTTTTTAACACGTAAACTCTTTTTTCATAATAACGTGTGGAATACCGTCTTCCATAAAGACATCAGAAGCAGTCTTATACCCTAATTTATGATAAAAAGGTTCAGCTTGAACTTGACCGTGAAGCTTAGATTGAGTTAAGCCTTCTTTTTTCGCTGCTTCTTCTAAGCTGGTCACCACTTCTTTTCCGAGCCCGTATTTTCTAAATTCCTTTAATACGCATATTCGCTCTATTTTGGCGTAATCGTCTACTATGCGGAATCTACCAGAAGCAGCTGGTTCGTTGTTATAATAAATCAACATATGTTTTGCCTTTTCTTCATGCTCATCAAATTCATCTTTCAAGGGCACGCCTTGTTCTTCAACAAACACTGTTTTACGTATACGGAATACTTCTTCAAGCTGCTCTTTTGTTGTAACATGCTCAATTTTCATTAAAATCCTTCCTTTTCTACGAATTTAGGCTTCTTTTTTGTATAATAAAAATACGTGATATAAAAAGAGTATAAAGGAAAAATAAAATGTTGTAAATGCAACAAAAAGCAACCAATAAACATTTTACACAAATTTGTGGTCATTACTCACTGTTTAAACGACCTCAACAATAGTAAGATCAACTGAAACATGTTAAAAAAGCAAAGAAAATGGATTATGAAGCGCTGTGAATCTACATAAATTGTAAAAAGAGAACTATTCACAATAGTAGTGGGATGAAAAAGGGGAATGTATCATGCAAATAACCTTAGTGTATAAAGATGAGCAATCGAATAAATTTTGGAAAGTTGAAAGAAGAGACAGCAAGTTAATCATTCACTTTGGAAAAGTTGATACAGCCGGTCGCATGCAAGTGAAAGAGTTTGCTTCCGCAGAAGCTTGTGAAGCAGAAGCTGAAAAGCTGATTCGTGCAAAATTGAAGAAAGGATATAAGCCTTTAACTTGTTCGATGCAAGTAATGAAAGACAGCACGATGTCAGAGTCTCTCTTTTGGGAATTGATAAAAAAGGCGAAGACAAAATTAGATGTCGATGAGCAAATGGAATGGCTCCGCTCCACGCTAGCGAAGCGTTCTGAAAAGGACATTTTTCGCTTTGATCAGCTACTAAATCAGCATTTTGATCAATCCTATACTTCTTCATTGTGGGCAGCAGCTTATATTGTAATGGGCGGTTGTTCAGATGATTGTTTTGATTATTTTAGAGCGTGGCTTTTATATCAGGGAAAAGACATATATTATAAAGCGATTGAATCTCCTGAGACGATGATTTCTGTACTTAAACCATTAGAAGCAGAAGGCTATGCTCCTCAATTAGAAGAATTACTTTCTGTAGCGTGTGAAGCTTACGAAGAAAAGACAGGTTTAGATAACGACTATTATTATGATAAATATGACCAGTTTGATCCAGTGTGGTACGATGAGCAAGATTTGGATCTTGATTGGGATGAAGATGATGAGGATGGTTTACAGATGCGATTCCCTGTGCTTTGGAGCCGCTATTGGAACAATCATCTCGAATATTAAAAAGAGGAGATGGAAACCTTTAAACAGATTTTCATCTCCTCTTTTTTTATTTTGATAGAGTACGCGACGGAGGGGCCGAAGACAGTTTTGTTTTTTTGTTTAGCATACTGTTCATAATCATTCCAATTACGATTATCGTCATACCAGCTAACGCAATCCCTGTTGGCATACGTCCATTTAATAAAAACACTTCGCCAAGCACGGTAAAAATCATGCTGCCTGATTGAGTTGCTTCAACCGCTCCAAGCAAACCTAAATTTTCTTTTGCCAAGTCTGTTGCGTAAAAGAACGTCATCGTAGCAATTACACCTGAACTCATTGCTAAGATAAAGGCTTGAGAAAATTGGGGAGAACTTGGGATACCTGTAGTAAAGAAGCCGTATATGGCGTAAATAATACTTAACGGAATACTTGCTAATGCCATTCCTAAAACGCGTTGAAACGTATCGAGCTTCCCGCTGCATATTTCCATCATTTTACGATTTCCAAGCGGGTATAAAAAAGCAGCGACAACCACAGGTAGAAACCCTAAGATAAACTGCATAGGCGTAATATTTTCTGCTTCTTTCACCTGCATAAGAATAACGCCTACTAAAATAAACGCTGAAACACTAAGCGTTTTTAGCGGGATTTTCCCTCTCACTTTTTTATATCCTTCCGCAGTTTGAACCTTTATAAAAAACAAGGGCGAAAGAAGAGCTCCTGCTAAAATAGTCACTTGCCACGTTCCCGCCACCAGCCAAGATGGTCCAAAAAGGGAGGAGAAACTTAAGAGAGAATAAAAACCTACTCCTGCAAGTGTTCCCCAGCCAAGCCAAGCCCAAGGGTGTTTTTTCATTTCCTGCCATAGAGGCATAAATTTCTTTTGCAGCAGCACTAAAATGAGTAAAATAGGAATAGCGAATAAAAAGCGGAGGGATGCAGTCCATGCCCAACTCGTTCCAGATACATTCATTGCTCGGTTAACAATAAACGTAGCCGAAAAGAACATGGAAGATAATAGTCCCCATATTATTGCTTTCATTGTTTACCCTCCTTATTAAATATATTATAATATGTTAATTACTTAAAAAAGTTTATCATAATATACAAAAGAAAGGAAGGAAGAAATGCACACAGAAGAGATGATTAGAAAAGTAGGCAGTGAATTACGAAAAATCAGGGTGCAAAATCATTTGACTCTGGATGAACTAGCTGAAAAGACAGGAGTCAGTAAACTTACATTAGGAAAAATTGAAAGAGGAGAGACCAATCCCACTTTAGGGGTGATGTGGAAAATAACCACAGGTTTAAATATTCCTTTAACCAAATTAGTATCAGTGGAGCCTTCAGTATCCCTATCTAAGTGCGGAGAAGGATTTTCTCTCAAAGGGCCAGATGAAGCGTGGAAAATTGAATTTATGTTTCAAAACCAAATGGATTCGACGATTGAAATGTACCGAGCCTTTCTTGCGCCTCTCGCTACATACCGTCCTGAACCGCATCACAAAGGATTAATTGAAGTAGCAACGGTAATGGAAGGAAGAATCGAAATGAAAATAGAAGAAGAGCTATACGAGCTAAAACAATTTGACTCTATAAAATTTGAAGGAAGTCATGTACACTCATACAAAAATCTTGAAGAACGTCCCGCTGTTCTGCATTTACTGCTAAAATATGAGGAGTAAAACGGCAGAGCCGCAGTAAAACGAACCATAAAAAATGATTCGTTTTACTGCGGCTCTAATAGCTGTTTATTCATCAGCTTGTTTTGATAGCTAATATATTTTTTTACTCTAATGATAATTAAGGAATATTCTTCAATCAAACGGTGGATGGATTGAACCATACACTCTGGATAATGATGTTTCTTCTGTAAGTACCCTTTATACTTTCGAATTTGTCTTTCGAAATATAAAATAACTTGCTCAGGCGTTTTCACCAGTAAAGATTGCATGTATTCATCTACTTGCTTTTCGAGAAACGAATAGCGATTTGTGATAAAAAATGTCTTCATCTTATTTTCCTCCCTATATGTTAGTGGTACAAAAAAGAAACCCTTGTGCTAGGATTTCTTTTTTGCTTTTTATTTGAATCAGCTGTGCGCACCTTTTAGGCGCTGATACTTGAAATCGAAGACTGTCTATATTTTTTTATTTTGCATTTTATATATGTAGGCGTTTCGCCGAAGAGATTTGCTACATGTGCAATAGCTCCGTAATACGTTTTAGCATCCATCATTTCTTTATTTACAATATAGTCATACAGGGATGATTCGATATCATCAACAAAAGCTAAAATGTGACGCTTTTCGAATAGGAGTTGATAAAGTTCATTAATTAAGTATGGGCTTTGATCAAATTTGTCTTGAAGCTGCTCTACTCGGTACTTTGTCATAGGCACTTCACACAAGATAATGTATCGTAACTCTTCTAAAAATAATTTATTCATCTTTCTCACATCCCTATTCTGTTAATAATTATATAATAGCACTATGCCTTCATATTTGGAAGCGTTTTCAATGGATTAATTTTAATATTTTTTTCTTCTCATTTCCCTTCATTTTTTCTGTTCTTACGTGAATTATCTGTAGTATAGTTCGTTTTACGTAAAGACTCTAGCTAATTGTTAAACTACCTGACATACTTTTTGAATTTTTCATTATTGGTGTCAAAAACTCTTACATACCTAAGCAAAAACACCTTAAAAATAAAGTCCTATGAGTCGGAATCATCTTTAATTGTGATAAAATAAAAAATGGAAAATACATCATATAGGAGAGAGGCTATGGAAAAAGATCATATTTCAGAGCTTAAGATTTTAAAAGACATTGCCGAGATTTTAAATGAAGGCACTAATTTACATACAATGCTTCACGATGCTCTTTTAAAACTGCTGCAAATAACAGATTTACAAACAGGATGGATCTTTTTTATTGACGAAAATGGAAAACATGAGATGATTGCCGCTCAGCATTTGCCGCCGGCTTTACTAAATAAAACCGCTCAGCCTATGTGTAACGGAAGCTGCTGGTGTGTTGATCGGTACATGGATGGCCGGCTTCAAAAAGCGTCTAATATTATGGAGTGTAAGAGACTTGAAGATTCCGTCATTCATGAGTGGGGAGATACACATGACATTACTCATCATGCAACGGTTCCTTTACAAGCAGGGGATGAACGCTTTGGATTATTAAATGTAGCTGCCCCTCATAAAATTCATTTTGAACAGCGAGAGCTTGATTTATTAGGATCCGTCGCTCTTCAAATTGGCACGGCTATCAAGCGGATTAAGCTGACTCAATCTCAGCAGGAAGTAAAACTTATTGAAGAAAGAAACAGGCTGGCAAAAGACCTTCACGATTCTGTTAATCAGCTGTTGTTTTCAATTAATGTCACAGCCAAAGCCGGAAGCAGCTTAGCAAAAGATGTGCAGTTAAAAGAGACTTTTTCCTTAATCCAAGAAACCGCTCAGCATGCTCAAGTGGAAATGAAAGCTTTAATTTGGCAGCTTCGTCCTCAAGGATTAGAAAACGGCATTGTCAGTGCGTTAAAAAGCTATGGTCAAATGCTAGGGCTTAACGTAAAAGAACAAATTAAAGGAGTGTCCGTTTTGCCTGCTGTAATTGAAGAGACACTGTGGAGAGTCGGACAAGAAGCTTTTAATAATTGCCGAAAGCATGCGGGTACGGCAGAGGTACATCTAAACGTAAATATAAGCAAAGACCAAGTAATTATGAAAGTCTGGGATAGCGGCAATGGATTTATGTATAGCCCTTCAGCAGAATTGCCGACGCTTGGGCTAAAAACTATGCACGAGCGAATAAAAAGATTAAATGGAAAACTATCTGTTACAAGCAGCATAGGAAACGGAACGGTTGTGGAAGTATCTATTCCTCTTTCATAACGGAAAGGAGCGCACATGAAAATAAAGATTTTAATCGCAGATGATCACCATGTCGTCCGAAAAGGACTTGTCTTTTTCTTACAAACGCAGCCTGATTTAGAAGTTGTAGGAGAAGCTTCTAACGGGGAAGAAGCTATAAAGTTAGCGACATCTCTAGAGCCTCATATTGTGTTAATGGATTTATCGATGCCGGTTCTCGATGGAATCGAAGCAACAAAAGAACTAAAAAAACAAGCACCGCATATACAAGTCATGATTCTAACAAGCTTTTCAGATCAAGATCACGTGATACCGGCATTAGAAGCAGGAGCTTCAGGCTATCAGCTAAAAGAAAGCGATCCAGATGAACTTGTAGCGGCTATTCGAAAGCTAATGAACGGAGAAAATCAGCTTCATCCCAAAGTCACTACGCACTTGCTAACACGGTTAACCAAAAGCAGCGAAAAGAAAGTCAATTTTATTGATCACTTAACAAAACGAGAAAAAGACGTATTAAAAGAAATTGCAAAAGGCAAAAGCAACAAAGAAATTGGTGCTGCCTTACATATTACAGAAAAAACAGTAAAAACACATGTGTCTAATATTTTATCGAAGCTTGGGGTTCAAGACCGCACGCAAGCTGCTCTATATGCTGTTCAGCATGGAATTTCCTAACCTACGACTTTAGTTGTAGGTTTTTCTCTGTTCACCTCAGTCTATATTGGTAGCTTTCTTTCTATCAATAGCATGACGAAAAAAAGTTCAATCATCCCTATACTATACATATAACCAAACGACAGAGGGGTAGATAAATATGAATATACTTATTATTAACGGAAGTCCTAGAGAAACAGGCCGAACAACACAAGTAACGAGAGAACTTCACAAAAGCTATCAAAGTTCTTTTCTAGATTTAAGTCAATTATCACTTCCTATATTCACCGGTGAACCTCATCAGTATGAAATAGAAGAAGTGAAAGTGCTGACTGAAGCAATAGAAAAAGCGGATGGTATCTTACTTGCGACGCCTGAGTACCACGGCGCTATGAGCGGAGCATTAAAAAACGCGTTTGACTTTTTAAACAGTGCGTATTTTGCACATAAGCCCGTCGCACTTGTAGCCGTATCAGGAGGAGGAAAAGGAGGTATCAATGCTTTAAACAACCTTAGAACCGTTACACGCGCTTTGTATGCGAATGTTCTATCTAAGCAGTTGGTATTAGACCTTGCAGACATCGTGGAAAAAGGAACTTTACGAAAAAACGCCGCTGACGGAATTCATGAATTAGTTAATGAGCTGACTCTGTATACACAAGTGTCTAAGCAAATTTTAGAAGCTAAGCAAAATGTTTGATGAAGGCGCTTTATAAGGACCGTCGCTTTCAAGCCGTAGTTGCTGCGAATGTTTTATCCTCTATTGGTTCCGGTATTACGATGCTTGCCATTCCTTTACTGTTAGTTGCATCTCCAGATGGAAATAAACTATTTGGCACGATTATGCTGATTATGACGGTGATTAGCTTTGTGGCTACTCCGTATATAGGTGTTCTTATTGATCGAATGTCACGAAAGAAAATGTTGTTAACCGTAGAATTGATAGGTTTTATCACGGTCATGCTATTTGTTATCGTTGGTTTTATGACAGACTATTCAACCATTCACTACATCATTTTGTACGGAACCGGAAACCTTTACTACACGTTTTTTTATCCAACGATTTTTGCATTAAATCAAGAAGTTTTTTCAAAAGATGTGTTTCAATCATTAAACAGTATTATGGAAATACAAGGCCAGCTATCGAGTATGCTTGCAGGGGCTGCAGCGAGTCTAGTCATTACCCGTTGGTCGCTTCAATGGATTTTAACAGTAGATGCAGCTACGTACATAGCTGCATTCCTTTTTCTATTGAGTATTCCATATAAACAAAGCAGTGAACGAAGCGATAAAAAACACACTGCGATGAAAGAGGGATTAGCATTCATAAAAGAAAATCGCTCGGTATCTCTTTTTTTACTGCTTTCTTTTATGCCTTTCATTGCTGTGATGATGACGAACTATTTGTTTCCTATTTATCTGACTCAAGAATTAAACGCAAGTCCAGCAGCATACGGGATTGAAAGTGCTGTATATGGTTTCGGAGCATTAACCGCAGGGATATTGATCGTATCTATTATGAAAAGAACAGGCACTGAGCTAGCTATTATGCTGAATATAAGCCTTTTTGCACTTGGAATATCGATCATCTTCTTTATGAAGCTTCTGCCCGTTTACTTTTCTATTGTATTTCTTCTTGCTTTTGCAAATGCAGGTACAAGAGTAGCTCGAAATACGTTTATGATGCAAAAAATACCGAATATTATCGTGGGAAGAGTCGACAGCTGTTTTCGCTTTATCACGTTAGGGATTCGTATTTTATTGATTTTCTTCTTTACGTACGTTACGGCTAATGATCGTATAGGACTGGCTTTTTTAGGACTTAGCCTGCTTTTATTATCATCCGCTGTGGCAGGCTGGACGCTCTACAAAAGAAAACAACGAAAACAGTCTGCACTGCTTAAGAGTGTTTTATAATGTCTGTTGCATGTTATAATAGAAGAATTGACAAATAATGTTCAACGTTTATGACGTTGAACATTATTTGTTCTGAATAGAAATTAAACAGCAACAGCATTGACTGTTATGCGATTGGAAGATTGTGAAGCGATGATAAATAAAACATTAAACAAAGAACAATTAAAAGATTCGTACTCAAGCAGAACGTACTATAGAGGACACACGTATTACAAGCAGGGGCGTGTGCTTGATTTGGAATACAATGAACAGACCACTACGTGGACAGCATCCGTTCGAGGTGCAGAAATGTATACGGTAATGGTTGAACAAAAAGGAAATTCTTTTTATTCATTCTGCGATTGTCCTGCTTATCACGAGTTTTCAGAATGCAAACACGAAGTAGCTGTTTTATTAACCATTTGCGATGAGCGCGCAAAGCCGCAGCCAATTAAAACAAAGCCTTTTCGCCAAAGCAAAGAATACGAAAATGTAAATCATTTTATCGACTTATTTTCGAGCTATCAGCAAACCATAAGCGACCATAAGAAATATGCAGATAAAGATCCGTTGAAAGTAGAATTTATTTGCAAGTCTTACTCAGAAGAATTTTTACGTTCAGAAGGAATGTACGTAGCGCTTGAAATGAAAGTAGGCGTCGACCGGACATATGTAGTAAAAAACATTCAAGAATTTTTAACAGACGTTAAAGAATTCCAAACTCACGAATTTACTAAGCGCTTCGAATATGACCCTGAGGAAAATTTTTTTATAGAAGAAGATAAGAAAATCATTGAGCTGCTGATGGATATTATGACAAATGAATCATTTTATAAAAATTCTTATTCCATGTATCGTTCGTCTGCAAATAACAGAGAACTAATCATTCCCTCCATCATAGCCGAAAAGTTATTTAAACTCCTTAAAGATCGGAACTTTACATTTATTCATGACGGGCACTCGTATGAAAATATTATTTTTGCTGAAAGCTCAGCTCCTTTTTCATTTCAAATAAATAAGCATTCGGCAGCTGGATTTGAGCTAGACTTTACGGAACTTCATCAAGCTTCATTTTTTGATCGATATGGATGGTTATTTTTAAACGGGACGTTTTATGAGCTATCTCAAGATCAGCGAATGCTTCTTGAAGGACTTCGAAAAACGGCGCCTTTAAAGCCAGTCGTACCTATAGCAGAAGAGCAGATGGGCAATTTTTTATCTCACGTCGTTCCAGGACTAAAAAAAGTGGGGAAAGTAGATATCGCAAAGGAAGTATCTCATCAGATTATTGCACCTGAACTAAAAGCAAAAGTATTTATTGATCGTGAGGATGAACAACTTTTTGTGACGCTTCGGTACAATTACGGAGAGATTTCAATTAATCCATTTTCACCTCAACCTGAAAAGTACGATAAAATCTTAATACGAGATTTAGAAAAAGAAGACCGCGTTATGGACTTAATTGAAACAGCTCCTTTAAACATTTATAAAAACCAGCTGTATTTAAATCAAGACGAATCATCTTTATATCAATTTTTGTTTCATATTGTTCCAAAGCTTGATGAAATAGCGGATGTGTATATTACGGATGAGATGAAAGACTATGCCTATACGGATTTTTCGGAACCCGTAACAACGGTTGACATCAAAAACAGCAATGGGTTATTAGAGATCAATTTTGACTTAGGAGGCATTGATCATCAGACCGTTCAAGATGTTTTAAAATCTGTTTTAGAAAAGAAAAGCTATCATCGTCTAGATAACGGTGCGTTTATTCCTCTTGAAAACGAAGGCTTTGAACATATCCAAAATCTGTTTCGTGAGCTGAACGTAACGGAAAAAGATTTAAAGGATAACTCATTGCAGGTACCTTTATATAGAGGAATGCAAGTGGAAGAGATTATGAGTGCGGGTGATAAATCAGCTGCTAAATTTGGCTCAGCATTTAAAAGGTTACTTACACAGCTCAAATCTCCAGAGGAAATGGATTGGGAAGTACCGGAATCCCTACAGGCATCACTGCGTGATTATCAGTACAATGGGTTTAAGTGGTTTAAATCGCTGGCTCACTACTCTTTAGGAGGCGTGCTGGCTGATGATATGGGGCTTGGAAAAACGCTTCAAAGCATTGCCTATATCCTATCTGAAAAAGAGCTTGATGAAGACAGCAGTGCTTTTTTAATTGTTGTGCCGGCTTCCTTGATTTATAACTGGCGCAACGAATTGGAGAAATTCGCACCGAATTTAACGGTTCAAACCATTACAGGAACGCCGAGCGAGCGTGAGGAGAAGCTAAAACGCACAGCTGACGTATGGATTACATCTTACCCAACGCTGCGTCAAGATATCGATTTGTATCAGCATCTTCATTTTCATGCTTTAATTCTAGATGAGGCTCAAAGTATTAAAAATCATACAACGAAGACAGCAGTAGCTGTTAGGACTATTTCAGCTAAAAAACGTTTTGCGCTTAGCGGTACTCCTATTGAAAACTCACTTGATGAGCTTTGGTCAATTTTCCAGACCATTCTTCCTGGCTTATTTCCAGGGCTTCGCCAGTTTAAAAACATGTCATCGGAGCAGGTCGGCCGAATTGTAAGACCATTTTTACTGCGACGAGTAAAAAAGGATGTGTTAAAAGAACTGCCTGATAAAATTGAAACCACTCATTTATCTGAGCTGACTAAAGAACAAAAAGAGTTATATGTAGGCTATTTAGAGCAATTAAAATCATCTTTAGCCGGTGAAGATTTTAATAAAAACCGAATGAAGATCTTGGCGGGATTAACAAGACTTCGCCAGATTTGCTGTCATCCGTCCCTATTCGTTGAAAATTACGAAGGGTATTCAAGCAAATTAGAGCAGCTGCTTGAAATTACAAGAAATGCGGTTGCCAACGGAAAACGCTTGTTAATCTTTTCTCAGTTTACAAGCATGCTTCATATTATTCGAGAAGAGCTTCAAAAAGAAAATCTCTCATACTTTTATTTAGACGGTCAAACGCCATCAAAAGAACGAGTGGAAATGGCGGATCGGTTTAATAATGGAGAACAAGACATTTTCTTAATTTCATTAAAAGCCGGAGGCACGGGTTTAAATTTAACGGGAGCCGATACGGTTATTTTATACGACTTATGGTGGAACCCCGCGATTGAAGAACAAGCGGCAGGCCGTGCACACCGCATTGGACAAAAAAATGTTGTGCAGGTCATCAAGCTTATTTCTCAAGGAACCATCGAAGAAAAAATTTACGCCTTGCAGCAAAAGAAAAAAGAACTCATCGAACAGGTTATTCAACCGGGAGAAACAATGCTTTCTAGTTTGACAGAAGAAGAGCTCCGAGAACTGCTTAGTATGTAGCAAAGGATGTGTGAGGAATGAAAAAATGGGCGTTTGTATCAGATTTTGATGGAACGATTTCAAAAAAAGATTTTTACTGGATTGTGATTGAAAAGTATTTTCCAGAAGGTGAAGAGCTTTTCCGCCGGTGGAAAGCAGGAGAAATGAAAGATATTGATTTTTTATCTACTGTTTTTCAATCCATTCACCAAGAAGAACCGAAAATTTTAGAAGAAGTAGCGAATATTCCAATTGATAAATACGTGCCCGCTTTTATTAAAGCTGTTCAGAAAAACGGCGGGGATTTTTATATTTTAAGCGCTGGAACAACGTACTATATTAAACCGCTGTTAGATAAATACGGTGTTGAAAAAGTGGAAGTTTATTCGAATGAAGGATATTTCCATCAAAACAACGTTCACTTGCGTCTAGATCCTGCTCACAGATGGCATTCAGAACGCTACGGCATTGATAAATCTGTTGTTATTCAAGAACTAAAAGAGGCATACGAAACGATTTATTTTGCTGGAGACAGCGAACCGGATTCACATCCCGCAAAACATGCAGATGTTACCTTTGCGAAAGATTCTTTGCAAGATTTACTGCGCGAACAAAACGTTTCATTTGTTCCGGTTGAGACATTTAAAGATATTGAGCAATATTTGATGCAACATAATGTAATAAAAAAGGCATAAAAACAGCGGTATTATTTGATTACTTCAAATAATACCGCTGTTCCTATTCCGCCTCCGCTTCCTAAAGCTGCTATGACATATCGCACGTCACGGCGCTTGCTCTCATAAAAAAGACGCGTAGCTAAAATAGCTCCTGATGCTCCGTAAGGGTGTCCTAAGGTCAATGCTCCTCCGCGAATATTCACTTTTTCTTCTGATATTCCCAGTTCTTGCATGCAAGCGACAACTTTAACAGCAAATGCTTCATTGATTTCAAATAAATCAATATCATCTACCGTAAGAGAATTTCGCTTCAAGATATTTTTAATCGCAGAAACTGGTGCAATAGCAGGGTAAAGAGGTGACACTCCTGAAATATCAGCGTCAATAAAACGCAAAACGGGCTGAAAGCCTAAAGCGCGTGCTTTTTGCTCTTCCATCACAAGCGCAATGCAGGCTCCGTCGTTAATTCCACAGCTGTTGGCTGCAGTGACGGTGCCTTCTTTTTTTAAAAAGACGGGGCTGGCTTTTTGCAGCAGCTTTGTTAGGTTTCGTTTTTTCATAAATGCTTCATCGTGCATCACGTTTGGAAGAGGAAGCGTTTCTTCTTCAAACAACCTTTTTTCAAAAGCCTCCCAGCTTCTTTCATGACTTAAAAGAGCATATCTGTCCTGCTGATCTTTAGATATATTGTATCGCTGAGCTACGTTTTCTGCTGCGATCCCCATGTCAGGGTCACCAATTTTATCAGGAGAAAAACGTGCTCTTTTTTCAAAAGGAGAAGTACTTGTACTTTCAACGCCTCCAGCTAAATAGCACGTTCCTGCACCTGCTTTTATCAAATAGCTGGCCATTCGAATCGCCTCTAAGCCAGCTCCGCACTGACGATCAATGGTCATTCCCGGGATAGAAAAAGGGAGGTCCGCTTCTAAAGCGGATAACCTGGCTACATTTCCTCCTGGACCTACAACATTTCCTAAAATAACGTCATCAATTTCATGTTCAATTCCAGCGCTAAGCTGTTTTAATAAAGGAGCTGCTAGCTCTTGAACATGAAAATCTTTCAGTAGACCGTTTTCTTTTCCAATGACCGTACGCTTCGCTTTTACAATTGCTGCTTGATAGATAAGTCATCACTTCCTTACATAGAAGCCGTGTTCGAACGGCCAGGTACCGCTACTGCTTTTCGAACTTTTGTAATTAAATAAGCCGCGACCGCTGCTTTTATACAGTCACCTGGAAGGTAAACAAAGCTTAGCTGAAGAGACTTCAGAAACGGAATGTGAAGCTGCATTGCCTGCACAGGAATACCACAGGCATAGACTAACACAATCCCAAATAACACATTGACAGCAAAAACTTTTGCAACCGTTACATTTTTTAACTTTGTTAACGTCCAGCCAATAAAGAAAGCGGCAAACACATAGCCAATGATATATCCAGCACTCGGACTCAAAAATACCCCAATTCCTCCGCGTCCTCCAGCAAGTAAAGGAACGCCAGCTGCTAGCAAACATAAAAAAAGAAATTGACTTAAAGCTCCTAATCTAGCGCCAAGAATTCCTCCCGACAGCATAACACCCATAGGCTGAAGAGTAATTGGAACAGGTGTAAAAGATAAAAAAATAGGAGGGACGAGTCCTAGAGCTCCCATTATAGCCGTGAATAAAGAAACGTACGTCATATCTTTTGTTTTCATCGTAAACCTCCGCTATGTAGGATAAAACATGACTATCGTATCTTATTAAACTTAAATTAGTCAACTTAATTTTTATTGAAGTTTACATTTTTCTTTTCTCAAACCCGTATTTACGGTACACTAAAAGTAAAATAAAAAGGAGCTTACGGAGTAATGAATCGAATTGAAGAACTAGTTTTTAATCAGTGTCAACAAACGCCGGACAGACTCGCACTATCGGATTCTGTTAATAAACTAAGCTACGGTCAAATGTGGGATCATGTATGCAAAGCCGAAAATCAGCTGAAAGAAAAAGGGATGGAAAAAGGAGAGCTCGTTGCGTTAAGTATGCCAAACAATGCAGAAGCTGTTGTGTCATTTTTAGCGATTTTAAAAGCTGGTGGAATTGTGATGCTTTTACATAATGAGCTAACAGAGGCTGAAGTGGATACCTATTTTTCTATTCAGTCCCCGAATTGGCTATGGAAAACGTCTTCTTTAACTAACATGACAAAAGAAAAACCAATCCTGCCCGTACGGCAAGTGAATGCACTGTCCGATTTATTTTTATTTGGATTTACCTCTGGATCAACAGGGAGACCAAAAGGGTTTGTAAAATCGCATTATTCTTGGTCTTCATCATTTCAAGAGTGGTCGGATATATTTTCTTTAGAGCAACACGACAAAGTGCTTGTTCCTTTACATATCTCGTATTCTGCCCAGCTTTACCCAGTTTTGCATGCGCTTTGCAGCGGGATGCACGCTATCATGCTAGAAGCGTTTACACCTTCTGCTGTTTTTAACAAGGAAGCTAGCTGTATGTCTATTACACCCGCGTTAATTTCTCCTTTGCTTCGGTACATACAAAGCAGACCGAAAGAAAAACGACTTTTGCCAAAAACCGTGATTTCAGTAGGAAATAAATTATCGCCTTCCGTTCGAAAGAAATTTTCACGAGCGTTTTCTAACTCCTCTCTTTATGAATATTACGGATCTTCTGAAATGGGATTTGTTACGGTACTTTCACCAGATACCGCTGAAACGCTGCCTCATACAGTAGGCTATCCTGTTGACAGTGTAGACGTTTTAATCCTGAACGAACGTGGAAAAGAAGTAGAAAAAGGAGACAAAGGAATACTGTTTGTGAAAACAACTCAAGCATTCGAAGGGTTTGTTAAGGACAGCGAAGAAACGAACCGCTCATTTTTTAACGGATATGTTACATCGCATGATATTGCGGTTCAGCTTCCAGACGGAAACATTACCATCGTAGGAAGAGACAAAAATGTAATCAAAAGCAGCGGAAGCTTAGTATATGCTGAAGAAATTGAAGAGCTGCTACTACAAATATCGGGCGTTAGCGAAGCAGCCGTTTTTAGCGTAGCAGATGCTGAACGTTCAGAAGTCGTAGGTGCAGCAATTGTCTTAGAGAACATTTCTCTTTCTGATGTAAGACAAGCGCTGACAAAACGAGTATCCTCTTATAAAATCCCGCGCGTATGGAGAGTTTTAACGTCCTTTCCGCGAATGAAAAATGGTAAAATTGACAAAGCAACGATATACAGCTACTTTACAGAGAAAGAAGGGAAGACATATGATTTCATTTGAACCCGTTACAGCTGACACGATGTATATTGTGTCAGAGATTATCAATTCAAACGAAGCTTATAACGTGTTAGAAAACGGCAAGAAAGAGCGGAGGGAAGAAGAGCTTTTTAAAGAATATATGAATGAAAAAACAGACAGTTATTTTATAAAAGCCGACGATACATACGTAGGGGTTATTGATTACATGAAACAAAACCCTAACGATGATCATCCGTGGATTGGAGCTTTCATTATTCATAGCGCCTATCACAATTTCAGTTTCGGAACGCAGGCATATTTAGCATTCGAAGACAAGCTAAAAGAAGAAGGAATTTCTGTTCTACGCCTTGGTGTCCTGTCTCAAAATCCTAGAGCCAAGCTGTTTTGGGAGCGCCTTGGTTTTACCCAGTACGCCACTAAGCCGCTGCATCATAATCAAGTTAACTGTTTGGAAAAAGAACTGTAAGAAAATCCGTGGATTATATCCGCGGATTTTTTATTGTACATTAAATGATCAAAAGAAAGAAAATATAGGAACCACTTTATTATTATCAGAGCCTTATGCTCCTGTTGAAGACAGCGTAATCCTTCTATTCGACGTGACTTGAAGGATCTTGCAATTGTACTCAATTTTAGCAGAAGAAAAGAATCTGGTTTTAATATAAAATTAACTATTTAAACTGTTTAGCAGATGTATAAAAAACTGCTTTTTTATGCATTCTTTCTTCATCTATTTCTCTGATAAAGCCTTTCATATCAAGGATGTATAAAAAGCTGCCTACCATATATATTTTTCTGCCTAAGAACCCTTACTCTCAAAAGGGTTCTTTTTTGTGGTGTGTTCCGGAAAGAGGTATTATGTTAACTGGATTTGTATATGGTATACATATAAATTTTAAAAATATGGATACTTCACTGATTATTGATAAACGTTTAGTTTTAGTAGTTCTTCTACGTAAGTAGATAATGATTTTAAATGGTTTCCAACGTAAGTATTTGTTTTTGATTCAATAATTTCTGCTGCAGGTACCATTGATAATTGGGCTGCCGAAACAATTTTATCAGGGTGATTATTTATAAGTTGATTTAATCCACTTGTTACAGCTTCTATATATTCTTCTTTCTTACCTTCCATAACAAGATTAAAGGTGTTTTCTAAGAGATAAGGTTCAACTTGAATGTTTTTTTTCTGTTTAGTTGCAAAGTTAATTAGCTGATTCATTGTTCCTTCTACGGTGTTTGTGTTGGTGAAGACTAAAATTTGGGGTTCACCTTTCTCACAGATTGAATGAAATAAAGGATCATCAATTTTAATAATAGGAATCGAGTAGGCAAGTTTATCTTGTTCGATATTAGCTGTAAAAAAGGTACATGTAATCAAAATAGCGTCTACGTGACAACTTGATATCCATTCTAACGTATCCTTAATTTTCTTTTGTGCTGCTTCTTTTGTAAAGTTAGAATCCATTTTAATACGATCTAAGCCAGGATCTACGAAATGAATTAGTTCAATGTTGTAGGGTTTTAGAGCTTTTTCGATATGTTCAATATTAGAGTGATGAGCATGGAAACAACCTAATCTCTTTTTCATTAAATAACCACCTTAAGTATTTTAAATAACATAAATTAAATTTAACACAAAATGGTAGTTTTATATTGTTTAATTAAAATAATCTTATCAATAAATGCCATGATATTGGTTCTTATAACGTGGATTATGGTAACTAAAAATGTACGGTATATACACCAACTGATTACCTCTAAATACCTTTTATGGTAAAATTAATTAGAAAGGAATAGAAATAATAAAGCAATATTATCTAGTTTATATAACTTCTAATGTTGTTTAGGAAAGAGGAAACAAACTTGTTTAAAAGCTTGTCATCTGTTACATACCTTTTTTTATTTATAGTTTTTACATTTCTTTTTTTGCACGAGTTTCTTTTTATGCCATTTATATTTAATTTTTCAATTTTAGAATATATACATCTAGAGTGGCTAGGGTTTTGGTCCATATTTTTAGCGATAATTTTTCTTGGATTATTCCTACGAAAAACTTACAACTTAAACACCAAAAAGACTTTCCTAATAATAGGAGGCTCAATTTTATTAGTATTTGTGATTCTTTTAATTTTACTGTTATCAGTAGCCGGACAGTTGTAAAAAGTTGCTTACAACATTAAAAATATGTATAGAATCCATGCTTTCTAGATTAGTAATTATTTAAACTGGAATTTCAGTGCCTGATGGAGGAGTGAATTAGTATGTCTGATAAAGAGAAAGAGGAATCGGAAATTGAAAAGCCTAGCCTAGATAGAGCAGGGATAAAATCTTATATGGGTAACCCAGAGAAATTCGAGTTCTCACTTTATGGAGTCTTAATGGCTTGTGTGCCTTTAATTATAGTCGGAATTTTTATTTGGTATAACTGGTAAAGAGCTTGGATCAATTGATTCAAGCTCTTTATTGCTGCCGATAATAGGTTTTATGTTAACTAATTTTGTATAGGATATTGATAAATCTAGCGCTTCTCAAAGGACTTATTCTTTCCTAATTTCCTAAGTTAATCAGGGATAGTAGCCTTTTATGTACTAGTAAGGAATACTAATATATACTTAAATAGTTTGTGTAGATAGATTTTATCTAAATAATTAATGGAGGATTGATATAGAAATGGAAAACTTCCCAGTAATTCGTATGAGAAGAAATCGAAAGGACGATTGGAATCGTCGTTTAATTGCCCAGCATGAATTAACAGTTAATGACTTAATTTGGCCAATATTTGTAAAAGAAGAGGCAGGAGTAGAAGAAATTAATTCTATGCCAGGTCAATTTCGAGTCGGTTTAGATTGTTTAGTTCAACATGTAAAAGAAGCTGTAGAATTAGGGATTCCAGCAATTGCTTTATTTCCAGTTATTCCAGACAGTAAAAAAGATTCAATTGGAACTGAGGCGTTAAATTCAAATAATGTAATCTGTCAGGCAGCAAAACTACTTAAGGAAGCATACCCAAATGTCGGTTTAATTGGGGATGTCGCTTTAGATCCTTATACAGATCACGGCCATGATGGAATACTTGTTAATGGTTATGTTGATAATGACGAAAGCGTTCGTGTGTTGGTTCAACAAGCATTAATATTAGCAAAGTCTGGAATAGATGTTGTTGCTCCATCTGATATGATGGATGGTCGCATATTTGCTATTCGAACTGCCTTAGATAAAGAGAATTTACACAACACTAGAATAATGTCGTATGCAGCAAAATATGCCTCTAGCTATTATGGTCCTTTCCGCGATGCCTTAAATTCAAGTGAGAGACTTAAAGGGGATAAAAAAACGTATCAAATGGATCCTGCAAACTCGGATGAGGCTTTACGTGAAGTAGAACTAGATATAAAAGAAGGCGCTGATATGATAATGATAAAACCAGGCCTACCTTACTTAGATATTGTTCAACGTGTAAAAACTAAGTTTTCTGTTCCTACTTTTGCTTATCAAGTGAGTGGAGAATATTCTATGATGATGGCGTCTTTTGAAAAAGGTTGGCTAAATCCAGATGAAGTGATTATAGAGACTTTACTTGCATTTAAACGTGGAGGGTGTGATGGTATTCTCACTTATTTTGCAGTAGATGCTGCCCGTAAAATACAAAGTAAAGAGTAGTGTAAAAAAAGAATCTAGTATTATGATTAGGTGCTTTTTTTGTTACGGATAACGCGTTTATGTTAACTAAAAGCATGTATCATACGCTGATTAAAAGTAGATAAGAATACTGTTCGTGAACTAGCCTCCAGGTGTTAAACTGTGTCTAACACCTGAGCTAGTTCATTTTAGTTCACTTGTATTTAATTTTTATCTTTAATTAGGGTTAATTCATTCGTTTGAGATATTAAATCAATTTTTTTATTTCCTTTTTCATAATAAGTAGAGGCTCTTTCTCGATCTTTCTCCTGCCACCCTTTTGATTTAGTTGCTAATTTATATCCTGATGGTATCCCATTTTCTTCAGAAGCTTTAGACCAATCATACATGTCTAAACGTTCGTTTTCTTTTACTAATTGTGCATTTTTAGGTACAGGGGAACCGGAGAATTTATCAGACGGGATATATGCAAAAAATGTAACGAAGTAGAAAGTTGCTGCCCCTATTAGTACAATTGCTGTAAGAGTGATTGTCACATTATTTTTCAATTTACTTCCCTCCTTTTATATTCATTATTTTACCATTAATTATAAAGGAAATTTATTTGCCAGGTTTTTCATCTCAAGAAATATCTGTATAAAAAAATCCTTTGCCCGAGAGGCAAAGGATTTTCAAATTTATTGGATTAGGGGGGAATACGTTATTAGTCTGGCCAAATTTGTAGATTCATATGCATATATCTTTAAAAATAAGTGTTGTAATTAAATCTTTTTTAGAGAATAACTTTATCTATGTTTTTAATTACAGTAAGTAAATGTTAAAGTATTGACTCAAGTCCAGTCTATACGTAGAGGTATATTCAACGCATGTAATCGGACGTTCTATGATGTTGTTATACATGATATAAACCTGAAATAAACATTTATACCTATAAGTATTATCTTCTATTTTGAAATTATATCCTTTTTAATGCATCATTACACTTATAAAAGGTCTTATTATCCTATTTAGATAGTGTACTAGTAATCTTATAATGGATAATAGAGGAAAATGTCGCATCAGAGATGCATTAATCATAAGGTAAAGAGGGTTTATAATAAATGGGAAAAGTATATGAAGCCAATATGCTTTTGGCCTATGCAAAAGACCGTGTACAAGCGTATAAAGTATTCGATGAGCAGTTAGAAGCATTAAAAAAAGCTCTTCATGCAATGGCTACACTAGATCATGAATTTCAAGGAAAAGGTGCCGATAACATCAAAGGCTTTTATAAAACACAAGTGGATACCGTCACACATTGGAAAAGTCTTGTTTCCTCACATCGATCCTATTTTAATAGTATTGCAGACTATGCCGAACATGCTAAATTAAAAGGTGACACGTTTGTAGATGTATCGTTTTTAGAACAAGAGCTGGAAGTTGCCAATGATCGTTCCAAGCAGATGGTTGAACAGCAGCACGCTGAACTTGAATCGATTTTAAGCAATATTGAAGATATTATACATATTACACCGTTTTCTACAGACGCATTTGAAGATGATTTAAGCGCAACTGAGAAAAAGAGAACAGATACCATCACAGCAGTAGAAGAACTAGATAATCAGCTTTCAAGTGAATATGGAATGTTAGATTCCTTCTATGAATCTGTGCAATTCAGCGTAAATAGTTTGGAACAGATGACCTCCCAAGGAGGCAGTGCTTATCAGCTAGTCTTTGATGCCAATGCCTACAAAAATAGTGAAGCATACAAAACACAGCAGCAAATCGATAAAGTCGCTTCAGGTTATGTAGAAGAAAAAGCAGAACAAAAGCAGCGAATCAAAGCTCAAAAGGAAGCTATTGAAGCTGAAAAGCAAGGACAAATTCAAGCTAATAAACCATGGTATGAAAAAGGCCTGGATATCGTTGGAGAACTTACTGGATACTATGATTATAAGCGAGCCGTAGAGGGCGTCGATCCGGTTACACATACAAAGCTTTCTACAACGCAACGAGTGACAGCTGGAGCGATGGCAGCAGCTGGATTTATTCCATTTGTAGGTTGGGCAGGGCGAGCTGTAAAAGGAGGCAGTGTGGTCTACAAAACCACTAAAGGCATGAGTGCCGCGCATCATGCAATGGCTCTTTATCATACACCAAAAGCTTTCAAAACACTCCAACAAACAGAAAAAGGTCTCTATGGTCTCTTGTTAACGAATGGGATGTACGAGTATACAATGGGGAAAGACTTATTAGGAAACAAACTTACCAAAGAAGAGAAGCAAACTAGCTTGCTTCAAGCTGCAGGAGGTCTCTTAGGAGTAGGGGTTTCTGTGAAAGGCACAGCTGGGATTGCAGAAGATGTAAAACAAGCCGCCGATTTAAGTGGATTCCTAAAAAGGAAAGTTCAATATAGTCTGGACCAACTTTCTACAAAGAATTTGGGGTCAACTCCTCAAAGGAGCCTAGCCTTTGCTGAGCAAAGAAAAAATATTAATACACTAAGTAGTACATATGTTAAAAACGTCACTTCAGAAATTAATGACTCTACAATGATGTTATTTTCTAGAAGTAGTGAAGGGGCTCAAAGTCCAAGAGGTGTTACATCCCATACGGTAGAACATGTTTTCCATGGACAAGTAAATCGACGTCAAAAAGCAGTAGGTTATCATCACGAGAGTATGATGGGCGGAGGAAAAGTTGTAGAGGTAATAGACCCTCCTGACAGCAGAGGAATTTATCGTGCAAAAGTTTCTGTGAATGGTATTGAAAAAATACCTGTTTCTACTTTTTTCCAAAGGATTGGAACAGAGCTCAAGTTCTTAATGCAATTAACGAAGCTTATGAAAATAAACGCATTATTAACCCTCAATCAGGTTTATATGCAGGAAGGACTTCTGAGGGTTTAACAATTAGGATGTATATAAATTCAGAAGGAAAGATAAATACTGCTTTTCCAATAAGAGAAAGAGGAGGGAACCAGTAATGAAATATAATGTTCAAATCTATGAAGATAACCAGGGAATGCTTATGATAAATGTACCTGATGAAATTTTTTTAGTTATAGATTTATTATCAAGTGATGTACAAGAAGATGGATCGAAATTATGGCTAGATTTAATTGATAAAGTACTTTCAAAGCAATCTTCTTATGAAGAATTAACTGGAAATGCCTGTACTATAGAAATTAAATATGATGTAACAAAAATTGTGAATGAATATGCTGAAGAAGGTCAAAAGGCGTATTGTCTAATTGAAACAGATGAGCTAAAACAGATTCTGCTTATGTGGGATGATGCTGTTAGAAATAAATACGCATAATAGAAATTAATTAACTTAAAAGTATGGTGGAGCCTTTATACGAGATGAAGAAAAAAGAAATCTCGTATAAAGGCTCCTTTTTGGTTACCATCATGCTAGGTCTCAGAATAGAAAAAAGAATATCTTTGTGAACGAAAATTAAACTTAATTAACGAACGTTTTTCAATGTCAGTTTAGGTTTAAAAACCATATAAAATCGCCTTTGATCTAGCACAGAACTTTTATAATCGTTTTATATAGTTTGTAGAAAAATATGAACTTTTTCTACAAAGTATGTAATAGACAAAATTATTTTTAAGTAAATAATTTAAACACTACTCAAAGGTAGTAGATGTTTATGTGCAAACTAATGATTTAAGAAATAGTTATTTTTATATTAAGAATTATTTTTTTATTCAAAAAACTACGTTGACAAAATGAGTAGATAGATATAATATTGCATGTAATCAAATAATGATAAGCAAAGATTGGAAATAGTAGAAGGATATATAAACTTGTCAGAGAGCCGATGGTTGGTGAGAATCGGTAGTTATTGCCTTTGAACTCATCCAAGAGCTACTCCCTGAATATTATAAGTAGGGGATGTCGGTTTTCTACCGTTATGAAGATAGGTGGTGATAGCTGCCGAAAATGAGTGGGTTAATTATGTAATGATTGATCAATTAGAGTGGTACCGCGAGCAACGCCTCGTCTCTATGTTTTTATAGAGACGGGGCTTTTTTTATACATTAATATGACAAAGGAGTGTTTCTGAAATGACGAGAAAAATTTGGATGTTTGATACGACTTTAAGAGATGGCGAGCAAGTTCCGGGGGCTAAGCTGAACCTGTATGAAAAACTAGAAGTAGCACAGCAACTAAAGAAGCTGAAAGTCGATATTATCGAAGCTGGTTTTCCTTCATCTTCAGCTGGTGATTTTAATGCTGTGAAAGAAATTGCTATGAAAATAGGAAATACAGACGAAACGATCATTACAGCGTTAGCAAGAGCAGTAAAGGCTGATATTGATGCTGTTTATAATAGTGTGAAATATGCTAAAAAACCGTTAATCCATATAGTTTTAGGCGCTTCAGACATTCACGTGGAGAAGAAGTTTGGAAAATCGAAAAGTCAAATTTTAGATCTTGGTGTTGATGCAGTAAAATATGCAAAAACACTTCTACCAGACGTACAATATTCAACGGAGGATGCGTCTCGCTCCGATTTTGAATATTTATGGGCAACGATTGAAGCTGTTGTAAAGGCAGGAGCTACCATTATTAATGTGCCCGATACAGTTGGCTATGCCGAGCCAGAAGAGTTTGGTGAACTAATCTTTAAAATAAATAATCGCTTGAAAAATTTGAATGATAAAGTGCTTTTAAGTGTCCATTGTCATAATGATCTTGGTATGGCAACTGCGAATACGTTAGCTGCAATTAAAAATGGGGCAGATAAAGTCGAGTGTACGATAAATGGCATTGGTGAGCGTGCAGGCAATGCTGCACTAGAAGAGGTCGTCATGGCAATTAATACGCGCTCATCAGTTTATAATGCGTACACAAATATTAATACAAAAGAAATCATGAATACATCTAGATTGGTAAGTAGTTTAATGGGATTAGATGTACAAGTAAACAAAGCTATTACAGGTGATAATGCTTTTGCTCATTCTTCAGGTATACATCAAGACGGCTTATTAAAAGCAAGAGATGCTTACGAAATCATTAGCCCAATTGAAGTCGGTTTAGACGATATGGAACTTGTTTTAACCGCCCGTTCTGGACGTCATGCGGTGAAAAATGCCCTTGAATCATTAGGCTTTAATGGGATGACTAACATGCAATTTGAAGGGATATTTGAAGCTTTCCTTGCATTGGCAGATGCAAAAAAAGAAGTATATAATCATGACTTATATGTCATCGTTGAGAATTATTATGCGAAAAATGATATTCATAATCAGGATATAATGCACTATAGTCATCATTTTTATGAACTAATCGATTTGCAAGTGATTAGTAATACAAATTTCCCGTCTGCAAGTGTGAAGATTAAAAAGGGTGATCAAATATTGAAAAGTAGTGCAGTCGGTTCTGGCCCGATTGATGCCTTGTATTCAGCTATTACAGAAATTAGTGATTTAGATATTAAATTGATCGAATATAATATTAGCAGTGTATCAAGAGGTAAGGAAGCATTGGGAAAAGTAAAGATCCAAGTGGAATACAAAGACGAAAAGTATATTGCCAAGGCAACAGATACGGATGTTATGAAAGCAAGTGCATTTGCATATATCAATGCTGTAAACAGTATCGTGGTTGATACTTTACTTCCGATTGAATAAATAAAAGGTAATATTTAATGGAATGTACTTAGTTTGTTAAGGTATGGACTTGTCAATATTTACTGGATATTAAGTTAGGCTACTATGACGAATGAAAAGAAACATGAATATAAAAACCTTAGGAATCTATGGATTTCTAAGGTTTTTGTATTGCGGGAACCTGAATTACTTTAACTAAAATTGAATATGACATATCGGCTATAAAGGTAAATTGCTTTTTGCTTGTCCAAAAAGGTCTAATTTATTAACTAAACAGACCTTATATCAATCATGTAACTATTTTTAAAAGAGGGCAGGGCGGATGCGCGAGTACGACAGTTGTAGCATAGGAGGAATAAAACACCCTTTAGGTAATTACCAAGTAATCACGTAAAGGGTGTTTTAAATTATTTTATCAAAACCGTTGTATTCGCCGGAATTACAAGCTGATTTTTGACTTTTTTAGCACCTTTTTCACTAGCAAAAATCAATTTACCTTTCGCTGCTACAGATACTTTTACAGGTTGATTTGAAATATTATGATACACACTAATGGAGTTGCCTTTATACGTACGGCTATAAGCAACAACTTCTTTACTGTCTACTGAAATAGATTGAAGCGTTCCTTTTACTAACTCTTCGTGCTGCTGACGTACGCGAATCATTTCACGGTAATGATTTAACAAAGAGTCCTTTTGTTTGGTTTGTGCTTCTACAGACACGCCGTTGCCGCCTTTATTGTATACAGGTGTTTCCCAACTAGTTTGTCCAAGTCCGTTTCCTTCGTACCAGCGGAACGGTTCACGGATTAATTCATCAGGCTTTTCACCGGTCATGCCGATTTCTTCACCGTAATAAATATACGGGTTGCCAGGAAGCGTAAGTAAGATAGAGGCAGCTGACTTTGCTTTATTGACATCTCCGCTTAACTCACTCATGACGCGATTTTGGTCATGATTGGTTAAGAAAATGCCGTCAATTTTATTTGGATTGTATGATTTGAACAGTTCATCTGTTGCCGCTGCTGCAGTAGCGATTCCTTGATCATTTCCTGCTTTTACAGAGCTGACAATTTTTCCTGCTAAATCAAAGTTAAATAGGGAATCAAGCGACTGATAATAAGGAGCTACTACTTCCGGCTGATCCCATACTTCACCCGTTAGATATACGTTAGGGTTTTCTTTTTTCATCGCATCTCTAAACTCATTCCACCACAGGAGATTTTTCTTAGCGCCTTCAGGTGTTTGACCTTTAAAGATATGGAGGGCAGCATCTAAGCGGAACCCGTCAACGCCTTGCTTTAGCCAAAACTTTCCGACGTTAATCATTTCTTTTCTTACTTCAGGGTTATCGTAATTTAAGTCAGGCATTCCTTCCCAGAACGTTCCGTAAAAATACTCTCCGTTTGGAGCTTTGTGCCATACTTGTTGTCCCCAAGATCCTTTTTCATTCAAATCGGTATTTTTATCAGCCCAAATATAGTAATCTCTGTACTTGCTGTTTTTATCTTTTAACGCAGCTTGAAACCAAGGGTGTTCACTGCTCGTATGATTCACAACGAGGTCCATAATAACTTTTACATCTCGTTTATCTGCTTCTTTCATTAGCTTGCGAAAATCTTGCAGATTTCCGTACTGAGGATCAATGTTATAATAGTCCGTTACATCATATTTATGATAGCTAGGAGAAGGGTTGACCGGCATCATCCAAATCCCGTTTACTTGAAGATCATTCTTTGTATGAGAATTGCCATCATTTAAATAGTCCAGTTTTTGTGTAAGACCTTTTAAATCACCATGTCCATCTTTATTTGCATCGTAAAAAGAGTTTACATACACCTCATAAAAGACACCGTTTTTATCTGCAGCTGGAGATTTACCTTTATGTACGGTTTCGGCGTGAACGCCTGTTGATAAGCTAGCAGCCAGCGGCAGTGTTAGAGCTAAAGCTGTCCATTTTTTCCCTTTCATCGTTTCATCCCCTTTTTTTTGCAATCGTTTGCATAAATTGACTACAATTGAAATATAGCACCTCTTTGAAAACGATTACAACGAAAATTTTATTTTGATTATTTTGAACTAGTAATTATTCTGACAACCTAGTTATTTACTGTGTCCAATGGCATTAAGAAGCTGCATTATATTAAGGCTATAGATAGAAAATACAAATAAAATAAGGGAGTATTATCCAAATAAAAATAATGACTATGTCAAATATTCTGACAATGTTGTTGTTCAATTCATCATCTCGTGCTAAAATCCAAATATAACTGAAAAACGGTACTGAAGTTCCGAAAAACGGAACTTGAAGTATTGATGCAGATAATTCAGCTTGGATTTTATTTACTATCTGCAAATGATTACGCTTACAATGAAGTTTTTAAGGGGGAAGAACGAATTGAATAAAGTAGATTTAAACTGTGATTTAGGGGAAAGCTTTGGTGCTTATCGCATTGGCAATGATGAAGCCATTTTAGAACACGTGACGTCTGTGAACGTAGCCTGTGGATTTCATGCAGGGGATCCAAGCGTCATGAGAAAAACGGTAAAATTGGCCGCTGAAAAAAAAGTGCAAATTGGTGCTCATCCTGGTCTACAGGACCTTATCGGTTTTGGACGCAGAAACATCAATATTTCACCTCAGGAAGCCTACGATATCGTAGTCTATCAAATTGGTGCATTAAACGGTTTTTTGCAAGCAGAAGGGTTATCAATGCAGCATGTAAAACCTCACGGTGCACTATATAACATGGCTGCTAAAAATAAAGCGTTGTCTGAAGCAATAGCAAAAGCTGTTTACAACGTAAATCCTGAGCTGATTTTGTTTGGATTATCTGGAAGTGAGCTGATTCAAGCCGGTAACAGAATTGGTTTGAAAACGGCCAACGAAGTATTTGCAGACCGTACCTATCAGTTAGACGGTTCTCTTACGCCTCGTACAGAACCAAATGCTTTAATTGAAAATGACAACGAAGCTGTTTCTCAAGTTATTACAATGGTGAAAGAAGGGAAAGTCAAATCTCAGCAAGGCAAGGATGTAGAATTGCAGGCAGACACGATTTGTATTCACGGAGACGGGGCTCACGCACTTGAATTTGCTCGTCATGTCAACCGTTCTTTACAAGCATCAGAAGTGGTAGTTAAGGCTATTTCACAATAAAAACTACATACAATCAGGAGGAAGATGATATTGGAGCCAATAAAAAAATCAACACCTCAGCAAAAGCTTTCGGCTGCACCTAAAGTAAACTGGACGTTAATGCTTGGAGCCGCTTTTTTAATGGCCACATCGGCTATTGGACCAGGCTTTTTAACTCAAACTACCGTATTTACACAAAATTTAGCCGCAAGCTTTGGATTCGTTATTTTAATTTCAATTATTCTTGATATCTTTGCTCAAACCAACGTATGGAGGATTATTGCCGTTTCTGAAAAACGCGGACAAGAAATCGCCAATATGGTATTTCCCGGATTAGGATACGTGCTCGCTATTTTAATTGTAATTGGAGGACTTGCATTTAATATTGGAAATATTGCCGGTGCCGGTCTTGGATTAAATGCGATTACAGGTATTTCTCCAACAGCCGGAGCTGCAATTAGTGCAGTTATTGCCGTGCTAATCTTCGTTGTAAAAGAAGCTGGAAAAGCAATGGATCGCTTCACGCAAATTGCAGGTTTTGTCATGATTGGGCTAATGCTATATGTAGCAGCTACTACTTCACCTCCCGTTGGAGAAGCTGTAGTGAAATCTTTTAAACCTGATCAAATCGACATCATTGCGATCGTTACGCTTGTTGGAGGTACTGTTGGTGGTTATATTACCTTTGCAGGCGGACATCGTCTTTTAGATGCCGGGGTAAAAGGCATCGATTCTTTACCTCAAGTCACTAAAAGTTCTGTAACAGGAATTCTTATCACTTCCGTTATGCGAATCGCTTTGTTTTTAGCTGTACTTGGCGTTGTATCTAAAGGGTTACAAATTGACCCGGCCAATCCTCCAGCATCCGTGTTTCAGCTCGCAGCAGGAAACGTCGGTTATAAAATCTTTGGTATTGTCATGTGGTCTGCTGCTATTACGTCTGTAGTGGGAGCTGCTTATACATCCGTTTCGTTTATTCAAACGTTTAGTGAAAAACTTAATAAAAACTCAAACTGGATTATTATTGGATTTATTATTATTTCAACTCTGTCGTTTGTCTTAATTGGAAAACCTGTAAAAGTTCTTCTGTTAGTTGGAGCAATTAATGGATTAATTCTTCCGATTGCCCTTGGAACATTACTAGTTGCTGCATATAAAAAAAGCATCGTTGGTGAGTATAAGCATCCTTTATGGCTTACCATTTCTGGTGTACTTGTCGTTATTGTAATGGCTTTAATGGGCGGTTATACGTTAATGGATCAGCTTCCTCAATTATTTAAATAAAACAATGTGCCCGCACGCAAGTTGTGTGCGGGTAATGATGGGAGATAGAAACATGTCAAACCTTTCACAACTAACTCCAGCTGAACTTCGTCAGCAAATCCGTAACAACCAGCTTATTCACCCAACGGCAGGCATGGCAAACGGCTATGCTCAAGCTAATTTAGCTATTTTACCAAAGAAACAAGCCTTTGACTTTCTATTGTTCTGTCAGCGTAATCCTAAATCTTGTCCTCTTTTAGATGTAACGGACGTTGGATCTCCTGTTCCAAAGTTTGCGGCTCCGTCCGGAGATATTCGTACAGACATTCCGAAGTATCGAATCTATGAAAATGGGGAACTGGTAAAAGAAGTAACCGATATCAAAGACTATTGGACAGAAGATATGGTAGCTTTTCTCATCGGCTGCAGTTTTACATTTGAACACGCACTTTTAAACAACGGCATACCTGTTCGTCACATTGAAGAAAACTGTAATGTTCCTATGTATAAAACAAATATTTCATGCGCTGAAGCGGGAATATTCCACGGCTCGACGGTCGTTAGTATGCGCCCAATTCCTCAGCAAGACGTAGTGCGGGCAGCGCAAGTAACTTCACGTTTTCCAGCTGTGCACGGAGGACCTGTTCACATTGGAAACCCCACTGCAATAGGTATTGAAGACCTTCACTCTCCGGATTTTGGCGATGCTGTTTCCGTCAAAGAAGGCGAAGTTCCCGTGTTCTGGGCTTGTGGCGTAACTCCTCAAGCTGTAGCAATGGAAACAAAACCTTCTATTATGATTACACATGCTCCTGGACATATGTTTATTACAGATATTCGAGATGAAAAACTAGGTGTTTTATAAAAGAAAGAGGTGTAGATATGAATCAAACCATAACAAAAGCGCCAGCTGTTATTTCTCCGCTTGGCGACTCAGCGCTTGTTATAACGTTTGGAGATAGTATTCAGTACGATATTCATAAACAAATCAAAACGTGTAAAGATTCAATAGAATTAAATCCTTTCCCTGGGTTTATTGAATGCGTGCCGGCATTTACGAACCTTACGATCTTTTATAACCCTCTTGAAGTGGTAGCAGCTGTGAAAAAGAAGGAGAAAAAAGAATTTGTGTCTCCTTTTGAAGTAGTGTCTTCTATCCTTCAAAGCAAATTAGAGAACGAACAGACAGAAAAAGAGTTAGACCATCGTACGGTTTCCATTCCAGTTTGCTACGGAGGAGAGTATGGACCTGATCTTGAATATGTCGCTCGTCACCATAACTTAACACCTGAAGAGGTAATAAGTATTCATTCTGAAGGCGAGTACTTAGCGTACATGATTGGATTTGCTCCTGGATTTCCGTTTCTCGGAGGACTATCTGAAAAAATTGCTACGCCTCGCCGCTCGTCTCCTCGCACCTCTATTCCTGCAGGTTCGGTTGGTATTGCAGGAATGCAAACAGGAGTGTATCCTATTTCCACTCCCGGAGGATGGCAGCTAATTGGTCAAACGCCGATTAAACTGTTTTTGCCGGAGCAAAATCCTCCAAGTTTGCTGCAGGCTGGAGATATTGTAAAATTTGAGCCTATCTCTAAAGAAGAGCATCAAGAACTACAGGCAAAGGAGGGAGAAAAATGAGTATAAGAGTTAGTAAAGCCGGGTTATTGACAAGCATTCAAGATTTGGGAAGAAAAGGATTTCAGCAGCACGGTGTAATTGTAAGCGGTGCAATGGATTCTTATTCTCTTCGAATTGCTAATTTACTAGTTGGTAACGATGAAAAAGAAGCGGGACTTGAAGTTACGCTAATGGGGCCTACCCTTGAAATAGAAAGTGATTGTTTAGTAGCGATCACAGGTGGAGATTTAACTCCTTCGGTCAACGGAAAGCCAGTCCCGATGTGGAAACCTTTATTTATTCCAAAAGGAGGCACTTTATCATTTGGGCCTTGTAGAACTGGTTGTCGTTCCTATCTATCTGTAGCTGGAGGATTTTCTATTAATGAAGTGTTAAATAGTAAAAGCACGTATTTGAGGGGGGAAATTGGTGGCTATAAAGGAAGAGCATTACAAACAGACGACGTTTTACCTCTATCTGTTCCTGCTGCTTCAAAGCCTGCTTTTCTTTCCAATGAACTGATAAAAGGAGTATATACTTCTTCATGGTCCGTAAATTATAAAGAATTTGTCCATTTTACAAAGAAACCAAGTGTCCGTGTTATGAATGGGGGTCAATTTGATTTATTTACAGCTGAAAGCCAAAGTCATTTTACTCAAGAACCCTTTAAAGTATCAAATCAATCAGATCGAATGGGCTATCGAATGGATGGACCTTCTCTTCAGCTTCAAGAAAAAAAAGAGCTATTGTCTGAAGCCGTCTCACAAGGTTCTGTTCAAGTCCCGCCAGATGGAAATCCCATTATCCTGTTAGCAGACCGTCAAACTACAGGAGGATATCCTAAAATCGCTCAAGTCATCACAGCGGATTTACCGCTTTTAGCTCAAGTAAAGCCCGGAGAATCCATCTATTTTTCTCACATTTCGCTTCATGAAGCAGAAAAAATCTATTTAGAAAAAGAACAGATGCTTCAAGAATTGAAGATTGCTATTAACCTTGCTTCAACTAAATAACACAAAACGGGAGTGACAAGAAATGATAAACGTACGTGAATTGCAAGAAGTTGTTTCATTAATGAATGAATCTGGTATTCAAAAGCTCCATATTGAACATGAAGGAACAAAAGTTGTCATTGATAAAGCGGGAATTCCTTTAGAAGACACAGCTGTTACAGAAGTAAAAACAGAGGAAGTAAAAGCCGCTGCTGCTGAGCAAACGCCTCAAGATTCTATGTCTGTAAACGCAGCAGAGAATAATGAAAAACAAATCTTATCACCAATGGTTGGAACCTTTTACGCCAAGCCAGAAGCAGACGCTGATCCGTTTGTTCAAGTAGGACAAACTATTGAACGTAAAGATGTTGTATGTGTAATTGAAGCGATGAAGCTGTTTAACGAAGTAGATGCAGGAATGGAAGGAGAAGTGCTTGAAATTCTTGTGAAAGACGGAGATGTTGTTGAGTTTGGACAGCCTCTATTTACCGTAAAATCATATTAAAGTATACATATTGTCAGGAGGAGCCACTATGTTCAAAAAAGTGTTAATCGCAAACCGCGGTGAGATTGCAGTTCGTATCATTCGAGCTTGTAAAGAGATGGGAATTGCAACCGTGGCCGTGTATTCAGAAGCAGACAAAGATGCACTTCACGTAAAGCTAGCAGATGAGTCATTTTGTATTGGTAAAACATCTTCTAAAGAAAGCTACTTAAATATTCGGAATTTGCTTACCGTAGCACAAGTAACCAAGGCAGACGCTGTTCATCCCGGCTACGGATTTTTAGCTGAAAATGCTGATTTTGCTGAGATGTGTGAATCCTATGATATTACCTTTATTGGTCCAAAAGCGGAAGCCATCCGTAAAATGGGAGCAAAAGCTGTAGCAAGAGAAACAATGAAACAAGCCGGTGTGCCTATTGTACCTGGCACGGAAGGACTGATTGAAGATAGCAGCACCGCTATTCCAGTAGCAAGAGAAATAGGCTATCCAATCATTGTAAAAGCTACAGCGGGCGGCGGCGGAAAAGGAATGCGGCTAGCTCATAGCGAAGAGGAGCTAGAAAAAGCGATTCGTCAAGCTCAGCACGAAGCAGAAACAGCTTTTGGAAACGGCGGAGTATACCTTGAAAAATATTTAGAAGAACCGAAACATATCGAAATTCAAATTGTTGCTGATGAAGAAGGTAATGTAGTTCATTTAGGTGAACGAGATTGTTCAATTCAGCGACGTCATCAAAAATTAGTAGAAGAAGCTCCGTCTCCTGCAGTAGATGAAAATCTTCGTGCGAAAATGGGCAAGGCGGCAGTCTCGGCAGCTAAAGCAGTCGATTATACAGGTGTGGGAACGGTGGAGTTTCTGTTAGATAAACACGGACATTTTTACTTTATGGAAATGAACACACGGATTCAAGTTGAACACCCTGTTACAGAACTTGTAACAAATATCGACTTAATTAAAGAACAAATTTCAGTAGCAGCAGGCTACCCGCTATCATTTGCTCAGCGGGATGTTCAGTTAAAGGGATGGGCAATTGAATGTCGAATCAACGCAGAAAATCCGGCTAAAAACTTTATGCCTTCTCCTGGAAAAGTCGAGATGTATTTACCTCCTGGCGGCTACGGCGTTCGTGTAGACAGCGCGGTTTACCCAGGCTATGAAATTTCTCCATTTTATGATTCAATGGTGGCGAAATTAATTGTAACAGGGAAAGACCGAAATGAAGCGATTCAACGAATGAAACGTGCGCTCGAAGAATTTATCATTATAGGTATTCACACAACTATTCCTTTTCATTTAGAATTACTGAATCATCCTTCTTTTAAAGAAGGGGATTTTACAACCAAATTTCTAGAAAGTAACCCTATTTCAATTAAAGAACTAGAAACGGTGTAAGAAAGGAAAGTGCTCTTATAAGGGAGTGCTTTCCTTTTTTTCTTCATGTATAATAAAAAGAACATATGATTAGCTAGTAAGCTATACTTCTATCAAATACATGTATTCGCACAAATAAGGGAGAAGGTTTTATGCAAGCTAACAATAAAACAGTCGTTAAATCCATGCAGATTCTCACGCTTTTTATCAACCACCCTAAGCTGACCTTCACAGAAATGATGGAATATTCAGGCGTTCCGAAAACTTCTTTGCATCGAATGGTTGGTTCGCTTGAAGAGATGGGATTTTTAACAAAAGACGCGCAAGGATACTATTCGCTAGGACTTTTATTCTTGCAATTTGGTCAGCTAGTGGCTAATCGCTTAGATATTAGAAATATCGCAAAGCCCGTAATGGAAACGCTCCGAGACGAAGTAGAAGAAGCGGTTAATCTAATTGTACGAGATGGGGATCAAGCCATGTATATTGAAAAAGTAGATACGCTTCATCCCGTGCGTCTCTATACATCAATTGGAAGGCGTTCACCTCTTTATGCAGGAGCTTGTTCACGCATTATTTTGGCGCATTTACCCGAAAAAGAACAAGAGGCATATATTACTCAAACGGAGCTAACTCCAATAGGTGTTGGAACCATTACAGATCAAAAGAAACTAAGAAATGTATTAAAAGAAGCAAAAGAAAAAGGGTATACCATTAGCACCTCTGAATTAGAAAACTTTACAACATCCGTGAGCGCGCCGATTGTAAATCATCAAAATGACGTGGTTGCAGGCATTAGCGTAGCGGGAATTGAAGCGAGATTTCAAGGAGACAGACTGCCGTTCATTATTCAAAAAGTAACAGAAGCGGCGAGCCTAATTTCTGAAAAACTCGGTTATCAAGGTTCATTAAAGTAGCATACATAGAAAAATGGAGGTAAACCATTGAAACGATTAGAAGGTAAAACAGTCGCACTCGTAGGTCAGCGTAAAGTAGAAGAAATCAGCAAAATTGTTGAAAACCTTGGCGGGACCCCGCTTGTACGACCTGCACAAGGAACCATCTTTTTAGATGACACACACTTAGAAGCAGATATTAAAGAACTGGTAAAAGGAAATTATGATTGGTTTATTTTTACGACAGGCGTCGGGACGGAAATTTTATATAAAACAGCAGATAAGCTAGGACTAGCTGATGAATTCCTTTCTTCTTTACAAGCAGCTAATATTGCTGCACGCGGGTATAAAACCGTAAATATGTTAAAAAAGCTCGGTGTTACTCCAACCGTTCGAGATGATGATGGAAGTACAGCGGGCCTAGTCAGAGCGCTTCATTCGTTTTCTTTTGAAGGAAAGCATGTAGCGCTTCAGCTTCACGGAGATCCTGCACCAAAATTGATTGATTTTCTTTCGAATCAAAAAGCCCAATTTAAAGAGATTTTACCGTATCAGCATATTCCTCCAAAAGCAGAAGTCATGGAACAGCTTATAAACGAATTAACAAGCGGGAAAGTCGATGCTGTTAATTTCACAAGCGCTCCCCAAGCCCGCTTTTTATTTTCGTTTGCAAGAGAACACGGACAAGCTGATCACATTCGAGAACTCTTTGAAAGCTCTGTAGTAGCTGTGGCCGTTGGGAAAGTAACCGCTGCTGCTTTAAAAGAAGAAGGAGTAGATCGTATTGTTATTCCTGACCAAGAAAGAATGGGAAGCGCAATTGTAGCTTTAGAACACTATTATCAGCAGCGTGATTAAAAAAACCTTCTCGCCTCATGGCGAGAAGGTTTTTTGTATGGCTTCATCCAAGCGTTGTCGAATATTGTTTGAAAATTGCCTATTGTCCTCTTTTTGAACTTCTTCAAACATCGAATAGAAATAAATTCATTGTTATTCCAGAAAATCATTTTCAAATATTGTAAAAATGGTAGATAAAGGGTAAAAATAGACGAATATGTTAAAGAGTTGTTACGTTTCTTTTAGAAATATCTTAAATCTAAACAGCTTAAACAATAATAATTATCTACTTTATAACGCTAAAAGCACTGCTGTTTGAAGCTTGATAGATCTTTCACTGGCATGGGGAAATAAAGGTATATTTTTGCAGGCAAGAAGTGAATGTATACACAAGCGTTAAATGTTACATTACTGAAATACAATTGTAATATTGTTATTCTTTTTTTGAACGTTTATCGTGGTATAATTTTCGTAGATTTTCATTAGCATATTTAGCTATTTATCGACAAATACAGTGAACTTTACATAAATTGTCAGACTTTTATACATATTGATACATAATTAGAAATTACTAGTTTAACAGAGCGAGAAAGCGGAGGAATTCATATTGAAAAAGAAAATGCTTTTACTTAACACAACGGTTTTATTAGGCCTAGGAGGAGTTTTATCAACTCCAGCGTATGCCTCTACCATTCAGGATATGGAATCACAAAAATCTCAAATTCAAAATCAACGCCAAGATGTGCAATCTAACATCAAAGCAGCTTCTGATGAATTAACACGCCTTCAAGCAGAACAAGATCAAATGAAAGCACAGCTTGAGCGATTAACATTAGCAGAAGAAGAAAATAATAAAAAAGCCCAAAAAACAGAAGCGGATATTAAAGAAACGTCTAAACAAGTAGACCAGCTTGAAAAAGAAATTAAGCTGCTTCAAGAAAAACTTGAAAAGCGCAATGATATTTTAAAAGATCGTGCACGTTCCATGCAAGAAAGCGGCGGTAACGTAGAGTATTTACAAGTTTTACTCGGTTCTTCAAGTTTTGGTGATTTTGTAGACCGCGCGCTAGCTGTTTCGACTATTGTAGATGCAGACCGCGGTATTTTAAAAGAAACTAAAAATATGCAAGACGAACTAAAAACAAAACAAGCAGATGTTAAATCTAAGCTTGCTAGCTTAGAAGATATGAAGGCAGAACTGGATGAAATGACTGTCCAGCTAGCAGCTCAAAAGAAACAAAAAGATGCGTTGGCAAAAGAACTAAAAGATAAAGAAGCAAAAAATGAAGAACTAAAAGCTTCTCTACAATCAAAAGACAGCTCTCTTGCGAATGAACAGTCTACGCTTGAACAAAATATTAAAGATCAAAAAGCGGCGGAAGCAGCAGCAAGAAAAGCAGCTGAACAAGCAGCTAAAGAGGCAGCTAAGAAAGCAGCCGAACAAGCTCAAAAAGCAGCGGCGGAAGCAGCTGAAAAAGCTGATTCGCCTTCTCCTAAAGCAGCACCAAAAGCAAGCAGCAATGATGTTGCACCTACAAGCGCTCCGGCTCCAAAAGCTAGCAATGTTGTAACGGTAGGAAACCGCTGGATTGGAAACTCTGCTTACGTATTTGGCGGAGGACGCAGCCAGTCTGATATTAACCACGGTTTATTTGACTGCTCGTCATTTGTACACTGGGCATATTCTCAAGTTGGTGTTAACCTTGGGCCTCTTGGATCTGTAAGTACAGAAACGTTAAAGCATGCTGGAACGCAAGTGTCTTCTAGTCAAATCCAGCCTGGAGATCTTGTTTTCTTCGATACATATAAAAAAGACGGACACGTTGGTATTTATGTAGGCGGCGGTAAGTTCATCGGTGCTCAAAGCTCAACAGGTGTTGCAATTGCAAACATGAGCAGCGGCTACTGGAAACAAAAATTCAACGGACGCGTAGTTCGTATTTAATAGGGTATAGTAAAAAGAAAACATCCAATTTGGATGTTTTCTTTTTACATTGTAAGGAGCGTATGACTATGAACTCTATTTTTGATCATATACAGCCCAACTTAGATATTTTATTTGTCGGTTTTAACCCAAGCATCCGTTCCGGTGAAACGGGTCATCATTTTGCTAATCCAACCAATCGTTTCTGGACGATTCTTCATAAAGCAGGTTTAACAGATCGTAAATACCATCCCGAGGAAGATCACTCGCTGTTACAGCTAGGATACGGTTTAACAAATATTGTGGAGCGTCCTACAAAGGCAGCTGATGAGATTACAAAAGAAGAATATGCAGAAGGCAGAGAAATCCTAAAGAAAAAAATCGCTACATACACGCCTAAAATCGTTTGTTTTGTTGGAAAAGGTGTCTATCAGCAGTACAGTGGACGCAAGCAAGTGAGGTGGGGCAAACAAGAAGAATCGATGGTATCAGGAATAATGGATTTTGTTGCCCCGTCTTCAAGCGGGCTCGTTCGGATGAAAATAGATGAAGTAGTGGCTATTTACGCAGAACTTCCGAAGTTGCTGCGTACATTAAAATAGAGAAAGCCTTAGGGCTTTCTCTATTTTGTAAATGAAATATCAATTTGAATAATTTCTGACCGGCTTCCGATTCGAAGAGGAGGACCCCAAAAGCCAAATCCTGAAGAGACAATGGTATGCAGCTGATTAGTTTGTTTGTAGCCCCAATCAATTTCAAATAACCGCTTTGTGATCAAATGATTAGGGGCCATTTGTCCTCTGTGAGTATGACCGCATAAAAGTAAATCTACGCCTGCTTGTTCCGCTTCTTTTAAAGAAAGCGGCTGATGATCCATCGCAATGACTGGAAGAGAACGATCCGTTTCACTCGCTAAATCGAAAAAGCTGTCTCGATTTTTATCCGTCTTATCTTTTCTTCCAATTAAGTACAAGCTATCTTCTATGTTTAACACTTCATCCATTAAAATAGGAATGTTCATTTCTTTCATTCTTTCCACAAACTGAGGGATCTTCCCACCGTAATACTCATGATTTCCCAAAATTCCATATGTGCCTAAAGGCGCTTTGAGCTGCTTCATCATATAATCCATTTCTTTTTTAAAGAATACGTGGGGATCATCGTCAATAATATCTCCAGGAAGTAAAATAAGATCTGGCTGTATCTTTTGTACATGAGTGATTAGCCGCTGTAAATGTTTTTTGCCGGACAATGTGCCAAAGTGCATATCAGATGCTACGGCAATGCGAAGGTTTTTCCGATTGGTCTTTTTAGCAAGCGAAATTGTATATTTTCTTACTACAGGACTGTAAGCATTATACGTACCGTAAGCAAAAATGAATAAAAAAGCAGCAATCATGAAAAGTCCGATTGAATCGATAGCTGTAGAAAGCGAAGCGCCTAGAAAAGTGAGAATATATACGGCTAGATTACTTATAGGAAGCAAAAGAACTGAATATTGAATAAATCCTAACCAATACGATCCTACAATTTTAAACATGCTCACTTGTTGAAACGCGCGACTGATGATAAAGGAATAAGCAAAAAACACAACGATCACCGTAAGAATCCATTTGTTTTCCACTTCAAACATTGTGTGAAGCCACACCCAAGCGTTCCATCCGATGTACAGAACGAATAAATTATATAAAATAACAACTAAAATAGACCTTACTAACACACTTACTTTCATACGCTAACCTCTTTTCTTTCATCCGTAATTCCACTATAGCTCATTTTTATTGCTTCAACAAAATTTTATCTCTTCTTTCATCAATAAAATTTTTGCCTGTTGCACAAACGAAAAAACACACCTATAAAACAAGGTGTGTTTTTTGTATTAATGATGGTGATGCGCGTGGTGAAGGCTGCTAATCACAAATTCAGGCTCTGGAACGTGGAAATATTGAATCCATACGCCTTCTAAAAATTTCTCGCGTTTATCTAAAACGATATCGATATCTTTATCTGTTTTTACGATTTCATCATGTTCAGTCGGCGTATCGAATTTCCAATCATAATGCGCATGATCACCGTGGTCGATAGTTACATATACACGGATCATTTTTCCTTGACCTTCTGGGCTAGCCAAGGCATTTTTTAATACTTTTGCTGCGTTTCGATTAATTTTTACTTCCATTTCGAAAACTCCATTCTGTAACTTAGTATGTAAAGTATTTTCGCAAACTTAAACGAAAAAGAGAAATTTTTTGCCTGACGCTCCGTATAGAGTTGCTTCATTACAACATAATACGCTACACTACACCATATTGAATGAAAAAGGAGCGTATCATAAATGAAGATCGTTATTTTAGGTGACACTCATATCCCCAAAAGAGCGAAACATTTTCCAAAAAGACTCCTAGCCGAACTGAAAACAGCTGATGCGATTATTCATACCGGAGATTTTCAAACGATAGATGTCTACAATGAACTGCGCGTTTTTGCTCCTGTACACGGCGTGATTGGAAATGTGGACAGTGAAGAGCTTCAGCAAGTACTTCCAACTTCATTACTTCTTCCGTTTGATGATGTTACGATTGGCGTAGTCCACGGTCATGGCAAAGGAAAAACGACTGAAAAACGTGCACTTTTGGCATTTGAACATCAACAAGTCGATGCAGTAATTTTTGGTCATTCTCATATTCCTGTTCATAAACAAATTGGTGATATTACATTGTTTAATCCAGGTTCCGCTACTGACAAGCGGCGTCAAAAGCAATTTTCGTTTGGGCTGCTGTACATACAAAAAGACACGCTGCACTTTGAACATGTTTTTTATGATTCTAAAGACTAAAACAAGAGGGGACTCTTGTTTTAGCACTTTTACGTTTACGTTGTGTGGTCTAAATGAGCGATATATTCGTGAAGCTTATTTTCTTCATAGTCGTTTAAGTCATGCATCGGAATAACCTGCTGAGTTTGAGGATCCGTTCCTCTTACTTCCGCAATTTTTACTCCTTCTTTATAGATATTAAAAATATCTTTTTCTTCTCCGCGCTGAACCTTTTCTGTTTCAAACATTGAAAAAGACTTGCTGTTTTTACTTTCTTCCATTAAAATCACCTACTTTTTTTATCGTACTCTTATCTTTTCACTCCCATTGTTAATTATGTATACACTCGATGACTAAAGGAATATGAAGTCTTGCCGATAGAAAGGAAGTGCACGATCACTTTTAACTACAGAGAGAGAGGCTACATAGCATGGAGAGAGTAAGAAAAAAAAGGTCCCTTAATAACTTTAAGACAAAGCTGGTGCTAGCATTTGCAGCGATCTTATTAGTGCCATCTGTTACGATAGGTGTATCAGCTTACATAACAGCGAAACATGAAATTGAAAACCAAATTATTAACACAGCACAGCAAAATGTACAGTCCATTAATTCGGTGATTGACGATACCATTGGACCAAAAATTCATGATGTAGAGTTTTTTGCATCAGTGGTAAACAACGAGCGCTACAATGAAAAAGATATGGCTACTTTAAGCAAAAATTTTAACTTATATGCTTCGCTTCATCCAGAAGCCGTCAGCATTTTTACAGGAAATCAGCAGGGGAAGTTTATTCAAGCGCCTAAAAAAGTGACACAAGCAGGCTATGATCCCAGAAAACGAGATTGGTACAAGCTAGCCATGCAAAACAAAGGGAAAACAGTTGTCACTGAACCTTATCCCTCAGCCTCTACAGGTCAAACCGTTATTACTGTAGCAAAAACAACGGCTGATGGCACAGGGGTTATTGCTTTAAATTTAGATATAAGCCGCATCAATAAAGCTGTCAGCAAAGTGAAAATCGGAGAAAAAGGATATCCATTTCTTTTAGATGGAGAAAGAAAATATATTGTTCACCCTACGGAAAAAGCAGGTACAAAAGCAACAGATTCTCTTTTTGACAAGCTTTATGCAAAGAGATCCGGATTCTTTGAATATACCTTTAACGGTGATGAAAAAAAGATGGTCTTTACGACAAATAAAACAACGAACTGGAAAGTTGCAGGCACTATGTATTCATCAGAAGTGAGTGAAGCAGCACATCCTATTTTTTACAAAACACTATTTATTATTGTAGTTTGTCTGATAATCGGGAGTCTTACCATTTTTGTGGTGTTACAATCGATTATTAAACCGCTCAAACAGCTTAAGAATCAGGCTCTAAGCGTTAGTGAAGGAGATTTGACAACAGCGATTACCGTCAATTCAAAGGATGAAATCGGTGAGTTAGGGTATGCTTTTATTCAGATGCAAAACAACCTTCGTACATTAATTCAAAATGTTGAAATGAGTGCAGAACAAGTGGCTGCTTCTTCAGAAGAGCTAACGGCCAGTTCACAGCAAACGAGCGCTGCGACTGAACAAGTATCGGTTGCGATACAAGAAGTGGCTTCTAGTGCGGAAAAACAAACGGCTGTTATTGACCAAAATGCAGCTTCTTTAGATGAGATTGTACAAGGAGTTTATACGATTGCCAAGCGTACAGAAACTGTTTCTCAGCTATCAAATCACACAACGTCTGAAGCGGTAGAAGGTGGAAAAGCTGTGAGAGAAACGGTCGAACAAATGGAATCCATTTCTCAGTCCGTCGAGCTATCTAATACAACGATTCGTACTTTGTTTCAACGTTCAAAAGAAGTTGGAACCATTTTAGAAGTAATCAGCGGCATTGCTGCTCAAACAAATTTACTAGCCTTAAATGCTGCAATCGAAGCGGCACGAGCTGGGGAACATGGAAAAGGTTTTTCTGTTGTAGCAGCGGAAGTGAGAAAGCTGGCAGAACAATCACAAGTTTCTGCGTCTCAAATTTCTGAGCTTATTCAAGCTATTCAACAAGATACTCAGGAATCTGTACATACAATGGAGCAAGTTACAAACAAAGTTGAAGAAGGACGAACAATTTCACAAACGGCTATTCAAAAGTTCGAACAGATCCTAAGCAGCATGAATGAAACGACTCCGCAAGTAGAAGAAGTGGCTGCGACTGCTCAGCAAATTTCAGCAGCGGTTGAAGAAGTGGCTCGTACAGCAGGTGAAATGGCAATCCTTGCTAAAGGAAATGCAGCTACATCTGAAGAAGTGGCTGCATCAACTGAAGAGCAGCTGGCTTCAATGGAGGAAATTGCTGTTTCCGCACAATCTCTGTCTCAAATGGCAGAACAATTAACAGCGCTCATCAGTAAATTTAATTTGTAAACTTTCGTCAAATCGTCATAGACCTCTTTTATATTGGAAAAAGTAGAACATACACACACGAAAGAGGTGAAAGTATCTGATGGAGCAAACAAAAATGACCTTTGAGCCAGCTTCAATTAACGATGATATGCATGCGAAGCTTAAACAACTAGAAGAGCAGTTTCAACAAACGTTGGGAAAAAGAGTAGCTTTAGTTGCATACGAAGCTGAAAAATAAAAAAACAAAAAAAGAAAAGACACTAGGTCTTTTCTTTTTTTGTTTCAATAAGGTTAACATACATTAAATTACAAGATTTTTTCATATATTTTCTCAAGATAAGTTATAATATAGTGTAAAAATACACTATATTAGTGTTATTTCACTTTTTGTATGGTATAATTTCACAGAAATAAAGAAAGGAGCTTACAGTTTGTGATGAAGAAAAACCTGTTGTTAGGATCTTTTTTATCTTTTTATCTAGTAGGTTCGTATACCTCATATCATATCTATAAACAGCAGCAAACCCGTCCTGTAACGGAGGATGTTGCGCAGCTTCTTCCTACAAAAGTCAAAGAAATAAAGCATGGAACCACTGAAAAACAGCTGAAAAATTGGGTAAAAACCGCTTCACAGCATCATGAAAAAATAGCGATTTCAGGCATGCAGCACAGCCAAGGAGGGCAGACATACTATCCTAATGCTATTTTACTTGATATGAAGCAGTACAATAAAATTATAGATTACAAGCCCCGTCAAAAAGAAATTACGGTTCAAAGCGGGACAACGTGGAATGATATTCAGCAATATATACATAAAGACGGTCTTGCTCTTAAAGTTATGCAATCACAAAATATTTTTACCGTTGGAGGTTCTATTAGCGTGAACGTACACGGCAGAGATATTCGATACGGTTCTTTAATGGATACGGTCAAATCTATGCGTCTCCTGCAGGCGGACGGATCTATTATCGAAATTAGCCGGACGAAACACCCCGAGCTGTTTTCTTTAGTAAACGGAGGCTACGGGTTATTTGGGGTCATTTTAGATGTGACGCTTCGTTTGACGGACGATGAATGGTACGAAGATGAAATTATTCGCTTAGATTATAGGCAGTATACAGCGTATTTTAAAAACTACGTACAGCATAATCCTGACGTTCGTATGCATATGGCGCGTATTTCCGTTTCTCCTAATCAATTGCTAACAGATATGTACGTCACAAACTACCGTTTATCTTCTCAAAATACTTCTACTGCAAACGAACCGCTCAAAACAGAAAAAATAGTGGCACTTCCTAAATTTATGCTAGGGCTGTCTCGGTATAGCGACTGGGGCAAAGATATGCTGTGGGAAACACAAAAGGCTTATTTCTTAAAACAAAATGGACGGCTTGAAACAAGAAATAATGTTATGCGTTCTGAAAGTGATTTTATGGAATACGAAAGTGCTAGCCGGACGGAAATTTTGCAAGAATACTTTGTTCCAGTTGATGAATTTGCTTCTTACATCGATGATTTACGTCAAGTGTTATCAACTGAGGAATTAAATTTATTGAACATTACCGTTCGCTATGTAGAGAAGGATAATAAAGCCGTCATGTCTTATGCAAAAGACGATATGTTTGCTCTTGTTTTACTTATTAACCAGAAAAGAGACAATCAAGGCATCTCTGATACACAAAGAGTTGTCCGAAAAATGGTGGATGTGACGCTGCAGCATCAGGGAAGCTATTACTTGCCTTACTACGGCTACCCAAGCAAGAAGCAGTTAGAAGAGGCTTACCCTCATACAACCGCCTTTTTTAATTTGAAAAGAAAATATGACCGGAACGAAACGTTCGTTAATTTATTTTATAAGGAGTATGGAAAATGACGTACAAACAACTCTTACATTCACAAAGCCTGATGATTACCGCAAGCAGTATTGTGTTTCCTTTTTACCTTTTACTGCTTCGAAATCTTGGCGATAGCTATTCACAATTTGGCTTAGCTTACGGAATTTTTGCTTTAACCGCAGCTTTGAGTCATCCGTTGATCGGTTCATGGAGTGACAGAGTAGGAGAAAAGCGCTTGCTTCTTTTATATACGTTTGGGATGGCCGTTGTTATGATTGTGATTCCCGTTTTAACAACGATCACACAGGTGTATATCATTCAAATTATAATGGGTCTGCTTGGAGCTCTTCAAAAAACAGCAGAAAAAATAGCGTTATCTAGGCAGACAGATCGTGCTCACACAGGAAAACAAGTAGGACACTATCATTTATGGACCTCTATATGGGCAGCCTTGGCCGTTATTGTAACAGGGTATATCATTGATTTTCTGACAATCGGAAGCCTTTTTTACATCACTTCGTTTATGTACGTAGCGGCAGGGGTATTAATATGGCAAAAACCAAAAACAATCGAGCTTGAACGCCACCATTCGCTGTAAAAGCATATATGGACAGGTCACCTGAATTTTTTAGTTCGTACAGTAAGATACTATAAAAAATTTATGTTCTCCCGATATAAGTACTGAAAGGAGAAACGTTTATGCAAGGTATAAGTATATCAGGGCAAGATGCATGGTCTTCTATTATAGTATCGTTCGCTATTTTCATCATTATATGGGGTCTGATTCCAGGCTTAACTATAAAGTATGTATGTAAAAGTCAAACACTAGGTATAGCAAGTTTTTTTATCGGTATTGTCTATGGAGTTAAAGCAGGTCATTTTCTTATTTAAATACGGTTTAGGTTAAATAAGGAAGCTTGGACCGCTATTAGCTAAGTCGGAGTCCCTTTTGTTTCCTGTTATTTTTTTAGAGCAATTCTCCATAATAACAGTTAAAGAGGTGAATCCGATGACAGATAATAATGTCGGGGTTGGAGTTAGCGGAAGCGAAGAGACTAGAAAAAAATCTACTGTTTCTAGTAAAACTCCTATATCTAATGATGTACAACAAAATCAAAAACAAGATAACTACGAAAAGCTTAGCCATCAACTAAATTCATTATCTGATGATGAATTTAGAGCAGATCGTGATGAAGATTAAGGGCTACCTATCAAAAAAGAATATTTAAATTAAATAAAGTATTATGAAAGTAAACTAAGTGGATTCCATGACTTTAACGTGATAGCATTAAGTACTGGTACAAACATACCACTTGACTATTTTGACATGCTATCTTGTCAAAGTTCTTAGTTATTTCTTTGATAACTGAGAATTCATTTGTAACCTTTAAGTAGAGATATAAAGGTAATCCTTCACTTTAATAAGTGAAGGATTTTTTTTCATTCTGTAAAAGTTTTGCAATTGTTTGGATTAATAAGAATAAAACAGATACATTGTATACAATGTAAACGTCGTCATGTATAATGTAACTTATTCTTAGTTGAAAACTTGAATGAGCAGGACAGACATACTCGAGATAAGCGGAGGCATACACCGGTGTCTAAAAAAATACATGATTTTAATGATATTATCCGAAAGCTGCGCAAAAAACTTTTTGGAAAAGGTCCAGAACGAATTCATACTGTATTCGTTCAAAACATGGCTATTTCAACTTTGTACGGCAACTTAACGCCAGCTGAACAATTTATCGCGAGAACAACCGAAGGTAAAGAGACGGTACATATGGCAAGAACGAAGCTTATTCAAAACCTTTATGCTTCATCTCCTCCAGAAGGACTTGAAGACTTGTTAGGAGCTAAGCTGAACTATTTATTTTCCGATATCAAAGTGGAAGAAGATATCGCCGTTTCCGTATTTGTGTTTGAAACCAATATTCAGTAGAAGAACAACGCAAAATACATAATTTAATTAAATGAAAGAGAAGTAGGATCTGCTTGTTTTTTATTTAGTTTTATTATAGATAATGATGACTGATATACTGTAAAGAAAGTGCAGGATTATTAGGCAGCATTCAAAAACCTTGTGTAAAAGGTGTTTTTGAGTGCTGCCTTTTTTAATTAAGGAGGAGTTTTATGGCATTTCACAAGCCGGATAAAATGTTAAACATCGCTTTAGAAGCGGGGGTTTCAAAGACGAAGTTATCCCTTTCTTCTATTCTTATGCTTGGGTTTCTAGGAGGCGCATTTATTGCGCTTGGTTTTTTACTAGATGTGCGCGTCATTGGTAATTTACCAGCTGAATGGGGAAGTTTATCAAATCTTTTAGGAGGGGCCGTCTTTCCTGTAGGTCTTATGCTGGTAGTACTTGGGGGAGCAGAGCTCATTACGGGGAATATGATGTCTGTCTCCATTGCCCTGTATGCAAGAAAAATTTCGCTTCGTCACTTGCTTCATAACTGGTTTTGGGTTACGCTTGCTAACTTTTTAGGTGCCGTATTTATTGCGTATTTCTTTGGACATATTGTCGGGTTAACAGAAACGGGGCCTTTTTTAGATAAAACGGTAGCAATTGCTCAAGCTAAAATTGACGACTCATTTTTTAAAACGCTTATTTCTGCCGCGGGCTGCAACTGGCTTGTATGTTTAGCTATTTGGCTTTCATACGGCGCTGACGACGTTACGGGGAAAATTCTTGGTATTTGGTTTCCGATTATGGCATTTGTTGCGATTGGCTTTCAGCACGTTGTAGCCAATATGTTTATTATTCCCGCCGCTATTTTTGCAGGTCATTTTACATGGATTGATTTTATGACAAATATTATCCCTACCTTTATTGGAAATATGATAGGTGGAGCTGTATTTGTAGGCCTTATTTATTTTTCTTCTTATCAACAGAAACAAAAAGAACGATTAAAAAAAGCTTCTTAATCAGGATTTATCAGTTGTCATTAAAAAAGCAGTCTCTTAGTAAAGAGGCTGCTTTTTTGATAGTGAAAGGTGAAAAAATGTACTTTTAACAATTTATGTATGATAACATATAAAACAATTAAGGTTCGGTAAAGGGTCAAGTTCGTTTTTTATTTTCATAATAATATTATGGTTAACTAGATGGTAAGGAATACATGTATAAGGGAGAGAAATAAATATTGAATATTGGTATAGGATTGATTCTAATATCTGTCGCACTACTATTTCTTATATCAGGAATGTTTTTACGCAAAAAGAGAAAAAAGGTATGTAGCAGCAGTTTGTTAATCGGAGGAACATTGATTTTATCAGCAGGTCTATTATTACTTACTGGTTTATATGATCCGTATGCAAATCATATTTAATAACTTACTAACGGAGAGTGAAGAAATTGAAGTTCATGTTTGCTGTTTTATTGATTATATTTGGCAGCATTTTAGGTGGGTTGACCAGTAACAGTCTAGGCGCGACAGGTAATAACATCATGCATTTAGCTGGAATTGGGTGCCTTATAGCAGCTATTTTTATAGTAAAAGACAAAAAAGATATCAAACACCGTACAAAAAAGGAATGCGATGTTTAATCACGCATTCTTTTTTGATGTAAGCAGCTCTAGGCCTTTGTCGTCCACTTTTTCTTACGATTATTATAAAATAGAGAATAACAGCTATACATACAGCAGTAAGGTGGTATTTAACAATGAAACAATCTAACAAAACAATCGGTATTGCAGCGCATGTGGATGCAGGGAAGACTACGTTTTCCGAGCAGCTTCTTTACCACACAAAAAGTATTAAACAGCGAGGAAGAGTTGACCACAAAGACTCGTTTCTTGATACTCATACGATTGAGAAAGAACGGGGCATTACGGTATTTGCTGATCAAGGAACTTTTTCATATAACGGTTCTACTTATTATTTAATTGATACACCTGGCCACGTCGATTTTTCACCTGAAATGGAACGTTCTATTCAAGTGATGGACTATGCGATTGTTATCTTAAGCGCAGTCGAGGGAGTCGAAGGGCACACAGAAACGGTTTGGCAGCTGCTTCAAAAACATCGTGTGCCCGTATTCTTTTTCATCAATAAAATCGATCGTGTAGGAGCAGATCCTGAACGTATTATAAATGATATTAAACATAACTTAACCCCTGATGTTTTTGATATAACTTCAGAGCTTGTAGACGGCTCGTTAAGTGAGGAACTTATTGAATTTACAGCTGAAAAAGATGAAGAGTTTTTAGATGCATTTATGGAAGGCAAGAATGATCAAGCTTATTGGAAAGCGGCTATGCAAAAGCTTATTCAAGCCAATCAGATTTTCCCGTGTGCTTGTGGCTCAGCTTTGCAAGACATCGGTATTGAAAGTTTTTTAGAAAAGCTCGATTTGCTATCAGAAACTCACTACTCGCAGGAAGAAGCATTTTCAGGGCGTGTATATAAAATTCGGCACGATGAAAACGGCATGCGCATCACGTTTATCAAAGCTCTAAGCGGGACACTGCAAGTGCGTGATGAAGTGGCTTATGAAAAAAACGGAGAGCTATACGAAGAAAAAATCACTCAAATTCGTGCTTATAACGGAAGCACATTCAAAAACGTAAATGAAGGTTCAGCCGGCGAACTTTTTGCAGTTACAGGATTGACTTCAGCATCCGTTGGAGACGGTCTTGGAACGTTAAAAGAAAGCCGCTCCTACGAACTTTTGCCTACGTTAAAATCAAAAGTTGTTTTTGAGCCTTCTGTTCATCCAAAAGAAGGAATTAAACTTTTTCAACTATTAGATGCCGAAGATCCTTCTTTACATGTGACGTGGGAAGAAAGGACTCAAGAGCTTCATATTCATGTGATGGGAGCCATTCAGCTTGAAGTTCTCGAAAAACTGATAAAAGAACGTTTTAATATAAACGTACAGTTCGAAGAACCAGAAATTTTGTACAAAGAATCCATTGAAAATACAGTGACGGGCTACGGGCATTTTGAACCGTTAAAACACTATGCAGAAGTTCATTTGAAAATAGAAGCATCGGAACGAAACAGCGGAATCACCTTTGAAAATGCTTGTCACGCCGATGATTTATCTGTTGGGTATCAAAATCTAGTCCGTCAGCATATATTTGAGAAGCCACATCACGGTTTGCTAACGGGGTCGCCTATTACTGATTTAAAAGTGACGTTATGTACTGGACGGGCTCATAATAAGCATACAAGCGGAGGAGATTTTAGAGAAGCAACGTACCGTGCACTGCGACAAGGCTTAGAAAAAGCCAAAAACATTGTGCTAGAACCGTATTATGATTTTAAAATTAAAGTGGATATTGATCAAATGGGCAGAGTATTAGCTGATGTTCAAAGTGCACACGGTCGCTTTGATTCTCCTGTAACAACCGAAAACAAAGCGGTTATTACAGGAAAAGTTCCTGTTGCTACTTTTATGAACTACGGTTCGACGCTAGCATCTTTTACGCACGGAAAAGGAGCGATGTCTCTATTATTCGGAGGGTATGAACGTTGTCATAATGAAGAAGAAGTGATTGAACGAATCCGCTACAATAAAGAGGCAGATCCGGAATACAGCTCATCCTCTGTCTTTTGCGCCAAAGGACAGGGATATACGGTTCCTTGGAAAGAAGCAGAAGAAAAAATGCACTGTTTATAACAAGCACTGTAGCAATCGCTACAGTGTTTGTTTCGTCATATGCTTTCACCAGCTGCTTTCTCCATACCTTTACAATAAAAACCACATTATAGTATAGTTTACTTATATTTCTAGAAATGAGGTGATAGAAGCGTGGATGCTACTGTTAAAACAACTAAAAGCGGGATAATAGGTGGAATTCTCGGAGGAATTTCACTTTTATATGTCATTATTAATACTTTATTGATCCTTAACTTTTTTACAGGACTTATTGCGGCTGAAAAGCTTCAAGGTCTTCCTATTATCACACCTATCTTTTTAGTTCCGCTCATGGTTGTTCCTGCAATTATTGGTTTTTTTATAAAAAAAGACAAGCTCTGTCTATGGGCGATTATTTTAAATATCATCTTGTTTCTTGTACCAATTGGCTACCATGTCATCGGTACGTTAGTATTCGGCCCTTAATTAAAAAACGAACAAACTTTATATTGAAGTTTGTTCGTTTTTTTATATCATATAACCTTCTATAACCACTATTGAGCCGGAGCAGTAGCTGTACTGCTGTTTTCGTCTTTCACCATCATCCTTACACCTTGTACAACCGCAATTCCTTCCCACTTATCAAGATCAGGTTCAAGAAATTCTAAAGCAAACGTGTGCGGACGTAATGACAGAAACGAAGAAAGTGTGCGGACTTGAATGACAGGAACGCCGGAACGTAAAACGTCAAATTTACGATCTGTTATATTCCCCGTAATTTCATATGTATCGCCGTCGTTTCTAATATAAAGATACTTCTTTTTTAAAAAAGTGAATTTCCGTTGAATCATTCCAACTTCATTTCCGTGGTGATCTGAAATAATCATCTTTGGCATAAGGGCAAACATTTTAGATTTACCTGTAAACACGATCTCTTCGTTTTTTAAAATCTCAAATTTATTAGCAATAGATAACTTATATGCGACATTTCCAACAATGTCTTGTGATTCATTATAAATAGGAGATTCACCTAATTCGAAAAACTTGTCTTGCAAAATAATTCCTTGTTTCTCCATCTAAAAACCTCCTTTAGAATATATTACCATATCTTACACCTTTTGAGTTTGATAAGACTATTTTCATGGGTATTATTAAATAAAGTTCGTCCTTACGTGCTGCGAATAATGAAAAGAATGAAAATAGGTTTCAAAGCTCATAATGTGTAAAGGAGACCTGCTTGTTACAAGACCAGGTGGAACGTAAAGCAATTTGTTAGATATACATAAGGAGATGATACTTTATGCCTCAATGGCATCCGCATCGTGAACAAAAAAATTTACCTGATGAATTTCCTGTTAATCCGCTTTTTTCTCGACAAGGAGAAGTGACGATTCCAAGGCTTCGTATTAGTGATCAAGGTATGCTTCCCGAAACAGCTTATCAAATCATTCATGACGAAATTGCTTTAGACGGGAATGCCCGCTTAAATTTAGCTACCTTTGTTACTACGTGGATGGAGCCTGATGCAAAGCGTTTGTACGGCGAATCTTTTGATAAAAATATGATTGATAAAGATGAGTATCCGCAGACAGCGGCTATTGAAGAGAGATGCGTACGTATTTTAGCGGATTTGTGGAATTCTCCTAATCCAGATACAACGATGGGCGTTTCAACTACGGGTTCATCTGAAGCATGTATGCTTGGCGGACTTGCGTTAAAAAGACGCTGGCAAAAACTGCGTAAAAGTAAAGGGCTATCAACAGAACGGCCGAACATTGTATTTAGTTCATCTGTTCAAGTGGTATGGGAGAAATTCGCAAACTATTGGGACGTAGAGCCTCGTTATGTGAACATTAATGAAGATCATCCTTATTTAGATGCAGAAGGCGTCATTAATGCGGTTGATGAAAATACAATTGGTGTCGTACCGATTCTTGGAGTCACATATACAGGAGTTTACGAACCAATTGCTGCTATCGCAAAAGCATTGGATGAGTTACAGGAGAAAACAGGGTTAGATATTCCTATCCACGTAGACGCTGCTTCTGGAGGTTTTATCGCTCCGTTTCTTCAACCAGACCTTATCTGGGATTTCCGCTTGCCGCGAGTAAAGTCCATTAACGTATCGGGACACAAGTACGGTTTAGTCTATCCTGGCTTAGGATGGGTGATTTGGAGAGAAAAAGAAGACTTGCCTGAAGATCTTATTTTCCGCGTTTCTTACTTAGGAGGCAACATGCCAACCTTTGCGCTTAACTTCTCTAGACCAGGAGCACAAGTCCTTTTACAGTACTACAATTTCTTACGTTTAGGTAAAGAGGGCTATTATGCCGTGCAAAAAACCTCCCAAGAAAACGCGCTGTTTCTCAGCAAAGAAATTGGAGAAATGGACGCATTCGAAATTATCGCCGATGGTTCAGATATCCCGGTTCTTGCTTGGAAACTAAAAGAAGGATACACGCCAAACTGGACTCTTTATGACCTGTCTAGACAATTGCGCACGTATGGATGGCAAGTGCCTGCTTATCCACTCCCAGCAGACATGGAAGAAATCACAATCATGCGCATTGTTGTTAGAAATGGATTTTCAAGAGACCTTGCTCATTTATTTATGGTTAATTTCAAACAAGCCGTTGAATTTCTTAACTCATTGGATAGACCTGTTCTTAAAGACACGAAATACGACAATGGATTTCATCATTAACATCGATTACGAACACACAAAGCCGTGTTATGAAAAGTACATGGCTTTGTGTTTTTTTATGCATAAAAAGATAATCTTTTCAAAAAAATACCATAAATCAAACAAGAAAATATTCTTATATTTTCTTAATTTTGGTATAATAACCCCTAAGGTTTTATAGTTCTTTAGAATTATATAAAACCTAAAAAAAGATAAAAAAAGGGGATAATAGTCTATGAAAATGTTGAAAGTTGCTTTTGGTATTCCGTTGTTAGCCGTATTGCTAGCAGGGTGTAGTGATGAGTCCAGTGAAACGGTATCGCAAAAAGAAGAGTCTGCAGAGAAATCAACAGCGGTTCATACGAAAGAAAACGGCAACAAAACGGCTGTAAAAGAATCATCGCCAAATACATTACAAACAAAAGCATCAACCATTAAAAAAGCCGTTAATTCTAAAGAAGCTGATCGCGATTACTTATTAAACGTAATGAATGGTTATCAGTATATCCAAGTAGGTGACAATCAGTATATTTACTACGGGATTAATCAAGAGCAAAATGTTTTTTGTATGATGGAAGTTAATTTTGACGCCAGTGGTGATTATGTAGAAAACATCAATTTTGTTGATAATGCTTCAGAAGAACAAATTGCTTTGCTTCAAAACCAAATACAAGAACAACAAAAGCAATTATCAGACCTTGAACAGCAGCAAATGGAAAAAGAATTAGATGATTACTACGCGCAGCTAGAAGAAGACAGACAAAAAGAAGAAGAGGCGCAGGCCAAGGCTGATGCAGAAGCTGAAGCTCAGGCAGAAGCTGATCGTAAAGCGGAAGAAGAACGTTTAGCAGAAGAAGAAAAGAAACAGCAGGAGGAAGAGGAAGCTCAGGCAAAAGCGGATGAGGAAGAAGCTCAGGCTGATTCAGAAGATGAGACGCAAACAGAAACCGAATCAGAACCAGATCAAGAAGAAGATACCGAAGCAATTGAGGAAGAAGAACCAGCCGAACAAACAGTTTCCCAAGAGCAAGCTATCCAGCTAGTTCGTGACCAACAAGGCATATCTGAAGATTCACCTCTTCTTGTAGAATACGATCACCTTGACGACTCAGGAAACTATATTATCCATGTTTATGAAAATGTTGTGGATAATGAAGATACAGGAGAAGGTCATACAGCTACACAAGGTTGGTATCAAGTAAGTCCTAGTGATGGGTCAATTACTGATGTTACGGTAGATGGTTACTAATAAAAAGAAAAAAGGTTTATTAAAAGAAGCGTTCCTAACTAAAAGGGAGTTGCTTCTTTTTTAAGGTATAATTTCATAGAATATATTTCTAAATTATGCACAAAAGGAGAAATCAGATGAAAAAGCGTTATATATTCGCACTGCTTGCTCTCTTTCTACTCACGACCGCTTGCCAAAATCCCTCTCCACCTGTGGATAAAACGAGCGGACTAAGTAAAAAAGATGCTCACGAGTTAGGAAATCACCTTGAACTTGTGAAAGTGGATGTATCGATTGTTACGGATAAACGTTTAGTTGGTTCAACCATTATCACAGAAGGAAAAGACAAAGGAAAAGAGCTCGTGCCTACTAGTTTATATTACGAAATCGACTTAAAAAACACAGGTAAAAAACGCGTTGGGAAAGAACATCCGGACAAAGGAATTGAAATGGAAATTCAGCCTCATATACCATTAAAAAATGCACTAGAAGAGAGCGCTGGCTTCAATGTATTTAATCCTGATGATAATCAAGATAGGTCTGGACTGGGATATGGTTTTTCGTCTCCTAGCATTCTCAAATATAATGAACAAGGAAATTTTACTTTGAATTATGATTTAGGGTTTAAAGGTTCAACTAATAAAGAGCAAGCTTCTCCTTTGAAAGCATCTGACCAACAGTTAAAAAAGCTAGAACTACAACTTTTAGATGGAGTTTTAGTTGTCAAGCAAGAAAAACAGGTGTTAGCCAAATTTGATATGAAAACTAAAAAGAGAATTGAAAAATAATAAACAACGGTAACATGGTAAAAGCCTACTTGACTAAGTAGGCTTTTTTAGAACCACATTTTTTTACATACGTTTTTACGATGAATGTCATATATTTGGCTGATGCCGTGTTTATCAAATTTATCAAGTAGCTTATCAGTTCCACACTTCATTTTATAGTTCATTTCACTTTCGTAAAGAGGAAGTACATTATAGAACTCAACATCTTTTCCTTCACGGATATGAACGCTCCAGGCTTCTTCTTCAGTTAGTGGAGGGAGTAAAAGAGAAGCACAAAGCTTTGTATTAGAGCTAAATGGTTTAATTGGGTTGTCATTTTGAATCGTGTGGCCAAACCCTACCCATGTATCTAATTCATGGGGGAAGCGAGCTAAAAATTTTAAATTTTCAATTGGCCAATATATTTCTTCTTGCTTAAATCCTTCTTCTGAAAGGTCCCATTCTGGTGGTAAAAAACAAAGGAGTTCAGTATAACGACCACCTTCGACTTCTGGCGGAGTATTCATTGCCTTATCACTCATTCCTTGAGTAATAAGCGTATGGTAAGGACGTTCTTCACTAGGTGCAATATGATAGACATCTACATGTACAAGATGAGACATAATTTCATGATAGACCATATAAATAGGTCCAAAATAACGTTCAATATGAGCTTCCATAATCTCTCTTGCTTCTTCATCTATGTCAACATTTGGATCAAAATCCTTACCTGAACCTTTATGAGTGTATAAAACATCCCCTGATTCTGTGTATTCATATTTATCTTCATTGTTTGACATGCTTTTAATTCCTTTCTATCTAGTAATTAGATAAATCAGCTATTTTAAAAGGTAAATAACCTATTTTGGTGATAACCTATGATAGACTTATATTACCATAATCACCTAAATAAAGTTAGTTAGGATTATTCAGTTAAAGCAGGAGGCAGTGGCAGCAGAAAGTAATTAAAGTTATCAGGGATATTTTATTGCTTAAAAACATAACAAGGAAACGAGGAGATTAGCAATGGAACTTGACCTAACTGTAAATTCGAAGAGACGCTACGCAAATTTTGTTAAAAGAGTTTCAGAAAGCACTGTGGTCTGGGGATTAAAAAGTGAAGACGGCTGGTGCGTATGTGAATCGAATAAATATGAAAAGACAGTCGTTATGCTTTTTTGGTCGGATGAAGCATATGCAAAGCAATGTGCAGTAGAAGGATGGTCACATTATAAATCAGCATCTATACCGTTGGAGGAATTTATGGATAATTGGCTATACGGAATGAATGACGACGATTTGTTAGTTGGTGTTAACTGGAATGCCAAGTTAATTGGGTTAGAAGTCGAGCCGTATGATTTATTGACAGAATTAGAAGACTTGTTAGAAAAACAGTAGATTTACTTTTCTTTTTTATAATATAAGGAGTGACCAAGTTTGAACATTGAAGCGGCGACTATTTTTAGTATTGAACCTGATGACACTTATTTAACTATTATTGATGCAGATTATAGAGATGAATATGGACTAGTCTTAGTTCAAAAACGTCATAATAAATTCGAACTGTCTGTAAACGGTACTACACTTTATCCACGTTTAAAAATAAACTATCCTTTTGTCAGATGGATTGATTATAAGCATTTTTTGATAATGAATGCCAGAACCAAGGGAGAAGAGCACAATCTTTTTATTATGAATATTGCTGGAGAAGTCATTCGGTCATTTTATTGTGGAGATGCTGTACAAGACATAGCTGTTAGTAAAGATGGAATATGGTGCAGCTATTTTGACGAAGGCGTTTTTGGTGAAGGGATATCAACAGAAGGGTTAGTATTATTTGATAATACAGGTTCACCAACTTTTCAATATCATTCTCATTTACCAGATGCTCCGTCCATTGCAGATTGCTATGCAATTTGCAGAGGTAAAAATATGACACTTTGGCTATATCCATATACAGATTTTGAGTTAATTCAAGTAAATCCCGAGAAAAATTCCTTCATTGTACATCAAACTCCTGAAACGTTACATGGATCACAAGCAATAAGTATTAGAGGAGAATATAGCTATTTTTACAGTCCATACAATAAGGGAGGAGCATTATACAGTTGGAAAGCAGGAGAGAGTAGTTTTAAAAAAATAGGTAAGTTAAGCGGAACCCTTAGAGGGCTAGATACAAGGCAAAAAGCTCATTTTATAGGTATTGAGGAAAAGAACATAAAAGTTTACACCATCATGAACCCAAAAGAGTATTAAAACATAAGTTTAGATTATCTAAAAATTTTATTTATAAAACGAAGGAGTTTCCATGGAACAAAATTACTTTTCTAACTATCCGTTTGCAGAATTGTCTGCACAGGATGGACTTTCTTGTCTTAAGATTTGTACTTATGCATACGCGTACCCAGAAGCAGATAACATCCATGATGCAGATTGGCATAAAAATTATCTTACATTTAATATTCCTGCATTTAAAGCTGAAATTGACGAGGTTATTTTAGAAGGGCGTACAATAAAGTACTATCTTAACGAGTTAAAGAAATTCTCAGCTTTAAAGCAGAAGAAAGTACTTTTTGAACCCACTGAACCCTATTTTGGTTTCACATTGACTATGAATGGAAGAAAAAATGTTAGTGTAGATGGGTTTATACAGTATCCCGCTGGCTGGGGAACAGAACTAAAGTTTGAATTTGAAACAGATTTAACTTACATAGATGCGTTTATTCAAGGGTTAGAATCCATTTTAATTCAGTATCCAATTAAAGAAATTTAAATTATATAAATCAAAGAGGTAATGTATTGTATGAAAAATTGGTTCAAAAAACATGCTAACAATAAAAAAATTGAGGATAATACACCTTGGCAATTAGATAACGTTTACAAAAGAAACAAAGAATCTCCTTATACATTTTACAAGCCAAGCAAAGCGGTGACGGATAAATTAAAAGCGGGAGACCTGGTGAAGTTAGTTTTCTTTAGTGATTCAGATACAGATGGTTACAAAGGAGAAAGAATGTGGGTGGAAATTACGGATAGAAACAAAGAGAACTTTGTTGGAAAGCTTGATAATGAACCTTATCATTTAAAGAGCTTAAAACTTGGTCAAATCCTGCATTTTGGCACTGAACATATTTGTGATACTGAATATGAAGACGATGACGCTGAAAAGATGGACTATTACTTTAATGCTCTCGTAACAGTTAGCAATGATGTTTTAGAAAGAAACGAGTTTAATTTTCTGTTAAAGGATAAACCAAATGAACCGAATGATTCAGGATGGGTTATCTTTAGCGGATACGAAGAAGATGAGTTCAACAGTAATCCAGATAATTTTCAAATTGTAGCTCTAGGAGTTGTTTTAAATGTTGATGACTCAATTTTAGCTTTTATAAATGAAACACCGCTATGTGCTTACGAAAGAAATGAGTTTGGGCAATTTAACAAAATTCATGACTACGATTGGGAAACGTACCTTAGTGTGTGAAGCCTTGAAACTAGTAACTTGAAAAGTTTGTATGACAAGCGGATGGAGGGGAAGAAGTTGTTCTTTTTCCTTTTTTTTCGCTTCTACATTAAATCAACTACTATCACACTGATTCATAGCTACTTTAAACTTGGGATGCAAAATTGTAAAGTTCTAGGATAAACCATAAGGCATTACTTAATTACATATAAAATGATACGTACTGGCGTATTCAGGAGATTGCGATTAAGTGAGCGGTCATTTTAACCATTTCTAAGATATAATCTATAGCTTGTACATATTTCAGCTCATTTGACTTTAAAAGCATCATTCAGTCGATTTTTAAGAGTTCTGTTTACAGCTCCAAATTAAACTCATGGGAGTAAAAACAGCTGACTTGAAAACAAATCTACACACTTTAAAGAAAAAGCAAAAGGTGATAGACATTTCAAGGATCTAAGAGTAAGGGAGACCTCAATGATTTTATTTCTTTTTCTAGTTTACATAATATATATTCTAGGAACCAATTGATAAAACACAAATTCTGTCTCATTATAAAAGTATGCTTGTTATATTGAGACAGAATTTAAAAATGAGATAGGGTTCGTATTTATATGATCTAACTCACTAAACTAATTAGCAACAAGATTTGTTCTAATTGAACAATTGCAGATATGATTTTATAGAAATACATATGAATTTCACCAGTTTATTTTTAGGATTGATCAGTTCGATTGATGTTTAGATTATATTTAGAGAGTTTGAAAAATGAATGACTTATATAAATTAAATTTTACACTCATTCATTTTTTCTCATCGTATTCTCAATGAACCTTTTGCAAAACGATGAAATCTGTTTGTAATTAATATCTTAAGGATTTATTTGCTACTGAACGTATATTTTTCATTTAGTACATATGTTTGCATTAAATGGATTTTTATTCATAAACAAAAGTAAAAACCTCGTATTTTCTGTAATAAAATACAGTTATAAGTATTTTTATTCTACCTAATTCCTTGTTAAAATCACTATAAACCCCTTTCCTATCAGCTTTTTAGTGATTTTAGTTGTAGTTTCCTTTTTCATCGGGTATAATATTAAACAAATAGATGACGGTATAAATTGGATGTCATTATCCAGTTTTAAAGGAGCGATACTCATGAACATTACAATTTATTATGGAAATCATGAAGATAAAACAATTCACACAATGGATTGTCACGTAGATATCGATTTAGATGATGAAGATATGGTAGCTTTAACAGAAGCTCGTTAATGAATATATAAAAGGCTGTGGATGCTTTTCATCTGCAGCCTTTTATTTTTTTGCTCCCCCTCTTCTTTTCCACCTTTTAATGACCGCTGCGTTTTAAGATCATTAGCTACTTTTATTATAAAATTTCAAATTCTCCGTTAACTTCTCTTTACTTTTCGACACATTTTTTGTATCATTAGACAAGAGCATATGTTCGATTTATTTTTTATCGTATTGATGATCACAAGGAGTGTTTTTGAATGACGGTACGAAAAAGAAAAAGAAAGAAGCTCCCTCCTACCCTATCCAATACAGGCTTTATTGGAGCAACGTTTGCTGATACAGATGAATTAGCACGCAACGAATATCACTTTCCTCGCAAACAAATGAAAATTACCCATCATGTCTTAGATGCTTTGCTTCAAGGGGCAACGCACTTATTTCAACAGCATAAAGTTGAAGCCGCTATCTCATGCGTGTATCTGCCCAAGTACAAAAAGATCGGTTTGGTTCTTTCTAAACAACCTTTTGGCCGCGATGAAGGCATTGGGTATTTTATTAATTACTTAAAGGAAATCGGACATATTGAATGGGTTGAAAAAACGAAAGACTACGAAATACATAATACGAGTTTTATCGGCGTGGTATTTGCAGATCTAGAAAAAATTGCTAAGTTCACCTTCGACTTTGAGTTAGAATTACTGTCGAAGTTCGTCAAGGACTTAATTATTCCCGCTAAAGAGCTATTCTTGCAGCATAATGTAAAAGCGTATCTCTCAGGCGTTGAAAATGAAGATCAGCATAAAGTAGGGTTTGTTTTATCGATTAAGCCTTATGATGAACGTAAGGAAGCAGACTTATATTTTGTGGAATACTTAAAAGAACGTGGTTTATACGAAGAGGACGAGTCTGAAGAAGAGCTAGTACCTATTCATACAAAATGGAGCTTATTTAAATAACATATGTTATACCCGCTGTCGTAATAAGACAAGCGGGTCTTTTTTTTGCTTTTTTACTAAAACCCAAAACAAATTAGTAGCAAGTACTAATAGTTAGTAATATAATAATAGTAATGATAAAAAATCATTGATATCTATAATATAAGGAGTCGTTTTTATGATTCAACTAAAAGATTTAGTTCCAAGTGAACATTACAACTTAACAGAGGAAATTGAAAAACATGCATCTGATCAGCTTGCGCTAAAGTGGCAGGACGCTGACGGTGTGCGTGAGGAAATTACATATAACCAGCTGTTAGCAAAAGCAAATAAGGTGGCAAACGGGCTAACGGAGCTAGGATTAACAAAAGGTGATCACGTGTTGGTTATCGCACCTCGCCTTATTGAATCGTATGCTATTTACTTAGCATGTTTAAAAGCAGGTATTATTGTAATTCCTTCTTCAGAACTATTACGCGCAAAAGATATCCAATATCGTTTACATCACGCTGAAGCAAAAGCGATTATTTCTTACCATCCTTTCTGCAATGAGATCGATAAGATTGAAAACTTCCCTACTTCTCTACAACATAAAATTACATTTGGTGCTGATGTTACGTCGTGGACGCGCTTAGAGTCACTTACAGTGGATGCATCACAACAGTTCCAAGCAGCTAACACAACTAAGGATGATACGGCATTCCTTCCTTATACATCTGGTACAACAGGACAGCCAAAAGGCGTTGTTCATACTCATGGATGGGCTTATGCTCACCTTCGTATCGCTGCTGCTGAATGGTTAGATATTAAAAAAGGCGATACGGTCTGGGCAACAGCAGGTCCTGGTTGGCAAAAATGGATTTGGACTCCGTTTTTATCTGTACTTGGACAAGGTGCAACAGGCATTATCTATAACGGACGTTTTGAACCTAAAAAGTTTTTAGAAATTTTACAGGATGAACAAGTAAACGTACTGTGCTGCACGCCAACAGAGTATCGCTTTATGGCTAAAATTGATGAGCTTGAACGTTTTGACCTGTCTCACCTTCATAGCGCTGTATCTGCCGGAGAACCGCTAAATGAAGAAGTAATTAATGTGTTTAAAAAATATTTTAATATCCAAGTACGTGATGGATACGGCCAAACGGAAAATACCCTTTTGATTGGTACCTTAAAAGGTGTAAAAACGAAGATTGGTTCAATGGGTAAACCAATGCTTGAAGGGTTTGTAGAAATCATTAATGAAGACGGCGAGCCTTGTGAGCCTGGAGAAGTTGGAGACATTGCCGTTCGTAGAGACCTCCCTTCTCTTTTCAAGCACTACTATAAAGACATGGAGCGCACTGAGAAAACGTATAAAGGAAACTACTATTTAACAGGTGACCGCGCTTCTAAAGATGAAGAGAACTATTACTGGTTCCAAGGACGCGGAGATGATATTATTATCAGTTCCGGCTATACAATTGGGCCGTTTGAAGTTGAAGATGCGTTAATTAAGCATCCAGCAGTGAAAGAATGTGCCGTTGTAGCTAGTCCAGATGCTGATCGCGGCCATGTAGTAAAAGCGTATGTTGTTCTTGTTGATCATGTAAAAACAACAGATACAGGGTTTATTAAAGAGCTGCAAAATCACGTAAAAACTCTTACTGCACCTTACAAGTATCCTCGCGTAATTGAATTTATTGATGAATTACCAAAAACTAATTCAGGTAAAATTCGACGTGTGGAACTTCGTGAACGAGAGCAACAAAAAGCATAATAAATGAAAAAAAGACGTATCTGTTAGGATACGTCTTTTTTTATTAGATAGCACGCTGTGAAGTACGAACATCTACCGTTAAAACACCTGTATTTACGTTTGCATATGCTTTAATGATGACAGGATAATCTTTGTTGTTTGTGAACTTAAAATCAGGTCCTCCCCACGATACGGTCGCATCTCTTCCCGCAGGTACATAACCTACATGTTTTGAATGGTGAGACCTAGCTGTCACTTGAAGACCAGCGCCGTCAATCGCGTTAAATAACGTAGAAGATGTTTGACAAATACCTCCGCCAATTCCCATCACCAGCTGTTTATTGATAATTTCAGGAGCAGGCTGATAGCCTCTTTCTGCTGTGCGCTCCCCAACTGTTTGATTATAAGAAAATGAATCTCCTGGTCCTAACACAACGTTATTAATTGCTTCTGCTGATAGCTGAACATTTCTATTTCTGCTTGTATCACTTGGACGAAAACGTGTAGAATACGAAGCTAATGATACATCGGCGATCCCTTGAGCAGATGCTGCCGTGACATTTGGAGCGGTTTCGTATATCGGAACCTTTACCTCCAATTGTTTCGTATTTAAGTTCTGGAGATTTTTAACAAGTTCTGCTTCTTTTAAGATGATTTGCTTGGATCCGCCAGTCAACGATCCATTTTCATCTATTTTTATGTTTTGCATAGGTGTATCGATCCCTTTTGCCAGCTCAGACGCTAACTGTTTAATTTCTTGATCATATACACCTTTATCCTTGTAATGAACCGGCTTGAATTCTTTCATTACTTCTCCTGTACGGGAATCTTTTAACTGATACGTCAGTTCTTCGACTTTAAGGACTGGCTTTTTCTTTTTCTCAGCCTTTTTTTCTGGTTTTTTAGCCGCTTGTTTTTGTTCTATCGCAGCTGTTTGCTTTGCGGAATGATTTGTATACATGCCGTACGCAATAAACGCACTAACAATTGTCGCGCCAAGCAAGAGCGCCCCTAAGACTTTCTTCATGTAATTGAATCCCCCCATATCTCGGCTTTACCTCAATATGTTTTTTCTATAAAAATATGTATACATTCATTTTATACAAACATCTTATAAAAGACGATCTGCCAAAGTGAATACTCACCATTTTTTATATTTTTTTCTTTATTCAACACATGAGGTAAAGCGGAATGATGTTCATAGACCCCATTTTTTCTTATGAACTCAATAGAAAACAAATGTTGTATGCGTTTCCTGTTATTACTATTCTTATATATAATAGCACGAAAACAAGGATTTTTTAACGAATTATGGTAATTATTTTAAAATTTTTCTGACAATTTTCGCGGTGTTGTTCATTTTTCTATGGGCATTATACATGGTATAATGGTAAAAATGGAATTTGTTTTATGAGGAGGATTTACGCTTGACTGAACGTTATAGCAAAGAAGAGATTAGTCATCAGCTAGAAAGTATAGATCATGTAAAAGAAGCTCTTTTAAAATATAAAAACACCGTAATCGGTGAGAAATATGATTTGCTTCCCTACCATTTAACTTCAACAAAAGAGGCAATCTTAAAGACGATTCACGATAAAAAAAGCTGTATTGTTAGCGATATCACAAAAGTACTTGGGCTCTCACCCGGTGCTATCACCATTGTATTAAATCAATTAGAAGATGATGAGCTTGTGAATCGTATATATAAAAAGCAAAACCGCCGAAGCGTGTGGGTAGAGTTGACGGAAAAAGGCGAAAAAGTTGTCGAAATATTGCAAGCTACTCGTGTCGATTTTTGGTCAGATTTACTTTCACACTTATCAGAAGAAGAAAGAGATCAATACTTTCACATTATGAAAAAAATATCTCAAAAATTACAGCAATAAATATAAAAAAAGCGGCTATAAGGCCGCTTTTTTATTATGCGTGTGCTAAGGCTTGTTTTTTCACTTCGTTTTTCAACACTTTTCCTACACTGTTTTTAGGAAGTGATGAAACAAATACAACAGTTGGCACTTTATATGGTGCTAGTCGTTCTTTACAGAAATTCACTACGTCTTCTTCAGTTAGAGCTGACGCTGCTTGTTTAACAACAAATGCATATGGAACTTCGCCGTACACATCATCAGGCATGCCGACAACTGTCGCTTCTAACACACCGTCTGCTGCTAGAACAACTTCTTCTACTTGATCTGGGTAGATGTTGTCTCCTCCATATACAATTACATCTTTATAGCGTCCTTCAATATAAAGAAATCCGTCTTCATCTAATCGACCTGCATCGCCCATCGCTAACCAGCCATCTTGTAAGACAGCATTTGTTGCTTCTTCGTTTTGCCAGTAGCCTTTAAATAGATAAGGGCTTCGTACAAGCACTTCACCTTTTTCTCCAGTTGGAACTTCTTGACGTGTTTCTGGGTCTACAATTTTAACTTCCACATGTGGAGCCGGTTTCCCAGCTGAGCTTACTTTCTTCCATCCCATTTGAGGATGCCATGAACTGATAATCCAAGCTTCTGTGCTTCCGTATCCTTGAGCTAAAATCATTCCGTTACGGTCATATTGTTCGATTAAAGACTCTGATACTTTTGTTCCGCCTGACACAGCAAGTTTTAGAGGGAAATCATAGTGATCTCCTTTTTCAAGCTCTTCTACGATGTATTTTAATGCTGGTGGTAGTGCAAACAGCATTTTAATGTTTTCTTTTTCGATTACCTCAATTACTTTAGCTGGATCTGTTTCTTCAGAACATACCATTGTGTTTCCTGTGTTAATGCACATAAATAAAATGCTCATCGAACTCATGTGGAAGAATGGATGAACAAATAAATAGCGCATGCTTTTATCAATATTTGCACGTTCTTCCTGTCCGCCAGAGTTTAAAAAGGCACTTACCGATCCGTGTGCAATCATACATCCTTTTGATTTACCTGTTGTACCTGATGTAAACATCATTAATGCTAAATCTTCAGGAAGTACTTCAGGAAGTGCTTCTGGTGTGTTTGTGTTATACGCTGAGAATTGAGTTGTAAATTCTTTTGCATCCTCAATTTTTAACGTAAAGCTAAGTCCAGCCGTTTGTTCCGCTTTTTCTAATACAGACGTAAATTCATTGTGGTGGATAATCGCTTTTAACTGTCCGCTTGTAATAATGCTATCAAGCTCATAAGGTGTCATGCTCTTACTTAATGGAACAACGACTGCTCCCACTTGTAAAATCCCCATTGTAACAACTGGGTAAGCAATGCTTGTATGAGCTAAAATACCAATACGATCTCCTTTTTGAATTCCTTTCTCTAAGAAGTAATGAGACAATTGATTTACTTTTTCATGAAATTCATTAAATGTATAACGTTCATTATGTTCAACTAGTGCTTCATGTTGAGGAGAAATCTCTGCACGTTCTGCGACTAAGTATTGTAATGTGTTCATTTTATCCTCTCCTTTGTCCGCTCGGACTAAATATTTCGTTCGTGAATATTTTAATGACTAAAACATAATAACAAAAAATTTTTCCGAAGTAAAAGTTTAAAATTATCAAAATGTGTTTATATAGGTTGTATCGGGAAATGTTAAAAGAGATACTGTTTTTAAGAAGTGTTGTATTACCAAGGGTTTGAGAAAAATTTACAAAATTTAAACAGTTCAGACACTGGGTTTAATGAACTATTTTTTTCCTTTTTTTGTTTGTAAATTAGTTTTTATTTCTTGTTTTTCATTTTTTTAATATATTTTCTTACTTTCCCCTTATTCACCGGATTTTGAGCTCATTCATTGAATGAAAACGGTGAATATGAAACAATAATATATAAGTATTTGGATTTGAAAGGAGCAAATTTAGACATGAAAGTTCTTGTAATTGGTGCGAATGGTCAAGTAGGCAAACATATTGTAAACATTTTGAATGAAAGTGATGTGCACACTGTACGTGCGATGGTTCGTAAAGAAGAACAAGCAAAAGAGCTTGAAGCAAGAGGTGTAGAAACGGCTTTTGCAAGCTTAGAAGGCACTGTACATGAAATTAAGGAAGTGATGAAAGGCTGTGACGCCGTTATCTTTAGCGCAGGATCAGGCGGCAGCACAGGTCATGATAAGACACTTTTAATTGATTTAGATGGAGCAGTAAAAGCGATGGAAGCTGCAGAAGATTTAGGAATTAAACGATTTGTGATGGTAAGCGCCCTTCAAGCACATCACCGTGAAAACTGGAATACTTCACTAATTCCTTACTATGTAGCCAAACATTATGCAGATAAAATCTTAGAAGCAAGCGGATTAACATATACAATTGTTCGTCCAGGCGGATTGTTAAACGAACCAGGAACAGGACGTGTAGATGCTGGGGAGAACAAAGAGCGCGGATCCATTCCTCGTGAAGATGTCGCGCGTGTGGTAGTAGAAACGTTAAGTGAAGATCATACATTCGGACGTTCTTTTGATTTAGTTTCAGGTGATACACCTATCACAGAAGCTATTCAATCTATTTAATATAAAAAAGCAGCGAATGCGTATTCGCTGCTTTTTATTTATCATTTAATACATGTATTAAATGATAAATTACTTTTGCTGTCAGTCCCCATATGACTCGATCTTCATAGTAATAAAAATGTTCTTCCATCTCTCTTGTTTGCCAATTATAATTTTCACCACCAATAATCGCGTCATAAGGAAAATTATGTTCGGGTTCTACTCTGAAATTAATATTGTGTATATCAGGTTCGGTACGCTGAAAAAAAGAAAGAGGCACGGTAAATACTTCTGCTACTTCCGAAGGATTCGGTCGAAGTTCAAGCAACTCATCAATGAAACCTACATAAGGATAAATGATTGTTCCGAATTGAGAAACAATATAATCTAAAGCTTGTACGTGCTGAATAGATTGGGGTGTAATCCCTAACTCTTCAGAGGTTTCACGGATAGCCGTTTCTTTTTCATCTGCATCCGTCTTTTCAACACGCCCTCCTGGAAAACAAATTTCTCCGGGCTGTCTACGTAAATCGAGCGCTCTTACTTCAAATAAAACTTGTAGTTCCCCTTGTTTTTCAATAAGCGGAACAAGAATGCCGAAGCGGGAGAACTGCTCCATCCCAAGGATTGTCGGCATCCGGTTTTCTAACTTAGCTATAATGCGGGATGCATCCATACGTCCACTTCCTTTCACAAAATGAATTATCAAAAGAATAGCGAGTTATAAGCTGCGATGTCAACTAACCTGCAAAAGAAAGCTGTTATCTTTATTATATGAAGAGATGTATTGAATTGACACTACAATTGATAAAAATATATAACATAAATATAAATAAAAACAGATAGCACCGGCTACCTGTCTTTTTGTCTTGTTTTTAACAAACCATAAATAAGTAAAAAGAATGCCACCACACTGATAAGCAATCCTCCTACTTGCTTATCAGTGAGTCCAAAACGAAGCTGAAGCCAAAAGATAACCAAGCAAATCAAAATGACGCTGGTAGCTAAATAAAAGTAAATGCTGTAGAAAAACGGATTCGTTCTTTTCCGTTTGTAGACAAGTAGTGAGATGCCTATATACGTACCCAATAGTGTGAGTAATACAACAACTTCCGTTAATGTTCTCACTGCATTCTCCCCTCTCCCTTTTTTCTTCTATACCCCGTTTCTTCTTTTATCAAAAGGTAAAAAGGTATTCATAAAAAACCGCTTTTACGACATAAGGCGGTTTTCTCGCTACGCTTTATCCTGAATTATTTCCTTTTTTACATCGGTCGTTTTCATCTTACTAACATCAGCTGCTTTTTTACAAAGGCGTTTGTATTATACATCAAGAGCAAAGGTAATGACCGCTTCACAAGCTAATTCGCTGCCTACAAATGCTTTTCCTTTTCCTTTTACAATCTTTCCGCGCTGCTTAAGAATCTCAAATTCTAAGCGTAGTGTATCTCCTGGCCTTACTTGACGCTTAAAGCGACATTCATCTATTCCTGCTAAAAAAGCAAGTCTTCCTTTTTGATGGTCATCCGTAGCCATGGCAAATCCGCCGAGCTGAGCAAGAGCCTCCACAATAAGTACACCAGGCATTACCATGTAGTCCGGGAAGTGACCTTGAAAAAAAGGTTCATTTGCTGTTACTTGTTTAATTCCTACAGCAAGCTTTCCTTCTTCTTGCTCTAAGATGCGATCAACAAGTAAAAAAGGATAGCGGTGTTGAAGGGTATGTTTTATTTGTTTTATATCTTTCATATGTATCGCTCCTTTTTCTTATAATAAAGGGTCCTTACCGTCAAATGCAGGAAACGTATCTGGATGAAGAAGCGGCGCGAGTTTTTTTAACCCTAACAGCAATCGAGGTGAAGGACGACAATACAGCCATTCTTCTAGTACATATACACGATGTTCTTTTATGGACGGCATGTCAGACCAGTTCGGTCTCTTGTGTAAAATCGTTGGATTTACTTTGTTTGTCTGTACGCCTACCCAAGCCAAACACACGTGATGTGGATTTCGTTTGAGCACTTCTTCCCAATCACTCTGTACATTTGCTTCTTTGTGATCAGCAAATATATTTTCTCCTCCCGCTAACGCGCTAATTTCGGTCAGCCAGTTTGCTTTTCCAGGAGTAAAAACGGGTTTTGGCCACCATTCCCAGTATACAGTGGTTTTTTCGATTTGACGTGCCATTCCTTTATATGTAGAAAGAAACTGATCATACCGCTCTAACAGTTCAGCTGCTTTTGTTTCAATATTTAATCGCTGGCCTAAATCCTGTAGATTTTGACGGATATCTTCTAGCGAATTAGGATTATATACGACGTAAGGTATCTTTCGTTTTTTAAGTTCTTCAATATTTCGCTCCATTCCAGGAACGCTTAGTGAAGCTAGGACTAAATCTGGCTTGGCTTTTTCCACCGCATCCATATTAATAGATAAATCGGGACCTAAACGCGGCAGACCTCCAATAGACTGCGGCCAATCGGAATAATCATCAATTGCTACGAGCAAATGCTCACATTTTAAATACGCTATTAGTTCTGTATTGCTTGGACAAAGCGAAACAATTCGCATATTTCCCCTCCTGCATCCATTTCTTTTTTTTCTATTATACAATAGATTTCCATATAAAAAGCAGAGACTTTCACTGAAGTCTCTGCTTTTGGTGCTCTTTCTTATCCACCCATCGCACGATAAAAGAAATAAAAGAAACCCAAACAGCCAAGTGAACTAATGCTTGTAGTCAAAATACCGATTGAAAGCAGCACCTGTCCGTCTCTTTTTTGTTTGTATCGCAGCATATAATAAAAAGCTAAAAGGGTGCCAATAAGTAAATAAATAGCCCATATGTAAGGTAGATTCTTTAGTTGAAAGATGTATCCTTGATTAAATAATAAACAGTAAATAAAAAAAAGATTTACGATAAAAAAGATAGGAAGTACACTTTTATTCATCTATTAAACCCTCTTCTATTCTTTATTTTCTGCTATAGTTATCTTGTTTTGATTTCTCAGTTCATCCCGTATTTCACGTAAATATTGATTTCTCTCTTTCATTCGCTTTAACACTATAACAATAACAGCTATCATACCAGCAATGATTCCTATATAAAGAACTCCAAACACTAAGATAGGTACTACACCCCAAAGCTCTATCTCATCCCTCCTACTTTTTGGTTATTACCTTATTTTACCGTATTTTGTAAAGATGTCACGTCTTTTATCCATGAAAAAGGGAGTTTGAATATACATTCAAACCCCCTAAAGAGATAATAAAAAATAATATTTATTATAGCGCTTTGCTTTTGACACTTGCTCCCGTTCCGAAGAACTTATCAAAAATTTGATAAAGAGCAGACAGGCCAACTAACCAATAAATCGTTGTTACTAACCAATCCCAAGAGCCAAATAGCTCTTCTACTACATTCACGCCTAATGCTACAGCTAACCAATTTAAACCGCCTAAAATCACAAGAAGAGTCGTTAAACCTGAAAGAAATTTCACGTTGTCACCTCCTTGCGAACTGCATTAGGAAAAGCAGCTCATGTTACATCTTATGCGCTGTATAGATCAGTATATGCATAGGCGCTATGTAAAATAGTTATAAAGAATATGTAATTTATTCTTTTTTATTTCCTTATTGTGCAGCTGCTGCTTTCCCAATTTGCTTAATCGTTTCTACATGCATCGCTTCGTGATAGAAACTGAATAAAAACGTTTCGCCAACTGTTGTAAAGTTGATGCCCGCTTTATTTGTAAAAGGTGTGATTAACTGCTTATCAAACTGTCCCGGCATGAACTCTTTAATACGGCGTGCTTGGTCTTTCAACACATTCGCAATTTCTTCAAGAGAAGGAGCAGCCTCCGTCCAATCAGCAGGTTTTGTTCCTGCGCCGAAACAGCTTTCATAACTCTCTGGTGTTTGCATCGGTTCACCAGCTAAGCCAAACACAAGCTTTTCTTGAATAAAGGCAATGTGTCCAAGATTCCAGCGAATATTGTTATTGAACCCTTTTGGTGTGATGTCCGCTGCCTCTTCTGTTGTTTTTTCAAGGATACTAATCGTAATTCCTCTTACAACGTCCATATGTTTTAAAATCATGTTTTCCATCGTCTAATCTCTCCTTACGTTGTCGTATTAGATAAACTATTCAATGTCTATTGTGCACAAATTACCCCTTAAATGCCACTCATAACATTTAAACCTTAAAATAAAAGAAAATTCAAAAGAAAATCCCCCTATATAAAAACTAGGGGGATTTTTTAAGCAGAAGACTTTAAATTTGAGACAGGTCCTTTGTTTGGCTTCGGTTTTAGCTGACCAAGCTTATTTTTCAGATAATCTTTTAATGCGCCGCGTTTTCTCTTGCGTCTTTTATCACGATTTTTAATAGTAATCTCCTCCTTTCCTTTTAGTTTTAAGACCTGCGTATTAAATGGATTCTTCTTTTATACATAAAATCCTTTTGAATTCTCAAATTTACCTTCATGTAATTCTTTCCTTTTTACAAAAAAAGACCAAAGTATCAAAACTTTGATCATTCAAGCTACATACGTAATCGATCCAATAGTGGAAATAATAGCGCTGTTTCTGTCATACCAAACAACAGGTTCGTATCTAACCGCCAAATAACTGAGGTGAGCGGTGTGAAGTCTGACAATTTCATCTGACAGGTAAGCTGATTGCTTTGCGTTGTCTTTTCTCTTTAAATTTAACACTTCAATAATTCTTTCCCGCGTCGTAATTCCAATTCCATGACCAAAATATAGAGTTTCATCTAATACAATGGTGTTTTCACCTTTCCACTGGGGAGTATCAGGGTTATAATCAGGGTTTTTAAAATACGCACAGTCTCCGGGCAAGTAGTCAGATCCTTTATAACCATGGAGCTCAAGATCTTCATCGTATTGCCAATCGTGTAAGTAAAGATCAGCAAAAAGCCTGTTAAAATTTGCTTTTCCAATATTATTTAATACAGCTTTGTAAAAGATGATGATAACAGCCGTCGCGCACTCAAACGCGTATTCGTGTCCGTTGTAAAAAATATCATCGATGGCCTGATGAGGAGAAACGGTAGGTAGTAGCTGAAACCCTCCGTTATCGGTTCGTTTCCAACACTTTTCGTTGCACCTAGAACGGGCGAATGTAGCAAACCTAGCGCCGCTTTTGCGCAGCAACACAGACGATTCAATAATTTGTAATTTAACAGATACATCAAAATCAAGCTGGTCAAATGTAGCATACTCATACACTTCCCTATAGGCATCCATTTGTTTTAAAATGTCTGCTTTTTCTTTTGTTAACGAACTATTATTTAAATCGCTTATTTTCACAATTTGTTGATTAACTTTAATCATAGACGTTCTCTCCTTTACAGAAAATGATATCAATCACCTTCTCTAACAGGATATTGATAAAAATTTTTTTTGTGTATCTTCATTTATTTAAAATCGTGAAGATTAGGGAAAACGATGAAAAAAGTAAGTTAACCGCTAATTTTTTCATTTGTTCCTTTTTGTCCTTTTGTCACCTTTTTAAATATAAAGCGAGCAACTAACACGTACAGTGGTAACACAATAATGACGGCAATAACATTTAAAATCCAAGGTATTGTCCCCATAAAAACGTTTGAAGATGCTTTATCATACCAGCTCACAATCAGTAGTAAAAAGACCACACTGGATATAAAAGTACTTATATATCCCTTCTTATAGTTTGTACTTCTCACAGCAACAACAAAGCCAATTACCAATGAAATGCCTGCTGACATTAAGACAAAAATCAAAAATAAATTTGCTACCTTTTGAACGTCCATTACTTCCCTCTTTCTTATAAGATTTTCACTCCAGAATTTTCGTTGCGTCACTTATAAAAAAAGTAAATTTAAGTACTTTGAACTGCCTAAAACAATTAACGCCCTTTTCTAGATACAATTCCTACAGTATTTTGATTAGCCGCTTCACTTTGTTTTTGATCAAAAGTTACTATTAAATTGTATATAAAAATTAACAAACCACACCCAACCATAATCCAACGCATACTTCCTTGGAATGCAGAATTAAAAATGTTTGCTAAAACTATTATAAGTCCTGTTGACATGTTAAGATAATTCCAAAACAAGCAAATCGCCCCTCCTTAACCATTGCTTCTTCTTTTCTTAGGTCTTAATATAAATTCGTAGATGAACCAATAAATTAGAGGAAATAAAACGATAACGAGAAACCCGTTTTCAGCCGGTATATATTTGTAGATTAATAGCATAATAATTGCAAACACAAGGTAAGCTATCCAAAACCCTTTATCTCTTTTACGCATACTTACCACCTCTCTCTGAACTGAAATAGCATCCTAACGTCTAACGTATTTTCTATATACACAACCAAATCCTTTCTTAAAAGTACGTTATTAGCGAACGCCATACCAAGATAAGCCTAATTTTTAAGTCTAGGCTTATCTTGGTACTACCTATTTAGCAAGAAATACTTCTTCATTCACATTTTCAAAAAACGACTCCAACCTAGAAAAGTCCTCCTTGTTTCCCCGTGTAGAGAAAACTTCTTGATCATCATGAACAACAACCATCGTAAAAGTTGATTTGAAAATTGTAAGGATTTGCTTTCCTGTTTTTATTTCCCTGATTTTATTAAATGGGATATGTAATACAATAGGCAGCTTAGAGAAAACTTCTCCGTAAAAAAGTAGGCTTTTTTCTGTATAAGCTAAAACACCTCGAATAGGTACAGAATTTCCATTTGGTACACCTACAAGTCCCGAAAATCCACTTTCACATTCATAGTAAGTTAAAATAGATTCTCTAATTTCTTCGTCGCTATCTACCCTTTCTTTAAACTCTTTAGTTGCTCTCTCTTTTAAACTCATACTATCCCCCCTATAGAAATTACTTCTGTTTAACGTACACCTAACTAAATTTTATAATAATTACACTTTTTTGTAAATTTTAGGTATCTGCCACCTAATTAATCTTTCTAGTTAAAATAATTCATACAAAAAAGTGCTTGGATATTTAAATATCCAAGCACTTTTTGTTAATCCCCTCAAACTCCAAAAACTTTATAGGAAGGATGCGTTTTTAATACTCAGGCTTAGCAACACCTAAATCCGATTCAAAATCAGTAAGGTACGTGCGGGCTCCGTTATATTTTTCTTCTTCTTCATAGTCATAATTATTACTTGTGTACGGATTGTTAACAATGTTTTTATATGATCTGATGGTTTTTAATTGAGTATCCAAGGAATAATCAAAACCTTTCATTGCTGTTTCTAATTCTTCAAGCTGTTCCTTACTAAAATCATCTCGATGCTTTTGTAATTCATCTTTTATTATATGCAGTTTGTATACTGGTCCGTTTGTTATGTCATTAACTGTAGGTTTTATATCTCTATTAATATCTTCTTGAGAAGAATGGAGGTGGTCGTAGAAGAATGATATACCTAGATCCTTGCCGTCATCCCAACCTCTGGTGGCCTCGATAACCGAATGCATATTTTTCATCATTGTCACTTTATATATTGTTTTAGGGGAAGTGTATTTCGTATAAGCTTTTAAAGCCTCTTCTCCATTTAGTTTATCAACATCTTTTTCAAGGTTATTGATACTTATTTCTAACTCGTCATTATTCATTTTATTAACCTTTGCAGTACTGTTAACGGACGTAGATAACAAATTAAAATCATTTTTATAACTTTGAAACGTTTTTTCTATGTCCTCATCTTTATTAATAAGACGATCACATTCATTTTGGAGAAACGTTAACTCTATTTTTATTTCTTTTTGGGCTTCTTCTTGTTTTGTATTTTTGCTAATTGATTCTTTTGAGGTACATCCCATTAAACTAAAAGCAACAGTTAGAACAGCTGCTCCTGCTGCTATCTTCCTTGAATTCTTCATTGTGAAACTCCATTTCTTTGTTGTTTAACTTTTACATACTGAACAACTATATCACATAAATGGATTATTTTAACTATTTATATTAAGATTAAAATTAAAGAAATTAATAAAACGGGGGTTTGTATGAAAAAGTTATATTCTGCATTACTCGCATCTCTACTGTCAGCCATTATACTAACGGCTTGTTCAGAAACGAACGTAAACAGTAAAAAAGACGTGGGATTCTATTCTAGTGAAGATGAAGCCTTTGAAAATGCAAAAAAAGAGTCTACAGGAATACAAGATATTATCGGTGAAAGCAAATATGTAGATAACGAAAAGATTGTTATCTATACAATTAAAGAAAAATCGAATGTAGGTATAGGAACAGCTACATTAACTCAAAAGGATCAAAAAATCCGTTGGTATTTTAATGGGAATCCAGCTATTATTAAACAATCAAAGGGAAATACAGATATCACTAGTGAAATAACGACTCCAAAAGGTGTAAAGTACGATTTTTATGCCGGTACCCCAACAAAATCAAATATGACAATTGAAACCCGTACCGATACTGAAGTGGTCCCTCATATTGATAAAGAATATGATATTTATTATTACCTCTCCCCTGTTCCAAGCAATTAAGCAGCAATTTTTTATTAGTCGCAACTAACTAAGGGGGACATTATATATGAAAGAGTTTATAAAATTATCTCTGTTTATGTTTATTATCGTTGGATTATCAGGGTGTATAGGCGAGGAATATGACTTCTCTCCCCCTACGGTTACATTATCGGCCAATGATGTTGTGGATGTTGAACTGAAAGAAACTAATGTAGATTGGCGCGGTGAAGAAGGAAAACAGTACAGAAAGGAAACAAATACAAAGAATAGTATAAATAGAGCTAAAAAGCAACAACAGCTAGCTGTAGCCCCTGAAACACCAGGGAATTTAAGGTTTGATAGCGAAGATTTTCTTGTTAATGACATTAGTTCTTATACAATAAGCACTAGTAATGCGAAGCAAGATATTAGAATAAACGAACAAGATAGAACTTTTGCGTTCCCGAAGAAAAAAGGGAATTATGTTTATTTGCTAGAACTCCAAACTGATAGAGGCTACGCACAATATGTAGGGAACGTTGTTGTTAAATAAATAACATAGAAAGTAATAAACCCCAACCTCTACAAAGAGATTGGGGTTTATTACTATTATAGTATTCTACTATACCTACATGAGAGGTCACTTATTGTCATTAGTAAGCTCTATAGAAAGATCTTGTCCAGATATTTTTCGACTTACGTATGAGAATAAAAAAGTGCTAACTACAAGCATTGATACTACTACAGAAAGAATTGTTTTATAATCTATAACAAACTTCCCTGGATCCATTAATAGCAGAATTAATGTTATTAAAAGTCCCATTACAATTCCATATATTACTCCAATCGTAATATATAAATTCACTTGTGAAAGAATGACTTTACGAATGGATTTTGGCGTCATGCCCATCGCGCGTAAAACAGCAAATTCTTTTCGTTTTGAATAAATATTATTTGCCAATGAATTAAATACTCCTATCATGGTAGAAAGAACCAATGTGGCAATAACAACTATAAAAATTCCCCAACGCTGATAAAACATTTCGTTTGCTTCTTTAACAGATTGATCATAGCTGCTTACCTTTAATTCGGGATACTGGCTTTTTAAGCCCTCAATTTCTTTTACAGCGGCCTTTACATTCGTAGCATCTATATATAGGCGGTAAAAATTCACATCTTTAAACTCCTTGTTTTTCCAGTCTAAAAATGCCTCATAGTTGTCAAGAAGATGGTCAGGTATAGCTGTTACGACATAATCTCCTTTAGGTATTATATGCCCCTCTATAATTGATCCATCTTGATTTTTAGCATACATACCTAAATGGAGTACCTGACCTACTTTTACATTATGACTTTCAGCAAATTTTTTAGACACTATTATACTATTCTCTTTATTACTTCCTTTTACATAAGAGAAGTGCTCTAGAAGTCCTTGCTTCTGCAATCTTTTCAAGTCAACCACATTGTAAAGAATATCTGTAACCTTTTTTGACTTTGAAATCTCCCCTAAGCCCTGGTTGCTCATGTTGCTAACGCTTTTTACGTGAGGCAATTGTTCAGCCTTTCTAGTGAGTTCTGCTACATCTATTTTTGAATCATCAAGGCGAGTTTCCACAATAATGGGCATTACATATTCTTTTTTTAAGTAGGTTAGTCCATTATTTTGAATGGTTCTAAATGTAATTGACCCAAATACAGTAATGACCATTAATCCGCATATTATTAAGATAATCATTGTATTTTTTCTAACTTGAGGAATTAGATTTTTAACGGAAATATAAAATTCTTTCCCAAATAGTTTTTTTCCATATGGTAAAAACCACTTTAATCCTTTAGTCACTAGGATAGGAAAGATTAGTATAAAGGCAAACAAGACTAAAATAACTGTAATTAGTAACATCCCAGGTCCGTATGTGCCTCTTGTAGGAAATACCTGGCTTCCTATAACTAAAAATAAGGACATTGCTATTAGTACCTTGAAAATTACTATTCTTGTCTTGGAAAAACCATAGTTAATTTTCTCGTTCTTCTGCATTGTTTTTAGTGGCAATACTTTTGTACTTCGATAAGCTGGAATGAGTAAAAAGAATTGAATAATAACAAACATTACAACTGTAATGATAACGGCAGTACCTACGTTAAAATCAGATGGAGAGGAAGCTATTTTCGACACTTTTCCTAACCAGCTGTATAAGTACCTTTGACTGCAAAAGGTTAGCAAAAACCCGACACCTGTACCTACGGTGTTTATAACGGTGCTTTGAAGTGTGATAATCTCGCTAATCTGTTTAGCAGTGGCTCCTATCGACCGCATAATGGCGAACTGATTCCTCATTTTGTAAAGCAAAAGCTCAAAGTTTGAAATGAGAATAAGAGACGTGATGATTAATACCAATGCCGATAAAACCATAATAAATGTATGTAAGGATTGTAAATTATTTTGCACGCCTGCATCTTGTTCAGCTATATCAATACGTAAGTCCTTGTTATATGATTTAATATGATTGGCCAACTTTAAGGCGCTCTCGTTTTTTTGTGCCTTTATTAATAAATAAGTCGCTTCTGCGCTGCTTTTTTCTTTTGTTTGAATATAGCGTTTTACATTCTTTTGATTAAGTATCAGCATATCCGGTGCTACTCCAGTAGCGGATAAATCATTTACGGTTTCCGCTAATGTGTATGTTCTGTTTTCAATAAGGACTTTATCACCAATTTTTATGTCTAAATCTTGGGCTAAGCTCTTATTCATTGCCACAGAGCTACTATTTAGAGGTTTGGAAAAGTGATATCGACTTTTAGCTAAGTAATCATTTTCAACACCTACTGTATAGATAGAGGCATGTAGTTGATTTAGGTTTAAATGAGCAATAGATACTTTTGATACCTTATCTACCATTTTATCCTGGTGAATTTCTTCAACTAAAGTTGATGTCAAAATTTTGCCTTGATTCATATCAAACCCTACGGACAAATCCATCGCACCGTAAGTTTGTTTTAATTGACTTTTTAATGTGTCCTGCGCATTAAAAGAGAATAAAACCATACTAAGTACAAGCATGGTAGAAATAGCTACACTTACAATAGACGAAAACACAATGAATTTATTGGACTTAAATAAACGAAAAGCTAAACCTCGTAGTGTTTTCATATCTTAAGACTCTCGGCTTTTGTAATAAGCTTAAACTTCTCTAGTATATGATCCAAATCACTATTTCCACTACAGATATACGTATCGACAATAGAGCCATCATGAAAGAATAGAACGCGATCTGCATAAGTAGCTACATTAGGGTCGTGAGTAACAAGAAGTATGCTTTGGCTAAGTTCGTTTTTTGTGGTTACCAGTGTGTCTAGTATGCCTTCGGAAGTATTAAAATCAAGGTTACCTGTAGGTTCATCTGCCAGAATAATAGGTGGGTCAGTTATAATAGCCCTTCCTATAGCTACGCGTTGCTGTTGTCCACCTGACAGTTGTACAGGGCGGTGTTTTTTCCAAGCTGTTAAGCCCAAGAGCTCAACAACGTTATTTACTTTTAAATCAATTACGTCCGATGTAAGTTCCTTTAAAACTAGCGGAAGAGCTATGTTTTCTTCTACAGATAAATCTTTTAATAAGTGGAATGATTGAAAGATAAATCCAATGTTATCTCGTCTGTACGCTGAAGCTTGAGGTTCTTGGAACATATCTTTTGAAAGCATTCCGTTTAATTTAATCGTTCCACTAGTTGGCTCATCAAGTGCTCCTAAAATGTTCAGCAGTGTACTTTTTCCTGAACCACTTGTTCCCATAACAGCAACCATTTCACCTGCCCCTAACTGAAAGGATATATCATTTAGTGCAGTAACTTCATAGCCCTCTCCTTTATAAACTTTAGTTAAATTTCCCACCTCTAAAATATGTTGATTCTTCACGTCTTCACCTCGAAGTAAGTTTCTTTTTTTGTAGTAGCAAAGGTAGTTCACGCTTTTATTACATCTACCTCGTAAATCCCACTATATCTAGTACGTTTCAAAACAGGAATAGTTTTACATTTTGTGAAAAAAAGGAAAATTTTTTAGTTATTTATAAGAAACACAGAAAAGTAGAAGTTTATGAGATAAGCTGCTACATTCAAATTCAAACAAAAACAGTGTTGTATTTGACTCTGTTTTCTTGCTTAAATTCACTTGAACTCACATAAAACATTTCCACTTTTACCCTTATGTCTTGTAGTCCCACACGTAAACAATTATACTTATTTTAGTAAATATTCATAAAAAAGGAAGGAGAGGAACGTCATGCCGCCAAATCCATCACACCATCCTATTATTCTATTTGATGGTGTTTGCAATCTTTGCAACGGATGGGTACAGTTTGTTATCAAACGAGATTCACGTGCTCTATTTCGTTTTGCGTCGCTTCAATCTGATACTGCGGGAACCTTGCTGCGTAAGCATAACTATGAGCACCCACCACTTCACTCGGTCATTCTTCTTATGAACGGGAATCTTTACACAGAGTCTACGGCTATCCTACATATTGTCCGCCAGCTTCGAGGACCCATTCAACTAATGGCGTGTTTCCAAGTGGTTCCCGCGTTCATTCGAAACCTGTTCTATCGTTTCATTGCACGTAATCGGTATAAGTGGTTTGGAAAACAAACGTCATGTATGTTGCCAACCCCTGAAGCCAAAATGCGATTTTTGGACTAAGCATACAAATGGAGGAAAACAATGCGTTTATCAACAAAAGAGAAATTTCGTTTAAGTATTCTTGCGACCCTAAGGTGGACCATGGCTATTACGTTTCTTATGTATGGAATGGCCAAAATCTACCCAGGACAATTTATAACAGGCGATTTCGTGTTTGATTCAACAAAAGATTCTGCGATGAAACTGGCGTGGTATTTCTTTGGGTATTCTGATTTCTACAACTATTTTATTGCCACTGGCGAATTATTAGCTGCGTTGTTATTGGTGATTCCGCGTACCGCGACACTAGGGAACATTATTTTTCTCCCCATTATTGCTAACATCACCGTCCTTAACTATTGTTTCAACATTCCTGCCAAAGTGGTGTGTGTTCCGCTTCTTGTGATGAGTTTGCTATTAGTATTGATGGAATACTCCAAGTTAAAAGGCATCTTCTTTGTCAACACTGCTACCCCAACGCAGAAAGTAGACGTTCAATCATCCGAAAGGAAGGTGACCGTTAAATGATCGTCTTTCTTTTGCCGCCCATTATCTTCGGTTTGGCGTGTACTTATTATTTTGGTCTTCGCAAAGAAGACTGAACACAGACAACTCCTTTTTGGTTCTGACTAGTATTTACGGAAACCAGGGAAGTTCGCGATAAGATACTAAAAAGAACTGCTGCAGGTAAACCCATAAAAGTGCAAATTGATGCCGCTGCATGTTGGCATTAAATTTCTTTATGCCACTTTTCAAAAACAATAAAAAAGGCAGAAGCTCAACTTATGAGCTGCTGCCTTTTATTTATAGAAACACAGAAATAACCTTTTAACGATACCAAATGGTTTTATCTTGATACGGAATACGTTTTGATGAAGCTTCTTTATTAGGATGTCCGACGTAAATTAAACCTAGGAGCTTATCGCCGTCTTCTAGAGATAAAAAGTCATTCAGTTCTGACTGATAGACAATATCACCCGTTCTCCAAATTGTCGCCAAACCTTGTTCTTCCGCTACTAATAGCATATTTTGTATGCTTGCCGCTACGGCAGAGATTTCTTCAATTTCAGGCACTTTTCCTGAAGGACTTACTGCTACAGCAATAATGACAGGAGCGCGAAGCGGTCCTTTTTTTGCTTTTGTTGTTTTTTTCAACGCTTCTTCTTCACTTAAGTGAGCAGTTTTTTGCTTCATAATACGTTCCATTTCGTCTCCTAAACGAACGCGTGAATCCCCTGTAAACACTCGGAATTTCCAAGGCTCTGTCTTTTTATGGTTAGGAGCCCAAGTGCCTGCTTCTAACATAAGGTTGATAGCATTTTCTGATACGTCTTTGTCTTGCATAGCCCCAATCGTTCTTCTGGCTTTAATAATATCTAATACACTCATGCTTTCTGTCTCCTTTTTTACATTCAATTTATTAGTATAGGTATGTATATATCTTATATATAGAATAATTGAAAATCATTCTCACTGTCAATTGTTTTGCCATCATTCGGGTTGCGATAAATAAATATGCCAATTTTTTATGCATGTTTGTTTTTTTAGCAGGTTTTCTTTTAATTATTTGGCAGTTCTGGTAAATAAAAAACGATTTGGAACATGTAGTCCAAATCGTTTTTTTATCTTATACCCAGCCGCGGAAACGAGAAGCTTCAGCTGATTTTTTGATTCCTGCCATGTAAGCAGCAAGTCTCATGTCTACGTCATTTTCTTGAGCGATTTGATAGATCGTTTCAAATGAATCCACCATTACCTTGCGTAATTTGTAAGCTACTTCCTCTTCAGACCAATAGTAGCCTTGATTATTTTGCACCCATTCGAAGTATGAAACCGTTACGCCTCCAGCACTTGCTAAAATATCTGGCACTAAAAGCACGCCTTTTTCATCTAAAATGCGCGTGGCTTCAAGCGTAGTCGGTCCGTTCGCCGCTTCGACTACAATAGAGGCTTTAATGTGATCCGCGTTGCGAACCGTAATTTGATTCGAAATGGCTGCGGGTACTAAAATATCACATTCTTTTTCTAATAGTTCTTCGTTTGTCATCACATTGGTAAATAAATTCGTTACGGTACCAAAACTGTCGCGTCGATCAAGCAGGTAATCAATATCAAGACCAAGCGGATCATAAAGAGCTCCATACGCGTCTGAAATGCCAATTACTTTTGCACCTGCATCATGCATGAACTTAGCAAGAAAACTGCCGGCATTTCCGAAGCCTTGAATAATAATCCGTGCTTCTTGCAAGTTAAGGTTTTTCTTTTTAACAGCTTCTTCTATACAAATGGTTACTCCTTTAGCCGTTGCAGTTTCGCGTCCTTGAGATCCTCCGAGTACGATAGGTTTTCCGGTAATAAAACCAGGAGAATCGAACTCACGCAGTCGGCTATATTCGTCCATCATCCACGCCATGATTTGAGAATTTGTATAGACATCCGGTGCAGGAATATCTTTAGTAGGCCCAACTATTTGACTGATGGCTCTTACATAGCCGCGGCTGAGTCGCTCTAGTTCACCAAACGACATGTTTCTTGGGTCACATACAATTCCGCCTTTACCTCCGCCGTACGGAAGGTCGACAATCCCGCATTTTAAACTCATCCAAATGGATAATGCCTTCACTTCTTCTTCATTTACTTCAGGATGAAAGCGTACGCCTCCTTTAGTAGGCCCGACAGCATCATTATGCTGAGAGCGGTAGCCCGTAAATACTTTTACCGATCCGTTATCCATTTTAACTGGAATACGAACCGTCATCATGCGCAGCGGTTCTTTCAACAAATGATACATTTCTTCACCATACCCTAGTTTTTGAAGCGCTTCTTGAATAACAGTTTGAGTAGATAAAAATAAATTAAGTGATTCCTGTTCTTGCTGCTGTTCTTTTTTTAATTCACTAGCTGTTTTTGTAATGGACATTCTGTTCACCCCATATTAATCATTGAAATTTCTCAATGATTTAATATGCAATTCCTGTGCCAATTTCAGCGGTTTTACAACGCTTTTATTTTATAAATAATCTGCATTAGCACGCCTTATATTCCCTGCATAGGCTGATATTAGTATATACTTAAAGAAATAAGACAAACTATTTATACTGAAAAGGAGGAAAGTGCTATGTTACATGAAAGAAAAGAACAAGAGCGAAACAATCACCATATAGAATGCTGTTCCATCTGTGGAGAAAGGCTAACATCTTTTCAAGAAAAAGAAATCTTCACATGCGACAGCTGTTTTGAACAAAAAGTCAACGATGTGCTTTCTGAGTTGTAATCAGGTACTCTATTTTTTAGAAACAGGTGTCACAATATTAAAGTTTGGATCAATAGAATCCTGACAAGACAAAAAGAAATCCCATTTTGATTTATCTCCTTGAACAAATATGACCGAGCTATAAGAGTGATCATTTGTAGTTGTTAGCCGGTATAAGGTATCTTGCCACATCGTTACCGTCACCTCAGCTTTCTTTCGCGTATCTCCAAGATACCTAAAGATTCCATGCTTAAGTTCTGTGAGAGCTACTTCATTACAATCGGGTATCACAAACAATATACGATAGTTACATGCGCCCGCCTTTAATCCATCTACGCGAATGCTAAATAGTTCTAAAATATTTTTCAAAGGAAGTGTATCCCATACTTCTTTTGTAATAATGTTGACTGGCAGCGGTATATTACCTAAACGAAGTTCTTTGGCTCCTGTTAAATATTCATTTCGCCAAGTACCAGATTCAGCTATATACCCTAATTGTTCAAGCGCGTCTGCGCATAAAAGTTTTGCCTTTACATGGTGAGGATCAGCGTAAATAACTTGTTTGGTCACTTCAGCTACCCATTGATAGTCGCCTTGTTGAAAACAGCGCTGTGCTTTTTGGACAATGTTGTCCGCTCCGCCCATATACTCTACATATTTCTTAGCTGACTCTTCAGGAAACAGTTTATTTAAATCTACAGGATTGCTGTTATACCAGCCCATATAGCGCTGATAAACCGCTTTTGCGTTATGGTTAACCGTTCCATAAAAGCCGTTTGTATACCACTCGTGAGATAGGGTTTCCGGTAGCTTCATCATTCGGCCGACGTGGTCGATGGTATAGCCTTGATTCATCAGCCTTAATGTTTGATCATGAATATATTGATAAACATCTCGTTGATTTTCGATATATGTGATGCACGACTCGTTTCCGAACCTTGGCCAATTATGTACCCCAAATACAGTTGTTAGTTCTTGGCCAAATAAATCGATTGCTTGCTGCAAGTATTTTGCCCACGCTGCTGCGTCTCTTACTTTTGCTCCTCTAAGGGTATAGAGGTTGTGCTGAGTGGCCGTACAGTTTTCTGCAATACAAAGAGCCTTTTCACTAGGAATATAGATGTTCATTTCAGCAGGCGCCTCCGTCCCTGGCGTAAGCTGAAACTGAAATGAGACGCCGTCAATTTTCTTACTTACATAAGAATGATGTTCGGAAGGATGAATTTCTTCTATTCCTTTAATAAGCGTGATTGTTCCAAATGAAATTTCTTTTCCGATGCCGTTGTCAATTAAGCCTTTTTCATCGCGTCGCAGTCGAATACCGTACATGTATTGACTTCTTCGTGTCATTGCTGTTGCCGCCGTGACGTTTTCATCAATAACCGCATCCATAAATCCAGCAGGAGCATAAACTTTACTAGTTTTATTTTGTATTGAGTCAGGTAATATCCCTAGAACTCCGCCATAATGATCTAGATGCGAATGAGAGAAGATAACAGCTCTAACAGGACGCTTCCCGCACTGCTGGTTTACTAGTTCAAGCGCTTTTTCTGCCGTTTCTTTGGATGTTAAGCAATCAATAACAATCCACCCCGTTTTCCCTTTAACAAATGTAATATTAGCCATATCAAAGCCTCTTACCTGAAAGATGTTTTCAGTTACTTGATATAAACCGGCTTGTACATTTAATTTTCCTTGTTCCCACAGTTTAGGGTGGACAGTAGCAGGTGTAGATTGTTCAAATAAAAAAGCGTACTTTCTTAAATCCCATACAGGATACAGCTGATTTTTTTTGAAAACCAGCGGAAAAGGTACGCGTACAAGGGCTTGGTCATCCGCAAGATTTTGTTCTGATTTCACTTGTTCCCAGTCTATTTTTTTATAAGTCTCAGCATTAGTCGCTGCAGTCTTTTGAGTAGCATCTTTTCGGTCAATCGTTAACTCCCGTTCATAATCAAACAGCATAACCCCCTCCTTTTTATTATTTTATGCGTAAAAATAAGACGAAGTACAAAAGAGAGAGAAAATAGAGTCAACAAAAAAGAAGATGCGCTTAGCACGCATCTTCTTTTTTATACTGAATGTTATGTTTGAATAGAATAGTCGAGTATTCTGTCTGAATTAGACAGCCTAGCACTTAGTATAACGATTGTTTACCAATGTTCCTTTTGTAATTAAAGCAAATCTTCCTTCTAAGGTGCTCAATACGTTTCTTGAAGTCGCTGTAAAACAATGCATGTGTACAGTCTCTCCTTTCCTGTATTGGCCTTACATAGAATATATACCCGGGGAAAAATAATTAAAACTTGATTTGGGTATTTTTTCAAAAATAATAATAAATCCATTCCGGTGTTTTTTTAAGAGAACGTTCCCATTTAGGGATTTCATCTATTACTGTTTTGGTTAATCTGCGGCTGTTTGTTTTATCTTCATTAATTTCTCGTTCTATGTGTGCAATCATCTCGCGATCATAAATAAGACAGCTCGCTTCATCATTTAAATAAAAACTTCGGGGATCCCAGTTGGCTGTGCTAATATTGGCAATCGTATGATCGATGACCATTACTTTTCCGTGAAAAAACCCCTTTTTATATAAGAAAATTCGAATACCTTTGTTTAATAGTTGCTCTGTTTTAGGGTAACTAGGCGGTTTAGTGAACCACGCATCAGTATTGTCCGGAAGTATAATATCGATTAAAACGCCTTTTTCTTTTGCTGAAATAAGTGCATTCATTAAATGTTCACTTGGAATAAAATAAGGGGTAGCAATGGTAAGCTTTACTTTGGCACGGTTGATTAGATCAATCATCTTTTGCTCAAGTTCTTCTCCAGTTGAAAACAATAGCTGATAGTTTGCTCCATGAGAGCGAGCGATAGGAACTCGCTGAGCAGATATATGTTGTCCCGTGTCTTCTTCCCAATCTTTCAAAAATTGCTTTTCAATTTCAAAAATACCTTCTCCTTTAATTCGCAAGTGGTAATCACGCCAATAGCCCAATTTTTTATGCTTCCCTAAGTATTCTTCTCCTATATTAAAACCTCCGAGATAGGCTTCTTGGCCATCTACTACGACAAACTTTCGATGATTTCGATGATTAATGCTATAAAAAAAGTGCTGCCTGCTTGCTTTTCGACTAAAGGTAAACTCAACTCCATTTTTCTTAAGATCATCTATGAGTGTTCGGGAGAGATCGTTTCCTCCAAAACGATCTACAGAAAGTTTAATCTTTACCCCTTCAGCTGCTTTCTCTTTCAATAGCTCAAATAGCTTCATGCTGATGTTGTCCGCTCGAATAATAAAAAATTGAATGTACACGTACTTTTTTGCTTTTTTAATATCCTCAAATAAAGTAGGATATAAACTACTTCCTTGTGTATACAGCGCTATCTTGCCTTGGTAAACAGGCGTTTCGATAAGCGGATGTACACGAACATAAGCGTTATAGCCTTTTTTTACGTCCCATTGAAAAAACAAACACAAACAAAGCCCGCATACTAAAATAAACAGCATTTTTTTAACCATACTGTACTCCTGATTTGTCTAATATGTATATATAGGCTTTGGAGGTTTGTTTTATTTTATATGAGGAAATGTATGGAAATATAAAACGTGTAACACGAAAAGCTTAATCATGTTTTGATTAAGCCTTTGTGTACTTCGCTAGCATTTAGTAAATATAGTCCTTATACAAGTCAGACTGAATAACCTTTTTATAAGCGAGACCGTGTTTCTTAGTAAGAGCTTTTACCTCATCTACACAGCTTTGAGCGCTTCTTGGCGATACGTAAATATCGTTGATAAGCTGATGTAAATTACATGTAAGGAGGTTGCCATGCTCGTGAGAAAACTCATACGATCTTTTTTCGAGGATATCCATTCGTTTTTGCCATTGATTTGCGGAAATACCTTGAATTTCGAATAGCTTTTGCAGCTTCCAAGCGTGTATACGACTTGCTACAATAACAAGCCTCAATTCATTTTCATGCTGATAGGATTTGCGCTTGTAAAATAACGTGTCATATACAGAGTGACTGATCATTTCTTTTTGGAAGTCTATGTACTGCACTTTTCCAGAGAAGATTTTATAGCGTAAATCTTTAATACTGCACAATAAGTTTTCATAGGTGGTTTTAATAGCTACGCCATCATTCCCCTTTAAATATAGGTCCCACATTCCAGCAGCTTCGTAATTATTGATATGCCAGGATGAAACAGCAGAAAATTCATGGATTTTTCTTATATAGGTTCTAGAGGTACGGTTATGACGTTCGCCTTTTTTTCTTAACTCTTCTATGTTCCACATCGAAGAGCATCCTTCAAGGGGGTCTGAAAATGCATCAGGTTTTGCGAAAAAAAGCGCATTGGTTTCTAGTAAATCTTGAAAATCAGACAGCGGCATAAATCGCCATACCGTCGGATTATTGTGCACCTTATAGCGTTCATCATAATCGTCATAGCTAGATTCGAATCTTTTGGCATATTCGTACGCTTTCTCTCTATAAGCTAAATCCATTGGTTTTCCTCCTCTGAATGCATATTCATACTTGAATTATAGCACTTAATTGTTGTAATTTTCAAAATTATCCACCTACATTAAGTTCTACTGTTATCAGAAAAGAAGACACACCTCAACATCTACAGCGTGTCTTCTTATTTAATGAAATGAATGTTTTGCTTAACACTTTCACTTTCTGGCTGATTTAATTCCAATAAATAAATTTCATCCGCTCGAAAATCCGTATTCTTCATTTCTTTTTTTAAGGTACGAATAAAGGCAGCTGAACTTTTTCCATAGGCTTCAAAATAATGAAACGTGTGTACAACAAATAAAATGGATGCGCCACTGTAATCTTTTTTGCTCTTTTTTTGAATGTTCTCTAGCACTTTTTCTATATACTCTTCCACAGAACCTTCCGTCTGGATACGGGGTAGAGCAAAATTTCCTGAATTGACCCTCTGTGCATCTTCAAATTCCAGTTTCCCATCTTTGTAAGAAGTAATTTCAATTCGTTTTTCAGTACCATCCGGCTGAATAATTAATCCGTCGTATCCTTGACTTCCAATAATAAGCTTCAATTTTGAATTCCTCGGACAATAAGAAGATTGGCTGAAGCAATAAAGCGGATAAAACTCTTCAAAAAACTTTTTGAAACGCCCTTTTTTAAGTCTGGCTAATTTTATATACTCTTTGTTTTGATGAATCATTTGCTGCGTATGTTCAAAATACTGCTTCATTTCTTCTTGCGTTCTGTACAGATCAAGATCTTTAAATAATTCATCCATCTTTTTCACCTTCAATCCCACCAACTAAAAAAGTCTTCTTACTTAGTAGATACATATTCATAAATGTGTGTGACAATTTTCTTTTTTTAAAGATATAGCTTTTTTAAAACAAAACGTGCACACTTTTCATTTTTTTGCATATCCTGTTATTCGTGCGTTCAATCATAAGCGTACGTTTCAGCCTTTAGTTGTAAAAGATAAACCGTAAAGTTACAGCTGATGGCCGATGATATGCGTCTGCTGATTTCATAAACTATAACAAACAGGAAACTTAACAATAATTGAGGTGTTGGAAATGTTTGATAATGATTACGTAGTTAAAACCATTCACGATTTACATGTAAAACGTACAGAAAGTCAATTAAAAGTTTTATTAACTTATTTTTTCCATAAAAAATAACACGTATTTATAGATGGTAATATATAGTCAGTTGTTACTTGATGTTTTTTATAAGAAGAATAGTTTGATACAAATAAAAAGGAATAGTGGGTAATCCACTATTCCTTTTTTTACTATACTTGCAATTCCCGAATCAGTTCAGCAAGAATTTCAATGCTTCTATCGATATCTGGTAAAGAGGCATAGGCGTAAGAAAGCCGAAGATAACTGCCGGTTTCTTGTGCATAAATACTTCCAGAGTTAAGCAATATCCCTCTTTTTAAAGCACGAGAGTATAAAGATTTCATTGAAATAGAAGGTTGAATATGCACCCATATAAAAAAGCCTCCTTCAGGATTCGTCCATGTTGCTATATCTCCTGCGTATGTTTCCAAAGCATTCAGCATCACTTTTCTTCTTGTTCGCAATTCCGTTCGTACAGTTTCCATATGCTGTTGATATAAACCATTTTTAAACCATTCTGCTGCTACTCTTTGAGATAATGAGCTAGATCCATAATCTGTTTGCATTTTAATATCCGCCAAACGCTCAATGACTGGTTCTGGGCCGACTATCCATCCGATCCGTAATCCCGGGCTTAGTGTTTTAGAAAGACTGCTAACATATAACACGTGTCCATTTTTATCTAAAGCTTTTAATGGCAGCGCAGGCCGTTTATCTAGCCATAATTCGCGGTATAAATCATCTTCAATAATAGGAAGCTGATGTTCCTCACATTCTTTCAACAAATCGTAACGCCTATTTTGTGACATTAATGTTCCCGTTGGGTTATGGAAACATGGATTTGTATATAAAATAGCTTGCCCTTCTTGAGGGTCGGCCCGTTTTATAGCTGTTACTTTTATTCCTTCCTCATCCATAGCAAGGCCTTTGAGTTTCATTCCGGCTGATTGAAATACATGTAAGGAATATAGATAAGAAGGTTTTTCGAGCAAAACCGAAGAGTTTCTTTGCAGCAGTCCAATTGAAATAAGCTGAAGAGCTTGAAGAGCGCCGGAAACAATTAAAATAGAATCTGGAGAAGATTCAATCCCTATTGTTTTCATATATGCACTTAATTCTTTTCGTAAAGGAAAATACCCCTTTGGTTCTTCGTATCCTAGAACCTCCATATTTTCTGCTACTTTTTCTACGGCGTATTTCATTTTGTTTTTAGGAAATATGTCAGATGAAAGCTCTCCTTTGCTTAATTGAATAAGGTTTGAGTTAAATTCGGATTCATTAATATCTTGTACCATTGCTTGACTCGGATGATGCATGCCTGATTTCACATGAACATCCCAATCGGGCGGAGTTGTAGCCAAAAGTGTCCACGTATTATTTATAACGATGGTTCCCTTTCCCATCTTACCTTCAATTAAACCGTCCGCTGTTAATTCCTCTAATGCGGTGATGACCGTACTTCGGTTAACATCAAACATAGCAGCAAGCTTTCGCTGACTAGGAATTTTACTTCCAATCGGCCATTCTCCACGCGCAATTTTCTCTTTCATAAAATCAATGATTTGCTTGTATTTTGGATAACTCGAACTGTTCTCTTGATTCATACACGTACTCCTGTTTTTAAAGTGGTTGGGTTAATTGCTTTCAAACTGGTTGAAGACATTTTATCAAATGTTTATTAACATGGGAACCACAATAGATACTGGTTGGATTCAAAATGAAAAATGGAGATGAATAGGTATGAAATTAACGTTTAGTCTGGTGTTCTTACATATACTGATGATTAGCTTATGGGCTTCAGCATTTCCAGTTATTCAAATAGGGCTGGAATCGTTTTCTCCTCAGCACCTCGCTTTTGTTCGGTTAAGTATTGCTTCTGTAGTGCTGTTAGTTATTGCAATAGCCACACGCATGCCCTTGCCTGACATAAAAGATATTCCACTTCTTTTAGCTCTCGGTTTTTTAGGTTTTGCCGTCTATCACACGGCCTTAAACATTGGAGAAAAAACGGTAAGTGCGGGTATTGCGAGTTTACTGATCTCGACTACTCCTATTTTTTCTTCGCTTTTAGCTATTTTTCTTTTTCAGGAGGAGTTCGGAAAAAGAAAATGGATTGGATCTGCAGTAAGCTTTGCGGGTATTGTACTTTTAACCTTCAGCAAAGAGAATTTTGTACACTCAGTTAATGGAATCTTACTGGTTCTGCTAGCTGCCCTTGCAGAAAGCGTCTATATAGTATGTCAAAAAAATTTATTAAAAAAATATGGTTTCCTTTCTTTTGTGACGTACAGTATTTGGGGAGCTGCAATTTCTATGCTTGTTTTTTTACCTGGGTTAGAAACGGAACTTGCGTATATCTCTGTCAGATCAGCAATAAGCGTGATATATTTAGGATTATTTCCAACCGTTATTCCCTATATGGTACTCGCTTATCTGACATCGCGTATAGGTTCTGCTGAGGCTGCCATCTCTCTTTACTTAACTCCTGCGCTGTCCTTTTTCTTAGCGTGGCTGCTTTTAAAAGATATCCCGAGTGCAGCTTCCATTGTTGGAAGCATCATTACGTTATGCGGCGTGTTGCTTACACATAGTAAAAGAGAGAAAGTTCACAATGCAAAGGTAATGCGTAGGGCTTAGGGAATTCTCTTAAATGCTATGTTTTTTATTTATATATTTTATTTAGAATATACTTTAATTTCTTCTTTTTGCAGTTTAATTAATAATTAATATAAAAAAGCGCCTTTCTTTAATGTTTGAAATTTAAAGAAAGGCGCTTTTTTATGTAGTTTCTAATTCTGCTTTTATTTTCCCAGCCACTGCGTGAGTCAGCTGCTGAAGATCGTAAATCTCTTCTCCTGAAAGTACTACGTGTCCGTTTAAAACGTGGTTATGTTTATATGCTCGATACGTCACTTCAATACTTTTTATCGCACGCTCTACTTCATCGTTCACCATAATGTTTTCGTAGTGATAGGACAGTGTTTCAATTCGAATCTGCGTATTTTTCATATTCATTCACCCTCCATGAACTGTTGACTAAAAATATGACTGTTAGAGGTGAACTATACATAGAACCTTTTTTGTTACCACCTACTTTGTTATTTAGAACATATTTTAATTACTTAATTGATGTTTGCTATTCTTATTTTATAAAATCCCAAACCAAAACCCCGCTCTTCGGAGCAGGGTTTTATTGCTTGTAGTACCAACCTTTTTTATCTAAAAACTGCTTAACTTTTACGAAATCAAGTCCAGCTACTGTGAGTTCGGCTGACGGATTACCTATTGCATGTACATTTAATTCACTGTCAATTCCTTCATTCTTTAAGAAAGCACGGAACTCCGTTTCCATGTCTTTACTTAATCCACCTGTTTTAATTGTAACTGGGATAGGTTCTACGTCTTTCATTTGCACAAATCCACCCGGAACAGCCCATGCTGCATACGTATAGCCATATACGCTAAATACCGTATCTTTTTTTATAGTTCTAAAATTTTTTGTTACATTGGCATACTTGTAAACCCCAATATCCTTCTTCGCTTTTACTTGGAAAGAATATTTATCTCCCAGTGAAGTAACCTTAGGTAATGCTTCTTCTATAGGATTGCTTACACCTTTAAGCAATTCCATCATTTTAGCTAATGTTTTCTCATCAGCTTTTCCAGTTGACGTTAATCCATACTTTTCTTGAAAAGCTTTAACAGCTGCAACGGTTTCATTTCCGTATTGGGCATCGGTTCCTTGCTGGGAAAGCTCAAATCCTAATTTAGTTAAGTTTTGCTGCAGTTCTTTTACAGCTAGTCCGCTATCACCTTGCTGCAATTGTGCTGATGGCTGATTATTTTCCACCATCGTCACCCCTGTGTTAATACTATTAAAGAAATCCAGATCCATTTCATTGATATCAACATTGCCTTTAATCCCGTTTACTTTTCCTTGATCTGTATATTGAAACATAGACCATCTATCCCAAATGGCCGTATCACCTGGATTAGTAAATCCCTTGGAACGGTTACTTCCACTGTAACGAGCTATCCATAGCGGATATCTTGCCACGGCGCTTGTAAAATTGGATTTAATAAAACTATACCCGGTGTAAAGAATAGGCGTAATGCTTGTTTTCCTTTCAATATATTCCATCCATCTAACTGCAAAGGCTGTGACCTGCGCTTTTGTTTTTCCTTTATTTTCTTCCAAATCTAAGCAATGAGGCAAATCAACCTTCATGCTGCCTAATTTATTTAAAAAGAAATTAACTTCTGCAATAGGATCATTATCAGCATGAGCAAAGTGATAAAAGCCTACACGTAGACCTGCATTTTTTGCTCCTATATAATTATCATATGATTTTTTATCTAAGAAGGTTGTACCTTCTGTTAATTTAATATACGCGCCTTTTACCCCATCCGACGCCACTTTTGCCCAATTAATTGTTCCGTTGTGATGAGAAACATCAATGACCTTAATATTTTGATTATTACGGTTTTGCATTGTTATCACTCCTTCATACAAACTATGAATAAAAGAGGAAATGGCAACTGATACAGGCCTATTAAATAGATATTAGGCTTTATAAAAAACCGTACAATAAGAAGGGCTTTTGGTAGCCTTACCTTATTATAAGAAATGAATTTGTGCAATTTCATAACGTTAGAAGAGCTATATTCGTTTATACTAATAATATGAAGATATACTGTATAAAAAATGGAGGAATATGATGTCTTTAATAAAAGAAGCACGTAGGTATGCAGAACACGCTCATACCGGCCAAATGCGCAAGCTTTCCGATACACCTTATATTGTTCATCCTATTAACGTAGGTAATATTTTAGAAAAAGCAGGTTTTAGTGAAGAAGTAATTGCAGCAGCTTATCTGCATGATGCTGTAGAAGATACAAGTGTAACACTCGAAGAAATTGTACAAAGATTTGGTTTAGAGGTAGCAGGGATTGTTGAAGCTCATACAGAAAACAAATCAAAAAGCTGGGAAGAACGTAAACAGCATACAATTCAAATTGTGAAAACTGGTTCTCTTGAAGTGAAATCTTTAATTGTAGCAGATAAATTAGACAATTTACGGTCTTTAAAAGAAAGCTACGATCAGCAAGGAGATACGATTTGGAATAGTTTTAAAAGAGGATTCGAAAAACAGAAATGGTACTACGAGTCCATCAGCAAATACGCTGAAAAAGGATTGGAACCAAGCCAAATTCCAAGTTTTTTTAATACGTACAAACAAGAAGTAAATGATTTTTTTAGAAGTTAATATTCATATGAAGAAATTAGAAAACACTGAAAATAACTATTGCGAACGTGCGTCATACGTATTAAAATATAGTAGAGTCAACAGGCAATAAAGACTCTACATAAGCGGGACTGTAGTTCAGTGGGAGAATACTTGTCTGGCAGACAAGGGGTCGTGGGTTCGAATCCCATCAGTTCCATAAAACCAGTCGCATCAAGAGTTTAAAACACTTTAAAACTCTGCCGGATGGAATGGGTGTAATACTATTTCATCTGACCTCTTCATGATTTTCATGAAGAGGTTTTTTATTTTCTTTTTACGATTGATCCTCATGATTTTTATAATTATTCTTTTCACTGCTCCTGCTTACAATTTCTCTAAGTTCGCCCTCGTCGCCTTTTGCATTGATGATTTCAAAAAGCTGATTCAGCCCTTCACTTGTTTCATCGTTTGGTTCTTTGCTCATTCTATCCCCTCCTTTTGCTTTTAGGGTGCCCATCTTTTTCGCATTGTTTCATGTAAAAAGCAATTTATCAATATTAATCGGCCATAAAAGTATACCTTTACGATCCTTGTACGATTACTGGTTGTACAGATATACTCAATCAATCCTTGAAATTTTGCAGCGTTTTATAGGGTTTCTAATACTCATCTATAATGAAATAATCATCACAAACTTCGTTAAAATCGTTCTCTTCTTGGAGATCTCCTTCTTTATCTTTAGATATCTCGGTTTCTTGTGTAAATAGTCTAAAAAGCTTGTTTAACATTGTTTCACCTCGTATCTTTCATTAATACATTCAGTATGATTCATTTATATGAAGCCAGTATGAATTGAAACTTAAGATAATGTGAATGTAGACATGAACGTGAGATGTTAAGCATGCTTATATCCTGGACAAAAAAGTTACTTCATTCTACTTATGTATTATCGCTTTGCTTCTTGAGTCCTCAACTTCTTTAAATGCCGTTCAAATCGCTTGCGTAATCGGAATTATACGTTTGCTTGTTTTTCTTTAGTTATATCTACAATCAAACGAAAAAACGCAAGCTATAAAAAAGAACTTTGGATGCTACTGTAAAGTTCTTTTCATAAACACTTACCGTTTGTTAAGAACTGTATTAAATATGAAATAGCTCATACACTTCTCATACAATCGCTAAGACCTATTCAGTTAACAGTCCTTCTTACGTTTTTTCTCGAACCATCCATATGCAATTTCAGCTTCAATTTCTTTATTTCCTGGAGAAACTAAGAAAATAACGTATGAACCGTTGTTTGGAAAGATAAATTTGCCGTCTTCATCACTTACTAATGTACTTTTCGGCGGAACAACACGGTTAAATACGTTTATCCCTTTAGCAGGAACGCCTTTTACCATTTCTGCAAATTTAATTTTCCCTTTTGGCTTTGAACGTATTGTAGTATTTGCTGGACTCACATTATCTGAAGTTGTTCCTTTTCCAGGGGGGATAGAATTAAACCAAATTTCAGCAGTAAAAGGTTCGTTTGAATAGTTAGTGATAGTAAAAGCATTCACAAATAAATCTACTCCGGAGCCGGAAGGGTTCACTAATCCGCCCGAAGCGTTTCTATTTCCACCAAAACGAATAGGCTCAGTTTGTCCAACAAAATAGTCTCCTTTTAACGATTGATATAAAGGATTAGGTATATTAACGGATTTAATATACGGTTTGCTCGACTCGTAATTTGACATACAATCGTCTCCTTTCTGGACTATATTTTAGGAGTTTTTTCTGTAAATGCTTGGACACATGCATATATAAATATATTTAATCTTTATATAAACGCAAAAAGATAGACCCGGTACTGAGCCTATCTTTTTCTATCGTTTTTACAAAAAATTTCTCCTTGGCCCTTTCCTTACTAATGCCCTCGTCGACTGCTGGTGTATAAACGGATTGTTTTTTTGACTTTATATTGCGATGCTTTTTTAATCCGTCTACTACCCCTTCTTAAAGTAGTAATCACCTATTCTTTTGTAGTCATAAAATGAAGAATCCTTACCTTTTTTTCACAATACTCAATAATTTCATAACAGGTTGTGAGGATATCATGTCTAGACAGTTCTATTTCATCCAATACAAACTTTGAAAGCTGCTTTTGCAGAACCTCCAACTTTTTGCTGTCTTCTTCATCGATCCATAGTCCTTCCGTAATACACACATCTGCTAGTTTGTTAATAGATTGAGCCGTCCAGTTTAAGCCGGCTGAAGAAACGGTTATTGTCAGTAGATCATTTTTTATAGCTAGAATAACTTGACACACATGGGTATAGACATCAACTTTCTTTTGGATAAATGCTTTGCGAAGCTCTTGCTTGTATTGCTCTTTCGACATCGCTATAGCTACGACAGACGTAATGAATGTTCCTGCCAGCGCGATGAGCGACCCTATCAAAATTCCTATCATTTCTTCTGACAAAACGTTCACCTCTTTAAAGATATTTCTATATGCTATGGGACTGAAGGAAATGATATGAGGATAAATACCATGTAAAAACAGCCCTAACTTAGAAAAGTTAGGGCTGAAACACTAAAATATGATGGTAACCAAATTAGATAATACGACTTGTAATGATTCCTTCAATTTGACCAATTTTTTCTTCTAGCTCAGGCACAATCTCGTCACTTACTTGATTGTCAATATCGATCATTGTATATGCATATTCACCGCGGCTTCTGTTCACCATATCTGCGATGTTTAAATTGTAGTTTGAGAATACTTGCGTAAGCTGTCCTACCATATTCGGTACGTTGTGATGGAAAGCAGCTACGCGTTTTTTCCCAGTGTAAGGTAGAGATGCATTCGGGAAGTTCACTGAATTTTTAACGTTTCCTGTTTCTAAGAAATTTTTCACTTGACGTGCTGCCATTACCGCACAGTTTTCTTCTGATTCTTGAGTTGATGCCCCTAAATGAGGAATTGGCACAACATTTTTCATGTTCAAGACATTTTGATTTGGGAAATCTGTAATATATCGACCAACTTTTCCACTTTCAAGAGCAGCTTTCATATCTTCTTCGTTTACAAGCTCACCGCGTGAGAAGTTCAAAATATGAACATCAGGTTTCATGATGCTAAACGTTTCTTTATTGAAAACACCTTTTGTGTCGTCCGTTAATGGAACGTGAACCGTAATATAGTCAGATGCTGCAAATAGTTCTTCTAGAGACATTGCACGCTGTACGTTGCGAGACAAATTCCAAGCTGTATTAACAGAAATGAATGGATCAAAACCAATTACGTCCATATCTAAATCAAGCGCGTCGTTTGCTACAAGAGCACCAATTGCACCTAAACCAATAACGCCTAATGTTTTACCTTTGATTTCTTTTCCAACAAACTGTTTTTTACCTGCTTCAACTAACTTAGGAATTTGATCACCTTGGCCGTCTAATCCTTTTGTCCATTCAACTCCAGCAAATAAGTTACGAGAAGAAGCCATAATTGTAGTTAAAACCATTTCTTTTACTGCGTTTGCATTAGCTCCTGGCGTATTAAATACAACGATACCTTGCTCTGTGCAAGCGTCCACCGGTATATTATTAACCCCTGCTCCAGCTCGTGCAATAGCTTTTAAATTTTGGTCAAATGCCATGCTGTGCATGTTAAAGCTACGCACGACAATCGCATCTGGATTTTCGCTGTCGTTGTCAATTTGATAACCTTCTTGATTAAAAACATTTAGACCTTTTTGTGCAATGTTGTTTAATGTTTTGATTGTTTGTACTTTTTCTAATGTTAATGTGCTCATTTTGTACTCTCCTCTGATTATCATCGTAGTTTTACATGTTTTTACCTTTGGATAAAGGAACTTCATTTTTAATTTTTTTAAAAGTCTGGTTTTTTAGCCTACATGTCTGATAACTTCTATATCCTCTCCCCCTAAACAGAAAGAGGTAAGAGATATGTATTAATCCCTTACCTCTGCCCAGGCGAACGGCTACGTCACTATATGCTTCCTCACGGTTATCCGCGTTTCGCCAGTCACATATAGTCTTTGAAATTAAGTATATTCTAGCAAACTCTTTCAGAACGTTCAACCTTTTTTTAAAAGTTTGCTTTTTTCAGTCTAATTTTTAATCTCTTTAGTGAATCTCCTAATATATTGACAAATATCCTAATACATGTTAAATAAAAAGAGTGATTAGCACTCTATCCACTCAAGTGCTAATTATTTTATAAGCCCTATTGAAAGGAGAACTTCTTATGTCAAAAAAAGAATTCAAAGCCGAATCAAAGCGATTATTAGAGATGATGATTAATTCCATCTATTCTCAAAAAGAAGTATTTTTGAGAGAACTTCTATCAAATTCAAGCGATGCAATCGATAAAATTTATTACAAAGCCTTAACAGACGACTCCTTGCGTTTTAACAAAGAAAGCTATTACATAAAAGTAATACCAGATAAAACTAACCGTACCTTAACCATTACGGATACTGGGATTGGCATGACGCAAGAAGAGCTTGAAAGTAGCTTGGGCACAATTGCGCGAAGCGGTTCCCTTGCGTTTAAAAATGAAAATGAAACAAAGGACGGACACACGATTATCGGCCAATTCGGCGTTGGGTTTTACGCAGCGTTTATGGTGGCAGATGTCGTAACGGTGATTAGTAAAGCGTTAGGCAGCAATGAAGCCTATAAATGGGAATCTACTGGTGCTGATGGTTATACAATCGAACCTTGCGAAAAAGAAACGGTTGGAACTCAAATCATTTTAAAAATCAAAGAAAATACAGAAGATGAAACATATGATGAGTATCTAGAAGAGTATCGTTTAAAAGAGATCATTAAAAAGTATTCAGACTTTATCCGCTACCCGATTAAAATGGACATAACGGAAAAACGTCCTAAAGAAGGTTCTGATAACGAGCTAGAAGATTATACAGAAGAGCAAGTTATCAACAGTATGGTACCGATCTGGAAGAAAAATAAAAATGAATTGACTTCAGAAGACTATGAGCAATTTTATTCAGAAAAGCGCTACGGGTTTGATAAACCGCTCACTCACCTTCACATTAATGTAGATGGAACGATTCGCTACAATGCTATTTTATTTATTCCAGAAAATAGTCCGTTTGATTACTACTCAAAAGAATTTGAAAAAGGACTTGAACTGTATTCAAACGGCGTATTAATTATGAATAAATGCGCAGATCTTCTTCCAGACTACTTTAGCTTCGTGAAAGGTATGGTAGATTCTGAAGATTTATCTCTTAATATTTCGCGTGAAATCTTACAGCAAGATCGCCAGCTTCAGCTGATTGCCAAAAACATCGGCAAGAAAATCAAAAATGAATTAAAAAGTTTGCTTAAAAACGAACGTGAAAAGTACGAGAAGTTTTATGAATCATTTGGCCGTCAGCTAAAATACGGCGTTTACAGTGACTTTGGCAGCAACAAAGATGTATTAAAAGACCTGCTTTTATTCTATTCTTCTACAGAGAAAAAGCTCGTAACACTAGACGAGTATGTATCACGCATGCCTGAGGATCAAAAGTATATCTATTATGCATCAGGCGAATCGTACAACCGCATTGAAAAGCTTCCTCAAGCAGAATTAGTTGCAGATAAAGGGTACGAAATTCTGTATTTTACAGAAGATATCGATGAATTTGCGATTAAAATGTTAATGACGTACAAAGAAAAAGAATTTAAGTCTGTTTCAAGTAGTGACTTAGGGATTGAAGCAGAAGAAGAACAGCTCAATGAGTCTGAGGAAAAAGAAAATAAAGAGCTATTTGACTATATGAAAAAAGCTTTGGCGGGAAAAGTAGGAGATGTGCGCGCGTCTAAACGTTTAAAAACACACCCCGTTTGCTTATCAGCTGATGGTGAAGTAACGATTGAAATGGAGAAAATTTTAAGTGCTATGCCTGACAATCAGCATGTAAAAGCAGAAAAAGTGTTAGAAATTAACGTAAATCATGATGTATTCGCTTCTTTAAAAGATGCATTTGAAAATGATAAAGGGAAATTAGACCTTTATACAAATTTATTATATAACCAAGCTCTTCTAATTGAAGGCTTATCTATTAGTGATCCCGTGGAATTCACAAACGATATTTGTAAAATTATGATATAAAAATCAGGCGCAGAATCATTCTGCGCCTGATTATATGTATGGCATAATAAAAGTAGTTATATAGTAAGAAGCGATAAAAATGGGTACGGGCAGTTCTTCTGTTACTCTTATTGAGTGTTTGCCTTCTTTAAAATGAAAAAGATCTGATTTAAACTCTGCGACTTTTTCTCTTTTTCCATTAAAAATACACGCTTCCTCTACGGCTTCATGACTGCTTAACATGTAGACGTTATTTCCCCATCTAATTTCTTGTGCTCCTTCGTTTTTGATTATTCCTTTACCTAATAGATCCCCCACTGTTTTTCCATTTTCTTTTATCACCCACCGGTGTTTTTTCATGTGATTAATAAACACCGTTCTTCCTTCCCATTGAACTTGTACATGTACCTTTAAGCCGCAGGAAAAGATAGGAAACCAAGAAATAGAATCTAAAACTGGAAGTCCATCACGAGTTAAAAAATCAATACTTTTAGTCCACATATTTTTATGCACTCTCTTAAGCTGTCCGACATTTTCTCCATTTTCATTTGTAACTGCTACGGTCTTCCCCGCCGATTTAAAATAGGGAAGATAAAAGATATATTCTTGCATATAATCCTCCAAAGCTTCTGTACCTCATATTAACAGCGTGTACATAGTTATGTTTCTATCTTTCATATATTTCGTTTGTTTCTTTGGATTTCTTCCTTTGTTTAAATTGGCTCTGATTTTCTTTTAAATGCTTTAGTAAAGCAACAATCAAGAAACTAACAATCACAAGAAGAAGCCAAGAGCTAATTTTACTTATATGAACCATTGTCCATTGCTGCTGTTGATCTGGATACTGCCATGCTCCGAAAAATGTTGCGATATTTTCAGCGATCCAAATGAAAAAGCCAATCAGTACAAAAGACAATACTAAAGGCATGCGATATGTACGTTTGTTAACCGTAAAATATACAAAAGTTCGATAAAAAATAAGTAAAGTAAAAAGTTTTAAAAACCAGCGGAAGTCGTAAATGAAATGATGCGTGAAAAAGTTAAGGTAAATAGTCATACTTAGTATACTGACAATCCACGTAGAAGGCCAATTCGCAAGCTTTAATTCAAGCCTTCTCCACACTTGGCACATGTAGCTGGCTACACTAGCATACATAAATCCGCTGTACAGCGGAACTCCCCAGACTTTAGTGAAAGCTTTTTCCGGATAGCTCCATGAGCCCATATGAACTTTGTAGAGTTCTAACGCTAGTCCAATTAAATGAAATACTGCAATGACTTTTACTTCATCAAGCGTTTCTCGTTTAAACGCCACCATTAAAACTTGAGTTCCTAGACAGACTAATAAAATAAGGTCATATCTAGAAATAAACGGTACTTCAATTATTTTTGTCATGGCCAATGTAAGAAAAATAATAACAGGAAAAACACAAGATTTTGCTTGTTCTAAACCAAAATAGATTAATTGCTTCATTGTAACATCCTATCTTTATAGTATTCCTTAGTATTTTCACAGAAATGATTCCCTGAAAATTATTGCAGATTTTTCAAATTTATTCAATAAGCATCTCCGCTGTTTTTGCAACTAAATTATCATACCCAGCGGAGATCAGTTTTCTCCATTAACTTTTCAAAAAATCGGTGACTCTCTGTACATAGCGCTCTTTATCGTAAGATAAGTACAGATAACTGGTTAACTGTACAGGCTCTCCAAAGAAAAAACGTTCATACAGCGTTTCTCTTGTGCCAAACGGACTCATCGTTAAATCCCATGCAAGTCGAAAAAGCTTAATTCGATCTTCTGCTCCTCTCGATTTAGCTTGCAAATAACGCGTAATATCTTCCTTAACCAATGAGCGGCACGTATTTTCTGTTGGTATTGCCATTAGTCCGCTTGCACCTAAAAGCTGGATAATCTCTGTAAAGGTAGGATATGTTTTTGAAAATATATTTGCGGCAATACGAAGTGTAGTTTCATTCGGACGCATGTATCCCCATGTATCAATCTCCGCTTCTTCTTCTGCTTTCATCACGAGAGCTTTCATCGTTTCTAACGCAATAATAAGCTCCGTGGCTTTTTCTCGCACATGCGGATAGTCCGTAATGTTAATGGTTTCAATCAGAGATTGTACAATTCCTAATACAAACTCTGTTTTGACAATTCTCCTTGAAGTTACTTGATGCAGAGCAAAAGCTGAGAAGGAACTAGAAGCAAGGAATGTATTTGATACGTCTACATTTTCATAGAAAAACACGCGGTTCCACGGTACTAATACATGGTCAAAGACAACAATTGTATCCATTTCTTCAAATCTAGAACTTAATGGATAATCAAACGTCGAATCTTTTCCTGCAAATGATTCTCTACAAATAAATTTAATTCCTTTTGTATTACTTGGAATTGAAAAAGCAAATCCTTTTTCTTTTCCTTGAATGCCCGCTGAAGACAGTACGAGCAGTTCATCTGTCATTCCGCCCTGTGTAGCAAGCAGTTTCGCGCCTTGGATAACGATTCCCTCATTGTTTTTATCAACTATTCTTGCTGCTATCGGTTCATCGTTTTGCTCGTAATAAAATTGGATTCGATTGACTTGAGGATCGATGAATGTATGAGTGAGCGATAAGTCGTGCTCTCTCACATATTCATAATAAGAAATGATGTTTTCAGGAAAGCAATTTTCTGCTCCTCTCAGGAGTTCTGCAGAGGATGCAAAAGCCATCAATACGGTATTCATATAATCTGGACTTCTCCCCATCATACCGTGAGTTAAGCGAGCCCACTGCTGAGTCATCTCTCGCCTCTTTTTTAACTCCTCTTTTGTTTTAGGCTGTAAATAAGATGTACCGACAAATTCCTTAGAAGCCGGAGATTGGTATGTCATGATATCTTTGATTTTTTTATCATGCTGAAGATCATAAAGCTTAGCTTGACTGTTAATGGCTCCTTTAAAAGCCGGATGTTCTGATATATCGCCTGTTACGAGCTTGCCATCAACCCATACATTTGCTTTTAATTGGTTAATTCTCTCTACGTATTGCTTCCCATTAATTGCTGACATACTCCCACTCCCAGACTTTCGATAAATATTTTCACCTATTGCATTTTTATCATATTACGATGTCTTTTCCATGTTTCCTTCATACATCACAGCTTTGAGCATAAAAAAAGAAGGTTACAGTAACCTTCTTTTTTTATGATTTATTTATATTGAATATCATTTCTTAGGGATTCAACTTTACTTAATGCTTGGTCAATATCAGGCTCTTCAACATTAAAGTGAGCAAGTGCATCGTGAAGATGCTTAGCAATTGCATTAAAATGTTCGGGCTGAATATTCATATTTGCATGCGCTTTGGCCATCGACTTTCCTGAATATTGATTCGGTCCACCTAAGGCAAAGCTTATAAACTTGGCTTGATGTCGACGTTGTTTATCCATATCCGTGTGCTCGAAAAAGTGACTAACTGTTTCGTCTTTTAAAACAAGCTCAGAATAAAAATAGTCTACTACTTTTTCAATCGCTTCTTGTCCGCCCACTTTTTCATACAATGTTTGTTCCAAAACAATTCCTCCTTTTGTACCTTTAACCATTGTTACCCAATACAAGTATTCATATTCTTTGAAAGGCTTCTTTATGGGAATTCGTTATCGTCATGTTTTATTCCTCTTCCTCATAATGAATAAAATGTAAAAGGAATGAACGCAGTGCAAAGGAGTTGTAGAAACTGCATTTAATATCTATCGTTACTGGTCTGAATCATTACATTTTGATAAGTGCTGGTCTAATATACGTAAGTATAAGCCGGTACGCCTTTTACTCCTACTCGGCATGAAAAAAGAGAGCCGGCAGCTTCTTCGTATTTTTCTTCTTCCTTAGCTGTGGTGATAAATAAAGTTTGTAAATCGTCTCCTCCAAATGTACAGCAGGTTACATTGGAAACTGGAAGATGAATAGATTCTATAATTTCTCCTTTCTCTGGATCTACACAAATAACTTTCCAACCTCCCCAAAGCGCTACCCACAGTCGGTCGTGCTCATCAATTGTCATTCCATCAGGAAACCCGTCTATATCTGAAAGGTCAATCACCACTTTTTCATCTTCGAGCCTTGTTGTTTCTTTAGAAAATGAATAAGACATAATTTTATTTTTCGGGGAATCAACCAGAAAGAATTTGTCTCCTGTTCGATTCCAAGCTAGCCCGTTTGACACGCTTAATCCTTCTTTAGCACTCTTAATTACACCTTTTTCATCTACTACGTACAGCTGGGCTTTTCCTTCTTCATCTTCTTCACTCATCGTGCCAATCCAAAAGCGATTATATGGATCACATTTCCCGTCATTAAAACGCATGTTTTTTTCAAGAGTATCTAAACGGATATACTCTTCATGATTCTTTTTGTTTTTATCCACTAAAAGCAGCTGATTACGAGTGGAGACGATCAATTTTGAATGATTGGTTGTAGAAGCGCTTGTAACGACTGAAGGAAAATCCATATCTTCTAAGGTTGTCGTTTTTGGATCGTACGTAAGAAGTTTTTTATCTAAAATGTCTACTAGCACTAATCTTTGATTTTCTTCATCCCATAGGGGTCCTTCCAGCAAACGTCCATCGTATTTTTTTTCAATTTTCGCTTCCATTTTCAAGCTCCTTTGTTGTTTTTATGTACAACCGTTTTTTAATCGCTTTCTAAAACATATTCCTTTAAGTATGCAAAACAAAAAACAGGAATATGTTTCCTTTTTATAAATACCCGTTGCATAACCTTCTCTAAACACTAGGTTACAAGAGAATCTTTTCATAAAAAAACAGCACGCTGTATATAGCGTGCTGTTTTTTTATTATAAAGTTACGTGTTCGTTTTCTAACTCTTTAACACGTGCTGCAAATTCTTCTTCTGTTAAACCATGTTCTTTTACATAGCGGTTACGGGGACTTACTCGGCATTCATGTGAACAAGCGCGTAAATATTTGTGTTCGTTTTCTTCAGAAGCTAAGATTTTCTTATTGCATTCTGGGTTTGAGCAGTTAACATAACGTTCGCAAGGCTCGCCGGTAAAGTGATCCTTCCCGACAATCACATGCTCTTTTTGGTTAACTGGTACGCTGATGCGCTCATCAAATACATAGCACTGACCATCCCATAGTTCACCTTGTACTTCTGGATCTTTTCCGTATGTTACAATACCTCCGTGAAGCTGGCTTACATCTTCAAAACCTTCTTCAAGAAGCCATCCAGAGAATTTTTCACAGCGAATACCGCCTGTGCAGTACGTTAAGATTTTTTTATCTTCAAACTGATCTTTGTGGTCGCGAATCCATTCAGGAAGCTCACGGAAGTTTTGAATATCCGGACGAACAGCTCCTCGGAAGTGGCCTAAATCGTATTCATAATCATTTCGTGCATCGATTACGACCGTATTTTCATCTTGCATCGCTTGATAAAATTCTTTTGGGCTTAAGTAATTACCCGTTACGCGAAGAGGATTCACATCTTCTTCTAATCGAAGAGTTACTAATTCTTTGCGGTGACGCACGTGCATTTTTTTGAACGCATGTTCATCTGCTTCGTCTATTTTAAATACAATACCTTCAAAACGAGGATCATTTTTCATCGTTTCCATGTATTTATCTGTTTGTTCAACTGTTCCTGATACTGTTCCATTGATCCCTTCAGCCGCAATTAAAATGCGTCCTTTTAGTTCAAGCTCTTTACAAAATGCCAAGTGCTGAGCTGTGAACTCTTCAGGATTTTCAATTGGAGTGTACAAATAATATAGTAGTACTTGATATGGTTTTCTTTCAGTCATGTTGCTTCTTCCACCTATCTGTTTATATTTGCAAGATATAATGCATGTAGGTCGGTTATTGTGAACCGAATTGATGGTAACAATTCATTACTTAAAGGTACATTACGACAAAAACAACATCCTTTTTATGAGGATGCTTCTATCTAAAAAGTATTACAGTGAATGATTGTTTCAAAAACATACAGTATTTAAGCCTGTAATAGTATAACATATCAAGGCGAACACTTCTAGGATTTGTTTTTTTATGAACATTTTCTTGCGGAGATACGTTCTACCTGAGCTTTTCTGCGCATACATGATGAGATATGAACCTTTGAGATTGGAGACGGAAATGATGCCTTTTTATACATTAAAAGACGGTGCAACTTTATACTATGAAAAACAAGGGGAAGGAACACCTATTATTTTCATTCACGGAGTTTGGATGAGCAGTCGTTTTTTTCACAACCAGCTTTCTTTTTTTTCGAAACAGTATCAAACTATTCTTTTGGATTTAAGAGGACATGGAAATTCAAGTCATACTCCATATGGTCACACAATTTCCACTTATGCTCGCGATGTGCATGAGTTTATAAATAATAATCGATTAAAAGACGTCATATTAGTAGGCTGGTCGATGGGTGCTTTTGTTGTGTGGGAATATTTGAAACAATTTGGTGAAGAAAATGTAAAAGGGAATATTATTGTAGATGAAATGGCTTCAGACTTTAAATGGTCAGACTTTCCAATCGGTGCATTTGATTTACCTGCCCTTATTTCGCTTATGCAAGGTATTCAGCTTGATCGAACAAGTACATTAGAAAGTTTTATTCCGCTTATGTTTAAGGATGAATTAACTGAAAAAGATAAACATTGGATTATGAAAGAAGTAACGAAAATGCCCGAGTCGATAGCTAGTGCTATTTTGTTTGATCAATCCATTGTGGATTATCGAGAATTCCTCCCGTTTATTACAATTCCTACTTTACTGTGCTTTGGAAAAGAAGAAAAACTCATTCCTGTAGCGGCTGGAAGGCATATTCAAAAGCTGGTTTCAGGTTCTGTACTTGAAGTTTTTGAGAACAGCTGTCACTGCCCTTTTCTCGAAGAAAGCGATCGGTTTAACAAAGTTGTGAGTGATTTTATCGAGCGCATCTAATTTACAACAAAAAAAGAATTGCCTTGTTTCTAACGGATTCGGTTGATAGAAAGAAGCATAAGTTAGAACTACAAATCAGCAATATAAATGGTAAGTAAAAGCGCTCGAAAAAAATCCGAGCGCTTTTACACTTAATGTTCTCCGCCCTCATTGAACTTAACTCTTTTACAGTTTGAGGCGATAACTTATAAGAATATCTTTTGGTTCAAAACCAACTTTCATATATACTCGATTTGCTTGACTATTTGCTCTATCAACGGTTAGTTTAATTTCATTAATTTGTGGAAATGAAAACATCTCTGTTAAAACTTCCTTTAACAACCTCGTTCCTAGACCTTGACTCTGAGCATTCTTTGAAACACCAATATACTCCAATGAAGCCTCTCGCATTTCAGTATCGACTTCAAAGTACGCATAGCCTTGCAACTCATTAGACATATTTTTAAGTATCTTTAACATATTTCTATCGTTAAGTCTCTCAATAATTGTTTTTCCATCATAATAAGTATTTTGAAACATTGCGTTATGCAGCATTTCAAATGCTTGAAAATCACTATGTTTAAATGGCTCGCTTTTCATTTCAATAACTTTATCAAAATTTTGTTCTTTAATTTCTAAGATCAAGTGTTCACCAGTCTTTTTTGCTTTTATTTCATTCATAAATACTTGTTGCAGCTCATTTTCTTCATTGATAAAAAAATGAAATTCTTGGATCAAAGGATTTTCATTAACTAACTGTTTCCATAATTGAGATTGCAAATCAATAGAAGATGTTTTATTAAAAGGTCCCCACACTTCTGCTACCATTTCTTCGATATCAAATCCAATAGCCGCTAAAATTTCTCCTGTCCTATTTCTAGCGATTAAAAATTTAATATCACCCTCGTCACTAATAAAATCTTCTTTTAATGTCTGGTAGATTTCTTCTTCTTTTTCACCACAATAACCAATATGTGATGTTTTCTGACTATTTTTTTCTAATAGAAATCGAGATAATTCACCGAGGTTATTTGGTTTTTCTATAATAGCATCCATAACACTATCCCCTTCTTTAGCTCCAATTTAGTGTCGTGTTCGTTCCTACTTCAAGCTATCCCTGCTTATTAACCCCTTTTACCTTCCTAGTTTGAAATTATTATTCTATAAGATATTAATTAATCTCAACACAAATAAGGTAATGAAATCTCGCGTCCGTCATAGGCAAAGCTTACGTTTTTATCTAAAAGCATCTCAGCGTGCTTTGGGATATCAATATCGTGTGATAAATGAGTGAACACCATGTTTTTTGCTTGTAGCTTCACTTTAATCTCCATTGCCTCTGTCACATCATATACGGATCTTTTTTCTTTTTGAAGATATTCTTTCCAAAAAGATGTACCGAATATCAGTAAATCTAAGTGGTAAAAAGGCTCCCACTGTTCTTTTGTCACATTAAAAGAATCGGATACATACGCCCAGCGTACGCCTTGTTTTTGATGAACCACAATGCCGTAGGAATGACCGTTAAATCCGTGATTCACTTTATGAAACGTAATGGCCGTTTCTCCGCTTTCCCACTTTAACGTGCCATTAAAAGTAAGCCCTTTTCTTTTTGCGAGATAAGGAAATCTTTTGATTAACTCGCTGATGACTTCAGGGGCTGCTACGACTTCTGTACTTACATTATTCCAGTAGCATAAGTCGGCTAAATCCCCTAAACCAGCAACATGATCATTGTGAGGATGAGTAATAAACACGGTAGAAGGGATTTTTTTGTTATTGTATAAATGAAATTGATGTTTAAAATCAGGTGATACATCAATCAAACACACGTTACCGTCCAGTGTGAACTGTGCACTAGGTCTTGTGCGCTGATTTAATGGATCTTTTTGCGTGCATACTTTACAGTCACATAATAATCGAGGCACTCCTTGAGCATCGCTCGTCCCATAAAATAAAAGCTTGTTCATTGCTCTGTTTCCCCCTTTTTTTCTTCTAAAGGTCTATCTTTTTATTTTAAGAAATGCCCTATGGTGTTCTGCATCTTTCTTTTATTTGTCCTTCTAGAATAAAACCAGCTTTTATGTAAAACAGCCAGTCTTTTTAACGACTGGCTTTGCTATATTCCTTATAAAAAACGTTTTTATGCTTTTTCTATTGATTTCTTTCTTCGTCTCTTTCAACAATATGCTGAAGAATAGATAATTTGTTTGTCCAAAATTGTTCGTAGTAAGAAAGCCAATCTTTTATTTCTTTCAAAGGCTCTGGCTGAAGATGATACACTTTTTCTCTGCCTTTTTTTTGTCCATGGACTAGGTCTGCTTCTGAAAGTATATGAAGATGCTTGACAACAGCGGTACGGCTTATTGAAAAATGGGACGTTATTTCTGAAATAGGCAATTCTTTTTCAGAAAGCAGCTCAAGTACTTTTCTTCGAGTAGGATCAGCAATGGCTTGAAAGATATCATGCTTGGCAGCTGATGAAGTCATTTAGTTTTCAACAACCTTTCGAAGTTTTTCATTCACGAGACTAGTCCACCCGTAGCTCATTCTATCTCGTACCACTGAACTCTTTTCGTTTGCTTTTTCAAGAAGTGTTTCAGCTTCTTTCCAGCCGCTATGAATAAGCGTAAATTCAGTTTGATTACCCATTTCTTTTAAGGTAAACGAAACGACCCATCCATCCGTATCCCAAGAGAAAGAAAGATAGTTTGGTGCATCTATTTCTAATACTTTGCACGGAGATGGTCCAAAAGGCGATTGCAAATGAAATTCATATCCTACCAGAGGCTGAAAATCATTAGGCATGAACCATTGTTGGAGCCCTTCTGCGGTTGCTACTTTATCCCAAACTTTTTGAATCGGCGCGTTAAATATTATCGTCTGTTTTACATCTTCTACTACACTTTTATCATTCATCGTTGTCTTCATTCTCCTTTTCCAAATATAACACCAAAAGGTGTTATATAAAAATAATATAACACCTTTTGGTTTCGTGTCAATTCTTCTTTTAAAAAATGAAATCCTTCAATACATTTCCGTTCTTCGATAAAGAGATTTGTTATGATGTTGAATGAGTGCATTTTGTTATATTTAAAATATATCTTTTAAACGATGCTTCGTCCGCTTTGTGCCAATGCATAATGAATGCCGTGCTGCAGTGTTTGAAAACAATCATATTTTGATAAATCAATATGAGTCTCTGATATAACTAAGCCTAAGTCAGCAGAAATTCCTACTAAAATGGTTTTTGTACCAATCAGGGACGCTGCTGCACCTAATTTTTCGATAAGACTTGCCGTATATTCAGTAAGTTCTTTATCCAATCCGGTTAAATCCAGCACAAGATAATTAGCCTGATGTTTTGGGAGGTTATTTAATGTATTGACAATCAAATCTTCCGTTCGATCCTCGTCGTATTTGCCAATCAAAGGAACGACGACTATGCCTTCCAAAACGGGAATAATAGGAGAAGACAGCTTTTTAATAAGATCTTTTAACTCTGCTGTTTTTTCCGCTACAATGTTTTGCAAATGTTCTATTTTCTGCGCTTCTTTTCTTCTCGCTAATTGATGAATATTTTGAGTGATATCAATGTTGGAAGGGAAGTATTCTACTGTGGTGCATTCATGCCCTTCTATTTGATGTTGAATCACCTTGTACCAAATATTTGTTCCGAATAGTCCTGTAAAAATCCCTGCATAATGGGCCGGAAGAAAATTTCCTCCCATTGTTTTCTTTTGCGCCACGTTAATTTTATGTTCCCAACTGTCTTTTAATTCAGCAGATAGAGTTTTACTTTCAGGATTTAAATATTTGATAGTTGTTTTTCCCCATCCAGCCGAAGCGTATGTATTTGTAATTAACTCAGCCGCTTCAAAAACCGTTACGCCCTTCATGTTTTGAAAGTACTCTCCTACTATTAATCCTTGTCGAAAACCAGTAGTTTCCAGTACTACCGAAGCTGCCTCTTCTCCAGATATTTCTTCGATTGTGTCAAACAATGTTTTCATCGCCGAAGAAATCCAAAAAAGAATCGCATCTTCTCCTTCAAAGCTAAATTTTCCTTTTTCTAAATCCCAAGCAAAACTAAGACCACCTATATCAATATTCTTTTTTTCACCCATGCCGGAATCTCCTTTTTATATAATCTCTCTACTATAGTGGTTTTTACGTAAAAGTGAGTATGAATTACCTTGGATGCTGCTTTTTTTAATCTTATCATTATTAGCTCTAAAGGAACAATTCTTTTCAATCTACTGAGCTTGTAATAGTGGTGAAATAAAAAAAGCTTCTATTTTATGAAGAAGCTTTTCGGCTGAATTATTTAGTTTTCCTCATTCCCCTGACAGCTCGGACATTCATAAACGTGCACAAAATAAAGCCCAACATGGTGAAAGCGTTTTCCTAAGCAGTCTGGACATGTGCCTGCTTCACGCATTTGTTCGCGTCGTTTTTCTCGCTGATTAGCTAAAAGATTTACAAATTTCATTAAAAAGACCTCCGCATGTTTTTGACTATAGGTTTTCCTAGTAGGAAGCCTTTTATTCGACCCGGTATATTTATCACAGCGCCTGCTTGAGTTTACTTTTAATCATGCTCAAGTTTTCTAATAGCACAAAAAAAAGGATAGATAAAGCAGTCTCATGACGCTCATCTATCCTTCATTTTTACTCTATCTAATGCTTAACGTTATATCTGATTGTTGATAAAATCCAGCATATATAAGTTATTCTTCTACTTTGTATTTTTCTTTTTTTCGAAGAAACGGCCACCAGTTTCCTTCTCCAAGCGTCACGACAATCGCTGGCATAAGAAGCGGAAGAATAACAAGACCATAAAGTAAAAGACCGATGATAACAACTGTTGCTACATGAACAAGCGTTAATACACCTGATGGCATCATAGCCCCAAACGTTCCGGCTAGGATAATAGCGGCAGTAATAATAACCGACCCCATCTTACTCATAGACGTAACCATGCCTTCTGCTACGCCGCTTTTCACTTCTTCGTTAAAACGGTCTAACAAGAAAATAGAATAGTCAATTCCAAGAGCAACTAAAATAACAAAACTAAAGAATGGCACGGCCCAGCTGATTCCGTCATTCCCCATTATATCCACGAATAGAAGCTCTGAGATTCCCATTGCTGTATAATACGTAAGCAACAGTGAAGCAATCATGTATACAGGCATGATCATTGAACGGAATAAAATGGTCAAAACAATAAACAATCCAATCATCATAATAACCATTGTGCGTGAAAGATCCGTTGTAGATAAATCTTTTAAATCCGCATTTGAGCTCGATACCCCTCCGTACACAATTTCTGTATGCTCAAACGGCGTATCAACGACTTCGCTTGCCACCGCTTTTTCAATATTTTTTACGGTTGAAATGGCTTCTTCAGAATATGGATTTTGATCGAGCACTACGCTGAGCTTAACTCCTTTTCCATCTGCAAAAGAATAGTTGTCGATGGATTGTTTAAACCCTTTATCTTTCATCACTTCTGCTGGAAGATAAATACCCGTATCTCTAACTGTTGAGCTGTCACTCATGTTATCAAGCATACCTGTTGCTTTTGTTAAGCCATCTGAGATTTTCGTTAGCCCATCATTTGCACTATCAACACCTTCTGCTAATTGATTGATACTGTCTGATAGGGTTCCGACTTGGCCTTGCTGAGCTGAAAGATTCTCATTTGCTTGTTGAAGACCGGTTTGAATGGTAGTAAGCTGTTTGCTGATTGCTGCAAGCTGAGGAACCGCTTGCTGCACATTTCCTGTTGTAGAGAGCTGAGTGCTGACAAGCTGCAGCTGTTGATTAACTTGAGCTAATCCGTCTGCGGCAGGTGCAAGTGACCCGCCAGATTCTTTAGAAGCAGAACCCGTTTGGTCGGCTATTTGATTTAGCCCTTTTTCAATATCACTTAATCCTTTTTGTACATCTCCGATTCCTTTAACAGCATCTTTGATTCCGTCTGATACAGAGCCCAGCTGTGAATTAACATATAAATCATCAATCTTTTCTCCCGTAGGCTGTGTGATCGTCATAACAGAATCCACGTGATCCACTTTTTCAATTGCTTTGCTTATATTTCCTAAATACGGAATAACATCCGCCTTTGTTAACTCTTTATCTCCTTTAATAATAACATTGACAGGAAATGCTTTTCCTTCTCCCAGTGCGTCACTGATAGCATTTAGTCCTTTTATAGATTTATAATCACTGCTTATTTCAGCAGTAGAATCAAACGATACTTTTGAGTCATACGTTACAATAAAAGGCACGGTAATAATCGCTGTAATGACTAAAAATACGAACGGTCGCGCTACTGCCTTTCTTCCTAAAAACCCCCACAGCTTATTATCGCTATGAGAAGCCACTTTTTTAGACGGCCAAAATAATTTTTCTCCAAGCGTAACCATAAAAAGTGGCAGCAAGGTAAATAAAATCACTAGCAGCACACCAACTCCCACTGCTACGCCAACGGCCGATTGGAAAATAGCAAACTTGGCAAATCCGATGGCTGCAAAACCAATAAATACGGCAATTCCGCTAATGAATAACGTTCTTCCTGCTGTACGGTAAGCCGTGATCGTGGCTTCTACTTTATCATGTCCGTTAGCCAATTCTTCACGGAAACGGTTAAGTAAAAGAATGCAGTAATCCGTACCTATTCCAAACAAAATAGCTACTAAGAACGTTTGCGTGAACGTTGAGATTGGAAAATCGACATTTTTAACTAAAATACCTAGTAACGATTGACTGATTAAGTATGTGATTCCCACAATTAAAATAGGAATAAACGGCGTCACGACTGAACGGAAAACGAGTAGAAGCAAACCTAAAATCAAGAAGATAGTAATAAACTCGGTTTTCTTTAACCCTTCTTCTGAACTGTGTGCAAAATCCTGATTAATAAGAGATGCACCTGTTACATATGCCGTAACGTCTTTTGGCACGCTGTCATAAATCTGATTCGCTATTTTTTCAACTTTTTCATCCGATCCACTGACAGTAACCGGAACTAAAACGGTTTTTTTGTCTTTAGACATTAATTGGTTACGAACATCTTGATCATCTGTTAAAGGCGTTGTAACATCTTTTACACCTTTAATTTTCTCTGTCTTATCAATGATTTTCTGTATCTGTTTCTCACTATCTTTATCTAATGCGTTATCTAGCTTGATCACCATGCTGATGGTGTTACTGTCTTCCCCGGCATTTTTGAGAATTTGGCTGGCCCTAGATGAAACGGCATCATCAGGAAGCTGAGACTGCCCTTTTTCACTTGCGAGCTTTGTTAAATTGGGTGCCGTTAGCATCAATATGACCGTTAAAGCTAAAATAAAGGCCGCAATCACCCATTTAAATTTCACAATAAATTTCATTTTTTGCTTTCCCCTTTTATAGTTAACTTTTCTTTTGCCATTGTAAGAATTTCAATAAATGTATCTATTTTTTCTTCTTCTACATCATCAAACAAATTCTCAATGATACTAAAACACGCGGCATTTCCGTCATGTATTACCTTTTCTCCTTCAGCCGTAATCTTAATAAGCTTAGAACGTTTATCGCTCTCTAGTTCATTAGTGTCCCACTCCACAAGCCCTTTTTCGAGCAGTTTTTTAATTCGATTCGAAATGGCACTTTTATGAACACCTTGCAAGACAGCGAGACTGCCAGGTGAAGATGGACCTTTAATCATTAAACTATTTAACAAATCAAACTGCTGCCTTGAGACATGTTCGAAGAGGTTATGGCTCAGCTCTCTGTGAATGACTTCTGTTCCTACAAACAGCACTTCTTCAAAAAGTTCTACAGCTTGATATAACTTGCTTTTCGTCACTTCTTTCCCTCCTTTGCTCATTTAGTTTAGTCCTATAAACTATTCAACTTTAAAAATAGTTTATAGGACTAAACTTTAATCTGTCAATAAATTTATGTCTGACTGTCTTCATATATGATAAAGATAAACGGAATCCCAAAAGATACCGCTTACATCAGCTTTTTTGGTTGTCAAAGCTCAATCACTTAAGTATTATTAGTAATTGACTTCTTTTCAAGGAGATATAAATTTTATACACAGAAAGGGTGATCACACATGAATACAATGCATGCTAATGAGCAGGTCAGTAAGAAAGATTCCTTTCCAATTGCTCTTATCTCGTTGACTCTTGGAGCTTTTGCTATTGGAATGACGGAATTCGTTATTATGGGGATACTGCCTAACGTTGCAGAAGACCTTCATGTTAGCATTTCGACTGCTGGTCAGCTAATTACGGGCTATGCTTTAGGAGTAGCGATTGGCGCGCCAATTTTAACCATTTTTACTCATCGACTTCCTCAAAAGCTTCTGCTTTGTTTACTCATGCTTTTATTTATTCTCGGAAATGCGATTGCTATTATTGCACCTAACTATGGAATTTTGATGGGAGCTCGTTTAGTTACGGCGTTATGTCACGGTACTTTCTTTGGAGTAGGCGCTGTTATTGCTTCACGGCTCGTACAACCGCATAAGCGAGCAAGTGCTGTTGCAACGATGATGGCAGGTTTAACCATTGCAAATATTATCGGCGTTCCTGTAGGAACATTTATTGGCCAACACTTAGGTTGGAGAGCTTCGTTTGGGGCTATTACCATTATGGGAATCATTGCATTTATCGGTATTATTCTGTTTATCCCAAAGCTTGGTCAAGAAAAATTAACGGGTCTAAAACAGCAGTTTGCTGCTTTTAGCCAACCAAAACTTCTTGTGATGCTTCTTTTAAGTGCAATAGGGTGCGGTAGTTTATTTACTGTATTTACGTACATTACACCGCTTCTTGAAGACGTTACGGGAGTAAGTGAACACAGCGTTACGTGGATACTTGTATTGTACGGATGCGGCGTTACGCTTGGAAATGTTGTTGGAGGAAAGCTTGCAGATTGGAAGTTAATGCCTTCGGTTGTAGGTATATTTGCTTTTCTTTGTATTGTGCTGACTATTTTTACGTTTACTGTCAAAAGCCCAACAGCCGCGATTATCACGCTGTTTTTCTGGGGAGCAGCAGCATTTGCTGTAATGCCTGGTATTCAAGTGAAAATTATGAACTTAGCACAGGAAGCACCTGCTTTAGCTTCTACTTCGAATCACTCATTTGCTAACTTAGGAAATGCTTTTGGCGCCTTTTTCGGAGGTGTAATTATTAACCATATGGGACTTACTTCACTTCCTTGGGTTGGCGCCATTTTTGTAGGAACGGCTTTTGTTATTAGCACTTGTCTGTTTATTGTGGAAACACGCAAAAAACATAGTGAACAATCGTCCTAACTGTCTAACAACTGAACAAAAAGCAAAAAAAGAGCCTTTCTTGGATGAAAGGCTCTTTTTCTGCTTCTAACTCGCTTTTTTCATTTCTTTACTTGTTAATCGACTGTGTTTACGAGAATAACCTATATACACAAATATACCAAGCACAATCCATATGCTAAAATATAGCCATGTTGTTTTAGGAAGATTAATCATTAAAAATAAACAAGATAATACAGATAAAATTGGTAAAACCGGGACAAACGGCATTGTAAATCCACGTTTTAAAGTTGGGTGCGTTTTGCGTAAGATGATAATGCTGACGCCCACCATACCGAAAGTTAAAAGGGCTCCGATATTTGCTAAATTCGCAAGTTCTTTTAAATCGATAAATCCTGAAATTAACGCTCCGATAATTCCTACTAGCCAAGTGGAGAGAGTCGGAACTCCCGTTTTCTCATTTGTTTTAGCAAATGCTTTTGGTAGCAAGCCGTCGCGGCTCATTGAGAATAAAATTCGTGTTGCTGCATAAATGTAGGCGAAAATAACAGCCATAATCCCAATGACAGCTCCTGCAGCAATAACTCCTGCCACTGCATTTTGTCCTACTGAATGAAGAACATAGGCCATTGCTTCTGGAACATTCAGTTCCTTGTAAGAAACAACCCCTGTCATAACAAGGCATACCGCTACATAAATAATCGTGCAGATCACGAGTGAACTAATAATTCCAATTGGCAAATTGCGCTGCGGGTTCTTTACTTCTTCTGCTGATGTAGATAAAGCATCAAAACCTAAGAAAGCAAAAAATACGGCCGCTCCCCCTGTCACAACCCCTTCAATTCCATAAGGCATAAAAGGAGTCCAATTAGACGGCTTCACATAAAAAGCCCCTACAATAATAAAGAGAAGGATAATAAATAATTTAACAAGCACCATAAAATTATTCACTTTTTTACTTTCTTTAGTCCCCCTTGAAAGCAGCCATGTAATAAGAAGGGTAATACAAATAGCAGGAAGGTTCACCAGGCCTCCATTTGAAGGGATCGTAATCAATTCTTTTGGGAGTGAAAAACCAAAGCCTTCTAAAAAATTATTAAAATAAGAAGACCATCCATTTGCTACTGCTGACATCGTTAATAAATAGACGGAAAGCAATGTCCATCCCATTAAGTGTGCTACCACTTCGCCGATGGTTGCATATGTATAGGTGTAAACGCTCCCAGATACAGGTATAGTTGAAGCAAATTCCGCATAGCACAGCGCTGCAAAACCGCATACAATAGAAGCCAGTATAAAAGAAAAAATAACGGCTGGCCCCGCATCGTTAGCAGCTACTAAGCCTGTTAAAACTAAAACCCCCGTTCCTATTACGGCTCCAATACCAAGAAGAGTCAAATCGAATGCCCCTAATGTTTTGACTAGAGATTTGTTTTGACTTTGTTCTAATAATTGCTCGATTGACTTCTTTTTAAATAGTTTTCCCATTGCACTCTCTCCTCTCTGTTGCCACTCATCCATTAAAAAACTTAAAAATGACGTCTTTTCCTATTTGACTACGCGTTTTTACTTCAGATACAGAAGTAATTATATAGAAATAATTACTAACTTGTCTATTAGTATACTAATATCATTATATATATTTCAAGAGTTTTTGTAAGCGATTTCTTAATCTCTATCTATTTTGGCTTTATCAACTAAATAAAGAAATCATCATTGTGATTATGTATAATAAGTTTGAATAAAATTAATATTCTAAAAAATAAATTGGTTCATTTTCAGATAGTTTTTTCGCCGCCTATCTTCAAATATAAATTCCTGACATAGGGATTATTTACAGAACGATGAATGTTTTACCTTAACGGGTGTTATAATGATGAAAACTGAAGTGTATGAAGGGCGGAGAGAGATGCTTAACTTACTTATTGGCTGTATTTTACTAGCATTAGGAGTGTACTTTATGTTTAAATTTCTTTTTTATTCTCCTTCTAAAAAGAAGCGAGGTCAGCAACCTATGAACAAATTGTCAAATGAAGATTCAGCTTCCCCCCGTACAAACGATTCGAATGGAACAAGATAATTTTTTTTATAAAATACCGGCGTTTGTCTAAGGCAAAAGTTATACTGCTGATATATATTATCTTATACCCTTCTAGTTCAATATTCCCTTCATTTTGGTGTAAGACAAGATGAAGGGAATCACTATCCGACTTAAAAAATCGGATTTTTCTATTTAGCAAGGTAAATGGCTTCAATAAACTCTGTTTGAATCCATTTCTTTATTCAAGTGTACAGCTGCCTCTTCAACACTTACTGTTCCAATGTTTTTCTTCCCATGCTTTCGCATAGCAAGCGATTTATTTTCTACTTCTTTATCTCCTATTACGGCCATATAAGGAACTTTGAGCATTTCGGCTTCTCTAATTTTCAGACCTATTTTTTCAATACGATCATCCACTTCAACACGATACCCTTGTGACTCCAGCTCGTGTTTCACCTTGTATGCATATTCCACATGCGGCGGTGCAATAGGCAAAAGCTTAAATTGAACAGGAGCCAGCCAAAGAGGAAATTGACCTTCATAATGTTCAATCAAGATGGCCATAAATCGTTCAACGGAACCGTATATAGCGCGGTGAATCATTACGGGACGGTGCGGTTTATTGTCCTCTCCAATATACATACAGTCAAACTTCTCTGGCATTAGAAAATCAAGCTGAACTGTTCCGCACTGCCAGCTGCGGCCTAGGGAATCTAAAATATGAAAATCGATTTTCGGCCCGTAAAAAGCTCCGTCTCCTTCATTTACCTGATAGTCTAAGCCTTTTTCATTTAGCACCGATTGAAGCGACTTTTCTGCTTGATTCCATGTTTCAATATCTCCCATAAATTTTTCAGGACGTGTGGATAGCTCCACTTTGTAATCAAAGCCAAAATGTGAATAAAAGTCATGGATAAACGCTAGAATGCGGCTAATCTCAGCTTCGATCTGACTGAGTTCTACGAATAAATGAGCGTCGTCCTGTGTGAATGACCGAACTCTTAGTAATCCGTTTAAAGAGCCAGAAAGCTCGTGGCGATGAACTAACCCGAGCTCCGCGTATCGAACTGGAAGTTCTCGGTAGCTTCTTCGCTTGCTGTTAAACAATAAAATGGCTCCCGGACAATTCATCGGTTTAATCGCATAGTTTTGTTTGTCAACATTTGAAAAATACATATTTTCATGATAGTGCTCCCAATGCCCTGATTGTTCCCATAGCTCCTGTTTCATCATGATGGGTGTTTTTATCTCTTGATAGCCTGCTTTGTAATGCTTTTGTTTCCAGTAGTTTTCTAACTCATTTCGAACAATCATTCCGTTAGGTAAGAAAAACGGCATACCAGGAGCTTCTTCCATCGACATAAACAGCTCCAGTTCTTGACCTAATTTTTGATGATTTCGTTTTTCTGCTTCCATTTGTTTTGACATGTTCATTCCTCCAATATGTTTTTATTCAACAAAAAAACCGCACTCATCCCTAATAAAGGGACGAATGCGGCCGTGGTACCACCCTAATTCCGTAAAATACCTATACGTATTTTACGCTTAAAAAGATAACGGTTTTACCGGTTGCAGTTTCAGTGTATACACATTCCCCGCCGCAGCTCCAAGGTGGTAAATTCATTTCGTTTTCTAAGGGTTCTCAGCCAGTGACCCTACTCTCTGTAAAGAAAATCCAAAAATGATTCATGTCCTTTTCAATGCTTGTATATTCATTTTTTCTACATAAAAAACCGCACTCATCCCTAGTGAAGGGACGAATGCGGTCGTGGTACCACCCTAATTCCGTAAAATACCTGTACGCATTTTACGCTCAAAAAAAGATAACGGTTTTACCGATTGCAGTTTCAGTTATGCACATTCCCTGCAATAGCTCTAAGGTGGTAAATTAGATGATTTCTTAAGGGCTCCCAGCCGCTGACCCTATTCTCTGCGAAGAAAACAGCACCTAATTCATGTCCTTTTCGTTGCCAAATAATGTTTGTTAGTTGTTAAAAGTGATTATAGTGTATAAATTTTACAGAAGTCAAGAAGTAATTTTTATTTCTTAATGTTATAGAATTAATTTATGCTTAAATTCCCGAAAAGTTACTTAAGAATATATGGGCTTAAAAAGTTTTTTATTATAATATTAACACCTACATTTTATTTTTGTTTTTACCTTTATTGTGTAAGAATAAAGGCAAAAAAGAAAGATGTTACAAGCATTTATTTGCTTTATCTAAGTATTATTAACGAATTAAAATCCAGTACTGCTCAAATCAGAATAAGTAACATAGCACAAGTATCATCAGTTTTTTATTTATATACTAAAATATTAAATATACCTTTTTCTACTTACACCAATATTTGGCTTGAACTCGTCGAAACTATTTTTTATCTATCTTTAGACGGAAGCTCCTGGTACATGCTTCCACTTTGCGGAAAAATCCGTTTTTTCCTGAGTTGTTCTTTAAGAATAACATCAAGCTGCCGCTGAATTTTCCTTGTTTCATTTGTTGAAAAATACGGGTAAGCCAAATTTACTGTTTCTAACGGATCCTTGGTCAAATTGTACATTTCAATTTGATCCGGAACCGATGTTTCTTTAAGGTTAGTAAGATCTACCGGGTAACTTTCATATTGCTCTCGGTGGATGACTTCATCTTTTTCGTTAGGTGCTGACCGAAATTGCGGATTATCATGGTATCGAGCGTATTTCCAGATTTCCTTTCCTGCGGCTGATTGAAACTCGACAATGATCGCTTGAATGTGATTAGGCTGAACGACTGACGGATAGCTTTCTCCTAAAAAATTTGTTTGGTGAAGTCCTTTTGTCGGGTCATCATCCGTCATAAAGAAAATCGGTGCTTTTTCTTGATGGAGCGATGTTTCTCCTCGCAACGTTCCTGAGAGGTCTCGCCCAACAAATGGATGTACTTCCGTATGACTTTTTTGCAATTGCTTTTGAACAGCGGAAGCATCGATATTAGCCAAGCTAAGCATTGTCGGGATCAAGTCAACATGACTAGTCAGCACGTCTGTACGTTGATAACTAGGAAACAAATGCTTGTTATGAATGAGAAGCGGCACGTGAATCGACTCTTCATACATGTTGTACCATTTTTGATGTAGTCCTCCGTGAGCCCCAAGCAAATCACCGTGATCCGACGTGAAAATAATAATGGTATTGTCATAGAACGAAGATTGTTCTATAGTCCGAAGGACTTTCAAAATTTGTTTATCAACATTTTTTTGAAGCTGATAATATAAGCGCCGGTAGAAACTAGAATTTGGCGTCGGCTGCAGCGCTTTTGGGTAGATGTATTTATAGCTGCTTTGAGCGCTAGGCTTCGTTTGTAAAGATTCTCTAATAGTAGGTGGCGGCTCGATGTTCGGAATTGTCTCATCAATAGAAAACTGAAACATAGCAAGGTGTTTGGTGATTGCTCCGAACAGCGCAATGTCATGCGGGTTCACAAACGAAGCTACCATGAGCCAAGGCTGCGCAGTCTTTTGATATTCTAATTGTTGAATAAGCTCTATGATTTCCTCTGCATATATTTCGTCTCGTCCACTCACTCCAATGGCCGCAGATGAACCAGAATTGTGCGGGTTTCTCCCTTCCGGCTCTGGACCAATCCACCCTGAAAAACTAAACTTTTCAAGCTTATTAGCCCGTTGATAGAGGCGCTCTTTTTCTGGATCCGGTATTCCTGTTTGCATCTGGTAGCTAGAAAAAACGTTATGTGTTCCTGGAATTAAGATGTTCTCATCAGAAATATGCCATTTTCCTTTATAAAAGGTTTGATACCCAGCCTGCTTAAAATAATCTCCCATCGTTGGGACGGTATTAGGCTGCAGCCAAAACATATCAGGATCTTGTGACTTCTTTGCGATACCTTGCGTTTGGGTCACTCCGTGCAAGGAAGGGTACTGCCCTGTAAACAATGTAGCTCGACTCGGTGAACAGGCTGTAGAACCGACTTAGTGACGAGTAAACCCCATTCCATGCTGTTTTAAAAATTCATGTGCTTTTAAATGTTTTTTTCGCCACTTTTTTACTTCTTTACTTTCATATACGGGTGGAAATCGTTCTTCGTCCACCATAATCAACAAAAAATTAGGCTGCTCCTTCATGTTTACTCCTCCGCGTGTTTATCAAATGTTCTGTATTGATAAACTATGTAAAAAGTACTTTTTTTAGAAGAACGGAGTACGGTTCATGTCTTTTTATACCCAAACAAAAAAAGACTTAGAGGATTTCTCTAAGTCTTTCATAACGCGTTTCAATACGATATTCCTTATTTTTTGTATGCTTTTAGCTGCTGATTTCGTTTATAGGTACCCATTATACTAGGTATACCTACAATTATGCTTATCATAAAACTCCACATCATGTAGCGCCAATCCCCTGTAAAAAGCGCTACTCCCATAAAAAAAATGAGCTGACCAACAAGAGCTAACCATGAAGCTATCCAAGCAAACATCATATTCTCTTTCAAGTTATCACCTCATATTTTTAATTACAAATGACCTCTTTTATTTTACCATAAAATTCTAATTTCGAAGGTTGTTCTACTGTTTATGTTATGTACATAACTAAAAAAGCTAATGACAGCACGTAGCTAGCCATTAGCTTTTTTATTATTTTGCAAATACATGATGCCCTATTTTAATTGTTTCTTGTTTTTGGCGCAGCCATTGATCTCCCGTTTTATCAGGATTAAAGAAGAATAATGAACCTTTTCCTTGACCTTGGAAGTTAATTGCTTCTTCTACAGCTTTTTTTGAACCTTTGTCTGCAGGTTTATTGATTTGACCGTTGCTGACCGGGCTGTACTGACCTTTTTGATAAATAACGCCTTTTACAGTGTCCGGGAATTTGCTGCTGTCGACTCTATTTAATACAACTGTTGCCACGGCTACTTTGCCTGCGTACGGCTCTCCTTTGGCTTCAGCTGATACAAGACGAGCTAATAGTTCTTTATCATTTTTATTTACTTGAATGTGCTGTTCATGAGCGGGTGCTGCAGCAAATGCTGAGTAACCTGCACCAAAACTCGGGATAAGCATTGCGATAGCAATTACTAGTTTTTTCATCATAAAAATAAAAGCCTCCTTGCTATTTCTTGACGTGGTTCATATGCTAGCAGAAATATAAGAGTCTTTCATTGCAAAAAATTATCCAGTTCCAAAAGAAATTGTATATTATCGTATTTTTTTAACTATTTTTCAGCATATAAAAATATAACTTTACTCATTAAATATGAGTTGCATTTCATTCTTTAGTGGTTTATGATATAAAAATATAAATAGTAATGATTACGATTTTCAAGAAGGACTTTAAGAAAGGATTGATTATTTGGCTAAAAAATCAAAAATAGCAAAAGAAAAGCACCGACAAGCACTTGTCGAAAAATATGCTGAGTTAAGAAAACAGTTAAAGGAACAAGGAAATTATAATGAACTACGAAAGCTTCCTAGAGACTCTTCTTCTACTCGCTTGCATAATCGCTGTGAAGTAACGGGAAGACCTCGTGGATATTTACGTAAATTTAAGCTTTCGCGAATTGCATTTAGAGAACTTGCTCACAAGGGACAGCTTCCTGGGGTGAAAAAATCAAGCTGGTAAAATTCTAATGAGGTAAAGGGCCCTCTTTGCTAAAAAAGGAATCATTATACGTCATAAATCGTAATCATTACTTTTAATAGGAGGGATCAACATGGCTACATGGAACTTAGGTACAACGAAACATCACGTTCTCATTTGCAATGGAAGCAGCTGCAATCGAGTTGGAGCCGAAGAAGTTACACAAGCGATTCGAACTGAGATAGCTAATCAAGAGATGGACGAATACATACATACGACTCGCACTCGATGTAATGGAAGATGTCATGATAAATGCGTCGTCATTTCCTACCCAGACGGTATTTGGTATAAAGATATGAAGCCTGATGATGCACGAGAGCTTATTAACTCTTTAAAGACAGATCAACCTTTTGTCCAAAAAACAAGTCATACTTTTTGCGGAGAAGGTTTCCAGCGAACAGAAGGTACTGTTAAAGGTATCTCAAAACAAAAAGAAACCGTCATCAAAGTATCTAAAAAACTTTAATTTACAACGGTGAAATCCTGGTCTTTATAAAGTTAACCAATTAAAAGAGAAACATTATTAAAAATGTCTGTTTGTTTTCTTTAATGCGCCTATTGCTTAATCTAAACAAAAAAGCCGACCCTAGCAACCAGGTCGGCTTTTTTCACCTCTAAACCTTTAAGAAATTAGATTTTTTCTGTTTCACATATAAAATCTGAACTGTATACTTTCTTGACTACTGACGAAAGAATATCAATTCCTTTCTTTAACTCCTCATCTGTAGCAGTAAGACTTATGCGAATGCACTCCTGGTTGTGAGGACAAGACCGGTTGCCGTGAAAGAATGATCCGCCTGGTACTACAATCAAGTTTTCTGCTTTTAATTTATTGTATAGATCGTTATCACTGAAAGTCAAACCTTCTAACCAAAGCCAACCAAACAACGAACCTTCCGCTTTATGTAAATACCAAGGAATATCATCCGGCATATGTGTAGTTAAAAGATTTTTTAAATAGTCATGTTTTTGTTTATAATGAGTTCTTATATAGTTAGCTGAAATTCCAGGTAACTTTCCGTTCTTTAAGGTGTTAACCACCATCCGCTGACCTAACCTAGAAGAGTGAATCAAAATATTTGATTGAAATGCTTCCATTACTTTTATGAAGTCACTTTTTCCTATAGCAATTCCTATTCTCTCTCCAGGCAATCCGGCTTTAGAAAGACTCATGCAGTGAATGATGTTGTCATGTATAATTGGATTCATTTCAACAAAGTTCATAGCCGGAAAAGGAGGTGCGTACGCTGAATCAATTAGCAATGGAATGTTATAGTCCTTGCATACTTGGGATATAAAGTGTACGGCTTCTTTTGAAAGAATGTTGCCGCTTGGATTATTAGGTCTTGATAATACGACAGCTCCGATATCTGGGTCCTGTGCTATTTTATCTTTGAATGCCTGTTTGTTAAATTCATAACGAAACGTATGATGATCAAGCTTTGAGACGATAGGAGGAATTCCTTCTATTATAGCTTCCTCTAGTGCCACTCCGCTGTACCCAGCGTAATCCGGCAGCATAGGTATTAATGCTTTTTTAACTCTTCCTTCTTTACTTGTACCGCAAAATGAATTTATAGCTAAAAAAAACAGATTTTGACTTCCTGAAGTGATCAAGACTTGTTCTCTGTCCAGCTCAATACGATAATTCCTAAAGAAGTATTCTCTTATGCAATCAATTAATTCATACGTACCGTAACTAGACCCATATTGGCTAATCAAATTCTTTAGTTGTTTGTCGTTCACAATATCTTTTAAAGCTTCTTCCCACATTTCATAAACTTGAGGGAGTATGGCAGGATTTCCAGCGCTTAAATTCACATATTGATTGAGATCAGAATTGAGCACTTCTTGAATGTCATGCATAATAGCACGAACGCCTACTTTATTAGTCATTTTGTTTCCTATTTTACTTAAATGCAAAGCATTCATTAGTGCATCTTCTCCTTAGAGATTATGGTCATCGAATAGTAAGTATGGAACTTCAATCTTTTTATTTTGCTGATTAATAAAATAATTGTCCGGAATAGTAAATTTATCACCGTTCTCACTAGGCAATAAGTATTTTCGAACATAGCGTTCGGCTTCTTCTTTATAGCCAAGGTCACTTTGAATTGTTTCAAGTTGTTCAATTTCTTTTACTAAAAGGTCTAGTTCCTTCAAACACATGTCTAAATCTAAATAAGCATGGTCTTCTTTTCGGGATATTGAATGCCCATTTGCAACTAACCAGCTAAAAAGAAAAAATCCTGTGCCAGAATCAAAGTTTCGAGGTGCATTATGCTGACTAGGATACCTTAACAGACGTTCAAAGAGAACAAATTCTGTTATCTCTTCCCAAAAAGGGTATTTTCTTTTATGAAGAGTCAGCACCGTCTGACAGTCTACTTTAACTTCTTCCAGTATGCCTGCAAAAAAATTCATTTTTGCCTGTATATGTTGATCGAAAGGTTTATTTCCACAGTGATGATAATAGTCATGTAGATATCCCCAGATTACCCTTGCCTGATAGGTGTCTTCTCTATTCATAGTATGAGATTTAAAGTTAAAATCAGGGAAGATAGAATACGCTCTTTTTAATGTATCATCATTGTATATGCTGTGAAATTTATTAAAGAAAAATATCGCGAAGTTTTGAGTTGTTACCTTTTCTTTTGTTTGTACATTCTCAGGGAAAAATACAATACACTTCCCTTCCATAAATCCTTGAGTACCAGCCAACAGCTTTAACGATTCACATCCATTTTTAGGATGAGGAAGGTCTGCTTCAATGGAGTTCATGATTTCAGGTTCATCACGAACGGCGATAAAGGCTTCTAAATAAAACCCTCTTTTGGTAGGGCCATTAGGCGTTACAATCGGTCCTAAAAAGAACGTCGCCTCTCCGTTTGCAGGCGGGCTATAAGCAATTAACGTTTGATCAAAATAAGGAGATTGATCGAGTCCTCTTTCGATCCAATCACATACGTCATTTTTTAATGCATTCCACACTTTAGGTAAATTTAGAGAGTTATATATTGTTTCAGTTTCAGCAACTACTTTTAATAAGAGTTCTCTAGCTTTTTCGTAATTTCTTTTGACCTCTCCATTTGGGCCCTGATATTTTCTTATCTCATATAGAGCAGGTACTATTTTATCGTTTAATAACTCCACTAAACTTTGAGTATGATTTTTTGTTAACATGATTAAAACCCTCCTTTTTTTAGGGCAGCTACTTAGCAGAAATATTTTTAGATGATGTAAGAGTAGAGTTATTTGTGTTTTTCTCTACTTGCTTTTTCAAGTTAATAAATATAACCCCTGCTATTACAAATGCTGTACCTATATAGACCTGTTTGTTTAATGTTTCACCTAAAAAGACAAATCCTACATATAAGGCGATAACCGGTGAAATAAATAGATGCGCCGTTGCTTTTGATATATGCCATTTTTTTAATAAATAAATATTAATAGAAAACCCCAAGACCGATCCTATAATAGCCAAGTATAATAATGAGATAAGACTAACCCCAGAGAAAGTGCGGTTTCCATTTTCTATAAATAAACTAACAATCAGTAAACAAGCGCCTCCACTTAGCATCGAAAAGGAATTAAAGGTCATAATAGGCAAGGATTTTATGCGAGATTGAACTTGAACAGTTATAAAAGCAGAACCTAGCATAGCCATTAAAATGACAATCATGGCTACTATTTGAATCACATTTCCCTGTATAAACAGCTGATTTCCAAATACAACGCTCATACCAATTAAGCACATGACTACACCTATCTTTTGTCCTTTTGTAGCTGGTGTTCCTTTAAATAAGCGATTAAATAAAAGAGCAAACACTGAAATGCTGGCAGCTAAAACGGAAACAAGCCCGCTTGGCAAATAGACGGATGCCCAATAAACAGAACCAAACGGTAGAGCAAAGTACAAAATTCCGTTTAATGCTGAAATAATTACTACTTCTTTTGAAATGGCCATTTTTTTTGTGAGTAAGAGGTAGAGGGCAATTATTAAACTAGCAATTAAAAACCTCATACCTGCTGACCATAGAGGCAAGCTATCCTTTAAGCCAGTCTTTTGAAAAGCCCATGTCGTTCCCCCGATGACGGCTAACAGACAAAACAAAAGATGTACATGAATACGGGTTAATTTAGAAATCACTGTTTCACCTTATTTCTTTTTTAAAGTTGAGCCTATTTTCTTCCGTGAAGCGTAAAACACATCGGCACTTCTCCAAAATCTTTTACAACTGTTAAACCCTGCTCGTTAGCAGCTTTACTTGTTGTAATACATGCGTCTACCTTTCCTTCTAAGCAATCAATCGCGGCTTGAGCATTACTATTTACTAACTGAACATTGGAACTGATGGAATGAGCTAAATCAACAGGGGCAGGATGTGAAGCAATTAACAGGTTGTTGTTTGTTATCACCTCTTCTTTTGAGGCAAGCACCATGTTATACGTTGGCATAATAAAGCTATCTACTAGCTCTAAACTAGTTAAATTTTTGAACACAATATCATGTAAGTAAGGATATACCGCACAGCCTAGTAGAGCAGAACTCTCTGTTTCTTTCACATGAACTAAAGCTTCTTCCAACGTTTGATGTAAAAAGACCTGACCTTGTATGCTTTGGCGTTCAAACCACAGATAGCCTGCTTTTTCACAATTTGTTCCTTCAGGCCCTAAGGTATGGATAATGCTAATCTTTTGAAGCTGCTTATTTTTCTTACTAGACGACTCTGCAACTATCATAGCCTTTGATACCCCCTATGCATTTACTTTATTTTGATAAACGATTTTTACTTTGTTATCCAAATAGCTGTAATACTGCTCACAGTCGGAATAAGAGTCATGAGTGGTTAAAATAAATCCAGGGTAACCTGAAAAGTGCGGATATGGTAAAATGTCTGTCCCTTCAGTTATAAATTGAATAACCCTTTTTACTTCAGTGTCTCTACGCACGTCTTCCAAGCCTCGAATTTCTTTAAAAATCCCATGGCCTTGCACAGGGATAATGTAGTTGCCCACCACTTTCTTTCGTTTTCTTTCATTTTTTAATACAGGAGGTTTTAATCCTAATACATAGTGAAAAACTAGCTCGATATAGTTAATACCTGTACTTTCTTTTACGATATAATGAGAAATCCCAGACCCTCCAATGCGCGCTCCTATTTCAATCACATAAGGTTTTCCTGCTGGGTCCAAACGTAATTCAATATGAGCGGGGCCATTCTCAATCCCTAAAGCGGTTGCTGCTTTAGCTGCTTCTTGCGAAATAGATTCCCAAACGTTTTCTTCTAGGTGAGCTGGCGCTATATAAACACCTTCTTCAAAAAAAGGCCCTTTGGAATTTCCTTTGTATCCTATAGAGAGTACACAAACCTCTCCTTCTACAGAAAACGTCTCAATAGCAAACTCTGGTCCGTCTACAAATTGTTCAATTACCATGCCCGTTTTATTTTTTGTGAATTTACTTAGGTCTTCTTCATTTACGCGTCTCACTTTTTCTATGCTGTCAATCAGTTCTTTTTTATTATTCGCTCGTGATACACCTTGACTGGAAAATCCGTTAGAAGGTTTTACTACGACAGGATAAGGCAGTGAAAGATTCTTTAATTCCTCCGTATTTTCAACCTCTTTAAAATACGGAGTGTTAAGATCATTATCTTTTAAAACCTCTCTCATTTTCTGTTTGTTGCGACAGTTACTAATCACAAACGGTGATAAGCCCGGTAAGTTTAATTTTTCTGTCAGCTGAGCTACAAACTCTAACGCAGGCTCATATAATGTCATAATGCCGTCAAAAGGATTTTTGTGATGCTCTGCTTTAATAATCTCAAGAGCTTTGTCTGAGGTGTGAAATAAATCAATGGGTATGAAATTTTGTACGTTTTTAAGATGCTTAGGTTCTACTTCTTCTTGGTTATAAAAAAACGTCACTTTAATTCCGAGAGCTTCTGCTTCTTCAAAAATAAACGGTAAATATGTATTTTGTAACACAACTGCTAGATGCTTGTTTTGTAACGGCATTTACTTCCCCCCTACTTTTAAACAGCTCTTCACTGTTCGATGACTAAATTCTAATGATCGCTTCATATATTTGTCAATTTAATTTTATATAACATTAGGAATATATAGAATATTTGATATATTAGTAAAAAGTAAAGAAAAGAATGGTTTGTAGGGTTAATACTAAAGCGAAATTAAAAGCAGGAATTTTGCTATTTGATTATAAAGATATTGTGAGAAAAAATTTAACAAGAATTTTTCTGAAAAAAAGAAAGGTCGACATAGATTCAACCTTTCTTTTTTTATTTTTTTATTAAAATAGATATTAACCATTTATAAAGTTACATCTTTTTCAGCCATCTCATTTAGTATTCTTTTTAATGCCACGTCGGGGTTTAATCCAGGATCTGTTATATGCTGAACTAAGCCTTCCGCACTTTCACTGATTTCTTTTTCCGTAGCAACAACCGAATTGTATTGAACAAAGTGAGTAAGAAACTTCATGCCCGTTAAGTTAGCCGTTTGTTGCAGCGGTTTTGTTAACTCACTAATCGTATAGTTGTTATAACCTCCTGCTCTATATGACTTTTGCGGACCTCCTACTGAAATTGCCAATACAAATTCTTTTCCATGCAGTTTGGTGCCATTCGTGCCGTATGCCCAGCCGAAAGTTAATACATCGTCCAACCATTTCTTCATTAGCGGAGGCGTACTATACCAGTAAAAAGGAAATTGAAAAACGATGCGGTCATGCTGTAATAACATCTCTTGTTCTTTTTCTACATCAATTTCCCAATTCGGATAGCGCTCATAGATATTATTAACTGTGACATTTTCCTTTTCTAATCGCTTCATCCACGCTTTATTAACATTAGATTCTGCTAGATTAGGGTGAAATATATTTACTAATACTTTCATTATGATCTCTCCTATACTGTGTATGAATTTTATAGTACGGAGATGATTTTCACTTAAACATCTCCTCTTAAATTCCTTTACACGTTTATTTTAGGAGATATTTAAGTTGTTTTCTTGTACAAAATTCGGTTATTTTTGTACAAAATTTTGTTTCCACTTAAGCGGGGAGATTCCGGTTATTTTCTTAAAGTGCTTTGAGAAGTGGCTTTGATCTGTAAAGCCTAATTCATAAGCAATTTCACTAAGCGGCAAACTAGAGCTTTGTAATTTTTCTTTTGCTCTTTCAATTCGAATCTTAAGCAAGTATTGATGGGGCGTTACGCCTAGCGTTTGTTTAAAGCTGTTAATGAAATGAGAGGGACTTAAATTAGATATACGAGTTAACTCATCTAATGTAATGGATTCAGCATAGTGGTCTTGCATGTATTCCATCGCTATTTTTAAATGTTCAAGTCCCGGCGTTTTACTAAGAAAATTGCATTGACTATCGTTATGCTGTTTTAAAATGTGATAAATAATTAAATTTGTAACTGAGTCAATGTACAGTTTTCCTTGAGGATTCCCATGTTCGACCTCTTCACTAAGCCACAAAAGCAGCTGCTGCATTTTATGATCTTGATTTCTAAGGTAATAGCTTAAATCAAGCCTAGAAGATACATTTTCTTTATCAGCTATTTCTTTAACGATTTGAGGATTTAACTCAACACGCAAAAAAGATATCGGTTCTTTCCACTCGCAAGTGCTGTCAGCTCCAGCAGGAATAAAGTTAATATCATTTTTAAACGCTACTCCTCCATGAAAGCTATCTGCTACTGTTTCTTGAATTGCAACAGGCTTAGCGGTACGGTGAAGAAGAAGCAAATGTTTATCCAACGTTTCACGTGCTTGTTGAGGCTGCACGTTTACTGCTTTTATAATTTGAATATTTTCTTGTTTTTGACTCAAAACGTCATTTGAGTTAAACTTCACTTCTTTCATATAGCGCTCCTTTTTTATAGAGATATCCATCTTTTACTTTTTAGTTTGAATTTATGTGAACCCTTTTTGATTACTATAACGAAAGAGAGAATAAAAAGAAAAAGAAGTGAACCATAGATTCACTTCTTTTATGACGAACTCTTTATTTCATAGCCTGCAAATGGTTATTAGATTTCTGTTTTGCACCCCGCTGAACGAAAAAAATGATACAAAGCGCTAGAAGATATAAACATGCAAAAGCTGTTATGTACCAAATCGCTGAGGTAATGCCGCTTACGTCCATAGTAAAGCCAATAAGCGCAGGGAAAACAGCACCTCCAAGCCCTGAAAAACCAGTAATTAAACTGGTGACAATACGAGCAGATCCGGTAAACGTATGGTTAGCATATACCATCGTTATCGAATAGATACCTGACATTGCAAGCCCTAAAAACCCTAATAAAATATAGCCTGCTACTGCTTCTTTTAACAAGATAAACAGCACTAAACTCACAATTGTTCCTCCAATGCTGCCAAAAAGATAGCGTTCGTATGTAACGATTCGAATAACCCATCCAGTAGCTACCCGTCCTATTAGCATAGCCACCCAAAAAACGCTTATGCTTAAAGTAGCCTGTGAGGGAATTACATCTAGATATGTGATAAAAATAGACGAAAGAAAATTATTCATACTGCTTTCTACTCCGGCATACATAAAAATCATCACACTAAAAAGAGTAAGTATTTTCCACCTTTGATTTTTAGTAAGCACAGGCGCAGGTTCTGAGCTGGCATCTGAAGCATCGCTTTCTGAAGTTGAAACAGTCTCTTTTTTAAAAGGAATTATTTTACAAACCACAACCATTAGTAAAGCTAGTACACTTGTTATAAAAAATGAAAACCTCCAGCTGTTCTGTGAAATCAATAAGCTAGCTACTAACGGCATCAACAGCGCACCTAGACCGAATGATACCTCTAAATAACTCATAACAATAGCTCTTCTACCGATAAATACTTCCATCATTAAAGTAGCTACAACTACTTCCAATGCGGCTACACCAATACCGTTTAAAAAATTGAATGCAATAATCCACTCAAATGGAGGCAATAAAAGCATACCTATTTGTGATAACGCTATCATTAGTGCGGCAATTGTAAGTAAATTCATTTCGCTGAAGCGTCCTAATAGAAAAGAAGAAAGCGGAACTCCTATCAAAAATCCTAAAGAACCTACTAATACAAGCTGTCCGCCAACTGTATAGGACACATGATAATGTGTTAACAATTGCGGTAAGACGGATCCTACGGCTGTAATGACTAATCCGCCCAACAAATAAAGCGCATATGAAGCTAGCGCAAACTTTTTCATCTCCCCACTCCCTTAAATTCTCTAAAACTTTCTTTCTGTACTTAATTATAAAGCTTTTCCTTTAGTTGTTAACTGAAATTTGAGAAAAAAACCATTCTTCCTACTCTACTTAATTTCCAGTCATTTATAAGATCAAACAAAAAGAAGAAGACAGGTGTCTCCTTCTTTTTTATTTTTCACTTTACAGTGATGCTTTTAAAATAGCTAAAATATCATCTTTATTTAGTTTCTTAAAGTTACCGAAACCTCCGTGCTCCATTTCACGAGCAGCAATTCCAGCAATTTCGTCTAGTCGCTCTTCTCCGATATCGTAATCTGCTAAGCGAGAAGGTGCACCAAGGCTTGACCAAAAAGCGCTTAGCTTATCGATTCCTTCTAACGCAATTTCTTTGTCACTTTTACCTGCAGTTTCAATATCAAACATGCTTGTCATGACGCGTTTCATACGAGTTACATCTTGATCTACAACGTGTCGCATCCAATTTGGGAATAAGATTGCTAAACCGCCCGCATGAGGAATGTCATATACTGCTGATACCGCGTGTTCAATTGTATGTGAAGCCCAATCGCCAAAGTAGCCCATTTGAAGTGTTCCGTTTAATGCGATCGTTCCGGAATATAAAATCGTTTCGCGGTGTTCGTAGCTTTGCAGATCTTCTAGCAATTTCGGTGCTGTTTCAATTACTGTTTGTAATACGGAATAGCACATACGATCTTGTAAAGGCGTGTTTTTCACGTTATGGAAATATTGTTCGAACACGTGGCTCATCATGTCTACCATGCCGTAGATAGTTTGATCTCTAGGAACAGACATCGTGTTCACAGGATCTAGTATAGAAAATACAGGGTGCGTAACGGCGCTTCCCCAAACGTATTTTTCATTTGTTTCCCAATTCGTAATAACCGAATCAGGATTCATTTCAGAACCTGTTGCTGCCAATGTTAATACCGTTCCAAACGGCAGTGCTTTTGTAGCCGTGACTTTTTTGTTAATAATATCCCAGACGTCTCCTTCATACTCAGCTCCGGCAGCGATTGCTTTTGTGCAGTCAATAACGCTTCCTCCACCGACTGCTAACATGAAGTCAATGTTTTCATTTCGGCAAATTTCAATTCCTTTTCGTACCGTAGATAATCGAGGGTTTGGCTCTACGCCCGCTAACTCATGTATATTTACGTTTAACTCTTTTAACAGCGTAAGAACTTGATTGTATAAACCGTTTTTCTTAATGCTTCCTCCGCCATATACAAGCAAAATATTTTTTCCGTATTTCGGGAGTTCTTCTGCTAATGCTTGAAGCTGATCTTTTCCGAAGATTAGTTTTGTGGGATTATGATAAATGAAATTTTCCATACTATCTGTATACCTCCTAGTTGAATATAAAGTAAGTTGTCGCATTACGCGAACAAGAATGTAAGTATAAATGTAAAACAAAAATTTTTCAAGAGTTAAGTTCTCAAATCGCGTACTTTGTTTTATTGAGTGATTAAAATGAAGAAAATGGCTTCCTAGACATAAAAAGAGAGCAAGTAAATGCTCTCTTTAAAGCTCTTTATAAACCATTTTTCTATACGTAACAAAGCCTTCTTTTTCGTAAAAGCTCTCCGCAACCGTATTGTCACTCCAGTAATCCAACTCAATTGTATTTATGTCTTGAGTACGGGCAATGCTATAAATTTCTTTCATCAAACTTGAACCAAACCCTTTGTTTTTGTGGAGTTCTGCGATACTTATTTGATGAACATAAATTGACTTGTAAGCTTTTTTAAATACTGTTTCTGAATACTGCTTTATTTCAACCCAAGCGAATCCTACATGCTGTCCTTCATCTTCTGCTAAAAGAAAGATAAACCTATCGTTTTCCATCACTTTCTTAAAAAATTCATGTATCTTCTGAAAATCATATGTTTGAAAGCGCTCGGGGGATAATTCTACATGCAGTTGATGAACAGACTGATTAAGCTTGGCAATTGTATCAGCGTCGAAAGTACGGCTAATCTTCAATTTTTTCTCTCCTATATATCTCGTATTTAGTAGTGGTCGTTATGAATTTATTTCGTTTAATATAGCCGGTGCGTTTGAGGTAAATAACAGATAGTTTTTATTGGTCGTTTTTATAAAGATGCGGTCAGTCGTTCCGTACGGAGGGCCGATTCGAATGGCGTTTGCTTCTTTGCCTCCGTACGTGTCATCTTCCGTTACTTCAAGAATGTCTTCTAACGGAATCGTAAAGTGTGCAAGCTGCCATTTTATAATGAGGCTATCATTTATTTTTTGAACGCTAATAGTTGGTGTAAACATTTTATCCATCCCCTTCATGAGCATATACGATGATATTTTCATTTGATTTTTTTCGTATATCAGTCGCACACCCTATATGATCTAGATCTTGATGCGTTAGAAGAATTACTTTTAGCTGTTCAATAGATATATTCAATTCACCCAAGATCTCTTTCAGTTGATCGGTTTGCCCAGGCATTCCTGTATCAATTAGAATAGCTTCATCGTTATTCCAAACTAACGTAGGATTTAATATTATATTTTGGTCAAAAGCTCTGGCAGTCAACTGTAGCATCTCAACACCTGCAGAAATTCTCATTACGAACCCCTTTTCTTATTAAAGTACGAAGATTTTCAACCTCCACAATTGCTTAGCATGCAGTGCTATTCTTGAATTTTATCAATAAACAAAATAAAAACCAGACTGGAAAAAAATCACTTTTTATGATATGATATTTGTATAACAGAGTGTAAAATAATCGATTTTTATAAATGAAAAGGTGAACCCCACTGTCCGGGGTTCACCTTTTTTCTTTGTCGTTAGCCACTATGGCTTTTTTATTTCTTATCCTCTTTTTGAATGCACTCATGCAAAGGTACAACCTTGGTTTTCTTTGCTATTTTATATCCCCACCACGTCGCTAAAAAGAGAGGCAGGCCAATGTAGGAGACCGTTAAGCCGTACCAATCAATTTTGTCGGAAAGTACCGCTTGATAGTTTTGTCCTAAAATAACAATGAGGCACATTCCAAATGCAAGAACAGGACCTAGAGGGAACCATTTTGCTTTATAAGCTAGATCATTTAGATTCTGTCCTGAAGCAACATATGCTTTTCGGAAACGATAGTGGCTGACGGCAATACCAATCCACGCAATAAATCCGCTCATACCTGAAGCGTTTAAAAGCCACATATACATTTGATCACCAAAAACGGATGTTAAAAAGGCAAGACCGCCAATAATAGTGGTTAAAACAAGCGCATTTACTGGAATTCCTCGACGATTAATTTTCCGAAGCACTTTAGGCGCTTGCCCTTCATTGGCCATTGACCATAACATTCGCGTAGAAGCATATAAACCAGATGTTCCGGCTGATAAAACGGATGTAAGAATAACAGCATTCATCACCGAAGCAGCTGCAGCAATTCCTGCTTTCTCAAAAACAAGCGTAAATGGACTAACCGCAATGTTATCCACATCTCCTCCTAGAAGAGATGGACTGGTGTAAGGAATGATAAGCCCGATTACAGCAATGGCTGCAATATAAAATAGAAGGATGCGCCAAAAGACTTGGCGAATGGCTTTTGGTATATTTTTTTGAGGGTTTTCACTTTCCCCTGCCGCAATACCGACTAGCTCTGTACCTTGAAAAGAAAATCCCGCGATAAAGAAAATGCTTAGTACGGACAGAAATCCGCCGTTGACCGGCGCTTCTTCTAATGTAAAGTTTTTAAAGCCGATATATTCACCGCCGAAGATGCCAAAGATCGTCAGAAGGCCCACTCCGATAAATACAATGATGGTTACTACTTTTACGAGAGCAAACCAATATTCAGATTCTCCATAGCTTTTTACAGATAGGAAATTAAGTAAAAAAATTAAGCCTAAAAACAAAGCGCTCCAGATAATACTTGGCACATCAGGGAACCAAAACTTCATGATAATAGCAGAAGCAGCTATTTCTACAGCGAGCGTAACAGCCCAGTTAAACCAGTAGTTCCAGCCGAGCGCAAACCCGAGAGCTGGGTCTACATAGTGACTGGCGTATGTTGAAAAAGAACCTGATACCGGCATAAACGTGGCCATTTCTCCAAGGCTAGTCATGAGAAAATAAACCATAATTCCAATAGCCCCGTAAGCAATCAGCGCTCCTCCCGGTCCAGCAGTTTGGATGGAAGATCCCGTGGCTAGAAATAAGCCAGTTCCTATTGAACCTCCAATGGCAATCATGGTCATATGACGAGCTTTTAAATGGCGTTTTACATGCTTATCGTCCTGTTTTTTTTCTTCTTCATTACGATTTATATCGACTGCTTCCATACTTATCCCACCTTCATAAAAGAACTATGCGAACATGTTTAACGTAAAGCGTATAAGAATATCCATCTCCTATAAAAAGTAGGAGATGGATCCTTTATTGCTCACTTTGAAAAATCAAAGTAGTTTCGTTTTAATAGACGAGGCAGGCTCATAAGCTGTTCGTACGTTACACTTTTTTCTAAGGCAGAGGTGTTGATTAAAAACAGTTGATCTTCAATCTGTCCAACTGTTTCGTCTGTTTGATACGTAATTCCACATTCTGAACATGTAATGGAAGGCGTCTCTTTAATTTCTATAGCTTTTGTACCGTCAGGAAGCTCCCAATAAACCGTTGCATCCGTCTCCTTGGCTTCATATGATTCGCACCATTGGCACTTCAATATTATTCCTCCTTCGCTCCCGCCGTTTCGTATTTTTTCATTTGCGTTTCAAATTTTTTCTCTTTTAATTGATCGCGCTTTTCACGCTTGTCTTTTAAAGAGCTATGCTCTGGATTTTGATCATACGTTTTCCGGCGGTCAAGACGGTTTAGACCTTCTGGCGTTAAGTTGAACTTTGTATCATCAATAATCGAAAGAACACCGTTGCTTTCAAATTTTTCAAACACTTCAGGATATACTTTTTTATAAAATTCTTCTGCGCTGCCACTTTGGTAATTTTGCGGCTCCGGATAAGACGTAATAACACCTTCAAAGTTTCGAAGCACAACTTTATTGGAGCTTTGAGAAATAATGTAGTTTGGCTGCAGCGGAATTTTACCGCCTCCTCCAGGAGCATCCACGATAAACGTAGGAACTGCATAGCCGGACGTATGGCCGCGAAGTCCTTCCATAATTTCTAGCCCTTTGCTGATTGGCGCACGGAAATGGCCGATTCCTTCTGATAAATCACATTGATAAATGTAGTAAGGTCTCACGCGAATTTTTACTAAATCATGCATAAGCTGCTTCATGATTGGCACGCTGTCGTTAATTCCAGCTAAAATAACCGCTTGGTTTCCAACTGGAACTCCTGCGTTGGAAAGCATTTCACATGCACGCTTTGATTCTTCTGTAATTTCAATTGATGTGTTAAAGTGCGTATTTAGCCAAACCGGATGATATTTCTTTAAGATGTTGCACAGATTTTCTGTAATGCGCTGAGGGAACACGACCGGCGCTCTTGTACCGATACGAATAATTTCTACGTGCGGAATATCGCGCAAATTTTTCAAAATATATTCTAAAATATTGTCATTGATTAATAGGCCGTCTCCTCCGGAAATTAATACATCACGGATTTGAGGGTTGGCAGCAATGTAATTAATAGCTGTATCCAGCTGTTTTTTTGGAACGCCCATGCCAATTTGTCCTGAAAAACGTCTTCTTGTACAGTAGCGGCAGTACATAGAGCACTGATTTGTAACTAAAAACAGCACGCGGTCTGGATAGCGGTGCGTTAAGCCAGGAACCGGTGAATCTTCATCTTCATGAAGCGGATCTTCTAAATCATACCTTGTCTTATGCAGTTCTTCTGAAATAGGAACGGACTGCATTCTGATTGGACATTTCGGATCGTTCTCATCCATTAACCATGCGTAATAAGGAGTGATGTTTAACGGAATCGTTTTGGTTGCAATTTTAACGCCTTCTTCTTCTTGAGGTGTTAAATTGATCACTTTCTTTAAATCTTCCAATGTTTTAATCGTGTTTGTCAGCTGCCATACCCAGTCGTTCCACTGCTCGTCCGTTACATCTTTCCAAAGCTCGATTTCTTTCCAGTGTCTGCTTGCTTTATATAATGTATTTTTCATTTTATATTCCCTCCAAAGTTTATTTTTTGAATAGATGTTCTACTAAGAAATTGACCGCACCATGTAATAGCGGTCTTCTCCTTCGCCAAACTCTCCTGCTCGCGTTTCTTTAATCGTAAAGCCCATTTTTTTATACAGCTTAACAGCGCCTTCATTTTTTACATTCACAGTCAAACAAACACTTTCAAAACTATCTTTTTGTAGAATAGAAAATATTTCTTCTAAGAACAGCTGTCCAACTCCGCTTCCTTGTTTATCAGAGCGGACGTAGAACCCAAAGATATAAGCTTTTGTGACATCTTTGTAATCTCTAAGCAGCTCGCAAATGGCAATTGGCCTTGCGTCATTTTCCTGGAAATATTGAATGAGCTTTCCGTAGCGCGCTAAAGGTACAAGCGTCTGTTCATCAACGGCTCCCATGCCCGGAAACGCATCTTTTTCAAGTTCAATCATCATTTTTTGCTGCGCGGGACTTAACGACTCTGGGACTTCGATATAATACTGCTCTTTTAATGCATCCATTTTTCTTTCCTCCTTTTTTCACTTTCATATTTTGCATCTTGCAGCGGCCATATTGGACTTGGAAGGTGCTGATAATTAAAGGTCGTTAAGCGATTTGACGCTACGCCTGGAGCATCCACATAGATGATAGACCCTACAAGCGGTTCAAAAGCGGCTCTGAAATGATTTTTAGCTTTTAAACCAATTATTTTTTTCCTTGCTGGCTCGATACCGATATGGCGGAAAAGTTCAGGATCGTTTGCTGATACCGGCCTTCCAATCAACAAAATATCCAATTCTCCTACTCGAATATGAGCTGCGCCTTTTACATTTACTTTTAAATGCTGATTAAACGGTCCCGAATTGTAAAACTCACCTTCTGATAAGCCAATGACCTTTGCTTCAACTTCAACGGGCTTTCCAAACTCAGGAGAAACTTTTCCTCCTAAGGAAAGAGAGACGTAGCTTCCAACTCCTGCTTGCACGCATTGTTTAATAGATTCAGGGTCATAAAGACCTCCAAACAGTGTCCCCGGCATATTTAGCTTCAGCATGTATTCTAAAAGCTCTGTTGTATCACCGCTTCCGCAGCTTAAAGGATTGTCCGCTATATCAGCGAGCACAATTGGCTGTTCGTTTGATCGTTTTAACGCTGTTTGCAGACCTTCTTCAACGGTAGGCAAATCCATGATAAAATCTTCTTTTATACTCCAAAACTGAGAAGCTAGTCTATTTGCTGTTTTTTCTGCTGTTTCAGGATTCAAAGCTGTTACGAGCACGCTTGCTCCCGCAATTGGAATATCAGAATACGGAAAGCCTCCAAAAATGGAAACATTGTATACGTCTTCTTCTTGCTCGGCTTGCTTAGCAAGATCGATCATTTTTTTCATCGGCCCTTCTGCTGTTCGCATATTAATCGACGGCAAAAGCATGGGCAGTTTTTTTAAAGACGCATAATAGATAGCGCTTTCTTTTACTTGTGTTAAAAGCGCTCGCGCAGCGTTCACTCCTTGTTCATACATATCAACGTGAGGATATGTTTTAAAACCAAAGTGAAGCGACGTGTACGTAAGCATATCTTCACTGACATTTGCATGCATATCGAGCGTAGTGGCAATAGGAACGTTATTTCCTATACAGCTTCTTATTTGACCTAACAAATGAGCTTCCGGATCGAAAAGATGCTCTGCTACCATTGCGCCGTGCAAGGCGATTAATAAGCCATCTAGCGGGCCGGCGTGAGTAAGCATATGCAGCATTTGCTTTTCAATTGTGTAATAAGCTGCCGAAGATACAACCCCAGACGGAATTGCAGCTGCACAAACAAGGGGAACGATTTCTACTTGCTTCTCTTGCTTTAATACATCCAAAAATCCCCCTACTTCTGTTTTGGTTCCTGAGTATGCTTTATATATTTCCGTTCCAACAAAATATCCTTCTTGTACAAACTGTTCTATTTCTGTTTTTAATGGACTAAAGCTGTGAGATTCATGATAAAAAAAGGCAATGCCAATGCGATATGAAGACATGTGCTCCTCCTTTTCGCTAAGGTGCGAGATTAATAGTTGGTGTAGACAGACTTCCATTCTGTCATCACATCAAATGCATGATGAGAAACTTCCCTGTGGCCGTTGCCAGACATTTTCATTCCACCGAATGCTACCCCCATTTCAGCATTAGATGTTCCGTTATTGATATAGACTAATCCGCTAACAGCGTCTTTGGCAGCTCGGCTGGCATAGTGCAAGCTGCTTGTATAAATAGAAGTGGAAAGTCCGTACACCGTTCCATTATTGACGCTCATTGCTTCTTCGTAGCCATCTACTTCAATAAAAGCAAGCACGGGACCAAAAATCTCTTCTTGAGCAATTGTGTGATTTGAATGGACGTTATCGATGATTGTAGGCATGTAATAACAAGTTCCTAACTCTGATAAAGCACGACCTCCGAGCGCAATATTCCCGCCTTCTTCTACCGCTTTTTGTACGTAATCTTCTACTAAACGGCACTGCTGTTCATTAACAAGCGGTCCTATTGCAACCCCTTCATCAAGACCATTTCCAATCTTCATTTCTTCTGTAAGAGCTATTACTTTTTTCAACAGCTCTTCTTTTACTGAACGCTCCACGATGACTCTGCTAGCTGCGGTACAGCGCTGACCCGTTGTCGTGAATGCTGATTTAACGATTCCCTCTGCTGCTTTATCCAGATTGGCATCTTTTAATACGATAACCGCGTTTTTTCCTCCTAGCTCTAAAGAAATACGCTTTAAGGTTTTGCTGCTCATTTCTGCTAATTGCTGACCAACTTCCGTAGAACCTGTAAATGAGATGATTTTCACTTCAGAGTGCGTAGCAAGCTTTTGTCCAACGATTCTGCCCGATCCTGTAAGCAAGTTAATCGTTCCTTTTGGAAGCCCCGCAGCGTGCAATACTTCCATAAAAATCTTCGCTGAGAGCGCCACTTCTGAAGCCGGCTTCCAGACAACGGTATTGCCAGCAATTAAAGCGGCAAACATTTTATAAGAAGCGAGAGAAACAGGAAAGTTCCAAGGTGTAATACATGCCACAACTCCAAGCGGTTCGCGAACCATTTTTATATCTCGGTCAGGAAAGCCAGCGGGCACTATTTCGCCAAACAAACGTCTTCCTTCTCCCGCCATATACTGAGCTGTTGCAATGACGACACCAACTTCCCCTATGGATTCTGATAGCGGTTTTCCCATCTCTTTTGTCATTACTTGGGCTAGCTCTTCTTTTCTGTTTTCAAAAAGCCCAGCTGCTTTTGTTAAAAATGCTGCACGTTCAGGAATAGATGTATTTTTCCAGTGGCTGTAGGCTTTACTAGCCGCGTTTACGGCAGCATCGACTTGACTAGCCGTAGCGGCTGCGCACATTCCGACGAGCTCTTGTGTTGCAGGGTTTATACTTTTAAAATAGGTTTGCTCCTCTTCACTTACCCACTCGCCGTTAATATATAAATCTCCTTGCAGCAGTTCGGTTTTAGTTTGACTCATATCGTTACCCTCCTTTTCATTTAAAAAGCTAGTTAATTGAAACTGCTTCTGTGATGACTTCTTCTAATAAAGACAGCCCTTGATTCAGCACGTCTTTATCAATATTCAGCGGCAGCATTAAGCGAATGGTTTGCCCTTTGACTCCACAGTTCATGATAAGCAGTCTTCTTTCCAGCGCTTTTGATTTAATGGCAGGAACATAAGCAGCTGCTGTTTCAACATGAAATTCAATGCCAATCATCATGCCAATTCCTCTAACCTCTTTAATAGCCGGTAAATGTCCGATAGAATGCTGAAGACGTTTCACAATATCGGCACCTACTTTTTCACTGCGCTCTACAAGCTTTTCTTCTTCAATGATTGAAATGTTAGCTAAAGCAGCTGCGCACGATACTGGATTTCCACCAAAAGTAGAACCATGTCCGGCTGTTGGCCATTTCTCATGCAGTTCTCGGCTTGCTACAATCGCTCCTAGTGGCATACCACCGGAAAGAGCTTTTGCTAAAACTAAAATATCTGGTGTGACTCCAGCATGTTCTGCGGCAAACATTTTTCCAGTGCGCCCGAATCCCGTTTGCACTTCATCAAAGATAAGCAGAATGCCATAATCATTCGCTATGTCTCTCAGTGCGCGTAAAAAGCTAGAAGGAGCAGGGTAATAGCCTCCTTCGCCCATGACTGGCTCAATAACAATCGCCGCTACGCGTGAAGGATCCACTCGCAGTTCAAACAGCTTTTGCAGTTGATTTAAGCAATATGCTTCCGCTTCTTCCTCGTCAATATTAGGAAGCTGACTTGGATACGGATAAGGCGCGTGATACACTTCTCCCAAAATCGGCTCGTAGTAGCTTCGGTACTTGGAGCTTGAAGCCGTAATAGCTGTAGCTCCGAGTGTACGGCCATGAAAAGAACCTTCAAAAGCAATAATCGCTGGTCTGCCAGTGGCCGCTTTTGCTAACTTAAGCGCTCCATCAATAGCTTCTGCGCCTGAGTTTGAAAAGAAAACCGTATCTAAGTTTCCCGGCGTAATTTGCGCAAGTTTTTCTGCCAAATTCACAGCTGTTTCGTAGTATCCGTAATTTAAACCGAGGTGAAGCAGCTGATCTGCTTGTTTTTTAATTGCTTCTACCATCTTTTCATGTGTATGACCTACTGCATTGACAGCTACTCCTGATACAAAATCAATATATTCCGTGCCATCAGCTGTCCAAAATTTCGCACCGTGCGCTTTTTCAATAACAAGCTCTGTTACTCTTGTCATAACGGGTGATAAATGTTTTTTGCCTTTGATTTGAAGCTCTTCTGTTTTATTTTGCACTTTCATATGACTCATCCTTTCTTATGTGCTGATGAAAAATAGAAAACGCATGATCTAGCAATCTCACTATTTCATCAACTTCTGATTTCGCTATATTTAAAGGAGGACTAATAATGATATGTTCTCCTTTATGTCCATCTATAGATCCGGACCCTGGATAAAATACGCCTCCAAGCTCCATACAAATTTCATTGAGCTTTTCGCTGGCTGCTTCGCCTGGCTCGAAAAATATCTGTTGATTGGCGTCTTTCATTAGTTCTAATCCAATTAAAAGTCCGCGGCCGCGAATATCTGAAATATACGGATGCTTGCGCTGCAGAGCTACTAAACATTCCATTAAATACGCACCTTGAGTTTCTACATTTTGAAGGATATTTACTTCTTCATACATGTCCAAAGCAGCAAGTCCTGCCGCTATCGAAACAGGATGTCCACTGTACGTATAGCCGTGAAGGAATTTTCCGCCGCTATTTTCTAACAGTCCTTGAATCAGACGGTCATGGACAACCATTCCTCCTAAAGGAGCGTACCCTGCTGAAACTCCTTTACCAAACGTTAGAATATCCGGTTCGATTCCGAATTGTTCCACTGCAAAATCAGTTCCCGTTCTCCCAAAGCCTGTCATCACTTCATCAACAATCAAAAGAATGTCATAGCGGCTGCAGAGCTCACGTGCTTTTTTGAAATAGTCAAGCGGAGGCACGACAGCTCCTTGCTGACTTCCTACAATCGGCTCTGCGATAAAAGCTGAAATATTTTCTGGACCGAGCTCTAAAATGGTGCGTTCAATATCGGTGATGCAGCTCCAGTTTTGATTTGCCACGCAGTCTTCTTGATTGCGATTATACGGACAGCGGTGACAATAAGGAGAATACACGTGCGCAAAATGTAAAAGATTAGGTGTGTAAGGATATCGTCTTTTTACATCTCCTCCAGCTGATAGTGCCCCTATCGTATTTCCGTGATAGGACTGCCACCTTCCGATTACGATGTGTTTTTGCGTCTTTCCGGCATCTCTGTGATATTGCCTTGCTAATTTTAATGCACTTTCATTGGCTTCTGATCCTCCTGATGTAAAATAGACTTTGTTTAAATGGAGTGGAGCCATTTTACCGATTTTTCCTGCAAGTTTATGCAAAACATCTGTTTCAAAACGTAATGTATGAACAAACGCCGCTTTTTTAGCCTGATCAGCCATCGCCTCGGCTATTTTTACAATGCCGTGCCCTAAGTTTGCCGCTACGGCCCCGGAGCAGCCGTCTAAATACTTTTTTCCTTGTTCATCTATTAAGTAGCTTCCTTGACCGTGCGTAATCATAGGGTACTTTTTTGTTAAATCTCTATGAAAAACATAATCTCTTTTTATTTCGTCCATCTTTCCACCACCATCGCCATTCCTAATCCTCCTGCAACGCAAATAGTAGCAAGGCCGTATCGTCTTTTTTGCTTGTGGAGCTCATGACACAGAGTTGTGATGATTCTTGCCCCGGAGCAGCCTAAAGGATGTCCAAGCGCAATTGCTCCTCCGTTTACATTCACTTTCTCTGATGTGATGTCCCATTCTCTTAAGCAAGCAATACTTTGGGCGGCAAATGCTTCGTTTAATTCAATTAAGTCCATATCATTTAAGCTTAAACCGGCTTTAGTTAAAGCAATTTGCGAAGCAGAAACGGGGCCAATTCCCATTTCCTTTGGAGAGACGCCGGCTGCGGCAAACGACACAACCTTTGCCATAGGTGTTAATCCGAGATGCTCAGCTTTTTCTTCCGACATCATCAGCAGCATCGAAGCGCCATCGTTTCTTCCGGATGAATTTCCAGCTGTCACCGTTCCATTTCTTTGAAAAACGGGCTTAAGCGTACCAAGCTTTTCTTTGCTAGTAAGACGAGGAAATTCATCTGTTGCAAAATGCCTCATTCCTTCTTTTACAGGAACCGGTATAATTTCTTCTTCGAACAAATCAAGTTCTATAGCCCGCCTAGCTTTTTCCTGACTATAAAAAGCAAACTCGTCCTGCTCCGTACGGCTAATGCTATACTTTTCAGCAAGCCACTCCGCCGTCTGTCCCATTGTAAACGTTCCGTATAGCGTTTCAGGCTGTGATTTTGGCTGACTTTCTGTGTTAGAGTCATAGAGTGTTAAATCACCAACGTGAAAACCAAAACGAGTGCCTACCGTATAGTGCGGTGCTTGAGACATGCTTTCCACTCCTCCAGCTAATACCGTTTCGGCTTGACCTGATAAAATGGACATAGCGCCATTCATCACAGCCTGCATGCCCGAGCCGCACTGGCGGTGCACGGTATAAGCAGGAATACGTTCAGAGAATTGAGCTTTAAGCCCGGCTACTCTCGCTATATTAGGAGCATGAGCGCTTTGTTTCGTTTGTCCGACAATAATTTCATCAACAATCTCTGATGTATATCCGGCTGAAGACAAATTGTTTTTCATCACAAGAGAGACTAGTTCTTCTGGAAGCGTATCTGCAAGCGAACCGCCAAACTTTCCAATAGGAGTTCGAAATGCATTTACAATCACTGCCATTATGCCGTCACCTCATTGTCTTTGCTAAACAATGTAGAAACATGAAAAGAAGCCTCTGTTTTTTGTTTTACTTCCTCTAAAGAAACACCCGGAGCTGTTTCAAGAAGTTCAAGACCAAGATCGGTTACCGAAAAGACAGCTAATTCCGTAATAATCATATCGACTCTTCGCTCTGAAGTAAGCGGATAGGTTAAATTCCTAACTAGCTTTGACTCTCCTTGACTATTCGTATGAAGAGTCGTCACAATCACTTTTTTCGATCCTTCTAATAAATCCATTGCTCCTCCTACGCCAAGAACACTTTTCCCAGGGACAGCCCAGTTTGCAATTCGCCCTGCTTCATCTACTTGAAGCACTCCAAGAATGGATACATTCACATGACCTCCGCGTATCATCGCAAAAGAATCGGCGCTGTTAAAAAATGAGGCACCTTCCAAGACCGTGACGGGAAGCTTCCCAGCATTCACAAGCTCTGGATCTATATAGGTTTCTTCAGGAGTAGGGCCAACGCCGAGAATTCCGTTTTCTGAATGTAAAAACACGTGAACATCGGGTGAAATATAATTAGCAACCAAAGTAGGAATCCCTATCCCTAAGTTCACTACATCTCCGTGACAAAGCTCTTTTGCAGCGCGCCCAGCAATATATTGTTTGACGTTCATCTTATTTTTCTCCTTTCACTACGATATAAGTAACGTATAAATGAGGAGTGATAATTTCTTCAGGAGAAATTTGTCCAACTTCAACCACTTCTTCTACTTCAGCAATCACGATATCAGCGGCCGTTGCCATCATTGGATTAAAGTTTCTTGCTGATTTGCTGTAAATAAGATTTCCGAGTCGGTCTGCTTTTTTAGCTTTTATAAGCGCTACATCTGCGTGCAGCGATTCTTGCAAAACATATTTTTTTCCTTTTAATACTCGTTCTTCTTTTCCTTCAGCGAGCTGAGTCCCTACGCTCACAGGCGTGTAAAATCCTCCAATGCCTGCTCCTCCTGCTCTAATTGCCTCGGACATTGTTCCTTGCGGGATGAGCTCCACTTGAAGTTCTTGTTGTTGATAAGCGTGTACAACTTCAGGGTTGGAAGTAAAATAAGACCCTATAGCTTTTTTTACTTGTTTTCTTTGAACCAATATACCCAATCCTTTTCCAGGTTCACCGAGGTTATTACTAATAATCTCTAAATCTTTAAGGTTTGATTTGGCAATCGCCTCAATTAGACTAAGCGGACTTCCTACAAGACCAAATCCACCTACCATAATGCGTGCGCCATCAGTTATTTTTCCTACTGCTTCTTCGCGCGTGATGATTTTGTTCATTTTTGTTTCCTCCTTTTCTTTTTGTATTTCACAGCGCTTTACACGAAAAAAACCAAGCAGGACACAATGACTCCCCAAAGAAACAGGGACGTCCCCCATTCTTTGTAAAGCGTGTGTGTCTGCTTGGTTTTAATAAGACCATGAAAAGAGGTTGTCTTCTCACTTTATTCTAACCAAACGCTATGTAATTTTTTGATTCACATTATCCCAGTAACGTTGGATTGCAGCCTGAAGCGCTACGATAATCGCCTGTTGAGATGGAGCAAAATAATAATTTTGAATACGTTCAATAAGAGGTTCAATTCCATCTGCAAGGCAGTAACCAATAAGCAGCTTCCGGAAAAAATTTTGCGTCAGCTCCGTAATAAACGTAAACTCAGCATTTACAATTTTATGCTCTGTCAGATCCACTTCTAGTACAATTCCCGCATGCTTATACATTTCATACATGGAAGTTCCCTGTGGAGCTTTTGCATATCCTGTCACAATGACTGTATTCAGTATTTGCATGCCCCTTAATCTCCTTTTAAAAACTATTTAATTACTCCGCACATTTACACTAATAATTCTGAAAGGTCAAATGAGACTAACTCATATGCTTTTAGTTATGTAAGTGCTTTCATTTTTAAAAAGATATGTTCTTACACAACTAATATTTCGCCTTTTCTAGACAAAATCCTTCTTTTCTTTTAAAAAAACTTTCTATTTTTTTATTTATTCGGCTTTATTGAAATTTATTCGAATCTCCATCAAACTTTTCATCTGCTATACGGATGGACTCTGTTGGACAGCCTTCAAACGCATCTATTAAATCGTCTTCTAACTCTTGGGGCACTTCAACAGTGCCTTGATTATCATCAAGGATAACGAACGCAATTCCTTCATCATCATAATCATAAATATCAAGTGCCGCAGCTCCGCATGCGCCGCACGCAATACACGTTTCTTTATCGACTATTGTATATTTCCCCATGATCATTCTCCTAACTAAGTTTAAAAGTTATTACTTATTACCAGCCGCGTTCTTGCATACGATTTTCTGGTAATAATGATGAAATTTCAATTCCTTTCATTGCACTTCCTAGCCCTTTTGACAAGCTTGCAATCAGTTCATAGTCTTGATAATGCGTTGTTGCTTCCACGATTGCTCGAGCAAATTTTTCAGGGTTGTCGGATTTAAAGATTCCTGAACCAACGAACACACCGTCTGCTCCAAGCTGCATCATTAACGCTGCGTCTGCTGGTGTTGCTACACCGCCCGCTGCAAAGTTTACAACCGGTAGGCGACCTTCACGTTTAATTTGCAGTAATAGCTCATAAGGCGCGCCTAATAGTTTTGCCTCTGTCATTAACTCATCTTCGTCCATGCCCACAACTTTACGTACTTGAGCGTTTACTTGGCGCATATGACGCACTGCTTCCACGATGTTTCCTGTCCCTGGTTCGCCTTTTGTACGAAGCATTGCAGCTCCTTCAGCAATACGGCGGGATGCTTCACCAAGATCACGACAACCGCACACAAATGGAACCGTAAATGTATTTTTATTTAAATGAAACTCCTCATCAGCTGGAGTCAACACTTCACTTTCATCGATGTAGTCTACACCCATCGCTTCTAGCACGCGTGCTTCAACAATATGGCCAATACGAGCTTTTGCCATAACTGGAATGGACACAGCATTCATCACTTCTTCAACAATTGTTGGGTCTGCCATACGAGACACGCCGCCTGCTGCACGAATATCAGCTGGAACACGCTCCAATGCCATAACAGCAACAGCGCCTGCTGCCTCTGCAATTTTTGCCTGTTCTGCATTGATCACGTCCATGATAACGCCGCCTTTTTGCATTTCTGCCATTCCCCGCTTCACGCGGTCCGTTCCATTTCTCACCATATTCAATTCCTCCTTTATATGTTCAAACACTTATTATGCAACTTCCATGCCAGTGTTAAAATATAGAAGAAATTAGTAAAAAGTACTGATTTTTATGCCAAATTATTAAGCGGTTTTTAAAAATTTGGCAGGCGAAAGCCAATTTTTTAAACTAAAACAGCTTCCATCCCTATTAGAGACGGAAGCTGTTTTGTTAAGGAACTAACACTAATTTTCCGGTCGTTTTTCTTCCTTGAAGCAGACGATGTACATGTGCTGCTTCTTCAAGTGAAAATGTACCGCCCAGCATTAATTTTAACTGACCGGAATTCACGTAGTTTAATAGCTCATGCAGGCTTTGCTGATAAAGTGCTGGTTTTGCCATCATTTGAGGTAAGAAAAAGCCGAGAACCGACTGATTTTTTTCCATCAGGCGAGCAGGGTTAAACTTTACAGATTTTCCGCTAGCCATTCCGTAAAAAACGAGGCGCCCAAATGGTGCAAGACATTGAAGAGATTCATAGAATATATACCCTCCTACCATTTCTAAAATAATATCGGCTCCTTTTCCTTCTGTTACTTCTAAAATCCGTTTTTCCCAGCCTGTTTCTGTATAGTTAATCACTTCGTCGGCACCAAGATTTTTTGCAAGCTCAAGCTTTTCTTTAGAGCTCGCTGTAGCAATAACTTTTCCAGCTCCAAAAATTTTCGCAAGCTGAACAGCTAAGGTTCCGACGCCGCCTGCTGCTGCATGAACGATGACGGTTTCTCCTTTTTCAAGGCGACCCATTGTTTTTAAAATATGATAAGCCGTTAGTCCTTGAAGAGGCAAAGCAACGGCCTGTGTTAAATCCACATTCTCCGGCAACGGAATAAGGCCTCTTGAATCTGCCAGCGTGTACTCAGCGTATCCTGTTGCTCGATTAGATCCTAGCAGTGTCACGACTTTTGTACCTACTTTTATCCCTTGTACATCCTCGCCTACTTCAACCACTTCGCCTGCTACTTCAGAGCCTGGAATAAAAGGCAGCGGCGTTTCGACTACATATGCTCCTTCGCGTCGCGCAGCGTCGGCATAATTAACGCCAATTGCCGCAACTTTAATGAGCACATCTTTCTTTTTAGGTACAGGGCGTGCAATATCAATAACTTGCAGAACATCAGGCCCTCCATACTGCGTGAATTGAATAGCTTTCATCTTTTATATCCCCCTCTTATTTCCCTTGAAATAGTGGCTTTCTTTTTTCTTTAAATGCAGATATTCCTTCTTGATGATCCCTCGTTTCTACCATAAGAACTTGCGTTAGCCTTTCTTGTTCAAGCACTTGTTCTAGCGTTAAATGGAATGAATCGTTGACGATTTTTTTCATTTTTCCGTACGCTTTCGTTGGCCCTTGTGATAAACGGCTTGCAAAAGACGTAACCTCATCTTTCAACTGATCTAACGGCACTACACGGTTCAAAAAACCGGCTTTGTAAGCCGTATCGGCATCCAGAGGCTCTGCTAAAAATAGCAGTTCTTTAGCTTTGTGGGGGCCAACGACCTTTGTGAGAAAGTAAAGACCTCCTCCATCTGAAATCAATCCCACTTGAGAAAAGCTTAATACAAATCGGCTTTCTTGTGATGCGATGATAAAGTCAGAAGCGAGAGCTAAATTAAAAGCAGCTCCTGCTGCAAACCCATGAACTGCTGAAATAATTGGCTTCTCTAGATTTTGCATCGCTAAAATACATTCATTTAAACGGCCGATATGTTCATAAACATCAGCTCCCGATGCTTGACCCATCGTTTTTACATCGCCTCCGGCAGAAAACGAGCGCCCCGCTCCATTTAATATAACCACTTTAATAGACTCATCGCTTTGTGCCTGTTTTATTTCAGCTGTTAACTTTTCAATCATTTCCTCACTGAATGCATTTAAACGATCCGGTCGATTTAACGTTAAAGATAAAATAGTCCCCTGCTTTTCTACTACTAAATCACTCATAATTTCGACTTCCTCCTCTTTGCTTTGTATTAAACGATAAGCCACCCGCCGTCTACTAATAAATCACTTCCCGTCATATACGATGCCTCTTTAGACGCTGCAAAAGCAATAACATTTGCAATTTCATCTGGTTTACCTACACGTTTTAAAGCCGTATTTTTTTCGATTGCCTTAGTGAAGCGCTCATTTTCAAGTCCAGGCTGTGTTAAAGGTGTTTCTACGAATCCAGGAGACACAGAGTTTACTCTGATTCCGTGAGGTGCTAATTCAAATGCCATTGCTTTTGTAAAGTTGATTAAAGCAGCTTTAGCAGCGCTATAGTGGGGGATTTGCGCACCTGCTTTATGTCCTGAAAGAGAAGCGATGTTAACAATAGAGCGATTTTCTGCTATTTCTTCAGTTAAAAAAGGAATCAAATGTTTTGTTACAAGAAATACGCTTGTTAAATTGACGTCCTGCACCTGTTTCCACTGTTCAAGCGTTGTTTCTTTGATTGTGGAATTAACAGATCCGCCTGCGTTATTAATTAATAAATGAATTTGTCCGTACTTTTCTTTTATAAACTCAGCAAGCTCTTTGACGTCTTCTTCTTTCGTTACGTCAGCTGGGAAAATATCTGTACATTTTCGTTCACACCGTGTGTCAATAGCGGATGCAGCCTGTATTAGTTTTTCTTTCGTTCGCCCCACAAGAATGACGCGAGCGCCTTCTTTCGCCATTCTTTGAGCGGTCGCTTCTCCAATGCCACTTCCAGCTCCTGTAATAACAGCTATTTGCCCTTCAAAACGCATCATAATACCCCTCCTTATACAACATATCGTCCGCTGTCGATAAATTCACGGGCGATGTCTCGATTGCGCATGAACTCTCCTTCACTTTGCAAATCATTCATCCATTTTCCAAGAATTGTGCGGTACTGTCGGTGTTTTTCATCCGTTAACATCCCGTTTATTAATTGTCGAGCCTGCTTTTCAATTTCAAAGAGCGTTTCACTAACAACTGTTGCTGTGAGCTTGCTTTTTAACGTTTCTTTTTCTTCTCCATTTCTGGTTACAGCTTTTTCCACGCGCAGCACAGATGACTCCATAGCGAATAGCCCAATAGCAATTTCTGCTAGTTTCATCAGCGTTTCTTGTTCTTGCGCTAGATTTGTCTGAAACGTTTGGAATGCTGTTCCTAGCAATGCAAGAAATAAATGCCTTGTTGTAATAACAGCCTGCTTTTCTCGTGCTAGAAGTTCATTTGAAGATATTTCCCACTGACCGCTCATCAATTCACTAACGGCATGTTCTACTCGTTTGTTCAGCTCTATTTCTCCTTTGCCTGCTTTTTTTAGAAGCTGAGTTGGAAGCAAAAGGCGGTTGATTTCATTTGTACCTTCAAAAATACGATTGATGCGTGAGTCACGGTATACTTGTTCAATTTTATATTCTTGAATAAATCCTGCTCCGCCATGAAGCTGCAGCGATTCATCGGCAATTAAATCAAGAGTTTCCGATCCATACACTTTACACACTGAACATTCCTTTGCAAATTCAGCCAGCTGTTTAGCTACTAACTTATGATTTTCACTTTCATATAGTCCACCAAGCGCCTCTTCTAGTAAACCAGCTGTACGGTACTGGATAGATTCAGATGCAAAAATACGAGCCGCCATTTTTGCTATTTTTTCTTTTGAAGCGTTAAATTCCGCAATAGCTGTTTTAAACTGCTTGCGTTCTTTTGTATAACCTAAAGCAAGTTCAAACGCATATTTCGCTGCGCCCATACATGCAGAACCTAAGTTAAAACGTCCAAGGTTTAAGACGTTCAGCGCAATTAAGTGACCTCTTCCTACTTGTCCAAGTACGTTTTCTACGGGTACTAAACAATCTTCATAAATAACCGGGCGAGTAGACGACCCTTTAATCCCCATTTTCTTTTCTTCTGGCCCGAGAGACAGTCCTTCAAAATCTTTTTCTACAATAAAAGCGGTAAAATGTTCTCCGTCTACTTTTGCATATGTGATGAACGTATCTGAAAAGGCAGCATTGGTAATGTACTGCTTCGTTCCATTTAATACATAATGCGTTTTTTCAGGATTTAATACGGCTTTTGTTTGGGCTGCAAGAGCATCAGAACCAGCTTCTGGCTCTGTCAAACAGTAGGCGCCAATATATTCACCGCTTGCCAATTTGGGCAAGTATTTTTCTTTTTGCTTTTTGGTACCAAAATACGTAATAGGAAGTGTCGCAATGCATGTATGATTAGAATGAGCGACTCCATATCCGCTTGTCCGGCCGATGATTTCACCGACGAGTCCTTTGCTTACTTTATCAAGACCTAGTCCTCCATATGCTTCTGGAATACTGTGAGCAAGAAGTCCGAGTTCGCCTGCTTTGTGCATCAATTCTACTACTTTATCAAAATCTTGCTGCTCAATGTCACTGTGGTAAGGGTCGACTTCTTTTTCAATAAACTGCTTTGCTGTCTGAGCGATCATACGATGCTCATCCGTTAAGTCTTCAGGTGTATAGACGTGCTGCGCAGATGTTTTTTTAAGTAAAAATGATCCGCCTTTTGCTTCGGTTTTCATTTCAGACATATCATTTCCTCCCCGTTTACTAGCTTTTTCTTCACTACCTTAGGAACTACAGAATAGACGTTTTTCCGGCTTACAAAGCCAATTTCGTCTAGAAAGCCATACTGAGTGAGCATTTCTCCTACGGCTGAGTGTTTCAATATTTCAATAGATGAATGCTCATAAGCCTTATACAAAAGCAGTGCGGCTTTTGCAGCATCCGTTAAATAAAATGTTTTTAGTTGCAGAAGACAGCTTATAAAGTACCCCGCTCCATATAAATCTTCTAGACAGAAGCGATCGGATGAACCTGAACAAACCAATAAAACAGTTTCATCTTGACTTGGTTGACAAACAGCACTGGCAACCGCTTCTCCGTTTAACAGTGAAGCTGCATAGACATGTTTTGCTTTTTCAGCGTTATGAATGGCCACCGTTCCATTAGTGGTGGATAAAATAACCGTTTTATCTTGAACATGCTGCCTTATCGTGCTGGGGCTTGGATCAAAAAATCCTTCAATCGTTTTCCCTCTATATTCGCCTACAAGCGCAATTTCGTCAGGCTTATACGTTTTTGCTTTATTGCGCGCTTCTTCTTCGTTTTTTACGGGAATAACCTCTATTGCTCCTTGTTGTAAAGCAGCCGCAATTGTTGAAGTAGCCAATAAGACGTCAAATATAACGACCGTTTTTCCTTCTAGCTTTTTGGCAAGAAGCTCTTCTTTTTTGAGTATTACGTGAACTTTTCTTTTCATATATGCCCGCGTTCTGTATGCAGAGCATGAATAATCAGCGTTTTTACATACTCTCCAAATTGTGAAAACCGTTTGTCATTTGTTTGGCCTTTTTTATAACGGTAATAAATTTGCTGACAAATGACAGCAAGTTTGAAGTACGCAAACTTCAGGTAAAAGTCAATGTGTGACACATCTCGTCCGCTTTTTTTAGCATACGCTTCCACAAAATCTCGACGGGAATAAAAGCTTTTTTGCACAGTAACAGGTGGGTTCCCCAATCCTCTTTTTAAAAGTTCAGGGTCGCTGTCTTCCATCCAATAGCTCATCGCCACTCCCAAATCAGCAAGCGGGTCTCCAACGGTTGTCATTTCCCAGTCAAATAATCCTACAATTTTATTTCCATCCGGTGAAAATAACGTATTGTTAAGCTTATAATCATAGTGAATAATGGTTGAATGCTGTGAAGTGGGGATGTGTGTGGTCAACCATTTCTTTAGTGCTTCTACTTCCGGTATGTCACTTGTTTTTGATTTTTCATAACGATGAATCCAGCCGTGTACTTGACGTTCTAAAAAACCTTCAGGCTTGCTGATTTCTTCAAGGAGCGTACCTTTATAAGGAACGTCATGAAGCTGAACAAGGACATCTACCATTTGTTCTGAAATACGACGGCAAAGTTCGCTAGTTCCTTTCACGTCTTCTGGAAACGCTGTGTCGATGAGAACACCGTGCTTTCGCTCCATTAAAAAAAAGGGTTTCCCGACCACCGTTTCATCTTCACAAAACACATTAGGCCTAGGAGCGAGAGGGAAAGATTTCGATAAAACAGATAAAATCTTGTATTCTCTTTCCATGTCATGCGCTTTTGGCGCAACTGGCCCAAATGGCGGGCGTCTCAACACCGCCTCCCACTCTCCGACTGAAAGAGCGTAGGTTAAATTGGACGCACCCGATCCAAATTGCTTGATTAAAAGAGGCTCTTTAGGTAAATCAGGAATCGAAACACGGAGAAACTGATGCAGTTTTTCCGTGTTTAATTCCTCTCCTTTTCGTACAGGAATGATTTGTGACATTCTTTTACCACCTGCTTTTTTATAGTTAAACAGCTACTTTATAATTCATCAAAAACTGCTTAATGTCCGCTGGAATAGAAATGCTTTTTTGTGCATCAAAATCAAAGTACACGATGACAGCTTCTCCTTTAGCAATCAGCGATCCCGTCTTGCTGTCGGTAATTTCATGGCCAATTGTAAAGCTTTTATTGCCGACATTAGATACAAAGGTTTTAATCGTTAACACTTGATTAAAATATCCTTGCGCAACAAAATCACATTTAGTAGACGCTAAAATATACTCCCACTTTTTTGTATGCATGGATGCTCCCATTTCTTCAAAAAAAGCAATGCGTGCTTCTTCTAAATAAATGAAATAGCTCGTATTGTTAATGTGACCGAGTGCGTCTGTTTCGCAAAAACGCACTTTGACCTGTGTTTCATACATGGTTTTCTCCTCCTTTACTTATGTGAAAAAACAGCGGGACGCTTTTCAATAAATGCTGATACTCCTTCTTTAATATCTTCTGTTTGAAAGACTTCTTCAAACAGCTCTGCCTCAAGTTCAAGACCTTCAGATAGTGTACGATTCATTCCTTCGTTTACCGCTGCCTTAATTCGAGAAAGTGACGGAAGAGAGTGACGGTTAAATTTCTTAGCCAGCTCTTTTGCTTTTTCGAGCCCTTTTCCTTTAGGCGTTACATGATTGGCAAAGCCTGCATGAAGTGCTTCTTCCGCCGAAACAGGACTGCCGGCAAACATCCATTCTTTAGCTTTAGATGCGCCGATTACGCGCGGAAGACGCTGAGTTCCGCCGCCTCCGGGAAACAATCCGAGCTTCACTTCCGGAAGACCGATTTGAGCATGTTCTTCGGCAATGCGTATATCAGCGGTTAGTGAAAGTTCGCACCCTCCCCCAAACGTTAAACCGTTTAACACGACAATTGTTGGTTTTTCAATGTTTTCAAGTTTTTGCAAAACACGATGGGTTTTCATAAACTCTTCTTTAATACCGCTTTGTCCCATTAGCTGTGGAAATTCTTTAATATCAGCTCCAGCCATAAACGCCCGGTCGCCCGCTCCCGTTAAAATGATTGTAATGACATCAGGATCTTTACTAAGCTCTTCATACGTTTCTTCAAGCTGCTGCACAACAGCCTGGCTCATTACATTTAAAGGCGGATTATCAATGGTTACAATAGCTGTTTTCTCTTCTTTTTCAATACGTACAAATTTTTTCATCATTGCTTCACTCCCTGTGTGTGGTATGTGTAAAAACCTTTTCCTGTTTTGCGTCCAAGCTCGCCTTTTTGAACTTTTTCTTCTATGCACGCAGCTGGCTTGTCCTCAGGGTCCCCTGTTTCGCTATAGCGCTGCTGCATCACAAAATATCCGACGTCAATTCCTGAGAGATCCATCAATTCAAAAGGACCGATCGGGTGATTGAGCGCTTTTTTGCAAATCGTATCAATGTCTTCAAAATCTGCGTATCCATTTTCGTAAAGGAAAACGGCTTCTTTTTGCAGCGCTCCTAAAATTCGATTGGCAATAAAACCTGAGATTTCTTTTTTCAGAAGGACTGCTGTGCGATTAATTTGCTTGCAAACTTCCATTGTCGTTTGAGCTGTTTGTTCACTTGTCTTTTCACTCATCACAACTTCTACGCAGTCCATTACAAGAGGAGGAAAAAAGAAATGCATGTTAACGATTTGCTCTGGACGGTTTGTTGCACTTGCAATAAGCGAGTTAACAATTGTTGAACTATTCGATGCTAAAATGGCGTGACTTGGTGCGTACTCATCTATTTCTTTAAAGACGCTTTGTTTTACATCTAACTTTTCTACAACAGCTTCAATCACAAAATCAGCACTTGAAACCGCTTCCTTTAATGTGCTTGTAAAAGACAACCTTTGAAATGCGGCTTCTTTAGCATCAGAGGAAATTTTGCCTTTGTGAACCCACTTGTCTATAATTGCTTCCAGCTTATTTTTCGCCTCTATGAGTGATTGTTCATTCATATCTTGGATAATTGTTTCATATCCTCCAAGTGCACAAAGCATACCAATTTGATGTCCCATTTGTCCTGCGCCAATGACAGCAATACGCTGTATATCTTTACTATTCATGTTATAGCCTCCTTTTAATATAAAAGGAGAGAAAGAGCTTATACTTTCCCACCTTTTACGAGCACTGTCCAGCCTAGCAGCTACTGTGACTGAATACCTTTCATCAACATCTTATAAAAAATAGCCGCAACTTCTCGATCTGACTTTTCACCATCCGGCTGAAACCAAAAATAGCTCCAATTTGTCATTCCTAATATGCCTAGCGTCACGATATCTGAAGGCAAATCTGAACGGAACTGCCCTGCTTCCATTCCTTTTTCAATAATTTCCTGTACGTTTTCTTTAAAACGATCGCGCTTTGGAATGATTTGCTGTAAGTGTTCTTCACTCAAATGACGCATCTCTCGAAAAAACACTTTAGCTCGAAGACCTTCTTTCTCAATATCATGAACAAGTTTAAAAATAATGCTGTGCAGCTTTTCAGGATAAGATATTGTCTTATCTGCAAGAATCGTCTCTTGGTTTTCTATTAATCTTTCAATATATTGAAGGTGAATATCCATTAAAAGCTCTTGCTTGCTTTTAAAATAATAATAAAACGTTCCTTTTGTGACGTTTAATTCATTTACAATATCTTGAATAGACGTTTCTTTGAAACCTTTTTGAGCAAAAAGCTGAATGCTTCGTTCCATCATCAAATCTTTCATCGTCAAACCCTCTCTGTCTTTTCTCATTTTCACAAATTATACCATGGCTTAGAGGGAGCTTTTGAAAAAGTTTGTTTATGTTCAGCTTCTTTACATCGTTTCTTTCACCACTTCTTCTCGCAGTGCTCTTCGTAAAATTTTTCCTACATTGGTCTTAGGAAGCTCAGCGCGAAACTCAAAGATTCGCGGAATTTTGTAAGCTGCAAGATGATGTCGGCAATAAGAAGTAAGCTCTTCTTCAGAAAGAGATTTTCCTTCTTTCACTACCAAAATCGCTTTAATTGTTTCTCCTCTGTAAGGATGGGGAACGCCAATGACAACGGCTTCTTTAATGTGGCTGTGCTCATATAAAACTTCTTCAATATCTCGAGGATACACATTAAAACCACTCGCAATAATCATATCTTTTTTGCGATCAACAATGGATAAATACCCATCTTCGTCTATCTGTCCAATATCTCCTGTGTACAGCCAGCCGTTTCTAAGCGCGTGAGCTGTTTCTTCAGGCTGATTCCAATAGCCCTTCATAACTTGAGGGCCTTTAATCACTATTTCTCCAAGCTCTCCTCTTGGCAGTTCTTTTGTTCCTGTAGCCACGTCTACAATTTTATAAGCAGTTTGCGGAACGCCAAGTCCGACTGTGCCTGGCTTTCGTTCACAAAACGGCAGGTTGCAATGGGTAACGGGGGCCGCTTCTGATAAGCCGTACCCTTCTAACACTTTAGCACCCGTTTTTCGTTCGAACTCTTTCATCAGCTCAACAGGCATTGGCGCACTGCCGCTGTTGCAGATGCGAATACTTTCGATATTGTATTCTTCTGCCCGCGGATGATTGGTAATTGCGACATACATAGTTGGCACTCCAGGAAAAATACTAGGCTGCTCTTTTTTGATTGTATTTAGTACTTCTTCTAAATCAAAACGCGGCAATAGCAATATTTCATTTCCGCAAAGAATTGATAAATGCATACAGGAAGTCATGCCAAATACGTGAAACAATGGAATAACGGTTAAGCATTTTTCTTTTCCTAATTCAATATCATGCTTAAATATTTCGTATGATTGAACTGCGTTTGTGTAAATGTTTGTATGTGTAAGCATCGCACCTTTAGATGGTCCGGTCGTTCCTCCCGTATACTGAAGAACAGCAATATCGTGTGCTGGATGGATGACCGGCTGATTAAATTCATGCTTAATGGTTAGAAAATCTAAGAAGGAAAGGTCTGGTGATGTAGGAACAAAAGGTTTTTGCAAGCTGACGGTTATCGCTTCTTCTATCTCAACACGATTCCTTATCTCTTGAAGTCTCGTATAAAAATCATCGAGTAGAATTATTTTTTTTGCGCCGGAATCGTGTAAAATATGCTCTAGTTCTTGTTCGACAAGCATGGGGTTGACCTGAGTGACAATGCCGCCCGCTGCTACAATGCCAAAATAGCTTATTATATATTGCGGACAATTTGGCAGCATAATTGCTACACGATCTCCTTTTTTAATCCCTTTTTTCTGCAGTGCTCCTGCAAATACGCGAACTGAGTGGTACAGCTCCTGGTACGTTAACGTATGCTGATACATGCGCGTGGCTGTGTGAGCAGGATAACGTTCGGCTGTTTCTTTCAGCATATCAAATAGTGAAATATCTTCGATGTGAATGTCATGAGTGTAGGCTTCTGGATAAGGTGTAAACCATTTTTTAACGTCTTCCATTGAGTAACTCCTTTCTTATTCACATAGCATGAACTCCACCGTCTACTGTCAGAATATCGCCCGTAATATAATTAGACGCTGCAGAAGCAAGAAAAACAGCCGCTCCTTTTAAATCAGCTTCGGAGCCAAAGCGTTTTAAAGGGGTTTGACTTAGAAAATAATCTTTTCCTTGTTCCATAATCGCACCTGACATTTTAGTAGGAAAAAATCCCGGCGCAATTGCATTAACTTGAATATTATGCTGTCCCCATTTGACAGCTAAATCTTTCGTGAACGTAATGACCGCTCCTTTACTCGTGTTGTACCCGATTGTATCCATATACTGAGGGTCCGTTCCTCCAAGACCCGCAATTGAAGCAATGTTAATAATCTTACCAGCTTTTTGTTTAATCATTTCTTTTCCAGCTTCTTGTGACATTAAAAACGTGCCCGTCACATTAATATTCATCACTTTTTGCCATGCTTCAAGAGGCATTTCTTCAGCCGAAGCTCCCCACGTAGCTCCGCTGTTGTTAATTAAAATATCGATGCGTCCAAATGTTTCAATCGTTTGATGCACGACATTTTTAATATCTTCAGGCTGACTGATGTCGCATGCTAAAGCGAGGGTTTTTACGCCCATGGTGGCCAATCGATCAGCCACTTGCTGACATGCTTCTTTTTTTCTTGAGCATAGAACAATATTTGCCCCTGCCTCTGCAAGCCCTTCTGCCATTTGCTCTCCTAATCCTCTGCCTCCTCCGGTAATAATAGCTGTCTTTCCAGTTAAATCAAATAGATCCTTTATGTGCATAGGTTGCCTCCTGTTCTTGATAGGATTTTAGCTCAAGTCTTGCAAGCTGTGCTTTGTGCACTTCGTCTGGACCATCGGCAAGGCGCAAAGTGCGGGCATTTGCCCAAAGTGCCGCAAGCGGCGTGTCTTCTGAAACACCTGCTGCTCCAAATGCTTGAATGGCACGATCAATGACTTTTAAAGCCATAGCAGGAGCTATTACTTTAATCATGGCAATTTCTTTCCGCGCTTTTTTATTTCCAACTGTGTCCATCATATAAGCAGCTTTTAATGTTAATAAGCGAGCTTGCTCAATTTCAATACGCGATTCTGCCACCCATTCTTGAATAACCCCTTGCTGAGAAAGCAACTTATTAAATGTAGAACGACTTTGAATACGCTTACATAATTCTTCGAGCGCTCTTTCAGCTGCTCCTATTAGACGCATGCAGTGATGAATACGTCCAGGCCCTAATCTACCTTGAGCAATAGCAAACCCTTTTCCTTCGCCTAAAAGCATATTGGATGCTGGCACACGCACATTGTCATAATGAATTTCAGCATGTCCATGAGGAGCGTGATCGTATCCAAAGACTGGCAGCATTCGTTCAATTTTAACTCCCGGAGTATTTAATGGAACTAGAATCATAGACTGCTGTTCATATTTAGATGCGTTAAAATCGCTTTTTCCCATGACAATAGCAATTTTGCAGCGAGGATCTCCCGCACCTGAAGACCACCATTTTCTTCCATTGATTACATATTCATCGCCTTCTCTTACAATACTGCACTGAATGTTTGTGGCATCAGAAGAACCTACATCCGGTTCTGTCATAGAAAAGCAGGAGCGAATGTCTCCATTTAACAGAGGCTTTAGCCATTTTTCTTTCTGTTCAGGCGTTCCGTATCGAACCAGCACTTCCATATTGCCAGTGTCAGGAGCTCCGCAGTTAAAAGCTTCTGGTCCAATAATAGAACGGCCCATAATTTCGCAAAGAGGAGCGTATTCTACATTTGTTAGACCTGCTCCGTATTCGCTTTCTGGCAAAAATAAGTTCCATAGCCCAGCTCGCTTTGCTTTTTCTTTTAACTCTTCCATGATTGGAGGAACAGCTGACCATCTAGATGGCTGTTCATTCAGCTGTTGTTCGTATAGCCGTTCATTTGGATAAATATGCTCTTCCATAAAAGAGCTCAATTCTTTTTGCAGCTTCACTACTTTGTCAGAGTAAGAAAAATACACGGTAGTCCCTCGCTTTCATTTACTTACTAACCGGTTGGTATGTTACATATTCATCATAAATGAAGGGAAATAATTCAGCAAGATATTTTTAGAAAAATTCTAAATATTATATTATTTATAAATAAAAAAAAGAGAGGTTGTAACCTCTCTTTTTACGCGGATGTCATTTCCTCAAATACGGCTGATACTTTTTCAAACTCATCATCATCTTCAATTGAAGACCATTCACCATCATCTTCAATTTTTAAAAAGAAAACATCAATTTCTTCTTCTGTTTCAATTAAAACTTCTTCCACAAACGCAACGGCAATATAATCGTGGCCTTCAATCGTCATTTTTCCAAGCACTTCAATATCTTGCTCTTGATCATTTTCATCTAAAATTGTAAAAATCTCTCCCGTTTCAATACGTTCCATCGTATTCCCTCCTATTTTAACCTCATTATTCGTTCACTAACATGTATTCCCCTTTAGAAAAGGTTTCATGCTTATAAAAGTAGAATCTACTTTTTAAAAGGCAAAAGAATGTCTACGGTAGTTCCTTTTCCAAGTTCACTTACAAAGTTAATTTCTCCTCTATGTTCTCGAATGATCTTATAGCACACCATCAGTCCAAGCCCCGTTCCTTTCTCTTTCGTACTATAAAAAGGTTTTCCTAAATGCTGCATTCGTTCCTGCGTGATGCCTGGCCCCTCGTCGCTAAACCGGACAACAAGGTTCTCCTGATTAAATCTTTTTAGTTGAATCGTTACAGTTCCTCCACTTGGCATGGATTCGACGGCATTTTTAAATATATTGCTAAAGACCTGTTTTAACTGGTTTTCTTCGCATAATACGAGAGGAAGATGAAGATCAATCTCTTTTTTTACGTGAATTTTCTCTGTAATCCCCTGCACCTCAGCTAGCTTTAACGTGTTCTCTAAGATATCTTGGACGTGTTTGTCTTTGTAGGTTTTCGCCTGAGGCTTTGCAAGACTCAAGAACTCGTCGGCAATCAATTCGATTCTATCTAACTCATGATTTATCATTTCTACATAGTAAGGCTGACCGCTCGTTTCTTCTAATAACTGCATAAATCCTTTTACCGCTGTTAGAGGGTTTCTGATTTCGTGAGCGATACCCGCTGCTAACTGTCCGACTAAGGAAAGCTGAGCGGATTCACGCAGCAATTTTTCAGTTTTTTTACGTTCTGTAATATCACGAAACAAAACTTGAATGGCCTGCTTTCCCATATACGGAATAGGAAAGGCAATGGTTTCGGCATCAATCGTATGACCGTCTTTATGAATAAACTTTTCTTCCTGCAGATCCACAGATTTATTTTCTGTTTTCATTCGATAAATTCGCTGTTTTACAACATCATAGTAATCAGGGTGAACAAACTGATAAACACAAGCTCCTAATACATCTTGAGGATTCTTGTATCCTAGTGCTTTAGCTCCTGCAGGGTTGATATAATCAATTTTACCTTCACTATGAACGATAATTGCTTCCGGGGATAACTCAATCAAACTTCGGTAGCGCTGTTCGCTTTCTTTTAAAGCCGTCTCATCCTGCTTGCGCGATGTTATATCTCGATAGACAAACGCAATGCATAACGGCCAATCATTCATATTTTCAACGCGAAATAGTGTGACGCTTACATTAATTAAATGCCCGTCTTTATGCTGTCTGACCGTCTCGAATTCCGTTTTCGATTCCCCTGATTGAATAGTCTTATGAAGTTCGCACACGGGCTCCTTTAAAAACGAAGGTATAATCGGAAGAGGCTTTTGATGAATTTCTTCAAACGTCCAGCCAAATGTATTCTCAAACGCAGGGTTCACTTGAAGCGTTTTACCCTCTAAGTCAACGATAGCAACAGCATCTGCGTTATGATAAATAAAAGGCTGAATCTGTTCTTTTTTCTCCTGATAACTAGTTATATTCACGCAATGTCCCATAATTTCAGGTTTTTCTGTGTAAGATAAAGGGGTTAAGTTTACTACATAGCGTTTATCATTTATTTGAAGCTCGTACATAAGCTTTTTCTTTTTATTTAGCGCTTCGAAAAAATGCTCATACGAGACCCATTCTTCTAGAGGTATTTTTTGCTCAGAAACGCTTTCTCCTTGATACATACTGTAAACAAGGTGGTCACCTTTTTGTTTGTAAGCAAATATGATTCCTAGAGCCTCAGCTGAATGATTTTCTGCATGTAATCGGACTATTTTTTTATTTTCGTTCATCGTTCATATTTACCTACCCCTCACTAGCATCTTTCCTAATCGTTCTCATTCTCTTAATTTTACATGAGGCGTTTAAAATTTACTAGATAAAGAAGCAGATATTTTCCATTCATTCACATAAAAAAAGCGCCTGTATAGGCGCTTTTTTATGTGAATAGGAATTACTTTGAATGATGCATTTTATGACAGTGCCGCTTCGGAACAAACCCATTTTTCTCCATATGCTGATAGCGATTTTCCATATGTGAAGAAATGTTTTGACTCTCCGTTTTGCTTAGCACGCCGTACTCCACATATTTTGAAAGTATTTCTTTCTTTTTTTCGAACATTTCTTTGTACAGAACGGATAATTCCTGCTTTTGCTGAGACGTCAGCTGCACGTCTTTTGTTTCTGGCTGAGGATTGTTTTCCGCTAATACAGGCGTCCCGCTCATAAATAAAAAAGCTGCTGCTGCACTTATCATAACCTTTCGCAAACAATCTACTTCCTTTCATCATATAGTAGTTATAGTTTGCGAACTTCTATTTGTTTTCATTCATTCTATTTGCTTAGGACTCAATAGCTCCTCTTACATCATAATCGCTAAGATCAATTTCCATTTCCATTTCAAGTGCTAATTTAGCAAGCTCTGAACCAAGATAAGGACCCGACGTTAAGCCTGAAGCTCCGAGACCGTTCGCTACTAGTATTCCTTCGTAAGCTGGAAGAGCCCCGATGACTGGCAAGAAGCCTGGAGTAAATGGTCGAAACCCTACCCTTGTTTCTAAGACTGTGCTTTCTGTTAAGCCAGGAGCAATTAATAAGGCCTTTGAAAAAATTTCATGAAGCCCCCCAGCCGTTACTCTCAAGTCATAACCCGTGTCGTTTTCATGTGTTGCTCCTATGACAATTTGACCTTGTTCAAACGAAAGAATATATTGGTCGCTTGGAGGCATTACAACGGGCCAGTCTTTTGTATCTAAATCAGGAAGATGCAAGTGGACAATTTGCGCTTTTTGAAAGCTTGCTAAAAATTTCACTCCAAGAGGCTCTAGTAATTGATTTGCCCACGCTCCTGCTGTCACGATTGTTGTACTTGCTAGAAGGGTTTGTCCATTTACGGCAACGCCCGTTACTCGATTATTTTCATAAAGTAGTTCTGCGTTTCCTTCTATTATTTTTGCACCGTTTTTCTTCGCTGCATTCACAAGTGCGTTTCGAAGAGCTTTTCCGTTAACGCGAGCGGCTCCACTAATATGAACTGAACTGTATTCTTCCGAAAGAGCCGGAAACAAAGCCTGTGTTTCTTTAGCGGATAAACGTGTAATCTCGCCTATTTCGGGGGCTTCTTCCCGACGCTTATATGCTCGTTCTTCCATTTTTTTAAGCTTTTGTTCATCAGTGTGTAAACTAATTGCTCCTACTCGCTTATATCCCGTATCCGTTTCTCCATCTTCTTCTAATTGCTGAATTAATGTTTGATAGTACTTGGCGCCGCCTTTTGCTAAGCGGTACCATGCTTTATTTCGACGCTGCGAAAGCCACGGACAAACAATTCCTGCTGCTGCATCAGTAGCTTGACCAGCATCCTTGCGATCTATCAATGTCACATCTGCTCCTGCTTTTGCTAAATGATATGCCGTAGAAGCTCCAAGTACCCCAGCTCCAACTACGATGTATGTTTTCATACCGAAACACCCTTTTCTTTCTTCTAGTATTCTCATGCTATATGTATGCAATTTTAGCATAGCAAAAAAAGAAGTCACATACTAGGCGAAGCTATTTTAAGCTTATTTTTAAGCCTTGCTGACTTTGACATATAGCTCCTTTAGTCTCGTAAGCAAAAGCGGTAGAAGTTCTTTTACCAAGATTATAACAGGGTGAAGAAAGCCATAAATAGTGGTAGTACGTCTTTAACGCTGTGGCTTACGGCTTTTCTATTATAGGTGCTGAATAAAAAAATGAAAGAATAAAACCACTATAATATGTAAATAAAAAGAAATAACCATTATTTTAAGGAGAGCGTATGCAATCTTCATTTGTATTATTTTTTATCATTCTTGGTTTACTATTTGGCAAGTGGCGAAGGTATCAAGAATACTACCCTACTTTGCTGTTTTGGGTCACGGGGAATTTGCTTTATGAAGTGCTGCTGTTTCATCACCGCGTATGGGTATTTCACCCTGTTGGTATTGATCATCTTTTTCTACCCGATCACCTAATGGTTTCTCTTGGAATAACCTTAATTATTTATCCGTTTGTTATACCGGTTTTTTTAGGAAGGCTGCCGCTGCATGTAAGCGGCCGGCTGTGGTGGATTCTTTTATGGGCGCTTTTATTTACTGTGATTGAGTTCATTGCTTATGTTAATCACAGTATCACTCATCATTATGGATGGTCGCTGCTATGTTCTTTTCTCTTCAATATTGTCACGTTCTCACTTTTAATCATTCATCAGAAGACAGCGCTGGCTGCTTGGATTCTATCTGGAAGCTTCATAGCTTTTTTATTTACCTTCTTTGATATTCCTATGCCTTAACTTTTCATTGACTAGACAGAGGAAAAGGAAATATAATAGGAGTTACATTTAAATATAATTTTCCTCTCTGAGAATAGAGGTGCATGAAATCAAGAGTCACTTATTGGAGACTAATGGAGTCTGTGAAGATAAGTAAAAGGGATTTCGTGCCGAAGTATATAAACATCCATTGTGTTCATATACTGGTTCAGTATTGAATAAATGCTGAGCTGTCACAAACCACTTGGTTTGTGGAGAGCTATTGAAGAGATGTTGATGCCTAGAATGTAATAATACTTTATTATTATGAAACCAAGACGCGTGAACATCACTTCACGGGTCTTTTTTGTGTTTTTCTACTGACCATCAAAGTTATAGTTGAATGATTTAAATGGAGGGATACGGATTATGTACTTACATGGAACGAGTAAAATTAACAGCAGCAATCATTTAGAAATTGGGCAGTGTGATACGGTCGAACTGAAAAAACAATACGGCACTCCCCTATACATCTACGATCAAGAATTAATTGAGACGAAATGCAAGGCCTTCCATTCAGCCTTTCAAAGAAGCGGATTTTCATATCAAATCGCCTATGCAGGGAAAGCGTTTCTTTGTATGGAAATGGCTAGCCTTTTAACGAAGCTTGATATGTCATTAGATGTGGTCTCAGGAGGCGAATTATTTACAGCTCTTGAAGCGGGATATCCAGCTGAACGCATTCATTTTCACGGAAATAACAAAACGATTGAAGAAATTGAAATGGCTCTTGATGCGAATATTGGCTGTTTTGTTGTGGATAACTTTACCGAACTTGAAGTTTTACATGCCTTAGCAGCTGAGCGCAAACAGAAAGCATCTATTCTTCTGCGTGTTACTCCAGGGATTGAAGCCCACACACATGAGTATATTATGACCGGACAGGAAGACTCCAAGTTTGGATTTGGTCTTTCCAATGACCAGGCTATGAAAGCGGTAAGTTCTGCATTAGAAAAGCCTTACTACGATCTTTTAGGCATTCATTGTCATATTGGTTCGCAAATTTTTGAAGTAGATGGTTTTTCTCGCGCCATTGATATTTTAACTGATTTCTTATTCAGTATTCGTGATAAAATGGAATTTGAAGTAAAAGTTTTAAACGTAGGTGGTGGTTTTGGTATTCGTTATACCGAAAGCGACTCTCCACTTCCAGTTGAGTATTATGTAGATGCACTGACAGAAAAGCTAAGCCGCACGTTAACTGAACAGAATTATACCCTTCCGGAAGTCTGGATTGAGCCTGGAAGAAGCATCGTAGGAGAAGCAGGTACAACGCTTTATACAATCGGCTCAACGAAGGAGATTCCAGGTGTACGCAAATACGTAGGAATTGATGGCGGTATGACCGATAATATCCGTCCTGCTCTTTACGATGCAAAACATGAAGCTGTCTTGGCTAATAGAGTGACGGATAAAAAAGATGAAACAGTATCAATTGCGGGGAAATGCTGTGAATCAGGAGATATGCTTATTTGGGATATCGATTTACCGCGCGTTAATCAAGGAGATTTACTAGCAGTATCCTCTACAGGTGCCTACAACTATTCAATGGCTAGCAATTACAACCGTATTCCGCGCCCTGCTGTTGTATTTGTGAAAAATGGAGAAGCTCGTCTTGCTGTAGAGCGAGAAACATACGAAGATTTGGTGCGTAAAGATGTAAAGCCAGTCGTTACTACGTATGCAATGAGCAAATGATAGCTGTTCTTGCGTAGTAAAGAAGCTATTGTTGTTTGGAGGAAATCTATATGGTTTTAAGTGTATTTAAAACGTACAGATCATCGCTTATTCTGCTTCTCGCTATTTTAATTGGCGGGATAGCAGGATATGCTATCGGGCCCGATGTGGCAGTCGTAAAGCCCTTTGGTGATTTGTTTCTTAATTTAATGTTCATGATTATCGTTCCCCTTGTCTTTTTTAGTGTGGCTTCGGCAATCGCAAACATGAACGAAATGAAACGTCTTGGTAAAATTATGCTAGGTATCGCCGTTGTGTTTGTCGCCACTGCTGCTGTTTCAGCCGTTCTAGGCTTTTTAGGCGCATCACTTTACAATCCGCTGCACAACGTAGATACTTCTGCCATTAAAGAATTAATGGGTGACAGTGAAAATACAGCTGAAAAAATGACGCTTTTAAATCAGCTTGTTAGTACATTTACTGTACCTGATTTTGTTCAGTTATTTTCGAAAGAGCATATTTTACAATTAATTGTCTTTGCCGTTATCTTCGGTATTGCTACCACGATGGCTGGTGAAAAAGGACAGCCTATGGCGAAATTTCTGACTTCGGGTCAAGAAGTATCGATGAAAGTCGTTAAAATTGTCATGTACTATGCTCCAATTGGTTTAGGGTGCTATTTTGCTACTGTAGTAGGAGAACTTGGACCAAAGATCTTGCAAGGGTATGCTAGAGCATTTATTCTTTATTTATTAATTGCAATCGTTTACTATTTTGGCTTCTTTACGCTATACGCATGGATTGCTGGCGGTAAAGCAGGAATTAAGCTGTTTTGGAAAAATGCAGCTGCTCCTTCTATCACTGCTATTGCTACCTGTTCTTCCGCGGCATCTATTCCAGTCAATTTAGACGCAACAAAGAAAATGGGTGTGCCGCTGGATATTGCTGAAACAGTGATTCCATTAGGAGCAAACACCCATAAAGATGGTTCTGTTATCGGTGGTATTCTAAAAATTGTTTTCTTATTCAGTTTGTTCGGCAAAGATATGACGTCTGCTACGAGTATTTTGAGCATATTAGGCGTAGCCTTTTTAGTTGGAGCCGTAATGGGAGCAATTCCTGGAGGCGGTATGATTGGCGAAATGTTAATCATTACAATTTACGGATTTTCGCCAGAAGTTCTGCCCATCATTGCGGTCATTTCCACAATTATTGACGCCCCTGCTACGCTCTTAAACAGTACGGGAAATACAGTAACAGCGATGCTTGTTACAAGGTTTACAGAAGGAAAAGACTGGATTAACAAAATTATCACCACCGATAAAGTCGCCTAGTAAAAAAGCAAAGGGAACAGTCTTAGTGACTCTCCCTTTGCTTTTTTCGTGTGCAGTAATATCGATAGCCGTGTATAAAGTTTGTAAATACGCACATTCTATAGGTATGTTTCATAACCGGACTGGAGGTGTCGTCTAATGAGTAACGCTGCAGGAGGTTCAAAGAAGAATCAACCGAATGATGCGAATCACGTAAGTGCAGAAACAAAAGCTCATCAAAAACGTCTCACTGAGCAAAACAAACAAGAGCATCAAGCTGAAGAGCGAAAATAAAATGACGTCAAAGAACGTTTGACACAGGCCCTGCGTTCTTTGACGTCATTTTATTTTGAGAGAGCTTAATGACGACGCTCTTTATAGGTCTATCGTACAACCTCCTTTCAAACTTTTACATATTCTATTAATAGGTTTGTAAAAGGAGGAATGATATGGTGTTTTCTTGGATAGAGATTACAGCTGCAGCCTTTGGGCTTTCAGTTATTTTGATAAGTTTTGCATTTTTGCCCGAACGTACAGGCAAAAATCTTTATATTCCTCATCAGCTAGTAGCAAAATCTATGTTTCTCTATAAAAAGATTATTGGTTTTATAAATCAATTTCGACAGAAACTTTAGTTCATTTCCTTTCCTCGTTTTTATTCATTGGATAGCTCCCTTTTTTAATCAGCGCATTTACAGTAAATAATTTAATGGTTAAAATAAAGAGTAAAAAAAAAGGATAAGCAGTTTGCAGAAATGGAGTTTCACATGGAAATCAGAGACTTAGAATACTTTATAGAGGTAGCGAATCATAAAAATTTTACAAAGGCAGCGCTGCAAGTTCATTTGTCACAAACGGCTTTAAGTAAAGCCGTCAAAAAAGTAGAAAATGAACTAGGATTTGAGCTTCTTGACCGTTCAACAAGAGAATTAAAGCTAACCGATGCAGGAGAAGTCGTGTATCATCAGGCAACTAAAGCGCTGTCGGTGTTAAAAGACATGCCTCACTTGTTGGGCGATTTAATGAACTTGCAAACAGGGCAAATCAAGATGGGAATCCCTCCGCTCATCGGGACCTTGTTTTTCCCGAAGATTGCAAAAGCATTTAATGAACAATACCCTAAAGTATCTCTAGAGCTTATTGAATTTGGAGCAAAAAAAATTGAAGCCCTTGTGGAAGAGGCTGGTGTAGATATGGGGATTGTTATGCTTCCTCTCACAAGCGGTCATGATGAGCATTTTCACTTATACCCGTTCGTTAAGGAGAGATTCCTTTTATACGCCCATAAAAACCATCCTTTAGCGAAACGTTCTTCCGTCTGGATGAAAGAATTGGAGCATGAAAAATTCATTATGTTCAGTGAAGAATTTACGCTGCACGACCGGTTAATTCAAGATGCTTTAAAATCAGGATTTGTGCCTTCTATCGCATATAAAAGTTCTCAATGGGATTTAATTATTGAATTAACAGCAGCAGAACTAGGTATTGCTATTTTACCCGAATCGCTTTATGCCAAAGTGAAAGATTCCAATATTATTACGGTACCTATTGCAGATCCTGAAATGATGTGGGAACTTGGAATTATTCTGTTAAAAGAACGCTACAGTTCATTCGCTGTAAGAGAGTTGATTAATTTTCTGACAGCAAAACAAATAACAAATAAGTTGGACGCAAATTAAATAGAGGCTGGGAGATAACGAAATCAATCCACAGCTAGAAGCACCTACGCCTACACACATGAAATTTACGTTCACTATCACCATGAAAAAATCCGACCGAGGAATCGAGATTCTCCATCAAGAATTTGAATTCATCGGTCGGATTTCCCTTCAACAAAACTACTTTTGTCCCAGCCTCTTTATATGTAACACGAGTTCTATCATTCAACAATCCCTACAATGAATCCATCATAGCCTTTGCTTCCAACGGTTTGTATAGCCGTGGCGCTGATTCGTTTTTCTTGAGCCAGAGCATCCATAAATTGTCGAATTCCCTTTACATTTTCATCTTCACTTTCTGAGTTCACCACATGCCCTTGACGAACAACATTATCACAAATAATCGTACTTCCTCGTTTTGATAATTCTAGAGCCCACTTTAAGTAATTTGGGTTATTCGGCTTGTCAGCATCAATAAAGATAAGATCAAACGGCTCTGTTCCCTTATCCTTTAATACAGCTAATGTATCAAGCCCGGGGCCGACAATGACTTCTACTAAGTGGCTTACTCCCGCTCTTTTTAAATTAGCTCGTGCTACTTCTGCATGCTGAGCGCTTAATTCGAGCGTAATCAGCTGTCCGTCTTTCGGAAGAGCTCTGGCTAGCCAAATCGTGCTGTACCCTCCAAGAGTACCAATTTCCAAAATGCGTTTAGCCCCTTTTAATGAAGCTAACAAATGCAGAAACTTTCCTTGACTAGGCGATACGTCGATGGCAGGTAATCCAGCCTCTTGATTTGCCTTCAATACCTCATCAAGAATAGGGTCAGGTTGTATGAGCTTATGATTCATATAAAGATCCACTTCATTCCAAATTTCATATATAGACATTTCCATACTCCTCCACATAAGTGATAAAAGCTTTATTATTCAAAGATACGAATATGTTTTTCTCATATTCAGCTTGTTGCCGTAATCGTTCGTATTATGAATGTGTTCTAGCTCTCTAATAAACTATCCTGCTCGCTCTTAAAAAGAATTGTTATATGTCCATAAAAAAAGACCTTCAGAGAGGTCTTTTTTTATCTTTAAATAATCGTAGCTCAATCCGTAAAAAATATCCGGTACCTTTCTACCGGCTATTTTCTAGAAGACATCTTATTATCCGTTATGACTGAACTTAAATACTATCGGTGTACGTTCTGTTTCTATTTTCCAAATCATGTGATGATATCCTTTGCTCCAGTAATCTTTTACTAAGTAATCGGGAATTCCAAATATGTTTTTCCATACTTTCTGAGCATTCTTGTATCCGCTATCCAAACAAATTTTTTTAATTTCTCTGCTTTGAAGCGTAAGCAGCATAATATGTATAAGCAGTGTTCCTACCCCTTTTCTTTGGTACTTTGGATGAACAAAAACTGTGCCGATTTCAATCCATCCTTGCAGCTCCCCTTTTGTACATGCCATAATTAATTCACTAACAGGGCCATATTCAATGCAGCCAATAATCTTATTGGTGCACGTATCTATTCCGAGCCAAAAGAATCGACATTTCCCATCGCTATCAAGGTCACTTTTTAAATATTGTTCTTTACTTTCAATTTCTATTTGTATATCGTTCACCATGTCAGATAGACCCTCTCTATGAAAGGTATCTGTGATCACTTCATTAAAAAGCTCGTGGAGTTCTGCGCTGTCCTCTATTTTTGGTCTTCTTATTTCAATATGATTCAATGTTCATCCCTCCTGATTATTTCACTGCCAAATATGAAGTTTTACTTTTATTATTTATCAATATATGTTGATAATCCTTTTCTTTTTCTACAGTTTTCCCAACAAAAAAAGCACGAGAAGCTTTAAGTTCTCGTACTTTTTTATAATATGGATTCTGCTTTTCTATTGGGAACTGTTAATACTGATTCACAAAGCTCTGGATTTTACATACGAATTCAGAAAGATTCTCCTTTATCTCTTTATCTTCTGTTTTCGTTACTTGCTCTTGTATGGCATCAATCATTAAACGTGCTCTTTTAGGATTTATAGAGGCCGGCTGGCTGCTATTATTTGATAAACTCTTCAAAATTTGATTAGTCATTTTGTTTTTATCATGAATATAAAATAACATTTGAGGAACTTGATTAATTAACAAATTTACATACCTGCGAAACTCCTCTATCTCATATAATTCTCTTGAAGTACCTTTAAAGCCATCAACGGAAAGCATAAGACTCTGGTAGCCTTTATCACTGCGTTGATTAAGTGCTTTAATGACTTTTAAAAATCGATCGAACTTTAGATAACGTATTTCGTCTTTCTTTAATTCTAAAAATTCAATTTCTCCTTTTTCTAAAAAAGGATCTTTGATAAGACTATTATCATTCATATACATTCTCTCCCTACTAATTTATTAGTTGCAGAGCTTGTTTTGAATTCATTTGTCTATCGTTTTAGTAATTGTTTACCTCTTTTAGGACCGTTTTAAAACCTTTATTTGTAAAACGCTTACATAAATGTTCTCAATTGCCTGACGCGTTGATGGAACCCTATTTATTATCTGATAAATGACGAATGAAAAAGAGCTCCTTTACAGAAGCTCTCTTTTTAAGATTATAGGGATGCTGATAACTTTATATCTTATTTGCCTCTTTTAATACTGCTAATAAGTATTCCCATGTCTTAAGAGTAGACGGAATGCTCAGGTGTTCATCAGGTGTATGAACGTCGTACATATCGGGTCCGAGCGAAATGGCATCTAATCCAGGGATTTTTTCTAAGAAAATACCGCATTCAATTCCAGCATGGATGGCGATGATCTCCGCCTCTTCACCATACTTTTCTTTGTAAACCTTTTTACATAATTCGCGAATTTTTGAATCTCTATTGTACGCCCATTCAGGATAATTACCTTTTGTTTCAACTCTTCCCCCGACTACCTGAGCAAGTATGCGCACTTGACTTACTATTTTTTCTTTTAAGCTTTTTACTGAGCTGCGAATTTCATTTTGAAAAACAACCTCAGATTCTGTCGTCGTGATCACACCTAAGTTGGTAGAAGATTCTACTAATCCTTCAATATTCATACTCATGCTTTGAACGCCGTTTGGTGTTAGCATAATAGCTTGTACAATTCGTTCTGTCGTTTCTCTTGTAAAACATTTCTCAACGGAAGAAAATTTGTTTATTTTTACATATACGCTCGGATCAGCCGCTTGTAATTCATTTTTTACTATTTCGTTCCACTCACGAATCTTATTTTCTAGCTTTCCTACCTCAGAAGGCTCAACTGATAGAATTGCTTCTGATTCACGGGGAATTGCATTTGATTTTAATCCTCCGCTAATGCTGCTTAAAGAATAGGGAAGTTCTTGTTGTAAATCATATAAAACTCTCCCTAGCAGTTTATTCGCATTTCCTCTTTCTTTGTCAATTTCCATTCCGGAATGTCCGCCGTGCAGTCCTCCGATGCTTAAGCTATATGTTTCTGAGTTATTGGAAGACGACTCCCAGTTTAGAGGAATACGAAGCACGCCTTTTACCCCGCCTGCGCTGCTGACAAGGAGCTTTCCGTCCTCTTCTGTATCAAGGTTAATAAAGATTTTCCCTTCAAAATAAGCTGGATTTACAGCAATGGCTCCGCCCATAGTCGTTTCTTCTTCAGTGGTAATGACTACTTCAAGAGAGGGGTGCGCTATATTTTGAGCATCTAGTAAAGCCAGTGCATATGCAACGGCAATCCCGTTATCAGCTCCTAGCGTAGTACCATTTGCATAAAGCATATCTTCAACAATTCGCAGTTGAAGCGGATCTTTTTCAAAGTCATGGACAGTTCCTTTATTTAACTCGCATACCATGTCCATATGTCCTTGCAAAATGATAGCTGGAGCATGTTCATATCCTTTAGTTGCCGGCTTTTTAATGATTACATTTAAAGCTTTGTCTTGGATAACCTCAAGGCTTCTTTCTTTTGCAAAAGAAACTAAATAGTTACTAATTTCTTTTTCATTTCCAGATTCTCTAGGAATAGCTGAGATTTCGTTAAAGAAATAGAAAACCGGATGTTTAATTAATTCATTTACTGTTTGCACCATATGTATCATCCTTTCTAATCTGTACGCTTTTTTATCCTACTATTTATCTTGACAGTAGAAATAGCATATGAGGCTTTTTTTATGTATCGCCTAGTTATATTTTAACGTTGATTAACTCAATAGAATAGATATAACCTAAAAAAGCATAAATGAGCCCGTTGGACTCATTTATGCTTTTAATGATTTGTTCTATTTTTATTGAGCTGTATATCCGCCGTCCATTACTACCGCTTGACCAGTTACACCTTTTGCTTTATCACTGGCTAAGAAGATAGCGTAGTCAGCAATTTCGCTCACGTCTAGTAATCTTTTTTGAGGGACTAAAGGATAAATAACTTCTTCAAGAACGCTTTCTAATGGTACGTTTCTTGTTTTAGCTAAACCATCTAACTGACCTCTCACTAGTGGTGTATCCACATAACCAGGACAAAGTGCATTAACCGTAATACCGTGTGCTGCACCTTCAAGAGCAGCTACTTTTGTTAGCCCAATTACACCGTGTTTGGCACTGTTATAAGCTGCTTTGCCTGCAAAACCGATTAAACCGTTGATAGAAGAAACGTTAATAATACGTCCGAACCCTTGTTTTTTCATAATCGGAAACGCGTGCTTAATCGCCATAAATGGAGCTGTTAGCATAATTTTAATCATTAACTCATACTTTTCAGTTGGAAACTCTTCGATTGGAGAAACATGCTGCAAACCAGCGTTGTTAATGAACGTATGAACCGCTCCAAAATGTGCGTTTGCTGTTTCAATTAAATGTTTGATTTCTTCTTCTTTTGTTACATCCGCTTTGACACCAAGTGCTTCGAATCCAGCTTCACGAAGATTTTGTGCTGCAGCTTCTACGGCAGTTTGATCAATATCAGATAACACAATTTTCCCGCCGTTTTCAGCGAATCGTTTACCTATTTCAAATCCAATTCCTCTTGCTGCTCCTGTGATTACAATTACTTGATTTTCAACCATGTGTATTCTCCTCCTGTTTTTAAATAATACCGGCTGCCGCTAATGCGACTCCTGCAAATAAAGCGATTGTCGGGATGATAAATGCAACAACAAATACGTCTTTATACGTTTCTTTATGCCGAAGACCAGTTACAGCTAATAGCGTTAACAACGCACCGTTATGCGGTAAAATAGATGCACCTGACGCAACGCTTGCAATACGGTGAAGCGCATCGGCGCTTAAATTCGTCGTTTGAGACAAGTGATACCACGTATCTCCTAATGCTTGAAGCGCAATACCCATACCACCGGATGCTGAACCCGTGATCATCGCTAGCACTTGAACGCTTAACGCTTCTGAAACGAGCGGATTACTCGAAATGTTTAGTAGTACGTGCGTGACATCTTTAAACTCTGGAACTGCTGTAATAACCGAGCCAAAGCCTACTGCTGCACTCGTGTTAATAACAGCCATTACGGATCCTTTTGCTCCTTCATTTATAGAAGAAATAAACGTCTTATAGTGTTTGAAATTAATAAGTAAAATAGAAAAAATACCAATTAATAATGATACGATAGGCTCCCATTTTAAAACGTTTAATGTCACGACAACGATAATCAGCGGTAAAATAGCTAACATTACATTCATCGAGTCCTGCTCTTCACTTGCGGCAACCGATGATTCATTAGGCTCAGTAAACCCTTGATTTTTAGCTTTTAATTTTTTATCGCGATAAGCTAACCATAAATAGCCTCCCACTGCCATAATAAGACCTGAGACAATTCCAATAATCGAACCGGACATTGCATTGGTTTTAAATGTAGCAGTCGGAATCAGATTTTGAATTTGAGGCGTACCTGGAATCGCTGTCATTGTAAATGTAAATGCTCCGAGTGCAATGGTTGCTGGCAGTAAATTTCGCGATACGTTAGCTTCTCGAAATAATGCGATTGCTAAAGGATAAATCGCAAAGACAACAACGAATAAACTGACTCCGCCGTATGTCAAAATGGCTGAAGCAATCAGCACCCCTAAAATGGCTCTTTTACTTCCAAACAATTTAGCAATGCGCTGCGCTAGCGACTTAGCTGCGCCTGTATCTTCCATTAGTTTTCCAAAGACCGCTCCTAATAAAAAAATGGGGAACCATTTTGCAGCGAAATCTACAAACCCTCCCATATACACATCTGTATAAGTAGGCAGTACTTTTAAACCGCTAAAATAAGCAACAAACGTAGCGACAACAGGTGCCACCCAGATAATAGACCATCCTAGATAAGCAAAAAACATCAACAATAACAATCCTACAATAATAACCACACGGTAACCTCCTTTCCTTTTAATACATATACATAATGGATTATTTCACAACACAACAAGTTTACACCCGTTAGTTTTATAAGTAAAATGAATAAAAGGAATCAAAACTATGAATAAAAGTCGTAGTTTATTTAAAAATTCACACTCAATTATTTTTTTCCTATAATTTCACTTTGAGTAGAAGCTATAAAATATACTTCCTTCTTTTTTCCTTGTACAAGCTAAGTTTTTTTCTGTTATATCCCGCGCTCTTCCTTTATTTTCTTTTCTCTTATAAGTTTTTCCGAACATATAGATGGGTATTTGAATGTTATGACACAGAAAAAGAGGCGATCTTATGCTACACTTCATAACAGACTTACTGAAACAATTTGGAATTTGGGGACTTTTAAGCGGACTGGCCATTGAGGCTTCCTCCCTGCCGTTTCCTGGTTCTCTTCTCACCCTTACCTACGGATACTTATTAAACATGCACATAGTGAAATTATTATTAATCGCTCTTGCAGGAAGCGCCGTTTATACAGCTTTTAGCTTTATACCGTATGGGATAGGCTATAAATTAGAAGATAAGGTAAAGAAAAAATTATCAAAAAAGAAAAAAGCATTTGAGAAATCGCAAAAATGGTTTAAAAAATGCGGATTATGGAGTATTGCGATTGCTCGTCCTTTAGGGCTCGGCAACTACATTTCTTACCTTTCAGGGCTATCTAAAGTAAAACCTATGCCGTTTGCTCTGCTCACATTTCTTGGTATCTTTCCTTTGAATATTGCCATGCTTTGGCTAGGACAAATCGGAAACTTTAAGTCCATTCAGTCTTTTATCTCAGATGCACAAACTTATATTCTAATTGCAGCGGTAGTGGCTGTATGCGGATTTTTAATTTATAAGTTCTATTTTAAAAAGAGCAGCTGCAGCGAACAGTCTAGTTCAACTTAAGATTAAGAATATAAAAAAAGACCCCGAGGGGTCTTTTTTTATTAAATGGAAATAACACCTAAGATTAATGCAGCTAGTGTCATCACCGCCGTAGTTCCTAGCGCCCACTTAATTAAAAATCGTTGCAAATCACTAAATTCAATTCCTACCATTCCAATTAATAAGTGAGCTGCTGCTACCAAGGGACTTATCACGTGAACAGGTTGTCCTAAGATAGCAGCTCTTCCAATTTCAGCTGCGCTAATGCCATAACTTTCGGCAGCTTGAGCAATAATCGGCAATACGCCAAAATAAAAAGCATTATTAGACATAAAAAATGTAAAAGGAGCACTTAAAAATGCTACTACAACTGGCAAAAAAGGGCCCATTGCATCTGGAATTATTCCTACAAGTGTATTTGCCATAGCATCAATCATCTTTGTTCCAGACATAATTCCTGTAAAAATACCTGCTGCAATAACAATTGAAACGACGGCTACCGCATTATTTGCATGAGATGAAATTCGCTGCTGTTGATCTTTGATGTTTGGATAATTTATTAGTAATGCAATAGCGAATGCTACCATGAACAAAAGCATCAGCGACATGAAGTCCATAATTAAGCACACCATAAGACTAACGGTAAGCAGAAAATTAAACCATACTAACTTAGGACGTCGATAGTCTGAATATTGCACTGTTCCCTCTACTTCATGTGCGTGTGCAATTTCATTTGCAGAATGTTTAATATTGATAACTCCTAATCTTTTTCTTTCCCTTCTTCCAAGTACAACAGAAACAAACAGCACCCATAGAAGCCCAAAACCCATTACAGGTATCAAAGGCAAAAACAACTGAGATGAATCCAAATTTAATGAACTCATAGCCATAGCAGAAGCACCTCCCCACGGAGTCATATTCATAACTCCCATAGATAGCATCGCTACTCCTGCAAGGATAAGTGGATTCATTTCTAAGCGTTTATATAGCGGAAGCAAAGAAGAAACCGTTATCATATATGTAGTAGTTCCATCCCCATCTAAAGCAACCATCATTGAAAGCACAGCAGTTCCTACAACGATTTTTAGAGGATCTCCTTTTACAACCTTTAAAATGAATGAAACAAGAGGGTCAAACAATCCTGAATCAATCATCAACCCAAAATATAAAATAGCAAATAAAATCATAATAGCTGTAGGCGCAATGTCTTTTACACCCTCGAGCATCATAGGTCCCATTCCACTGGCAAAACCGCCTATTAGACCAAATATGATGGGGATAATGATAAGAGCAACCATTGGGGTAAGTCGTTTTGACATAATTAAATACATGAAGACTGCAACCATTAAAAATCCTAATAAAGAAAGCACAGATATTTTTCCTCCTTTTTGATAACGTTTTCATTTTTATTTGCTACACGTTATTAAAAAGGTATCACTTGTTGAAGCTGGTTCATAGATAACCAACATAAGTTTAATATCTTTTATAAAAGTAATTTTTTTCATTTTTTTCATGCATCATTTCTACATAAAAACGAGATAGCGGATAAAAACCCACTATCTCGTTTTTATGTAAGATTAGTTACTCGATATTTCCGTTCGGGCCTCCCTACACTTCCATACACTATTTCAACCTGCATTTCCTTACACGATACTAAATACTCTAAATACCTTCTCATTGTTGAATAACTGATACCGACTAATTGAGCAAACTCATCTACATTCAAGCTTTCCTGAACTTTGCAAACTTTATCTCTTACCAAACGAAGAGTATGTTTATCAATACCTTTAGGAAATGCTGTTACTGCAGCCGCTGATTGATTGCGGCGACTATGATGTGTTCTAAATAAATGGTCTATTTTGTCTTGATTAATCATTTTATTTTCAGTTAATTCTATTCTCGTAGACTGATAATGTTTTAAAGTAGATAAAAATTTATCAATAATTACAGGTTTCACCAAATAACCAAACGCTCCGCCTCTTATTGCTTCTCCTACTGTTTCAACATCATTGGCTGCCGTTATTAAAATAATGTCGATTCCTCGATACTTCTTTCTAATTTCCCATAGCAGTTCTACTCCATTGATATCTGGCAAAAAGACATCTAATAAAATTAATTGCGGTGTAAATATTGTCAGTAATTCTAAAGCCTGTTCTCCAGATCCTGCTGTCGCAACAACAGTGAAATGCTCTAGTTTCTTAGTAAATTGTTCATAAATTTGTGCAGCTGTAGAATCATCTTCTATAATCATGACATTAATTTGATTTTCAGTCATATCGATTCTTCCTTTTCATTATTTAATAGCTTTGGGATAACTAATGTGAATCTTGCTCCCTGTAACATACTTTTGCTTATGTATAGTTCACCTTTAAGCAACTCTACAGATCTTTTAACAATGGTCAATCCAATCCCGTGATTTTCACCTTTTTTCGTTGTGTAACCATCTATAAAAATCATATTTTCTACTTCTTTTGATATCCCTTGTCCATTGTCTTCAACTTCAAAAATCAGGTCGTTTCCTACATCTGTAAAAGATACTAGCACGTTCCCTTTATGTTCTCGCACAGCCTCGAGCGCATTATCAATTAAATTCCCCAAGATGGAAACAACGTTTTTTGCCTCTTCGATATCTAAAGTACTTGTTAAGTTACTATCTTGATCAATTTCTAAAGTGACGTCTAATTCTTTCGAACGATTGATTTTCCCAAGTAAGCAGGCAGCAATCAAAGGATCCTTCACAGAAGACATTAAAAAAGAAAGAATATCTTGGCGTTCCTTTACCTCTGATGAAATCATTTGCATGACATGCTCATATTTCTTTAACCTTAATAACCCGTAAATCACGTTCAGCTTATTTAAAAATTCGTGATTTTGAGCGCGTAAATTATCAGAGAACATTTTAATTTTAGAAATCTCTTCAGTCAATTCTTCAATTTGTGATAAAGTTCTTATGGTAAGAACGATACCTTGCACTTCTTTTTTTCTTACAATAGGAGATAAGTCTAAAATATACTGCTGACCATCTAGTAGAAGGGATTGGTTAGAATACACGCATTGCTCTTCTATTGCTTGATCAATTAGCTGTCCTAAACGGGTGTTCTTTATCTCTCCTCCTATTGCTAAATGAAGGTTATCAAAGAGCTCTCTAGCCCTTCTATTCATCGACGTTACATATTTTTCGACATTTACAGTAACAGTAGCATCTCGAATAGATTCAAGGGTAGCCTCTTTTTCTTTAAAAAGAAAGGAAATTTCCTCTGGTTCCAGTCCAAATATTAGTCTTTTTACCCGCCTTGCAATAAAGAAAGCCCCAAATGCTCCAATAAGAAAAGGAATACAGGACAATTTAATAATTTTTATTCTATAATCATTAATCTGTTTTTCTATATTGCTTACAAGAAACCCTACCGAAGAAACACCTATAACGTTTCCTTGGCTATCCCATATGGGGGTTTTGGCTTTAATTGCAAATCCTGAAATTCCTTTTCCTTTATAAATAATGGATTGATGCTTCTTTAAAGAAGCTTCATTGCTTGTTTTGGTATGTTTTCCAATGTAACTACTATTGGGATGAGAATAGCGTATTCCTTTATCATTGGCGATGGTGACATAATCTGCCCCTGTGGTTTTTCTTATTTTTTCAGCAACAGGTTGGATGTGCTCAGAAGGATTTTTCTGCTTAAAAGCTTTTACAATCATTTTATCTTCAGAAGCTAATTTTGCTACTGTCATAGCTTGATTACCTACATATTTTTCGACAATTTCATCTACCATTGCAGAAAATAAGATGCATACAAGGACGGTACTAACAAGAATAACTACAGTGATGAGTAATGTAATTTGGGCAAGTAAGCTAAGTCTTCTATTCACGTAAAGAGAACGCATACATTCCTCCTTTTAAGGAATTAATAATGAAATAAAATACCGTCTTTTGTTTTAAGTTTAGCATAAAAAAAAGGAAGTTTAGCACCAAACTTCAAATGTTTATAATCAGACTGATAAAGGGAAAAATAAATCGAATAAACGCTTGACTTAAAGTATACTTTAACAATTATAATCAATTCGAAAACATCGCAAATGGAGGAATTAACATGAAATATACAGTAATCACTGGCGCAAGTTCGGGAATTGGATATGAAACAGCTTTAGCTTTCGCAGCGCGCGGAAAAAACCTTATATTAGCTGCACGTAGAGAGGACAAGCTGGATGAGTTAAAAGAAAAGATTGAAAAACTGAACCAAGATGTAAATGTTATTATCCAGTCGGTTGATTTATCCGTGGCAGAAAATGCTCACACGTTTTATGAGTCGCTTAAAGAATATGAGTTAGAAACATGGATTAACAATGCTGGATTTGGAAACTTTGCTTCTGTCGGTGAACAAAAATTAACTAAAATTGAAACAATGCTTCACTTAAATATCGAAGCCTTAACCATTCTTTCTTCTCTATTTGTAAGAGATTATGAAAATGTTGAAGGTACACAGCTTATTAATGTCTCTTCTGGAGGCGGCTACACCATTGTTGCTGATGCAGTCACTTATTGCGCAACAAAATTCTATGTAAGTGCATTTACAGAAGGTCTTTCTCAAGAATTGAAAGGAAGAGGATCAAAAATGCAGGCTAAAGTTCTAGCTCCAGCGGCTACTGAAACAGAATTTGCACAGCGTTCGATGGATATGAGTGATTTTGAATACGAAGGACGAGTACCTAAGTTTCATACGTCAAAAGAAATGGCTGCTTTTATGCTGGACCTTTATGATAGCAATAAAACGGTAGGACTTGTAGATGGCTTGACTTACGAATTTCAATTAAAAGATCCTATCTATCCATATGCAGACAGAGCGACAAGTTCAGATTCTTAAACAGAAAAGCACCCTTTTAGGGGTGTTTTTTTATGGACTCTTGAATGGGTATCTTGTTTATGTGATGAAAATGCTTAAAGATAGTCGTGTTCAAACTCGACTTATACTTGCACTCTTTATTTCCTGATTTTTGTTTCACTTTTTTGCACATACTAACCGAACGGAGGTGACGAAAATGGGTACAAAAAAATCTGCTAACCGAGGTCAAGTAGCTCCTGGTGTTAACCCTCAAGGGCACGGAAAAGATGTTGAATTTTCAACAGAACCGAAAAGTGAACTTGAAAACAAAGCGAAAAAATCAAATACAAAAATTTAACTAAAAAGGAGAAGGTTCCTCTTCTCCTTTCTCCCCCTCTTAACTGCTTTCCTACATACACTCCCCAGGTCGTTTACTTCTTTCTGCTTCTTATAAAACTGTATCAATAGTATAAAAAAGTATACTATACAACAAAAATGTGCGTACTTGTTAGGATGAATTATATGATTTATGATAAATCTGCAAACGGATTTTACGACAAATTGTATGTTAACTGACTGTTAGTTGTAAGCTATACAGGGTATAGATTACTCTGAACAGTTCATCATTAAATATTTTTACAGAAAGGTTGTTTACACATGAACAATACAGATAAGAAACAAGAAATTTTAGACGCATTTAACTTTCGTCATGCTACAAAAGAGTTTGATCCAGCGAAGAAAATTTCCGATGAAGATTTCCAATTCATTTTAGAAACGGGGCGTTTATCTCCAAGCTCAGTAGGTTACGAGCCGTGGAAATTTTTAGTCGTTGAAAATGAAGATTTAAAAGAAAAATTAAAAGCTGTTTCTTGGGGAGCACAAGGCCAAATTCCTACAGCAAGTCATTTTGTTATTATTCTTTCTCGTACAGACGCAAGATATGACTCTGAATATGTGTTAAATCTTCAGAAAAACGTAAAAGAAATGCCGGAGGATGTATTAGAGACATTAATGCCTCGCTACAAAGAGTTCCAAGAAAATGATTTTCACTTGTTCGAAAGCAAGCGAGCACTATTTGATTGGGCCAGCAAACAATCTTATATTGCACTAGCTAATATGATGACATCAGCTGCTCAAATTGGCATTGATTCTTGCCCAATTGAAGGGTTTAACTATGACCAAGTACATGAAATTCTAAAAGAAGAAGGATTACTAGAAGACGGCAAGTTTGATGTTTCTGTTATGGTTGCGTTCGGCTACCGTATTCACGAACCTAAACGCGAAAAAACAAGAAGAAGTATGGATCAAGTTGTACAGTGGATCAAATAATAAACCAAAAAAAGAAGAGGTGACGTTGCTCACCTCTTCTTTTTTATATCTTTATATGCTGCTATAAAATCACCAGGATCGGTGTGTATGGTATAAGCGAACATTCCTTGATTTGTATGTAAGTATAAAAAGCCGCTTTCTTTTGAAACGCATTTGTAAGAGATGTCAAATACGCTGTTAATGTGAAAGGACTCATTCTCTGTTTCAATATTATCAGTATATAAGCACATGTCTTTTGAATGCTGAATCGTCACTTTTTTTGTTCGTTTTATTTTTCTTTCAACGTATGTATAAGGAATCATAGAAATAATGCTCATAGCACAGCTCCCCTTCTTTATGAATATTTTCCTTTTGGAGCATAAAATATCTCGTTAACAAAACTCTATCACTTACCAAAAAACAATTCCAGAAATACTCTTTCTGGAATTGTTTTTAAGATTGTTGCTCTTTATTTTCTTCATCTTTGCAAAAGTCGATATTACTGTTTGTCATAGAGGCAATAGCAGGAGAGCCATTTCCAAACGAAAAACAAGCTCCTACCGATTTTGTATTGGCCGTGTGACTATTTTGTACAACACAGCCTACGCTTACATTTGAATTGTCTTTTAACCCGTTAGTCACGATATTCTCAATGTTAATAATACATCCCATTTTACCACCTCTTTCGTTTCTATTAACGTATGTCATCTCTGTATATATGTATAGGATGTTCGCCTATTAATGATAAGTTGTTTGCTGCAAAATAGAAAAAAAGAATCTTCGTATACCCTTTAAATAGAGAAGACACTCAAATGATGTCTTCTCCTTAAGTGAATTTAACTTTTCACAGCTTTTTCCCAGTCTGATGCAAACTTTTCAATTCCTTGTTCTGTTAACGGGTGTTTTACTAATTGTTCAATTACAGCATACGGAATGGTCGCAATATGAGCCCCAGCAAGAGCTACTCGTGTGACGTGATCTGGGTGTCTGACTGACGCTGCTATAATTTGTGAGTCAATGTGTTGAATTCGAAATAGCTCGGCAATTCGAGATACCAGATACACACCGTCTTCTGAAATATCATCTAAGCGTCCTAAAAATGGCGATACGTATGTCGCACCAGCACGGGCTGCTAGAAGCGCTTGATTCACTGTAAAAATTAACGTTACGTTTGTTTTCACGCCTTTTTTAGCTAGATAACGGGTTGCTTCCAATCCAGCAATGGTCATAGGAAGTTTAATTGTTATATTTTTGTCTCCTCCGTTAATTTTTATAAGCTTTTCTGCTTGCGCAATCATGTCTTCTGCTGTTACTGTGTCGGGTGTGACTTCTGCTGAAACGGATTCTACTTCCGGGACGGTTTTTAAAATTTCTTCGATGCGATCTTCAAACTTTACGCCTTCTTTAGCTACTAGCGAAGGGTTTGTGGTAACACCTGATAATACCCCGATTTTATATGCTTTTTTAACATCTTCCAGGTTAGCTGTATCAATAAAAAATTTCATCATGTATTCCTCCACTCGTTATGTTAAAACCAGCTTTTCAGGGGCATTTTTGCATAACTTTATGTTCAAATGGAATTGCCCTCTTCATATTGTCTTCATAAAATAAAATTTATTTCCTTTCAAATGCTGTATGTTTTTCTCCAAGTTTTCCCTTCTTTAAACTCACCTGAATAACTTCTATTTGTATGTATCATACTAATGATGTTGAAAAACCTCTCATTTACTCAACTAAAAAACCTCCAGCATTTATGCTGAAGGTTAAGATACATTCTACTCTTAATTTTTTAGTCCTCTATAGCGAGCTGTTTTTAATTCTTGAACGTAGGGTTCAAAGTCCGGCATCTCTACAGCTCTCGCCAATTCGATTGCTTTTTCAATATCGTATGGAATACGCACAAATTGAATAGAAAATGCTGAAGGACTTTCGCCTTGATCCTTTCCTTCTAAGATAAGATAGGAAGCTTGTGGTAAATCAAGCGGGTTTCCTACACTTCCTACATTACACAGCGTTTTCCCTTTAATATGTTGAATAAATGCATTATGTACATCTCCGTAACAGATGACATCCGGTTCTCTTGATCCTTTTATATTTTCCGTATATTCCGTATTAGCAAATAGACTAAGGCGCTTTTCAAGTGAATCCCAGGGTTGAATTCGGTCATAAAGACTTCTAGGTGAAGCGTGAAACATTCTAATTAATTTCCCGCTCATCATAAACTCAACAGAAAAAGGAAGTTCCTTTAAGTATGCTTCTTGGTTTGAACTTAACTTCTCTTGATGCCATTTTAACGCTTCAAATTCCGCAGGCTTTGTAATGAAATCATCCCAGTTTCCCATTACTGTTACTTCGCACTTTTCTTTTATGATATCAATTGCTTTACTTGAATCCGGGCCTTTTCCTACTAAATCACCTAGACAAATGATGCGATGGATATCTCGTTGTTGTATGTCAGCTAAAACTGCTTCTAATGCAGGGAGATTTCCGTGGATATCTGAAATAACAGCAATTTTGTCCATTGATTCCTCCACTCCTTTTTCATATGTATGTATTCAAGCCTTTTCTTTATTATAACATTTTATGATAAGACCGTTTACTAAAACGGGTCCTCTTCATTTAACAAACAACGGTATAATTCGAATGGAGATAAAAGGGAGGAATAAGAAGTGGATTTTTATGGATTGGAAAGAAATCTATCTTCCTTATTTATTAACATAAAATAAAGGAGTACTGTAATATATTTATACGAGTACTCCTTTATTGGTAGTTAGGTAGTATAGAGAGTCGCCAGATACCTCATTTATCTTGCGACTTTTGGTTTATAGCTTATTGAACACCAACTGCGTCAAATGACTTGCCTACTGAAATTACTTCTTGAGAGCCTGAACCGTATAGATCAGCAGCAGCTTGTACTAAACCTGCACGCGCTTGGCTGAACGTTGTAGACTGAGTGAAGTATAGCGTATTGGCACGGTAATAAATTTTTCCTAGCTTATCTCCGCCGATGCCTGTTACAGTAACTCCGTAATGAGTTCCTCCGTTAGCTAGCAAGTAGGCAGCTTTGTTGATAATACCGCTATTTGTATGAACCCCGCCGTTGTCACTAGAACCTGTATAGCGCTTTGAATAATGATCCGGATCTCCATATTTCGCTGGGTTGCTCATTGAACGAAGTGCATCGCCGCTTGTTCCAGGCGTATAAATATCCTCTCCAATTTCCCAATCTGGATTTCGGTTGTCATAGTATTCTACCAACGTTCCGAAAATATCGGAAATCGCTTCGTTTAATGCACCTGATTCATATTGATAGATTAAATTAGAACTTCTTTCTGTCACCGCATGCGTCAATTCATGTCCGATAACATCTAATCCTCCTGATAGCGGAACAAAAGTAGTTCCATCTCCATCTCCATATACCATTTGAGAGCCATTCCAAAACGCATTGTTGTAGCCGCTGCTATAATGAACAGTCGATTTTAGCGGAGATCCTGCATTGTCATAGGAGTTGCGGTTAAATTTGTTTTTATAATAATCATATGTCACGCCTGCATAATAGTGAGCATCTACTGCAGCTGCATCGCGAGTTGCATTGTACGTATTATCGGTATCGGCCCATAGCGTACCCGGAAGAGATGTGCGATTTTTTGCATCGTACGTATAGATTGTAGCGCCTCTTGTATTATCTTGTAAGTAGTAAGTAGAACTAGATAACGTTGTCTTTAAGGATTTAGTATCTCCAAGAACTCCTTTACCTGAGCCAATAACATTTGTGCCTGTTACAGGTTTCGCTGCCGGCTTTGCCACTTGCTTCACGTCGGCTTTTGGACCAGCTACGGAATCAATTGTATTGTACTTATCCAGTACTTTACCGCTAGTAGCATCAACAAAGTAATAATAGTTGCCTGGTTCAGGATTTAAGAAATTTAAATTTACTACATAAGCATATGTAGTGTCTGAACCATTTTGATAAATATACAGTTCAGATGAAGGAGATTTTTCATACGTCGGCTTAAAGCCTAAGTCTTTTTCAGCTACTTGAATCGCCTTTTTGCTGTCAAGTTGCTTTTGGCCTTTTAGCTTTTCCTTTTTATCTAAATCAGGAGCTACTGTACCTGATACAACTTTTAAGGTTCCATCTTTCGCTACGTGTGCTAATTGAGTAGATCCCCAAACGGGAATATTATTATATACTTGCTGCAAGCGTACCACGGTTGCTTGTTCAATAGGATCTTTCACCACTTCTGTCACTTTAAATGAGTTTTGAGCATTTTCGTTTCCTAATTTATATTTGTCTTTATTTGTATTCATATAGTGAAATACGACGTCTTGAGCCTTCTGCGATGACGGGCCCGAGAGCTTTCCGGAAATAAACTCAGGAGATTTAATTTCTTTGTTATACTTTTCAGTTGAAAGTACATTGTTTGGCGCAGCACTGCTCGTATGTGCAAAAGCAAATGATGAAGAAAGAATACCAACTGATAATAATACCTTTAAAGCCTGTTTTTTCTTTTTCATAGTTTTTTTCTCCCTATCCCTAGTAAATTTAATTACCTCAATCTTTCTGTTAATTGCGATAATTAGCAACATTATAGCAACTAAAAATTACTACGTCTATATATTATTTTAATATTCCTATTATTATGAAAATTAAAAATAAGTCCTCTGCAATAAGTCTTTTTTACCTATTTAAACTATATGAAAATCATTTATGTTGATTTTCATACAAGTAAAATAATTCTTCTAGTCAGCTGATAAAAACTAGTAGGATAGGTAGCGTTATTCGTTCTTACTGTCAGCTCTATGAAGCATTTTACAAAAATTACTTATAAGGAAAATTATAAATTTCAGACCATTTTTTCGGCTTAAATATACTCTTCCTCTTCATTTTTTTATTTTTTTAATCTATTAATTAAATTTTTTATATGTTTTTTATGTACGTGCACAACATTATTTTATTATAGTACTGTACTTCTTATGAACGTAAAAAAGCACGAATCTACTAAAATCTTTGTAAATCCGTGCTTTTTCTGTTTATTTCAAGCATACACAACCAACGATAACTAATAAAACAAATAGTACAACGATTAATGCAAAACCGCCACCGTAATTACCGTAGCCGCCGTAACCGCCGTAGCCATAACCACCGCCGTAACCCCAGTTACAAAATCCCATTTCACTTCACCTCCGTAGCCTGTTTACTCTATAGCATATGTACAGGCTAGAAAAAATGCTCGCCCATTTATCGCCCTTTTATAACGATAAAAAAGAGATTGAGACATAATGAAATCACTCCAATCAACCGCTAGAAGCAACCAGCTAGATTAAACCCATGTTCGCCATAACAAAAAAATCCGAACGATAAATCGTTCGGATTTCCCTTCAACTAAACTGCTTTTGTCACAGCCTCTTTTAAGATAACAACTATTAACTTATTTACTTTTAGAAGCTTGTTCTTTAAAGCGAAGTATGTAATACGGAACAATACAAATAACCGCCAAAACGAGAGCCGTTAAACTGACTATGCGGGGATTATTAAGCCCGAAAGAATAGTCTCCAAAAGATGCTCCAATTGCAATAATAGCAAAAATAATATACAGAATACGAAATATGTTAATCCACTTTTTCTGTTTAATCGTAACCACTCCTTTGCTTATTTTACTCCAACATAGAATATTATAACTTTACTAAACAACTTGTTGCAAAATTTCTTCTGCCTTTAACTGATTACCTTTTATTTTAACGGTAAACAAATTTCCACATTCGTCCCTTTGTTTACTTCACTTTCAATACTAAGAGTTCCTTTATGCTGCTGGATAATATTAAAGCAGATCATTAACCCTAACCCAATACCGTCTTCTTTAATACTGTAAAATGGTTCACCTAAATGTTTAATGCGATCTTTTGAAATTCCTACACCTTCATCAATAATTTGAATATGAAGGTGATTGTCGTCTTTTTGTCTCAGCTCAACTTTAATTTCGCCTCCGGAAGGCATTGCTTCAATCGCATTTTTAAGAATATTTATAAACACCTGTTTCATTTGATTGCTTTCACAATATACAAGAGGCAATTCTCCATATGAGTGAAGTTCAATAAAAATGTTTTTCATGGTTGCTTGAGGCTGCAGCAATAAAATCACTTGTTGAATTAACAGCTGCAAATCAATCGACTGAAATGTTACAGCCTGTGGTTTTGCCACAGACATGAATTCATCTGTAATCATTTCAATACGCTCAATTTCAGAGGATATAATGTTCATATAGGTTAACTCTTCTTTACTCGCTTTTTCAGTTAATAGCTGCATAAACCCTTTGATGGCCGTTAAAGGATTTCTAATTTCATGAGCAATAGCTGTAGCAAGCTGACCGACCGCTGCTAATTTCTCAGATTTCTGCAACAGCTCTTCTGTTTCTAGGTATTCTGTCCTGTCTCTTGAAACAATAAGAAGCACTTTTTTGTTTTCTATATTGAACAATTTCCCACTATATTCTAGTTTTTTTACTTCTCCAGACTTAAATGTAAACTGTGATTGCAGCGTGAAAGAAAGATTTCCTTGGCGAATTTCTTCAACCGTTTTTCGAACAATGTCAGAATCTCTAGGTATAATATCTTGGCATGGCATGGATAAAAGCTCTTCTCTCGTATATCCAAAGCGCTTACATCCAGCTTCATTTACTTCGATAAAACGAGAAGGAAAATGATTAGAACCTATTTCAAGTAAATAAATTGCGTCGTTTGCATATTCAAATAACGTTCGATATTTCAACTCACTTTCCTTAAGCTTACGATGCAGCAAGTCAAGCTCTTTTCTCGCTTTTTTAGCCTCAGATATATCCACACATACTCCAGACAAACCTATTAACTCATCTTTCCCATTAAAAATTGGCGAAATAGTGATGCGAAGATCTACTAAACTTCCGTCTTTACGAGCTCTTACAACTTCTACTCGATTGATTGCCTCTTTTTCAGCAACCGTCTTTTTTATATTCTCATGTACGTCCTCACTAAAAGCCCCTGCTATTTCGTAATATGTTTTCCCAACTACTTCGTGGGCTTTCCAGCCATATACTTTTTCGTAGGCTTCATTAACTCGCAAGATCCGCCCTTCTAAATCAGTTATGATCACCGCATCCATGTGATGATTAATAAAAGACTCCAGCTGTTCTTTCGTATATTCCAGTTCTTTTTTCATTATTCTGACAAAAAAAGAATCTTCTTCATCCTTACATGAATCTGATCCAGCATAAGCAGCTTCTTCTGCTACAGCGTAAAATTTACGATAAAATTCTATCGTCGCTACAGCTACTCCCAGTCCGAGAATTCCGAACACTAAATATTCTATTTCGCTATAAAACGGCGACTGAATAGGTGTATTCCAGAAGTAATTCGTCAGTAAGACATGAACGATAAAATGAATAAAAAAACAAAGAAGAGATTGTTTTAATAAAGAAAACTGCTTTCTATATCGAATAAGAGGAAGGGAAAATAAAAAGGTAAAGATTAAAATTAAGATAGTCAGTAACCAATGACTTTCTAAATAGATACTGCACACAGCCATAGTGATACCTGCAACTGCACCGGCTCTATAACCAAAGTATAGAACGGTCAAAATAAGAGGAAGAAAACGTAAATCATATGTAATCTGTTGATACGTAACGCTATATATTATAAGAATAGCAGAAACAATACTTGCATAAATACCACTCATCCATTTGTATTTATGGGCTAGACGCTGCAGCAAAAATATTCGTATCGCAATCATAATACTGACAAAAAACGAAAAAATACATAAGTTAACAAATAATCCGCTACTAATCACTCCTTCTATTCCTCCTTTACTTGTAAATATGCGTGAAATAATTCCCTTATATAGAGAGTGTAACATGAATAAGCGCTGCTATTTATAAAATTGATAAAAAAAACTAGTCTCGCCCGAGGCAAGACTAGTTTTTTTATTATCTATGCTGATCTTGATACATAGGTCCTTCTGAAATCATATTGCTTTCAGAAACGTACGTAGGATCTGAATGCGCATCTTTATTTAGGCTAGCATTTACCTGCTGTTTTTTAGATAAATTTGAAAGTTTTACTTTGGCACTTCGAACAAGTCCTTTTACTTTTCGGCGTTTCGCAGCATCGCTTAATAGATAAGACGTAATGCCGACTCCTACCGTTGATAGCGTAATACCTGATATCAATGCTTTTTGTTTTCGTTTTCTCATAATAACTCCTTCCTTGTACCTTTTTGAATCTTACAATAACTTTTCCCTCTCAGGTACTCTCTCAAACCAGATTATTCAGATTATTCACTTCTTTAATAAGACGCTGCAGCGTGTCCGCTCCTGCTATTCCATCTGAAAAAAGGCCATACTGATTCTGGAATTTTTTCACTGCAGCGATTAATTCATCTCCATAGAAACCGTCTGCTCCAAACTTCGGAAGAGAAAAACCTAGCGTAAGTAAGTTTTGCTGAATTTGTTTGACTCCTAACCCTCTATCACCTTTGGAATAGACAAATGGTCCTTTTGTATTATTCGTCATAGAGAGATTTGTTGTGACTTTTTTAAAAAATGAGCAGTCCATTTCATTTATATCCACATTTGTAGAAATTCCTTTTACTCTGCCAGAATCCGTATACTGAAACATTGCCCACCGCTGCCATTGACTTAGCTCACCAGGGTGCTGCATACCGCCTTGTCTGTTGTTTGCACTATATCTTGCTACCCACAAAGGATACTTACTTATTTCAGTTGTAAAAAAAGTTTTAGCAAAATGATAATTAGTATATACGATAGGCTTAATCCCTGTTGTTTTGTGAACATGCTCGAGCCAGCTTACGGCAAAGCGAGAAACAAATTCTTTGGATTTTTTCTTGTCTTCTTCTAGATCCAAACACGGCGGAAGGTCTAGTTTCATTTGTCCAAGCTGAGCAATAAAAAAAGCAGCTTCTTTCTCCGGGCTATTTGTACAGTGAGCATAATGATAAAATCCTACTCTCAAGCCCGCATTTTTAGCACCTATATAATTTTCATAAGATCTAGGATCTACAAAAGTTCCGCCTTCTGTTAACTTTATATACACCCCTTTCACTGAGGTGTTTTTTATTTCTTTCCAATTAATGATTCCTTGATGATGAGAAACATCGAGAATAATAGGATTATTTGAATGTCGACTTTGCATAGTTTTCACCTCTTTTGCTAGCTTCCTTATGTATACGACGAATATTTTAAAACCCCTGTTTTTCCGGATCTTGATATTGTTTTATAACGATGTGTAAAACGTTGCTCATTTGAATAGCTAAATAAGCTTCGTGTTTTTTGTCATAATAACGATACCATCCTTGCGTATGAATAATAGATTCCTCAAGCTCTTTTACATTTTCTGATTCAACCAATGTACTGATTGATTTTTCATTTCCAAAATAAAACTTCACTTCGTACGTCACTTGAATCCCTCCTTTATAAAGATGTAAATACCCTAATCGTATGTACTTGAATCTAGTACAAGGTAGTGTAAAATTTCTTTTAATTCGCTTTCTCTTTTTATATGTTTATTTAGAACAATGTTCATTTTATTATAAAACAAGAAGCCAAGCAGCTCAGAATGCTTGGCTTCTTGTTTTATTTTGATGGATGAATCATATTAGCTGGATTTACCCATTGCTCAAATTGTTCTTCTGTCAGAAGGCCTGTTTTTACCGCTGCTTCTTTTAATGTCGTTCCTTCTTGATGAGCGAGCTTGGCGATTTTAGCCGCATTTTCATACCCTATGTGCGGATTTAACGCTGTTACAAGCATAAGAGAATTTTCTAGATTATGCTGGATTTTCTCTTTGTTGGGTTCAATTCCTACTGCGCATTTATCGTTAAAAGCCTGCATGGAATCTGTCAGCAGTCTGACTGATTGTAAAAAATTATAAATAATAACCGGCTTAAATACATTTAATTCAAAGTTTCCTTGACTAGCCGCAATTCCAATCGTCACGTCATTCCCTAACACTTGTGCAGAAACCATTGTTAGAGCTTCACTTTGAGTTGGATTTACTTTTCCAGGCATAATAGAACTTCCTGGTTCGTTAGCAGGAATCGTGATTTCACCTAATCCGCTCCGAGGACCGCTTGCCAGCCAGCTTACGTCATTGGCGATTTTCATTAAGTCAGCTGCTAAGGCTTTGAGTGCACCATGGGCATAAACCACTTGATCGTGACTTGTTAATGCATGAAATTTATTAGGTGCTGAGATAAATGTTTTTGCAAGCGTGCTGCTGATTTCTTTCGCTACTTCATCGCCGAAGTCAGGATGTGCATTTATCCCCGTCCCAACAGCTGTACCGCCAATAGCTAGCTCCTTCATATACTCTACGCTTTGTTTAATCATTTCTTCATTTTTTTCGAGCATATGATGCCATCCGCTAATTTCTTGTCCTAGTGTTAGCGGTGTAGCATCTTGTAAATGGGTTCTTCCTATTTTAATAATATCTTTAAACTGCTCTTGCTTCGCAGCAAACGTTTCTTTTAATGTTTTTAGAGCAGGTAATAATTGATCTTCGACTTCTAGTACAGCTGCAATATGAAGAGCTGTAGGGAAAGTATCGTTAGAGCTTTGTGACATATTAACATCATCATTTGGATGGAGCGTTTCGTCGCCGTTTATTAGCTGGTTTCCCCGGTGGGAAATCACTTCATTTACATTCATGTTTGATTGCGTTCCGCTTCCTGTCTGCCATACTACTAAAGGAAAATGTTCATTCCATTTCCCTTCAATAATTTCGTTAGCAGCTTGCACGATGGCTTCCGATTTCCCTGCTGATAGTTTGCCTAGTTTATGATTGCTAATAGCCGCACTTTTCTTCAGAACCGCAAAAGCGCGTATTACTTCAATCGGCATTTTTTCAATCCCTATTGGAAAGTTTTCTTTACTTCTTTGCGTTTGCGCTCCCCATAGTTTATCTTCTGCCACTTTGATTTCTCCAATTGAATCTCTTTCGATACGATAGCTCATAGTTAGAACTCCTTTTCAATATTTTCTTTACCTATTAGTATTGATTATATGGATGAATTTCATGACATAATAACAATTATTCACTGTTGAAAATTCCCTTTTTTCTATTTTTTAAACGGGCTTAACTTATTTGATTATTTAGCTCATAGTTTATTTTGATTTTATGATACAAAAAAAGATCCGAAGAATACGCTCTTCAGATCTTTTTAATAAGTCCAATTTTACTTATGAATCCATACAGCACCAGCTGAATTGTCTTTTGCTTCACCAATTACGTCTAATTTTAATCCGTTTTGAGGAAGCAAGCGGCCTGCATCTTTAATTCTTTCATCTAAATACGATTTTTTATCGTTAAAGCTTGTAACACCATTTGATTCTTTAGATGAAATCGTTCCCCACGTTTTATGAGAATATGACCAAGCAGGTGATTTATCAAATGAGAACGCCGCGTCTGCAATTTGATATCGGCTTGAATTTGCTGTAGTGCTAATACCATTCACATTAAAGTAAAGAACTTTATGAGCATGTGAATCAACTACACCAAGGAATCCTTCACCCGGATGTTGTCCTACCCAGTTATCAAGATAGCTTTCATCTGCGTACCAAAGCAGCATGCCTGTATTATATTTTGCACCGCGCGCGAATTGAAGTGCTTTATCACTGCCTGCATAGTTTCTCCACTCAAGGTAATAATAGTTATCTTTATAGCTGATGCCGTTTGTCTTTTCAAATCCATCTAACGTTACTTTTGGAGCTCCTTCAGCATCGTCCGTGAATACCGTTTTTCCATCTACTACTAAACTAGCATTATCAAGAGCGAATCCTTGAAGAGCAAGTCCGCCGTCCGTGACGTATTCAAATTGAAGCTTGATTTTTTTACCTTTAAACTGCGTTAAGTCATAACTTTTATCTTCCCATTTTCCGTTAGATGTTTCAGCAGAACCATCTGCATTATTCGCTTTATCACCAATTGTATCTAACAGAACTTTTGAACCGTCAGGAAGAATCGCATTTACATATAAGTAATCGTATTCTGCCTCTAATTCATAGAACGCTTTGTAATTGAATTTAGCTGTGTTGGCCGTTGTTAAATCAAACTCTGGCGTTGTCATCGTCGTATGCAGATCGTCTCCGCGTTTACTGTAATAATAGTTGCTTCCAAACTCAGGCTTAATCCCTTGAACAGCTTTTTTAGGTAAATTAATCTTTACAATACCTGGTCGTTTAGATTTTGTGACACTTTGATCAACCACGCTCACAGAGCCCGATTTTGTAATGTTTTTGCTGTCAATTTGTTGAATATTTGCCCAGTTTCCACCCATATTTGCTTGGAAAAACTCTTTATTTTGCGGGGAGAAACTTGTCGGTTCTGTTCCAGCTACTTCACCAGCCCAGCTCCCTCCGCTCATAATTGACCAAACGCCTACCGGCTCACCTTGACCCGTATACTGTGTATCATACTCATCCGGCAAACCTAAATCATGGCCAAATTCATGAGCAAAAACTCCAACTGCTCCGTCTTCTGGTTCGATTGTATAATCATAAGCAGCCATGTTTGTTCCAGGAACTTTATATACTTGTCCCAAAGTAGAGCGGTGAGACCAGATAGCATCGTTGCCTAGTTTACCTCCACCTGCTTCTTGCCCAGTTCCAGCATGAATGACCATTAAGTGATCCACTATGCCGTCAGGCTCATTGCGGTTGCCATCTCCATCGATATCATATTGATCGAACTGATCATAATCTGAAAGGTTAATGCCGCTTTTTGCTGCTGCAGCAAGCGCTTCTTTTACAAGGTTACGAGGCCCTTTAGATCCAGGCGCATTATCGTTTCCTCCCGCTGGATTGTCTGCTCCGTATTCTTTTGCGTTTCCAGGTACGGTTAACCAGTCAGAAACCGTTCCATCTACTGTGTAACTACCTCCAGACTGTTCTTCATAATATTGTTTAAACGTTTTAATTTTCTTTCCGTTGAATAGCGTAAAGTCTTTCTTTCCAAACATTAATTGCTGATAGTGATTTCGGTTAAAGTCTTTTGCATACATGTAACCAGGTTCTTGAACGACATTATTGTGCTTAAAGTCTGCGTATTCGACTAAAAGTACAAGAACTTTATCTTTTCTCACTTGTCCGTTATATTTTGCCTGAGCTGCAGGTTTAACGTTTACCCCGTTCCCCGAATTGTTTCCTTGAGACTTAATGTTAGCAAATTCGCCTCGTTGAAACTTTTCTTTTTGTTTTGTTTGCATTTCTTTCGCTTTCAAATCAATTTTGCTAGCTTTATGTCCTTTCATGCTCTCTTTATGTGCATCTTTTTTGTTTATGTAAGAAGTAACGGCTTTCTTCACTTCTTGCGGTGTTGCACTTTGAGAAATAACTCCTTGGTTTTTCAGTGCGTTAGCCAATCTTTCTTCCGGTACTGTATTCATATCAATTGGTGAACTCGGAAGTTCCTCCGATTGTGCGGTTTTAGCTGAAGCAGTACTTCCATTCATAAGTACTGGTCCCACTCCGCTTAATGTAACAGTTGTGGCAAGAAAAGATGTCCCCAAAATCTTTTTCCAGCTTTTCAAGTAAACCCCTCCATTTTAGAATTTTCAAACTATTAGCAAGATTTATTTTATATTCTAAAACTAGGAAGGTCAACTACATTTTACTATATTATTAAAATTTTTTGATTCTAGTAGATAATGTAAAATAGTTTTATAGTATGTAACTAGTTTTCTTTGCCTGACAATTAAAATGTCTGATAAACCCTTCTTGCGTATGCAAATTCCATGCCAAATCGATAACCACAACTAAAACTGTATGAAGCGTATTTTTTTAGGGAATTAGAACCACCTTTTCCGTATTACTATTATATAAAAACAAAAAATTCCCCATTATGGATACAGAAAGATAAAAAAATCACTTCTCGATAGACGAGAAGTGATAACCTTTGTATGCAAGTAAATTTAAGAATGTTCTTTTTGACGATGCAGCAAGATATGATAGAGCGACGTGCTCCAAATAGACATATTGCGCGCTGCGATTTCATAATGTTTTTCATCAATTTTAAACAAGAAATCCCCTTCATAACTCACGGATTTCCCTTGCTTTTCCAGCTCTTGTTTAACAGCTTCAATCCATTCTACTGCATTCGTATAATGTTTGTTCAAACGAACTTTAATAGTTTGATTCCTGTAATGAATAAAAGATGTAATTCCCCAAAAAATTAAGACAAGAAAAAGTACCATATACAGCAATTGCATGATAACGATCCCCTTCTTCCTTCATTTCATTATTTTCAATGAAGACTTAATTTAGATGAGTAAATATTACTATTCTCCTTTGCTATCGTCATCTCCTTTAAAAAAGTAAATTCCTTTTCCACGTGGGCGTATAAAATAAACCCGTGTACATGCTTGCTCATCTTTTTTACTAACGTTTTCTGTTAAAAAATGATAAGCTAATAGAATGATAAATAGAAAGGGAGGGCGACGAGTTGTCAACTGAACAAGTGAAATTAGCAGCCGTTTTAGATGTTGAAACAACGGGATTAAGTGCTCAAACATGCGATATTATCGAACTGGCAATTGCTGTTGTTTCTTATGATTCTTCTACCGGAGAAATAATCGACATTGTAGAAGAATATGAAGAATTTAATATGCCTTCAACTCCCATTTTCCCGTACATTACAAACTTAACGGGAATTACAAATGAGATGGTCAAAAATAAAACATTAGACGATAAAAAAGTGGAATCATTGTTAACTAGCGTTTCGGCTATCATCGCTCATAATGCTTCTTTCGATCGCAGTTTTCTTTTAAAACGGTATCCATCTTTATTTAACCAAAAATGGCACTGCTCTATGCGTGCTGTCAAATGGAAAGAGTACGGCTTTCCTAATAAAAAACTAACAACACTTCTTGACCATCATAAGATTGAGAGAGAGAACGCTCACAGAGCTATGGATGACGTGAAAGGAACCATTGACTTGCTAAGACAGCAAAATCCTAGCGGAGAGCCCTATTTTTCTGAAGTATTAAAAAAAGCAATGAGCAAACCTAAAAAAACAGCGGCTTCCACTCGTTTTTAACTTAATAAAAAAAGCGCAGCTTCTGCGCTTTTTTTGTTTTTATTTGCCTATTTCTTAAGTGTTGAGTTATATGTTTGAGGAATATGGTTGTAAACAGCGAGGTTGTAAACGCACTGGAAGAAAAAGAAAAGTGCCTGCTTTCAAACCAAAAAATCGCGGAGGAACAAACTGAACAGCTGGTGTTTACAGACATATACGAAATCAGCTGAATTGCTAATAATCTAGAAGATTCAAATTATACTTCTCTTACCTTTTGGCTTTGAAGGTCGTGATGCGTTTGTTCTAGTTCACTTAAATTCAATTCGTACAAATGTCTCCCGTCTTCTGCTTTAAAGTAACCCGATTCAATAATTTGATTCATTAAAAGATCTTTCTTTTGCTCAAATGCTTTTTCAGATGTCATGTTATCATCTCCTTTTTTAGGTGAATATCTTTCATAGAAAAGACGTACACCGCTTGTGGCATACGTCTTGTTGCTTTTCACACTCGTTACCTATGTTTAAAAACAACGCAATCGTTACATTTTATCGAGAAGGCTGCTTACGTCTTGCAGCCATATTGAACATTTTGGTGATGCACTACTTTTATACCCTTCATGATGTTCTTAAAACGCAATTGGAAAAAGATTTTCATAAAATCTGTTTGCCATCTACTGCCCCGCTTTCAAAATGCGGCTGTGAGGCGATTTTTTTTGTTGCTAAACTAACCACCATTAATACAACTAAATTAATAAATAACGAAATGACGCCGACATTTGTATCTTTAATGATTTGTGGCAACGCAGGAAACAACGTGCCAAGCGTTGTTTCAGTAATCGTTATATACATCACAGACGCAATGCCGGCAACAATACCTGCACACGCCCCGTATTTAGTCACGATATTGTTTTTCATTAAACTAAAAATAAAAGCAGGAAACAGCTGCGTCACAATGCTGTAGCCCATTAGTAAAAGCGTTACAATTGTATTCCCTCCATGAAGTGTAAAATAGACTGAAACAAGCGCAATGACTGGTACGAAGCATTTAGCCAGTATCGAAATTTGTTTGCCCGTCGCTGAGGGAACAAGCACGCCGTAAACGTTCTTAGATAGTGACGTAGAAGCTGCCATCAAGAGCATCGATCCAGGCACAAGCGCTGTTAATAAACCAGCTGCGCCAATAAAGCCGACAATCCACGGGTCAAATGTTTGAATGGAAAGACGAAGCAGTGACAAGTCCGCTTCTGCGCCTTGTAGTCCAGGTACCTGCATAAGAGCAGTAAACCCTACAAAAAAGACAAAAAGCAGCATTAACGTATAAATAGGACTTATAATAGAATTCTTTCTAAATACATTCTCGTTTTCAGCTGAATACGTTGCATTAAACGTATGCGGCCACATGTAAAATCCTAATACGGTCAGCATGACTGTAGAAATAAACCACGAAATACTTAGACCTGTCTTGGGAAGAGTAAGAAACGTTGGATTTGCTTGATGCACAGCCTCAAACATTGGCTGTAAGCCTCCGTAGTAATGAAACGGCATATATATTCCTAAAAATAAGACAACAATAAAAATCATAATATCTTTCACAATAGCCGTCCAAGCGGAACCATGTATGCCTGATATCATTAAGTAAACCGTTAATGATATGGCTCCAATCCAAATGGCTGCAGTTGAAGAGATAGAGCCATAAGAAGCTTCAGATACAATAATGCCTAGGCCTTTGAATTGTAAAATAATATAAGGAACAATTGCCAGCACCCCTGCACATGAAACAACGATACCAAGAAACGGACTTTTGTATTTTGAAACAAAAAAATCCGGCTGAGACATGAGCTTATGCTGCTTCGCATATCGCCATATTTGCGGACCAATCCAATACCCTAACACGTACGCTAAAGAAATATAGGCTAAAATATAAAACGCCGGCCCTCCTTTCCCATATGCCTAAGCGCTTCCACCTAGAAACGTAAAAGTAGTATAGATTTCACCCGCCATCAAAAAGAAGACAAAAACGGTTCCAAAACCTCTGCCCCCTACGCTCCACTGCTCTAAATCCATTTTTTTGCCCCGCGTAGCTCGAATTCCAAGATAAATAGCTAAAAGTAAAAAACCGAAAATAATAATCAGTGCGGTATTCATTGTTTATCTCCTCCTTTAACAGCAGGATCGAGCTTGTACACAATACCCATAATAAAAGATGTAAGGATTACCCACATAACAATCCAAAAAAGAAAAAAAGGCATCCCTAAAATAAACGGAGTCACTTTGTTAACGAAAGGCAATAAACCTAATATTCCTACAAACGGAAGCAGGCAAAGAAGATAAATTATTTTCATAGAACTCCTCCTTAATCACACGGCTTATCAGTACTTATCTAAGGCTTTAACTATCTCATTATGTACTTCTCTTATTCTTCTCTTTACACCTCCATTCTTGAGCTAAACGAGACGTTTGTCATAGAAAACCGCCGTTTGTTTGCTCCTTAGTATCTTCCATTTGTCCCCATATGAAAAGGAGTTTGTAAGACATGCTTACAAAATTTTGAATGCAGCAGAATATTATTTCATATTTTTATATACAGAATATAGACAAACAAAAAAACGGAACTGAAAGTAAAGGTCTCAAACAGTTCCGTTTCGATCTAGCATTTCTATACTTTATTCTTCTTCTTTTTTCTTTACACCAAGCGAAGAGAGCGCTTGCTTTAAATGTCCGAACGTTTCAATTTTATTAAAACTGATTCCTACATTAACAGCCGTCTGAGCCATGTCAGGACTCACTCCTGACATAATCGCATGGATGCCTAGCAGCTGCAAAATGTTAATCAAATCAAAAAATTTGTGAGCGACATACGTATCTACATAATTTACACCCGATAAGTCAATGACTAAATGCCTTATATGTTTTTCTGCACACCTTTTTGGAACAACCTCGATAATAGAATCACCTTTGATTTCATCAATAAGCCCTACCAAAGGCAAGACCGCGATGTGGTCTACAATTGGAATAACAGGAAAACTCGTTTCGTCGATTAGCTCTTGCTGAAGACTTATTTTTTGCCTTGTGATTTTATAATACTGTTCGGAAAATTCATTAATGAGTTTATCAAATGTTGTATGATAAACTTCACTCCAAGACAGTATATCTTCTTTTGTAATAGATGAATGTATCAGGCTATATGTTTTGACATATGTCCAAATAATTTTTCTTGTTTTGCTTAGCGCTTCTACTACTTCGTAAATCGGCGTATCAAATTTAATTCTGCTGTTTACTACTTCCGTCGTCCATTTCATCATACGTTGTTTAAAAATCTCTTGATCGTCAAGAAAGCCGCTCGCAATTGTTTCGATTGTATAACGATGCTGCTCGCGCAGCTTTTTCTCAACTGATGCGTCTGCGTCCTTTGAGTAAATCGATCCTTTAATATTACTTCTTTGGCGCAGCCATTCTTCACTGATAGAGGCTGAATTCTCTAAAATATATTCAAAAAGACGTTGATTTTGTTCACTCACTACTGTTTAACCTCCGTTCACTTTCTCCTTCTGTACAATCACTTACAAAACGCACCTTATGAGAAATTCATGCTTCATGTTTTTTCCTCGTCCATCTCTATCATACACGATAACCGCTCTGCATACTTATAGAGAATTAGATATAAACAAGCAGGTATTTGATTATCTACATAGATAAACTGCCGTGTATGATGAAACTATCATTTATTTTGACATGAAAGGATGTTAATTGTATTGAAAAAATCAATTATTTTGTTGGGGCTTCTCGCTACAAGTATTGGATTATCAGCTTGCTCAAACAATACAACAACTTCTTCTGCTACAAACTCTTCTGCACATTCAGGTCATGAACATCATAAAGCTGCAGTTGCTGATATTCGCGAAGAGACTCCAGGAGCAGATGTTTTACCACAGTTTTTGAAGAACCAGCCTAAAGACATGAAGCTAGTTTATCTATCCGTTGCTAAAAATCGTGAACTACTTGAAAAAATCCCTTGCTACTGTGGATGTGGCATGGAAGCGAATCACAAAAATAGCTATGACTGCTTTATTTTTAAAAACAAAAGAAATGGAGCAGTTGTCTGGGATGATCATGGAACAAAATGCGGATTGTGTATAGAAATTGCAGCTAAAGCTATGCTCGACTATAACCGAGGCAAATCAATAAAAGATATTCGCAAAGACATCGATGAAAAATATAAGGAAGGCTATGCACAACCCACTCCTACTCCTTCCTTGTAGAACATTGGCATTGTTCAAGTAAACATTCGCGACAGATATATGTAAAAGTAGAAAACATCAAAAAACACTCAAATAGCTATTTGAGTGTTTTTTGTGTACTATTCTTTCACAAACTCTTTTGTACTTCTTACTGTATCAATCGGACGCACGAGCTTCTCAATTTCTGCACGTTTTGGCTCTAAAAATGGAGGAAGTGATAATTTTTCTCCGAGCGTTTCGTAAGGTTCATCTCCCATAAATCCTGGTCCATCTGTCGCAAATTCAAATAAAATTTGCGGAGCCACTCTTGCATACAACGATTCAAAAAAGTGACGATTCACATAACCAGACGTATGGAAACCGAAGCTTGGCATTCGGTTAATCCATTCTTCAAGAGCCTGTCGATTTTCTACGCGAAAAGCAACGTGATGAACCGTTCCAAAACCTTGCTGAGCCTGCGGAAGTTTTTCGTTGTGTTCGACTACTACTTGCGCACCGTTTCCCCCTTCTCCTACTTCAAATAGATGGAGATTTCCTTCTTGAGCAATCTCTTTAAATAAAAGGACTTTTTCCATCATTTCTTTAAAGTAATTAAACTCGGCGATACGAATAAAGATAGGACCGAGTCCCGTAATAGCGTATTGAAGAGGTACAGGACCTTTTTGCCAAGGAGTGCCTGATTCAACTCCTTGATTTCCTTCATCGGAAATTAACTGATACTGCTGATCATCAAAATCAACAAACGAAAGCGTCTTTTTCCCAAATAGCTCTTGAATCCCCGTATGCTTCACTTCTAAGCGATCAAAGCGCTTTACCCAATAGTCTAAAGCCTCATCATTTGGAACGCGGAAAGATGTTTTTGAAATTTCATTTGTTCCGTGAGAACCTTTTGGAATTCCTGGAAAATCAAAAAAAGTCATGTCCGTTCCGGCACTGCCTTTATCATCTGCGAAAAACAAATGATACGTTTGAATATCATCTTGATTGACCGTTTTTTTTACTAAGCGCATGCCTAACACATAGGTGAAAAATTCATAATTCTTTTCTGCGCTGCTCGTAATAGCCGTTACGTGGTGTATTCCTTTTAAGTGGTTCATTCTACATTCCTCCGGATAAATCGTCTAGTTTATCATTCGTTATTTATCTTTAATTTAAATATCTTTAATTAAAGATAATATACCATGATTAATTTTCCTTTGTCAATAAAGTATGGATGATCTCGGAAGGAAATATGTAGGTTTTTACATTTTAGCAAAATCTCATAAATGAGGACGGACCAAATCGGTAATAAAACACCGTATTGTTGCCTAGTCCCTTCTCTAACCTATACTAATTTATTTCTCTTACACGATATCATGTTTTTAAACCTTTGTCCGGTATTGGCTGAGATCATCACCCAACAGGCAAACATCAATTAATTCAATAACTCCCGGCAGCTAACTTTTTTAATCTTTTTATATAAAAGGAATAGTAAGAAAAAACTTCATCACATATACTATATAAATTTATATAAAAGGCAGGGATATCATGAAAGCACAGCGCTTGGTAGATGACAAAAAAGGAACGTACAGCAAGGAAGTTCAGAAGCACTTCAAAATAAAAATAAATGGAAAAATTTACACAAAACCCTCACCGCAACCACCTTCCTCACCCCCTGTGAATAAAAAAAATCTTAAATATAAACCTCAAAATAAAGTTCTACGCACGTATGATAAAAAAGATCAAGTGGTAAACGGCACACAAGAAAGGCTCATAAAATCTGCCAAAACTAGATTAACTAAATACGAAAAGCTTCTATTAAGCAATCAGCTTTCAGAATCCGCGGCTCTTTACTCACCTTTTGGGTTAGAAGAGCTCGTGCGCATGGCTAGTAGAGAGGAGTGAACGATTTGTGTTGGGTGAAAAAGTAATCATTGATACAAACATTTGGGCTTCACATGCGCTTAATTATCCAGAAGTTGTGGAATATATTAATGAACTTATTTCAAATAATACGGAATTTTTAATGCCTACCGTTGTACAAATGGAACTTCTGTCGCATTGGGAAGTAGAAACAAATCCTCAAGTCAAAGCAGTAAAAAATCATTATATTTACGATATGACCGATAAGATTGTAGACGTTACAAGTGAAATTGCACAGCTAGCAGCTCAAATTCGCAGAAAAGCCAAAATAGAATCAAATAAAAAAATTAAAGGCCCGGATGCGATGATTGCCGCATCTGCTTTTATACATAATGCAAAACTAATTTCCAACAATAATAAAGATTTTGCTTGGATTACATTTAATTTCAGCTACCGAGGTCAACCATTATCTTATGTAAATCCTATTAAAGACACGATTGCTTACGCTTCTTTTATTAAAAGCTTTGAACCTCCCAACCTTCCCGGTGCTGATAACTTACAAGAAAACGAGAAGGAAAGTTAATTTGTTTTTGCTTTCAAAATACTCCTTGTCTCCCGCCTTTTTCAAATTAAAAGTTTGATGGGTACATACTCCAATTCTTTCTATATTGAATACAGTAAAAAGCATAAAAACTTAGGCGGTGAAAAGAGTGAATTACCCATATTACCCGGAACAACCTTTAGAAGAGTATCAATATGGCTATGATTATTATTCCAATCCCCAGGAAACTGAAGAAAGATTCCCTTATGGTTATTATCCATATCCTCGCCCACGTCCATTTTATCCTTACCCTTACCCACGTCCCATTTATTACCACCCCCCTTACTTTTACCCTCGTCCTCGTCCGTTTTACCCACACCCAGTGTATTGGAGATAAAAAAAGAAGAGCTGTCAGCTCTTCTTTTTTGTTTCTTGATATTTAGACATCTCTTCTTTAATAATGGTCACAAACGCTTCATTTTGCTCAATTTCAAAAACAGTAATAGCTTTTTCTAGGTAAGCTATTCCTTCTTTAAGCTCACCAAGCTGACAGAGTGCTTCTCCAATTTGATAGTGCAGTTCTCCTAATAAATAAAGCGTCTCATGCTGAATACACAGCTCTAGTCCTGCTTGTGCATATTTAACCGACTTTTCATAACGTTCCATTTGCAAAAGCGCATGTGATAATCCATATAAAATTCGAATTTTGACAAGAGGATCTTTTAACTTAGGAAGCAAAGCAATATGCTGCAATCCTTCCATAAACGTACTGAACGCTTTTTTTAAATGACCTTCTTCTTCGTAAATAATGGCAATACTATTTAAAATAGCAATCTCTTTCTCTGAATAAAACTGTTCGCTCGTACGCGTGAACGCAATCGCTTTTTCCAATTTACGAAGCGCTTGTTCAAATTTATTTCCAATATAATAATCACATATGGCTTCGTGCCATAGGAAAAATTGTGCGTGAAAAGGATCTTGAAACATAGGATTATCTTTTTCTTTATCCACCATATGTAACACAGTTTCATAATCGCGTTTTCGTATATAATGCCTAATGGTCGATTTAATTTCTTTTGAATAATCGTTGGGCGTTAGCTCTCCTGCTTCAAAGAAATAATTCATCGGAACCCCTAAGCGTTTCGATAAATGATAGAGAACTTCACTGCTTGCATGAATTTCACCTTGTTCAAATCGATGTAGCTCTTCTTCTGTACAAATTCCTTCTGATAACTCGACAGTTGTCATTTCCGCAATCTTTCGCAGATCTTGAATCAGCTGACCTACTTGTTTTTTATCATTCAAAAAATCACCTTACTTAATGTCAATGAACTCTGTGAAAACAACATTCCATTATGTTTTTATAAGTCTATTGTACCATTTAGGTAGTTTTTTTATCAATAGAAATAAGAAAATAATTCCAAAGGAAATTCTTGAAATTATAATTAAATTATTTCAAACAACCTCCAGCTTCTTCTTTAGTCATATCCCCTCTTTGTACAGCAGTCATAACTTGATCGCAATAGTATGATGTTTGACTATATCCTTCTTCATCAATTTCTTTTTGAATCTGTTCCTTTGCTTCATCGGAGAAATTAGCATCTTGTTCAGCAATGATTTGAGCTTCATATGCTTCTTGTTCTGCCTGTTCTTTAGCTAATCTTTCTTCTTCCTTATTCAGTTCCTCCTCAATCTCAGCCTCTTCAGCCCATGTTTCAGCTTGATTTGCTCCATAATTATCGATTGTTTCTTGACTAACTGGAGATTCCGCTTCCTTCTTTTGCTCTGCTTGTTCAGCTGCTATACGTTGTTCTTCGGCAATCTTTTGTTGTCTTTGTTGTTCGGCTATTTCTACTTGTCGTTTAGCTTCCGCTTCTTCTTTTACTTTTTGTTCTGCTAATTCCTTAGCCTTTCTTTCTACTTCAACTTTTGTAGCGTAGGCACGTAAATCTTTCTGTTCATCTTGAATTTGTTGAGATTCAGATTTCTTATTTAATTCTCTTTCATTAGTCTTTTTTTCTGGCTTTACAGCAGTTTCTTCCTTAGAATTCTCACCGTTCTTCTCTTCCCCTTGGTCACATGCTCCCATAGTGAAACTCAAAGACAACAAAATGCTACCAACTAACAACTTTTTCACAGCATTCTCCCCTTAACTTTTCTCTGTATGGAGTGTTACATTAAACTGATAAATTGATTTGACTAACTAATTTTTCTAAGTCCTTAATTAATTCTTTAGGGGTCCCTATATTGTTCATTACGTCATTACATATCTTTAGAAGCTCAAGTTTAACTTCTATGCTAATTTCCTCAGGTTTTAATTGTTCATTCACAACACACAGCCCCTTAACGAGTAAATAATATCACGAAAAAGGTTATTTTTTTATATATTCAATTATTTCCCTTATCAGTTTTTCGATAATTTTCTTTTTGAATCATTCTCATTCTCTGCATTTTCTTTCCTATAATTAATGTAATCCATCATTATACTTTCTATAGCTTTTAATAATTCTTTTACTTGCTTTTCTGTAAATAAGCATTCTCTAATAGGTTCTCTTATCTTCTTAATCTTCGTGTACTTCTTACCATCTACACCAAAGTGAACCTTATGGTGATGTGCTTTACGATCACTCTATGAGTTTTACTCCAATCCTCTTTAACTTCTATAAGGTGATAGGCTATTTCAATAGGAGTACACCTGCCTTCTTCAAGACAGACTTCATCTAAAGGATTTAATCTCTTCTTCCTATTGCATAATTTAATTCATGGGTTACTAGATTAAAAGGCTTTCCCTTCCTTATCTACTCTCTGTTCCTTGTACTCTTAATGATTATCTTTTTTGCACTTGTCACAATATGTATCATAAGCTAATTGACGACATTCCTCTGTGTTATATATCTTAGATGGCTTCTTAGGCATGTTGTTTAGCCACCTTTTTTACCATTTATTATTTAGCACATATTTTAATTTGCATACTATAGATATAATAAAAAGCCACTCTTCAGAGTGACTTAGCATTAGATTTATTTTTTTACTTCTTCAGGTACATAATCTAAAAGTGTGGATATTATCATATTAAAATGCCATGGAGTAAGGTTATTACCAGCACTTTCTTTTAGCTCAGTTCTTAGTTTTTCGCCCCATACTGGATATTTATTATTACTTTGTGCTTTCTCTAACATATGACCTACTACATTTATTACTTTATAATACTCATTTTCTTTTGCACTGATATAATAATCTTTTTGTTCATAATCCATAACTCCACCTCCTTTTAGTTACTTATTATTTTCTCTTCATTAACCAAATCAAACTTGTTAATTACCTAAAATAAAAAGTCGACCCTATGATTGACTTTCTCGACTGAATTAAATATCATCTCTTTCAGTCGCTTTAAATACTGCTTTAATTTTGTAGGTATCTTTCTTACCTTTTACGGCAGTAACCCTTGTAATCAGTTCAATAATAACCCCTGAAACTGAATGGTATTGCAGGTCCTGAAATAGGCGTCTGCCCCCCACCCAAAAATTTTGGAGCTTTCGCAGGATACCCTAACGGATAATTTCCCCACCAACTGTCAACTTCACCACTAGAATTCAGTACATATCCAGTAGGACGTCCAAAAGAAGGCATGAAATAAGGGTAGAAAGCATAGTTAAAAGGAGTATAAAAATTAGAATAGAACATTTAATCACCTACTTTGTTTCAACTTGTAAAAAACCTTCATTAAGATATGAAATCTTTTCTTTTATTGTGAAGCATCATTTTCAATAACTTCTATAACATTGTCTTTATTTATAACATTGAAATAACTTTAAAAGAGATAATAGGCTATTTTTTTGAAACTCTTTTTAACCTTTTCTCCCTCCAAATACAGAAAAGAACAGCACATCAATGTGCTGTTCTTTTCGAGTTTATATGATTTATGACACTATATATCCTTAAATAGAATCAAATACTTGACGCAGTTGAGCTGCGCTTTTATTGATCGCCTGCTGAGCGAGTGGAACAAATTCATGAAACCCTAAAAACCCGTGAATCATTGTTTCATAATTTTCGTAGGTGACGGGAACACCATGATTTTTTAATGCGTCCGCGTAGTCTTTTCCGCTATCTCTTAGAGGGTCGTACTGTGCTGTAAGAATGGTAGCGCTCGGCAGGCTCGATAAATCTTCTAGTAATACCGGAGCGTTATAGGGATGCTGTTCTTCTTCTTTATTATTTAAGTACTGAAGGCGAAACCAATCCATAAGATCTTTTGAAAGAAGATATCCTTCGGCATTTTCTTTCATAGATGCAGGGTGCTGATTTTTAAATCCTACAGATGGATAAATAAGCAGCTGATGAACAATGGATGGACCTTGTCTTTGTTTTGCTAAAATGCTTGCAACCGCAGCAAGGTTGCCACCGGCACTATCTCCTCCAACGGCAATTTTGTTTGAATCAATATTTAATTGAAAAGCGTGGGCTGAAATCCACTCCAAGGCGTCATAGGCATCGTTCACCGCAGCGGGAAATTTACTCTCAGGAGCAAGGCGGTAATCAACAGACACTACAATACAGTTTGTTTCATTTGCATACGACCTGCATATGGAGTCATGAGTATCCAGGCTTCCTAATACCCAGCCTCCTCCGTGATAATAAACAAGAGCGGGAAATGGCCCTGTTCCTTCAGGCTCATACACTCGTATAGTGAGGGTACGTTCATTTAATTGGATTTCTTCATTATATACTTTTTTAACTGCTTCTTTAGAAGGAGTTAAAGACATTTTTTCCATTTCCCTCAGCTGCAGGGGTGTAACGTCCTCTAAAGAAGGACGGGGCATTTCGTTATATTGATTTAGAAATATTTGAATATGCGGATCTAACGGCATTTTTCTTCTCTCTCCTTTCAAGGTAACTCTATATGTAATGATGAATGAAATTTCAGAAAAAATCCAATATATTGTCTTCTCGGCAGGCTTTTGTTTGTTTTAATTAAAAATGGGTATAACAATTAAATAAAGAGGATGATATTCGTATATATTTTATTCTCACCTATATAAATATAAATACGTACGAAGGAGGCACAATGATGATTATTGTTTATATAAGCTTAGCTGTTGTTTTGGCATCACTTGCGTATCTTATTTACGCAGGCGTATCATTTAATAAAAAAATCAAGCCAACTGTGAACTCTGTAAACGCCACTTCTCAACATCTTCAAAACGAAACTGATCATATTAAAGAAAAAACAAACCATTTAAAAGTAACACAAGCAGCGATTAAAACGGATATACAGTACAAAAAAGATTCGGTCAAATATACAGCCAACTCATTTAAACAGCTTGTTAATAGCTTTAAACGTTAAAAAAGGAAACCTTTATAAAGGTTTCCTTTTTTATTACATCGCCTGAGACGTATCTTTAGGAGGTGCAGCCGTTTTGTTTCGGTGATAAATAGCATTAATCTCTCCTCCAATGACGAGAATTAACCCCGTTAAAAATAGCCAAAGCATCAGAACAATTACGCCTCCTAAACTTCCATAAGTAGCAGAATAATTGCCAAAGTTGCTTACGTAAAATGAGAACCCTAAAGATGTCAGCTGCCATAGCAGCGTAGCAGCGAGTGCTCCGGGCCATACGTGAGCAAAAGGAAATGTTTTATTTGGCGCTAATCTGTATAATACGGATAAAACAAGTACCATAGTGCCGACACCAACAATCCAGCGCAGAATATTTAAAACCACTGTTGTACCTGAAGGAAGAGAAAACCATTCGCTTATCCAATTTAACAAAACCCCTCCGAACACTGGTAAAAGAAGCGATACAACAATTGTTACAATTAATCCAATTGTTAAAAGAATGGACAAGCCTCTTACTTTAATAAACGAGCGCTGTTCTTTCACGTCGTAGGCTTGGTTCATTGCACGAATAAAGGCGTTCATACCGTTTGAAGCGGACCAAATGGTTCCTAAAATCCCTACAGTCAGTAACCCGCCGTTTGGTTGGCTCACAAATTGAGCTACGTTATCTTTAAAGATTGCAGCCGTTTCTCCCGGCATAACGCTTTGAAGAAGATCGATTGCCTCTTCCGGTTTAATCGATAGATACGGAACAATCGATATCAGTAAAATAAGCATAGGGAATAATGATAGCATATAATAATAGGCTTGCTCAGCCGCTAGTCCCGTTGCTTGGTCTTCTTGAATTTCTTTACCAAGACTTTTTCCAAATGATAATAGCTTTTTCATGATAAACCTCTACTTTCTCTTTTTTTGTTCTTTTCCCATTTTATGCACTTTTCAACCTTGAAAGTGGAGAATTTCGAGCAAAATCTCAAATCAAGCGACCATGAGAAAGTAGAATGATGTTTCCTACACAAAAAAAGTTCCGGCTCAAAAGAGCCAGAACTTTTCATCAAAGTGTTTATGTAGAGCAGACTAGCGAATGTGTCCTTGTGCACCGCTTAATTGCTGCTGCGCCATTGCAACAAGATGCTTCGTCATTTCTCCACCAACAGAACCATTTGCGCGAGCCGTCTGCTCAGCGCCAAGCTGAACGTTAAGTCTTCCCGCGATTTCCGTTTTTAACTGATCAAGAAGCTGTTCAGCACCTTGAACTAAAATAGGATTACGATTTGCCATGTTTATCACTCCTTTCCTTCAACAGCTTATATAGGTTAATGTTCCTTTCACTTGAAATTTTATACAACATCCTTCAAAAAAAAAGATCCCTGGCTATCGCCGAGATCTTTTTTTCTTTTTAAGCTTTTCTACACTCGTTCAAGAGGCATTGTGCAGCAGCGGAAAGAACCGCCGGACTTAATAATTTCAGATATATCAACTTCAATCACTTTATAGCCTCGTTTCCTTAACTCTTCATTCACTTCTGTATTTATTGGCAGACTGATCACCCGTTGATTACCGATGGATAATACATTGGTTCCCATCGTAAACTGCTCTTCTTTTGTTACTTCAATTAAGTCATATTTCATGCGAAGTAAATTTAATTCTTTCTCATGTAAAGCGGGTGAAAATACAAGCGCTTCTGTAGGTGATAAAATATTTAACACACAATCAAGATGAAGATAAGACCGATCAATAGGAATCGGAACAACCTCATACGCTGGAAGCAGCTCTTGGATATGCTCCACGCCTTCTTTACTTGTACGGTCGCTGAGTGCAATAAAAATAGCTTGTCCATCAATCAGCACATCTCCACCTTCAATGGAGTGGTCCGGTACCTGATGAAAGGGAATACCTTGCTGCTGCAGCCAATCGGCTAGCACTTGTTCTTCTCCGCTTCGAATTTCGCTGCCCATTTTCGTGACAATAACGGTATCTCCGAGCGTATAGCCAATATCCCGTGTAAATACTTGTTCTGGAAATGGCTCTTGTGCAGATAGTCCGATGACTTCAATCCCTTCTTTTTGAAGACATTCGACAAATTGACGGTGCTGCTTTGAAGCTAAGCTCTCATCAATGTTTTCGTCCGCATAATGCTTTTGTGTTTCATTAATAATTTCTTCAATTTTCATATATGTAGGTGGACAAACGACCACACGTTTTAATGTATCATACTCATTTTTACATCCATAACTATTCGTCATTTTAGCTGGCTGTTTCATTTGCATCTTTTTAAATCCCCCTTCGTGCATTTATGTACAGTGTTCCCTAAATCGCCTGAAACATAAACACGATTTTGCTAAGGAAACACCCCTGCGCATCTATCTGAAAAGCTTTTTCAGGCAAGAAAAACAAAAAAACACAATACTTCTTCTAATTACAATAACTGTTAGTATAAAATAGTCTAGTAACTGTACAAAAAATTGGAGGTTAATATGAATAAAATAGCGAACGCATTATATGCGGGCAGAAAAATTTTATTACTACTGTGGGTCATCCTAATTGTCGGATTTGGCTTTTATGCGGCTAAGCTTCCTTCTGTGCTTGGAGGAAACGGATTTGAAATGAAAGGAATGTATAAAGATACCGAGCAGCTTTTAGTTAATAAATTTGATGTTAGCGAAGCTCAGATCATCGTTTTGTTTGAAAAAAAAGACGGAGTTTCTGACTCGAAATTCCAGCAAACGATCGCTCAGTATATGCAAAAAGCAAAGGACAAATCAGACGCGTCGAAAGTTGACATACCAACGGCTTCTAACAAGATGATAAAAGGAAGCACAGCGTATGGAATTATCCACTTTAATCACGATGATGGAACGATGGATAAACGAGTGGAAAAGATCAGAACTCTTTCATCTGAAGAAAAAGAAGTTAGTGTAAAATTAACCGGTGGTCCTATTATTGAAAAAGATATGAATACAGCAAGCCAAGCAGATTTAGCAAAAGCAGAAGCCATTGGTATTCCTGTTGCTTTAGTTGTGCTTCTTCTAGCTTTTGGCGGCGTGGTAGCCGCTGCAATTCCTCTTATGATAGGAATTGTAACCGTCGTTACCACCATGGGCGTTGTCTATTTCTTTCATCCGTACACAGAGCTGTCCATCTTCATTTTAAACGTGATTCCAATGATTGGATTAGCTCTTAGTATTGACTTTGCCCTTTTATTTATTAATCGCTTTAAAGAAGAAATTCAAACAAAATCGGTAGAACAAGCAATCAAAATCACCATTCAAACAGCGGGACGCTCGGTCATCTTCTCCGGATTATGCGTATTTATTGGATTAGCGGGAATGCTGTTTATTCAAGTTGATATTTTTCAAAACGTCGCTCTTGGAGGAATGGCTGTTGTTTTTATTGCTGTGTTTTCAGCTCTTACGCTGCTTCCTTCCATACTGGCTATATTAGGTACACGCATTAATCGTTTACGCATCCTAAAAGTCAGTGAACAAGGCGGTCAGTCTAGGTGGCGTTCATTCGCTACATTTGTCATGAAAAAACCTGTAGCTATGACGATTGTTTCTCTTATTATTCTGTTAGTAGCACTTATTCCCGTTCGAGACATGCATCTAGAAATACCATCTTCAGAAGCACTGCCAACAAAATACGAGTCTCGTCAAGCTTTTGACACGTATAACGATACGTTTATAAATAAAAACACGGCAGACGTTTATTTTGTGTTAGAAGCTAAGCAAGATATGCTGAAGGAAAAGCCTTTAACAAATGCCTTTACTTTTATAAAACAATTAAAAGAAGATTCGTTAGTTAAGCAAGTTGATTCTATTTCTACCGCTTTAAACGTAAAATCCAGTGATCAGCTTCAAGCTATGCTGAACAACCCGCAGATAAGCGCGCAGACAAAGCCAGCTGTAGATTCGTTTATTAACGAACATTATATGCTCATAAAAGCTACGCTAGATACAGACCAAAATTCAGATCAAGCAAAAGATTTTGTTCGAAAATGGAAAGAGAAACGTTCACCTTTCACCGTTCATATCGGCGGCTATCCAAAATTCGAACAAGAAATATTTGATGAAATTTATAAAAAGGCGCCTTATGGCCTGGCTCTTGTTTTATTTTCAACGTATGTCATTTTAATGATTGCTTTTCGTTCCGTCCTGATTCCTTTAAAAGCTATCATTATGAATATTTTAAGCTTAACAGCTACGTTTGGTTTACTTGTATGGCTGTTTCAAAATGGACATTTAGGTCTTACCCAATCCAATATCGCTTTAGTGCTGCCGGTCTTTGTTTTCGGCCTTGTATTTGGGCTTAGCATGGACTACGAAGTCTTTTTGATTTCACGCATTCACGAAGTGTATCATCAAACGAAGGATAACAATGTAGCAACGGTAGAAGGCCTAGCTTCCACTAGTAAAATCATTACGAGCGCTGCTTTAATCATGATTGTCATTACAGGAGCCTTTGCTTTTACAGACGTAACGCCTGTTAAACAAATGGGTGTAGGAATTGCCTTAGCTATATTTATCGATGCAACGATTGTCAGAATGCTTCTTGTCCCTTCTCTTATGAAATTGCTTGGAGATGCCAACTGGTGGTTTTTCACTAAAAAAAGCGATAAGTCCAGTTCCAACGAACAGGTAAAATCATGATAAAAAAACCCGCTCAAGTGAGCGGGTTTTGCATTGAAGATTTCTTTATCGACTTAATTTAGCAAAAGCGATAATGCCTTCTTCATCGTCTAATTCCAGTTCTAGTCCTGCTGCGTATGGGTCTACGTTCATTTCCGTATCCAGCCAATAGCGCAGCGCTTCGATAATGTTCAAAGTAATATGAACCTGTTTACGATCATGCACGTATGACTCTGCTGAAAAACCGTAGTCATCATCATACATTAGCTCAATCTCTACTTCTTGAGGCTGAACTTGTTTTTTTTCTGCGATATACAAACACATCGCATTGATAATATCTTGTTCAGAAATTTTTATTGTCTCCAAGATTTCACTTCCTCATTTTTACGCTTGTTGCTACGTACGCTTTGGAACAACTTTACTACAAGAAGAATTAAAGCTACAATCACAAGCATATTTACCATAAAGCCTAAAATTGGGCCTAATGGTCCTAAGCTAGATAATAAGCTTCCAAATAATAAGCCCGCAATTCCTCCCATTAAAAGACCTTTCATTAAGCCGCCGCGCTTTGAACCAGCTGCTGTACTTTTAGATGATGAGTTTTTAGACGTATTGTTTTGCTTAACCGAATTACTGTTATTGTTTTTAAATAAGCTTGATTGGTTATTGCTTCCGCTGTCAAAAGAGCGCTTTCCTGATTTATACCCTTTTGCACTTGCTACGTTTGAACCGTCATGAATAAGTGATCCACCGACTGGTGAAAACACAACCGCTAATGCGATAAATGCGGCCAATAATTTTTTTACCATTGCTTTCCCTCCACTAAATGACTAACGTCACATATGTTTTTTCATATATGATTTCCATATATGTTCCTACGTTTCATCATACCAAAAGGTTTCACTTTTTTATATAAAAATGCATAAAGCTCCATTAAATGTTCACAGGATTAAACATTTGCACGTATTTCGTGCTTATATAACATCAGTTAAGTATAAATCAAAGGCATTCATAAAACTAACAAAGGTCCTTCATCTTTATTATATATAGCTTATTTTACACTTCGCCGAAAACATTATCTAAAATTTCTATTTTTGAGGTAGTGACTTTTGCAGAATTCTTTGTTTGCTCCACTAATTTAATAATGTCTTTATGGGCCTGCTTAGCACCTATTATTAATAAAGGAACACCTATTACATTAATCTTTAACCTTCTTGAAAACAAACCTCCTAGTGTCATAGATAAAGGTACGGTGGGAGATGTATTGGAAAAAAGTATTTTCGTTTGTAATTCTCCTTTTTTATTTAGCAAATTGGCTAACTCATACATAGCAGGAACTACTACTTTTGAAGACCCTCTCCCTAATGTATATACTTCATTTTTTTCTTCATCATATCCATGAAAAATTAACTTCCCCATATCCTTAGAAGTCAATTTATTAAAAACATCAATATTTAATATTTCTTTATCAGTTGGTTCTCTATTAGCAGGGAGCTTTTTCAGATGGTAAGCAGCTGCCAATGCTGATGAATGTGTGCCTCCGTAGCAGTTATAAATATAAATCATCTTGTCATCTCCTAAATAACTAACTCTCCTTTCATTATAATCAAAATTTCTCTGCCCCATTCTTAGATTTCCAGAAGAAATTCTGTTCTTTCCCTATTAAAACCTGTACAAAAAACATCCTGGAATACAATTGTTACACTCCATTCTTTGCTTCCCACAACTACTTCCCTCTTGGTTGAAGTTTAAAAAGATTCAAGAAATTCTTGGAAATAGAGACATTCAAACAGTAACATTAAAGGATCTATATACTTATATAACGAATAACATATAGGAAAAAGATTTAATGAATGGATGAAATTTGTCTCTGAAAGCTTCTAACATTGCACGTTTATAGTTAATTCGTCTTCAATACTTCATATTATATACTTGCCCTTTCATAAATAAGAGCTTTCTCTTATATGAATATGTATAGATAGACTAAAGTTAAAAAGGAGAGATACGATGCTGAATGAACAGTTCCCATTATCAACAGCAAATTTATCAGATGCAATGGAAGGTGCCAACCACTTAGACTTTTCTATTAAGCCCTTGCAGCGTCATTACAAACTATTCGGGCCGGCTCTTACCGTAGATACGCCCGCTGGCAATAATTACTCAGTGCTTGAAGCGATTCGACTAGCGGAGCCGGGAAGTGTGCTCGTTATTGATGGTAAAAGCTACTGTAACCGTGCCTTAGCAGGAGATTTCGTAGTAGCCATGGCGAAGCTTGTTGGAATAAGCGGTATTGTACTAGATGGGGTTATACGAGATCAAGAAGACATCGAAAAGCTCGATTTCCCCGTATTTTGTAAGGGCTCTACGATCGCAGCAAGCAGCAAAAAAGAAAAAGGAAAGGTAAACGAGATCATTTCCTGCGGGGGCGTAAAAATCCGTCCTGGAGACTTTATTGCAGGTGATGACGGTGGAGTGATTGTCATTCCCAAGGAGCAAGCCGAAGAAGTATTAGCAAAAGCGCGAGAAAAATGGCAAAAAGATAAAGACCGAGAGAACGAAGTATTAATTAGCAAAGAAACGGTATATACCTATTTAGATAAAGCCCTAAAATAAAAGACCTCCGCTTGGAGGTCTTTTATTTGTCATATTGTAAAAATTCTAATCGATTTCCAAACGGGTCATGGACAAAAAAACGCTCTCTCCCTGCAATAGGCTCTTCTTCAGAAAGAACGCAGCCCGAATGTGCCAATTTACGTCTAAGCGTCTTGATATCTTCCACGACAAAAGCTGGATGCGCTTTTTTAGCAGGTATGTAGTCATCTTGAATACTGATATGCACTTCTTGAGTCCCACATTGAAACCATATGCCGCCTCTGTGCCTTAAATTTTCCGGCTTAAGAACAGTTTTCATTCCTAAAAGATTTTCATAAAAATTTCTTGCTTCTTGCTCGCATCCTTCTGGACCAAGAAGCTGAACATGATCAATTCCCAGAAACATCCACAAACCCCTTTCAAAAAACGTCTTCCTAAAAGTTATTAATCAATGACTCTAGGATTATGAATAACCTGCAGCTCTTTTACAGCTTGCTTCATTTCGCTTTTGCAAATTGGACAAGTTGGCTGATCTCCGCTTTTAAAGTTATCTCGAACCCAACAATTACACGTATCTGATGTACATTCCCAAACTTTTGTTTCTTCAATAACAGCCGGCTCTAAATTTTTACGATTATACATACACATCGTCTCCTTTAAACAGTACTTTTTAAGTGGATAATAAATGAAGATTAACTTAGCGTGTAAATGCGGTAAATGGTGCAAGATAAAGTGATACTATACATCCGTAAATCAATCTTTGAGGAATAATACGGCGTCTTGAAAGACTAAAATAAAAATGAAGTTATAACAAAGCAGGTAGCAGTTGCTTTTCTTAAAACAACGGGATAGTCTGAAAAGAACAAAAATGAAGATCACAAAAATTATATATTTTACTATTATAACAGAGTTTATATTTTTTTACAAATCAGCTTCCATTTACTTGTTTTGCTTTTCATAAAAAAAAAGCGAGCACATGATTAGGCTCGCTTTTGATTTCTTATCGAGTTTGTCCGTTTCCACTCATAATATATTTAATTGTCGTAAGTGCAGGAAGTCCCATTGGACCACGTGCATGAAGCTTTTGAGTTGAAATCCCAATTTCAGCTCCAAATCCTAAAGCTCCTCCGTCAGTAAAGCGCGTAGATGCATTATGATACAGTGCGGCTGCATCAACTAATGACATAAAGCGTGAAACGGCTTGTTCATCTTCTGAAATGATGGCTTCGGAGTGTTTTGTTCCATATGTTTCGATATGGTCAATCGCTTCATCCACACTCTCTACTACTTTCATCGCAATTGCTAAGCGTAAATACTCTTCAGCCCAGTCTTTTTCAGCCGCTGGTTTTGCTCCAGGAATTTCACCTACTGTCGCTTTGTCACCATATACTTCAATACTATGATCGTTGAATGCTTGAATCAATTCATCTTTATGAGAATCGAGCCAGTTTTTGTGTACAAGAACCGTTTCTGCTGCGTTACACACCGCTGGTCGATCTGTTTTTGCATTAATTAAAATCGGAATGGCCTTCTTAACGTCAGCTTTTTCATCGATGTAAATATGGCAGTTTCCGACTCCCGTTTCTAACACGGGAACGGTTGCGTTATTGACGACCGCTTGAATCAATGAAGCCCCTCCGCGCGGAATCAGCACGTCAATATGCTCTTTCATTGTAAATAATTCTTGCGTAGCCGCACGATCTGTACTTGAAATAAACTGTACCGCTTCTTTAGGAATTGGCGTTTCATCAAGAGCTTTATGAATAATGTCCACGATAGCTTGGTTAGATGAAATAGCTGAAGAGCCGCCTTTTAACACAATAGCATTTCCAGATTTCAACGCTAGCCCTGTTGCATCTACCGTTACGTTTGGACGTGCTTCATAAATCATTCCGATCACGCCAAGAGGCACCCGTACTTGCTTTACATCTAGACCGTTATCCAATGTCCAGCTTGATAAAATATCGCCTGTTGGATCATCTAGCTCAGCAACTTCACGAAGGCCGTTTGCAAATTCTTTTACACGTTCCGCTGAAAGAGCAAGGCGGTCCATAAGCGCTTCGTCAAAACCTTTTTCTTTCCCGTTTTTTAAGTCTACTTCATTTGCTTTTAAAATATACTCCGTGTTGCTTTCAAGTGTAGAAGCAATCGTTAACAGCGCATCGTTCTTTTGCTTTGTTGTTAGTAAACTTAATTGCTTAGCTGCTTTTTTTGCTGAAATAGCTTGTTCTTCTACTGAATACGTTTCATTTGTTTGTAACACCAAATCACTCCTGGATTCGTTTTAGTTTTGTTTGATTTTAAAGTGTGAGGCATAAGAGGTAAATGCAATCATGCAAAGAAAAGGAAGGGCTCCTTTTCTTTACAGCATGTTTGCTTACAAACCGACCGGTACTGGAATTTCTAAGTGACACACTAGACCTTCGCTGTCAACAATCGGTTGATCAATTGGCTCATTCAGTGCAAGTTCATCAGATGAATAATTTGTCACGCCAAGAGCCAGCTCATTGTCATCTTTATCTAGAATACGTACAACTGCTCGTTCACTAAAGTGGCCTTTAATATATTTAACATGCTCGCGAAGTAAAGGCTCTTTATCTTCAATAATTGCACGTTTCGCGGCATCTTCGACTACTATTTCCCCTTCAGGACCAGAGTTAAACGCAATCCACTGCTTTTTCTGATTAAGGTTCGCAGAATCATCTTCAGATTCAAAATACGTTCCTGTTGCATCCCCGTCAACCGCTTGTGTTAAAATGTTTGGCACGCCAGCTCTTCCTAAAAATGCTGGAATTCCTGACGCCATAGCGATTTTGAACGCGTCAATTTTCGAGCGCATACCGCCTGTTCCAACTGAACTTCCTGAATCTCCTGCAGATTCTTCGATGTCTTGCGTGATTTCCCCTACATGAGGAACTAATTTTGCATTTGGATCCTGACGAGGGTCTGCGCTGTATAAGCCATCGATATCCGATAAAATAATAAGCAGGTCGGAATCCACTAGTCCAGCAACTTTAGCTGAAAGTGTATCATTGTCGCCAAATTTTAATCGATTGATGGTTACCGTGTCGTTTTCATTGACAATTGGTACGATGCCACGTTCTAACAGCACATTAATTGTATTTCGTGCATTGTTGTAACGATTTTCGTCTGAAAAATCGTCTCTCGTAATTAAGATTTGAGAAGCAACGTATCCATGTGATAGAAACAGTTCTGAATAAGCCTCCATTAACAGTCCTTGACCAATTGAGGCAGCTGCTTGTTTTTCAGGTAAAGAGCTAGGTCGCTCTAAGCAGCCAAGCTTGCGGTATCCTGCAGCTACAGCTCCTGATGAAACCAATAGCACTTCATGACCGCTGTCTTTTAAGTCTACGACTTGATCCACAAGGCGCTCGAGCTTCCGTCTGCTGATTTCACCGTGTGAACTTGTTAATGAACTACTTCCAATTTTAATTACAACCCGCTTCTTATTGTCGGGACTCATCAAATCACTCCTAGTGTGTTCTGTATGTTTTCTTGTTTATGATTATTTTTTTGTGGTGAGGAATTCACGAAGAAGATAAGTGACGAATTAATTAGTACTTGCCACTTTTTGTAGTTGAGCACTCATTTCTTTTGAACGCTTTGATGCTCCTTTGACTGCTTGCATCATTGCTTCTCCGCCGCCGTGTTTAGCTAAGGCGTCTAAACCAGCTGCTGTTGTACCGTTTGGAGACGTCACATTTTCACGAAGCTCCGTCGGCGTTTCATCTCTTTCCATCATCATTCTTGCTGCACCGTAAATGGTTTGGGCGCCAATTTCACGTGCTAGCTCAGGATCGAGACCTTCTTCTTTAGCTGCTTTTTCGATATGCTCCATAAGGAAATAAAAATAAGCGGGTCCACTTCCGGCAATTCCTGTGAAAATGTCCATTTGAGGCTCATCAATCACGTACACTTTTCCGATTGCAGAAAGCAGCTCTTTTGCTGTTAGCACAGCATCCATTGCAGCATATTGACCTGGAGATATAGCCGTTGCTGATTGCTGAATCATACTTGATGTATTCGGCATCACTCGAATGACCTGCTGTTCATCATGCAATAACTCTTCCATGTAAGAAGATGAAATCCCTGCAAGAACAGATAGGACAAGCTGGTCTTTGTTGATTTGAGGCTTTAATTCGTTTAATGCCTCTTCAGCGCCTTTTGGCTTCATCGCTAGAATAAAAACGTCAATATCATCTGTTTTCAGCTCGCTGCGCTTTACTGCTTTGATACCATATCTATTTTCAAGTTCGTGCAGTCGCGCATCATTGCTGCGATTTGTTGCGATAATATTTTCAGCAGGTAATTTCTTTGCATTGACCATACCAGAAATCATCGCTTCTGCCATTGATCCAGCACCTAAAAAAGCAACTTTTTGTTTTTGATCCATCAAATCTCCCCTGTCATTTGTTCGTATTTTTGTTCTCGTTTCTTTCAACGGTTCCTATAGTAACATGCTGAAAAAGAGTGTCAAGTTGAATTTAACCGGTTTTTTCCTCCTTGAGCGTATAACCTTATGCGCATGTAAGCGTAAACAAAACTTTTTTAAATATTTTTTTCTGCAAAAAAAAACGATTTTTTTTATAAAAATACGTTTATATAAGGAAAATCGGGGCATACTATATAGTTTGGACTTTAAAATTTTTTTGCGAAAAATAGAGGAATTTTGAAAACGTTATTTGAACAATATAATAGGTTTGCTAAAATGAACCTATGTACCAGCATCTTGGTTTTTTTTGAAAAATTTACTTTTGATGTAAACCACGCTGTGCTGTCGACATTAAAATAAACAAAACGACATACAATCTAGGAAGTGTCGAAACATTATTGGAGGTTCTATTATGAAGAACAACTCGTTTTCTACAGTTCCATCGTCTTCAGAAGGAATAGAGAAACAGGATTTACACGTTGTGGGAATTGGCGCTTCTGCCGGAGGGTTAGAAGCTATTGAGCAGTTTTTCGCTAATATGCCTTCACCAAATGGAATGGCGTTTATTATTGTACAGCACCTTTCCTCTAAATATAAAAGTTTTATGCCAGAACTTTTAGCAAAAAAAACAGGAATGAATATCAAACTGACACAAGACGGGATGACTTTACAAGAAGACACAATTTATTTAAATCCTCCCCATCATTATGTGACCGTTGTGGATCATACTCTTCGCCTTCGTCCTTATGAAGAAAATGATCAGGTAAAGTATCCGATTGACGCCTTTTTTCATTCTCTGGCCGCTGCAAAAAAACACCGGTGCACAGCCATTATTTTATCGGGAAAAGGAAATGATGGAACAGGAGGAGCAAAAACGATAAGAGAGTATGGCGGAACTGTACTTGTACAAGATGAAAGCACAGCAAAGTACAGAGATATGCCCCTAAGCGCTATTGATGCACACCTTGCTGATTATATTCTTTCTCCTGCTGATATGCCTGACCTTGTGCAAACGCATGTCAGCCAAACTGAATTTACATATAATGAAGAAACGCTGCAATACATTTATTCATTAATAAAGAAGAAAACAGGCATCGACTTCTCTATGTACAAAAAAAACACGGTGCTGCGACGACTTGAAAAAAGAATGGCTTTACTCGATCCGCCCTCTCAAACGATGGAAGAGTACCGGGACTATTTATGTAAGGAAGCCGAAGAAATCGTCGAACTGCAGCGAGACCTGCTGATTGGAGTGACGCAATTTCTTAGAGATAAAGAAGCATTCTCTATTATTGAAGAACAAGTCATCCCTCAATTAGTTGAAAGAAAGATTCATAGCCAAGAAGATGAAATCCGCATCTGGGTAGCAGGTTGTTCTACTGGTCAAGAAGCATATACATTAGCTATTTTGTTTCATGACTATTTATCAACAATCAACCGTTATTTCAATGTCCGAATCTTTGCTACGGACATCGATCGTCATGCAATCAAAAGAGCGAGTCAAGGCATTTATGAAGAAGCGGAAGTTCATTCCTTCTCAGCAGCTCAGATTAATGAATATTTTGAGCAAACAAAACATGGTGGTTATCAAGTTAAAAAAACAATCCGTAAAATGATTGTTTTTGCCCCGCATAATATAGGAAAAGACTCGCCTTTTGTAAACGTTGATTTAATCAGCTGTCGAAATATGATGATTTACTTCCAAGCTGAACTGCAGCAGCGCATTCTGTCTCTTTTTCATTTTTCTTTGACAGAAGAAGGCGTACTTTTTTTAGGCCCTAGTGAAACAACGGGAAATTTGTCTGATTTGTTCCGCCCTATCAACAGTAAGTGGAAAATATTTAAACGTTCGGGGCAGCCCAGCCGACAAATTACAGGAGCTTTTAATCTTTCAAAATCCAGCTTGCATGAAGGTGATTTTTCTAGCGTACCGCTGCCAAGTCAACTTTATAAGCCTCTTCCTTCGCTTAAATTGGATGAGATGTATCAGTCAATGATTGATCATTTTATGAGCCCTTGTCTTGTATTAAATGAATACAATGAAGTGATATTTTGTTCAAAAGAAGCGACTCAGCTTATTAACGTTCCTGTGGGGAAGATTAATTATACCATTTTCAAAATGGTTCCCGTTCACGTCTCTTTAGCCATTGGAGCAGCTATTAAACGCGTAAAAGAGCAAGGTATGAGCGTATGCTGTCAGCACATTGAATTTGTCATAAACAACGTGCAGCGCCGTTTTAATATTACGATATCTGCCCTTCCAACAAATCACTCTCTTTACTTACTTATGTTTGATGAACAGACAGATAGTGCCATTATTGATAAGGAAGAGCCCATGTTTCTTAATCAAACAAGCTCTATTAGTGAGCTTGTAGTAGATTTAGAGCAAGAGCTTCATTACACTCAGCAGCATTTGCAAACGACGATTGAAGAGCTAGAAACAGCAAATGAGGAGCTAAAGTCCACGAACGAAGAACTGATTGCTTCCAACGAAGAGCTGCAGTCCACAAATGAGGAATTGCAGTCTGTTAATGAAGAGTTAATTAGTGTTAACAACCAGTACGAGCGAAAGATTGAAGAATTAACGGACTTAAACAACGATATTGATAATTTATTAATCAGTACAACTATTGCTACCATCTTTTTAGACGAGCAACTGAATATTAAATTATTTACGCCGGAAACGAAAACAGTGATCAACGTTCTTCATCAAGATATCGGAAGACCTTTCTTTCATATTTCGCATAACTTTAGATATGACCATCTAATCGAGGACGCAATGCACGTTTTAAGAACAAATAACACCCTTCAAAAAGAAATTCAAAGCTACGATAACCAATGGTATAGCATGAAAATGATGCCTTATCGTACGAATGAGAATTTAATTAACGGTGTAGTTATCACGTTTATTAATATTACAGAAATTAAACGATCAAATGAAGAATTGGCTATTACATCATTTGCAGTAGCTCACAGTCCTACGGGCATTTTCATTACCGATCATCAAGGTAAAATTAAGTACATTAATCAAAAATTCATGGAGCAAAAGCATGCGCCGCAAGAAGTATTTGGGCTGCACCTCTACGACTTATATACAAAAAAGCTAGGCGTTAAAAGATTCCCTAAAATTTGGAATGAAGTATACAGAGGAGAAAAATGGAACGGAGAAATTTCCTACGTTCAAGAAGACGGAGAAACCGTTTGGGAACAGTTAGCCTTAATGCCTGTTAAAAATGATCAAGATGAAATCATCCATTACATTGGTTTAAGTGAAGACATTTCACAGCGCAAACAGTCGGAAATGATGCTCAAAAATTCAGAGATGCTGTCAGCACTTGGACAGCTGGCTGCCGGCATTGCCCATGAAATACGAAACCCTCTTACATCATTAAAGGGCTTTTTACAGCTTATGATGCAAGAAGAAACGTATAAAAAAGAATATATGGATGTCATGATGTCCGAGTTTAATCGCTTAGAGCTGATTATTAGCGAACTGCTCATTCTAGCCAAACCCGAAGTCGTAAAATATGAAAATAAGCAGATAAATTTAATTCTTCAAGACGTATGTACACTGCTGCATACACAGGCCATTCTTAAAAACATTACTATTTCAACGGATTTTGAAGAAAAATTACCTGTTGTTCATTGTATTGAAAAAGATATGAAACAAGTATTTATCAACATGGTGAAAAATTCTATTGAAGCGATGGATGACCCCGGGTCTATTCTAGTGGTATCTAAATTTGATCCAGATACAAATCAAGTAGTCGTCCAAGTGATAGATGAAGGAAAAGGCATGCCGAAAGATCGATTAACACGAATTGGCGAGCCTTTCTATACAACAAAAGAAAAAGGAACAGGATTAGGATTGATGGTGAGTCATAAAATCATTAGTAATCATAAAGGAAGCATTTCGTATGATAGTGAAGAAGGCAAAGGAACAACGGTAGAAATCCGATTGCCGCTTTCTTAATGTACTTTGTTCTTCTGTCTTAAGCAGTCAAGCTCCTGATTAATTAAATCTTGAATGTCAAACAAATGTGTAGAGACCAATTCAATATACTCTCCTTTTCCTGCTTCAATTACGTCGGAGCGGATAATACTTAGGAGGTCTTGAATGGTTAGCACATTTGTTTTCATTTCTCGAAAATGACGCTGAAGATCAACTAGCTGCATTTTTTTCGCCGTTTCTACATCTGTTTCTCTGACCGAAAAACCTTGGTTCACTTGTGGTGAGTCTTGCATAAGTATAGAGCGAAACTGTTGAAGGGTTGATTGAACACTCATCATATGCTCATGAATAGGATAGCAGAAAACAGCATGCAGCGAATGGTACGCTTCAGGCTTAAAATGAAAATCAAAAAGAGCAACCGGGTTGGAAAACGTGCGCATATTTACTTCGATTTGCACTTCTTCCTTTCCCTGGAGTGCTCTTTTTACTTTTTCTTGGCTGTCTTCATCAACTAGATCTAAAAAGTTCTGAACAGGCGGGAAATTTTTCGTGACGCTTGGTGTAAATTCAATTATTTCGTTGTCTTTATTGAGTAAAAACATTGGAACCGGAATGTGTTGAATCGGCAAACTGATCATATTTCTTCCCCCATTACTAACATTTTATCTTGCGTCGAACTTTCTTTATTGTTGATTAGAAGCCAGTCTTTAAAAGCTTGAATATGATTAATGAATATAGTTTTTGAAGATCCTGAAGCCGATAAATCATGCGTGCTGAGAAGCCTGCTGCCCACTAATACAAGAGGACTTTGCGACATGCTTTCAATCTCAGCAATGTATTTTTGTAAATCAGGCAGCAAATGCACTTGTGAGACGGACAAACATACTACATCAGGATCCCATCTTTCAATGCTTTTTAGAGCGAACGGCAGCGGCAAGTTTGCTCCTAAGTTTTTAACTTCCCATCCGTGTTCGCTCATAAGTCCTGCAATCATTTTAATGCCTAAGTAATGCTCTTCTCCTTCAATACAAAAAAGAAGTGCTCGATTACGCTGAAGCAATTGATGCTGTGATAGCTGAAAGCGAGTTAACACATAGTCACAGGTTGCAGTAGCCAAATGCTCGTCCGCGACTGAAATTTTATTTTCTTGCCACCTTTTCCCTATCTCATACATCGCTTCTGTCAGAAACGTATATACGTCAGTTGAAGAATGGCCTTCTTCTATATATATAGCAATGAGCAGCCAGCTTTTTTGAACGTCTCCTTCTAGCAAACAATCAGCTAAAGCCGCTACACTACGAGAGTAAACGATAAGATCACGCCCTTTTCCTAAAGTTACAATAGATCTCTAGGCAAAACTTCTTTTTTGCACGATGGACAACATGCGTAGACGCCTTTATTTTCATCATACTCTACGTTCATCGGCTGCTTGCATGCTCTACATACAGCATGTACGTAGTTTAAATATTTTTCCACTAATAAACGTGTTGCCCCACTTGTTTTCCCGCAATAATAGCAAATAAACCTTACTTTTCCTTTTTTTGTTATCTCTACTTCTCGCATATGCTGACAGGATTCACAGCGATCCCAGCTGCGAAGGTAATTACTCAAAGAATATTGTGGTTTATTTGTTTCTATATGCATTTTTGTTTCTTGATTTCTTGTTTTATCTTCTGTAAAATCAATTGACCGAATAAGCTGTTTAGCGCCTAGCTTTGACTCAATTCTAGCTGCCATAAACGCTTCATTTTTTCCGCCGTAAGGCATATTGATCCATATAGTGGATTCATCGATGATAAGCAGTGACATCGGAACAGCAGATGAAATGACATGAGCACCGTCAATTCGAACTTCTTTTGGTTCACGAGTAAGAACGGTCACTTCACCTTTAAATGAATGTAACATCTCCCGTATTTCTTGAGGAACAAGCGAAGCATAAGGAATACACAATAAAATCTGCTGCCGAGCTTGATATAAATCTTTTTTTAACTGACTGCTGTTCGATGGATGGTACCAAATCAATTTCCGATGCTGAATGACTTCTTTTAAAAATTGCTGAGGTTGGTATACTTTTTGATTTTCGTTAAAGTGGTTGACCAACTTCCATAACGCTCGCTCCTTTGGTACACGCTGCTGGACAAACGACTCGTCTGAAAGCATCATAAATTTTCCTTTTGAACGCGTCACCGCTACATTTACCAATCGGTCGCTATTTTCATTTGTTAAAAGTAAACCTGGTTTTGACTGCGGCTTTGTATCGACCGTATCAAAAATCATGATATCTCGTTCCGCGCCTTGAAATTTGTGTACGGTTGCTGCGATTATATCGCTGGCTGGTTCAATATCTTGAAGAAATGCATTAATCAATTTAGCTTGAGACTTATAAGGAGTCACATAGCCAATAGTAGCCGAAGAAGCTTTGCGTGCCCGCAGTATCAAACTTACCGCCAAAACAGCTGTTATCACATTATAGCGTGAACCGGAAGCGACATCTCGCATAGCGGAAGAATGCAACTGACCAATGTTAAGCATAAGCGCTGCTTCATGAGCAAACGGCCGGCTGCTTGCTACTACTTCTCGACTTGTTGTGACAGATGGATGATCCCCTACTCGATTGCTGTAAATATAGCGATTTGTAAAAGCTGAGATATCTTTATGCATTCTTCTTTGCTTTTTCAACATAAAAAGATGCGGATGGATCTCACCGCTTTCTACTTGCTCTACAAGACCCGTCTGCTCAAATAAATCTCGCTGCAGCCACTTCTTCACTTCAGCATGAGAAGATTGAGATACCGGGGGAAGCTGTTTAAAATCGCCGCATACGACAATTTTTTTCCCTAACGTAGCTGCAAAAGCAATTTGCGGTGCATATGCCATGCTAATTTCGTCTACCACAACCATATCAAATTCACTTTGATAAAGTAATCGGTCAATAGCCGCTTTTGATAAAGTAGTGCCTACAATATACGCTTGATCAAAAACATTTTTCTCCGCTTCAATCCACTTGTTACGAAGGGCGTTTAGCTTTTTATTAACTTGCTGAAGCTGGTGAGCTCTATTGGGATATCTGCTTAAGTAAACTCGTTCTTCTTGCAAATCACGCATCTCCTGAGCTAAATCCGGATCATCTTCTCCAATGACTTCTTCTACTTTTATATTTTCTAAGCCGCTGCTTTTTGTTGCTCCGTATCGAATGAGTTTTCCTTTTTTCCAAGCTTCTTTCTTTTTTAACTGACGTGCAGTTTCTTGCAGCAAACCGTCCACCGCTGCATTACTGTGAGATAATAAAAGGACACGCTTTGATTTCCGGTAATAGCTTGCCGCGATTTTGGACAGCGTATATGTTTTCCCTGTTCCAGGAGGCCCCCAAATATAAGTAGTACGGTTATAACGCGCTCGCAGCAACACTTCATGAAGAGCGTTCTTAGACGTATACTCTTTATGGCGAACAGGACTATCGCCTCTCATAAGACGTTTGATTCTTACTATTTTTTGCTTATAGTCTTTTGCTTCCGTCAGTCTATCAATGAGCGCCTGCAATAATTCCCATGGTTCGTTATATATATCGAGTTCGTCTACTTCTTGTCCAATAAACGCATCTATTTTAAGGTACAAATCAAATCCTTCCGTTCCGATAACTTCTCCTTTACTTTCTTTATGCTGGTGGACAAGGCGTACCTGAGCTCCATCAAAAAGGTATAAATCGGCTGTGCGTTCAAACCGGTAAAGATACGCATCTCCCTGCTGCCCTAAGTACTCTCCTTTTCCTACCGTATGCTTTTCTCCGCCGTGTTTCTTCATATAATTAATCTCAATTGAAAGTGCGCGCACCCATGCTTTTAAATATGAAGAGATAGAGCGTTTTTCCATAGATGTCTAACTCCCTTTTTATCCGTTCATTTCTAACTTGTCTATTCTATCATGTCATTTGAATATAGCATAGCTTCTTTCTTCTTCATTTTTATAAAAGCAGAATACCTTTTTTACTAGTCTATCTCTCCAGACAAATTAAGACTTTTTTCATCATAATCGTAAAAAAACTACGTTTTTTCTATATTTTTAGACGTATTGTTACAAACTTGTAATATAAAACCTACCATTTTGTCATGAGTTTGTTACATATTGCTGATAGAATAAGAGACAACTATTGGAAATAAAGGAGAATTATTAGATGAAAAAACACATTTTTACATTAGGGGCCACAGCTTTAGTATCAATTGGAATTGCAGACGCAGCATCGGCTGACACAGACACGCATAAAGTAAAAGCTGGAGAAACGTTATTCAGCATCTCACAGCAGCATAATGTAACAGTTGAAGACTTAAAAAAGTGGAATGGTCTTTCTTCCACACTAATTTATGCAAACCAAACATTACAAATTGGATCTACATCTACTGACTCTTCATCTAGTTCAACTCCAACTACAACATCTTCAAATCATACATATACAGTAAAATCAGGTGACACGCTTTATCGTATCGCTAAAAACAACGGTACTTCTGTACAGCAGCTAAAAGAGTGGAATAACTTATCTAGTCATTTAATTTATGTGAATCAAGTATTAAAAATAAATGGAACAGGAACAGTTTCATCATCACCTTCAGCACCTGTACAAGAAAAAACAAACGAAACGCAGGCATCCCCGGCTCCTAGCAACAGTAAAAGTTATAAAGTTCAGCCTGGAGATACAATGTGGAGCGTAGCACAGCGACACGGCATTTCAATTTCTCAATTAAAACAGTGGAATAACTTATCGTCTAATACGATTTACATTAATCAAGTGCTACAAGTAGGCGGACAAGCTGCAGCTCAGGCGAAACCATCAACGCCATCACCTGCTACTCCTTCAACACCGTCAACTTCAACACCGTCAACTTCAACACCGTCAACTTCAACGCCGGCACCTGCTCCAGCGCAAGAAAGTAAGTCGGTTTCGAAAGAGATTACGGTTGAAGCAACAGCTTATACTGCTTACTGTGCGGGCTGCAGCGGAATCACTGCTACAGGCATCGACCTAAGGTCAAATCCTAATCGAAAAGTAATTGCAGTTGATCCTCGCGTGATTCCATTAGGTTCTCGCGTATACGTAGAAGGTTACGGAGAAGCAATTGCTGGAGATACTGGCGGTGCCATTAAAGGTACTCGCGTTGATTTATTTATGGCATCTCAAAGCTCAGCTTTAAATTGGGGACGCAAAACGGTAAAACTTCAAATTTTAGATTAATCATTAAAAGCAGAAGCGTGTTAGTCGCTTCTGCTTTTTAATTTCTTTTCAAACATAATCATATCGATAGCTTGCAGGCCATTCTCGTAAATCGGTGGAACGTACTGCAAAAAGAAATTCTTTTTGACACCGCTTTGATAAAAGCCTGCCTTTTTATAAAATGCTATGTTTTCAAGACTGGAGTCCGCTGTTCCTACAATCATTTTAGAATATTGGTTACGTTCATACAGTACTTCTAACTTTTTAATGACTTTGCTGCCGATTCCTTTTCCTCTGTATGCTTCTTTTAAACCGATATTCTTTACTTCTACTGCCGACTCCTCTTCATCGGTGAGGCACTGCACAACTCCTATCTCCTTCTTTTCATACACAATGGTAAATAAGGAACCTTCATTTATATACGACTTCACTACTTTTTCGTCTTCATCCCCTATTAATAGCAGGTTTAAATAGGAAGCGTGCCGGTCTTTATCAATTTCAATAAGGTCGATACTCATTTTCATCCTCCAAAAAATAAGTCAATAATATTGCTGCCTCTTGAAGATGATTTATTATATAGCTCTGAATACCCGCAGCTCGTGCAATATACCACAGTAAATTGATTGTGCTGAACGTCTAAGTATCTAGACAGCCCCGTTCCCGTTGTAGCAATTTCTTTTGTTTTTGCTTCTGTATGTCCGCATTTTACACAACCGTTTTTCCCCATTGCCATACTCCTTTACAAATAAAATAACTTCTTATTTATATAAACGGATATAAAAGGAAAAAGTTTCATTAAATTGATAAATAAAGGAAAGTAAGAAACCGCATCTCCAACAGAAGATGCGGTTTCTTACTTTTAATATCAACGGGATGACTGTACACTCGATTTCTATAACAGCAATTCTCTTTTCATAATTTCAACGTTTTTCTGATGACATTGTGCCGTGAAATCAGATGGGAATGCCAATTTGTCGTTTAGCTTATCAAGCGCTTCTTTACTGTCTTCTTTCACTGCAGCTTGCAGTTCATCTAAATAAGAGCTGGCCATCTCCACTCGTCTTTGAATTTCAGCTCGGTGATGTGTCGTTTTTCCGTGTCCGGGAACTAGTGTTAGATTTTGGTACTTAGCTAAAATGTGTCGCGCAGTAGCAAGAGTGTCGAGGTAATCGTTTACACTTTCATATATGTACGGATATTCAAAGTCCGATAAATAATCCCCTGCGATCCATATTGAATTATCGACAATCATAAATAGTCCATCGTTTGTATGACCTTTTGCAAAATAACAGGTAATAGATGTTTCACCTAAGGTAATGTGCTGTTCATTTTCGGTTACCACAATATCCAGCTCCGGGAATATAATATCATGAGATCTTTTTATATAATAGTCATGATCAAACTGCTTAATCATTTGAACTTTTTCTTCTTTGTCCGGATGATTTTTTAAAAATTTGCTGCCGATAAAGGTGGCATTTAATTCTAAGAAAGCGCCATACCCAATGACATGATCAAAATCTCCGTGAGTAAAAAATACATACAGCTTGCGATGATTTAAGATCTCTTGAACATGCTGTTTAATTTCATTAATTTCGTGAGGAAGCCATGTTGGATCAACAACAATCACACAGTCTTTTGTTTCAATCACTGCAGATGTTGTTTGAAATAGCGCGCTTTCAAAAACCGTCATTTGCTCCGTTTTGTATTGAATCATAGAGAACAGCTCCTTATTTTTTCTATCACCCTTATTATAGCGGAAATAGAAAGATAAGGGCGCGTATGACGATTTATAAAACGAAACTATGCAAGATGTGATAAAATGCGGAACCAGCCAAACAATGAAATCCAAATAGGAATACTAAATAAGGTTCCCCAAAATAAACCTTTCAAAAAGTTCCCTTGATTCATTCTGATATTCCTCACCTTCATCGTATGTTGGTTCTTAGTCTAGCTCACCTTAATGAAATTTTAGTGAAAAATAAAAAAGAAGCAGCTGCTTCTTTTTTATTTATTATAAAATTGGTGGTCGTACTTAATTTTCGGCAGCTCGCGTACTTCCTGCGACATTCCTGTTCCGCACATCGGACAGTTATAATCAACCGTAACAAAATCTTCTCTCATCCACCCATTACATGATTCAGATTGACACGCATATACAGTCGTATCCATCATTTGATCTACTTCTTCTTCTACGGCTTTTTTTGCAAAATACATGTGCACAGCTCCCTTTTTTTCTTAGTATATGTAAAATTCCCATTTTTTATTTACAGCTTGATCACTTTTTCATCCAGCGTTATTGGACACCCCTATTTAATTGTGTATAATTAAATAAAAAGCAATAGACTGGAGGCAACATGAATGGAACAACTTTATAAGCAGCTGCAGCTAGAAAATCAGCTTTGTTTCTCAATTTACGCCACGTCTCGAGAAATTACAAAGGTGTACAAGCCGCTGCTCGATAAATTAGGAGTAACCTATCCGCAGTATTTAGCCCTTCTTGTTTTATGGGAACATGAAACACTCAGCGTGAAAAAAATGGGCGAACTTCTGTATTTGGATTCAGGCACCCTTACTCCTATGCTAAAAAGAATGCAGGATCAAGAATTAGTGATTCGTGAGCGTTCTCATGAAGATGAACGCGTTGTTTTTATTAGTTTAACCGAAAAAGGAAAAAAATTACGTGATAAAGCTTGTCATATTCCAGAAGAAGTTTTTAGCATGACAAATAAGTCACAGGGAGAATTAGAAAAGCTGAAAGAAACGCTGCAGGAGTTACTGCAATCACTGCATACGTACAATCAAAAATAGACCATATAAAATTGCACATAAAAAAAAACGCCTGGATTTCAGAAAAATCCAAGCGTTTTTTTATTTACTCAACCGTTGTATTTAACGTTACGTTAACATTTCCGCGCGTTGCTTTAGAATACGGGCAGAATTGATGTGCATCTTCTACTAGCTTCTCAGCTACTTCTTGTGAAACGCCTTTAATATGAGCGTTTAACACCACGCCAATTTTGAATCCATCATCAGTGTGGTCTTTTAGTAGACTTACTTCTGCAGTAATAGACGAATCAATGTCTTTTTTTTGTTTCTTAGCGATTAAATTTAAAGCGCCGTCAAAACAAGCAGAATATCCTGCTGCAAACAGCTGCTCGGGATTTGTTCCTTCTTTTTTGTTATTTGGAGAAGGATTTACAAGGGTTAAATCAATAATACCATCATCTGATTTAACTCGACCATCTCGGCCTCCAACCGCTGTTGCTTTAGATGTAAATAGTGCGTCTGACATAAGATCACCTCATAGATTATTTTATGTAATTTCATTGCAGACAATTAAAAAAGTCGCAATCAAATTCATTTTGTAATCACTTTGATTACCGTGATAGTAATGTACTTCCCCTTCTATAATGAGTGTAAACCTATTATTTTATACAAAAAAAGAGAGTTACCTCTCTTCTTTTCCTCTTTGTTTTTTTAAACCGCTTTGAATAATGTTATCTCCATATTTTTCACGCAAACTTTCGACCGCTTTGTATAAAGGCTCTTTTTTTGCTTGTTCTCCGTATGTAAACAAATCCAACTGTTCTTCTTCTTGAAGCTGGTGACTCACTTGAAGAGCAGCTACGCCCAATAAACGAATCGGTTCTCCGTTCCAATGCTTTTGAAATAATACCGCACTGTAATGAAAAAGATCGTTTGGCTCGCTAATTGCTTTAGAAATAGTTTGGCTTCGAGTAATGGTTTTAAAATCACTATATCGTATCGTTAACTGAATCGTTTTGCTTACAACTTTTTTCGCTTTCATACGAGAACTCACTGAGTGCGATAGTTTATTTAAAATAGGCAGAACTTCATGTTCATCTACTGCATTTTGAGATAGCGTCGTAGAGTTTCCAATTGATTTAAACTGTGATTGGCGATCAGGGTTCACCTGTCGATCATCTTGGCCCCACGCTCGGTCTCTCATAACTTCTCCTTTTACTCCGAGAGTTTGTTTAAGAAGACCGGGAGCGGCATTTGCTAGATCACCGATCGTCACCACCTTAATCGCATTTAGCTTTTCAGCTGTCTTCTTACCGATTCCGTGCATTTCCTCTACGGCTTTTGGCCAAAGAACTGTTTGGACATCTCTTTTTCGAAGAACGGTAATTCCTAAAGGTTTTTGCATATCACTTGCCGTTTTGGCTAAAAATTTATTCGGTGCGATTCCAATTGACACAGGAATTTGCAGCGTCTGTATTAAATGCTGCTGAATGGACTTTGCTATGTCAAGAGGAGAGCCTAATTCAGCACAGTTTGTAATATCCAAATAGCCTTCATCAATTGAAGCGGGCTCTAAAAGAGGTGAAATGGTTACTAAATAATCAAACATGTTTTTGGACACTTGGCGATATAATGGAAAATTAGGCTTTATAACAACCAGCTCGGGGCATTTTCTTTTCGCTTCCCAAAGAGGCATAGGCGCATACACTCCGCGTTTACGAGCAATATAGTTACAGGTTACAACAATTCCTCTTCGTTCTTTTGGATTGCCAGCAATAGCAAGAGGCTTATCTTTGAGCGTATGATCATGTGCGGTTTCAACAGATGCATAAAAAGCATTAGCATCAATATGAAGAATAACTTTGCCGTTTTTAGGGTACATCATTTTCATACTATCACCTCTTTCTGTATAATTAATCCCCGAAAGAAGAACGTACATTCTTATTTATTATAACTCTTTTTTCCTAAGTTGTGCGTACCTATACTTTATTTTTATTTTGAGCGAACACTGTGTGTCACTCTCTCGTATTCTAATGAAGAAAGGAGGAAGAAAACGTGATTGATCAGCTTATCGGAGCCATTAACCAATTAGGCTACGGATATTTCTTTTTTATCATTTTAGTCGGAGCCAACCTTACTCCTATTCCTGACCCAGTATATATTATGCTTGCAGGCAGCCAGGCTACGTCTCCATCCGTTCAGTATATTCCAGCTTTTATACTTACCTACAGCGGCATGATGCTTAGCTTATACCTCAAGTTTTTGATAGCCAGTCTTTTTTCAGCTCAGGCGCTTGCGCTATTAAAACGCCCGCGATGGGAAAAGAATGTTATGAAAGTTGAGCGAACGATTCAAGAATATGGATCTCACGCCATCATCGCAAGCTACTTTTTACCAGGAATGCGACATGTGATGCCTTTTTTTCTAGGGGCAAGCGGAATGAAGCATCGTCATTACATTAAAGTCTCATTTTCTTTTGGTTTCATTTGGACGCTGGCTTTATTTATTTTCGGTTCCTTTTTTAATACGACATCTTCTTATACTGATGTGATTGAGATCACTTTAGCTTTTTGTGCGATCAGTTTGATTATCTATGCCGTCCAAAGAAGAAAAATACGAAAAAAACAGCAGTAGTTTGTGTAAAAAAGTTCTTTTTCACAAACTACTGCTGTTTCATTTATATTAAATGACTTCATTATATCCCTTCACAAAGTATTTGCGCGCGCGGTAAAGAGCTGATTTTAACGTAGTCATCTGCATATTTAATAACTCGGCAATTTCTTCATATTTAAATCCTAATCCATATTTTAATAGAAGCAAATTGCGATACTTAGGATTCAATTGATTTAAAATCGCCTGACATTCAGCCGCTTCTTCATTTCTGAGGACCTGCTGAATAGGCGTATACATAACGGGTTCTTCTTTGTAAGAAGACGTATAGCGGTCTTTCACTATTTTACGCCTTCCTAAATCACAGCGTTTATTTAATGCGACGCGAAACATCCAAGCTTTTATTTTTTCAGGATCGACCATTTCTTGTTTTTCTAAATATTTTAATGCTACTTCTTGCGTAATATCTTCGGCGTCTTGTCTATTCACACCATTTTTTAATAAATAAGCCAGCACCTGATTTAAATAATCTTGTAATTCCTCGCCGCACATAGTAAGTTCTCCCTTGTTATTTTAGTTTTTCTTTTAGTTCTGTTGGAATCATGTTAGCATCAAACATTTGAACTTCAGGACTTGAATTTTTATAACGGAAAACAACTATATAATCCCCTTGTTCTTGAATGGTTGTATGCGAAAGAAAATAATTGATTTGTTTGGAATCTTTAATAGTTAACGCACCTTTTCTTTTAGTTAGAATAGAGGGCGTGTCTACCCATGCATTTTGAAGAATTTCGTGATCTTTATTCTTTAAAACTACAATATTTGAAACGTCTTCTGGCATCACTCGAGCATCTTCGAACATTTTTTCGTGTTTGAGCCACTTTTCAACTTCTTTATATGATTTCTCAAAAGGTATGGAGTCTACACTTCGTCCATTTCCATCCATAAAGTCAATGCTAGACCAGCTTTGTTGGTTACTCTGAGTATCTTCATACGTTTGATTTTGTATGGATTTTCTTATTGCCTGTTTTAAATCTTTAATTTTGTTTGGATCTTTAATTACAATAGGTTCGCCACTTTTATACATTGCATTAATTTGAACTTCTTTTACATACCTCATATTTTTATTATCAGGTTCTAAAATATAAAAAGAATGTTTTTTGTACTCAGGTGTTTCTATAATTCGTTTATAAAAAGCTTTATAATCAGCTTCCCTTATTGCATATTGTCGAACAGCTTTTTTATCATTTTTTAAATTATAAGCAAATGTTATTTCACGAGCATCTCCAGACTGTATTTCTCTTTTAGAAATATTAGGCTGATCTTTTATAATTTGTTTATGCAATGCTCGTATAAAATTAACGGTATTTTTATCAGAATAATAGTAAGGTGGTCTATAATAGTCACCATTCTCTGGATCATGACTTTTAGGATTATCTGTTAAGGAGTAATCATCTTCATCAAAATATACAGATTGAATATTTTCTTGACTTGGTAAGTAACTAGAGTAACCAAAAACATCCACTTTCAAGCCTATACCTATAATGATGGCTGCTGCCACAAACAATAAGTAGCCCTTCCATTTATCAAACACACGCCATGTTTTAGCTAAAATCATATGTCCAAGGAGATACCCTAATAAAGATCCAAAAACATAACCAAAAATAAGCCACTTAAAAGAATCCTTCATCTCTCCGAAGTACATCCCCCATAATAATAATGAGCATGTGGTCAGTCCATAGATAAAAATAGGTTTTAACCAATTAAAAGCGATTGCATGCGTAGCGATTTCTAAACTTCTCTTTCGATATGCAATAAACGCAATGAAACAAAGTACAAAAGCTACAATTGCATATATTACTAGACTGAGATAACTTTCTTTTCCACTATCTAATAGATCTATAATGTGGATAAAAGGAACCAAATCTTGTAAGTTTTCCCCTGAATAATATGTTGTAGCAAACCCATACCAATAAAACTTAACATTCATAATAAAAAACTGAACGAGCGCAGCCGGAAGAATGAATAATATATATATAAACGCACCTTGCAATATTGACATACCTGTGAACATACCTGCAAATACGGCCCCAGAAAAAACAAAGATATTCAAAATAATAGTATCAATAGCCCATCGTAGAATTAATTTTAGCGTATATAAATCGTCAACATTTACTGAATCTTTAATAAGAAAAAGGACGATGGCTGAAATAATAACGGGTAAAACTAATAATACAATTCCTAATAATACGTTTTGCCAAAATAGCACACCTCTGCTTATTGGTAAGCTATGAATATAATCAGCGGCTGATTTTGTTTGGATATATCGAAATAAAAATATAGCTAGCACCACAGGAACAGTAAACATAAACAAAAATTGAAGGCTTCCAACAACTTCAAACAGATTCTTTAATTTTTCTGTATACATTCCATTTTCGTTAACTTCACCTGTATACCTCAGAATAATTTGAAGTGGCAAAATAAATAAAAGAACAAGTGTATATAAAGCACCAATCCATCCCACGTTTCTCATGGATTGAATCCACATGCCGCGGTTAAACGATGATGTTTTCGATTGCATAACCCACATCCCCCATTTCATAAATAAAGATTTCTTCCAGCGTAAGTGGCAAGATGTCAAAAATTAAAGGCTTATACGATCGGACTTTGTTTACTAAGTGATTTTCTTTTCCTCGAACAATACAAAGCAAGACGCTTCCTCGTTTTTCTTGATATAAAATGTCTAGCGTGTCATAAAGCGCTAGCGGCACATCTCCTTCAAATGCAACTTGAATTTTGTGCACATCAGACTTTAAATCATCCAGCTCTTTTTCAATTAATAATTGACCGTGATGCAAGATGCCTACATGATCACACAGATCTTCCACTTCTCGCAGGTTATGTGACGAAATTAAAATCGTCATTTCCCGTTCTGCCACGTCTTGAACAAGAAGGTTTTTGATTTTTTGACGCATTACCGCATCTAAACCGTCGAGCGGCTCATCTAAGATAAGTACATCAGGCATAGCAGACAGCGCTAACCAAAATCCTACTTGACGCTGCATTCCCTTGGACATTCTATGTACCTTTTTATGTAATTGAATTGGGAAAGCTTCTTTTAATTTTTGGAACCGTTCTTCGTTCCAAGTCGGATAGACGCTTCTATAAAAAGACGCTAATTGCTTAATCGTTGTTTGAGGGAAAAAATAAAGAGAATCTGGCATAAAAATAATACGTTCTTTTAAACCAACGTTTTCGAATACTTCCTCGCCGTCTATGGCAATCTTTCCGTGATCCTGCTTGTAAATACCTGCAATGATTTTTAATAGCGTTGTTTTCCCTGCCCCGTTGGAGCCAAGCAGTCCGTAAATAGATCCTTTTTTTATAGAAAGCGTGACGTCTCTTAGAGCTTCCATTTCTTCAAACTCTTTTTTTATCGCCTTCAGTTCAATCACTATCGCTTCCTCCTTTTACTGCTTTTTCAGCCTGTGAAATAAGTGATAGAATTTCATCTTTGTCCATTCCTAAATACATAGCTTCTGCCAACAGCTTTACTAATTCTTCTTTCATCTTTTTCACCTTCTCGTTATTTAGTGTATCAACTTGAGGCGTTACAAAACTTCCTTTGCCTGGAACTGAATAAATATAGTTTTGATGTTCTAGTTCACGATACGCTTTTTGAATTGTATTTGGATTAATCGTTAATTCTTTTGCTAACAGCCGAACAGATGGAAGCTTTTGATCGGCCTTAAAGACTTCATGAATAATAAGCTCTTTCAATTTATCTACTAATTGCTCGTATATCGGCTTACGACTACGAATATCTAAATCGAACATAGTCTGCCTCCCTTCATCTACCCAAAATCATGATGTGTGTACTAGGTGTATTAACTGTATTACTTATCGCATTACAGTTAATATTATAGTATGTTTTCTGGAAAAAACAAGTACTTTTTTTACTTTTGTTACAAATAGATGACAAAAAAAGTGTTTAATAGCTTTATAGATGAAATAAAAATAACTGTAAACAAATTACGCAGGCTGCCTTCGTTGCAAGCTAACATACTCCTTTAAGTCAGCACCTTGTTTTACTTTTCTTAACCAAGTGCCTCTAGTTATTACCATAATAATGTTTTATAATGTTTATAATTAATTTTTTTAATATAAAAGGAGCCGTACTCTATGTACTATGATGCGTTAAAGACGTTTGTTTCTGTTGTAGAAGAGCAAAGCTTTACAAAAGCTGCGGAAAAATTAATGATTTCACAGCCAAGCGTAAGCGTACACATCAAAAATCTCGAAAAAGAATTTCAAACTTCCCTGTTCCTGCGTTCACCTAAAATGTTAAAAATCACACCCAGCGGCGAAATTTTATACGATCGTGCTAAACAAATGATTCAAATATATGAGCATACGAAACGAGATATTTACGAACACCATCACCGTGTCAAAGGAATGCTAACGATTGGCGCCAGCTTTACAATTGGCGAATATATTCTTCCTTCCTTTTTAGCAAAGCTTCGTGAACAATATCCTGATATTGATGTAGAAGTGACGATCGGTAATACAAAGGAAATTGCTCAGCTTGTTCGTCATTTCAAAGTGGATGTAGGGCTTATTGAAGGTCACACGGAAGAGTCCGATTTACATATTCAGTCCTTTATGGACGATGAGCTTGCCATCGTTGCTTCAGTGGATCACCCTTTGGCTCAGCTTAAAAAAGTAGAAATTGATGATTTACAAAATCAGCGGTGGGTAGCGCGTGAAAAAGGCTCTGGAACAAGAGAATATTTAGATCACGTTCTAATGTCCAACGGTTTAAAAATGAAAAGCATGCTAACGATCAGCAGCAATCAAGGAATTAAAGAAGCGATTGTTCACGATTTAGGAATGTCTGTACTCTCGCTTTGTGCTATTAAAGAAGATGTAGAACAAAAGCACCTATCGATTCTCAATGTTAACACCGCTCCTTTTAAGCGCCGCTTTTCTTATATCTATCCTGCTAACAGCGCTCATAAAAAAGTAGCGGAGCTTTTTATTCAGCTTTTAAACTAGGGAATGAAATTAAGACATAACTAAATTACTTCAATCTAAAGACTAAAGTAGCTAGTATAAATTACTTGCGACACCGCAGTTGATTTCCGTGCAAGACTTCGCTTTCCGCGGGCGTCTCCGTCTTGCCCTCCAATCAGCTGCTAGAAGGAACGAAACAGATGAAACTATGTTCACCATAACAAAAAAAACGAACCACTAATCAAACATGTTGATCAATGGTTCGTTTTTCACTTGGGCTAAAATCCTTTTGTACCGGCCTCTTTTTTTAAATCAATAGCTATATGTCTTTACATTTTCTTAGTGAACGTGCGTCTGCTGAGCCGGCATTTTTGATAAACGAACAGCTAAGAAAAAGGCTGTTGTAAGAAACACACCAATTAGAGCAATCACACCTTTCCAGCCGTACGCGCTCCAGCATAAGCCAGCCGCAGTCCCTCCAATGCTCGATCCTGCATAGTAAAAAAATAAATATAAAGACGAAGCCTGCGCTTTGTCATGCGTTGCTCTTCTTCCTACCCAGCTGCTGGCGATGGAGTGACTTCCGAAAAAGCCAAACGTCAGCAGCAAAAGCCCGGTAATTTTTATCCATAAAACGGGATGCAGCGTAACGATTGAACCTATAAGCGTAACAGCAATCGTACATAACAGCACCTTTTTCCGACCGTATCGATCCGCCAGCGTCCCCATCCAGACTGAGCTGAATACTCCTACAAAGAAAATGACAAAAATAAAACTTACAAGAGTATGATTCCAAGAATACGGAGGAGCAGATAAAGCGTATCCAATATAATTGTATAAAGCTACATTACTTCCAAGCAGTGCAAAACCAATAGCAAAAAGACAAAGCATCCCTTTATCTTGAAGATGACTGCGAAGAGAGCTAGTAAGCTGACGAAGTTCAAATGACCGAGAAGTAAAGTTCTGTGAATCAGGCAAGTTCATAAAAAAAACAAATGTGGCCAATAAGCTGATTGCGCTTACAACATCAAGAGCTACAGACCAGTTAAAATACTCCGTGAGCACTCCTGTCATAAGTCTTCCCGCTACGCCTCCAAAGGCGTTTCCGCTTATATAAATCCCCATCGCTTTTCCTAAACTTCCGGGTTCAATTTCTTCTCCTAAGTAAGCCATGGCCACAGAAGGCAACCCTGCTAACACGATTCCTTGAATAACGCGAAAAACTAACAGCGTTTCAAAGGTAGAGCTAAATGCTGTCATGATGCATAGCAATGACGCAAAAATTAACGATAGGCCCATCAGTTTCTTTCGTCCCCACACTTCCGATAAAGAACCTAAAAAAAGCATACTAACAGCAAGCGTGATGGTCGTTAACGAAAGAGATAAACTCGCAAAAGCCGGAGATATCCCAAATTCTCTAGAAAATTCAGGTAAAATGGCCTGTGTACAATATAAAATTGAAAATGTGTTGAAGCCTGCTGCAAAAAGCGCAACATTTGTTTTGCGAAAAGCTGATGTTCCAATTACGGTATAGCTCACAGTTGGTCACTTCCTTTTTTCTCTAAAAAAAGCATATCACGGTTTTTTTATTCTGTATAATTCATTATGTAAATCGTTTTCATGCATTTCAGTAATGAGTAAAATGGCAATAGGAATGGACAACAGCCTGAGTATTTTCAAACGACTGTATGCAAGACTGCTATGCTTTCTTGTTTTACACACAAAAAAAGTCGAGCCATTTTTTCATGGCTCAACTTTTTAATTCAATACATAAGATGCTAATACTTTTTGCACGTCGTAAATGCTTTTATCTTTACGAAATTCTTTTGAAATCGGCGCGCTAGAACCTGATACCCAAATATTTAATTCTGCATCTAAATCGAACGTTCCAGCCGTTTCTACACTAAAATGGGTAATCGTCTTATAAGGAATGGAATGATAATCTGTTTTCTTTCCCGTCACTCCTTGCTTATCAACGATAATTAAACGTTTCGTCGTAAACACCATCAAATCGCGAATGACTTTATACGCTTGTTCCACTCGCTCGTTGGCAATTAAAATGTTTTGTAAATCTTTTTCAGTTCCTCTTATATCTGCTTCTGATGCATTTCCTAATAGTCCATCTAATATACCCATGCTTATCACTCCTTTCTATCTACACTACCGCATTTTGTTCTGTCTGGAAACCCAAAACCTTTTTTTAATGAATTAATTTACTTTCACGCGCTTTTTTTGTTAATTTTGCACTCGTTTTACTAAGAGGCTTATGAAGAAAAATGCCAACGAGCAGCACGCCAAGCCAAATGCAAAGAAGAACGGTAACATCTTTTCTTACTATATCCGCTAACATGCCTCCTACAACTTCTCTCATCATGCTTATTGCGTAGGTAAATGGCAAAAACGGATTGAGTGCTTGGAAAAAAGCAGGCACGACTTGAATCGGAAATGTACCGCCTGCAGCAGAAAGCTGAAGCACAAGCAAAACAATCGCCATCGCTTTTCCTGCATTGCCAAATATCGCTACAAGCGTATAGACAATCGTCATAAACACGAAGCTGCACAGCAAGCCTAAAAAGATAAAAGGCACTTTGTCTACGACGTACGTTTTGATTAAAAATAAATCGCCTAGCGTCACAATAAAAGCTTGCACAAGAGCAATAGACAAAAACGTTAAAAGTCTTCCAAGATAGACTTCATAGCTTTTAAACCGCTCTTCATCCGCTACTTCTACGCTTAAAATTGAAACTAACAGCAAAGCCCCGACCCACAAGCAAAGCGTTGTATAAAACGGCGACATAGCCGAGCCGTAGTTCGGAATGGGATAAAGTCTTTCTTCTTTTAAAAGAACCGGCTTAGCAAAAAAATCACTTTCTTTTTGTACATCGTTTTTTAACAAATTAATAATATCTTCAATGTTTTCTTTTCGCTGAAATTCGCGTATTTTATCCGCTATATTGTGCACGTTTTGTTCAATTCGCGGAAAGTCTTTTGTTATTTTCGCAAGCTCCTGCTGTCCGAGCAAAATGCCACTCGCTGTTTTAGACAGCACGTTCGAAACATCCGGCATGCTTTTATTGGCTTCATCAAGCAGTGCGTTTGCGCTTGCTGTTTTATCTTTCGCTTCTTTGATAGCTTGTTCAATAGCCGGCACAATCGTAGAAGAATACGAATTCGTTAACGTATTTAATTTAGAAACAGCTTGGTCGGTGCGAGAGCTGAATTTCTCAAGCACACTTGGATCTGGTGCATCTCCATTTTTTGTTTGCTGCTGTAAGTCGTTTACATCCGACAGCTGCTGCTGTATAAGCGTATGTACACTTTTTATTTGGTTAATAACCGGTGAAAGAACGTTCCCTTGAGACACCGCATTTAAATCCGTAAGAAGCGTAAGGATCTCTCCTGTGTCAGCAACTTGTTTTGTTAACTGCACTTTTAGCTGTTCCGCTGCTGCGCTGACTTCAGCCGGCGCTATATCTTTTTCCATCAGCTGATTCTTCAATTCTTGAACTCCGAGAGCTCGTTGTTGAACACGGTGCAGCGTTTCGCTGATCGTTGGCTCAGCGTTTTTTAACACTTCATCGCTTTTAGTTAAAAAAGTGTTTAGCTGCTGAGTCATCTGTGCGCCGTCAGCTGTTAATCTCTCTACTTCAGGAAGAGCGGCCTGAGCTTTCGATACAATAGCTCCAGCTTTTTGAGTGGTGTCATTCGCTTCATTAATTACTTTTTTAATTTCAGGAAGACGATTTTCAAGCTCAAAAATCCGTTGTTCAACTTGTTGAATGGTCGGTAAATTCCGCTGCAGGGTAATACCGAGTTCGTTAAAAACAGAAAAAATGGCTCCATTCGCTGTTTTGACGAATTTTTCACTAATCTGTTGTGTTAAGCTGCTGGCTCCTTTGCTTGTAATTTTAGGCGCTACGGCGTTTATTTTTTCGTTTACTTTGTAAATAATGACCGGCTTTTCCAAACGATCTTGAAGAACGGTACCAAGCTTTTGTGAAAAATCTTTTGGAATAACAATACTTGCATAATAGTCTCCGTGCTTTACTCCGTGATCAGCTTTTTCTTTGGAGACAAACGTCCATCCAAGCGTTTTATTTTTCTTTAACGTTGCAATAATATCTTTTCCCACGTTTACGTGCTGCCCTCTTATCGTAGAACCTTCGTCTTCGCTCGTTACTGCAATGGCAATACCTTCAGTCCGCCCGTATGGATCCCAAGATGCTTTTATATTAAACCATGCGTAAAAAGACGGCAGAATCATAAGCGTCAGCACAATGATAATCATCGCCCAATTGGTAAAAATCCTTTTTAAGTCACGCGTATAAATATAAACAATATTTTTCATATGTCCCACCCAGTTTTATTATTACAAGTTAGCTTATCCATGTTCGAAGAAACATATTTCTGATACTATAGAAAAAGTTAGATATGGTTTTAGTAGAAAGGATGATGAACATGACAGAAAGACTTTATTATAGCAATCCCTACATAAAAACGTGGGAAACAGAAGTGACAGAGACGCGCGCTCTTTCAACTGGCTACGCATTAACGTTAAAACAAACCGTTTTTTATCCAGAAGGCGGCGGACAGCCTTCTGACTACGGTACTATTGCCGGAATCGACGTAAAAGATGTTTACGAAGAAAATGGAGAAGTCTATCATCTCGTTGATACACTGCCTGCACAAACGAACGTCACGTGTGAAATTGATTGGCACCGCCGCTTTGATCATATGCAGCAGCATAGCGGACAGCACTTACTTTCGGCTCTATTAATCGATACATATGATATTCACACCGTTAGCTTTCACTTAGGAAGCGAAGCTGTCTCTATTGATTTAAATGTGCCTCAGTTATCTCATGAGCAGCTATTACACATTGAAAAAGTTGTAAACGACGCTATTTACAGCAACCGCCCCATTAAAACGTACGAAGTGAAAAAGGAAGACTTACATACTCTTGCGCTTCGCAAAGTGCCCGAGCTAGAAGACGAAGTGGTACGCATCGTAGAAATTGAAGGCATTGATGTTTCTGCCTGCTGCGGTACTCATGTGAACCAAATTGGAGAGCTGGGTCTCATTAAACTTACGAAAACGGAAAAGCAGCGCGGCAATACACGCCTCTTTTTTAAATGCGGTATGCGTGCATTAGCTGATTATCAGCAGTCTCAAGAAATCGTAGCAGAACTTAGCAATAAATTCAGCACAAGCCGTGAATTAGTTATAGAACGCATTAAAAAATTGGAGACTGAACAAAAAGAGCTGCAAAAACAACTAGAAGAATTAAAAAATGAAAATGCAGCTTATTTAGCAAGTGAATTAGAAGCCAAAAAAGAAGGATCATTTCTGTACCATCACTTTGAAAATCGTACACTAAAAGATGTGCAAGCTTTGACAAAGCAGCTTCTTCAAACGCCTGATACAACGCTTCTTTTTGCTTTTTCAAGTGATCAAAAAGTCTTACTGGCTCACAGCGGCAGTGAGGTAAAATGCGGAGAGCTTTATAAAGAGCTGCTTCCGCTTTACGATGGAAAAGGCGGCGGCGGACCAAAACAAGCTCAAGCCAGCTTTTCATCTTCTGAAAATATGAACGCATTTATTAACGCCGTAAAAGAAAAAATAACTGGAGCATAACAAAAAGCCTGTCTTTAAAAAGACAGGCTTTTTCAACACAATCAGCTTACTAAATAGCCAATTAATAACCCAATTGATAAAGTAAATCCAAAAAACGTATTTGTTTGAGCAGTTGCTTTCATCGCAATAAGCTCTCCGCGTACAAATGCCTGTACGGCTTGAATTGGCTTAGGTGCACTAAGAAACACTAAGAAAATCCAAGGGCTAATATCGAAGAATACCACTAATGCAACGGTCCAAATATACGCAATGCCAAACAAAGCAGCTAAAAATCTAATCGCATTTTTAGAACCTAATAAAATAGCTAGCGTACGTCGTCCTCCTTTTGTATCTTCTTCTATATCACGAATGTTGTTAGACAAATTAATCGCGCCTACTAAAATCGCAATCGGAAGTGATACAAAGATGCTTTCAGACGTTACGGTATTCGTTTGAATAAAAAATGAAATCAACACGAACATCGCGCCCATGCACAGACCTGAAAATAACTCTCCAAACGGCGTATACGCAATCGGAAGCGGTCCGCCTGTATACAAATAACCAATCGCCATACCTACTAATCCAACTAAAGCAAGCCACCAGCTGCTGTTTGCACATATATATACGCCTAAAATAAGAGCAATTCCATAAGAAATCAGTGCTAAATTTAATACCGTTTTCGGCTTCATTCCGTGTCTGACGATGGCTCCTCCAATTCCTACGGAGTCTTCTGTGTCTAACCCGCGTTTAAAATCATAGTACTCGTTAAATAAGTTCGTCGCAATTTGAATCCACAAACATGAAAAAAGCATCGCTAGGAACATCCAAACGTTCACATGGCCATAAAACATAGCTAGAACTGTTCCAATCAAAACGGGTACAAACGATGCCGTTAACGTATGAGGACGGGTTAATTGCCACAAAATTTTCCCTTTACTGTACTGCTCGACTGCAGCTTTGTTTTCTTTGTTATGACTTGTCATCATCCTCTTCCCTTCTATTACGAACCGTATCTCTATTTAAAAGTGCTGCTTTTAACATAATGAATGATAGCAAACTTACTCTAAGACAATACACGTCCGCCCAACAAAAAAATCACGGAATCCTTTAAAATATAAGTTCCATCTTATATCATAATAATTTATTGCTCTTTTTACAAGATGAGCGCTTATACATTTCCGCCTTTTTTCTGCAAAAATCTGCTTTGACGCAGAAATTTATAATAAAAAGATGAAAAGCTTATACGAAAAGTGAGGTTGAGACTTAACTAAATCAATCTCATCTAAAGATGAACAAATAGGATAAATGATTTGGTATGGGGTACTTGTTACACCGCAGTTGATTTCCGTGCAAGACGTCGCTTTCCGCGGGCGGCCGCTGAGCCTCCTCGTCACTTACGCTCCTGCGGGGTCTCACCTGTTCCGCTTCTCCCGCAGGAGTCTTTGCCTTGCCCTCCAATCAACTGCTAGAAGGAACGAAACACATGAAAGCTATCTTCACAATAAAAAAAGCCGAACGAATTGGATTCTCAATCGAGAATCGAACTCGTTCGGATCTTCCTTTAACTAACATACGTTCATACAAGCCTCTTTTTTTATCACTACATCTTAGTAATTAAAACCGTCGTCCCCGTGTCTTCTGCGAAATCTTTTATGAAAACATGAATCGCATATCGCATGATCATGATTCCAAGGAAGGTCTTTAGAACACGCACTGCACGTTCTTTTAAATTTTTTCATATCTTTTCTTAATACGTCATGTATTTTGTTTGTAAGCTCTTCTCGGACACGCTCCCAGTAAATAGCTTCCGGTCTTCTATCCATTCGATATAAAAATAAAAGATGCAGGCCAATCGCCTTATAAGACAGCTCTAATTTTTCCAGTGAACCTTCTATTATCCTTGGTTCAGGTAATTCTTCTCTGTTAACAATTGCATTCATGCTAGCCACCCACTGCTTTTTCAAAGAGCTTTCTTTTGCTGAAAACGGCAGCTGCAAGTAACCATATAAATCAACAATGGGCATTTTCGCTTCAATCAGCGTGTCTTTCACTTCCTCATAAAGCTCACGTTCTTGTGCCAGATTTGATTTTTGTGTACCTTTTGGATTTTTAAATTTAGCCCACATGTCAAAAAACGTTCCGAGGTCATGATGATATTCTTTAAATCTTCTTAGCATATCCGAAGTAGGCGCAATTGAAAATCTGCTGATTTGCTCATCTGTTGAAAATAACAGTTCTCTCATTTGCTTGGCATCTTTAGCGAACGCAACTTCTCCAACATTATAGAGGCCTTTCCTTCCAGCACGACCTGCAATTTGCTTTAACTCTTGAGAAGTCAGCAATCTCCGTTTTTGCCCATCAAATTTCATGTTTTCTAAAAGCACAATTCGTCTAATCGGCAGGTTTAATCCCATTCCAATCGCATCTGTAGACACAATGACAGTTGTTTCTCTATTAATGAACTGCTCAATTTGTTTTCTTCTTGTTTCAGGCGGCATACTTCCATAAATCACGCTCACTTTGTGACCATCTTTTTCTAGCTTAGCCGCTGTTTGAAGCACTTTTTTACGTGAGAAAACAATTAAAGCATCTGCGGGTTTCACTTGTTCAATTTTGAAATTTCGAAGATCTACTTTTAAAGGTATATCTCTTTCATACTCATAAATTTCTGAGATTACACCGTCTAACATCTCTTCTAACATACTTCGAATGCTTAAACTTCCGATCACATGAACTTGTTTGGCATTAGCTCTCGTTATGGCTTTATACCATGAAAACCCCCGATCTCGGTCTTGAATCATCTGTGCTTCATCAATTACGGTTACATCGCCATGTTCTAATTCACTAAACATTTCTACCGTACCGGCCATGTGCTGAGCATCTTCAACAATCTTTTCTTCTTCACCTGTTTTTAACGAACAAGCAACTCCGTCTTTGTTCAGCTTTTCAAAGACTTCTAAAGCTAACAGGCGAAGCGGCGCTAAGTAACTACCCGAAGCAGCTTTCTTTAATGACTTTAATGCCGTATACGTTTTTCCTGTGTTTGTATCACCGAGATGAAGAATGTATTCCGTTTCTTTTCTTGGATCCATTTCGTATTCTGCACCAAAAATATAATTTAACTGTCGCTGTTCTTCTTCAATCAGTTTGTTCTTTTCTTCACGTTCACGTTCTTGTTGTAATCGTCTTTCTTCCAGCTGCTGTGCATATCGCTTTTTATGCTCTTCGATCGTTAAGTTGTGATCTGAAACTTCTAGTACATCGGAAAGCTTTTCTTCTACAAGCATTCTTTTATATTCATAGACCAAATCCGATAAATCACTTCTGAGTGCTTTTATAATATCCATTCGTGTTACTGAATCATTTGTATAAGATTTATACTCTTCTTTAAATGAAGCAGGAAGGTCATCCATAATCATAGTTGGAATGATTTCATAAATCTTATCCGTGATAAATACCTCGTATACATCTTCATACGTTTCAAACAAGATAATCGTTGAATATCTGTCTAATTCTGAGCTTACGTTCCCGGTGAGCTCTTGAAAAAAGTCATGAACCGTTTCATAATCATGACGTGTTAAATCACCGTTTTCTATTAATTCATCTTCAAGCTCAGTATGCGGCGCATAGTTTTCAATATACTTTGAGTTTGTTTCAATGTCTTTTGATAGCTGATGTGAAAGCTGTTCTCTTATATGTAGGTAATACAGCTCTTTATTTGATTCCAAGATAGGAGCTGCTTCTAAATTTAACTGTAATTGATATCTGGCTTTTCGATCATTAATACTTTGCTGTCTTTCTTTCTCTTTTCTTTCTTCTTCTTTTTTGGCAAATTCAGCTCTTGCTTCTCCGTATAGAGATAGCCACTCTGCTTTATTGCCCTTTCCGTACTGCTTTTCTAACCAAGAAAAAGCATCAAATTCTATACCTTTTCTCGTTTCTTTAGCAAATAACTTATCGATAGCTTGAGGTTTATATCCTTTTATCTCAAAGCCTCTTTCTGTTAAATACGATCTTCTGTTTTTCTTAGATACAGAAGAAACAACTATTTTTCTCCACGCAGTCCCCCAGGCTTTTTTAATAAAAGAGTGCCTGTCTGTTAAATACGTCTCTAAATCCGGACATTCGTCTTGTTCACCTAATACGCTTTTTATATCCTGTAGCAATGTATGCTTAGTTTTTTCAATGGCCCTGCTTTGAATAGCCTCTAATTCGAGCATAAAATTCTCCTTTGGAAAGTTTTCCTACATTTATTATAGAAAAGACCCCTTATAGAATCAAATACATTGTTATTACTTTATTTGAGGCTGGATTAAGAACTTCTCTTCCCCATGCTTTTGCTTATTTCTCACCTATTTTCAAGACAAAAAGCTCCTTTAAACAGGAGCTTTCAATATATTTTAGATAATTCAGTCTTTTTTAGATATCTATCAAGCATTTCTGTCGATTCCCTTTGAGTAAAGGATGGAGAGCTGTGAAAGCTTGGTTAACGATACGTGTAAAACACCTGTAAATAAAAAAGCTAAGATTGTTGCGCCTGTGGCTAGCGGATGAACGTACGTAAAATAATAGGCAAATACAGCCCCCACTATGTAGGATACATACACATGAAGGTTAAATCCTTTTGTATACCAATATATTTTATTTTCCTTATCTAAAATAGCTGAAATGTCATAGTGTTTTCGGCGAATAATATAGTAATCAACAAGAACAATCGCAATAATAGGAATAAATAAGACGCCGATCATAAGCAAAAAGCTTTGAAAATTTGTCATTAACCACTCTTTTAATAGAGAACCTAGGACTGTGACAACTCCCATCGTTAGTGCCGGTATCCAAAAGCGCTGCTTTGGAAAAATAGACAAATAAGACATTGTTGCGCTATACAGTACCATTACGTTGGTTGACAACACCGATAAAAAAATGACGATGGCTGCTACTAATCCCAACAGCGGGCTATATGCGCCAATTAAATTTACCGGGTCATACGTTTGCGTCATATTTCCGAGAATTGAAAAGCCGGAAACCGTTGCGCCTAATCCCATCGCAATCAAAGTCGCAACGTTATAGCCTAAATACGTTCCCGCAATTCCCGTTTTTTCAGATTTACAGTTTCGGTTATAATCGCAAACAATAGGAATCCACGTAAAAGCTGTAGCTACTACAATATCAAAAGCTAACATTCCTGTAATACCAGGGTTTTCACTTGCTTTCATTTGAATTAATTTTGCTGCATCAAATTCGATAAACAAATAGCTAAACACAACGGTTGCTAAAATGACCATAAGCGTAGCTACTAATTTTTCCGTTGCTTCAATGCCTTTGTGTCCGTATATAGAAATAGCTACTACTAGTACTTGAGTAAGAATTGTAAATAGATTGATGTTGCTGTAACCGGTCAAAAAGGTGACGGCATGATTTAAACTTAGCCCTGCCATGTAGGCTTGAATCCATGCCCATCCTATTAATGTAATAAGATTAACAGCAGCAGGAAGCATAGCTCCTCTTTGCCCAAAAGCAGGTCTCATCAAAACCATGGTTGGAAGACCGGTTCGAGTTCCGATATTCCCCATCAGCACGAGCGGCATAGCACCAACTAAAGAGCCAAGCACAATCACAAATAATGCCTTTAAAAAGGTCATATCGGGTACAAACAGCATTCCGGTAAAAACGGTCGTTACTACCACATTGGCTCCTATCCACATGGAAAATGTAGAGAAGAAGCCCATACTTCTTTTATTCATTGCAATCGGCTGCACATCATCATGGGCGAGACCACTTTTTGTTGTCATCCCTTTTCCACCTTTCACTTTTATTGATACCAATTGGCTCGAGCTAGCTTGGAATTTGTATTCACATGTTTTATTTCAGTAAAAGCAGCTAATCCTGATGGGCCTAACTCCCGGCCAATGCCGCTTTCTTTAAAACCGCCCCACGCCGTTTCAATATGAGGCGTATGGTAGCCGTTGATCCAAATCGTTCCCGCTTGAAGCTGTTCAGCAACTCGCTCTGCTTTCATTAAATCATTCGTTAAAACCCCTGCAGCTAAACCAAATCTCGTGCCGTTGGCAAGTGCTATGGCTTCTTCTTCACTTGAAAAAGATTGAACGGTAATGACGGGACCAAATATTTCTTCTTGGACGACTTTCATATGCTGCTCCACGTCAACGAGCACCGCTGGCGTTATATAGTTTCCACCTTCGCAGTCAATTAACGTTCCTCCTGTTAATAAATTCGCACCTTCTTCTTGACCTAGCTTAATAAAACTCTGTATTTTATTCAGATGCTCCTTGCTAATAACCGGACCCATCTCCGTTTCTTCTCTTAACGGATTACCAATTTTTATAGCAGCAACAGCCTCCGTAAGAGCAGAAAGAAACGGCTTATAAATAGACTCATGTACGAGTATACGCGATGAAGCTACACACACTTGTCCTTGGTTAAAAAATGAGCCAAACATTGTCCAGTCTACTGCAACATCAATTTCGCTATCTTCAAAAATAAGAAGCGGAGATTTCCCTCCCAGTTCAAGCGAAACTCTTTTAATCTCTTTTGCGCACTGCTGATAAATACGTTTGCCTGTTTCTGATCCTCCTGTAAAAGAGACTTTGGCTACGTCTTTGTGTTCAACAAGGGCACTTCCCACTTCACCGTCTCCTGTAAGTAAATTAAACACGCCTTCTGGTATACCAGCTTTTTTACATAGTGAAGCTAACTTTAAAAAAGAAAGTGGCGTTAATTCTGACGGCTTAAACACCACCGTATTTCCAGCTGCTAATGCAGGAGCCAGCTTCCACATGCCAAGCAGCAAAGGGAAATTCCAAGGAACGATTAGCGCACATACGCCAATAGGTTCTTGAATGATTTTACTGTTTGTGTCGTCGAACATGTTCTTTGTCCACGGCTGATTTTCTTCTATTAAATTTGCGTAATATCTTAAACAATTAATTGTATCTTCAATATCTAACTGCGCTTCTTTTATCGGTTTGCCAGTATTTAATGTTTCTGTTTCAGCGAATATACTCGCTTCTTTTTCTAATAAGTCTGCTAGTTTCGTAAGCACCGCTACACGCAGTGATTTATTTTTCTTCCATTCACTTTGTTCAAAAGCCTGCTTTGCTTTACCTACCGCTTCCTCTACTTGTTGAAGCGACGAGTCAAACACTTCCGCTATAATCTTATTGGTCGCTGGGTTGATTATTTCTCTTTTACATGGTTTTGCTTGTTTCTTATCTATTTTTACATTTACTTTCCCTTTCATAGTCAAACACCCCTCATAGAGAACTCTTATATAAAAATGGGAAGATAATAGTACCTTCCCACTTTTACCGTCTTGCTTATATTCAGTCGCGTGCTTTTACTAACAGCGTTTCTTCTTCTTCTTTTGCTTTTTTTCTTAACGCAATAAGGGTGATAAATTCATAGACAATATTAGCGGCCGCCGCTGCTGTAATTTGGCCATGATCATAAGCTGGCAGTACTTCTACTAAATCAAAACCGACAAAATCAATATTTGTTAAGCCTCGAACGAATTGAAGCGCATCGTCAATACTTGCACCTGAGACTTCAGGCGTTCCTGTTCCCGGCGCGTAAACTGGATCTAAAAAATCAATGTCAAACGATAAAAATACGGGTCCTTCCCCTACACGCTCATGAATAATGTCTAGCATTCTTTCAACGCCCATTTTTTTATATTCATTTGTCGTATACAAAGCTAAACCTAGATTTTTTGCGTCTTCTAAATCTTCAATGCCGTACAGACCGCCTCGCATACCAATTTGAATCGAACGCGATACGTCGATTAACCCTTCTTCAATTGCTCGTCTGAATACCGTACCGTGATTGTATTTTTGTTCAAAATAACTATCCCACGTATCCGAATGAGCATCAAACTGTATAAGCGCTACCGGTCCGTGTTTTTTTGCAATCGCACGAAGTTCACCAAGGGTCATCGAATGATCACCGCCTAGTGAAATAGGAATAATTCCTTCATTCACAACCGGCGTTAACCCTTCTTCAATTTTTTTATACGTTTCTAAAATATATCCGGGAACAACTGACAAATCACCGTAGTCCACGCCTGAAATGTAGTCAAAAATATTAATCTTTTGTTCTGGGTTATACGGACGAAGCAAAATGGAGAAATCTCGAATAGCTTCCGGCCCAAAACGTGCTCCTGTTCGAAAAGATTGACCTGAATCAAATGGAATACCTGTGACAATAAAATCCATCTCTGAATTTACTTGTTCTACATACGGAAGTCTCATAAATGTACGTGGTCCGCAAAAACGCGGAGATTCAAATGAATTTTTCGGCTGATATTTTGGCATGATTTATTCCTCCTAGTGGGTTTCATTCATCAGCGCCGCATCATTTTTAAATACTGACGCTTTTTATTTAGATACTTTTTATTAATGCAAAATGCATGCCAATTTTTATTATCTTATTCCGCGCAATTATGGACGATTTTTAATTCATAATAGAATCAAAACAAAAAAACTGATTCAGTATTGAATCAGCTAATTCATTTTGAATTAAAATCTCATTATTTTATATTGTACTTTCGTAAACGTCTTACGACCGTAGGCTGGCTGATTCCTAATATATTTGCCATTTCATACGTTGTTTGACACTGACGATAAGCGCGAATCAGCCAGTTTTTCTCCACTTCTGCAAGTGCTTGCTGAAGCGTCATTCCCTGAGAGGTTAACGTGTCAAGAGACTCCCATTCTTCTTTTTCACTGCTGCTATTTTCTGAATAAAACGGGAGGTCTTGAGACGAGATGCTGTTTTCATCCGTTGTTAACACAAGGCGTTCAATTGTATTTTCAAGTTCGCGCACATTTCCAGGCCACTGATGTTCAAGAAGCAGATTTAATGCTTCTGCGTGAAAAAATTTCTTCATGCTATATTTTTCATTTTGCTTATGTAACACGTGATAAAGCAGTGCCGCAATGTCTTCTTTTCGCTCTCGAAGCGGAGGAATGGTAATCGGAATAACGTGTAAACGATAAAATAAATCTTCGCGAAACGTTCCTTTTTTGACCATTTCTTCAAGCCGCTGATTTGTGGCTACAATCAGCCTAAAGTTTGCGTGTTTGGCTCGTTCACTTCCAATTTTGGTGACTGTTTTTTCTTGCAGCACTTTTAACAGCTTTACTTGCATATCAAGGGGAAGCTCTCCTATTTCATCTAAAAAAAGCGTACCGTTATGAGCTAATTCAAACTTTCCTATTTTCCCTTTTGTACTGGCACCTGTAAAAGAGCCTGCTTCGTATCCAAACATTTCAGATTCGAACAAACTAGCTGGAATGGCTCCGCAGTTAATTTCAATAAACGGCTCTTCTTTTCGTTCACTTCCACAGTGTAAAGCACGAGCAAAAGCCGTTTTACCAACACCCGATTCACCTAGCAGCACAACCGTTGCATCGCTGTCTGCCACGCGATTAATAATCGACCATACCTTTTTCATCGATTCACTTCGTATGACCATATCATTCGACTGCTGTTCCCGGAGTTCTTCCATTTCGAGCTGATATGTTTTCATTTTCACTTCGAGCTGCTGATAATCTTCTTTTAAGCGCTGAAGCTCTGTTAAATCATGCGAAAAGCTGATGACTCTTTTCATACACTGATGTTCATCATACACGGGAATACCGGTTGCCATTACAACTTTACCCGTTTCTGTTTGTTGCATCAGCTGTACTTCTTTCTTTTTCTTTAACACTTCAATCGTAACGGAAGGTGAAAAGATCCCGCGTTTTTGCAGTTCGTAGACGGTTTGACCGACCAACTCTGACACATCGTATCCATATATATCACGGCAGTTTTGACTTGCTCGTAAAACAAGTCCTTTTTCATCAGTGATCACGATATTGTCGTGAGAAGCATGCAAAATCGCTTCAAGCTCTCGTTCAATCATTCCCCTTCACTCCTCCTTTTTATGTAATCTGATTTTTCTAACATTTATATCTATTATTTTATCAGTAAACTCGCTTATTCAACACAAAAAGCTCCTTTAATAGGAGCTTTTTGTTTACGATAGCTGCTTCATTTTTTGTTTAAACAGTGCTACTTTTATCATAAAATAAGTGATGTTTTCAGGTAATTCTTCTTTGATTGGCTTTAACTTTTCATCGCCTACTGACGAAGCAGCTTGTAAAATTTGCTGTTCGTCTTCATCCGAAAGAAAAGGCGTCCAGTCGATTTCTTTTTCTTCTTCCGCGCATTTAAACAAATGGTTTTCAATGGTAATGCGGCTCAACTCACGTTCTTCAGCAATTTCGTCTAAAGATTTTCCTTGCTGAAATAGCTCATACGTCATTAAGTGAGAGCCTTCTTTTGATGAAGCTCTTGCTTTTTTTGGAGCAGGCGCTGAAACTTCTCGCTTTCGGTCTGGATGTTCTTCACAAAACTGTTTGATTTCAGTCGTGAATCGTTCTCCGTATCGCTCTTGTTTTTGTTCTCCAACTCCTTTTACAGTGGCGAACTGTTCAAGAGTTACCGGAAGTTTTGTACACATATCATGAAGAGTGTCGTCTGAGAAAATAACAAAAGGAGGCACGCCCGCTTCATCTGCTAGCTGCTTTCGAACGGAGCGCAAATGAGCAAACAGTTCGTCATCTTGGACAATTTGCTTCACTTCCATTTGTTCTTTCCTCATCACTTTTTCCGTCCCAAGAAGCACCCCTTTTCCTTTGGACGCTACGGATAAAGTAGGAAATGACCCTTGTCCTACTAAAATAAACTGCTCTGAAATCAAATACTCGATAAAATCGCTCACTTCTTTAGCCGACCGGTCGCTCATGACGCCGTACGTTTTCAGTTTATCAAAACCAAAATCAACTACTTTTTTATTTCGAGAACCCGTTAACACTTGAGCAATCATCATTTTACCGAAACGTTCGCCCATACGAATCATACAAGATAACACTTTTTGCGTATCGACCGTTACGTCTATTTCCACGCGATCATCCGTACAGTTGCTACAGCGGCCGCACTCATGTGCTTCACTTTCTCCAAAATAATGAAGAATATACGCTTGCAAACAGCCTTCTGTATGACAGTAGTTCACCATATTTTGCAGCTTTTCAAGATCTTGAATCTGCTTTTTAGGATTCGACGTTGACTGTTCAATCAAAAAGCGCTGCACGCGAATATCTTGAGGTGAATAAAGTACGATACACTCACTTGGAAGTCCGTCACGACCAGCACGTCCTGCCTCTTGATAATAGCTTTCCATATTTTTTGGAAGCTGATAGTGAAGAACAAAGCGAATATTCGATTTATCGATTCCCATTCCGAAGGCAGACGTGGCTATCATTACCTGAACATCATCTTGAAGAAAGCGGTTCTGCTCTTCATCACGGCTGCTTGCGTTCATACCAGCATGGTATTTTGATACGTTAACTCCTGATTTTTGCAATCTAGCGTGAAGCTCTTCAACATCTTTACGCGTAGCGGCATAAATGATGCCTGCTTCTTGGTCATTTTTACGGATATACTGATCGATATAACTGATTCGATCCTGACCTTTCACAACAGCGAACGATAAATTTTCACGTTCAAACCCAGTCATCACCGTGTACTCTTCGTTAATATGAAGAGCTCTGCAAATATCTTCACGCACTTGAGGCGTCGCAGTAGCCGTTAGCCCCATCACAATCGGCGCATTAGACAGCTTGCTGATGAGTTCATTGATACGCAAATAACTTGGTCTGAAATCATGCCCCCACTGTGAAATACAGTGCGCTTCATCTACCGCTACAAGCGGGATAGGAAGCATTTGAAGCTGTTCTAAAAACTGCGGAGACTCCAGTCGTTCCGGCGCTACATAAAGTAACTTATATTCACCAAGCGCTACTTCTTCTAAGCGCTGCTGTACCTCCGTGTGAGTCAGCGAGCTGTTAATATACGTGGCCGGAATACCAGCTGCATTCAGCGTGTCCACTTGGTCTTTCATCAAGGAAATCAACGGAGAAATCACCAGTGTTGTACCTTCTAATAATAATGAAGGAATTTGATAACAAAGTGATTTCCCTCCTCCTGTTGGCATAATACAAGCGGTATTGTGCCCTTCTAAAACATAACGAATCGACTCTTCCTGTCCTTTTCGAAACGAATCATAACCAAAATAGGACTGTAAATGTGTTAAAGCTTGTTCAAACTGCAAAATAGCGTCCTCCTTTAAAATAAGTAGAAATAGTAGTTGAGGGATTCATTAGAAGGAATTGAGACGTAGGATTTTATTTTATCAAATCTTAGAGGAAGTTGCACAGAATTCGTTGATTTAAGGATATAGCAAAAATGATAAGCGAAAAGCCATCAACTTATAACTCTCTTTCCTATCACAAACAATCTTTTTATGTATGTCAGGACTCCTTTCCTAAAAATCTTTCCCCATTCCATTCTTTTTTCCTGTATACTTAAGAATAGGAAAGAGGTGCTTATCACGAGACATCCTGTAGAAACGATTTATTATTTAGAAAATCCACAGCGTAATATCTCAACATATGCTTCCACAACTCAGTTAACGGTTGAGTCTGTTGTGAAAGATGTGTTTGGTGTTGCTTGCGTAGCAGATATTCAAATTATGCTTCAATATAATAAAGAATTCCGCAAAAGTATTAGTCAATTACACAATGCGATGGACGATGATCTTACGTTAGAAATGGTTTTTCGAGTTGCTTCAAAAGAAGATTTGCTTCGATTTAAAAAACGTTTACTTGAAAGTAGTTTAGATGACGCAGAAACGTCAATAGACTGTCCATTCAGCGCAACCATTCAATTACAAGATGGTCGATATACATGGAACGAGTCTACTTCTGTTTATGAAAAACAAAAAGAACGTCTTTCATCTTAAATTTCTCTATTTTTATGTATGCAAAAAGCCTGGATCTTAGCTGTTTAAGATCTAGGCTTTTTGCAGTTTGTACTGTACCTTAAAAGGTCAAAAAAAAGATGCAGGAAAAAGGCTGGCTAAAGCCTTCTTCTGCTTATTGTCCGCCAGATTCTCCTCAAAGATAACCGCGCTGTTTCCTCTTCTCCTATGTTAGACTTTTTAACTCAATTTTATGAAATAGGTTTTATCTCTTCCAATAACGTGTATACACAAAGCAAGAGGATAAGTTACTTAAACTTCTCTTCATTACTAAACATATTCTAGAAAGTTGTCTATCATACAAGGAGGTTTTTTGAAATGGTAAATGTAAAAGTAGTTGAAAATGGCGTACAGGCAAAAGATACAATCGAACAATTTTTGCGTGAAGGATTTACAAAAGACGAAGTTTATTTACTTGCACACCATCAAGATCGCTCCGAGGATTTAACAGCTGCAACAAATACAAACAATATCGGCCTTTCTGAACAAGGTGTTTTTGATGCGATTGCGAATGTATTTCGTTCTCGAGGAGACGAGCTTCGTGCCAAAATGCGTTCATTAGGCCTATCACAGCCGGAAGCTGAACGCTATGAAGAAGAATTAGATCACGGCAAAGTAATCGTGGTTGCATCAAAAGTTGCTTAATCTAAAAGCCCTACAGCAGGGCTTTTTTATTTTTGTCTTCTGCCCTTTTTCCCCTTTCATTAAAGAAGTCATCCCTACATATTATTATGAAGATAAGAGTTACTGTGAGGAGTGATATATTTGATTATAGGAATTGAGTACACAAAGCGTGTGAAAAATGGATTAGTCGTTAAAAATATTCCTTACAAGATACACGATAAACCTTGTGATGAAGGCTGCTGTAAAAATGATAAAACGATAGGCGTCAGAGACAAATTAAGGGTTAATTGGCTGTTAAACGTTTTTATGCCCAGTAAAAATATAACGGTATTTGATTATAAATATTGGTCAGAAGAGCTAACTTCTTTATGGAGAGAGTATCGGAGAAAAACTGTATAATACTCAAGATAAAAAGTCTCCTTGATGAGCAAGGAGATTTTTTTCTATTGACTTTATCTTCTAGCACCAACCTATTTATTAAGCATTTCAACAATTTTTATACCTTTAGATGTTTGTACCATCACTATTATAAATTGCTGAATGGGATGCTTTTTCTTCCACTCATCATAATCAATTTTATATGTAACATTTCTTAGCTGTGTTTATCCTTTTCTGCTGAAGGTAATAATGAAGATGCATAAACTATATAAAGGGTGAAAAGTTATGATTAACGTCATTGAGACACTACTTGATTATATAAAGAACTCTTCTACAGATGATCCGCCCCCTCGCCCACATATCGGTGAGACTATGGGATGCTGGCTGTATTTTACTGCTTTAGCGGAAGAAATACCTGCCTTAGAAACTTGTCTTAATACAACAACCAACAGTGAACTGCTTAAGCTTGCTCAAGACTCAAAAAACCTGGCTGAATCTCAGATTGATACACTAAAAAAATTAATGATTAAAGAAGGAATTCCCCTTCCTGAAATACCGGCTACCAAACCGAAATCCGACCCTAACAGTATTCCATTAGGAGCAAAAGCCACGGATTCTGAAATCGCTAACTTAATATCTATAAAAATTGCCTCTAATATCGTCATGTGCAGCACGAATATGGGACAATCTATTAGAACCGATATTGGATTAATGTGGTTGAAATTCCACACTGAAAAGGTCATATTAGGATCAAAAATAAAAATTCTAATGCAGCAAAAAGGATGGCTCAAAATTCCGCCTTATTATTATCCACCTGGAGCCCCTCATAACTCTAATTGAAGTGTTCTTAGGTAAAACAGCATAGATAATCTTACATCCAACACATTTAACGAGGTGCTTGAACATGGATTTCCCTACAATTCATACAAATTTTTGGGACGCAGTCATTGGTGTTCCTGTCGTATTAATCGTGACGCAGCTGATCAAATGGCTTTTTCATCCTAAAAAGCAATTTGTTCCGACTATCGCTTTAGCTGTCGGCGTGCTTTTTTCAGTATTGATCAGTCACCCTCATCATATTATTGCCGGATTGTTTATGGGATATTTTTATGGATACGCCGCAATTGGAAGCTATGCAGGTCTTAAAACAACGTGGAGAACGATTAGAAAAGATACGTCTCCTTATTCATCAGACTAAAAACCAGCGAAGTATTCGCTGGTTTTTTATTCTTCATTGCTTATTTCTTCTGCTCCTAGCTCTTTGGCTAAGTGAACAACCGATTGATTGATTTTCCATACGTAATAAATGTTATGCAGCAGCTGCAGATGCTGTAAGTTTCTTGATTGAACGGACGTATCAAAATAATCTAAAGATTGTTCAATCTTTTGTCTTACATCTTCAAGCGTGTATACATACGTTCCTCTTTCTCCTCGTAATGCTTTTTCAAGCTGAGTGAAGTTGCTTGCCACTTTCTCTTCCACTTCCTTTACTACGCCATGAAATTCTGCTTCCTTATAAAAAGCTTCGTTTCTAGTAGAAGATGCCACCAAATGCTTAGCGTAATAATTAATAGCGGTAAAAACAGTTAAAAATTGCTGAAGACGTGAACGGCCAACGAAACCTTTGATAATAGGATCTGAATCGACATGAAGCTGTTTTAGCTTTTTTTCTAATTCCATTCCTTTATCAGCTAAATTGGCAAATGCGTACTGATTCGTAAAACGATGTAAATAAGTATGAACAAATTCTTTTAAAGCCGCTACGTATTCTACTGAAGTGTCGGTTATTTTATCTCTTGTTCTTTTAGGAAACACAAGAGCAGATACGGCTAAGCCAATTCCAACTCCTACGACCGTATCTAACACGCGGGCCAGCAATAAACTCTCTGAAATTCCGCCAAGAAGCATGTCATACATAAAGGCCAGCATCATCGTAATCCAAAAACTCATAAACGAATACGTAATGGGAAAGAAATAAAAAGCCATAAACACACAGATAAAAAGCAGCGTTACTTCAAGTATTCCAGGGGAAACGTAGCTTGCAACAACAAAGCCGACAGCTGCTCCTAAAAGCGTGCCTACGCTTCGCTGCACGGCTTTTACAAACGTACTTCCTATCGTTTCTGTACCGAGAAGCACTAAATAGCCTGCTAAGAGCGCCCAATATTGATGCGATGGAGATAAAAACGAGCCAAATATTAATGTCGCAACAGCAGTGATGACCGCTTGAATAGACTTTTTCGTAGACGGTTTTAATCCTTTTTCTTCATCATTATCCTCTTCGTCTTCTTGTTCTTCCGCTTCTTTTTGAGGCTGTTTTTCTTGTTTCACAATTGCTTGCTGCAGCTCATACGCTTCATCAATGACATGATTTGATATCGTTTCGATACGGCGTATTAAGTAAAGCCAGTCTTTATACCTTTCGTCTTGAGGTTCGAGTTCGCTTAATTTTTGGCGCAGCTCTTGCAAATGCTGAGCTGCATCCGTTAAGGAATGAGTAGGATTTTCATTTAATACCTCTGCTTCGCGAATCGATTCCACTAGCTTTAACAGCACCTGCTGAATATCAAAATGATTAAATGCCTTTAATTCACTGAGTTTTCGGATCGCCGGAGAATATGTCTGCAGCAGCATCACTGTATCAAATACATAAAGGCGCATTTGCTCAGCTGTTACGCCAGGCCATATGTCGTGAGGATCTGTATTTCCAAGCTCTTCTGATGCTACACGGGCATACTCCGCTAGTTTTTTAATATTGCGGTTATACTGTTTGATTTGAGCTGGTTCAATTTGTTTCTTTTGAATTAACTCAATAATTAAATCAAGCACCAAATTTACTTGAATATGAAAGGATTTCATTGAAGACCTTAGCACGTTGGAAGGCCGGTCTTTAAAAATAACAAAATTATAGATAAATGCACAGCAGGCTCCTACTATAACGCCAGCTAACAGCCACGGCAGCTGAGAAAATGTAACGTGTAAAATAGAAGCAAAATAAAACGACATAAATGCTACCATCGACAGAGAGAAGTAGCGAATACCAAATTTCTGTAAATAAAAAGACAAAAACACCAATAGAACGAGAAAGATATTTTCTGCTTGTCCATATCGTGATAGAAACGAGCCAATTCCAAGAGAAACGGCGCTGGAAAGTGCTACTAATCCTGTTGTCACTTTTTTTGCTTTTGTTGTTTCATCATTTACAACCAATATACCCATCAGGCCGATTACGCCCGATAAAATAGCAGCGGTAATTTGAGAGCTTCCCGCTGCTTTTAATACAATCAGCATAATAACGACAGCTGTAATGACACTGATCGTAGCTTTAGAAGCTGTTTTGAACCTTTTTCGTCCAGGATCTGCAGCGACTAAGCGGCTAAACCAATATGAAAAAATAAAAACCCTCTCCTTTCGTGCTGTAAAGTTCTTTGTAGAAAGAGTAATATTATTACTTATACCCTTTTTAATTCTTTTCTATCGTATGTAAGTATGTTTTTCACTATAACATTGCAAACGGCTAAAGAACTAAACAAATGCTTAAAAACACATCTGTTTTCTGTCAGATGTGTTTTTAAAAAATAATGGCTCATTACAGTGTAAGAGAAGAAATTTCCCACCCGTTTGTTAACGGATTTCTTTTTAAAGTAAAAACCATCGTTGTCTTTTGAGCCCCTTTATCTTCGTAATAAATAAGACAATCTACGGCGATTTTCTCTTTTGTTTTATACTTTTTCGCATGAAATAAGTCCGTTTTATAATAAATGGTGGAGATCCTATGCAGTTTTGCCCATAGCTTATGCTCTTGCTTCACGCGCAAAACCGGCTGCATTAAGGCATCGTCATCTTGCTTTAATCCTGTTAAAAACATATTTACGACTTCTGCCGGCTCAGCTTTTAATGCATATTCATCAAGCTTTCCTCCTGCTTTTAATACCATTAACTGATGACCTGGATCTACATTTTGAGACTTGTGAGTCGTACTTCCTGCAAAATGAATGCAAAAATGACCAGGGAACCCATTGTCAAGCGCACCGGCTCCGTGAGGCATTCCGTTCATGGAAGCTGCAAGCATTTGGCCTTTAAACGGAATAAGAACAGCTCTTCGGTTCCAGCTCCATTTTCCATTATATAAGTGCTTCATTACTTTCGTATCTTGACGTGTAAGCGGCTGAACATCGGCATGGTGTGAGCCTGCTCTTCGCTGCACATAAAAGTAAAAACCGGTTTCTACATCAATAACTTTAAATTTTTTCCCCTTTGGCAGTAAGCTTTCTACACGTTTCCACTTTAATACTTTTCCTGTGTCACTTACCGGAAAGTACGTAAGGTTTTCTTCTGCTTTCATCTTTTGGGGATGCACAAAAAAACTAATAAGCATAAAGACTAAAACCATTAATTTTGTCATTGTCTACCCTCATTACCTTGTAGTTTCTCTATGTAATATGCGAAAGTACACATACAATTATAAATAGAAATTTTTACACGCTCGACTCATGGAAAATAATACAAAAAAGAGCTTGTGAATCCTATACATTAAACGGTTCATTTTATTCATACTAACAGGTGAAAGCGAGGTATATGATATGAATTTCACTTGGATGGTTGGACTTTTAATGCTCATTCAACCTCTTTCTACACAAGACCACCTATCTATTACTCATGACGGTAAACCAATTGAACAGATTGAACGGGACAAAGTGGCCGTGCCTCTTCTTCCTGTACCTATGGTTGATCATGATCGATACAATCTTCTTCTAAAAGAATTGGATAAAAAAACATATAGAGAGCCCATAAATGCCCGCATTGATAAAAGCGGACAAATTGTTCCTGAGCAAGCGGGTGTCAAACTATATCATAAAGATTTTGTGGAGAAATTTTATACTTATTTTTTTAACGGCGGTACGTCAACATTAGAAGTTCCGACGCTGCCTGTTCCGCCTCGCGTGGATAAGGAGCTGCTTGCAACGATTCGCATTAAGCAAATCGGTCATTATCATACGGTATTTAACCCCCATAATAAAAATCGTTCCCACAATATTTCTCTTGCGGCTGAATCACTAGACAGCAGCGTCATATTTCCTGGGGAAGTTTTCTCTTTTAACCAAACCGTTGGAAAAAGAACGGCAGCAAAAGGGTATATGCGTGCGCCAATCATTGTAAAAGGAGAGTATTCCGAAGGAGTTGGAGGAGGAATTTGCCAAGTTTCTTCTACTTTATTTAATGCCGTCGATAACGCTGGCGTAACGATTACGCAGCGCTACTCACATAGCCGCAGTGTTTCCTACGTACCTCCTGGACGAGACGCTACCGTCAGCTGGTATGGACCTGACTTTCATTTTAAAAATACGTACAGCGACCCTTTATTGATTCGAGCGCAAGTACATGGCGGAGTCGTAAGCGTGGCCGTGTACTCTACTGATGCGATTGAATACAAGCCTCGCCGCGTGCCTTGGGCTTCTAATGAACCCTTGCCAAAAGAGAAAAAAATTGAATCGCATGTTGATACTGAGCCTGCTGATTAATCCTCTCTTCCAGCTTTTTATAATGAACATAAAAAAGCCTAAAGGGTATCCTTTAGGCTATTCAGTGATATAATTAGCAGCCGTAGTAGCCACCGTAACCACCGCTATAACAACTACATCCAATAATTACTAATAGAATAAATAATACAACTAATAAAGCGAAACCAGAACCGAATCCACATCCAGCATTAGACATACAAGCACTCCCTTTCAATGTGATTTTCTGATGCTAAAACAAAGAAGGTTCAAACATGGGGTGTTTCTCATGGATAGCTTATTGTATGTCTGCCTAGACGTTTTGGTTTGCTGTCCTGCTCATTTTTTAAAAATCGGGCTTGTTTTCGTCTTTATAACTCGGAAAATGTAATTGCATAAAAGTAAAGCTCATTTCCACTCTTCCTTTAAAATCGCGTAATAATATTCATCCCACCATCCTTTTTCAGTTGGAATACATTTTTTAAAATACCCTTCTCTTCTCATCCCGATCTTCTCCATAACACGATAAGAAGACGTATTCTCAGGTTGACAAGTAGCAATAATCCGATGCAGTTTCATTATGTTAAAGCCATAGTCCACTATTGCTTTTGCCGCTTCTGAAGCATATCCTTTCTGATGATAGAGAGAATTAAATACCCAGCCAATTTCATAAGTATGGTCCCCAAAATAGGTAAAAAAGACGATATGACCTATTAAGATTTTTTCGTTTTTTAATACAACTGGAAAATTTTTAACGTTTTCTTTCATATTTTCATTTACAAATTTCTTCGCATTATCCTTACTAAAAACACCTTCTGGTATGTACTTCATGACAGTAGCATCAGATGTATATGTGTAGACATCTTGCCAATCCTCATATTTAAATTTGCGTATTAGTAGTCTGCTAGTCTCAATGTTCATGTGTTTCTCCCCTATCTCAAAGCTATCTTTCTATACGCTTGTTTCGATAGTGAAGATATAAAAACCTCTTTGCACCAAGTTACTAGTGCTTTTGTTGACGCTTCTTTAAAACAAGGTAAAGTGACTCTGCGAAAAAGAAAAACAAAAGAGAAAAAAGGACAAATAATTCGGCCACTTCCATTACACGAAACGTGCTTAAAGCATTGTATAGTGCCTGCAGTACGTTCATTCCTTGAAAAAGATCAATTCCTACAGAAAGAGCGATCACAGCTCCAAATAGCAGCAGGCTAACTCCAATAATTTTCATTATTTTCTCTCCTTACCTAATCGTTACTTACCTCATAGGGTCGTCATTTTCATTTACCGTCATGCAAAAGATTTTTTGTTAAAAATTACATAATTATACGGTTTTTGGTCAAATTAATAAAAACTAAAGTAAGGGTGCTTTCATTTATGCCTTCGTTCTTTAAGAATCAAAAGTCTAAAAGTAAACTTCCACCTCAGGCAAATCAAACAAGCAGCGAACAAACAGCTTCTTCTCTTAAGAATTTGCTGTCTGAGAATCTTACCCTCATTAAAGAGAAAACTGGAAACAGCTCAGATATTGTGATTCGTCATTTTAAACTAGGTGTCAATAACAGCTTGGCTGCTGCTATCGTCTACATAGAAGGGATTGTAGATAATCAGGCTATTCAAGATTACTTACTGCAGTCTCTTATGAAAGATAATCAAAAAAATAACCTAAACGATCAAAATGCATTAGAGTTAATTTCCGAAGACATCGTAACAATTGGCAACGTATCGTTTGCAGACAACTGGAATGATTTACTTTCTTCTTTGATGTCAGGAGACAGCCTTCTTATTGTCGATGGCATAAACCGCGTACTCAGCGTGAGTACACAAGGCGGTGAAAAGCGTGCTATTTCAGAATCTACTACCCAAATGGTAGTGCGGGGACCAAAAGGTGCCTTTACTGAGTCTATTGGCACAAACTTAGCCATGGTTCGCCGAATTATTAAAACACCTGACTTATGGCTAGAATCGATGAAGATTGGCCGGGTAACTAAAACGGATGTCACTCTTATGTATATTCATGGCATCGCAAACGATAAAGTTGTAAAAGAAATTCGAAAGCGATTAAAAAACATTGATATTGATAGTATTTTGGAATCAGGTTATGTTGAGCAGCTAATTGAAGATCAAACGGCCACTCCATTTCCAACTATTTACAACACAGAAAGACCCGATGTGGTGGCGGGTAACCTTTTGGAAGGAAGAATTGCTATTTTTGTGGATGGAACTCCTTTTGTACTTATTGCTCCAGCATTGTTCATTCAATTTTTCCAATCGGCTGAAGATTACTACGCACGCTTTGATATTGCCACATCCATTCGTCTTTTGCGGGTGTTTATGTTTATGATTTCACTTATCGCTCCTGCTACGTATGTTGCGGTTACGACATTTCATCAAGAGATGGTACCTACAACGCTTATCGTAGCTCTTGCGGCACAGCGAGAATCCGTTCCATTTCCCGCGTTCGTGGAAGCTTTTTTTATGGAAGTCACCTTTGAAATTTTGCGTGAAGCAGGGATTCGTTTACCAAAAGCTATCGGCTCTGCTGTATCAATCGTCGGAGCTCTTGTTATTGGGCAAGCGGCGGTTCAAGCAGGAATCGTCTCACCAGCGATGGTTATTATTGTATCGATTACAGCCATTGCTAGCTTTGCCACACCGTCTTTCGATATGGCTATTTCAGCGCGTTTAATTCGTTTTTTATTTATACTAGGCGCGGCTACATTCGGTTTCTATGGCATTATCCTTATTCTTTTAATAGGGGTTGGACACCTGTGCAGCTTACGTTCATTTGGTGTTCCTTACATGACGCCATTAGCACCCTTTATTCCTGCAAGCAATGAAGATACATTGCTGCGGTTACCTTGGTGGACGATGAGAAGAAGACCTAAATTAATTAGTGATAACAAAGTTCGTCAAAGCAAACATCAAAAGCCTGAGCCTCCTTCTTCAAGAGGCATGATTAATCAGGAATTGGAAGAAGATGATCAAAATGAAACGTAAAAGTTTATTTTTACTGGTAATGACCATAATGATGGTATTGCTTACTAGCTGCTGGAGTAAAAAAGAGTTAACGGACCTTGCATTTGTATCGGCAATGGGCATTGATAAAACGAAAGATGGGCGGTATGAGCTTACCTTTCAAATTATTAACCCAGGAAATGTAGCTGGCTTACAAGGGGGCGGCGGTACTCAAAGTCCGCCTGTTACGATCTATTCTGCTTCCGGTGATAATTTAGTTGAAGCAAGCAGACGCGCTTCAGCTAGAATTTCCCGAAGACTTTATTATGCCCATACTAACTTAGTCGTGATTGGAGAAAAACTAGCGCGTGAAGAAGGAATTAACATTCTTATTGATTCTATTGATCGCGATCCTGAGTTTCGAATTACGACTTCCTTAGTCATCGCAAACCAGTCAAGTGCTGCTGATTTGGTAAAAGCACTAACGCCTGTCGATAAAATTCCAGCAAACAAAATTATGAAAACGCTGGAGTTCACTCAAAGAAAATGGGGAGAAAACCTAAAGGTTCCCTTTCAAGAAGTCATGAGATCTCTTGAATCTCCCGGAGGAGAAGCGCTAGTATCGGGTTTTCGTTTAGTTGGAAATCCTCAACAAGCAGAAAAATTAGATAATCTCCAGCAAAGCGCACCAGAAGCTACCCTTCGTGCTTCTGGCATTGCTGTTTTTAAAAATGGAAAGTTAATCGACTGGTTGTACAATAGTCCAGCCAGAGGAAGCGTTTGGATCCTTGATAAAATACAAGGAACCGATATTAATGTAGATTGGAAAGGAAAAAAAGAAGCGCTTGCCTATCAAACAGTTCGTCAAAAAACGGATGTATCTGTAAAGGTGATAAAAGGAAAACCTTATGCGTCCGTTCACACTCGCGTAGAAGGCGATCTTGGAGAAGTGGAGGTCCCTGTTGATACACGTCAACCTGCTGTAATCAAAAAAATGGAAAAAGCTGCAGGTAAAGAAATAAAAAAAGAATTACAAACAGCTATTAAACAAGCTCAGACAGACAAAGTTGACATTTTTGGTTTTGGAGCAGCGTTGGAACGCACACGCCCCAATCAGTGGGAAAAACTCAAATCAGAATGGGATGACGTTTACTTTCCAAAATTAGATGTAGACGTTACGGTAGAAGCTTATATTCGCCGAACAGGTCTGCGCAATAAGTCATTTCTTTCTAGCGTAAAAGAAAAACAACACTAAGATAAGGAGGTACTGGGTATATGGAAAAAGCAAAAATTAGCGCCACTCAATTATTTATTCTCATGGTTTTATTTGAACTGGGAAGCGCTCTATTAGTCCCTCTTGCAATGGGAGCGAAGCAAGATGCATGGCTAGCTATTTTAATTGGAATGCTGTGTAGCTTTCTTTTCTTTTTAGTCTATCATAAACTCTATTCCTACTATCCGGACCTCCTGCCTACAGAATATATGCAGAAAATTTTAGGTAAGGTATTGGGAACACTTCTTGCATTTGTATACATTGTCTATTTTTTATACGATGCATCACGAGTTCTAAGAGATTTCGGAGAGATGCTTCTTACTTTTGCTTATCCCGATACGCCTCTATTTATTGCCAATGCCTTATTGATGCTGGTCATTATCTATATTACCCGAAAAGGAATTGAAGCGATAGCGAGATCAGGAGAGCTTCTGTTTATTTTTATGTATTTTCTGGCTGTTGCAGGCTTCATTTTAATTATTAGCTCAGGGTTAATTGATTTCAAGAATTTACAGCCGGTATTAAAAGAAGGAGTGCTCCCTGTTGCAAAAGTTGCTTTAACCGAAACGCTGTATTTTCCTTTCACAGAGGCTATTGTATTTACCATGCTTCTTCCTTACTTAAGTAATCCTAAAAAAGCAAGTGTTACCATGATATGTGCAACGGGATTAAGCGGAATTAATTTAATTATTACAATGATTATTAACATTAGTGTGCTTGGAGTTGATCTGACGACAAGATCACAGTTCCCTCTTCTTAGTACTGTCCAAACGATCCAAGTAGCTGATTTTTTAGAGCGTCTAGATGTATTTTTTATGTTCGCGATGGTTATCGGGATTTATTTTAAAGTTAGCATCTTGTTTTATGCTTCTATAATAGGTACAGCTACTTTATTTAAAATTAAATCTCCTTCACGTCTAGCTTATCCTTTGGGCATCATTGTGTTATTTTTGTCGATTACAATCGCTAGCAATTTTCAAGAACACCTTTATGAAGGATTACACGTTGCGAGATATCTTTTACATATGCCACTATTTTCTATCATACCCCTACTGCTTCTGATTATCGCATTTTTAAGGAATAGGAAGAAGCAGCACAGATAGTGTATCTCTACTAAATAAAAAAATGGCGTTAAAATTATTGAGGTGATGTGCGTGTATATATGGTTTTATGATCATTTTGTTAATACCATCTTATTTCCACTTACTTGTATCATCCTAGTGTGCCTGTCATTAGGACTGTATGCATACTTTAAATTAAAAAAAATGAAAAATTGATACTAGACGGCTATTTTTCTCATTCAAAATAAGAAAGATACAACAAGATAGAAAGCAACTGTTATTCCCGCTGCAATTAAAGCTGGCTTTAATTTATATTTGGCATATTCAATAACAGATAAATCTAATATTTTGGCGATGGTATTCGTATCATCGCTTAAAGGTGAAGAAAACGCTCCAAAGGAACCGCTCGCAAACACCGCACCGATAATTAACGGCAAAGAAAGATCTGCAGAACTTGCAAGCGATACGCCAAGCGGCATTAAAATCCCCCACGTTCCCCAAGCAGATCCGATAAAGTAAGAAATAGCGGCTCCAAAGATAAACATGAACGGAGTGACAAACATTTGAGGAATCCACTTAGAATGTGCCGTCACGAAATTTGAAAAACCTAAGTCTTCTGTAACAGCGGATAATCCCCATACTACCGATAACAACAAAATAACGGACATCAAGTCATTGCCTCCTGTGATAAAACCATTAAGCAAATTCTGTAATGTAAAGCGCTGAAACAAGAAAAAAATGAGGGTAATTAACGTAGTCATAATTAAAGCTACTACCATCGCTTCTAACACGTCTGCTTTAATAAATGCTTCAAAAAAGGTGTGACTCTTACGATGTCCACTCCACCATGTTAAAAGTAAGGTAAGTGAAATCACAACAAGTAAAGGTACTAACAAATTCCAAGGCTTAGAAGGCAAATCCTTCGATACGCAAGGATGACAATCATGCCAATCTTTTTCGTCTTCTTCCTCGAGCTTCATAGGAGCCGTAGACGTTGAATGATGAAAAAAGCTGAAATAAATCCCTACTAAAATAATCACAATCGAAAAGAAATTATAAGGAATGCTTTGAATAAACAAAGAATAAGCGTCTTGTTTTATGCCTTGATGATCAATTGCCATTTGAATGATTGAGACCATATATCCCACAAATGCCGTTGCCACGGGAATTAAGACGATAACAGGAGTAGCAGTTGTTTCAATAACAAACCCTAGCTCTGCTGTCGTCATTTTCACTTTTTTCAGCAGCGCTCTCATAATGGGCGCGATCGTCACAAAACGAAAGGTGGGAGCACTGAATGTTCCAATGGTTGAAACATAGGTTAAAATAAGAGCTTTTTTTCTTGTATCAATTCTTTCTGCAGCTGTTTCCACAAAACCTTTAACTCCTCCAGCCATCTTAATCATTCCGATAAGCCCTGAAAACGCGTATAAAAAGACAACGATTTCTATATTACTTTTATTTCTAAGAGCTTGTACAACGTAGTGAAGTAACTTTTCAACACCTCCGACAATCGAATGATCAATCAAATAAGCGCCTACTAATAAGCCTAAAAACAACCCTGGCAGCACTTGTTTGGTGAAAATAGCTATTGGAATAACAATTAAAAACGGTATAATTGAAAACCAACTAGATTCCATAGGACTCTCCCCTATCTTAAAAACCATATTAGACGTCTTCACGTATCGTTCATTAGCTTTTAATGTAACCCCAATAATATGTGTATATTCATGAAAGCAATACGTATAAGCAGCACTGATTGAATAAACTATTTCTAATTAAAAACAGCATAGTAAAAATCTTTATTTCTACAACAAAAAAAGCAGTTTGCACATGCAAACTGCTTTTGAAAAGAAGCGGAAGACGAGGTTCGAACTCGCGACCCCCACCTTGGCAAGGTGGTGTTCTACCACTGAACTACTTCCGCGCAATATATAAAAGTAAAGATGCGGGTGAAGGGACTTGAACCCCCACGTCATAAGACACTAGATCCTAAGTCTAGCGCGTCTGCCAATTCCGCCACACCCGCGTGTGAATTGAAAAATAACTCCAAAATGGCAGGGGCAGTAGGAATCGAACCCACACTGACGGTTTTGGAGACCGTAGTTCTACCTTTAAACTATGCCCCTAGAAATGATTTCTTCAAAAGAACCTCGTTTATTGACGACGCTATATTATAATAAAACATATATGGAATTTCGTCAATAGGTCTTTTTATGAATCATGACTAGTACTGGCGACTTCAAAAAAACTGTGAGGCATATCACAGCTTTTCACACTTCCCACCACCAGTTGCAGCACCTTTTATCCTCTACCATTTATTTTTATAAGCTTTCTGCAAAAGCACTTTTTCAGGAAAAGTGCAGAACTATACAAAATGTCTCCAAAATCGCGTGAAGACTGAAAGAATATGGAGGAGTGCAGATTTTACAGGAGGCACGTTTTTTTGAGAATCCGTATTAAAACCCACAGGTTCCCCCTCATTTCCCACAAGCGTACTGTGAGAAATTTTAGTTTCAATAGCCCCTGTTAGCTCGGCTGCAAATTCTTCACTATCTATCATAACCATAGATTCAGTATTTAAAAATACAGAACGTGAATCTAAGTTAAAAGAACCAACTGCGCTCAAACGCTGGTCGTAAACAACGGATTTCCCGTGAATGGAATAAGGCTGTTGATATTCATAAAGCTTTGAAGCCGCTTTTATGACGCGGTTTTTCACTCCTAAGTATGCAGAAAAAGCCATAGCATTCGGAGTGGACGTAATAGAATTCGTTAAAATAATTCTTTGCACTTTAGATTTTACTGACTTATCTATATACTGTTCCATCTCTTTTGTTGGTACAATATAAGGACTTTGAACGACAATGGATTTTTCAGCTTGCTCAAAAAGCTTAATAAACGTTTTCCATATAAAAGGGCTTTTATTCATTCTTTGAATAGGGTTTGCAATAAAAGAAACCTTTCTTGTAGGCATCGTTGATTCTCTCCATACAATATAAGGATGGACAAAGGGTTCGTTTGCTTTTTTGGCCTCTTCGTATTGATCTATTAACAATTTCTTTCCTGAAAGGCCACGAAATTGTTTAGTTTTCTTGAGCTTTGGAAAAGCTTTGCGCGTATACGGGTGGTTCCATAATTTCTCTACATACTTCTCCATTGAGAGAATGACACTATTACTTTCTTGCTTTGTATTATAAATCAGCACATCACGGTCATAGACAAAATTTTTATCCGGTTGACTGGCCAAGTATTTATCTCCGATATTTCGTCCTCCACTAATACCTAATTGGCCATCGACTACTATTATTTTATCGTGAAGACGGTTATGCCATGTCCAAGGTTTAAGAATAGTAAAGGGCTCATAGTACTTTAATTCAATATTATTGTGGAAAGCTAGAGCATAAAGAACATTTTTTCTCTTGCCTTTTAGCCCATGAGAGATCCCGTCTAACAGCACTCGAATACGTATACCTCGGTCCGCAGCTTCGAATAAAGCACCCATAAGTAAATCCGACGAACGACCTTTGCCGATGGAAAAGTACGCAATATCGATTGTATGCCTCGCTTCTTGAATCATCTGCATCCGAACAAGCCCTGAAAAATAACCGTTTTCCAAAAGCATAACACGGTCTGTGGATTCTTTCTTTCCGTAAAAATTCTCAGTATTCATTACTTTTAAGTCTTTTCCCTTGTGCAAAGGGACATAAAACAGTACCACTGCAGTTACGAATACATATATGAAGTACAATACGACAATCATTATTAGTATATTTATTAGCATGTTTCCTGTCACAATCCCTTTCCATTCTTATCGTTCTGTTTTTATTAGGATTCTTACTTTTTTAACTTCTATACCTTTTAAAATAAGAATGGAACGATGGATTATTTGTTACACTACTGTTGATTTCCGTGCAAGCCTTCGCTTCCGCTCCTGCAGGGTCTCACCTATTCTGTTTTCCCTATAGGAGCCTTCGCCTTGCCCTCCAAACAACTGCTAAAAGCCATTATATACACGAAACCTACATTCACTCTGCCAATAAAAAAAAGCAGAAGTTCATTATCTTCTGCTTTTGCAATTTATACTCTATTGTGAACCTGCTGTAAGTCTAAGTAAAACAGCTACTCTTTTATTGATTAAGGTCGTTTTCCATATCTTTTATGTCTTGCTGAAACTCAGTTAAACGCTGACGCTGTGTTTCAGAAGCATTTTCAAGCGCATTTTCGATTTGCTGAGAGGCTTCGTTCACTTCACCTATCGCTTGCTTCGCTTCATGTCCATACGATGCATCATTTTTAGCTTCATTTGCCTGTTCATATGCATCTACTGCTTCTTTATGCCCCTGCTGTGCTGCTTGAAATGATTGTTGTTTATCTTTGTTATATGGGAATTTTTTCATCATAGTGCTCCTTTCCATTTGTTCACTCTATAGTGTGGCATTTTTCCACTTATTCATACGACGTTTCGATAGGTTGAAGCTGCGTAAATATTCCGCATAACAAATTCCTTTATTATTTAAGAGCGTCCAATGATATCTTTTATCCCTTGAAATACTTTCTATATTTTACATAAATGTATAATCACTTTCTTTAGCGGACATCATACGAATAGCCTATTTGAACGTCAAAATATATTGGGGTTGACTGCATGCACTTGTTTCTTTCCTTTTTGATCATTTGTGCAGGGGTTATATGGATGGAAATAAAAAGATTACCTCAACACTCTCATAAAAAAGAACGGAAAATTTTTATTGTATTCATGACAATCAGTATCATGATCGCTCTTGCAAAAATCTTTCGGCTGCCTCTACCGAACCCTTCTGATTGGGTAGAAGCAATGTTTCAGCCTTTAAGTCACTTATTATTCCGTTGGATCACTTAATTCGTGTATATGGCAAAAGGATGTGCTCATTTTGCTTAATGAAATCAATATTTCGGCTGCGCAATTTCGCAAGCTAGTAACTTTATATAGCATCGGAAGCACAATTATTGTTGTGCCTGCTGCTATTACGGCTGATGCTCATCAAGACGCCTGGATTGCAGCACTTTTCGGTGTAGCATCAGGAATTGGCTTAGTTTTGCTTTTTACCTCACTAGGAAAAATGTTTCCAACGCTTACGCTGATGGAAATGAACGAAAAAATTTTAGGTAAACTGTTTGGAAAGATTGTTTCTGCTGTTTTTGTATTATCCAATTTGTTTATCAGCAGTCAAGTTCTTTACTATGTAGGGAATTTTCTCACTACACAAATTCTTCCCTACACGCCGCTTACAGCCATCCACATTGCGTTTATGAGTGTGGTTATCGTAGGAGTACGCCTAGGAATAGAAGTTATTGCACGAAGTGCCGAGATTTTATTCCCTTGGTTTGTCGGATTGTTCGGACTTCTGATTTTGTCTATGATTCCGCAAATTAAAATAGAGCATATTCAGCCTGTGTTCGAAATACATCCAAAAGCTTTTATTCGGGCTGTTTTAACGTTTTTAAGCATGAGTTCTTTGACTTATACGATTCTGCTTATGATTTTCCCTTCCCATACACCAGACACAAAAAAGTCCACTCAATCTTTTTATATAGGGAATATAGCCGGTGGACTAGTGATGGTTACGTTAATCTTACTCGGAATTTTAGTGCTTGGTCCTTATTACTCCCAAATCACCATGTTTCCAAGCTATGAATTAGGAAGAAGAATTGATGTAGGAAACTTTCTTCAAGGAATTGAAGTAGTCATTGCTATTTTGTGGTTTATTACTCTCTTTTTTAAGCTTTGCATTTACTTTTACGCTACTCTTTTGGGGTTTGCCAATGTATTTCATATAAAGGACTACAAGCTATTTTCTTTTCCAGTCGCACTCATCATGATTACACTTTCCCTTATTGTGTATCCAAGCGTTTCTTATCAAAAAGATTGGGATACAAAAACGTGGATTCCCTACAGCTTACTTGTAGGCATCTTATATCCTCTTTTCCTTTTAATTGCAGGATTTATTCAAAACAAAAAGCAGCATTCTTCTAACAGCGACTAAAAAATCAAAAACCTTTAATAGAGAATGCACCTTCAGTATAAGTAGTTATTTTTCTGGAAAATATAACATTAATTATTCATGTATAGGAGCTAGTCTATGCTAGGGGTATTCGGGTTACTTATTGTTTGCACGCTCGTCATTTGGTTTGAAGTACCTAACTTACGGCAAAAAAAAGCGAAGAAAGAATTATGGCTATTCTACACAGTTCTTGTAATTGGAACGTCCGTAAGCATCTGTAAAGCACTGGGTTTGTATGTTCCAAATCCTTCTGATTTATCAGCTGCTATCTTTAGACCAATCAGCATATTTTTACTTCATTTATTATCTTAATACGTAAGACGAGGAAGTGAATACCGTGAAACCTGTAGTTAAAATTTCAACGATTCAATTTCGCATGCTCGTCATGCTTTATACAATTGGAAGCACAATTGTTATTGCTCCAGCGGCTATGACTGTTGATTCTAAGCAAACCGCTTGGATTCCGGCTATCCTTGGAGTAGCATGCGGATTTGTATTAGTGAAAGTATATATAGCTCTCGGACTTTTATTTAAAGATAAAAATCTGGTAGAAATCAATGATGTAGTATTTGGAAAATATCTAGGAAAAGGTGTATCTTGTTTATTTGTCCTATCTACTGTCATAACGTGCAGCCGCATTGTATACTACGTCGGAAGTTTTTTAAATACCCATATTATGATGGAAACGCCGCTGCTTGCTATTCACATTATTTTTATGCTTGTGGTTGTTTTCGGGGCAAGACTCGGGCTAGAAACAATTGCACGCTGCTGTGAAATCTTTTTCCCGTGGTTTGTTGGCCTTCTCGGGATTTTTATTTTTTCACTAACTCCTCAAATGAAACTTGAAAATCTTATGCCTTTAATGGACATTCACTTAAAGCCGCTGACTCATTCGGTTCTTATCTTTCTTAGCATTACTTATTTTACTTTTGCTCCTTTGATGATGATTTTCCCCCTTCATTTAAGAAAACCTGAAAAAGGAGCTAAAGCTTTAATGAGCGGCAGCCTGCTAGGTGGATTTATTATGATAATTGTTATTTTTTCTTGTATAATCGTTATTGGTTCTTATCATTCTTCAACTACCATGTTTCCCGTATATGAAATGGCTAAGCGAATTGAGGTGGGAAATTTTTTGCAAGGAATCGAGGTAATTATTGCCATTATATGGTTTCTTACTCTTTTCTTTAAAGTTTCTCTTTATTTTCATGCTTCCATCGCTGGACTTTGTCATATTTTTAACATCAATGAAACTCGATTTCTAACGTTACCGATGGGATTAATTGTTACGACTTTTTCCATTATTGTGTACCCAACCATTACCTATCAAAAAACATGGTTAGCCGAAACGTGGATTCCCTATAGTTTTTTGATGGGAGCTTTATATCCTTTTATTCTTCTTATCATAGGATGGATTCGTTTTAAACCAGCTAAAATAAAAATAAAAAAGATAATAAAATCCACATAAAAAAAGGTTGAGACATAACGAAATAAATCCAATCGAAAGACGAACAAATGAGATACATGAGCTCTGGACTGCTTATGACACGGCAATTGATTTCCGTGCAAGGCTTCGCTTTCCGCAGGCGGCCGCTGAGCCTCCTCGTCGCTTTCGCTCCTGCGGGGTCTCACCTGTTCCGCTTTTCCCGCAGGAGTCTTCGCCTTGCCCTCCAATCAATTGCTAGAAGGAACGAAACAAATAAAACGATGTACACCATCACAAAAAAAGCGAACCACTCATCGAACAGGTTGATGAATGGTTCGTTTTTTACTTGGACTCAACTACTTTTGTCCCAGCCTCTTTTTTTATGCTTGAAGCGCTTGAAGCCCTGCTTGGTTTAAGAAATGCCAAGGCTTATTAAAGTGGGGTTGAAAGAAAAAGTCCATAAAGCCAAGCTCATCGATCGTCATTTCCTGCTGTACGCATACGGACAATGTATTAATTGCTTGAGTAGCATCAATTTTAGAAATAACCTGTGCACCTACAATTCGTCTCGTTTCTTCTTCATATACTACTTTTAACGTAATATTTTCGTACGTTGGCATGAATTCTGGTCGGTTATTTTCTGATATTGTGATACTTTTCACATTCATATCAAAAAGAGAAGCCGCTGTTTCAGTTATGCCGGTAGATGCAACATTGTAATCATAAATATGCAAGCCTGATGTTCCTTGTGTTCCCATATACTTGATCGTCGGTTTAACAAGGTTTTGAGCAACTAATGTTCCCATTCTAACCGCATTTGTAGCAAGCGGAATATAGGCATGTTTCTTAATCGGATTGTAGTAAATCGCACAGCTATCTCCGGCCGCAAATATATCTTTTTTGCTTGTTTGCATATATTCATCAACCACAATTGCGCCGTTTGGAAGCATGTCTACCTGCCCTTTTACTAAGTCTGTGTTTGGACGAAAGCCAACACACAAAATAACAAGATCCGCTTCATATTCACCTGCAGTTGTCACTACTTTTTCAACAGATCCATCGCTGCCTGCAAATTTAGTAACCGCTTGGTTTAATGCTAATGTAACTCCCCGCTTTTTAAATTCCGTTTCCATCAAGCTTGTAAACTCTGGATCAAGATATTTATTTAAAATACGATCAGCACTATCAATGAACGTGACTTCTTTTCCATACACTTCAAAGGCTTCTACTAATTCTGCACCAATATAACCCGCACCAATTACGGCGATTTTTTTTGCTTGTTTTGCTTTTTCGATAATGTGATTAGCATGCTGATAGTTTTTACAAAGCACAACATTATTTAAATCGATGCCTTCAAGGTTTGGAATAATCGGCCATGATCCAGTCGTCATCACTAATTTATCAAATGTATCTTCAAATTCTTCGTTTGTTTCTAAGTTTCGCACCGCTATTTTTTTGTCTTCTGTATCAATATTCGTCACTTCATGTTTCATTTTCATATTTACACCCATCTCTTGCAATTCAGACGGTGAAGAGTAAAATAAACCATTTGCATCTTTTACGACCCCGCCTACATAGAGCGCAATTCCACAAGACAAAAATGAAACATTATCATTTCGCTCATAAACTGTAATTTTAGCTTCTGGATAAAGTTCTGCCATATTTTTCACTGCTGCTGTTCCTGCATGTGTACACCCTACTACTGCAATTTTCATAGATGATATCCCCCTTAGGATTATAGAAAATATAATTTGTGAAGTTTTTCACATATATTGTGAAATGTTTCACATATCTTTTACAATTCTTATTATACAAACATGTTTGTTCTTTTTCAAGAGATATGTGAAAAAAATCACATACTTTTTTAAAAAAATATGTTACAGAGTTCTTTAAATAGCATTGAAGCTTGATATGATGCACTTTTTTTGTTGATGCGCTGCTGATGAACAATTTCATCAGCTTGTTTTTTTACGTAGAAACTCACTATCCAATGCACTCTCTAACAAAAAAAATAAACCGGATAAAATAATCATCGCTAAAATAGATACACGGATTCCGCTTACAAGCAAGTCTGCTATATAAACCGATAGAAAAGTAAAAAATATGTCCACAAAAGCTGCAGATGCTACAAATAATACTCTGTTCATCCTAGCATTCTTCATTAAAAAAATAAGCGCCTTTGAAAAAAGCTCTGTGATAGAGCCAAACACAAAAATAAAAAATAGAAATAAACATATGGCCCAGTAAGAGTCATACTCCACTCCCATCACTCTAAGGAAGCCTATAAAACCAAAAAAGTAGCTTCCCATTAAGATAGCTAAAATGATTAGTACCATCGCTCCTGCTATAAAGAACGCAATTAAACGATCCATTCCCTTGCTTTTTCTTTTCATTGTTCCATGCCACCTTACTTATGATTCAATCCGTATTATACCAAAAAGAGGACGAGACATAACGAAACGAATCCATTCTAAAAACAAACAACTAGTACACATGAGCGGAGTCACTTTGGACACCGCCTTTGATTTCCGTGCAAGACTTCGCCTTGTCCTCCAATCAACTGCTAGAAAGACCTACACACGAAACCTACATTTACCACAACAAAAAAACGAACCACGAATCAAACATCTTGATCAATGGTTCGTTTTTCACTTTGTCTAAAATCTTTTTGTCCTAGTCTCTTTTCTACTTTACTTATCTTTTTTATCTTGAAGAGCTTGTTTTAAAGCATCTCCCAAGCTTGAACCAAATGCTCCGTCATCGTTGTATTTGTTAAGAAGCTTTCGTTCTTCTCGTTTTGAAATCTTTTTCTTTTTATCCTCGGCTTTTTCCACTACTTGACATGAACGGCATTGGAAATACGTACCTGCTTTTCCTGAATGAATTTCCATTCGTTTATGACACTGCGGACAGCGTCGGTTCGATAGTTTAGGGTCTTTTGCGCGTCTATAGCTGCACTCAAGGCTTGAACAAACGAGCACTCTTCCTTGCTTTGTTTTCTTTTCTTTTAAGAACGAACCGCATTCCGGACATTTAGAGCCCGTTAAATTATGAGGTTTGTACGTTTGATTACTTGTTTTTACTTGCTTGACTAGCTTTTCTGTTTGTTCGCGAATATTCGTTAAAAACTCTTTTGCATTTCCTTTTCCTTTAGCAATTGCTTCTAAGTCACGTTCCCATTTAGCCGTAAGCTCAGGAGACTTTAACTCGTCTGCTACTAAGTCAATCAGCTGCTTTCCTTTTTTTGTTGCGTGCAGACGGTTATTTTGGCGATCAATGGATTCGTTTTGCAGAAGTTTTTCAATAATATCTGCGCGTGTTGCCGGCGTACCTAAGTTGTGTTTTTCCATTTGTCCAAGAAGATCGGCTTCTGTATAGCGCTGCGGCGGCTCTGTAAATGCACTTTTCATCGTTACATTTTGAATGAGCAGCTTGCTGCCTTCTTTCATATCAGGCAGCTTCACCGTTGCTTCTGAGTCTCCACCAGAAACTTTTTTGAAGCCTGCATTCACAACTTGCTTTCCGCTCGCTACCAACAGTTCCCCGTTTACTTCAAGCTCTGCTTTAACCACTTCATACTCATATGCAGGATAAAACAATGAAATAAATCGCTTTGCAATTAAGTCATACAGCTTTCGTTCATCAGCTGATAAGTCCTGTAAAAACACAGGCTGATCCGTTACGATAATCGCATGGTGATCACTTACTTTTTCATTATTAACCACTCGCTTTGGCAGCTGTGCATTTTTTAAAATTGGACGAACTTCTTCTTTATATACAGCAGAGATGCTTTCCAAGCGCTCTTTCATAGTGGAAACCATATCTGTTGTTAAATAACGAGAATCTGTACGTGGATACGTGACTAACTTATGCTGTTCATATAACTTTTGAAGTACATTCAATGTCTTCTTAGCAGAGAAGTTAAAGCGTTTGTTAGCGTCGCGCTGCAGTTCATTTAAGTCATAAGGAAGCGGCTGCGCTTCTTTATGGATTTTACGCTTGATTGTTTTCACAACTGCTTCACCTGATAATTTTGAGTGCAGCTCTTTTGCACGTTTTTCATCAAAAATGCGCTTTTCATTGCCCTTTTGCCAAGCTGCTTCAAACGACGAAAACTGAGCTGTAAGCGTCCAATATTCACTAGGTTTGAATGTGTTAATTACTTGTTCACGCTCAATTATCATCGCAAGCGTCGGTGTTTGTACACGTCCTGCTGATAATGGTTCTTCGTATTTAGTCGTTAACGCTCTCGTTACGTTTAAACCGATAAGCCAATCGGCTTCTGAACGGCAAACTGCTGAATCATACAAACGATTAAACTCTTTTCCTGGTTTTAGCTGTTTAAACCCGTCACGAATCGCTTTGTCCGTTTGAGACGAAATCCAAAGACGTTTAAACGGCTTGTTCCAGCGTACCTTTTCCATAATCCAGCGTGCTACAAGCTCTCCTTCACGCCCTGCATCAGTCGCAATAATTAACTCGCCAATATCCTTTCTTTTTGCTAGATCGGATACTGTACGAAACTGAGAGCTCACTTTACGAATTACTTTTAGTTTCATTTTCTCAGGCATAATTGGCAGATCTTCTAATCGCCATGTTTTATATTGGTTATCATAATCCTCTGGTGTTTGTAATTCAACTAAATGGCCGAGTGCCCATGTTACGACATACTTTGGCCCTTCAATATACCCTTTTTTTGTTTGTGTGCTGCCAAGCACGCGCGCAAGATCACGTGCTACACTTGGCTTTTCTGCTAATACAAGTGATTTCATTTTATGTATACCTCCAATTCACTTGTTCCATTATACATGATTGTATACTTTTTGTACGACTTCAAGATTAAGTTTACATAACCATATTATAATAAATAAAGCTGAAGAATTTCTCTTCAGCTTCTAGCTACTTCTTTTTATAAAATAGTCGCGAGATAATTAAACCGATAGCTCCTAAAACGATAAATAACAAGGCTCGTATAGCCATTGGGATAAAAGGTAAATCATATAAAACGAGTTTAAAAAGTGTTAAGAACAAAATGCCCACGCCGACATATGTTGCTGTTTTAAAATTTCGAAGTGATCCTATTACGAATGCAGCAATGGACAAGCATAGCCAAACGGCCGTCATAATAAGCGTTTGTGTATTAGCGGAAAGATCAGTGGTTCCAGCGACCGTCACTTCCGTTGCAAAAATTAAAGAAAGAATAGAAAAAACAATACTTCCTCCAATTTTGAATGTATCGTGCTCATCTTTTTCTGTTTTTTGAATACTGATCCATACAAATACTAGAATAGAAGCTAACACAACAACCCAATTTAATGTCGGAAGGGACAGCACTTGTTCGATTGGTGTAACTAAGATATACGTGGCACTCAGTATATAAATCGTATAAGAAAACAGTTGATGAAGTAGATTTTTATACGTCATGGCGATATAGTAAACAGCAAGTCCTTGAATCACATATAAAATGACTCCTTCTCTTAAATCGACGAGCTGATGAATAAAAAACGCTACTGCAACAATTAAATAGGTAATAAAAAATTCAAATTTCTCCTTAGAACTTCTTACTGTGTAAACACCTAATGCGTAAATAATAACTAGCGCAAGCAGCACCATGGTGGTCGTGCCATCGTCAAAAACGGCAAGCAGCCAGCCGTACGTAGCTGCTAAACTCGATAGAAGGGTAAACGCATATACTTGGAGTACGGATTGTGATAGAAAAAAGCTAGAAATTAAGCATAAATGCTGAATCAGAATCGCCATACCTAATAACGCTTTTACACCATTATCACCAACAAACGAGTAATAAAGGAGTAGCGTAAGATTTAATAGTACCGCGGAAAGAACATATAAAATTGAATACTTTTGTTTGATTGCCACATATAAAAAGGCAATATACAGAAGCGTTTCATAGCCAATGAAAACCAGAGCATTAGGCGAATTACTTTCAATAAGAAAAGGAACTAGTACGCCTCCAACCGCGCTAATAATCCCTAATGCCTGTGAACGATAAAAGACTGTCGCGATCATCCCTAAGATAATCCAGCTCGTATTTAGTATAAAAGCAAGCGTTGGTCCTGCTAAATGATATAGGCTATGCATCGCAAACGTCGTTAACATGAGAATAGGAATAGCTCCTCCTACAAGTACTTGCCCGAGCACCAGCCTACCCTTTTTGATTTGGAAATGACCTGTTACAGCAAAACCTATCGAAACAACGAAACCGAGAACAACTTTTGCTTTTTCATTCATTAATCCATAGTCAGAGGCTGCTTTAAATCCCCATAGCACGCCAATAATAAATACGAAAATAAAAATTCTCGGCAGCCATGTTTGAAAAAGGACTTTTTCCCAATCAACAGGCTCTTCTATTGCCTGTGAGCTTTTAGCTGCTGTTTGAGCAGGACGTTTAGTCGTCTCCTGGCGCAGCTTGGGAGGAGCGTGAACTGGTGGTCTTGGAGAATTTGTTTTATATACAAGCGACTTTAGCTTGGCTACGTCTTCTTCTAAACTGCTTATTTTTCGTTCAAGCTCTTCTATTCTTTCGTTTTCCATATTTCCTCACCCTTTCTCTTTAAAGTATTTGTGATTTTTATATGTATACCTTACAGCACTTAACTATTATACCATTAAAAGGAATATCACTTAGAAACATTCTATTTTTAGCAAAAAAAAATACAGCGCCCTTTTCAAAAGAAAAGTTCGTTGTATAGGATGTGCTGCCTTTTTTATGTCACTTTCTCGCTGTATGTACTATGAAATCCCGCTTCAATGTGGGCTACTTGAAAGCTATGATGACCAATTAAATATTTAACAATATCCACACGGTCAATTTTAACTGGCTTATTGTTCATTGCTTCTCGCACCATAGATTGAAATGTTTCTTTGCAAAACTTCTTTTCATGAAGCAGAATCGTTTCACAATACTCTTCATGGTCTCCCTCTGAAATACGATAATAATGCATTTCTTTCACCCCTTTTTAATGTTATACCTATTACATACCCCAAATATTGCTATTTTAACAAATTAATTTTATTATTCTTTATTTTTCCATTTGTATATAATTTACAGCGCAACGTTTCGAAACTCATCGTTATAAATGCTAATTTGAAGACGCTGAGAAAAACGTTCTTCTTCAATGTAGGTCTCAGGCATTAATCCAACAGGATATACCCTCGGGTTTTCGCCGCTTCCTAATATGTATACATACATCTTTCCTTCGCTTGTATATCGAACTTTCGTCGAAATACCTCCTTGCCCTTGAAGAGGCGCATAAACCGCTCTTACATTATCTCTAATTTCTTGTACAAATCCATGTAGTTCAACATCCGAATCGTAATAGTGGTTTGCTTCATACAAGCCGTAAATACGAGACTTATCGATATCACATAATATGTTCCAAAATTCAGATAAATCTTCTTGGAACAACACTTGAATAAAATTTCGTGCAGCTTCTTGCTGTTCTTTTGTTAATTCTTTTGTTAGCGCAAACTCTTCATTTTTTAACATCTCAGTCACCTCCCTTATGTATGTAATACGACAAGAGATACAAATAACCTCTTTTTTCAGCTTATTAGCAACCAATTTATTTTTCACATTAAAAATTGAAAAGCTATCTCGACTAAGATGTCAAAATAACTCTTCAATTACTGTAGAATAATTACGTAAAATACTCGATTTTCGCATTTGGAAAATACTGATCAATGTAATATTCCAACGTCTCTCTTAATTCTTGTTCTTCATCTTTTGCGTATACATACTTTCCAATCCCGTAACGCCCCCATTTGTAGCGGCGCTCTTCTTCATTCATCTCAAGCTTTGTTTTCGGATAGTTTTTCTCAATCACCCGTTTGGCCGGCTTGGTAAAGCGATGCTGAATCATTTCAAATGTAATATCATCTCTTGACTCTTCAGGTATAGAAGCATCAAGCTTTTCAAACAGCTGACGGTATCCCTCTTGCCAACCTTCATGGATGTAAATAGGCGCCACAATAAAGCCAAGTGGATATCCGGCTTTTGCAACTTTATTAGCAGCTTCAATCCGGTAATCAAGAGGAGATGTACCAGGTTCAAAGTTTTTTATAACATAATCTGCGTTTATGCTAAAGCGAAAGCGCGTGCGACCATTATGTTTAGCATCCAATAAATGATCCACGTGATGAAACTTAGTCACAAAGCGCAGTTGACCTAGTTCACTTTCCCCAAAATATTCAATTGCGCGCTTTAATGAATGTGTTAAATGATCAATTCCTACGATATCAGATGTACAAGCCGCTTCAAATCGCGTTATTTGAGGGGCTCTTTCCTGCATATATTGCTCTGCTTGACCTAATATTTCTTCCACATTCACGTACGTGCGAATATATGGTTTGCTTCCCATTGTTGTCTGCAAATAACAATAGTGACAGTGCCCCATACACCCTGTTGCAAAAGGTATTGCATATTCAGCTGACGGTTTAGATGTATCAAATTTCAAGGTTTTACGCACACCAACTACTAAAGTAGACTTGGCATTGCGGTATTTTTGCAAATCATTTTTTCCCGGTATATTACGCACTTGATTATGAGAAGTTGTTTGACGAATCTCAATTCCCATCTTCTCAAATTTTTCTTTTAATTGAACACCAAGCGGGTACTCCATTGCTCCTGGCTCAATGTATACTAATTGAGGTACAAAAGGTTTTATCATCATGTACACTTCCTTTTTTCTAATACTAATAGCGTTTGAAAAATAAAAAGACTCTATCCGTGGTAATTATTTTTTAGATCAAAAAAGACTCTCTATTTAAGAGAGCCTTGCGTCAATTATATTGTTCATAATCAAATATCTTGTTATACATGTTCTCTGCTTCTTCATACGTTGAATACACAGCATCATCTTCAGCTAACAAATGATAAGACTCATGCAGAAACAGCGCTTTTTCACCTTTATTTTCAGGATGTTCAACAATTTCAGCTTGATTAATATTGGCAACGTTTGCCGTATGAGGATTTCGGTAAATAACAAATACTTGATCTCCTACTTGATATTCTTTTTTCTCCACGATCATCATCCTTTTCTTTTTTCTTTACTCGTATGATGTCCGCTTTTACTCATTTTATCCGATAAAAACACGCGGTGAGATCATCAAGAATTTATACGCTTTTACGCTCAATAAACCGAAAAGGAAGCTCAATTTTTTGAGGATCCTTGCTCCTGACTAGTTTAAAAAGCGTTTCGCCCATTTCTTTGAGAGGAAGTTCGATCGTTGTGATTTGTAAATAAGAAGAAAGCGGATGATTATCAAAACCAATAATAGCTAAATCGCCTGGAACTGATATACCCGCTTGTTCGCACTGAGCTTTTATACCAATAGCGACTTGATCGTTTGTTACTAAAAGCGCCTGAGGCCGATTTTTCATCTGCACCAATTTTTTCACCACTTTTTCACCATCTGTCACGTTCAAACAGCCTTGAAACACCCATTCCGGATGATAAGGCTCATTTATTCTTTCTACATATTCTTTGTATGCTTGCTGCCTCTGTTGACTATTTGTACCCGTCATTCTTCCAATACAGTAGCCAATATCCGTATATCCTTTTTCTTTTAAATACATGAGCGCTTTCTTAAAAGCTGCATAATGATCAACGTATACGGAGCGAATAGAACGATTTTTTACGTTTTCGCACACGGCTATCGGCCCGTACTGCTGATAATATTCAATCGTGCTCCAGCTGCCTGCTCTAGAACAAATAATCACTCCATCAACCTGCTTTGTTTTTAGCATATGAAGCGCTTCTTCTTCTTTTTTTACATCATAGTTCGTCTGACAAATAACAAGCTGATACTGCTTTTCTAACGCTTGAGAGGCCACTCCTTCTAAAAGCAGACTGAAATAAGGATGATTAATAAAAGGCAAGACGACAGCAATCATATTTGTTTTCCCTTTTGATAAGTGAACGGCATTAATGTTTTGTTCGTAATTAAGTTCTTGAATTACTTCTTCTACCAGACGGCGCTTTTCTTCTTTTACATACGGATGATGATTTAAAACCCGTGACACGGTCGAAACAGATACACCAGCTTTTTTTGCGATATCTCGGATATTTGTCATGTTTTCACCTTTTTCTCTTGCGCTGAAACGCGTTTCATACTTTATTCTCATTATAAAGTGAAACAGCAATAAGCTAAACCCGTTACAATCATGTTTTTATTCACTTATATAAGGAGGTCATATCATGGGTATTTTATTATTCATTTTATTATGCGGAATTGAAATCGGAGGAGCGGCTTATGCACTTAAACAAAATGAGACACTTTGGAAGGAGCTAGATGAAAAAAAGCCGACTGATTTTTTCAAACAGTAAAAAACCCTTAAAAAGAATGTTCTTTTTAAGGGTTTGATATTACGCAGCTTCTTTAGATGATTTTGATTTTTTATTTAAACGAGGAAAGCCAATTACAATCGCAATGATACCGCAAACCGCTGTTAACATTGGATAGAATGTAAATGGAATAATCTCAACCGGTGAAACTTTAGCAAATCCTGCTGCGAGAAGCATTTGTGCACCGTAAGGGATAAGCCCTTGAACGCTGCATGAAAACAAGTCGAGCAGACTGGCTGATTTACGATTATCAATTGAATACTTATCAGAGATTTCTTTCGCTAACGGACCTGCTGTAATAATTGAAATCGTGTTATTAGCCGTGGCTAAATTGGTTAAACTTACTAATCCAGCGATGCTGAATTCTCCGCCTTTTTTTGTTTGAATGCGTCGTGTTAATAGGTTCAATAAGAACTGAATACCACCGTTATAGCGAATGAGTTCAACCATTCCGCCAATTAAAAGAGATAAAATAATTAATTCCGACATTCCGCCAATACCTTCTGTCACAGTTTTAGCAAGAGAAGAAAGCGTGTAGCTTCCGTCAGCTAATCCAATTACGCCGGCTAATACAATTCCTCCGGTTAAAATGCTTAATACGTTTGCACCAAATATGGCAGCAACGAGTACGCCGACATAAGGCAAGATTTTAAACCAGCTAAAATCTTTAATTTCTACTGATGACGTATTGCCTAGCGTCATTACAAGTAATAAAATCACTGTAACAATCGCTGCAGGAAGGACAATAAAAAAGTTTACTTTTAATTTATCTGACATATTTGTTTTTTGCGTACGAACTGCCGCAATGGTCGTATCAGAGATTACGGATAAATTATCTCCAAACATTGCACCACCAACAACAGCAGCAATTGCCAATGTAATGGATACATGCGCCTGCTCACTGATTCCTACAGCGATAGGCCCTAACGCAGCGATCGTTCCCATTGACGTTCCCATCGAAATTGAAATGAATGCGCCAATAACGAAGATTCCGACTACCACTAAGCTTTGCGGAAGCACAGACAGAGCTAAGTTTACCGTTGAATCAACAGCTCCCATGCCTTTAGCGACTTGAGAAAAAGCACCTGCCAAAATAAAAATAAGTACCATAATAATGATATCAGGATGCCCTGCTCCTTTAGCAAAACGTTCCACTTTTACATTAAGTGAATCTTTGCGGTTCATAGCCAGCGCCACGATGGCTGCAATGATAATAGCTACTAATACAGGCAGCTTATAAAAATCTCCCGTTATAATTCCTGATCCGACAAACAGGACTAAAAAGATGCCCAGCGGTAACAGCGCCCAGCCGTTTCCTTTTTGTTGTTCCATTCTTAACACCTCTTGTTTACGTAATAAAAAAAGACCTCTTCTTATTGATAAGAAGAGGTCTCTTATTTGTATCATAAGATTACCCTTCTCATCTTCCAAACGAAACATCGTCTGCTGGATTTGGCACCGCACTGCGTACAGCCAGTTGCCGAGACATCCTAGGGCCAGTCCCTCCGTCTCTCTTGATAAGAAGTTTATAGTTGTTTTAAAAATAGTCTTTCACTACTGTAATCTCTTTTTATTTAATTGTCAAATGCTATTTTAGAAAAATATATAGTGTGAAAATTCTCACATCAATTAGCTACGTCACGTTTTAAAAACGCCACCCACGCTACGCCCATAAAGAAGACAAAGTGTGCAACTAAGATGAAGATTGAAAATGGAATTGTCATTCCGTCAAACATCGTCTTCATTCCGTCCATATACTGCACAAAGTTTGTGTTGGCGAACAGTAAAAATTTCCCCCACCATAAACCTAGCTCTGATACTAGTCCTGTTACAGCTTTTGCGCCGATACTTATGACAATAGCTAGACTTGAAGCAAGCGCGCTGTTTCTAAATAAAGACGACAGCATAAAAGCAAACGTCATCATCATAAACGTTTCCATATACGCGCTGTCATACGTAAGCGTAATGTTTTTAAGCAGCTGCGCATCTCCTTCTAGACTGGCAAATCCAAAGAACAATGCTCCCCATACAAACGAAAAAAGCAAATAGCTCAGCAAGTAATACAAGCTAATTAAAACGAGCGTTATGTACTTGGACGTTAAAATCGTTGAACGTCTAGCAGGGCGAATTAAAAGAAGCTTAATGGTACCCGCTTCAAACTCTTTTGCAACCATTGATCCTCCAACAGCAAGCGCGAAAAATTGAACGAGGATCAGCATGCCTGCACTAAATGACAGGAAATTCAATATGTTGTCTTCCGTTCCTGCGCTGTTTGCTACTTTCTTCATTAAAAGAGCCATACAAAGAGTTAAGATGCCGATTGTAATAAACGTGACTTTTGTACTTCTTTTGTAAAACCATTTCATGTGTTCATTTTGAATTAACTTAAGCATGGTGCTCTCCCTCCGTAACGGACATAAACGAATCTTCAAGCGTCTCATAAACAGGAGTGATTCGGTAGACTAAAATATCGCTGTCCACTAATTTTCTATTCACAGCTGGAATTTGTTCTTTCATAATCACTACATCAATACTATCGGATTTTATTGTTACTTGGAATTCTTGAGATAAAAGATCCGCTGCTTGTTGCACGTCAGATACTTCAAATTCTACATACATCCCTTGATCTTGACGATTTGGAGATAGATCTTGAACAGCTTTTAACTCGCCGTTTTGAATAATACCAACGCGGTCACATAATGCTTCCACTTCTTTTAATAAGTGGCTCGCGATTAAAATTGAAATACCTTCTTCCCTGCAGAGGGTTTGTAAATATGTACGAAATTCTCTCATTCCCGCTGGGTCTAGACCATTTGTTGGTTCGTCTAGTAAAAGCAATGCAGGCTTATGTAAAATAGCTTGAGCTACTCCTAAACGCTGTCTCATCCCAAGGGAATACGTCTTCACTTTTGCATGAATGCTGTTTTCAAGCTTTACTAGCGCAATCACTTCATCCAAGCGTTCTGCCGTGATCCCTTCATGCATATTCGCAAAGTGTTTTAAATTTTGATAGCCCGTCAGATAATCATAAAACTCAGGGTTTTCAATAATCGCTCCAATTGATTTCATAGCTGAAGTAAACTGTTCTTTTAAAGGAAACCCATTGACGGTAATTGTTCCCTTTGTTTCTTTAATGAGTCCTACTACGGTACGAATTAGCGTTGTTTTTCCAGAGCCGTTCGGACCAAGCAATCCGAAAATCTCACCGCGCTCAACCGATAAGGATACATCATGCAAAATGGTTTTCTTCCCAATTACTTTACTAACATGATCTACTTGTAGCACTGTTTCTGTCATCAGGTACATCCTTTCTTTAATTAGCAATACGCTTTCTATTGTTTCTCTTTTTTAACTATTTGTCTACTATAACCTTATTTTTGGAAAAGTAGCCCATTCAAATCATTCGTATTATCCGCTTACATTTGATAAAATAAAACAAACTTTAGTTAGAGGAGGACTTCTACATAATGAACTTAACCGTATACCTTGCCGGGCAAATTCATGATAACTGGCGAGACGAAATTAAAAACCAAGCGGAACAATTAAACCTTCCCCTTACCTTTGTCGGTCCCATGACAGACCATGACCGCTCCGACAACATTGGAGAAGAAATTTTAGGAAAACAGCCTAACGCTGTCTTAAAAGATGAAGCTGCTTCTCAAATTAATAATTTACGCACGCAGGTGCTCCTTAAAAAATCTGATGTGGTCATTGCTTTATTTGGTGAAAAATACAAGCAGTGGAACAGCTCAATGGATGCAGCGACAGCCATCGCATTAGATAAACCGCTAATTTTGGTTCGCCCTGAAAAACTGCACCACCCGCTTAAAGAACTGTCAAACAAAGCCCAAGTTGTAGTCGAAACGCCAGAACAGGCTCTTCAAGCACTAGCTTATATTTTTGAATAATAAATTTAGAAAGCTCTCAGGTTATTCCTCAGAGCTTTCTTTCGTTTTGAACATAAAAGTGAAGCGTGAAGAGTCGTTTTTTAAACCGTCTATGTTTTTCATAGATTGTATCCGTATAGCTCGATAAAATGAAAAACAATGTATATTCAACAATTTCTGTTTCCCTGAATATATTAGTTTGTCACTCAGTGTTTTGGTGAATGCTAGAATAATCAAGCGTTACCGCTCAAAAAATCCCTTAAATGGTTGACGAGTGCTTAAAGTGTCGGTTACACTTTATGTTTGAAATATTGTATTCATATCGCTCTTATCTCAAAAGAATGGTATAATTTTATAGATATTGAATTTGGAGGACTGCTCATACATGATTACAGTTAGTAATGTAAGTTTACGATTTGGCGACCGAAAGTTATTTGAAGATGTGAATATTAAATTCACGCCTGGTAACTGCTATGGATTAATCGGCGCAAACGGTGCTGGAAAATCAACGTTTTTAAAAATTTTATCTGGTGAAATTGAATCTCAGACTGGTGATGTACATATGGGCCCTGGCGAACGCCTTGCTGTCTTAAAACAGAACCACTTCGAATATGAAGATCAAGAAGTTATGAAAACCGTTATTATGGGGCACGCTCGCCTTTATGAAGTAATGCAAGAAAAAGATGCTATTTATATGAAAGCAGACTTCACAGATGAAGACGGAATGAAAGCAGCTGAGCTTGAAGGTGAATTTGCTGAATTAAACGGTTGGGAAGCAGAATCAGAAGCGGCTATTCTTTTAAAAGGATTAGGTATTTCTGAAGATCTTCACGCCAAAAAAATGGCTGAACTAACGGGTAGTGAAAAAGTAAAAGTGCTTCTTGCACAAGCTTTATTCGGAAAACCTGATGTATTACTTCTAGATGAGCCTACGAATAACTTGGATATCCAAGCAATTCAATGGTTAGAAGAGTTCTTAATTAACTTTGAAAACACAGTCATTGTTGTATCACATGACCGTCACTTCTTAAACAAAGTATGTACGCACATTGCTGACCTTGACTTCAGTAAAATCCAAGTCTACGTTGGTAACTATGATTTCTGGTATGAATCAAGTCAATTAGCACAAAAAATGGCGTCAGATGCAAACAAGAAAAAAGAAGAAAAAATTAAAGAGCTTCAAGCCTTTATCGCTCGCTTTAGCGCAAATGCATCGAAATCAAAACAAGCAACGTCTCGTAAAAAATTGCTTGATAAAATTTCATTAGATGACATCCGTCCTTCTTCTCGTCGTTACCCATACGTGAACTTCACGCCGGAACGTGAGATTGGAAATGACGTACTTCGCGTTGAAGGTTTAACAAAAACAATTGACGGCGTAAAAGTACTTGATAACGTAAGTTTTATTATGAATAAAGATGACAAGATTGCTCTTGTAGGCCGAAACGAACTTGCAAATTCAACATTAATGAAGATTTTAATGGGTGAAATGGAAGCAGACAGCGGTACGTACAAATGGGGTGTCACAACCTCTCAAGCCTTTTTCCCAAAAGACAACTCCGAGTACTTTGAAAACGGAGATTTAAACTTAGTAGACTGGCTGCGTCAGTATTCACCTAATGATCAAAGCGAAAGCTTCTTACGCGGTTTCTTAGGCAGAATGCTATTCTCTGGTGAAGAAGTGTTGAAAAAAGCCAACGTTCTTTCCGGAGGAGAAAAAGTTCGCTGTATGCTTTCTAAAATGATGCTAAGCGGTTCGAACGTTCTTTTACTAGACGATCCTACGAATCACCTTGACTTAGAATCAATCACAGCACTAAACAACGGACTTATCAGCTACAAAGGTTCAATGATTTTCACATCTCATGACCATCAGTTCGTTGAAACGATTGCGAATCGTGTGATTGAAATTACGCCAAACGGAGTAATTGACAAGCAAATGACGTACGATGAGTATTTAGAAGACAGCAACCTGCAAAAACAAGTAGCTAGCATGTACGCTTAATAAAAAATCCCCCCGTTCTTTAAAGAACGGGGGGATTTTTTATATATGCACCTCTTGATTTAGCGATGACTTCGGAGAATACGTTAAAAACGCTAAGCTAGCCAACACTAGTGCTGCTCCGCATATGTTTACCAAAGTTAGAGATTCTCCTAAGAAAAAGACGCCAAGTAAAAAAGCGGTAACGGGCTCTGCTAACGATAACGTTACGGCGGTAGACGCTTGCACTGACTTAAGCGCTGTAGAAAATAATACATAAGCAATCGCCGTCGTAAGTATTCCTAAATGAAGAGCAATCCCCATTCCATTTAAAGAGACTAGCCAGCTCATATCGTACATAAACCAGCATGGTATCAGTAAAACGGCGGCGGCTGTGAACACAAGCGAAGCTCCTACTTGCGGATCAACATGCTGAACAATTTTTTTATTGACAGTCGTATAGCAAGCAAAAGACGCCCCTGCTCCTATCGCCATACCCAAACCTATCACGTCGATTTGAGTATCTTTTTTTAACAACAAGCAGCTGCACCCTATAATACCAGTAACCGTAGCAAGCAACCATTTTTTTGTAGGTTTCTTGCGGTACACTATGTAATCTAATACTCCTGATAAAACAGGCGCACTGCCAATTGCCACCATTGTGCCTACTGCAACACCCGTTTTAATGACAGCGGAAAAAAATAACGGCTGATAAGCGGCCATACTTGCTGCAGCAACCGCAAGAGGCAAAATAGGAAGACGTCTTACGTCCACATTCTTTCTTTGTATAAGACAAGCTGTAAGAAGCGATAGTCCCCCTACCGCTAAACGTACGGCTCCAATAGCCACGGAATGCGCTTCAGCAGATGCTAAAGCTTGGGCGGTTCCTGTTGTTCCCCACAAAACTGCGGCACATAAAATAAGTATTTTTGATAATGAAGTATTCATCGTTTCATCTCCTTTCTTTTATCATAGCTAAAAGAAAGAAAAAAGTTTTTCCGCTTTTATGATCTTATTTGTCTGTTTTTAAGATACTTCGATATTGCGTCGGTGAGACTCCTTCTTGTTTTGCAAACCATTTAGTGAATGAAGACAAGCTGTGATAGCCGACTTCGTGCGCAATATACGTTATCGAATAGCTGCTCTCTTTTAACAATTCTTTTGCTTTATTTAAACGTATACGCGCTACATAGCTTTGAGGCGAATAACCCGTTTTTTGTTTAAACCAAGCGGAAAAATAGGCAGGATGATAATTTTCCAGCGTAGCAAGACTTTCTATGTTTAACTCTTGATTAAAGTTAACATGAAGGTAATCAATGGATTTAAACGTTTGTTTCTTTGGTAAATAATGCTGAACGTAACGGACTAAATCTTCAAGCGCCCCCCTGTCAGTGCTTTTTTGAAGCCCATCAAGTAACAGGTAGCGAAGTGCTTTCCAGGTTGAATCCCATTGAATAAAAACTGCTTCTTGAGAAAGATGCGCACTTTCTGTAAATTTCAAAGGAATATCAACAACCAAACATTCATTTGTATTTTTAGCTTGATACGTATGCAGTTGACGAGGCGGAATGTAAAAGCATCCTTCTTGCAGCGTTAAGTGCTGCTCGCTTGCTTGAATATCAAGAGCGCCTGCTAGCGGAAACAAAAGCTGACTGTAGTTATGATCATGAGTATGAGGTGAATAGCTGTAGGCTCTTTTTTCGCAAATAATTTCACGTAGCGTATCCATTTTGTTCTCCTTTCCTTATTTCCTGTCTCAAAGAAGCTGTTCTATGCCGTCCAAAACGGTTCCCAGCACCCTTAACGATTCTGCTGGAGCATATAAAACATCCAATGAATGATCGGCATTTTCGATGACCGCAATATTCATTGGATTTGTTTTTAATCGATAAACTTCTTCCGTATAATAGTGATCACCACTTCCTATTACAAGAAGACCTTTGTGAGAGCTTTTTAGTAAACTTTCAAACAGTTCTGTTCTTGTTAAAAGCGGCGTCAGTAAAAGCATCACTGCGTCTTTGTAAACTTCATCTTTCATAACTCGCTGAATTAGAGGAATGGTCCCAAGCGATTTCCCTGCAAATATGATATCTTTATAGCTATTTTGAGGCAAAACGTCTTGCAGCACTAAACAAATGTCTTTCATCATAACGTCTGCAATCTCATCTGTAGACTTTGTCATCAGCTCTTTGGAATATGTATAGTGAATCTGAACCACGTCAATTCCGTGTTTTATCATCAGCATCGTTACATAATACAACAGGGGCTTTTCGTACGTATAGCCTAGCCCTGAAAACATAAAGCAAATGCGAGGCCCTCCTGTTTTAATATATGTATATGTAATCTTATTAGTTTGGCTGCTTACACTTTTTTGCTCTACTTGCATGTCACTCCTCCTTTTTAAATATTCTAACATTTAATCCCGTAAAAAAACCCCATCTTTTTCTTAAAAAAATGAGGGTTGAGGAAATAGCTCTGCAAGCAGTTGATAAGACTTCTTTTTTGCTTCATAATCATGGATATTTGTAATAATTAAAAATTCGTCGTTATCGTATTTTTGCTGCAGCTGCGTTAATCCTTGTTTTACTTCAGCTGGATTTCCTACGATCATACGAGGACGATTGGTGCTTATTTTTTTAAGCTCTTCTTCTGAATAAGAACGATTGCGCACTTCTTCTATCGATGAAACCGTTGTGTCTCCGCCTTTGGCTACTTTCAACAGCCAATCATCTAGCGTTTTGGCGTGCTCCTCGGCTTCTTCTGTTGTTTCTGCACATACAACAAATACACATACGTTGGTTTTAGGCTTTGATTGATACGAAGAAGGGATAAATTCTTGTTTATAATGACGAATGGCTTCTTGTCCACCAACTGAATAAATAAAGTGTCCAAACGTAAAAGAAATGCCCAGCTCAGCAGCTGATCTTGCTCCTCTTTTATTGATACCAAGATGCCACAGTTCCGGCTTTGTTTCACTTAACGGATAAGCTGTCACACCGTAATACGGATGATCAGACGGCAAATTATGCTCAAGATGCCCTTTTAACGCCTGAATTTGACGCGGAAATTCATTGAGGCTTTTACGTACTCCATCTGTAAGCGCTAGCCGCGTCAGCGCATCTCCTCCCGGTGAGCGTCCAAGACCTAAATCGATTCGGTTCGGAAACAGATTTTCAAGCAGCTGAGCATCTTCTGCTACTTTATACGGACTGTATTGAGGAAGAAGGACTCCTCCAGATCCAATTCGGATTCGGCTCGTTTGAGAAGCTAAGTGCGTCATTAAAAGAGTTGGAGATGAGCCTGCAAGACCGTTCGTATTATGATGTTCCGCTACCCAAAAGCGGTGGTAGCCCAACTTTTCCGTTAATTTTGCCAGTTCCACCGTACGTTTTAACGCTTCCTTTGGTGTTGATCCGCTTGAAACTGGAGACTGATCCAATACGCTTAGCTTAATCATAGCTGATTCTTCCTTTCGATTTTCAATTTCTATTGTATCTATTGTAGGAGAAAAATATGAATTCGTCTTGAAATTTGCTTCACGCTCATAAAAAAAGCAAACGCTAAGGCGCGTTTGCTTTTTCTTTTTCTTATTTTGCTTCGTGTATTTCTTTCACACGCTTATCGCTCGGCAACAGCCATGTTAACAGCCCTAGGATTGGTAAATAGCTGCAAAACAGCATAATAAACTGAAGGCTGAAGACATCAGCTAATTTACCGAATACAACAGCTCCTAAAGCTCCCATCCCAAAAGCAAGCCCTACAATTAAGCCGGAAACCAAGCCAATTTTCCCCGGCATCAGCTCTTGAGCATAGACGACCGTGACGCTGAAACTTGACTGGAGAATAAAGCCGATTAGTATTAAAAGAGGCGCTGCGACTCCGAGAGAAACGTGAGGGAGTAATAAAGTAAACGGTACTGACCCTAACATAGAAAACAATAAAATATTTCGTTTTCCGAAACGATCGGCAAGCGGACCTCCAAAGAATGTTCCAAACACCCCTGCAATCATAAATAAAAAAACGTAAAGCTGAGCGCTTTTGATAGGCAAATTAAATTTTTCAATAATATAAAACTGAAAGAAATTAAGGATGCCTGCTCCGTACCATGAACGTGCAAAAACGAGAAAAATTAAAAGTCCAATCGCAAAAATAATTTGCTTGTTCATCGTAAATGAAGCATCTGACTGCTTTTTCTTCAAGCGTTGACGAGTAGCTAACTCTGATTTATACCATTTAGAGACGCTGTATAGAACCACTACGCCGATACCTGCAATTAACGTAAACCAAATTGTTCCAAACTGACCAAGTCCGATAAAGATAAATGCCGTAAACAGCGGAGCCATCGACTGTCCAGTATTCCCGCCAACTTGATAAATAGACTGTGCCAGCCCCCGCTTTCCTCCTGCTGCCATATACGCTACGCGAGAACCTTCCGGGTGAAAAATAGCGGATCCGAATCCTACAAATAAAACAGATATAATCACAAAATAAAAATTTGGCGCTAAAGCGAGTCCAACCATACCAATCATGCTTAAACACATTGCAATTGGCAATAAAAACGGCGAGGGACGCTTATCGGCAAATACGCCGAATACCGGCTGCATAATCGATGACGTCATGTTTAAAGCAAAGGCAATCCAGCCGATTTGCGTGTAGTTTAAATTCATCGATTTTTCAAGGACTGGAAAAAGTGCCGGTATAACAGACTGCATACAATCATTTAGGAAATGTCCTAAACTAATAGCAAATAAAATACGGTAAATCGTCGCCGGCTGCGCTTGCTGCGTTCGTGCTGCTGCTTGCATTCATAACCCTTCTTTCTTATTTAATCTACATTAAAACTGTTAAAGTCTTACAATGTCTTTTTCTATTATACAGTGAAAAGTAAGATTATAGTTGTTTTCTTTTTTATAAAAAAGGGAAAATTGCCTGTGAGGTGAGAACAGTGAAAAAACATGTGCATATGATTGTAGACGGACGCGTTCAAGGGGTTGGGTTCCGTCACTACACGCAGCTAAAAGCAATGGAATGCTCCATTAACGGATGGGTACGAAATCGTGAAGATCAAAAAGTAGAAATTGATGCTGAAGGTGAAGAAAGTAATATCCAAAAATTTATTGAAGAAATTAAAAAAGGTCCCTCGCCGTTCGCTTCTGTCAGCAATGTGGAAGTAAAGGTAGTAAACACCCCTTCCCACACCCATTCTTTTCGCGTAAAGTACAGTTAAAATACTCGCTAAATTAAGATAATTTTTGATAAAATGGAAAAGTAAGCGATTTTATATCATCTACATATAAGGGGGAAAAAACGATGGTTGAAAACAAAATTGTGTTAATTACAGGTGCAGCTCAAGGTATTGGTTATCAAATTGGTGAGCGCTTTGCTGAAGACGGAGCGACTGTTGTCTTAACTGACTTGAATGAAGACGGGGTTAAGAAAGCAGCAGACAAATTGAAGACAAAAGGCTACGAAGCATTAGGCATTAAAGCAGATGTGACAAATGAAAGTGACATTGAACAAATGATTGCTCAAACGGTTGAAACATATGGCCGCCTTGATGTATTAATTAACAATGCTGGCATGCAATTTGTTTCCCCGCTCGAAGAATTTCCTACTGAAAAATTTGAACTTTTAACGAAAATTATGCTTGTTGCACCTTTTGTTGCGACTAAGCATGCGTTTCCTATTATGAAAAAGCAAAAATTCGGCCGCATTTTGAACATGTCTTCCATTAACGGATTGATTGGTTTCTCAGGAAAAGCGGCATACAACAGTGCTAAGCACGGCGTGATTGGCTTAACGAAAGTGGCTGCTCTTGAAGGTGCGGAGCACGGCATTACGGTAAATGCGATTTGCCCTGGTTATGTTGATACACCGCTTGTTCAAAATCAATTAAAAGATTTAGCACGTACGCGAAATGTAGCGCTTGAAAAAGTGCTAGAAGAAGTTATTTATCCTCTTGTTCCTCAAAAACGCTTGCTGGCAGTTGATGAAATTGCAGACTACGCAATGTTTTTAGCAAGTGATTTAGCAAAAGGCGTCACCGGCCAAGCTGCTGTGATCGATGGAGGATATACGGCTCAATAAAAAAAGAGTGTCAGTGTAACTGACACTCTTTTTTATTTATTGAATTTCAAATTCTCCTAAAGAACCGGTCGTCTGACCTGCTTTTACTGCTTCTGCGTATAAATAATACGTTCCCGCTGGAAGAGCTTCACCATTAATTTTTCCGTCCCACGTTGCGCTAGAGAATCCTTTTCCTACATTCGTATACGAACTTAACAATTCCCCTTTTTCTAGCGTTGCATCGTAAATGTAATAGCTAAGCTTCTCTGCTCCTCCTGGTAAATAACTGCCGTATTCAAACGAGCCATTTCCTAGTACATCTACATACGCAGAAGTAACGCGAGGATAATCCGGCTCTTTTACAAATAAGATCGTTGGAACATTGTACGTTTCTTTATTGTTACTTACCGTAATTGTGCCTTCGTAATAGCCAGGAGATAATTTCCCTGCATCTACTTTTACATTGAGATTTACTTTTTGCGTTTTTCCTGCATTAACAACTAAATCGTTTGTTGATTTAACGTCAATTGCTTGATGGCTTTTCTTAAATTTCACTTTGACCGAGTATTTTTGACTGTGATTTGATAGATTTTTAATCTTAAAGCTTTGTTTTTCTACTTGTTTCCCTTTATCTTTATAAAAGACGCCGTACGAGTGACTTCCTGGGGTAATAAGCGTTTTTGCTTTAATTGCATCTACTACGCGCATGCTTCCTGCACCCTGCGTATTATGAGGGTAAATGAGCCCGTTGCGGTCACGAAGCAGTTCCGTTGTGTTCATTAAAGATGCTTTTACGTCTTCTACTTTATAATTGGGATGCGCCTGTAAAATTAACGCTGCTGCTCCTGCTACGTGCGGTGCGGCCATGCTTGTTCCTTGTTTTGATCCATATCCATGAGGATTGCTTGGATCATTGGTTGGCACTGTACTGATAATATCGACTCCCGGTGCCGAAATGTCCGGCTTAATCATCCACGTATCCACAACCGGTCCGCGAGATGAAAAGTCAGCCATTGTTTCATCGACTGTCTGATTAAAGGTTGCAGTAAAAGAGCCTGTGACGGATCCTTTTGCTAAAGAAGATATCAAAGCTTGTCCATCGGCTTTCGATAGGCGAACACTCGGCAGAGATATACCTGGAATATCAGGAATTGTTCCTTCTACGTTATTGTAAATGACTGTTGCAACAGCGCCAGCTTTTTTCGCATTGTCAACTTTATCTACAAATGCAATGTCACCGCGGGAAATAACCGCTACTTTTCCTTTTACATCCTTTCCTTCAAAATCTTCTGGTTTTCCAAGTCCGACAGGTACAAATTCATAATTTTTACCGCTTGCATCCAGTAACGCCTTGTCGTTTGGAAAGCCCATTACTTCAGCTGAAGCATAGCTTGCGTTATCTACGGTTAATGTCGTTTTATACAAATTGTAAGGAAGCTGAGTCGCACCAACTGAAATAGCTTCACGAGACGTTCCCGGAGAGCCTACTGTCCAGTTAGCTGGTCCACTGTTTCCATTTGATGTAACGGCTACTACTCCTTCTTCCATTGCCCAATCTAATGCAATACTCGTTGCCAAGTCCGGATTATTAATCGTATCTCCAAGCGACAGGTTCATTACATCCGCCCCGTCTTCTACCGCACGTTCAATACCGGCAATCACGTCTTCTGTTGAACCCGTTCCTCCTGGACCTAATACACGATACGCAAGTAAATGAGCATCAGGAGCTATCCCTTTAATTTTTCCGTCCGCTGCAATTGTTCCCGCTACGTGCGTACCGTGCGTTGTCGCTTCGCCTTTTGGATCTCCAGCCGGCGTTTCTTGAGGGTCTTTGTCATCATCAACAAAATCCCATCCTTTATATTTCTCAAACGCCGACTTTAAATCCGGGTGGTCGTAATCAACGCCTGTATCGATAACAGCTACGGTCATATTTTTACCTGTATATCCTGATTTCCACGCTTGATCTGCTCCCACGTAGTAAATGCTTTTATCCATTTCAGAACCGTATTCTTCGGCGCTCACTTCTTTCGATTTCACTTCTGTTGTATGATATTCAACGCTTGGATAAATAGCTTTTACTCCAGGTAAACTTGCTACTTTTTCAAGGTCATTAGCCGGAAGTTCCGCTGAAAACCCGGAAAACACTTGGTCGTATTCTCGCTTTACTTTTGAAGTTTTAGAAGCTTTTGAAAGTTCTTTTTTCACTTCGTCACGCGCTTTTTTAATCTTTCCTTTACTTTGCGCTACTCCTTTTTTCTTGGCTTCCGCTACAGACTCTTCATTTAACTCCACAATAACTTTTACTTTTTTAGCCGACTTTAAGTTATAGTCTCCTTGAATTTTAACTAGTGACGGTTCCAGCGCCGGCTTTGAATTTCCATTAGCCGATGCTCCCATTGCAAAAGAAGATAAAGCAACCGAAAATGCTACTGTACTCAATACAGCCCGAATTGATACTTTTTTCATCGTTTTTCCCTCTCCATTTCTCTCTATAATTCGTACGACTATGTATGTCTTCATCCCCAAAACATACGCATCTTTTACTTAGCTAATGAGCTAAAAACTAGAATAGTATGGAAGTTCTATATATTACTATAAAATCCTTGAGTCTATGGAATCATTTTATATATTTCTCCAAACTGAGCACTACTGCTCAAAAAAGGAAGAATTTTGTCTGTTCTTTGCTTTTTCAGCACTTTTTTATTCCTAAAATTATGAAGGAATTAGATGAATATACAAGAATACTGACGAATTTCTGTTAATTTAGCTATTTCGATGGGGGACTCATTCCTACTTTCTCTTCGTTTACTTATAAGGTTTTTTTATTATTTTAAGAAAATTGTTCTTATAAGCGTTTTTTATTTTATTAATTATTATTTAGAACATAGTTTAATTTAATATGGAATATCGCATTTAATTAAATGAAATTTTTAAAAATTACGAATAATAAAAGTAGTTCGTGCAGATACTAACGTCAACGCTCGCAAAAAGGGAGGTATGATTATGATAGATTTAAATTTCATCCTACTCATCCTTGATCTTCTTTCATCTCTTGTCACGATTGGCATCTACTTTACAACTAAGTAAGTGCTTAACCTTCTCTTTACTTCTTCTAGCGCATGTATTTAAGCTATCACAAAAAAGAAGCAAGCCAATTTTTACTGGCTTGCTTCAACTATATAATAAAGTAGTTAGAGTGGAAGGGATTTATCCGCGTCTTCCGCCTCTGCCACCTCGTTTTGATTCAGTGCTGCGTTTTAGTGTAGATAAATTATCTTCACTATCTTTTAAGAAACGCGCCATTTTTTGTTCGAAGTTTTCCTTTGGTTGGAAGTTGCTTTTAGAACGATTATCATTATTTCTTGCCTGACGTGGCGGGCGTTGTGAATAAGAAGATGAGGGTCTTTCCGGTTTATCTATCGCTTTTTTAATCGATAATCCAATTTTTCCGTCTTTCTCATTAACGACTTTCACTTCAATTTCTTGACCAACTTTAAGATGGTCATTAATGTCTTTTACATAGCTGTCAGCTACCTCACTAATATGTACAAGCCCAGTTTGACCTCCAGGTAATTCTACAAATGCTCCAAAATTAGTAATACCTGTTACTTTCCCTTGTACCTTGCTACCTACTTCAACTGCCATAAAAAATGTTCCTCCTCAATAATATTAAAAGCACTTCATTATACCAAAGTGCGTAAGAATAACAAAGTGTGTATGAGAAAACAATTTGTTAAATTACACTTTTTCCGCCACTTTTTTGTTTTATGAAAGAAATCAGTCAAAATAATGCCCATATTAGATCTCTAATATGGGCATTTCTCTCATTTCCACCATTCATCAAACATGCTAGCCGGTAACTGACGCTTATGTTCAGTAATACGATAGCGCTGTTCAATTTTTTCAGCGGCTTCTTGTGATACTTCTTTTCCTTCCAAATAATCGTCTAGTTCATCATAAGAAATTCCTAGTTCCGTTTCATCAGATTGACCAGGACTATTATCTAATAAGTCAGCTGTTGGTACTTTTTCGTACAATCGTTTATCTGCACCTAATTCTTTTAGCAATGCTTTTCCTTGACGTTTTGTTAATCCCGTTAGAGGCAGCACGTCTGCTCCGCCATCTCCGTATTTTGTAAAAAAGCCTGTTACTGCTTCTGCTGCATGATCGGTTCCGATAACTAAAAGGCCGTTTTCTCCTCCGATTGCATACTGTACAATCATACGCGTACGTGCTTTGACATTTCCTTTATGAAAATCAGACAGCGCTATATCTGTAGAACCTGTAAACGAACTTTCAAATGCTTCCACCGTGTTTTTAATATTAAATGTATATGTTTCATTAGGTTTAATAAATTCTAGTGACGCCTTCGCATCCGCTTCATCATGCTGCGTGCCATGAGGCAAGCGAACGGCTACAAATTTGGCTTCATATTCTTCTTTTCGCAATTCGTCTACAGCAATCTGCGCTAATCGTCCAGCTAAACTAGAGTCCTGCCCTCCGCTTATACCTAATACAAAGCCTTTTGCATTTGCTGACTTTAGGTAGTTTTTCAAAAAATCAACACGGGCACGAATTTCTTGTGCTGGATCAATTTCAGATTTCACATGTAGCTCTTTTCTTATTTTTTCTTGCATGTCTGACATGATACATGCTCTCCTTCCATTATATGTAGATTTCTTACTGATACAATCCATGTTTTTTACTATAAAAATAACAGAGATCAGGCATTAAATATCGTGGTTCTCCGCCCCTGGCAAATTCTTGACGAATATAAGTAGAGCTGATTTCCATTGCTAGCCCCTTATCAAGAAGCTGAAACCGGCCGTCGTCATAATTTCGAAGCAAAGGAGAATGACTAATAGCTTTCAACATGTCTATTCCCTCTCTTGCCATGATGATAAACTGGTTTTGACTAATAAGTTCATCTGCTTTCTTCCACTTGCCCTCACCAATATCTTGCAGTAAGTCGGCTCCCATAATAAAAAATAAGTCAGCGTGTGGGAGCAATTTTTTAAAGTGCTCCATAGTGTAGTATGTGTAATGATAGCCGGGCAATACGTCTAGCTCATACGTATCGAGCAAAAATTTCGGGTTGTCTTTAATCGCTAAGCTAACCATATTTACACGGTGTTCATCGGACGTTTGGAGCTTTTTGTCTGTCCGTTTGTGCGATGAAGGCAAGAAGATAATAGCATCTAACTTCTTTCGATGCGCAACCGTTGATGCCGTCCAAAGATGAACGTTGGTAACCGGATCAAAAGATGAACCATAAATCCCAATTTTCGCTCCTTTTTCTAAAAGCGTATCTATTTTCTTATCAGGGTTTAGCTGTTGAAAATAAGCAAGCGTATCTGACATGTCTCCAGCTCCCTACTATTTTTTATTTAGGGCTTCCGCTACTTTTTGTTTTACGTACGCAATTTGACGCGTTTTATTTTCCCAACACTTTTCGCTTAAATCTACTGGATATTCTTCTGGATTGCGCGTGCGCTTATATTCATCCCAAAGCAGCTCTAAATTATCTTTTACGTACTGCTGAATTTCTTGAAGTTCTTCTGTTTCATACACAAGCTTTCCGTTTACAAAGATATCATGATGAAGTTCTTTTGCCTCAAAATTTGTGACGAATTTACTGATAAACGTATGAACAGGGTGGAACATTTTTAAACGCTCTTCGCTTTGAGGGTCTTCGTCTTCCATCGTAATATAATCCCCTTCAGATTTCCCATTCAAATTATTAATAATACGATATACGCGCTTTAACCCTGGTGTACTGACTTTTTCAGGATTCGCACTAATTTTAATCGTATCCATCATCTCGCCATTTTCTCCTTCAATAGAGACGAGTTTATACACTGCTCCAAGCGCCGGCTGATCATATGCAGTAATGAGCTTCGTACCAATTCCCCACATGTCTATCTGTGCACCTTGCGACTTTAAATGCATAATCGTATCTTCATCTAAATCGTTGGAAGCAACAATTTTTGTCTCTGTAAACCCTGCTTCATCCAACATTTGACGAGCTTTTTTAGACAAATAAGTTAAATCGCCGCTGTCTAAACGAATTGCCGTAAAATTAATTTTGTCTCCTAATTCTTTTGCTACTTTAATCGCATTGGGAACTCCTGATTTTAAGGTGTCGTACGTATCAACTAGAAACACACAGTTTTTATGGCGACGAGCGTATTTATGAAATGCAATATATTCATCTTTATAAGCTTGCACCATTGCATGGGCATGCGTTCCTGCAACTGGAATTCCAAATTTCTTTCCTGCACGCACGTTAGAAGTAGCACCAAATCCGCCAATATAGGCTGCTCTTGTTCCCCAAATAGCAGCATCCATTTCTTGAGCGCGTCGCGTTCCAAACTCCATTGCCACTTGATCTCCTACTACATGTTTGATTCGGGCTGCTTTTGTTGCAATCAGCGTTTGGTAATTCACAATATTTAAAATCGCTGTTTCTACAAGCTGAGCTTCAATTAACGGTGCTTCTACACGTAAAATTGGTTCATTATGAAACACAAGCTCACCTTCACGCATACATCGAATTGTCCCAGTAAATGTAAGGTCTTTTAAGTAAGCTAAATAATCTTCTTTAAAACCTAATTCTTCGTGCAAGTACGTTAAATCAGATTCGCTAAATTTAAATGCTTTAATATATTCAATAATTCTTTCTAATCCAGCAAAAACAGCATACCCATTCCCAAAAGGAAGTTTGCGGAAAAAAACTTCAAAAACAGCCTTCTTTTGATGAATGTTATCTTCCCAATACGTTTCTCCCATATTAATTTGATATAAATCGGTGTGTAGCATTACGCTGTCATCTGTAAACATATTCATTGATTTCCTCCACTTTTATGTCCTTAAATAATTTCTGCTCCGAGGCAAGATTTAAAGTGTTCGAGCGCCCACTCATGGCCTTTTTGATTAAAGCTCGCTACGGCTTTTTCATAAATATAAATAGCAAATCCTTTATTATAAGCATCTACTGCTGTATGAAGTACACAGATATCCGTACATACACCTGCTAAGTAGACATCGGTAATCTGTCTTTCTCGCAGTTTAATCTCCAGATCTGTTCCAGCAAATGCGCTGTATCTCGTTTTATTTATCCATTCTACATTTGCCTTTGATTGATACACATTATATAAATCATTTAACTTTCCGTATAGCTTCCTTCCTGCAGAACCTTCAATATTATGAGGCGGAAACAGCGCTGATTCTGGATGCAAGGAATCATTTTCTTTATGAAAATCAATGGCAAACACGACATACTCGTCTTGCTCAATAAATTGACGCGTGATATCGCTTATAGATGTTTCAATGTGTTGCCCTGGTTCTCCGCATGTCAAAGCTCCGTTTTCAGCTACAAAATCATTGGTATAATCAATGTTAATCAGTGCTTTTTTCATTATGTTTCCCCCTCATAAATAAAAATTAACAGTTAACATATTGTTAATTATTTGAATTGAAAGTTTTTTCTTTTAATAGCGTGCTGTATAGATTGGCTTCATCACATTCATCTCAACAAACCGGTAGAGCTTTGTTGGCTTTTTAGACGTTCTCGTCGTTGTTTTTCCGTCTACTTCTTCAATGAATGGCAGCATTCTTATTTTTCGTGCAAACGCCTGATCACTTTTAATTGCCGCATCATCCGTTACGGTAAGCAGCACAGCCTGCAGTTCAGAGTATGTAAACTGAGAAGGCAGAAACTTCTGAGCAATAGTCGTTTGCAATAAATCTTTCTTAATTTCCTTGATTGCATCTCGAATGATGATTTCATGATCAAAAGCTAAAGGCAATGAAAAGATTTCATCTATTTTAAATAATTCAACTCGAGCAGCATCATCATTCGCTTTTCGTTTTATTAGACTATCTTCTGGGACAATTGCATAATGTGCGTTTGTGATGACCCATCCCCTATCGTCTCTTCCGGGCTCATCATAGACACCATAGTGTTTTAAATGGATATCGTTCACGCCCGTTTCTTCTTCGAGCTCTCTTTTAGCCGCTTCAAAAGCTGATTCATCAGGATGGACAAATCCGCCGGGAAGCGCCCACTTTCCTGCTTCGCTGTTCTTTTCTCCCTCCGCGTTTAGCATTGCTCGCTGGATAAGCATTAATTTTAAATTCATTTTAGGTGGTTTGTATGGTTCTTTTTCTTCCGTCACAATCGTAAATACAGCAATATCTGACGTATAGCCATAGGGTTTAGGGTATTCTTTTTTCATTTGATTCGTCATTGCTTTTTTGTTCGACATTCAGCATTTCTCCTGATCACTCTTTTTACAATTAACAATATGATTAATGTTAATTATATTTGTTTTATGGAAAATGTCAATACTTTTCCCACTAATTATAAAGAGAAGGTAATTTATGTTGTAAATAACGTTATGTTTCGTATTTTTTAGAGTTTATATGCATAAAAAGCCGAGTGAAGAAGTTCTCATTCCCCCTCTTCCCTCAGCTTTTTTCCCTTTTAATTAACGTGCTGCTAAACCAATCATCATTTTACCGTCTTTAAAATATTCAATGACATAGTCAACAGACGGACAGTAAATAAACGCTTCTTCTGTAAGATCAGCTGTTTGTTGGAAAAACGTTAGAGCCTGAGCTAAATCGACGCTTACGGCTTTAGTTGCTCGTTTCCAAAATAAAACAACCTGATGTTCTTTTATATTCATCTCTTGAAGCCATTTTTTGATTTCTTCAATATGCCGGGCGGACTTTTTAATTAATACTTTTCTCCAATTAATTTGCATGATTGTTAAAAAAGGAAAGGTGTTTGAAAGTTTTTCGAAGTAAATGCTTGTCTGCTTTTTCGTTAGCAAATCTGCACTGTTACCCAATGTTTGAATATAATGTTCTACTTTTGTCATAATCATCCTCCAGTCGAAATTGGAGTTTGCTAGAATTTTCAGAGACGTTCTCTACTCTTCTTGCTAAAAATCCTGCAGCTTTCCAACCGTGCTTTTTCTCAACAATGTTTAAATTTCACCTTTTTATACAAATTATTCAAAATAATTTGTGTATTTTAGTTTACCATAAAACTTAATCTTTGACTTTGTTTATGTAAAACCTTATTTGTGTTTCGACCAAAGAACGAATTCCATAGAAGAAAAGCTATAAAAAAGTTGACATTAACATTTATAAAAGTTAATATACTTACTAAAAGTAACTTAATTGCATATAACAAACAAGGTGAAGAAAATGAACTATCAAACAGATGTGTGTATAATAGGAGCCGGACCAGGCGGTGCTCTACTAGCCTATCTACTGGCTAAACAAAATATATCAACTATACTGATAGAGAGATCTGATAAGCTTGGAAAAGAATTTCGAGGCGAACATTTAAATGAAGATGGAGAAATGATTCTTAAAAAACATCATATATTTGAAGAAATTGAAAGCTTAGGCCTCCTTCGAATGTCTAGGGTCGAATACTGGAAAGATGGACATGTATTCAAAACGATAGAATCTGAACTTGGACATGCAGGAATTCATGTTCCACAGCAGCATCTTCTTCAGTCTATAGATAGCCGAGCAAGCAGCCATCCCTCCTACAAACTTATGCTGGGCACAAAAGTAACGGAGCTAACGCAAAATGAAAAAGGACAATATACTGGAATAAAAGCTCAGCAAAAAGGCCGGGGTGAAACAATAGTTGAAAGTAAAATCATTATTGGAGCAGATGGTCGATATTCAACTGTTCGCAAACTTGCGCACATAAAAAACAATATTCATAATCATGGATACGATTTGCTTTGGGCGAAAATTCCTGCACCTGCCAACTGGGAGCCTTCTATTAAATTTGCGCTTGTGAAGCAGCAGCAGGTAGCGCTTTTTTCTCAAGCAAAAGGCTTTGTTCAAATCGGATGGAATATTGAAAAAGACAGCTATCCTGCTCTTCGAAAACAATCGTTTAAACCGTTTATTCAGCGTTTAATAGAGGCTTTCCCTAGCTTAAACCTTTCAATTGAAAGGTTTATTAAGTCGTGGTCAGACTTTACGCTTCTTTCTGTGCAAAGCAGCATAAGCGAAGTGTGGTCAAAACATCACCTGCTCTTGTTAGGTGATGCTGCTCATACGATGACTCCTACTGGCGCTTTTGGATTAAACGAGTCATTAAAAGATGCTGACTTACTGTCTGACTTACTGCATCAAGTTTTTTATCAAAACAAAGAGATTTCAGAAACATTGAGACAGTTTGAACAGAAAAGAAAGCCAAGATTAATAACTCTTGAACGTATTCAGTTTCAGCGAGAAAAAGAATTCCCGTCTCATTTTATTTCTTCTTAAGTCAACAAAAAAGAGATTCCATAGATAAATGGAATCTCTTTTTTGCAATCATGATTTTTTAGCAGTTGTGCTATGTAAGTTCTCTTTTATGTATATTCCGCGAAGTTAATCTTGCTTTGCCCGCTGCCATTTTTGAAATTCAAGAAATTGTTTAAACTGCTCTTTGCTTATTCCTGACTCCGCTGCTTCTTTTGCTAACTCAAGCCACTCATTATCAATATCCAACGATTCAGACTTATCCATAGGCTCATGAATCAATCTATCAATACTCACGTTCAATGAGGTAGAAATTTTGTTTAGAAATTGAATAGATGGGTTGAGCTGAATTCCTCTTTCTACTGAAGATATGTACGATTTAGCAACACCCGCTCGGTTTGCAAGTTCTGTTAGCGATATTCCCTGTTTCATTCTAAGATCTCGAATACGTTGACCAATTGTCATTATAATCACCCTTACTAATGCTTACTTATCGATAATAATACCATAATTTCACTTTATCGTGCATTATAAATAAACGTTCTTACTGTAAAGGGATAATTATACATCTAGTGGACATAGCTTGAGACCCGCTATAAAGGTTAGCTATGCGTAACGAATTCTTTATTTCCTTACTGATGTATCGGCTAAGAACTTGAACTAATACTTTGTAAAAATTGTCTAATTTCCTCAATGCTTATACCTGTTTCTTTTGCTTCCATTATGAGCATAACCCATTCTAAGTCTAACGCATTTTCGTCTTTAAAATTCATAATTCGCTTCCTTTCTTCTTTTCCGGGAATTGAGAACGTTTTCTTTTTTCTGTTTTTGGGCATTCTCCCTTATTTTTCACTATGGTTTTACAGTATAATGGATATTACTAGAACATTAGACATTTTATATTTGCTAAAAAGAACCAATTTTTTTGAAATTTTTGTCTATTCCTATCATAATGATTTTACCGTTACACAAACGCTACAGTTAGACACTAGGAGGATTGCTTTTATGCCTTTTCTGCATACGGCGACAGAAAAAATTTACTATGAAATTCATTCGCCCGTGTTCACTGACAAGACAGAAACCGTTGTTATGGTTCATTCTTGTGTCACTGATCATACGCTTTTTGATTCTATTACTGCGGAATTAACCCAACATTACCGTGTTATTCATTACGATTTGAGAGAGACAGGAAAGAGCGCCTCTGCTACAGGAGAATTATCGTTTGAGGCTCATATTGAAGATCTTTTTCTCTTATTACATACGTTACATATAAAGAAGTGTTACTTAGTTGGAGTGGGATTTGGAGGACAAATCGCTGTTAAATTTACCGCCCGCTATGAATTTCTTATTGAAGGACTGATACTACTGTCTCTTCCTTTTTATTCAGATAGCACCATTCAAAAGATTAAGAGATGTTACAACGAAGAAAGCAAAAATCAAATACCGGTAAATAAAATCCTTGAATTAGGCAAACTGGAAAGTCTGGAATATACAAACATACAAGAGGTTATTGAAAGACTTAAACAAATGGATCCCAATGTATATTTCCGCTTCGTTAAACTTTCTATTACAGCCAGTCTATTTCAAGAGCTAAGCAGCATTTCACTTCCTGTACTCACTTTATCTGGCCAACATGATTTGCTGTTTTCATCTCAGTATCTGATTTCAAAAACGATGTTTTTAAAAAACTACAGTCATATGACCATACCTAACGCACACTCTTTATTTCTAATAAAAGAAAAAACAGCTTTATTCAGAGAAATTGTCATAGATTTTATTAAAAGTAATACATCTCAGCTGCCTTCTTTAAAGAATGATCCTATGAAAATACTTAAGAACTGGGAAAGTGATACGGCTATAGACATACAAAAAGAATTCCATGCCCACACACCCTCTCTTAAAGTAGATTTCTTATACTCTTTTTCCGTCTATGTAAATGGTCAGCTTATTACAGAAGGCTGGAATAAGCGCTTTGCTCAAGAAATTTTACTATATCTTATTTTTCATCATTCTATCAGCAGGGAACAGCTATGCGAAGCGCTGTGGCCCGAAATGCCTTTAAGCAACGCCAAAAAGAATTTACGCGTCTACTTGTCTCATTTAAAAAAATTATTGAACGCAGAAAATTCAGAGCCGGTTTTACTTGTTAACAGGCAGCTCATTTCTTTAAATGCCGATGTGTCAAGCGATGGATTAGATTTACTAACTGACCTTCAGTGGATAACCGAACAGTCTGACCCGTCTCTGAAATTCAAGGAGGCTGAACAGCGCCTGCATCAATTAGTTCCTCATTATTTAACAACGATTTATGACGACTGGTTCCTTGATATCCGAGTGAAAATAGAGATTATTCTTCTTGATCTATTAATCTGGATGAAAGAATGGCTTTGTGAGAATGGAAAAGTTTCGAAAGCCGTATTTTTACTCGTTAAATTTATTGATTTAGTAGAAGAAAAAGAATTCATTTATGATGAAATTATCGATTGCTATATCAAGCTCGATAACAATGAAAAATCAGAGTACTGGCTGAATCAAAAAATGCAGTATTTAGTTGAATAAATCAGTCTCATTTATACCATCACCGTGCAGAACTGTATACGCTTCTAACCTGTTACCGCAGAAAGGGATTGGATATAGTGCTTTTTGAGTGATATAGTTTTTCACTCTCTATATTTTCGTAGATTTTTAGAGGCTTAAAGGAAGCTTTTTTTATTTATTTACCATTTTCCATACATTATGAAATATAATAGGAGAAATAGTAATAGCTTTTGTATATAAAAAGCATTAAAAGAAAATGAGGTTGGGTTATGAGAGAAACAATTGTTGCAGCTTTAAAGAAAATTGAAGAAGATTACGACGTAAAGGTATTATACGCTTGTGAATCTGGAAGTAGAGCGTGGGACTTTCCATCTAAAGATAGCGATTATGATGTTAGATTTATTTATATTCATAAGAAAAATAAATATTTAAGCATTGACCCAATCGGTGTAGGTAAAAAGCGAGATGTAATAGAGCTACCTATTAATGACCTATTAGATGTTAGCGGCTGGGACTTAACCAAGACATTAAAACTTTTTAGAAAATCAAACCCACCTTTACTAGAATGGATGCAATCAAACATTGTATATTACAAGGCGTATTCAACATTTGATAAAATGAAAAAACTACATTCTAACATCTTTACTCCTACTTCTTGTATATACCACTATTTAAATATGGCTAGAAATAACTTTAGAGAGTATTTACAAGGTGACGAAGTAAAAATCAAAAAATATTTTTACGTTTTAAGACCCGTGTTAGCTGCTAAGTGGGTTGAACAATATAATGAATTTCCTCCACTAGAATTCCCTATTCTCTTAGAGAAACTGTTACCAGAAGGAGAATTAAAAGAAGAGGTTAGTAAGCTGTTAAAGCGTAAAATTAGTGGTGATGAGCTAGATTTAGAACCACGCATCAATGTTATTAATGAATTTTTAAACTTAGAAATTGGCCGTTTAGACAAATACGTCAGAACTTTATCTGTAGAATTAGATGACCCTACATATGAATTAGATCAATTGTTTAGAGATACTTTAGACGAAGTTTGGAACTAAGTATAAAACAAAAAGGCTTATCCCTAATGCAAGTAGCAGCGGATAAACCTTTTATTTATAATTTCTATTAAAGCGGTATATTATTATTCGTATTTTTTGTTTCATTCAAATAGCTCTCCACATAAATTTGTTCTGCATCTGTAGCATTTTTAATTCCATCCTCGGGACTAAATTCAATGTTTCTCCTTATTGCTACACGATCTGCAATGTAACCCATTGCTAACAAAAACACTATACATCCGCCTGCCCATAGCCACATTGTCATTTTAATATCCCCTCTTTCTTCTTTAGTTCACCTAGCGTCGCGTAATACAGCATATATCCTCCGCAGGATAAAAGCCCTCCAACAAGTAAAATGGCAAGTTTTTTAATAACTATCCCCTCCACATTCTTTTAAACAAAACAGAACTAACAGATGATTCGACTTTATGTTAAACGTTTTTCCGCAAAAAGGAATTTAAATTAACATTCCCTATACTTACTATACGTTATAGCACTAATAAAAGTTTCAGAAAATTACATCAATAATTCCCAAGTTGATTTTCAACAAATCTTATTATAATTTTTTATGTTTCATCCTAAATAATTTCAAAACCGCTGCCAATCTATCTATAAAGCATTCGAGGCTTTACGCCGCTTCAATCAGATCTACTATTATTGCCAGGTGCATTAATTATGATGCCGATTGTGACTGAATGCATCAACCAATTACCTCAACATTTAATTTCTCACGGTACAGCTTTAAATAATACAATTCGTCAAGTTGCAGGTTCAATTGGTACTGCTATACTTGTTACAATTATGACGCAACAAACTACGGAACACCTCGCTAAAGCAATAACAACTTCGACTATAGATATGGTAGTAACGATGTATTCTTATTTGCGACGCTATTGACTCTAATTGCGTTATTACTCTCTCTTCTTACGTACACCAAAGATCAATAGAGAGAAATAATAAAAAGCCGTTTCTTTGGTTAAGAAACGGCTTTTTATTTTAATAAACAATTGTATTTAAAGCATATATTTTACATTTGGATATCATATTTAGATTCAAATGCAGACACTTTTTCTTTAGCATCTAAAAATTGTGTTTCAGCAGCTTTTGTGTTTTCTTCTAAAGTTGATTTATCCTTACCACTTTCTTTTTGTAGAACTTCTAGCATTTCAACTTGTTTATTTAATGACGAAGTTACGCTAGTGACTGCGGAATTCAATTGATTATATTCTTCAGTACTAAAGCTAGCTTTATATTTCTCCAACTCTTCCTTAATAAGCTTTATTCTTTTCATAGGCATTCCTTGTATAGACTTAATAGCCTCAGTTGCGTCTGCATCAATTTTTTCATAATCGTAGCTATCTGCATTAAAATCTTTGTCTAACTCAATAGTGTTCACCGCATTAAAGTGCTGAGTAATATCCGCTTTAGTTAACACAATATGCATATGAGTACCAATTGCAGCCTTGTACACATCTACTGCGGAACCATAACGCTTCTGAGCTTTTATTGCTTGATCATTACTTAAATGGTCTATCTCAGTTTTTAAGTCTTTTACATGTTTGTCTAGTTCACCATCATCGCCCTGAAGAATATTCTTGCTTTCAATTGACTTTGCTAGTATGTTAAAGTCTGCTTCAAAAACAAGATAATCATCAGATTCCATATATCCTTTTTCTTTTGTATATTCTTCATACTCACTCTCTAATTTAGAGAGTTTTTGTTCGAGTTTTTTCTGCTCTTTCCCCATTTGTTTCTGCTCTTGCTTAGCAGATCCTTGTTTTTGTTCTTCTTTCGTTGATCCACAAGCTACTAAACTAATAGATAGCAAAGATGCTACAAGTCCTAGGCCGATTTTTCTTAAATTCTTCATTTTTTCTCCTTTTTTTGGTATGTAGTTTTTTCACCAAACAATGATAGCATATATTATGTACTCCAAAAGAACGATTTTAGAAAAATTATCAAGTTTTCTATAGATAAACCATTAAAAGCAACAATATTCTATCTGTTAGTAGCAGCTTTAAAAAATCTCTTATCCTCAGTTTTACGAACAATTGCTTAATTATTAGACCTTTTATCTGACGCGCAACGAAACTAAGTAAAAACCGTTTCACTGTTTAGAAAACGGTTAGTTACTTTAATATATAATTCTATACTTAGAGTTAATTCGATATTTCAATCCCCTATTGCTGATTCAAAATAGTAAATTCACAATTTTTTTAGCGCGTTAACTTGTTTTTCTAAAATAGAAATTAACTGTTTTTCTCACAAAAATAGTACTATTTTCAAAAGGAATCTTTTATTTCTCCTGAGAATAGTACTACACTATATTAGATAACCTTTATTTTTGTTTTAATTGTATAATATGTATCTGCTATGAGTCCTACTGCAAGTCCGCTAATCATCCCGTACGGTAATACACCTGGTACATTTTGATAAAAAGTGCCGATTAACATTGCAGCTAGGATGCCGAAAAGTACGCCTATCACAATATGCGAACCAAACTTCACCTGTTTTGCGGTATACATTCTTCCTCCTCCTCACTTTTTTTCCATTATATCACAACAGAATCGTTTATTTAATGATAACTGAGCGAGGAATGCGAATGTAATAAAACTGTAACCTTATATAACTATTTTAGTACTACTCTTTTGGCGAATAAAATGTCATATGAGGCTTTTCTTCTTGGTAATACGCTAAACGGTCTTGGAGCGTACCAGTATGAAATTCAAATTTATGACCGTCAGGATCCGTAAAATAAATAGATTTTTTGTCTCTCTCGTCACGATTTCTTCCAGGTAAGATATTTACATTATGCTGTTTTAACAGCTCTTTTGCTTGGTCAAAACTTTCAATGGAAATAGAAAATGCTAAATGAGTATACGAATACTGAATTTCTGATCTAGGAATATCTTTTTCTTCGTTTAACGCGAGCCACATTCCATTTAGACTAAAGTAAGCGGTGGACTTTCCTTTTACTAAAAGTTCCGCCCCTAACACTTTTTGATAAAATATGATGGACCGTTCTAAATTTGACACAGAAAAGCATATATGATTAATTCCTTGAATCATCTTTACCCCTAGCTTTCTATTATATAACTTTTCTTTTAGCGCCTATTTCACTGAAAAAACATACTTTTTGCCATGTAAAGAGCTACTCCCCAAATCATACATGCAGAAGCCTTATTGACCCAAATCATTATTTTCCCATTTGAATCCATTTCCCCTACTGCTTTTCCTGCAAAAGCTAAGGATAAAAACCATATCCACGAAACGGATATCGTAACGAGCGTAAAAATCCATTTTTCTTTTCCGCTGTACAGTAGAGAATTTGTTCCGATTACACCCATAATATCCATCAGCGCGTGAGGATTTAGCAGAGATACAGAAGCAGCAAATAAAATTTGTGCTTTCACCGTCATCCCTTCCTTTACTGACGTTTTTGAAGGTTCGCTCTTCCACGTCACAAAGCCCATATACGCTAAAAAAAGAAAACCTATCCCAAAAATAAGCGCTTGAAAAAATGAAAAAGTAGCGGCTACTGCTGAAACTCCCAGCACTGCTACTAGAATTAAAATCGTATCACAAACAGAAGCCGTTACCACTACAGGAAGCGCCTGTTTGATGGTTCGTTGATTTGCTCCTTGGTTAAAAACAAACACATTTTGTACTCCTAAAGGTAAAATCAAACCGAATGCTAACAATAAAGCATGTATAACCACTGTAAACATGTTGTTCTCTCCTTTCTCTTTTATCCTACAATTGACATCCCTTGTTGTCTCCATCCAAATTTTGATTTATAATACCAACCAAATTATAAAAAGGTGGTCTCACATGAACTGGACTCCAAATCCGGCTGATAAAAAGCCAATGCACAAACAAATTCAAGAGTATATGAAAGAGAAAATCATAAATGGAGAGTGGCCTATTGGAACGAAAATTCCTTCTCAGCGCCATTTAGCTGCTAGCTTTTCTGTAAATAGAAGCACGGTGGTGACGGCAACCGAAAACTTAATTGCTGAAGGACTGCTCAGCGGAAACAAAGGAGGCGGCACCAAGGTCATCAACAATACGTGGAGCTTACTAGCATCAGGTTCTCACATGAACTGGAATTCGTATGTAGAAGCAGGAATATACCAACCAAATTCTCCGACTATCCGCCATATTAACGAAGCTGAATTTCAACCGGGCATTATTCGTTTAGGAACTGGAGAGTTAGCACCTGACCTGCTTCCTTCCCATCATCTTGCGGAACTATTTAGCGGAACTAACCATAGAAGCGTACACTTGGGCTACGAGCACCCAAGAGGAAATGATGAGCTCCGACAAGAGTTAGTGAAGCATGTAAAAAAACGCGGCATTGAAACGTCTCCTTCATCTATTTTAATTGTATCCGGTTCACTTCAAGCCCTTCAGTTAATTTCAATCGGCCTGCTGCCTCCAGGTGCCAATATATTAGCTGAAAAGCCTTCTTATCTTTATTCTCTACCGTTATTTCAGTCCGCACAAATGAAACTAACGGGCGTTTCATTAGACGAAGAAGGAATGCATTTAACTTCATTAAAAGACCAGCACGAAAAAGAAAAAGGCACAGCTTTATATACAATACCGAACTTTCATAACCCTACCAATGTAACGATGAGTGAACAAAGGCGCCAAGAGCTGCTTCGCCAGTGTGAAAGAATGCATTTGCCGATTATTGAAGATGATGCTTACGGAGAGCTTTGGTTCCATTCACCGCCTCCGCTTTCATTAAAAGCTCGAGATAAAAATGGAGTGGTTCTTTATTTAGGAACGTTCTCTAAAACATTTAGTCCGGGATTTCGAATTGGATGGATTGTAGGGCCTGAACATGTAATTGAGCGATTGGCCGACCTTAAAATGCAAGTTGACTACGGAGCCAGTTCCTTATCTCAATGGGCCGCTGCTGAAGCTCTAAAAACCGGAATTTATGACAAGCACGTTGCCAGCGTACGCTATAAATTAAAAGAAAAATCTCAGCAAACGCAGGCTATTTTAGAGAAGTATTTAAAAAGTCTTGCTGCGTGGAATACTCCGAGCGGAGGTTTTTATTTTTGGCTGACGCTGCATAAGCCTGTTTCGATGCGGAAATTATTTAAGCACTGTCTCGACGAAGGAGTTCTTTTAAATCCAGGCGCATTGTATGACCATGAAACGTCACAGCATATCAGAATATCCTTTTCTTATGCGACGCTTGCAGAATTTGAATACGGCATTAAAATAGTCGCAAAAAGCCTTAAGAATCTTTACAAGTGATTCTTAAGGCTTTCTTGTGTTAGGCGGCAGCTTTATCGAAAAAGTGAGCTTATTATGCTGACGCTCTGCTCGTATCTCTCCTTGATGCAGCTGAATAATTTGTTTTGCAATAGCCAGCCCTAAACCTGAACCATTTACGTTCGTTCTTGATTCATCACCTCGATAAAATCGATCAAATAACTTTTCCACCTCAAGTTTTTCACTGATGTTAATGCTGTTACTAAAGGAAATTACCAACGAATCCTCATCAATTTCCTGATTCACCTCTAATACGGAAGGCTTTTCGCTGTACTTCTTGGCATTTTCGAGCAAGTTTTGAAAGACTCTTACCATTTTTTCTACATCAATAAATGCATGCCATTCACAAGCAAAGTTAGTCTGAATTTCAATGCCTTCTCTTGTTAAAATTGGCTCGTACTCTCCTATTACCTGTTGAAGCAAACGTTTCATGTCAATTTCATTTCTCTGAAGCTGAAAATCCGGACTCGTTAATTTTGTATAGTCAAACAACTCATCTATTAAATCCGTTAAATAATTTGCTTTTGAATCCACAATATATAAGTAGTTATCTAATGTTTGATCATCCATATTTTCTCTTTTTTTGATTAAATCGAGGTACCCCACAATGGAAGTTAAAGGCGTACGCAAATCGTGAGACACACTTGATATTAGCTCATTTTTCAATTGCTCCAGCTCTCGTTCACGATCAAACTTTGTACGAAGCTGCGCAGACATCTTGTTAATGTTTTGACTTAATTCAGCCAGCTCATCTTTTCCTCGTACATGGATGGTTGCGCCTAAATCTCCATTTGAGATTTTTTGAACTTGTTTAGAGATTTCTTTCAGATAACGAATATGGGAACGAATAAGTGCTAAAAAAGCAAAAACAAAGACCACAACGGCGATAAAGAAAAGTCCAAACGCTAATACATTATATGCAGGGACATTCATTTTCTCTTCTTGTATATACCTGCTCAAAACAAGCCTAGCAATTAAAATAAAAATTAAATTGGTAGCCAAAAAACTTATAATGATAGCAAAAAGAAGCTTTACACTTATTCTTCTCATATCCTGTATCCTACGCCCCATATGGTTTTAATATAAATGGGCTTTTTCGGATTATCCTCAATTTTTTCACGAATTTTTGTGATATGGACCATTACAGTATTATCCGATTTAAACGCGTCTTCTTGCCACACGGCTTCATATATTTTCCCCATGCTCATCACTGTTCCTTTGTTGCGTGCCAGCAGCTCTAAAATATCAAACTCTTTTGGCGTTAAACGAATCTCTTGGCCGCGCACAAATACAAGGCGGGTGCTGCGGTTAATTTCCAAATCGCCAATTTGAATAACGTCACGCTCAGCGCGTTCATTGTATTTTTTATAGCGTCTAATTTGTGATTTGACTCGTGCGATGAGTTCGAGTGGGTTAAATGGTTTTGTTAAGTAATCATCTGCGCCTGCTGTTAGACCAGAAATTTTGTCCATATCTTCTGACTTCGCCGAAAGCATAATAATGGGCATGTTTTTTTCTTCACGTATTTTAAAAGCTGCGTCGATTCCATTCATCTGCGGCATCATGATATCTAATATAATTAAATCTACTTCCTGTTCCTCTAAAAGCGCTAATCCAGATACAGCATTAGAAACTTTCAGCGTTTCAAATCCTTCATTTTCTAAGTAAATAGCAATTAAATTACGAATTTGCTCATCGTCATCTATAATTAAAATTCTGTCTTTCATTTACAAACTCCTTATACCTCATTCTTTTCGCATGAAAAAATGTATGCGGGAGGCACGTTTCTCCACTCTTTTTCAACTTTAATGTGGGGGAAAAACGTGCGGATCAACTCTTTTTTTAAATTCGTATACTGAAACGTAATAAATTTCCCTTCATCAGCTAATACGCTTCGCGTGTTTTGCAAAATACAATCTGACACCTCAGCTGCTAAAGAAGCAAAAGGAAGACCTGATAGTACGTAATCTACTTTTGAAATATCATACTGTATCAAGTACTTTTGAACATGTTCAGCCGAGCCGTGTATCACATACACATTTTTTTCATCTCTTACTTGTTCCTTTACTTTTTCGTAAAAATGCCGATTGTATTCGATAAGAAGCAAAGTTGTACAAGCGCTTCGTCTTCTTATTAATTCACGGGTAAAAACTCCGGTTCCTGGCCCGTACTCTACTATACAGGCTGCATGTTCAAAATCAATCCCTTTCACCATTTTTTTCGCTAAGTGCGTAGAGCTTGGCAAAAGCGCTCCTACCGTTCGCGGCTGGTGAAAATATTGATACATAAAAGCTAAATTCATTTTCTATTCCTTCTTTCTACTCTTTCTTTCTAGAATAGAAAAAAAATCTAAAGAAACGTTAAGTAAATTTCTTAAGAATTCTTAAGAAAACAAAAAGGAGGATGGGACATAACGGAATTAACCCAATCTAAAGACGAGCAAATTGGATTAATAAACTCATATGGATTGCTCTTGACACCGCTGTTGATTTCCGTGCAAGACTTCGCTTTCCGCGGGCGGCCGATGAGCCTCCTCGTCGCTTACGCGCCTGTGGGGTCTCATCTGTTCCGCTTTTCCCGCAGGAGTCTTCACCTTGCCCTCCAATCAACAGCTAGAAGCGGTGAAACCAACGTCTATAATAACAGTAAAAAATCCGAATGGTCAGTCAATAATACCGATTGATCATTCGAATTTATTCTTAACTAAAATATTTTTGTCCAGCCTCGATTACTCGTTTAAAAGATAATTTATCGTAAATAACATCCGCTATTTAAATCAAAGGTAGCTCCTGTATAATGTTTTGCTTGAGGACTCAGTAAAAAAAGAACGGTATCTGCCACGTCTTGAGGCGTAACAAAGCTTGGAATCAGCTGATGATCGATGTATTCATTTTTGCGCCACTCTGGAATATTTTTCATCATATCGGTATTTACCATTGTAGGTGCTACGGCATTCACACGGATATAAGGAGAAAAATTCATTGCACAGCTTTTGGTTAATCCTAATATCGCTGCTTTAGACATTCCATATATAGCATCGGAGCTTCCTTCCATTCCTGATACGGACGATATATTAATAATTGCTCCTTCTGTTTCCTTTTCCATTAATAATTCACCAAAGTATTTGGAGAAATAAATATATCCTTTAATATTAGTGTCCATCACAAAATCTATTTCCTTTTCTTCATAATCCAATAAATTTTTCCCTAAATACACGCCCGCATTATTAACTAATCCATATAGATTTTTATCTTTTATTTGATAAAAAAGATTTTTTACGGCCTTCCCTTCTTTAACATCTACTACATACGTTTCAATATGGCCCTTTGTATCTTCAGCTAGCTGTTTCAAAGCTACTTCATTACTATCACAAGCAATAACTGAATAGCACTTCGACACACATTCTTTTACAATTTCTTTTCCAATTCCAGCACCTGCACCCGTGACGATTACCCATTTTTCTTTCATCTCGACACCTCTTATCTACTTTCTGTTACACATACTTGTTATGTAAATATTCAAACATTTATTATACCATTATTTTCTATATAGACATCCATTTCTTGCGCTCTTTTTTAGCTTACCTGACAAAGCGCGTATAGTTTTTTATGGGAGTGATAACGATAAGACAGTACATTATTTCAAACAAGAAAGAGATGATAAGACGTGGCAAAAGTACTTTATATTACAGCTCATCCTCACGATGAGTCTCAATCATTCAGTATGGCAACTGGAAAAGCATTTATCGATGCTTACAAAGAGCACAATTCAAGTGACGAAGTTGTACATATTGACCTTTATAAAGAAAATATCCCTCATATTGATGCAGATGTATTTAGCGGCTGGGGCAAACTTCAGTCTGGCTCGGAACTCTCTTCTCATGAACAGGAAAAGGTCAATCGCCTTGCAGAATTGAGCGAACAGTTTGTAGGAGCGGACAAATATGTTTTTGTAACTCCTATGTGGAACTTTTCGTTTCCACCGGTTATGAAAGCTTATTTAGACTCTGTAGCCGTAGCGGGTAAGTCATTTAAATACACGGCCGAAGGTCCGGTTGGACTATTAACGGATAAAAAAGCGCTTCATATTCAAGCGCGCGGAGGCATTTATTCTGAAGGTCCTGCAGCTGATATGGAAATGGGGCATCGCTATATTGGAATTATGATGAATTTCTTTGGAGTCCCTTCGTTAGACGGCATTTTTGTCGAAGGGCATAACGCAATGCCAGATAAAGCTCAGGAAATTAAAGAAAAAGGAATAGCAGAAGCAAAAAAACTTGCCCAAACCTTTTAATATAAAGAGGCTGTAACAAAAATATTTTGATTAAAGGAAGATCCGAACGAGGGCTTGAGACTCTTAATGGAGCATCAACTTTGTTCGGATTTTTCTGTTGGTAAAGTGAACGTAGCTTTCATGCATGGTGGCTGCTTCCAGCAGTTAATTGGAGGGCAAGGCGAAGACTCCTGCGGGAAAAGCGGAACAGATGAGACCCCACAGGGGCGTAAGCGACGAGGAGGCTCATCGTCCGCCCGCGGAAAGCGAAGCCTTGCACGGAAATTAACTGCGATGTAACAAGCCATTCATACTAAATCATTTATCCCGTTTGTTCGTCTTTCGATGGAAGTGATTTCGTTATGTCTAAGTCTCTTTTCTACGCAAAAAAGCTTTCTCTTTCCCTTTCGATCCACCTGTCCATTTCTCGATCACTTTTTTCTACAAGTCTGTTAACGAGGATATCATGCCAAATATAGTTTTCAAGTAAATTAATGTTAACTCCGTTATTGGTATAGTAAGCCATTTCTTTATGACCATAAATCATTTCACTGCTGTCAACAGATATAATAAACCAGTTTTGATTCCCAATATTTTCGGTATAGCTTGTATGGCGGTGCCGGTCAAATTCCTCCATCGCTTCATCTTGTTCAAACACAATTCCTTTTAGTGTGACACTCTTCCTTAGCTGTAATAAAAGAGGCTTCAACTCATTATAAATATCAGGCCAAAGCGAGATGACAATTTTATTTTTTGCTTTTAGCAGCAGCGACTCACAAAAAGCAAGAATGGCTGTTTCTCCTTTCATCGTCATAACCCGGCTTTCTTCTATAGACTCTGCAGTTTCAAGACGTTTAAGCGTTTCGCTAACGTCTTCATACGTTTCGTTCCATTTTTTCTGCAGCGAATGCAAAAAAGCATCGACGGGCAGCGACGTGTACTGGGTGCCATCATTACTCTCTTCTTTTAACGCCATGCCTTTTTCCTCTAGTGTTTGTAAAATATCGTATACACGCGCTCTTGGCACACCTGAATGTTTACTAATGCTATAAGCAGTGGAAGATCCTTTTTTGACAAGCGTCACGTATACTTTTGATTCATACTGATTAAATCCAAGCGACTGCAGCTGCTGAATAATATTTTCCATAAAGGAAACCTCCCTGTTTTTTAAGTTATTTGAAATTTTCATCATTTACATATTTACAACTGCTTTTTATATAGTTACTATTTAAGTAGTCACTATATATATATTATGACATGAGGAAGGTGCTTTATGGAAGAATTAAGTTTACAGATTGTTCTTTTGCTTTTACTCTTTGGTTTTTTAGCTGCATTCATTGACTCCGTAGTGGGCGGAGGCGGTTTAATTTCTACACCCGCTCTTTTATTTTTAGGCCTGCCGCCCGCTGCTGCCTTAGCTACAAATAAATTAGCTGGAACGATGGGCGTATTAACGAGTACCATTCGATTTGTCAAATCCGGAAAAGTCGATTTTCGCGTTGTGGGTAAATGGTTTCCTTTTGTATTTATTGGCTCTTTGGGAGGTTCAATCACCGTTCATTTTCTATCCTCTGCTTTTTTGAAACCTGTTATTTTGATTCTCCTTGTTTTAGTTGCTATTTATACAATCTTCAAAAAAAACTGGGGCACCACGTCCACGTATAAGCCGCTGTCTATTAAGAAACTTATTTTCTTTACTGCACTTATTTTTATCATTGGCTTTTACGATGGATTTTTAGGAGCAGGCACAGGTTCATTTATTTTATTTGCTTTTTTATTTATGGGATTTGATTTCCTGCAGTCAGCAGGCAGCGCAAAATTTTTAAATTTCGGCAGTAATTTAGGTGCTTTGCTTGTATTTTTGTATTTTGATTCTGTTGTATTTTCTTACGGATTAATTATGGGGTTTGCGATGATCGTGGGTTCTTTCGTTGGATCAAACGTCGCTTTATCAAAAGGCGTGACGTACGTCCGAACGCTTTTTATTCTTGTCACTTTAAGCCTTATTAGCAAAAACATATTCGACTATGTAAATCAGTACAAATAGATCAATGGTTTCTTTCGAACTATAACAATGAACCTATATATCTATTAGATTAATAAAACCACCTCTTACTATTTTCTTATTTTTGGGTAAATGTGTAAAAAGACACTAAAATTGTTGTATACTGATCGATGTTGTTTTACATAATTAGAAATATTATACAGAGGTGAACGTTTTGTTTAAGAAATTTAGGTTTTTATGGTTTATTTTGCTAATCTTTGCACTTATTTTTGTCAAAAATACGTTCTTTTCTTCTTCAGAGAACGCCGCTGAGACGCTAGCAACGTCAGATGTTCCACAAGCCGCAGCTACTTTCAAAGAGGGAAACAATCAGCAGGACGGAGTCATTATTCAAAAATATCGCAAACAGCTAGATGCAGCACAGAAAAAAAATGACGAAAAAGCTACTAAAGAAATACAAGAAAAAATTTATGAAGACGGAAGACAGGCGGCACTAAACTTTTTACCGCGCAATAAATTTCAAAGAGCTTTTTCTCAGCCTTCGAAAAAATCGGCCGATGACATTTATAACTTTCTAATTGCCCAAGTAGGGTTTGGAGGATATGATTCCCTTTATCAAGAAGCAATAGCCGCAAAAAAAGAAGCAGCTTCTTCTACTGATGAATTAAATATGAGTGGCATTCAAGCTAAAACCGCTGCACTTACATACGGCACACTCGCACAAAGAGAGCAGCTGCTTGTTACAAGTCTTGCCTATGACTTAAGCAGCGTAGGCGTCATTTCTTCCGATACAGCTAAAGGTATTGATAAAAAAGCTACTCATATGCTAGAAGTTAGAAAAGAAGGAATAAATGCCGCGATGCAAGAATAGTTTTGCAAAATGAAAAGCAGCAGGTAAAAACTGCTGTTTTTTTATTCTAAATAACGATGGTTATAGCTTTCATATAATGATATAAAAATGGAGGGAATTTTTATGAAAGAAGCGATTGTGTATCAATACGACGCGTTTAGCACCCGCCCTAATAAAGGAAATCCTGCGGGAATCGTGTTTAACGGAGATGATTTTTCAACTGAAGAAATGCAGGAGGTTGCTTATCAAGCACAGTTTAACGAAACGGCTTTTATCATGAAGTCTTCCCGCGCTGATTTACGAATTCGATACTTTACGCCCGGACAAGAAGCAGATTTGTGCGGCCATGCGACTGTCGCTTCTCTTTATGCTTTACATAGTAAAAACAAACTTCAAAAGACTACATTCACAGTGGAAACAAATGCTGGAATTTTGCCTATGACTGTACAGAGCAGAAACGGACAACCTGTTATCACCATGACTCAAGCTTCTCCGCAGTTTCATCCGTTTTTAGGTTCAACAGAAAAGCTGGCAAAAGCTCTTAATCTTCATATTGATGACCTTGATCAAAGACTTCCTATTGTATATGGAAGTACAGGAAACTGGACGCTTATTGTACCTTTAAAAAGTTTAGATGCCTGTAAAAAGATGAAGCCTAATCAAGAAGATTTCCCTCATATTTTAACTGATATGCCAAAAGCATCTATTCATCCCTTTTGTTTTGAAACGATTCACTCAGAAGCTCATATGCACGGAAGACATTTCTCTTCACCATTTTCGGGTACGGTAGAAGATGCTGTAACGGGAACAGCTTCTGGCGTGATGGGCGCCTATTATGCGAGATATGTGGATCAGCAAAAAATCGACCGCTGGCAATTTGTGATTGAACAAGGGCAGGAAATAGATAGAAATGGCTTCGTTCATGTAGAAATTACAAAAAAAGAAAATACGTATGGTGTGGTAATCGCAGGAGAAGCTGCCTATGTAACAAAGCAAATCGTTTCTCTTTCTTAATAAAAACGTGTCCGCCTGTTTGGCGAACACGTTTTTTTGTTTAATAAATAATAGCCTGTACGCTCATTATTGTAACGGTTAAAATAAGAATCACGTTTCCTATAATTAACCACGGCTTTGCGCTTCCTCTTCTACCTTTAATAGCCGTGATTAGTCCAGCAATGGGCAATAAAGCCATAATGATGACCCAAATTTTACGAAGAATGCTGGAATCCAAATAAAAACCAAACTGCATCATCGCAAATAACACGACTGTAATAAGGAAGAAAAGTGTAGGCACAGCTAAATGAATGCCTCTTGGTCTCATTGAGTAGTACACAACATCACTTTCTTTCTATGTAAAATCTTACGTAAAATAACGTTATCATTTACACAGAGTTTTGACAACTTTTTGAAGGATTTTGTCAACAAATTTTAATAATCCAGAAGAAATCACTTCTCATTCAGCTGCCCGAAGACTGCCGGAAGTGCAGAAATAACGTCACTTGCTAACATATCTATCATTGTATGCCCCTGATCGAGCAGCACATCCGCTGCTTTTCCATGAACATATACCGCATTGCTGATTGCTTCTTGAAGAGAATCATGCTGCATAATAAAAGCGAGGATGATTCCGGTTAACGTGTCACCCGTTCCACCTTTTGCGAGTCCTGCGTTTCCAGTGGTATTTACGTATTGTTTTCCATCCGGCGTTGTAACGATCGTGTTTGGGCCTTTTAATACAAGATACACACCATTTTCCACTGCGTATTGGCTAGATATCGAAAATCGATTTGCTTCTACTTCTGCGATTGTTGTATCCACGAGTCTAGCCATTTCTCCGGGATGAGGTGTTAAAACCGTTGCGTGTTCTCTTTCTTTTACTTCTTTCATCAAATCCGGCAGATGAAAAAGAGCATCTGCGTCGATTACAACAGAAACGGGCTGTTGAAGTACTTGTTCGACAACTTTCTTCGTTTCTTCCGTTCTCCCAAGCCCTGGTCCAACTGCAATTGCATCGTACTTTGCTTCTTCTAAAGGAATCTCGCCTGCAAAAAAGCCATCTTTGCTTGGGCATGGCTTATACATCACTTCTAACATGTGAGCAGCTGCAATCGCATGAATATCATTCGGAAGCGCAAGCGTTAAGAGCCCTGCTCCGCTTGTGAGTGCTGCTTTTGACGTTAGCATCGGCGCTCCGGGTGTTTGAAGTGAACCTCCTATTACGATTCCTTTTCCATGTGTACCTTTATTGGACGAAGCATTCCGAATGGGAAAAGATTTCTTAATATGCTGAGTTGACCATACCTCTTTAAGAGGTGAGCTTTTTTCAATTGCTAGCGGTGGGATACCGATATCTACTACAATCAATTCACCATAGCTTTCTTTACTCGGGTATGTAAATGCCGTGATCTTTGGCTGCTGAAGCGTAATCGTAGCATCTGCACGTACCGTAAGCTCTTGCTTCTGTTCCATTACTCCACTTGGGACATCGATGCTGTATATGTAAGCCTTAGAGTCGTTTATTTTTTTTATAATGTTATCATAAGGAGATTTGATGCTGCCTTTTACGCCTATACCTAATAAACAATCAATAAGGACCGTATACTTTTTCACAGAGAAGTTGTCTCCCGCCGATTGCCACGCGAATCCAGCATTTCCATAGATGATCATGGCTTTTTTAGCTGCGCCTTTTATTTTCTCCCGTGCAGGAACTACCCAGACGTCAACTTCATAGCCTTTTGACTTCAAAGCACGGGCAATAACAAAGCCGTCTCCTCCGTTGTTTCCCGTTCCTATAAGCAGCCCTATTTTTTCATATTTTTCGATTCGCTCACTCAGCGCGTTTGCAGCAGCCTGTCCGGCATTTTCCATAAGGGACTCTTCACTCATCCCAATTGTATTCGTCATATAATCATCTACTTGATACATCTCTTGATTCGTTACAATTCTCATTATGCTGCTCCTTACTGAAACGGAAATGGTTCGTCTGTATTTACCGTTCCTTTTATTTTCGTTATAGTTAATTGTTCTCCTTTCACCCAATCCTCAAACGAGAAAATAAGAGGTTTTGCTTTTCGTCCAATTCCCACAATGACTTGCAGCGTCTCCGGTACATATGCCACTGTATGAAGCGTTCCAGCAGAATTCCGGTAATCTTCTTTAAAAATACCGTATTCATCTTCATTAAATAAAGAAAAAGCTTCAAGAGGCGATAGCTTTTTTTCAATATGATCTCGAATATGATCGAGCCTTTCCTTTGACTCTACCAAATGATGACGATTTTCTTCGACCAGCTGATTAAAATGGTTCGTACACCCCATCATCGTTCCTCTTTGTACATGAACGCCTCGTCCAGATGCTTCGACTACTGCTCCCTGTCCGCTGCGGTCGTAAATGGAATAATTAAACGCATGACGGTGCGGTGCCCTTTCTAAAATAGCAACAGCCTCTTCTGTCGTTTCACATGTTTCTAAAATAAACCGAGCAAGCGTACAGCAAATAAATCCGTTCGTTTGACGGCGGCGATTAACAAAATGATAGCCAATTGCTAATCCTTTTTCGTTCATTCCATCCATTCGCCCAATCATTCTTGTTCCAAACCCGACGCTTGCATATCCTTCATTTGGCTGAAAAAGCAAAAATCGACCTTCGTACGTTTTCGGATGATAATCGTAGTTCCGCACATACACACCGTGCTGCATAAGAGCAGAACATCCCGTTTTCTTCCACTCTTGCTGATACCCGCTGTACTCATGTATGACGTCTTCAAGAGGCCAATCTAAGCCTTCTGCTAGGCCCAATAGCTCGTCCCACAGTCCGGGAGCAAATAAGTCGTAATAATGACGAGCTTCTTTTGCTATCGTTTGATAGCTTCGTAATGAACGTTTTCTTCTTTTTTGATGATTTTCAAACAGCTTTGTTCCTTTATGTAATTCCCCTTGCATTTTACCAAGCTCTCGGTAAGAGCCTCGCCCTTGAATAACTTCTACCTGTATTTCTTTCACTTCTATCACTCCAATTTTCCAGTACCTTTATTGTGCAGCAAGCGCTCTATTCTTTGCAACTTTCTCCTCTCATAGAACGCTCTTCCTTTGAATACAGTTATAAAGAAACAGGTCGAAAGATTGAAAAGCATTATCATAAGAGGTGATCATATTGCTAAAGGAAGTTCAGCTAGAGATTCAGCGAAGAATCGCCTATCTGCGTCCCACACAAAAAAATGACGGGTCATTTCGCTACTGTTTTGAAACAGGCGTTATGCCTGATGCGTTTTTAATTATGCTTCTTCGCACCTTTGATTTAGATAAAGAAGTGTTGATTAAACAATTAACCGAACGGATCGTTTCCCTTCAAAATCAAGATGGTCTTTGGACGTTGTTTGACGATGAAGAACATAACTTATCCGCCACTATTCAAGCTTATACAGCTCTTTTATATTCAGGGTATTACCAAAAAAACGACCGGATTTTGCGAAAAGCAGAAAGATATATTATAGATTCAGGAGGCATTTCTCGCGCTCATTTTCTCACAAGATGGATGCTTTGTGTTAACGGCTTATACGAGTGGCCAAAGCTATTTTACCTCCCGCTTTCTCTTTTGCTCGTGCCTACCTATGTACCGCTTAACTTTTATGAACTAAGCACCTATGCCAGAATTCACTTCGTCCCGATGATGGTAGCTGGAAACAAAAAATTTTCACTTACTTCTAGACATACACCTTCTCTTTCTCATTTAGATGTAAGAGAGCAGAAACAGGAAGCGGATGAAGCTGCTCAAGAATCACGCGCTTCTATTTTTTTAGTCGACCATTTAAAACAGCTGGCTTCTTTACCTTCTTACATCCACAAGCTTGGTTATCAAGCAGCCGAGCGTTACATGCTAGAAAGACTTGAAAAAGATGGAACACTCTACAGCTACGCAACCTCTACTTTTTTTATGATTTACGGTCTTTTGGCTCTTGGCTATAAAAAAGATTCGTTTGTGGTTCAAAAAGCAATTGACGGGATTTGTTCACTACTTAGTACATGCAGCGGCCACGTGCACGTAGAAAACTCCACGTCAACCGTTTGGGATACCGCCCTGCTATCTTACGCTCTACAAGAAGCAGGTGTACCGCAGCAAGATCCCATGATTAAAGGCACAACTCGTTACTTAAAGAAAAGACAGCATACAAAGCTTGGAGACTGGCAGTTTCATAACCCAAATACAGCGCCTGGAGGCTGGGGGTTTTCCGATATTAATACGAATAACCCTGACTTAGACGATACGTCTGCTGCTATTAGAGCTCTTTCTAGAAGAGCGCAAACCGATACAGATTATTTGGAGTCTTGGCAAAGAGGCATTAACTGGCTGTTGTCCATGCAAAACAAAGACGGGGGTTTTGCTGCATTTGAAAAAAATACCGACTCTATTTTATTTACTTATCTGCCGCTTGAAAATGCAAAAGATGCAGCGACGGATCCGGCTACTGCCGATTTAACCGGTCGAGTGCTTGAGTGCCTCGGAAACTTTGCCGGTATGAATAAATCCCATCCTTCGATTAAAGCTGCAGTAAAATGGCTGTTTGATCATCAGTTGGATAACGGGAGCTGGTACGGCCGGTGGGGTGTTTGCTACATTTACGGCACGTGGGCCGCTATTACTGGACTCCGTGCTGTAGGAATTTCTGCTTCTGATCCGCGTATCATCAAAGCCATCAATTGGCTCAAAAGCATTCAACAAGAAGACGGCGGATTCGGAGAATCATGCTATAGCGCTTCTTTAAAAAAATATGTGCCTTTACCCTTTAGCACTCCTTCGCAAACGGCTTGGGCTCTCGATGCTTTAATGACAATATGTCCGTTAAAAGATCGAGCCGTTGAAAAAGGAATTAAATTTTTACTGAATCCAAATCTTACCGAGCAGCAAATTCATTATCCCACGGGAATTGGTCTTCCTGGACAATTTTATATTCAGTACCACAGCTACAATGATATTTTTCCTCTTCTTGCACTTGCCCACTACGCAAAAAAACATTCTTCATAAAGGGGTTGAGACATGACGAAATGAATCCAATCTAAAGACGAACATATAGGATACATGAGCTCCTATGGATCGCTTGTGACACGGCAGTTGATTTCCGTGCAAGGCTTCGCTTTCCGCGGGAGTCTTCGCCTTGCCCTCCAATCAACTGCTAGAAAGACTTACACACATGAAACCTATGTTTACCCTAACAAAAAAAACGAACCACGAATCAAACATCTTGATCAATGGTTCGTTTTTCACTTTGTCTAAAATCCTTTTATTCCAGCCTCTTTTTGTACATAAAAGCAGGTTTTTTTAGGAGACAAGTGGAATACCTTTTTAATGTTGGGAAAGAAAGGATGCATCAAATGAATAATGTTTCACCACTTTTAAAAGGAAAAAACGTGATACTAAGAAAACCAAAAGACAGCGATGTACATGACTATCTAGCGTGCAAGCAAACAAAAGAGCTTATTCGTATGTACGGAGGCGATACCCGAAACTTAAAACCTCTTACATTACAAGATGCCAAGCGGCACGTCGAGTACATAAAGTCTCAAAAGCTGAATTGGTGTGTTGAATATCAGCAGCAGTTTGTTGGAGAAGCCCGGCTGACCGTTAACGAGTACGACCGGCGCGCACGATATGCTATTGGTTTATTCGATTCTTCCGTTTGGAATCAAGGGCTCGGCACTGAAGTTACAAAATTGGTGCTGGCCTACGCATTTGAACACCTTCACTTGCACAGAGTCGATTTACGAGTGCTCGAATACAACCATAGAGCCATTGCTTGTTATGAAAAATGCGGTTTTGTAAAAGAAGGAATAGAGCGTGAAGGTGCTTTTATTGAAGAAGCATTTCAGACAGATATTATCATGAGTATACTCGAACAAGAGTATTATCAGCTTTAGAGGAGAGAATCAGCTGTCATCATCGTACTTCTTTAAAAGTTCGTATAGCCCAAGCCTTTTGTGAATAAAGTAACATAACGATATAACCAAAGGAGCCAACGATGACAGCTTATGATTCCTCTTCTTTTGTATTTGTAACCATTGATAAACATGACATTGCTGCTTTTTTACTCATTGATATTATTTGCAGCACCACTATTTATGTAGCATGTAAACATTATCTCCACAATGAGCTTGTTTCCATTGCAAGCAGCGCTCTTTTTCCCATGGTATGTAAGAAGGTTTCTCGACGCTAGCTCAGCTTTTTACCGGTTCTTTTAATGACAGCCAAGTGCGGTCCTTCTGCTGCTGAATCTCTACGGAGTGATTAAAAAATTTAGAAAGATGCGGCTCAGTGAGCTGGTCTTTCGTTTTTCCAGAAGAAAACACTTCTCCTTGGCGCATACAAAGCGTATGAGTAAAGCAAGGCAAAATTTCTTCTACATGGTGAGTAACATAAATAAGCGTAGGAGCATTTGGCTGCTCTGCCATTTTTGCAATCAGCTGAAGAAGCTGTTCTCGGGCCATTATATCTAGACCTGTACATGGCTCATCAAGTATTAAAAGCTTTGGTGAAGCCATAAGAGCTCGAGCAATTAGCACTCGCTGGCGCTCTCCTTGAGAAAGTGTTCCGTAGGCCTGATTTTGTAAATCTTCGCAATTTAGCAGCTTCATTAATTCTATGGCTTGGTTCATATCTTTTTGCTCCACTTGTTCATATAACCCAATAGATGCAAATTTTCCGCTTAAAATCATTTCTACAACCGTATCGTCATCTCGAAACCGCTGTTGAAGCGAAGAGCTTACCCATCCAATTTCTTTTCTGAGCTCAGACAGATTTGTTTCTCCAAATTTCCTTGAAAGAACTTCTACTTCCCCTTTTGTAGGCCAAATATATCCGTTGATGATATTTAAAAGCGTCGTTTTTCCGGAACCATTTAACCCAAGCAAACACCAATGTTCCCCTTTTTCCACTGACCACGACACGCTTTTTAAAATTTCTTTTTCTCCTCGTTTTACCGAAACGTTGTTAATGTTGATCATGCTAACACTCCTTTACTCTCATTTTTCATTATATATACTATAAAAGAATAATGATTTATCCCATTTGTTAACTTGCTTTTCTTTTTTCATGCCAATTCTTTCAGCCACTTTAATCGATGGAAAATTGTGAGGATCTATCAATGATATAATCTTCTGAAATTTCAGCGTATGAAGACCATAATCTAAACAAGCTTTTGCTGCTTCACTCGCATAGCCTTTTCCCCAGCAGCTGCGTAAAAATAAATAGCCAAGCTCCGGATCTACCTTGCCGTCTACTTTTTGAAGAACCATGCCGCACTGCCCTAGAAACTCTCGATTCTGTTTATCTTCAGCGATCCACATGCTAATGCCATATGTTTGATAATGCTGCTTCATCCATTGAATCCAGCGATATGTGTCTTGTTCATTTTTAGTAGAAGAATAATACTTCATTGCTTCAGCATCTTCAAATATTTTCATTAAATTGCCTGCATCGCTTTCAGCCATAGCTCGCAGCGTCATTCGCTCTGTCTCAATAATCGTATAAATCCTCTCCTTTCTTCCATTCCAACATCTACTATCTTTATTATCCGCTACTATTTTCTTTTCGTAAAGTTTTCCTTTTTTGATTTAAATGAAACAGAAAAAGGCACCAAAAAAGGCTGCTACACACAGCCCTTTAATCTGGATCACACGTTTTCCCGTACCGTAATACGTTATATATAGCACGTCCATCACTTGCAGATGTTTCTGTATATTGAATTGGCAGCAGTGAAAAAATAACATAATAGACTGAAAAATAAACAAATTGATAGCAAAATATATCTTCAGGCAGAATATTAGCCATAATTAATCCATTTATTATAAAAATAGTAAGTAAATTAAACAGTACACCGCCCGCATACACCACTGCATGGGAAAAGCGACTGTCGTTCTTAAGATTTTCATATTTACAAAACGAGTCTAGAAAATAGACTGACTTAATTTTAAACTTCCCCATTTTAAGAATCGTTTTCCCCCGCCCAATAGTAAAATCGACCTTCCCTCCGAAAATAATTGCCATGACGGAATGCCCCAGCTGATGAACAAATGATACAAGTGGCAATACAAGACAGAATGACCACACAAACTTTGGAAGATCATTTAACCCAAACACGTTTATCCCTCCTTTTTGTTTCTTCTCTCTACTTTTCCTCCCCGTTTTTACTTAAAACTACATTTAAATTCTTTTTTTAAAACTCATACGAAATAACTAGCATCCACATCACTTCTTATAACCTAGATAAAACCCAATGTATGTAACTTATGAAAAATACATTTTCCGAAAAACAGTTGGAGTCACGTTTTCTTGTTCTTTGAAGCGCTTGATAAAATAGCTTGGATGTTCATACCCTACTTGTCTTGCTATATCTTGTACAGAGATTTGGTTGTTTTTAAGCAGCAGTTTCTTTGCTTTTTGAATTCGGACGCGCGTTACGTATTCAAACGGCCGGATACCAAGAGATTGTTGAAAAAGCAAACACGTATACTGCTCTGTTACGTTGAGCTGCTTCGCCAGTACTTCTAGCGTTAACGGCTGATGATAATATTCCTCAATATAGCGAAGGACTGGGTTTAGCTGAGTAATTTGCTGCAGGCGACTTTTGCTTTCTATATATACGCTGTCTTGGCGCAGTTTCAAAATGACGCTATATAGTAGTTCAGAGCACTTCATGGTGCTAGAGGTATGATTTTCTTCTAACAAATTCATTAGCTCTTGCAGCATCCTATAAAGGCTTTCAGCATGTGTAAGGACGATTTTTCCGGAATTAATAAATTGAAGAGAAAGCATGATATCATCAATTACACTTCCATTAAAAGAAACCCAGCATACTTGCCATTCGCTTGTAATGGGGTAGTATTCGTGCGGAACATGCGGCGTCAGAAACATCCCTTCATTTTCTTTTATAATATAAACCTCGTCGTTTACACGAAGCTCGCCTCTTCCTTTTATACATTGAATCCATTGATAATCAGGAAACTCTCCCTGACGTTTAATATGCGTTTGATGTCTCCAGCTTCCAGCGCTTGTAACATAGAATGGCAGTTTCATATCTTCATCTGAAAGAGCCGGAAAGTACATACGGTCCACATTACTTCCTCCTTTTTATGTGAATATAGTTATATTATCATGAAAATAATTAGATTGATAAGGTTTTCAGAAAACGTTATCATTTTCATATAAACTAATAACCTAGTAATCTAGAAATGAGGGATCGACATGTTAAAAACCGGCAAAAAATTTAATTATACAGCACCTGCAAACGGATACCCTGAATGGAATAACAACCCTGAAATTTTTCAATTGAACCGTTCGAAAGCACACGCTTTACTAATGCCTTATCAAACGGTCGAAGAGGCCTTAAAAAATGATAGAAAATCTTCTGTTTACTACCAAAGCTTAAATGGAAGCTGGTACTTTCATTTTGCTGAAAATGCGGATGGCCGCGTCAAAAACTTTTTCGCTCCTGAATTTTCATATAAGAAATGGGACTCTATTTCAGTTCCTTCACACTGGCAGCTGCAAGGATATGACTATCCTCAATATACAAACGTGACATACCCTTGGGTTGAAAACGAAAACCTCGAACCTCCTTTTGCACCGACTAAATATAACCCTGTCGGTCAGTACGTCCGTACTTTTACACCTAAATCAGAATGGGAAAATCAGCCGGTGTACGTCAGCTTCCAAGGCGTCGAATCTGCTTTTTACGTCTGGGTTAACGGTGAGTTTGTTGGATACAGCGAAGACAGCTTTACTCCAGCTGAATTTGATATAACTTCTTATCTTCAAGACGGTGAAAATACGATAGCAGTAGAAGTATATCGCTGGAGTGACGCAAGCTGGCTTGAAGACCAAGATTTTTGGCGAATGAGCGGCATCTTCCGAGATGTGTATCTGTACTCTACTCCACCGGTTCACATCTATGACTTTAGCGTTCGTTCGTCGCTTGATAACAACTACGAAGATGGTGAACTTAGCGTTTCAGCTGATATTTTAAACTACTTTCAGCACGATACTCAAGATCTAACATTTGAAGTCATGCTGTATGACGCGAATGGCCAAGAAGTACTACAAGCTCCGCTGCAAACAAATGTAAGTGTGAGCGATCAATATACAGCGTCCTTATGTACACACATTAAAAGCCCTGCAAAATGGAGCGCAGAAAGTCCTAATTTGTATACCCTTGTACTCAGCTTAAAGAATGCTGCTGGTTCTATTATCGAAACGGAAAGCTGTAAAGTCGGCTTCCGTACGTTTGAACTAAAGAATGGCCTTATGACAATCAACGGCAAGCGTATTGTACTTCGAGGAGTAAATCGCCACGAATTTGATTCAGTAAAAGGCCGTGCAGGCATCACACGCGAAGACATGATTCACGATATTTTGCTGATGAAACAGCATAATATTAACGCGGTGCGTACATCCCATTACCCTAACGATTCAGTATGGTATGAGCTGTGTGATGAATACGGACTGTACGTGATTGATGAAACCAATTTAGAAACGCACGGAACGTGGACTTATTTACAAGAAGGCGAACAAAAAGCCGTTCCAGGAAGCAAGCCAGAATGGAAAGAAAACGTACTAGATCGCTGTCGTTCGATGTACGAACGTGACAAAAACCACCCTTCTATTATTATTTGGTCGCTTGGCAATGAATCATTTGGCGGAGAAAACTTTCAGCATATGTATACTTTTTTTAAAGAGAAAGATTCCACGAGACTTGTTCATTATGAAGGAATCTTCCATCACCGCGACTATGATGCTTCTGATATAGAAAGCACGATGTACATTAAGCCAGCAGATGTAGAGCGCTATGCTTTAATGAATCCGAAAAAACCTTATATTCTGTGTGAATACAGTCATGCGATGGGTAATTCTTGCGGAAATCTATACAAATACTGGGAGCTGTTCGATCAATATCCAATCTTGCAAGGCGGTTTTATATGGGACTGGAAAGATCAAGCTCTTCAAACAACAGCAGTAGACGGTACTTCTTACTTAGCTTACGGCGGAGATTTTGGTGATACGCCTAACGACGGCAACTTCTGCGGAAACGGCTTAATCTTTGCTGATGGGACAGCTAGCCCGAAAATTGCAGAAGTAAAAAAATGCTATCAGCCTGTAAAGTGGACAGCAGTAGACGCTTCTAAAGGAAAATTTGCCGTTCAAAACAAACACCTGTTTACAAACTTGAACGCCTATGATTTTGCTTGGACTGTTGAAAAAAACGGTGAACTACTTGAAAAACATGCGTCTCTTTTAAATGTAGCTCCTGATAGTACAGACGAACTGACGCTTTCTTATCCTCTTTACGAGCAAGAAAACGAAACTGATGAATTTGTTTTAACTCTTTCTCTCAGATTATCCAAAGATACAGCCTGGGCTTCAGCTGGATATGAAGTGGCGTACGAACAGTTTGTACTGCCTGCCAAAACCGCTGTACCTTCAGTAAAAGCTGTTTATCCTGCTTTATCAGTTGACCAAAACGAACAAACGCTGACGGTTACAGGAACTAACTTCACGGCTATTTTTGACAAGCAAAAAGGGCAGTTTATCTCTTACAACTATGAGCATACCGAGCTGCTTGCATCGGGTTTCCGTCCGAACTTTTGGCGCGCAGTCACCGATAATGACCTCGGCAATAAATTGCATGAAAGATGTCAAACGTGGCGTCAAGCAAGTTTAGAGCAGCACGTGAAAAAAGTAAGTGTTCAACCGCAAATTGACTTTGTTATCATTTCGGTTGAGCTAGCTTTAGACATCTCTCTTGCTTCTTGCTATGTAACGTATACGCTATATAACGATGGTGAAATGAAGATTGAACAATCTTTAGCACCTTCTGAGGCAATGCCTGAAATTCCTGAAATTGGGATGCTGTTTACGATGGATGCGGCTTTTGATTCTTTAACATGGTACGGCAGAGGCCCTCATGAAAATTATTGGGATCGTAAAACTGGCGCTAAGCTTGGCCTTCATAAAGGCAGTGTAAAAGAGCAAGTTACACCGTATTTACGCCCTCAAGAATGCGGAAACAAAACGGACGTTAGATGGGCAACTATTACAAACGATCAAGGACGCGGCTTTTTACTAAAAGGTTTGCCAACAGTCGAGCTGAATGCTTTACCTTACTCACCTTTTGAACTGGAGGCTTACGATCATTTTTACAAATTGCCGTTAAGCGATTCCGTAACCGTGCGGGTTAACTACAAGCAAATGGGCGTTGGCGGAGACGACAGCTGGGGAGCTAAAACACATCCTGATTACACACTATACGCCAACCGCTCGTATACAAACACGTTTACGCTAAAACCTCTATAAAAATAAAAAGGACTTTCAAATGAAAGTCCTTTTTACTTATGATGTCACCTCTGGCTTTCGCTGAGAAAGCAAAAATACCGTAGCGATAATAAGAATTGTACCTAGCCACTCCGTCCACCCAAAAGTCACATGAAGCCATAGAACAGATAGCGCGGCTGCTGACAAAGGCTCTGCTGACGCAAGAACAATGGCTTCAGAAGCGCTAATGTGCTTCAAACTTTCCAAGTAGCAATAAAAGGCAATGAGCGTTCCAAAGATAATCACAAATAGCACCGCACACAGCGACAATAGCGACCACTCACCGGCTATATGCCACGGCGGATGAATAAATGAAAAACTTACGCCGCCTATTACCATTCCCCAGCCTACTACTTCAACTGAGCTCCATTTTGCAAGAAGACGTTTAGGCTGAAGCGTATAAAAAGCAGACGTCACAGCTGCTCCAATCCCCCAAAACAACCCCCATCCTGTAATAGACAGCTCGTTAAAATTTCCGCTTGTTGCAAGAAAAAATGTCCCCGTTATGACGAGCGCAACAGAAATCATTTCTACTTTCACCGGCCACTTTCTTGCTTGCACGGCTAAATAGCCAATAATAAATATTGGCGACGTATATTGAAGCACTGTAGCTGTAGCAGCGTTACCTGCTTCAATAGCTGCAAAATATGTATACTGCACGCCGAGCATACCGATTACACCAAACAAAAGCAGCGAAGTCCTCTCTTCTTTTGTTTTCCAAATTGCAAAAATATTGCGCTGCTTAGAGGCTATTGCCAAAAGCAGCAATCCAGATACTAACATACGAACGACGACCAGCCACTCTGCGTTAAAACTCTTATGCTGAAATAAATATTGAGCTACCGTGCCAGACACTCCCCACATCGTGGCACCAATGATTACAAGCAGCAGCCCCCACGCTCTTTTAGATGAAGTTTGAACTCCTTCCACTTACCATTCCTTCTCTCTTTTTCATATATATTTAACTTACCTCCCTCCGCATTAACGGTCAATAGCAAAAAAAGTCGAAGCAATATGCTTCGACTTTTTTTAAATGCTTTTATGAAGTAATTTCTTGAGTAAAGGAAATAGCACATCGGGAAGTTCTTCGATGTTTGGTACTAGAATACTATATTTCCCGTACATATTTTGAATGGTTTTCTTCTGTCCTTCATCAATTTCCCCGTTGGATAAAAAGACGTTGATGACTTCAATTCCGTGCTTGCGTGCTTCTAATACCGCTTCGTGCGTATCTACAATACCATTTTGTTCATATCCCATAGCGGCTGGTTCACCGTCTGAAAACACAAGTAAAAACTTTTGCTGCTCAGAACGCTGAAGCAAGCGACGTGTCATATGGCGAATGGCAAATCCATCACGGTTGTCTTCTTCAGGCTCAAGCTGCATAATTTCAGGACCGCTTTTACGCTTTAATGATGCTTGAAAGTCCATCACCGTCTGCAGGTAGTTAGGCTGGCTTGTTTCAGTAGCATCATTTGTATCTTCCCAAAATCCAACAATTTGATGAGGCACCATAACAGACTTTAACGCTTCATGAAATAGCGTAATCCCGAGCTTCGTTTCATCCATTTTGTCGTACATCGATGCCGAACAGTCAACTAGAAGAGAAAACACAGCATCAATTTGGGCAGAATCTTCATCTTTTTTATAAAACAAACGAGGATTATCATCCGTCCATAGTTTTAGAAGTTTTTTATTTAATCGGCCAAAGTGCAGCTCGCTTCTAGGTAGCGTTTTTTTATGTTCAAGCGTTTTTTCAATCATTTGCTTTAATTTTTTTTGATACGATGCAATGATTTTTTTATTCTCATCATACTGAACAACGTGATCGTCGCTTGGAAGTTTAGAATCTACAAACACAGCATAGGCATGCTTATTTTCTTTCCCATACTCATAATCCGCTTCCCCGTCTTTTTCCGGATGCGTTTGCTCCATGGCTTCGATTTGAGAATAATCGTTCCGGGATGTTTTTTGAGAAGATCCTTGCACCATGCCCATTGCTTGATCTCCATCGTCGCCTTCACGAACCCCATCGCCTAACATATCTGTTTTTGAACCTTGATCCATATCAAACTGCAGAAAACTTTGCGTCGCTTCGCTTGTCTCTCGATGCCACATTTCCATTTTCTCTTCGTGAATGTCTTCATCTCCGTCTTTTTCATGTTCTAAAATATCATCGTTCACTAATGAATCTTTGCGTTTTAAATCTTCAAATGTTAACCCTTCTTCTAACTGATCATACTGAAGTTCAGCCAAGAAGAAATAAGTATTAAGCATATCTTTTTCGATAATATCATCAAAAACATCTACGAGTTCAAGGCAGATGCGCGATACGTCTTTTGTTGTTTTCGCTTCATATACATTTGTTAGCTGTCTGCGAATAAAAGGCATCGCTAAGTTAATCGATTCACTCATTGAAGGAATTTCTTCAAACGGATTTTCAGCCGTTAATAGCAAGTAAATGCCGTTAAAAAGTGCATCCGTGTACACGCTTTTTGTTAAATTTGCACTCATTTGTGTAGCAAAATATTTTCTATAGAGCTGCCTTCTGACGGCGAAGGCTTTTTTCGTTCCAGGACGTTCGCGTTTGCATACTTCTTCTAAACGAATATCTTCAAACAGCATAAACAGCTGCTTAGCTAAGCTAGGTACCGACGTTTTATTTATTTTCTTTAAATATGCATTAATTTCTTTGAAGTTTGAATGCTTATAGCTTCCAATACTTCTTAAAAACACATCACTTTTTAAGCCGTACACTTTGTCTTCTTCTGGACGGTTATCCCAAAAGTGACTGAGATAAATAATGCCGTGTACAGGATCATAATAAGATGAAACGCGATACTCTACTTCAATTTCATCATTTTTTGTTAATGTTTTCGTTAAATCTGCCAGCTCCATATAGAGAAAGGAATCTACATTTTTGTCGTTAAATTTAATAAATCGCATAGCGCCACTCCTTACTCAAATAATGTTTCAGCAATATTTTGAATGGCGGCTTTTTCCCTTTCATCTTCTAGCTTTTCAATAATACCGCGTTTAATCGCGCGAAGAGGCGGCATATAAAGAGCTAAATCACACGTATCAATAAGCGCACGAATAGACGCAGCTTCTTCTGATACATGGCCGCTTTGAACTTGAGTAATTAAATCTGCAGAGAGCGTGACAAATTTATCAATTAATTTTTCGTCTTTTAACTGAGACTGAGACATTAAAACTTGCTTTAAGCTGCTCCCTTGAATATATGGCACTTCAATGACAACAAAACGATTTTTTAACGCTTCGTTTAATGGAACAGTCCCAACATACCCTTCGTTAATAGCCGCTACTACGCCGAATGTTTGCTGACCGCGCACTACATCTCCAGTGAATGGGTTTGTAATCATTTTCCGGTAGTCAAGTACCCCGTTTAAAATAGGAAGCGTTTCAGGTTTCGCCATGTTAATTTCATCAATATATAATAAATGGCCTTTTTTCATTGCCTGAATAACAGGTCCTTCTACAAACTCGATACCTGTTTTCCCTTCTTGTTCAGAAATTGTTTTAAAGCCAAGCAGCGCTTCTGCATCTAAATCAACCGAGCAGTTAACGCTATGCATCGGCTGAGAAAATAAATGCGACAGCGTTTCAGCAAGCTTTGTTTTACCTGAACCTGTTGGCCCTTTTAAAAGTACGTTTTTCCCTAGTGACAAGGCAATAATGGCATCTTCTAAAATATCTGCTTCTTCTGCTGTATAGCCGCCTTTTCCGATTAATAGCTGATCAGCATGAGACAGATTTTCATATTTACGATTCGCTAAAAGCGAAAGAACCTCTTTTGGTAATGATAATTGTGATAATTGAATTGACATAACAAAAAATCCTTTCTTTCTGCATACTTTCTATAGTTTACTAAAAAACATTCTTCTTCTCAAAGAATTGCTTTACCTATGCGTTTCTCTAAGGTTTCCGGTAGAAAAATCGCCGTCTTTAAACATATATTCAGTAAAAAAAAGTAGGTTATTCACCTACTTTTTTACGATTTTATAGTTTTTATGATTAACGACTGTTTTCATGGATTCGCCTGTTTCAGCATCTTTTCCAAAATCTACGATAACCGAATTGTCTCGCACTACCATAACAATTCCTTTAAATCCTTTATAGTCGCCTTTTTTAGGCTGAATCGTATCGCCAACTTTAGCTGCCTTGACTTTAGGTGCTTGTTCTTCTGTACCTTGTGTATTTTCTACGTCCATCATGACCCCACCTTTTCCAATTTACCGTGTTTTTTATAAGTGAAAACACAATTTAATTTACTTTTTGTTGAAAATACTTAGTTTATTTTCCCACAAACATCCATGGTTAAACACCATATGTTTGTCCATTTTCATTCTGCAAACAAACGCTGTATTTTTTATTATGTATGTAGCTGTTTTTTGTAAGAGCACATCCTTGTTCTATCATAACATTTTCTGTTTCCTTCGAACACCAATTACCCTTTAGTTTTTTAAAAAAATGACAAATTACACGGAATTATGTCGAATTTCATATGATTTTCTTTTTAGTATGATAAGCTATATATCGTATTTTAAGCATCTTTTATCTATTACATACGATTTTTGATAAAAAAACCGAAACTTTTATCCACAAATTGCGTTGATTAAATGAAAGGGGGAGAAAATGGCACAACAGCATAACTTTGAACACATTTATAAACAGCACATGCATGATTTGCTGCGCTATCTTCTCTCTCTTACTCGCAGAAAAGAATCAGCGGAAGATTTAATGCAGGAGACCTTTTACCGGGCACTTTTACACTTAGAAACGTATAAAGGCGAGGAAGTAAAGCCTTGGCTGTTCAAAATTGCTTATCACGCCTTTATTGACTGGTATCGAAAAGAAAAAAAACGCCCTACTGTCGAAATAGAAGAATGGCACTTTACTCCTCAGCCAAGTGCTGAAGAACAAGTGATGATTCAAAGTGAAATCGACGGCTGGCTTTCTGATGTATCTGCTTTGCCTCCGGCTAAGCAGAATATTGTACTGTTACGAGATTATCATGGCTTCACATATGAAGAGATTGCAGAAATGACTGGCTTTACTCTGTCAAAAGTGAAAATGGACTTGTATCGTGGTCGTCAACAATTGAAAAAAAGAAAGGAAGAGGACGGATGAGCTGTCAAGATATGAAGCATCAATGGGAAAAATATAAAAACGGCACTTTGACAGACAAAGAAGCAGAAACACTTGAACAACATACGGAAAATTGTGAAGCATGCTCAGCTCATTTAGAGCACTTGCTAACCGAAGATGAACCGTTATCGCCAACTCCATCAACTACTTCACTAAATGACGATACGATGTTGGATAATAAAAAAGTGAAAAAGTCCATTTATATGGCCAAATGGAAGCAGCGCCTTTCAAATGTGACAACTGTCATTAGCTCTGTCGTTCTGCTATGGATGATCGGCAGCTTTTTATCCATTGTATATTATCATCAATCAAAAACCGAATACATAAATAGCGTCAATCAAGCGGCTATCGAATCTGCTTTTCCGAACGTTCATATACGTGAAACCACTTCTGATACACAGTCCTTTTTCCGAATGCAGTCGCAAATGGAAGCTTATAAGCAAATTGGACGTGAAGAGCAGGCCATTGGGACGTTTACATTTCATCAGCTGTTTGATAAAACGAGCGGTGTAGAAAAAGAATTTTCCGGCGGTAAATACGACCTTAACCTTTCCTTTGTCTATCCTGATCAAAAAAAACTAAAGCTACATGCAAAAGAGTATAAGGAATGGACGAATGAAACATGGAATGCATTAGAAAACCTACCAAAAGGAACGGTAAGCGAAGTGGCTATTTCTTTTGATGATACGTATTCGCTAAAAGAAGTTCAGCAAAAAATGAACGCCATCGACAGCCGTGATTTTTCTACCTCTTGGTATGCGCTTAATACAGGGAACGAACAAAAAACAAGCACAAAAGATGAGCCCTTAATTGACTTAACATCAACATTTGGTTTTCCAGAGTTTTTAGACTTGCCTTACGAGCACAAAGGAAATCAAACGCACTCTACTAGCAAGTCGAACGTTTTAAATATGATGAAACTATTAGCCGATAATGAAGAAACAGTCCAAAAAGTTCGTCAGCTAGACCATTCCGATTTGTTGCTAAAGCAGCGATATTCTTATGTAAAGAAACATGGAGTCGGTGTGTACGGCGTTGTGATTACAGGACCTACCAAAAAGCTGCTGAAATTAAAAAATGATCCGTCTATCACCTACGCGTCACTTGGAGATGTAGAGCTATGGAATTGGTTCAACCGCCCTTCATCCGGCACGTTAATGAATCAGTAACAAGCACTTGAAAACAAGTGCTTGTTTTTATTTCTTCGTTAATTCTTCAAACCTTTCTACAGCTTCGCTTTTATCAAATGAACTAAACCATCGATAGTCTTGGTCATCTAAAATACGATAGTGCTGACTAATCATATTTTGCTGCAGACGAAAAGAACCTTCTTTTTGAATCTCTTTCCACCATACTCTTCCTCCGAGCGTTTTATCTTTTGGAGAAGATACGCCGTTATGAGCAATGATTTCTACTACTTCTAAGGGGACGTCTCCTAAAACCGATTGAAGGATTTCACTGTCACGAAACAAACCGCATACTGCAACAGTGGTCGTCCACCCTGCTTCCGTGCGCCCTTTTTCAATTTGAACCAATGTTTTTTTTGAAATACCAATAACTTCAGCCATTCTGTCTTGTGAATAGTTTCTTTCTAAACGAATTAATCGTATTTTATCCGATACGGATTTAATCACTTCTTGTTTATCCATTTTTACAGCCCTTTCTTTCTATACACGCACATGTCTTTAGTGTAATATTACACCTAATTAAAGAAGAGTTTCAAGCGTTTCCCTTCATCACAAAACGGGGAAATATACTGAAATGGTTTTTGTATACTAAAACAATTAAAAGGAGTTGAGAATATGTACATCATTGTATGGACTATGCTTGTACTATACGCCTTTCTGCTAGCTCCGGGAGCAAGCGCCGCTGATGATATGCTGTTTAAAAACCTTGTCACAGGAAATTTTCAACAGGTAGATCCGCTCGTAGTTATGGCATTCTCTTTTTTAGGACTTTTCCCAGTATTGTTCATGGTAATGATTTGTAAAAAAGATACGTACAAACTGCCTGGATGGCCATTTTCTCTCCTATCATTTGCGCTTGGAGCTTTTTCTCTTTTGTTCTATTATCATTGGAAAGGACAAAAAGTTCGAACACGTTCGCGTATTCCTTCACGTTTCATTGCCATCATTTCTTCTCGTCTATGGATTGGACTATGCTTAGCACTCACGATTGCTGGTTACGTATACGGACTATCCATAGGTTCAATAAGAGCTTATGAAGATGCTTTTATGCAGTCACAGCTTGTTAGCGTGATGACCGCTGATTTTTTTGTTTTAACGTGGCTTTCTTATTCCGTTATGTCAAAAGAAAAGATAGCATCCCGGCCTTACCTTCTCTTATGTTTCATTCCAGTTGCGGGCCCTTTTTTTATTTTGTTACGGCATAACCGCCAAGATGTTAGAGAAGAAAAACTTTAAATAAAAGTCTTGCGTTCCATTCATTATTCCGTTATAATCATTTCTTGTACGATGAAAGTTGATTAATTAGAAAACATTTATATATCGGCATTTTATTTACATTTGTTATACATACCTGCGCTGTGCGTATACTCATGTTGTCTTAAACCTTTGAGTGTTAAAAGGGAGCTCAAAATTTAGCTGCAGATAGCACGCCCTTCTTGGGACGCTAAACCCGGCTATGAGGGCACCCACCTAGTAGATCTGGGTATTTAAGACACTTAGGGTTACGGCAGTGCGGGCTTATTTTTTAGTTAGCTGTAGCTAGCTTTTTTTATTTTTTTATTTATTAGTTTACATAATTATTTTATTGTTAACTTATATTTTTTTTAGACATGTATGTTTTATTTATCTTCGATTGAGGAACATAAAAAGTAATAAAGGAGATGGATAAAATGAATGAACAAAAAATTGCTAAAAAAGTAAATGAAGTATTAGAAGGAAATCGTGTAGGAACATTAGCCACAGTTGTAAACAACAAACCCCACTCTCGCTATATGACATTTTTCAGCGATGAAGATGGTATCGCTCTTTACACACCAACAAATATCAATACACATAAGGCAGAAGAAATCGAAGCCAATCCGAACGTGCACGTACTATTGGGCTACAGCGGCGAAGGATATGGCGATCAATACTTAGAATTATCCGGGACAGCTGTTCTTCGTACCGGTGATCAATTAAAAGGACGTATATGGAACGATCACATGAAAGAATGGTTTGACGGTCCAAATGACCCTGAGTATGTTGTTCTGGAAATTACACCAAACGAAATTCGCTTTATGAATGAAGGCGAAGAAACTCCTCAAACCGTTCAGCTATAATAAAAAAGCGCACACTGTGCGCTTTTTTTATTTTCCTACCGCTTCTTTCAATTGAGCTGCTTTTTCTTTTGGAGACGCTGCTAAGCTAATCGCGGTAATAATAGAAACACCATCTGCACCTGCTTCTACTACTTGTTTGGCATTTTCAGGCGTGATGCCACCGATTCCTACAATTGGAAAGTCAATATTCTGGTTTCGCACTTCTTCAATTAATTTTGTACCTTGCACTGCTTTTGCGTCTTTTTTTGTAGAAGTAGGAAAAACAGGTCCCATTCCTACATAATCCGCCCCGTCTTTTATGGCTTGCTGCAGCTCTTGTACATTATGAACAGAGACGCCCACAATTCCTTTTCCTATTTTTTCTCGAACAATATGAGCTTTTTCATCTTCTTGTCCAATATGAACGCCATCTGCTTGTAAACGGATCGCTAAGTCAAGATCATCATTCACAACAAAAGGAACGCTGTGCTGCTGACAAATTTGCTGAAGTTCTTTCGCCAGCTGATATTTCGCTTCTCCTTTTAGTGCACCTTCGCCTTTTTCACGAAATTGAAACACGGTAACGCCGCCTTCAATTGCTTCTTTTAATACTTCTTTCGGATTTTTTGTACAGTTATTGCTGCCCATTATAAAATAAACTTTCAGCAGCTTTTTAATTTCTTCGTTTGTCATTTTCCCGCTCCTTTTAACGTTGATGTACTCTTGCATATGATTCAATATCCTGTCCAGATAAAAGATGAAGCTGATTTAACAGCTCAATTTGAAAGCTCCCCGGCCCTTCTTCACCTTTTTTCGCTGCGGCGATTTCACCTGCCACTCCGTAAAAACTTAAAGCAGCAACGCTTGCCTCGACATATTCTTTTTCTACAGCCGCGAAAGCTCCTATAATTGATGTCAGCAGACATCCAGTACCCGTCACCTTCGTAAATAACGGGTGACCGTTGTCTACTGTATACGTTGTGTTTCCATCGGTGATCACATCTTGTTTCCCCGTAATAACAATCACTGTATCTAATTTGTTCGCTGCTTTCTCAGCAAGTTCAATGACGTCTCCTTGCCCTTCTAATGAATCAACGCCTTTAATGAGCCATGACTCGCCTACTACATTCGCAACTTCAGCAGCGTTACCGCGAATAACGGCAATATTTAATTCTTCTACAAGCTGACATGCCACTTCTGTACGAAACGGTGTTGCTCCGGCTCCTACAGGATCGAAAATAACCGGCACGCCGTTTTCATTTGCTGATTTTCCTGCTATTCTCATCGCTTCTACTTCTTGAGCCGTCAGTGTACCCATATTTAAGACAAGCGCTCCGGCGATTCGAGCCATATCAGCCACTTCTTCCTTCGCATAAGCCATAACAGGTGACGCTCCTAGGGCAAGCAGTCCATTTGCTGTAAAATTGGTTACCACAACATTCGTAATATTATGAACAAGCGGACTTGTATCTCTTACTTTTTCTAATTGAGCTGAAATTTTACTAATATCCATGTTCTCTCACTCTTTTCATTTAGTTTTAACACTGCAAAAAAAAGACAAAAAAGCACCTTGCATGCGCAAAGTGCTTTGGTATGTACTCACATTTCCTGCGCTGGCATTATCCAACAGGTTCAAATGGTCAACAGGCGCCCCTGTACTCTCAGCCTGCCCCGCGCAAGCTCCCATACTATTCTTGTTACGTTTAAAGTTTACTATTAACCTTTTTTATTTGCAACCATTTCACTGTTTTGCCCATAAAATAAAGCTTCGCTATAGGCTGAGTGGTGTTGTAAATCTTACAGCTTTACTAAAAGCATCATTAAAAGACCTCCAGTAAACTACTGGAGGTCTTCTATCCCCTAAAAATTCTATCATTTCTCTTGAATCGCTTGATTTCTCACAGCTGTTTTTCGCTCCTTTCCTGCTCTTAAAGATAAAAGAAAACAAAGCAGCAGTACAAGTGCAGCTGATACGTACGGGTAATTAATGTTTATATCAAAAAGAAAGCCTGCTACAACGGGTCCAATAATATTCCCAAGACTTGTATAAGCAGAATTTAGTCCGGCTACATACCCTTGGTCGTCTTGTGCCATCATCGACATTTGCGTGCTGATTGCCGGACGTAAAATATCTGTTGCTAAAAAGACGATAAATGTTACAACAATAATAAGCCAGTACGTGTGCACAAATAGCGTAAGTAAAATAAAAAGTCCCGTCATCATCAAGCAAAACGAAATCACTCTTTTTTCACCGAATTTATTTAAAATCCAGCCAAAAATCGTAACCTGCACAACAGCCCCTGCAATAGAGCCAAACGTAATAACAAACGCAATATCTTTTGGCGTAAAGCTAAATTTATGATCAACAAATAGTGAAAAGATCGTTTCATAATTGGATAATCCAAACGATGTCACAAAAACGATAATTAAACTTAAAAAATAAGGTTCTTTGTAGGAATTCATAAGCTGCAGTAGCAGCCGATCTTCTTTTGGATTCTCATTGTTTGAAACAGCATGACCTTGTACAGGACGAGACTCCGGCAAAACAAAAAGCGTAATCACTGCAGCCAAGCCTCCTGCTACTGCGGCCATGTAAAATGGCACGCGCATGCCGTATTCAGCTAAAAAGCCTCCAATACCGGGCCCGATAATAAATCCTGTTGTAATCGCTGCCGTCACATAGCCCATTCCTTTAGCGCGTTCTTTAGCAGACGTCACGTCCGCTGTATAGGCCATAACAGCAGGCATAATAAGCGCGGCTCCGACCCCACCTAGCATTCTGGATACAAATAATAAAAGAGGTGTACTCACTGAACCAAAGAACCATTCAGACAGGGCAAAAACAATCATTCCCGCTACAATAATTTTCTTTCTCCCTAACGAATCGGATAATCGCCCCGCTAAAGGCGAAAACAGAAATTGAGTTAGTGAAAACACCGCTACTAAAAGCCCCATCACGCTGCCGTTGATATGAAGCTCCGTCATATAGGTTGGCATAATTGGAATAACGAGACCGATTCCCGTAAAGATAATAAAAATATTTAGCATGAGCAGCAAAATCGCCGCCCGATTTCTTAACAATAATGACATATAAACCTCCTGATTACAAAAATACTGAACGTTCGGTCTATAAAAATACAAAATAATGAGGGATTACTCATTGCCGCAATAAGCATCCCCGCTTATTTAAGAAGACCTTGCTATAATTCCGTTTAAAAATACATCGATTGCTGAATGGTAAAGCTGCAGGGCATTTTCCGTACTCGTTTTTCGAGACATGCGGCTCATTCCAACAAACAACCCTTCTAAAATTACTGCAAGTTGCTCTGCATTTTTATGAGAAAACTCGCCTTCATCGATGCCCTGTTGCAAAAGTTCCCGGTTAAACTCCACGTGTCGTTTCACCATCTCATCAATTCGCTCTTCGATGTCGCTGCCCTTCTCCTCGTTGTTAAAAAACTCATCCGCAGCTTTCGTAAGAGGATGATTCAAATCATCTAAAATGATTTGCTCCGCTATTCCAAAAAGCTTATCTCTTGTTGTTTTGTAAAGAGACTCTCTTTCTTTCCAGTTTCGTTCCCACTCAAGATCCCATTCGTCTATTAAATAAAGAAAAAGCCCTTCTTTACTTTTAAAGTGATAATAAATATTCCCTTTACTGCTTCCCGTAGCTTCTACAATTTCCTCAATAGATGTAGCTTTATAGCCTTTTTGAGAAAACAATGCTTTAGCGGCATCTGCCACTTTTCTTTTGGTTTGTTCACTTTGAAGCTTTTTTTTATTCAAGCTATTTCCACCGCCCCGTACATTTATTATTTATACTGAACATTCGTTTTGTATTATCTGACACCTATACTACATAGGAAAAACCTTTTTGTCTAGTGAGAAAACCTAGTTTATACCTTTTTATATGAATCATGACCAAAACAAAGCCTCCTAAAAAGGCTTTGCCTAAAAAGCTTACTTGCTAACAGGATAAATGACAGCTGCTTGCCCGCACAGTTTGCATACAAATAAACAAATCATCTGCGCCTTCTTTCCTGTCTTTTACTCATTCAATTTCTTTGTCATAAACACACTGTATGGATCTTCTTTGTAGGTAGAAAACGGTTCGCACTCGTAAAATCCAAAACTGGCGTATAGCTTTCTAGCCTGTTCAAAAGCAGGTGCGGATCCTGTTTCTAAGCTTAAGCGTCGGTACCCTCGTTTTTGCGCTTCATTTATTATGTACTGCAGCAGCTCTCTAGCAATTCCTTTCCGCAAATGAGCGGTAGCTGTTCGCATCGATTTAATTTCTCCGTGGTGCTCATCTAACTCTTTTACAGCTCCGCACCCTGCTAGCTGACTTCCTTCCCACACGCTCCAAAACGTAATATGACGTTGTTTTAAACTTTCAATATCTAGAGCATGAATACTTTCAGGGGGGGAATGTAAGTTCATTCCTTGAAGGTGAGAACTTACTAGCTCAATAACTTCATTGTTCGTTAAGTGGTCTCTTTTTATTTTAATCATCTTCTCTTCCTTCCTGCTACTAAAGGGTGGTCAACTACAAACCAACTTATGAATACATTCACTGTCGACCTTTAAAAATCCTTTTATACACTCCCTTCTTTTTCTCCAGTTATTAAAACAGACTTTGCCAAGCAGATGTTTCATACATTGTTAAACGGAGGTGAAATTCGTTGAAGAAAGTTTTATTTTGTCTTGTCCCTCTTTTGTTTTTATTATCCGCCTGCTTTAGTGATCCTGTTCAAGATGATTTAATCGATTATAACAATCAAGATTTAAAGAAAGCCGCTCAGCTTGAAAAAGAGGCGATTGACGCATACGATTCCGTTACAGGCGCTAACTACACAAGTGACGCTGTTATGTACGATACGATGACGAGTGAAGTCATTCCTACCTATCGTAAATTTGTTGACGAACTGGAAAACATCGATGTAGAAACCGACGATCTTCGAAAGGTTCATGAAGGCTATATAAAGGCTGCCAATACCCAGTATAATGCTTTTATTAAAATTGTCAGTGCTTTGGAAAAGCAGGACCGCAACCTTATTGCTGAGGCAAACGCTATGCTTGATGAAGCACGAAAAGGTATACGCGATTACAATGCAGCTATTAAAAGGCTGGCTAAAGAACATGATGTAAAAATTGAAGAACCAAAAACACAGCGCGAAAACAGCCTATAGTTTTGATGCAAAAAGAAGGTCTCTAAAAACAGTAAGAGACCTTCTTTCGTATGATGTTTCAATTTCTCCACGTTCGTTCAATAAATGAAGAAGAATATCAGGAAATATTGCTTAACGATGCATAATAAGAGGCAATAATTTCTTCATCTGAATGCGGAATTTCGTTTCCTTTTACAAGCTGAGCGCCGTTAATACAGCCGCTTGTAAGTAAAATAATATCATTCGGCTTTCCTAAAGAAAGCGACTTTAATACTCCTTCTGTTCGAGTAGGGGCGCGGTGAATATTGCTTGCGCTCGGATTCGAAAAACCTGTCATCACTTGATCTACAATTACGTTAGGATCATGATAACCTGGGTGATCAACCGTTACGATAATTTCATCAGCTTTTCCTTCAATGGCACGCGCCATTTTAGGCATTTTATTAAAATCTCGAATGCCGATCCCTGCAATCATGACAATCAGCTGGTTATACTCCATCTTTTTTACTTCTTCTACTAAACGCGTAAGGGCAACAGGCGTATGGGCATAGTCTAAAATCACTTTTTGGTTATTAGGACCTTCTATCACCTGAAATCGCCCTTCTGGACTTTCCAATTGAGGAAGCACGCTAATAATATCTTCAATGTGGTATTCAAAGTGAAGAGCTGTACCAATGGCCGCTAGCACGTTAGCAATGTTGTAATCACCATATACAGGCACTGCTACTTTGTATGACTGTCCTTTATAAAGTAAATCAAAGAAAGAGCCTCCTTCTTTGACGGTGATGTTTGTTGCTTGCAGAGTTGCCTCTTTGTTATTTAATAAACTATACGTGACTTTAGGTCCTTCAAATACCCTGCTTAAGTCTTTGCCCATGTCCTGATCATCTATATTAATAACGGCATGTTTGGCCTGTTGAAATAATTTCATCTTGCATTTTTTATAGTGCTCAAACGTTTTATGATACTCTAAATGTTCTTCCGATAAGTTTGTATGAATGGCTACATCAAAATAAATATTTTCTACTCGTTGCTGATCAATCGCAATCGAAGATACTTCCATCACTGCCGCTTCATCACCTCTTGTATACAAATCATAAAAAATTTTATGCAAGTCTACCGACTCAGGTGTTGTAGGCGTACTTTTTTTATAAACTAACTTCTGCTTTGATGACCAAATGCCGGTCGTTCCAATCGATCCTGTTGGCAATTTTAAAAGAGTTAAAAGCGACCTTACGTAAGCTGCTACGGTTGTTTTGCCATTTGTACCTGTAACGCCAATTGTCTCAATTTTTTCATCCGTATAATCAAAATACATTTTAGAAAAAGACGCCATTACTTTGCGAACGTCGTCAACAGCTAAAAACGTACAGTGAGAATACTGAGTGCTCAAAAGACGAAGCTCCTCGATGCTTGTCCCAAAGACTGCTACGGCTCCTCTAGCTATAGCTTCTTTAATATATTGATGTCCATCTTCATTTTCACCTTTTATACTAAAAAATACGGATCCGTCGTGAACTTGTTTTGAATGATATGTGAGATGGGTGATTGTTTGAGATGCAGGCCCAAAAATATGTTTAATTGATAAATTCGTTAATGTATCAAAGTGGATGTTCATAGCTATTCCTCACAGTGTATAAATTTTATTTTTAATATGTTCTAAAATCCCTTAAATAATCTTTGAAGGATATTTTTTCTTTATTTCCATTTATAAAGAACTTTCTACAATTCAATCTTTTTATTTTGCTTTCATGTGTAGAACGAAAATAAAGAAAAGACGGATCACTATTTTTTAAAACTAAAAGCATGTAAAATATGGATGAACTGTGTATATCATACCAGCAGCAAAAGCGAAGTATTGTAGTAAAATATTCCCCCTACACGTGCAAAACGAAACCCTTCTTTAAAATAATTTCATAGAGTAAGTTGAATCATGATAAATACTTGAACGTGGGTAAGAAAGATTACTGTATGAATCAATCCCTCCCTTTGCAAAATAACAAAGAAAACATCATAATAAAAGATGCGCAATAACAGCGTGAATGACTTTGCTTTGAAAGGATGGACTACAGCAAATGACGCGTTCTCTTTTAGCGATTGAACCACTTCCTCTTTCGTTTTATCAACAGCCTACGCTTGAACTAGCTCAGTCGCTGTTAGGATGTCTTCTTGTTCACGAAACGGCAGAAGAAGCTGCATCTGGTTTTATTGTGGAAACAGAGGCTTATAAAGGGCCTTTCGACCGAGCAGCTCATAGCTTTAATAACCGGCGCACAAAAAGAACAGAGGTAATGTTCGGTCCTCCTGGTCATGCCTATACGCATACAATGCATACACATTGTTTACTCAATGTTGTAAGCAGCGACATCGATTGTCCAGAAGGCGTCCTCATTCGAGCTATTGAGCCATTTAGCGGAAAAGATTTGATGAAAACTAGACGTCGAGGTATGGAAAATGAAATAAATTGGACAAACGGTCCTGGGAAACTAACAAAAGCACTAGGGGTTTCAATGGATTTGTACGGTCATGATTTAACCACCCCTCCTCTTTATATTGCTCGTGGCTTCACTCCTTCAGCGATTTCCGCCGGACCTCGCGTTGGCATTGATAATTCTGGTGAAGCGAAGGATTACCCTTGGCGCTTTTGGGTTACCAATCACCCGTTTGTATCGAAATTCAGGTGAACAAAAGGCAAATAATTTATCAACGAAAATAAAAGAAGCACCTCTTTTTAAGAGATGCTTCTTTTTGCTTACGCCCACCACATTTGTGACGGAGTTTCTTCAATTAATACACTTTGTAAGTTTGTAACCGCGCGTTTAAATCCTTCTTCAATCGACATGATTGGATCTTCATGCTCAATGCTGACTACATAATCGTATCCGTATGTGCGAAGGGCACTCATCATATCAGACCACTCTTTTACATCATGTCCGCATCCTACGGATCTAAACGTCCATGCACGCGTTTGGACTTCTCCGTATGGCTGCATATCCGTCAGTCCATACATGTTAATATTATCCTGGTCCAAGTACGTATCCTTTGCATGGAAATGATGAATCGCATTTTCTTTTGCTAAAATTTTAATAGCTCCTACCGGATCAATTCCTTGCCACCATAAATGACTTGGATCAAGGTTAGCGCCAATCGCTGGACTTGTTTTTTCGCGAAGCTTTAGGAGCGTATACGGAGTATGAACTAAAAATCCACCGTGAAGTTCTAAACCAATTTTTACGTTATGCTCCTCCGCTAGTTCTCCAATTTCTTTCCAATAAGGAACAAGCTTATTTTCCCACTGCCAATTCAATACGTCTCCATACTCGTTAGGCCAAGGAGTAACAGGCCAGTTTGGGTACTTCGCTTCTTCGTGATCTCCTGCTGTTCCAGAAAAGCAGTTAACCACTGGAACATCTACTAATGATGCTAGTTGGATGGTCTTGCGAAGCGTTTCGTCAGATTCTTTTGCAAAACTTGCCTCAGGTGAAATAGGATTGCCGTGGCAGCTAAATGCGCTGATTGTAAGTCCGCGGTCTTTTATCTGCTTCATATATGCTTCTCTTTTTCCCTCATCTTCAAGCAGCTCATCTAGCGGACAATGGCTGTTTCCCGGATAGCCTCCCGTTCCGATTTCAACAGCATGAAGACCTGCTGATTTTACTTTATCTAACATCTCTTCAAAAGAAAGATCCGCAAATAAGACCGTGAATACTCCAAGTTTCATTTTAATTTCCCCCTGTGCGATATATTTCATCAATAATAGCTGAGACTTGAAGCGCTTCTTGTGGCTTTACTACTAATTCAGCATTTCCTTTACACGCTTCAACGAAATTTTTAGCCTGACTTAAGCTGTAATCATCTTCTCCATCTATCCAAGGTGACGTACTGTTCATGAGCATACCGTTTTTGGACGTGTATAGTTCAAACGGAAACACGCTTAAACCGCCCTCTACCCCTGATATGCTTACGTGCTCTTCATCATCTTCGATATTAGCAGCCCAAGAAGTTTCTAAAAGAAGCGACGCTCCATTTTCAAATTTAATATAGGCCGTTACATGATCATCCACACCGAATGTTTCATGATCAAATGCTCCCCATTGATTTAATTGGTTAGGCGTTTTACTCAGGTCATTATATGTACTTCCCAGTACTTCAGTATGCTTTGGGTTTCCCATTAGCCAAAGCGTTAAATCAAGCAAATGGCAACCGTAATCAATTAAGCTGCCTCCTCCTTGAAGATCTTTGTTCGTAAATACGCCCCAACCGGGAACCTTACGGCGACGCATTGCTCTGACACGTGCAACTAATGGACGCCCTACCTCTGTCATCATTTTTTTCGCAGCCTGCGCTTCTTTCATGAATCGGTAGTGATACGCAATCGCTAACTGCTTACCTGATTCTCTAGCAGCAGCAAGCATTTCTTCACCTTGCTCTTTAGACATCGCCATCGGCTTTTCACATAGAACGTGAACGCCTGCTTTTAGCGCTTCTACTGCAAACTCGGCGTGAAATTTATTAGGTGTACAAATACATACAGCATCCACTTCTTTAAACATATCTTTGTAATCAACAAATACGTGAGGGATATTATGTTCATTGGCTACCTCTGTGGCTCTTTCACTATTAATATCGCTAAGCCCCCAAATCACACATTCATCACCCAGTTGTTTGAATGCCGGGATATGCCTGCTTACAGCAATCCCTCCTGCTCCGATTATGCCAATTCTCACGTTTTTCACCTCTTACACGCGCGTAATTTGTTTCGTTTGACTTGATTTTAAAGCTGCTAAAATAACAGCAAGTGATTTTAATCCTTCTTCACCAGGAACCGGAGATTCTTTATCTTCTGCAACTGCATCTACAAATTGTTCAATGACGTGAGAATTACTTTGTCCGCCTTCATCGTTCGACTGGATTTTTCCTAATTCATAGTTCACCACTTCACCCGTTGCATATTGTGCAACTAATGAATACGTCGGATCGTCCTCTAAACGAAGAATCCCTTTCTCGCCGTAAACAATCGTGGAGTTATCTTCTTTTCCATTGTAAGCCCAGCTTGCCGCAAGCGTCCCGATAATCCCGCTTTCCGTTTTTAATACGCACACAGCATTGTCGTCTACATTTGCAAAGTCTTTTGCATTGCTTTCAACGAATGCACCGACTTCTACAATTTCTTCATTTAATATGTAGCGGAGCATATCGGTTTTATGAACGCCTAAATCCCCCATAGCACCAATAAACGCTTCGTCTTTTTTGAAGAACCAGCTTTCTTTTCCGTCCACGCTCCAGCCTTCAGGACCACCGTGGCCAAAAGCCGTACGGAAACTATAAATTTTACCGATTTCCCCTTTTTCAATAAGTTCACGAGCTTTTTGATGAGAAGCTACAAAGCGCTGATTATGTCCGATCATTAGTTTTTTACCGTTTGTTTTTGCTGCTTCAATCATCGCTTTTGCTTCTTCTTCTGATGTTGCCATCGGCTTTTCACACAGAACATGAACTCCGCTGTTTAACGCTGCAACCGAAATAGGCGCATGAAGATAATTGGGCGTACATACGCTCACTGCTTCCACTGTACCGCTTGCTAAAAGTTCTTCATAGTTTGCGTACGCTTTTACACCGTACTGCTGTGCTACGCTGTTTGCACGTTCTGTGTTTATATCGCAAACGGCTACTAATTCTACTTGTTCATTCATCTTATATTCTGGTAAGTGACGGTGTTGCGCAATGCTTCCGCACCCAATAACGCCAATTTTTACTTTTGCCATCTTTCCTATCCCCTTTGCTTAAGCATTATTCATTAGTTTTTAACTGCGATTGATTCAAGCGGTTGCGCATTGCCGTAAACAGGACGTTTTCTCTCTGCCGGTTTCGCCCATTTAATAGCATTCATAATGACACGCTGAATGTCTTTGTTATGGTATGTTGGATATGTTTCATGTCCAGGTCTGAAATAAAATACTTTTCCGTTTCCGCGTTTGTACGTGCAGCCGCTTCTGAAAATTTCTCCGCCTTCAAACCAGCTCGTGAAAATCAGTTCATCAGGTGCTGGAATATCAAAGTGCTCTCCGTACATTTCTTCACGCTCAAGCTCGATAAATTCACCAATACCTTCCACAATCGGATGGCTCGGTTCTACTACCCACAAGCGCTCTTTTTCATCTGCTTCACGCCATTTTAAGTCGCAGCTTGTGCCCATTAACGTTTTAAAGATCTTGGAAAAGTGACCTGAGTGTAAGACAATAAGCCCCATACCGTCTAGCACGCGCTGCTTTACTTTCTCAACGATGTCATCTTTTACTTCGTCATGCGCTAAGTGACCCCACCATACTAAAACATCCGTTTGATTTAATACTTCTTCAGTCAACCCGTGTTCTACTTCGTCTAATGTTGCTGTGTGCGTACGAAATCCTCCTTCTTCTAAGAAAGAAGCGATGGCACCGTGAATGCCTTCAGAGTAAATTTCTCTTACAACCGGATTTTTCTGTTCATGACGATTTTCGTTCCATACTGTAACATTAATCATTTTCATATCCCCTTTTTTTGTGAATGCTAACTTATATCCCCTTTTTTTATCAATGCTAAACTTTGGTTAACCGGTTAACTTACTGTGGTTCACTCGCGCTTAGCAGTCGAATCTCGAATAACAAGTTCAACCGATAATTTTACATGCTGCAGCGTGCTGAAACGGTGTTCGATTGCTTGAATAACAGACGTCGCGGCGACGACTCCTTTGTTAAATACATCTTGACGAATGGTTGTTAGACTTGGAGATGCATAGCTGCTAAACGTGATGTCGTCAAACCCTACGATTGAATAGTCCTGCGGAATTCTTTTCCCCTTTTCTTGCAGTGCTTTCATAATTCCAAGCGCCAGCGTATCAGAGGATGCAAAAACCGCCCGAATATCCTTATGATCTTGCAGCAGCTTGTTTCCTAAATTGTAACCGTTATCAAATGAGCTTTCGTTCACTTCAAAAACAAACGTCTTTGATGGTGTAATGCCCGCTTCTTTTAATGCTTTCTCGTAGCCTATATACCTCTTTTTATCCACTGGACTATTGACGAGGTGATGAGCAACAAAGGCAATTTCTTTATGCCCCAAACTCACTAAATGTGTTGTAGCGAGATATCCTCCATACTCATCGTCTACCGAAATATGATGATAATCACGTTCGCACTTTTCATATGTATCTACTAACACAATCGGATTCGATAACGCTTTCATTTTTTCATATAATCGATGCGGGAAGGCTCCTAAAAACAGAAGACCATCAATATTTCTCGTTCGAATCCATTTTAAGCAATCAGCTGGGCTACTCACTCCAGATATGACTAGATCGTAACCATGCTTACGGATTACATATTCAATTCCACTAATCATTTCACTGTAATAATGGTTATCTTTAAATATAGTAGAAAGTGAATCATCTGTAAGCGGGAACATCACGCCAATCATATTTGACTTTTGTTTCGAAAGACTAACGGCGGTTAAATTTGGTTCGTAGTTTAATTCTTTTACCGCTGTTAAAATTCGCTCTTTTGTTTCATCGGATACTTTGTTAATTCCGTTTAAGACGTAAGATACTGAAGCTGCAGACACCCCTGCATGCTTTGCTACATCACGAATCGTTATCTTTTCTCCCATAAAATCTCTCCAGTTAAACGGTTAACTATTTACTCGTTCATTATAATTCACTCCTTTATTATCAGTCAACGTATTTTTCAAATTATCTGTTAACTATTATAATATCTTCCTAGATTGGTATGTTTTAAGCAGTGACAAGATGTATTGACACCTGTTAATCTTTGAAACGTACATATAAAGTTCGGTGCACAGCACGCACCGATCCGTGATAAAAGGGGCGTTCAAAAGGATTTCAGGAGGTACTTACTTTATGTTTAAGAAACTAGCAATTATTGGAGCACTAGCCGTTCCTATGTTCGGCATGAGTCACGGGGCAAATGCCGCTGAAACAACCCATCGCGTAAAAGCCGGAGAGACTCTTTACAAGATTGGCGCTGAATACGGCGTTACGGTTAAACAGTTAAAAGAAGCGAATCACAAATCTACCGACTCTATTAATGCAAATGAAACATTAACAATCCCTAACTCTATTAGCGAAAGCGATAAAGAATTGTTAGCTCGCCTTGTACAAGCTGAAGCAAAAGGTGAACCTTACGCTGGCAAAGTGGCTGTAGCAACAGTCGTTTTAAACCGCGTGGATAGCGATTCTTTCCCAAACTCTATTCATGATGTCATTTATCAAGGTACACAGTTTACACCTGTACAAAACGGTGAAATTAATAAAGCAGCGGATGCTGAAGCAAAAAAAGCTGTAAATGAAGCACTAGCGTTTAGAGGTCAAGGAAAAGGCTCGTTATTCTTCTTTAACCCAGATAAAACAAGCGATCAATGGCTTCGTCAAAAACAGGTTACGATTACAATCGGAAATCACGTTTTTGCAAAATAAACAAAAAAAAGCACTCAGATGAGTGCTTTTTTTAATATGCAACAAGTAAGCTTAACAGAACAGCTATAATAATAATAGGTAATACGTATTTAACTAGAAAGAACCATGCGTTGAATAATTTAGCGCCTTTTGTACTTCCTGAAATAAACTCTTCATACACGGCTTCTTTTTTCATTTTAAATGTCACAAAAATCGCAATGGCTAAACTTCCAAGAGGCAGCATTAAATTGCTCACAAAAAAGTCAGCTACGTCAAATATACTTCTGCCAAAAAGTGAGACATGTTTTAGTACACCAAACGAAAGCGCTGATGGGATACCTACTACAAACACAAGAATCCCTGCTAAAGAAGCATAGCGAGTTCGTTTTGTCTGATCGTCTTTGGTTAAAGCAGCTACGATAATTTCCAGCAGTGAAAAAGCAGACGTAAGCGTAGCAAATAGAAATAAGATTAAAAACAGTGCTAAAAAGACGGTGCCAAACGGCATTTTCTCAAATACTGTTGGCAAGACCACAAACAAAAGTCCAGGTCCTTCGGTTGGCTTTAATCCGAATGAAAAAACAGCTGGAAAAATAGCCAAGCCTGCAAGCAGCGAAACAAACAAGTTCAAAATAGCAATGGTGCCCGCTGAACGCGTCAAGCTTACTTTTTTCCCTAAATAAGAGCTATATGTCACCATGCAGGATAATCCTACGCAAAGCGAGAAAAACGACTGACCGAGCGCATAGAGAACAGATGACCCTGTAATGGCTGAAAAATCCGGTTTTAAAAAGAACTTTACTCCGTCCATAGCTCCGTCTAATGTTAAAGAGCGAACCACAATGATAATAAAACAGATAAATAACAACGGCATCATGTATTTATTAGCACGCTCTATGCCTTTTTGTACGCCTTTTGAAATAACAAACACTGTAATTAATAAAAACAGCGCCTGTGCACCTAATACCACATAAGGTTGGCTAATGACGGCATTGAACAACGGACCGTACTCTTTTCCGCTTAGCATACCGGTTACGCTCATAATCGTATATAAAATCACCCAGCCGCCAACGACGCTGTAAAAGGAAAGCAAAACGACACAGCTGAGTACTCCCAGCCTGCCAATCCATACCCAAGCGGACTTTGGAGCAATTGCTTTATAAGCACTAATCGCTTCTTTTCCCGTATGTCTTCCAATGATAAATTCTGCCAACAGAAGCGGCAATCCAATAAAAATTGTAAATAAAATAAACAACGCAAAAAATGCTCCACCGCCACTGGTTCCGGTTACGTATGGAAATTTCCATATCGCTCCTAGACCAATTGCTGCCCCAGCAGATGCTAAAATAAAACCGAGGCGTGAAGACCACTGATTTCCTTTACTCATATAATGTTACTCTCTCCTCTTCTAAACTCAAAACTCATCTGATTAGTACTGTACCATAAATGCAGAAGAAAATCATTCCCGTTTTACTTTTTTCTATAAAACGATATCTATATAGAATAGAAAAAATGAAGAAGCAGCTGCCTCTTCATTTTGAGTTTGATGTTTCTATTCAAAAATTATTCTCTGTACGATGATTCGTCTCCACGGTAGGCTTCTTGATTTGATATTTCTTCAATATGCATATGCCCTTCTCTCTCTAAACGAAGAACTGTACGCTCTGCATCTTCATAACTCTCGCACGTCACTTGTTTATATTCCATATCGTCTTTATCTGTGTAAGCCACTAAATATGTTTCCATTTTAACTCCTCCTATATAAACTATATGTAACGTATGTTGCCTTTTTCGTTTATTTCTAAACATATAGGCTCCAAACATAAAGCCTAGCATACTATAATAGCGGAACTTCAATTTAAAAAGTTGAATTTTTCATTATGCACCGATGCAACATGGAGGTTACGCTTATGACATTTATTTTATCATTCGTACCAATTGTTGTTCCTTTTGGTATTTTAATTAGCTTAATTGCTTTTACAGCTGCTTTTTTACAATCAAAAGAGCATCATAAAAAGCTCTAGCTTACAAAAGCTAGAGCTTCTTTTTAAAAACGTCTATAGCGTTTAATCAGTCCCACAATAATAGCAATTGCTAATAAAACAATCGAGATGATAACAGTAATGACAATTGGCTGATTTCCACTTTGTTTCACCGCAATGGCAATATAAGCCCAAATAAAAACAAGCGGATAAACAGCGTCTCGGTTTTTTAATGTAAACATAATGCCCAGCGCAGCCCCTACCAGCAGCATAATAATCGTCCATGCTAACTCATTTAGGCCAAGTAAGTGCTGTATTCCATTTGCTTGAAATACGACAAATACATTAACAATAGTCGCAACAGAAATCCATCCAAGATAAAGCGAAATCGGCAGACGCATAAACCATGTCGTCATCCGAGAATGCTGAATAATGGAATATACAATCATTAATGTGCCTAAAATAAAGAGCATAACTAAAAGGGATAACTTATAGTAATCGTTTTGGAAAATAAAGATCCACGCACTATTTAACAAACAGTTTAGAAAAAACCAAATGCCGATACGTGCATATATTTCCTTTTGATCTTCTCTTGCAAAAAATTGGCGTATAACCCAAATGGTTAATAACAAATAAATAACGCCCCAGATAGCAAAGGCATAACCGGCTGGTGTAAACAACGTAGGAACTTGCGCAGAAGCCTCTGCCGTTGTTTTGCCTCCTATTGGAATCGCATTTGCTAAATAATTCACAAGAAGTGTAATAGCCAAGCCTACTGTATTTAATACAGCATACAAACGAAATTTTGCCATTTTGTTCTCTCCTTTCTTCTATTTATATGGGAATGTTTCGGAGACGAAAACGGCTCTTCCCTTCATTAATACCTCTTCTTCCCTAAAAATATGCATTTTTAAACAAAAATGATTAAAAATAGCTTCAAGAAGCTACCTCTTTAAGAGATAAAAACCGTTAGGGAACAATTTTCCGTAACGCTTTCTATTTTTCAGAATATATGGTAAGTTAAACATAGACTAATAGGAAGTCCACTAGGGGTGCCGACCGGCTGAGACAAGTTTTCTTGATCCCTTTGAACCTGATCTGGCTCATACCAGCGTAGGAAAGTGGCAATGTTCAGTTTTGTACTGTCCTTTGCCACTCCGTTTATAAACGGAGTGTTTTTTATTTCCTTTATGTGCTTGTTTGTGACTTCCTCATAATTAAAGGAGGATTTTGATGTCATTTTCATCTCAATTAAGACAAGAAGCAAACTATATTTACGAAGCCATTTTTAACCACCCTTTTATTAAAGGAATTGCTGAAGGAGACGTGCCAAAAGAAGCGCTTATTCACTACGTTTCTCAAGACTACGAATACTTAACAGCATTTGTCCGCATTTACGGCGCTGCTTTAACAAAATGCCGTACGCGTACCGAAATGGAAGCCTTTAATGCCGGCATTTCTACGGTATTACATAGTGAAGTACACCCTCATAATAATTTTTGTGAAGTAGCAGGCGTACGCTATGAAGACCTCCACACTGAGGCTCTTTCACCAACGGCCAGCCACTACATTAACCATATGACAAGCGTTGCGCATACAGGCAGCTTAGCGGAAATCATTGCCGTGCTTCTTCCATGTCCGTGGACGTACGTTGAAATTGGCCAGCGCATTACAGAACAAGTAAATCCATCTCCTTCTCATCCTTTTTATGAATGGATTCAGTTTTATAATAATGAAGAAATGAATGGCACAACACAATGGTTTTGTAACAAACTTGATGAACTCACCGAGCAAGCGACTGAAGAAGAACGTAATCGTATGAAAGATCACTTTATCAAAAGCTGTGAGCTGGAGTATTTATTTTGGGAAATGGCGTATACACAAGAAAAATGGCCGCTTTCTCAGCTTTCACTTTCAAAATAACGAAAAAGCCTCCTATCAGGAGGCTTTTTATTTCAATAATTTTTTAATCATTTTCAAGTTTTGTTTCTCTGAAGGATAGCGGAATGACAAATCAAACTTCGTTGTTTGAGACAGCATGCTTTTAAAATGAGAAAATGTCTGAAAGCTGTCTTTTCCATGATATTGGCCCGTACCGCTTTCTCCAACTCCGCCAAAGGGTAAATATGGCGTAGCGATATGCATAAGCGTATCATTTATACAGCCTCCTCCAAATGAAAGACGCTCCGTTATGACATTTTGTACATTTGCACTTTCCGTAAACAAGTAAAGAGCTAACGGCTTAGCTTTTTCTTGAACTTTATGAATAACTTCGTCTAGCGTTTCGTATTCAATCATAGGAAGAATAGGCCCAAAAATTTCTTCTTGCATAACGTCTGATGTCCAGCTTACTTCACTTAACACCGTAGGTTCTATTGTGAGCGTACTTTTATTATACCCGCCTCCAACTATAGCGTTTCCGTCTTTTAAAAACTCAACTAGCCGAATAAAATGGCGCTCACTGACAATACGGCCGTAGCGCTCACTTTCAAGCGGATTACTACCGTAAAATTGATAAATCGCTTCGCGAAGTTTCTCCACTAGCTGCGCTTTTACCTTTTTATGCACGAGCAAATAATCGGGAGCAACGCACGTTTGGCCTGCATTCATTCCTTTGCCAAACATAATTCGCTTCGCTGCAAGATCTAGGTTTGCATCTTCATGTACAATGCACGGACTTTTTCCTCCTAGCTCCAGCGTGACGGGAATAAGCTGCTTCCCTGCTTCTTGCATAATAATTTTCCCTACATTTACACTTCCCGTAAAGAAAATATAATCGAGGGGCTGTTTTAAAAGCAGGCTCGTCGTGTCTACAGCGCCTTCAATCACCGTCACAAATGCGGGATCAAAAGCCTCAGCTAGTAATTCTTGTATAACCCGAGATACGCTAGGCGTTAATTCAGAAGGCTTTATAATCGCCGTGTTTCCAGCGGCAATCGCTCCTACTAAAGGAGACAGCGCTAATTGAAACGGATAGTTCCACGGAGCAATAATTAACGCGACTCCATACGGTTCAGGAACAATTTTCCCTTTAGAGCCCACGTGTGTTAAAGCGGTTTTTACTTTTTTAGGCTTCATCCATTTTGCTAAATGCTTAAGCGTAAACCGAATTTCCTCTAGTAAAATCCCAATTTCCGACGTGTACGCCTCTACTTCAGATTTATTCAAGTCTTGTTTTAAAGCATCCATAATTCTCTGCTCGTTTTGTTTGACTGCGTCTCTGAGCTTATTCAGCGCTTGAATGCGGCTGCTGATGCTCTTTGTCTTTTGTGCATAGAAATACTGCTTTTGTGTAGAGACAATATGTTCAATGACCGTTTCATCTGTGATATAGAATTGCTCGTGGTTCATCTCTTTCATCTCCCTATAAACATTCAGCTTCAACTGTAGCAAGCAAGCTTTTTAATAGCTCAACTGCCTCGTTTAAAGCCAATGAATAATATCTCTGCGTTCCTTTTTGCTCAATTTGCACAAGCTTTTGATCACGTAAAATTTTTAAATGATGAGAAATTGCCGGTCGTGATAAAGTAGACTCGTTTGCAATTTCATTAACGGTTAAAGGCTCTTTTTCCGCGAGCAGCAAAATAATATCTTGTCTTGCTGAATCACTTAGAGCCTGAAAAATAGGAATGCTGGCACGAAATAACTCCACTGCTTTTTCACTCATAAATATTCTCCTTTATTTAATTTCTTGTGTTCTGCGGACAACGGATGAAAGCCACTTTCTTGGTACAAAGCGCGGGATGAAGGTGGCGAGACGAAACTGTACTCCTGGTACGATAACCGTCTGCCCTTTCATAAATTTTTTATAGCCCGCTTTAGCAACTGCTTCTACATCCATTGCACCGCTTTGAAAAAGCTTGGAATTGCTCAGCTGAGCCCGGTCGCTAAAACCCGTTTTAGTTGGACCCGGGCATAGAGCACTTACCGTTACATTGGTACCTCTTAATTCATTTTCAAGGGCCTCTGTGAAAGATAATACGTACGCTTTTGTTGCGTAATACACTGTCATAAGCGGACCCGGCATAAATGCAGCAACGGACGCAATGTTTAAAATTTTCCCGTGATTTCTTTTGACCATATCGGGTAAAAATAATTTTGTTAAATGAGTTAATGCTCGGATATTTAAGTCAATCATGTTTAACTCTTCATCTAAAGCTGTTTCAATAAATTTACCGTATAGTCCAAAACCTGCATTGTTCACTAAATAATCAACGTGCATTTCTTTATTTTTAAGTTCTTCATACAGTGACTGTATCTCTTCTTCTCTTGATAAATCCTTTACAACCGTTATTACGTCAATATTATAAGTAGATTTTAAATTCTCTCTAATCGCTGTTAGTTTATCAGCACTTCTGGCAACTAAAATTAAAGAATGGCCATCCTTTGCGAATTGATAAGCTAACTCTTTACCTATTCCTCCGGACGCACCGGTGATGAGCGCATAATGCTGTGACATAGTGTTCACTCCTTATGTTTATATGTTCAAGAACTTAAACATTTAAACTTATCTTATAGGATTCATTTTTTCCCGTCAACTGTTTTCTATACTCTCCTTTTCTTTTATGTTTTCCATTTTTGCCATTTGCGCATTTCTGTACATTTTTTTACAAAATATGCGTTTTCTTTACATAGAAGGCTAATGTCGTCTAGTTTTGACAACCTTTGTCACCTAGCAGGAAAACAAGTGAAGATATGGTGAATACAACATACAACAAATAATCCATTACATAGTTGGATGAAAATAGATAAGGGAGGAAATGAAAAATGATGGAGACGTATACAATTAAAAAAGTAAGTGATCAATTAGAGGTAGAAAAGAAAACGTTAAAACAATGGGAAAAATTATTGGGCAGCTATTTAACAATTGAACGAGTAGATGGGGCCCGTGTCTATACAGAGGAACAAATTGAATTATTTAATGATATTAAACAGCTGTTTGATGAACAATGTACGTTAGATGAAGTCAAAGAATATGTTCAGCTGCTGATAAAGGAACAAGAAGAGCAGGAGCATTTAGTGATGGAATCAGAGGCAGCGGTTTCAAAAGAAGAAGAACCAGCAAAGTTGAAAACTGCTAAAAAAGAAAACGTCATTGATTTTCAAGAACACTCCAATAAACAAATGAAGCAAGAAAAGAAAAAAGCTGCTGAAAAGCAGGAAAGCATTTCAGAGAATAAGCAAGAGAAGACCCCTCCTATACCTGAAGCACGATTAGCTACTGAAGAAGAAAAGCAGGCTATTTCTGCTTCTATTGAAGAACCAAAACCAAACGACCTTGTCGTGAATGAAAAAGAGCTGCTTCAAGGGGAACTAGTAGAAGCTGTTCGCCGCTATGAAGATGTGTTTGAAGTACTTGATACGTTTAAAGCTGATTTGTTAAAAGAAATGCGAGAAGGAATGCGAAATGAAGTTCGGGAAGAAATTGTCGGAGAAGTAAAAAAAGAGCTTGAAAAAAGTGCTACTCAAACTGTAGAAATGGTGGAGTCGGTCGGGGCATATATCTCTGAGTCTTCAGAACGCAGCGCAAGAGATGTAGAAAATATGTCTAAAAAAATTATCCGTTCTAACGAAAAATCGTTTGATGAAGTCACTTCTTTGATTGAAGATTATTCAACAATTGCGGAAGAAAAAACAGAGGATATGCGCCTGTTCATGAAAGATGTCATGGAGAATGCGGATGAATCCTCTAAAGAAATGCAGTATTTATTAGACCGATTCTCAAGCAATTCTACCGTTGCAATGAATCAAGTAAAATTTATGGTTGAAAAATTAAATAATTCTTCAACTAATACGACAGAAGAGCTTCGTGATTTAATTGATTCGATGAATGAAGAACGAGTCTATTATTTGAAAGAAATGGAGAAAGAGCGTAAGCTTCATCGTCAAAGCGTAGCTGAACGCGAAGAAATGTTTAGTGATTTTGTCCAAACCTTCAGACAAACCGCCGCTGCTGATATGAAGCGAAAACGGAAGTGGTGGAAGCTGTTTCTCTCCTGAAAACACCGGCCCTATGGTAATAGGGCCGGTGTTTTTTGATGGTATAAGCACTAGTAGTTTGTCCGGACGAAACGTTAAGGTAACCTATGCTGATGAGACGTTATACTTTGAAAAACATGATAGCCGCTTACCGATACGCCTATAGTTCCCGCTCCCGGAAACACTGTATCTCCGCATAACCACAGCCCTTGTAAGCCAGATCGATGCGAAATGCTGTTGAACAAGGCATGATCTAACGTTTGCGGAAAGCCTCCCACTCCGCCGTTTGGGCGAGAAGTGAACCTTTCCCATGCTTTAGGAGCTCCTGAAATTTGATGCTCTGCTTCTTCAATGTTAGGAATGATAGTTTTAATTCCTGCTATCATTTTTTTCTCAAGAACTTGTTTTTGAACATCATAGGTTTCCTTGTTACTCCACTTGCTAAGCTCAATGTGAGTAGATGCTGTAATTGTACGCTTGCCTTCCGGCGCACGAAAACGATCGTCAGGATGGGACACGGAGATAAATAAATGATTTCCTTCCGTCATCTCGCCTTGTTCGGATTGAAGCACTTGCTGAAACAACTCTACCTTCTGCGGAAGATCTCTTTCATCAATCGCAACATACATCGAAAACGTTCCCCACTGCGGAAGCTCGCTTTTTTCTTTGGCCCTCTTATGGATATGTTGGTAATCTTCATCATGCAGTAAAGACTTTAAGCTTTGAATTGGCGCGTTGCATACAACGTCTGAAGCGCGGTAGCGGTTACCTCTATGATCATGCACGATCCACTCGTCGTTATCACGCTCTATCTTTACTACTTTCCTTCCTAGAGTCGTTTTTCCTCCGTTGGCTTTAATAGATTTTTGCAGGGCTTCTGCGACTTTGTATAAGCCACCGTTCACATAGAAAGCTCCTTCGTGATAAATATCCAACGCTAGACATCCGATAAGCATTGAACAGTTCTCACTCGTTGTCTGCATGCTGTCTATTAATTGACCATCAATAAAATGAATAAAGTCCGTTTCGTCTAGCAACCTGTGTTTTTTTAGTAAATGACTAAACGATTGATGAAAATAAGGTAATAACTTCACAGACCCAAGATTTAACGAACTTACCAGCCTACTCCACTCACCGATTGTGAGAGGAGGAAGAACCGGCAGCGGCCGCATGAGCTTGCGAATTTCTTTTGCAACTCTAAAAATACTTTCATAGAAGCTCCTAATATTCTTCGCTTTATGAGGAAATTGTTTTTGAAGATACGAAATATGCTGATACCGGTCTTGATAATAAATTAGTGTACGATGTGGAAGATGAACTTTCATGATTTTCTCAAGAGAAATCTTTTCAATTTCTAGGCCCAGGTATGTGCTGATTCGCTCATGTATCCCTCCGCGCTCAAATCCCATTCCAAGCGTCGCTCCGACAGGAAATGTATAGAGATGGCGCTGGAATTTCCCGGCACAGCCTCCCCACTCTCGAGAAGCTTCTAAAACCGTCACTTCATAGCCATGTTTAGCTAAAAGCGCTCCCGCTGTTAACCCACCTATTCCTCCACCTATTACAACAACTTGCTTATGCATGTTTTCACCTTCTTTAACTCTTTCTTCTATTGTGCAAAAAAAAGAAGCTCACCGCAATTTAGAAGCGGCTCGTTACGGCAATAAAAAAGCTGTGAATGATCTCACAGCTTTTTGGCTTATTTCGTAATCACTCCACAAACAATTCGATCTCCTGAGTTTCCTGAAGGATCTGTTGTGTAATCGTCTACTTTATCATGTATCACTAATGCCGACCCCTCCATATCTATAAGAGAATTCGGCTTTCCTTCTTGCAACGTCACAAGAGAAGCAAAAATTTCGGTATCTACTTTTCCATTTGGCGCAACTTCTAAGTTGGGCAAGTCACCCGCATGCGGGCCTTTTGTATTTTTAAAGCCGTGTTCACGTTTAAAAGGATTAAAATGGGCCCCTGCTGTTTTGAAATCCGGCACCTCACATTTTCCTATTTCATGAATATGAAATCCATGTCTCCCGGGTGAAAGACCTTGAGCAGTTAATTTAATTTGCACACCGTTCTTTGCTTCTGTCAGCGTAGCCTCTCCTACTTTTTTGCCTGACGTATTCGTTAAATCTACTTTAACAGGTCCTACCGATACCTCGCTCGTTTCTTTCGCTTCCTCGGTTTTCAGGTGGTTTTCATGAGCGTTATTTTGCTCTTTTACCATGCTGCATGCTCCTAACAATAACAGAACAAAGACTACGCATCCGTTCATTATCAACTTTTGCACCCGTGATTCCTCCTTTTGCTTATTTATCACCATCCTTTCACTATTTTCCTTTTTTTAGACATCAAAAATAAGATTGAGACATACGTTCACCTTACCAAAGAAAAAATCCGAACGAGTTGGATTCTTAATGAAGAACCTCAATTCATCGTTCGGATTTTCCTTCAACTAAAATACTTTGTTTTAACGTCTTACTTTTGTTTAAAGTTGTATTCTTTTTCCGTTCCGTTTGAAAAACGAACTTCTAATTCAAACGACTGAAAATCTTTTTTTAGGCCAAACGCATCGATTACTTCCTTTTTTACATCTTCATCGGGGGTGCGCTGATCAAAATTTAACTTTTTAAATGTTGAAGATAATTTATTAAACGCTTTGTCTCCGTTCAAGTGCTCATCGTTAATATTATCATCCACTTTGGCTTCTATCTCATCATTTTCATTTTCATAGTCAGCTTCATAATCATTATTAAGTCCCTTGTAGTCTACTTCTAAATCAAATTTTGAAAAGTTAAAAGATGTGTTTTCACTTTGATTATCGTAGCTCATCGGCGTTCCGCCATTTGTCACGCCTTGTTTATTTTGAGCTTCTCTTGCGGGTGCCGCATCATCATTGTGGCATGCTGAAAGTACGCTCATACCTATAAGGGAAAAGAATATGAAAAAGGGTCTTTTCTTCACTGTATTTCCTCCTTCGACTTCACTCTTCTTTCCCTTTATGTCCACAAATTCAATTTATATACGCCTTCACTAGAAAACCCCGCTCTCTAAAAAGAAAGCGGGGTTTTTCGTCTTGTTTATTTTACATTAGAATAAGAAATACTGTACATGCTGTTAAAATACGTATTATAAAGAGCTTGAACAGCACGGTCTAAAGCGTCTGCTTTCACACCAAACATCATGCTTACCTCAGAAGAACCTTGGTTAATCATTTCAAGATTCACTTCAGCACGAGCAAAAGCTTCTGTAGCTTTCGCAGCAATTCCTACTGTGCTATTCATTCCCTCTCCTACTACCATAACCATAGCAAGATCACGCTCAATAAAGATTTCATCTACTTCAAGTTCTTTTTCAATTCGAGCAAATACGCGTTTTTCCACATCTGGCGTAAGCTGATGCTCGCGCATGATGACAGAAATATTATCAATTCCTGAAGGAGTATGTTCGTATGAAATACCTTCATCTTCTAAAATTTCAAGCAATCTTCTGCCAAAACCAATTTCACGGTTTAATAAGTATTTGCTCACATGAATATTGCAAAAACCTTTGTCACCAGCGATTCCAACTACTGGCGTATCGCCGTGAGGACGCTCAGCTACAATGAATGTACCTTTTGCTTCAGGATTATTTGTATTCTTAACACATACAGGAATGCCTAGTTTATAAACCGGCTCTAGCGCTTCATCATGGAAGACAGAAAAACCTGCATAGGATAGTTCACGCATTTCTCTGTATGTGACTTCTTTCATTTCATGAGGCTTTTCCACAAGTCTTGGATCTACGCTGTAAATAGCATCTACGTCAGTAAAGTTTTCATACAAGTCAGCTTTTACTCCTGCTGCTACAATTGAACCTGTAATATCTGACCCACCGCGCGAGAACGTAACCATGTTCCCTTCTTCAGAGTAGCCAAAAAATCCTGGAATCACCAAAATGCCCGAACGCTCTCTTAGCTGCGGCAGTTTTTCATAAGACAGTGGAAGCACTCTTGCTCTTCCTGGTTCATCAGAAACAAAAATACCTGCTTCTTTTGGATTTACATAATGAGCTTCAAACCCTAAATGGTTTAAATAAGCAGCCATTACCTTTGCGTTATTATCTTCTCCACTTGCTTTGAGACAATCTAATAAGCGAAACGGATCGTTTTTATGTAAATCAATAAGTGATTGTAAATTCGCAATAATATCAGTAATAATCGTTTCTGGCATAGACAAGTCAACGACGATTTCACGATAGCGATCGATTACTTGCCCAAACTCATCGACGTAATCTTCTCCAAGCTGTATTTTGGCAGAAAGTGCGATTAACAAATCTGTCATTTTTGTATCTTCTCCGTATCGCTTGCCCGGAGCTGATACAACTACCAGCTTTCTCTCTTTATCAGACGTTACAATATGCGCAACCTGTTTAAATTTCTCTGCGCTTGCAACTGAACTCCCGCCAAACTTCGCAACCTTCATGTTTGAGACACTTCCTTACTTTGTTTTTAATATTCGATTATTGTACCATATTTTATCAAGTAGAAAAGCTTATCTATCTAACTTTTCTAAAAATTAAAGGAATACTACCGTAATTGTACTCTCATAAAGAACAAATGTCTACCAGAAAAACACAAAAAGACTGATTTTACATCATGTAAAATCAGTCTTTATTTGTTATTCTGCTTTTGGTTTTTTTAATACACCTACAAGGACCGCTGTCACAATGGCACCAATTAAAATTGCTAGTGCATATAAAAGAGGATTTCCTTGTACAATTCCGATAACGAATACACCGCCGTGTGGTGCTGGTAAACCGATGTGGAACATCATTGTTAAAGCACCTGCTACTGCAGCACCGATAACCGATGCGGGAATAACACGGCCTGGGTCAGCTGCTGCGAATGGAATCGCACCTTCTGTGATAAATGAAAGACCCATTACATAACACGTTTTACCTGTTTCACGCTCTTGGCGAGTAAATTTGTTTTTGAACAAAGTTGTCGCAATAGCCATACCTAGTGGCGGAACCATACCGCCTGCCATAATCGCTGCGTGTGGAGCATAGTTTCCAGCATCAATCATTGCGATACCAAATGTAAAGGCTGCCTTATTAATAGGACCACCCATATCAATAGCCATCATACCGCCTAAGATAATACCTAATAATACTAAGTTACCCGTGCCAAATCCACTTAACCAGTGCGTTAACCCTTTGTTAATTGCACTAACTGGCTCATTTACAACATAAAGCATAATCAATCCTGAGATAAAAATCCCAAATAGCGGATAAAGAAGAACTGGCTTAATTCCATCAAGAGCTTGCGGCAGGACGCTGAACAATTTCTTTAATCCCACTACTACATAACCCGCTAAGAAACCAGCGATTAAACCACCTAAGAAACCGCCTCCGCCAGAAGCTGCTAAAAGACCTGCAACCATACCAGGAGCTAAACCAGGACGATCAGCAATACTCATTGCAATGAACCCTGCTAGTACCGGTACTAGTAAAAAGAATGCATTATCTCCGCCAATTGTTTTTAGCGCCGCTGCAAACGCATTGTACGTTGGATCTTTCGGTTCTGCTGAGTGAATACCAAACATAAATGAAATGGCGATTAAGATCCCGCCCCCTACAACAAACGGAAGCATTGCTGATACACCGCTCATTAGGTGTTTGTAAAACCCTGTACGCTCTGATCCTTTACTTTCTCCGCCTTCTTTGCTGCCACCGCCGCCGCTGTATACAGGAGCGTCTCCTTTTAACGCGCGGTTAATTAATTCTTCGGGCTTACGAATTCCTTCAGCTACTGGAACTTGAATAACTTTTTTACCTGCAAAACGTTCCATTTCTACTTGCTTGTCCGCCGCAACAATAATAGCGGTAGCGTTTTCAATTTCTTCCTTCGTCAACGCGTTTTTAACACCGCTGGAACCATTTGTTTCAACTTTGAGCGTCACGTTCATGTCTTTCGCTTTTGCTTTTAGGCTATCCGCTGCCATATACGTGTGGGCAATTCCCGTTGGACAAGCCGTTACAGCAAGCACTAATTGATCTGAAGCTGTATCCACTTCTTCTTCCGGCGCTTCATTTTCAGTTTCTTTATCATCAATTGCTTTAATGACTTCATCAATTGATGATGCTGTTAGCAACGTTTTTCGGAACGATTCGTCCATTAATAACGTAGACAAACGAGATAATGTTTCTAAGTGAGCATTATTCGCGCCTTCACTCGCTGCAATCATGAAGAATAAATGTGCAGGCTGTCCGTCTAATGATTCATAATCAATACCTTCTGTTGAGCGTCCAAATGCAATGGCCGGTGTTTTTACCGAGCTTGTTTTTGCATGCGGAATGGCAATGCCTTCCCCAATTCCCGTTGTACTTTGAGATTCACGATTTAAAATTGCTTCTTTATAGCCAGCTCGGTCGCTTAAGCGACCAGCTTCGTCTAATTTTCCAACTAACTCATCAATAACATCAGCTTTTGACGTGCTTTTTAAATCAAGAATGATTGTATCTTTTTTTAATAGTTCTGTAATTCTCATTCTCGGTTCCCCCTACTCTACCTTTGTGATTGACACTTGTTCACGAAGCGTCTTTACATCTTCTGCTGTACATAATTCAAGTGAGAATGCTGTGGCACTTCCTGAAGCAACTCCTGTTTGAAAGGCTTCTAATAAATCCCCTTGCTTTACATAAGAAGCAATAAATCCAGCTACAAGTGAATCGCCAGCTCCAACAGAATTTTTCACTGTTCCTTTAGGGACTGTGGCACTGTAGACACCGCTTTCGTTAATAAGAAGTGCTCCATCGCCTGCCATGGATACAACGACGTTTTGCGCTCCTTGTTCCACAAGCTTTTTACCGTATACTAGCGCATCTTCTGCACTGTTTACTTCTACATCAAACAATTCTGCAAGTTCATGATGATTTGGTTTGATAAAAAACGGCTTGTGAGACACGACGTCTAGCAAGGTTTTTCCACTTGCATCTACTACTACTTTTACTCCGTTCGCTGCTGCTAGTTCCGTTAACGTTTCATACACAGAACTTGGAAGCGTTTTCGGTATACTTCCTGCTAATACGAAGATATCGCCTTCAGTCATTTGCTTTACTTGACTCAATAAAGACTGAAGCGCTTCGTCTGTAATAGCAGGCCCTTGACCGTTAATTTCTGTTTCTTTTTCCGTTTTTAACTTTACGTTAATGCGGGTATCTCCATCAACTCTTGTAAAAGCTGTTTCAATATTCTCCGCTTTTAAGTAGTCTTCGATATAGGTTCCTGTAAAGCCGGCTACAAAACCGAGAGCTTTATTATCAACATCTAATCGCTTTAAAACGCGAGAGACGTTAATGCCTTTCCCTCCTGGAAACTTGGCTTCATTCGTTGTGCGGTTAAGTCCGCCTTCTTCGAATGCTGAAACATGTACTACGTAATCAACGGATGGGTTCAACGTACATGTATAAATCATGATTTCACAACCTTTATGTCTGTTTTGTTTGCATACTGTATAAGTACATCACTAGGTACGTCATTTGTTATAATTTTTGCTTCATGTAAATCGGCTATTTTCGCAAAACTTGTTTCAAAAAACTTAGTAGAATCTGATAAAATATAAGATTCTCTAGAAAGCTTCATTGCCGTTTGCTTGATCAATGCTTCTTCTGGATCAGGAGTTGTATATCCATATTGATGATGAATCCCATTCGCTCCCATAAAGCACTTATCAAAACGATACTGCTCAAGACTTAAAAGAGCTCCATTGCCAATTAAAGCGCCCGTTTTATGTTTAACAGATCCTCCAATTAAATAGAGGGTGATACCTTGTTCTAGCATCGGGTTTAAATGCATTAAACCATTTGTCACGACAACTACATCTTTTTGCTTCAAAAAAGGAATCATTTCATACGTTGTAGTTCCTGCATCTAAAAAAATACAGTCACCTTCATTTATAATGGAAGCCGCATACTCTGCAATGTTTCGTTTATCTTGAATATTTTTAGCAGATTTTTCGATAACGCTCAGTTCGATTCGTTTACTGCGAATAAGCGAAGCGCCACCGTGAACACGTTTGAGCATTTGCTCTTCTTCTAGTTGACTTAAGTCTCTTCTAATTGTGGATTCCGAAGCGCCTGTAACTTCGATAAACTCTTGCACTTTTACAAGTTCTTTCTCTTTTAAAAGTTTTAAGATTAGTTGATGTCTCTCCGGCGTTAACATGTTCTAGCTCCTTTTTCAAAAAAGCGTTTTCATTTATTTCATGTACTTACTTTATCACGGTTTACATTCAAAATCAATCATAAAAAATCAAAAACATTCATTTTTTTAATTACAAAATAAAGTTTTTTGAACGAACAATTAGATTTGCATTTGTTTTGATAATAGTTTATACAAAAGGAAATAAGCTGGTAATTCAAGAATTTGTCTACTTTTCTCATTATATGTAAAGGTTTTCTTGCAACTAATTAGCTATGACTGTTTTTGACTATTTCTTGACCGATTTAATTTCTCTTGACTGAATTATGTTTAGCTTGTCCTGTTTTAATGAGAGCCTATACATCAAAAAAGTTGTCCACCTTTTTGGACAACTCAAAGTGACCCATCATTTAAATAAAAACAGAAGCATATATAATATAGAAGCAAGGGCAGAAGAAATAGCCAAACTTGAGATAAAACGAACGAGTCTTTTCTTAATGAACTGCGTTAATTCAATTTCTCTTACTTGAGTTTTTTCATTTTGCATACAATATCCCTTCTTTAATCAAAATTTCCTAGTAGCTAAAAGTGACTACTCGCAGAATATGCTTTTATGTATTGTATGCAAGCGTTAAAAAAAAGATACAAATTCAACAAAAAAGCTACTCTTAGCTAGAGTAGCTTTCATCTTTCCATACATCTGCTTCAATTACTGCATCCGCTCGAATCGAATATGTATAACAAGGCCCTGTCACCATCAGCGTATTCGACTGCAGAGAAACTTTATCGATTGTCACTCGTTCATATCTTTGAATATGTCCTGCTTCATAGACGTGAAGGGTTACTGGATGATGCTCCGAGTAACTGTTCATAATGACCTTTTCAATATGCTCAATCTTTTCTTTTTTCAACCCTAAAGACTGCTTATGCGCCTCGGGACTGTACATTTTCTTCATTTTCTCTAAATGCTCAGGCATTACTAACTTCGCATACTGTTTTAATTCATCTTGATACACGTTCATTCTCCCCCTTGACTCTTGCTTCTATTTTACCGAACGAACATTCTCATTGCAAAACTTTTTAATCAAAATAAAAGCAAACAATTTATTTTTTCATACTCCATAAAAACTGTCAAAAGATTTTATGTTGATAGCAGAAATTGATTTTTTAAAAAATAATAATATCCCATCTTTAATTCAGCCTCTAGAGTTGGTATAATACATTGTCATGACTGTGTTTTCGGAGTTTTTGATGATTGGAGGTAACGTTCATGATCAATAAAATAAAAGAAATTATCCTCATTATTCTAGGAAGCCTCATTTTCGCACTGGCCATTAATTATTTTGCTATTCCAAATGAATTAGCAGAAGGCGGCGTAACCGGTGTAACAATGATTACCTATTATGTACTAGGCTGGTCTCCTGGTATCACAAACTTTATATTAAACGGTTTGCTGGTACTGATCGGATACAAATTGCTTCACAAACGTGTGATTGCTTACACAATTATATGTATTATTTTCACATCTCTATTCCTACATATAACTGAAGGACTGGGAAATCCTCTTGACGATACGCTACTGGGGGCTATTTTTGCTGGTATTTTAGCCGGTGTAGGACTCGGGCTTGTGTTTAGAGGTGGCGGAACTTCCGGAGGCTCGGCAGTTATCGCCCGCTTAGCTAATCAATATCTAGACTGGAATATTAGCAAAACGATGCTAGCAATTGATTTATTAGTTGTAGCAAGCGCCTATTTTGTCATCGGTGGAGAAAAGACGATGTACACGGTTATTTCTCTTTATATCGGAACAAAGGTGCTGGATTATATTATTGAAGGACTCAACCCCCGCAAAGCAATCACCATTATTTCACACCGTTCAGCTGAAGTAGCCGAACAAGTTAACAAAAAGATGCAGCGAGGCGTCACTGTCTTTTCTGCTCATGGAAGCTATACAAAAGAAGCAAAAGACGTATTGTACGTAGTTGTGAACAAACAAGAACTATTAGAGTTAAAGCGCATTATTCATAAAGTCGATGAACAGGCTTTTGTGGTTGTCCACGATGTGCGAGACGTCTTTGGAGTAGGTTTTACTATTCCAAAAGCCAGCTAAAAACCCGCTGTAAAAAAGCGGGTTTTTTCTATTATATATGTTTGCGCTGGAAATACAGTAAACCTGCTGTTATAAAAAGAAAAAACTTTCTTGTAACGATAATAAAAAAGCGCTTCAATGAAAGCCTAAAAAACTAAAAGGCGATGCCTTTTAGCTTTTTTCTTTACACGTCCATTTAATTAACAAACCGCAATGCGTTAATCCTCCTCCAAACCCATAGAGAATAAGAAGGTCATTATCCCGTACTTTTCCTGTCATTATTCCTTCGTTCAAGGCAAGTGGAATAGAAGCTGAAGATGTATTTCCGCAGTATTGTACACTCGTTAACGTTTTATCCATTGAAACACCTGTTTTAGCACAAATAGCTTCAATCATCCGAAGGTTTGCACTGTGCGGAATAAACCAATTTACATCAGAAAGAGAAATGAAAGTACCCTTTAACAATGCTTCTACTCCTTTTGGAATCGTTCGGACAGCAAAGCGGTATACTTCACGCCCATTTTGAACTAAATTTCCGCTCGCGTTAATTTCTTTTCCTGAAAGAGTATCAGATAAATTAGAACGATATAAATTCACCCCTCCGCTTCCGTCCGTTCCGTAGTGACATCCTAAGAAACTTGGATTATGCTCATCGTATTCTACAAGCATAGCTCCCGCTCCGTCACCGAACAGCACGCAGGTGGCCCGGTCCGTATAATCTGTAATTTTCGACATGACTTCAGCACCAATAACTAAAATCTTTTTATGCAATCCGGACGTCACTAAGCCGTTCGCCATGTGAAGTCCATATGTAAAACCGGCGCATGCGGCACTTAAATCAAATGCAGCAGCTTGATCAATATGAAAGTAATCTTGAACCTGACATGCTACGCTAGGAAAAAAGTGATCCGGTGTTGTTGTCGAAACAATAATTGCATCTACATCTTCTATTTCTACAGCATATCGGTTGAGCAAATTTTCAACTGCTCGAATGGCAAGCGTAGACGTGTATTCGCCTTCACCAGCAATTCGCCGTTCTTTCATTCCCGTGCGCTGTACAATCCATTCGTCACTTGTATCAACCATTTCTTTTAAATGGTCGTTCGTTAATTTTTGCTTTGGTGTATATATCCCCATTCCTGTGATTCTAGCTTTTGATTGCATCATTTCTCCACCTCAAATCAGTTGATACTTAATTATAACACCTACTTTTAATATCTGGTACTAATTTATTAATAGATAAAAAGCGCAAAGGTATACCCTTCACGCTTTTTATCAAATAGAATAATCTTCTGGAATAAATACTTTTAGCTGCTTAGGCTTTACATACACCTGCTCTCCTACTTGAAGGCTGAGTGTTTTATAATGCTCTTTGCTTAATTCAGCTTCTAAAAATTCTTCTGCATCTTCTCTTTTTAATTCAATTTGCACGATAGGTCCTATCACATGAATATGGCTAACGGTTGCAGAAACGGCATCTGCGCTTGTTTTTACTTTTTCAAGGTGAATATCATGAGGTCGCACATATCCAACAGCTGCTTCTTCATTTCTTCCGCTAAATTCTGGAACATCCATTTCAAAGCTTCCTTGTTTTAGCCTGCCTTTATGAATGCGACCCTTAAATAAATTGACGTTTCCTAAAAAATCGTACACAAATGGACTGTTAGGATGATCATATACTTCCTCAGGACTTCCAATCTGCTCAATTTTCCCGTTGTTCATTACAACAATACGATCAGCTACATCTAAAGCTTCTTCTTGATCATGCGTAACGAATATACTCGTAATATGAAAGTCATTATGCAATTTACGCAGCCATCTGCGTAAATCTTTACGAACTTTCGCATCCAAAGCGCCAAAAGGTTCATCTAATAGCAGTACTTTCGGTTCCACTGCTAACGCTCGAGCAAGCGCTACTCGCTGGCGCTGTCCTCCCGATAATTGAGAAGGATAGCGATTTGCAAGCGGCTCTAGTTTCACAAGCTGCAGCAGCTCGGTTACTTTCTTGTTAATGTCCATTTTAGAAGGTCTTGTTTTTTTAGGTCGTACTTTTAAACCATACGCAATGTTATCAAACACAGTCATATGCCTGAACAAAGCATAGTGTTGAAAAACAAACCCTACATTCCGCTCTTTTGGATTTACGTGCGTAATTTCCTTTCCATCAAATAAAATAGCTCCTTGGTCAAGATGTTCAAGACCGGCAATGATGCGAAGCAAAGATGTTTTTCCAGAACCGGACGGACCGAGTAAAGCTACTAATTCACCCGTTTGAATATCAATGTTAATAGAATCCAGCGCTTTAAAATCACCAAAGTTCTTTGATACGTGCTTAATATGGATACTCATCTCATAAGCTCCTTCCTTTTTAAATATGTTTGGCTTTCCACTCAATAATATTTTTTACAATTAATGTAAATATAGCTAAAACTGACATTAAAGATGCTACCGCAAACGCTGCTGCAAATTGATATTCATTGTAGAGAATTTCAATATGAAGAGGCATCGTATTTGTCATTCCTCGAATGTGCCCCGACACAACGGAAACAGCTCCAAACTCTCCAATCGCCCTCGCATTACATAAAATGATTCCATATAATAAGCCCCATTTAATATTAGGTAATGTCACTAGAAAAAAAGTTTTGAAACCGCTGGCTCCTAACGTTAACGATGCCTCTTCTTCGGCTGACCCTTGAGCTTGCATGAGTGGAATCAATTCTTTGGCAACAAACGGAAGCGTTACAAAAAGGGTAGCTAATATAATACCGGGAATAGCAAAGACAATTTTGATGTCGTGATTAAACAGCCATTCTCCGAACAACCCTTGTGCACCAAATAATAAAATAAAAATCAATCCAGCAATAACAGGCGAAACGGCAAATGGTAAATCAATAAGCGTAATTAAAATATTCTTTCCTTTAAAATCAAACTTCGTAATTAACCATGCAGCTACCACGCCAAAAACGGCATTTAACGGAACGGTAATCAGCACAACGATTAACGTTAGTTTAATAGCAGCCAGGGCATCTGGATTTGTAATCGCAGCGAGATATGTTTCCCACCCTTTTTGAAAGGCTGTTATAAAAATCGTGATAAGCGGAAGCACTAAGAATAGAGCTAAAAAAGCCAGTGCAATAAATGTAAGCAGCCATCGGACGACTTTGGGCTCTTTTAAACTAGAATGAGTGATTTCAACAGTCGTTTTTGCGTGCTGCATTGGAACATGTCCTGCCAATGTCATCCCTCCTTAACTATGTATAAATTTACGATTTGTCCACCATTGAATAATATTAATAAGTAATAACAGAAAAAATGATACAACGAGCATGACTGATGCAATAGCAGTAGCTCCCGCATAATCGTACTGCTCGAGTTTTGTCATAATAATAAGCGGCGTAATTTCAGTTTTCATCGGCATATTTCCAGCAATAAAAACAACGGACCCATATTCTCCAAGCGCTCTTGCGAATGAAAGAGAAAAACCTGTTAAAACAGCCGGCACCAGCTCCGGAAAAATAACTTTTCTGAACGTTTGCATTCGGCTGGCTCCTAAACTAGCAGATGCTTCTTCGATCTCTGCATTAAAGTTTTGCAATACCGGCTGCACCATTCGGACGACAAACGGCAGACCGATAAACGTAAGAGCGATAATAATTCCGATAGGCGTAAATGCGATTTTAAACGTAAATAATTGACCAATCCATCCTTTCGGAACGTAAAGAGTGGTCAAGGCAATGCCGGCAACAGCCGTTGGCAAGGCAAACGGCAAATCCACAAGTCCGTCAATAAACCTCTTTCCAGGAAAATGATACCTCACTAATACCCACGCAATAATGGTTCCAAAAATAACATTAATGATGCCGGCTGCAAATGCTGCTCCAAAACTTAATTTATACGACGCTACTACTCTAGGTTCTGTAACAGTTTTAATAAAGTCGCTCCATCCCATAGATGCCGTATTTAAAAAAATCATAGCTAACGGAAAAAGCACAAGGATACTTGCATAAAACATCGTAAAACCTAAAGAAAGCCCAAATCCAGGTAAGATGCTTTTCTTTTTTTTCTGTCGTTGTAACACGCTCACGTCTTACACCTCTCTCTGCTTTCAAGATACATGTACACGGAAGATACGAATCACCATTCGTATCTTCCTCGTTCTACTTTTTTAATGAATCATATTACTTTGGCTGATAAATCTGATCGAATGTTCCCCCATCATTAAAATGCGTTTCTTGAGCTTTTTTCCAGCCGCCAAAATCTTTAATAGTGACTAGGTTAAGCGAAGGGAATTGATCTTTGTGTTTCTCTAATACTTTTTTATTTCGAGGACGATAGTAGTTTTCCGCTGCGATTTCCTGACCTTTTTCTGTATATAGGTATTTTAAGTATGCTTTTGCTACCTTTGTCGTGCCTTTCTTTTCAGCTACTTTATCTACTACAGCAACAGGTGGCTCTGCTAAAATACTTAATGACGGTGTTACAATTTCAAATTTATCTTTTCCTAGCTCATTTAACGATAAGTAAGCTTCGTTTTCCCATGCAATTAACACGTCTCCAATGCCTCGCTCTACAAAGGTAGTGGTAGCTCCGCGTGCGCCTGAGTCTAACACTTCGACATTTCCATAAAGCTTACTCATGAAGTCTTCAATCTTTTTGTTATCGCCGTTATATTTATCCTTCGCATATGCCCATGCAGCTAAATAATTCCAGCGCGCGCCTCCAGAAGTTTTTGGATTTGGCGTAATAACAGATGTACCTTTTTTCGTTAAATCATCCCAATCTTTAATTCCTTTTGGATTTCCTTTACGAACTAAAAAAACAATCGTTGATGTGTATGGTGTAGAATTATGAGCCAATTCTTTTTCCCAGTCTTTGTTTAATAATTGACGAGTTTGAGCGATTTCATCAATATCGTAAGCAAGCGCCAGCGTTACTACATCCGCTTCTAAACCGTCAATAACTGCTCGGCCTTGCTTACCAGAGCCACCGTGTGATTGCTGAATAGTGACGTCTTGCCCTGTTTTATCTTTCCAATAAGACGCAAAGCTCTTATTGAACTCCTGATAAAGCTCACGTGTAGGATCATATGAAACGTTTAAAAGTTCTACTGGTTTTTTTGAATCGTTTTTACTCGCAGAACTATCTTTCCCTGCTGTTTCAGTAGATTTTCCATTGCCGCAACCTGCTAGCACCACGAGCAGTGCTGTCAGCACCATTAAAAACTGAACTGCTTTTTTCTTCATGTTTTACTCCCCTTTTTATAAAAAAATACAAAAAGGCCGCTATCTCTTTAAAAAGAGAAGCAGCCTTCAGTTAGTCTGATCAGCGTATGTGCTCTTAAATTATTCTTATTAAATTTATTCGTAAGAATAAAAAGAAGATACTTTCTGAAAAGACAATTTATTCTTGTTTTTATAATAAACACACTTTACCCATTAGTCAACTAGGTTTTGGATCTTTTTTACACTTATTTTAGTTCTTTTTACGTATTTCCCTTACTTACTGCGTGCCTGATACTCTTTTTCTAAGTCAGAGAGTGTGAGTTCAAAAAGATGATGATTTTCTTTTTTATAAATCCCTTTTTTCAGTAACTCTTCAATGAGGTATTGTTTTCTTTGGCGCACCGCTGCTCGTAATAAATTTTCCATCTTTTCTCCTCCTATTATATTAATTTAAGAATAAAAAAAAGACTCCTAACACAGGTCAGAAGCCTTCGGTAATCCGATCAGCACAGGAATGAAACTGTCAGATCTTCATAATTTTAAAACGTATAAAGCTGCTGCTTTAGTAGCTTTACACTTTTCATCGTCATACTCATACAACCTCTAACTCAATTTTAATTCGAAAAATTCTAAATCTTCGACCGAAAAGAAAGTCAATTCTTCTTCGAATGCGCACGTTTTCTATATTTAATACAGTACTTGCTTGCTCCGCCGTCAAGCGTTCGCTATCTAGACAGGCCCTTCAGTTTCTCTAAATACGTATTGAAATAAGCTTATTTGTGGCTTGCTACTTTGCTTTTAGCTAAAAAGCGGTTTTTTTCCGTGCTGTCCACTTGAGTAATTTGTCCGTCGTGAAGAGTAATTAGTACAGATCCATAGTTGATTTCAGTTAGTAATTTAACAATATAATCTAATTTTTCTTGTGTAATTGAAGCCATTTTATCATTCTCCTATTCATAGATAAATTTATATTTTAGTTGCAGTTGAATAAACAAAGCGAACAACATCTATAAGTACTTGTATAATGTGCAGAAGATAAATACATCGTAATCCTCCCCATATGTTCAGTTGAAGATTGAGATTTTAATGACCACAACCAATGTACAGAAAAGGCCCACACCAGTAGCGAACAAGTATGAGCCTTCGGTTGACCGATCAGCTTCTTTAGCATCCCAATTTTTTCAAAAGATTTATACTATCTATATTATTTACACTTTACCTATATGTCAAGTAGGGATTAAAAAAATAAATAGATATTATTAATTTTTTTTATATCTTTGACCTAATAAAAAAGACTCATCTGCATGAACTTACACAGACGAGTCTTTTTTATTCCTATTTTTTTGGATAGGCAAAGTTACCGTAAAGATGCTTCCTTGTTCTTTTTTGCTTTCAACACGTATTGCGCCCTCATGCAGTCGCACAATTTTTTTGGTAATAGCTAGACCGAGGCCGCTTCCTTTTAACGTTCTGGATTTATCTACTTTATAAAAGCTTTCAAAAATATATTTTTGATCTTCTTCGATAATACCAATTCCATTATCCTTTATTTTCACGTCTATTTCTTCGTTTTTTTGATGAATGGATATTTTCACAAATCCATTTTCAGGCGTATATTTAACAGCATTTGTTACTAAATTTAGCCAAACTTGCTCTAACAAATCTTTATCTGCTTCTATTTGAACATTGGATAAATCAAGGTCAATTTCTATATTCTTTTTTATCCACTGAGGTTCTAAAGCCATGACCACATGCCTGATTTGTTCATCTAACCGGTATTGCTGCAGCATTAGCGTTTGATGTTCAGAGTCAAGAGAAGCAAGCTTTAGCAAATTGGAACTAAGCTGAGATAGTCTTGTACTTTCTTTTTCGATAATCGTTAAATATTGTATCTTTTTATCTTCACTGACGATATCATCTTTAAGTGCCGCTGAAAAACCGCGAATAGAGGTCAGCGGTGATTGAATTTCATGGGAAACGCTAGCAATAAACTCTTGCCTCATCGTTTCTATTTTGTTTAATTCTTTAGTCATTTGATTAAAGTTTTTAGTTAACAGACCAATTTCATCATTCGCTGCGTGCTCGACTTGCACATTGTATTCGCCTTGTCCGACAACTTTCATCGCTGTACTGAGACGCTTAATCGGTTTAATAATAATCGTTGAAACATATGCAAACAATACAATACCTACTAATAAAATCGTAATAAGCTGGATATTTTGAACATCTTGAATAACTGAAAATTGCCGCTGTGGATGAGACTGAATAAATAGAGCATACGACCGTCCATTTTCTTTAAAAGGGAGACCCACTACGTTTGGCTGTGGACGATCACCTTTTTCCTCGTTTAAATTAGAATAACGCTTCCCACCTAATACTTGATCTACTTCTTTCGGTGTAATTGGAATAGGCGGTCCCGGCTGTCCTAATACTTTCTCTTTATGCTGATCATCAATAATAATAAACGAAAAATGAATGAATGATGAATTAGATAAAAACCTTGCAGCTTTATCGGAGTCTTCTGCTCCGTACAAATCGATAAAATCTTCTCCCATCTTCACCATATCCTGACCTAATCGCATTTCGAGCTTCTGCTTGCTAAGAAATGTCGTGACAACAACGGTAATCACAACGCTCAATAAAATTGTAATGATGAACGATAGAACCAGCTTTACATAAATTGATTTCACGTTAACACCCTTCTGCTCTATAGCCTAGTCCGCGAATTGTTTTGATTTCCATACCGACGTTTTTCATATGATTAAGCCTCTCTCGCAGACGTTTTATGTGAACGTCTACCGTGCGCTCATCACCTTCATAATCATATCCCCAAATTAATTGAATAAGCTGATCACGAGTAAAAATCTTTCCTGGAGAACTAACTAATGTGAACAGTAATTCAAACTCTTTTAACGGCAGCTGTTCGCTTGTTTCTCCTGCACTCATCTCTAATTTGGTACGGTCCAATTTTATATTCCCCATATAAATTACATTGTTAGCTTCTACTCGGTACCTGCGTAAAAGGGCCTTTACACGAGCAACCATTTCCTGAGGATCAAAAGGCTTCACGACATAGTCGTCTGTTCCGATATCAAATCCTTTTAGTTTATCATGCGATTCGCCTCTAGCTGTTACCATCAAAACCGGTATATCAAAATACTCCTTAATTTCCTTTGTTAGTTCCCATCCGTCTTTAAATGGCATCATGATATCAACGACCGCTAGATCAATTCGAAACTCTTCCATTTTCGCCCACGCTTCTTCACCATCTGCTGCTTTTATAATTTTAAATCCTTGATTTTCTAAATATAATGATATCAGCTCTCGAATGTGTTGATCATCATCTGCAACTAATATTTGAATCATACATGTCTCTCCCTATTCCTAAGTTTGTCCAGCTTTTACGCACAGTAAGCTCTCTGTTTATACCAAACAGAGAGCCACATAAGATCATACAATGATTTTATACTTCAAATATGAACTGAATATGAACAAACTGATTAACTCTTATTAGCTGAAGTTGTTTGCTCGTTCTTTTTCTACAATTCCTTCCAAATACGATAAAAACGTTTGACGTAAATCTTTACGCTTTAACCCCACTTCTACCATTGCTTTCATATAGCCTACCTTATCTCCAATGTCAAAGCGCTGCCCTTCAAGTTCAACAGCAAACAATCGCTCTTTTTCACATACCACGCGCAGTGCATCTGTTAATTGTAATTCATTTCCTACCCCTCTTTCAATCGTTTTTAGATAAGAAAAAATAGAAGGGTTTAAAATATAGCGGCCCATAACGGCAATAGTTGACGGAGCTTGTTCTATTGATGGTTTTTCAATCAAGTCATTCACTTCGTGAAGGCTGCCAGATTTATTTCTCGGCTGAATAATGCCGTATTTTGATACTTCTTCCACATCCACTTTTTGAACTCCAATAACTGATTGATTAGTCGTTTCATACGCTTGAATCATCTGTTTAAGCGCAGGTTCTTCAGAAGTCATAATATCGTCTCCAAGAAGAACGGCAAACGGCTCATCTCCAATAAATTGCTCAGCACAAAGAATAGCATGACCAAGTCCTAACGGCTCTTTTTGACGAATATAGTGAATACTGGCCATTGATGAAATCGTTTGTACTTCTTTTAACATTTCGAACTTGTGCTTTTCTTCAAGCATTTGCTCTAATTCAATTGATTTGTCAAAATGGTCTTCAATTGATTTTTTATTTCGACCTGTAATAAAAATAATACTTTCAATACCTGATTTCACAGCTTCTTCTACAATGTATTGTACAGCAGGCTTATCGACAATTGGCAGCATTTCTTTGGGCTGCGCTTTTGTCGCTGGCAAAAATCGAGTTCCTAAACCGCCTACTGGAATAACTGCTTTTTTTATCGTCATATATGAATCCCTCTTTCTTTTTTAGTAGTAAATACAAATAATTTGGTGCCAATAAAATTGATACCGACACTTACGGTTGTAATTAAAAGTTTACTGATTAGCAGTGGTATACCCCATTTATTATATAGAACAGTCAACAGAAAAGATGTTAGGGATAAAGTGATTAAATTCACGATCACGAATGAAATCACTTCACGCTTACTGCTTTTTTCTTTTTTCTCAAACGTCCATTTACGATTCATGACATAACTGTTTAAAATGCCCGCACTGTATGAAATCCACTGCGCTAGTATGTAGTTCACACCGATTGTTGTTAAAAGTGCGTATACTGCAAAATCAATCAGTGTATTTACAACTCCTACTAACGCAAATTTAATCAAGGGTATCCATTTGTTAGTCACGAAGTGATACTTCCTTGCGTGTTTCAAGCTGATACTTTTCACGGACGATATAGAGTGGACGATTTTTTGTTTCATCGTAGATGCGGCCAATATATTCTCCGATCATACCAAGAATGATTAAAATGATGCCGCTAAAGAATAGCTGAATGACAATTAATGACGACCACCCTGTGATGGTGCTGTCTGTAAATAACTTCAAATACAGCACCACTAAAAGATAAATAAAACCAACACCTGATAGCGTTACACCAGCATAGCTAGCTAGCTTCAGCGGTTTATAGGAGAAAGACGTAATGCCATCCATTGAAAGCTTCAGCATCTTTTTCAAAGGATATTTTGACTCCCCGGCCAAACGCTCGTCTCGCTCATATTCTACTGCTATTTGCTTAAAGCCAACCCAGCTTACTAATCCGCGAACAAAGCGATTTTTTTCTTGAATGCTATTCATTTGATTGCACACTTTACGATCTAGTAAACGAAAATCCCCTGTATCGAGCGGAATATCAATATCGGTCATCGCACGTAAGAAACGATAAAACATAGCCGCTGTTTGCTTTTTAAAATATGTTTCTCCTTTTCGCTTTGTACGCTTAGCGTATACAACGTCAAATCCTTGCTTCCATTTTTCAATCATCTCTAAAATTAATTCGGGCGGGTCTTGCAAATCAGCATCAATCACAACGACCGCCTCTCCTCGTGCATAATCCATACCAGCTGTAATAGCAATTTGATGACCAAAGTTACGGGCAAAATCTAATAAAACAACCGCTGGGTCTTGCTCACTGTACTCTTTAATAATTTCTGCCGTTCGGTCTCTACTGCCGTCGTTCACGAAAAGAAGCTCGTAAGCTTCTTTCGTTGAACGCATCACTTCTGTTAGACGGCGATAGGTTTCATGAATCACTTCTTCTTCGTTGTAGACGGGAACAACAATAGAATATTTAATAATTGAACTCATGTTCATGTCCTCCTTATTTAAGCGTTATTTCGTATAATGTTCCGTTTCCAGATGGTCCTTGCTGAGAACTTGATGAAGTAGACTGCCATTTGGAAGAAGGGATCTCCTTACTATTTTCTTTAATCCACGTGATAACGTCAGATTGGCCTCCCTTACCCATTCCAGACAGGTAGAAATATTTCACTTCACCTTTTTTAATCATAGATTTTAATTTACTCACCGTTAGAATTGGATCTGAACCGCTAAATCCTCCCATTGCCATGACTGGCTTGCCCGTTTTGATAATGTAAGGCGCAGCTGAAGTTGAATCCGTTGTGGCAAATAAATATTTTTCGCCTGTATTATTTTTTGTTAAATAGTTTAGTAGCTTTGTATTTACTTCTGCGTTCATCCCTCCACTTTTTCGTTTTGAAGATGATAATTTGCTTGAAGAGCTACTTGGCATTTGCATTTGAACATTATTTTTGGACGAGCCTCCTGGCATTTGACCGCTGTTTGACGATCCGCTTGGCGGCTGCATTTGACCATTATTGGACGAACCGCCCGGCATTTGCATTTGACCGCCGTTCGATGAACCGCTTGGCGGCTGCATTTGATTGTTTGAAGATGAATTGCTGCCAGAGCTTCCTGGAGGCTGCATGCCGTTAAAGCCAGACTGTTTGCTATTTGTAGCTGTGCTTGGAGGTCCTCCCATACCGCTTGAAGAATCAGGACCTGCTGCTGGAAGCATGCTATTTCCACCATAAATAATTGGTGTCATCGCCCAGTACGCCGGCATTGCAAGCAAGACAACCATTGCTGCTACTCCTAAATAATTCGTTACAGAATTTTTACGCTCTTTACGAATAGCTAAAACAAGAGCTAAAATGACGCCCAGTGCCCCTACACCTGCAATTGGCGCTACGCCGATTGAGCTGACATAAGGAGACATGATATATACTTGAAGCGCTGCTGTTGTTAAAATACCACTCGGCAGCAGCCATGATTTCCAGCCATTATGCTGTTTGTACATACTCCATAAAGCTACTGCTCCCGCTCCTGCAAATGCTGCGATTGGAGGTGCCAGCATAATTAAATAATACTGATGGAAAAATCCTGCGATACTAAAGAAAACAGCTACCGGCAGCAGCCAAGCTAACCAAAATAAACTTTCTTTTTGTTTTGCCGTGTAAGGTCCTTTAAATTTCACTCCAGCAAATAGACCCACGATTGAAAAGATTACAAATGGCAATAACCAGCTGATTTGATCTGATAACCCTTTTTGGAACAGTCGGAATGGACCAGGGTTCCCCGTGTTGAACATTCCGTTTTGATTTCCTCCATCTGGAGCCTGCATCTTTTGAGAAGAGCTGCTCTTGCTTTGATTTGAGCTTTGTGAAGACTCAGCATTTGAATTACTCGTTTGTTTTGTTTCACTGCTTGCTGTTTGCTGCTGAGCTTGAGCAGGCTGTTTATGACTGCTTCCCGTTACGCTTGTATTTCCAGTTAAACGATTGATACCGTTATATCCAAAAGCAAGCTCTAGAACTGAATTTGTTTGACTGCTTCCCATATAAGGACGCTTATCAGCCGAAGTTGAATCTACTACAACTGCCCATGAGACAGAAACAGCGAGCATCAGTGCAGTTGCTGTTGTTAAAAAAGCAATTTTCTTTTTCCACGTAATTTTGGTTGCCACTACATAGAAAACATAGAATGATGGTAAAACCATGTATGCTTGAAGCATTTTCATGTTAAATGCAACACCAATCATCGCAAAAGCCGCTAACACCCAGCCAAATTTAGCTGTACGCACAGCACGAAACAACATCCACGTTGCTACTAATAATGTAAACACAAGCATACTATCAATATTATTTGTTCGGCTTACCGCGGGCACAATCGGCGTCAGAGCCATCGCAAGAGCAGCAAACCTCCCAGCCCATACGCCAAACGTACGTTTCACGAGTACGTATAGTAAAAGAACTGAACCGATGCCTGCTAATGCTTGCGGTAAAATGACGCTCCACCCGTGAAATCCAAATATTTTGGCGCTAATTGTCTGAATCCAAAACACAACCGGCGGCTTATCAATGGTTACATAGCCTCCTGGATCAAAAGATGCGTAAAAGAAATTATGAAAACTTTGAAGCATACTTTTGACAGCTGCCGTGTAATAAGCGTTGGCGTATTCATCTGTCCAAATTTTAAATAAGTTCAAAAACGCTGCAATTAAAACAATTGGAACTAAAAATAAGTCTATTCTTTTTTTGTTTGAAGTCCGTTCTTCTTTCACTTCACTGTTCATGTGTTTCATTTCACTCCTTCGTAATTTCTGACTTTAGTCTAACAAGCTTATGTGAACTGATTATGAACAGTGAAAATAATGTTTTTATTTTTTAAAAAGCTATTTGACCTCTTACGCTCAGCAATGAAATATTTTACAATTAAAGAATCAAGTACATGAAATGAAAAGGATCTTTCTTGGATGCTGCAGCTTCTATGAAACATTCTTATCAACACTTCATCCACTTCTTGCTGAGAAAGGAGACAACTTTATGATTCAATTAAAAGATATATACGGAAATTTACCCACACTAGAAACAGAAAGACTCCGCTTGCGGAAAGTTACCAAAAAAGATGTGCGTGACATGTTTGAATATGCCTCAAATGAAAAGGTAAGCAGATATGTAAATTGGGAAAAGCACCGAAAGCTTCAAGATACAAAAGAGTTTGTTTCCTTCGTTTTAAAGCAGTACAGCAACCAATCCATTTCTCCTTGGGCTATGGAAATCAAAGCCCTGAAAAAATGTATTGGCACCATTGACTTTGTCACTTGGAACCCTACTCATCGCATTGCGGAAATTGGCTATGCGATTTCTGAAGCATATTGGAATAAGGGATTTGTTACGGAAGCAGCTGAAAAAGTAATTGCGTTTGGATTTGAAGAAATGGATTTAGTGCGCATTCAGGCCAGGTGCTTTGTTGAAAATGCCGCTTCTGAGAAAGTGATGAAAAAAATCGGTATGTCTTATGAAGGAACAATTCGAAAAGCCATGTTTATTAAAGGAGCTCATCAAGACTTAAAGTTATATTCAATCTTGCGAGAAGAATACACGCGCAACGCGTAGAAAATGTATAAAATACTTTCCATAACACAGGCTAACTTCAACACTAACTCTTCCTTTTGAGGTGAACAATGTTGGAGCAAGCAATTCAGCATTTAGACTTATCTGCACACGGTTTGTGGTTTCCGATTACCGTTAGTTTATGCTTATTTATTCTTGCCCTTGTTTTATTTAAACGGCTGGTTTTTTATCTATTCAATAGCGGTATACTTCCTCGTTTATGCTTTTGTGCTGCCATGGCATATCGCATTTATTAAGTAAAAAAGCGGATGTTGATTAACATCCGCTTTTTTACTATGCACTTACTTTCTACATGCTGAAATCCATATTTATGGCCGGTCATTTTATGCGCCGCGATGACACATGCGTGCGGCTATGCTCTTCAGGACGTGTAAACCCAATTTTTAAAAGCGCCGCTTCTAAATTTGCTTCTGTTTTAATTTGATTAAAATCAATTCCTAGTTTCACTACCGTTTGGGCAATTTCCGGTCGTATCCCCGTTATAATAGCTTCCACTCCCACCAATTTAAGCGATCGATGAATTTTAAAAAGATTGTCTGCTACCATTGTATCAATAATCACGACACCTGAAATATCTAAAATAAGATAAGATAATTGAAGGCTTGTCCCTTTTTTCAAGCAGGTTTCCATAATAACTTGCGAGCGGTGGGTATCAATTTCTCCAATAATCGGCATAATAGCAATCCCTTTTGTGACAGGTACGAGCGGAACTGAAAGTTCTTCTAGTGACGTATAAGCTAAATTCATCATATATCGATTATGCTCGTCATAAATTTGACCAAAAACACATGTTACCGTATCTAAAAGTGGATCAATTCGTTCACTGACATGCAGCATGGTAATTGCCGCAAACTGATGCTCCTCTAGTTCTCTTGTAAATACATCCCAAATAACGCTGCGATAGATTGGAAGGATACCTAGTGCTTTTTCTAAAGGAATATTTTTTTCCACTGCATATTTACCCGTATCAAGTGCCCATTCTTTAACAAGTTTAAGTACAGCCTCCTGTTCTTCAAATAGAGATCTCCCAAAGTATTCCATAATTGACACTCGCCACTTCAGAATTTTCTTTTCTTTCAATTCCTCTAGACTTAGTGTATGTGTAGCATCTAAACGTTCGGCTAATTTTTCTGACAAGCTATATTTATGTTCAAGAATCTTTTTTCCTATATACACGAGCTCCTCTTTCATAAAATACGTTCAGCTCCTCTTTTCTGCTATTTTTACTGCGTATACAACCTTGACTAAGCCTACTTATCCATCCAAAAATTGACTAGCCTTCCTAAAAATAACAAAAAAGCGGTTATTTTATGAATTTTCTTTCTTTTTATTATAGTACCAGAGTAAGAGCCGCACAACTTAAAATTTGCTTCGGAAAAAATTTATGCTTTTATATAAAAAGCGAGATGGGGGCATAACGAAATCAACAGTTAGAAGCCAGTACATACATTAAATCTACGTTTACGATGAGCATAAAAAAACACGAACTATCCATCACCTTTCAATAGATCGTTCGTGTTCAACTTTAACTAACATACTTTTGTCTCAGCCTCGTTTTTTATATTCACTTTCTTTTATCTCGCCTTACACTTGGAATAGCCAGACAACAATTGGCCCAAAAACGGATCCTAATACAGCGCTTAACGTCATTGATACTGAACTCATCGATACCGTTAGCTCACCGTATTCAAATGCTTTAGAAGTTCCTAGCGCATGAGAAGCACTGCCTAATGCAATTCCTTTTCCTAAAGAACTCTTGATCCGAATCCATTTTAAAAGTAGCGGTCCAAGGATTACTCCAGAAAAACCTGCAATCATAACAAATACCACGGTCATCGATGGAACGCCCCCTAGTCCTGTGGCGATCTGAATCGCTACCGGAGTAGTAATAGACTTAGGAATAATGGATAAAATCAGGCTTCGATCAACGCCAAATACTTCAGCAAACACAAGTCCGCTGATCATGCCTGCGAATAACCCTACAAATACCCCTCCAATAATAGGAACGCTGTATTTTACTAGCATCTCACGCTGTTTATAGAGTGGATACGCTAATGCAACAACCGCTGGTCCTAGAAGTGAATTAATCCATTTGCCTCCAATCATATACTCATCATAGGAAACATGAAAAGCAAGCAAAAGAAGAATAACGAATATGGTTGTAGTTAAAACAGGAATAAGAATCGGATAGGAGAACCGCACGTATACTTTTGCCATGACTAGATACAAAGCAACTGTAGCTACGATTATAAAGACCGCGATAAAGAATTCTTGCACTGTTGTTTCTCCTTTCGTTTGTTCGCTTTCTTTTCCAAAAGTTGGCTGGCAGTCCCTGCGGCGGCCATCGTAACAATCGTACTAAGCACAATAATTAAAAATAAAACCGCTCCGCTGCTTGAAAGAAGCGAAGGATAATTCATCACACCTGCCATAGCTGGTATGAATAATAGCGGTAAAAAAGATAACAAGAAACTTGCTCCGTCTTCAATTATTTTGATGGGAACAACTTTGCACGTTAAGCAAATGAGCATTAAAATTAAGCCTATAATACTGCCTGGAATAGGTAGATGAAGCATATGGTGAACAGCTTCGCCAATCATAGAAAAAGCATAAAGAATCGCAATTTGTAAAATGATTCGTATCACTTTCATTATAGGTCACTGTCCTATAAATAAAGAACAGCTGCCCTCCTCTCTTTATTTTGTCATGTTGTCTAATATTTAACTATATAAACACCTTTACTTTACCTACTTTTACTTGTACTATACAACTATATATACATTTGTATTATACAAGTATATATTTCTTTGTCAATGAATGATTTTGTAAGGGGCGATTATAATGCAAGAAAAGAATTCAATTGAATTGATTGAATATGAACTTACTACCTTTATTAGACGAGCGGTCTATCTTGATAATTCCGAAAATAAAATAGGAAACCTAGAAAGATCAGCTTATTTATTGCTGCGGCAATTAGATGAATTTGGACCAGCTCGTGTAAAAGAACTGGCAGAAGCATTTAAACTCGACATTTCAACTCTTTCTAGACAGGCTGCTGCTTTAGAAAATAAAAAGCTTATTTCTCGCTCCTCTGATCCTTCGGATGGACGAGTCAGCCTATTTGACATCACAACACGCGGGAAACAAATGCTGCAAACTGATAAGCAAATGCGCCTTGAACGCTATCATAGTATGTTAAAAAAATGGTCAAGTGAAGAAAAGGAGCTATTTGGCAAACTATTAATGCGGATGAATGACGCATTTATCGATTAAATAGAAATTCATGAAAATTAGGCTACTGCTGCAAGGTGTTTGTCCCTTTCTCTTTTCTCTTTTTTGCATTTAATGTAAAGAGACTATTGAAAAGGATGTATGATTATGTCTGTTCCGAATAAACGGAAAGCCACGCCCTGCCTCTTCCCCGGCTATAAATGGTGTGGCCCCGGATGCAGTGGTCCGGGATGTCCTGTAAATGATGTAGACTGCTGCTGTAAATACCATGATTTATGCTATGAAGATTACGGATCATGCCGCTCATGTGATGAGCAATTTCTTGAGTGTCTTTGCTCCAAAGCAAATCCGTACAGTTTAAAAGGAAGACAGGCATACGCTATGTATACCTATATGCGGCTGAAGTTAGCTTTAAAACAATATGACTAAGCAGAAAAGAGGTGAATTAAAAAATTCATCTCTTTTTTATGCCATTTTATCCGTATGAATCCAAAAGCGTTGAACAATAGCCCCGTCCTCTTCTATATAATCCTCGTCTTGTATACCACCGTTTGCCAGAATAGTTCGACGAGAAGCAGTGTTCCAATCATCACACACAACTAATGCCCGTTGGACTCCCAGCTTTTTAATTTCTTGAAGAGATAACCTCAGTAGCAGCTTGGCATATCCTTTTTGTCTTTCACTTGGCCGAATACCATACCCTATATGTCCTCCGCTGTTTCGAAGTATTTCACTTAGCTCATGGCGGATATTAACTACGCCTATTACTCTTTCGTGATGCATTAGCCAGTAAGTGGAATCGGGTACAAATCCTTTTTTTAATCCGATCCCTTTTTCTGCATCTAATAACTCTTGAACCATTTTTTCAAAGTAAGCAGGATCTTTAGCAATGACCCACGGAATCATTTTTTCTCCGCTTGCTTTCCATTCATGATAAAAGCTCATATAAGCCTTTTTATAAGCTGCATCTGGTTTAATTAAAACAGCGGTTTCCACGTACCTTCCTCCTTTTTGTTTATTATGTTTATACTACCGATTTTTCCCAATAAATAAAAGAGGATAATTTACGTGATGTGATCGTTGTATGAGCTTATTTATAAGGTATGTAACAAAAAGCGCTCAATGAATGTTCATTGAGTGCTTTTTGTTCTACTGCCGGTTATTTAAATAAACTCCTTAAAAAACCTCGTTACTTTTGCAAGGGTATACAGTAAGGTACGCTTCATAACAGGCTCTTCTTTCTTTTGGATTTCAGGAGGTTTAACCCAGCGCTTGTGATTGGCAATAAGAATACTTTTATCCATTTTGTTTTCCATCGCCATCGTCAACTCTTTTGTAAATTTTTGACTATCGATAATGACCATTGATTCGTTATTCAAAAATGTAGAACGGGAATCTAAATTAAAAGAGCCTACGGCGCTAAGTCTTTGATCATAAATCACAGACTTTGCATGGATCGAATAAGGTCCTTGGTATTCGTAAAGCTTTACACCTGTCTTCATAATCGTATCACGCATACTAATATATCCGGAAAAAGCCAACACATTGGGCGTAGATGTAACTGAATTTGTGAGTAGCGTCCATTGAACGTCTGGCTTCTTTTTCATGGCTGTATACTTTCTCATCGCATTGGTGGGCACCACATAAGGACTTTGAATAAGAACAGAGCGGTTAGCTTCTTCTGCTAGGTTAATAAACGTTTTCCACATAAAAGGTCGTTTATTAAAGCGTTCAATTGGATTATGAATAAAAGAAACACGCTTTGTAGAAACGGTGGAAGCATTCCAATTAATCTTGGGGGTCGCAAACGTTTCTCCTACTTGCTTAGCTTTATCATATTGCTGCAGCAGCAAAGCTTTCATCCTCTTCCCCTGATCAACCTGGTACTGTGTGAGATGATGAAAAGCTTTTTTAGTGTAGGGATGAGCCCATAATTCATTTATATAATTTTGCATTTGAGTGATGACGCTATCTTGTTTATGTTTACTGTTTGTAATAAAGACATCACGATCATAGACGAAGTGTGGAGGAGGCTTTTTAGCCAAATATTTGTCCCCTATATTCCGTCCCCCTATTATGCCTAGCTGTCCGTCTACAACCATTATTTTGTCATGCATACGATTTTGCCACGCCCAAGGTTTAAACAATTGAAACGGTTCGTAATACTTCACTTCAATATTAGGATGTGAAGCTAATGCATAGAGCACGCCCCTTCGGTTTCCCCGTAAGCCGTTAGCTATCCCATCCAAAAGAACGCGAGTATGGACGCCTCGATCAGCTGCTTTAAAAAGAGCGGCCATAATTAAATCAGTTGACTCTCCTTTTCCTATTGAGTAATAAGCAATATCAATCGATTTCTCAGCTTGTTGAATCATTTGAATACGAACTCTTCCTGCCTCATAACCATCTTCAAGAAGTCTCACTCGGTCCGTAGACTCACTGTGACCAAAAAAGCTAGCCGGTTTAATTGAGGTCGTTTCCTCTCCTATTTTTAAAGGTACATAAAAGAGAACCACCGCCGTTATAACCACATACAGAATATATAAAGATAAAATAATAAGTAATCCTTTGAATGCTATTTTTATCATCGCAACTCCAGCTTTTTGTCTTTTTCTGTTATCGTTCACAAATAATGATCATTACATGCAAGAAACTGCTTCCTTGATTACTTTGCGCTTTGTTCTTTTGACACATTTATTTTTTCTGATTCACTATTTGTATAGTATGCTAGTACATATCATAGAAAAAAGGATGATGGTGATGGAGGAATATTCTTTTCGTTTTCATATTACAGATTCTTACCCTTTGCAAAATGAAAACGATAAAATAGAAGCTGTTGTACGCACCAAAATCAAGCATGCGGAGCGAGGATGCTTGTACGAGGGTTATCTTCGCGTTCATATCACTAAAATCGGAGTGTTTCCTGTAGCAAAAGATATTGCTGAAGCGATTGGCGTTCGTTCGCTTCGTCAGCAGTTAGCGGCCGAATTAAAAAGATACGTACGGCCGCACCGCAATTTTTTATAACTTTATCCAAACATTTGTCCAAGTGGACTTTCATCTGCAATAATATCTTGAATAGCATAGATAGAAATTGGAAAGTAAGGAATTCCATATGCGTAAGGAGCCAGGTCATACAGCTGATAAAATAGTACAAGTGATTTATCGGCGATATAAAAATCCTGATCTGGTTTAATTCCTTTATATTCTCCAAGAACCATAATATCGCGCTCTTTTATTTGCGCTCCTACTATTTTAGAAAGAACACTTACGTAATTACTGTCTTTTTTAAACAAATCTTTTAGTTGATACGTTTTTCCAGTCAGCACATTAAACGTTAACGGAACTACCACGGTCAATCCGTGCGCTCCCCCGGAATAAGCAAAATTGACAAGCGTTAAGCTGAGCACATTTCGCTCGTTTGTTTTCAACTCATAATAACCCGTTTCTTCTGTATCCGGATTTTCTTCATATCCCTGCTGACGAATTAATTCATTTGTACGCTGCAAGATCTTACTGTTAATGCTGTGCTGAACAGCTGGATTAGTCAAATGAACAGCTGGATAGTAAACGTTTAACTTTTTCTTCACTATTTGTTGAGAATATACCGTTGCAGGTAACGTAACCATCGCTTCCTCCTCTTTCTATACAGAATGTTACATTCTATTCTTTTAGCTTTCATTCCATTACTGAAGCAAAAAAATCCCGTGCATATACGCACGGGATTTTTAACTTTCTATTATTTTACGTTGTTAATTGTTTTAGCAGCGTCTACCGTATTTTTTAATAGCATTGTGATGGTCATCGGACCAACGCCTCCTGGTACTGGTGTGATATAACCTGCAACTTCTAAAGCCGCTTCGTAATCAACATCACCAACGAGTTTACCATTTTCCATTGTGTTACCTACATCAATTACAATGGCACCCGGCTTAATATCATCTGCTTTGATAAGTCTAGGTTGTCCTACAGCTGACACAAGAATATCAGCTTGTTTTGTTAAAGCAGATAAATCTTTTGTGCGAGAGTGAGCAATTGTTACCGTTGCACTTTCTTGAAGTAACAGCATGGATACTGGTTTACCAACAATATTGCTTCGTCCAATTACTACCGCATGTTTACCTGAAATTTCTTCACCTGAACGTTTAATTAACTCAACGATACCGTGTGGTGTACATGGTAAATAGCACTCATCGCCAATGACCATATTCCCTACGCTTACTGGGTGGAAGCCATCTACATCTTTTTTAGGAGATACAGCATTTAATACTGCTTTTTCATCAATATGTTTTGGTAATGGAAGTTGAATAAGAATACCATGAACAGATGGATTTCCATTCAAGTGATGGATTTCGTTTAAAAGCTCTTCTTCCGTAATCGTTACGTCACGTTTGATAATTTCAGACGCAACACCGATTTCTTCACAAGCCTTTGCTTTTGCTTTTACATATGATTGGGAAGCAGGATTTTCTCCTACTAAAATTACGGTTAAACCAGGAACGATACCTTTTGTTTTTAATTGAGCTACCTCTTCTTTTAATGCGGCGCGCAGTTCTTGCGCTACTTCTTTTCCTTTAATTACTTTCGCTGTCATGATGTTTTTTGCTCCTTTCAACTGTAGCCATTTAATAAATGTACGAATTATAGTTATTAATCTAACACAAAAGTTCGGTTTTGTTCAATGTTTTTATTATTTTTATTTTAAATAGATAAAAATAAATAACAAATAACGTATATTCCATTCTTATCGCACTATAATATTTTGTATTCATAGAAGCTGTTTTTATTCAAATGTTGCTTTTCTAAATTAAAAACCGCGCCTTCGGCACGGTTTTCGACGATTTATTTTTTTGTTGATATGCTTTTCTTTGTAGTCAACGGCAGCACGTCTTCCTCTGTTTTTAGATCCTTTACATGCATTTCCTTGAGAGGCACACTTATTTTCTTATTTTTCGGAGGTTCTTCAAAATTCTCCACCCAATCACATAGCAGTTCAAATCCTTGATACACATAAGGAAGGAGAGGCTGAAGCTTTCGATCTGGATCAATTTGATGATTCCATACTAAGCTATCAATATGGTTTCCATTTTCAATTACGTAGTGACGATGAAGGTGCTGCTTACCAGAATCTTTTACCAGTTGTTCATAAGGATAAGCATGAATATCCGGAAAAATAAGAGCATCTAACGACCCTGTAATGCTTATCAACGGAACGGAAATATCACCTGTATTTTCAATTTCACGAACTTTTTGCTTAACATCTTGTGGTCTTTCTTGATAATCATACTTTTTAAAAATAGAATCTAACGAACGATCTCTAACTCCGTTTTCAAAAAGCGTCAAGTATTTTTGCCACGGAATGCTTCCAGGTGCTTGACTGTCAAACTCATCTCTATATATATTAAGCGTTAAAAACCAATAATACTGGTCATGATATGGCCATAAAAACTCAGATCCTTTTGGCAACCCTGCTTGATACAACCGGTGCAAAGCTTCTTTTTGCGATTCACCTACCGTATACAGTGCTTCTTCGGCATGATTTACAACAGGTGTTAGGGAAGTGATCAAGTTATCGTGATCAGCTCGCCACATAACCCCTTCCCATTCAACCCCTCCATTAAAAAGCTGAGGCTCTCCATTTTTCCCATCGTTTTCTAAAGCATAGCGAACAACATAACCCCCATTAGAAATACCTAAAGCATACGTTTTTATATCAAAATATTCTGTCACTTCTTTCTGGAGTTTGTGACGATAATTTTCAAACAAAAATCTCTGAGCAATTTTTGTCACTTCTCGGTATTGAATATGCCATTTTCTAATGGAGTCTTCTTCTTTGACTAGAGCGTTTTTTGCTTTAGCAAATGGATCATCTCTCACTTCTTCTCCCTGTGTCCCTTTATCAGAAGCAGCAAACGCAAACCCTTTTGCCAACACATAGTCGCTGAACAGTAAATCCGTTGATTTCTCATCTCTGGTAGCTGGAACTCCCGACATAACTAACTTTCCATTCCAGTCATCAGGAATTCGAATGAGAAATTTACCACCATCAACTTCACTTTCTACTTGAACGCCCGTTATTTCTTCAGGCTGATACATGTAATACCATCCATTTTTTTCTTCTTTTGTTCCCCAATAGATAGGAGCCAGCCCAATGTTCCCATAGGCAGTCGCTGCTTGAAATTGAAGAGGGTTTTTAGTCGTTAACCAGTTTCCATACTTACCGTCAAACGTTGTGATATTCAAGTGATAACCTCCATTCACATTTGCTTTTGAAGACAATCTTCGGGGACTGTACACGCATAATTTTAGTTAAATATTACCATTCATTTCTCAAAAAGTACATCAAAACGCCTTTGTTGCAGAAAGAAAGTAGACATTTATCACATCTGAGCCCATAGCGCCGTATAATATTGAAATTTATTCAAAAAAAGGAGTGTAAATGACTATGAGTTCGTTTAATTCTTCAAAACTCTCTACGACTCTCATTCCCCCTGCTACTTCCTCCTATCCGGTTTCTGGAAGAAAATATACTCTTACTCATTCTGATACAACCGGTCAGCTTTTTTTAAGCATCGGATGCTCATATAACAACAAGGCGATAGATAAAAATATGCGTGATGAAGTACTAGCTGCTCTTCACGTAACAGATCGACAAGCAGTTATTCAAGGCGAAGTTTTTGTTAGCGGAGGTGAGTTCAGCCGCGAGCAAGCACAGCTTCGTTATCACATTTTCCGCCGGGAGCTTCCGCTTGCTTTAGAAGCAATATTTTACGGAGACCAAGCGTTTTTTCAACATTATCCAGACTTGCTAAATACACCGATTTACATTTACTTTGTATCGACTTATCAAGAATTTAGAGGGTGGTCCTATTATCAAACCCCTAAATTTTATTTAAAACAAACATGCAGCAGCTAGCACGCTAGTGCATAAACTAATGGAAAATGAACGAGGAAGGTGTGAATGTCTCATGTACAGTCAATGGGTTTACCCCTATATGCCGCGCTACTACCATCCAGTGGTTCCTACTACGAATGAAAATTATTTAGAACCTTATAGATACAATGAAGACTTATTTTCTTATATCCTGCATGAAGAAGAAGAAGTTAGATCTACACGCGATGTAGACAGAGTGATGAAAATTTTAAAACGCCAGTATCAGTCCATCTACAGAGATGCTCAACGAGGTGGGATGGATAGCAAACTAACAGAATACTTATTTCGTTCCATTGTAAGATTTGTTGATGATAACTATAACAATTACAGCGGATCTATTAACGAACGCGTCGAAAAAGCCGCGCGACAGCTGAAAAAACGTGATCCCTGGACATTTGAACTTTTTAACTTATACAGCGTTTCCCCTGTTTCACAAGTTCGAATTACTAACACGATTTTAACCGTTTCATTTGAAAATTTACGTAGAGGAAATGAAGTGCCAAATCCTAGATAAACAAAAAACCGCCACAATTGTGACGGTTTTTTGTTATGGTAATACAGTTGCTCCCATTAGATGGCTATCAACTTGTTTAGCTACTTCACGACCTTCATGAATAGCCCATACGATTAAACTTTGCCCACGACGAGCATCACCAGCAGCAAAAACACCTTCAACATTTGTTTTGTAATTTCCATACGCTGCATCTACGCGACGATTTTTCGTTTCAACACCAAACGCTGATAGAACCGGATGCTCTGGACCTTCAAACCCAATCGCAATAAAGACAAGCTGAGCTGGCCATACTTTTTCTGTTCCTGGAATTTCGGTAAAGATGTACTGTCCATTTTCACCTTTTACTTTTTCCATTTGAACCGTATGAAGTTCTTTTAGATTACCTTGCTCATCTGCCACGATTTTTTTCGTTTGAATTGAATATTCACGTGGATCGTCCCCAAATTTCGCCTGTGCTTCTTCATAAGCATATTCAAGATTAAATACATGTGGATATTCAGGCCACATATTATCTGCCGTACGCTCAGCAGGAAGCTGAGGATGTTTACCAAACTGAACAACGCTGCGGCATTTTTGACGAAGAGCAGTAGCTACACAGTCAGCTCCCGTGTCTCCGCCTCCAATAACAATAACGTCTTTTCCTTCAGCATCAATAAATTGACCATCTTTGAAGTTAGAATCTAAAAGGCTTTTTGTTGAAGTTGTTAAGTAGTCCATTGCAAAGTGAACTCCTTTTGCTTCACGGCCTTCTAATACTAGATCTCTTTGCTTCTGAGCTCCTGTACACAAAATGACAGCATCATATTGTTCTTTTAACTCTTCAGCAGTAATGTCTTTTCCAACTTCCGTATTCGTTACAAAATCAATACCTTCTTGTGTCAATAAGCGAACACGTCTTTCCACTACTTCTTTATCTAGCTTCATATTCGGAATTCCATATGTTAATAAACCACCGGCACGATCTGCTCTTTCATATACCGTTACTGAATGACCCGCTTGATTCAGCTGATCTGCGCTCGCTAAGCCTGCTGGCCCAGAGCCAATAACAGCAATTTTTTTGCCTGTTCTTTTCTCCGGAATACGCGGAGTAATCCACCCATTCTCAAAGCCTTTATCAATAATAGCGCGTTCGATATTCTTGATCGAAACCGCTGGATCTGAAATAGCAAGCGTACAGGAACCTTCACACGGAGCAGGACAAACGCGCCCTGTAAACTCCGGGAAGTTGTTCGTTTTCATTAAACGCTCTAAAGCTTCTTTCCAGCGTCCTTTATAAACTAAATCATTCCACTCTGGAATTAAGTTATAGATTGGACATCCAGAAGTAAAAGCATTAATATCCATTCCCATGTGGCAAAAAGGTGTGCCACAATCCATACATCGTGCTCCTTGACGGCTTAGCGCTTCATCAGATAAAGGAGCAGCATACTCTTTCCAATCACCTAAACGTTTTAACGGGTCACGTTCCTTCCCTTTTTCACGTTTGATTTCCATAAATCCTGTTGGTTTTCCCATCGTACTCTCCCCTTTCTTACTGAGCTACCGCTTCTTGTTGTTTTGCCGATGCTTTCTTTTCTTGTTTTGCATTTTCCTCAAACGCACTCATAGCTGCTTCTTCTTCCGTTAACCCAGCTGCTTTTTGCTCTTCAATGCGATTCATCATGCGTTTATAATCATTCGGAATCACTTTTACAAATTTCGAAAGCGATTCTTCCCAATTTTCTAATACAAATGCTGCTTTATGACTGTCAGTATATTTTAGGTGATTTGCAATCATCTCTTTTACTTCTTCTGCTTCTTCTCCTTTTAAGCTCTCAAACCCAATCATGTCTTTATTACAAAGGTTTTTGAATGCTTCTTGATCATCAGCAAATACGTAAGCAATACCGCCAGACATTCCCGCACCGAAGTTTTTACCTACATCACCTAATACGACAACGCGTCCGCCAGTCATATATTCACAGCCATGATCGCCAATTCCTTCAACCACTACGTTCACACCGCTGTTACGAACCGCAAAACGTTCTCCTGCTAGCCCGCTAACATAAGCTTCACCGCTTGTTGCACCGTAAAATGCCACGTTCCCGACGATAACATTTTCACCTGACACAGCTGTTGTTTCCTTAGGTGGAGCAACGATGATTTTACCTCCTGATAACCCTTTTCCGATATAATCATTTGCATCTCCAGTTAGATACATAGACATTCCTTTTGGAACAAATGCACCAAAACTTTGTCCTGCAGAGCCAGTGAATCGAAGAGTAATCGTATCTTCTGGCAGACCTTTCTCACCGTAACGTTTTGTAACTTCACTTCCTACAATTGTTCCAGCTACACGGTTAATATTAGAAATTGGCAGTTCTAACTCGACTTGATACTTATGCTCGATTGCTTGCTGTACCGCTGGCAAGATTTTTTGCATATCAAGAGATTCGTCAATTTTATGGTTTTGAGGTGTTTTAAAAGTACGTACACCTTCAGCTTGATATAAAAGAGTTGTTAAGTCTAAGTGCTGCGCCTTCCAGTGATTTTTTGCACGTTCGCTAACGCTTAATACGTCTGTACGTCCAACCATTTCATCTACTGTTTTAAATCCAAGTTCAGCCATAATTTCGCGTACTTCTTGTGCAACAAATTTCATATAGTTAACGATGTGATCCGCTTCTCCTAGGAACTTTTTACGAAGCTCTGGGTTTTGCGTCGCCACTCCAACTGGACATGTATCTAAGTGACACGCACGCATCATGATACAGCCTAAAACAATTAAAGGCGCCGTAGCAAAACCAAACTCTTCTGCTCCTAAAAGTGCTGCCATGACTACATCTTTACCCGTCATTAATTTCCCGTCTGTTTCAAGCACTACCTTTTCGCGAAGACCGTTTAACATAAGCGTTTGATGAGCTTCCGCTAAGCCCAGTTCCCACGGTAGTCCCGTATGTTTAATACTTGTTTTTGGAGATGCTCCCGTACCTCCGTCGTAGCCGCTAATAACGATAACGTCCGCTACTCCTTTTGCTACTCCGGCAGCAATCGTTCCTACTCCTGCTTTTGAAACCAGTTTGACGCTGATTCGTGCATCACGGTTTATATTTTTTAAGTCATGAATAAGCTGTGCTAAATCTTCAATCGAGTAAATATCGTGATGTGGAGGAGGTGAAATTAAGCCTACTCCTGGCGTTGATCCACGCACATCTGCTACCCATGGATATACTTTGTTTCCTGGAAGCTGACCGCCTTCTCCGGGTTTTGCACCTTGTGCCATTTTAATTTGAAGCTCATCCGCATTCACAAGGTAATGACTTTTCACTCCAAAACGGCCAGAAGCAATCTGTTTAATCGCACTGCGGCGATTATCTCCATTTTCATCCACAGTGTAGCGGCTAGGGTGCTCGCCACCTTCTCCACTGTTACTGCGTGCGCCTAAACGGTTCATCGCAATCGCTAATGTTTCATGAGCTTCTTGACTTAAAGATCCAAACGACATAGCACCTGATTTAAAACGTTTTACAATCGAATCAACTGATTCCACTTCATCAATGGAGATAGATGAACGCGTTCCATTAAACGAGAATAGGTTGCGCAAGAAACCGATGCGTTCTTCATTAGCCGATTCAGAGAATTTTTTAAATAAGCTGTAATCTCCCTTACGGCAAGCCCACTGCAGCGTGTGAATTGTTTTTGGATTAAACGCATGATGCTCGCCCGTGTGTCTCCACTGGAAGTCACTTCCTGACTCTAACGTTTGCTCAATTGTTTCAACATAAGCATTGTCGTGACGCGTTTTCGCTTCTTTTGCAATAACATCTAAACCGATACCGCCAAGTTGCGAGGCAGTACCTGTAAAATATTGCTCGATAACCTCTGCACTGATTCCAACTGCTTCAAAAATTTGTGCGCCCCGATAACTTTGCACCGTTGAAATGCCCATTTTAGACATTACTTTTACAACACCTTCAGTAACGGCTTTTACATATTTCTCAACAGCATAGTCATACGATACGTTCAACGTACCTGCGTTAATTTCATTTTGATATGTTGCAAAAGTAAGATATGGATTAATTGCGTCTGCTCCGTAACCAATCAGTGCTGCAAAATGGTGCACTTCGCGCGCTTCTCCTGTTTCCACTACAATGCTCGCCTTTGTACGGTTTCCTTTTCGCACTAGGTGCTGGTGCAGCCCGCTGACCGCTAATAAAGCTGGAATGGCTACAGAGTGAGCTCCCGCTTCACGGTCTGTCAGAACAAGAATGCTAGCGCCTGCGTTAATTGCCGCTTCAGCTTCAGCAAATACGCGATCAAGATCTGCTTTTAAATCATTTGTGAACACCGCAGAAATAACAGCACTTTTGAAATCTGGATGAATGGCAGACTTCAGCTGATGAGTTTGATCGTTTGTTAAAACCGGCGTCTCAAGCTGAATTCGATGAATGTTTTCTTTGGTTGGATGCAGTAAATTCCCTTCTGCACCAAGCAACGTCATTGTTGATGTAACCAACTGTTCACGAATAGCGTCAATCGGTGGGTTCGTTACTTGAGCAAACAGCTGCTTAAAGTAATTGAACAGCGATTGAGGACGATCAGACAACACGGCTAATGGAGTATCATTACCCATTGAACCAAGCGGATCTTTTCCTTCTGTAATAACTGGAACTAAATATTTATGAATATCTTCATACGTGTAGCCAAATGACTTCTGGCGAATGACCAAATCATCGAAGTATTCAGATTTTTCTTCCTGCACTTCTGGCAACGTTACCAGCTGTTCATCTAACCATTCTTGATAAGGCTCAGCCTGTGCCATTTCAGATTTAATTTCTTCATCTGAAATAATTCGGCCTTCTTCTAAATCGATTAGAAGCATTTTACCTGGGCTTAAACGATCTTTATATAACACATTTTCATCTTCAACATCAATGACGCCTACTTCTGATGAAAGTATGATGTAATCATCTTTTGTAACATAATAGCGAGCTGGACGTAAACCGTTACGGTCTAAAATAGCACCGATTTGCTTTCCATCCGTAAACGAAATAGCAGTCGGACCATCCCATGGCTCCATTAATGCGCTATGATACTCATAGAAAGCACGTTTTTCTTTTGACATGTGCGGATTCTCAGACCAAGGCTCTGGAATAAGCATCATCGCTGCATGGGCTGGCTTGCGGCCGGCCAATACAAAAAACTCTAGCGCATTATCTAACATGGATGAGTCGCTTCCTTCAGCATCTAAAATTGGAAGAACCTTCGGCAAATCCTTACCAAATGCGTCCGAAACAAACTGCTGTTCACGCGCTCTCATCCAGTTTTGATTACCGCGAAGCGTATTGATTTCACCGTTGTGAATTAAATAACGGTTTGGATGTGCTCTTTCCCAGCTTGGGAACGTGTTTGTGCTAAAGCGAGAATGCACTAAAGCAAACGCTGAAGTAAAGTCTTCATCTTGTAGGTCAAGATAAAAAGCATCAACTTGTTCAGGTGTTAACAACCCTTTGTACACAATTGTTCTGCTTGAAAGACTTGTAAAATAAAAACGGTTTTGACGTGCCTGCGCCCAATTTTCCGCTTGCTTACGAATAACATATAGCTTGCGTTCAAACGCTAAGTCATCTTGAATACTGTCATTTGCCCCAATAAATACTTGTCGTACGTATGGACAGCTTTCTTTTGCAACTTTTCCGATTTTTCCGACATTTACAGGCACAGTTCTCCAACCTAATAACGTTTGTCCCTCTTCTTCAATTAATTTATTAATATAAGCTTCAATTTCTCGACGCTCGTCTTCATTATTTGAGAAAAAGATCATTCCAACTCCATAACGACCGTTTTCTGGCAAGTTCAGTTCAACGCATGTCTTTTTAAAGAACGCGTGTGGAATTTGTACCATTAATCCAGCTCCATCTCCTGTTAGCGGATCACTTCCCTGTCCGCCTCGATGGTCAAGCTGGCAAAGCATGTTTAGTCCTTTTTTAACGATATCATGTGACGCTACGCCTTTCAATTGAGCGTATAGTCCGATTCCACATGCATCGTGCTCAAATTCAGGACGGTAGAGACCTTGAGCTTTTGGCATTTGATTGTATGTCATCTTCTTCTCCCCCGTTCGTTTTCTTTATCTTTTTAAGATCACCTGTTTACATTGTAAGTTTTCAAATCAATATAAACAATATATAATTTAGATAAAACTAATCTAATTTTGATATATATAGATGGAGGATGCTTATGGAACTGCGTCAATTACGCTATTTTATGGAAGTTGCAAAAAGAGAACACGTATCTGAGGCGGCAGAATATCTGCATGTAGCTCAATCAGCAATCAGCCGTCAAATCGCGAACCTGGAATCTGAGCTAGGTGTTAGTTTATTCAAACGTGAAGGAAGAAATGTCAAGTTAACAGCAATAGGAAAAGTCTTTCTTGAGCATACGGAGACGGCTATGAAAGCTATTGACTATGCGAAAGAACAAATTGATGAATACTTGGATCCCGAAAGAGGAACGATTAAAATCGGATTTCCAACAAGCCTTGCTAGTCATCTTCTTCCTACTATTATATCAGCCTTTAAAGAAGAACACCCAAATGTTGCTTTTCATCTTAGACAAGGTTCGTACAAATTTTTAATTGAATCGGTTAAAAAAAGAGATATCAATATCGCTTTTTTAGGCCCTGTACCTGTAGAAGATCAGAGTATTGAAGGGCATATTCTATTCACTGAAAATCTTTTAGCCCTTGTTCCCTCTCATCACCCGCTCGCTGAACGGGATAACATTCGGCTGCGGGATTTAAGAAATGAAGATTTTGTGCTATTTCCAAAAGGATTCATTTTACATAAAATGGCCTTTGACGCTTGCAAACAAGCAGGATTCATGCCCAATATTTCATCTGAAGGAGAAGATTTAGATGCGATTAAAGGTCTTGTATCCGCAGGAATTGGCGTAACGCTTCTTCCTGAAAGTACAGTGTCTGAAACGACTCCTCGTTTTACGACTAAACTTCCTATTCATACGCCGCAGCTTCAGCGGACAGTCGGAATGATTATTCCTAGAAATCGTGATTTAGCACCTTCTGATAAAATTTTTTATAAGTTTGTCAAAACCTTTTTTGAACGTTTGGAGCAATATAAATAAGAGAGGCCCCCTGCCTCTCCTATTCTTTGCTTTATACACTATTCCTCAGCTGATCAATTGTATAAATAGATCTTTTTCCCCTAAAGCTAACAGGCATTGACGCTTACCGGACTCTTTCTTATACTGAAGTAACTGACTAAAAAGAAACAAGGTGACTGCTATGGATTTTAAAATTAATTTTTTATCATTTTACGTAATACAAGTAGAAGGAAAAGAAGAACAGGCCTCTAAACAATATAAGCATTTTCAAACGCTTGATACGGAAGAATATGAAGAAAGTTCCATTAAAGATTTTTTAGACGGTGAATTTAAAAAAATTGTAAAGCGCAAAGTAGAGCGACACCCCAAAGCAGAACAAGTGCCTACAAAGCTCGGGTATTTTATAGTTGAACCGGGACACGCTCTCGACTCAAACCCTAATTATAATTTATTTCACCGCACTCGTTTTGCCACAACCAAAGAAGAATTTGAAGAAAACAGCGAACAGTTTATCAATGCATACCTTGATACTGCAGCCGTTCGAGGAGGAGCATTTTTAGTGGTATCTGCTGTTCCAAGAAAATATTTTGATCATGCTTTTGTGTTTATTTTAAAATGTGACTTCGAACCAAAAGTGGCTTCAATTTCAGATGAATCAACCCTTATTCGTCACGTAGAAATGGCGATTACTACTAAAAACATGAAATCCATTCAATACCCATACATGCCTGAAGAAGGCATGGTCGAAGAAAGCGAACTCGTTATCCACCAAGCGTCTCATGCTCGTTATTTTGAAGACTTTTTGAAATTCATTGATTACAACGAGCCGATGCCTGAGATTATGAAAACACAAGTGATGGATATGGTGCGTGAACACGTCAGTGAAACGTTTGAAGCAGAAAGCGTAGAGCTTGAACAGTTTGAATCGGACATGGAACTGTGGGCAACAAGTGAAAAACGTGAGCTTCAAGAACGTTTGGATACCCATCAAGTCATGGAAGCTGCTGCTCATATCGTCGAGCATACCCCTGATGCAGAGCTTAAAATGAAGCTTGGCGAAACAGAGATTAAAGGACTGTTAGCTGATTTTGGGGAAAATATTCACTTAGCGAAAGTAAACGGACGCTACGTGGCGTTAATTGAAGCGGAATCGATTCTGTTTGAAAAAGGCGCGTCTCCGATTGAGTTTCATAAGCCAGGTGATTTGCACGGGATTATTGAGAAAATCAACAGTAAGAAATGGGAAGAATAAATAAAAGGAAGAGAGCTGTGTATCTGCTCTCTTCCTTTTATTTAACTGAACTAGTAGCTCTATTTATCCACCTTAATTCTCTACTAATTGACTCACCGCAACATTTTGTTCATTTTCCGGCTGACCTAGCGGATAAATTCTTGCCGTATCATTTTCTTCGCTTACATGTTGAATATAAACGGCCGTATCGTTATACGTAACGTTAGCCATAACGGGTGAATCAGCAATTTGTTTTGCTCTCTGCTTGTCCACGTTTCTTCCCCCCCTCTATGCTGATATACATATAAGGTTTACTTAAAGAATGGATGATATTCGCCGTTTAGAATCGTTCTAGCGCTTTTTAGCGGTGCGGTAGCCAAGGTAAAAGATGAAAGAAGTATAGATAATAAATGCAGCTCCAGCTAGCAAGATCATTTTGTGATGATGCCAAAGGTCTACGTATGTTTTGATGAAGACCCCTTTTGTAAGTAAAATATATTGATACACAATAAAACCAACCGCCAAAGCAAGAAACAGCACGCGAAACAAACGAATGAAATCAATGTTAGATAAAATGGAAGCAGCTTTTACCCAGGGCGATGTAGGAGGCGGAGCTTTTTTGGTGCTGCGGCTCTTCGGCTTTTGTTTCTTTGCAGGCGGAGCTTTTGATTCTTCTATTTTAGGTGCTGGTTTTTGTTTCCCTTGAGCCATCGGTCACTTTCCCTCTTTCTTAAATAAAGTGTCTAAAAAAGAAGCTTTTCTATTTTGCATATTCAAGAAAGGGTTTGCTATCTCCTTTTTCCTCTTAAAAATATTTTCCTTTTTTAAAATACAGAATGTCTTTAGGTATGTGCCTATAGCATCTTTCTTATCTTCGCATACGTTATATCGTGTTTGATTTGAAGTTACTATTTAAAAGGAGCGGTGCCCTAATGAACCCTTATTATTTCAACCCTGGATATATTCCTCAGCAAGTTGATTACTCAGTTCAACAATACTATCCCCCTTACGTACCACAGCATGAAGAATACGATGAAAGACAGCAGCTTCAAAATCTTGGAGGATTTGAACGAAGAATTCGTGCTCTTGAGAGACAAAATGAGGAGCAAGTCAGAGAAATTACTCGCTTAAATCGAGTTGTGGAGCGACATACTGACCGTATAAACAGATTAAATCAGCGCTTACGCAATGTAGAAAGAAGACTTAACATTCCATTTACAGCAAGCCAGGACGGATTTTAAACTTACCTTAAGCATTCCCGTTTCTTTTGAGCGAGAATGCTTTTTTACATATCTTCCGTCGTTTTTGATAGCACGAAGGATATTTGATTAAACTTTACATAAAATAAAATTCGACTATAAAAAAGAAAAGGAGAAAATCACATGAAATCCCCTGTTGTTATTTGTCCTAACTGTCATTCTCAAAAAGAGCTCGCTACCGTTTTAACTGCTCAGTCCAATCAAAACGTTATCTATATATGCTCAGCTTGCGGCTATAAGCTGACAAACATTAAAACAAGCAAAGGATAACCAGTATCTCTCCCCTCACTTAGTACCTATACTTAATACGTTCTTCTGTCCACATACAAAAATTAACGTTTACGTAAATGTTATTAATTTTGTATACTGATAGTATTATGGGAAAGGGAGTTGAAGAAGTTGAAGTTTAAAATGAAGGAACGCGGGCAGCTGCATTTGAGTCCGGAAGGAAAACAATTGATTTTAGACTTATACGAATCAAATATGATGGAATCTGTAAATGAAGCTTTGGATGCTGAAACAAGAAGCTTTCACAGCGGAAAAGCCGACGGGATACAGGCTATTCTACTTCTTTTAGGGGTACAGCTAGAAGAAAACTCTTCACAATCATAAATAAATTCCCTATAAAACACATAAAAGCAGACGCACTCTTCTGGTGAATGCGCCTGCTTTTTATGATTCTTCCTGCTCGAATTTTACAATTGCAGCCTTAGCACGATCTCTCAGTGACAGAAGGTCAGACTCTACTTTTAAGATGTTTTTCTTTTTCTGTTCAATCAGCTTGAGCTGCTCTTCTACCGTATGTAACACTTGCTCTAACTTTTCTTTTTGTTGACTTGTTCCTTTCACTTGCCTATAATCCATCTTTTGTATTTCAAGAGTATCACTTAAAGCAAGAAATTCCTGTAATTCTTGAAGTGAAAAACCCATGACTTCTTTGGCATTCGTAATTTTCTTTAAAAATTCTACATGTTCTTCCGTGTACAGACGAAATCCACCTTCACTTCTTGGAGGTGCTGGCATCAGTCCAATTTGTTCATAATAACGAATCGTACGTTTTGTTAAACCGCTTTGCTTCGCTACATCATCTATTTTTAGTTCACTCATTTTTAAATCCCCTTTAATCAATTAACAATGTCAACTTTTCGTACTTTTTACTATTATACACTAACGCTAGATATCTCAAAACAAATCTGAACAGCTGTGCACTTATTTAAAAATAAATAAGCAATTTCTTTACCCTTTTTTAGAGTAAAAAAATTGCTTATACAGTATACGCTGGGTTCTTTTCTCTAAAACCTTATCATAAATGCCGTTTCTGTTAATTTACGATTTAGCATACAAATTAATAAATTTGTTTTTGAGACTTCTTATTTCTATCGACTAAATGTTTATTAACTTGTATGTAGCCTTCTCTTTCTGTACTAGCCCCGCCTGCGCTGAGTACACCGATAGCCACGCATGCTATCCAACCTAGTTTCATTATAACAGAAAGCGCTTACATAATAAAGTGTTATGCTTTAATTTCTAAAAAGTTATAAATAAAATCAGCAGGTCTTTTTCTAGCCCCTGCTGATTTGTTAAATAGAACTAGCGACGATACACCTTTATGGAATAGTAAATAAGTCGTCTTAATAAGCTACTTTATAAATCAAAAACCGTTCATATGGATTTTTACGATTCAACTCTGGCAGCATTACCTCTTCTTTTAAAATGAAAGAAGGGTGTTTTTCGAGATGATGAAGATAATCCTCTGAACTATAATACAAAATTAAATCAATCTCGCGCTTATTCTCTTCCCACGAAAGCAAAATATTGTTCACTACTTGGATAAAAATTTGAACTGAAAAAGGATTAAAAAAATAAAAGCAGTTGTCTAGTGGGTGAATCTTATATTCCTGGGCTAAACAACACTGAAAATAAATATGACTTTTTCGGCCCTTGGCTTTTTTTAAATAGCGCCTCTGATTATCTATGGCCTGCTCATAGAAGTGCTCATTCATTTCTATCCCTACAGCGGTGGCATTACATAGGTAGTTCACATAAAAATTCAGCCTTCCTTTCCCACACCCGAAGTCGACAATTCTATCGCTGCTTGTTAGCTCATACTGACTGAAAAGTGCTTCTAATGCACTATAAGGCGTGGGTTCATAACGATGGTAATGAAATGAATCATTAAATCCCTTTTGTTCTCCCGTTGTTTTTATATTTAATAAAGCGTCATAATATTGTTCATTCATGGCCAATCTCCTGTTTATAGTTGTCGAAAAAGAGAAAGAAGGACAGATGTCCTTCTTTCTCTTTTTACTCACTCTACTTTTACGCGCATTTCTGATATTTTAAGACCAATCTCTTCGATTAACTGCACAGCTTCCGCTCGTTTTTGATCATCTAATGTGCTGATTTCTGGTATGTCTATGCTTTTTAAATATCGATAAGAGGCTTTAAGTCGTTCTAGGGTATCTTCTTGGTCAAACTTTTTCATGATTATCTCCTCCAGTTTATGTAGTTACTATATGTATACCACAAACATGTCCGTAATAAATCTAACCTGTTTAATAAATACTAAACGTATCTGATTTATCTAAGAGGAAATGCACTTCTAATAGCTGATATATACTCAAAAAATTCCTGGGTTTTAGAATTTTTACGTTCATTTCTCGTGTTAGTTGAAAAAAAAGCTTCTCTTTGCGCTTTACTTATCTCAATTTGCACACCCATCCGCCTAACTGTTTTATTGGTTATATTTCTAGGGCTTGTACCGGAAACAGGATCTTGATCTGATAAAATTTCTGTACTAAAGCCTTTAGAAACAAGCGCTTCATGTATTTTGGACCTTAACGCTTTGTCAGCACCGCCGATTTTAGTATGCTTTTCACTTTTGTCGTTGTATCCATGAAAAGATACTGCATAGTCTTCTTTTGATATAATCGTTAACGCATGAGGTTCATCAAAATGAGTGGATGTGATATGAAGATCGGCATTTCCTGATTTCTTTAACCCTTCAAATATATAGTACGAGTATTCGTTGCCCGCTAGGCCAACAGCAAGTTCTGATGTTCCAGTTTCGATACCTCCGCCGTGTATCGCGAGCATAATAATGTTAGAAGGTCTGATTTCAAATTGAATTTTGTAGTCTTGGTTGTATACTTCATAAGAGGCAAGTTCAGAGAAGCTAGCATATTTATCTGGCATCATATATCCTCCTTGTGAATAAGACATAGTAAATAAACTTATTAGTTCTTTCTTTAATGTACCACATCTTTTCTTTCATCACATACTATGTGATTGCAATTACCAATAAATATGGTACGATTAAGTTCGAGTTTCTTGCTCGTTAAAAGTTCACCAGATAGTCAAAATTTTCGTTTTTAAGCATTCCATTTTTATCTTATAATAAAGGATGTACTTATTTTCAGTCGGAAATTCGACATTTTTCTTTGTTTTTTAAAAAAGTTCAAGGAATGTTAACAAATTTTACGAGCAACCTTGATGTAATTACGATATTTTTTTGTTAAAATAGTTTAGTTGATTAATAAAGATTAGGTTTATTCATGTAAGAATAAGCTCAAAAAGGAGAATTGCTGTGAAAAATACCGAAGTTATCACAAAGGAATCACTTCCTATCAATCAGTATTTTTCCCGGGAAGTAATCAGTGCTATTATAAAAACTGGGATTATTAAATCGAACTCACTAGGAATGGTTGCTGGGCTTTGTCTCGCAATTGCTGTTAATGACTTAAGCTTTGTGACACAAATTCCTATCATTATTTTGGCTTTAATTGGGACATCCTTTGTCGTAGGAGGAGCTGGGGCAGTTAATAACTTCTATGACCGTGATATCGATGCAATCATGAAACGTACAAAAGACAGACCGACGGTAACAGGAGCGGTCAACCCTAAATTTGCTCTATGGTTAGGACTGGCTTTATTTGTTATTGGTGTAGGTATTTTATTTTTAGTTTCTAACATGGCCGCCATTATGGGTATTTTAGGATTTTTCTTTTATGTAGTGCCTTATACTATGCTTACAAAACGTACAACCATTTATAATACCGAAGTCGGAAGTATTTCTGGAGCTATGCCTCCAATCATTGGCTGGGCCGCTATTTCACCAGACTTATTTCATCCGGTAGCAATTGGATTGTTTGTATTTATGTTTTTATGGCAGCCTCCTCACTTCTACGCTATTGCCATTAGAAGACTTGAGGAATATAAAGCCGCAGGTGTACCAATGCTTCCTGTAGTAAAAGGTATCCGTCGTTCCAAAGTCCAAACGCTTGTATACCTAGTTATTTTACTAGCGGCATCGTTCTTATTTTTATCGTTTAGTAAAATTATCGCATTTACAATGTTCGGTTTAACACTCGTGTGGATGCTTCTTGGAATTGTTGGATTTAAAAAATTAGAAGATACAAAATGGGCTACTTTAATGTTTGTGTTCTCATTGAACCACCTTACGATTATTTTTGCCCTTATGATTATACTGTCATTTTTTAAATAATAAACGTTCAAAAGCAGGTAGCTATCAGCTACCTGCTTTTATACTAGATACTTCTTTTGCTTTCAGTGAAATTATTCCTCCGTATCTCGCCGAAACTGCTCCACCTAACGCGTTGGCAAACATTGTGTACTGCTTACATGACTCCTCACGTTCAGGCAAACCTTTTTCGTGAATACACCAGAGAATTCCTGCCATAAATGCATCCCCCGCTCCCGTCGTGTCTATCGCCTGTACTTTTTTTGCACTCACATGAAGCGTTTGATTTGCAGTAACTGCTACTGCGCCCTTTTCTCCTTGAGTGACCCATACGAACGGAATATGATACGCTCTCAGTTTTTCTAGGCTTTCTGTCAGATCTGTTGAATTCATCAAAAATAGGAGCTCATCTTGAGAGATTTTCAAAATATCTGTTTCGTACAAAAACGATGTTACAATATTTCTACATGCTGCTTCACTTTCCCATCTTTTCATTCGAATATTCGGATCAAAAGCTACCAGCATACGATATTTTTTTGCGAGCCTCACAGCTTCTCTTGTAGTTTCCTGGGAAATCGGATGAAACAAAGTGCCTGATCCAAAATAAAAAATCGCTGCCTTCTCAAATAAAGCTTCCTGCAGCTCATATTTATACACTTGCTCATGAGGGGTAGAATCTATGTAGGAATGAAAGTAACGATCTCCTTCTTTACTTTTATGTACATACACTTCACAAACTTTTTTCGTCACCGAAGTTACACAGCCGCTTTGGTTTACTCCTTCAATTAAAAGCTTCTTTCTTACAAAATCACTTGTTTCATCACTCCCTAACTTGCAGATATAAGATGCTTTTGCTCCTAACTTCTGAACTCCAACTGCTACGTTAACGGTTGTACCTCCTAAAAAAGGGTCAAAGTCAGTGTTAGATTCATTTTTGGCGATAAAATCAATAAATGCCTCACCGTATGAAATAATTCCTTTTTTCACGTTAATCCCCGCCTTCTTCCTTCTGTCTCGCAACGCATTTGACGCATACACATGCTTTCCCTCTGCTTTCTAAAGGAATTTGTTTAAACAAATCAGGAGTAAAAACTTTCTGCATGCACCAACACTTTTCTATTTCTCTGCCTTGTACAGAAGCACAGTTATTTTTCTCTCCGCAGATGGGACATCTGCTATCATCGCCTGAAAATGCCATAAATTCCTCTCCTTTTTTCTATGCAGTTGTATAAGTTATCTTTATTAGTATACAAGAGGCAGTTAAAATGCGCTTTCTGCTTTTTGATATTTTCGTTTTCAACTTCTTCTATTCTTGATACTATACATATAAAGGAAATAACATATTGAGAAAGGAGCCTTTATGACGATACATTTATTTCACCAAAAACCCCTTGCTACATGGATCCGTGAATATCCTTTATTAACACCTTTAATCAATAAACAGGAAATACTTTGGATAAATCCTTATTTAAAACCTGCTCAAGAAGCACTTTCGTCTCTTTCTTTACATACCAAAGATATAAAAGATGCAAAAGAGCGACTTTCTCGCTTTTCTTCTTTTCTTCAAATCGCTTTTCCGGAGCTAAAAGCATCAAAAGGAATCATTGAATCACCTCTTCAAGAAATTGCATACATGAAAGACTATTTAAATCAACAAATGAATAACGAGCTGCAAGGAAAATTATTGATGAAATGCGATCACGATCTTCCTATATCAGGTTCTATTAAAGCAAGAGGCGGCATTTATGAAGTATTAAAATTTGCTGAAAGTCTTGCTATCAAAGAAGGGCTGCTTACCGAAGAAGACAGCTACGCTCTTCTAGCTGAAGAACGATGTAAAAAGTTATTTTCTTCTTATTCTATTGCAGTAGGATCTACCGGTAATTTAGGTTTAAGCATTGGTATTATAAGCGCCGCTCTCGGCTTTAACGTCACCGTCCATATGTCAGCCGATGCGAAGAAATGGAAAAAAGATTTGCTTCGTTCGAAAGGCGTAACCGTTATTGAATATCAGTCTGACTACGGAAAAGCCGTGGAAGAAGGACGAAAGCAAGCCGAAGCAGACCCCGCCTGTCATTTTATTGACGATGAGCAGTCTAGAGATTTATTTCTTGGTTATTCCGTCGCTGCCTTACGCTTGGAAAAGCAGCTAGCCGAGCTGCAAATTCAAGTAGACGCTGAACATCCTTTATTTGTCTATTTACCTTGCGGAGTAGGCGGAGGTCCTGGCGGTATTACGTTTGGATTAAAAGCAATATACGGTGATCATGTTCACTGCTTTTTTGCTGAACCTACTCACTCTCCTTGCATGCTGCTTGGATTAATGACCGAGCTGCATGATGGCATTTCCGTTACCGATATTGGACTTGATAACATAACAGCTGCCGATGGACTAGCTGTAGGAAGGCCATCTAGCTTTGTAGGCGAAACGATAAAATCGCTTATTAGCGGAATTTATACTGTAGAAGATGATCAGCTTTTCCGATTTATTTATGAGCTAGCCAATCGTGAAAATATGTATATAGAACCTTCAGCAGCGGCTGGTTTACAAGGGCCTCTTCACCTGATGGAAAGCGGGTCTTCCTATATACAAGCGCAAGCACTAGAAAACGATATGTCAAAAGCTACTCACCTTGTATGGTCAACTGGAGGCAGTATGGTGCCCGCTGACGTGATGAATAGCTATTACGAGCAAGGAAAAAAGTTAATGAATAGATAACGTCAAAAGGCATGAAGAACAATGATGTTCTTCATGCCTTTTTAGAAGAAGTAGCTTGCAGAAAGATAGGATGCCAAATTTCAAATGGAAAATATCCCGATTTATAGCTGCCGCTTGTACCCATAGTTGAAATTTTTATTTTCCTGTATCCTTTTTTCCATAAAAAGGTGCCTGCAAACACCTCAATTTGTTCCACTTTCTTCCTTCTAATAATCGTGGTTTTTCGTGTTAAAAACTGTGAGCGAATAGCGACAAATACCTCGTTCATCATTAAGCCGCCTTGGCGATAGCCCAACCAGTGAATAAGTACATACGCAAGGCATAGCACAGCAATAACCCACACGAACATTGATTTCCAAAAGCTGATGCCAATCCCTGCCGCTGCAAATAACAAGAGCGGTAATAGTAATGGGTACCATGCATATTGAATAGCTGTATTTCTTGGACACTTTATATATTCGTAGTGCGGGACATATACGTTCATTAACGCTGAAATCTCTTTTTGCTGGATAAACGGGTGTAAATAGACCTTTTCTTTTAAATCAGAGGTTACGACATTTAACGAAACGGAAGACCATCCAAATAAGCGTCGAACCAACCCTTCCTCTATCGTAACAGCCTGTATTTTATGAAAAGGAATCGTAAGGGATTTCTTATTTAATAGTCCGTATTTAATATGTAGATAATGATCGTAGCGTTCCACTGTGAAACCGCCAAATCGTATCACATATAAAACGATAGACAGCAAATAAGCAAGCACCACAATTGCAGCCACTAATACAAATAAACCAAGCATCGATTGATGAATCACTTCTTCGTAAGCTGTCTTCACCCAGCGGTTGATATACGTATCAATATACTGATAGAGAAAACCAAGAGCAGCAAATATATAGCCAAAATTCCCGGAAAACGCAGCAGCTAACGCCAGCTGTTTCACCGACACTTTCATCATACGTTCAGGACTTTTTTCTGTTATTTCCGGCTGACTCCCTGACAGCTTTAACGTATCTTTAAGATGGTGCGCTTCTTTTAGTGAAATACCAGATAAATCAATTTCAGCATCCGTACCGCTGCTGGCCGTGTCAATACGAAGCCGAGCTAAGCGAAGAATTCTAAAGACAAACGGCTGATCTAACTGAATCGATTGAATGCGATTTCGTTGAATAAATCGTTTTTCTTTTTTAAAAATCCCTTTATACAGACGCACTTCCGTTTCCGTTACTTCATAACGAAATTCCCTCCAGGTAAAAAAAGCAAATAAAGCGACTACGCCTCCCGCTAATAGCGTTGCCCACCAATATGTAAACAACAGGTGCCGATTGACGATAAATACAAACACAAAAGGCAGGATATTATTTTTTATATGTTCAGTAAATGCTATTGCAATATATAGCGGATGCAGCCGCTTACTCATCTTCATCATCTACCTCTGCTAGTCTAGCAATATACTCTCGCAGTGCTTCAGCATCTCTTTGTACGAGTGCAGGAATTTCGACGCTTCCAGCTGCTGTGATGATTTTAACAGATGCCAAGTCAAATTTTCGAAAAATCGGCCCTGTCAACGTTTCAACGTGCTGTACTTTCACAAGGGGAATTTTCGTATGATACCAGATGAAGAGCCCTCTTTGCACATCAATTTGAGTATCTGTTACTTCATATGAATATACATTCATATATACATTTGGAGCTATAATTGTATATATGATAAAGCTCACGACTAATAGTCCAGCTGATATCCATCCAATAATTGACCACCAATCAAAAAAATGAACGAGTAGAAAATAACCCGCTGTTGCCAGAAGCCACAGGCTATGTGTAAAAATGGATTGCCAGCGCATCGCTTTTTTAGCCTCGAGGGGCAATTTGCCCTTTAAATGTTCAAACTCCATAAAAACTCCTTTCTCTACCTTTTTTACTATTTCTATTACTATATTACGTTAAAAAAGGAAAAAAGTTTCATCGTTTACTATTTTCTTATTATTTTTTGATAAAAAACAAACAAGGCTGCCTATTTCGAGGCAGCCTTGTTTGTTATCGATAAACGCCGTCTTTCTCTCCGTGTGCAACAGCCGCTCTTTCAACTGCTTCAGATACTGCTTCGTGTACAGCTAGATTAAGAGGGTGAGGAACTAAATCGCCTGGACGCGTTGAATTTGCAATGGCTTCAGCTGCAGCTACAAGCATCGTATGCGTAATATCACGCACTCCCGCATTTAATACTCCTCTGAAAATACCTGGGAAGCCAAGCACATTATTCACTGACCTTCCGTCAGTAGCATAAATAGCTCCTGCTTCAAGAGCATCTTCAGGTTCAATTTCTGGTTTTGGATTAGAAAGTGCTAAAATGATTTGCCCTTTTCGAATCCATTCTTTCTGTATTAAGCCAGGTACACCTGTTGTCGCAATAACAATATCACAGTTCTCCATAAGCTCTTCTAATGAATCCGCTACTTTTCCACCGTAGCTGACCAAGCGCTCATTCGCTTCAGGAGACTTATCAGCTCCTATCACTTGTTTGACACCGTAAGCCATGAACATTCTGCAAGTAGCGATACCAGCAGCTCCTAAACCAATCTGCCCTACTTTTGCTTCTTTCAAATTCACACCTGTGCTGCGACAAGCTGAGATAGCTGCTGCTAGCGTCACAACTGCTGTTCCGTGTTGATCATCATGCATAACTGGAATATCTAGCTCTTCTTTTAAACGTTCTTCAATTTCAAAGCAGTGAGGCGACCCTATATCTTCTAGTAAAATACCGCCAAATCCTGGTGAAATATTTTTAACCGTTTGAATGATTTCTTCCGGCTCATTTACACTCAACAAAATAGGGATAGCGTTTACACTGGCAAGCTGATCAAATAACGCAGCTTTTCCTTCCATAACAGGCATTCCTGCAACTGGACCAATATTCCCTAGTCCTAGTATAGCGGTACCATCCGTTACAATCGCAACCGTGTTTCCAATGCTCGTATAAATTTTAGCTTTGTCGGGCTGTTCTTGAATAGCACGGCAAACGTTTGCTACACCTGGTGTATATACTCTTCTTAAGTCAGCGATCGACTCAATTTTCATTTTGCTTTTCATTTGAATTTTACCGCCTTCATGTGCATGAAGAACTTCATCTGATACTGTATGTAAAGTAATGCCTTCTAAACTGCGAACCGCTTCAAGCAATTCCTCAAGCTGGTCTTCACTTTCTACTTGAACCGTAATACTTCTCATCGTGTAGTTATGTCCTACTTTAACGGTTTCAACCTCGCCAATGTCTCCTCCTACATTTCCAATGGCTGTTGCTACTCTTCCTAAGTTTCCTGGTACAGTCGGTGTTTGTACCATTAATGTGCGTATTAAATTATTCATCATATCCCCATATCCCCCTTGTCCTAATCCTGCAAGTACGTATACTTACTAATGAAGCGTTTAAAACGGTCCAATTTCCCATAAGTTCATATTATCTACTTATCTTACAAGTAGATCTATGCGTACTCTCTTTTTCATCAAAAGAAAAGAAATAGATAACGCTTTCAAACAGATGTTTCGCTTTGATTATAAGCAAAGTTTTTAGAATAATCAAGCGATGACATTGTGAAAATTCATAAATTATTAAGAAGGATTTTGTTGTTCATAAACAGAAAAGACTTATATAGAGAAGAAACAAAGGAGTGAAGAAATTGAAATCAATTTGTGTGTTTGCAGGATCAAGCGCAGGAATAAAAACAGAATATAAAGAGGCCGCCGTCTCGCTAGGACGCTACATGGCCCAAGAAAACTACCGGCTGATTTACGGAGGCTCACGAATGGGCCTGATGGGAGAAGTCGCAAATGAAATGCTTGAACATGGGGGCGAAGTCATTGGTATTATGCCCCGCGGTTTGTTTAGCGGTGAAATTGTTCATACCGCGCTGACAGAACTCATCGAAGTAGAGAGCATGCACGAGCGAAAAGCAACTATGCACGAGTTAGCAGATGCTTATATTGCCCTTCCTGGAGGTTTCGGGACATTTGAAGAGCTGTTTGAAGCTCTTTGCTGGGCTCAAATTGGCATACATAAAAAACCAGTGGGGTTATTAAATGTAAACGGCTACTACAACCCGCTTATGCAAATGGTTCAGCATGCAGTAGATGAAGGATTTTCTACGGATTCTGCTATTCGTCTCATCAATATTTCTGATACTCCCGAACAGCTTATCTCTTCAATGGACACCTATACGTCTCCTTCAGAGGACCAAAAATGGAAGACTGAACGCTAAAAAGCAAGCGCATCATTTGCGCTCGCTTTTCAGGCGTTATCAAAAGTAATTTCATATTTTTTTACCCCAAAAACAAAAGGGCTATCTATTGGCTTTAAAGACTGATTCTCAACTTTGGAAAATTCCCCTTTTTCTAGTAATTTAGCAAAGGCAATTTTCCCTTCCATTCTTGCTAACGGTGCTCCTAAGCAAAAATGGATGCCAAAACCAAAGCTTACGTGAGGATTCGTTTTACGACGCACGACAAAAGTGTTAGACCGTTCAAACTTAGCTGAATCTCTATTTGCACTTGCTGCCCAGCTAATTACCTGCTGCCCTTTTTTAATTTTACACTCTCCAAGTTCTACATCTTCAGCGGCTATGCGTCCAATCGCTTGAATAGGAGGATAATAGCGGAGCGTTTCTTCCACGAGATTCGGAACTAGGGATATGTCTTGACGAACTTCATTCTGTATGTCTACGTCTTCTGTCATATACCGGACTCCGTTCGTAATTAAGTTTGTTGTTGTTTCATTGCCTGCTACTAGCAATAGAATACAAAACCCTAGTACTTCCTCTTCTGTTAAATGTTCGCCATCAATTTCTGCTTCTAAAAGCAGCGAAATCAGATCTTCTTGTTTCTTTCTCTGACGCTCAGCGATAATTTCTTTAAAATACTTTTGTAAAAAAAGCACCCCTTCATTACGCTTTTGCATCATTTTCGCAAAAGCTTCGTCTGAATTATTTTCAGCACCGCTCACTAAGTCATCGGAGTACTTTTTAAACAGTGCTCGATCTTGTATAGGTACTCCTAGCAGCTCAGCTATTACAATAATCGGCAGTGGTCCAGCAAAATCTTCTACTATATCAAACTTTTTTTTGCTGCTTACTTCATCTAATAAATAATCTGCAATCTCTTCAATATGACCCTCCAAGTGCTGAATAGCTCTTGGTGTAAAAGCTTTATTCACTAAGTTTCGTAATTTTGTGTGTTTTGGAGGATCCATCATTAAGATACTTTCTTGGCGTTCTTCCATTGCTCGTTTGGATGAAAAAAGCGACGGGTTTTTTAAAATATACTTTACTGTTTCATAATCAAATACATCCCAGCAGTTTCGGCTTTCATCGTAACGAATAGGTGCTTCTTGACGCAGACTGTTATAAATATCAAATGGGTAAAGCTGCTGTTCAACGGATTTAATTTCTTGCATAGGAATTAAGTTAGCATAACGATTTTCTCTTTTCACTGCTTTTGGATTCATCTCGTCTTCCTTCTTTCGGTTAAAAGTGACCTCATTAAGTTTTTTGACCTTCTACAGATGAAAGAATTTTTTTCCATCTTTATATCTTTTGATCAGACTATCACAAGGTTTTTTCACTTTCAACGGACATAATCAGAAAATTTTGTCAATTATACAGAAGACTTATTTTATTTAAGGTCTAAATCAGTGATTCTTTTCCATTTTTTTAGTTCTTTTATCTTGTTTCATAATAATCACATAGATGGTTACACTACAAATAAGTACGCAAGAAAGTAGGGATCTCATGTGATAGATGCCCTTATGTGGGGTGGTGTCTCAGGCTCAGCTGTATTAATTGGCGCTATTATAGCTATTTTTGTACCTTTAAAAAAACAGTTGACTGCTTATATTATGGCTTTTGGCACGGGCGTTTTGTTAGGAGCTGCTGCTTACGAGCTCATTCAAGATTCGGTAAAAGAAGCGGGAATTATTGCTTCTTCTTTAGGCTTCTTAACAGGCGCAGCACTTTTTACTCTTCTTGATATGTCTTTAGCTAAAAAAGGTGCTCACAAAAGAAAACGTTCAAACCACCTTGTCCCAGCTAGCTCAGGACTAGCCATTTTTATTGGTACCATTATGGATGCTATACCTGAATCACTGATGATTGGCGCAAGTTTGATTGAACAGCACCACGTTAGCTGGCTGCTTGTTGTTTCTATTTTTATCAGCAATATACCGGAAGGAATCTCCGGGACAAGCGGACTACTAAAAAGCCAATATAAGCGAAAGAAAATTTTTTCATTATGGCTTTCGGTCTTCTTTATATCAGCTCTTTGCTCTTGGATTGGATATCTATTTCTTCAAGACGCTACCCCAAACATGATGGGCTTTATTGCCTCATTTGCCGGTGGTGGAATTGTGGCCATGGTTGCTTCTACGATGTTGCCGGAAGCTTTTGAAGAAGGTGGTCCTGTTATTGGTTTTATTGCTTCATTAGGGTTATTAACTTCTATTATTTTGGATTATCTGTCTTTTTAATGAATAAATTTATATTTTGTATGAAACAAAAAGTGTAGGTCTTTCGTCTTTACAAGTAGATATAAACAAAAGGAGTTACCATTATGAAAAAAATAGATGCTTCTCTTACACTTTGTATAGTGCTCACTTGCCTATCAGGGTGTGCCTATGCACCTCATAATAATCTGTCTGCTGAAAGAGTCTCTGCTTCTTCTATTCATCATACTTCTTCTTTAAAACGTGATACTTCAATAGAAGAAATAACAAATAAACTTCCAGGACACGTTTATTTAAAAGGTATAACTTTTCAAAATGCGCAAAAACCTTACTACTTAGCAATTAACTACGCTGCAACAGATAATCAGCATGCGTTTGAAAAAAGCTGGACGTCTGTTAAAACTAAACGTACACTTTTACATAACGCAACCATTTTACTTTCTGCCGTACAAAATGTTGACAGCGTTCACTTTACTATTAACACGACTGTTCCTCAGACAATCACGATTACTCGAAAAGAGTTAACCGACTTCTACGGAACAGATCTGCGCAATTATAAGGACGGGACTCAAGCATGGAAAGCAAAATACGAAGGGCAGCAAGAAAAAATCGAGGAATTTTATGATGCACATCCAATTACGGAAATGCAGTAAAAGCGGCCCATTGCCGCTTTTTAAAGTTGTTTTTTCATAAACACCTGCTCAAGTTTGATTCCTTCATCTGTATATAAATCTTGAAAACCAAATGATTTTAACATTTTCACGAGTAAGCTATTTCCTTTTTCAGGTACATTATGTGTATTGTAAGCAATTGGTCCATACATATTAAAAATGGTTGCTAATAAAAAGCCCAGAACGTCCTCTGAATTTGAGATATGTTCCTTAACGCTTCCTTGATAAAAAGTAACGGAATTCACGATGCCTATGGAAGAAAAATTCTTTTGAAATAATAGATAGCCAACTTCTTCGTTTCTTTCATTCAACGCAATAAACGATTCTCCATCACGAATACAGTCAAATTGATTTTTCCACGGAACGTCGTATGTATAAAAGGGGAGGTTCTGAATATCTTTTGCAAGCCTTCGCTTTAACGAATACGCAAGCTGATTCTTCTTTTTAAGTAAAGAAGCGGGAAAACTACCTCTATGCTTTAGAAAGAAAAGCGTATCTACAATTTCATATCCATATTTCTCATAAAGGTGAATGGCTTTTTTATTGACTGTAAATGCTTCCAGACTGGCTTCCACTACTCCTTGCTGCTGATATTTCTCAAGTGTAGCTTTTAGTAAGGCTTCACCAATTCCCATTTTTCGGTAAAGGAATGCTACGCTTGTACCTCCATTCCAAGCATGTTTCTTTCCTTTGACTCTTTTTATTCCATTTAACATAATTCCAGCTGGTGTGTCATTATAAAAAGCGACAAAAGAATGCTCGACAGATAAACGATCCACACCAAACCTACAAATGAATTGATCTAGTGACATCTCAACCGGAATGTAATAATCTTCAAAACCCTTATTAAATGCTTCTAGCGCATCAGAAAAAGAACACTGACTTAAAGGCTTAATTATAATCACAGGACATTCCTTCCTTTTTTAAAAAGATAATAAGCTAAAAAACCATTATAAGGAAAAATCATCAATAACATTCTGAATTTTTGTGGTTTTAAAAAGGAAAGGAAGAGACAAACCCTTTATACACCCTGTCTCTTCCTTTCTTTTAACACTCTATTCTATTGTTTTTTAATCTCTACATCCGAAGCTTTCACAAACGCATAGCGGTGATTAAAATAAATTTGATAATATTCATCTTTTCCCACAATCATTTTGTGATCGTTTGGATTTGTTGTAAAAGTGGGTGCATAGTAATAGTCACTCTTTACTTTTTCTACCCCTACGTACACCTGATCCGGAGAGATTGTATACTGAAGTGGGACCATGTCTTTAACCGGGATATCAGAAGGATAGGCTGAAGCTTCCGGGAAAGCTCCTCCGTACACTTGAATGCTTTCTTTTCCTGCTTTTGGCGTTAATAATATGCCCGTACCTTTACTCGTATTTTGATTATGTGGATTATAAAACCACGCTTTTTGTCCTCCGTACCAAATCGCTGTCCATTCTCCTTTTGTCTCAGCGACTGCGTACGTTTGGCCCGTTACAGCTTTGCTTCCCCAGTCTAACGTTTGTTTCGTTCCTGGCCCTGAAGCTGCAGGCTCATTCAGTAGCGGTGAATCATTGCTAGGAGCTTGATGCAAATACACAAAGTTGGCCGGCTGCTTTGGTGCATCTGATACCTCTGGCTGATTGTTTTCAAAGACGGGATTAATTGTAACGGCTAGTTTGCTTGTATGCTGGCGCTCGACTGGGCTTCCTACTAAATCCATATAGTGCCCCCAATCCCAAAACGGCCCGGGATCCGAATGCATACCTGATTGAGCCTTAGGAGACAAACCCGGTACCTCGTCATGACCGATAATATGAGCTCGGTCTAATGGAATATGATATTCTTTGGCAAGGTGGCGTACGAGTCTTGCTGAAGAACGGTACATTTCTTCTGTAAACCACGTGGATCCTTCAAGGGCGAACCCTTCATGTTCGATTCCAATACTGTGCGTATTAAAATACCAGTTTCCTGCATGCCATGCTACATCTTTGTTATCAATCATCTGTGCAATGTGTCCATCACTTGAACGTATGACATAGTTTGCAGCTGCTCTGTTAGGGTTAGCAAACAAATCAATGGTTCCGTCATAACTTACTTCTGTATCGTGAATAACAATATAGCGAACATCTGATTTTTGACGATTTGCAATATCATAGTTTCCGTAATCTGAAGGACTTTCGCTGAATTTCCCGTAAAAAGCAGGAATGTATTCACATTTTAAAGATGCCGGACAATCCGCTTTATTCGTATTGGAATTTTCAGCACGAGGAATCGACATATCTATATGTTGAGGAGAAATTTTAAGATGCTGTCCATCTGATGTTGTACGCTCTGCCCCTTTTTCCAGCGTTTCATATACATCATCGGCAAATACTTGAGCGTTTTCTTTATCTTGAGAAGAACTGTAAGCGGCAACTGCGTCGTACCATTTCTGATCAGTAGACGGTACGTTTCCATTTTTGTCTTTTGCAATAAAAGCTAGTACAGCAGCGCCACCACGAATATTTTGCACAGGGTCATTTTTTAATCTTTCTTTATCTGACTTAAGCAGCTTAGCAGCTAAGGAGAGCGTTTGCTGTTTGTCATATGCTGGTTGTGAAGACGCAGTTCCGTTTCCTTTTCCATCTTCTAAAAAAGGGATGTCTGTTAAATGCATGAGGCCGTATCCCCCGGCTGCGCTAGGTTTCCCATTATGACTTTCCCAGCGCGACTTGTTGTAGGAAATTGCTTTTAAAAGCGAAGCTGGCACACCAAATTCTTTAGATGCTTGTGCAAATGCTAGCTCCAAAGAGTCCGACTGATTCTCTGCAGCCTGAGCGACTAGAGGCGCTTGTAGCATATGAATAGGCGTATAACCTGTACATATAACCCCAGCCGCAAGCATGGCTGCCCCCATCTTGTTTAGTTTTAATCGTTTTTTTAGTTTCAAACGTATTCCTCCCCCGTAAAGTATGTAAATGAGGTGAATAAAGACATAATATGACTTTACCTCGTTCTCAACCATTTCGTCTTCTTTCTTTCTATTCCCTTGAGACAATAGTCTAGAAGATTCGACAGAGTTACTAGGAGGAAAGATGTGGTAGGAGGAAAAAACGATAAAAACCATCCCTCTTCTTTAAAACTGCGCTTTCAAAAATGGTGAGTACAAAGGCGGTATATTCATCCCCTTGGCTGCCTTTTTAATAAAGCAGCAATATTGTAGATAATGACATTACTTCTATAATTCAACTATTACTAAACCAAATTTCTTAATTTACCAGTTTTTTAACAGACTGTACGTTCGACATTTTAGTAACTTTTCACCATAGTTAACCATGGAAAAGGTTGCTATTATTAAAGACAAGAGAATGTTTACATATGATTGAACGCAGCAAGAACTGCTCTTGAAAGGAGATACCTTATGAGAGGACACAGCATTCCAGCAATTAAGTTGAATGAAGAAGAAAAAGAAAAATTAGAGGAACTTATTGAACACTATAATTTAAAACGAACGTCTCTCATTCGAAAATTTATTATGGACGGAAAAGTTAAGCCGCCTTTAATCGGCAAAGAAGCAGGTGTGGAACTATTAGTTAACCTACGAAAAATTGAGTCTGAGCTAAGCCGGCTAAGCAATAATATGCATCAAATCGCAAAGTATTTACATAAACCAAAAGATAAGCAAAATCATTCACAGAACCTTGAACAAATCCTGTTAGAAATGATGAAAAAACAAAAACATGTGCAAGAAGATGTAGAAACTATTTCAGAGCAGCTTAGCGATCATTTATACGTTAAATAGAGAAAAAACGCTCTTTTCATTTTAGAAAAGAGCGTTTTTTATAAAGAAGTAGGGATTTAAATACTTTTTTTCATGCCGCACTTTGCGCATGTACGGATAAAAATAAAGTCTTTTACTAAGCTTTTAAATTTCACATGTCCACAGTTATCGCATCTGCCTGCAACTTTATCCGGAAACTCCTCATATACATATACTTTTGTTAAATCAATCGCTTCTTGTTGCTCTTCCATTTCCATCACACCTTTATGCATCTTTACGATTCAGCTCTTTATATTCTATCAAAAATAAGTAAAATTACTAGGGTGAAAGCTTCAAAAAAACAAGCAGGTTTCTTCACGATGTTTTTATCCGTTCAGCTTTGTACCACCATTTTTCTCTATCTAAAAATGCTTTTACATTCAATATTTTTTTATCGTGAAGTGTAAAGATGGCTACCGCAGCTCCTTCTTCAGAAAAGGTTACCGCTGTTTCTAACTTTTCTTTCGTCACAAACACTTTTAATGTTTCCATATTCTCTTTTGTTAATTCCGCAGTTGTGATAGTTTCTCCTTCAATGATTGTATCTTTTTTTTCAATAAAATGTTCTCCATCAATTATCCAGGCTGCATGCGTTTCACTATCAACTTGAAAGAGGGTATTCTTTTTTAAATAACCTGTTCTCTCTGACATATTGGTATACTTATACGTCTCCTTATCCTCGGTTGTTTTTATCCATAAAGGTTTATATAAAAAAGTAGGCTTTAGAAACCCTTCTTCGTCAGGATCTCCCACAGAATCTGTAGATTTAGGCTCCAAGTTTAAAAACTGCGCAATCCCTTTTGCATATGCCACCCCCATATCTTTTAGAAATTGAGGATTTTTTAAGAGCTTTGCATCGTGTTCTGTATCAATAAACCCAATTTCAGTTAATACAGACGGCATATATGAACGCCTTAACACACTATAATTAGCTAATTTCCTGCCTCGGTTAGAGTGATTGTATTTAGCGAGAACAAACTTCACATGATCGTGAATATCGTTTCGTAACACAATGGTTTGGTTATTTATATTTTTGCTATAAATAAAATCTTCATATCCCGTTTCGCCACCTGAACTTATATGAATAGATAAGTATACATCAGCCCCCCACACATTGGCTTTGTTGACCCGTTCATTTAATGACAAAAACACATCGGTTGTACGCGTTGTGCAAAGAGAAAATCCTTGATAGTGAGCAGAAAGAAAAGAGATGATGTACTGTTGAACAGCTAACACTACGTCTTTTTCATATAACCCGCTGGCTACAGCTCCTAGATCTGCCCCTCCGTGACCTGCATCTAAATAAATTTTTTTCATATAACCTGTCTCCTCCTTATCCGTAGCATATGCATGAATAAGCGAAGACGTTTGTTATACAAAACTACTTTTATGTATAAAGCTTTTTGCTATAGCTCATTTAGAAGTCTTTACAACTGATTTACCATAGCTGGTAACATTAAAATATGTATTTGATCCATCGTCTTCATTGATCACAACATCTAAGTCATGAAAATAACGATGAAGTTCTTTTAACAGTGCTTGATCTTTCGTCTGCTCTAGCTGTCCAGCAAGCTTCTCCATATGCTGAAAGTCTTTCTTTAAAACAGAATCTTTTACTTCAATCGTGCCAATGGTATTTTTAATGGCTGCCGCTTCTTCTTGTACGGCAGGCCAGTCTGGGTGCTCAATGGCACTCCACCCCGTCAAATCATTTAGTACGTCATGATGTTCAGCTATAAAATCTTTTGCCTGCTGATCGTTGCTTTCCAGCTTATCAACTTTTTGTTGATTCACTTTAATGGCACTTGCCTTTATACTTTGCTGTGATAAAAAAGGAATTTTTCCGTTTTGGTACAATATCCATCCTGTCGCTCCTCCCCCGACTAAAAGAACGGATAAAGATATCCACATAATCATACGCTTCTTCTTACTTTTATGTCTTTTTTCCATTTGACTCCTTTCCGGGTATTCAAAACCCTTTAGGTCTTATGAACTGAAACGAATAACCTACAAAAATAATTTTACCATATTTTTAATATTAAAAATATTAAAAAAGAGACTCCTTCGAGTCTCTTTTAATCCACTTCAGTTAACTTTCACCTGTGTGTAACGATTTTTAGGAACATTCAATTGCAAGTTACTTCTTAACGTACTCCCTTCGTATTCTGTACGATACAGGCCTCTTTCTTGCAGTATCGGTACGACGTGTTCAACAAAGTCATCTAAGCCATGCAGAACGCTTGAATGAATAATAAAGCCGTCAGCTCCTTTTTCTTCAAACCACTGTTGCATCAAATTAGCGATATGCTCTGGCGTCCCAATAAATTGTGTTTTAGGTGTAGCAATTCGCAGCGCCACTTCTCGCAGTGTCCACTTATGTTTTTTAGCGTTTTCTTTGATTTTATCAGTTGTACTGCGGAAACTATTACTTCCGATATCCCCTAAATCAGGAAACGTCTCATCTAATGGAAACTGTGAAAAATCAAAATGATCGAAAAAACGTCCTAAATAGTTGAGCGCATGTTCAATTGTTACCAATTGAGCAAGTTCTTCATATTTTCTTTCGGCTTCTTCGGTTGTACTGCCAATGATAGGACCTATTCCCGGGAAAATTAAAAGTTCGTTTTCATTGCGTCCTTGCGCTACGGCTCTTGATTTTACATCTTGGTAAAAAGCTTTCGCTTCTTCTAAATTATCTTGTCCCGTAAACACTGCGTCAGCCGTTTTCGCTGCTAAATCTTTTCCGCTTTCAGAGGAGCCTGCTTGAAACACTACGGGCTGCCCCTGAGCTGAGCGGCCAATGTTTAACGGACCTTCTACAGAAAAAAATTCCCCTTTGTGGTGCAAGCGATGCAGCTTTTTCTCTTCAAAAAATTGTCCGGTTTCTTTATTTCGAATAAATGCATCATCTTCCCAAGAATCCCATAATCCCTTCGTTACTTCTAGAAACTCTTCAGCTATTCTATAGCGTTTATCATGAGTGGGGTGCTCTTTTCCATAGTTAAGCGCAGATCCTTCCAATGGAGATGTTACAACATTCCATCCCGCTCGGCCGCTGCTAATATGATCAAGTGAAGCAAATTGTCTAGCCACCGTAAACGGCTCGCTATACGAAGTCGATAGAGTGCCAACTAAACCAATATGAGAAGTGACAGAAGCAAGTGCTGATAGAATAGTGAGAGGTTCAAAACGATTCAAAAAATGCGGAAGCGATTTTTCATTAATATATAACCCATCGGCAATGAACACTAAATCAAATTTTCCTTCTTCCGCTTTTTGAGCCTGCTGCTTGTAAAAACCGAAATTAACGCTGGCATCTGACAAAATTTCAGGGTGTCTCCATGCCCCCATGTTTCCTCCCACTCCATGAATAATAGCCCCTAGCTTTAATTGTCTTTTTATTGTCATATTACCATTCTCCTTTTTCATATCCATTCATAAATTCTCGTAGTTGATTGGTCAAACCGCCTGCTCCAAAGCGAAGGACTCCTTCTTTTTCTGTCTTTCTTTCATTTCCTTCCTGTGCAAATTGCAAAAAAGCGATAACGTGAACTCTTCTAGGGTGAATATTTTCAATTCCTTCGTCATAAAACCATTGATCAATTGTATTGTAAATCCCTTTATTGACTCTGAATTGGCTGTGGCACCAATTAAAAAACTGTAGATCAGGCAGATTTAAATATCTCGCTTGCCCTAGCTTGGAAGCTGTATGTTCACTAGATACATAGCCCATATGTTGAAATCTTTGCTTAACTTGTAGTGTATCGGCTTTAATTTGATGTTTTAAAAACTCAATGGAAGGGAACTTTTTCTCACCTCGCACCCGAAAGATAACGTCGCATTGAACTGTCTCTCCATAAATAACGTCGTTAAAATCCAAAATATGAACCTCAAATGTTTTAGATAGTTCCGATCCAAATGTCGGCTTAACGCCTACATTCATAACTCCTATATGTTCAAGTCCCCGCAGATGAACGAGGACACCATACACGCCATTTTTTAATTCCTCATGCTGAGTATCTATATTAGCTGTCGGAAAACCCAAATGTCTTCCTTGCTGCCTTCCAGGTACAACCTGGCCTTTTATAATAAGTTTTTTGCTTGTTTTAGCTTTTAATGCTCCTCGATTCACTACGTTCACCCTTCTTCCCTTAAGTCTAGTAAAAAATAAAAGGTTCTTTGCACAATGCGTGACATTGTGCAAAGAACCTCTAGTGATCTAGTCGGTTTGTTTAATTTGATGATTTTATCATATACTTATTATTCCTATGAGTCAAGTGGGTTTTAAATTAAAATATTAGATTGTTTTTTCATAAACATAAGAGTAAGGCGAATGCGTTGGGTTAATACGCTTGAAAAATTGCTTTGTTCGATCTTCTTTTGGATTTAAAAATATTTCTTCAGGATGACCTTGTTCGACAATCTTTCCTCCGTCCATAAACACCACGTGATTAGAGACTTCACGGGCAAAACTCATTTCGTGCGTAACAATAATCATCGTAATTCCTTCTTCAGCAATTTTACGAATAACAGACAGTACTTCACCCACCAGTTCAGGGTCCAAAGCAGACGTTGGCTCATCAAATAAAATGACTTCAGGATTTAAAGCAAGCGCTCTAGCGATACCCACTCGCTGCTGTTGACCTCCTGATAACTGACTTGGATACGCATTTGCTTTTTCAGCAAGCCCAACTTTTTCAAGGACGTCTAAACTTCGTTGTTTTGCTTCTTCCTTTGGCAGCTTTTGAACAATAACTAGCCCCTCCATAATATTTTCAATAACGGTTTTGTGTTTAAACAAATTGTATTGCTGAAAAACCATCGTTGTTTTTTGTCGAAGAGTTAAAATATCTTTGCGGTTTGGCTTTTGGCACTGAACCGTAAATTGATCGATTGAAACTTCTCCTTCATCTGCTTTTTCTAAGAAATTAATGCAGCGTAAAAACGTAGTCTTTCCAGAGCCACTCGGCCCTAAAATGGTCACAACGTCCCCTTTTTTAACAATTAAATCAATACCGTCCAATACTGTATGTTGACCAAATGTTTTTTTAATATTTGTTAATGTAATCATACAACCCCTCCTCGATTATAAACCGTTAATTTTCGTTCAAGCAGCGCTGTTATTCCTTGTATTAACATCGTCAGCATCCAATAAATAAGGGCAGCAGCAATATAGGCTTCTAAAAACTTAAGATTATTTGAAGCTACGATATTAGCTGCACCGTTTAACTCTTTTTGTGAGACGATGAATGCGATAGAAGACGTATGCAAAAAGCCGATGAAGATATTGCATAAATTTGGTAAAGATAAAGCAAACGCCTGAGGGAAAACAATTCGTTTCATCGATTGAAAACGATTCATTCCAATGGAATACGCAGCCTCAATTTGTCCTTTTTCTACCGCTAACAAACCAGAGCGAATGATCTCTGACATATAAGCCCCCGCTGTAAAAGACAAAGCGATTAATACAAATACGACAATAGGAATGCTGTTTGCATTGAAGCCCCATCCATAGTAGCTTGATAGTTTATTAATCAATAGCGGGAACCCTAGGTAAATAACCATAATATGAAGAATGGCAGGCGTTCCTCGAAAAAATGATACGTATACGTTGGCAATAGGCGTTATTATTTTTACTGAATTAATTCTCACAGCCGCAACAGCAATACCAATAAGCAATCCGCCTAGTAATGGACCGATGGTAATAAGGAGTGTTAAAGGTAATGCCTTCAAAATTTCTACAAATGCTGTCCATATAAACGGTACGTCAATAATCATGTTTACACCTCTTTTAGTAAGCTCGTTTTATACATGAACAGGCTGATCGTGTTTTTGCAGCTTCTGTTCGGATTTCATAAAAAATTTCTCTAATATAATGGCTACCAAATAATAAATAATGGCAAGTGCAATATATACTTCAACTGCATGAGCCGTTGCTGCGATAATGGTATCTCCTCTTCCCATCATATCCATGACACCAATGGTAAAGGCTAAAGACGTATCTTTTAAGGAACCAATCACAAGGTTTCCAAAGTTAGGAAATGCTACAACGAGAGCTTGCGGCAGCACAATTCGAGTGAACGTTTGTTTTCCGGTCATTCCTACACTGTACGCTGCTTCAGTTTGCCCTTTATCTACACTATTAATGGCACCGCGCATCATTTCAGAAAAAGACGCCGCCGTGCTCAGTGAATATGTGATAATCACAAATACGAGCGGAGCCATTCTAGAAACGTCAATATGAATCAATTGTAAGAGGGCAGGTACCCCGTAAAAAACTAAAAATAATTGAATTAAAATAGGCGTCCCCCTCATAAAAGAAATATAAACTGCTGCTAATTGACTTAACACCGGTACTTTATAAATACGAGGCAGGGCAATAAACAATCCCAAGGTACTGCCAATCAAAAGTGAAGCAACCAAAATCCAAATTGTAATATGCAAATAAGATAATAATTGAGGAATAGAGGTGAAAATCAGCTCTATATCAAATGCTTTTCCCATCTTTTTCTCTCCTTTGTTTCCCTCTACAGGTAGCGAAAGGACCCAAGTTCAAGGCTTGGGTCACAGTAAGTGATTTAGTTATTTCCAGCTGCTTTTGTATAATCTTCTCCTAGCCATTTTTTGCTTAATTTTGTCAATGTTCCGTCTTCTTTTATTTCTTTTAGCGCTTTATCAACATCTTTTTGTAAACCTGTTTCATTTTTTCGAAGCATAAAATATACTTTTGAATTTGAAATAGCAGGTCCCACAACTTTTTGCTCTGCGTCCGCTTGCTTATTGACAAAGTCAACTGCAAACGGCGTACTAATTGTAGCGTCCGCACGTCCTGTTTTTAGCTGCGTTTTTGTATCATCAGATCCTTGACCTGAATAAACGATATCAATTTTATTTCCATGTTCTTTGTTATACTTATCGATTAAGTTAGCAGAGTTACTCGTTGCTCCTACAATTACCTTTTTACCGCTCAAATCTTTAATTGATTTAATTGACGTATTTTTTTCATTTACAACTACATGTAGCGGAAAGATATTATAAGGTTCTTTATTAAACAGGAACTTTTGTTTTCTTTCTTCATTCACTTCCATCTGATGGGCGACTAAATCAATTTTGTTGGATTCCAAGCTCAAAAGTAAATTAGAAAAATCCATCGTTTTGAATTCAAACTTATAGTTTGGAAGACGTTTGTCTATTTCTTTAACAAGCTCTACGTCATACCCCGTTAGATTTCCTTTATTGTCAAGAAAGCAAATGTTGGGAAATTGCGTACCCGTTCCTACAATAATTTTTTGCACTTTGTCTTTGCTTGCGTTAGCTGCTGTTTCTTTATTGGGTGTTCCGCAAGCGGCTAATAATAAAAGAAGTGATAAAAAGATAGCTGTCAGCTGTAGTTTTTTCATGTGTTTGGTCCCTCACTATGCCTCAAAATAATTTATTGTTTTAACGAGTTAATAAAATGGATGTTGCAGCTATTTAACGATTGGTGAATAGTCTTCAATCAACTTTTCTATTTGTTCATAATCTTTTTCAATAACTCCTTTAAACTGCCCCTTATCTCCAATTTCAACGACCGGTACATGACGAATACCGTATTTAATTTCAAGTAGATCTCGCAAATAATCTTTTCCTTCTACATCGATACTTTCATATTGATGGCCTTTTTCATGAAAATATGCTTTTAGTTCTTCGCAATGATGACAACCTTTTCGATTCCATAATAAAATTTTTACTGACATGGTTTCTCCTCTTTTCTTTTAAATGATTAATTAGCTTGTTGTAACTCCTTGTGTTTTTCTAACTCATATCTTTCGGGATGTAAGATCTTCCTTAAGAATACGCCTTTTCCTTCTTCTCCTTGATCGACTTCAAAAAAGCGTTCATACCCTTTTCTTTCATACATAGGAATCAGCCATGGGTGTCGATCAGAAGTAGCTAATGTAACAGCAGGAGCCCCCAGTTGATCTCGAATAACCGTTTCTTCAACCCACGTTAAGAGTTTAGAACCTACTCCTTTCTTTTTAAGCAAAGGATCTACCGCAAACCACCATAAGAAAGGCCAGTTCGTTATTTCTTTATACGTTCTTGCTGTAATCGTAGCTACGATTTTTTCATCACTTTCCAGCACGTAGCAGCGGCTGTTTTGAATGTTTTCTTTTACAAGTTGAATCGTTGCCGTCGCAGCAGGAAATTTAATTCCTAGCTTTCGAATCGGCTCATATGCTCGAAGCGTTAAATCCAACAGTTCTTCAGCATCTTCTACGGTAGCTAATCGAAATAATTCACTCATTTTTTTCACCTCATTTTATAAATGTTTGAAGGGATAGATTACCTTTGTAAATCAGCTCATCCACCGCTTCCTTTAAACGACTTTTGGCATTCGCATTGTTAATACCTGTAAAAGAGACGTATTCATGCAGTAGAAAAAGACTGCTGAGCCAGTAAGGTCTACCTAAAAAAGACGCTAAAAGTTTTAAATCATACTTAGCTTTTAGTAAAGAATTCACATTTTCACCAATAAGAATTGGCAGAAGTATTTTTTTATACAATAAATCTTCTGGCAATATTTTTGTTAGCCGTTCAAAAGATTCTACGTATGTTTCATTTACTCCCGATAACAGAACGACAATGCTTTTAGCTTGGTTCATTTTCGAAATAAATGCCTTTACTTCTTTCTGCGCTTCCTGCTTCAAAGCGTGTACATCATGATACGAGATAGCTTCGGCGTGCACTCCTTTTGAGGTTAAGCAAGCTTCTAGCTCATCTTTCACTGAGGCTATTTGTTGATAATTATGAGAGCTTCCGTTATATAAAATACATACATCGCTCACCTTTTCCCCCTCCTTTTTACAGCAAAAAGGCTCCTAGAGTTTCCTCAGGAGCCTTTGGTAGACCAATCAGCTTTAACTGTTTTTTTGATAAAACCGGAGAATGAAGTGAAGTGTCTTTGAAACATACTCACTCAATTCTTATTTATCCAAGTTGTTTTATCGGCTTTTCTATTTGATGATTCAACTATATAGCCTCAAAATGGCAAAGTCAACTTATTTTTCAAAAAATATTTTTCTTTAAAAAAACTCTTTTCATCTGGAAAATCCTTTGCTAAAATTAATCCCAATTATTCTTACCTTTTTTATCAACTTTAAGGAGTGTTTTCAGTGAAATTAAGTATTTTAGATCAAAGCCCGCGTTATGAAGGTGAGCGTGCTGAAGATGCATTTCAGCATACCATTCAATTAGCTCAGCTAGCAGAAGAACTTGGCTACCACCGTTTTTGGGTAGCGGAGCATCATGACTCTGAACATGTTGTAGGATCATCACCCGAAGTGTTAATTTCTCACCTGCTCGCCAAAACACATCATATCCGTATCGGCTCAGGCGGTGTTATGCTTCAACACTACAGCCCTTATAAAGTAGCAGAAAATTTTAACGTTTTAGCCTCATTATCTCCAAATCGCATCGATCTTGGAATCGGCAGAGCACCAGGAGGACTACCTCATTCTACTCAAGCCTTGCAACAAAACTCTCAGCCCACTAAGTCCTTAACAGACAAACTGATAGAACTTAAACAATACCTAAACGATACGCTGCCGGAAGATCACCCTCTTTACGGTTTAAAAGCCTATCCAAGGCCCCAAAAAGCAGCAGATATGTTTTTACTGGGAGCAAGTGCTTCAAGCGCAGAGCTAGCGGCATCTCTAAATCTTCCTTATGTATTTGCTCAATTCATTAATGGTGATCAAAAAGTGCTAGAAGAAGCGATTTCCGTCTATAATCAGCACGTTTCATCCCATGCACGCTCGCTTGTCGTTGCCCTTTCCGTCATCGTAGCGGATACCGTAGAAGAAGCAAAAGCATTAGCATCCAGCACAAAAATATTTAAAGTATACTTACAAAATGGGAAATCCGCTACATTAGGCTCCAAAGAAAAAGCGGAAGAATTTGGTCAGCAGTCTAAAGAAAGCTATCGAATTGAAGAGAAAGAAGCAAACGTCATATACGGTACAAAAGAAACCGTTCGTCAAAAGCTCCAAGCTTTGAAACAGGCATTTTCTATTGATGAATTTATTATTCTTACTGCTCTTCAAGATTTTGAACAAAAAAAGCGGTCTTATACGCTCTTAAAAGAAGCTTTCAGTGAAGGAGATGCTCAGAAAACGAATCAAACTCTAGCAGCTTACTAATCAAGAGGCTGAAATAAAAGAATTTTAGTCGAAGTAAAATACGAAGTAATAATCAAAATGATTGATTATTACTTCGTATTTTTTCGTTGTCATGGTAAACGTAGCTTTCATGTGTTTAATTGCTTTTAGCTATTGATTGGGCTGTTTTAGCTATGTCTCAAGTTCTTTGTTTCATCTACTTACGAGGCGTTCAAACAAAGTATACGCATGCTTCTTTTTTTCAAAAAATCATTAAATTGAATCAAACGTTTTTTTATAGTACCATATGAAGATATGAGTCTAGTAGAAGAAGGGAATTTAAAATTATGCCTTACAAAATGATTGTTTTAGATTTGGATGATACACTATTATGCGATGATCACACTATTTCTCCGCGCACAAAAGAAGCATTAATGAAGGCGCAAGAATCGGGAGTAAAAGTTGTACTTGCTTCTGGCCGACCAACTTACGGAATGGTTCACATCGCCAAAGAACTGGAGTTAGAAAAGTACGGAAGCTTTATTTTATCGTTTAACGGGGCGAAAATTATTAATTGCTTAACAAATGAAGAGCTATTTAGCAGCACATTATCTCCGAGAACCGTTGCACGTCTCGACGATATTAGCCGCGAAGAAGGAGTTTTAATTCATACGTACGTTGGAGATGAAATTATAACAGAAGTAGAAAATAAATTTACGGATATTGAAAGTGACATTACAGGTCTGCCGATCCGTGTTGTTTCATCTTTTACTGATGCCGTTACAGAACCTGTTGTAAAAGTACTCATGCTTGCAGAACCGGAAATGCTGGTTCACGTTGAAAAGAAACTTCAAAAGCAGCTTCAAGGAGAGCTAAGCGTAATGCGCTCTAAACCATACTTCCTTGAATTCACAGAAGAAGGTGTCACAAAAGGGACAAGCTTACATTTATTAATTCAGCAGCTTGGCATTACACGCGATGAAGTGATTGCTATTGGCGACAGTTATAATGATCTTGCCATGATTGAATTTGCTGGACTTGGCGTAGCAATGGGAAATGCTCCTGAAGATATTAAAGAAAAAGCCAACCACGTAACAGATACAAACATTAACGACGGTGTGGCAAAAGTTGTGGAAGAATTCATCTTAAAACCTGTTAGTGTTTCATAAGACAAAAAAAGCAGCTCGTACGAACCGAGCTGCTTTTTTGTTTTGATTTTATACTCCTAAAAGTTTCATAAGAAGCGTAGCTAAAATAACCGTGGAAGCGCCTCCAAGTCTTGTTGCTACTTGAGCAAATGGCATAAGTGACATACGGTTGGAAGCTGATAAAATCGCTACGTCTCCCGTACCTCCTAAACCGCTGTGACAGCCGGTTACAATTGCTGCATCCACCGGATGCATTTTCATCATTTTACCTACAAAATAACCGGTTGCTACCATAGCTATAACAACTGCTGCACATACGACTACATAACCTGGTGTCACAATTTTCACTACATCTTCAAGAGGAATATACAAAATTCCTAGGCCTACCATTAACGGCCATGTCAAGCTCGTAGAAATGAATTTGTACATATGGTAAGCACCTTGCTCCATCTTAGCAGGCATTACTTGTAAACATTTGACTAGCGTTGCCGCTACGATCATTAAAACTGGACCTGGAATTCCTAAAAACTTATGTGCTAAGCCTCCGAAAATAAAGAAACTACATGCAATTAAAAGACCTGCGCCCATTAACGAAAAATCTACTGGTTTCTTGATATTTGTATCTTCTGAGATGCCATCTCCGCCTTTTGTCTTCACAAGAACTCCATTACCTGTTAATTCTGGCTTTTTCTCTCCTAGACGTTTCATTAAGCCAGCACATACGATAGCAACGATGTTTCCAATAACAGCAGCTGGAATCATTTGCGACACAAAAGATTCTGCTGAACTACCTAAAATTTGAGAATAAGCAAGTGAAAGCGGTAAAATACCTTCACCAATTCCTCCTCCAATGATTGGTACAACAATATAGAAAAATGTATGTTTTGCTCCGTAACCAAATAACATCCCAACGGCTACGCCTGCAGCTACAGCGGCTAGCGTACCTAACACAAGCGGTACGAACATACGTGTAAAGCCTTGAATTAAAACTTTACGGTTCATGCCCAGAATACTTCCGGCTACTAAACAAGAAATATAAAGGTATAAAAAGTTTGATGTTTTCATCAAAGTTGTTACCGCTTCCATAGACGCGGGATTTAAAACATTATAAAAAACTAATACGGAAGGTACAAGCAGTGATAAAATAGCTGGTCCGCCAATATCTTTTAAAATCGGAATTTTTAATCCTAAATCACCAAGCAGCATTCCCATTACCATAATAATCGCAAATCCGCCAATCATATCTGGAGGAAGTTCGTTGTAAACGGCCGCGCCATATACAATTAATGCAAGTAAAACGTATAGCGGTAGAGGAATAACTCCTACTTTAATATTGTTGATTCGGTTCCAAAAACCCTTATTTTCAGGCTGTGAATCTTGAGTAAACGTTTCCAATTTACGTGCTGTATTCATCTCATAACCCCCTGTGGTTCTAATATAGAGAATCATACACAAGTTTAAAAAAACTATATACGTTATGTAACTTAAGAATTCTTTTTGTAACTAAAAAAAGCACAGCTTCTTTTTTCAGAAGCTGTGCTTTTTCTATCTAAAAATTAAGCATTTACCGTTTCTAAAGCTTTAATTTCTTTGTATGTTGGTTCCCACATTGCTGCTTTTACTGCCGCTTTTACATCTGTAGGAACTTCTTTTGCAACGCCATCTTTAATTGCTGCGTTAGCAACCGCTAAAGCAACGTTATATGATACTTCACGTAATTCTTCTACGCGTGGTAGTAATGAAGCTCCTGGTTTGCTGCTGTCTACCATTTGAGCTACAGCGTGTGCACATGCTGCGAACATGCTGTCTGTAATAACTTCTGCTTTTACCACGATTGATCCAAGACCAAGACCAGGGAAAACAAAAGCATTATTAGATTGACCAATTTCATATTCCACACCGTCGTAGTTAACTGGTTCAAACGGACTTCCAGTTGCTACAAGTGCTTTTCCTTCTGTCCAATTTAATAGGTTTTCAGGAGTAGCTTCCGCAAGCGGAGTTGGATTTGACATTGGTAAAATAGCTGGGCGTTCTACATGCTTCGCCATTTCTTTTACGATTTCTTCTGAGAATGCGCCTGCTACACCAGACGTACCAATTAAGATTGTTGGCTTAACTTGTCTGACAACTTCTAAAAGAGAAATTTTGTCTTCTTCACGGTTCCAGTCCTTCACTTCTTCTGCTTTTCGTGCATAAGGCGTTTGGAAACCTAATAAGTCGTCCATGTCATCTGTTAAAAGGCCTCGGAAATCGACTGCCCAGAAGTTTTTGTATGCTTCATCTTCTGTGATCCCGTCTAATACCATTGCATCACGTACTTGATCTGCAATACCGATACCTGCTGTACCTGGTCCAAAGATTAAAACACGATGGTCACGAAGTGGCATTTTAGACACTTGAACTGCTGAGAAAATAGCGGCAAGCGTTACGGCACCTGTGCCTTGAATATCATCATTAAACGTTAGAATTTCTTTTCCGTACTTGTTAATAATATTACGAGCATTTACATTACCGAAATCTTCCCAGTGTAACAGTGCATTAGGGAATATTTCAAGAGATTTTGAAATAAATTGATCTACGAAATGATCATAGCGCTCACCGCGGATACGTTCATGGCGGTTTCCGATATATAAAGGATCATTTAATAATTTTTCATTGTTTGTTCCTACATCAAGAACAACTGGAAGTACTCTGCTTGGATCGATTCCTGCTGCAGCTGTGTACACGGCTAATTTACCGATAGCAATATTAATACCACCAACGCCCCAGTCACCAATTCCTAAAATACTTTCTGAATCTGTAATAACCATTAAATCAATGTCTTCACTATTTGCATCGATATTTTTAAGAGCTTCTTCAATGCCTTCTACATTATCGATTGACAAGTATACGCCACCCGGACGGCGATATTCGTGGCTGTATTCTTGGATTGCTTGTCCAACTGTTGGTGTATAAACAACCGGAAGCATTTCTTTTAAGTGATCTTGCAATAAACGATAAAATAATACAGCATTACGGTTCTGTAAATCGTTTAAATACACATTCTTACCAAGGTTATCTGCCTGAGCTAAAAATTGCTCATATGCACGTTTTGCCTGCTCATCTAAACTTAAAGTCATTGGAGGAAGTAAACCTTCTAATCCTAACGTTTTACGCTCTTCTTTTGTAAAAGCTACTCCTTTGTTTAACATTGGAGCTCCTAAAATTTCTTTCCCACGTAAAGTCGTTTCAATTGTTTCATTATCTGTAAAAAATACGTTGCGCATACGACTATCTCCCTTTCTGTAGACTTGTATGACAAGCATACAAGTTGGTTAGATTTAAGTAATTGATACCTTATATGGATATTACTCATATTATTCAAATGTCCGTTAACTTTTTATGAATAGCTTGCTAATTCATTTGACAATAGTATATTTTATGCCTATCTATTTCTGCTGTCAACTATTTTAGTAGAGCAATTTTTTAGTTATAAAGAGGTAGAAATTTCTGAATTTAATATTTTTTATCAATTTTCTTTTTATATAGGTACTAAGAACCCTCTTTATTCTATTCATCTCTTTTGGAAAGTCAAAATAATCCTTTAATATGGAAAAAATGTTTAATTATAAAAAATTTATTTTGAAATAATTTTAGTTTGCCTATAAAAGAATATTTTTTATTTTTTTGTCTATGCTGATTAGTGAATTACTATGAATATTTCTTCCTTTCTATCTATACATATAAACTACATAGTTCTTTTTTATAATAATGGAGGTTATTATATGTTAAAACCAGATACAGCTATTATTTTTGGATTTCTTATCGAAGAAGCGGCCAGTCGATTAGACGATCAAGAGATTAAAGAAATTGCGGCTAAAGAGCTAGAGAATGGAGAATTGGTGTTTGAAGAAGCCAGTTATTTTTATAAACGCTTTTTTATCCCTGCTTCCTCTGAATTAAGACAAGCTCTTCGCCGAGAGGTCTTATCGCTTCATTTAACATTAAATCAAATTAAAAATGCTTATGGCAACGGATCCATGTCTAAGATTGCTCATATGCATCAAATTATTGCAGAAACTGAAAAATCAACAAACGAACTTAACAGACTTTTAAATCTTGCGTTCTATGAGGGTGAGGACGATCAGACATACGCCTCCTTCATGAATATTTTTTCAAATAAATCATAAAAAAAACCGCCCTTAAGGACGGTTTTTTTTATTGAACACCTTTCATTAAACGCTGAATTTTTGGCGAAATCATTAGTACAATTACACCTAAAATGACCGACACTCCGCCCAATGCAGCAAAATAAACAACTTGCGAAATGTTTTCATAGTATTGAACAAGCTGAGCATTGATTGCCTGCGCCGCTGCGCTTGTTAAGAACCATAAACTCATTGTCTGAGCAGAAAACGCTGCAGGTGCTAGTTTTGTTGTAGTTGATAGCCCTACTGGTGATAAACAAAGCTCTCCAACTACAACTAAGAAGAAGCTTAATACTAGCCATAGCGGGCTCGCTAACGTTTCGTTTCCATGAATACTAGCCGGGATAACCATGACAAGGAAAGAAAGCCCTGCAAATAAAAGTCCTAATGAAAACTTCTTTGGTGTAGAAGGCTGTCTGTTTCCTAATTTCACCCAAAGTGCTGCAAAAACTGGGGCAAATATAATAATGAATAACGGATTTAACGATTGGAACCAGCCAACTGGAATTTTAAAGCCGCCATACGTTAGCTGTGTATGATCTTTTGCATACGTTGCTAAAATTGTTGACCCCTGCTCTTGAATTGCCCAGAACATTACTCCAGAAATAAAAAGAGGGATATAAGCTAATACGCGTGAACGCTCATCAGCTGTTGTCTTGGGACTCTTATACATAACCACAAAGTAAATAATAGGAATAACAATCGCTAAAATACTTACAAATAAAATAACGCCTTCAACTGTTAAAATACCTGCTAAAGAAGTCAGTACAATAAAGATAGCAAGTACAACTACAGCAAGTGCAATAGTACCAAAAACTTTTTTGCGCTCTTCTGGTTTTAAAGGGTTTGGAACTTGTCTACCTGCACGCCCTAGGTTTTTACCTCGTGTAGCCATAAATACAATTAGACCTAAAAGCATTCCTACTGCCGCGATTCCAAAACCTAAGTGGTAGTTATACTTTTCACCTACTGTTGAAACAACTAGCGGCGCGATAAATGCTCCAGCATTTACACCCATATAGAAGATACTAAATCCAGCATCTCGACGGTTATCAGTCGGGCTATACATATCGCCCACAACGCTTGAAACGTTTGGTTTTAATAAACCTGTTCCAATGATAATCAAGAACATTGAAATAAACAGCGCTGTTACACCTGCTGGCAATGCAAGCACTAGATGTCCGAGCATGATAAATATACCGCCGTAAAACACCGTATTAGACGTACCTAAAATGCGGTCTGCAATCCAACCGCCAATAATTCCAGACATATAAACAAGAGAACCATAAATAGAAAAGATCGCTAAAGCGGTTCCTTGTTCCATTCCTAATCCACCGTTTGCAATTGTATCGTACATGTACAATACAAGTAGCGCACGCATTCCATAGTATGAAAAACGCTCCCAGAATTCTGTAAAGAACAAGGTAAATAAACCTTTAGGATGTCCGAAGAATCCTTTTTGAGGAACTGTTTCATACACTTTTTCTCTCTCTACCGACATATTCCTTAACCTCTCTTTCAACCGTAAACCACCATAGACAAAACTGTCAAAAAATTATGATGATATAAAAAAATAGAAACAAGAAAATTTTATTCTTATAAAATGATTCTGTCAATATCAGAATTTTACAATGAGTGCATAATATACGGTTTTTCATTATAAAATTGCACCTATAAAAAGCTTTAAATCAAGATTTCCTTTCTTAAAATATCTTTTTGAAAATTTTTTTATACAAAACCCTTGATTACAAAGCATCTGATTATCTACTTTTCATACAACCAGATAATATTTTTCTTTTTGGGAAATTTTTCTTTATATTTAAAAAGAAGCTTTATTCTTTTTTCATTATGCTTCCCTCAATCAAAAATATACTTTTTTAAAATAATAAAACCTTCTTTAAAAATGTCTCTTTTGTTATAGTAGATACTCTTTTTTCACCTATGTAATACTTTTAATATAAGTCATCCTCATTTTTTTATGTAAAAAAAGAGATAAAAGGTTTATTTTTCATCTCTTTTTTCACTGTGCCTACAATTTTACGTATTCACCATTTACCATTTGTCCTTTGTGAAGAGGAAACACACCTTCTTCTTTAGTGTATACAATCGTTCCTCTATTAATGGTAGTTAAAATAACGCTATTAAATACCGTTCCTTCATATATACTGTGCTTATGTTTGAAAACCATTCCTTCTTTTGTCACTTTTTCAGTTTGATCCAGATCAACGATAACCAAATCCGCATCGGCTCCTAGCAAAATGCTTCCTTTTTTGGGATATAAGCCGAATCGTTTAGCTGGATTGGTTGATACAAGCTTTGAAATGTGAGAAAGAGAAATCCCTCTAGTGATCGCTCCTTCACTAATCATTGCCTGCAAAGAGTACTGACCGCCTGATATTCCACCCCAAACTTTAAATAAATCATTCTGATGAGCTGTTTTTAACTCAATCGGGCAAGGAGAATGATCCGAAGAAATCATATCTACTTCTTCTGATTGAATACATGCCCATAATTTTTCTTTTTGACTCCTGCTGCGAAGAGGAGGTGCACACTTAGCCGTTACGCCCATTTCTTCAAAGTCTTCCTCTGTAAAAAGTAAATAATGCGGACAAGTTTCCAGCGTAACGTTCATTCCATTCTTCTTTGCTTCTGTAATAAGCTGCACTGCTTCATAGCTGCTAATGTGTACAAAGTGAAGCGGACATCCCGTTTCTTCACCGTACTCAAGCGCTTGCTTTACTGCGTTTACTTCTGCTACAACCGGTCGCGTTTCTAAATAATCTTTAATAGCCGTTTGCTTTTGCTTCTGTTTAGCCTGTTCAAGCTTTTGTATTAAGTCATTTCTTTCAGCATGCAGGGCAAGCACTTTATTTAGTTTTGCAATCTCTTTCATTCCTTCGTATAATGTGAGGTCATCTGAGAAATCAAATTCAGAACCTGCTTCTGACATAAATGCTTTAAAACCTATTACACCCGAATGAGCCATTTTGGCTAATTCTTCTTTATTACCAGGAACCAACCCTCCCCATAGACCGTAATCTACTACTGACTTTTGATCAGCCAGCTTTTTCTTTTCCCACAGCGCTGCTTCTGTTACGGTAGGAGGAACGCCGTTTAAAGGCATATCAAAATATGTAGTGCAGCCTCCTGCGGCCATAGATGCTGAACCGTAGTCAAACCCTTCCCAATGGTCTCGGCTCGGTTCATCAAAATGCACATGAATATCAATCATTCCAGGCAGAACATATTTGCCTTTAGCATCTACGTATTTTTTTGCTGGTATGCTAACACCTTGCGCTATTTCTGCAATCTTTCCTTTTTTAACACCTATGTCCGCTTTTACTATTTCGTCTTCTAATACGACCGAACCATCCCGAATAATTAAATCGTACATATTATCAAACTCCCCTTTACTTACTTCATCTTTTTATTAAACGAAGTAGTCTGCTATTGTTCTATCATGCACTGTTTCCTTTAAAAAGTCTTTATCATTGTAAAGAACCCTGACACACAGACTGATTATTACGTCAGTTAATATAACTGAATTATCCGATTTTTCCATTCGCCATTTTGTCTAAACTTTTCTTTTTCATTTGGTCACTTTCACTAACTGAAAAGAGATGGAGACATAACTAAATCAACGGACGAACAAATTGGATAAATGAAACCTATCTCCACTCTAACCATAAAAAAATCCGAACGAGTTTGATTCTCCATCAAGAATCAAACTCGTTCGGATCTTCCTTCAACTAATTTTGTCACAGTCTATTTTAACTCTTTTTTACTTTTTGTGACATTGGCAACCTTACTGTAAATGTACTTCCTTTTTCTTGTTCACTTTCTACATCAATTTTGCCTTTATGTGTTTCTACGATCCATTTAGCGATTGCTAGGCCTAGCCCGTGACCTCCCATTTGACGGGATCGGGATTTATCAGCACGATAAAAGCGGTCGAAGATTCGATCCTTTTCGTCGGGATGAATTCCAACCCCTGTATCACGTACTTTTAATGTACATTCACTCCCGTGCTGAACCACTTGAATGTTTACACTTCCATGAGGAGTCGTATATTTAATCGCATTGTCTAACAAAATGTAAATCAGCTGAGTGAGACGCTCTTGATCTCCAGTTACAACTAATTTTTCAGGCGTATCCAGCTGCAAATCAATATGTTTAGAAATCGCTAGAGTTTCAACCGATTCCATTACCTTTTGTACCGCATCTGTAATATCAAACGGCATCATTGCTTTTTCTACTTTATTAGAGTCTGAGCGTGCAAGCGTAAGTAAATCAGTGACGAGACTCGTCATCCGCTTCACTTCAGCTTTCATATTATTAATTAATTTTTTAGAGAAGGGATCTTCTGTTACTTCCTCCTGCATTTCTAAAGCGTTGATAGAAGAAAGCATAACGCTAAGCGGTGTCCTTAGCTCATGGGATGCATCCGCCACAAATTCTTTTTGCTTTTGGAAAGCTGTTTCAATTGGGACCATGGCACGTTTTGACATTAAGCGGCTGATATAAATGGCTACTCCTACAAACAGTACCGTAAGGCTCAGCATAATAATGAGGAGCCACTTTAACAGCTGATAAAGAAACGAAACGTCTTTTCCAATATAAAGCATCCCTAAAAATTGGCCTTTATAAAAAATAGGTTCCCCCGCCATCATTAAATCAATATCTATTTTGCCTTCCCCGTTTTGCCCTTTTACTCCTTCAATGTGCTCAAAACTAGGACGCGGGGCTTTTATTCGTTCTTTTCGCACTTCGTTTTCAATAGGGATCCATCCATCAATTAAATCTAACAAGTTAGAGCGAAGACGCTCACTCGCTTCGTTGCCCATAATAAGGTCCCCTTCAGGACTGATGACATAATAAAAAAACTGGTCTTCACCGGCTACGACAATGTTTTTATACTCTTCTTTCGACTGTTGATTCGAACTGTTTACCGCTTGTTTAATTAAGATGCTTTGGACAATTCGAGACTCTTGTTTTAACATGCTATTTAAGTTTTGCTGCTGACTATTGGATACAACCACATACACCAATGCATAAACAATAAATACGAATAAAAGCAGAAACAGCATTAGCAATGCGCTGTATCGGAATGTTAAACGATTTTGCGTCTGGCTGAATAAATCTTGCTTTACTTTTTGTTTTACTTTCTGTTTAGCCCTCGTAAGAAGTTTAGCTTTCAATTTTGTAGCCTACTCCGCGAATGCTTTGAATAAGATCTTGTTTGTTAAATTTCTCTAGTTTTTTTCGCAAAAGTTTAACCGTCGCATCAATCGTTTTAATCGAAACATCTGATTCATATCCCCATACCCTGTCTAAAATAATATCCCGGGAAAGAACTTGTCCTTTGTTTTTTACTAAAAAATCTAGCAGTTGAAATTCACGAGGACTTAATTGAATAAACTCCTCGTCAAACTGCACGGTTTGACTTGCTCTTTTTAATATCATGCTGGCAATCTCTACTTCTTCTTCTAAAATTGGTGCATAATTACGACGAGCCAAAGCGCGAAGCCTTGCAAGCAGCTCGTCAATTTCAAATGGCTTAATAACGTAATCATCCGCTCCCGCATCTAAGCCTTGTATACGATCTTGAACCGCATCTTTTGCTGTTAACATAAGAATGGCCCCGGCGTATCCTTCTTTTCTTAGACGTTTACATACATCGATTCCGTCTCCATTGGGCATCATCCAGTCAAGAATTAACACATCATAATGTGCTTCAGATGCATAGTCATATGCATCATTCCCTTCCGTCACCCATTCGACGTTATAGCCTCCTTTTTTCTTCAGCATATAACTAACTAATTCACCTAGCTGCAAATCATCTTCTGCTAGCAGTACGTTCATTCTGCGTAACTCCTTCCTTCGTTTGATACATTTATTTCCCTGCATCCTTTTGTTTACTTTATTATACAAAAAGAATCAGCAGAAACAAGCTGCCTCTACTGATCTCTTTTCATTTTAATTTTCCCTACCTGTATTAAGAACGAGAGCAAACTGCTGTTCAGCCGTTCGCGTCTTTTGTACTTTTATGAATGACTAACGATTTGATTTGAATATGAAGGATTTGATCCATTAACAGTTTCTGTGACCTTTACAACACGCCGGCATATTTCAGCTCGTACACCTCTGTGCTTCAATTGTTCGACGATTTTTTCTAATTTGCTATAAGACGCTGTTTGTTTCATATCCATCCCCTCATTTCGTTAAGGTATTATTTATGAATCAAGTTTGTTTGTAATATCATACTTTTTCTTTAGCTTTTGTAACCATGTTGGATACTCTGTTTGGTATTTTTGATCAAGCAGCGTTTGCTTGATTTTTGCTTTGCTGTTTTCATATGTTGCTTTTTGCGCTTCTTTTTTGCCTGTTACTTTAATAATATGGTAACCGTATTCTGTTTTAACAGGATCACTTACTTCATTTACCTTCATTGAAAATGCTTTGTTGGCAAAAGCTTCGATCATATCGCCTTTTTTGAAGTATCCAAGGTTTCCGCCATCTGATTTAGAAGCTGTATCCGTTGAATATTCTTTTGCTAGCTTTGCAAAATCTTCTCCTTTATCAAGCTTTGCCTTTACTTCTTTTGATGTTTTTTCGTCTGCTACTAAGATATGACTAGCTTTTACCTGTGCTTCTGTAGCTAGTGAATCTTTATTTTGATTAAAGTACGATTTCATTTCACTATCTTTAATATTAATAGTCGACTCGACCATTTTTTTTGCTTCAATATTCGTCTTTAAATCTTTTTTCAGCTCTGACAATTTTACACCGCTAGATGCTAATGCTTGATTTAGTGCATCTTCTCCACCGTACTGACTTTTAAGGTTTTCTAATTCAGCATTAATTTCTTTATCGGTTACTTTAATATTTTGTTTAGCTGCTTCTTTTGAAATGACTTTTTGTTCGATTAGTGAATCAAGGACGCTTGATCCTCCTTGAGCAAGAAGAGCATCATACAGCTGATCTTTTGTGATTTTTTCATCACCAACGGTAGCAACTACCTTTGATTTATTCATTGCTACGGCACCAATAGCTACTGCAGCAATAATGACAACGGCTGCGATAATCATAATTATTTTGTTTTTAGACATCATTAAACTCCTTTTCCATTTCTCACTACTTACCTAAACTTAAACTTTTGCGCGTTGGTAACGGTTTAAGCTCAATTAAAGGCCTTGCAATCGTAGATACGTATTTACTCGACAACAGCCACGCCACTCCACAAGCTCCAATCAAAAGAATGCTGTATCCTTGTACACTTTCTATCCAGTCTCCAAAAGAAGATAAGCGAATATATTTAATCAGAAATCCATGTAGCAAATACACATAAAAGGTTTGAGCACCTCGAGATGTAAAAGACATCGTCTGTGTAGGGATCAAAGCTAAAAAGGAAACCGTCATTGCTAAGCTGATGCTATAAAATAGTGTACGAATGATCATTCCCTCTACTTGATTTACACCTAAGGAGGCATAGGATTTTGAACCAAATAGCCACTCCTTCTCAAAATCCGGTGCTACGTACTGGATCCACAGAGCAATAATGAGCAATGTGCCTCCAGCTATTTTCTTACAAGAAACAGACGTCAACTTTTTAAAATGTTCTTTTTTCATATAAAACCCTGCTAAGAAGAAGGGGAAGAATACAAATGTTCTAGAAAGACTTAACGTTGTTTCTAGCGGTTCACATAAGCCAATCATAATTCCTAAAACTGCCGCGACGGCTAAAGGATATTTGATCTTTGTAAAAATGAACAGCATCGCATTCCAACAAAATAAACTTAGTAAAAACCACAGTGACCAAGCTGGCTGAAATACTGAAACTTCAAATGACGATTCATCATACAGTTTATAATCATATACCGCATAGATAAGTTGAAAGATAATATAAGGAAGTAATACTTTCTTCGCCATCTTCCACATATATCCTTTCTTTCGGTATCCCTTTGCAAAATATCCGCTTATTAAAATAAACGCTGGCATATGAAAAGTATAAATAAATATGTAGAGTGTTCGTAACCACTGTTCATCATTAATGAAGGGAGTTAACAAATGGCCAAACACTACCAGTACAATTAAGATAAATTTCACGTTATCAAAATACGCATCCCGCTTAGCCATTTGACTTCCTCCTTTCTTTTACGTTCTATGGATTTGTACGACGTGCTGCTGCGAATATCTTTTCTTTACATCCCTTACTATACATAGTGAAAATGAAAAAACAGTGAAAACTTTTCTTTTTTCTATTTTTAAATAAGGCGCCGCTAAATAAGTTTGACAAATGGCGCCTCTTTCTCTACTATATAGATACGCACCCTATCCAATTCAATTTCGCTTGTTGCGGGACACTTAACCAGTACGGATGGATAGGGTGTTTTTGTATGCAAAAAAAGCAGAAGACCTAGGTCTTCTGCTTTTTATTTTGCTATAGGCTGACTGTCATCTTTTCCGTTTTCTTTTTTACTTTTTAAATAATAAAACAGATAACACAGAAGGACAAATGGGATACCGCAGTATAATGCGATACGCTGACTCTTATCAAAAGCAAGTCCTACACAAGCAGCAAAGCATAAAACGAATGCTAAGATAGGAACGAGAGGATATAAAGGAGCTTTGTAAACAAGCTTTGATACATCATTTCCTTCTTTAATATAGCGTCTTCTGAACATAAAATGAGAAGCTGCAATAGCCATCCATACAGCTACCACCGCAAATCCAGAAATAGAAACTAATACTAAGTAAACAGTAGTTGGTGCAACCACGCTTGACAGCAAGGATAGACAAGCCACTCCCATGCTGATAAGCAACGAATTAAATGGAACTCCTTTAGACGTTACTTTCCCTAACCAGCTGCTAACCATTTTTTGATCGGATAATGACCAGAGCATTCTCGAGCATGCATATAAGCCTGCATTAGCGTTTGATAGTAAAGCTGTTAAAATAACCAAGTTCATAATATCTGCTGCATAAGGAATACCTATTTGATCAAACACCGTCACAAAAGGACTTTCTAACACTCCTGCTTGTTTCCATGAGATCAACCCAGATAGTACAAACATGGCGCCGATAAAGAAGAAGAATGTACGCCAAATGATATTTTTAATGGCTCGAGGTATGTTCTTTTCTGGATCTTCTGTTTCTCCCGCCGTAATACCAATTAATTCTGTTCCTGAAAAAGCAAAACTTACGGAAACCATCGTAATTAATACAGGCATAAGTCCATTTGGAAATAAACCGCCCTCTCCTGTAAAATGAGAAAGCATCGGCGCTTTTTCATGACCGCTAAGGGGAATGAATCCAAACATCGCTGCTGCGCCTAAAATAATAAATACAATAATCGTTAATACTTTAATACTTGAAAACCAAAATTCTGTTTCGCCGAAAAAACGTACAGATGTTGCATTTAAACCAAATAATAAAAGAGCAAACAGCGCGCTCCATATCCAAACCGAAACGTCAGGAAACCATCTTTGCATAAGCAGCCCAGACGCTGTAAACTCCGAACCGACAGATACTACCCAAGTCAGCCAGTAGAGCCAGCCCACCGCAAAACCAGTTCCCGGCCCTATAAACTTTGTAGCGTATACTTGAAATGATCCTGACACAGGCATTGCTACGCTTAGTTCCCCTAGACATATCATGACTAAATACATAATTAATCCACCGATTAAATAAGCAAGGAGCGTTCCCCCAGGACCTGCTGCATTAATTGTATAGCCAGAATTAAGAAACAACCCCGTACCGATAACACCGCCAAGGGAAATCATAAATAAATGACGGCTTTTCATTTTTCTTTGTAACTGATTCATAGATGTTGTATTCTCACCCATTATGTACCTCCTTTTTTATAGTAAACCCATCCAAAAACTTGGTTTTTTTACATATTCTCTATAGTCTCTTCTCTTCAGGAATAGGCTCTATTTCTTCGATATGTACGAATTTTGTATATTGTATACAATATACACTTCTTAAATCTTTTTACGATTATATCATTTTTCAGATTTTTTACAACAATGAATAGTAAAAAATATTTCAATAATTCTATTTTTTTATATTCTAACTAAGATTAAATGAAGTGATATGATATGATTATTTTTACACCTGTACGTTCTTTCTTGCTATTTTTATACTCTTTCATCACCATGACATGAAGAGAAAGAACAGCTGATGCGATATTTATTTTAGGGGGAAACAATGAACAAGGGGCCTATGATTTATCATTCATTAAAAGATCATGTATATAACTACATAGCAAGTCAAATTCAAGAAGGTACACTGCTGCCTAACGACAAAATAAATGAAGCCAGTATTTGTTCTCAGCTGAATGTCAGCCGAACGCCTGTAAGAGAAGCGCTTATTAAATTAGCTTCAGACAACCTATTAGAATACAGACCGCGCAGAGGGTTTACTGTAAAGGAAATTGATACACACAAAAAACTAGAAGTGTTTGAAATCGTCGGTGCTTTAGATGGTCTGGCAGCTGCCTTGTCGATTGATCACTTAACTGAAGAAGATTTTACGAAGATGGATGAGCTTATTAAAAAAATCGATGTTTCGATTGAATCAGAAAATTATCAGGATTATCAAAAATATCAAACGTATTTTCATCGAGTATATTTGAACCGATGCGATAATGTGACCTTAAAAGAACAGCTTATGTCTTTACAAGACGGATTCATCAGACAAACGTACTTTAGCGATGACACCAAAGAGCTATACGCCATTTTACGCGTAATGAATGAACATCACCGCCATATTCTAAAACTTCTGCAGCAGAAAAAAAAGGCCGATGTTCAGCTTTACCTTCAAAATGTTCACTGGAAAATCGAATACCCAGAAATGATTTGATCAAAAAGAACTCGAGACATGACTAAATCAATTCGATCAACAGCTAGAAGAAACGAAATACATGAAACCTACGTTTATCATACCAATGAAAAAATCCGAACGAAGTTGATTCTTCATTAAGAATCTCAATTCATCGTTCGGATTTTTCTTCAACTAAAACTCTTTTGTCCCAGCCTCTTTTATTTTGCTATAGCAGAACGCTGTTTTTCTTCTTTTACGTACCAAATGAATTTCCCTGTATATCCGTAAACAATCGCCAAAATAATAGAGACAAAACTGAGCCACATAAACGGCAGATAAGCGAATGTAGAGATCCCAAGCGTTGTAGCTAGAAATACACCGTTATCCGTCCACGGAACCATTCCAGAAGTTAAGGTTCCCCCTACTTCTGAGTTACGGGCAAGCACTAGACGCTGTATCCTTAACTTATCGTAACTTTTCTCCATAATTTTCGGTGTTAAAATTAATGAAACATACATCGCACAACCAAATATATTTCCTAATAATCCAACGAAAATAGTAGAAGCCGTAACGTTTCCTGAATTGACAAGAATTTTTTCAAATTTAGATAGCAGGACTTCTAAGACGCCGAGCTCATCTAATAACCCGCCAAATCCTAGTCCAAAAATAATGACAATAATAGAACCGACCATGCTTAAAATTCCGCCACGATTTAATAGCTCACTTAAAAATGTGTTGTCGGTATTAATTTTAAATCCTTCATAAGCCGTATTAAATGCGCTCGCCACATCCATATGTTGAAAGACAACTGCCCATATAATTCCTAATAATGAACCAACCGCAATTGCTGGAAGAGAAGGTTTCTTTAATGCTAAAAGGACAATGACAGCCAAAGCCGGAATCAGCATCCACCCGCTGATGTGAAATGTATCCAACAGCGAAGATTTTAATTCTTCTACCCGTCCAGCATCAAAATCTTTTCCCCCATACATAAACCCTGTTACCGTAAATAATACTGCCGTAATGAGATAAGCAGGAATATCCAATACTAACATTGCTTTTACGTGATCGATAACGTTCACTCGGGCCATTGACGCAGATAAAATGGTACTATCAGAAAGAGGAGAAAGCTTGTCTCCAAAATAAGCTCCTGAAATCACGGCTCCAGCTACTAAAGGAAGCGGCATACCTAAGCCTTGTCCGATTCCCATCATCGCGATTCCGGCTGTACCAACCGTTCCCCAAGATGTTCCTGTTGAAATCGAGGTAATAGAGCAAATGATAAGTGTAGCAAGTAAAAAGAATGTTGGATTAATAAACTCTAATCCAAAATAAATAAGAGAAGGAACAACTCCTCCGGCAATCCATGTTCCAATTAACGTACCGACGGCTAATAAAATTAAAATAGCTTCTAAGCCGTTTGATATTCCTCTTGTAATGGCCCCTTGCAGCTGATTATACGTATACCCAAGTCGTACTCCTAGCGCCATAACAATAAACCATGAAATAAATAAAGCGAGCTGAATAGGTAAATCAAAAACAGTTGCAAATGAAATAACAACTGCTAAAAATAAAGCAAGCACAATCATTATTTCCCACATAGATGGTAAACGGGTTGTGTTCAAACTAGCTCCTCCTAAACTGGTATGTAGATTCTGGAATGTGGTATCGTTTAAGAGCAAAACGTCCTTATTTTTTAATTGTTCCTCTTACTGCTCCAACGTATGTATTTCTATGAGTACTTAAACAATAAACTGCATCTTTTTAAGAACATAAAATAAGGATACTTGCGTAAACAATAAGCCATTTTTCTTTTATCCAGTGGTCATAATACCATAAGATTGTGCTTTCTTACAAGACTCGTTATAAAGCGCTTTCTGTTTGTTTATACATTTTAATATATAAATATATTTTCATTTATTTTATTCAACGAAAAGAGGAAAGTAACATGAAAGAATATGCAACGTTTGCGGGAGGATGCTTTTGGTGCATGGTCGCTCCTTTTGATCAGCTTCCAGGAATCAGCAGTATCCGCTCGGGCTACGCTAGAGATGAACAAATCACTTCTGAAGCTTCTGCTCTTGTAAAAAAGGAAAACGAGTACGTAGAGGCTGTGCAAATTGTATGGGATCCTTCTCACATTACGTTTGAAGAACTGCTTAACCTGTATTGGCAGCAAATTGACCCTACGGATTCCGGCGGACAGTTTTCAGACCGCGGGCCGTCATATCGAGCCATTATTTTTTATCACAACGAAAAACAAAAAGAAGCGGCTTTCGATTCTAAAAAAAAGCTCGCCCAAAGCGGACGCTTTAAGCGTCCTATCGTCACACCTATTTTACCTTTTTCTTCTTTTTATGAAGCAGAAGAGCAGCAGCAGGATTATTATCGAAAAAACGCATTTCACTATAAATTATACAAAGAAGGCTCGGGGCGAACTGATTTTCTGACACAGCATTGGCCAAAGGACCGCTCTTACCTTAAAAAGGTCCTAACGCCCATGCAATATTTTGTTACGCAGGAAAACGGAACCGAACCTCCTTTTACAAATTTATATTGGAATAACAAAAAACAAGGAATTTACGTTGACCTTCTAACGGGAGAAGCACTGTTCAAAACGTCAGATCAGCTTCCTTCTCATACAGGCTGGCCCATTTTTAAGCGCCCTATCTTATACGGAAACATAAAAAAAGTGCCGGCGCAGCATTCAACAGCGCTAAAAAGCAAAGAAGGAGATAACTATCTGGGTTTACTTTTAACAGAAGAAAACAGCGAATACTATCAAGTAAATTCCGCGGCTTTACGCTTTATTCCAAAAGAGAAGCTTAAAGAAGAAGGCTATGAAGATTTTTTAATTTTGTTTTGATGCCTATACTTTTTTAAAAGGGTAAAAATAAGCGGTTACTTTCTTTGCGTAGTGTACAGTTAAATCATGATGGTCCGCCGGACGCAAAAAAGGCTGAGTGATGGAGTCTTCTCTTATTTCACACTCCCCTTTTTGGAGCTCCCAAGGATCATGATAAAGGTCTCCTCTGTAGACATTTCCTTGATGAGTGGTAAATAAGCAGTAGCGCTCTGTAAGCCAATGAGCTAATTCTCCTTTTCTACTGCGATAGGACGGAGAAATACCTCTATATGTAAGCTTTACTCGCTCTTTTTTTGAGTCTCTGTGCGTTCGAACTGACTGAAAAGAAATATGGTTATGAGTTTTGTTGAATGTCATAGCAGCGTGGTAATAAGGCAAGTGAAAAAACTGACGAGCAATCCATACTCCTAGTGGATTGCTTGCGTCTAAACTAAAAAAATAAACGCCTTTTTCCCCTTTATATGTAACATAGGTACGCACATTTAGCTCATATAGCCGTGAAAAGATGGGCACGGCGGGCGTTCCTTTAAATCGAATACCTGTCATCGTAAAAGGCACAAGTGCAATCCACCCTTGACCATCATAGGTGTCAGGCTCTAACTGACTCGGCAATAAAGAAGCCAAAAATGCCGGATCTACAGGCCAATGAATAAACAGTAAATCTTTCCACGTTTGTTTCATTATCCAATTATTTTCCACTTCTTGGTCCCTCCTTTTTCTAGATGTTCTTTCCCATTAATTCAGCGGCTGCCGATTTGCCTGACAAATATGCGCTCTCTAACCGTGAGTGATTCGTCTCGTCTTCCCTTCTTAAAAAAGCATCTCCTGCCACCAGTAGCGACGGCATAATTTTAGCAAAGGGCTGATGAAGAACTTGTTCAACCTCTGCATAGCGCCATTTCTTTAACTGAATGCTTTTAATATGATTTGCACCTATCCATTCGTTTATTTCATTTTTTATCTCCCGCAGCAACTCACGTTCATGTTCATCAACATGTTTTTCTGACCAGTCTTTATTCATATATATGCTAAGAACGGGCGTCTTTGATATTCCTTTTTGCTCATGATTAATGATTCTTTGGATTGTGCCAGATGGATTCGTGAGTTGACCATGATCACCAAACAGCGTCTCTGTGTAAAGCTCCACGATAGCAACCAAGCAAGGACTGAATTTCAGTGTTTTAAGAATAGATTGGTCCACCTGTAACCTGCTGTTATTAAGCATCTCAATAACCTGAGGAGACGGAGGTGTAAGAATGATATCAGTAGCTTCAAAAATCTCATTTTCTTCTGTATATAACTGATACCTTCCGTTTTGAAAATCAATGGCTTTAACTTTTCGATTTACATATACGCGTAGATCTTCAGCTAAATATTTAGCTAGCGCATTCATGCCATTCGGACTTTGATACCGAGGGTGATGGTCACCAAACCACTTCTTAACCTTTCTATCACCTATCCATTTATTTACGTCTTGTTGAAATTCATCGGATCTCACGGTAAAAAATTGAGCTCCGTGATCTGCTTTTCCATCCCCTACTCTTCGTGTAGCCATTCGTCCCCCTACACTTTTACTCTTATCAAGAAGAAAGACCTCTATTCCCTCTTTTTGTAATTCAGCCGCCGCTGTAAGGCCGGTCATTCCTGCACCTACTATGCCTACTCGTTTCATTTTTTCCTCCTTATTTAACTCATTTACTTACAGTATAAAAAAAGCGGAATCATTGAGCTAATTTAAACTGTCTTTTTCATTTACCTTTGCTCCTGCTTGTCTCAAAAAAATAGTCTACGATTCCTTTCAGCTTAATATACTTGTTGTATACAAATATATTTTTACCCGCTAGCACGTCTATAGATAGGAGGACCGTCACATGATGCTCTATGATATTAAGCACAAAGTATATTACGAAGTATTTAATACAGCTCGCCCTAAAATGAAGGACTCTCACCAAGGACGAAGCTGGGGATATGTTTATAAAAATCTCAATGGACAACCTACAAAGTTCTGGATTGACTTTACACACGGTCGTTTTATGTACTTTCAAGTTGAAGACAAGTGGTATCGCGTGCAATATTTGCAGTCCAATGATAAGAAAAAAACAGCCGATGTCTTTAAAGGCGCTCTCATTGATTTGATTTTAGATGGAATGGATCTCAAATTAGTACGAGGAAACTTTGAGAAGAGAAGACTCTTAGCTTTATAACACATAGAAAAACAGCCGTAAAAGCAGTCCTGCTTTTACGGCTGTTTAATTGTACGAGGAGTAATCAATATTTCAACCCTTCTATTTTTCGCTTGCCCCTCTGCTGTATTGTTAGATGTCACGGGTTTGAACTCTCCAAACCCTTTTGCACTGAACATGCTTGGATTAAGCTTATCGTTTTTTAAGATAACTTTCATAAAGTTAACTGCTCTCATCACGCTTAACTCCCAGTTGGATTCAAAACCAGCGTTCCGAATAGGTACGTTATCGGTGTGACCGCTAATAATAATGTTACGAGGAGGATCAATCACCAAAAGCTCTGAAATATCATTTGCGATTTTTGTATCTTCACTCCGAACTTGTGCTCTTCCCGAATCAAACAATACATTGTCTCGAATGGAAATTAAGAGACCTTCATCTGTTAGCGAAGTCTGCAATTGATTTGTTAAGTTTTTCTTTTGAATATACGCATTAATTTTAGATTGAATTTGCTGAAGCTCTTCTTGGTCAGCTTCTCGTATGGTTTGCTCCTTTTGTTCGCTCGTTAACGATTGTGAAGAAGCAGGAGACTGATTGGGGGCTGTCTCCACTTCATTTGTTTTTTCCGTACTTTTAGCTGCAGGAGTATTTGAAGGCTGAACCGCTTCTTCAGATTCCTGCAGAGATTGAAATTCCATCACGCCCGTTCCTCCAACGAATGCTTCATTAAATGCGCGAGAAAGGTTCTTAAATTTTTGCGCATCCACTGAGCTCATTGCAAACAATACAATGAACAAAGCAAGTAAAAGTGTAAGCAAATCTGAGTAAGGAAGCAGCCAGCTTTCGTCAACATGGTCCTCCTCGTGCTTTCGTTTTCTGCGTCTACTCATTTATGCCCACTTCACTTTCTTGAAGAAGCTTTTTACGTTCCGCTGTTGGCAAATAAGAAGCCAGCTTTTGCTCAATCACTTTTGGTGTTTCTCCTTCTAGAAGTGAAAGCACTCCTTCGATCATCATATACTTTACCTTTACTTCATGTTTCGATTTACGCTTTAGTTTATTTGCAAACGGATGCCATAGTACATACCCAGTAAAAATACCAAGAAGCGTAGCAACAAAAGCCGCGCTGATCGCATGTCCTAGCGTATCTGTATCTTCCATGTTCCCAAGCGCAGCAATTAACCCTATAACAGCTCCAAGTACACCCAGAGTTGGAGCATATGTACCTGCTAAAGCGAAAATACTTGCACCCGTTTGATGTCTTTCTTCCATAGCATCAATTTCTTCAGACAACACGTCTCGTATATAATCCGCACTTTGACCATCAATAGCTAAATTCAAACCATTTTTTAAGAAAGGGTCATCTACATCAATAATTTGGGCTTCAAGTGATAGTAACCCTTCTTTTCGAACAACTTGTCCCCATTCTGAAAACATGGATACTAAATCAACGGGCTGCAGCATTTTTTGTTCTTTAAACAGGACACCAAACAGTTTTGGGACTCTTTTGATTTCATTTGAAGGAAATGCAATCACTACTGCTCCGACGGTTCCGACAATAATAATTAAAATAGCAGCCGGATTTCCTAACACAGATGGATTAACCCCTTTGAAAAACATGCCTACAATAAGAGAGGCTATTCCTAAAATCAGTCCAATAAAAGATGTTTTATCCATATGTAATTCTCCTATCCTTAACTTCCTGTTCTTTCTTTTTGTGTATTTTATCCTCATCTTTTATTTCGACTATTTCATAGAATTTTTAAGCTTTTTATGAATCATATTTACAATTACATCTTTTCTCTATTATAAAAACACTTTTTTCAACTTTTCATACAGAATATCTGAAGGTCCAGCTATAATCGCTACAATTTGATTTTCCACATAAATAGCAGCCGTCATCTTATTATCAATATCAGCTAAAATTGCAAACCCGACGTTAATATTCAACTTTACTCACCTCTGTAACGTTGTTGTTTATTCAACATATAAAAAGAGCAGTCTTACCATTTATTTTTCCGTGTTTTATTGACATTTGTAAATTTTATATTAAGATTATGTAAATGAGTTGACAAAATGGAGGTGATATTATGCTACTAGAAAAATACTGTAAAGACACTGATTTAATGATTATCCAGTTTACAATCGAACTAACAAAAGATATTCACGCTAAAATCTCCGCACGTACTTTATTTTATGAAGAACAGGTGATACGTTATGCTGAAAAAAGAATACGTTCTTTCTTACATCCTCTTTCCCTTAAACATACGCTGAAATTTGTCTATCAATCTGAAATACTACAAACCATTCTATTCAAATTAAAACCAACTTTTGAACAGCAGCACGTACTGCGCTGTATTTCATCTTAAAAAGGAGTTCCCTTTAGCGGAAACTCCTTTTTGATTTGATTCTACGATATAGACGATATGTTTTTCTGATAACGTTTAAAAGCGGATACGGCAAGCGGATATGGTATTTATCAATAAACGGATAAAAGGTGTAATAAGCTTTTACAAGGTCTGTCCATTTTTTATCAATACCCTCCTTATAAAAGTCAGAAATATCCACCACATATCCTCTTCCATCTTTCATCATGACATTTTTGCCATGCACATCATACGGGTTTAACCCCTGGCTTCTTGCATAGTCCAAAGCTTTGTTCACATCTTTTATGACTTGTTCTGGAATCTTTATTCCCCGCTGTACAGCATCATACAAAGTAACACCTGTAAGTCTTTTTAAAATCAAGTACGTCTTTCCCTCATGAAAAAGTTGAGAATAAGCTGGGTGAACGCCCAGCTTTCTATACACTTGCGCTTCTTTTTTTACACCATAAACGTCTCTTCCGTATACTTTTACGACAAATTCAGGATAATTCTCGTGCGTAAACACACCGGCATAGTTTCCTTTACCAATAAGTACCCACTCTTTTGTTTTGTTCGTAACTTCAACTGGATCATAGTCACTTTCACTTTGAATCTTAACTTGCGTTAGTAATGATGTTTCAACTAGCGACACTAACTGTTTAATTGTTTTATCCATAGTCCCCTCTAAAAATCCTTCAGTAATCTCTATCAAATATTATCCTATGATAAATCTCAATGCAGGATGTGTCAATAAATTGACAGCCTGATATAAAGAGGGAAAGGATTCCCGTTCATTCAAGACTGCGTGTGAACTTTGTGAACATTCACATCCAGTTCTTCTTTCATATTCAGCATAACACCCGCCATCGGAGCAATAGGCTCGGGCTTAGTCAGTTGAAATAAAAAGCGCTTTGTCATTTCTGACAGAAAAATAGTTACTATTTCAGTGATATAGTCCATGCCTCTTTCCGCTTGATGCTCAATCCCAAGCGGCATATACATATAGCTTGGGACATCAATGGACCCTCCTTTTTCAAAACGGTCAGGTAAAAATTCACTTGGCTCTAAAAAGTAATCTTCATGGCGATGCATCATATAAGGGCTAATTAACATAATCTCCCCTTTTTTAATGCTGTAACCATCTATTTGTATATCTTCACGTGCTTGACGCCCAAATAGCCAAAGAGGCGGATACAGCCTCATGCTTTCAGCAATTATTTTGCGCATATAGGTCAAATTTTTGGTTGAAAGTGATTCACCGCTAGCATAGGCTTGAATTTCTTTATGCAGCTGAAGGTGCTCCCTAATATTTTGAGACAGTAAATGAATAGACCAGCTGCATACGTGCGTAATCATTTCATACATCGAAAGGAATATAGAATTTAGCTGTTCGTATATTTCTCTTTCATCGATGTCTTCCCCGTGAGAATTTAATACACACTGCAGTAAGTCATTTCCTTCGGTTTTGTTTTGAACACGCATTTGAACGCGTTCAAAAAGGAGTTGTTCTAGCTGCTCATCTGAGTCAGGCTGGTGCAAGGGTAGACGAATATAAATTTTGCCTAACTTTTCTTTTTTTCTCATAAGCGCTTGAACATAGTGAATTTTGTCTTTATCCTCAATCGAAATGCCAAATACAAGTTGAAGGAGTACAGCTACGACTATCTGTCTTATGTCTTTTACTATCGTTCGAAGCTGCCCTTCTTCCCACGTTTCCGTATGCTTTTCAATTATTTTTGCGATTGCTTCCTTATTATAAGTTAGATGTTGTTTAAGTTGTGAGGGTTGAATGGGGCTCATGTATAATGCTTCATCTGTCCATAACATTTCTTCACCCAGCAGCGTTTTAAACATATGCGTTAGTTTAATTTTTTGAAACGCCTTGCTGTTTGTAATGACTACATCTTTAATAAGTTGAGGGTCTCTCGTTACATAAAAGCGTTTGTGCGCAACTCTAAATGTTGCAATTTCTCCATACTGAGTCAAGTTTTCCAAAAAACCCAATGGGTTCTCTCTAAACTTTTGCAGGTGACCGGTAAGCTTATACGACGAGGGGCCCTGTATAACCGGCAATGTTATCACTCCTTTTCTAAAAATGCGGGACTTAAACAAATAAAAGAGTAGTCCACTAAAGACTACTCTTTTTCACACAAAGATATGCTATTGATTTTCACAAAAAATCTTACTTATTATTCCATATTGATCCATACGCTTTTCACTTCAGTGTAATTATCAAGCGCATAGCTTCCCATTTCACGACCAATTCCCGACTGCTTATAACCTCCAAACGGGCTTGCTGCATCAAATACGTTGTAACAGTTCACCCAAACTGTACCCGCTTTAATACCATGAGCAATATAGTGTGCTTTCTTTAAATCCTGTGTCCAAACGCCTGCTGCTAGACCATATGCTGTATCATTTGCTTTGGCAATCAAATCATCAAGATCGTCAAACGGCATAGCAGCTACAACCGGACCAAAGATTTCTTCACGAGCAATCGTCATCGAATGATCGACATCTGCAAAGATAGTCGGTTCTACGAAATAGCCTTGATCAAACGGTATGTTTCCTCCTGCGAGTACTTCCGCTCCTTCTTCAATTCCTTTATCAATATAGGTTTTCACTCGTTTTTGCTGCTGCGCAGATACAAGCGGACCCATTGTTGTCTCATCAGCTAATCCATTTCCTTGTTTAATAGATTTCGTTTGAGAAACTAAATCAGCTACGACATTATCATATAAGCTTTTTTGGACATACAGACGACTTCCAGCACAACATACTTGTCCCTGGTTAAACATAATACCTGAAAGCGCACCAGGAACAGCTTTTGTTAAGTCTGCATCCGGGAGGATAATGTTTGGTGATTTTCCTCCAAGCTCTAACGTCACACGCTTTAAAGAGTCGCTAGCTTGTTTCATAATTGCTTTTCCGACAGCAGTAGATCCTGTAAAAGCAATTTTATCGACAAGATCATGATGAACGAGCGGTTCACCTGCTGTTTTCCCGTAGCCTGGCACAATGTTTAGCACGCCTTTTGGGAATCCTGCTTCATCGGCTAGTCGAGCTAAGTAAAGTGCAGAAAGAGGCGTTTGCTCGGCTGGCTTGAGCACAATTGTACATCCAGTTGCCAAAGCGGCTCCGAGCTTCCAAGCGGCCATTAAAAGCGGGAAGTTCCACGGAATAATTTGGCCAACAACTCCTACTGGTTCATATCTCGTATAGTTAAAATACGCTCCTTGCACAGGAATAGTTTGTCCAACCATTTTAGTTGACCACCCTGCAAAGTAGCGGAAATGTTCGATGGCTAATGGAATGTCTGCATTTGATGTTTCACGAATTGGTTTTCCGTTATCAAGCGTTTCAAGCTGCGCAAGTTCCAATTGATGTGTTTCCATTAAATCAGCTAATTTATAAATAAGTCGACTTCTTTCAGCTGCTGACATCTTTGTCCAAGGTCCATGATCAAAGGCTTCTCTAGCCGCTCTGACGGCGCGATCAATATCCTCTGGATTTGCTTCAGCTACATCTGCCAACTTTTCACCCGTTGCTGGATTTACTGTTTCAAACGTTTTTCCTGAAACAGAGTCTACCCATTCGCCATTAATGTATAGCTGTTTAACTCCTTTTAAAAACTCCACTACTTTCGGACTCATTTCAACTTTTTTCGCTCCAAGATTTTGCATCAAATACATACCTCCCCACGAATTTTGAAAACGCTAACAATGAATATTTTACCATGTTATCTAGTAAAATCAACAATTTTGCATACAATATTCTGAATTTTTCTACATGCATTCTAGCTATCTAAAACTTATCTTACTAGTACAAATGTCGAAAGAGGCGAAACGTTTATTGTATTTCCTTTCACCGTACGGAGCGTTTTTGTTCCGGCCCGCTCGCCGTCAACAAGTAATCTCCACGTTCTGTTAGAAGGCAAATGAACCGTTTGAGCTTGTTTATTTGCATTATGAATCACCATTATTTCGTTTGCTTTATCTTTATTAGCTTTAGCATTTAACGTATAACCTACTACGTTTGCTGGTGCATCAACAAAGCGTAAATTTTGATGAATAGCCTGTGCACTCGTCATTCTAAATGACGAATATTGCTTTCGAAGCGCAATAAGTCCCTTCATGTAATTTACTTCTTGTCTGAAAGCTGCTCGGCGCTTCCAATCTAGCTGATTGACAGAATCGGGTGACTGATAGCTGTTATGGTCTCCGCCTTTTGTTCTCATAAACTCTTGACCTGCATGTATAAAGTTCATTCCTTGAGATGTTAAAATAATAGAAGAAGCAAGCTTGTGCATTTGCTTTTTCGTTTGCTCGGTGTCAGCAGGGTTCGTCAGCTGAAGCTTATCCCATAACGTATGGTTATCGTGCGCTTCTACATACGTAACAACTTGATCTGGATCTTCATACGTGGCAGTTGAACGATCATAATCAATTCCAGCTGCTATACTTTGCTGTATGAGCTTTTCTTGTCCTTGCTTTCCATTCACAAATCCGTTGTCATGATCAAAAAATACGCTGCCTTTAAGACCATCCCGCATACCGTCATTAAAGTGAGCGATGCGCTTCATATCCTGAGCGTTTTTCTGGTTAGCTTTGAGCTTAGCGTCAAGCTCGGTTCCTAGATCCCAGCCCTCTCCTAAGACGATAATGGAAGGATCAAGTTCATCTAACTTCTTTCTCACTTCATTCATTGTCTTTGTATCGTGAATCCCCATTAAATCAAACCGAAACCCGTCAATGTGGTACTCTTTTGCCCAATACGCAACAGAATCTACGATAAACTTCCGAACCATTTTCCGTTCAGACGCCGTGTCGTTTCCAACACCTGTTCCGTTGGATAGAGTTCCATCTTCTTTATAACGGAAGTAGTAGCCTGGAACTAGTTTATCAAAACTATGCTCACTCACTGCATACACGTGATTATAAACAACGTCCATTACCATGCGAAGCTGCTTGTCATGAAGCGTTTGAATCATTTGTTTGAGCTCAATAATTCTAGTCTTAGGATTATATGGGTTTGTTGAATAGGAGCCTTCTGGGACGTTATAATTTTTCGGATCATATCCCCAGTTAAACTGCGGCTCGTTTAATTTCGTTTCATCCACCGTACGATAATCGTAAATAGGCAGGAACTGGACGTGCGTTACACCTAAATCTTTAATATGACTGAGTCCTGTTTTTACTCCATTTGGTCCTTTCGTATTCCACTCCGCTACGCCTAAATATTTTCCTTTGTTTTTGATACCGCTCTCTTTTTGAGACGATAAATCTCGTACGTGCAGTTCATAGATAATGGCATCTTCTGGATTTTTAAATTTCGGCTTATTTGTACTCCACTTTTTCGGATTTGTTTTAGCCAAATCTACGACGACTCCGCGATCTCCATTGACCGTTGTTGCTCGTACATATGGATCAACCGCTTCATTCCAGACGTTCCCAATTTTTACTTTGTACGTATAAATTAGTTCATCTTGATTTCCTTTTAACTCCGCTTTCCACGTTCCTTTTTCACTTTTAGTCATAGAAATTTCTTTTAAAGCTTTCGAGTTCCATGACGAATAAGTCACTAGCTTGGCTTCGCTTGCAGTTGGAGCCCATACGCGAAAATTTGTTTGTTTCTTAGAATATGTGTTTCCTAAATCGTTTCCGCTATATGCATACTTTTCGTCAAATTCTTTCGTACGCACGACATTTCCATTGACTACATCAGCTGATCCGTATCCTTTTTGCTTAACTCTATACGTTTGTGTAACGTCCAAAGGCCGTTTTGTTATGATTTTAATTTTAGTAGTAACAGCGTCTCCTCCCTCTTTATAAGGTGTCACTTTCTCAATTTGAGCTCCGTCAATTTCAATGTCTCCTAAACTCTTAGAAGAGTCAAACGGCACGTTTGTTTCTAAGGTGATTTGATTAAATGTATCCATCGTCGCCTTCATGATTTTCCGAGTGAGATCTACTCCAGCTCTATCGTAATAAATTCGATTTTGCCCTTGAACAATCCATACTTCTACATTCCCATCTTTACCAACCTTGGTAATAAAGCGGTTTCCTCCGTCTTTATTTTCCCAATCGCTGTCACTAGTAGAATGGCGTACAATAAAACCAATTTTGTCAAATAAATTACCACTTCCACTGTTAATTGTGTAAGTTGCTTTCTTCCCAAAATTCGTGTCTTCCGTAAATTCGATTTGCTTGCCTTCTTTTTCATCACCTGGCCATGCCCAAATGTTCCACCCGCTATAATCTCCATCGTACCGATGATAGTTTAAGGTAACGTTTACTTTATCAAATTCCGGTAAATCTCGATATTCACCGTCAGGAGGAGACGTATATGTATGTTCATCTCCACTTTTTACCCATACTTCTCCTTCACCGTTCTCCACTGAAACGAAGCGGTCTCCTCCATCTTTTTCCCACGACTCTGTTCGTACAATAAAACCTACTTTGTCATAAGTACCGGGTAGTTCAACTTCCGCTACTTTTCCAAATTGATCTTCCCCTGTAAATGCGTAAGGCTTCCCTTCTCCTCCTTCAGGAAAAACCCATAATCCCCATTCTTTTGTATCGTTTGAAGCAGGCTGATAGTGAATCGTGAGTTTTGTGGTATCCGCTGCAGATGCAAACGATTGCATAAACGGGCTAAAAAAAGAGCTTACTAGTAAGAGTAAAGCCGTCAGTACCATTGCATATTTAGTCCAACTACGTTTCAATTAAAACCCTCCCGTAAAATAAAGTACGTACACATTTTTCACTATAACCTTTTTTGAAAGCGTTATCATAAGTATTTTTTCCTATTTTATGCGGATAAAGAAAAAAAATCCATAGTTAACAATGTTAACTATGGATACCGTATCTCTTTTACACTTCTGCTGTTTCAGGTGAGATGGTTTGATCGTTGTATACGTTTGTATCTAACTCTTTTGTTAGTTTACTAGTTACGACTCCGGCTGTCATGCTTCCACTTACATTAAGTGCCGTACGTCCCATATCAATCAGTGGTTCTACTGAAATTAATAAGCCTGCTAGCGCTACGGGCAAATTCATAGAAGATAATACAAGTAAAGCCGCAAATGTCGCTCCTCCGCCAACCCCTGCTACGCCAAACGAACTAATTGCTACAATGGCAATCAACGTGAAAATAAATGAAGGCGTTAAAGGATCAATACCTACCGTTGGTGCAATCATAACGGCTAACATAGCTGGATATATTCCAGCGCATCCGTTTTGACCGATTGTAAGACCAAATGAACCTGCAAAATTCGCAATTCCTTCTGGAACCCCTAACTGTCTTGTTTGTGTGTTAACATTCAAAGGCAATGCTCCAGCACTCGTACGAGAAGTAAAGGCAAACGCCAATACAGGAAATACTTTCTTAACATATGTGATCGGATTTACACCGATGATTGTTAGAATAACTAAGTGAACGATAAACATAGCTGCCAATGCGACATATGATGCTACAACAAATTTTCCAAGTTTAACAATTGCATCAATATCACTCGTTGCTACTGTTTTGGTCATAATTGCAAGTACCCCATAAGGAGTTAAACGAAGAATTAGCGTCACTACACGCATGACAATTGCATAAAGCGTATCAATAATTTTTGAAAATAACGCCGCTTCCTCAGCTTTTTTACGCTTCACGCCTAAATACGCAATTCCAACAAATGCGGCAAAGATGACAACGCCAATCGTGGAAGTTGATCGTGCGCCTGTTAAATCAAGAAACGGGTTAGCAGGTAATAATTCTACTACTTGCTGCGGAATTGTTTTTGCTTCTAAACTAGATAAATTGTTTTCCAAGTCCTCTCCGCGCTGAAGTTCCGCTTCCCCTTTTGTGATTTGGACAGATTCTAAATTAAAGCTCGTTGTTGTAAAAATACCAATTGCAGCTGCTATCGCTGTTGTGACAAGCAAAATCCCAATAATTAAACTACTAATCTTTCCAATATTGCTCGTCAATTTCAAACGAGTGAATGCCGCTACAATCGATACAAATACAAGCGGCATGACAATCATTTGAAGAAACTTCACATATCCGCTTCCTACAATGCTAAACCAATCGGCGGTCGCTATCGTTACTTCATGAGTCGGACCATACACCCACTGAAGAGCAAAGCCAAAAATAATCCCTAGGCCAAGCGCCGTGAACACACGCTTTGAAAATGATACATGTTTTTTCTGCATCATAAACAGCCCCGCAAGCAGTGCCAGCATAATAAGGATGTTTAGAATGACTAATAAGTTATTCATAGATGTTCCCCCTGTAATTTTTCCATAATTTATGTCTCTATTACTTATAATACAACAATACCAATAAGTCAACTAGGTTTTATGTTTTTTCCTAAAGACAGTTTTTTTGAATAATTTTGACAAAACAAAAAAGCTAAGGATTTTCCTTAGCTTTCTATTTTACGCTTGTATGTACTTCAGTGGTCTTTTGCTCCGTTACCAGAGATGGCCTTTCTTTCATCAGACCGGATGTACTACAATTCATATATAGGATTACATTTCATATAATTCATTTAGCCATTTTACAAACAAATGTCTGGGTAATTCTAGTTCGTGAAGCTCGACATATTGAATATCAGATAGCGTCGTTCCTCTAGCCATATAAAAGTACCACTGCCAGCCAATATCTTTAGCAATGGCATAGGATTTAGCTAGATCTTGCCTATTATCTGTCTGCTGCATATCATTCATCCACTGCGTTTCATCCGCTTCATACTCATAATAATGGAGAGTATATTTATCACACCAATACGCAAGGTCTTGATGGGAAAACGGATTTTCTCCGTCACATACTTGAAGCAATAGCATTCTTAAATTTTCCGGTGTATACGGTAATATAATTTTTTGATCTGCACGTCTCATTTTGCTACCTTCCTGACATGTTCGTTTCTTTTATTACATCATGTACAGCTGCGTTTAGCAATAAGAAATGGATGACGTTTTCATTACTTTTCGTTTACAACATTTCATTTGCTTGCAAAAACCGCCGTATCTTCGACATACAGAGGCAGTCGGATTTTAACAATCGTCCCTTTTTTCTGTTCACTCTCAATCTGCAGGGTACCGTGATGATCATGAATAATTTTAGAGCTGATTGTTAATCCAAGCCCCATTCCTTTTTCTTTTAAAGTAAAAAACGGTTCTCCTATATGTTCTAGACGGTCTTTAGAAATTCCTACTCCTTCATCTCTAACTTCTATAAAAATATGGTCATCCTGCGCTGTTTTGATTGTGATATAAATATTTCCAGGCTTATCCATGGCTTCAATTGCGTTTTTAAAAACATTAAGTAATACTTGGATAAGGTGATTTTTATTTCCATATACACTAGCGTTATTTGTTTGTTCATCGTATAAGAAGTCAATATTTTTCAATAAAGCTTCATGGGAAGTTAGACTCATTACATACTTAACCGCTTCTGTAAGAGAAAACACGCGAAAATGTTCACTTTCAGGTTTTGACAACAGGAGCATTTCACTAACAATACCATTAATTCGTTCCAGCTCATCAAGCATGATATTAGCATACCCTACCGCGGATCGGTCTGTTTCTTTCATGAGCTGAACAAACCCTTTAATACTCGTAAGCGGATTTCTAATTTCATGGGCAATTCCAGCAGCTAATTCGCCTACTACAGAAAGCTTTTCCTTTTTTATCAGAAGCGCTTCTGCAAGCTTTTGCTGAGTGATATCTCGTCCAATCGTAATAAGAGCTTTTCTTGAGCCATCATCAAAAAACACAGGTACTTTAATGACGTCAAATGTTTTGACCTCGCCGTTTGGTATTTCAAATGCTTCTTCCATGCGTACCTTTTCCTTTTTTCTCCAAGCTTCTTCATCCGATGAAATACAGTGTAAGAAAGCCGCTTGAAAGAAAGGCACAAGCTCCCCAAGCTCTGCATCGGTTTTACCCCTGTAATCAATACCCTTTAAATGATAAAGTTCTCTTCCAAAATCGTTCACCGCCACCCATTTGCCAGCTCCATCTTTAAAACAAATAAAATCTGGCATTGAGTTTATTAATGTAGCAAGCTGATACTGTTCATCAGACACCTGGGTATAAACCGAACGCTTATGAAGTAAATAAAACGTGCCAGCCGTTATGCCCACTAGTAAACTATCTTTTATCAAACTGCTAAGAGCATATGCTCCTTTAAAAAATGCCATTGTTTGAAAGACGGTGTACACCCCTAAAAGCAGAAGACCCGTTACCGCCGCTGCTTTTCGTACACCCTCCCTATTTTTTATCAATATTTCCCACCAGCCTTTGTTTTTTATGTGAATACTCTCTATGTTTCATCAATTAAGTTCTGAATATTCTTCTTACTTTTAAACTAGTTTACCTTATTTTTTTATTCTTATCTAATACCTTTTCTTATTACTTTTGACACAGTTTCTTTTATCCTCTTTATTTGTTTCCGCATTTTCATTTTATTTGAATTATTTTCTCTATTAAAATAGGAATTTAGATACGGAATATCCTGGAACATTTAGGTAATAATACTCTTTTTTGTATTTTCTTAATATTGTAAATTCGAATAGTACCAACTACATCGATAAATTTAGGGGGATTTTAATGAAAAAAACCGTGATTTCTTTGGCTGTAGCCACAAGTTTGACTTTATCTTTTACAAGTGTACAAGCTTCTACTTCTGCAAATGCTTCTCACCATCAAAGTTCTGAACAAAAAGTATTAAAAAAAATCAATGCTGAGAAAATTTATCAAGACATTGCGTATCTCTCAAAAAAATCTCGTGTGGCAGGAACTGAAGCTGAACGCGAAGCTGCTACATTTGTTCAAAAGCGTTTGTCTAAACTAGGCTATGAGAGCGAAGTGGAACCTTTTACCTTTACCGGTTACACACCAGCAGCTAGTTTTTCACTAAGCGTAAACGGTACCGGCTACTCTCCAACAACTTTTACTTATAGCACCAATGGAAATGTCACAGCTGAAATTGTCGATGGAGGGCTGGGTACAAAAGATAATTTAGCAAACAAAGATGTGACAGGTAAAATTGTATTAGTTCAGCGAGGCACTATTACTTTTGGTGAAAAAGTATTAAATGCTGCTGAAAAAGGGGCTGCAGCCGTCATTATTTTTAATAATACAGACGGTGAGCTAAACGGAACGCTTGGCGGCGCTAATGATAACTACATTCCGTCTCTTGCTGTTACCAAAGAAGAAGGTGAAAAGATTCTTACTTCTATTCAAAAAGGCGAAAAGCCTTCAGGTACAGTAAAAATTGAAGGAGCTGTCGTAAGTGAGCGAACATCTTATAATGTAACCGCTGCTAAACCTTCTACTTTTAAGAAAAAAGGAACAAATGATATTATTGTAGTAGGTGCTCATCATGATTCTGTGGCCGGAGCACCTGGGGCAAATGACGATGCTTCTGGAACAGCAATGGTGCTTGAATTAGCTCGCGTATTTAAAACTCTTCCTACCGATACAGAACTGCGATTTGTTACATTCGGGGCTGAAGAAGTAGGCTTACTAGGATCCGAGCATTATGTTAGTGAGCTATCTGAAAATGAGAAAAATCGTATTGTTGGAATGTTTAATTTAGACATGGTAGGAAGTCGAGATGCGGGAGATTTGGTGATGAATACAGCTGATGGAACACCAAATCTTGTCACAGAATTAGCTCAAGCTTCAAGTACAAGATTAAATGGATCACCTACGCCATTCCAAGCTGGCGGCCGCAGTGATCACGTTCCTTTTGCAGAGGCAGGAATACCGGCTGCTCTATTTATTCACAGTCCGTCTGAACCTTGGTATCATACGCCTGAAGATACCCTTGATAAAATAAGCAAAGAAAAACTTCAAGATGTGGCTGAGATTGTTGGAACAGCTATTTACGATCGTTCCCGTCCAGACCAACAAGGTTCTTCCGTTAAAAAGAAAGCAACATTTAAAGCTCCTCATCTTTATCACGAGCAAGATGTTAAATAAGAATCTATCCCTGTTATTCATACATGACCAAAAAAGAGATGTTTATGCATCTCTTTTTTTGATAAGCAGATTTCTCAAGGTTTTAAATCCATTATGCTACAATTATTATAGAGGAACCTCACTTATTGCTTACATAAAAATTTTGAACAAAAGAGGTGTATTTTTTGGATTTTACGGTAGACCATTCAATTCTCTTATTATCCATTCTCCTTGTCATAGGGGTACTTACTGCAAAGTTCTCTACTCGCCTTGGGGTCCCTTCGCTTGTACTCTTTATTATTGTAGGAATGGTTGTTAGCCACTACATCTACTTTGACAATGCTCTTTTAACACAAGGATTCGGAATATTAGCGCTTATCATTATTCTTTTTGATGGAGGCGTGCAGACCAAATGGAAAGATGTTAAGCGCGTTGTTCGCCCTTCCGTTTCATTAGCTACTTTCGGAGTCCTCATTACGACAGTTTTAACGGGTGTACTTGCCAAATATATTTTAGGTGTTACTTGGCTTGAAGGCTTTTTATTTGGGGCAATCGTTGGCTCTACAGATGCCGCAGCCGTGTTCTCTGTACTAGGGACACAGAACATCCGCCAAAAACTAAACTCCACGCTAGAAGCAGAATCTGGTTCCAACGATCCGATGGCCATTTTCTTAACCGTTTCTATTATTGAATTAATTCAACATCCAGACTCTCCTATCCTCTCATTAATCTTTAATTTCTTTTGGCAAATGGGAATCGGGCTGGTACTTGGTTTAGTACTTGGAAAAGCATCCGTTTGGATTATTAATCGAATTAATTTGGATTCTTCTGGGCTTTACCCTGTGCTTACATTGTCATTGGCCGCCTTAACCTATGGAATTTCCACATTTGTAGAGGCAAGCGGTCTACTTGCTGTATACGTAATGGCAGTGGTAGTAGGAAATGCAGATCTAACTTATCGTCACACAATTGTCCGCTTTAACGAAGGTTTTGCATGGATGATGCAAATTTTAATGTTTATTTTACTCGGCCTTCTTGTCTTTCCTAATCAACTGCTAGATATCATTTGGCAGGGTATACTGTTATCTCTTTTACTTATGTTTGTCGCTCGTCCACTCGGCGTATTTCTTTCGATGATGTTTGCTAAATACTCATCCAAAGAAAAACTGTTTATTTCTTGGGCCGGTTTAAAAGGAGCTGTTCCAATTGTATTGGCTACTTATCCTATGATGGCAGGTTTGGAGAACAGCACGCTCATTTTTAACGTCGTTTTCTTTGTGGTCTTAACTTCCGCTCTTCTTCAAGGAGCAACAATCGCTCCTTTAGCCAAATTTCTAAACCTTTCTCAAGGTGAAAAAGAGACGGTTCCTCACAGTCTCGAGCTTGTTTCGATGGGCAAAACCAAAAATGAAATGATTGAGTTGAAGCTCGTGGAACATGCAGATATATCAGGTAAATCGCTTGAAGAACTTCACCTCCCTGAAGACATTTTAGTGACTGCTGTTATTCGAGATGATAAATTACTTACACCTAGAGGAAATACACAAATTTTTGCAGGTGATACATTATATATTCTTATTTCGAAGAAAAAACGAGATAAAGTAAAAGCATTTTTCCAAAAAAATACGTCTGATGGGGACGAAAGAGAAGGAAAAACCAGTTAAAAGATTAGCTAAAGCTTTTACTAGAAAAACAGCACCCGCTTATTGAACGGAGTGCTGTTTTTGCTGTTGCATCAAATAAAGAGATTTATAATTGGGATGATGTTTTAAAAGTTCTGAGACCGTTACAAATTTATACCCCTCTTCTTTTAACTTCGGTAAAATTTGTTTTAATGCTTCAATGGTTTGAGTTCGATCTCCTCCCGTATCATGAAACAATACAATATCTCCTGACCTGGCATGGTTAAGCACTTGACTTACAATTTTACCGACGCCTGGATTTCTCCAATCAAATGTATCTTGATGCCAAGACCAAAGAATAATCGTATACTGCTGATTTTTAGCAGCTTTTACTACCCGATCGTCATAATAACCAGTAGGTGGACGAAACAGGTAAGGTTTTATTCCTGTAATAGCTTGTATACGTTCATCGGCTTTTTCAATTTCTTGTTCAATTCTCTCTACTTCCTGGCCCCTTACTTTCAAATGGCTATATGTATGATTAGCAAGTTCATGACCTTCACGAACTTCTCTTTGAGCAAGCTTGGGAAATGACGTTATTCGATCGCCGACTACAAAAAAAGTTGCTTTGGCACCGTATTTTTGCAATAAATTTAAAATAGTCGGCGTATATTTAGGATCTGGTCCATCATCAAATGTAAGCGCAATTAACTTCTCATCTTTCATGGGAACTTCCCACACGATATCTCCTTTTCTTTCATAATAAAATCTGCTCTTCTTTGCAGCATCCACCTGAATACCGTAGAAATTAATGGAAACAATAATAATAATTGACAAGCACCATTTCACTCAATGACCTCCTTTTTTGTCTAGGTGTGATTCATGCGTATTGTCAATAAACGCTTTAATACCAACTGCAAATAATCGTTCATCACCCAAACACACGCGCTGTTGACGGCGATTAGCTGCAGAAGTTGATTTACGGTTTTTCATAGTCTTCTCTCCATTACTAATTGATTGTGTTTTTAGCTTTACCAAAAAGTCAAAAATAAACCTACGGGTTCTAACATGGCGAAAACATTTTTATATAGTAATTACACGCTGTCTAGCGTTTTGAATAGGAGATATATACATGCGAAAATTTTATTTAGCGCTTCTGTTAATGATAAGCGGAACCATGGTTATACTGCCTTCTGTTAAAGCAATCAGTGAAAGCAACGAGAAACATCAGCAGCTCACCGTAAGCGAACAAGGATATTCTCTTTCATTGCCCGGTGAATATACGCTTCAAAAAGAAGAAGATGGAAAAGATATTCTTTTTTCAACCAAGACTCCCTATACGTGGATGCGAATTGAAGTCCTTTCCGGGAAAGAAAGTACAAGCACACCATATCTAGATCGTTCAAAAGAATTGTTTGATGACCAGTTTGGAAAATCGTTAAAAATTTCTTCTACATCCCCATTTATTCAACCCGTTGTGTTTGCATCTATGTCTGGGAGTAAAAAAGAAACGGCAAAACTATATGTATTAAGAGAAACAAAGGGGCACCCTGCTTTAAAAATCACGATGGTTACGGCTAAAAATTCCGATGATGAAAAAAAGTTAATTTCAATTGTTAACTCAGTAAAAACGCATGAATGAAAATAGATAAGGAAGCCAGCTATGAAAAAAAAGATATTTCTTGTTTGTTTTATATGTTTGATGAGTGGCTGTTCAACTGCTTTTCGCGAAGAGCTTATCAACACACAAAAAGAAATTCCAAGAGAACGCTTGCCACAGCAAAACTTCACCTATCCTTACAAAGGAAGCAGCAGAACAGATGTAGGTTATCTTAAAAGAAGCAGTAATCAAAACTATACGCTTTACGTACTAGAAGGATACGAGTTTACAGAAGAAGAGCCCCGAAAAGATGTCATTTACAATAAAAAAAATGATGCTTTGTGGATGCGGATTGAAGTGTTTCCCTCAAATAAAAGTGTAGAGGAGCTGAAGAAAGAAACAAAAGAAATTTTAAGAGCTGGCTTTTCGGAAGTGGCTTCCCTTGACACGCACCTCATTCAATCTAGCTTAGAGATAGAAGCTGCGTACAAAGCGTCCGATGATAAAAGTAATGCATACGGCTTTCTTGTTCGAAAGCAAAATCAACACCCTACTTTCCGATTAACGATCTTTGCTCCTAAATCCGAAAGGGATTTAACTCCGTTTTTGGAAATGGCGAAAACACTTCAAAATGCATAAAACAGAAAAAAAGTCGGTTTACAAAGTGTGTAAACCGACTTTTTCTTTATTTCATATCTAACAGTTTGGTTTTTAAATCTTTTTCCATTTGATACAGCTCTGATTCTGCCTCGGTACGCTTTGTACGCCCTTCTTCTTGTATCTTTAGTACTTCTTCTAACGTAGTAATCAAGTCGGACTGCGTTTTTTTCAATGTTTCGATATCGACAATCCCTGCCTCGTTTTCACGAGCTACTTCAATTGTATTCTGCTTGAGCAGCTCTGAATTTTTAGTAAGCAAGTCGTTTGTTGTCTTAGATACTTGTTTTTGGGCTTCCATTGCTTTCTTTTGGCGCAATAAAGTGGTTGCGATGACTACTTGATTTTTCCAAAGTGGAATAGCTGTTAAAATAGAGCTTTGAATTTTTTCCACAAGGGTCTGATTGACTTCTTGAATTAATCGAATCTGCGGTGCACTTTGAATGGCAATTTGACGGCTCAGCTTTAAATCGTGCACTCGTTTTTCTAGCCTATTGATAAATTGATTTAAATCATTGACCTCCTGAGCCATCAAGTAGTCATTTTTTTGAGAGGCTGTTTGCTGCAGCTGGGGCAGCGTTTCATTCTGCAGCCCCACTAACTTGTATTCTGCCGCTGCAATGTAAACGTTAAGCGCCTCATAAAACTGTTTATTTTTATCATATAAGCTATCTAACATTGTAATGTCTCGATACAGCATTTGTTTTGAGCGCTCTAACTTATCTGCAATTTTATCAATTTCAACATTAATGCTTTGATATTTTGTTAATAAATTTTGAATAGGCCTAGAGACTCCTGAAAACAATCGACCGATGACTCCTTTTTTCTTTGAAGAAAAGTCATCGGGATTTACTTGGCGAATCTTACTCATCAAATCTCCTATAACGTCTCCTACTGGTCCTGTATCTTTCGTTTGAACATGCTGTAGTACAGATTGGGAAAACTGAGATAGTTCTGACTGAGCTGCTACCCCGTACTGTAAGATAGCCTGCTGATTTTTATAATCAATTTGATTTGCGATTTTCTGTGCTTTTTCCTGATATTCCGGTGTCAAATCATCGTATGTGCTTCTTTTTGCAGCGCGAGTATCCGGTTGTTGTAACTGCGGGGTAGGCGAAGCAAAAGGATCATCAAGCAGCGCATCTAACGATTTATTTTGATCATATTCTTTCATCATAAAATCCCATCCTTTGCATTTACATTACTTTGTGCGATTAGTAGCTGTCGGTATATACGGCTGCTCTTCTTCAAATGCTTGCTTTAGCACTTTAAGCTCTACATCTAATGTCAGCTTATCTTGTGAAAGAGCATTTGTTAATAAATGCTCATACTTCCCTGATAACCCGCGCAGCATGTCTTCCGCTTCATGAAGACTTTCTTTTACTTCTATGCTTTTCGTTGGTTTTGATAATAAAAACATATACCTTTCAATGACGGTAACCGTTGATTGTAAGTAGTTCGTAAAAAAGGGCTGAACATCTTTATATCGTGCGGGCTCTTTTTCTACCATTTCAATGATGCTTTTGCCTACTTTGTATAGTTTAGAAAGTTCTGTCCACATATGAACAGACCGAATTTTAAAACGATAGCTTCCAATGGTTCTTAATTGCTTTCTTGCCTCTTTTACTTGATGACGCACGTATGCAATTTCTTCTCTATATGGATTTTGATAATGACGTCGAGCACTGCTCATAATAAAAAACAGGCTCATCACGACCATTACTCCTACACTAATGCCAACGGATTGAATCATCGTGGTACTGAATCCAAAATAGCTGACCGGAACGGCTACTGCTCCTGTTACCCAAATGGCAAGAATCTTTTTTATGATTCGAACGACTTTCATCGCTTTCACTCCTATCTTAAATGTGACCGAACTTTTAAACGTATACATATTATACCATTGTCTTCCCATCTCTTAAAACGATTACTGTTATAATTTATATACGGATAAATCCCTTAAAAGTTTCACAAAACAAAAAAACAGGCAGCTTTTATAGCTGCCTGTTTTTTATTGATCTTCGCGCTTGTTGTAATCATACTTCGAACGTTCAATTGGTTTGAACCCTTCTGGTGTATGAAAGCGGAGTAAGTCTCCGTAAACAAGTTTATCTGATAGTTCTAGCTTTTTCTTAACTAGTTCATCATACTTATCATACTGTTTCGCTTCCTTATCTGAAAGCTGCTTGCCCGTTGCGTTGTCATACACTTTCTGATCAACTTTTGTTACCTTCGGTGTAACAAAGTCACCGTTACGGAAAGGTACAACTTGCTGATGTTCTTTTGATAATAAGTCTGTACCAAAGTCAATATAGTCTTTTGTATCAAGACCTAATAAATGCATCACTGTTGGACGAACATCTACATCTCCACCATACGTATGATTTACGCCGCCTTTAAGGCCTGGTGAAGTAATAAATAATGGTACGCGCTGCAGTTGAGCTTGTTCAAAATCATTGATGTTTTTACCCATTACTTTGCCCATTGCACGCTTATGGTTTTCAGAAATACCATAGTGGTCACCGTACATCACAACCATCGTATTGTCTGCTAAGCCAGAGGCCTGTAAGTCCTCAAAGAATTGCTTAATTGATTCATCTAAATAACGAGCCGTTTGGAAGTATTGGTCAACTGACTTATCTCCCGTATTATGAGGTCCAATCGTTTGGTCTTCCTTATCTAATGGATAAGGGAAGTGGTTTGATAACGTAATGAACTTCGCGCTAAATGGCTGCTTTAAGCCTTTTAGGTACGGCATTGATTCTTTAAAGAAAGGTTTATCTTTTAAACCATAGTTCAGCGTATCTTCGTCTGACATATTGTAATAAGCTGAATCAAAGAATTTTTCTACACCCATTGATTTATACATCTCATCACGGTTCCAGAACGATTTTCCATTTCCGTGGAACACAGATGTTGTATAGCCTTGCTGATCTAGAATACCAGATAGCGACTGATAGGTGTTATTTGCTTTTGTTGTAAATACAGAACCTTGAGGTAAGCCGAATAATGAGTTCTCCATCATGAATTCAGCATCTGACGTTTTACCTTGCCCTGTTTGATGGAAGAAGTTATCGAAATACATTGTGTTCTGATCTTTTAATAGTGAATTTAAGAATGGCGTTACTTCTTCACCATTTAACTTATAACCAATCATAAATGACTGAAGTGATTCTAATGAAATATAGATAACGTTTTTGCCTTTTGCTTGACCGAAATATTCTTTGTTCGGTTCAGCATACGTTGCTTTTGCATAGTTCTCTACCTCAGCCACATCACTGCTATCTGCTAGCGCGCGCTGTGCTGAAGATTTCGAGCTCTGGATGATGTCATAGATCGTATAGTTATACGTTCCTAAATATTTTACTAAATAGTTGCGGTCAAATGTTCTTGTTAATAGTTGAGGACGATCCATTTCCGCTAGTGCGATGTTGGCACTTAAGAATAAAATCCCTGATAAAAATACACCTGTCACAGTACGTCGACTAATTGTTGCTGGTAAGTCAACTTTTTTCCATAATACTAAAACTAAAAGAATAAAGAAATCTGTGAAGTATAAAATATCAGTTGGGCTAATTAAAGCCATAGCACTGCCGCCTAATTGACCAAAGTTGTTTGACTGAGTCAATACAGGAACAGTAATAAAATCATTAAAGAAGCGATAGTATACTACATTTGCGTACAGGATGAATGAAAGTAAAAAATTCATTCCAAGCAGTGCTCGTACTTTTCCGCGCCCTTTAAATAGTAATGCAATGGCAAAAAAGAAAATTGCCGAACCAATTGGGTTTATGAAAAGTAAGAACTTTTGCATAAAATTATCTAGCCCTAAGTTAAATTCGATACGATAAACGGTATACGTTTTAATCCAAAACAACAAAACTGCAATTAGAAATAACGGCAGTTGTTTCGAAAAAATATTTTTACCGTTTGTCATGAGCTGTTTCATATTCCCACCTCTGTCTCTATTGAAATTTAAGCTCACTTTTATTTTTATAGTAAATGTAAAAAGAAATCTCCCTTACAAAAAATGTAAGAGAGCTAATCTGTTCTTTCACATTTTAACTCTTTAAAAAAAATTGTCAACACCGCTACGTATAATTTTCACCAAACGTGAGAAAATAACTACTTTCTTATTCCCAGCTCTATCGGCTTTCAAACACAAATATATCCTGCGCTTTTTTCTTCTCACTATTTAATACGGACAGCTTCTCTTTAGGTTTCACTATTTTATATTTATTTTTTATTTTGTCCACTATACATATAAATTTAACACTTGCCTTAGTTTTCCTTCTGCTTTACAAGAGAATGCATAAAAGCACTTGTGAATATTTGTTATATCAATGCCTCTTATTTTCTTTTCTTTCTACAGTAAACCACATATTCTGAGTTATTTCTTTCTTTAAATATGAAAAAAATGTGTCAGTTTGCATCGAAAATTTTTATTTTTTTACCTTTTTGTTTATAATATAAATTATAAATATTATTTGAAATTTCAGATCTCTTTAATATTTGATCTAGAAAGTGCATTTTTTATATAAAATTGGAATGAGTACGGGCTACGTATACTTGTATACCTAGAAGTTTAAACGTCTTACATTTTTATAAAGGAGAAAAAATGAAAGAATGTATTGTTTTCATTACAAATATTATTAATGTATTGCACGATGGATTAATTTATATTTTTTATTTACTAGGATTTTCTCTTTCAGATAAAGAACTTCACTTCTGGATTATTGGCATTATTGGACTGCTCACGTTTTTAAGCGTTTATATGATCTTTAAATTATTGTCAAAATGGAAATTTAGTATTACAGCTATTTCTTTTATCTACACTCTTACGGTTATGCTTGTCTTAGTTTTTGCTATTGAAATTCAGCAAGGAATTACCACTCGAGGCAACATGGAATTTGATGATGCCATAGCAGGCTTATGGGGATTTTTAGTGTTTTTTAGTATTTATATCGCCTTTGCTTCTTTTTTTCTTTTATCCAAGAAATTATTGTCTTCAAATAAGGAGAAAAAGATAAAAACCGAGGCCCCTACTCGGAGCCAAAGGCATGTTAATTAATTTCGTTTGAGTTTTAAAACGACTTGATGAATCCGTATTCGATTATATCGTTGAACCAAAATAAACGGTACGTTTGCAATAATCGCATAAATAACCATCCAAACACCTATAGAAGGAGAGTTCCATATAAAAAAAAGAATAGAAGGAAGTATGCTGATCCAGTGAGTTAACTCTGCTCGATTTGTTTCCATTAAAAAAAGCTGTGCATATTCCTTCGTTCTACTCTCCCATTTCTTTTTATAAAACCCTCGTTTAAATAGCTTTCCTGCATCAGGAAGCCACGTTTTCCATCGGTGTACCCCGAATTTTTTATATATTCCAACTGTTTCCCAGCTGTGAACCTTAAACAGCGCAAGGTCTTTTTTTAAATAAAAGGCAGAAATTTTTGTGCACCTGTAGGCGATGAACATGTGAATCACAAACCATGCCATGATATTAATTAAGAGCTGAGCGCCTGTCATTTTATCACTTTCTTCTTTTTTTCTTCTTCTATAGATATGCTGCGTTCTTTCCATTTAACTTGCTTTCTCACCGCTGTTTGGATGAAAGACCATACGAATAGGCCCAGAAAAAACAGCACGTGAATAGGAAATAAGCACAAAGAAAAAAAAGTAAACGAACCTATTTTTCTTAAGCTATTAAATAAGAGACTGACATAGCAAACATAACTGCTAATTGCCAAGCCTGCATGTTGATTCCATAGAGTAGGTAAAAAAAGAACATAATTAATCATGCTAGTAAGCCATAAACTTACTAGAAATAAATAAATGGCTTCCGTTTTCCCCGCACCTGAAGCAAAGCTTTTACTCCACCCTCTTATCAGGCTTTTCATACCATCTGGATACATGCGCATGGAAAGAGCTCCTTGTCCACTCATACACGTAATAAATTCACCTTGTTTGCTCATTTTCTCAACCAGTGCCATATTTTCAACCACTTCTTTTTTTATCCCTTCGTGGCCTCCGCTTTGAAAGTAGGAGGCTGCGCTGCAAAGCAAGCACTGCCCGAAACCGACGGAAGGACTTTTCCAATTTTTAAAGGGGTGAAAAGCGCCAATCGATGCAAACGTAACATAGTGAAATAAAGCAGAAAACATTTCATAAGGCCTCTTAACAAGATGATAAGGATGAACCGACAGCACCCCCCCTTGCTGTTGATAGTAGAAAAATACTTTTTCAATTCCGTCTTTCTCTACTGTAAGATCAGCATCTAAAAACAAAAGCACCGAGCCTTTTGCTTCTCTTGCTCCATTCCAGCATGCCCATGACTTTCCTAACCATCCAGCTGGAAGTGTCCCCGGGTGCACTACTTTCACGCCAAATGCTTTGGCTACCCGCTCAGTATGATCTGTTGAGTTGTCATCTACAACAATCACTTCAAAGTCAGCGTTCTGTAACTGGAGTGACTGCAATAAAAAGGTAAGGTTTTTTTCTTCATTTCTAGCTGGAATAATAATGGATAAACATGACATATCGTTTCTTACTATTTTTACACGTTTAAATGTAGGGATAGTGATGACAAGCGTACCTGTCAAGACAAGAGCAACCAGTAAAAAAGACATCTCTTTCTCCTTTCCTTCACGTATGAAAATTAGCGAACTGGACAAAATAAAAAGTTGTAGACCTATTTTTATTTTGCGTGAAGTCATTTTATACACATTGTTGACAACTCGCTTTTGTTTTATAAGGAGGAAAAAGATGAAAAAGAAAGTAATTGTTGTAGGCGCAGGTTTAGGTGGTCTGTCAGCTGCTATTCGTCTGTCAGCTGATGGATATGATGTAACAGTCGTTGAAAAAAGCGAGCGAATTGGCGGTAAGTTAAATATTCGCAGCGGCAAAGGGTTTTCTTTCGATACGGGACCTTCTATTTTAACAATGCCGTGGGTGCTAGAGCAGCTGTTTGACAGTGCAGGCCGCAATATCCACGACTACTTGACAATAGAACGAATTGAGCCTCAGTGGAGAACTTTTTTCCAAGATGGAACACAAATTGATTTGACCAGTGACCTTCCTCGCATGCTTCAGCAGCTTCAAGAACTTGCTCCAGAAGACATTGAAGGTTTTTTTGACTATTTATCTTATGCAAATAAAATGTACGAATCGAACTTAAAAAGTTTTTATAAAAAAAGTTTATCTGGACTGCACGATTTACGAACGATGCACACGGTAAAAGAACTGCTTCAAATGGATCCAATGAGATCTATGGATGCTACTACACGCAAATATTTTTCAAACAAACATTTGCGTCAATTGTTTAATTTTTTAATTATGTACATCGGCTCTTCTCCTTATCATGCACCGGCTGTATTAACACAGCTTGCTCACGTTCAGCTAGGATTAGGTATTTATTACGTAAAAGGCGGAATGTACAAAATTGCTGAAGCGATGGATAAGCTCCTTCAAGAACTTGGCGTCACTGTGCATCTAAATACGCCGGTAAAAGAAATCACAACAAGCGGAGCAAAGGCAACTGGAATTACACTAGAAAACGGTGAAAGCCTATCAGCAGATGTTGTGGTATCTAATCTAGAAGCCATTCCAACTTACCGCTATTTATTAAAAAATCATGCGCAAGCAGCTAAGCAAACTCAGCAGCTTGCAAAATTTGAACCTACTGTTTCTGGCCTTGTTCTTTTATTAGGGGTTAACAAACAGTACAAACAGCTTCAACATCATAATTTCTTCTTCTCAAAGGATCAGAAAGAAGAGTTTGATACAATCTTTAACAAAGGTCAAGTAGCCATGGATCCGACAATTTACATTGGCGTATCGTCTAAATCAGACCCTACGCAAGCTCCTGAAGGAAAAGAAAACCTGTTCGTTCTTACTCATGTACCTCCTTTAAAAGAAGGCGACGACTGGGCTGCATTAAAAGACCGCTACCGTGATGTCGTACTAAAAAAGCTTGAGGCAATGGGATTAGAAGACTTACGTTCCAGCATTGAGTTTGAATATACGTTTACTCCTAACGATATCCAAGAGCTTTACGGCGCTAACGGTGGGTCCATTTATGGCGTAGCAACTGACCGTAAGAAAAATGGAGGATTTAAAATTCCGGCAAGAAGTCAGCTTCTTTCTAACCTTTATTTTGTAGGAGGCTCTACACACCCTGGAGGCGGCGTGCCGATGGTGACATTATCAGGTCAGCTTACAGCGGACGCGATTAATGAAGATTTTCAAATTCCTCGTATGCAAAAAGATATTGGATAATGAAAAAGTGCAGGAAATTCCTGCACTTTTTTTAAAAATTCATTTTTGACTGTCCACCGTCTACGTTTAATGTCGCACCTACTATCCATGAAGCTTGAGAAGATGCTAAAAAAACAACGGCGTTTGCCACTTCTTCTGGCTCTCCAAAGCGCCCTGCGGGTATTTCATTTTCAACAAACTGCTTAATCTTTTCCGGATTTTCATCCATTCTTTTTTTCCAATTACCCGTTTCATGCAAGATGCTTCCAGGCGCTACTCCATTTACACGAATTCCTTTAGAAATCATTTCATCTGCAAACGACTTTGTAAAGCTGATAAGCGCTGCTTTTGCGTTATTGTACGTGACTTTCCCTCCACTTTCTCTCCCAAAAATAGACGTAACATTAACGATTGCCGCATCTTTTGTCATACGAGCTGCTGCTAGCTTGCTCAAGTGGACAGCTGAAAAGTAGTTTAGCTCCATTGCTTCCTGAAAAAGAGATAAATCTGTTTCCATTGCCGTGCTTCCATTACTTCCTCCAGCGTTATTAATTAAAATATCAATACTCCCAAAGTCGTTAATGAATTTCTTAATTAACGCAACTCTATCCGCTTCGTTTGTTAGATCTGCTGTATATGTACGTACGTTTTCTAATTCTGACTGTGCATGCTGTAATGCTTCCTCTCCTCTTGCAGCAATTCCAACGTTTGCTCCTTCTTGAATAAACAAAGCAGCTATAGCTTTCCCAATCCCTTTTGATCCACCGGTAATGAGTACATTTTTACTTTGCAACTGTAAATCCACACGTATCCCTCCACGTTAAATGATAACTACTATACTTTCTATCATATCCCACCGCGTCTCAAAATTAAAATCATATACTACTTTACCTTTTACTTCCTTTCAAAGTGGGTTCTTTATGGATACATTCTTTGAATTTATTGTCAGAACTCTTAGCAAAAACAAGCCTTTGCGTGATATAATGCTTTTTGGTGTAAATGTTTTCAAATTGGGGGTTTTTTAATGCAACAAACGTTTTCAACGTCTCAAAAAGTTAAGCAGTTCGTTTTTATTTTATTTCCGATATTGGTCACCCAGTTTGGAATGTTTTCAATGACTTTCTTTGATACGATGATGTCAGGAAGAGTTAGTGCAGATGACTTGGCAGGGGTAGCAATTGGTTCGAGCTTATGGGTGCCTGTTTTTACAGGGCTAAGCGGAATTTTAATGTCTATTACACCAATTGTTGCACAGCTGGTGGGAGCTAATCAAAAGAAAAAAGTTCCGTTCTCTGTCATTCAAGGGCTTTATGTCTCCATTTTAATGGCCGCTGTTATCATTTTAATCGGCTTTTTTGTTGTTAGTCCTATCTTAAAAGGAATGAATTTAGAAGCAAACGTGATGCGCATTGCCAAACAGTATTTAATCGCTTTATCTTTTGGTATTATTCCGCTTTTTATTTATACGGTTTTACGAAACTTTATTGATGCTTTAGGGCAAACTCGTACGTCTATGCTGGTCACCATTTTAGGGCTTCCGATTAATGTGGCTTTAAACTATGTATTAATCTTCGGTAAGCTGGGCTTCCCTCACTTGGGTGGCGTAGGCTCTGGTTATGCAACGGCCATCACATATTGGTGCATACTTGTCATATCGATTTTAATTATTCATAAAAAAGAGCCTTTTTCTAGCTTCGGTTTATTTAAAAAATTTCACCGTATCTCATTTTCTGCCTGGAAAGAAATATTAAAAATTGGTTTACCTATCGGTTTTTCCGTATTTTTCGAAACAAGTATTTTTTCAGCTGTCACGCTGTTTATGAGCTCATATAATACCATTACAATCGCTTCTCACCAAGCAGCTATTAATTTTGCCTCATTTCTCTATATGATTCCACTGAGTATTTCGATGGCTTTAACAATCGTTGTAGGATTTGAAGCGGGTGCTAAACGGAATCAAGATGCACGAAGCTATAGCAGAATTGGTATAACAATTGCTGTTGGCATGGCTTTTGTTTGCGCAGGTCTTTTATTTACTCTTCGAGAATCCGTAGCATCTTTATATACAAAAGATGCAGAGGTACTGGCATTAACTTCTCACTTTTTGATTTATGCAATTTTCTTTCAGCTTTCTGATGCTCTTCAAGCTCCTATTCAAGGTGCGCTGCGAGGATATAAGGATGTAAATGTAACCTTTTTAATGTCCTTGGTATCTTATTGGGTAATTGGTCTACCTTTAGGCATTGTGTTAGCAAAATACACCGATTTGCAGGCGTTTGGCTATTGGGTTGGACTAATTGCTGGGCTCGCTGCAGGAGCAACAGGACTTGCGTATCGTTTGATAAAAATACAAAAAAAGCAGCTGCTAGAGGAGGATAAATCTTCTCGAACGGCTTAAACCAAAAAAGAACGTTCTCAAAAGAACGTTCTTTTTTGGTTTAAAGATGGATGGATATTCTTCCTTATACTAAGACCTAAAACTTCTTATTTATTTAAGGTACGCTCTAACTCTTGTAAAAGCTGTTCCGCACCTTTTTTACTTAACACAACGTTTCCATTACCAAAGGTTAAGTTTTCACGCGTAATTTCCCCAGTTACTAAGCAAGCACCATACGGGCTATACTTTTGTAAAATAATAATATCTTCATCAACATATATTTCTACTGGATCACCTGTGTTGATATTTAAAATACGGCGCAATTCAATAGGAATTACTACGCGACCCAATTCATCTACTTTTCTTACAATTCCTGTAGACTTCATAAAATCCATTCCTTTCATAGTAAACAAATAATATCTTCTCGATACAAATCTAGTCAAATTCGTCAGAGTTGCTAAAACCAAAATGCTTGAATGATGGTCTGATAACGGTTTATAAGTTCTTAAAATATGGCAAATAACGTATTAAATAGATTTATATACACTTTGTATCATATCAATTCGTACACTATTTATGAATAGTGCATAATCTTTAAAATCGAATTCATCCATATATGTTAAAAGTGTGTATTTTATCCATAATATAACTATATATCCATCTTTTACACTACTTTGTACCCATTTTATAACTTTTATTCCGACATAAGACGACAAAATCAGCTATAGAAAAAACGTGTCTTTTCTAACTAAAGACACGTTCATTTGGACCCGAAGTTGTCACGAATAGCTTTTTGAATCATAGCTTCACACCGCTCCAGCTCTACTTTTAATTGTTTTTTATATAATTTAGCTTTCTCTTCTCCCTCATTTGTAAATGTATAATAAACCACTTCTTGAAGCTTCATTCCTTCTTTTTTACGCTTCACCTGTTTGAGGACACCGTCTTCAATCAAGTCATGAAGAGCTTTGTATACCTCAGAATGATTAGGTTTGAATCCAAAAGGTCGAAATTCATCTCTCAACACATCTAATAACCGAAGGCCATACAGACGCTCTTGCTCCGTCATTGTAATCATATATAATTTTAAGAAAGCACGTTGTTTTAATAGAAAACCACTGGATGTACGCTTTTCTCTCATCTCAACTTCCCCCTTCACATACTTGCTTTCATTTAGAATAATAGAAAGCTCTATACGTAATTATACTTTTTTTATTCTACATAATCCTTCTTTTTCACTCAAAATCTCTTTTTTTCCTCACATTTTTTCACTTATTTACGCATTTTTCTCATTCTTTGTAAGCAGGCATTGAATTTTCTTTTTTTCATATATATAGAAGGAATTTACGTGAATATAAGGAGGGGTTCCTTTGAGTAAAAAATATGAAGAGATTGATTGGGGTTCAATTCAGCATAAGGTAGAAGATATGCTTGGAAATCACTTTTGGAGCGATTTAAATCACATCTTGCCAAAGCGATTTCCAAACGTCGATTTATATGAAACCGATAAAGAAGGCATTATCGTCGTTGAAGTTCCTGGACTACATTCCACTAACGACATTCAAATTAAGTTGGACGCAAATATATTAACAGTTGAAGGGAACGTTCCTTATGCTTATGAAGCATCTAAACAAAAGCTAAAGCTGAACGAACGCCATACAGGCGTATTTTCTCGCACGGTCAAACTTCCTTTTCACTACACGGACGAACCAGTTCGCGCTAAGTACAAAAATGGTTTATTGGAAATTCGACTGAATAAGATAGAAAATGATCAAACCATTGCTATACAGTTTGAAGATGATTAACTGCACGTAACAAAAACCCTTCTGCTAGCAGAAGGGTTTTTGTTAGAGCGCTGAACTTAACACAACGTTTCCTTTTGGCGTCTTATTATTCGCGTTCGGTTCTAAAGTAATGGCCATAACATCCCACTTTTCACTCTGTTCTTTTTGGCTCATCGTATAGACCACTGTCCCATTTCCATTTTTATCTGTTACAAAAGCACCTGCCGGGTGAGGCTTATCACCTTTTATGAGCCATACCTGATAGACTTCATTCCCTTTTACATTTTTCAAGTTATTCGCTTGAATGACCACATTTAAATTTCCACCTTTTTTCGTCAGAGATGCTGTTGCTTCACCAGAAACATTCGGCTCTGCCTGCAGCTTCATCGTTTTCTCAGATGTAAGAGGTTCATTTTGAGGAGCAACCGAAACATTTGGTTCTTGTTTGCCTTTGTCTCCATCTTTCAACAGAAAGTAGCTGTTTCCTACAAGGGATAAAATAAGTGCCGCAGCTAATCCAATAATGACGGATTTTTTATTTGATTTCTTAGACGCAGCATATTGTTTTTCATTTTTTAAAGCTATTGATTCTCTCTTTGTCTCACCTTGATCTTCTTCGAATACATTTGCAAGTATTCGCTGTTTCATTTCTGGAGGAGGAGATTGCTCTGGTGTCAAATACGTTAGATCTCCAAGAACTTCCTCCAGTTCTTTTAGTTCATCCTGACAGCTTTGACAGTTTTTTAAGTGCATTTCAAACTCTTTTTTCTCATGGGAAGTCAACTGATCATTATAGTAATCAATTAGTTTATCGCACATACTCATGAATCAGCTCTCCCTTCTGCATCGGTACCTAAATATGTTTTTAATTTCCGCAACGCTAATCGCACCCTACCCTTTACTGTTCCTAATGGGATTTGCTGCTCTTCTGCTACTTTTTGCTGCGTTAATCCCTTAAAATAAACGGATTGAATAATCTTTTTTTGGTCTTCAGACAATTTTGATACAGCGTGCCGTACTCTCTGCTGTTCTTCTTTCCACTGAAGGTGCTCGTCAATCTGAGGATGATCATCTTCAATAAAATCAAAAATTTCTTCTGAGAAAATAGGATCGTTTTTTCTTTTTCTCACCATATCAATCGCGGTGTTTCTTGTAATCGTAAACAGCCATGATGAAAACTTCCCTTTTTCATCGCTGTAAACTCCCTTTCCTCTCCACAGCTTAATAAATACTTCTTGAACAGCTTCTTCAGCAATATCAGAGCTATTTGTTAACCGGTATACAAACGAATAAAGAATTCGCTCGTACTTGTCATACAGCAGTTCAAGGGCTTTTTTGTCTTGTTCTTTTATTCTATTGTATAAGACAACGTCGTTTTGCTCTTTCATACCCTTCTCCTTTAACTCTTATGAGTCCTTATTATATAATCGAATTACCTTTGCATTTGGATCACTTTCACATCTTTTAAACGTACCTTTATTTTTCAAAAATGACAAGTAATTATACTTTTTTTATGGAATAGGAGCGAAATTGTCCAATGAAACATTTGATTCTTTTTGATGGCATATGTAATTTATGTAACAGCAGTGTTCAATTTATTATTAAACATGATGAACAAGCTTTGTTTTCTTTCGCCTCTCTTCAATCAGATTTCGGAAAGCAGCAGCTCGCCTCTCACGGCTTACTTCCTGAGCAATTAGACAGCATTGTATATATCCATGGAAAACAAAGATATATAAAATCAACGGCTGCTTTAAAAATCGCCAAGCGCTTAGATGGACCCGTTAAATTTTTATATGCACTTATTATCATTCCTGCGCCTATTCGAGATATCGTATACAACTGGATCGCTCGCAACCGATATAAGTGGTTTGGCAAACAGCAGCACTGCATGCTCCCAACTTCTGATACAAAAAAGCGATTTGTCGATGACTAAAAAAGCTCGGCACATAGAGAAAAAACGATTCCAAAGAGGCATATTTTTATGTTAAGAAAGTCTATTCATAAAAAAATCCGAACTGATTCAACATTCTAATGAAAGAATGCTGAACTATAGTTCGGATTTTTTATCTAACATATGGTTGTATGAGCTTTTTTAGCTTCCACCCATTGCTTTTTTATTCGTTGCTTCAATTGCCTGCTTCATTGTTAAGAAAAAGTCTTGTTCTTTCATCACTTTTAATCCTTCGGCAGTAGCGCCGCCTGGAGTTGTTACTTGCTCTCTTAAAGACGCAGGATCTTTGGTTTCATGCAGCATTTGTACAGAGCCATACATCATTTGAATAACTAAATCTTTGGCTGTTTTTTCGTCCACACCGTAAGCAGTCGTTGCATCAATTAACGATTCTGCAAAATAATATAAAAACGCAGGTGCACTGCCAGTTACAGCCGTTAGCTCATGTACTTCTTTTTCTGAACACTCATGTGCTTCACCAATTCCTTTTAAAATCATTTGAAGCACTTCTTTATGCTCTTTTGTTGCAGAAGTTCCAAGTGTATACAGGGACATCGATTGCCCAATCATAGCAGCTGTATTTGGCATAATCCAAGCGACAGGCGTTTCCTGAGGAAGGTGGTTTTCTAAATAACTCGGACCAATTCCTGCAGCTAACGTTACAACAAATTGCTGATTTAAATGAGTCGAAAGTTCCTTGAGAACGGAAGGATGCGCCTCGGGAGGCATCGCTAAAATAATAACGTCCGAATTGTCAACTTCCTGGCGCCAATTTTGCGTCGTTTGTACGCCGTACGTTTTTTCAACTCGCTGTAACCGACCGATATCTCCGTTGTTTGACATCACCACTGCCTCAATACTATCAGCGCTGCTCGTAACCAAGCCAGCCGCTACGGCTTCAGCCATTCGTCCTGCTCCAATAAATAAAATTCGCTGTTTTTTCATCTGTTACTCCCAGTTATATGTCCAGAATTCTTCTCTTGTTAATAGACGTTCCATTTGCGGATAGTCAGATAAGCGATCGAAGTCAATTGCGTTCATCATTCCTTCTGTTTGAGAACGATGGGCTTTTAACGCTTCAATTTTTTTATCTTTCATCGCTGTTACATCAAAAATAACATCTGGTTCTCCAATATGTTCAATACGATCTTTTGAAAACGCATGACACCAAACAACCGGACGCTTTTCTTTTGGCATACGTTTTACCGCTTGGATCGTAGCTGCTCCCGTGGCATTGTGATCAGGGTGTACTGCAAAGCCAGGGTAATGCGTTAAAATGTGAGTCGGCTTTACATCGTTAATAATTTCTTCAATTTTATCTGCAAAAACATCAATATCAAGAAATTCTAGCGTTTTATCACGAAGCCCTAGCATACGCAAGTCTTGAATGTCTAAAACGTTTGCTAAATCTAAAAGTTCTTTTTTTCGGATTTGAGGTAGAGTTTCACGGTTAGCAAACAGCGGTCTACCCATGTTTCGTCCCATTTCACCTAGCGTAACACAAGCATATGTAACGGGCGTTCCTTTTTGTCTAGCTTGCGTGATCATTCCTGCTGCTCCATATGCTTCATCGTCAGGATGCGGAAATACAATTAATAATCTTTCTTCCATGTTCTATTCTCCTCTCTTTTCTGTTATGAAAACGGATGTTCACTTAATTGAAGGGCAACTGCTAAACGACCTTCAAAGTCATGCCCTGCTAAAAGAAGTCTGCCTTCTTCATCAATTTCCCAATCTGTTAATCCCTCTGCATAAATCCATCCTAAATCAATTTGAAGACCTACACGATAAGGACCTTCTCCAGTTATCTTTCCGTTTGAAATAGTGACTTTACCATTACGAATAAAAGCCCCAACTGTCATTACTTTTTCATTTACGTGTGAAGCATATGCACCGTTTGTCGTTTCAAGGTGTACATATACGTCTTTATTTAAAAATGTTTGTATTTTTTTTTGAACTGTTTCTTTATGAATTGGTTGCACGCTTGTTACTCCTTTCTCATGTTCATAAATTGTATTGTACTAAAAATCAGGAGCGAATCCTAATGTTTAGTTCTAGACTTTGAATTTCTTTATTCCATCGTTCATAATCATACATAAATGTTAATTCTTCCCAATTCAACATACTGATTTCTTGAATGTCTATAATAATCTCAGCGAGTTCACGGCTAAGCATACCTAGTTCTTTTCCTTCTGCCAGCTTTTTTTTGTAACGATTAAAAGCTGGATCTAATTGTTCAATTTGTGCATAAATTTCATGGATAGAGCCATATTGTTGAATAAGAGGCAGTGCGGCTTTTTCTCCTACACCTGGAACGCCCGGAATATTATCAGATTTGTCACCAAGCAATGCTTTTACGTCCACCCATTGACGAGGATGAATATTATATTCTTTTTGAAAGTGCTTAAAGCCATAAACAAGATCGCCAACCTGCTTTTTAGCAATAATTTGCGAAATATGTTGATCTAGGAGCTGAAGCAAGTCTCGGTCGTTGCTATAGATGTACCCTGGACTTTGCTTTTCCTTACTCCACTTGCTTGCAAGTGCTCCAATTAAATCATCTGCTTCATAAGAAGACAATGACATTTGATAAATGCCTACTGTATCAAAAAATTGCTTTAACGTTTCGTACTGCTGAATCAGCGGATCAGGCAGCTCTGCTCTTGTTTGCTTATATAAAGCGTATGTATCTTTACGTTTTGTATCCTCGCGTTTAACATCCCAAGCGACGAAAATATGGCTTGGCTCATATTGGTGAATCAGTGCATGCATTTTTTGAATCGTTACTCTCAGGGCATTCGTAAATTGGCCCTTACTGTTTCTTGTCAACGCTGCTTCATCTCTTCCATAAGAAGTAGCAAAATAACAGCGGCTTAATAAATTAAATCCATCAATTACTAATAGTGTTTCGTTCACATAGTCACGTCCTTTGAAAACTTTGCTCCTTTAGCTTTTAGAGCAAACATACTATAGCACTTGTTCTTTGTACGCGTCAATGAAGTGCACAAAGCTCAAAACCCGCCCATTTTTTTCTCTCAATGTAAATGTAGTATAAAGATGTTAAATTGTTGTTATGATTTATTCGTTTGACTTTTAGAACTTTTGACTATCCTATAAAATGAGGATGAAAGATCAATCCTACAAATGAAGGTGAAAAAAGTGAATAAAAACACGATGATTAAAACATTAAAAGTTATATCTGTTGTGTCGCTTCTCGCTTTGTTATTTATCATTGCTTATGATCGTTCCATGTCTACATCCATGATTATTTTGTTCAGTTCGCTCATTTTCTTTGTATTTGTACTTAGCGACTTTTTTTTCGATCGCAAGCCGTGGGGATTAAAAGGCCTTCAATTATATATATCACTGATGTTATTCATCATTGCCATTTTTGAAATGCATCAAGTTGTCAGTTCACTTTGCGTTATTTCCATTATGGCTCTACCAAAAGTTATTGACGAATTAGCTTAAGCGCGAATGATAAATGATAAAATCCATGATCACAATGATCATGGATTTTATTACGTTTTGAGTAATTTTTCAGAGATGCGAAGAGCTTCTTCTATGCCAAATTTACGCACTAAACTGATGGCTTCCTTTATTTCTCTCTTTTTCAAATCATGAGTCGGATTTAAATTTAACAACACTTGAATAACAACTAAATCCCGCATCGTAAACATCATATTCTTTTTCATATCTCGCTGAAATGTATACTGTTCTTTTAAGAGCCGGTCACTTATTGCTAACACTTTCGACTCCGGAAGATGTAGCTGCGCTCCTGCTTCTTGACAAGACCACAATTTTTTCACTCGATCTTCAGCATTCATATTTGCGACTCGTGCATATGTAATATCGCTGTTTTCTTGACGAATCTCTATCTCTTTTAACGTTGGCTTTAGCACCGTTTTTCGCTTAGAGACTTTTTTCTTGTTAACTCCTGTATCCCTGAGGACTCTGCCGTGAACAGTGTAAATGTCGTATTCATTTTCTCTTTTTACATCTTGTTTATTGTATTTTGGAAAATAACCATTCACAAGCATCGTTCTCAACATATCTAATTCTTTTTTTAATCCATGAACTTCAATATATCCAACCGCATGAATTTCTTTGTGGAATTTTTTTGTATTGCTAACACCTTTTCCTGCAACGTGAGCTCTTACTCTTTCTGATAGAGAGCCCGTCGTGGTTCCGATATACAAAAGCCGGCCGGGTTCATCAAAGAAAAAATAAATGCCGGGAGCGGAAGGCAATTGTCCCATTTCTGCTGTACTTAGCAGCTTTTGCAATACTTGCATGACTGCTAAATCAATTTTTGCTGTCATTATTTTTGATAACCTTTTAACATTTCTTCATATACTTTTAGATGCGTATGTACAGTTTGAAGAAGCGGTACGTGTATAGACGATTTTTCAGCTAACTTCAGCAAATATCCTTGAAGGTGGTCTCCTTCAATTTGAGAGCTTTTTTCCATGTCGCGCTGCATCGATGACTTCATGTCATACGTCATTTTGTCCATCGTATTCATATGCTGTTCAATGATTCCTTCGGCTAATGGTGCATCGTAGGCCATCATAATATTTTCCACTTCTTTAAAAAGTTCTTGCACAAATTGACGCCCGCCTTTTGCTGCTAAAACTGGTCCAACAGGTGCGCGCATAAGAGTAGTCATGCCTGACATAACCGTAATAAACAAATACTTATGCCACATATCCTGTTCAATATATGAACTTTTCACAAACGAAGCTTTTGTACCACTGAACGCTTGCTCAATCAGTTGTAATCGTTCTGTGTCCTTCTGCTTAAATTCACCAAATACAAGTCTGTGAGCAGGACTCGTCTGGACGACCTCTCCATCTTGGTTTAAAGTAGTTTCAATAAAGCACAGCCCTCCAATGACTTTCTCTTCCCCAAAAGCTTCCTGCAATGGAGCGACATGAGCCATACCGTTTAACAAAGGTATTACAACGGTCTGATTCCCTACAAAAGGACGGACATCTTCAATTGCTTGTGTAAGATGATAAGCCTTCGTTGTGAACAAAATAACATCATAAGGTCCTTTTACCTCAGATTTTGTAATAGCTTGTACAGGTGAAGTGAAGTCACCGTGTGCACTTTTAATCACAAGTCCGTTTTGTTCCAGCTCTTTTTTTCTGCGCTCTCTGACAAGGAAAGTAACATCTTCTCCTTTTTCCACAAGCCTGCCTCCAAAATAACCGCCAACGCCGCCTGCGCCTAAAACTAATATTCGCATAACTTTTGCTCCCCTTTTCTTTTTCTTTTATTGTAGCACAGCTAGTTTGAAATTTTATAATATTCTTATTTCATTGTATTTTGAGTTTTCTACAAAAGATAGCCATAGCGCTTTTAAAGTTGTTATAATGAATACAAAAAAGCATAAAAATTTACGTTTAGACATTTATCCCCTCTTGGATATACGATTTACCAACCCGTAATCGGAAAAATTCCGATTTAAATAATGTTATTTACATAGGAGAGACTGAAATGAAAACAGAAATCTACATTTTATCTGGATTTTTAGGCAGCGGAAAAACAACGTTGCTTAAACAGCTGCTTCAGCAAGAAAAAGATCGTAATCGCAATATTGCTGTTGTGATGAATGAGCTTGGCCAAGTTTCGATTGACTCAAATGAAGTAGAAGAAGACACGCCGTTAAAAGAATTGCTAAATGGCTGCGTGTGCTGTACGATTCAAGGTCAATTTGAAACGCAGCTTCATTCACTTTTACAGGAGAACACATTGGATGCTATCTATATAGAAACAACGGGAGTTGCCCATCCCATTGAAGTATTAGATGCTTGTATGTCTCCTCTTTTTGCGCATCAAGTTACGATTAAAAGTATTATCACCACACTGGATGCGACAAGATGGAAAGAACGTGGTTCCTTAAGCATTCAACTTCAAAAACTTCTTCAAGAACAAGTAAAACATGGGGATGTAATTTTATTAAATAAAACGGACATGCTGTCTGAGTCAGAAAAGTCTTCCCTGCTTTTTGAGATTCAATCCATTAACGCTAGTGCAAGGACATTATTAACGACATTTTCCCGCGTGAAGCTTGATGTGATTCAAAAAGCTCAGCTGTCTCAAAAACAGCCGCACCATAAGGCTCATGTTGAAGATCATCTTCATTTGAAAACATTTGTATATGAGTTTACAAAAAAAGTGGATCTTGAATTATTTGAAAATTGGCTTCGCCAAATGCCAGATACCATTTATCGCATTAAAGGCTACATGCGCTTCACTCATTCGAATGATACGTATTCGTTTCAATATTCATACGGCATGCCTCTATATATGAAAGAAATGATGAAGCTGCCCACCACTCTTGTCTTTATAGGTGAAAACCTCGATCACGCTAAGATGAAACAAGAATTATTTAATCTTGAACAGCAATCTCATTAAAAATCCCGCTCTAGGCGGGATTTTTTTATTACTTATAAACAGGCATTTTGTACTCTGCGCAAAATTTCATATGCACGATTTCCGGCTAACTCTGTCAATTCTTCAAATTTTTCATCTCTTTTCAAATCGAGTTCAATAATTTCTTTTGCCAGCTCAATAATCTCTTCTTTTTTCAATTGTTGCACAGCCATGTAAAACGCCCTTCCCTTTTAGAATTTATGTATATTCTCACATTTATTTTCTATTCATCATTTTGAAAGCAAGTGATTAACCACAAGGCTTTATCCTGTATGGTTAACCACTTGGGATCGAGTTAATCATTAGTTTATAGGACTCTTTTCCCTATTTCATTATTTATGTCACTTTTTCTCACATAGTAATTCAAAAATATAACATATATATGTTAGAATGTATTACATGTTATAATTTTTTGTATTTTTTTCCTTTATAATAACATACTACTACGTACTCAGGGGTGAGGGAGATTGTCTACGAATGAAGCGTCATATCGAGATAAAAAAGTCATGTCTATTGGGATTGTAAAAGAATTAACCGGTTTATCAGAAAGACAAATTCGCTACTATGAGAAAAGAAGCCTGCTCTTTCCGGACCGAACCAATACGGGTATCCGGAAATATTCGTTTTCAGACGTCGAACGATTAATGGATATTGCCGATCGTATAGAAGAAGGAGTTCAAACGAGTGAAATACGCACAGAACTGGCTAAAAAAGATGAAGCGAGAAAAATGAAAGAAGTAAAAAACCAAATGCTTCAAGGTCAGTTGAACGCTCATTTCAAGCGGAAGCTATAAAGTATACATACGGTGACTTTTCCGTCTCCGTTTTTATTTCTTTACAGCAGACAAAAAAGCGCATATCTAAAGATATCCGCTTTTTTGTCCGTTAAGCTGAACGCCCTTTAAAGAATTTCGGCTGATGAGAACTCATGAACTTAGTTTTAGATAAAATGAACATCACCGATCCGCCCCAAATGAACAAAAAGGCAATCATTTCCACACTAGAAAACGGTTCGTGATACACGAATACCCCTAATAAAAGCGTCATGGTAGGAGCAATGTACTGCAAAAAACCGACCATCGATAGCGGAATAAGCGGGGCTCCTTTAGCGAAATACAATAGTGGCATAGCTGTAGCAACACCGCCTCCAATTAAAAGAGCGCTCACATCAAGCGACTGAAGGGAAAAACTTGAAGATCCTTTCACTAAAAGAAAAATAAAATAAATAACTGCAATAGGTGCAACCATCATCGTTTCAATCGTTAATCCTACTTTTGCTTCTAACTGAATAGTCTTTTTTACAAGACCGTACAAACCAAAGCTAAACGCTAAGCTTAATGATACCCATGGGATATGTCCGTATGTAACTGTCATAACGATAACACCTATAGCAGCCAATCCAACAGAAGCACCTTGCCAAAAATTAAGCTTCTCTTTTAAAACGACTATGCCAAGCAAAATACTAACGAGCGGATTGATGTAGTAACCTAAACTTGTTTCAATAATATGATTATGGTTAACCGCCCAAATGTAAACGAACCAGTTGATGCTGATTAGCACTGAAGCCACAAATAAAATGACCGCTTGTTTCGTATTACGAAATAATAAACCAAGCGTCTTCTTTAAAGAACTCATTTGCTTTGTCACAAGCAAAAGTAAAAGCATAAAAACAAATGACCATATAACGCGGTGAGCGAGTATTTCATTCGCATTCACCTCGCCAAGAAGCTTCCAGTAAAGCGGAAAAAGCCCCCACATAACGTAAGCGCTGGCTGTATAAACAATACCTGCTCGTTTAGAATCTTGATTCATTTCTCAACCTCTTTTCTTTATCTCTCTGTCTCTTATCATTATAGATGCATTTACCTCTTTTTTATAGCTTTATTTTGCCTATCGAAATAGCTCAAAAAAAAAAAAAAACGATCGCTTTTAGCTCGACCGTTTTTTATACATTATTTTTTAGGTTGTTTAAATACTTTGGCACTGCGAATATACTCTACGTCTTGTACATTTTCTCGCGCGTTAGCGATTCGAGCCGCAGCAAAGAAATAATCGGATAAACGATTTAAATACTGAAGCACCGCCACATTAATTTTATGCTCACGCTGCACGCCAACAACAAGCCGTTCTGCGCGGCGTGTAATCGTCCGACAAATATGAAGCGTTGTCGCTGCAGGTGTGCCTCCAGGTAAAATAAAACGCTCAATGGCCGGCGCTTCTGACATATAGACATCAATGCGCTTTTCAAGTACTGCTATCATGTCATTCGTTACTTTGTACGGATGATCATCTTTTGCAAATGCTAAATCACTTCCACAGTCAAAAAGCTCATGCTGAATCGTAATTAGCTCTTCTTTTACATCTTTTAATGTTGCTTCATCCAGCTGATAAATCGCTTGACCTACAAAGCCATTTAGCTCATCAATCGTCCCGTATGCTTCCACTCGAATATCATCTTTATTTACTCTTCCTCCAATTAAGCTTGTCTGCCCTTTGTCCCCTGTTTTTGTGTAAATGTTCATTGTATTTCCTCCTTCAATCGATTAGCAATTCCGTACCAAATGTGATCTACTTTCTGGGCATGTGCCGCCAAATGCTGATACGCATACCCGCATTCATCTCTCCACTGCCGTTCTATTGGATCTAAAGGAACAATGCCTTTGCCGACTTCAGTTCCAATCACTATTAACTGTTCCCATACACCGCTGTCTCTCCACTTCTGTATGACCTTTTTAACAACAAGATGCGGAGCCTCCAGCTCGCTATGTATTAATTCCTTAACATAGTGCTCAAATCCTTCTAGCACAATGTAACTTTCTTCAAACTCAATGGCCGGTAAAACGGGGTCTTCATACAAACAATGCCATTTTATCGACTCACTGGCATACTGCTGCTTCACCCATTTTCTTTTGCCGGTAAATGCACCGCCGAATACGAAATGCATGCTCTTCTCTCCTTTGCCTGTTTGTATGTGCACGTTACTGAAAAACCTTCTCCATAAGAAAAAGAAACATCCCAAAGCGACGCTGTCTGTTTAAAATGGGACGCAAGTAAACGCAGTGGTCCGCCGTGTGAAACAATAGCAATGTGACGCAATTGCTGACTAGCCGCCAAATCGACCGCTTCTTCCCAAGCTTCCCAAACTCGGTTTGAAAACCCTGAGAAGCTTTCACCATTCGGAGGCGTATGTTCTGCCCAGTGATCGATCCAATTTCTATATGCCCGTATGTTTTTTAAATCTTCATACGTCTTCTCTTCCCAATCTCCAAAATGCAGCTCACGCCAACTTTCCCTTTTAATCACCTGAGATTTAGGAAAAACAATTGAACTTGTTTCTAGCGCTCTTTTTAAGTCACTGGAAATAACGAGCTCCGGCTCTAGAGAAAGCTCTTTTAATTCATTTTTCCCTTCTATACTTAAAGGCGGATCACTCCACCCTATATATTTTTTTTGTTGATTTTCAAGCGTCATGCCATGGCGAATACATGTGATAACCAAAGAATTATCCATAAAAACGTTTCTCCTCCTTCAATGGTTGCACCTATAACATCTCCTGTTACGCCACCAAACTGCGAACGATAAAACCGTATCCAGAGCCATAAAAAACCGGCAAAGAAAAAGATAATGAATTTATTGTCTATAAAAACAATGAAAATAGCAACTAAGAATAGGCTCATGACGATAAATGCATAAATAGACCATTTGGTGACTCCTTTTTGAAAATAAGCAGCAAGCCCCGTATCTTTAGCGGGCTTATCTCTCATAACTAAGAAAGCGGCTCCGATTCTTGGAAGTGTAAAGACGGTTATACATGCCCAAACCGATAAAGAAGAAAGAGACGTTAATTCATAGATTGCACTAAAGCGCAGCAGAAGCAGAACAATAAGAGAAAGAATAGCAAAAGACCCAACGTGCGGATCGCTTAAAATCTGCAGTTTCTTTTCCTTTGACTGATGGGAAAAATACGCATCACTTACATCCATCCACCCGTCTACATGAAGACCACCCGTTAAAACAAGCGGCAAAAGCAAAACTAAAATACTGCTAACAATAGCAGTGATGGGTGAATAGTGAAGCAGCTGTAAAAAGCTATAAAACATTAAACCTAGTAATATGCCAATCCAAGGCAGAACAAAAAGTGAGTGTGCCGTTCTTTTTTCAGTCCATTGAACGGTTTTAGCCAGTGGTAAGATCGTAAAAAACTGAAGAGAGATTCGTAGTATGGCTATCCATTCTTTCATTTGCTTACACATTCCTTTCCTTTTTTAAAACGGGAAAGTCCCGCTTCTACACAAATAGCCACATCTGCTTTTTCTACAATATACTGATGTAATTTCCCTAACATATGCATATAGCTATATGTCGGCTCCTCTAACACGCCCGCTTCAAACAGTTCATTAGATACTAGCACGACCGTCTGAGACTGCGCAAACAGCTTATCGAGCGCTTCTATCATCTGACGAAAAACCTCTTGTTTACCTTCTTTTGTTTGCCACCTTTTTTCGGTTAAAAAAAGCTCATTGGCCAGCCAGTTTGTGACACAGTCCAAGAGTATAGTATCATCACTTCGAAGGTTTGGAAGAATTTGTTGTAAATCTACAGACTGCTCGATCGTTGCCCAAGGCGTGTTCGCCGCTTGACGTTCTGTTTGATGAAGCTGGATACGTTTTTGCATTTCACTATCTGTTTGCCGGCTTGTGGCAATATAAACAGCGCGCTTTGTACAAAAAGTTTGAACCATGTTCTCCGCTGCACGTGATTTGCCGCTTCGAACCCCTCCGCTAATAAAGATGATCATATTTCATCGAGTCCTTGTTTGATTACGTTAAGTAAATAGTCATTTTCTTCTTTCGTTTTCACAGCCAAACGGATATAGCGTCCATTTAAAAATGGGAAGTTTTCAGTATGCCGAGCTACCACACCGCGGCTTGCTAAATAGATAAGCCAGTCGCGCGTTTTAATAGAAGACGGAACGCTGCAAAGATAATAGTTTGTTTGAGACGGAGAAACCAAAAGCCCCCATTCTTCTAGTTGACTCAAGATCCGTTTTCGTTCTTGTTTAATATAATGTACGGTTTTTTTCACAAAATCTTTTTCATCTACACATATCATCCCTACTTGCTGCGACAATCCGTTTACACTCCAAGGAGGTTGTTTTTTAGACATCTTGCTAATGATTTTTTCATTTGCCAAAATATAGCCAAGGCGAAGCCCCGCAATATTAAACATCTTTGTCATCGAACGCACAACAATGAGATGTTCATAGTTTAGAATAAGAGAATCAAATGAAGGCTGATGTTCGACAAAATCAATAAATGCTTCATCAATTATTAAGTATGTACCATGATGAGCAGCAGCTTTTACTACTTTCATCCATTCCTGGTGACTATATATAACGCCCGTTGGATTATTTGGGTGACAAATCCATAGTACTTTTATATCCGGAAGAATACTCATAATCAACTCTATATCCCAGCTCCAGCCATTTTCTTCAGCTAAAGGAACGTACGTCACTTCACATCCATACGCTTTACTTGCCTGTTCGTATTCGACAAACGTCGGCTGTACAATCCCCGCTTTCTCTCCTGAAAATAAAGAAGCAATAAGGAAAAACGCTTCAGCGGCCCCATTTGTGGGCAGCACTTGGGCAGCGGAAACATGATGATGAGCTGCAAGTTTATTTTTTAGTTCTGTTACTTCAGGATCAGGGTAACTAAACGCAGCTTCCTTGAATTCGTTCCACTTTTCGTGAAGAACAAGGGGAGCCCCTAAAGGATTTGTGTTTACGCTAAAGTCTTTTAGATGCGACAAATTCTCGGCCCCTATTGCTTTTAAAAAGACATTGGGGTTAGCTCCATGTGTAGGTAATAGCACTAATAACTCCTCCTAACAAAAGATAGAATAACCACGTAGCATAGACCGTCCTTTTCATAATGAAAACAGCTTGTTCAATATGACCGGCTTGCAGGGGAATGAGTGGTTCGCCCATTTTTGCACGATTAGATTCTATGCCTTTATATGTATTAAGCCCGCCGAGTTGAATACCTAAAAGAGCAGCCACTGCACTTTCCCCGTATCCGCTATTTGGACTTGGATGCTTCTTAGCATCGCGCTTAATCAAACTCGTTACATGCCAAAGAGAATATTGGCTTTTCGCTACATTAACAGCGGTCATCACCACTGCAGTTAACCGACTTGGAATATAGTTTAATACGTCATCGGTTTTTGCACTAAAATAGCCGAACAGAAAGTAGCGGTCATTTTTATACCCAACCATTGAATCGCATGTGTTAATAGCTCGGTAAAAAAAGGCTAGGGCTCCTCCTCCTATAAATGCATAAAAAAGCGGAGCTGTAATACCATCACTTGTATTTTCAGCCACGGTCTCTACCGTCGCTCTGGCAATTTCTCCTTCTGATAAACGATCCGTATCTCGTCCCACAATCATGCTTACTTCATATCTAGCTTTCTCCATATCTCCTAGCTGAAGCGGCTTTTGCACCTTATAAGCAGCTTCGCTTAAGGAACGAGTGGATATAGTAGTCGCAATCATTACGCCCTCTACTAAAACACCTAGTATAAAATGAACTCCGTACAAAGCATGAAGGAATAAAAAAGGAATAACTCCTGCGAGCACCACCATACTTATCACAAGAAGCAATCCTTTGAATCGTTTTCCTGCGCCTTTATTTAATCTGGAATCCATCCAATAAATCCACTTGCCAAACCAGCGAACGGGATGCGGCCAATTTTCTGGGTCACCTATGATTCGGTCAATGAGTAGAGCAATCGTCATGGCTGTCAGGTGTGCAATCATCGCTTGTGCAATACTCATTTCTTCACCTCTTTTCCTTAAGTGCCTGCTCTAAGCTTATTTTTACCAGCTTGGCTACCGCTTGACCTAAAGCGGTCATAGAGCCTGCATATTCATATAATGGTCCTTGCTGAGACGCTGCAACTGAGATACTGTCCGTAGATGTTCCCGTAGCAATCGTCTTTGTAGCTGGATCTATGACACCCAGCTGTGACAGCGTTTTTGTTTTGGCTTCTGTAGCGGCAATAAAAAGCTGTAAAAACGCCGCATCCGTAAGCGTGCCTTCCACGAAAAAAAACATATTAATTGTACCGGGAGAGGAATAAAATGGAACAGCTTCGTCAGCTGTAATATCCACTGCGTTTCCTACTCCAGCCGTTATCACGGAAGCTACTCTTACTCCGTAGCCTTCATAACAGTAAACCGCTCTTTCTTTTAACCAAACCGCTGTCATCAACCCTACGATTTGCTCATGGCGCACATTTTCTTTCATCAAATATTGCTCATACTCTAAAGAAGGAGTATCTGAATAATAGTCTTTATGAACAAATCGATTGTAAAAGGTGTCCGTTTCCATGATGCCTGTTCCTAAAACGCCTGAGCTGTATGTTTTATAAGAAGTCTCGGTTTTCATGATTAAAAGCTCAGGCCGTTCTTCAATTTTAAGATGTGAAAAGGGACCAATCCCCTTTTCAATTCGAACTGGAATATGGTCCCTCTTTTTATTTATTGTACACCTCAGGGTATACTGCTTTTGCTAAGTCCTCTAAGCCATCTACAATACGAGGTCCTAAGCGGTTGATTTTGTTTTGATCAACCTTTTCGATGTTCCCCTCTTTTACAGCAGTCATGCTGCTCCAAGCGGGACGCTTCATAATCTCATTTTTGTCTGCATCATACGTTGCGATAATAACGTCAGGGTTTAACTTAACAACTTGCTCTTCAGAAAACTTAACCCAACCCTTTTGACTAGCCGCTACGTTATCAGCACCGATCATAGTAAGCATTTCGTTCATGAACGTACCTTTTCCTGTTGTATAAATCTCAGGAGCTCCCGATACCTCTATCCATACTTTTTTACGATCTTCTTTTGAAATCGTTTTTGCTTTTTTCTCAATTGAAGCTACTTTTTCTTTCATGTCTTTAATTGTTTGATTAGCTTCTTTTGTTTTACCCGTTAATTTACCAATTTGCGTAATAGAATCATAAACCGTATCAAACGTTGTTGAATCTTTTACAACAAATACCGGAATACCCGCACTTTCAATTTGTTTAAATACTTCATCTGAAACGCCCATACTTGAAGCGTGTGCCAGCACTAAATCAGGATTTAAAGCAATAACTTTTTCTGCATTAACGTTCATATCTCCCACCTGCGCTTTTTTCTTTACGCTTTTAGGATAATCATCGTTGCTTGTGACACCGACTAATTCTTTTTCAAGGCCAAGGGCATATACAATCTCCGTATTACTTGGCATTAATGAAACAATTTTCTTAGGCTGTTTTTTCAACGTAATTTCTTTATCACGCGCGTCTTTTACCTTCACTGGAAACGCAGCTTGTGACGTTTGTTCTGTATCTTGCTTCGTTTTTTTATCACTGTTGCTTTGGCTGCCTGCACCGCATGCAGCAAGTACGATGACTAACAGCGCAATAATGGAATACGAAAGCCATTTTTTCATCTAAATACTCCCCCTATATATTGTTCATTGTGAATACGAAACCTCCACGTTAAAGAAAAAGCAAATGATCATGCAAAAAGCAGCGCTATCCCGTTTTTTCCGCTTTGACTATGTATACTGCTCGGCAGCAGCTTCAAAATAAAAAAGCTTTACTTTCAATTGAAAGCAAAGCAGGTAACGTCAAGATAAGCAGGAAAAGAATCCGTTCACTATACTTGATATGTATGTTCATTACCCTGCTTCACCCTTCCTCGAAGGTTTCACAGCTAACAATAAGGCAGGTCTCCTGACTTACGCACAAAGCGCTTACAGTGGCGGGACCGCGCAGGTTTTTCACCAGACTTCCCTTTTCACTCAATCTTTAAATTGAGACCTTATTGCTTTACGATTATTCACTTGTCCTAGTATACCCCACTCATCGAAAAATGGAAATAGCCATTCTCACAAAAAAAGCTGCGAGAATGCTCTCGCAGCTTAGGGAATTAAAGAGTTGCTAAAAATTCACGGACCGCTTCAGGCGTTTTAGCATTTGCACTGTGCAGGTGCGCAATTTTTTCACCGTTTTTATATACAAGAAGAGAAGGAATACCCATTACATTGTTTTCAGCAGAAAGTTCTTCAAACTCATCCTTGTCAATTTTAAACCATGCTTTATCTGTATTTTCGTCAACGATTTCATCAATAAACATATCCAAACGTTTGCAATCAGGACACCACGTTGTCGTAAAAATCCCAACGCTTAGTGTTTCATTCTTAATTTGTTCGCGAAATTGTTTTTCTTCCGTAAATTGTTTCATTGTGTTACCTCCAGCGTCTATTCGTTCCTTCCTACAATTCTATAGTAAGAAGTCTGACTTCATTATAAACGATTTTTTTATCGTTGTGCTAATGTTTCAGCTTATTTAGACCATAACGGTTTTAGACGTAAAAAAATGCTAGCTTAAAAAAGCTAACATTTCGAAATTGTAGAATGTTGTGTCTATTATCAGCTGAACCACTTAGGCGGCATGTTTCGGTTCCAATAAATTTTCCCTAAATCATAATGCTTTTGAAAATTATCTGCGGCCGCATGATAGTGAAAATTAAACCAGTATCCATCTTTTGGAGGATTTTCACGCCGTACATGAAACCGTATTAAGTCCTGACCGGTTTCCCGGTCATATACATGGAAAATCTTTTCACCGTAGCCAGCAGCAGGGTGCTCGCTTATCTCGAGATTCTGAATTGACTGTTCACGTTCAGTGCCAATGTCGGTCAGCACTTCTTCAATTTTAGGTAACACTGCTTGACGAAATTCATCTTCAATGACAGGACCAATTTTTGTTCCGAATTTTTCCACTGACTGTTTTTCAGCTGATTCCATTGCATACGTAACAAATGATGAAACGTCTTCATATTTTGGTTCTTCATATGGCAAATGAATATCTTCTATAACAGCTGTGACAGGAGTTGTTTCTCTTACATACCCTGCTTTATGTTGCTTGTCCGCTTTTGCATCATCAACGTATAAATATTCTGGTGGAGTGACAAGCCCAAATGTAAATACTGTAATAAATACAATTAGCATTCTTTTTATCCATCTAGGCATTCGTATCTTTCCTTTCTCATCTTTTCCCATATGGTCTTTTCATATTGTAAAATTCATTATCATAACTCACTAGGTATTGTAACATACTTATTAATTTTTTACCTATATTTGCTTATTCATTTATGCTGTCTACGGGCATTTGACGACTTTTCAGTTACCACCTTCCTTCTTCTGTTTGAGGTTGTCACACCGAGCGGAAACCTATACAAGATATTCCTTTTTTGCTGGATGCTTAAACACAAAAGTATTTTTATGTTCAAAAATATATCATACTTTTATGAACTTTAGATGAAATTCATAAAAAAAACTTCCAAAACTTTTTAATTCCTAAAAGGTTTTGGAAGTCTTTTCAATGAGCGTAATTAATTTTACTTTTTTGGTTATTTTTGTATATCAATTGTCCCGTAATGAAACTTTGATGTTTTTCGTTTTTGCACAGTAAATCCATGCTCTTTAAAACGACTGCTTTTCCAATGATCTTTTAGCACGACCTTTTGTTTGGCTACTCTTTTTGCTTCTTGTATAGCCATTGACGTCAGCGTGGTATACAGTGCTATTGCTTTAATACCGTTAATTCCATTCGATTCCTCAATTTGTTCTTGAAACATAGGATCAAAGTAGACAACATCAAAAGAATTATCTTCACAACACGCCAAAAACGATTCAAAATTTTGATGAACCACGTTTATACGCTTCATTGCATCATTCAACTCTTGTACGTCACTTTCCCAATTTAAAAGTCCTTGTTTGACTAAATAAGCTACATAGCGGTTGCCTTCTAGTCCGACAACTTTCCCGTTTTTCCCTACTGCTGCGCTCGCCATCATACTATCCGATGCAAGACCAAGTGTACAGTCAAGCACGCTCATTCCTTTTTCTAAACCAGCAGCTTCAATAAACGGATCTCGTTCTCCGCGCAGCCATCTCTTCACTCTAAACATAGCGGAATTTGGATGAAAAAAAATAGGTTCTTCTTCATTTTGGACGTGCAATTCTACTCTATTTTTACCGACAACCAGCACGTCTGCCGCTTCAAGATTTTGAAGATCTGCAACAGATTTCTTCTCTCTTGTTACAAAAGGTATACTTAAATCAGCGGCTACCTGTTTGGCTTTTACAATCATCTGTTCATTTGTTCGACCAGCAGTCGTAACAATCACTTTCATAACTCCCCCTACACTGTTTGGCTATTTACATAAAGAAAAAGGATGCCGATAGACATCCTTTTTCTTATAAAGTATATGCGATTTTTCTTTAAAAATCTATATACTAGATGTGACAAAAGCAGGACATTTTATGAACAGTGCTGCTTAAAGCCATTTAAAATGTTTTCAAAAATAACTTCTAACGGCTGACCTTCAATTTCATGTCGAGGAATAAAATGAACAACTTCTTTTCCTTTTAAAAGTGCCATAGACGGTGATGAAGGCTCAATGTCCCCAAAATATTCACGCATTTTAGCTGTTGCTTCCTTATCTTGACCGGCAAAAACAGTTACCACTTGATCTGGTTTTTGCTCAGACTGTAAGTACGCTTGCGTTGCTGCAGGACGTGCTAAACCAGCAGCGCATCCACAAACTGAATTAACGACAACAAAAGTTGTTCCTTCTACGTTTTCCATAAAATCAACTACGGCTTCCTCTGTTGTTAATTCTTCATAACCAGCTTGAGTTAATTCTTGACGCATTGGTTTAACTAACTGACGCATATATTCTTCATATGCCATTGACATATTAACATTCCTCCTAACAATCATTCACGCTAAAAGCATACTATAAAAACCAGGAAAAATCTAGCTACTCACTCTTCAAATCCTTATCGCTGTCCCGTTCTCCTTTTTCATTTGACAAAAAAGATTAAAACCGGGTCATATCATCTAATTTTTTTCCATAAAAATGTCGATTTTTACTATTAATATTCCATTTTTTGTACTATAGTAGTAAATAGTAGTTTAGTAGAAAGGATTTTCAAATTGAACCAGCGATTTAAACCGAACAAACAATTTAAGCCAAACAAACGATTTTATGCATTTTTGTCTTTAGTGTTAGTGATCGTCGCTTCTTTATTTTTTATTACAGGAGCCAAAGGAAGTGAATCCGCTGCATCTCAGCAAGTCTTAGCATCTACTGCATTGCCGCTGAAAGAAGCTGCATCTTCAGCACAACCTGAGAAGCTGCTTAATACACTTCACCATAATATGTATGTAGGAAATACCGTGAACGATCAAAATCAAGCTCTTACACAGCCTGTTTACCTTACGTTTGACGATGGCCCAACGCCTGATACCCTTCACATTTTAGATGCTTTGCGTCAATATAACGTAAAAGCAACTTTCTTTATGTTAAAGTATCAAATTGACGCTCACCCTGAAATTGCTAAAAAAGTAGCACAGGAAGGACATGCCATCGGCTGTCACGGCGTCTCTCATGATATTCATGTCATGTATAGTGAAGACGGCGCCGCGTTAAAAGAAATGCAGGAGTGTCAAGCGACAGTTAAGAAAGTAACCGGTGTTGACAGTAAGTTAATCCGCGTTCCTTACGGCAGCGTTCCTTATTTAAAAGAGCCGCACCGTACAGAGTTGCTAAGCCACTTTAAATTATGGGACTGGAATGTAGACAGTGAAGACTGGGCACTTCGTTCTGCACCTAGAATTATTCAGGGCCTTGAACCTCATATTCAAGGGGTTAACTCCAACGGAAGAACACCCGTCATTTTATTTCATGACAAATCCTTTACGGCACAGTCTCTGCCGACTATTTTGACTTACTTAAAACAGTCCGGTTATCAGCCTATTAAAATTGATAACACGATGCAGCCTATGCAGTTTCCAACTCCCGCTGCAAAACAGTCATAAAAAAAGATCATTCAAGTGAATGATCTTTTTTTATGCTTTTCTGCTTTCCGTCATTTGTTTCCAAACAGAACCTTTTGCTTCTTCTCCGCCTTCGATACGTTCAATCGCTAGCTTGATTTGTAAATCTACCTCAAATTCTTTGTCATTCTCTGCTGCTTTTAATGCAGGAAGAGCCGTCTCATCCCCTACCTCGTATAAATACATCGCTGCACGCCAGCGCACAAGCTTGTTTTTATCACCAAGGGCTTCACACATTGCCGGAATACCTTCTTCAAAACCTAAATCCGACATGCAGTCTCCAGCAGTACGGCGCACAGTGACTGATTTATCTTTTAATGCTTTGTATAAATAAGGCAGTACCGCTTTTGATTCAATCATTCCTAAGTAGACCGTAGCTAAGCGGCGAATAGATGCTTTTTCATCATCAAGCGCTTTATTTAAAACGTCTAAATCAGCTTCTGTTGGATCCATTTGTTCTAAATGGGCATAGCGCACTGACCAATCGTTGTCTTCTAGCATCTCTTCTGTAACTTTATAGGTTTTACGCGGCTGTACCGTTTTTCCGCCTTCTTTTTCTTCTTGTGCATTGGCTACAAGGCGAGTTAATCTTTCTTGCGGATATGCTGCTGCTAATTCTTCCACTACTTCGTCTCCGATAGCCGCTAACTCTCCGTAACGAACGCCTTGTTCTTTCCATTTCCGTTCTAACACTACATTATCTGAAAAGCTTTGAAGCTCTGCTACCGCTTTTGCGAATCGTTCAGGCAGACCAAATCGCTTTTCTTCATTTCCATCCGTTAGCTTAACTTGCATTGGTACGTTTTTGAACATTTGAACGGACACATTGACCTCACCAAAATGCTCATTCATTTTGTGCTGTTCGCTGCTGCTTTGCAAATCTTCACCAAACGCTGCACGAACTTGCGGCAAAATTTGCTTCCAGTCATATTTAGCATTTCGCTCTACTGCTAAGAAGTCCGCTACGTGATAGACTCCTTTTACCCCTTCTACTTTCAAGATGTCTTGAACAACTTCAGGCGCTGCTTCAGCATTTTTTTCCGTATAGTTATTGCTTTTCCCGCCTGATAGCACTTCGTCTAAATTAATTTTCATTGTATTCGGACTTGGCGTTGGCTCAATTGATTTAATGTTCATATCGTATCGTACTCCTCTCATTAAAATTGTAGCATGTGGCTTATACTCAGTCTAACGACTTGTTTACGCGTTTTCAATTTCTTCAATTAGCTCTGAAAGCTCTGCCCAGCGATCAAGCAGTGCATTTAATTCTTCATTTGCTTTTTCTTGTTCTAACGATAGGTTATGCGCTTTTGTATAATCGCTGCCCACCTGTTCAATTTCACTTGTTAAGCGTTCAATTTCTTCTTCTTTTGCTGCAATATGATCTTCGATTTCTTCCCATTCTTTTTGTTCTTTATACGTTAAGCGACGCTTTTTCGTTTTCTCCGGCTGTTTTGGCTTTTCTTCTTTCACTTTAGCCTGCTGAACCATTGCCTGCTTCTTTTTCACCGCTTCTTCTAATTGATCTGTATAAGCGCCAAAATAAGTCGAAATGTTTCCTTCTCCTTCAAAGACAAGTAAGTAATCTGCTACTTTATCTAAGAAATAACGATCATGCGATACCGTGATAACAACACCTGGAAATTCTTCGAGGTAGTCTTCAAGCACCGTTAGCGTTTGAGTATCCAAATCATTAGTCGGCTCATCTAGCAGTAAAACATTTGGGGATGTCATCAACAATTTCAATAAATATAAACGACGGCGCTCTCCTCCGGACAACTTTTGAATCGGTGTTCCGTGCGTATGTGAAGGAAATAGAAATCTCTCAAGCATTTGCGATGCAGAGATCATTTTCCCATCCGTCGTATGAACAACTTCTGCCGATTCTTTAATATAATCAAGCATGCGTTGATTCAAGTCCATATCATCGCTTTCTTGAGTATAGTAAGCAATTTTAACCGTTTGTCCTCTGTCAATTTCACCGCTGTCCGGCTCAATGCGTCCTGCAATCATATTCAGCAGGGTAGACTTTCCGCTTCCATTTTTTCCGACAATTCCAATTCGGTCTTGTTTTTTCACGATGTGCGTAAAGTCTGAAAGAATGATTTTATTTTCATACGTCTTAGACACATCTTTTAATTCAAACACTTTTTTCCCAAGGCGGCTGCCTGCTAAACTTAAATCCAATGATTCTTTTTCAGAAGAATCGAGTTTTCCCTCTAATTCATCAAATCGCTGAATACGCGCTTTTTGTTTAGTCGTACGCGCTTTTGCTCCTCGGCGAATCCAAGCCAATTCATTGCGATATAAGTTGCTTAATTTTGCTTGAGTTGCTTTTTCCTGCTCTTCTCGAATCGCTTTTCCTTCTAGAAAAGCAGCATAGTTTCCTTTATAGCTATATAAATTTCCACCGTCTAATTCAAAAATTCGGTTTGTAACAGCATCCAAGAAATAGCGATCATGAGTAACAAGCAATACGGCTCCTTGATATTTGGATAAATATTCTTCGAGCCATTTAACCGTCTCATAATCCAAGTGGTTAGTCGGCTCATCTAAAATTAATAAATCAGGTGTTTGAATTAGGCTTTGGGCAATTGACACGCGCTTTTTCTGTCCACCTGAAAGTTCGCCGATTTTTGCACTCATATTTGAAATTCCCAGCTTCGTTAAGATCGACTGTGCGTTAGAATTGGCTTCCCACGCGTTCATCGCATCCATTTTCTGCTGTAAATCATACAGTGTCTGCTGGTTCTTCTCGTTTGCAGAATCTTGCTCTAACGCATATAGAGCTAGCTCATAGTTTTTTAATAAATTAAGAAGGGGCGTATCTCCGCTGAAAACTTGCTCTAAAACCGTTAAGTCTTCATCAAAATCCGGATGCTGAGGTAAATATGTCACGCTGTAGTCTTTAGCATGAACAATATCCCCTTCATCTCCCAGCTCTAGACCTGCGATAATTTTAAGAAGCGTCGATTTTCCTGTTCCGTTTACACCAATTAAGCCGATTCGCTCATTTTCCGTAATTGTAAACGTTAGCTGATGAAACAGCTCTTTTTCTCCATATGTTTTTGTTAAGTTTTCAACAGTCAGCATTTTCATAATGATAATTCCACTCTTTCTTAAATTGAACTAAAAATTCTTTCATATATGTATGTCGCTCTTGCGCTAGAGACCGTGCTGTTTGAGTATTCATTAACGCAGTCAGCTTTAACAACTTTTCATAAAAATGAGCAATAGCCGTTGATTTTCCGTGTCTGTATTCTTCCTCTGTCATCTCACTTCGTACAGCAATGTTTTCGTCATACAGAGCCGTGCCTTTAGAACCTGCATACATAAACGTACGTGCGATACCAATCGCACCAATTGCATCTAAGCGATCTGCATCTTGAACAACTTGACCTTCAAGCGTGGCCATAGCCGGACGGTTTCCGCCTTTAAATGACATCGTTTGTAAAATATGAACGATATGCTTGCAGTTCTCTTCTTCTACGCGCTGACTCTTCAGCCACTCCCGCACTTCTTCATACGCTTTTTCAACATCTTCCACTAGCTTATCATCTACCACATCGTGTAAAAGCGCGGCTAGTTCAATAACTTCCCGGTTGCCGCCTTCTTTTTTATATAAAAGCACTGCATTTCGACGCACGCGATCGATATGCTGCCAGTCATGTCCCGTCGTGTCATGCGCAAGCTTTGCTTGAACCCACTTTTCCGTCTTTTCTATTTTGTTCATTTGCTCACCTCAATTATATCCACCATTATTTTAGCACAAAGTAAGGCGCTCGTCTCACTGACAGCTGAGCACCCTTTGAAAACCCTGGCTGAAAAATAAAAAACAGATGGAGATCCACCTGCTTTTACAGCAATTCTTTTATATCTTTTTGAATATCTTTTGGTGCAGTTTGAGGTGCGTATCGCTTCACGACTTCACCTTGACGATTCACTAAAAACTTTGTGAAATTCCACTTTATCGCTTTAGAACCTAGCAGGCCAGGTGCTTGTTCCGTTAAGTATGCAAATAACGGATGTGCATGCTCACCTTTTACATCTACTTTTGCAAACATTGGAAACGAAACGCCGTAGTTTAACTCGCAAAATTGTTCAATATCATTTGAACTTCCTGGCTCTTGACCACCAAATTGATTGCAAGGAAAACCTAGAACCGTTAGACCGTTTTCTTTTTCTTCTTCATACAGCGCCTGTAAATCTTTATATTGAGGGGTGAAGCCGCATTTGCTAGCTGTATTCACAATCAACAGTACGTCACCTTGATAGTTAGATAGTGATACGTCTTCGTCTTTAATTGTTTTTGCAGAGTATTCATACACGCTCATTAAAACGCCTCCTTTTCCCTATTGTAATTCACTTTATTTCTGAAGTACAACTGAAACGCTCTTATGATTTGTCGTAAAGAACCTTTAGCTGATCAGTCGTTTGCAGCATATAATCAATCATTTCGATTAAATCTCCTACTTGATCTTCGTAAATGAATCGGTTAAAGGTTACCGCAATATTGTTTTCATATTCGTTTCCTCCAACTTCATGAGTAATACGCTGCTTAACCACTCTTGTTGTTCCCCAGATCCTTTCACACATTTCCTGTATGTTTCTAAACTCAGCTTCTTCAAACGGTTTTTGTTTTTTCAGCTGAAAATGAATATAAACTGTACAACCTGGTTTTTCTACACGGGAAGGCGTTAATTCCGCATGAATATTATCTAAGTCGGTTGATAAAGTTAGCGACGCGGTACAGCAAAAATGCTGTTGAAAAGAAATGCGGTACGTTCGAGTAAACTGAGCTAAGTCTACAAAATCTTCGCGATTTGTAACAGATACTTGCCCAGATAAGTCAAGATCATAGATCTCTCCTTCTACAACCACTTTTAAATTATCAAATACAATTGGATCAAACATTTCAACTACTTCCTTTTTTATAAAATACGAACAGTCAACTCTTCTTCTTTCTTGCCAAATTAATTCATAACATACCTGTTATTTTGTTTTGTATCATAAGAAAAGCGATGCCAAGGCATCGCTTTTCTCTTAAAAAATACCTAGTGCATGTCCATTCTCGTCAATATCCATATTGAGCGCAGCAGGTTTTTTTGGAAGTCCAGGCATTGTCATAATTGAACCTGTTAGCGCCACGAGAAAACCAGCGCCGAGCGAAGGACGGAATTCCCTCACTGTAATCTTAAAATCAGTTGGTCGCCCCAGCTTCGTCTGATCATCACTTAACGAATACTGCGTTTTGGCCATACAGATCGGCAGGTGATCCCATCCGTTTGCTTCAAATTGCTGTATTTGCTTTAACGCTTTTGGAGCAAAATCTACGCCTTGTGCTCCGTATACGGTTTTAGCAATAGCTTCTACTTTTTCTGGAATCGAAGCTGACACATCGTAAAGAGGAGAAAACTGACTTTCCGTCTCGTTCATGACTTCAAGAATTTTTTCAGCAAGCATGACGCCGCCTTCTCCACCTTTTTCCCATACTTCTGTTAAAGCAACTGGAACATTCTTTGAAGCACACCAATTCATAAGCGCTTCTACTTCACCTTTTGAATCTGTTACAAAACGGTTCACGGCTACAACATAAGGAACACCGAATGCCTGAATCGTTTCAATATGTTTTTCAAGATTTTCAATTCCTGCTTCTAAAGCCTCAATGTTTTCTTCATTTAAACGCTCTTTAGGAACACCTCCATGCATTTTCAGAGCGCGAATTGTCGCAACGATTACTACCGTTTCTGGTTTAATATCTGCCATACGAGCTTTAATATTTAGGAATTTTTCTGCGCCTAAATCTGCTCCAAATCCCGCTTCTGTTACTACGTAGTCGCCTAGTTTTGCAGCCATTTTTGTTGCAATGACGCTATTGCAACCGTGGGCAATATTAGCAAAAGGACCTCCGTGAATGAGGGCTGGAGTATGTTCCAATGTCTGTACAAGGTTGGGCTTAATCGCGTCTTTTAAAAGAAGAGTAAGGGCTCCTTGTGCACCTAAGTCCGCAACCGTTACAGGCTCATTATCCATGTTGTAAGCTACCACAATGGACGCTAAGCGACGCTTTAAGTCTTGTAAATCTGACGCTAAGCAGAAAATAGCCATAATTTCTGACGCAACCGTAATATCAAAACCATCTTCTCGAGGAACACCTTGCATCGGACCACCTAATCCAATGACAACCTGACGCAGCGCGCGGTCGTTTAAATCAACCACTCGTTTCCACGTAATTTTACGTGTATCAATGCGCAGTTCATTGCCTTGATGTATATGGTTATCCAAAATAGCGGCCAGCGCGTTGTTAGCTGTTGTGATGGCATGCAGGTCTCCAGTAAAGTGCAAGTTAATATCCTCCATTGGAAGCACTTGAGCATAACCGCCTCCAGCGGCACCTCCTTTAATTCCCATTACCGGACCAAGAGATGGTTCACGCATGGCGACAATCGCTTTTTTACCTAATCTATGTAATGCCTGAGCTAAGCCAACCGTCACTGTCGACTTCCCTTCTCCTGCTGGAGTTGGATTAATAGCTGTAACTAAAATCACTTTTCCATCTTGTTTTGTGTGTAAACGTTCCATAACGGATAAAGAAAGCTTGGCTTTATAATGTCCATACGGCTCTAACTCGGCCTCTAAAATATCTAGCTGCTCGGCAATCTCTTTAATCGGTTTAATCGTTGCCTCTTGTGCAATTTGCAAATCACTTTTTATTTGCTTCTTAGTTGTCATATAAAAACCCCTTTTCTGCTGAGAATTCTTTTTAAACACTTCATCAAAAAAGGATAAAATCCGTTTTCTGGGGGAGATATGAAGTTTAATAAATACAGGAACAACTGCTCTATAAATTTTACTGAGTTTCAGTCATGCTAAAAAAGCATAGCAATGCTCCAATTTAACCTTATTGTACCATTTCATTTTAGCCATTACGCATATTAATGCTCTTTTTTTTCAAAATTCAATTGCTTAATATTCTGTATATTCCTATAATAGTATATTGTACATAAATGTTGAACCTCATCTTCACGTGAGAAAGAACATTTATACGCGTCATTACTTCGAAATCGAATAGGAGGAATTTTATTGCCTATTAATATTCCACGTGATCTTCCGGCAAAAGAAATTTTAGAAAAAGAGAGAATTTTCATCATGGACGACGTGCGCGCGGTTAACCAAGAAATTCGCCCGCTTAATATTGTTATCCTAAACTTAATGCCGGAAAAAGAAAAAGCTGAAACGCAATTATTACGTTTACTCGGGAATTCACCGCTGCAAGTGCATATTACACTTCTTTACACGGCAAGCCATAAAGCAAAAACAACGAGTAAAAATCACCTAGATCAGTTTTATAAAACGTTTGAACAAATTAAAGAACGAAAATATGACGGAATGATTATTACAGGAGCACCTGTAGAACATATACCATTTGAAGAAGTAAACTACTGGAAAGAACTTCAAGAAATTATGGATTGGTGTAAAACAAATGTGACTTCTACCCTTCATATCTGTTGGGGAGCTCAAGCCGGACTTTATCATCACTTTGGGATTGACAAGCGACCTCTTTCTGATAAATGCACGGGTGTATTTACACATGTTGTATCGAGTGAAGAGCCCATTAAGCTGCTGCGAGGATTTGATGATGTCTTTTATTCTCCTCATTCCCGTCACACTGATGTAGACATGAATGAAGTGAAAAATCATCCTGACCTTGAGCTTCTTTCCTACTCTGAAGAAGCTGGTGTTTATATGGCGATGTCTAAAGACGAAAAGTTTGTTTTCGTGACAGGCCACCCAGAGTACGACGTTCAAACACTGCAAGAAGAATTTCTTCGAGATACAGAAAAAGGACTAGAACCAAAGCTTCCGGAGCACTATTTCCCAAACAATGATCCTGACAAAAACCCTTTAAAAACATGGCGTTCTCATGCCAACCTGCTGTTTATGAATTGGTTAAACTATTATGTTTACCAAGAGACTCCATATCTATGGGAATGAAAGAACCGATCTATCCCAGTGTTCAATTAAATTACGCATGCTCTTTTTCATGTTGAAACTGCAGCGGCCTAGAAATAAAATAGAAAACCTGCCGCTCGTTTAGAGCGCAGGTTTTCTATTTTATTTCCTAATTAAAGCTTTTTTTTCAGAAATCCAGCTTCGACAACAATGATTTGAGAATCCAAAGTTTTTACTCTCTTCCTCATCCTTCTTCATCCTCGTCTAGCTTTGTTTCATCCATTTCCTTCTTTTGTTCTTCTATCATTGTGTCCAGCCATTCAGGCGGCTTTTCACCTTGGTTTTCATTGTATACTTCTGAAGCATCTTTTTCCTCTAAAGAGGATAAGATGTCATGTATATCATTTTGATTGCCCAAAATATTGCCAAATCCCTGACTCACTTTTTTATGACTTCTAAAATTTGTCGGAAAGTTATTACCAAAGTTTACAGCTGAAGCATCTTCGATTGTACCAATATGAATGTCACCTATGCTAAAGATTGATTCTAGAGCCTGATTAGACTCCCTCATTTTTTCTGTATGGATTAGTTTGTAAGGGACACTTCTTTCATTAATTTTAACTGATATTTCAGAAGGACCCTTTTCTTTATTTTTTGCTTTATTATTCTGACTACCCGATTTCCGATTAACATCAGAGTCATTTGTTATTTTTTTACCTTTCTTTCTCGGCGCTTGATATTGATTCGTTTGCGCAGGAAAAGTATTACCAATATTCAAAGTTCCACTAAGTTCCTTTACATCAATATGTTCTAAATAATAAGACAGTTCGTCCAAGTTCAGTGTTTCAACGTTCTTTATATCTAAATGAAAAGATTGGACCTTTTCTTTTGAAAGTTCATTTACGTGTTTTTCTAAGCTTGCGAGCCTTTTTTCAATGTTTTTGAGTATATTCAACACCTTTTCATCCATAGAGTTTGACCCCTCATTTGTTTTAACACTTTTAGCCCATTTACAACATATAGTAGTGTATTAGATAACTTTAATTAATGTCTCATATGTATCGGGAGGAATTATGAAAATAGATCTCCGTTCTCCGCAAATCATTTTTGATGACCTCACCGTAAATACGGTTAAAAACAACGCAGGAGTATTTATAGGAAAAAATATGCAAAAAAATTGGGAAACTACAATCAGCAGCAGCAATTCAGGTTTTGGCACAATTTCGGGAGATGATAATCAACTATCCTACAATACACATCTTGTTCTTGGTGAAGATGATGTAAATGACTCTTTTAAGCAGGCCGCAAAAGAAGCTTAACTCTACGATTTTACTCATCATTTTTTTTAGGGGTTTTCGCCACGGTGGTATTATTTAAAATTTTATTAGAATGACCAACTATTTTTCCAAAACCGTCAGAAATTTGACTTTTATGACTCCATTTATATTGAATATTAACGCCATAAAATAGGCCTGAACTGTTTTGAATTTTATTTACTTTGATGGAATGATAATGAATATTGGCCATAAAAACACCTCACAGACAGCAATTTATTTCAGTTAATACCATATAAAACTCAAATACATGATCTTATGTTTAAATTCTTATCTGCTTCGTCTCTTTAATCATTTAAGCTTTTACGCCTTTTCTATGATATTTACTCCATTTACTATAAAAGTATTCCTCTCATTACTCTTGAGTGTTATTCCTCTAAAATAAGCTAGCAAAAAAACCATCTGTATAAAAGATGGTTTAAGCCTGTTACTCATATATCCTCCCCACTCTGCCAAAATAACCGATTGATAGAATGCCTAATTACTTTTACTTCTTTAACTTTGTGTAACAGGAGCATTGTTGAAATCTATGTGTTCAGAAAAATTGGAATCAACGACGTCATTATCGTTAATAACATTTACCATTTGAGAGGCAAAGTTATTATAGCCAACTATTTCACCAAACCCCGTATTACTTTTCCAATTCACTTCCCAATCTGATTGAGTATTTTCTCCTGTGAAAATACCAGAGTTATTAGAAATATACGTAACATTAAGATTAGTAAATTTTATAATCAACTTTTCTCAACTTCTTTCATCTTCTTTTTCCTAGAACTGAGAAACTGGCTGAGGATTAATATTTTCAGGCTGAGTAATTGGCGTATCACAAACATCCTGATCATTAATGATATTCGTGCTGCCCAATATAGCTGAATTTATAGCAAAACCGTTTCCTAAGTTAAATTTACCTTGGGAATTCCAATCTGGCTGGCTATTTTGACCTGAAGCAATTACTGAATTGGACACCATACTTACCACGTTTATTTGGTTGAAAATGACGGAAACAGGCATTAGTCCATTCCTCCGCTTTCTAAAATTTTAATGTAGTATATGCGTCCGTTTAAAGTATGGTTCAATTGATTTTCTGCAATTAAAAATGTTAGTTAAGTCTACCGTCACTAACTTTATATATTCTTCTCATAAACTCTTTGCATTACCTTTAATCACCAAGCTTAAAATGGGACATTTCTCGATTATCTTTGATAAAGAAAAGTATTTAGGCCTTGCTTCTTTTTTGTAAGCAGCCATGTTTTCTTTTTAATTCGCATTTAGAACATAGTTTTATCAAATAAACAAAGAGATTGAGACATAACGAAATCAATCCAATCCCAGAACGAATGGGATAAATAATTGAGTATGAATCGCCTATGATACAGCTGTTGATTTCCGTGTAATACCTCACTTTTTATGGGATGATGATGAGCTTCCTCGCCGTTTGCGCTCCTTCGGCGAGTTCTTATCTATTTAGCTTTTCTACACCTTGTCCTTCAACCAACCGCTAGAATCAGCTACATACATAAGGTCTACGTTCAGCCTATCCATGAAAAAATCCGAACGATTCACCGCTCGGATTCTTCAACTAATATACGTTTGTCTCAGCCTCTTTAAAGTTCTTTAATATATTCAATGACCGAATCTGGAAATTCGTTTCGAATTCCGCAATTCCCACAATAAAATCCGCTATATTCGTCTGTCGCAACGTACTGTCTTAAAAGAAACAATGTTAACCTGTTTGGGAGACCGCATTCTGTGCAAAACGCCAAGTACTTGCTGCGCTGTCTGTTTGCTGACATACGTTTCATCCTTTCGATTAACTATAGAAAGCGTTTTCTTATTTATATGGAGCTTTCTTATCAGTTTATGACAGCAATTACCGCCTATCTCCAATTGTTGTCGCGGCGAGAAGAGCGAAAAAAGCGCAGAATTAAATTAATGACAAGCACAATAGCCAAAATGTTAATTAATAACCCAAAAATCCCGCCCAGTGCCCCCATATGACCAAGCAAACCTCCAAATAAAAGTCCTGCTAGCCCTCCATACAGAAGTCCACGGGCGAATCCCCCCCGGTTTGAACGAGTAACACCTCGATTTACCGTTCCATTTCTGCGGTTTGAAAAATTAGATCTCGGCTCATTTTGTCTAACGCTTGGCTGTCTATTAAACGAACGCTTTCCCGAACGATACGACCTTGCACTTGCGTTATAGTCATCGTGATAGGAAATATATTCAGCTAAAGGAGATAAACTTAGCGAAAAGATTAATGCTACAGCGATCAGTATTTTTTTCATCTGTTTTTTCCTTTCTTGACCTAATAGTAACTGTTTATTATAGTGCGCTGTTTCATGCATATCATACGTTTTGGAACAAAAGGGCAATTCAGCTTCATACAAATTTTTTAATCGGGTATCATAACGTTATACTTTGTCCTAGAAAGGAGCGTGCATGTACATGATACGAAGAATTAGTATACTGCTTCTCACACTGTGCTTCTTATTTAATGGAGCCCTTCCTGCACTATGTAAAGCGGAACAAGTAAAAAATATAGCTGTGCGTGACCGTTTGCTTTATCAAGGTAATAACCACCTAAAGCAAACCGCCCTAACATTTGATGATGGACCGGATCCGCGCTTTACTCCACATGTATTGGATCAATTGAAAAAGCATGGTATTAAAGCAACCTTTTTTCTTATTGGGGCAAAAGCTCACGAACATCCTGAGCTGGTGAAGAGAATGGTAGCTGAAGGTCATGCTGTTGGGATTCATACCTATTGGCACCCCAACTTACTAAAAGAATCGACTGAAAAGTTTCACTGGGAAATTGCCAAAACTCAGGCTATTATTAAAAACATTACCGGGTTTGAAACACAGCTGTTTCGTCCTCCCTATGGAAATTTAACGCAAGAAATGATCAGCGAGCTGCCAAATGAAAATGTCTATGCGATTAACTGGTCTTCTGATTCATTAGACTGGAAGCAAATCCCAGAAGCGGAAATCACCAAGAATGTATTTAAGAACATGCACGCTGGAACAATTGTTTTGATGCACGACGGCGGCCATTGGACCATGGATCTTTCCAACACCCCAAAGTCGCTGGACACCATCATTCCTAGACTTAAACAAGAAGGATATCATTTTGTGACCGTCCCAGAACTTTTGCACATCCCTTATCCAAAAAATTAAGCTCCAACGAGTTTCTGATTTAGAAACTCGTTGGAGCTTTACAATTTTCTTTAATAGAAAGTAAATATGCCTCCCCCTACAAAAAGAGCGTGTCAAAAGATCTAATACAAATCCATCTTAAAACTCAAAAATATGCCTTATTCCTTCAAAACGTTATCATACTAAAGATACAAAAGGAGGCATTCTTTTTTTGTTCCATCACTCTACAATAGAGGGAATATACGGATAACCTCTAAAATAGGTTTTAAGTTGCATAATTAGGAGTAAATATTACTATAACTACTCTCATATTTTTAGACAAGCTGCATATGTATAAAATGAGAGAGTCGAACGCATTCCACATATCCCTAAATTTCTTCTTCTCACAAAAAAATTGACGAACTTTTTTTGTCAACAGGTGCGTATAGATATGATAGAATTCCTATATAATGACCTGGATTCATTTCTAAACAAGGAGTTTTGACTATGATTAATGAACAAGAGACGTTGTTATTTATTAAAGAACTTGGCCGCTTGTTGAAAGACTATCAAAACTGTTCAAACGCCTCTGTAAAAAGTGAAATATATAAAGATATCGTGTTGTTGAGCAATGTTATCCAGTTAGATCACGTGAACGTTTCTTACGCTTAGAAAATCCTTTTTATTTCTTTATAAATTTCAGTTTTTCTACCATAACTACAGAAAAGGAAGAAAGGAGACGATTTCCATCCATCTCTTTTCTTCCTTTTCTCGTTCTCATATTTTTATGGTTATTTAGAACATAGTTTTATTAAAATTTCCATAGAGTTTTTCGAGTGTCTTCGGTCCAACTATTCCATCTACCTGCAAATAAAGTGCTTGTTGAAAAGCTTTTACCGCTTTGAGAGTGGAAGACCCGAATATACCGTCTGCTCCTCCAAAAAGAGAATAGCCTAAGTGAATAAGCATACGTTGAATTAACTGTACTTGATTTCCTCGATCTCCGTATTCAATTAGCACTCTTGAAACCTTTTCCGTCTGTTTCTCAGGTTTTTTTCCACTTCGAAGCTCCGACAAAGATAAACCGAATGTATATTGAAAATGAGGATAATCTTTTAAGCTTTTCCAATCTCCTCCCCATTCCAACCCGATCCTTTTTCCTACCTCTCCCGCTTTGTTCCATCTTCGATCAATGGTCCAGTCAACTTCTCCGTTGTTATCAAGCAGCGCAATATCAATAGCTAGTCCATAATTATGATAAGAATAGCCGCCTTTGGCATTAGTCACGATACTTCCTGGTGTTGTTCGGCCTTGTGAATATAGTTTGCGCTGCTGCTCTATCGATCTAAATCCTTCAGTGATCACAATAAATATACTTTCTTTATATGCTTGCCTAATGAGTTCGTACGCTTTTTCTTGCACTATTTCATGTACATTCTGCAGCTTATTTTCTGCTTTTTTTAACAGCTTGTCTAATGATAAATCGCTCATACTCCCCACTCCTTAACTAGATGGCTTCTCCTTATATATACGTATAAGACGAACTCTAAGGGAGGCATCCAGTATCAGTTTATGCGGAAAGTAGTTAAGTGGTGCAACAGTGACGCCTGCTGTGTAGAGCTGCTGTTATTTCAGTACCCAGTGGCTGATAGCCTTCGCTACTCCGTTATTGACATTTGTATCTGTCACCCAGTCCGCTGCTTCTTTTACAGCTTCCTGAGCATTTCCCATGGCGATTCCACAACCTGCCGCTTCAATCATAGCCATATCATTTAAGCTGTCTCCCATTGCAATGACTTCATCCATTGAAATGCCCAAACGTTCACATACAGTCATGATCCCTTTTGCTTTGTTAATACCAAGTGCATTAATTTCTAGATTCGTTAAACTAGAATTGCTGATTTCAAAATCTGAAATGCCTGCTATTTGTTTCAGCACTTCTTCTCGTAAAGCATCATCTGGAATATCGTAGCCAAACTTCAGCCATTCCTGTGAAGCAATATCTTCTGGAAATTCATCTCTCCATACTTTATCCGTCGTCACAGCCCAGAAGTTAAGCTTATGCTCTTGCGTTAGATTCCACATTTTCTCAATGTGTGAAGCATCAATTAACTTTCGTTCTACAAGCTGTCCAGATTCATCCCAAATTTCACTTCCGTTTACTGTAATAAGGTAAGAAGACAGCTGAAGAGACTGCGCGTATTCACGGCATGTTAAAAGAGATCGCCCCGTGCTTAATACCACATGAACACCTTGTTCTTGAGCTTTAGCAATGGCCGCACGATTTTCTTCAGAAATTTCTTGCTGATCGTTCAGCAGGGTTCCATCCATATCTAGTGCAATCAGTTTAAATTCTTTCTTTTCATTTGTTTGCATCTTTCTCTCTCCTTCTCATCAATAGTAAGTATGACATTGCGCTGAGTATTTAACTTATACTATGTAACTCTTACTATAACTGTAGCACAGGAACATTTCACTCTGCATCAGATAAGCGCTAAAATGGTCAATTATTCTATGGGGAATAATTGAAGGAAAGCAGCATACCTTTGCCGTAATTTATATTTAAAGCTTTTCATTTTTATTTATTTCAACTAGAATTTTGGTAAAAGGATGTGAATGTTATGAACACTATTATTTCACCGGCTGACTTACATACTGCATTACAGCAACCCCAACACTCCATTGTGTTGCTTGACTGCCGATTTACCCTTGGAAAGCCTGAGGCAGGAGCAGATGCTTATCAAAATGAGCACCTCCCGGATGCTCATTATTTGGATTTAGAAAAAGATTTGTCCTCTGTGGCTACTTCTCACGGAGGCAGACACCCGCTGCCCGATGTTCAAAAGCTCGCTCAGAAGCTCGGCAACTTAGGAATTAATGCTGATTCCAGAGTCGTCGTTTATGATGAACAAAACGGAATGATGGCTTCAAGAGCATGGTGGCTACTGCGATATATAGGAATTGAATACGTACAAATTTTAAATGGAGGTTTTAATAACTGGAAACAATCGGGATATGAAACAACTAAGAGCGTTCCAGCATCTTCTCCTCAAACTTTTGTACCTTTCGTTCAACAAGATTGGGGAGTTGCAGGAGTTGAATACGTAAAAGAGAATCTTCATAATCCTAATGTTGTTCTTGTCGACTCTCGTGAAAAAAAGAGATATCTCGGCTTAGAAGAACCCATTGATTTTGTAGCAGGACATATTCCAGGCGCCATTCATTCTTTTTGGCAAGATGTGTTAACTTCAGAAGGTTTATGGAAAACAGATAAAGAGTGGAAGGAGATGTTTTCAGCTATTGATTCTCACGCTGAAATCATTGTATACTGCGGATCGGGTGTATCTGCTTGCCCTAACGTTTTGGCTTTAAAATCAGCCGGTTTTCCAAATGTAAAATTATATGCCGGCAGCTGGAGCGATTGGATTAGCTATCGTGACAATCCAATCGAGAAAAACAGATAGACAAAGAAGGCTCAGTCTCACCAAAAGTATAGAGACTGAACCTTCTTTTTTTGTATTTTTCTTATTAGCCGCATGCTATTTACTGAGCCTCAACATAAAATCATGAAGCCGATCTAAGGTAAGCAAGTTTTGATTACACGCTTGGCTATCTTGACAAATATAATTTCCTCGTTGGGTAAATGTTCCTTGAACAGTTCCTTTGATTTCAGCAGTGAACATACCGACTTCCTCGTAGCTGTGGCAAAGTGTGCATATTCCCTTCTGGTTGATAGGCTTAAATGTTCCTTGAATACCTTTTAGCTTCTCGGTATACGGATCCTGCGCTACGATAAACTTTTTGTTTGAGCCTTTATCGACCCAGCTAACATATGAAATGCTCCCTAGATCAATGGTATCAACTGAAGGAATCTTTAACTTTTTCACTTTCGGAAACAATTTTTTCACGCCAGCTTCTGTAAACGATTTAAATGGAATCACGTAAGGCTTTATCGTTTCTAAAAACACCTCTGCTTGTTCTTTATTTTTAACTTCAGCAACCGGTAGCAATAACTCTTCCTGTTCCTCAGTAAGAACTTCAAACGCGTTTAATACTTTTTCTTTTGCAAGAGCTTTTAAAGCCTGCAGCACATCGGAATTGTTCACTGTTCCATATCCATTGATAAGAATTTGCGTTTGGCTTTTGATAAAGTTATATTGATCATTTCTTATAAACGCTTCCACGATCTTCACTCCTTCTTCAGGTAATCAGCTACTTTTTACTTTACCGTATGGATTCCTTTTACGAAATGTAAAAAATAAATCAGAAATAAACTATACCTAAAAAAGCGCGGGCATTCAGTCGCCCGCGCTTGATTTTTACCGTTGCTTTTTATATACAATTTTTTTGATGGTTTCGGTTGATAAGAAATATTCACGGGCTAGCTCCTCGATTGAAGCTCCTTTTTTGAACAACGTCTTAATCTGTTCGTTTCGCTCGTCAATCAACTTTCTTCCACCAGAGCAAGTGCCCCATTTCTTCCTTGCCTTCTGCGGCTTTGGAATATAAATGGTTTCTCCTTGAATATATTTTTGAATTTCACTAATCAGCTCTTCAGGTAAAATATTTGTTGCTTTTACATACGTCATTTCTGCCAGCTCCTTATGTGATTTTGCTTATACAATAAGGGGCAAAGCCGTATATATTAGAAATGAGATATGCTCGGTTAGGCGATGTCTATTACTAAACCGTCCACCCCATGCAAAGTATCGCCTCTCTAATATCAGGCTTTGCATGAGACGCTGCAGTATCCGGTAAATATCTTTTATTCACCATTTATTACACCTCCGCTTTACATCGAATGGAAACCAAGCTTGTAGAAAATTACAATTATTGGCTCAGATTTTATTATAAGCTATCTGCAATCTTGCAGACAATACCTTCTTACTTATAAAGATGACACCGTAAATAAAACGAACTTGCAGTGAGCTCGTTGTTCTCCCTGCAAGTTCGTTTTATTTTTGTTATGAACGCTTCTGCTTTTTGTTAGCTGAACTGCTTTGAACACCTTGTTCAGAAGTGGTCGTCCCTTGTCCTTCTACATTTGGTGAACCTAGCTCTGATTTTGAGCGGTCTTTTTTAATTTTACTCATGTCACTCACCTCCAGTTTGTAGTGTACCCTTTGTACAGCTACATATAAGGAGACGCGTGCTGTTTTTATTGTTTCTTGAGCATAAATAGCCATAGAAACGTTAAGGCTTGCTTTAATTCATTTGGGAGCTGTCCAATCAGCTTATCAGTAACATTTCGCTTATATACACCTTCGCCATCGATTACTTCCCAACCATTTTCTTTTGCAAGCTGTTCAAACTCCCACGGCATCATCGTATTGCAAATAACGTCTTCCCCATATAGCCTTTGATAACTGTTGGTACGAGGCTGAGCAGTTGGCCCAAGAATACCTACGCATGCATATCCTCCTGGTTTTACAACTCGGTACAATTCCTTCAAAGCTAATCGAGGATGCTCAGTCCATTCTAACGCATTGATTACCATAACCCCTTCTACTGATTCAGAAGACAGCGGGAGCTTCATAATATCAGCTTGAGCGAACGACAAATTTTCACTTTTATGCAGCTGCGATGCTTTTTGAATCATTTCTTCCGATAAATCAAGACCGATTGTTTTGTATCCAGAAGCAGCTAGAAGAGATGTCCCAAACCCATCACCGCAGCCCACGTCTGCCACTATACCCCCTGATTTAAGATGTTTTTGAACAAATGGAATCACTGTTTTCCGACTTCCGTTTTTCCACATTTCTTCACTTCGGCTATTCCAAAATGATACTTTTTGGTTCCACTCGTCTTGAGCTTGATCATGCCAATTAAATGTTGTCATTTTTTATCCCCTTTGCACTCTTTTCTTTACCTTATCACTTTTTATAATGAATAAAAACGACTATTTCAGCAACCATATAGATGTAAAGGAAGGTGTTTATTTGTATGAAAGAACGTTTCGTTGCAGTACGTAAAAATGCAGACGGTGACCTCTTAGAATTCCAAACGGCTTCAGGAGACGTTTTAACCTATGAAGAAGCGTTAAAGAAAGTAGAAGCTGGGGACGTTGAGCATGTGAGTACCTTTGTAGGGAAAGACGGCGGTACGTATATTCGCAGCATTCCTGACCATGACAAAACAAATAATCTCGATGCATTGCCATCGTTTTAAAGGAGAATGGATATGACAAAAAAGAATAACAAAGGAAGCGCTAATCAAAGTAATCCAAAAACGCAGCACCACCTTGTTGAAATGGGTGAAGAAATTTCAAGCGGGGATAATTCAAAGGGAAACAAACGCAACAAAGATCAGTCTAGTAAAACACAATAAAAAAAGCCGTGCTTTTTAGCACGGCTTTTTTTATTAATGTTGGCTTGGAAGACCTAATGTTGAAAAATCTCCTGTTGCTACGCTTGTTCCAACTGAAGCAACACCTGCTACTAATGTAAACGCTAATGCCATACCGACTAATACTTTTTTCATAATTATTTCCTCCTCTTTCTTTGATTTGACTCTAGTGTATCACAGGATAAAAGTAGATGAATTCCTTTCTATCAGCATTTATCACCTTAAAACCATGGATTTCCTCCATTTTGATAGAAATTTCTCAAAAATTATAATGATAGGAATATTTTAAACAAATAGAGCTTCAAGTTCTTTTTCTACTAGCTTGACGAATCGCTCGTTTCGCTGCAAGGTGAAAATGGTCATAGACTTTTCCATATATTCTTTACCTTGTTCAATTTTACCTAATTTGATTAAGCTCTCTCCTGCTTGGTAATGAAGTTCTCCAAATAAATACATTGATTCATTACTAATGCACAAATCGATTCCTCGGTTGCTATATATCAATGATTCATCATAGTTACTCATATCTCCAAGCGTTTTGGCAAGTGCATTTAAAATTCTAATTTTTATATTTTCGTCTTTTGTTTGGGGCAGCTCATTTAAGCTTTTGAGTGCTGTTTGATATGTATCTAGAGCCTGTTCATACTCTTTCTCTTCATAAAGAATAATCCCAATGCTATTTAAAATTTCAATTTCTCTTTCTTTATAAAACGTTGCTGATTGCTTAGTAAGCTCGATCGCTTGGTACATTTTAGACAGCGCATCTTCTTTGTTGTGATGAATGTAATACACGCAAATACCTTCGTGCCACATTAAAAACTGCTTGTTCAGCGGATTTTGAAACAGGGGACTTTCTTTTTCTTTTACAATGATATTATGAATAGCATCATAATCTCTCTGACGAATATATTGACGAATTAACGATTGAACCGCATCTACGTAATCAAGTCGAGGTGATTCTACACTATCAAAAAAGTAGTTAACATCTACGCCAAGGCGCTTAGAAATTTTATAGAGGGTAATGCTTGATGGATATTCTTCACCATTTTCAATTTTGCTGATTTGCGCTTGTGTACAAATGTCTCTTGATAATTCTTGTTGTGTCAACCCTGCCATTTTGCGAAGGTCTCTCATAACACTCCCAATTCTATACTCTCTCATCTCTTTTCTCACCCTTACTTTCACATAATATATTCTCTCTATAAACATATAGTGCTTTTATTTAGATAGTCAACTGTAAACACGTTAAAAATTTATACACTGTTTCGAAATTGACCATTCCCTATAATAGCAAATTAATCTATAAGAGTAAAATAGTGTATTATTTTTCTTCTCTAAAAAATCCGAACGATAAATCGTTCGGATTTTCCTTCAACTAACATATTTTTGTTCCAGCCTCATTTACATTTTCATTTATAAACAGGATATCCAACAAATTTAAAGTCTTTACCAATTGAAGTAACAGAAAGACGCTCCACGTCCACTGCATCCCACATCTTTTCTACGCCTTTTCCTTCTAGAAAAGTAGGAGCTTCTTTTCCTCCTGAAAGCTTTGGAGCCATATACAGCACCAATTTATCAATTAAACGATTTTCTAGAAATGCGGCATTCACTTCGCCGCCTCCTTCAATTAAAAGAGACGACACAAATTTCTCACCTAGTATAGAAAGCATATCTTCAAGATTTACTTTGTCCTCACCGCTTGTGACAAATACTTCGACGCCTTGTTTCTCAAGCTGTTCTTTTTTTTCTTTTGAATAGCCCTGACTTGTAAATACCCATGTTGGGGCTAAAGAATCCGTTGCTAGCTTGGAATCAAGGGGCATACGCAACTTCGAATCCATCACAATACGAATCGGGCTTCGGCCGCCTTCGATGCGAGTTGTCAGCTCGGGGTTGTCCTTAATGACCGTGTTCACCCCTACTAAGATACCCGCCGTTTCATGACGAAGCTGATGTACATCCAAACGAGCTGCCTCAGACGTAATCCACTTGCTGTGAGAAAAAGCAGTAGCTATTTTACCGTCTAACGTAATCGCTGACTTTAACGAAACAAACGGCTTCTTCGTTACAATATACTTATTGAAGACTTCGTTCATTTGACGTGACTCTTCTTCACATACACCTGTTATGACCTCAATGCCTGCTTTTTCTAAAATTTCAACTCCATTACCTGCTACTAAAGGGTTGGGGTCTAAAGTTGCTATGACCACTTTTTTTACACCGGCTTCAACCAGCGCTTCAGCACAAGGACCTGTACGTCCGTGGTGTGAACAAGGCTCTAGCGTTACATAAGCAGTCGCTCCTTGTGCTTGTTCGCCAGCCATTCGCAGCGCATGAATTTCAGCGTGAGGCTCTCCCGCTTTTAAATGCGTACCGATTCCAACGATTCGATTATCGTTTACAATGACAGATCCTACAAGCGGATTTGGATCTGTTTGTCCTTTTGTTGCTTTTGCGTTTTGTAAAGCTATATTCATATAAAATTCGTGATTGATCAAAGAAGAACCTCCTCTTTTAAGTGTCCTGAACGTTTAACTTTGGTGTCTAGATACTTTTCATTAAACTGAGATACATCTCCCCAAAGTGGAACGCGCCCTGATAAAAGTGCACCGTTTTTCTCAAGTGCGATTAGCTTTTTCGGATTATTCGTAATCAGCGTAACAGGTTTTTGACGCAGCACTTTTAACACACTGATGGCCTCGCTATAGCTGCGAGTATCATCTTCAAATCCTAACCCTTCATTCGCCTCTACCGTATCAAATCCGTTTTCTTGAAGAACGTATGCCATTGCTTTGCTGAATAGGCCAATGCCGCGTCCTTCATGATTTGCTAAATAAAATAGCGCTCCGCTTCCATTTTCGACAATCATTTTCATCGATTGTTTTAATTGAAAACCACAGTCGCAGCGTTTGCTTCCGAATATGTCTCCCGTATGGCAGATACTGTGCATACGAATGAGTGCCTCATGCGATTCTTGAAAATCTCCGTACACAAGAACACTCGATTGCTGCATGTCAGCTAAATTAGCTCCTTGCATTTTTTCAATAAGCTCTTCCGTACTTAAAGATCCTTCTTTTACATTATCAGAACGCAACCATGAATACCAACTAAATACTTGTGTCTCTCCATCTAGATTCACCGGAAGCGTGATAGGTCCTACTATATAAATAAAATGATCATCATTTTTTACTACATTAATCTTATCTTTTAAAATTGAAACAACTTTTTCGTTAATCACAGTCATTTCCTCCTCTTATGTGTCTTTCACTTATCTACTCTTTTCACATTGTGCTCAATCTCTCACATGAACAAATATTTTTTCTAGCACTTCACTACATTTATCTTTTTTAATTGATGTATTAGCTTACTAAAAGTAAGTAACTTTACTTGCTTAAAGTATTATATGACGATACATTTATCTTGTAAAGCTTTTATGTTCTCTTTGTTACTTTTAGTAATTAACTTCTTTAATTATATAAATTATATAATTAAAACATAAAAACGTAAAGTAATTTATGTTCTTTAAGTAATTAAATTACACAACACTAGATAAAATGCTGACTTTGTTTTATAATATAGGAAGAGAATGGAGGTAATAACATGGACGGTTTAGCACTCTGCCCGCGTTTTGAAAAGGCTGTTACTATTCTAACGAAACGTTGGACGAGTTTGATCATTTTTCAGCTACTTTCCGGCTCACAGCGGTTTTCTCAAATGCAAGAAGCACTTCCAGTAAGCGGAAGGCTCTTATCCGAGCGCTTAAAAGAATTAGAGTATGAAGGAATCGTCATTCGTACGGTTATTCCGGAAACTCCTGTTCGAATCGAGTATTCGCTATCCGACAAAGGATTAGCACTGGCGCCGGTAATTCAGGAAATTCAGACATGGTCCAGTGAGTGGATTACAAAAGAAGAAGTGGAATAAAAGAAATCTCTAAAGAAATCAGGAAGGCTTCAATATCGATGTGCTCACAGCCGTTTTCTTTAGAGCTCCATAAATAAAAAAGGCATGCTCCCCTTGAGCACGCCTTTTTTTATTTATGTTATTTTCCTAATGATTCATTTTGAGAAATAATACGCTGTTTCTGGCTTTTTCGGCCGTGCAATACAAGGTATACTGCTATAGCTAAAAGAGCAACAATGGAACAGAATACATACATGCCTTTATATCCGGCTGCTGTAGATAAAATACCTAATAAAAAGGACCCTAACCCCATTCCAGAGTCAAAAAACACAAAAAACGTAGCCGTGGCGACACCTCGGCGATGAGGAGAAGCTTTTTTTACAGCAATGGATTGAAAACTTGATGTAATCGTTCCAAATCCTAATCCAATCAATGCTCCAGCTAATAAAAACACCCAGCTTGTTGTCGCTTGGCTAAGCAAAAAGATACCGATAGCTAGAGATAAAATGGACGGATATACCACGCTGTTTTCTCCGTATTGATCAAACCATTTTCCAGTAAAAGGTCTAGAAGCTAATAAGCACACCGCGTATACAACAAAGAAAAAGCTTGAAGCTTGCGTAAAGCCCATTTCTTTTGCATACATAGACACAAACGAAATAACACTTGCATATGAAAAAGCTACCACAAGGCCAGCAACAGAAATAGGCAGCGAACGGTATTCAAAAAACGCCGCAAGACCTTTAGCTGGCTGTATTTTATTTGTTGCAGAAGAAGCTGGCTCCACCTCAGGTACACGAAGTACTAAACTGCATAATGCTGCTAAAACAGAAGATACAATCGCAACGGTAAAGACCGCTGTATGACCCAAAGTATTTGTTAACGTTAAGCCTACAAACGGACCCACTACCATCGCTAAATTCATGAACGTCGCATAGTATCCCATCCCTTCTCCTTTTCTACGCTCTGGGATCACATTTGCAACAATTGCTCCTGTAGCAGTTGTGCTCATTCCAAAACCAATACCATGAAGCACACGCAGCAGCAGCAGCGCTGATAATGAGTGGATATTCATATATAAAATAGAACCAATTAAAAAGATGAAGACACCTATTAATAGGACTTTCTTTTGTCCTAATGTTGTCATCCACTTACCGGCTAGCGGTCTGAACACAATGCCGGAGACTAAAAAAATTGTCACAATTAACCCTAAGCTTTGCTTACTTGCATGAAGTTCATCCGTTGCAAACAGCGGCAATGTGACAGTTAACATATAAAAAATGACAAAAACAAAAAAGCTAGTCAGTGAGACCGCTAAAAAATCTTTTGTCCATAATTTCGATTTCTGCATGATTTTCCTCCTTTTATCTTTTCATTCGTACCTATTTATTAAAACAAACTAAAGCATAGTCCATAAATAATATGTATACGAATTATCTCAACTCAAACTATTATAGGGTTCATATATGTAAGTGTCAACATGTATTTATCGATTTCATTTTTCTATAGAAACAAATCGATAAATGAAACCTACATTCACCATCACAATGAAAAAATCCGAACGATTAATCGTTCGGATTTCCCTTCAACTACATTACTTTTATCCCAGCCTCTTTTAGAAGCGTCACTTTTTTAAATGAGAAATAATTTGATCCGTTACTTCACCAGTAGTTGCGCTGCCTCCAACATCTGGTGTAATGATACCCGATTCCGTCACTTGCTCAATAACCTCTAACAAATGACTGCCTAATTCTTGTTCACCGAAATGATCCAACATCATTTTAGCCGTCCAAATCTGTCCGATTGGATTTGCAATTCCTTTTCCGACAATATCAGGAGCAGACCCGTGCACCGGTTCAAACATCGAAGGATATTTTCCGTTCACATTAATATTTGCAGCAGGAGCAACGCCAATACTCCCCATAATAGCAGCTCCAATATCTGTTAAAATATCTCCAAATAAATTGCTTGCCACAATGACATCAAAACGACTTGGATTTGTTACGAAGAAAGCCGCCAGCGCATCGATGTGCTGGGAATCTGTTTCAATATGAGGATAACTCTTTGCAACATCTTGAAACACTTCGTCCCAAAACGGCATGGAATGAACAATTCCGTTTGACTTCGTGGCGCTTGTAACTTTGCCTTTTCTTTTAGAAGCTAATTCAAAAGCATAGCGCATCGCTCGTTCTGTTCCTTTTCGAGAAAAAACCGCATTTTGAATCGAAATTTGATCTTCTCCTTGATATATCCGGCCTCCTACTTCACTGTATTCCCCTTCACTATTTTCACGAACAACAATTAAATCAAAGTCTTTTGGGTTCGTTAGTGGAGATGCGATGCCTTTTAGCCTCTTGGCCGGACGAATATTAATTACCTGCTGAAATTCTCGACGAATCTTAATAAGCAGACCCCATAACGACACGTGGTCTGGCACAAGATTTAAATTTCCTACGGCTCCTAAAAAAATTCCGTCAAAGTCTTGAAGCTGCTGTAGCCCATCTTCCGGCATCATTTGTCCGTACTTCAAATAATAATCACAGCTCCAAGGAAATTCTGTAAATTCAAATTTTAATCCCCCGTGAAGCTCTGCAATCGTATGAAGAACTCTAACTGCCTCTGGAACAACTTCTTTCCCTACTCCATCTCCTGGTATATTCGCTATTTTTAACGTTTTCATCAAAAGTCCCCCTGCGTCTTTTTATATAGATCTATACACAATACTTCATGCATTATACTCTTTTGATTATACGCAGGGAAAATAATCATCTCAAGAAAATTCAGAATATACAAACCGTGAAAAAGACATCCCTCAAAGAGATGTCTTTTTCAAATCGGCAAAAACACTCCAGGTGCTTCCCCATGTTCATCGTCATCGAGCCACCATTTAAAGCCTTCCTGTGCAACTAATTTTTGTGCTTCTTCAGGGCCTTGTGAACCAGATGGATATTCATAAAGCGGCAGCATATCAGCTTCAAATGCATCTAATACTGGCTGTACCCACTGCCAAGATAGCTCTACTTCTTTCCAATGGGCAAAAAATGTGGAGTCGCCGATTAATGCGTCGTAAATAATTCGTTCATATGCCTCCGGCACACTTTCTTCTTCTCTTGAAAACGTAATACGAACCGGCTCAATAACGCCATTTTTTAATGGATTTTTGCTATTAAGCTGCAAAGCGACGTTTTCGCTTGGGCTAATTTCAATAATAAATAAGTTTGGCGCTACTTTATCATAAGGAGTTTCATACAGACCTTTTAACGAATCTTTAAATTCAATGACGATACGAGTTGATTTTTCTTTCATTCGTTTACCCGTTCGAATATAAAAAGGAACACCTTTCCAAAATGGATTATCAATCCATAAGCGAGCGGCTACAAACGTGTCATTTTTAGAGTTTGCTTCTACGCCGGGCTCTTCTTTGTATCCTTTAACAGATTTGTGATCAATTTCTCCGCTTCCGTATTGTCCTCGTACAACATCGCGAGCTACTTCTTGTGCTGGAATTTTCCTCAGTGACTCCATTACTTTTTGCTTTTCTTCTAAAATGTTTTCTGAGCAAATTCGTTTTGGAAGATGCATGGCTGTCATCATGAGAACCTGCAGCATATGATTTTGAATCATGTCGCGTATGGCTCCCGTATGATCATAATACCCTGCACGATTTTCAACACCGACTGTTTCACTTGCTGTAATTTGGACATTCGCAATGTGTTTGTTATTCCACAATGATTGCAGTACAGGGTTCGTAAATTCAAGCGCTTCTAAATTTTGTACCATCGGTTTACCTAAATAATGATCAATTCGATAAATTTCTTCTTCTTTAAACGTACTGCTTAGCTTTTCATTAAGCTTTCTTGCTGAAGCAAGATCATGTCCAAATGGCTTTTCAATCATAAGACGCTTCCAGCCGCTCGTTTGGTCTAAGCCGCTTTTTTTTATATGCAGCGCAATTACATCGAAGTATTCTGGTGCTACGGACAAATAAAACAAACGATTTCCTTTACTTCTATGAGTTGTTTCTTGCTCATTCACAAGATTTAGCAGCTGTTTGTAATCTTCTGTTTTGCTTGCGTCTACTGCTTGGTAATGAAACAGCGACAAAAAATCTTCCTCGTTACTTTCCATTTTCCGTCTCGAAAAATCGTTTATAGATTGCTTTACACGCTCTTTAAAATCCTCATGAGATAGCTGCTCGTACCCTGATCCAATAATAGAAATAGCATCAGGGAGCTTTTTGTCTGTAAATAAATTATAAAGAGCAGGAAAGATTTTTCTTTTTGCTAAATCACCCGTTGCGCCAAATAAAACAAAAGTTAAGGACTCCACTTTTTTTCCTCCCGTCAGGTTGTATGTATGATGGATTTTCTCTTCTCCTAGCTTACCTCTGTTTATTTGGGAATATCCTTTTTTCATCAAAAAGGACGCTCACAAGTGCGAGCGTCCTTTGTTATTCACATTAAAATATTTGTCATTCCCCACAGCAGCAAAAAGCTAAGCAAAATGGTCATATTTGAAACGGTCCCGACAAATTTCTGATCGTATTTGAATTCTACTGCGTAAGGTAAAACGGATCCCGCTACGGGTAGAATGAAACAAACTAAAATTGTATACCGGAACATATCTTCAAATGGAAGCAAGAAAAACAGCGCAATTCCTACGCCAAGTCCGATCACGTAGCGAATGCTTAAAAACATGATAATTTTTTTTAAGTAGCTTTTTTGGAACGAAAAATTTAAATATACGCCTAAAAGCAAAAGAGAAAGCGGCATATTCGCTTTAGAGATAATACCTGAGACGTCTAATACATATGCTGGTAAATGAAGGCCTATAATCGCAAGAAGACAAATGATTACATAGGTCAGAAGCGGCATCGATTTTAATACTTTGTATAAAATCTTTTTAAATTCAATGTCAATATCATCCCCTGAGTAGTAGCTGCCAATTACGTAGCATAAAACAAAAATAACAAAAGCATTTCCGACATCAAACATACCAAAGTATTTAAGCCCTTCTTTTCCCCAAATGCCTTCTACTAACGGATAGGCAAACATTCCAATATTAAACCCTGGAATCATCATCGTCAGCATGCCTTTCACCTTTCGCTCATCTTTTCGAAAAACAAAAATTCCGACTGCAGCTAACAGCAAGCCATAGACAATCCCAATAACTAATAGTAAAATAAGCGATCCATCAATTTTAATACTGCTGAATGTAACAATAATCAAGCAAGGCATTGTAATATTAAAAATAATTCTTGCTAAAGCTTCCCCGTCTTTTTGCTGAAGGAGGTTTGTTCGTTTTAGTATGTATCCTAATAGAATAATTGTAATGGAATACAAAAACTGACTGTTAAAGCTACTCATAGACCTACTCCCTTACCTTCTTTTATACTTATTTAATCGATTGTTTTACCCTGTCTTTTTTAATCCTTGTTTCATTATAATATAAGCAGCCTAAAAAGAAACTAGAGAATTGGATGCAGTTTACCTATTTGTCAGACAAAAACAACTTAGAAACAAACGCAAAAACTTTCTTCTAAATTAATTTTAAAACAGGACATTTTTCTTTTTTATGGAATTTACTTAAAAGGTATGAGTATTTTCATGAGGAGGAAGAAACGTGAAACGAAAAATGATAGCGCTTACTTTTTCTGCTGCTCTTTGTTTTTCCGCTTCAGGATCTCTTGCTGAAGCTGCTAACAAAACAGATGTCATTCCAAATGCTGATCAATCAGCAGAAACCTATTTTGACGGAGCGAACGGGAACTGGCTGACGACTAAAAACCCGGCTCAATATCAGCAGGCTACGCTCTATGGAAACATCGGGCTTACTCCTTATAACTGGGGAAAAGCTGAAAATGAATCAGGCTGGTATCGAATCAATCAGCCCGCTGCGGTTAAAGGAACGCAAGTAAATGGAATTTTTGAAGACGCTCAGTTCGTCATCCGGGTTCCTGATAACTGGAATGGAAAACTTGTGGTAGCCGGCATTCCTGCTACGCGCAACGAAACGTCCACCGATTTATTATTCAGCGATTACGTTCTTAAAAAAGGCTATGCGTTTGCTGCAATTGATAAAGGAACACAAGGAGAAAGTGATCCTACCGATCCTTTTGCTAAAGTAAAAAATGCGCTTGCTAATGAAGACGACAGCGTAGCAGAATGGAATATGCGCTATCGTCAAATGACAAAAGCAGCTCAGCAATACTTGACTACTCATTACTCAGACAAACTAATCAATCCGGCTAATCGAAAAAACCCTGCAAGCGATTTGATTCGCAACGATCATAAAGTACCCACGTATGCAATTGGCATTTCAAACGGCGGATACGTTGTCAGATATGCACTTGAACACGACGATCCAAAACAAACCAAAGAGCCTCGTTTATTTGATGGAGGCGTCGATTGGGAAGGCGTATTGTGGAGTGCAAAAGCGCCAAATTTAATCAGCTCACTAACACCGGTTGTAAACAACGCAGAAGAAGCGCTGTACGGAACGGGAAAAGAGCAGAAAAAAGCTATTAAACAAATGTATAAAGCCGGCCTTCCGAAAGGATCAGAAAAACTGTGGAGTTATCATGATCAAGTGTACTGGGCGGTCACTTTAAACATTTACCGTGACCACTTTGATCCGACAGCTCCAGGAAGAACAAACTGGCACAACTATTTAAACTTTACTTCATCAGGCCTGCGCGACCGTTCATGGGACTACATCTTTGAAAACTATCGCTATCAAACCCGTCCAAAAAGCGTAAAAGAAAATGTAGCAAAAGTAGAAAATACGGGCGATATCGATGTGCCTCTTATCAGTATGACTGGCTCTCTCGATTCACTTATCTTCCCGTCTATTCACGCCGAAGGCTATGAAAAACTCGTTAAAAAAGCTGGCAAGGCAAATCTTCATCGCCTTTATACTGTGAAAAACGGAAATCACGTTGATAGCTTAGTGTGGAATAAACAAACGGATCCAAATCAAGAGCTTCAGCCCCTGCTCCCATATGCTCATCAATCTTTTGATTTGTTAGTAGACTGGGTAGAAAATAAAAAAGCAGCGCCTGCAAGTAAAGATATTAAAGCACCTCAAAATAACCTTAAAGTAATCGACATAAAATCCGGGGAAGAAGTAGATCCTCGCTGAGGTTGAGATATAACGAAGTGAATCCAGCCTAAAGACGAACAAATGAGATACATGAGCTGGACTGCTTGTGACACCGCAGTTGATTTCCGTGTAAGGCTTCGCTTTCCGCGGGCGGCCGCTGAGCCTCCTCGTCGCTTGCGCTCCTGCGGAGTCTCACCTGATCCGCTTTTTCCGCAGGAGCCTTTACCTTGCCCTCCAATCAACTGCTAGAGGGAACGAAACAGATAAAACGATATGTACCATCACAAAAAAACGAACCACTATTCAACATGTTGATTAGTGGTTCGTTTTTCACTTGGGCTAAAATACGTTTGTCCTAGCCTCAGTCTTCATAATAATCAAGATAGAGATGACCCGCTGAGTCTGCTTGCCCTAAAAATACTTTGTCGACTGCAGCACCTTTCTCTTTGAGCTGTTCTTTAACCCACGCTACGCTATACCCCAGCTCATGAACCGCTTCTTTCATTATATTTCCATCCATGATAATCGTTTGAGGTAATCTTGTATGTTCTTCTTTCAGTACTAAATCTTCACGCGTAACGTTCTGCTTTTCTTTTTTTAACAGCACGCTTAATTCGCCGTTTGTTTCGAGCATGGCAAAAGCTACGTCTTCCACATAAAAGATGTCTTTTTTCCGAAGCTGTTCCATGAGCTCATCTACGGTATATTTTTCTTTTTTTACATTTTCCTCAAGAATTTTTCCTTCTTTAATGAGGATCGTCGTCGTCCCTTCCACCGCTTTTCGAAAGCTAATACTTTTTAACGATACGTTTGAGACAAAAATAAGAAACGATGCCCACACTAAAATCGCGACTACCCCATGACTTGCCTGTAAATCTACGTCCATTGAAATGGTTCCCGCAATATCTCCAATCGTAATGCCAACGATATATTCAAAAAAAGAAAGTTTGGATAACTGTTTTTTTCCTAACAGCTTTGTAATAAAAAACAAGCCAAGTAAAATCAGCACCGAACGAAGTACTACTTCCATCCAATGATTCAACGCATGCACCTTCTTTACTAAAATTGATGTATCTTTTATTTTGTGCATATTTGTATGTATCAAAGCAGATTTTCATCTTCCATTATTTACATACCTTTCACGGCAGGTTAGAGTAGAAAGAAGTAGGAAACAAATTGGGGGACTTATGATGAACGATGAAGTGTTAACCATATTTAACAACCAACAGCAGCGCATAGGAACAGCGTCTCGCAAAGAAGTTCATGAAAAAGGCTATTGGCACGAAGCGTTTCACTGCTGGTTTGTCAGCCGCGAAAATGATATAGACTATATTTATTTCCAAATTCGCAGCGAGCAAAAGCAAGATTACCCCGGTGCACTCGATATCACAGCTGCCGGACATTTGCTTCATACAGAAACCGCTGAGGACGGTGTAAGAGAAATTCACGAAGAGCTCGGCGTCAACATTTCATTTGATGAATTGCTTCCTTTAGATGTCTTTAAATACGAAGTATCTCAGCCGCACTATGTTGATAAAGAATTTGCACATGTATTTTTATACTACAGCTCTCACCCTCTTAGTGCGTTTACGTTGCAGCAAGAAGAAGTATCAGGCCTTGTAAAAGCGCCTTTTTCTCACTTTTGCGAACTGTGGCTTGGAAATCAAACAGAACTGATCATTGAAGGGATAACAAATGAAAAAGAGCCAATTCACCGTACAGCATATAAAAGTGAATTGGCTCCCCATCCCAAAGCTTACTATAAAACAATTATTGCATGTATTAGTCAGCAGCTGAATTCAGCAGAAAAAGCTTAGAATCCTAAGCTTTTTTTGCTAAAAAAATCATATATGTTGCACTGCCAAGCGCAACAAGCTTGCCGCTGCTGTCTTCAATTTTCACTTCTCCAACAGCAAGCGTTTTGCCGCGGTGAGACAATGTAGACTTTGCAACTAAATATTCGCCTATACCCGGCCTTGTGTAATTTACTTTTAACTCAACTGTACTGGCACTTTCCTCCTCAGAAAGAGAAGAACGCACAGCCGAACCAACAGCCGCGTCGATAAGCGTGGCAATAACGCCTCCATGAACCGTTCCTCTTCCTTGCAGAAGCTGCGGTTGAATCGTAATTTTCAACTCTGCATATCCTTTTTCAAGCAGCGTTTCTTCAATGCCAATATAATCCCAAAACGGAATCATCCCTTTACTCGTTCGTTTCATTAATCTCATCCTTTACATAAATAAGCTATGTAGGAAATTCTAGAAAGGCTGGAGAAATCCTGTTTTTACATACAAAAAGCGCCTGCTCTTTATCTTTAGCAAGCGCTTTTTATTTCTCTATTTTTCAAATAAAAACTGTACTTTGTTTTCTTTCCATTCTAACTTAGCGTTAAAAGTCTTGTCGCCTTTTTTAAAACCTTCAATCAAATCTGTCTGTCCTTCGCTTAACAGCTTTTTTAAATTAGCTTGAGTAACTGTTTTACCTAAAATCTTTTTTGATACGGTAAACGTGCATTTTGTTTTTGCATAGTTTGAGCATCCGTAAAAGGAGCCTTTATCGACTACTTTTCCGTCGCAAAGCTTACATGAACCAAACGATTTAGAAGAAAAATTTTTACCTTTTCCCTTACCTTTTCGCTGAATGGATTCAGTGTCATATCCGCTGAAGTTCCACTTGCTTTCTGCTTCGACAGCGTCTTCAATAATTTTAGCTGACAGTTTCTTTGTTTGTTCCATAAAGGCAGCGGCCGATGCTGCTCCTTCTCCAATTTCAGCTAGACGCTGCTCCCACTTAGCCGTCATTTCTGGTGAAGCTAAAATTTTATCTCCAATCGCGTCAATCAATACCTTTCCTTTATCAGTCGCAAACACTTGGTTTTTTTTCACATCAATATATTTACGATCTTTAAGCATTGTAATGATTCCAGCACGCGTAGCTTCTGTTCCTAACCCTTCTGACTTTGCTAGAATTTTCTCCAGCTCATCGTTATCTAAATGCTTACCCGCTGTCTTCATCAGTGTAATCAACTGACCTTCGGTGTAGCGTTTTGGAGGCTGTGTTTTGCCTTCTTTTACGTCTACTTTAATAACTTTTCCTTCTTCGCCTTCTTGAACATTAGGAAGAATAACGTCGTCATCTTTCTCATTTTGAAAAATTACTTTGCGCCAGCCTTCTTGAATTTGCTGCTTTCCTTTTGAAATAAAAGCTGCTCGCTTTTCCACAAGTGTCGTAATCGTTGTGTAGTCGAAAATCGCTTTTTCGTAGTGTGCCGCAATTAGCCGTCTTACGACTAAGTCGTAAATTTTCTGTTCATCTCCTGACAGTTTACTAGGGTCCTTCACTTGTTCCGTCGGAATAATCGCATAGTGATCGCTTACTTTTTTTGCATTTACATAGCGTTTATTTCCTAGAATTGAAGAGTAAGGAAGCGGAAATAAATGTTCGTATTCAGAAAAAGCACTCAGCTTTTCTAAAATCTCAGGAAACGTTTCTGCTTCACCTTCTGTTACGTAGTTTGAGTCTGATCTCGGATAAGAAACAATTCCCTTCTGGTACAGCCCTTGCAGCACATCAAGCGTCTTTTTAGGAGAAAACTTAAACGCTTTATTCGCGGTTGCTTGAAGTGACGATAGGTTAAATAACAAAGGCGGCTGGAACTCTTTTCGCTCCGTTACGAGTTCATGAACTTCCGCGTCTTTGCCTTCGCAAAACTGAGCAATTTTATACGCCATTTCTTTTTCTTTAAGACGCGACTCTCCGTCTTGATGCCATTTGCCTTCATACTTCTTTCCTTCAATATCAAACTTAGCAAGCACTTCCCAAAAAGGCTCTGATTTAAAATTATCAATTTCTTTTTCACGCTTTACAATCAAAGCAAGCGTTGGTGTCTGCACGCGTCCTGCTGAAAAAACATCTGACATGCCATGCTTTTTTAACAAGATGCTATACACGCGTGAAGCATTCATCCCAACGACCCAATCCGCACATGCTCTTGTATATGCTTCATAATAAAGGTTGCGCGTGTCGCTTTCGTCTTTTAACTGTTGAAATCCATCATAAATGGCTTTTGGTGTTAAAGAAGAAATCCACAACCGTTTCATCGGCTTATGCACACCTGAGAGCTGGATGATATTACGGACGATTAATTCTCCTTCCCGCCCCGCATCTCCCGCATGTATAATTTCTGTGACCGTCGGCTTTTTAAGCAGCTTTTTTACCACTTGAAACTGCTTCGCTTTTGAGCGCGTCACTTCATATTGAAAACGGTCTGGAATCATCGGCAGCGTGTCAATTGACCACTTTTTCCACTCCGGCTTATAATCTTCCGGACTTACAAGCTGACATAAATGCCCCACTGCCCACGTTACATATGCTCCGTCTGTAAACACTTCATTCGGTGGAATCTCTAAATAACCGTCGTGACGCTTCGGCTTAAACTGTGAAGCGAGCGTCGATCCTTGATCCGGCTTTTCTGCAATAATTAACTTCATGTATTTAATCACCCTACATTTCAAATTTCCATGTGAAACTTAGTCAGTTTTATTATTTTATCATAGAAAGAGCTGTTGGAGTATGACTGAGGAGAAAAGTAGCTTAGATGAGAAATACGTATCTCATTTTAAAAACGTGTCGCTCTCCGTTATACCTTTTCAAAAAAAAAAAGCTGTAGATCATTTTCTACAGCTTCGATACACATCTGAATTTTTCTGGCAACAGCCATTATCATATCGACTAAAACAAATCTCCTTTAGCACGCGTTATGAAATAATCACCAACCAAATATACAAACCAACAAGCGTAATAAACAAGGTCGGAATCGTTAAAATAATACCCGTTTTAAGATACGTTCCCCAGGAAATTTTCACGCCTTTTGTTGACAGAACATGAAGCCATAAAAGCGTTGCTAGAGAACCAATCGGGGTAATTTTCGGACCTAAATCCGATCCAATGACGTTTGCATAAACGAGCGCTTCCTTGATTGTGCCAGCTGCGTGTGTTGCATCGATTGCTAGTGCATCAATCATAACGGTTGGCATATTGTTCATAATTGATGAAAGAATAGCGGCAGTGAATCCCATACCAATTGTTGCCGCAAACAGTCCATGACTAGCCGTTGCTTGGATCACATCAGCCAGAATTTCTGTTAAACCAGCATTACGTAAGCCGTATACAACGACATACATGCCGATAGAGAAAAAGACAATCGCCCATGGAGCTCCCTTTAGCACTTTTTTTGTATGAACCGCTCGGCTTTTTTTTGCCATCATCAAAAACAGAATAGCAATAATACCTGCGATGATCGAAACGGGGACGCTAAAGAATTCCCCAATTAAATAGCCTAGCACTAGCAAAACTAAGACAATTCCAGATAGCCGGAACATCTTTTCATCTTTGATGGCATCCACTGGCTTCTGCAAATCTGCTACATTGTATTTCTTAGGAATTCTTTTGCGGAAATACAGATACAAGACCATAATACTTGCAAACAGAGAAACTAAATCTGGAACAATCATGCGTGATGCAAATTCAGAAAAGCTAATGCCAAAGAAGTCGGCTGATACGATATTCACTAAGTTACTAACAACAAGCGGCAGCGAAGTTGTATCCGCAATAAATCCACTTGCGATAATAAACGGAAAAACCATTTTATCGTCGAACTTTAATGCCCGAACCATGGCTAAAACAATGGGTGTTAAAATCAAAGCTGCTCCGTCATTAGCAAATAGCGCTGCTACAACGGCTCCAAGAAGAGATACGTAGACAAACATACGCACGCCGTTCCCTCCTGCAGCTCTAGCCATATGAAGCGCTGCCCATTCAAAGAAACCAATTTCATCTAAAATTAAAGAAATAATAATAATAGCAATAAACGTAAGAGTCGCATTCCACACAATGCTGGTTACCTCAAGAACGTCTTGAAAATCAACAACGCCTGCCAGTAAAGCAAGGATAGCTCCCCCGCAAGCCGACCAGCCGATTGACAAATTCTTCGGCTGCCAAATGACAAAAATTAGTGTTACTAAAAAAATCAATGATGCTAGTACAACCGATGCCACTGTTTAAACCTCCAATTATTCACAACAACTAATACGCAGTCCTTGTTTTTCTAGCTCTTTTAAACGTTCGTCCTGACTTGGTACAGATTCAAGTATACCCAGAACAAATTTATAGTACTGGCTTTCCTTATTAAGAGAATAAAAAACCCATTGCCCTTTTCTTCTTTCCTTCACAAGCTCAGCATCTCTTAATTTTCGCAAATGTTGACTAATTGAAGGTTGGCTAGCTTGATAGATATCTACGAATTCACACACACAGCATTCATTGTTCTCTATTAATTTCACCATCGAAAGCCTTGTTTTATCCCCCAACAATTTTAAGATTTGGGCTGCCTTTTCAATACTATCTATAGATTTTGTACTCATTAATGAACACCTCCTACTCCCTTTCAGCTGATGTATAATAATGGGCTTATGTATTAATGCTTCATTACTATAATTGATTTCTAACTGATTTACAATTTTTTAGTGAACTAAAAGTGATTTAGTAGTTGTTTAAGGATTGGATTTAAGGAAGTATTTTCCCTACTAATTTAAGTCAAATCTAGCATACGATACTATAGGTATGTTTTCTCGTAAAAATGCTCCTAATGTCCTTGGACAAACATACATACTTATTTTGTCTATCTGAATAAAATATAGAGAAAAATAAGAAAGGATGATTACGATTAAAAAACATTATTCCTATTATAATCCGCAAGATGGTAAATATTATGTAGACAAGCCTTACTCTCTTAGAGACGATAAAGTATCCCCCTCTGCTGCCCCTAAAATCCCTTTAAAAAATACAGCCGATAGAGCTTATAAAATCCCTGTATTCCTCAGCCACCCTTCTATGCTTAATGCTACTCAAACAAGATTTCTTAATCGTTTAATTGATGAAATTGAACGTGCTCTTCTTTTCCCTCGTACACTGCCTGATACGGAGCAATATCCTAATAAAACGATTACAAGCGTTCGCCGAATGATCCTCTCTAGCTATGGATTGATTGCGGTGAATATGCAGCAAGTCTTCGCCAATTATACCATGACGAATATTCCCGGCGGTACACCTCCGCCACCATCATGGGAAGGTGCTCCGTTTTTACAAATAGAGCCAAGCATGGGTTACCAACGAGGCCTGCCTTTACTTCTTATCAAAGAATCAGGTGTCAATAGTATAGGCGTATGGAATCCATCAGTAGTTCCGTTCTTTATCATTGAATGGGATTCTTCAAAGCCGCTTGATGAGTTTTTTAACCGTGTTGAATGGAGAGAAATATTTCAAAACTGGATAGCTCAAGTGCGAAATGGCTATTTTATTCAAACACAGCCTTCCTATCGATACGGCCCGGATGATTTATAGAAAGAGTTTCAACCGAAAAGCACTTTCGAAAGCTATTTCTATAAAACAAGTTGGAATGCGAGGTGAATATAATTGACTTTAATTAATAGTGGGACATGCGTAGGAGTTCTATATCGAGCTAATGCCGGTGCCTCTTGCAGAAACGGGTACTGTGTTCATAATGGAAGATTAGTAGGGGGCGTCATAAGCTCAAATGCCGGTATCTTAACGGTTACAAGAAGCATCGATAACACAAAGTTACAGACTTATAACGGTATTCTACTTAGCCACCGAGCCGTAAACCGAACGACAGGGCAAGTCACGCAGCAATATTTGTATTTTAGAAAAAATCAATTGGAAAAAGTAGAAGTTACGCCTTATACACAATATAGTGACCCTAGTTGCCAAAGAGAAAATCATTACAACATTCCCAATGTTATCTACCCCGGTGAATGTGTAGGAATCAGATATCGGTCAGGAGATGAATGGCATATAGGAAACGGGCGATATCTATATTGGACAGGCCAAGTGAATCACTGTATATTTGATGAACGTCCGCAAAGTACAAATAGACAATTTTTACGTCAGATTTGGTACGTACACTGGATACTTGACCCAAAAAACGAACGAAATATTATACCTCAAAAGACCTCCAGAGGACCTGGATCTCCAAGAGGTGAACGTAGAATTTATGCTTTTAAAAATGTAATTCCAGCTAACGGTGAGACCGTCCTTGTAAAAGCTGCTTCTCCTGTGAATTCTGCTTCTTGGCCTTTTCGTATTATCTATCAGTGAGAAAAATAGAGAATAATCCTTAATGCTATTACAACTCCCATCCTCCACCTAGTTTCCTCTCAAAATCCCACAAATAGGCCGAGGTTAATTTGAACTGCCCCTCCAATGGTTAACCATTGGAGGGGCAGTTTCTTATGACTTTCTGTTTTTATTTGTCCATACGCTTCTCTACTTTATTTCCTTGTACTGCTTCCCTTTTTCTCTTTTTTGTAAGAAAATAGAGGCACTAATCCAAGAGGTAATCGGAATAATAATGGCTACACCAATGCCCCCGCTTAAAATAGAAATGACTTCTGCACAAAAGGTTTTTGAATTGATAATGTCTCCAAACGAATACGACAATCTCTTAAACCAGATAATTAACGACAAATATCCGCCTACAAAGGCAAAATACAGTGTATTGGTTGTGGTGCCCAAAATATCTCTTCCGATTTTCAAACCAGAATTGAAGAGATTCTTTTTAGTTACGGACGGATCATGAACAAATAATTCATTCATAGAAGACGAAATAGATAGCGAAATATCAATGATCGCTCCTATGGCACCCATAATAATTGTACAAATGGCTATTTTAGCAAAGTCAATTCCAACATAAAGTGAAAAAGCGTTAATTTCTTCTTCCTGTTCTTCTCCAAATCCTTGAATCATTGCATGATGTTCAATAATAAAAATAAAGAGTACTAAAACAGCTAAGGTAATAATCGTTGAAACAAACGCAGCAAGCGTTTTATGATTGAATTTATTAATATAAAATAAATTAATGCAGCTAATGATTGTACAAGCGATTAACGTAACAACAATCGTATTTTTTATAGACAGCATAAAGAGAATGGTGAGAAAAATAACGCCAAAATTCAAGAACAGCGCAAGGAAAGACCGGATTCCTTTTTTTCCGCCCACAATACTCATCAGAATAAATAAAATAAGAGCAAGCAATAGTAAAACGTTCACTTTCTGTTCCCCTTTCTAAAAATAAAAAGAATCGAAAGATAGAGTGTAATGGGAATCGTTAACACAATACCAATGCTGCCAGTAAGAGCACGGATTAACTCCAAGGAGAAATTCATCGAAAACGTATATCCTAAAGGAGAGCCATTCTTTAAATAAAGAAGAACCATTGGGATTGTTCCGCTTATATATGAAAAAAATAAAATATTCGTCATAGCTCCCATGATGTCTCCGCCAATTTCTTTGCCTGATTTCAGTAAATCTTTGCGCGCAATCTCTTTATTTTTTTCATATAGTTCATAGACAGAAGAAGTAATCGTAATCGCTACATCCATAACAGCTCCTAAAGATCCTATTAATACCTCACTCATAAATATTTTTTGAGGAGGAATCGTTACAAACTCCATTCCTTCATAATGAAGGCCATTAGAATCTGTCAGTTGCATGACACCATACGCGATTAAAAGAGAAACAAATGTACCTATTAAAGTTGAAATAATCGCTACATGCGTTTTTTCTTTATTACCGCTTACTAATAACAAAGAAATAACCGTAAAAAGAACGACAGCTACCATACATACAGCTAGCAAGCTCACATTTCCTAGTGCTAAATATACATTGAGGGCCCCGATTAAAAGAACAATATTAATAAATAAGCTAATGATTGAATAAAAACCTTGTTTTCTTCCAATAGCCAGCAAAATTAATATAAATAAACCAGCGACAGCGGTAACCTGCTTGTCCCGCTTCACTCCTTCAATCGTTCCATTTAGAGCATGCTGTGAATTCTTTTCTAAGGAGACAAAAAGATCTGTTCCGACAGTATACTTTTGATCATAAGCACCTGAATACGAGTACGTATTCTCTAAATGGATAAGCCTTCCTTTATATTTTCCGTTCATTATTTTAGCAACAATTTCCTGAGAGTATACGGTATCTTTGTTATGGTTTAAATCAGCAGATTTGTTTTTTTCTACAACATTCGTCTTCACTACCTCAGCTATTGGTTTTTTATAAAGAGAATAATTGTGGTTTGTTACAACGAGCGCTATACACAAACAGCAAATCCCTAATATGTAGAGAAAAATTTGTTTCCGTGATGACTTATTGGACTTTATTTTCGAAAAAAGGTTCCTTATGTGCTGAGCATACAAAGTAGACATAAATACTTTCCTTTCTGGTTATCAGTTGAACGCAGAGCTTTTGAACATGAAGAGACTGCAAAGAGATCCAAATTCCCTTTGCAGTCTTTTCATTCGTTTATTATGAGCGTTATAGAGCAAGACATACTCCAAGTACACAAGACGCTTAAACCTACTGTTTTTTCCCTTCCGTACTGTATCAGAGAAAAATGAAATTATAGTGAAAACATAGAACGATTTATCTACTTCACTAGTTTTTTATGACTATCTTATATAATCATAGGAATATAAAAACAAATAGAAAACTGGCTGCGCTATAATAAGTTGACTTTATAGCTACTAATTAGTTATAAAGCTCATGAAAAGCGACAAATAGTTGCTAAAAACAAGGAGGTTATTTCATGTTAACGAAAAAAACACTTGTCATGCTTTCTACTCTTACGCTTGCAACAACATGCGTAGCATTCAGCACTCCAACTACTGAAGCAGCTGCTAAAGATGCCTACTCACAAAAAATTGAAGCTAAAGCAGAAACGAGGCCTACGCTTCGTAAAGGTTCCCACTCTAGCTACGTAAGAGACTTACAGCAAAGTTTAAAGGATGTGAAGTATAACACATCAGTTGATGGAATTTTCGGTACGCGAACGCAAAATGTAGTAAAAGAATTTCAAACCGATCACCGCTTGTCTCCAGATGGTATTGTTGGTCCCTTAACATGGGCAGCTTTAGATGAGAACAAGGTAGAAAGAAAGCAATTTCCTGTCAGCACGGCTATTGCATTCGGTAAAAAAGAACTCGGTGACAACATTGTCTTCAGTACAGACGACCGCTTACGGAAAGATAACAACGATAAAGCTTACTATAGATTCGTAGCAAAAAATAAAGACTGGATGGATCAAGGGGGATCAGGTACCATAGGCTGGTATCATATTTACAAAAGTGGAGATGTGATTGAAGAATCCAATTAAATCTATTTGCAGATAACGGTTCGAAAAAAGCCTTTATAATCACTCTTTTGAGTGATTTACTGCCCGCCTTACAGAATGCTAAAATTTAAAGGAATCATTCCGTAGGTATTTTACTTGAACAAAAACAGCTGCTACTCCCCGTAGCTGTTCTTGTTATTTTTTTAAGTAAACATACAAAAAGCAGCATGTAAACATTCCACACGCTGCTTTTTGCAATTACATGACTACTCTGCGGGTCGAGGTCCTGCTTCTCGTCCTGAGCTTTCTACCGTTAGTATTGGCCGAACGGTGACATCTTCATTTACACGAATTTGGCATGATAAGCGCAAATGATCTTCAATTGAACTTTCTGAGTATGCATTTTTCTCTGCGTTTGTTAAGTCACAATATTCACCTTCGAGCACTTCTACCCTGCAAGTTGTGCATTTGGCTTTTCCGCCGCACCGATGAAGAATATTTATACCATTGTCTTCAAGTGCCAAGACAAGCTTTTTTCCTTTTTCCACTTCAAAACTTCCGTGTCCTAAAACGGTTACTCTTGGCATGTATCTCCCTCTTTCCCTCTACTGTGTACAAGCGATTTGAATTACACTCTATGCAGTTTTTTTATTGCATGCCTAAGTTGCAATCCATTATTTCTACTGATTGCGACGTCTGTTGTACGTTGCAAGCTCCTTTTACATGCCTAAATCCAATTAAGAAGACCATCATTTTGTAATACGGCCACTAAAACGACAAGCCCAAGTATAATAACAGGTATCAGTGCTTTTAAAATTTGGTACTTAGATAATTCTATGCGCTGAGGTTCCTTTAACAAATGACTTTGATTTAACTCAGTATTGGTTTCACTTTCTTTATGATTCATGTTCCTCTGCCTTTCTATTTTTTATAGTGCGATTCATGTCTACTTCTGCTGAAATCACAAAAATAGACATAGAATTTCTTCATAAAAACCATCTTAACCTTTTTAAGAACATGCTATACCAACAATGCTATTTTAAAACAAGTCCCTATCGCATGTTTCAAACAAACAAACTCACCTTGTTTCTTTTCTTAATAGCGTCAGATCAGAAGACTAGACTTTTTCACATGACTAAATGCATGAGCAAGGTCGTTATTTATAATCAAAAGTAAAACCCCATAACGAGTCATGGGGTTTTACTTCGTACGTTGATTTTTTGGAATTTTAATTTGTTTAATATCTCCCAGCACGTAAATATAAAAAATTAACCCTAGCAACAATACAATTCCCGCTACAATAAAGCTTAGATTAAAAGAACCAGTTTTATCCAAAAGATATCCCGTTAAAGCTGTCGCTATAATTCCACCAAACAAATTATTAGCTAAATTAACAATAGAACTGAGAAGAGAAATAGAGCCTGCAGGCGCAATTTCAGCGGAAATAGACCAGCCGATTGGTGCCGTTGCAGATATACCTGCCAGTCCAATCGAAATACAAATCATCGCTACGACGACATTATCGGTGAAAATAGAGCCTAAAAACACAAACCCTAAGCATAACCCTACTATAATGATCGTACGATATACGTTTTGACTGTTATACCCTTTTTTTATAAGGTAATCAACAAGCCAGCCGCCAACTAAAATGCCAGCAAATGTAGCAATTAGCCAAGGTACTGCCGTAAGCAGGCCCGATGACATGATATCCATACCGTATTTTTCTTTTAAAAAAGTTGGCAGCCACGTTAACAGTAAATTAAACGTATATCCATAGCCTGTAAACCCAATCATTAGCCCCCAAACTTTCCGATTCGTAAATAATACTTTTAAGGTATGTAAAAATTTTGATGTTTGCTCATCGTTTGCATTTAAATTATTTTCTTGAATATACTTCAACTCATCATCTGATATGCGTCTATGCTTTTCTGGCTTTTCGTAATAAAACCAAAACAGCAGCGTAAACAGCACGTTTATAATTCCAATGGATAAAAATGCTGTGCGCCAATCAAATTTGGTGATGAGAAATGCTACAAGAGGCGCGCCAAGTACATTTGAAAATTTGGCCGCTGAATCAAACAAAGAATTTGGTAAGCTTCTTTCGTTTGGAGGAAACCATAGCGACGTAGCTTTTGATGCTGCCGGAAATGCGGAAGCACTCATTATTCCTATTAAAAACCGGACAATATAGAGAAGAAGTTTTCCTTGCAAAAAAGCCATCGACATCGTTAATAAACTCCAAATAACCATACCGACTCTTGTCACCCATGCTACTCCGAACCGATCAAGCAAGCTTCCAGCAGGTATTTGCATGATCGTATAAGAATACGTATAAATAGAAAAGACAATTCCAAGCTCTGTTCCCGTTAAGTGAAATGCATCTTGTATTGCAGGAGCGGCCACTGACACCGCTACACGATCAAAATAGTTTAAAATAATCATACTGCTTAACAAAGATGAAATGAACCATCGTGTGCGTCCTGTTCGCTTTACTGTATGTTCACTCATAGCTAGCTCCTTTCATCAGTAGTTTGTTCGTTTTATTACCGTAGCATTCTACTTAATACCACAGCTAGAAGACACTACATAAAATCTAAGCTCACCATACCCATAAAAAATCCGAACAATGAATCGAGATTCTCAATCAAGAATCTTGATTCATCGTTCGGATCTTCTTTCACCAAAAATACTTTTGTCCAGCCTTTTTTCTCGCTAACAGTCTATTTTGCTGAAAGCTCATCTTCCGTTACCCACTTATGATTTTTCACTTTCTCTCCGCCTGTAGTCGGCGTGTAGTCTACCATATATACCGTTGTTTTTTCGGCTGAATCGATCGTTGCTTTTGCCCCTTTCATACCTTTCATATGATTTGCTTCAAGCGTCACTTCGCTACCTGGCTTTAACTGTTCGTTACCCGCATCTTTTATTTCTTCTTGAATAACCCACTTATGATTTTTTACTTTTTTTCCGCCAGTCTTTGGCGTATACGAAACGGTATAGGCCGTAGTGGCGTAAGCACCAACAATTGTTGCTTCAGCCCCGTTCATGCCTTTCATATGATCTGCTTTTATAACGGCTTTATCTCCAACTTTATATGTTGGATTCTCAGCTTGCTTTAATCCTTTTGGAACCTCTCCTGAACTAGAGTGATTCATCTCTGAATGATCGTGCATGGATTCGTTTTTGTCAGTTGAAGGCTTTTCATGACTAGAATCGTTTCCGCATCCGCTTAGTCCAATAATGACAGATGCACCAAGAATAAATAGCTGTTTTTTCATAACAGTCCCTCTTTTCCACATAATAAATTTTAAAATAAAAATCATTTAATCCTTAAAAACAACTTATCTTTGCCTACTCTTCTACTTTTCTTTATTGTAGCCAGACTTTGTGCAGATTTTGTGAAGATGAAGGTAATTGGGTACGAAAAATTCCTGTGCCTAAAAAAGGCCTTCGTATGAAACACTTACCACAAGGAAAAAGTATAAAAATAAAAGGAGGAAAGAAACATGCTAAAAATACGCTTTGCTCTATCCTCACTCTTACTTGCGTTTAGCTTGGTGATGGGAGCCCCCTTTGCTTCTGCACACTCCACGCTCTCATCCAGCGTACAAAAAATAGAAGTAACGTCCATTAAAATGAAAACGCTCAAAACATTTATCGATGAACAAGATATAAATGCATTCACCAATAGTATAAAAAAGGCACAGCATATGAACATTCTCTTAGATGAAGAATCTGCTGGGAGTATTGATTGCAAAATGACCATTACCTATGGAGATGGTTCTAGCCGTCATTATTTCATTTGGATTATGGATGATGGACGCGATGTGTTAATTGCTCATCAAAAGTATCCCGAGGACCTTCATCTTAAAGGGTATGAATTAAGCCAAAAAAATTCCTTGCACCTAACAAAGCTGCTAAAGAATATTCTTTAGCAGCTTTGTTTTACATCACTTTCACCGAGAGTGGCTCGATGACTCCAATATTTTTTAGTTTATATTGCCCACATAGCATATACTGCTATGACTGCGAGCACGTACAAAATAGCTGAGATGATCCACTTTTTCATATCTTATAGCCTCACTCTCTGCAATCGCAGTGCATTTAATACAACCGATACAGAACTAAAGGCCATCGCGGCTCCAGCGACCCAAGGAGCTAACAGCCCAACTGCTGCAATTGGAATACCAAGGGTGTTGTAGCCCATTGCCCAGAATAAGTTTTGCTTAATATTAGAAATCGTTTTTTTACTCATTTCAATCGCATCTGCAATGCTCATCAAGTCTCCTCGCATCAGCGTAATATCAGCGGCTTCCATCGCTACATCCGTTCCTGTTCCGATGGCCATTCCAATATCAGCTAACGCAAGTGCAGGAGCATCGTTAATACCGTCTCCTACCATTGCGACTTTTTTACCTTGCTGCTGAAGCTTTTTCACTTCTTCTGCTTTTCCTTCTGGCAACACTTCTGCTATAACATGCTCAATACCCGCTTGCATCGCAATAGCCTGAGCTGTTTGACAATTATCACCTGTAATCATCATCACTTCTAAGCCCATTTCTTTTAACCTGGAAACTGCTTCTTTAGAAGTTGCTTTAATGGTATCTGCAACAGCAAGCATGCCGGCATATTTTCCGTCAAGAGCAACGAGCATGGCCGTTTTTCCTTCTCGTTCTAAATTTGTCATTTCTTCTAAAGCTGCATCAATATTCACTTTATGTTGGTTCATAAGCTTTCTTGTTCCTACTAACAGCTCTCGTTCTTGTACAGTTGCCCTTACTCCATGCCCTGGAATCGCTTCAAAAGATAACGGATCTTGAATTTCTATACCTTTATTTTTTATACCTGCTACGAGTGCTTGAGCTAGAGGATGCTCCGATAAACGCTCAGCTGATGCAACTAACTGTAATAGCTCATTTTCTTCGTAGCCCTGTGCAATACGTACATCGGTTAGCTCAGGCGTTCCATTTGTAACAGTTCCCGTTTTATCTAAAAGAATCGTATCGATTTTATGCGTCGCTTCTAAATGCTCGCCGCCTTTAAACAAAATACCAAATTCTGCTGCGCGGCCCGACCCCGCCATAATGGAAGTTGGAGTAGCTAAACCTAATGCGCATGGACATGCGATCACTAATACGGCGATAAGCTTTTCTAAAGCCGGTGCAAATTCGCCAGGCACAATCCAAATGTACCAGACAAAGAACGTAAGAAGAGCAATTCCAACCACAATTGGCACGAATATACCTGAAATATAATCAGCTAATCTCTGAATAGGGGCTTTAGACCCCTGCGCTTCTTCTACTACTTTAATAATTTGCGCAAGCGCCGTCTCTTTTCCAACGTTTGTAGCTTTTATTTTTAGAAAACCATTTTTATTGAGTGTGGCTCCAATTACTTTATCTCCAATGCTTTTATCTACCGGTACGCTTTCCCCTGTCAGCATGGACTCATCTAAAGCCGATTGTCCTTCAATAATCTCTCCGTCTACAGGTACTTTTTCACCGGGTTTAATAAAAATAACTTCGCCTTTTTGCACTTCTTCCACTGGAATTTCAATTTCCGCTCCGTCTCTTACTACAACGGCCGTTTTAGCTTGTAAACCCATCATCTTTTTAATTGCTTCTGAAGAACGGCCTTTGGCATTGGCTTCAAATAATTTCCCTAAAAGAATCAGCGTAATTAATATAGCACTCGTTTCATAGTAAAGCTGAGTAGTATGAGCAGATGAGCCAAGCGATTTAAGAGAAGAGTATAAACTATAGAAATAAGCTGCGCTTGTACCTAGTGCTACTAAAACATCCATGTTGGCACTTTTGTTACGAAGAGCTTTAAATGCACCTATATAAAATTGCTTCCCTACGACGAATTGAACAGGCGTAGCTAAAGCGAGCTGAACCCATGGATTCATCAGCATATGAGGCAAAGGAATAAACGACGTAAACGTAAAATGACTAACCATTGCCCATAATAACGGTACGCTTAAAATAAATGAAAACCAAAACTTTCCTTTTTGTTTACTCAGTTCTTTTTCTCTGTAGCTTTGCTCTTCTTCTTTTTCTTCTGACTTTAGCTTGGCTCCGTATCCAAGCTTTTCAACTCGCTGCGTTATGTCTTGCGGATCTATTTGAGAAGGGCTGTATTCAACAGAAGCCGTTTCTAAAGCAAGGTTAACACTTGCCTTTGTCACGCCTTCTAATTTGTTTAACCCTTTTTCAATACGAGTCGAACAAGCGGCGCACGTCATGCCCGTAATAGCAAATTCGGCTTTTTCACTTACAACTCCGTACCCAAGCTTTTCGATTTTTTCTTCAAAGGCCTGTGGACTTGTTTTAGACGGATCAAATATGATAGTAGATCTTTCCAAAGCCAAATTCACGTTTGCTTCTTTTACACCTTCTATTTTTTTTAACCCTTTTTCAATCCGGTTAGAACACGCTGCGCATGTCATACCCGTAATTTGCAAGGTGGCTTCTTTTTGTTTGTCACTCACCGCGTTTCGCCTCCTGTTATATACCTACAAGGGGTATATTTTTCTCCTAAATCAAGCGTGCGAAGGTATTCGCACGCGATGCTGTTTATGCTACGTCATAACCTTGGTCATCAATAGCTTCTTTAATATCTTCGACCGTTACTTGACTTGGATCAAATGCAACCGTTACTTTTGCATCTTCTAAGCTTACTTCTACGCTTTTAACGCCATTAAGTTCGCCTACGCTGCCTTCAACAGCTTTGACACAATGACCGCAAGACATTCCTTGTACTGATAATGTTACGTTTTCCATTTCTAGCATCTCCTTTATTTCATTAATCGTTTAATGGTTGTTAATAATTCATCCACTACTTCTTCATCACCATCTTGCACACGTTCTACAATGCAATGCTTCAAGTGACCTTCAAGCAAAATTTTACTTACACTATTCAAAGCAGACTGCGCAGCTGCGATTTGAGTAATCACGTCGTCACAATACGTATCTTTTTCAATTAATCCTTTAATTCCTCGAATTTGTCCTTCAATTCGATTTAATCGGCTTGTTAGGTTTTTTTTCACTTCTGGAGAATGGTGACTTTTTCTTTCACTATTTATCGTACAACATTTTTCTTCACTATTCATGTGATTCGCTTCGACCATCTAACATCCTCCCTTCATAACTTCATGATACTATACCCCCCTACCCTATGTAAAGCGAAAAGCTGGCTTCTGCTTACTTTATCTTTTCACCAATTTCAGTAGCTATGCTCATATCATTTTCAACTAACATCAACCCACTTATAGCCTATTCCCCATACGGTTTGCAAGTATTCGTCTACGGGAAAGCCCGCTTTTCTAAGCTTATCCCGAACATTTCGCACATGGGAGTCAATAGTACGGTCTCCAATCTCCGCCTCATATCCCCACACTAACACAAGCAAGTCGTCTCGGCTGAACACACGATTTAAATGCTGAAGAAGTAACCCCACCAATTCAAACTCTTTAGGCGTTACTTGAATCTGCTGATCTTTATATTGTAATACGTGATTTTCCTTGCTCCATACTAACCCTTTGTAGGTGATTTCATGTTTTTCCTTTAACGAACGTCTAAGAACCGCACCGATGCGTGCAACCAATTCTTCTTCGCTAAACGGTTTGGTAATATAGTCGTCTGCCCCTATATTTAATCCTTTTACTACATCTAATGTTTGGCTGCGGGCTGTGAGCATAATGACAGGTAGATCAGACATTTTTCTTACTTCTTGGCAAATCTCCCACCCATCTTCGCTTGGCATCATAATATCTAATAACATCAAATCTGCTTTGTTACCTTCATAAAGATAGCGCAGCGCTTCTGTGCCTTTTTCAAATTTTATACATGTAAATCCGTTTGGCAGCAGATAAAGTTCTAGTAAATCCAGCATCCTTGCTTCATCATCTACTAATAAAATAGTTGCCATCCTATCCATCCTTTCTTAATACAATCTCTACAGTCGTACCTTTTCCCGTCTCGCTTGTGATTGTTATTTCTCCTCCATGAGCTTCTACAATCTCCTTTACAATTGATAAGCCTAATCCGTATCCTCCGCTTTTTCTCGAGCGGGATTTTTCCACTCGATACAGCTTGTCAAATACGTAAGGTAGATCTTTTTCTGGAATGCCTATTCCTTGATCTTTAAGAGTTATTGTCAATGATTCAGCTGATTTTTTTACACTTAAATCAATTTTGGTCCCTTCTTTTGAATAGTTCATTGCGTTATCAAGTAAATTGATAATCACTTGCTGAAATCTTTCAGGATCTAGTGAAACGTAAAGACCTTGAGGGCAGCTTATCTCCAGCTCCATCTCTTTTTCTTTTAAAGCTAAATGAAAATGCGCGCATACGGTGTGCAAATACATAGCTAGCTCTACTTTTTGTTTTTGAATAAAAAATGTATGCTGATCCAGCTGCGCCAGCTGAAACAAATCTTTGACTAACTGTGAAATTCTTCCTGCTTCTTCTTCCACAATAGCAAGGTACTTATCACGTTCTTGCGGTGTATTAGAAGGCCTTCTTGCTACGTCTGCATAGCCCTTTAAATACATCAAAGGCGTTTGAAGTTCATGTGAAATGCTGCTTAAAAATTCATTTCGCTCTTTTCGTAACCGCTGCAGCTCATTCGCTAACGACTGAATGGACATTCCTAATTGTCCAAGTTCATCTCTTGAATGAGCGCCAAGTTTCACAGACAAATCTCCTTGACTCAGCTTCTCAGTTGCTTTTTTCATTTTGATTAAAGGAGCGGTTATAAATTTAGACAGAGCAAAAATAGTCACAATGGAAAATAAAACGGACACAGCTCCCGCTACGTAAAAATGATGCTGTAGTCTCGCAATCATTTCGTGAATATCCTTTGTGTTTTTAAACATATAAACCATTCCGAACTGTTGATGGCCTTCTTTAATAGGTGATGCCGTGGCGATATAAGGTTTGCTTTTCCAGTCGCCTTGCATAATTTCACCTTTATATGTAAGAGACTTTCCTTTCCATTTCTCTACTGCTTTTCTTGCACCTTGAATTAAAGGTCTAGATGAACTGATAATTTTCCCTGTTTTATCCGTTATGATAACATCAGTTTCTGCTTCTGATTCCATCAGTGCAACATGGTTAAGCGTCGCCGAATCATGATGCTTCTCTAATACTTCCCGGTGACTGTTTCCTCTTAAACGCAAGCTTTGCAGCTCCTCTGAAATTCGTGTATTGGCAAGACCGCTATATAAATAGAAAAAGAGAGCGGCTTCAATTAGTAAAATGAACATTAAAAACAAGAGTCCAAGCTTAATAGAAATACGATTCATTTATTCACATCCCTTGCTTTCATTATAAAAGTAATAAATGAAGAAACTGTGCAGAATAAAACATACCTAATTAAATAACGGTTATTCTTTGACATTTTACCACGGGTATCTGACAGCTTAGCGTATGAAGTAAGTTTATCATACAGCAAATTTCGAACTTACGAAGCGTGCAGCAATACATAATCCAAAAGCAAAAAGAGATTGAGACATAACAAAATCACTCTAATCTAAAGACGAGCAAATTGGATAAGGGAGCTAGTATAAATTACTGGTCACACCGCAGTTGATTTCCGTGCAAGACTTCGCTTTCCGCGGGCGGCCGCTGAGCCTCCTCGTTGTTTCCGCTCCTGCGGGGTCTCACCTGTTCCGCTTTCCCCGCAGGAGTCTTCGTCTTACCCTCCAATCAACTGCTAGAAGCAACTATATACATGAAACCTACGTTCACCATACCAATAAAAAAATCCAAACGAGTTGGATTCTTCATCAAGAATCTCGATTCATCGTTCGGATTTTTCTTTAACTAAATTTGCCTCAGCCTCTTTTTATTTAACAATAATAACAGGACATTCTGCGGATTGAGCAACTTCGTGACTTACACTTCCTAGAAAGGTCTCTTTAACAAAGCCCTTTCCTCGGCTTCCTATTACAATGACGTCTTGTTGATTGTCACGTGCGTATTCAATAATTTTCTTTGAAGCGGTGCCTTCTACACCGTATGCCTCATATGGAATACCTGATTGAGTTAAATGATTGTGAGCTTCAGATAAAATATCGCGGTTTTCTTCTTCTATCAGTGCGTCCAAGTCAACGCTAAAAACAGGCTGCTGCAAGTGAATTCTTTCCTTAATATGTACAATTGTCAGCTTATTAGCATTTACGCTTTCAGCTAGTTTACTTGCATGTTGAAGAGCACGAATAGAAGGTGCGGAACCATCAAAGGCGACTAAGATTTTGTTATACATATCAAGAACCCTCTCTCTTTTTGTTCTTTCATGATGTATTACCATCTAGATGCTGTAGATGATAAAGCAAAAAATAATAAAGTAAGAGACTTCTTGATTTTTGCTTTATCATCCATACTATACTTTTACCGCTTTCAGAAAAAACAAAACATTTATCCGTTTTTTTCCATATGAAAAGCCTTTGCTCACTAGAAGCAAAGGCTGATTGTTTATGTTAGTAGGTTATTTAACAAACTTCTTTTAACTCTTCAGTTAAACGTAAAAAAGTTTCTTTATCTCTTTTTTCTAAAGACTGATCGATTTGCAGTAAAAGCTGTGCTTTTTTAAAGTCACGAAGAGATTTGTTTAGCACTAGTTGAGCTACTGTCGCGTCTGATACTTTTACTTCTTCTCGTGTCATTTTGCGGGACGTATAGTTTTCCATTACAAGTCAACTCCTCATCCTTTTCGCTATTATATAAGAAATCATATAATTATTCAAATATTTTTTCTTATTTTTCATTTTAAATTTGACCCCCAAAAACCGAGATTAAGACATAGCGAAATTAATTCAATCTAAAGACAAACAAATTGGATACATGAGCTGAACCGCTTGTGACACCGCTGTTGATTTCCGTGCAAGCGCTAGAAGCATCTACCCACATAAACGAAACCTACGTTCATCACAATAACAAAAAAATCCGAACGAGTTGGATCCTTTATCAAGAATCTCGATTCATCGTTCGGATTTTCTTTCCACTAAAATAATTTTGTCTCAGCCTCTTGTTATCACAACCACTCTGGGCGTGAAGAACCTCGAGGAACGAGAACCGTCTTATATTCCCCTGGAGTTTCCGACATTTCGATTTGTTCTGTAAGCCCTTGGTACAATCCTAAAGGTGTTTGGGCTGTAAAGAGATCCGGTGCAATGTACTCATGCTTCTCTGACGAACCAGCTGTTTGATGAGCATATGTTTTATCATAGATGCCCATTGATAAAATCCATAAAGATACGCGATCTAATGATACACGCACGCGGTAGCTGCCTCCTTCTTTTGCTCTTCTTTCTAGTGCCATTAAAGCACCAACTTCAAGCAGCCAAGAAACCGCATAATCATTTACCACTACAATAGGAGGCAGCTTAGGATTTTCTGGCGATCCTTCTAACGCCATGACTCCCGTTACGCTTCCCGCTGTTTGGTCAAATCCATTTCTTTTTGCCCAATCTCCTTGCGTTCCGTGCAGGTTAACGGTGCAGTGGATGATTCCAGGTTTTAATTTTGCACACTCTTCAGCTGTTAGACCGTATCTCTCTAGGAATCCGTAGCGACGGTTCGCAAAAAAGATATCTGCTCCTTGTAGAAGTTCAACCATTTTTTCTTTTCCTTCTTTTTCACCGATATCCAGCGTTGAAGAGCGCATACCGACATTAGACGTAGCGTAAATCGTATCATGCTCCCAATCCATTGGCTTCCAAATATTTAAGACGTCCGCACCGTGTAAAGCGAGAGCTCTACCGAATCCTGCTCCTGCAATAACGTGACCAAGCCCTAATGCTCGAATACCATCTAGCGGCGTTTTGGGATTCTTGGAAAAAGGAATTCGCTCACTTTCTCCAATCTTTTCAATTTCAATCAAAGGAAGCTGCGCTATTTCTTCATACACGGACTCATTCATAAACTCTTCAATTGTCCGCACAACAGGCATGATCACTCCTCGCTCCGCTGCAGCTTTTTCCAATTCTTCTGCATTCCATCCGCGAATCGCTTTTGCCACTGCATCAGAGTCTTCTATACAATTTAATAGCTTGAGCGTTTCATGCTTAGAGCGTGGATACGGATTCAGCGGCATTACCCATTTGCCGTCTTTTGTTTGATAAAAGCGAAAGCCTAATGGATTATAAGGATCATTTGCTTTACTCGGGGCATACCCATTAAGCTTTTCCCATTTTTTATCGTAAAAAGGTGATAATCTTCGGATCGCTTTTCGTAAATCCATATGAATATCTTGACCTTTTCCTCCGCATATTCTCCAAATTTTTGAGACAGCTACTGACTTAGCAACCAGTGCAATAGCTGCTGCTGAGGCAAGTCGCAGCGTACTAGGAACAATCGGATCTTCTCCGTAAAATGTAATGTTTCCTCCGCTGTCTTTTGCTGATAAGCCGACTCCTTGAAGCACATTTTCCAGCTCTTGATAGATATCAAAATCACTATTATCCGTTAAACGATTTTCATTTGCTTTCACAATAGATTTTGTTAGCTGACCTTTCGTAATGTTGCTCATGTGTAGTCCCTTCTTTCCTCATATAATTACCTCATTATGTCCCTGCTTGCTGAAGTTATGCCCTCATCGAGTTAAATCAAAACACTTTAAATATAACCTTTACGTTAACGTTAATATTATCTTAAAACGAATGTATCATATATCACTTGGGCGAACAAATAATTTGTTTCATAAACAAACAAAAGCGCTTTATGTTTTTGTACATAAAACGCTTTTTCCTATTTCATATTTTCTTTTTCGAACTACTTTTCGATTGGTTTTTTTAATGCATGTAAATTTTCTTCTGCAGAAAGCATGACCTGGTTCATAATATCTTCCGCATCTTTAATGGCTTGGTTATAAAAATGAGGACCTATATGTTCTTTAATAAACTCCAATACATTTTCCGCTGCAAATTCACTGATTTCTTCATCTCGTTCGTTATAAAAAAACGTTTGAATTTCATTCAGCATTTTATCTTTGTCTTCTTTTGAAAAATTAATAAACATAAACAAAACTCCTCTTTACATTGATATCTGTCTACCTGACATCATAGCAAGAGGAGCTGAGAAAATGCAGTCTTTTTTTCTTGTAATTTTTGTGTACAATGCTTGTGTTGATTTGAATTAGCTAGACACTTTCATAGCCGGTTTTTCTTTTATGCGGCTTGAGCGTTTTTTCATATCCTGTAAAATCTCTAAATATCTCTTTTCCGTCAACTCATATTTTACGAGTGGGACAAGTGATAACAAGCAAAGAATACCCGGAATAATCGTAAAGATTAAAGCAATCCAAATGAGCGTGCTGTGTGACTGAATTTGATTTGGCACGTACCCTACTGCTGAAAGGATGTACCCACCTACTGCTCCACCCACTGCTGAAGCGACCTTTGTTTTGAAAATATTCGTAGAAAACACCATTCCTTCTGCTCGGTTCCCCGTTTTCCATTCGCCGTATTCTACACAGTCAGCGAGCATAGATGTTTGAGCAATGTTACTAACCCCACCGCCAAAAGAAGCTAAAAAGCTTAAAATCATTACTGGCATAACGTGGAAACCCGTTGCAAACATTGTAAGAGTGGCTACAGCATTTAGGGCAATTCCCCCTATTGCTGCACGTTTCTTTCCAAATTTATTTGAAATGAAAGGAGACGCGATCGCTCCTACAATTTGTGCTGTAAAAAATAAGGTTAAATAAAGAGACGCGATATTCTCTGCATTTAAATTGTATTTAAAATAGTAAATAGAAAACGTAGTTCGAATTGTTAAAATCGTTTCAACTAAAAGCATTGAGAAAATTAGGTAGCGCAACGGTTTATTTTGAATAAATAAGTTCCAAACTGCTTTTGGCGTCTGCTTTTCCTGTCTTTTTACGGTATAGTTTTCTTTTACTCCTGAAAATGTAATAATCATTGTAATCATTAAGATACACGCATAAATAAGACTAAGCATAAACCAGTTTCCAAAATAATGAGCTAGTGGAAGAGTTAATAAACTAGCAAATAAAGACCCTACTGCTGCAATGGTTCTAGGAAAAGCCACAACTTTGTTTCGTTCTTTTACATCTTGTGTAATCGTTGCTGAAAGCGACCAATAAGGAATATCCATGATAGCAAAGCTTGTTCCCCACGCGATATAAGTGATATAAGCATAAATTAATTTTCCTGTGTGAGAAAGATCCGGACTAATAAAACACGCGACTGTAGCAACAGCTGCAAAAAATCCGCCTATTAAAAGATAGGGCCTAAACTTACCAAATCTCGTTTCTGTATTATCAACAATCATTCCGATAATAATGTCCGCAATCCCATCCCATATCCTAGCAATAAGAAATAAAGTTCCTACGGCTGCAGCATTTAATCCTACACTATCCGTATAAAAAATCATTAAATATGTACTTGTTAATGCATATATAATATTGTTTCCAAAACTCCCCATTCCGTATGATAATACGGTTTTGAGAGAAACTTTTGACTGTACCCCCATGTTCATGTAACCTAACTCCCTTCTCCTATAAAACGCTTTCATATCATATTATGAGTGACTAGAATCTCATTGCTTTATGAGATTCTAGTGTCCTGTTGCTACTACATGTTTTCTACAACTCGACTTTCGTAAGGCTGCAGAACAATATCTTTAAATACTTTTACTTCTGGCGTATGGTTCATAAGGAAGTAATAACTTGTCTCTCCAAGCTTGCGAGGATATACTTCAACTCCATCTTCACTTTCCGTATGCTCAATCTGCTGCTCTGTTACAATATCAAGCGCCATTTTTTCAAACGTTTTCCCTTCAATTCCACAGCCTACATAATAGACCGTCCCGCGACCAAACTGATTTTTTGTTACAGCCGCTTGATTATAAAATGGATCATCATACTCATACAGCACTTCAGCTGTTACAGGTGTGATAATGTCTCTCCACACGGACGCACTTGCTTGTTCTCCTTCATACGGTCCTTTTCCTTTAATAGCTGCTTTTTGAGTAGAAGACAGTGCTTCCACTTCATGAATTTCAATCCCTGTTATTTCTTTTACATATCCGGGCAGCGTCTGTTTAAAGTGAATATTATTTTGTTTGTCTTTAATGCCGGTTCTAAACGTAAAAACGATGACGCCTCCGTTTTCAGTAAATTCAGTAAATCTTTTACCTAGTTCTTTATCAATGATTTGCAAAGCCGGAACAACCAGTACTTTATAGCTTGAAAAATCTCTTGTAGCAGGAATAACATCAATGGGTGTATTCAACTTATAAAACGGTGTATACCCTCTAAGAAGCTCTTGCGTAAAGTCAAACCCTTCACTTTGCTGCTGAAAACGCCATGACCATATATTTTCATAGTCATATAAAACGGCAATCTCCGATTTAATATCAGACTCAAGCACATGTTCGTAATGAACGATTTCACTAAATAACGACTGAACTTCTTTGTAACGTTTTCCATAGTGATTATCGTGACCTACAATTCCGTAGCAGTATTGCTCAGCTCCTCTTGTCATTCCGCGCCAGCGAAAATACAGCATATTCGTGCATCCATGAGCAAAAGCTTGATAAGACCACATTTTTGCCTGATTAGGTCGCGGTAGATAACCGATGATATCATGACCTTGAGCACCCATTAATTCCTCTACAATCCAGAAATTTTTATGTAACAAGCCTCTATTAAAATCATGACCTAGTGCAATATGAGCCGGGGTAATCGGCTCTGTTTGACCGCCCCATACCGGATAATTATCATAGGATACAAAGTCCATTACTTCTAGGTTTTCTTCATGATCGAACCATTTATCAAAAAAGCCTCCTGATACGTTCGTGGTCAACAGCTGGTGATCACCTTTATATTTCTTCACAATCGCTGTTTGTTCGTGAGCGTATCTGTTTAACGAAAAAGAGCGAAAGCGGGCCCAGTCTAGCTTTAACGAAGGGCTGTGTGTCGTAATTGTTTTTACAGGCATAGGCACTTCGGTAAAGTCGTTATACGTTTGTCCCCAGAAAATAGTGCCATACTTTTCATTTAACTCATTAATATCTTTATATTTTCTTTCCAAAAACTGCTGAAACTCTTTATGACATTGTTCGCAGTAACACATATCACTGCCTTCATGGCCAAATTCATTGTCAACTTGCCATGCTACGATTGCTTCTTCTGAGCAGTAGTGCTTTACTAGTTGTTCTGTAATCTGAGCGCTATACTGCCGGTAAAGAGGAGAATTAAAACAATATTGACGTCTTCCTCCAAATGCTCTGACCGCCCCATTTTCATCTTTTGATAAAATAGAAGGATGCTGCTTCGCAAGCCAAGCCGGAAAAGTGGCAGTAGGGGTACCAAACATAACGTCAATACTCTGTTTTTTAAGCTTATTGATAACGCTATCAAAAAAAGAAAAGTCATATTGCCCTTCTTTAGGCTCCATAAGATGCCAAGCGAACTCCCCTATTCTCACCATATTTGATCCTAACTCTTTAATACCTTGGATATCTTCTTCTATCATATTCTCTGGCCAATGTTCAGGGTAATAATCGACGCCGATGTACATTTTTCTCTACTCCTATCTATTTCTTTATTTCATTAAATGAACGTTTTGCTGTTACTTGTTAAGGTATTCTTGGAAACGGTGATCAAAAGCAAAAAAATCACATTTCCTGTCTTCATAAATAATTCTCTATTCAACTTTTAAGATACATACTTTCTAATCTTTTAAAACGCTTACAAGTTTATTTTATGAACTTTATTCAAAATATTCAATGGTAAAAATTTAGAGAAAAACATCCTTTTTTTGCTCTTTATTAAAATAAAGAATAAAACGCTTACAAAGACAAATGTTTTTTATAATTCTTTTATATATCTTCCCTCACACTCCCCACATCCACATTTAGGTAATAAATTGCTTAAAAAACACTCTTCAAAAGTCATTTCTTTCATACATGTTATCTATCAATTAGTAAGAGTCATTTGACTTATCTATAAAATAGTAAAAATTCCAGAGCAGGTTTTTACCATTATTAACACATTGATCCTACGTTCACCATCACGACAAAAAAAAGACCGCACAATGAATCGATAATCTCGATTCATTGTGCGGATACTTCTTGGGCTAAAATACGTTTGTTCTACCTCTTACTTGCAGCTGATTATGAACACGCCCTTTTACGGATTTGTATTCATGCAGCTTCCATTTATACAAAACTCTTCAAACACAGGGTTCTTTACATTCTCCATTAACAATGGGGTTGCAACATGCTGGAAATTAGAATGACGAATTGTTAGGTTTGTAACGGGAGAACGTTCATAGGCTCGAATCCATAAGCCGTATTTCCCTCCATTACTTTGCAAATTTTCTATGTTGATATTACGAACAACGGGCGTAAAATTCCCTGTGTCTCCTTCTTCATAGTACATGTCTATTTGAATCACTTCACTGCCAACGCTTTTGACCGTATTGTTGCTAAAGTCGATATCTTCAATCGTTCCGCCGCGAACTGAATTTGTTTTAATACGCAGCGCCCGGTCTAGATTGGGACTGTCCATAACATTGTGCTGAGCAAATACGTTCCGGACGCTTCCTGATATTTCGCTGCCGATCACAACGCCCCCGTGGCCATCTTTCATTTCGTTTCCTTCAATAATAATATTTTCACTTGGTACGTTGATTCTTCTTCCATCTGCATTACGCCCCGACTTAATCGCAATACAATCATCTCCATTGTCAAAATAAGAATCTTTAATAAGCACATTTTTACTCGATTCAGGGTCTACTCCATCATTATTAGGACCATGACCTATAATTTTTACATCATCAATTAAAATGTTCTCGCTTAAGACAGGGTTGATTTGCCACATGGGCGAATTTAAAATGGTTACACCTTTTATCATGATATTTTTGCTGTGATAAGGCTGAATAAAACTAGGTCGCAAATAGTGCCCTTTGCCAAATACGCGCTCTTTAACAGGAACTTTCTCTTCTGCCATTTTAAACAGCAAATCGCGATCTTGCTGTTGATTGGGCTCGCCTTCTTTCCATCCAAACTCCTTTTTTCCTTTCCAGGGCCACCAATGTTCGTTATCACCCTGTCCATCTAACGTACCTTCTCCTGTAATCGCAATATTTTTTTCGTTATAAGCATAGATAAGCGGTGAATAATTATATAGCTCCACGCCTTCCCATCTTGTTAAGACAGCAGGTAAGTATTTGTCAGGATTTTGACTAAACTTAATGGTAGCTTTTTTCATTACATGAAGATTTACGTTGCTTTTTAAATAAATCGCACCGGTAACATAAGTTCCTGGTGGAACAACAACGCGCCCTCCTCCTGCTTTGTTAGCCGCTTCGATTGCTTTTTTAAAAGCAGCCGTTGAATCAGACTTTCCATCTCCTGCTGCTCCGTACCGCTTAATATTAAACGTACGGTTCGGAAATGAAGGAGGCTGAATTTGTTCTTTAACTGCTGTTATTTTTTCACTTGCTGAAAGAGCTTCTCCTTGGGCAGAAAACGGTAAAATAAGCATCAGAGTCATCACAAACAAAGAAAGCACATATTTTTTCACTAGCTTTTCCCCTTTCGTTTAACAATCTAGTAACCGACTTATTTATAAAGTAACGCCTGTTTTAAAAATGGCCATTTCTTTAAAATCATTTTTTTCGTTATTTACAAGCTCTCCGCTAGAAACCCCGATCATGTACTCAATAAAGCTTTCTAACGTAGCTTCTTCTGTGTCACCTTCAACCAGTACCCCTCCATTAAAATCAATCCAGTGCGGCTTCTTGTTATAAAGAGCGGTGTTTGTAGAAATTTTTATAGTGGGCACAAACGTTCCAAACGGCGTTCCTCGTCCCGTTGTAAACAGTACAATATGACACCCTGAAGCCGCTAAAGCAGTTGAGGCAACTAAATCATTTCCAGGAGCACTTAGTAAATTTAAACCGTTAGTTTGTAAGCGATCTCCGTAATTTAACACGTCTACGACTGGGGCCGTGCCTGCTTTTTGAGTACAGCCAAGTGATTTATCTTCTAACGTTGTAATGCCGCCTGCTTTATTGCCGGGAGAAGGATTTTCATACACCGGCTGTTTATGATTGAGAAAATACGTTTTAAAGTCATTAACCAGATGAACAATTTTATCAAATGTTTGTTCATCAACAGCTCTTTCCATTAGCAGGGTTTCTGCACCAAACATTTCAGGTACTTCTGTTAAAACTGTTGTGCCTCCTTGAGCAATGAGCCAGTCAGAGAATTTACCGAGCAGCGGATTTGCTGTAATACCAGATAATCCATCTGACCCACCGCATTTAAGACCTACTTTCAGCCTGGAAATATCAACGTCTTCTCTTTTATCATCTTTAGCAGCAGCATAAATTTCTTTTAACAAAGTGACTCCTGCCTCAATTTCATCCTCGACGTCTTGAGATTGTAAAAACTTCACTCTGCTTTCATCAATTGTACCTAGCGCTTGTTTAAATTCTGTTAAGCTATTATTCTCACATCCAAGCCCTAATACTAATACGCCTCCAGCATTTGGATGCTGTACCATTCTCGTAAGCATGGTTCTTGTATTAAGGTGATCATCACCGAGCTGAGAACATCCGTAATTGTGTTTTAAAACGGTTACATGTTCAAAAGGCGAGATATCACCTATTTCTTTTTGAAACTGTTTAATCATTTGTTCGGCTATACCATTTACGCACCCTACCGTTGGAATAATCCAAAGCTCATTTCTAATTCCAATGTCTCCGTTTTTGCGGCGATATCCTTTAAACGTTAGCGATTGTTTTTTTTCTTTAGGAGCTGCTAACTTTTGATGAAATTCATATTCGTTAACATTATTTAAATTTGTTTTTGTGTTATGCGTATGCACCCATTCACCAGGTGAAATAGAGTGCGTCGCATGCCCGATTGGAAAACCATATTTTATAATGTTGCCGCCCGCTGAAATTGGCGTAAGAGCTATTTTATGGCCCCTTTTTACTTCTTCTTTTAGAGAAATTTCTTTTCCATCAACCATAAGGTTCTCTTGTGCTAAAAAATCTCGTAAAGCTACTGCTACATTATCTTCCTCATGAATACGAATTACTTCTTTCATATGCTTCACCTCTTACTGTTTAGTTGCGGTTACATAGAGAATTTCTTTTATTGCCTGTTTCATTCCGAGAGTTTCAATGGCTAAGACTCCATTTGTTACGGCTTCTGTTAAGCTAGGAATCGTATTTAAATTCTCTCCCCAATGCTCTTTATATCCCAGTACTTCTTTTACAATGTAAGAAATGCTTTTTTCAGTACCGTCAAACGTATTCCAAAGAGATTCATACATTTCTAGAACTGCAGGGTCATCTGATAGTTCAATTTTTTCTCCTTCTCTTTTTCCTTTATAAAAAGAAATGAGGGCACTGAGAGAAAATGTAAGCAAAGCCGGCAGCGCTCCTTGCTTTTCAACGTACTCTTTAAGAGTTGGGATGTTTCGCGTTTTAAACTTTGTCATGCTGTTCAAAGAGATGCTCATTAATGCGTGGTGGATAAACGGATTTTGAAAGCGTTCTAATGCAGATTTAGCAACTGGCAAAGACTCTTCTTCCGAAACTGGTAAACTAGGAATAATTTCTTCATACAGACACTTTCGAATAAACGTTCCGATTACATCATCTTCGACTGCTTCTCTGACCGTATTTAGTTCCGCTAAATACGCAACAGGCATCATAGCAGTATGAATCCCATTTAAAATTCTGACTTTCTGCAGCGCATATGGTGCAATGTCGTCCACAAATTTCACATGTAAACCAGCTTCTTCCGCGGGAAACTCTTCTTTTACCCACTCAGGTCCCTCAATAACCCATAAGTAAAATGGCTCTGCGATCACAAAAAACTCATCTTCATAACTCAGTTCATTGAGCAGATTTTCATCGTTTGGATAACCTGGCACAATTCGGTCAACAAGCGTGCAGCAAAAAGCATTTGCTTCGTGTATCCATTCGGTAAACTTTTTCTCTAAATTCCATTTGTCGGCATAGCGCAATACCATTTTCTTTAACAAATCCCCGTTTCGCTCCACTAATTCACAAGGAAGGATAATAAGTCCCTTTGTTGGATCTCCTTGAAAAGCTTGAAACCGCTTATATAGAAATGCCGTAACTTTACCAGGAAAACTCGTTTGCGGTGCATGTTCCAAGCGGTCTTCTTCTAAAAATGCGATACCTGCTTCTGTTGTATTAGAAATAAGAAATCTTAGCTCTTCTTTCTCCGCTAATTGCATATACGCCTCATAATCTTCATATGGATTTAGACCTCGGCTAATAGATTCAATTACTTCATGTTCTTTGACTGCTTTACCGTCTTGAATTCCTTGAAGAGAAACCGTAAACAAACCGTCTTGCTCATTCAATTTACCTGCATTTCCCGTAATTCTCGGATTGACAGCTACTATACTGCCTTTAAATGCAGTGCGTTTGTTCATTTGATGAATTTGCCAATCAGCAAACCCTCTTAGAAATACGCCTTCTCCAAACTGCAGTACTTTTTCTGGGTATATACGTGTGTTAGCTTGCATCTGACGGTTTAACTTCATGTTAGCATCTCCTTTTTTGCACACATTAACATTGTTATTTTTATAGCTTTTTATATTGTTTTATTTCTTAAAAATGTTAACGTTAACATTTTTGGGCCGGTTATACTAAATAACCGGCTACATAGATGAGCGTGACTTTACAGACTGGCGAACCATTAATTCGGTATTAATTAAAACTTTATTTTGCAGCATCTTTTTGTCATCTTTGTCCATTAATGATAAAACTGCTTCTGCTCCGGTCATGCTGATTTTCTCGATTGGTCTTTTAACGGTTGTGAGTGAAGGAGTGGTGTATTTGGCTAATTCAATATCATCAAATCCAATAATTGAGATATCACTCGGTACGTTTAGCCCAGACTCGAATGCGGCGTTCATAGCACCGATTGCCATATCATCATTTGAACAAAAAACAGCAGTAGGCGGCTGCTTTAACCTTAACAGTGCTTTCATTCCTTCATATCCGCTTTGCATATCGTAATTTCCTTGAATCATATACTCTTGGCGAATGGAAACATTGTGATCAATTAACGAGTTAAGAAATCCTTCCTTACGCTGTTGAGTTGATTTAAAACCTTCTATTCCTTCTATGATTGCAATATGCCTGTGACCTAATTCAATCAAATATTCGCCGGCTTTGTAGGCTCCTTCTTTGTCATTTGACAAAATATTAATAATCGATGAATCGTCAACTTGACGGTTGAGCACAATCAACGGGATGCCTTTTTCTACTACGTTATATATAAAAGCGTTATCACGGTCGCTTTGACTCATTAAAATAATCGCATCAAAGCGTTTATTGTTGATGTACGTATAATCATCATAATCGTCAATGCCTCTTACAAATAAATTATACTGAACATCAATTACTTTACTTACCCCTCTAATACTATCTACTAAAAAACTTGGTGACGTACCGTTTGCCATGCTCGTAAAAAACAATCCAATTGTATGAGATTTTTGAAGCACTAAATTTTTCGCATGATAATCAGGAATATAGTTAAGCGTATTTGCAATCTCTAAAATTTTCTTTTTTGTTTTTTCTTTAATAAGCGGACTATTGTTTAATGCACGTGAAACCGTTGTATGTGATACGTTTGCTAGTTTTGCAATATCCTTAATTGTAACACCCATTTCATTTACCTTCCTTTAATGAATCAGTATCGATTTTTATTATAAGGATATCACAAGTTAGTAGGAATAATAAGCAAATGGTGAATGTTATGACAGTTTTGACTAAGACCTAGCATGAATATCTTGGACAATCTCCGCGTGTTTCTTATCCGTTAGCTTATACATAAAACCAATAATCACTGCAGCAATGGATAAAGCAATAGCAGGATATAGTAACAGCAAACTTTTAATTCCCACTAATGTACCTGCCTTTTGTGCCACGTTTGGGATATACCCAACTAACCCTAAACCAATACCTGATAAGAAGCCGGATAGCGACTGAGCAAGCTTTCGAGAAAAGTTGAACAATGAATACGTTGTGCCTTCTTTTCTTTCGCCTGTTTTCCATTCACCATAATCAATAATATCTGATACAAATGCCCATGTAATCCCGTTAGGAATGCTGATACCTATAAAGGCAATACTTGCTAAAATCGTAAAAATTATGACGTTAGAAGGCATAAAGAAATTTACTGTGTCCGCTGCAATACTGATTCCTAAGCCAATCATTGCAGCTTGCTTTTTTCCAAATCGGCTAACAAGCTTTGGCAGCATAATGACTCCTAGAAAGGATGAACCAATAATAATAAAGTTCATGTAAGCCATCAATTTAACATTTCCTAAATTATACTGTGCAAAGTAAATAAGCATAGCTGATTTAATATTGTAAGCTGAAATGGTAAATACCGTCATAAACACTAAAATTAAAAGAGGTTTGTTACTTACAAACGTTTTAAAAATAGACTTAACTGATAGTTTTTCTTTTGGACTCTCTTTTACGACAATGCGTTCTTTGCAATTGCGATAGCATACATAAAAAGCGATGATGCCAATGACCGACATAATTCCCATGACAACGGGATAACCGATTTTTTCATTTGGAAATAACAGAATGAGCGGTACAACAGCAATGCTGGTTACAAACAGTGCACCTAATGATCCTGTTTGACGAAAAGCAGCAAGAGACGTGCGATCAGAAGTATTTTGAGTCATGGATGCGCCTAGCGATCCGTATGGAATATTGACAAATGAATAGCCAATTCCCCAAATCATATAAGAAGTGTACGCATAAATTAATTTACCCGCCGGTGAAAGATTTGGCGAAATAAACGTGAGTACGGTTAAAATGGCTAACACCATACTTCCGAATAGTAAATACGGCCGGAATTTTCCTTTAGCTCCGATGTTTTTTCGGTAATCAATGGACGAACCAACAATGGGATCACAAACTGCTGCAAATAACTTACTTACTAGAAAAATCCCTCCCGCAGCCGCGGCAGGGATGCCTGCCACATCTGTAAAGAACTTCAACAAATAAAGCTGCCCTAAATCAAACATGAAACCGTTACCAAAATCACCCATACCATAAGATATTTTTTCTTTTACACTAAGATTTTTCTTTTCTACTTTTATTTCAACCTTTCTTTCTGTTGCCACAACACTCATGGTAATCCCCCTTCTCCCCTTGCAATTCTTTAAACTATTTTGCCCCTTTATTTTTGCAGCGTATAGGCTGGGAAGCTAAAGTAGTCTTTAGCATTTTCATAACATATTCCTTTTACAATTTGCTCAAGTAGCTGTTGGTCATTAGGTACTTCCCCTTCTTCTACCCACGTACCAATTAAGCTGCATACTAGTCTTCTGAAATATTCATGCCTTGTATACGAAAGAAAACTTCGGGAATCTGTTAACATACCGATAAACCGACTAAACAACCCAACATTTGATAACGCTTTCATTTGTTCTAACATACCTTCTCGTTGATCATTAAACCACCAAGCCGTGCCAAGCTGCAGCTTGCCAGGAATACCGTCTCCTTGAAAGCTGCCAATTATACTTGCTAATACATAATTATCTTTTGGATTTAACGAATATAAAATCGTCTTTGGCAAACTATTTTGTACGTCCATTTGATCAAGAAGCTGTACGAGAGGCTCTGCCACTTGTCCGTCATACATCGAGTCATACCCTGTATCTGGACCTAACTGACGAAACATTTTGGTGTTATTGTTTCTAAGAGCATGAAGGTGAAATTGCATTGCCCAACCTAGCTCATTATACAGCTTCCCTAAAAAGATTAACGTATATGACTTGTATTTACTTTCTTCTTCAGTACTTACGCCTTCACCTTTTAAGGCTTTTAAGAAAATCTCCGAAACTTCTTCTTTCGAAGTCTTCGTATATACCATTTTATTTAGTGCGTGATCAGATAAACGCCCTCCCATGGAATGAAAAAAACGAGCTCGACTTTCAAGAGCTTTTAACAAATCCTCATAGGTGTGAATGGAGCGGTTTGAACAATCTTGCAACTTTGCAATCCAGCTCTTAAACCCTTCTTGGTTGATTTCAAGCCCTTTATCCGGACGAAAACTTGGAAGTACTTGGGTCTCAAAACCTTGGACATCTCTTAGTTTCATATGATACTCTAATGAATCTGTTGGGTCATCCGTTGTACAGATAACTTTTACGTTAGAACGTGTAATAAGATCTCTTGCACCAAACTTACCGCTGCGTAATTTCTCGTTTGCTTTTTCCCAAATAAACGGTGCCGTCTGTTCATTTAATATCTCATCAATATTAAAAAAACGCTTTAACTCTAGATGCGTCCAATGATATAGTGGATTCCCAATCGTCATCGGAACTGTTTTAGCCCACGCGAGAAATTTTTCATAGTCACTCGCTGATCCTGTTATCTTTTCTTCTTCAATTCCGTTCGCTCTCATCAGTCTCCATTTATAGTGATCTCCATCTAGCCAAACGTTAGTTAACGTTTTAAACTGTTTATTCTCATAAACTTCCTGCGGGTTTAAGTGGCAATGATAATCAATAATCGGCATATCTTTTGCGTAAGTATTATACAAGTGTGCTGCTGTTTCATTTGTTAATAAAAAATGGTCATCCATAAACTGTTTCATTTCTACCTACTCCTTTACTTTTTTGTTAACGTTAACAAAATTTTATATGAGGATAAATAATCTTATTTATAGATAACTATTTTAATAAGATATAATCTTCAACAACAAAGATGTTAACGTTAACATTTTATTTAATTCTATTACTTATTTCTAAATTTTACAACAATTTATCTTTATATTTTTTCGATTTTTTTCTTTTCTTGTTTTCATATACTGATTCTTTAATTTTAAAAACACGATTTCTGACATGATTCCATAAGAATTAAAGCAAATTTTTTTACATAGAGCTTATAAGGTTACTAAGACGAATAGCTATCTTTAATGCTATAATTAGCGTCGGATGCGAAAGGAAAAAATATCACTACAAGCATTTAAATCATACATAGCCGCTCCACCTTGTTTTCGTATCATTTAAAATAAAGGAATTTTAAAGAGAAAAGTGAATAGTATAAACATGCACTTTATTTACTATCTCTTTTTAATTTTCATATATTCATTGCTTTTAAAGGAGAGGATATCATACCAGGAGCCACAAGCATGGTCGTAATCGGGATTACTGCCTTAATTGTATTTGGACCAAGTAAATTGCCGGACATAGGACGAGCATTTGGACATTCCCTGCGAGAATTTAAAAATGCAGCAGAAGGAATTATACAAGATGACGACAAAAAAACTCCAGAGGATACCACTAAAGATAAAGAGGAAAAAGCCTAATTTTTATTTAAATGAAAGTTATACAGACTAAAAAAGCCCACTTTTAACGTGCAGTGGGTTTCTTTTTTGATGTATGATAGTAAAAAATAGTAAAGAAAGAGGGTAACTTTTTGTTTAAATCGAAACTGCATTTTTGGACATTAGAACTATTAATGATTGCTTTACTGATTTACATTTGTAAACATATTTCGTTTGTTTTTCTACCAATCGGTGTGTTTATCTCCACTTTGTTTTTTCCTATTCTTGTAGCTGGTTTTCTTTTCTTTTTATTCGAACCAATTGTGTCATTTCTCACAAGAAAAAAAGTGCCAAAAACACTGGCCATTTTACTATTATACGTTGTTTTTATCGGCGTAATTGCTTCTATTGTGGGCGGTGTGGGACCTACCTTATCTAAACAATTAACTGATTTGGCTAAGAATATTCCGTCTTACATTGTAGAAACGAGAGAGTACATAAATGATTTATCTAACTCAAGATGGTTTAACTGGCTGGTTGAACAAAAATATGTGTCGCTCGATCATATTGAAGAGTCACTTTTAAACTACGCGTCTACTTTACCTACGAATCTCACAAACAGTATTTCATCTGTTTTAAGCGTCGTAACAAATATTACTCTTACGGTTGTAACCGTTCCTTTCATTCTTTTTTATATGCTCAAAGACAGCCATAAACTTCGTAAAAATACGCTGCGTATGGTTCCTGCTTCTTATCGAAAAGAAACGTTACGTACAATGAAAGAAACAACAAATACGCTAGCTACTTATATTCAAGGCCAAATGCTCGTTTGTTTGTTTGTCGGTATTAGTACATTCATTGGTTACCTCATCATCGGGTTGCCTTATGCATTAATACTCGCACTAATAGGAGCCCTTACTAATATTATCCCGTACGTCGGCCCTTTTATTGGCGTAGCACCCGCTTTAATCGTAGGCTTATTATACTCTCCTACAAAAGCGATATTAGTAATTATCGTCGTCGTAATCGTTCAACAGCTCGATGGGAACATTATTTCTCCGCTGGTAATTGGAAAGAAATTAAACACTCATCCTTTAACGATTATTATTTTATTGCTTGTTGCGGGTAATATTGCAGGAATACTCGGAATGATCTTAGCGATTCCGGCTTATGCTGTAACAAAAACAATTGTGATAAATATTGTAAGAATGATTCAATTCAGAAACAAATCTATCAAGTTATAAAATGCAAAGGCAATACAATAAAAGGACCTTCTCTTGAAGGTCCTTTTATTATTCCATAGGTTCAGCATTCACACACCATAAGATGATTTCCATCTGGATCTTTAAATATAAACCAGTGATCGTGTTCAATTCCTGTCGTTAGCTCTACTTTTTTCTGTTTCATATACTCATAAGCTTCTTTGATATCGTTTGTATTCAAATGAAAAGCCGGTGTTTTAAAAAGCGTATTTTTTGAATAAGTTTTGCTATCTAATACAATTCCTGTTCCATTCATAGGTATCACATATAAATGATCATATAAAATGTCTCCATCTACCGGCAAACCTAGCACGTCACAATACCAGTCTCGTGCTTTTTGTATATCTTCTACAGGAATAAAAATCGTGCCTACTTCATTTAATATAGGGTTCATTCATGACCTCCAGGATATGTTTAGTAGTTTTAGAAAGTATTCTCTTTTAACCGCTGATATCCTTTTATTTTAAATTGCTTGCTATTCATCCAGTAAACTCCGCAGCAGAATTAGCAGTCTTGCGAACAGAGTTACCCTCCTTACATAAGCTACGCAGCAAATGTATATACTTCATGACCAAATTTAGATTACGAAAAAAGAAAATAAGAAAATCCCCCCCTTCGCCCCCTTTGCACGTGTATAATGAAAAATAGACTATAGATAGTAGCCGTCTTTTGTTTGTGGCATCGAACTTTCGTGCATTACAATAGATTTAAAGCTACTATCCAACTAAGGATTAAAATGACTAACTTAAGATTAAGGAGGTTAGATGTGTATGGATTATTCATCTTTACTCATACGCGAAGTCATTGATAGAGTATCTAAATTACGCCTCTTATCCGTTTATAACGAAAGTATAAAAGGTGATTTAGAGAGCACCATCCTCCCTCTTTATCAGCAGCACTTTGAAAATAAAGATGTAAACGAAGCGTTGAGGATTTTAAAAAAAGACTTTCTCAATCGTACGAAACGCAGATGGTTAGATGCTGCTATACGCGACTATGAGCAAAAAAAGCCCAAGAAGAATAAAGAGCTGATTGGGGAATACAGAGCGCTAACAGCTTATTATAAAACAAACGGAAAAGAACTCTTTTGCAAACAGTTTGAAAACATACCGTCTCCGGAAGAAGTCATTAATAAACGAATTGATATCCTACGTGAATGGAGTCAAGAAGATAGCTTCTTCTTAACTGATTATCCTTATATTCATCAAAAAACCAAAACGCAGCGAGAAAAAGCAATTCATACGGATATATCTATTATTATTGGGCTGACTATACTGGACCCTAGCTTCCAAAACGGAAACCATAGTATTATTGAAAGCCCTTTTTCAACTGTAGAGAACCCTTTTTTCTCTAACTCAAGAGCAAAGCTTCTCGTCGAGCAACCCCTATTAGAGAAAGAAGGAAAAGAATATTTCTTAAGTACTTATAACTCTGAAGACGGGACAGATTACGAATTGTTAATAGAAAAAGAATACGCTGAAGAAAATGGAAATAAAATTAGTGATTTAGATCGGTTTGATTATAAAGTGTTTTTAGAGATCATGAGCCAACGCGACGAGTTGTTCGCTACACAAAAAATCATTAATGTAAAGATTGGTGACCTTGTGAAAGCACTTTATAAAACAGACAGTAAGCGCAATTACCAGATGATAGAAGAAAGAATTACAAAAATGAAGCACTACAGCATGTCAAAAGTACAGCATAATAAGACAATTGCCTATGGTATTTTTGACTTTGTGGATATTACTACGATGCCAAACGGAACGCGAATTGCTGAAATTCACGTCAATGAAGTGATATATAGAGACTATATTCAACGCCAAACGGTGCGTATTTACAAAAATAAAGTAGAAAAATTAAGTTTAGACGCCGCTTACCATTTGCTATTCGTTATGCAAAAAGAGCGTCTCATTTGCTATGAAACAAAATCTTCATACAATGTCACAAGAGATTATTTATATTTTTCGACAAGAGTCCGCTTTCGAAAGAGACGTAAAAAAGAAAACCTTGTCGAAATTGAAACAGCCTTAGATGAGCTAGTCGAACAAAAACTAGCTGTCCAATCTTATAAAAGAGTGGGCCAAGTGTTTCAGATCACCTTTATTCCTGTGGGAGAAAGTGAAGTAAAAGACTTATTAGCCGGTGATTACGAATATGCTCCCCTTTCTATCTATCAAAACGTAACAAGCTCTATAGGCTAAAAAAAGAATGCTCTTATGATCTTTATAAGAGCATTCTTTTTATCTGCCTACCATTAGTTACTGCATTTTTTGCTCCACATTTCCGTGCAAAAGTGTTTTTTTGCTCCAATTCTCCATATAAACATACTATTTCCCCTGCTGATATAGTTATTAAACTTCACCTTCCCTATCATTTTGTGAACTTTTTGTGTCTAAAAGAAGTGTTATAGCTAATTTTTGCTCCAGGTTCCCGTGCAAAAGTGTCGTTTTTCTTTCTATACTGCATTTACTATAAGTTTGGCTCCAATCTTCCGTGCAAATATGCCACTTTTACATAATTTTTCTTGAGACAGCGACTTTCCCCCTTCGTTTTCTGCATTTTTTGCTCCAAATCTCCGTGCAAAAGTGTTTTTTGCTCTAGATTTCCGTGCAAACATGCCACTTTTTTAAAAAAGCGCGATTTTTTCTGCAAATGTTCATTTATTCTTTGTAAAAATGTGAACTTTCTGTGTCTAAAAAAGGGCATTTTTTTGTTTTATGTCCCTATTTTCCGTGCAAATGTGTCACTTTGTTGCCCAAATCTTTATTTTTATCATTTTTGCTCCTATTCTCCGTGCAAATATGTCATTTTTACATCAAATTTTTTTTTGAATTTGTCACATTACGTGTATTTCATCCGTCATAATACGACATTTGTCTTAAGAATGCTGTTTTATCAACGTTTATGAAATGTAACGCTATTTTTGCTCCACATCTCCGTGCAAATATGTCACCTTGTAAATAGATGTCTCGTCCCTTGGTATCACTAGTCTTTTAAAAAAATGCACCATTTTTCCGTGCAAATATGTCATTTTACAGCCTATATGACTGTGTCTATACTGTAAAAGATGACGTATATAGTTTTGGAAAGGAGGTAACTACATGAGTATACAAAAGCTGGCACTAAAACGGCACACTCTGATAGCAAACAAGCTGCTGATTGTCATGAGTGGTTTAAATAGAGAGACGAAACGAGACAACGGCTATTACTATGAAAAACATTCATTTGGTCTAGCAAAAAACTTTGTAAACATAAAGTGGACGGGTTCTCTGATGAAGCAAATTTTAGCTTACGTAGCCAAATGTAACAGCCAAGGTCATATTTCAATTATTTCTGAGCAAGAACTGGCTAATACAATCCAATGTTCCGTTCGGACCGTTCAAAATAATAATAAGCTTTTAGAAGACTATGACATCATTCGCTGGGATCGTTTATGGGGAGACTATATTCAAGTTTCTTTAAACAACTATTTAGAGGATTTTTTAGATTTACATATAAAAGAAGCTGCTGATGCTCAAAACATATCATATACTCCGGAAATGCTTGATAAAGATCACAATACATATACTTCAAAAGGTGGTTACACTTCTGTTTCAATGGAAGTGATTTATCAATTGCTGGCTATCAAAAATATTAACATGCTGCGCCTGGCTTTACGTGCTTTGTATGTATACGAATCTGATGTAAACGTAAAGAAAGATTCAGAAGCCCTTTTATCTTACACCGAGGTAAAACACATTCTTCCGAAATACATTGGCTATAAAGCTGCTATTAAAGAAATGGCTAGTAAATTAAGTAAAATTTTCCGTATCGATGTACTAGAAAAAGATGATTGTGTCAAAACATTATTAGAAGAAAAGCAGCCAAGAAAATCGATTATTGAAAAAATCAAGGATGGTTTTATTTTAAGTTTCAATTTAACTGGTGCTCATGATAGTAAAAAACAAAAAGAAATCGAAAAAATCCGTGGAGAGCATGCATTTGCTCAGTTTAAGAATTTCTTTAAATCTTTTGGCCATTATTCTATTAAAAAAGAAGATATTCATTCCATTGTGCATGAGTTCGGTTTAGATATAATCGAAAAATCATTAACGTCCGTTCAGCGTTACCTACAACAAACTTACATAGAAGAAAGTATGGATGCATTTCGCCCTCTTGTGCATGAAATGGAGTCAAACTTCTTTACGTATATCCGCAAAATTGCCAACGGGTATTATCAGGCAAAAATTAACGCTCTATAATACTCTTTTTTGTTATGCCTTTTTTTCCTCATCTCTACTCTATTTCCCTCCTACTCTTCTTTTCTCTTTAACTTACTAAAACATATTTGTCTCTCAGCTATAATAAATCTCTTTAAATGATAATGATTTTCGTTTTCATGAAAAAAATCAACTAAATGAACAAAAAATACAATAAATAAACGTTATTTTCCGATCGACTGCGTAGAAAATATAGCTGTTATAAAAAAATCCTATATTTTTTCGTGAAAATTCTTGTAGTAATCTGCAGTTTTTTTGATTGCTTCATTCCCTATAACCTCAGTCAGCAGAAGGCTTTTGTCCATATAAGTTTTAGCAATGTTTATAATTTCTTTAATTTCTTTTTAATCTCTTATAAATGTATAGTAATTTCTATAAAATAATGAGCAGCAAATAAATAACATTTTTTATACATAGAGACATTAAGCTCATATACAAATTGTAATCATAAATTGCTTTAGTTTAATGATCATCAAATATAAAAACAGGATTTACAGCTTTTTTCTCTTCAAATAAAAAACACACAAAATTTGGAGATTTGTTTTGTGTGTTTTTTACTCATTCAAGCTATATAGGTTAAGAGCTTTTACATATTTTAAGGCAAGTCATTTAATTAGTTGGAGTTTAAATGATTTCTATCTACGGCTGCCGGTGGTGTTTCCATCCAGCCGTTTTCCATCATAATATCCGCTGCATCTTTTACAAACCTCGAGATATTTGTCATTGATTTTCCATATTCGATTTGTTTTTAGGTCGGTCTTTTCTATTTTATCTATTCTTACACTTTTGATTTAACATTATTAGGTGAGAAATGCAGGTTTTCAGTATTTCAATCTATAGTCGGACCTATTCGCTGTTTGTTTCCGTGCTTAACCTGTACGTTGACCTTCACGTTTATTGAGTCTTTTGTTAGAGGAATGGCCCCGTTGCTTTGAACAGCTTTCCATTTACGCAGTTCTTTTTTGTAAAGAACATGAGAAAGCCTGTAAACATCGCTGTTTATACTTAAGCCTTGCGCGTATGTTTCAATAATTTGTTTCTTAATTTTCTGTTCAGCTTCTTTTTTTATAGTTGATAGTTTTTCGTGCTGCGGCATAACTAAAATCGTTGCTTTTGCCCGAACTTTTATATTAAAGGTTAGATTACTACCTTTTAGAACAGGTTCGATCTTTACTTTTTTCTTGTCTACCACAAGATCAATATCGGAATGATCAGGTAGCCTTACCCGTAAACCAGCTCGTACAAATTCATCAGTTATCCATCTAAGCCCTTTGATTTTACTTTCAGAAAAAACTCCTTTTAATTCAGATGATGTAATAGCCACTGCTCCGTTTACTTGAATAGCTGTTTCACTTTTTTGATCCGTTGTTAAATGTTCTTTAGTCTGAACTAAAGGGATGTTTACTTCGTGACTTGGTTCATTAAGATGGATAATGAGCTCTCTTAAATCAACTGGTGGAATAAAGGAGTTTTGCTTGAAAATCACTTTAGGATCGCTCAAGCGAGAAAGAGCATTCGATACTTCGAACATCGGCGTAGCTAACAGCGTTTTTTTCAAAGGGCTTTTCGTAGCATACATCCAAATGTTATATCTCGTTTCCCGATAACGATCTAAAAAGTCCACCGCAGATTTGACAGCACCATGCTTTAACGCATCGTCCGTTAGAACAAGGAAAGCTAAGTGCCCAAAAAAGATTCTGCGCTGAGAAATTTGATAATATCTAAAAATAGCTTCATCAATGGTTTTTCCTGTTGCGTAGCCAACTTCTACTTTGACTTGACCCGCGCCAGCACCGCTTGCCTCAGATTTTGCCAATAAACTTAAATTGATTGTCTGCAGGTAAAGAACGTAACGATTATCTTTAAAATCTACCCCCATTCCCTGTGCGTATACCATTTGTTCCGGTTCATTCGTATCCCAGCACCCCGAAAGAAACAATAAAAAAGAGCTCATAGCAAGTATAAGTAAGTTCCTTATGGTCCTTTTCACTAACTTCCTCCTTCTTCGCGGGTGGAATCGTTTGGGTTAAGCATACTAGCTCTCGTTGCTTTTTTACTTTCGGGCAGGCGGAAGAGAGATTTTAAAATATTTTTCGCATCTAATCGGGTTGCTAATTCGAAATATGGCACACCAAACGTTCGAATGTTTGTAATATAGATCATGACTAAAAAGATGGAAATAAAAAAGCCAAAAAAACCTAAAATGCTAACACAGATAATACTAAAAAAGCGGATCAGTGAAATTGTTCCTATAAGGGACTGATTTGCTAGCGTAAAGGTAGCAATCGTAGAGCCTGCAATGACAACCAGCATGGCAGGACTTGTTAAACCGGCTCTAATGGCTGCATCACCGATAATAAGCCCTCCGATTACACTGAGTGTCTGCCCGACAGAAGTCGGGAGTCTAAACCCTGCCTCTCGAAACAATTCAAATAAAAGGAGCATTAATATTGCTTCAAGAGAGGTAGGAAACGGGACACCTCTTCTTGCTTCAACAATCGTAGCTAATAAGCTGAGAGGAAGCTGATTTTGATGAAAAGCCGTCATTGCAACCCAAAAACCGGGCAAAAAAGCAGCGATAGAAAGCCCGAAGATTCGAAGAATACGCTCAAAAGAGCTGTATAAATATGTATTTTCTTTATCCTCAGATCCTTTTAATAAGTAAAAAAGGTTAATAGGTGTAACATACGCATATGAAGTGCCATCAATTAATATAATGAACCGGCCATTTAACAGAGATTGAACCGCAAAATCAGGCCTCCCTGTATAAGCGTGGCGAGGAAAAAAGCTATACGGATTTTTATTAATGAGCTCTTCTAGCTGTGTTCCGCTGAAAATACCGTCGATATCGATATTCCCTAACTTCTCCATAATTTCGTCAAGTATCTTCTTGTCAGCTACGTCTTCCATGTATAAAATGCTTACTTTTGTTTTTGTTCGTTTTCCAATTTCTAAAGATTTTGTTAACAAGGAAACCGATTTAAGACGCTTACGAATTAAAGCAATATTCACAGGTAAGTCTTCAATAAAATTATCTCTAGGACCCAATATGGTTACTTCATTTTTCGTTTCTTCTGGACTTCTTTGAGGACGGTCAGAAATATCGATAGACACAACAGCGTTCGGTAATCCAAAATCAATGAATAATTTCCCAGAAAAAATTTCCGAAACTGCCTGTTCTTCATTTTGAACGATAGAAACTGAGGGAAGGTTTAATAATTTTATGATCTGGTCTCCTTCTACTTCCCCCTCTAGCTTAGCGCAGCATTCTTCTAATCTTTTAGGGATCATTCCATATAGCATTTCCGTACTCACTAAACCGGTACAATAAATCATAAGCACTCGTTTGTTATAAAAATAAACGGTCTCGAAGTTAATATCGCCGCATTTTCCAAATAAATCTCTTAACGTACGCTCATTGATGATCTGAGAACGAGAAGAACTTTCTTTTAAAAGACTTTCGCTCTCTTGTTTTTTAGAGCTGTAGTCTTTTTGCTTCTTAAAAAATTCCACTTTTATCCCTCCTTGTTTTATGAGAAATTAGAAAGACTATGACTACTAAGAAAAGAGAAAAAGCAACAAACAGCCAGAAAGTAGCCGGTATGATTGTAAAAAATAAAAGATTTGAAAAAGTAAAGTCTGTTATAGGAGCCAGCGTGCATACAGTGATAACCACTAAAATGAGTAAAAGAAACCTTTTGTGGCCTTTTTGAAATGGAACTAATTCTTTCATAATAAAAAGAAAGGTCGAAATGCGGATGAAGGTACCCGACAGCCACTGATAAATAGATAAAAAGTCGATATGCTCTATAAACTTTCCAAGTGATGCAATTCCCCATTCTTCATAGGGAGGGAAACGTTGCTTAGAGGCTTCTACAGGACCAAATTCAGTAATTGCCCCAATAAGAGGCCCAATTGTAAGGCCCGTTAAGAGAATTCCTGCCACCGCTAAATGCTTATAGCGTATAGGCTGCGGTACTTTGTGCTGCAAGAAAAGCAGCAGCAGCAGCTCTACCATCCCTGATCCTTGAAATACAATACTTTTAATAACCGGAAAATAGCCATTTTCTAAAACAGGCTGCAATAAAGAATAATCTTTAAATTGAAAGTTTGTAAAAGAAACAAAAAAACCTAATAGTACAATAAAAAATAAAAGAAACACGTTTACAACACTAATCGTTCTCATGCTCGTAGCGGCAAGTAAGCAACAGGTAAAACCAAATAGTAAAACGAGTATAATTAAAGGTGTTCGCTGAAGAAAAATAATATTGATCCACGTAATCGTCTCTCGTAAGGTGGCAATTTCCATAATGGTCAAATAAGCGATTATAAGAAAAATAACAACGTTGGTAAATGACTTATTCATATGTTTTTTCATCCATTGAAAAAGATGTTCGCCGTTTGTTTTTTTATTTACATATACAAGTAAAGGAACCCATATGAGTGTTAAAAGACAAGTAAGAAGAACGGTGATCCAAGCATCGCGCCCTGCCGTTTTAATTAATGGAGATATAAGCATCACATGAGTTTTTAAGCCAATAAACGTCATCGAAAGAAGGATCAGCTGAAAAACAGAAATTGAGTCTGACTTATTCATGGTAACCACTCCTTCTCTCCGGTAAATTTACTACTGGTAGCTTATCCTAAATTTCTCATAATATAATGGAGAATCATTATTCACAAAATAAAAAAGAGCTGTTTTATACGTCAAATTTCTCACGTATAAAACAGCTCGGTCTGTTATTTACTTATTTTCACGAAGTCCTATTCTCTGCCCATTATTAAGCGCGTTCAATTACTAGTTAGCTGGACTTCTTTCTTATCTTCATTTTCTTCTATTCCCGCTTCTTCTATATTCACAAAAGGTTGCTCAGCAACGGTCACTAGGTCGCCGCCACAAACGTGACGAACAACGGTTACGAGCTCTGGAAAATCGGGAAATTTTCCGTATAACGTTTTTAAAGGAAGTGCGCCTTTGCATATCTTACTGTTATGTGGTTCATACCCTTTGAGCGTGTCAAGCAATAATTGTTCTCCATTTTCAGTCAGTTTGATATAGGTGTTTCTTTTATCATTTTCTCTTTTGGATAGATACAGATACCCTTGATTTTCTAATTTTTTCGAAAAATTAAATGCTGTAGAGATATGCATAGCTCCTAAGTTAGCTAACTCTGACATAGAGATTTCTCCCGTGCTGCTAGCCAAACATAAAATATGATGCTCATTTACATTCAGACCATAAGGCTTCACCCATTGCTCCCAATCATCTTCTGCAGCTCGCCAGATGGCTTTACTTACCTGCATTAATTTAAATCCAAACAATGATGCATCTTTTATTGTGTATTCATTTTCTTGTTTCGACATACTATCATTCCTTATTTGTAGGCTATTGTAAGTTAGTTTATTTTTAAAGCGTGTAAAAACATTTTTATTTCATCTAATTTATCAGTATACCTACAAAATCAGACGAAAAAATACACGTGCAGTTTAATTTCTCAGCTTTATTCCACAATATCTCTGCAATTTTGAAGAAACGTCTACCAACTAAAAAGAGTTGCTTACCTTATTTTTATTTAAAAAAGTAATACATGTCTTTTTAATTACTAATAGGTGATGCAGATTCTAAGTGAGCAAATGCTTGTTCTAAGTCTGCAATTAAATCTTCCGTATCTTCAATTCCTACAGATATGCGAACCAGTCCTTCGGATATTCCAAGAGCTTTACGTTCTTCAAGCGTACATTCTACGTGACTAGTCGTTCTTGCCGGACCGTAAATCGTTTCAACTGCTCCTAAATTACCGGCTTTATTTGCATACGTTAACTTTGGCAGCAAAATTTTAATAGCTTCCATTTCTCCTTTTAACACAAAGCTTAATATTCCGCCAAAGCCTTTCATTTGTTTTTTGGCAATATGATGATGAGGGTGTGTTTCCAATCCAGGATAATAGACGGCTTCAACAGCTTCTTTCTTTTGAAGAAATTTAGCAATTTCCAAAGCACTTCGTTCTTGTTGACGTATACGCAGCTTTAACGTCTTCATTCCTCTTAAAATAAGATACGCTGACATAGGGTCCATGGTCGCGCCATTGATCTCACGGTAGTGATACACATGCTGCATTAATTCTTTAGAGCCGCATACTACTCCGCCTAAAGCATCGGCGTGTCCGCTTAAAAATTTTGTGGCGCTGTGAATGACAAGATCTACTCCTAATTGAAGAGGGTTTTGGTTAATTGGTGTCGCAAACGTATTATCAATAATGACCACTGCCCCTACCGATTTTCCTGCTTTCGCTATTCTTTCAATATCAATAATTTTCATCGTAGGATTTGTAGGTGACTCTAAATACAGCACTTTACATCCTTTATTTACTTCCGCTTCAATTTCTTCATGATTTCCCGTATTACATAAGGTTACATCCACTCCAATGTTAGGAAGGAACTCAGTGAAGATTTTATTTGTTCCTCCATATGTATCTTTTACCGATACGACTCGGTCTCCGGGTTTTAAAAAAGTGTACAATGTGCTGCTAATAGCCGCCATGCCGGAGGAAAATGCGACCGACTCTTCTGCTTCTTCAAGTATCCTTACTTTTTCTTCAAAAGCTTTAACCGTAGGATTACTCATGCGATTATACGTATAGCCTGGTTTGTTTCCTAACGCAACTTCTTGCCATTCGTCTACATCATCATAATTGTAAGCTACGCTGAAGACGACGGGAACTTGAGTGGCATTGTAAGCAAGCGATTCTTTTTCTCCTGCCCATACCGCTTTTGTGCCGTCTTGTACATTTCTAAACTGTTTGTCTGTCATTCACTCATCACCTCTGGTTTTGTTAATTAGATATTGATTAAATTATATATTGTATACAATATACTGTATATAGTACAGAATAATCTGATAATAAAATATGCGTACATTCTTCATTAAATTTAAAAAAGATCGAGATATAACGAAATCAATTCAATCTAACGACGAACAAATAGGATACATGAGCTGAACGCTCGTGACAGGTCAGTTGGTTCCGTGCAAGACTTCGCTTTCCGCAGTCGGCCGCTGAGCCTTCTCGTCGCATACGCTCCTGTGGAGTCTCACCTGTTCCGCTTTTCCCGCAGGAGTTTTCGTCTTGCCCTCCAATCAACTGCTAGAAGGGTCTAAACAAATCGAACGTACGTTCACCCTAAAAAAAAAACGAACCACTAATCGAAAATCTTGATCAATGGTTCATTTTTTACTTCGTCTAAATTTAAAACAGCTAAAAACTCTCAGCTTATAAATTGAATTTTTTTAGTCTGTTATAAAATGTACTTCTTGGTATATCTAACAGCTTAGCAGCAAGCGACACATTTCCCTGCGTTTTACGTAAAGCATCCATCATCAAGTCTTTTTGAACTTTTTCACGAAATGTGAGTGCGGATAGGGACGTAAAACCGTTTTCTTCTATTTCTTGTGAAGTATCAGAGTGAGAGATGTCCCTCTGACCACCAAGATGTAAAGAACTCAAATAACTCAATATTGTCTCTTTTTCTGTGTCCGCGTTTAGTGAAATTTTCAAGCGTTCAAGTACATTAAATAATTCTCGAACGTTTCCGGGCCACTGGTAATCTATCAATTTATCTACTAGTTCCTTGGGGAAATTCATATTCCAATCATTCGTTTGACAAAAGTACCGCATAAGATGCGGAATATCTTCTTTTCTTTCCCGTAAAGGTGGAACATGCACGGGGTACACGTGAAGCCGGTAGTATAAATCTTCTCGAAACTTCCTTTCATTGACAAGTTGGCGAAGATCTCGATGAGTAGCGGTAATAATCCGGATGTCTACTGGAATTTCCTGATTGCTTCCCACAGGCGTGACCTTGCGCTCTTGCAATACTCTTAACAAAGAAACTTGCATAGAATGAGGAAGCTCACCTATTTCATCAAGAAAAATCGTACCATGATTAGCCTGTTCAAACTTCCCTTGATATCCTTGACGCCGTGCTCCTGTAAAGGCTCCTTCCGCATAGCCAAATAATTCACTTTCCATAAGTTCCTTCGGAATGGCACCACAATTAAGAGCAATAAAAGGCCCGTTTTTACGCGAACTGTTTTCATGAATCGTTCTCGCCACTACTTCTTTTCCAGTACCTGTTTCCCCTAAAATATAGACCGTTGTATCCGTAGGAGCCGCCTGCTTTATTTCTTCTAATGTTCGCTGAAAGGATCGGCTTATGCCTGCTTCTCCTTTAAAACAAAATGATTGAGCAGAGATCTGTTTAGTTATTTGGTTATGAGTCGTTTCTTCTGATAAGTAAACAATCTTTCCAATAGAATGACCGTGTCTTTTTGAAATGACAGGCACTTCCATCACTATACGAAATCCCTGTTGTACAATCGTATTCAACTGTTGTCCTGACCATTTAGGTATACATTCCCGAACGGTTTTACTTGCTCCTACAATCACTTCTTTGTAATTGCAAAGCAGCAAGAGCTGCTTGCTATCGACAAAATTCATAGAAGCATGAACCAACTCAATTTCGTCTTTGTGCATTCGAATGCTTAACTCCCGTTCGATTGTATACGCAATGGATGTAACCATTCCAAGCATATAAGGATGCGCTCTGTTTACGGGACAGGAAATATTAATAATCCCAATTAAATTTCCGTCGTCATTTCGAACAGGCGCCGCCGAACAGCTCCATTGATGCGAAGCAATCGAATAATGTTCTGTACCTGTTATCATAATGGGTTCTTCCGTTTGCAGAGCCGTCCCGATTGCATTTGTTCCTACTTCTTTTTCTGTCCAACAGGCACCTTCCACAAAATTAATTTTTCTTGCTTCATTCAGTGTAAGTCTATTTCCTGTAATAGATAAAATATAGCCTTCTGGGTCAATTAATAGAGCAACCATTCCTAAATCTGCCGCTGATTGTCTGATTCTTTCTAAGTGCGGCAACGCCGTTTCAAGAAATAAAGAGTTCATTTGTTTTCGAGAATGAAAATCTTCGTTTCTTAAAATCGATCTGCCTTTATCTAGGTAAGGGTTAACATCTGCGCTTTTACAGCGGTGCCACGATTTTACAATGATGTCGTTTAACCTTGAAGATTCAAGTGCTCCTTCGTTTACAAAACGTTTCCATGTGTTTAAAGAAAGTGTGGATTCCATTTCTTACCTCTCCCCTATAAACTTAATTGAATATAGTAAATCAAGGCTTGTTACTATTATTATAAATCACAAAGAAAACGTTATCATTACCAAAGATAGATTCTTAAACTCACGTTATGTAAAAATTAATAGAAAAACTAGACGAGGATGCAGGAAAATCCCTATCCCTCTTTCATGATTCCTTCATCCTCTAGTTTACCTTTTTGAATCATTCATTTTTACTTTTCATTCTTAAAGAGCTTAATAACTTGAGCACTTGTATAATCATGAGTGAACGGCCTGACCCGCTGAATGCAAAAGAGCTTCATGAATCGCTTCGGATAATGTAGGATGAGCAGCGATAAAGTCTTCCATTACATCCGTGGTCAACTCCCCGTGCAGCATGATAGTTCCTTGTCCAATTAATTCTGTAGCATGTGCACCTACAATGGAAAGCCCAATAATTTCATTAAACTGCGGTTCTACGATTACTTTCACTTTTCCAACAGAATCATTTGCAATCATCGCTTTGCCGTTTGCCGTAAACGAAAATTCTCCGATACGAACATCACCGTATTTTTCTCGGGCCTGTTTTTCTGTCAAACCGACACTTGCAATTTCAGGATGAGTATAGATGCAGCGTGGTACAGCTCTGTAATTCACGCTCTTATCTTTTCCGCATGCATGCAAAGCAGCAACTGTGCCTTCATGAAAGGCTACATGAGCGAGCTGAATTCCGCCGACTACATCTCCACAAGCATAGATATTAGGTATATTCGTTTGCATATGCTCATTAACATCAATTCCTTGTTTTGAAAAATGTATGCCAAGCTTTTCTAAACCTAAACCTAGCACTCTAGGCTTTCTCCCAATTGAAATTAATGCATAGTCAGCCTGCAGTTCATGCAGTTCTTCTTTATGTTTAAATAGAGCCGTTTTATCTTCTGGCTGCATTTTTGTTAGCGAAGCGGATGTATAAATCGTTACGCCTTTTTTCTCTAACTCTTCCTGCAACATAAAGGCGATATCGGCGTCTTCACCAGAAAGCAGCTGATCTGCCGCTTCCACAATCGTTACTTTTGTTCCCATTTGACTGTAAATGCTTGCAAATTCACACCCAATTACACCTCCTCCTACTATCAAAAGAGATGAAGGGATAGCAGGCAGCGACATCGCTTGTCCACTGTGAATGATCCACTTTCCATCAAACGGAGCAAACGGCAGGCTAGCAGGTTCTGAACCTACAGCAATAATAAACTGTTCAGCCTCTATTTCTTCTACTTGATTTTCATTTCGCACGGCTAGGCGATGATTTGTCAAAAAAGAAGCTTCTCCTTTCATGACTTTAATACTGTTCTTTTTCATTAAATAGCCAATTCCCCTGACCAAGTTTTTAACAATGGCTGTTTTATGATGCTGAACGCCATCCCAGTTAATTTTCACTTGTTCTAAAGGAAGAGTGATGCCGAATTGCTCAGCTTGCTTTATTTTCTTATAGGCTTCCGCGCTTGCTAATAATGACTTTGTTGGCATACAACCCTCATTTAAACATGTTCCACCTAAATCTTTTTGTTCGATTAACGTAACTTGTTTTCCTTGCCGGGCGGCAGTGATTGCCGCCACATATCCTGCAGGACCGCCGCCAATGACAACTAAAGGTTTCATGGAATGCACCACCTTTCTATAAGAGTAGTAAAATAGGTTGCTCTAAGTATTGTTTAATAGTTCCAAGGAAATTAGCTGCAGGTGCTCCGTCCAGTACGCGATGATCAAACGTCAGGCTTAAAGGCAGCACGTTTCTTCTTTGTAAATCGTCTCCTATATACATAGGTACATCTTCAGTAGCTCCCACACCAAGGATTCCTGTTTCAGGCGGGTTCAATACAGGTGTAAAATACTCTACTCCGTAGGCACCGAGATTAGTAATAGTGAATGTGGAACCTTGCATGCTATCAGTATTCAACTGACCTTGCCGAGCATCCGCTGCTCGTGTTTTAATCTCTGCAGCTAATTCAACTAACGGCATTTTTTCAGCATGTTGCACAACAGGAACAACTAGCCCATTCTCTAAAGCCACGGCCATTCCAAGATGAACATGATGATAGAGATGAATTTCGTTATCGATATACGCACTGTTCATTTGCTTGTGTTCTTGAAGTGAAAGAACAACAGCGCGAGCAATAAAATCAGTTAGAGAGATTTTCACCTTATGGCGTTGTTGAATCACTTCTTTAATTTCTCGTTGAAGAGACAGCAAATCCGTCACGTCAGCTTTCATATTAATCGTTAATTGAGCACTGTTTAGTAAGCTATTATGCATTCGGCCTGCAATGACTTTCCTCATTCCCGCTACTGGAAGCGTTTCTTTTTTTGTAGCTTTATCTATTTCAACTGGTGGATGACTTGTTTCTGCAGCTTTTTCTGCCAGCACTTTCTCTACATCCGCTTTTGTGATTCTTCCTTTTGGTCCCGTGCCTTTAATCATTTCAATGTCAAGGTTTTCAGATTCTGCTATTTTCCGTGCAATTGGTGAAATGCGCACAGTTTCTTTGCTCTTCTTTGATGAAGCTACGTTTGCTGGTGGCTCTTCTAAAGAGATAGTGGCGGCTACCTCGTTTTTAGGAGCCTGAAGCTCATTTGCTGAACTGCTTTGCTCAGTAAGCTGCTCGTTTGGATTTCCAACATAACAGATAATCGTTCCAGGAGGCACACCTACATCTTCTTGCACAAGGATATCAAGAATCACACCGTCCTGCGGCGCTTCAATTTCCATTTCTATTTTTTCAGAATTAATACTTGCAATCATATCTCCTTTTGAAACGGAGTCTCCCACTTTTTTATTCCATGTCGAAACGGTTCCTTCTTTCATTGCCATACCTAGTTTTGGCATTACAACCTCTGCAGCCATTTGCTTCCTCCTCCTTTCTCTTTACTTACACGCTTAGAAGCGATTTATCTCCTAGCAACTCCGATACAACTTCAATTACTTTTTGCGGTGTTGGCAGATAAATATCTTCTAATGGAGGTGAAAATGGTACAGGTGTATGTGGTGCTGTAATTCGTTTAATAGGTGCATCAAGCATATCAAATCCTTTATCAGCAACTAACGCAGCAATATCTGTTGCGATGCTGCATCTTGGGTTAGCTTCGTCAATAATAATTAATCGGTTCGTTTTTTCTACAGAAGAAAGAATTGTCTCTTCGTCAAATGGTGATAGACTTCTAGGATCAACTACTTCTACGTCAATTCCTTTGTGAGATAATTGATCTGCGGCTGTAAGTGCAGTATTCACTTGTTTGCCAATCGCTACAATCGTTAAATCTGTTCCTTCGCGTTTCACGTCCGCTTTTCCTAATGGAATCGTATAGTAGCCTTCAGGAACCTCACCTTTCATGTTGTACAACGTTTTGTCTTCAAAAAAGATAACCGGATCATTGTCTTCAATTGCTGCTAATAATAAACCTTTTGCATCGTAAGGGGTAGAAGGCACCACTACTTTAATGCCAGGAATGCTAGTGAACAAAGCATACAAGCTCTGAGAATGCTGAGCCGCAGCTCTGAATCCAGCTCCATGAGTCGTTCGAATCGTGACGGGCACTTCTGCTTTTCCTCCGAACATGTATCTAAATTTTGCGCCTTGATTCAGCACTTGATCTAAGCAGCAGCCAATAAAGTCATTAAACATTAATTCTGCAACCGGTCTTAACCCCGTAGCTGCCGCTCCCATTGCAGCTCCTATATAAGCTGCTTCTGAAATAGGCGTATCAAGAATTCGTTCACGTCCAAATTCTTGTACAAGTCCCTTTGTCACTCCAAGGACACCGCCCCAAGCCTCATCATCTTGCAGGTGGTCAATTTCCGCTCCGCCAGCTACATCTTCTCCCAGCAGAATCACATTCTCATCTTTTCGCATCGCTAGTTTCATTGCTTCATTGATAGCTTCAGACATACTTAATTTTCTAGTCATTTTCTTTTCCCCCTTTAATTAGTAAGATACATAAACATCTGTTAATAGTTCGGAAGCATCAGGATAATCGCTTGTTTCTGCTAGCTCAACTGCGCGTTTTACTGCTTTTTCTACGTCACTTTCAATATCTCTAAGCTCTTTTTCTGTTACTACTTGTTCTGAAAGCAAATAGTTTTCAAAAAGAGCAATCGCATCTTTTTCCTGAAGATGTTCTTTCTTTTCACTGCCTGATTTATACGTTTGTGCGTCGCCTTCGAAATGCCCGTAATTTCGATACGTTACACATTCAATTAACGTTGGGCCTTCCCCTCTGCGAGCTCGTTGAATCGCTTCAGCAGCTGCTTCATAAACAGCCATCACGTCTTTTCCATCCACTCGTACGCCTGGAATATTGTAAGCTGCGGCACGGTCTGCAATCGTGCTGCAGCTTGAAGCATAAGAAAAGGGAGTTGCTTCTCCGTAGCCATTATTCTCAGCAACAAAAACAACCGGCAGTTTCCAAATAGCTGCTAAGTTAATTCCTTCATGAAACGTTCCTTCATTGCCCGCCCCGTCTCCAAAAAAGCAAACGCTTACATCTTTTGTCTTTTTATACTTAGCAGTTAAAGCAGAACCGCACGCAAGCGGAAATCCTCCTCCTACAATTCCATTTGCTCCTAAAATTCCTTTATCTAAATCCGCGATATGCATAGATCCGCCTTTTCCTTTGCCTAACCCGGTTACCTTCCCAAATAGTTCAGCCATCATTCCATCTAAATCGCCGCCTTTAGCAATACAATGACCGTGTCCACGATGAGTGCTCGTAATACTGTCACTGTCATTAAGGTGAGCGCACATTCCAACCGCTATCGCTTCTTCACCTGCATACAGATGAACAAAACCAGGCAGTACACCTTTTGCAAAAATTTGATGTACTTCATCTTCAAACTTTCGAATTTCTACCATTTTCTGATACATCCAGCTGGCTTTTTCTTTCGTAAGCTTTTCTGTTTTATTTTGAGCAGTTTTCATTATGGTAAGCCTCCTCATTTGATTATCAAACTTCACTTAATTACTCTTGCAAGTACCGTGCCAACATGAAAACCGCTTTATCTTAGCAATCCATTGTTTTATTTGTTCTCACAAAGTTAGACAAAATTGGACACTGTTCCAACTTTGTCTAACTTTGTCCGATATTAGAGGAATCAATTATGTAAACTGAATTTAAGGTGCATAATAAGCGTGTGGGTTGAAAATCACATGAATAATTAGCAAGAAAGCTTTTATGTAAATATGATATAATGCTGAAGGAATCGTCTGCATTTTGAAGAACACCAAAGCTTTTAAAGGAGGTTGGTTAAAGGAAAGCGGATTTTATAGAAGTTTCACCGTAAAGTTGGATGTAAATTAAACGATGAAAGATGAGGTGAAAACCTGGAAAACATCCAAAGTTTGCGTCATCTACACTTCGCGACGTCTAGATGACATATCGCCAGGTTACAGTTATGCACAATGCAATTCAACACATTACAAGTTTTCATGTATACGCAGCCATTATTATATTTATCATTACATATTTTCTGATTATGACTGAAAAGATCAATCGCGCTTCAGCAGCTCTTTTAGGTGCTATATTGATGATTTTGTTAGGTATTGTCGATTTTAATAATGCTATTACCGAACACATTCAGTGGGAAACAATTGTCCTTCTTATGGGTATGATGATTTTAGTCGGCATCACAAACAAAACAGGCGTGTTTCAATACGCAGCCATCAAGTCTGCTAAAATTGCTAAAGGTGATCCGGTTCGAATTCTAGTTATTTTATCGATTTTAACAGGCGTCGGATCAGCTTTTTTAGACAATGTGACAACCGTGTTATTAATTGTTCCCGTTACATTTTCGATTACTACTATCTTAAACATTAATCCTTTTCCGTTTCTTATATCAGAAGTGCTGTTTTCAAATATTGGAGGAACGGCAACTTTAATAGGCGACCCGCCTAATATCATGATTGGGGCAGCGAACCCTCACCTTGATTTTAATGCTTTTTTATTAAATTTAACTCCTGCAGTACTGATTATCGGTGTTGTTACACTGGGGATTCTTGTTCTTATCTATCGTAAAAAGTTAAAAGTAGAAGATAGTAAAAAGCAAGAGCTAATGAGTTTAAATGAAAAAGATTATATTCAAGATTCTGTTTTAATGAAAAAATCGTTAACTGTATTAGTATTAACGATTCTAGGTTTTACCCTGCATTCTGTTTTGCACATTGATGCGGCTATGGTAGCCATTACAGGTGCTGCTGTACTACTGGTAATTGGATTAAGAACTCATGATGAAGTAGAAAGCGCATTTGATTCTGTTGAATGGACAACCATTATTTTCTTTGCAGGTTTGTTTGTTCTTGTCGGAGGCTTAATCGATGTAGGCATTATTAAAAAGCTGGCTGCTGGCGCGTTGAACGTTACAGACGGCAATATCGCACTGTCAGCTTATCTCATTTTGTGGATTAGTGGCATTGCCTCAGCTGTTATTGATAACATTCCTTTTGTTGCTACAATGATTCCACTTATTCAAGATATGGCTCATGGAATGGGAATGAGCCCTGATTCTGCTCAAATCAATGTACTATGGTGGTCATTGGCTCTAGGAGCATGTTTGGGAGGAAACGGTACGTTAATTGGAGCATCTGCCAACGTCATTGTAGCTGGCATGGCTGTAAAAAAAGGACATAAATTTTCATTTATGGATTTCTTAAAAATTGGAGCTCCAATCACGCTCGTATCTCTTTTAATTTCAACGTTATATATCTTCCTTCGCTATCTTTTATTTCTGTAAGGGAGAGAGATTAAAATCTACACGATCAGTAAAAAAGACTTCTCAGCTGAGAAGTCTTTTTTGCTCTAGATATATGCGTTCAAGCAGCCCAGATGAAGTTGATAATAAAAGCGGCGCTAATGATGTACATAATCCAGTGGATTTCTTTCGCCTTGCCGGCTAACAATTTAACGAACGTATAAGATAAAAACCCTAGCGCTAAGCCTTCGCCGATACTAAATGTTAACGGCATCAAAATAATGGTGCAAAAAGCAGGTACAGCATCTGTTATTTCGTCGAGAGGAATGTTTTTAATTTCTGTTAACATGAGAGCTCCAACCATAATTAAAATAGGTGCTGTAGCAAAAGCAGGAATAATGCTGATCAATGGAGTGAACAAAATACTGACTAAAAACAGCATGGCAACAACCAGTGCTTTAAGACCCGTTTTGCCTCCTTCTGCAATTCCCGCAGCGTTTTCTACATACGCGTTCATTGCGGTAGATCCCATAGCAGCACTGGCTACAGTCGCAAGAGAATCTGCCATAAGCGCTTTATCTAACCCTTTAATTTCTCCTTTTTCATCCATTAGTCCAGCTTTTTTAGATAATCCAATCATCGATCCTAAATTATCAAATAGCTCCACAAGCGTAAATGAAAAAATAATAGAGAAAAGACCGTAATGGAGAGCAGATTTAATATCCATTTGTAAAAAAGTTTCTGACATGCTTGGCATTGAAAACGACACAACGCTGCTGATGCTTTTAGGTGCTTCTACTATGCCCAGCGCCATCCCTGCAATTGATACTAGTAAAATACTAATCAAAGCAGCTCCTTTAATTTTTCGAGCAGTTAATACAGTTACCGCGATAAAACCTAATAAAGCAAGTAATGGGCCCGGTTTTGTCAGTTGTCCAAGCGCTACTAAATTTTCTTTGTTGCTTACAATAATTCCAGCTTGCTTAAAACCGATAAAAGCAATAAATAGACCGATTCCAACGGAAATAGCACTTTTTAAAATAGCGGGTATCCCTTCAATAATCTTCTTGCGTAAGCCTGTTATGGTTAAAATAAAAAATACAACCCCTGAAATAAATACGGCTCCTAAACCTGTTTGCCACGTTAACCCTTCACCCAATACCACTGTATACGTAAAAAAAGCGTTTAGTCCCATTCCTGGTGCAACTGCAATAGGCATGTTCGCCCACAATGCAAACAAAAGAGTTGCAAAAACAGTGGCAAAAATTGTTGCCGCAATTGCCGCTTCTTTTGGAATGCCTGCATCTGCTAAAATCGTCGGATTAACAAAGATAATATAGCTCATCGTCACAAAAGTCGTAATTCCCGCAAGAATTTCTGTTTTTACATCTGTTTTACGTTCTGTTAAATGAAACAGCTTATCTACCCATGAAGGATTAGGTGCTGATTTTTTTGTTAGTTCCATATGCTGAGTTTCCATTTTTTCATTCATCGCCACTTGCTTTTCACTCCTTTAATGATCGATTGGATTTTTTTAACTAGTTTTTACAGCCGCTTTATCAACAAGTGTATATTCAGTCATTTCCCCACTCCTTTTTTATGAAAATATGTATAAAAAGAGCCGTGAAAACAGAAGGAAACCCTTCTATCTTCACGGCTCTTTGCTTCTGTAAACAGAAGATAAGCATCCGTCTTTTACGTTTTTTGCAAAACAAACGATTTCATCGAACGTTTTGCCATTTATATAGAGAAGTTATTTAAAGCAAATAACCGTACAAGAATTCTCAGTAGCAGGATCATAATCTCTAAATAAAGAAGTGACCTGGATATCGAATAATAGCTCCACTTTTTGCTTTAGCATTTTTTTATATTTAGTCGACAAAGCCGCATCAAGAGACATCACTAATTCTTTATATTCTTCACTGAGGGCGTCTAGCGCTGGCATTCTTTTTGATTGAGCTAGTATAAGAATTTTATTATCAATAATATCTATTTTTTGAGTATTCACGCCTACATTAAAAATTTCTTGGCTAATTTGAGTATACAAAGTAGCTATCTTCTTTTTAGAGATCGGCTCCATATGCTTCACCTTTTTCATTGTTAAAAATGTAGTTTTATTATGTTGTTTTCACTTGATTAGCGTCTTTTGACCAGCTGCCGATAAATTCAGGCTCATTATAGTCAAAGAAATTGGTTAAATTCTCATGGCGGTTATCAATAAAAAGCTGATTGGCGACTTCTGATACGAGCTTCGGTATCGCATATTTCAGCCCTGAAAGAGCGGAAGCAGAAATTCCACAGCTAATTAAAGCAGAATAATTAAAAGCAAAAAGGCCATATACCATTTTTTGACCTTCCCCATTGCGATTTGAAAAAGCAAAGCCATTACTAAGGTAAGGGTGGGCATCCAATACTGGATTGGCAATTTCATGCGGTGCTTTGTAATGATCGCTCCAGCGGGCGATGTGTTTTTCAACAAGACGTAATTCTGGACGAAGAGCCGGATCTGTTAGAAGGCCTGTGCTAATAATTAAATAGTCAAATGTAAAGACTCCCTGAGGAGTTGTTACAACTGCTTTGTCCTGTTTTCCCTCGACATCGAGCCACGGTGCATGTACGTGCAAATGAAAACCTGGCCATGAGGAAGCGCGTCCAAATGTATCATTCGTAGGCGGCTGATTGTATTCGAAAAAATGAGCCATTACTTCATATTTTTCAGCATCTGACAGAGCATGAAAACGCTCAATCATTCCTGAAGCTTCCATTTGTCTGATTGGATTAATACGCGGAAGTTCTTTTCGTCGAACAAATACATGAGCTTCAGCAACTCCTTCGGAAAGCGCATAGTTGGCGTTATCAAACGCCGAAGCTCCTCCTCCTAAAACAGCTACTTTTTTGTTCTTTAACGTAGTAAAATCAATCGTTTGTGAAGTATGAGAATAAAGATGAGGCGGCAATTTTTCAGAAATCATAGGCGGGACATGCCACTCTCCTCCTCCTTGAATTCCTGTAGCTAGTATAACTTTACGTGCCATCAGTGTAGGACATGCAGCTCCATTTCCTTCAATATGCAAGCGATGAATACCTGTTTCCGTCGGCTCAATTAACGTTAATTTTATTTCATTTGCCACAGGAAGGTTAAGAATACTCCGGTACCAGCGTAAATAATTCATCCAGTCTCCTCTTGGAATTTTGTCAAGAGCTTCCCAGCCCTCTGAGCCAAATTGTGCTTCCCACCACGATTGAAACGTAAGCGAAGGCATACCTAAATCGATAGATGTTAAGTTTTTGGGCGTTCTCAGCGTAATCATTCGTGCATACGTTTCCCACGGACCTTCTAAACCCGAACGGTTTTCATCAATAACAAGAATATTTGACACGCGTTCTCGCAGCAAGCCAAAAGCCGTTCCTAAACCGCTTTGACCTCCTCCAATAATGATTACATCGTATACGTGTCCACTTTTAGGGATAATTGGCTGTACTTCTGTTGGTTTCCTGAAAGAAAGGTAAGAAAGATCGGTTTCTACTCTTTTATTTAAAGCTTCTAAGCTCATCGTTATCTCTCCTTTCAATAAAGTTTCTCCGTGATAAAAAAGTTTATTTTATATCTAACATAAAATGATAGGTTTTATAACATCATTTGATTTATATTTATATTATCACTTTTGGAATATGATTGTATCTCCATTCTCTCTAAAGTTTTTTTTGCAAATTGTATAAAATCACTAATATAATTTTTTATATCTTATGTATGAAAGCATATTTACATTGTTTAAAAGGAAAAAACCATTACAAAGCTTAGTGAAGAAAGCTTTTCTGACATCAAATTTAAGGAAAACATGTGCGAGTTTGTGACAGTTATTTGTTAATTACGCTCTACTACTTGACTATCGTATTCATCAAATCTATAGTCATAATTAGTAACTCAACAAAGGGAGTCAACGTATGAGAAATTTATTTAAAATAACAGCTATATTTACAACGATTGTTATGTTTATTTTAATGATTGCCGGCAGTCTGGTCACAACCACAGGATCTGGATTAGGGTGCGGAAACGAGTGGCCATTGTGTAACGGGCAGTTAATACCCGAATACGCAGTAGCAACAATGATTGAATATACGCATCGTTTGATTACCGCATTTGCAGGTCTTCTTGTTTTAGCATTTTCTATTTGGGCTTGGATTCGTTATCGCAGAAACCGTGAAGTGAAAATTTTAGCGATCATGAGTATTGCATTTATCGTTATCGAGTCGTTGCTCGGGGCTTCTGCCGTTATCTGGCCTCAGTCAGCTGAGGCGCTAGCCCTGCATTTCGGTCTTTCGCTTATTGCGTTTACCGGTGTATTTTTACTTTCAATATTTGTTATTCAAAAGGACCGTTCGGATCATTTTATTAAAGGAGCCGTTACAGGCAAATTTAGATGGCTCGCATGGTTTACGCTTATATTTACCTACTGCGATATTTATTTAGGTGCATATGTGCGTCACAAAGGTGCAAGCTTAGCGTGTACAAGCTTTCCGGCTTGTTATGGCAACACTCTTATTCCAAAGCTATCAGGAACAACAGGCATTCACTTTGCTCACCGATTTGCTGCTCTTGTGCTGTTTGTTCTTATCATTTGGATTATGGTATCTGCTATCAAACAGTATAAAGAAACTCGCCGTGATATTTACTACGCGTCCATCATTGCAGTTGCTTTAACCTTTGCTCAAATATTTAGCGGTATCTTTGTTGTCATGTCTCGTTTAAATGTCTTTGCTACACTGTCTCACTCGGCATTTATTACAGCGTTATTCGCTACGCTTAGCTACATTTGTGTACAAACTTTAAAAGGTGAAAGACGATAAAACAAAAAACACGTGCAGTTATGAACTGCACGTGTTTTTTGTTTTAAGCTAGTTCTATTCCGCCTGTAATTCCGTAAACTTGAGCTGTTACGTAGCTTGCATCCGTTGAAGCTAAAAATACGTATACATTTGCTAACTCTACCGGCTGACCAGCACGCTGCAAAGGTGTATCTTGTCCAAAGCCTGGAATAGCGTCGCTTGGCTGCCCTCCAGAAATTTGAAGCGGCGTCCAGATAGGTCCTGGAGCAACGGAGTTAACGCGAATACCTTTTGGAGCTAATTGCTTGGCTAGTCCGCGAGTGAATCCGTTAATGGCAAACTTTGTAGCTGCATAATCTAATAAATTAGGACTTGGGCTATAGCCTTGTACAGAACTTGTGGTAATAATAGAAGCACCTGCCGGTAAATAAGGCAGCGCTGCTTTTACGGTCCAATATAAAGAGAATACATTTACTTCAAAGGTTTTGCGCAGCTGATCCGTTTCTAAATCAGCAAGATCTTCTACTGCCTGCTGTTTACCTGCTACGAGCGCTAAAACGTCTAATCCATCTAATTCTTTATAAGCTTTTTCTACTAGCTCCTTGCAAAAAGATTCTTCGCCTACATCACCAGGTATGAGTACTGCTTTTTTACTTCTTCTGCATCAGTTTGCTCTTGTGGCAAGTAATTGAGCGCAACGTCCGCTCCTTCTCTTGCGTAAGCGATAGCTGCTGCTCGGCCAATACCTGAATCCCCACCTGTTACAAGAGCTTTTCTGCCTTTTAATTTACCTGCACCTATGTAACTGTTCTCCCCGCAGTCTGGGATGACGTTCATTTCTTTTTGTACACCAGGCGGTTCTTGATACTGCTTTGGATAGTCTTCATGGAAATATTGAGTTAATGGATTATTTAACTTTGACATATTCGTCACTCCTTTATAAATCAACCTTAACCAACTAAGGAAAAGTTTTCTATATGCTTGTTCTTCCCCTCTTCTTCTTTCATAAACATGTTTGATGTGCTCTACTATCCTCACCTTTCTTTCTGCTATTCCCTTTCAATCAACAGCTAGAAACAGCTGGATACATGAAAACTACATTCACCATCACAATAAAAAAATCCGAACGAGTCACGTTCTCTCTTGAGAACCTTGACTCCTTGTTCGGATCTTCTTTTAACTAAAATACGTTTCCCCCCACTCTTTAAATAAATGAAATGGTGAGAGCTTTGTATTTTGCTGTGCACAACAAGCTTTATTTCTCGTCTGTACCTGTTACTCTGTTAGTTCTACTTGTAAAGGCTTTGATTCCTCTTCAGCTTCTTTAGGCGTGCGAACGATTAACACATCACATTTGGCATAGCGTAAAATATGCTGAGATACACTTCCGATTAAGATACGCTCTACCGCGTTTAACCCGGTTGCACCGCATACAATTAAATCAACGTGCTTATCGGGAGCAATTTTTTTAGATATTTTTGTTTTAGGAGAACCGTGTTCAATTAAGGTCTCGACTTTCGTTACTCCAGCCTTAATGGCTAGGTTACTATAGTTGGTTAAAAGTTCTTCAGCAAATTTCTCTGCATCTTGAAAGCGTGTATCCGTATAAAATGCATAAGGTGATGGACTTAACGCCTGTATATCGATAACGTGACAAATTATCAAATGAGCGTTATTTTTTTTCGCACTGTTAACTGCTTTTTTGAATGCCCACTCCGCTTCTACAGAACCGTCTACTGCTACGAGGATGTTACGATAAGCCATATTCATCATAATCTCTCCTTTAACATTCGTTTATAAAGAACTTTCTTTGCTACACTTTTATTGTACTTCTTGCGCAAGCGAAAGTATGTGATTTTTATCACAAGTTATAGAAATTAATAAAAAATGGAGCCGCGCACATCGTACACGGCTTCATTTTTATTGAACTTGAGAGTTAAAAGTCATTATCCAAACAGATCCTGCTACAATCGTAATAACAAAAACGATTCCAAGTATTAAAGCCATCACATTATAACGAGGCTTCTCTCCGTCTTTAATATGCATAAAGAAAAACAATTGAACGAAAAATTGAAGCACGGCCATTCCTAGAATGCTAGCTAGTAATATATTTTTAGCAAGTACGTGGTTTAATACCAGCAGCAGAGGAATAACGGTTAAAATAATTGAGAAAATAAATCCGGTTGTATAAGCTTTTAACGACCCGTGGTTCTCCATCTACATCACCCCCATTAAATACACAACCGTGTAAAGGAAGATCCAGACGGCATCAAGAAAATGCCAGTATAAGCTGATAATCGTCACTTTTCGTTTTGTTACAGAGGTAATTCCGTATCGTTTTAACTGGATTGTAATTGAAATCATCCAAATGATTCCAACCGAAACGTGCAGCCCGTGTGTACTAACTAGTGTATAGAAAGCCGTAAAAAATGCGCTTGTGGAAATGGTTGCTCCTTCGTGAACCATAGTTTGAAATTCATGAATTTCAAGGCCAACAAAGCATACACCTAAAAGCAGAGTTACGATCAGCCAGCCAATTAAAGACTTTATTTTTCCTTTGTGCATGCTTAACACGGCCAATCCGCTTGTAAAGCTGCTCGTTAATAAGATAAACGTTTCAGAAACAAATCCTGGGACTTCAAAAAATTCCTTTCCCGTAAGGCCTCCTGCAGTATGATTAACAAGAACAGCATACGTAGCAAATAATGCTCCAAATAAGATGCAGTCCGTTACGAGGAAAAGCCAAAAACCCATAACTTTGATTTCTTCATCATGTTCATGATGATGTTCTTCGTGGTGCGCTGTCGCATATGCCATGTTACCCGACCCTCCCTACTGAATTTTCTGTATGTCGAATTTCATCAACGGGAATATAATAATCCGAGTTGTATTGAAAAGAACGAGCTAGTAAACAAGCTCCGACTCCTGTCAAACCGAATATCGCCATCCATACCCAGTGGAACGTTAAGCCAAAACCAGCAATGAACCAAAAAACTGACATAATAAACGGGATACCTGAATTCTTTGGCATATGAATTGGAGAAAAAGCCGCTGCTTCCTTCGCTTTTTTCTTTTTTCTTTCTTCTTTTATCGTCCACCACGCATCTTGCCCGGTTACTGTTGGAATCACTGCAAAATTGTAGTGCGGCGGAGGTGAAGGAATGGACCATTCTAATGTGCGGCCATTCCAAGGATCTCCTGTTACATCTCGTTCTCCGTACTTAATGCCATGAAGAATCTGCCATGCTTGAAAGATAAACCCTATGCCCATAAAGAAGGCTCCCACTGTAGAGATAACGTTCAGCGGTCCCCATCCCATGTCAAAATCGTACGTATAAATACGGCGCGTCATTCCCATAAACCCTAGTGCATATTGAGGCATGAAGCATACATAAAAACCAATATTCCACGTCCAAAATGCCCATTTGCCAAGACGGTCATTTAACTTAAAGCCAAACATTTTTGGCCACCAATAGTACAAACCTGCAAAAAAGCCGAATACAACGCCTCCGATTAACACTTGGTGAAAGTGTGCAACTAAAAAGTAGCTATTATGATACTGATAGTCTGCGGGAGCTGCTGAAAGCATAACACCCGTTGCTCCTCCCACAACAAAGCACGGGATAAAAGCAATTGTCCATAACATTGGCTGGGTCATTTGAATACGACCGCGGAACATTGTAAATAACCAGTTGAACACTTTAACACCCGTTGGAATTCCGATAGCCATCGTCGTAATAGCAAAAAACACATTTACATTAGCGCCTGCACCCATCGTAAAGAAATGATGCACCCATGTGAAATACGATAGAACGCTAATAATCATCATTGAAAAAACCATAGATTTATAGCCAAATATCTTCTTTTGAGAAAACGTTGCAACGATTTCAGAAAAAATGCCGAATGCCGGAAGCACAACGATATACACTTCAGGATGTCCCCACATCCAAATTAAGTTAATGTACATCATCGGATTTCCACCGCCGGTCATGGTAAACAAGTGTCCGTCAAAGAAGCGGTCGATAAACAATAAAGCAAGCGTTACGGTTAATACAGGAAACGCGAAAATGATAATAATACAGCTTGCTAGAACAGACCACGTGAATAGCGGCATATGCATAAGTTTCATGCCAGGCGCACGCATTTTTAAAATGGTCATAATAAAATTAATTCCAGAAGCCAAGCTGCCAATACCTGATATTTGAATGCCCCAAATATAAAAATCTTGACCTGGTCCAGGACTGAACTGCATGCCAGAAAGCGGCGGATAACTCAACCACCCTGCATCTGGCGATCCTCCGATTACAAACGACAAATTGAAAAGCATGGCGCCAAAGAAAAATAGCCAAAAGCTTACCGCGTTTAAAAAAGGATAGGCGACATCTCTTGCTCCAATTTGAAGAGGTACAACAATATTAAAGAAAGCAAACATAAGCGGCATTGCCATAAATAGAATCATAATGGTTCCGTGCGTAGTAAAAATTTCGTTGTAATGATTAGAATCTAGAAAATGCCACTGAGGAAATGCTAGTTGCATACGCATCAATAATGCATCTACTCCGCCTCGAAACAGCATTAACAATGAAGAAAGCATATACATGATTCCAATTTTTTTATGATCCACCGTTGTGAGCCACTCACGCCATAGCCACTTCCACTTTTTAAGATACGTAAGAACAAAAATAATACCGGCTAGTGTTAACAATACGGCGACATCGGCTCCGTAAATCATTGGCTCCCCTGTCACAAAAAAATGAGATGAAAAATCTTTTAATTTGTCTAACAACTTAGTTTCCTCCTTCCTGGTGCTCGTGCTGTGTATGTGCTTGTTCATCAGAAGCCACATTCATTGTCTTCATGTCTTCATTTTTCATATGGTGATGCTGACTATAATATTGACCACCGTTTTTAATGACAGTTTCTTGGAACAAACCTTTAGGAATGGTAGAATACGATTTCTCTAAAGAAAGACCTTGTTTTGCAAGACTGTTATAATCAGCTTTTGTTAAAGCTGGTGCTGTTTCTTTTACTTGCCTTACCCACTGATTAAATTCTTTTGTCGATGTAGATTTAACTTTAAAGTTCATATGAGCGAACCCTTCACCCGTAAAATTAGCACCTGAACCAAAATATTCTCCCTTGTGATTAGCTTGTAGCCAAAGCCCCATGGCCATTCCCGGCATTGTATATAATTGTCCTCCTAGCTGGGGTACCCAAAAGGAATTCATAGGTGCATCTGACGTTAGCACGAATTGAACGGGCACATTCTTTGGAATTTCGACATAGTTGACTGTCGCAATATCTTGATCCGGATATTGGAATAACCATTTCCAATCAAGAGACGTTACTTCAATCGTTAGCGGCTTTACATCTTTTTTCGGCGGATCTACTAATTCATAAGTCGTCTTGGCCGTAGCGAAACCTAAAATGCCAATAATAATAATGGGGATGCCCCACCAAATAAATTCAAGACGCTTGCTATCGTCCCAATCTGGTCGATACGGAGCCTTGTTTCCAGGCTTATCACGGTAGCGTAAAACGATATACACAAGCAGACCTAAAACAGGAATAACGACAATTGCGCATAAAATTATGGAAAAAATAATTAACTGGTATTCTTTTTGAGCTACCGCCCCCTGTGGATTTAAAATCAAATAACGACTATCACAGCCTGCTAAAAAAATTGTGATGAATACGGAGAGAATGATTAACTTGACAATATGCATTGATTTTTGCTTTCTCACCTCAGCTCAGGCTCCCTTCCTTTAAATCTCTGTACATAATAATGGTATATAAACGTTCATATTAGAGATGCATCTCAACAGATCAAAAGGCTAAAAACCTCCTAACATATTGAAGTTTGTCATGACATATTGCTTACTCCTAAAAAATTATCATGTTGTATGTTTAAAAGGTGTGATATTTCTCACACTTGAAGCAATTTTTATTTAGTTTAAATGGCTTTACCATAATTTCGTCACATATTTGGTTAAATGTGGTGTGAAATATCTTTCTCCTAGCGCGTAGATTCTGATAAAAGTAAAAAAGCTCTTCCAGTTCTTATTAACTGGAAGAGCTTTTTGGGAGTAATGAAGTATGGAGCTTTATTTCTTACTAGTTTGTTTGCTTTACTTGCTGAAACATCCAATCAATCATTTTCTGATTCCGATACGTTGGAACCCATGAAGCATGGTCATACTTTAATTCTTTAGGATATTCCGTATATAGCGGATGCCCCCCAGATTTTTTGTAAATTCATTGCACCGTTATTTATATTTACGATAAAACACTCCTCATAAAAAAACTATATTTCTATTTTTAAAGAGGCTTATCACTATAGCAATATCCTTTAAAAAAGCTATCCACTTTCTTCATAAAGGTTACATATTAAAAACACCTAAAGATAGTTTAGGTGTTTTTGAAAGTTTTATATTCATCTTTCCTCTAAGCAAAAGCTTAATGGTTATATGGCCTTCTTACTCTTTGAAGCCTCTTGTTTTTTTCTCCACATATTTTCCATTTGTTCAAGAGTTCTACCTTTTGTTTCAGGAATAAATTTCCAAACAAATAAAGCAGAAAGTACACTCATTAAACCGTAGAAACCATATGTTAATCCTCCGCTATATTCCATCATCACAGGATACGTAGAGGAAATAAAATAGTTAGCTGCCCATTGAGCAGCTACGGCAATAGCTACAGCACGACCTCTAATTTTATTAGGAAAAATCTCTGAAATGAGCACCCAACAAATTGGCCCCCATGACATCATAAAGGAAGCTGTATAAATAATGATAAATACAAGCGTCCCTATACCAATGATGTTTGAAAAAGCCATGCTTGCTACACCGAACATTCCAATGGCCATTCCGATAGACCCTGTTATTAATAAAGGTTTTCTTCCCAAACGATCAACTGTCAAAATTGCAATTACTGTAAAAATAACATTTACTAATCCCATAATAATGGTTTGCAGCATAGAAGAACCTTTAGCTGCTCCCATGCTTTCAAAAATACGCGGAGCATAATATAGAGCTACATTGATTCCTACAAACTGTTGAAATACAGAAAGCAGTATACCTACAACGATAACTAATTTTCCATATGCCAATAATTTTCCAGACGAAACATTGGTAGAAATTGTTTGTTTAATATCTTCTAAAATTGATTTCGCTTCTGAAGACCCATTAATTTTAGTTAGTATGGCTAAAGCTTTTTGATCTTGATTCTGTATAGCTAAGTAGCGAGGCGTTTCAGGAACTAAAAACAAGAGTGATGCAAAGAGTAAAGCTGGAATAGCTCCTGAAGCAAACATGTATCTCCAACCCACATCATTAATCCATTCTAAGGTTTCCCCATTTGCAATACCCCAATTCACGAAGTAAACGACTAACATTCCAAAAATAATCATAAATTGATTAAATGATACCAATCTGCCGCGAATATCTGCCGGTGCAATTTCTCCTATATAGATGGGACAAATGGCTGATGCTAAGCCAACACCAATCCCACCTATAATGCGGTAGAAGTTAAAAGCTAGTAACAAAGAGAGTGTCGGTTCCCCTTTTGTGAAAAATAAAAACTCAGGATAAGAAGCTCCTAACGCTGAGACTATAAAAAGAATAGCTGCTAGTATAAGTGATTGTTTGCGTCCTAGTTTCGTCGCAAAATAACCAGATACCAATCCTCCAATAATACATCCTATCAAAGCACTTGATACAGTAACACCGTGTGCTAAAGATCCTAACCCTAAGCTGTCAATAAGATACACCTTTAATGATTCTTCAGCTCCAGATATTACAGCTGTATCATATCCAAACAGTAACCCTCCGATAGCGGCAACTAAGGTAATAGAAAAAATATATAATGAGTTTCGATTTTGTTTCATGCGTTGTTAAAAGCAGTTAGTTAAGAGTAACAGTAGAAGTTCTATTTCTAACTGAGTTCGCCCTTATTTGAATGCGTTTTCAAATTCTTGGAACACAAAAGAAATTTTCGTCGTCTATTGGACTAACTGCTCTTATCCTCCCCTCTAACGTACGTATTTTTCTATCGAATCAAATCTTACTACAGCATTTTCCATACTTCCTTTTGTGTCAGGTATATCGATATACAACCATAATCAAATAATACAAGCTACTTTCATATGAGGCTCCTTTTTAAAGTAAGGTTGTATATTTTGTAATCTATTACTTCCCTTTAAATTCATCTAGCTTTTTACTTAGGTCGTATGTTTGAAGATATACTTCTTTATATAATTCATAAAGCTGTTTATAGACTTGTACATGTTCTGCGTTAGGATAATATGTTTTTGAAGACGTAATAAATACGTTTGCACACTCTTCCAATGAGTTGTACCAGCCACAGCCATAAGCTGCTAGCATGGCTGCTCCTAACGCTGGGCCTTGTTCAGTAGATAACTTTACGATTTTTGCATTAAAAACGTCTGCTTGAATTTGAAGCCAGTGATCGTTTTTTGCTCCCCCGCCGATTGATACAATAGACGTAATTTCCTTTCCGTTTTCTCGAAAAATTTCAATTGATTCATTTAATGAAAACGTAATCCCTTCAATAACTGCCCGCGTAAAGTCTCTCTTTTTATGAGAGGCATCCATCCCTATAAAACTTCCGCGAATCGTAGCATCTGCATGCGGTGTACGTTCCCCGACTAAGTAAGGGGTAAATAAAAGGCCATTTGAGCCGATTGGGACATTTTTTAGGTCGGCCAACAATTCTTCAAACGTATCGTTTTCTGCGAAATTTTCCTTAAACCAGCTTAAACTGTGACCAGCGGATAATGTAACGCCCATTGTATAAAAGGCATTTTCTTTTCCATGATTAAAATAGTGGACTTTTCCACCAAAGTCTCTATTGCTTCGTTCCTCATAAGAAAGAACAACCCCAGATGTCCCAATGCTACATAGTGTTTCCCCTGATGATAAAATGCCGGCGCCGATTGCTCCGCAAGCATTATCAGCCCCGCCTGCAAATACTTTTGTTGAAGTAGCTAACCCCGTTTTTTGAGAGAATGATTCACTAATATTGCCTATGCATTCACTAGATTCGACTAGTGGCGGACAAAGGTTAATATTGACTCCTACTAATTGGCAAAGCTCACTATCCCATTTTTTCTTGCTGATGTTTAATAATAATGTACCGGCAGCATCTGAATATTCACTATGAATAAAGCCAGTCATCTTAAAACGCAAATAGTCTTTGGGTAGCATAAATACAGCTGTTTTTTTAAATATCGCCGGTTCATACTCTTTTACCCACAATAACTTAGGAAGAGTAAATCCTTCTAAAGCCTGGTTTTTTGTTATTTCTAAAAGACGTTTTTCTCCAATCACTTTATAGAGATGATGACATTGTTCTGTTGTTCTTGTGTCATTCCACAAAATGGCGTTACGTAATAGGTTATAGTTTTCATCCAGCAGCACAAGGCCATGCATCTGTCCAGAATAACTAATTCCTTCTATATCTTCGGGTTTTATATTAGCGTTAGCAATTAATTCATTTAAAGCACTAGCCGTCTGCTGAACCCATTCTTCAGGATTCTGTTCGCTATATCCTGTTTTTTCATGAAGGAGAGGATAATTTTTAGAAACCACAGCGCAAATCTCGCCTTTTGTATCAACTAAAACCGTTTTTACCGCACTTGTTCCTAGATCAATTCCAATTACATATTTCATCTTGATACCTCCGCGTTTATAAACGAGAGTAGAAATTGTTTCTACTCTCGTTTGTCCTTTAAACTTCTAAAATATATTGATTTAAAATGGCCTTTAACCGTTCTTGTCTTCCTGATTTATTCACAATATTCGGATTTTTAAACGCGTACTGCTCCAGTGTATGGAAGTTAGCTTTTCCTTCCACAATCTCAAGCCCAATTCCCTCTTTAAAGCTGCTGTAGCGCTCGTTGATAACGTTTTCGAAAACACGATCTTCTACTAATTTATGTGCTACTTTCAATCCTCGAGCAAACGCATCCATTCCTGCTACATGAGCATAGAGTAAATCGTCTTGTTCAAAAGAACCTCTGCGTACTTTGGCATCAAAGTTTAATCCTCCGCTGCCCAACCCTCCATTTTGCAGGATTTCATACATTGCTAGCGTCGTAGAATATAAATCCGTCGGGAATTCATCTGTATCCCAGCCTAAAAGAGGGTCACCTTGGTTTGCATCCACTGATCCTAATAAGCCTTGTACTCTAGCTACTCGTAATTCGTGTTCAAATGTATGCCCAGCTAACGTTGCGTGGTTAGCTTCTAGATTAAGTTTGAAGTATTTATCTAATCCGTATTGTCTTAAAAATGAAATAGTTGTTGCTGCATCGGTATCATACTGATGTGTCGTAGGCTCTTTAGGTTTAGGTTCAATTAAAAACTGCCCCGTATATCCAATTTCGGTTGCATAATCTACAGCCATATGCATAAATCTGGCTAAGTTATCTAACTCTAACTGTAAATTTGTGTTAAGCAGTGTTTCATATCCCTCACGGCCGCCCCAGAATACATAATTTTCTGCGCCTAGTTCTTTTGCTGTTTCAAGCCCCTTTTTTACTTGAGCCGCCGCATAAGCAAATACATCTGCATTACAAGAAGTAGCTGCACCATGAACGAACCGGGGATTTGTAAACATATTCGCTGTGTTCCATAATAACTTTACGTTACTTGTTTGCATGTATTCTTTGATCATAGTGACGATAACATCAAGATTTTTATTTGTTTCTTGCAACGTACTGCCCTCAGGAGCAATGTCTCGATCATGAAATGCGAAGAATGGAACATTTAATGTTTCAAAAAGTTGAAAAGCTGCCTCAACTCTCGCTTTTGCTAAATCCATTCCATCATATCTATCCCAAGATCTTTGCATAGTAGCTGCGCCAAAAGGATCCGTACCATCTGCTGTAAACGTGTGCCAGTAAGCAACAGAAAAACGCAGCTGATCTTTCATCGTTTTACCGCCTACTACTTCTTCAGGGTTATAGTATTTAAAAGCTAAGGGATTTTTAGAATCTTTACCTTCATATAAAATTTTGTTTACGCTTTCAAAAAAATTAATTTTATTAGTACTAGTTTGGACCATTTGTCATTTCCCCCTTTGATTTAAGTGAACAAGTTTATTCATCAACTATCTTATTTGAGTTAGTTTGTTTATCCAATAAACTAACTTTATCTCATCATATACAAAATAAATGTTTATTTCAATGTTTTTTTTAGAAAATTTAGTTATAATATTAGATATGATACTTTTAAATATCTAATTCAACCTTCTAAAAACACCAACTTAGTTCGATAGATAAACAAAGGAGTGGTTATTATTCAAATTGCAGATCAAGCTTTAGTAAAAAAAATGAATCAAAAATTAATATTAGATGAAATTTTAAAGAACTCCCCTGTCTCCAGGGCAACTCTCTCTGAGATTACAGGATTAAACAAGTCAACTGTCTCCTCCCAAGTAAATACCCTGCTTGAAAAAGATTTTATTTTTGAAATTGGGGCAGGGCAATCTAGAGGCGGCAGAAGACCTGTAATGCTTGTTTTTAATAAGAATGCAGGCTACTCGATTGGTATTGATATAGGAGTCGACTATCTTAACGGAATTCTAACCGACTTAGAAGGAAATATTATTCTCGAGAAGACTTCTGACTTGTCTAGTTCTTCCGCTAGTGAAGTAAAAGAGATTTTATTTGCACTTATTCATGGTTTTGTAACCCATATGCCTGAGTCCCCTTATGGTCTAGTCGGAATAGGAATTTGTGTTCCAGGCCTTGTAGATCGTCATCAGCAAATTATTTTCATGCCTAACTTAAATTGGAATATCAAAGATTTGCAGTTTTTAATTGAGAGTGAGTTTAATGTTCCAGTTTTTGTTGAAAATGAAGCTAATGCAGGAGCATACGGTGAAAAAGTATTTGGTATGACAAAAAACTATGAAAACATCGTTTACATCAGTATTAATGTCGGAATTGGAACTGGACTTGTTATTAACAACGAATTGTATAAAGGTGTTCAGGGTTTTTCTGGGGAAATGGGTCATATGACGATAGATTTTAATGGCCCCAAATGTAGCTGTGGAAATCGAGGCTGTTGGGAATTATATGCTTCTGAAAAAGCGTTACTGGCTTCGCTCTCTAAAGAAGAAAAGAATATTTCTCGAAAAGAGATTGTGGAACGCGCAAATAAAAATGATGTAGAAATGTTAAATGCACTTCAAAACTTTGGCTTTTATATCGGAATTGGATTAACCAATATTCTTAATACATTTGATGTAGAAGCTGTTATCTTGAGAAATCATATAATTGAATCTCATCCCATTGTTTTAAATACGATTAAAAACGAAGTTTCTTCTAGAGTCCATTCTCATTTAGACAATAAATGTGAACTACTGCCTTCTTCGTTAGGAAAAAATGCACCTGCTTTAGGAGCGGTTTCTATCGTTATTGATTCTTTTTTAAGTGTTACCCTTATAAGTTAGTTAAGTGAACGCAAAGGTTAGCAAACTATATCACGTTTGATCTTAAGAATGAAGGAGCTACTTTCGATTAATTGATTTTCTATAAAAGGGAAAGAATTACCCTCTTCTATTAAGAGTGTTATGTCTGTCTCCACCCTCACCTTTTCATCCCATGCAGCCAGTCACCTATCATAACGGCAACTGGCTGTTTATATGTTTTATAGGCAATCTTCTCTTTCTTATATGACGCAGAGCCTTGACTGTTAGTTTAGCTCATGTGCTTTTTAAATTATGAAGAATGTCTTGTCAGAGTAGTTACGACTTCCTTATATTCCTCTAGCTCTTTGGTCTGGGCGAGAGTATTGATTTTCTCTAGCGATAAAAGAGAACTCTGAATAATGAATGTGCGAGGCTCCGTATCATTTTGCAGCAATTCATCCGATATAAACGTAACAAATTCTAGACTTCTCTTTCGTTCCTCTTCATTTGTTAGTTTATTTTCAATCACCCGTTTTAACTTCGCAGTTACACGCGTCAGATCTGTCGAAAAATGACTTTCTGTTTTCTTATTAAATACCGCAGAGTAAACGGAAGGGTTAAATAACTGTTCTTTTTGTTCTGCTACTTCGATTATGATTTCCTCTGTACGCTTCATGCAATAATGGACAATTTGTTCAATAGGTAATGGATAGTCCAGCGCTTTGTTCATTTTAAACATATTGTTAAGCATTCCTTCTAGCAGCACAGCTCCATCAAATAAATAAGGAGAAGTCTTAGATGGAAAAACCTGCTGAAAACGTTCATATATCCAGTTGAATGTTGCAGCTTTTAATTCCTCTATATAATGAAATGTTTTAACTTCATTTAAAACGAGTGTACTTTCAATCATTTCAGGAATTTTGTTTTGCTCTGCAAAGTTCATCATAAAGATCATCTGTTCTTGAAATCCCTTCTGATTATCCTCTCTATATTCAATGGCTACTTTTTCTCTTTGTAGAATAAGTGATTCTTGCAGAGACGAAAGTAATGAAATAAGCAGTTCGCTTTTAGATGAAAAATATTTATAAAATGTTCCTTTTGAAATCCCGCTTCTTTCTAATATATCTTGTACCGAAGTGTCTACGTATCCTTTTTCCATAAAAAGCTGGTGCGTATGCCCTAAAATATCGAGCTGTTTTTGATTCATTTCTGTTACTCCTCTGTTTACAATTTACTTTTTATTTAGTATAACTTATCTGCCTTTTCCTACGTGAATTTTATCCTTTTTCCTTGATAACCAAGTAAAAATAATTATATACTATTAGTACATTTTTATACTACATGTATAAAAATGTACTAATAGTATAGGTTAATTCGACAAAGTAACTATTTATCTAGCAAGTGACAACTACTGAGCGCTATGTAGTTAGTAAATTCCAAATCTATACCTATTCTGAAGGAGGAATAAGATCATATGAACAAAGAAGTCATTCCCGTTACAGAAATTCCAAAATTTCAATCACGTGCAGAAGAGTTTTTCCCTATCCAATGGTATAAAGAAATGTTGAACAACTCCCCCGTTTATTTTCATGAAGAAACAAACACATGGAATGTATTCCAATACGAACATGTTAAACAAGTCTTGAGCAACTACGAATTTTTTTCAAGCGATGGACAAAGAACCACTATTTTTGTTGGAGATAATAGCAAGAAAAAAAGCACATCTCCAATCACCAACCTTACAAACTTAGATCCTCCTGACCACCGGAAAGCGCGATCTTTGCTTGCTTCCGCCTTTACTCCTCGCAGTTTAAAGAACTGGGAGCCGCGAATCAAACAAATTGCAGCAGACCTTGTAGAAGCGATACAAAAAAATTCAACTATTAATATTGTTGAAGATTTATCTTCTCCTTTTCCTAGTTTAGTTATAGCAGATTTATTCGGCGTACCGGTAAAAGACCGATATCAGTTCAAAAAGTGGGTAGATATTCTTTTTCAGCCTTATGACCAAGAAAGATTAAAAGAGATTGAACAAGAAAAGCAACGTGCAGGAGCTGAATATTTTCAATATCTCTACCCGATTGTCGTTGAAAAGCGCTCCAACCTTTCTGATGATATTATTTCAGACTTAATTCAAGCCGAAGTTGATGGTGAAACATTCACAGATGAAGAAATTGTACACGCTACCATGCTGCTTCTAGGTGCAGGCGTTGAAACCACAAGTCACGCCATTGCAAATATGTTTTATTCTTTTTTATATGACGACGAGTCGTTATACAGCGAGCTGAGAAACAATAGAGAATTAGCTCCAAAAGCCGTAGAAGAAATGCTTCGATATCGGTTTCATATCTCCAGACGAGATCGCACGGTTAAACAAGATAACGAGCTATTAGGCGTTAAACTAAAAAAAGGAGATGTCGTTATTGCGTGGATGAGTGCGTGTAATATGGATGAAAATATGTTTGAAAACCCTTTTTCTGTAGACATTCATCGTCCAACTAATAAAAAGCACTTAACGTTCGGAAACGGACCTCATTTTTGTTTGGGCGCCCCTCTTGCCCGGCTTGAAATGAAATTTATATTAGAAGCATTTTTAGAGACATTTTCTCACATCGAACCGTTTGAAGATTTTGAATTGGAATCGCATTTAACAGCTTCAGCTACCGGTCAATCTTTAACATACTTGCCCATGACGGTGTACAAATAAAGGTTATGTACGTAATAAAGCAGAGAAACGTGAAAGAGATTTACCTTCTCCGTCACGCTTCTCTTTTTGTTATTCCACTATTTATTGGATTTTTAGTATCTTTGCTAAGTATTTATGTAGTACACTTGAAGGTCTTCAATACCATTTACAATTGGCAGTAAGCGACACTTAAATGCCGATGAGCTCGTTAACGAACTATCACCTATTGCCTTCTCTGCCTTAATACATCTTCTATAAAATGCTGATACAAATAATTAATAAGAGCAGTCGCAATCGAGATCACAAAAAGTTGGAAACGCGTCATGTTGACCATTTTGTATACCTTTAGTTTTTCTGCCAGACTGGTCAAAGGGTAAGCAAATAGATAGTCAAATAGGACGTTAATTAACAAATATTTTTTGAAATTCCCATAGGTCAGCTTGAATACCCAAAAATTAGCTATAAAAAACGGTCCAAATATAAAAGAAACGTCGCTTGAAAGTTTAGGGAAAAGAGGTTTCCTTACTTTCCACCATGTAAAGCTTTTAGATAACTCACTGATAAAAGCAATAACTAATGAACTAAATGTCAAAACAGGTAGGTATCTTTTAAAGACAAATTTATCAACTTTTACTATAGACAGCCAAGGCAATACAAGTACTGCCAACAGCGTTAACTTTCCTTTCATTATGTACCCAACTCCTGCCGTTACGAAAGTGTAAGCTAAATCATATTCTTTTTAGTTTGTGTAATAGGTTCTTTTTTATGTGTTTATTACACTGCGTTAGTTCTTTTATTCGCCTTTTATTACAAGATTTTTTGCTTTCAGGAAATTATTGATTCTCATATTCTGCATGTGCATGGAGAAAATACGGAGGTGAATGTTTAAAGGGAGGAATTAAAAATGACCACAGTACGTGAAGTTATGACTCAAGATGTGAAAGCTTGTGCACCGCACGACCCAGTAACAGCTGCAGCAAAATTAATGCGTGATATTAATTGTGGGTCTGTGCCAGTGTGTCAAGAAAATCGAGTAATGGGAATGATCACAGACCGTGATATCGTGTTAAACTGCGTGGCGGATGGAAAAGATTGCAACACTGTGCATTGCCATGATTGTATGACTAAAGATGTGATTACTTGTTCTCCAGATACGGATATTCATGAATGTGCACGTATGATGGCCGATCATCAAATTCGCCGCATTATTGTAGTGGAGAATAATAATATGGTTGGAATCTGTGCAATCGGTGACCTTGCGACCGTGAACGTATATGTTGATGAAGCCGGTGCAGCATTAAGCGAAATTTCTAATCAAGTTCATTAAAACTTTTTAGCATATAAATCCTTAATGTTTGTACAAAATAACCCTGTCTGCAAGGAGGTGCTAATATGCCAAATTTAAACGATAACAAATTTAAAAAGATTCAGTCTGAGAGTCAAAAGCAAGGAAAGTCTCAAGAAGAATATGCGGCTGAGCTTGACGCTAATCGTGCAAAAAGCCAAAAGAAAAAGTAAGAATAAAAAAGGATTACAATCGGCAGAGGCTCGTTTGTAATCCTTTTTATCATTCCGTTTTGTTACAGGCTGCGATCAGTTATAAATGTATAGTGAGTAGATGCTTCATATTTCTCACCAGGCTTTAATACACAAGAAGGAAAATGCTTATGATGAATAGCGTCTGGTAAACCTTGTGTTTCCAAGCAAACACCGAGGTATTTCTCTGAGTGAACCCCTCTAATTTCAAATTCTTCGTCTAGATGATTTCCCGTATAGAGAACAACTGAAGGCTGATCCGTTTTGACTTCTATTTTGCGACCGCTTGCTGGATCAAATAATGACATCTGGTTTTCAGTTTCTGCTTCTAAAAGAAATGGATGATCGTATCCTTTACCAACTAATACATTTTGCGGATGTGTAGATTCCACTCCTTCCTTGAGGCTATGTCCTTCTCTAAAATCAAATGGGGTATCTGTGACACTTATCGTTTCTCCAGTAGGTAAAAGATCATCATTCAGCTCTAAGAATTCGTTACTTTTCAGCTTTAAAACATGATCTAAGACCGTTTCCTTTAGATTTCCGCTTAAATTGAAATACGTATGGTTTGTTAAATTGATAAGAGTGTCTTGATCTGTTGTTCCTTCGTAAGAGATATGAAACTCATTTTTATTAGTCAACGTATACGTAACTTTCACTTCAAGATTGCCAGGGTACCCTTCTTCTCCATCTTTACTTACATATGTAAATTCAACACCTACGTGATCACTTGCCTCGATTGTTTTTGCATGCCATATTTTGTGGCTAAACCCTTCTGAACCGCCATGCAAATGGTTGTTTCCTTCATTTTTCTCTAGACGATAGGTTTTATTATTAAGCTCAAAGGCTGCTCCACCTATACGCCCCGCTACGCGTCCGACCACAGCTCCGAAATAAGGAGAATACTTTTGGTATTCTTCTATTGAATCAAATCCCAAGACAACACTTTCAATCTTCCCTTCAGAATCCGGCATTTCAATATTTGATATCACACATCCATAGTCAAGGCAGGTAATTTTAAGCCCTTCATCATTTAATAAGGTATAAGCATGTACAGCTTGATTGTTTAGTTCGCCAAATTTCTCAAAATTCACTTTCATTTTTAATCAGTCCAATCCTCTTTTTATTCGTAAATTGCTTAACGGACCCTACATGTTATACACAGGGGATATGTTCTTATAGTTCCCTCTGCAATCCTTCCTGAATCTTCATTATTCTCATTTTATTGTAATCGTGTACATTTCCTAATTCAAGCTTGAATGATAAAGGCTGGCTACTGTTTGTCATTGCTATTTCTTTAGTATTCCTAAGTATTCTTCCCAAGGTCCTACATCTTCTCTGTATCGTTCTGCCATTACTCGAACAATTTGGGCAATATGCGTTAAATCGTGAGCAACCCAAGTCGAGAGCAACTCTCTGACTTTTACTTCCCCAAACTCCGGGTGTTCTCCTCTCACTTCAAGATGCTTTTCAGGCTTAATTAACAGCTTTAGTTGTTGTAAATTCTGCATTCTTATCATGTTGAATTCAAGAAGCTTTTCTTCAATAGAACTAGTAGATTCCTTGTGTAAATGAGCATAGCGATCAAATGGAGGGAAAGCTCCTCCTTTTCCTTCTTGAAGGATGAATTTTAGCCTTGGTATCCAATTGTTTTTTTCTGCTTCTATTAAATGTTCTATTATTTCCGAGGTACTCCAAGTTCCTTCTCCTTCATTACATTGCAGCCACCCTGCAGATAGACCCGACAAAAGTTTTTCTAGCGTCTTAGGCGTACGCTCAAGTATTTCGGTCGCTTCTTTTAAATTAAAATTCATGCTCATTCCCCTTTCTCAACGTAATGATGCTGAGCTGTCAGTTATGTAAAAATTCTTGCGATTCTAGTCAATTTTATCACAATTGACTTCTATTAAAGGAAGGAGATAATCTTCTCCTTCCTTTAATGCTTACTAAAACAAAAACAGAACACACGTTTGGTTTTTCTCTAGAAATATGATAAAATATATATAGGCTAAAACGCAGTGAGTATCAGTCTGAATAGATATTGCTCATCCGTAAAATAGATTACTAGATGCTTTTTCATCTTGAGCTTTCCGTGTGAATTGGAGTGAGACAACAGTGAGTAAAAATCAAAAACGATGGACACAAGAAGAAGATAGATTTCTCATCGAACATTACGGCGTGATGACGCTTCAAAAAATGGGTGAGCATTTACATAGAAGCAAAGAATCAGTTAACAAACGGCTTACTCGATTAGATCTTCGTGCTTCAGATACCGCTTTACGTAAAAAATGGACGCCGAAACAAGATGCTTTTTTACAGCAGAACATCGATACCATGAATAACCGAGAAATGGCAGACTCCTTAGGCAGAAGTCCTTCGTCTATTGCTACGCGCATAAAAGTCTTGGGTTTAACTCGAAAAACTGCGATGCGAAGATGGACCGTACAAGAAGACGAATATTTGCTAAGGTATTACGGAATAAAACCCCTTTCGCGCATATCAGCGAAATTGCAGCGAAGTGTGCAGGCACTAGAATCGAGGTTAAGTCGTTTAGAGGTGTATGGAGCTAAATCGCACGTAGGACATATCACAGCGTGTGAGCTAGCAGCCTGCCTTGAAGTAGATGTTCATACAATTTACAAGTGGATTCATAAAGAGGATCTACCGTATAAAATGATCATCGCCAAGACAAGAACATTCATGGGAATTGACATTCAATCTTTTTGGAAGTGGGCTGAACAAAATAAATCGTGCCTTAACTTTTTTAAAATACCTAAAAATACGCTTATTCCAGAACCAGCGTGGGTGAATGAACAAAGAAAACTAGATTATGTAAAGCGCCCTAAATACGAGCATAAAAAGTGGACAGCAGAAGAAGATGCTAAATTGTGGCGTATGTTTTATCAGGAAAAGCGCAATCAGCGAGAAATTGGGCAGCTGCTCGGGCGTTCGAGAAATAGCGTGCAGCGACGCTTAGAGCGTTTACGCAAAAAGAAACTAGCTAGTTAAACGATAAAAAGCTTGGAATAAGCTATGCTTACCCCAAGCTTTTTTTATTGATATGACTTTTGGTTAAGCTTTAACTGCTTTTTCCCAATCTGCTGCAAATTTTTCCATTCCTTGGTCAGTTAACGGGTGTTTTGCTAATTGCTCAATAACAGCGTATGGAATTGTGGCAATATGAGCCCCTGCAAGTGCTACGCGCGTTACATGATCCGGGTGTCTTACAGATGCGGCGATAATTTGAGAGTCGATGTTTTGAACGCGGAATAACTCCGCAATTTTAGATACTAGCTGTACTCCGTCTTCTGAAATATCGTCAAGACGTCCTAAAAATGGAGAAACATACGTCGCTCCAGCACGAGCTGCTAAAAGCGCTTGGTTTACTGTAAAGATTAGGGTTACATTTGTTTTTATGCCTTTTTTTGCAAGGTAGCGCGTCGCTTCCAAGCCAGCCAATGTCATAGGCAGCTTAATCGTAATATTTTTATCTCCGTCGTTAATTTTAATCAGTTCCTCAGCTTGAGCGATCATGTCTTCAGCAGAAAGTGCGTCAGGCGTTACCTCAGCGGAAACGGATTCAACCTCCGGTACCATTTGAAGAATTTCTTCGATGCGGTCTTCAAATCTTACGCCTTCTTTTGCTACTAAAGATGGATTGGTTGTTACACCTGCTAGAACACCAACTTTATATGCTTTCTTAATATCCTCAAGGTTTGCTGTATCAATAAAAAATTTCATCTCACTATTCCTCCTTATTGTTGTACATCAATCTGCATCTCAACTTGCGTGAACTATCGCCTAGCCAATTTGCTGCAGGGCATATAGATTTTCTATAGAAGCGTTTTCAATCTCTTTTGCAGTTAATACCTTTAGTTTTTCTAAAAATTGTATAGCGTCCACGCGGTCTTCGATGTCTTCCTCTGTACGAATATTCTCCGTTTTAATCTGATGGATACATTCGTTGATGACTTCTTTGTACGCATTTGTTTGGATAAACCATTCTGCTAACAGCGTTTTTGTTGCTTCTCTTTCTTCTTCACTTTTAACTGCAAACAAACTTTCTGTTTCCGTTTCACTCAGCATAAGGCTGCTAAAATCGTGATTCATACAAAGCCAAAAATAACCTTTTTGGCTATCGTAATACTTTCCTTCTCTTAAAAGAAAATACTTGATTCCAAATTTAATTTTATGAGATTGGTTCTCTGAACTCGGCATATGAATTTCTTTTATTTCTACGCTTTCTGGTACATCCAGATATGTTTCTAAACCGTACTTTGTATTCACTACTTTTGCATCCAATATGTCCATTCTCATTCTCCTTTTCTCAAGTTCTATTTATTTTTATAAAAAAACAGAGGTCTGATTTTATGTAATAACGAATCCAGTTTTTGTGGATGTTTTTCTTAACCAACCGACATGTTTTACTGTTTACGCTTTCATTATATATCAGATTATTCGAAAAATCATCAAAAACAATCAAATTCATTCAAAAAAAGTCATAAAATCGTAAAAAGTAGTCAAAAAAGGTCATATAACATAAAAATTACGTAGTCATAAAAGATTTTCACAATACAATTGTAAAAATTAGGGGTAAAGTAGCTAAACTCAACGATGTACTAATAAGCGTAGCACTTGAAACAAATTCTGGCTCAGTATCAAATTGCAGCGCATACATGGTTGTGTTTGCTGCTGTTGGCATAGCGGCCGTAATAATCATAATCTGTTTAACCATGTCATCAACTGGAAGAAACAAAGTAAGTAAATAAGCAACGGCAGGAGAAATGATCAGTTTAATTATAAGCGATAAAGAAACTTTGCTTTTGGCTAAATTTTTAACTGATATTTTTGCCAGCTGCATTCCGAGTACAATCATAACCGTAGGAATTGCTGCATTCGCAACTAAATCTACCGCTTCGAGGACTGATTTCCCTAAATGAATATTGGAAAATTGAAAAAAAGCTCCCAAAAAGGCGCTATATATAGCAGGCATGCGTTGAACAGCACGAATAGCTGAACGTATACCATTTCCTTCTGCACTTCCTTTTGCGGCGTAGTAGACTCCAATTGTACACATTGCCAGCTGTTGAATAACCATTAAAATGATTGCACAGTCAAGCCCTGAAACTCCAAAGATTAGTAAAACCACAGGAGTACCGTAATTCCCATTGTTCATAAAAGAAGAGGCTAATATCATTCCGCATGTCTCTCGAGTGGAATACTTCTGAATAAACGCCACAATATATACAACTATAATTAAAGTAAAACAAAGGGCAAACGTATAAAAAGCAAGATATAAATAATCCACCTGAAATTTTGTCGTATAAAACGTTCTAAAAACTAATATCGGAGACATTAAATAAAGCGCCATGGTGGATATCGTTTTTGTATCGAACCCTATTTTCTTTTGCCCAATAAAACCTAGTGTAAATATGCCGAAAATAGGTAATAGGATTGTTAAAAATTCCATTTTAATCACCTGTTTATATTCTATTCTTTAGAGAAACAATTGAAAAGCCTAGATAGTCAACTCTCTAGGCTTTTCATTCCCTAATTCATGTACGTTCCGCCATTCACATTAATAGATTCACCCGTTATAAAATCAGACATACTTGAAGCTAAAAACAAAACACTTTCCCCAACATTTTGAGGAGTTCCTAACTTATTTAACGGAATTCGCTTTGTTACTTCTTTCCTGTATTCATCTGTCCATTGATTGCTCATGTCCGTTTCTACAGGACCTGGACATACAGCATTTACAAAAATATTATGATGCGCCATTTCTAAAGCTAAATGCATCGTAAGGTAGTTAACTGCAGCTTTTGAAGCTCCGTAAGATGGCGCTGCATTTCTATGCGCTGTTTTGGCTGTTGTAGAACTTACATTGACAATTTTCCCATAGTTTCGCTCTATCATATAAGGTAAGACGGCTTTACAGAAATATAAAGTTCCATTCAAATTAACATCTAATACCTTTTTCCAATCATCCAAAGTCATTTCTAATGTTGAGCTGCGCATATTGATACCCGCATTATTTATTAAAATATCAATTTTTCCAAAACGCTCTACAGCAGCTCTTACAACCTCGGTTGCAACATTTGGATCTGCTACGTCCCCAGCTTTTACAATACATTCTCTACCTAAGTCCTCAACCTGTAAAGCTAATTCATTTAATAAAGTCTGATTCGTACCGTGTATAACTAATGAGGCACCATTTTTAGCTAAAGTTAAAGCGATAGCCTTTCCAATACCTCTACTAGCTCCTGTAATAATCGCAATCTTGTTTTCCAACAGCATACTTTATCCCTCCGAAGTATATGAAGCTATTAAGACTTTATGAATTCTTCTGACACACATACATATTTAATAGCTTGTCTAAAATACGTAAAAGCGATATGAATTTTTCCATCAGCGCTTTGTTTAATAGAAGGATATGAGTATTCTCTATTTAATTTTTCTTTTGAATTATTGGTCATTGCATAGCCATCCCCTATTTCAATATCCTTTTTATATGGCCATGTTCTACCTCCATCTTCTGAAATCGCAACTGTCATCGGTGCTCTAGGTGCTCCCCAAAATGCTTGTCTGCCTTCATCATCTTTTTCAGGCGTATCTTGATTAGCAGACAGAATATCCGTACCCTCTTCATCTTCAATTTCATCATAAAGCGACAGCCTGCGCTCCGTACAATTATCGGCGTTCATATTGTTAAAAACTAGCGCTAAATGCCCGTTATTTAATTTTGTGAATTGAATAGAAGAATTGTTATTAGGTAACTGCGTTGGAATGGGCTCGCTCCACGTTTTCCCGTAATCAGTTGAACGGCTGCTATAAATATGATCAGCCCAGCGGCTGCGGAATAATGCTAAAAGCGTACCATCATCTAATTTTTCAATATTCATATGAACACACCCTAAGCTATTAGGCACTTCATACTCTTCCCAAGACTCACCTTGATCTTTTGAGATTTTCACCGCGCTTATATCTTTATTTCCTGTCCACTTTTGTCCCGGAGGCGTAATGCAATAGAAAACAGGTAAAAGCCAATCACCGTTATCTAATACAACAATAGGCTGTCGAATAAAAGTACCTGGCTGATCAAATAAAGTCTCAATAGGTCCCCACGAATAGCCTTCATCTTCCGAAATACGATATCTTACAATCGCTGTGTCTTGATTACCGGATTTTTGTGCCGTGTACAATAACCATAATTTATTGTCTGGAGCACGAAATAAAATGGGGTTTTGCTCAGAACGAGCGGGATCATCTGAAAGTTTTACAGCTTTACTCCATTCTTTTTGGCCTTTTTTAAGTCTTGATAGATAAATGTGAATGTCGGCTATTCCCTCTTGTGTGCCGCCAAACCAAGTGCATAACAGGTCACCGTTGTCTAACACAAGTAAATTAGAAGCATGATTTTGTATACAATCAGAGGGAATATATGCCTCTACATGTTCCAATCCGTCTGGACACATTTTTAATTTTCCATCTGCTACAATAGTCGTTGATTGATTACTCATTACATATCTCTCCTTTTAACGTATTAACGTAAACTAAGCTATTTTCTACTTTGCATCTATATATTCTACAGTATTGGATTCAGTATTTTCAGACTTTTTATCTTTTCCACCGATAAATCGGTCAATTACCATCACAATAAATGGTGTAATGACAGCGACATACATATTGTCAATACCAAAAGGGTTTCCTAGCAAATACCATACAGTTGTGAAAATACCGGACATTGCTAAGCCGATAGTTGCACCTCGGTTTGAACTGAAAAATGGAAGATAAAATCCCATTGCAGCTACCACAGCAATAGATGTTCTCAATGCACGAGTGAAAAAAGATAAAGTTAATAGTTCTGGGGCTAAAACCACACCAAGTAAAGGAATGATACCAACAACTACAGAAATAATTCGAGTCATCTTCATCTGTTGTTCTGGAGATGGTTTAGCTTTTGGAACATAAAAATCGTCAACAATTAATGTTGTTGTAGCTAAAGCCACGGTTGAAACCCCAACGAAAATGGATGCTACTAAGGAAGTTGCTACAATTGCTGTTAATACTGGATTCATATGTTCTAAGAATACTGGAAACGCGTAGATAGGATCGATATTTGGATACAAATATCGTGCACATACCCCAATCACTCCGATTGCCAATGCAAGCGGCAAGCATAATAGTGCTGCATATAAACTTGATTTTTTAGCTGCTTTTGCACTTTTTGACGACGTAATGGCTTGAATAATAAATTGTGTAGAGAAAATAGCTCCCATATTCCCGATAAGCCATGCAAAAATAGTCCCTCCACCAATCGTTCCATCCCATGTAAAGTAGCTTTTTGGCAGTTCGTGCACGATAGGCTTGAACCCACCGCAAAGGTACAATGCCACTCCTACTGTGATCAAGACACCCGCATATTTCACGAATGAGTGAAGAATGGTTACCCAAGCAACCCCTTTCATTCCCCCAAATGTAAAATAAAATGTACTGACAATGGCTGTAATAATAGCACATGTCATTAATGGTAAACCTAACAAAGAAGCAATGGCCGCAGAACCACTCAAGTAGTTTCCTAGATTCACAAGTAAAAGAGCCGCTATCATAATAATTGATACAACCGTTTTTGTAGATCTTCCAAATTTCTGCTCAATTATACCGGAAATAGTATATTTCCCAGTCCCATAAAATTTATTAACCAAAAAGAATGAAAAGAGGAAAAAAGCAATTGTTACCGTAATAAGTGACCAAGAAGCCGCGATACCACCAGTAAATGATGATTCAGCAGTCCCTACTGTTGATTTCGTGCCGATAAACTCTGACATTAATAAGATTCCAACTACAAGCGCAGGCAATGTTTTGGCTGCGTTATTAAATTCCGCGCTGGATTTACTTCTTAATCTCATTGTTAACCATGTTGTAAATAGAATATATACAACAATTACTGCTAAAACAAAAACCAGGCTTGAAGGATTTAATGCTTTCATTATAGATTTCCTCCTATAATAACAACAGAATTTTGATATATGTCGATAAAACTTTCAATATTTTAGGATTTATTTTTCTCAATGCTTCTACCATTTTTTCTGTTCTAAAAAGATTCATTGGTCAGTAGTCAAACGTTTTTATGCGGACATTTATTAAGCGCTTTCATTTGTGTTCTGTGAAGAAGTAATAAAACATTACCAAATATAACTCACTGTCTTCGGAGTTCTTTGATTACAATTCATATTATTACTACTATACTCATAGTAAAAGATGTTCAAATTCCTCCGAAGACATTTTATAAAAAATTGATAACAACGCCACTTTTAAAACTTATTTAAAACCTTTTTAGGTGATAGCTCAGCAGCTGATTGAAGAGCAGCTAACATACTTCTTTCATCAGCAATTCCTTTTCCTGCGATATCAAATGCTGTACCGTGATCGACAGAAGTGCGAATAACGCCGCCGTTTAAACCAACTGTGATGTTGACACCCTCTTCTAACCCTAGGACTTTAATAGGCACATGTCCCTGATCGTGATAACAAGCGATGACAATATCGAAATCTCCGCGAACTGCACGGAAAAATAGCGTATCCGCAGGGTATGGACCTGTAACATTTATCCCTTCAGAAGCTGCAATTTGAATACCAGGAATTAGTTTTTCTTCCTCTTCTCCTTCTCCAAATAAACCGTTCTCTCCAGCGTGAGGATTAATTCCGCAAACGGCAATTCGCGGGTTTTTATACCCTGCGCGACTTAATGTTTCATGAGCAAGTTTGATAACGGTGTATGTTCGTTCCGGTGTAATAGCATCTATTGCTTTTTTTAATCCTACATGAGTAGTAAGGTGGATGACTTTTAGCTTTGGTGAAGATAACATCATGGAATAATCCTTTGTATTCGTAAGCTCTGCCAAAATTTCAGTATGGCCAGGGTAAGTGTAGCCGCCTTTATGTAACGCTTCTTTATTTAAAGGTGCCGTACAAATGGCCTGTATCTCTTGCTGTTTTGCTAATTCAATCGCTTTTTTAATAAATTTAAACGCTGCGCTCCCAGCTAATGATGAGATTTCTCCAACTGGAAGATCTTCCGGCACTAAGTCCAAATGAAGACAATCAATTACCCCATGAGTAAATTCTCCTTGATTTACCTCGTTAACGCGATGGACAGTTAACGAGGTTCGTGTCATTTTGATCGCTCTTTCTACTATCTTAGCGTCTCCTACAACAATAGGACGACAAGCTTCATAAACCGATGGATCTGCTAGTGCTTTTACAATAACTTCTGGACCTACTCCAGCTGCATCGCCCATTGTAATTCCGATAACAGGTTTCATCATATTCCTCCTTTAAAATTCACTTCCATTTTTATTGCACTGTTTAATTATTTGCTTAATCTTACAGAGGGTTCCCAAACATCTTTTTTCCCCTGCAGCTTCGACTTAGCTTTAAGCATAGCTACATCTGTACCAAAACTTCCTGCTTTCGTTACAGCAAAAATCTCTCTTTTATAATCTAACTTGCCAAGCGGTATACCAGGCTCCACTTCGTCAACCAAATGAAGTCTATGAACCTGTAATTGACTTAACACTTGTTGAGCCGTGTCTCCTCCTGTAAGAAAAAGATTAGTAATAGTACATTGATTAATTAGATCTACAGCTACTTCTCCCATGGCCATTGAAATATAGTCACTTATTTCAATAGCGCTATAGCCTTGTTTTTTACCAATCTCTTGTGTTTCTTTTACTTCTTCTGAAGAGAATAAAGCAATACTTTTTCCTGTTTTCAGAAATGTTAAAGCCCTCTCTATTACCTGATCTATTTCTTTTTGTCTGGAAACACCGTCTAAAATGATTTTTGATGGGTTCATTTCTACACTAATGGTGTCAGAGTATAGTAATAGTTGGTTCAGCTGATTTCTTCCAACTTTACTTACGCTTCCAATAACAAATAGCACAGGTTGATCATTTCTTAGAAAACTGACTTTCTTTGTGGATGGCTGTAGTCCATAAGCTTGAGGTAAATAGTTAATTAACCCGCTTGAACCGGACCATACAACAGAAAATTCCGTCTTTTTTATCGTTTCAACGAGACATTTAAGATCTGATTCATGAATTGAATCTACTGTGATGTATGAAATGTTTTGATTTTTGTATGCTTTAAGCTTTTTGAAGATAAATTCATATCCTGCATGAAGATCTTTGTACGAAAGATGGCCCACTTCCTTTTGCGCTTGGTTTTTAACCAGTCGGGCAATTAAAGAATCCTTTACGGGAGTTTTAGGATCGTTCGCTACTTCAGTTTCATCTAAACGTTTTTGATTCAGAAAATGTACGCCGTTAATCACTTGTCTTCCGGCGTTTGGAAAGGCTGGAGCGATAAAAACAAAATCAGGTTGAAATACGTCGTACACAGCATTAATTTCTTGTCCGATATTGCCTCTCATTGTGGAGTCAATTTTTTTGTAAATAACATCAAATGTTTCACCTTGAATTCTTTCACAAACGTTTTTAACTCTTTCGTAAGCCTCTTTCCCTGAAACAGCGCGGCTATCCGTATTAAATATAAAAGCTTCTTTTTTACTTAAATTACTATTGTCATTGGTTAAAACAACAGAAACATCTAACCCATAACGAACTAATTGTCCTCCGCAATCACTTGCGCCTGTTAAATCATCAGAAATAACGGATATTTTCATAGAATGTCATCACCTTTTTAAACAAGTAATTTACGGTAAATTCCTTCCATATCTTTCAAACTTACTTCTTTAGGATTATTATTTAATAATCGCGTTACTTTTGAAGCGGAAAGAGCTAGCTCTGGAACATCTTCTTCCTTTACTCCATATTCTTTTAGATTTTGTGGGATTTCTAAAACGTTTGTCCACTCTACAATACGATTTACTACTTTTTGAGCTACTTCCGTCTTTGAAAAACCCTCTATTTTAATTCCCATAGGCTCAGCTACGAGGAACAACCGATCTTCAATGGCATCCATGTTAAACTCCATCACATGAGGTAAAAGCATCGAATTAGCTACACCGTGAGGAATTTTAAATTTTCCGCCTAGCGGATATGCTAATGCATGAACCGCAGCAGTACCTGCACTTGTTAAAGCCATTCCGCCGTACATAGAACCTACAAGCATTTTTTCTCTCGCCTCGACCGAATTCCCATTTTGATAAGCTTCTATAATACTAGACGAGATGAGACGAATTGATTCTAATGCAACCATATCGCTTATTAAATTTGATTTATTTGAAATAAATGATTCTAATGAGTGAGTAAATGCATCCATCCCGGTTGCAGCTGTGATAGGTCTTGGTAAACTTAATGTTAGAACTGGATCGAGTACCACTAATTTAGGCAGTAAATACTTACTTACGATTCCAATCTTCAATTCTTCATCGGGCAGTGTAACAATCGCATTAGGCGTTACTTCCGAACCTGTTCCTGAAGTAGTTGGAATTAAGATAGTTGGTGTACCTGGGTTTTTAACTAAATCTGTACCTAATAGTTCACGGATAGATTGGTTATTTGTTTGTAAGACTGAAAGAATTTTTGTTGCATCCAGCACGCTTCCTCCACCAAATCCAATTAATACATCATACTGTTCTTTGCTAATGGCTTGAAAAACTTCTTCAATGTTTTCAACCGTTGGCTCTGGAAGAACATCAATATTCACATAGGCTGATACGCCTTTGTCAGATAACTGATGAATAAGCTTCTCGACAAAACCTAACCTTTTCATCGATGGTTGAGTAATAATTAAGGCTGACTTGACTTCTGTACCTAATAGAGAAAGGTATTCTCCTACTTTTTCAATTGAATTTGGTCCTGCGATAAGATGATTTGCTGTTTGAAATTGATAAAGCTTTTGCATCATTTTAACCTCTTTCCCTTATAGTTAGTTTATTTTAAAGTGCATTCTGTTTTTTATAGCCCGCAACCATTTCTTTTACCTTTTCAAGTCCCTCTCCTGATAGTTCAGAGACTGGCAGTTTAGGAGGGCCTACCGGAATTCCATATAGTTCTACAGCTTTTTTCAAAGCCGATGGAAGCGTACCGTATTGGAATGTGTCTCGAAGAGGCTGTAATTTTTTTTGAGCTTCTTCCGCTTCGTTATTAAATCCCTTTAACCAGCTGGTGTAAATAGATACGACAATATCAGGGACCATATTTGCAGTTGCAGCAACTGCTCCTACTCCTCCTGCTTCTAAGGTCTTTAGTATTAAAGAATCCGTTCCCGCAAACACGGAAAAGTCTTTGTCTTTTGTTACATGAATATAGTTTTTGATATTTTCGAAGCTGCCGCTGCTATCTTTAATTCCTACTATATTAGGAACGTCCGCTAGCTTGGCGACAGTATCGGGCTCTAAGCTCATTCCCGTTTTTGAAGGGATATTGTATAAAAGAACTGGTAATGATGTTTCTTCTGCTATTTGCTGAAAATGAACGATCACTTCTTCTTGAGTTGGTGTAACAAAGTAAGGAGTAATAACAGAAAGAGCATTTGCTCCAAGGTTTTCCATCTGCTTTGATAATTCAATAACTTCTTCTGTACTGTTCCCTCCCGTACCAACAATTACGGGGATTCTTCCTTTGACCTCATCAATGATCACTTGAGCAATTTTTAATTTCTCTTCTTTTGTGAAGAGATGAAATTCACCATTTGTTCCTAAAGCAAAAATGCCATGGACACCTGATTCAATAAGATGACTAGTTAATTGACGCAGTACCGGTTCGTTTATTTTCTGCTCTTTTGTTAAAGGCGTTAATAACGCTGGAATAATTCCTTTTAACTCCATATTCCTTCCTCCCTACACTATCTATTTGCATTTAGTTAATTGTTTATTTTTGCAACATTTATGTACAATTCACTTTTTTAAAAACGTTTACAATTTGAATTATATACATAAATGTTTAATTAATCAACAGTTAAAGAAAATAAAATTTAATATTTTCTGAATTGTTTAAAAATTAAACAACAAAAACCACTTTATCTTTACTAACTTATAGATAAAGTGGTTTTTAAATTTGACTCAATAGAATACATATAGGAAATTTTATTTTAGTTTCCGCCACAGAGTGGTTCGATTTATACCTAACCTTTCAGCTGTCTTTGTTTGATTCATACCCTCTTCTAACCATATTCTTTTTATGATTTTTCGTTCGATTTCTTCTAACGTTCCGTTTAAATCAATTTCCTGATTGTCACTTGTAACGCGAATGGTACTTATTACTTTCTTTAGATCATGAAGCTCTAAAAAAGCCCCTTCAGCTAATAGTACACTCTCTTTAATAATCTGTTTTAGCTGCTTTATATTACCAGTCCATTCAAAATTCTTTAAGTTTTCGTTTGCATCGCTACGTATCCCTACGATTTGCTTGCCGAATTTTATATTGTATTCTCCGATAAAGAAAAGAGCTAAGCTTTCGATATCTTCTTTTCTTTCTGTTAATGAAGGAAGATCCAAGGTTAAACTAGCTAATAAATAATACAACTCTTGATCAAAACGCTGTGTTTCAGTTAAGTATTCGATACTTTTACGCGATAAAGTTATAAAACGGCACGTAGTTGAATTCTTTTTTAAATAACTCGCTAATTGTTTTTGAGTATCCAATTCTAAAAAATCTATATTGTTTAAAATAACGCTTCCATGCGGATTATGGGCTAATAAATCATCATAGGAACTTTTGTCTAGAAGGCGCGCCCACTGTGCTTTTGAGAGAACTTCACAATCTATAATAAGCAGTGGATATTCACGTCTTTCACTATTAACATGAATAAGCTTTGCTAGTCGTTCTTTTCCAGTTCCTTCTTCACCGCTAATCCATACAGGTTCTTCCGTATTAGCATAAATAGTTGCAGCTTTTAAAACACCTTGCATTCTCTCATTTTTTGTGACGATAGTAGTAAGGTTACTTGCAGAGCTTGCTTCGTTTTGTAAAGACACAATTGAGATTCCATCTATACCTTGATTTTCATTGGACTTATATTGATTAATGCGAAACATAATCAATTTTGAATGTGAGGTTTCCAGAGGATATCCTTTTACTGTCCAAAAGTCATCATCCCTACTAAAGACTGTTTCAAAAGAACCTGTGTTACATACAGTCTTTACAGCCTCTTCTACATTGAGGTTTTGTTTAAAGCTGTCAATAAAATTCTTATTAAAATAAGGATTAGAAAAAATAGCTTGAGACGTTGAATTGTATACAACAATTCCTTCCATTTCATGTTGAATAATATCATAAGACATCAAGTAATTTTTTTTGAAAGACGAAAGAAATCCATATATTTTCTTTGCATTTTGAAAAGATTTTAAAACACTTTCTTTTCCAGAAGTCAGCAATATACCATTGAGTCCAAGCTTTTCAGCTATTTTTACCGTAATGGCATCTCCAATAATATTTGTATATCCATCTTGCTGTAATTGAACTAAAATAGGCTCGATTTCTTTCTCGCTTTTGACTTTGTATGCAGACATATTGATATCTAGTATTTCACAAATTGTAGAAGCTCCTTCTGAAATAGGAGAGAACCCAACAATTGCTTTTTTTCCTGGGTAACCCTTAGCAAGCGTCAGCACGCGAAGCATATCGTAACCAGAAACTTCAATTTCAACAACCGGGATAGTCAACTCTCTTTGGATGAGTTCCGCCGTTCCTCCTCGACTGATGATGATATCTATGCCATTATGTATTGCATCTTTAGCAAGAGTCAGGCCTTCTTCTAAATCACCTATCTCTACTTGCAACTCGAATTCTTCTTTTTCTCCTAGGGTAATCATTAGCTCTTTTAAACCGTTATAAGGAGCGATAGCCAGTACTTCCATTCAATCACCTTCTGTTGCATTTTTAAACACATCTATAATATATCAAAAAATTGTTTTGATGCAAAATGAATCAACTCACAAATATTTTAAAAAAAGCTTTATATCGATTAAATATAGGCAAGGCTTGAAAACACGGACAAAGGTTACCTGCTAAATGACCTCTTCTTTTATTAGTACAAACTTCTCTATATTGAAAATATATCCACTCATTTCACCGTTTTTTCACTTTAACATGATATCCTGTAGTATAATTTTGTTTCACGTGCTAATTCCCATGAATTTTTGCTATTTAAGGTTATTCGTTTTTATTAGTGGGAAAGTTACATAAATACAACACGTTATAGGGGGACTTTAACATGGATAAAAGAATTGAAACATTAAAAGAAAAACTGCCTGATAATCATAAGGAGGTTGCTGTTCTGACCTCTCATATTTTTGATGCGCTTGATAAATTAACAACTGAACATCGCAGATATGTTGATATTTCGGCAGCAGCCAAAATAAAGCCGAATCCGGATGAAGAGAAAGCTTTTTTTGATACCATCTATGAAGTAAAAACACTCATTATGTCAGAGCTCGAAAAAACCGTTGAAGATATCGAGCACAAAGGGGATAAAAACTGGCATAAGAACTATAAAGACGGAATCGAGTGATAGACAAATAAGACGTTTAAAAGCCTGTGCTTTTTGGAGCACAGGCTTTTTTCCATGAGATTCTCTACATTCTACTGGGTCGATTGGATAGCTCATGGAATTCAATCATTGAAGGTTTAATACCGTTACTTTTTCACGAGTCATCGATTCAATACTTTTACGAATACCTTGAGCGCCCATACCGGATCCTTTTACGCCGATAAAAGGAAAATGATCAGGGCCGCGTTCTGTGCGGCCGTTGATTTGAACGGAACCGACTTCCATTTTATTTGCAATTGAGAAGGCTTTATTAATATCTTTTGTGAAAACGCTTGCTTGTAAGCCGAATTCTGATTCGTTTGCGATGTCAATGGCTTCTTGGTCAGAAGCGACGCGGATAATTGGTAACACAGGACCAAATGGTTCTTCCCATGCTACGCGCATAGTATCATTCACGTCATCTAAAAGAGTAGGATAGATAAGGTTGCCTTCACGCTTGTTCCCAGTCACAACTTCTGCACCTTTTCCGAGCGCGTCTGCAATTAAAATTTGAATAAAGTCCGCTGCCTTACTATCAATTAATGGAACGATTGTGCATCCATCTTCAGGAGAACCAACTGATAGTTTATGTACTTCTTCTTTTAGGATGTCGACCAGCTCGTTTGCCACTTTTTCATGTACAAGTACACGTTTAATAGCTGTACAGCGCTGACCCGAATAAGAAAATGCTCCGCTTATAATATGTTTTGCTGCTTCCTGTAAATCTGCATCTTCACATACAATACCCGGGTCTTTTCCTCCAAGTTCTAGTACAAGAGGAATCATGCCTGCCTTTTTAGCTAACTGAGTACCCGTATTTGTTCCTCCGGTAAACGAAATCATGTTAATGCCTTTATGTTCAACCAAGTAATCACCAATTACAGATCCGCGACCCGTTACGACGTTTACAAGTCCTTGTGGAATACCTGCTTGATCAAGAGCTTCAATCATCTTAATACCGCTGATCGCTCCTTGCGTTGCGGGTTTGAAGATAACTGCATTTCCTGAAATAAGCGCAGGCGCAAGCTTAGCAGCTGACAAATTTACCGGATAATTAAATGGAGGAATCGCAAGTACCACGCCTAAAGGCACGCGTTCAACAATGGCAACTTTAGACTTAGAACCTCCAGGAAAACTATCTCCTTTCATGCTTTCTCCATTCATATGAAGGGCTTCTTCAACTGTATAGCGAATAAAATCAGCTGTGCGCACGACTTCATTCCTTGCATCTTTTAAGCTTTTTCCAACTTCTCTCATAATAATTTCGGCAATTTCACTCTGCATTTTTACCAGCTCATCTGCCCACTTATATAAATATTTGGCACGGTCTTGCAGAGAAGTTTCCGCCCACTCCTTCTGAGCTTTCTGTGCGGCATGTACCGCTTCATCGACTTCTTCTTTTGTGATAGCCTGCACTTTTCCAATCACATCATGACGGTATGGAGAAACAATATCGATCGTCTGCCCTGATTTGCTTTCTTTCCACTCACCGTTAAGATAAAAAGAATAAGTTGATACATTTAAAACCGTTGTTGTCATAAAAAGTCCCCCTTAATAAAAGTGAAATTTATTATCAAAATTTTCAGTCTTTTTTACGAATGAAAACTATGTGAATATTTGAGCAAAAAGAATTCTACTTGTATTCATTTCTATAACTTTTATATTTCGTGTAACTCCCTAATCTTATACTGCTTACTTGTTGCCTTTAAAGCAGCAGCTTCTTTCTTTTTAACTTAAAACAAACCCTCGTATAATTTAATGAATATTTCGTATTTTTAATATATATAAATTTCTTTCATTCGTACAATATAAATAAGTTATCTTAATGATTAATAATTTTAATGATTCATGCCCCGAATACGAAGAAATCTTTATGGTTTCCTACTTTTTTAAGTGAAATGTCTGTTTTAAGCTCCCTTGATTGTATTTACTTTGGATGGATATTCAGGCGATGCATACACTCTTTTTATTCTATGTGTTGAGAAAATAAAATAAGGGTATAAAATAAATATAGGAAAATGAAGATGAAAGTAGAATATATATTCTAAAGGGAGGGATTTATTGTGATTGTTACTTTAGGTTTTGTGGCATCAATTATTGCGTTGTTTATGCTTTTTACTAACCGGACGTCCAATATCCCGGAAGAAATAATCCATGAAACAACAAATGCCAATAAAGAAGAGCAGTATATGTATTATATATAAAGCGTCTTAACAGACGCTTTTTTGTTGCGCTTTTTACAAAGTCTATAGCGGTTAGAAACGGCCCTCACCTATCATTTATCTTTATTTGTCAGTGCCCGATACCCATAAATAGTTAAACAGAAACCAATAAATGAAAAAAAGATATGTTTTGGTTTAAAGTTGACTAACTTAAATAAGTCCAATCTTATGTTAACATGCCTAAATGTAATCTGATTATGCCTATATCCAAAAAACAGGGTAAGCTCTGTTACTCCGTCAGTTATTTACAACCGGTGGAACAATCATAATTAAGACAGAGCGCAGCTTCCAGCAAAACGTTTAAGAGTCAATTCTTTTTAAATGAAAATATCTGAATTCAAAATACGACAGACTTCGACACTATCTATTTGTTACTATATTTTTTAGGTTCTATTTTTAGATTTGAACCGTTTTTACATAAAAAATTCAATAATTTAAACCTTTAAAATGACGTGGCAAGTGGAGGAAACTTAATGTGTTTCAAATGTAGGCTACTGCTGATAAAGATAGAATTTATACGAAAAATGATGATGATGATTGCCCTAGAAGAAGGGTTTACAAGTAGTAATACGCTTAAAATCAGTCAGGATCTAGATGTATTGTTAAATCGGTTTGAAGCTACTTGTTAAGAAATGCTGGTTGATAACAGAAAAAGGATCTTTCGATAAGATCCTTTTTTACTGTTGATCGACAATTATTTGTTTCAAAAAAATGAAGGCAGATGTTATTTAGTAGTACATCTTGATCGTTCGTTCATATTTTATTTAATCATTCTGTGCCTCAAAAAAATCCCACATCATTTTTGAAGCATTAGGACCTTTTGAATCAGTATCTGATCCATTGTCATTTCCACCTGACCATGCATGCCCCATATCCTCTACCATAATTTTTTTCATCCAGATTTTATTTTCTGCATCTACGTAGTCATAAGTTATGTAACTATAATGATTTTCGTTTTCCCTTGAAGTGTAAGAAGCAGCATTTTCATGTAGGTCGATACCGAAATGCTTATATGTATAAATCCACTGCTGAATTAATGTAGACGCATTAATTGGATTAACTGTTGTATCTGATTGGCCATGAAACGTAATGATGGGAACAGGCCGTGCGTAAGGTCCCATTTTCTTATAAGCTTCATCACCGTCAAATTCAGGATTTAGAGATCCATATAGCATAACTTCTCCGGCTGTTATGAGGTCTACAGCATACGCATTACTGCCTGCTGAATGAATGCCTACCGCTTTAAATATATCAGGATAAGCAATAGCCATCACATTCGCCATAAAGCCTCCAGCTGACATGCCAGCAAGGTAGATATTAGTAGAATCAATCGCATATTTAGTGGTTATGTGATCAATCATATCTTTTATTATGTCTGGCTCTCCATTACCGCGAAACTGGTTATACTCATAAAACCAATTCCAGCACCCGTTGGAATTAGCAAAGTAATTCATTTGGGGATAGAGAACAATAAAACCTTTTTCTTCCGCTAGCTTATTCATTTCCGTACCCGCAGCAAAATCATCTGCGTCTTGTTGACATCCATGAAGCATAACGATTAATGGTACTTTACTTAACCCAGTATATGTACTTGGAACATATACCTTGTAGGTAAAGTAATCATCATAATTATACTCTTTCCAAATAGGGCGAAAGAACGCACTCTGTAATTCTATTAAAAAAGTTGAAGCGCTTAAAACTGGATTCATAAAAAAGGAACATAAAGTATTCACGGAGTTTACCCTCTCTCTATTTCTGATGTATATACTCTCTATTTCGTTATATCACAAAATAATCCTTTTATTATGTATCTTATCTTTCATATATGTCTTTCATTATTTTTCTCTTCACTCTTTAGTGGTACAAATTCATAGAGTAAGTTATGCTCTGCGTTGGGTAACAACTTTAGGTGATTTAGTATGTTTAATACAAGTATACGCGTGGAATATTAGACAAAGATAATGAACTTCATTTCGAATGCATCCCGCTGCTAATCAGTGGGATAAATTTGTGATAAAAGGAGACATACACATGAAATATACAGTCATCACCGGAGCAAGTTCAGGAATTGGATATGAAACGGCTCTCGCGTTTGCAAAGCGTGGCAAAAACCTTATCTTAGCTGCTCGCCGAGAAGATAAATTAGAAGAGTTAAAAACTGAAATTACAAGTAACCATCAGAACGTCGACGTTGTTATTAAATCTGTTGATTTATCAACTGCAGAAAACGCGCATGAGTTTTATAAGTCGTTGCAAGGTTATGAACTAGAAACGTTTATTAACAACGCAGGCTTTGGAGATTTTAGTTTGATTGCAGATCAAGATTTAAATAAAGTGGAGAAAATGCTTCATTTAAATATCGAGGCATTAACCATTCTTTCATCTTTATTTGTAAAAGATTATGAAAACGTTGAAGGCACACAGCTTATCAATATTTCTTCAAGAGCAGGCTATAACGTAGTAGCTACTTCCATTACGTATTCCGCCACAAAATTTTATGTAAGTGCATTTACAGAAGGCATAGCTCAGGAACTAAAAACAAAAGGAGCTAAAATGCAGGCAAAAGTATTAGCCCCTGCTGCTACGGAAACAGAATTTGCTCAGCGCTCGTTTGGTACAGACAGCTTTGAGTATAAGGGGAAAGTTGCTAAGTATCACACGTCAAAAGAAATGGCTGAATTTCTGTTAGCCCTCTACGATAGCGATAAAACAGTGGGTCTTATCGAAGAAGGCACGCGTGAGTTTAGCTTAAAAGACCCTATCTTTCCTTATTCTGAACCAACTACAAAATAAATATCTTTTAAGTGTATAAAAAAGGACTGGCTTTTTATACCCAGTCCTTTTTATGTTATCGAACGATTATTTGTTTAAGCAAAATTAAAAACTCACATTATTTGGCGGGATGTTGTCGTCTTTGTCATCTGTTTTCAACTCGGACTCTATGTATGAATCTTTAGAGGATTCTCCCATACGCCAATAAACAAGAAAGCTGATGGCAATACACCCTGCTACATAGAAGAAGAAAATTGATTCATGGCCAATACTTTTTAGCCATAGGGCGATAAATTCTGCTGTCCCTCCAAATATGGCAACTGTAAGTCCGTACGGTAATCCTACACCAAGAGCTCGAATTTCCGTTGGAAAAAGCTCAGCTTTTACAATAGCGTTAATAGATGTATAGCCTGTTACAATGATAAGTCCAACTGTCATTAATAGAAAGGCCATGACTGGGTTATGTGCTTGTTTCATAAAAAGAAACAGCGGTACAGTCAGCAATGTTCCCAAAATACCAAAGCTCATTAACAGAGGTCTGCGTCCAATTTTATCAGATAGCATCCCTGCTATTGGCTGAATGACAACAAATACAAGCAGCGCACAGAAGTTAATCCAGCTTACGACCCCTTTATCCAGCCCTACACTGTTTACCATAAATTTTTGTAGATACGTTGTATACGTATAAAATGCAACCGTTCCTCCTAATGTTAAACCAATAACGGTCAACACTGCTTTAGGGTGCTTCATGAGTGCTTTAATAGTCCCTGCATTTTCACGGCTTTCAGAGTCCATTTTAGAAAATTGCTCTGACTCATCCATCGTACGTCGCAGCCATAAAACGCTTAGCGCGCCGATGGCTCCAATAACAAAAGGAATACGCCAGCCCCATGAAATCATATCTGCTTCACTAAGAACGTTTTGCAGAATAATTTGAACACCTAATGCTACCAGCTGACCAGCAACAAGCGTTACATACTGAAAGCTTGAATAAAATCCTCTTCGCCCGCTGCTCGCCATTTCAGAAAGATAAGTTGCAGACGTTCCGTATTCTCCCCCTAAGGAGATTCCTTGAAGCAAACGTGCGAGTACTAGAATAATAGGAGATAATAACCCTATTGTGCCATAGCTAGGGGTACAAGCGATAATCAAAGAACCGCTCGCCATGATGGTAATAGATAAGGTAAGCGCAGCACGGCGACCATATCGATCGGCATAGCGTCCCATTAGCAAACTACCGATTGGACGCATTAAGAAACCAACAGCGAAGATTGCGGCTGTGTTAAGCAGCTGACTTGTTGGATCGCCTTCTGGGAAAAATTGCGATGAAAAATAGACGGCAAAAGCAGAGTAAACGTACCAATCGTACCATTCAATTAAATTTCCAACAGATCCTTTAAAAATATTACTTGTAACACGCCTGTTGTTTGCAGCTTCACTAGTATGAGCCATAATTAATCCCTCTTTTCTTTAAGTAGTGTTTTCTTCTGTACAACTTTATAGATAAAGATTTAGTTTATTTTATAATGCCTTTTTCTTCATAATACTTTTTTGCACCCGGGTGCAGTGGTAAAGGAAGTTGTTCTACCGCTTTTGCTAACGTTATTTTTTCAGCAGAGCTATTTGTTTGCTCAAGCTCTTCTATGTTTTCAAACAAAGCTTTTGTCAGTTCATATACTTTTTTTTGCGGCATATCTTTATTAGTAATCAAAAGGTTTTTAACCATGACTGTTTTTGTTTCTGTGTTGACATCCTTATATGTATCAGCCGGAATCATCCCACTCCCTAGTGGCGGGTATGATTTTTTTAATTTTTCTGTCACTTCTTCAGGCACTGAAATCAGTTCAATTTCGTTCGTTGAGGCTAACTCTGTAATTCCTGAGTTAGGATATCCAGAAGAAAGAAAAGCTGCATCTGCGGTTCCATTTTTAATTCCTTCAATCCCTTCAGAAAAAGGTAGAAACCGTGCATGAAAATTCTGAGTGCTGATGTCCATGCTGTTTAGAATTCTCATAGCCAATACCTCTGTACCACTGCCAAGCGCTCCTACTACCACGTTTTTCCCTTTTAAATCTTGAAGCGTATGAATTCTAGCCGACTTCAGAGCTACAATTTGCATATAGTTTGGATATAAAGAAGCTACTGCTCTTACATTGGATAAATCTTTCTTATTAATTACGGCTTTTTCTTTTCCCCGAGAACTTGCCAGCATATCTGCCATCGAAAAGCCGAGCTCGGCTTTTTTTTGCGCAATTTTACTAATATTTTCTACAGAAGCGTCCGTTGTCTCTACGCTGGCTTGGATTCCTAGCTTTTCTCCATAAACTCTGGCTAGAGCATTGCCTAACTGAAAGTAAACACCTGTTGGTCCTCCTGTTACAATAGTAAGCGGTTTGTCGTCAAACCCTTCACTAGCCTTTGCGTTAGAGTCAGTGCTGTTTTCTTTTTCCTTATGAATAGTTAGTAAATCTCTATTTAAGACGGCTATGATAAATAGTAAACAGAAAACGAGCGCCACCCCTATATATCTCTTCATTTATTCACCTCTATTTTCTTTGATGTGGGCGCTTACAATAATATGTTGCAATTTTCGTGCCAACAAAAAAACGCTTAAATGGCAGAGGAACTGACAAGAACCCGGCAAAAAATGCCGGGTAGAAACGGAAATATGTTCCTACTCGGCATTTTTTGCCTCCTTTTGTTGAATTGTGCGGTAAAGATGAAGTTTGTTACGGATACTTCGTTCACTGATACCGAGTGCCTGAGCTGTTTTTCTGCGGTTGCCTCCACACTCTTCAAGGACTGATTCGATAATTAGCTGTTCTGCTTCTTTCATCGTGTAGTTAATTGGAATATTAATTAATTTTGTTTCTTCGGTGAAATTTTCATTCTCATAGCGTGACAAAGAAATCTCTTGTTCGTGTTGAACAGTTATAGGTAAATCTTTTTCCATAATCGTTCCATCTTTGGTCATAGCAACTGCATATTCAAGAATGTTCCCTAGCTGTCTTATATTTCCAGGGTAATCATACGTTAAAAGCTTTTTATATGCATTTGAAGACAGCACACAAAGCGGTTTCTCCATTTCTTCTGAGTATTTTTGCAAAAAGTATGGAATAAGCAGCGCTATATCTTCCTTCCGTTCCCGTAATGGCGGTAGTGTGATAGGGATGACATTCAAGCGGAAATATAAGTCTTCGCGAAAGCCATTTTCTTTTACCATACGATTTAATTCTTTATTAGTGGCACTCACAATCCGAACATCTACTTTTCTTGTTTCCGATGAGCCAAGAGGCGTTATTTCTTTTTCTTGTAAAAATCGAAGCATTTTTGCTTGCAACGACGGAGGCATCTCACCAATTTCATCTAAAAAAAGAGTTCCTCCATCAGCTGCGGCTACTTTCCCGTTTTGATTGCGAGTAGCTCCTGTAAAGGCGCCTTTTACAAAACCAAAAAGTTCACTTTCAAGTAAAGTCTCTGGAATAGCCGCACAGTTAACGGAAATAAACGGTCCGTTTGCTCGCTTTCCCTGACGGTGAATCCCTCGCGCTACTAGCTCTTTTCCAGTACCGCTTTCACCGAATATAAGCACGTTCGAATCAATGTCTTTTACTCTATTAATAATCGAAAAAACTTGTTTCATAGCTGCACTTTCACCAATCATTTGATCGTAGCCTTTTATTTTCTCAATCGTTTCGCTTAATTCACGAACTTTATCATGAAGCTCCTGGTGTTCAAGCGTTTTTTCAATTAATATATGAAGCTCTTCAATATCAAGAGGCTTTGTAATGTAATGGTAAGCTCCTCTTTTAATAGCTTCTATAGACGATTCAATCGTCCCGTAAGCCGTCATCATAATAATGGATGTTTGAGGCTGAATGTCTTTAATTTTACTTAGCACTTCAAGCCCATTATATTCGCCGAGTCGCCAATCCAGCAAAACAACGTGGACAGGCTGACTGCGTAAAAATTGATAAGCTTCCGGTACTTCTGTAAGATTGGTCACTTCGTAGTTTGTTTCTAGAGCAAAACGAAGAGATGAACCAATAGCAGGTTCGTCATCGAGAATGAGAACAGTCGGTTTCATATGAATGGCCTCCTTTTTCTTTCGTAACAGGCAAGACAATCGTAAATGTTGTACCATTTCCTTTTTTTGTTTGCATCGTAATTTCTCCATTATTCTCTTCTATCCACTGATAGCATAGTGATAAACCAAGACCCACGCCCTGCTTTTTTGTTGTATAGAAAGGTTCCATAATATGTGGGACGTCTTTTTCATCTATGCCTTTTCCTGTATCACTAACATTAATAAAACCCAATCCATTTTCTGTTACAGCCCTGATAGAGAGCTCCTTACGAGGACTGCTTTCCATCGCGTCCAGCGCATTTAACATCAGGTTTAGCATAATTTGTTTAATTTGATCGGGATCACTGTAAAGACGCATACCCGGTTCAATATCAAGAGATAAGTGAACCGCTTTTTTTTTTAACGTAGGGCTAATAATAACCGCTACAGAGTTTATAAATGTTTCTACGTCAAAAGCTATTTTCTGAGGGTATTTAGGCCGGGCATAATCTACTAAACTTTCAACAATACGATTCATTCTTCTCAGTGCTTCTGGAACGTGCTTGGACAGTTCTTTTCGAAACTCTGGATTTTCATATTTATTTGGCAGCAAATCAATAAACGTTTTTACGGATGTAAGCGGATTACGAATTTCGTGTGCCACACCTGCGACCAGCTGACCTAACGCACGCATTTTCTCTTGAGTTGCTAACTTCTTCTCAAGCAGTCTTTCTTCAGAACGATCGGCTAGTGTCAGTAAATAACCGTTCATTTTAGTTGTATCTTCATAAAGCGGAATTACTCGATACAATACAAAATAGACTTCTCCATTTTGTTTGTGCTGAATTTCTTTTGTAAATGGCAATGCCATTTGCGATTGCTTTATCGTATTATACGTTTTAAAAATTTGCTGGATAAGCGGATGTTGATGAATATGACTAGATTGAAATGTTTTATCCTCTATGAGAAGAATTTCTTTTGCCCGCTGATTGATAGTTGTAAGGTTTAGCGATTGATCAAATGTAAGAATTCCGTAATACATATGGTTAATAACTTGTGTCTGAAATGCATGCGCCTGTGAAATTGCTTTTTGCTGAATCTGCAGCTTTTGATTCGCATCAGCAAGCGCCGATGTACGTTTTTTTACTTCTTTTTTTAATCGCTTGTTCCAAAGATATATGGTAAATAAACTACCTAGTGTTAAGACAACTATAATAAGAAGAAAAACAATCCAATTGCGCAATTCTTTTAGGCGTTCTTCTGAAGAAGAAACAAACCATTTTCTATATAGTTCTTGATATGTTCCATCCGCCTGCATACGTGAAATTGAACGGTTAATGATCGATAAAAATTTTGCGTTTTCAGGTCGAGTTGCAACCGCAAACTCTGAAGGTATTCCTACATTATCGAGTATAGTGTACTGTCCTTTTTTCTTTGATTTCTCAAGATAAAATTCCGCGGTCCACTTGTTTGAAAAAAAAGCATCAGCCCGATTTAAAAACAGGAGATTGAGCGCATCCTCTGGATTTAAAGCCACTTGAAACTCTATGTTTCTTACATTCATCAGCAGTTCAAAGGAGATTTTATCTTCCCGCATGGCAACTGTTTTGCCTCGTAAATCGGTTAAAGATGTAACCGAGGATTTTAATGAGTTTGGAATGACTACGGCATCTGCCATCGTAAAATATGGATCGGAAAACTTAAACACTTGATTTTGATTAGCCGAATACTCCAAGCCCATAATGGCATCAATTTTACCTTCTTGCAGTGCTTTTGTTGCTTGATAAAGATCCATTGGAATATATGTAAATTTCACATTCTCTTCTTTCGCTATTTGATTGAGCATATCAATACTAAAACCAGTAAATACTCCTTCATCGTTCACGTAAGAAAAAGGCGCAAGATGTTTTTCTCCAGCAATGCGGTATGTATTTTTTTCGGCTGCGTAATTTGCTTTTTTATTGGGTACAGTTTCTGCTTTTACAGAAACCGGAAGATAAGCTAGAAATAAGATAATAGATAAAATAAAACAAAACGGGCGGAGTGTAACATACATAAGATATAGCTGTCTCCTTTTAAAAAACCTTTAGTTAAGTAGATGAAAAATGTCTTTTATTATTATGTATTTCTTAAGGTATTGGAATTTCAAGAACCAAAATAAAATGATATTGAAATATTCTGTCAATCTTTTTTATAAAGAAAAGCCTCTTTCTAGAGGCTTTTTGTTATCGCAAACAAAACATATTTGTTCGGTAATTAATATTCTTTTACTCTCGGCCTTTAGCTTCTTTGATGTTAAGTTGTATGTAATTTTAGCCCTATAAATATAAGGAGCTGCTAAATGTATTATATCATATTTTGAATGCCTTTTATTTGCTTTCGTTATTGGTCATCTTGCAGCTCTCTTTTTCTTGCAATCCAAAATTTATCTCATTTAACTTTAAATTCACACAAAAATCGCTCCACTCCGGGATATTTTTCACCTAAACTTGTTATTTGGAAGCCAAACTTAGAATAAAAGTTTACTGCCTCTTTATCTGTCTCAGCAAAAATAGAATGTATATCATAGTTCTTACAAAGAAAGCGAATGATGCTGCTTCCTATTCCTTTCCCTCTCTCTTTTGGTAAAACAGCTATATGTTTTATAACAGCTTCCTTGGCGTTAAGAAATTTAACTCCTATACAGCTAACTGTGTCTCCATTTACTTCAATACTATATAATTTCCGACTTGGCAAACACGTGTATTTTTTATACTCTCCATCAACCTTCTCTTCTAAAGTTGCATAAGATAACAGCTTTTTTATTGTCGGGTTCACCATAGTTGAAGTGATTTCTTTCATCCTAGCACCTCTTTTCGCTATTATCTTATGAATAATTAGTTTGTTTTTTAGGACCTTGCGGGTTGCTCTTACATGTCGAAGAATAAACTATACAAAGTAATGAATGAGAAGAAATACCCCGAGAACTGGAGCGGCAGCTAACATAAGGTTTATAGAATTTGTTATTCTCCACTTCTTGTCTGCTTTTGATTCTGTGGAAAGGTTAGCTCTCATTCGATCACCGCTTACAGCTGCTCCAGATATGATAAGAGCTAGCCCCACTAATATAATGAAAGCGGTGAAAAGTACTGTTTCTGAATTTACGTTAGCTATTGTACATGCTACTAAAAGTATAAAAGATAAAATGAACCCACCAATAATTGATTTAATCATTTTTGTCCTCCTCCTATCCTTTTTATAAAGTTTCCATATATTAACTATATAATATCATTTTTTCTGTCTTTTTACTTTTGTTTTTGTTATTCCAACAGTAATTAAACCAACTAAAAAAGCGAAACGCTTATGTCTAAGTGCGTTTCGCTCAAGGGAACTACATTTTAACTATCTTTTGTGATGTCTGCCGGACGTATACGAATTACTTTTGATAAGTCACTTAGTGGTAGCTGTATCTGATGACCTACACGCCCGCCTGAAAAGTAAATCGTTTCACAGTCTTCTGCCGTAGAGTCAATGAAGGTTGTGAACTGCTTTTTCATCCCGATAGGAGAACACCCTCCGTGAACATATCCTGTCAGAGGCAACAGCTCTCTTTGAGGAATCATTTCTAGGGATTTTTCACCAGCTGCTTTTGCCGCTTTCTTTAAATCAAGCTCCTTTTCAACCGGTACCATGAAGACATAATGTTCTTTTGATTTTCCAACGGTCACAAGTGTCTTGAAGACTTTAGCAAGATCCTCTCCGAGCGAAGTAGCTACCTGTACTCCACTCAGATTTTTAGTTTCATAAGAATAATAATTGTACTCAATTTTTTTCTGATCTAAAATTCGCATTACGTTCGTTTTGTCTGCTTTTTTACCCATAATTATCACCGATACCATCATAACACGTTTTGTTTTCATATCTCCATATATTAGGATAGGTAGGTTAAAAAGGGCCATTCATCTATCTTATCGTGATACAATCATTGGTCGTAAGGCACTAAACTTTTTTTAATATCACCCGCCCCTATGTCACAAAAATTTCTTTTCTAAAAGAAAACAAAGGCTTTATCTAAGGAATAACTTGTAGAATAAATGCCGTAATTAAATAGTTAGAGGCAACATAGACCTTCCTTCTTTAACACAAAAAACAAGTCAATAGGCAAAACTTCTTGTTTAATATGCATCATTAAGTAAATCAATAATTTCACCTGTCTTAGGATTTACTGAGTACCATCCATAGGTAGCTTCGTGTGCTTCGCTGTAAGGTGTATTAGGGTCGTCTTTTACATCTTCAAGATCGTGGATAACATAATTCCCATCCTCATCATCGTGGTCATAAACAACAATGTGTACCGGATCATTAATAGAATAACCTTGTTGTTTTCTAACTAACTCCTCCGCTTGTTCGTGAGTCAGTAATGTTTGCGTATCCTCGGCTGGTGCGTCTTCAGCAGCAGATTTTTCGCTACCTTGTGGATTTTGTTGTGAATCCTCAGCATCATCTGTTCTTTTTGCTTTTATCTGAGGTGTTTCCGACATACTTCCTTTTTGATATTTTCCATCATAGTAAACGCCTATTCCTCCACCAGAACTGGTACAGCTTGGCTGATAATCAACTTTTATATAACTTGTATAGTTAGTCATCGTAATCATACAACCACCGTCTATATCATCCGTTATTTGAGTAGCGACATTTCCTTTAATCTTTGCAGTTCCTTCCACATCCCCTGCACTCACAATTCCAGTACTAACATCTTCTGGGTTGTCAAAATGATTTGCGTTTAATTTGAACTTAAACGTGTCGCCTTTTAAATTAGTAATATCTATTCCAGCGGGGTCTGTATCAATATTTCTGCTCCACGTGCTACCCCAGTCAACTTGACTAGGCGCTGATTCAGTTTTATCTGCTGCTTGCGTAGAATCTTCTTTCTGTTTATCCCCTGGTTTTGAGGAGTCTTTCTCTTTTTCTGTGACTTTATTTGTTTTTTTATCCGACTCTTCTGTAGCATTGTCTTGAGGCTCTTTTTTCTTGATTGCTTCGTTACTTTCTTGATTGCTTCTACGTTTTTCTTTGTTGCGTTCTCCTTGGTTTCTTGAGTGCTTGTAGCGGCTTCCTTTTCATCTGAAAAACTACACCCGGTTAAGCTACCTACACATAACAGTAGTGAAATTCCCAAAACAAAAGATCCCTTTTTCATATAAAAACCCCTTTTTATGTATATTTATAGAACTATATTATCGTTAAAATATTCGTTTTTTATATAAAAATGAATCTAATATGCTAAATAATGACTTTTCACTACCCTTGGAACCCAATGTTTTCAAAGAAAAAAGCCACTAGATGTACTAGTGACTTTTTCATTTCTATTCATTCAATTATGCTGCTGCATCAATATGTTTGTTTTCTCTATCGCTACAGATTTTCACCTTAACTATATAGATGACATTTTACTTTATGCTTGCTATCAATCACTGTATCTTCAGGTGTTTCTTTCATGCAGCGGTCAAATGCGAACGGGCATCTTTTATGAAACGCACAGCCTGAAGGTGGATTAAGAGGAGAAGGAATTTCACCTTTAACCTCAATTTTTTCACGTTTTTCATGTTCGTTAATCGCTGGGACAGATGATAAAAGAAGTTTTGTGTAAGGATGACGAGGGTTTGAAAAAATCTCATCTGTTGGTCCTTCTTCTACTAATCTTCCTAAATACATCACGCCCACGCGGTCTGCAATATGTCTTACGACGCTTAAATCGTGGGAGATAAAGAGATATGAAAGCTTCATTTCTCTTTGCAAGCTGCGCAGTAAGTTTAAGATTTGGGCTTGAATGGATACGTCCAGCGCTGAAACCGGCTCATCACAAATGATGAGCTTTGGATTCAAAATCAATGAACGTGCAATGCCTATACGCTGGCGCTGACCGCCTGAAAATTCGTGCGGATAGCGGTTGTAATCTTCTTCGTTAAAACCAAGCTTTTTTAATAACTCAATGACAAGCTGCTTTCGCTCGCTTTTTGCGCCTACATTATGAATTGTTAATGTTTCTTGAATGGAAGCTCCAATCTTTTTCCTTGGGTTAAGGGAAGTATGCGGATCTTGGAAAATCATTTGCAAATCTTTACGAATGGTTCGTAAGCGTGATGCTTTGGATTCGAAAATACTTTCTCCATTAAACTGTGCTTCTCCGCCTGTTGGTTCTACTAATTTTAAAAGCGTGCGCCCTGCTGTACTCTTTCCGCAGCCAGATTCACCTACTAATCCGTACGTTTCGCCTTCATAAATGTCAAAGGATACATCTTGGACCGCTTTGATTTGTCCCTTCGCTTTTCCTAAAGCAGAACGAACCGGATAGTATTTTTGCAGGTTGCGAACTTCAAGCAAGGGCCTCACGCTTTGCTGCTTTGCTTCACTAGACATACGCAACCTCTCCTTCTTGAATTTTTTCATAGTGCCAGCATCGAACGCGATGCGTCTCATCGGCATGCTCTAAAACAGGCACTTCTTTATGGCATTTTTCCGTTGCAAACGGGCATCTTGGTGCAAAACGACAGCCATCTGGCACGTTTGAAAGCGGCGGAACGGTTCCGGGAATGGACGAAAGTTCTTGTGTTCTGTCGCCATCTAAGTGAGGAACCGACTTAATTAAGCCCATTGTATAAGGATGAAGCGGCTTTGAAAACAGCGTTTTAACGTCCGTTTCTTCCATCACTTGTCCTAGATACATCACGGCTACTTTTGTACAAATATTAGCGACAACGCCTAAGTCATGGGTGATGAACAGCACGCCCATGTTGAGCTTGTCTTTTAAATCCATCATAAGATCAAGGATTTGCGCTTGAATGGTTACGTCTAAAGCCGTTGTTGGCTCATCGGCAATAAGAAGCTTCGGCTCGCAGGCTAAAGCCATCGCAATCATAATGCGCTGCCTCATTCCTCCCGAGATTTCATGCGGATACTCTTTTGCTCGCTGCTCTGGAGACGGAATGCCAGTTAGTCTTAAAAGCTCTACGACTTTCTTTTGCGATTCTTTTTTAGAGACTTTTTGATGCAGACGAATCACTTCAGCAATTTGTTTTCCAATTGGCATAACGGGATTTAATGACGACATGGGATCCTGGAAAATCATTGAGATTTCGTTTCCTCTTAGCTTTTGAATTTGCTTTGAAGACATGTCTAATAAGTTTTTTCCTTCAAACAAAATCTTACCATCGTAGCTTGTTAGGTCTTCATCTAATAACTGAAGAATAGATTCGGACGTTACGCTTTTTCCAGATCCGGATTCACCGACAATGCCCAATACTTCTCCTTTATTTAATTGAAGAGATACATTGTCAACAGCCGTTACTTCTCCGCTATACGTTGTAAAAGTTACTTGTAAGTCTTCTAATTTTAAAAGGGCGTTACTCAACGTTTTTTCCTCCTTTTCTTCAGCATTACGTTTTTCGGATTTAACCAATCGCGCAGACCGTCACCAAATAAATTAAGGCCAAGTACAATTAAAATGATAAATACACCCGGAAACACGGTCATCCACCACGCGTTGTAAATCGCAAGCTTTCCGTCATACAGCATATTTCCTAAGCTTGGTGTTGGCGCAGGAATTCCGGCTCCTAAAAAGCTTAGCGAAGCCTCTGTTAAAATCGTCACGGCAAACACGTATGTTACTTGAACGATTAAAGGCGATAAGACGTTTGGTGCCATATGAAAACAAATGATTCGAAGTGAGCTTGCTCCTTGAGCTTTTAGCGCTTCAATAAATGTTTTTTCTTTTACAACAAGCGCAGCTGAACGAACAATTCTCGCAATCGAAGGAATAAATACAAGGCTCAGTGCGATAATAACATTGCTTGTTTTAGGTCCTAAAGCAGACATGATGGCAATTGCTAGTAAAATAGACGGGAAAGCAAACAAGCCGTCACAAATTCTCATTAAAATATAATCAAGAATTTTATAATAAGAAGATAAAAGTCCAACGATTAAACCAAGTACAGTAGCAATAATCGTTACTGCGGCTCCAATCATTAACGATATTCTGACGCCGTACATTGTCCGACTAAATACATCTCGCCCAAAGTTATCCGTTCCAAACCAGTGCGTGCTTGAAGGCGGTGCTAATCGATTTGCAGGGTCGATTTGTAAACTGCCAAAAGGAGAAATGAGCGGAGCAAAAACAGCAATCAAAATAGATAATAAAATAAGTATCGCTCCTCTTACTAGCAAACGATTTGAGAAGAAACGCGCTGCCGCTGGGTTTCTTTTTTTCTTTGAAGTTACTGAAATGGTCTCTGTATTTTGTTGTGCGTTCACATTCATCACCCTCCTTTAATCATGATAAGAATTGCGTACACGCGGATCGATCACGGCATACAGCAAATCAACAACTAAATTGATGACCACGTAAGCAACCGTAATTAAAAGTACAGCTCCTTGAATAAGCGCGTAATCTCGGCGTTCAATTGATGAAACAATCAGCTGACCTAATCCCGGGATGTTAAATAATGATTCTGTTACTGCCGCTCCGGTCACAAGTCCCGCAAATGATTCTCCGATAACTGTTAAAATCGGTAAAAAACTCACGCGCAGCGTATGCTTAAGCATAATTGTGCGTTCATTTAATCCTTTTGCTTTTGCCGTTTTAACAAAGTTTTCAGAAATGGTATCGAGTAAAGATGAACGCGTCATACGCGTAATTAATGCAGCTTGAATCGCTCCAAGCGTAATCGTTGGTAAAACTAAATACTTTAAGTATTCAAATAATCCGGCATTTAACGGAACGTATCCTGAAACAGGGAAAATTCGAAGCTGTACAGCAAAAAGCAAAATAAGGAATGAACCGAGAAGAAAGCTAGGAATAGAGATACCTAAAAGGCTGGCTCCCATAATGCTTTCATCACGAATCGTTCCTTTATGTTTAGCTGCATATATACCAAATAGTAAAGCAAACACCACGCCAAAAATTTGCGCAAGTATAGCTAGAGAAACCGTAGGACCTACGTTATCCCAAATTGCCCCGAGCACAGGTTTATTTAAAAAGTAGGAATAACCAAAATCTCCGTGAAAGATGTTAGATAGCCAGATAAAGTATTGATTGACAACAGGCTCATCCAATCCCATTTCTTTGCTTAGCGCTGCAATTTGTTCCGGACTTGCGCCTTGTCCTAAAATGATTGCTGCGGGACTCCCAGGCGTTAAGCGTGTAATTAAGAACACAACAATAGATACAATGAATAAAACAGGAATTAGTGCAAAAAGTCTCTTAAGTGTATAAGCTCCCATCGTAAACTCCTTTCTAAAACAGAGAGCATAAGCCCTCTGTTTACTAGAATAATAAGATATTATTTTGTTAAACTCATATTGTAGAAAATTGGACCTAAATTATACTCATAGCCTTTTGAATTGTTAGAAACGGCATTGATGTTCACTTTATGACCAATAAGTGTGAACGGAAGCTCGTCCCATACGTATTGCTGGATGGCATCAATGTCACCGCGAGCTTCTTTAACAGAAGGAGCAGCTTTAATTTTGTTTAAGTAGTCCATTGATTTTTCAACTGATGTACCTTTTGTCGTCCAGAATCCTTGGAAGATGGTAGAACGAGCATTCCAGTCAACAGGATAGATGTCCCATTGGTTTGTATCACTCATTTTATCGCTGAATGTCGCCCAGTCGTATACTTCTAATTTTACATTCATACCAATGTCTTTTAATTCTTGTTGAACCACAACAGCTGTATTGTATTGATCTTGGTAATCACGAGACGCCATTAAGCGAATTTCTTCTCCGTTATAACCAGATTTCTTCAAATATTCTTTTGCTTTTTTCTTATCATGCTGGTTATATTCTTCTTTTCCAGCTGTACTGTAGTAGTTTGGATACTCTTTGTTCACAATGGATGAAGAAAGCTTGTAATAATCTGAGCTTCCGTAAGAACTGTCTAAGATATCTTTTGAGTTAAGAGCTGCGTTAACTGCTTTTCGCGCATTGATGTCTTTAAAGACGCCTTTATCTGCGTTGTAGAAAAGTCCCATAAATCCGCCTGGTGATGTTTCTACTTTTGCATTTTGACTGCCTTCAACTTGTTTGGCATTATCGCTTGATACAGATAGCGCAACGTCAAATTGTCCGGTTGTAATACCAGAAATCCTAGTTGACTCATCGCTTACGAAACTAATCTTAATTTCATCAACGTGAGGAGTTTTCTTAACTTCGCGGCCTTTCGAAGAATAATCTTTAAATTTTTCTAATAAAAGATATTGATTTTTCTTCCACTCTTTTACTTTATATGGACCTGTTCCTATGTAGTCTTTGATCCCTTCATCAGATGCATTGTCAACGACTTCTTTTGGTAAAATAGCTGCTGCGGGGATTGGATCAGCTAATAAAGATAGCGTGTTAACATTTGGTGATGGTAAATGAAGCTCTACCGTATAATCACCGGCTTTTGTCATTTCAGCACCAGAGAAGTTTGTTTTCCCAAGGGATGATAGCTTAATCCAGCGGTTAATAGAAGCGACAACGTCATCTGCAGTCATTTCTTTACCGTTATGGAATTTAACCCCTTTTCTTAATTGGAACGTGTATGTTTTTTTATCATCGCTAATATCTACTTTAGACGCTAAGTCAGGCTTAGGATTTCCTTTGTCGTCTAAAATCATTAACCCTTCATAGATACTGCGCGTTGCATCTTTTACATCTGAGTCCCCAGTGATTTGAGCATCTAGCGTTGCTGGCTCACTTTGAGACGCGACGTTTAGCGTTCCGCCTTCTTTTCCTTCTTTTTCACTTGAAGTATTTTTACTTGCGTTACCACTGCACCCTGCTACCATGAGGACAATGGTTAAAAGAGAGATGAAAAGTAAATAAGTCCTTTTCACTAAAATCACTCCTATTTCCTTGTATAAAATTTTAATCCGACTATAATAAGAAGAATAGTAGGAATGTGAACAATTGTAGCACTACCTTCTACCTTTGGCAATTAGTATTTTTGACACACAGAGGCTATTATACCATTTTCTATTAAATAAATATGGTATATATGTATAATAGTTGAATAAAAGAACCATTTATTTCTTATAAAGCAAGCGATTGAAAACACTTTATCAACGCAGTAAAAAAGAAAAAACATCTTAAGAAATGGTAATTTAACAAAAAAGGAGAAAACAACAGTGGGATTTTTAATTGGTATATCAGGAAGCATTATTGTGGATCAAGGAGGACGCTTTCCAGGCTATAAGCGAGCGTATGTGAATAACGACTATATCGAATCAACAGCGCTAAGCGGCGGAGTTCCTTTTATCTTGCCAGTACTAGAAGATGAAGAAATGATTAAAGCGCAGGCAGAAAGTATAGACGGGTTGATTTTATCAGGTGGACAAGACGTCAATCCCCTTTTATACGGTGAAGAACCGACAACCAAAACAGGTTCACCTTTTTTAGCACGAGATCAGTCTGAACATCTATTGTTAAAGCATGTGATTGATCAAGGAAAGCCCGTATTAGCGATTTGCCGCGGTTTACAAATTTTAAACGTTGCTTACGGCGGCACGCTTTATCAAGACATGTCAGACATTAAAGAGTCATTTATCAAACATGATCAATACAACAATACAAGCGACCCTTCTCATTCCATCATGATTAAAGACGGAACACGCCTACATGACCTTTACGGTAATCAAGCTCTTATTAATTCATTTCACCATCAAGCGATTAAAGACGTAGCGTCAGGCTTTGAAGTTTCCGCATGGGCAAAAGACGGAGTCATTGAAGCCATTGAAAAACAAGGAAATCAATTTGTAGTCGGCGTCCAGTGGCATCCAGAAATGATGGCAAAAGAACATAATTCAATGCTGAACTTGTTTAAGCTGTTTATGGAGCATGTGCAGCAGACAGCTACGAAAAAAGTCAGCATTTGACGTTTCAATCTACTTTGTTACCAATATAAAAAAGGCAGGCCATTGTGGCCTGCCTTTTTGTATGAACTGAAGATGCGCAAAGAAATCTAGACAAATCTTCATCTATTAATTAGATAAAATAGTGCAAGTATTTTTGGCTTTTACAGTATTTCAATATACCCTTCTGTTCCATGTACGCGAATTCGCTGACCGTCTTTTATTAGCCGAGTAGCATTCTCTACTCCGACAACCGCTGGCAATCCGTATTCGCGTGCAATGACTGCGCCATGAGTCATCAGTCCCCCAACTTCCGTAACAAGCCCCTTTATTCCTACGAATAACGGGGTCCAGCTAGGGTCGGTAAAGGAAGTGACTAATATATCTCCATCTGATAGATTAGTTTTTTCTATGTTTAAAATGACGCGCGCGCGCCCTTCTATCACTCCGGAAGAAACCGGTAAACCTACAATTGCTTGGGGCGGGAGGTTTTCTCGTTTGTACGCACCTGTAATAATTTCACCTTGAGACGTGATCACACGCGGAGGCGTTAGCTTTTCATATAATTTGTACTCTTCTTTTCGCTTGCTGATGATTTGATGATCAAGCTTATATGTGCGCACGACTTCTTGAAGTTCCTCAAACGTCAAATAGTATATATCTTCTGATTCATCAATAACGCCGGCTTTTACAAGCTGCTCGGCTTCTTTCAGCAGAGCCTGCTTATAAACAAAATAGCGATTAACCATCCCGTATTTAGGATATTCACGATAACCGATAGAATTCCGGAGGAGATTAATTCTTTCTTTTGTTTCTTTTGCTTTTTGTTCGCCATTGGGCAATTGCTTTAATCTACTTAATAGCTCTTTCTCTTTTTTTAAGGCTTCCTGCAAACCTTTTTCAAATTTTTGTTTGCTGGCGCTAGCCTCAAAGTTTTTAATATTACCAAGAATCACAGGGATAAGTGCAGCTGGCTTTTCGCCCCACCGAGTTTTCGTAACATCGATTTCGCCGGGACATCGCATTCCGTATTTGCTGAGATAATCATAGATAGCGTCTCGGGTTTCCTGTCCGCCTTCTAACTTAACCAGGTTCTCCAAAAAGTTATCATCTTTTACATGTTTTAAATAATGAATGACTTCTGGATAAGGGCGAATTACATCTGCGACATCCAATAGCGCCAGACCCATTTCTGAAGTAATATTGTTTGGGACGGATTGAGAAAGCGCGTCTGCTGCGTTTTTTTCACCTAACCATGTCTCCATTTTTTCATTAATCCATGATGAAGCATCCATAGCGGCCATAAACACAGCTGTACTTTGTGGATCAAATAAATTCTTCTTTAATGTCCCGATATCTTCTGAAATAAAATCGACTAATTCCGACCCTGACTTCGTTTGGATGGTTTGTTTTAGCTCTTTTATTGATGCTTGATTCTTCTTGATCAAGTCAAAAACGATCGTAAAGTCGTTTTCGATTTGTACCTTAGGTTTCGTAGGCGGCACGCTTTTATTGCTTTTACCGGAACTTTGATCATTAGATAAAAATTTTATGAAATCTCCTCGCTCTATTATGCTTGTAAGTGCGTCTTTCATGAGCGGATCATGCTGTCCCATGGCACCTAACATCATTTTTCTGCTGTCAGGTGAAGCCAGCATAGGGGTGACATCAACAAACAACCTTCCACCGGCTGTACGCATCGGTGCATTAGTCGTTAACAGAAAAAAAGACAATCCCAGTGGTTTCATGGCATCGGTCATCATTTGTTGGTGTCCAACAGATACATACACGTGATTTTCTTGATCAGCTGCTTCAGGAATTGGATATAAAGTAGTGATTGGGCGACTTTGGACAATGTAAAATGTATCATCAGCCAAGCACCATTCAATATCTTGAGGACAATCAAAATAAGCTTCAAGCTGTCTTCCAACGCGTTCTAATTGTAAAATTTGAGAGTCAGTGAGCGCTTGCGTTTTTTGCAGATCAAAATGAACTTCCTTGGTTTCTGTTCCACCTTCTTTTAATCCGTAGATAGCTACCTTTTTAGCTGCTATTTTTTTATCGACGATTTCTCCTTCTTGTACTTTATAGCAATCGGCAGATACCAAACCAGACACCAGCGCTTCTCCAAGTCCAAAGCCTGCATCAATGGATAACAGCTTTCGGTTAGAAGTAATTGGGTCAGCGGTAAATAAAATACCTGAAGCCTGTGGGAAAACCATTCGTTGAACAATAACCGATGCGTGCACTTGACTATGGTCAAATCCATTTTTTATCCGGTAGGTTACCGCGCGATTTGTAAACAGGGAAGCCCAGCATTTGCTAATGTGCTCAAGGATGGCTTCTTTGCCTCTGATATTTAAATAGGTGTCATGCTGACCAGCAAAAGAAGCATGTGGCAGATCTTCAGCTGTCGCACTTGAACGAACTGCATAAGCATGCTCTTCCCCAAACTGAGAGAGAGAATGAATAACTGCTTTTACAACGTCAGAAGGAATTTTTATTTCCATAATGGTTTGGCGAATTTTTTCGCTGATTTCACCAATTTGATCTCGATCATCAGCATTTAGCATCGTCAGCTGGTTCAGTAACGCTTGAAATGTTTCATTTTGTTCAAGAGCTTTTTGATACCCGGCCGCTGTCACACAAAATCCTTCCGGTACTTGTATTCCTTGAATTTTTGATAACGCGCCTAAATTTAAAGCTTTTCCTCCAACAAGTGAAAGCTGTGTATCTTTTATTTCTTGAAAGCTAAGAACTAAAGAGTTCATTCAACATCTCTCCTAACCGGTAATGTTTTATTGATTTTACCAGCAGTAAATGAGAATAAACAGTCTATATCGGCATTTTTTTATGTGGTATAATTAAAGTAGGAAGAGAAATACATACCTTTTTGTTTGCGGTTACATATTTAAAAGTTGTAATAAATAGCTTACCTAATTGATTCGTATCCTGTTTAAAGCAGGTAAGTATATGCCTAATAACGCTTCTATTCTTCCCTCCTCGTTTGACTGCAAGAGAATTTTTTTCAATGTTTTTAATCGCTTTATCTTCTCATACAGAATGAATTTCTTTTTACCCCTTCTTTCAGCTAGTCATCTGAAGAGTCTGGCCCATCAAATGACTAACTCTCTTTTTTGCTATTTTGAAACCATAGCGTTACGAATGTATCTCTTCGCTCGCTTTCTAGCAACTGTATAAACAATCATCTGCAGTACAAGCGCCGCAAGGCTTATGAGTACGATTTGCTCAACCGAAGTAACAGGCGAAAAGTATTTTTCCCATTTTGGATCAGGAAGTCTTAACGCGTTATAAAAATATGAAGTACTAAAAGAAACGATATTTCCTAAAATAAGTGACAAATCTGCTCTAATCAGCCCGCTTAGATAAGATAGTACGACTGTAACCATGGCCATGATTATATAGTTTATTTTTGAATCATCTTCAAAATCTTTTCGTATAGATAGATAAACATATGGAATGCAATAAATGGTAAAAATTATAAAAGGAAGTATTCTTCTCATATAGCAATCTCTCCAATATTTAGGATTCGACATAGTTCTCTATTATTATAAATGAACGAAGAGAATTTTTTCCAGTTTTTTGTGCACAGCGAGTGTAGAAATACCCATATGTATCATGATTGTTTGTAAAATCATTTCTTAAGGCAAAGTAAAAAGCACTCTTGTGAGTGCTTTTTTACAGCATATTTATTTAAGCAGCACATGTGTTTATTCAACTATTCTTTGTTTACTAAAGAATAGTGCGTCTTTGTATACTACCTCTTTTACTCTTGACTGTAGCTTTTTTTCTATCCCTGCTTTAGCATTTTCAAAACATACTTTAAAGCGGTAGTTAAAATATAAAAGCACGTTAACTCGGTTCTTCAGCAAGTACCCAAGGGACTTCTATCTCAAAATTCAGTTGAAGTACGGGTCTGGCAAATCCACCAGGGACAAATTCCAAATTTTTAGAAAAGCCAATATGTAAATTATTACTTATTTGGATTGCATCATCTGAATTTATAATTTCAAGAGGCGTTTGAAGAGATACCTTACCTACAAGATGATAACAGCCAATATAGAAGTGTAGCCCATTTTCTTGAGGATCAAAATGTGATAAGTGATTACATTGAGAAGGATTAATACCTAGTTGGTAAAAAAGCTGAAGCTCTATCTCTGATCTTGACTTCATAGCTTCATAGAAGTTTAGACAATATAGACAATCGCACAAATCCCACTTCTTCAAATACTGTTTTTTTGTTTCTTCAACATCAATTTCTAAAATCCAATTATTAATCTTTATAGTTTGATACATAGTCTTCACTTCCCATACTTAGGCTATTTAGAAGTTACCTTCAGCTGCAGAATTCTTTAGCTTAATTTATAAGCTGATTAGAAAGATAAATTATAACGAATTAGCAAAAGCATCTAATAATTCTTCACTTTTATCTTCTGAAATCAATTCCTACCATTAGTCTCTTCCTCTCTCTACATTCTTTCTAAGTTTAATAGATGCTAAAAAAGAGGACAGCTAGGTAGATATTAAACTACTATCTGTCCTCTTCTGACCGTACTCTTATCAAAATCTTTTAACGAAGCCATAATTAAGTAACATTTTCTACAAACTCTTCTAGAGAATCATACATTTCTAAAGCGTCCCATTCACCCATACCATGTTCAGCTGTAAAAACTGGATAATCTTCATTCGCTATATCAATAAAAAGCGGGTCACCGCCGATTTCTTCATCATACCCTATGACAAACCAGCTTTCTTGCCAATCTCCTTCTTGATTCCCTATAAGGGAATTGGCTTCTAGATCTTCTCTATAGCCTAATTGTCCATCTAAAAACTCGCTTTTAAGATAGATATAATAAGGAGTAGAAAGAATTTCTCCCACTTCATCTTCAAATTCTACTTTCACCGACGTACCTGGAAGTGCTTTAAGAATTTTATAGATTTTCTCTATATCCGGCTTTATCATTTGCTTCTCCCCTTTAATGATCTGTATGATTTATCGTGGCCATTACCCATTCTTCTAAGCTATCTGCTATTACTTCGCGCTGTTCCCAATCGTGCCAAAAGGTGATAATTTGGCCGACTTTTCCTCCTTCAGCCGGATCCAAGTCTATACAAATATCATCTCCTCCCCCATTCGTGGCAATCGAAATCCAACGCGGGTTCCACCACAATTCTTTTTTCACTGGTCCAACAGGTTCTACTTCTGGAAAATCTTCAAATTCTCCTCCGTCTAAAAGCTCTTTTAAGGTTTGCCACGTATACAGAATCTCCTCTAGAGGTAATAGAGTATAATTTTCAATAACTCCTATATACTCATCGCTCTGTCCATTATGTATCATTAACCAGTCTTTAAGGTTTTGGGGGAAGGTTAGTCCCATCTTTTGTTCAACCGCTGCAATTTCTGATTCAGCAGCTGCTTCGTTAAGTGTTCCTACTGCTTCTGGCCGATTTATTCTCAACCACTGTTCAAATTCATGCCAAACCTGCTTCATTTTAAAGGCCTCCTTATATAACATTACTAAATGAATCTATGAAAATGATCCTGTACTTTTTAAGCTTATACTAATTATGTATGGGAATCTTATGTAAATAAACTGTTTTATTACTTTCTACTACATGAAACGAACATCAATTAGCTCGCTTAACCTCATTTTATTCGCCTGGTTACCCCCCTCATCTATAAAAACAAATAATCCTCCTAGAGAATCAACAAACTGAATAACTCCTGTTTCTGTTATACACTGCCCATGCTTGTAATACGTCAGGTACACTTTTTTATGTGTATGAAGCGCTTCAATCAAAGTGAAATTAATCTGTTCCATTTGATCTTCTGTTAAAAAAGGTTGTGGTATTTCTGCTTGTTTTTTTATAATTTCCTGTAATCCTTTGTATTGCTCTGGCATAGTGGCGAACGGTCGCCATTTTTTCATTCCTCTGTTCTGCATAGCAGCTTCCTCCTTTATGCTTTATGACCTCCTAGAAGGCCGTTTCGATAACGAGCCGTTGAATGATCGAGATAGCTTGAGGCCCGTAGAACGCTATTCTTTCCATAACGAAGACGAATGTCATCGATCGTTTTTGCAAGTGCATAGGCTCTTTCCCGCTGATCAATATCCTCAAATAAGCTCATTTGTTCTTCTTCTTGAATGCGTGTGTTCGACAAGGAAATCCCAATGGAACGAATCGGCATTCCGCTATCATGTGTATGTAAGATGGTTAAACAATACGGAAAGATATCTTGGCTTAAATTCGAAGCTCTCCCCATTTTCTTTTGTCTTGAGAAGCCTCCACCTGTTTGTTTGCTGTAACCAATAGATAAATGAACAGTCTGAGCCACTACTTGATGCATGCGTAAACGAAAACATACATCGTCCAATAGCTCTAACAGCAATAACTCCACTTCTTTTCGGTTTGTATAATCATGGAATAGAATCTGACTTTTTCCAAATGAACGAGAGCTAGGAATGTACACATCAGAAATGCGACTGTAATCAATCCCATTCGCATGTTGATACAACTCTTCACCCAGAATGCCAAATTCTTTTTGTAACATCTCCTTTGAAGAAAGAGCGAGTTCTTTGATGGTGTGAATGCCTAACCGTTGTAAGCGTCTTTCCGTAGCAGACGAGATTCCCCAGAAATCCTTCATCGGATGAATGGACCACAGCTTAAAGGGAATATCCTCATACCGCCAATAAGCAACTCCTGTTGGGCTATTCTTGGCCTCATGATCTAAGCTCACTTTTGCCAGTAAGAGATTGGGACCGATTCCGGCAGTAGCTGTCAGCCTTGTTTTTTGATAAATCTCGTTGATGATTTTATAGGCTAATTCTTCTGGTGTTTTAGCGAATAAATGCAAAGAAGTTGTCGCATCAATAAACAACTCATCAATGCTGTACGCATGAAAGTCTTCAGGAGCCACATACTGTAACACCAAACTAGAAATATAGTTCGAAGCCTTGATATACCTCTCCATAGATGGATTCACGACATGGATATCTTTTCTTTTAGGAATATCGAAAAGACGGCTTCCCGTTTTGATTCCTTCTTTCTTTAGTAAGGGTGTGGCAGCTAACACAACCGATCCAGACCGTTTGATATCTCCTACTACCGCAAGCTTTGTTTTTAGCGGATTCAATCCCCGTATGACAGAAGAAACTGAAGCGAAAAATGCCTTCATATCGATGCATATAATGACTCTGTTTGGTAGCTGGGCATAATCCATTGAAAGAACTCCTTAGATAAAGAACGTTTGTTCTCTATTATATACGAACAAACGTTCTTTATTCAATGGAAATTCTAAATTTTTCCCGATTATTGTTACTGCAATATGATATATCTCTTTTTAATCAACTTACAGAAAGGTCTATATAACTATAAAAATAACAAATTATTATTTTTATGTATATTTTTGTTACATTTTCTGTTTTTGTATAGTATAATTTCTCATTGTTGACAAAATATGAAAAAGGGGAGAAAATCAAGTGGTAAAGAATCGAATTTTAGTTAAAGCCTTTTTATTAATGATTTTAGGTCTATTTTCGTTTAGCAGTATATCTTACGCAGATGAATGGAACGATGATGAATTTCAGAAGTTAGTTTTGGAAGAAAAAATTGAAGTATATGGATTAGATGAACTTAAAAATGCAGGGATTTTAGAGAACGATGCAATCAACAAAGTTACATATACTGCTTTTTTTGAAGATGGAGTTAGTTACGATATCAATTTACAAGTGACTACAAACACAAGTGGGGCTATTACGGCTGTTGTATCTGATGCTTCGACAAGTACTTTTGAAGCTTTAAAAAGAAGAGGTAAACCTAAAAAGGGAAAGAATAACACTGTTCCATATAAATTAAATGGTGGAATGAACAAATCAAGCTTTATCAATGAGCACGCATATGATAGGCATAAGTATAATCCAAAGAAAAAATCTACACCTAATGATACTCAATATGGTCGCAATGTTGATGTCAAAAAATTAAGAGAAGAAACTATGAATAATTACGATAATAAATGGTCACAAACTGATAAAAAAGGAAATACTCAAGTTTTTTACGCTAAACGTTTTGATTCTAATATTAGTACCTCAGATACTTCGACAAGAGATCATAGAGTTATAATAAATAAAAGCAACTCTGCAAAGAGTACGCAATTTCCACTAGCATTCTAATTGTGCTATAGATAAGGGGTAGACAACAAATGATTAACGTAAAAAAAAGCCAAGTTTTTATAGAGCTTGATATAGCTAATTGGGATAATACTGAGTTTGGTAGCACTTTGTATGAAATGTGTGAAACTAACAAAGAATATGAAAATGATTTAGTTGAAGTTCACCAAGTTGTTTTTCTTGGTAAACGAAAAAGCCAAGATCATTATTTAATCATTTTAAATATTACTCAGGATATAAACAATTTAGGTAAACCTGTAGAAAATTTATATAGATAATCTAAGAGGCTGGGCTTTGTCCCGGCCTCTTATTATATTCTAGTTCACATAAGTTTAATTATCGGAACCATACAAAAATATGAGCTCTTGGTATACAAGGGCTCTTTAACTTTCCATCTTTTCTTTACATAGTTATTTCGTCATTACATCATCTTCCTCAGTAACATATATTTTAAATCTTTATAAAACGCAATTTTATAACTTTCAATTGCTACTATGTTTTCATTCACAAGTGAAGCCTCTTCTTACTGTTCAATAAAACCTGCCTTAAATCATATGATTAATTCCACAACAAGTGGATTAATTTAATTAAAATAGAAAAAAATGATATTATTGGATATTAGGAGGTATTTATGTACAAATTTTTGATTTTTATTATAGTAGCGTTTTATATCGCTCATTATGTCGAAAAATACTTAAGAAAAAAGATGCACTTAGAAACCGATCCAGATATTTATAGAAAAAAAGTAAACAGGTGGCACTCAAGAATAGAAGTTGTACTATACATAATATTTTTATTTTCCCTAAGCTATTATAATCAAGTTCCTATGTGGATTATTTTAGCTGCTTTTTGTATTGTTTATCAGGGATTTAATATATTTATGGAATGGAAATTTGCAAGAGAAACAAAGGAACACCTTTTAGCCGTTATCTTCTTCTTCTTTTATTTAGCTTCTATAGGAGTTGGTACTTTGTTAAATGTATTTTAAATAGGAGTTGAATATTATTGCTAAAAACATTTTTATACCTCTTACTATTATTGTTAGTAGCATCTCTTATTACAAAGTATCTTGCTATAAAATTAAATGTTAAAGATGACCACGACACTGAAAAAATCATGTAAACAAGTGGCATAAATGGGTAGAAAAAAGTTTTTATATTGTTTTTATTATACTCTTTATTGCTTTTGAACAGCTTCCTATGTGGGTCATGTTAATTATTTTCTGTTTATGTTATTTAAGTTTCCGAATCTTTATGGAGTGAAGATATAACAGAGAAACTAGGGAATATTTAATATCATTTAGTCTCCTGATATATTTTTTAATAGCAATTATTATTGGAGCAATATTGAATGTTTTCTAATGGTTTATTTATACATACACAAAGAGCTATGTACGTTATAAAAAGCATAGAAAATAAATACACTATAATACATAAGAGCAGGTGGAAATAATTTTTATACCTATATTAGTTTTACTAGTTGGTTTGTATCTATTAATCTCGGGAATTTTAATCATCGTAAAAGATAAAAACACAAAAGGAAAGACTAAAAAAACTTTAGTTGTTTTAGCAGTAGCATCCGATATAGTTACTGATCCAGTGTCGTCTTCTGGGTTCCGTATTATGCTTGGTGCTGTTCTTATAATAGGTGGATTAATTTTATTATAAGAAATACCTATTGGTATATAACTATGTTTCAAAAGGATTCATATCGATTAACCGGTATGAATCCTTTTTTATTACTAAAAATGTTCGTAAAAGTGCATGGATTCCAGAAGACGTTCGTAATTGTTTTTATAACTTAAGCAAACGATAAAGATGATAGATTTCTTACGAAAAAGAAAAGTTCGTAAAGGTATACCTTTACGGACTATGTATTCTTTATCATTTGAATGTAAAGACTTTTACTACGCTCAAATTATTATCTCTATACAAAGAAAATTGATACTTTCCCGCAGAAAGTTTTCCTGAACTAATTTTAAATTCGTAACCCGCAGTGGCCTCGTCATTAGGAATAATTTCTTCCATTAAAACATTGCTCTTATCCTTGATATTAGCTAATTTTAGTACAAACTTTTTATTTTGTTTTTCCTTTTCCGAATTTTCTTTAAAATGTGTAGAGACGATTATTTCCTTATTTCGATCCACTTTATTCTGTGGATCAATAATGTGTTGAGATTCATCATTTGTTTTATATCCTATTTCTATATTATCTCTTTTGATTTCTCCATCTTCTTTGAGTATAAAAAAGAAAAAAGTAATAGAAATTAATAGAACAAATAAAATCAAAAACCATTTACTTTTTGACATGTAAATTACCTACTTTGTTATATTATAGTAGATTTATACCATAATAACGTTTTATTCACAACAGTATATACAAAGGAGCTTTTTTAAGATATTAGGGCATGTAATTCTGGGGATTTATGCCTTTGCGAACTGTACCTTTTTATAGGATAATCGAAAGCTACGTTATTGAAATTTTGAATTTTTGTTATCATTGATCTTTCTAAAACAATTTATTGTATATACACTCTTAGTTAATGTAGGAGAGGTTTTGAGAAATAAAAACACCAAGGTACTTTACCCTACCTTGGATTTCCTTTTTTCATTAATTATCTCAGCTAATATCCCCATATTGACTCAAAAATGTTTTTAATTCATTTAACGTAGCTAAAATAAAACTTTGATCACTTTCTATTTCAAATTGCAGTACGTTTTCCAAATAAGGCTTCTCTCTATAATAACCTTGGATAACGACTTGACCTAGATTATTAAATTCAAATTCTATTTGAAGAGACGTTTCGTAGTTTATAAAAGTGGCTATGCCTTGGAGGGTATTATAGCATTTGTTTAATGCTTGATAAAATTCATACATATCGTTTGTAGTGAACCACAATTCTCCTAATACATAGTAATTCCCAGTCTTTATTTCAACCGTTCCTTCAATATCATAACCTCCAAAATGACTTTTTTTATTGGAAAACCCATATTTCTTTTCTGACTTAATTTGAATAAAGCCCTGTTTACCTTCAATTTTAATTTGATTCTTGCATCTCTTTTCTCAACGATAGTACTTATATCTTTATTAAGATAATTGAATACCATGTTTTATTTTCTCAATCCATTCTTGAATTTGTCTATTGTCGTAGAAATATATATCGGGTTCCATCTCTAAATCGATGCCTAATAAGAAAATAAAGTATTCATGTAATTGATTCTCATTTAAGGAAAGATTACTTCTATTATCTAGATTTTGAACCCATTTGTAGGCCCACATATTAAATTGCTCTCTAGATACGTCTCCTTTGAGAACATCTTCTAGCTTATTTATCAAATCTTTGTTTGTTGGCTGACTTTCAAACATTCGTTTCACCTTTTCAAAATAGATATTTATTAAAGTTAGTAAAATAAAGACTTTCAGTAGTACTTTAACCTAATCGATCACATTCATAAGAACTTCACAATCACAAAAACCACCATGATTTTGTAAGGCCTTTACTAACTTAGACTTTTTGTTTCTTAACACGTTTATATCCAACCACTCTCTGGTATAAATTAACGTATGATTACAACCATACGATTCTAATTTTTCTTGTAGATATATTTCTAACGATTTTAATTGCTCTGATGTTATTCCAAGCTCTTTCCATTGGTTTCCGTATTCTGTTAGCATAGCTAATCTTTTTAGTAACTTTTTATCTTTTTCGCCAAGAGATAGGGCATTCTGAAGTGCCGTTAAGGCCTCGTTATAATTTAATAGATATTCTTCAGCCTCCGATAGCAATTGCCAAGCTAAAGCATTAGTAGGGTATTGGTTAACATAATCCTTTAAACCTTTTCTTGCTACTAAAAGATGAGGAATGGCCTTTTTTGAGGGAGCTCTTCTTTGATAAGACCCTTGCATAGCTAATTTTTGTCCTGTGATTAATTCAATCCGTAAATCCAGTAAATTATCCATCTACGTACCCCCTTGTTTAAAACCAATATGCCTTCATTCCTCTTAAGAATTCTTGGGTAATGGGCAATCCAGAGCTGTAACCTATTACAGAATCAATCCCGCAGTAAGGACAGATAGCAGTATCATCGTCAGTGTCTATCCATTCTTCAATTTTCATCGGATGAAACATTTTCAAACAGTAAAAACAGCCGCATATTTGATCTTGGACTAAATTCTCCTTATTATTCTTACAAAATTGATGTGCTCTTTGGAAATTCTGTAATGCTTTATCCTGTTTTTCTAGTTGAAAGGTATTTACCAGCTCTATTCCTGCATCAACAAGCCTTTTTTGAAATATTTCCTTATGTACATCACCACATTGAAAAATAATATGAAAAGGAGTCGGTTCCGTAGGGAAAGAATCATAATACCTACCTTCAGTCCATTCTTGAATAGTGTTTTTTAAAATATTGATTAAAATTTTAAAATTTTTCTTCTTCTTTTTTAAAATGAGATGTGCGTCCGTAATGAATAAGATGTATCTATCTGCAGGAAGCCAATCTAGATCATTTAAACACTCGTCAAAAGCAGCCCAATTCTCTCCAAAATAATCTGGGAATTGGAGAGCAGCAGCCCATTCATCCATTAGACCTGTGATATTCCTACACTTTTTTCCCCTAATTACTTTGAATTCTGTCTTATTTAATTCCCTAGCTTGAACCTGTAAGTTAAATAATAATGCTGTATCTCCTACAGCTATATGAAAATAGGGAGCCCCTAACTTAATTAATTGATCTAAATTCATTCTCTGCCTCCCTTGAGCATATATGTAAAATAATCCTGTTAATTTAACCTTAGTCTTCGTAAAAGGAATTCCAAACTTTATTACGTTTCACACTCTCTAATAGCATATCGACTAACTGCAAGTAAGCATTCTTCCCAACTTGGTCTGCTGCAATGTAGGAGTAATTTCTTAAGTCGATCTTCTACAGCCTTAATATTAAAATCATTCATAATAAATAAGCCTCTACTTGTTTCGATTTCTTGGTCTTTTAGCATTGAACTTAGTCTACAGGGGCTCGTAACATATATTGAAAATACTTCTATTGGGCTTTTATGTCCTTTTATTCCAATGTCAGCTTCTAATTTGACGTAAAAATCGTTATGATTCTCTCCCCATTCATCATCTATAATTGTTAAATCATATAAATGTAGTGTCAGCAATATCTATCATTCTCCCTTCTATACCAAGTAATCTAGTACTTATTCAAAATCATCAGGACACCAAATGGCGATATTATCGCCTGGGGTTGCTACTAAAAGCCAATCACAACTCCCTCCTGAAAAATGATCTCCTAATTGCCAACATTCATAGTTAGAATCGTGACCATTCACAAATAAAACTTTCCCTGATTCTAGCGTGATAATAAGGTGAGGAGATGAAGTTCCTAATACAAGATCCACTACCTTTTCTCTTCTCATGTCCCAAATATGCTTAAAATGCTGCTCTTCTGTATTAAATGGCACATCACTCTCTGATGATGGGTACGTATCATTAAATTCAGAATATACAGTCCAAGTTGTCTCGATGTTTAATACAAAATCGCCGTCTTCTTTTCTAGTGTAGTTAGTAAAATACAATAAAGTTATGGCATTATCGGTCCCAAACTTCACGCCATCTATTTGACTGCCTATAAGTAAGTGCTTCAGAATCCGTTCGGTAAATGTTTTATCTTCTATTTTCATTGTACTTACCCCTTTACGATTGTTTTGGTGTATACCCTAGAACAAATTAAGTACTGCAAATCTCTTTAGATATTAAAAAATGAGCTAAAAAGCCCACTTTACTGTAAAAATCCTTCTGACCAACCTTTTCTATTTGAAAATGTCTCATAACTACAGCCACTGTCATATTCGAATTCTTTCCCCTTTTTTAAATAATAAGCTTCCGACGAAAGAGACAGTAAGGTTTCAAATTCAGTGTCCTTGAGCATTTTTGAAGGATTAGATAAGACATCTTCAAAAACTTCTTTACCACGAGCGACTACTGCACATCGTGCATATAAGAAGAGGTCAGGTGAGAAATGTTGATCTTGTTGAGAAAAACAATATTCTCCTATTTCTTTTGCATGTTCTTCTGTATCTAATAAGAAAAGCTTATAGGAGAGAGTTTCTTCAAAATGTCTTATTTTCCATGCAGTGAAAGTAGAAAGTTCTTTGATAGCAGCCTCTACAATCGCCTCTTCATCTTCCTTACTCCAGTCTAATAAAGAAATAACCCTCCAAAAATTTTTCTCATCCAACATTTTTTTTGGTTTTGATATAGAGTTTTTTAAAGCGAGAGCTTCATCTTCTTTTTGAATTTCGAGTGCAAATCCTTCAGGATCAGTTTGTCTACGCCACTCAAAATAAACTGATAGAGCACAGTCTTTTGACCAATTTCCTCCGTATATATTAGATTCGATTCCCTGTTCCTCTGTAGTTAAGGACGTATTTCCAATAAAGATTAACTCTTTAGGAATTCTTCCATCTACCCACTTATATAATGGTTTCTTTGCATCACCTATTATAAGTTCGGTAATCAAAGCTTGATGAATTTTTTCAGAGTCAATTGTAGGTATTTGTTTGTCTATATAGCTTGTAATGCCAAGAAGATAAGAGCGATCAATTATATTCACTACTTTAACTGCACCATACTTATTCATCGGTAATGGGGTAGCAAAGATATCTCCTACTTGCACAGCTCTCTTTGAGTTCACTATATGTAATTCCTTTCAGTTAAAAGTTTAGTTATAAGTAGAATAACAAGTAATGCTAAAAGTGTATATAATAGACAGAGCTAGTTACCCTAGTAATCCCTTATATAATAATGTCCTAGAACTATATAGAAACCTTTTTATAGGAGGTATTAATATTGTTTGTACGTTTATATGTTACAGCAAAAAATAAAACTGAAGCTGAAAAAGATTTAAAATTTTTTTTAGAAAAGATAAACCAAATATTAGTTAAAGCTAACGTAGAAAGATTAGAGCCTTACTGGAAATTCGATGATGTATATGTTGTAGAACTCAATTTAATCGTGAAAAAGGATTTAAGTCTCAACGAACTAACTCAATTATTAGAGACGATTTCTGATAAATGGCAATACTATGGTGACCCAATTAATGAGTTTTTAGCTTCAAAAACGGCTGAAGGCTGTAACTATATATTAAAGGGTGTAGAAATGATCAACATTTATTTAGATGAATAAGATATAAAAAGTTAGTTAACATAGCCAATCCTTATACAAAGGAATGATTAGATTCATCTGCTAAACTAAATGCTAAAGAGCATTTAGTATCATTCGAGGAGGACATCCAAATAGTGAAGAAAATTTCATATCCATTTTATCCAAAATCAAATAGATATCTCATGCCCGGTCAATTTTGGCCCATTCCTTTAAGTGACGGAAGATTTGCTTGTGGCAGAGTATTAGAAACTAGTCCTGAATATACAAAAAACTTCATCGCTGGTTTAATGGATTGGGTAGGAGATGAACCACCTACTAGTGAGGATTTGAAAGGACGAATCATACTTAAACAAGGTGATGGACATATTAAAATGATACAAGAAACAGCCTTAGATGGCATGATTTCTGGTTATAGGGATTTAGAATTAGACAATTTAGAGGTAGCTTATTTTAAATCACAAGAAGCCTTTGCAGATAATTGTATGTTGCAAAAAGGATACACAGAAATTCGACCTATAACAAGAGAAGAACAACAACTGTATAGTACTTTTTCTACATGGGGTTACAGCGTCATCAAATTTAGGGCCGAGGATATGTTTGTTAAGAAATAAATATTACTAAAAGATAAATAGACTTTTATCAAGATAGAAAATATATAGATGAATGGGTGTTAATGATGGATAGTAAAAGAAAATACTTTAAATATAATGAAGACGATATTCTTGAAATACTTTCTGAGTACCTTTATACAGACTGTAATTCTGAAACCATAGGCTCAAAGGCAATAATACTCGGTGAACCTGGGAAAGATCTACGATTAGTTGCAGTTGTAGGGGATGGTGAAGACGAGAAGCTTTATGAAACAAACTTAGTGGAAGTTGATCAAAAAATAGATTTCAATGGTTCACATTAAAAATACAATCTAGTTGACGTAATCAGGACTATGAGAACACGTAAAAAAGAGAGGAGACACAAATATCTCTTCTCTGTCTTAATCTGTTATCTATAAAGGTTCTGGTTGATTGCCCTTTTAATAGGACCTTTTTTAGCAAAATGCCATTCAATGACATGATCTGCCAACCGATCATATAAGTCATCTTCTAAATAGGGTTCATACTCAGAAGTAAGTAGGATATTTACATCAGATTGAATTTCTAATAATATATCTGGCTCAAACACGTCGTTGTCATTTAATATTTCTAAAATATATAAACCCAACATTTCAAAACCTTCATCCCAATTCCCATTCCCATTGCTTTGAGCTTCCCATTTTAGTTTTTCAATTGCCCTAATTAGTTCACCCTCTACAATGTCTGATTGCCCATTTTTAGGGACATATTTAGTCCATATTTCTTTCGCTTGTTCAAAGTATTTCATTTGTTCTCCCCCCAGTAACTAACTGAATAGAAATATTCTTCATAAGAAATATTTAATCCAAATTTGAAATCAGGAGCAACTATGTAGAAGTGTGAATACATAAAATTATTTCCCATAAATTCTGTTATGTTGTTATATAAAGTATTGTTTAAACCTTTATCTATCATAATATTTCCTATTATATTATTCATTCCATGTCCAATAATAACGTTATGTTCTTTCAAAAAAAACATAGAGTTCCCTAATTTATTTAAAGTCTCTTTTAAATATTGTTTGTCTATATGTACTGTACCTGTCTTTTCAACAAGCTTATGGAAAATTAAAAGGTGCTTATGAGATAACCTAATGCTTCTTGATAATTCTCCGCGAAGGTGTTTATTAATTTCATTGCTATCGAGAGAATTGTACAGCTGAAATATCTCTTCATAACAGACTTGCTCCTCTAACAATCTGTTATGTTCATTCGTTTCTTTACAACTCTTAAAATCTTCAATTCTTAATTTATAGTCAAAATATTTACCAAAAAGAGCAATAACCTTTTCTCTTTCGTTTCGTACATGGTTTTGTTTTAATAACCTTTTCATTTTCTGCTGTCTACTATCCATAAAATTCTCCAAACTTAAAAATTCTCTTAGTTAAGAGTTCGATTATTTAAAGAATATCAATCTATTTCAATGATGTATACCATATAAACTTATTTACCATAACACGAATTATAAGAACCATCAGCTATTATAAATAATCTATAGGATTGTTATTTTGAACGTATCCATAAACTTTTATAGCATTATCTTTCGTTTCTCCTGGTACGTTAATTGTTCTAAGTTCATTTATCACTTGGCCCTTCTCTTCCAAATTTTCTACCTTTATTTCTAACCATTCAATGTTTTTATAATTACCTTTGAAATGATAAAACCAATCTCCATCCCAATCACTTATATACTTAGTTTTGACATCTTGTGTTCTCCAAAATGCATTTATAGAACAATCATTCATTTTATTTTTAATTTCTTCCCATTTGGTATTATTCATTACTGATTGATATTCACAAAACCTCATAAAAAAGCCACTCCCTTAGTTGTCATAAGCATAATTATCCTCAGAAAAGTTATTTGGTACATATTAAATTATTAATTATCAATAATTGGTGATTCCTTAACACCTAAAACTTCAATGCTGTTACAATAAAAATCGATATCTTGATTTTCTACATCATGCACTTGAAATCTAATATTTTCCCAACTTCTATCACGAAGATCTATTATCTCTAATATAGATAACTGTAAAGCTCCCCCACTCGCATATAGTTTGAAATTCCCTACGCTATAAAAATTCATACTAACTTCATGAAAGGTATGAGCACCTTTAGTTTTTAAAAGAAAGACTATATGTAAATTAGTTTTGTTCTCTTCATCAAACAATAAACTGTTTCTATACTCTGTAAAGTACCTTACTTCTATAATATATTTCATATCTAAAAAAGAAAAATCTGGTGAAAGACTAGTTAGCAAATGAAAGTTTTTTATTTTTAACATTTTAATAATCCTCTCTTCAATATAACTTTTCTACAGGTTCCATATATAATGAGTTATTTGTGTTGCCACGGTGGATATCTCACTAGCTACTCTTTAATTCGCATGATTGGATCTTGATCATGAAATCCTATACATAAAGGAACATCAACTTTGATGTTTTTTACAGCTTTCGCGAAAGCTACAAGCGTTCTTACAATTAAAAATAGCGTTATAACCCTTTCTTTTTCCGTAGCATCAAAACCGTTCTCTTGATAAATCTGAGCAAACTCTTTGTTACTAGGTCCTTCAATTTCGTCTATCCAATCACTGGCCCAGTCATCATCTTCTTCAAAGAGACTACTATATCCATCACAAATAAAAAATGTACTTTCCCAATCACTATCCATATCATATTCAAAATAAATGGCTTTTGCAGACTGTGCATTTACTATATGCACAGCTTCTTGAAGGCTACTCTTTACTTGCGTTTGAAAAGTATCTAAATTTATATTATGAATCCGTTCTGCTTCATTACCTTCCACGTTAGTAGAGCATAATTCATAATACTTAGCTTCCATTTCTTCGTATGATTTCTCAAACAATTCTCCTTGTAGTTCATCTAAGCAATCAAAGATATTCATTAAGTTTCTTCCTTTCCATAAGTACCGTCTAAATAATTAAAAGCTAATGATCGATACTTACTATCTAGGTAATTTTCTACGTTTTTTTTGGGGTGTATATATAGAATCTGAACTTGAAGACAGTGCTTGTACTAACGCACATTCATATAATTCTTTTAATGTATCGCTCTCCGCATAAACCTTCATATATTCAATACCGTTAGAGGCCGAAAAGCAAAGACCAACTAGCTTTTCTTTCGTAACTACATCTTTACAAAATCTAATAGCTGCAGCACTTTCTCCTGAATTAGGATTTTCCGAAATACTAGGATCATAACAGGAAGTGAAAATATTTAGCTTCTTAAGCTTTTCTGGCTCTAGAAAGATTAAGATAGAACCTCTCTGCCATCCTGTTGCATTCCAAAGTTGTTCATATCCTTTGATGACTTCCTTTTTTAAATCTAGTTTGTATTTGTTACGAGTAAAAGAAAGTATATCATTACACTGTTGAAATAATTCTGTATCTTTTTTGAGGCCATACACATAGCACTCTTTGGCACACAAGAGTAGTGGTCGGAGAATTAACTCATGTGCTGGAAGTACCTCATTTTCTTCATAATCGTAGTATCCATTTGGGATTAAGTTAACAAAAAAATGATCCAAAAAAGCTCCACCTTTCAACAAAAAATCAATTATTTTAATGGAACAAATACTGACTATAAAAATTTAGCGTTTGTTTCATTCGGATATATCTTTAATATCAAATTCAAATACAGATTTTTTCTCCTCTTTAGACATGCCAGTAAAAAACTTTTTATGTACTCTTAATTTTCTCGTCTTTTCAGGTAATATCGTTTCTAACCATGTGGCTCCTATAGGAGTATGCTCTGGTTTAGCATTTATCTTTTCGAGAAATTCTTCATATTCTTTTAAAACTTCCTCATTTATGAGTGAAACATCTATTTTCCTGTTTTCATAATCAAGCCTAGCAAGATCTTCTGCTGTAATATATCCTTCAATTGTCTTTACAACTCCAAATTCTGAAGGCATACGCTTACTATTTAAAGAAACGAAGAAATAAAGATAATTTGGTAAACGAAAAAGTCCCTTTTTTGTATCTTTTTTATTTGCAAGATAGAGCCAATCTCCCCGGCTAGCATAACAATTTAAATCTTTATTATTAAACCCCACTAACATTTTCTTGTACTTCTTCATAATAGTAACTCCCTCATACAATAATTAGCTTAATTATATATTCTAAGTTGTGAATGTTGTATAAATTTACAATATAGTCGGGCAGGTGAGCGCTCGTTAGAGTACACACTTGCCCGACTTAAGTGAAAATCTATATCTCATACAACTTATTAAACATAACTTATGTTGAGGTATAATAAGGTTACCAATTATATAAAAGTGAGGACTTATAATGATAAATGAACCCTATGGACAGCATTGGAAGGGTCATAAAGGATTTAGAGCTATTGAAGGTAGTGGTGTTTATAATCATCGTTTCGGAGGACAAGAATGGAATGTACCAAAATGTCAGTTATGTGGCGAAGATTTACATCAGATTTTATGTTTTGATCTAAAGGATGATAGATTAAGTGAACTAAGAACTTCTAAACTTGAGGAATTACCTTTAATATCATGCTTAAATTGTTCTACTGTATGGGAGCCTCAACTATTTCAATTAAATCCAACAACAAAAAATGTTACTGTTTTAAGCCAAAATGATAAGGGAAAATGGATTCAAGACGAAGAAGATAAAATACCTGTTCCTCTTCCTTATACGAAATTCAAACTTATTAATATGTTAGGAGAAGATATACCAGTCAATGAAGACGCCTACTATGATGCATTTGACTTATTTGGTCGGGAGTATATATGTAGAGTGTTGGGAGCGCCTCTATACGTGGAAAATCCAAATGATATAAGCTGTCCAACCTGTAACCATGACATGCAATATGTTTCCAGTATCACTCATGATTTTGAAGTAGATCTTGTATCCGTGGTGGACCTTTTCTTGGGAGAAATGATTATCTATTTTTATTTTTGTAAGGAATGTTTAACCCTAAAAACAGAGGTACAAGGTACGTAAGCTAAAAAAAGCCCTCGTAAGGGCTTTTTTTACTTCTAATGATAAAAATATTATGGTAACTAAAATGTATAATTTTACGAACATATACCTTTCTATTTTTTAATATAGATAATGAATTTAGTTACCATTTTCGTCAGACCATTTGTCTTCACTATCGATCCATTTGTTCTTCTTTAAATCAAAAGATTCTATATCATCATGAAAGTCTAGATAAACAGGCAGCTTTATTCTATTATCGCCAGCTTTATTCCAACAAGAAATAAACCAGTTTGAAATCAATTCTTTCTCAGCAGCAGATATTTCTTCTTCATTTTGTTCATAAAAATCCCAAAACTCATCTGAATGCTCGTCGGCTAGCTCATAGTATTCAAACTCTTCAAGTAGCTCATAACTACCTGAAAAAATGGCACGATTGTTTCCTTCATAGAAAATTTCATTCGCTTCATTGTCCATAGAAAACATCCTAATAGACAAATCAAATGGCTGAATGAAGATTTCAAAGTCTAGTAAGTCAATGTCCTTATAATAATGAAAAGTATGTACTTTTTCGATATTGTTAATTAACTTATCTTCATTTTGTTCAAGTGTTTTCTTTAATGAACCAATATATGAATCAACCGTAAATAACTTATCACCTTTATTTTCTTCTTTTGTATGCTTCCAAGTATCAAAACGCTCATTAATCTTTGTATTAATAGCCTCATAATTATTCCACGTATCTTCTACCTCATAAAGGGATTTTATATGAGGAAATATAGCTTCATAATCATCTAAATAAGTACCTTTATCGAAATCAAAGTAATCTTTTGTAAAGGCCCTTCCTTCCGCATTCAGCATATCGCTGGCAAAGACGCCATCCCATTCCATATATATTTCAGTTCCGGTCATGTTCTTTTGTTTAAACTTTATAATCTCCTGCGCAGCTTCTTCTTCAAATTCTTTGCTATATAGGTTTTCTTCAATAATCCAACCGAGATACATTCCAGTATGAACGAATGCCTGCTTTTCACTCAAGTTACTTGGAAAATCTCCTTCATAATGCCATTTAGCTTTATCATAGACGGTTATCATGGCCTCTTCCTCTTTCTCTATATCTTCTATTAAGGTAGTTTCTTCTTGTTCACGACTACTTTTTTTATTTAATGAGTCTTCGCAGCCTTGCAGGAACAAAATAATAAACACAAAAAATGGAATGCACTTTAATTTATACAAAATTCCCTCCATGAATTACATTAAAAATAAACGATATACTGCATTATATACTGTAGAGGTTAAACAATATATATTAAACCAATGAAAATAAGATTATAGCAAAAAAATGTAGTCTCTAAAAAACTGGTTTAGCTTAATCATTGTTTGCGGCTATAACTGCTTTTTAATTGCTTTGGATTTAGTGGGGGTACACGAAATAACTGCTTTAGAAAATCATCGAAAGTATCTGCTATTTTGATATACTCCCATTCTATAGTATCGTTTGTTGAAGCTGAGAAGTTTTCTGCGATATACATAACAGTAGGATCTTGTGATCTATTACGATAATCCAACACGACCCAATAGTGAAAATCCGTCCACAAAACCACAAATTCACCGGTGAGTTTGACTTCTTTTAATAGTTCTTTGGAAGATAAGATACTTATGTCATCATTTTCAAAATGTATAGGGTCAATTGAATCAATATTTGCTCTTCCTCCATAAGGAATACTTTCTGCATCGCCATCAGGTAACATAAAGTGTGGGTAGTTTAATCCCCCACCATTTCTTATTTTCAGTAAATCCAATAATGAACTAGGTAACTTAATACCTAAAATAACTTCAGCTTTCTTTATGATTTCATCATTTATCGGATAATCTATACGCTTATATTTGCTATCGTCGCTCCAAAAACTATCTCCCAAATAAAATTCTTTTTTCAAAACTTCACCTTCTTTAATTTAACTTTATACTCAGACAGAAAGTATCTCTTTTGTTATTAGCTATTTTTAGACTCACCTTAGCGCTTCACTATCAGCTCTACGCTCCTACAATAAATATTGCACGATTACACCTTATATTTAACGTGAAAATAGTTATCGGAAATGAAAACCCAAGGCTATTACACGGCCTTGGATTTTCTTCTTGTATAAATCTCGATAGCAACTATGCCAAATGCGACCCCATAAGCAGTAGAGAATGCTTTTAGGAAATCAGCCTGAGATTTAAGTAATATATTAATAATTAAATTACCTCCAAAAAAGACTAGAAAATATAACAAGAATTTTATAGCACCTTTTTTCAAAACCTGTACCTTCTTTCGCTTTACGTGTTGAGTAATTGTTTTAATTCCTTTTTAAAGCTTTTATAATGCCAATTAATATGATCAAGTTCGACCTCTATTTCAATTAATTGATCTATTAGCTTCTCTTGGTCTAGTGAAGAACTAAGAGTGTCTGTAATCAATCGATCAAGTTTATTACTACTTTCGTAAATATCGTTTAAATCAACTGCTAATTCAACATATTCCTTGCTTGAATCGAGTAAGGAAATCTTCTTTATGAGTTCATCTACAATAGTTGGTTTCATTCTATCTCCTCCCCTTTAATTAGTGTATATTCTAGGTACTTCAAGCCTTCATAAAATGTTATTGAAGATGGTTAGAAATCTAAAATTGAATCAATGTTTTCGGCATATTCATCAACTAGTTGAGACCCTTTCTCTTCAGCTTCTTCCTCCTCTAATTCCTTATCCTCCAACCACTGTTGATAATGACAAAGTTCATGAGCAATGCTTTCTAACATCGCATACAATGCATCTATTTTTCCTCTTTCTCTGATCAAGTCTTTATAATCTCCAGTAGCAATACGGATATATGGTTCAACATCTTTTTCGTAGGGAGCAAAGAAAGTGGCTGTTACCAACTCCTTTGTCGTCCGGTTCTTAATTTGATAATCCTTTTTTAGGTAAATAACAACTCGGATAGGAAACTCCATTTGCGTTCTTAACCATTTGCAAAAGTTAATGCACACTATTCTTACTTCTGGGTCTACGCCAGGCTCACTCCTTAATCTTAAGCCTGCTCTAGGATAGTCATTCATGCTTATTTCCTCGCATTCAATCTTTTAGTGACATTAGTAGTTTAATAGAATGATTTAGTTCCATAAATTTCTTTATTTGTCATATTATCGACTCATTTTATCATACATCATGTATAATAAAGAAACTTAATAATAGAAAGTCGGGAACGAATTGAAAAAATTTCTTCTTTATATGTTATATTTCTCTCTTCTTTATGATGTGGTTCATTTAGTATATAGGACTATAGCAAAATATAGCCTTGAGAACCTCGTTTATGACGCCTCTTTAGTAATAAGAGATTTAATTGTCATTTTGATTATCTTTAAGATCACTCGTCCTAAGAAAAAGCGAACAAAGTTTAAGCACTTTCATAATGCGGCTATTATTGCAGAAATGGAAAGAAAATACGAGAAAGCACTTGAGATTAGAAATGAAGGTCTAAATCTTTCAGGGTTGAGCAATGCGGAGCGCGCGGGTCTACATGCTGGAAATGGAGGAACATACCTCTATTTGAAGGATTATAACAATGCTACTTTTTGTTTTGATAAAGCTTTTGAACTAGTTCAAGAAGAGAAATTTCCATATGATAAACAATACATTGAGGTTATTGATAGTTATGTAAAAGCGAATCGAAAAGAGGATGCTCTTAAGTTAGTGGAAAGTTTATTGCAACGGCAATCTTATCATAAGAAATTCAAAAAGTTAGAACCCGTAAGAGAGAAATTATTAACAAAATATAATTAACCTTATTTACAATACATAGTCATGAGTGGGATTACCAAACCTCTTAATTCAATATAGGTTGTAAAATTAATATTTAAAAATATTGAACGGAGTGTAATTATATTGTTCATTTTAGTTAGAAACTCTTTGATACTAGCTATTGGTTTTTATTTATCAGCCATCTTTTTACCTGAGGTATTGCATATAAACGAAACTGTTTCTAAATATTTAATGGTAATACTTGCTGGCCTATTGATTCTTAGATCACGAAATAAATGGTGGTTCAATATGGTTTCTGTCATTTTAGGGCTTGTTATTTTCTTAATTTTCCTTGAGATGACCCTGTTATAAAGGGGAATGATGTATAAAAGGTAGTTTTTTTACTCATTCTTTCTTCGTTCATGCTAATCATAAATACTAATAAATCAACAATGTATAAAAAGTTGCATAAAAGAGAAAAAGAGAACTTCTTCGAACCCTTGGGGCGTAAGGGTTCTCTTTTTTGATGTCTTCCGGAAAGAGTGATTATGTTAACTATGATTGTATATGATATTCATTAACATAATTCAATTAAACACAGTATTGTACCAGACTTATTTTTTTACTTCTTTCAATGCATCTTTAATAATATCTATGATAATCTGAGGTTGATCAACGTGCAGTAGATGTCCTGCATCTTTAACAATAATATGTTTACTCTTCGTTGATAAACGTGTTAAATCACGTTGAAATAGATTCCATGCAGCAAAAGATTCCGTTGTGTGATAAGACTGTAGGCCAGCGCTCACAACTGTAAGAGGTACGTCTCCTAATGATTTAACTTCACTTATTTGTTCAAAGCTTTTTTCAATGTCATCTATAGAACCTTCGATTGAAAACTGGTTAAAATAAATAGACCTCATTTCTTCAGTGAATAATGGGGGCATAATTTTGTTTTGATCTTCATGACAGGAATCTAAAAGAATAATTCCTGCTATTTCTTCAGGATATTTGCTAGCATATAACCTTACATTAGCTCCTCCAATTGAATGACCTACAAGTACATATGGTGGTTTAATATTGGCATTTCGTAAAAGAGTATGTAAATTCTCAACGGACTGCTTACTGTCTTTTGGTCTATCGTCTTGTTCACTTTCTCCTAAGCCTGGTCTATTGTAGATAAAAAACTGTGCAAATTTTGAAATTTCCTCTTTGATTGGGTTCCAGTAATCAGAAGTGCAGCCATATCCAGATTCAAATATAATTGTCATATTTTCATTTTGTCTTTCGAAAAATTCGTAATAAAGTTTAATACCACCAATATCTTGCATCATTCCTAATTTAGTGACTTCTTTCATATAAAAAACCTCCAAATATATCCATATCATTTTTAAGTATAAGGTAAATGCTACAATAAGAGCTACATTTTATTTGGAAGTTCCTAGAACAAACATTATGTTAACTAGAGATGTATGAAATATACATTGCAAAGAACCAAAAAATAGCACTACCCATTCAAACTGGATAGTGCTATTTTTATTAATTTATTATATAAACCAATGCTGCTAACAAATTAGGAACAGCTAGTGAAATAAATCTTTTAGCGTCTTCTCTACGCCCTATTTTACGTGTTTCTTTTTCTGAAGAGAAAGATCCTTTGTTTCCTAAAATCAAGCTATCAATTAGATATCCTAATGCAAGCGCAACAGATGCTACCCCTAAGGTTCCTGATACATAATAAATATAACTCCAGTTTCCAGTAAAATAAGAAGTTCCTAATACAATGATCAATGCTATTGTCCCTGCTATGAGTCCTTTTTTAATTATAATAATCCCTCTTTTTAAAAAAATAACTTATTTGTATTTTACCGTAAGATTCCCAGAAAGATAGGGGTAAAAGGAATAATTAAACTAAACGATGACATGACTAAGAATTGTGTAAGACTTAGAACACGCATATTCATTTTCCAAACTTCCACTTTAGCTTACTTCTCTTACTTATTTATTAAATTCATGGAGGTTGAAGGATAACGATTGCCTGCTGCTCTACCAATTGGAGCAATTTCATCAATAATAGCTTTAATATCTAGGGGTAAATTTATATCTGTAGCAGCCACATTCTCTTCTAAATAAACCTTTTTCTTTGTTCCAGGTATCGGAATAAGATCATCTCCATTGGATAATACCCAAGCTAAAGCAAGTTGTGATGTACTAATATTCATTTTGTGCGCCACTTCTTCTAATTTCATAACTAAAGAGAGATTATGATTAAAATTTTCTTTTTGGAATCTAGGTGTATTTCTTCTATAGTCATTTTCCGGAAGTTTACCGATGGATTTAATTTTACCTGATAAAAACCCTCTTCCTAGGGGGCTATAAGGTACAAGAGAGATTCCTAATTTACGGCAAGTTGGTAAAACATCTTCTTCTACTTCGCGGCTCCATATCGAGTATTCAGTTTGTAAGGCATCTATGGGATGTATTTTATGAGCACGTTGAATTGTTTGAGCAGAAGCTTCTGATAGACCAATATGACGAACTTTTCCTTCTTCTATTAGCATTTTCATAGCACCTACTGTTTCCTCAATTGGTACCCTGGTATCAACGCGATGCAGATAGTAAAGATCAATATAATCTGTTTGTAGACGTTTTAGACTTGCTTCACAAGCTTGTTTTACATATTCAGGTTTCCCATTAATTTCAATAACTTTTCCAACTTTATTTCTAACAAAACCAAACTTTGTAGCTATGTTTACGCTACTTCTTTGATTTTTTAAAGCTTTTCCAATCAATTCTTCATTTTTACCTAAACCGTACTGATCTGCAGTATCAAAAAAGTTAACTCCTAGGCTCAAAGCATGGTGAATTGTTGAAATGGATTCACCTTCATTTTGATGGCCATAATATTCAGACATACCCATACAACCTAATCCCAAAGCTGAAAAAAGATCCAATACTTCTATATTTCATTTATTTTCCTCCTTTTGTTTTTCTATACATTAGCAGTATATCGATTAGAGTACGCTATAAGGCAAGGGAGAAATAGTTCATTTATAGAAATAATTGGTATTTACTAATTAAAAACAAAAAAAAGACCTCTTAAGTAAGGTCTCATTAAACAAATTTGTTAAATAATTTAAATTTTCTCCTCCAACTTTTTATAATAATCGATTTTTTCACTGATTTTTGTTAGATTACTTTCTAGTTCTTTTATTTGTTTAAGAACATTTTCTTGGTGGATTTCTAATAATTCTCGTCGTGCGGTTGCTGTAGAATCGCCTTGACGCCTTAATTCTGCAAATTTCTTCATGTTAATTATCGGCATTCCAGTTTTACGTAACTTGATAAGAAAATCAATCCATAAAATGTCGGTTTGCCTGTATGTACGGTATCCATTTTCGTCTCTCTCAATATTACTTAGTAGACCAATATTCTCATAATAACGCAGAGTATATGTACTAAGGCCTGTAATTGAGGAGATATTCTGAATTGCTAATAGTTTTTCCATGAACATTATTATAACATATTTACAATATTATACAGATTCTAAATTGATGATTATAGAAATTACTATAGTGTATTGATACAGGTGACTATAGTTTAATTCTTAAAGGGTAAACATTAATTGGAGTATAAGCTGTTTTTTATTTATTAAAAAACTTCATGATTTATAATGAAAACCTTCTGAAATACCTAAAATACATCTTGCATTAGAGCGCACTATAAGGAGTATTCTTTAATCTATATTTATATTTCAGGAGGACTTACAATGAATAAAGGAATTTTTATTTTAGCAGTTACAACATTTGTTGCCGGTACAGTGGAATTAGTAATCGCAGGTATATTAGGGATGATTGCTGAAGATTTACATGTTTCTGTAGGAACAGTGGGTCAGTTGGTTTCCATTTTTTCTTTTGTTTTTGCGTTTGGAGCACCTACACTTATTGCTTTAACTTCACGAATTGAACGACGTAAATTGTTGCTTATAGCCATGCTTATTTTCTTGGGAGGGAATATTTTATCTATATTCAGTATGAGTTTTACAGCCTTATTAATCGCTAGGGTTATTCTTGCAGCTAGTTGTTCTATCGTAGTTGTTGTCTCCGTTACAATGGCTGCTAATACAGTTGCTGCTGAATTAAGAGGGCGTGCTATAGGAATTATTTTTATGGGCTTAAGTGCTTCACTCGTGTTAGGTGTACCATTAGGCACGATAATTGGTGAAAATTTTGGTTGGAGAATGACATTTTTATTAGTTGCAGTACTTAGTATTATATCTATGTTAGGGATTATTAAATTTTTACCTAAGGTTTCTCCACAACCTACGGTATCTTTACTTAAACAAATAGCTACATTGAAAAGTAAAAAGATTGTTTCAATACATCTTATATCTGTTTTAGAGTTAACAGGACATTTTACTGTTTATACTTATTTTACACCATTTCTTCAAACTACAATGGGATTATCAACAAACATGATTAGTATTGTTTTACTGATTTTTGGTGTAGCTGGAATAGCAGGAGGATGGATTGGTGGCTGGTCTTCTGATAAATTTGGAGGAGCTAGAACTATTTTAATATCTCTCGTGTTATTTGCAACTTCTTTATTTGTATTACCATACGCCACAGGATCAATAATTAGTTTACTAATTGTAGTTATACTATATGGAGCGTTAGTTTGGGCACTTAGTCCAGCAGTACAAAATTATCTTGCTAAAGCAGCACCTGAATCTTCTGATATTCAGCTAGGTTTAAATACTTCATTTTTACATCTTGGAGTGGCTTTAGGTTCGGGATTTGGAGGTATATTAATCAACCATTACCCTGTTACAACGAATCCTTGGGTTGCAGGTATAATGGTTACTTTAGCACTTTTTTCAGCAGTTTACTCTCTTATGAAAACTAAACAAGATCGTGTTTCCACTAGATTAACGATTTCTAATAGATAAAGATAATTTCTATAAAAACAAAAAAGCACAAACCACTATAGGGGACTGACCCCATATGTAGGTTGTGCTTTTTTAATCAAAGAATAACATTTTAACGCTTTAAAGTAAAGCTTGAAATCGTTTTTAGTCATTTCTTTTCTTCTTAGTAAAAATTTAATCCCAGTAGTTATAAAGAACTTCCCCTACAGTAATTGGTTTCCAATATGCTATTTGTGCTAATTCTGCATGGTTTAGTTGGTTGTCATTTTTTATTAGAACAGATCCTTTTTTACGCATATATAGTAACCTTTCGTTCAGTGACTCTGCATTTAATAATGTTTTTATTTAAATAAAAGATCTATTTCTTCCCGGTCATAATCTAAAATCCAATGATTATATTCTTCATAAAGAAACTTTATAGATTCTTTATTAGAGGCTAATACATCACAACCTCGATCATCATACAAATGAAAAATGATTTCTTTAGAAAGATTAACAAAATAAATATCATAACCACTTTGTGGGTTGTTTTTAAGTATGCTAGATGGATGATCAAAGTCTTCATAACAAATAGCTTTTAAGAGTTGTACATATTTTAGTTCTGGTTTCTTACAAGAAAGTACAAATCGATGAGTGACAGATTGATCATCTGCCTCATCAAATACACTAGGTAAAGGATGATGACTTAATTGATATAGCTTTTCCTTATTTTTTATGTATTTTAAATATACGTTTAAAGGTCTTTTTTGGAGGAAGATATCTTTTTTTATGGAGTGTACATCCGTAACAAGAAGAATCTCATCTTCTTCTTCAAATACTGCTTCAAATAATCGGATTGAACGATAAAATGCTTGCTCTAAATGTTCCTTCTTATAATAATGTATCAAAGGATCCGATATTTCAAAACGAATGCTATTTTTCCATGAATAAAATAGAGAAGGGCCTAATATTAGTCTTTCAAAATGTTTTTCTAAAAATGAGTGTAGAATATCATGGTTCATATATTTTTCTCCGTGGTTTTTGATTTTATTTTAACATTTTTCTAAGTAAATTCTTTATATACGATATAAAAAGCTCTCTTTATAAATTCTGTTCTCAGAACACATTAAAAAGGAAATTTTATGAAACTTCAATACTCAATTTAAAGGTAGAAATGAATAGTAATAAAAAAACACCTGAATAATAATTTATTCAAGTATCTCTTGATAATAGTGATTTAATTTTCTTTAATTACACTTGAAGGGCTCTTTTTATTAGGCAAAAAGACAAACTTCGAATCAATAATGAAATGTAGTGCGATAGGAACCCACAAAGAGCCTGTCCCCACAAGAAGAAAAAACATAATGCCACCTAAATAGGAAGTGAATAGTACCCCTTTCCAGCCTTGGTATAGGTGAACAATTCCAAATAACAGACTTGAAATAATTCCAATTGCAACGGTAGATAAATGAAAAGGGAGGTGGTCGAAATAATGAAACATTGCACCACGAAAAATAATCTCTTCGCAAACTCCTGCTGTAACTGCTACCAAAAGAAAAAACAGCCTTTCCTTGAAGTTTGATGGCAACAGGAATTGAATACTCTCATCACTTAATCCTTCGGAAATTTTCTCTCTAGCATTTTTGGAAAAGGAAATCATAAAAACAATCATTATAATACTAATTCCTGCCCCCACTCCCGCAGACAGTAAAAAATCTTTATCTAAAGAAAATAAAGGTTTTTTAATAGAAAATAAGTTGTTAAACGTGTGTTTAGTCAAAAACCAATAGACTAGAAATATGATGACCAATATCCATTGAGTAATAACAATTTCCCCGTACATTCTCCATTTGTTTAGTTGATTACTTTTTATTTTCTTTAAATAAAAATAGTCCCATACTGGATACCCTACAATAATTAATAGTAAAAACAGAGTAAGAAATATCATGTTTATCACCTCTTAGTTGTTAAATATTTTCAAACCCATTTTATTATAACATTGTGATTTTTAGTAATTAGAATAAATTATGTTTTATTTTCCAATTGTAAACAATTAATACTGTAACCATTTTTGTATTGAATATTAACAGAAGACAGGTGTTAACACTGAGACAACTGTCTAGGGTTCCTATTTAATGAGCAAAAGAAGTCCCCCCCCTCTCCCAAAAGGTAGGTTCTTTTGTTTTTAAGTTCTATTTAATTTTTTTATACCTCTAGTTTTTATAAACCAAGTTATTGGCGCAGATTCAACTATATGGTAAAATAACCCTTTAAAGGATTAATAAAGAAATAGGAGTGTATTTTATTTGTTACATGTAGTAATACCGCTTTTAGTACTAACAACTGTGCTCTACTTTTTCATTTTAAGAGCTAGAATAAAAAAGGTAGGTTTTCAACCTAAAGAACTTCTCTCCAGTTTATGTTTTTATATCATATCCATTAATTGTTTTTTATCGATGTGGCTAAATTATAACGGTACAATAAGTTGGGTTGTTAATATGATGTTACTATTACTCGCTGCTTACTTTACAAAGTATTTAAAAGTAAATAAAAATAAAAATACATAAGATATTTGATTTGTAATTAATATAATGCACTTTATTGGTAGTGAAGCTAAATATTAATGACCACATCTGTGATTAGATATGGCCATTATTTATACATAAAAACTATCGATTATGAGTTTATTCTGTTTATGATTGTCGCCCTGTTTGTAGTGAAAAGTATGTAATTTTGCTTCTTAGTTTTAATGAATATTCGATCAGTTGTTCCATATGGAGGACCTATACGGATTGCATCAACTTCTTTACCTCCGTACGTCTCCCGTAACCTCAATAATATCTTCTAGTGCAATATTAAATTTAGCAAGTTGCCATTTTATGATTAATTCTTTTTCTGTTTTCTTAACGTCAATCCCCTCTGTAAGCATATTAACATCCCCTTTTTCCTTATAATTACATTTTAATACACTGTAAAGGAAGATAAATTAATGAATACAATATGCCGAGTTAATTAACATACAACGTATTATAAGAACCATAAACATTTGAAAGAAGTTTAGTTAGATGTTTCTCTTTTTGATTTGGTGAAATTCTCTAAGAAGATAAAAAGGGGGGAAGAAAGCATGAGCACAACCGAAATCATATTATTAAACATAAAAGAGATTAGAAGAAGAAGCATCAAGATACGGGAAGCAATTCCTCAAACTGAATTGGATTGGAAGCCAGATAAAGAAGCTATGACATGCATAGAGATGGTTCGACATGTCTTAGAGTCAGAATACTATTATCATCTAGCTATTAAAAATAGAGGTATCTTAAAAGAATTTGACTCTCCTTTTGAAAAAAACCATTGATTTCTGTAAAAAGTGAATTAGAATTTGCAGAGACATACCCTCAACAATTTCTAGAGATGTTAAATAACTTTTCAGATGAGGATTTAACATGTATTCAAATAGATCGTTCAGATGTAGGCTATATTCGTTCTTTAGGTGATATGTTATTGAGTATAGGTTATCATGAGTCCGTACACGCAGGACAACTCTTACAGTATTTAAGAACAATGGGAGTTGATCGTCCTAAAGTCTGGGATTAAACCAGTTAAGCGCTTATGTATACTACATATACAAACCCAGTTAACATAATCAGCATTTGAGATTCTAACTGTTTCATTAGAATCTCAACTCTGAGACATATAGTGAAATTTTCACTATACACCGCTTGGAGATATTATAAAGTGCCTTGCTGTCGATAAAAAAGTTCCAATTAATTTGACATTATCCAGTCCCTAGAAACCTAACGCGTTTTCTTTTTCAGGTTTCCATCCAATATGCCATATTCGTTTTGAGAAATTCTTTCACTTTCTGCATAGCTTATAGATTACAATAAGCAATGTCAATTCCCATTAAGTGCCCAAAATGGTGATATACGAGTGTGTTTGACATACCTTTGTTATCCACACTGTAAATTCGTTAATCATGTTAATTAACTCACGAATGTACTGGTTTTTGTGATGATCAAACTGTTTGTACGTTTCCTCCACTTTGCTAAAATCAATCCATTTCTTTAGTTTAATCATAGGCGGGTTGGTGCTCAAAAAATACGCGAGTTCTTGCAGCTGATTACTGATCCTCAGCCATGTTTCTGCTTTGATTTCTGTCACTTGGGTAGGTTGATACTGTGGCACATACTTGCAAATCGTGGTGTAGAAATAAGCAAAAGCTTCATCAGCAAAATAGACCGATTCTTTATTCCAATACTTTGCATTGTACTCACCTGGCTTCACTTCTATATAATAAGCATTTTCCACCTTATCCACATCTGTTATCATTTCAAAAGGAGATTCCATAGTAACACCTCTTCTTTAGATAACGTTAGTATGTCCGTTTTTATTAGTGATTCACCTAAAAATCACTCCAAAGTTAATATCATGTACTTTTATTTTTTTAACCATTTATAAAACATAGGTATGATTGCCCTTCCTTTGAATAGGTTAGTTGTAAAAAAACATATAGCCGAAAGGAAGTAGCAATTATGCATATAGAAATAAATACCTTATTTACTTTAGGTTCTGTAATGGGTTTATTAGTAGGTGGAGGACTTCTTAAATTAGTTAGTCACCTGTCACGAGGTAGAATTCAGTTTATGTATGCGATATGTGGAGGAATCTTATTAGGGTTGTTATTTTTTGATATCCTTCCTTCCACATGGCATCTGTATGATTTAACAGGCGTTCTATTAGGCATCGTAGCAGGATATATCGTTATGCTATGCATTGACCTCTTTTTGCATAAAACAAATAGTGCAATTTCACCTTTTCAGTCACTTATTTTATTAACGGCTGCAATCTTTTTTCATAATATTATTACAGGAATTACCTTTGGGATAACAGATCTACATCAGTCAACTTCCGTATTCGTAGCTACCCTCTTACACCAAATTCCAGAGGGTATGGCCCTAATGACCGTTCTCTCCATAGCAAAAATACCTAACGTCTTCTTTTTATTCATTATAGTCCTTCTATCACTATCTTTGGGAGGGAGTTTATTACTTGGAGAAAGTGTACAAGCTTCCTCGCTTAAAATACAAGCTTTATCGACCGGAGGAGCAATTGGCACCCTATCTTTTGTTATTTTTCATGAAATAATAGGAAAGGCTATTAGTCACTTCAGAAACCTACATGTATGGCTATTAATATCGCTAGGAGTACTAATTATTTATATTTATCACTATTCCCTTTCACTATTTCATAGTCATTAAATTTATATAGAAAATTTTAGAGATCTTAATTTATAAGGTCTCTTTTTTATCCTTATAAGATTAAGCATATTACATAAGAAATTCAAAAATCGCGATCCGAAATTTTTCTGATTTGTTAAGAAGAAGTATGAGATTGATTTGAAAACAGCTTTTGAGTGACACAAATGAAGGTTCATAAATGATTTTTGATGAAGTTGAAAATACTAAAACAAATGGTCAAATTAAATCTTTAAATGATGAAGCTTCTGTTAGGGTTTCCCAGAACTTAAAAGCACCATCCCATCATAAAAGAATTAACATTCTGTATCTACTGTCTTAAAAGGAATCTTTAGTATATAAGGCTTTCGGGGATTTAAAGATCCACCCATTGAGTTTTTTGAATAAACTACTTTTAGTGAAATCCAGAACAAGAGAAATAACGTTTTTTCAAACAATGATCATGTTTTTGCAGCAAGGAGAGATTTTTATGGGAAACAACCGCAATCACGACCACGGAGATGTATTTCACTCCCATGCTCCGATTGGGAAAATGAAATTAGCATTTTTTCTTACTTTAATTATCCTGGTAGTCGAATTAATTGGAGGATTCATTTCACACAGCTTAGCCCTACTTTCTGATGCTGGACATGTACTTACAGATATTGCAGCCATAGGGCTATCGTGGTTTGCTATGCACCAAGCCCAAAAGCCAGCTTCGGAAAATTTCACTTACGGGTATCACCGTTCAGGGATACTAGCTGCTTTTATTAATGCCATGACGTTAATTGTTATTGCTGTTGTCATACTATACGAAGCGATTGATCGCTTTAAGGATCCCCAACCAGTGGGAAGTACATGGATGTTTATTAGTGCATCTGTTGGTTTAGCCATGAACCTTTACTTAGGTCTTGGCTTAAGGAAGGAAGACAACATCAATGTGAAAAGCGCCGTACTTCATATGATTGGGGACGCAATGGCTTCGGCAGGAGTTATTATCGGAGGACTTATTATCCTATTCACTGGCTGGAATATCGTAGATCCAATCCTAAGTGTTCTTATTGCATTCTTAATTGCTTTGGGCGCATGGAAAATTGTAAAGCAGACAATAGGAATTTTAATGGAAGGTACACCGAAAGGAATCTCTTTAGAAAAAGTAATGGAAACAATTCATGCAGTTAAAGGTGTACTAAATGTCCACGATTTACATGTTTGGAGTATAACTAGTGGGAAAAATGCATTATCCTGTCATGTGGTGTTAAATAATCAAATAAGTTTCCTGGAAAGTCAGGTCATATTAAGAGAAATTGAATCCAAACTTCAACATCAAGAAATTGAGCATGCAACTATCCAGTTAGAAAACGAAGAGCACCCTCATGATGAGTCAGCTATTTGCTCTACCACCAAACGTGAAGGTCATCACTAATACAACTTGGTGTTTTTATATGTGTAAACCCTGAAGAATATTGCTGTCGATAATAAACTAAATGTATAGGTCAACAGACAAAAAAATCATGACTCACTTTTACGAATTATTATTTCCCAGCTCTTTCTTACATTATGAATGAGTTTTTGTGTTTTTAAAAAGATATATTTTCACGAACAAAATATTCAAATCTATTGCAGAGTGTTAAAGAAATTATTATCGTTAATAAAATAAAAAGCCATCTAGTATTTGAAGTAAAGGTGGCTTTTTACTATAATATGCACGTCCAGACATACATACTATATCTTTTCATACAATCACATGTAAAAAAGACTATAAGAATTTAAAGAAAGTATTAATAATAAAAATCACACTTAAAAGTGCAATAAAAACAATCAATTCAATTGTTTCCTCACTATCTTTTATTTTATACTTTAAATCTCTATCTTTAAGCTGTATGTTTTTCTTATATCCTAATTCCATATGATTAATTCCTTCCCTTTATGTATTCGTTTTAATTGGCATGTTTACTATTTGGCTTGTTTCCACATGTAAGTTAGCACCCTCTATACTGTGTTCTTATGCTAATGTATTCTCTACTTTAGCTGTTATATCATGAGCAGCGTCTACTCCCAAGATGGAATTTGCGAGAATGGAGATATCTACTACAGGACTCCATAATGTTTCCTCTCTTTTATCCTAACAAAGCAAGTTCAAGTGGGTCTATAGCAACCTTTTTGAAGGATTCTATAAAAATAAACCCCTATCAAGAAAGTTTCGTTAAGTAAAAAAAGTAACAATCTTAGATTTATCTGTTACATGTTTAATTGAATTTATTCAATATTTCATGGGACGTAGCTTAGATATAGACGATGTTCTACTTAATATGTTTGGAACAGTTATAAGTTATGTGGTTCTTTTAATAAATAAGCAAGCCAGTAAAATAAAAAAGGGCGACTATATAGATAGATGCCCTTTTTGTTCCAATAAGCTGGTTGATGGTAACTAAGTATATAATTTATAAAACAGAACAACCTCCTGTACAGGAGGTTGTTCTGTTGGGAATACGTTATTAGTCTGGCCAGATTTGTAGATTCATATACATATAACTTTAAAAATAAACATTGTGATGACTCTGTTTTTAAAAAGCAACCTTACTTAAGTTTTTTTAGTTAAGTAATTGATAAAGTATTTTATTTATTATTTATTTTTTACTATTTACACTTAGTGACGACAAAATAGTTCTTTTTCTACAAATTTTCCCAACTTGATATTACTAAATACCACTGAATTTAACGCTCATTCCGTTATCTAGATGAAATAAGAAGATACCTTTTCCTCAGAGTCCATTAGAAGAAATATTTTTTTTCATTAAAACCCTCCAACTTATATTTATGGATTTATTTCTCTGAAAAGACAACAACAATAATTTAGTGGATAGCGTAACAACGATGGTTGGTTAAATTTTTGTGATTCTAGCTGTGAACGTCTTCAGCAACACGTTCACCAATATCCAGCACACGCGAGATGTTTTGCACAATTTCAGGAAGCCCAATCACGGCCTCTTGGAACATCCAAATATAAGCTAGGACTGCAAATATGCTCTTCGTGAAATGATTTCTTAATTTATTATTTGAAAGGTTCTTTTTCAGGTAATCCCAATATGTCCGTATTTTTAGGTGTATGCCCTAATAGACGTAACATAACTACAATTTGTCCTTTATGATGTGATTCGTGAGTAATTGAATGGGTAAGCAATTGACGAGGTGTCTTTCTTACAAAACCACTGTTTGCTCTCCAAGCAAGTTCTTTTTCGATAGACTCATCAAATTTATCTGTGAATTGCTCCAATACTTTTTCTACATATCTATCAGCCTGTTGAAAATAATGCTGAATATCGTCTATTTTCATAGTATTAATTACTTCTTTTGTGAATAGTGGTGATGATGTTTCTGAAAGCACAAAAGAACCTAACCAAGCATGGTAGCAACCTGCCACATGAACTAGAGAATCTCTAATATTTTGAAAACCAAATGCAAACTCTTTCGTCAAGTCACCTTCACTCAATTCTCTACACTGCTCTAATAAAGTTTGTCGTGCTTGTTTTACCCATTCATATTCTAGCTTTTCCATAACAATCCCACCTCTCAGACATATAATGAAAAATTATTCTTTACTATACACTCTTTAGAATTATTATTACACCCATTTTTTCATTAATTAGTTAAGTAAATGATAAAGTACTTCGTGTATTAATGACAAATAGATCATTTTTCTACAAAGAATATAAAGTATACAACAAATATGGCCTAGTGACAGGATAGGAATGTTTTGTTTGAAAGGAATTTGTAACTTTTAAATAGAATGATTATGAAAATGGACAGATAATAAAATTTTACACATAAGGAGATAAAACTATGGAAAAAAACAACCTACTAAGAATGGACAATGTCAGCATCGTTGTAGAATCCCTTGATGACGCAATTTCTTTCTTTAAGGAGATTGGCTTGAGTCTCGAAGGGCGGGCCACCGTCGAAGGTCAATGGGGTGGCCGCGTAACGGGATTGGGTTCTCAGCGTGTAGAGATTGCGATGATGGTTACCCCGGATGGTCACAGTCGGATTGAACTTTCGCGATTTCTCAGCCCACCTACTATATCAGATCACCGGAATGCTCCTGTAAACGCTCTCGGCTATCTACGCGTCATGTTCACTGTTGAAGACATTGACGAAATGGTGTCCAGACTTACTAGATATGGCGCTCAGCTCGTTGGCGAAGTGGTTCAGTACGAGGACTCGTATCGTCTCTGCTACATTCGTGGAGTAGAAGGACTTTTAATCGGTTTGGCAGAGCAACTCAGTAACAAATAAGTAAGTGACGTTTTATAAAAGTCTTTACTGAAATGTACGTTTAACCTATCTGAATCTTCAATAGATCGAGATTATTTTCAGGTTTTTTCAAACCTTTATTTTACTTTTTTGCCCCCCTATATATACTTAATTATGGAATTTTTGTTTTAATATTCATAAAAAGGGTGTTTGTTCTAAGAATCAACTAAAATAGGAGGAGATCAAATGAGAAGAGCGAAACAAGCTGTTGTAGCTTCTGCTGTAGGTTTAGCTATGTTAGCGACGCCATTAGCTCTACCGAATTTAGGAGGTTCTGCTGACTCCGCAGAAGCTGCAGAAGTTGGAGGAGACGTAGCGATTGATCCAGTAGCCATAGGACAAGCGATTGCAGATGCGGCTAAAACTGCCGACAATCGAAGTGGTTTTGTTAAGGGAGCGATGGAAAAAGCTTTCTTTGAATCGGGTCAGCAGTATAATGTGATAGTAATGAATTTAAGTCAAGGTTATAATTCCGACCAGTTACAAGGTGTACAATATTTTGATACCGTAGATTATGATGGTATCACGTTCGGGGTCTGGATATTTGAAGAAGGAACGTTTATTAATGAAGGTGATGGAGGTTATGATAACTGGGCCTTTAGAGGTTGGTTTGAACGCACGGGGGACGATGAGAAAACGGTCAACTTCCATAGACCTTGATCTAATTAAACAGAACCCTATTTAATTAAATAGGGTTCTGTTTGTTTGCTATAAGAATTTTTCTGTTTAAAGAGATTGCAATAAAAAGTCTAGTATAGCGCTTTAGACAACAGTATCTCAATTAGAAATCTTGTTCCTTCCACAGTAGCCCAATTTTTTGTTTTCTCTGCAAAACCTTTTTCTAGATAACGTTCCGTTATTTTACGATCACTGTGGCCAAGCTCCTTTTGAATTAAGACAATATCAGCTCCCTGCTGGCTACTATAAATCGCATAAAATGACCAAAATAATGAAGTGAAATCAGTGAAATGGATGGGCTTGAAGCTGCCGGGAAAGGCATTTTAAGCTTTTATTAGCTTTCGTTTTCACTATCGCTATCGTTATCAATATCATTATCGTTGTCAGTATTACCATATTTAAAATCAATAATGTTTTTTCTAATTTCTTCTCTGATTTCAGGGTTTTCTTTTAAGAAAACCTTAGCGTTTTCTCGTCCCTGCCCTAAACGTTCCCCATTATAAGAAAACCAAGATCCAGACTTTTGAACAATATCTACTTCAGAACCAATATCTAAGATTTCTCCTTCTCTTGAGATACCTTCTCCATACATAATATCTACTTCAGCAATGCGGAAAGGAGGTGCCATCTTATTTTTGACTACTTTAATTCTTGTTTTGTTACCAACTATGTCATTTCCCAGTTTAAGTTGTTCAGCGCGGCGAACCTCAAGGCGAACGGAAGAATAGAATTTTAGCGCTCTTCCGCCTGGCGTTGTTTCAGGATTTCCAAACATAACGCCTACCTTCTCCCGGATTTGGTTGATGAAGATAGCAATGGTTTTAGACTTATTAATTGCTCCAGATAGTTTACGAAGGGCTTGAGACATCAAACGAGCTTGTAGACCTACGTGAGAATCTCCCATTTCTCCCTCAATTTCTTTTTGAGGAACTAATGCTGCTACTGAGTCAACAACAATAATATCTACAGCACCACTTCTAACTAATGCTTCAGCAATTTCAAGTGCCTGCTCACCAGTATCTGGTTGAGATAACAGTAACTCATCAATATCTACACCTAGTTTTCTTGCGTAAACTGGATCAAGTGCGTGTTCAGCATCAATAAAGGCAGCTCGACCTCCATTTTTTTGTACTTCTGCAATCGCATGTAAGGAAACTGTTGTTTTACCTGAGCTTTCGGGTCCGTACACTTCCATGATTCTTCCTTTTGGATAACCATTAATCCCAAGAGCGATATCTAAAGCTAATGAACCTGAGCTAGATGCCTCAACTTTTGTATGTGTGCCTTCCCCCATCTTAATAATTGATCCTGTACCGAATTGTTTTTCAATTTGTTTTAGAGCCATATCTAGTGCTGCTTGTTTATCATTCATAATTTAAAACCTCCGATTGTTAGTACGTTTACAGTAAACGACAATGTATGTGGATAAATAATAAGGATTGGCTCAAATGTTTTTGCTCCGTGCGAGAAAATTTTGTGTTTAACTGTCTTGGTTTATTCTGTTGTTCCTTTATTTATCTCTAAACCCTTAATATCGAACAAATGTTCCTGTTGTGTAATCATACAATAAACGCATCTAGTTGTAAAGGAGAAAGTTTTGTACAAACCAGCCAAAGAAATATCTTTTTTGTAAAAAGTAGGTTTATACCTTTAATACTTACAGTTATTGAAACTTCAATCTATAAAATAACCCTTATTATACGAACAAAGAATAATTCATTCTCTTATATACATTATGTTATGTACTTGGACTATCGAATAAGAAAAGGGATAAATTATAATAGATTTATTAGAGAAAATTTCCACCTAATAAATTCAAATGAAATTCGTCGTTAAAAATATGATACATTAAATACGAGACAAGATATGAAAGGAGTTTTTTTAATGAGTAACCATGAAGCACAAAATGAATTGCCACCAAAAACATGTACAATCGATCGACTTGTAACAATGCCGGATGATGTAAATAAAGTAATCAAAGGCAGCAAAACAGCAACTCGCCGAAATGGAAGATATGCTGATGTAGGAGAGATAATGGTTTTAGAAGATCAAAAATTTGTAGTGGAACGAGTTTATTCTCAATCACTAGGTGAATTAACCGATGAAAATGCTCGCCAGGAAGGCTATGCTACAGTAGAGGAATATAAACAATCTATTTTGTCTTATCATCCTGGGATGCCTTGGCTTCCGCAAATGAGGGTATGGGTGCATGAGTTCAGATTAGTTAACGATTGATAGGTAAAAGAAATGGATTTGTTGTACCGTATATTAGTATATATTCATGTTTCTAGTGTCATTTTATCGATTGGTCCTTTCTTTATTCTCTTGCCAATTGTTAAAAAATTACATAGTTCAAGAGAACAAGAAATGAATGCCTATTTGATCACATTTCAATCTGTTGTTAGGCTCGCAAAACATACGGGCCATGTTCTTGTTATCACAGGGATACTCCTCGTTATGTGTGGCCCATGGACGTGGACTACGCCGTGGATTATAATGACACTGATTTTCCTTTTTTGCTCCTTGTTCTTTCTGGCCCGTGCTTTTTCACCAACACTTCGAAAGTACAAGGAGGAAGGACAAAATGAAAAAGAACTGGCAACTAAACTAGAGCGATCTATTTGGATTTATATCATTCTATTAATGACTATGCTTTGGTTTATGGTCGGTAAGCCAACTTTTTGGTGACACCCATCCATTTGTCATCACTAAGAGTAAATAGTTAAACTGATTATTTTCATCAAATACTTTACGTTTTACTTAACATAACTCGTATTTTCGGTATGAAAAAAGATTTTTGCTTGTATATCAGATGCACATTTGGATTAAAAATTAAAAACCCCTATTAACCATATGTTAAAGGGGTTCTTACTTATTGTTTAAACTCCAAGTATGAAGTTCTTATAGAAGAATACACTAAATATCAATATGTTTCAAGTCAACCCGAGTAATTATCTACTTGTTGCTACTATTAATAGGTTGATCTATATGTTGGGTCTCAAATAGAGAGGTCTTAATGCCGATTAAAGACGCTACAATCGTTAGGATGCCTGCTGAAATAAAAATTAAAGAGACGCTAATATATTCAGCTGCAACACCTGCTAACATTCCACTAATCGGTAAAGCCAAAAAAGCTAACATACGAGTTGAACTAATTACTCTTCCCAATAAGGCTGATGGCACAATCTCTTGCCTAAGGGTAAACCAATTAATTGCTAATAATGTTACCGAACCGACAATTACAATTCTACAGACTATTAACAAAATAACTGCAGTGTTTGAAAAAGTAAGGATAGTTTGCCCTAAACCTATTATTACACCACAATAGATAATTATATTTCCCCGTGGTAATTTATTTAGTTTATTTGCAGCATAAATTGCTACAAATGACCCTAAGGTTTGTAGGGAAAATATTAAACCAATATACTGTGCCGATAAATGTAAATTATCTTTTAGATGAAACATAAATAAAGCTTCCATAGCACCATAACCCACATTGATTAAGAATATGAGAATAGTCCCTATCAAAACCTTTTTAGTATTTATAACGTATTTAACTCCTTCAGCTATTGAATTCATTATAGAACTATTAACTGGATTCTGGCTTTTATATTTCTTAGTTATTAAGCCAATGAATATTCCAGAAAGAAAATACGTAAAAAAATTAAAATATAATAAGTTATGAGTTCCAACCAAAGCAATTAAAATGCCTGCTATTGAAGGGCCTGCAAAGGTTGTAATTGTCTCTGATAACTTGAATAAAGAGTTACCCTGTATTAAATTTTCACCTTCTAAAATTTCTGGTATGACTGATTCAAAACTTGGATGATAAAATGCACTCACAGCTGATATTAAAAAAGCTACCACATATACAATCCATATATCTAACACGTTTATTGAAGCTGCAAGAGGTATGATAATAATTAAAATGGCTGATAAAATATCACCTATTAATAAAATGTATTTCTTACTTATACGATCAGCTAAGGCTCCGCCTAACAAACTAAACAATACTTGAGGCGTAATTTCTAAAACAAATGTTAATGCCATTAAACTTGGTGATTTAGTCAAATCATATACTAATAAAGGCAGTGCGATTTGAAAAAAAGACGTGCCCAACTTACTTGTTGTGGCACTTAAAAATAAGCATAAAAAATCTCTGTTCTTTAGTACTTCATAAGATTTCAACATTTACCCCCCCATCATAATTATTTACCTGCTGTTACAGGTGCGGAATGGCAAACTGGACAATCCTCTTTCTTATTCCACTCTGAAATAGGGTAAGTTTGATATGTAAGGAAATTTAATTCCATCATTTTCCCTAATGATGTTGGAGTTTGAATACCTGTTACCAACCCTAAAAATTCATTTACAATAGCACCAGCCAACATAGCTACATTAGGACTAATCGCAGCATTATTTCGTTGAAAATTTATCTGATGCATACTGTCAAGTTGCTTATTAACTATAACATCACTTTCAATTATGGTTTGTTTATGACACTCTACACACCCAGTTTTTCCTGGTAACATAGAATAAAATCTGCCCCTTGTGTTTAGGACTCCACCTGAAACTAACGGCTTTCCTAACTTCACTACTGCTTCATTTACCCAGTCCTGTATATGAAGGGTTGGTTTATCGGCTACACAAATTACATAATCACTACCTTCAATATGTGCCATTACATCTTCAGCACATTCTATACGCTTATTAGTAACGTTTAACTTAACATTAGGATTAAAACGCGATATTCTTTCCTTTGCTAATTCCGTTTTTAACTTATTAATATCTTTTTCAGAATATAACAACTGTCTATTAAAATTACTTAATTCCAAAGTATCAAAATCCAATGCATTAATGTTATGAAAACCTAATGCAGATAGATGATATAGTATTTGACTACCTAAACCTCCGATTCCGAGCAAAGCAACCTTTGTATTTATGATAGTTTCTTGCACATTGTACTTATTGTCCTCTAAAGACGTAAAAAGCGAAAAGTAATTAAGGTTTGCTTTGTATCTTTCGAGTTCATAATCTCCTATAGATTGAGGATTCAAAGAATTATCTTCTAAATATTTCTCTGTATCTAATGCCTTTATCCCTTCCAATACCTCATTTTCTTTTATGTTTGGATACTTTTCTTGGACTAAATGTATTATTTCTTCTATAGAATTTTTTCCGTTAATAAGAGAAATTAAATACTTAATACTTCCACTGGGATCTTCAATAACTCCTGCTACTCCATCTTCTTCACCAATATGGATTTCATCATTTATAAAAAATACAGGGATTGTCTCTTTGAACTTAGGTTTCATTTTCTACATTTCACTCCATTTCTCTTAATTATTGAAATAGGGAACTATCATATGATAGTTCCCTATATTTACAGACTTGAAGTTTAAACAATAAGTAAGTAGTTCACATAATGATAACGTTTTAGCCTGGAATACCGTTCAATACCGCAGCTTTATTAGTTGTTTTCTTAACTTTTACCTTCATAACTAACACCTCCATTTCTTAAAAGATATATTTATAATATTGCATTAAAAAGGCATTTTCAACAATTAAATCCAATTTTTATAATATTCAAACAAAAACAGGTAAATTATACTTTTTTTCGTTTATTTTAAACCGACAAATATTCCATTTATAATATTTTTTCTTGCATGTAAAACCAGCATAGATGAGTAATCCAGGTTTCCGCAGTTTTCCATTGAGTAGATATTTTTCTAACTTGTGATTCTGTTAATAATTCGTTATACTCATAAATCTCTCCTACTACTTTACGTATAATTAAATCTCCTGCGGGTAGAATGTCTTGACGTCCTATACCTCTCATTAGTATTGACTCTGCCGTCCATTTTCCTATACCTCTATGTTTCATTAAATAGCTACAACCCCCTTCACGATCTAATAAATATAAGCAACTTAAGTCTAGCTCTTCATCTATAATGGCTTTAGTTATTTCATGAATATATTCAGCTTTCCTTTGACTTAGCTTTAAGTCACGAAGTTGGTTTATATTTAACTTCACCACCTTGTGGGGGCATAAATCTGTATAATATTCACAGTTATTAATTATTATTTTAGCTCCTGTTTTTTCTAACAAACTCTTTTTAATCCTATGAGCAACTTTTGCACTAATTTGTTGACCGATGATTGCCCATATGATGGATTCGTAGACACTTCCTAATAAAACAGGTCTAAACCCTTCGTACATTTTTATTAATTTTCCTATCTTAGATTCATTAGCTATAGACTTTTGAGCTTTGTTTATATCTTGTTCCAGACAAAACATTGTGATAATTTTCTCCTTTACTAGTTGAACCTGATTATTCTTAACTTCTTCACCAATAACTTTAACTTCCAAGTACTTACTATCGATTCCTTCGTCCCTAACTAGTACTAGGTACGTTCTTCCCCCTATTATAAAAGCTCTACAATATGTGTTTTCAATAACCTTCTCGATTACAAAAGAGGGCGAGTTTTTTATGTACCTTAAAATTAAATCAAAATTATATATGCTTGGTTTATTAATTCTAATTATTTTTTGTCTCATAACTTCCTCCTAATTTTTAATAAATCTATATTAACAGGCTTTCTTAAAAAATTAATGATTAATCTAAATAAACAGATAATATTTATAAAACCATCCATATTTTTCATTGTAAGACTTTGGATATGTTATATTTGTAGTAAAACTAAAGGAGTGAGCGAAAATGGATGCAATGAGTTTTATTTTACTAAATTTTGAAGAAGTGAGACGTCGAAGTATAAAAGTATGGATGTCAATACCTCAAGATAGGTTAGACTGGCGCCCTGATCCAGAAGCAATGTCATGTAGGGAGATGATACATCATGTTCTTGAAGGAGAATACCTCTATCATCAAATGTTAGAAAAACCACTTAACCTTTCTCTAACAGAGGAGCATAATCCTTATAAGGCAGTAACATTTAGTTCTGTTGAAGAAGCATTAAAGTTTGCTCAACCATATAGGGAAAAATTTATAGAGTTTTTAGGCCTCCTTAATGAAAAGCAGCTAACAGAGATAAAGATAGACCGATCGGAGATGGGATATATTCGAGAGTTAGGGGACATGTTGTTACGAGTGGCTTATCATGAATCAGTACATACAGGACAACTTTTAGATTATTTAAGAACTGCAAAAGTTAAACGTCCTATAATATGGGATTAAGTTTCTGATTAATCTCCCGTTGTTTTATTTTTCTCTGCTCTAAAGAACGCTCATACAAAGCCATAAAGTTGTTTACTTAAAGGGGGAAGAACCATTGTGAATAATGAAAAGCAGTTACTTAAATTTCAGACGTTTCAACAACTTCACAAAAGACCCTATACTTTTGTATTGCCTAATGCTTGGGATGTTATCAGTGCTAAAATTTTTGAGAAAAATGGGTTTCCAGCTATTGCAACAACCAGTGCTGGCATAGCAATGTCTTTAGGATATAATGATGGTGAAAAAATCCCTTTTGAACAAATGTTAGAAGCTGTTAAGAGAATTATTAATTCCGTCAATATTCCTGTCAGTGTAGACCTAGAGTCTGGCTATGGCAGGTCTACTAATGAAGTGGTAGATAATACAAGACAAATTATTTTAGCAGGAGGAATTGGTATAAACCTAGAAGATGGGACGGGAGATTTAGATAGTCCTATTTTAGATGTTTCGTTGCAAGTAGAAAAAATATCTGAAATTAGATTACTATCCAAATCGCTAAAATCCCCATTATTTATTAATGCGCGCACTGATTTGTACTGGTTAAATACAGGAAATCCGGATCTAAGACTTCAAGAAGCCATCAATAGGGGAAAAGCATATCAAAAGGCTGGAGCAGATTGTATTTTTATTCCTGGACTATATGACATGGAATCCATTAAAAAAGTTCGACAAGAACTATCGTGTCCCATTAATCTTTTGTCTGGGCCAAACTTGCCTTCTATTAATACATTATCGCAAGTTGGTATTGAAAGATTAAGTACTGGATCCGCCCCTTTTAGAGCAACTGCTACATTATTACAAAGAATTACTGAAGATATCCTTTGTGATAATAATTTTCAACGATTAATGAATGATAATATGAGTTATGATGCGATAACAGAACTAATTGGGACTCCTGAATAGAATTTATCAAATTATATTTAGCTTTCCTTTATAGAACTGATAGGACTACTGAAATATACAGTAGTTCTTTTGCTGTTTGAACTATATTTAAACAGTTACCATAAAACGTTTTATAGATTGTTGATATAACAACTATTTTCTTTCAGGTGATTGAAGATATGATGTATAAAAAGCTCCCCTTTTATACATGTGCTCGTCATGGAAAAGATAGTCGTTATCGTATAAATATGTTATCATTTATCTAAAGTTATAGAGTTATCTCAAAAAGCAACCTCACTCGAATGCCATTAAAGACTGAGGTTGCTTTTTCTTTTTTAAATAAAATTAAAATAATTGTGTTAACTCAAAAGGTAAGTTAGTTGAATAAAATTATTAATTTACTATCTAAGTAGTAACCGCGTTTTTATTCTACAAGGAGGCCTAGAATGATGAATCTAATCGATAAGAAAGTTACACACAAGCATTTTGGAACAGGTACTATAGTTAAATATAATGATTCTAGCATTGAAATAAATTTCGCATCAGAAAACAAAAAATTTGTTTTCCCCGATGTATTTGGAAAGCACCTAAAACTGCATGATAAAAGTGTTGCTCATTCCCTGGAAAAAATTTTAGAAGAAAAGGAAACGGAACGAAAAGAGGAAGAATGGAAGAAGGAAGAAGAAAAAAAATTACAGCGAAAAAATCAGGAACTTCGCTGGGGACATGAAAAACTTATGAAAAACCATAAACTTCATCCCGAATCACAAATGGTTTTTTGGTGCGACACAGAAGAACAGAATAGTTCTTTTTCAGAGTGGACGGTTTTTTCAGGCGTAATAAAAAGTGGTAATTACAAGGGGAAGCTAACAAAACCCACCCGCCTACATCAAAATAGCGCTGTCTTGTTAACAGCAATAGATTCCAGTATGCCTGAAAAAGACAGACGCATCTTAGGTGTCTATATGGTCAATGAAAATTTTATCGGTAAGCTTTGCGAAGATGGATATATTCCTGCTCATTCAACGTACAGACTCCAACTTACAGAACAAGAATCCAATCAGATGCTTTTCTGGAAATATTATATAAACGAAAAGAACTCCCAAAAAATGGTGTGGAATACAGGTAAATACCGTTATTTTGATAATTCATGGATGGCTCAAATTTTGCTTGATATAGTTTCATTGAAAAGTGACTCAAACGAACGAGAGCAGGCACAGCAATTTTTTGAACATTTTTGCAAAATGAATTTGATAACGGATCAAGATTTACCAAAGCCTAATGGCGCATTAATGCGTATTTAGACGTTAGCCCACAGGTAATTAATTAAGAATGAAAAAAGACAGACGCACTTTTCTGACCCATTGCTAATGACGAACAGTGCCGGGCTCTGTTTGCCAATAAAAGCGTAAATAAAGAATCTACTGCTACGTGTAAAGTAAAACAAGCAGGCTCTTAATAATTAAGAATCTGCTTGTTCTGCTCTACATAAGGACTATCAGTAAGTTATTTTATTTTTCTCTAAACAGATACATATCTAACAACATATCAACAAGCAATAAATTAAGCTAGTACGTTTATTTTAATATACAGTTGAGCTAGATAGAATATCTTTATGAAAACGTACTGTTTCAGAACTATAGGCAGTCATATTTAGTACACTTTTTATAGAATATGATATGAGGACTACCCCATCTTTCAGTGTACTCACCCAACAAGGATGAAAGGGTATTAAAAAATAAAATTGCTTATCAAGTTTTTCTAAAATAAATGGTGCTGGGGGAGCTTTTTATTTTTGCTACAATTCTTAGAAAGAAGTATTTGATATTATTAAACACGCTAGTTACAGCAATTATAGGAGGTATTCATTTTTTAAACTTTTGTAAAATTATCCACTTGAGAGAAAGCAGACAAAGAAAATATAAATCATATTATACATAGCTTTTCCTTTTCTATTATCTTCCTTACCCTACTCCTAGTTACTGACACCTTCCCTTAAAAAACAAAGAACAGCTAATACTTTTAAATAAGGAGTTTTTAAATGAGTAATTATGAAAAAACTAAGAATAACAAAAATATAATTTTAGGTATTATATATGCTCTAATTGTAATATCTGTATATGCATTTAACTTACATCTACAAATAGCTTTGTCTATACTTACTCTTGTCATAATATTTGAACTTGTAACTTCAATAAAAGAAGATGACAAAGCTAAAAATGTTATAAACATTATTACCATATGTTTATTTATACTTGGAATTGTTTTTCTCTAACTAGTACTTACTAATAGCTAACAATATAAAAAGAGCAAAGGCTTCTTATAAATGAAGAAGCCTTTGCTCTTTTTATATCTTTCCCACTCTTTTTCTAGACGGTTAGTATGCTTTTGAATATCGCTAACATGTTTTAATTTAAGATTAAGGTTGCCTGATATAGATAGTCAGCAACAGTATACTTTTACGGGCTTTTTTTTGAGATAAGAAAACTATCATTTTCTAGTTTAAGTAAGTTGAAGCTCGTCCTTAGTGAACCATAAAAAATCCCCACTAAATATAGTGTAACCCTCACTCTCAAAGAGTAATTTCTTTACACTATACTTAGAGGAGATAATACCAAATTTTACTGTTTTTCTTGCATTACTTGAGCTACTTCAGTAAAAATTACACCTAAGCCATGTGCACCTGCGTCCGGATAACCAAGGCTTCTTTCTCCAACCGTACCAGCACGACCCATACGTGCAACAATCTGTTCAGTTGATTTTGCTCCTTCAACAGCAGCTTCCGCTGCTTTAACAAGCGCATGTTTCAAGCTTTCACCTTCAGCAGCACTTGACGTTAACGTATCTGCATAAGGTACTAAGGCATCAATTAAAGTTTTATCTCCCACAACAGCTCCACGTCCAAAAGAACGTTCTCCTGTTGCTTGAATTCCTTTTACAGACGCTTGGATCATTTCAGCAAATTCTGTTAAAGTCAGTTCGGTTTTAGATTCAGTGTTCTTTCCAGCCGCACGAAATGCTGATCCCCAAATAGGCCCTGATGCCCCGCCACAGTGCTCCATGATAACAATGGAACATGCCTCTAGAAAGTTGCCAATATCATTTGATTTATTTTCTAGAATTTCGTGCCATTCAGCTTTCAATTGTTTGAATCCTTTAGCAACACTCATACCAAAGTCTCCGTCACCAGCATGGGAATCTAATTCACAAAACGGTATTTCATTTCTAATAATACATTCACTCATTTGGTCTACCATAAAAATAATATTATTCAACGTCAATCGATTTTCCGTTACTACGGAATATTCTTTGTTGGTTTGCACCTCATAAGACACTTTCGGGGCCTCTACGCTACCGATGATTTCATCATAAGTGACAGCTGGTACTTCACCTTTGATTTTTAACGCAGGAGTATCGCACTCTTCAGATAGGAGACTCTTTAAGTTTTCATCTAATTTCATAATCGAAATAGAAGCACCGGTCATATCAATGGCTGTCATATAGTTTCCGACAAACGTTCTTGCAATCGTTACTTTTCTACGTGACAATTCACGAATGACAGAATGATTTAATAAATACAGTTCTTGAAGAGGTGTGCTTCCAAATCCATTAATTAGGACAGCCACTTCTCCTTTTCCGTCTTCTATCCCTATTTCTTTTAATAATGCCGTTACCATACGCTCTGCAAGTTCGTCTGCTGAAATAATTTTTTCACGACGGATACCAGGTTCTCCATGAATGCCAACGCCAAATTCCATCTCATCTTCTGCAATCTCAAAAGTAGGAGTTCCTTTAGCGGGAACTGTACAAGAAGTTAATCCAATACCAATGCTTTTAACATTTGCAATAGCGCTTTCTGCTGCCTCTTTCACTTTTGGTAGATCATATCCGCGTTCTGCTGCAGCACCTGCTATTTTATGGACAAGAACAGTACCAGCCACTCCACGTCTTCCAACTGTATATAAGCTGTCCTGTACAGCAATATCATCATCTACTTTTACATAATCCACTTGAATTCCATCTTCTTCTGCTAGATAAGCAGCATTCTTGAAATTCATCATGTCACCACTGTAGTTCTTAATCACGAGTAGAGTTCCCTTATCGCTAGCTGTTTCTTTAATGGCTTGATAAATCTGTATTTGAGAAGGTGAGGCAAATACATCTCCACAAACTGCTGCATCTAACATACCCTTCCCAACATACCCAGCATGAGCAGGTTCATGTCCACTGCCGCCCCCGCTAATTATGCTTACTTTATTTTTATTAATTTGCTCTTTTTTAATGACTTTATATTTTTCAATTAAATTCAGTTCCGGATGTGCTAGAACCATTCCTTTACACATCTCAAGTACGACATTTTCTGGTTTATTAATAATTTTTTTCATCTTATATTAACCTCTTCTTACAATGATTTCCAATTTGATCTGCTGCAAGAATAGCTGCAGCTACTGACTCTGGAGTAACAGGGAATGGCATAGAATAAATAGATTCCTCTGGAATACAAGCTTTGTTAGCTACTTCCATTAACTCTTCTTGTGTAATTTGTTCTACTCCAATATCAGCAAGACAAACTGGGAGTCCTACTGCTAAACAGAAATCTAACACTTCTTCTATTTCCTCAGTTGGCGCATTTTCCAATACCAATTGTGCTAATGTACCAAAAGCTACTTTTTCACCGTGGAAGTAGTGATGCGCACTTTCTAAAAGAGTAAGCCCATCATGAATGGCATGTGCTCCAGCTAATCCACCACTTTCAAACCCTAATCCTGATAATAAGATATTGGCTTCAATAATGTTTTCTAAGGCTGGAGTAACAACATTATGATCGCTTGCAGCTTTTGCTTTAACCCCGTCCTCTAATAGAGTGTTGTAACAATGTTCTGCTAAAACTAACGCTGCATTTGTACCTTTTGCTGGTGCACATAAGTCCTCACGCACTCCACAAGGTAATCCAGCATTTACATTAGAGAAAGAACGTGCTGTTGCTCTTGCTTCGAAATAAGTAGATAACGCATCCCCCATACCAGATACTAAGAATCTAGTAGGTGCATTAGCGATGACTGTTGTATCAATTAATACAACACTTGGGCTTTGCTTAAAGTATGCGTAATCATCAAAAGCACCCTCTGGTGTATAGATAACTGCGGAATGACTTGTAGGTGCATCCGTAGCAGCAATTGTTGGGACGATAATTAATCCCTCTCCCTCTGCTACACATTTTGCCGTATCAATTGCCTTACCGCCACCTAAACCAATCGTACAATCACAGTTGTTTTCTTTTGCTATTTCCTGCAATCTAGAAATTTCTGGTCTTGAGCATTCGCCATTGAATCCGCCTTCAAAAAATGTAATACCATATTTTTCTGCTGTTGCATCTAATTTGTCTTGTACACGTTTAATATCTTCAGGATGTGCTATTAAAAGTGCAGAGGTACCAAATGTTTTCACAAAATAACCTAAATTTAAAATTTCATCTTCACCTTGAATGTATTTTGAAGGACTAATAAATGCTTTTCTCATAAATAAAACCTCCTAATTAACTTTGTAATCCCTTACAATCGAAATTTTACTATCTTTTGTGTAAGATTACATTAGTCTTAAATGACGAGTTTTTACAACTTTTTATCGTATTTTTTTGCTCTCTTCATTTAATATGGTATTATTATGACATTATTTCAGGTGAAAATACTACTAAGTTCACGTTGAAAAGAGGTTACCTTTATCGCTGAACACTCTTTTATTTTACAAACTCAGGAATAAAATAAAGGTATTTTCAATTAGGTAATCCAAACTACCACACGGGAAGTAGAAGCAAGGGAGATAAAACATCATTGAAAACTACTTACATGAATTTAGATAAAATACTAGATTTAAAGAAATGGCGAAACCTTCAAGATTCGCTTGCGCTTGTTACAAAATTAGCGATTGTTACGGTTAACTATAAAGGAGTGCCCATTTCTCAACACAGTGGTGTACGTCCATTTTGTGAGACTATGCGTAAAAATCCTGATACGGCAAAACTTTGTGAAAAGTGCGATGCGCGGGGAGGATTAGAGGCAGTTAGAACCAATGCTCCTTATATCTATTTATGCCACTGGAATATTGTCGATATTGCCATTCCCATTATAATTGATGATAAATATGTAGGCGCTATCATGGCGGGAGAAGTAAAAATTGAGGATGGTGACAAACATCCTCAATTAGAACAAATGCTTACTGTTCCATCAAAGGGATTTGAACAGAAGTTAAATAATAATGAAGAAATACAGCATCTATATGATTCTATTCCTACTCTATCCTATACAGAAATTAACGAAGCTGCTCAAATGTTATATAGGCTTTGTAACTACATTGTAGAGGAAGCTATGAATAAAAATTTGATTTTAGAAGTATATGAAAAGATGGCTCCAGTAAAAGAAGACGTTTCTACTGAAGATATTTCTTACGGTTATTCTCTAGATAATATTCAAAATATAAAAAAGGAATTAGCCAACACAGTTACTAATGCTTATGTAAAAACGTCTATTAACGATCACTTAGTTTGTAAAAACAAAGTATTACAGCCAGCCTTTGACTACATTTATAAACATAAAAGAGAAAAAATATCTCAGCAAAAGATGGCTGATTTATGTCACATTAGCACAGGTTATTTCAGCCGTGTATTTACCAAAGAAACGGGTATGAATTTTTCTGTTTTTATTTCGCTCAAAAAAATAGAGTGGTCCAAGCAATTATTAGAAAAAACGGATTTGTCTATTGCACAGATTAGCGATGAATTAGGTTTTAATGACCCTGGATATTACATCAAGACATTTAAAAAATATGAAAACATAACTCCTAACGTCTATCGGAAATATTATCAAGAAAAGATGTAAAGTTTTCATTCCTGACGTAAGAAACATATAACTTTTCCATACTGATACTAGTATTCTGAAAAAGGGTGCTTTTCAGTATGGAAAAGCAATGAGACACAGTCATGTGCTGGCCTTTACGCTATAAATAATATATAAATATCTATTCCGCATGCTTATAAACATTGGGTCTCAGGCCTTCAAATATTGGGATGTTTTTTTGTTGTTCTGTAACTTTCTGTATATGGATTTCTGCTGTTATGATTTCTTCTTTGTCTCTCCCCTCTTCTATAATGTTTCCATTTGGATCGATGACCATTGAATGTCCAGCGTATGTGTTGCCGACATGATTTTTATAATTCACATTCCCCACGCTGTTACATGCAATGACGTATACACCATTTTCTATAGCTCGTGCTTTCAATAGTGTTTTCCAATGGTCTATATTTTTAGTAGTCCATTGTGCAACGTAGAATACAATTTTTGCACCTTGAGAAGCCGGAAAACGTGTGATTTCTGGAAAACGTAAATCGTAACATATAATTTGACTAGCTTTGATACTGTTAATCTCAAATACTTCTGGAACTTTATCTCCACCCGTTAAATAATGATGTTCATCTAACATCGGCACGAGATGTATCTTATCTTTTTGATAGAGCAGTTCGCCCGTTTTTGATACTGCAAAGGCTGTATTATAAATATTTCCATTCCTTTTATTCGAAACTGAACCTGCAATGATATTCACCTGATACTTAGTTGCTAAACTTTGGATAAATGGAAAAGCCCTCTTTAAATCAATGTCTGCTTTTTCTGCTACATTTTCTAAATCATAACCCGTATTCCACATTTCAGGTATTACAACAATTTCCGTATCTATATCCAGCTTTTCTGCAAATAAGGATACAATACGGTTTTCGTTTTGCTTAACTTCTCCTTCAATAATCTCCATTTGAAATAATTGTATTTTCATGTTTTTCCCTCTCATTCATAGATAAATTTATAAATAGAATATAAATCATTGCTGTATTTGACATCTTCGCCATGTGAAGAAGAAATAATAGAGGGTTTAATTTTATCTATAATTCGCCCGCTATTAATATTTTCATCCATATCAACTGTGAACTTTCGAATCGGTGGATGTAAGGATTCGGTATTAGAAAAGAATAAGTCTCCAGTTAGCAGCACATTGTCATCTTTATGATGGTATATGACATGTCCTGGGGTATGGCCGGGTGTTAGATATACGTCTACGGGTAACGTTTTAATGATATTGTCACTTAAACCTTCAACTTGATGTTCTACGCCTGTTGTTTCTTTTTCTGCCTTGTTTGGATACGGTTTTTCGCCATTGATAAAAGGCGTTTCAATTTCGTGTGCGTAAATAGGAATATTTAAATGATCTTTTAAATACTTGGCACCATTAATGTGATCCAAATGGCCATGTGTCAGCAAGATACTTTTGGGAATACCTAAAGATTTTGCTGCATTCAACTGCGCATATGCATAGTCTTCCATTCCGGTATCGATGAGATAAACATCCTCACCATCCACTATGTACCATGTATTGATCTTAACTCGGATACCAACGACGGTTTCATAAGTGAGTCTATAAATATGTTCAGAGATTTGAACAAATTCCAATTCATACACCTTCTTCTGATTTATTTGATATCATAAGTGTAATCAGAAAAAATAGGAGTAACAAGAAGGCACAAATTTGTTACTCCCCATTGAGGTGAGGAAATGTCAGAGTTTAAAAGTGATCAATACGGCCCTTGTACGTTAACTGTAAAGCAAGCCTGTCCAATTGAATTAGCGATGCATATTATGGGCGGTAAATGGAAAGGCATTATTTTGTCTTTGTTATCAAAGTCACCTATGTATTATAATGCAATGCGCCGTGAAATACCGGGTATTACTCAGCGCATCCTTACACTCCAGCTTCGCGATATGGAAAAAGACGGATTAATAGAAAGAGAAGAAACAAATGATAACCCTAAAAGAGTTTTATATTATTTAACAGAGCTTGGAGAAAGTTTTATCCCAATACTTAAATCTTTAGAGAAATGGGGCAATGCTTATATAAGCAAGCAGGAAGAAGGAATAAAAGAGTCTCAATAATTAAGGAGAGTTGGCATTTTTATTTTTGGTAACAGACTCTTTAGAATTTAGCCTATACATGGCTATAAACTCCCAAATTTAGTTTTCTATACATAACATCTATAGCTATTTTAATGAAGATTAAGAAATAGTGATAACGATACAAATACTAAAGTTTCTACTATTTTTTTTAGAATGGCATGATTTTTTTCATTTTCCTTTCGAAAAGGCATATGTTAGTTAATAAAAGATACCTTTATTGTTGAAAGGAAAATTGATCCTATGATTGCGTCAAAGGTTAAATTTGCTGCCTCGTTCTATGCAATAATGTCTATTAGTTTTTGGGGAATTTCCTTTGTCTCTACCAAAGCTGTTTTAGATAAACTAGATCCATACACACTCCTTGTTCTTCGTTTTGGAATTGGGGCACTTTTTTTATTGGTATTATTAGTGCTAAAGAGATATCCATTAAACATTCCGCTTAAGTATATTCCTCATTTGATTGTGTTAGGTATCCTTGGAGTATTCATTCATCAAGTTATTCAGGCAACAGCACTTCTCACAATAAATGCTTCTGCAGCAGGGTGGATTATTTCGTTTTCTCCTGTATTTACGGTCATTCTCTCCGTATTTTTTTTGCATGAAAAGATGACGTTATTAAAAGCATCAGGGATTATTGTAGCTATTATTGGCGTTCTACTGGTGACCACTTCTAGCAATCAGCATTCACTTCAGCTTCCGGTTAATATCGGTTACCTGTTAATGATTTTAAGTACATTAAACTGGGCAATCTATTCTGTCCTATTAAAAAAGCTGGATATCCAACTTCCCTCTCTTGTTGTTACGTTTTATATGTGTTTAATAGGATTTACTCTAACAACTCCTTTTCTCGTAAGAAATAAAGGATGGGAGATCATGCCTTTTTTAACGAGCGTGGAGTGGGCTCATTTATTATTTCTCGGTGTATTCGTTTCAGGTGTTGCCTATTGGTACTGGGCAAAGGCATTAGAGGTTTTAGAGGCGTCCCAGGTATCTGTGTTCCTTTATTTAGAACCAGTAGCGACATTGATAACAGCTGTTTTACTGTTACGGGAAAAGATTATTCCCGTCAGTATATTAGGAGGAGTCATAATTATAGTGGGAGTAATTGTAGCCAATGGAAGACTACTAACTTTTTTAAGGTACTTGCCGTGGAGAAACAAAAAATTGTAGCTATGCAGAAAACCCAAAAATTTGTGCTGCTCATAAGGAGGTAATGCGTGTATGAGCTTAATTGAACAGGTAAAGCATATTTTAGATAACTTGGACTCCCCTACCAAATTGGAACTGAGAGAGGCTCTTTTGGCTTTAGATATAAACTTTAATGATTTAAAACCACTATTGCAGTCGGCAAAAGACAAGCCATACTATAGAAAGCTTCTCTACCAAAATGACGAAGTAGAATTACTTGTTATGAATTGGTCAGAAATAGAGTGTGCTCCTCACGATCACGGTCATTCGCATGGATGGATTCAAGTAGTAAATGGTACAACTATAAATACGGTTTACGAAGTTAAAGAAAACCAAATGCCAGAAGAGCTGTTTTCTCAGCATCAGGGAAAAGGAAAGCTTTTTTTTGCACCCAAGAAAGGTGTGCACAAGATGAAGAGTGCGGAAGGCAGGGGTCTGGTCACTCTTCATCTCTACTCTCCCCCAATCAAGGAGATGATGGTTTATGATTTCAAAACATGCGCTGCTTGCATTGTATCCGATGATTGTGGAGCGTGGTGGCCAGATCATCTTCGTCAAAAGGTAAGAGAGATTCAATTAAAGAAGCAAGAATGATGTTTGTTGACCCTTGGAATGTTTCTCATACAGAAACAAAATAACTGCTTAGTCGAGTTAAAGGACGTGCATCACGAAATTTTCTTGTTTACAGTTAGCTGTCTTAGCAAGAAAACTCCGCTAAACATAATCGATTTTATGCTAAATAAAAAAGACAGAAAGAGTCTACTTCTTCCTGTCTTTTTTGTCATTTAAGCATCAGCAACATGAGTTGCTTGCAGGTGACTTTTCATTCACTCCAACGCTATCCTCAGTCTTATGAACCTCACTATCAGATTTCGTATAAAAAAACTCCCACTCGTTCCCGTCAGGATCTGTTACCCAAAACTTATCTTGCACAGCATAGCAGCAGGTCGTATCTATTTCTTCACGAGCAAAGAACCCCTCTTTTTCTAGTCGTGATTTATGAGAATGAATCTCCTCAGGAGTTTCTACTTGGAAGCCGAAATGATTCACTTGATTACCTTTTACATCGTCACGTACGTTCAAGGTGAAATTTAATCCGGGTTCATCTAACAAGAATTTAGCATAATCTATTTTCGTTTTCACAGGTTGAACGCCAAATACCTTTTGATAAAACTTAATGGACGCCTCTAGATTCGTTACATTAATTCCTACATGAACATATTTCATTTACACTTCCTCCTTCGCATGCTAAATAATATTATTTGGAATGTAGTAAATTAAGAGCATGGGCCGCTTTTACTTGTATCTTTTCTAAACAAGCAGCATAGTTCTTCTGATAAGAGGTGGTTCACCTCTTTATCATTTAAATCATAATAACTCCATGTCCCTTTTGTTTCTTTTGTGATGAGGTTTGCTTCTAATAAAATCTTTAAGTGGTAGGAAAGTTTAGATTGAGACATCCCAAAGAATTCAGTTAAATCACATACGCATGTCTGTCCTCGCTGGCAGAGCTCATACATAATTTCTAATCTCTTTTGATCAGCAAGAGCTTTAAATTTTTGTTCGTACTGTTTAAATGGGTGCTTTCCTTCCTTGACTGTTTCCATTGTCATTCTCCTTCATCAATTTTTTTTGATTTAAAGTTCGAAGCTCTCGGCAGCTTTTTTAAAGTTACTGTATGTAGTTTCCCCTCTTAACGTAGGATCTTGATGAAAAAAACGCTGAAAGATTAGACTTTGTGCTTCCTTATAGTTCATCCCTTGAGTGTTCATAACTAAATGAAAATAGGCTCGAAAGTACGTAACCGATAAGTTTCCAGAGTTGTTGACTCTCACTGCTTTTCCCCTCACTTTTATAAATCAATTTTTTTTGATGTATTCATCATATCTGGAAAATTTAGATAAATCAAGACATTAATCAAATTTTTTTGTTTAATAGTAGTGTATATTTTTGTTGAATGTATAATAAAATACTTATATAATTATATTTGGAAATAAGGAGGTGAGTTGGATTGGATGTAAAAGTACAAATAGAAATGGAGAAAGCAGCACAGATACTGAAGCTGCTTGGCGATAAGACAAGATTATCTATGATGAAACTGCTCCAAAATAACGAGTGCTGTGTTTGTGAGCTAGTTGAAATTTATAAAGCAAGTCAACCGGCTATTAGCCAACACTTGCGTAAATTAAGAGATATCGAACTTGTAAAGGAAAGACGACAAGGACATTGGATTTTCTATTCATTAAATAAAGAAAACGGCTATTATCAGTTTGTCCTTAATATACTTGAATCTTTACCAAGCGAAGATGGACGATTAAAAGAACTAGAAAAGCAAGGATTACGCATTAGTTGTTGCTAATAGTAGGAGGTTTGTAAAGTGGTATCAGTTATAGTAGCCTCCCTCATCTTCTTAGTGACATTGATTTTTGTCATTTGGCAGCCAAAGAACTTGTCTATTGGTTGGTCAGCGTGTGGAGGCGCAGTAATAGCTCTTTTAGCAGGTGTGGTTGATTTCCATGACGTGCTGGATGTAACTCAAATTGTATGGAACGCAACGTTAACGTTTATTGCAGTTATTATTATTTCTTTAATTTTAGATGAAATTGGATTTTTTGAGTGGGCAGCGTTACATATGGCACGAGCTGCAGGAGGTAATGGCGTTCGCATGTTTGTATATGTATCCCTCCTAGGAGCTGTAGTAGCCGCATTATTCGCTAATGATGGGGCAGCCTTAATTTTAACACCTATCGTACTTGCTATGGTGCGGGCACTCAAATTTGAAGATAAAATGGTCTTTCCTTTTATTATCGCCAGTGGATTCATTGCGGATACAACATCGTTACCTCTTGTAGTAAGTAACTTGGTCAACATTGTATCAGCTGATTTCTTTGGTATTCGTTTTTCTGAATTTGCCTCACGCATGATTGTGCCAGATTTATTTTCACTTTTGGCAAGTATTACTGTCTTGTATTTGTATTTTCGTAAAAGCATCCCGAAGAAATACAATCTAGATGATTTACAGAAACCGGTTGAGGCCATTAAAGACATGAAAATGTTCCGTTTATCAGGAATCGTTTTATTTATTTTAGTTCTTGGTTACTTCATTGGTGAGTTCTTCAATGTTCCAGTTTCTATTATCGCAGGTATTATTGCCATTTTATTCTTAGGAATAGCAAGAAAAAGCCCAGCTGTTCACACAAAAAAAGTGTTAGCAGGAGCTCCATGGGCAATTGTTTTCTTTTCCATTGGTATGTATGTTGTTGTGTATGGATTACGCAATGTGGGGCTAACTGAAGTACTAGCAAGCCTTATTCAAACAACCGCTGATCAAGGATTATTTGCAGCAACCATTGGTATGGGATTTATTGCAGCCATTCTCTCATCGATTATGAACAACATGCCAACCGTGATGATTGATGCTTTGGCCATTGATGCAACTTCTGCAACAGGTACGATTAAAGAAGCTCTGATTTATGCAAATGTCATTGGTTCGGATCTAGGACCAAAGATTACACCTATTGGCTCTCTAGCGACGCTCTTATGGCTTCATGTTCTCTCGACAAAAGGAGTTAAGATTTCTTGGGGAACTTATTTTAAAACAGGTATTATCTTAACCATCCCAACATTGTTTATTACACTTGTTGGTTTATATATTTGGTTATCAATTATTTCTTAACACATCATAAAGGAGATTTTACACATGTCTAAAAAAACACTTTATTTCTTATGTACAGGTAACTCTTGCCGTAGCCAAATGGCTGAAGGATGGGCAAAAAAATATCTAAATAACAATGAATGGGATGTACGCAGTGCAGGATTAGAAGCTCATGGATTAAATCCTAACGCTGTAAAAGCAATGAAAGAAGCTGGTGTTGATATTTCAAACCAAACATCTGATATTATTGATTCTGAAATTTTAAATAATGCGGATTTAGTGGTTACATTATGTGGCCATGCAGCTGATCATTGCCCCGTAACACCTCCTCATGTGAAGCGTGAACACTGGGGATTTGATGATCCTGCAAAAGCAGAAGGAACAGATGAAGAGAAATGGGCGTTCTTTCAACGTGTCCGTGATGAAATTGGTGAGCGTATTCAGCGTTTTGCCGAAACAGGTAAATAATTAATCAAGAAGCAGTCTATTTGTGTAGACTGCTTTATTTTTTCTCCACTAATAAGGGGGCTTTTCACTTTTATAGTTCATGAAAATAATAGGCTCTTGTTTAGTACCTGAACGGCTAATAATTAATTATTCGTAATAAATACCACCTCTGATGTAAACCGTAGTTCCGGGTTGAGCTGCTTCACTTGCCTTCCTTAATGTTCTAAAAGGTTTGCTTTTAGTACCTAAGTTTTTGTCGTCCCCTGTAGGAGAAACGTAGATCTCATGATGTATAGGTTCTACTGAAGGCTGATTAGCTGCCTCAACCCTTTGGTTTATACAACACAGTAAAATAAGAAAAATACCAACTGCTTTTTTCATAAGATACTCCTTAAAGTTAATGAGTTTCACTTACAAGATGTTTAAATTATACTATGGCTCTTTTAATAAGTATGTAAAACATCGCACTATGTCTTGTTATTTTTTTAAACTACAGCAACTTTTACATTTAAAACGGAAAGTGCTAAAGTAGTGCTAGAATATGGAGGTTTGAGAAATGAATAAGGAACTTAAGTTACGTCCTTTGGAAAGAGAAGATTTAAAATTTGTCCATGAACTCAATAATGATGCAAATATTATGTCTTATTGGTTTGAAGAGCCTTATGAAGCTTTTGTAGAGCTACAGGACTTATATGATAAACATATTCACGATCAAGGTGAGCGTCGGTTCATACTAGAAAAGGACGGGGATATGCTTGGATTAGTGGAATTGGTCGAAATTGATTATATTCATCGTAGAGCAGAGTTTCAAATTATCATTGACCCTACATATCAAGGTCATGGTTACGCCATGGTTGCCACAAATCTAGCAATGAATTATGCCTTTTCGGTATTGAATATGCATAAACTTTACTTAATTGTAGACAAGGAAAACGAAAAAGCAATTCATATCTATAAGAAGGTCGGTTTTTCTATTGAAGGTGAGTTAAAAGATGAATTTTTTGTCGATGGAAGCTATCATAACGCTATAAGAATGTGTATGTTTCAAAAAGAATATTTACAAACCAAAAGTAAAAACTAAGGTTGAATTAGTATAAGTTTCCTGCTCACTAAAAGAGAAGAAAGAATGAGATCAGGCTTCTGTTAATGCAAAGAGAAAAACTCCTGTTCAGACGCAACAGGAGTTTTTCTCTTTTTAAGCTAAGCTGTAGATGATATACAAATTTCTATTCTGCATGCTTATAAACATCCGGTCTCAGGCTTTCAAATATTGAGAAGAGCCTTTACCATGACGGTAAAGGCTCTATACGATCTTCCCTGATGGGAATCATGTATTATCTTCATCTCTATTTTTAATTAAGGTCTATGAAAATTGACTGTTTTTTCGTCATCTCCTGTGCGTTCAAACCAGCCTCTAAAGGCCCAGTTATCATAACCTCCGTCACCTTCATTAATAAATGTTCCTTCTTCAAATATCCAGACTCCATACGTAATACCATCATAATCTACGGTATCGCCTAATTGGAAAAAGTTGAGGTAGCTCATTCAATATGATAGTCAACTATTATTTAATAGATTTAGTCGCAATATAACAAGGCATATATTCAGTGATTTCTCCCTTGTGGTGATGATCTTCATAAAGATCTTGTAAGGTGAATCCAGCTTTTAGCTGTCCGCCAATTTGAGTTTCTAATGAATGGCTAAACTGTACACCGCCATTTTTTATAAGTTCTTCATCATTTTCTACGGTGTTTTTAGTTCCATCATAAGGTAATTTATTAACCACTTGTAATGCATTCTCATCTTCTCCAAATAAATAAAGAGCAGGATTTGCAAAGCCAGATAGCAGAACGCCACCTTTTTTTAGAACTCTAAAACATTCTTGCCAAACGTGTTCAACATCTTGAATATAGCAGTTTGATACAGGGTTAAAAATCATATCGAACGTCTCATCTTCAAATGGAAATGTCTTACTCATATCCCCTTTAATTAAGTCAATAGAATAGCCTTCTCTAGTGGACACCATTTTTTCTAATTCTAATTGCTTATCAGAGTAGTCAAAAACCGTAACTTCCGCATGTTGCGCTGCAAAGACTGGGCACTGCTGTCCTCCTCCGCTAGCAAGTCCCAATATTTTTGCTTTTTTAAATGGAATAAACCAGTTATGCGGAACAGGCTTACAAGGTGTCAAGTAGATATCAAAATTACCTTGAGTTGCATCTGCAAAATCTTGATGATTAATAGCTAATGACCATTCTCCTCCAGCTGAAGCCCATTCATCCCACATTTCGGAGTTGATTTTTGTATAATTAGATTTTTGCGCCATAGTTAATCCCCCTTTACCTTTTTACGTTCCATGTTTAATTTTACCATGTCACTAGAAGAATAGTTTAGATGTACTAATTAATTTGTTCTTTTTCAGATAATTAATCTGTACTGGAGAAGTACTTAATAGATATTTTTAAAAATAAAAAACACCCTTTTGAAAAATCAAAAGGGTGTTTGTATCTTAAATATAAAAGCTTGTATATAAACAAGGTACGAGTTTTATTTTTAATGGCTTGTCTCGAAGCTTTCAGCCATCATAAGGTCATTTTTGTAGGCAGCCATTGCGAGTTCATATCGCACCTTTTGGCTCGCTTCTACAAAATCAGCTTCCTTCACAAGGCCTGATAATGAATATTGGTGACCTTTAAAACCTACGTTCAGTTCAGTAATTTGATTGAATTGAAAGCTCTCTATAGGAATTCCATCCACATCTTTCAACAAATATTGACCATATTTGTTGTTACATATTTGTGCTACTTGCTCCATTACTTTGAAGGCATCGTCCGGGTTTTGCCTATAGTTGAGAATAAGACTTTCATTTACCCGGCGTCTTCCTCGGGTTCCGTTCTGAAGTTCCGTGATATTGCTATATGAGACGGTATAGAGGTAGCCGTCATATTGACGAATCTTTAAGTAGCGCATCGTAATTTCTTCTATTTTCCCTTGACGGTTTCCGTTGAGAATAACATAATCTCCGTGGTGGATCTGGCGTTCAAACAAGTAAGTCAGTCCCATTATATAATCACGGATGATATGCTGGAGGATTATTGCCAGGGCACTGGCTAACACTACCGAACTAGTGAGAATCTTTCCGAAGTCAAAGAAATGGCTAAGCACATAAATAAAGAAAAAAGCCAGCCCCAATACTCTTGTGACCTGATTAGAAAAGTGCATGAGCGTCTCTTCTCTTTTTTCATCTAAAAAGCTCGTTTTATCAAAGAAAAGCTTAATGAATTTGCGAATAAAATAAACGATAAGTACAATCAGCAGCCCTACCGTTAAAACCTTTACGGGAAACTGCTGGAAAAATTCAGTGAAAACCAACTTACCCACTCCTTATTTCTAACACTATACCAAAAAAATGTACGGAAAGACAAAAATCTTCTGTTCCTTACAAACCTTAATGATAATAGCACGGTTTCCTCAAAAAAAGAAGCATATTCTATGCTTCTTGAAGGTCGGTCATATTCGGCGACAGTCTTTCAAATTGTCTTCCATCCTTATATATCTTTTGAATGTTGGAGGCTTTCTAATAAAGACATTCCTATATGTTCATCCTTATTTCTACTTAGTCTATAATTAGCTAAAACGACGGAAGCAACTTTCTTTTCTTTATCAATCCCTAAAAATGAGCTGAAGCATCCTGTTCCACCGCCGTGCAATATCACATTATTGTTTTTCTTTAAAAGCAACCATCCAAGACCCATATCAAACTTCTTTGTTCCATTGGCGTATTTTTCATGACAAAAAGACAGATATGGTTTATATTCATCCATATTTATTTTTGCGTATTTAAGTAAATCATCAGCGGTTGAGGATACTGCGCCCGCAGGTGATATAAAATTCCCCTTGTCCCACTGCCAGTTGCCACAATCATTATTTTTGCGGTCATAGCCATGTAGATTATCGTTTGAAGCGCCTAAACAAGTATCCTTTAGTCCAAGCTCATTAAGAAGAAAGTCATTCATAGTATCCCAATACCCCTTGCCCGATATCATTCCCAACACGTATCCAATAAGGGATATACCGAAATTGGAATACTTCCATGAATAATCTACTTCTTTTAATTTACTTTTTTCGATCAGCATCTTCATTTTGTTAAAATCCATATGTAACGGATTATTTTTATTCAAATCACTTCCGCCAAAAATCAAATTAAAAATTATTTTAAAATATTCCCGTTTATTTAAAGGTAAGCTTCCCGAATATCCAGAAGAGTGAGTAGCGAGGCGGAGCAATGTAGGATAATACGTGTCTTCCTTAAGTTCTTTTATGTACTTTCGTATAGAATCGTTTAGTGTCAACTTGTTTTCAGATATGTATTTTGATAGCAGCGATATAGTGAAAGTCTTAGTAATAGAACCAATTTCATAATGATATTTTTTGGATGAGTCAATTTCACCGCTTTCATTATAAATTTTGATAACATATTGGTTGTCCGTTAAATAGCCAACGGTTAATTTCAAATTCTTTTTTCCTCTACAGGTCTTGTTAATTAATCGTACTGTTTCATCACTGATTTCAAACATAATGAGTGCTCTCCCTTATCCTTTATTTCGAAAATCATTAAAAGGATTGATATGCTTCAAAGTAAAGTAGCCTATCAAATTTATTTTTATAAGTTCTTTTTTATATTATCAATTGCTTGAACTCTTCGACTTTCAAGCTCCCTTATCACTCTCAACTGTAATTCATTGTGATCTTCATCCATTTTGATGTTGCCTTCTTCTTCAAATCCATCATGTTCTTCCCCGTCAAAGCTATAAAGTTTCTTTAAAAGCTTCCACATTATTTCCAACTCTTCGGTTGAAAACTTTTTAAAAAGGTCTTCCAAAAAGAAAATTCCTTTTTCTGAAACAACAAGCAGCGCTTCTTTTCCCTCTTTGGTGATTTTTACGTTAACTGCACGTTTATCTTTACTGCTAGGAACCACGTCAACATACCCCTTCTTTTCCATAATGGTAATTAACTGCTTGACGCTTTGTTTTGTGGTTCCTAATTTTCTAGCAATATTATTTAACGTTGTTTCATCTTCAGGTAAATGAGCAATTGCCACCATCGCCATATGCTGTCTTGATGTTAAGAGCTCAAGAGACTGATCTCCTTTCACCTGGACTTTATTTGCCAGAGAAAATAAGGTAGCGTAAGTTTGCTGCATTAAAAAAAGATCTTTATAAATATCCATATTAACCCTCCATTTTAGACAATATATTGTCTAAAATAATAGTATATTTTGGTAATTAAGTCAATGTACTGTTTATTTTAATTTTGACTATTCTGTTACACTAAAGCAGGCAAAGAAATAGTGGCCTTTCGTAAGCAAAAGTTGTCCTTTCTATATCTAATTAGATATACTAAAAAGGCACTCTAATTTAATATCACTCTAAAAAAATGTAAGAAAACCGATACGAAGTAAAGGAGAAAAAACATGAACCAACACACACAACCTTTAAACCCTATCGCCTTCCACCTTGGTCCACTTGAGGTCCATTGGTATGGAATTATTATAGGGATAGGAGCTTTTTTAGGCTTTTTGTTAGCCTCGAAAGAAGGAAAGAAACGAGGTATCTCTTCAGAAACCATCTCTGATTTACTTCTGCTAGCACTACCCATTGCTATCGTTACTGCTCGAATTTACTACGTACTTTTTGAATGGAGTTACTATAAAGACCACCCAGGCGAAATTATAGCAATTTGGCATGGAGGCATAGCTATTCACGGTGGAATTATTGGATCTGTATTAACAGCTATATGGTTTTGCAGAAAAAAGAATCTTTCTTTTTGGAAAATGGCTGATGTTTTAGCTCCTAGCTTATTATTAGGCCAAGCTATTGGCCGGTGGGGAAACTTTATGAATCAAGAAGCACATGGCGGACCTGTTACACGTCAGTTTTTAGAAACTTTACATTTACCTGATTTTATTATTAATCAAATGTATATCAATGGAACTTATTATCATCCTACATTCCTTTATGAATCCCTTTGGAACATAATAGGTGTTCTTGTCTTGATCGTACTAAGAAAATCTTTGTTAAAAAGAGGCGAAGTCTTTCTTACTTACCTACTATGGTATTCGATAGGACGATTTTTTATAGAGGGATTGCGTACAGATAGCTTAATGCTAACTTCTCATATCAGAATAGCTCAGCTCGTTTCTTTCCTTTGCGTGCTAGGCAGTTTGATCCTGCTATGGTATAGACGTAAAAAAGGCTTAGCAACTAGTAAGGCTGTATCTCTCTCATAAGCACATATATTTTTGTATGAATGATTTTTTAAAGAATTAAAGGATAAAAACATACAAAAGGAGCAAATTGATTTTCAGTAACTCTGAAGATCAACTTGCTCTTTTTTTGTTTTGTTTATTAATATTTTTAATCTTAATAATGATTTATCTATATTTTACTAATAATAAAATGTCTTTTATAGTTAAATCATACACTTCTTGTGTGAAGCCGCGCTTGATAAGAATTCATATTGGAGATGAAATGTATGATAAATATAAATAAAGCTCAAAAGCGGACTCTATTCTCACGAACAAATGCCCGGACGTCATCTAATGTTTCTTTATGGGCCGGAGGAATTGCTTTTACTTTTCTTTTTGCTTTACTTGCTTATGGATTAGCGAAAGTCCCGGGATTTAATCATATCGGTCCACTAGCCTGTTCAATTATAATGGCAGTCATTTATCGTCAAATTTGGGGATACCCTGAAAAAATAAGATCTGGAATTGAATTTTCTTCTAAAAAGCTGTTACGTTATGCGATTGTTTTATATGGACTAAAGCTTAATCTTGATGTTGTTATTCATCAAGGGCTAGGACTGCTACTTCGCGATGTGGGAACGGCTGTATTTGCGATTGTTTTAACAATTCTTCTAGCCAAATGGATGAAGGCTGATCGTGGTTTATCTCTTCTTTTAGGAATAGGAACAGGAATATGCGGTGCGGCAGCTATTGCAGCTGTTTCTCCGATTGTGAAAGCAAAAGAAGAAGATACAGCTATTGGAGCTGGTGTTATCGCTTTAGTGGGAACTCTATTTGCCATTGGATATACCATTTTAAGACCTTATATACATTTAACGAATATTCAATATGGAATTTGGTCAGGCGTTGGTCTCCATGAAATTGCCCATGTAGCTCTAGCTGCAGCACCGGCTGGACGCGACGCCCTAGCTATTGGCCTGTTGGCTAAGTTAGGCAGAGTTCTTTTACTTGTGCCATTAAGCTTTATCTTAATGTACTGGATGAAGCGAACAGGAAAAATTGAAAAGGATACGAAGATTGAATTCCCATGGTTTTTAATAGGCTTTATCATCATGAGTATGTTTGGGAGTTATGTTGTTGGTAAGCACCTTATAATATCTAAATCGATCATGAATGATATTTCAACTCTAACTACCTTTCTTTTAACAATGGCTATGGTCGGCTTAGGGTTAAATGTAAGTATGAAGGCTCTTCGAACAAAAGCATTAAAGCCGTTGATTGCGATGTTTATTACCTCTATACTCTTATCATTTCTTACGTTTTGGACGATGTAAAGACCAGTAAATTAAAATGATTAAGTAACAGCTAATACTTCGTATACAATTGTTAATGTGAAAAAAGTCTTTTATTTCTCAGGTTTTAAATATCTTTCCAAATTTATGGATTAATTATAGAGAAATCTAAACCTATATTAGATACTGATGACAGTACCTCTCCTTAATAAACGGTTTCAATTAAAAAACACCCTTTATTGCATTAAGTAGTGATGTAATAAAGGGTGTGTTTGTATATACTAGGGGTTGTAGTGCTGAACTTGGTGTTGTTTTAAGAGCATCAAGCGGATAAAAATCCGAAGCATCTCCTACCATGAAATACAGTAAAGCAGAGAAACATTTAGAAAATACATTGACGCCTCTGAATCAGTCATGGTATAAACACAATAGGAGAGTTTAGCACTTAAAAGCATAAAAGCGATAAAGTTTAAAACAGTATTTATATAAATAGAATACATAGGAGGAAACAACTACCATGGAACATAATAGCAAAATTATAGACTGTACCATTCGTGACGGAGGTTTAATTAATAATTGGGATTTTAGCGTTGAATTTGTGCAAGACTTATATAACGGCCTAAGCGCAGCCGGCGTTGAATACATGGAGATCGGTTATAAAAATTCACCTAAGCTTCTTCAAGCAACTGAGCCCAACCCATGGAGATTTCTTGACGATAACTTTCTCAAAGAAATTATTCCTGAGAAAAAGTTCACGAAGCTATCTGCCTTAGTAGATATTGGGCGTGTAGATCCAAATGACATCTTGCCGCGTGAACAAAGTATGTTAGATATGATTCGAGTGGCATGCTATATTCGCGAAGTAGATAAAGGCTTAGAGCTTATAAAAATGTTCCACGATTTAGGCTATGAGACTTCACTTAACATTATGGCACTATCTAGCGTACCGGAAAATCAGCTTATTGAAGCATTTGAAATGGTAAAGAAAAGCCCCGTAGATGTTGTGTATATTGTTGACTCCTTTGGAAGCCTAGACCCTGCCGATATCGAGCATCAAGTGAAAAAGTTCCAAGCCATGATTCCTAGCAAGCAGCTTGGGATCCATACGCATAACAACATGCAGCTAGCTTTTGCTAATACATTAACTGCGATGCGTAATGGCGTTACATTCCTTGATTCATCTGTTTATGGTATGGGCCGTGCAGCTGGTAACTGTAACACAGAGCTGCTTGTTAGCTACATACCAAAACCAAGCTATGAGATGAAGCCGATTCTTGGCGTAATTGAAAAGCATATGCTTGAAATGCGTCAAAAGTGGGAATGGGGCTATATCATTCCTTACATGATTTCTGGTGTGCTGAATGAACATCCACGTGTTGCTATGGCTTACCGTGATAGCGAGGATCGTGACAAATTCGTAGATTTTTATGACAAAGTAACGTCTCCAGAAGTTACTACGTCTCCAGCATCAAAATAAGTTAAAATACTAAAAGTACCTCTGTTAACCGGGGTACTTTTTTGTTTTCGTACAAAAAGCCCATGATTGTATAGCATATCCTTAAACTTTGATACCCTCGATCTCGACAATTAACTAAATGTAAACAGTCGTGCTCTTCTTAAACTATTATTTATGTATATAAACCGGCGTTCCAATAGGAACTGCAGAGGAAAGTTCTAGAATATCTTCATTATCCATTCTGACACATCCATGTGACATATCTCTGCCAATAGAAGCTGGATCATTGGTCCCGTGTATTCCATATGTAGGCTTTGACAGTCCCATCCATAAGGGGCCAAATACAGCTGGAGGAGTAGTATCTTTATTAATGATTTTAAATTTTCCAGTTGGAGTTGGAGTAATCATTTTCCCTACAGCAATAGGATATGTCTTTACTAATTTAGCTCCATCATATAGTTTTAATTGATGCTGCTTTATTGAGACATCTATCCTTTTTGCCATAGAAGAACCCCCCACCCTCTTATAATTTACTATACATGAAATTTTCTGGATTGATCCATAATGACTACTGCTATTTATACCGTTCTAATAGTGAAAAATTTCTTTAAAAGCCAAGGCCCTGGCGTAAATCCAAGTGTTAATTGCCAAGCTCCTATTGCTTGCAAGCCGAATTGACGAACTAACACCATTTTTTCACTCATGCTTCTTACATCTTCAAACCATACTTCATGCATCTGCCCCGCTTGATCTTTATATCGAAAAAATGGGGATTTGTACTCCTTTGAATATTGGATGGGCGACTGATATCTCATCGCTGTTTTAATCGCATTTTGATTGGATATAGCGGGTGCTACCGTGCCGGGCTTGTAAGGAATTGACCAATTGTATCCATACAAAGGAACGCCAATGATGAGTTTTATTCGCGGAACACTTTTTATCGCAAATTCTACTGTTCTTTTTACTTCAGTAATAGGTGCAACAGGTCCTGGTTCGCTGCCTGCATGATGCCAATCATATGCCATAATGAACATATAGTTAACAACTGCACCTATTCCCCCGTAATCATACCCTTTTAACCAAGGAATATCTTCGCTTGTCTTGGCTGGAACCGCTATGGTCAACACGTACCCTGCAGGTTTTAAACGTTCACCCAACTGACGTAAAAATCCTGTAAAAAGATCTCTATCCTCGGCCTTTACACGTTCAAAATCAATATTCACCCCTCCGTATCCTTTTCTAGATACTAAATAAAAAATATTATTAACAAGATTGTTTCTTGCCTGAGGATTATTTAAAACTTGGTGGGCAAGATCAGAACTAAATCCTTCAGAAGTTAGATTAGTAATCGTAACTAACGGTGTAACTCGGTTTTTCCAAGTCGTTTCAATCGCTACTAAATCGTTTAAATTATTTATAATATCTCCATTGCTGCCAAAATGATATTCAAAAATAGAAATGGACGAGGAATAAGTTGCAAAATCAGTAATTAAATTGCGATCTAATTCTGGATTTCGAACAGCATAGTATTGCAGTGTACCTGCAATGTAGTTGGATATATTAGGGATTTTTATTTTCATTCCCACCTGCAAATAATTATAATGAACTGAAGAATTAACCCTTTTTAATTCTTCTAAGGATACATAAGCTTTTTTAGCAATGCTGCTCATTGTATCACCAGGTTGAACTGTGTATACATAAGAAGCTATAAGTAAGGCCTGACCTGGAACAATATTCGTTTCTTCTAACCCATTTACACTTCTAAGCTGTGCAATGGGATAATCATATCTGCTGCTTATTGAAGACAACGTATCACCAGGTTGAACTATATAAACAAACATGTTTTCTCCTCCTATTTACTCTTTATCGAATTATGTTTTATTTCGTGATAAGTTTAAAGAAGCCATTCAATAAATGTATATGAGGATTGTTTGTTTATATAACTGAGTTAAGTAAGGGGTAACTTCTTTACACACTCCCCCTCTATGGCGCCCCTAATACGGGTAGAAATGTTCCAGAAATGATCTCAAAATCTATGTATCATAAATGTATGTTTTTGGTGTACTTGAAACAGGCTGTTTTTTTGTCAGATAGGATTATATTAAGAAATAAAAAGAGCAAGCTCTCTATCATGAGAGCTTGCTCCTTCCATTTAAAGATTAAATGGAATTGTTCATAATTCCCCACACCTTTTTCTCATGTTTCTAAGCCTCTTGTGATTACTGCAGAGAAAAATTTTTGTCCTACGGCTAAGAGTTAATAGAGGAGAAGCACATGCTGAAGGCACCAACTCAAGCATGTGAAATATCTTAACCGTATCCTAGAGCAGGATCATCAGGGGATGATATTTTTAGAAGCTATCTCCTATTTAATAAAGGAGTTTTTTGTAAAGAGGAAGTCAGTTCTTTCTTAACCTTTTACCTTGTGTTTCTTTTATTTATTTCTTTTTTTCCATTTTATAACCTCGATGTTAACGCCATGATCTTCTTGAGATGATATGGTGAATTCGTCCATTAATTTTTTTACCCCTGATAAACCAACGCCTAATCCCCCTGACGTTGTATAGCCACTTTCTAGCGCTTGTTGAATATTTTTAATGCCTGGTCCTTTATCTATAGCTATTATTTTGAGTCCTATTTCAAGTTGATTCTCTATTATTTCCATTATAATTTTTCCCGTCGTGGCATATTTATATATATTTCTGGACAATTCTGAAATAGTCGTAATAATTCGGGCTTGATCAAGTGTGCTGAAGCCTAAGCAGTTAGAGAACATCCGTCCTTTCTGACGCGCTTCTACTATATCCACTTCCGTGTGTATCTCAACAGTTAAAGGTTCCTTTCCTTCATCCGATTGAAATAGCATCATTATCACCACTTTCTTTATTTTAATAGGAGGGGAAAAACAATAGGCCAAAAAGAAAGGTTAGATAACCTTTCTTTTTGGCCTACATCTAGTTCAGTGCCTAGCTTATCAGTGCCGTTATGAAGTTGGGTTTAAAATCAGAAGAATTGTACTTTTATCTTTATGAAAATCCCATGCGACTAGTATATCTGTTACCTTTGAATCTAAAATTACTTCTAATGATTGGCTATGCTCATGAAGTAGCCTTTTTTCGAGATTTCTTTTAGCCAATGTAAGGTTTTCTTCAAACCCTAATTGAACTAATTCTTTCTCTACATTTACCATAATACCTTCCCTGATTATAAGGAGTGTTCTCTGATCTAATAAATAAGAAGAAACATCTTGAGGAAGTTTTTCTGCTTTTTGAGTCACTTCCTCAACTTCTTTATGCAGCAATTTCTGATTTTTATAGGAATGGTTGACTATGTTATTTTTATCAGAATGGATCATGATAAACATGCCAGACTGCAGCTCTAAATTCCAATCATAATAAAATTCTTCAATATCTAAATGTATATTTAATTGGATATATCCTTTTATCTCTTCAATTAAAGTCTCCATCAACAAATCACGTGTTTTTTGAACATAGATAACTTGTCCCTTGTCTAGCAAAGCCTTTTCTAAAGGTAATAAAAAGGCTTTAAAATAAACGGTTATAAAAGGAGGAGAAATGACGGTGAATACACCTCCAGGACCTCTTCCAAAATTTTCACGAAGTAACCTTCCCATATAACTACTTAATTCTTTTTCCAGTTTCGTTTTATCCATAGATGGTGCACCTAGTTTCTAGTTTCATAAGGTATACTATTCGTGATGTTTTATGAAAACTCCTTCTTCATCATAAGATCATTTTAGGTAATAAGAATTCACTTTCTATAAAATGTAAACTAGTCATACTAGTACATTTTTAATAGATTGGTTTCTGTTTACCTTTGTATTTTCTATGTTTAAAGATTCTTCTTTTATTTGAAATTCTAATTTTACTTCCGTAGATAATGGTACTTAAAAGTATTATATCCTTGCTAATTTCTTCTTTGTAAAATTCATTGTCATACTTTTGGTAATCCTGCAACAATCGACGAAGCTCTTTTATAAACAATACAATCTCATGATTATCAGCCATACCGACCAAATCCTTTCTGTTGGCACATCCTATTTTCAGATGCTATTTTAGGGGATTATTCCGTTACAAAAGGACTTACTCTTTTGAAACAACAAAAATAAGCCGAAAAAGAAAAGGTATGAGCTTTTCTTCCTCGGCTTATGTTTGGCACAATGTGTCCAATTCATTACTGCCTCATTAATTTTTTGGTTTTAAGATAAGAGTAATAATGCTATTATCCTTTTCAAAATCCCAATCCACAAAAATATCAAGAATGTCTGCATTTAATATCTCATCATAGTCATCGTTTTGTCGTAAGATTCCTTTTTCCAAAGGGCGTTTAGAGATGCGTAAGGTGTCATCAAAACCCAACGAAATTAGCTGCTTTTCAATAGCCACCAGTATTCCTTCTCTTACGATGACCAATGTACGATCACTTAATTTATACGAAGAGATTTTCTCAGGCCCTTTTTGTGCAATTTCACTCATCTTTATAATCCGATCATGAATTGCTTGTTTTCCTGGGTAAGGGTCACCCTCAGTCAAATCGGCTTTCAAATCGTCCAGACAAACTCCCACAAAAATTCCGGAGTGATGATCTAAATTCCAATCATAATATAAGTGCTGGATGTCAAGGTCTGTAATCCCTTTAATTTGACCAGTGATTTGAGGTTCAAGAGTCTTTACCAAAAGCTCTCTTGTAGTCATAACCTGAAGTTCTTCATTCTGGTTTAACAGTACTTGTTCCATCGGCGATACAAAGCCACTGACATAAATAACAACATAAGGTTCATAAATCGTAACATGAACAGCCTCGGGGCCTTTTCCAAAGTTATCTCGTAACAATTTGCCCAAGTTATTCGCCAATTTTGTTTGCTGAGCCTTAATATCCATATTTCTTCATCCTTTATTAAGAAAGAAGCATCATATCTTCTTTCCATCATTTTATTGTACCATTACGAACGAATAATTTAAATATGCAGAATAAATAAAAAATAATTTGTTACTTCATGTTTAACCGAATTATAAACGTTCAAAACCTCTTCTTTCTATTGCTTGGTACGTATTTTGAATGTCACCGAAAAATACGTACCCGTTGGATTCGTACTGATGTTTTCAATGAAGTGAGTTATAGCATGTAGTCAAATTATTGTTGGGGAAATATAGCTTTATCTTTTAATTGATGCATCGGAGGGACATATTAAAAAATAAACAGAGGTGCAGCATGAAAGAGAAAAAAGAGCCACTTATTTTACGCAAGTGGCTCTTTGCTATGTGGATTGAATTCACTTGAACCTCTAATAAATAGTGGCAAAACGCAATCTATAATCGATTTAGATTATTCTTTGACTAATTTAACAAGCATATGAGCAAGATGATGTTGTTCTTCCTCGTTTCCAACTTTCCATAACTCATGTAACAAGTATTGCTCTTCATTTTGTGGCTCCTCATGGGTTGCGAGATAGTCAGCTATTTTTTTAGCTGCTAGAGCTAGTTGATTATCATTTAACCCTAGTTTCTCACCTTTTGTGACTTTATCTCCTAAGTAACTTTTAAATTCGTTAAAACTGGAAAGGATGTTGTCTTTCTTCTCTTGACTCATTTCATTTAGTTTATCCTCTACTTTATTCTCAACGGTTTCAGTATTATTGTTCATTTTTCATTCTCCTTCCAATTAGGTATCAATGTTCTTATATGGTAAATCCCCCATTTACAGGTATATAAACATTTCGCAGCCTATTCATATGTTAAGTAGAATAATAGTAAACCTTGAATAAAACTCGAGTATTTGTAATAAAGTTTAGTGAAACACCTTTTTGATAACAGGATGTATTTCTTAGGATGTTAACAACCTAGGTTAGTTCCACAAAACTTAACGGGTTATTTAGATGAGGAACGGAGTGAATACAAATGAGTTTAGCTACTTATATAGGTTCGAACGTAGAATTACCTATTAATAAGGAATTAGATGATTTAGTTACTATTGGGAATTGCTTTTCAGATGAAAGAAATCGATTGAACATAAAGAAACACCAATTTACTACCCTTTATGTTTATGAAGTTGCAAGTGACTGGGGAATTGAGATTACGGAATATATGAATAAGAGCAGGCGCAAAGAATCAAAAGAGAAACTAATTGCACTATGCAAATTGATGGACCGCTATCTTAAGTCAGGAGACTTTTTTGAATTGTATAGTTGTTGGGTAGGAGAAGAAGCTGAAGAACCAGAGAGGAAATTAACGTTGAACATCCATTACTTTGACATCGACGACATTGACATGCCAGAAAAAACATTAGTTAGAATTGAAAAATGAGTTTGCCCTATTATTATGGTGAAATTACCCTTATATAGTATACATAAAAACAGAAAAACTCCCCTAATGCCTTAAGGGAGTTTTTCTGTTTAGTTAAATATTAAGGGTGTAATTGCTTGTTACTTACATATCATTTAATATTTTTTGTAGATATTTATTATAACCTATCAAATGATTTCGGGAAAGCAAAAAATGAAAGCGATTACTTTTAATTAACCCTGCTTGTTATTTGGCTATCACTTTCACTACCATTCCACTATTGAAATAATACCTACATACCAGTTCATATGTACCGGGATTTTAAGGTTTCACGGTAATGGTTTTTTCTTTTCCAGGCTGAACTTTAGCGTCAATTCCGAGTTTTTCTACTTTGAAGGTATGCTCTTTCTAACCTTTATAGTGAAGTGAGTATGGATAAATAAAGTTAGAAAGATCACATTAATTTAAGTTTAAGATGTCTCTATTGGGATAATATAATAAATAAGCTAGATTTAATGATAATCTGGTTTATTTTCTACATTCTAGGAGGCAACAAAAAATGGAACACGGTAAAGTGAAATGGTTTAATGCTGACAAAGGTTTTGGATTTATCGAGCGTGAAGGTGGAGAAGATGTATTTGTTCACTTCTCAGCTATTCAAGGTGAAGGCTTTAAATCCTTGGATGAAGGTCAAGAAGTGACTTTTGATATCGAACAGGGGCAACGCGGACCACAAGCGACAAACGTAAATAAAGCATAAAAACCATACTAAAAAGCAGACTCTATTTTCAGAGTCTGTTTTTATTTAAAAAGATTTTTATATCAAAACTTATTTATCAATAATTATAAGTTCATGTTTTTTACATAATGATTTTTTAAGATTGTTACTGATTCATTCGATACTCTTATAGTTACTATTTCTCCATTACTAAATATTTTCTCAATCATAGCCTTTATCCTTTTTTGCACCTGTGTAAATTACATACAAAATAATAAGCGTATTAAGAAACCTGCTGTTTTTGTGTATATAAAATTTTTCATAAAATTGATATCTTGGGCATAATACAGGATAGACACTTGGTAGAGGGGCGATTATTTGAGGCTGAAGGATGGAAACTTTTATACAGATAGTAGAACCAATAAGGTATATAGATTAAATGAAGATGACAAGGGAAGCTGGTACCTGAGTACACGTGATGATGAAGATCATCATCAAATGTCAAAAACCTCGGGGCGTAACATGATGAAATTGATAAAGAGTTTTTATACCAAAGTGAACGACAGTTGAAAATTTACCGCTCTGCAAAACAGCATAAAAAAATAAAGCTAGCTTAACACAGCTAGCTTTATTTTTAGTTTATAGAGCTAATTATCATAATGTTTTTTTAGGAATTAAGCAACGATACGAACAAAAAAATTTTAGCCCGGCCCTTGGCAACGACCTATTATTTAATTTCGATTGCAGAAGCCTTGTTGTCCCCGACGCCATAATACCATTTCTATATTGTTTTTTGAAAAATCATCTATAATTGATATTGTTTTAATCTCATATTGAGATATATAATAAAAGTAAGAAAAAAAGAAAACGCTTTCTAAATTTAAATACATTGTTACTTTTCAAACTATAAGGAGGATTTAAAATGAGCCAAGTGGAAAGAAATTCTAAAGTACAGAAATTAGTTGAGTATAAAAAATTCAATGAAGAAGAAGTTTTAAAAATGACAGATCCGCAGGTTGAATATTATCACTGGCTCTATTTTGATGATTCCGCTTATGATTATATGTAAACTATAAAGTAAGAAAAAAGCACAAAAACGTTTGGTTCCAACGGGTTTGTGCTTTTTTCTTTTCTTTAATTATAGGATTACTCGTTTTCAATACCATTTCCTGTGACAACAAAGTGAGGGCTGTCTTCCTTTCGGTTGAAAAGTCTCCAGAACTCACTATACTCATCGTCTTCTGACGTATCCGGAAATCCCTCCACTAAATAACCTTGAGATAAAAAGATCTTTAGCCCTCCTACTTCATCCGAGTCAACTCTTTCAACAATCGTGTGTTCGTTTATACCTTCTATAAAAGATTCAATTCGTTCATCGAATCGATTATTTCCTTGGACATCCCATTCAAAGTACTCATTTTCATCATCCAATCCTGTTCTTGGAGAATAGAAATCCCGTGAGGCTACTACAATTTTATTACCTTTGACAATACGCCATGAACATTGAATATGTAAAGCGTATTCAGCTACCTCTTCCGTTTTCCCCCTTCTGGTTACTAAAATCTTTTCTCCAAATCCTAGCCAAAACAAATTTGAGGCTCTCCCCGCGCATCTTACATTTAAGCCCACTAATTTGTCTAATTTTGATATAGTTGCTTTTCTCATGCTTTTCTCCTTTTATTTGCAGCTAAAGCTCACTTTTACTGCTCAAATTAACACTTGGCATATTCATACTAAACATAAGCTACATTAAAAAGCTCTTTATGAAAACACAGTCTGTTTATTTCTGCTTTTTTCCTTCTCTTACTTCGCTGATTGTCTTTATAAATTCACGCTCAGTTACTCCTAGATAGGAGTCGGAACGACGAACATATACAATCCTAAGGTTTCTGTAAGGTTCAGGTATTGAAAAGAGTTGTACTAACCCTTCCCTCTCATATCTCTCCGCTAATGACCGGGCTATAAGTGTCACACCAAGACCAGAAACTACTGTCCCCATAATCGTTTCGAGTGTAGCAAATTCCATAATTTTCGGGGATACGATCTGTTCTTCTTTTAACCATTGCTGTAGTCTTTCTCTATATTGGCAGCCTTCATTAAATAAAATGAATGGTAGGTGCAGTAACTCTCTGGCAGACTGAATCTGCTTCTTCCCTTTTTCATTTGCACTGCATACAAGTACAATTTCTTCATCAAAAGCCGGAATTTGATCAAGCGTTGACACATTTACTGGTTCTGCTACAAATGCCCCGTCTAGCTGGAACTTAAGAACTTTCTCTATTAATTGTGTACTTACTCCTGATACTAGAGAAATATCCACATTTTTGTGCTTATTATGATAGGAAGAAATGATTTCAGGAAGCCCTACTACCGTTTCAACTAATCCAATACATAATGATCCAACAAGGTTACGCTCATCTTGAAATGCTTTCTGTATTTCATCCATTAGCCTCATCATTTGTTCTCCGTACGTTAAAAGTTTTCGACCTTCTACATTTAATGTCATTCCGCGTCTGTGACGATGAAACAATGGGTGTCCAATTTTTCGTTCAAGAGATCGAATACGTGCTGTTACATTTGGTTGGACATAACCTAGCTTATCAGCAGCAAGGCTTACACTGCCGTATTCTGCCACAGCCATAAATATACGTATATCTTCTACTTCCATAAACATCCTCCTTTCCACTTACATTCATTTAGGTATTAACAATAGTGATATCTACAATCATTTATCATTATTTTACAAGATATCAAGCTCTAGATAAAATAATGACATCCGAGTGCTACTGCAATTATTTAGTAGCCATTACGTAAAGTTCTTAAAATGAGGTGACTAAAAGGAGGAAATCTGATTGTTTTATTTACTATTGTTTCTTGCCATCATCTTGGAGGTAATCGCAGTATTTTTTCTTAATCTTACAAATGGATTCACAAACTTTGTTCCGACTGTTTTAGCCATACTATTTTATTGTTCTTCGATTGCTGCTTATATGCTCCTTAACGCCAAAGGTGAAGTAGGAGTAGCAAGTGCTTTATATGCAGGAGGAGCAACCGTACTTGTTGTTGTCACAGGTATTATTTTTTTTGATGAAACTATTTCCTTATCTAAAATCTTAGGAGTTTCTCTTATTGTAATTGGTGCAGTTTCTCTTAACATTAAAGGAAGTTCTAAAGAAAGAAGGGCAGCGTAATGGGATACGTATTTTTAACGATTGGCTTAGTTTTAGGCATTGCAGGGCAAATGTGTGTAAAACTATCTAAAGGCTTTAGACAAACTGTTCCCACGATAGGCGCATTCTTATTGTTCATTGCTTGTATTTATTTCATTTCTCTAACAACACACTATTTTGAAATGGGCATCATTTTTGCTATATGGGCAGGGCTAACGATTGCTAGTACAACGCTGTTAGGTATTTATATATTTAAAGAATCAAAAAACAAAAGAAAGATTATCTCCGTTACTCTTATTATTACAGGGGTTATTATACTGAAAGCTTTCTAATAAAAATAAGATAAATAAGGCCCTTGAGTAACCTCGGTTCCGGCTACTTCACAACATCTGGTGTAATAATACTCTTCAATTCTATTAAGAGCATAATGTTGTAGCTGTTCCTGCAATTCATCTAATTGTTCGTATATATTGCTCATTTCCGACACCCCCTACTGTTATATATTTTCTTCATTCTCTGGAGACCAAACTGCCACATCTCCACCTGGACATGCAACGACTAACCAATCTTGTGAATCTGTACCGGCTTGCCAACTTTCATAGAGGTTATCTACTCCAAAGATTGTTAAGAGCACACCGCTTGTAAACTGTAACGTTAAATGAGGTTCTTGTTCTCCTAAGAATATGTCTGTGATTTCCTCTTGTTTGGCAATAAGTGAAAAAAAGGAACGTATAGGTGAAACAGTCCACTTGTTTTCCGCAGTAATAACAAGTGGTTGACCATCAGCAGCTTGTATTTTGAGTCTAAAATAATCAGAACGTATTCCATCTCCAACGTGCTTAATTTTTCCACCTTTAAACAACCGGCACAATACTTCTTCTGCTTCCACTTTTTCTTCTTTTTTCATCGTATCACCTCATTTGGTGTTTATTGTTGTTATCATCAACTATATAATAGTTTTACTTCTTCCAGATAGTTTATTTGTGCTTTACCCTACGAAAGGTTGGTTTTATGGACATTCGATTAGTTTATTACGAAAAATATAAAGGTACCGTCACTTCTGAATTTCACTATATTCCCTCTGAACAATCAAATCCACCATAAAGAGGATTTGCAGATGCCCAGATATATCGCATCCCTAAGAAACATTTAGCATATGATATAATTCCATTTGCATTTTTCGAAGGTGCCGGCTCTTTTACTGATGTTGGCGATGGAGCTGTATTGTGAGCTGAAACGCTGCCATTTGAGCTAACATAAGTTGCACTTGCCGTTACCCATCGGTTTTGTCCAAGGTTGTACATGCCATTTTTCTTCGCGTACACATTATAATGCTCGCCTTTATGTAACGTACGAACTACTTTTGCATTAAAACTATTTCCTGCTCGAAGATATAACGAATGAGCTTTAACCTGAACCGTACCAATCGGAGTACTAGCATGCACTTTCGATTGAGACGAAATAATAATCAAAGACGCTGCAATTCCAATAGAAATTAACATCTTTATTCGTTTTTTCATCCTGAACACCATCCTTTTTATAACCAATTGAAACATTATGTGTTACCTGTTGAGTCTTACTTCATACTATAAGGGACATCTCCCATAACATCAGACTGGTTGCAAAAAAAGACTGTTCATCGGTAAAGATGAATCAGCTTTTCTTACCTTCACCCCAACTTCTGCACTCTCCTTATTTCTTTTTTACCATTTTTCCTTTTTTCTCCAAATTGGAAGCATCCTAGAACATTTAAACTCCTTACCTCTGTAACTATCTTTCACATTTTTCCTTGATTCCCATATATATTCCATGTAACATAAACACTATCATCTATCTTGGAGGAGTATAATGAATAAATTAACAAAAACAAGCATCATGTGTGCCGTTTTAGTCTCTGGCCTTGCTGCTTGCGAAAGTGGAAAGAAAGAAAACGAAGTAACCGTAGAAGCACCTGCCCCAAAACATACCGCTAGCCTTGAGCACGCAACAAACGTTAGACCGGCAGAAGGCAGCCTATCTTATCATGAAAAATCTAAACACCATAAATACTATATTTCAACCAACAGCGCATCTTACGTGGATGATATCGATAGCATTAACGGAACTTCAACATTTATGAATGTATCTGTACGTTTAGAAAATACGTTTGAAGAAGGAAATTCTGTATCGCTAAAAGACCTTCACTTTACATTAGAAGACGTAACAGACAGTAAGACCTATGAACCAGCTACTAGAGAGGCTTATACAAAAGAGGGATATACGCTTCTTACAACAAATTATCCAAACATGAAACTAGAAGACAAACCACTCGATTTAAACATTGTTTTTAATATTCCAGATAAGCCTGACCATCTCTATCAATTAATGGTTGTTCAAGATGAGGCAGATGCTGATTATTTTTATTTAGATACAATTAAATCGGCATATAAATAATTAAAAAAGCCACTAACTCTGCACATGAGATAGTGGCTTTTTTGCGTATATCGCACATATATTTTATTTAATTCCAGGTAAAAATCATCATAACATAACTACCTAAAATAACGGAAATGATTGCTCCGTATACAATAACACCCGTTGTATTTTCTTTATTATGTAGTTTCTTCAAAAACGTAGCAAATGCAATATACAGCAAACCCAGGAACAACGGGAAGGTAAGACTTAGAAAGATCATAGGACACCTCACTCACGTCAAAACATAACTTTATTTTATAATCTATACAATATAAGGTAAAAAAAATTGTGATTATTTAGCTGCTGATTTTATTTTAAATAGTTTATTTAAAACATAGATTAATTCAATTTAAATCTCTAAGATGTGTTTAATGTCTTCTGCCGTTAACTCATGGGTTTCCAAATATTGATGCGCTAATTGACAAATGAACCCTCGTTCCTTTAACGAAAAATGGGTGATTTTCTTTTCCATTGAGCGAAATGGAGGAATGGTTTTATCTCCTTTAATAGACAAACCTTCTTGGTCGAAGGACACGAGAGCTCCGTTTTCCTTGTAGTATGTCAACACTTCTTTTGGTGCTTCTGGTGGTCCATGTTGACAGTATTGTTCAATTGTCATTTCTTCATCTAGAATAACTAACATTACTTCTTCTTGTGAAATCCCCAAATGGGCCATAAAACTTATCTAGTCGCCATTCGGTACATATGTGTTAAATACGTTTTTTTGTTGTTCAGTCCAATTCATACTTTCACCTCATGTTTTTTTTTTACTTATAGATAGTAAGGTGTAGGTATTATGTAAACATACACTTATACTTGTCGATACTCTTTTTAAGGAGCGGTTTATATGCGCACAGAACAAATAAATATTAGTATTGAAAAACCACTTGCACTTGAATTGGATAAAATCCTTAGTCAAGATACTTTAGACTACGACACACTTAATGAGACACTCGACTATTACATAGTTGAATACGATTCTTTGCTTGAAAGTCGCACCATACTGTTTTCAGACCTATGTGTTATGAGTATTTCGGTATACGTAGAGGACGACAAGGCGCATATTGGCTATTGGCTTACCAGTCCATCTGGAGAAGAGATAGAAGGCACAACTGTCACGACCATTATTCGTTCGTTCTCTATTTCATATCAAGGAAATCTCTATATAGTTGAAATAACCTTTGAGGATTAAATGAATTGTAAAAAGAGGAAAAGTTCTGTATTTAATCGAAGATTCGCTGTGTTTTTTACATATATTTTACATTAAACCATATTTAGTAATATAAAGGTGACTTACAAACAAAAAATTGTGATTGAGACTATTTATTTTAGTGGCTTTGTTATAGTAAATTGTTAATCACAGAAGTACATATATTAAACTAATTTGTGTTAGACTGTTACAAGATTAATACTTCGAAAAAGAAAGGCCGGAAAAAACATGACACAAACAAATACAGCATTTCGTGATGCACTTATCAAATCACTGCGAGGTGAAAGAGGTCATCTTCCAACAATTAATGCAATAACCGACATTAATATGGAACTTGCTTCACATAAACAAAAGGAATTACCTTACTCTATTTATCAATTAGTGAAGCATATGAGCTATTGGCAAGACTTTTTACTTGCTCTTGCTAAAGGAGAAAACCCTGAGAGACCGAAAAGTGTAAGTGAAAGCTGGCCTGAACATCCTGCCCCGGTTGATGAGGAAGAATGGGAAAAGACGATCCAGCATTTTTGTGATGGAATTGACGAAGCTTGTCACTTAGCTAAGACGTTATCAATCGAAGAACCTCTGGATGCTTGGCCAAGTGAAACCCCAGGGGGATTACTGCGTAATATTGCTTCTCACAACAGCTATCATCTAGGTGAAATTGTTATAATGAGAAGGTTAAACGGAGCATGGCCACCGCCAACAGGAGGCTTTCCTGCTTAGATTGAGACATGATGCAGAAATAAAGCTCTAAAAATCGTCCATTAAACACTTTTAGAGCTTTATTTTAGTTGTGTACTCTTATCTTTATGAATAATGTATGGGATGAAACAAGTCTTCCTCTGCATTTCTGACACTCGAAAAGTGTTCAACGTTGTAATGACCATGTAAAGTTTCACTATAATGCTTTATGATTTGTTTAGCACTTAAACCATTACTGTCCATTGTTGAATGTCCATCACCCACTAATGTCACATCCACCCCATTGATTGTAGGTGTTCTGACTGCACTATCTATACAGTGTTGTGTCTAAATCAATGAGCAACTTAGCGGATTTTCTTGCCCCCTTGGTCTCTTGACCAGCTCCCCTTCACAGTTAGGACAAATATACATCGCACTTTCACTACATTTATCACAGAATGTACATTCATGTGTACAGATATAAGCAACAGAGCTATTATGGAGCTTCTTATTGCACTTTTCGCATGTATTTCTCATTTCTAAAGCCATTAAATCCCTCCTTTTGATATAATTAAATTGTATTGTATAAATTTCTATTTTCACATATCTATTTTATTGTATTACTAATTAATAGCTTTAATATTGACGGAAAATTCATTATTTTAACTTATAATTTAAAGCGGGGTATGTTTTATGGATGAAATTGATAAAAATATATTACTACATCTACAAGAGAATGCTCGTTTGTCCGTTACACAGTTGGGAAAGCTGGTTGGTTTATCCACCCCTGCTGTTAATGAAAGAGTAAAAAAACTTGAAGAGAAAAACATAATAGATGGATATAGAGCAATAATTAACCCTGAAAATTTCAACAAACCTGTAACTGCTTTTATTTTATACAGCAATACAAAATGCAAGCAATTCGTAGAATATTGTAAAGAACACCCTGAGGTTATCGAATGTCATCGTTTGGCGGGTCAATACAACTATCTAGTAAAAGTTTTAACTACTTCCGTTCAATCTCTGGAAACATTTATTGATGAATCTATGGCTTTTGGAGAGCCGTCTACATTGATTAAGCTTTCCTCACCAGTTGTCTATAAAGCAATAAAATAGAAAGGGAGAAATATCCAATATGAAAAAGCGGATTTTGAGTTGGAGCATTCTTGTTGGGGTTATTATTATTTTAGCTATTGGTATACCAAGGATAACAGCTAATGAAGCAAGCGCTTTAGGTTCATCAGAAGAAAAAAAGAAAGTAGAAGAACTCGAAGAAAATTTCCGAAAGTGGTCACTTGAACCACTGGATAAGTTTATGGTGCAAAGTCACCAAGCAAAGCCGAATGGACATCAGTGGAATAGTGTGAAACAAAAATCAATTAAAAATTACCGTGTCACATATTACACGTTTTTTGGATTTCGTTACATGGAAGCAGAAGTTAGTTGAATCTAACATGGAAAGATAAGATTTGCGCAGAATATTATGCCACATGCCCGTTTTTTTTCTTTATCATGATCCATTCGATGTTACATAGATATAAAAAATAAACGTACAAAAAAAGGTAATGCAACATGCACTACCTTTTTTGTATTGTAATGGGTCTCTAAAACATCTGAAATTATTTTAAAACTACAATATTATAGATTAAAAGGATTTTATTACCTTTTATGGTATACTCAAACCTGAACTAGTCTTAAGGAGTAAACGAATTGGAAGTGAATAACCAAATTCAAATGAGAACAGTTATTGAGTAGATGTCTAATGCAAATACTAATTTTAGAAAAGGTGATGTGTGTAGATGAGTCAAAGATATGTTCAGCATCGTTTATTTCCTTACTTATTGGCCGTGTTTTCCGTATATTTACTTATCAGTAAAAGTAGCTTTATACCATGGTCCATTCTTGCATTTATAGTAGTTAGCACAAGCGTAATAGATAAAAGATATAAGTCTTCAGAAAACACTAAGAGATATATTTTTGCTAATAAGAGACTAGATTTTGTGTACAGACTTTTTTTATCTATCAGTGTTTTATTTATTATGATGAATCTACTTGTCTTAAAATTAGGTACAATATCTGTACTATATGTTCTTCTTCTACTATTTTTGACATCCATATTACTGTTCACTAGTCATATGGAATAATACGCTGTCTGTAGAATAACGAATGGTAGAGTTTTATCAATTAGAGAGGAGCATAAAATTGCAATCAACTTTTCAAAGAAGATTTAAAGACATACTATTCATTATTCTAACCTTATTACTTGTCATCTCCGTATTAGTAAATTGCGCTAGTTATTTTAATAGCAAGCAAATCGAAAGCATCAGTTCACAATGTTACGATAAAGGCGGAGAAGTCATACTTGAGATACATAACCCTTTTACCAATGATTATTCTTTTATGTGTAGGTAGGCTTTATCTATCTACTCCAGTGTTTTTTCATAAATGCAGGGACATTTTCATTTTGCATTTTAACGAACGGTCTTTGCAAAAATAAATAAGCGCAGCTGCTTACTTCAGCTACGCTTATTTATTTAAATCTTTATGTTGATATTGACCTATAAACCACTCAATTCTCTACCTATACCTTATCTAGATGAAAATCTCTTCATTATGGTCTGTACATGTCATAGCTCTACTGTTTAGTCTCAAATTAACTCCAACGTTTTTCGAGACGCAATATGATGGTAAACTGCACCAATCATACCTGATTGATTTCCAAAACTAGTAGATCTGATAACAGCACAGAATGCTGGATCAATTTCTAAGATTCTCTGTTTTAATTCGTTTATGAATGTTTTTCTTGAAGTAATTCCTCCCCCGATATAAAAAGTAGGAAGAGCAAACACATAATATAAGTTTAAGATGTTCATTGCCAATCCACTATATAAGTCACTAACCAGAAGCGATGCCACTTCTTCCCCTTGGTCGTAAGCTTCAAAGATTTGTTCACCTGAGACATTTTGAAAAGGTATATTCATACACTCTGCATATTTTTGGCGAATAACCGCCAGCGTAGCTGTTTTGTTAAATTTATGATTTTCTGCACTATCACTCGTAACGTGTTCACTGAACATATGTCCAAACTCACCAGATTGGTTACGTCTCCCTCTATAAAGAGCGTCGTTCAAATAAATTGCGCCTCCAATTCCTGTTCCAATAGTTAGACAAAGAAAGTCAGTCTCTTCTTTTGCACTTCCTTTCCATTTTTCTGCTAGAGCTACACAATTCGCATCGTTTTCTGCACTTATTTCCAAATCAGGAAATTGTTCTTTAAAATATGCAAAGATATTGAACCCATTAAAATCTTCAATAGCACCGCCCATTTCAATAAAACCTGTATTAGGATTAATAAAACCAGGTATGCTTAGAGCTAGCCCTACTACATCAGAATCCATTCGGCTTTCAATTTGAGTAAGAATAGTCTGCCCTTTCCTATTGGCTAGAGGTATTTTTACGGATTCAACAAGATCACCGGAAAGAGAAAATTTCCCCATTTTTAAATCGGTACCACCAATATCACAAGCTAATACAAATTTCATTGTATATCCTACTTTCTTCTTCAAAATATTGACTATAACTTCATTATAAGTGCATAAATAAAGAATTTCCCCCTATAAAAGTATACGGGGGGTAATTCTTTATTTAGTTGTTTTAAGCAATATTACTTTCTGATTGTTTTTTTGCTTCGAGCTCTTCATTGTAAGAAATACTATCTTGCATTCTGACAAAAGGAAGATAAATCATTACTGACATTGCAATGGTTACTATTTGCAATAAAGCCCCTCTCCAGCCGCCAATCAAGAAGCCAGAAACAACCGGCGGTGTGGTCCAAGGAACCTGAAGTGCATTGAAAGGCTCTACCCATCCCCAAATGATAGAGAAGTAAACCATAAATGATGCGATTGCAGGAACAATAATAAAAGGAACAAACATTATTGGGTTAAATACAATTGGCATACCAAAAATGATTGGCTCGTTTATATTGAATAAGCCAGGAGCTAAAGATAATCGACCGAGCTGCTTTAAGTGCGATGATCGGGCCACTATAAGGGCTGCAATAATAAAACCAATGGTAATACCTGATCCCCCTAGTTTCGTAAATACATCCAAGAATTGAATGGTTACAACTTTAGCATTCTCGCCTACAACAAGCTCTTTACCAGAATCCAATATTGCTTGGTTTTGTAGAGCATTGGCTGTTAGAAGCGGTCCCATTACTCCCATAATAATGGCAGCACCATGAATTCCACACCACCAAAGAAGTGACATTAAGACCATGATAAGAACTGCACCAGTAAGCGTGTCCGTCAAATTTTGCACGGGTACTTGCAGCAGTTTATAAACAATTTCAGTGAATGTCTTATTTGCAAAAGCTTGGCATAATCCAAAGACAATGGCAGCTACTGTAATGATGGCAAACCCAGGAATTAGTGCAGAGAACGAGTTTGCAACGCCTGGCGGAACACCTTCTGGCATTTTAATACGAATATCACGCTTAATAAACTGCGAATACACAAAACCAACAAATAGACCAACTACAATCGAGGCTAGTACACCCTGCCCGCCGGTCCAAACTTTGGGAATAACACCTGTGACGGTTTCTCCGCTTTTTGCCAAGACAGAGGACTGAGTGATAATAAGGAAGGCAACTACACCTAAAATACCAGCTGGCGTACCTTCAATTTTTTCGTTCCGGACGTATGAATAAGCGATTCCAAACACACCAATAAGAGCCAGAATATCAAATGTAGAACCGACAACCTGGGTAAGTGGAAGGTTCCACTGTTCTCCAAATAATTTCACCATAGCCTCTTCCCAGCCTGGAATAGGGGCAGCGAGAATTAATAGAAAGAGAGAGCCGATAATTGTCATCGGCATTGTTAAAATAAACCCATCCTTAATTGCAAGTGTTGGTTTTGCATTTGCAAATCGAAGGAAGAACGGGGTGAACTTTTCAAATACACTTTCTAAGCGACCCATAGGGGTACCTCCTTAAAGTTCTTCTGCGCGTGTAGCGATAATATCCTTGTACCAAAAGAATGATTGCTTTCGTTTTCTTGCAAGATTATTTTTGTGATCGACATAAATGAATCCGTATTGTTTTTTATAACCATTTAACCAGCTAAGCAAATCAATGACAGACCATGCAAAGTATCCTGAGACGTTAATTCCTTCCATGACAGCTTTTTTGACAGCGCTTAAATGATTTTCAATATAGTCGATTCGAGGTTGATCATGAATCTCTTCACCAACGATAGGATCTTCATCTCCTAAACCGTTTTCCGTGATATACATTTTGATGTCCCCGTAGCGTTCTTTAAGCATACGCATCCCTTCTAGAAAAGCATCAGGAGCGATTTCCCATCCCCATTTGGTATATACCTTTTCTTCCATCATGACTGTTTTGTATACACCGTCAAATGAAGGATTTCCAGGTTTACCTGTTGAGTTCTCACGTCCACCAGACAATACGAGGGCTGAATCGTTTTTCATTACGCGCTGTGGGCAGTAATAGTTTAATCCGATGAAATCATTCATAGGTGCCGTTCTATGAAGCAAATCCAGTTCCTCTTCTGTCATTTGCGGGAGTAGCCCTTTAGCTTCGAGCTCTTTTATTACATATTGTGGGTAAGCTCCTTTCAAAATTGGATCATAATACCAATGTGTCGAATATGCATTCGCATGTCTTTCTGCAAATTTGTTCTCTTCGTCTTCATCAATGCTAAACGCCGGGTTAAAAACATGAGTAATGCCAATTTCCCCCTCATAGCTTGACTGTTTGAAAAGTTCAACCGCACGGGCATGAGCCACAAACACATTATGTGTCGCCTGAAAGTATGCTTTCGCATCCCCTTCAATTCCTGGTGGATGAGCACCGGTTAAATAGCCTAACGAACAAAAGATAACCGTTTCGTTAAAGGTAATCCAATTCCGTACTCGATCGCCGAATGCTTTAAAACAAACATCAGCAAACGTGACAAATGCATTGGCTGTTTTAGGATTTAGCCAGCCGCCTTCTTCTTCAAGCGTTTGAGGAAGGTCCCAGTGATACAATGTGACGAACGGAACAATTCCGTGTTTTAAACATTCATCAATGACATTATTATAGAATTCCAATCCTTTTTGATTTACTTCACCTGTACCGTTGGGAAGAATACGTGTCCAGGCAATGGAAAACCGATACGATTCCAATCCCATCTCTGCCATAAGTGCGATGTCTTCTTTATATCGGTGATAATGATCAATGGCCACATCACCGTTTGTTCCTTCAAATGTTTTACCGGGAATCTTTGAGAAGACGTCCCAGTTCGAAACCCCTTTACCGTCCTTGTTCCATGCCCCTTCTACTTGATAAGAAGCTGAAGCTGCGCCGAACAAGAAATCTTTTGGCATTTTCAAATCATTCACCCCGTTTATTTATTCGCTAATTTAATCGCGTGTTCAAGTACTTTTGCACCATTCATCATGCCGTAATCCACCGTGTTAATAACATCAATAGCGACACCTTTTGGTTCACAAACAGCTTTTCCTTTGTTTAACAAATACTTTACCTGAGGACCTAATAAAGCAACATCGATATTATCAACATACTTTTCCATCTCTGACTCAGGGTAAGCTGCAATCTCAGCTTCTACACCACGCTCACCAGCAAACGCTTTCATTTTCTCCACTAACATACTTGTTGACATACCTGCTGCACAGAATAATCCAATCTTCACCATATCAATTCATCCCTTTCAATAAGTTAATTTCTTTTTGCATGGTCATCATATGATCCAATAGCTCTTTTACTAAGATCGTGTTCATCAAATGGTCTTGGGCATGAACCATCAATACACCAACCCGTGCCGATTTCCCTTGGGCCTCTAGTGTGACAAATTTTGTTTGAATAGCATGTGCTTCGTTTAAAATTGAATTCGCTTTTGCTACTTCTGCTTCTGCCTCTTCTACTTTGTTTTCTCTGAGCAGATGTAAAGCAGCGTGATAGCTCGCTTTAGCATCACCTGAAAATGCAATTAATCCAAAAATATCTTCAGAGCTAATCTCAATCGATTCTTCAACCATATATGTACACCCTTTCGTAAGTACAAATCTAATTTGTTGGTACAAATTTTATAAATTTATAATAACTTACTCAGATTCATATGTAAACTATTTTTTTTATTTTCAGACAAAAAAAAAGAGCCCTGAGCTCTCTTTGCACCTTAACTACCCTTCATATTTGATACTTTTAGCAATTTTACATGTTTGAAGTGATGCACTGACTGTGAATAATCAAAAATAGCACCGTTTATTAAATAAACCGTATTATCTACCACCAAAGCCGGATCATTCTCTTTTAATCCCAATAAATCAGCTTGCTCACACATAAGATAATCGGCACGAATAACACGATCTGCAAAGCCAATTGCTAGTTGCTGGTCATTGCGTAAATATGTATAAATGGATTTTTTTACAATATTTTCATCAAGATATTTAACAAGATTTTTGTTAAAATATGAAGTTTCAATTGAAAATGGATCTCCATCAACATATCTTAGCCTTTTCACATAATAAATAGGTGATCCAATCTTGCATCCCATATTTTGAGCGAGTTCCTCCTCCGCAGTAATTACTTTAAAATCTAGGAGCTTGTTTTCTACAAGACGGTCACTAAAGTCATTGGTAACTCCTTGTAGCTTTTCAAGATTAACGTATCCATTGTTGTGATGATTACGAATAAATGCACCGCTGCCCTGAACTTGATATACATATCCTTTATTTACGAGAATTTCAATTGCTTTTCGTACTGTATTACGGCTCACCTGATACTTTGCTGCATATTCATCTTCAGTCAAAAGTTTATTTGTTTTTTGATAAACATGCTCAGTAATATCAGATTCAATTTGGCCAGCTACTTGCAGATATTTTGGCATCATTCTGTTTTACACCTCTCTATACAAACTAAAAAACTAGGGATTATTATAGCATAAAATACGGAAAGAAGTGCTTTTATGAATATACTTGAAAGAAAAAAGCTTTATACCCTTGTTCAATATGAAGATAGCGCTACTACTTATATTACTCCTAAAGTACTGGAGTTGACGTATTGTAAAACATCTAAGATTTTGCAAATCATTATACTTACGGATCAAAAATGAAGTTCGATGGCTTTATCTAATTGCTTTTTTAATACAAGTTAAAGTTAGCTTTAAGTCAAGGTTTCCAAGAATAATTCCAAAAAAAAACGATTTTTCAAATCATAAAAATAAGTCTACACCTTAACCGTACGGACTTAAAGTTAAGTTAATTCATTGTTTTATTTTTTTGGGGGTTCTTGATTTCCTGCTTTACTGATTATCGTAAAGGGAACAAAAATAATAAATAAAATAACTAAGTTCGTTTTCACAATCGTTTCAATTAAAAAGTGCGTTAACCCTGCTTGGGTTAACGCACTTGATCGTTAGGCTTGAAACAGCAAAACTCACTTTTGTATAGAATCTAAACATCCTTTCAAATGCTGAAATAGGGATCCATTTTGACGGGAAGAGTAAGGGTAATTAGTAAATTCAGGGTGCGCATTACGCTCGATTACTTTTAAGCCGATGATTTTTCTGATGACTTATTGCCCGGTGCAAACCAACCCAATAGCGCGATACCAACTAATACCCCATAGAAAATCAGTGTCCAAGCAGTGCTATGAGGGAAATGAGAATCTAAGACCCCGATATCTTTATGTGCAAAAGTAATAACCGCAAGTTTCACACCGACCCAGGCAACAATTGCATATGCTGTCGTTTCTAAGGCAGGTCGCTTTTCGAGAAGTTTTACAAACCAGGTTGCTGCAAACTTGATTAAGATAAGACCTGCAACTCCTCCAAGAACTACAACTGCAAACTGTCCTCCATCCATCCCACCGATTTCTCCAAACTGTGAATCCGGAAGCCCAAGAGCTATGGCCACTGCAGCTAAAATAGAATCTATGGCAAAAGCAAGGTCAGCTAACGCAATTTTCCCCACTGTTGGCCAGAACCCCTTTCCAGCAGACTCCTTCTCATCATCATCATGAATATTCTCATTATGTTTCCCAAACCGCGCCTGAATGACATGCTTCAAACCTAGATACAGGAGATAAACGGCTCCTATGGCCTGTATCCACCAGACGTTGGCGATAAATGAAATGGCAAAAAGAGCTCCAAATCGAAAAATAAATGCCATCAGAATTCCGTAATTAATCGCTCTTTTTTTCTGATCCTCGGGTAAATGCTTGGCTATAACTGCCAGTACAAGAGCGTTGTCAGCTGATAATAATCCTTCTAATCCAATTAGGATCAATAATGCCCATACGTATTCGAGCCAAATAGATTCCATCCGCTTCTCCCCTTTCCAAAATGTAAGCTGCTATGCTAAAGGTTTTGTTTACAATAGAATAACCATATATGCTAAAGGCAACCCTAAAAGATAGGATTTTCATTATTTTAACACTAACCTTCTATAAAATACTGCTTTAAATACAAATAAAAACCAAATTATTAAATTTTTACGTTTTTTATCATATAACTTCGCTTTTTTACATGATTAATGAAAACTTCGGGCCAACATCTCCATAAGTTGGATGGTTAATAGGTAATGGGTATTATTTCAGACTTTTTTTTACAAAGTGCTTGCGACCAATGAAAAGAACGGCTAAAAAATATTGATGAATATTTTTTAGCCGTTCTTTATTTCTTCTTTGTACCATGCAATAAAACAGGTCAATTAGGACTAATCCCTACCCAAAAAAGATCTACTAGAGCCTGAGCCGTTTTTTCAGGGCCTCCTAATTCAGTTATTAATTCTTTTTTATTCCGAATCATTGTGACCATAGAAAATGTATGCGCAAGCAAGCGAGGGCTTGTTACGACAATTTCACCGTTGTTTGCAGCTTGTTTGAATACGTTCTCCAATGCCTGATGTATGGCTTTCTCTGCTTCACGAATTTCATGAATATGATCTTCTGTAAGCGAAGAAGTAGCTTCCTGCAATAATGTTTCAAAATCAATATGCGGTCTCTTTAAGTGATCCAATGTTACCTCGTATAATCTATGTTTCAGCCCTTTGGAATTTTGTAATAATTTCTCTGTCTGTTTTGTAATACGTTGGAACATGCTTGATACCGAAACGGTAAATAAAGTGGCCTTATTTTTAAAGTAGTAGTAAACACTAGCCTTAGTCACATCGCTAGCCTCAGCTACTTGCTCCATTGAGACTCTTTCATATCCATATGCCATAAATAAATGGGCAGCAGTCTTTAAAATTTGCTCTCTTGTTATATTATTTTCAGTTGTTATTTTGGGTCTGCCAGGCTTTTTTTTTGGTGTCTTATCAGTATTCATAAGAGGGCCTCCTTCTAGTTCAAGAAATTGCCACATTTAAACTAGTTGATTAATTAACCTTCTGGTATATATAATTATTGAAGGTTCTATATATATATTGTAATAGAAACAAACAGATTTGGAAATGAGGGAGAATTAATGAAAGAATCACCTTTAGCAACATTCAGTCGATATATGACTGGGAAAGTGAGTCGATGGATTGTAATTGCCGTATGGATTTTGGCAACTGTAGTCCTCACGATTGCTTGGCCTGCTGTGAATAAGACGGAAGTAAACAATGCACCAAACTTAAGTGAGAATTCACCTTCCGTAGAAGCTGAAAATCTTATAAAGAAAGAATTCCCTAATTCATCAGGGGTTCCTGCCTTACTTACATGGCACAAAGAATCAGGTTTGAATAATGATGATCTAAAATCTATTCAGCAAATGGCGGCGGATTTAGAAAAGAAACCATTAGAAGCACAAACGTCTACTCCGCCTTTGCATAAATTACCGTTAGCAGCTCTGCAAAAGATGGTTTCGAAAGACGGAACAACTCTTGTACAGCCTATTTTCTTTGAAGAAAACGTTGAAACGGATGTACTAGAAAAAAACCTAGATACGATTAAAAAACAAGTAAAAGAGAATGTTTCATACGATTCTTTTGCGACGGATATCGATGAAAAAGATAAGCTAAGCACGCGCGTTACAGGACCTGTAGGAATTCAAGTAGATGCAACCAGCCTATTTGAAGGAGCAGACGTTTCCTTACTAATCGCGACAGTTTTATTAGTCTTAATTTTACTTCTTGTCATTTATCGTTCCCCAATTTTAGCGATTATTCCTTTGATCGGTGTAGGTTTTGCCTATGGGGTGCTGAGTCCAACTCTCGGTATTTTAGCAGATAAAGGATGGATTACGGTCGATTCACAGTCCATATCCATTATGACCGTTTTATTATTTGGAGCCGGAACAGACTATTGTTTATTTTTAATTTCTCATTATCGCGATGAGCTTCGCAAAGTAAAAGATAAGAGACAAGCACTTATCAACGCCTTTAAAGGTGCTTCAGGTGCTATAGCGATGAGTGGCTTTACGGTTGTCATCTCTCTTTTAGCTTTAATCGTAGCAAAGTACGGGGCTTACCACCGTTTTGCAATCCCGTTTAGTTTATCTATTCTGGTTATGGGATTAGCGAGCTTAACTCTTATTCCTGCCCTGCTTGCAGTTATGGGAAGAGGTTCTTTTTATCCTTTTGTTCCTCGCACTCCCGAAATGGAAGAAGAATTGGCGAAAAAGAAAGGAAAACCGGTGCGTGACCGAAAAGAGAAAAACCGTTTCGGGAATTGGATCGGTAATGTGGTGACGACTAAACCATGGACAATCATTGTAGCTTGTCTAGTCTTTTTTGGAGCTTTATCCATATACTCTAGTCAAATCAAGTACACGTATGATTTATTGTCTTCTTTCCCTGAAGATATGCCTTCTCGTGAAGGATTTACGATTATCTCTGACGCTTACTCTCCTGGTGAACTAGCACCAGCACAAGTAGTAATTGATACAGAAGGAAAATCGGTAAATCTAGAAAAAGAGTTAAAGAAAAACGATCTTATTAGTACCGTTTCTGCACCTCAAAGCGGTAAAAGTAATAAGGATTTAAAGGTATATGACGTCACGTTTAATGTAAATCCATATAGTATAACAGCTATGGAGGCTATTCCAGACTTGAAAGATGCAGCCGAAAAGGCACTGTCACAGTCCGGAGTTTCCTCAGTAAAATCCAAAGTATGGATTGGCGGTCAAACAGCGACGCAATATGACACGATGACTGTTAGTGATAAAGACAACAGTATTATTGTCCCGTTAATTATTATTTTTATATCACTGCTGCTAGTGGCTTACTTGCGTTCTATTGTAGCTATGCTTTATTTAGTGGGAACCGTTATCCTCTCTTACAGTGCAGCTTTAGGCTTAGGCTGGCTCATCATCCACAATATCATGGGAGCAGATGCTATCCAAGGAGCGATTCCTTTATACGCATTTGTATTCTTAGTGGCGCTTGGTGAGGATTATAATATTTTTATGATCTCAAGCATCTGGCAGAAAAAGAAATACATGCCGTTAAAACAAGCGATTAAAGAAGGCGTAAGTGAAACAAGCGGTGTTATCACATCAGCTGGAATTATTTTAGCTGCTACATTCGCGGTTCTAGCAACACTGCCTATTCAAGTTCTGGTTCAGTTCGGAATTATCACGGCTTTAGGTGTTCTGTTAGATACCTTTATTGTGCGACCATTCCTTGTACCTGCGATCACTACGGTTTTAGGAAGATTTGCTTTCTGGCCAGGTAAAGCTGAAGTGGTATCAGAAAAAGAGAATTAAGTAGTAAAACAAAGGTGTTTTATAATTGATTTACTATATGGCTTCTATGAATGTAAAACCAAGAAAAAAGCAAAGAGAATATTAATATTCTCTTTGCTTTTTTAATTTACTTCCATCTGTGCTCTTCTTTATCTGTTAGCTTTACGATAAACGGAAATAAACCAATAAGAGATATAGCAACAATCCCACTTAAATAACCTAGCCCCATTAAAGAACCAGCACCTTTAAAGGAGATAAATTGTCTGGTATGGCATTTAGGACACTTCTTTCCTTTCTTAGAAAACCCAAGTAACCATACATTTTTAGCGTTCCATTTGTAATTGCAATGATTGCAACAAGCCATATATACTCTACCTTTCTTGTCTTATGCTTTTATTTGTTTTTATGTAATTTTTGAGCGGAATTATAATGTTAGTTCATATTAGTCTGATGATGATTAAAAGTCATATTTATAATTTCTCCAAGCAACAGTCCTACAGCTGCTACTGGTATAAACACTTTAAACATACTAATAGAAACATCTAAGCCTAAAATCAGTAAAAGAAAATAACCAAATAAGAATCCTGTACAGATAAATGAATATTTTTTTATCAATTTTCTCAAAAAAACACCTCTTTTGCTTGAATACTCCATTCACATCTTTATGTATAAAAGGATCATTCATTCTTAACAAAACGTTTATTTCTTTTTTTAACTTGAACGACTTTATAAATAAACAAACCTAAAGAAACCAATAAAATTAACCAAAAGATTTGAAAAGCTACGTCCGCCCAATTAACACTTGATATATCCATATTATCGCCTCCTATATCTTTTACGAACGAATTTCATAAAAGTTCCATATTTGTATTATTTATTGTGTTTTCTAAGTGATATTCTCACTTGCACTTTAGAACCTCCTATAATCAGTCTTAACTTTAAATGTATTAAAAAAGGGGAATACACTTTGTAAAAAGGTGTGATTTTATTAACTTTTTACGTATTACCACAACGGCTGTTGTTCTTTCTTTTTTTGGTGTGATATTCAGAATCATTTACGGCCAAATAATTGGGGAAAAAGATTTTCAATTAGAAAGTCTCGTTGGTCTCTTCGTTGGATTTTTTGTGAGTATTTTTTTCATTTATTGTTTTAATGATTATCGTAAAAAGAAAAAACATAATTAATTCACTAATTAGCAAACGAAGCACTCAATGCAAATTTTAATAATCTAGAATGGCTTTCCGCACAACTTTCATAAAAGCAGCTATTTAGGATAAATTATTACTGAAGAAACATATGCTACTGGAGGTCGTAACTTGTTAATAGGTGAGATTGTTCAAAAGCTAAATAATGGTGCTTCTTATGAAGATATTGCTTCTTCCATTAAAATTAGTGAAGATATCTTGAAAGATGATTTAAAGAAATTCGGATTTCACTACGATGATAAAGAAAGAAATCTCGTATTTACAGGATACGAATCTGAATATGAAAATACACTTTGTATTTGTTACTCTGATATCAGGAAACTTTCTACTTAACATTTTTGCGTTAAAATGATATTACTTCTATTAAATTATAAAAGCGCGGGCTGCATTCAGTCCGCGCTTTTAACCCTCTTCATTTCAGTTCTCTTTTTAATACTTTACCGAGCTGATTTTTAGGGAGTTGATCAATAAAATAAACTTCTGGAACTTTGTAACTTGCCAATCGTTCTCTACAATAGTTTAGAATATCTTCTTTTGTTAAAGGAGAAACAGGATCTTTTACCACGTAAGCTACAGGTTTTTCTCCATAAACAGGATCTTCTACGCCTACTACAGCAGCTTCTATAACAGTATCCATTTGCTCAATGATTTCTTCGACCTGATCGGGATAGATATTATCACCGCCATATACGATAACATCTTTATAGCGTCCCATAATATATAAAAAGCCGTCTTGATCTATCTTTCCAGCGTCCCCCATATAGAACCAGCCGTTTCTAAGAACTTTGTCAGTCGCCTCTTGATTATGCCAATAGCCTTTAAAACAATAGGGGCTTTTTATAATAATCTCTCCAACTTCTCCCGTTTTCATTTCTTGTCCTGAATCAGGATCCATAATTTTTACTTCTACACCAGAAAGAGGCTTACCCGCCGATTCAATTTTTTCATTTCCCATATCCGGTGTCCATACACTCACTGTCCATGCTTCTGTACTTCCATACCCTTGGATCATTCTAATGCCTAATTTATCATATTCCTTAATAAGATAAGCAGGAACTTTTGCTCCTCCTGCAATAGCAACCTTTAGTGAAGAGTTCTTTGACTCTGCATTTTTCACTCTTTCAAGCATTTGCATATACATAGAAGGAAACGCTAGCATCATAGTGATCTCGTGAGTTTCAATCGTTTCCCACATGATTTCTGGTGTAGGATCTGACAACAGAAACAACCCCATTCCGTTGGAAACAGATTTTAAAATATTGTTAATAGAACTCATATGATAAAAAGGATGCGAGGCAAGAAATCGACCATCCTCTTCATAGTCTATTCGTTGACTCGATGGTTGTATATAAGAATACACGTGACCATGCTCAATCATACAGCCCTTTGCATTGCCAGTTGTTCCAGAAGTAAAAAGAAGCATCGCAATGTCATCTTGAGAGACCTGTATATTTGGATTTAGTATAGAATACGCAGAAAAAATGTCATTATATTCTTCAACTGTCTCCACACTATTTTCTCTTCCTACTTGTAAAGTAATAACGTCATTTAATATTTCAGAATCAAAAGGAATAACCTCATGAAATTTTTGGTCGTAGAAAATAACTTTAGGTTGTGCACTGTCTAAAATATCGATAATTTCATACTTCGTCAGCTGCCAGCTAATAGGAACCGCTACGGCTCCAATTCTTAATGCAGCTAGCAGAATGGTAGGAAACGGATGATTATTTTGACATAGAATTGCAATTCGATCTCCTTTTTTAACATTATGGCTTAACAGGTAATGAGCCAGCTGATTGACACGTTCATTATATTCTTTAAATGTATGGAAAGATGTACTCCAAATTAAAGCCTCTTTTTCAGCAGATTGTTTAGCTCTTTGCTCTAATAGTTCTCCAAGTGTATACATGATAGCTCTCTCCTTTAATGATAATTACCAGTTTGAATCATATTTAAATGGTCCTTCATTCTAATTATTTTTAACTCTATAAACTACATTACCCAAACTTAACGTTAACGAAAACGTCAATTATAGACGTTTGAAAAATTCATATCTTTTGAACATGTAAAAGATACATATTAGTTATTCAGAAAAGACTATTCAGTATACTTTGAAGCTTATGCTGAGGAGTTCATAACGTTTGATCTTGTAAGGTTCTTTTCTTTTTTTAACTTTAGTCTCCTTTTGTAGCAGCTATTACGTATGTTCTCTTTCTATGCATCGAGTTAATTGCTAGTTGCACTCTCCATGTGAATAACAAAAGTCTTAAGAGTTATATTAATAAAAACGCTAAGATAATATAGAGCTTCTCTTCTTGCTATAGGATCTATAAATGACCATGGAGGAAAATATGAATAAAGTCTTTTTTATTTTTATGATTATTGGTGTACCTCTTTCAATTATTGGCAGCATGTTTAATTGGAATTATATTTTCATGTTTTTTATTTATTGCGTGACATTAATTAGTTTGGCTAATTACATTAGACGTTCCACTGAAAGCCTTAGCGTTGTAGTAGGTCCAACAGCAGGCGGATTACTGAACGCTACGTTTGGCAACGCTGCGGAAATTATTATTTCATTTTTTGCATTAAGTAAAGGATTAAATACAATCGTTATTTCCTCCATTACGGGAGCAGTTCTTGTTAATCTTCTTTTTGCCAGTGGAATATCCATGATCGTTGGAGGTATTCGATTTAAAAAGCAAAAATTTAGTGTGTTTAAAACACGACATAATACTTCCCTCTTAATGTTTGCTATTATCGTAACTTTTGTATTGCCGTTTATCTTTGCAAAACGCTTGGATGATAAAGATATGCAGGTTCTATCCACTTCTTTTGCTATTGTGATGCTGACCATTTACCTGCTTGCTCTTCTTTTTAAACTTGTCACGCATAAAGGGATTTTCACCGGAAACGCAGAAGAAAATGGAGAGGAACCAGAATGGGGAAAAAAGAAAGCAATCGTTGTGCTTGGACTGGCGACAATTGTACTAGCTTATATTAGTGAGAAACTTGTTGGCACCATTGAGCCAGTAGGTGCTGCTTTAGGCTGGAGTCACGTTTTTATTGGAATTATTGTTGTCGCCATAGTGGGAAGTGCTGCAGAGTACGTGTCAGCAATTGCCATGGCCTATAATAACAGAATGGACGTAATGGTGGAGATCTCCATTGGTTCAACCGTCCAAACGGCCATGTTTGTTGCTCCTATACTTGTTCTGTTCTCATACTTGTATGATTTCTTGCCTCTTGTGTTTAATACAGCGGAAATGATTGCGATGATTCTTGCCGCTCTCATGACGGTGACCGTTGTGAACGATGGTGATTCCAACTGGTTCGAAGGTGTTTTACTTGTTGGTACCTACATTGCGATAGGCTTTAGTTTTTACCTTTTATAGAATTTTTTCAAGAAAAAGATGAAAATTTCAGCTTACATAAAGACAAAGCTTGATCATCTTTTTAAATCTTGACGAATAATATATACACAAAAATTTGCTTTTCTTTTGCATGGTTTTCAACTTTAAACACAATTAAAGTATTGCTGTATTGATAATATATAATCGTATATGAACAAGAAAAACGAGCTCTTATCTGCTAAGAGCTCGTTTTTTATATTTATTTTATCTACCTTACATATAACCGTTTCAAATAAACAAAAGACACCAGTAAACCTAAAATGTATGTACATATTTTGAAGCGAATGACATATTAATAGCTCAAGAGACAGTGTTTACTAATAAAAGTTAGAGGAGATGAGAGTGAGAATGGATAATTTTAATTCACAATCATCCACTGATCATCCAAACCCGCAAGTATGGAATTTTGTTTCAGCTCCTAATTTACATCCCATGAAGGTTACCATTAATACTAATAAGCCTGGAACAGCTCCCGGCCTATTATTTGTTGCACCTTATACGGTATATGGAGCAGCGATGATTGGACAGACTGGCGCACTAATTATGGATCAGACGGGTAATCCAGTGTGGTTTAGACCGCTTGCTAGTAGGTATATCCAAAATACAGACTTTCGAGTACAAATATACTGCGGGAACCCTGTTCTTACGATGTGGCAAGGGACAATTTCAGGCACTCAAACTTCAAACCCTAACCTTCCAGTAGGTGAACCTGAGCCTGGTGCTTATTTTCAAATTATCAATCAGCATTATGAGGTCATTAAAAAGTTATTTGCTAAAAAAGGGTTTACCTCTGATTTGCACGAGTTTACAATCACCAAACGGAATACGGCTTTATTTACGGCGGTAAAACAAGTACCTGCAGATTTATCTAAGTATGGAGGACCCTTAAACGGGTATTTTAGTAATTACTCTATTCAAGAAGTAGACATTGAGACGGGAGAGCTTCTTTTCTTTTGGGATGTACTTAAACGTATTAATCCAGCTGATTCGATGGTACCTGCTTCATCCGCAACAAGCTCTAATAATATATGGGATTGTTACCACGTAAATTCAGTCGAAGAAGGTCCAAACAATACACTTTTAGTGAGCATGCGTAGTATGTGGGCTATTTATAATATTGACAAAGAAACGGGAAAGGTAATTTGGCAACTTGGTGGAAAGCAAAGTGATTTTAAGCTTGGACCGAACGCTAAATTTTCTTGGCAGCATGATGCGCGCTACAGGTCCGAAAACAGGATAAGCTTGTTTGACAATGCCTGCTGTGCTTCTCCTGATTCTCCACCTCAAGGGCAAGCGCGTGGTTTAATTCTTCACTTAGATTATAAACACAAGGTTGCAAATGTAAATCGAACATATTATCATGACCCCGCTTTATATGTTCCAAGTCAAGGAAATGCGCAAAAGCTTTCCAATGGAAATCAACTCATTGGGTGGGGACAAGAACCGTACCTTTCGGAATTTAGGAAAGTTGGCAATACACGGAGAAACCCTTCATTTAATTTGTTATATGATATGCAGTATCCAAATCAGAATCTTTCGTATCGAGCCTTTAAAAATAAGTGGGTAGGTCTCCCACTTTATCCGCCTAGCATAACTGTAGACTTATTGCCCGACGGTGAAGCTACAGTTTACGCATCATGGAATGGTTCAACAGAAACAGTCGCTTGGCAGGTGCTGGCGGGACCAACACCTTTTAAATTGTCAGTAGTGGTATTTAGTACCCCTCGTACTGGATTTGAAACAGATATTCATGCTGAGGCAGGTGGTCCCTATTTTCAAGTCAAAGCATTAGATTCATGCGGGAACGTCATTGGTACATCACCAACTACTTACGTGAAAATAAGACGAAATAGACGAAAGTGAGCATTAATAATCCTCTATTAGATTTTTAAAAATGTTCGTATAGTGCCCCTACTCTGAAGACCTGGGGGAATACTTGATATAGATGAGTATGGGGTGCTTTTTCTCTCGAATTACTTACCTTTTAAAACAACATCTTCTGATTTGTCATTCCATTTAACAGTTAAAATCAAATGTTTAGATTTCATTATACCTTCACTAGCGTCAACCTTTACTTTCTCTTTAAAATTCCCTTCTTCATTTAACCTTGCGTCTCTCACTGCAATTCCATTTTGATTATTTGAAGTGTCTAAATTAATTCCAAAATCCCCTACGTTTTCTACCTTACCACCTAGATAATTTAAGTTAATTTGAGCTGTTTCTTTACTATTTTCAACGGGATATAACGTAATAGTAGCTGACCAGCTTTGAGTTTCACCTGAAAACTCTAAAGGATCCCCAGCTTTACTTTGACATCCAACTAATGAAACAAAAAAGAAAAGACTAAATAAAGCAATACAAAACTTTCTCATCCTCGTCCTCCATGTAAACAGCATAATGTCATTTTTACTAACTTATATTTTATTGAAATATATCCTTAGTCAACTTGCCGTAAGATATTATCTAGCAAAGAACATATGTAAGATCTTTTTTAAAAACTGTTCGTAGATTTTGAAAGATGCGCTAAATGCGGAACGTTTCTTTTCACTTTCCATTATAATTTTATCCCCTTTTATCCTCAGGCATATTCTACACAAAACAAATTGCCGTTAGTTGAAAAAATGAAAGGTCTCCCAGAAATAATTCTGAGAGACTAGTAAAAAAATTAACCTGTGAAAAAACTTACAACACCTATCAGCACAAAAAATATGAGAATTGCAGATAGAATGAGTACAACTATAAAGATAGGTTTATACTTTGCTCTATTTTCTTGATTACTTATCTTATTATGTAAATCATCTAATTTTCTTTCAATTTCATCCAGACGTTTTTCAGTGTTAATATCCATCACCTCCTACCTTTTATACGAATTACTTCTCTAAAAGTTTCCTAATTACTGTATTTTAAAGAATATATATGTAAAAAACACTTTAAATTGTATGTATAGTTAGTTACCAAAATCTTCTTTTCCCATAGTAAACGTTCATTAAAAAACAAAAATCTTAATCTAAATCAAAAGTGAAAGGGACTTACTTGTTTGATAATAAACGAAATAATAAACGAAACAGCAATTGTTGCCGCTAGCTGCTTTGGAATTTTGTAAAAGACTACGCATAAAACAGCATACATAATGAATTCTTCAATATAGTTTACATGTATATAAAATATTCCAACCGCTAAAGAAAGACTTAACAATAACCCCATAGGCAAAGCTGGTAATATCCAAGCTAGATGTAAATTATTTTTAGCGATCCATACAATAGCTGCTAGAAACGGAGACGCTAGTGCGATACTTCCCCACAGTAAAAAATAACTGGTTGGAAAAAATCCAAATAAAAAAGCTGAATATATATAATAGCCTGTTAGCATTCCTATAAAGAACACGAATGTATTAAGAGCCGCACTAATTTGGGTTTTACTATACGCGGCTATAAGAGTAGCAATCAGTACCCAAATCCCTGTCCTTGAACACAAACCTCCCAAATATGGCAGAATATTCATCCTCCCAACTTCCATCAACACCTGCAACAGTATCTAAATATTTGGCTACTATCCCCAAAGCTGTACCGAAGACTAAATATATAATAGAAAATGCAAGTTTGTTTGTAGACTTAAATATTCCAATAGTAAACTCCCCCTAACCAAAGCAAACCTATTAAATTGTTTTAACTCTTTCGTCCAAAAGCTTTTGTATCAATATTTTTGTCATCTAGAAAATTCTCTATTTTTTTCTGTTCCCTTCCATTTACACCTTCATTTTTATTCATAATTGACTCAATTTCTGTTTCAGAAAAATCTCCTTCGCTCATACGCTCAACCATGTCATCGATTGCTTGATCCAGTTCATCCAAAATTTGATTGGAACCCGTAATAAAGCGGCTAATTCTCTCTGACTCTTTTTTATATCCTTCTGGTAAAGTATTGTGCGAGATATAGGTGGAAAAGTTACGATCATTTTCTCTGACCAGATCGTTTAGTTGTTCGAGTTTTTTCGCTTCAGCTTTAGTTAGCTGTTGATCAGAATCCATAATTTCTTCAAATTGGTCACTGATATTGGATAAATCTTCGCTAGTATCTAAGTATGTCTTTATACTTTCTTTCATTTCCTTTTCATCAATTACAGTATTATTTTTCGATGAACTAAATATGGAAGTTGGTAATACAATTTTTTCACTAGCTTCTTTTGTACTTTCCTGATAAGAACAAGCGCCTAATAAAAAAATAATTATTAAGCTAAAACAAAGTTTCTTCAATTCAAACGCTCCCTTTAACAATGTATTAGTGCCATTAATTTACATAGAAAATTTTAACATTAAAATTCTCTTAGGACTATACATCTAGAGGCGTATATTACAAAAATATCCTCATCTAAATGAATATAGCAAAAAATGTTAAGAACAAAGATTTGTTTGCTGTTATAGTGAACGTAAGGTAGGTGAATGTAAATGAATTATGTAACTTGTATACAGAGAACGCTAGATTACATTGAGGAGAATTTGGAGACACAAATTACTTTAGAAAAGTTAGCAGAAATTGCTTGTTTTTCTCCTTTTCATTATCACCGTGTCTTCCAAGCCATGGTTGGAGAATCAGTGATGGATTATGTGAGGAAACGAAGACTTACGCGCGCAGCAGAACGCTTATTTTTCACAGATGAAAAAGTGATTGATATCGCCCTTGATGTTGGTTTCCACTATCAAGAGTCCTTTAACAGAGCGTTCAAAAAATTTTATGGTGTTTCACCGAAACAATACCGTAACGCAAGAAAAATATCTGGACCGCTACGGGGAAAAGCCTACCTAACTACCACACTTTTGTCAGGAGGAAATAAAATGGAACCAAAACTAGTCACTAAACCTGCTTTTTATGTCATTGGATATGAGCTAAAAACGAAGAACGAGGGTGGCCAGAATAATAAAGACATTCCTGAATTTTGGCAACAGTACATGCAAAATAGATTGGGATCTAAAATTCCCAATCCCATAAACGAAAACACGGAGCTTGGTATTTGCACTGATTTTAATCCTGAAACGGGTGCGTTTGTTTATGTAATTGGCATGGAGGTAGAGAAAGACACTCCAGCGCCTGAAGGAACAGTTTATAGAAGCTTCCCTGAGCTAGAATATGCGGTATTTACTACGCCAAAATCAAATGAAGAATCCTTTACTTCTTCCATTCAGTCCACATGGAATTATGTTTTCACAGAGTGGTTTCCAGAATCAGGTTATGAGCACTACGGATCAATGGAGTTTGAACTGTATGATAAGAGATGCTATGGTTCAGAAAACAAAGAGATCGACATCTACATTCCTGTGAAAAAACAGACCATTAAGGCATAAAAAAGAAAAGCATTGCAAGTAGAAATTCACTTATAATGTTGAAAATATTCCTATACAAAAGCCCAATCTCTAAGCAATTAAATTTAAGAGCGGGCTTTTTATTCTTTTGCATTGGGAATTTTGGAATCAGCTAATTTGAATATTCCCTTCATTTTTAGTTATCATAATGTACGATATCGGCAATAAAAACATCAGATATACAGAGAAATACGATGTGCTTTTCTCTCCAATTACTTAATTCTTAAAACAATATCTTCTGACCTGTCACTGGATATAAGGTAATACTAGCTAACCCGCTTTGATCTTCTTCTAAAAACTCTAAAGAATCCTCGGCTTTATTTTGACATTCAACTAATGCGACAAAAAAGAAAACAAAATTAGATACATTTACTATCATTTTATTTTATGTATTTTCCTCACGTGCATATTTTTTACATTTTATAGGAATGATAACGTTACTCGTTGTATAACAAATATTCACTCATATAAAAGGTGGTAAAACGTGCGACAAAGATATCTTCTGAAAAGCTCTAATAAAGAAAAGACAACAGATTGTTCAGCAACTCCCTTATATGATGATGTAAATAAAAATATAGAGAGACTATTGAGCGAATTAGGAAATAGCTCCGATGTATTGGTTCGAATGGTTGAGTCTCCGTATCAAAACACGTTAAAAGCAGCCGTTATTCACCTTGATGGATTAGCAGATGAAAACATTATAAATGAGAATATCATGACTCCTCTTATTCAGTGGCTTAAGGAAAGTAATCAAGTAGTAACCGCCAAAGAGATAGAAGCACAAATACCCCAGATGTTAACTGTATCTCAATTGACTATAAAAGAGAATTGGCATGAATTTATGTCAGCCGTTTTAACTGGTGATACAGTCATACTACTGAATGGAAGTTCTAGAATTTTCATTGGCAATACAAAAAAACTTCAGTCCCGCGCAGTAACAGAACCAACCAGCCAAACTGTTGTTAGAGGACCTAAAGATAGTTTTACAGAGAATTTAAGGACTAATACATCTTTGATAAGAGCTAGAATTCAGGATTCTAATTTACGCTTAGACAGCATGAAAATTGGAAGCGTAACCCAAACAGATATAGGGATCATGTATATTCAAGGGAATGCAGATGAACGTATTGTAGAAGAAATCAAAGAACGTTTAAAAGGGGTTGAGGTAGATGGGATCCTTGAGTCGAACTATATTGAAGAATTTATCCGGGATGATAGGACCACTATTTTTCCACTTCTATTAAATACAGAACGACCTGATGCCGTTGTAGGAAATTTATTAGAGGGACGAATTGCTATTATTGTACAAGGAACACCTTTTGTTTTAATTGCACCCGCTATTTTTTCTCAATTTTTTCAGTCTCCCGAAGATTATTATCAAAATTATTATATTGCTTCCTTTTTAAGGATCTTGAGATTTGGTTCTTTTTTTCTTTCTATGTATGCGTCTGCTATCTATTTAGCATTGATTACGCATCATCAGGGACTTATTCCAAACACATTAATGGTCAGCTTAATGGCTCAAAGAGAACGAGTTCCTTTTCCAGCAATTGTAGAAATATTAGTGATGGAACTAGCTTTTGAGATGTTGCGAGAGGCAGGAATCCGAATGCCTAGAGCAATCGGACCAGCAGTCTCCATTGTAGGAGCACTGATTTTAGGACAAGCAGCTGTAGAAGCAGGTTTTGTATCAGCGGCTGTTGTGATCATTGTTGCTATTTCTGCCATCAGCAATTTTACACTGCCATCTACTAGCATTGTCAATGCGGCCCGGGGTTTTCGATTTATCTTGATTCTAATTTCAGCATTTATTGGCTTATATGGAATTTTGCTTATGACCTTATGTATATGGCTTCATATAAGTAGTCTAAGATCTTTCGGTGTCCCCTACTTTTCACCTTTTGCCCCCTTTGATTTTAAAGAGCAAAAGGATACTTTAGCTCGATTCTCTTTACCATCTCTTTTAAGAAAACAACAAAATAAATAGAAGCCACATAAAGATGAATGAGGATGAAAAATGAAAAGTTACCTTTCACTTTTATGGATCACTGCCCTTTGTTTATGTGTTTCAGGGTGTTCGAATTATCGAGAATTGAACCAAATAGGAGTCATTATAGGACTGGGAATTGATGAGAATAAAAATTCGGAAGAACCCTATAAAGTAACCTATCAGATTATTAACCCAAGTGGTTTGTCACAAGGCAGTTCGTCGGGAGGACAGGGTCTTCCTGTCATTAACTACACAGTAACTGCCAAATCGTTAGTGGAAGCATTAAAAAAAGCCTCTGTCGTCATTCCAAGAGAACATATTACTTCTCATCTTTCGCTTATCGTCGTAGGTGAAAAGTTAGCAAGAAATGGTCTTAGCTTATTATTTGATGCCTTGGATCGAGGCAAACAAGCTCGTACAAGTATTCCAGTTTTTATTGCGCGTGATGGAACTGCTGAGAAATTGCTTGGTGTGATTGAACCTTTTGAGGTTACTCCAGTCAAAAGTATCCTAAGTACAACCCAGAACAATCAAAAAATGTATGGAATAGTTAGTAATGTACAAGCATATGAAGTTATTTCTATGCTTTTGAGTGAGGGAAAAGATCTATCTCTTCCTGGAATCAATATTAACAAACCCTCTCAGCAGTCAGAAGAAGCAGGCAATTTAGAGAATACCAGCCCAAGTGCTATGCAGGTAAAAGGATTAGCTATGTTTAGAAAAGGAAAATTAGTTCGATGGCTGGATGGGGATGAAGCTCGATCTGTTCAACTTGTTACGTCTGAAGTGAAGAGCACAGCTCTTGTTTTCCCTTGTAATATAAATGAGAATATCACAGTTACAGCGACTGGAATAAAAAGTGAAATAAAAACAAAAATCCGCCGTGGACAACCTTTTATTCATACAGATCTGAATGTGATGGGAGAAATTACGGAAACATCATGCCAAAAAGATTTAAGCAACCCTAAGGTATTAAAAGAGTTGGAAAAAGAAGTCCAAAATGAACTACAAAAGGAAATTACAAAAACTATTAGCATCGCACAAAAAGAAAAGGCAGATATATTTGGCTTTGGTGATAGCTTATCTCGAACCAACCCTAGTTATTGGCGTCAGCATAAACAGAATTGGGAGAGTCTATTTTCAAGTGCGAAGGTATCGATGAATGTGAACGTCACTATCGTAAATACCGGAATGCGTACAAATCCTTATGAGGTAAATTAGATGAGGAGCTGAAAAAGCATTGACTAAAATAAAAATCGATGGGTTTCAATTATTTTGTATGATGTTTATCTTTATATTAGGCAGTACGTTGCTTTTAGATATAGGAAAGGCTGCTAAGCAAGATGCATGGATCGTTCCCTTTTTGGCTACTATTTTTGGATGTGCACTGTATTTAGTCTATATCTCCTTATATAAGAGATACCCTAATATGCCTTTAACCGGCTATCTTATTAAAATCTGGGGTAAATACGTAGGCAGTGCTATCAGCTTTTGTTATATTATATATTTTGTTTATATTGCTTCTAGAGTACTACGTGATTTTGAAGAATTACTAATTAGCTCTTCTTACTATGTTACATCGATTATTACGCTCGGCATATGCATGACCTTTGTGTTAATTTATAGTATTCACTTGGGAATAGAAGCATTCGCACGAGTTACATGCTTATGTTTTGTTGTTATTTTACTGACTCTTTTTATATTAAATGTTTTGTATGTAGTAGGAGGTTATATCAAAGTGGAAAACCTTCAACCCGTATTAGCAAATGGATGGGGAAACATAGGGAAAGAGTTAGTCCCTCTTGGCATTACTGTCCCTTTCGGAGAATTGATTACCTTTACTATGCTTCTTCCTTATTTGAATAAAAAAAGTCAGGCTGCAACAATTGGACTATCCGCCATTATAATAGGAGGGATTGTCTTAACCATTAATTCAATTATTCTTTTATGTGTACTCGGACCAGAGACTGTTTTAAGATCTTCTTTCCCAGCTCTTACAGCTGTGAGTTACATTAACATAGCCAGTTTTATTCAAAGGCTGGATACCTTTATTCTTATTCTCATGGTCATTTTAGGTTTTGTTAAAATATCCATCTATTTCTTTTGTGCCGTGATTGGGGCAACTGATTTGTTTCGTATGAAACCTTCTGTTACAAACATTTATCTAATTGGTGGTGTTATTTTTTTCTCCTCACTGATGATTGCTCCTAGCTACCAAGCTCATATAAATGAAGGGCTCAAAGTTGTTCCTTATTTATTACACCTCCCTTTTCATATAGCAATTCCTATCCTATTGCTGATTACAGCATATATTAAGCAAAAAATAAAGCCTACCCTTTCATGACAAGGGAGGCTATTGTTTTTTTAAAACAGGAAAAATGCTAACAGTAAGGAATATTAAAGCAAATAAAACAATCAAAAAATAATCTTCTCCACGTGCAATTACAAAATATTGTTTTAGGTTATAAAACGATTGAAACATATAGTTTCCCTGAAAAACGTCGATGAATACAATAAGAGCATAAGCCCCCAGCAAAATACATAAGGATGAAATTATTTTAGCCATTATATCAGCCTCACCTTTTTCTTTTAAATTGCGGTAAATAATATAAAAATATACAAGGCGTCCATGAGATTTAATACTATTTATTAAATAATGAAAAATAATTGATCTTCTGCAAAGCAATCTGTTATAAAAAATTTAACGTAACAAGAATTTTAAAAATTCACCTACAAGGAGCTTTATTTATTTTAATGTACGGCTCTATTTTTATAGATTCTCACGAAGTAGTACAAGCCAAGCAGAAGTAATCCTACATTTGTATAAACATAAAAAATAGACCCATACCAAAAGTTCTTTTGAGCCAATGAATCAAAAAAATAATGCAAAAAGTGGTATAGCGCTACATAGATTAAACAAAGACTCTAGAAAATATTTTCTTCTCTAGAATAAATCTCTCTTAGTAATAAAAGAATGATCCACCAAAACACAAGTATGGATAATGTACTGAGTAAGTTAATTGGATAAGTCTTATAGTAAAAAGAATACGCGCTGCTATAAAATAAAAGCATCGATAGTAACAACATGAATAGTGGCTTTCTAGAGTGCTTATTGGTGATAAAAAAGTACAAGCCAATTAAAATGGCCATAAAAAAATAAATGTAATTCAACAAATTCCCCATCTCAAACCTCAACATTTTTATAATTTAATACTATGATATTTACGTTTCTCATAAAATCTTTTATGTAGTAGGTCAAAAACACAGCATCTTATGCTTCCTTGCCTCTTTTATGTGTACAATACCCAAAGATAGCAATTCCAAAAGAAACTCCAAAAGCGGTTGAAAATGCTGTTAAAAGATCAAAATTAGAGGTAAACAGCATATTAATTATTACGTTTCCTCCAAAGAAAATTAAAAAATATACCAAGAATTTCAAAATAACTTTTTTCAAGAACTACCCTACTTTCATAGATGTCGTTTAGATTGACTGCTGATTCAACACAGAATTTAAAAATCACGAAATTATAAATATAGCCAATATATGATTATATTACCATATATTTTTACTGACCATAAAAAAGAACCTCTTTAAAATAGAGGTTCTTTTTATAACAGAGAAGATATTTAGTTAGGGTAATGACAAGAATTAAAATGTCATTTGTGAGCTTTAATAAATATAGTTCTCGTACTACTTATAGCTTCTCTACCAATTCATCAACACGGACACAAGTGAATCCTTTCGTTTTCACTGTTTTTAACACATCTCTTAACGCATTAATTGTATTTCTTGGAGCTTCAGATTCCGCCCCTAGCGTATCACCGCAGTCGTGCAGCAAAATCACGTCCCCGCCTTTTATATTTGCTAGGCGCTGTTTAATCTTTTCGCTTCCGCCAGAGGTTCGCCAATCTTCCGCCATGATTGACCATAGAATAATCTTATATTTACCTCTTTTGATAAAATCGAAAAGATTAAGCATTCCCCAAGGCGGGCGATAATATCTAGGCTCGACTCCCGTGATAGCTTCAATCACCTTGGCTGTATCCTTCAGTCCTTTTTGAACTTTCCAAGGCGACATAAACCAGTTGGAGTGATGTACGTAGTTATGAATTCCGATTAAGTGGCCTTCATTATGCATTCGCTGAATCAGTTCAGTGTACTTTTCTGCTTTGGTACCGACCACAAAAAAGGTTGCCTTCACCTCATTTTTCTTCAATAAATCAAGAAGTATCGGCGTATAAATAGGGTTCGGACCATCATCAAACGTAAAAGCAATTTTCGATAAATCCCTTCCCCTTTTAACTACGTTTACTCCTAGACCACGTGATAGGAAATACGGAATAACGGTGTATAATAAAATTAAAAAAATAATAGCAGAAATCATGAACTCCATATTATATACTCACCTCTATCTCCTTTTGCTTTTGTATTGTTCTATCATTTACGTTTAGTAATGGACTACGTCTTGCTGCTTCGACAATGACATGGAGAGCGTCTATGGATGACGTTTTAGTTTGGTATTTTTTTATTCTTTGTTTCATCCATTTTAAAGGTGCTGAATCATGAACCAGATTTTCGACCCGCGCAACCAACTCTTCTTCTGTTTTTACAGAAAGTGCGAATCCTGAACGACATAAATACTCTGCATTGTCTTCTTCTTGTCCCGGTAACGAATGGTAAATTAATATGGGTAAATCCATCGCCATTGCCTCAGACGTTGTCACTCCCCCCGGCTTGCTGATCATTAAATCTGAAATAGCCATTAATTCTTCAACCTTTTCACAATATCCCAAAATTCTCACGTCATGCTTCGAGTCTTTTAATTCCGACTCTAATTGTGTTTTTAACTTCTTGTTTTTACCGCATACTATAAAAAGTTGCATCGGTGTAGAAATGGATTCTAAGGCCTTAAAGGTTGAAAGTCCTTTCCCAAAAAATCCGTCGCCCCCTCCCATGATGAGCAGGGTGAATATATTGGGATCAATCATATATTTTTCTAAGAGAAAATCCTTTGGAAGAACATCCATAAATCTTTTCCGTACAGGTATTCCAGTATTTTTAATTTTATCTGCCTCTACCCCTAACGCAATTAATTGATCACGCAATCGAGCAGACCCTACCACATATTGATCTGTAGAGGAATGAATCCAATAAGAATGATCCGTATAATCTGTGATGATGGTTACCGCTGGAATATCAATTAACCCTTGCTCTTTTAATTTGGATATAATTCCCGCGGCAAATGGGTAGGTACTAACCACTACTTTCGGCTTTATTTCCTGTATGATTTTAAGCACGGTTTCCATACCCGATAAAAAGATCGAATTTAACTTAACAGAAAAAGAATTTTTCACACGAGTTTTTTCATACAAAAAGCTATACACTTGTGGAAACTTCTTAATTCCTTTTTTATAAATATAATGGCTGATTGGATAAAGGTTGGGATGAACCCACTCCATGATATCAATGGTAATAGGTTCAGCATCAGCAACCACATTACTTACTGCTTCACTTATCGCATTTGCCACTTGTTTATGTCCTTCTCCAAACGTAGCGGAAAGAATTAAGTATTTATCCCGTTCACGGTTATTCATGACTTTTCCCTCCTTGTAGTTTGTATGCTTTTGCTGTGGGGTAAAACTTAGACTTTTCAGCACATCTTTTTGTTCTTTTGTTTAGGCGATTAAAGAATTGCTCTGCTGATAAAAAAGTAATAATGGGTAGTTCCCCTTTTTAATCGATTTGTAGGGTATATCTTTTCTTCTTTTTCGTTACATAGATTGGTTAAGAACTCCTTACACTATTTATTAGAAAAACAAACAGTCTTAAGTTGAGCTTTCAAATAGCACATTTTCAGTCTACGTTTTGTAATTAAAAATAGGCTAAAAATAACATTAAAAATTAATGAAAAATCCAGTTTTTTTAATAAATAGTGCTACATTAAAAGAAATACAAAGGTGAAATTAATCTTTTCACCTTTGTATTTCAATCGCATGTAAGCATATTCGCCTTACCGACTGTGCTTTAGATACATACATACTATGAAAGAAGGACAAACCATGGATTTTATCACATCTTATATAAATCAATACGGATATATCGTGCTGTTTCTAGCATTGATGCTGGAACTTCTTGCACTTCCTCTTCCAGGGGAGCTGCTCATGGGCTACGCTGGGGTTCTTGCTTTTCAAGGACATTTGAGCTGGGTGGGAAGTATCTTGGTGGCTGGTATGGGGAGTATGGTTGGAATGACCATAGCCTACGGGGTAGGTTATAGGTTAGGGACTCCCTTTTTTGATAAATACGGAAAAACCCTTCATATGGGGCCAGAGCGAATTGAAAGAATGTCAAAATGGTTTGGTGTACATGGAAACAAGCTGTTGATTATTGCTTATTTCCTCCCGGTTATTAGACATATTACAGGATATTTTTCAGGAATTACTCGGCTTCCCTTTCGTACGTATGCACTGTATGCCTATAGTGGATCATTTCTTTGGGTCACCACATTTATTACTTTAGGAAAGTTATTAGGACCTCAGTGGGAACAGTTTCATCATTCTATTAAGAAGTATTTTGTCATTGGGCTGATTGTAGCTGTAAGTTTGTTCGTAGCTATTTACATTTATAAAAAGTTCAAAGTAACGATTAAAAAGATAGCAATTAATTGCCTCAAGTGGATAGTAAACGCATTTCATACGCGGAAACGGGCGGGTCTTGTTTTTATATTTACAGCATTAGTTACGTTAGGGTTTATTCTGCTTATGATTGGAATGACGCAAGACTTTATCGCAAACGAGTTTGGAGATTTTAACAAAATAACGAGTTTATTAATAACAGCTCTTTTTAATAAAGATTGGAATGTACCAATGCGGGTGTTTTTCATACTGGGATCCAGGCAGGTTCTGGTAACATTGATTTTCTTTACACTTGTATGGATTTTATGGAAAGGCAGAGATAAAAAAATTGAATTATTATCTCTGGTAGTTGTTGCAGGCGGCGGAGAGCTATACGAAGAAAGCCTGAGACGAATGTTCCATCATTTCTCCCCTATTAGAAAGTCGTTGATAGAACAGCTTTCATACACCTTTCCAAGCGAGCAGTCTTTAATTGCTTTTGTTATTTATGGGTTTGCTGTATTTATGCTGGTTCGACACTCTAAAAGATTGTGGGTTCCTACAGTAGCACCAATAGTGGCCATTCTTATTTTATTGCTTATTGCCATTAGTCGTTTGTATCTGAGCATACAATACCCCAGTGACATTGCAGCAGGATATGTATTTGGAGGAGTATGGCTAGGGTTAAACGTTTTGCTTCTTGAAACCTTCCGTCTTATGAAAGGTATTAATCTATAAGTGATACTGTCAAAAAACTTATTTCTGATGTTTCCCATGAGAAAAAACACCTCCAAGTGATTGCTCGGTACCCCTTACCCAGTTATCAGCTTGAAGGTGTTTTTTATTTATATAAAATCAGAGCCTGTCCAAATTATTAGCAATTACGTTTTCTTAATCTGCGAACGCTGATACTTTCTAAACTAGTCGTATTTCTATTACCTGAATTATCTTCCCATACTAAAAATCCGCCTTCTGCTCGAATAAACGTACCATTTCCATCAAGCTGTCTTCCAGCAGAAAAAACTTGAATTTTATCTCCTCTTCGAAAATTATCTACTATAGAACGAGATTGAGATTGAGATTGAGATGTACGACGATCTCCACTACGACGTCCTGGCATAACTCCACCTCCTTATACACTTATAGTACATACTATGAAGAAAGCAAAAATTGGTATAAGCAAAACGCGTAAAAGTATAAAAATATTTTATAAAATAAAAATTTGGCTATACCTGTCTTTAGTATTTCTGCAAGGTTTCTTACATTTATCCACAGTCCCATGAGACCCCTGAATCTCTTTCATCTTGTAACGTGACCTAGATTCAGTGAGTATAAAATACATAAGGGATGTTTAAGGTGTTTGATGTATATAGTCTGAGAAGTCTTCTTTTAGACATAAAAAAAGAATCCTCCATGAAAAAGAGGATTCAACAGGGTAAGTAAGAAAAAGAAATATACATGCATGTTCCTGGGGGGGCTACGCTTGTATAATCAACTTATACCCGCTATTCACTGATTGAAACAGCTAAAAACATTTTATAAAAAAATTGATAGTTAACCTATTAAATTAGCCCTATAGATTCTTGAACTACTCCCCCACGGATGATAACCATCGCCTATATATGAAAAGTCATACTTTTCATAGTATCCAACGTAGTCGGTGCATAAATAAAGATTATCAAATCCGGCATTTTTCGTATCTTCTTTCAGCTTTAAAAGAAGTTGCTCACCTAAGGATTTACCTCGATAACTTTCTTCAATGTAAAGAGAACACACCCAGGGCCATAAATCCATTCGACTTATAAAATCGTTGGTGATAAGCCCTGGGCAGCCGATAATTCCTCCTTCGTCTTCTAACAGGTACCAGACTGGAAGACAACTATTTGTGTTTAAGCTATGTATAATACAGTCTTCGTAAAGCTTTAAATTCTCTTTACTCGCCCACTTACGCTGAGTATATTCAATAGCTTTGTCTTTGTACTCTACCTGTTCTCTAATATTAATAATTCGCATGACAAGGGCTCCTCTATTAAAATTAAATCCATTCTTTTGTATGTTCATAAATGAATTTGATATCGTTTTGATAATGCTCAAGATGCCCTTCGTCTATCATTTTTTGAAACGCAATATCACCTTCACTAGCTTTTCTTGTAATTGTTTTACATAACCCCTCTAATCGCAGCAATACCATTTCCAAATAACCTTCTTGTAATTCTTCGCCATAAGATTCAAAAAATAATTTCACTCTTCGCTTTCTATCTTGAGCATGCTGTGATGAATTATAATGAATTTTCTCACCTATTTCAGAAAGATAAAATCTACTCAAAGGGACGCACGTATAAAGAGTATAAGCAATGTCCCAAAGTCTTGGCCCAGGTGCAGCAACATCAAAATCAATAATTCCTATTGGTCTCTCATCATTAAAAATAATGTTGTATATAGCAAAATCATTATGACATAGTATTTCAAATGGTTTAGGCGTGTTATCTATTGATTTCCAGCTGTCATCAAATGAAAAATCACTCACTGAATCATGATAAAGACGGAGCATTTTTCCTATTTCTATCAAAACATCATCGGACCACATATATTTCTTCAAGGGATAATTACCAGCTTCACCTTCAATAAATGACAAGACCTCTCTCCCTTTTTCGTCAATGCCTAAAAATTTTGGTGCATAAGTAAACCCCTTGTTTTCTAAATGCTTTAATAGCTTATGAAATTTATGACTATCTGATTTTAATTCTCGTCGCACGGTATTTCCCAAGCGGTAAACGTTAGAAACATTCCCTCCTGTTAGTACTTCTTCGTCCTTAAAGCCTGACATATAAATATTCCCCCTGAATATACCCGATTTGTCGTTAATAAGTGAAAGTGATAAAACATTTACCATAATGTTCACCATCTATTTAGAACAGCCCGTACTTTTCCCTTCATAGCCCATTAATGTTACTTTACATTATAAAAAAAGAATCTTCATTCGAAGATCTTTTTGACTGCTTATTTCATACAAAAATCCGCTAAAAAAGCGGGAGACCGCTACTATGTTAAATCACCAAAAGCCACCGTCTGAGTGGATAATTTGTCCGGTAATCCATTCTGCTTCTTCGCTTGCTAAAAAAACAACTAATTTTGCGGCATCCCGGGGCTCACCAAGTCGACCCATTGGGAACTTCGGCAGTAAATCTTCCTTCAACTTACTGCTCATCCACCCAGTATTAGTTGGTCCAGGATCTACAGCATTAACAGTAATTTTAAGAGGTGCTAATTCAATAGCAACTGATTTAGTAAATGTAGAAACGGCACCTTTGGTGGCAACATAAGCCAAATTGCCAGGCTCAGGTGACTTATCTTGACCTGATACCATATTAATAATTCGACCGCCATGCTTGCCTTCGATTAGACGTGCAAACTCAACAGTTAAAAGACATGTTCCTCTAACATTCACGTTATAATGAGCGTCGAGAACATCAGCATCTATCGAACGAAAATCTACGTCTACAGAATGTGTTGCATTATTTACAAGGATTGATGGAGAACCCAGTTTGGTTTGAACTGTATCAAGCAGTTTTCTTGATGCATCGGGCTGTGATAAATCCAATTCCATCGATTCACATCGTACTCCCAGACTGCGTATCTCCTCAATCAGATGCTTCGACCAATTAAAATCATCCTCATTACAATAATCCATTAAACGATCATAATTTGACCAATGAGTGAAAAAAATATCTGCGCCTTCTTTAGCTAACTCCCTGCATATTTCAGTACCAATACCTTTTGCCCGACTAGCACCAGTAACAATCGCAATTTTATTTATTAATCGCTTCATAAAGCATCTCCTCATGGGAACGCTGAATTTATATGCTCACCAATAGCACACGATTTCAGCAATCCTGTATATGTATATTAATCTATCAAGTTGTAATGAATGAAAAAGGTAATCAAAGTTTAAATGGTATTACAATGTCTATATTCTGCACTCATAGACAGAGAATGACATGCCTTCTCCGTAGCCATCTTTTACTTCATGAACAGTAAGATTGTTAAATCCATTAGAGCTAAGGATACGTTCAAACTCTTCTGAGCCATAAAGTCGAAGAGGGAAATCCATTATCTCCACCTTTTTTGTCTGATTTCCTTGAAGTAGCTCATATTTTATCTTAGTATTCAAAGAGCTCGCTTTTCTATCGTAGAAGCTTTTTTTGTAAACGACGATGATTTCTTTATTAAAAGATACTCTATTTGTTTCAGTCCAATCTACTAGTTCTTCAATTTCACTTTTTTTCTTTATAATCGTTAAAAGTATTTTCCCACACATCGGTTCTAATACTTTCATATTTTGGTCTTTTACAAAGGAAAGATAAAACTCCAGCTCTTTTCTCTCTGCAACGGATTTATCAACTTCGTATAACCTTGTGCAAAGCTCTCCATAGTAATCATCCATTCTTATTTCACCTCACATAAGTAGTTTTCCATACGTACATTCAACTTTCCTGCTCTATTCTAGTCAATAAGGTAACAGACGGAACAATCGATTACCTAAATAAAATTCAAAAAGGAAATATTCTCATTTTAGAGAAGTGAATAAAGGGCTGCTTTTCATTTTTCTAACACTTAAAAGGAGGTACACAAATGAATGAACAAATACTAAAAATAGATAAAGTAGAGATTTGCACAGAAAGTTTTGGGAACCCTAAAAATCCGGCTATTCTTTTAATAATGGGAGCAATGTCCTCGTTAGATTGGTGGGATGAAGACTTCTGTCTTCGCCTCGCTGAAAGGGAGAGATTTGTTATTCGTTACGACCATCGTGATTTAGGCCGCTCTACCACTTATCCACCCGGTACTTCTAACTATACAATAACGGATATGGCTGATGACGCAATTGGCGTTTTAGATGCTTATTCTATAGAAAAAGCTCATATTGTTGGAATGTCGTTGGGCGGGATGATAGGTCAGATTCTTGCTCTTAGATATCCAAAACGCATAGATTCCCTTACTTTAATTGCATCAAGCATTTTTGGAACTGAGGCGGAAAAATTGCCTCCAATGGACCAGCGTATACTTGATTATCATACAAAAAGTACTTCCATAGACTGGTCAAATCAAGAGGCAACCGTTCACTACCTTGCAGGTGGATGGAAAACGTTAAGTGGAACAAAACCTTATGAAAAGGAAAGAATGTATAAGCTAGCAAAAAGAGAAGCTGCCCGCGCCAAACAGTTGCCGAGTAGATTTAATCATGCTTTACTTCAAGGAGGAGGCCAATATTATGACAGATTGAGTGAAATTAGCACACCTACGCTGATTATTCATGGAACAAAAGATCCGGCACTTCCTTATGAACATGGACTTGCTCTTGCAAAAGCTATTTCTCATGCTAAATTAATAGCTCTTGAAGGTACAGGACATGAAGTTCATAGTGAGGACTGGGACCAAATTATCGAAGCAATTGTAGGGGTTAGCTCTTAAAAGTAAAAAAAGAGAAATGAAGACTTCAAAGCGCTTTTTCAAGAAAGCTTTGGGGTCTTTTCATATTTCAAAATTCCTTTCTTCTACTAGCAGTTGACAAAAACGTTTTCTATAGCAAAGGGTATTTTGTACAAAAGGACCTACACCTTTTCAAGACAGCCTATTTACGATAAACTAATAATTCATGAAATATCCACATAAGGGTATTAAAGTAAGAAAATGGAGGCTTTTTATGAAATATTTTAAGGTATTTTTTTGTTTAATCTTATTACTCCTAGTAGGCATAACCGGCTGTTCTCAAAAAGAAGAAGTTACAAGCATTAATACTGTTGATGTAAAAAAGCTTAAAGAGCGTAGCGGAACTTATGTTGGAAATAATTCTAACGGGGTAGCTATCGTAAGGGACTTGCCTGGAGGAGAAACATTTAAAGAAATTGATTTACATAATAAAACGCTAAAAATAACGTATGGTACTAAAGCGGGCTCTCTTTCAGAAGTTGAAACGTTAAAATATTGGTTTGACGGTAAGAATACATTGGAGAAAAACTTTCTTTACAATGCTATTTATTTAGCAATATTAGTGCCTAATGCTCAAGGTTACAGTTTTAAAGTAGACAATCAAAAATTCTCAGTATCTAGAGAAGAAATGGAAGAGTTTATTTCTGGCAACATTAAAACTTTACCGGATAGTAATAAATTATTTGATAAAGAAGAAGCACAGCAATTTATAGATGACAATAAAAAAAAGATAAATAAAACAGTTAAATCGGCAGCTATTCGAGAACATTTTTTTAAGAATGTTCCGATAGTAAAAGAATAAAAGGTTGAGACATAACGAAATGAATCCAATCTAAAGATGAAAAACTAGTATACATGAGGTGAATCGCTGGTGACACCGCAGTTGATTTCCGTGCAAGGCTTTGCTTTCCGCGGGCGGCCGCTGAGCCTCCTCGTCGCTTGCGCTCCTGCGGGGTCTCACCTGCTCCGCTTTCCCCGCAGGAGTCTTCGCCTTGCCTTCCAATCACCAGTCGGAAAAAGCTTGGGTTAATCACTCCAAACTCTTTTTTCTATAAAGAAAGAAACCTACTACCGCTCCAAGTGTAGCTATAACTACACTAAAACGAATGAGATGAATAATAAAATCAATAAGTTTTAAATAGGTTGTTTCTGTTACACCATCACCGACTGATTCAACTTCTTTATATGGAATCACAAAGAAACCTAATGATCCTCCTAAAATAAGGCCATAGAAAAAACCTTTTTCTATAAATTTCAACAAGAAATTCTCCTCCTTTCAAACATGCTCATTTAATGAGTTATAGCATTCCCTATTACTATTAAAAGGCATTTATTTATCTTTCATAAAAAATGTTTTATCATGAATTTTATTACATATAATCTATATATTAACATATTTACAGATTAAAAAGGAGACTAACGTATAGTCTCCCTTTCTATAAAAGTTTAATAACTTTTAAAAATTGTATTTAGTTAAACAGTCTTTCAAATTAAATAAAAGCTCCAGAAAGTCACGAAGCAAGGAAGCTTTTCACAGCAGTTAAAAAAGCGGATAAGTTTCCTGCGTGCACCTCATGTCCAGCCCCTTTTATCGTTACTAATTTACAATTTGGAATGCGTTTAGAAACTTCCTGCAACTTATCTTGAGGGATATGGCTAGATCCTCCTCCTATGATAAGAGTAGGTGCAATTATCTCTGTAAGACTTCCCCACCATTTAGGATTCGGGTTGTTCAACTGTTGAAGAATTGAAGGTACAACCTCCCAGTCAAATGGTAGAGAGCCAGGAGGTTTAGAAGGAATTTCGAACTTCTCTCCTGTAAAAGGTGGAGGTGTATCTTCAACAATTAACCGTTTTACCCTTGATGGAAATGTCTCGGAAAAAAGGTAGGAGACGGTGCCACCCATAGAATGACCCATTAACGTAAAGCGCTCTAATTTCAGCGCATTTACAAACTGAAGCAAGTCATCACACATAAGTTCAAACGTATACGTGCCGGCTCTCTCGCTTCCACCGTGTCCTCTTTGATCTAAAGCTAAAAACCGATATTCCTTTCCTAATGCAGCCGCTACTTCGTCCCACGATTCTGCACTCATTCCTAAAGCGTGAAGTGCAACAATGACAGGTGCTGAAGCTTCGCCCGCCTCTCGATATTGAAATGTTAAACCATTTAGTTTAATTTGATTTACTCGCATTTTCAAATTAGATCAACTCCTAACTCAGATTTCACCAATTAAAATCTAGTTTATTAATGTTCATCTATATATTAGTGAAGGAATGAAGATTTCCTTCACCTCTTATCTTATTGGGAAAGATATCAGATTATTTTATGTATCCTGTGTAATTCTTTAGTCGGCATAATGTACCTAGAGTTTTTCACTTTCTGTACCTATATAATTTAAACCAAAAGTACTGCAAGCCAATTGAATAAACGATTGTAAAGGAAGAGACATAAATTTATCTTTATGCCAAAACATTTGTGTATAAAGGGTCGTATCCACTTTAGTACAAGCCAATTCTTTTAATATTCCTTTCTCAAGCTCTCCTTTTACCACTACTTCAGGCAATATCGCAATACCTAAATCCAACATCACACATTGCTTAATAGCTTCCACACTTGCAAATTCAAATTTAGTGGATGTACAAATACCCGCCTCACGAAACAAGTTTTCCAACACTACGCGATATGAACAACCTGATTCGGTATACAAGAGAGTCTCATTTTCAAGCTCTTCTAAGTAGATATCCGTTTTATCAGCTAAAGGATGCTGAGGAGAAGCAACAATTTTTAAGTCTTCTGCAACAAGACATTGTGTATGTAGATTTCCATCATGATGCTGAATAGGCTCCATTGTAAAGGCGATATCAAGAGTGCCGTCTAGTAGCTGCGCTCTTGTTTGTTCTTGAGAATAAATAGGTTTAAAAATCATTTTAACCTTAGGAAATTGATCCTTAAACTCTTTTAATATGGGAGGCAATCTATAGGTACACTGGCTTTCAGAAGATCCAATAATAAGCGTACCCGAAGGCTCCTCCACTCCACTTACAGCGTTTTTTGCTTCCTTAGTCAATTGAATCATTTTATCTGCGTATCTTTTAAATTCTCTACCTGCCTCTGTTAAAACCAAGCGTTTCCCAAGACGTTCAAATAAAGGCGTTTCAAGTTCATTTTCAAGAGCTTTTATTTGTGCGGTAACGCTTGATTGAGCAAAATTCAAAATTTTAGCCGTATATGTAAAATTTAAATTTTCTGCAGCTGTTTTAAATGTAATCAGTTGTTTTATTTCCATTTCCCTCACCTCTATGTAATCGGATATTCCGATTGATTCAATCGGAATGTTCATCTGTAACGATCGTTAATTTCATTATAAAATATGGTAAATCAAACCACAACATACTAAATACAAAGTGATAAGGGGAAATCATAATGAATATAAAAAAAGAAAATACAAAGGAATCGATGAGTTTAACACAAAAAGATACGAGTAAAAAAGATTTCAAATACTACTGGAATGAAATTATTCGAGCGCTTATCGTGACTAAATAATTAGAGCCAATCAATTATATGTTGCTTAAAAAAGCTATATAAATTAAATTCACGTACAAGCGTTTCAATGTAAAAACAATAGCCCGCTAATTCTGAATACCTTCAGAGTTAGCAAGCTATTAATCTAATAAATTTATAGTCATGTTTATTCGTTTGAATCCAACCTAAACTCCGCAATGTCCTTGTCATCTTGGGAGATGATAAGCGTACCTTTTATCTAACACTTCATGGTGTAATTGAGCTTCGATATGGTATTTAGAATACCTAAATCTAATTGTTAATGTTCTTGAGACAAAGCAAAATTAGAATAAATAAAAGTACTCGTGCTAATTATTATTATCCATAAATAAGCTGTTTCCTCCCTTTTTTAGTTTTAACACGTTTTTTGTACATATGATAATGTATCAAAAACGAATAGACATATTGAAAACAAAAAAGCTACTGGTATGTGGGACAGTCTCGTCCCACATACCAGTAGCTTTTTTAATTAAAAATCGTTGTATTCCTCTAAATCATCATCATCTAATGACCCAGATAATTGCTCTAGATCTGCAACCTTACCTTCTTTGAAGGTTTGGTGGCTTTCTGAAGGCTTCTCTTCTATCTCCTCTTGTTTACTCACAAACCCGTTGGACTGAGCTAATTTCTTTAATTCCCGTAGTTCGGAATTGATATGTTCAAGAAGTTCTTCTGTTCTGTGTCCTGCTTCTACTTGATTGGAAGATGAACTATGAAGGTCACGAACAATTAGAGATGAAATATAGTCCCCTAATTTTCGAGACTTTGCATATTTTGCAAGTATATCATAGACTTCATCACTCAACTGATTAGTTTTAATCGTAAAGGCGTTTTGACGCTCTGACATGGTTATCACCTACGCTGTTAGGATTTAACGGCTTTCTTCTCGGCTTGTTTCTTTTGAAGGTACCCCATGCTTCGGATTTCTAAGCCGAATAAATTTAAGTGACGGCTATCCTCAGGCACTTTATGATATTTCTCTGTGCGTTCTTCGCCAATTTTTTCACGCATGCTATTCATAATCGCTACTTCTAGTGTAGGAGCGACACCGCCACTATATACATATTTTCGGATTTTATTTGCTGGTGGTGGGGCGACATCATTTAACTTAGCTAGTAAGATCTCTACATAATCTCTTAGAGAAGATTTGATTTGAGCTGTTAAATCAATGGATTCACCTGTGTTTTCATTTTTTAGTTCAAACTTTTGTTTGCTGTAGTTATCTAAAATAAATTGATCAAAAGCGCGTAAATCGGTAAACAACTCTGGGAATTTCTCTTTTCGTAACTTATCGATATGTGCTAAGTAGGGAATACCCTCGATACTTTGGAACGATTCACGACTGTTCGCAGCCTTCAACCCTTCAGGTAAGATTACAACATCAATGGATCCTCCACCGATATCGATCATTACGGTTTCACATTCCACATATTCATTAGCATCTTCACGGTCTTGAAGCGTTAGGTCTTTCTTTAACGCAAAACGTGCGATTTCACCTTCCTTTAAACAAACACTTTCTTCCACAGATACTTTTAATTCTTTTTCAAATCCTGGGGTATGGATATAAAAAGTGTGATCACCAACAAAGCGATTTGCCATAGCCTTTTGCGCTTCACCAAACGTACTTTCTTTTTTTAGTAACCAAATTGGTAACATTGTAGAGAAATAGTCAATTTGGATGTTGTTGTCCTTTTGATCTTTTGTGTGTAACGCGTGGTAGTATGCAACGGCAGCTAAAAATGTTACGTATGGAATATGACTTGTAATTTTATTATGTAAACGATTGATATGATTGTTTGCTAATTGTTGGCTGGCGGCAATGTCACCCACTAAGAAATAACGTTCTTTTTCTTCCTCTCCAATGGTTGTAGATAATAAGATACGCTTTTTAAATTCCTCTGGTGCTGTAACAGCATCTGTGAAGAATGAATCAGCAGCTTCTTTTTGGAGTTCTACTACGTTGGTTTGGAAATCAAATAGATATCCATCTATGATATTCATATCGACTGAGTTCCCACAGTCTTTATTAAAACGTGAAATTTTCATCTCTATACACCTCTTTTTTTAGTTGAACTTCTGTTGAACTTATTATACAAAAGAAAAGGTAGATTTTCAATCCTTCAGTTCAACTGATTTATCATCAAAAACTTACACATATCAACAATTTTTTTATCTAGTTGAACTTATTTCCGGATTAGAAAAACAGTGTCAGGAAAGTTCTTTTTCGGGAATAAGAAAGTCGGAAGTAGAGATTCTGGTGAAAAAAGAGGTTGAGACAAAAGTATTTTAGATGAAGTAAAAAACGAGCTATTGATCAAGCGATTAGTAGTTTGTTTTTTTATTAAGCTAAACGCAGACTTCATTTGTTTAGGTCTTTCTAGCAGTTGATTGAAGGGGAAGACAAATACTCCTGGTGGAAAAGCGGAATGTATCAAGATAATATTTATATTCGTTAAGAGACTTAAAATCTTGTTTGACAATATTAGATAATACTCACCTTTTTTGAACTACCTTTTTCATTAATTGACTTTTATGATCTTTGTCTTTAACTATAATATAATTCTCTGTTCCTTTTACTGAATAGATTTCTGAACCAACTGTAAAATAGTTTGATTGATTATTACCCGCGGGCATTTTAGTTGCTTTGGTTTCCTTTTCTATTGTCCCTATTTGGTCTCCTATTTCTTGTGTTTGATCTAATTTATCTTCTGTTCCGTTATATTCCTTGTTTTCAACTACAACAATGATAGCAGAAGAACTCTCTGTATTCGTCCCTAAACTTTCTTGATTACATGCAGTTAGAACGATTAAATAAACTACTGACAGAAAACTAAGTGTTCTCTTCATAATAAGTGGCCTCCAGAGATCATTTATTTTCCTTACCCTTTAATTAAAATTGACATTAGAGGATATACCAAGTTCAGTGACTTATCACAATGTATTCGAAAATAAAAAATCTTAAAAGGTCTATTAAACAAATTTCTCATGATCCTCAACATAAAAATCTACATAACCGCAGCTGGAACAAACATAAGGTATTAACTCACTATAATTATGATTATTAGTTAATACGCTGCTTGGCGTTTTATTTACACCTAAACTTCCAGGTGATGATTGAATACGAGCTTTGGTTAAAGTTGAATTACATTTAGAGCACTTTTTGCTGTACATACATATCACTCCCTCTATTTCATAACATCATTTCTATTTTCTACAGTACACGCTTGTTAGCTTTAAAATTGAAAATTAGCCATATAACTTGAATAATCAAAGGGAAAATAAATGCAATCAATAAAACAATAAATGCCAACAATTTCAGCTCTAGTGTTTGGGTAACACCCGCTCCATCCACTTCTCTTGTCCAGACAACAGCTGTTCCTACGACGAAAAGTATGATCCAAATTATATTAGCTATCCACCAGGAAATCCATCGTCTTTTCACATCATCACTCCTTTCAATTTAAGCTGCATCTTTCTTTATTAATTCCCAGATAAGAGCAATGGTAGAAATAGCTCCACCTACCGCAAAGAGATAAGAAGAAAACGGTATTGTTTCATGTATGAATAAACCTCTTACTCCATAGAAACACAGGATAATAGTGCTGATTAAACCAATCATAAGCCGAATATTTTTATTAATTGTTTTCTCCCCCTTTAGGCTTCTCTTTGCACCTGATCCTTTATCATAAGTCCAAATAAAGCGAAGAAGTTCAACACAATCAGCAATCCATAATAAAAGCCAAGCCCTTCAAAAAATAAAGAAAGAATGGGAAATATTATAGTTTCAAAGCCAAACAACATAATAATAAGTCCAATTCCTTTAGCGAGCTGCTTTTCATCCTTAGGTGTAAATATCTTTCCATATCCAGCAATAAAATTAGTACTACCTTTTTTCCATACACGTTTCCCAATATAAATGATTAAACAGCTTACTAGACTTATAAATAATAATTTCAACACCAGACATTACACCTTCTTTACATACTTCAATTTAACATATATAGTGTATTTTACCATAATCAATAAACAAATATTATGTATTAAAGGTGGACTCACAAAATACAACACTGTAAAATATATACATACTAATTTTGGAGGTTTTTGTTTGTTAAACTTATGCTTAGAGCTGGGTGAGTAAGCTTCCTTAATTAATGTGTGCATAAAGGAAGCCCCATTTATGGAGTATAAAAAGCGGTAATTTAGCAAGTTGATAGGAGACTCTAAATGGATATCTTAATTAAACAAGAACTCACTGAAGAATATAATGAAACTGAAAAAGTTGTGAAAAGCGCTTTTTTAAATGAAGAATACAGCGATAAGAAAGAACATTTACTTGTGAAACGAATTAGGAAGTCAGATGAATTTATTCCTGAACTTTCACTAGTCGCATTAAATCCGAATGCAGCAGATATTATAGGCCATATTCTTCTATCTAAAATAACAATTATAGATGGTGATAACGCTACCGTTTCTTTAGCACTTGCTCCAGTTTCAGTTGCACCTCAGTATCAAAAACAAGGAGCTGGGAGCCAACTAATACACGCTGCGTTAAAACGCGCAAAAGAGCTTGGTTATCATTCAGTAATTGTTTTAGGGCACAAAGATTACTATCCTAAGTTTGGATTTAAACCAGCTACCTCATGGAATATATATGCTCCATTTGACGTGCCTGAAGAATTTTTTATGGCCATAGAGTTAACAGAAGGATCTCTAAAAAATGTGCAAGGTGTTGTACATTACTCAAAATCTTTTTCAGAGTAAGCACTAAATGATTAATTAGGTTTTACGTAAAGGCTGCCTGGAAAGTAATTTTATAGTATTTTCTATGGGCAGCCTCTTTTTTATTTACCTGATATTATTAAAGCGGTGGATTTTCCACACCTAAATGAACCCAATCTTCTTTTGGAGGCCCATAAACTCCAGCAGGTTTTAGGCCTGCTTGACGCATAAGAATGGTAATTTGACCTCGGTGATGAACAATATGTTTGATTAGTCCCATTAAGATTGTGGCATTTGATTGGGTTCTTCCGAACGCTTCTTGCGTGTGTTCTAAAGATTCGTCTGTCCATTGCTGTTCGATAATTTTAGCAGCATGAGAACTTACATTTTTAAAGGTTATAGCGATTTCCTGTGCTGAAGATGGAACGCTTGCTGTACTTTCAATTCTGTCTATACTTAATCCGAATTCAGTTAGGTAATCTGGAATATTTGTTGTAAAATGCCAAGCAATTCTCCCTAACGTACGCCCTTCAGGATACACTTGTTGTTTCAACGAATCATCTGTCAAGCTATCTAAAACTTTTTGAGTCAGCATGGCTTCGTTGTTCCATTCTTTGATAAAATCTGAAATGGTATTATACATCTAAAAGACCTCCCAATATAAATCTAATCTAAATCAATAACTAAATAATATCATAGAAGAAAAATAAGTTGGCTTATTTACTAAAGGAAGGAGACTTTATGTTATTTAAAGCTACCGCTCAAAAAACTGTTGTTTATCCTTTATTACTTTTAAATACTTTATTACTCATTCAAGCAGTTCAACATAAAGAACTTGCCTTTTTACACCTTTTGGCTATCCTTTGCTTGTTTCTTTCCCTTTTTCTCCGATATGAATTTCAGATAGACAGAGATACTTTAACCTATAGAATATATATATTATGGTTTAAAGTATATGCAAAAACCGTTAAACCCAGGGACATTAAAAGAATTGCATTTAAACGGTTAAGTTGGAAATCAAAATTAGCAGTAGTAAAAGTAGAAAACGGGTGGAATATGCGAATAACATTATTTAATCCACCAAATGTTTTTAAGGAATTAGAAACATTTGCACATGAATATGATATAGATATTAAAAAAACAGCAGATTATAAAATTCTAGAAAAAACATCTTGAATGTCACTGCGTTTTGGATACCTTATACGTATATTTTATAAAAAGACCGCATAATCAGCAGTTATTCATTTCTAATTAAGCAGCTTTTGGACCTCTTTATCGCTACAAAACATTGGTAAAGAGGCCTTTTCCTAAGCCCTCAAAGTTTAAACACTTTGCCCTCCTTACTCACATCAACCTCAAGCCCTATTTAAAAATAGACTCCAAGACCATTTGTTTTAACATTATTTGGATGTATAATTCGGGTATAACGCTTTTTAAGAGGTGATAATTCTGTATATATCGAAAAAGCTTGGCATTTTAAGCTGGTTTGCTACTTGCTTGTATTTTTTAGTTGAACCTTTCTTTATTTTGACTTCAACTGCTCCCTACAGTTTTTTACATCACGCAATGAGTGATCTTGGTGTAACTTCTTGTGGAAACTACACCTATTCAATTGCACCTCATGAAATTTGCTCTCCTCATCATTTCTGGATGAACGTATTGTTTATTATAAACGGATTGACACTTTCAATTGGTGTTTTGTACATTTCACAAAACCTAAAGAAAACGAGAAAAAGCCAACTAGCAACAGCTTTTATTCTTATATTAGCTTTAGGTAATATTGTTTCAGGCTTTATCCCGGCTGATATTAATTTATTTTGGCATTCAATACTTGCTCAGCTTGGCATGGTTACTGTTTTAGCCGGTCTTTGGATGTATGCATCATCTTTAAGCAGCGGCAAGTATTGGACTTATGGCTGCTTAGTCTCCTTACTAGTCATCCTTATACTCATTATGCTTGTATTTTTTGTTCCTATGCCTACCGGTCTGCTGCAAAGGTTATTCTATTTAGTAATCTTTATATGGGGCACCGTGCTTTCCTTTATGTTAAACAAATAATCCACTATCACTCCGTTTCATATGAGCTTACAAGACTATGTTAAACTAGCCGGAATTTCAAATAGCAAAAAGTCCATAGAGGCATTCCCTATGGACTTTTTGCTATTTTGTTAAATAAATTCTCTTAATAATTCTTTAGATTTCTTTCCGCTAAAACCAAAATAATTGCCAATAAGTTTGACGTATTCTGTGTAAGTAACTTTTCTATTTAAAGCAGTTTCCCACCATCTCTGTGGATTATAATAACGACTTCCACTAGAACAATAGGTTAATTGTATTTGGGTATCCTCAAATTCTTTATTAAAGTTTTTTTCTACCCTTTTCATATGATAGTTTGAAGAAACAACGATAGCGGATTGAAAGTGATAATTCATCATTAGCTTTTTTGTAAATTTAGCATTTTCCGTAGTACTTGTAGCGTGATTTTCTAATATAATTGAATCCTTAGGTATTCCAGAGTCTTTGGCTTGATGATAAAAATTATTCTCTTGGCCATTCGAAAGGATTAAATGAGCCGCATAGCCTTTTTTATATAATTCAATTCCTTTCTCCAGTCGATCATTATCACCACTTAACACAATAATCACGTCAGATTTTACAGGCTTTTCGTTTACCACAAGCTCTTTCCCGGCAAACAGAAAAAAAATAATCCCTAATCCTAGCAGAAATATACTAATTTTTATCCTTTTACCTTTAATTTTTTGCATATAGACCCTCATTTAAAAAGTTCACTTCATATCGTATCATAAAGCTCAATATTCATAAAAATAAAAAGGTAACCTTCAAAAAACTTTAATTCTTACCCCTTGTTCTAAGCCTTTTCGTTCTTGCTAACTAGTACTTTTTAGTTTATTAGAGAATAGACTTACTTCCTAAATAACGAGGTGCCCAGTAAGAATTGCTTAACGATGCAATAGTTACACCAGTTGAACTTCCAGCATGAATAAACTGCCCGTTTCCAATATAAATTCCAGCGTGTGAAGGACCTCCAGTAGTATCGAAGAATACGATATCTCCAATATTCGGAGTAGATGTACTTTTTCCTGACTGATACAAGGTGGCTACTGTTCGCGGTACAGTTACTCCACCTCCATTTTTAAATACATAATAAATGAAACCACTGCAATCGAAACCATTTGGAGAAGTTCCGCCCCAAACATATGGCACCCCTATGAATTTTTTAGAATAAGCCACAATATCACTAGCTGTCGCTTGCGTTGAACTATTAACAGTTGAAGAACCAGTGGCGCTAGTAGATGCGTTATTTAAGGCATTTAAAGTAGCTGGACCTACTATTCCATCCACAGCTAAGCCATGATCCCGTTGGAAATTCATAACGGCAGTTTGAGTAATTGTGCCAAAATATCCTGTTGGTGTGGCGTTAAAGTAACCTTTTTCCTTTAACAGCTGCTGTACTTTTTCAACTTCATTACTAGTCATTCCATATTTCAGAAGTGTACTGCTTGTAACCGCACTTGTTGAATTAGCTATTAACGCTTGATATGTATTAGGTCCCACCATAAAATCACTTGATTTATTAGGAGGTAATTATTTATTTTGTCATATAAAGTATAAATATACTTATAATGGTTAAATCTGTTGTTCTTTACCTCATTTATCTTTTTACTTATATGACGCCAAATCTTGAATATAATAAAACACCTTTCTATAATGGTGAACACCAAAAAGAAAGATAGGATGCCAGCGTAAAAAGACAGGAGGAATAATGTGAGCAAATTAATGTTTTTGAAGCGCCGGTTTAAATACTTACTTATTAAACTATTAAGATTAAAAGATCATTCACATAAAGTTGCGCTAGGTTTTAGTCTAGGTTCTGTTGTGAACTTTGTTCCTACCTTTGGATTTGGTCTTATACTATCCGTAGGTTTAGCCAAATTATGTAAAGGAAACAGCATAGCAGGGCTCATTGGTGGAATGTTTTTTATGTGGGCCTTTCCGTTGATGTTTTACTTGAATACAGTAGTTGGAGGATATATATTCCCAATCGATCTTGGTCAAACTTTACTTCAGAATACAGATGAAGATTTAGATAATTCACTAGAACTAGGAGCAAAAATAGGAAAGAATTTTTTAACAGGTATGATTCTTAATAGCTTCTTATTTGGAAGTATACTCTATATTGCTAGCTACTATATTATAAATCAGTACAGAGGCTTTCTCTTACACTACATCTCGAAAAAGTGGATAGTAAAAAAATCCTACTAAACAAATGGATTATTAGCTTGATTTCAACCTTTATTTCTAATTGTAAATCAATATAATTTATATAAAAAAAACCATTAACCTGAACATTTCTTCAAAAGGCATAGAGGTAAATTAGCCCATAATTGATACCTGTGGTTACCAACTGTGGGCTGAGATACAACCTTTGTGTCTGCTTTAAGATGCATATGGAGGAAATAAGGATCTGCTCTTACTCCTTTATTGAAGATAATACAGTCTGTTTCAACCATTTTTTTCGATTTCTTTGATCGATTATCCATTGATACAAACTTTGTATACCTAGTATCAAAGAGATGATGACCCCGCTAACTGCAAGGATTAATGCAAAATATTCTACAGGTACCATTTTGTATCATATCGCTCAATAGTAAACCTCATATATATTTTTCTTTGTAAGATTGCATTCAGTTTAAAAACTTAAATACAGTAAAACAGCTCCACATAAAAATAAGTAGCCATACTATGATAATAATTGAACCCGCAACCCAGTTTTTATGCCTCTCGTTTTGAATGAGATCTTCTGCTTTTATTGTGCAGTCCTCTATTACACTTTTAGGTAACATCTTCAAAGCAATCATAATTCCTAAAGGAACTATGATTATATCATCAATATATCCTAAAACTGGTATAAAATCAGGAATTAAATCAATTGGACTGAAGGCATACGCAACAACACAAGCAGTAAATAATTTGGTATACCAAGATACTCGTTCATCTTTATAAGCTAAGTATAAGATAAATAGCTGTTTTTTTAACTTTTTAGCCCACAGCTTTAATTGATTAAGCATGTTTCCTATTCTCCTTTTAGTAGGGTTTTTAAAAAAGTATATCAGGAGATGGATACTTTTATTTTGCAACTCAATAAAACATTGCATTTATCATTAATTCGGCGAGAATTTGGCTTAGCGACACTATTTTTAACTTCCCTAATTTATTGAAAAATGGTAAAAAACGTTGCTGTAGACCCACATGCAATTCGCTTGATATCATTAATTCATCTCTTATAGGTGGTGAATTTATTGAATTCTTCAAAAATTGCTTTTCTTTCTGTTATGAGTAACTCTCTTCTGGTTGTCTTAAAAATAGTTGTAGGCGTCTTTACAGGTTCAGTTGCAGTTATATCAGAAGGTATTCATTCGTCTCTAGACTTAGCAGCTTCCTTGATTGCCTTTTTCTCTGTTCGAATATCTAAAAAGCCGGCTGACAAGATCCACCGATATGGACACGGAAAGGTAGAAAATATCTCTGGAACCATTGAAACATTATTAATCTTTGTAGCAGGTATTTGGATTATCTACGAATGTATTCACAAACTCATGAACCCCGAACCAATTAAACTTCCTTTCTTAGGGATTCTTGTTATGCTGTTTGGGGCAGTAATTAATTTTATTGTCTCAAAAATCGTTCATAAAACAGCTAAAGAAACAAAATCCATGGCGATGAAATCAAATGCTCTTCACTTGCTGACAGACGTTTATACTTCACTTGGTGTGGCTATAAGTTTATTCCTTGTAAATCTCACTGGGTGGTATGTTTTAGATCCGATTATTGGAATTGTGCTAGCCATCTATATCATTATTGAGGCCTATAAATTAATGAAAGAATCATTTCCTCCTTTATTGGATGCCAGTCTATCGGAAGATGAAGAACGGGTTATCTTAAACATTATTAATTCCCACAAACAAGAGTTTATCGAATACCATAACTTTCGTACAAGACGGTCTGGTCCAAGCGAATGGATTGACTTTCATTTAGTAGTTCCATCATATTACAACATTCACAAAGCGCATGATCTATGCGACAGAATTGAGCAAGATATTCTTCGCAAATTTCCCGATTCAGAGGTGTTAATACACCCAGAACCTGAGAGTGAACGTAAAAAAACTAGTCACGTTGAAGATTACACGTGAAAAGAGTAAAAGAGAGTGTAGAAATAAAGATAGATTAATAAGTGTCATAGGCATACTGGCTATTGGCACCTACATAAAAACTATTCCTATAAAAAACCTAAACAAAAGGCCTCATAAATAAGTAGGTGCTTTTGTTTAGGTTCCATAAATCACGTACCACAATCACCTATTAATTTTTAGTCTCTATAGTATCTTATTAGTAAATTTAAAGCTATACGAATAACTGATTAATGTAATCATCTTGATTTGCTGCTAGTTTTGGAACAGCTCCAACAGGAACCCAATAATAGGAAAAGATTAATCCTGCATCTTCCCCTTCAGAATTCACTTTATATTCCCACCGTTCTGCCGTTTCTTTTTGAACTTCTAACTGAAAAACATGTCGTTCATGATACTGACTTTTACCTTCATGATGATATACGTATGTTTTTATTTTGTTCACCGATAAAAACTCCATTAACCCAGACTCTTCTTTGACCTCTCTATATAAAGCTTCTTCAATTGTTTCTCCTTCCTCTACAGTACCGGCTGGAACTTGAACTCCTGCTTCTGGATAATCTCTATGTTCGCAAACTAGTAACTCTGTATAGGGATCATTGAATCTAGTTATGTAAGCCATAACTTTTATTATAGTGGTCTTATTCTTCACATTCTCTTCCTCCTTTAATAGATACTAATTAAGAAACTTCTTTTTCAACAAACTTCTTTGGTAAATTACACATACATATGTTGGGTTGGTATAAACTCGCTTTTAAAATCTATGAGATAGACAGGCTATGATTTATTTCCAATCGTTGTTTCTAGATTCAAAAAAACATTTATCTATATGTAAATTTATGGTAATGTTTATATCATATAGCTCAAGGAGGTTAAAAATGGCTATAATGTACTTGATTGTTATAACTACAGTTGCTTGCTCACTTTTATTTTCATATAAATTGGGTAGAACCACATCCTCTTTAAAATATATAATACCTTTAATTGTAGGAATGATTAGTCTAAGTGTTGTTATCATAAGCTACTTTTACGGAGGATTAACTGGTATGGGAATTGGAGTAGTTAATTTTGCTATTTTTATAGGATCCATTATATCTATAATCATCATATCGTTAAGTGAGCTAATAAGAAGTAAAGAAAGCCCTATGAATAAATCTTAGAGCTTTCTTTGCTTTCTAAATAGATTTATTCATATTGTTTGTCCTTCTTAAAAATACCTATCAGAAGAGTAACGACTCCAATTAAAAAGAAAAGCGGTAATAATAACATCATTAATCCCACGGCAGCAAAACCATTTCCTTGATTAATACCAAACAGAATAGAAACAATCCATGAAAAGAATGGAGTTATTATTAATATAATAGTCGTTCCCCACACTATATATTTTCTTTTAGCTGACTTTCCTTGGCTTAGTCCACTCGCAAACATAAGACCTAATACTAAAACAGTTAATGCGATTCCTATTGCCATTTCATCCCCGGCTTTCTCATAAGGAAAAGGTTCTATCTTTCAACCTAGCCCCCGCTTTTTTAGCTCTAGTGCTACTATAAATATACTTGTAATGACAAGTAAGATTAACCCTTCTCCCATCGTGATTGAACTTTTTATCTGTATATCCCTTTAGCTAAATATTACCATTAAAAAAAGCAATTCACAGAAATTTAGTCAAAAAATAAGTAATGCTCCTATTTCAGAAGCATTACTTATCTTTATAGATTAATTAGTAAATCGTATATATAACCAACAGCTTTGTAAAATTTATAAAAAAACGACTATGCTTTTGCACTAGAATTATTGCTGCTTATCATGTCTTGGCTGCCAGATTTAATGCTCCTAGCTACTAGTAAACCTACTACCCCTGATATCCCTAAAATAATAAAGATGTAGTTATAGCTTGTAACAAGAGCGATAAGCGTGGACGAAATAATACTCCCGAAATAGCGAAACGTCGAGTATATGCCAGAGGCTGTACCAGATTGCTCTTTACTTACGGAATCAAGCGAGGAAACCTGCATGCTTGTTAAACCTACTCCCGTAGAAAAACCTCCAATAATTAAAGCCGCTATAAGAAAAAGAATAGATCCAACGTTCTCTAAGGATAGAAAAAGAATATTGGAGAAAATGATCATAGCAAAAGAAAATCCAATCACTTTTTTAGAACTAAACTTATTGTTTAATAATCCTCCTATCCAGCCGCTTAAAGACATTGAAATCGAAAAAACCGATAAAACAATACCAGTTTGCGCTGTAGATAAGTGAAATTGTGCCTTCATTAACAGCGGCATAATTAATAAAATTACATACATAACAAAATTGCTAAGCATGATAGATAAATTAGCGCTTGTAAAGGTGGAATTTTTGAATAAAGAAAAATCGATAATCGGGTTTTCTGCCGTATTTTCTCTTTTGATAAACAAGATTGTAGATAGAATAAATATTATTCCCATTATTAAAGCCTTAGTAAATTCCATACCGTGTGTCAACAAGATCAATAAAGAAATGCTAATTGCTAAATAAATGGACCCTTGAATATCTAAAGTGCTTGTTTGCTTTTTAACATTAAATTTAGGAATCATAACTATTCCGCTGATCAAAGCTAAGAAAAGAAAAGGAACGTTCACCCAGAATATAGCTTCCAAGTTGAAGTTTTCAAGCAGTATAGATCCTAATAATGGTCCGATTGCAGCACCCAAACCCATCCCCATTCCAAATATACCCAAAACTTTAGGAAGACGTTCTTTTGGTACCACATATCTAATGATTGCTATAGTGTTTGGAGTAAGTAAAGCTCCTCCTACTGCCTGCAGTGATCGAAAGATAATAAGGGAAATGAGATTAGTTGAAAATATACAGCCTAAAGATGCTATTAGAAAGAACACCACGCCCCATAAATAGATATTTCTGTTTCCATATAGATCTCCTAGCTTTCCAGCGATAGGCTGAGTAACAGCCATTACAATTAAATAAATAGTCACTACCCACGAAATATTTGCAAGTGGTTCATTAAAATGAGCTGATATGGTTGATAGAGCAACAGCAATCATGGTTGAATTAATTGGTACAAGAAATGTCCCAATTAGTAATGAAATAATCAAGATAAGCTCTTTATGTTTACCCAAACATTATTGCCTCCTTTTAGTGGAGAGAAATTCCTTTTATAAACGTGTTTATACTGTTTTTTATCATATCTTGATAATCTGCATGTAAGGCTTTGTCTCCGAAATTTAGTTTATACATAAAATATCCCCAATACGTACTTAGGAAAATCTCTGCTTGTGTGCAGCAATCTAATGCTTTGATATATCCTTTCTTTTGCATTTCTTCAAAGTATTCTTTTAATATTTCTTTCGTATCATTAATTTTTTTTATAATTTCTTCGTGCGCTTGTGAGAAAATTAAAGGGTCTTTTAAAGCAATTGAAATCATGTCTCGGTTATTATCAAAGTCTTTTAGTAACAGGTAACCGAAATTCGTCAAATCTTTTTCAAGCTCCCATTCAATTGATTTATCAAAAATTTCAAGCGAAAAGCTTGTTGTTTTGACAATAGCTTGAATAATGCCTTCTTTATTGCCAAAGTGGCGAAAAACCGTCAATTCATTAACGCCAGCTTGTTCTGCAATTTCTCTAGTGGTAGTACCTTTATAGCCTTTTTCTTTAAGCAGCTCTATTGTAGCTTTTGTGATCTTCTTTTTTGTTTCATCTTTTTTCATATTGATCATCCTTTATGCTTCCTGAATGTAAGTATTTACTTTCTATTAGGCAGTATATAAAGGAAAAAGAGCTGTTGTCAAATGGAAGCGAAGAGAATTATTTATTCATTTAAAAGCGTCACAATTCCATTCGTACCATCGACCATAACCATATCGCCATCTTTTAGCTTATCCGTACTTATTTTCGTACCAACTACTGCAGGAATTTCATATTCACGTGCAATTATTGCTGAATGAGAAAGAATACCTCCAGCGTCGGTGATAACAGCCCCCGCAGTTTGAAATAAAGTAGTCCAAAGTGGAGTAGTGGTCTTACATACTAAAACGTCCCCTTTTTCTAACTTGTAAAATTCCTTTGTGTTTGAAATAACTTTTACTTTTCCGGTATAGATGCCTGAAGAAGATGCTAACCCTTTAATAGAATGTTCGCTGTTCGCGTCATCTTCCTCAATAGCTCCCATATATTTCTCAGCTTCTTTCAGCTGAGCTGCTTCAGGGACTCCGAAGTATCTAGGTAAATTAGACGTTTGCTCATGTTCTACATGTTCTTCTTTACGTTTCTCAATTAATTGGGTCATGTCTACTGGATTTTCTAAAAGAGACTCTAGTTCATCAAGATATAAGAAGAAAATATCTTCTTTCACTAGAAAAACATGATGATTAACTAGTAAATTACCTAGCTTAAGTAGGAATAAACGAGCTTTTGCATCCAACATTGCATCGATATAAAAATGATGATCATCTCTTATAACGGATGCATCTAATGCCCACTGATAATATTTTTCAAACTCTTCTTTATGTTTGCTATCCGCTATCTGTTCAAGGAGTTCATTATAGTTCTGTTCACGTTTTTTGACCGTTTGTTTGAAATTCTCATCAAAGTTGTAATTGTCTTTAACATACCCTTGAATAATTGATAATGCGTGAAGAGGATTCTCTAGCCAAGTTTCTCCTACAAAATCGTGACTTACAACGTTTCGATATCCATACTGTTTTAGAAAAGTATTTAATTCAGCCATAAAGCTTTTTCCTGCTTCACTTTCCTCTAACTTTTTCACTAAAGTTTCTGTACATTCTTCTTCGAAGATCTTAGTAAGTTCCGCATTGCCTTTAACTGTTAAAGCAAGTCTAGAAAGCTCCTGATCAGTTTCCAACGATTTGTTCATTTTCCCCGTCAATAGCTCATAAACATCGTGTCCGGATTTTTTATTTGTAAGGTTTTTATAGTACTCTTCAACTATAGTATTTAAAGACATTTGAGGCATAACAATATCAAAGTGCAGATCATATGCCACTTTATAAAAATCAGCTAAACTTTGAAGAATCTCTTTTCCTCTCTGAAGGGTTAGACTTTCATAGGTAAAACTATTTAATTTGTTATAGTAAGGCAAGAATTGTTCCGTAATCATTTGATTCATTCGTTTTGTTAGGATTGGATAAATACCTTCCATCAATTCTTTATTTTCTTGGAATCTTTTATTAGAATCTCCTTTAAAAGGCTCCATTTTTGTATAGATATGACCTTTATAAAGTTTTAAATTAAGTCTATTAAACATAAACTTTAATTTTTTAAAACTAGCAGCTGTTCCTTCAGAAAATGCCGGAATAATAAATGAAGCGTACAAAGGACTAACAGCATGAGAAAAACTTGTGTCATTTAAAATCCAAAACTCTTCCATATCGTCGAAACTTAAAGATATATCTTTTTGGAAAGGAGTTAATTCTTTGGCCTCTGTTAATGTGGTAATAGCTCTTGCCTGTAATAGATATACTTGATTGTCTTGAACCCCAAACTCTATGTCTACGGGATGTTGGTAAAGAGCTTCTACTTCTTTTGTTATTTCGGCCAATTCAATGATTTTCTCGTCTGTTAAACAAAACCTTTGCTGCTCATCTTCCGTTGTTTCGATTTCTTCAACGCCTTCAGCAAGTGGAATTATCTTTACTTCCTTTAGCCCTTTTTCTTTCTCTATTTTAAAAGTTTGTTTATTAACTAGGTAAACATCAGGTGTTACTAAGCCCGATACAATGGCTTCTCCTAATCCATAGCTGGCATTAATCATCATTTCTTTTGTATTATGAGTGACAGGATTTTGACTGAATATCACTCCCGATGTTTCGGACTCAATTAACCCTTGAACAACAACTGCCATTGAAACTTCGTCAAAATTAGCATACATATTTTGAGTATATTGTTCGACTCTTTCAGTAAAAAATGAGGCCCAGCACGCTTTCACTTTACTCAAAAAATCCTCGGTACTTTTCACATTAAGATAGGTTTCATACTGGCCAGCAAAAGATGCACCTTCTAAATCTTCAGCACTAGATGATGAACGAACAGCTACCGATGTATAAGAGCACTTTAGGTTTCGAAATGCCTCTATGAGATCTGATTCAATTTCAATAGGAATTTCCCCGTGTAAAATTCTCTCGTGTATATTATCCGTTTGACGATCAATCCCGTTCCATTCGATATATCGCTTTAAAGCTTCCGTTTGAATAACAAACCCATCTGGAATCGGTAAATTTTTTCTTTTCATTTTTATAAGGTTTAAAGCTTTTGCTCCAACTCGTTCATTCGCCTCGTCCACCTTTTGAAAACTTAAGCTATACATTAAAAATATTCATCCTCCCACAAACTAATTTTAAAAAATGTAAGTAATTACTTACTTTATATTTATTTTAATTCTTTTAAATTTTTATGGTCAATAAAAAATGGTAAAATATTTAAAAAATGCATATTTAGTTGTGCTTTATTTTAATTTCACTTAAATAATATTCCTCTTTTTTATTACATTTTTTAACTTTTATTAGTCTTTTTTATTATAAAGTCTAAATAGTTAATCAATTAAAAAGTTACTAAAAGAAATGCAAAAAACCCCATCTAAATTAAGATGGAGGTTTTCCTCTTTTACAGTTGGGTTAACCATTATCTCTGAGTGCTTACAAGCTTCCACTGGCTGAGTGACAATTTTATCTTATATCCTCTAATATATAAGTGAGCGCTATCAGATTTACGAATCATATGTGAAGTCATAATCCAAACTCTCCCTTCTTATAAAACTATTTTGGAAATCTTAACCTAAGCATAGCTCAGTATTGTAAACCATTTATTAATGACAAGAAAAGATTATGTAAACATTTTAAATTACAGGGGAACCGCTCATTACTTATGTTTCAACTTCAGTAGATTTAGGTCTATAATTGAGACATTAACCATCTATAATGGTTATGTACGAGGATCAGTCTATTAGACTGATAAGCTATTATTTATGTTGGATACAATCCTTTTTAACTCCATTAAATCATCTATTACCACATCAGCCTGTGCAAGCTCAGCTGCTTGAGCAAAATCAAAATTGCACCCCACTGCCATTAAACCATTATTCTTTGCAGCATTGATATCCGATAGACGGTCTCCCACTACTGCTGCGTGCTTTACATCGTATTTCTTTATAATCGTTTTGACTAAATCTCCTTTATCGAGCGTTTGGATTTGTTGAATACTAAATGTTTCTGTTACCCACTTATCCAAATCGTAATGGTCTACAATCGCTTCTAAATATTCCTTCAAACCGTTACTTGCTATGTAAATGGAGCAATTATTTTCTTTTAAATAGCTAAAGACCTCTTTTACATTAGGGTATAAAGCGCCTTTGCCTTTTTTTATATTCTCAACTAAGCTTTTCAAAAAATAGTCATTCGTATACTTTCTTATTTCACCTGAATGAGTAGGTAATAAAGCTTCCCATACTTTGGGTAACGGTACACCCATGATTTCACGATACTTATCAACAGGAGTACTAGCATTCCACTGGTTGAGTGTACGCAAATGGTTAAAGGTATCATCAAGTGATAATTCTAAAATTTTATCTGTTTGAAACAGCGTTCCATCCATATCAAAGATTAGTGATTGCAACATTAAGTATCTCCCTCTTTCAACAGTATTTAATACGTATCTATATACAATGCCATAAAAAGGAATATGTGATTTATTAAAAATAGTAATCACTGTTCTCAGCACAAAAAGAGCACCTACTTATTTATAGGTACTCTTCTTAACTTTACATACTTTGTTTGAAATAATAAATGAAAAAGTGGCCGCTATAATCGAACTTAAAAATGGATAATTAACAGAAAAAATACTGACCGTTGAGCTACTCAAGTGCTGTGAAGTCTCAGGTACATATGTAAGTGTAAGAAATAGACCAGAAACAATTTGAAAAGCAAATAGCAACAATATAAAACTACCAATAAACACTGCATAGTTTTTCAAAAAAGCGCCTCCAGTACTCTTAATTTATAAACCTGATATTATTTTAAAAATAGTGACGCAATGATAAAACCTATAATCATTACAGTAATAAGTACACCAAGACCCTTCCATCCTAAGCTGCCTGCTAAACCAGATAGATTTCCAGCTTCATTTCTATTAAATGCATCGTTCATATTCCCAGCTGGATTTCTTTTTACCTCTTCGTGTTTTAATCTCTCTCTTCTTCTTTCAGGTGTTTCTTTATCTTCGCTCATTGTCACACCACCATTTTTAAAACATTATAACATATTATGGTTAAAATATAAAATAATGGTTTTTTAGAAGCAAAGAAAGAAACCTATAGTGACAGATCTCTTTTCCTCAACTAACTGTACACATTTCTTTTTTTAATAAGTATGAAACAACGCTTTTTAATGAAAAAGTATACAGCTCTAGTTAATATAATTACTATTACAAACACCTACATCAAAGAGATCCTCTTTATTTAAGGGGATCTCTTTAATAGCCTTATACTAGATACACATTCTTGAAGTTTTTTTGTGTAAGCTTATTTATTTAAAACCTCTTCTTTTATAATTGCTTTTTCATAGATCAATGGTTTGGTTCCTGCTTCTGGTAAAAGATAAATAAAAACAGTAAACATAAGTTGGAGGATTGAAACGACGGTCAAAAATAGAAAAAGACGTTCCTTATTCTTAAACCATATTACTAAACATAAAACTACAGATATTAACGACAAAAACAAAAAAAGAAAAAAGCTGTATAAATAAGAAACACCGTAACGATACGAAATATTTAAAAAGAAGAATACTATGTAGAGAAGTATAAAAGTTGACGGTACTACTTTAATAAAGTTGCTCAATAGAAAAATCCTTTCCCTTTATTTGTTGTAGATTGGTCGCCCTAACACTCAATTTACATAAAAGAGCAAATATTGAAAGTTACAGCAAACATGATTATATTTATTTACTTCAATTTTTATCTCTCATTTTCTTTCTTTGAAAAATGAAACTAGCTATAAACAAAAAGCCCAATAACATCGTTAAATAAAAGGTTACAGAATCACCTGAACGATTAAATTCATCTACAATGATGCCTTCTTGAAACAATAAGGCTGCTGCAATTATTAAAAAGAAAAAAGAATTGACGATTACATAACTACTTGCTTTGACTTTATTTCTCAAGAAAATTATATACACCAAATTGCATACTGAAAAAACTGCGATCAGGTAATAAATAGGCCTTAATAATGTAAATGTTTCCCCAAGCATCAGCATATTCTCCTCTATTACTATTATTTGAAATTTACTAGTCAATATATTTCATTTTGCAAATAAATGATTATTACTCATCTTAATTATTTAATTTTTGAACCAAAACCCCTCCAACTTTGTCCTTATCATCTAAAGAAAACTCAATATTGAGTTTATGAATTTTATCAAAATACCCTATTATTGTTGCTCCGGTATCTTCTCTTTCGTAATAATTTTCTCCATATGCCATAATGACATCTTTTTTGCTGTCACCAGTATGTATGCCCTTTTCCGTACCATACTTGCTGCTAATAAAGTCATACCTACTGACTTTATTATCTACAATTTTAAATTCAACATCATACTTTTCTGTACTTTTTCCGTAAATGTAGGTAGTATACGGCGGTTTCTCCGTAACCTCTATAAATTTTGGTTTCTTCTTCAAAAAACTTGCTACGTCATATTTAGCACTGCCTATTGATACTGATTTAACGTTTTCTAATTCAAGGTTTGTGCTTTTGGTGCTTGAATAGTATTTTTCTTTAGGCGTAAAAGATGGATCACAGCTTGCTAATAATAGTAAAATGAGTGGAAAGATAAACAAAAAATAATTCTTAATGCGCACTGTTAGACTCCTTTATATCGTTTGTTTTTACTCTGACTCTTGGCATTTTTAATCTATTACGTATTTTTCTTTTGCATATACAAGTCAATCGAATAGAAAACACTAACTGCAAAGTAATACATGGCAAGTATAGCTAATGTCTCATAAACGGATTCTCCAGCGCTATTTTTCACAAAAGAAAAAACAGTACGCACTACAAAGAAAACGATAGGATAGATGATAAATAGAGAATTAAATTTACGATTGACCACAACAATTAGTTCCTTTTTTTGGATATTTATGATTATTATAACATATATTTTTCTTTTTTATTTCTCTCCCACATATTCAATAAGTTTTTCGTTTACATAACACCGTTTAACAACAGGACTAAATCAAAAGAAAATCTTATTAGTAGGTCTTCTTTTGATTATCTATTCTTTTTGACTTCTTATCTACGATGAATTTTAAATGGCTAATAAAAATCAACAAGCCACAGATAACCATTAACCAGCGCGTAATCCCTTGATGTAAAGGGTCAAAAAGGTTTAATAAAGCTATTCCCAATCCTGATAACATAGCTAGATAACGTAAGATCAAGTATAATCCCCCATTCCGAGAGTGAAGAGAGTCCCCCTTCATACTTAAGTTAAAGTTTCTTACCACACCATGGACAAAATGAAATCTCAATAGTGGATGAGCCACCATCATGGATAATTAAACCGTATTCCTTGTTCGTTTTATCGAATAAGATAAGATTATCTGGACACTCAAATGGATCACTATGAATATCACACGTAAAGTTCACATGATAATTCATATAATCGCAGCAATGCTTTTTCATTCGTTTTCTCCTTACTATATCGTCATTATTGCTTTTCTCGGTAAGCTGAACAGTGGTCATCTGAAATACGATAATTTTCCTTACCGGTTGGGGCTGCTACCTCAACTAATTTATGTCCCAACCAGTCCCACACAGCTACTGTATGCAAAGATACCCATTTCAGATCTCCTCTAGCAAGACGAAAAGAATCATACCAGTTTTCAGTCGTTACTAATAGATTTTTATAAGTAAGTTCCTTTTTCCTTAAGTGTTTGATTTCCAACATGAAATCTAACATATTTTCTTCCTTAGGCACTTGAATAATTCGCGCTATAAATGTTCCGTTAGGGTTTTTTTTCGTTTTATAAACTTTTTCCCTTTCTATTTCTAACTCTGGACGACCCCTCATCTTCCTTCCCCCTGTGTGCTAACACATAATCTCTATGCTAAAAGGTTATAGCTGTTTCAGTAATTCTTCTAACTTTTCTTCAATATCTGTTTCTAAATGATTTTTTGACAAATCATACAAAGCACCTGTCCCTTTAAAATACCCACCAAAGTAATACCATAATTGAAGGTAATGAACGTATGCATCTTCTTCATCTGTAAATCCATCAAAGTTTATCGCAACTTGGGAACGATATTCTTTTTCTAGAAACTGCTCCGAACTTAGATTTGGTAGTTGGTCGCCATCAATATCTCGACACACCCATATTTTTAAGTTCTGCTTACCATCATGTTCAAATTTATTTCTATATTTGTGCTGAAGACTTTCGCTGTATGCCTCTCCTACTTCTTCCAACTTCACTATCTCTCTTTTTAAATTCTCATTTATTTCACTCTCAGGGACTAGAATGTATTTGTCATCTGCTTCCTGACCCTGTTTATCCATAAATAGCTTTTTCAATTTATCAAACAAGCTTTTCCCACCTATCTAAAAAAGAATATAAGCATGTTAAATTCGACTAAAGAAAGCTCATTTCCTTCTCTGAACTGCGTTTAGTCGTCATAACTAATATGATATCAGCTACTTCCTTACGTGTGGAATCTTTTACGAGAGTGCTGATTTTCTGACATACTTGTAATTCGCTATTCTTTACAGTGAATACATATGTTAAAGTGTAAAGTAGTGGAACGAAAGGAGTAACGACAACATGGCTCAACGAATCGTCAATATGTTTTTATCTGTTTTAGCTGCTTATGGAACGTTAATTTTAACGAAACACATGAGTATTGCAGATAATATTTTTGTGACACAGATTGTTCGTCTGATCATTTGTATTGTGGCTGTTATCATTGTGACAGGAATTACTACATACATTTTCAGAAATAAATCTTCTAATAAATAAAAGGGCAGCTATTTAGATAGCCGCCCTTTTTGTTTTCCTTAATTCTCATTTTATTTCACCCTAAAGAAATGGGGATGTCTCAAACACTCATGAGACATCCCCATTAAGGCTATACATACTTTTACGCGTTTAAAGCACGCACAAATTCTTTTGCTAGGCTGATTGTAGACTGCGGATTTTGTCCTGTTAAAAGCTTTCCGTCTACTTCAATATGATCGCTCCAATTATCTTTTGCAATAAACTCGGCGCCTAGCTCACGAAGCTTTGTTTCAAGAAGAAACGGCATGTATTTATCTAACGTTGTATCTTTCTCTTCTGAATCAGTAAACGCTGTAATACGTTTTCCTTTTACAATCGGCTCACCGTTTTTAAGCTTTCCGCCTACAAGAGCTGCCGGTCCGTGGCATACCGCTGCAATTAGCTTGTCGTCTTCAGCAAATTCTGTTAGCAAACGATGTAAGTGCGTATCGTCTGGAAAGTCAAACATTGTTCCGTGCCCTCCAGGTACAAACATACCTGCAAATTCTTGTGAACTTACTTCAGCTAATGATTTTGTAATCTCTAAAAGTTTTCCTGCTTCTTTGTCTTCGTCCGTCACATCATCTGTTAAGCTGTTAGGATCCACAGGTGATTTTCCGCCTTTTGGACTTGCTACGACTACTTCGTATCCTTCTTTTTTAAATTCTAAATATGCTTCAGAGAATTCTGTAAGCCAAATTCCAGCAAGCTCTCCATTTTCCATCGTATGTCCATTTGTAACAACCATTAAAACTTTTGAATTTCCTGCCATGATTTACTCATTCCTTTTTCATTTATTATTTACATACATGTATCATTAATAATTCATTTATCTCTTTGAATATGTTCCCCGGTATTATTTGATGAAAACATGGTAACTTTTTCTTACTAATAAAAAGAACAGGTGAAAATAATAGTTGAATTATATAGAGAAACAGGATCTTTTTTACACTTTAAAGATTAGACGGAGCCGGTTTTTTATATGCAGTGTGACAAGTCTTCACTTTAAATATTTTTTTGACATGTACACCCAATTCGATTAATATCAAATTAGATGTATATCGAATTAGAGGGAGAAGGTATTAAGCTATGCAATTAGATAAGTTGGTTAATTATCATAAAGCCGTTGGTGATCCTACCAGGATTAGAATTATTTCACTATTAAAAAAAGGGCCTCTTCACGGGCAAGCAATTGCTTACAAACTGGGGTTACAGCCTTCAACTATTACTCATCATATTTCAAAGCTAAGAGATGTAGGAATTGTTTATCAAAGAAGACAAGGAAACATTATTTATTTTTATCTAGACCTTGAAAGACTTGAATATAACTCGAAGGCTATTTTAAGTATTGGAGAGGATTCGATGGAAAATCAAGACAACCATTTACAGGATAAAGACAAATTATCTATTGTTAAAAACTTTATAAATAGTGACGGTACTTTAAAAATTATTCCAAGTCAAAGAAAGAAAAAGAACGTAATATTAGCCTATTTAATACGTGATTTACAGCACGGAAAAACGTATCCAGAAAAAGAATTAAATGAACATATTAAAAAATATCATGAAGATTATGCAACGATTCGCAGAGAGTTAATTATGCAGCATTTTATGTATAGGCAAAATGGAGAATACGAGTTAAATCCGAAAGAGATGTGGCCCGTTATTTATTAAAGTGGACGTAAAAACGTTCATTTTTTAAGCCTTATAATTCGATATATGTCTAATTAGTTTGTGTTGTTTCAAATAGAATTAAAGTAAAAATGTAATTTCCAAAATGAAAGAAGCCAACGTTTTGGTAAGCATGTGACATTAATTTTATTCTCCTATGTGTTGGCACAGCAACCATATTAGTTTGCTTACTGCTTCCCCTAAAAGCATCTGCTTTGAAAAAAAGCATAAAGTCTCTGTATGCAATAAGGATTATCCTCTACCAGTTAAATTAGTGAATAATCCTTATTTTTTAAAACTATAAAAAAAGTGTTTTAACCATGATGAGATCTATTTGTTCTTCGTCTCCCATATAAAATGAGTGAGATCCAATTTGAACAAATCCCTGTTTCTTGTAAAAAGCAATCGCATTTTTATTTTTTTCCCATACGCCTAACCAAATTTTCTTTTTATTAAATGTCGTTGCTATCTCTACTGCTTTATTAAATAAATGTTTACCAAGTCCTTGTTTTTGAAAGCTGTTACCTATATAAATTCTTTCAATTTCAAGCGCTTCTTCCCCCATCTCTTCAGACTGAGCGTCATTCATATTAACCTTTAAATAACCTGCAATTTCATGATTAACATACATAAAAAAGAATTGCGAGGACGTATTGGATAGTTCTTTTTCTAGCTGTTCGATTGTAAATGCTTTTTCTAAATAAGCTGTCATATTTTCTTGTGAATTCTGATCTTTAAATGTCTCATAAAACGTTTTATAGCTAACGTCTTGAAGATCATATACATCTTCAAGAATACACTTTTTTATATGCATCATCACTGACATGCGCCTCTCCTTTATATCATCAATAATTTCTCTTGTTTCCTTTTTTGACAAACTCCCAGTCTGTTTCGATATTTTTTCTTACTCTTTGAACTAGCTTAAGAATGGTATCTGCTTCTTCCTGGGTAAAACCTTCTAATGCCACTTTATTCGAATAATCATTTTCTCTTTTTATAAACGGGTATACGTTCTTCCCTTTTTCAGTAGGAAAAAGGTTTTTATTTTTTTTATTATGGGGATCATCTTTCTTTTCAATAAAACCATTCATTTCAAGCTTTTTTATAGCCCGAGCCGCTGTTGTGCGATCTACTTTTATCATTTCAGCTAACTTTTCCTGAATGATTCCTGGATTTTCACATATTCGCACCAAATACAAATACTGCCCTTTTGTCAGGTCATATTCTTTAAATTCTATATTACTAATTGAATCCAATGCTCTTGCTATCATGCCAATTTCACGCAGAATTTCACTCATAAAATATCTCCTTTATACATATTTTTGTTGCAAATACAATAAAAATAATCTACATTTAATGTATCTCAAAATAGTTGCATTTGCAACAAAAAATAACAAAAAGGATGATGACAGTGAAGTATGTTGTTTATGCAGGAGGAATTTTACTATTAACTCTTGGAATTGCTTTAACGATACAATCTGACCTAGGAGCTTCACCTTTTGATGCACTGTTGGTTGGACTGTCACTAAACGTAGGTCTTAGCGTTGGAAGCTGGGAGATTATACTTGCCTGTATTTTAATTTGTGGTAATTCTCTTTTAAGCAAACAAAAGCCAGAAATACTGGGACTGTTAACGGCATTCATAACAGGTCTTAGTATCGATATATGGCTTTTTTTCTTAAAGAATTGGATTACGTTCGAAAGTTGGTACAGCAAAGTATGTTGTTTCGGAATCGGTTTAATCATTATAGGAGTAGGAACCTCAGCCTATTTACATACAAATTTTGCACCTATTCCAATTGACCGCTTAACATTAATCATACAAAAACTAGCTAAAACCAATTTATTTCTTTCAAGAACATTTATTTACCTCACATTTTTACTAGTCGCAATATTTTTAAACGGACCAATTGGTGTTGGAACGTTATTAACCGTGTGTTTAGGCGGCGTGCTGCTTAATTTCTTTATGCCCATTACTCAAAAAGCAGTAGACTGCATATTACCAACATCTCATACATTAAAAAATCATATTAAAGATCATAAACGTTCCATTACGTAACTAATTCTGTCTATATCATGGTTTTCATGCACAAAAAGCGGATCTCCAGTTAGAGATCCGCCTTCTGTGTGTGATTACTCTATTTTTTTGCCTCAGCTTTAATAATAAAACGATGTTGTTCTACGTCGAAAAACCCTTGAGACTGTATAATTTGATGGATATTATACAATCCGCCGATATGTGTTTCTATATCAAAATTAGGAACTTGCCAAGGAATTGCATTTAGATAAAAAACTAGCGCCCCAATATCATAAAATCTCTGCACAGGAAACTCTTCCTTGCAAAAGATGATGTTAAAAGAATTTTGTTTGAGCTCTTCTATTGCTTTCTTTAAATTCCAATTACAAAACTCTTTATTTATCGGAACCCCTATACATTCATTGATTCGTGAACAGTCCAATCCTCCCACTTGCTGAGTGAAAAACGTGCCTCCCTTAGACAAAATCCTTCTCACTTCAGAAGCACAAAAAGCTTCGTGCTGGTTCAAAATTAAATCAAATGTACCATCTTTAAACGGTAGATTCTCGTTTTCAGTTCGTTCAACAACTGTGACACCAAATGGCTCTAACCGTTTTTTAGCGATTGGAACGTTAGGTTTGTATCCTTCGGTAGCATACATAACGCGAGGAAAAGGTTGTAACAAAGATAAAAACTCTCCTCCTCCTGTTCCCATATCTAAAGCAGCATTAGAGTTTTGAATAAGGCGAAAAGCTTCACTTCCGTATGACCACGAAAGCATATCGCTATCCATACGACCAGTACGAGTAATAATAGAAAAATCCCATCCAGTAAAATCAACATTTGTATTGTTTACAGCATTTAAAAAATGTTTGTCCGTTATCATGTTAAAATCCTCCTTTTAATAGTCAGTCAGCATTAATCATCTATCCTAAACTAGTAAAAGGCGGGCCACGAACATACAGGCAGCGTTGTTATGTTTCATATGCTAACTTATTCAAAATAACCGCTCCTTCATCCGAATTACGTATTTTTCATTTATTTGTCCATTCATATGTAATATCGGGTAGTTTCTCTTCGTTTTCACCTCCTCTTTTTATAATACTGAAGCCGTGTTTTTCGTAAAATCGCTGTGCGTTTTTATTTTGTTCAAATGTACGTAATGTTAATTTTCCATTTGATTCTGTTTTGGCTCTTTCAAGCAATCGCTGTCCGATTCCTCCTCCTTGATAATCTATATGAATGTACAGCTGGTTAATTTCATCAGCGTTATAGGCGACCATTCCTACTATTTGTTCATCTATTAACGCTAATTCAACTTTATAGTGTGCTGACAATATATGATCTAAAAAATAAATATGACGGTCAAAACTGTGCATTTCCTTTTGTCCAATCGCTTTTTCTTTACTATCTCTCCACATTTTTACCGTTGCCTCAGCAAATTGTGGATGATAGTGAACAATATCAACATTAAAATGGGCCATACATTTTCCCCTTATCTGTCATTGTGCTATTCGTATTTTTAATAACGATGTCTAGATATTCTCTTCATGTGGTTGAAGCCTGTCAAAATCTTGTTTTAATAAAGAGTACATGTACAAATCATCAAATTTTCCACACGTAAATTCATAGCTTCTTAATAGGCCTTCTTTTATAAAACCGTGCTTTTTTATTAATTTTTGTGAAGCAGCATTAGCAGGCTCTATCAAAGCTTCGATTCTCCGCAAATTAAAATGTGTAAACCCATATTTTATGACCGCGCCCAATGCCTCATTAGCAATTCCATTTCCCCAGTAGTCTCTGGCTAATTCATAACCAATTTCCGTACGGTAATGGTCATGAACTCGATTAAGAAACCCGCAGCTGCCAATAATGTCGTCTTGTTCTTTAAGAGTAATGCCCCATCTTATTCCAGATCTTTTGTTTAAGATTGATTTATACCACGCAATCTCATTTAAAGCATCTTCAACCGTTGTAAAAGGCTCTAGACCGTAGTGTTTCATTACTTCTTTGTCGGATAGGTATTTTAAAATATTGCTTGCGTCTTCTGCTACAATTTCCCTTAGTACAAGTCTTTTTGTTTTAATGACAGGAAAATGATGTGACACCTGTAATTCCCTCCTCTTATCCATTCATTAACTGGACGGATCTTTTCTCACAGCTTTATCTAATTTAAATAATGGTTAGTAAAAAAGTTCTTTTATTATTAGTGAATTCCTTTTTTAGTCATAAATATTTGTCGAAAAACACGCAAAAAAGCACGCAATTCTTCATTTCTAAATCAGAACCGTCATTTATTTTGTATTTGTTCGTTTTAAAAATTAAAGGAATAAAAGATAGAAATGAAGAATTCTTCTCCAACTAGTCTAAATGTAAAAAGTAAGGAGAACGATATGAAACTGTACGGAGATTTTGAAAAAGAAGATTGGCTAAACGTATTAAAGCTATCAGAAAAAGAGCTGCCTAATGCATTTATTATTCATGGTGAGTGGGGATTCCAAGATAATCTAAGCTTATGGAAAGAGATTTTATCTACCAATGTTCATATGCCTAAATGGAACACGGTGATAGGTAAGTTCAAAAACAGAAATATAGGGTTTGCGAATGTGTACGGCAGTCCAATGGCATCAAACATCGTACATCAATTTGCCGGCAGCGGAACCGATCTATTTATTCAAACGGGATATTTTGGAGGCTTATCTTCCACTATACAATATGGAGATATTTTAATTGTATCTGCAGCACAAATGCAAGACGGCGTATCGCACTGGTATTTACCAGACCAAACGCTTGTAGAAGCTGACAAAGAGCTAGTGGAAGCCGCCTGCAGATATTGTGAACAAAAAGGCTACAGCTATATTAAAGGACATGTGGTCAGTATGGGTGCCATGCTTATGGAGACGCATAATATGGTAAAAGAATGGTCACTTGCAGATTTTCTCGGCGTGGATATGGAGACAGCTACCACTTTAGCGATTGCTCATAAATTCAACAAGCGCGCTGTGGGCTTGTTGAATTTATCAGACCACCTTCTTCACGGCGATACTCTTTATTCGTATACAAAGGACAGAGAGTTAATAGAAAGTGAAACTGATAAAGCCATTCGCGATGTGGCTCTTTATTTAAGCAGTACATACTAAAATAGAACAAATAAAAGAAGATAACTATTCAGTTATCTTCTTTTATTTGTTTCGCAGTTTTTAACACCTTTATAGTTTGTTTATAAACAGGATTCTCTGTTGTCAGCATTTAAATTTTTATTTGTTTATTGTTTAAACCAGCTTCCAACGTATCATACAGGGCAAGTTTATAATTAATTCGTTCTAGGTGGAGATAAGTTTGCGACATATCTGCTTCTACTTTCTTTTTATGCTGAAGCATCATGTTTCTACGTTCGCTGATTGTACTTTCGCCTTTTTTATATGACTCTACATATTGCTTGATTTCAGCAAGAGGCATCCCAGTTGCGCGTAAAGCTAAAATAAACTTAACCCACTCAATATTCTGATCAGTGTATAGGCGCTGGTCATGTTCGTTTCGTTCAACAAAGGGTAAAATACCTTCCTTTTCGTAGTAGCGCAATGTAGGAGCAGACAGCCCCGTTTTTTCTTGCATGTCTCTCATTGTATAAGACATGTGATTTCACTCCTATTTTCTTCATATGCGTATCAATGGTACAAATAGAAAAAGCTGTCCAAAGAGTGAGGTTACTCTCTGGACAACTTTTGACTTAATAGGATCCTCAAATTACCATTCTTGATGTACAGGACGAATGATCATTTCGTTTACTGCCACACCAGCTGGCTCTTCGATCGCAAACGCAATCGCGCGTGCGATGCTTTCTACTTCAATCGCACCTTTATAGAATTCATCGATACCTGATTTTAAATCTGTATCCGTGATTGTTTCTTTTAGTTCTGTTGCAATCGCTCCTGGAGAAATGTTCGTTGCACGAATGTTGCTTCCGCCAGCTGATTCTTCTAGACGAAGACCTTCTGTGATCGCTTTAACCGCAAATTTGGTTGCACTGTACACGGCACTTCCAGCACCTACTGCGTGTCCAGCTACTGAAGACAAGTTAATCACATGTCCGTCTTTTTGTTCTCTCATTGCTGGAAGAACTGCTGAGATTCCGTAAAGAACACCTTTAATGTTCACATCAATCATTGTATTCCACTCATCTACTTTTTGGTTGCGTAGAAGAGATAATGGCATAAGACCCGCGTTGTTCACAAGCACATCAATACGTCCAAATGCTGAAAGCGCATCTTGTGCTAGCTCTTGCATTTGTTCGTGAGACGTTACGTCTACTACTTTGTAGATTGCTTCTCCGCCGTTTGCTTTGATATCTTCTTGTAATGCTTTCAAACGATCTTCACGACGAGCTGCTAAAACAAGCTTTGCTCCTTTTGCTGAAAGCTCTTTTGCTGTTGCTTCGCCGATTCCGCTAGAAGCACCTGTAATAATGACAACTTTACCTTTTGTGTTAGACATAATAAACATTCATCCTTTCTGTTTTAACTGATTTCTACCTTTAGTGAGAAAGCAAGTCTATGACCTGCTGTTTTTCGCTGTGTTAGCTGGTACAGTAATAGCTTATCTCCTAAAGTCAGCTTTAACGCAAGGATTTTATAAAACTTTTTCTTATTTATTATGTAAAAATGCTGCTATTAGTATCTATAGAGCCTTTTCAAGAGCTGTTTTTTTTCTGTAATTCTCTTTTCGTTTTCCTTTAATTTGTATTTACTTAATCATTTTCCTTTGTATCCCCCGCTATACATTAAAGTAAGCTTTACCTGTTACATTCTTTTTAAGGATTTATATCGGGAATAACCACATAATATATGTCTTATACTACAGATACACGCTTGTGTGCTGAAACTTACTTATTCAAAGCCAATTAAGAAGCATGCAGCACCTTCTGCTCCTTTTTTCCTTTTTCTTTAATTAGTAAGACACCTAACAACCCCATCATTGAAAACAAAATGGGAATCATAAAAGCATAATGATAGCCCACGTGCAGCGAGCGTTCAGGGAATAAATCAAGGACATTTCCGAAAATACTAGGTAATAATACGGCGCTTAAAAAGCCTCCCATATTAGCAAAACCTGATACAACTCCTACTTCTTTTACTGAAAAAGATTGACGTACTACGGCAAATGTCAAAGCGCTTGCGCCGTTTCCAAATCCGATGATAAAAAGTAAAATAACGACTAGCATGAATGAAGGTTTCACTCCCGTTAATAATAATCCTGTCCAGCTAAGCACCACAATAAGATGGACGAGTGAATAGATTTTTTTAATGGAGTTTAACCTGCTTGATATCCAGCTAATTAAAGGTCCGCCAATCATAGCGCCAAACAAACCATACATAATAAGCTGACTTGCATCAGCGCGAGATAAATGAAACACATTCATGCCATAAGGAACTCCCCAAGAGCCAATAAAACCTATATATGTACCTACTACACCAAAATGACAAAGAAATGTTGCCCATGCTTGACGAGTCGTCATTACCCTTTTTAGGATCGCCCATACGCTTTCTTGAGTCTTAACAGAGGCTTTATTTGCTTTAGCATCATCTACAAATAATCGTTTAGGTTTTATAACTAAAACGACATAAAGCAAATAAGATACCGCGATTAAAACTAGACCTATACTAAGAAAAGGAACTCTCCAGCCTGAAAAGGAGATCCACATAGATAAAGGCACGGTAGCTGATAATGACCCCACACTTCCTACCAGCCCAATTAAACCTAAAAGCTTTACAAACTCATTTCCCTTGAACCACTGACTTAAAATTAACACTAAATTGACAAAAATCATGGAGTCTCCGGTACCGACTAGCAAACGAGAAAAAATTAACACATATTCGTTGGGAGATGTGCTGTAGATAAGGCTTCCTATTCCGGTTAAAAGCGATCCGATGATAAGAAATCGATTTGGACCGTACCGGTCAGAAAGTAAACCAACAGGAATCTGAAGGCCTGCATAGGCTAAAAATTGTATACTCGTCATCAATCCTATAACGGATGCTGAAACGTGAAAATCTTTCATTAACTGCTCGGTAATAAGTCCGGGGGCTGTTCGTTGACTGACAATCAAATAATACGCTAATAAAGCGGTTCCAAAAACCACCCATCTATAACTACTTTCCTGCTTGTTCATTTTGATAGATCCTCTCATGTATAATTTTTTCTGCGTAGAAATGCTGGTGGAAAACGTTTAAGAGATGAAGATATTGATAGAATGAAGGTCTGTTTGATAAATAGGTCGCTATTGCGGACAGCTCTTCTTTTTATCCTTGTTTTTCCTTTCTATGATAATTTTAAGTTTTTAAAGGTTATTTTTCAATGAGGTATGGACTTTTAAAATATATCCTTTACTATTTCCCTTTCACTATTAGGCATCCAAGTTAGAGTTCTTCTTGTCATTTTTGGTTATAAAGCAATTCAATAAGAACCCATAAAGAACCTATATCACCCGTGTTTTTTTCAAAAGACCTCTTCTTTCACAGCTTTTCAGCTGTTTAATAAGTTGGTATAAAACTTGCATGTTCATCTATGAACACTTACTAAAGGAGGAGAACTTTATGAAAAAAGTTAAACGTAAGAAAAGTATTAAAAAGCAGGTCATTACTGGTGCTGTTCTCGCAGCATCTCTTTTACTGCCCATTTCAGCTTCTGCTGCATCTGCACCTTATACACTTTATCAAGTCGGAAGTACTGCAGACAAAGCGACTAGTACAAGCTTTGGACAAGTCTATATGGGTGGAAGCATCGATGTAGATGAAGCGTTCAAATGGATGATTCAAAAGGCAAACGGCGGAGATTTCTTAGTTATAAGAGCGACGGGTACTGATGCCTATAACTCTTATATCTACGACCTAGCAAAAAGCATAGGTAAGCCTCTTAACTCTGTTAGCACAATTGTCGTCGATGATTTAATAAGAGCAGGTTCAGACTCTTCTTTAATAGATAAGATTAATAAAGCAGAAGGCATCTTTTTTGCTGGAGGCAATCAAGCTGATTATGTAGATTTTTTAGAAGGGTCTCCCGCTCTTACAGCATTAAATAATCGTATTAATCAAGGCATTCCTTTTGGAGGAACAAGTGCTGGTACTATGATTCAAGGGGATCACATTTACGACTCTATCTCAGCAGGCTCTACAACTTTAGATTCTAAAACAGCGCTAAACAATCCTTATAGTTCTCTTATTTCCTTTACAGATTATTTGATTCAAACACCTCATAACAACAACATTCAAACAGACACCCATTTTGAACAACGAGATAGAATGGGACGCTTTTTAACCTTTCTTGCACGTAATATTAAAGATGGAGAAGAAACTGGAACAAGCGCAAAAGGGATTGCTGTTAATGAACAGTCAGCACTGTTGGTAGAAAAAGATGGTTCAGCTAAGGTCGTAACACAGCCGGGCTCTACAAATGCAGCTGTTTATCTAGCTAAAACGAATATGGCTCCTACCACTTGTGCAAACGGTCAGCCGCTGACGTTTAATAATATTTCTATCTATAAACTATTTAATGGCAGCACTTTTAATCTTTCCACTTGGACAGGTTCTGGAGGATTAGCTTATACTTTAAACGTAAACAGCGGTGTTATTACTTCTTCTACAGGAAAAGTTTACGGCGGAAATCAGCCGTAAACGGTAATTGAATAAGAAAAGGGAAGCTTGATCAGTAAAGTTTCCCTTCCTTACGCACATCAAGGATTGATTAAATGCTGTTTTGTTTTTAAATGATATAGATAATGCAGTCCTTTTTCTGTTATTTTCGTTCCGGCTCTGCCTCTGCGCTTTATAATATACTCTTTTTCTTCTAGTACATCCAAACGATTTCTCACCTGCTGTTCTGTAAGCGTAAAGCCTTTTAAATGCTGGGTGATCCACTTTCTGCTTGCTGCTTTTCCTGTATCATTACACTGTTTTATCGTTTCTAACAGGGCACGATTTTCTTGAAGTTCGATTAAGTCAACCGATTCATTTTCAACTTCATACAAAGAATGATTTTCTTTTTGACTACTAAGCCTATACTCTACGTCTTTTGCTTTCACTTCGTTGTCATCGCAGACGGTAAGTAAATACTCAATTACGCCTTTTAATTCTCTTATATTTCCTAACCATTCATGTTCGATAAGCAGCTTCATCGCTTCTGGATGGATATGCGTCCACGTTTTCGATTTGGACATAAAATGATGAATCAGTAAAGGAATATCGGTTCTTCTATATCTTAAAGGAGGAATCGTTAAAGATAATACATGTAAACGATAGTACAGATCTTCTCGAAACAGACCTTCTTTCATTTTATGTAGTAAATTGTTGTGAGTGGCTGCTATGATTCTTACATTAATCGGAATGACTCTTGTACCTCCTACCCGCCTAATTTCTTTTTCTTGAAGCACCCTTAAAAGCTGAGTTTGTAAACGCGGGCTGATATCACCAATTTCATCTAGAAAGATTGTACCTTTATCAGCGCTCTCAAACAGCCCTTTTTTGCCGCCTTTCTGCGCTCCTGTAAAGCTGGCTTCTTCGTACCCAAACAGCTCACTTTCTAGTAATGTATCGGTCATGGCACTGCAATTCACGGCAAGAAACGGTCCGTTTTTACGTGTAGAATGATTGTGGATAGCCTGAGCAAACAGCTCTTTTCCTGTACCGGTTTCTCCTTGAATCAAAATAGGATACTCAGTGGCAGCCATTTTCCGGGAAATTTCAATCGTTTTAAGCAAAGCTGGGTGTTCTCCTATAATATCTTGATAGTTATACTTAGCAGAAAATCCGTTTTTTCTAAGTTCTGACTGCGCTTTTCCTTCTATTTCAACAGCTTGATTAACACTTTTAAACGTTGCTACAGTAGTATTGCTTTTCTCAATCATCGACTTATAGATAACCATTTCGTACCCATTTATGTTAAAGTACTGACTTTTCTCATCGGACGATATAATAAACTCCACAAGGCCTTTGTTAGAAATTACGCTTTGAATCTCATGATCTATAGCATCGGAAGAAGCTAGCTGGAACAGTGATTCTAACCTTTTATTGAATAACGTAATTTTTCTATTAAAATCCACGGCAAGAATACCATCTTCTACTACGTTTACAATACTCTTTACATGAAGGTGAAGTTCTTTCATTTTCCCTTCTGCTTCTATTAGTTTTTTTTGCAGCACAATGATGTTTCGCAAATAGCGATCCCAAATAATTGAATGATTAGACTGATTAAAACCGAATGATTTTATAAGTTCAAAAATGGTCGCCATGTCAAAAAGTCTAACGCCTATATCAATTACATGCTTTACGTATGGGGGACACAAGTGAACCTCACCTGGAGAAACTGCAATTTCAACACCTTCGTAATAGGTCTTTTGCTTTTTAAAAGGGATAAACTGAACATGATTAATGCCTACTTGATAAAGAGATTCTATTAATTTAAGAGTTTCTTTATCGTCATCATTTACAATTAATACTTTTGTATGGGCAGGGATTTTCAGTAATTCATTTATATGCTTATGATGAATTGTTCTATTTCCTACAATTTCATGTGCATGCTGAACGTCTAATCTGTTCTTCATTTCATGATATATACTCTCTGATGAATAAAGAACAACATCTCCATCAATTTTTCTTGGTAATTCTTCATCAATCGCAAAGCATTCAATAAAAATATAATCGCCTAGCAACTCTTTTAATTGATTGTGTAAAATGATTCTAGTTTGCTTGCTTCCTGTTATTAAAACTAATTTCTTTTTCATCGTATGGACACCTTTCTACAGGCCTTTAACTTGACTTGCCTTCAGAGATTAGTCTTGGAATACTATACCTATCATTTTATACTTTGCTGTGCATTTCATCTAGCGGACGTTTGTCCCTTTTGTAAATAAAAATAAGTAGAAAAAAGCGCCTCCACTTTAATGGGTGGAGGCACGATATGCTAAAGTGCTAGATGCATTGAATTACTTTTTTCTCATTTAATGTCTACGTTTATTGGTTTGATATCTAAGGCTACTTTCACAATAGAGTAATCGTCTTTTTGACCGTCGGTATAAGCCCAATAGCCATTGCTTTCAGGGCTTTTTCTGAAGGTAAGCTCAAAACCTTTGCCTTGGTTAAACGCATAGCTCTTTATTTCTTTGCTCTGAGCGTTATCAATAAGATCGTAAGCTAAAAATTTCCTTAATACACCGTGCGGAGAGAAAAGACCCGTGTTTGGCCCAACCTTTTCACTGTAGTATTCATTTTTTCTAGTAGATGTTTTAGCTGGGTTTATGACGATTTCTTTTGTTGTGATATTTACTTTATCACCTGGCGTAATACAAGAGATAAGAATATTTTTGTAATCACTCGGAAATTTGTCATTTGCCTGTACCTTTGCTAAGTCAACTAGCGTAATACCGCCTCTTCCAACAACTTCTATTTGTTTTTCTTTATTGTTTACCACCATAGCAGTATCTTCATCGATGCCGTAAGAAAGCTGATTTTTATTTCCTTTTTCATATGCTGTTGCAATAAGGCGTCCTAGTCTTGCTTTGTTGTCAAAATGCTGATCTACAAGACCGTATTGGAAAAAGCCGAGCCCTTTTTCTAAATAAGCAGGACCGCCTTCTTGCTGAGCCATATCATCGTACGTGTCTGTAAATCCGTATGAAAGCGCTCCGTAGCTATCTCCGCCAGCCAGCATAGTATTACTCATAATTGCCGCTCCGGCACTCGTACCGCCAAGTACTGCCCCGTTTTTATACGTATGCCATATGGCTTGTAAAACGTTTGAGTCCGAACCATTTTCATTACGCAAGGAGCCCGTAATCAAGGTTTGATCTCCTCCTACAAACCAAATGCCTGTTAGCCCTTTAACTTTTTGGGCTAGTTTATCACTGTTCATATTTGTTTTCCAAGTCAACTCATCTTCAGAAGTTCCTTTAAAGTCGTGGTTTGAAATAGGTAAAATCTCTATATTTTCTGCCTTCACTCCGTATTTAACTAAATCACTTTTAAACTGATTAGAGGAGTCGAACTTAGTACTTGCTGCAGGAACAATCCCTATTTTGGCCTGCTTTCCTCCTGCAAGAGTAATAAACTTGTCATACACGCTTGAATTACTGCTTCCAAGCGCTCCTCCTGCAATTAAGAGATTACCTTTAATCTCGTCGTATGCAGGACTTTCAGATGAAGAAAAAGTAGGTTTTTTATACGTTAAACTAGTTTTTTTATCCGGTTGAAATTTTACGGTTTTAGGTGTAATGTCCATTCTTACATTGACAATGGAATAATCATCTTTTTGTCCATCAGTATACCGCCAGTAGCCGTTTGTGTCATTATCCTTTTGGAAAGCAATTTCGTATCCAGACCCTTTACTGTCATAAACATAGCTGTTAGCAGATTTCATTGATTTATTATCAACGAAAGAATATGATAAATAAGCCTTTAATCTTCCATACGGTGTAAAAACACCCGTAGCAGGCAGTGCGTTAAAGGAATAATATTCAAACCCCTTTGTTTCTACTTTATCTTTTGGAAATTCAAATGACTTTAAATGAAAGTTAATTTTATCTCCAGGAGATAAGTAACTGACTTTTATGTTCTCTAAGCCTGAACGCACTTTTTGCTTAGATATAAGCTTAGCTTTGCTCATATCTAATACAGCTAATCCGCTTCTTCCAACGACTTCAACCTTTTGATCTTTATCGTTAACGACCATAGCAGTATCTTCGTCTACACCGTATGCAAAGTTTTTTTCTTTGTCACGTTCAGCATTATACGCAGCTACTGCCAGTCGCCCAAGTCGTGCTCGTTCATCCATATGCTGATCAATTATGCCGTGTTGGAAAAATCCCAGCCCTTTTTGAACTGATAGAGGCTCGTATTCTTTCTTATTGTGTTGGTTTTCGTTTACATGTTTATTTTCCTTGTTTCCTATACTTTCTTTTAAAGCTCCTAGACTGTCTCCTCCTGTAATCATGACGTCACTCATAATTGCAGCTCCTGCACTTGTACCTCCGATAACTGCTCCCTTACGATATATATCCCAGATAGCTTTTAACGCTTCAGAATCGTTTCCATTATTTTCACGAAGGGAATCCACAATTTTTGTTTGGTCTCCTCCAACAAACCAAACTGCCGTTAGTCCTTTAATCGTACGGGATAACTTCTTGTCGTTCACTTGATTCTTCCAAGTCGATTCATCTTTTTGTGTGTCAGAAAAATCGTGATTGGAAACGGGAAGAATTTGAATAGAATCTGAGTTTACTCCGTATTTCACGAGGTCTTCCTTAAACTTTTCAGAAGACTGCAGCGTTGTGCTAGCAGCTGGAATAATCCCTACTTTGGCTTTTTCTTTTCCCCCAGCAAGCAAGAGAAATTTTTCATATATATCGTGATTGGATGTTCCTACACCTCCGCCGGCAATAACAAGGCTGCCTTTAATGCCCTCAGTATTTTCTTGTGCTTTTGCAAGCAGGGGTGTACTCAACGAAGAAAGTAATGTAAAGCTGATGAGACATGAAACCAGTTTCTTTTTCATTTGAAAGATCCTTTCCACGCAAATTTTAATACCCTTCTCTAATTAGCTCGTATCCTTTCCGCGATACTTTCGATAAATGATATCTAAACCCTGTTATTCAAACGTTCCTTTCACAACAGGGACACCGTCTTTTACCATTACTTTACCTTGAGCAAAAACCGTTTTAATTGTTAGCGTCTCTTTGTCTAAAAGGACTAAATCTGCATCTTTTCCGGGTTGAATATGCCCTTTATTGGACAGTTTTAATACTTTGGCAGGATTAGAAGTAATGACTTGAAGAGCTGTTTCTAACGGTACTGATTCCTCTAATACTGCATCTCGTACTTCTTGAAATAAAGAAGACACTTTTCCAACTTGAAGACCTTTATAATCTCCGTTATCATCAAAAAACGGCAGGCTCGCGTTTCCATCGGATGAAAACGTAATGCTGTCAATCGCCACTTTCTCTTCCAGCATGATGCGTAACCCTTTGCTGCACTTAACTTCGCCTTCTTCTAAAAAGTGAGGGATCGTGCTAGTCGTAAAATCTACATATCCGCCTCGCTTTGCAAATTGAATTCCTTCTTTAAACAGCTCTTCATTTCTATTAATATGTGTAGGGTGAAACTGACGAATTGGCAGGTCTGTTTTATCTGCGATTTGATTCAATAAAGATAATTTTCGTTCTCCGTCTCCTACGTGAATCTCTAATATTCCGGCTTTCCCTGATAAAATCCCTCCATTGCGGGCAGCGGAAGCCACCTTCACCAGTTCTTCAAATGTCGGTTCAGAAGAACGGTGATCGGAAATGGCAATTTCACCTACTCCGATAATTTTATCAATTAAAATAAGATCTTCTTCAATGCTATTAGTTAACGTTTTTACCGGTATTTGATAGGAACCTGTGTGAATGAAGCAGCTGATCCCTTCTTCTTCTAACCCTCTTGCTTTGGCCAGAAGGTTTTCCATTCTTCTTGTTGTACCGTCTGTTCCAAGTACACCTACAATAGTTGTAACACCGGCAGTCGTTGCATCGGTTAACATTAGTTCAGGAGTGCGTGTTTTATATCCACCTTCTCCTCCTCCGCCAATAATATGAACATGTGAGTCAATGAAGCCTGGAGCTATAATGTGATTAGCGGCATCTACAACATCAATAGGAATGGACGTATTTACATGATCAATACAATCTTTTATAAGGATGATTTTGCTGTCTGCAAGCAATATATCTTTTTTTCCTAAGTGCTGTGGTGCATATACTTCTGCGTTTTTGATTAAGGTTAACAACTTCTATTCCTCCTAGTAAGCTCAACTTACAAATTACATTTTTCTATCTCTTAAAATGGCCCGTAATTGATAAAATAAGCAATCACAACGGCTATTAGACCAATCACATATTGAATAAGGACTAACGGCAACACCCATTTTGCCCACTTTGTCCATGAAATCCCCGCAATCGCTAAACCAGCCATCAATGTTCCAGCCGTTGGGAAGATAATATTTCCGATGCCGTCTGCAAAAGAAAAAGATAATACAGCCGTTTGTCGCGTAATATCAAGCAAATCTGCAAGAGGGGTCATGATTGGCATCGTCAGCATCGCATGACCCGTTCCAGACGCTAAAATAAGATGAATCAGCGCTTGGAAGTTGTAGATTCCGATGACGCTTAAATATCCCGGAATATGTTGAATAGCTCCAGATACTTGATGAAGCATAGGGTCTACAATATGACCTTCATTTAAAACAACAAGAACTGCGCGAGAAACTCCAATAACAAGCGCTCCTCCAACTAGTGCTGCTGCCCCGTTTGTAAACGACTTAACCGTATTTTCAACAGAGAGCCTTCCAATAATCCCAATCACCACTGTCAAAATCACAAACAGAGAGGCAATTTCAGTAATGTACCACTTATATTTAATAACACCAAAAGCAAGAATTACATAGTTAACAAGAAATGCTGCCATAATCCATTTATGCTTTCTAGTTAACTTCGCATCAGAGTTTAAAAGTTTATGTGCATTAGTTATGCTGTATTTTCCGTATGTTCCTATAGAAGGACTTCTTTTCACTTTCATCGCATATCGGTAGACAAACCATACTGAAACAGCATAAACAACTACGAATAAGATGAGACGAAAGCCCATTCCAGAAAACATAGGAAGCTCTGCTACTCCTTGTGCAACACCTACTGTAAATGGATTCATAACGGCCGTAGTAAAACCAGCCGATGCGCCAATTAAAACAATAGCAGTCCCTGTTAATGCATCGAATCCAAGAGCAAGTGCCAGCGGAATTAAAAGAGGAATATAAGCTAGCGTTTCTTCCGCCATCCCCATTAAAGAACCGCCTACCGCAAAAAATAGCATCATAACAGGAATTAATAATTTTTCTCTAGTAGCAAGCTTTTTAGCCATCGTTGTAATCAATACATCTACTGTCCCCGTAGCGCTTAGTACACCAAAGAAACCGCCGATAATTAATACAAAAAAGATAATGTCGGCTCCTTCTACCATTCCTGTATGTATCGCTTTGACCATATCAAAGAATCCAACAGGTGTAGAACCAATCCATTTAAACGACTGAGGATCTACCGTTGTTCGTCCGTCTACTTCTACACGTGCGTATTCTCCGGCTGGCAAGATATACGTTAAAATAGTAGCAATCACAAGAAAGCCTAACAATAAAGCAAAAACGTTTATTTTCCTCTCTTTTTTCCGTACCTGATTTAATGAACTCATTTCCTTTTGCGGTTCACTCATTCTTCTTCTCCCCTTCATTGTGAAATAATAACTTTAAACAGACATCTCGTTCTTTAAAAGCAGCTTCCTTATCTGCAGCTACACATTGCTCCTTTCTCTTGTGTTCTTCACATATAGTACAAGCAATTTTCGTGCCAACGTATAACCGTTTAATTTTCTGAATTATGATATAATTAAAATGTGTTTTAGGTGTTAATTGGGTGTTTTTTAAAATTTAATAACGCCAATTAAGAAGCTAGTTGATAGAAAATCTGGAGCATGAAACCATTAGCTAGTTCTTTTTTAAAAAAGGGGCAAAACGAAAGATAAAAGAATTTAATCTATAGACATAAAAAAATACTACACTCAAATGGCTAGCTGAAAAACATGCGGATTACAAACTTACAAAAGTGGCTGCTACAGTAGAACACGCACTTTATCAAACGCTTCAAGATGAAGTGAAAACGAAAGATTTAGGCGGACATGCCTCTACATTGGAGTTTACAGCAGCTATTTTAGAGAAAATAAAATCCACGCAAAATTAACAGCAATTTATCCATTCTATAGAGGTGATCATAATGAAAAAAAGAAAGATTATTATGGACTGTGATCCAGGTCATGATGATGCTATTGCTATTATTTTGGCTGCCGCACGACCGGAATTAGATATTTTAGCGATCACAACTGTTTCGGGAAACGCAGAAATTGAAAAAACGACAGTGAACGCTTTGAAAGTGTGTGATTTAGTATTTTTACATAACGTGGTTGTCTCAAAAGGAGCAAGTGAACCATTGATTCGCACGCGTGAAAACGCTCCTAGCATACATGGTGATTCAGGGTTAGACGGCCCTGAGTTCCCTCCTCTGTCTCGCAGCTGGAGTGAAGAACACGGAGTAGATACTATTATACGAATGGTAAAAGAGTCAGAAGGTCCCGTTACACTTTTACCTACAGGCCCTTTAACAAACATTGCCTTAGCTTTAATGAAAGCTCCAGAAATGAAAGAAGACATTGAAGAGATTATCCTTATGGGCGGTGGAACCTTCGGGAACTGGACACCAACGGCTGAGTTTAATATTTGGGCAGATCCAGAAGCGGCTAAAAAAGTGTTCGATAGCGGCATCCCACTCGTAGTAATGGGGTTAGATATTACGCATCAAGCCGTTGCAACAGATGACGTTATTAACCAAGTCGTGAACATCGATAATAACGTAGCAAAAAAGGTCGGGGAATTATTAGCATTTTTTAAATCTGCCTATAAAGAAACCTTTGGATTTAATGGCCCTCCTGTTCACGATGTATTGACCGTTGCTTATTGTGTAGCTCCAGAACTATTTACGCTAAAAGAAGTTAATATTGTAGTAGAAACACGCGGAGAATACACGGCTGGAACAACTTCAGTTGATTTGCTTGGAGTCACAGGGAGGAAACCCAATGCTAAATTCGGTTTAACTCTTGATGTAGACGCATTTTGGAATTTAATGATTGAGGCTCTCAAAACATATTCAGCTTCGTAATGTTCATCTAGAAGATAAATTTTATAGAGGCAGCACCAGAACGTCGAGTTCACAACTTGCTGGTGCTGTCTTACGTTTATTCATACTATCTAGCTGTTTTTTTCGCTTTTTGATTGAGCATTAAAGTAATGATTGAAGCAACAATCACACCTGTAATCAAGCAGTTGGATATATCTTTATAAATTACTCCCATTACTGTCCCGCCTATAACACCTACACTAATGAGTGAAATCCGTTCTCTTTGGTTCATAATTTATCCCTCCATCTTTTTTAACAAAATATTTAATTTATGAAGAGCAAACTGCAGGTCTATTTGCTCTTCTTCATTTAATTTGGAGATATTTGTATTGAAATTACTATAAATCCCTCTCCATTTTTCTTCTTGAATATTTTTTCCTTTAGACGTTAATGAGACTAAAACTGCACGCTTATCTCGCGGATCAGGCATTTTGATTAAATATCCTTCATTTTCTAATTCACTGATAACATTCGTTAACTGTTGTTTGGCAATATTTAATCCATTACTAATTTCCTTAATATTCAAATCTCTTTTTTTCATATACATGAATTCAACTACGTGATTTTGTAAATGTGTTAATTTCACTTCATTCTTGTTTAAGTTCTTGAAGTTTTCAAATAAAACCGGTATTAAAGCGATATATTCCTTAGCCAGTTTTTCCTCCATAAGATACTCACCTTCTTTAGTAAATATATTATTACTAATTTTAAATAAAAACAATATAAATAGTTGATTTTAGTAAAAATATATTTACTAAAACCCATACACACTTCTAAAGTTATGTTATCTCGCTCTAAAAAAAAGTTTATTAATCCTATGTAAGCAGCTATTTAACGATAAAAAAAGCAAGGAAGTATACTCCCTTACTTTCTGTTTACAACTCCCGTTAAAAAATTCAAAAATACGTGTACGCCTGCTTTTACAGTTATTTCTCTTACATCACGCAGCGGATCTAGACAAACGATATCCATTGCTTGAACAAGCGGATGACTCCCAGCCGTGTATACCGCTTCAAACAATTCCTCCGTTCTCATTCCCCCTGTGGTTCCTGCTGGAACTCCAGGTGCGTAAGCAATATCTAACACGTCCATATCAACGGTTAAATAGATCATGTCTACTTCTTTGCTCAGCTGTTTTAGTACTTCTTTCACCGTATGAGTTACTCCCGCTTTTCTTGCTTGCAGTAGCGTTACATAATGAACGCCTTTGCTATCCGCATATTCCTTTAACGATTTTGAGTTGTAAAACCCGTGAAGCCCAATATTCCATACATGAGTTGCATCAATTGTGTTGCTTTCAATTAAATTTCGTATGGGTGTTCCGTTAGAAGGGCCATTGTCTTCTAAGCTTCGTAAGTCAAAGTGCGTATCAAACTGTAAAATTCCTATTTTCTGTTCGGGATGTGACTCTTTCCATCCTTTTACTAACATAGCTGTAATGGAGTGGTCTCCTCCGAGCATAACAGGCAGCGCATGCGGATGACATTTCCGCATAGACATCATCGCTTCTTTTATATACTGATGAGACTTCTCTATATCCGTTACGTGCTGTTTGACGTCACCTAAATCCAACACTGACAAGGAAGTCAAATCCGTATCATACTCAATATGATACGGATTAAAGGATTTCCAGATTTTCCTCATGGCCATTGGCGTCTCACTGGCTCCAGAAGCGCTAATGGAGGATCTTGAAAGAGGCACGCCCAAAACCGTAATATCTATCGATGTAAAGTCGACTTTGCACCCATCTTCAACTGTCTGAATCCAATCACTTACTTTTGGGTCAGAAGTACTTTGACGCTGCCAGCAAAAAGGCGGTCGATCAAGCTGTGGGTACGGATAGTTCATGTAAAACACCGCCTTCAACCACAACTTTCCCATCTTTTAATACCGTGTCTACAAGATTTACGGCATAGTTATACTGCAGCGTTTGGTAATTGGGCGCATCAAATAGCACTAAATCGGCTTTTTTACCTACTTCAATACTTCCGATTTGATCCCCTTTGCCAATGGCATGAGCCGCGTTGATCGTACAGGCTGTTAAAACTTCTGCGGGCGTCATTTTCATCGTTAAACAAGCTAAATTCATAATAAACGGCAGCGATTCCGTAGGAGAAGACCCTGGGTTTCGATCTGTAGACAAAGCAACCGGTACCCCTGCTTCGATCATTTTTCTAGCACGCGCCGGCTCTTCCATTAAAAAGAATGCAGTACCCGGCAATAGAACGGCTATAACTCCGCTTTCAGCCATTTGCTTAATTCCTTGATCCGATGCTTTTAATAAATGATCCGCAGACACAGCTCCCACTTTAGCCGCTAATTCTGCCCCGCCAAAAGACACAATTTCATCGGCGTGGATTTTAGGTTTTAGTCCGTATGCTTTTCCAGCTTGTAAAATACGCTCTGACTGTTCAACTGTAAACACACCTTCTTCACAAAATACATCACAAAACTCCGCTAGCTCTTCTTTTGCAACAATTGGTATCATTTCTTCGATAACAAAACGAACAAACTCATCTTCCTTTCCTTTGTACTCAGCTGGCACCGCATGAGCTCCCATAAAGGTTGAAACAACATCTACTGGATGCTGTTCATTCAGTTTCTTCGCTACTTTTAATTGTTTGATTTCATCTTTAAGATTTAAACCGTACCCGCTTTTGGCTTCGACAGTTGTAACTCCGTACTGCAGAAATTTATTTAAACGTTTTGTAGATTGCTTGATTAGCTCCTCTTCTGTTGCTTGTCGTGTACTAACGGTTGTTTGTAAAATTCCTCCTCCCGCTTTTAATATATCAATATACTTTGCCCCGTTTAAGCGCATTTCTAATTCTTTTTCACGACTGCCGCCAAACACAAGGTGAGTGTGGGGATCAATTAACCCAGGCGTTACGATTTTTCCTTCGGCATCAATTATATTAATAGGTTCATGGATATGCTCAAGGTATTCCCGCGCTTTGACGTCAGGCCCAACAAATACAATTTTTCCATTTTTAACGAGTACGCTGCCATTTTCAATGATTCCTAGATCTGACATTTCTTCCTCTCGTCTAGGCTGACTTCCACCTTTAACCGTAATGACTTGTTCAGCGCATTTGATATACGTAATAGTCATACGTATCCCTCCTTTTTTATTCATGTAACGCGGGAATTTGTATCCCTTTTTCTTTTGCAGTTTGAATGGCCTTATCATAGCCGGCGTCTACATGACGAACAACACCCATGCCAGGATCTGTTGTTAAAACACGTTCTAGACGTTTAGCGGCATCTTCCGTCCCGTCTGCTACTACAACCATTCCAGCGTGCAGAGAATACCCCATACCTACTCCTCCTCCGTGGTGAACGGATACCCAGCTTGCGCCTGCTGCCGTATTGACTAATGCATTTAAAATAGGCCAGTCTGCTACTGCATCACTGCCATCTTTCATTGCTTCAGTTTCACGATTTGGCGAAGCCACGGAACCGGCATCTAGATGATCTCTGCCAATAACGATAGGCGCTGACAGCTCTCCGTTTGCTACCATGTCATTAATAATTTTTCCAAAGCGCGCTCTTTCTCCGTAGCCTAGCCAGCAAATACGAGCCGGCAATCCTTGAAACTCAATTTTTTCTCTCGCCATTTTAATCCAGTTGCAAAGATGCGTATTATCCGAAAACTCACGTAAAATGACTTCATCTGTTTTATAAATATCTTCTGGGTTTCCTGACAAAGCGACCCACCTGAACGGTCCTTTTCCTTCACAGAACTGCGGACGGATGTACGCTGGGACAAATCCCGGGAAATCAAATGCATTCGCGACACCTTCATCGAGCGCCACTTGGCGAATATTATTGCCATAGTCAAAAGCAACCGCGCCTTTTCTTTGCATCTCTAACATGGCTTGAACGTGAATAGCCATACTTGCTTTTGATTGTTTTATATATTCATTTGGATTTGTATTCCGCAATTTTTCTCCTTCTGCTAAGCTGACTCCAATCGGCAAATATCCGTTAAGCGGATCATGTGCCGATGTTTGATCTGTCACAATATCTGGGATAAATCCTCGCTTTATCATTTCAGGCAAAATCTCGGCTGCATTTCCAACTAATCCAATGGACAGCGCTTTGCCCAATCTTTTTGCATCTTCAGCTAACGTGATTGCATCAGCTACACTTTCGACTACCGTATCGCAATACTTTGTTTCGATACGTTTTTCAATACGCGTGCGATCAACATCAATTCCAATGACAACGCCGCCTGCCATCGTAACGGCTAACGGTTGTGCACCTCCCATTCCTCCTAATCCAGCTGTTAACGTAATGGTTCCTTTCAAAGTTCCGTTAAAATGCTGGTTGGCACACTCAGCAAATGTTTCATACGTTCCTTGAACAATGCCTTGGCTTCCGATATAAATCCAGCTTCCTGCAGTCATTTGCCCGTACATCATTAACCCTTTTTTATCGAGCTCATGGAACGTCTCCCAATTCGCAAAAGCAGGAACAAGATTTGAATTTGCTAATAAAACACGCGGCGCATCACTGTGCGTTTTAAAAACCGCAACCGGCTTGCCGGACTGTATGAGAAGCGTTTCATCTTCTTCTAATTCTTTTAACGTATCTACAATACGATCGAACGCCTCCCAGTTACGGGCTGCTTTTCCGATCCCTCCGTATACGACTAACTTTTCCGGATGCTCTGCTACTTCGGAATCTAAATTGTTTAGAAGCATGCGAAGAGCGGCTTCTTGTACCCAGCCTTTTGTCGTTAGTTCTGTTCCACGAGGTGCTTTTATTCCACTTTGTTTTGTCTCCATTTCGTTTTCCTCCTCTATAAAAATGAAAAACTGTTAAACTAACTTTTTATTACAGTGCTAGTTCATAATTCGTATCTTGCACAAAAGTTTTGAAATCAGCTGCTAACGCCTCAATATCACGTGAGAAAATTCGATCTTTCATAATGGTTGGTACGGTTTTTCTAATTCTTGAATAAATTTTTCTTGTTTCTGAAGCAAGTTTATCCACTCCTTGAATATCGGCTGCTTGAGCCGCACAAATTGCTTCGATTGATAGAACTCTTCTTGTATTTTGGATAATTTGATAAGCATGACGTGCAGCAGTCGTTCCCATGCTGACATGGTCTTCTTGATTCGCTGAAGATGGGATAGAATCAACACTTGATGGATGCGCTAATACTTTATTTTCGGAAACTAATGAAGCCGCAGCGTATTGAGTAATCATGAGCCCGGACTCTAGACCTGGATCTGCACTTAAAAATGCGGGCAGCCCGCTAAGCTGAGGGTTTACTATTCGTTCAATGCGCCGTTCAGAAATATTCCCAAGCTCCGCCATTGCAATTCCTAGAAAATCCATAGCAAACGCAATGGGCTGCCCGTGAAAATTCCCTCCAGAAATTACTTTGCCGCTGTCAGCAAAGATGAGCGGGTTATCAGTTGCTGAATTAATCTCAATTAACAGCTTTTCTTTTACATAATTTAAAACTTGATAAATAGCACCATGAACTTGAGGAATGCAGCGCAGTGAATAAGCATCTTGCACTCTTATTTGACCTTGAGAAGTAGTTAATTGACTGCCTTCTAAGTACGAAAGAATTCGGGCAGCTACCTGCTGTTGTTCCGGGTAAGGTCTTACTGCATGTGACTCAGGCATGAATGCTTCTACAATACCTTGCAGACCTTCTAATGTCAGTGCTGCAATTCCGTCAGCAAGATCAGCGAGCTTTTGAGCTTCAAGGTACGAAACTACTCCTACAGCCGTCATTGCCTGAGTGCCGTTGATCAAAGCTAGCCCTTCTTTTGCCTGTAATTGTATAGGTTCAAGCCCTGCTAGCTTTAAAGCATCTTCTCCTTGCATTCGCTGACCATTATATACAGCTTCTCCTTCTCCAACTAGCAGCAGCGCTAGATGTGATAACGGGGCTAAGTCACCGCTAGCTCCAAGCGAACCTTGACTCGGGATAACCGGTACTACGTTTTGATTTAAGCAATCGATAAGAAGCTGCAAGGTTTCCAGTCGTATTCCGGAATACCCTTTAGCTAATGCGTTCGCTCGTAAAAGCAGCATGACTCTGCTTACTTCTAACGAAAATGGCTCTCCTAGTCCGCAGGCATGACTGCGAATCAGGTTAATCTGCAGATCAGCTAAGTCTGTTTTTGAAATAACCATATCACTAAACTTTCCAAATCCCGTATTCACTCCGTAAATTACGTTGTTGTTCGTAATGCTCTCTTCAACTAACGTTCTGCTTTTTTGTATATGTTCAACTGCGTGATCGCTAATTTTCACGGAGTATCCTTGGTAAATAACTTTGTAAATTTGGTCGAACGTCAGTGAATTTCCATCAATTTGAATAAACATCATACCCGCTCCCTTGTTAAACTGTAGACTGCCTTTTCTTTTTGAACACAAAAAGGGGCTATATCAAAGAGGAAATAAGCTCCTTTTGATATAGCCCCCTATAAACCAACCTACTTACACTATGGGCTTTTATTAATAATCAGTATTTCACTTATACATACAATCGCTAAATGACTAAATCACTATACACTTTAAGCTGTACAACTTAAAGCAACTAGGGTACCTACACTAAGTATTACGCTGAATTAATCATTTGTCAATTATTATTTAAGAAAATTTTAAATAATCTGAAATAAAATCGTTATTTCTTATAGCAGCGATGATTCACGGCTGCACAATTTTATTTTTTAAACGTTATCGGACGTTCATGTCGCTTGGGTGCGGACCTTTGCGGCGGTTGCTGTTTAATCCATTAATCTCTGCCATATCATCAGCAGTAAGTTCAAAATCAAACACGTTAAAGTTTTCTTCTATTCTAGACGGTGTAACTGACTTAGGAATGACAATTGTGTTGTTCTGTAAGTGCCAGCGCAATACAACTTGAGCCGGAGTTTTGCTATGTACTTCAGCAATTTTTTGAATAACCTCGTCTTGTAACACTTCTCCTCCTTGATCAAGAGGGCTCCATGCTTCCACGAAAATATTATGTTTGGCGCAAAACTCTTTTAATTCATTTTGAGCAAGATACGGATGGCACTCAATTTGGTTTAAAACAGGCGTTACGTCACATTCATTTAACAAGCGCTCCAAATGCTCAATTTCAAAGTTGCAGACGCCAATTGCTTTTACTTTGCCATCGTGATAAAGCTTTTCTAATGCTTTATACGTCTCCACATACTCATCATATTGAGGAGTAGGCCAGTGAATCAAATATAAATCCACATAATCAAGTCCTAATCGTTCTAGGCTTTCATCAAACGCACGTAGTGCATTTTCATAGCCTTGGTCGCTGTTCCAAACTTTTGTTGTAATAAACAGCTCTTCCCGAGGAACAGAAGATTCTTTAATCGCTTGACCTACTCCTTCTTCATTTTTATAAATCATAGCTGTGTCGATAGAGGTATATCCAACTTCAATTGCTTTTGACACTGCAGCTGCTGCTTTGTTATCTTCTACTTGCCATACGCCAAATCCAAGCTGAGGCATTTTTAAGCCGTTGTTTAATGTGACAATATTCATTTTACATGTCTCCTTTTTTGTTAAAAAGTTCAAAGTTTTAATGATGGTGCCAGCCGATCAGCATAGCAACCTGGCCCATTATAATGCCGACTGGGATTCCTACAATCATGGCTCCAAATCGAAATTTAAAAGACCATGCCCGCGGTACAAGGGAAAACAAATAAATCATACTCATCGTTGCCATGCATGTACTGCTAAAGAAACTGACGATAGTGTGTAAATTTGGCATTCCTTCTCCTCATTTCACTAGAACATTTGCGCCTTTTCAATTTCATCATTTATCTTTTGTTCTAATGCCTATGTTTTCGCAGCCGACATAGTTACATTCGTCAAAGGGTTCCGTAATCCTGCTTCAATCAGCTAAAAATACTTTACCTACGTAACTTTTTTAATTAAAACGAATATGTGCTTTTAACTGAGAAGTTGTGTATAATTTCCGTATATACAAAATAATAAGAATTTTTTATTTCAAAGAGAAACTGTACATCCTCTGTAAGGCAATCATACATATTTGCAAGAGTTAACGAAAGGAATGGATATAAAAATGGCGATTGAAAGAGTAAAAGCATATTTTAAACAATATGGCATGGAGAATCGAATTATTGAAATGGATGAGTCCAGTGCTACTGTAGAACTGGCAGCGCAAGCTTTAAAATGTGAGCCGCAACGGATCGCAAAAAGTCTTTCTTTTAACGCAGAAGGAACCGTTCTATTAATTGTGGCAGCAGGAGATGCGAAAATTGATAATCGAAAATATAAAGAAGAGTTCGGAACCAAAGCAAAAATGCTTGGAGCAAGTGAAGTAGAAACGCTGATTGGTCATGCCGTAGGCGGAGTATGCCCATTTGCCGTTAATGAAGGTGTTCACGTGTATCTAGATGAATCTCTGAAACGTTTTGTTACCGTTTTCCCTGCCTGTGGAAGTGGAAATAGTGCAATTGAATTAACAATACCCGAACTAGAAGAATTTTCGAAATGCTTAAAATGGGTTGATGTGTGCAAAGGATGGAATGAATAACTTAGGTAAATTAAGGTACAGATATACATAAAATAAATCAATCAGTACGCCAATAAGCTGAAACAGTTTTTTGTTTCAGCTCATTGGCGTACCTAAACGAATTTATGAAACAGCTTAACCCAACCTAGGTAAGAAACCCCTAAGAGAAATACAAAAAGAAATAGTAAAGGAATGTTCCTAGGGATAAAAAGCCAGCCGTCTAACGTATTCCACAGAAATTCACTTTTATTTGCTTTTCTCATCATTTTCACCTCAAGCAGATTTACTATTTTGTATTCAAAAATTCTTTTACATAGTTATATACAGTATCTTCAACTTATGACCTTTTTTCAAGAAAAACGTGCACGAAAAATGGACTGAATCTGAATCTTCTTAATGTATACCTGTTATGTACTCATTCATCGTCTTAGTTTCATCTGTAAAAAAGAAGAAGCCTACATGTTTAGATGCAGGCTTCTTCTCGTTGATTCAGTCTTTCCTTTGTTTGCCTAGTCAGGCCCTTTCGTTACGTATATCGGTTCATAACCAAAGTGCCTTGCGTGAGATACGGATATCTACTTTCAATTTGCGGTAATACATTTGCTGAAGTCGCTGTTAAGCCTTTCAAAACTAATCAGTCCCTTCAAACGCTAAGTATTTAACCTTTCACAACAACCATTTGCATGATAGCTGCTGTACTATATGTGTACCCCGTATTTATATAGTAAAACCTAAAAAAACAATTTTTTATTACATGTAATTTTCTAGACTTTATAGCAAAGAAAAGTTAGATAGTATAGGTGAAAGAAGCACGACAGCCATTAGCGCTCTACTGTTCAGATTCACGCATTCAAAGAAAAAATCTGAACTTGAAATTCAAAAAATTATTTAATGTATGGTTTCATCAATTTTTTGAAATGCATCTTCAAGTGAAGTATATCCATTTGTTTCTCCTTCGTTACCTTGAAGAGTCCATTCTTGCTTTTCGACTGCTAATTTTCCGTCTTTATCTTTTAGATAAGGTCTGTTAACCATAAACACATGATCATTCTTTTTTACTGTGTAGCCAAGATAATAGTGATTACCTTCTCCTTCCTCTTCATATACGGAGACGCCTTGAAGGTTATATTTGTTTAAAATGTCATCCATATGATGAGTCAGTTCACTTACAATCGCTTCTCTTCCTACATATTCCACATTTCATACCCCTTTTCATTTCGATTTATACTTAGCATTCCCTTGAGCATATTCAATTACACTATCTTTCAAACGTTGTATGAACAAAGCAAGTCGATATAATAGTCATTCATTACATAGTAATAAAAAAGCTACCTCACTATAATGCAACGAAAAAACATTGCTAAGTGAAGTAGCTTTTTTGTTACCGAAATCTACAGAGAAACTTGATTATAGTTCAGTTAAAATAATCGGTTCACCGTTTGTTACAACAATCGTATGTTCACATTGTGCTACAAGACTATTATCAGGTGTAACAAACGTCCAGCCGTCGTCTCCGCGTTCAATGATATGATCAGCCTTCATAGAGATAAACGGCTCTACAGCAATAACAAGACCTTTTTTCAAGAGGGCTTTATCCATTGGATCATAATAGTTTAAAATGTGGTTAGGAGCGTCATGCAAGCTGCGGCCAACACCATGACCCGTTAAGTTTTCAATAACAGCATATCCGTTTTGGTGTGCAAAGTTAGAAACAGCACGACCAATTTGATTTTGTTTTGAACCAGCTTTTACTTTTTTCATAGCTGCCCAAAATGCATCTACTGCAGCTTGACACAGCTTTTCTTTTTCTTCGTCTTGCCCAATAACAAATGAAATACCCGTATCCGAATAATAGCCATCAAGTACTGCGGATACATCCACATTTACTAAATCGCCATCTTTTAATACGCGGTCTCCCGGAATACCGTGAGCCACTTCTTCGTTGACACTAATGCACGTTACACCTGGGAAATTATATTCTTTTTCAGGTGCAGAAATAGCACCGTGTTCATCTAATATTTTTTTACCGATCATATCAAGCTCTTTTGTTGTCATACCTGCTTTTGCTTGTTTTTTCATTTCTTCGCGCGCAAGTGCAACGATACGTCCAATTTTGCGTAAACTTTCTAAATCCTGTTCGTTACCAATAATCATAAAAAAACACTTTCCTTCCTCGAAATATATATCCTATCCGATTTTATCATATTTTTATGAGGATTTTTCAAAAGACCTTTTAAGAACTAAAATGTACGATTAATTAGACTAGTAAGATATTTATCATATGTAAAAATCCTCTTCATTAACCTATGAAATTCAAAAAAGCATGCTACTTCACCGCAGCATACTTTTTTATGTTATATAAAAGCTGCCTTAGTACACGGCAGCTTTCACAATTCCTTAATCCACTGTTTCAAATTTCACTTCATTAAACAAACTAGTAGAATTCCACACGTTCAGCCCAGCATAACCTTCTGAAAAGGTAGGGTCCATTGTATCGATCACCAGCTTGCCATCGAGATAAACTTGAATGTGTTCTCCTTCAGCCATCACTTTTAGATGGTAATCCGTATTTGGTTTTAAATCCAGCTTTCCCCCATCGTCGTAAATAATGAGATCCTTTCCTATTCTGTCTCTAAACGCAATGAGCTTTATTTGATTATTCAGCACATCTACATTCGCAGCATAAGCATTGTTTGCCTGTTCATCCGAACGGAATACTAGCGCTCCTGCTCCTGTAGAATTTGAAACAGAATCGTCTAACACCTTTATTTTTGCCTCATATGTGAAATTTTTTGCTTCTTTTGATGATAAGGTAAAGGAATCTTCTTTGCTTCGTCCTTGTTTTCCGTTAATCGTATCGGCCCATAGTCCGCTAATATTCTTCCATTCAGATAAGTTTGTATCAACAGGACTTTTATTCCAAATAGATTTTAACGGATACATCTTAAGAGAATTTAATTTTACAGCCCCTCCTTTGCTGTAAAGCTTTATTTTATTGCTTGAAAGCGTTGGAAAGAGCTGGTCTGTTATTACTGCAGTGCCGTCATTGCCAAATACTTCTACAGACGACTGGTCTACAAACATATGAAGCTTAACCTTTCCGGCTTTTGGAAGCATGGGAGCAGAGTGTTTGCCTTTCACATTTTCACCAAAATCAAAACTTCCAGAGTTTGTTCGGTCAACAAATAATTGCTGCTTGTTTACGTTATAGCTGACTTTTGTATTTTCGCTGCCTTCTTTTTGAATTTGAAAACCAAATTCTTGTGCATCCGTATTTGAAACATCGAATTCTGCAATAATTTCATATTTGTTTTCCTGTATGCCTGACAGAAGATTTTTGTTTTCAGTAACCATCAGATTCTTCAACACCTTTTTTTCTTGCTTATTGCGAATTGAATCAATTGAAACAGGTATTTGTTTTAAACGAAGCCCTTTTGCTGTGTTGGTGAGTTCTATTTTTCTTGGGATTGACATAGAGCTTCTCCAAGTAGTAGTTGGAGTATTGTTGGCATATTGCCAGTTGCTCATCCAGCCTAGCCAATACTTTTCTCCGTTATCTCCTTCAACACCGCTCCAATCTACAGCAGCATAAAAGTCGGCACCATAATCTGTCCAAAGCACTTCCTCTGGCGGGTTTTCATTTTTAAATGTTTTTCCGTCAAAATCACCAACAAAGTACTGCATACCTGAACCTCCAGCTGCCGCTCCATCATTGATACTGACTTGCAGTACCCATTTTTTCTTCGTTCTGTCTCCATCAACCGGCAGTTCGAGTAAAGTAGGACATTCCCAAATTCCTCCGTTGCTTCCGTGAGTTGAATTCACCCATTCTCCTGACACTGTGTTCCAATCTGAAAGCTCTCCGCCTTCTCTTTGTTTAGCTTCCTCTGGTTCTTTTGCTACACTGTCTACTTTCTCCGGCATTTTTTCTGTATTGAATACATTCACATCATCTAGATTAATATGCCCCCATCCTCCTACAGCTTGATCAACGGCTTTAATGTACAGTACTTCTCCTATATACTTAGAAGCATCCCACACGTAGCGCTGGTACTTTTCATCTGCAAACTTTGTATTCGCTTGACGAATCAATTCTTTATCGTCGGATGCCCGGACTAAGGCTACATAGCGGTTTGTGGGGTCGTTTCCGCCTCCCATTAACAAATTAATTTCACCTGAACCGCTCAATTTAAAATAAGACGAATGTAATTCTCCAGTGGCATTATCGCCATCTTGCTTATCAGAAAAACCCCATAAATGATACTTTCCTTTTTGTTCAAAAAGACCGCTCCAATTTGCGGTTGCATCCGTTACATGATCGTTTGTGAATGCATTTCCCTTTATCGTTTTCCAGCCGGTGAGATCTCCTGTTTCAAAACTTTTATTTTTAATTTCTTTTTCATCTGTATCAATAAACTTTGTCATGTTAACGTCTTGAAACCGGACTGAAGATTGATTAACATGTAGTCCAAACAATCCTTTTGAAAAAGTTTCATCTTTTGCAGTAAGGGTGAAGTTATCGTCTATATGCAAATCAAGTTCATTTCCCGATGCAGTTACTTTTACTTGATGTGATTTGCTCGTATCAATTTTTTCGTTTGTTTCAGCAAGGACAGTTGAAATGCCATTTTGAAGTTTTACTAGTTTGATTGTATCCTTAGAAGCATCTACGCTAGCTATATATCCGTTTTTGGCTTCCGCGTCTGCTCGGAAAAGTAGCGCACCTGAACCATGGTTTTCATCTAAAAATGTCATATTTGACTCGTAAATGAACTGATCTCCCTGTTCTTCACTCATAATATATCCGTCGCTGTTAGATTTACCGATTTTTCCAGCAGCAGTATCATTCCACGTTCCAGTAATAGATTTCCAGTTAGATAGATTGGTTATGAAATTAGATTGATTCGTAAATTTAACATGACGAAAGACAGCTGTGGAATTCCATGCTGTTAATCCAAACTGACCGTTTTCAAAAGATACATCACTGCCTTCTAAAACCTGTTTTCCATTTAGCAGTATCTTAAAGTGGTGACTGTTTGCTTCTACTTTCACGTGATACGCTTGTGACGTATCCAGCCTCATTGGCTTTGAAACAACGGTCGTTACGCTTCCTTTCTCTACTTTGTTAAGTGTTAAGAGGTTCTTTTCAGCATCTAAATTGACGGTATATGCGTTTGTTGCATCTTTATTAGAACGAAAAACAAGGCCTCCTGCACCTTCGCGTCCATTCTTTTCTACAAGCATAATTTCTCCCTCTAGAGTAAAAGATTGACCTTTTTGTTCAGACAAAGTATATGAATAGGCACCGCTTTGACCGTTTGCTTGAATCCCTCCGTCAGATCCAAACTCACTTGCGTATTTCCAATTTTTCAAGTCAGGTGATGTATAAAACATGATTTTATCTTTAGCAGCTAAAGACATCACCCACTGCTTGGTTTGCTCGTGCCAAAACACTTTTGGATCGCGCCAGTCAGGAACTGGGGGATTTGGCATAACAGGATTTCCTTCATATTTGGTCCATGTTCTTCCGCTGTCCGTGCTGTATGCTAGACTTTGAACTTGCCCTTTACTGCCTGAGTGCGTAAAGATAGCTACCATCGCTTCTTTTCCAAATCCTGCGGTATTATTCCAATCGATAACGGCACTTCCTGAAAAGATCTCTCCGTTCTCATCTGGCGAAAGAGCAACCGGAAGGTGTTTCCATTTCACTAAGTCTGTACTAACTGCATGCCCCCAGTGCATAGGTCCCCAGGTGGTACCGTAAGGATAATACTGATAAAAAAGGTGGTACTCCCCGTTATAATAGACCATTCCATTTGGATCGTTCATCCAGTTCGCTTCTGGAGAAAAATGAAATTGATTCCGATATTTTTCTTGATAATACCCTGTATTATCAGCTAATACAGGGTATACAGAAAACATGCTTATGGAACAAGCGACTCCAATCATCAATAACTTTTTGACGGTTCTTTTCATCTTTCTTTCCTCCTTTATTGGCATTACTGGCTATGCAAAACATGTTCACCAGCGGATGCTAGAAGAATAGATGACTCCTCTTATTTATCAGCCTAAAAAGCCGATCCAATAACCTCCTATACCGATTAAGAAAATACCGAAAATAATAAGCAGCGGATTTGTACCTTTTCGAAGCATCCATGCTACTAATAAAGTTAGCGCTAAAGGAAGCAGTCCCGGTAAAATACTGTCGAGTACGTCTTGCACGGTTTTCACGACAACTTTACCAGAATCATCTTTGATCCTAGAAACAACCACTGGTATATTAATAGTGGTCCATTTCGAAACCAATGCTCCCATTACGAAGAGTCCTAAAATGGATGCACCTTCCGTCAGTTTTTGAATTCGATTGCCTACTAAATCTTTTAAAATTTCTGTTCCTTTTAAATAACCATATTTTAATCCATAATATTTTGTACTTAATCGAATGGCATTAATTAAGATGAAAAACAGCAGTGGCCCGGCAATATTCCCGCCTAACGCAAGAGATGCGCCTAGTGCCGCAAGAACTGGTCGCAGCGTTCCCCAGAAAATAGGGTCTCCTACGCCAGCAAGCGGTCCCATTAATCCAATTTTCATTCCGCTGATGGCTTTTTCATCAAAATCTTTTTTATTTGCCATTTCTTCTTCCATTGCTGCCGTGACGCCGAATATAGGTGCGGAAATCCATGGATGTGTATTGAACCATTCTAAATGTCGCTTTAATGCTGCATTTCGCTGTGCCCCTGGTCCGTATAAACGTTTAATTGCTGGAATCATAACATAACAGTAGCCCATTGCCTGAACACGCTCAAAGTTAAATGAACCGAGTAAAAAATTCGAGCGAATAAACATGCTAAAGATGTCTTTTTTCGTTAATCTTTTTTCATTTTCCATCTCTATCCCTCCCTTAAGTTCGCCGTTTAGGCATCTAAATCATCATCGTCATCATCATATACTTGTTCGCTCCCTGTAGCTGCTGGAACGCCTGCCGGCTGCATTTGATTTCGCTGCTGCATTACTTGCTGATAAAGAAGGGCTAAACAAAGACCTAACGCCCCAAATCCTACCAGGTTAAACCCTGTAAATGCCGCTAATAAGAACCCGATATAGAAAAAAGGTTTTAAATGAGGAATGTTCATCATATTGATAACCATGGCATACCCTACGACCACGATAATGCCTCCCCCAATTTGCAGACCTTTTGTAATAACTTCCGGAATATTTCCGAGGAAAGTTTGCACGGCGCTTACGCTGATTAATGTAACAATTAACGTTGGAATCATAACGCGGAGAGCCTGAAAACCCATAGCAGTAATATGCATAATTTCAATTCCTTTAAAGTTCCCTTCTTCCGCGTACTTATCAGCTCGATGAATTAAAAATACTGTGATGGTACGAACAAAAATGGTGAGTACTTGCCCTGCAGCTGCTAAAGCTATAGCTACCGCAATGCCTTCACCAATCCCCTGACCAGCTGTGATAACCAAAATAGTTGAAATAACAGAAGCAATAGCCGTATCAGGTGCCATCGCCAATCCAACATTCATCCATCCAAGAGCCATTAATTCCAGCGTTCCGCCTAAAATAATGCCCGTTTTTAAATCTCCAAGCACCAAGCCTACTAACGTGCAGGCAATGAGAGGACGATGGGATTGCCCTTCGTCCAATACGCTTGCGATGCCAGTTACCGCTGCAATGACTAATAATAAAATAATTTGTATGGAAGACATAAACTCATCTCCTTATTTGATTTTTGTTTCATTTCTCAGTAGTTGAATAAAATTTTCGCTAGAATCTGAGGGTAATTGGCGCAGCTCAAGCTTTACGCCTAGTTCCTGTAGTTTCTCAAAAGCATCGATATCTTTTTCGGTAACGCTTACAGATTTTGTGATTTGTTTTCGGTCATTAGCAAAACGCATGCCGCCTACGTTTACTGTCTCGATAGGCACTCCAGCTTGAACAAGAGCTACAATATCTGCAGGACTTTCAAACAGCAGCATGGCTGTTGTATCCTGATAACGAGGGCTGTGAAATGCTTTTGTCATTTTAGAAATTGAGACAGCACTTGCTTTTACATTCGAAGGAGCCACAGAAAGAATAAGCGTTTTTCGCATTTCATCCGCTGCCACCTCATCTGAAACAATGATAATTCGATCTGCTGCATTTGTTTTGATCCATCTTGTTAATACCTGCCCGTGAATAAAGCGGTCATCAATTCTTGCTAAAACGATTTTCATAATAATCCATCCTCTCCGATTTGGTTTGCTTGCTGGACTTTCTCCAAATGTTCACTGCACACTTGAAAACTTTCTTCATTCACTTGCTTTAATCTCCCTAGCATCTCTTTTAATGTAACGTGTTCCCTCATGGCTAACACTTCTAATAACATAGGCAAGTTAACTCCGGATACCATATCCGCTGTTTTGTTTTTAAGGATATAGGGAGTAGCCGCATTGTAAGGTGTACCTCCAAAAATATCGACTAGAAAAAGCACTTCATTTTCTAAGGGCATTTCCTCTAATGCTTGCTTATATTTTGCTTCAAGCGTTTGGATACCCTCTCCTTTTAGAAAAGGTACGGCTACTACGTGATTCTCTTCACCAAATATCATTTTGGAAGACCCTTCTAATGCTGGTGCGAAATCACCATGCCCACTAATAATGACTGAAATCATGTACACTTGCTCCTCTCTTTTACGTTCTACACTTATTTATTGCAAGTATCGTGCCAACAAAGAGTATTAAGCGCTTTCATTTATTTTTCAATACCTTTTTCTTTGTTGTTGATACAGGTTTCTTAAAATAAATAAACCTGTATCAAAACGTCATGCGTTTTAATACAGGTTTTTCTGTTATTTAAAAAATGGGATAAAAAAAGAAACTAGCGGCATATAAATTAAACTAGTTTCTTGGGATTATCATATGATTTTTACATTTCATCCGCAAAAATGGTGGCAATAAATAATTTTTCATCTCTTGTTAAGGTAAGTTTAAGCTTTTTTTCGACGGCTTGTAATGTTTTTTCCGTTTTTTGATAAATATTTTCTAACTGAGGAGTGATTTCTTCATCCTCCGGAAAAGCAAGAGGTTCGTTTTTTATCATTCTTTCTAAAGCAAAGGCTGTATGCATCACAATTCGAATCATAACGGTGTTGCTTAATTCCATTTCTAACTCATCTTGTACGTGATTTAACCACTCTAACAGAATTTCACTTATGAGATACGGATTAATAAATAGAAGGTACTTTCGTAAGTTTTCTTCGCAAAGTTCACGCACTACAATATTCCCTTCCGTCTTCTCCTCATCATAGCGTATCGTTTCTTTTGTAATTGCCTGTTGAAGTATTCGCTCTCCCTGCCCTTCAATAAGGACTTCTAGTGATACATGAGGCGCATCAATCTTAGGGTTTTTGGTACCTGCTGTTGCGACAATTTCATATTCTTTTTGAATTTCCCGAATGTTTGCTGCTAATTTAATAGAAGAAACGGTTAGAATTTTAATAGGCTCTTGAGATACTTTCCGTGAAATAATCGTTAAGATTTTTTCTAATTGTTTTGCTGTACCGCTTCCTGTTGTACAAATAGAAACAAGGGCTTTTTTTTTCCCAAACACATGCTGCTGCTTATCTATAAATTCCATAAAGTCTTTTTGTACCGAATCAAATATGGCATATAAATTTAAGTCTAAATAATTTACTTTTCTAACGGTGTCTAACACCATAGACGTCGTCACGTTGCTGATTGTTTTAATCTTAGTCCCTGTTTTTTGTTCTAACTTGCTTTCTAACATGGCAAGCGAGCCCATGTCTACAAGCATTAATACGCCTTCTCCTTCATCTACTTTCTTAATTCCCTGGATTAATCTATCTACAATTTCGACTGGAGATACCGTCAAAGGCACATCAATAGCTATAATAGGAGTACTTCCTAAAAGCTCCGTAGCCACTTCTACCATAGAAGTTGCCGTGCTGTTTCCATGTGCAGCAACCACAATCCCCACTCGCTTATTTTCTTCTAACGTTCGAATGGATTGAATAACCATTGTGAGATAAATGACTTCTATTTCTGGCACGATAATGTTAAACCACTTTTCAATTCGATTTTTAAAAAGCAGGGCTACCGCATATTCTTTTGGATACGTTTCGCGAGTTTCATCTATCTCCTTTGTATTTAATACGTCTACTTGTTTTTTTCGCTTTAAAAAGGATTCCATATGCATACTCAAAAAATGAATAAATCTGCGATCAAATTTACAGTTCAATTCTTTTTCTGCTAAATGTTTTAATTCTTTTGTAAGCTGAATCACGTCGTCTTCTACGAATTTCATTAAATTAGAACTCTGGCCATTTTTTTGATTAAAAAAGCTCCGAACATTCAAATGAATGTCGGTAAGAATATATTGATTGATGTCTTCTTGAGATAAACCTTCTTTTGTTAAAACATCTACTTTTTCTTCTATTAACTGATATAAATTAAATGATACGTCTTCCTCTATTTTTATTTCTTGCCTCTCCATAGCCGGAGAAATGATCGTTTTGAGATTTACATATTCAGAAATCTTTCTGCTGCGCTCCATATTTTTACTATTTGAAATCCAATCTCGTTTAATATCATCAGGCAAGTCTCTCACTGTAAGTTCCACCATATGTTTACTATCAAGGTTATTTAAAAATCCGTGTGCGCACACGAGCTGTACATTGGACTTTAACTGCCCTACATTCCCGAATTTTTCAGTGTGGATTAAAGCATTTAATACATCAATGTGGACACTTAGCTTTTTATTAATTCGTTTAGCTTCTTGTTCTAAAAGAAACGTTGTGAGACGAATCTTTTCTTTGAGAGATCGCTCTTCTAATGACGGAATATGGATAGTCATCGGAATTCTTCTTAAGAAAGTTTGCAGTAAGGCTGAACCGGGATTTTCAGTTGTAGCACAAATAATTAATACTTTAGACATTCGCTTATGATCTGTTTCCCCTAGACGATTGTACGTACCTTGATCAATGAGGTAAAAAAGCATTTCTTGACCTTCAGGAGGAAGCCGGTGTATTTCATCCATAAAGAGAATGCCTTCATTTGCTTGTTCTACTAAACCTACTTTACTTTCAGTTGCTCCAGTGAAACTCCCTTGCTTATGACCAAATAACTGAGAAAGAAGTAATTGAGGATTATGGTAATAATCAGCGCAGTTAAAGGTAATGAACGGGGCCCCTGTTTTTAACCTCTCTGAATATATAGCAAATTGATAGATTCGTTTTGCAAAAAGAGATTTGCCTGATCCCGTGGGACCTAATAGCAGCATATGTAACCCATTGGGCGGGTAAAGAACAGCAGCTTTTGCTTGAGAAATCGATTTTTTCAAACTGCCTGTGGCTCCAATCATTAATTCAAAAGGATTAGCAGAAAGTGCTTCTTCTTTTCCCCCATTAGATAGCTGCTCTAGTTTTTCCACTTCCATCTTATTCGTATCCCACTTTTGACGAAAAATGGTTTCGACAATCTCTAGCGGAGCGTAGCGAACGGGGAACATTTTAATTTTAATTACTTTTTGCATGCGGACAAGTTTGTTCAGTTCAAGACTTACATTAGATCTCTCTAAATCTAATTGTTCAGCAATTTCAATCGCTGAGCTTCCTTGTTTATGTAAAAGTTCCACTTCTGTAAACTCCTGAAAATTACTCAACAGCTGATTGTATACCTTATCAATTCGTTTCATTAGAAGCACCTTCTTTATTTTCAGTTCACGATCGGAAGTTTCTCTTTCAAAGAAATGAGACATTCCCTACTACTACAAGTTATTTCATCTACAAGTACCATCATGTCATACTAATCTATGAAAGCGTTTCAAGCCATTATATGTAAATATATTAAGTTAGTCAACCTTGCATGTCAACCGGTTTCATTCTTAAAGTTATAGTCTGTCTGAATGTTTCATTTTCTTTGAATAACTGTGAATCTGTATATACTACTTTTTCATTCTACTTAGCACTGCAGTTACAGCATATTTTTGCTTACATAATAAAACGAAAGAAAACAGCAGCAGTTGTCGCCATTTTCTTTCGTTTTTAAAAATTATTTATCTGCAGTTAATTGTCCTTGTTGTAAAATACTATTTTTCACAACAGCTGTTTTTGATCCTTTAATACTTAACAAGAAGCTAGGAGCAAACGTAGAGTGTTCCTCTGAATAGAAGCCTCTGTTTGTCATGTAACTTGTAATCACGACATTGTCTCCTTTAACTTGTGGAACTGCAAAATGTGAATACGTGAACGTTTTGTCATTAGGATCGAGGTTCATATGTAAAACAAGTCCTGTATCATTTAGCGGTTTGTATTTTCCTGTCAGCGTATTTGATACGTATCCTAGCATATATACGTCATCTTGGCCGATACCATCAATGGTCATTTTAGACCCGCGAGAATCTGTGAATAAGTACCATTTTCCATCTTTTTTGAATACATTTGCGCGTTCAATTTCATCTGTTACCGTGTTTGAGGTAATCAGTGGATCCATTACTTTTTTTAAGGTATAGTCGTTATTTAGTTCTACAATGCCTAATGCGCCGTTTGCTAAAGAGGCTTTCTTTTTATTAGAACTCTGCAGTAATTTCTCTTTTTCTGATTGGAAAAATGGATTGTTTCCACCGTAGTAAGCTCGATTGTAAAGAGAATCCTCCCCTTGATAACCATCTTCAGTTCCTGTGTTTGCTTCAAACACAAGGTATTTATGCCCTTTATCTTCTACATAGTGAGGATCTCTCAACGTATGATTATCTTCTGAACCATATGCGCCTTCGTCGATAAACTGCTGAATATTTTGATATTTTTTACCATCACCATCAAAAATGGATTTATGATCTTCAACACCTTCAATTTTTAACGTATCTGCACTTGGCTGAGATACATTTACTTGAGCTGTTGTTAAAGTTTGTTTTCCATAGTTTGTACCTGAAAAATTAGTATAGAATAAGCGTACTTTTCCGTCTGATGTTAAAGTAGCAGATCCTGACCATTCTTGTGTTTGTTTTTTCAAATGAGGGTCATTCGGTACAAATTTATCACTGTCTTTGAACACTCTTCCTGCATTTTTCCAACTGTCAATCGACTCTTCACCTATTTTTTTATAAAACACATAAATAGATGTATCATCCGCATCTTTAGGATTGCCTGCTAGCGCAAATACAACTTGGTAACCATGGTAGTTGGCTACTGTTCCGTCAGCATTTTGCAGAGGCCAGCTGTCCCATACGTCTAAGTCAATTAAATTACCCGATTTATCATACCCTTTTGCAGAGGCAATATTTTTGATTGTTGCTTTATCAAAAGCTGGAACTTTAAACTGTTCGCTTTTTTGCTGCTGAGGAATTTTCAGCATGTTATCACGTGTAATATGAGAAACTCTATAATTATTATTTGTATCTTTATGATTGCTTTCAGCTGCCCATGTTTGAGATCCAGCACCTACTAACATAGCTGCAGCAAAAGATAATGCTGTTGTTCGCTTTGCGATTTTCTTAATGTTCATCTGTTTTCTCCCTTTTGTATCATACTTTTTCTTGTGTTACTCACAAGTGATCCATTTTCTATGTATCGAGAAGTCATATCCATCTGGTGAAATAACAGAACCGGTTCCATTACCTTTCCAAGATTACTTGCATAATATTGAAAAGTCAAATAGGTAAAATGGAGTGATCATACCCTTTTTTATCCCTTTGTTTTTTTAATTTAGTTATAAAGTCTTAAATCTTTAACTTTTTAATTAAATCGGCAAATTCATCATCATATTTAACCTACTATTCTTTTATAAGCTTTTCTACAGCTGTTAAAGTACCCAAGCTTCAAGAAAATATCGTTAATGTATTTTTTGTGAAATAGTGGAATAATTTATTATATAATAGTTTCTACTGGTAATAATAAGAGACAAAAGAATTAGGTAATCTCTTTTTATTTTGATTCTTTTATACTGTTAAATTTTATGCAGCTCTTCCCAAGGAATCGCTATCATTTCAATTAATCAATCATACATTTTTCAGGAAATCAAAAAGAGCTCTTTATAAAGAGCTCTTTTTGATTTCATTTATGCTGTCTTTAAATAGCTGTTCTTATCTAAATAAATCAAGTGCCGCAGTACGTTTGATAAGGCTGATTAGACGGAGCAGACGGTGTACAATACTCTGACTGATCCGGCGATTCATATGGGCTAGAAAGCACTTCTAGAAGATCTTCCATAACGCTGTAGTCTCCTTTTTGTGCTGCATCTAGCGCTGCTTCTACTCGGTGATTTCGAGGAATGACAGCGGGATTGTTATGTTTCATAAGCTCTTCCGACTCTGCTTTAGATTGTTTTTGTCTGCCTAGTCTTTTCTGCCATAACTCCTGCCACTGTGCAAATTCTTCGCTTTCAAACAGGTCACTCTTTCCTAGCTTATTGAAAGTTAATGCACGAAATGTATTTGTATAGTCAGCTTTATAGGTTTTCATCATGGTAAGAAGCTCTTGGAATAATGCTTCATCTTCTTTTTCTTCGTTAAAAAGTCCAAGTTTAGCCTGCATACCCGCCAGCCAGTTTTCTCGATAGAATTTTGGAAATTCCGTCACGGCGTTTTGTGCTATTTCAACTGCTTTTTCTATATCTTGATCCAACAGAGGTAATAAAGCTTCAGCAAACCTCGCAAGATTCCACCCTGTAATGCCTGGTTGATTTTGATATGCATAGCGCCCTTGTACATCAATTGAACTAAATACAGTTTCTGGATCATAGGTATCCATAAATGCACATGGCCCATAATCAATTGTTTCTCCGCTAATTGTCATATTATCCGTATTCATGACGCCATGAATAAAACCAATAAGCTGCCATTTAGCAACTAGGGTAGCGTGACGCTTAATCACTTCTTGAAGCAATGATAAATATTTTTTTTCATTCTTTTCTATGTGGGAAAAGTGACGTTCTAATGCATAGTCAGCTAAAGCTTGAAGGTTTTCGACTGTTCCCCATTTTGCAGCAAATTGAAATGTGCCAAAACGAAGGTGACTGGAAGCTACACGCGTCAAAATCGCCCCCGGCAGTTCTTTTTCGCGAACAATGGATTCGCCTGTTGTTACGACTGCCAGGCTCCGAGTAGTCGGAACACCAAGGGCCTGCATCGCCTCACTAATCATATACTCACGCAGCATAGGTCCCAGAGCTGCACGACCGTCTCCACCCCGGGAATACGGAGTTCGGCCTGAGCCTTTAAGCTGAAGATCCACTCGTTCACCCGAAGGCGTAACTTGCTCCCCTATCAGCATAGCCCGTCCGTCTCCTAGCATGTTAAAGTGGCCAAATTGATGTCCTGCATAAGCCTGTGCAAGTGGGAAAGCACCTTTTGGAACACTGTTTCCAGCCAAAATGCTAACTCCTTCTTGGCTTTGCAGCTGTTCTTTTTGTAACCCTAGAGATGCGGCTAAAGAGTCGTTAAATTTGACTATTTTAGGTGAACTCACTGGATTAGGATCAAGAGGCGTAAAAAAAATGTTTGGTAACTCCGCATAGCTATTACGTAAATTCCATCCTGTTTCTTTTTGATTAGTCATCGTATCTCCTTTTCTTCTTGTGTCTTAAAACATAACTCTTTTCTTTACTGATCGTGGTTTTATAAGTGCAGCAGCCCTGCTCTATCCTGCTTTCTTTTGGGCATCTTAGAGCAGGACAGTTTCTCTTTCATTCATTATCTCTTTTACTATTATATCGTATTTGCTCGTACTTTTAATCTAAAGTGCCTTATCCATTTATATACCGCCACTTTGTTGACGAGCTATTAAATGCTCAAAAAAGAAGAAGTATTAATATACTTCTTCCTCTGTATTTTACCCCCAAATATCTTTTAAATTCCAATACGTTAACTCTTTTACGATTACGTCTCCTCCTTCAGTAAATAACTCAATTCCAAGCCTGCTTTCTTTTGGATAAATGCGGCTTGTCATGGTAGCTTGTCCTTCGTTTGCAAATACTTCGATGGAAGAACGATCCACAAATATTCGTAAAGCTAGTGTCTCACCTGCTTGCAACGCTACTTTCCTCACTCCATCTTCTTTTCCCGAGTGAGTACAGTCAAGCACTAGCTTTTGCTCATTAAGGTTATAACACATAAGCGTTTCGTCATTGTTTATTCCACAAATTTTTATTCCTACTGATGAAGCTTGGCAGTCCGCTAAATCAAATACAGCTTGTATCTCTAGCAAATCTTCATTTACTTCTACTACACAGCTTTCAGAAAGAGCTTTATTGGTTAGCATATTATATTGAGTTTTCCGAAGTGATGTCAGCTCTTGGACGGGGTTCATTAACACTTTATCCTCTCTTAAAGTTAGTTCTCTCGGAAGCGTTAGCGCACCACACCATCCATCCTCTTTCGTTGGCATATTAGCTTCCCACATGTCCATCCACCCGATTGCAATTCGTCTTCCTTTATCATCTAAAAGCGTTTGAACAGCATAAAAATCGTGGCCGTGATCTAATTCAGTAAATGACCCATGATGAAAGGTATTGGTTTCATAACTATATTCTCCAACTAAATATCCCGTTTGGAAAAGGTTGTGATAGGAATCACCTTTTGCTTCTATCCCTTGAGGAGAAATCATTAACACATGCTTTCCGTCTAACTCAAAGAAGTCCGGACACTCCCACATATATCCTAGATCTCCATCGCTTTTAGCAAGGACGCCAACATATTCCCATTTTCGTAAATTTGAAGACCGGTATAAAATAACGCGTCCCTCTTGTTTCTTTGTTGAGTTTCCTAGAATCATATACCAGAAATCCTCGTGCTTCCATACTTTAGGGTCTCGAAAATGATGAGAGCTATCTGCCGGCGGCTCCGCAATAACTGGGTTGACCTCTACTTTTTCAAAGGTAATGCCGTCTTTACTAACAGCTATATTTTGGTTTTGAAAAAAAGTATCCAGCTCTTTGTCTATATAATTATGTCCTGTATAAATTAGCGTAAGCTCTCCTTCGTTATCCACGGCACTTCCAGAAAAACATCCATCTTTATCAAATGTATCTCCAGGAGCTAAAGCAATCGGTAAATGCTGCCAATGAACAAGATCTTTGCTTTTGACATGTCCCCAATGCATCGGTCCCCAATTCTCGTCATAAGGATGATGTTGATAAAAAACATGATATTCTCCTTTATACTGAACCAACCCATTCGGATCATTAATCCAGTTCGCTGGCGCCATAATATGATACCCTAACCGATATTGATGATTTACCTTTTTCTCTGCTTCATTTAATGAACGTTGAGCTTGCTCGATTTTATTTATCGTTAACATCATCATATCCCCCTATATAATCTGCGTGTTTTCTTGTACATCTTTTCTTATAAACTTATGTTTTTTAGAGTTTAGTAGTGTAAACATGGAAATAACGTTAAATACCAAAACCATACCTCCCATAATTAAATAGGTACGGGAAAAACCTACGCTATCATATAATCCTCCCGCTATGGGTGAAAGAACTGAAGCACCTATTTGTGAAGCGAATTGGAATCCAACCAAATAAAGGATAGAAGATAGGCGCGTGTCAAAGTTAGCTGCCAAATATTTAAAGATGGCAATGAGCATAATAGGAAGTTCTAATGCATGAATAAGCTTCATCGAAGATATTCCAATTGGACCAACCACAAGTCCTGACCCAATAATACGAAATCCCATTAGAAACCCTGCTAAAATCAAACTATTTTTTGCACCGATCTTATTTACAATAAACGGTGCTGCGAACATCATTCCGGCTTCTAAAAATACTTGAAACGAATTTAAGTAGCCAAATACTTGATTACCTATCGATTCAGTAGGAAACAAAGATGCGTAATAGATAGGAAATTGCTGATCGTATACCCCATACACGCACGTAACGCCAACAACATAAATCATAAAAAACCAAAATTCCTTCAATAAGAATAAATTACCTACATCTCTCAGCGTGACGGATTCAGCTTTTTCCATTTCATAGCTGCTCATTTCTACCTTCACAGAAAAAATAATAGCCACTAGGATAACCGCTGAAACGGATGCCACCCAAAAATTAATATGAGGATTAATGTTAAATAGTTGTCCTGCAAAGAATGTAGCTGCAGCCCATCCTAATGACCCCCACATTCTAGATTTCCCGTACTCAAATTTATATTTTCGGCTGACTTTCTCTATGTATGTTTCAATCGCTCCGATGCCCGCCAAAAACGCTACTCCTAAATATAAGCCTCCAATAATAGCTCCTATCAACACATTGTATTGAAGTAACGGTCCATAAACAAAAATATAAAATGGTCCTACAAACACTAAAAGACAGCTAATAAAAAATAAAATGTGTTTCTTTAAACCTATCCTGTCAGATATATATCCGTACAAAGGCTGCATACACAATGCAAAGATAGCGTTTACAGAAAAGATTAAGCCTGTAGCTGATCCGTTCAACTTAATCTCTTGCCCTAACCAGATAGAAAATAAAGAGTAGCTCGACGACCACGTAAAAAAGAAGAAGAAAAAATATGCACTCAGCTTCCAATATAAACTTTTTGAACTTTTCATTTTAGTTACCCCTTTAGCTTAAGATATAAAATCTTTTATCTAACAAAATGAAAGCACTTTCAACTTGATTTTATGTCAACCGGTTTCATATGTCAACCGATTTCACATTTTATATTGCAAAAAGCTTGTATTAGGCGTAAAAGTGGGCTTTGTGGTATGTTTAAGTTGTTCAATAAACCGTTTACAATCCTTACATAGATTTTTATGTATCAAAATAAAACGTAGCGACTGGAAAGCTGCTCGCTTGATTGCATTTATTTTAAGGCTTTTCTATAGCAGATATATACTATAAAAGCAAGGTTTTGGAGAAATTAGGAGGAAACTAGATGAAAGCCAAAATTAGTGATGTAGCAAAAATTGCAGGTGTTTCACCGACTACAGTTTCTCGTGTATTAAATAACCGTGGTTACATAAGCAAAGAAACGCGAGAAAATGTCTATAAAGCAATGAAAGAAATTAATTATTTCCCAAATGATATTGCGCGTTCATTATTTAATAAGCGAACAAATTTAATCGGGATGATTGTCCCGCAAACGAGCAACCCTTTTTTCGGAGAGTTAGCCTTTCATATTGAAAGTATATGTGCTTCCCTTAACTACAAAGTACTTCTTTGTAACAGTCTGAATCGCATTGATAAAGAAAAAAAATATGTAGAAATGCTTATCAGAAATCAGGTAGACGGTGTTATTGCCGTTACTTATAATAGAGGTATTTTTGATTCCGAAAGTCAAAGCCTTCCTGTAGTAGCAGTCGATCATTATTTATCAAAAGATATTCCTACCGTATCTTCTGATAACTATTCTGGAGGAGAACAAGCCACGGAATTGCTTATTTCAAAAGATTGTAAGCATATTATTCATATTAACGGTCCCCTTAAACTTGAAACTCCAGCTAACTTAAGAAGGAAAGCATATGAAAACGTGATGAAACAGTACGGAAAACAGCCTATCACGTATGAGATTTCAAATACCTTTGACCGCAACATTCAGCGAGAAACTATTTCTAAGGTTTTTGAAGAACATCCGGAAGTAGATGGTATTTTTGCAAGCGATGACTTACTTGCAGCTTTAGTAGTTGCTGAAGCACAAAAAAGAGGAAAATGCATCCCAAAAGATTTAAAAATCGTGGGCTATGATGGAACAGAAGCCAGTCAGACTTTGTTACCTGGCTTAACTACAATTCAACAGCCAATCGAATCGATTGCTCAAACAGCCATTGATATTTTACTAAAAGAAATTGAAGGAGAATTTAGTAATGTCCCCCGTGAAATCTGTCTTCCTGTTAAGCTTCTAGAAGGGCAAACGACGTAAAAATATGTTTTTTATAAAATAAATATCAGTTTGTTGCATATTCTTCTTCCTTTATTCACACCTTAACGTTACAGAAAGGAGTTGAATACAATGGCAAACAATAAAAGCAGCAATAATAATGAATTATTAGTATACGGAGCTGAACAAGCAATCGATCAAATGAAATATGAAATCGCTAGCGAGTTCGGAGTAAATTTAGGAGCTGACACTACTGCACGTGCAAACGGATCAGTAGGCGGCGAAATCACAAAACGTCTTGTACAATTAGCTGAGCAACAACTTGGCGGCGGACGTTTCTAAGACAATTTCATACACACCATGACTTAAGGAAGAATGGATATCCATTCTTCCTTTTCATATATTTAATTTCCATCTTTATATAAAAATTATTATTGCTCATCTTCTTTACTGACTGATTTTGTTTTTCCTTTCTTTAGTACAGCACTGATTCCTAAACAACAGACAGCTGCTATCCATCCGGAGATGAGAAAATAAACAGAAGTATTTGCAAAGAGTGTACCTATTAAAATAAATAGGCCTCCGAGAATAATAAAAAAGACGTGACCTTCACCAATTTTTTTCACCTTCATCACCTCTCCCCTACCTGCGTATACAAACTAAGGTTCAGATACAAAAGAAACTTCTTGATAAACAAGAAGTTTTCTTACGTCCGTTTCTTTTTCAATAAAAAATAAAGGTGTTTTCTTTTTATTTATTCAACAAAACCACTCAATATTCTTCTCAATTACGTGCTATTTAATAATTTCTTCTGTTTTATACTCTTTCATAAATACATCAATAACATCTCCTGCTTCCTCGTTCTCCTCCTGCATTTGAACGAGTATTTCGTTTTGTGCATTTAATGACATTTTTTCTTATGTCTTTTATTTAAGCAAAACAAAAAAACGGCTTTTATCAGCCATTTTTTCGTTTTGCTTTTCGATTATGAAAAAGCATATTTATTTCTTTATTTGACCGTTCTCTGTATCAGGTATCATACGTTTATTGATTCCGAATGCGTAAAAACTAATGACAACGAGAGCGAGGAAAATAACCCCTACAATAAGTGAAATACGCGTTTCATCATTAAACCACATGCCTACAAGCACCATTAGTAGAAAAGCAATGGTTACATAGTTCGTTACAGGCGCAAAAGGCATTTTGAAAGGATGACTATCCATTTCAGCACCTTTAGCTTTACGGAAACGAATTTGGCTGATAAGAATAATGAACCAAGGAATCATTCCAGGAAGCACGCTAGCACTGTATACATAAACAAATACATTAGGTGGAGCGATGTAGTTTAAAATAACACCAATTACTAATCCAATCATAACAGCGAGCGTACTGTAAATTGGAACGCCGTTGCGAGAAATTTTTGTAAAGAATTTAGGTGCTTGACCGTTTACACCGAGCGTATAAAGCATGCGTCCTGCACTAAAGATTCCGCTATTACAGCCTGACATCGCTGCCGTAATGACTACAAAGTTAATGATACCTGCAGCTGCCGTAACACCAACTTTAGCAAATGTAGATACAAATGGACTTCCTAAAGAATCTAACTCATTCCAAGGATATACCGTCACGATGACGAAAATAGCGCCAATATAAAAAATTAAAATGCGCCAGATGATGCTTTGAATTGCGTTTCTTAACGTTTTTTTAGGATCCTTTGCTTCACCAGCTGTAATCCCAATTAGCTCGACTCCTTGATAAGCTGCAATAACAAGAGATAGCGCGAAGAAAAAGCCTGACCATCCGCCTGCAAAGAAGCCTCCATGTGCCCAAAGATTTGATAACCCGATTGCGTCTCCATCATTTCCAAATCCAAAGAAAATTAATCCAAGTCCCGCGATAATCATTAAAATAATTGTTACAATTTTAATCATCGCAAACCAAAATTCAAACTCTCCAAATGATTTCACTGAAACTAAGTTTGCTGTGCCTAAAATCAACATGGCGATAATACCAGGCACCCAAGCTGGTAAATGAGGGAACCAGTAATGCATATATGCTCCTACCGCTATAATTTCGGACATCCCTACGATTACAAATTGAAACCAGTTACTCCAAGCAGCCATATAACCTGCTAATGGATGAATATATTTGTGGCCAAATGTAGCGAATGAACCTGTGCTTGGTTCCATGTACAGCATTTCGCCCATAGCACGCATAATAAAGAAAATAAACATTCCGCAAATTGCGTAAGCAAGCAATACCGATGGACCTGTCCATTGAATCGTGCTTGCTGATCCCATAAATAATCCAACGCCAATTGTTCCACCAAGCGCGATCATTTGAATGTGACGAGATTCTAAGCCTCTTTTTAACTCTTTGTCTGCCATTCCATTTCCTCCTCCTAAACTTGTTATAGCTCTGTTAGGAAAGATACTTTCTGTTTCTGATGGAACAGCTGTCGTTTTTAAATCATTCCATTTTTACCTAGTACCTTTACAACTAAACTATTTTTTCTATTTTTAGCTATTCGACTGTATAATTACTTATTTTATAATAATAAATTTTCCTCAGAAATACAATTGTTTTTTTCAGAAAAACACTTAAGTAAACCATTTACCTCTGTCAAATCAGTCATCTTCGTAAAATAGTTTTTTATTTCATTATAATTAAAATTTTATGAATATTAAAATAAATATAGTCTCAGCTTGGATGCTGGAACACTCTCTTTCTCAAGGATAACGAAATGAAACCATTACTTAATCGAATAAATTCCTTTTTTCTACTTTTACGTTTTTTCTTTCTTTTCTTAGGGAAAGTATCCATAGAAAATAGAGATGAGGAGGGATTTTTCATGTGGCAAGCTGCGATGTGGGGCGGAATTTCAGGATCAGCTGTCCTTCTTGGTGCTTTGGCAGCAGTTTTTTTGCCTATCGGCAAAAAGATAATTGGTTATATTATGGCTTTTGGGACGGGTGTATTAATTGGAGCATCTACCTATGAGCTTCTTGGAGACTCGGTTCATAGCGGCGGGTTAAAAGCTACTTCTCTTGGGTTCCTTGCGGGGGCTGTCGTTTTTACTTTTTTAGACTATCTAATTTCACGTCAAGGAGCGAATAAAAGAAAGAGGTCTACAAAACAAATGGCCGCGAATACTTCTGGAATTGCTATATTTATAGGAACCGTCATGGATGCAATCCCAGAGTCCATTATGATTGGAGCTAGCTTAATTGAAAAAGCAACCGTTAGCTGGCTTCTTGTTATCGCTATTTTTATAAGTAATATTCCTGAAGGACTGTCCAGTACGACCGGTCTAGTAAAAAGCGGATTCTCTAAGAGGAAAATTTTTTTACTATGGGCAGCTGTTTTGTTCATTTCAGCTTTTAGTTCATGGACAGGCTTTGTTTTTTTAGATCATGCATCTGAGACACTTATGGCTGCTATTGCTGCTTTTGCCGGCGGTGGTATTATTGCTATGGTAGGTTCTACAATGATGCCAGAGGCCTATGAAGAAGGAGGTTCTATTACAGGATTGATTGCTGCACTTGGATTACTTGCTTCATTGATACTGGATCATTTTTCTTAATCGTCTTCATACTACTTTTATCGTTTCCAAGTAGAAAACAGAAAGCCTTCTACTTGGAGATATTTATCTCAAGCACATTATGATAAATGTGTCTTCTTAATAAATAAAATCGTAGTTCTCTCTTATTTCCTGAGTAAAAGCTTTCCAATCCGTAGCTTCAAATTCCGCATCCCGTGCTTTTAACTCTTTTTCCATTCCTTGAATCTCTTGAACAGCTTCTATTGTTCTTTCACTTCCTGGCCCTACTCTCCAAATTAATTCTTTGTATTCTTTAATTTTATCCATTAGATAACCTGTCTCTAATTCTTTATATTTAGACATATTAGCTGACTCCTTTTAGTTCATTCTTTCTTCTAAGATATCATATTTCTCCTTTATGGATAAGCCTCTCCTCTGACGTTTCTTTAACCTCAAAGATAGGAAATACAACAACAAAAAAGCAAGCACAAGTGCTTGCTTTCACTATTATTAAGGCAGTGGTTCAACCGCTACGTTCCCTACCGTTACAGCTTCTGTATATGCGTTCGTACTGCTTTGGCGTAAACGGAGATTAGCACTCCCCGCTGCACTTGGATTTAGTTGGACATTTACAACCTTTTCTCCATTTCCAGCTGCGTCCGTTGTAATTGAAAAATTGCTGCTGTATCCATAGGATGACGGCCAGCTTCCATCTGCGTTTTGGACTTTAGCAATTTGAGTTCCCGATCCGTTATATACACCTAGATTAAACGTGCTGTACGCAGTGTTAGCTGAAAGCCCGCTTACCTTTACGCGTATTTGGAATACGCCGCTCGTTGGTAAAATGGCTTGATGTTCAAATGTGTAAGCACTAGCAGTTGGTGGTTGCGTAGTTCCACCTTTATAACCATATGAACCAGATGCAAAAGTTGACGTATCGTACCATTTATACCCTGCTGTAGGTGCTGACCATGGTTCTGGCTGAGGCTCAGTGGACTGACTTGGCGTTTCCGACGAAAGTAATGCTGTAGCTTGATCCAATTGAAGTCCTGATACTTGATTCAAAGAAATATAGCTTTCTTGCTTCGCTAACCAATTGACCATATTTACAAGCAGTGTAGAATCGTCTTGTTCCTTAAATCCGTCATATGTGGTTTTAGAAGATCCTGTATCTTCTCGTTTATATTTTGGTGTAGCATCTTCAACCGGTGAAGAATCTCCTATAAAAGCAGCTTTACCTGCCCCTACTTTTGAAACAGCAGCAAAAGGACCTTCTGCTCTTCCCCCTCCGTTATACACTCCTTGATCTACAGCATTTGACCATTTTGCCGTTGTCTTAGGAAGATACACAATTCCTTTTGCTTTGTTTGGGTCCGTAATTGCAACCGTAGAACCAGCATGCATAGCAACGGTGGAAACACCTAGCGTAATACCGAATGCTTGAGAAGGAGATACAATATCATTGGCTGTCACATCACCAATGGCATTATAGCGAAAGCGAACACCAAAGTTACTTGCTAACCAGTCAGAACTTGTTACGTTTTGCATTGCCTCAGAGTTTGCTTCTTCCGTTGTCATGCCTTTTGCTGGGTTTGTCCATGCTCCACGACGGTACCCGTTAAAAACTTCTGAAGAATCCCAGCGGTTTTTGTTTCGGTCTGCATTGTAATGATCAGCAATAAAGAAGACGCTTCCCCCGTTCTGAACATATTGTAAAAGGGCAGCTTGTTCAGAAGATTTATACGGAATATTTGCTTCTGGCACAACAAACACACTATAGCCGCTAAGGTCACTGTATGTAATCGGCGTAGATTTCCGCAGCTCTTTTACATCAAACCCGCTGCCAGCCAGCCCTTTCCCAAAATCAGAAAAACCTCCGTCAATAACCCAATCTGCTGTACCCGCCGTTTGACCATGGGTATTATCAAACAAGATTTTTTTACCATTGTTTTCATTTACAACAGAAGCTTTAATTTCTGGTGCAGGGTCAGCAGCGCTTTCTGCTGATGCTGGATGAGTAGTAAAAGGCAGTGAGATAGATAAAGCTGTACACATTGTCAAAACGGCATAACCTACGCGATTATATTTTTTCCGCATATAAAATGCTCCCCTCAAATTTTTGCAACGCTTGTCTTTTCAAGAGGATTATAGCAGGTTCATTTATGATTTTTTTAAATTTATTGTAAATAATATATATTTTTTCAAAAAAGGTTCTTTATACCTTATATTTGTCGAGACATTCCCTTTTAAATATGCCCATGATTATATGTAAAATTTGTTAACGATAACGACTTGAATATTCGAGAATACTGCGCAGCATTTGACGTGTACTCTTTGATTCGTTTGCGCGTTCTTTATATTCAAGAGGACGACTAGGCGTTGACTTATTTTCTTCTTTATACTGAGAATTTTTGTGTTCTGACACGTTTTTTCACTTCCCTATCTCTATTTTATCCAGAGCAGCTCAAAGCTGCTCTTTTGTCTGTCACTCTTTTATTTGTTATGACGACTTGCTTTTGCTTTTTGAAGCTCATCTGTATGAATATCGTTTGATAAAATATTTTTATTCACATTATCAACAGGAGCTGCTGCACTGCTGCTGACTCCTTGGTTTGTGCTTTTATTTTGTTTACTCATTTCATCCACCTCCATGTGTAACGTCTATATTTTATGGAGTTATAAAAAGAAAATAAGAGGTAGTATTAGGAAAATGACTTTCTTTTCTTTTTGCTTGCATCCTCATATTGAATAAAAATAAAATCTCCATATTTAACAGAATGCACCAGAAATAAATGTTCATACTAAGAGTAGAAATTCTGCATATTCATTTTGAAAATATAGGAGGAACTAAGTGTGAGTATAAATAGAAACACACTATCCATTTTTGCTTTAGGGGGCATTAATGAAATAGGAAAAAATATGTATGCCGTTCAATATGATGATGACATCATTGTAATTGACTGTGGCTCTAAATTCCCTGACGAAAGTTTATTAGGAATTGATTTGATCATACCTGATATTACATACTTGCAAGAGAACCGAGAAAAAGTTCGAGCACTGGTTGTTACGCATGGTCATGAAGATCATATCGGAGGTATTCCTTATCTTCTAAAACAGTTAAGCCTCCCCATTTATGCAACAAGCCTTACACTCGGATTAATCGATATTAAACTGCAGGAACATCAATTATCTGCTGAGACGGAGCTTATTGAAATCAACGAAGAGTCAGAAATTACATTAGGCAATATTCCGCTTTCTTTTTTTAAAACGAATCACAGCATTCCAGATTGTCTTGGAATTGTCTTTCATACGCCTGAAGGAGCTGTTGTACATACGGGAGATTTTAAGTTTGATTTAACTCCTGTTAACGACCAATATCCAGATCTTCATAAAATGGCGAAAATCGGCAGTGAAGGTGTACTGGCTTTAATATCAGAAAGTACAAATGCTGAACGCCCCGGATTTACACCTTCAGAAAAGCTAGTTGGCAAACATATAGAAGAAGCTTTTCGTAAAGCAAAGCGAAAAGTGATTATTTCTACTTTCGCCTCGAATGTTAACCGCGTACAGCAAATTGTCGATGCAGCGATTAAAACGAACAGAAAGCTTGCGCTGCTAGGAAGAAGCATGGTTAACGTTGTATCAGTTGCCTTAGAGAAAGGATATTTAACCATTCCTGAAGGGATGCTGATTGAACCTTATGAAGTACATTCACTTGCGCCTGAACAAGTCGCTATTCTCTGCACTGGAAGCCAAGGCGAGCCGATGGCCGCTTTATCTAGATTAGCCAGCGGAAATCATCGACAAGTAGAGATTCTTCCTGAAGACACGGTCATTTTATCAGCAGGGCCTATTCCTGGCAATGAACGTAATATCTCTCGTATTGTCGACAGTCTTTTCACACTCGGGGCTCATGTGATTTACGGTTCAGGAAGCGCAACAGGCATGCACGTATCAGGACATGGCTATCAAGAAGAGCTAAAATTAATGGCTACATTGATGAAGCCAAAGTATTTTATCCCCATTCACGGTGAGTTTCGAATGCTTCATCACCACAGCTTATTAGCAGAATCCGTAGGGGTGGAAAAAGCGAACATTTTTATTATAAATAACGGTGATATTGTCGACATCAAGGGCGGAACAGCTGTTCAAACAAGAAAAATCTCTGCAGGCAATGTATATGTAGATGGGTTTGGCATTGGGGATGTTGGAAATGCGGTTTTACGTGACCGCAAACAGCTTTCAGAAGATGGCATGCTGGTTATTGTCATTACTTTAAATAAAACGGAAGGAAAAATTGTGTCGGGTCCAGATACAATTTCGCGAGGTTTTGTTTATACAAGAGACTCAGAGCAGCTATTAAAAGACGTTAATCGACAAGTGACTAAAATTGTAAATCAATTGCAAAAAGCGCACGTTCACCAATGGAACATCATGAAAAAAGAAATTAAGACCACCCTTGGACAGTTCTTATATAACCAAACGAAAAGAAGACCTATGATTCTTCCCATCATTATTGAAGTTTAATCCCTCCAGCAAAAACTGCCTTAGTCCCCACTAAGGCAGTTTTTCCCTTATAAATCCGAAGCTTAACCTAAAGTTAGAAGTTGCCTTCTGTAGTTTATGAATAGGCACTGCTTTTATATGTATGGTTAAAAGTGTTAGGTGTATTTCTTCTTTTTTACCCCATTCTATAAGAGAGATATTTCACCGCAAATATCTTGTGAAAGTATCCTATCCTTGAGGTGATTATGATGAATGATAAAAATCATGTAGATCAGCATTCAGAACTATTCCGCCACAACTGGACGAGACCGAAGCGTTCAAAGTCCCAAGTAAATGGACATACAGAGATGTCTCAAACGAACATCATCTTGCGAAGTAATGCAAAAGCTCATCGTTGGTAAGGATACACTTCAACAAAAAAAAGACGCGAACGCGTCTTTTTTTGTTATTGGCCGTCTGCCCCGCTTTGAGTTATCTTGCGAATATGACCATCTTCATAATTATTTTCTCGTAGCGCTTTTGCTTTGTCATCTACTACTTGTTTTTGATCTACTTGTGAAGAAGGAGTCTGCTTGTTTTTTGGCATGATCATAACCACCTTTTATTTTGTAATTGTACAACGTGCATAGTGTCCCTCATAAAGATTAAATATATGTTAACTAGCGGCTTCTTCTTCTTTCCACTTATGGCGCAGTTTTAAAATAACAAGGCTTATAACAATTAAAAAGCCTAAGCTTGCAAAGAAACCTGGTCTGCTTGCAGATTCTAACAGCGTACCGCTTACTGCTAGCAGGATTAATAAGAGGCCAACAGCTTGTTTTACTTTATCCCAAACGGTTTGTTTAATTAAGCGATGAAACGAAATTAAAATAAAAAACCAGTTATAAATCAGCATCAGTCCAGCTGCTGTTGTAATGTACTCATAAATTTTCCCGGGCAATAGCAAGGAAAGGACAATAGAAATAACTAATCCCGCTGTTGTTAAAAGTAAAGCCGGTAAAGGAAACTGCAGCTTTTTCTGTTTTTGTTTTGAAAACAATGCAGGAGCATCTCCATCTTCTGAAAGAGTGACAATCATTGTTGTTACGGAAAAAAAAGACGCTGACATCGTTGAGAAACCCGCAATAATCATTGCTCCATTAAAAACATGAGGAAAAAATGGAAGATGATATGTTTCTAAAGCCTTTATAAATGGACTTTGATTTCCATGAAAATCATGAAATGGCACAATTAAAATAGCTAAACTCAGTGAAACAATATAAATAATTCCAAGAAGAATAAGCATACTTCTTCCCGCTTTCGGTGCGTCTTCTTTTTTTTCTAAACGAACCGTCATGATTCCCATGACTTCGATGCCGCCGAAAGCATAAAAGGCATAAAGCAAAGCGCCCCATAAACCTAAAAATCCATGAGGAAATACTTCACTTATCGTTCGCGGCACTCCTTGTTTTGCACCTTCGTCAAGAAATCCAAATAAAGCGAGACTAGCTAATACAATAAACATTAAAATAGCAGCCACTTTTGTGACAGCAAATACATTTTCCATTCGTTCAAAGCCTTTTGTCCCAATTAATACAACACTAATGCCTAAAACAGCATAAATAGAGGCAAAGACCCACAGTGGAATATCTTCAAACCAAAAACGTGTAAAAAGAGATAAAGCCGTGAGCTGACTCCCCATGATCAGCATCTCTGAACTCCAGTACACCCATCCGCTGCTAAATCCTGCCCATCTTCCATAAGCTTTTTTAGCATAGGAGCGAAACGAACCTTTTTGAGGATCTTGAGCACTCATTTTAGCAAGCGCCTCAAATACAATAAATGTGCATACTCCTGCTAGTAAAAAAGCAATTAAAACAGAGGGTCCGGCTGCTTTTATGGCAATACTTGATCCTAAAAAATAGCCTGTGCCGATTATGCATCCTACTCCGATTAAAGACAGCTGCCACCATTTTAATTTCCCTTCAACTTGACTTCCGCAGCCTATTTTCTTTTTCACTCTATCACTCCTCACACTTCGATGTAGTGTGTGATAGTTTGAAAAATTTATGCGTAAAAAGAAGCATCTTTTCTATTATTTTTCAACGTACTGAAAACACTTTAGATTCAGCACTTCTTTTAGCCTAATTGCTGTGCGGCTTGCCAGCCGAAATATAGGCCAAACCCTATTAAAGATAACCCCGATACAACGGACACGGCAGTTAAAAACGTCGCAGCTAAGTATCGTCGAAACGTGCTTGCTAAAGCTGCCATCGCAATATCCCAGGCCAGAATTCCCGTAAAAATAGCGCAGCTATATAAGATAAGCTGTTCAGTTTCATATGTATTAGCCGCTTTTGCTAAAACAGAGCCATAAATACCAAGCCAAAAGAGAATTGTAAGCGGATTCGTTAATGACAGCAAAAAACCTGAGAAAAAACACTTTAACACAGAATCACCGTTTGTTTTTCTATGCTGTGTAATCCTCCCTGCACCCATTAGCCCCTCAACACCTGTATAAATTAATACAAAGCACCCAAACGAAAAAAGAAACGTTTTCATAAAATCGCTACTTAAAAAATGAACGGATCCAAAATAAACTACAAGCATATAAAGAGCGTCAACCGATGTTGCTCCTATACCTAAGAACCAAGCATGCAAAAAACCACTTTTAATTCCTTTATCAAGCTGAGCTGCATTGATTGGACCGATTGGCGCAGCTAATGATAGCCCTAATAATACATAGCTGAAAAAAGCCCCCACATAAATCCACCCTCTATCACTTCTAAGATTTTATAAATTGAACTATGATAAATCTATGCAACCTGCTTAGCTTGTACTACGTAATTTTTATTTTATTTCTAAATCCTTTTGTATAGCTACGAAGAACCAGCGCATGTTAACTGTAAATACTATACAGAAGGGTGAGAAGCATGAATTCATACACTCATATTAAAGAAGCATTACAATTAGCTGAACAGGCTGTTTATCAAGGGCAGATGAATTTGGATGCAGCCAATTTTCAAAAAGCTCAAATGCAGTTGAATATGGTTCAGCAGCAAATTAATGAACAAAAAGAAGCGGCGTCTGGTGATAAAGAATTAAATCGAATGGAAGAACACTTAAGACATTTACGCGAAGCACAGCAAGCTATTCAGCAAAATTTTTAATAAGAGTAATAAACATAACTGTTTTCTCACTTCCAGATAAACAAATCTGAAAAAGCTCTAAGAACACACTGCGTTCTTAGAGCTTTTAATCCTTTATCCTAAAAAAAAGAAAGGAGAAAAACTCCCTTCTTTTTTTACATTAATTATACTTTTGCCGGAACTTTAACGCCCATGATCGCTTTTGGCTCTAGATATTCTTCAATACCAAATGCTCCCCACTCGCGTCCAATACCAGATTGTTTGAATCCGCCGAATGGCGCAGCTCTGTCTTGCTCGGCATCGTTAACGATGATTTGACCAGCTCTAATGTTTTTAGCAACATAGTCAAGTGTTTCTTGGTCTTTTCCGACCGCATAGCCTGCAAGTCCATAAACTGTATCATTTGCAATTTCAAGAGCTTGCTCTAGATCATCATACGTAATAATAGTTGTTACAGGTCCGAAGATTTCTTCTTGTGCAATAACCATATCATTTGAAACGTCAGTAAAGACTGTCGGTTTAACAAAGTATCCTGTCTCTAAGCCGTCCGGTTTGCCCGTTCCGCCAGTAAGAAGCTTTGCACCTTCATCCATTCCTTTTTTAATATAATCCTGTACGCGATCCCACTGTTTTTCCGCTACGAGCGGTCCAGTTACGTTGTCTTTATCTAACGGATCACCAACTGGGAATGATGGTAGAACTTTCTTCACTGCTTCTTCAAATTTTTCTTTCATAGAGGCAGGAATGATAATGCGCGTTGCTGCCGTACATACTTGTCCTGTATTCATTGCAATGTGTGAAACTGCTATTTTAGCCGCTTCTTCTACATCCGCATCCTCTAATACAACTAGCGGTGATTTCCCGCCTAGCTCAAGGGCTACTTTTTTGATTGTTTTAGCAGCGTTTTGCATAATTTTCTCGCCTACAGCACCTGATCCTGTAAATGATACAAAATCAATGTCCGGGTGAGAACTAATACCGTCACCGATTGTGCTTCCCGTTCCGTTTACAAGGTTAAAGGCACCTTTTGGTACACCAGCTTCATCAATGATTTCTGCTAATATCATCGCTGCATACGGTGTAAGTTCTGATGGTTTTAATACCATTGGACTTCCTGCTGCGATAGCTCCTGCAATTTTAGTAGACGTTTGATTTGTTGGGAAGTTCCATGGTGTAATAAGTCCGCTTACTCCAATAGACTCTTTTACGACCTTGTAGCTTCCATGATCTTTTTCAAATGTGTAATCTTCAAGCGCATTAGCTGCTTCTTTAAAGTGGCTAAGTCCCATTTCATAGTGCACTTCTTCTGAAATTTTTAAAGGAGCGCCAAGCTCTTCAGTCATAACTTCAATAAGCTCCTGTTTGCGCTTTTCATATCCTTTTGCAATATTGCGAAGCATTTTAATTCGCTCTTCTTTTGTTGTTCTTGAAAATGTGGGAAGGGCTGCTTTAGCTGCTGCCACGGCTTTATCTAGATCTTCTTTTGTACCTAAGCTAATTTTACCAATTGATTTTTCAGTAGCAGGATTGATCACATCTGACGTTTCGCTTCCTGTTGATTCAACCCATTCTCCGTTAATAAAGTGTTTTAAATTTGTACGCATTGATTTGATCTCTCCTTTTAGTTTGTTAATTATTGAACTATGTCATCTAGTTTTTATCTACCCGCCTGTCTGCTTCTCAAACACCACTGGTATTATTTTTTGTTTCTTCCACAGCCTTATCCCTTTTCCAATCGGCTTTTTGCAGCTGAAATTTTTTTCCTCTGCAGCTTTTTAGTTCTTTATAACAAACAGAGATTGAGTCATAACGAAATCAATCCCATCTAAAGATAAACAAATGGGATAAAGGACTTAGTATGGGTTATTTGTTATTCCGCTGTTGATTTCCCTGCAAGCCTTTTCTTTCTGCGTGCGGTCGATTAGCCTCCTCATCGCTTACGCTTCTGCTTGGTCTCACTAAATGAAACTCATATTCACCATAACCACAAAAAAATCCGAACGAGTTTGATTCTCCATCAAGAATCTCGATTACTCGTTCGGATCTTCCTTCAACTAAAACACTTTTGTTCCAGCTTCTTTTTATTAACGTACTTCTTGTAAACGATGTACTGCTCTGCTTTCAATTAACGGTTCTGTCTGCTGTCTGTATTGTTGATAGTGAGGTGTTTCAATGTGAGCTTCAACATCTTCTTTGCTTTTCCATTTCTCATAAAAAACAAATGTGCCTGCTTTGTCTGTATCCTGGTGGAGAATGTATTGAATACATCCTTTTTCTTCTCTTGATGGTTCAATAACTTTTACTAACTCTGATCGAAGCTCTTCTTCTTTTCCTGGCTTGGCTTGTAAAATGGCGTTAATAATAACTTCTGACATCGTTTTTCCTCATTTCTTTTAAAAAATAGTCTCCATAAAAAGCTTCCCTCTTTTTGTATTCATTACACTGACCATCATATTTTTTGTATGATGATGGATCTCTCTAGTCCAAAACAGCAAAACATACACATTATCTACGGCGGTCTTTGTTGATGCTGTTAATAAAAAAGCCTGTAGTCCTACAGGCTTTTTTACATCTTAGTTTAATAATTGTTTCACGACTGCTTTTGCTACACTGATTGTTGACTGAGGATTTTGACCTGTTATTAGGTTGCCATCTGCTTGTACATTATCGGTCCAGTTTGGAGCAGTTACTACATTTGCACCAAGTTCACGCAGGCGTGTTTCCAAAAGAAACGGCATGAAGCGGTCTAATGTTGTTTCACGTTCTTCATCATCTGTAAACGCAGCGACATCTTTTCCTTCCACCAACGGCTTTTCATCTGATAATGTAACACCTACTAAGCCTGCGGGTCCATGGCATACAGCGGCTACTACTTTGTCTCCTTCGTATAGTTCACGAATTAAAGCATGAAGCGTTTGATTATCTGGCAGATCAAACATTGTGCCATGACCGCCTGGTAAGAAAACAGCATCAAATTTAGCACTGTCTGTAATTGTATCAAGTTTTAGGGTATTCTCTAGATGCTTAGCTGTATTTAAGATTTCTTGAGAAGTCTCTCCTTCAAGGCTGCGAGCATCCACCGGCGCTTTTCCTCCTAGAGGACTTGCTACAGTAATCGTAAATCCAGCTTTTTCAAACTCTACGTACGCTTCACCAAATTCTGAAAGCCAAAGGCCTGTTGGATGATTTTCTTTCATTTTGTCAGCCGTTGTTACGACCATTAATATATGTTTAGACATAGTAACGTCCTCCTGTAAATAAAGATAGTATTTTCTGTTTCCGCCTTACACATCATATTGTAAGAGAGGAATTACTATAATACAAATTAGAAAATATCTGCTTATCCATAAATATTTTTATAGATACTGTGGACGTCTTTGTTAATAAAGCATCTGTGAAAGAAACAATCATCTAACACCTGAACTTATTTTTTATACACTCAAAAAAAACCGCCCTTTTGAGTAAGCGCGGTTTTTTCCAGAAAAGCATAGAATCTATTTTTTATGTTAAAGAGCAGATTGAGCGTTCATTTGTTTCACGTGTTTTTCTCCCGTTTTTTTAAGACTCACCATAAAAATAAACGAAATACAGTACAGCCCCGCCAAGTACGTCATAGCTACCGTCATATCATAGCTTTGCAAAAGATAGCCGACAAGAATGGGTGACAACCCTCCGAGCGCTCTCCCGAAGTTAAAAATAGTGTTCGTTGCAGTACTGCGAACTTCTACCGAATAGTGACTGCTGATCAAGGCTCCGTATCCTGCGAACATTCCGTTTGAGAAAAATCCGACAACAGCTCCTCCTATAAGCAGCCCTGCACTTCCTTCGGCATACGAGTATAAAAATACCGCACACGCTGAAGCGAGAAGAAAAATTCCAAAAGTACGCTTCGAACCAAAACGATCCATAAATTGACCAAATGTTAGCATGCCTATAATCATTCCAACGGCTGTACTGATTGTCCAAAGAGCTGAACTTGAAACAGAGAGTCCTTGTGATTGCTGAAGCATAGACGGAAGCCATATCATGAGTCCGTTATAGCCTGCAATTTGAACGGTAGCCATCACTGCCAGAGAAATAGTCGTCATCGCCGTCTTAGGCGTAGCAAATAGTTGACGTAGCTTGCCATTATTTTTAACAACGGCTGTTTTCTCTTTTTGAGCTTTTAACCACTCAGGAGATTCGTTTAAATTTTTTCGTACGATAAAAGCAAAAATGACGGGGATAATTCCGACAAAAAACAGCGCTCTCCATCCGAAAATCGGCAGGATCAGAGAACTTAAAAGCGCCGCAAGAATAACTCCAAATTGTGCGCCAATACTAACATAAGATGAAGCTCTTCCTTGCTTATGTTTCGGCCACGCTTCTGCAACAAGAGCCATACCGATTCCGTACTCTCCTCCAGCCCCAATTCCGGCAATAAATCGTGAAGCATACACTTGTTCAACATTTGCTGCAAAACCTGTTAATGCCGTTCCGACCGCAAATAGAAGAACCGTGTAGGTAAAAACCCGCACTCTTCCAAATTTATCTGCTAAAATTCCGAAGATGACTCCGCCTATCAGCATTCCTATATTCGTAATAGAAGAAATAAGTCCACCCGTTGCTAAATCAATGTGAAATTCAGCGATAATCATTGACATAGCAAACGAGATAAACATAATGTCCATCCCTTCTAACGTCAAACCTGCTACTGATGCTACAACTGTCTTGTTACGATAATTCATGTTGTTCCACCCTCCACTGTATTCGTTCTGTATCAACGCTCTTTCTTTTTTGAAGGAATGGATAAAATAACATATGTCCATTCTCTTTTGAAGCCTCTCTGGACTTCGTTTAAAAGAGGTACGTAACGCATAAAAGCCCTTTTGTCGCAGAGGGCAAAAGGGCACAGATAGGCATAGAAGCAGTAAATAAGTGATCCGTCCTTTTCGGCCTCTCTGGACCGTCTTAAAGGCAATTATTATATTAATCATTATGTTAACACGCCGCACAAAAGCTTTCAATAAGAAAAATATCTTTTTTAAAGCAGCTATGTGCATCTCTCACTTTTTACGTTCATACTATTTTGTCCATTATTTTTAAATATGGTTAAAACCAAAACCTAACGTATCATGTTCAAAGCCTTTTTTCGGTGCACCTATCGTTCCATACACACAAACGCTAATCCATTCGTCGCTTGATCCTGAGAACTCAATTTTTCCGCGCACAATTGAAAATGTGAGTCCTACCGTCCGTAAAATATCACCTAGCTGCAGCGTTCCTCGACTAACTCCTTGAATAGCTTCAAGTATAGCATGATAAAGAGCGTGGACTTCCCGGTACGACTGGGCATTAATAATATTGTTTGTCTTGGCGCTCGTTTCAATTGCGGCCACAACTTTAGACAGCTCCATCGCTCCGACTTTTCCAACTGTATAGCTATATCCTCTCTCATTGATTTCCTTTTCAATACCTTCAGCTAGTTCCGTATTATGTAAAAGAACGAGTAAAGATGTTAATCTTCCCATTGAAAAGTCATTAACTTGTTGAAATTTATTGCTCAACTGTCATTCCCTCCCTTCTATCCCCTTATTATTTTAACAGACGGTACCTAAAAGGGTGCTGATTATTCAGCGAACGAGCGCTCACTTAAAGGGTCAGAGAATCTATGTGTACTGTCCACCACTGTTACGAAGTAGAACTTGCAACAAGTAACTCACCTTTTAGTAAGCGCTTACTTTATTGTCAAGGAAGAAATCATTTTTCTCTACTTACGTTAAGACAAGCTGTGATTCAACTTTTAACTTTCCCAGCATCTCTCTCGTCATTTTTTCTAGGTTATATTCTGCTTTAAATCCCCACTCTTCTTTCGCACAGCTGGAATCTATATGGTTGGGCCAGCTTTCAGCAATTGCTTGTCGAACAGGATCTACTTGGTAGTTCAGCACAAATTCCGGAATTGTTTTTCTGATTTCAGCTGCCATTTGTTCTGGATCAAAGCTCATGGCAGAAACGTTAAATGAATTTCGATGCTTCAGCTTAGAACCGTCTGCTTCCATTAGTTGGATGACAGCGTTTAGTGCGTCAGGCATATACATCATATCCATATAGGTTCCTTTGTCGATATAAGACGTATAGCGCTTATGTTTAACGGCTTCATAATAAATTTCAACAGCGTAGTCCGTTGTCCCTCCACCTGGAGGCGTTACGTATGAAATTAAGCCTGGAAAACGTAGCCCTCGTGTATCTACTCCAAATTTATGGTGATAGTAATCGCAAAGTAATTCACCCGCTACTTTATTAACACCATACATCGTGGTAGGACGTTGAATTGTATCCTGCGGCGTCCAGTCTTTTGGAGTCGTTGGACCAAATGCACCAATTGAACTTGGAGTAAAAAATTGGCACTTCAGCTCACGAGCTACTTCGAGCGCGTTTACTAATCCGCCCATATTTAGATTCCAAGCTAGAAGCGGCTTTTGCTCGGCTGTCGCTGATAACAGCGCAGCCAAGTGAATAACCGTATCGACTTTATGCTTTTCGGCGATCGTAAATAACGCAGTCTGATCCGTTACGTCTAAAATCTCGAATGGACCTGAAGTCACAACATCGCTCGTCGTCTTGCGAATATCAGTGGCAATAATATTTTCTGAACCATATATCTCTCTCATTTTCATTGTTAATTCAGAACCGATTTGTCCTAGAGACCCCGTTATTAATATTTTTTTCATCTCAATATCCTCCTCATGTACTGCTTAGATTCAACGTTTAGATTAATTTCATTTCCTTGCCTACTTTTTTGTAGATACGAAGTGCTTCATCTAACATTTCTTTTGTATGAGCAGCCGTTGGCATATTGCGAACGCGTCCTGTTCCTCTTGGAACGGTAGGGAAAACAATTGATTTAGCGTATACCCCTTCTTCTATTAATCTCTCACTAAAAATCTGCGTTTGATTTTCATCTCCTATAATGCACGGAGTAATAGGTGTTTCACTTTCGCCGGTATCAAAGCCCAGCTCTTTTAATCCTTGCTTTAAATAACGGCTGTTTTCCCACATTTGATCCTGCAGCTCTGTACTTGTGCTTAGAATTTCAATCGCTTTAATACAAGCAGCAGCCGTGCCTGGTGTAATAGCAGTCGAGAATAAAAACGGGCGGCTTCGTACTTTCAACCAGTCAATTAAGTCTTTTTTTCCAGCTACGTATCCGCCTACAGCTCCAATCGCTTTTGACAATGTTCCAATTTGGAAGTCTACTTTTTCAGATAAGCCAAAATGTTTGACTGTCCCCATACCGTTACCTAATACGCCCGATCCGTGAGCATCATCTACGTATGTGATTAAATCAAATTCCTGTGCGATTTCTACAATTTCCGGAAGCTTAGCAATGTCTCCATCCATTGAGAATACACCGTCGGTAATTACCATTATTTTATTATAGGCACCGGACTTTTGTGCTTCGCCTGCTTTTGCACGGAGATCTTCCATATCCGAATGTTTGTAAGGAATAATTTTTGCTTTTGATAGCCGACACCCGTCAATAATTGAAGCGTGATTCAGCTCATCTGATAAAATCGCGTCATGTTTATCCATAACTGCAGAGATGGCTGCCATATTGCAGTTAAAGCCAGATTGGTAAGCTATAGCTGCTTCCGTATGCTTAAACTCGGCAAGCTTTTCCTCTAGCTTAATATGAATATCTAGAGTTCCATTAATCGTTCGGACAGCTCCAGCTCCCACCCCGTATTTTTCAGTGGCTTCGTTGGACGCGTTAATAAGCCTTTCGTCTGTAGCAAGCCCCAAATAGTTGTTGGATGATAAATTAATTAATTGTTTTCCATCAATTTGAATCACAGGTCCATTTGGTCCCTCTACTGGATTAATGACGTTGTATAGCCCTTTATCTTTTAAATCTTCTAAATTATTATTCAAGAATTCTTTTAAACGTCTGCTTGTCATCTTCCATACCCCCTCATTGTTGTTCAACACGTCTTATAAACTTCTCTTTTCCCCATTAAAAGATTAATCTAAGCACTTGTAGTATATGAATTAAAAATCAAGTGTATTCCTGAGGAAGACAAATGTTTCTTTTGTAAGCGCTTAAAATCCAATACTTATAGAATTTATAATAATCAACAACCAAGTAAATGTCCATACTAAAAAAACAAAAAATAAGAAATTTTCGGCAATAATAAAAATCCTTCCTTCTGTTAACGATTTTTCCCGAACGTTATTAAACAATATCTTTTTTCTTTTCTCTCTTTGATAATTCTTTTAAAAAAGAGACTAATGCATAACTAATTCAACAGCTAAAAGCACCTACATTCACCTACCAATAAAAAAATCCGAACGAGTTTGGTCCTTACTCAAACTCGTTCGGATTGTCCTTCAATTAAACTACTTTTGTAACAGTCTCTTCCGTTACTTTTGCACAGATATGTTCTTTATTTTTTTATGGCCGTTTTTTACTAATAAGCATGAGACAGCAAAGCTTAGTAAAGCAGCTAAAAACGTTCCACTGTAAATAATGTGAACACCTGATGCAAGAATTTCATGCAGCTTTGACAGTTCTTCTGCCGGTACCCCGCCTGTCTCAAGCGAAGCATTCAAATTTTCTTGCCCTAATTTCTTTGCCTGTGAAAGCGTCACTAAGTTAAAGATTGTACCAAACACTGCGGAACCTAGTGTTTGACTAAATGTATTTGTAAACGTATTAAGAGCCACCGCTACTCCTCTTTTGCTGGCTGGGACTGCTGATTGAATAACTAACATAAAGATAGGCGTAATAATCCCCATTCCTAACCCAAGAACCCCAACGGCTACATAAATTAAAAATACGGGTGAGTGCGTGGAGACTAAAAACAGCATAAAACATGCCGTACTTACGATTGCCGTTCCTAGCGTAAGGATGGAGTGCGTTTTAAGACGCCCTACTAAATTCCCTGAAAGCAGTGAACCAATTGTCCAGCATACTGGCATGGGCATTAACACAAAACCGGCAGCGGTTGCACTTTTTCCCATCACTCCTTGGCTCCAAATTGGAAGGTAAACCGTAATACTAATAACTACTGACCCGACAAGAAGTGTTAATAAGTTTATAACAGATACACTTCGAATAGAAAACAGCTCAAGCGGAATAAGAGGTTCCGGCGATTTCTTTTCGATATAAATAAAGCCCATGAATGTCAGAACAGCTAGAACAAATAATCCTATAATGACCGGATCTCCCCAGTTTTGATGCTGACTTCCGGTTAACAGCGCGTATAAAAATGCAATGGTTCCAACTGAAAACGTCACCGCTCCAATGTAATCGATATAGCGTTTTTCTTTTACCACTTCTTCTTTATAGTTTACTAGAAGAACAATAAAAGCCATTAGTCCAAACGGTATATTTAAAAAGAAAATATAGCGCCAAGACAGCGTATCGACTAAAAATCCCCCAAGAAGAGGACCCAGAACTCCAGCAACTCCCCAAACTGCGCTAATCCAACCTTGGGCTTTGGCTCTTTCTTTTGCTTCTTCATACAAGTCGCCAATAATAATCATTGTAAGGGGCATAACGACCCCGGCGCCTAGCCCTTGGATTGCTCTGTAGACAATTAATTGTTGCATCGAAAAGCTAAGCCCGCAAAGTATAGATCCGATTAAGAAAATAATAATTCCAACAAGCATAACTTTTTTGCGGCCGAATAAATCCGCTAACTTTCCGTATATAGGTGTAGATACAGCGGTTGTCAGCATATAAATGGCATATACCCAGCTAACTAGCTCAATACCCGACAAATCACTTGTAATTCTTGGAACAGCCGTACTGACAATGGTTCCTTCCATTGCAGCTAAAACAGTGACAAGCAGCAGCGCTGTCATGATTCGTTTCCTCATCTCTTTCTCTCCTTGCAACTGCGGGCATACCATCGTTTTTTTTACAGAAGATAAAAGCGGTTTCAATATACTTATACCCTTTTAGCCTTTATATGTATGTGATGCTCCGCATATAGTTACTGCCATATGCAGCCAAATAATTATTTTACTATAAAATTTTTCAAAGCGATAGAGAATTTCAAAAATATGACTTTCCTCTCATTTATAAAAACATGCGTACATGATGTTTTATTTCTTTTTCAAACCACAAAAAGCATCCCGTAACAGGTGTTACGGGATGCTTTTTACGTATTTTGTATGATTAACTTAGTCGGGGATCTTTTAATAAACGTTCCATTTCTTCCATATGATTTGTTTCATCTGCAATCATATCCTCAAGTTTGACAACAAGCTCTGTTAATCCTAACTCTTCTGCTTGTTTTTTACGCTCTTCGTAGCGCTGGATCGTTTCTTTTTCAGCTCTGCTTGCTTCTTTAAGCATTTCCGTCACGTTTGAGACGTGCTTCACCTCAGCTGGCTTTGTTGTTGGCTCACCGCCAAGGTTTTTGATTTTTTCTGATAAATAAAGGGCATGCCCTTGCTCGTCAGGAATTTCTCCTTCAAAGAAAGGTTTTAAAATTTGATATTCTAGGCCGGTTACTGTAGACGCATAGTAAGTGTACTGAATAACCGCCGAATATTCACCCGCTAAATCGGTATTAAGTCCCTCTATTAGTTGTCTCATTTTCTCTTCCATTTGAATAAACACCCTTTCATTTACTGTTAGTAGGCATATACCCTTTTTAACGAGTCCTAAACCATAATAAGGTGATATTCTGCTCCCTTTTTTAAAAATAGGGAATTTACTGACTGGAACGAAAATGTTTGATTTCTATGTTCTTAAAGAAAGACGTTCCTCCTTGGGAAAAAAGTGTAATTCCTTGGTCGTTGTGACGAGGAAACACCTCGCTAGAATGTACGGTTTTTCCATCATCAATAAAGACTTCAATACTTGTTTTATCTACCAATATCTTCAAATGAACATTTTTCTTGCCTGCATCAAAGTAATCGCGGCTTTCCACATATTTTTTGCTTTGATCAGGCTGATTACTATAGCTTCTATTCACATATGAGACGTTATCTTTTGCAAAAATCCCGACATCAATGTGCCGCTTTTGATCTGCGGACTCTCGAAGTCGTAAGCCTACATTTTCTGCATCTGACCATGAAATATCTGTATCAAGCTGATAAGCTTCACCTTTTATCTTTAACTTTTTCTCTCCGTTTACTTCTACTTGCTTGAGAGAATTTGTTGAATCAGTTAGCTGATTTAATTCTTCGACAGGCTTTGATAACAGGCTGTACTGATCGTCGTCTTGTTTTGAAAGCGTAATTTCACGGGTTACTGAATCGAATCCGTTAAACCCATCTTTCATCGTTGGTGTCTTATCTGGATAATCCCAGTTGTTCATCCATGCAAAAGCGTAGCGTTTTTCTAAAGAATCCTCATTTTTACCGTCTTTAAACGTGACTGCTCCGTACCAATCAAAACCATGATCTAGCCATTGCGGCTCATCCATATCGGGAGTGAATGTTGTTCCATCGTAATTTCCTGTCCAATAAGCATAGGTGTTTGGCTTTCCGCTTTCTTTTCCATTTGCACTTGTCCCGAGAACCCACTTAACTGTCCCGTCATCCGCCTTCATTTGAAAAAGATCTGGACATTCTGTAATGCCAATATCTTTAGTAACAAATCCTCCCGTATACGTCCAATCCTTTAGATTAGAAGATTCATAAAATCCGATTTTTTCACCTTCTGACATGACGAGAACCCACTTATCATGTTCATTATCCCATATGACTTTGGGATCTCGAAAATCTTTGGTGCCTGGATTAGGCATGATAGGATTTTTGCTATATGATTTAAAGGTTTTTCCTCTATCGGTGCTATACCATAAATACTGTTCTTGCTTTTGTCCATCAGCAGAAGGCTGGGTCATAATCGCTACAATTGCGCCTTTACCAAAACCTGCTGTATTCTCTTTATCTTCTACAACGGATCCGGACCATATATCGCCATTTTTATTTGTATACTTTGGAATAGCTACTCCTTTATCTTTCCAATGAACCAAATCTTTAGACGTTGCATGTCGCCATTCCGTCCCGTTCCCTTTAGGGTAATCATGATTGTATAAGTAATAGTAATGATACTCTCCGTCAAAATAAATGGGCTTTTGAGGATCATTTTTCCATTTATCAGGCGTGCTAAAATGATACACCGGGCGATAAGTGGATTCACTTTTATTTCCTTTTTCTTTTCCTCGATCTTTTGTATCCTCTTTTTTGGATACGCCTGCTATAATGAGTCCGGCTATTACAACTAAAAGAACGGCAAGCGTTATCCATTTATAAGCACCTTTTTTCTTCAAACAAACCCCGCCTTTCTCTTTTTTGTCTACATCGAATAAAACAAAAGAAAATGGTGATTACAATCACCATTTTCTTTTGTTGCTATTGCAAAGGGCTTAGTCTTCATCCACTGTTAACTGACCTTGTTCAAGAACGCTATCTTTTACAACAGATGTTTTTGAACCGTCAATATTTACTAAGAAGCTTGGTGCAAATGTAGAGTGGTTGTCTTCATAAAAGCCTCTGTTTGTCATGTAGCTTGTAATAACAACATTATTACCTTTTGTTTGCGGTACGGCAAAGTGAGAATACGTAAATGTTTTATCATTAGGATCTAAATCCATATGAAGAACTAATCCCGTATCATTTAAAGGCTTATATTTTCCTGTTAACGTATTTGAAACATAGCCTAGCATATACACATCATCTTGTCCGATTCCATCAATCGTCATTTTAGATCCGCGAGAATCAGTGAACAAGTACCATTTTCCATCTTTTTTGAAAATGTTTGCACGTTCAATTTCGTCTGTAACTGTATTTGATGTGATAAGCGGCTTCATTACTTTTTTGAGCGTATAGTCATCATTTAACTCAATAATGCCCAAAGCCCCGTTTGCTAAAGAAGCTTTTTCTTTATTAGATCCTTCAAGAAGCTTTTTCTTTTCAGATTGGAAGAAAGGATTGTTTCCTCCGTAGTATGCTCTGTTATATAGAGAGTCTTCGCCTTGATAGCCATCTTCTGTTCCAGTGTTAGCTTCGAAAACAAGGTACTTATGTCCATTGTCTTCTATGTAATGAGGATCTCTTAGCGTATGGTTATCCCCTGTGTCATAACCGCCTTCATCAATAAACTGCTGAACCGTTTGATAAATCTTTCCGTCACCATCAAAGATTGACTTGTAATCTTCTACTCCGTCAACTTTTAACGTATTATCGTTTGGCTGAGACATGTTCACTTGAGCTGTCGTTAACGTTTGTTTTCCGTATTGTTTACCTGAATAATCCGTGTAGAATAAACGAACTTTACCATCTTTCGTTAATGTGGCAGAACCAGACCATTCTTGTGTTTGATTTTTAAGGTGCGGGTCATTCGGAACGAATTTATCGCTGTCTTTAAACACTCTTCCAGCGTTTTTCCAGCTGTCAATCGATTTGTCTCCAGCTTTTTTATAGAAAAGATAAACAGACGTGTCATTCGAATCTTTTGGATCACCTGCTAGGGCAAACACAATTTGATATCCATGATAAGTCGCCACTGTTCCGTCAGCATTTTGTAATGGCCAGCTGTCCCATACATCTAAGTCAATTGTATTTCCCGATGCATCTTTTCCCTTAGCAGAAGCAATGTTTTTAATAGTTGATTCGTCAAAAGCAGGAACTTTAAACTGATCACTGTTTTGCTGCTGTGGAATTTTCACCATATTATCGCGAGTAATATGCGAAATTCCGTAGCTGTTATTAAAGTCTTTGCTGTCGTTTCCTTTAGCAAATGTTTGGTATCCCCCGCCTACTAGTAGGGCTGCAGCCAATGTAGCAGCAGTTGTATGCTTAGCAACTCGTTTCATTTTCATATGTTTTCTCCTTTTGGGTTAGTAAAGAATATAAATTTATTAATTCAATTAGCTATTAAAAATCCGAAAACAGAACCGGTTCCGTTCAACCAAAAGATTACTTGGATAAATGACGAAAGTCAAACGTGCCAAATGTAGCTATTTCTCATTTTCATCTTTTTCATTGAGCTGTAACTAGGACCAAAGTTTACGTGCAAGAGACTTTTTATGTAACCGTTTTTCAAAAAAGGGTACGACTTTTTTTACATTCCAAACTACGTTTTCCAGCCGTTGCGTTTTATACTCTTTACACGATTAAATACTCTATCTTTCTAGCATTGAAAGCGCTATTCCTTTTTTTATGCTTTCCAATCATTTTGTTTTCATCAATATCTTGAAAAATCAGTACTCTTTTTTATTATTCGGACATGAAAACGTTCTATTCTTTTTCCTTTCTGGAGATTAGGATGATGCTAATAAAGGTCTAAAGTATGTTTTTCGAAAAAAATATTCCTTCTTTTTACCTACTTATTTTTATCTTTTTTAATGCATCATACGCCATCCCTTCTTATAAAAGAGGGAGCGTATGATGCATCTTTTTAATATTAAGAGTCTAAGCCAGTTGCTTTTCCTTCACGGCTGGAATCAGCTGCTCCAAATAAACGACCGTTTTCTTTATCAATTTGAATACCTTGAACATTTCCAATTGGGAATGGTTCATCTCCAAAATTAAACCCCATGGCTTCTAGCTCTCCTTTGGCATTCATATCCACTCCGGCTTCCCAACCGATAAGTGATCCTGTACTATTAAAAATTCTTGGTTCTTCAATCGCTTCTTTTATATCCATTCCATAGTCTAAGACATTAATAAGCGTTTGAAACACAGACCCTACAATCGTTGGTCCGCCTGGAGACCCTAAAGTGAGTACAGGTTTACTGTCTTTAAAAACGATGGTTGGGCTTTTACAGCTAACCGGACGCTTTCCTGCATCCGCTTGATTTAACCCTCCAGGAATAGCATCAAAATCAGTAAGCTCGTTGTTGAGTAAAAATCCATGGTCTTTAACCATAATTCCTGTACCAAAAGGATGTTCCACAGTTGATGTACAAGCGACAATATTGCCCCAGCGGTCAACTACCGTGAAGTGAGTTGTTTCACTAAGCTCACGTTCAGGTTCATAAGGCTGACGCACAACGTTCACTTTTTGGCCTTTCTCATAATCCCACGGGTTGCCAAAATCAACTTTCTCATTTTTATGCTTCCAATTAATTAATTTTTGACGTTCCTTTATATATTCGTCATTTAAAAGCCCTTTTAATGGAATGTCACTGTAGGCTGGATCTCCAGAGAATGCAATTTTATCTGAAAATGCAATGCGCATAGCTTCTGCAAACAAATAATACTTTTCCCACGATTTCACGTCGTACTGAGACACATCGAAGTTCTCTAATAGCTTTAAAATTTGCAGCACCGTAGCTCCTCCTGCACTAGGCATGTTGGAAGAAGCAATTCGGTATCCTTTATAATCTCCCCACACGGGTTCATCAATCTTAATCTGGTATTCTTTCAAATCTGACAGTTCCATAAAACCGCCGTACTCTTTTATCGTTGAAATAATGGCTTCTGCAATTTCACCTTCATAAAAAGCCTCGATACCTTTTTCTTGAAGAATGCGGAATGTTTTAGCAAGATCTTTTTTATTAATCATATCTCCTTCTTGCATAGGCTTGCCGTTTGGAGAATATAGCTGCTTAGCATGTTCTCCTAGTCGATAGGCATATGTTTTTAAAATATCTCCAAGCACCCAGTTTGTTTCCACACCCGCTTCTGCTGCTTTGGCAGCCGGTTCAATTAGTTCAGCAAGGGGTTTTGTTCCATACTCTTTACGAGCTGCTTCCATCGCCTTTAAAATCCCTGGAATTCCAATTGCCGTTGCATGAGTAGAACGCTTTCTAAACGGAATAACTTCTTTATTTTCATCAAGAAACATTTCAGGATAAGCTGCTTTAGGAGCCTGAGAATGCCCGTCAAAAATTTTAGTTGTTTTGCTTTCATTGTGGTATACCATAAAAAAGCCGCTGCCTCCAATACCGGTCATCATCGGTTCTCCAACGTTGAGCCCAAACTGAACGGCAATTGCTGCATCAATTGCATTACCTCCAGCTCTTAGTACCTGTTCTCCGGCGTCGGTTGCAATTGGATGGGCACTGGCTACCATTCCTGTTTTTCCAACGGCTGTTTCTCTTCTATATGAACTCTTTCCTGAACGAGATAAACTTTTGCCATTAATCATCTTTTACGACCTCCTAGTTACTTACTTTATCTGGGATATTGGTAAAATACCCTATTGCTTTTGGGATAAAACTGTTTAAATTTGTATTGATTACTGTACCTAGACCGATATCCCTAGCGTATTTTAAGCCCTTTGAAATCTATAAAACAGAAAAAGCGCCAACCCGTTTTATTTAAAGAACAGGGTTGGCGCTTTTTGCGTTTTCTAACGTTTATACACTTTTACACTTGTACCGAAGCTACTTCATTATTTACATTCAGCAGGTTATAAAGCTCTTGAAGCCTTCCAATTTCATAGGTAGAATTCCAATTTGTATCATTCTTTTTTTCCTGAGGATTAAACCAGCACGTATCAATACCGGCTAGCTGCCCGCCTTGAATGTCTGCACTCAAAGAATCTCCAACAATCAATGTTTCATGTACGGACAGCTCTTTTATACGTGAAAAAACATAATCAAAATATTCCTTCATAGGTTTTTGAAAACCTGTATCTTCTGAAACAAATACTTCTTTAAAATAAGGATATAGACCTGAGTCCTGAAGGCGCTTATATTGAGTAGCCGATACGCCATTTGTAACAACATATAATTCATAGTGACAGCTCAGTTTTTTAATTACCTCAATTGCTCCGTCAATTAGCTGATGGCCATTGTTCAAATACGTTCGGTACTCTGCTTCAAGCAGCTTTCCGTCTTTCTCTATTCCATATTCTTTACATAGAGTAGAAAAGCGAGTATTTACAACTTGCTCACGACTTATTTTATTTTCTTCAAAAGCTGTCCATAACCCCTGGTTTATCAAACTATAACGTTTTTTGCTTTCATCAGTCAGCGGAATACCGTGGTTAGCAAAAAGAAGCTGTAAAGCCTGCTCTTCGGCTGCGTTAAAATCTAAAAGCGTATTATCAATGTCAAATAGAAGCGTTCTGTATGTTTTCATTCTTCTCTCTCCCCTTCAACTAATCTATTGCTTTTTCTACTCGTATATATTGTCGTTTGCTAGACAGCTCAGTTTTTCTTTATCTTTGAGAATAATAGAGCCTTTCTGTTTTTCAATAACTCCTTGCGCTACAAATTTCTGAAGAACACGATTTAAATGCCGGTAAGTCGTTCCGATTAAATTGGCTATATCTTTTAGGCTTTCTGTTTTTTGATCCATAACCAAATGTGATTCTTCACAAAAAATAGAAAGCAAGTAGCTAGCCAGCCGCACTTCAACTGGGTACATTAAATTAAAGCTGAGCGAGTTCGATTTTGCGCAAAACTTTTTTGTGAGCATTTCCAGTAAAAACGTCAGCAGCTGTGGATCATCGCTCGCATGCTGTTTTAATCGTTTGTATGGTATACCAATTACAACTAAAGGTGAAACGGCTTCAACCGTATTCATAATATCAACATCCTGTACATACTCAATATCGCCTATCACTTCAAGGGGCTGTTTAAAGGAAAGAACAAGCGTCTTGCCTTCGGGCGATATGGTATAAACTTTAACCTTGCCTTTCACCAGTATGTACAAACAATGAGACACGTCTCCTTGAGAACAAAGACGTTCTCCTGCCTCCACATCATACAGTGACAAATGCGGTAGTAAGTCTTTCTTGAAAACTGACTCTAATCTATAAGTATTTATATACTCCAGCAGTTGTTTCTCACTCGTAATTTCCCTCATGTTTTCCTCTCCATCATAACGGTTTCTTTTTATTAAACAATAACACTTCCCAAAATAAAAAGGACATATGTCCCGAATAAAATTTTAATTTTTACGTTATGTTCATAGATCCCTTTCAAAAGAAATATATACACAAAAAAGACTCTAGCTTGTTTGCTTAGAGTCTTTTTTTGCTAAACGCTCTTTTTATTTCTCCCGTATCCAACGTAAATAAAGACGCCAATCAGCATCCAGCCGATTGAGTACATCCACGTTACCATTGATAAGTTAAACATAAGAAAGATACAGCAAAGAATAGCAAGAATCGGAATGAATGGCACAAAAGGTACTTTGAAACCGCGCTTTAAATTAGGCTGAGTTTTTCGCAGAGCCAAAATTGAAAATGAAACGGCAGCAAACGTAACAATCGCTAGCATATTTGCTAAATCCGCCAGCTGTTTTAAATCAACAAAACCAGCTACGATCGCGCCTAACGCCCCCACAAGCCATGTAGATATGACAGGCTCGCTATTTTTTCGGTTCACTTTCGCAAAAAGAGACGGCAATAATCCATCATGGCTCATTGACATCAGTATGCGGGGCACGACAAACAAATAAGCAAATACGACGGCCATAATACCAATAACCGCTCCGATAGATACAATGAGCGCTGCCCATTCTTGTCCTACACTATTGAGCGCATATGATAACGCATCGCCTACGTTTAGCTCTTTATAAGAAACCATTCCTGTTAATACTAATGCAATGACTACGTAAATGACTGCACAAACACTTAGTGCAATCAAAATACCTAGCGGCAAGTTTCTTTGGGGATTTTTCACTTCTTCTGCCGAAGTAGAAATGGCATCAAATCCGTTATAAGCGAAAAAGACGGAAGCTGCGCCTGCAAAGATCCCTTTCACACCAAAAGGAGTAAATGGGTGCCAGTTATTTGTATGAATAAAAAAGACGCCGACGGCTACAAATAAAAGAACAATACCTATCTTGATTAAAACCATTAAGTTATTTATTTTTTTACTTTCTTTTACCCCTCGTGTTAATAAAAACGACATGCATAGGACAATAAATACTGCCGGAAGATTAATGATACCTCCGTCGCTCGGTATGGCGGTTAACGATTCAGGAAGTCTAATACCAAACTCAGTAAGCACATTATTTACGTAAGAAGACCATCCGCCTGCTACAGACGCTAAAGACACCGTATAGCATCCTACAATGGACCACCCTATTAAATGCGCTACAAATTTTCCTAATGAAACATATATGTATGTATATGCGCCTCCTGAACTTGGAACAGCTGAACCAAATTCTGCATAGCACAACGCAACAAGAATACAGGCTATTGCAGAAATAATAAATGAAACGGAGACTGAGGGCCCTGCATCCCTGGCGGCAACTAGTCCTGCTATAACCAGAACTCCTGTCCCAATGGTTGCTCCTACTCCCATCAAAATAACATCAAATAACCCTAGTGTCTTAGTTGATTCTTTTGCTGCATTTTCCTCTAACAGCTTATTAACATCTCTTTTTGCAAACAGATTACTCATGATGACTAACCTCTCTTCATCTCATTACGAATGACTACTTTATAGTGGTAGATCTTTCTATATATGTAACAGTGAATTATTTTACTACATTTAATTTTCTGTGTAAAATAATTTAGTCTTTTAACTTTTTAATGATTAAAACAAAATCACTAATAATGTTTTCTATCACACCATTATGATGTACCCGAACAGACTAAAAACATGCGTTAACACCTTTCTCAAAATTAGCTTCATTCATAATTGCTTTTGTACTATACTAAAGAAAAACTTCATAGGAGCAACGTAAAAGATGAACTTATTTTATTTTCTAAAGGGGTTAGTGATCGGTTTTTCCGTTGCTGCTCCCGTCGGTCCCATTGGTATTTTATGCATCAATCGCACGTTATCTAAAGGGCGATTACACGGGTTTGTATCCGGGCTGGGAGCAGCTACAGCAGATGCTCTTTATGGATGCATCGCTGCGTTTGGCCTAACGTTCATTACAACCTTTTTATTAACCCAAAAGATTTGGCTTCAGCTGATTGGGGGATTATTTTTATGCTATTTAGGTGTACAAACTTTTCGTTCTCAACCTGCAGAGCACGCTGCTGCTGCTAAAGGAGAAGGGTTGCTTCGTTCGTATACATCCGTTCTTTTTTTAACGGTTACGAATCCAATGACAATCTTATTTTTTATTGGCGTGTTTTCTGGTGTAGGCATTAGTAAATCAGCATTTGATGTTGCTTCTGCGCTGACAATGGTTGCAGGCGTATTTTTAGGATCGGCCTGCTGGTGGCTTTCGCTCAGTTTTGCTATTAGTCTTGCCCGGTCGAAGTTTACGAATAACAGCTTGATCTGGGTAAATCGTATTTCGGGAGCGGTGGTACTGACTTTCGGGATATTTGCGTTATACAAGTTGCTATAAAAAGTCACTTGTCTCCTTTTCTGGGGACAAGTGACTTTTTTAATAGAAAAGAATAATCTTAAAAAATACCCTAAACGCTGTGTTTTCTGTATAATAGATAAATAGAAAAACAGAAAAAGTATAAAAAATGCTTGAAAACTACATACTCAATCAATAGTCTTCAAACATAATAAGGGGAAATAAAGCATGACCATTCTTCTCGTAGATGACAATCAAGTCAATCTATTTGTAATTGAAAAAATTCTAAAAGGCGCTGGCTACGATAACTGTGTGTCTCTTACGTCTGCCCATGCGCTTTTTGACTATCTTAACCTGGACGATGAGAACTCAAAAACGAATTCGGTCGATTTGATTTTACTTGATATTATGATGCCCGAAATTGATGGAATCGAAGCCTGCAGGCGAATTCAACAGGTAGAACGCTTAAAACATATTCCAATTATCTTTGTCACAGCCCTAGAAGACAGCAGCAAATTAGTAGAAGCTCTAGACGCTGGCGGAACAGATTACGTCACAAAGCCGATTAATAAAGTGGAACTGCTGGCTCGTATGCGGGTAGCCTTACGCCTTAAAGCAGAAATTGACTGGCACACGGAACATGAAAAGAAAATTCAAACTGAGTTAGATTTAGCTACGCACGTACAGCAAAACTTACTCAGCCCCCCTTTACGAGAGAAAGATATTCAAATGGAAGTTTCATATTATCCTTCTTTTAAATTAGCGGGTGATATGTACTATTGGCACAAAATTGACGAGCACCGGTACGGTATTATTCTTTTTGATATGATGGGGCACGGCATCTCTGCCTCGCTTGTTTGTATGTTTATTTCGTCTGTGCTCAGAGAAGCTATCAAGTCCCTCATAGACCCTGAGCAGGTTATTACAGAGTTGAATCGCTACATGGAATTATTGCACAGCGAAAAAGATGAAATTCCTTACTATTTCACTGCTATTTATTTAGTGATTGATACGGAAGCTAAGACAGTAGAATATGTGAATGCCGGGCACCCAGAAGGTTATATGTTAGTGGATGAACATACGCTCGTTCCTCTTCAACGAGGAAGCTGCCCTGTAGGGTTTTTTGAAGAAATGGACGTTCAGAAATCTGTTGTCAGCTTTGAGAACGATGTGCAAATTTTGCTATTTACAGACGGAGCTCTTGAATCGATGGGCCCTTGCGAAAATGAATCTGCTCTTCGTCTTCAACAACTTACTGAACAAAAATGGACAAATCCGCAGGCATTTATGAATGAAATTTTCTCAGAAGAACAAAAGTTAAATCAGCCTGATGACATGTGCGTGCTTATGATTCAAGCACAAGCATAATAAAAAAGACCTCACAAATGAGGTCTTTTTTTATTGCTTTTGATAGATGCGCTCGTTCCCTGCAAACTCGATATAAGAAGCTGCTCCCTCAGCAAAGCGAAGCGTTTCTTTATCGCCAAGTCCAAGAAACCCTTTTACACACAGGCTTTCTGAAAATAAATTATACACTTGATTTTGCAGCTGAGCTGTAAAATAAATAAGGACGTTTCGGCAAATGATGACGTGAAATTCATTAAATGACTGATCCGTGACTAAATTATGCTGAGCAAAGATAATATTTTTTAACAGCGACGGATGAAAATATGCATAGTGATGATCCGTTTGATAATATTCCGAGAAGGCATTCTTTCCCCCGGCTTGAATATAATTTTTTGTATATGACTTCATTTTACGTAAAGAAAAGGCGCCTTGTTTTGCTTTTTCTAATACATCTTCGTTCATATCGGTTGCGTAAATGACCGTTTTATCCATTAACCCTTCTTCTTCTAAAAGAATCGCCATAGAAAATACCTCTTCGCCCGTTGCACAGCCAGCGTGCCAAATGCGAATTTCCGGATAATCCTTTAATACCGGAATCACTTTTGTGCGAAATGCTTTAAAAAAGCTTGGATCGCGAAACATCTCTGTTACATTTATTGAAAAATCATTTAAAAGCTGATTCATAAATTCTTCTTCGTGAATCGCTTTTTCTAACAATCGAGACACGGTTGGAATACGTTCAATTTTCATTCGATTATAGACTCGGCGACAAATAGAAGATTTAGCGTACTGTCTGAAATCGAATCCCGTTAATCGATAAATAGCCGTCAGCAGTAAATCAATCTCTAAATCTGTTTTTTTATTCATAACTAAGTCTTCACTTAAATCTAGGTGCTTCATATCCATTTATGTTTCATACCCCGCTTAATTTACTAGCCATACACGCATAACGGAGAACAGCTGATTTAAATCTAAAGGTTTGCTGATATAATCTGATGCTCCAGCTTCCAAGCATTTTTCACGATCGTTTTTCATCGCTTTAGCGGTTAATGCAATAATAGGCAAATCAACAAGCTTTAGCTCTCCTCTGATTTTCTGCATGGCTTCATATCCGTCCATTTGCGGCATCATAATATCCATTAAAATGAGATCAAATGGTTCACTATTCTCCATCATTTCAAGACACTCTATTCCGTTATGAGCTGTCATAATGGTCATACCTTGTTTAGCTAGCGCAGTTTTTAAGGCAAAGATGTTGCGCTGGTCATCATCTACGATGAGCACTCGCTTATCTTGAAACACATTTTCATCATCTTGCAATGAAGGTTCAACTGGTTGTACAGGATGATCAATTTCAGTTATTTCTGCTTCAGGTTCAGCTTCTTCTACAGATACCGCTACTTCTTCATATGCAAAATTCACTTTTTCATAGTCAATAAGACCATTAGAGAGGCTAGGAAGATAGAGTGTAAACGTACTTCCTTTTCCTACTTCACTGCTTAGAGAAATCCAGCCGCCCAATAATTTTGCAAACTCACTGCAAATAGATAAGCCAAGTCCCGTTCCTCCGTACTTGCGGACCGTAGCTCCATCTGCCTGCTGAAACGCTTCAAAGATAAGCTGATGCTTTTCTTTTGGTATACCAATCCCTGTATCAGCTACAGCTATTTCTAGCCAGCAATCCGTATCAACTGTACGCATAGCTGTTGTAAGACGATGGTCAGCTACTCGTTGAATGGATACGGTGACAGATCCAGATTCTGTAAATTTAAATGCATTTGATAAAAGATTTTTCACAATTTGCTGGAATCTCTTTTCATCTGTGTGAATGATGTCCGGTACATCTTGTGCTTTATTAATTTTCAATTGTACGTTTTTCTGTTCAGCAACGTGGCTGAAATTACGTTCGATTTGATCTGGAAGCTCACTCATATTCATCTCAGCTAGTAAAATATCTAGTTTTCCAGACTCTACTTTTGATAAATCCAAGATATCGTTGATTAACGCGAGCAAGTCTTTTCCTGAAGAATGAATAATACGAGCGTATTCTTCTTCATCTTCAGATAGCGTTTTAGCTGCGTTTTCCTCAAGCATTTCAGACAGAATAAGAATGCTGTTAAGTGGTGTTCGAAGCTCATGCGACATATTAGCAAGAAATTCAGATTTATATTGAGAATTCAACTCCAGCTGATGCGCTTTTTCTTCTAAATCTTCTTTTGCAGCCTCTAATTCAAACGATTTTTCTTCTGCGTCTTTTGTTCTTTCTTCTAGCTGTTCATTAATCATACGCAGCTCTTCAGACTGCATTTGCAGTTCTTCTGATTGTGTTTGAAGTTCTTCAGACTGAGCTTGGAGCTCTTCTGTCATCGCCTGAGATTCTTTTAATAGACGAGCAATTTCCATACGTCTAATTACGCCATTGATAGTGAGACCAAACGTTTCAATCACTTGACTAATAAGTTCTTGCTCTAAAACTGTAAACTCGTGCAGCGATGCAAGCTCGATAACAGCAATTACTTCATCTTCAAACAAGACGGGTACAATAAAAATACTCTTAGGTTTTACGTCTCCTAATCCTGAAGTAATGAGCTGGTACGTGTCAGGTACATCGTTTATGACAAAGGTTCTTTTCTCTAAAGCAGCTTGTCCAATGAGCCCTTCGCCTATCAAAAAGCTCTCTCTTCCCGCGTCGCCTTTTCTATCTGCAAAAGCAGCTTGTTTGACGAATAAGTTTCCTTTATCATTTTCCTCTCGAACATAAAATGCTCCGAAAGAAGCTTGTGTCATTTCTGAAACCGTAAAGAGAAATTTTTCCGCAAGCTTGTCTACAGATGCTATGCCTTGGTACATCGTTACAGCATGAGCAATGTTCGTTTGAAGCCAGTTTCGCTCTTCAATATTTTCTAACAACGCGTTCGTGGCTAGCCCTAAATCTTTAATTTCATCATTAGATCGAACTTTAATTCTTCCTTTTAACTCGCCTTTTGAAGCCGTAATTCGTTTGATCGTTTGCGTAACTTCTTTAATCGTATTCACAATAGAATTAGACAACACAATAGCGATAGCAAGTGAAATAAGCGTAACGAATAACAGCAAACCGTAAAGTCCAATTTTAATTTTTTGATTTTTCTCGTCTAACTCTGTTGCTCTTGTTTCAGTCGATTTTTTCTCTACATTTCTAAAAGAAGTAAACTGGCTGCGTATATCGTCCATATACTGGCGCCCAGGATCTTTCTCAAAAAATTGCTGAAGCTCTTTTGTATTATTTTCTTTTTTTAATGCAATGGTCGGTTCACCAGCAGCTTCAATCCAGTCTTGAATACTTCCTTTAATCTTCTCCAGTTTCTCCTGCTGATTTGGATTATTATTTAGAAGCTGATACAGCGCATTATAATCTTTTTCCCAACTTGTTGCTGCACTGTTATAAGGTTCTAAGTAACTCGCTTCTCCTGTAATAATATAGCCTCTTTGTCCGGTTTCCATATCAAGCAGGTGCTTTTCAATTCGATTGGTCAGATCATGGACTTCAATATCATGATCAATGATAAAATTTCGCTCTTTTTGCAAAGATGAAATTTGACTGTTTAAAACAATAAATGCAATAAATAAACAGACAATAACAATTAAATATCCAATAATAATTTTGGATTTGATGCCAAACCTCATTTTCTTTTCCATAATGTTCCTACTTTCATTCTAGATATTCTTCTAGAAGCATTCGAAAAACATGTTTATTTTTGCCGCTGGACAATTTCACTTTCAGTACACACTCTCCACTCCATCTTCCTTTGCTTGATAAGGCTTCTCTCTTTTTCCTATCAAGTCAACATTCCTATTATACACTCTATTTTTGTACAGAAGAATATTTATTGTGCAAGAGGTGAAGATTAATTCCCCAATTAGAAATTGACGTTTTAAAACGCCACATAAAGATAAGCCCATGCCTGTACAGGCATGGGCTTATCTCATAATATATTTGTACACAATAAGGTAATGAAAAGTAATTTATGCTTTGGGGAATCACATAAATTATGACAACATAGGTATAAATACTTATATGCAAAATGCAAAGCATTCATTAATTGAATTGTACTTGGATAGTAGAAAACATTGCCACTTTTTTTAATTTAAATATATTTTTTAAACTTACATATCTACTTGCTGTACTTTTTATCTCGAGCTCTTTAACATTGCCAAAATCTCTGCGGAGCTCGCAACTCTTTTATTTTGAAGCGTTTCAGCAAGATGTGATACTTTATAAAGTGTTTCCATGCTTTCAATCGGATATTTCCCAGCTGCTGTTTCAGCAGAAAGCATCACTGCATTCGTGCCGTCCAGTACTGCCTGAAACACATCCGTCACCTCGGCTCTTGTAGGAATTGCGCTGCTCACCATTGATTGAAGCATTTGTGTCGCGGTGATCACATATTTATCGTGCAAGCTGCATTCATGAATTAATATTTTTTGGAGCAAAGGAATCCATTCATACGGTAGCTCTACCCCTAAATCTCCTCGTGCAATCATAATTCCATCGCCTTCTTCACATATTTGCTTGAAATTTTCTATAGCTTCCATTGTTTCCACTTTCGCAATCAGCTTTGGTGCATTTAGATGTTTTAAATGGATAAAATCTTTAATGTCTTTTAAATGTTCAGGGGTTCTTACGAACGAACAAGCAAGAAAATCTACTTTTTCTTTCAATAAGAATACGATGTCTTTTTTGTCTTTTTCAGTAATGGCCGGCAAACCGACGCGAGCACCTGGCAAATTCACGCCTTTATGAGACGAAATAGATCCGCCCTTTTTTACCTTTGTGACAAGTGTATCTTCTTCTACTCCTTCAACAGCCAGTTCTACTTGACCGTCATTGATTAAGATTTTGCTTCCTGTTTGAACATCCTTCACGATACCCTTATAGTCAACGCTGGCTCCTTTTTCATTTCCTGACATCTGCTCTGTATATAAAATAAAAGATGCGCCTTCTTTTAACACTATTTCTTTTGACTTTATCACTCCAAGTCTAATTTTAGGACCTTGTAAATCTCCTAAAATTTGAATAGAGGAATTTAAAGATCTTAACGTATCTATAATTGTTTTATGACTTTCATGCGACCCATGAGATAAATTCAGCCGAGCAATTGTCATTCCTTTTTCCAACAGTCTCTCTAGTACATCTTTCTTATTACTAACAGGTCCGATTGTACAGATTCTATCGATTGCCACTGCCTTTCACCATCCTTTTAATGTAGGATGCCCATTTCCATAAAAGAGATAAGCTTTATACAAAAATAGGTATATCACCACAAAAAAATGCCTCTTAGTCAATAACTTGCCTAAGAGACAGCCTTTTTATTACTTTACCCAGCTTTCCGTCACTTTCTTATTTTTAGAAATCCAGTTTTTCACGCCTTTTGTTTCGTCTTTTGCACTGTTAATTTCTGATTCTAATGATGCCAATTGATCAGCGCTAATCGAAAAATCTTTAAGCCACTTTGCTGCTTCTGGATAATCTTCCTTAAAAGCTTTTTTACTGATTGACTGTATTTTCTCAGGTCCAGTTGGATTCATCGTATTTTTGGGATCTTTTAAGTATCTGAGATTATACTTTTCAAAAGCCCAGTGCGGGCGCCATAAAGTAACAACAATAGGTTCTTTATTAGCAATGGCTTTATCCAATTCCGATAGCATCGCAGCTGTACTGCTCTCTACTAAATTCCAGTCTGTTAACCCATAGCTGGGCATGGCATGGTCTTTCGTAAGACCATTGATTCCAGATCCCGGTTCAATACTAATAATCTTTCCGTTAAACTCTTCTTTCTTATTTTTTAAATCACCTATCGACTGCGCGTCTACATAGTCGGGAACGGCTAATCCGCTGTCTGCTTGATCGTACCAAGTGCCGAGAACGTCTACTTGTTTTCCGAATCTTTTCATGTAAGAACTATGGGTAGTAGGCATCCATACGTCCAAAAATAAATCAATATTTCCTTGAGCAACTCCTGAGAAAAGCGGGGCTACGTCACTTTGAACTGCTTTAACTTTATAGCCTTTTTCCTCTAATAATTCCTTCCATAAAAACGTAACGGCTACGGCTTCGTCCCATGGTATGTACCCAATTGTAATTTCTTTTTTAGTCGTCGTGCCGCTTGCCGTATTGCTATTTCCGCATGCAGAGACAAGCAGCATGACGACGATTGTTAGCATAATAAAAGAAATTTTTTTTGAATGTTTCATCTAATCCCACCTTTATCCATTTTATTTGCTTGATTGAATATCTTGGCTTTTTCGAGTAGAAAGATGCGTTAAACGATCTAAGATAACGGCAATAATAACAACCGCAATCCCACCGATAAACCCTAAGCCTACATCCAGCATACTGATGCTTCGTAATACCTCTGCACCTAGGCCTCCCGCACCGACCATGGAAGAAATAACAACCATCGAAAGTGATAGCATAATAACTTGGTTTACACCCGACATAATCATAGGCAAAGCGAGCGGCAGCTGGACTTTAATTAATTTTTGCCATTCTGTCGCTCCAAAAGCTTCCGCTGCTTCTAAAGTGGTGTGCGGAACTTGCTGAAGCCCAAGCAGCGTCAGACGAACGGCAGGCGGCATTGCGAAAATAAACGTAGCAATAAGAGCTGTAACATTCCCTAATCCAAATAAAAGTACGGAAGGAATTAAGTAAACAAAAGCAGGCATCGTTTGCATAATATCAAGAATAGGCTTTATGACTGCCCCCACTTTGTTAAAGCGGTGTGATAATATGCCTAAAGGAACGCCGAATAAAAGTGAGATAATCGTAGAAGCTAAAACGAGAGATAAGGTCAGCATTGATGCTTCCCATAAATCCAAGCTAATAATAAGAAGTAACCCAAAACACGTAAATGCAGCTATCTTCCAATCTGTCAACCATAGCGCTAATAGAACAAAAACAAGGACAGTTACTAGCGGAGGAGAGGCTGTCAATGCCCATTCAAGGCTGCTGATTAAACTGGTCATTATCTGGTTGATTCCAGTAAATACACCTGAAAAACTATCAATCATGTAATCAACAAATGAATTTGCCCATTTATCTAAAGGAATACGAGGAATCATCGCAGCATTCACCATCATATTTATCGAACCTCCACTTGATATGATTTAACTTCTTGCTGCTCGGTCACTGCAATACGTTCAGTGAGATTTGCAATAAGAGTGCTCGGGGAAATCATACCTTGTAGGCGATGATGATTATCAACAATGACTACAGGCGAATGACTGTCTGTAAATAGAGGAATCATTTCTTGTAAAGACATATCAGGATTGACGCAATGCGGCTGTGTCAATGCTTTTCCTTTTAAATCATGCTTATGAGCTTCAATAAGCTCCATCACTGTATAGATGCTCATCATACCTAATAAGCGGTCAGAACTATCAAGAACAAAAATCGTAGATAAATGATTGGTTCTCATTCTTCTTAATATAACTTGTGGTGATTCATACTCATAGGCAGCCGTTTCTACCGGAATAACAGCGTCTTTAGCAAGGCGGATTTTGCCGTAATTAACGTCTTGAACAAGCAGTTTTACATAATCGGTTGCGGGTTGACTTAAAATATCTTCAGCCGTTCCAAGCTGTACAATCTCTCCGTCTTTCATTACGGCAGCCCGGTGCCCTAAAGTTAATGCTTCATCTAGATCATGCGTTACAAAGATAACTGTTTTTTGTACTTCTCCTTGAATATCAAGAAATAGCTTTTGCATATCTCTTCGAATAAGAGGATCTAACGCCGAAAAAGGCTCATCCATCAGCAAAATCTCTTGTTCAGAAGCAAGGGCTCTCGCTAATCCAACCCGCTGCTGCATACCTCCTGATAATTCATAAATTCTTTTATAAGCTTGTCCATTTAACCCCACCATTTCAAGCGCCTCTTTCCCTCGCTTTTCCCTTTCGCTTGCTGATACGCCTTGAATTTCTAGACCGAACGTAATATTGTCAATTACGGTGCGGTTTGGAAGAAGGCCTACATTTTGGAATACCATTCCAATTTTATTTCTTCGTACTTGCTGAAGCTGTCTTTTTGGCATATGAGAAATATCTGTATTTTCTAGATATACCGTCCCTTCTGTTGGTTCTATAAGTCCGTTCAAACATCGAAGTAAAGTAGATTTACCGCTTCCTGATAATCCAATTAACACAAAGGTTTCTCCCTTTTTCACTTCGAAATGAGCATTGTAAATAGCAACGGTTGTCTTAGTAGCTTGTTCGACTTCATATTTACTTTGTCCAGACTCTCTCAGCTTAAGAGCCTGTTCTTTTTGACGGCCAAACACTTTTGAAACATCGGTAACGCGGATAATGGGTTCTGTTAGTTTAGAGCTTGTACTCAATTTATTTCCCCCTTATTTTTAAAGTAGATTGTTAGAGATGGTCTGGCACACCGAGATAATGTGCCAGACCGCTTCTATTTACTATTCGACCTTCATACCGATTGCTTCTAATACATAATTGTAAAAATGCGAAACGTGCTGTTCGATAGGTACTAAAATCCCTCCTTCTTTATAAGATTTTGAGCTCATATTTTCTTGACACCACTCACACGCTTCAAAATCTTGTAAATTAACGCGGTGAAATAATTCCACGGCATCTTTTGGGTCAAAATCAGGCTTAGCCATTTCTTCCGGGTCGAATAACCATTCGCAAATTACTTTGGACTTTTCTGCACTGATTGGAATAATACGATGAATAATAACGTGATCCGGTGTTAAGTTGATAAATACAAGCGGCAGAACGGTAATGCCAAAATACGTGCGGTCATCTTCAGGAAGCAACCCTTTTAACATAGGACGGCTTCCTTTCCCGCTAATTGAAAAACCTTCTAACTCATTGCCAAACTTAGCTCCACCGCCTACTGAATTTTGAGTGCCGACTCCCGAACGAAATTCAGGGAGCGTTGCCGTAAGCTCAGGGTGAATAGAGGAACAGTGATAACATTCTTGAAAGTTTTCTACAATAAGCTTCCAGTTTGCCTCGACTTCGTACTCTTCACGATGAGCGGATTTTAAATTTTGAATTTCATACCTAGCAAACGTATAAAGCTCTCCAAAACGATCAAAAATTTGTGCGTCTAGCTGATATTCAACAGATATCGGATTGTCTGATAAATTAACCCAAACCATGCCGTGCCACACTTCAATGTGAACGGATGTTAGTCCGTAACTTTCGTTATGCACGAGTTCTTCTCGACAGTGGCTTGTGTTAGGAACACCTACTAAATCACCATCTAAGCTATAGCTCCACGAATGATACGGACAGCGAATGACCCCTGCTTTACCGGATGCTTGGCTGCACAGCTTAGCTCCTCGATGCCGACATACGTTTAAAAATCCTCGCAGTATATGGTCTTTTCCTCTAGTAATTAAAATATTTTCGCCTTCAACTCTCGTTGTAATATATTGTCCTGGTTCTGCTATTTCGTATTCAAATGCAACTAAACTCCATGATTTAGAAAATATATGATCTTTTTCTAACTTAAAAATGTCCGAAGATGTATACAGCTCTCCTTTCAACGTGGGCTCAAGTCTCCCATTATCATTTACTAAACCATGTTCCATAACCATCTGCTATTCCTCCTTCGCTTCTTTAGAAACATTTAAATAGAACCATTCGCAAGAGCTGACGACGATTTATACTATTTTGTTCGCCGCAAATCGCTGCGGAGCAAACAAATCAATTGGGTGATTGGTTTTTCCCTCTGTCACTAAATCTGCTAAAATCTCTCCTACTACGCTTGCAAACTTAAAACCATGTCCGGAAAATCCCGCTGCAATTGCTACTTGAGGATATTCAGGATGCAGCGAAATGACAAAATGTTCATCTGGTGTATTGGTATACATGCACGTTTTCCCTTGTAAAAACCGACCGTTGAGCTGCGGAAGACCTTGAGCTAGATAGTGCCGCATCATGTTCACTTCATCTTCATATATATTTCGATCAATCGTTTCCGGCGTACACGCCGTTCCTTTTCGGAAAAACGCCACTTTTGCTCCTTCAGCCTTTAATCCAAAAGAAGGGAAACCATACAACTGTACATAATCATCTGCTTCCCAAATATAAATCGGCTGTTTTCCCACTGAAAAAACGTCTATTCCTTGTGTTGGTTCAAAAAACATTTGCACATGACGCTCTACTTGTAAGCTAACACCTAATTCCCGTAATAAATCGGGTGCCCAGGCGCCTGCAGAAATAATGATTTTTCCAGCTTCATATATTCCATTAGCTGTTACAACACGCACGCCTTCACCAGAAGGATGGGCTTCCCACGACACCACTTCTTCAAAAAAATGAAGCTCAGCTCCGTATTTTTCTGCTTGAAGAAGGTGAGTATATACGCTTGCTTCCGGCCTAACGAATCCAGCTTTTTCTTCATATAGAGCAACCGTAGCAGGTGAAGGTGTAAATACCGGAAACCGTTTGTAAATATCCTTTGCTTCTAGAATCTCATACGCAAGATTCCACTGTTTAGAGCTTTCGATGCTTCCAGAAACCGTCAAGCTATCAGGAGGTCCCATCATAAGTCCACCGGTAACCGTAAGAATTTCTTGACCGCTTTCTCTTTCAATTTCATTCCACAATTCGTAGGCGCGAAGCAACAATGGAACATAAGCAGGGTCTTCAAAATACGACTGCCGAATAATTCTAGAACCGCCGTGACTCGATCCTAGATCATGAGCAGGACCGTATTGTTCTAACCCCAATACCCGCTGCCCTTTTTTGGCGAGCTGATAAGCAGCCGTACTCCCCATAGCTCCTAATCCGATAATAATGACATCATAATGTGTTGACATCTGCATTTCTCCTGCCTTTCGATTGATCAATTAAACTACCGCTGGGGAGTGTGTCATCATTGCTGCTTTATAACGCTGACCAAAGTATTCAACTTCTAAAACCATTTCTTCATGTACAGCTTGAGATAATAAGGTGTGTACAATTCCTTTGCCTAAGCTGTATGAATAGCCAGCACTTGTCACAAATCCGAGGGCCGTTTCTCCATAAAAGACCGGTTCATATCCCATTACTATCGCTGAAGGATCATCTAATACGAGCGTCGCTAATACTGTTTCAGAATCTTTTCGCTGACGATCAAGCAATGCCTCTTTTCCAATAAAAACTGGTTTTGTTAAATCAACCATTTCATGAAGGTCGACTTCATATGGATGATGTTCGCTCCAAAAGTCTTTCCCGCTTTTTAACGAAAAAGATTCAATTCGAAGGTTTTCAAGAGCTCGGTCTCCCCCAGCAATCAGCTGATAAGGCTGTCCTTCTTCCATTAATAAATCCCATAAATTCAGACCTTGATCGGAAGTCGTAATTAATTCCCAGCTCTCCATTCCCCCGCAGGAATCACGCAGAGCAAGGACTGAAACATTTTCGATAAACAGCGTTTTCGCTTGCCCTTCAATCCAAGTGTTGCCAAGGTCTGAGCGTTGAACCATGGACTTCATTACTCCTGTAGCTTTAGGGCCAATTAATGCTAAACTGCATGTCCCTGACGTTACATCTTGAAAAACAACTTGATCGCTGTGTGGCACGTGTTTTTGAATCCAGCTTGCTTCTACAGCTCCCGTACAAACAATCAAGAAAGTGGATATATTTTTGCGAATAACCGTTATTTGATCTTTTATGCCGCCTCGCTCATGCAACATACACGTGCGTATGCTTTGACCTACTGCAATGTCTATATTTCCTGTCGTTAGCTTCTGTAAAAACTGGAGAGCTCCTTCTCCTTTAATTTCTAACCTTTTCTTTGCTGCCGTTGTATCGTAAAGAGCTGCGTGCTGACGAGTATGCAAATGTTCAGCTTCAATAATTGGTGACCAATGTTCAGCAGCCCATCCATTTCTTATTACCATCATCTTTTCATAAGTAGATATAAGCGGATAGTTAGCTTCATACCACTGGGGCTGCTCCCATCCTGCTTTTTCATTAAAATAAGCTTTCAGTTCTTGTTGACGCATATAAAATGGACTCACGCGCATGTTTCGCGATACTTTTCGCTGCATAAATGGATGGTGAATACTATAAACCTCTTCATACTCTTCAATAGACCGCTGTTTGTAATAAGCAGGGCTGCATGCATACGTATCGAAACGATTAATGTCGCATAGCTCTAAATCCACAGTCGGCGCACCATTCATCATCCATTCAGCCATTTGTTTTGCGACACCTGCAGAGTGCGTTACCCATATAGCTTCTGCTACCCAAAATCCCTGTACCGTTTGTGATTCACCAAGCAGCGGCATACCATCGGGCGTGAATGAAAAAATGCCGTTCATTCCTTTTTTTATTCCCGTTTGTTTTAATGCCGGAATTAACTCTATTGAATCTTCCCACGGTTTTTCAAAATCTTTTGGTGTAAAAGGTTTAACAGAAGGCATTTCTTTTGTTTCTCCGTATTTTGTAATATCACTGAGTTCGACTGGAAACGGCTCATGCTGATATGATCCAATCCCAAGCCCTTTTTCTACTTGACGAAAATAAATTGAATTATCTTGATCTCGAATAAGAGGAGTGGCGGCTTCTTCCGTTTCTCCGTTCAACTCAAGTAAATCATTTGTAAACACATATTGATGAGCCATTGGCTGAAGAGGGATCGTTACACCGACCATTTCTCCGATGCGAGGTCCCCAAAATCCAGCACAGCATACGATTACATCTGCTTCGAATTTCCCGACACTTGTGTACACTGCTTTTACTTGACCCTTTGTCACTTCAATATCCGTCACTTCTGTATGACCGTAAAACTCTACTCCGCACTCTTTAGAAAAACGAATCATTTTATCAACGGCATGCAAAGGTTTAGCAATACCGTCTGACGGAACATAGAGACCTCCGCAAATACGATCAGGACAAATCAACGAATTTTTTTCCGCGCATTCCTGCGGTGAAAGAAGAAAAGCTTCGATTCCCCATGAGCTGGCAACACCAGCCTTTCTCTTTAGATCTTCTAATCGCTCTGGTGTACGGGCAACTTCTAAACTGCCGACAGGATAAAACGAGCGCTGTTCATCTGTACTCAACTCTTTAAAGGTCTCGACTGTTTGAGAAGCTAGTGTTGTCAGGATTTTTGAAAAGCTAAGCTGAAATACAAGCCCCGGAGCGTGAGAGGTAGATCCTCCTGTTTCTAGCAAAGGGCCTTGCTCAATCACTGTTATGTTTCGTTGCCCCATTTTACTTAAATAGTAGGCAATGCTGCACCCGACAATTCCAGCTCCTATCACTACTATTTTCTTATGTTTCATCACTTCATATCTCCCTCCTTTTTTGGTTTGAAGGTGTTAAATATTGTCGATAGTTAATTATATTTTTAATTTTCTTAATTTTCAAAGTATTTTGTTAAAAAGTGTGACATAGATTTTTTTTGCACTTTCTTCCGCTAATGTTCGGATAACGCTTTCTTAACTTTAAAATCCCAGAAAAATCGCTGTTTTTTTCTCTCGAATAACGAATTTTAAAGAAACTATCTATCTGTCAAAATGACACTTATCAATGAATGGTTATACCAAAAATGACGGAAAGAAGATAGCTAAAATAACTTAGCTATCTTCTTTTTAAACCATTTACCGATTAATTAATTTTGAAGGCTTAAATACTTTTGCTTATTTTTAGACCAAAGTTGCTTGTTTGACTACTTTTTTCATTTCTTCTGCAACGTTTCTTTTGTCTTTTTCACTTGTAATCCCCCCGCCTACAATCACAAGATCCGGCTGTGACTGCACGACTTCAGGAAGTGTATTCAGTTTAATACCTCCTGCCACCGCTGTTTTTGCATTTTTCACAACTCGTTTAATCGTTTGAAGCTGCTCAAACGGAGTCTCTCCTTCAGCTTGAAGATCATACCCTGTGTGTACACAAATATAGTCAACACCGAGTGCATCGACTTCTTTTGCACGTTGTTCAAGGTTTTTTACATTAATCATATCGACAAGAATTTGTGTTCCTTGTTTTTTGGCCTCTTCTACAGCGCCTTTTATAGTCGAATCGTTAGTAGCGCCAAGTATGGTAATAATACTAGCACCCGCTTCAGAAGCTTTCATGACTTCATAAGCACCTGCATCCATAATTTTTAAATCAGCTAATACCTTTAAAGACGGAAATGCTTCCTTGATTTCTTTGACTGCTTTTAGCCCTTCGTTAATCACAACCGGAGTACCAATTTCTACAATATCGATATACTCTTGAACCTCCTGCACTACTTCTTTTGCCTCTGAAATATTTACAAGATCCAATGCTAATTGAAGTTCCATACCTGCTTCACTCCTTCATTAAATGGGGTTGCCTAGCATGAATTCATTGTAAAACCGTTACTTTCAAAAAAAAAGTAGGCACTTTTAAAACATATAGTCACTAAAAATATACTATGGATGCTTCGGTGTATCTTATCACTTGTATTTATTTTAGAAAATTCTGAATAATAAAGGCGTTTTTGTAACCTTCTCAAGAAAAGATTTTATCCCATATGTGTGGAGTTATTCATTTCAGGTTCTATAAAGGTTTCCATATAATTTTTTCCCCACTCGTCCATGCTTTCAAGAATGGGCATCAAGCTTCTCCCGTGCTCAGTCAAGGAATATTCAACTTTTGGAGGTACAACCGGATAGACTTTTCGGTGAACGATTTGATCTTCTTCTAATTCTCGCAGCTGACTTACTAACATTCGCTGAGTAATTCCCGGCATCATAGATTTTAACTCACCAAATCGCTTTGTTCCTTCTTTTCCTAGATGCCACATAATCAACATTTTCCACTTGCCTCCAATAATCGTCAACGTTAATTCCTTTTCACAGTTAAACGTTTTGCTAAAAAGTCTGCTCAATCCTTTTTCCTCCCTTTTTATGCGTAATAGTATAGTTTTAGACACTATATGAAAATAAAGTGTCTACTTATAAAGGAAAATTGTACCTGCTATACTGTAATCTGTAAAGATGGTAAAAGACTATATTCACTGCAATAGACCGTTAAAATAAAGGAGGAGATCAATTGGACAGCGTAGCTCGTTCACGTGATAATTGTCTCAAGTCTCATTTACCACAAGCGTTAGAAGTGGATTCCATGACCTTTATCTTATTTGGAGCAACAGGAGATTTAGCTAAAAGAAAAATTTTTCCTGCGTTATATAATTTATTTTTAGATAAAAAGCTGCCTTCTTCCTTTTCTATTGTTGGTACGGGTAGAAGCAACTGGTCTAATGATGCCTTTCAAATATATGTAGGAGAATCCGTAAAGACTTTTTCAAGGCGCTTTAGCCAAGGTGAATCCAAGATAAAAGAATTTCTTAAGACAGTTCGCTATCATAAAATGGATGTTACCAACAGTGATGGATATGACCAGTTGCTGCATGCTATTCAAGAAGGTGAAGCAGAATTAAATATTCCTGAAAATCGTCTTTTCTATTTATCAGTGGCTCCTGAATTTGTAGACGTTATTGCTTCAAATATAAATAGCGGCGGATTAGGATCTACAAAAGGCTGGAAACGTCTTATTATCGAAAAGCCTTTCGGACACGATTTACAATCTGCTCAAGTGTTAAATCAAAAGCTTACTGAAACGTTCAATGAAGAAGAGATTTATCGTATCGACCACTATCTGGGAAAACCAATGATTCAAAATTTGGAGGCTCTAGCAGCTGCAAACCCTATTTTACAAGCACTATGGAATCATCACTACGTTGCAAATGTCCAAATTACAGCTAGTGAAACAGTTGGTGTAGAAGAAAGAGCGCCTTACTATGATCAGTCCGGTGCAATTAGGGATATGTTCCAAAACCATATGCTTCAAATGCTTATGATGACTGCCATGCAGCTGCCAAAGACACTTAACATCGCAAAGACTCGCCAACAAAAGATAAAAATTATGAAAAGCCTTCGCCCTCTACAAAAAGAGGTTATCCATTCGAACGTCATAAGAGGTCAATACGAAGCGGGAAAAATCCAAAATCGTTCCGTTATAGGATATAAAGAAGAGCCCGGCATCAATGCTGCTTCCGTCAATGACACATTTATAGCAGTCCGGGTATGGATTGATCATGAGCTTTGGAAAGGAGTGCCTTTCTATCTTCGCACGGGAAAAAGAATGAGTAAAAAATGCACGCGTATCGTCATTGAATTTAAACATCCTTTAAAGGAGGTTTATACAGCCGATGAAATCATTCCTAACCTTTTAGTTGTCGAAATCAGCCCAAATGAAGGTATTTCGCTGCAATTAAACAGCAAAAATCCTTTGAATGGCAATAAAATCGAACCTATTTTTATCAATTTCTCCACAAATCAAAAAGAAGTACCAGAAGCTTATGAACTGCTGTTATTTGATGCTCTACAGGGAGACTCCACATTTTTTGCTCATTGGGAAGAAGTTGAATTATCTTGGAAATGGGTGCAGCCTATTTTAGAAGCTTTTAACAATGAGGGCTTTCCTCTTCATTTTTACTCTGCTGGTACAATGGGACCAACAGCTTCAAAGCATTTGTTAGAAGAAGATGGGTTTAAGTGGTGGTAGTTTTATAATTACCCTAGATTATTTCTAATCTATAAAAAGAGATTGAGACATAACTAAAACAATGGAAAGATCCGAATGATACATTGTTCGGACCTTCCTTTAACTAAAACATTCGTGTTCCATCCTCTTTTTGTACATGTTTCAAATAACTTCACCTGGCTAAATCTATGTCACTTAAAAAATTAAATCTTCGTATCTTCTTTATTTAATATCAGCCATTTGATTTTTCGATCTCGCTCTTTTCTTTCTTGTTCATCAACCAAATCATATTTCTTCAGCAAATGAAACATCTCGTTTAATGTTGTTTGCGAAGGGTTTCGCACGAGAAACTCATGAAATAATGAACGAATATCTTCTGGCAGCCACTGTGACTGCGCGTTAAACTTCTGCTGTACATCTTCTACCGAGTGGTCTAAATTACATTTACCCATACCTTTTCCTCCCCTTTTATGTAACTGTTTTGCATTTTTTAGTCTTCTTTTCGTTTAAACGTATTTGGCATCACCACTGCCACAACTTCTCCAGTCGCAACAACGATATCATTCGCGTATACTTCTGTTTTAACTTTCCATTTCTTCGGGTGAATTTCTTCAACCGTTCCTATCGCTTTTAGTACTTCACCCTGTGGCGTTGGTTTTTTAAAATCTACGTGGAGAGAACCGGTAACAAACCGCGGCGGCTCTGCTGAATCTCCTATTTCGCAGCCATTTTTACGGTATAGAGCAAGAGATGCAGAGCCTGTTCCATGACAATCAATCAGTGATGCAAGAAGTCCGCCATATACAAATCCTGGTATAGCTGTATGTTCAGGCTTAGGTGTATAAAGGGTAATTGTTTTTTCTCCTAGCCATCCTGTCCGAAAATGATAGCCGTCTTGATTTAATCGGCCGCAGCCGTAACACCATGCAAAATCATCCGGATATTCGTCTTGAATCGCTTTTACTACTTTTTCCATGGTTCACCACTCCTTTTTTCGGAATATTTTAACACATTTTCTCTTACAATCGTTAGAACTAAACGGACTATTTTCAAGCTTACATAACTAAAAATCTTAGAAGAAAAGCCTCACTTAAAAAATAAGTGAGGCCTTATCGTTAAAATTCTTCATAGACAGCGGGGTCTTGATTATTAAGTCTTCCATCTTCGCGGTTCAATTTTGAAAGAATATTCATCTCCGTTTCATCTAAAGAAAATGAAAAAATCGATATGTTTTCAAGCTGCCGCTTGCGAGATGACGATTTTGGGATTGAAATGGCGCCTAGCTGATAATGCCATCGCAAAATCACTTGTGAAACTGTCTTATTATGACGGTCTGCAATTTGTTTAATTGTTTCATTTTCTAAAACAGCACTCGCTCGTCCTAGTGGACTCCAAGATTCAATTTGAATATTTTTCTCTTGATACCAATTTCGATATTGATGTTGATTAAAAAAAGGATGCAGTTCTATTTGATTGATGCTTGGTAAAATGCCGGTCTCTTTTTCCAAGCGCTCAATATGCTCGGGAAGAAAATTACAAACACCAATTGAACGAATCAAGCCCCAGCGCTTCGCATCAATCAGTGCTTGCCAAGCTTCTACATAATGATCTTGTTTAGGATTAGGCCAATGAATAAGATACAAATCGTAATAGTCTAAATTCGCCCGATATAAAGATTCTTGAATGGTAGGAATTGCTTTGTCATACGTATGGTATCGCCCTGGGAGTTTAGAGGTAACAAATAGTTCTTGTCTAGAAACCGGTGTTTTTCGGAGAGCTTGCCCCACAGTGCCTTCATTTTCGTAATTATAAGCAGTATCGATTAAACGATACCCTACATCAATCGCACTCGTTATAGCGTTGACTCCTTCATTTCCGTTAAGCTTGTATGTACCAAAACCTATAGCAGGCAAGGTTACCCCGTCATTAAGGGTTATTTCAGGAATTACTTTACTCATTATTATCCACTCCTTTCGATCATGCCCTAAGGTTAGCATATATTATCCAATACTTGAATAAATTTGCATCACTCCTTTTCACAAAGGAGTGATGCTTTTAAAACAATCCAAAAAGCGATTACGGAGAAACCTCCGTTTTAAACTCGTTAACTTCGCACTTTTCTGCTTCTTTCTTGTTTTTAGTTAACGTAAAGAAAGCTACAAAACCTAAAAGCGCCGTACTAAATAAGATAGCAGCCATCGGAATCGCTGTTGTTTCGTTAATCCCTACTAAAGGAGAAACAATTGATCCTAAAGTTAATGGAAGCATACCTAACACGGCACTCGCACTCCCTGCTCTATGTCCTTGATTTTTCATTGCCAATGTCACCGAGCCTGTGATCGTCATTCCTATAGAGATCATGTAAATAAAAATGGGAATAACAATCGTAGCAAGCGGTCCTTTAAGCATAGTCATGATAAGAAGTACGCTAGTAGCACTTACAGCCGTAATCACGGCAATGCGAAGCAGGCTTCTTTCATGGATAATTCCGCTAAAGCGCCCAATAATAAAGCTTCCAGTCACAATAGCCAAGCCGTTAATACCAAACAAAATGCTAAAAACTTGCGGAGAAACATGGTATATCCCTTGATAGACAAATGGAGTGCCTGATACATAAGCAAAGCTTCCTCCATGGACCAGTCCGATAATTAGGGCATACCCAATAAAAGAACGGTCTTGTAATAAACTGCCCATTGTGCGAACAGAATGACCAATTGAACTTGGTGTTCTATTTTCAATGGGCAAAGTTTCTTTTAAACGCATTGAGATTGTTAAAACAATTAAAAGACCTATTAAACTTAAAAACAAGAAAATAGTATGCCAGCTTGCAAAAGGAAGAAGTAAAATAGCACCTCCGGCCATTGGTGCTATCATTGGTGCAAAGGCATTGATAACCATTAACAGAGCAAAAAACTTCGTAAGTTCTCTTCCGCTAAAGACGTCTCTGACAATGGCGCGAGAAAGAACAACTCCTGCCGAAGCCGTAAACCCCTGCAAAAAGCGTGCGATAACTAAAGCCGTGATAGTAGGAGCCAGTGCACAGAGCAATGACGATAACATAAATAAAGAGATGGAGATGAGTAAAGGTCCTTTTCGTCCCTTTGCATCACTGATTGGACCAATCACGATTTGACCAACGGCAAGTCCTAGTAAACACGATGTTAAGCTAAGCTGTACAAGTGAAGCTCGCGCATCTAAATGATCAGCAATAGCAGGAAAACTTGGCAAATACATATCGATATTAAGCGGACCTAATATCGCAAGCGTGCTGAGAAGAAACGCTAATCCTAGACGTTTTTTTCCAGTTGGATTATGAAGCATAATAGCAGAGCACCTTCCTTACTTAAATATTGTATTTTCACAGATAACCTCTAGTCTATTGAAAGGCACCCCTTCTGTCTAGGACATTTGTCTAGAGATGCAGATAAAGTTCCACTGGCAAAGAAGGAGGTATGAGTAACTACAACTACATACGGTTAACATAAAAAACAGCGCTTGAAATTCCTCCAAGCGCTGTTTTTTTATATACTATCTAATGCCTGCTGTAAATCTCTCATAATATCTTCCCAAGCTTCCAGCCCAACTGATAAACGAAGAAGTTCATTTGAGATGCCCATTTCTTTTCGAGCTTCTTCCGGCACAACTGCATGCGTCATCGAGGCAGGATGCTGAATAAGTGTTTCAGCATCGCCAAGACTCACCGCGATGGAAATGAGCTTAAGCTGATTCACCACTTTTACGGTTTCTTTATAACCGCCTTCCACTTCAAAAGAGAGAAGCCCCCCTCCTTTTTTCATTTGCTTTTTCATGAGAGAATAAGCAGTGCTGTTTTTATCCCCTGGATAATAAACGGCTTTTACCTTGGGATGGAGACTTAATTGTTTTGCGATATGTTCAGCATTCTCACAGTGGCGATCCATTCGAACGGCCAGTGTTTTTAAGCCTCGGAGTAACAGCCACGCATCAAATGGTGAAAGAATACCTCCAATATCTTTTTGCGTCGTTTTGCGCAGTACGGAAATAACCTCTTTGTCCCCTACTACAATTCCTGCCACAACATCTCCGTGTCCACCAATAAATTTAGTTGCGCTATGAATAACTAAGTCGCATCCAAGCTTCAGCGGCTGCTGCAAATAAGGAGTTGAAAAGGTATTGTCTACTACCACGGGAATTCCTTTTTGTTTGGCGATACAAGTCACTAACTCTAAATCTACTAAAGTCATAGTCGGGTTAATCGGTGTTTCAATATAAATACATGCTGTATCTTCTTTGATAGCAGCAAGAATTTCTTCCTCAGTTTCCAAGTTGGAAAAAGAATGATGGATTTGATATTTTTCCTCAAGCATTTCCAGTAAACCAAACGTGCATCCATACACTCCTTTAGAACATAAAATATGATCGCCTGCTTTTGTAAGTCCAATTAATACAGCCGATACTGCAGCCATTCCTGATCCAAATGCCAAAGCGGCTTCGCCTTCTTCAAGCTGTGCCATACGCTCTTCTAAAATGGTGACCGTCGGATTAGATAACCGAGAATATACATAACCATTTTCTTCTCCGCTAAATCGGTTTGCACCTTGTTCTAGAGATGAAAATGTAAATGTAGACGTTTGATAAATAGGTGGAGCTAAACTATCAAAATGATGTTTTGATTCGTACCCTGCGTGAATGGCTTTTGTTTCAAACTGATATTTCTTTTTTTCGTTCATACGGCTTCCCCCTTATGCAAACAAGCGCTGTGTCATTTTTAAAAATGTAAGCGTTTTCTTTTATTATATTTCTCTTTTCTTTTTTCGTTCCCTGCCTATCTATGTAGATAATTCCACCGTAGAGAAGGAAGCGACATGCACACTGCACCTCGCTTTACTTCATCATTTGTTTAATTAGTATTGAATTACGCTTTTTAAATACTTCATTATGAGAAGAAACCATAGCTGTCTTAGCAGCAGAGGGGTGAACGAATTGTTTTGCTTTGTTTACGGCATTAGCAGCATCTTGAAAAGCGCCGGTAATCAGATGGACTTTTCCTTCGTGCATGAGAATATCTCCAGCTGCATATACACCTTCTACAGACGTTTCGCTTGCTGCATTACCTGCAACGTAATAGTCATCAATGGTTTTGATATGTAGTTCGCTGTTTTTTAACAGCTCTGTATCTCTTTTATAACCGTGATTAATGATAACTTCGTCAATCGATAAATAAGAAACCTCACCGGTTTGATGATTAGTCAGCTCAACTTTTTCAATAAATTCATGCGTCGCATCAGCCACTAATTTTGTAATAGATGTGTTAAGCAGACACCGAGCCGAACTGTTTATTAATTGTCTTACTTGTGCTTCATGACCGTTTAGTTCACTGTTTCGGTACGTAATATATACCTTTTTAGCAACGGGCTCTAGCTCATTTGCCCAATCAATGGCTGAATTGCCTCCCCCGGAAACAATCACCGTTTTATTTTTAAAATGCTGCAGAGATTTAACCGTATAGTTTAAGTTTGATATTTCAAATCGTTCTGCTCCTTCAATTTTGAGCTTTTGCGGATTTAAAATACCTCCTCCAACAGCAAGGATAATGGTTTTAGAGTAATGATGTTCACCTGAAGAACCCGTCAGCTGGAAAATACCATCTTTCAAGCGAGAAATGGATTCAATCTTCTCATCTAAAACAACAGTCGGATCAAACGTCAGTCCTTGTTCCACAAGCTGTTCAATAAGCTTCGCACCGGAAATAGGCGTTTGGCCCCCTACATCCCAAATCATTTTTTCAGGATAAACGTGAAGTTTTCCGCCTAGTTTTGGCTGATATTCAATCAGCTTTGTTTTCATTTCCCTTAGCCCGCTATAAAAGGCAGAATAAAGGCCAGCCGGTCCCCCGCCTATAATTGTCACATCAAAAAGTTCATTGTGTATCATGCACGTTCACTCCTCGTAATCAATTGTCATTGATTATCATTCTCATTTAAATATACATCTTCTTCAACGTTTTGACAATAAAAATAACTATTGACATCCGGAAACGTTCGAATTATAGTATGTAAAGTAAACGATACTGATAATCATTATCAAGTATTTGTTGTATTAAATGTAAACGGAGGGTCAGATATGGTTCGCCTATATACAGAGAAATTACATATTAGTTATGGTGAACGTCTAATAGTAAAGAATTTAAGCGTTAACATTCCAGACAAAAAGATTACTACAATTATTGGTTCAAACGGATGCGGCAAATCAACGCTTTTGAAAGCCATTACCCGCATTATTTCTCATCAATCCGGTTCCGTTATTTTAGACGGCGAAAACATTTCAACAGAACATACAAAAGCACTCGCTAAAAAAATGGCTATTCTCCCTCAAACCCCTGAAAGTGCTAAAGGCTTAACGGTGGGAGAACTTGTATCTTATGGGCGATTTCCCTATCAAAAGGGGTTTGGGCGTCTATCAAAAGAAGATTATCAAACGATTGACTGGGCGCTTGAAGTAACCGGAACAAAAGATTACAAGTTTCGTCCTGTAGATTCTCTTTCAGGCGGTCAGCGCCAGCGAGTGTGGATTGCGATGGCTTTAGCTCAAGAAACCGATATTATATTTCTTGATGAGCCGACTACCTACTTGGATATGGCTCATCAGTTAGAAGTGCTTGAGCTGCTTCAAAAATTAAACAAAGAGCAGGGACGTACAGTTGTAATGGTGCTTCATGATCTAAATCAAGCCGCTCGCTTTGCGGATTATATTATCGCTTTAAAAAATGGTGAAATTGTCAAAGCCGGAAAATGTGAAGAAGTCATTACGCAGGACGTTCTAAAAAAAGTGTTTCATATCGACGCTGAAATTGGACGAGATCCGAGAACAAATAAACCAATGTGCATCACGTATAACTTATTAAGAGGAGATAACTAAATGAAAAAATTATTGCTTCCATTCATGCTTATATTCGTACTACTTATTAGTGCCTGCAGCAGCGGTTCAACTGAAAGCAAAAATGATTCTAGCAAAAACAGCGAATCCAAGACGATCACATATCAATCTGAAGACGGCCCTGTAAAAGTTCCGGCTAATCCGAAACGTGTTGTTGTGTTAGGTTCCTATGCAGGTAACGTACTTTCTTTAGGTGTTAACATTGTCGGAGTAGACTCATGGTCTAAAATGAATCCCCGCTTTGAAAAGAAATTAAAAGGCGTGGAAGAAGTATCAGACGAAAATTTAGAAAAGATCATTGAATTAAAGCCTGACTTAATTATTGGCTTATCTACTACAAAAAATATTGATAAATTGAAAAAAATTGCCCCTACTGTCACGTATACATACGATAAAGTAGATTACCTTACTCAGCATGTAGAAATTGGAAAGCTATTAAATAAAGAAAAAGAAGCACAATCATGGGTAGACGACTTTAAAAAGCGTGCGGCAAAAGCTGGTTCTGATATCAAAGCTAAAATTGGCGAAGATAGCACGGTTTCAGTTATTGAGAACTTTGACAAGCAGCTTTATGTGTTTGGGGATAACTGGGGACGCGGAACGGAGATTCTTTATCAAGAAATGAAATTAAAAATGCCAGAGAAAGTAAAGAAAATGGCTTTGAAAGATGGATACTATGCGATTTCGCCAGAAGTTCTTCCTGAATATGCCGGAGATTATTTAATCTTTAGCAAAAACCAAGATGGAGATACATCATTTGAGAAAACAGATACGCACAAAAATATTCCTGCTGTAAAGAATAATCACGTATTTGAAGCAAATGCAAAAGAATTTTATTTTAATGATCCAATCACATTAGATTATCAACTAGATTTCTTTACTCAAAAATTTCTTGGCAAGTAATTCATTCAAGAGGAATTCTTTTTAGAATTCCTCTTACTTTGTTTTACTAAATTTATTCTTACATGAAAAGATGGGTGTGTTATGAAAAAAGACAATCAGCGTTTCATTCCTTTTTTATACAAATTAATAGGTATGCTGCTCGTATTCATCATAATGTTTGTTTCTTCAATGGTTTTTGGCGCTGCTGACATATCGATAAAAGATGTATGGCTAGCACTTTCATCAAGCAGTGTAAACGAACAGATTTCGATCATCAGAGATATTCGTTTACCTCGTGAAATCGCCGCTGTTTTTGTGGGGGCTGCTTTATCAGTATCAGGGGCTATTATGCAAGGTATGACAAGAAACCCACTTGCAGATCCAGGACTTTTAGGGTTAACGTCTGGCGCAAATGCGGCTTTAGCTGTAACAATTGCCTTGACCCCTGCTATAAATTATTTGGGTATTACGATTGCTTGCTTTATAGGAGCCGGGGTTGGCGCAATCCTAGTGTTTGGGATTGCTGCTCTAAAAAGAGGAGGATTTTCTCCGCTTCGAATTGTACTAGCGGGAGCTGCCGTTTCAGCATTTCTTTATGCCATTGGAGAAGGCGTTGGTATTTATTTCAAAATTTCAAAAGATGTATCGATGTGGACTGCTGGGGGAATGGTAGGCACTTCTTGGGAACAGCTTCAAATCATTGTTCCTTTTATTCTCGGAGGTATATTCATTGCCCTTTTGCTTTCTCGGCAGCTTACTATTCTGAGTTTAAATGAAGAAGTGGCTGTAGGATTGGGTCAGCAAACGACAAAAGTCAAAACCATTTTATTTGTCGTCATGATTCTTCTTGCGGGTGCTTCTGTTGCGCTAGTGGGAAACATGGTGTTTATCGGCTTGATGATTCCTCATATTGTACGAGGAATTGTAGGAACTGACTATCGTTTTATTATCCCTATGTCCGCTATCACTGGCGCAGCGTTTATGCTGCTCGCTGATACATTGGCTCGAACGGTCAGTGCTCCTTATGAAACACCGATAGCAGCAGTTGTATCGATGATTGGTTTACCTTTCTTTTTAGTCATTGTTCGTAAAGGAGGAAAAGCATTCTCATGATTCACCCAGCGCTTATTAGAAAACAACGAATAATTATGATGCTGCTCACTGTTTTGATTCTTGGAACGGTTGTGATAGGAATGGGACTCGGTGATGCACCCCTTCCTTACAATAAAGTGTTTCCTACTCTTTTTGGCAAAGGGAATTTTACAGATGAGTTCGTCCTTTTTTCAATTCGACTTCCGCGGATTATCATTACGCTTCTAGCAGGAATGGCTCTAGCTTTATCAGGAGCTATCTTACAAGGTGTTACGCGCAATGATTTAGCGGAACCTGGGATTATAGGAATTAATTCAGGAGCAGGAGCCGCAATTGCTGTGTTCTTTTTATTTTCCCCAATTGAAGCAGGCTCTTTCGTTTATGCCCTTCCGCTGGTAGGCTTTATCGGCGCCTTGTTGACAGCTGGTCTTATCTATCTTTGTGCATATAGTAAAAGCCAAGGACTGCAGCCTGTAAAGTTGATTTTAACAGGCGTAGGTTTTTCAATGGCTCTTTCTGGAATGATGGTGGTGATTATGTCATCAGCTGATCGGGTTAAAGTTGATTTTATTGCTAAATGGATTGCAGGGAGCATCTGGGGGACAGACTGGCCTTTTATATGGGCTCTTCTACCTTGGCTTCTTGTCTTGATTCCTTTTATATTGTACAAAGCAAACTCATTAAACATTTTTAATTTAAATGAAGCTGCAGCTATTGGAGTCGGAATTTCTCTGGAGAAAGAACGTGTAACATTGCTTTTAGCCGCGGTGGCATTAGCGGCAGCCGCGGTTTCAGTGACGGGCGGCGTGGCTTTTATTGGACTTCTTGCTCCTCATATTGCTAAAGGCTTAGTAGGACCGAGAAGTCAGCTTTTTATTCCCGTTGCTATTCTACTTGGCGGTTGGCTTTTGCTGATTGCAGATACGATAGGACATAACATTGCCAATCCTAACGGTATACCGGCAGGAATTATTGCCGCCGTAATCGGTGCTCCTTATTTTGTTTATTTGCTTTTGAAAAAATAATAAGCAGACGCGCTTTTTCAGAAAGCGCGTCTAGTTATTATTTTTTTTGTCTTTCATCTGCAGCGTTCGCTCTAGCCTGTGCTTCTAAATCGTCTTGGTCTGCTAATTCACGCGAAAACTCTTCGTCCACTCCATCTGCTTTAGATGCAGGATAATCTGCTACCTTTTTTAATTGTTTCTTCAACTCTTTTTCATTCATAATGAACACTCCTTTATTCTAGACTGTTATTAGTATGCGTTTTTCGTTTCTGCACTATGTGGAGAAAGAAGGAATTTTACCAATAAGACCGAAAGCATACGTAATAAGAAAAAGAAAGGACGTTTTATATGATCATCATTATTACGCTCTCTATTATCATTGTATTTGTTATTTTACTGCTGTGCGTAGTTACCACCTCAAAAGCTTATGATTATAAACATACCGTAGATCCGCTTACAAAAAAACAACACGAAAAAAAGTAGGTGCGCTCGTTTCACACCTACTTTTTTTATTAGCCCTGCAGTGATTTTAAATCATGATCGTTCAATTGAAATGCTTGCTTAATTTTGTCTTCTAAGTTTTTTGTTACTCTTCTCTTCCCAACTTCAACCAGGGCGATTAAAGAAAAACTGCAGTTCACTGCTTGAGCGAAGTTTCGCTGATTCATATTGTAGTTTTTTCGAATGTTTTTTACCATCTCTTTATCCATTTACACTCACTCCGCATAACTCAATATACTTTTTTTATTCCTCTTCAAGTCACATGTTCATCTAGCTGCCGACAGAGCGTAAGAAATTGCTGCTGCTCTTCTTCTTTATAGCATGCAAACAGTTTTTCAACCCTTTGCTGCATGTCTTTCTCAGCCGCTTGAATCACTTGTTTTCCCTTGCTTGTAAGCTCAACCATAACTTTACGCCGATCTTCTTTTGAATGGTAGCGCTCCACAAGATTCAGTTCATACAAACGTGTAATTGATGCTGTGATAACGCTTGGGCTCGCCTTCATTTCGTCTGCCACTTTGGTCACAGGCATTGTACGTGCACGTTCAACAGTCAGTAAAATATGATATTGAAAAGGGGTAATTCTGTAATGCTGTAAAAGGCTTTTTACATTTGTCATTACTTTTTTGTTTAAAGATATTGAAATTCTTTGAATTTCTTCACCAAATATCAATGGATCCATCCACCTCACCGCCCCTTTCTCTCCAACATGTTTTATGATGAACTTTTGATTCTATAGCACTTTATGAATTTATACTTTTTGGAGCTGGAAGCATACGAATATCTTCCTCTTGAGCTTTTGATTTCTTTTCTTCGACTACTTTATCTTTACGTACGTCACGAAGGAAGAAACTTAAAATTAAACCGATAACAGAAATCGCTGTTGCCCAATAAAAAGCATCGTTAATACCTTGAATCGTACCTTGCTGCGTCATTTTTCCAGATAAAATCGTCAGCGCTTGCTGCTGAGCTTGATCTTGTGATAAATGCAAAGTAGCAGCTACTTTTTGTACAAATAAATGAAAGCTATTCATAAAGAATGGATCAGACGTATTCATGGAACTGCTGATTTCATTTACATGATACGTTGTACGGTTTGTAAAAATGGTCGTCATTAAACTAATACCAATTGAACCACTTACTTGACGAAGCGTATTAGACATTGACGTTCCGTGACTGCTTAGTCTCTGCGGAAGCTGATTCAAACCGGCTGTCATAATTGGCATCATTAAAAGTGACATACCAAACGAGCGGATAATATAAATCGCTAAAATATGATTAAACGGTGTATCCATCGTCAGCTTCGTAAATTCAAACGTTGAAATAGATGTAATAAACATACCAACGATTGCTAGCGGACGAGGTCCCACTTTATCAAACAATGTACCTGAAATCGGCGACATAACCAGCATAACAAGTGCGCCAGGAAGCAACAGCAGTCCTGAATCAAAAGCAGAATATCCGCGGATATTTTGCAAGTAAATTGGAAGCAAGAACATACCTGCGTACATACTGATTGTAATCGCAATACTAATAATATTTGATAGTGAAAAAATATTATATTTAAACACGCGCATATCCAATAGCGGCTTTTCAGATTTAATTTGTTGAAGAACAAATATAATTAAAAGAACTGCCCCACCAATGATTGTAGAAAGAACAACTGAATCCGTCCAGCCGTCATTTCCAGCTTCACTAAATCCGTAAAGCAATAATCCCATACCTGCAAGTGATGTCACAACTGAAGGCATGTGAACTTTTACATCCTTTGGAGGCTGAATGTCTTTTAGTTGAAAGAAAGCAATAATTAATACAATCGCACCTAATGGCACCATGCCGTTAAAAAGGATGTGCCAATCATAGTTTTGAATAACCCATCCAGATAATGTTGGACCAATAGCCGGTGCGAACATCATGGCTAATCCAAAAATACCCATACCTTTTCCTCGCATGTGAGGAGGGAAAATAAACACAATAATGGTCATAACAAGAGGCGATAAGACACCTCCGCCAATAGCTTGAATTAAACGGCCGGTAAGCATAATCGAAAATGTAGGTGCAATTCCGCAAATCAATGACCCTACTGTAAAACAAACCATTGCAAATAAGAACAAGCGACGCACACCAAATCGTTCAATTAAAAAAGCTGAAAGCGGAATTAACGCCCCGTTCACAAGCATATATCCAGTTAACAACCACTGAGCTGTATTTGCGGTTACGCCAAACTCAGTAATTAAATGCGGGATGGCTACGTTTAGTAACGTTTGATTTAATATTGCAAGAAACAAACCAAGCATTAAAACAATCAATAGCGGAATATGCTTTTTGATGGATCCATCACTTGTGTTTTCTATACTGGCTGTCATCATATTTCCTCCCTTCTTGAACTGTTGTAGTAAGAATTAGTCTTTTGAAATTTTTACTTCAGCGTTCATTCCTGGTAGCACATGCTCTGAATAATTAGAAATAGAGATTTTTACAGGAACCGTTTGAGATACTTTTGTGTAGTTTCCATCTGAGCTTGAGTTCGATGTTAAAGATGAAAGTGAATTAGTTGCATATCCCACTTCTTCAACTTTACCGTCAATTTTTGTACTACTGTCTCCATCTACTGTTACATCTACATCGTCGCCCTCTTTAATATCCTTAAGCTGATCCTCTTTGATATTCGCTACGATAAATAGATCTTTCATATCTACTTCGGTTGCAATTTGCTGTCCAGCTTGAACCATTTGATTTTCTTTTACATTTGTTTGAATAATTTTTCCATCTGCTGGTACTGTAGCAGCTACAGAGCCTTTTTCAGCTTGAATCTTAGCAATTTCAGCATCTTTTGATACATCATTTCCTTCTTCCACTGTCCAGCTTGCTACCTTACCTGCTGCAGGTGCAACTACGTTGTATACATCTCCAGATACTTTAGCGTTATCCGTTGTAATATAGTTGGATTTTTGAACGTAATAATATCCTCCTCCAATTAATAAAGCTAAAATAACGATGATTCCAATAAAATTTGTTACCATTAAGCGACTTCTAGACATTCATTACTCCTCCTTAATACTTCACTAATAAAATTACTTTTTGATATAGCTTTTTAATAAAGATATTATCTCCATCTATTAGGAGATATGTTTCTTTATAATCATCCATTTGGTTAACTACCTAAATAACTTTATCATAAAGATATTTTTTCGTAAAGATATTAATTTAAAAATAATAATGGGGGTTAAAGATAATCGTTTCCATCCTTTACAATTGTTTCATTTTATTTTAGAGTTAGTTTATATATGTCCGTAGTGTACAAGGAGATGGAAGCTAGCATGGATAACAATGTAGAATCAAAAATTGAACACCTTTATCAAATTAACACATCTTTTTTTCAATATATGCGACATTTAGTCGAAGAAACATTAAAAACGCAGCCTTATCACTTAACACCCACTAAATTTTATATCTTAAACTACATTGCCAGCGGTACAAAGTATATGGTGGCAGATATTTCAAATAAACTTCACTTAACCTCGGGCGCTACAACTAGCTTATTAAATCAATTGGAAGAAGAATCTCTCATTCAGCGCGTGCGAGACGAAAAAGACCGGAGAGTCGTGTGGGTTTCATTGACCGATGAATCCAAACAGCTTGTTTCAATGATTACAGAGAAGCGAAATGTATTTTTAAAAGATATGCTAGCAGCTCTAACTGTAGAAGAACAAGAAGAATATTTTCGCTTGTTAAATAAAATGGATGCCCTTTTGAGCGATAAATATGGATTTTCTTATTAGGATACCTAAAGGAGCTCCGTTTCGAATAGAAACGGAGCTCCTTTTTTATTTTAGAGAGCCGAATTCATTAATGTAGCTGCTTTGTCAGGAAAATCGATAAAAGGATTTCGGTTGCCTTGCAATTCAAAAATTGCTGCATTGCGATGTTTTTCATAAAGTGAAACGGTAAATTCTTCATGCCATTTTAGTAAAAGAGGAAGATCTACTCGTGAAGAGTCAATTTTATTATGATAGCGAATTAAAAAATAAAGCGTAGCTCGAGCGACAATTCCTTTTCCATATTCGGGTTCAAACTTACCTTTTTCTGATTTGCCGCACCCTTCTTTCACATCTGATTGCTTAACTTCCGGTGTATAATCCGGGAAGTCAATATAAGAGGAATTACCTCTTCGGCTGTTACAAGAAGGTTCACACGCAAACAAATGATGCAAATCGCCTCTCATAGGCTCTTGTTTTCCAAACCAAGATTGCGGGACAACGTGCTCACAGTTTAGCAGTATATCATTGCTTGAAACAGATGAGTGACTAAGCGACTGAAGTGCATCAATATCTTGCTGTATCGCTTCTAACGGATCCATACCTTTCCCTGAATACAGACTCTTCAGCTCTCCATTCTCCTGTAGATCCACCCATGGATATACATATTTATGCGGCGAATAACTCAGCAAATGCTGATGCGTTTCCGTTAACAAAGCTTGCATGGCTTCTCTTTCAAAGAGAGTACCTCGATAATAAAGATTTTTACTCTCTTCATCCGTCTTTTCATCATAATAGCTTCGTTTGTTTACGTATTCGTGATAAAGGGCTTTTGCCTGCTGTTTTTCCACCATTAATATATCTAAACTGCTTTTCATCCCATCACCTCTGAAGTCATTTGACGTTGAATTTCACGCAATAGCTTTTCAACAATGGTCAAGTGCACAAACCCGTTTCCTACTTCTCTTGGTGATTCATTTAATGGAAGTGTTCTTCTGATTAACTGTGCGTAAAGCTCTGGTTCTGTAAGTTCTCTTCTAAACGTTTCATTTGAAAGAACTTTTATCAATGCCAAAGCTCCCGCCACGTGAGGCGTGGCCATAGAAGTTCCGCTCAGTGCGGCATACTTTCCATTCAAGTAGGTTGATATGATCTTCTCCCCCGGAGCCACTACGTCCACTTCATTGTTTGAGTTGGAAAATATCGAAGAACGTTTCTTTAGATCAACCGCTCCTACGCTAATCACTTCATTATATGAGCCTGGGTATGCAAACTCATCTGTGGAGCTTTCTCCATCTCCTTCATTTCCCGCTGCGCAGACAACTAAAATATTCTGATCAACAGCATCCTGAATCGCTTCATGCAGTTCAGGTACATCGGCCGGACCTCCAAGTGACATTGAAATGATATCTACTTTTTGCTGGATGGCGTAGGTAATACCTTGAATAATCCATTCATATTGACCTGAACCATTCCCATCAAGTACTTTCAGAATAAGTAAATTCACCTCAGGAGCCACTCCTACAACGCCCGCTCCATTATGCGCTGCTGCAATTGTGCCTGCTACGTGAGTACCGTGACCATTATAGTCTTGATAAACATCAGGATTTTGCTGATCATCGTGCGTAAAATTTCTTCCTCCAATAATTCGCTCCTGCAAATCTGGGTGTGTAACCTCACAGCCAGTATCCAAAACCGCTACGGTTATTCCCTGTCCTTTTGTTTGCTTCCATACTTCCTCTGCTCCAATTAGAGCCACTCCTTGTGGGACTTCATTAAATTGACTTAATTGTTCAACTACTTGAAATGGGATAATGCGCACTTTGTTCTTCATTTAAATTCCCCCTGCAGGATTAAATGGAAGCTAGTTCATGGTGGGATCACTTTTAATCGCTTATTTTTGGAGTTCACTCATCGAGGTTTGTTGCTTCTAAGTCTATTATAACACAAAAACAGAACGCACGTTTGTATTTCGGATAAAGTTTTCACAAATAAACAAAAAGCAGAGCCGGAATTTTCCGCCTCTGCTTTCTTTTATTGTTGGTCTTTAGAAGGATCAGGCACAGCACATTGACCATCTGCACAAAAGGCATCATCTGCGCCTTCTGGAGACAAACTCTTCAAAGCGGGAGTCGGATTTTCTTCTTCCCATACTTGTTGGAGAGCTCCTACAAATGTTTCGACTGGCTGTGCACCTGAAATCGCATATTTTTGATTAATAACAAAATACGGAACGCCGCTAATGCCATATTGCTGAGCCGTTGCTTCATCACTGCGCACTTCATTTGCATATGCGTTTTTATCTGCAAGAATTTGACGTGCTTCTTCTCGATCAAGACCTGTATCTTCAGCAAGAGCAATCAGCGTCTCTTCTTCACCTAGATGTTTTGATTCAGTAAAATATGCATATAAGAGTTTTTCTGTAATAGCTGCTTCTTTTCCTTGAGCTTTTGCAAATTTTGCTAAACGATGAGCGTCAAATGTATTAGTTGGCTTCATGTCGTCAAAATTAAAGGATAATCCTACACCAGCTGCCTGCTGTCCGATCCCTTCATTTGCTTGCTTCGCTTGTTCAATGGTCATTCCATATTTAGCAGCAAGAGCTTCATTAATCGTTTTACCAGTATTAACTGAAGCATTTGGATCTAGCTCAAAGCTTTTAAATTCAACCTGCACGTCATCTTTGTGTGCAAACTGCTGAAGCGCTTGCTCTAATCGACGCTTTCCAATATAACAAAAAGGACAGACAAAATCTGACCAAACTTCTATTTTCATCGTGACACCTCTTCAATTCAAGATAATTCTTATCGTAGCATACCTTTGAATAATTTCCATCATAACTTGCTCAAACAAAGCAAAAAACACGGTGTTGATTTACATACTAAGTGTATTGAATCAGCACCGTGTTTTTACCTCACTTATTTTAAATTCATTGCTTTTAAAAGATCATCATGTAAATACGTATTTTCATATTAGCTAATCAATACTTGGTGGAACTTCAAGCCAGCCTTTTTTAATCATAATTTCCGTCGCTTCGCTTGCATATTGAAACGCATCTTCTCCTATCAGCATCATTTTAGCCACAATATCTCTTCGAAAACTAAATGCTGCTCCAAATGCCTGACTTCCAATACTAAAATTACTTAGTAAAATATCGCATGTCAGCATCAAACGATCAGAAAAAGCAGGCGTTTCAGAAGTCGTGATGCTTCCTGTTGAGGCAACAGAAGGTGAAATATCGTCTTGTATAATTATTTCTTCTAGACGCGTAATAATCTTTTTACTGAGCTCTTTTCCTTTCAAAAAATGCTTTTTGACTTCGGTATCTTTAGCCGTTTGAGAAAAAGCCTTCATTAACTTCATCCCCACAATGTTTGTTTCGACCCCATGATAAAGCTGAGCTAGCTCCATCGTATTTAATACTCTTTTATCCGCAAATACATTTAAGCCGCTCAAATATTTTCTGTCAGAAACAAACTCAACAGTGGTTGGCATCGGAATATAGGGTGGACGTGATAAAATCCCTTTTTTCAGTAAATACTGCGTACAGGAATCATAACAATGTTGCGTAATCTTTGTTAAATCTTGATAAAATTTCACCACATCTTCTCTGTAGGCCTTACCTAAACTTAATGTATACATCCCCATACTAATTTCTTTAATAACACGAAGAAACATAATATCAAATCCATTAGTAAATAGTTTTGGAGCCTGTATGTTTACGTCTTGAGATGAAAGCCCGGTTGGCACTACGGCTCCTTCTTTTTCAAATATTGTTTTTATCTTTCGTATGTATATAATAAGCTGCTCACGCAAATCTGTCATAATTGTTTTAGCATCTTCATCGTCTGCATGTTCAATCATATAATCCAACAAGCAAATGATTAACGTTTTCTGCTGATATGTCATCCACAGCGTTCCAATTTCACTTGAGGTAATACTAGGTTTGTCAGGCACTGTTACTTTCCTCCGCTTCTTGAGCTTTGTTGAGTGCTTTTATCGCTCAAAAGAGAACATACTCATTGTACGTTTACTTACCATTATGCTATCCAACATTCTTTTTTTTATTTAACCCGCTGATCTATAGTTTTTGAGCAACAAAAAAACAGCTCCGCACTTACAGAACTGTTTTTTATCTTAAGCACGAAACGAGTACTCAACACCTGTTAAGTCCTCAGATACGCTCCATAGTTTTTCCGCTACGTCCGGTTTAAATAAAACATCTCCCATCATATCTTTTACAGGATATCCTTTTTTAGCATCTTTTCCGTCTGGCCCAATATATGTACCGCCTTCTATTGATTCAGTGGCTGCATAAAGAGTAGGCAGCGCGCCCATTTCTGCAGATTGACTAAATAGCTTGACTAAAAATTTCAACAAGCCGTTTGGTTCTTTGCCTGAACCGCGTGATAATAGGTTTGTATTTGAAATACCCGGATGTACAGCGGCACTAATTGTCGTTGATCCGGCTGCTTCTAAGCGAGTTTGCAATTCTTTGGCAAACAATAGGTTGGCGAGTTTGCTTTGTCTATAGAACTTCATTGGACTATAGCCTTTTTCTCCGTCGAGATTATCAAAATAGATTTCTCCAGAATTAGCGGCTATACTGCTTACCGTTACGACACGTGAATGTGGAGTGGCCGTTAGTAAAGGAAGCAGCAAGCCCGTAAGTGCAAAATGTCCTAAATGATTACAGCCAAACTGCAGTTCAAATCCGTCTTTCGTTTTGCTGTGAGGCGGCACCATCACGCCTGCATTATTAATGAGAAGATCCAAAGACGAGTATTGTTGAAGAAATTGATTGGCAAAATGCCGAATAGAGCTCAAGTCACTAAGATCTAATGACATAATAGTCACTTTAGCATTTCCGTTATCTGCTTTAATTCTTTTCTTAGCTTCTTTCCCTTTTGCTTCATTACGCACAGCAAGAATGATTTCTGCTCCGCGAGCTGCTAGAGCCTTTGCAGCTTCAAATCCAATACCGCTGTTTCCTCCCGTTATAAGGGCAGTTTTCCCCGTTAGATCAGGCATTCGTTCAGCTGTCCATTTTGTTTTCATATAAAGTTCTCCCTTTCAGCTATAGCTGCTTTTCTAGAATTTACGCGTCTCGGTCACATACGTTTTTAGAAATTAAAGTATGTATAAATTATAATGTCTTCAAAACAAAAGGGACAAGCTTTTAAAAAGCTTGTCCTTTTTATATGTTTATGTGGTTCGCGGCGAATCGTAGCGCCCAAACCAGTCGTACCTGTTTGTGGATATCCATTTGTATAGCGGACTAAACGCTTTTTTCATTAATGGTAAATGCAGAAGCACGCCGATTGGACATGTAAGAGGCAAAACAGCTAAAAGCCGTCTGACCGTTTCAAATCCTGCTAATACTTCCCCTTTTTTGGTGACCATATGAATTTGATCATATAAGTCTCTTCCTTCTTCTTTTAAGTAGCTATACTCTGTTCGTTCAATGTATTGAACTGGAATCCACTGGATTTGGTTCGTCCAGTCCAGCGCCTTAATTATTTTTTTTACGTTGTAACATAAAGGACATTCCGCATCAAAAAATACTTTGTGCTTCATTGTTTCCACCTTTCTTCCCTTATTTCTTTTTCCTTAGTTTATAAATACCCTTTTCTCATTTTTAATAACCATCATTAAGAGGCACTTCTTGTGCAGCCTGGCTTTAAAGCGAACATTTTTTGTGGAGTTTCTTTTGTGAAGCCACGAAAGAAGATAGGATTTTTTTATAAAATATCACTTTTTTGGTTTAAAGCGCTAAAAACATGTTAGAATAGATTTCATATTGATTTGAAGCACTAGATGCACGCATTTAGTCGCATACTAAAAAGAACTGAATAAATCCAATGATAAAAGGTAAAGGTAATGTCTTCATAAACTCATCATGGAAGTAGGTTTATAAATAACGATGAAAAAAGGAGGGCTGGGTGATTACTTTTATCCATTTCATATAAGCTTTTTTACGTAAGGATGTGTAAACGATGAAAAATAAGTACATGCTGTCAGCTTCAGGTATGTATATTAACTATTTTCTACTTGGCATGGTCAATATCATGCTTGCATCAAATATGTCATTTTTGACAAAACAATTAAATACCGACGGTGCTGGAATCAGCTATATCATTTCTGCTATCGGAATTGGAAAATTGCTTTCATATTCTCTATCAGGCATCTTGTCTGATAAAGTCGGACGAAAACCTTTGATTATTGTTTCGTCTCTGACGATGGCTATTTTCTTAATTGGCATTCCATTATCGCCAAATTATCAAACAGCCTTTATCTTTGCCATTATTGCTGGTATTGCAAACTCTGCTATGGACGCTGGAACATACCCTGCTTTGATTGAAGTTTTTCCTAAATCTTCAGGTTCAGCCAGTGTTCTTGTAAAAGCATTTATATCAGCTGGAGCAGCGCTTCTGCCGTTTATGATTGCCTTTTTTGCGGATCGTGATTTGTTTTATGGGTATGCTTTTTTCCTTCCCGCTCTTATTTATTTACTAAATATGATCTTTATGTTCAAACTGCCTTTTCCCAATCATAAACGCGAACAGAATACAGTTCAACAGCAAAGTACAGAAGAGAATAAATTTATCTCTCCTCCTAACATGAAACAAGAAGGAATCGCTCTTATTGTGATTGGATTTACTTCTACAGCTCTGTTTACAGTGGCTCAAATTTGGCTTCCTACTTATGGTCAACAAGTATTAGGTATGGCTGAAAGCAGCTCGGTTCGCCTTTTAAGCTACTACAGCATCGGAGCTTTAATCTCTGTTTTAGTATTAGCCGTATTATTAAGCAAAGTGCTTCGTCCTGTAACGGTTATTCTCGTTTACCCGATGATTACCCTTATCGCTGTACTTACGCTTCTATTTGTTAAAGTACCTGCTATTGCAATTGCAGCTGCTTTTTTCATGGGATTTTCTACGGCTGGGGTCTTTCAATTAGCGATTACCGTTATGACCGAGCTTTTCTGGAACAAAAAAGGAACGGTTACAGGAATTGTAGCGACCGCTGCTGGATTAGCTGCAATTTTATTGCCTTTAGCAACAGGGCTCATGTCTAAAACGGGACATATTTCAATTATCTTTATCTTTGATGCGATGCTTTCAGTAGTAGGTATGGCGGCGGCGGCTTTTGTTAATTACCGCTACCGCAAAATTTTAAATAAAAAGCCCCGCGAACAAATTCAAGAAACAGCCTCATAAAAAAGAGGCTGGGGCAAAAGTATTTTAGAGAAAGTAAAAAAAACGAACCATTAATGAATGGTTCGTTTTTTGTTATGGTGAACGTATGTGTCATTTCTTTAGGTCCTTCTAGCAGTTGATTGGAGGGCAAGGCGAAGACTTGCACGGAAATCAACTGCGGTGTCACAAGCAGTGCAGCTCATGCATACTATTTGTTTGTCTTTAGATTAGATTAATTTGGTAATATCTCAACCTCTTCTTAACTTTTCAGCTCACTTCCTCAGCTGATTTTTGCTTCATCAATAGAAACATTACACCTGAAATAACCGCAAAAACAGCTAAAATGTAAAAAGTAGAAGGCAACGGAATCACACTAACTAGTGACCCCATAGCTAAGCTGCTGACAACTGCTGAAGTTTGTATAGCTGTCATATATGCCGTCGTGGCTAGTCCAATTTGACGCGGGGCCAGTGACTGAGCATACACCATGCCAACTCCCATTGTAGCGGATAGAATGAAAGCATAAAATACTTGAAGCGCAATCAATCCACTCAGCGGTAAATGAAGGCTTGTTAAAACAAAATAAAGCACTTGGCAAGCTATGCCGATAACAAAGAAGCGTTTGACTCCGATTTTATCAGAAAAATAGCCTCCTAACGGCATAAATATTAGTTCAAAAACAGACGTAACGGTAAAAAGAATTCCTACAATCGAAACGGATTGCTTTAACGTATCCGTTATATACAGCGGCAAATACATAGAACGTCCGGAATCACCCGCAAAAATGAAAAGAGCTGCTACGAATACAGCTATTAATACAGAAGGTATACCAGCTGGCGCTTTTGAAGATGCACGTGCTGAAGGTTGAGGCATACTGTCTTCTTTAAGCGCAAAAAGAACCCACACTAAAGTTGCCAGCGATAACAACCCTGATAGTAAAAATAAAAGAGTATACCCTCCGTGGTCAATGATTAAAGCTCCGAGCATCGGTCCAAAAATATAGCCTTGTGAAAATGCCATTCGCACAGTACCGGTAATCGTACCTGCCTGCAATTTACTTTCTTCCTTTTTAATAATAAAATCATTCAGCAGAGCAAAGAAAAAAGAAAACGCATTAAACCCTCCTATAGCAAGTAAAATGAGTGCTATTGTATAAGAATGCGTAAACGCTAAGGGAACTCTTGAAATGGTTCCAATCAGTAAGGCCCAAATAATAAATGGCTTTCGTTTTCCCCATTTGTCTGATAAAGAAGCCAAATAAAACGAGACGATTAAACCAAGAATGCTCATTGGGACAAATAAAAATCCTGCTTGAAACGAAGTGGCGTGCAATGTATTTGTTGCCCAAACCGTTAAATAAGGCATAAAGCCGCCAACAGACAACCCAATAATAAATAATGAAATAAAAATCGTTCGAAAATCCCGGTCTGTAAATACAATCTTTATGCCTGATACAAACGAATTTTCTGCTTTCGACATAAACTCATTTCAACCCTTTCTATCCAGTTCTATCCAGCTGTCAAACGTTCCATTTTCGCAAAAAAACGCACCTTTCTTCAAGAAACAGTAGAAGAAAGGTGTGTAAATGAAGATTATTTTCCAATGTGTACAGCAATTTTTTCTTTTTGTTCTTCCTTGTTGATCAGCTCTTTGAATTTAGTTAAAAGAGGTGCTTTTAATTCTTCATCTTTTAACGCAAAAGCAAGGGTCGTAAAAATAAAATCTAATTTTTCCCCTGCATCATAACGTTCGCCTTCGAATTCGTAAGCATAAATAGAACGGTCTATATTCATACGCTGAATAGCATCCGTTAGCTGAATCTCCCCACCTTTTCCAGCTTCCTGCGTTTCAAGATAATCAAAAATGTCAGGTGTAAATACATAGCGTCCAATAATTCCTAAATTAGACGGAGCTTCTTCGACTGATGGTTTTTCTACAAAACCATTCACTTCGTATAATCGGTTTTTATTTGCTTTTGGATCTATAATCCCGTAACGATGAACGGCTTCTTCCTCTACGCGCTGCACGCCGATAACCGACGATCCCGTTTGGGTATACTGGTCAATCAGCTGTTTTAAACAAGGCTGATCTGGGTCTGTTAAGTCATCTCCAAGTAAAACTGCAAACGGTTCGTTTCCAATAAATTGTCGAGCACAGCCAATCGCATGGCCAAGGCCCTTCATTTCTTTTTGACGAACGTAATGAATATTCGCTAGTTCAGAGATATGCTCCATTTCCTCTAATAGTTCGGTCTTTCCTTTTTGATGAAGCAAGTGTTCTAATTGAATATTATGGTCAAAATGATTTTCAATCGCTTGTTTTCCGTTTCCTGTAACAATTAAAATATCTTCGATGCCTGATTTTAAGGCTTCTTCCACAATAAATTGAATGACGGGCTTATTTACAATTGGAAGCATTTCTTTTGGGATAGATTTTGTAACGGGTAAAAAACGAGTACCTAACCCTGCTGCTGGTATAACTGCTTTTTTTATAGTCTGCATATGATTTACTCCTCTCTGTTAGTTATCTAGCTGTCTTACATCTATTACGCTTTAACAGGCACCATCTTGAAAATTTCTTTCACACCTTGCTTGTATCCTCCCGCTGAGCGAAGTGATTCTCCGATTTGTTGTGCATGCTGTTTATATGTGTGAGTAGTTAAAACGTCGTTAACTGTATTTTTGATTAGCTCAGCAGATACATTATTTTTATCTAATTTCACGCCTGCTCCTAACTCCTGCACGCGATCGCCCACCATAAATTGATCCACTGCCATTGGAATAACGACAAGCGGTGTATCGTAGTATAATCCTTCACTGCTGCTGTTCATTCCGCCGTGAGTAATAAATAAATCCGCACGTTTTAAAATTTCTAGCTGCGGTACGTATTGTTTTACAACGAAGTTTTCTGGAATGTGTGCTAATTCTTCAGGTTTTGTATTTTTACCAATAGATAAAATAACTTTACCCTCAAAATCTTTTAATGCTTCTATACATAAGTTATAGATTTCTAGCTGCTGATTAAAAATAGTTCCCATAGAAACAAAAATAATTTTTTCATTTTCATTTTGTAAGTAAGAAGGATCTTCAATATCTAATCGTTTAACAATTGAAGGACCAATAAACTTGTACTCACTCGTAAATTCAGATACGTGCGGCTGAAAGAATTCTGACGTAAATATTAACGTAATATCCCCTGGATTTGACATAATGTCCATGGAGTCTTTTAACTCCGTATTATATTGGCTGTTGAACTTATTTAATGATTTTTCGAATTGAGGATAAAAGGAAGATTGGTCAGGTTCTGTTTGACCACTTGGCATCATACAAGTTGCTAACTCCTTATTTAACGCAAACGTCGTACAAAGAGAAACCTTTGGAAGCTGAAGAAGGTCGGCCACAGCGGAACCTGCTAAAAGGTGATAATCATAAAGTACATAATCATATGTTTCATGTTTCGTTTCACTCATAATTTTAGTAATAATATTTTCAGATTCATTTAAAAACAAATTCATTATTTCATAGCGGTCATAAGACTCTTCTTTGGTCATACGGTTGCTCATATCAAGACTTGGACGAAAATCTTCGTATTCACGAAATTCCGCTCCTGCTTTTCGGATTTTTTCAGCATAGTCTTCAATGCCGTAATAGACGACCTTCTCCCCTTGAGCCATTAATTCTTTTACAATTCCTAAAGAAGGGTTCACATGTCCTTCACCTGGAAAGCCTATTACTAATACATTTCCCATAACATCCATTCCTTTCACTTAGTTAATAATTAAATCACTTAATTATTCATTTGGTAAATTTATTGTATAGAAACTGAATTTACTATAAATTATCTTTATCGTAAAGTCATTAAGCGTTTTCAACTAAAAAAAGGTTAAATAGGCTCATTTTGGAATATAGTTATAAATTAACTCAAGAAAAACAAATATTGTAAAATTTATCTTGTTTGTAAATAGATGTATGCGCTTCAATATGATGAAAATAAAAAACACACCTAGCTACATTAAGCATAAGGTGTGTTTTTTATTTAGAAGTTATATAACTCCCATATATCTGATGTTTCTGAACCAATATACCAAGCTGCCGCCCCGCCTAAATGATAGTCATTAATTAATTTAACCCGGCGCTGCATAGATGCTTTGTCTTCGAGCCATATTTGATGCTTCGTACCATTTTCGGTGTATTCTACATAGTACTGAGAGGCTTGGCTGTCCCATTTTTTAGTTAACTTTTTAGAAGAGATAATTGCTTCGGCTTCTTTCATCGTTAAGTCTTTTGTGACAACTTTTTTGGTAGATAGATCCGTTTTCCATTCTCGCGTATAAAAAGGAACTCCCAGCAGGATTTTGTGTGCAGGTACATCTTTCATAAGAAGTTCTGTTCCTTCTTTCACCCAAGGCAGCGAAGCCACAGACCCTGGAACCTGACTTCCTCCCCAGTGTTCTTCATAACCCATCATAATGACGTAATCTGCCACTTGACCAATCTGTTTTCGATCAAAGCTTCCTGACCAAAACGGATCATTATTCTCTCGTGTTACGTCTACTGAAACGGTCATACCATGAGGCTTTAACGCTGCTTTTAATTCTTTAATAAATAAAACAAAATCTTGTTTGTTTTTGATATTAATATTTTCAAAGTCAACGTTAATACCGTCACTGTTTGTTTTCACAAGCGAACTTTCGACTGACGATACAAGCTTTTGCCGCTTTGCTTTATTGCCTAGGACGTCACTTGTCAGCACATCATCGAAATTGTTACCGATGAGCGGCCAGACTTTTTTGCCGTTTTTGTGAGCCGTTTGAACATACGATGGATTTATAGAAGATGAAACAACTTTGTCACTCCGCGTTAGCGTAAACCAGCGTGGTGAAACAACGTCTAAGTTCTTTTGTTTCATCGATTCTGCATAGCCTGCTGTTTTTTCATTAAAGCTCCAGCCCATAACTACTGGCTGATGCTTCTTTTGTGCTAAATCAGATTTTTTGATCCAGCCCTTTTTCCCTTCCAAAAGCTGTACTTGTACATAGTAATCAGGAATAATAAGCATTTGTCCAGGCTTAATATTTGTTGATGATAGCTGATTTAACTTTGTTAATTCAGTCGCTTTTACACCGTACTTTACAGAGATTTTCCAAAGCGTATCTCCTGATACTACTTTATGTAACAAGCCTTTTGGTGGTATTTTCAGCGTTTGCCCCGGAGTTAGCTCCGTCGTTTTTAGCTGATTTTGTTTTATTAGCTCGCTGACTGTTACACCATATTGTTTAGCTAGTAGCCATAGTGTATTTCCTGGCACTACTTTATGGGTGATAACTTGAGCTGCATCTCCCGCTTCAGATGAAATAGCAGGAAACTCTTCTCCTTTTTTCACTGTCTGAACAATCGAAGAATGCAAAGATGGAGAACGATACACATTTACATTATCACCTTTGACAGTGCCTACTGAAGAAGCAGCGTCTCCTTTACTTATTGGGGCCAATCCTCCACTGAAAAGACAGAGAATAAGTAGGCTCATACATATTTTCTTCATTTGATAATCTCGCCTCCCCACTTTTTGACATCACCTGTCTAGTTTACTACTCCTATAAGATAGAATCCTAGAGGTACATTGTGGTAAAGAAACGTTTGGGTATACGTCAAACTCAAATAAAAAAGCTTACCGTCCGATGACGATAAGCTTTCGTTTCTTATGCATTTCCCACTACATTTTGATCGTTAATATCCATATCAATTGTATTGGCGGTACTGGCACTGCTTGTAATATTCATAAAGTTTCCTGTGTTCCCGCTACCAGAACCGACTGTTGTAAAAGCTGTACTCTTTGGCTTAATAGCCAGACAATCACCAAACTCCACTGAAGATGAAACCAATACATTCGAGATATTTACGGCTCCTACTACCGATGGCATCTGCCTCTCCTCCTGTTCACTATCTATCTGCTATATGATATGAGCAGAAGGCTAAAAAGTAGCTTTTTCATCTTTTAAATTTTATTAAGGATCAATTCGTTTATACCTTGATTCTGCAAACATATATACTCCGTATGCCATAAGCCCGATTGATACGATAGCCAGCAGTACAGACCCAAAAGGACGCTGCGCTACTTCAGCAAGGGCTCCATCTAACCCTTTCGTTTCGTCTGGATCCGCTTGAAGAGCCGTGCGAATAAGAAAGAAGCCAATAATCCCAAAGACGATACTTCGAGCAATAATACCCGCTTTTCCAATATGCCCGCTCCATCGCCACTCTTCTTTTGACATTTCGTTTTTCTTTAGTTTTTTTAGGAAGCGTCCTGAAAGAGCCCAATATACTTGTCCAATCCCAAAGATAATAACGCCGATACCTGTAAGCGCAATGATGGTTTGCCCAAAGGGATAAGATAACAGCTTGGCTGATACCGTTTGATAATGCTTACCTGAAGTATGAACGTGAGCATGAAGCAAAATTTTTACCGAACTCACACAAAGACTAATATAAAACGTGGCTACAACTAAATAGCCTAAACGAGTAAAAGCGCCTTTTACACCATGCCCAACGTGGTGAGGGTCAAAAATAGCAGAAATGATTTGCCAAAACGCATATCCACTTAAACCTACTGCCAAAACGATTAAAATTAAAAATCCAAACGGCTGCTTTGCAATTGTGTGTAGGGCCCCTTGAGAAGTAACTAAATCGCCTTTTAATCCGAAAGCTGTCTGAATCGCTAATATACCGATGACAAAATAGACCACACCTTGAGCTACATGACCAAACCGTGAAAAACGCACGACAAACGGCTTAGTGCGTTCTTTTAAGCGATGTAACTTTCGACCAAACGTATCTTTTTTAACAAATGGAGATTCACCCATACGTTTCCTCCTGCTTTTTGAAAACAAACTTTATTTTATAAAACACCTGAAAATAAGCGAGCAAATGACTCTTTCGAACGTTCTACTAAACTTCGCTTGTAAAATGCTACTGGTTTGATCAAATGACTGTCTTCCATATCTTCTTCGTAATTTTTAATGAGCGTTTGAATCGTCTCTCCCTCAATTAAAAATGCATTCACTTCAAAGTTCAGATGAAAACTTCTCATATCCATATTTGCGGTACCGACCGAAGCCATATCTCCGTCGATAATCACAATTTTTTGATGCAAAAATCCTTTTCTATACGAATATACTTCAATTCCACATCGAAGAAGTTCGGCAAAATATGATCTTGTTCCATATTGAGTCAGAAAGCCATCATTAATTTCCGGCACCATAATTCGTACTTCTACACCTTTTCTAGCCGCAATACGAAGAGCAGTTCTTATAGCTTCGTTTGGAACAAAATAGGGGGTAGAAATCCAAATTGACTTCGTCGCGCTTGTAATCATTGTATAATAATAGTCGCTCATATTTTCCTGCGTATCTGGCCCCGTCGCCACTACCTGAACGAACCCTTCTCCTTCAACACGATGAGGTTTTGTATACGCTTCATTATGAATTAAGCATTCTCCAGAAACGTATTCCCAGTCAAACATAAAAATTGAGTGCAGCGTTTGAACAGATTCACCTCTTAACATCAGGTGGGTATCTCGCCAAAAACCGATTTTTTTATTTTTCCCTAAGTACTCATCTCCTACATTTAGTCCTCCTACAAAACCTACTTCCCCGTCAATTACAACTATTTTACGGTGGTTTCGAAAGTTAAATTTTTGATTAAAAAATCCATACTTAATAGGTAAGAAAGGATGCACTTTAACATTCGCTTTCTTCATTCGCTTAATATCTGAACCCGATAATGTAAAGCTTCCCATTGTATCAAACGTAAAGCGCACTTCTACACCTTCGCTTGCTTTTTTAATTAAAATATCAATGATTTCTTTTCCTAACGAATCTGAGTGAAACATGTAGTATTCCATATGAATAAAATGTTTGGCTGACTGCAAATGCTTTTTGATTTCGTTAAACGTTTCTTGCCCGTTCTTAAGGACGTAGGTTTTTGTATGAACATTCATCTTTGTCAAAGATACACATTGAAGATACTGAGCAAAGTAACGCTGATGAGATTGAAGCGTTGATAGATCAGGCGTCGTTTCTTTATCTGCCATCTTTCTAAGCATCTCTCGGTTATGCATACGCTTTTTTTTGAACATATGCCCCTTTAAATAGAGCTGTCCTGAATACAAATAAAAGAAAAAGCCTGCAACAGGGAAGAAAAAGAGGACATACATCCAAACCAACGTACTTTCAGGCGTTCGATTTTCAAGCATAAGTGAATACATACAAATGAAAATGATGACACCATATAATCCAACTAAGGCATACTTCCAATGAATATCAATAGAGGTAAAAAAGAAAGCATAAATTGAAAGTAAAATAATAAATAAAAAAATAAAGTCCAACCGGCGTTTTTTCATAAAAGCTCTCCTAAAAACAAACTGTATTGTATCACTTGCCTACCTTTCATATGAGGTAGTATATGGAATACACAGAATTCTTATCATGCATGCTACATAAAATGTACATATATTTGCACAAAAAGCAGTTTAGCCGCTTAAGCAACTAAACTGAACTACCTCAGACAAGCATCATTCATATACCTATACCCTGGATGGTAAAACAAAAAACCTCCTTACAGGGAGGTTTTTTCACTGGCTTTTCAAGCATCGATGCCTTTTTATGAGTTAGTATAACCAGACTCTTTTTCTTTTTTAGGCCAAACGAAATTAGAAAGAGATAATAAGAAATCAATTCCTACAATAACTGTCCAAACTTCCACTACATTTTGCAGCACGTTAGTTTTTCCATTTGGTACTATATACATCATCGCCGCTAAAAGAGCTGCCCCAATAGCATAAGCAAGAAGATGCTGTATCCATGATTTAAAATAATGCTTTGCATATTCTTTTCCATAGCGCTTACGAGGTTTTTCTGCACTTTTCATCACATAATATTGAAAGCGTTCATCTGCCCATTGAATCATACTTTTTCCAAAAGCGATCGAAATTCCAATATACACGGCTGCAATAGCGTGAGCATAAGTCGCTGTAGCACCTCCGTAAAGGTCTACGCCCGTCACAATCAGAAGAAAAAAATCAACAACAGGTGTTAAAGCTAAAATAAAAAAACTGAGCTTTTGTTTTTTAAACATATACCTTGTTGCTAATCCTAAAATGATGACTATCCAAAAAGCGATTTCACATGCAATAATCATCCAGGCTATTAAATTCAAATAATCCCCTCTCTTCCTCTCGTTCAACGAATAGATAATAGGTTTTAAATAAAAAATTTTATGCATAAGTTTATTTTTATGTATATACATCCTGCTTCATAACCCTACGGCTTATTCCATCCTCAGCTGAGTTCTAAGATTCATTGAAACGTATTTGCTAGGCGGGTCTTTTAAATCGATATCTATAATACTCCCAGCTCATTCCTACCGCGACTCCAATCGAATAGGCTAGTATATCGCTCCATAAGAAGCCATACCCCAAAATGAGCCCTCCTAGCGCAGTCTTTCTTATGTCATCAATCCAAGGAGCGTGATACAGCTGTGTAAATTCAATGAAGTAACAAAACACTATAGCAAACATACCAATCATTTTTGTCTTCCATGTAGGAAACAAAAAACCCGCACTGACAAAAATCATTAAGGCCCATAACGAATCTCCCGCATATATATTTACGATGTGAGGAAGATACGCAGTAAGTTTTCTTGATAATAGGCCTGCTCCCATGACAACAATAGCTAGAAGCAGGTATACCCATCTATTTCTTTTATTCATTTCAAACTCCTTTTTCTTAAATGCTCCGTCACAATAAGCCTTCACTGTATAATTTTATCAGAACCGCAAACTGTTAAATACCGCTTTTTTTCATTTTTTACAGCTTCCCCCTACGTATATATGACAAGTGTCATAGTTTCTATATGACACGTATGTCTTAAATAGTCAGAAAAATCCCTTTATACTGAGGATAATATACGGTGATGAAAGGAATTTCATATGACTATACAAAAACAAAAGAATTTACGAAAACAAGTTGCACCCTTTGAAAAAGCAGTAATGAAAGACAGCATAAGACAATTGATTAATACTTTTTTACCTTTTTTCACACTATGGTTTCTCGCTTATGAGAGCCTTTCAATTTCTTATTTTTTAGCATTTCCGCTAACTGTCATCGCAGCAGGGTTTTTAGTAAGAATATTCATTATTTTTCATGACTGTTGTCACTACTCTTTCTTTAAGAGTAGACAACACAATAAAATTCTCGGAACAATTACCGGTGTGTTAACGATGTTTCCTTACAGTCAATGGGGACATAGCCATGCCATTCACCATGCAACAAGCAGCAACTTAGATAAAAGAGGTACGGGTGACATTTGGGTGTTAACCGTAACGGAATATAAAGAAGCTTCTATTTGGAAAAAAATCGCTTACCGTATCTATCGCAACCCGTTCGTTATGTTCGGCGTGGGACCTATATATGTATTTTTGATTACAAACCGATTCAATCGAAAAAATGCGAAGAAAAAAGAGAGAATGAACACGTATCTTACAAATGTATTGATTGTTGCATTAGCAGCAGCGACCTGCTGGTTGGTAGGTTGGCAGGCGTTTGTATTAATCCAAGGACCGATTTTCTTCATTTCAGGTTCAATTGGAATTTGGCTGTTTTATGTACAGCATCAGTTTGAAGATTCTTATTTTGAAGAAGATGAGCACTGGGATTATGTAAAAGCAGCCGTTGAAGGAAGTTCATTTTACAAGCTTCCAAAACTTTTGCAATGGCTAACAGGCAATATCGGGTTTCACCACGTACATCATTTAAGCCCAAGAGTGCCCAACTATAAGCTTGAAGCTGTTCATCAACACACACAGCCTCTTCAAAATGTACCAACCATTACACTCGCAACAAGCCTTCGCTCTCTTCGATTCCGTTTATGGGATGAAGAAAACAAAATGTTTGTGAGCTTTAAAGAAATAAAAAAACGCTCAGCTGCACCAAAAGCAAGCAGAATTTCTTCTCAAACAAAAGCAGAACTTTAATAAAACAGTCAAGCTTTCAAAAGCTTGACTGTTTTATCTATTCGCCTAAACTTATTTCATTCTACTTTGTGGTAAACTAATAGTGTATTTTAACAAACAAATGAGGTTCTTTATGAAAAAATATACGTTTTTCCAAAAAATCACTGGGCTATCTCCTTACATATGGACGGTATTTGCCATTTTACCATTTTATTTTATCTTACAGTCTTCATCCATGAATCACATTATTCTTGGCTCTTTACTCACCATCTTATTTTTTATTTTCTATCGTTTTGCATTTGTTTCAACAGACAAGTCTGTTTACGTATGGACGGCTTTATTGATCGTCATTTCCTTAGCACTCACAACGATTTTTAATTATATTTACTTTGCCTTTTACTTCGCTTTTTTTATCGCTTATTTTATTGGAAATATCCAAAAACGGCTCGCTTTCTTCACTTTGTATGCTGTTCATTTGATCAGCACCGTTATTTCGGTAAACTTTAACGTTGTTATGCAAGAAGAGATCTTTTTAAAACAGCTGCCTTTCATTTTTGTAATTTCCATTAGTGTAATTGTACTGCCATTTAGCATTTATAACCGGAAGAAGCGAGACCGGCTGGAAGAACAGCTGGAAGATGCAAATAAACGTATTTCTGAGCTTGTAAAACAGGAAGAGCGCCAGCGTATAGCTCGCGACCTGCACGATACGCTAGGACAAAAGCTGTCTCTTATCGGTCTAAAAAGTGATTTAGCAAGAAAACTTATTGCAAAAGATCCTGAAAAAGCAAAATCTGAATTAAAAGATGTCCAGCAAACAGCGCGCACGGCTCTTAATGAAGTGAGAAAAATGGTTTCTCAAATGCGTGGAATTCGCCTTAGCGAAGAACTAAAACGCGTTCAAGAGCTTTTAGAAGCTGCCGAAATTACGTTTGTAGGAGAAAAGGATATTTCATTAGAGAATGTGTCTTTGCTAATTGAAAATATTCTGAGCATGTGCTTAAAAGAAGCCGTAACCAATGTGGTCAAACATAGTCAAGCCACCGTTTGCACGATTACTTTACATCAGTCTGCAAAAGAAGTAGGCATAACGGTAGAAGACAATGGAGTGGGTATTAATACGAAAAAAACCTGCTGGGAAGGAAACGGACTTTTAGGAATGAAAGAGCGGTTGGAGTTTGTAAACGGCCATCTTGATATCTCCAGTCAAGGGGGGACGATTATTCATATTACAGTTCCAAACATCGTCAAACATATTAAGGAGGAAGAATTATGATTCGAATTGTCATTGCCGAAGATCAGCAAATGATGTTAGGAGCTTTAGGCTCTTTGTTAAATTTAGAAGATGACATGGAAGTTGTCGGAAAAGCTTCAAATGGGGAACAAGCGGTATCACTTGCTAAGCAGCACCAGCCAGACATATGCGTAATGGACATCGAGATGCCACTTAAAACTGGGCTTGAAGCTGCAGAGGAACTGAAAGATTTAAACTGCAAAGTCATCATTTTAACAACGTTCGCTCGCTCCGGCTATTTTCAAAGAGCTTTGAAAGCAGGCGTAAGTGGCTACTTGCTAAAAGATAGTCCAAGTGAAGAACTCGCAAATTCAATTCGAAGCGTGATGGCAGGCAGACGCCTCTATGCTCCAGAATTAGTGGATGACTTATATAGTGAATCTACCAGTCCTCTTACTGCTAGAGAGAAAGAAGTATTAGCTCTAGTAGCTGATGGAAAAAACACAAAGGAAATTGCTGACGAACTATCTATTAAGACCGGAACAGTGCGCAACTATATTTCTACCATTCTGGACAAACTCGAAGTAAAGAATCGCATTGAAGCCATTACTCGCTTTAAGGAAAAAGGATGGTTCAAATGAAAAAAGCATGCATCAAACCGAGATGCATGCTTTTTAATCATTTGGGAGTTTATCGTACCCTAATTTGTCGATGATCACGACATGCTCGGGGAATTCATCAAGCAGCTGCTGTTTTGTGAATAATTCAAAGTCACGGAAATCAAAGCCTGGTGCGACCATACACCCTACCAGGGAAAACGTATTCTCATTTGCGACAGAGGAACCGAAAATGGTATCTCTTGGAACTAAAAATTGAGGAACTTCTCCATTTTCTAAGTTTGTACCTAGTTTTACTTCTTGATAGGTTCCGTCGCGGTAGATAATATGAATGGTTAAAGAACTTCCCCCATGATAGTACCATAATTCATCTGATTGCAGCCGGTGGAAATGCGATACATCGTGAGACCTTAATAAAAAGTAAATACTCGTATATAGAAATCGTTTGTCATCAAACTGAGATGACACTTCTTTATCAGAAATTTCATCATTAGAACGATAGGTTTGTTTATAAAACCCTCCTTCTGGATGAGGCTGCAGCTCAAGCTTTGAAATCCAATATTCCCAATTATGTAAATCCATTACGTTCCTTCCCTTCCTTTTTTCTTTTATCATTAACTACATCATAGTAAATCATTCTTTCTAACACAACAAACGGCTTCATTATTCCATTAGGAAAATGAAGCCGCTTACCACCGGTATCTTATCATTACATCCTACCCTTTCTGTTAACACGGCTATATCTATACCTGCTAGAATGACAGCGATGAAATAAATACGTCATATACAAATCTAACTGAAATCGATCTCCCTCAATGAAACATTGAAACGGCTGTTCTTTATCTTGATAAATTTCCGCAGATGAACGCTGCTTAAACGGGACAATATTCATCTCTTTTCCCCCTCAGACAGATGTGCTTTTTAGTGTAAATGCTGATGACAAACGTAATATTTTTTGATAAAAGTGAGGGCTGCCTGTGCATCTTGAATGCCAAGCTTTTTACAAACGCCCGCTAACATGAGCAGTTTGTACATAACCAGCTTTTGATTATTGGTTGCCAGTACGTAATAAACAATCGTATTAGCAACTGCCCGCGGTAATCTTATTTTTTTCAACTCATATAACGCAGCAGACGAAGACATACCTGCTTCGTTTAAAATTTGCTCGGTTGTGTACGTCTCCAAATAGCGAGCAAGCTTTCTTTCTTTATTGTTAAATATACCTTTAGAATCGTTCATTTTCTCTCCCTCTGTTATTTTAATAATCCATTAAACGCTGCATTAATTAGCCATAATGCGATAGCTCCCCCTGATAAATAAGTGCTGAGATAGAATATTAGCTCCATATACCTCCCTCCCATTTCTATCTTACCCCTTCATTTCTTTAGCTGCAGTGATATTCATCACAGTAAAAAGTGTATTGTTGAGCTGCCGAATAGCTCCGCAAAAGAGCTCGTGAGAAAGGTCTCACGAGCTGCTTAGTTAGCATTTTTATTTTCGGATAATGCGTTTAAAAATCATAATAATTAATAATACAACCACAATAACAAGCAAAAATTTCAACATGAGTTGTCCATCCCTTCAAATCAGTAAATCGTCTTTCATTAGTAAGTAGTTACCCTGTTTCGTTTTTTATAAACTGCTGACTGCTTATTTCATGCCAAAAATTATATAATAGTAGAAAATGAGCTTAAATTAGCCCTACATATAAAACATAAACGGGAGTATAACCATGACTGACTATCTTCAAACATTTCTGCTTGAACATTTAGAAGCAGCAGAGCTTATTAGTGTTCTCTTGAACATCCTTATTAGCATTACGGGCGTATTTCCAAGCGCGCCCCTTACGTTCGTAAACGTAAAATTATTTGGTTTTTGGAATGGATTTTTACTTTCTTTTATTGGAGAAGTTTTAGGTGTAGCTCTCTCTTTTTGGCTGTACCGAAAAGGTTTCCGTACACTTGTTCATACCAAAACACCTTCTCACTCCAAGTGGCTAAAGCTGCTGCGCGTACAAGGGAAAGAGAGTTTTATATTCATTCTTTCTTTGCGATTACTTCCCTTTGTTCCATCAGGCCTCATTACATTCTTCAGTGCTGTAGGAAAAGGCTCCTTTGCGGTATTCATTTCTGCTAGCGCACTTGGAAAAATTCCAGCGCTTTTTATTGAAGTTTATTCGGTTTATCATATTTCACAAGGATCTATGCAAGGAAAAATCATCTTAGTGGTTTTATCCATTACTTTACTTTTTTATATAAGTAAAAAAGGGAAGAAAAAAGCTTAACAGACTATAAAAAGGGAAGACTATCTAAAAATAAGTAAAAACATTATCCTATGTAACTGTAATAAGATAACGTATTGGAGATGGTCCATTGATTTTCCTGTTGGTTTCTGCAAGTATTATTGTTCCTATTATCATGCTTTTTTTCTCACTAAAGTGGAAAGGAGCAGAACTAGTTTTTAATACGCTAGCCCTTCTTTCAGCGCTAGTATTTGGAAATATAGCCGCTGCTTCTATCTATCGTATCTTAAAAAATCATACTGTTTTTATGACGAGCATTCATGCAATCTTTTTAAATTCAGCTTTTTTATTAACCGGTGCATACCTTGGAATCTATGTATTGTATAAACTGTTAGCTCTGACCTTAAATGTAAAACAGCGTACTATGTGAAAATAGTACGCTGTTTTTTTAAGTGCAGTTTATTTTATGATTCCAGTTGGTATACATAGAGGTGAACCATCAACCGGATTTTGAATGATAGTTGATGATAAATTAAACACATCCCTTATCATTTCTTCTGTAAATACTTGAGCAGGAGAACCTTCTTTGTAAATCTGACCGTTTGAAATACTGATTAAATGATCTGCATAGCGAGCTGCTTGGTTTAAATCGTGCAAGACCATCACAATTGTACAATTTCTCTTTTGGTTTAAGAAACGAAGAAGTTCAAGCACTTCAATCTGATGAGCTAAATCTAAATATGTGGTAGGCTCGTCCAAAAGCAGAAGCTCCGTACCCTGTGCTAATGCCATTGCAATCCAGGCCCTTTGACGCTGTCCTCCAGAGAGCGCATCCAGTGTGCGATGACTTAAATTAGACAGTTTAGTTGCCTGTAAAGCCTCCTCTACAATTTGATGATCTTCAGCAGAATAGCGAGCAAATAAGCCTTTATGAGGGTGACGACCATAATAGCATAGCTCTTTTACTGTTAAATCTTCAGGAGCTTCAGGAGCTTGAGGCAAAATAGCCAGTTTTTTTGCTACTTCTTTTGATGAATGTTGATGAATATCTTTTCCGTTTAAATAAATATTTCCTTCTGTCGGCTTTAATAAACGCGCCAATGAACGAAGGATTGTTGATTTTCCGCAGCCATTTGATCCAATGATTATGCTTATCTTTCCTTCTGGAATGTGAAGGTCAATATCGCGAATAACTGAAGTTGAATCATATGATAGCGAAAGTTTTTCCGCAGTTAACTTTGTCATTACTCTTCCTCCTTTCTCCTATTTTTTCTGTTCACGCCGCAGTAAATATAGAAAATAAGGGGCACCAATAACGGATGTTACGATTCCAGCGGGAATCTCAATGGGCGGCACAACCCCTCTTCCGAGACTGTCAGCAATTATCAGGAATAAAGCACCTACTGCTGCTGAAACTGGTAACAAGAACTTCGACCGACTCCCTACTAACCTCCTACTAATATGAGGAGCAATTAAACCAATAAATCCAATTGACCCAACTACAGCTACAGATAAACCGGTTAATATCACAGCCATACTCAATAGTGTATAACGAACGTACTTTGTTCGCTCTCCTAGGCCAACTGCAATCTCATCTCCTAAGTTTAAAATATCGAGCTTAGATGCAAATATAATAATAAAAGGAACAAGTACGACGCAAGGAATTAACATCAAAAGCTCACTCCAGCCTCTTCCCCATAAACTTCCTGTAAGCCAAAGAAGAGTTGTATTCACGTCATCTGGAAACTTAATCATAAAATACTGAATTCCAGCCTGGCAAATAGCTCCTAAAGCTACACCCACTAAAGCCAGCGTATGAGTTTTAGCTCCTTGAGAATAAGAAAACACCATGAGTATAACGGCGATGACCGATGCTCCTAAAAAAGCTGAAAGCGGCAGCAGAAGCATAGAAGCAGCTGGAAATACAATTAAGATAAAAACGGCGAACAGCCCTGCTCCTTTTGTTACACCGATAACATCAGGAGAAGCAAGCGGGTTTTTTAATATCCCTTGCAAAATAGCTCCTGCTACCGCTAAAGCCGCACCGACCACAATAGCAATGAGGGTACGTGGAATGCGATAATTTGTTAAAATAAAGGAACTACCTTGGGAACTACCTACTATTTGCTGAAAGATTTCTGCAGGGGAAATATAAACGGCTCCTACTCCTAAGCTAATTACAACCGTGATGATTAAACATAGCAATAAGATACTTAATATTTGATAAGGGTGTTTTCTTTTCATTGCTTAATATTCCTCCCTTTTCTAGCAAGATATAAAAAGAAAGGAGCTCCGATAAGAGCTGTTACAATCCCTACTGGCGACTCAAAAGGATAGGCAATGAAACGAGAAAGTACATCGGCATAGACAAGCAAAATGGCTCCTAATAGAGCTGAAAATGGCAGGATTCGCTGGTAGTCTCCTCCTACTAATTTTCTAGCTATGTGAGGTACAATGAGACCTACGAACCCAATTGGCCCCGCAACGGCAACAGATGCACCTGCAAGCATAATGACTAGTATACCTGCAAAAAAGCGAATCCATTTTACCTTTTCGCCTAAACCTGTTGCCATATTCTCTCCTAACACTAGAATCGATATAGAACGAGATGATACAAAAGCTAGAAGAAGACCTAGAGATGACCAAGGTAACAAAATTTTTACATGAGTCCAGTCTTTCCCGTTAATAGAACCTACAAGCCAATACAAAACGTCCGTAGCTTGTTCATTTAACACAATCACTCCTTGAGTAAGCGACGATAAAAATAAATGCACGGCCATTCCGGCAAGTGCTAGTTTCACATGAGTTGTCTTTCCGCCCGATGCGAACAAATAAACCGTTATTCCTCCTAAAGCTGCTCCCAAAAAGGCAATATAAACAGTTGATTGAGAGGTAAAATCAGGAAATAGAATAAAAGCTATTACAATCGCTAATGAAGCACCTGCATTTACCCCAAACACTTGGGGTGAAGCAAGCGAATTTCGTGTAATAGCTTGCATCAATGCTCCAGCAGCTGCCAAGCTGGCTCCAATAAGAGCTGCCAGCACGGCTCTTGGCAACCTGAGCGTCTGTACGATCGTTGTCTGCTTAGAGTCATCAGGAGCAAAAATTGCTTTAATTACTTCTGTAAAACTAACTGCAGAGGATCCCACAGCGACATGTAAAATCATTCCGATGATTAACAAGCAAACACTAGCTACCAACACAATGTATTTATTTATTTTTTGCTTTTGGACAAGATTTGTCATTTCCAACACACTTTCTACAGTTTTCTTTTCTAAACAAATAGAAGCAAGAATAGAATAACTATTCTCGCCTCTTTGTCAGATTCCGTTATATTACTGCTGCTTATTGTTTAGTAACTTAACCGTATCTTTTCCAATTGCCTCAGCTGAAATTACCCCTCGGAATCTTGTCCATAAATCACGGTCTACTACAAACACTTTATCATTTTTAACAGCTTTTAAATTTTCCCAAAGAGGATTTGTTTTCCATTCATCCGTTACAAGTTTGCCTTCATTATTTGCTAGGATTAAAATATCTGGATTAATGTCTGACAACTGTTCTAAATTCATTTCAGCATATGCTTCTTTGTTCTGCACAGCGTTCTTCAACCCTAGCTTTTCAAGAAACTCTCCGTCATAAGAAGAAGACGTATGCGCTTGGAAAGAAGTATCTCTCACAACTGCTGGTAAGACTGTCTGACCACTTTCTTCTTTTAACTCATTTTTTAATTTTGAAATCGTTTCTTCATGCTCATTTAATCGCTGCTCTGCTTTTTTTTCTTTTCCTACTGCTTTTGCAATTGTTTTAAATGAGTCTATATTTTCTTCATATGTAGATTCACGACTTTTTAATTCGATTGTAGGTGCAATTTTGTTTAATTCTTTATAAATTGCTTTATGACGCTGCACATCGGCAATGATTAAGTCCGGCTGCAGGGAACTAATTACTTCTAAATTCGGCTGTTGACGTGTTCCTACTGAAGTATAGTCAATCTTTCCACCTACAAGTTTTTTAATCATATCTTTTTTGTTGTCGTCTGCAATCCCTATTGGCTTCATTCCTAAACCTTGCAGAGCATCCACAAAGGATAGTTCAAGAACAACTACTTTTTTAGGATTTTTAGGAACTTTCGTTTTTCCAAGCTCATGCTGAACAGACACCTTTTGGTTATTATCTGAATTTTCTTTTGAAGAATTTTGATTTGACCCGCATCCTGCTAGAACAAATAAAATAGCAACAATAGTAGCTATACTGAGAAGTCTAATCTTTTTAACTTGCTTCATTTTAATGCTTCCTCCTATGTATATACTCTTGATGACGCTGATAATCATTATCATCAATGTTATCTGTTAATTCAAGATGAGTCAATAGTTTTCTCATAATACGGGACATATTTTGAATAAATAACAAAAAAATCCTTTCACTTCTTTTTGAAAAAGCTTTATTCCCTTCCCTTTTTACGATACACTATGTATAAGTTGACCAAATACAACTTTATTGCACTAATACATTTTAGATAAACTTAATTTTGGAGTGAAAATAATGAATTCGTCTCTATTACAAATGAATACTATATTTATTAGTATTCTTATTGAAGCTCTTCCTTTTGTATTATTAGGCGTGATCATTTCAGGAATTATTCAAATTTTTGTAACGGATGAAATGATGGCTCGAGTTATTCCTCAAAATAAAATAGGTGCTGTCCTATTAGCTAGTGTGATTGGAGCTCTTTTTCCAGCCTGTGAATGTGGAATTGTTCCTATTACTAGGCGCTTAATGGCAAAAGGGGTTCCCCTTTATGCTGCCATTCCTTTTATGTTAACAGGCCCTATTATTAATCCTGTTGTTTTATTTTCTACCTTTGTAGCTTTCGGAAATGATTGGAAAATAGTATTTTATCGGGCAGGAGTAGCTTTTATTGTTTCCTTACTTGTAGGTCTTATTTTAAGTGTTCAATTCAAAGCACCTCAGACAAAACGTGAGGTTCATTTGCATACTTCCCCCAAGAAAATGAGTGAGAAAGTTTCACAATCGATTCGTCATACTATTGATGAGTTTTTTTCTGTTGGGAAATTTTTAATTATTGGTGGATTAATTGCCGCCGGCATGCAAACGTTCGTGAAGACCTCTACTTTACTTTCATTGGGACAAGGAAATGTTTCATCAAATGCGGTAATGATGGGACTTGCCTATGTATTATCGCTTTGTTCCTCTGCAGATGCGTTTATCGCTTCCTCGTTTCGCAGTACGTTTACAGATAGTGCTATTGTTTCATTCTTGGTATTCGGTCCAATGTTTGATATCAAGAATACGCTGATGATGCTAAGCCAGTTTAAGACTAAATTTGTCTTTACGCTTTTGGCGTATGTCTTCATTTTAGTACTTATTGTTTCGATTTTAATTGTTCATTAGTAAGGAGGGATTTGGCATGATTCGTATTTTAATTTTAATAGGGTTTACATTCATCTTCATGCACCTTCATGCAACTGGGGATATCTCAAAATATATCAATATGAAATATTCCTGGATTTCATTTTGCACCATCTTTGTCCTTTGGTTCTTGACCATTGCAGAATTAATCTTTTACATGATAGGCCCTAAAAAACATGATGATGATTGTAGCTGTGGATGCGTCCATAATCAGCAAGATGGCAAATGGAAACGAAGAGTATGGTACCCAATTTATATTTTACCAGTACTCACGGTCTTATTTTTACCTGTCGCAACCCTTGATTCTAATATTGTTGAAGCTAAAGGGTTTCATTTTCCTATTTATGACAAAAAGGACCCTTATTCTTCTCATCAATTTTTACAGCCTGACACAAGTTCTTTTTACGGAGAAGAAGCCTATGACAAAATGATTCATCGTGATCTTAAAAAGTTTTCTAAAGGAGAAAATATCAACTTAGAAGACGAGGAATTTTTAAATGCAATGGAGACTATTTACCGATATCCTGGTGAATTCACTGACAAAACCATTTCTTTTAAAGGATTTATGTATCAAACGAAAGAATTAAAAAAGAATCAATATTTTCTCTTTCGCTTTGGTATCATTCATTGTATTGCAGATTCAGGGGTGTTTGGAATGCTTATTGAGTTTCCAGATGATGTTACTTTTAAAAATGATGACTGGGCAACGGTTACAGGAAAAATTAGTACAATGTATTACCAGCCGTTCAAAAAAACCATCCCTGTTGTGAAAATAACAAAAGTAAAGCGTGAGCAGTCTCCAAAAGACCCTTATGTATATCGAAATAACCAATAATAAAAAGCCGTTCTTATTTAGAAGAACGGCTTTTTACATTAATGAACAAATTCCATTTTTTCTTCGATTTTATGAAATTTCTCATAAAATTCCTGCGCTGAAATCGGTTTGGAGAAATAGTATCCCTGCACTTCATCACATTTTTCTTTATGAAGAAGTTCTACTTGTTCAACTTCTTCTACACCTTCTGCTACGACGGATAGCTGCAAACTTTTGGCTAGTGTAATAATGGCTCTGACAATCGATACTTCCGTTGTATTAGGATCTAAATCTTTAATAAAAGACCGGTCAATTTTCAGCGTATGAATAGGCAGCTTCTGAATATAGCTGAATGAGGAATATCCTGAGCCAAAATCATCAATCGAAATAAATACTCCTGCATCTTTTAAAATTTGTAGCTTTTCGATTGTTTGCTCAACATGCTTCATCGTTACACTTTCCGTAATTTCAAGTTCTAAATATCGTGATTCTAACTCTACTTCACGCAAGACATCTAACACATAATCAACAAAATCAGTTGTACCAAAATCCACGCTTGATATGTTCACACTCATTTTTAAGGGAGGAAGTCCTTTCAGCTGCCAATACTTATTTTGATGGCACGCTTTTTTTAATACCCATTTCGTCAATGTAACAATAACGCCTGTTTCTTCAGCAATCGGAATAAATTCTGCGGGAGAAATAACGCCCATCTCGGCGTGAGTCCACCGGATCAAAGCCTCCACTCCAACAATATGGCCACTTTGAATATTGACTTTCGGCTGATAGTGAAGCTCCATTTCGCCCAGCTCAAAAGCCTTTCGTAAACCATCTTCAATTCTCATTCGTCGCGTAGTATGAACCTGCATTTCTTTTTGATAAAACAGATAATGATTACGCCCTTGTTTTTTGACTTCGTACATCGCTAAATCAGCATGGCGAACTAGCACCTCAAGCGTTTTTCCATCTTTAGGAAATAAACTAACTCCGATGCTTACCCCTAAATAAACATCTCTCGATAGCACTACAAAAGGAGTGGATAAGCAGTCATTTAATGATTGACAGATTTTTCTCACTTCTTCATCCGTCCTATCATGCAGTAAAACTAAAAACTCATCTCCTCCAAAACGCGAAAGCACATCTTGGTTTCTTAGGCAGCTCTTCATTCGATCGACCACCTGAAGCATAAGCTGATCTCCAGCATGATGACCAAGCGTGTCATTTACCTGTTTGAAACGATCGAGGTCTAAAAATAAGAAATGAAGCTTTTTTCCTGAAGCAGCTGCTGAATCAATGGATTTCTCTACAATGTTTGAAAACATACTTCGATTTGGTAAATCTGTTAGCATATCGTGAAAAGCCATATATTGAAGCGATTCTTGAGCTTTTTTCTGCTCCGTTACATCTCTAGTTACTGTCTGAAAAAGCGTCTCTCCATTAATTTGAATGAGCGTAGATTTTACTTCTAAAAAGAGTTCCTTACCTAACGCATTAAACATTTTCAACTGAGCTAATGGAGGTCTTGGCTCATCTTTTCTATCTCTTACTGCCTTCAATCCTTTTTTAATATCAGGAACTTGTTCAGATGAAAAGAAATCATATAACGATTTCCCAACGAGCTGGTCTTCCGTTACTCCTAAAAGCTGAATCATAGCATCATTCACGGACACGACCTCTTCTTCTCGATGGACCATAATTGCCAATGGAGAGGAGTAAAACAAGTTTTCATAACGATTTTTTGCTTCAATCAACGTTTTTTCCGCTTCACGCTCTTGCGTTATATTGCGTATATACAGCATATACTCAACCGTCTCTTCAATCGCTACCGCCATCACCGTTATCTCAACCGTAACTTCTCTATTACTTATCAAAAGGGAGTGCTCAGTCCGTCCGTCTTGTAGAGAAGAAAATTTATAGAAGGGCAGCAGCTTAACAACATCACTCCCGATTACATCTGATGCTTTAAGAGAGAAAAGCGTTTCTGCTGCATAATTGAGCGATAAAACATGTCTTTTTTCATCAATCACCAAAATAGCATCCAGGGCAGATTCAAAAAAAGCCCATTTTAAAACTTCTTGTTTTTGTACGCGTCGATCCATAAAAATGGTTAAAAACACAGCCGTAAATAGGCAGACAACAAAAAAAATAATAACGGCGGATAAATATAGTGGATTTAAAGCAAAACCGTTTGATTGTTCAGGCATTCGCATTCCTGAAAAAGAAGCTGCCTGCATGCCCGTATAGTGCATACCAGCAATAGCAATGCCCATAATAGTAGAACAAATAAGCTTAGCAAAAACGGTAAGCTTCCCTTCATTTAGCTTTGAGTAAAAACCAAGCCACAAAGCTGTATTAGAAGCAGCAACAGCAATGAGAATAGAGAGAAAAACGACAAATGGATCATATGAAATCATAATGGGCTCCATTGCCATCATGCCGGAATAATGCATAAAAACAATTCCAGCTCCCATAAAGCTCCCCGCAATGGTGAGTGCCTTCATGCTTTTCTTTTGTTTGTGAATGAGGTAAAGGCCTATATAACATCCTGTTATCGCTCCCAAGATTGAGAGAAGAACAAACCATAAATTGTATGAAACATCTACGGGCAAGTGAAAAGCAAGCATGGCAATAAAATGCATGGACCAAATGCCTACTCCCAATGTAAATGCCCCGCTGATTAACCAAAACTGAATAAATTTTGCCCGGGAAATTTTCACACGATTAGCTAACCCAAAAGAAGCGTACGCCGCAGTAATAGCGATAAGGAAAGAAAGTGTAACGAGTAACTCATTGTACGTCCCTTCTAGTAAATGTGTATGATGATTCATTCATGACCTTCCTTCAATTCGTTCTTTTCTTTGTTATCGGTTAAGGCCTAAAAATATTTACTATTTCAAAAGAACTTCTGTTGGATTTACTTCTTACTTTTTGAGCGTCCTGACAATATCGCGCTCACTTTTTCTTTATTGACGGTGTATAAACACGTACAATCATCTGACTTATACGCCTCTTTTAATTGAAACGAGAATTTTTTTAAAAGCGTAATTGAATCTTTATTATTAGGATCGACTTTTGCTTCAATCTCCCGTATATGAAACTCTTCAAAAGCTTTTTCTAGCAAAAGGCAGAGCGCTTCTGTCATGAGGCCTTTTTTCCAAAAAGGTCTGCCTAAATCATACCCAATCTCTGCTTGCTTTTTATCATAATCAATACGGTTTAGACCGCAGGTTCCAATAATCTCATCGGAAGTCTTTAATCGAATAGCATAGCGTGTTGCTTTCCCTTCTTTCGTCAAACTTTGAAGAAGTGCAATCATGCTTTCCGCTTGATAAAGCGTCGTAAAGGGCTCAATATTCATATATCTCGTAACCTCTTCATCCGACCAATATGCAAAAACTTTAGAAGCATCTTTTTCTTGAAGAGGAGATAAATATACCCTCATCTATGTTCTCCCTCCTTTTGATGAATGATGGAGCAAGACATTTTCATCTGCGCCTCTTTCACATCTTAAAAAATCTCACATGGTGCACGGAACATGTGAGATTTGACATTTAACTATTTTTTGATTGTGCATCGCGCAGCTGCGTATATAAACGATTAATTGCTACAGTCATTGACTGTTCATAGGAATGATGATCATAATAAACCGCTATATTTTTTAACATTTCATATGTTTGATGATCAAGCTGCACCTCAAGCGTAATTTTTTCGTCAATTGTTGCTGTTTGCAAATGATGAGGCAAGTCCTCTTTTGTAGACACTTGCTCTGCAATATGAATTGCTTCTTCTACTGTTTCAATTCGGCCGTACTGATGCACCCATCTTCTGCCCATTTCAATCGTATCTTTTACAAACTGACGATTGGTAATGGTATCTTTAATATTAAATTGATGATCCGCCACATATACAGATTGATACAAGATTACACTGATCACTTCGTCTTTTAAATTTAATTTTCTCAGCTCATCAATTAAATCCGCTATATATTTAGGTAAAGGACTAAATGTCCCTCGCACTTCCTTAATTAAATCCATGGCAATGGATTCAGTTGAATTGCGTTTAAATGCTTTTATAATATCTATCATTACATGTTCGTTTGCCATACATACACCACCATTTATGAATCGAATAATTTCATGCTCCTTGCTAATTGGCATAGACATTCACTATTCGTTTAAAATATATACTATTATTCTATTATATAAAAAATATGAATAAGTTGGTATAGGATGAATGATTTATCATTATTTTTTCATAAAATTTTATGAAAAAGAACATGTTTATCTATTACTAGCACAAATCCAGCACTGCAAACAACGGTCTCGCCAAAATCTGAGAAGACAAGCATTTATTATTAGTACACGTGAGTTTTTCTTTGATGGAAGACATTAAATAAAAAGAGACCAAACTACCCCCGCTTATTGAAATGGTCAAAAGATTTTTAGATGTTAGATGACAGAAGGTATCCAATATCAGTAATCAATCTCCTTCCCTGTTCATTGTGACTTAGTCCATCTATCAAAACAACGGCATAATACGTTTCGTTACCTCGCATGAGAATAGCACTATCATGTTCCGCTCCCTGTAGTTCTCCAGTCTTATTCGCAGCTTGAAACGCTGATCCTATACGTGCTGGAAGCTTATGCCGAAACTGCTGCATTTCTAGCATTCTCATTATTTTTTCGCAACTAGATTTTCGCAAAAAGTTTCCTTCACATATTTCCTTTAGGCACTTTACTACGTCAGAGGCACACGTATAATTATCAATCCCTTGTTTAACAGCTGTTTCGTCCATCATATAGCGGTTTAAAACGGTTTTCTTTAATCCTAGATTTTTAGCACATTCGTTAATTTTTTCAAATCCTACTAAAGAAATGAGCTCATTTGTAGCTGTGTTGTCAGAAACCATTATCATAAGGGTAAGCAGCTCTTCCACTTTAATATGTGTTAACCGCGGAAGAGCTCTAAGTACACCTGCTCCGCCAACCGTATTTTTTTCCATTCTTTGAATGACAGATGTTAAAGCCAAGATGCCCTCATCAATTTGACGAAACGCCTCTATTGCAAGCAGCAGCTTGATTGTACTTGCTGCTCGTTGTTGGATAAAAGAATTAATCTGTATGGATTCTTTCCCTTCAATATGAATCCGTATAAGTCCATTATTACTCCGTTTCCATTTCGTAACTGCATCTTCTATTTTCACTCTTGCTTTTTCCATCATTTTGTCGCAGCTGTTTCAATATAGTTGGTACTCATTATCTTTTGATTGTATAAGTGACAGGCCACAAAATGATTTTCTTCAACTTCCTGCCACTCTGGTTTTTGAGTCTTACAGGCTGCTACTGCAAGAGGACAGCGTGTATTAAATACGCAGCCAGAGGGAGGGTTAATGGGGCTTGGCAATTCTCCTTTAAGAACAATCCGCTTCCGATTATCCTCAACGTCAGGATCAGGAATAGGAATAGCTGACAGTAGAGCTTGAGTGTATGGGTGAAGCGGTTTTTGATACAGCTCCGAACTTGTTGTTAATTCTACTAAATGCCCTAAATACATAACTCCAATACGATTGCTTATATGCTTTACCATCGACAAGTCATGTGCAATAAATAAATAAGTTAACCCTTTTTCTTTTTGGAGTTTTTTTAATAAATTAACTACTTGAGCCTGTACAGATACATCTAAAGCAGAAATAGGTTCGTCTGCAATAATGCATTCTGGATTTAACGCTAAAGCTCTCGCAATCCCTATGCGCTGGCGCTGCCCGCCGCTGAACTCATGAGGATAGCGGTTGGCATGATCACGATTTAGCCCCACATCTTCTAGCAGCTCATACACCCGGTTCAGCATTTCTTTTTTATTGGAATAAAGTCCGTGAACCTCCATTGGTTCTGAGATAATCTCCTTTACGGTAGAACGAGGATTCAGTGAAGCATATGGATCTTGAAAAATCATTTGCATATTACGATGAAAAGCAAATTTCTCTTTCTCTGATAGCTCATGCACGTTTTTCCCTTTATAAAGCACCTCTCCTGATGTACGGTTATACAATCCAATGATTGTTCGCCCGGCAGTGGATTTTCCGCAGCCGGATTCACCAACAAGTCCAAAGGTTTCTCCTTTTGAAATATAAAAAGACACGCCGTCTACTGCTTTCAAAACCTGCTTGTTCGTAATTGAAAAATATTTGCTCAGCTGCTTTACTTCTAACAAATGCTTCGCTGTCATAACTGCCACCTCCTAATAATAGCGCCGGGCTGCGCACAGCTCTTCTTCATAAAGCGTTCCTTTTAATTCAATCAGTTCGACGGTTTTACCCGTTTTAGGTGAATGAAGCATTTTTCCTCTGCCATAACAAATACCAACATGGTGGATAGACCCCTTCCCTTTTTCATAAGCGAAAAACAATAAATCTCCGGGTTGAATAGAGTCTAATCCTACTTCTTTGCCTTTCCTTGCTTGATCGGTGGCATCTCTTGGAATAAGATAGCCGTTTGCTTTATGAGTAGCATAGGCAAACCCGGAACAATCATATCCCCAAGCACTCATACCCCCCCATAAATATGGAAGATTCAAAAACTGTTCTCCTGCTGCAATAATCATATCTCCAGTTCCTTTTGTTGTTTTACGGTTTCTATCCTCTATTACAACAGCATCTTGACGTTTTATTCTCCCAGTGCCAACCGGTGTTTGAACCTCTAGCCATTCTTTATCTTCTTTTAAAAGAGGCAGCTGCGTTTGATAACTAATTTGCAAGGCTTCTTCCGCTAGCTGCAGTGTCGCAATCGCTGCTGATACCACTGCCGTTGGTTTATTTAATGGAGAATATTCAGCTTGGGAAATCAGTTGGTGGAAAGGAACCCACCCGGGATATCCTCTTTCATCTTTAGAAGAAAACTGAGAAGGAATAACGATTTTTGCCCATTTACCTTTCAGTTCCGTTACATATACTTCTTCTCCTAGTAACAGCTGCGTTTGAACTAAATTTTTCTCACAAAGCTCCAACCGACGTGTATACGTTAATTGCTCCAGCCATTTATCTAGTTGTACTGGGACACTTGTTGCATTGTCATCTATTTCTCTGCAAGAGTCACAGGAAGTCCACACAGTCGCCACAGCCACACAAACGTAATACGTTTTTTTATCCATCACTTATTTCTCCTCCCTGCAGGTTTAACCTTCAGCGTTCGACTTTATCTTTTGGTAATGTAATACCGGATTCAAATTCCACCATTTGTTCATAAGTCGACATCGTGGCATAACTTCCAATTCCCACAGCTGTTTGAGGCGAGCAATGCCCGATGCGAAACCCTCTCATAACAGGCTTTTTTAAAGAAGTCAGGTAACTTGTTAATGCCTCTTCTAGTGAAAGCGACTCTGTACGTTTTTTAGGATAGCAGTTATGGAAATCTCCGATAAGAATTCCCGCTGCATCCTGCAGTTTATTGGCCATATACAGCTGTGTCATCATGCGGTCAATTTCATACGGCTCTTCGTCAATATCTTCAATAAATAAAATTTTATTTTTCGTATCTAGTTCAAATGGAGTGCCAAGCGTGCTCACGAGCAAAGTCAGATTTCCTCCTATCAGCTGACCAGTTGCTTCTCCTTCACAAATAGTGTCGAGCGGGCTAATTTGATCCGTATAGTAAAAAGAACGGTGAGAAAATAATTGATAAAAAGCTTGCTTCGTCTCTATATGAACATCTTCTTTTCCGATATCCGACGAAAGCATTGGCCCGTGAAAGGTAACCAAACCTGTGCGCTGATGAATAGCGGTATGTAAAAACGTAATATCGCTATATCCCCAAAAAATCTTTGGGTTTTGCTTAATTAAATTGTAGTTTAATTGCGAGGCAAGCCTAGCAGTCCCGTACCCTCCGCATGCACAGATAATTGCCTTTACTTCCTTATTGGCAAACATCGCATGTATATCGGCTGCTCGCTGTTCATCAGTCCCTGCCAAGTACCCGTTTTTTTTATATAAATGCGCACCCGTTACTACGTTTAATCCTATTTCCTTCAAATATTCTAGTCCTTTTTTTAGATTGTGCTGATTAGGCGGACTAGCAGGTGCAATAACAGCTACTGTATCACCTTTTTTTAATCGTTTTGGTTTGATCATTTGCTACACTCCTTTTGTGTAAAGAAATGAAGAAAGTGAAACTTGGGTCAGAAGGGAATTGAAATCCCCTCTGACGAAAAGTTCCACTTTACTGTTTATCTGCCCACTTCAAATCTAAATAGCCAACAGGATGACGAACAATTCCAGATACGTTATCTTTTATTAAAAACACATAGTTGTAGAAATGAATAGGAATGATCGGCATCTCATCAAATAAAATACCTTCTACTTTATACATAAGCTCAAAACGTTTTTTATTATCAGTTTCATTCATAGCTTGTTTAATTAACTTATCATATTCTTTATTGCTCCAAGCTGTACGGTTCATTGAATGACCCGTCTGGAAGCTCTCTAAAAAGTTGATTGGATCTGCATAATCAGCTAAAAACGAACTTCGTGACAGCTGAAACTTTAACGCTTTTTGTTCTTCTTGGAAAACATTCCATTCCATATTGGCAAGCTTCACATCTACACCTAGATTTTCTTTGAACATTTGCTGAAGTGCTTCTGCTATTTTTTTATGTGTATCGTCTGTACTGTATGTTAGCGTAATAGCTGGCAGCTTTTTATATCCTTCTTCTTTCATTCCTTTTTTCAGAAGTGCTTTTGCTTCTTTGCCATCTGTTTTTAGTAAGTCGCCGCCTGTTTTACGGAAATCCTTTCCATCTGCATCTTTAAATCCGTATGATACAAACCCGCGAGCTGGTTTTTCTTTATTTTTTGTAACAAAATTAACAATTTGATCTTGATCTACAGCCATTGCGAATGCTTTACGGATATTTTTGTTTTGAAAGGGCTCTTTATCTAAGTTAAAGCGATAGAAGTAAGTTCCCGCTTGGTCTTCGATATGAACATCTCCATCTTTCAACAGCTTTTCACTTAAATCCGATGGAATTTCAGAAACATCTAGTTCTCCATTTTGATACATTTGGTATTCTGTGTTTGTATTTTCAACAATTGCCCATTTTACCTTATCGAGCTTTACATTTTTAGCATCCCAGTACTGATCGTTTCTTTCCATTACTAGATTACTGTTATGCTTCCATTGAGTTAATTTGAAAGGACCATTAGCAACAAACGAATCTGCTTCTGCAAACCATTTCGGATTTTTTGTTGCTACTTTTTCATTAATTGGAAAAAACGCTGGATTGGAAACTACGCTTAAGAAATAGGCTTGCGAACTTTTAAGCGTAACTTCAAAAGTTTTGTCATCTAGCGCTTTGACTCCTACTTGATCAGCACTGCCTTTACCCGTATTAAATTCTTCTCCACCTTGAATGAAATAGCCTAAAAACGCCGCTGGAGAACCAGTCTTAGGATCTAACAGCCTCTTCCATGCAAACACAAAATCACTTGCTTTTACGTCATCTCCATTTGACCATTTAGCATCTTTTCGCAAATGAAATGTATAGACTTTTTTATCGTCAGAAATATCCCATTTCTCGGCCATTGCTCCTTCAGGCTCATCGCTTTTTCCTAAACGAGTCAGCCCCTCCATTAAGTTATTAAGCATATTCCATGAATATGAATCAAACCCAATAGGCGGATCAAAAGACGTAGGTTCTGCGCCATTATTCATATAAAGGACCTTACCGTCTTCTTTTGCTGTACTGCTTTTCTTTTCTGGCTCCGCGCCTGAATCTTTTGTGGCCGTACAGGCAGCAAGTGCAAATATAAGTACACACATCATTAGTAAAGACCCTATTTTTTTCATCATTTTCCCCTCTTTCATAAGTTCGCTATTCATCTATAAATCTAGCTTATAGTTGTTACAAATTTTTGGGCTCTCTCATCTTGAAGCCAGCAGTGCACTTGGTGACTTTCTTTCAGCTTTGTCGACGTAGGATACATGCGATCACACACTTCCATTACGTAAGGACAGCGAGGTGCGAACGAACATCCAGATGGAGGTGCAAATAAATCGGGAGGTGAGCCTGCAATAGGCACAAGCTCACTTTCGTATAGATCTAACCGAGGAACTGAACGCAGCAATCCTTTTGTATACGGATGCTGCGGCGTATAAAAGATGTCTCTTCTTGTTCCAATTTCTACAATCTTTCCTGCATACATTACGGCAACACGGTCAGCTACCTGAGCAACTACACCTAAATCATGGGTAATTAAAACAATGGAGACATCCGTTTTCTGCTGAATATCCTTAAATAATTCTAAAATCTGCGCCTGTATCGTGACGTCAAGGGCTGTGGTAGGTTCATCAGCAATTAGCACTTCGGGGTTGCATACAAGGGCCATTGCAATGACAATACGCTGTCTCATTCCCCCGCTAAATTCATGAGGATATTGCTTTAGGCGTTCTTTAGGATTTGGAATTCCGACTAGCTCCAGCATTTCAAATGCTTTTTCTTTGGCTTTTTCTTTTGAAATGTTTTCATGTTGCATAATATTTTCTGCAATTTGCTCACCTACGCGAAGAGTTGGATTAAGCGCAGTCATAGGATCCTGAAAAATCATCGAAATATCAGCGCCTCGAATGTCTCGCATTTTCTTTTCTGATAGTTTTGTTAAATCCTGGTCTTTAAATAAAATAGAGCCGCTTGTGATCCTGCCCGGAGGTGTTGGAATTAACCTCATGATACTTTGAGATGTTACGCTTTTTCCGCAACCTGACTCTCCTACAATCGCTAGGGTTTCTCCTTTATGTAAATCAAAACTAACGCCTCTTACAGCTTGAACTTGCCCTCCGTAAGTTGAAAACTGTACGTGTAAGTTTTTGATTCGGATTATTTTTTCCATTTGCTTACCTCCTTAATTTCGGATCAAGTGCATCTTGCAGTCCGTCTCCAAGGACATTAAAAGCAAACATGGTAAGAGAAATAAAAAACGCGGGAAAAAACAAACGCCACCAATAGCCTGATAGAATCGTTGATAAACCATCGTTTGCCATTACTCCCCAGCTCGCATAAGGAGCCTGTACACCCAGCCCTAAAAAGCTTAAAAAAGCTTCAGCAAAAATGGCAGTTGGTACGGTTAGTGTCATTTGAACGATAATCGGTCCCATCGTATTTGGAAGCAGGTTTCGCTTAATGATACGGCTTGTTTTTGTTCCAAACGTTTTGGATGCAAGCACGTATTCATAGTTTTTTATTTGCAATACTTGCCCCCGTACAATTCTCGCCATCCCGATCCAACCTGTAACGGAAAGTGCCACAATAATCGTAGAAAGCCCGGGTCCCATGACTACCATTAGTAAAATTACCACTAATAAATAAGGAAGACCGTATAAAATTTCAATTACGCGCATCATGACATTATCTGTTTTTCCTCCTTTATAGCCTGAGAAGCCCCCGTAAATGACACCGATGATAAAATCAATAAGCGCTGCCATCAGCCCTACAAATAAAGAGATTCTAGCCCCGTACCATGTCCGAGTGTACATATCTCTGCCTAAGTCATCCGTTCCAAACCAATGACTAGCTGAAGGAGGAAGGTTTTGCTCTGTAAAAGAGGCTTTCGTTACGCTGTAGGGTGAAAACATAGGACCGAATATAGCCATCACAACGAGGATGACTAAAAAAAAGAGACCCAGCATGGCCAACTTGTTTTTTACAAGCCTGCGCCATGCATCATGCCAATAAGAAAGACTCGGCCTTACAACTGCTTCGGCTTCAGATTTCTTTTTTTTCTTTGGCGTAAACCACTCATCAGGAATTTGCTTATACTCCTGTTTTTCCAGCACGTTATCCCTCCTTCTTATACAGTTTGATTCGTGGATCAAGTATTCCGTAAGCAATGTCTACTAAAAAAAGCATAATGATGAGAATCGAACTGTAAAAGACCGTAGTGCCCATAATTACGGGGTAGTCTCTCGTATTAATACTGTCCACAAAATATTTCCCCATGCCAGGAATAGCAAAGACTTGTTCAATAACAAATGTGCCAGTTAATACGCTGGCTGCAATCGTTCCAAGAACTGTTATAACAGGCATTAAAGCATTTCTAAGCGCGTGTTTAAATACAATTTTCATTGGCGAAAGCCCTTTTGCACGCGCTGTTCGAATATAATCTTGAGTCAGTACTTCTATCATGCTTGAGCGAGTCAAACGTGCAATAATAGCCATAGGACCTGTGGCAAGAGCTAGAGTCGGAAGAATCATATGTAAAGGGCTCGTCCACGTAGCAGCGGGTAAAATTTTTAAATTGACAGAAAGCTGTTGAATTAACAAGGTGGCCATAACAAAATTTGGAACCGACAATCCGATAACTGCTATGCTCATCGCAATGTAATCAATTATTCCGTTTCTTCTAAGAGCAGCGATAATGCCTAGTGTAATACCGGAAATCACCGCAAGAATTAACGTCACCATTCCAAGTTCAAATGACACGGGAAACCCTCTTCCTAAAAGGTCGTTAACCGTTTGAGACGGCTGTTTAATAGAAGGACCAAAGTCAAAGGTAACAATGGATTTCAAATAAAGAACATATTGCACAACCAGCGGCTCATCTAAGTGATAAAATGATTCCAGGTTTTTTTGAACTGCATCGCTTGTCGCTCGTTCTTCATTAAATGGAGATCCAGGAATCGAATGCATTAAAAAGAAGGTTAAGGTCACAATTACCCACAGCGTAACAAGCATGGATAAAAATCGCTTTAAAATATAACTTTTCACTTTTATCCCACCTTCTAACAGAATGTTGTGCGCGTAGCTAATTCAGTCATAACAAGCATGGCCTGATAAGCTTCTAAAATATCTTTTGCTTGAAACCGAACGGTCGTCGTTCCAGGTTCAATTTCTGTGCCCGGCATTAAATGCGCCCACTCTGCTTGACCATAATTTGCAAATTCTATTCGTAAGGTTGGGTGTTTAGGTGGAATTAAAGGTTTAACAAGGTGTTTGTGCTGAATAGCTGCGGCTGTTTTTTCTTGAAGTAATTGTTCTGCTTTCTTAGGGGTTAATGTTTTGGCTGCAGAACGTGAAATGGCCTGTTTGACGATAGCAGTCGTCACGTTTGGAATAAGCTGCTGTGCTTCCAGCGCCGTTTGGTCATCACCAGCTACCATTAAAACTGGCACGCCGTAATAGCCTGCGACGTATGCGTTGAAGCCTAACTCTCCAATATTCATATCGTCTATGTACATATTGCGAGCACCAAATATCATTGAATGAGACATGACACCAGGCATGGATGCTTTAGCATGATACCCTAGAAATATAGCACCATCAAAAGTCTGATCTAATCCCTGTACCATTGAATATGGTTTTACGCTTCCTGAAATAAGCTGAGTTTCTGGATGAAGCCGTTCAACAAGGAGATTATTCATACTCGAATGACTGTCATTTACCACAACTTCTGAGCACTTTTCTCTAAACCCTGCATAAATGACTGCATTCGCTTCATCCGTCATTATTTTGCGGCTTCTTTCATAATTCTCTTTCTCTCGCAGAACATTTGTGTGATCGACGAGTCCTGTAATTCCTTCCATATCAACCGACAGGTATAGTTTCATTTGTCTTATCCCTCCTCCTTCCTTGACTGTTAGTCAGTTCATTATAAATTATTCTTATGTTTATAATTTATAATTGTAAGAAAATTATAAATTATCTTTCTTCTTTTTACAACAATATATTGAATCTTTTGACATTTTACTCGTCATCCTTTTAACAAGATATCGCTTACAAATTGGAAATCCCATGGTAAAATAATAGAGCAACCTGTTGGTTCATTCAGCCGCTCATCGGCATTAATTGAGGTGTTAAGAATGTTTCGAGTTTCCATTGCTTCGCTACAATGGTTTTTATTTATGATTTCTAATAGTATGATTGTTCCTATTGTAATTGCTTCTCAGTTTCATTTAAACGCAGCAGATTCTATTCAATTTTTACAGCGAACGTTATTTATTTTGGCTTTATCCGGGCTCTTGCAGGTGTTTATAGGGCATAAATACCCAATCATGGAAGGGCCAGCTGGCGTTTGGTGGGGCGTCTTTTCTCTGTATGCGAGTCTTGGAACCGTTCTGTTTGGTTCTCACTCCGAAACGCTTCGCGTGCTGCAGTTCACCCTTCTTATAAGCGGGATAATTGCTATTTTAATGAGCCTATTTGGTCTCATTGATAAACTAGCAAAATACTTTACTCCAACGGTTACCGGTACATATTTAATTTTATTAGTGACGCAGCTCAGCGGTTCCTTTTTAAAAGGAATGTTTGGCATTACAGAAACGAATTCAGCTATTAAACTTCCAATTGCGCTGACTTCAGCTGCGATTTTGCTGCTGACTTTTTATTTATTATCACACCGGACGTTAAATAAACTCAGCATTATTATTAGTATTGGTGTAGGCTGGGGAGTATTTGCAATGTTAGGGTTAGCTAAACCTATCGAATTTCAGGCGCAGTTATTTTACATACCTAAAGTGTTTGTATTCGGAGCTCCTCGCGTTGAATGGAATATGGTTGTTACTGCTTTTTTTGTAACACTCATTTTAATTACAAACATGCTCGCTTCTATTCGTGTTGTTGAGTCTGTTTATAAACACAAAGGAGAAAAAATTGAAAAAGACAATATTAAACGTTCCGGGATGGTTTCGGGTATAAGCCAGCTGCTTGGAGGATTGTTTTCAGGTGTCGGTGCCGTTCCTATTTCAGGTTCCGGTGGATTTATTTCAGCTACAAATCTTTATAGTCGAGTTCCTTTTATTGTAGCATCGTGTCTTTTGCTTTTTCTGAGTATCTTTACCCCTTTAACGTCCATTATGTCCGCTCTTCCTCCTGCCGTCGGATACGCGGCAATCTTTCCTGTTTTTACAGGTATGATGGCTCTTGGAATTGGAGAATTCAAGCATGCCAAACAGCCCGAAAAAGCAATGAAAAAAGCAGGTATTGCGCTGCTGTCGGGGATAGGGGTTATGTTTTTGCCTTCTCAAGCTTTTTCAACACTTCCTCCTTTAGTTACTACGTTTTTAAGCAACGGATTAGTTCTTGGTACCATTATCATTCTTGCACTGGAAATTTCCGAATCACTTTCGTTGAAAAGACAAGATGCAAAAGAGGGATAAAAAAAGAAGCTGAAACTCAGCTTCTTTTTTTTACCTTTTTACCGTTAATCCTTTTAGTTCATCGTCTTCCATAGCCATTTCATAAAATTCTCCCGTTTCATCGTGCGCTAAAACATAATCCAATTCTTTCTGAGCAGAAGCAGTTTTTCCAAGAACAGCTAGATAGCATGCCAAGTTATAGCGAATAAAAAGATCTTCGTCTCCACTTTCTACTCTGGTTATCATAAGCGAAGCTGCTGCTTCTGTTTCACCTTCTAAATGATACGCGATACCTAAATCGGTATACATCCCTTCATACTCTTGACGCTGTTCAATTGCTATTTGAAGAAGCTGAACAGTTTCATGATAACGTTCCGTTTTATTATACAGTTTTGCTAGTCCTGCATATATGTCAGGCTGATAAATCTCCTGCTGAAGTAATTCTTGAAAAGCTGTCTCTGATTTTTCTACCTCTTCAAGGTTACTCAAAATAAATGCTCGGTATATCTGCAAATCTATATGATTTGGCTGCTGTTTGAGAAGTTTTTGAACTAAGTTTAGCGCTTCATGTGCAGCCTGTTCATTTTCATGGATATTAACGAGTATATTGGCTAAATGATAGGCAACATCAAAATCCCAGCTTTGATGCAGCGATTTTTTCAGCACGGTGATGCTATCTTCAATCAATCCTTTCTCTTCGTAAAAAGCCGCAAATGCATGCACAGCCTCTTTATTATTCCGATCCGTTTTTATGGCAAGTTCATACAGTTCAATCGTTAAGCCAAGCAGCGTAACCGTTTTTGCCTTTGCTTTGAATTTTGCTAAGCTTCGTTTGAAGATAGATCCTTGTTGCTCTTCTACAATCGAATCGGCATACTCATTTAAAGCCTCGGCTGCGTTTTTAAATAACAAACTTTTGCTTTGTTTTTCCATTTTTATCTTTTTTAAATCTGCCGTAAGCCCGGACAGTTTTTTTCCATTTGGAAAGCTAGACATGAACGTTTGAAATAGAGCGTAATCTTCCGGATCCTCACTTAGCAACTCTGTAAGAACTTTTCTAGCTTCTTCATATCTCTGTTCCATGATGAGCCATTTTGCCTGATGATGGCGAATAGCAGGATTCTGTAGATCTAGTTCAAGAGCCTTCTCTAGATACGCTTCAGCCTGTGAAATGTCTCCTTTTAGACGATACACATGAGCCTGGCTATCAGCGAGCCATTGAGGTAGCACAATTTCCTCTACGCTCTTTAATACCTCTAACAGCTCTTCATACTCTTTCTCTGTTTCACAAAGTGAAGCTACGTGCTCAACGTTTACTTCCATAGGATTCAGCTGTATCCATTGAAGCAGCCAATTTCTTTCAGCCGTTCGATTTTGTTCTTCACAAGCCATTTCGGCAAGCTTCATACAAGCGGCTTCAAATGTTTTATCAAGAGTTAAGCACTTTTGGAAGGCCTCTTTTGCTTCAGTGATGCGATTCATTGATTGATATATTTCACCTAGCCGATAATATGGCAAAGCATCTTGCTTGATACGAAGCGCTTGATGATAAAGTTTCTCACTTTTTGTTAGCTGCTTGGCCTGTTCGTATAATATGCCTAAATAGCACATGTACAAAATCTCATTAGGGTGCTCTTGATGTTCTGCAGTTAAAAACTTAATTCCACGAGTCAATAACGCCGTGTCTTCTAAATAACCCGTATATGCTTCTAACACTTCATCTAACGCTGTTTGAGCAAAATGAATTCCCTCTTCATAAAGAGCAAATCCAAACTCTATCGTTTGATTGTCTAGCTCCTTTTGTTTTGCTGCATCTAAAAGCATGCTGCCTGCATCCAACATGACGTCGCTGTTCGATGAAAACTTCTGCGCAATAAGCGTGAGCGTATCAACGGCCGTTAAATGTTCACCTGTTTCTAAATACGCATAAGATAAACCCAAATACATAAGGGCATCTTCCTCTATTTTTAAGCCTTCTTTATACAGAGCAATAGCTTCTTCGTACCTTTGATTCGCGACGTATAAATCGCCTAGTCTTCCTCGAATTGTCATGTCGCCCGGTAGATGCTTCATGCCTTCTTTGAGATAGCTTTCAGCTTCGTCCGTTTTTTCTAGTTGATATTGTAGCAAATCAGCTATCGAAAGATATGGATAAGGAACAGTCGGCAAAAGCTGTTTAGCTACTTGAAACCCCCGGTAAGCTTTACGAAACTTTTTTAAATGTTCATCACAACGGGCTCTTTCAAACCAGCTGTGCGCATCTTTTGGGTTTTCCTTTAATAACGCGTCGAAAAGATTTCTGGCTTCTGCGTATCTTTCTTTCTCCATTAAAATAAGTCCGTGATTGATTTGTGTATAAGATTCATCACTATACATATTTAAGGAAATAGTCGAGCATTCAAAAGCCTTTTCGAGGTTTCCTTGGTACATGTATGCAAGTGCTAGATAGCTCCAGTTCAAATGCTGCTCTACGTCTAATTGCAGCGAGCTGCGCAGTGCTTCAACAGCCTCATCATATTTCTCTTCATCCAGCGCAATTCTTCCTTTAAGATAGTGATAAAAAGAGCTATGCTTTTTGTTATCTATGTGGTGTAACAAGGAAGATGCTCCCTTACTGTCGTCAAGTTTAAAAAAGGCATATGCGGCGTGAAGCTTAAGATAATCATGATTGCTATATTTCTCTAACACATGATTAATACACGTACGAATATAGGCTTCATGCTCTTTTCTGTACAAATGCTTCATACTGTAAATAGCGGAAAATGGAACATGCTCATTTGCTTTTAATAAAGAAACGAGATCGTTAATGTGGGCCTCTTCATCCGCTTCAACTAGTTCGATTAAGTCATACAGCTGACGGATAAACTCATCTTGCTCTTTAGAAAGTGAAGCGAGATCCGCTGCCGCTTTAGAAGCAACAATTGATAAAAACCCCGAATTAGCGTAATGCTGATCAAAATTTTTATATTCTACATATGTTGGACTTAGAAAATTAGCATCTTGTACATGGAAAAGTTCAAGTTCATCATCGTAGCCAAATACAACTTGAACGTGGGAAGCTTGTTCAAATTCCAGACTGACCAAAATAGGCAGCCCTTTGTCTAATAGTTCTTTAAACTGTTCAACTGTGCCTGTGAAAAACATCGCTGCAAAGCCAAGAGATTCAAAGTAGCTCACCGCAGTTGATAATTTGGATCCTAAGCCACCGTAAATACGCGTTCCAATCTCATCCTGTGTTTTTTCGGTATGTAAAAGCCTTAACATCATACTCATACTGGCTGGCACGCAATAATTATCTTTTTGAACGATGGGTACAATCGGAAGCTTGATTGTACTGAATTTATCGTCTGTATGCTTTCCGATTAATTTTTGATAAGGTGAATCTTTTAAACATCGCTTGGTCGAGAGCAGATGCATAAGCTGAGATTGCTGCTGCTGTTCAAAATAAATGTCGGCGCGCAGCAGCGTAAAAAAATCTTGATAATCGTGATAGGGTAACTTTGAGTCGATAAATTCAATCGTTTCAAGCAAGAGAGAATACTCTTTTAAATCTTTTAATCGCATCACTTTATCCATATATAAAGACGGAAGCTGTGGATAGCGAACAATAGCCTCGTTAATTGTTTCAAGCGCTTGTTCATGCTTCCCTTCGTACGCATATAAGTCCGCTAGCATTGCATAGCAAAAATCTCCATTCTCCTTATATGCCGTTCCTTCTTTTAAGCAGGCTTCAGCTTTCATTCTGTCGTTGAGCTGCAAATAAAAATATCCCCATCTGTCAGCCATACCCTTTTGGTTATGTGACGTTACTTGTTTCATCCACTTAGAAGCTTCATCCACTTGTTTCATTTCTAAAAGAATTCTTACCTTTAAAAAATAGATTTTCTCAAGCTGTTCCTTTTTAACTGATTCCGTATCCAGCTGAGAAATTAATAAAGAAAGTCTATCATCAGCGTCGAGTATCTTGCCTTCGCGCAGGAGATCATCGCAATAAAGAGTCACCATTCGAATCGAGCCAAATCGACGATAGCCATATGTCGTTAACATTCGGCTTACACGATTTAATAAAGCCTCATCACAAAAGCGGATAAGCTCGTACAGCTCTTCTTCCGTTTGTAAGTGTGTCAACCATTCTTTCACAATCCCCGCAAGGCTCTTTGGTTGAAGGCTTTGTACTTCTTCTGTTATATACGCTACAAGATCAAATATTTGATAATGATCCACCATGCTTTTTAATTTCTGATAATTTATACTCAATTCAAAACCACCTTATTCAATAAAATAAGAACTATTGCATCTGCTGTCTATAAATTGAAGTATAAGAAATTTCAAGGATTTTTTCTAGACACAATATAAATTTAAGCATATTGACGGGTCTTTAAATAGCAAAGAGCTGTCTTTTATCATAAGACAGCTCCGTAAAATCACACTTCAGCTTTCTTCAGTTTTACGCCGCCTTCAGGTTTTGGTTTGATAGCTTTTAAAACTAAAATGGCACCTACTGCACTAACCCCTAGAGACGTTTGGAACACAGCCATGTCCGACCACTTCATAAGCAATGTATAAAGAGGAGGCCCAGCTGCTACTCCGACAAAGCGCATCGAACTGTAAAGAGACGTAATGGTTCCTCTCTCTTCCTTTTCAATTCCTTCTGTAATAAGTGCATCAAGACTGGGAAGAGCTGCTCCAATTCCAATTCCACCAAGCACTAAAGTGAGTAAAATACTAAAAAGAGACGTATTAAAAAATAAAATGATGAAAGAACATGTTAACAATAAAAAGCCAAAAAAAGCAGACCACTTCATAACGATTTTATTGTTGCCAACTTTTTTCCCCGCCACAAAAGAAGAAATAGATAAAGCGAGCAAAGGAATAGCCATTACCAAGCCTTTTTTCGTATTCACAATATGATAACGCTCCTCTAGTATGGTCGATAGGTAAAATAAAACCCCGAATAATACAAGCATAATAATGGCGCCTAAAATAAAAATAGCCATAAGCCATCCAATATTTTCTTTGAGCGTCTTCTTCAAATCCTTCAAAAACTGCGTGATACTTTTCTTTTTTTGTTCAGATTCAGAAGAACTATCATTTTTCGGAACTTTTACTAAAAAGATAACTAAAAGAATCGAAATAAGGCAAAGAATAGGAATGAACCAAAAAGGAAGAAACCAAATCATAGCCGCTAAAAAAGCTCCCAGTATTGGGCTTAGTACTTTCCCAAACGTATTGGCTGTTTCAATTAAACCTAGTCCTTTTGTAATTTCTTGCTCGTCTTTGAACATATCTCCTACACAAGGCATCACAACAGGCATAGCCCCTGCTGAACCTATTCCTTGAATCGCGCGGCCAATTAAAATAACCCAAAATGGATTGGCCATTTGCCATGAAGCCCAGCCTGTTAAAGCCCCTCCTACTGCAGCAAGCAGCAAACTAGGAATAATAATTTTCTTGCGACCAAATCGATCTGATAAATAACCAGCAATCGGGATTAAAAAAATAGCGAAAATTGAGTAGACCGTGATAATCATGGATACCTGCAGCGAGCTTATCTGTAGACGTTTTTCAATCACCGGCAACACCGGAATTAACATTGAATTTCCGAGGGTCATGATAAGTGGCACAGAAGCAAGAGCAAGTAAATCCAATTTTTTTCTACTTTCCATAGCGTCCTCCAAACCTTACTTCTAATTAACGTCACAATCACACGTTTTTCAATTTAAGCTTTATAAAACTTCTCGTGTTCATTGATTTCAAAGCTTAACTATCTCATTACATAAGATGATGTGTATCTATATTTTTTAGCTAAAAAGGTAATTGCTATTCATGGTTTCACTGTTCTTCTTTAATTTATTGAACTTTGTTATTTATTCTTGTTAATACTTGTAAAAACACATGTCTTTAATCCCATATATGAAGAAGCGTACGAGTATCTCCGTACGCTTCTTCATATATAGGCGTCATCTTATTACACTACTTCACCTCGATGACCATCTCCATCATACATAAACTGTTTATCAATAATATGTTCGATATATATGGTTGTCAAATCGCTTTTTTTCACTTGAGCTACAATTAATCCTAACGGATCACCAATGGTGAAGCTTGTTCCATTTTGAAACATTAACAGCTGCTCATTTAAATGCAATACGCGCTTATAAATTTGTTCTTTCTCTAGGCTGCTGCGGCTCTTTGCTGCTTCGAGCGTTGAAAATAACAAAATGATTTCTTTTCCATTTATTTGTGTACGATACATACACGACCCACTCCTTATCACCGCGTTAAAATTATGCTGACTATACTTTTATTATAAACTAAATTTTCAGTTATTTTTCATCTCACAAGAAATTTTTTTATTAAAAATAGACTATGTCCACGTTAAATAAAATTTAATTTTCAGAAAAGTTAAATTTTAATATTGAAATTTTATTTCTTCTTATTATATAATATAAACAATCATTTACCTCTATTGGAAATGATAATTCGAGTTTCAGCAGCATGATGCTGCACAGTACTAGGGGGATTCAAGTTATGCAAAATGGTAAAGTAAAATGGTTCAACAATGAAAAAGGCTATGGCTTTATTGAAGTTGAAGGCGGAAGCGACGTATTTGTACATTTTTCTGCCATCCAAAGCGAAGGTTATAAATCCTTGGAAGAAGGACAAGAGGTATCTTTTGAAATTGTAGAAGGCAATAGAGGCCCACAAGCCGCTAATGTCACTAAGCTATCATAAATAGATCTTTTTATTTTATAGTAAAAGAGACTCTTTTCTGAGTCTCTTTTTTGTTATACCTAGCGTTTGGCCTCAGTAAGCTGCTGGTCACATGTTTGAATAGACTGCATGCACTGCTGAAGAAATTGCTCGTCTACTCCTGTGCCATGAGCTTTGGCAGATTGAAGCTGTGCTTTTGCATCATTAAGCGCATTCGTTGCCTCTTCAAGCTGCTGAGGACTCATACTCATCGTAGCTGTCCCAATCATCTTTTGAGCAGATTGAATGGACACTTCTACTTGCTTTAAATCATTATATCCTGTTGTTACTTCTTCATTTGAAAACTTATCCATTGAAAGAACACCTCCATATGGATAGAATGAAGCTGCTGCCGACAAATTATACACGCTTACTTTTTAGTCAGCAAATCTCCATACTGCTTAATCTTTTCTCCTACGGTACACTCTTTAATACAAAACGTCTGAGCGTATGTTTTGCCCTTTTCTTTGTTAAACGTTTTTTTTACAAAACAATCACTACAGTAGTAATCCAATAACTCCGTTACTTCTTCTAATAATTGTTTACGTTCCACTCTCGTTCATCTCCATTTCGTTCTGTGTGTTACACTTGCTTCCTGCTAGCAATTGGTATCCCTTGAAGAGCTTGAGTCGCAAGCTGGTCGGCCTCTTCATTTTCCTTCCTTGAAATAGGCTCATATACCGGTCGGATACCAAGTTCCTGCATTTTATCTTCTATTCGATCTAAGTACCGATTAAACTCTTCTTCGAAACAGGGCCACTCCCCTGCAAGCTGATTTAATACAACCTGAGAGTCACCTCTAAACGTTACCGGTATATGATGAACACCAAGTTCCTCAAGCTCTTGTATTAAATAATAAAAAGCAGCATACTCTGCCTCATTATTTGATTCTATCTCTTGCAGTCTTGAGTTTCGTCGTATTCGGTAAGACTGGTTGTTCTGTTTAAAATAAATCACAACCCCAAGCCCCGCTAAAAGCGTATCATGCTCATAGCCTCCGTCAAAATATGCCACAATATCGTGAGGCTCTGTCTGTACTTCCTGTAAGAGCTTTTTCGCTTCTTTTACAGTCCATTTTTGCTGCTGCTCATCAAGTAGAAAAATTTCCTTCGTTCGACCTGTTTTTTCTAAATCACCCACAATCATTAGCGCCTCATTCGCATCTGTGAAATCGGATGTGAAAATTAACTGTTTATGTTTCGAGGATTTATAATGCCATTCAATTTGGAAATTCATAACGAGCATTCCTTTCATCAGCAATTTTGAATTCAACACTTTTTCTGCTTTTTTGTATTTTATCTTCTATTATGTCTTTTCATGACAGTTTTCTTACCTAATAAGCGGATTTTAGCGTTTATACGTGCTAATATAAAATAGCTGAAGTACTTATGATACAATACTATTGATGAAAAAACATGGTTTAAGCTTATATTGTTTTAACAAGGAGGCTGTATGATGATTGAAGTTTATATAGACGGAGCCACTGCTGGCAACCCTGGTCCTTCTGGAGCTGGTATTTTAATTAAAGGAAATGGTGAACATCATCGTTACGCTATTGTTCTTGGGACAATGACGAATCATGAAGCAGAGTACCATGCACTTCTTCATGCATTAAAAATTTGTTTAGAAAAAAAGTATACGAGCGTATCTTTTCGAACAGACTCTCAGCTAGTAGACCGCGCAATGAACCAAGAACACGTTAAAAATAAAGCGTTTGCTCCTTTACTGGAAGAAGCCCTCAAATTGTCCAGTCAATTTGATTTATTTTTTATAAAGTGGATCCCTAGCTCTCAAAATGCAGGTGCTGATCAGCTGGCCAGACAAGCCATTAATCAAAAAGAAGCAGGAATGTAATCCTGCTTAAATCATACCTGATGACTTTAAATATTGAATGGCTTGTTTTTGATTGCTAATACGATTTGATGTCAAATTCTCGAGGAGCGATACAAAAAAACTGCCGTCAAATTCTTTTTGTACTTTTAGTGTCCATTCAATTGTAAATATGACCATCTCGTCAGCTGCACGCGTATACTGCTGACCAAATGAAATAAATCCACGTGCATCTTCTGCTAAATGAAAGCCTTTTTCTTCAAGATAAAGAAGATACTCTTCAACGGTTTGAGCTGTTTTTGTCACTTTTTCGTCCCATCCTTTTGCAAAGGTTCTTCTTTATCTTAGCTTACTTTTGGCTATTTGACTATGATTTCCCTTCTAAAAAATAGCCAATTGCTCCAAGTGCTACTCCTAAAATGGCTCCGCCAATCACTTCTTCTGGCTGATGACCAAGCATTTCTTTCAAGCGCTGTTCCGTCAAATCGTGAAAGCCTCTGTCTGGAAGACCCGCAAGCTTTTCAATTTCTTCGTCTAACGTATTCACTTTAATAGTAATTTCGCCAGTCTGCCTTCGAATTCCTTGTGCATCGTACATCACAATAATTCCAAAAACAGATGCTAACGCAAAGTCAATCGTAGAAACACCTCTTTTTAATGCTACATAGGTAGCCAAAGAAGATACGCCGGCTGAATGAGAGCTTGGCATTCCACCCGACGCAGCAATCATCCGCATATCCCATTTTCCTGTTTGATACTTTTTAATTGGGATTTTTAAAGCTTGTGCTAAACCGATTGATGAAAGAGCAATGACAATTCCTTTATTCATATTGCTTCACCTCATCTATAGTTTGCGATGGATTGACATCTTGTACCCAAGCAAATATTGCCCAACAAAAAACGCCGGGCTAATCTGCTGACAGAGCAGACTAATCCCGGCGTTTTTGGAAACAGTTCTGTTATTTTTTACGCTTTTTTTGTGCAGCATTATTCATTTTGGCAGATTCAACTTCAGCATAAGAACCGAATTCTTGTCCATATTGATTATTTGCACTTTTATTAGCTTCTAACTTCTTGTTAACAGAATTATTTTGGTTTTGTTGCACGTTGAACTCAGAAGCAAACTCCCCAGCATAAGTGTCATTTGCACTTTTTGCACGCTTTGCTTTTTGAGCCTGATTTGCTTTAAACTCAGAAGAGAACTCTTGGTTATAATTATGCTTTGCATTGTTATTCGCTTGCGCATTTTTATTACCTAATTTTTGACGACCCATCGCTATCTCCTCCTATTTGTACCTCGTTGGTACACTATTAGTATGGATCAAGTGGCACGTCATATCCTGTTCAAATTAAGGTAAAAACACCAGAGCTTAGCACGTTTATATTCTTGCTACGTACTCTTTAACCATTTCTTCGGTCACTACTTTACGGCCTGGAATGATGGTATATTTTTGAGACAGCTCATTAATTTCTGCTGTTACAGCGTTAATACCGTCTACAGAAAAGGGCTTCCCTTCTTTGCAGAGAAGCACAGCTGCTTCAATAGCTTGCTCACGTCGAGCTTCTAAGCTGGCAAAAGCACGTACTAATTCGTGCTGTTTTTTAGAATGGGCTGAAATTTCTTTATGTACACTCATGTTCGTTCCTCCATTATATTATGCTGAGTTAGTAAAAATAAGTTAATGTCCTCATAACTGATTTGCTTTTCCGGTAATTCTTTTAAGTTTTTTTCTATCGCTACAGATTCTTTCTTAATGCTATCCAAAAAGTTTTTCATCTTTTCATTAAAAGCGACTTTCCCGCTTATCTTGCATTGTACAAATTGCTCAATGATGGATTGCTGCCTATCGTCGAGATTTGCCTGCTTACATAAATCGGCAAATAAAATGACAGGGAAACTGCGCTGCTTTACTACTACTTTCAGTGATAAAAATGCACGAATCAGTTGGAGCATCACTTTTATATCCTCTATTGTAACAGAAGATGTCAGATTTCTTTTACTATTTATCGTTAAAATTTTAAAATAATGATATCCCAATGCTTTTAAGGAATATGATTGAGCCATCATTTGCCGGAGCGGCTCAGCAAACGATGACTTTTGATAATAAACAAAAGGCGACCATAGCCACTCATAAAGCGAAGGGTTTGATTTTGTAAACAAATAAATGGTTTTGTACAAATCCCACCCTTGCATATCATAATTGCCTTCTGCTACATTAATGACCTCTTGAGGTCTATTGAGATGAAGATAGCGTGATGCTTTATATTTATATATAAAGCGGACGTCAAAATCACTCGCTAACGTGTCGAGTCCGTAAGCACGGCTCCCTGATTCACATGCAAACAAAATTTCTACATTATATTCTTTTTCAATTTCCTGTAAACGTTTATTTATGTGTGTAGACATAAAAATTAATGACCCTTTCTTTTCTCCAATACATGTTCTAGCACCGTCATTGTACTTACCAATTCTTGAATTGGAAATTCTTCAGACACGGCCGCTTGCAGCTGTTTGTAATAATCATACCATTCTTCAGATACAGACTGTTTATGCGCTAAAACGTACTGATTCACTAAATAGGTATAGTGTGAATGAAGAGCAGCTTCTTCTTTCGCAATGTAGTGATTAACATCCGGCTTAATACGTTCTAATAAAGCAGCGTGGAGCTTTGCTTTCTCATTTTTTTCAAAAAAGCTTTTATTGTTTTTATACAGTGAAAGCTCTTTTTGATACGATTCATTCTTATCGAATTGATGACTTGTCACAACTTCGCTGCCATTTGGCGGCTCTAACGAGTTCAACGTTGGAGTAAACGTCGGTTCATAGCGCTGTAGCTTTGTGATGATCATTCGATGCCAGTCTTCGATTAATTTTACGATGTATTTTTCGATTCGCAAAGTGGTCGCACGCACTTCTTGCGTTGCGTCGAAGGAAATAGACGTTAACAACTCCTGCAAACACAGGCGCAGCTGCTTTTGCTTTTCACCTCGATCATCTCTTAAGTTTGCCGGACTGAATGCTTCTTTAAAGAAGTCATCGTACCTCACAAACAGACGTTTTTTCACATAAAATAAAAGCTCTTCTAATTCTCGGTCAAACTGCTGTTGTTCATATTCAAAATGAATTTCATGCAGTTTTGCTGCTACCTGCTCATTTTTTATGTGAAGAGATTGAATGTATCGCTTTTTATCGACTTCTGATTTTGTCTGCACCTGTTTCATTTCATTGGCAACTGCTAAAATTTGTTCGAAATCTGCATAGACACTTTGGATAGCAAGCTCTGGTAATTCATAATTTATGAAGCGGTAAAACGCATTTTTGAATGGCAGAAACATTTTATCCTCATGGTTTTGCAAAGCTTGCAAGCTTGATACCGGGTATAAGCGCGGAAAGCGTATACCATACTGTTCAAGCTGCTCTTTTACGTACGTCTGAACTAACTGCAGCTCTGTATCCGAGCTGGCTAAGTCCGCTGCATTTACTAAGAAAAACATTTTATCAAGCGCAAATACATCTTTTACACGGCCAAGCTGAATAAGAAATTCTCGGTCAGCTTTTGAAAATGCATGATTATAATACGTTACAAATAAAATGGCATCTGCATTTTTGATATACTCAAACGCTACTCCCGTGTGTCTCGCATTGATTGAATCAGCTCCAGGTGTATCAACAAGCGTAATGCCTAAGCGAGTAAATTCACAGTCATAATACAGGTTAATAAATTGAACAAAACACGCTTTTTCTTCCTTGGCTACATAATCATGAAATCCTTCTGTATCCACTACTACTTCTGAACCGATATGATGCTTGACTTCGCCGTAGCCTTTTTCTACTGCCTGTAAAAACGACAAATGCAGCTGCAGCTCTTCTGTTGCCTGCAGGGTCGGAATAATCGCTAGCGCTTCGTCAATTGTTTCTACTTCATGATGAAACAGCTTAAGTGCACCATTTAAATCTTGGATCATCTGCTCGTTTGTTTTCATTTGCACAACAGCTGTTTTATGCGGCCGGCTTTCTGTTGGAGGCATAATTTTATTGATGGTTGCTGTTGTTGGATTCGGAGATACAGGAAGTAATCTTTCTCCAATCAACGCATTAGCAAAAGATGACTTACCGGCACTGAATGCTCCGAATAAAGCTACGGTAAACGTTTGATTTGATAGCTTTTTACGTTTTTCTTGAAGCCTATTAATAAAGCGGTCTAATTTTCCAAATGAACGGAGCTGTTCGAGAACAGCTGATACATCTTGAAGAACCTTTTCTGTTCCTGTTTCATGCACAGCTTCCTCAGGCTGTGAAACTAACTGCTGCTCACTCGCAGCTTCATGCTTTTCTTCAGCTTTCATGATGCCCGTTTCATATTCTTCTTGTAACATATATGACAACTCGTTTGTATCTTCTAGCGTTAGGTCGTCATCAGTTTGCTGTAAAGATTGAAGCAACGCTTTTGTACGTGCCAGTTTTGCTTTCATTTCCTGAAGAGATGTATACGCTTCTTCAAATGCCTCACATTCCTGCAAGTGTTGAGAAATATTCTCACGCTTTACTTCATCTTGCTCCATTTTGCTCTGTTCGATTTGCGCATAGAGCTCGTATAACAATCGCGTGGCTTTTTTCTTAATGTGATCAGCTACATCTTTTGCGTACGTTAAAACATAATCACCATTAATCGTAGCTCCTGCTTTTACCGTTTCAATTAAGTCATGAGGTTCTAACGGAATTTCAAACTGCTGAACCTGGCGTATAAGATCCGGGTCAGTAAGATTTTGATTTTTCACCAGATCTTGCACATATTGCTGCAAGTGCCACTGCAGCTGAGAGGCTGTTCGTTCTTTCATATCGTCAAAAAATAACGTCAGCCGCTCTTTTTTTACTTCCTCGGTCTTTTTCTTAGCAAATAAAAGACCGACTTTGAAATCAGGCTTTGTCGTTTCTAAAAACAGCCTAGCTTTTTCTCTCATTTCATATGGTGTTAAATTGGCGTTGCTTAGTATCTTGCCTGTTTCTTGTTGGTACGTTTCTGCTAACTGCTTTTCAGCACGCTTTATTTCCGCTTCTTTTTCGAGAAGCTGCTTTTTTTGCTGCTTATTTATTTCATGGTTCTCAAGCGTCAGCTTATGGCGCAGCTCGTCATGAATCGTTAACTTTTCTTCTTCTTGGTCTTCAATAAAGGCAAGGTGATCGTCAATTAACATTTGCATCGCATGTTGAATATGCTGATGTCGGTTTTCTTTTTCCGTCATCATAGCAAGTAATAGAGATTTTACGTACGAAAGGTCATTATGACGGTTGGCTGGCTCTTTTAACGACGTATAGAAGATTCCTTCTGGTCTAACATTCCACTTTAAAAATGACGTTTCTACAGATTCTTTAAATGCTTGAAATGTTAGCTGATCTTCTTGATGTTTATCGATTTGATTTACAATTAAATAAAGCGTTTTATTAGCTTCTTGCAGCTGTTTTGCAAATTGAAGATTTAATTCTGCCTGCACATGATTATAATCCATCACGTAGAAAATAACGTCCGCTAAGTGAAGAGCTGACTCGGTCGATACACGATGCGCATCATCTGTTGAATCAATCCCCGGTGTGTCCATCACCACAACATTTTTAGGAATAGCGGTTGTCTCGATTGATAAATGAATGGACTCTACTTCATCTCCGTCGACAGCAAACTGCTTAATTTGTTCATACTGATAAGGCGCTTCATAACGCACCGGCGGCTGTTTGCGGTAATAAACGGTTGCATGCTCATCCCCCGCCTTTACTGATACTAAGTTTGCGCTTGTCGGAATAGGACTTGCAGGCAAAATTGCTTGCCCCATTAATTCGTTAATCATACTCGATTTCCCAGCCGAAAAATGTCCGCAAAATGCTACAACAAATTCACCGTTCACCCACTTTTTTAACAGCTGTATTGCTTTTGCTGCCTGCTGTTCATCTCCAGCTGCTTGAAATTGCTTATGTAAATGAAAAAGAGATGCTTCCAATTGGAGATTTTCTTGATGTTTCACACTCACTTTACCCATTATTACTCTACCCCTTTTGCCTCATTCAAGACTGTATTTAAATGTTCTCTATCCATCTTTGTTTCTGCTTATTCTTTCTCTATTTTACTTGATTCACCTACGTTTTCCCATAAAAAACTGAATTTTTAGTTACAAAAACAATAAAAAAAGCTGTCAATAATTTGACAGCTTTGCATTGTATTTATTTACCGTGTATATATTACGCCTTTTGGGCTTTTTCAATATTTTTCATTACATACGTTGTGACGCCAACATATGTAGCAAGTGCTCCGATCACAAAAAGACTAACCATTACGTCCACCACCGTTTCTACTTGATGAAATTGATAATCTTTATCATTTGATTTCATCTTATCATGAAAGATAATCATTTTCAATTAGTTTTGAGATTTTTTTGCAGGAAAGAAACGTCCCGTATTTTGCATGACCTCGCCATAATTCGTTTCATTCGTTAGCGCTTGCTCTTCTAAAGGAATTCTAACGGCTAATATACACAAATTGAAAACAGAAAAAATAGCTAACGTCCAGTATGCCTGAAACATAAGCGGAACTAACACCAATTCTGCCGCTACAACTATATAATTTGGGTGCTTCATAAACCGATAAGGACCTCTTAGCACAACCTTCGCGTTAGGCAAGACGATAATTTTTGTATTCCAATACTTTCCTAACGAAGAAATAGCCCATACTCTTGCAAGTTGCACAAGCACAAAAAAGCTAAACAACAAAAAAGAAAAGTGATACATTCCACCGCTTAACACATACACTTCCGTAAAAAGAGCAGCAAAAAAAGCGGCGTGCATGCTTACCATCCATTTGTAGTGACTTTGACCAGCTTCGTACGCTCCCTGCTTCTTCATCCAAGCTTCATTTCTTTTGGCAATCACCAGTTCACATAGACGCTGTAAGATAATAAATACAAAAAAACTATAAAAAAACAATCGCTTTACCTCCACTCTAATAGAAGCATTTCAGAACTAAATCCAGGACCAAGAGCTGTTAATAAACCGTATTCTTTACTCGGAATTTCTTTCTTCATAAAGCGGTCTAGCACATATAAAACGGTTGCCGAAGACATGTTTCCATGGTTTTTAAGTACATCTAGTGAATCAGCAATCATATTTTCGTTTAGCGATAGCGTTGATACATATGCTTCAAGCACTTTTTTCCCTCCAGGATGAGCAACAAAATGTTTTAAATCCCGACTGGTCAAATTCTGAGTTTGTAAAAAAGACTCAACTTCTCCGCCTAACCACGAGTCGATAATAGTGGGAATATCTTTTGAAAAGACAACAAATAACCCATCATTTTTAATCTCCCATCCCATTACGTCTTCGGAATTTGGCATAAGCGTCGATTGTGTATGTAAAATGTAAGGAAAGCTTTTTGAACGGGAAAAAGTGATATCTGCTTCGTCACCTGCGACTAAAGCAGCTGCTACTCCATCAGCAAATAAAGATGTACCAATTAAGTTGCTTTTTGAACGATCATTCCGCTGAAAAGTCAAACTGCACAGCTCAACGGATAATACAAGAACTTTAGCGCGCGGAAAGGCTTTGCAATATTCGTAAGCCCTTGAAAGTCCAGATGCTCCTCCGGCACACCCTAATCCCCATATAGGGATTCTTTTTGTATGGTCTGAAAACGCAAGCTTATTCATAATTCGAGCTTCAATGCTAGGCGTAGCTACACCGCTTGTTGAAACGTAAAAAATAGCATCAATTTCTCCACACGGCAAAGGGGTACTTACATAGTCTTTATTTGTTAAGCATTCTTCAATGGCTTTTGTACCTAATTCAACAGCACATTCTATAAAAGCATCATTTTTTTCTTCGAATGTATGATCTTCTTGAAACCAAGATAAGTCTTTGGCAAAATTACGTTTTTCAATTTGACCATTTTGAAAAACGGTCAGCAGACGATTAATATCTTTAAACGACTCGGAAAAAAGTTCTTTTGCAAATAGCAGCGTGTCTTGCTGAGTTAATTCATAGGGGGGAACTCCAAATCCAACTGAGATAATTTTTGGCATACACTTCACCTCTTTGATTGCGTTACATTTAACATTTGTAATAGCTGGGGATTTATTCAATTCTTTTTTAGTGGAATGGAGGTGAAACATAAAAAAACTTTCCTGTAACTCAGGAAAGTCTACGTTTTGAAGAAGTGTATGTTTGTTGTGCACTTTTATTATAGCGCAAATAATCTGAATGTACAGATACAATTTATGGATTGACGAAAATAAGTGCTTATTTTTTATGAAAAGAAAATGGACATATAGATTTCATCTACATATTCATTGTTAAAATAAGCTTGTTCTTTCATAACACCTTCTTGTTCAAATCCTACCTTTTTATACAATTCGTATGCCACTTTATTAGAAGCAAACACAGTTAAAGAAAGTTTATGAAGATTATTTTCTTTGCACCAGTTTAGCGTATAATTCATAAATTGTTTTCCTATTCCCATTCCCTGTGCTTTTGAAATAAGCCATGTACGGAAGAGCCCCGTGTGGCGCTTCATTTTAATTTCGCCTCTCAGAACACGTGCGATTCCAAGTACTTCACCTTCGACTTCAGCTACAACGTACATGTGATTGTTCTTTTCTACTGATGCAATAAAATCTTGCTCTTCTTGGACTGTGCGCGGCTCATCTTTTTGAATAAATTCCCCGGCTTCAATAATTTCTCTTACCGCTGTTGTAATATGCTCTGCATCACTTGCCTTTGCAGGGCGTATAGTGACTTCACGTCCGTCTTTCGCTTTAAATTTCACTATGTTTTTCTCTGCTGTAATCATCTATATCAACTCCTATATTTTTCACCATTCAGTACTACTATTTTGGTTCTAGCTTGCGTAATTTATCAGTGGTAAAGTTCTGCTTTTCATTTCATCTAACAAGCAATCATGTGCATTTGTTGTATTACCCACGCTTTAAACAAAGCTAAACCATTTTTGAAATATTTATTCTTGCACAGACATCCTAGAAATGCAATTAATTGCGTTAAAGAACTATTATTTCAAATTTTCTTTACAAAAGTGCATAAAAAAGAGGCTGGGACATAACGAAATCACTCCGACCTAAAGACGAACAAATGGGATTAATCCGCTAGAAGCAACGAAACGCATGAAAGCTACGTCCATCTTAACAATAAAAAAATACGAACTAACAACCAATAATTTTGATTATTAGTTGCTAGTTCGTATTTCACTTCGACTAAACTATTTTTGTCCTACTTTTTATTAAAGTCCCATTGAGATATATTTTACTTCTAAATAATCTTCAATGCCGTAATGACTTCCTTCACGTCCAAGACCACTTTCTTTAAAGCCGCCGAATGGAGCTTGAGCTGCAGATGGAGAGCCATCATTTACTCCTACAATGCCGTATTCTAATTCTTCAGATACAAATGTTGCTTCTTTGATGTTTTCTGTAAATACGTAAGCTGCTAAACCATAAGGGCTATTGTTTGCTCGTTCTACGGCTTCTTCTACTGTTTTGAATGTTGCTACAGGTGCCAATGGTCCAAACGTTTCTTCAAACATGCAATTCATGTCATCAGTTACATTTGTGATAATTGTCGGCTCCATAAAGAAACCGTTTTTAGTTGTTATAGCTTGTCCGCCAACTACAACTTTAGCTCCTTTACTTTTTGCATCCGCAATTTGTGCTTTTACTTTCTCAACCGCTTTGTCGTTAATTAGCGGTCCAACTTGTGTACCTTCTTCTAATCCGTTTCCTACTGTTAATTCCGCCGCTTTTGCTGCAAATTTTTTAACGAAAGCATCTGCAATGGATTCTTGTACGTATACACGGTTTGTGCAGATGCACGTTTGACCTGCGTTGACAAACTTAGAAGCAATTACGCCGTTTACAGCAGCGTCTAAATCTGCATTTTCTGTTACGATAAACGGTGCATGACCGCCTAATTCAAGCGATAATTTTTTCACAGTATCAGCAGCACCGCGCATTAGATGTTTACCAACCGCTGTTGAACCAGTAAATGTTAATTTTCGGATGCGTCCGTCTTTTTGCCATGTGTCGCCAATAGCTGCTGCATCTCCAGTAACAACATTGATCACACCTTTTGGAACGCCCGCTTCTTCTGCGAGTTCTACTAAACGAAATGCTGTAAATGGTGTTTCTTCAGATGGTTTTAAAACAATTGTACATCCTGCTGCAAGAGCTGGGGCCACTTTACGCGTAATCATGGCTGCAGGGAAGTTCCATGGCGTAATAGCTGCTACAACGCCAACAGGCTGTTTTTTAACCGTAATACGTTTATGCGTATGATGAGCTGGAATCGTTTCACCATATACACGCTTTCCTTCTTCAGCAAACCAAGCAATATAATCATTGCCATACTGCACTTCACCTTTTGCTTCTGCAAATGGTTTGCCTTGTTCCGTTGTCATAATTTCTGCTAGTTGATCTTTATGATTTTCAATAAGTTGATGCCATCTCATTAAAATAGCACTGCGCTCTTGAGCGGTTCTTTTCGACCATGTTTTAAAAGCTGTCGCTGCTGCATCAGCGGCAAGTGCTGCTTCCTTTGAGCCTGCCTTGGGAATTTGTCCTATAACTTCTTTTGTTGCTGGATTAATCACATCAATTTTCTCTTCTGTTGTTGTCCATTCACCGTTAATATATAGTTTGTTTGGATACATCATTCATCCTCCTAGTTGTGTGAATTTCTTTGCGCTGTGTTAACTACACTATATACACTAGCATCTTCGTTGATTTATGAGAACTTCCCTTCTATACTATGGGTATAACAAAAGGTTATAGGTGATAAATATGAAAACAGAATGGCTTGAGTCTTTTATTGAAACAGCCAAAACAAAAAGCTTAAGCAAAGCAAGCGAACAGCTGCATATGACGCAGCCCGCGCTCAGTAAGCAAATGAGAAAACTAGAAGAAGATTTAGGAGTAACATTATTTATTCGCTCCGCTACAGGAGTAGAATTAACCTCAGCAGGTGAAATTCTTTTACAAGAAGGTGAATCCATACTATCAAGCGTTCATGCTCTTCAAAAAAAATTAGTGTCTACGCAAGAAGCTTGTGATTTAACTATCGGAACGTGGCAAAGTATGGCTGCTTTTTACTTACCTTATCAACTGGCTTCTGCTAAAGACCACAATCGCCATATTGATATAAAAACCTCGCATCACTATTATGATTTGTTAGAGCAGTTAGAAAGCAATCAAATTGATGGAGCTTTATTTGATGATCGAGAGATTCAACATACTTACTGGTCAAAATTATTATTCAAAGAAGACTTTTATTTATTTGTGAATGATCAGCACCCGTTAGCCGAAAAAGAAAGCGTATCATTTGAAGATTTCAAAGAAGAACCCATTGTAGTTCTCCCTCCAGGGTGCGATGTTCGGACACTAGTAGAAAAAGCGTACAATCGTCATAACTTAAAAATGTCCATTGCCAATGAAATTGAATTTGCTCAAAGTATTATGGGATTTATTTCAGCTAATTTAGGTATTTCAATTCTCCCTGAAATTTTTATGCGCCATTTACAAAGCTCAAACATTAAAGCATTGCCTATTACAGACTTCAAATTCAAAAGAGAAATTTCATTAGTGGCAAAAAATCCTGACGTGGGGAAAATGCTTTATACACTGTTTTTCAAAACACGATCTTAATAGGAAAGACGACCAAATTAGGCCTAAGTTCCCCATAACAATGAAAAGATCCGAACGATTAATCGTTCGGATCTTCTTCAACTAACATACTTTTGTGCCAGCCTCTTTTTATTTCGATATTGCTTCATTTGTTAACTTTGTTTCTGCAACTTGCGCACGTGGTGATTTCATCATATTAAAGACAATATTTAAAAAGATTGCTGTAAAACTCCCCATCACAATACCGCTTCCAGTGAGAACTTGAAGACTCTCTGGTAAGTTTTTGAAGAGTTCAGGTACAACCGTCACCCCTAGACCCATACCAACCGAACATGCAATTACAAGAAGGTTTTCTTGTTTTGCTAAATCAACTTGACTAAGGATTTTTATACCTGAAGAGATGACCATCCCAAACATGGCTACCATAGCTCCTCCAAGTACAGAGCTCGGGATAACTGTCGTCACGGCTGCGATTTTAGGTAGAAAGCCCAAAATGATTAAAATTCCACTCGCTGCAAATACAACATTTCTTGTGCGAACACCTGACAACTGTAAAAGTCCTACATTTTGAGAATACGCTGTATAAGGAAATGCGTTAAAAAATCCGCCTAATAAAATCGCCAATCCTTCTGCACGATAGCCTTTAGATAAATCTTTTTCATCCACTTCTTTTTTACAAATATCACTAACGGCAAAATAAACGCCTGTGGACTCGACAATGCCAACAAGTAAAACAAGGAACATTGTCAGGATGGCCGTAATATTAAACGTTGGCATCCCAAAGTAAAACACGTGAGGCATATGAATCCACGCTTCTTCTTTTACGCCGGAAAAATCGACTTTTCCCATAAAAGACGCTGAAATCGTTCCAACAACCAATCCTAATAACACAGAGACGGAGCGCATAAATCCTTTTGTAAATCGATACAGAACAATAATTAATAGCAAAACGCCAAAACCTAAACCTAAATTGCTCAAGCTGCCAAAATCTTTACTTCCTTCTCCTCCAGCTAAATCTTTAATCGCTACAGGAATTAACGTAATTCCAATAATCGTTACAACCGAACCCGTAACTAAAGGAGGGAAAAACTTAACCAATTTACCTAGAAAAGCAGAAAGAAGGACAATGAGTAAACCGGCGACGATAATAGAACCATATATGGAGGAAACGCCGTAAGAACCTCCAATTGAAATCATAGGTCCTACGGCAGTAAACGTACACCCTAATACAACTGGAAGACCAATACCGAAAAAACGATTTTTCCATACTTGCAGTAACGTTGCCACACCGCACATAAATAAGTCAATCGCCACTAAATACGTAAGCTGCTGCTGAGTCAAGCCAATGGCTCCTCCAACAATAAGAGGGACAACAATCGCACCTCCGTACATAGCTAAAACATGCTGTAAACCAAGTGAAAAGACTTTTCCTTTATTCATATTAAACCTCCACTGTTGGTTTATCTTCAGCAAATGTAACTTTACCATTTGATAAAGACTGAATGCGCGCTAATGATTCTACTTTAACGCCTGATTTACGAATTTGTTTTCCTCCATCTTGGAACGCTTTTTCAATAACAATACCAATGCCGCCTACTTTAGCACCTGCTTTTTGCACGATATCCATCAAGCCGAATGCAGCTTGGCCGTTTGCTAAAAAGTCATCAATAATTAAAATCACGTCATCTTCTCGAATAAATTTATCAGCAACTGAAATTTCATTTTCTTCTTTTTTTGTAAATGAATATACTTTTGATGTAATGAGTCCGTCTTGAAGTGTTAAAGATTTTCTTTTTCTGGCAAACACCATCTCAACGTTTAGCTTCAATGCAGTCATAATCGCTGGAGCAATTCCTGATGATTCAATCGTTAAAATCTTCGTAATTCCTGCATTTTCAAAGCGCGAAGCAAATTCTTCTCCAATTTCTTTCATCAGTACAGGATCCATTTGGTGGTTTAAAAATGTGTCTACTTTTAAAACCGTGTCCGATAATACGATTCCATCTGTTAAAATTTTGTTTTGCAAAGCTTTCATAGTTCGTTCCTCCAACGTTTGTATTAAAAAAGCTCAAAAACATAGCTGCACTCGTATATGAGTAGAGCAATGTTTTTGAGCTTTTACGCACAAAAGTGAAAAACAAACTTCATCGCTCACCCATAGTCAAACTATTTACGGTAGTTTGGTAGATACTTACGAGCCTTATTCTCGTCATTATATGAGTGCGTTATTGAGTTACTTGTATTATATCAGCAAATCTTTTATTTGAAAATATCTAAAAAAGATATTTTCGAACATTTACTTGCAATACAAAACATAATATTCGGTTATAGCACTTTTTATACGTGATAAATTTGTCCGTATTTCTCTTCTAGATATTGAATTAAATAATCTACATTTAGCCCTTCACCCGTCACATCGTTTAAAATTTCAAGAGGTTTTTTCATTTTTCCGTACTGGTGAATATGTTCTGTTAACCAATTTGTAATCGGCGAAATTTCTCCTTTTTCCAAGAGTTCATCATAATTAGGCAAGTCTTTTAACATGGTATGCTTAAACTGCGCTGCGTACATATAGCCCAGAGCATAGGAAGGGAAGTACCCAAAGCTTCCTCCGGCCCAGTGTACGTCCTGAAGCACGCCTTCTCCATCGTGACTTGGACGAACCCCTAAATATTCTTCGTATTTCTCATTCCAAATTTCCGGTAAATCCTCAACTTTATACTCCCCGTTTATTAATCCTTTTTCAATTTCGTAACGAATCATAATATGAAGAGGATACGTTAACTCATCTGCTTCAATACGAATAAGAGACGGTTTTGCTTCATTTACTCCTCGGTAAAAATCTTCTAAACCTACATCGTCAAACTGTTCCGGCGCATGCTTTTTTAGTACGTCGTAATGATGCTGCCAAAATGCTTTGTTTTTCCCGACAAACTGCTCAAAAAACAGTGACTGTGATTCATGAATTCCCATTGAAGTACCTTCACATAGAACCGTGCCAACAAGATCCTTTGAAATATTCTGCTCATATAAAGCATGGCCACATTCGTGAATCGTGCCAAAAATAGCCGTTCGGAAATCGTTTTCGGCATATTTAGTTGTGATGCGCACATCTCCCGGATTTAAGCCAGTAGCAAAAGGATGGACTGTTTCATCAAGTCGCCCCGCTTCAAAATCATAGCCGAGTGTTTTTAACACGTCTAGACTAAATTGCTTTTGCGCTTCTTTTGGGAAAGTACGGAATAAAAATTCCGTATTGGGCTTTGTATTTGACCCGGCGATTCGCTGAACAAGAGGCACAATATGCTCCCGCAGCTTTCCAAATACCTCGTCTAAAATTTCAACCGTCATTCCCGGTTCAAAAAGGTCTAATAAACGGTTATATTTGTTTCCTTCATACCCCCAATACTCCACAAACTTCTGATTAAACGCTACAATTTTTTCAAGGTACGGTTGAAATAAAGCAAAATCTGCTTTTTCTTTTGCTTCTTCCCAAATTGACTCCGCTTTTGAAGTTAACGTAACGTATTCTTTATATTCGTGCGGAGGAATCTTTTTATTTAAGTCATATTCTTTTTTACACTCTTCCACTGCTTTTTTCGTAATATCGTTTATGTAAGGCTGTGACTCAGGGTTCGTTAATTTCTCAATAAAACCTGCCATTTCATTAGAAACGGAAAGATTGAACGCTTCTGATGACATCATGCCAATCACTTCAGAACGCTGATCCGCCCCTTTTTTTGGAGCGCCCGTTCTCAAATCCCAGTACATCACTCCGATTGCCTCGTGATAACTTTTGATTTTATTCATGTATTCATAAAACTGTTTCTCAATTTTCTGTATGTCTTCTCTCATTGTTTTTCCTCCTTACTTTCCTTATTTCACCATAAATTATTTTATCATAATAGTAACGGTGTGTATATAACTGAAAATTCAATCTATTGGACATATAAAAAAGCGCGGCTGCCACCGCGCTTTTTTATACGTTTTCTATTTTCGTTGGAACATTTTGTTCAATGATTGAACGCACTTTTGAATCTGTGCTTTTTGGCATAAAGATCGTGATTAGACCCTTATCATTATGAGAGCGAATCAGCCTTCCAACTCCTTGCTTTAAGCGAAGAAGCATATACGGCATATCTGCATCCCAAAATGGATCGACTACTTGATTGCGCTTTGCTTCAAAGACCGGATCATTTGGCGGATACGGCAGAGACCAAATAATTACATTCGATAACGAAGGTCCAGGAATATCCAACCCTTCCCACAAATGAACAGCGCATAAAATCGTTTCTTCTTCTCTTTGGAACTGAGATACTAATTTACTGATTTCTTGATCGCCCTCAAATAAAAATGTGTACTGATCTAACTCTTTGGAAACTTCTTTGAACATCTCTAGTTCTTCTTTGCTGTTAAACAATAAAAGTGCTCGTCCGTTCGTTTTTTCGAGCTGAGCAACAGCAAAGGCGAATTTTTCAGCAAACGCTTCTTCTTGATCATCGGAAACATCTTTCACCGCAATTTTCATTTGCTCATCATAATCAAATGGCGATTCAACGGAAAAAGAAAGCGGCTTTGCAATGCCTAAGCTATATGCTAAATAATCGAACGATTGGTTATCTGAAAGAGTGGCAGAAGTGAAAATATACGGTATTTTCTTCGCAAATACTCGTTCTTTTAAGACGTCTTTTACTGCTTGCGGCATAATAACCAACGTCAGCTGCCAGTTGTTTTCTTCCACCCAGTAGATGGCATTTTCGTTGTCCATAAATAAGCGCAGCGAATAATCAATTTGATCTAGGTACTCATCTACAATTCGCAGCGTATATTCATCTACTGTATAGGTCTCACTCTCAAACACAAGCTCGTTTCCGATATGTTCAAGCAGCGATAAAAGTTCTTTTCCTACACTTTGTAATCCGTTTGTTCGGGCTACTTCTTTACGGCTAGAACCAACGATTTCTGTGCTTGCTTCACTTAAACGGTCAAAGAACATTGCATACACATCAATAGCGTGCTCGATCTTCACAGCAAATTCTTCTCGCACGTCATTTTCTAATAGACGCGTTAACAAGTTTTCTAACGTATCTTCTTGAATGCGATACGTTAGAGCCTTTTGTGCAGCAAATTCCAGCAGGTGACCTTCATCAAATACAACACAGCTGCTTTCAGGAAGAAGCGGAAGCTGTCCTTCACGCTTGCGGGCTTCATATGTCCAAATGTGCTCCATGTAAAAATCGTGAGAGCAAATAATTAAGTCATGTGCTTTTCTATAGTGCTCGCGTGAAAGCGTTAAGCCACATCTATGACGCTGCTCACAGGAAGAGCAATCTTGAAACGTATCCCAGTTAATTTGATTCCATTCCTCATCCGTTAAATGAGGATATTCTTTACGGTCTCCGTAGTGATAGAACGACTGCATACCACTATGATCATGAACAAAATCAGGAAGCGTATCGTAAATTTCTTCAATGTTTTCATTATCTGTTCGTGCTGTCACAGCATCTAATTTCTTTAAACACAGATACTGATCTTGAGATTTTGCTAGGCGAACATCCATGTTAATATCTAAAATACCAGAGAGCTTGGCAATGTCTCCTTCGGCTTTTACTAACTGTTCAATTAATGTTTCATCCGCACAGGCAATAATAGCCGGCTTGCCAATATACCTTGCATAACAAATAGCGTACAGTAAATACACAATGGTTTTCCCTGTTCCTACACCTGCTTCTGCAAAGATTACATTTTTTTCTTTAAAAGCTCGTTCGATTTGAAAAGCCATAAAAATTTGTTCATCCCGAAGTTCTAATCCTGCGTCTGGAAGATGATCATAAAAAACATCACCTATCCATTCATTTAATTTATCAAAAAAGTTTTCATCCCGCTCAATTGTAAAAGGCAACCGCTCTCTCATCATCGATACTGACTCCTTTATTTATGTAAATATCTATCAATAAAAATTAGCTTCACTTCTTTTTATCTAGTAAATTTCTCATGTAAGCAAAACTTAATTATTGACTACTTTATCTAAAATGTCAATAAAAAGAGCTGAACATAAAAAAGGTTCTGTCTGTAAGGACAGAACCTTTTTGTATAAAAGCTGGGTGTATAGAACGCAAACGGAATAAGTGCTATTAAAAAATTAATTACAGCGGAATTTGGAATCCGTGGACTGAGACAATAAAAAGGCCGCTTCATACTCGGCTTTTGCTTGTTCCAGCTGAGTAAGCGTCTCTCCGCTAACTTCTATTCCCTGCTGCATTAAATGATAGCTGTTTTCCAACGCTTGCCGAATCATAGTGAACTGCGTGTTTCTATCCATTTATAAACATCCTCTCTCTGTAGTGCTTACTATAAAAGTGAATACTATCATTCTATACACCAGCTGTTTATTTTATTCTCAAAACCAGCATCTCTGGCTTAATAAATGGATTCTTTCATTTAAGAAAATAATCGAACTTATTAAAATATTTTAATCCTCACTTGACATATAGGAATAATATATTTTAAAATTACTTACAGATTCAATCACTCAAAACTACATACTACAGGCTTACCGGTCAACCGATAGCCTCTAATTGCCAGATACACGTACAATCCGTCTGTGCAATTAGAGGCTTTTATTTTTTAAAAGCCTGCTGAGAGGAGAAAAAAATGGCAGAACTGCAGTTGCAGCATGTGTATAAAAAATACGGAAAAGATAGTCTTGCAGTTGATAATTTTAATCTTCATATTCAAGACAAAGAATTTATTGTATTTGTAGGACCTTCAGGGTGCGGCAAATCCACTACCCTTCGCATGATCGCCGGCCTTGAATCGATAACAGAAGGAGAATTGCTTATTAATGGAGATCGTGCAAACGATTTACCTTCTAAGGACCGGGATATTGCAATGGTGTTTCAAAACTACGCGCTTTACCCTCATTTAACGGTTTACGACAACATGGCATTTGGCTTGCAGCTCCGCAAAGTCCCAAAACAAGAAATTGATGAGCGCGTTCGTGAAGCGGCTCGTATTTTGGACTTAGAACCCTATTTAAAACGCAAGCCAAAAGCATTATCAGGAGGTCAGCGTCAGCGAGTGGCTTTAGGAAGAGCGATTGTACGGAATGCCCAAATTTTTTTAATGGATGAGCCTTTGTCTAACCTTGATGCGAAGCTTCGCGTACAAATGCGTGCTGAAATCAGTAAGCTTCATCAGAGGCTGCAGACGACCATTATTTATGTAACCCACGATCAAACAGAAGCCATGACGATGGCAAGCAGAATCTTAGTTATGAAAGACGGAAAAATTCAGCAAATAGGTTCACCTATGCAAGTGTATAATGCTCCAGAGAATACGTTTGTAGCCAGTTTTATAGGCTCACCGGGAATGAACTTTTTCACAGGAAAAGTAGTGAACAGCAAACTGTACATCAGTGAACATGAGTTTCAACTGACAGAAAATCAAATGCATTCGTTACATGAAAAAGGCTACAATAATCAATTCATTACTGTAGGAATTCGACCCGAGCATATTACGCGTGCCTTTTCTGATGCTCCTCATATTTCATTACCGGTAGATGTGTCTGAGTTATTAGGAGCAGAGTACATACTATACAGCAGTTTAGGAGAGCAGCTCTTTGTGGCTAAAATCCCTGGGGATGAACATATTCAAGTTCATCAGCACTTTCCGTTTCATTTTCAAATGAATCATGCTCATTTCTTTGACCAAGCATCTACCAATCGTATCAAAATTGACCAATAACTATCTAAAAAGAATTCTATAAATGGGGGAACTAAAATGAAAAAATTATTAATTCTGTTAGCAATGCTCACCGTGATCATCGCCGGCTGCGGCAAAAACAGTTCAACAAGCGGCGACAGCAGCGATTCTTCAAAAAAAGTAACCATTAACTTTACGCATTGACGAGGAGAAGATACGAAAGCCTTTGATTCTATCATTGAGCAATTTGAAAAGAAAAACCCAAATATTCATGTAGAGATGACCGTCTTTCCTTCGGATTCATATCAATCACAAATTCAAGGATCTCTACTATCTGGAGAAGGCATCGATGTATTTGCTAGTTTTCCAGGAAGTCAATTTGAAACGATTCGCAAAGCAAACGGTTTTGCAAAGCTGGACGACCAAAACTTACTCAGCAAATTTGACGAAAAGCTAATCCAAGCGGGTAAAGCGGATAATACGCAATATGCTCTTCCTTATCAGCTAGTCTATAACATCCCTGTCTATAACAAAGGCATTTTTGAAAAACTAAATTTAGATGTTCCTAAAGACTGGAATAGCTTTTTAAAAACAGCTGAAACATTAAAGAAAAATGGTTACACGCCGATTTTATTTTCAGGAGACGTAAGTCCTTCTCAATTTATTAACCCAATGATTATGAATAACGAACCTACAAATAACGCCCTTCACGAAGTAGAAACGGGCAAGCGCAAGCTAACTGATGAATGGTTTATCAAAACCCTATCTCAAATTAAAGAATTAAATGATAAAGGTTACTTCCAAAAAGATGCTCTTGGTACGAAAAAAGAAAGTGCTGCAGCACTTTTTGCTCAGGAAAAAGGCGCAATGCTTGCTCAAGGTTCTTATATGATGGCTACAGTCAAACAGCAAAATCCAAAGATTGATCAAGGTTTGCTTGCACCGATTACAGTGGATCAAGATAAAGCCAAATACGAAGGTGTTCATACCACAACATTCTTATTAGGTGTTGCTGAAAAATCAAAACACAAAGAAGCTGCTAAGAAATTTTTAACTTTCCTTGCAGATTCAAAGATTTCTTCTGAGTATGCAAATGCTACTGGCCAGTTATTAACGGTCAAAGACGTGAAATATGATTCACCTGAACTCAAAGAAAGCGCAAAGTGGAAAGACAAAAAAACGGTCTTCCAACCTCGATTTACCATTTTAAATGAGCGCGTATCAAAAGCTGTTGAAACATCTGTACAGGACGTACTATCCGGTATGTCAGCGAAAAAAGCTGCTGAAAAAGCACAAGGAGAGGTAGAACGTGTCGCTAAAAACTAATACGTCTATTCAAGAGGAAGAAAAGAGAACCCCTTCGTTCTCTTTTCATTTAAAAATATCTCTAAAAGCAGGCATCTATGGTTGTTTTTGCTTCCTGGTTTTGTCATATATACGGTTTTCTTTGCATTGCCAACGCTTTCTGCTTTATTTTTAAGTACAACTGATTGGAATGGATTGTCTTCTCAGTTCTCATTTGTAGGGTTTCAAAACTTCAAAGAAATTTTAACAAACGATGCTATTTTTACACAGTCGCTTACAAACAACTTAAAGTTCACAATTGGCGTGCTGATCTTTCAAACGTTATTGAGCTTAGGCTTTGCACTCTTACTTTATAGAAATTCTGCATGGAATACATTTTATCGCTCACTCTTTTTTGTACCGACGATTATTTCGTCCGTGTCGATTGCGTTCACGTGGAACTTTATGTATGACCCCAACATTGGAGGAGTTAACCTATTTTTAAGTAAAATAGGCCTTGAGCATTGGACACAGTCTTGGATTGGAAATGGACATATCGCCATTTACAGCTTGGCTTTTGTACAATTTTGGGCACATACTGGTCAAATGCTTATTATTTTTGTAGCTGGAATTCAAGCTATTCCCAGTGAGTTATATGAAGCTGCTAGTATTGATGGAGCAACACGATGGCAAAAATTCAAGCGCATTACGTGGCCTCTTTTAGCTCCAGCTACGACAATGGTTGTGGCTTATACGACCATACAAAGCTTTAAAGCATTTGATTTAATCATTGCAATGACAAATGGAGGTCCCTCCAACTCAACTGAAATTCTTTCGACACTTCTTTATCACGAAGCTTTTATTAATTTTCGTTTTGGCTATGCCTCTGCCATTTCCGTTGTATTTATGATTGTGATTGCTCTTTTAACGTTTCTTCAATTTCGCGTACTTCGCCTGACCAAAATGTAAAAGGAGATTCTTTTATGAAACAAAATCCATTCAGACATCTGATTTTAGGGATATACGGTTTAATCATTCTGTTGCCCTTAAGCTTGGTTTTATTAACAACCTTTAAAACAACGCCTGAACTTTACAGCAACCCAATTGGATTACCAGCAGGCTGGAATATTGAAAATTATAAACAGCTGCTCGTCAATGAACCCATCTTTGGCTATATTAAAAACAGCGTGATTGTTACCGTCTTTAGCACGTTTTTTATTCTATGGTTTTCAAGCATGATTGCTTACGCTGTTATTCAGCTACCTCAAAAGCTTGGATGGATTGTATACGGCTTTTTTGTTTGCGGAATGATTGTCCCTACTCAAGTCAATATGATTCCTGTCTTTTTGCTGATGAATAAGCTTGGACTGGTCAATACGCTAACAGGGGTCATTATCGTCTCCATAAGTTTTTTGCTTCCTATCGGTGTGTTTATTATAACGGGGTTTATGAAAACTTTGCCAAAGGAACTATTCGAAGCCGCTCGCATGGACGGGGCGTCAGAGTGGAAAATATATTCAAAAATCGCTCTTCGACTCTCCATACCTTCAATGGCTACAGTAGGAATTTTTTCGTTTGTGATCGTGTGGAATGATCTTTTATTCCCTTTGCTATTATTAAAATCTAAAGAAGTAAAAACGCTGCCTATTGCATTATTGGACTTTCAAGGGGAATTTCTAACCAATTACCCTATGCTGTTTTCAGCAGTCGTTCTTTCTTCTATTCCATTATTGATTGCGTACGTGTTTTTGCAAAAGCATTTCATTTCAGGAATGACCTCTGGGGCATTAAAATAGCAGGCAAGAAAATCACGCTTCCCTGCCTGCCCCTTTATTCTATAGGATTATTTTTTAAAGCACGCTGAGGTTTCGGTTTCTCTACTATTAGATGTTGGTAAACGTACATTAAAGCAGCTTTTAACAGAAAGATACCTAGCAAATGGTACTCTTTAAATGTGCCTACCCTAAAAAGCTTTGCACGGCTCATAGCTCGTTGAAAAGGATAAACAAAAAATGTATCTACGATTGCATTTAATAACATATACCTTCCAAAATGGCCATATGTGAACTTTTTAATCCATAAAGAACCTGCTAAAAATGGACCTAAAAGTAAAGCAGCTTCACCTGTTAAATATGGATGAGGAGGATTAGGGAATATCCACCACTTCTTTTTTTCAGCAATATAGCTTTCAACCATAATTAAAAAGGAAATAAACATAGTAGATGATAAATAGCGCTTAATATGCTGTCGTCCTATAAAAGGGATGGTTAACCATGAAAGAAGCATCATCCCGCCAAAAACCCGTGCTGATCGATTTTTTCTCATTTTATCACCTCTTAGGTTTTAGTATGAGATTTCCCTTTCGTAAATATGTTAGAAATAAGCTAATCATTTCTCGTTTTAAGCCTGCTATTGAAAAGAAATGAATACATATATTGCCCTGCTACTCGCCCATACTATAAAAAAACATAATGGGGTGAGTACATGCATGATTATTATGACGGACTATATAAATACCTGCTTAATGCTACGTTTTGGTTTATTTTATTAATTGTCGTGCTCGGGATAGGCATGTTTGGAATGCTAGCTTATCGCGGTTTAAAAAAGAAATAACGTAAAAAAGCCAAGCTGTTTTTACACCGCTTGGCTTTTTGTATTTATTGATCGTTGCGTGGAGGACGAGGTCCCCAGTACTGATAGTAGTCTGTTTTAATAAATCCGTTAAACAATTTGCGTTTTTTCGTCGCTTTTTTACCGTAGTACTGTTCAAACTGTTCATGAGATGTAAGCATATAAATCGACCACGTATCAAGCTTAGAAAACGCTTCGCCCATTTCAGCGTACATTTTTTCAACAGAAGGACGATCGCTTAAACGTTCGCCGTACGGAGGGTTACCAATAATGATTCCATATTCTTTCGGCGTCGTAAAATCGCGCACTTGCATTTGCTTAAATTGAATTAAATCTCCAAGTCCAGCTTCAAATGCATTTTGCTCCGCTACTTTTACCATACGATGGTCAATATCATGACCAGCAATATCTAGCACTTGGTCGTAGTTCGCTAAGTCTTCTGCTTCTTCGCGCGCTTTGTCCCAAATGCTTGCTGACATCCACGGCCACTCTTCTGATAAGAAGTCACGATTAAATCCTGGTGCAATATTTTGACCGATAAGCGCTGCTTCGATAGCAATTGTACCAGAACCGCAGAAAACATCGACAAACGGACGATTCGCATTCCACGGCGTTAGCATAATTAAAGCAGCTGCCAGCGTTTCTTTTAAAGGAGCTTCCCCTTGTCCTACGCGGTAACCGCGCTTATGAAGTCCTGCACCGCTTGCGTCAATTGTTAATGTAGCAACATCTTTTAATAACGCTACTTCAATTTTAAACGTTGACCCCGTTTCTTCGAGCCAGCCTGTTGTTTTGTTATAATGTTTTTTCATGCTGTCAACAATTGCTTTTTTTACAATGCTTTGACAATCTGATACGCTGAACAATTTAGATTTAACTGATTTTCCCGATACAGGAAACTGTGCATCTACGGGTAAATAATCTCCCCAATTTAATGCTTTTGTTTGTTCAAAAAGCTCATCAAACGTACGAGCTTTGAACTGTCCAACCTGTACTTTAATTCGATCTGCTGTACGAAGCCATAAATTGCATCGAGCAATTGCAAGCTCGTCTCCTTCAAAGATAACCTTGCCATTATCTACTTCACATTCATATCCTAAAGCACGCACTTCTTTAGCCACTAGTGCTTCAATTCCCATTGCTGCTGTTGCAATAATTTTATATTTCGCCATTTTTCAACCTCATTTTGTTTCTAATTATCTACACTAAGTGTAAAAGTACCATATACATGCGCCGTAGTCAAAGCTTTCTCCGTCTTTTTATCAAAATGCAGAAACTGCTCGCTCTTGGTAGAGCCAGCAGTTTCTTTACATATGTCGCATATAGATTTGTTTTTAAAAGCTTTCCATTTTAAAATTGCGCAATCGGTTGCTCAACTTGTTTATGAAAGTAAGTATACACGTGTTTCATATGGGTGCAGCGTACATTGTTCAAGCGTTTCGTTTTTATCCAACGGATAATTATGAATCAGCACTTCTATGTTTGTAAATGAGCTCTCTGAAGGAAACTCGAACGTTTGATTATTCGGTGACATATTACAAATAACAACAGCGGTTTTACCTTCTAATGTTCGCGTATACGCGTAAATAGCGGAATCTTCTTCTGCCAACAGCTTATAAGTTCCATACACCAGCACATCATGCTGTTTTCTAATTTTAATGAGCTGTTTGTAAAAATTCAGTACCGAATTCTTATCACTTTTCTGCTCTTCTACGTTAATGTCTACGTAATTTGGGTTCACTTTCATCCAAGGGTTTCCGGTAGAAAATCCTGCATTTTTTTCTGTATTCCACTGCATTGGCGTCCTTGAGTTATCGCGGCCTGTTTCCCAAATAACTTTCATAATCTCGTCATGTGAATCGCCTTTTTCACGCTGAATACGGTAGTAGTTAATCATCCCAACATCATCATAATCATCAATAGAATCAAATTTAACATTGGTCATTCCAAGTTCTTGTCCTTGATAAATAAACGGTGTTCCTTTCATTAAAAAGTATAGTGCAGCTAAGCACTTTGCACTTTCCACTCGGTAAGCTGTGCTGCCGAATTTATTTACAGAACGAATTTGGTCATGATTTTCTAAATATAAAGCGTTCCAGCCGTTAATTTTTTCTAAACCATTTTGCCAATTAGTTAAAATTGTTTTTAACTCGATTAAATCAAGCGGTTTTTCTTCTCCTTTATCCCACAGTCCCATATGCTCGAACTGAAAAATCATATTGAAGTTTCCGCCATCTTCAGCTACCCACTCATCTGCGCTGTCCGATGTTACACCATTTGCCTCTCCAACCGTCATAATATCGTATTTGGCAAACGTTTTTTCTTTTAGCTCTTTTAAATGTTCTTGAATTCCCGGTCGATTCATATGCCCTTCAAACGATGGCACATAATCTAGCTTTTCAGGGTTCGGCAGATCTGGGAAGCCGGCCACTTTCTTAATATGCGAAATAGCATCTACACGAAAGCCGTCAATTCCTTTATCTAACCACCAGTTAACCATTTCATAAAGCTCATGACGTACTTTTTCGTTTTCCCAGTTTAAATCGGGCTGTTTTTTAGAAAATACGTGCATGTAATATTCTTTTGTCTTTTCGTCGAACTCCCAAGCTGATCCGCTAAAAATAGATTCCCAGTTGTTTGGCTCTTTTCCATCTTTACCTTCGTGCCAGATATAATAATCACGATATGGATTCTCTTTAGCAGACCTAGATTCTAAAAACCAAGGATGTTCATCTGAAGTATGGTTAATAACTAAATCCATAATCAGCTTCATTCCGCGATGGTGAACTTCATCTAACAGCTCATCAAAGTCTTCCATTGTTCCAAAATCTTTCATAATATCTTTATAATCACTGATATCGTAGCCATTATCGTCGTTAGGAGACTGATAAATCGGGCAAATCCAAATGACATCAATTCCAAGATCAGATAAATAGTCTAATTTTGAAATAACCCCTTGAATGTCACCAATTCCGTCGCCGTTTGAATCCATGAAGCTTCGCGGATAGATTTGATACGCAACAGCTTCTTTCCACCATTTCTTTTCCATGTGCTCAACCCCTCAAAATAGTGCTTTTACGTAAGCGTTCGCCTTTACGCATATCGCTATTTTATAATGAATACATGCAAAAAAATAGGTTTTTCACAAAAAAAATCGTTATTCTCTTTTGAATAACGATTCTCACTGCGCTAATTTGTGTTTAAAGGCATAAATGACGGCTTGAGTTCGGTCCTGCACATCCAGCTTACTTAATAAATTGCTCACATGTGTTTTTACCGTCTTTAGCGCAATAAATAATTCGTCTGCAATCTCTTGATTTGTTTTACCCTGTGTCATTAAAAGTAAAATTTCCATTTCACGAGCTGTGAGTTCTTCATGAGGTAAAGACGGCTTTCTCATTTTAGACATCATTTTACCGGTTACTTCAGGCTCTAATACAGATTCCCCCTCATATGTACGGCGAATAGCAGCTGCAATTTCTCCTGCTTTAGACGTTTTTAATAAGTAGCTTGTTGCCCCTGCCTCTAGAGCGGGATATACTTTTTCGTCATCTAGAAAGCTAGTGACAATAATTACTTTTGCTTCCGGCCACTGCTTAATGAGCTGTTTTGTTGCTTCAATCCCGTCCATTTCTTCCATGACTAAATCCATTAAAATAATATCCGGGCGCAGCTGAAGCCCTAATTCAACGGCCTGTTGGCCATTGGCTGCTTCAGCTATTACATGAATGTCTGTTTGAGCCGACAAATACGCTCCTACGCCAATACGAACCATTTCATGGTCATCTACTAACAGTACATTAATCATTTTGCTTCTCCTCTCTTTCTACTAACGGTACTTTTACTTCTAGCTTTGTTCCTTTGTCGGGCAAACTAATAATTTTTAATAGGCCTCCAATTTCAACTGCGCGTTCATACATATTTTGCAGACCGTACGATCCGACTTTCTCCTTTTCTACATCAAAACCAACTCCGTTATCCAAAATACGTAAAATAATGGAAAAGTCACGTTTGATCAGCAGCACGTCTAAAGCTGTTGCATTTGCATGACGCAGCGTATTTGATACGGATTCTTGCAAAATTCTAAACAAGTGGTCTTCAATGCCTTTATCAAGTTCAAACCCTTCTATTTTCCAATTTAATTCAAGCGGTACTTTTTGAGCAAGCTCATTCATCAGTTCTTTCATTCCAGCCTGTAGCGATTTTCCTTTTAATGCTGCAGGACGAAGATGAAGAAGCAAAGCCCTCATTTCAAGCTGTGATTGATTAATCATTTTTTCAACCATCTTTAATTGCTTAGCTTCAGAGTCTTGTAGCGTAAGATTGGATTCCGTAATAGCAGACATAAGCATCGAAGCGGCAAATAGCTGCTGACTAACGGAGTCATGCAGTTCTCTAGCAAGCCGATTTCGTTCTTGAGAAACAATTTCTTGCACTTGCTTTTGCTGATTTTCCACTTTTTCCGTTGCCATCTTTTGAGATTGCTGCGCTTGAAGAATCATTTTATGATCTACTTTGTTTAAACGGCTTATAATTCGAGACGTTTCTTGAATAAGCGGTTCATTTGCCGGCATATGCCGGTGGCCATTTTCTATTTCATATAATCGGTTTTCAACATATGCCCACTGCTGTCTCCACATAAACCCCATGATTCCTCCAATCACACTTCCAATCGTAAGGCTTAAACTGAAGGAAAACAGCACAAAAGGCATGCCAAATACGCTCGTTTTCCATAAGTCGCTAAGTTGAAAAACAGGATATGCAAAAAACACGGTAAGGAGCACGGATACAAATACAAAAAAACTTAAGAAAATCCCCCACAATAACTGCCGTTGAAGAATACTCATATCCTTTGCACCTCTAAATCTCCAATCACAACAGTTGTAACAATCTTCACCCTATGAGCAGATTGATCAAATTCCTCTGTTTTGATAGACAAATTTTCATTGAACGAAAAGCCGCGCTGATGGCCAAAAACCGTTACGTTTCCTGCTAGTTTAGAATGATTCACAGATACTTCTGTTTCGTAAGGAATGAGCACTTTAATATTTCCAAACACTTGACGAATAAAGATAACCGCATCGCCTTTTGGCAGAACAGTATTGCTTAAATCAATCACAATGTCTCCCCATACGCTTTGAATATTAATATCATCCCATTCGTATACGGAGTCTTCGGTTCTTTGACTACCAAGAAGTTTATTTGTCAAAACCGGCCGGACCTGCACCAAACTTTGGTTTGGCTGCTGTGTCAACTCGTCAGTTGGTCTAAATTCAACCGGATGCTTTCGTAATTGAATAAATCTAAGTAAAAAGTACAGGAAAAGAGCAATAACTAAAAACTTAAAGGCAACCGTATTAAATATATTCAACACAAGCCCAATAACGCCAATCCAAAATAACATACGCCCTAATTTTCTTCTCATTTTTTTTCGCCCAATATACATGAACGCACCGGCAATTAATACAGAAAAGATCAAGCCGCTGTGAAAAAACATAATTTCAATAAACAGGACAAATAAGCTGCAAATAAAAATGAACATAAGAGATTCTGTTTTGTTTACGCTTTGCACAGCTCCCTCTCCTTTCTCCTAGTAGATGACATAGCGTTCTTTGGATGCTGCAGATATCTATTCTCTCACCTTAAAAAGACGCAGAAACCTACGCCTTTTTTAGAATACCATGTTTTATGCAGAAACACTGATTTTTTACGATGATTTTACTCTTTTTTCTAATTCAGCAATCTTGCTGTCTACCGTTTGTCTGTAGTAATTTGTATTAATTTGATTTTCAAGCTGGTCAATATAGGTTTCCATTTCGTCAAACTGACTGTAGGACGCATAAGATGCTTCCGTTTTCATTACTGAATTCATACGATGGTGCGCACGGGCAATATTTTCGCGCCCCATTAGTTCCATACGGCGAATATGCATATCTTTTACCTTATGCTTCATTTCTTCATACTTTTGTTCAAGCTCTTCTAACTGCTTGGATGCATCTTCATAAGATTCTTTTACACGCTTTGCTCTCTCTTCGTAGTGAGCATGCTCTTTTACAATAAATTCATGTAATTCTGCTTCTTCAGCTGCTTGCGCCACTTGTGCTTGCTCATGACGTTTTTTCATCATGTCAAGTGCCAGATGGTATTCGCGATTAAACTGCTCTTTTAACATGTGCTGCCGCTCAACAAGCTGCCTTACCTTTTCAGTCTCCTGCTCGCATTGGCGCAAATAGTGATTTAACGCAGCAATTGGATTTTTTTGTTCTTTGTGATCAAGTAATTGATGAAGGTCTGCAGAAATCGTTTCTTTCATTCGAGTAAATAAGTTTCTCATTTTGTTCATCTCCTTAGATAATAAAGTGAAATTTTATTATTTTTGATTTAAGTCAGCCCACTGACGTTCAAAGTGCTTAAACGGATCTTCTTTTTCCATTTTTATAGGCCTGCTGCTGTTCCACTTTTTATATACAATGTAAAGTACTACTGCTGCGATGATACCAGCAAGAGCCGGAAGGTTTGAAACGGTTGTTAAGAGTACGACGACACCAATAAACCCCCAGAACCATTTTTTAAAGGGGGTCTCTGCTTTAACAAACCCTTTAAATGCTACGTACAAAATAACCAAGCCAAGCGCAAGTCCTACCATGGGGCCAGCATTTGCAAGAAGAACGATAGCAGCTACCGCTCCAATCAAAAACAAACCAACTTTTTTCATTTTGTTTCCTCCTTTCGCTTCTCTATATACTTAGTTTAAGGATGATAACGTTTTTTCAAAACGAGCTAGAGCTTTATTTTCTCCTAAGACCTGAGGCTGACAACAAGCTCAGCCTGATTGTACAAAAAAAATGACAGCTTATGATAAGCTGTCATTTTGACATAAAAAAAGCTCTTCCGTTATATGAAGAGCTGGGTTGGATTAAAATATAGTGTATAACAACTATTGTCGATTGCTTTTCAATAACGTTCTGTAAGCCATGTTTTGTACCATTGTACTGCAAGCGGCTAGCTACCTCGTACTCCGGTGGCAATTATCTATCTACAAAATGTAACCATTTTGTCCTTCCTTCCGTTCAGTTCCTTCCAGAAAGTTCCCCTACCATTATTTGGGTTTCTCGCTCGAGGGGTTTACCTCGTTCCACTCTTATCATTTCTGATAAGACTTCGTCACTGTGGCACTTTCAGAGTAGTCAAGCCATATCTTAAAAAGACTTAGGCTTTTTCCCCGCCGTTAGCTTTTAACAGCTACCCTAGCTTATGACTTCGCTAGGCACGAACACTACAGACATCGCAGTCTGTGCGAGCATGGACTTTCCTCTACATCCTCATATGTGATGCAGCAATTACCCGAACGTTATTGATAACGACTTTCCTTAGTATAATAAAAATAGGAGTTGAATGCAACTCCTATTTTTAGGTTATTCGTATAATTTACTTCCAAACACATGTTTTTCTAAGTTTGACAAACGTTTTAAAATATCAAAGTTTGTCGTACCCGCTTGCTGCTGCTGTTGAGCCGGCGGCGGGGTAAACGAAGGTTGTTGCGGCTTTTTAGATAACTCTTCTACTTGCTTTTTTAAGCGTAAATTTTCAGTTTGTAATGCTTCAATTTCTTCATGAAATGCTTCATAATCTTTAATAACAGAATCTAGATACTTATCTACTTCTTCTTGATTATAGCCTCTCATGCCTGTTTTAAATTCTTTTTCTAAAATTTCTTTGGCCGTTAAACGAATTTTATCAGCTAACATCTCTATCACCTCGAATACGATAAACCTTATCTTTATTATAATTCATTTTTTCAAAAATAGCTTCAAATGTCAATTTATCTTTTAAAATGTTTCGTCAAGTGGCGTTAAAAAGACGAAAATTTTTCTTCATCCACGATATCCTGTAAGTCGTGAGACGTCACCATTATAATAGGGTATTCTTCTCGTTCAGCACGCTTTTTAGCCGTTTCTAACATATATTTAGGACTTCCTTCGTGCTCTTCGTCGTAAACTAAACAAATACCTTCACTTTTTTCTACTAAAAATTGATTTTTCAACCGAAACTGTGCTGGACTTTCATATTTCTTTTTTGTGATGCTATCTACATAATCTGCTTGACTTAAGACGAATTCATACAATTCTTTATTGACGTCATTCCATTTTTCTTCCTGCTCCAAAAATGGTGTTAAAACAGCTAACTGAAGCTCGGGATAATCGAGCTGCAGATCAAATACCACTTCTGCTGCCCAAATCTCTACTCCTAGCTGGCCACTAATCAATACCCATTCTAATCCATCTTCTACTAATTCCTGTAATTTTTTATAGAGCGCTTTTTTTATGTATGTAATGCCTTGATGTTTTTCATTAAAAATTCCAAGTTCGAATGGCTTATAACCAGTAACCGTTAGCACCTTCATTATATAACTCCTTTGTAACAAAATAGAATAGGAACTGATGTAATCAGCTCCTATTAACGTACATTATCTAAAATACCCTGAATTAGGTCCTTGATGCGCGCCTTTTGTATGACAGCTTCCTTGGCCGCAACCTTTGTGTCCCGGATAACTAGCACCTGCTACTTGACCTGGGTAGCCTCCCATTTGACCTGGATAACCAGCACCTGCTACTTGGCCTGGATAGCCTCCCATTTGACCTGGATAACCAGCACCTGCTACTTGACCTGGGTAGCCTCCCATTTGACCTGGATAGCCTGCTCCACCTACTTGAGTTGGATATTGCTGCGCGCCGCCAAAAAACTGTTGATTTGAAGTTTCATTTACAACAGATTGTGTTTGCGGGAAGTAATGCACGTGCTTCACATTTGTATGATTCACCAATGTATTATGACTTGGATGAATGTGAGGTACAACTACCTCCTGAGAAGTAAACTGTGTGCAGCATTTTGTTGGATGCACAATTGGTGGCATACATTTTGTTGGTCTTGGATACATATCCTTTTTCCCCTTTCACTGTTTAGTTATTACACTATTACAATATGTGAAGGGTAATGTACATGTACTAAGACAAACACCTATTTTTGACCTACATAAAGGAGTTATACGAATTTTTCAAACTGCTTAAGACAATTACTGTTAAACAAATTAATGCGAAAAATGATACTAAAATCACATTTTTCATGAGGCCTCTCTCCATCTCACCAAAGTTCTGTTTTTAAGCTGTAAGAATACGTCTTACATTGACTAATTTTATCAATGACTGAAAAATAGAACAATATAAAACGTTTACGAAAACAAAAGAATAATAATTCTGAATATTTTAAAATAAATCAGCTGAAGCCTATCCTTTAGCTGATTTATTTTTTAATCTAAGAAGTCTTTTTTCAAGCGCTTCCTTCGACGTTTTTTTCGTCATTCCCTTGAGTTGATTCCACTTCTCCGAGGCTAGCTCAGTATATAGAAGTGCTTGTTGAACATCTTTGAGACGATGCTCATAAATTTTAGCTAACTCAACCAGTGCTTCTATAGCGACGTCACCTTCACATGTTTGAACCAAGGGTTCAAACATGTCCACTGCCTCTTTCCAACTCTTCTCTTTTTTATAATGATAAGCCATCGCTAGCTGAGCTTTTTCATGCTCTTCTTTTTCTTTTTCCGCTACGCCTTGATAAAGAGAGAAAGCGTGCTTGTTCTCCCCCAACTGCTCATACCACCTTGCCACTTCATATGTTTCTTTTTCTGTAAACTCCTCACTAGTAAGGAGATGTTTTGATAAATGAATGTATAAGGTAATAAGCGATAAAATATCATGTTCATTATGTTTCATAATGTCGAATAAGCCTCTTGGATTTTTCGTTTCAATAAAATCAAAATAAATCATGGGAGCTAAGAAACCCGGAATATCATCAACTCGTTCAATTCCAAGTATTTCTTTTTCGACATTCGCAAGCTTAACCGAACCCATTTTATGTTTCCACAGCCTTCTTGACGCATGCAGTAAATCAAAGTGACCGAACTTAGGCAGCTTGGGCAAATGATCTCTCAATAGCGTATGGCGAGTCTTGACGTGAGGCCAATCGAAAGATTTCCCATTATAAGTCACAAGCGTCGTGTAGTCTACTTCTTTTAAAAAACTTTCATAAAATGCTACTTCTCCACTTGGCTCGGTTAATATATGCTGACGAAAAACGACGGAATCTTTTAACACCCTTGCGTATCCTAGCAAAAAGATAGTCGTTCCCGTACCTGTACTAAGCCCCGTCGTTTCCGTATCAAAGAAAAACAAATCTGAATATGTGTGGCCTTTTGATGAAAGCGGATGAGCAACTGTAGACTGATTCCATACTTCCACTACTTTTTTCAGCTCATTAAATTCATAATGTCCATGCTTGTAGTCGAGCGGGTAAACCACTTCTCTGATCATACAGTAGCTGTCTTCGGCAAAGTAAGGCGCAGCATGATTTCCCTTCCATTCCTGCTCATAGGGAATAGACGCGCCCTTAGATCGCTGGGGGTTACTTTCAACCGGAGGCTTCGCTTCTGTAACATGAAGATGCTTTTTCATACGGTTTAATTTATTTTTAAAAGACACGAGTTCACCTACTTTGCAGTTGTTGTAGCAGTACGAGCGCATCGCTTTTCGCGTGTTCTCCCTGTGCTTCCATACCAATACAGGACGGACAGCCGCTTTCGCAAGAACAATTTACAATTAATTGATTAGTTTGACTTAGCACACCATTCATTTGTTCGTATACTTTATCGCTTAGGCCAATGCCTCCCGGGTATCGGTCATATAAGAAGATAGTGGGCTGTTCATTGTGCACCGCTTTTATCTGAGGCACTACATGTAAATCAGACGGATCGCACATCACCATAAGCGGTGCAATTGACTGAATGGCATTTGCCACGGAAATAAGAGCTTGTTCCAATCGTTCTTCAGATTCGTGAAACTGTTCTTTTTCAAAGCTTAGCCACACGGCATTTGTATGAAGCTCTTCTTCCGGAAGTGAAATGGGCCCTGACCCTATGTTTTCATGCGTCTCAAACTTTATTTTTTTAAATATCGTCGCCATGGCGCTGACCATTACATCGCCATAACTGATTGAATATGTCCCTTCCAGTCGTTCTTTATCAGCTTCTAGAACCTTCAAGTTAACCGCCAAGTTTGCATCGGTAAAATAATCTACATCGACTTCACGAACATACGCTTTTTTCTCATCCCAGTCCAAGTATTCTACTTGATACTGAATGCCTTGATGCAAGTAAATCGCCTCATCATGAAGAAGAGTCATAGCACTAGAGCGATCCATTTCTCCAATTACTTTCACATTTGCAACGTCCGATTGATCAATGATGACAACATTTTCTTGGGATGCAGAGCGCAGACTGATATTATGAGCTGGGAAGGAATCATTCATCCAGTACCATTTATCTCCGCTAAAATGAAGCACTCGTTCTTCTTGCAAAAACTCCAGCACGTCTTCAATTTCTACCCCATCAAATGTTTCTCCCTGCTTAAACGGCAGCTCATAGGACGCACATTTTAAATGATCGACTAAAATAACAAGATTATCAGGATTAATTCGAGCTGTTTCTGGATTTCTGCTAAAAAAGTAATCCGGATGCTGAATCATATACTGATCAAGCGGACTTGAACTTGCGACCATCACAATGACGGCTTCTCCATGACGTCTTCCTGCTCGTCCTGCTTGCTGCCAAGCGCTTGCAACCGTGCCTGGATAACCTGTCATTACACACACCTGCAGCTGCCCGATATCCACTCCTAGCTCTAAAGCATTCGTACTGACTACCCCGTAAATACTTCCCTCTCGAAGTCCTCTTTCTATTTCGCGTCGCTGCTTCGGCAAATATCCTCCTCGATACCCTTGAATAGACTTATGTTGAAGCTGATTTTTTACGAGCTCCTGCAGATACGTTAAAATAATTTCCACTCGTACTCGGCTTCGTGCAAATACAATCGTTTGAATTTTATTTTTCAAAAACTCTCCTGCAATATTTCGCACTTCAAGCGTAGCACTTCTTCTAATGTTTAAAGGTTTATTCACAATAGGCGGATTATAAAAAATAAAATGTTTGCGGCCGCTAGGCGCTCCGTTGTTATCTACTAACATAACATGAGCTCCCGTTAAATGTTCAGCGAGTTCTTTTGGATTAGCGATGGTCGCTGATGTACAAATAAAGATAGGATCGCTTCCATAGTAGCGGCAAATTCGCTTTAACCGGCGGATAACGTTGGCTACGTGGCTTCCAAAAACACCGCGGTACGTATGAAGTTCATCAATCACAATGTATTTCAGATTCTCAAACAGTGATACCCATTTCGTATGATGAGGTAAAATAGCTGAATGAAGCATATCCGGATTCGTAATAACGATATGCCCTGCTTTTCTCACCTTTTGGCGGATATTTGCCGGAGTATCTCCATCATACGTGTAGCTATTGATTGGCACTTCCATTTCTTCAATGATTTCATTTAATTCACTTTTTTGATCTTGGGCAAGCGCTTTTGTTGGGAACAAATAAAGAGCTCGAGCTTGATCGTTTTCCATAATACTTTGCAGTACCGGCAAGTTGTAGCACAGTGTTTTCCCCGAGGCTGTTGGCGTAACGGCCACAACATTCTTCTTAGCTGTCGCCAAATCAAACGCTGTTTTTTGATGCGTATAAAGCGAACCAATTCCTCGTTTTTCAAGTGCTTCCCGCAGTTTCGTATGCAAAGAAGCTGGAAATGGCGCAGTTTTAGCTTCTTTCTCTTCGATTGTATGCCAATGAACAATATTTTGCTGATACGATGGATTCGTTTGCAAGATATCTATTACTTCTTGTAAGTTTTTTCGTATTCTCATTTTCATCACCTGCTTCTATTTTAACGAATGAACGTTCGATAGAAAACCATAAGTTTTTGTATGTTTTTGGTGGATTCGGACATGGTATTAATACAGTAAATTTTTCAAGGAGATGTTAAAAATGGGAAGCCCTTATCTTTGCCCTAGCTGCAAAACAAATCGAACGCGCTTTAATATCATTGAACAAAATGCAAAACCTGTAAAAATGGACCCAAGAAGCGGAGACGTCGTAGAAGAATACACAAACGATACGCTCGATGCCTTTCACGCTGCTTATAACGGACCCCAAAAACGCATTCAGTGTGGAGCTTGCGGCTTAGTAGAAGATGAAACCATGTTTGTACGGCATGCTGAATCAAATAAACTTCAATAAAAAAAGGTGGGGCCCTTTGGTCTCACCTTTACTCCTATAACTCTTAGTGCTTTTTCTTGATGGAAAAGCAGACATTTTCATCTAAAAAATTCATGTCTTTTCTTATACAAACATGCTAAAATACCTAAAAAAAGATATGGAGATGATGGTCATGTCATTTCTTCTTTCGCTTTTACCTTTCTCCTTTCTGAAGAAATTTCGTTCCCCTTCAGGAAGAGAAGTTAATGAAGATAAAATGTTCGATAAAACGAATGCAGAAATGCTTCAACAAAGAGTCAAGCTAGTTTCACTTGCTCTTGTCATTTCCTACCCTCTTTATATTTATATAGGGTTTTCTTTACTTCAACATGCGGGGACATCTCAGTTTAGACATACACTAATTGGTATTCATTTCACTAGTTTCGCTCTCTCTTCTCTTTATTTATTCTTCTATTATTTTAGTAAAAGAAAAGAGCGATTTGCTAACTACTTAAGCACCATGGTATATGGCTATATATTTTATTACGTATTTGCTGCAGCACTTTCTACTATTAACAGCCAGCTTTTCACAGGTCGCATAGACGTCTATATGATGCTTTTGATTTCCACAGCTGTTTTATGTCCTATGAAATTAAAACATCTGTGCATTATTTTTATTCCTAACCATCTTTTTTTACTATATGGCTTATCACGATATGTACCGGATTCTTTTTCTCTTATTTCAAAGCAGATCAATACAACTGCAGCAGTTGCTATCGCTTTGCTTATCTCATATATTCTCTATACATACCGTCACAAAGAATATATGAATCATTTAAAGCTAAAAGAAAGCGAACATAATTTTTTTACGCTGTTCAAAATTAATCCCTATCCTTTACTATTAACGAGATTATCCGACCACAAAGTGCTGCTCATTAACAATAAAGCTATTCATTTTTACAATCTTGCTTCTCAAGATCTTGATCAACTAGACGGATTTATAATCTACCCTACTGATGAAGATCGAGAGGAGATTTTAAAACGTCTTCAACAAGAAAAGCATGTAAAAAACTACATCCTAGAAGCACGTGAACATGGAGATTCTAAGTGGGTTATGATCAATTATGAATTACTAGAGTATCAAAGCGAAAGCTGCATACTCGCAGGTATTACCGATATAACCGATTTAAAAGCGGTTGAGCATGAATTGAGCTTGCACGCTTCAACTGATATGCTAACCGGAATTTTAAATCGAAGAAGCGGAATGGAAAAACTGCAGCTGGAACTGCTGAGAGCTAAAACCAATGATACATCTTTTGTATTATGTTTTATCGATATTAATTCCTTAAAACTAGTAAATGATCAATACGGTCATAGAGAAGGCGACTGGCTTATTAAAACAATAGCAGAATCAATTAGTGGTTATATTAGCAAGAATGATACGCTCTTTCGCTACGGAGGTGATGAGTTTTTATTAATTGCTCCTGAACAAACGGAAGAATACGTACACGAGCTGTGGCAAAATATTAATAATCAGCTAGAAGATAAAAAGAAAGAATGTAAGAAGCCATATGCACTGTCTGCGAGTTACGGGTTTATTATATGTGCGCCTTCAGACGACACCAACCTAGATACATTAATTCAAAAAGCAGATGCTGCCATGTACAAGCAAAAACATACGCGCGTTTCTTCCATCTTTAAGTAAACCATCGAAGTCCTTGCGCCATCGCATCAAGTAGATTCGCTAAATAGAATGACCAAGGAATAAATCCGTGCATGAATTACGCATGCACTTTCTTTCTTTGCAAAGAAAAACTATAATAGATGATGCAAGTATTTTACTGATATATGGAAAGGACGTACATATGTTTACAATTAAAGAATATACAGCTGAACAATTGCAGGATCCATTTGGTCTCCTTCTAGGTGAACGCTATGAATTTCATTTATACATTGAGGTAGAAGAAGAGGATGAATTATATACCGGCAGCGACCTAGCACTACGCGTAGTATATATTAAAGGCGAAGATAACACTTCTATTGCCCAGACTCATTTCTACGAAGTTTCAACAAATAAAGTATTAGACTTCGACCTAGAAGAAGAGGAAGAAGCAGCTGTCAAAGAGTTTTGCGGGAAGCATTTACCTTCAGAGGAAGGGACAGATAACGAGGAATAATTAAAAGCGGCTGGAACAAAAGTAGTTTAGTAAAAATCCGAACGATGAATTGAGATTCCTGATGGAGAATCCAACTCGTTCGGATTTTTTCGTAGTGATGATGAACTTAGGTTTCATGTATGTAGGTGCTTATAGCTGTTGATTGGAGGGCAAGGCTCAGCGCCCGCCCGCGGAAAGCGCAGTCTTGCACGGAAACCAACAGCTATGTAACAAGCAATTCATACTAGAGAATCCATTCCATTTGTTCGTCTTTAGATGGGATCGATTTCGTTATGTATCAATATCTTTTTGATTTCGTTTTTCCATTAGCTTTTTAACTACTTCTTTTGGTTCCCAGCATGTAAACTGATAAGCAGGACGAGTTTCATAGCCTAGTCTCTTGCATTGATACTTCATTCCCTTATCCAATTTAATGCTTTGAAAATGTTGACATGTGGCACAGCAATGAAATGAACTCACGCCTTCCCTTCTCCCCTACTTTAATCTATTTTCTTAATCATACAAATAAAACAAATTCGCACAAAAAAAGCTGCCAATCGGCAGCTTTCATATGTAGCGTTGAATTATAATTTTACAACATTCTCCGCTTGAGGTCCACGTTGGCCTTCAACGATTTCAAATTCAACTTTTTGGCCTTCTTCTAATGTTTTGAAGCCTTCAGATTGGATAGCTGAAAAATGAACAAATACATCATTTTCGCCTGGTACTTCGATAAAACCGAAGCCTTTTTCGCTGTTAAACCATTTTACTGTACCTGTAGTAGCCATGTAAAAAACCTCCAAAAAATGTAAAAATTTTAATATGTTACTCTATATTTACATTTATACCGTAAATAAAAAATTCACATATTATAAAAGAGACCTACGCGAAGTAGATCTCCTTTATAACAAGTGAATTTTCACTAAATCTAATTCGAGTATATGGTCAAAACATAGTATTAATTATATTTGGTTGCGTTTACATTATACTATACCTATATGTAGAATGCAAATATTTGGCCACCTTCAACATATGGCTCATCTGTTTTACAAGATATTTACCTTCCTTACGTCAACATGTTATCAATATGGGCGTCGATAATTTCTTTTCGTTTATTTTGCAGAGTTTCAAATAATAGCTTAGCTTCTTCTGAAGTTAACGCAAACGTTGTTGTTTCTTCATGGTTTTCTTCTTTTGTATGAAGCACAAATATGCTTTGTCGGATTTCACTCATACATATTCCTCCTTTTTCGATAGTATAGGCTTTTTTATATTTTTCATGTATGCTTCACACGTTTTTAACAAATTATAAGAAAGGTTAAAACTTATAAGGAGTGATACTATCATGAAGAAATCGTTTTTGTTTGTTGTAGGCTGCATGACGACCCTTTCTTTATTCGGCTGCAGCACAGCAGATCAAGGTAAAGATGGCGTCATTGACGATAATACAGTCCGCAACGTCACATATGAAAATGGAAACAATAAAACGAAAATGAATAACGTAAATAATACGCAAGACGTACAGCGTAATGAGAAAGAACAGTACAATCAGTCCGGCGGAATGAGAGTAGCCGATGTGGCAGCTGATCGTATCGTAGCGTTAAAAAATGTAAAAGATGCTAACGTAATCGTAACCGACCATACAGCTTATGTAGCAGCTGTATTAGACGATAACAAAGAAGGCAATCTCACAAAAGATATGGAGCATAAGATTGCACACGAAGTACGAAAAGCCGACGGCAGTGTTCATCGAGTGTTTGTATCAACAAACCCCGACTTTGTAAACCGTATGAATGGATATGTAGACAAGCTTCAAACGGGTAAACCAGTCTCTGGACTGTTTGACGAGTTTTCAGAAGTTGTTCGCCGCGTGTTTCCAAATTCACGCTAATATACATGAATGTCAAAAGAGCATTTTATAAAATGCTCTTTTTATTTTACCCATTGCATAAAATATTGCATAAAAAATGCACTTATAAGTTTCTGAATATTTTTATTTTATTTTATTTTGAAAGCGTTTTCATTTCTTTATTATAGAGGGATAGGGGATTTTCGCCTCATGTATTTTACGGTTTTGTGGGTTGATAGTAAGGGAAAAGTTTGTTAGTTTTAGAAACCATAAGATGTTTGCATGGCGAGCAGTGCTCGTTTCATGCATAAAAAATGCATAAAGGGGAGATTTGGTGGATATTGGTGTTTATATTTCACTGGGCATTTATTTTGTAGGAATGCTCGGAATAGGATGGTATGCCTACAAAAAAACAACTCAAGACGTATCGGGTTACATGCTAGGCGGACGCGGACTAGGTCCGGCTGTTACTGCGCTTTCAGCAGGTGCTTCAGATATGAGCGGATGGATGTTAATGGGCCTTCCTGGATCCATGTACGTGACAGGTCTTTCAAGTTTATGGCTTGCAGTAGGTTTATCTATTGGTGCTTATTTAAATTATTTAATCCTCGCTCCGCGTCTTCGCACTTATACGGAAGTAGCGAATGACTCCATTACAATTCCGGACTTTTTTGAAAATCGCTTTGGGGACCATGCCAAGGTTCTTCGAACAGTATCAGCGATTGTTATCTTTATTTTCTTCACTCTTTACACTTCAGCTGGTATGGTATCAGGCGGAAGATTGTTCGAATCGGCATTTGGTTTAAATTACCAAATAGGACTATTTGTAACGGCTGCTGTCGTTATTGCCTATACTCTGTTCGGCGGTTTCTTAGCCGTTAGTTTAACAGATTTTGTGCAGGGCGTTATTATGTTCATTGCCCTTGTTTTAGTGCCTATTGTAGCCTTTACTGACTTAGGAGGCGTTGGAACAACAATGGATATTGTAAAAAATATCGATCCAACTTACCTTGATTTATTTAAAGGTACAACCGTAGTAGGGATTATTTCTTTTTTAGCCTGGGGACTTGGCTATTTTGGTCAACCTCATATTATCGTTCGCTTTATGGCGATCTCTTCTATTAAAGAATTAAAGCCTGCCCGTCGTATCGGTATGAGCTGGATGATCCTATCAATCATTGGCGCTATGTTAACGGGTCTTGTTGGAATTGCTTATGTGGATCAAACTGGGATGAAACTTGGGGATCCTGAAACAATCTTTATTAAATTTGCTGATGTTTTATTTAATCCATTAATTACTGGATTTTTATATGCAGCTTTATTGGCAGCGATTATGAGTACTATTTCTTCTCAGCTGCTTGTAACGGCAAGCTCTGTTACAGAAGATTTTTATAAAACATTTTTCCGACGTAAAGCCTCTGACAAAGAGCTTGTAACAGTCGGAAGAGCTGCGGTTTTAGGTGTTGCAATTATTGGTATTTTGCTTTCTTTAAAGCCTAGTGATACGATTTTAGGACTTGTCGGATACGCATGGGCTGGATTTGGTTCTGCATTTGGCCCGGCCATTTTACTAAGTCTTTACTGGAAGCGTATGACTAGATGGGGAGCCCTTGCAGGAATGATTGTAGGTGCAGCTACAGTATTAATTTGGGTAAATACTCCATTGAAAGATGCCCTTTACGAAATGATTCCTGGATTTTTCTTAAGCTTGCTGGCTGTTATTGTAGTAAGTCTGTTAACAAAAAAGCCTTCAGAAGCTGTAGAAGATCAATTTAGAAACATGGAAAGCGTATTAGAACAGCATACAAAATAGTAAAAAAAGTACACAAGTTACGACTTGTGTACTTTTTGCTTTTAATGCAAGCCCTGCAGTCATATATATGTACTAAAGACGGATTAAGGAGGGTTTTTACATGCAACATTCTTATTTCCCTTATGAACCTACACAGCCACTGCGCGCAGATACACAAAATAGAGAAATTAAAGTAACTGGTGAAGGAAGTGCTTCAGCCATTCCAAATGAAATTTCCATGACGATTGGAACGCGCACGGAAAACCGAGACGTTCAAGAAGCCTTAAAAGAAAATTCAGCTGTTTCAAATACTCTGCTGCAAGAGATACAAAAACTTGGAATCAATGACCAGCAAATTGAAACAGCTTCATTCACTATAAATCCTAAATATGATTACAGCGATGGAAAATCGACTCTTACAGGATACGAAGTACAGCATTTGTTTAGAGTAAGAGTACAAGATGTAAAACAAGCTGGCGATGTTTATAACGCTACGTTTTCAAGCGGAGCCAACGTAGCGCAAGATCTTCAATTTCACGTTACAAATGATGATAAATATGAACAAGAAGCGATAAGTAAAGCTTTGCTTAACGCTAAAGAAAAGGCCTTTACCATTGCCAACACGCTGCAGCTCCCTATTAACCAAATCCCCATTTTAATCGAAGAAGGCCCCGTCTATCAGTCATCTGGCTCCTCGCCTAAGTTATTAGCAGCCTCTCCCCCTATCCAAGCTCAGTCCTTGACTGTATCCGCTTCTGTAAAAGTTACGTACACGTATTAATACTTATGATAAACTATAGATTATTATAATGAAGAAACTAATCTAAAGGAGCTCTTTGCACAATGACTTCTGAACATTTACTAGCAGCTTATCAGACCCTATGGTTGAACCGTTCTTTCGCTTCTAAACAAGCCCTGACAAGTGAAGATCAGCTTCACGAAGCCATTCTGAAAGATTTAAAAGATGAAATGACTCATCCACGCGTTCGGCAAACACCGTATGTAAAATATCATCTTGGCATAAAAAGAATTCTAAACAGCAGTCTTTCCTCTGATGAAAAAGTTGCGCTTACGTCCCTATACACAAACCTTTTAGATAGCTGTATATAACAAAAAAAGGACTTCCTTAATGGAAGTCCTTTTTTTATTTAATTAACGCTTTTTTTTCTAAGCTTTGAAAAACAGCGTTAAAGTCTTGCTTCAAATCCTCGAATTCCTCTAGCCCTACTGAAAGGCGAAGAAGTGAATCAGTAATTCCTTTTTCTTCACGTACTTCTTTTGGGATACTTGCATGAGACATTGTTGCAGGATGCGTGAGAATGGATTCAACTGCACCTAGACTAACGCCAATTGAAGCTAATTTGACTCCTTGTAAAATATGTCGTGCTACTTCTTCATCCTGCACTTGGAAAGAAATCATAGCTCCATATCCATTTGCTTGTTCTGAAATGAGTTTGTGGTCCGGATGACTTTTTAAGCCTGGGTAGTATACACGGCTCACTAGAGATTGTTCTTCAAGCCACTTTGCAAACTGCAGCGCTGTTTTTAACTGCTGATCTAAACGAACTTTTAATGTCTTAATGCCTCGAAGCAGTAAAAAACAATCCTGTGGCCCCAAGATAGCACCAAAAGCATTTTGTACAAACTTTACTTCTTCCGCTAGCTTTTCATCGCTTACTACAACTAAACCGCCAATGACGTCACTGTGGCCGCTGATATATTTTGTAGCACTATGAATGACAATATTTACACCAAGGTCAATCGGCTGCTGTAGATAAGGTGTTAAAAACGTGTTATCCACAATTGTAAGGAGATTGTGCTCCTTCGCCAAACTTGCTACTGCTTTAATATCCGTTACCTGTAAAAATGGATTTGAAGGGCTTTCGATATAAATAGCCTTCGTATCTTTTGTGATAGCTTCTTCTACTTTCTCAACCTTCGTTGTATCAACAAAAGTTGTTTTGATACCAAACTTTGAAAATAATCGTGTTAATACACGATATGTCCCGCCGTACGTATCGTGTGAAACTAAAATTTCATCTCCTGATTCAAAAATAGATAACACCGATGAAATAGCAGCCATACCTGATGAAAAAGCAAAACCAGCGTATCCATTTTCTAGCTGAGCAATAGTGTTTTCTAAAGCCTCACGCGTTGGGTTTCCTGAACGAGAATAGTCATAGCGGCCGTTGTTCGTCTCATCTTCTTGATTAAATGTAGATACCTGATAAATAGGTACGTTAACCGCTCCAAAATGACCGTCAATTCCTGTATTTGCATGAATTAAGTTCGTACCAAATCTATGTTTATTATTGTTGGTATGCATCAAATGCCTCCTTCAAATCTTTAATTAAATCATCTGCGTGCTCAATTCCAACTGATAATCGAAGTAAACAGTTTGTTACTCCGACACGATTTCGAATTTCCTCAGGAATATCAGCGTGTGTTTGACGAGCTGGGAATGTCATTAAACTTTCCACGCCTCCTAAGCTTTCTGCAAATGTAATAACTTTAACATTTTCTAAAAGTACTGACACGATGTCAGGGTGTGAGACAGCAAAAGAAATCATGCCTCCAAATCCAGTTGCTTGTTTCTTCATGATTTCATAGCCCGGATGTGTTTCAAGACCAGGGTAATACACTTTTTCCACGAGATCATGAGCAGTAAGCCAATTTGCAATTTTCAGTGCGTTTTCGTTATGTTTTTCCATACGAAGCGCTAGCGTCTTAATACCGCGCAATAACAGCCAGCTATCTTGTGGACCTAAGATTGCCCCAGCTGCATTTTGATAAAAACGAATTTTTTCTCCTAAGCTACTACATCGAGCGACTACAAGACCAGCAACTACATCATTATGACCCCCAATGTATTTGCTTGCACTATGTATCACAATATCTGCTCCAAGCTCTAAAGGACGCTGATAGTAAGGGGACATGAATGTATTGTCAACGATAGTAAGCAAATCATGCTGTTTAGCTAACGCAATTGCTTCTGGCAAATCCGTCACGTGCATCATTGGATTTGTAGGTGTTTCAATAAATAAAGCTTTCGTGTTGGGACGAAGCGCATCTTTTACTTGCTCGAGATGGGCTGTGTTGACGTACGAAACAGTAATTCCTTGCTCTGAAAAGATTTCATTTAGTACTCGGTACGTTCCTCCGTATAAATCCTCTGATACAATTAAATGATCTCCGTTTTTAAATAGCGCTAAAACTGACATTACACCCGCCATTCCTGAAGCGAATGCTACTCCTACTTCGCCTTTTTCTAAAGCAGCAATTGCTTCTTCCAATGCCGTACGAGTAGGGTTTGCCGTACGTGCATAGTCAAATCCTGTACTTTGCCCTAAAGCAGGATGAGCAAATGTTGATGCTTGGTAAATGGGTGTTGTAATAGAACCTGTTGAAGGGTCACGACCTACTCCTGAACGAACTAATAAAGTTTCAATTTTCATCTATTTCTCTCCTTAACTCAAAATAAAAAACACTCTTCACAGATGGAAGAGTGTTCGTTTATACACGATTTCTCTCATCTGTTAGAACAATACTGATGTTCCACAGGAATTAGCACCGTTCAAATGAATGTTTCATTTGATGGTTGCCGGGCATCGCAGGGCCAGTCCCTCCGCCACTCTTGATAAGAGTTCTATATAATTGTTGGTGGTTAACGTTTGTTGTTACTAACTTTAATAAAGATTTTCTTTATTGTCAACATAATTTTCTAAAAAATTTAAATCATCTCATTTGTTTATTCAATATACTTGTCCTGATAAGTACATAAAAAAAGAGACGACACCGAGGTCTCTTTTTCTAAGGCAAGTGCACAGATTTTACGTGAGCTAACTTCCAATACATACTTTCTCCATTTGCCGTAATTAGTTCAACAATATTAGTAGAAACTTCTTTAAGTACGCCAATTTTTTCTGATTGATCCCCTAAATCTAATACGACCAGTTGATTTTCATATTTTTTAAGCTGCTCTTCAAAGTTTCTGACAAAAGGTGCAGAGGCAGGCCTTACTGGAAGCTCTTTGTCACTTAAAGAATAAGGGGTTAACTCATTACTATAAGGGGTAAGCCATTTCAAATGATGTAAAGAAACAAAGACATTTTTATACACTGGAGAATAAAACACAAGATAATCATTCAGCACGCTTGTAATATAGCCATGCAATGATTTTCCTCCTGTTACATAAATTTCGATAAATTTTCCTTTTGCCTGCTGTAAAATATTACGATAAGAAATCCGCTGGCTTTCTTCTATTAAGTTCTCTTCTATGGTTCGTAAAGGTGTATAATCTTCTTCTGAAACCTCTCGCAAGCGATGTATGTGTAAAAGAGGAATATACAAATAATCATGTCCATTATATAAAACCATTACATCTAACCCGAGATCAACAAGTTTTCCTACAAACGATGTTTTACCTGATATATCGACTTCAACAATTTTATCGATATAATGATTCATACTCATACTCATTCTCCTCCTTTTTCCTATATGATAGAAAAGGTGCTTTATAAGCACCTTTTATGTTCCAGTTCATCATGCTTTCCAACGATAATTTTTCGTTTTAATAACTTTTTCACCTGGTGTTGAAGAGCGTGAACCCGTACGGCGTCCTCCCGAGCGATCGTCTGTGCGACCTCCTGTACGTCTTCCGGTACGGTCTCCAGTACGGCCATCCGTGCGACCTCCGGTTCTATCTACAGTAGTTGATTCTTGCACAGAATCTTCTTCATTTGTATCTCCATTTTGCTCAGAATTTTCTTCATTTTGCTTGAAAGATCCTTTTGATCCTAAGGCAATGGTTTTTACGTGTCTTGGTTGTAAACGTAAAACTTGATTATTTTGTACAAGAGTAAAGTTCCCATTGCGACTTTGAACTAACACACCTTCTACGGCCTCTGGCCCTCCACCGTTAATAGCTACCCATCTATGCGAAAACTCTTCAAACAGTTCATTGAAACTTTTCGCTTTAATATACTCAGGTGTTTCTTCAACTAATAATGGATTTTGCGGAACAACAGGCGTATTTTTGCTTACAACTTCACTTACACTCTTTATGTGCTCTACATTGATATAAACGACGCCGTCATCTTCTGTTAGTAATACGACATACGCAGATTCAAATGAGCCTAATACATCAAGGATCTTACCCAATTTTTTCTCTGGCCCTCCTTGATTTATTTGCACTTGTTTATCTTTCATTAATAATAAAGTGCCTGCAAATGTGTTGGCTCTGTGCAGTTCTACTTCACTATTAAATCCAGAAAATGTTTGCGCGGAATTAGACTTTGTATCCTCTGTAATGCTTTTAACATGAGCGAGCTGGTAATAAATAAATGTATATTGCTGTTGTGGAATAAGCTGCGCCGGCTGATTATTTTGCTGGTTGTTATTTTGTTTTGTTTCAAGAGCAAGCGTTAAATAATCTGATTGAACGTCGATTAAATATCCCGTTTTAGATTCAGGCCCCCCGCGATAGACAGTTACTACTCTCCCTTTTAATGGTTTAAAGTGGGCAGAGTAGCCCGTGCTTTCAGATTGTTGAACTTTACGAGCGCGACTACGATTGGCATTTTGAGTTTGGTCTTGATTTTGGTCGTAGTAATAGTTACTCATTATTTTTCCTCCTTATTAATTGTCCTTATTGGTCATTCATAATGTATATATACGTATCATGTACAGCTATTGATTTCCTGCATTTGCCTATTATTAACAAAATCCACTGTTGCCTATAAATTGCCTATAAATCTATCTCTTTTTAAAAAGTCAAAATGTTATTTTTAATATACGCTGTTCGTTCTTTTATAAAAGACAGCATAAATTCGGGTTCTTTATAAAATTGCTCCAAGTTATCTTTTACGTAAGGATCTTTTAATACATAAGGAGCAATATACTCATGCAGTTGATAAATGATTGGTTTCATGTATTCTATCGTAAATTGATTATTTAGAACATTGTTCATTTTTTGAATATATCGCTTTTTAATGCTGTTCACCGCCAGTAAGCGAGCTGTAAGCGTATTAAATCCTTGTGCGCGGACATAGTCTCCTTCCATTACTTTTCCATTTACATCTCTTCCCCAAGTTGCATCATAATCCCATGGAATCAGTTCAAAGCGCCCGCTTTCATGATTTAGATAGAGCGCATAGTTATGGACAAAACCGTCGTAATTCTGCATACAAATAATACCGACTAACCAAGATAAGTAGCGGTCGACGTTCAAGTACTTCTCAATATTCTGTTCGAATTCTGTATTTGTCCACGTATTAAGATTAAATATAAACTTTTCTAATTTTTCCGCATCCCCTTCTCTCACTGCTTTATTTTCATATCCAGATAACAAAGTTGTTTTCGGCCTTTTATCCAAATCGCTCATCAAAGAAAAATTAGCATCTCCGTCCACTGCATAAAATATGGATCCATCCGCTAAATTTCTTTTTTTCAAAAATAGTTCATCTACCGATTCGAGCTGAAGATATATTCCTTCATTTTTCCCATTAATTTTAAGAGTGACAAACTGAGAGTGGGGAGATAAAACGTCTAAAGAAGAGAAAAAATCGAGGGACAATTTGTTGCGCATAAGCGATGGATCTTTGTATTCAGCGTTTAGGTGTATTTCTTTGGCGCGCTGAAATATTTTCGGAGAATAAAATTCAATATAATATGACTTTTTCTTCATCTTCCGAATATGGGAGCCTCTTAGGAGCAAATCAATATCGTAGCGTTTTTTGTTAAACTTCATCGTTGCCTGAACCGCTTCTTCTGACCAAATATCTCTTTGCATTTCCTTTAAATCTTTTACATTCACAAACAGAGCGTATTGAGGGATTTCTTTTTGCTTCATGATTCGACCACCTTTCTTCAATTATTAAAGTATATGAAGGGTAAATTCTCCATGATACCCCGCAGCATCAACTATTTGCGCAAACTCCACTTTTGACTCATATCAAGGACAAGCATTAGCGCGTATTCTATTAATGCAAGACCTAGTCCAATTGACAAGGAGGTTTTTGTATTGCATATTACACCTGAAAAAATTAAAGAAGCTGCTGAAGCCCTAGAATGTACAGAACTGAAATCTTTTATGTTTCAAGAGCCAACTGCTGGTCCACTAACAAGAAAGCGTCGCTCTTCTCGTAGCACTGGCCGCAGTAGCCGCCGTTCTACTCGCGGTACTCGTCGCTCTTCTCGCGGCACTCGCCGTTCTACTCGTCGCTCTCGTCGTTCTCGCCGTTCTCGCCGTTCTACTCGCCGCTCTCGTCGTTCTACTCGCCGTTCTCGCCGTTCTACTCGCCGTTCTCGTCGTTCTACTCGCCGTTCTCGTCGTTCTACTCGCCGCACTCGTCGTTCTACTCGCCGCACTCGTCGTTCTCGCCGTTCTTAATTTCCCTAAACACTCATCTTTATTGAAAAAAAACGCCGAAGAGCCATGAGTGTCTTCGGCGTTTTTTTCCACTTATAGAAGAGGAACATTTGGAAATATACTAAGATGGAGCGTTATTCATTTTACATAGAAAAGGAGAGGTTTTATGAAAAAAAACAAACATCAACTTTCAACTTCATCAACAACAGATGTCGAAGAGATCAAACGTTTAAATGCGCAGTCTGGACTAACCTACAATGAAGTATTTGCACTTCTTGGAGAAAACTATTTGAAAAATCAACAGAAAAAATAATAAGCTGGGACTAGAAAACAACTTCTAGTCCTTATACTTTGAAAATCCCGGAAAACCCTTTTACTAAGGATGTTAATTGGTTCATGGCTCCCATCATCTGTCCCGCAGTATTCATCATTTTGTTCATATCGTAATTGCCATCACTCGATTTAAACTGAGACATTAACGACTGAAATTGAGATGGCTGAGGCTTTTGCTGCTGACCTTTAGGATATGGATTAAAAGGCGCACCTGCATTGTTGTACATGGGCTGCTGGTACATTCCGTTCATATAGGGAATTTGCTGAGGGCCAAAAGGCATTTGTTGCTGAGCGTACGGATGTTGCGGCATATAAGCTTCCGTCCATGGCTGCTGGTGATACTGTGGAAATGGATGTACCTGACTTAAATCAAAACGTTCTGGTTGATGTTGCTCATAATACGGATAGTGCTTACTTGTATACATGCAAAATCAATACCTCCTTTTTAATATTACATAATATATAGTATGTATGCAGAAATAAGAGGTGACGTTCGTCTACTTGTACTTTTGGGGAACGCATTCAAAAATATGTAGGTTTCTGTCGAAAGTTTAAATTTTTCAAAAAAACGAGATTATTTAAATATATGGTACGATAAGAACAAGTGATACTACCTATACGTAGTGGCACAAATGGGGATTAGGAGGGAATTTACATGTATGTGAACGAACTTCAAGAAGCTTTTATTGCGGTGAAACAATATGAGCCGCAGTCAAGTAATGAATTACTCGATTTTGCTCAGCAGCAGTATTTAAAAGGTTTTTTAACTCCTATGAATTACAAAGCCGCTGTACGTGAACTCGAACAAATTGGAGCTACTAAGCCTGATTTTAGTGCACAAGATGATTAATTTTTTTACTACCACTGAGAAATCGGTGGTTTCTTTGTTTCCTATAAAGTGGACACATACTTCTTTTTTGACTTGTTTATACTATAAAGGCTTTAACGTAGTATTCAATAAAGGAGGTTTATTTCATGAGTCGTGGAAAACATTTTGATCATAAAAAACAAGGACAAGGTGCAGTAAATAAAACAAATAACGCCGTTGCTTCTAAACATACCGAAAAAGTTGATTATCATATCGATACAGTTGCTTCACAAGATCACCCAGCTGTTTCTATCCAATCACAAAAAGATTTTGATTAACTTTTTATTGATCATGATAAAATGCCTAAAGAGTTTTCTCTTTAGGCATACATAGAAAATCCCCACCTTATAAGTCTCAACGGAAGGCCGGGATTAATTATTCAATATCGACTCGAGCACATACTTATTTGAGTGATACATCTTTTTAAATCGCTTTTCTCGCGTCTCGGGATAAAATGACTGTAATACAACGTTTTGTAAATTTTCTTTTAACGTCTCTACTTGATTAACATGAATATATTTTGGTCGCTCTTTCTTCAGCCATTCCGTTACGAGACTAGCCCATTCATCAAGTTCTTTGAAGAAAATATCTCCATAAGGTTTTACTTCTTCAAAAAATTTCACTTCATAATTTTCTTCCTGTTGAATAGACGCTAATCGTTCTACAGCTACTTCATTATATTGAAACATGATTTCCGTACTTTTTTTCACATCTTCATTCATCGTTATTCGTCACCTCTACGATGACTATTGTAACATAAACAATCTTTATACTGTATGAAGAACCATTTCTCTTCGGCTTCTACTCCATTCTGTTTCGGAAGGCATGCTTTCATACACAGCTACTTCAATTTCTTGCAGCGATTGGTCAATGCGATGAACTTGTTCCATATATGTTTCTTCACAATGTGTAAATGCTTCATTTATAGATGTAGACATCGTTTTATCCACTAGATCTACTTGCTCTAGTAAGCTATCTAATAAAGTCATCATTTCGCTTGTTCTAACCATACTTTGTTTCATCGCCATCCCTCCAAATTTTCCTTTGCATAACGTATTCTCTTTTTTATTCAATGTCCCTTCACACATGACAAAACTAGTTTCTATTCGTCAAAGAAAGATGTTTTCGACATTTTCATTTATGGTGAATCGAAAGAGAACATATTGAAAACACTAGTATAGACATTTCAGCTAAGGAGATACATTCTGCTGCTGAACGTTCATTACAACATGATAGGAGGTGCCTAGACATGGCCAACAAACAGCAAAAATCACAGCCTAAAAATAAGCCTGAAACAAAAACCTACGGTGATCCTAAAAAGTTAAACGGTCCTAACCAGCCTTCTACTTAAGAACAAAACGGTCACTTGTGACCGTTTTTATTTACATTAACTACTTGCGCTACTTTCATTAATATATGCAGCTGCTTTTGCTTTTGAAGATACCACTTTGTAAAATGAACTTTCTTTGGAAAATGCGGCTTTTTCATGAGCTTTTGTTCCTCTTTTTTTGTTAAAAACCACTTTTCTCTCTTTTTTTCATGATGTCTAATAACCGGATACACCTTTCGAAGTGCAGGTGTACAACTGGTTTCATCCACAAAATACTGCTCATAATCGTATCTCGACCCCGTATGCTTTGTTTTCAAAGAAAATTCATAAAACAAGGGGTAATACTTTTCATGAAATAATAAAGCCGCTAATTTCTTCCCCAAACCAATCCGGTTATTTACTTTTGTAAAATCATGAACAGAACAACCGTATAGCTCCCCTTTTGTAGTAGGAAAAAGGACGGAGCTAAAGTGGAATATATCTTGAAAAAAAAACAACATACTTTTAAATACTTTATCTTGATAAAAAGGCTGTTCAATGACAGGCTTTTGAATAACGTGCTGCTCATTCACAATTAACGCATAAACAAGCTCCAGTTCACAAGGTTTCTGCATAAATTGCCTCCACTTTTCTTCGATAAAAGATGAAACATTTAAATAGGGAAGTAAATGAAGGTAAGAGACATGTTTTTTACGCGAAACAGCATACAATAGTAATTGCGGAAAGGCATCTTTAAAAATAAGCCAATTTGCTCTTTCATACGTCAAAAATAATAAATCGCGCGTTTGCTTTGATAACGCTTTTTTCATTGGTTCTCCTTGCAAATCACACATATTCCACCCTGCGTTGCGCGATACCATACTTGCGAGAAATGCCCACTTTACTTCAGGATATCTATGATAAAAAGTTGCATAAGCTTGGGTTCTTGATATATTATCAATATTCAGCTTGTCTGTTGTTTTATTAATCGCCGTCAACAGCGCTTGTTCCGAACTATTGAGTGACATCTCTTCATCTTCTTTCATCTATTTTTATTTGTAGGATTTGGTATAATAGAATTTGTTTGTTTAATAGATTTACACTAAAGGAGTGATGGTTATGATTCGCTATCCTAACGGAAAGGCCTATAAGCCATTGAATACCAGCAGTCCTTCCCCTAAAAAGCTAGAACCTAGCTATAGCAATCGTGGTATGACGCTGGAGGACGATTTAAACGAAACAAACGAATACTATGTTTCAAAAGGAATAGCCATTGTTCACAAAAAACCAACCCCTGTTCAAATTGTAAAAGTAGACTATCCGAAGAGAAGTGCCGCTGTTATCAAAGAAGCTTATTTTAAACAGGCTTCTACTACAGATTATAATGGCGTCTATAAAGGAAAACACCTTGACTTTGAAGCAAAAGAAACGAGAAATAAAACCTCATTTCCTCTGCGTAATTTTCATGAACATCAAATTGAACATATGAAGCAAATTGTGAAACAAAACGGGGTTTGTTTCGTTATATTAATGTTCTCTACTTTACAAGAAATATACTTGTTCGAAGCACAGTTCCTTTTTCCTTACTGGGATTCCATGAAAAAAGATGGACGAAAATCAATCCCTAAGGCAGATATTGAAAAAAAAGGACATTTCATCGAACTTGGTTACCATCCGAGAATCGATTACATAAAAACTATAGATAAATTATACTTTTAAGAGTATGATATATATGTTTACGGAAATCATTCTCTTACAATGCGTTGAAAGGTAGGAGTTTTTATGTCAGATAATTATCGCTCTCGTGAAGAACGACGAAGAGCTATGAATGACAACAAACCAGAAGGTAAATCTCAAGGAAAACCGAAAAAGAAGAAAAAAGGAGGCCTATTTCGTAAAATTGTTGCCGCAGTTTTACTGATAGGAATCATCGGGCTCATTGCCGGAGTGGGAACTTTTTTTGCTATGATAAGCGATGCTCCAAAAGTTGATGACTCGGTATTAAAAAACTCTTTTTCATCTAAAGTATATGCAAACGATGGAAAGACAGTTGTAAAAGAAATTGGAGCTCAAAAACGTACATATGTGCAATACGATGAAATCCCTCAAGTCGTCAAAAACGCATTTATCGCTACGGAAGACGTTCGTTTTTATAAACATCACGGCGTCGACTTTTACCGTATTGGTGGAGCATTAATGGCGAACTTTAAAGACGGCTTCGGTGCTGAGGGCGGTAGTACGATTACTCAGCAAGTGGTAAAGAATTCGTTCTTATCACCAAAGAAGACGGTTAAACGTAAAGTACAAGAAATGTGGTTAGCTTACCAGCTTGAGCGCAAATATTCGAAACAACAAATTCTTGAAATGTATTTAAACAAAATATATTTCGCATCAGGTGAAGTATACGGTATTGAACGAGCAGCTGAGAAATTTTACGGAGTTAAAAGCGTAAAAGATTTAACTCTTGATGAAGCTGCTATGTTGGCAGGCTTACCAAAAGCGCCAACTACTTATAACCCAGTTACAAACCCAGAGAATGCTACTAAACGCCGTAACACAGTATTAAACTTAATGGCTAAAAACGGCTTCATTACACAAGCCGAGGCCGACAAAGCAAAACAAGTAGATGTACAGGCTCACTTAGCTAAACAAACTGAATCAACATCTAAGTACGATGTATTTATTGATCAAGTAATCGAGGAAGTAAAAAAGAAAACAGACGCGGATCCATTTTCTGCGGGCTTAGAAATTTATACAACGCTTGACACGAATGCTCAGGACTATGTGGATGATGTGATGAATAACAAAGTAGTCAACTTCCCGAACGATAAATTCCAAGCAGGTCTTGTCGTTGTAGATAATGAAACAGGCGGTATTCAAGCAATTGGAGGCGGACGTAATCGTGTATCAGGCGGCTTAAACTTTGCAACAAATATGAGACGTCAGCCCGGCTCAACAATTAAGCCGATCTTAGATTACGGTCCAGCGATTGAGAACTTAAAGTGGTCTACTGGACAACCGCTAAAAGATGAAGAATATCATTATTCAAACGGCACGCCAATCCGAAATTTTGGACGCAACTATAAAGGTTGGGTTTCAGCGCGTGAAGCTTTAGGACGTTCACTGAACATCCCTGCTTTAAAAGCGTTTCAAGCAACCGGTGCGGATAAAGCAAAAGAGTTCGCTACAGGCCTTGGGCTAAAATTAGATGAAGAAGACGGCGAAGCTTATTCTGAATCTTATTCTATCGGAGGCTTCCGTACAGGTGTTACACCTCTACAAATGGCTGGAGCCTATAGTGCTTTTGCAAATGAAGGTATGTACAATGCACCGCATACGGTGACAAAGGTAAAATTCCCTGATGGAACAGAAATTGATTTAACGCCAAAACCAAAACGCGCAATGCAAGATTACACGGCATTTATGATGACGGACATGATGAAATCTGTTGTAAACGAATCATATGGTACAGCTCGTGCTGTTCGTACACCAGGATTAGAAATTGCGGGTAAAACGGGAACTTCGAACTTTAGTGCTGCAGAAAAGCAACGATACAATATTCCAGACGCTGGTGAAAAAGACGTTTGGTTTAATGGATTTACGCCAAACTATACGATTTCCGTATGGACAGGCTATGAAACTGCTAAAGACGGCTATATTTTAAGTCCTAATGAAACAGGCATGGCAAAAAATATCTTTAAGCATGTTATTACTCATATTTCTGAAGGCAAACCTAAAGGAAGTTTCAAGCAGCCGGACAGCGTAGTTGAACGTTCCGTGGAAAAACCAACGGGCAAAGACTTAAAACGCCCAAGCGGCTCTACTCCTTCGAGCCTAATTACGAAAGAATACTTTGTGCGCGGCACTGCACCGACAAAAGTATCTCAAACGTTTGTGAAGAAAGAAAAAGAAGAAAAGAAAGAAGATAAAAAAGAGGACAAAAAAGAGAAAAAAGACAATAAAGATGTGAAGCCCAAAATTACTGCTTCGTATAGCGGAGGAGCAATTTCAGTTAACTGGTCAGCGTCAAACGCAGCCAGTGATACGACCTTTACAGTCACAATGTCATCTCCTAACGGTTCTGAACAACTCGCATCTGGCGCAGGAGCCGGTGGAAAAACAATTTCCAATCCAGCAGCAGGCGCAACGTATAGTTTCACCGTAACAACAAATACGGGCCAAAGCGCTAGTTCTTCTGTAAAAGTCCCTGATTCATCAGATCAAACTACCGAAGATAATTCTACTAAGCCTGAAGATGACGGAACAACGGACGATAATCAAAATGAAGACAATAGCAACACTGATCAAAACAACGGCTCTGATCAAGGTGACGATTCATCTACTAAGCCGGATGATAACCAAAACAGCAATAATGGCAGCAATAGTGACGGTAGCAATAGCGGTAATAACGGCAATACCGATAATAACAATAACGATAGCGGCAATACTAACGATGGTAATAACAACAATAATAACGGAGGCACAACTCCTCCTCCAGCAGACAACGGTGGAAGTGACTCAGGAAGTCAAACACCACAAACTCCTGCTACACCATCGACGCCGTCAACACCTGCTACACCGCAGCAAGAGCCAACAACTGAAAATTAACGCAGCAGTAAAAAGCCCCTACACGTGTAGGGGCTTTATTTCTTGTGAAGAATAAGCATTTTTGCATACTGCTTACGCAGCTCATTAAATAATTCTGTCAGCTGAATATACGCTTGATAAGAAGAAACTCGCTGCAGCAAAAACATAAGTCTCTCAGCACAGTTAATAGGCTTATAGGTTAGGTCCGCTATGTCTTCTTGCAGCCGATTTAAACGCCGAACGGGCTGTCCATTAATCCAAAACAGTAAACTAATATACATAGCAGCAGCTTGTTTCATACAAGGCGCTGCTTCTTTTGCTTTTCGCTGAGAAAAAAGCGTATGCAGTTCTTCCCTTTGAGTTTCCCACTTTTCAAAAAATGGCCGTATGTTCTTTTGAACATCCCTCCAAGGTGTTTTCGTTTCTTTATGTACATCGTATAAAATATCATAAGCAAAATAATTTCTTCCATTTTTTTTATCTACTTCAAGAACCCGATCTTCTTTTGAATAAAATGGTTCGCATATGAAATGTGACGGCACTTCAATCGGTAACATCTGTCTTCTTCTCTTTTCCTTTCATTCGTTTCTTTCCTTCTCGGCAAAGATCAAGAAGCGGGCAGACATGACATTGAGGAGACTGTGCTTTACAGTGATAGCGTCCAAAGAAGATAAGTCGATGATGCGTAACGGACCATTCATCTTTCGGAATTTTTCTCATCAGCGTTTTTTCTACTTCCAAAACGGAATCTTTCCACCTGCAAATCCCAAGGCGTTTACTTACACGTTCTACATGCGTGTCTACGGCTATTGACGGTACTCCAAAAGCTACGGATACAACAACATTAGCCGTCTTACGCCCTACTCCCGGAAGATTGGTCAGCTCATCACGATCTTTCGGAACTTCTCCTCCGTATTCATCAATGAGCATACGGCAGAGCTTTTGAATGTTTTTAGCTTTATTTCTATATAAGCCGATTGATCTAATATCTTGCTGCAGCTCTTCTAACGAAACGGCTAAATAGTCTTCAGGCGTTTGATATTTCTTGAATAAATCCGCTGTTACGCGGTTGACTAAAGCATCTGTGCACTGAGCAGATAGCGCCACAGCAATGACTAAATCAAAGGGATTCCGATGATTCAACTCACAGTGGGCGTCAGGAAACATTTCTGCCATAGCATCTAGGCACTGTCTGATTTGTTTTAACGTTAACATACTAGTTCTCCTTCTTCTTACAGGTAGTTCCCTCCTATTTTACAATAGGGTTCCTGTCAAATGCTACTTTTGTCCACATTCTTTTAAAAAAGCTGCTTCAAGATTCAATTACTTGGATCTTGAAGCAGCTTTTTATCCTGTCATTGCTCTAGCCAGTTAAAAAAAGGAATGGCTGATGTAGACTGAGAAGGGTTAACAGAAGATAGTTTTTTGGGCTGTTGATTTTGACGAAATTTTTGGCTATGCTTGCGGGCTTGATCAATGGTCTGAATGCCATTTTTCTTCCATTCGAATAAAATACGATCAATATACCGGAAGTTTAATTTTCCAGACATCACCGACTCTCTTAGTGCCGCTTTAATAATAATGGGGTCATGATGATCTTGATCAATCCACATCGCTAGCGTTTCGCATTCAAACGGAGACAATGCTCTGCCAAACTCTTTTTCAAACATTGTATATAAATTAAGCTCTTCTTGTTCTTCTTCGCTTTTTTCTACTTCTCTTGTTTCTTGCATCATATGATGAATAAGCTTTTCCCAAAGCGGTTTTAATGAATAACGTTCACAAATAAGGGCGTTTTGCTGTTGATCTTGCTCAATAGATAAAAAGCCGCGCTGAATTAATGCTCGCAGCGTATCCATACACACAGCACTTGAAATACTCATTTTTGCCGCCAATTCGTTAGGTGTCGGGAAACCTTCACCGCCTTCAATGGAAACATAAATATGCATTAACGTCATGAATTCCGTTTCGTTCATTCCCAAATCGCTATAGTGATTAAACAGCAGCTTCGGAATTGAAACTGTGCCTTGTTCAAACCATTCAATTAACGTTTCTTTTTTCATATCCGAACACCTCAGTAGTTAGTATATCATGAAGTTTATAGTCAAAGTAATAATTATTCGAAGCTAAAAAGCTTCTATGTAAAACTTTCCGCTGAAACCGTACCATTGCTCTGCACATATAAAATATATACGAACGATGACTTCCTTCCAAGAATATTACACTAACTTATTTTTTCGAGAATTGCAACTCCGTTTTAAGTTAGACTCTCTTCTATGTTTGCCGTTGTTTCCTTGTGATATAAGTAAAAACCTCGTTTTTCTTTTCTTTTTATGATTCATAAAAAAAGCTAAAAAAGTATCCTGACTACAGGAGTCAGAATACTTTTTCACTTCCTTACGGGTATAAACGGTTTAATAAGCGTGGGAATGGAATCGTTTCACGAACGTGTTCTACGCCGCTAATCCATGCTACTGTACGCTCAAGGCCTAAACCAAATCCTGAATGTGGAACTGAGCCATACTTACGAAGCTCTAAATACCACTTGTATGTTTCTGTATCTAATTTGTGCTCTTCTACACGCTGAGCTAAAAGCTCTTGATCATGAATACGTTCAGAGCCTCCAATGATTTCTCCGTAGCCTTCTGGTGCGATTAAGTCTGCACATAATACTACGTCTTCATTTGTTGGATCTGGCTGCATATAAAATGGTTTTAATGACGTTGGATAGTGTGTAATGAATACCGGCTTGTCATAGCTTTCTGCGATAGCCGTTTCATGCGGTGCTCCAAAGTCATCTCCCCACTGAATGTCTGTAAATCCTTTTTCATGTAAGAATTTAAGAGCCTCATCGTACGAAATACGAGGGAATGGCGCTTTAATTTGTTCTAACTTAGATGTATCACGGCCTAGTACATTTAACTCTAACTTACAGTTTGTTAAAACAGACTGTACGACATGAGACACATACTCTTCCTGTACTTTCAAGTTATCTTCGAATTGGTAGAAAGCCATCTCTGGTTCAATCATCCAAAACTCAATTAAATGACGGCGTGTTTTAGATTTTTCAGCGCGGAACGTTGGACCGAATGAAAATACTTTTCCAAGCGCCATTGCTGCTGCTTCCATATAAAGCTGTCCACTTTGAGAAAGATATGCATCTTCGTCAAAATATTTCGTGTGGAATAATTCTGTTGTTCCTTCAGGAGCACTTCCTGTTAGGATTGGAGGATCTACTTTTGTAAACCCGTTTTCGTTAAAGAATTCATACGTTGCACGAATGATTTCGTTACGAACCTTCATAACAGCATGTTGGCGTTTAGAACGCAGCCATAAATGACGGTTATCCATTAAGAACTCTGTTCCATGTTCTTTTGGCGTAATTGGGTAATCAACAGCTTCATGAATCACTTCAAGGCTTGTAACTGTTAACTCATAGCCAAACGGTGAGCGCTCATCTTCGCGTACCACACCTGTTACATATAGTGATGATTCTTGCGTCATAGATTTAGCTAATTTAAAAGTTTCTTCTTCTACTTCAGCTTTTACAACTACCCCTTGCATGAATCCTGATCCATCGCGCAGCTGTAAAAAGGCAATTTTACCACTTGAACGTTTATTCGCTAACCAAGCACCAATTGTTACTTCTTTTCCTACATGCTTGCTTGCTTCTGAAATCGTAATTTTCACGATTAATATCCCTCCAAAAAACTTACATTTCGTAATTATGTATGCCATCCTATTATACATTTCGACAAACATAATAACAAGTAACAAACAAAAAGAGCCTTCTAACACGTGTGATTTGTGCTAAAAGGCTCTTTTATTTTTAAATATAATCTTTTTTATTTCATATGACGAGTCATGAATGATTGAATTCGTTCCAATGCCTTTTCTAGCAGATCTAGTGATGTAGCATAAGAAAGACGTACGTTTTCAGATGAACCAAATCCTGATCCAGGCACTAGGGCTACCTTCTCTTCTTCTAAAATAGCTTCTACCCATGCATCAACTGTATCAAAACCAGTTAATTTTGCAGCTTCAATTGCATTAGGGAATAAGTAGAAAGCACCTTGTGGTTTTAAGCATGAGAACCCTGGAATGTTAATCAGCTTTTCATGAATCACGTTTAGACGCTCTTCAAAAGCTTGTCGCATCATTTCCACCGGCTCCTGAGTGCCGTTATAAGCAGCAATTGTTGCATATTGAGCAATAGATGTTGGATTTGACGTGCTGTGACTCGCTAGGTTTGTCATCGCTTTAATAACTGTAGCATCACCAGCTGCATATCCAATGCGCCAGCCCGTCATGGAATGTGACTTAGAAACACCGTTAATGATAATTGTTTTTTCTTTTAACGCTGGTGAAAGCTGTGCAATCGATACATGTTCATTTTGACCATACACAAGCTTTTCATAAATTTCATCTGATACGATAAAAATATCGTGCTTCAAGCAAACTTCTCCTAAAGCTTGAAGCTCTTCTCTTGTGTAAATCATACCCGTTGGGTTGCTTGGTGAATTGATAATAACAGCTTTAGTTTTAGCAGTAATAGCCGCTGCTAATTGTTCAGGTGTGATTTTAAATTCGTTATTTTCAGAACCTTCAACGAATACGGGTGTACCTTCTGCTAACTTTACTTGCTCAGGATAACTTACCCAGTAAGGAGTTGGGATAATTACTTCGTCACCTTCGTCTAACAGAACTTGAAATAACGTATACAGTGCGTGCTTAGCACCTGTACAAACAATAATTTCAGAAGGTGAATACGTCAGGCCTTGATCGCGTTTGAATTTTTCAATTACCGCTTCTTTTAATGGTGCAAGACCGCCTGCTGGCGTATATTTTGTCTGACCATCATTCATTGCTGTAACAGCCGCTTCTAAAATGTGCTGCGGCGTATTAAAATCAGGTTCCCCTGCTCCAAGTCCAATCACATCATGACCAGCCGCTTTCAATTCTTTCGCTTTTGCTGTAATCGCTAATGTTGATGATGGCGTTAATGCTGATACACGTTTTGCTAACTTCACTAAAATCTCCCCCTATGAACTAAAGCTATAATCAGCCCGCAGGCTGATTATAGATAAAAAATTGGCTTCATTTTCATAAAGCGCTGAAATCTTATATTATGACACATATGACATTTCATATGGTATAAACGATTTATGATTGAGATAAGCTGTATCGTTTTATAAATTCACCGCTAGAGAAATCAAGATAATAGTATGTTAAATGTTTCTTATCTTTATCCACATATGTTACTTCCCACAGCGGCTTTTTATTTTCAATGCCTAGGCGCACCGACTTAATTTCCTGCGGATTTTTATCATTTTTCACAATGGAAATGGCTTTCTCTTTTGTGATCCCGCTGCTTGCTTTCTTTAAAACAGCTGTTTGTTTTTTGCTTTTAGGCATCCAAGCAATTACCTTTTGATTGCTTCGGTTTGTACCTTCTACTACATAAAATGCATGATTGCCGAAATATGGCTGGGTACTTGTGACAGATTTCAAATTAAATTCTTTTTTTGCTTGGGATGCTGCTTTTTCCTCAGCAGACTGAACATCCTTCACAGACGAGTGATAAATGCTAAAAGAAATGCCTCCGATAATTAAAAGCACAGCAGCTACCGCTACAATAATTAACTTTTTCATAAAATCCCTACTTATGTACGATAAATTGTAAATACAGCTTTGCTTTGATCTTCTTCATCTAACGCTAATCCGAACATCAAATCTTGCTTTTTCAACGTGCGATTCAAACTATCAACAATTTTATATAAATCCGAGGAATTTTCCACGCGGACAGTTGATAATACTTCAATCCTGCTTTCCATTGTAAACCTCCTAGCTCGTCTATCACGACGCAAAAATGACGATATCCGTATTATAACAGGTATCAAAAACCATCGTCATCTTTTTCACTCATCAATCCAGCCCGTACGTTTTGCGTAAAAACCGAATAAATAAGTAAACATATATAATATTATAAGGAATTTACCTCTTTTTGCAAAAGGAAATTTGTTTATTTTGCAGAAAATTTCATCACATCATAGGATTTTAGCGCCATTTTAATAGAGTAAGCGCTCCCCTCTCTTACGTCATATAATTCAATCCATTCAGCTGTTAAATTCGAAAGCAGTCGAGGGGAATAGGAACGCCCTGGTTTCGTAAACGCAACGGCAAGCTGTATATCTAATTGCTTCAAAAATGTATTCGAAAAAAATGTCCCCTCTCCAAAATTAGGAATTTTCAATATATCTACATGAGTAAGGGGAATGCGTAAAAACTTTTCCTCTACTTCATCTGAGCCGCTCATGGCATATAGAACTCGGTGCTCTCCAATCGTAAATAATAGATCCATAGCCGCTGTTTTTTGCTTCGATGCATGCAAGACATCAACGTGTATATTATCCGTTAACTGAAATAAATCATTTTCTTTCCACTTCTCTGTTTGAAATTCCGCCTGGTACTGAGCCGGCACAATAATACGCTCTATATGATAATCCTTCACAGCTCGCTGAACATTTGAATCATAGTACTTTTGCTGTTTCGTAATTATTAATTGGTTGATTTTTTTTACTTTATATCGCTGCAGCCACTTGTTTAGCTCGGGATAGGAAGATGCACTCCCGGTATTTACTAAAATCGCCTCACCGCTTCCGTCTTGAATCAGACTTGCTTCTCCATCTGAAAGAGGCAGAAAGGTGATCACTACTTCATCAGCTTGCAAACCAAAATCTACGTTTTTAATGACGGCTGCTGAAACCGAACAGGTCATAAAACTAAAAAACAGTACAGCACTTAGCAATATTTTAATCATACACTGTCCTCATTTGCTTATCATAGTATATTACTATCGTCTCTCAAGTGAAGAAACAGTATGCATAAAAAAGACTTAAGCTATGCTCAAGTCTTTTCATTCCACCATTCTTTGTAGTCCAGTAAGATATTTGAAAACGTTTTTTGAACAACCTGGACTTTTGGAAGCGAGTGAAGGAAATGGTATCCATATGCTGTTCGCGTAATACGATTATCAAAAATAAATATAGCTCCCCGGTCACTTTTTGAACGAATCAACCGTCCAAATCCTTGTTTAAAACGGATAACGGCTTGAGGAAGTGAATAATTCATAAAGGGACTTTTCCCTTCTTTTTTCATCTGCTCAAATTTAGCTGTCAACAGAGGTTGATTTGGAGATGAAAAAGGAAGTCTGACTATTACGAGACATGATAATAAATCTCCTGGCAAATCAATTCCTTCCCACAGACTGTTTGTACCCAAAAGAATGGAATGCTCAAATTGACTGAAGTCTTTTAACAGTCTATTGCGATTTCTAGTTGTGACTCCTTGACCAAGCAGGACAAACTCTTCAAGATCGTTTAACTCTTTCAAATAACCATATGTAGCTTTCAACATGTCATATGAAGTAAAAAGCACCAGCATACGGCCATTTGTTACTTTGGCTACGTCAAGAATACTTTCTGCCATCATAGCGCTATACTCATATAATGATACTTCGTTAACAGCAGGCATATCCTGAGGGATATAGACTCTAGCTTGCTTCTCGTAATCAAACTCGGAAGGAAGAATGAGTTGAGCAGGCTGAAAGTCATATAACCCTAGCTCTTGAATTAAATAATCAAATGTTCCATTCACCGTCAATGTAGCCGATGTTAAAATAACGCTTTGTTTCTTAGCGAAAAATTCATCAGCCAGCGTATCGGCAATGGAAGTAGGCTGACTATAGATATACGTAGCATTTGCTGCTCCTTTTGGCTCAATTTCAAACCACGTTACGTAATTGCTCTGCTGTTTGAACAAAAGCTTTTCTATTTGCTGAGATATATGCTCAAATCCTTTAACAGCCGTTTGAAATTCATGAAGAGATGACTGTTCATTTTTTGTGGCTTTGTCATATAGATCGTCAAAGGAATGTCTTGCCCCATCATTCCATGTAAAAAGATCGTGAATTAAAAAACGAATGCGCGACGCTGCTTCTTGAATAGCCGTCCAGTAATGCCCATGCTCTTTTTCCACTTTATACCGATAGCTGCTCCTTCCAATCTCGCCCTGCTGATTGCCTGTTCTTTTTTGAACAAAAGAATGAATCAAACGAAATAAGTCATCGCACTCAGAATGAAGCTGCACAAACAGATTTTGAAGAAATTCAGTGTTAAGCTCGATGCTATATTTTACAAGCGTATGGTGAACTTTTTTTAACAGCCCTTTGTCTTGAATGGTTCCGATTCGGTTTAATAGCGCATGAACCGCAAAATAATCTAAGCGCTCTCCCAGTTCTTCTCCGGCAATGTCTTCTAAGTGATGAGCCTCGTCAATAATAATTTGTTCATAATCAGGTAGCAGCTCATGATTACTCATCACATCCATCAACAGCAAGCGATGATTTGTCACTACTATATGGGCATTTTGCGCTCTGTTCTGCGCTCGTTCATAAAAAGAATAAAGCTTCCAAGGATGCTTAAAGTCACTTGGAGACGGATTGCTTTCATTTAGCTGTTCCCAAAAAAGTTTACCCCCAGAAGGCAGGTTTATTTCATCGCTGTCGCCCGTTTCCGTTTCGGTCAGCCAAATAAGCAGCTTCGCTTTTGTGAGGATCGCATCGTAATTATTATTTCGTTCTTTTAAGAGCTGAATGAATTTTCTTATACTAATGTAATGTTCTCTTCCTTTTAAAACAGCTGCTGTGACAGGAAACGGAACAATCTTTTCTAAAATGGGCACATCTTTTTCGATGATTTGCTGCTGAAGCGTTACCGTGTTAGTTGAGATAATGACTGGGTGGTGATGAACAGAAGCATAAAACACGGCAGGAACTAAATAAGCGTAGGTTTTACCAATACCGGTCCCCGCTTCAATTAAAGCATGCTCGTTGCCTGCAAAGCACTCTTGTACAAAGTTCATCATCTCCCACTGCCCTTTTCGTTCTTCAAACAATGGCAGAGCCTGATGGAACAGCTTTTGCTTTTCAGTTTCAAATATTTCGTAAGTATGAGAGTGCTGCTTTTCATTAGCTGAATGCGGCTGATATTTGTTTAGCGCAATGCCGTGTATGAATTCATAAGAATCATCCTCGGCATAACTTTTATCATCTATAACTTGTTGAATCAGTTCTCCAATTTCACTTTTAAAGTGTAAGCTTAGCGCGTATAGCTGCTTCAAGGTTGTTAAAGGGAGCTTCTTTAATTTTTCAATTAGTAAAAGTAAAATACGTGCCGTTACTTCTGCATCACTATCTGCTTGATGAGGGTTTTCATGTTCAATATGTAAATACTCAGCTAATTGACTAAGTTTGTACCCATCAACTGTAGGCAGCAGAATCCGGGCCAGTTCGACGGTATCCACGGTTGAATTATAAAGCGTCTCCATCCCGCACTGATAGAGTTCTTCTTGTAAAAAAGTTAAATCAAATGCCACATTATGTGCAACAAAATAAGCATCATCTAGCAATTCTATAATTTTAGGTGAAATTTCTTCAAATAAAGGCGCATCTTTCACCATATCATTTTGAATGTTAGTTAGTTGTGTAATAAAAGGCGGAATATCCATACCAGGATTTAAAAAACTAGAAAAACGTTCAACAATTTTGCCGTCTTCTACTATGACAGCAGCAAATTGAATCATTTTATCTCCTTGTTTTGGAGAATGTCCCGTCGTTTCAAGATCTACCACAACAAAGCGTTTATTCACGGTCAACACCTCGCAAGTCTGTCTTTTTATAGTATAAAGTGAAAGCCTGCTCTATATGCTTTAAAAGCGCAACTCCTTCTCGTGAAAAACAGAGAGGCTTTCATACATAGAAGTTTTACTTTAGTGTGTATAGAGGTTTATACCGTTCACTTACTAGCGTATGTATTCAAATAAAAATCCCCCTCATAAAGGGGGACTGTTCTTATAGAATTGTACCAGCTGGTTCTTGTTTAAGCAATTGTTGGATTTTATTCTGCTCATTCATAATCGCTACGGTTGGATGATGGTGAGCTACTTCTTCATTTGCTACGAGCGCATAAGAGATAATGATGACGATATCTCCAGGCTGCACGAGTCTTGCAGCAGCTCCATTTAAACAAACTACGCCGCTCCCTCGTTCGCCGGGAATCACGTACGTTTCCAAGCGAGCTCCGTTATTATTGTTTACAATTTGGACTTTTTCGTTTGCTGCGATTCCTACTGCGTCGATAATATCTTCATCAATGGTGATGCTGCCAACATAATTTAAGTTGGCTTCAGTGACATGAGCTCTGTGTATTTTAGCGTTCATCATCGTGCGAAACATTTAGTTATCCCCCTGTACGTCTACAATTACATTATCAATTAAACGAGCTTTAGAGAATTGAACAGCTAAAGCGATAATGATTTTTCCAGCGGCTTTCTTAATTGGTTTTAGCTCTGGATACGTATAAACCTCGATATAATCCACTTTACCGCTCGTATGTTGCTCAATTTCTTTTCGAATGGTCCCTTTAATGATTTCTACTTGCTTCTCTCCGCCTTCAAGAAGCTGCAGAGCGCTTTGTAAACTCTTAAATAAAACAGGTGCCTCTTCTCTTTCTTTATCTGTTAAATATACGTTACGAGAACTTTTAGCTAATCCATCTGCTTCTCTCACCGTATCTACTGCTCTAAGCTCCACCGGGAAATTAAAATCTTCAATTAAACCATCTACTACAGCAACTTGCTGCGCATCTTTTTTACCAAAGTATGCACGATCTGGGGTTACAATGTGAAAAAGCTTTGTTAGTACCGTGGCTACTCCGTCAAAATGACCAGGGCGCTTCTGTCCACACAATACGTCTACACGATCTCTCACGGTTATAGCAACTGAACGGCTTGACTTATACATTTCCTCTACTGAAGGATAAAATAAATAGTCGACGTTAGCTTCTTTTGCCACGCGCTCATCGCGCTCAAAATCTCTTGGATACGTATCAAAATCTTCATTTGGTCCAAATTGAGTCGGGTTCACAAAAATACTTAGCGCCACTACTTCATTTTCTGTGCGAGCTACTCCAAGCAGAGTAGCATGGCCTTCATGCAAATAGCCCATCGTCGGGACAAATCCAATTGAACGTCCAAGCTGCTTTTCTTTTTTCATCTCCTGCTGCATGTCTTTAATTGTTGTAATGACTTTCATCTTATTTCCCTCCGTACAGTGCCGTTAACTGCTCTTCTTTCATTGAAAAAGTATGTGCTTCTTTCGGAAACTCTCTTTTTTTCACTTCACTTACATACTGAGAAAGCCCTTGTAAAATAGGCTCATTTATTTTCGCAAATGACTGAACAAATTTGGGCACACGCTCTACGCCGTACGTTAATACATCGTGGTATACAAGTACTTGACCATCCGTGTCAGCTCCTGCTCCGATTCCGATTGTTGGAATGCTTAAGCGTTCAGCTACTTGTTTTGCTACTTGTTTAGGAACACACTCTAATACAACAGCAATAGCTCCCGCCTGCTCACACTTGATTGCGTCTTGGATTAGCTGTTTGGCTTCTTTCGCTTCTTTCCCTTGTACTTTATAACCGCCCAGAACACCGACAGACTGAGGTGTTAACCCGAGATGTGCAACAGCCGGAATACCAGCTTGCGTCAATTCTGAAATTGTATAGAGAACATCGTTTGCACCTTCTACTTTTAAAGCATGAGCTCCGCTTTCCTGCATAATGCGAGCAGCATTTTTCATCGTGTCTTCTTTCGACACGTGATAGGACATAAACGGCATGTCGGTGACGATAAATGTATCACTAGCCCCTCTTTTAACCGCTTTTGTATGATGAATCATATCATCTACCGTTACAGGAATCGTAGAGTCATATCCTAAAACGACCATTCCTAGAGAGTCGCCTACTAAAATCATGTCTACGCCTGCTTCTTCAGCGTACTTAGCTGACGGATAATCGTACGCAGTCAGCATCACAATTGGTTCATTGTTTTGTTTCATACGTAAAAAATCTAATTTTGTTTTCACTAACTTTCTCCTCCTTCTCAGAGGAGATGAGCGCACGTCTGCACACAAAAAAGCCCTTCTACCTATAAAAGGAAGAAGGACTTTGACAGACTTCATCTATAAAAAGCACACTTTACCTAATGTGCTTACCTACGCGTCATCCCTCTGTCCTAGTCCTTAATGGATCAAGGCAGATTTATTGTCGTATTAAAAATAAACAAACGAGTATCAAGTGAAGTTCTTTCGATACTACCTTGATACTCGTATTATAATAAAAATTTCTTTATTTTTCTACTATTTTTTAGCAGAGAGCTCAATATCTGCAGAATGAATTCGGTGTATAACACCTTCATCGTCTTCAATCAATAAAACGCCTTCATCTGTTATACCTTTTGCGAAGCCTTCAATGTTGGCTGTCATCGTCCGTGCTATAATTCGCTTTCCAATGCTGATTGCATACGTTTCCCAAAGAACTTTAATTAAACCAAAGCCATTTTTTAAGTATTCTTCATAAAGGGTTTCTAACTTTAAGAAAAACGCTTGCATCAAAGCGGCACGATTAATTTCTTCACCTTTTTCAATACGTAAAGATGTGGCAATGTGTTTGATTTGTTCATTAAAATCCGTTTCCTGCTGATTCACATTAATGCCGATTCCAATGATGACCGAATGAATCCGGTCAAAATCAGCCTGCATTTCCGTTAAAATCCCAACTAGCTTCTTCCCATTTAATAAAACATCATTCGGCCATTTAATGTCTGGAGAAAGGTTCGTCACTTCTTGAATAGCCTGTACAACAGCGACTGCTGATAGTAAAGTCAGCTGAGGAGCCTGCTGCGGAGGGATAGAAGGACGCAGTATAATACTCATCCAGGCACCAGTATATTTTGGGGAGTACCACGCTCTATCAAGTCTTCCTCTTCCTGCCGTTTGCTCTTCAGCAACTACGACCGTTCCTTCTTTTGCTCCTTCTTGAGCAATTCGATGAGCAATTTTTTGAGTAGAATGCACGCTTTCCTCATAGTGAATATACTGGCCGATTTTTGTTGTTTGAAGTCCTAATAAAAGCTCGTTGCTGCTTACTTTGTTCGGCTTCCCAACAATGCGATAGCCTTTTTTACGAACAGCTTCAAGTTCATAGCCGTCTTTTCGCAGCTCTTCGATATGCTTCCATACAGCTGTTCTTGAACAGCCTAATAAATCGCTGATCTTTTGGCCGGACACATAGTCCCCATCTGCGTTCGTAAACATTTCAAGCAGCGTTCTTCTTATATCTGACTGCAAGACTGCACCCACTTTCTTATTGAAGATTTCGTGTTCATTAACTCATTGTATAGAACTTTTTCCTCAATTTCTTTTAATAGTTGAGACACCCATGGACCACCCCTTTTACCTGTCCATACTAAAAGATCTTGACCATTTATATCTAAATCTTTTAAAGAATGAATAGGCAGCTCGCTATAGATGTAAAGAAGCTCATGTTCATTCATATACTCATTGCTTCGAAGAAGTTGTAAAATACGATTCACGCTCACGCTGGCCTGCTCTCCAATTGTATACATGATGCGTTTTGACCATCCATTTTCCAAAACGTCCCGAAGACCAATAGACTGAAGCTGAATATCTTTAATTTGCTTATTAGATAATTTCCAGCTTTTAAAAAATGCCTGCTTGTCTTGAATGTCGAGCAGATGTACAAGAAGTGTCCACGACTCCGATACTCGCTGAAGCATCATCCAATCGTGTGCACAAACAGATCGGAATTTTTGCGGATCTACATTCAATTCGGGCAAGTAGCGATACAGCTCCGTATCTGCTACAAGTGCTAATGCTAAAGACGGCCGCTTTCCGCTCAGCATTTTTTCGAATTCAACTGTAATGCGTTCAATAGAAACATGCCTCAGTAGTTCACCGTATTGCTGAATGGCTCTTTTAGTTTGATCAGACAGCGAAAACGCCAGCTGACTGACAAAGCGAACGGCTCTCATCATACGAAGAGCATCTTCATGAAAGCGTTCTTTAGCATTTCCGACAGTACGAATTAACTGGTTTCGTAAATCTTCCCTTCCATTAAATGGATCAATAATTTCTCCTTTTGCATTCATAGCCATTGCATTAATTGTAAAATCGCGACGCTGCAAATCTTCTATCAAAGACGAAATAAACGTAACGGACGAGGGACGACGAAAATCATCATATTCTCCCTCAGAGCGAAAAGTGGTCACCTCATAGGTCTCGTTCTCATGGACAACGACAACCGTACCATGCTCGATTCCTACATGAATCGTCTTAGGAAAGAGTTCCATCACTTGTTCCGGCCTAGCTGACGTAGCGATATCAATATCTCCAATCGTCCGATTTAAAATGAGATCCCGGACCGCTCCTCCAACAAAATACGCTTCGTAACCGGCTGTCTCCAGTTTTTCAATAATATAAAGCGGATGAATGAACGGTTCTTTCATAACGTCCTCCATTCTTCAACCCTGTACCAATTTATAATAAAGTTTTTCATATTGACTCACAATCTCTGTTGAATGAAATTTATGATTAACTGCGCTTAGAGACGCTTCCCTCATTTGGTGATGCAGCTGTTCATTTTCAAGTAGCTGAATTGCTTTGCTCGCTGCCTCTTCGACGTCTCCAACTTCGCAAATATATCCTGTTTTTTCGTGTTCAATTACTTCGGGAATTCCGCCTATATTTGTTCCGATGCATGGAACACCACAAGCCATAGCTTCTAAAAGTACAAGCCCAAAGCTTTCTTTTTCAGATAATAACAGTTTTAAATCGCTAATCGAATATAATTCTGCTACATTTTCTTGTTTCCCAAGAAATAACACAGAATCTTGAAGATTTAGCTCTTTTACCAATTGAGACACAACCGTCATTTCAGGGCCGTCTCCTACAAGCAGCAGCTTAGATTGAAGCTTTTCATTAATAATAGCAAATGTTTTGACTATATCTGTAACTCGTTTGACTTGACGAAAGTTTGAAATATGAATAACGACTTTTTCATTTTCTAATATGCCATACTCCGCTTTTAAATACTGAACTTCTTTTTTATGATAAACTCGTTCATCAATAAAATTATACATCGTTTCAATTTCTTTATCTGGACTAATTAAATGGTGAGTTTGATCAACAAGTGACTGAGATACAGCCGTCACTGCATCTGATTTCTCAATTCCAAATTTAATTAAGTCTTTTAACGATGGATCCTCTCCTAGAACCGTAATATCTGTTCCATGAAGAGTCGTCACAATTTTCACTTCGTGCTCTACCATTTGTTTAGCTAAAATCCCGCAAACGGCATGGGGGATTGCATAGTGCGTATGAATAATATCAAGCTTTTCTCTTTTAGCCACTTCAGCCATTTTACTGGATAAAGCGAGATCATACGGAGGGTATTTAAAGACGGAGTATTGATTTACATCTACTTCGTGAAAATAAATATTTGGATATACTTTCGTCAATCTAAAAGGCATGCTAGAGGAAATAAAATGAATTTCGTGCCCCTTTTCAGCCAGCAGCTTCCCTAGCTCCGTTGCTACCACTCCTGAACCTCCAACGGAAGCATAACATGTAATACCAATTTTTAACTTCATTTATTTTCCACCTACTAAATCGTCGTACATCAAAATCGGTTTTTTAGATAAAAAACCTTCACCGTAAGCTATCCCGACTTCTTTGCCAAATAACCGCTCTCTGCTCTCTACCGTTTCAATATATCCGTTTACGAGCGGCGTATCAAACGTATCTGCTGTTTTTATAAATTGACTTTCATAAGCCTCTAGACTAGCTACTTTCTTTTGAAACGTGCTTGATACATCTACGATAAAATCTGGCTTATGAAATCCATTTATCATATAGAAATATAGAGACTCCGCACGATGAGCTTTTTGCTTCTTATCATCTATATAATTTTTAACGCCAGCGGAAAACATGGCCTCTTCTACAAGCTTTGCACAATTTCCATGATCAGGATGACGATCTTCAAAATAAGGAGCAAATATAATCCTTGGTTGATACGTGCGAATGACTGATGCAATTTCAGCTATATATTCTGGCTTTAAAAACAAACCTCTGTCTGGTAAATGCAGATGAATTCGCTCATGAACACCTAAGACTTCAGCTGCTTTAGACGCTTCTTGTTTTCGAATTTCAACCGTTCCGTTTGAAGAAAGTTCAGCTTGCGTCAAATCGCAAATAACTACCTTCAAACCTTGTTCACTCATTCTTGCAATGGTTCCACCCATGCCGATTTCTACATCATCGGCATGAGCACCAAAGGCAAGGATATCTATTGTTTCTTTCATTGTCTTCACCCTATTTTTTTATAATTGAACGCCAATGCAAATCGCCTCGTTCAAGTCCATGAATTAAAATCTCTGCTGTTCCCATATTCGTTGCAAGAGGAACCGCATAGACGTCACATAGACGCATCAGAGCTGAAATATCAGGTTCATGAGGCTGAGCTGTTAACGGATCGCGGAAAAAAATAACCATATCCATTTCATTTTGAGCAATTAAAGCTCCTATCTCCTGATCTCCTCCAAGCGGTCCTGATTGAAAGCGGTGAACCTGCAAACCTGTTGCTTCTGAAATACGCGTTCCTGTTGTTCCTGTTGCGAACAGCGAATGTTCCTGTAAAATCGCTTGATAGGCTGTTGTGAATTGTACCATATCATTTTTCTTTTTATCATGTGCAATTAAGGCGATTTTCATTTTTCTCGCTCCTTAGTCAATAATATTTTCTAACCCATATACAAGTGTGTCTACGTTCATAACTGTGTCAACAGCTAGCTTCACACCTGACATAAAAGAAGCGCGGTTGTATGAATCATGACGAATTTTTAACGTTTGTCCAAATCCTCCGAACATCACTTCTTGGTGAGCAATCAGTCCTGGCAAACGTACGCTATGTAGGCGGATTCCTTCATAATCTGCACCGCGTGCGCCCTCTAGTAATTCTTTTTCCTCAGGGTGGCCCTGTTTTTTTGCTTCACGAACTTCACTGATCAGCTCCGCTGTTTTTAAGCCTGTTCCTGATGGTGCATCTAACTTTTGATCATGATGCATTTCAATGATTTCTACATCATCAAAGTATTTAGCTGCCATTTGTGAAAACTTCATCATTAAAATAGCGCCAATCGCAAAATTAGGTGCAATGATACAGCCAAGCTCCTTCTCTTCAGCAAGCTGCTTTAATTCTTTTAAATCTTCTTCTGAAAAGCCAGTTGTTCCTACAACAGGTCGTACTCCATATGTTAAAGCTGTTTTAGTATGAACGCGTCCAATTTCAGGTGTTGTCAAATCAACTAAAACATCTGCCTTAACGTCTTGAAAACATTTTTCAATATCCGTGTAGATCGGCGCTTGTACATTTGGCATTCCTTCAATATCACTTATGTATTTTCCTTCATTGATACGATCCACCGCTGCTACTAATTCAAAATGCTCTGTTTCTTCTATTAATAATACAGCTTCTTTTCCCATACGACCTCTTGGTCCTGCAAGTACAATTCGAATTTTGTCCATTCTTTTTCTCTCCTTAGTCTTCTTTTTTCGTCCAGCGATCTTTGTCACGCGTATTAAATTTATTCATAACGCGATCATGCGCTTCTTGTAAATCAATATTTAATGAATTTGCAAAGCAAATTAATACAAATAAAATGTCGCCCATTTCTTCTTCGACCGTACGTTCTGCTTCAGTCGTTTTCTTCGGCTTTTCACCATAATAGTGGTTAATTTCGCGCGATAATTCGCCCACTTCTTCCGACATTCTCGCAAGCATAGCAAGAGGACTAAAATATCCTTCTTTAAATTGGCTAATATATGCATCAACTTCTTGCTGCATTTGCTCCATCGTTTTTTTTGACATCTTTTTATTTCACCTCTTTTAGAAGTACACTCAGCTTACTATTATAACATCTTTACTTCAAATTATTTAGTGTAATTACTTCTTCTTACCACGCCTTTGTCAGATGCTCTTTCACAATATTCCTCACGTTTCCCTTAATTCTCAAAAATCTGTCTATATTTTACGAATTGAGGATACTACTAATACATAGCACTAGAAGAAACATCATCACTTTTTACTATTTTCAAAAATCTTTTCGATAGTTATTTACGAAATGAAATATATTCCTTTATGATAAGGTAGTGCAAAAACGGTCATAGGAGGTTTGTAAGTATGAAAGGTCTCAGATTAAAAAATATTATTTTTATACTGCTTGGTTCTGCTATATTTGCGTTTGGACTTGTTAATTTTAACATGCAAAACAATTTAGCTGAAGGTGGATTCACAGGCATTACCCTGCTTTTATTTTTCTTATTTAACATTGATCCCTCTTATTCTAACTTAGTGTTAAATATTCCTTTGTTTTTTGTAGGGTGGAAACTATTAGGGAGAACAGCATTTATTTATACCATGCTCGGAGTTGTTAGCTTATCGCTATTTTTATGGATATTCCAGCGCTTTCCGGTGAATATGCCCCTGCGCCATGATATGACTCTAGCAGCTCTTTTTGCCGGTGTTTTTATTGGAGTGGGTCTTGGCATTATTTTCAGGTTTGGAGGAACAACAGGAGGAGTCGATATCATTGCCCGTGTTGTTCAAAAATATATCGGGTGGAATATGGGGAAAACGATGTTTCTTTTTGACTTTATTGTAATTAGTGCGTCTCTCATTTATTTATCCTACCGAGAAGCTATGTACACACTTGTTGCAGTCTTTGTCGCTGCACGGGTTATTGACTTTATGCAAGACGGTGCGTATGCGGCCAAAGGCGCAACCATCATTTCGAATCATAACGAAGCCATATCGGATAAAATTATGAAAGAAATGGATCGAGGCGTGACGATTTTAAAAGGACAGGGTTCTTTTTCTAAGCAAGATACCAACGTGCTATACTGCGTTGTTAGTAAAAATGAAATTTTCCGTTTAAAGCAAGTTATTACTTCTGTAGATCCACACGCCTTCGTTGCAGTTACGGATGTTCATGATGTCTTAGGTGAAGGATTTACCCTTGATGAAAATAAAAAACCGCTTGAAAGATAAAAAAATACCGCTAATGCGGTATTTTTTTATTAGTCGTCGTTATTCATTCCTGTATAAATCATGATTAAACGAACCAACTCAAGAACTGCTACTGCTGCGGCTGCTACGTATGTTAAAGCCGCTGCGTTAAGCACTTTGCGCGTCTCGCGCTCTTCGTCATTTCGAATCGCTCCGACTGAGACGATTTGCGTCATCGCTCGGCTTGAAGCGTTAAATTCAACAGGCAGTGTTACAACTTGGAATACGACCGCTGCTGCCATGAAGATAATACCTAACAATAGCAACGGCTTAATCGACGCGATAATTCCAATCATAATTAAAATCCAAGAAGCGTTTGATCCAAGGCTTGCCACCGGCACAAGCGAGTGGCGAAGGCGTAAAAACGAATAGTTTTCTTTGTCTTGAATCGCGTGTCCCACTTCGTGAGCCGCAACGGCAGCGCCTGCGACAGACGTTCCGTAATAGTTGTCTTCTGACAAACGAATGACTTTTGAGCGAGGATCGTAGTGATCGGATAAAAATCCGCCTACAGGCTCTACGTGAACGTTGTACAATCCGTTTTCATCCAAAATTTTTCTTGCTACTTCTGCGCCTGTCATTCCTGATGAGTTGCTTACTTGTGAATATTTTTTGTAAGCACTTCTCACCTTAAACTGTGCCCAAATTGGCACAAGGATAATAATGAGAAAATAAATCAAAAAGCTCATTTACCCACACCTTTCATTATGTGTTTGACTACTCTTTTATTTTAGACAATTCTGCGCTTTTACGTCAATCATTACGCCCTCTGGCTGACTTTCTTTTCTGGTCAGCGAAATACTTTCGCGCTCCTACATAAAAAAGTGTAGCAATAATAATACTTCCGGTGGTGATTGTAACCCAAATAAAAGACGGGTCCGTACGATTTTCTTTTACTTGTTCAAAAAAATCTTTTAAATTTTGTTCCATTTGGTTGAACTGGTCATCGTTAATCTCACTTAGCGTTCCTTCACTTTGTAAAAAGTGAACGTCTGCGCTCACACGCTGTACGTAGGGAGACGACACGTCTACCTGCGCGCTCGGTAAGATCATATCATATTCCTTTAAAAATTGCTTAAGCTGCGCTTCATAAGCCGCCTGTTCTCCTTTTACTGCTTCATTTCGCATCTCTTTAAATGTTGCTAGCATACTGCCTTCGAGTTCAGTCCACATAGGCTGATGCTTGCTGTGCAGCGCATCCACTAATAATCGAAATTGAGTAGCTTTTTGAAGACGTTCTTCATCACTGGAATCAGAAGATAAAAGAGACCTTTCTACCTGTTCATAACAAAGAGTTAAAATACGTATATCTTCGGCCGATACGCCCAAAGAAGCTGTATTGAGACTGGTAAATTCATTCGAAAAATTTCTGAACAAATGTTGGGCTGCTTTATACTCCTTTTGCTCTACAAGCGATAGCGTTTGATCAGATAAGTTATCAAGCTTTTCCCACTGCCCTTCAGCTGCATGTACAGTAGTCGTATATGCAAAGAAAAGTACGAGCAATATTCCTACTATTCTTCCTTTCATTCTCGTCCCTCCTCTAACCTCTACTAAAACTTATGAAAAAGAGGACAAGAGTAGACCTATTTTCAAAAGGAAGTTTTAATCTTACTATTCATTCATCGGAGTGATAAAGTTTTGCGTATAATACTTCTCATATACACCTACACCAAGACGCGTAAACTCTTTATTGAGTAAAGCCTTACGATGTCCCTCACTATTAAGCCACCCTTCAACCGCAGCGATTCCATCCTGATAATTCGAGGCAATATTTTCGCCCGCGATACGGTATACTACATCACCTTTTTGCAGACGGTTGCCTAAATCACCTTGTGCTGGTGAAACGTGAGAGAAATAGTTTAAGTCACTCATTTCTTTGCTGTGTAAATAAGCTACTCCCGCAGTGGCTTCGTCCCAAGCTAAAGGTGACAGCTGAAAACGGTCTCGAATTACATTTGTAATATCGATAATTTGCTGCTCTTCTCCTTCTTGGACACTTTTCCACTCCTCTGCTGTCAATGACGGAGCTGTTGGAAGCTCGCCGCGATAAACAATTTCGTACGGACGCTGTTTTAATAGCGTGTCCATATCCATAATTCGAATACTTGAGATTGTATTAAGGAACTGATCAAAATATAGTTGGACGTATACATCTCCATATTTAATAATTGGACGCATTTTCATATCCTCTTCACTCAGACGAAATCGGTATTCATTTCCGTCTTTTTGAAGCGTGAGTTCGGATGAAAGTGAAACTCTTTTTTCCACTTCTTCTCGCTTCTCACCAATCTCAAAAGGATCTGTATTTGTTTTTGAACCAATGACGTATACGGATACGACTTGATTATTTTCTACTCCTACCTGCGCATACGTTTGACGATTCTTTTTGTAAATCCACCAGTCATAGCCATATGCAGAAGAATCAATACGATCCGGCTCTCCAAGCATTCCAATTAACTGTTCTGAATGATCTCCAATGAGCCTCATCATATTTTCACTTTGTTTTTCATAAGAAGCCACTTCTTGGGTGGGCTGACTTTTGGAATCCGTTTGGTTTTGCTCAATATTTTGACCCGTTAGATATTTTTCTAGCTGAGGTAAATAATCCTCCGCGTATACAAATGCCACTATTAATACGAGAATAAAAATAACTTTTTTCAGCTTTTCTTCCTCTCCTTACACCTGTTTTCTTTACCTGTTTAACTTATTTTTATCTCTATTATACATGCATTCAAAAAAAAATAGCTATCGGTATGAAGGAAACAAAAGAAAAAGCCAACTATTTACGAATATCCTGCAAACAGTTGGCTTTCGCTTTTTAATGCGTATGTTCTGAAATGTCTGAGAGCGCTTCTCCTGCACGTTCATTTGCATAGCGAAACGTTGATAAATCACCTAGCGAAACAATCCCGACTAGCTTTTGATTTTCCACAACAGGAAGACGACGGATTTGATGTTGAGCCATAAGCTTAGAAGCTTCTTCTACAGAGGCTTCCGCTGTAATAGTTATAAGCTCTTCACTCATAACATCCGTTACTTTACTTGAATTTGGCTTCTTTTCTGCAATGCCTTTTATAACTAAGTCTCGATCTGTAATCATTCCTACTAACTGATCTCTATCGACAATTGGAATTGCGCCTACATTCCATTCCTTCATTTTCACTGCCACTTCATATACGTTATCGAGCGTGGTGCATGTTTCCGTATCAGCTGTCATTACCTCTTGTACAGTTTTCATTGTTTTATCCTCCTTTACATAGTGTGTTCGCTTTATAGTGTGACCAACTTTTTAGTAAACTTTCGCATTTAAAACGTTTAAATAAAAATAGATAACGTTTACATTTTTCCTTATTAGATATTGCAAGTTTTATCCATTCGGCTTATGATTTAGTTGGGGTATATCTGTTTTGGGAGGGAGTTCATATGAAATTTGAATATGCAAAGTTTGATTCATTAAAGGTAGATTTAGATTTATTAGATGAGATTATGCATCAATTTGGCCTGGTCCGCGCCGGACAATGGGATTATGAACGCGTCACGTACGATCGAAAATTCGAGTTTCAGCGAGATACCTTCTATTTGCGAGTCCAAGGACATGCTATTTCAGGCGATGTAGGGGGCAGGCATGCTGTTATTCACCTTATGACACCTCTATTAGGCAAACATTATTATCCTCACGGTGTAGAATATGGAGACGGAGAATATTTCCCGCCATCCCTTGTAGAACAGTGTGAAAAGATATTAACACAAATCAAATCACAGCTTGAAACCGTTCAGCTATAGAATTAGAAAAAGCGCAGTAATCAGACTGCGCTTTTTTTAATTCAAAGGAGGAGTAGACGGAAATTCCTTTGGTTTTATATCTTGAGATTCAGTAAAATCAGGCATGTACGTATCTTTCTCTCGTTCTTTTCGAGCCCACTGAAAAAAAATAAAGCCTAAAACCGTTCCATACACAATTTCTTGAATGATCTTCATAATAACGCCGCCTAGCTGCTGGTCTTCCACGGGTGGCAGCGTATTAAACATCTCAGGAGCAAGCTGACCTAAACTTGCAATCATAGAAGGCGGTACACAAAGGGAAAGAGCTTGTACCCAAGCGCTTGAGTCTGTATACGTCGCATACAAAGAATGGTTTGCAAAAATAATCAGCGCGCACGCTGGAGTAAGAAGTACGCCATCTGCAAAAATGTATCCAAGCTTTTTTAAAGAACTTAGCGTTTGTTCTTCTTCTAGCTGATTAATGAGTGGCCACCACATACAAAATGCAGCGATAAATAATACAACACTCACGATTCCGTGAAGCGTCATATCCGTTTTAATAACATCAAAAAGTAGCGGAATATGATACAAAGAAAATAACCCATTGAATAATAGTAAAGCAATTAAGGGCTTTGTAAAAAATTTAAAAACAGGTTTAACCCCTCTTACATAAATAACAGAACGAGCTAACCACGGTGGAATTCCTAAAATAAAAAGCGGGGGAATCACCAAGTAAACAATTGCCATTTGCGTCATATGAGCACTAAACATAAAGTGCCCTAGTAAATCTACAGGTCCTCCTTTACATATATACAAAAGAACCATGCTGATAACAAAATACGCTTTTGTTTTTCTGTCTACGGCCGCCGCTCCTATAAAATTCCCTCTCCATCTACCAACGATGAAAAAATATAAGACGGTCACCAGACAAATGGTTAAAAAATAGTAAGGGCTCCAAAGTGCTTCAAAACCAAACATCTGCAAATTGTTAATCAACGTATATTCCTCCTTCTACAGATGATGAAAAGGACTGGCGTATGCCAGCCCTTTTCTTTACCACCAAATAATGGTTACAAAAGCTAAAATGGTTAAAAGAGCTACCAATACGCCTGAATACAAGAAAAATGCTGGTATGGTATGTCCTTTGTGGTTCATATGCATGAAATAATAAAGTTGAAAGATGACTTGAACAACCGCCAAGAGCACAATCACCGGCATAATGTACCATCCGCTAAACTCTTGATAAACCGCAAAAAAAGCAATTAGTGTTAAAAACAACATCATTGCAAAAGAGATAACTTGCATCTTCATATCTTCTGCGTTTCTTTTTTTACGATATTCTAAATTGAGCCTTGGGTTATCTGAGTTTGATTGATTTGTCGTCATCAGCTTATCCCACCATTCCCATTAAATATACAACCGTGAAAATAAAGACCCACACAACATCGATAAAGTGCCAGTATAAACTTGCGACATAATATTTAGGAGCGTTATATAAGTTTAGCCCCCGCTTCGCATTTCGAATCATCAAAGAACCAATCCAAAGCAGTCCGAACGTTACGTGAGCTCCGTGTGTCCCAACCAGCGCGTAGAAAGAAGAACCAAATGCGCTGCTTGTAAACGTATGCCCTTCATGAACATAATGCCTGAACTCATAGATTTCTAGCCCTAAAAACGCTAAACCTAAAAGCCACGTAACGCCTAACCATAGCTGCATCTTTTTAAACTCAAAATTTTTCATATGATACATAGCATATACGCTTGTTAGTGAACTTGTTAATAAAATCATGGTTGCTGCAAAAACAAGCTTAATATCAAACAATTCTTCCGGCTTAGGTCCTGACATCGTTGAATTGCGCAAAGCTAAATAAGTAGCAAAAAGTGAAGCAAACAAAACCGTCTCCCCGCCTAGAAAGAGCCAAAAGCCGGTAAATTTATTTTTCCCTTCAAGCGTTGCTTTTTCAGGCGAAGCAGGGAAAGTTTCAGCGGTTAGCTTTTGTTCAGTCTCCATTACATCTTCGCCTCCTTGTCATCATCAACTAAGTCTTCTTTGTGAATATGAAAGCCGTGATCATCAATCCATGAACGGAAGAACATCGATAAAAACATGACGATCATTCCGATAATCCCTACAACATCTCCCCACGCATGATCATTTCGATACAAAAAGCCAATCCCTGCAATAAACATCCCAAGCGATATCATAAATGGAATAAACGATGAGTTTGGCATATGAATATCACCAAGAGGTTCGGCTGGCGTCATTTCTTTATTTCCTGCCATTTTTTCAATCCAATATGCATCTAACCCGCGTACAAGCGGCGTTTGTTTAAAGTTATACTCTGGTGGCGGAGATGAAATAGCCCATTCTAATGTACGTCCGTCTCCCCAAGGATCTCCTCCTACCTTTTGTCCTTTGGCAGTGGTTTTTATAATGTTAACAAGTAAAATGAGCGTAGCAACCGCCATGAAAGCAGCTCCTGATGAACTGATTGCATTCCCAAGGTCGAGACCTTGATTAGGCAAGAACGTCCATACGCGGCGAGGCATCCCCATTAGACCTAAGAAATGCTGAATAAAGAACGTTAAGTGGAAACCAATCAAAAAGAGCCAGAACGTTGCTTTGCTTAACTTTTCATCTAACATCTTGCCAAACATTTTTGGCCACCAGTATGTGACACCTGCTAATATAGCGTATACGACACCGCCTACGATAACGTAATGGAAGTGAGCAACGATAAAATAAGAATCTTGAAATTGATAATCTGCAGGTGCTACAGCTGCCATAACTCCTGTTACTCCCCCGATAACAAATGACGGAATAAAGGCGACAGCGTAAAGCATTGGAGACGTAAACTCAATACTTCCTCCCCAAAGCGTAAACAGCCAGTTAAAAATTTTAATTCCAGTTGGAACGGCGATGGCCATCGTAGCGACAGCAAAAATGGCATTTGCAATCGGACCAAGTCCGGTTGTAAACATGTGGTGAGCCCACACCATGAACCCTAAAAATCCGATTAATACGGTAGCAAAAACCATCGACGAGTATCCGAATAATCTCTTTCTTGAAAAAGTAGGTAAAATTTCTGAGAAAACACCAAACGCTGGAAGAATTAAAATATATACTTCCGGATGACCGAATATCCAGAAAAGATGTTCCCAGATAATCGTATTTCCACCCATTGTGGCGTCAAAAAAGTTTCCACCGAACAAGCGGTCAAAAATCATTAAAAACAATCCAACCGTCAGTGCTGGAAACGCAAACAAAATAAGAGCTGATGCAACAAACGTCGTCCACGTAAACAGCGGCATACGCATATAAGTCATACCTGGCGCCCTCATGTTAATGATTGTTACGAGAAAGTTGATACCTGAAATCAATGTCCCGGCTCCGGAAATCTGTAAACCTATCGCATAAAAATCAATTCCGTGACCAGGCGATGCAATAGACAGCGAAGCATATGATGTCCAACCTGCATCAGGTGCTCCTCCTAAAAACCAGCTTAGATTTAAAAAGAGTCCCCCAAAGGCAAACAACCAAAAACCTAACAAATTTAAAAATGGAAATGCTACATCTCGAGCTCCGATTTGCAGCGGAACAACTGCATTCATCATAGCAAAAAGAAGCGGCATGGCAGCTAAGAAAATCATCGTTGTTCCATGCATTGTTAAAATTTCATTATACGTTCCTGCACTAACAAAGTCATTGCTTGGTATAGCCAGCTGAATACGTATAAATAGCGCTTCCACTCCTCCGACTAGAAAAAAGATACCGCCGGCAATTAAATAAAGAATGGCGATTTTCTTATGATCCACGGTTGTCATAAAGTCCCAAATTGTTCCACCTACACCCTTCTTTTGACTGAGTGTACTCATCGCTAAACCTCCCCTTTTAAAAACGACTGGACGTTTATTTTTCTTTTAAACTCATTAAATAGTCTGCTAGCTCATTTACTTGTTCATCAGTTAAGTCAGGATATGTACCACTCATCTTATTACCCGGCTTAACTTTCTCAGGGTTTTTTAACCATTTTTTGATATTTTCCTTGTTGTGAGGAAGCACTCCGGCTACACGCTCACGTTCAGAAAAACCGGCTAAGTTTGGTGCTTGACGAGCTTGCTCTGGACGATTGTCTTTGACATCAACAGCATGGCATCCGATACAGCTTTCATTAAAGACCTCTTGACCCGCTTTTGCGGATGCTGTTTCTACATCAGGCTTTGCCTTTTTCAAATCTTTTGCCCACGTATCAAATTCATTGCTTGATACAGCCCGTACTTTAAAGTCCATAAGAGAATGAGATGGACCGCAAAGCTCAGCACATTTTCCGTAGAAAACCCCGTTAGCTTCCTTCGATTTTTTAGAATCAAACACTAGCCAAAATTTATTATCATTTTCTGTGTTAGCATCGAGCTTTCCTCCAACTGAAGGAATCCAGAATGAGTGCTTGACGTCAGAAGCTTTAATATTAAAGTAGACTTTTTTATCCGTTGGAACAACTAGATCTTGGGATGTAATAATTTTTTGATTAGGATACTCAAATTCCCACCAGTACAAGTTAGCACGCACATTTACTACGACAGCATCTTTGTCCTTCATTCCTTTTACGTCCGCTAGCTTAAATGTTGAGATGACCGTTGGAACAGTCAAAATAATGAGCAGCAAGATAGGAATCACTGTCCATATAATTTCTAACTTTCTGCTTCCTTCCACTTGCTTTGGAATCACGTTTTCTTCGCCTTTACGACGGCGAAAGCGCAGAATAACAAATATAAAGATAATGGTGACCACAATAATAACTAAAACCATGATGGCTGTACTAAGAAGCATAAGCGAATATTGTTCTTCAGCTACCTCACCTGCAGGCTTAAGTGTTGACAAAAACGGTTTTCCACAGGCCGATAACACGAATGCAAGCAGCGTAAATAACGACAAAACACGAAAGTTCAATCGCCATTTTTTCATACCATTCCCCAACCTCTCTTTCATTGACGTGATTTCATCTATGCCCTCTTGAGCATAAAACTTATTCCTTCTATAATGAATTCTACATGTAGAAGAAATCCCCCTTGTGCAGCGTCGCATTCAGTGAAAGATTTTATCTAGGCAAAAAGCGTTGCGACAATCATTGAGACAAATAAAATAGTTAAATAGTTTAGTGAGTAGACAAACATCATGCTAGCCCACTTTGTGTCTTCTTGTTTATTGTATTGAGCAAATCCTAAAAATAGCCATCCTATGTTTAAAACAGTGGCCAAAATTAGAAATGGAATGCCTAATTCGTATAAGTAAAGAGGTAATGGCAACAAACAAGCAATCCAAATGAGAATCTGTCGTTTTGTAAGCTCAAAACCATGTACAACAGGCAGCATAGGGATTCCCGCTGCTCGATATTCTTCACATCTTCGCATAGCAAGAGCTAGAAAATGAGGCGGCTGCCAAATAAACATGATTAAAAATAATACCCAAGCCACTACGTGTAAATTGGGATCGATAGCGGCCCATCCAATTAATGGCGGGACAGCGCCTGATATACTTCCGATTACTGTATTAATTGTGTATAGTCTTTTGGACCACATGGTGTAAAGAACTACATATGTAAGTATTCCTGCTAATCCGATGAGAGCGGCTACGGAAGAAACAACTAGTAGCATAAGCAAGCCGGTTAACGTCAAACCGATTCCAATCCCAAGGACCGTCAAAGGTGTAAAACTTCCTGTCACTGTAGGTCGTCCCTTTGTTCGTTCCATTAGAGGGTCAATGTCACGATCTATGTAATTGTTCAAACTGCATGAACCGGCGATGATAAGTGAAGAACCTATTAAAGTAAAAAATGCTTTATCCAGGTTTTCTAAGAAGTGTTGTTCGTTGAAGAAAAGAGCTAGCCAAAAACCAGTAAAGGTGGTGATGAAATTTGAGTTGACTATTCCGATTTTAATCGTAGCTAAAAAATCTGACCAAATGGAACTATTTTCGCTTACATGAGCTGTGTTAGGCGATGCAGAAAGCGTTGAATCTTCCACCATTTTTGAATCTTCCATGGCGCTTCCTCCTTTACTCATCCACAGACTTTTATCTAGTAAATAAAGAGTCTATAAATGAAGGCGTTTTCAACATATTTTTACAAAAATCTCCTCTTTGTTCACAAAGAAGTCATATTCCTCTCACCGAAACTACTTAAAAGCTTCACATGTAAACGATAAAATAGTAGAGAATTATCTATTTCTCATGTTTATTAAACCATATTTTGCCGTTACTTTGTGAAGAATTCATGAAAAAAATATGGATTTTTTTTGTCATGAGCTAAATGCATGTCCCTGTCACTTGTTAAAAGATATTTCTGCAAGTAAAATAGTTTTCTGTACGGTACCTTTTACATATCTGCAGAGTCAAACTCATGAACAAACCTTACACTTTCTACCATTATAACAAATTCAATCAAGTTTATGGAGAATAAATGAAATTTATGTTTAATATACAAAAAGATTAGGATAAAATGTTTAGCTCGTTATATTACTTACTTTGCTTTTAGGATGGTGATTATTGTGCGACTTGGATTAAAGTTTTTATCCGTTGTGACGAGCATAGCCATGTTACTTATTCTACTTGGCGGTGCTCTTGTTACGAAAACTGGTTCAGCAGACGGGTGCGGAGATTCTTGGCCTCTGTGTAACGGACAGCTCATTCCCGACCCTTTAACATTTGAAACCGTTGTTGAATTAAGCCACCGCTTAGTTTCTGGCGTGTCGGGCTTTCTTGTACTCGCTTTATGCGTATGGGCGTGGATTTCACTAGGACATATAAAAGAAGTTAGACCTTTAGCGTTTATCTCTTTTTTCTTCCTAGTACTGCAAGCATTAATTGGGGCCGCTGCCGTTATGTGGGGGCAATCAGATGCGGTGCTTGCTCTTCATTTTGGTATTTCCCTTATTTCGTTTGCTTCTGTGCTGCTGTTAACACTTATCATCTTTGAAGTGGATCAAAAGCTCGACACAGCTAACATGCAGCTAGGCTCTAAAATGAAAAAACATATTTACGGGGTTATCTTATACACATATGCCGTTGTGTACACGGGCGCGCTTGTTCGCCATAAAGAAGCTAGCTTAGCCTGTCCAGACGTTCCATTTTGTTCAAACGGAAACGGTTGGCTACCCGTTGATTTGAATCAGTGGATTCAAATGGGACATCGATCCGCTGCTGTTTTAACGTTTGTATGGATTTTAGCTGCCTTTATCCATGCAGTTAAATATTATCGTCATCAAAAAAATATTTTTTACGGATGGTTAGCTGCTCTCATTCTAGTTATTTTTCAGGCGGTTTCCGGTATGCTTGTTGTTGTCACACGTCTGCAGCTAGAGCTCGCGCTTGCTCATTCTTTAATTATCTCTTTCCTATTCGGTGTATTAAGCTACTTGACCTTACTTGCAACGCGTCATACACATAATTAATCAAAAAAGGTACGAGCTCTGAGCTCGTACCTTTTTTGATTAGCTTTCTAATTCAATTAATAAATCTCCCGGCTGGATGCCATCTCCATTCGATACGTGTACTTGTTTAATCACGCCGTCAAATGGTGCTTGCACGGTTGTTTCCATTTTCATTGCTTCTGTGATCATTAAGTGATCACCTTTTGAGACTTTATCGCCTTTTTCTACTACTACTCGAATAACGGTTCCAGGCATTGAAGCGCCAATGTGGGCCGGATTTCCTTGGTCGGCTTTTTGTTTTGCCGTAACGGTTGTTTTGACACTTTCGTCTTTAATCACGACTTCACGAGGCTGACCGTTTAATTCAAAGTATACTGTTCGCGTACCGTCTGCCTGCGGTTCTCCAATGGATACAAGGCGAACGATTAAGGTTTTTCCTTTTTCAATCTCAATTTCAGCCTCTTCTCCTAAACGCATGCCGTATAGGAAAGTCGGTGTATCAAGAACAGAGATGTCTCCGTATTGTTCGACTGCTTTGTGATAATCCATAAATACTTTTGGATACAGCGCATAAGCAATGGCGTCAAAACTCGTCACTTGACGATTTAAGTCTTTAAATAGCTTTTCTTTCACTGCATCGAAGTCCACATCTTCTAACAGTTCTCCAGGACGAACTGTAATAGGTTTTCTGCCTTTTAGAATGATGCGCTGAAGCTCTTTAGGGAATCCCCCGTGAGGCTGTCCTAAATACCCTTCAAACAATTCAATAACGGAATCCGGGAAGTCAAGCGTTTCACCGCGCTCAAACAGCGTTTCTTCTGTCAAATTGTTTTGAACCATAAACAATGCCATGTCTCCAACTACTTTTGATGATGGCGTAACTTTTACAATATCACCAAATAACAAATTCACGCGTGAATACATATCTTTTACTTCATCCCAGCGGTTTCCTAAACCAACTGCTTTTGCTTGTTGCTGTAAGTTGCTATATTGACCGCCTGGCATTTCATGCTCGTACACTTCCGTATGAGGAGCATTCATCCCGCTTTCGAAGTCTTGGTAATATTTTCGCACGTCTTCCCAATAGTAAGAAAGCTCTTCTAGATTTTTAATATCCAGATTTGGTCTGCGGTCCGCACCTTCTAATGCGTAATAAAGAGAGTTAGCGCTCGGCTGAGACGTTAAGCCTGCCATTGAGCTTACGGCTACGTCTACAATGTCTACACCTGCTTCAATTGCTTTTGCGTACGTATATACACCGTTTCCGCTTGTATCATGCGTATGAAGGTGAATTGGGATATCAACCGTTTCTTTTAGAGCCGATACTAAATCATAAGCTGCCTGTGGTTTTAAAAGACCCGCCATATCTTTAATGCCCAGGATATGTGCTCCAGACTGCTCAAGCTCTTTTGCTAAGTTCTTGTAGTAATCCAAATCATACTTACGGCGCGTCGGATCTAAAATATCACCTGTATAACACATCGCTGCTTCTGCAATCTTCCCTGTTTGACGAACGGAGTCAATTGCAAGAGTCATTCCTTGCACCCAGTTTAAGCTGTCAAAGATACGGAAAACATCAATACCTGCATAAGCTGATTTTTCAACAAATTCCTTGATTACATTATCAGGATAGTTTTTATATCCAACCGCATTTGACGCGCGAAGAAGCATTTGGAAAAGAACGTTTGGCGCTTGTTGACGTAAAGTAAGCAAGCGATCCCACGGATCTTCTTTTAAGAATCGATAAGCGACATCAAACGTTGCTCCTCCCCACATTTCCATAGAAAATAAATCCGGAAGCAAGCGTGCAGTTGGGTTAGCTACTTGTTTTAAGTCGTTTGTACGAATACGCGTTGCTAAAAGAGACTGATGGCCATCACGGAAAGTTGTATCCGTTAATAGCACTTCCTTGCGTTCTTTCACCCAATTTACTAGCCCTTCAGCGCCTTTTTCATCTAAAATCTGCTTTGTTCCGTTTGGAATTGGTTGTTTTATATCGACATTAGGAACACGCGGTTTCGTAAAGATTGGCTTTTTCTTTTCCGATACACCCGGGAATCCGTTTACCGTAACATTCCCAATGTATGTAAGCATTTTAGTTCCGCGGTCTTTTCGCTTAGGGAAGACAAAAAGTTCAGGCGTTGTATCAATAAAGGATGTATCATAAGCGCCTGTTAAGAACTTATCATGCTTTACTACATTTTCAAGAAATGGAATATTAGTTTTAATTCCACGAATACGAAACTCTTTTAAGTTCCGTACCATTTTTGATGCGGCTTGATCGAATGTTAAGGCCCATGTTGTTACTTTTACTAACAGTGAATCATAATACGGCGTAATGACAGCACCTTGGAAGCTGTTTCCCGTATCTAAACGTACGCCAAAACCGCCGCCAGAACGATAAGCCATAATCTTACCCGTATCCGGCATAAAGTTATTTAACGGGTCTTCTGTCGTTACACGAGATTGAATTGCATATCCATGTACGTGAATTTGGTCTTGTGCAGGAATAGACACTTCCTTGCTGTGAAGTGCGTAGCCGTCCGCAATTAAAATTTGCGATTGAACGATATCAATACCTGTAATCATTTCAGTAATTGTGTGCTCTACTTGAACACGTGGATTTACTTCAATAAAATAAAAATCGTTTCCTGATACTAAAAATTCTACTGTACCAGCATTTATGTACTGCACTTTTTCCATCAGCTGCACAGCTGCTTCACAAATGCGGAGACGTAAGTCTTCATCTATAGAAACACTTGGTGCTACTTCTACTACTTTTTGGTGACGACGCTGCACTGAACAGTCGCGTTCGTAAAGGTGCACAACATTTCCTTGTTCATCACCTAAAATTTGCACTTCAATATGTTTTGGATTTTCAACTAGTTTCTCGACGTATACTTCATCATTACCAAAAGCCGCTTTTGCTTCTGATTTGGCACGATCATAAGATTCATTCAGGCTGTCTGCATCGCGAACGATACGCATGCCTCGACCGCCTCCGCCCAAAGCTGCTTTGATCATTAGAGGATATCCATGCTGATTAGCAAATTCTTTTGCTTCGTCAATTGAATCAATAGGACCATCTGTACCAGGAATAACGGGAATATCTGCTTGAATAGCCTGATGACGTGCTTTTACTTTATCGCCAAACATATCAAGATGCTTGGATTTTGGGCCAATGAAAATAATGCCTTCTTCTTCGCAACGTTTTGCAAATTGGATATTTTCTGACAAAAAACCATAGCCAGGGTGAATAGCATCTACATCATGAGACTTAGCAATGTCGATGATGCCTTCTATATCTAAATAAGCATCAATGGGCTTTTTCTCCGCTCCTACTAAATAGGCTTCATCCGCTTTGTAACGGTGATAAGAACCTGCGTCTTCCTTCGAATAAATTGCAACAGTCCGAATATTCAGTTCAGTACATGCTCGAAATACACGAATCGCAATTTCTCCTCGGTTTGCTACTAATACTTTTTTGATTTTTTTAGTTACAAAACTCATGTTGCTAATCTCCTCTCAATTTCGTATAAACTTCAATATATAGCAAAATTGGATAAAAGAAAAGCAAAAATCAATGGAAAATAATAAAATTCCAATAAATTTTTGCTTTTTTTACACAATTTTTTTACGAAAATCAATCACTTTTTGTTGATGTATTGTTCGGATGTAGCACAATATTTTCCGTATTTTTCTGTTTTTTATTTTGATAATTTACGAAAAACGAAATATTTACAATAATTCCCATAGATACCATCAGCGTTAGTAGCGAAGACCCTCCGTAACTGATAAACGGAAGCGTGACGCCGGTAATCGGAATGAGTCCCGTAAGCCCTCCAAGGTTAATGCCTGTTTGAATACCTATCATACTGGCTACTCCAATACAAATCATGCTAGCAAACGGATCCTGAGATTTTTTAGCCAGCATTAAAATCCTGAAAATTAAGAAGCCTAAAAGGCCCAGCACGAGCATAACTCCAAAGAATCCTAATTCTTCTGCAATAATGGCCATAATGAAATCGGTATGGGGCTCAGGAAGATAACCATACTTTTGTACACTTTCTCCTAAACCAAGGCCTTTTAAGCCTCCTGTACCTATTGCTAAATATGAATTAACCAGCTGATAACCGGTTCCTTGAGCATTAGCAAACGGATCTGACGCACCGGTAAAACGGCCGATTCGATTGGCAGTAAACTGACCTGTAAAAAAACCAATCGTAATAATGACCGTAAGCAAAATAATACCTAGTGCTAGCATGCGGAAAAAGGTTTTTTTAGAGATTCCCGAACATAGCATAATGGTAACGGCAATCGCAAAAATAATTGATCCCGTTCCAAGGTCAGGCTGAATCGCTACAAAACCTAATATTAGAAATACAAGACCCATAGGTCCAAAAAAAGCTTTTTTGATGTTGTCAATATACTCTTGCCTTTTAGACAAAACATAAGATAAGTATAAAATGACAACAAGCTTGGCATACTCAGCCGGCTGCATGTTTGCTCCGCCAAGCTGCAGCCAACTTTGCGCATTGTTACTCGTATGCCCCATTACAAACACAAGCAAAAGCAGTACAAAAATGCCCAGAATCGCATAAGGCAGTATTTTAGGATACAGCTTGTAAGGTGTTAGCATTGTTAAAATGAACAATACAAGCGTAAAAGCAAGCCACATTTTTTGTCTGTTGTAAAAGAAATCACTTGACGTATGATATCTTGTAATACTTACAATCATACTTGAACTGTAAACCATAACTAGTCCAACCGCACAAAGAAGCAGCACTGGAATTACAATTGAATAGTCAAAATGCCTAAATATTTTTTTTACCATAACCCTCTTCCTTTAAAAATGACGTGTTTCTGTTTCGTTTCATTTTTTATGTACAAATTTGAGTAAATTAGGAAATTTCAACCACCTGTAATAAAAAACTCAAACTACGTTTGTATATAGTTTGAGTTTCGATCGCGTGATTTTTATTTTTTTGTAAACGCTTCATGCAGTGCAGAAAGTTCACGCTCGAGGCGGTCTAGCAATGTTTTTCCAACACGTTCATCAATTAAACCAAGACGAACTGCAAAATCAATTTCTCTTGATAAACCAAACATTTGTGTATCTAAAACCTCTTCATAAAGAGGACATTGTGGCATTGTTAAGTTATCCATTTGAACTTGAATTAATTGCAAAATCTTATCTGCATCAGCTTTTAACAACGCATACGCTTTTTCACGATGATCTATCATTGTCTCAGGCGTCAAACTCAATCCCTCCGTTCGCGAGCGATTACCTAATCTATCTCTCAATTTTAAAGGCTATGCTCCAAAAAAGCAAGGATAAACATGTCCGTGAGGCTGGCCGTCTTTTTTATACTGTTACTTTCTCAAAACCATTACCATAGATGTAGGAAATTTCGCACTTTCGTTGACTCTTACATTATATCATACGAGAATCACTCTCAACTAAATTTTTTCATCAAAGTGACAAATAAGGAGAAAGCGCTTATACTTTTAGCAAGGGGGCATTTATGATGAATTCAATTATTATGTTAAAAGGAAAAGTAAAATATACGCTGACACTCGACCCAAGCGTGTGGATTTTCGATGACCGCAAGCTCGATATGGACGTTTTCTTTGAACATCCACCGGAGCAAAAAGACGAGACAGAAGCGTACACAAAAGCTGTTTCTAAGCATTGGGACCGTGAAATTCAAGAAGGAGCCGTCTTTCCTCCTACGTTAAAAACCGAAAAGAAATTCAAAAAACAAGAGCTAGTAAATGGAACATTTGGGATTTTATTTGCACCTTTTCTAGCAAACGCTTCACCTACTGAAGACTCTACCAACGTTTCATTTAAAACAAAAGACGCGCTGATTTCTTTTTCATTAGAAGAAGCGCAAAAACTAATCTTTGGTTTCAGCCAAGACGGAAAGCCTCTTAGAGAAGACGGGCCTATCTATGTCTATTTACCGGATGGATCTAACCGAAATAACCCTATTAAATATGTGGAAGAAATCATCGTTACATAATAAAAAAAGGTGGGGTTCCAAAAGGAACCCCACCTTTTTTAAAGAATGTCAGCTGCTAATTGTGCTAGCCCGGAGCGCTCTCCTTTGATTAACCGAACGTGGCCCGATACTTTTTGCTCTTTAAACTTTTCAACTACGTACGTTAATCCGTTGTTATACTCATCTAAATAAGGATGATCAATTTGAGCCGGATCTCCCATAAGCACAATTTTACTCTTTTCCCCTACCCTTGTTAAAATTGTTTTAATTTCATGCTTCGTTAAATTTTGTGCTTCATCAATAATAATAAACTGTTCCGGAATGCTTCGGCCTCTTATATACGTCAAGGCTTCCACTTCTATTGAACTCAGCCCCGCTAGAATCGCATCCAGTTCTCCAGGTTTTTTAGTGTTGAATAAGTACTCTAGGTTATCATAAATTGGTTGCATCCATGGACGAAGCTTCTCCTGCTTTTCTCCTGGCAAGAACCCAATATCTTTCCCTAAAGGAACAATTGGACGAGCTACAAGCAACTTTTTAAAACACCCTAGATCTTCCGTCTGCATAAGTCCTGAAGCTAAAGCAAGCAGCGTTTTACCCGTACCTGCCTTTCCAATTAACGTGACCAGTTGAACGTCGTCTCTAAGAAGAAGTTCTAACGCCATAATTTGCTGAACATTTCGAGGTTTGATTCCCCAGATATGATCATATTCAAATAACAGTTTTTTTACTTTCGTTGTTGTTTGATCGACAATGCCGATGGCTGATCCGGATCCTCCAAATGCATCTTTCATCACTAAGAATTGATTTGCAAAAAAGGAGTGGTTCGCAATTTGAGACGTTAGCAGCTCTCCTTTTTCGTAAAATTGACTCAGCAGCTCTTTTGCAATATAGACTTCTGAAAAGCCTGTATAAATACTATTGAATTCCACTACTCGATCACTTAAAAAATCTTCTGCTCTTAAACCGATTGCGTCAGCCTTCACACGTACCAACACATCTTTACTTACTAGTATCACTTCACGTCCATCTTCTTTTGTTTCCTCTTCAAGGGATAAGTTTTTAGCAACAGCTAAAATTCGATTATCATTTGTTTTTTCCACAAAGATTTCTTGAAGCTGCTGAAAAGAGCGATGATTGAGTTCAATTCGCAAATGGCCCCCATTTTCTAACGGGATTTTCTCATATAACTTTCCATGTTGTCTCAAGTTATCAATGAGTTTGGATACCTGCCTTGCATTTCGTCCGACTTCATCCATATTTCTTTTTTTCGAATCAACTTCTTCTAGTACAACGGCTGGAATCACTACTTCGTTATCATCAAATGAAAAAATTGAATGCGGATCTTGTAATAAAACATTCGTATCTAATACATAAATTTTTCCCAATAATTCAGCCTCCTACTCCGATTGTTTTTCCTGTAAGGAGTGAAACAAGGCACCCATCCATTTATATACTATGTAACGCACATGTGTGAAGTGACCTTAAATGGACGGACCATTTTCTTTAAATATATGAACACGTGTATAAAGATAGAAGAACTATTAGAAACTAAATACAAATTACTACAAAAAATGAGTCATTCATAAGGAGGAGTCTCCCACATGAACAAATTTTTTCTATCCATTAGCTTATGTTTTATTACACTAACCGGCTGCAACAATAATCAAGCAGACGTTGAAGAAGGGCAAAAAACAGATCGAATTGTACAGGTGAAAAATTCATCTCCTGAACGCTCTCACAAGCGTACTGCTAATGAAATATCAGCGCATTTAGTTAAACTGGCTTCAAGCGTTCCGAATGTAAATGATGCTACTGCCATTGTGCTCGGCAAGTATGCAATCGTAGGCATTGACGTCGGCAAAGATATTGATCGTTCAGAAGTAAGTTCAATCAAATATACAGTTGCCGAAGGTCTGAAAGCTGATCCGTACGGCGCTAACTCTGTTGTTATTGCAGATCCTGATACGGTCGCTCGGCTAAAACAAATTGGAAATGAAATTCGTAAAGGTCGGCCGGTTACAGGATTTTTAGATGAATTAGCAGCCATTGTAAACCGAGTGATGCCTGAATTTGCAGAAGAAATCCGCCGAAATCCTAGTTCAACAGATACAAACAATCAAAAATTAAATAATAAACAAGAGCAAAATTTAAAGAATGAGCAGGAAAAACAATCTAATAATCATCTTCAAAAAAATGAATAAGAAAGTCGCTTAGCGGCAGGCTGCTGCTAAGCTTTTTTTATCGCTTCAATTACTTGCTTATCGAGTTTAGCGGCTGCTACTGGATCATAGGTCTTTTCATATGAAGGGTTTACTGAAATCTTAGAGCCATAGAACATGACATCTCTTACTTCATTAATATCTAGTTCAATTAGCGTCAGCTTTAAAGCTACTCCGTCTAACTTTTCTTGCACTACCTCAGCTATTCCGCTGATTGAGTAGCATGATTCATTAGCAAGAATATTTACCACTGCTTTATTCGTATGTTTAATGTTTTCTACAATCCTCGATTTGACATCTACGGCAAATCGAATTTTTTGTTTAGTCGGAGCTACTAACCACGAAATGGCACTAACATTTGGAGCGTTTGTTTCAAAATCAATAGTTGAAATGGTTGCAAATCTCTCTGTCTGTAGCTCATCGTATAATGCATCTACTAATTGAGTCTCGACTTCGTTGGCCATTTTCATCCCTCCTACTGTTTATGTACTTACTAGTTACTATCTTCGAGCTAACAAGCAAAATTACCTGCTTCTTTAGGAATGTTTTCCTATCGTTCCTTTTCTCCTGAGAGATAGCACCGCAAAAAAACTTTATAAAACAAGAATTTTCGGCTAGAATGATGTATAGAGAAGTTGAGGTGATAGAAATGAGAGTACAATGTGTCATGTGCGATAAAATTGAAACAATTGAGGATGAAACGCTCGTGGCAAAACGACTGCGCAACCGTCCTATCCATACATATATGTGCAATGAATGTTCTGAACGGATTGAAAAACGAACAAAAGAACGCATAGCTACTGGTAACTTTAAACTATATGAGTCGAAAAAGACAGAGGAGGATTGGTAAGGTGCTCCGTTTAGGAATAAGTATCGGCATGTTCAGCGGGATTATCCTTGGGTTATGTTTGAAATGGATAGAATGGCTAACCGGCAAACAAGTTTATACCCTTTTATTAAATGTTGATTTTATTCCTATCATTGGCCCTATTCAATGGCCTGAATGGGTGGAGTTTGTTTTTCATTTATTCATTGCCGTTGCAATTGGGATCGTTTTTGTTTACATAGTAGGTAAATTAAACAATATGTCTATTCGAAAAATCGTATTGTGTTCTTTTTTATTAACACTTCCAACCATTCCTTTGTATTTTCCGTTGACGCTGCTTGCGCTTAAGCCTACGCCTGCAGTGGATGATGCAGTAGCAATTTTTTATTGGACAGCTGGCCATTTAATTTTCGCAGCCGCTCTTGTCTTCGGCTATATCATACTAAAAAGACGCTTGTAGCTACAAGCGTCTTTTTATGTAGTCTGTTATGAACCCAACGTGGAGTTTTGCTTTTTAGCCTGATACAGCCGTATTTTATAAATAATTAATACAAGCGCTGCAACCACTAGCCCTTCAGCTACAGGTAAAAAAATGCCTAAAAACGTTAAAATCGTACATCCAAAAGCTAAAAATAGATAAATAACCACAGATTTTAAAAGCGGCAGCTTCTTTGCAAACCCGAGTTTGTACACGAGAACAGATAGCCCTAAAATAGTAAAGTATAACAGCCACATTCCTATTTTTGCATGTTCATCTACTTGATACAAAGCAGCAAAAAATGAAAGGTGTTCTTTTACATCCATCTTCCTTCCCCCTATTCCTTACTTTACATTATTCGATATAAGCCACCTTTTTCCTTTCCAAATTCTCTCTTTATAAAACGCTTTCAAAAAATAGAAAATTCTGATATAATTGATAAAAAACAAGCCGCTAGCAAATAAAGCTAACGACTTCCTTTTTTTATTATTTCGTGTCAGCGTATTTTTTCTTTTTCGCTGCTTTTTCACGTTCATTTTTATCAAGAATTTTTTTACGTAGACGAATAGATTCTGGTGTGATTTCACAATATTCATCTTCGTTTAAATATTCAAGTGATTGCTCTAAAGACATAATACGAGGTTTTTTCATACCTGTTGTTTGATCTTTGTTAGCAGAACGCATATTCGTCATTTGCTTCATTTTACAGATGTTAACAACGATATCATTTTCACGAGTGTGTTCTCCTACGATCATACCTTCGTATACTTCTGTACCTGGCTCCACGAAAATTGTACCGCGGTCTTCTACGCCTTGGATTCCATAAGTAGATGATTTACCGCTTTCCATAGAAACAAGCACACCTTGACGGCGACCTCCAACTTGACCTTGCTGCATTGGTTGGTAGCTATCAAATGAATGGTTAATGATACCGAATCCACGAGTTAACGATAAGAACTCAGTTGTATAACCGATTAAACCACGTGCAGGAACCATAAAGATCAGACGAACTTGACCGCTGCCGTTGTTAATCATATCAACCATTTCACCTTTACGAGCACCCATTGATTCCATAATAGAACCCGTATGTTCTTCAGGCACGTCGATTTGCACACGTTCAACTGGCTCACAGCGAACGCCATCAATTTCACGAACGATTACTTCAGGTTTTGATACTTGAATCTCATATCCTTCACGACGCATATTTTCAATTAAAATAGATAAATGAAGTTCTCCACGTCCTGAAACGACCCATACATCCGGTGAATCAGTATTTTCCACGCGTAAACTTACATCTGTCTCAAGTTCAGACATTAAGCGCTCTTCAATTTTACGAGATGTAACAAATTTACCTTCACGACCAGCAAACGGTGAATTGTTTACTAAGAACGTCATTTGTAAAGTAGGTTCATCAATACGTAAAATTGGCAGTGCATCTTGGTGGTCAAACGGACATACTGTTTCACCTACGTTGATGTCTTCCATTCCTGATACAGCGATCAGGTCTCCTGCTTTTGCTTCTTCGATTTCAACACGCTTTAAGCCTAGGAAACCGAATAATTTTGTTACGCGGAATTGTTTTACCGTACCGTCAAGCTTCATTAATGCAACTTGCTGGCCTACTTTCATTGTTCCGCGGAATACGCGCCCTACACCGATACGACCAAGATAGTCATTGTAGTCAAGCATTGCCACTTGGAATTGAAGTGGTTCGTCGCTGTTGTCTACTGGTGCTGGAATGTGCTCGATGATTGAGTCAAATAGAGATGACATGTTCTCATCTTGCTTTTCAGGGTTCGTGCTAGCCGTTCCGTTGATTGCTGAAGCATAAACAACAGGGAACTCAATTTGTTCCTCACTTGCACCTAGTTCAATAAATAAGTCAATTACTTCATCAACTACTTCAGTTGGACGAGCAAAGTCACGGTCAATTTTGTTAACAACAACAATCGGCGTTAAGTTTTGCTCTAATGCTTTTTTCAATACAAAGCGCGTTTGAGGCATACATCCTTCGTATGCGTCTACTACAAGTAGAACACCGTCTACCATTTTCATAATACGCTCAACTTCTCCACCGAAGTCAGCATGTCCTGGCGTATCCATAATGTTGATACGCGTATCTTTATAATTAATAGCTGTGTTTTTCGCTAAAATTGTAATTCCACGCTCACGCTCAAGGTCATTTGAATCCATCGCACGTTCTTCAACATGCTCATTAGTACGGAATGTTCCGGACTGATGTAATAATTTATCTACTAACGTTGTTTTCCCATGGTCTACATGGGCAATAATGGCAATATTACGTAAATCTTTACGAATGTTCACGCATTTCACTCCTATGCTTGTAATAACTAAGCTATTATATCACACTAACTCTAGAATTGCAGAATGATTTTGTTGTACACTATAAATATCCGTTACAAATGGGAGGAATCAACATGAGAAACATTAAGTGGGTATTCGTTTTATATGCATTCATCGCAACTGCAGCTATTATGTCAATTGGCATATTTATCGGAGAAGGAAGCGCTCTCGGGGTCATTTTAGCTATCGTAGCTTTAATTGTTGTAATGGGTCTTGGCTTTACGACTAAGAAAAAAATGCGAGAAAAAGGGCAGCTGTAATTTTTTTGCGATGATTGAAAGCGTCATGGCCATTTGCAACATCAAAATGGTTCATGACGTTTTTTCATCACAAAATTCTTTGACTACACGTAAGTCTTCACTTCTATTTTATTTATTCCACTTTCCTTCAAGGTACGTACGAAAGATTTCGTCATGTAATGTTGGTTTGCTTACAAATACACTGCTTTTTTCAAGAATCTCTAACGGCTTCCCTTCTAAATCCGTCATGACTCCTCCAACTTCTTCAATCAACACTTTACCGGCAGCAAAGTCCCATGGAGCCAAACGTAAAGTAATGTATCCATCCAAGCGTCCAGCCGCTACGTAAGCAAGCTCAATAGCTGCGGATCCATATGAACGGGTCCCTCTTACTTTACGCACAAGCGGACTTAATACGGAAGGATCAATACGGCGGTTCTCCGTCACCCACGTTGCATTTAAGCTAATAATAGCTTCTTCAACTGGTACAGGTTCAAGTTTCGGCAATTGGATGTCATTCATAAACGCGCCCTGTCCTTTTAAAGCATGATACAGCTCATTATGAATAACATCATAAATATAACCTGCTTGTCCTACACCATTTTCGAATATACCGATGGAAATAGCAAAATTTCGCTGCTGATGAACAAAGTTCATCGTACCGTCGATCGGATCGATAATCCAAATCGTTCCTTCTTCTGATTCAAGCTCTTCCCCATATCCTTCTTCTCCGAGAATATGATGTTCCGGAAAGGTTTCATTGATTTTTGAGATAAAAAACTGTTCAATTTCTTTATCCATATTTGTTACTAAATCATTTGGATTCGATTTCGTTTGAATGAGAAGTTCTTTACTAAACGACTGTTGAATTTTTTGTCCAGCTTCTTTTAGCCACTCTTTAACGTATGTATCAATTTCTTTCCAGCGTTGTGTCATCTCAATTCCCCCTCAAAAATACGTCTCTTATTTAAGCTTAAAAAAACCTCTGCAAGATGTCAATTAACAGAGCACGTGGGAGAAGAACTGCCCCTTCTTCTCCCACGTGCTCTGTTACCACTTATGAATCTGCTCATTCAGTTTAATCCTTTTTTACAGTTTACCCATATTTGTTCTATTTTATTCCCGTGTCTGCTACTGAAGAGATATCATTTCTTCACGAAGTTTCTCGAGCTTTCGCTTACATTTTTGTTTTTGTTCCTCATTATTCTCCATCATGGCTTCATATAACGTCGCTAACTCGTAATCTAACTCCAACCGAATTACACCTAATCTTTTTTGTCCATCATTCTTCTTATACATATTCACCACTTGTTTCATGTTTCAAACACCCCTCTCAAATTATTGAACCCACTTATAGAAAACTAAATTTTCAGATATTTTTATTGATATAGTCTATGTCGAAACCTAATCTCATGCAACTAAATTGTGTGATTACCTATAAAAAAATGATAGACACGTTTTGACAAGCATATGCGAATTAATTGGTGTTTATGCTTTTCATGTGGTAGAATCTTCGCGTAAATCATACTTACTTGCATAGATGCACAGCAGCTATACATATTCACTAAAAAAACGGAGGTTTCACATGGCATTCTCAGGATTTTCACAAGATGACTTTAACGTATTCCGTATCGAGGGGCTTGATGCACGTATGGAAGCCATCAAGACAACGATACGCCCAAAATTCGAACAATTGAGCAATCATTTTGCTCCTACTCTTTCTTCACTTTGTGGAGATGAAATGTTCGTACATATTGCCAAACATGCACGAAGAACAGTTAACCCGCCAGCAGATACGTGGGTAGCCTTTGCTAACAGTAAACGCGGGTATAAAAAGCTCCCTCATTTTCAAATTGGCCTTTGGGAAACACACGTCTTTGTGTGGTTTGCCGTCATTTACGAATCACCTATTAAAGAACAATTTGGAAAGCTGCTAAAACAAAACATGGAGGAGATTCGTCAAAATATCCCAGACTCGTTTGTTTGGTCGAAAGATCATACAAAACCTGATAGTAAAAAAATGGGCGACTTATCTTCTGAAGACTTAGAGCGTTTGTTTGAACGTCTAGAGACGGTTAAAAAAGCTGAGATCCTATGCGGCATTACAATTCCAAAAGAAGAAGCGATTGCAATGAACGGCGAAGAATGGATGGCTCGTATTGAACAAACATTTCATGCGGTAACTCCATTATATGAACTAACTAAAAAAGCATATGCATAATTTTAACGAATTGATATAAAAAAAATGAGGGTGAGACATAACGAAAGGAAGCTCATCGAAAGACCAACAAATGGGATACATAAGCTGAAACGCTTGTGACACCGCAGTTGATTTCCCTGGGCGGCCGGTGAGCCTCCTCGTCGCTTGCGCTCCTGCGGGGTCTCGCCTGTTCCGCTTTCCCAGCAGGAGTCTTCGCCTTGCCTTCCAATCAACTGCTAGAAGAAACGAAACAGATAAACTCTATGTTCACCGTAACAAAAAAAACGAATCATTAATCAAACAATTTGATTAATGATTCGTTTTTTACTTCGGCTAAACTACTTTTGTCCCAGTCTCATTTTTTACATTTTTATGATATCTCCAGAAGAAGCAGCCTTTGCTTTTTGAATCGTTCGATAAGAAGAGTATTTGCTTTGGTCTTCAAAATCGTTACAGATTGTTTTTTCTTCTGCTTTACTTGGCACAATTTCTTTAAATCGGCGATAGACTGCCATTAGGTGATCACGCTCAATACCTTTTTCATAAGCTCGTTCAATACTTTCAAAAAACTTCACTACATCAATAATTTCTTCTGTACTCCAATCAAGGGAGATAGGGTATTGATATTCCACTTCTCATCACTCCATTTATTTCTTCATTCTATGTATATCTATATTCTTAACTCTATCACAATCTATAATGTACACAAAATTTATTCTCTTTTCACCCAAAAGAATTTCTCCTTTTTTTTCTTTTTATTTTCTCTTTAAAATATCTTTGCAAATAGGTTAATAAGTGCTATAATTCTTTTGTTTTATGGGGATTTTCAAAACATAAAGAACTATAAAATAATAAGTAATAAGCAGTTTACAATTACTTGTATTTTTTTAACTAAAAATTGTATTTATATTATCAAACAGTAGTAAACATACGCGTTTCATTCATTTATATAATGGTTAAAATCAAGAAAACTGCGGAGTAGAATTTCTGTTGAATTTCTTTTGTAGAAAAAAGATCTGATATTTTAATATGTATAATTCAACAGCCATTAGTTTTTGGTATATAAAATTGAATGCTGTAATTTGATAAAAAAACAATCAAAGTCCCTCTAAGCTTTGCTTAGAGGGACTGACAATTTATGATAAAAGAGGTGTATAGCAAAGTTGTCTTCTCAATTTTCAACTCCATTATTTACTGGATTAGTTAATCACGCTAAGAAAAACCCAACACAATTCCATATCCCTGGACATAAAAAAGGAAATGGAATGGATCCTGAATTCCGCTCATTTATTGGCGATGATGCTTTATCCATTGATTTAATTAATATCGGTCCCCTTGATGACCTTCACCAGCCAAAAGGCATTATCAAACAAGCACAGGATTTAGCTGCAGAAGCATTTGGTGCTGATCATACTTTTTTCTCTGTTCAAGGAACGAGCGGAGCAATTATGGCAATGGTTATGGCGACATGTGGACCTGGAGATAAAATTATCGTTCCTAGAAACGTGCATAAATCTGTTATGAGTGCGATTGTTTTTTCAGGAGCTACGCCTATTTTTATTCATCCTGAAATCGACGAAAATCTTGGCATTTCTCACGGTATTACATCGGACTCTGTAGAAAAAGCCTTAAAGCAGCACCCTGAAGCAAAAGCAGTGCTTGTTATCAATCCAACTTACTTTGGAATTTCCGGAGACCTTCGTAAAATCGTAGAAATTGCCCACTCGTATCAAGTGCCTGTACTTGTTGATGAAGCTCACGGCGTTCATATTCACTTCCATGATGATTTGCCTCTGTCTGCTATGCAGGCCGGTGCAGATATGGCAGCAACAAGCGTGCATAAATTAGGCGGTTCTATGACGCAAAGTTCCATTTTAAACATACGCGAAGGCTTAATTTCTCCAAAACGCGTACAGTCTATTTTAAGCATGCTGACAACAACATCAACCTCTTATCTGCTGCTGGCTTCTTTAGATGTTGCACGAAAACGTCTAGCTACAGAAGGAAAAGAGCTGGCTGAACGTGCAATTTCTCTTGCTGAAAAAGCACGAAAAGAAATTAATACAATTGAGCATATCCGATGTATAGGCAGAGAAATTTTAGGCACAAAAGCTACGTATGATTTAGACCCTACTAAATTAATTATTTCTGTTTCAGATTTAGGAATTACGGGCTATGACGTAGAAAAATGGATGCGTGAAGCTCATAATATCGAAGTGGAAATGTCTGACCTTTATAATATTCTATGTATTATCACGCCCGGAGATACAGAAGAAGATCTTTCACGTCTTGTCACAGCTCTGCGTGAGTTATCCGCAAAATTCCATAACCTTTCTGAGACAACGGCAAAACCTGCTATTTTATTACCTGATATTCCTGTATTGGCTTTAACACCTCGTGATGCTTTTTACGCTGAAACCGAAGTGGTACCTTTTCATGAGTCAGCAGGTCGTATTATTGCAGAATTTGTAATGGTCTATCCTCCTGGTATTCCTATTTTTATTCCTGGGGAAATCATCACTGAGGAAAATTTAACCTATATTGAAACAAACTTAGAGGCAGGTTTACCAGTGCAGGGTCCGGAAGATTTTGAATTAAAGACATTTCGTGTCATTAAAGAACATAAAGCAATTCAATAAAAAAAAGGTGCGGAATTCCGCACCTTTTTTTTATTGAATTAATCTAAATCTTCATCTGCTTTTTGACATTCTCCGCTTTTACATGTTGAGTATAATCGCGTCACTTTCTCATCTTCGAAATGATCAATTGTGCAGTTACATGTTTGACATACGATTGTTCCCATTTTGTAAACTCCCCTTTAACCGTCTTTTTTTGTAAGCGTTTTACAACTCTTGATATTATATTATTATGTCACATTAAATATGTCAACAACTAATTAGTATGTCACATTAAAAATATTTTTCTCATAAATGTTATATTTGTTTTCAAAAAGCTGACCCCTTAGCATCATCTCTATTTATATGAAAAAACTATGTCTAATTTCATATCTATTTCGGCACTTTAAAATAATTACGAAAAATAAGAATTTGAGATCTTGCCTTTTTTTCTTACTAATAGGGTAGACATTTCATACAAACTTTACTAGAATGTATAACCATGTGGTTTCATGTATAGCTAAAAAGGTTATATGAGAAACTATGTTATGTAAAATAGAATAGGAAAGGAGTGATAATCGATGAAAAAACTGACTCCTGTTTTTATCATTTCGGTTATTATTGCTGCAGTATTTATCGTATGGGGTGTTATTCCGGAATCTGTGCTAGGAAGCGCAGCGCTTACACCTGTCACATCGGCAATACATAGTTTTATCATCGAGAAATTTGGCTGGTATTATTTATTAGCAGCTACATTATTCTTAGTTTTTACGCTGTACTTAATTTTTTCAAAGTACGGAAACATTAAACTAGGTAAACCTGACGAAAAGCCTCAGTATGGTTATGTCTCGTGGTTTGCTATGTTATTTAGTGCTGGTATGGGAATTGGACTTGTATTCTGGGGTGTTTCAGAACCAATCAATCATTTTCATACTCCACCTTCTGGTGAAGGCGGTACAGCAGAATCAGCTCGTGCAGCTCTACGTTATTCGTTTTTCCACTGGGGTTTACATCCTTGGGCTATTTATTCCGTTCTTGCACTGGCCCTTGCATATTTTCAATTTAGAAAAGGTTACCCGTTCATAATCAGTAATATTTTACGTCCACTATTAGGAAAACGTGTTGATGGACCTCTTGGAACGATCATAAACGTCATCGCCGTATTTGCAACTATTTTTGGGGTGGCAACATCTCTAGGACTGGGCGCTATTCAAATTACTGGTGGAGCCTCTTACTTGTCGCCAAGCATTGATAATAATTTCACGACTCAATTAATTGTTATTATTATCGTGACGTTCTTGTTCATGCTGTCAGCACAGACAGGTCTGAACAAGGGTATTAAGTATTTGAGTAACATTAATATTGTTTTAGCTATTCTGTTAATGCTATTCTTGTTATTTGCAGGTCCAACCAACTTTATTATGGACTTATTCGTTACAACAATTGGCAGCTACATTCAAAACTTGCCGTCGATGAGTTTTCGATTGAGCCCGTTTGATAACAGCACCTGGGTTCAAGATTGGACAATTTTCTACTGGGCATGGTGGATCGCCTGGGCACCGTTCGTTGGTACGTTTATTGCTCGTATTTCACGAGGTAGAACCATTCGAGAATTTTTAATTGGTGTACTAGCTGTTCCGACCGTATTTGGCGGATTATGGTTTGCTGTATTCGGAGGTTCTGGGGTTTATTTAGACTTTTTTAAGGATCTTCCTGTTATGGATGTTATCAATAATAAAGGAACAGAAGTTGCTTTATTCTACGTACTTGAACAGTTTCCATTTGGTACGTTCATGTCCATTGTTGCTATTTGCTTAATTGCTACATTCTTTATTACATCAGCTGACTCAGCTACATTTGTTTTAGGAATGCAGACAACAAACGGTGATCTAAATCCTTCAGGCTCTATTAAGCTTACGTGGGGCTTAATTCAATCGTTAACAGCAATCATTTTGCTTTGGACAGGTGGTTTGGATGCGCTCCAAACAGCTGCGATTATAGCAGCACTTCCATTCTCAATTGTGCTGGTGCTAACGGTCTTCTCATTAATGAAAGCATTTAAAGAAGAAGGCGCGTTAAAAAGAGAAAAGAAATCTGTGTAAGACAAAAAAAGCGTTAGCTTATATAAGCTAACGCTTTTTTTATGCACTCTTACGCCGTGCAAAATAAAATTAGTTGATAACATGTCAAGCAGATAGCTGACGTGGTGCCCGTCATCATAAGCGCCAGTCTTTTAGATTTGACGTTCATTTCTGCTATACCGTAAGCTAAATAAGCAAATACTAAAAATAAAATAATTTTAGATGTCAATTGATCACGTTTTGATAATAATTCAACCAGTGAATACCCCATCCAAATAACAATGTGCAAGCTCCAAACGAAATATGTCTTCATAGCTCCTTCGCCGCCTTTTCATTCGTTATCCAAAGAAGCAATTTTGTATCCAACTATAAGCAAAGCACGTCCCACTTTATATGTATGCATCTAGAACTCATTTAAGACTGTCTCAGCGCTTTTTACATCTTTCTGCTAGAATTATACTCAACCAGTAAAAAAACTGTCTGACAAGCACCTTATACTTTATGAAAACCGTTTTCTTCAAGAAAAAAAGCTGATGCGTATGCATCAGCTTTTTAAAAACATTATTTTACAATGTGAATTGGGCTTCCAATTGCTACTTCAGCAGCTTCCATTGTGATTTCACCTAATGTTGGGTGAGCGTGAATTGTTAATGCGATATCTTCAGCTGTTACGCCAGCTTCGATAGCAAGACCAAGTTCAGCGATCATGTCAGATGCGCTAGGTCCAGCGATTTGAGCACCAACAACTACTCCGTCTTCTTTACGAGTGATAAGCTTCAAGAAGCCTTCTGCAGCGTTAAGTGCAAGCGCACGTCCGTTAGCAGCGAATGGGAATTTAGAAGCTTTAACAGCTAATCCTTCTTCTTTTGCTTGTGCTTCAGTATAACCTACAGATGCAAGCTCAGGCTCAGAGAATACAACTGCTGGAATTCCTAAGTAGTCAATTTCAGCAGGTTCGCCAGCGATTACTTCAGCTGCGATTTTACCTTCGTAAGAAGCTTTGTGTGCAAGTGGTGGTCCAGTTACGATATCACCAATTGCAAAGATGTTGCTTACAGATGTACGAGTTTGGTTATCGATTTCGATAAGACCACGGTCAGTCATTTTAACGCCAACTTGCTCAAGACCAAGCTCATCAGTGTTAGGACGGCGACCTACAGTAACTAATACGTAGTCAGCATCGATTACTTTTGACTCTCCGCCTACTTCAAACGTAACTTGTACGCCATCAGCAGTTTCTTCAACACCTTTAGCCATTGCTTTTGTATAGATTTCAACGTTTCCTTTTTTCTTAAGGTTACGTTTAACAAGAGAGCTCATTTGTTTTTCAAAACCAGCTAGAATTTCATCAGCAGCTTCTACAAATGTAACTTCTGTGCCGAAGTTAGCAAAAGCAGTACCAAGCTCAGTACCGATGTAACCTCCGCCGATTACAACTAATTTTTTAGGAACTTCTTTAAGCGCTAATGCACCTGTAGAGTTGATTACGCGCTCAGAGAATTTGAATCCAGGGATCTCGATTGGACGAGAACCAGTTGCAAGGATTGCATTTTTGAATTTGTACGTTTGTGCTGAATTTTCATCCATTACACGTACAGTTTCGCTGTCAACGAAGTAAGCTTCACCTTTTACGATGTCAACTTTGTTACCTTTAAGAAGGCCTTCAACACCGCCAGTAAGTTTGTTTACAACGCCGTTTTTGAATTCTTGAACTTTAGAGAAATCAACTGTTACGTTCTCAGCGATAATCCCCATGTCTTCAGAATGTTTAGCATGTTCAAAACGGTGACCTGCAGCGATTAATGCTTTTGAAGGAATACAACCAACGTTTAAGCATACGCCTCCAAGATTACCTTTTTCTACGATTGTAACTTTTTGACCTAATTGAGCTGCACGAATTGCTGCAACGTAGCCACCAGGGCCAGCACCAATGACAAGAGTATCAGTTTCGATTGGGAAATCTCCTACTACCATTTATTACGCCTCCATTAATAATAATTCTGGATCATTTAATAAACGCTTGATTTGGTTAAGAGCGTTTTGAGCTGTTGCGCCATCGATAATACGGTGGTCAAAGCTTAGTGATAATGCTAATACTGGAGCAATTACAATTTCACCGTCGCGTACAACTGGTTTTTCAGCGATACGTCCGATACCTAGAATTGCAACTTCTGGGTGGTTGATAACTGGAGTAAACCATTGTCCACCAGCAGAACCGATATTTGTGATTGTACAAGAAGCGCCTTTCATTTCAGCAGGAGCTAATTTACCATCACGTGCTTTTCCAGCAAGGTCGTTAATTTGATCCGAAATTTCGAATACAGATTTACGATCAGCATTTTTCACAACTGGTACTAAAAGACCTTTTTCAGTGTCAGCAGCGATACCGATGTTGTAGTAATGTTTTTGAATTACTTCATCTGTAGAATCATCAATTGAAGTGTTAAGAGCTGGGAACTTCTTAAGTGCTGAAGTTAACGCTTTTACCACGTAAGGTAAGAATGTTAATTTAATACCTTGATCTGCTGCAACTGTTTTGAATTTTTTACGATGAGCAACAAGAGCTGTTACATCGATTTCATCCATTAATGTTACGTGTGGAGCAGTGTGTTTAGAGTTAACCATAGCTTTTGCGATTGCACGACGGATACCGCTCATTTTCTCGCGAGTTTCTGGTAAGTCGCCTTCAGGAATAGCTTGTGCTGCAGCTGCTTTTGGTTCAGCTGAAGCAGTTTCCTCTTTAGCTGGAGCTTCAGCAGTTGCTGTAGCTGTAGAACCACCAGATAAGAAGCTATCGATGTCATCTTTAACAATACGTCCGTTTTTACCTGAACCAGGAACAGCTTTAATGTCTACACCTTTTTCACGAGCATATTTGCGCACTGAAGGCATAGCAATTACTTTACGGTTAGGATCAACATCAGCTTGTGCTGCAGGAGCTGTTGCTTCTTCAGTCACTTCTTCAGTTGAAGCTTCTTCTTTAGCTTCTTCTGCTGGTGCATCATCATGATCGTCACCTTTGAATTTTAAGTCTTCGTATCCAGGAGCATCAAAAGTAACGATAACTTGTCCTACAGTAGCTACTGTACCTTCGTCAACTTTTACTTCTAATACTTTACCTTTTACAGGAGATGGGATTTCAACAACAGCTTTGTCATTTTGTACTTCTGCTAGTACATCATCCTCATCAATTTCATCTCCAGCTTTTACGAACCATTTTACAATTTCACCTTCGTGGATACCTTCACCGATATCCGGCAGTTTAAATTCAAATGCCACGTGTCTTCACCCTCCTAGTTAGTTGCGTTCAATTTGTTAGTGTTTATTTTATCTAAGACAGAAATCAGCATAAAGCTGATTTCTATCACAGTAAAATGCTAATTAAAATTCAAGTACTTTCTTAGCTGTTTCAACGATATCTTTGTGGTCTGGTAACCATACGCCCTCAGCTTGAGAGAATGGGAACACAGTATCCGGTGCTGTTACACGTAATACTGGTGCTTCTAAGCTTAAGATTGCACGATCGTTAATTTCAGCTACAACGTTAGCTGCGATACCAGCTTGTTTTTGAGCTTCTTGAACTACTACTACGCGACCAGTTTTTTCAACTGATGCAAGAATTGTATCGATATCTAAAGGTTGAACTGTACGTAAGTCCACTACTTCAGCAGAGATACCTTCTTTTTCTAGTTCTTCAGCTGCTTTTAATGATGAGTGTACCATTGCACCGTAAGCGATAAGCGTTACGTCTGTACCTTCACGTTTCACATCAGCTGTACCTAAGTCAATAGTGTATGATTCTTCAGGTACTTCTTGACGGAATGAACGGTAAAGCTTCATGTGCTCTAAGTATACAACCGGATCGTTATCACGGATTGATGAAATTAAAAGACCTTTTGCATCGTATGGAGTTGAAGGAATTACAACTTTTAGACCAGGTTGAGATGCTACGATACCTTCTAAGCTATCAGCGTGAAGTTCTGGTGTATGAACGCCTCCACCAAATGGTGAACGGAATGTGATTGGTGCATTCCAGCGACCGCCAGAACGGTAGCGCATACGTGCAGCTTGACCTGATACAGAATCAAGTACTTCGTATACGAAACCAAAGAATTGAATTTCAGGAACCGGACGGAAACCTTGAGTCGATAGACCCACAGCAAGACCACCGATACCAGATTCAGCTAATGGCGTATCGAATACGCGATCTTCGCCGAATTCTTGTTGAAGACCTTCAGTCGCACGGAATACTCCACCGTTTACGCCAACGTCTTCACCAAAAACTAATACGTTTTCGTCGTTTTTCATTTCTGTGCGTAACGCATCAGTAATCGCTTGAATCATTGTCATTTGCGCCATGGCTTACTTCGACTCCTTCTCTTTGTAGATTTCATATTGCTCTTGTAAGTTTGAAGGCATAGTTTCGTACATGATTTCCATTAAATCTGTAACTTTTTGTTTTGGATAATCGTCAGCCTTCTTAATAGCTTGTTTGATATCTTCTTTAGCTTGCTCGATTACTTTGTTTTCTTCTTCTTCATTCCAGATGCCTTTAGCTTCTAAGAATTTACGGAAGCGAACAAGTGGATCTTTCTTTTCCCACTCAGTGTCAAGCTCAGCTGTACGATAACGAGTTGGATCGTCACCAGCCATTGTATGTGGACCATAACGGTAAGTTAATGTTTCAATTAAAGTTGGACCTTCACCGTTTACTGCACGCTCACGAGCTTCGCTTACTGCAACGTATACTGCTAGTGCATCCATACCGTCTACTTGAACGCCTGGGATACCAACAGCCGCTGCTTTTTGAGCGATTGTACGTGCTGCAGATTGCTTTTCAACTGGTGTTGAAATTGCAAAGCGGTTGTTTTGTACAACAAAGATTGCTGGAGCTTTGAATGCACCTGCGAAGTTCATACCTTCGTAGAAGTCACCTTGTGAAGCTCCGCCGTCACCTGTATAAGTGATCGCTACTGCTTTTTTACCGCGCTTTTTAAGACCTAGTGCCACACCAGCAGTTTGCACGATTTGTGCACCGATGATGATTTGTGGAGAAAGTACATCTACACCTTCTGGCGCTTGGTTACCGTGGAAATGACCACGAGAGAATAAGAACGCTTGATATAGTGGAAGACCATGCCAAATTAACTGAGGCACATCACGGTACCCAGGTAAAATGAAGTCTTCTTTTTCTAATGCGAAATGTGAAGCGATTTGAGAAGCTTCTTGCCCAGCAGTTGGTGCATAGAAACCTAAACGACCTTGACGGTTCAATGAAATTGAACGTTGATCAAGAATACGAGTGTATACCATGCGAGTCATTAACTCTTTTAATTTTTCGTCAGATAAATCTGGCAACGCTGATTTATTTACTACTTCGCCCTCTTCATTAAGAATTTGGAACGTTTGGTACTGCTCAGCGATTTTATCAAGTTGCTTTGATACATCAATAATAGCCTTTTTAGTTTTAGCAGCCATCTAAGTCACCTCTTCCTTTCATTTAAGCCGTATAAATTCATTTTACTAATCAAACAAACATACACGCTTTTAGAATGTCCCAAATGGACAAGTAAAAGTCATATTTTGTCGAGTAGCTTTTTGAATTCGCTAATCCTTAACATTTCTATGTATTCCCCAGCGAATTCTGTGCAAACATTTACGTAAAAGGAAAGTTTAAGCGAAACGAGCGTTTCGTTAAACTGTATTAATTATTTTGCAAAAATGATTAATACAACACTTACTACGCTACCTAGTTTACAATACACTAAAACAGTTCGTCAATGCATTTACATCAAGAAATTACGCTTTTTTAGTTTGTGAAATAAAACACATAAAAAAGACATGCTGTACTATTACACAGATACAAACTGTATTATATGTTTTATAATAACCTTCTCTTTTTTTACGTCTGCACATCTCCTATCTTGCCACAAATAAACGATTTTTTAAAACAATAACCTTTTGTAATTTTTACTTGAATCGTGTCGAAACTCTTTCTTTATTTCAGAAAACCTTCCTTTTCAGCCAAAAAAAAAGACCTGTAAACTTCACAGGCCTTCTTATTTATCCTCGCTATTTTTCACCTTTAACTTCGTTTTGTTATAAAAATCTTCTTTGGCTTTGTTATAGTCAGCTGTTAGTGTGTTAAACGTTTCTTTTTTCTTTTCAACTTCTTTATAAGTAGCATTGATCGAAGCGATTTGTGTTTCAAGATTCTCTAATTTCACATTGTCTTTTTCAAAGAGCGTATATAGCTGACGATCTAATTCAATGGAATGAAGATAGGCATCATGTAAGGACTGGTAGGCCTTATAACGCTTCTTCATTAACGAAGATAGTTCAAGCGCCTCTTCTTTTGCTTTGCCGTCCTCTAGCTTTTGGATCTTTGGCTCTGTCGCTTCAAACTGTTTTTGCGAAGCGCTGATGCTTTTTTCTTCTTTTTGTAATTTATTTTCACGCTCATCTAATAACTGCTGCGCTTTTTGTGCTTTATTTTTTATTTTCTTTTTATCTTTAATCCCTAGCTCAATAATTTGGTCGTATATCGCATTTTCTTGCTGTTCTAAATCAGCTAACGGTTTTTGCTGATCAGCAAATTGCTTTTCTTGTGCTACCACTTTTTCTAATCCATTATATACCTCAAGTTCAGGCGATGAGCCCTCTGCACAGCCTGCTAGTGACATAGCAGCAATGCCAATAACTATATATCTTCCGACGCATTTCATATTTGGTAAATCCTCCCTTATTCATGGGTCATTATACAATTTTTGTAGGAAATTAGCAATTTATCTACACCCTTTTTCCACCTTTTAATATATTATACTAACCCAATCGTGAAAAAAAGGGAGTTTATTACTTTTTACCTTGGGATTGATAACTACGGGAGGTTACATTATGTTGGGTTATGGTGGATATGGCTGCGGCGGTTCTAATAAAGGTTTCGTGTTATTAATCGTACTGTTCATTTTATTAGTTATTATCGGCTGCAGCTGTGGCGGCTGGTAATTATACAATAAAAGCGGCTAACTGCCGCTTTTATGTTTTCTTATGCATGTTTTTCCAAATGTTTGATACATATAATTAGTAGAAACATTTATGTGGTCAAGGTCGAGGTAATGACTTTTTTATACGGATTTGGTACACTTTATACCTATAAAATAGCCTAGGGAGATGTGAAAGTTGATTACAATGAACGATATTATCCAAGACGGACACCCAACGCTGCGAGAAGTAGCAAAAGAAGTACCGTTACCTGCTTCTGAAGAAGACAAAAAGATTTTACATAGCTTATTAGAATATGTAAAAAACAGCCAAGACCCTGAAATTGCTGCTAAATATGGACTGCGATCTGGTATCGGACTTGCCGCTCCTCAAATTAATGTATCAAAACGAATGATTGGGGTACACGTTACGGATGAAAAAGGCAAGCTATACAGCTATGCATTATTTAACCCTAAGATCATTAGCCACTCAGTTGAAAAGACATATCTTACAGGCGGTGAAGGCTGCTTGTCTGTCGATCAAGATATCCCAGGATTTGTTCCTCGATATGCACGCATCACAGTAAAAGGCACAACGCTTGAAGGCGAAGAAGTGAAAATTCGTTTGAAAGGCCTTCCTGCTGTCGTATTTCAGCACGAGATTGATCATTTAGACGGAATTATGTTTTATGATTACATCAATAAAGAAAACCCATTTCAAGAACCTGAAAATGCTTTTCCATATGAACGCTAAAAAACGCGAGCTAGAGCTCGCGTTTTTTCTTATTTTAACAATCCTACTAGCTCTAATCCGTGGAGAATACCACCTTCTGCTACATCTTTTGTAACAAGATCAGCCACTTCTTTCACGACTTCTTCCGCATTTCCCATCGCTACGCCATTTCCGACAAACTCAAGCATTTCGATATCGTTTAAGCCGTCTCCGAATGCATATACATCTTTTTTATCAAAGCCAAGCTTTTCAATCATGGTCTCAATTCCTCGCGCTTTTGATCCACCTTTTGGGAGAACATCAGTTGAAAATTCATGCCAGCGAATAAAGTCAAATTTCTTAAATTTTTCTTCATAAGGAGCTTCTTCTCCCGCTGTACAGAATAAGAGGGATTGATAAATTTCACGCCCTTTGAAATAAGCAGGATCGTGGTGAGGGTGGGTAAATCCAATTTTCAGCGTGCTGATGCTGGATTCGATATAATCATGAAATTCAATGTTTGATTTCATATCTTCATGATCCATGTATACGACAGGATGATCATGCTCAACAGCAAAAGCCGTTAAATCCTGAAGCTCTTCTTTATTTAACGGGTTTTTGTAAAGAACTTCTCCATTTAAGACAATGTACTGACCATTAAAGCTAATATATGTTTGAATATCCAACTCTTCACGCAGATCTTTAAACATAAAAGGAGCCCTTCCAGTTGCAATTGCCACTTCATGCCCCTGCTCTTTTAACAGCTGGACAGCTTTTTTTGTAGAAGCAGGCAGTTTTTTATCATGATCCAATAACGTTCCATCAATATCAAAAAAAATAATCTTTCGTTCCACGTTTATCACCTTATTTTTTATAATTTTTTATCTCTTTGTTAAGCCTTTCCAATTATACCAAACAAGCACTGATTTCTCTATAAATGGACGTTCCTATTTACAATTTTTCCATATTTAACCACGAGAAACCTCTCCCTTTTCATCATATAATAAAAGTACAGAGAGAGACAGGCAGGTATCGCAAAAAAACAAAGGAGCTGAAAAATCATGTTAAAAGATTTTCGAAAAAGGCTGCTAAAACGCTGGAATGAATTATTGCGTAAAAAAACGATGGCATAATCGATTTTTTTAGGGCTTTCTGTTGTAAAATTTGCAGAGTGTGTGTCTGCATCGTACAATGGAATAGCCCTTATTTTTTATACGCCCGGAAAATATAGTCTTGTATCCGTTTCCTATTAATATTATTCTATAATTAATTGACTTGTTATATTTAGATGACTAAAATGTAGTGAAAGCAAGTTTCTTTAGAAAATACATGAAATACATACACATTTTATAATATAATAAAATAAGTTATTTGAATTTCGGAATTAAGGAGAGATTTTTGTTATGATTTTTAAAGTTTATTTTCAAGAAAAAATGAGTGAAGTAGCTGTACGTGAAAATACAAAAACAGTGTATGTGAACGCAGATTCTGAGCGTGACGTTCGTAAAAAGTTAAAAGCGCGTTCAATTAATATTGAGTTTGTTCAAGCAGTGACTGGAGACTATCTAGAATATGAACAACAGCATGAAGATTTTAAAGTATTGGAGATATGATGAAAATGAAATTTGTAAAAAATAATCAAACGGCAGTTTTCGCCCTGGGTGGACTAGGCGAAATTGGTAAAAATACGTATGCCGTACAGTTTCAAGATGAAATTATTCTTATTGATGCAGGAATTAAATTCCCTGAAGATGAGCTTTTAGGAATTGACTACGTTATTCCTGACTACAGTTATTTGGTGAAAAATGCAGATAAAATCCGCGGTCTTTTCGTTACACATGGTCATGAAGATCACATCGGCGGAATTCCTTACTTATTAAGAGAATTAAACATTCCTATTTATGCAGGAAAATTAGCCCTTGGACTTCTTCGCAACAAATTAGACGAGCACGGGTTGCTTCGTACAGCTCAGCTTCATGAAATTACTGAAGATGACGTAATTAAATTCCGTAAAACATCGGTAACGTTCTTCCGTACAACTCACAGTATTCCTGATTCTTACGGAATTGTGGTAAAAACACCAAACGGACAAATCGTACATACAGGAGATTTCAAGTTTGATTTTACACCAGTGGGCGAACCGGCTAACTTAACAAAAATGGCTGAAATCGGTAAAGAAGGCGTTCTATGCTTGCTTTCAGACAGTACAAACAGTGAAATTCCTAACTTTACGATGTCTGAGCGCCGCGTAGGTGACAGCATTCATGACATTTTCCGTAAAGTAGACGGCCGTATTATTTTTGCAACGTTTGCTTCAAATATTCACCGCTTACAGCAAGTAGTGGAAGCAGCCGTATTGCATAACCGCAAAGTTGCTGTATTCGGACGCAGTATGGAAGCAGCTATTGAGATTGGCCAACAGCTTGGATATATTTCATGTCCAAAAGATACGTTCATTGAGCCTTCTCAAATTAACCGAATTCCAGCTAACCGCGTGACTATTTTATGTACAGGCAGCCAAGGTGAACCGATGGCAGCGCTATCTAGAATTGCAAACGGTACTCACCGCCAAATTCAAATTATCCCTGGAGATACGGTTGTGTTCTCATCTTCACCTATTCCAGGAAATACAGTAAGTGTTAGCAAAACAATTGATATGCTATTCCGTGCAGGAGCAGAGGTTATTCACGGTGCTCTAAACGATATCCATACTTCTGGACACGGCGGACAGGAAGAGCAAAAATTAATGCTTCGTTTGATGAAACCAAAATACTTTATGCCAATTCACGGTGAGTATCGCATGCAGAAGATGCACATCAAACTTGCAACAGACTGTGGAGTTCCTGAAGAAAACTGCTTCATTATGGATAATGGAGAGGTGCTAGCTTTAAGCGACAGTGAAGCTTCAGTAGCCGGCAAAATCCCTTCAGGCTCTGTATATATTGACGGAAGCGGAATTGGTGACATTGGAAATATCGTACTTCGTGACCGCCGTATTTTATCTGAAGAAGGACTTGTTATTGTCGTTGTAAGCATCAATATGAAAGACTTCAAGATCGCTGCTGGTCCAGACATTATCTCTCGTGGTTTTGTTTATATGCGCGAATCTGGCGACTTAATTAATGATGCACAGTCCCTCATTACAAAACACTTGAACAAAGTGATGGAACGTCGTACGTCACAATGGTCTGAGATTAAAAATGAAATCACAGACACATTGGCTCCATTCCTTTACGAAAAAACAAAGCGCCGTCCAATGATTTTACCAATCATTATGGAGGTTTAATAAAAGAAAAAGAGCAGATGCAATTGCATCTGCTCTTTTTTATTAGGAACTGGCAAATTTATTTTCGAAGCGGTTGATATCTGCGTCTGCTCCAATAACAATCAACACGTCTCCTTCTTGTATCGTTTCGGACGCCTGAGGAGAAACGATGATATCTCGATCACGCTTAATGGCTACAATGTTAATACCATATTTCGCACGAATGTCTAACTCAATCAGCGTATTGCCAGCCATTCTTTTGCTTGCTACTAATTCGACAATGCTGTGTTCTTCAGATAGCTCCAAATAATCCAGCACGCTGTTTGAAATCATGTTATTGGCAATTCTTCGTCCCATATCTCGTTCGGGATGCACGATAAAATTGGCGCCAATTTTTGATAATACTTTGGCATGATAATCATTTTGCGCTTTTACCGTTATTTTTTCAACCCCCAGCTCTTTTAGTATAAGGGTCGTCAAAATACTTGCCTGAATATTGTCGCCAATAGCTACGATAACGTGATCAAAATTACGAATTCCTAAACTTTTTAGAACCCCTTCATCCATTGAATCGCCTACTACTGCATGCGAAGCAACGTTAGCATACTCATTTACCTTTTCTTCATCAATGTCAATCGCCAGAACTTCCATTCCTTGATCGCTTAATGTTTTACAAATACTTCCACCAAATCTACCTAATCCGATGACTGCAAATTCTTTTTTCATTTGAATTCCTCCATTATGTACAGGAAAAAATCTGAACTACCGTTATTTTACCACAATTCTTTTGTATCAACCTCATTTTCCCGTTAACAACGCTTATATGTCTTTACTATTTCTCATAAAAAAACAGAAGGATCAGCTCCTTCTGTTTTTTAAGCTGTAGCATGGGTTTGAACAAGGTAATAATATACGCCTTTTTGCTGCATAAGTTCCCCGTGATTGCCTGTTTCAATAATGCTTCCGTGGTCTAACACAATGATGTTATCTGCTTCTCGTATAGTCGATAGCCGATGAGCAATCATGATGGCCGTTCTGTTATTTAACAGCGTTTTAAGCGCTTGTTGAATCTTCACTTCTGTTTCTGTATCGATGCTTGCTGTCGCTTCATCTAAAATGATAATACGAGGATCAGCCAACAGCGTTCGAGCAAATGAAATCAATTGACGCTCTCCCACCGATAAAACGTTTCCTCGCTCTTCTACTTCCGTATCATAGCCTTTTTTCAGACGCTTTATAAAATCTGCAGCCCCTACCGCTTCTGCGGCCTTAATCACTTCATCATCGGTAGCATCCGGTTTTCCAAACCGAATATTCTCCGTGATGGTTCCTGAAAAAATAAAGGTTTCTTGCAGCACAATACTAATTTGTGCTCGTAAACTCGCTAACGTAATATCTTGAATAGGCATATTATCAATTAAAATCTGCCCTTTGTTCACATCATAAAAACGTGTGATTAAATTAGCAATGGACGTTTTTCCAGATCCAGTATGCCCCACTAAAGCAACCATCTGTCCTTCTTTTATTTCAATTGATACGTTGTTTAGAGCTTTACGCTTCCCATCATAAGAAAATGAGACGTGCTTGAACTCAACTTTCCCCTTCATATTCTCTAAAGACGTAGCGGTTTCCAAATCTGCGACGAGAGGTTTTTCATCTAGAAATTCAAAAATGCGCTCGGATGAAGCCATTCCCATTAATAATTGATTGTACACTTGCCCTAAACGAGAAATCGGTTCCCAAAACATCCCGAGATAAAAAGCAAATGATACAAAAATACCAATTGTTAGCCGCTCATCTTGAATAAGTGCAGCACCGAACCAAATTAAAATGGCCGTTCCGACAGCATTTGTGAGTTCTACAAACGGTCGAAACATGGCATTTTTTCGAGTAGCTTGCCTCCAGCTCTCGTAATTTTCACTGTTTATGCGATCAAAAAACAGCATATTTTCTTGTTCTTGAGCAAATGATTGAGTAACGCGAATGCCTTGAATACTCTCATTTAAATGTGAATTTAATACTGACTGCTTCATACGAACAACTTGCCATGACCGGCGGATTCTTCTTCTCAGCTTTGTAGAAATCAAAAACATAATCGGTAAAATGACTAAAACAGCACATGTCAAAGCAGGACTGAGAGAAAATAATATAACCACAATTCCCACTAACAATAAGAGGTCCATAAATAGGTTAACTACCCCGTTCGTAAATAAATCTTGAAGAGAGTTAATATCATTCATAATCCTTACAAGAATAGAGCCTCCTGAACGCGTATCAAAAAACCGGTGCGATAGCCCTTGAACATGCGTAAATAAATGTTTTCTTAAATCATATATTACGTGCTGCCCGAGTTGATTCATCCATTTAATCCGAAAGACATTTGCAATATAAGATAGGATATACAAGCTAAAAATGATGAAAACTAACTGCATGAGCAGCGTGCTATTCTTATCTTTTACAGCATGATCAAGCGTATAGACACCTATCAAAATAGGAATAGCGAGTCTAATGACCGTCGTGATAATGACCATAAGAAACGAGAAAGGAAGCAAGTTTTTTCGATATGGATGAAGATAACGAAACAAGCGGGCCATTTGCTTCCAGTTAAACGTCTTATCAATGATTTGATCTGTTTGATAATAAAAGCGCTCTCGCACAACTTTATTTTTTTCGCCTGCCATTCTATTCCTCCCCTGTTATACGTTCATCACCGACGTACTGCTTTCATATTGAATGTCGTAAATGTTTTTATAAATCCCTTGCTTTTGAATGAGCGTTTCGTGGCTTCCTCTCTCTTTTATACGACCTTCATGTAAGACCAAGATTTCATCGGCATGTCGCAAAGAAGAAAGGCGGTGCGCGATAATAAACGTCGTACGATTTTTCATCACTTCTTTTAAAGCCAATTGAATTTCTCTTTCTGTTTTCATATCAACGGCACTGGTGGCATCATCTAATACTAGAATACTAGGATTTAAGATAAGCGCTCGTGCAATCGCAATACGCTGCTTTTGCCCGCCTGATAACCCCAGTCCTCTCTCTCCCAGCATCGTATCATATCCATCTGGAAGCTCCATAATAAAATCATGCGCCTGCGCTCGTTTTGCAGCATCAATAATGTCTTCTCTAGAAATACCCGGCACGCCATAAGAGATGTTGGTTCCTATGCTGCTTGAGAACAAAAACGTTTCTTGAAGTACAAAGCTAATTTCTTTCCGAAGAACAGAGAGCGGATACTCTTTAATCGGACGATGGTTAACTAAGATCTGTCCTGAAGTCGGTTCATAAAACCTCGTGAGCAGCTGTGTTAAGCTTGTTTTGCCGGCTCCAGTTGCACCGATTAAACCTACTACTTTCCCTTTAGAAGCAGAAAACGATATGTTCTCAAGCGATTTTTTATCCTCGTTTGGATAGGATAAGCTAACATGCTGAAACTCGACCGTTCCATTAATAGAGAAACTTCCGGCATACTCATGGACTTTTTCTTCTTCTTCTAAAATTTCTAGCAGCCTTTCACCTGAAGCTTTAGACTGTGAAAACATATTGATAACAAACCCTAGATTCATAATAGGCCACATTAAATAAGAGGTTAAGCTAAAGAAAGCAACAAGCTCTCCAGGACGTACGCTTCCGTTCATAACAAGCGCTCCTCCGTAAGCAAGGAGACCAACAATAGATAAATTCCCTATAAACTCCATTAAGGGGAAATAAGTTGCCCACACATTCGCTGTTTCAATGTTTCGATTTTTATAAACTCCGTTGGAATCGTTAAATTTAGAGGTTTGAAATTTTTCTCTTGATAATGATTTGACCGTCTGTATGCCGCTTATATTTTCTTGAACATTTGTATTAAGTTCTCCAAACGATTGGCGAATTAAGCGAAACGCTGGATGAACGCGTTTATCAAAACGATAAACAGCTACCCCCAAAAAAGGCAGCAGGCAGATTGTGACAAGAGTGAGTGAAATAGAGTAATAGAACATAACGGAAAAGCTGGCAGTAAGTAAAATGACGAAGCGAATTAATTCTGAGAAGCCAAAAGATAGAAAAAAACGAAATCCTTCTACATCAGCTGTCAACCTGGACATCAAGTCCCCTGTTTTAGCATTGTCATAATAAGAAAACGGTAAATACTGAAGTTTGCGGTAAAGTTTATTGCGAAGAGTATACACGGACTTAATTCCAAATAAGTCGCCGTAATATTGCTGAATATATGTAAAGATTCCTTTGATGATCATCAGTCCAATAAAAATAAATGCTACATTATCGACTAGCTGATATTGTTTTCCTAACACGATATGATCAATCGTATATTGCAGCACAATAGGGTAAATCACAGTGATGGAGGTTACAAATAACAAGCAAATAGCAGAATAAAAAAAGTACATTCGGTACGGCAAATAAAAATCTTTTAGTTTTTTAAACGTTCCCATATACCCCGTCCTTTCCCTTAGCTAAGATGTGGCACACATATTTAAATATATCGGTTCCCGAAATAAATTACCATAATTTTTAGATATTTTTTCAAAAAAAGGTAAATAGTCATAAAAAAGAGGTCGGGATATAGCTAAATGAATCCAATCTAAAGAAGAACAAATGGAATACATGAGTTGAACTGCTTGTGATACCGCAGTTGATTTCCGTGCAAGACTTCGCTTTCCGCGGGCGGGCGCTGAGCCTCCTCGTCGCTTGCGCTCCTGTGGGGTCTCATCTGTTCCGCTTTTCCCGCAGGAGTCTTCGTCTTGCCCTCCAATTAACTTCTAGAGAGACCTAAATAGACGAAACCTATTCACTATAACAAAAAAACGAACCACCAATCAATACGTTGATTAGTGGTTCGTTTTTCACTTGGACTAAAATACTTTTGTCCCCGCTTCTTTTTTTATTGTTTTTCTACTGCATGTCCACCGAACTCATTGCGAAGAGCCGCTACTACTTTACCTGTAAACGTATCATCTTCAAGTGAGCGATAGCGCATCATTAAGGATAGAGCAATAACTGGCGTTGGCACTTGTAAATCTAATGCTGATTCTACTGTCCACTTTCCTTCTCCAGAAGAGTTCATTACTCCTCGAATCCCCTCAAGTTTTGCATCTTTTGAAAATGCACGTTCCATTAGTTCGATTAACCATGAGCGAATAACAGAGCCGTTATTCCATACGCGGGCTACGGCTTCGTAGTCATAGTCAAATTCACTTTTCTCTAGCACATCGAAGCCTTCAGCAATTGCTTGCATCATGCCGTACTCAATTCCGTTATGAACCATTTTCAAGAAGTGACCGCTTCCTGCTGCACCGGAATAGAGATAGCCGTTTTCTACGTTGATGTCGCGGAAAATAGGTTCGATTGTAGCAAATGCTTCTTTATCTCCGCCAATCATCATACAAGCGCCGTTTCGGGCACCTTCCATTCCGCCGCTCGTTCCAACATCGAAGTAGTGAATTCCTTTTTTAGCAGAAGCTGCGGCACGTCGTACGGAATCTTTATACTTAGAATTACCGCCTTCGATAATCATATCTCCTTCTTCAAGTAATTCTTGAAGCTCAGAAATTACTTTTTCTGTGAGCTCTCCGGCTGGAACCATTACCCAAGCAATGCGTGGTTTTTCTAATTTGCTTACTAATTCTTGAATGGAAGAAGCGCCTTCTGCTCCCTTTTCTGATACTTTCTGTACGGCTTCGTTGTTCACATCGAATGCTACCACAGAATGGTTATGATCTAGTAAATTCAATACTAAGTTTGCTCCCATTTTCCCTAAGCCAATCATACCTAATTTCATATGTAAATTACCTCCAATAGTAAGTTTCGTATCATGTTGTTAGTGTTAGTATGGTGTAAACTCACAAGAAAAAATCCACATTTTTATATTTCCTTTATCAGTTACTTCCTACACACAAAAAAGAAAAACATTCGATGCAAGTTCTACTAAGCATCGAATGCTTTTCACCTGTTACAACTGCCTGTATTTATTCGTTCTCGCCTAATACACGATTCACGCGCTTTTCAAGCATTTTCATACCGCTTCCACCAGCTTGGAAGTGGCGTAGCTGACCTGTTTTGTCAAATACATAATATGCCGGTACATATTGATTTTCAAATGCATCCGTTAATTTATGTTCACTGTCTACAAAAATTGGCTGCGTAATATCGTGTTCTGCTGCTACTTCTTTAATTTTTGTTAAGTCTAAATCATCTTCAGAGCGCGGCATATGAACGGCTACTACGTTTAGTTGTTCTTTGTATTGGTCGCGAAATTCATTTACTTGAGGCATTGCTTCTTTACATAGATGACAGCTTACTGACCAAAAATGAATAAGCGTTGGCTTTTCGCCAATTAGCTGCTCTTTTGTAACCTCTCCGTTTAACCATTCTGTAGCGCCCGTTAACTCAGGCATTGGCTGACGTAATTTCATGAATAAAAGCCTCCCTTGTTTTCACTATTATTGACTATATGTTCTTTATTATCCGATGAAAAAAAGGCCTAACGTGGACGTTAGACCTTTTAAACGTTGTGCTTACGCGTTTAAAGTAGCTTGACCTGGTTTCCAGTTAGCTGGGCAAAGTCCGCCAGTTTGTAACGCTTGAAGAACACGTAAAGTTTCATCAACGTCACGGCCAATATTGTTGTGGTTTACAACTGAATATTGTAATTCGCCTTCTGGGCTGATGATGAATAAACCGCGAAGTGCTACACCTTCTTCTTCAATTAAAACGCCGTACTCACGAGAAACAACGTGATTTGTATCAGCTGCTAATGGATATTTAAGATCACCTAAACCATTATCTTTACGATCAGTGTTGATCCAAGCTAAGTGTGTATGGATTGTGTCTGTAGAAACACCGATTACTTCTGCGTCAAGATCTTCAAACTCATCATAACGGTCAGAAAGTGCAGTGATTTCTGTTGGACATACAAATGTAAAGTCCATTGGATAGAAGAATAATACTGTCCATTTGTCATTTTTAATATTTTCTTCTAAGCTAACTTTACCGAATTCTTTGTTTGATAATACAGCTTCCATTTCAAAGCGTGGAGCTTGTTTACCTACCATACGTTCTGGCATACATGATCCCTCCAAATAATTATTAAATGAGAAAATGTATAAAACATTCTCACTTATGTACTGTTATAACGGTTTTCATTATAATGGATATTGTTTTTTTAGTCAATATTAATTAAGAATGAATTTAAACAACACCTTATAATGGTAACATAGTTGTTATGCCCGCCTTTAGGGCAAATTAAACCCTGACTTCAGCAAAAAAATGCTATAAAAGGGTTGCATTTATTTACCTTCTCAGTTTAGCATGTCTAATATCGGGAATAAACAAATGTGCTCATACTCTTACAAAATCTTTTCCACAGAATAAATTCCCACTTATTAATATTGAAACAGAACATAGGAAGGATGAACAACGAATGTTTAAGATGCAAGACATCAACTGGGAACAGCTTCTTACCAATGCTGGAGTTATTGTGTTAAAACTTATTGCCATTACCATTGTATTTTTACTTGTACGAGCAATTGGTAAAAAAGTTATTGAGCGTTCCTTTGAAAAAATGAGCGAGCGCGAAAATACTACGCGCGGACGCATGCTCACACTCAAAAGTTTAACCGTTAATGTGTTTTCATATGTACTTATTTTTATTTTTGTCGTCATGCTGCTTGAAGCAGTAAATATCCATGCGACAGCTCTATTAGCCGGTGCCGGAGTTGTGGGTCTAGCAATCGGGTTCGGTGCTCAAGGACTAGTTAGCGACGTTGTAACAGGTTTCTTTTTACTTCTTGAAAAACAGCTGGATGTTGACGACTATGTGACAACCGGAAGTTTTTCAGGAATTGTCGAATCAGTAGGTCTGCGTACTACTCAAATTCGCGGATTTGATGGAACTTTACACTATGTGCCTAACCGTGAAATTACAAGCTTAAGCAATCATTCCCGAGGCAATATGCGCGCGTTGATTGATATTGGCATTTCGTATGATGATGATATTGACAAAGCAATTTCCGTACTAGAAAAAGTATGTGAGCGCGTTGCTGCAACAAATGAAAACATTGTAGAAGGACCAAGCGTGATAGGAGTTCAAGGTCTAGGCGCATCGGACGTTGTGCTTCGTGTAGTTGGCAAAGCTAAAAACGGTGAGCAGTGGGGGGTTGAACGTCAGCTTCGCAAAGAGTTTAAAGAAGCATTTGACGCAAACGGTATTGATATTCCGTTCCCTCATCAAGTAAATATTGATAAAAAGCAGCCTGAAGATGCCAAGCAGCCTCAGCATGCATAAAAATAGCCGAAGGATTTATTCCTTCGGCTTTCTTTTATCCTTGTACCTTGTTGCCTACTTGCTGACAAATTTCTTCTGCCGTTAATCCGCTAGCTGTAATAACTGAGCCTTGCGTTACTGCATCAGAAATCCCCATTACGTTTGAATCCTGTCCTGTTACAACACAGCAATCGCACCCTTGTGCATCACTTTCGTTGCGTAATTGTACCACTTCATGTCCGAGCTGCTGAAGTGCAGCCTGTACATCTGTTAAACCGTATTCTACACCAATTCGTGCCATCGTTGCCCACCTCCTCATGGTATTAATTTAGCCATAAGGAAAAATGATTATACGATTTATTGATTGCCTTTATGTTCAAAATATTTTGTAATAAGTGAAATCGCCGTATCTATTGCGCCTTCATGAGGCTGCAGCTTTGCATGATGAAGCCCATATTCAGACTGAACGCCAAGCCAAAACATAAATCCAGGAATATCTTTTAGCATATAGCCAAAATCTTCTCCTGTCATTGCTTCTTTGCACTCAATGACATCCACGTCGGTTTGCGCTTTGGCAAATTCCATAAACTCTCGCGTGACTTCATGGTGATTATATACTTGATGATACATACATCCATAATCAATGGCTGTTTCACACTGATACCCTACTTCTACTCCTTTAACAATCGCTTCAATTCGTTCTTTAACACGCTTCATTGATTCAGGAGATAGCGTGCGAATGGTTCCTTCTATGCGAGCTCGCTCCGCAATAATATTTTGAACCGTCCCCCCTTGAATTTTTCCTACTGTAATTACAGCGCTGTCTAGCGGATCAACGTTGCGAGCAACAATCGTTTGAAGCTGTGAAACGAGCTGACATGCAGCGACTACCATATCATTTGTTGTATGTGGATAAGCAGCATGACCGCCTTTTCCTTTTAAATCAATAAATAGCTCAGACGTGTTAGCAAATAGTAACCCTTCCTTCAGCGCAATCGACCCAACCGGATATTCAGGAGCTACGTGAAGGGCAAAGATGAAATCTGGAAGCCATTCTTTCATGATATCGCTTTGGAGCATTGGCTGTGCTCCTCCTGGACCTTCTTCTGCAGGCTGAAAGATGAACAGTACGTTATCTTTGATTTCATGCTGAGCAAAGTAAGTCAGTACGCCTAGCCCAATGGCCATATGCATATCATGTCCGCAGGCATGCATGAGTCCTTCATGCTGTGATTGAAAAGAATAATTCGTTTCTTCCGTGATAGGAAGACCGTCAATATCTGCTCGGTAGCCTATTGTTTTAGTTGGGTTTGTACCATGTACTTTAACAAAGAGTCCCGTTTTCCACGTCTTTACTTCTAAGCGCTCTTGCGGAAGAGTGTTAATATAATCAAGCAAAAAACGCTGTGTTTTCACCTCTTGAAACCCTAATTCAGGAATTTTATGTAGCTCTCTTCTTATTTTCACAAATTTATTTTCAGCCATGTGTATGTCCTCCTCACGAAATAAAGAAGAAAGCGTGGTTGCCCACGCTTCCAACTTGTCCATATGATACGTTTAAGGATTCAGTATCCCAATCGCTAAAACCTATTAATTCAGCAAAGAAAAAGCGCAAACTGATCGTTTTTCTTATTCTTCGTTTAATTGACGCAATTCTTGCTTGATTTCTGTTTTAGACTTTGTTTTTTCGTCAATTTCTTTAATAACGCGTGCTGGCGTACCTGCTACTACTGTGTAAGGAGCTACATCTTCGACCACAATTGCACCTGCAGCAACTACGGCACCTTTACCTACTGTTACCCCTTCAAGAACAACAGCATTAGCACCGATTACTACATCATCTTCTACTACAACTGGTTTTGCAGAAGGTGGCTCAATAACACCAGCTAATACAGAACCTGCGCCGATATGACAATTTTTACCTACTGTTGCACGACCACCAAGTACTACGTTCATGTCGATCATTGTTCCTTCACCGATTACAGAACCGATGTTAATCGATGCACCCATCATAATAACAGCGTTGTCGCCGATTTCAACTTGATCGCGAATAATAGCGCCTGGCTCAATACGGGCTTTAATTCCTTTCATATCTAATAAAGGAATCGCAGAGTTGCGGCGATCGTTTTCAATTACGTAGTCTTCAATTTTTCCTTCGTTTGCTTCAATAGCAGCTTTGATTTCTTTCCATTCACCAAATACTACACCTGTGTTGCCCGTTACAAATGTTTTAGAAGATGAACCAAAGTCAATTCCTTCTACTTCACCTTTTACGTAAACTTTTACCGGTGTTGATTTTGTACTGTTTTGAATAAATGAGATAATCTCATTAGCATCCATCATTTTCATTATGTATTCCTCCTAAGTAAGCAATGTCTCATTTAATGTAACAAAATGCTTTCACAATGACAAGCATCATTATCGTTTTAATAAAAAGATAACGATTGCAAATAAAAAAAAGCGAGCACCTGAGCTCGCTTTAGACCGTTTCTCTTACGTATTCACGTACAATATCAACAAATGCTCGAACTTGCTTCAGTTTAAACGCTGATTCATATCCAACTAAAGAAGTGTCTCGTGTAATTGGCTCGCCATTTGCTTTTAGAAGCGGCGTCCGATGAATATGGCTTCCAGCTTCTTTGATAGCAATCGATGGTAAAATAGCGAAACCAAGACCATTTAAAGCCATTTGTTTACACGTCTCAATCTGATCCACTACAATCGTACGCTTCGGTGTAGTATGAAACTCTCGATGCCACCATTCTAAAATTTCTTGATAATACGTTGAGTCACTTTTAAATTGAATAAATGGTCGATGAGTATTTACTACTTCCGCTGCCCTTTCAATTTCTGAATCAACTAGGTAAAGAGGATCTGTAAACAAATGTTCTTTGACGCCTTTCCAATCCGGATTTCCGCGTATGATTCCAATATGTACCTCATCTTCGTACAGGTAGCGAAGCATTTCACTGCTCCAGCCGGTTACAAGAGAGATTTTAGCATGTGGGTAACGATCCATATAGCGTTTTAACACCGCCGGCAGCCAGTGCTGTCCAATAATCGAAGCCACCGCTAATTTGAGTGTACCATATACTTCATTATCTAAATGATGCAAGTCCTCGCGAACCCGATCTTCTTTTTCTACTACTTCTTTTGCAAATTGAACAATCTTTTCTCCAGCAGGCGTTAATGACAGTCCTTTTTGCGAACGAATGAAGATTTGTGTATCCCATGCTTTTTCAATGGTTTGCAGCCTCTGTGATAAAGCTGGTTGCGATACAAATAATCTCTCTGCAGCTTTTCTCATATTTAATTCTTGAGCTAATACAACGAGCATTCGACATTCTATTAATTGCATTCAGTTATTCCTTTCAAGCCTCTTTTTACTTTCATTTTACCTTTATCATATAAGAAAAAAACGGAGAAAGATAGGCTGAAACACGATTTCTTAAAAAAATTATTGAAATGACTCTTTCGGGAGAATGATGGACTGCCTTCTTAATGACTTTAACAAATTTCTTCGCGTTAAAATCCCTTCAAAAATACCATCTTCATTCTCTACGCACAAAAAAGGATGGTTAATCATGGCATTTATGACTTTTAATACGGATTTTTTCATGGAGACACGAGGAACATTTTGATTCATAACTTCTTCTACTTTCATGGTTTCTAATCGTTCAAATTCAATGCGCTTTAACCCTAAAATCGAATCTAAAATAAGCGTCATGCTCACGAACCCCTGCAGCTGAAACCTTGGATTTAATACGGGAATGGACGTATAGCCAGTCTTTGTTAACACAAGTAAAGCATGTTCTAAATTATTTCCCACTTGAACATGAGCAACTTTATCAGAAGTGACAAGCAAATCTCGAAGTTCAATTTGATTTAACTGATTGTGATCAATATCAATCATTTATACATTCTCCTTCCATTTCTCATAACTTCCACGTGTGTAAAGAGAAAAAGAACAAGCTACAAAATGAAAATAGCTTGCTTACGTAAATGCGAACCTTTAAGAGGGAATAGAAGCAGACACACTCGATGTTCTCCCTTATATGTTAAGTCTAGATTTTTTTAAAACAAGTGTCAACGAAAGTTCATAATTATCTGAATTTTTTATTTTGCTTTTTTTACAGCATTCGACCCTTTCCTTCCATTTATCAGAAAATCCGCTATCACTTTGTCGGTATTTCTCGGGAAAATAGGACAGAAGCCACCGCAAAAACTCCATACGCAGTAACAAAAAAATGCCGCAAAGTATAAAATCCTTTGCGGCATTCGTTTTGCTTTATCCCTTAATGAATAAGTTCAAAAATTTCAATTGCAATCATATCAACGTTATCAAATTGATAAACAGCTGGCTTTTCACCATCTTGATATACTTCAAGTTCGTATGTTTCAGTTTTTGCATGATATTTCACGCTGCAAATTCTTTTTCCCTCTACTTCGAAGAAGCGTTGTGGCGCTTCACTTCCACTTGCTTGCTCACGGAGATTCACAAGACGAGTTAAAATACCTTGTAATTGTGACATATAATCTCTCCTTTCACCTATTACATCATTACGCATTCGACTTTTCTACAATATCAATTCAAATAAGTACTTTATCTAAACTAATACTTAAAAGACACCATTTCACTATATGCCACATACTAAAAAAACACAAGTACTTTACGTGATTTTTCATAAGAAAATGCCTTATTATAGCGATATATGTCGTTTTTTATTATAATAACATAGCGATATACTATGTATCATCCAAAACTTCATTCTACTTTAACACCATTCATTTTGATATAGGGAGGTGCTTTCATTGAGATCTATAGAGCTGTACACACAACCAGCTTGCCCACCTTGCGAAATTGTTAAACAGTTTTTACAGCATCACCACGTTTCCTATAAAGAATTTGACGTATCTAAAGATGCTTCTGCTCGAAAACGAATGACTACTGAGTTAGAGTCTTATTCCACTCCGACTATTCGTGTTGATCAGGAAATTATCAGAGGGTTTGACCTTCAAGCGCTTGAGAAGCTTCTGAACATTGGGTAACAGAAACACTCAAAATAAGCTTTTCTCGGCTATTTTGAGTGTTTCTTACTATATATAAGCTTTTGCACCTTCCATTTCCCCTGTTTTTTTACTAAAGTGATCATTTCATAATGATCTTGGTATTTTACTCGTTCATTATGCACAGCCGGAAAAAATTGATAGACATAAGCTTTGTTTTGGTCGGAATGAAGAGCTACCTTCGTCTGTTCATCGAAAGAAAAGAAAGGGATGTAGTGTGTTAAATATTCAGGTCCCTCTCCGACATATCCTTGAGCTTTTTGTAGGAGAGCCTCATTAAAAAATACGGATGCATACTCATCATCTAAAAATAATTTCAGCTCACGAGCAGCATCTTGATTAGCATGGGCAGACGCAGCTCTTAGCTGAGCCTGATAAGCGTCCTGCAAATTTATAAAGATTTCATGCCTAATCTCTCCTGACACTTCTGCATGAACAGATTTTCCTGAGTACAAGATCATCATCAAAAAGACAAGTAAGCATATTTTCTTCAAATTAACTCAGCTCCTTCGCTTCTTTTTTATTAGAATTCCGAAATTTCCCCTGCCTATGCATATCTCTATAACCGACTGTCGTTCCCCTCTAAAAAAACATAAAAAACCGGCAACCACTTTTGCTGATTGCCGGTTTAACTTCAACTTATATATTCTCTACAAAACGTCTCTTTCATATAAAAAAGAATATGAAATATCAAGGAATATATAGTGCATATTATCAATCGGATACGAAAAAGTCCGGATATTCTCACCTGTTTCAATATCATTATACAAATCTGATAATATGCCTTTTTTTTCATAGCTCATTCGAATAATATTCTCAAGAAAATATGGGCGCCAGCTCCAATTTTTCTTTACATATTCAGGCTCAAGAATCCAATCCTCGTTTTTCTTTACATAGTTAGAAGACTTTTGAAATCCATTTTCATCGCAGATGTAAAGGCGAAAACACACGTTGGATAGTTCTTCTGCAATAACAGGCAGCATATCGTCATACGTTTCTAGCTTTCTGCACTTTGTCATTACCTGCTGCATTTTATCTTGAAAGCGTTCCGTCAGCTGGTAAACAGCAAGCAGCTTTTTCTTTTCATGAGCGATATACATTTCGAAACGTTCCTTTAGTTTATCCTTTAAGATGTTCGGATCGACAAGTTCAGCAGCCGGCTTATGTAAATAATAACCTTGAAAATATCTGCCTCCGTTTCTCCATGCATACTGCAGCTGATAGGAGGCTTCTATATCTTCATATAGAAGCGTAGCACCCATTTTTCTTGCTAAAAGAGATAAAGAATACAATACGTCTTGATACGACTGCGCCATGTCCGTTTGTCTTAGAATATGTAAATCTACTTTTAAGATATCTGGTGACAGCAACCCAATTCTGTCTAGATTACTACTTTCTTTTCCTATATTATCAATTGCAATCTTAATACCATATGTTTGATAATACTTTAGTAAGTGTTGAAGCGATTCCAAATCTCCACTAAAATTGTGTTCTGTAATTTCGAGAACAATTCGATCAAGCGATAATCCTTTATTTTCGAAAAGTTGCAATAATTCTAGCAAGGATTCTCCATGATCGTTCATTAATAAATTAGGGTTCTGATTAATAAAAATTAAAAATTGTTCTTCCTGGGTCAACATATGCTCGAGCGCTTGTGTTAAAACAGCATAATCAACTTCTATGCGATATTCATCCGGAATCGCATCATCATGAAAGAATGGGCCGAGACTTTCAATTTCCCCTTCATTTTGAAACCTCGCCAACACTTCATAGCCAATTACTCTGTGTCCATCTGCACTAAAAATTGCTTGATAATACGGAAGAGTTTTCTCTATGTTTGTTAATACATCTAACGGGTCCACTCAACTCTCCCCTCTCCTTGTTCACTTTACGTTAGTATAATACGAATAGCATAATTTTGCTAGTCCTTCTAGGTTTGCTTTGTACTTTTTAGTGCGTATCCAACCTTAAAAAGGATGCTGATTTAGCCACTGTCCCCCGTCCATTGTGATGCATTCCCCATTGATATAAGATGCTTCATCGGAGAATAAGAAACTAGCTAATCCTGCTATTTCCTCAGGAGTTCCAAGGCGTCCTAATGGTACAGAATTCAATGTACACGCTTTCATTTTTTCTGACTCAAATAACTTATCGGCTCCTCCTGTTCGCTCGATCGGCCCCGGCGCAATCGCATTCACCCGTATACCGTATTTCTTTCCCCACTCTACTGCGAGCGTGCGCGTCATGGTTAAAACTCCTGACTTGGCACAAGCTGAATGAATAACACCTGCTCCTGCGTTCCACGCATATGTAGCCACAATGTTTGTAATGGCTCCTTTTGTACCTTTATCGATCCAATATTTCCCTACTGCGGAACTGCAATAAAATGTACCATTTAATACAATATTAATTACGCTGTTCCATCCGTTAACGGATAAGTCTTCAGCTGCACATATAAAATTCCCTGCAGCATTATTAACTAAAAAATCAATTTGTCCAAATGCCTTGTCTGTTTCTTGAACCATTCGTTCCACATCTTCTGGATTGCGTACATCCATCACCACGGAAAGTACCTGTCCATCAAACGTTTTAATTTCCTTTTCTGTCTCTTGTAATCGATCGGCTGACCTACCTGTGATTACCACATGAGCACCTTGTTCTGCAAATCGCTTCGCCATATGTTTTCCCATTCCACTTGAACCGCCAGTAACAATTACGACCTTGTTCTTCAATTTATCTTCCTCCCCAAAACATAAGTGTTTTACAACTATTATTTTACTATTTTTTCTGAATAAAGTGAAACTTTTATCTATTTAACTTAAAAGCAGACTTCTCGTTGTGATGATAAAAAAAACAATGCTATAATGAAAACTTGAAAACTATAAGGAATAGGTTGATTTTGCATGAAAAAGACGTATACAAGACGATCTTTTTTGAAAGGACTAGCGTCTATTTCGTTAGGGTCTTTGCTCACCACGTCTTTTGGGTATACATATGCCAAATATATTGAGCCTAGACGTCTGCAAATTGTTCGTCATACAATTACTTCTAAAAACATTCCGAAAAGCTTTAACGGAATAAAAATTTTACAATTTAGTGATATTCACCTTGGACTCTCTTATGATTTATTACAACTTGAACAGCTTATGGTAACCATAAATAATTTGAAGCCTACTATTATATTATTTACTGGAGATTTAATGGATGTACCTAATGAATACCCGCATCCAGAAAGAATTCCCCCGATTTTACAGAGGCTTCAGGCTCCTCTTGGAAAATACGCAATATATGGAAACCATGATCATGGAGGGTATGGAACAAATATCTACAAACAAGCCATTGAAGACGCAGGATTTAGACTTCTAGTAAATGAAGTTGACACGGTTTCCATGCCCGATAAAAGCTACATTCATATTTGTGGACTCGATGATATTATGCTTGGGAATCCACAATATGAGGGAACGCTAGGACAATTACAGCCGGATATCTTTTCTATTGCTATGATTCATGAACCTGACGTTGCTGTCAAAGCAGCTCCTTTTCCAGTGGATCTTCAGCTCTCCGGCCACAGTCATGGAGGCCAAATTCAAATTCCTTTTTACGGTCCTTTGATTACACCGCCCTTTGGGACGGTTTACCCTGAAGGAATGTACGAAGTTGGAGATTCTAAAATGAAGCTTTATGTGAATAGAGGCTTAGGAACCACGCGCATTCCTTTTCGTTTTTTAGCTACGCCTGAAATTACGCTTTTCACCTTGCAATCAACATAAAAACGCCCTTACAGGGCGTTTTTATGTTTTTTTGTCTTTTTTTAGCTGATCATGACCGCCTAATTCTAGTCTTAAAGAAATAAACCAGGCTCAAAAACTTCCGTTCAGCCATACACTACAAAGACAACTGACAAGGAGGTTAAATTATGTACTATCAATATCCCTATACAGGATATCGTAATATTCCAAATGGTGACGAGCGCTTTTTTGGATTTCCTTTTGTTGCTGGCTTAGCTGGTGGGCTGCTTGGCGGACTAGCTGTTGGCGGCTTTGGAGGCAGACCTGGGTGCTGTCCACCACCTTATCCTTATCCCGTTCCGTTTTACGGCGGTGGATTTCCTGGAGGAGGCTACCCTGGTGCCGGCTTTGGAGGCGTTGGATTTTCTGGAGGAGGCTACCCTGGTGCCGGTTATGGAGGCGGTGCTCCTGTTTATAACACATACTACGGACCTGGATACGGTCCTGGTGGTCCCATTCCTAGATAATAACATGACTAAAAAGCCGAGCACTCGGCTTTTTTTGTATTATTCTTGATCGTCGCAAAGAGCATATTGACAAAAGATCTCTTGACTATTGATAGAGAGCTCATGTTCTTTTTTTATGACGTAATGATAATTCCCTTCTTGATCTTGTTCTCGTGCTTTTACATTATCAGCAAGCATAACTTCAAGCCACTTCCACACTTTTTTTTTCAAATGTGTATCCAAGACAGGAAATAAAATTTCTACTCGTTTCACCATATTTCTTGTCATCATATCTGCAGATGAAAAGAAAAACTTTTCCTGTTTATTATGATGAAAATAATAAATTCGGCTATGTTCTAAAAATCGTCCCACAATGCTTCTTACTCTTATATTCTCGCTAACGCCTTGAATTTGAGGGCGCAAGCAGCACGCTCCTCTAACAATGAGTTCGATTGTCACACCCGCTATAGAAGCTTCATATAGCTTCATAATTAAAATTTTATCCGTCAATGAGTTCATTTTCCCAATGATTCTTCCATTGCCATACCGTCTGTGATACTGTATTTCCTGATCAATGAGATGCAAAAAATCGTTTCTTATATCAAATGGTGCAACGGATAAATGATGATATACTGGTTTTTGCGTATAGCCACTTAAGTAATTAAAAAAATTGGCCGCATCTATCCCGATGTTTTGGTTGACAGTAAAAAGACTTATATCCGTATAGATCTTTGCCGTCGCATCGTTGTAATTCCCAGTACCAAGATGAACAAATCGCTTAATATGCTCTCCTTCTCTTCTCACCACGAGCGTAATTTTACCATGCGTTTTTAAATGCGTCATTCCATATATCACGTGGCATCCTGCCCGCTCTAACTCTTTAGCCCATTGCACATTATTCTCTTCATCAAACCTTGCTTTTAGTTCAACTAGTACCGTCACTTGTTTACCTTTTGCAGCCGCTCGTTTTAATGCTTTAATAACGGGAGAATCTCCACTTACCCTATATAACGTTTGCTTAATAGCAAGCACATTTTCATCGTCTGCTGCACAGTTAACAAAGTCAAGCACCGGCTTAAACGATTCATAAGGATGGTGAAGCAAAATGTCTCTTTGAATCATTTGATCGAAAACATTTTGATCCGGGTGTAACTGTGTTGTAATCTTAGGAATAAAGGCTTTTTCAGCGAGCTCTTCATGGGTAGATTTAAGTAATCTATAAAACGAAAACAAACTGGTTAAATCCAACTGTTCTTTGATCTCATACACATCTTCATCGTCAATTTCAAGGACTGACTTTAAATACGCTAGTACACCCTGATCGTATGGACTCTTAATCTCAAGCCGAACAGCCGCTCCCCATTTTCGCTTCTGCAACTCTTCTTCAATCTCTTTTAATAAATCTTGAGCGTCTTCTTCGTGAATAGTCATATCTGCGTTGCGGGTAATTCGAAATTGAGAAACGGAAGAAACGCAGTATCCCTTAAACAACTTTTTAATAAAATAGGCAATCACATCCTCTAGCAATACAAATAGACGGGTAGAATCTGACGTAGCTATTTCAATATAGCGCGTTAGCATCGAAGGTACTTGAACGATGGCTAGTCTTCCTTTTATCTCGGCAATTTGCTGCTCATCATTTAACTTTTCTGAAAGGACAACTGCTAAGTTCAAGCTTTTATTCATCAACATAGGAAACGGCCGGTATGTATCAATAGCCATAGGAGTTAATACGGGAAAGATTTGCTCGTCAAAATACTGTTCAAGCTTATCTAGATTTGATTTCTCCAGCTTTTCAACCGAAATGATTTCCACACCGTATTTCTGTAATTCGGGAAGAAGTGTGTGAATATACGTATTATACCGCTGCTTGACAAGCTCGTGGTTTTGTTTGGAGATAGAGAATAACTGCTGTGTAGGAGTTAAGCCTGCTTTGTTTTCGGGTTTGTTAAATCCAGCCTTCACCTGATCTTTTAACCCCGCTACCCGAATCATAAAAAACTCATCCAGATTCGAACTGAAAATCCCTAGAAATTTAAATCGCTCAAGCAAAGGGTTTTTCGTATCTACAGCTTCTTCCAGCACCCGCTTGTTAAAGGCCAGCCAGCTCAATTCACGATTATTGTAATAAGCTGAATCAGCCACTTGTATGGTTTGCTTATAAGTGCGATTACTTTCTAACATTAGCCTCACCTTCCAGGATAATGAATTTAATCTAGTTAGCTATACTGAATATTCTAACCGATCCAGCGTTATTCTAAAGCTTAGTAAATTCAAGAACAATATTTTTTTTTACTACTTTTTCTAGATGCTTTTTCTGTTTTTCAGCCTGATATTGTTCAGGAAGAAAGGTTTTTGTACATAATAGTTTAATCGTCACTGTGTTTTCATCGCTTTTCACATCAATATGTTGAACAACATTTCGCTTTGTTGCATGTAAGCCATCAGCTATTTTTAAAAGTGCACCGAGCAGCTGAACTTTTTTTTGTTCGTCTTTTGTTAACCACTTTTTAAAAGGAGAAACATATTGCCTAAAAGAAGACTTCCCTTTATATGAAGAAACAAGTGCCAGCTTTAAACGTTCTCTATGTGAAATTCCATCTATTGTACGATTAGCAAGCACATAAAACGTATGCTGGCTGCTTGATTCTGCATCAATATACTTTCCTATATCATACACTTGCGCAGCTTTTATAAGAAGCGCTAAGTCATCCTCTTTTAACTCAACCGGTCCCTGCTCCCTAAGATGCTGAAACATCATACTAGCTGTGCGCGTAAGCTGTTTGACGTAATCTTTACTTACTTCAAACTCTTCCATTATTTCTTGAAAACTTTGCTGTATGACATCGGGGTACATTGGCTGGATATTAGCATCAGATGCTTCTTTAAATAACAGCCCTTCTCTCAAGCCTTTGCGGCTTAGGATGAAGCGAGTCGCGTTCACTGTTTCATATACTGATTGAAATACTTCAATCGCTAGCAAAATTGTATCTGCACGATCGTTTGACAAGCGGTCTAGCTTTTGAAGATTGTGATAAGACAATGAGCCTATAGCAGATTTCACATGCAATATATCAGCTAAATTCATTTCATATTGATGCAGCCCCGCGAGAGGATAGTGGATAAAACCTTGATGCAGTTGCACCATACTTCTTGCACTTCCTCCAATTGCTACAATCGGCACATGACGATTTAAAAGCCAAGGGACAGCATGGAAATGCCGGATCACGAAATCCCGGATTTTCGCTTTTTCTTCTGCAGTGGGAATATTGCCTTTGACGAACTGCAGACGTAGAGATAAGGCACCGAATGGAAAGCTGTGGTACTGCACTAACTCTCGATTGCGAAAATACGTAACTTCCGTACTTCCCCCGCCAATGTCAATTGTAATGGCTTCTTCGATCGAAGTGGAATGAATAACTGCAACAAAGCCGTAATACGCTTCTTCATATTCAGACAATAGTTGAATAGAAAAGCCCGTTTCTTTTTTTACAAGGGCTAGAACTTCTTTTGCATTAGTCGCTTGACGGATGGTAGCTGTGGCCACACAGGTAACGCGCAGCAGCTGATAATGCTTGGTAATAACTCCAAACGTTTTAAGCGTATCAAGCAAGGTATGTATTCCTTTAGCCGTTAACACTCCTTCTTTATCTAAATAATTTCGAATCCGTGCAGCTACTTTCACGTTTTCAATTTGCTTAAACCCTCTGCCTTTTTTGTATTCATAAATAACAAGGCGTATCGTATTTGAACCTATATCAATCAGTCCATGCTTATAAGTCAATGTAATTTCAACACCTTTTTCAAAATAACTTTAAAAAGTCACTTTTACTTTTTTCAATCGTATACTGTTACAGCATAGTCATATATCAAAGGAGCGAAGTTAATGAGATATATAGTAAAGCGCGGTGAAACCTGGCAAAGCGTTTCAGGTGACTACCGGATTCCGGTTGAAGACCTGTGGATGGCTAATCCTTTTGTAAGCCATCATGCGCTGAAGCCTGGGCAAGTAATCATCATTCCAAACCTCCCCGATAAAGAGCTCATTCCTTACACGATCCACGTGTTTATTGCTGAAAAACAGCTTGAGTTACGAAGAAATAATATCATACAAAAAGTCTATCCCATTGCAGCAGGAAAAATGCTGAGCGCAACCCCTACTGGAGACTTTGTTATCGTTAACCGGGAACCAAACCCCGGGGGGCCTTTTGGTACAATGTGGCTAAGCTTGTCTAAAAAGTCATATGGCATTCACGGAACAGATAATCCAAGTTCTATTGGAAAAGCCGTATCCAAAGGATGCATTCGCATGTATAATGCCCAAGTAAATGAGCTAGCTCAAATTGTGCCAAATGGTACTGGTGTTTATATTCGCCCTTCTCGACGAATGGCTCAATAGTTCAGGATTTACTAATTAATGATTGTGTAACTGTGCGAGCAGCATTTTTTTTAAATAGAAAGTATGGCGTGCTGTTCCACTTTACTTGTATAAGGAAGCGTAACAAAACAAACCCTATACATAGGAAATTTCATTAATTACCAAAATACTTCTTCGTGTAATTATTTTCAAATGGGACAAGACACGCTATAATGAACGTATCAGCTTTCACCTTATAGGTTGAACAGCTGATATGATAGAAAGGGAGTGAACGTATGTCTCAAGCAAATGGACAAGGCTCTTTGACCCCGTCTGTATCTGAGATTGCACAAGCTATTTTCACTGTAAATCGTCACGCAAAAGCTGCTCCTGATCCTAAGCAGTTATATACGTTAAAGAAAATTGCATTAGATCAACTAATTTTAGAAGGAAAAGCAAAAAAAGAAGGACTTCACTTTTCGCCAAACCCTGGTAAAAGTCAACAAAAATCAGATGTACTTGTATCAGTTGGAGACTACTTTTTCCATATGCCTCCAAAGAAAGAAGACTTCAAAGAGTTATCACACCTCGGCCATTTAAACCATCAGTATCGAAATCCCAAAACGACTATGTCATTATCTTATGCGAAGCGCTTATTATCTAAATATACGGGTCATCTCGTACAGCCGGCTAAAAGCCCTGTTTCGACTCCAAGAAAACGGCAAGCACCTGTGTTTAAACCGCTGGGTAAAAGTTATTTTTAAAAAAAGTGCCTGAAGTGGAGCAATCTGCTTTCAGGCACTTTTTTGTCTTCCTACAAAATATAGAGATCAATCAACTCAACAAGCTCTCCGATTTCAGGCTTACTTACTTGTCCTTCCGCTCCTACCATTTTTCCCTTGTGACGTAAATCTTCTGTGATAAGAGAAGAGAAAATAATAACTGGAAGGATAGAAAGCTGAGGATTTTCTTTCACTTTTTTAGTTAAATGATGTCCATCCATTTGCGGCATTTCTATATCTGTAATAAGCAGCTGGACTTGATCACTGATTTCCACTCCTTCATCGATCACCGAGCTTAGATAGTTCCATGCTTCCTCACCGTTCTCGAAAAATTCCGTGTTCTCATAACCTGCTTGTGCAAGAGTATCTTCAATCATTCGGCGCAGCAGCGGCGAGTCTTCAGCCACGACAATCTTTTTATTAGAACGTTCTCTAGCCCCTAGCTTTTTTATTTTCGACTGATTAATACCCGCATCAGGGTTCACATCAGAAATCAACTTTTCGAAGTCTAACAGCAGAAGCATTTGCCCGTTTAATTTTACCACTCCAGTAATCTGCGTTTCCAAACCTTGATACAAATCTGAAGGCTTCTCAATTTCTTTCCAAGAAATACGGTGAATTTGCGTTACTGCGTGTGTGTGAAAGACTATTTTTTGCTGATTGAACTCTGTGACGATTAACTTATCTTTTTCCGGCGTATTTGAAGGTTCCATTTTTAACGCTTTTGCTATGTCAACGACAGGAAGAACTTCTCCTCTTAGCTCTATAATACCTTCTATGTAAGAATGCGCATTTGGAACAGGTGTAATAGATACAGGATTAATAATCTCTCTAACTTTTACTACATTGATGCCAAATAAAACATTTCCTATCTCAAATTCGACAATTTCCAGTTCGTTTGTACCACTTTCTAACAGTATTCCTTTATCTTGATTCATATCACTTACTCCTCTCATCTCACCCGCTTATCTAATAGTCCATATTTCCTATTATAGTGACCGCCTCTTATATCCGTAAAGAAAAATTTTCTTATTTTATTATCCTTTTTCCCTAAAACATATACATAAAATATTGTTTTACGAATTAACAGAATATTATATACTATATAAAAACATGAGCGTTGATCCCTTTCGTCTTATCCTCTGCTCAGTTTTTTACTTGCTCTACTTTACTTCTCTATACTAGCTTATGAACTTGAGTCAAACGACCACTCCTATTCAAATGAGGTGTAATTTATGAACAGAGGATTACAAAAAGAAGAAACAAAAAAACGCATCCAAAAAGCAGCTATCTCTTTATTCCAACAGCAGGGATATCAAAAAACGACTGTGTCTCAAATTACGCATGAAGCGGGTGTAGCAAAGGGAACATTTTTTAATTACTTCAAAACAAAAGAAGAAGTTCTTCACTACCTTGGAATTAATTTCACAAACCGTATCTCCTATAAATTAGAACAGCTCCTTCAAACCGAAGAATCAACTGCTGCCATTGTCAAACAACTGTTTTTATTACTAGCACAATCAAACGAAGAAGCGAACCCTCACCTAATCCGTTCTTGGTTTCATATTGCTATTACCAACAGTTCCTTTCAACAATCTGAAATTCTTCAAATTGAAAAAATGCGCGCTCATTTTACAAAAGTTTTTCAAACAGGACAAGACCGAGGTGAACTTATAGTCGATATCCCTGCCGAAGAAATGGCTTCTATTGCTATACTTAATTTTTTTGGCACCCTTCTCTACTGGTGTACTAACCAACCCGACTCTGCTACCCTTCAAGAAAGAATAGACAAGTCGGTTACTCTTCTATTTAGAGGGTTTCTTATTCATTCCTAAAAGCCTGTTCACAAATTTTTAACAAGAAATCGAAGATAGCTGTGGACTCTACAGCCAAAACGGTTTATACTACACAAAGTGAATGAATAATCTTAAAAGAAGGTGTTCGTAATATGAAAGGCTCCGTCATTCTTTTTAATGACGATAATGAAATGACCATTATTGAAAACGTAGAAGAAGCTGTATATCAAGATATTAAAGAACAAGAAGGCTCTGATCACTGCGTTGTCACATTGGACGATCATGAAGTTGATTTTGGCTACGTTTCCCCCGTTTATTGGCGTGAAGGCCAAATACACACTGACTAATATACAAGACCTGCATATATATGCAGGTCTTTTTATGCACTTATTTTTTTGAATCTAGAATTGAACGTGAAGCAAGGAACCTCTGATTTCCTAACACATACCTTAGCACATTCGCAGTTAAAAACAGGGTTAACAACTATATAGAAAGGGTACATTTCAAGTAATAGAAGCTGCGTTTTATTTTAAAAAAGGAGGTTTATGTTATGAGTTCTTATCGAAAAAATATGAATCACTATCCTCACTCATCTCAGTACACACCTTACCAACACTATTACGCAAAAGAAGCTGATCGTATTTTAACGGCTATGAGTACAAACTTTAATAAACAGCATTTGAAATCTCTTATCGACGATGCGTTAGATAACAGAGATGAAGAACAATTTTATGAACTAACAACTGCTTATAATAAGCTATATAACACCTAACTTAAAACCACTATTTGCAAAATGCGCAAATAGTGGTTTTTTACCTATTTTCATTGTGATAAAATGAGTTGAAAATACGCGGAAGGATTTGAAACCATGGAGCACTTAATCAATAAACGTGTCAAAGAAATTGAACTATCAGGAATACGTACATTTTATAATATGGTCTCACAATACCAAGATGTTTTATCCCTCACAATTGGACAACCTGACTTCTTAACACCACAGCATGTAAAAGAAGCGGCAAAATCTGCAATTGATGGTAACCAAACTTCTTATACCCACAATGCTGGAACAATCGAACTGCGCGAGGCAGCAGCTCAATTTGTCAAAGAAAAATATGACTTGCACTATAACCCAGCAGATGAAGTGATTGTGACCATTGGAGCTAGTCAAGCAATTGATATTGCTCTTCGCACCATTTTAGAAGAAGATTCCGAAGTTATTTTGCCTGGACCTGTTTATCCAGGATACGAACCGCTTATCCGGTTAAACGGCGCTAAACCTGTACATATTGATACAACCGAAACAGGATTTCGACTAACTGCGGATTTAATCGAACAACATTTGACCTCTAAAACAAGATGCGTCATCTTACCTTATCCGTCTAATCCTACAGGCGTGACGTTGTCACAGCAAGAATTAGAAGAAATTTCCGCTCTTTTAAGCGATAAAAATATTTTTGTACTATCTGATGAGATATACAGCGAGCTCGTTTTTGATAAAAAACATCAGTCCATTGCCTCCATTTCATCTATGAGAGAGAAAACAATTGTTATTAACGGAGTATCAAAGTCTCACTCCATGACGGGCTGGCGAATTGGTCTTTTATTTGCTCCTTCTTATTTAGCCAAACATATTTTAAAAGTTCATCAATACAACGTGAGCTGTGCTTCTTCTGTCTCTCAAGCAGCTGCACTCGAGGCACTGACAGCAGGTAAAAACGATGCGGTGGATATGAAAAAAGAATACGAACAAAGACTGAATTATGTGTATGACCGACTAGTAAACATGGGATTTGACGTAGAAAAGCCGACTGGTGCTTTTTATATCTTCCCTTCTATCCAGAACTTCCACAGTAATTCATTTGATTTTGCCCTGGAGTTAGTCAAAGAAGCGGGTGTTGCACTAGTACCCGGCAGCGCTTTTTCTTCCCACGGTGAAGGATATGTACGCCTGTCGTATGCGTATTCCATGAACACGCTGCGTGAAGCCTGTGATCGAATTGAAGCTTATCTTACATCTCGTCAATCACGTTAAACCGATGGTAAGAAGTGTATGCATTTTTTTGTGAGTGATAGCACATAAGAGCGGGTATACTAGAAGCATATAAATTGACTTCAATAGTGTATCATTATAAAATGTGCATCGATTCACTAAAGAAATACATACTTTTAACGGAGGTTTTTATTATGACAAAAGATTTTTTTGATGTGGTAAATGAACGTACATCGATTCGAGAATATGACTCTTCAGCTAAATTAAGCAAAGAAGAATTAACGGAACTTTTAGAAGCAACAGTGAAGTCACCATCAGCTTGGAACTTACAGCACTGGCATTTCGTTGTTATTACAGACCAAGATGCGAAAGAACGTCTACTTCCAATTGCTTACAACCAAAAACAAATTACAGAAGCAGGCGCTGTAGTAGCTGTGTTAGGTGATTTAGAAGCCAATAAAAATGTAGATGACGTGTACAACCCACTAGTCGAAGCAGGTCACATGACAGAAGACGTAAAAAACATTTTGTCAGGACAAATTAACGGCGCTTATAAAAACGGTGCTTTCGCCCGCGATGCCGCGTTTACAAATGCTTCGCTTGCATCTATGACATTCATGCTTGCAGCAAAAGCAAAAGGATATGACACATGTTCAATGGGCGGATTTAACGCACAAAAATTTGTAGAAGAGTTTAAAATTGAGGATCGATACATTCCAGTTATGCTTATTTCAGTTGGAAAAGCAGCTAAAGAAGCACATGCTAGCGATCGTTTACCATTAGATCAAGTTACAACTTGGATTTAACAAAAAACCCTGCAGCTGCAGGGTTTTTCTATGTAACTAAATGGATTTCACCATGCCTCCGTCGATTAGAAACGACTGGCCTGTCATATATGAATTCGCTCCCGAGACAAAGAAAGCAACGGCTTTAGCAAACTCTTCAGGCTGACCGTAGCGCTTAAGAGGAATTTGGTTTCTCATCTCTTCTTCAACTTCTAAAACGTCTACTCCCATTTTTTCAGCACGAATGGTATCTAGCTCTTTCACTCGGTCTGTTGCAATTCTTCCTGGCGCAACTGTGTTAATTAAGATACCGTCCTCTGCTAGTTCTGAAGCAAGTGTTTTCGTAAGTCCCACGATTCCTGTACGGAAGGTATTTGACAGAATAAGTCCAGCAATTGGCTCTTTAATGGAAGAAGAAGCAATATTGACAATACGTCCTCCGCTCTTTTTCATAAAGGGCACTACCTCACGAATAATACGAATATAGCTGAGGAGATTTAACTCAAATGCCTGCTTCCAATCATCATCTGTTAACGAAAGGAAATTCCCAGCTTTAGGACCTCCTGTATTATTAATTAAAATATCAATAGTTCCAAACGTATCTACTGTATATTGAATAACATCTTGAATGTCCTCTGTTTTTGTAACGTCTGCCGTTTTATGTAACACTTGTCCGCTTCCAAGGTATGAAATCTCTTCTGCTACTTGGGCTAGTTTCTCTTCTGAACGACTTGCAATCATAACGTTTGCGCCTTCTTCTGCGAGTCTAGCAGCAATCGCTTTGCCAAGCCCTTGGCTGGCTGCAAATACAAGCGCTGTTTTTCCTTTTAATTCAACATCCATTTCTTTCACCTCATCTAATAGTTCGAATCTTTTTAACTTTATCACGTTCTCGTCAAATTCTTCAATAAATATGAAATAATTTCTTTTTTCCATATGGTATAATTATCTGAAAATTATTTCTTAAAGGAGGCAAAAAAGCAGTGTATAAAAAGCAATGCTTTGTCTTTCATCAAAATAAGCCTGTAATATGTACGGTACGATCATATACATCGAATGATTTTGATGAGTTGATTCGGATTCAAGAAGAAAGTTTTCCCCCTCCTTTCCCTTCTGAATTATTATGGAGTAAAGATCAGTTAAATAACCATGTTTCCCTTTTTCCGGATGGAGCGCTATGCGTGGAGATAGACGGGACAATATGCGGATCTATCACAAGCGCGATTGTTTCAGTGGAAGGAAATGCGGCTCACACATGGGATGAAGTAACAGGAAGCGGATATATTCATACGCACGACCCTTCTGGTAATACGCTTTATGTAGTGGACGTGTGCGTCACTCCTTCGCATCGATCAATGGGGCTTGGGAAGCTGCTTTTGCAGTCTTTATATGAAGTGGTGATTCATTACAAGTTAGAAAGGCTGCTCGGCGGGTGCCGCATCCCTGGATACGCACCAGTGTCTTCCTTGTATCAGCCGGAACTCTCTACGACCCCGTTATGACCTTTTTGATGCGTTGTGGCAGAACGCCTATTGGCCTCGCAGCAAACTATATTGAAGATAAAGATTCACACAACTACGCCGTACTAATGGAATGGAAAAATCCATTTTATACGTCTATTCAAAAAGAGGCTGGGACAAAAGCATTTTAGCCCAAGTGAAAAACGAACCATTAATCAACATGTTTGATTAGTGGTTCGTTTTTTTGTGATGGTGAATATAGTTTTATCTGTCTCGTTCCTTCTAGCAGTTGATTGGATTCATTGCGTTATGTCTCAACTTCTTTTTAGATTATTGAACTTCTTCAATGCTCCACTCCAGTTCTTTATGAGTCAGAACAAGATGCGCCTGCAATTTACTCATCTCTTTGTGCTCAAACCGATCATTATACATTTCATTCATATCGTCAAAATCACCGATTGTATACAAAGGAATTTTAATATCTTTACGGGATTGAACCATATGTTCAAAATCAATAAACAAACCGTCATTCGTTAAAGTAAGAAGCGTATTTGCTAACACGAGCGGCAAAATCGGATATTCTAACTTCTTCCTTCTAAATACAAATCTTTTTTGCTTAATTGCTGACATTTTTAACGGAATGATTCGACTTAAAATGTGCTTCATATCATACACGTCTCGAAAATAGATTTTGTTATAAAATCCATCATCGTGAGCTAAATAAACAAATTGGTTACCGAGTTTATTATTAAATGGCGAATTGAGCGGTTTTTTTAAATGACCTAAATACAGCAGCGCTGCAATATCTTGAGGTTCTAACAAATCCAACGAAGATATATCCTCAAAATCAATCCAACAAAAATCGCCATAATCATAAACATCATCCTCTGCTAAAAGATGAATTTGTTCTTCTTCTACATAGTCCATATGGGTTTGGTAATGGTAATCACTGTCTTCAAAACCGTGCTTTAACAATAATATATTTGCAAGCGGCGTAGGAAGGGAATGATAAAACTCTTTAAATTCAATTCCATATGTAATAAAGCATTTTTTATTTACATGGCCATTAATATAAACGATATCTCTTATTTCATCTGCTTTACTCAACCGTTCTAACCACCTTATTGATTGATTCTGTGATCGATATGTAACCGTTCTACTGATTTATATATTATACTTCTAAAATAAACAATGTGTAAATATATATTGTTGGCAATTTCTTTTGTATTCACTCCCCCTTCTACTGATCATTTTATTGGATAGGACAGAAAGGTATAGAGCTGATCGTGAATGTGGTAGAATGTGTGTATCTTATTAATTAGCATGTATGAACACGGAGGTATACAAAATGGATGTTCGCCATTTGCATTACTTAACAGAAGTGGCTAAACATAAAAATTTCACAAGAGCTTCTGAAGCGCTGCATATTTCTCAACCTTCTCTCAGTAAAATGGTTAAATCATTAGAAGAAGAGCTCGGCACACCTTTGTTTGATCGCGCTGGCAAACAAGTGCAGCTTACCGATGCAGGAATAATTGTGTACGAGCAAGCTGAAAGCATTTTATCTTCTCTCCGAGATTTATCGGATTCCCTCTATGATTTAATGCATTTAAAAAGAGGAACCATCAAAATAGGCATTCCCCCTATTATTGGTACATTGTTTTTTCCTACTATTATTAAAGCATTTCGAGAGCAATACCCTGAGATTGATATTCAATTAGTGGAATATGGCGCTAAAAGAATGCAAAAGTTTGTGGAACAAGGAGAAGTGGACGTGGGGGTAGTTTTACTTCCAGTTGATGAAAATATGTTCTTTACGACTCCTTTAGCTCGAGAAACGCTGCAGCTTGTTGTGCATAAATCTCATCCGTTGGCTCAGCATTCTACGATTTCATTAAAAGAGTTAAAAGACGAAACGCTTATTTCCTTTCATGAAGACTTCACCATGCATGAAATGGTCTATAACGAATGTTTAAAAAATGGATTTACGCCTAATATTGCTTTTAAAAGCTCTCAGTGGGACTTCATTGGAGAGCTGGTAGCTGCTAATCTCGGCATTGCTCTTTTCCCTTATTCACTATGTGAAAAGCTTGATTTGGAGCATATGAAAGTAATTAATCTCGAGAATGCTATTCCATGGGAAATTGCTTTAATTGTTAAAAAAGATCGATATATCTCTTATGCTACGCAGGCTTTTATTGATTATATTAAAAGTACAGTTTAACAAAGCTAAGACAAAAGTAGTTTAATTAAAAATCCGAACGAGCCTGATTCTCCATCAAGAATCAAACTCGTTCGGATTTTTTTCATGGCGGTGTAACAAGTCATTCATACTAAATCATTTATCCCATTGGTTCGTCTTTAGATTGAATGGATGTAGGCATGTCACAATTTCTTTTTTTGATTGCCTTTTATTAAATAATTACACCTTATATTTCACAAACGCTTTTTTGAAAAGGTTACCAACGCATTTGTAAAGAGATTTCTTGCGACTATAACTAAAAAGAATAGTTATCATAGTTATTATATATTTCATATTATAGTCGTTTTTTTGTAAGATAAGTGTGTAGCATTCATTTACTTAAGTTGTATCCCCATTTGCAAAATCCAAATAGTTTCTCTTTTCCCATGATGGAGTCGTCTTTTCAGCATAGACGACTCCATTATTGTCTCAACAAACTAGGAATGAATGAATAAAAACATAAATAAAGGAGGCTAATCATGAAACTGATTATGGTGATTTTACAGATTTTATTACTAACGGCTCTGTTTTTAATAGGAGAAAGTATTTCACAGTGGTTTGACCTCCCAGTGCCAGGTAGTATCATCGGATTTTTCTTACTGTTTTTCTTACTGTACTTTAAAGTAATTAAATTAAGCTGGGTTGAACAAGGTGGAACACTGTTAGTGGGAGAACTATTATTATTTTTCATACCAGCCGTCGTTGGACTCATCAATTATGGAGATGTATTGATGCATTTTGGAATCCAGATTGTGATTATTATCACAATCAGTACGATTATTGTGATGTCTGTAACGGGAATCATTGCAGAACATATTTCAAGAAGAAAGGAAGGTTCGCTAAAATGACATTACTCACATGGATTGCTCTTCCGCTTACACTGCTCGTTTATGTCGGCACAAAAGTGCTCTATAAAAAATATAAGTCTATGCTAGTTTCCCCTATTTTACTAGCCCCCATTCTTTTAATTGGCATCTTATTAGTAACGAATGGCTCTTATGATCATTATAAGCAAGGCGCCAGTGCTATTAGCTTTATGCTTGGACCAGCAACCGTTGCTTTTGCTGTTCCTATGTTTAAATACTTTGATTTACTCAAAAAACATCGTGTTGAAATCAGCTTAAGCGTAGGGCTCGGAACGTTTGCTGCCATGATTTCTTCCATGCTGTTAGCATTAGTGTTTCATTTACAATCAACGCTGGTTCATAGCTTGATTCCAAGATCGGTGACGATTCCTATTGCTGTTAATGTATCTCAGACGCTAGGAGGAGATCCGAATATTACCATTATGTTTGTGATTATAACCGGTGTAGTGGGATGTATGGTCGCTCCAAAACTCATTAAGCTCCTCGCACTGCACTCTTCTCTAGCAAGAGGTCTTCTTTTAGGCGTAGCTTCTCATGGGACAGGTACAGCAAGAGCTTTTGAATTTGGAAAAATTGAAGGTACTTTTTCTAGCCTTGGCATGATCGTAGCAGCACTTCTTACAATGCTGTTTGCGAATATGCTTCTGCCTACTATTTTCGCTTAAAAGATAAAAAAGGTGTGATCATATATGATCACACCTTTTTATTATCCAATATGAAAAGTTGATTTTACGAACTCAATAACTTCTTCCGTAGAAGACATTGATAGAATTGTATCTAAATGAGGTTCGATATCAGCTTTTGATAATTGACGGATTTGAGAACGAGCTTTCAGAATAGATGTTGCACTCATTGAGAATTCATCTAAGCCTAAGCCTAAAAGAATTGGAATGGCAATCTCATCTCCTGCCATCTCTCCGCACATGCCTACCCACTTACCTTCTTTGTGAGCCGCTTTGATTACCATATTCACTAAGCGAAGAATCGCTGGGTTATACGGTTGGTATAAATAAGACACGCGCTCATTCATGCGGTCAGCAGCAAGCGTGTATTGAATTAAATCGTTTGTTCCGATAGAGAAGAAATCTACTTCTTTAGCAAATAAATCTGCGATTACCGCTGAAGAAGGAATCTCTACCATCATCCCTACTTCGATGTCTTCCGAAACTTGTACGCCTTCTTGTTGAAGTTTTGCTTTTTCTTCTAAAAGAATAGCTTTTGCTTGACGGAACTCATCAACAGTAGCGATCATAGGAAACATAATTTTCAGATTACCGTATACGCTTGCACGTAGAAGCGCACGAAGCTGTGTACGGAACATGTCTTGCATCTCTAGACATAAGCGAATGGCACGGAATCCTAAGAATGGGTTCATTTCTTTTGGTAGATTTAAATAAGGAAGCTCTTTGTCTCCACCAATATCAAGAGTACGAACAACCACTGGTTTGCCTTCCATACGTTCAAGAACTGTTTTATAAGAAGTAAACTGCTCTTCTTCTGTCGGAAGCTCTTCGCGGCCCATATATAAGAATTCTGTACGATAAAGGCCAACGCCCTCCCCGCCGTTTTCTAATACGCCTTTTACATCTTCTGGTGTACCAATGTTAGCTGCAAGTTCAACGTGATGATCATCAGCTGAAACCGTTTTTTCATTTACAAGCTTAGCCCACTCAGCTTTTTGTTCTGCATACTCAGCGGCTTTTTTCTCGTAAGCTTTTACTGTTTCTTCGCTTGGATCAACGATAACTTCGCCATCTAAACCATCAACAATTACTAATACGCCGTTTTGAATGTCTTCCATAACTGTTTTTGTACCTACAACAGCTGGGATTTCCATTGAACGCGCCATAATTGCTGAGTGAGAAGTACGTCCGCCAATATCTGTTGTAAATCCTTTTACGAACTTACGATTTAACTGTGCTGTATCAGACGGCGTTAAATCTTCTGCGATAATGACAACTTCTTCTGAGATTAAGCTTGGATTTGAAACGTTTACACCTAAAAGGTGAGCTAATACACGTTTTGTTACGTCACGGATATCAGCAGCACGTTCTTTCATATATTCATTGTCCATTGACTCAAACATATTAATAAACATTGCCGCTACTTCATCAAGTGCATGTTCAGCGTTTACATTTTCATTCGTAATTTTATCTTTAATTGGATTAATAAGTTCAGGATCGCTTAGAACTAATAAGTGAGCTTCAAAGATTTCTGCTTTGTCATCTCCAAGTTCTTTACGAGCGTGCTCTCTAATAATTTCAAGTTCTGATTTTGATTTTTCTAGCGCAGCTTCTAGACGTGCTACTTCTGCTTCAACTTCAGTTACTGATTTTTTTTCAACGGTTAATTCTGGATTTTCTAGACGAAATGCTTTAGCAATAGCAATGCCGCTAGAAGCGGCAATGCCTTGAATTTCCTTTGTCATTATTCGCCTAATCCTTCTTTGCTCATTGTATCTTCAAGAGCAGCAAGTGCATCTGCTTCGTCAGAACCTTCTGCAGAGATAGTGATTGTAGCGCCTTTTTGAATACCTAAAGACATAACGCCCATGATTGATTTTAAGTTTACAGTTTTACCGTTGAATTCTAAGTTGATATCAGAATCAAATTTGCTTGCTGCTTGTACTAAAGTTGTTGCTGGACGTGCGTGAATTCCTGAGTCTGCTGTTACTGTAAATGTTTTTTGTGCCATGTTAAATCAATCTCCTTTTTACTTTGAAATGTTAATAATATTTGCTTCTTGTTGAGAAACTTGGCCCTGCTTTAAGATATCAATTTTTTCATCAGCTTGTAAATTCGTGAAAATGATCGGCGTAATCGTCGATGGCGCATTTTCTTTTACAAAGTCTAAATCAATTTTCAATAGAGGCTGTCCTTTTTTCACTTCATCGCCTTGGGCAACTAAAGCTTCAAAACCTTCGCCTTTTAAATTAACTGTATCAATACCAACGTGAATTAAAATTTCACGTCCAGTCGTTGATTCAATACCTAAAGCATGTTTCGTCGGGAATAAGTTTACTATTTTTCCGTCCACTGGTGCAACTACTGTGCCTGTTTTCGGAATAATTGCAAAACCGTCACCCATTAATTTTTGTGAAAATACCTGATCTGGTACTTCCGATAAAGGTACCAATTCTCCCTCAATCGGTGAAACAATATCATTACCATTATCGCTTCCTACTTCAGATGTTGCAACAGGTTTTTCAATTGTTTTTGTCTCTTCTTTTGTGACAACCGGTGTTTTGCCATTCATAATGTCTTGAATTTGACCTTTTAACGTGTCAGATTTCGGACCGAAAATAGCTTGAATATTGTTACCAACTTCAAGAACACCAGCTGCTCCAAGTTTTTTCAAGCGGTCTTTATCAACGTGACCCACATCATCTACTGAAACACGTAAACGCGTAATACAAGCATCTAAATGTGTAATATTTTCTCTACCGCCAAGTGCAGCTAAAACATTTGTTGGAAGCTCTGCTGCTTCTACTTTCTCATCATCTGCACCTTCTTCTTTATCTTCGCGTCCCGGTGTTTTTAAGTTAAATTTACGGATTGCAAAGCGGAAACCGAAGTAGTAGATAACTGCTAGAACTAAACCTACTGGAATAACTAGCCACCATGCTGTACGGTTTTGTAGAACCCCGAATAGAATGTAGTCAATGACTCCCCCAGAGAACGTCATACCGATTTTAACATTTAATAATTGCATAACCATAAACGACAAACCAGCAAATACTGCGTGAATTGCAAATAGTATTGGCGCTACGAATAAGAATGAGAACTCAAGCGGCTCTGTAATACCCGTTAAGAAAGATGTTAAAGCAGCTGAACCCATGATACCAGCTACATATTTTTTGTTTTCAGGACGAGCTTCGTGATAAATTGCAAGAGCTGCTGCTGGTAATCCGAACATCATGAACGGGAATTTACCAACTTGGAATGTTCCTGCTGTTAAAGGCACGCCATCTTTTAATTGTGCAAAGAAAATACGTTGATCCCCGTGAACCACATTACCTGCTTTATCTACATATTGCCCAAATTCAAACCAGAAAGGTGAATAGAAAATATGATGTAGCCCAAATGGAATTAATGAACGTTCAATTAACCCAAAGATAAATGCTGATAAGGTTAAGTTTGAATCAATCATATTTGTTGAGAAAGTGTTCAGACCACTTTGAATTACTGGCCATACTACTACCATAATTAACCCTACGATAATAGCTGAAACTCCAGTTACAATTGGAACAAAACGTTTTCCAGCAAAGAAACCTAAATATGCTGGTAAATCAATATTAAAGAATCGATTATACATTGAAGCTGCAAGTACCCCGATGATAATACCACCGAATACTCCCGTTTGCAGTGTATGAATACCTAGTACACTTGCATATGCTGGGCTTTCCTTCAATAACTTGCTAAATTCTACTGCGTCTAATGTATCTAACCCTTTTACTGTACCCATTGTTACGTTCATAATTAAATAACCAACAATGGCCGCAATTCCTGCTACTCCATCACCGCCAGCTAATCCAACGGCTACCCCAACGGCAAACAATAGCGGTAAATTACCAAAAATAATGTCGCCGGCATTAGCCATTACGTGAGCAATGAGCTGGAACCAATCTGCATTTAAGGCTGGTAATAAGTCTAATAATGTTTCATTTTGAAACGCTGTACCGAAGCCTAATAAAATACCTGCTGCCGGTAAAATCGCAACCGGTAGCATAAGTGCTTTACCAACTTTTTGTAAGACGCCAAAAAGCTTTTTGAACATGGCGTTTACCCCCTTTTATATACTTAGTGTGCAACAAGCTATTTATTTGATACGTGAATCATTAACGCGCTTTCATAAAACGCTTTCTTTAACTAGAAAACTCATTACATCTCCTGGTGTTATGAGGCGAAGTCTTCAATGATTGCGCTTTCTTATAACAAAAAAAGGCATGAGGAAAAAGAAACGACAAATGGATACACTCATCCAATTACACATCGCTTCATTTCTCACTCATGCCTGATCGTATCAGTAACACGTATTGAAATGATTTTATAAATCCGTTTTTGTTATAAGTCGCTGCAAATGCATCGTTAAGTAAACTGCTTCTGCTTCATACACAGGTAAATGTAACGCTTGCTGCATTACTTTTATCACTTTCCAAGACACATTGTAACACAGAGGATATTCTTCTTTCAATAGCAAAGCAATTTTTTTTGGCTCTTCTATTTTTTCTCCTGTTTTTACTCGATCAATGGCAAAATGTAAATGACGAATCAATCTCATATAGTGTACAGATTCTTTGTCTACCTGCAGATGAAGCGATTCTTCAATCACATTAATAATCGTTTGAATAAGCTGCGAGTCTTGATTCACTTCCAGCAGATTTTTTTCAGTCAGCGCGCTGTGAATATGTAGCGCAATAAAACCAATCTCTCCTACTGGAAGCTTCACGCCTATTTTACGACTAATAATTTCTACCACTTCAGATGCGATCGTGTATTCCTCTGGATATAAGGCTTTTGTTTCAAGTAAAAATGGATTTTTAAGCCCCATTCCCTGCTGAAAACGTTTTATTGCAAACGCGATATGATCCGTCAATGAAATGTGTATATGCTCATTCAAAGGAATGTTAACACGCTTTTGAATGTGCGTTACAATATCATTCATCATTTCAATCACGTCTTCATCCACCTGAGCTAAAAGCTGCTTGTACTGTTCTTGCTCTTCTTCACTCTTTAACAAAAACATTTTCTCCACGGCTTTTGCATCGATTTCATCGCCTTTTTTCTTATTGAACCCTATTCCTTTCCCAATTAGCACAACTTCATCATAGGTAAGGTGTTTAGCAATTAATACATTATTATTAAGTACCTTTTCTACAAAAAAGGACTCTTTCACGAATCCTTCACTCCCCTGTTTCGGCTTTCTATTATTTGCTTTCCTATCTTACAAATAATACGCATAACCGTCAATTCATTTTTCTTTGTTTCAAATATTATTGAACTAAACTATTTGAGTTACGTATTATCTTAGTAGTTCTTTGCTGGAAACGCAACGTCTTTTTTGCTCGTCCCATAACAATTTTTCATAATAAAGTTTTGAAGCATAACGCTCAGAATGAATACACCCGCTTGTAAAAGCGTAAAAAGAACAAGTGAAGTGGTAATAGATACCAGTAAAATCCCATAGTGAATTAGTAAAATATCTACTATACGCAGCCCCGCTATAATGATCCCAGCTCCAATAAAAAATTCTTTGACTACACTCCAAACGAGGAGAATCGTAACAATACAAACATAAATCATCGTTGCATTTACGGAATCATGAGTAGCCGACGCAAACCATCCCGTATAAAACCAATTATTATGAAAGTATGCTAACAGCAGAAACATAATAGTAGAAGTAATGGCGAGCATTCCCAGAAAAAATGTAGCGTAATGCACAAATGTCATATACCGTTCTGTTAGCCATACATACCAAATCTTTGAAATACTAAAGCCTATAGTCATTAAAACGCCTGTATAAATTGTTTTCCACCAGTGATGTGTATAAATATCCCAGTGTAAAAATAATTCTTCAATCCCCATAAACATAGCCGAAATGATTAAAATATAGCGGAATTTTAATTGATAAGCAGCTACCACCATAGCCATGATTGGAAAAGCAAACGTTTGAGAAGTTAAGGACCCAAACAAATTATCAAAATATTCATTGGTCATAAAATCAGGATCGTACTCGTAACTTTCAAACAACACAAATACAACATACTCTAGTACATAAGCCATTCCAATGATAAAAAAAAGCAAAACGACTAGCCTTTTATCTTTTTTACGTATGAATACTGTAAGCAAAACGGCTGTGCTGATAATAATCAATGCAAAAAAAGCAGTATAATGAGGCATAGACGTCTCCCTTTTACGACCTAATTATTACTTAGAGTAAGACGTTTTAGCTAAATTATACATAGCTAGCTGCTATTCAAAAGAGATTGAGACATACTACATCAATCTAATCTAAAGGCGAACAAATCGGATACATGAGATAGTATGGATCGCTTGCTGCACTGCAGGTGATTCCCTGCAAGGCTTCGCTTTCCCTACAGGAGCCTTCGCCCTGCTCTCCACTCAACAGTTAGAAGCCTACATACAGGAAACCTACGTTGTAATGTAACCCTAACCATGAAAAAATCCGAACGATTCATCGTTCGGATCTTCTTTCAACTACCATACTTTTGTTTCAGCCTCTTTTAACTCTTCAGCTCACAAAAACTGGAATTACTTCTACTATCCTTCAATCATTTTTGAAAGGTTGGCCATTTCGATAGCTGATGCTGCAGCTTCCCATCCTTTGTTTCCTGCTTTTGTTCCTGCACGTTCAATTGCTTGCTCAATTGTTTCAGTTGTTAATACACCAAAGATAATTGGTACGCCTGTTTGTAAGCTTTGAGATGCAACGCCTTTTGCTACTTCATTACATACAAAATCAAAGTGTGGAGTAGCTCCTCGAATAACCGTTCCTAGCGTAATAACCGCGTCATATTTTTTAGATTCAGCTAATTTTTTAGCGATTAATGGAATTTCATAAGCGCCCGGTACCCAAGCCACGTCTACATCTTCATCAGCTACGCCGTGACGTTTAAGCGCATCTTCTGCTCCACTAAGTAAACGCCCTGTAATAAATTCATTAAAACGCCCTACCACGATTCCGATTTTTAATCCTGTGCCAACTAAATTTCCTTCATATAAATGATTCATCTCTTGTTCCTCCTGCTAGTAGTAATATATAGTTATTTACATTTCTTTTCATGAATTAGCTTCATTTGTTATAACGAAAAAAAGTGTAAACTTATAAATGTAATAAATGACCTAGTTTTTTAGCTTTGGTATCTAAGTATTTTTTATTGGCATCCACTGCCGGCATTTGAAGAGGCACTCTCTCTACCACTTCAAGGTCGTAGCCTTTTAGCCCAGTAATTTTGCGAGGATTGTTCGTTAAAAGCTTCATTTGTTTGACTCCAAGGTCCTTTAAGATTTGAGCACCGATTCCATACTCTCGTAAATCCGCAGCAAACCCGAGTTTTTCATTCGCTTCTACGGTATCGTATCCTTCTTCCTGCAGCTTATATGCTCTTAGCTTATTTAATAAGCCAATACCTCTGCCCTCTTGACGCATATACAGCAGAATGCCGCGTCCTTCTTCTTCAATTTGCGTAAGAGCTGCGTGAAGCTGAGGACCGCAGTCACAGCGCTCAGAGCCAAACACATCTCCAGTCAAGCACTCGGAGTGAACACGCACGAGAACGGGGCTATTATGATCGATATCACCCTTGATAAGAGCCACATGTTCTTTATTATCAAGTTTATTTGTATATCCTACAGCCTTAAAATCACCAAATGCCGTAGGTAAGCTTACTTCTACTTCACGGCTAATCAGCTGGTCATGTTTGCGGCGGTAGGCAATCAAATCTTTTATTGTAATCATTTTTAAATCAAATTGCTCTGCAATCTTTGTTAAATCCGGTACGCGTGCCATTGTTCCATCTTCATTCATAATTTCACAAATAACACCCGCAGGCTTTCCTCCTGCTAACACGGCTAAATCAACAGCGGCCTCTGTATGACCCGCACGCTGCAGAACGCCCCCGTCTTTTGCAATCAACGGAAAAATGTGTCCTGGTCGTTGAAAATCACTTGCTACCGTTGCTTCATTTACAAGAGCCATAACGGTAGCAGAACGTTCGTACGCACTGATACCTGTTGTACTTGAAATATGATCAATACTTACTGTAAATGCTGTTCCATGTACATCCGTATTGTTCACTACCATTGGGTGAAGATTCAATTTATGCGCAATTTCTTCATTAACAGGTGTACAAATTAATCCTCTTCCATGAGTAGCCATAAAGTTAATAACCTCAGGCGTCGTTTTTTCGGCTAATGCAATAAAATCTCCTTCATTTTCTCGATCTTCATCGTCGCATACAATAACCACTTTTCCCTTTTTTAACTCTTCAATGGCTTCTTCTACTTTATGAAACATCTCTTTCACCTCACTGTTAATTTGTAAAACCATGCTGCTGCAATAAATCCTTCATATTACCTGACCGATTCGAGGCGCCAGGAGTTGACTTGTTAGCCATCATCTGATGCATATATTTAGCTAACATATCGCATTCAATATTCACCTTGTCTCCTCGCTGTTTGTCTCCCACGACTGTGTGAAGCACCGTATGAGGAATAAGAGAAATAGTAAATGATTGATTGCTGACATCAAAAATAGTAAGACTTGTTCCGTCTACAGAAACAGATCCTTTTAACATCATAAATTCACGAAGTTCAGGATCCACTTGAATTTCATAATAAAAGGCATTTCCTTTACGTGTTTTGCTTACAATGGTTCCAATTCCATCAACGTGTCCGCTGACGAAATGCCCTCCAAACCGGCCATTTGCAGCCATCGCCCGTTCTAAGTTAACACGTGATCCAACGGTTAGAAGCTGCAGGGTACTTGCTTTAATCGTCTCCGGCATGACGTCGACCGTAAATTCATTTTGAGAGTAAGCCGTTACGGTTAAACAAACGCCGTTAACTGAAATACTGTCCCCTAAGTTCACATCTTCTAACACGGTCTTCGCATCAATCGTAAGAACAATTGCTTCTGTAGCCTTTTGAATCCGTTTTATTTTTCCAATTTCTTCAATAATACCCGTGAACATTTTCTTCACCTGCTTTGGCGCTATTCCAACTTCTTATGCCGTTTTGAAATAGCAGCTGCTTTTTTTTCATATTTATCTTTCCCCCAACCACTGAAAATAAAAAAGCCCCTTGAACAAATGTCCAAGGGGTCGGCTGAGCTGAATCAGTTTTATCTATGCAAAATTCCGCTAATTGTATACGAAATAAACAGTTATGTTTTGTGTATAAAAACAAGGGTAGCTTTAAAAAAGGCAAACCTGTCCCTTATTAATACAACACAAAAAAACAACTGTGCTTCCTGATCCTTCTCCCATCCAGACTTTTACTGTCGGCTCTAGATTTTAACTAGATCCACCGCTAACATACATCGTATGAAAACGGGTCACGGGCTTAAAAGCATATGCTTTATCACCGCCGGTTGGGACTTACACCCGACCCCGAAGGATAATATATTCGACTGCTAGAGTCTTATTTGTTTTACATTATAGCAAAGTAAAATCGACTTGTCACATCATTTAACTTCGTTTTTTCACATCCGCTCTTCAAAATCCAGCTTTTAGCTTATTTTTTCTTTTTTAATACATAGCATCCATACAAAAGCTAGTCCAATATAGCCAAATATCGGATACAAAAACTCAAGAAGCTGAGCATATCCAAATTGCCCGATAATAAAGCATGCCAAGATAATAAACGCAAAAGCTTGTTTGTCATTCAGGGGAAGAAATGATTGAAGCTGTTTAGCGATTCCAAATACATTTCCAATCAATGTAGTAAAAATCTCGCCTAACACAACTACCGTAAATAAAACATTCACCCACGCTGAGATATTTTTAACAACGGCACTCATAGGAATATCAAGTTGAAATGAATAAGGCAAATTGGAAAGGGCAAGATGAGTAGAAACAAGCATAAACGTAAGTACACATCCTCCTATTACGGCCCCTTTTTTGATCACGCTCTTATCTTTCACGGAGCTTCCTAATGGAACTAAAACGGCCTGAGCCAAAGCTAGATTTAGGGAAATATATAAAAAGGGACTAACCGCCCACTTCCACTGTGTGACGAGCGTTAAGTCTGGCTTCGTTTGAATCAGTGAGAAATAGCTGACATTTGGCACAAAGATGATAAAAGCAAATGAAAGCATCATCGGCACAACAAGAGAATTAACCATTAAAATACCGTTAATTCCTCTTGCGATAAATATATAAGTTAAAACAATTGTACAAATCATCCCAACAGGAGGCCACAGCCCGAACTGTTCTTTTCCTATTGCCCCCGTACTCGCTAGCATGACTGAAGTTACTCCAAATAAAATGACGATCATTACACCGTTTACCGCTTTTCCAAGTACATCACCAAATAAATATGTATTAAGCTGCTGATAAGAAGAAGCCCCAATTGCGTGCGAAAGCAGCATCATTTTCGAACCTAGCCAAATAAAAAACAAGCCGCTGACCAAAATTCCAACCATTCCAAGTTCCCCGTACTGTGTAAAAAATTGAACAATTTCCTTGCCTGTTGCAAAACCGGCTCCTACAACGGTGCCTACATACGTAGCAGCAACCTGCAGCGTGAGTTTCCACCTTTTCATGCCCATCACCCTTCTACCCTTCATAGTTCACTATATGTAGAAACGGTTAAAAAAAGACGAGCCTTTTATATGTAAATCCTCGCCTCACCCGGTGCTGTTCCTTTTTCGTTTTTTTATTTCCTTCTTGTTTTTTTCATGAAAACCCTTTATCCCTTAACATAACGGCAGTTTTCAAACAAAATATACGGATATTTTCCCTTTAGCTTTTAAATTTTCCTCAATATTTGCTGGAAATTCACAATTTACTGTTGTATAATTTCTAAAAATCAGATAAATTATTAAATAAGTATTCTTTCTATTTAAAAAAATATGTTTCAATTATATACAATTGATTCTTATCATGAGAGGTGGAGGGACTGGCCCTTTGAAACCTCAGCAACCAGTCGTTAGAGACATGGTGCTAAATCCAGCAAGCAATTTATTGCTTGGAAGATAAGAAGGCGAAAAAAGTCTTCTTCTTAAGAAGACTTTTTCTATTTTATCGGCATATTGCATAAAACGAATCACTCGTGAAATAGAAGCGGAACAATTTAAGGAGGTTTTGACATGGGGTTACTTGAAGATTTAAAGTCTAAAATTTTAATTGGGGATGGTGCCACTGGTACCCTCCTTTACTCACACGGTATTGACAGCTGTTTTGAAGAACTAAACATCACCAAACCAGAAGAGGTTTCTCGTATTCACAGAGCCTATGTAGAAGCTGGTGCAAACGTTATTCAAACAAATACGTACGCTGCTAATTATCAAAAACTTGCCCGTTATGGATTAGAAGATTCAGTCAAAGACATCAATGTTGCTGGTGTAAAATTAGCGAAACAAGCTGCAAAAGATCAGGCTTACGTGCTTGGTACACTTGGTGGAATTCGTTCTTTCCAAAAAAATGCTATTAGTTTAGAAGAGGTTAAGCGAAGCATTCGTGAACAAATGTTTTGGCTTTTAAATGAAGGCGTGGATGGCCTTTTATTTGAAACATACTATGATTTCGAAGAATTAAAGACCGTTCTTACACTAGCAAGAAAAGAAACGGATAAGCCTATTATTACCCACGTTTCCCTGCATGATATTGGCGTACTGCAAGATGGGCGTCCTTTAGCAGATGCATTAAAAGAATTAGAAGACTTGGGAGCAGATGTTGTCGGGCTAAACTGCCGTTTAGGTCCTTATCATATGATTCAGTCTCTTGAAGAAGTACCGCTTCCTGATCGTGCTTTCTTATCTGCTTACCCTAATGCCAGCCTTCCGGCGTATGTGGAAGGCAAGCTGGAATATGAAACGAATGAAGACTACTTTGTAGAAAGCGCGCGTTTATTCCGCGAACAAGGGGTTCGCTTAATTGGAGGATGTTGCGGTACAACACCAGCTCACGTACGCGCCATGTCGTCTGCCTTAAAAGACCTGCCTCCGATTACAAGCAAAGTCGTTAAAATGAGACCAGTCGTTACGGTTCAAGAGCGTGAGCAGCAGGATAAACCTCATATGCACGAAATTGTGAAGAAGCGCCGCTCGGTTATCGTCGAGCTGGATCCGCCTAAACAGCTTGGTCCGACGAAATTTTTAGAAGGCGCAAAAGCACTTGATAAAGTCGGCGTAGATGCTATTACATTAGCTGATAATTCTCTTGCCTCACCTCGCATCAGCAACTTGGCAATGGCAACACTGATGCAACAAGAAACAAAAGCACGACCGCTTATTCATATTACCTGTCGCGACCGAAATTTAATTGGACTTCAATCTCATTTAATGGGACTTCATACGCTAGGAATGAATCAAGTGCTTGCAATTACCGGTGATCCGTCAAAAGTTGGCGATTTCCCTGGCGCCACTTCGGTCTATGATTTATCTTCATTTGACTTGATTAGTTTAATCGCTCAGTTTAATGAAGGACTATCTTATTCCGGCAAACCGCTTGGTCAAAAAACCAATTTTTCTATTGCAGCTGCCTTTAACCCAAACGTGCGTCACTTAGACCGAGCCGTTCAGCGCTTGGAAAAGAAAATCGACTGCGGGGCTCACTATTTCATTACTCAGCCTCTCTATTCAACTAAGCAAATTGAAGAGGTATATGAAGCAACCAAACATTTAACAACACCGGTATACATCGGGATCATGCCGTTAACAAGCGCAAGAAATGCTCGATTTATTCACCATGAAGTACCTGGAATTAAATTATCAGAAGATATTCTAGAACGTATGGACGCAACGGGAAATGACCGGATTCGCGGTGAAGTCGAAGGCCTTGCGATTGCAAAAAACTTAATTGATACAGCATATGAGCTATTTGACGGTATTTACTTAATTACTCCGTTTATGCGCTATGAAATGACCGAAATTCTAACACGCTATATTCATGACAAGCAACTCGTTACATCAGAAAGGAAGATATAAATGAGCTCACTTATCGAACAACAACTAAAGAAGCGAATACTCGTCATCGATGGAGCAATGGGAACGATGATTCAAGATGCTGATTTAACCGCTGAAGATTTTGGCGGCGAAGAATATGAAGGCTGCAACGAATATTTGACCCGAACAGCGCCTCATGTAATTCAGCGCATTCATGAAGAGTATTTTGCAGCGGGTGCTGACATCATTGAAACCAATACGTTTGGCTCAACATCTACCGTACTTGATGAATACGATTTAGGCCACTTGGCGTATGAATTGAATATCGAAGCTGTGAAGCTTGCTTGTGCAGCCCGTGATAAATATTCAACTCCCGAATGGCCTAGGTTCGTAGCTGGAGCTATCGGCCCTACCACTAAAACTCTCTCTGTTACGGGAGGTATTACATTCCCTGAGTTAGTAGAATCGTACGAAGAGCAAGCTCGGGGTTTGTTAGACGGCGGCGTCGACTTACTTCTAGTCGAAACCTGTCAAGACATGCTGAACGTAAAAGCTGCGTTTTTAGGCATTACAGCGGCGTTTGAAAAACTGAAAATAGAAGTTCCAATTATGATTTCAGGAACGATTGAGCCAATGGGAACAACTCTCGCTGGTCAAGATATCGAATCTTTTTACTTATCACTGGAACACATGAAGCCTCTTTCAGTCGGACTTAACTGCGCGACAGGTCCTGAATTTATGACGGATCATATTCGCTCTCTTTCAGACCTAGCCACTTCAGCTGTTAGCTGTTATCCAAACGCTGGACTTCCGGATGAAGAAGGCAATTATCATGAGTCCCCTGAGCTGCTGGCTCAAAAAATTAAAGGGTTTGCTGATAAAGGCTGGCTGAACTTTGTAGGCGGATGCTGTGGTACAACGCCTGCTCATATTAAAGCACTTGCTGAAGCGGTAAAAGAGGTTGCTCCTCGTTCGCTTGATCGCTCCGAGCATAATCATGCTGTAACGGGTATTGAACCGCTTGTATATGACGATTCTATGCGCCCTCTTTTTGTGGGAGAACGTACGAATGTAATCGGTTCTCGCAAGTTCAAGCGTCTGATTGCGGAAGGGAAAATTGAAGAAGCATCTGAAATTGCGCGTGCTCAAGTTAAAAATGGTGCTCACGTTATTGATATTTGCTTAGCAGATCCAGACCGTGAAGAAATGGAAGACATGGAGGAATTTATTCAAGAAGTTGTAAAAAAAGTGAAGGTTCCTCTTGTAATCGATTCAACTGACGAGAAAGTTATTGAAAAAGCTTTAACGTACTCGCAAGGCAAGGTCATTATCAACTCCATTAACTTAGAAGATGGTGAAGAGCGTTTTGATGCAATCTTACCGCTAGTAAAAAAATTCGGCGCAGCTCTGGTTGTCGGTACAATCGATGAAACAGGCATGGCCGTTACTGCAGAAAGAAAAGTAGAGATTGCTAAACGCTCACATGATTTGCTTGTTGAAAAACATGGCTTTAATCCAAAAGATATTATTTTTGACCCTCTTGTGTTTCCTGTAGGGACTGGTGATGAACAATATATTGGTTCTGCTGAAGAAACAGTTAAGGGAATTAAAATGATTAAAGAAGCCCTGCCTGATTGCCTGACCATTCTCGGCGTAAGTAACGTGTCATTCGGTCTTCCTCCAGTCGGACGTGAAGTACTAAATGCGGTTTACCTTTATCACTGTACGCAGGCTGGACTCGATTATGCCATTGTTAATACAGAAAAATTAGAGCGCTATGCTTCTATTCCAGAAGCTGAAATTGAGCTTGCTAATGCGTTATTATTTAACACAACTGATGAAACGCTAAGCACGTTTACGGACTTTTATCGTGATAAAAAGAAAGAAGCAAAAGTAGAAATTTCTACGTTAACACTTGAAGAACGATTGGCAATGTATATTGTCGAAGGTACAAAAGAAGGATTGCTTCCTGATTTAGAACAGGCTTTAGCTCAATATGATGATCCGTTAGATATTATTAACGGACCGCTTATGAAGGGGATGGCAGAAGTCGGACGTTTGTTTAATGACAACCAGCTGATTGTAGCAGAAGTGCTTCAAAGTGCGGAAGTTATGAAAGCATCCGTTGCCTTTTTAGAACCTCATATGGAAGCAACTGAAAATGATTCTGGAAAAGGAAAAGTGATTCTTGCAACGGTTAAAGGCGACGTGCACGATATCGGTAAAAACTTAGTAGACATCATTTTAAGCAACAATGGTTTTAAAGTCATTGATTTAGGAATTAAAGTAACGCCGCAGCAGCTGATTGAAGCAGTAAAAGACGAAAAGCCAGACATCATTGGCCTGTCAGGTCTTTTAGTAAAATCAGCTCAGCAAATGGTTTTAACTGCACAAGATTTAACGCAATCAAGCATTGATGTTCCAATTATGGTAGGAGGCGCTGCCCTTTCCCGTAAATTTACTGACTTTAAAATTGCCCCGGAATATGAAGGTGCCGTCCTCTACGCCAAAGATGCGATGGACGGATTAGCGTTAGCAAATAAGCTGCAGAACAAAGAAGAAGTTATTCAGCTTTTAGCAGATTTAAAAACGCGTCAAGAAAAGAAAGTAACGGTTCGAGAACGCCAGCCTCAAACCGCTCAAGCAGCTACGGCTGTTTTAGAAAGATCCGCCATTTCAACGGATGTTCCTGTTTTTGTACCGGCTGATTTAAAGCGCCACGTTGTCAAACACTACGATTTGGCACAGGTTCTTCCGTATATTAACTGGCAGATGCTTTTAGGCCATCACTTAGGACTAAAAGGAAAAGTGAATAAGCTGCTTGCTGAAAAAGACGAGCGTGCTGTTCAATTAAAAGAAACCGTTGATGACCTTCTCGAACTGGCACTAAAAGAAAACTTAATTAAACCAGCGGTTATTTATCAGTTCTTCCCTGCTCAAGCAGACGGAAATGATTTAATTATTTATGATCCTGCTGATGAAAAAACAGAAATTGAACGTTTTACCTTCCCTCGACAAGCAAAAGGACAGTTCCTGTGCTTATCTGATTTTGCAAAGCCTAAAGAAAAAGAGATGGACTATGTATGTTTCTTCTCTGTAACAGCAGGAACAGGCATTCGCGAACGCGCGGCGAAATTCAAAGAAAACGGCGAGTTTTTAAAGAGTCACGTGTTCCAAGCTCTTGCGCTTGAACTAGCTGAAGGATTAGCAGAACGTGTTCATCAGCAAATTCGTGACCGCTGGGGATTCCCCGATTCGCCTGACTTTACAATGGCGGAGCGTTTTTCAGCCAAATACCAAGGTCAGCGTTTTTCATTCGGATATCCCGCATGTCCAGACCTTGAAGACCAAGCAAAACTGTTTAAATTAATTAAACCTGAAGACATCGGCATTCAGTTAACAGACGGTTTCATGATGGAACCAGAAGCTTCTGTTACAGCCCTTGTTTTTGCACATCCTGAAGCGAAATATTTTAACGTATTGTAAAACATGGCTGCGGTCTTTTAGACCGCGGCTGTTTTTTTACAGTGAACAAACCTAAAAAAAAGGCTGCGACAAATGGATTTTAGTTGAAGAAAGATCCGAACGGAGTTAATTCTTAATTGAGAATCAACTCCGTTCGGATTGTTTTCATTATGATGGTGAACTAGATTTCATGTAGCTGTTGATTAAAGGGCAAGGCGAAGACTCCTGCGAAAAAAAGTGATGTAGTTATGTCTTAATCTCTTTGAATTCACCGCCGGTTTGAGCTTTTTTTATGAGTTTCTTGGGAAACACTGATAGAATAAGGAATGTAATAAATTTGTAACACTCTTATCAAGGTAATTTTTTTAGGGAAAGGAATTTTCAAGAGATGATTAAATTATTTGTAAGCGACTTAGATGGAACTCTTTTACACGAAGAAAAATACGTAGAACAGCATAATGCAGACGCACTTAGTGAACTTCAGCGCCAAGGAGTAGAGGTTTGTCTTGCTTCTGGACGAATGGATACGGAAATTTTAAAGATTTCTACTGATATTAATAATACATTTCATCGCATTAGCCAAAACGGAGGATTTGTGTGGACCAAAGAAAATCAAGAACTTCATGGAAAAGTGTTTGAAGATGATTTAGCGGTTCAACTTTATAAAAAAACGATAGATCCTAACCGTATTACGCTTGTCTGTTCAAACGACACGAATTATGTAGAGCAGCGAAATGAAATTATTGAAGCAATTGAAACTCACATGTTTTTCCCTATCGAAGAACAAATTGAAATGACAGATTCATTTGGTCACGCTCTTTCTCCATCTAAAATCACGGTTCTTGGAGATCATGATGAAATGGTAGCTCTGCAAAAAGAAGTGAACGAAGAGTTTGGTGATTATATTGATACATATATTTCTGCCAAGCAGTGTTTGGATATTATGCCTAAACATATCAGCAAAGGAAATGCCATTGAAATTTTATTAAATCATCTTCAGCTAAAACCAGAGGAAATTGCATGTGTGGGGGATTCATTTAATGATATTCCTATGTTTCAATTAACACCGAACAGTTTCGCTATGGCTACAGCTCCTGAAGCTGTTCAGCGCCATGCCTCTGCTGTTGTGTCATCTGTTAGTGAAGCAGCGCGTATTGTTTTAGAAAAAAATAAGCAAACAATCTAAAAAAAGCGGTCAACGTTTAAATTGACCGCTTTTATCTATTTAATAAGAAAACGGTAGTTATTTTTTTCGTAAAGAACGAAAAAATTCACCTAAGCTTTTTTGCTTCCCATCTGCATGCTCTCCATGATTAACCAAGCTGCTGATTCTTTCTCGTCGAACAACAACCATAATAAGAGTGGCAAAAAAGATAATGGAAACGGCAATGACAACCAGTGCAAGAACGGATGCTACAATAGCTTCAGAAGTCGTTAGTGACGATAGCATCTGCCTCGTACACCTCCATTTCGTTTGTGGCGAAAAGGAGCCTAGCAATTAGAAATGCAAATAATCTTTTTTCTCAGCTTGATGCATGTTATTATACACCATTTTCATTTTAGAAGCTGTAGCTTTTAAAGACGTAGACGAATCCACATCTTCGGCTAACATAATGTTTACTAAGTCAACCACAGAACGAGACAACAACTCTACATTATTTTGCAACTCTAATTCGTCATAAGTCGTACGGTCTTGAAGACGAAGTCGAATAATTTCATTTGCTAGCTCCCTAACACGCACTAATTGTTGATGTTCTCCCATAGTATCTCCGCCGCAAGAAACTTATAATCAGCCCTTTTATTGGCTTTTATAAGAGCTAGAAATCCCTGCAGCTTACCCCTCCTTATAAAGATGCCTAGCACACCTTTATGTAAATCGCACTTTCACCTTGTTTACATGTATATTCGCTATAGCTGGTTCTTTTTCCTTTTGAAATTAGCAGCCATCGTCAACAACCTTCTTGGTTTATCGTTCAGATTTCAAATTTTTAAGGATGTGATATACGAAAATTAAAACGCCAATAGCCGTAAGTGTTGCTCCTACTGCCACTACGGGTGTAAAAGCTTGGTTTTCTAGTACGATCATGAGAAATAAACCAATCATCATGACCGGTAATCCTATATTATGCAACCATACGTGCAGTTTAGCTAATTTACTTTCGCTAAACGCAGGAAACAAATAATAAATAAGTCCCGCTAACGTAAGCGACGTCCATCCTAATAAATTAATGTGCACGTGAACAGGCGTCAAAGCGTAGCTGTGAACAATTGACATATAATACCCCAATATGATGCCAATTCCAAAATAAACGGCTGATATTTTAATTAATTTAATTCCCATCGTTTTCTCCCCCTTATATCCCCTCCGACTTCTGTACTACTTTACGCAGGAAACGCCATTTTAGAAGCGACTGATTAACCAAAGGGCACGAAATACGGAGTATGATATCTAAAAAGAGGATTCTTTACCGCAAACACAAAAAACAGCTGAGCAAAAGTACTCAGCTGTCTATTTTAAGCAATATAATGCAGCACAAAATTCAAGAAAAACAATAGCGCGCTTACATACATAAACATCGATACTTCACGCATTTTACCAAGGAATAATTTAAGCAGTGGATACGCAATGAACCCAAATGCAATTCCATCAGCAATGCTGTACGTAAGAGGAATAAGCGCAATAATTAAAAATGCAGGGAAACCTTCTGTTAAGTCCTGTAAATTGATGTTTTTGATATTTTGAATCATTAGTGCTCCAATCACAATGAGAATAGGTGCAATAGCACTATCTGGAACCAGCTTGATAAATGGAATAAACAGAAGTGAACTTAAAAATAAAACTCCTGTAATCAGCGATGTTAAACCCGTTCGCCCTCCAGCTGCAATACCAGATGCTCCTTCTACAGAAGACACCGTTGGACTTGTTCCAAACACCCCGCTTAGCAAAGCTGAGGCGGCTGTTGCTTGAAAGGCCCGCGGAAATTTGCTATCTTGATTCATCATACCTAGCTGACCATGAAGCAAACCGATATTTTCAAAAATCAATACCATTGTTAATGAAAAGACAGCTGCCCAAAACGCAACGTCTCCAATGGCTCCAAAAGACAATGTGCCAAAGCTGCTAAAGAAGTCGTTCACGCTCGCAGCGGACTGTCCATTTTCTGCACTGCTTCTTACACCAAGTAAGAAGGCAAGGACGGATCCAGCAATCATGCTTAACAAAAAGTTACCTTTCACATTTCGGATAAACAGTACGATTGTGATAATTAACGTCAACAGCGTACTGATAACAAACGGATCTGACAAGTCTCCAAGTGCTACAAAAGTGTTTTCGCTTGGAACTACAAGCTTCCCTTTTTGCAAACCGATAAATGTTAAAAATAAGCCAACACCGACTGTTATCGCTTCTTTTAACGAATGCGGAATCGAAGAAACAATTTTGGCAGACAGTCGTGAAAAAGCTAATGCTATAAAAAGAAAGCCGGATATCACTACTGCTAATAACCCTTCTTGCCAAGATAACCCCATTGATTGAACCATCGTATACGTAAACAATGCGTTAATCCCCATACCTGGCACCAGAATGAGAGGCGCATTTGCCCAAAAAGCCATAATAACACAGCCTACAAAAGCCGAAGCCACTGTTGCGAATATTCCTGCTTCAAGCGGAATACCAGCATCAGACAAAATGGTTGAATTAACAGCAATAATATACACGATGGAAAGAAATGAAATGACCCCAGCTAAGCTTTCTTTTCCGACAGTTGTTTGGTGGTCGTTTAAACGAAACAACTTTTCAAATAATGCGTTCAATCTAATTTCCTTCTTTTCATCTATCCCTCGCCCACCCAGTGACCAAAAATGCCACCGAAGTTATTATAGCAAAATCAACAATTGTTGCAAGGAAAACTTGTCTCCTTTAGCTTAAGCGTTCATTCCTTATTTAAAACTGTTATCATTTTCTAAACGTAGCGTCTTGCATGCATTCTATATATACCTTGAATTGGACATAATAAAAGAGCGCTTTATCAGCGCTCACTGTTTTAATAATAATAATATGGTGGGTACGGCGGATAATATGGTGCTGGATAACCGTAATAACCTGGACCTCCTAATGCACTTCCAAGAACTAACCCTCCAAGAAATGGAGCTCCAAAGCCCCAACCCCAAGGGCGACCAAAGCCATAACCGAACCCCGGGCGGCCGAAGCCAAAACCAGGACGACCGAAACCAAAACCTGGGCGACCGAAACCGAATCCTGGACGGCCAAAGCCTCCAAAACCACCAAATGGTCTTCTTATGTCATTAATATCAAATTCTTGCATGATACATGCCTCCTCAAATTATATTTCATTCTCTTTATTACATATGTTATTCACCTACTTCTTGCATAGGCAATCGCCTCTTTTTTTGTGATTTCTTAAAAAATATTCTTTTTCTATCACCTCGTTAGAATCAAACAAGCGTACAGACATATTTTTTAAGGCTTTGAAACATACTACATGTAAAATAAGAGAGATGAAACGAGGAATGTCCTTTTAGCATTTTCAGCAGCTGCTGCAATGAGAAATAAACATAATATGAACGCATAAAAAGAACGCTCAACAAAGATGTTGACCGTTCTTCTTATGAAAATACATAGCGATTTTTTATTAATTTATCTGACCCTTTGCTTGACCGTATATGCCCTAAAGCTATATAATCCCCTTTTTATACAATGCGCTTTGAACATAAAATCATAGGAGCGTCTCCCCAAACGCTGCTATGTATGTATATCTGTAATCGCTTACAAACCTTTAATAAAAAACCGATATGATTTTCTATCTATTTACATTAAACAATATTTTAGGCTAAATTTCAACACATTTTTTGTTTTTCTTTGTACTCAGCAAAAAAACAGGTGATATAGCACAATGATTTTCCTTTTTTCCTGTCCCTTTTACTTATATCCATAATCGTTTATAGTTTATAACGAAAGGAAGTGACATAATGTCTGATCAACTAGAAGAATACTTAGAACGAGGAATGTACGGAGCAAAGGAAACAAAAAGAGACGAAAGAAGATATTTCTTAACTGCTCTACGTGAGAATATTGAAATTGCGCTAAAAAAAGGGCAAGTCATGAAAAAGGATGCAGCAAAAATAAAGCCTCTTTTAAAAAAAGTGAAAGACGGTCATTTGTTTTTAAATGGCTCTTTGTCTTATTCATACCTCTCCCCTTATATTCAAGTGGCTAACCAACATAAAGTGCCTTTTACCATCGTTCAGAACTTAGAAGCTGATACCGATATTGGTCTAGTTTTAACGGGTTCTGAAGGCAGTTTGGAACGAGATATCTTTTTAGACTAAAAAAAGAGGTTGACACATAACGAAATGAATCCAATCAACTGCTAGAAGGAACGAGACAGATAAAACTATATTCACCATCAAAAAAAAAAAACGAACCATTGATCAACATGTGATCAATGGTTCGTTTTTCACTTCGTCTAAAATACTTTTGTTGCAGCCTCTTTTTTATTTAGCAAACACGTGATGATCAATTGTTTTAATTACAGCACGTGAACGAATCCAGTTATCGGTAGCTGTTTTTGGATTATAAAAGTAAATGGAATCGTCTAAACGATCTTTTCTAGTCAACGCTTGCTCTACTGCTTTTTTCGAATCTTCTGAAGCAGGTTTGTTAATTGATCCGTTTTGAACCGGTGAAAAAGCGTATGCTTTTCCGACAACTTGTTTAATAACTCCTGTTACCGTATCTGGAAACTTCGGAGAATCTACACGGTTTAACACTACTGTTGCTACCCCTACTTTTCCTTCATACGATTCGCCTTTTGCTTCGGCTTCTACTAAGCGAGCTAATAAATCTTTTTCGCTTGCCGAAATCGAAACTGCAGGTGTTTCCTGGTTCGCAGGTTTGGCTTCTGGTTTTGGTTCTGGCTTAGCCGTATTAGCAGGTGCTGCCGTTGAAGGTTCCGTTGTTTCAGCAGCCAGCACTTTTGTCTTACTCGGAATAGCTAATGTTTCACCAATATAAATCATATCTCCTTGACGATTGTTTAATTTTTTAATATCGTCAATTGTTACACTATATCTTTTACCTAACTTCCAAAGACTATCGCCTTTGACTACTTTATAATTAGTTGCAGCCGTAGCTGTTGCATTAAAACCTATAAATGAAAGAGTAGCTAAACAAGCTACTACCATTGATTTCATATAACTATGTTTCATAGGTAATACCTCCTGAAATTTCGTATGGTATTACTCTATCATAGCTATATGGGGGTTTCACCGAACGATTCAATTACATTTCTTTAAGTTTGATGAACAAAATTACGTTCGGAACACAAATATGACATTGTACCTTATTTTTTGTCATAATCACGGTAATTTTTCTAAAATACAGGTATATTTTCCCGCCTTATTTCAGTTTAATCAGAAATTTCTTCATTCGTTTTTCCCTTATAATTCTTATGATAAACATTTAAATTCATCTACTTTTACACAAAAGAGCTGAATGTTGTAATCAACATTCAGCTCTTTTTAATCTTCGATCTCAATTTCTACAACATCATAGAAATCAATCACTAGTTTAGCACCCGTATCATCCATAAACGTAAAAACGTCTTGATCATCTGATAAATGTATCACGTATCCGGTCAACTGCTGTTCACTGTTGTCGTAAACAGTAGTAATTAGAATTTTTTTATGATCTACATATGCTTCTTCTAATAACGAATGGAGGTCATAGTCCCCGTCATCTTCGGGCCGGTTCGTTAACAGCATCCCATAAGTCGTCATTCCATTTTTATCTTTCCATATATGATCTGCAAAATAAAAAGGTGCTGTACTTTTTCGAAACTCATCCATAATATCCCTCCTATAACTAAACACGTTTATTCGCTCTTACTATACGTTACTAAATAAACGCACAAGCACTTGTAACAGTATATTCTCTACTGTACAGGCTCATACATCCATTATATAAGGCATAATCAAATAATGCCATCATTTCGTTTAACTCCTAGGAATTTCTAGATACGTATAGGTAAAATCGCCTCCGCGTCCGGCGATTCCACGAAAATGTTTGAAATCAGGGCGATTTACTAAAAAAGGGCGAAAAGCAAGAAAGTCTTCTTTTTTAACTTTAATTTCGGTTACTTTTCCTTCACTTAACTCATTTAACATATTGATTACTGTTTGTTCATCCATTCAGTTCCACCTCGTTTTTAGCTGTTCAGCCAATTTTGCAGAGACGCAAATTGAGCTTCAGCTTCTTTATATCCTTGGTTATAAAGAGCGTCGAGACGCTCACGATTCTTCTCAATTCGCCCTACTACAAGAGGGGATTGCGGACGAATCACAAAGATATTCCCCTGTCTTTCCTGCTCTTCAATATATGACAATGTTTCATTATACAATTTATAGCGGTTCTCAAGCGCACGAGTCAGCCCATCATAATGACGATATTTGCGCTTCAATAACCAAAGCATATTTGATTTCTTTTTTCGATATCCTTCGTTTCGCGTTAGCACAACAATATTTTTTCTATATCCATCCTGCACTGCTTTTTTGATTGGAATCGGATCACTGATTCCTCCATCTAACAGCTCTTTTCCTTTATATGTAACGACAGGTGCTAAAAATGGAAGGGAACTAGAAGCGCGAACCGCTGTCAAAATATCCCGATCATACTCATCAAAATAAACGGGTTCTCCCGTCACGCAGTCCGTTGCTCCTACTACAAGCTTCTCTGTACGCTCAGCAAATGCCTCAAAGTCAAATGGAAGAAGCTGATTAGGAATTTCATCAAAAACGAAATCCATTCCAAATATCTCTTTTGTTTTAAAATAATTTTTCCACGACAAGTAGCGAGGATCCTCTAAAAAATCTAAATTAGCTTTGCGACTTCTTCCTATTTGTCTAGATAAATAAGAAGTGGCATGACAAGCGCCGGCTGAAACGCCAATTACATACGGAAGGTACAGATTTCTTTCCATAAAGTAATCTAAAACTCCGGTTGTATAAAGGCCTCTCATACCGCCTCCTTCGAGCACGAGTCCAGTATCTTTCAATTTCTACACCTTCTAATTCTTATAATTTATGACAAGATTATACCTCGTTTATTATAACGAAAGATGAACAAAGATGGAACTGTGTTGCTTCTCTCTTTCGTTAAAGCTACCAATTCCTTTTATTCCTCAGCACATTTTACTTGTTTTTTCAATTTTATTTTATATTTTTTCAAAAAACCCTTTACTAATTCCCAGTTTTAAGGCAAAATTGTAAAAAAAGAAAACGCTAACTAGTTTTACTATTTTCAAAATTAAAATTATTTAAAAAATTAATAATGAACTAATTTAAAACAAAGGAGCGATGAATGATGAAAATAGCAGAGGTAGGAAACTTGATAGAATTCAAAAATGGCTTACAGGGCATTGTCGAAAAAGTAAATGAAAACTCCGTGATTGTTGATTTGACTTACATGACAAACTACCGGGATTTAGACTTAGAACAGCGAACTGTTGTCAACCACAAAAACTACACGATTATTAATCCCGCTATGTAAAGGGAAAAAGCAACCGGAACGCAAAAACGGTTGCTTTTTTAGTGGTTTTGAAAGAACTGATTCTTTTGTTCTTCTGTAATAATTCCCAGCTTATACATGAGATAAATATACTGTTGAACCTTAACATCCTTCGAACTTTTTTTCACTGTACTCCCTCTTTTCTAAAATGTTTCTTCATACAATAATATATGGCTAAGATAAAAAAAGTTTCCTTAAAGAAACAAAACCAGGCCCCATTTTTTCTTGAAAGGGTCTTATTTTCGTGTGACAATAAGAACAAGCTACTACTACCTACTTACTGAAAGGAATTACTAGCATGTTTGATACTGTATTGTTTATCGTTGCACTTATTGTCATTCTTTTTTTCATCGTGCAGTTCGTTTTTAAACGCAAGCAAACTTCAAATAAAAAAACATCCGTTGAACCCATGAATTATGCCGAAGAAGATTCTAACTCCTACACAAGCTGGAGTGAATCTGCTTCTAATCACGATCACGATGGTGATGGTGATGGGAACGCGGATGCTGACGGAAGATAGAAAAAAGCCTCTTCTTATGAAGAGGCTTTTTTTATTTTGATAACACGCGCTTGCCGTTGGTAAACGAATAATAGCATTCACCTGTATAGATGTCTTGGCTTTCATGTACATGAACACCACATTTATCTTCAAGTGCAGCTTTCATCATGGATTTGGCTACGTTATACGCTTTAATTGGACGATATTTTCTCCACTTTCCTACAAGGCAAAATGAACACGACTTTAACGTGTATCCCCCAAGCTTTTCAAATAGGCGAAACTCTTGGCGCTTGCCTAATAATAACGATGGGCGGAAAAAGTGAGTAGAACGGATATACAAGCTTGCGATATCTTCTTCTACTTGCCCCTTTACTTTACTGTAAAAGAATGGCGAACGAAGATCAGCACCAATTGCTGTAATCGTTAAAAAGTTTTTGCAGCGATATTTTTCTGCACATTTAGCCGCTTTTAAAGGAAATTCGTAGTCAACTTTAATGAATTTCGCTTTTGTTTTTGCTTTTTTCATTGTCGTGCCTAAACAGCAATATACATCATCAACTGCAAAGCATTCTTCGTGCTTATCAAGCTCTGAAAAATCAATTTCAAGCTGACGTAGCTTTGTGTGTTCGATTGGTAGCTTTTTTCGAACAAACACTGTCACATGGTTATATAAGCTGTTGCTTAATAACATTTTTAAAAGTTCTTGACCAACAAGTCCGCTTGCACCTAATACTAATGCTGATCTCTGTGACATTCTTTCACCTTCTCATCTGTTGTTTTTGCAATGGAAAACAGGTTGCATACACAACCTGTTTGTTCGAATTAACGATTATCAATTGTTTCTGGGTATAAATCATGATTCATCAGGCGATAATTAGCCATTTCTTCATACTTCGTACCAGGACGGCCATAGTTTGTATATGGATCAATTGAAATCCCGCCGCGTGGTGTGAATTTTCCCCATACTTCAATATATCTTGGATTCATCAGTTTAATTAAGTCATTCATAATAATATTCATACAGTCTTCATGGAAATCTCCATGGTTACGGAAGCTGAACAAATAAAGCTTTAACGACTTGCTTTCCACCATTTTTTCATCTGGAATGTAACTAATATAAATGGTTGCGAAATCCGGCTGACCCGTTTTTGGACATAAGCTCGTAAATTCCGGACAGTTAAATTTCACAAAATAATCACGATTTGGATGTTTGTTATCAAATGCTTCTAGAATCTCTGGTGAATATTCAAACAAATAGTTTGTTCCTTGATTTCCAAGGAGTGATACACCTTCTAATTCTTCATCTTTTCGACCGCTCATTTGCATTTCCTCTCTTTCTACGATTGTCATTCTAACAGCGTTTTTTTATTTTGTATATATCTGTTTTTATTTTTCTTTGTAAATTTTTTGCTATGCGCTTACACGCCTCGTTTATTTCCCCAAACAAGGGCGTGAACCTGCGGCAGAACTCTTACATCGTTCATGTTTTTAGCTGCCACTGCCTTGTCGATTAACCACTCATACTTTTTAAGCAATTCTTGTGTTAACGACGCATTATCGATTGTCGTTAAGTCCTCGTTGCCTACTTGAACAAAAAATGGAACCTCAGGATAACGTTCATGAACAGACGCTGCATACTCAAAGTCCTCATCATTAAATACAACGACTTTTATGCTTATGTGCGCCATGCGTTTTTCCTTTATTAATGTCTCTATAATATCGTCTAATACGGAGAAATTTGTTTTCATTAATGAACTTGGAGGCTTAGGAGAAATCGTTAAATCATCGATTTTTAGGAACCAATCCTGATAACGGCTTCCCTGTGTTTCAAGAGCTGCTTTTACCCCATGACTGTGCAAAAGCTCTACAAGTGAACCAATCGCCTTGATAAGCGCAGGGTTTCCTCCAGAAATGGTGACGTGATCAAAGCACTCTCCTCCAATTTCTTTAAGCTCCGTCCAAATTTGTTCTGCTGTTAGCTGACGAATATCGTTTTTAGCTGATCCATCCCATGTAAAAGCTGAATCACACCAGCTGCAGGAATAATCACAGCCTGCGGTACGAACAAACATCGTCTTACGTCCTACAACCATTCCTTCCCCTTGAATCGTTGGGCCGAATATTTCAAGTACTGGAATTGTATTAGCCACGTTTTTTCACCTTCTTTGGGCGGTAAACTACGTAACTTGTCGGCGTTTCCCGCACGAATACTTGTACGCAAGAAGGCTTATTTGGTAGTGTGTCTAGATATTCTTGAACCAACTCATAAATTTTACGAGCAACAACTTCAGTTGTAGGAAAATCATTTGGATTTTCTTCGTTAAAGATAGAATGATCGTTCAATAATGTATGATCAAATTGACCAGAAACAATTTTTTTCAATAGCGCAAAGTTTACTAAAAAGCCCGCTTCGTCTAATGTATCTCCGGCAACAGTTAAATTTACAAAATACGTATGTCCATGGACTTGACGGCATTTTCCTGCTTCTGTATGAGGAACAAAATGTGCCGCAGCAAACTGCATATCTTTGTTCAATTCATATTCATAGTCATGAAAGACTTGAGGATACATTTGTTGCAGCATTATTTTTCTCCTCCTTCTTTTGTTTGCAAGTATTGATCTAACCCGCGTTTTCGCAATTGACATGCGGGACATTCGCCGCACCCATCAGCAACAATACCGTTGTAGCACGTTAATGTTTTTTCACGCACATATTCAAGCGCTCCTAGCTCATCCGCTAACGCCCACGTTTCTGCTTTATCAATCCACATAAGCGGCGTATGAATCACAAACTCGAAGTCCATTGATAAATTAAGCGTGACGTTTAACGATTTCACAAATACGTCTCGACAGTCTGGATATCCCGAAAAATCAGTTTCACAAACGCCTGTTACGATATGACGGCCTCCGCTGTTTTTAGCCAGTACGGCAGCAAATGATAAAAATAACAGATTGCGGCCATCCACAAACGTTGTAGGCAACTCTCCTTCTTTTTGCTCAATTTCAATATCATCTCGCGTTAAGGCATTTGGTGCTAATTGATTTAAAAGTGACATATCTAGGACGGTATGCTTCACACCTAAATCAGCTGCGATAGCTTTTGCTACCTCTATCTCTTGACTATGACGCTGACCGTATTGGAAAGTAACCGTTTCTACTTCTTTAAAGTTTTTCAAAGCCCAAAATAGACATGTTGTACTATCTTGACCTCCGCTAAATACAACAATAGCTTTTTCATTTTTCATCATTATTGTTCGTCTCCTTTTTGATTGAAATCAAAAGAAGAAGAAACTTTATTGAACCGTTCGTTCCCTTTGTGACTAATTTTATAACACAAAAAAGAGACTGCTCTTTTCCAGCAATCTCCCTAAAAAGCAACTAAGATACACGTCCTCGCCAGCATACACGTCAAAAAGACGTGTTGATAGAAAAGCACGTGAAAGAAGACACGCTAAAACCGTGTCTTTTGTCATCAACGATGATCTTAGTTTTTTATAGAGGGAGTTTTCGAACCTCTCCCGTACATATACAAACGTGTACGGCGTTTCTTCTTGAATTGTCATCGTATACTATACCACATACGTATAAATAATGCTATGTTTGTTGGCTTCTATCACCTTTAGCTGCCTTATTTCTCTTTATATAAGAAAGCGCAATAAATAACAACGGAAAACAGACGCTTAGTACAAATAAATAAAACGGCCAGTAATATTTTTCAAAATAATTGAAGTATGCTGTATTTGGAATAATGTAATACGCCACGCCTGTAATGATTAGACCTAAAGGAAAGCTCAAAAAATTGCGCACCCGTAAATTACATAATTGAGCGATACTTAACTGAATAGCATAGAACACAATGACAACTTTAAAAAAGATAGATAACATCCAAATAATAGCTACTAATACTTCAACATGCTGTATCGTTGCACCTAACGAAATCATTTTTCCTAATAAATAAACTGGGTAGCTGTGCATTGATGCAATATTCGCGCCAAGAGCTAATATACAAGCCGCAACTGCAATCGTAATCGTCAAGCCCGATGCCACAGTGCCGATAACAATCATTCTTTTTACCTTTTTGCCATCTTTTATATGAGGCGTAATCATTAGCACAAAAATCAATTCCATAAACGGATTTCCTAAGAAATACGTGGTCCCTAACACTAAATCATCCATGCGGAATTCAAACAAAGGGTAAAGACGATCCAGTTTCATCTGAGGAATATTTAACGAAATTAACAATAAAAAAGGGACGACGATCCACGGTAAAAAGATTTCCGCGGTTCTCGCTATCACTTCAATGCCTAAATACCCTCCGTATATAACCGCTAAAATCACAAGAGCATGAATCCACGTAGGCAGCGTTTCAGGGACAATTTGCGTCGTCATAAATGTACTGATATCTCGAAGGGAAAACGTAGATTGAATGAACATAAAAAAAATGTAAATAAGAGACATACACGCTCCGGCGTAAGGACCTAGCGCTTTTTTAGCTATTTCAATGAACGTTTGCTGAGGGTAACGGTGCATCAGCCATAACAGCACCGCAACAATTAAAAGGGCAAAGCCAATAGCAAGCACACTACATACCCAGGCATTTTGTCTATTCGTTTCTAATAACGTAGCCGGAACTGCCAAAATAGCGCTTCCGATACAAAAAAAATAAATGAGAAAAAGAAGTTGTTTCGGAGTAATAAATTCTTTTATTTGCATCATACACCCCTTCTCTCCTACATGCTTACGTAAATAACAGATGATGAACGGTTTTAGTAAGAGGCTTAATGAGTTCCTCTAAAAAGTACAGAGGCGTAGGTACTTCTTTACGGAGTGTAATGGCTCCCCAAAAGAATAAACCCATACCTATAAGACAAAGATAGACAACGATTTCACGGTAATACTTTTCCTTTCGGAAGTTAATCATAATTTTTTTAGTCAAATAAGCAAGAAGTACGAGTAAGGCGATAAATCCCTCCATTTTCTTTCTCCTTAATGCTTCATTTGCTTCATATATGAGTTATTTAACGTGCCTAAGCGACGGATTTGAACTTTGGCATCTAAATCGACGGTTAAATCTTCTGCGTAAATTCTGTTCCAGTCTCTTTTCATTTTGTACCATCTCTTTACATCTTGTCTGTAAAACGTTTCTCCAAAACCGAAGATATCACTTTTATAATCTTTTTGAGCTTTTTCCACTGCGTCATTCATTTTTTCTTTTACGTCCGCTGCTGTTTTTCGTTCGAGCATATTGATTACAGCTGGGTCCTGTAAGTTTACTTGACACTCTACATCTGCCACGTTTGCTTCACCTTTTAAATCCACGTGAATATGAGGCTTATGGTTTTTCATAGAAGCCGTTACCTTCACGTTCGTTCGAAGCATTTCTACTCCGATGATATCGTGCTGTTTTTCTTTTCCTTCGCATGGAATAACAATTAACGTACTTTTTACATTTCCTGTAATATAGTTATATCCTTTACTTTCGTCTTCATTGAACCAGCCGATCAGCTTATCATTTTGAAAGACACCTAATCCTTTAAAATTGAGCAGGGTGGACAGATTGGTCCGGGAAATGCTCGACATATCTCCTGCCTTTTTCACGTCGCCTTTGACCAATACTCCCGATAACACCGCCTGCTTTCCTTCGCTCGTTAAGTTACTGATCAGTTCATTTAACTTTACGCCTCTAGTGGGTGCCCAAATACGCTGAGAGACGTCTAATGAAGCAAACATATGGTTAGCTGGTATTTTTTCAATTGTTGTTAATACGTTCAGAACGCTCGATGCTTTCGTGTTTTTAGCAACAACAACAAAATAATCGGTACGCACTTCATGATCCCGAGCAAAGAAATCAAGCACTTCAGCAATACCCTCTTCCGCCATGCTTTCGCTAATGACTAGCATTCGTAAATGAGAAAGATAAATTTTCCGCGGGGATTTTGTCGTTATTTTTCTTAACCCTTCCATTACAGACGAAGCCTTAATAGAGAATGTGGTAACAGAAGGCCCGTTTGTAGGGGTTTTGGCCTGAATATCACCAGGGTTAATCAGCTGAACTGTAACAATAATGCCATCTTCTGCTTTATCAATTCCGACAGCAACCGTAATGGCTAGCTCATTCAACTCTCGACTGCTCCAGCAGCCGCTTAACAGCAATGAACAGATACATAACATCAGAAATGCTTTCATAGTAACCGGCCACCTTTGCACAGTTTAGTTTTTTTGCGTCTTTTGACGTGAAATATTCTTCTCGTTAATAAGCTTTGGCCTTGTTTTCATTTTTTTGATCGAACGTCTAATTAGAACATCCTTTTGATCACGCTTCACAAAGGGAGCCATAGGTGTCATATAAGGGACTCCAAATGACCTTAAGCTGCATAAATGTAAAATCATTAAAATTAGCCCGAGGATAATACCGAACAAGCCAAAAGTAGCTGCTAAAACCATTAAAATAAAGCGCAGCATCCTTACTGCAATGGCCATATCATACACCGGTGAAACAAAGTTACTAATAGCGGTGATGGATACAACGATAACCATTGCAGGCGATACTAATCCAGCTTGTACGGCGGCTTCTCCTAAAACGAGTGCTCCCACGATTGAAATAGCTGAACCTACTGCTCGAGGCAATCGGACTCCCGCTTCTCGCAAAATTTCAAACGTGATTTCCATAATAAACGCTTCAATAATAGCTGGAAAAGGCACACCTTCCCTTTGAGCTGCAATACTAATTAACAAAGCAAAAGGAAGCATCTCTTGATGAAAAGTAGTTAAAGCAATATAAGCAGAAGGTGTTAAAAGGGCTAAGAAAAATGCCATGTAGCGCATTAAGCGAATCAATGTACTAATATCTGCGCGCTGGTAATAATCTTCGGCCGCCTGAAAAAATTGAATAAATAGGGCAGGAACCATCAATACAAAAGGTGTACCGTCTACTAAAATGGCTATCCGCTCCTCTAAAAGACCTGCTGCCACGGAGTCTGGACGCTCCGTGTTATGCATAGTAGGAAAAGGTGTATAATCTTCATCTTGAATCAACTCTTCGATATATCCGCTCTCCAAAATACCGTCTATATCAATTTTAGAAAGACGCTCTTTTACCTCTTGAATGACCTGTTCATCCGCAATGCCGTCTATATAAACGAGCGCAATATCCGTTTTTGTAAACTCTCCTATTTGCTGAGATTCAATCCAAAGTTTTGGAGATTTTATTCGGCGCCGAATCAATGCGGTATTCGTTCGCAGTGTTTCTGTAAAACTGTCTCGAGGTCCTCTTACAACGGTCTGAGATTGTGGTTCAGAAACAGCCCTGTCTCTCCACCCTCTTGTACTTGCCACAATACACGTTTGATACCCTTCTAAAAACAGCACGGTATCTCCTGATAAAACATGAAGAAGAGCATCATCCAATGTTTTGGCTTCCATAATTTCACCGGCCGCCAAACTATAGCTTTTAATCAACTCGTACATATTAACGACACCGTCATCATGAGTTAAATGCTCATCGTGATAATGCATAATGGAGTCCAGCGCATAGTGTTCAACTTCATCTTTATTTACCAATCCGTCGATGTAAGCAACACCTAAAGTGAATTTTTCTTCAATTGAAATTCGAAACTCTCTTGTCACTAAGTCCGTGCTCTGTCCCAATGCTTTTTTCATGTGGAAGATATTATCTCCCACTCTCTCCGACAATTTCTGCTCTTCCTCAGTGGAAGAAGCACTAGTTGCCTTAGAGTCCTTCGATTCACCAGCTTTTTCTTTCCGCTGTTTGGATTTATTCGTTAACTCCGATAGTTTTTTAATACGCATTGTTCATCCTCCACTACATTGAACGAAAAGAAACGGAATTTCTTCTTTTTAGTCTCTATAGTTTTTGTATGAAAAGGAAATTTATACTTGAAGCCATTTTAATAATCTTTATTTTTGACATCATTTGTGCATTTCTATAGGATAGTAATGGATAATTCTTCGTTATTATGAAGAATGTTTATACGGAACATTGAAAGGAGTCTATACATGGCACAATCACTTAAAGGCAAAGTAGCTCTTATTACAGGAGCAGGAAAAGGCATCGGTCGTTCAACTGCAATTGAATTAGCAAAAGAAGGCGTAAATATCGGTTTAATTGCTCGTACAGAGGCAGATTTAAAGGCTGTTGCTTCTGAACTGGAAGCATTTGATGTACAAGTTGCTTATGCAACAGCAGACGTTTCTTCTATGGAAGAAGTAAACGCAGCAGTTGAGCATCTACATACAAAATTAGGGGCAACGGATATCTTAATCAACAATGCGGGAATCGGTAAATTCGGAGGCTTTTTAGAGCTAGACCCAGCTGAGTGGAAACAAATCATTGATGTGAATTTAATGGGCGTTTACTACATAACGCGCGCCGTTCTACCTCAATTAATCGAAAAAAATGGTGGAGACATCATCAATATTTCATCCACTGCTGGTCAAAAAGGCGCTCCCGTTACAAGTGCTTACAGCGCTTCAAAATTTGGCGTGCTTGGCTTAACTGAATCTTTAGCGCTAGAAGTGCGCAAACACAATATTCGTGTAACAGCTCTAACACCAAGTACAGTAGCAACGGAATTAGCATATAAAGAAAACTTAACGGATGGCAATCCTGATAAAGTGATGCAGCCTGAAGACCTAGCAGAAATTATGGTAGCACAATTAAAGCTGCATCCACGTATTTTTATCAAATCTGCGGGCATGTGGTCTACAAATCCATAAACAAACATAGAAAAAGGAGAGCTTCAGCTCTCCTTTTTTGTGTCTTCTTTTATATGATGGTTAGCTTATTTACGTTTAGGCGTGATTTCTTCTGATAGTTCTTCAAAAGACTTTACTTTTCCATGCGATGGGTTTTGTGATTGCTTTCGTACGTTCCACTGACGCTCTTTTTGACTTTTAGACTGAGTCATTTTGCTTCATCCCCTTTTTATATGCTTACATGTAGTAGGATAAAACAAGCTGCTCTTTTCCATTCATCAAAACTGCTTCCAATTTCTTTACTGCTTAGCTAAATGTATTTTAAACCATTTATCAATTTCCGCGTTATATTGATCATAATAAGCAGTTAGCGGATGGTCTCCGTTTTTATACAGTACATATTTGTATTCTTTTCCCTGCTCATCTAGTTGTTTCACAAGCTTTTCAGCCTGAGTGTGATGAACTTTACGATCATGATCACCCTGTAAAATTAAAAGAGGTGAATTTACTTTATCGCTCCAGTAGACAACAGAACGACTTTTATACCTCTCTGGATACTGCGCCGGATCTCCTACAATTGTCCGCAGCACTTGTTTCATTTCAGGCCCTCTTTGGTCGTAGAATTGAAACATGTCTGTAATACCTGATTGTACGACAACAGCATCAAATTTAACGCCGTTTTTCATCGTTAAATACGTCATCATACCGCCGCGTGAATATCCTAGCGCTACCTTTTGCTGGTGATTTACATAAGGAAGCTGTTCTCCCCATTTAATAAGATTTAATACGTCGTCAATATCTTTACCGCCGTACGTCTCTGTTCCTTCACTTCCGCCATTTCCCCTGTATTGAGTCGCAACAACGACGTAGCCTTTACTTGCCCAGTATGACAAATACTGAAGTGTTTTTGCGCGAATCATGCCATGTTCGCGATTTCCTCCGCGATTATATACTAAAAGCGGATAATGTTTGTCTGCAATGTCTTTAGGCTGTACTAAAAACCCTTTTATCTTTAAATTATCACTAGGATACGTAATGCTATATACATCTACTTTATTTGAATAAGGCGATAATAAATTCAATTTTTCTTTATTTACATCATCACTTTCAGCTCGGTTAAAAACCGCTGTCACACCGAGCACAGCTACAGTGATTAATGCAATGATGCCCCATTTTTTCAACAGAAACCCTCTCCTCAATAAATATCTTTTCTCTTTTATAATGAGTGTTTTCATTTGCCTTTACCCTTCTTAAATGTTTGCTAAAAAGGGCATTCATCCCATCGCCAATACAGCTTATTTATCATACCGCAAAACCCAAATTTCTTCATTAATAAAGAAATAAGAATTCATACAAGTACATGAACAGGAAAGACGTATAGTAAATTGTATTATTAAATTATAGATTTGAAAAGTGGAATGATACTTTTTTTGTCGTTTTTTACCTGTCCTTTTTTAAAAAGAAAAAAGCCCAGTTAAGACTGAGCTTTTTTCTTGGCAATACCAATGCCTGTATATGCTAAAATAATTGAAAAAATCGGACATAAAATGCTAAAGAATGTAAATGGAATATAGTCAGCCGCTGGAATATTTAATGCAGTTGAAATAAAAGCTCCGCTGACACCCCACGGAATAATAGCATTAATAACCGTTCCACCGTCTTCAAGCGTTCGTGATAAGTTTTTCGGGTCTAAGTTCCACTTTTCATACAGCGGCTTAAACGTTTGCCCAGGCAGAAGAATTGATAAATACTGTTCTCCTGTAATAACGTTCACTCCAATTGAAGATAGAAGCGTAGCAAAAATAACGTCTCCGCTGCGGCGGATTTGTTTTGCTAATCCTTCTAATAAAGCATCAATAATTCCAACCGCTCTCATCAAGCCACCTAGCGACAAGGCAATCATGATAAGAGAAATAGAAAACATCATGGACTGTAATCCGCCTTTGTTTACAATCGCATCGACTACTTTATTTCCTGACTCGATTGCTGGCCCGCTTTGAAGAACCCCTAGCAATTGACTCAGCGTAAATTCATGCTGTGTAATCATTCCTGTAATAATGGCCGTTACAATCCCTAAAACTAACGTTGGCAATACATCGACTCTTCTCATCGAAAAAATAAGAACTAAGAGTGGAGAAAGCAACGTTAACACGTGTAAATTAAACGTATGTTTTAATGCTTCTTGAATTCCTTGAATTTCTCCGTAATTGACGCTTTCATGATTTCCGTTCATTCCGATTACCAATGCAATGATTGCTGTAATAACAATACTTGGAACCGTCGTCCACGTAATATGCTGAATATGTTTAGGGAGCGGTACTTCAACGATACCAGAAGCAAAATTTGTTGTATCAGACAATGGAGACATCTTATCTCCAAACACAGCTCCTGAAACAATCATCCCTGCTGCTAGCCCTGGATGTACACCAATAGCAGTTCCCACGCCAAATAAAGCGACTCCTACCGTACTGACGGTTGTTAATGAACTTCCCGTGAATGTTGAAACTAACACGGTGATAACCAAAGCACTAATTAAAAAGTACTGCGGTGAAATCCAGTGGAAGCCGTAGGATAAAATCGTCGGTATCGTTCCTCCTACCATCCAAATCGCAATGAGCATCCCGATCAGCATTAGAATAAGGATAGGCTTAATGCCAAGTCTAACACCGTCTAAAATGCCTTTCTCCATTTCTGTCCACTTATATTTCAACAAAAAGCCAATCACACTAATAAATGCTACACCAAATATTAGCGGAATATGAGGCGGCAGCTTTAACATAAATAATGAAACAAAAATAATAGCTAATAGCACCAAAACCACCGCTATTGATTGTATAAATGAAATTTCTTTTTTCATGAGGTATTCCCTTTCTATCTTTCTTTTTCACTTAAACGCTTTTATGCTTTTACGCAGTTAAGTGCAAACCTTCTTGAGTATAATTTTTATCCTTCTTGCTGTCAATAACTTATTTTATCCAACGGCAGGCTCTGCACTCATTTTTCCACTTTTCTTCTTATTAATATTTATTCTCTATCTAAGCAAATCATTGTACAAAATGCTTCTAATGTTTTTATATATATAAAACGGGTACACACAAAACACACGTTTTTTTAATGTACTACCTTTTGTACATAAGCGAGGAACTTCCCTCAAAAAATTTTTAAGCAAAAGACTTGAAAGTCAAAAAAGGTCAAAGTATAATGAGATTACGAAAGGTCAAGAAAGGTCAAACACCTGCTGATCTTCGATTAAAATCATTTAGGGAGGCTAATTAAATGATTTGTCAAAACTGTAATAAACGTGAAGCATCTATTCAATTAAATGTACAAACAAATAATCAAAAATCTCAATATCGTTTATGTCATACATGTTATCAAGCACTAATGAAAGAACATAAAATCCCATCAGGTTTTGGAGGTGGCGGCTTTATGAACATCGATGATTTATTCAAACAAATGGCGCACGAACAAGCTGCACCGGAGCAGCCACAGCAAGGAAACGGCGGCGGAGGCTTTTTAGATCAATTTGGTCGAAACTTAACTCAAATTGCGAAAACGGGATTAATTGACCCTGTTATTGGCCGCGAAGAAGAAGTAGAGCGCGTCATTGAAATTTTAAATAGAAGAAACAAAAACAACCCGGTACTAATTGGAGAACCCGGTGTTGGTAAAACAGCTGTAGTCGAAGGGTTAGCTTTAAAAATTGCGGAAGGAAAAGTTCCTGCAAAGCTGCTAAATAAAGATGTATATCTGTTAGATGTAGCATCACTCGTAGCTAATACGGGCGTGCGAGGTCAATTTGAAGAGCGTATGAAACAGTTAATTTCTGAGCTTCAACAGCGAAAAAACGTGATTTTATTTATCGATGAAATCCACCTTCTTGTAGGAGCAGGTTCAGCGGAAGGTTCAATGGACGCAAGCAATATTTTAAAACCTGCTCTTGCACGAGGTGAACTTCAAGTAGTCGGAGCTACAACTTTAAAAGAGTACCGTTCCATTGAAAAAGATGCGGCTCTTGAACGACGTTTTCAGCCGGTTATGGTTCACGAACCGTCTGTAGAAGAAGCCTTTGAAATTCTAAAAGGAATTCAAAGTAAATATGAAGATTATCACGGCGTTAGCTATACAGATGAAGCGATCCGCGCTTGTGTAAATTTATCACACCGCTACATTCAAGATCGTTTCTTGCCTGATAAAGCAATTGACTTGTTAGATGAAGCAGGTTCAAAAATGAACTTACAGGCAGGCATTACAAATAAAGACGACGCAGCCGCTCGCTTAAAAGAAATTACAAAAGAAAAAGAGCAGGCGCTAAAGGATGAAAAATATGAAGTAGCGGCAAAACTTCGCGATGAAGAAGCTGCTCTTGAAAAACAACTAAACGAAGAACAGCAAAAAATGAATGTGGATATTGCTGACATTCAAGCCATTATTGAAAAGAAAACGGGTATCCCTGTTGGTAAACTTCAAGAAAATGAATCAGCAAAAATGAAGCATTTAGCAGAGCACTTAGCTCAAAAAGTAATCGGACAGCAGGAAGCTGTCGAAAAAGTAGCAAAAGCAATTCGACGTTCTCGCGCTGGATTAAAAGCGAAGCATCGCCCAATTGGTTCATTCTTATTTGTCGGTCCAACAGGTGTCGGTAAAACAGAGTTAACCAAAACATTAGCTGAAGAACTGTTCGGCTCAAAAGATGCAATGGTTCGTCTAGATATGAGTGAATACATGGAAAAACACGCGGTGTCTAAATTAATCGGCTCACCTCCTGGCTACGTAGGTCATGAAGAGGCAGGACAATTAACAGAAAAAGTACGCCGTAATCCTTATTCCATCATCTTACTAGATGAAATTGAAAAAGCTCATCCAGACGTTCAGCATATGTTTTTGCAAATTTTAGAAGATGGACGTCTAACGGATAGTCAAGGTCGCACAGTAAGCTTCAAAGACACGGTTATCATTATGACAAGTAACGCTGGTGTAGGTGAAAAGAAAATTACGGTTGGGTTTGACGCAGAAAATGATGCGCTTAAGCAGGCATCCGTTTTAGATTCACTTTCATCTTATTTCAAACCAGAGTTTTTAAATCGATTTGATACAATCATTGAATTTAATCACCTTGAAAAAAATAACTTGATTAAAATCGTTGACCTTATGCTTGCTGAATTGAAAGAAACATTACAAGAACAAAACATCACGCTGAGCGTAGCAGATGAGGTAAAAGAAAAACTGGCTGAACTTGGCTATCACCCTGCATTCGGTGCTAGACCACTCCGCCGAGCAATTCAAGAACAGCTTGAAGATCGAATTACAGATTTACTGTTAGATGATGCGGACGTATCAACAGTGAACGTAACGTTAAATGAAGCAAGCGAAATCACCGTACAAAACTAATAGAAAAAGCGACTCTACTTGAGTCGCTTTTTTTTATAGAAATACTTTCGTTTATTTACTTTCATCTGTTTTTTCATCTGTTTTTTCGTCCGCACTATCCGTTGATTCTTCTTGATCATCAGCTGCTTCATCCCCAGATGAGTCATCTGCTTCGTCTTGCTTCATTGTTTCCTGTGAATCATCTGTCGTTGTATCCTCCGATTGAGTATCATCCGACTGTTCGGTTTGCTGTTCTGTTGCATCTTTTTCATCCGTTTGTGAGTTGCATGCTGTGATTAACATAATTGCTAGAAGTGATCCAAATAACTTGACTAATAAACTTTTGTTCATTTTACCGTCTCCTTTCGAATCATCTGAGCCTCTATGTAGTCACCATTCATATGGCTCTACTGGCAGTATAGCCTATCCAATTGGAAAAAAGTTCACTTTTACAAGGTTATCACAAAAGCTTTACATCTCCTTCATTTCGTTCATATTCCCCTCATATTTCCTTAATAGTTTATGACCAGCCACATTCTAGATCTATCTTCCTTGGTCTAAGTGCTCAATTCGGCTATTCACATAGTTGTAACTATGCTAATATGAGTGATATATTACTGTATCGTGCGACTAGCTGACTATGAAGTTATTCTCCTATAAAATTATTCACCATTTAAGAAAGGGATTTTTTATGGAATCACACAACCTCATAAAAAAACGTAATTTTATTCTTTTACTTATTTTTTGGCTGCTGTATTTTGTCCACATTGTGTTATATCACTTTATTGCAGCTGATCCTCATCCGATTGTTTTTATAAGCGGAGGAATTTTATTATTGGTAGTGACGGCTATGTATTACTTTCATTTTCATCCTGCTATCATTATGTATTCTTTTTTTATATGCTATTATGCCTATATTGCGTACATAACATCTATTGAACCTGCTGTTATTAATTATTTGTTTTTGTTTCTTGGAATAATTGTTAGCTTTATTTACTATAGCTATATCGCTATTGTAACTTCTACATTAATGTCCATAATAATTGTTTTGTACTTTTATGTAAGCAACACTCTTTTTACATCTGTGACTTTCGTGAAATTAGATATCGTTTATTTCATTTTGTTTACGCTGATCACAATGATTATTTTGTTGTATTGTGCTCATTTCTCTAAAAAATTGATTGCTATTACGACGGTCAAAATGAACAAAACCGAAGATGAACTTTACTCAGCTCAAGAGTATTTACAATCTTTTTTCACATACAATCGCGACGCCATTTCCGTATTCAGTCTAGACGGCAAAGTGATTAAAGTAAACGATGCTTTTGAGCAAATATACGGATGGAAAGCGGAAGAAATTGTCGGAAAAGCCATCCCATTTATTCCTGCTGGCTTAAAAGGCGACGCTGAAAACCGATTAGAAAGGGTTAAAAAAGGAGAAAAGCTGGTAGCCTTTGAAACCCAAGATAAGCGAAAAGACGGAAAAATAATTGACGTAGAAATCACTGTTTCACCTATTTTTAATCGTGATCAGCAAGTCGTTGCGCTTTTTGGTATTTCACGCGATCTTACAGAAGAAAAGGAAACAGAAAAATTTCTTCGCCAAACCGATAAATTATCTTTAGCCGGCGAAATGGCAGCGGGCATCGCTCATGAAATTCGAAATCCGCTTACTTCCCTGAATGGATTTATTCAGCTTATTCATGAAGACAGCAGCCGCTATCATTCTTATACAACCATCATGCTGAGTGAACTGAATCGTATTAACTCAATCGTTGGAGAATTTTTATTGCTCGCTAAACCTCATGATACGGTTATGAAAAAACATGCATTCTCTACTATTTTAAATGACGTTATTCTTCTGTATGAATCAGAATGTGTATTAAAAAACGTCGTAGTTAAAACGCAGGTGGAAGCTCCGCATACATACATCTGCTGTGATGCCAATCAAATTAAGCAAGTACTCATTAATTTATTAAAAAATGCGCTCGAAGCTATGCCTAGCGGAGGAGAAATTCATTTAAACGTTACTCAGCATACTAAAGGCCTTACTATTTTCATTAAAGATACAGGAGTGGGTATTCCCTCAAATTTGCTTACGCACATTCAAAAGCCCTTTTTTACCACGAAGCCATCAGGCACCGGTCTTGGACTTGTTGTGATTAAAAACATTCTGTATCAGCATAAAGGAACATTTGAGATTAAAAGCACTGTGGGCGAAGGAACCAGCGTTACCCTTACGATTCCTTTATGGAAAGAAGGAACATGTCAATAAAAAAAAGCCGCAAACGCGGCTTTTTTTATAGCTTTTTATCATCAATACTATTTAAATAGCTTTCAATTTCATCTACTACAGACTGCACGCAGCCCTCTTCGAATGGAGAGATCAAATTCGCTTCCTCTACTAATTCTAAAAATGGCTTACTTCCGCCAAGCTTACACAAATGAACGTAATCTTGCCATGCTTGTTCATGATTTTCCCGATCTTTTTTCCAAAATTGAAATGCACAAATTTGAGCGAGCGTGTAATCAATATAATAAAACGGAGACGTGTAAATATGAAGCTGACGCTGCCAGAAGCCCCCGCTTTCTAGATAGTGATGGCCGTCATAGTTTTTAGAAGGCATATATTTCTTTTCAATTTCTCGCCACGTTTGTTTTCGTTCCGAAGGCGTCATCTCAGGGCGTTCGTATACAGCATGCTGAAATTCATCAACTGCTACCCCGTAAGGCAAGAAAGTTAAGCCTGAGCTTAAATGAGAAAACTGGTATTTATCTTTGTCCTCTTTAAAGAACAACTCCATCCAAGGCCATGTAAAATACTCCATGCTCATCGAATGAATTTCAGCTCCTTCATGCGTAGGCCAGTGATACTCATTGGTTTCCATATCTCGGCTGGAATACACTTGAAAAGCATGCCCTGCTTCATGCGTTAACACATCAATATCGCCTGATGTTCCATTAAAGTTTGAAAAAATAAACGGCGCTTTGTATTCTTCAATAAACGTACAGTAGCCTCCGCCTGCTTTGCCCTTTTTAGCGACTAAATCCATTAAATTATTTTCAAGCATAAAGGAAAAAAATTCGTCCGTTTCTTTAGAAAGCTCCTTATACATAACCCGTCCATTTTCAATAATCCACTTTTCATCACCTTTTGGCACTGCGTTTCCTGTTTCAAACTGAAACGGTTCATCATAATAAGTTAAGCTCTCTACTTGAATTCTTTCCTGCTGACGCTTTTTTAGTTTTTCAGTAAGGGGAACAATATACTCTTTCACTTGTTGGCGAAAAGCGGCAACCATTTCAGCATCGTACCCTATTCTAGACATACGAGCATAGCCCACTTCTACGAAATTTTTATAGCCTAATTTTTCAGCAAGCTTGGTCCGCACTTTTACAAGCTTGTCGTAAATATCATCAAATTCCTCTTCATGATCAGTGAAAAATTGAAACTTCGCTTCTGCTGCTTTTTTTCTCATTTCTCGATCAGATGACTCCATAAACGGATCGAGCTGAGCTAACGTTCTTTCTTCTCCTTCAAATACAATTTTAGCTGACGCCACTAGCTTCGTATATTGAGATGATAGCTTATTTTCTTCCTGTAGCTCTTTTACTATTTCAGGAGAGAACGTTTTTAACTGCATTTCAGCAAGAGAAAACAGCTGCTTTCCCCACTTTTCTTCTAGTTCCGGTTTAAAAGGTGAAGAGATTAAGGCTTTGTAAAATTTCTCTACGTATCCTTCTAAAAGCGGCTGTGTTTCATCAAAATAGTCTTGTTCTTCTTTATAAAATTCATTGGCTGTGTCGATAGAATGACGAATATAGCAGATGTTCCCCATTGTACTGTACTGAGAATATGCATCGTTTGCTAGACGAATTGCCTCATTTTGCTGACTGACTGACCCTGCTTCCGTAAAATGTGTAATGGCCTTTTCAAACTGCTTTTCAATTTCATTCATATCAGGTCGCGTATATGTATAATTCTCAAATTTCATCATTTATTCCCCTTCCTCTATATGTCTGTATGTAACCTAATTCGTTTTTATCCAGCTGTATTCCTGTTAATTTCAATTTTTTGTCACTTTTTATTTTTTATGTCGATTGGTCATGAAAGAAGTCATAGAAAAAACTCGTTTGTTCAACAGAAACAAACGAGCTTTCCTTACTTAATTAGTCGATTCCGGCAAAAATTCATCTGCATAGTGCCCTAGTTTCTTAAGCATCGAAATGGCAACTTCCTTTTCTTCGCTAGATAAAACGGATAAAATATCATGAATTCTTTTTTCGTGACTCGGAAACATGCTTTCAATCATTTCCTTGCCTTGCTTGGTGATAGCTGCATAGGTTACGCGACGATCGTTCGGACAAGCAACGCGCTCCAAGAAGCCTTTTTTCTCAAGCTTGTCTACTACATACGTAATACTGCCGCTTGCCAACAGAATTTTTCCGCCAATTTGCTGAAGAGGCTGCTGGCCTTTGTGGTACAATAACTCTAGGACAGCAAATTCGGTTGGATTCATTCCATGCTGTTGAATAAATTTATGCACATGATCATTAATTGAACGATTGGCACGAGATAGTACAATAAATAATTTAAGAGATTGGTCTAACTCTTCTCTAGTTACATCATTCGTCATTTTAATCAGTTCCTTTGATATTATCTTGATATCAAGATAATACTAAAATTTCCCTTCAAAGTCAATCAAAGCAGGCTTATTTCATCGGTTATTCTCTCTGCTTGTACAATTTTTTTGATAAAAAATGTATATAAGTGGATTTATACATATGCTTTTAATACAATAAACATATGAACATTACATAAAAAGGTGAATGATTATGAAACCAACCCATTTATTATTTAATTCCGCGATTGGTTCGCAAAAGCCTGAAACAATCGTTAACCGGCAAAACCCTTGTCCCTTTTGCGACGTAGAATCTCTTACAGGCATCATTGAAAAACAAGGACCTATCATTTGGCTAAAAAATAAGTTTCCCGTTCTGCAAGATGCTTATCAGACGGTTATTATTGAGACCGATGAGTGTTCTTCAGAACTATCTATTTATCCAAAAGAACATCTGTATACCTTGCTGAGTTTTGCTACTGAACGATGGATATCGATGATGAACAGCGGAGAATATGCTTCTGTTCTTTTCTTTAAAAACCACGGCCCCATGTCCGGAGGATCATTACGACATCCTCATATGCAAATTATTGGTTTAAATGAGATGGATGTAAATGAAAATGTGAAGCTAGAGCAGTTTGAAGGAGTCACAATTGCCAAAAATGAACACGTCACATTTAATTTATCTGTAAAACCTCGAATGGGCTTTTTTGAATTTAACGTGATAACAGATCAGCTTGACAAAGAGCTGCACACGTTTGCAGATTATCTTCAAACGGCTGCTCACTATTTATTAAATCATTTTCATCGTAGCTGCACGAGCTACAACTTGTTTTTTTATAATCTTAAAAACGGCAAAATTGCAGCGAAAATCATTCCTCGCTTTGCCACATCTCCTTTGTATGTAGGATATGGCATTCCTCAAGTTTCCAATAAGCTTGAGCACATTGCTAACCAAGTTCAGGAGCTGTACTTCACCTAAAAAGTTGAACCTTCACTGGTTCAACTTTTTTGTAAAATTATTGCATAAAGCTGTTCATTTTTAAAATAGTCATGCTCATAGAAAACAAAAAAACATACACTAAAAGAACGATGTGAATTGAGGATAAAAAGAAGAATACGTAAAAGGAGACGGTTTATGACTGAGGTACTAATTGGAAGCATTCTTTCTGCGCTATCGACTGGAGTAGGCGCTTTGCCTATTCTATTTTTGAATCAAGAACTCACTCATCGCTGGAAAGATATACTTCTTGCGCTCACTGCAGGCATTATGACAGCAGCTTCTACTATGAGCTTAATTCCAGAATCTCTTCAAAGCGGCGGTTTTTTTTCCTTAGCGATTGGCTTACTGCTTGGCGTGGTAACATTAACACTCTTGGAGCAGAATATTCCTCACATTGATCTTGAGCATTCTAAAACCGGCATACAGTTTGATGAAAAAGCACTTTTAATTGTTTCCGCTATTACGTTGCACAACCTTCCTGAAGGACTGTCTGTTGGTGTGAGCTACGCTTCAAATGTTGAAAATACAGGGAACTTAATTGCCCTTGCAATCGGTCTTCAAAATGCACCTGAAGGACTGTTGGTCGCGCTATTTTTAGCTCAGCAAAATATCAGTAAAATAAAAGCCTTTTTAATTGCTACCCTTACAGGATCAGTTGAAATTGTAACGTCTTTACTCGGGTTTTATTTAACTAATTTTGTGGAGTCTCTCGTTTCATATGGATTAGCGTTTGCTGCTGGAGCCATGCTTTTTATTATTTATAAAGAGTTAATTCCGGAAAGTCACGGCGATGGAAACGAAAGATTTGCTACTTATTCGTTTATTTTTGGTATTTTGTTTATGATTTTTTTAATTAACATTTTTTAAAGCTGAAGAGAGGCCACGGGCAGCGTAATTGTTTCACTGCCCGATCCCGAATGCTTGTCCTGCATTACAGCTTTGAAAAAGATAAAAAGCGGCTAATCAGTGTGGCAAACGATGTCTTTTCTTCCTCTTCTTTTAAACGCTGCTTTTGATAAACGAGTAAGAGCTGATCAAGCTCTTGACTACAGGTAACGGTTTCTTCATTAGTCAGACCTTTTTCTTCTCCGAGCTGCACCATCTTTTGTCTTTTTTGGACGATTTCCACTAATAATCTCTCTGATTTCGTTCTATTTCTCACTCCAAACACAAAATCCTCTCCTATGACAAAGAAATTAGCTTATAACGCATTATTACAAATTCTACTAAATATGTAAATAGAGTCGCAATAATAGACATTTTTTTCGCAAAAAAATTATTTTGTCGGAATTTACAAACGCTTACATTACTATAGGAATACCGTTTATCTTTTTTTACAAGTTGTTTTTCGACAAAAGATGCTGCTTGTCGAATAAAAAAGAGGTTGAGACATAACGAAATAAATCCAATCGAAAGACGAACGAATGAGATACATGAGCTGGACTGCTTATGACACCGCAATTGATTTCCGTGCAAGGCTTCGCTTTCCGCGGGAGTCTTCTCCTTGCCCTCCAATCAATTGCTAGAAGGAACGAAACAAATAAAACGATGTGCACCATCACAAAAAAAAAGAACCACTCATCAAACAGGTTGATGAATGGTTCGTTTTTTACTTGGACTCAACTACTTTTGTCCCAGCCTCTTTTTTATTCAGCTTTTTGAGCAGCGATTTGTACAGCATCCCATACCGTAGCAAAAGGAGGGGCATATGAAAGATCTAGCATGGTTATTTCATCTGTTGTGAGGCGGCAAGTAATAGCTGTCGCAAATACATCGATTCGTTTTGCAACTCCTTCTTTCCCAATCATTTGAACTCCTAGAATCTCTTTTGTTTCAGGATGATAAACAAGTTTTATGACCATCTTCTCAGCTCCTGGATAGTAAGAAGCATGACTCGGAGCCTCGGCTGTGATGGCTTTGTATAAAAGAGAATTTTCTCTTGCTTCTCTTTCTGAAATGCCGGTTTTTCCGATTTCATAGTCCATCACTTTGACAATGCTTGTACCTAAAACACCCGGAAATTTTCTATTTTCTCCCCCTAATCGGTAACCAAGAACCCTTCCCTGCTTATTGGCAATGGTTCCAAGAGCAATATGAACATCTTTTTTTAATACGCGGTGATAGCTCGTTGCACAATCTCCCGCTGCGTAGATATGAGGCACGTTGGTTTCCAACTTCTCGTTTACTAAAATAGCTCCATTTTCAAGCATTCTTAGTCCGTTTCTTTCTAAGAATTGCGTATTCGGACGAACTCCTACATTTACAATCACTAAATCCGTTTGGTACGTTTGACGGTTTGTTTGAACGTGAGTGACGGAACCATCTGAATGCAGCAATGCTTCCACTTCTTCTTCGAAATGAAATAAAATATCGTCATCTAGCTGCTTTTGTAGATGCTCTGCCATGTCTTGATCTAAAATAGATAGAATCTGCTTTCCCTGTTCAATGACCCGTACTTCTTTTCCCAAAGCCTTCATTGCTTCAGCTACTTCCATTCCGACATATCCTCCACCAATAATAGTGACTTTTTCTACGGAGTGAGCCTGTAGATATGTATAGATTCTTTCGCTGTCTTCTAATGACTTTAATGTGCATACATTCGGCATGTTATCACTCATAAAATTAGGTTTAACAGCCGTTGTTCCAGTTGCAATGATGAGTTCATCATATGTTATCTCTTTTTCAGCGTGCGTTTTGACATCTTGTGCTACTATGTATTTCTTTGTATGGTTTACTTCTTTAACTTCGTGAAAAAGATGGACGGAGATATTTCGCTCTTCAAACTCTTGTTTCGTACGAGCAATCAAATCGTCTTTTTCTTTTACAACACCTGACAGATAGTAAGGCATGCCACATGCGCTGTAAGAAATATCTCCACCTTTTTCAAACACAAGGATTTCCACTTCTTCTTTTTCTTTCATCCGGCGAAGCTGTGAAGCTGCGCTCATTCCGGCGGCTACTCCTCCTATAATGACGACACGTTTCATCTATACTCCCTCTTTCTACATAAATAATAGATTATACTATTGTTTTTCCTTATTCTTCCCGATTTCAAACGAAAAAAAACGGCTGTTTACACAGCCGTAGATGTTTGTTTCGAGCGGTAATACGTTAAAGCCAAGGCTCCTGCTAATACAGCTCCTTTAATAATATCTTGCATATAATACGGAACATTTAGCATCGTTAATCCATTTAACAGCACACCAATTAAAATAGAGCCAATCAGCGTCCCGAATACATTCGGTTTCCCTGCTCCAAATACGGAAAAGCCAATGTATGTCGCAGCTACGGCATCCATTAAAAATGGTGAGCCTGCGTTCACTTCTCCTACTCCAATACGGGCAGCTAAAACGACTCCTCCAATTCCAGCAAGCAAACCTGAAAACATATAGGCATACATACGATAACGATTAACCGGTACACCCGAAAGTCTTGCTGCTTCTATGTTACCTCCTGTTACGTAGAAAAAACGACCAAACTTTGTATAGGAAAAAACGATATGAACAAGCAGCACAGTCAGCAGCATAATGATCACAGGGACGGGAATACCTAGAAAGTGACCTTGCCCCAGCGCAAGGAAAGAAGGAATGAAAATTCCCGGAGCTCTTTCTCCGCTTGGTAAAGGCATATTGGTATAAATAGCTGAGCCTTTTGTATACGTTAATAAAATCCCCTGTACGATAAACATCATTGAAAGCGTGGCTAAAATATCAGGAATCTTTACTTTCACTACTAAAAAAGCATTCACTAACCCGATGAGAAGCGATGCAATAATCGGAACAATGATCGCAACTGCAATTTCTTGTCTGTGTAAAACGAGCATAGAAGCTGATAAAATAGTGGCTAAACCAGCCGTAGATCCTACAGATAAGTCGAGTCCGTTGACCGTTAACGATATCGTTACACCAAGCGCAATTAAGGTAACAATGGAAATAGAGCGCAGAATATCACTAATGTTTTCTCCTGTTAAAAAGTTAGGTGTGGCAATGGAAAAAATAATCATAATAACAAAAATCATTAAGACTGTCCCATATTTGTAAAAAAAGTCGAAAACGCTTATTTTTCTCTTTGGTTTCGCTACAGGTTCTGTTACATACTCCGCACTCATCCTTTTACTCCTCCTGCTGTATAATAAAATAATTTTTCACTAGTTGCTTCTTCTTTGGATAATTCTTTCACGATTTTCCCGTTGTACATAACATAAATTCGATCCGCTACCCCTAGCAGCTCCTCGAATTCACAGGTTGCATAAACAACGCCTTTTTGCTGTGACACAAGCCCTGTAATTAAGTCGAATATCTCTCGCTTAGAGCCCACATCAACCCCTTTAGTTGGCTCATCGAACAACAGTACGTCAGAATCCGTAACAAGCCATTTTCCGATTGCTACTTTCTGCTGATTTCCACCGCTTAACGTTCCAACTGACTGCTCGATAGAATGAGACTTTACGCCAACTTGCCCAGTCGTTTTCTGCGCTTTTTCTTTGATCTTTCCTCGCTTTAGAAACGAATAATTTGTAAAGCGGGACAGACTTGGCAAAACTAAGTTATCGGCAATCGATTCATGAACAAAAATTCCTTCTTTTCTTCGTTCTTCAGGAACAAGAGAAAGACCTTGTGCAATATAATAATACGGCTGCTTATTCAACTTTAGTTTCTTGCCTTTTAACCGAACGCTGCCGCTGACATATTGCTCTAAACCAAATAGACTTCGGCAAAGCTCCGTTTTCCCTGCTCCTACAAGCCCTGCAATACCGACTACCTCTCCTTCTTTTACATGAAAAGAGATATTCGAAAGGCGCCCTGGAAGGGATAATGCTTCTACATGTAAAAGTTCGTTTCCAACTTCTACTGATTTTTTGACCCACTGTTTTACAGAAGACGTTCCTAACATGAGCGTAATCACGTCTTCAATTGATGTATGTGAAGTTTCTTTTGTAGCTACATAGCGTCCGTCCTTTAAAACCGTTAAGCGGTCGCAAATATCAACCACTTCTTGAAGGCGATGTGAAATATAAATAATGCCTACTCCGCTTTTCTTCAGCTCTCTCATCACAGAAAACAATTGTTTCGTCTCTTCCACACTAAGAGGTGCGGTTGGTTCATCCAAAATTAAATAATCAACATTCTGTACAATTGCACGTGCAATAAGCACCTGCTGTTTTTCTGATAGAGTTAGATCAACAACATTTTTTTTAACTGATAAAGAAGAACCAAGTAAAGAAAGAGCTTCTTCCGCTTTCTTATAAATAGATTTCCAGTTTACAAATGTCTTACTTTTCTTAGAAACCTGCACGTCTAACACAATGTTTTCAGCTACTGATAGCGAAGGAATCAGCGCTACATCGACTTCTTGGTGTACAATGCCGATGCCGTGGCTCTTCGCTTCTTTAGGAGAAGAAATAGAGATTTCTCCTCCGTCTTTGTAAATCTTTCCTTCGTACTCGTCGTAAGCTCCGCACAATATTTTCATCAACGTACTTTTACCGGCACCATTGGCTCCCAATAAAGCATGAATTTCCCCTTTTTGAACAGTAAAATCAACTTTGTTCAGCGCTTGAAAAGAACCAAAGTTTTTTGTAATGTTCTTCATTGAAAGCTCGTTCGTCATGTCTGTCCCTCCACTTCTACTCTTTTTTACCCCATTCTTCTACGTACTGACTAAGCTGGTCCATATTAATCGTTTGATTAGGCAAGTCAGTTTGTTTGACTAAAACCGGATCAAAGGAATAATAACGAGGGATCTCTTGACCGGAAATCTTTTTAAGAAGCAGATCAACCTGCTTTTCTCCTACTGAAGCTGGGTTTACAGCAGCTGACGCTTTCCACGGGCTGTTTTTTGCCTGCATCATTTGCAGGTCTTCATCAGATAAGTCCACTCCATATACCTTAATCTCATCTCGTCCTGCTTCTTTAATCGCTCTTGTGACTCCTTTTGCAAATTCGTCCCAAGGTGCCCAAACGGCTGCAATGTCTCCTTTATTTGGATACTGCTTTAATACAGCCGCCATTTTATTTTGAGTGTCTAGAGAGGTGTTGTCTGTTGCGCTTCCAAACGTGGCAATTTGTTTTACATCTGGATAGCGATTCATCATAATTTTATAAATGCTGTCGCGTTTTTCCATCGGTGCAAAGCCTCCAACAAACGCATATACAATATTTCCTTTTCCGTTAATGTCCTGCATCATTTGCTTTAGCCCCTGGAGCGCAAGCATATAATCATCTTGGTCAATCGTTGTAACGCCTTCTACTTTTAATTCTACGTCTGTTGCAATAACGGGAATCCCTTTTGCAATCGCGCGCTTCACGCCAGGTTCAAGGGTTTCAGCCCGGCCGTGGTCAATCATAATACCGTCAACATTTTGGTTAATAGCCGTGTCTAAATAAGCCGCCATTTTAGATTGATCATTATTAGAATCAGAAACGGATAGCTGTACTCCGGCTTTTTTAGCCGCTTTTGTCACACCTGTTATGTACTGAGCAGCGTGAGTGCCTGATGTAAATTCAGAAATAAGAGCAATTTTTGTATCTTTCGTAATCTTTTTTCCTTCTTGCTGTACAGGCTTAGCAGAAGCCGCTTGCTGCGCTGGAGCTGCCTGTGCTTTCTCGTTTAGACTTGGCTGTTCTTTCGTGCAGGCAGCCAGCGCAAAAACTAGAAGCACGAGCAAAGTAAGTGGCCACAGCATTTTTTTACTCTTTTTCATGGTGTTCCTCCTATTAAACTTATTATTCATATAAAAATAGTTAGTTTTATAATAATCCAAAGAATACCCCGCTTTTAGATGTAAAAGCGGGGTGATCATGACCTATGCTTTACAAGTAGTTGTTATGCGTAAATAGGTACCCATCCTTCAGTTGTCACGAAAATTCGCACAGCGACTACTTTACGATCTTCCATTAGTGTAAAGTAATGAAGAATGTTTTCTGGTACTGAAATTAAATCGCCCGGCTCTAATTCAACATCAAAAAATTCACCGTCTTTTCCTTGAATAACAAAGATTCCATGACCGCTTACGATAAAGCGAACTTCGTCATCTGTATGAATATGCTTGCGCTGAAAGTTTTTTAACAATTCATCAATGTTTGGTGTAGATTCCGATAACGAGATAACATCTTGAGCTTTATAGCCGCGGCGTTCAGAAATATCTTTAATATCCTCACCAAAAACGTTTAAAATTTCTGTTTTTTCTTCATCAGTTAAATCATATTTTTCACGAAGATTTTCTGGAAGTTTTGTAATATCCCAGTTTTCATAAATAACTTCATTGTTTGCCAGAAAAGCTGATACTTCCTCTTGAGTTTCAATTCTTTTATTATTTACATGTAAGCGAATTTGCGCCATTTTTATTTCCTCCTTTTATAAATGCACCTTTGGCTTAATGCCTTTAAGTGATAGTAATTTCACATGGTAGCTAAATAGAAATTCATAGGCTTCTAGCGCTTTTTTTGTTTCAAACGCATTTTTCCCCCATACCGTAATCCCGTGGTTACGAATTAAAATCGCGCCTTGATCGCCTTTTATATGGTGAGAAAATTCTTCTGCTAGTGTCGGAATATCCGCGTAATTCGGAATAATCGGAACAGTAATTTCCGCATCTTCCTCCCAAATACCCAGTGCCTTAATAATTTCTTGGCCTTTGAATGAAATAAACCCTTCATCTCCGTACAGTTCAGAGATCACGTTGTTGTCGATTGTATGTACATGAAGGCTGCACCCAGCATTCGTTGACTCGTAAATCTTAACGTGTAAAAGCGTTTCAGCAGAAGGCTTTAAATGCGTTTCTTCTGCAGGCTTCCCGTATTGATCAACTAACAAAAAGTCTTCATTTGTGCGTTTTCTTTTATCTTTTCCACTTGCTGATACAAAGAAAGTTGTCGGATTTTGATCCACTTTAATCGCTAAGTTTCCGCTTGTACCGAAGAACCAATCGCGCTCTGCCAACTCATCTTTTATATCTGCAAGCTCGTGTAATCTTTGCTGAGCCATAATACTCATGCTTTCACCTCTTCTGTTAATTCTTGTAAATGGTGAATCACATCATAAAAAGTAGAAAAAGGACGATACGGTAGAGATAGCTCTTCGCATTTTTTAATTAAAAAGTCACGCGCAATGACAGTGTCAGCTAATTTGGCAGCCTGCAAATCTGTAATTGAATCGCCAATAACAACCGTATGATCTCTTTCATCTGCAAGATGGCGAATAATCGTTGGCTTACAGCAGCCGCAGTGATTTGTACACTGTTTATCACATGTATGAGGCCACGTAATGGAAATATGCTCACCGGAAAAATCAGATCCGTTGCAGTAGAGCATTTCCTCTGCAACTCGATTTCCCAAAAGCGGTTTTACAAAAAAGTCAATTCCTCCGCTTACAATATAAAGCGGAATATGATGCTCTTTTGTATAGGCAATAAAATCATCAAATCCATCTCGAATAGCAGACGTCTCTAAAATATAAGAAATAATATCTTCCTTTAATTCCACGGGAAGCAAGGCAAACATTTGCCCTACTCCTTCTTGAATGGAGACGCGCTGTGCTAGCACGTCGTCTTTAATACTTTCCCACTCCGGAGGAGCAAATTGTTTCATAATAGCAATAATGTTATCGCTATTTGTGATTGTTCCATCAAAGTCACAAAAGATTTTTAACGATGTCATGCTTTCACCTCTACTGTTCCCCATAGTTGCAAAGCTTTTTGCAACTCTTTTGATTCTTCCGCTTTTTCGGCTAGTGTTTGATGAGAGAGTACTGCATCTATCGCCGCACGGAATGCTTTTCCTCCTCCGATAGCGCCGTCTGGATGACCGTGAACTCCGCCTCCTGCATTAATAATGCTGTCGATTCCAAAGTCTTTCACAAGCTGCGGTACCATTCCAGGATGAATTCCTGCTGAAGGAACCGGGAAAGTCTGCTTATATTTGTACACAGGACGCGTTAATTCGTAGGCAATGCCTGTCGTATCTTCAAGAGAAAGCGCTACGCTTCCGTATGGTGATGGAAACAGTGAGAAATCTGCTCCGGCTAAGCGCAATAGTTTTCCAAGCAGTAATGAATTTGAAAAACCGTAAAACTCTGATGGCGTAAGCGCTCCGCTAACAGCTGGGTGTGCCATAATCGGCAAGTTAATTTCATCATCTTCTCGAAGTGCCTGCAGTACGTCTAACCCGTAAGCAAATACGTTGAATAAAAGAGCATCGGCTCCTAGCTCAGCTGCTTTTCTCGCTTTTTCTTTTAATTCAAACGTTCGTCCCGTTAAATTAACAGCATACAGCGTGCGGTGTCCCGTTTTTTCGTATACGTCATTCAGTACTTTTTTTCCTTCTGTAACGCGAGTTTCAAAAGGTGTTCGTTCACTATCAAACAAAATCTCGTCGTCTTTAACCAAATCCACTCCGCCAAGCGCTTGCTCACGCAGCTGAGTTGTTAAGTACGTCATGTCTCTTCCAATCACGCCTTTAAAAATACTCATCACAAGCGGACGGTCATAAACGCCTAGTTTCTCTCGTATACCTTCTATTCCAAAGCGCGGTCCTGGGAATTCAGCTAATAATTCATCAGGAAAATCCAAGTCTAATAATTTCACTTTTCCATCAAGTGATAGTTTTCCGAAAACCGTAACTAAAATAGCCGGTAAATCTCTTGAAAAGTTGGCAGTTGGATAAGCAATTTTGACAATAGCCTGCTTAACCTCTCCGCCTAAATATCCGTTAACACGTTCGCAGTCTTGAAGCTCAGTTACGGATACGACGCGCCCTTTATGCTTTTGAAGCTGCTGTTGATCTAAAAGCGGCAGATCTGTCCATGAGCCGACGGTTAGTCCTAAAGCGATTCCTTCCGCTTTTTTATGAAAATTTCCTTTATTGTCATGTAGTAAGTAGATTGCAACGATTTCACTCATTATGCTAAAAACTCCCTTGCTGTTTAATATCGTTAATAAAAAAAAACCTCTTCTGTGATTAAGAAGAGGCTTTCGTTGCTCTTCTTATCTCTCAGCTGCTGCTGCAAGAATTAGCACCGTGCTTAACATGCGTTAAGTCGGTTGCCGGGCTTCATCGGGCTAGTCCCTCCACCTACTCTTAATAAGAAAGTTGCTATTTATTTAAATTGAATTCGTAGATTATATACTAAATAAAAAATACCGCTAGGATTTATCGGTTATTAATCTCGTTAACTTCTTACATATTAAGCCAACTCAAAAAGGATTGTCAATGCGTTTTTAAAATAAATTTAATTTTTTTATTCGAGATACAGCTTCTCTCATGCGCTCTTCATCCGTCAGCAGTCCTACGCGCACATAGCCTTCACCATATGTTCCGAAGCCTACTCCAGGTGCCACTACAACGTGGGCTTTTTCAAGAAGTAAATCTGAAAATTGTTCAGAAGTATATCCTTTAGGAACTTTTAGCCATGCAAAAAAGGAACCCGCTGGGGATGTAACATCCCAACCAATTTCTTGAAGCCCTTGAATAAAGGTATTGCGTCTAGATTCATAGCGCTTAACTAAATCATTCACACATTGTTGAGATTCCAACAGAGCTGCGGCTGCTGCCTCTTGAACGGCCCCAAAGAGGCTGACATACATATGATCTTGAAGAAGATTAATAGCTTCTACTACACTTTCATTTCCTACAGCAAATCCAACTCGCCATCCCGCCATGTTATACGTTTTAGAAAGAGTATAAATTTCAATTCCCGTCTCTTTTGCATCAGGAGTCTGTAAAAAGCTGATTGGCTTTTTACCATCAAATCCAATGGCTCCGTAAGCAAAGTCGTGTACCACACAAATATCGTGCTTGGCAGCAAACGCCACGGTGTCTTCAAAAAATTCTGCCGTTGCCACTGCACCAGTAGGATTATTCGGATAGTTTAGAAACATGAGCTTTGCCTGTTCTTTAGCACGTTCACTTATCTCTTCGTATACGGGTAGAAAATGATTTTCAGCCGTGAGAGGCATCACTTCCATCTTGGCTTTTGCAAGCTCTACTCCAGACCAGTAATCAGGATACCCAGGATCCGGAACCAGCACTGTATCTCCAGGATTTAACAAGCACTGCGGGATTTCAACAAGTCCACCCTTTCCGCCAAATAAAATAGCTACTTCTTTTTCAGGATCCACATCAACGCCATATTCTCGTTTATAAAAAGTCGCAACGGCCTCTTTTAAAAACTGGTGCCCCCGAAATGGAGAATATTTATGATGCATAGGATTAGCACTTGCTTTTTGCAGTGTTTCTACAATATGTGAAGGAGTAGGCTGATCAGGATTTCCCTGCCCTAAGTTAATAACGTCGTGCCCTTGGGCCATTACTTTTCCTACCTTGCCCACAAGTGATGCAAAAAATTGTTTTGGTAAACTTTTTAATAGTTCCGATTGCTCAAATTGTTTCATCATCGCACACCTTCTCAAAAAATTCTTGAAATTCTAGTCACAAATAATATATTGTAATACTCAACTTGTAAAGTCATTTTTTTCAACTACTAAAAAAAGGACGGATGATAAAGTGAGTGTAAAAATTACGTGTTTGCAGCTTGATATTGCGTTTGGAAACCCAACTAAAAACCGAAAATATATCGAACAAAAAATGACGGAAGCCCTGAAAGAAAACCCTGATATCCTTGTGCTTCCTGAGCTATGGGATACAGCTTATGATTTGACGCGGCTAGACGAAATTGCAGATGATGAAGGGCAGCAAGCCAAGCAATTAATCTCTCAGTTTGCTAAAACAAACGCAGTAAATATTGTGGGAGGTTCGATCGCGAAAAAAACAGAGCAAGGCGTCACGAATACGATGTATATTTTTGACCGAAAAGGTCGTGAAGTATCACAATACAGTAAACTGCACTTATTTAAATTAATGGATGAACACCTGTATTTAGAAGCAGGAACAGCAAAAAACCTTTTTACACTTGAACAGTCACTGTGCGCAGGAGTTATTTGTTACGATATTCGTTTCCCAGAATGGATACGGGTTCATACTAGCAGCGGAGCAGAAGTCTTGTTTGTTGTCGCTCAGTGGCCGGCTCCAAGACTCGCCCACTGGAAAGCCCTGCTCATTAGCCGCGCAATCGAAAATCAATGCTATGTAATCGCATGTAATCGTGTAGGCCAAGATCCTAATAACACATTTGCCGGACATTCCTTAGTCATCGATCCGTGGGGAGAAATAATCGCTGAAGCTGGCGATAGCGAAGAACTTTTAAGTGCTGACGTTAACCTGGAACTTGTAAAAGAAATTCGTAAACAAATTCCCGTCTTTACAGATCGCCGTACAGAATTTTATTAATTATGTATTGACAGCCGTTTTTTTGCATGATACGATTTTCACCAGATATCATAAAATATTCAAACAAATCAAAATTGAATAAGTAATCGTACTCTTATCAAGAGTTGGCTGAGGGATTTGGCCCTGTGAAGCCCAGCAACCGACCGTCATTCCATCCTAAGATGGATCACACCCGTAAAACATGTTTTACAAAGGCACGGTGCTAATTCCAACAGAAAGTAATTTTTTCTGGCAGATAAGAGGTTTGAACACTACAATCAAGCCTCTTTCCAACGAAAGAGGCTTTTATATTTTCTAAAATTATAAAAGCCTCCATATATTCTTAAACCTATTAACTTAGTAAACAAATCAGTTTAATAAACTATGGAGGGATTCCGATGTCAATAACAAAAGCAGAGAAGTATCACCCTTTAACAGAAATTTCAGCAATCAAACTTGTGAAAAAGCTAGGTCTTTTTGATGCCACAGAAGCACTGACTGCCCGTGAAATTGGTGACGGCAACTTAAATCTCGTCTTTCACATCATAAATGATCAAACGAATAAATCCATTATCGTCAAACAAGCGCTTCCCTATGCAAAAGTTGTAGGCGAAAGCTGGCCTCTATCCTTGAACCGTGCCACCATTGAAAGCAATGCGCTCAAGCAATTCGGTGCATTTACGCCAGAACTTGTGCCCGCTGTTTATTACCACGATGAAACGCTTGCTGTTACGGTCATGGAAGACCTGTCTCACTTAACGATTTCTCGCGCCGGACTTATTCAAGGTGAAAGTTATCCTCTGCTCTCACAGCATATCGGTTCTTTTTTAGGACATATTGCGTTCAAAACGTCTGATTTCGCCTTAAAACCTCAGGATAAAAAAGAAGAAGTTGTTAAGTACAGCAACCCCGACTTATGCAATATTACGGAAGATTTAGTTTTTACAGATCCTTTTTTTGATATTGATACAAATGAATTTGAAAAAGCGCTGCGTCCTGATGTAGAAGAATTGTGGAATGATGGTGATGTAAAGCTACAAGCAGCAAAATTAAAATATAAATTTTTAACAAATGCGCAAACGCTAATCCACGGTGATTTACATACAGGCAGCATCTTTGCTAGCAGTCAAGAAACGAAAGTGATTGATCCAGAGTTTGCTTTTTACGGTCCGTTTGGATTCGATTTAGGGCAATTTGTTGCGAATTTATTTTTAAATGCTCTTTCTCGAGAAACAAATCGCGAACCGTTATTTGCACACATTACGAACACATGGAACGTATTCAAAGATACCTTTACTGCGCTTTGGCATTCTGAAAACACTGAACCTTTCGCTAAAGACGAGCGCTTATTACATGAAATTTTAACGCAAACGTGGCAAGATGCTGTTGGATATGCAGGATGTGAAATCATTCGACGTACGATTGGCTTAGCTCACGTGGCGGACTTAGACGAAATTTCTTCAGAGGAAAGAAAAATTAACGCTAAACGTACTGCGTTAAAAATTGGACGCTATTTGCTTCTGCACCAACAAGACGTTTCACCAAATGAATTTGAACATTTACTTCGATAACGAATAATGTACACAATGAAAGGATCGGTATCAGCATGACAAATACACTATCACTTCCGCGCTCAGTGGAATGGAATGAATCATATATTACTTTATTAGATCAGCAGCAGCTTCCTGGCAAAGTTGAATATATTAAGCTGCAAACCATTAAAGACGTATGGGATGCTATCACTACCTTGAAAGTACGCGGAGCCCCTGCAATTGGCATTACGGCGGCTTTTGGTCTTGCTCTTTCTGCGCTTAGCTATGACACAGATTCAGTCAAGGAATTTAACAAAAAGCTAGCTCTTGATCAACAGTATTTAGCTAGCTCACGCCCTACTGCCGTCAATTTATTTTGGGCATTGAAGCGCGTAGCGAAAAGCGCTGAATCCGCTTCGTCCGTTAATGAAGCTAAAACAAAAGTTGTTCATGAAGCTATTCAAATTCAAGTAGAAGATGAAGAAACGTGCTACCGAATTGGAGATCATGCTCTTTCTTTATTTAAAAAGAAGGATAAAATCATGACAATATGTAATGCTGGTTCAATTGCTACAGCTTATTATGGAACAGCCTTAGCACCTTTTCACTTGTCTAAGCAGCGCGATATTCCGCTTGAAGTATTTGCTTGTGAAACAAGACCCGTTCTTCAAGGTTCTCGCTTAACAGCATGGGAACTTCAGCAGTCGGGAGTAGACGTTACGCTGATTACGGATAATATGGCTGCTCATACCATTAAAACAAAAGGAATTAATGGGATCATTGTAGGTGCTGACCGCATTGCAGCAAATGGCGATACGGCTAACAAAATTGGAACGTATGGACTTGCTCTTTTAGCGAAAGCATTCGGTATTCCATTTTACGTAGCAGCGCCGCAGTCCACATTTGATTTATCTATTCAAGACGGAAGCAGCATCCCTATTGAAGAACGTTCACCTAAAGAAGTAACGCACATTGGAGATACGCAAATTGCTCCAGACGGAATCTCTGTGTACAATCCAGCTTTTGATGTGACGCCAAGCGAACTGATTACGGCCATTATTACAGAGCATGGAGTTATCCATTCCCCGTCTTTTGAATCCATTCAAAAAGTTTTGCTGCAATCTGCTCAATAACAAGAGGCTGGGACAAAAGTATTTTAGCCCCACTGCAAAACGAACCACTAATCAACATGTTGATTAGTGGTTCGTTTTTTTGTGATGGTAAATATCGTTTTATCTGTTTCGTTCCCTCTAGCAGTTGATTGGAGGGCAAGGCGAAGACTCCTGCGGGAAAAGCCGAAGGGGTGAGACCCCGCAGGAGCGCAAGCGACGAGGAGGCTCAGCGGCCGCCCGCGGAAAGCGAAGTCTTGCACGGAAATCAACTGCGGTGTCACAAGCGGTTCAGTTCATCTATACGAGTTGTTCATCTTTAGATGACATTGATTTTGTTATGTCTCAACCTTTTTTATTAAACAGCGCTTTTTGGCTGCATTTGTAACACAATTGTAACAGTACTCTCTGCTTTTTCTACATATATTATAGGGGATTCTTTTTGAATAAGGAGGAGTAAAAATGAGTGCAGAGCAAAAAACGGATAAAAACAAAGCGTTAAATCGCAAGCAGCAATATCAGCTATTCGATTTATCCAAAGATGAAGAACTAAATTCCCTCCCTTCTCCTCAGCAAATTGACGGTGTTTTTGTGCAGGGAGAAGGCTGGAAATTAGACGGTGAATAGTTATTTTAACTCCAGAGCGCCTTTTGCTACATTTCTTTCAAGCATTAATAGTTTTTCTTTTATATGAGTTTGGGAACCTGCATAACCTGTTAAAGCTCCATTTTTACCAATAACACGGTGACAAGGTAAAATAATAGGCAGTGGATTTCGACGATTCGCTTGTCCCACAGCCCTTACGGCTTTAGAGCGATTAACAGACTCCGCTACATCACTATAAGACCACGTTTGTCCATAAGGTATACCTTTAAGCGTTAACCACACTTCTTTTTGAAAGTCTGTTCCTTTTATATCCAAAGGCACATCAAATGTTAGCGTGCGCCCTTCAGCATAATCCTGAAGCTGCCGCTTCGCTTCTTTCACAAGGTGATAATTCTCGTCATGGACAAGTTTTTTAAGCTGCTCGTTGTGATCATCGCTATCAAACCAAATATGTTGAACCCCTTTTTCCGAGGCTACAATATAAATTTTCAAATCAGAAAATAAGTTCATTTCTCCATAGTACATACTCGCTTATCCTTTCTAATTAGGCTGGAAGAATAACACGGAAAGCCGTTCCTTCTCCTATTTTGCTTTCCACTTCAATTCGCCCTTTATGTTCTTCGATAATTTTATATGAGACCATCAAACCAAGCCCCGTTCCTTTTTCTTTTGTCGTATAAAATGGTTCCCCTAAGCGCTTGATGCGCTCTTCGGGCATTCCGTCTCCTTGATCTCGAATGGAGACCGTCACGTAGTGCGGCTCTGTAGAATAGACTTCAACAAAAATTCTTCCCCCGTTTGACGTGACTTCAATTGCGTTTTTAATTACATTTATTAGTACTTGTTTAATTTGGTTCGGCTCGCAGTATACCATTGGCAGCTGAGGGGACACACTTAGTTCAAACTGAATATTTTCTAAAAGCGCTTGAGCATTTAATAAATCAATCGTTTCTTTAACAACCGCAGCTAGATTTTTCTTTTCGAACTTTACGGCCTGTGGCTTAGCGAGTACTAGAAACTCTGTAATAATAGTTTCGATTCTTTTTAATTCGGATTTAATAATATCAAAATAAAGAGAGTGATCTTCTTGAATGCTGCTTTCTAGCAGCTGAACAAACCCTTTTAAAGCCGTCATCGGATTGCGGATTTCATGCGCAATCCCAGCTGCTAACTGTCCGACTACTTGAAGCGTATCCGATTTCCGAATCTGCTCCTGCATTTGATTTCGTTCCGTTACGTCTCTTAAAAGCGTCATATATAGACCTGGCAAGATATCTTTTTTCGTAGAGAATTCGATGTTTTTAACTTTTTCGTTCCCCGTAACGTACGTAATCTCTCCTTCAGCTTCCCCTTTTTGCTCAATTGTTTCTTTATGCTCAATGACCGCATCTAAATTCGCTGAAGAAATAAAATCCTCCATGGAATGCGCACAAATCTCCTCTTTGCTGAGTTCGAGAATATCACAAAGAGAAGAATTCACATCAATAATATTTCGCTTGCCGTCCCATAAAACTAACCCATCGATCGAACCATTAAAAATCTGTCTGAATTTCTCTTCGTTATTCCGAAGCTCTTGTTCGATTTTTGTACGTTCACTAATGTTTCGAAAAATGGTTAAATGGTCTCCTTCTATAATGCCTTTTTTCCCTGTGAATTCCAACTGTTTGATTTCTCCATTTGGCATGTAAAAAGGAAGCTGATTGCGAATTTCTCCTTCTTTTTGAAATGTTTGCAGCATTTTTAATGCACTAAAGCTTTGCTTATCGATAAACGTATACAAATTACTTCCAATCAATTTGTTCAACGGCAGCTCGAATGTACGGGACGAAGCAAGATTAGCGTTTAAAATTTCCCCATCGTCTTTCCAAATCAAAATGGCTTCAATCGCATTTTCAAAAATAGCCCTGAAATTTTTTTCGCTTCTCAACAGCTGCTGCTCCATCAGCCGTTTTTCCGTCACGTCTCTCATAATGGACATATAGTATTGACTGTATATATTAGCCGTTGTGGTAAATTCAAAAAAAGTAACGTCTCCATTTTCGAGCTTAATCGGCAGCTCGCCGCTTGTCTTTCCTTCTTGATGCAGAGTTCTCCATAATTTTTTCACTTTATAATGATAAGTAGGTTCTACAAGCTCCTCTAACGTTTTAGTTAAAAGCTGTGCTCTTGTATAATTTAATCGCTCGCAAAATGAAGGGTTCGCGTCGATAAGCTGACCAGTTCGATCAAAAATAACAATTCCATCTACCGCTTCATTAAATACATCCATAAACATATGATGACTAATAAACCTTTCATTTTCCATCATCTTGTGCTGCGTAATATCTCGAAATGTACACACAATAATGCCCGACATGTGACTATGTTTGTGTGAAGTAAATTCAACATGTTTCATCATGCCGCTTTGAAGCGTCATCGCGCCTTCATATTTGAAATAGCTTTCTTCTAAAAGCGCTGGATAGTACGCTTCAATCATGTCATACGGAAAATACATGAGAAAATCTTTCATTTGATACGTTAATAGCTCATCCTTTGTTTTTTCAAACAGCCCGCAGGCTGATTCATTGGCATTTATAACTTGAAAATACTCATCAAATACGACAATGGCATCTAATACGTCATTAAAAATAGCTCGTAGCTGCTCTAATTCACCTTGCTGCTTTTGCGCAGCTTCAGATGTTAATTCTCTGTGTGGTGACATGCTCATTGCTCCTTTCTTTTGCACTTCCCATTTCCCCACCTTTTATCTATAGACTTAGTATTCTACAAGATTTGCTTTTTACCTTTTTAAAATTAGTCACGTTTATTCAAAATGCGACATTTCTTCACATTCTCCCGTTATTTAAAAAAGGAGCATGAATAACAGAGGCTGGGACATAACAAAATGAAACCTATGCTCAACATAACAAAGAAAACGAACCGTGAATCAACATGTTTGATTCACGGTTCGTTTTTCACTTCGGCTAAAATACGTTTTCCCCAGCCTCTATCGATCATTCACTACAATATAAGTGGCTTGAATAGGTCCATGCACGCCAACGACTAGATTCATTTCAATATCAGCTGAATTGCTCGGTCCCGTAATAAAGTTAATGCAAGAAGCAATCGTTTCTCCTCGCTCTACTTTTTCATGAATCATTTCAGCAGCTTGTGTCATGCGAGGGACAATGGAACTTTGAGGAATGATCGCAATATAAGTGGCCGGCAGCAAACTGACCGATCGTCCTTTTGCAGCGCTGCTGAACAAAACAACTGTGCCGGATTCCGCTAGAGTCAAATCACTGAATGTGATGCCTACATTTGCTTGTTCAGCTAGTTTAATATTCTCATCGCCTTTTACCGAATTCCATACGTGAAGGCTACTGCTTGTTTCCCATTTCTCCATCAGCAGATTCAATCCATATTCGGAAAACCTAGGATCATCCCACGTGCAGACAAGACCATTTCCATAGTTCGCTACGGCTTCTTCAAGCGCAGCTGGCAAGTGTTGTGATGATGTTTCTACATAGCGAGTATGAATACGTTCGCAATGGTTTTCAAGCTCTTTCTTTAGTTGATCCGGCGAATAGCTGCGGTAGACCTCATGCTGAGGAGCATGCTTCCATTGTGGCTTTACTACGCCGCTTGTTCGCCTGCTTCGCTTAAGATTAGCTGCAATATTATCTAAAAAACTGTCTCTATTTTGAATGCTTCCGTTCATCATCATCACTCCTTTTATCAAACCAATCTCGTAAGCGCTCTTTTGTAGGCGCCGGAAACTCTCTGCTTTCTGTCCACGCTTTTAATGGACCAGGTCCTTTTGAAATACTGCTTCCTGACATAAAAGGAGTAAGAGCCGCCGGTGCCACTTTAGCGCCCACTGTATATAAAGAAGAAGAAGCGGCTCCCAAGCCAAATGCTTTCATCGCCAGCTTTTCTGAAATAGGTGCTTTCCCTTCTTTTTCGACAATTCGCTGACGGTGCTTGTGTAATAGCTCATGCAGCGGAATTTTGACCGGACAGGCATCCGTACAGGCTGCGCATAGAGTTGAAGCATATGGAAGCTCTTTGTAGTCTTCATAGCCTCCAAGCAAAGGGGATAATACAGCTCCAATCGGACCTGAATAAATAGATCCATATGAATGCCCTCCAATATGGCGATACACGGGACATACATTCACACATGCCGCACAGCGAATACACTGTAAAACAGATTGAAACTCAGTTCCTAAAATCGCAGATCGTCCGTTATCTACAATCACTAGATGAAATTCTTCCGGTCCGTCTACTTCTCCTGGAAGTCTAGGTCCTGTAAGCGCTGTTACGTAACTTGTAAGCCGCTGACCTACTGCACTTCTAGTTAACAGGCTTACCAACACTTCAAACTCTTCAAACGTTGGCACAATTCTTTCCATTCCCATAACCGTAATTTGCGTTTTAGGAAGGGCAGTTGTTAACCTTGCATTTCCTTCATTGGTTACAAGTGAAATAGACCCAGATTCTGCAATCGCAAAATTACATCCCGTGATGCCAATATCAGCTGATAAAAATTCTTTTCGCAGCATTTCCCGGGCGTGAAGAGCTAGTTCTTCAGGTTTTTCTGTTTTTTTATAAGAAAGCTTTTGTTGAAATACATCTCTAATTTGTTCTTTATTTTTATGAAGTGCAGGAGCTACGATATGAGAAGGCGGATCGTGATCATCTACTTGCAGGATATATTCTCCTAAATCCGTTTCAATAACTTCACAGCCCAGTTCTTCTAAAGCAGCGTTCATATGAATTTCTTCTGTAACCATTGACTTGGATTTAACGACTTTCTTTGCCTGCTTTTGCCTCGCTACATTTTTTATGTACTCATTCGCTTCTTCAGCTGTTTGAGCGAAAAAAACGTGGCCTCCGCGTTTAGCTACATTATCCGTGAGCTGCTCTAAATAGTAATCTAAATTTTCAAGCGTATGCTGACGAATTTCTTCGCCAAGCGCTCTCCATTCTTCCCAGTTCCCTAACTCTTCCGCCGCATCTAATCTACGGCTTCTTAAGCGCTCTTGAGCACCTGAAACCGCAAAGCGCATAAACGCATTATTGACTCCGTCATCGACGCGTTTTTTAAACTGATCGTTTCCTATTTTCATAGACATTCGGTATTCTCCTTTCTTTACATTCTGCTATTTAACACTTCAGCGATATGCATCACTTTTACAGGCTGTCCTTTTCGTTCAATTCTTCCTCCAATATTCATAAGACAGCCGCAGTCAGCTCCAATTAAGTACTCCGCGTTTGTTTTAGCTATACAGCCCACTTTTTCATCGACCATTTGTTCAGAGATTTGCCCCATCTTAACCGAAAACGTCCCGCCAAATCCGCAGCAGTTATGACTGTTTTCAAGATTCTCCATTTCAAGACCCTTTACATTGTTTAATAGTGTAAAAGGTTCTTTTTTTACGTTTAGCAAACGCGTCATATGACAGGAAGAATGATAAGTGGCTTTCCCATTTAAGCTGGCTCCCACGTCTTCTACTTTTAAAACGTTTACAATAAAATCCGTTAGCTCATACGTTTTATCAGCAAGCTTCACGGCAGACTCATGCCATGCAGCATCACCTTTAAAAAGATGGGGATACTCTTTAAACATTGTCACACACGAGCCTGATGGAGATACAACGTACTCTGCATGCTCAAACGCTTTTATCATGTTTTTCATTGCTTCTTTTGATTCTTTTACGTAACCGCTGTTATACGCAGGCTGCCCGCAGCATACTTGACTCTTTGGAAAATCCACTTCGCATCCTAATCGTTCTAACAATTCTACCGTCGCTTTTCCTACATTTGTTTGAAACATATCAATCAAACATGTGGCAAATAAAGATACTTTCATCATTTGCTCCCTCCAAGCTGATCATTTTACTTCTTTTAGTTAACAGGTCATCAGATGACTTAATGCTATTATACTCCTATGTTTTTCTAATTTCACTAGTTTTTCAAAAATACATTTCTTTGTTTGAGATTTTTCCCACAAAATAATAAGAAATTGAGACACGTGAAACCTACGTTTGCCCTATTATTAAAAAAATCCGAACGGTTTTGATTCTCCATCAAGAATCAAAACCGTTCGGATCTTCCTTCAACTAAACTACGTTTGTCTCAGCTTCTTACTTATTTATTTCCAAAAATCATCAAACACTGTGATTGGCAATTGGCGTTTATGCTGCGTTTTTAAGAAGTGACCTTCAATGACGTTACTTGCATGTTCACCTACATCTTTGCCTTCTAAATAATCGTCGATTTGCTCATACGTTACGCCAAGCGCTTCTTCATCTGGAAGCTGTGGACGATCTTCTTCCAAATCAGCCGTTGGTTTTTTCATATATAGATGCTCGGGACAGCCTAATTCTTTTAGCATTTGTTTCCCTTGTCGCTTGTTTAGACGGAAGATAGGCACTAAGTCAGCTCCTCCGTCACCAAATTTTGTATAAAATCCTGTAACAGCTTCAGCGGAGTGATCCGTTCCAAGTACGACTCCACTGTACATGCCTGCTACCGTATATTGCGCAATCATTCGTTCACGTGCTTTTACATTTCCTTTGTTGAAGTCGGAAACTTTATCATCTGCCGCTTCTTCAACAGCAGAAAGCATCGCATCTACTGCTGGTTTTACATTAATAGAAATAGATTTTGTTGGTTGAATAAAAGCAAGTGCATCTTGACAGTCTGCTTCATCTGCCTGCACACCGTATGGAAGACGAACAGCAATAAACTGATAGCGCTCTTCTTTGGCTTCTTCATTCAACTCATTAACCGCTAGCTGCGCCAGCTTTCCAGTTAACGTAGAATCTTGGCCGCCGGAAATACCTAGTACAAACGAACGTAAAAAAGGATATTTGTTCATGTAGGATTTCAGAAAATCAACGCTGCGGCGAATTTCTTCCGCGGGATTAATTTCTTTTTGCACATGCATTTCTTCAATAATTTGCTTTTGTAGCTCTTTCATAAAAAAACTCTCCTCTCATTACTAGCTGACGGAATCTAAACAAGTACGGTATCAGATAGTAACTTGCTTCTAGTCTCTTCGATATTTTGCATTTTGTTATCCCAGCAGTTTGTACTTAAGTCTACTGGATACTCTGTAGGACGAAATACATCTTCGTTCGATTTTGTAATAACTTTGTAGTCATCCCATAGATGCTTTAAGTTTTGTAAGCAGTAGGCTCTCATTTCTTCAATGGTAGGCTGCTCATACACAAGCTTTCCCTGTGCAAAGATTGGCTGGTGAATTTTACGTGCGTTAAAGTTCGTGACAAACTTGCTGACGTGCGTATGAATAGGATGAAACATTTTTAAATGCTGCTCTTCATTCGGCACTTCGTCTTGCATCGTAATATAATCGCCTTCCCATTTGTGATTCACTTGATTTACAATTCGATATACTTCTTTTAGACCGGGAGTTGAAATTTTCTCCGGGTTTTCTGACAGCTTAATCGTATCCACCATGTTTCCATGATCATCTTCAATCGAAACCAGCTTGTACACCGCTCCTAGCGCCGGCTGATCAAAGGACGTCATGAGTTTTGTTCCAACTCCCCATCCATCAATTTTGGCACCTTGCGCTTTCAAATCTAGAATGCTGTACTCATCAAGGTCATTGGAAGCGAAAATTTTCACATCATGATAGCCAGCTTCATCAAGCATTTTTCTTGCCTCTTGAGAAAGATATGGAAGTCTTCCGCTGTCTAATCGAATACCGATAAAATTAATTCGTTCTCCCATTTCTTTTGCTACTTTAATAGCATTTGGAATACCTGATTTTAACGTATTATATGTATCTACTAAAAAGATACAGTTACGGTGTGATTCGGCATATTTTTTAAACGCACTATATTCATCACGATAGACTTGAACAAGCGCGTGGGCGTGAGTGCCGGACACAGGAATTCCAAACACTTTTCCCGCTCTTACATTACTGGTTGCGTCAAAGCCTCCAATATAAGCAGCTCTTGCCCCGTAAAAAGCAGCATCCAGCTCATGTGCTCTTCTTGAACCAAATTCCATAAGCTGATTTGTACCCGTATGTTCATATAAATTATCTTCTCCCGCGGCTAAGCGAATACGCGATGCTTTTGTGGCAATCAGCGGATGGAAATTTAAAATATTTAAAAGCGGCGTTTCAATAAGCTGCGCTTCTGCTAAAGGAGCGTCAATTTGCAGCATCGGTTCATTAGCAAAAATCATTTCGCCTTCTACGACCGAACGAATATTACCGCTAAATCGAACCTGTTTTAGATAGTCGATAAACTCCGCTTCATAATGTAATTCTTCATATAAATAATCTAAGTCCGTTTCGCTAAATCTGAAATTAGCAATAAAATCAATTACTCTTTCTAGCCCGGCAAACACCGCATAACCGCTTTCAAACGGCATCCGACGAAAGTAAGCTTCAAATACAGAACGACGTTTATGAATCTGGTCTTGAAAATACGTATGCGCCATATTCAGCTCGTATAGATCTGTATGCAAAGCTAGACTATCATCTCTATATTGCTTTTTCATACTTTGTAACCCTCCATTTGACAATCCTAGTTTCTATTATGTAAATCTTTTCACAATAGAGCAAGCATAAATTATCGGAAGGTGCTTGAATTTTAGTTTTTCTGTTGTTTAGAGCGCACTTTTCTGCCTGAAATGGCGTTATTTTTCTTCCGGTATGTATTTCATTAGTACATGTTCAACATTATCAAGGTGACTCATCATAAAATGCTGAGCATCTTCTGCATGCTGAGAGAGAATAGCTTCATAAATTTGCTGATGCTCTTTATAAATCCGTTCAGCCGTTTTCTCTTCTGCATAAAGCCAGATGCGTCTTGTCTCTTTCATCGTTTCAATCATCATTTCTGATACGTTATTCATAAGCTTCACTAAAAGAGGGTTTTGTGAGGCTTTGGCAATGGCTAAATGAAAAGCAAAATCTGCTTTCTCTCCCAGTTCTTCATTGCCAAACGCTCCTTTCATTTGTTCCAGACTATTAGACAGCTGTTTAAGGTCCGCATCCGTTCTCTTTTGAGCTGCCGCTCGAACAGCTCCAATTTCTAATACTTTTCTCACTTCAAGCAAATGCTCAATATCGTTTTTATTCATTAATACAGCGCTAGTTACAGGCAAAGACAGCATATCTGAGTTAAATTCGCGTACAAATGTGCCTTCTCCTTGCTTCATCTCCAGAAGCCCCATCGCCCGCAAAGCGCTAAGAGCTTCACGAATAGCTGAGCGTCCTACCTGAAAGTTTTCCGCCAGCTGCTGCACTGAATCCAAACGGTCTCCAGGCTTCAAGCTGCCTTCTTTTATATTCTCAAGAAGCGTTTCGGCTACTTCTTCGTATATTTTTTTTGGCTTAATTCGCTTATATTCCACGTTTTCCACCTCATTTTTTTCGTTCACCAAGGTTCACATTAACCGAGACTCTTTCTTCTTTTACGTTTCTGTTACATTTTACCGAAATCTTTTCCCCGCCACAACAAAAGTGCAAAGGTATTTATACTTTATTTCTCAAATGTGCTAAAATAGTAAATTGATTTCATATTACGAGTTAAAAGGAGCTTTTTGAATGAACATTGTTGTCAGTACATTGAATGCGAAGTATATTCATACTTCTTTAGCCCTTCGATGTTTAAAAGCCTATGCCGAGCCTGACTATAAAGTGGATATGGCCGAATATACGATTAAAGATCCTGCTATGAACATTGTCACGGATTTATATAAACGCAACCCAGATATTATTGGTTTCAGCTGTTACATTTGGAATATTGAAGAAACGATTAAAGTCGCACAAATGCTTAAAAAGATCAATCCTGAGCTCATCATTATATTCGGTGGACCAGAAGTAACCTATGATGTAACTCACTGGTTAGAGCGTATTCCTGAAGCTGACTTTATCGCTATTGGTGAAGGTGAAGAAACATTCAAGCAGCTGTTAGATGAACTTCACGGCGAGCGTCAGTTTGAAAACGTAAGCGGCGTGGCTTTCCGAAAAGAAGGAAAACCAGTTGTTAACCCACAGCGCAATAAAATTGATCTGCGCGAAATGCCTTCTCCTTTCCGTTTTGAAGAAGACCGCCAAGAACTTTCAAAACGCGTTGTGTATATTGAAACAAGCCGCGGCTGTCCGTTTAGCTGTCAGTTCTGTCTCTCTTCTATTGAAGTAGGCGTTCGTTATTTCGACCGAGAAAAAGTAAAAGAAGATATTCGCTATTTGATGGATAACGGAGCGCGCACAATTAAGTTCGTAGACCGCACGTTCAACATCAGCCGCAGCTACGCCATGGAAATGTTCCAATTTTTAATTGATGAACATCGTGAAGGTACCGTATTTCAGTTTGAAATTACTGCCGATATTATGCGCCCAGAAGTTATTCAGTTCTTAAACGATAATGCGCCAAAAGGATTATTCCGCTTTGAAATTGGCGTTCAATCTACAAATGATGCCGTTAATGAGCTAGTCAAACGCAAACAAAACTTCAAAAAATTAACGCGTACCGTAACAATGGTAAAAGAAGGCGGAAAGATCGACCAGCATTTAGATTTAATCGCCGGACTGCCAGACGAAGATTACAACTCATTTAAAAATACGTTTAATGATGTATTTGCACTTCGTCCTGAAGAGCTTCAGCTAGGCTTTTTAAAAATGCTTCGCGGCACTGGCTTACGTTTAAGTGCGCCTCGCTATAATTATCAATACATGGATCAGTCGCCTTATGAAATTTTAAGCAATAACGTCTTGCCATTTTCAGATGTCGTACGCATCAAGCATGTAGAAGATATTTTAGAAAAGTTTTGGAATGACCACCGAATGGATGAAACGATCGAGTTTTTAGTGGAGCACTGCTATGATACGCCTTTTGATTTTTTCCAAAACTTTGGGACGTATTGGGATGAAATGGGCTGGGTTCGAATCGGTCATCAGCTTGAAGATTTATTCAGACGCCTTAAACAGTATATTCAAACAGAAAGTTTTTCAAATGAAGAAGTAATTGAAGGGTTTATGAAAATTGATTATTTACAAAACCAAAAGCATAAGCCTCGTAAGCCTTGGTGGGACGATAAAGTAGAAAAACAAGTCCGCTCTCATTACTATCAGCAAATGCTTGCTAATCCTTCTACCATGGGACAGGCTTTTGAAGCTGAACAGCTTGCTGAAAAAGAATTATACAAGCACACTGTTTTAGAGATTCTTCCATTTGATTATATGTATTATAAACAAACAGGACAAATCAATGAACAACCATCTGTTCTTCTTGCTTATTATGATCAAAAAGCAAATGATACAAAACTTTATTCAGCACCTGTAGAAGCATTTGGTCTTCCAGTTGTAAGCTAAAACCTCGGATATCCGAGGTTTTTTTCTTTAGCATTCTTTTTTCTTTTCATGCTCTTTATCAGACTTTGTCTTTCCAAGGGATTCATATATTTTAGCTGCGTTCGGATCGCCCATTTCCGTTCCAAACTCTTCTTGCAGTAATTGTTTTTGTTTTGCTTCGGTGCTCGCGATGTGCTTATTATTTTGTTTATGTTTGCTCATCGTTACTTACCTTGCTTTCCTTTTTTAGAATTGCGATTCGCGCCTTTAGCCGGCTCCTCGCCGCCAGCATATTCAGCAGCAAATTCTGCATCTGAAAGGCTCTCTTTTGGTGTATTGTTGTTAGTTAGTGCTGATTTGTACCCTACTTTACGCTTTGCCATCATCTATCCCTCCTATGCTTGGAAGTCCATTGAACTTCCTTTTCTTAGAATGCGCGTTTTGCTAAGCAATATAAGCAGAAAAAGCTGTAAAAAAGCGGTTGAAACATAACAAAATCACTTTACTCTAAATACGAACAACTAGGATAAATGCGTTGAACCGCTTGTGACACCGCTGTTGATTTCCGTGCAAGGCTTCGCTTTCCGCGGGCGGTCGATAAGCCTCGCCCTCCCATCAACAGCTAGAAGCAGCTACATGAAACCTACGTTCACCATCATAATAAAAAGATCCGAACGAGTTGGATTCTTAATCAAGAAACAAACTCATTCGGATCTTCCTTCAACTAACATATTTTTGTCCCAGCCTCTTTTATCCAATAATGATACGTTCTTTCGGATAGTGATAATCCGGTCCAGACGTTGGACGGCGAAGCATTAAGATAAATGAAAACATGCCAATTCGGCCAATGAACATTAAAATCATAATAACGCATTTTCCGATATCAGAAAGTCCTCCTGTAATGCCCATTGATAAACCGGTTGTCCCAAAAGCTGAACACACTTCAAAAATAAGCTCAATGAGAGAAAAATGTTCTGTAATACTTAAAATAAGAAGAGAAATCGAGCAAATGATCACGGCTAACATCGACACGGCTACTGATTTGATAATGTCATCTTCATGAATTTCGCGGCGAAAGATTTTAATCGTCTTATTTCCTCTTACGTAATAAAACAGGAAAAGAATATTTAATGCAAACGTCGTCGTACGAATTCCTCCTCCTACTGAGCTCGGTGAAGCCCCGATAAACATCATCGCGCTCATCATAATTAACGTAGGAAGTGAAAACTCATTAATATTCATGGTCGCCACTCCTCCGCTCCTTGTAGCAGCGGATTGGAAAAACGCATAAAAGAACGATTCATCCCAAGACTTATCTGCTAAAAACCCTGAATGCTCTAGCACAAGAATTAAAATTGTTCCCCCTGCCAACAGCAGAAAAAACATAATGGTCGTTAGCTTCGTAAATAGAGAAAATTGAAATTTACGCTTATCTTTAAATGTTAAAAAATAGTGCTTAATCTCAATTAACACAGGGAATCCAATCGCTCCAAGCGTAATTAAAATGACAGTTACCACTTGTACAAAATAATCATGGGCATACGGAATAAATGAAGATCCTGTAATATCGAAGCCGGCATTTGTTGTAGCGCTGACAGAAGCAAAGAAACCATGCAGAAACGCATCTGTCCAGCTCGAATAGTAACGGAGAAAATGTAATCCTAAAATAATGGCACCAACTAGTTCAATAGCAAAAATAATAAATAAAATATTTCTCATCAAGTCAACTAATCCTGATAAACGGGATTGGTTATGATCTGTCATAATGAGCTGACGTTCCTTTAAACCAATTTTTTTACCTAAAATCATCCAAATAAATGTACTGAGTGTCATCACACCAATACCACCGATTTGAAAGATAAAGGCGAGCAAAAAATAGCCCGTCGTACTAAATGTATCCGGAGTAGAAACAGGTGTCAGCCCTGTTACACTTACCGCACTAACGGCAATAAATAAGCGATCAATAAATGCTAACTTCACTCCCGGCTTTAAAGCTTCTGGAATACTAAGCAATAGAAATCCAAGCGTAACAGCCACTATGTAAAATGTAACAATAATTTGAGCTGAAGACATCTGCCTTACTCGTCGTTTCCATGGTTGCGGCATAATCTGACATTCCTTTTTTGTTATAATACTAATAGTTTTCTTCTTTCTTCCCAAAGCATACTCATTGTTACATGGATCGCAATATCCATGTAAAAAATCCCATGTTCAAGAAGGTGACTACATTAGTATAAAAGAAGTCACCTCACTTGTCATTAGATATCATAAATCCCAGCAGCCTGCATCAAGAACCGTCACTCAATATTGTCTGTTTATACAAAAAAACGAGGTCGAGACATAATTAAATTAATCTAATCTAAAGACAAATAAATGGGATACATGAGTTCGTATGGACACTTGAGACCTGCGTTCACCATAACAAAAAACGAACCACTGATATCAGTGGTTCGTTTTTTACTTCGGCTAAAATATTTTTGTCCCAGCCGCGTCTTTATTTTATTTAGAACGTTTTTCTAGCCAATCGCCGATTGAAGGATATGTTTCCTTCACTGCTTTTGGACCAAATACAACAGATACGTGACCTGTTTGCAGCAATTTGTACTCTTTATCTTCACTTGAAACAGCGTCCATTAAAGCTGCCACTTGATGCGGCATCGCAATATGATCACGGCTAGCAGCAATGTTTAAAATATTAGCTTTAATATTTTTCAAATCTACTTTGCGTCCGCGAACTTCAAGTTCACCATTGATTAATTTGTTTTGTTGATAGAAGTCGCGAATCCACTGACGATAAGCTTCACCAGCAAATGGGATTCCGTCAGCAACCCACTTTTGCATTAGCTTCCAGCTTTCAACAAAGCGCTGATTTTCCGAACGATCCACCAGCGTTACATACGGACCGTAAAAATTTGTGATTGGCTTTAGCATCTTGTTTCCAAAGTCAATCATCTCTGGAGGGATGTTTCCAAATGTATCTACTGCTTTATCTAAATTAAAGTAGCGGTCGTCTAGGAATGCCCCGTATAAACCTGTATCCGAAAAATCAAATGGACTTGTCATAAAAATTAAGTTTTTAATCGGCAAGTCTTCATTTAATGCAGCAAAAATAGATGTCATAGTTCCGCCCATGCAGTAACCAAGAACAGACAAATCAGGAGATTTAGAAGTGCGCAGCACCTTTTTCGCCGCTTTTGGAATATAATCCACAATATAATCATCTAGCTTCATATTGCTGTCTTCAAGTCCAGGAGTTCCCCAGTCAAGTAAATACACGTCAAAACCGCGGTTTAATAAGTATTCAACAAGGCTGTTTCCAGGTGTCAAATCCAAAATATACGGTTTATTGATCAGTGCATATACGAGTAAAATTGGTGTTTTATGAAGGTTATCTTTTACTGGCGTATAGCGATATAATTTCGCTTTGTTCTTTTTCCAAATAACCTCTTTTGGTGTTAATCCAACTTCCGGTTCCGCTTCTGTTGTCATAATTTCATATGCACGCTTAAAACGTCTTGCAGAACTTTTATATTCACTTGGCATTGATTTGATTAATTTTTCCCACTCTTGCACGTAAGGAATTGCCACGAATATACACACCCTTTCATTTCATTAGTAGTTAGTTAACAAGCACAGCCCCGACAAAAGTCAGGGCCAGCATCTATTACATGTATAAGCCGCCGTTAATGTTTAACTGTTGTCCTGTAATGTACGCGCCGTCTTTTGCTAAGTAAACAACTCCGCGTGCAATTTCTTCAGCGTGGCCTAAGCGACGAGTTGGAATTTTCGCAACAACTTTTGCACGAACTTCTTCCGGCATTGCCATTACCATTTCCGTTTCGATAAATCCTGGGCAAATTGCATTAACTGTTACGCCTGACTTAGCTAGTTCAAGAGCTAATGATTTAGTGAATCCTAGCATACCTGCTTTAGCAGCTGAGTAGTTTGTTTGACCAAATCCGCCCGCTTGACCAATAATTGATGAAATATTGATAACACGACCGCCTTCAGATTCTAAAAGATGCGTTAGCGCAGCTGATGTTGTGTTGTATACGCTATGTAAGTTTACATCAATTACTTTTTTCCAATCTTCTTCGCCTAACTTCTTGAATGAACGGTCACGCGTAATTCCAGCATTGTTTACTAGAATGTCCAATTGACCAAACGCAGCTTTCGTTTCTTCGATTAGGTGTTTTGCTTGATCTACATAAGACACGTCAGCTTGAACCGCAATAGCTTCGCCGCCGTTGTCTTTAATTTCTTTTACAATTGCTTCTGCAGATTCTTTACTGCTGTTATAGTTTACTGCTACTTTTACTCCATTAGAAGCAAGCTCACGTGTAATTGCTGCCCCGATACCTTTAGATCCGCCTGTTACGATTGCTACTTTACCTTGTAATGTTGTCATGAAAAATTTCCCCCTTGCTTCTTCAGCGATGATTTTTACTGTAAATACAGCAGTTAATGTTGTTTTAAAATCCCCTATGCCCTACTTGCGAGCCGGCTGCTCAGTTTTTTGAGCGTTTGATGGTTTTGCTTCAGCTTTAGCTTCTGCCTTTGGCTTTTCAGCTAATTTTTCTTGTTTTTCTAACAGCTGAGCCTGAAGCTGCTCACCTTGAGTTTTAATTTGTTGTTGAATCGTTTCTTTTAACTCGTCTTGTGTTTTTTGCTGCCCTTCAAGAAGAGATAAAACTTTGTCGAGTTTTTTGTCTAATGATTTGACATCAGATTTCAGCTTAGTTACATCTTTTTTCAAAGCGGATGCACTTTCTTGCTGTGCTTCTAATTCATCAAAACGATCATCAAATTGCTCTTCTAATAATTCTACTTTTTCTTCCACATTGATGACTAATGACGCAACGTTTGCTACATCTTCTTTTGTGGGTACATTTACTTGGTGCAGATAGCGCCCCGTTACTTCATTTACTGCTTGTTGATATTGAAGGTTCATATTTAGCACATTTCCCATGAGCTGGGAAAATTCTTCACGATTCATATTGTCCCCAATAACTTTACCCCAGTAAGATTCGGTTTTGTCATATACGTCTTTCCATGCTTGAAACGGATCAAATACTTTTTGCTGTTCCAAAACTCCATCTCCTTTCTTGTGTACGTTAAAAGTGATGGCTTTCAATATGGACACTTAATGTGACAAGCGACATATTAGAAGCTCTAAGTAAACGCAACCAATTTTGCGTTTATTTATTGGATAATGTAAATCTTTTCACAATTCACTTACCAACAAATTATAAATGTTATAAAAATTACCTACATGTACTATTATAAATTCGTTTTCCAAAATAAACAATTCTAAATCTTTGTTTATTTTTGAATTTTTTTGACGCTTTTTGTCGAAATTCAAAAAATCGTTCTTTTTTCCTGTATTTGAAAGACCTGTTTTAAAGTGTTGACAATTTTTTCATCTAGGTGTAAATTACACATATAGAAAACAAATTCTCTTTTTTCGAAGGGGTGATTACCTTGGGATCAAGTGAAAAAGATAACACCTCTAATTCAAACAACTTAGAAAAATCGATTAGCGGTGCACCAAAAAACTTGATGGTTCCTTTTCTTCTTTTAAGTTTAAGAGGTTGGAATCTACATGGTTACAAGCTCATTCAGCAACTAATGAGCTTTGGATTCACATCAGTTGATCAAGGAAATGTCTACCGCACGCTGAGACAGCTTGAAAAAGACAACTTGATTACATCGCAATGGGATACGTCAGCTGAAGGACCTGCACGCCGGATTTACTCATTAACAGATGCCGGTGAACAATATTTAAGCATGTGGGCTAATTCACTTGAACAGTATCAAAACATGTTAGATTCATTTTTTCACATGTATACCGACATGTTGTTCCCTTTTAGCTCTTCTTCTTCTAAAAAGTCAAAAGAATCAAAAGAGGAAGAAAACGATTAAAGGGATTCACGCAGTACATCTGCGTTTCCTAATATAATGTTAAATAAATTTCACGGTCAACCAGCGAGCGCGGAATGTTAGGTTTATTACACAACTACGAATTTCTTCTTTAACGTTTTGTTCATTACGATAACTGTTCGCCAGACCAAATTATTCAAGGAGGAATTTGATTATGTCAACAGTAAAGTATGATACAGTAATTGATGCAATGTGGGAACAATGGACAAAGGGGTTACAAAACATTGCAGACGGAAACAAACAAATTGAGCAATGGACGTTAAAAGCACTTGAGCAACAGCAAGAATTTGTAACAAAAGCAGTTGAACAACTTCAAGCAACAGACAAACAGTGGAAAGCTGAATTAGAAGATCTTCAACAAAAAACAGTTGAAAACTTACGTAAAACAGCTGGTAACGCTGTTGCCGATTCTTATGAAGAATGGACAAACCGCACGCATGAAGCATTAAATAAATTACAAGAGCTTTCTCTTAACCAAAGCAAATCAAGCTATTCTTTAGTAAAGCAAGCTCAAGAACAATATCATCAAGTAGTAACACAATTAGTAGAAGAGCAAAAGAAAACGCGTCAAGAGTTCCAACACGTATCTGATGCATACGTAGAGCAAGTAAAATCTCTTCAAAAATCATTTGCTCAGTCTCTTGAGCAATATGCAGTTGTAAAATAATATATAAAAAAGCCCAGCTTCTTTGAAAGCTGGGCTTTTTTATACTTTCTTGCAAACCATTACCAGTATGCAAAATAGTAAACAGCAAATAATACAGGTACAGCAGTGAACTGCTGTACAACTAAAAAAGGAGATGACTAATCATGGCTAGAACAAATAAACTATTAACACCAGGAGTAGAACAATTTTTAGATCAATATAAATACGAAATCGCTCAAGAATTTGGGGTAACTCTAGGTTCTGACACTGCTGCACGCAGCAACGGTTCAGTAGGCGGAGAAATCACAAAACGCTTGGTGCAACAAGCTCAAGCTCACTTAAGCGGCAGCACACAAAAATAAAACATAACTTCATAACATGGCTAAAAAAAAGGCACCTGCGTGTGCCTTTTTCTTACATAATATAGTCTTTTAAATACACGTAGTCCCCCGCTAATATAATAACCATTGCGATGATATATTTCCGGTTTCTTTCAATTGTTTTCCGGCTCACTTTGACATGTTTTTCAATCAAGCGAATGGGAAGCTGCCGCTTTAAAAACAGCTTATCTTTTAATTCTTTTTCATTGACGATAAAAGATGCAACTTCCACTGCGTTTCCCCTTGCATCCTTATGTTTAGGAGATGTGTTAATAATGTCTTCAAGAGTTAATTTAAACAGTTCCAGCGTCTGACAAAAATAAGTCATTTCCTCTTGAATATATGAAGTTTCACTTTGCCTTTTATAGTTAGAAAGCGATATATCCCTTTCTACCTTACCTTGCATAAAACCTTCATTTTCAATTCGGCTATAGAGCAGCGTTTGGTTTCGCTTTTCTTTTCGAATATAGTCGATGACTCTTCTTTTAATAATCAGTTCCGCAAATGCAAGAAGGGATCGACCTTTTTGGATTGTGTAATTTTCAATGGCTTCATTAAACGCAATCAGACCAATGCTAAATTCATCGTCAGCTTCACTTATATAACGTTTACATACAGCTGAAACAACTTTAGCAATAAACGGTTTATATTGTTGAATCATTTCGTTATGTAATTGTTTATCCCCTTGCTGAATCGTCAGTACAAGCGTTTCAAGCGATGGAGGCGTTTGAACTTTTGTGAGCATTGGCTTCACCTCTTTTACTATACTCAGTTGCTTTATACCATGTTAATATCCATTCTTTTGATGACGAACAGGGTAAAGAAGCGCTCTGCTCCTTTTAATTCTCTTTATTATAACCCATAATAGCTCAATTTTACCAATTAACATACATTTGAAATATATGTTTATGAACTGAAATAAACTTCATTGAACTGAATTATCCAACGCTGATTCTGTTCTTTACAGAATATGAACGAAAAAGCAAAACATTCGGATATACAGTAATTAAACATCAGTTAGTTCTTTTACCCTTTCCCAAAACAATTTAAACTAGGTATTTTATCTTAATACAAAAAAACGCGCTTTTAATGCGCGTTTTTTTGTATTATTGATTTTCAATTTTCTTTAATGAGTCTTTTTCTTTCTCTGAACCTTCAAGATCAGTTTGTTCTTTGTTTTTAGATAAGAACCAGCCTGAAGCTGCTATGCCAAGTAACACAACCCAAAACGTAATTTTCCATACTTTTGATTCAGGGAAGTGTTCATTAATAATACCTAACTCCGGATGAGCAAGAGTGTAAACTGCTAGCTTAACCCCTACCCAGCCTACGATAGCAAAAGCCGCCGTTTCTAGCCCCGGGCGCGTATTTAATAGCTTGACGAACCAAGTTGCAGCAAAACGCATAATGATTAGTCCCATAATTCCTCCGGCAAAGATCACCAAGAATTGTCCGCCATCGAGTCCGCCAATTTTAGGAAGATTGGTTGTTGGCAACGTAACGGCAAGAGCCACAGCAGCCAAAATTGAATCAACCGCAAAAGCAATGTCCGCTACTTCTACTTTCAAGACCGTCATCCAGAAACCTGAGCCCTTTTTTCCGTCCGCTTCTTTTACTTTTTCATGATCACCTTTTTTCACATATCGCTTCACAATATGATTAATGGAAATGAACAATAAGTAAATGGCTCCTATTGCTTGAAGCTGCCATACATCTACCAAAAATGAAATCAAAAACAATGAACCGAATCTAAAAATAAAGGCACCGGCTAATCCGTAAAACAATGCCTTCTTGCGTTTTTCTTCCGGTAAATGTTTGACCATAATGGCCATTACAAGAGCATTATCCGCCGCCAAAATTCCTTCTAATGCAACCAGCACCAGCAATACCCATCCATATTCTAACAAAAGCGATGCATCCATAAAAATCCCCTCTCGTTTCTTTGTATAAGTTGATTTATTCTCATTACCGGAATAAAACACAAAAAGACCTTTGCCAAATATGGCAAAGGTCTTGCTAAGCATAATCATTATGCCAACAAAGCCGATGGAATACTCCATGTAATGACGACTTTGTTTCAGGTTTCCCTGACGCTACTCCCCTTTACTCCGTAAGAAGTAAATGTATTAAGTTGTTTTTATTTTACAAAAGGTCCACTAATAAGTCAATGAAAAGCCTTCTAAACTTTTGTTAAGCTTTTGTAAAGCGATTTAATACATTCAAAAACGTGGCAATATGAATTGGCTTTGTTACGTATTCACTAAAACCGACTAAAAAAGCTTGATCGATATCGCTTTGCATCGCGCTTGCACTCAAGGCGACTCGCGGAATATGCTTCAACTCTTTTTCCAGCTGAAGCTGTGTGCATACCTCAAAACCATTCATATCAGGTAGATCAATATCAATTAAAACAATATCCGGTGAAATGGACTTGATTAGCCCGATGCCGTTTTCTCCTGTTTTGGCAACTAAGAGCTTAACGTTTTTATATGGAGAAAGAATCGATTGCATAAGCTCAATATTTGTATCGTTATCCTCAATATACACAATTGAGATCGGCATGGAAAAACCTAAAAATGACTCGGCTTCCCTTTCATTGGATAAGCGTTTAGGAACAGGTGGATGTACTAAGGGAAAACGAACCCAAAATGTACTGCCTTTTCCTTCTTCACTTCGCACTCCGCACGTTCCATTCATTAAGACAACAAGCTGCTTTACAAGCGCCAGCCCAATCCCTGTTCCGTCTTTTTCTAGTCTATTCACACGATAGAAAGGTTCAAAAATCCGATTTAATTCTGAAGCTGGAATTCCAAAGCCCCTATCTTCAATCAATATGGTTACGTGATGCTGAGCAATATCGGTATAGATAATGATATCGCGATAAGCGGGCGAATATTTAATGGCGTTTGTAAGCAGATTTAATAAGATCTGCTGAAACCGAAGTTCATCTACTTCAACAAAGACTTCTTGGTATGCGTGAAAGCGAGTATAAAATATACTATGCTTATCTTTTGCTAATGGTTTCATAATTTTAAGCGCGTCTTCAATTGCTTCTTTTACCGACACTGGTTCAAGGTTAATCGCTAAGTGACCTGATTCAATTTTCGATAAATCAAGCGTTTCATTTATTAAATAAAGAAGATGATTACCTGCTTTTAAAATTTTTCGTATACGATTCAATTGTTTTTCTGTTAAATCTTTTTCTCCTTGCTCTTCCAATATCTGTGCATAGCCTAAAATACTGTTTAAAGGCGTTCGAAGTTCATGGCTTACTTTTGATAAAAATTCTGACTTAGCCTGATTTGCTTTTTCGGCTTCTTCTTTGGCTATAATCATTTGCTGATTGGAATGAAGCAGATCTTGTTCTTGTTCCTGCTGCTTTGTAATATCATAAAATGTGACAACTACGCCTTTATAATATTTGCTTTCTTGCAGAGGTTCAGCATTCACCGAAAGCCAAGTCAACTTTTTCTCATTTAAATAAATGCCCATGACTGTATTTCGCACAGGCTCTTTTGTATGAAGACAGCGGACAGATGGAATATCTTCGAGTGCAAAAGCTGTGCCATCAGGATGAATAATTTCCCAGTCTAAACCAAACGGGTTAACCGATAACATTTGGTCATAAGGCACGTTTAGAATCTTAGCAGCGTATGCATTGGCAGCAATTAAGTTACCTTCAAGGTCATGAAACACCACGCCTTCTGACATTGTAGAAAGAACGGATCGATACATGCTTTCACTTTTAGCCAGCTTTTCTCTTGCTTCGTGAAGATCAGTAATATCTACTATAGAACCAATAACTTCTTGTACTTCTCCTTTGTAGATATGAGGTGTTAATTTCGTATAGTAAGCAAAGTCGTTCAAAAGTACTTCATACGACACTTTCTCTCCCGCCCATGCTTTATCATAGTAACTCCTATTATCTCTTGCGTAGGATTCAGGTAAAAATTCCTCAGGTGTTTTTCCGACAACATCTATTTCCTCATATCCCATTTCACGAATCATTTTGCCTTCGCACATCGTATAGACATATCCTTTACTGTTCTTCACAAATTTAAAAATAGTACCATCTTGCTGTGAAAGCGTGCGTTTTAAATCTTTTTGTAACTCCAGAAGCTGCTGTTGAGCCCTTTTTCGATCTGTCACATCTTTGGCGATAACGTAACTTCCTTTAATTTGATCATAAACAATAATGGGCATTTGCGTGACTTCAACGTATACAGGCTGATTATCTTTGCGAATCAGCGTTGCCTCATAATATACAGAGTCTCCGCTCAGGGATTTCCACATATATTCTTCAGCTCTTTCAGCTTCTCTGAACATAGAAGGAAACGGGATTGTCTCCATTTTGTTTAACGTGTATCCTGTTAGCTCGATTCCTTTTGGGTTAATCGTTTGAATATTGCCGTACAAATCAACTGCACACACAATATTGGGATTGTAGTTAAAAAGAGATTGATAATACTCTTCTTTTAATTGACTTTCCCTCACTTCTTCCTGACGCTTAAAAGCAGCAACGAGCAGGAAGACAATCAGTAGCGTAATTGTGATGCTTGCAATAATATTGGAAAACGGCGCTTGATACGGCAGCCACTGGCCCCACCTTCTAGCAACTGAATGTGCAATATGCAGCTTCATTCCATACATACTGATGAAATGCATAGCTGAAATACCAATACCCAGTAAAATAGAGCTAACAAGTTTAAGAAATGGATTAGCTTTCACGCTTTTCGAACGAAAAAACAAGTGCATCGCATAAAATGCAACGACCAGGGCGATGATGATAGAAAGCAAAACAGATAGCATCGCATAATGAATGTGTGCTTCTGTTTCGATTGCTGCCATTGCAATGTAATGCGTACCCAGAATACTGCTTCCTAAAATAAGCCCTGACCATACCGACGTGCGCCATTTCCAGAATGTCCAAAACGCAACTAATGACCCGCTAATTGCTATTATTAAAGCAAGAACAGAAAGTACAGCATCAAAATGAAAGCTAACAGGAACATAATAAGCAAGCATAGCAATATAGTGCATCGCCCCCACTCCAAGCCCCATTGAAGTTGCTGACAGTGTGAGCCACAAATAATTGTTCCGCTGTTTTTTCATCATTTTGCTCACAATATCAAGTGCTGTATAAGAGGCAAGAATCCCTACAATGACAGCAAGAAATACGGTAAATTCATTATAGTGACCAGTAATTGAAATCATTTTCTTTCCTTTCACTTTAACGTTACTTCTTCTATCTAACTTTCCTTATAAGAACTATATTACGATCATTTATTCCGAAAGCAGACACATGAAATAGACGAAACTTACATAAGCTTCGTCCTCTCATCAGCATAACTATTTTAGAAGAAGCAGCATCTCTTAATTTGTCATTAACTGATGCAGCTGTTTTTGAACGTCTTGGATTTTTAATTTTGAGATATGAGCATATTCATCAATTTCTAAGAAATAAACAAGATATGTTTCATTTTTTGGTGTGATGTGCGAAACTTTCTGCAAATTTACGATATAAGACCGATGTGTTTGACTGAATACAGAAGGGTTCAAATACATATAGATATCACTAATATTTTCATATGTCTCATAGACACGTGATTGAGTATAGATTAAGCATTTTTTTCCGGACTTTTCAATAAAAATAATTTGATCAATTGGAATGTAATAAGTAGATCCATTAAATTTTACAGGCAGTCTTTTTAATTGCTCACCTGGCTTTTTTGACTGATTTTTATCAATTCCAATGGAGTTTTTTGCCCGCTCTAGCGCCATATAAAGTCTGGTTTTTTCAATTGGTTTTACAATGTAATCCAGTGCTGACAACTCGAATGCCTTCACAGCAAATTCATCATAACCGGTGATAAAAATGAAGTTTAAATTCGGCTTAATGCGCAGGCACTTTTTTATGGCATCTACACCGTTAATCGTAGGCATATTAATGTCTACGAGCAAAAGGTCTGGACTCTTAGCCATCACTTCCTGTACAAGCTGCTCTCCGTCTTTGCAGATGCCAATCACTTCAAATTCCGGAAGCTGTTCTATAAAATAATCTAAAATTTCAACCGAATCTTCGTTATCATCGGCAATAATTAAGTTGATTTTGTTCATCCTGACTCCCCCTAGGATACAATGTTAAAGTATAGTACGAACTATTGCCCATTCTGTTTTATGCATGTCTACACATATTTATAGTGTTTTTATGTTGAGATGAATGATCTACACGGACGCTAATCGTTAATGGAACGCACAACGATTGTTCATGGGGAATATTGCAATAATTGTAGGTTTTCTAGAAGAAGAAATAAAACCGTTTATCTATTATCATTTATTTTCCTAACAATGATTTAATACCCTTTTTATAATCTGTAAATCAGCATGCCAGAATCTTTATTTAATATTTTTAATAAAGGCGACACGCTATTTTCAATCATTTTGTCTTCTCTTACTATTAAAACATGTTCTACGTTCTTCCACCCATACTTTTATTCATTTTTTACTTTTTATTCAAGGTAATTACTTACATACAACCCTTAATAACCCTGTATTTGTAATTTCACTTGAAGAAATTTATGTATTTTTTATTCATTTTATTATAAAAATTCTAGCATATAACGCTATGAACTTACATATGTATTCCGAACTAGTTCCTTTTAGAACTATGATTATTATACCATTTCATAGTATAAATCACATATATTTAAAGGTGAAGACTTTCCATTCCTTTAAGAGTTCAAAGCTATTTATTTGTAAAATAAATCAATTCATTCCTCTCTAAAGGCTAATACATCTAATTATCCATCTATTATCTGTAAAAAAACAGGCCTAAAGTTATACTTCGGCCTGTTTTACTTTCATTTCTTATTTTGCATTTTTTACAATTTGCTGTGCCTGTTTAGATACAAAGAAGCGACCTTTTTTATCCTGTACCACCACACTGTCCATCTGCATCTCTTTTCCATTTACAATTGCAATATTTTTATTTACCGGAAAACGTACCGTTCGCTTATTTTTTGTAACAACGAGCACAGGGTTGTTTTTATCTTTTGAGTCCACCGCTACATTTGAGCCTTTAAAAGCTTTATTTGCTTCAATAAATAATTCATTTGTTAACTCGTTTAAGTTAATATTCATTGACTTAGCCATATGTTTAGCAATATCCGTATTATCAAAGTGCCCCGTTGGTCGATTGACGCCGTATGAATACAGAAATACATCCTCACCCGTATGACCGCCCGTTGTGAATCCAAGGTTTGCTCGGTTGGCTAATAGCTTCGATAGTGTAGCACTGATTTCTTTTTTATCTCTTGCTTTAGTCAGCTGCGCTTTTTCCTCTGAAGTTAGATTTGATAAACCGTACAAAGCAGCTACTTCTTCTTTATTTGATAAATCTTCTTTTAAGTTAGACGTAGCACCTTCTAACGTCATTTTTGCTTTTTTTAATGGATCAATATAAGCAGAAACAGGTGTGGTATCATATCCTTTTGTTGTATTTGCATTACCGATTGAAAGACCGCTGTTTCCGTGATCAGCAATCGCAATAACCATCGTATTTCCATCTTTTTTAGCGAACTCTACTGCCTTGCCCACTGCTTCATCAAACGCTAATACATCGCTAATCATACCTACTGGATCATTCGCATGAGCTGCCCAATCCGTTTTGCTTCCTTCAACAAATAAGAAAAAACCGTCTTTATCTTTGGAGAGTGTTGTTATTGCTTTATTTGTCATCTGAGACAGCTTTGGCTGTTCTGCTTTTGTCTGCGGTCGATCCATATCATACGCTAAATCTCGGTCGGCGAAGCTCCCCCAGATTTTTTTGGCGCGCGACTGCTCTAATTCCTTTTTATTTTCTACAAAGTCATATCCTCTTTTTTTCAATACATTGACTAAGTTTTCACCGTCTTTTCGGCTTTTTTCTTCTTTTCCTGGCAGAAGAGATTGCTTACCTCCTCCAAGTACTACATCAATGTTTTGATACACTTGCTGCTCCGCTAGCGTTTGAAAATCATTACGGCTGTAGTTGTGGGCTGAAAAACCAGCTGGTGTGGCGTGCTGGATTTCAGAAGTAGCCACAATTCCTGTCGCGCGCCCCGAAAGCTTTGCTCCTTCTAGAACGTTTGCTACGGGACGAAACTGATCTTCTTTTTCTACGGGTTTAACCCCAGGTGTATTCACTACTGAAGGGAGCACACCTACATAACCTGAATTTGATTTATTTCCTGTTGCTAAAGCAGTAGCTGCCGGAGCGGAATCTGTAATAGCAGATTCTGCCGAATACGCACGTACTCCCCCGGCCATCAGCTGATCCATATGTAACGGTTTTCCTTTGTACCATCTTGCAAGTGTAGTAGCATTTGAACTCGTCCCGTCCATTACCATCATAATGACATTTTGAGGTTTCTTAGCTGACTTATGCTCCACTTTTGCTTCCGTTTGAATAAGAGAGTTTCCTAAACCAAACGAGGCCAATGCTACTGCTCCTGCCAGTGTAATACCTGCTAATTTTTTCTTCATATAAATGTACCCGCTCCTTTATTTCATTATCTTCGACATGTCTAAAGTTACCATCCAAACGTAAATCTACTGTTTATCCACTGTAAAAGAGTGTAAAGTTTGTCTTTATATTCTTCCTTTCTTCTTGAGAAAAAATAGTCGAATAAAAAGGAAGTACATGAACAAACTACCAGTAATAGAAAGTCATGCGAGGGGCACGGTTATGTTTAAACATTTATTTAAAAAAAAGAATGCAGACGATCAGCCCAAAAAATCATTGGACGAACTGATTAAACAATTTAAAAAATCAAGTGATTTTACAACATTAGCTATTGGTTCGCAGCATCGAAAATACATCATTACTTATTTTAAGCAGCTCGTAAACATGCAAAGCGTTGAAGATAAAATACTTGAGCCTTTTCAAAAACTAGACTTCACGTTAAGCAGTGTATATGAAGTCGAAAACGTTCTGCCGATTGAAGATATTTCCGTTACAAAAGATACAAAAGAAATTTTAGAAAAGATGCTGCGCGGCTATGTGATGTTTCAACTGCATAAAGACGATAAGCTAGTAGCTCTTATTAAAGTTCAAAGCTTTGATACGGGGTTTCGAAAAGAAAATGAAACGGAAAATGAGTTCAGCGTCGTTGGTCCTAAAATTGGTTTTGTGGAGGATTTAGATGTCAATCTCTATTTAATGAGAAAAACGGTCATTTCCGAAAACCTTATTTTTAAAGAACTCACCGTAGGAAATAAATCGAAAACGCGCGTGGTGCTTGTTTACTTAGAAGGCGTAACGAATCCTCAGCACGTAGACACCATGACCCAGCGCCTTGAAGAAATAGATTTTGACGTCATTTTTGATAGTACAATGCTTGATCAATTGATTTCCGATAATTCTTCTACGGCATTTCCGCTTTTTTTAACAACAGAGCGGATTGATCGAGTTCTGTTTAGTCTGTTAAACGGGCAAGCTGCCTTCTTTTCGAGTGGTTCACCCTACGCAGTTACCGGACCGTCAACGTTGCTTGACTTCTTTATTTCACCCGAAGACTACTATTTACCGTGGGTTCTAGGGTCATCTTTCCGAGTTATTCGTATTTTGGGCGTCTTTTTCTCTATTTTTGCTACGCCTCTTTATGTAGCCATTGTTACGTATCATTATGAGATGCTTCCAAAAGATTTGCTGGGGCCTATTATCTTTTCAAGGACAAACGTTCCTTTTCCACCTGTTATCGAAGTGCTTTTTTTAGAAATAACCATTGAGCTGCTTCGGGAGGCAGGAGCCAGACTTCCAACAAAAGTAGGGCAAACACTGGGAATCGTAGGCGGGATTGTTATTGGGCAAGCAACGGTAGAAGCTGCGTTAACAAGCAATATTTTGCTTATTATTGTTTCACTGACAGCTTTAGCTTCTTTTACAACGCCTATTTTTAAAATGTCTAACACGATCCGGCTGCTACGTTTTCCGTTTATTTTGTTTGCCACTGCGTTCGGTTTAGTCGGCATCACATTTGGCTTTTGTTTCTTGCTGGTTCATTTGCTTCGTTTAAAATCTTTGGGCATGCCTTATCTTGTTCCGCTTTTTCCGTTTCGCCCCACAGAGTACAGGGATACATTTCTGCGATTGCCCTATAGTCACACAGCAAAGCGTCCAAGCTACTTACGTCCTTTAGAACGCTTCCGCTATAACCCTAATAAAGCGAATAAGATGAAACGAAAAAGTAATTTAGATAATGAGTAAAGCGGGGAAACGTCATGAAAAGAATACTAATTTTATGCACTTGCCTTACTTTTTTAACGAGCTGTGCAGACCGTGAAACGATTGACGAAATTCAAGTAGTCAACTCCATCGGATATGATTATATTCCTCAAAGCAATAAAGTCAGAGGAACAATTTTATACCCTATCTATAAATACGGACCAACGGAAGAACCGAGTATTATTGCGGCTACTGCTAATTCATCATTTGATATTCCACTCCGTTTAAACAATAAATCATCTCTTCCCGTCGCGTTTGGGCAGCTGAGAAGCATCGTTATGGGAAAAGAATTTGCGACACATGGAGTAGATGAGTTAGTAAATACAATTGCTAGAAATCCAGACCTTGGACGTAATATTAAATTAAGCATTGTAGACGGCAACGCACATGAATTATTAAGCTCCGTTACAAAAAAGAAAATTAAGGACTATCAGTTTATTTCTAATTTAATCGAACAAAATATCCGCACAGAAAATTTGCCTAACACCAATTTACAAATTTTTTTATTCAGTTTTTTTAGCGACGACCGTGACCCGTACCTTCCTGTTTTAGCACAAGAAAAAGATGCTATTAAATTAAAGGGGCTGGCGCTTTTCAAAGAACAAAAAGTCGTTACAACCATTGGAATGAAAGAAACATTTTTATTTAAGCTGCTAACAAGCGGAACAAAGCACGGACGCTACGCAGTAAAAATTAAAGAGAATGACCGTAAAGGCGAAATTATATTGCAAAACTTGCGCACCAAAACAAAGTATGAAATTAAAGGAAATCATCAACATCCAAGTATTGTTGCGCACTTAACTATCGATGGCCTTGTAAAAGAATTTCCTGGATGGGTGGACCTAACTGATCCGACTCGTATTAAAATGGTTGAAAAAATGCTCCAAAAAGATATTGAAAAAGATGGGGATGCCTTTATTAAGAAACTTCAGCAACATAGGATCGACCCCATTTGTTTTACAGATTATGTTCGAAGTAAAACGAGAAGGTTTAACAGTGAAGAATTTAAAGCGCAATATCCGGATATGAATATTGAAGTAAAAGCTCGCGTTCACCTTATTCAAACCGGTATTAGCAACTAGGAGGAAGAAAAGATGCACAATACAATTAAAGAAGAAAATCAAGTTTCCCCTTCTTTTCTTTTTTTCTTAGTTCACTCTACTCAGATTGGCGTTGGAATACTAGGGTTTCAGCGTTATATTATTAAAGGTGCCGGATATGAAGCATGGATATCCATCTTCCTTGCTGCAATCAGCGTTTGTATTTTATTAGCCATGATCTTTAATATCTTAACTCGTGAAAACAGCGATATTGTTGATATTCACCGGTTATATTTCGGTAAATACCTTGGAGGAGCTTTAACCCTTGCCGCTTCCATTTATTATTTTATCTTTGCGCTAACGATTTACCGAACCTACGTAGAGATTTTACAAATATGGATGTTTCCACAGTTAGAAACATGGATCGTATCACTTGTATACTTGCCTATTATTTACTACACGGTTTCCGGTGGGTTTCGTGTGATTACTGGAATTGCCTTTTTTGGGGTCATGCTTCCCTTGCCGCTCATATTTGCCTTAATTTACCCTTTGAAGTATGGGCACATTAATAATTTATTTCCTTTGTTTGATCACACGATATGGGAATTTTTAATTTCGACTAAGATGATGACCTTTGAGAATTTGGGGTTTGAATCCGTGCTTTTTTTCTATCCGTTTATAAAAAATGGCGCTACTAGTCAGAAGTGGGGGCAATATGGCATTTTGTTCAGTACTTTTTTATATTTGTGCACGGCATTAGTGTCATTTGCTTACTTTAGTCAAGGACAGTTAATGCATACAATCTGGCCAACTTTAACAATGGCTAAAATTATTGAAATTCCATTTTTACAGCGTTTTGAATATATTTTAATTTCTCTGTGGCTTTTAGTCGTTCTTCCTACTATTGCTGTCAGCGTATGGTGTACAATTCGTGGATTTAGTAAAACATTTAATAAGCCGCCTACGATTTTTCTCATATTAGTTCTTATTGCCCTTCTTGGTTTTTCTATTTTCTTTGACGATCGAGAAACTATCGATCATCTTAATACACGATTATCCATGACCGGCTTTTACTTTATTTATGGCTACATTCCTTTCCTTTTTCTCTATAGCCTCATTCGAGCCAAAATAAAACAAAAGAAAGCACAAAAAGAAGAGCGTGAGCCAACTTTAAGTTGAATCACGCTCTTTTTTTCATATTATTTTATTTGTTAAATAAAACAGCGTATTCCCCGTATCCTTCTTTTTCTAAATCTTCCTTCGGAACAAATCGAAGAGCTGCTGAGTTGATGCAATAACGCAAGCCGCCTGCATCTTGCGGACCATCATCAAATAAATGACCTAAATGAGAGTTAGCCGTTTTGCTTCGTACTTCTGTACGAACCATATTATGACTAACGTCCATGTTTTCTTTTACTTCATCTTTATTAATCGCTTTTGTGAAAGACGGCCATCCGCATCCGGCATCATATTTATCCGTTGAACTAAACAATGGCTCTCCTGATACGATATCTACATAAATACCATCTTTTGTATGATCCCAAAATTCATTGCGAAACGGGGGTTCCGTTGCGTCATTTTGAGTAACTTCATATTGAATAGGCGTTAATGTCGATTTTAGCTGCTCGTCGCGGCCAAAGTCTTTCCAGTTTTCTTTAATAAAACGATCACGTCCAGATCCTCGTCGATACATAGCATAGCGGAATTTATTTTTCTTATAATAACCTTGATGGTATTCTTCCGCTTCATAAAACGGTTTTGCCGGTAGAATTTGTGTGGCAATTGGTTCAGAAAAACGACCGCTTGCTTCTAATTGTTGCTTGGATTCTTCAGCTAGTGCCTTTTGGTGCTCATTGTGATAAAAGATAGCTGTTCGATATGAATCGCCTCGATCCGCAAATTGTCCGCCTGCATCCGTTGGGTCAATTTGAGGCCAGTATAGTTCTAAAAGATTTTCATATGGAAAAACTTCTGGGTCAAATGTAATTTGGACCGCTTCATAGTGGCCCGTTGTTTCTGAGCATACTTCTTTGTACGTCGGGTTCTCTTTGTGACCGCCTGTATAGCCAGATACAACTTTTATAATGCCTGGCTGTTCATCAAAGGGCTTCACCATACACCAAAAACAGCCGCCGGCAAAAGTTGCTACTTCATATTGTTCTGTCAAAAAGATGACCTCCTTCATGTATTCTTTCTATTATTATACGCTGATTTGATGTTCTCACCAACTAACTTGCTTCTTGTACTCTTTCCGTTTTAAGACAAAAAAATAATCAGTGAAGCTCATCTTCACTGATTATTCTTCCGCATTTAAAGCGCTTTATTTTTGATCACCTTTAATTTTGTGAAACAGTTTATTCATCGTTTCAATTTCTTTATCTGTAAAGTGCTCAAACCGCTCAAGGAAATACGCTCGTTTTTTTTCTTGAATCACATTAAAAATATCTTGCCCTTCTTTGGTCAGTTCAATATCAATAATACGTCGATCATTTTCAGACCGTTTGCGTGCAATGTAGCCTTTTGACAAAAGCAAGTCGGTTACCGCCGTAATGTGGCTTGCTGACACTTGAAGATACTTAGATAAATCAGTTGATCGCTGCCTGCCGGAATCAACCAGCATACGAAGCACCATAAATTCATTTGTTGATAGCTCTGAATTGTATACTTCATTAATTTCTTGGCGAAGCTGTCTGAACACAAAGCGAAACAGCGTCTCCATTTCTTGAACGAGCTCTTCTCTTTTTTTCACTTGTCACTCTCCTTAACGCTATCGCATGATAACGAATATGTATTTACGAAAGTATTTCACTTTCTTAACTTAATTAGTTTTATCAAATTACTAAGCGTTTCGTCAACTATTATTGAGATTTTTTTCCACAATTCTGTACGAATTGATGTATTTTTCATAAAATTCCATAAAAAAAGCGATTTACCGTTATGGTAAATCGCTGCTAGTAGCTAAAAATACCGGTTAAAAAGCTTCTCCATCTTGGAACAGGCTTTTTACCTTTTAAGCTGTCTTCACTTTTCAACTGACTTTCAAGTTCCGCTACTCGATTTTCTAATTTCGTAATAACTTTATTTAACCGATCGATTTCTGAACGATGCTCTAAAATTTGAAAGGTCACTACTTCTCCCGCTTTTTCTTCTGTACGCTTTTCATTTTCAATCAGTCTTAAAAAAAGCTGATCAAGCTGCTTTTGCATATCTTGTGCACGTTCATCAGATATAACGACTTCCTCTTTTTCTACTACTTTTTCTACCACTTTGACGACGGCTTGACGATTGCGGTTTTTTTGAAAGTCTCTAAGTGCTTCAATATTTTCTTCTGTAAACTCACAGTGTCCCGATTCATTTCTCTCTAGCTCGATATCCGCCATTTTAACCCATTTTAATACCGTACTTGGATGTATTCCCAGCGACTTTGCCACATCCACCGTTTTCATCGTCATGTTCCATCCCTCCATTTTTTCATTTACTAGCCATTTCGAGAGAAATCTTTAAATCCCTTCATACGTGACAAAACTAGTATGAATTCGTCAAAGAAAGTGGACGTTCAACAAATGAAGAAAATGATGTCATTATTCCCTAGAAAAACTCGTATAAACCTTCTGCAAAATAACAAAATTCGCTCTGTGAAATCCCCTTGCCGTATCCCTTAAAAAAAGACGCGCGCTCTTTACCTGTAAAGATGCCGTCTTCAAAACGAACAGCCAGCGCCATATCATAACGAGCGTCTCCTAAAGTTCCTCCGCTCCAGTCAATAACAGCTGTTATCTGACCGTCGTGTACAAGTACATTATCAATCGTGTAGTCTCCGTGAATAAGTACCTCTTGTTTGCATATCATGTTTTGCTTCTGCAGTTGTTTTAGCAGCCGTTGATTTCCGTCTACCTCATAGTGGGTTAAATTGTACTCTGCCTCTTGCAGCATTCGGTGGATCCACGGCTGCTTACTCACTAATCGTTCTGGACACTCAGCATTGTGAATACGAGCAAGAAGATGCCCCATTTCATAGACAACGTGCTCACGCTTTTTTTCATTATCTTCCTTCTCTAAATACTCTCTTACCGTCTTTCCTTCAAAAAATTCTAGCAGCATCCAGCTCTCTTCTGCTGTTTGAACGAATTTGTAAGCGATCGGGCTTTGACATTCTTCCAGAGCGCGTATATTTTTTAATACATAATATTCCTTATATAACCATTTTCTGTACTTTTCCCTTTTTGCCCGTTTTAAAACATATCTCCCTTTAGCGGTATGAAGAATACCGACATCCGATGTACACCCTTGCTTCGGAAACGTCACTTTTTCGATTTGCTTTACATACTTTTTTATCGAATGAGGAATTTCTTCTACTATAATAGGATGCAATTGTTCCACTCCCCTTTCTTTCTACATTCTCTTTTTGTTGCTCTTTCCCTACAAAAAAGTTGAGACATAACGAAATCACTTCAATTTAATACAAACAAATGGAGTAAGTGAGCTATTATGAAGCGCTTGTGACACCGCTGTTGATTTCCGTGCAAGACTTCGCTTTCCGCGGGCGGCGGGTGAGCCTCCTCGTCGCTTCCGCTCCTGCTCGGTCTCACCTATTCCGCTTTCCCCGCAGCAGTCTCCGTCTTTCCCTCCAATCAACAGCTAAAAGCAACTAACTGCATACTTGAAACCTACGTTCACTATTCCAGTAAAAAAATCCGAACGATTACTCGTTCGGACCTTCCTTCAACTAAACTACTTTTGCCCAGTCTCTTAACCTTTACCAAGCACCCAGCGGCTTTTTGTAAACATCGTATAACCAACCGCAAATAAAACAACCGTACAAACCGATAAGCTTCCTATTGTATAGATGAGACTCTGCATGTCATAGACACCGTAGAGAAGCTGTTTCATAAGTGCAAATACGTTATAAATAGGAATTAAAAATCCGCTTAGCTGCAGTTCGTGCACGGATTTTCCCATCAGTAAAAAGTATGGAAGTACCGCTACCATCATAATCTGGGATGTATAGCTTTGTGCTTCTTTAACCGAACTTGCCAAAAGACTAAGAATACATAATACCATAGCTCCTAGCAGCGCTAGCAGGGTAAGGGTGACTAAAAACGAGAAGATAAAGGTTGTAACATGACCCTTAAGCTGCAGTGCATCATTTAATATAGTTGTTAAATAACGTACAGAGAAAACAAATGCCAATGTAGACAAAAGGCCGCTTACGATACCGAATGTAGAGATCGTAAGCCATTTTCCAACCAGTAATTGCGTTCGTTTGACAGGAGCCATCAATAGAGCTTCCATCGTCTTCCGTTCTTTTTCACCTGCAAAAATATCATTGGCAGAAGGAAGAATGCCACCTAAAACGCCCATAATGATAATCATTGGCGCAAACATCGCAATCATTGTTAAAGAGCCGTCATCTTCTTTAGACACTCCTTTTTCAACCACATTAAACGGAGCTATCGTTTGACTATTCACATTTAGTTGGTCTAAGCGTTCGCTAACTATAGCTTCTCGATGTTTATTCAGTATATTTTGTATATACTCTGCGGTAGCACCTGAGTTCATGCTCGCTGAATCCGTATAAACAGTAACTTCTGGCGATTTCATCTTACGCACTTCTGAAGAAAAATCGTCTGGTAGCTTTAACGCCGCTAACGCTTTCCCTTGTTCTACAGCACTGAGTGGATTTCTGCTTTCAATTACTTTAATATTGTCATCGTTTTTTAACCAGTCGATCACACTGGCATCAGAATCTTTTGTAACAGCTACAGACATGGAATCTGTTTGATCACTAGCCATCATTTTGTCTGCAAAAAAGATAATCCCTACATTTAACAGAATCGGAATCAACACGCTAAAGATAATCGTTTTGCGATCTCGCAAACAATCAATCAACTCTTTTTTATAAATATGCCAAATCATATTAAGCCCCCCTCACGATACGCGACATAAAGATGTAGTTTAAGTCTGTACTTTCCTCTTCTTTATACAGCTGTTCATTTGTTCCTTGATAAATCATTTTTCCTTTATGAATCATGATGATAGACTGACACAGCATCTCCACTTCTTCCATAATGTGACTGGAAAAAACAATCGTTTTTCCTTCTCTTTGCAGACTTTTAATAAGCTCGCGAAACATGTTTGCTGATGTAATGTCTAATCCTGTAGTCGGTTCATCAAATAGGATAACGTCTGGGTTATGAAGAATAGTGCGTGCAATGGCTACTTTTTGACGCATTCCTTTTGAAAAGCCTCCGACGCGGCGGTCTAAGTAGTCTTTCATTCCAAAACGTTTGGCCAGTTCCTCAATCCTTATCTTTGTTTCATGTTTACTCATTCCATAAAACTTAGCAAAATAAGCTAAGTTTTCACGCGCAGTTAAACGGTCGTATAAACCTGTTTCACCGCCAAAAAGGACGCCGATTTTTTGCTTTATTTTATCAGGCCGTTTATGAATGTTAATTCCGTGAATGAACATATGGCCTTCCGATGGTTCAAGTACAGTCGACAGCATACGTAAAAGAGTTGTTTTCCCCGCTCCATTTTCACCTAATAGTCCTACAATTTCTCCTTGTGCGATGGTTACATGAATATCTTGAACAGCTGCAATTGTTTGCTTTTTCTCTTTAAAATATTTCGTCACACCTTTGATTTCAATCATATCCGCTCTCCCCTTTTACTGTGATTGACTATATCTTAGCTTATTTTTTATACAGCATCTTCCATCTTGTCATAAAGAGGGTCTTTTATGTCGCGAAACGTCCTTTCCATCTTGTAAATCATGGTAAAATAGTGTGGTAATATCCAATAGAATAAAACAAAGAGGGTTTTTATTTATGAAGGTAGGATTAGTGGATGATCATTCATATGATTTAGAAAAATTGAGGATTTCTTTAGAAAGAGAAGATGATATAGACATACTTTTTTCGACTAGCAGCGCGGAGGAAGCTTATAACGAAATTAAAAAAAATGAAATTGATTTATTAATTACAGATATTGAAATGCCAAAACTATCAGGTTATGAGCTTGCAGACTTTATCAATGCTTACGCACTTGATATTCAAGTCATCTTTGTCACTGGGCACAGCGGCTTTGCCGTTCATGCATTTGAACTCAACGTTTTAGACTACATTATGAAGCCTTACTCTAAAGAGCGTCTGTTAAAAGGCATTCAGCGTTTTTATCAAAAAAACCAATCAAATAACACAAGAGATAAGCTTATTTTAAAACAAAAAACCGAAATGCAAGTGCTGAACAAACAAGATATTATATTTGCAGAACGAACGGGTCGCTCTACCACCATCATAACGAGAAATGGAGAATTTAGTACCTATCAATCATTAAACGAAATTGAAAAAGAATTAACCGCGAGTCATTTTCTAAGGTCTCATCGAGCTTTTATTATCAACATTTCCTATATTCAAAATTTCTCCCTGTATACTAAGCACTCATACTCAGTGATGTTTCAAAGCACCGAAAAAACAGCTTTAATCACGAAAACAAATTTAGACATCTTGCAAAAAGAATACTTTTAAAGGAGGGACTATCTAAAATGAAACTATTTTACACACTAGTTTTACTAACTGTTTTCGTGCTCCTCTTTTTTAAAGACCTGCCTGTTAGTTTACATCTCCTACTTAGTTCTTTTATAATTGGTTCATTTTTTATATGGAGAAAGAAATATCAAACGGCTCCTCCACTAACCATAAAAAAAGCAATCGTACTGACGTCTTTTTTTCTGCTTTTATTTAGCCTATCTTCACCTCTTAGTATTGGCCTAACCGTTATTGCAATGATTGGTTACATGACCGACATGTTTTCGTCTTATCAAAAATACATATTCGTAGCTAACCGGGAAAGCAGTGCTTCACGTGAAATTCAAAAAAACAATGAGCTTTTTCAAGCGTTAAGAGCTGAAAGACATGATTTTATTAAACATGTCAGCGCCGTATCCTATCTTCTAGAAACAAACCAAAGACAGCAGGCACAAGAGTACATTCAAGATTACGTTGAAGCTTTGAATGATACCCATTCATATATTCAAGGTGAACATTCGCACGTTGCTTCTGTTGTACATCAAAGCAAGAATCAAGCACATACGTGGGGAATACATATGAATGTTCAATTAGATTCACCGTTATCACAGCTGCCTTTAAAGCACCTTGACCAAATGAATCTCATCATGAATTTACTGCATAATGCTTTAGAAGCCGCTCATTCTTCTGAGAAAAAAGAGATAACCGTTTCGAGTATGATTCGAAGTGGCATTTACATTTTAGAAGTCAGCAATTCTACCGCTCCTTTATCACGAGAGCGTCAAGATCACTTGTTTACTTCTTTTCATGTGACAGAAAAGAAAGAACGCCACGAAGGCCTTGGCACGTGGATCATTTCTGAACTTGTTTCCAACTACCACGGACGCTTGGAATATACCTATCACGATTTAACTCTTTCCATTAAAATAAAATTTCCGATAGTCGTTTCCTCAAAACAAGCAACATAGCCGCTATAGCCTAAGCGGCTTTTTTTCGTATGAGCCTCTTCTATACGCGCACACTATAAAAAGCACCGAAAAAAAGAAATATTTCACACTTATTTTAGCTCTTTTATCGTCACTTTTTTAGTTTTTGATTTTTTATATGCAAATCTATTGCATTTCAAGTAAAAAACGAATATTATATATCATGTTGCTTTTAATGTTCGTTATTTTTGGAGGTTACTTATGTTTAAGTTAAAAGAATATAACACGGATGCTAAAACGGAGATTTTAGCTGGTATTACAACGTTTTTAACCATGATTTATATCGTCATTGTGAACCCAGTTATTTTGTCCAGCGCCGGCGTTCCTTTTGATCAAGTATTTACAGCTACTATTATTTCAGCAGTCGTAGCTACGCTATGGATGGCTCTTGCAGCTAACTATCCAATCGCTATTGCTCCCGGTATGGGAATGAATGCATACTTTGCTGCTTTAGTTGTTGGTTCAAATGGAAGTATCGACTATGCTACTGCTTTTTCAGCTGTATTCGTAGCGGGTATTATCTTTATCATCCTATCGTTAACATCGTTTCGTGAAAAATTAATTGAAGCTATTCCAAACAATTTAAAGCACGCGATCAGTGCTGGTATCGGTTTATTTATTGCTTTTATCGGGCTTCGTTCAGCCGGTATTATTGTTGCAAATAAATCAAATTTAATTGGACTTGGTGATTTGCAGTCTGAGAAAGTAGTTTTAACACTGATTGGACTTGCGATTACAATCATTTTATATACGCTAAATGTAAACGGCGCTTTATTCTTCGGTATGATTATTACCGGATTAATTGCTTTCTTTAGAGGACAGCTTTCATTTGATAAAGGTTTGTTTGCTTCCCCTCACCTTCCAGATGGCTTAATGATTTCAAATCCTTTTGCTGCTTTTGGAGATGTTATTCATCATGATTTGTACACAGTTGTTTTTTCTTTCTTACTTGTGACGATTTTTGATACAACAGGTACAATGGTAGGCGTAGCTCAACAGGCCGGTCTTATGAAAGGTAATAAGATGCCTCGCGTGCGTCAAGCATTGCTTGCTGACTCCTTTGGTACAACGATTGGCGCTTTATTTGGTACAAGCCCAACAACCGCTTACGTTGAATCTTCATCTGGTGTAGCAGCAGGCGGACGTACAGGTCTAACGGGCGTGACGGTAGCCATTCTATTTATCGTGGCAGCATTCTTTAGCCCGGTTGTAAGCTCGGTTTCTGGCGTAGCAGCTATTACTTCACCTGCATTAATTATTGTCGGAAGCTTGATGATGGGTGCTGTAGCTAAAATTAATTGGAATGACTTTGATGAAGCGTTCCCTGCCTTTTTAGTTGTTCTAGCGATGCCTCTTACATCAAGTATTGCAACAGGAATTGCGCTTGGCTTCATTTCTTATCCGTTAATGAAGCTGGTAAAAGGAAAAGGCAAACAAGTTCATCCGCTTGTGTATGTCTTTGCTGTTTTATTTCTCTATCAGCTCATCTTTTTACCGCATTAAAAAAGCTTGGAGATTTCTCTCCAAGCTTTTTTTTTATTGAAAGTGATTGTTATTTTCTTTTGTTTGATAAAGGTAATTTTCCACATAGATTTGTTCTGCATCAGAAGCATTCTTTATCCCTTCTTCTGGATTTAGCTCGACACTTCTCTTTTTAGCTATATAATCCACTAGCGCCCCAAATCCTAAAAGACCGCCTATGATTCCAGCAAATACAATCCATATTGGCAATTGCTTCACGTCCCTTTTCTTTTAATTGTATCAGCTTCAGCGCAACAGGTAAATATTAACATGTTTTCTTCACTTATAAATAAAGCGCTTTTTACCAAATATACGTAAAAAACGTCTTTGTATTTGGTATACTAAACTCACGGCATGTTCTACAGAGAAAGGGGCTTAATTGCATATGAACAAACAGCTTGGAACGTTAATGTTTGTTATTTTTATGGTATTTGTCGGCTTTGGCGTGATCATCCCCATCGTACCTGAAGTTATTCGTGCCACGGGTGCAAGCACGGTCAATTTAGGGATACTAATGGCTAGCTATTCGATCGCATCTTTTATTACCGCACCTTTTTGGGGGAAGCTTTCCGATATAAAAGGCCGCCGTCCCATCTTACTTTGGGGCTTACTTGGCTTTAGCGCAAGCTTTTTTCTTTTTTCGGTGGCAGAAAACTCTTTGACTCTGATGTATACGTCACGCATCATCGGAGGTTTGTTTGCAGGAGCTGTTATTCCTTGTGCTTTTGCATACGCTTCTGATAGTACAGATGAAGAAAACCGCACGAAAGCAATGGGACTGTTAGGGATGTCAATTGGCTTAGGCTTTATTTTTGGACCGGCATTAGGCGGTGTCCTTTCGTCTTTCGGCTTGTTTGTTCCCTTCGTTATCTCTGGTATCTTGTCACTGATTATGACAGCGTTCTCATTCTTTACGTTAAAAGAATCGTTACGAAAAGAACCTGCTGCCAAAATACAGACATCCAGATGGCATGACTTCACGTCAGATTTTCAAGGAGCTATGAAGTATTTATATGTTCTTTCATTTTTAGCTACTTTTACGCTCGCTGGTTTAGAAGCTACTTTTCAATTTTTTCAAATAGCGAAAATCAATGCTACTCCCACGACAATCGGATGGATGTTTATGGCGAGCGGTTTAACTCAAGCCCTGATTCAAGGCGGTGTACTGCAGCGATTTAAAAAAGGAAATGAAAAAAAACTGATGGCTATTGGCTTATTGGTTTCAGCAATAGGATTTACGTCTATTTTGTTATCTTCTAGTGCCGTTAATGCTACCTTATTTCTGTGCATATTTACAGCAGGAAATGCCCTTATTCGTCCTTGTGTCCTCTCATTAATTACGATGAGAACCAAAGTAGGATATGGCTCTGCTTCAGGGTTAACTGCCTCAATGGATAGCTTAGGGCGTATTTTTGGCCCTCTGCTTGGTGCATTTGCCTTTAAACTCAATATGACGCTGCCTTTTATTATCGGAGCAGTTGTCACTTTAGCTGCTTTACTGCTGATTCAGCGTCATACAGCTCTAGATTATTCTGAGCAAACACTATCATCATAGAGGCTGAAACAAAAGTATTTTAGCTGAAGGAAGATCCGAACGATGAATCGAGATTCTTGATGGAGAATCCAACGCGTTCGGATTTTTTTATTGCTATGGTAAACGTAAGTTTCATGTATGTAGGTACTTCTAGCTGGTGATTGGAGGGCAAGGCGAAGACTCCTGCGGAAAGCGAAGCCTTGTAGGGAAATCAACAGCCGATTCCTACTAGCTCATGTAGCCAATTTGTTAGTCTTTGGATTAATCTAGCTATGTCTCAATCTCTTTTCATCGTTACTAACACAAGATTATCCGCAGCTGCAGTGTGTTTTATAATTGAAAACCGATGAGCTTCGTATAGCTTAATCGCAGGTGTATTTTTTTCGGCTGTGGAAACCATACACTCACATTCTGAATATCTTTGAAGTACATATGTTAAAAGACGGCTTCCGATTCCTTTTCGAAAGTAACGAGGACGCACAACAAGGCGGCAAATCGTTAATCGCTCATTTTCTTTTTCAAACGACAGCACGCCTGCTAGCTTACCTTCAATTATTTCTCCGATAAACACTTCCTTGCTTTTCATAACATCTTCTTTGCTTTCTGTAAGCTGAGGAATATCTGAAAAGCTAATGAGCCTTGCTTCTTCTTGATAAGCTTCTACTTGCACAGCTACTATTTGAAGAGCGATATCCACTCTTTGATGTTCGAGGATTTGAAGCATGAAAACCACTCCATTTCTTTCACAAATTTAGACAAATTCCATGTTTTCACTATATCCAAACACCTTCCTTGTACATATTGTATTATGTACCGAATTAGCCAGGAGGTGTTTATATGCATATCACTGCTGAAAGAATTAGAGAAGCAACAGAAGCACTTGCTTCTACTGAGCTTGAAACATTTATGTACCAAGAGCCAACTGCTCTTCACAGACGTTCTCGTCGTCGTTCTACTCGTCGTTCTACTCGCCGTTCTACTCGCCGCACTACTCGTCGCACTACTCGTCGCACTACTCGTCGCACTACTCGCCGCACTACTCGTCGCACTACTCGTCGCACTACTCGCCGTTCTACTCGTCGCACTACTCGCCGTTCTACTCGCTGCACTACTCGCCGTTCTACTCGCCGTTCTAGCCGTCGCCGCTGTCGCTGCGGTTCACCTTGCTGCTCATATCCATGGTTTAATAAATCATTTGGCTGCTGCTTTAAAGGGCATGGCTGCCGTCGCTAACTAACTCTAAAGCAAGCCGAGTCTAAAATATACGCGGCTTGCTTTTTTCAAGATTTTTATTTTACATAATCATTCGTTTTACTCTTCTTAAAAAAGAAAACAAAGTATAATAGTGGGAAAGAATCTCTCTTAAAAGGAGGCCTACCCATGCACTTATCTTTTGATCATCTTGTTCATTTTTCACCTGATCCTATTAAAGCTCAGAAAGAACTAAACGAATACGGAATCAATGTTATTAAAGGCGGTACCCATGAAAAATGGGGCACTTTTAACACGTTGGCTTATTTTCACCTGAGCTATATTGAGTGGCTTGGGCTTACAGATATCGCATTAGCTCAAACAGTTACAGATAATGATCTTATTCAGCAGCTTGTTAACGAACATACGCCGTTTGGTCATTTTGGGCGATTTGCCCTTCGTACAGATGATATGGATTTGCTCATAACCGAGCTGAAAGACAAGGGCTACACTGTAAAAGGCCCTGTAGCGGGGTCTCGTCAAACTAATGATGGAGAAAGACTTCAATGGCAAATGTGTTTTATTGAAGATGACCATGATGCCCTCCCTTTTCCTTTCTTTATTGAGTGGGGTGAACCAGAAGAAAAACGCAAGCCAAAGCTAGCTGCTCTTTCTTCCCATCAAGCCGGTCAGCTGCAGCTAAAAAACATTTACTGTGCTGTACATAACCTTGAAGAATCCATCAGCAAATGGACAAAACTGCTGGACGTTCAGGCTGGCGAAAGCTACAAAGACTCTTTACTTGATGCACGTTGTCAAAAACTATATGTCAATAAAGGAAACCTTATTTTTTGCAGCGGAACACAAGGTGTTGTCCACGATACATTAAAAAAAGTTGGAGAGCGTCCATTTTTGGTTGAATTGGATCACGCTCTAACACCGCAACAAATTACCGTACAAGGAGCTTCTTTTAAATTCAACAAATAAACATCCGCGGGCGGATGTTTATTTCTGTGCTTCTTTTATAGCTTGATAAATGAAGTGAGGCAAAATCTCAAAGGAATACTGAACGTCTAATCTTTCGGTCCATTGATGCGCATCTCTTCCCAGCGGTCCAATGTTCAGCACCGGCATCTTCAGCTCCTCTAGCTCTTCTAGCGGGATATGATATCCTTTATTCCATAGAGGCATATTGGCTACTAACGTGTTAAATGTATGAAGCGGGTGCTGCAAGCTGGCATAGCTTAAATCCGAAATTCCGCCAAAATAACTTTGTTCAACTAGCTCCACTTGGAATTGCTCTTTGGCAGTTGCCTGTACGTTTGACAAAATCTTTTGTACAAAGAGATCATCATGTGAACAAACGGCCGGGTAAAAAGGCGGCGTAAAAAATAAGACTATCATCGGAGCTGCTTCTTTACATAAACCAGCTAAAGAGTTTACTAATTTAATGGTTTTATTTCTGTCATCATCTTCTTGTGCCAAAAGTGCCGCTTCCATTTCTTGCACATATTTTTCACCGTGCTGTTTGACTGCATGAGTATAAAGTTCTTCATACGTCCATACGTTCACGTCAAGGGATGAACCCTCCATTCCCACAGCGTACTGCCGAGCAGCTTTATTATAATGTTTTTTTACATTCAAAGCCGCTTTGTCAGCCGATTTCAACAGCAGATCTGTTACTTCTTTAAGAGAGCGGTTTAACATAAATAAATTAAATAATACAACGGCAGAGTGCGGAACTTGAACGGAATACTCTTCTTTTAAATCTTTTTGTATCAGCACAGTAGGAGGTGGACTCGTTTCATCTCTTACTTTTTCGCAAAAATCAACGTTTAGTTCTATTTCTGTTGTTAAATAAGAAGCTAGTAAATTAGCATTCAAACCAGCTAGCGGTTCCCCTACATGAGTTTCTTTTCCATAACACAAAAAGCTTGGCATGATCTTGCCAATCGATCCTGAGTACACATAGTTCGTTTGATCACCAGGATAGCGGCTGAACACTGGTTCTGCATTTAGCATGAGAGAAAAATCCAGCTGATGTTTGCACGCAAGTTCTAAAAGAACAGGCACTGCTTTTCTCATTCCGAGCGAATTTACTTCTTCATCCGGTACCGACAGAAGCAGGATGTTTCCGTCAAACTCTCCGTTGCATGCTCGTTCAATCATACTGATATGCAGAGCAATACCTGCTTTCATGTCCATCGTTCCTCGGCCAAAAAGCCAGTCTCCTTTTATCATATCTTTTTGTACGTGCGCCGGAACTTGTTCCATATCATTATAAAAAGTACTCGTTAACGTATCAGCGTGAAAAGCATCCTTTTTCCACTGTCCATAATCTTGTACATCCACTACGTCGTAATGACTGACTAATACAACTGTTTTATTCGTATTTTTCCCTTCAACAAAAGCTGTGACAATCGATCGCCCGTCTCCTGTTGAATGAAGCTCAACTTGCTCGTTTTTTTGAAAGTAAGGCAGCTTCAATAAATACGACGCTATCGATTCAGCCATTTCCACTTCTGCCATCGTTCCTGTCACGCTAGGTATAGAAACCAATTCGCTTACAAGCTTCTTTAACTGTTCTTTTGTTTGATACAAAGATGTTTTGTTCGACATACCCTTCATCTCTTTCCTTTTTCTAAATTTTCCATCAAACAAAACGATTCGTCAATCCCTTTGACAGAGACCCTTTCATTCTATCCCTATGTATCATAGTATGCGCTTCCTTGACGCACATGATAAAAAAAGAGTGCGCGGCTAGGGCTAGCACCGCACACTCTTTTTTTTACTTTTCGTCATCTTCTAAAAAGTCTAGGATACGATCAATAAGCTGTTCGCTTCCTGCATCGTTTCCATGTTCAAGAGACATTTCCATTTCAATGCTCCTTTCATAAAATATTCTTGTTTTATAACATACCACAATTCATTTCGAATGTAACCTTTAATTTGTGTAAAAATTTCGACAATTTATGATTAATTTTGAAACCTAGTGAGTAATGATTATACCCACCAGATTCTTCAATTGTCAAAAAACATGCTTTCTATTTAAAAACACTTTAAAAATAGAGGCGCGAGCAGACTTCTATAAAAGACAGCCTACTCGCTCAAGCTTGGAACAGCATGATGAATAAATTTCTAGTTCATTTGCTTTTTGTACATCTTTAATATCTATGCCTACAGCATATGTACGAACATGGTTTTCGACCACAATTTCATAAAATGTTTCTAATTCACGATAAGCTACTTGATAATGCTTTCCTAATAATTTTACGGCTTCCTTTAATGCTTTCTCTCCTGTATGTGCTGCAACTGCTGTATGACTCATAAAACCCTCTCCTTTTAGAAAAATAAAAAAAACTCATTTTGCTTTGATGCAAAATGAGTTTTTCACCCGTTTTATCACCCAAAGCACATGCTTTGCTGGTAGGAGCACCTTACATTCGTAGGTTGCTGTGGAGTCAAAGAGCCAGATCTCTCGTCCACTCGTGATAACTTTTTTAATTTAAAATTTATTTTATCAAACAATTCCATCCGCGTAAATAGAAAAATAAAAATATTTTAATTTTTGTGGTAATGGAATGAATTCAAAAAGTCAAAGCTTAGATTAGCAAAATAAGAAGCTGCTACAAGTAATGCCTCTTCATTTAATGAAAAAGAAGGATGGTGCCATTCATATTCTCCAGCCGTACCCATCCATACAAAAAATCCTGGTACACGCTGCTGATATACGGCAAAATCTTCTCCTCCAGGCGATTGTTCAGCTTCTACGACTTGATAACTAAGATTCTCTGCAGCGTTAATAACCAATTTTTCCAGCGTATCATCATTGTTTACTACAGGAAGATACGGATACCATTTAACGTCTACTGAAGCGCCGAAAGCTGCTCCAATCCCTTCAGCAGTTCGTTTCATAAGAGCCGGTATTTTTTCTCTCGCTTCTTCTTGAAAGGTACGCACCGTTCCTTCAAGCGTTACTTTGTCAGGAATGACGTTCCACGAGCTCCCTCCGTGGATTTGAGTTATGCTGACAACAACATTTTGAAATGGGCTGAGATTACGGCTGACAATGGTTTGTAAACTAGTAACAATTTGACCAGCAGCAGCAATCGGATCTACTGTTTTTTCTGGAATACCTGCGTGACCGCCTACTCCTTTGACGTCAATTTCAAAACGATCAACGCTTGCCATTAAAGGTCCCGATTTGACACCAATGGTTCCTACAGGAAGATTCGGTTTGTTATGCATTCCAAATATCGCTTCTACTCCTTCGAGCACACCTTTTTCAACGAGCATTTTTGCCCCAGAAGCCGTTTCTTCGGCCGGTTGAAAGATAAATCGAACCGTACCGCAAAGCTCCTGCTGACGCTCTTTGAGAAGAATGGCTGCTCCGATTATAGAAGCCGTATGAAAATCATGTCCGCATGCGTGCATAACACCGTTCACTTCAGAAGCAAATGGCAGATTGGTTTTTTCTTCAATTGGCAGCGCATCAATATCAGCTCGAATAGCGATAGTAGGTCCCGGCTTTCCTCCCACAATTTCCGCTACTGCTCCCACGTCTAAATGGAATGCATCCGCTATAGAAATATCGTAGTGCTTTAACCACTTTTTAATACGTTTAGTTGTTTCATATTCTTTCATTGAAAGCTCTGGAAACCGGTGCAGCTCACGGCGTATGTCTATTAGTGTATTTAGTAGTAATTGATCTGTCATATTTATCACTCTTTCACATTTCTTAATTTAGACCACTTCTCTATCTTTTACGACAAAGAGTGTACCTCATTGAATTTTTTATAAAGAAATACGGTCGTATAGCCTTGTGCAAGGTGCTTTTCTTTAGCTTGAACATATCCTTTTCGTTCATACATCTCAACTAACCAAGGATGTTCTTTTGCTGTTCCTAAAGACACACCTGGCGATTTAAACGTATTCTTTATTACCTCTTCCTCTACTAGATGCAGCAGCTTAGATCCAACGCCTTTCCTGGCAAGCGACGGGTCCACTGCAAACCACCAAAAATGCGGAACAGCAAACGGACCTGGATGTTCTCCCCAAGGCATTCGTATAGATACAGTTGCAGCGATTCTTTTATCTTCTTCATATACATAGCAAAGGTTTTGAGAAATATTTTTCTTAACGAGGGCAAGATCAGCAGTAGCTGCTAAGAAAGGAATGCCTAGCTCTCGAATAGGCTTATATGCTTGTAGAGTTAAGTTCAATAAGTTATCCGCGTCGTCATTTGTTGCCAAACGGAATTCATTTTTCATCTCTTTGTCTCCTTATATAGCACTCAAATATTTTATTTAACTTATAAGTTTACTAAGAATTAAAAAAGGCGGACTGCCGCCTTGCGTACTCACTATACAACTGCTTTGATAACGTGTCAATTCTATTTATCGTTTTCTATAAAAGATATAAATAAAACAAATACACGCAGAAAACTGCGCGTATTACGTACATATCAAGATAGACTTCAGGACTCACTTACCGTAGCTTTTAAATTAGCTGCCAACATCACAAGTTCTTCCATAGATGCTAACTCTTCTTGTGAAGCCGCAGCTACTTCTTCAGCGTAAGCAGCTGCTTGTTTAGCAACCTCCGAAAGGGTCATGACGGACTCCATTACTTTGAACGAATACCCATCAATCTCTCCTGTTGCTTTTGTCATTTTGTTCATTTGTTCTTGAGCGGCAAAGACATCTTCCATAATTGTGGAAAACTGTTGCGTTACATCTTCGACAGTGGCAATACCAAGCGTGACTTCTTCCGTATTCACTTCCATGTTTTGATAAGCCCGCTTTGCCTGTACTTCAATTTCTTTTAACAAATGACTGATTTGTATAGCGGACGTTTTAGATTCTTCCGCTAGCTTACGTACTTCCCCTGCCACTACAGCAAAACCTTTTCCATGTTCTCCAGCCCTTGCAGCTTCAATAGCAGCATTAAGCGCAAGAAGATTTGTTTGTTCAGCAATTCTTGTAATCGTATTAATAATGCGGCCAATCTCTGCGGAACGATCTTCGAGTCCCTTTACTTCACTGGTCGATATCTTAACGGTTTCATAGATTTTATTCATTTGATTCGTCACATCTTTCACCGCAACATTTCCGGTAGAAGCATGTTCAGAGGCTCTGTTCATCGATTGTTGTACCTTTGAAGAATGATCAGTCATTTTCTGAAGCAGCTTGGCCATATCCACCATAGCCTGCTCGGTTTCAACCACACTTAGCAACTGCTTATCAGAACCCGCAGCAATTTCTTGAATAGACATCGTAACTTCTGTCACAGCTGTTTTTGTTTCCTCCATGCTTACAAGCAATTGCTCTGAGGAATGACTGACCGTGCTCTTTGTTTTACTTATTTTCTGACGCAGTATTCTCATGTGAGTCATCATTTCATTAAATGAAGATATGAGTGTACTAATCTCATTTTTCCCTTTCAAAGGAACAACATCTACAGATAAATCGCCGTTTGAAATCCCTTTCATTGTTTTTGACAAATTTTCAACCGCAATTATGTAGCGACGTATGATAAAATAGAACACGGTAGTTGTAAAAGAAACAAACAGAAATGTAATCACTAGCGTAATCGAAGCTGCTTGCTCTTGTTTCACAATAAGATAATAATTGGTTACTTCAATTACAGTAGATGTTATGGCCATCATGGCTGCAATCATACATAGCATTTTCATGCGTAAACTTTGAAAAGCTTTTTTCATTTTTTCATCCCCTATACAATCTAAAGACATAGAATGTCTAATCTATATTAGTAGTATCGGCATATTTTTATATTTTTTTGTAAAAACTAAAGAAGAATTGAAACAATTATTATTGGCGCTTTTCCACTAAATATTGGAATACATATCTTCCTGCAAGGCGCTGCAACAGCAGTTGATAACTGTCTGATTATTCTTTCATTTGACCAAACTCTACCTTTGCTTATAAAATGAAGATTTGTAGAAAGGAGTACGAAAAATTTTATGTATACGTATCAAACAGGCAATCAAACAATTGACTACAAAATTGAAGTCGTTCCAAATAGAACCGATATCACGGTGCAAATTTGTGACAAAGAAGGGGTAAAAGTTATTATCCCAAGAGGTCTTAATGAAAACAATGTGCGTTCAATCATCGCACGCAAAGCAACATGGATTTTAAAACAACTAAACGGTTCACAACCAGCTGAGGAAAAGCCAGCTGCTCCAAAGAAAGAAGCAGTAAAAAAAGAAACAGCTAAAAAAGAGGCTCCTAAAGCAGCAGCTTCTGCAGCTAAAACTGGTTCTTTTGAAGAAGGAGACAAATTCCCTTACCTAGGGCGTCAATACCGCTTAAACATCGTTCGTGGAGATGTAGCAAAAGCTGAAATGACATTCCGTGCAAAATTCATTGCTACAGTACCTGAAAGCTGGAACGAGCAGCAAACAAATGAAGGTATTGGACAACTATTAACAGAATGGTACCAAGGCCGCGCAGGTGAAAAATTCCAAGAAGCTTTGAAATCTGTTAAAAAAGCAGCTGACAATGCTCCTGAATCTGTTAAGTGGGACGAGTTAGGTGAAGAATACGCTACGACTCAAGATAATACAATCGTATTAAACTGGCGTTTGCTAACAGCTCCTCTTGCAACAATTGAATATGTCATTGCTTCTCAATTTACAAATGCAGATGAGTTATTCGAAGATGCAGCTGAACGCAAACAGTGGTTAAGCGATAACACCCTAAACGCATTTTAAGTTTATACATAAAAAAAGCACGCGGCGAACGCGTGCTTTTTTTATGACAATGAAGCCTTATACCTACTCCCTTCCCTCAAAAATCCCCCTCTATCAGGTCTTTGGACATGTCAAACTTTCTACACCAATTGATATATTGTGTTTTAAAAGAAAGATATATATAATCAAGAAAATGTTTGATTTTGTTTAAATGTGGATACGTATACCTATAAGCAAGATAGCAAACACTTAAGATGAGTGGTTACGCTATAAAAGTTGTAATGACCATGTAAAGAAAGGAAGTGCAGCTTATGAAAGGACAGAGCTTTTTTGTTTTAGGACTTATATTTGCTCTTATCATTGCTGTTTTAGCTGTAATTAACAACGATCCTGTACAATTTAACTATGTATTTGGTTCACAAAAATGGCCTCTTATTTTAATCATCTTAACAACGGCTGTGTTTGGAGGAGTTGTTGCTGCTTCATTGAGCTTTGTAAAAATTGTTCAACTAAGAGGACAAGTGAAACAGAAAAACAAGCGAATTGCTGAACTAGAAGAAGAAATCAAGCAGCATAAGCCTGTTGAGCCTGTTATAGAAGAAGAACCAAATCAACCAGCTACTCGAACTGAGCGCGCTCAGTTATAATAAAGAAAAGTCGTTATTTTAAAGAATAACGGCTTTTTTCATTTTTTGTTCCGCCAAGCATATTTTCGGGATACACGCATAAACAGATAGATATGGAAAACTTTAGTTCTGAATGGTACAATCAACACTGTTATATCTCTATGAAAAACCTAAATTGATAGTCTTACCGTTAAGAAGGTGTTCATCCATTATGATCAATAAAAAAATAAAGCGTGAAATTCTTACATACACAAGCGTCATCCTCGGCACCGTTTTGCTTTCTGTTGTCGTTCAGCACTATTGGTTTCAGCCCTACACTGTAAAAGGCGATTCTATGAAGCCTATTTTGCACGAAGGCAATCGAATTATTATTAACAAACACAGCAAGCTGGAGCGCTTTGATATTGTCGTGTTACAAGCTCCCTATAGCAGTGATTTTCTAGTAAAGCGGATTGTGGGCTTACCAGGAGAAACGGTCGAATACAAAGATGATGTTCTGTATATAAATAACAAAGTCAAAAAAGAGCCGCATCTTCATAAATATTTATCCAAAGTGCCCGCTTACGAGCGATTTACTGAAAACTTTTCCACGTACGAATTGTCTCCAGACGGCACGATACCGGATGGATACGTATTAGTGCTAGGTGACAACAGACGCATAAGCCGGGACGGAAGACATTTTGGCCTCACTCCCATTTCTTCAATCATGGGAGAAGTCAACATGAAATATTGGCCTTTAAACGAAATGGCTTTTATGCATTAACACATAAAAAGAGGTTGAGGCGTAACGAAATGAATCCAACCTAAAGACGAACAAATGGGATACATGAGCTGAACCGCTTGTGACACCCCAGTCGATTTCCGTGCAAGACTTCGCTTTCCGCGGGAGTCTTCACCTTGCCCTCAAATCAACTGCTAGAAAGAACGAAACAAATGAAACATACGTTCACCATAACAAAAAAAACGAACCACTAATCAGACATGTTGATTAGTGGTTCGTTTTTCACTTCAGCTAAAATACTTTTGTTCCAACCTCTTTTTATTTTGGATTTTCTTTGTTTTCTACATGCTGTTCTTCTGCAAATTCTGTGTCATACGCTAGTTTTCGCTTAAAAGCCGGACGCGTTCTCGCTGTATGTTTTGTTTCAATATGGTTGAATAAGTAGCGGTGAACAAAAACTTCAGCAAATGTAATAATAGCTGCAGAAATAATACTTCCCCAAGCAATTTGAACGTAACTGTCTAATAACAATGTGCCAAAAATCCATACGCTCATATACGTTAGAACAAATTCAACAATAATGGCATCACGATTTCCCACTCGAGGCAGTACAATTCGATCCACTACTAGATATGTCACAACTGTCGTTAACAAGCTAAAAGAAATAATGTCTCCGATGGTTGCATCAAAAAACAAATCAAGGCCTATACCAAACGCAATAAGTGCCGCTGCAAATTTAATGAGCAATAATGTTGCATGATTCATATTTGAACCCTCCTTTTTCTATATTAATTTGAACAAAAATAGGGAAATTAATACCTTTTTTGCCAAGAAGGGTATAATATAAGCAAAGCCAGTACGTTTGAGACAGCTCTAGCGTACAACAATGATTTGGGAGATGTTGTAATGATTGTACTAGAAAATAGCGAAATGAAAGTCAGCGTTGAAGAAAAAGGAGCGGAAGTTGTAGAAGTATTTCATAAGGAAAAAGGCCTGCAGTTTATGTGGAGCGGAGACCCCGCTTATTGGGGACGAGTATCGCCCGTATTGTTTCCAATCGTAGGCCGATTAAAAAATGATCAGTATACCGTTGATCAGCGCGAATACTCTTTGCCTCAGCACGGTTTTTTACGTGATTCTACTTTCACCGTGATTGAGCAAACAAACGAAACAGCACGGCTGAAATTTGCCACAAACGGCCGGTTTAAAGACGTATATCCATTTGAATGTTCAGTTGAAATTAGCTACCGTCTGGAAAACAATCGATTAACGTTTCAGTGGAAAGTAGTAAATGAAGATAAAGAGGATATGTATTTTTCAATTGGAGCCCACCCTGCTTTTCGTATTCCGTTACGTGAAAACGAGCAGATTTCTGATTACTTTTTAGAAATAGAGCCTTCTGAAACTACGCCGAAGGAATTTGTATTAAAAGACGCTCTTATTCATGAAAAAGGGGCTGCAGAAAATGTGCACAAGCTGCCGCTAAGCGCAGATTTATTTGCAAATGACGCGTTAATTTTTAGCCATATTGACGGAATTACAATTAAATCACCGGTTAATGAAAATCAAATTAACGTTCAGTTTAATGATTTCCCTTATGTCGGTATTTGGTCAAAGTATGATGCAGAAAATCATACAATCGCTCCTTTTCTTTGCATCGAACCTTGGTTTGGAATTGCAGATACGCATGACCACAACGGAAATTTCAAAGAAAAATTAGGCATCAACCGTTTATCAAAAGACGGTGTATTTCAAACAGAATTCTCTGTTTCCTTTAGCTAATGCAACAGAGAACATAACAAAATCAATCCAACCTTGAGACGAACAAATGGGATCAATGATCTGGACTGCGTTCACCATAACAATGAAAAGCTCCGAACGATTACTCGTTCGGAGCTTTCTTCAGCTAAACTACTTTTGTCCCTGCGTCTTTTTATATTAGTTATTTACAACATCGCTATTTTTTAGCGCATGGACTTGCTCTATTAGCTTCTGAACGTATTCTTCGCTGAGTACACCTGTTGCTCCTCGAATAATTTCAGTCGAATAGTGATCCGGAGGTGCGACTTCTTTTTCTTTATTTAACACAAAAAAAGTAAGAACATGATCCACCACCTTACCTTCATGCTCGACAGAAATAATAGCAGGACGATAGCCGTTATTATCTACCCCTTCTCTGCCATACAAATACGTAATTGCTTCGGGCGGCACGCGGTACAGTTTGCCTTCAACAACTCCGCCTTCTTCAACCATGTCTGCACGTCCTCCGTCATGAATAACGTGGTTATATCGAAGCGTATAGCCTTTAAAAACAGCTCTGCCAAGACAGTCTTGGAAATGCTGATCAACGCCGTGCTTAATAAAACGATCGGTATCCATACATGAACCGTAAGCAAAATACAGCATGCCTTCTAATAAATCTTCTTTCCATACGCGCCAGTTTCCGCCTGGAATAAATTCTTGCAGCAGAGAACGGTCTCTTGCTACATATACAACGGCTTCAAATTCACCTTGGTCCGTTTCAACCGTTTGCACAACTTTATCATATTCATTGTCTTTATGACCTTCATGAATGTACCCTTCTAATTCATCAAGCGCCTTCCACATAAGCTGATCGGTCACTTCATATACTTCTCCGTATACAATGTGTTCACTGTCGATATCAAGCATCGGATAGCCTTGCTTAGTATCATATAATTTTCCTTTCGTTTTTGCCTGCTTGGCAATTGAGCGCGCATGATGCAGCAACCCGTGATTACCTTCTCCTTCAAGAAGCGTTCCGTATACGAATAAATAATTGCACATACTCCTTATTCCCCCTCTTTCTCTTCATAAAGCTCTAGCGGTAACCCGTCCGGATCAGCAAAAAATGTGAATTTTTTTCCCGTTAGTTCATCTACCCTAATAGGTTCCACATCAATCCCTTGCTGCTCTAGTTCACGCTTGGAATCCTCTACGCTTTCAACCGCAAAAGCTAAATGGCGTAAGCCGCACGCTTCAGGTCTTGAAGGACGCTGTGGCGGATTTGGAAACGAGAACAACTCAATTTGATAGCCAGGAGCTACTTCTAAATCTAGCTTATATGAATCTCTTTCTTTTCTATATGTTTCTTCTATAATCTTGCATCCTAACACATTTACATAAAAAGCTTTTGAACGTTCATAATTACTTCCTATAATGGCTACGTGGTGCATTCGTTTTAAATTCATTTCATTCTCCCATAAAAACCCTTTTCTAATCATCCTACACAAAATGCCGGCAAACATCAAATAATTACGTTATCACCTTTGACTAGAGTGATAAAAGTCACGGACATAGTGTCTCATAACAAGTAATATAACAACGAGGTGAATAACATGATTTCGTTAACATTTAAATCTAGAATTGACAGAACTCAAAATTTAGATTCGTTAAAAGAAGAAGCTGCTATTATGCACCGTATTGCTGATCAGCTATCTCCAATGAGCTCTGAGTTCATAGAATATACTGAACGTATTCAATATGTGTATGAACGCATGCACATTATCGTACGTCATCCTACTAAAAAACTCGCTTAATATAAGCGAGTTTTTTTTTATAAAATCTTTGTCAAACTACCTTATTTTGAGATATACTGAATGCTAATAAAAAAATGAAACTTTTTGATCTTACGCGCGTATACTTAATTACGATAGGATAAAAGATAAATAGTTGCGTAGATAAAAACCATCACGTGATGGTTGACATAGTTAAAGGAGGTGGTATTCTGATGGGGTTGCGACATACAAAATTGGCGAACTTGCAGAGATGGCACATGTAACGAAGCGCACGGTTGACTATTATACTAACATTGGGTTGTTAAAAGCAGAACGCTCTGCTTCTAACTATCGCTTTTATAACGAAGAAGCGCTGAAACGTCTTTACTTAATTGAAAAATTAAAAAGCGAAGGCCGTTCTCTTGAAGAGATTTCTTCTCTCTTTTCTGTAGAGCAATCCGAGAATAGCCACTCCAAAGACGAATTAGCATCCAAATTTTACGTACTAAACGACAGTTTAAAAGAAGTTGCACCGCTTATGGAAAAGCTGAATGAAGAAGATCGAAAAGTAATGATGAATCGGCTTTCACCAGAAAGCGTCACTCTTTTGCACTCTTTACTGCTGCTGCTGTCGTAAATTTATTATTTACAGGAGGTGTTTACTTACTTTATAGCACTATAAAGTAAGTATATTCATTGATAACCATTAACTTAATTATTTTTGCGATTTTAATTGTACTCACTGCTTTTTTCGTTGCTTCAGAGTTTGCAATTGTGAAGCTTCGTAGTTCACGGGTAGATCAACTTGTTGCTGAAGGCAAAAAAGGAGCGAATGCGGTTAAAACCGTAACGACACACTTAGATGAGTATTTATCTGCGTGTCAGCTTGGTATTACGATTACTGCTTTAGGACTCGGTTGGTTAGGAGAACCGACTGTTGCGAAGATTTTGGAACCTCTGTTTGAAGAACTTGGTGTTGCTGCATCTTTAACACATATTCTTTCATTCATTATCGCATTTGCGCTTGTAACGTTTGTTCACGTAGTCGTTGGTGAATTAGCGCCAAAAACATTTGCGATTCAAAAAGCTGAAACAGTTACGTTATTGTTTGCTCGTCCGTTAATTTTATTCTATAAAATCATGTTCCCTTTCATTTGGTTACTAAATGGTTCTGCCCGTTTGTTAACTGGCATGTTTGGATTAAAGCCAGCTTCAGAGCATGAACTTGCGCACAGTGAAGAAGAGCTGCGCATTATTTTATCAGAAAGTTTTAAAGGCGGGGAAATTAACCAGTCTGAATATAAGTACGTGAACAACATTTTTGAATTCGATAACCGTGTTGCTCGCGAAATCATGGTACCAAGAACAGAAATTTCAGCTGTTTCTGAAGACGACAGCATTGAAGATTTCTTAAAGCTTGCTGTAGAAGACCGCTACACCCGTTACCCTGTTACCGTTGACGGAGACAAAGATAACATTATCGGCTTAGTCAACGTCAAAGAGATTCTAAACGATGTCGTAATTAACGATGCGTTAAAAAAGCAAAGCGTGAAGCTTTATATGAATCCTATTATTCAAGTAATTGAAACCGTAGCGATTCAAGACCTACTGCGCTCGATGCAGAAGAAACGTACGCATATGGCCGTGTTGATTGACGAGTACGGCGGTACGGCTGGTATCGTTACCGTTGAAGATATTTTAGAAGAAATCGTTGGAGAAATTCGAGATGAGTTTGATACAGATGAAAAGCCGCTTGTTCAAAAAATCAGCGATCAGCACTTTGTCTTTAACTCAAAAGTACTGCTTGAAGAAGTCAACGAAGTGCTTCATATCGAAATTGAAAACGATGATATCGATACAATCGGCGGCTGGATGCTGATGCAAAATATCGATATTCAAGAAGGCGAATCGTTCAAACTTTTTGGATACGAGTTTATTGCAAAAGAAATGGACGGTCACCAAATGAAAGAAGTGGAAGTACGTGCCCTTCCTGAGGAAGAACGCGTGCAGCCTGAAAGCCATTCACCAGAACAAGAAGTTACACAAGCATAATAGAAAGAGCCGCTTCTTCATGAAGCGGCTCTTTTTTTATGATTGTTTACTCTTAATCATGCAGCAGCTTATACACAACGTTCTCTTCTGCGTCTTCCCCAGTCTTTTCCTTCGCTTGGTCCATCGTGCCGACAAACTCCAGCTTTCCTTCCTTTAAGACGGCAAACCGATCACACACGCCTAAAATTTCATTCAAATCATGGGTGATATAGATAATCGTCTTTCCTTTTGCCGCCAGCTGTTTAATATAACGAATGATCTCAAGCTTGGACTGCAAATCAATTCCGACTGTCGGCTCGTCCATTAACAAAACGGACGGTTCATGAATAAGTGAAACGGCTATATTCAGCTTTCGCTTCATGCCTCCTGATAAATTTTTCACTTTATCCTTCCATCTTCCTTCGAGCTGTACAGCTGAGCAAAGAGACTGAAGCTGTTCATTCGACAAAGAGCGTGAAGTCATTTTGCTCCACATTTTCATGTTTTCTTTTACGCTAAGCTCTTCCCACAGCGCTATGTCTTGTGGAACGTAGCCAATGACTTCTCGTATCGCTTTTTGATTTTTCTTAAGCGATAAGCCTCCAATCGTGACATTCCCGCTTGAAGGAGCCGTAATGGTAGACAAAATAGACAGAAGCGTTGACTTACCAGCGCCGTTTGGTCCTAAAAGACCAATGACTTCTCCACTTTCTACGGTCAGCGTAACATTTGCTAACGATTGTTTTTTTCCGTATGTTTTGCTAACATTGTTAATTTCAATCATTTAATGCTCCTCACATTCCACACTATTTTAAACGTGCACAAACATATGCATCCAATGGAAACAGCTATCTCTTTCCAAATGAACGTAAGCGGCAGTGTATGCTGATACAGAAGCAGATGCTGCGGAAGCCACTGACTTATTCTTTCAATCGTTGCAGAAAGCTCTCCTACCGGGAAAAAGCTCCCTCCTATTATGCTGAGTCCTGTGACCATGACGACGCTGATCATATAATAAGAGCCAACTCGCTGACTTTCACTTGCAAGCCACGTGCTAAAAGCAACGCATGTGATCACATAGATACACATATACAGCAGCACACCGTAAGACTCTGCTCCATACAGCCATTTAAATAGAGCAAAGCTGATGAAAGCTTGAAGCACGTATAGCACAGCATAAGCGGCGCTGACGCTTCGAATATAACCGTAAAGTCCTTTTTGCATCGTTTTCATTCGTTTGAAAAGGTGCCTCCGCTCTCTAATCATCCAATCTGATGTAATGCAGCAAAGTAAAAGCGTAAAAAATCCCCATAGCGGCACGTATCCGGTCATTTGAACGCTCCCTTGCTTCTTATGCTTCTTCGTTCCTTGCGCCTCGTAATCAATTGTCATCAGCGGCTTTGGTTTCCACTGGTTATCGGTATAGTGATACGCTTCTTTCCATAAATCCGGTCCTGCATGAATGTTATAGACTTTATATAAAAAACGCACTTCATTTGCGGCTTTAACATTTGTCGTTAACCGTGTCACTTCACTGGCCACGACTTCTCGAACCGCTTCTGTCGCAACAGAAGAAGGCAGCGTAAGCAAATCAATGACTCCTTGATAATTCCCCGCTTCTACTTCTTGCTGAAATCCGTTAGGAAACACAAAAATGCTGTCAATTTTATTTTTTGCCAGCTGCTTTCTCGCTTGTTCTTCATTCATAGAAAGAAACTGAATTTCTGTTGTTTTCTGCAGTCGATCCATCACTTGTTTAGACATGTTGCTGCGGTCTTGATCGACAAGAGCAACGGGTATTTTTGAATCACTTTGTACTTTTGCTAAAAATGAGCTGCTGATGACCGTTCCTATTAAAGGTAAAAAGAAGATCATGACAATAAGCATAGGACGCTTCAGCAGCTGCTTTATTTTTTCACTGATCATTTTCTCCACCGCCTTTGCATAATCATCACGTAGCTAACAGCAAGAACAAAACTTCCTGCTGCCGTAATGAGAATAGGCTTAAGGTAAAGAAAAGCTTCGTTTGTGTTATATCCATCAAATTCATAAAATAACAGCTCCAAGACGCGGGTGTTGAGTGACCATTTCTGAAAACCACTCGCCCAGTCTGGTAAATAGACGACCGGCACAACATGTCCACTTAAAATCGCACTCAGCAAAATAAACAGCAAACCGGTTATTTGATAAGCTTTTTGTGATAAAAAAAGAACCCGAAGAAGTAAAAACAAACATAAAAAAGCAACCAAACTTCCGCTTACCCCTAAAAAAAGCTCTCCGTACGTACCGGTTACAGGCAGTTTCAGTCCTTTAATGAGGCTTCCAAATAAAACGACAGATACCGGTAGCAAAAGAACAAACAGAGCCGTCAGCTGCGCTAAATAAATGCGAAGAAACGATACACCTCTTGTTTTCATTCGATCCAGCACGGGAGAAGTCTGCGTTTCACTAGCAAGCAGCCATCCTCCGTAGCTCCAAATCATAAGCAGCAAAGCAGCAAAAGACAGGACATAATATTGCTTCATATCCTGCTGAAAGAAACTCGTTTCTACTTGTTCATCAAATAAACTTCCTCTATCTAATACATGAAGCCCAAACGTTACTAAGCTCTTCTTAAATTCTGCGCGTCTCTTTTCATCAGAAACATTTTCTTTTTCTAAAAAGGCATCAACCGTATTAATACCGCTTTGAGCAGCTGACGTGTAGTCGGCTGCACTTTCCATCACGTAGCGAAACAGCTGTGACTGAAGCGGCTTATTGCTGTTTCCAATGACGTGTAAAGGCTGATTTTCCCCATGAGCAATATCGTGACTAAAACCTTTTGGCAGCGTTACAATGGCTGCCACTTTATTTTCTCGCAGCAGCTGTTTAGCTTTCTCTTCATTCGTATAAAGCGGCTTCATGATCTTGCGAAGCTTACCTTCAGTCAGCTGTTCGATGACGTACTTCGTCTGTGCAGTATCATCTTTATCCACAATGGCCACGGGAAACCGATTGACTTTCTCCTCACCTTGCATGGTCTGACTAATAATGATCCCTGCTCCAAGTAAAAACAGAGCAGGGATCATTATTAGCAGTATGAGAGATTTTATATTTTTCAATAGAGCTTTACATGTAAAAAGAGTCAAAGAGAAATATATCTTCATCTGCTTTGCACCTTTTAGTAACCAGCGGTTCCCATATTCATCATGAGACCTTGAACATTTTTAGCGAAATTTTCTTGAATCGACAGCATATCTTCAGGCGTTACATCTTTTACGTTTGTCGCATTAGATGCGTCAAGCTCTGGAATAGAGGCTGATTTTTTTAATTGAGAAGCAGAGTCAATTTTTAACGTAACGTTTGCAGGATCTGCTTTTGGTCCTATTTTTGTACGAATATCAAACGAATAATCTGCTTTTCCTTTTGAAGCACTTATTGCTTGATTCTGCTTTACTTCTCCGTTTACTACTAGATCTTCTTGATCACCTAAGTCTAAAGAGAAAGTACGGTCAGCCGTCTGTTTTGCATCGGTTTTACCGTTGATTACTGAATTCATTTTAAACGTCATATTCGTGTCTTCATCTTTTGAATCTTTTGTTAAGACGTGAATAGACATATTTTCTTTTCGTTTGTCACTTTCTTTTGTTACATCATTTTTCATATCAAACGTTAACACATCATCCGTACTGTTCTCCGTTAGCACTGTTTTGAACTGCTTTGCCGTTTTGTTATCTTCGTACGGAACATTTTTAGTCACTACGTTAATCTTGCCTTTATCGTCAGAAGCATTTTTTAGACCCATGTTCATATCGCGTGCTACAACAACATCGTCTTGAACGTACACGGTTGATTTAACACCGCCAGGATACGTGATATCTTTTGCATCTTTTTGGAAGTCTTGAAGACTTTCTTTTACTGATTTTTTCAATTCTTTTGGATCTGCCATATCTTTTAATTCTGGATTTGTCGCTGCTGAAGATTTAAACAGCTTAGACACGTGATTTGCATAGATAGTATGAAGCTTGTCATCTTTTGCTACCTTTGCAATAAGCTTATCCATAAATTGTTTTGTTTCTTTGTCAGACATGTTAAGCGTCACGCTTGTTAACTGAAGCGTTTTGCCATTTGTTTTATAATCCACATTTTTTTCTTTTGTAAAATAATCGCTGTCTAGCTGATCATAAATGAACGTTCCGTACTCTTTTGCAATGTAGGTTTTTTCTTTTTCCGTTAACTTTAAGTCTTCTAAACTTACGTTGCTCGTGTTAATATCAAGCGTTTCAGGACCTGAATACGAAGGATCGAACTTACGCGCTGCCTGTCCATATTCGTCTAAGTTTAAATAGAAATATTCATTTGCTAGAATCGGGGCTTTAAAGCCTATTCTTTCTTTCGTTTGAAAACCTTCTAGGTCAAGCGCTTTTGAACCGCCGATATTAAGAGCCAGTGAACCGTATGCTTCACTTTTTTTCGGATCTTGTTCCGCTTTAATTTTAATTTCAGCTTTACTGATAAGATCTTGAATCATTTTAAAGCTTGGATCATACGAAAGTGAATCCATGTTAAAGCCGCCTTTGACAGTAGCATTTGTGGTAGAAGGCTGCTTCATCGCTTTTTCCTGATAAGCCATCGTTTCACTGTACTTCGTTTCTAATTCATCTGCTGCTTTTTGGTACGTATTTACTTCAGAGATTAAGTATAATTGCTTAGGAGATTTTTTAAATACCGTAGCAAATGTAATTACTCCTCCAATAATCACAATTAAAGCTGCCAAAATGATAATCCATTTAGCTGGCGCTTTTTTGGGAGCGGGCGCTGTTTCTAGCGAAGCCGCTGTTTCGTCTGTTGTTCTGTTTTGATCTTTCTCACTCATCTACACCAGAACCTCCTATGTATTTTGTTAGTCACTTTGTACATGATAAGGAATGGTTTCCATAAATTCTACTACTTCGACAAAATAAGACAATAATTAGTCCGATAAACCGATGTCTTTCGGTGCAATATCGTGTGCAAAGTACTCTACTTAAGTACCCAATATATTGAAAATAAAACCAATTATTCAAAACTATCTCAATAACTATTAAAATACGTAAATGACTTATCCTCTTGTATTTTTACAATATATTCCTATAATTAAGTATTTACACCTAAGAATTACAAAGCGCAGTTTTTTCCTCTTTCCTTTCATCACATACAGGTGATATCTATGTACGTCTTTATGAAAACATGATAAAAACATCAGCGTTTTGTTCTGTTTTGAAAGGGAAATAATAATAGTGAGAAAGCTTTTTTCTTGCCCGTGACATAAAAATCGAATAAAGTATTCCTAAATACATTTCACACAATTTAATTTGAGGATAGAAAAAGGAGGATATCATTTATGAATATACGCGTCACTCCTTCTGCAAAAGAAGCGTTGCAGAACGTGGAACAAAATCAAATGATTCAGCTTTCTTTTGATCGGGGAAGCTGCGATATTGTTAATACGATTTATGAAATGAAGATCATCTCAAAGCGCAGCCTTCAACCCTATGAAAAAGTTGTAACAGTTGAAGACCTGGAATTTATTGTTGATGATGACATGGAAGAAGTGTACGACAATGAGCTGGTGATTGATCACGCAGCAGGTGCTTTTGTCTTCAAAAATCATAACCAAATTTTTAATAACCGCGTAGGATTGCGCTATATCAATTCATAGAAAAAAGCAGGGAGCTCCCTGCTTTTTTTCTTGCATATGTCTTTTATCGATTGACTTTCAACCGCTCTTGGATAAACAACAACACGTTCACAAGGCTATTTTCTTCATATACATTCACTTGCTGACGCTTAAATTCCCCTTGTTCATGGTAGTAAATAATATCTCCCGTTCCTTTGTCTTCATTCATATGTAAATGAAAACTAAGCGGCGTTGCCAAAATAGATCCGTCTTCATCTCGCTGAAGAATTTGACAAAGCGTTTGATTCCCTTGTTTTTCAGATAAAAAGTCATAGCCAAATTGACGTGCTAACTTCTCCACTTGTGCAGCAATAAGAGCTGTAATCTGTTGATTGTCTTTCATAAGCAGTATTTCTCCTTACTTCATCTCATTAGGGTTTTATTATTAGTATACTATACCTTAAACTTCTGGAGCTAACTACTTATCCTGTACAAATCATGACCACATGTCCATCCGGATCTTTTATCGTAAAAAACGAAAAATCATCAAAAGAAGTAATCGGAGAATCAATCGTATAGTCCATTCCTTTAACAAATTCATACGCTTCTTTAATATCTTCCGTATGGAAATTAAAAATTGGATGGAGACTAGCCACTATTTGTTTTTCTGTTCCTTCTGGGCCAGCATCCAGCGTTAACCCTGTTTCTCCATCAATTTTAAGATTATAAACGGGGTTCTTCACCTGGCTCATCTTGTATTCTTGACTCAGTAGCTCGCTATACCATTTTACTGAAGACTTTAAATTGGAGACGTGGATAAATACCGTATTCATTTTGTTGAAAACAGGACTTGGCATTTTTACCCTCCTTTTTGTTTTTCGATTCATTCTATACCATTATCCACGTATCACTTTATACCTGCTACTTCCTTAACTTTTGCTCATATAGATACAAAAAAGCTTGCGAATACTATTCACAAGCTTTGTCTTCATAAAAAATATGTATGCTGTACAACTACAATCACAACCGCAATTAAAATCGAAGGCAGTAAATTGGCAACTTTAATTTTAATAATTTCTAATAAATTAATTCCAATTGCTAAAATTAACACGCCGCCTACTCCTGTGACTTCGGCAATGATACTATTCATTAAATCTTGCGGCACAACCGCATTAATTTGCGTAGCAAATAACGCAATGATACCTTCGTACAGAAATACGGGCACCGCTGAGAAAATGACGCCTATTCCAAGCGTAGTCGTTAATAATAATGAGATAAATCCATCCATCACCGCTTTCGTAAACAATACGCTGTGATCGCCTCGTATTCCGCTGTCTAATGCCCCTACAATCGCCATCGCTCCAATAACAAAAATTAGCGTTCCTGTCACAAAGCCCTGTGACATACTAAATGTTTGCTTGTCATTTTGCTGTGATTGAAATTTTCGTTCAATCATATTGCCTAAAAGGTTTAGCTTTTCATCTAAATCAATGAACTCACCAATAACCGCTCCAATGGCTAAACTCAAAATTACAATTAAAAACTGATGACTTTTAAAACCCATTTGCAAACCGAGGGTGATAACGGATAAACCCATCACTTGCATCACCGTCACGCTTACTTTTTCAGGAATGCGGTGAGCAAGCTTGCCCATTAATGTTCCCACAACAATTGCTAATCCATTGACTAATGCTCCTATAATAAACATGCTGTCACCTTTACTTTGAATAATGCCGTTTCTTTTTTCACTTGTTCTACTCCCTCTCTGCTGCGCACTAGCTGTATCAAACACCCTAAATTTTAACACAAAATTCTCTCAATTATGAAGAAAAGAAAAAGAGATTGAAACGTAACTAGATTACCCCATATAAAAACGAACAAATAGGATACATGAGCTGATTGCTTGCAACAACGCTGTTGATTTCCGTGCAAGACTTCGCTTTCCGCGGGCGGCCGGTAAGCCTCCTCGTCGCTTATGCTCCTGCGGGGTCTCACCTGTTCCGCTTTTCCCGCAGGAGTCTTCACCTTGCCCTCCAATCAACAGCCAGAAGCAACTAAATAGATTGAATCTACGTTCACCATCACATTGAATCTACGTTCACCATCACAATGAAAAGATCCGAACGATGAATCGTTCGGATCTTCTTTTAACTAGAACAGGTTTGTTCCAGCCTTTTTATTAAAATGTAATAACGTCTTTTGTACCTTGCTTTTGGTAGCCTGTTTTTAACAGCTTCACTTCTTTATCCGCTGGCAAGTTGGTAAATACAACCGGTGTCACAATAGACGGTGCATGCTTTTTAACATACTCTAAATCCACCTGTAAAAGAGGTGTTCCTTGTTGAACGCTGTCACCTTCTTGAACAAGCGCTTGAAATCCTTCTCCTTTTAAATTCACAGTATCTAATCCAACGTGAATCAGGATTTCAATTCCTTCTACTGTTTTTAAGCCAATCGCATGTTTTGTTGGGAACACGGTCATGACTTCACCGTTAATCGGTGATACGAGCGTTCCTTCAATCGGTTCAATCGCAAAGCCGTCGCCCATCATCTTTTGTGAAAACACTTGATCTTCCACTTCACTAAGCGGCTTTACAACGCCTTCAAACGGTAAAACAAACTCTGTGTGTGCATCTGTTTGAACAGCCTGTTGTTCAACAGGTGCAGCGGTTGACGCTGTGCCGTATTTAACTAATTGATTCATTGCGTCTGCAACAAACTCTACTTCTGTTCCGACAATGACTTGAACATTTGTTTTATTGAGCTTCATGATTCCTCTCGCTCCGTGGCGCTTTAAGGCAGCTTCATTAATATTGCTAGCATCAGCTACTTGTAAGCGAAGACGAGTCGCACAGTTATCAATTACGGTTAAGTTTTCTTTTCCGCCTAAATCTTCAATAAAATACGATGCCATATCCACATATTTATCGCCTGTTGCTACAACCGTTTCGTTTGATGTGTCTACTTCTTCATCATCTTCACGTCCCGGTGTTTTTAAATTTAATGCTTTGATCAGCGTGTAGAAAATGACAAAGTAAATGACCGCATATACAATTCCAATTCCCGCTAACAGCAGCGGTTTTTGTGAAATTCCGTAGTTTAAGAAGAAGTCAATGGCACCTGCTGAAAATCCAAATCCAGCGTGAATGCCAAGAGCAACGGCTAAAGCCATCGATATTCCCGTTAAAACGGCATGAATAACGTATAATAGCGGTGCTACGAACATAAATAGAAATTCAATTGGTTCCGTAATTCCTGTTAAAAAAGAAGTAACCGCAAGTCCGATTAACATACCGCTGACTTGTTTGCGTTTTTCTTTTTTAGCTGCTGCAATCATCGCAAGCGCAGCTGCCGGTAAACCAAACATCATAACCGGGAAGAATCCAGACATGAACGTTCCTGCCGTTGGATCTCCTTTAAAGAAGCGATTCAAATCTCCCGTTACGCCGTGATAGTCCCCGAATACAAACCATACTAAGCTGTTTAACACGTGATGCAGTCCAATTGGAATCAACAGACGGTTTAAAAATCCGTATATACCTGCACCAAGCGCTCCTGCTCCTGTAATCCACGTTCCTAAGTTGTTAATTTGATCTTGAATCGGCGGCCAAATAACCCCGAAAATTCCTGCAAGCGCAAGCATAACGACTGAAGTAATAATCGGTACAAACCGCTTTCCTGCAAAGAAGCCGAGCCACTCGGGCAGCTTAATCGCTGAGAAACGATTGTATAGTAAACCAGCCGTTACCCCCGAGACGATCCCGCCGAGTACACCCATATTAATATCTTTATCAATAGCTACAGTTCCTTTTGTTAACACAAAATAACCGACCACTCCGGCAAGTGCTGCTGCGCCGCTTCCATCTTTTGAAAGCCCTACAGCAATACCGAGTGCAAACAGTAGTGCTAAATTCGCAAAAATCGCATCTCCGGCTTGAGCCATAAATGGAATATCTAATAAGTCCTTTTGACCCAAACGAAGAAGCAATGCCGCAGCAGGTAATACTGCGATTGGCAGCATAAGCGATTTACCAATACGTTGTAAAAAATTCAGCATGTTTCTATCCCCTTTGTATAACGTATTTAACCCGATGTTACGAGCAAGGATTTTCGTAACAATATTTATCGGATGACAAGTTACCGCATTCATCCCCGGCCTATGATTACATCATCAGCTGAAATGAAGGCGGTTTTACTGCATGGACTCATACTAGCACACAAAATATATAGTTGTCTATACCAATTTTCTTTTTAAAAACCTCTCTATATCAATGTTAAAAGCCCTTACAAAACTTTCTAATTCACAAAAAAGAATTAACTGGTCTAGACAACTATTCCAAAAAGCGTTACACTTAAATCAATACAACGAGCAAAGGAGTGTATGTATGGATACACATTCATCCATCATTATTTATAATGTAACCGTTTATAGTGAAAATCAGACATTAAAAAACGGGTATATTAAACTAACGAACAAGAAAATTACTGAAATCGGAGAGATCCATCAATACGTACGTCAGCCGAAAGACCATGTAATTGAACTTTCTCCTTCATATAAAGTGATTCCTGGTGCCATTGACGTGCATATTCATGGCGTTAACAATGCGGACGCTATGGACGGTACGGCAGAAGCATTAAAAACAATGGCGCGCACGCTTCCTAAAGAAGGTACAACAAGCTTTTTAGCAACTACTATGACGCAGTCGAATGAAGCGGTTGAAAAAGCACTTCGCAACGCAGGCGCTTATATCGAAGAGCAAACAGATGCGGATGCTGAAGTAGTTGGTATTCACTTAGAAGGTCCGTTTATTTCACCGAAACGTGCGGGCGCGCAGCCTCCTACTCACATTCAAGATCCGAATGTGGCACTGTTTCAAGAGTGGCAAAAAGCAGCCGGAGGACATATTAAACTTGTTACGTTAGCTCCCGAGCAGCCAAACGGCTTATCTCTTACTTCTTATTTAAAAGAAACAAACGTTGTCGCTTCTATTGGCCACTCTGACAGCACATATGATCAAGTTGATGAAGCCATCGAAGCAGGAGCTTCTCATATTACGCATTTATATAACGGCATGCGCGGTCTTCACCATAGAGAGCCCGGCGTATTAGGCGCCGCTTATTTGAGAAATGAATTATTTGTAGAGCTGATTACAGACGGCATCCACTGCCGACCTGAAATGGTCAAGCTTGCGTACGATCAAATTACAAGTGAACGCATGATTCTTATCACGGATTCTCTTCGTGCCAAATGGCTAAAAAACGGTACGTATGATTTAGGAGGACAGCCTGTTCACGTAAACGATACAACGGCTACCCTTGCAGATGGAACGTTAGCAGGAAGCATCTTAAAGATGAACGATGCGATTAAAAACACGATGAGCTTTACGAACTGTTCATTAGAAGACATCGTAAAGATGACCGCTGAAAACCCAGCAAAACAGCTTAATCTGTTCGATACAAAAGGAAGCCTCAAAATTGGAAAAGATGCGGATATCGTGGTGTTAAATGAAAACTTAGATGTTGAAATGACATTTTGCCGAGGCACATTGAGCTTTCAAAAGGAGGACTAACAATGAATATCATCCAAGTGAAAAACTACAGTGAAATGAGTGCAAAAGCAGCTGATATGCTGATTAGCAAACTTCATGAAAAACCAAATATGAATCTGGGACTTGCAACAGGAGGCACGCCGAAAGGATTATATGATCGTTTAATTCAAGATCATAAAGAGCACGGCACGTCTTACAAACACGTTACTTCCTTTAACTTAGATGAATATGTGGGAATGAAGCCGCAAGATCCAAACAGCTATCACTACTATATGGCAGATGCGTTATTTAATCACATTGATATTGACGTAAGCAACACGCACGTTCCTAACGGGCTGGCTGATACGCCTGAAGAAGAATGCCGCCGCTACGATGAAATGATTCAAAATCACGGAGGCATTGACCTTCAGATTCTTGGAATCGGTCAAAACGGACACATTGGCTTTAACGAACCTGGTACGTCATTCAACTCTCCTACTCATATTGTGACGTTAGAAGAGTCAACGCGAAAAGCCAATGCGCGCTACTTTAATTCTCTTGACGAAGTGCCTACTCAGGCTATTACAATGGGAATTGAATCGATTATGAAAAGCAAAGAAATTTTACTGCTTATCTCCGGGGAAGCCAAAGCAGAAGCGATGTATCAGCTGCTTAACGGAGAAATCACAGAAGACTTCCCTGCTTCTATTTTAAAGAAGCATCACTGTGTTACAATTATTGCGGACCAAGAAGCTTTAGCTAAAGTATCGACTACGGTTTAATTTATAGCCTCCTCGTCTTTTTTAGATGAGGAGGTTTACATAAAGGAGAGAACTTAAGTGATTGATAAAAGCTCACCTCTTCCGATTTATTATCAAATTGAAGAACAGTTGAAAAAACAAATTGAAAACGGAGAGTTAAAACCAAATGATTCGCTTCCTTCTGAACGCGAGTTTGCAGAACGATTTGAAATCAGCAGAATGACCGTTCGCCAAGCAATTAACAATTTAGTAAACGACGGTTATTTATACCGTCAAAAAGGCCGCGGCACCTTTGTATCTGAAAAAAAACTGGAGCAGCAGCTCGTTGGATTAACGAGTTTTACAGAAGATATGAAAGCGCGCGGAATGGTGCCAAGCAGTAAATTGCTGAGCTTTGAAATCATTGCGGCTTCAGAAAAAATTGCCGAGCAGCTGCACATTTCTCTTCATGCACCTGTTTATGAAATCAAGCGTATTCGTTTAGCTGACGACGTGCCAATGGCGCTCGAAAGCGTATATGTATCCGCTAACTTAGTCAAAGGGTTAACAGAATCCATTGTTAACGACTCTCTTTACCGCTATATAGAAGAAGAGCTAGGCCTAAATATTGGTGAAGCCAATCAAACGTTAGAATCCATTTTAGCTTCTGAAACCGAAGTGAAGCATCTTGGAATCAACTCATATTCACCCGTTCTACTGATTCAACGAAATACGTATTTGCAAGACGGCACGCCGCTTGAAGTGGTGAAGTCTTCGTACCGAGCAGACCGCTATAAGTTTACGATTAACATGACACGATCTTAAAACTAAGGAGTTTTTTTTATGTCTAGTTTATATCTACAGGAACTAACAAAACTGCTTGCTAAAGTGGAGGCGCATGAACAGCAGGCAATAGAATCCGCAGCCGAGAAAATCTCACAGCAATTAGCTTCTCATCACCTCATTCATTTATTTGGGTGCGGTCATTCTCATATTTTAACGGAAGAAGTGTTTTACCGTTCTGGAGGGCTTGCGCCGATTCATCCTATTTTTGTGGAAGAACTGATGCTTCATAAAGGAGCTTCGCGCTCTTCACAGCTAGAGCGTAAAAACGACTATGCCTCCACCTTTATGGAAAAAGAAGATATCGTACCAGGCGATATCATGATTGTCATTTCTACATCGGGCGTAAATCCCGTTCCGATTGATGTAGCTTTGATTGCAAAAGAAAAAGGCGCCTTTGTTATCGGGCTTACCTCTCCTTCTTATGCCACGAGCCGGGCTTCGCGACACAAAAGCGGAAAATACCTTCATGATGTCGTGGATCTTGTTATTAATAATCATATTCCAAAAGGAGACGTTCTTCTTCATCAGCAAGACATTTCCTTCGCTTCTGGTTCTACTGTAATTGGAGGCGCTATCCTAAATGATGTCCTATCTAAAGCCATACAAAAACTGCTCAGCCGCGGCATCACGCCTCCTGTCTTTTTAAGCGGAAACATGGAAGGTTCAGATGAACATAACCAGCGGTTGATTGATGCTTACAAAGGAAGAATTACTGCCCTATAACAGCCCCTGCGGCTGTTTTTTTGCACAAAAAAAAGATGCTTGAAAGCATCTCATCAAAGTCGGACTGTACGTTTTGGACTAGATCTCCTCTTTATCAGTAGAAGTCTTGTTCACAGCACCATAACCTACTTATCCGACATAATTACTATGTTTAACATAAGTATACTCTTTTATACCTTAGGTGTCAAATAAGTTATAAGAAATTTCGTAGGGCATTCATTTGAAGATTTTTTTACGGTAATGTTCTAGCTGGCTTTTAGCTTCTTTCATAATTGTCGTATGTATGATTTCATCCGTAATGTTAAAATAATTGTCTCCGTACTGATAGTCATCTATCATATCACTAATTTCAAGCCAACCTACTAACTTGGTCGGACAGTCAAGTTCAATGAACATGTTGTATAAGTGATTGGCTTCTGTTAGCGCTCTCTCTTCATGCTGCACAATCGTTTGAAGCCGCGTATAAATCAGGTAATCTGTACATTCCTGTTCACTCGGTTTCAATAAGGAAAGCTCTTTTAAAGTACGCTGAAAATAATCTTCTATTTCAAAGAGATTATAAGGTGGTTGGAGAGAAGCTAAAATAGAAAGAGATAAAGAATCCTGTTCGTGCTCCAGCATAGAAAGTGCCCATGGTAAATAATGTTTTTCCGCTGTGACACTCTTTTGATAAATATAGTAAAAGAGCTCGCGTGTATCCATAGAACTCCTCCTTTCTTTTTCGTGCCGATACAATTTCGAATAGTTTACCATACCTATAAATTTTACATGTAAATACCTGCCGAAGCTTTATATAAGTTTTATTGTGCATCTCACCAAAAAGAACCTGCATCAAAACTGATGCAGGTTCTTCCCTTCATATCATTCTAATTATTTCATGTTCATTTGCCCTTGTGAGGCCCTTTCGCTACGTATATCGGTTCATAACGAGAGTGCCAATTGTCAGATCAGAATATCTGCTTTTCATGTGAGGTAATACGTTTGCTGAAGTTGCTGTTAAGTATTCCAAAACTAAACCAATCCCTTCATGAAGCTAAGTATTTACCTTTCACAGTAGCCTTAGAAAAATTTCTATCGGCTCTGTACTATCTGTATACCACGTTTCAATTGAACTAAACTAAAAAATTCATTTTAATCAAAAAATTCTTACCACGGGGATACAACCATTAGCAGCGAATTACAAATGGAGCTTTAATCCTTCATGAGAAGCTGTGAACCCAAGCTTTTGATAAAAACGCAAAGCAGCTGACCGTTCCTTGTCGGTTGTTAATTGTATCAACTGACAATTACGTTCTTTCGCTCGTTCAATCGCCCATGTAATTAGCTGATATCCAACCCCTTTCCCGCGCTCTGATGAAGCTGTTCGAACTCCTTCAATCGTGGCTCTCCACCCGCCTTGTCGTGCAATGTGGGGCGTAAAGGTTAGTTGTTGAACACCTATTACTTCACTATCTTTACATGCGACAATCAGTTCATTGTTTGGATCCGCATCAATTGCCTGAAATGCTTGGACATAACAGTCTGGAAGCGGTAATTCATAGCGCTCTCGTTTGCTTCCGAGCATATCATCCGCGAGCATTTCAACAATTTGATCCAAATCTTCTCGCACTGCTTCTCTAAAGGTTAGCTCTCCCATTTTATACAGCACCTTTCCCTCGTCCATTTATGATATTAAAAAGAACATTGACGAACAAGCTCAGAACCGACGCCAAAAACAAAGCAGCCGCTAAAGCACCAAGACCCATTCCTTCAAAGCCGCCAACTCCAAATATGCTATATAGAAATAGAAATATGCTTATTAGCATGCTGCTAAGTGAAATTCCGTACTGCACGGGCGAGTTTCTTCTATAGAAGAAATGCGACGCACCAAAAAGCAGCACAAAGAAAGCACCCATTAATCCAAATAAAGAAATCATTTACACTCTCCTCCCTCTAAAAAAAGGAATTTATATCCATTATATACTATCATTTTTATTTATTCTATCTATATTAATAGCCCTGCAGCCACAACTAAATAAACATGACCAAAACGGCCATGTCTATTTTTCTACTATATTATTAAAAAGAAAGTTCTTTGAACCAAAAAGAATAAGGGGCTAAGCAAGCTTCATCAATTTCATTCATACGTTTTTTGCATCGCTGCAGCACCTCAGCAGGAATGTGTCGCTCTAAGTATGCAGATTCTCCGTTTGCTTGAATCGTTTCTTCTACTAGCTCTTCAAACACATCTAAGCATGCTAAAAACTGCGGAAAAGTTGTATTCACGAAACGCTCGCAGTCATCGTTGGACGTATCGAGCAGCACAACCGAACCGTTTTTTTGATGAAGACAAATTGGATCTCCAGCGCCGGTTGTTCCTAAAAACCAATAGTGCTGGTAGCGAGATGATAACTCAAATGTTTCGCATAATGTTGTTAGCTTTCCTTTGGATGAAACGAACTCTAGAAATGGTGAAGCTTCTTTGGGCAATCCTTTTTCTGTTAGCAACTTCTTTGTCTCTTTATCAATATCAAGGGGTGCAAGCTGTTCGGCATCAAACTTCATTCGTTTTTCCTGTCGTTGCATCACATTTGACAACTTCTTTCACTCCTTTTCACCATTTGCTCTTTCTTTGCTTTTGTTTATTATAAAAGAAATCCAGCTCGTATTATATGCTACAAATGAACTTAATTAGACTGAAAATTTTTCCAATCTTTATTTATATAGCCCGATTTCCTCTTTATAAACACAGGTAAAAAGAAACCGATCAGATTTTCTCCAACAGATTCTGCTTTTAAAAATATTTCTCATTCCCTTCTTCCCTTTTCAGCGTACTTTCGCCTCTTATAAATAGGCTCAATCTTTATTATTCCAATTTTTTCTACTTTTTGCAACTAGGACTTATCTCACCATTTTTTATGCCAGATTAATAACTTGACAAAATACTAAAATAAGCAACAGTAATTATTTACAAGTTTTTAAACTTTATGGTTTAATAGGTATGTAATTCCTGTTTTTTACTATATTTTTTTGGAGGTTTAACATGAAAAAAGGGTCAATTTATCGTTTTATTGCTTTTGCTTTAATGTTCACCTTGTGTTTTAGCCAATTAGGCTTATTGAAAACACAAGCAGCAGGCAATCCTCCTGCTAATGAAAAAACATTAAGCATTGGTAAAGCAGCAAAAGGAACATTTACAGAACCAGAACAAACGCATTGGTACAAAATTAATCCTTCTAAGCAAGAGGTAGCAAAGTTTTCACACTACCGAATTAAGCTTCAAAGTGATGATGAAGTAAACATCACGGTTTACTCTAGCCTTGAAAATGCCAAAAACAACGTGGCATTTGACCGTTATATGGGATACTCCTACAAAGATGAGCCTGCTCAGCTTGATTTTCCAATCGCTTGGACTGGCCCTTATTATGTGAAAGTTGAGTATTATGGAAGCGAAGACGACATGATTGAAGAAGATGCGGAAGATGGTTCAACTTCTCCAGAACCACAGCCGGAAGAAAAAACAGAAGTTCCATATACAATCAGCTATGAAGGCGCTTCACTTCCTCCTTCTCAAATGATGGAAGAAGAATGCCCGGCTGAATTAAGTACAAGCCAAAAAGAAAACGGAAAAGGTATTTTAAAAGATTTGCGTACGATTCGTGACGCTGTGCTTTCAAAAACAGCAAGCGGAAAAGACCTTTCTTCTCTTTACTACAAAGCCGCTCCGTTTATCAGCTCTAAAATGATCATCGATAAATCGATGCGCGAACAAGTATACAAAGATTTAGTTCAGCTAAAGGGTCTATTTACAGATGTAGCGAAAAACGGCGCATCAAGCACATATATGATTACAAGTGCTGATCAAAAAGCAATCAATGATTTATACAACATCGCTTATAAATCTGTTCCGACTGCTTTAAAGAAAGACTTAGAAAAAGTAGCAGCACAGACAAAATTAAAAGACGTAACGGACTTAAACGTATCGTCTGTATTAGTAAGAGCTAAATTAGTCAGCGCAAACAGCGTTTCAACAAAAGCGGAAACTCGCTATATTGTTAAATTAAAAGATGGTGCAAATGCAAAGTCATTTAAAACAAAAGCACAGTCAAAATCAGCAAGCATTGAATCTATTAATCCATTAAAACAATCAGCTGCTTCTTTTGATAATATGTTTGTTATTCAATTAGATGACAGCAATGGAAAAAGCTTCAGCACGTCGTCTGCTCAAGGTAAAATGACGGCAAAACAAATTCAGGCACTTCCTGAAACTGAATTTATCGAGCCGGTTCAAGAATACCACGCTCTTTCAATGGATTCACAATATCCGTATCAATGGTCATTAAACAATACGGGCAAAAATGACGGTACGCAGCATGCCGATATTCAATATGAATCGCTTGAAAAATTACTAAACGGGCAAAAGTTAAAAGATACGGTTATTGCTGTTGCCGATACGGGTGTCGATTCATCACTTGCTGATTTAAAAGGCGTCGTGGATACAAAAACAGGCTATAACTACGTGGATCGTTCGTCAAATGCAACTGATGACAACGGACACGGAACTCACGTAGCAGGTATTATCGCAGCCTCTGCAAACAATAACTATTCAATGGCCGGCATTAATTCTCATGCGAAAATTTTACCGGTTAAAATTCTAGACGCATCTGGAAGCGGAGATACAGAACAAATTGCGTACGGTATTAAATATGCGGTCGATCACGGTGCAAAAGTTATTAACTTAAGCCTTGGCGGATCTTACAGCCGCGTGCTTGAATATTCATTAAAATATGCATACGACCATAACGTAACGGTTGTAGCAGCAAGCGGAAACGACGGTATGGAAGAGCTCTCTTACCCAGCTTCATCTGCCTATGCGATTTCAGTAGGCGCGTCAAACCGTTTAGATATCGTATCTGACTACTCAAACTATGGAAAAGGATTAGATATTACAGCTCCAGGCTCTGATATTCCAAGTCTTGTTCCAGACGGAAACGTTACTTATTTAAGCGGAACATCAATGGCGACACCTCATGTGGCAGCCGTTGCGGGATTATTACTGTCCCAAAACCCAGGCTTAAAGCCAAAAGACGTTGAAAAACGCCTAACGGATACAGCTAAAGATATTAAGTTTGACGAGAAAGATGCTCCTGTATATGATGACGAAGAAAGTCCAGCAGAACCTCCTGCTCCAGGCTACGATTACGTATCAGGATGGGGACGTTTAAATGCGTACAGCGCGGTAAGTGCACAGCAGCTGCAAGCGCAGGTAAATACATTTGTCAGCACGCAAAAAGTTGTTACAGGTAAAGCTCAAAGCGGTTCAACTGTTAAAGTAATGAACGGCTCAAAAACACTTGGCACTGCCAAAGCTGATGCAAAAAATACGTTCTCTGTGAACATTCCAGCTCAAAAAGCTGATACCGTTTTACAAGTGGTTGTCACAAACGGAAAAGCAAGTACGAGCATTCGTGCAGTTGTTCAAAAAGCACCTGCCAAACCAGCGGTAAAAGCCGTGACGAATAAAGATGAATACGTAACAGGAACATCTAAAGCGAATTTTACGGTAAATGTTAAAAACAGCGCTAAGAAAGTGATTGCTTCAGGAAAAGCTGACGCAAAAGGCGCGTTCAAAGTAAAAATTCCAAAACAAAAAGAAAACACAGTCTTGTACATCACGGCTACAAACAGCCAAAAACAAGAAAGTGAAGAAGTAAAAGTAACGGTGCGTGACGTTATTGCTCCAAATGCACCTAAAGTGAATCCAGTCAGCGACGCGGATACAGCTATTAAAGGAACAGCAGAAGCAAATGCATCTGTTGTAGCCAAAGTGAACAACAAAGAAATCGGCAAAGCAAAAGCCAACGCAAAAGGTCAGTACAGCATTGCCATTAAAAAACAAAAAGCGGGTACAGCAATCAGCGTAACAGCGGCAGACGCAGCTAACAACACAAGTAAAGCTACGACTGTAAAAGTAAGCGATAAAACACCCCCTGCTGCACCAAGCGTAAATGCTGTCACAACAAAAAGCACGGCTGTAACGGGTAAAGCAGAAGCAAATGCTACCGTAACGGTAACAGTAAACAAAAAAAGCATTGGCTCTGCTGCTGCTAACAGCAAAGGACAATACTCAGTAAAAATTAAAAAGCAAAAAGAAAAAACAGTCTTAAGCGTAACCGCAAAAGACAAAGCGAACAATACGAGTAAAGCAACAACAAAAACGGTGACAAAATAAAGAAAAAAGGCGCTTGGCTTATGGCCAAGTGCCTTTTTGTTATAACAGCTGTTTGTTTTTAAAGTATTTCCACATTCCCCACGTTAACACAATTAACATAACAATAATAACAGCAGTAGCCCAGTGGGAATTTTGATATGGAATCGGTACGTTCATTCCAAAAAATCCGGTTACGAACGTTAGCGGAAGCATAATCGTTGAAATTAACGTTAAGACATTCAGCTTTTCAGATGAAGTTGCATTGGTAATAGAATAATACGTATCAAGCGCACTGTTTACGAGGTCTCTAAACGTTTCGGCAGAGTCTACAATACGCTCCAAGTGGTCAAGCAGGTCAATGTAGAAAGGAACATTTTCTTCTCGTATGTCGAATTTCCACTTTCCATTAACCGTTAAGAAAATTCGGCGCTGAGGCAGAATAACGCGACGGATTAAGATAATCGTTCTTTTTAACGCCAAGAACTCTTCCGTCACTCCGCGGACTTCTTTGTTGTAGATTTCATCTTCTAATTCATCAATACGCATGTCAATTCGGTCTAAAATCGGAAAATATTCGTCCGTGATGCCATCAATCAAAGCATATAGCAAAAAGTCGGCGCCGCGGTTCATAAACTTTGGATAGCGTGAGCACACAGCATCCATTTTGCGAAGCCAGCCCATTTTATGTTTATGAATCGTCACTACGTAATTTGATCCGACAAAGGCATTTAACTCAAGCGTCGTAATCTCGTCATCACTTTCTTCGTTATAGCGAAGGGCGTGAAAAACGAAAAATTTATAGTCTTCGTAATCATCCATTTTAGCGCGAGGACTGTCGTGTAAGCAGTCTTCAATCGCCAATGGGTGAAAATCGAATAATTTAGCAATTTGAGCAAGCTCTTGTCCGTGGACATCATACAGATCAATCCACAGCAAATTATCAGGATTGCGCAATTTCTCATGCACGTCTCCTAAATCAAGATTCGTTACCATTTCTTTTGTTTCATCATCATATAAGTATGTTTTAATCATTGATTTTTCACCTCACATCATTGAGGCATTAAGGAGTATTTTCCTTCGTTGAAATGAGAGGAACACATACACCTTTGTTGCCCCTATCTTGTTTTGCAGTAACCTTCATCGAAATGGGGTCATCAGTGCCCATTCATCTCACCTCCTAATTAGTTGAAGGAACGCTGACTTGTAATACAGCTACTTCACAAAGTTTAATTTTAACATACAATCCAACTCTAGCGTAGCGCTTTTTTCAAAACCTTTTCCTCTCTATTTAAAGTTTCAAACAAAACTTCCGATACTATAAAAGCAGTTATAATCGGCAATCGATAACTAAGACAGCTTGAATCCTCCCACAAAGGTTCACCTAATCGTAGGCCACCAACCCCGCAAGGGGGGTGACCTACGATTAGGTCTAGAATATCTACCATGGCCGGTCTGTGGCCATGGTAGATATTCTACATCGATAAACATTATATGGGGGATGGGGAAAAACGTGTAGGAATTTTTAGACTTTCATCGAATACTTACTTAACAAACTTAGATTACGAAAAGGACTGATGATACATGCATTTTAAACGTGAAGAACCGTTTCGCTTTTTATTTGAGACTCCCATTGTTGGAACGTTTTCCATTGCTAAATACGACAACAAAGAAATCGATTCTAAGCCAGGTCCTTTGTCTGTTATCGACCTTTCACCAAAAGGAATCAAAATAATTACGCCGCTTGATTTACCTATTTTCAACCATCAAATTCAGCTAAAAATCAGCTTTTATTTAAATGAAAAACCCATCCATATTACCGGACTTTGCGTGTGGAAAGAAAAACGGCACACCGAATACCTTTATGGCATTGAAGCATTTAACGATGTGGAAGAACAAGCAATTTTAATTACAGAGCTCAAAACCTACGCCAAGAAAAAGCAAGATAAGCAATAAAAATAGCGCTCATTTGTTTTACTCCCCTTTTAAGATGGCAATACTACGAACGACTTCGATAGAAAAAGGTGAGACGATGAGCAGCAAAGCAAAAAAAGAATGGATTGGCGGTCTCGTACTGTTTTTACTCGTCAGTTTTGTCAGCATCACGTTTGCAGGCTATCATACGGTGAAAGCTGCCGTTGATCAAACGTATGTACCGCTTGAGCATGGTAACAAAACACACGTCAATTTAAAAAAAGGACAACCGTTTTCCCTGCTTTTAATTCAAGAAAACCATCAAAATACGTCATTTGTATATATGACTGTTAATAAGCAGCATGAATCAATAAAAATGACCCACTTGCCAGGGTCAACTCAGCTCGGCAATGAAACACTGCGAACCATTTATCATCAAGGAAATATGAATGCTGTTGTAAAAAAAGTCGAAACATATGCAAAGCTTCCTGTTGATTATTATGTCAAAATGGATCAGCAGTCAGTCGTCGATGCTGTAGATAAATTAGGCGGCATTATCGTCACAAACAAACGTGCTTTTGAACACAGCAACATTGTTTTTCCAAAAGGAGCGATTCGCCTTAACGGAAAAGAAGCACTTGTTTATTTAAAGGAGCGGAATGAACAAGACGTCTTTACGGCGCATGAAAGACAGCTGTCCGTCGCGAAAGCCATTTTCAGCCAAGCAGCTACGATTCCCAATGTTACAAAGCTGCATTCTCTTGTATTTACGCTGGCTGATCACATTGAAACCAACGCAACCTTTAATGATATCAAACGGATTCAAAAAACCTACAAGCCGGCCGTTGCTCACGTAGACAAGCAGCAATTTCCGCAAAACGAATGGAATCAAAAACAAGTCACAACGCGGCTGTATAAGCACTTAGAACGCAGCGAGCTGTTTTTATAACCGCAGGAGATTGATTCCTGCGGTTATTGCGTATGAGTTATATGTAGATGCATAATTAAATCCTTTTTGATTTTTGCTAGCTTATAGAGAATGTGATTTTTCTATATAAAAACTGACCTTCGATTGATAGATGCTGCTTACCAATCAAAGGTCAGTTCTAAGCCTAAGAGGTCTTATTTAATGAATAAAAGTTTCAGCATGATGATGGCGGTATGCTTTGAGGAAAACGAAATAAATTTTCTGGATCATATTTCGCCTTTACCTCTCGAAGCCTTGAAAAGTTTGATCCATAATAAGCTTTTCCGAAATTTTCAATATTTTGGTCAGGAACATTAACATATGAACCTGTTACATAAGGCTTCATCATCTGACGTACTTTTTCAACTGATGCAAGGCTAGCAGCTTCTTGTGATTTCTTTTCCCAACTAGCAGTCCATTCAGTATAAAACAAAGGGCTGCGCCAGAAAAAGGCTGTTTTGTGGCTTGGTACTTTACTTATCGCACCGCCCCAATTTATAAAAAAGAAGTTGGACTCTGTACCGGGAGCTTCTTCCAAGAATTTCTTCATGATTGAAATAGGCTCTTCCGACCATAAATCAAGTCCCCATGATGAGGAAAATTTAACGCTTTGATCAGATCTACCAGGGATTGGTTCGTCAGGGTCTAAGAAATCTATAGCGTCTGGATAAGGTAATGTTTCTATCACGATTTGTGATGGAGTACCTGTATTTGTTAAAGGCTCTAATAATTGAATTAGCTCCTTTTTTGAACCTAAAAAGATACCTTCTGCATGACACAGACCATTTACTTTGCTGAAAATCTCGAGGATGCATCCTAGCCGTGAGTCTACAAACGGGGCCCAATTCTGCCACGTTTTAAATACCGCTTCTAGCTATTCCCATGGCCAAATAATGTTAAAAACTGTTGCGGTTTTAGGTGCACGACGAACTTGAAACGCGTATTGAGTATTATATCCAAAGTTACCGCCTCCACCACCTCTAGATGCCCAAAATAAATCTTCATTGCAAGATTTATTTGCTTCAATAATTTTGCCATGTGCATCTACCATTTTCAAGCCGACAAGGTTATCGCTTATAAGGCCAATCGACCGTGAGAGTACGCCAAATCCTCCTCCCATCGTAATTCCTCCGATTCCAACAGTTGGGCTATCCCCAAACGGCGCCATAAAACCTTCACGAGCCAAACCTTTTACAAGCGGGCCTACGTGCACTCCTGTTTGAACAACAGCAATTGCATTTTTTTTATCTAAGTGAACTTTATTCATGTCGCTCACATCAATAACAAGCCCTCCATTTACTACTGAAAGGTTCTTATCGAGAGCGTGACGACCACTTCTGACGCGCAGTGGTACATTATTCTCACGAGCCCATTTAATAGCATTACTAACATCATATGAATTTTGTGCAAAAACAAAGACAAGAGGAAAGACGTCAACATAAGGATTCCAGTTCTTAACTGCCTCTTTATAACCAGGGTCACCCTTAAAGATTACTCGCCCTGTTAGGTGTGTTGATCCCATATACTATACTCCACTCCTACTAGATATTTAATTACCAATACTAGTATATGTAGGGTTTTTGACAAGCTCTTGGACAAATTATCGACTAACTAAAAAACATGAAAATCTACCTAAGCGTATACCTTTCACAGAGAATTTTGATGTTGAAAAAGTTCCCCAAAAAGCTATTTTTATAGATTTTTAACCAAATTAACTACTGATAATTCTGGTTAAGTGAACTAGGTTTGCGTATTATATGCATAGTCAAACCTAGTCATATAGGAGATTACTATAAGAACCCTGATGTTTTTCACCTATGATAAGTCATAGGTTTGTTTACTTGATTTCTGGACCTGTTTGATTTGGCTCGGAGGGAAAAAAAGTATAGAGGTACGGCAGAATTTCCGTTAAACTCATTAAAAAGAACCCTTACACGTCTTGCCCCTCTTCAGAAGCAAGTATTTTCTCATTAATTTTGACGATAATTCTTTCATCATTCCCATCACTTTTATACTCATTTGCTTGTTTCATCTTATAGTATTGCTTACTCTCAGGCGGTCCAATCACAACTGTATCGGTAATTGGAGCGACGGCTTCTGCTACTTCGTTTGCGCTTACTCCGTATGCTTTTTGAAACACAATAGGAGGCGTTAAGCGCAGCACGTCGGATCCTTCTGTAGACTCAAATTGATCGTTGTTAAAAAAGAGATGCAGATGCGCTTCTTCCGATAGAGGTTCAATCCAATGCCACCAGCCCATCGGTATAAAAACAACTTCGCCTTCTTTTATTCGGTAATTGTGCATGCTGCTTGTATCAGGGTCCAACACAGACACCTGCACTTCACCTGAAACGACGACATCTAATTCCCACGCGTTTGGATGCCAGTGCGGCTCTCTCATATGCCCTTTCGTCATATATAAATCAACAAACGCACCTCCGAGCATGGCAGGCAGCTGGGTTGAGGTTAGCTGATACGCTATATTTTGATCGTTTCGTTTGAACAGGACGTTTTGCTTATAATTCACTGACAGATTAGGCGTTCCTGAGCTTTTTTTAATATTTGAATTATCCGGCACAAATCCAGATTTACTCATAGTGTCATACCCTCTTTTCATTAAAAAGTTATATGCACTATCCTATTAAAACTCTTTGCTAAGGGTGTTTTAATTAGGAAAAATAAAAAACGAGCGTTTCCGCTCGTTTTTTATCCGACAAGACGTTCAATTTTCTTTTTCTTCCATACAAATTGATAATAGCTGTACTGCAGGATTAAGCTGACAACAAACGCCGCTGGATATCCAATCCAAATCCCTTTGATTTCAAGAGACGTAAACTGCGATAACACGTAGGCTACGGGTACTTCCACACACCAAATCGCCATAATGCTAAATACCGTAGGCCACAGCACCGTACCGCTTGCTCGCATCGTAGCGGTAATAATTTGCGCATGGCCGAAAATCAAATAGCTCCAAAGCGTTATCACTAACAGCTCTTCGGCAATATGGAGCGTGTGCTGATTTGTTAAAAACAGTGCTAATATTTGATTGGAAAAGAGATAAATAAGTAAAATCAACACGCTGCCAATAACGTAATTCAGCATAATTCCAGAGCGAATCACTTCTTTTAAACGCTCAAATTTATTGGCACCAATCGACTGCGCCGCAAAAATAGAAACCGCAATTCCTAAGCTGATTGCCGGCATTTGTACATAGCTTGCTACTTGGTTCACCGCTCCGTACGCCGCTGTAGCGTCTGAGCCAAATCCGTTTACAAACGTAATAACCGCAATTTCAGAAAGAGAAACTAAAATCATATTGATACTCGCGGGAATCCCTAAACGCATAAGCAGCTTTAACAGCGTTCCGTCCATTTTTAATGAAATAGAGGCGTCAAACTTTAACGGATGATTTTTCTTGCGTAAATAAATGATCATAATAATGAACGTTAATACGGTTGAAAACACCGTTGCGTATGCAGCGCCGTACACGCCAAGCTTTGGCACTCCGATCCATCCAAAAATTAAAATCGGAAGAAAAATGAGGTTTAAGACTGTACTCACAACTAAAAAGTAAAAAGGCGTTTTAGAGTCTCCGGTTCCGCGCATAAACGTCGTATAAACAAAGTATAAAAACAAAACAGGAATCGCCACAAACAAAATGCGCGCATAGTGAACCGTTACGTCAATAATATTAGCCGGCGTTCCCATAATCCGAAGAATCTCCGGAGCAAATATGCTTCCCAAAACAGCAAGCACAATTCCGACTAAAAAGGTAAACGTGAGCGTGGTACCGATAATTTCTTTCACTCGTTTTTCATTTTGTGCCCCGTACGCTTGCCCGATTAAAATGGAACTTCCTGACCCAATTCCAATCGAAAACGACACGAGCAGAAAAAACAGAGGAAAAAAAGCGGAAATAGCGGCTAACGCATCAACGCCAAGCGCTCTTCCGACAATAATACTTCCTGCCAGCTGCCCAACGGACTGCATGGCGTTACTTAACATGAGCGGAATCAAAAACACAAGCATCAGCTTACTGACGGATTTTTCTGATTCCACTACTTCATTTTTCACATCTTGATTCTTCACACCTATTTCTCCTTTGTATCAGCTTTCGGCGAATGATAGCCTTTTTCGCCGTAAGGCTGCAGCTTCTCTAACCATTTCGCTTCTAGTTTTAGCAAATCCTTTTTTGAAAGTGCTTTTTCTTCTTCTCTTTTAATCGTTTCCAGCATCTCAATTGCAAAAGCATCCGCACCATACGTATTCCACTCATCTTGAAGCTCTTTATTTTGATGAGTGTTCGTCTTTAACGTGAACTTTACGCCGTTTAACGTTTTGATATTAGGCGTAGAGCCAATGTAAATCTTATCGTTTTGAAGGTTTTTAATTTGATACACGCCGCCTTCTGTTTTTACTTCTTTCGCTAGCTGCTTCATTTGTTTTTTGTAGTCTTTCGAATCAGTACTCATCTCTGTCTCTCCTTTTCTCCAGTAGCTGCTTCCGTCTGCACTACGCTCTAAGAACCCGTACTCAATTAAATAGCGTCGCAGCACCGCATAGTCGTCATAAAAAGGTGTTAACCTATCATTTACTTCTTTTTCGGTATACGTTGCGCCAAACTCAAAATGCCCGCTTAATTCTTCAAGAACAACAAGACGGTGTTTTTCTTGCAAATGAAAAGTACGAAGCGGTCCGTTTAAACCTTGAGGAAAATTCTTCGCTAAAATCTTTTCACGCTCTTCATCACTGACGCTGTAGCGCTGACTTCTTTTAGGCGCCCTATTTGTTACGGGTACCGCCTTCTCTTCTTCCCCTTCATTTAACAGTTCCATCAGCGTTAAAAACACTTTTGCCTGACGCTCTTTTTTCTTTAATGTAAAGCGGTGATTCCGAATGGTGGATGAACTGCCGATTCCCATTTCTTTTTGAATATCACTATCACTTTTTCCTTCTTTAAAAAACTTCACTAAATTTTTTTGATGATCAGAAAGACCCGTTACCTCTTTATCTAGCTCTATTAAATGATGAAACACAGACCCGTGCTGCTGTTCAATATGAAGCTTCATATAGCGTTTTGCTTCATAAAAAACACCTTCCACCGGATAAATAATGCCTTTTTCAATACTTTCACCGCACAGTAAGCAGTGGTAGTGATCTTCGCTTTCCCCGTACCCTTTCTTCATATCTTCAAAAGATGATTCCCAAAACAAGTCGTTTACCATTTAAATAGACACCTTTCTATTTTGTTTATTAATTTATAAACAAATATATTATATGTTTATTATTATGTCAATCTTACGTTTATGATACACAAAAAAACAGCAGTTTTCACTGCTGTTTCATGTTCCATTCACTTAAATACGGAAAATCCTTAGATACGACAGGCTCATCATTCAAAAGCGTAATTAACTCCAAGCTGTTACCGTCAGGGTCATTAAAGTACACGCAAGCCGCCGGCATCCACGTATGAACAATTGGCTCTGTCTGCGGCTTTCCAAACGACGTTTCTTCAGGTTCAATACCTTTTGAACGCAGCCACGTTAACGCTTCATGAATATCTGCGGCTTCAATTCCAAAAGCAAAGTGACTTCTTTTCAACTCTTTTTCGTCTGTTTCCCAAAGACCAAGCATTTGCTTTTGTTCCCCAACAAAGAAAAAAGCACAGCGCCGCTCTTCAATTTTATGAACAAACGTCAGCCCAAGACGTCTATAAAACTCAATCGAATCCTCCAAATTCCGCACCTGCACATGCGTCTCATAAATACTCTTAATCATAGCCTCTCCCCCATCCTTTCCTACTACTATAAGCCATTTCACACCAAACAGCTTCCTAACAAAGAATGAAAAATCCTCAGTCTTAAGAACGAGAAACACTCACACAAACGTACTGCTTGGAAATCTCCAAGAGCACTATGGGTTTGACTTTGAATTTGACTTTAACTAAGGTTTTGAGGCTACCCCGCAAGGGGTGCCTCAAAACCTTAGGTCTAGAAAAACCCCCATGGCTGCACTTTAGCCATGGGGGTTTTTCTACATCGATATATTAAACGTGGGCTTTTGCGAGGCCTATGCAGATACCGCCTGAAATAATCAGTACACTCGCAAGAGATACATAAAACAATTGACGCTTCGTTTTCTTTTCTCCCAGGAAGACAATACCGCCAAAGATAGAAATAACGATACCCATTTGCGATAATGAAAAACTTGTTGCTACGCCTAGTCTTGATTGAGATAAGAATAAGAACATGTTTCCAGATGCCCAGATTAGACCTGGTAAGATATTACGAATCGTATATTTGTTAAATGGCTTATGTTTGTATGTAATGATTAAACCGCCAATTAACATACCAATTGCTTGCGGGAATAGTGCTGCCCATGCGTCTACGTTGAAAATACGTGCGATAACTACGTAAACTAAGAATCCAAGACTTGAAATGATAAGAGTGATAACTCCTTTTTTCGTTTGTCCTGGAGTCCCTTGTGCTCCTTCTTTTTTACCGTCTAATGAAGAAAGCACAACGCCTGCTAGTATTAAAAGAATTGCAATAGATCCAAGTACAATCGTTTGAAGCGTTGACCATTCTTTAAATACAATAACACCAAAAAGAGCTGTTGATACTAATTGCATACCCGTTGAAATCGGCATTGACTTTGAAACCCCAAGGTATGGAACACTTTTAAACTGATTGCTTTGACCTACTGACCAAAACAAACCTGAAACAATTCCGACAATAACAAGCGTTGGCGTTAACACCGGCTGAACAATCATAAACTGAACAAATGAAAGAATCAAAGCTCCAATAATTGTTCCAAGCGTTTGACTGTAAGGTCCACCGCCCATCTTCATACTAACTAAAATCATGCTTCCCCACGCAACGGAAGGAAGAACACCTAGCAAAATATCCATCTTTCTCTTAACCTACTTTCCTATTTCTAATCTATGTACATCGTATGTAACGACCTGCTGCTTTTCTTTTACCAAGGGCTAAGGACCAAGCACTCATACTCCCTCGAATATTCCCCCAAAGATCTACCTATGCGGATGCTGCCTACCCCGCAAGGGGGGCAGCAACCGCTTAGGTCTAGAACATTTAATAGGATCGCTCTTTAGTCCTATTAAATGTTCTACATCAATAAATATATAACGTTTTCATAAATGGTGGTAAAACTGCTATTTCCTGCTGCTCGTATTATACTAACACGAACATTTATTATTTAGCTAGAAATTTTTTTGATTATTTTTTAAAAACAGAAAAAATTTTTTTCTTCTTGCTCCGCAGCTCGCTTTTTCCTCTTATGTGATCTGCAATCAGCAGAAACGGACGCCTCTGCTGATTGAAAATAAGAAGAGATAAAGCCTTTTCATTTTAGTTAGCTACAGGCTTACAAAATTGCTCGACTACTTCTTTGGCTGGAATGGAACTGATCGCACCTTTTCCAGTTGTCGTTAAGGCACCGCTTGCATTTGCAAAACGTAAAATAGCATCGTGGTCAGAATCAAGAATAGCCGTTAAGTTTTCTTGTGACACGTCGCGGCTTAATAGCTGATAAAGGAATCCGCCAATAAACGCATCTCCTGCACCTGTTGTATCAACAACTGCTACTTTGTAACCGTTTGATTCATAGACAGCTTCTTTTGTATAAAGCGTTGCGCCTTCTGCACCTTTTGTGAACACAACTACTTGAACGTCACCTGTAAATAGAGACTGAATTGCTTGCTGTTCATCTTCAATGCCTGTGATAAACGCTAGCTCGTCGTCTGAAATTTTGACAATGTGCGCTTGAGGAATAAATTCTAAAATCGTTTGACGGCATAGCTCATGGTCTTTCCACAGTGGAAGACGTACATTTGGATCAAAGCTGATAACTCCACCTTTTTCTTTCATGCTTTTAATCGCTTTCATATGAGCGTATTTCATAGGACTTTCAACTAAATCAACCGAACAGAAATGAAGAAGATCGTTGCTTGCAAACCAATCAGGGTTAATTTCGTCTTCAGTTAGCAATAAATCTGCTGAAGGATTACGATAGAAGCTGAAATCTCTTTCTCCGTCTTCACGCAGGGAAACGAAAGCTAAAGCTGTGTTTGCTTCTTCTGTACGATAGACCATATCAGTACCTACTCCTACTTCACGAAGCGTATCTACTAGAAAGTCTCCAAACGCATCTTCTCCAACTTTTGTAATAAGCGCTGACTCATTACCGTATGTAGCAACAACTGCTGCAACGTTTGCCGGCGCTCCGCCTGGCACACGCGTAAACGATTCCACTTCTTTCAATTGAAGACCCTTTTGAGCTGGAATCATATCAATTAATACTTCACCGATACTAAATAACTTACCCATTCTATTCACCTTACTTTTCTTTTTTGTCATATTGTCATACTATGTTCCAAAAAATCCTTAAATCAAATTATACGTCCCAAACATCTTTTTCGTAAAGAGAAATTTCCAATTTATTTTAAAAAAATCGCAAATTATCGTTTTTTTCTCACAATCTTTTATTCATTAAACCTTTTCCATCCCTTGTCAAATCTGGGATTTAAATGACCTTGTTAAACAAAGATCACAGAATAAAAAAAGTTAATTTCCAGTTTAAACTGTTTATCTATTCACTTTTCGTTCGACATCTCTTTCCTTATTTCCTGTTTATTCGCCGTGAATATGCAAATAATGATAAAAATTCGTGTTTTTACCCCTATTTAAGAAGGAATAGCTTAAAACGTGTCGAATAGACTTAGGTAGGTATATGACATTATGTATGTTACACTAAATACAAGGCAAGGAAGGGAGAATCAGTCATGAAAATCAATGTTTTTCTAGACGACTATCGCAAATGCCCTGACGGTCATGTTTTAGCCGAAACGATTGACGAATGTATTGATCTTTTAAGATCATTCGATGTTGAACATTTGTCACTCGATCACGATTTACTCAGCAAGACACGGAATGGATTAATGCTCGTGCATTTTATGGTAAAACACCATTTATATGCCGATCGAATCACGATTCACTCCGCTAATCATTTAGGCAGCAAAGCAATGTACAACTGCTTTAAGGAAGCTCAAAAAGAGCATAAAATGCCAAACAACATTAAAATTCTAAGATGCCCTCTGCCTCTTCGATGATATCTGCACCCTCACACATTCATTTCAACAGAATCTGTTCGGATTCAATTCTCACAGACATCCTGTTTCTATAAAATGAAGAACAATACTGCTTGTTCGATACGTATAGATGTGAATACGCTTTAAGCAGTTTATATTATATAGAAGAAAACCGCTCTAAAATACCGTTATGATAGCTTTAAAAGCAGACTATATGGTACAAAGAGCGGTTTTTTTGCTATTTAGACAGTTTTGCAGAATCCAAATCAGCTGAGAGAGCAGCCGGCTGTTTTTTAACTTCTTTTAGCTGCCTAGCATTCACAAACCAGTAAATACGACCGGTAAAGAAGCAGAAGCTAAAGGCGCTCCTACCGATAGAGCTAATATAACGCCAAGTCCCACGTAAGCACCCGCTAGTACAGCTAACAGCAAATAACTCGGTAAATGATCATTCACAAGCTTCGTTTTTTCGCGGGCTAACTCATTCATTGACTGCAGTGAATTCTTAAACAAAAGCGTTTCCTCCTTTTATTCATACTAGACGCATACTTTTTCTTCTCTTTTTTCCAAAAACCACGAAAGAACAGAAGCTTGCTTCACCACTTCACCAATCACAATCATCGCGGGATTGCTCACTTGCTGCTCAGCAGCCGTATCTACAATTGTGCCAAGCGTGCCTGTAACCGTGCGCTGATAAACCGACGTGCCTTGTTCAATAAGAGCGACCGGCGTATTCGCGCTTTTCCCCGCTTCTAAAAGCTGACGGCAAATATAAGGCAAGTTTTTAACGCCCATATAAATCGCAAGCGTATCAACTCCTTTTGCTAAATGCTCCCAGCGAATACTTTCCGGCTTGCCGCTCAAGCAGTGTCCCGTCACAACCGCAAACGAACGGCTGAGCTCCCGATGCGTCACAGGAATTCCAGCATAGGCCGGTGCCGCTATGCCTGCTGTAATTCCTGGAACGACTTCAAACGAAATTCCGTTTTGAACGAGTACTTCTGCCTCTTCTCCGCCTCTTCCGAAAATAAACGGATCTCCGCCTTTTAACCGAACGACGGTGTTTCCTTTTCTTGCGTAGCATACAAGCAAATCATGAATATCATCTTGAGAAACGCAGTGATCACCGGGCTTTTTCCCGCAGTAGACGAGTTCGGCCCCTTCTTTTGCATACTGAAGAAGAACAGGGTTCACTAGTCGGTCATATAAAATAACATCTGCTTTTTCTAAACACTTTGCTGCTTTTATCGTTAGCAAATCTGGATCTCCTGGTCCGGCTCCTACAATGTACACTTTTCCTGTTCTCATTTTTGCTTCGCTCCTTTTAGTGTGTCCCCTTGAATTTTTGTGGCGCGTTGAAAATCAACGCGCCACGTTACTTATTCTTCAATTAAAAGATACAGCAAATCTCCTTCAACAGACGCTTCGTACGTGTCTACACATCCGCTATCAGGCTCTTGTACGTTACCGTCATGCAAGCAAATTTTCCAGTCGTGCATCGGACAGAACACCGAGTCGCCGCTCACGATTCCTTCACTTAGCACCCCGCCTTTATGCGGACAGCGATTTTCAATTGCCCGTACTTTTCCGCTTGATAGCTTAAACACCGCAATTTCTTTTCCGTTTACTTTTACTGTTTTACCCAGGCTTACTGGAAAATCATGAATAGACCCTACGCATACTTTTGTAATGTTTTTATTCACCATCTTTATTTCCCCCCAGCTTTATGATGTGACAACTGTCTCGAACAGCTCTTTTTTCGTCTTTTTGCTTTCGACGATTTCTTTCCAAGGATCACGGTACGTAGATAACGCTTCGTCCATACGCATATTCAGCTCTCTTCTCGTCTCAGCGTCATCAAGCACTGACTGAATGTGCGAAAGTCCCATGCGCTCAATCCATGCAGACGTACGCTCTAAGTAATTAGCTGTTTCTCGGTAATACTGTAAATACGCTCCTGTGATGTCCATCAATTCTTTGTCAGTTTTTACTTTATACAACAAATCTCCGCCGCGAAGATGCGTACCTCCATTTCCGCCCACGTAAATTTCCCAGCCGCCGTCAATTCCAATAAAGCCAATATCTTTAATACCTGACTCAGCACAGCTTCTTGGACAAGCGGATACAGCCATTTTCACTTTATGAGGCGTCCATAGTCCTTCAAATTTTTTCTCAAGCGCAATGCCAACGCCCATTGAATCCTGCGTGCCAAAGCGGCAAAACTGTTCGCCGACGCATGTTTTCACCGTCCGTAGCGACTTACCATACGCGTAGCCAGAAGGCATATCTAACTCTTCCCATACGCTAGGCAAATCTTCTTTTTTAACACCAAACAAATCAAGACGCTGACCACCCGTCACTTTTACAAGTGGAATTTCATATTTATCAACAACGTCTGCAATTTTTCGTAAATCTTCTGCGTTTGTGACGCCTCCGTACATGCGAGGAACAACAGAGTACGTGCCGTCTTTTTGAATATTTGCGTGCATGCGTTCATTCACAAATCGTGATTCGCGTTCATCAACGTATCCGGTCGGATTCACCATACCTAAATAATAATTCAGCGCCGGGCGGCATTTCGAACAGCCTTCTTCATTGTTCCAGCCGAGTACATTCATCACTTCACGCGTATGCGAAAGGCCTTTTGCTTTGATTTCTTCGACAACTTCATCTCGTGACAAAGTCGTACAGCCGCAAATCGCTTCTTTTTGTGCCGCTGCGTCAAAGTCAGCGCCAAGCGTATGCTGAAGCACTTCCGCTACAAGCGGTTTACAGCCGCCGCAAGAACGAGACGCACTTGTACAAGCTTTGATTTCATCAACCGATGAGCATCCTTGTTTTTGGATAGCTTCCACAATCGTACCTTTTGTTACGCCGTTACAGCCGCAAATAATATCATCCGCGCTCATGCTTGCTACTAAGCTTTCACCCGCGTTACCGCCAGACGGCTGTAAAATCGACACTTTTGCGACATCCGATACATCTTCTTGCTTTTGAATCATTGAAAACAGTCGATTTCCGTCGCTGCTGTCTCCAAAAAGAACGGCTCCTACGATTTGATTGCCTCGCAAAACAAGCTTTTTATAAATGCCGTCTTGTTCATCGAACACTTTGATCGCTTTTTTCTCTTCATCTTCCGTGAAGTCTCCTGCTGAAAATACTTCAACACCTGATACTTTTAGCTGCGTGGATAAAACTGATCCTTCATAAGGCACTTTTTCTGCCCCGCAAATCGCTTTGGCTAATGCTTTTCCTTGTTCATACAAAGGTGCCACTAATCCGTATACCATTCCTCTATGCTCTGCACACTCTCCAACCGCGTAGATGTTTGGAATATCCGTTTGCATATAGTCATTCACGACAATTCCTCGATTTACGGTAAGTCCCGCTTCTTTTGCAAGCTGAACATTTGGCTTAATTCCAACGGCCATCACGACTAAATCAGCATCTAAAAACGTACCGTCTTTGAAAGATAATCCTTCAACTCGCTCATCGCCGACGATTTCCGCCGTTTGTTTTTCAAGCAAAAACTTCATGCCTTGTTTTTCTAATTCATTTTGAAGCAAATTTCCAGCTGTTGGATCAAGCTGGCGTTCCATTAAATACGGAGCTAAATGAATCACAGATACGTCCATTCCTAGATTTAACAGTCCGCGCGCTGCTTCTAATCCAAGCAGTCCGCCTCCAATAACCGCTGCTTTTTTATACTGCTGAGATGCCTGCAGCATTTCATCCGTGTCTTTTATATCTCGAAAAGCCGTAACTCCTTTTTTATCTGATCCTGGAATCGGAAGAATAAAAGGAAGAGAGCCCGTTGCTAAAATTAATTCATCATATGATTCTACTCTGCCGCTGTTTGTCGCTACTTCTTTTTTTACTGAATCGATACTAGTAACCGTTTCGCCCGTATACAATGTAATATTGTTTTCTTGATACCAGTTCCAATCGTTTAGCGTAATGTCTTCAACATTCGTATCTCCTTGCAGCACTTTTGATAGTAAAATACGATTATAGTTCGGATGCGGCTCGCTTCCGAAAATCGTAATCTCAAACGCTTCACTTGAAACCTTCAATACTTCTTCAATCGCTCGAACTCCAGCCATTCCATTTCCAATCAATACGAGTTTCTTTTTTTGCATCTTCCATTCCTCCCCTGGCGTCTATACCTGCTTGTTTAAAAGATATATTTTCTATGCATCTTTAAAGATACATTTAAGATATATGAATTTTCTGAATCGTTCAACTTATGTGTTAGGTTATCTAACACTGTTATGATATGTATGCGATTCCATTGCTTTAACAGCAAGCAAAAAAAATAAGTGCTCTAATTACGTTTTAATTTGGATCATCCTTTGCATTTTATTTTGTGATGTTTTTCACAACGTTAATGTAACAAGAATAAATAACCTGAGCTATGATAAAAATCACTTCTATAAAAAATGAGCGATAGTTTGATAGTCTTGTTCTAAAGACTTGAGTTAGTATCTTGTGATCTACCTTTTATCAGCATATAAATCGACTATTGCGGCTACTGCAGATCAAACACTTCTAAATATTCATTCCAAAAAATTCTTTATAAAGAATTTTTTAGATAAACTGTTCTCTATAGTATTTACTATCCCTCTTAAGTTCTTTATAATGAATTAATATAAACTCTATAAAGAACAGGATGAGGAATCGTAATGCCACTCGTAAACATCAAAAAGGTTTGGACTCCTTTAGAGATTTTTGGTTTTAAACTTTATAAGTGTAGAGATACAAAAAGCTACTACTATAAAACGAGGAAAAGTCATAATCTTATAAAACTATAAAAAACAAGCCCTCTTTCTTTTGAAAGAGGGCTTGTTTTTTATTCTCCTGTAAACCAATTCACAACATATTCTCCCCACACTTCATTTCCTTTTTTAGTTAAATTCCCGCTGTCTTTATTGATATACTCTCCTAAATGAAACGGCCAAATGAGCGAGTGATTCATATAATATACCCAGTTTGCTTCAGATACTCCCCTGATCGCTTCTACCCCTTCTTCATAGGACTCGGTTTGTGAAATATATGGCTGTGAAGGCTGAACCATAAGGGTCTTTTTCAAGTCTTTGAGCTGATGAATTAGCTTGTCTGTATTTTCAAGCGTCTCATCTAGCGTAAGGTGCTGATAATCATTTTTAAGAGGTGCTTCAAACAGAATAATGTTTGGCTGAAGTTGATCAATTTGATCGGCAATATGTGAGGATAAAAGCTCATCGGTTGTCCCGTTACCATATGAAAGTGTTTTGACCGTAAATACATCACGTCCATATGTAGCTGCTAGCTCTTTTTTTAACTGCTGTGGCCAGCCTGCTTCCTTCGCGGATGTGGCAAGCACAAGAGTCAGAGGCTTTTTATTTGCGATAGATGACTGGATTTGCTTTGTGATAAAGTCTGGAAGATTTTTTGTATAAGCAGATACATCCGAAAACTGTTTTTCTTTATGTACAACAGCCGACTTCACTTCACTTGCCTGCGCTTCCGTTTGCTCCTGCCAGTGCTGCGTCCCCGCATACATCACCGCCCCGCACAAAACAGCCGCCGCCACATTTACCCCAACCATCGCCTTCATTCAATCTCCCCTTTACCCACTTTTTAAAAACCTACTATATTCTGCCCACCCAACTTACATTCAATAGAAAGCACAAAAGGACAACCACAAAAATACTTCACTGAATTTGCCCAAAAAGGTTCACATATGCGGCAGGCGCAAACCCGCAAGGGAGGGTGACTGCCGCTTAGGTCTAGCAACTCTACCATCACCGCTCTTCCGTGATGGTAGAGTTGCTACATCGATATATAAATAGTATAGATTAGTAGAATTTGGAATGGAGGACCTTTCGTACGTAAAATCTCTACAAATACACGTATACTTCGCATATTTCCTAGCGAAACGTGAAGTTTCCGGGGAAATTACGTCACGTTTCTTAAAAAGAAAACATAATGTACGCTCATTCGCACATGTGATCTTCCCCTTGTACAGTAAAGATACCGGCGGAATACAGCAAAAGCGCGTTTTTGAAAAAGGAATGCTACATGCAAAAAAGCTCGTTTGATCAAATCGCTTCATCTTTTCATCCATTAATTGTATCGATGATTAAAAAGTTTCACATTTACAAAGACTACGACGAATATTATCAAATTGCGTTAATTGGTTTATGGAGAGCGTATCAAAAATTTGACGAAAGCAAAGGCTCTTTTTCCGCTTATGCCTACACAACTGTGCGCGGTACGATTCTTTCTCATTTAAAAGGCACCATTTTATACGAAGAACGGGAAACACCAGCTGAGCAGAACCTACTTTCACTAAACGAAGATCACGCTCTTCCCGTTCCCCTAGAAAGTGAAATCATCAAGCAGCATATCGAACATTTAACGGGAAGAGAAAAAATCTATGTACTCGAACATCTGTTAGAAGGCTACTCGTATAAAGATATTGCCTACAAATACGGAGTCTCCACGGGAGCCGTTAAAAACTGGGGAAAAGCAGCCCGCAAAAAGCTAAAGGCCTCGCTTCTTCAGGAATAAGAAAAGGAGGAAGCTTATTTTAAGCTTCCTCCTTTAGTACATATGTGTAGTCCCATGCAACCGATTGTTCATATGTAGGACAAGTTCGTTTGATAAATCGAACGCACTACGCTAAAAAAAGCGGACTTTCTAAACAATAATTACGAATAACAGCTGCTCTGGCCAGCTTTTTTTCTAAACTATAATAAGAGAGTTTCACTGGAATGAACGTTCCGTCTTTGAAGTGAATCAGCATGGAGGTTGAATTAACTGTAGCAAGCGTATGTGAAGTATGAACGTGAGAGGAGAAAATCCAAGCGCAGCTGTAGTCATTGGGCGAAGATGTAGGAAACGCAATAATCGCTTGTGAACGACTAATGACAAGAGGTGTAAGCTGTTTATAGGGAAATAGTTTTCGAACAGCGGCAATGGATCCTTTAAATGTACTTAACTCTCGAATACACGCTTCTTCTAATAATTGCTTACACGTCTTTCTTAGCATGTATTCTCCTGCTTCATCCAGCACCTTTGTGCAGTGTATAGGGTCGTTCACTGGAATCAATGCTTTTGTCGTCAAACCAACTTGATAGTTTTCATCATTTGTCATACATCTACCCCTTTCTCTATTGTATTACTATTCTACACTATCGAAATAGGGAAAATCTAGTATTTTTTCTTAATATTTAAAACATTTTGATTATATTTGTATCCAAATAAAAAAGCGCTGAAACCAGCGCTTTTTCTCTTAGATAAAAATGTCTAAAATAAGAACCATTGCAAAAGCCGCAAATGATAGAATCGTTTCCATCACTGTCCACGTTTTTAACGTTTGAGCCACTGACATGTTGAAGAATTCTTTGATTAACCAGAAGCCAGAATCATTTACGTGTGATAGCATCACAGAACCTGCCCCTGTTGCTAGTACTAGCAGCTCCGGGCTTACGTTTGGCATCGTTGCTGCAATTGGTGCGACAATACCTGCTGCTGTGGTCATGGCTACTGTTGCTGAACCAACTGCTGCACGAATTAAGCCTGCAATCACAAACGCTAGCACGATAGGAGAAAGATGTGCATCTTGAGCAAATCCTGCAATCGCATCACCTACACCGCTTGCTGTTAAAATTTTATTAAAACCGCCGCCTGCACCGATGATTAAAATGATCGAAGCAACGGGTCCAAGACATTCATTTGTGAATTTTAATAGATCGTCTTTGTTGTATCCTCTTGCAAAACCGAACGAATAAAAAGCAAACACTAGCGAAATTAACAGCGCTACGATTGGACTTCCGATAAAGTTTGTTACATAGCGAATCGTACTTGTTTCTGGATAAACAAACCCAGTGATCGTTGCTAAAAGCATTAATAGTACTGGAAGTAAAATCGTGAATAACGTAATGCCGAAACCAGGAAGATCTTTATGCTTCGACTCTGTGAACTGCTCCATAATTTCACCCGTTGGCTCTACGTGAACGCGGCGTGAAATGAACGATCCATAAATAGGACCTGCCACTGCTGCAGCTGGGAATGCCACAACTAGTGAATACAAAATCGTTTTACCTAAATCTGCTTTAAAGATATCCACCGCTAGCATCGCTGCCGGATGTGGAGGTACTAAACTGTGAACAACGGCTAAACCGGCAATTAATGATAAACCAATTTTAATAAGTGACGTACCCGTATGCTTGGCAATTACAAACACAAGCGGAATTAATAATACAACACCAACTTGGAAAAAGACCGGGATCCCGCAAATAACGGCTACAACCATCATTGCCCAGTGTACGTTCTTTTCACCGAATACTTTAATTAACGTGCGGGCAATACGCTCAGCTCCGCCTGACTCTGCCATCATTTTACCTAACATCGTTCCAAGACCAAGAACAATCGCGATAAACCCTAAGACGCTCGCTACGCCTTCTTGGAAAGCCGTTACGATATCAGGCAGCTTCATTCCTGAAATAAGACCCATAAACAAAGCCGCAACAATCAGCGCTACGAACGGATTTGTTTTAAACTTAGCAATTAAAAAGATAAGTCCGACAATCGATACAATCGCATACAGCAAAAGACTTGCTTCATGACTTAATCCGAATACTGAATTCATATGTTCATCCCCTTAGTGTGACCATTTTTCATGTACGTACATCCAAATAATGTATACGCTTTCAAATATTTTTTAAAGTGAACGCACACCGTACGTTCACTTCTTTCTATTTACTTAGTAATTCAACTGTTTCACGAAGCGTTGTTTTGGCTCCGACGTTTCCAGGGAAAATGATGTACGCAATGCCCGGAAACTTGCTTTCCTCTCCCGTTACCCATACCGGAATGCCAGGCTTGATTTGTCCAGCTACCGTCGCACGCTTTACAGATAAGCCGTTTACGCCAATATCGCTTGATGTAATGCCGCCTTTTGCGACGATAAAGTTTGGACGAATGTTCAAGCGGCGAACAATGCTTGTAACCGCATCTGAAATTTTTACCGATAATTTAAGCTCTTCTTCTTTTTTGCCTTCGCCAAGATCTAAGCGCTCGCGTCTTGTATAGACGGCTACCGTTTGACCTTGTGAAATAAGCTTCTCTGCTTCATTGATAATACGATTCACTTCTTCTTCAAACTTTTCAGGTTCTAAGACAAGATGACAATCAAATTCAATAAATTCAATGAAGCTGCATTTCTTTAATTCTTCTAACTGCTCCGTTGTTTTTTTAACGTGCGAGCCAACCATAATTAATCCGCCGTTTGACGACTTTTCTTTAATGAGCTCTTCTTTTGTTAAAAGGTCTTTATCGCTCACGCCGCCCATCACTTTTGTTAGAGCCGCAGCGCTTCGATACATAAAGTGCTTTCCAAGCTTCATCGCGCGAAGAAGCGCAATCGTCACAACTTTCACGTCTACATAATCCACTGCGTTCACAATCACTTTGTTAAAGTCTTTCACTTCCATTAACTGATTTGTAATCGTTACTAAATCAAGTGCACGAATGCTCGTGAGCGAAATATACGTCGTATGACTTGCTTTAAATTTTCCTTCTGACTTTTCTTCCACCCACTCGCCTAAATGAGACTTACTGTAGCCAAACGTACGGTCTTTTGCAAACTCCGTTTCTCCTGCCGGCACTAAGTAATCTTCATCCTGCACGTAGTGAATGTTATCAACTGTGAATCGTCCGCCTTCTTTAAAGAAAGGAAAGATCACTTCACCGTCGAGCACTTGATTTGAGTGCTGTTCAACCGTTTTCTTTAATACTTCCGTTTCTAACGGATAGTGACCGCGAAGAGTTGAATCACCTCTGCTGATAATTAAAAACTCTTTATTTACTTCAGCCGCTACCTCTGTAATAACGGCGGCAATGTCCGCGTGCGCTTTTTCCGTTTCAGAAGCGGTGAATCCGCGTGAATTTGTTAGAATAAAAAACATGGAGTTTTCTTCTAAAAACCCTTGCTTGATGCTGTCTTTGCTCCAGTCTGTATAAACGGAAATGCCGTTAACCGTTTGAACACCCGTTGGATCGTCATCCAGTACGATGATTTTTTGATTAAACGTCAGCAGCTCTTCGTCGAGCATTTTTTGTACAAGTGCCTCATCGACCGCTGGAATGTCTTTAAACACATCGCTTACAAGGCGTTTTTCTTGTTGTTTAATCATGCTTCCACCTTCTTTTTCACTTCAACGTTTGCTAATTTTTCATAGTACTGTACAATTCCGCCGTGATCATCGCTTGCTTTTCCGTCTACTTTTAACGCGTGGAAAATTTCCACAAGCTGACTTGAAAGCGGAAGCGGTACGCCAATGTCATGAGCCGTTTCCATCACGTTTGTCATATCTTTTAAGTTAATATCAATGCGTCCGCCTGCTACAAAGTTGCGGTCTAAAATCAGCGGTACCTTTGCATCTAATACAGCGCTTCCTGCTAATCCGCCGCGAATCGCTTGATACATTTTTTCAACGTCAATGCCTGCTTTGGCTGCTAGTACAAGTGCTTCAGACATCGCTGCAATGTTTAAGTTTACAATCACTTGGTTCGCAAGCTTAGCCGTTACGCCGCTTCCGTTGTCTCCAACAAGCGTTATTTCTGCTCCCATCGCATGAAGAATAGGTGAAACGCTTTCAAAGATGTGCTCATTTCCTCCGACCATAATTGCAAGCGTGCCGTCAATTGCTTTTGGCTCTCCGCCGCTAACCGGAGCGTCTAGCATGTGAATTCCTTTTTGTGCAAGCTCAGCCGCAATTTCTTTTGATGCTACCGGCGAAATAGAGCTCATATCGATGATAACGCTTCCTTCTTTGGCGCTATGAATTAACCCTTCTTCTCCAAGCACTACGCTTTTTACATGATGTGAAGCCGGAAGCATCGTGATCATCACTTCGCTGTTCACTGCAACTTCAGCAAGGCTTTCTGCTCCAAATCCTCCTGCTGCTTTCACTTCTTCCACTGCTGCTTTATTAATATCGTAAACCGCTACCTCAAAGCCTGCTTTTAATAAATTGAGTGTCATCGGTTTTCCCATAATTCCAAGTCCAATAAATCCAACGCGTTTTGTCATTTTCGTTTCCTCCCCTTGTTGTATACGTTTTCAAATACGTTTTAAAAAAGAATGTATACGTTAAAATATTTTTTGTATACATTTCTGATAATTTTGTATACACTCATCATATTCGCATTCTATTTATTTGTCTAGCCTTTTTTTAAATGAAATTTATTTCCAAAACCGAAACTTTCCGTCCCACCTTTTCACAAGTTATAGTATGATTTGGGTATACGCGTACAAAATGATAAAAAATAAAGAGAGAAAGAGACGAGATTTTCTCGTGTCGAATGCTAGAGGTGAAGTAGAGTATGTTAAGAAATCAAGGTTCTCGTTCGTCTCATCACCCTTCTTATGAGATGATTCGAGATAAAATTTTAAACGGTGAGCTTGAAGGCGGTACAAAAATCGTCGAAGAAAAATTAGCGAGCGAGCTTGGATTCAGCCGAACGCCGATTCGTGACTCCATTAGACGCTTAGAATATGAAGGACTGATTGTTCGAAAAAAAGTCGTGTCGCCGACAGAAAAAGACTTACGCAACTTGTTTGAAGTGCGAATGCTGCTGGAAGGCTCAGCTTCTAAAGCTGCGGCAACTTTTTTGTCTGATAACGAATTAGAAGAGTTAAAGGAATGCGTAGACATCGGAAGAAACGGCTCGTTTGAAGAAATCATGAGCGCAAATGAACGTTTTCACGCCATCATTGTGAACGCAAGCAACAATGACGTCATGATTAATATTATCGACCGCATGCAGTCCATCATTTACTTATTCCGTCATACGGTCGTGTTTTACAACCGCCCGTTTTTAATTGACGAACATGAAGACATTTATAACGCGATTAAAGAACGCAATGCTGAAAAAGCGGAAGCATTAATGCAGGAGCATCTTCAAAAAGACTTAGAGTTTTGCCTGCATTTGCTTCAGCGAAGACAATAAAAAAGCTGCCAATCGGCAGCTTTTTATACATACATCTTTTCTTTTGTAGAAATATCAGCTAACTGTCCGCTGCTGTTTTTAAATACTACATGTTTCTTTGAAAACTTCGTTGGCGAATCAATACCGGCTGCTGCTGCTAAATTAAACAATCCTTCACGTAATGACAGCACGTAGTTGCACACGCGGTATGACTTTTCTTCAATAATAAGCGCTTTTTGCAGCTGCGGATCTGTTGTCGCTACGCCCACGGGGCACCTGTTGTTGTGACAAACCTGCGCTTGAATACAGCCAACAGAAAACATAAAGCCTCTGGCAATATTTACGCAGTCGGCACCCAGCGATAAAGCCGTCGCAATTTTATCAGCCGTTAACAGCTTGCCCGATGCAAAAAGTTTTACTTCATCACGAACGCCATACTTTTTAAGCAGTTCATCCACAAAAGGAAGGCCTGAAAACAAAGGTACTCCCGCTCCGTCTGCTAATTCTTGAAACGATGCGCCCGTTCCTCCTTCTGCACCGTCAATCGTAATAAAATCAGGACCGCTTCCCGTCTCTTTCATATACGCCGCCATTTCTTCAAGATCATTTGTGTTTCCGACAACCATTTTAATGCCTACTGGCTTGCCGCCTACATCTCGAAGCTTTTCAATAAACTGAAACATTTCAGGATACGAAGCGAACTCTTTAAAACGGTTTGGACTGTCTACCGATTCTCCTGGCTTTAAGTTGCGGATTTCTGCGATTTCTTCCGTTACTTTGGAACCGTCTACGTGACCGCCTCGCGTTTTGGCTCCTTGGGCGAGCTTAATTTCAAACGCTTTGATTTGCTTCATTTCACTTTTCTTTTTAAATTCTTCCCATGAAAATTCGCCTTCTTTTGTCCGAACACCAAAAAGCCCAGGGCCAATTTGAAAAATAATATCAACGTTTCCTTTCAAATGATAGGGTGATAGTCCGCCTTCTCCCGTGTTCATCCACGTGCCGCCTGCTCGACCTAACCCTAGGGATAAAGCGGTAATCGCATGGTCACCAAGCGCTCCAAAGCTCATGCCGGATTGACCGATTAATCCTTTTACAACAAACGGATTTTTGCATGAAGGACCTATAACGACCGCATCTTCATCCCGCAAATAAAACGGATCCGCTTCTTTTTCTTCTCGGTGCTCTCTTCGGCTGAATAAGTTATCGGCGTCCATTTTATATACTTTCGTTTTAACTTTTGTCGTATTATCCGCTTTCATTTCATCGCGCTGCTTTGGAAACACCGCGTTTCGAATATAGTATCCCGGTTCGTTAAAATCACGCTCTGAGCCAAAACCCATCATTCGGTTGAGGTATTTACCCGACTTAACGGTTTGCTCGTATTGATTTCGAGAAAACGGCTTGCCCTCATTATTATTTAAAAATAAATACTGACGCAGTTCAGGCCCCATTTTCTCAAAAATATAGCGCATTTTTCCTAGCAGCGGATAGTTTCTAAGCACCGAATGCTCTTCTTGTTTTTCATCTTTCATCCAAAGAATAACAGCAATAATAACCGGCACTACAATCACAAGCATCATTACCGCGCCAAAAATAAGTAAAATGATTTCAAACACTCCCATGATATCCCTCCTAAAAAGACTCTCCTATACGGAGAGTCACTGATTAAAGCATTCTGCTTAGTCCTTTTCGAAGCGGTGGCATTTCGAGCTCATGTTCTTTAAAGAACTTTTTCATGATGTGCTTCGAATAATTGGCCGCTTGTCCGAATGAAATTTTGCCTGGAAGCGGCGGTTCATCTGCGACAACGACATCAATCACAACAGGAACATTCGCAAGCGCTGCTTTTTCAAAAGCAGTTTCGAGCTCTTCGTATTTTTCAACGCGGTAGCCAATTCCTCCGCACGATTCAGCGAACTTCGCAAAGTTCATTTCACCAAGCTGCGTTTGATAATCCAAGTGACCTTGAATCGCTTGTTCATATTTAATCATCCCGATTTCACTGTTATTAAGGACGACGACAACAATCGGCAGCTTGTACTTCACAGCCGTCACAAAGTCTTGCATGACCATCGTAAAGCCTCCGTCACCGCACACGGCTACCGATTGTTTTTCAGGATAAGCAAGCTTTCCTGCAATCGCAGCCGGAAGTCCGCAGCCCATCGTTGCCAGCCAGCTTGAAATCACAAATTTTTGATTCGTCATGCGGAAATGTCTTGCCATCCATACCGTCACGTTTCCGACATCAACAGATACAATCGCATCATCATCAACGATTTTTTGCAGCTTAGGAATAACTTGCTGCGGCTTGATTGGCGTACTCACTTCATTTTCTTCTTTTTCTACGTGCTTCCACCAGTTTTCCATATTAACTTGACACTCTTCTAAGAAACGGCGGTTTTCTTGATAATCTAAATTATGCGCAAGCTGCGACAGGGTCGTTTTAGAGTCTCCGACTAATCCAATTGATACAGGATAGCGTCTGCCGATTTGTGTGGCGTCAGAGTCCAGCTGAATCGCTTCAACCCCGTCCGGTAAAAACTCACGGTATGGAAACGAAGTTCCAATCATAATCAGCAAATCGGTTTCTTCCATCGCTTCATACGCCGGCTTTGTCCCAATTTGCCCGAGCTGCCCTAGGTTATAAGGATGATGATCAGGCAGTATTCCTTTACCCGGAAGCGTAAAGATAATTGGTGCCGCAATTTTTTCCGCAAACTGCGCTAATTCAAGCTTGGCGTGCTTGGCACCTGTTCCTGCTAAAATAACCGGTTTCTTTGCGTATTTAATGGCTAAAAGCGCTTTAGCTACATCTTCCGGGTCACTGTGAGAAATGGTTTTTGATACATTAGCAATTGGCGTTTTTGAATCAATTTTAATCGTTGAAGACGGAATATCATCTGGAATAACTAAAACCGCAACGCCTTTTTTCGCATAAGCCGTTCGAATTGCTTGCTGCAGCAGATGCGGAAATGATTCTGACGAGTCTACTCGGTGATTAAACACCGACACATCGTCAAAAACACGTTCTAAGTTTACTTCTTGAAATGATTCATTGCCAAGCTTGGCACGAGGCACCTGTCCGGCTAATACTAGCACCGGCGCACCATCTGCTTTCGCATCATATAAGCCGTTTAACAAATGAATCGCACCCGGCCCTCCAATTGACAGACACACACCGATGTTGCCCGTGATTTTAGCGTAAGAAGATGCCGCAAGTGCGCCTACTTCCTCGTGACGGACTTGAATAAACTCAATTTCATCTTTTTCACTTCGCAGATTGTCCATAAAATGATTGATTGAATCTCCCGGCATACCGAAAATGTGATCGATATTCCATTCTTTTAATACCGACATAGCTGCTTTGCCAGCTGTAGTTTTTATCATATTCAGCCTTCCTTTCTTTAGCTTTGTTTCTATTCCATACCACAATGAAAGAAAGACAAAACAAGGGACTTTCCCGTTTTTATGGAAAAGTCCCTTGTTTTCAGCTAAATAATTTAAATAAACTAAATTTTCTCATCGGCTCAGGCTCTAATTGATGCACCGGACGACCGTCGATAATGGCTTCCGCATTTTCGATAAAAAAATAAAGTTCTGACGCACCGTACATATCGGAAATATAATCGTACGCTTTTGAAAGTGAATAGTTGTGGTAATTGCGAGCATGAACGCCAGAGGCAATCACGTGGGCGAAGCGGTATTTAATAAACGTACAGGCCGCTTTTCTTTCTTTTTTTCCGTTTAAACCGAGAATACTAGCAGCGCTTAGCTGAACGAGTACACCTTTTTTTACAAGCTCATACAAACGCTCAGGGTGATCTCGGAAAATCGGATGACATTCTGGTGAACGCAGAATAGGCACAACGCCTTTTGTGAGAAGATCATACAGCGTTTTTTCAAAATAAGGTGAGATATCATATTCAGGCAGTGAAAGAAACAAATATTTATCGGTGTGATTAAGCGTAAGAAGCTGATTTCGCTCATAGTTTCGCAGAAGTTGAGGTGATAAAGGGACAAGCTGGCCTGGTAAGACTTGAAGAGGAATACATGAATTTGTGAGCCATTCATTAGCTGCATTTACATAGAGAAATAAATGGTGTTTCATAAACTCTTGATCGCTATCATAAAGCGGCGTCGCCACAACGGACTGAACACCTTGATCCGCTAAGGAGCGTGCCATCTTCAAAAAGCCGTCTACTTCCTCAGGTCCGCTATCGATATTAGGCAATATGTACGTATGAATATCAATCACTTTATTTCCCTCCCTGCGTTTTGTATAGCTCTATTCTACGACGATTTTAAATGTGAAACTATGTATTCTTCTCGACATTTACCACCACAAACCCCGGAAAACCGCGCACTTTTCTGTCATCTACTTAACTAACAATATTTTACTATCACTTTATGTGAAAACGCAAACATAATTTGTAAAATAAATCCAAATAATGATGATAAAAGAAGGGAATTAAATAGGTCTTTGTATGCAAATACCCTGATTAAACAGAAGTTAATCAGGGTACAAAGGGAAAAGTTAAAAAATTCCTAGAAATTTTGTTTTTTTGATGCGCTCAGGCTCTTGTTTATAAATAGCCTTCCCGCTCGCAATGGCTTCAGCATTTTCCATGAAATGATAGAGCTTGCTGTTGCCGTATTTTTTAGAAACGGTTGAATAGGCTTTTTGCAGGCCGTACTGCTGGTAGTTTTCACGATTTACACCTGATGCAATAACGTGTGCTAATCCGTGATCAATGAACTGATAAGCTGCTTTTTTAGCTTTACTGCCGTTGCCGCCCAGCACACTTTGTGCAGACAGCTGAACGACTGCTCCATTTTTTACGAGCTTGTACAAGTGCGGAGGGTTTTCCACAAATAATGAATGGCACTCAGGCTCATTTAAAACCGGTACAATACCTTTTAGCTGAAGCTCGTAAGCAATATTTTCTAACACTTCAATTTCCACGTCTTGTGGAATGTGTAAAAACATATATTTTTCATTTTCATTTATTGTCATCGTGTAATACTCTTCATTTGATACAATCATATTGGTAGAGGCAATTACTTTTTGACCTGGTAAAACGCTTAACGAAATAGAAGATTTTCTTAACCATTCATTCGCAAGATCGACACCTTCTCTATAGCTGGAATCTTTTCCGTCATAAAGAGGGGCTGCTACGACTTCTGTTACTCCTTCTTTCACTAATACATTTGCCATTTCTAAAAATTCTTCTACACTTTTGGGACCACTGTTCACATTTGGCAAGATATTGGTATATATATCTATCATTTTTTTCTCCTCTTTCTATGCCTCAGATCATGGATAGTATTCCATGAATTATATTATATCACAGGGCTTTTTTTCTATCTTCTAGCATAAGTATCTATTTTTGCTCATGCTCTCTTTTGGGATTGATAGACGTTCCTTTTGTATTGAAATGTGGCATTCTTTTCTTGAAGAAAATGTTAAAAATAAATAATGGAAAATGAACGAGATAGAAAATGAGTAAATATACCTAAACACTGATTGACTTTTCTCTTCTTCTTCGTTTATAGTTTTTCTATATGTGTCTAAAAATGAGAAAATATTGTAGGAGTTGTAGATGAATTTGAAGAAAAAAATTGACATTCTAGGAAGCTGTGTTTCTAGAGACCCTTTTGCTATGTTTGACCATCAATATGAAATTAATGAGTATTTTGCTAGAACGAATATTATATCGCTAGCATCCAAACCTGTTGGACTATCTATTCGAGGCATCCACATTGAGTCTAAATTCCAGCGTAGAAGTGTATACAATGATCTTAATAAACTTTTCTTAAAACATGTGGATGAAGAGCCTGCCGACACGTTAATCATTGACTTACTCTCTGAAAGATTAAGACTTATGAAACGCGGAGAATCTTACATCGCCCTTTCCAAAGAATTTGCTCAATCTAATTTAATGAATGATTTAAAGAGTAAAAGAATTGTAGAACGCACTGATGAATTATGGGAGAGTTCTGCTGATAAAATATGCGAAAGAATCAACGCAAGCAGCATTTCAAAAGTCATTATTCATAAAGCGTTTTGGAAAGAAAAATATGTAGATAAAGAAGGAAACGTTCAAGTTTTTGAAAATCAAGACGAAATTCAACGTCATAATCAGCAATTAGAGTATATGTATACATACCTCGGCAACCAAATTAACAATAGTACATACCTTGAAATAAAAGAAGAATTTATGGCAGATGAAAATCACAAATGGGGTCTTACGCCAAGACACTATCAGCCAGCTTATTATGAAAGATTTTTAGAACAGCTTAACGCTTTACTTTTACCTGTTGTAACAAATTAAAAAATAAAAGCACGAACCTTTTTTATAAGGTAGCGTGCTTTTTCATTATGAATTAGTAAAATACTCAGAGAGAAATTTGAACCATACCTTCTCCCCTTCTTCGTTCGGTTGACCATTTTCATCAGATAAATACTTTAAAATGCCTTCCTCATTATAATCTGGCCATGCACTCCAATGATTTACAAACTCGTATCCATTTTCTTTAGCAAAGGTTTCTAAAGCATTTACGTCGTTAGGGTAATTCTGAGCTTGATAGACCGGAGCTGATGGTTGAAAAATAGTAACTAGGTTTTTATTTTCACTTTCAATATGCTTCATAATAATTTGCAAGTTATCAATTGTATTGTTAATACCTACTACGCCGTTATCATTTAATAAAAATGGTTCAAAAAGCAAGATATCAGGCTTTGCTTTTGTAATGTCTTCATACGTTTTTGATTTCACAAATTGTAATGTATTCATTTGTTTGTATTCATACAACTCTACATTTATTAAATCTGTCCCATATGTATCTTCTAGTTTATCTTTCAATAAAGTTCCCCATGTCTTTACGTCTTTCTCGGGAGCGGATCCTACAATTACAAGCTTTACGGGATTTCCTTTTTTCTTTGCGTTTTCTAATTTTTTTACAATTGATTCCGGCAAGTTCTTAGTCTCGGTTTGCATATCCTTTTCTGTTTCTGCTGCGCTCACTCTCGTAGGCTTTGTTTCAAACTGCTTGTCTAATTGATGGTTCCAGTACATCTTTCCTGCTACTAAAGACGAGATAAAGATGAGAATAGCAAATACGTTAATTAAAATTTTCATAAAATGTCTCCCTTACTATATCTTTCTTTTTTTCTTTTATTATAATATAATTTTAAAGTACATGAAGAAATTTGATTAAATTTGTCATTTTTTTAATCATTTTGACGTGTTTTCTGATGAAAAAGATAAGAATAATGGCTTACATAGAAGGCATTTATTTTATCAATACATAAAGAAAAGGAAGAGAGGCTTCATATGGAAGAACAAGTACAATCTCCAGAAGCGCGCAGACGTAAACGAAAAAAACCGAAAAAGAAACGCGCGTTTAAAATTATTCTTGGTATTATTTTAGTATTAATTCTAGGTGTAGCAGGCTATGCATATAGCATATGGCATTCCGTTGAAAAGACATTTACACAAACTCACGAACCGTTAAAACGTGATGTATCTGAAAAGCGCTCAAATAAAGTGAGCTTAGCAAATGGAGATCCTATTTCTATTTTACTATTAGGAGTAGATCAGCGTGCCGGTGACCGCGGACGTTCAGATTCTACTATTTTAATGACGGTAAACCCAAAGACACAGTCTATGAAGATGGTCAGTATTCCACGTGATACGCGTACTGAAATTGTAGGAAAAGGAACACAAGATAAAATCAACCATGCTTATGCTTTTGGTGGCGTAGACATGTCTGTAAATACGGTAGAGAAATTCTTAGACGTTCCCGTAGACTACTACGTTCAAGTGAATATGGAAAGCTTTAAAGACATTGTAGACGCTGTTGGCGGCGTAACTGTAAATAATACTCTTGCATTTGATTATGACGGCTACAGCTTCCAAAAAGGCCCTCTAACGTTAGATGGTAAAGAAGCATTGGCTTTCACACGTATGCGTAAACAAGACCCTCGCGGTGACTTTGGACGTCAACAACGTCAGCGTCAAGTAATTGAAGGCGTTATTGACGAAGGAGCTAGCGTTCAGTCTTTGACAAACTACGGTACAATTCTAGATGCAATTGGCCAAAATGTAAAAACAAACCTTACGTTTGATGATATGAAGCAAATTCAATCAAACTATAAAGACGCACGTAAACATTCAGAACAGCTTCAAATAGATGGAAAAGGCGAAAAGATTAACGGTATCTATTACTATGCCGTATCTGATGACACGCGTAACCAACTATCTGCTGAATTAAAAGAAAGTTTAAATCTAAAATAAAAAAAGATCGCGGGATGTATCCCGTGATCTTTTTTATTTATTATGATTTCGTTACTTTTACTAATTCTGTGCTTTTTGCAACAGCTTTTTCTTTTCCAGCTTTCACGTATACGCGTACACGATAGTCGCCAGACTTCGTTAGCTTATAAGCCAACTCTTTTTTTGAAGAGTAAGGGATTTTTTGGAATAGCTTTCCGTCTTTATAAACAGAATAAGCGTATTTAAGGTCTTTCCCTTCCGCCGTTGTTTTTACTTCTAAGCGTTTGTCTCCTACGTTTTTAATAGAGACTTTGTTTAATGCTGTTTTATCTTGTTGAGTTTGTTCCGTTTTAGTTGGTTTGCTTGCAGTCTCTTTGTCGTTGCTGCAGCCTGTGAATAATAGTGCACCTGCTACGATTGGAATTAATACTTTTGCTTTCATTAGAGATCCTCCTTGAATAGTAGATATATCAATCTACATATCTATTCTCAATATTATTAAAATGCTTTATAAAACTTATGTATAAAACATTAAAATCGCTAAAAACAAAGACAGCATAGATAAAATGCCTACTTGAAAATAAAGCTTGAACGTTTTTCGTCTTTCTTTTTTCCGTTCACGTCGCTTTGTACGCTGCTCTAACGAGTATAATGGCTGATTATACTCACTCTTTTCATTCATCAAAGCATATTCATCTTTTGCCTGATTAGCCAGCATATCTAGTTTATACTGCTTTTTCTCTTCATCAGTTAATCCATTAAACCATTTAACAAACTCTTTATATTTTTCTAAAACAACACGAGTGCCGCCAAATTGCTTTAACTCTCCAAAGTGAATCCACATGACTTTGTTGCACACACTGCGGATTTGAGTCAACGAATGACTTATAAAGAAAATCGTTTTACCTTGTTCTTTAAATTCATTAATCTTTTTCAAACATTTATCGTAAAATGTTTGATCTCCTACTGACAAAGCCTCATCTACTACCAATATATCGGGATTGGTATGAACAGAAATGGCAAATCCAAGCCTTGATTTCATACCGCTCGAATAGTTTTTTACCGGCTGAGTAATAAACTTTCCGATATCAGCAAATTCGATGATATCAGGAGTGATTTTTTTTATCTCTTCTTTCGTTAGTCCATGCATCAGACACTTCAATTCGATATTTTCTAATCCATTTAAGTTATTATTTAACCCTACCGAAATAGCAATTAATGATGTTTCACCATTGATTTTAATATCACCTGACGTCTGAGGCACAACTTGCGACAGCAAGTTAGAAAGAGTTGATTTTCCTGATCCATTAATTCCTACAACACCAATTGTTTCTCCTTCATTTACGGAAAAAGAAATGTTTCTTAGTGCGTAAAAGCTTTCATTTTTCTTTTTTGGAAAGAAAATTTCAAGCAGTTTATCGGATCTTTTTTTATATAAAACATACTTTTTACTAACGTTCTCAAACTGAACTTTTAGTGCCATAGATTACGCTCCTAGATTACAAGTAATCGATGAATTTATTTCTGAATTTCAAATGCAGGATTGATCCTACTGTTAGTATTAATAATGTGATAACCCAAAAATATAATGTGTATATCCAATCCTCATAAAACCAACCGTAACCTAACAATGAATATCTAAATCCTTGCACGATGTAAAAGAGTGGATTTAATTTTAAAATCGTTTCATATACATGTGACAATTTAGACGTATCCCATAAAATAGGCAATAAGTAAAGCACCATTCTCATTAATGATTGTAATATTTGCTGAAAATCTCTTATTAACGTTGAAATAGTTGATGTTAGCAGCGTGAGTGCAAATAAAAACACAAATAATGCTACTAAATAATATGGTAATTGAAGTAAATACCATCCCGGATTAATTCCATAAATGACGAAGATAACTCCCATAACCAGCATCATGATGATGAACTGAAAACTGTTACTGACAATCGTGACAGTTGGCAGTACGCTGACTGGAAACTTCATTTTTGAAACCAAACTTACCCTTGCATACACACTGTTTGAACCTTGCGTAATGGAAGGACTAATAAAAAACCAAGGGATTAACCCTGCAATTAGCCATACAAAGAATGGAATTCCGTGTACGGGTGCTCCTCCACGAATTCCTAATCCAAAAACAAGCCAGTACAGAAGAATCTGTATGGCAGGTCCTAAAAACTGCCATACAGCTCCAAGATAGTGCATTTGGTATTTACTTTTTGCATCATAAAGAGATAATCTCAATATTAAATGAAAATTCGAGGATTGTTCTTTCAAAATCCTCCCTACAGAATTCATGCCATTACTTCTTCCTTCTTAAGGAATGCATGTAGGTTACCATAGTTAATGTAGCTGAAATCGTCAGAACGGTTAGCTACCACGTTTTTCGTATCGAAAATACGTTTTGTTGCCATGCCTTCTAATTCGCTCCAGTTTAATTCTTTGAATTCGTTATGATCTGTTAACACAAGAACTAAGTCAGAGTTGCGTACAGCTTCCTTGATATCTTGTTCTACCCAATCTTGTTCCACGTGAGGATCAAATGCGCGAATTTCGTATTTGCCTTCTGCTTTTAATAGATCATAGATTTCCATTGCCGGACTTTCACGAATGTCGTCTACGTTTCCTTTATATGTTAAACCAAATACTGTCACAACGCGGCCGTCTACTTTTTCCATTAAAGCATTTGTGTTGTCTACTACGTATTGAGGCATAGACGTGTTAATTGTTCTTGCTAGATTAATAAGCTGAGCTGTTTTAGGCGCTTTTGCAACGATGAAATATGGGTCTACAGCCAAGCAGTGTCCGCCTACACCCGGTCCTGGTGTATGAAGGTTTACACGCGGATGCTTGTTAGCCATTTGAACAACTTCTAACGCATCGATTTCTAATTCGTTACATACTTTTGTTAATTCGTTTGCTAACGCAATGTTTACGTCACGGAATGTGTTTTCCATTAGTTTTGACATTTCTGCTGTTTTTGCATCTGTTTTAATGATTTCACCTTGTACAAATGTGCTATATACCATTGCACCAGCTTCTGTACAGTTTGGCGTAAGTCCTCCAACAATACGGTTGTTGTGGATTAGTTCATGAAGGATTTGTCCTGGAAGTACACGTTCTGGACAATGTACTAAGAACACGTCTTTTCCAACTTCAAAGCCAGCTGCTTCTACCAACGGTTTCACATGGTCATCCATGCTGCGCGGTGCGATTGTAGATTCTACGATTAATACGTTTCCTTTTTCTAAGTAAGGAATGACGTTGCTTACAGCGCTTAATACATATGATAAATCACAAGATTTGTGTTGGTCATCATGGTTTGGTGTTGGTACAGCTACGATGAATGCATCTGCTTTTTCCGGCTGTAATGCTGCGCGGAATGTACCTTTTTCAATTACTTCATTCAACGCTTCCTGCAGACCAGGCTCTTCTAAATGGATTTTCCCATTGTTTAATGATTCAATTACGCGTTGACTCACGTCGACACCTACAACATCTACATCATGTTTTGCAAACATAATAGACGTTGGTAATCCAATATATCCTAATCCTATTGTACAAAGTTTCATTTTATTTCCTCCTGTGTTAACTGCTTAATAATGTTTTATATAAAGACACTATTCGTGTCTCTAACCGCTTTTTGTTTGTATTGATTTCTTACAAAAATTCTACATCTGTATTCGCCTTTAGCTCTTGGCTTATAGCGGAAAATTTCTTCCTCGATATAAGACGTTTTGTGAACGATTTTATCGTCTTTGTAAATGTAGTATGCGTACTCTAAATTGCCATGGCCTTCTGTATCACATCTTGCAATAAAGTAGCTCTTGTTATCTTTTAAAAGAGCTCTTTTAATTTTAAATGGCACATGTTCGACATACTGCACATCTAAAATTTCGCTAATCGTTCGGCCAAGATACAGAGGAAAATAACCTTTTAAGTCTTTATGATTTGCTCGATCTTCTAAATCTAGCGTTACTTTATACCCTCTGTCTTTTAGCTGGTGATACAGCGGGAGAACATGGCTTTTGTGATGATAATCCCACGTTCCTACATACAAACGGATGTCTGGTGCGCTATCTACAGGCTGATCTAGTAAGTTAAATAGAATTTGATTTAAGTATTCTTTGTTTACGTTATCCGAGCCTGAAATATACTCTGCAATATTGACATGCTCTGCCTGATCAATCAAAAAGTCTCCTAATTTACTTTGAGGAGCACCGGCAATTACTTGTCCAAAATGATACTTAATTCCATAGTATAACGCCGCGTAGCCGCCTTTAGACGAGCCTACGGTCATGACATTTTTGTGCGTAAAACCGTGCTTGGACATAATATATTGAATAAGCGAAGATACGCTTGTTTCAATCACATGATTTCTATTTTTGCCTAAGTAGTAAGAGCCTTGTTCACCAAAATCATCTAAAATGAAAAGTTTATTTGCTCCAACTTCATCTAACGTTTTCATATAATTATATACATAATGATATTTATTAGCTAAAGCAGAAAAGACAATAACCAATTTATCCTGTAATGTCTCATCAGCTGCTGGAACAAAATGATACTTCACGCCATTCATAGATTGATAATGTGACTCTAATTCAAATGGCCCTTGATCTCTTGCTGCGATTTTATAATTCGCCAAGCGGAATTCTGTTACTACTTCAACCGAATCTTTGCCGCTGCTGAAATCCAGCTCAAGCACAGTAGCAGGCTGTTTCGATTCCATTTTAGGAAATACCCATCCTTGCACGTGCGGAACTGTTTGTTCACGCACAGCTCGTATATTCACATCTGTAGTAGATGTAATTTCAAGTTCAGCTACTTTGTTATTGTTTCTAAATAACTCGACAATTTGATCTCTTACGTGAACTTCTAAGTCCGGAGCTACATGCCAAAACAGCTTGTATTGATGAGTATCTTCTGAAGCGACTTGATCACGTACAGTGATATGCTCAAGCTGCTTGTTATAGCGTACGTTACGTGTGTGAGTAACTCCACTATAACGTTCATTCACTCCTGTTGCTTCCGAGTAGTCTTCCGTTAGCTGATAATCTTTTATATATACTTTTTCGTGCTGATGATCCACTCGAGGAAGACCGCGTCCGTCCACGATTAGCGTGTTGTGTCCAAATGAAGAATAAGCATACTTCGTAAACTTATCTTTGTAATTATATCCATTTGGCCCAGCTTCTGTAATGATATCACCGTTTGAATAAATGTGCATATTTAAGTCATCACTGTGCTTATGGTAACTAGTGTGATAAGCCGCGGAAAACAATACGTACGTTTCTTTTTCTTTTCTTTCCCATCCGCTTCTGAAAATCGCATAACCCGAGTCTTTGAACACCGCATCTTTTTCTACAGGCATTCTACCAGCTTTTCCTTGATGAACTGCATATAAAAACTCTTCACTTTTGTACAAGCTTCGGTAGCTGCTGTTTACAACAGGCTTCGATTCTGTATCACAAAGAGGCGGGAATAATCCGTCTGGTCGAATAATATAGGTTGCGTATTTTTCCGTCTTTTTAAATAAATCAACGAAAAACTTTGCGTGGTTAGGGCTCAAATCCTTCAGCCATACAACCAATTTATTTAAATAATTGGATACAAGAAAATGATAAGACGGCGAATGTTCCTTATGTACGCCTTCTTCTGTATACACATAGGTAAAGTAATCTACAAGACGCTTTAATGCAATATCACGATAACGATCCGACTCATTATCTGCTTCTTCAAAATACATCGCGTAAGCAAGCAAAGAAATATCTTGGAACATGCCGTGATTTGTATTTGTTGAATGAAAATCATCTTGAGACAGTAAATTAGCTGTTTTAGCCATATTTTCTACGATAAGCTGTTCATCGGACGAAGCAAGCTTGTCCTTCGCTAAGATGTATAATCTCAGCCAATACTGTAGACGCATTGCCGTTGTTTCATCGTGAAAAGCCATTTCATTTGAACCATTAGGATAAGGATTTTTTTGAATCCAATCTTTGACTAAACCAATGGCTTTATCTTTGTACTGCTCTTCTTTTGTCTCTTCGTAAGCATCTGTCAAACACCCTAAAAAAGTATGACCATGAATCAAGCGTAAAAAACTTCTAGATTTATCTTCGTTCCATAGAATGCCTTTTGGATATCGAATGACCCCAAAAGGCGGAAGCGGATATTTATTACCCATAATGTTTTTAGCAGCTGCTAGCGGATCTTTATTCCGACTTTTCGGTAAGATCCTCATCAGCTTTTGAATTTTTTCTTCATCCAATGCCGTTAATGCTTTTTTTGTATTTATCATTCAGTCATTTCCCACTTTCTCATATGCGCGCTGTACGCATACAAACTATAAATTTCAAAAGGAACTTATAGATTAACTTAAAACAGGTTCCGCAACGTTCACAATTAACTCTTCCCATTGATTCGCTACTTTTTCAGCTCCAAAGTGCTGCTTTACATACTCTTTTAAAGAAGCTTGAAGCTCTGCATCTGTTTCTTTTGAGTTCAGTGCTAGAATACGCGCTACCGCTTCCTCTACATCAGATAGAAGATACTCTTTCGGATAGATCGTATCACTGCCATCCCAGTTGAGAATGATTGGATAAGCACCTGAAGCCATTCCTTCACTTGGTGAAAGGTGGAAACTTTCAAAATCACTTGTTGATAGAACAATTCCTACCTTTGAAAGCCATTCAGAAATATCGCCGAACCCTTCAAAAATAACAGCATCTTTCCACGGAGCTTTTTCGATACGATTAAAAATTGCTTCGTAATATTCACGCTCTTCTTCTTTATTCCACAGCCACGAATATTCCTGCGGCATTTTTCCTTTAACAAACAGCTTATAGCGATTATCTTGATGCCATAACTTATCTAGCATATCTACAGCCAAGTCTAGACGCTTTCGCTGCGGACAAATTCCGATGATGCCTAAATGATACTTAGCATCTTCCGTTTTAGAACCATCCACTTTTTCTGTGTCGACTACGTTATAAATCATCGTCATCTTTTCACGCGGAAAATTAAACGTTCGATAAAACTCTTCATATACGTATGGAGAAATCGCGATAATTTTATCGATATTTTCCATGTTAAAACTATGAGGATAAATCGTATCACGCTCTTGAAGATGCATGCGTACAATTAAATGCTGGTGAGGCTTTTTATGATGAGAGTACCACACTGCATTTCCAAGTCCCCATTCACAGACAATAACGTCTGCCCACTCTAAGCAAGCTTGGCTATGCTCTTCATCATGAGCATTATGGCCACTCCACTCGTCCGTTTTAATTTCAAACCCAGGACGGCTTGCCAAACGGTCCATAATGATACGTGCAAATTTCAAATCATGTCCTGCAAATAATATCTTTTTCATTTTTGTAACCTCACAGCTCTATTTTATTTACCATAGCAGTGATGTCGCCCTTGCTGCTATCTTCTAATTTCAAGTAATTAAATTTGTCATTACTAAAGAACTGCTTGCCGTATTTAGCATATGACGCAAGACTTTGATCTTCTTCAAAGAGATTAATTACTTGCTCAAGTGAAAGATTGCTGTATACATTTGTTTTAGCAACGGAGCTCTGTGACGATAACTCTCTTACAAACTCGTATTCTTGACCTGCATTTTTCTCTTCAAGCTTTCCGTTTTCCACACTGTAATGAGTTGTTTTACCAATAAAGTCACTGTCCGTAAACGTTGTGCTCAGCATTAAGTCTAGTAAATAATTTTGCCCGTAATAGCTGTCTTGACCAAAGTACGTTACATACTCACTAGAAATCCAGTCGCGAATGTTTAAGTAGTTGTGCATATAACTGCGAACAAATGTGTGAATGGTTTTTGTGTTGTATTTATTGTAAAGATCTAAATAGCCATCAAATGTATCTACTAAAATATATAATTGCTTATTGTCATAAGCTTGACGGTTAAATTGATCAATGATGTTTTCGAACTCTTGACGCGTATTAGCAATCGCGACTACCGTAACTGTTGGCAGTTCAAAAGCAAAGTTTAAGCCCACTTTCTCAATAATGTACTCTAAGCGATGCGTGTACGTATGCTTAGTTAATACATCTCGAATACCCGTTAAAGCTTTTTCTTCGTAATAGCGTTCATCTTCTAACAGCTGCTTGAATTCTTCATGCAAACTCGTTGGATCTTCAGACATATAAACAAGATCACCGAAAATTTCTCCAATTCCCTGTGCATACGTACTAATAACAGGCGTTCCGCATGCTAACCCTTCATATACACGGCGAGAGAACATAGTTGGAGATTCTTTTACTGTATTTACGTTAATCATAACTTTGTAGCCTTTATATGCTTTATCAATCTCGTAATACTTTAAGTTTCCTTTTACATAAGGAACAAAGCGATCCGGGAATTGATGATTTGGCATAAGACCTTTTAAGTTTTGAATATAGTTTCGATCATAAATATCTAGTCCCACTTTAGCCGCAGCATCTAATAATCGATCCATATCAATACATCTTTCTTCATGGTGACGATAATAAGATCCAGCGAAACACGCTTTGTTTTCGCGTTCATCCACAATTTTAATCGGATTATGAATAGCCGGCTGCGCAGCAAACGGCAGCGCAAATGCGTTTTGATGTCCAGCTCTTTCTTGGTAGTAAGGAACCATGTTTTCATCCGTTGTGAAAATGTAATCAAATCGTCTAGCTGTTTCAATAAAACGATTAAAGTGAACAGGATCTTCCTTGTTCCAGAATACGGTTGGCACATTATGCTCTTTACACCAAGCTAACAGTGAGTAAAGAGGCTTCATATTTTCTTCTCCGTAGTAACCAACACGCTTATTCCAAACGCCTCCATTACCTCGCCAAGCAGATTCAACCATTAGCAAGTCTGGCTGTTCCTTTGTCATAACCTCAAGCCAGTTATCCGGCGTCATTTTAATTAATTTACACTCATGTTCATAAGAAGCCGTCGTAAATTCGTCAAAAATAACCGCCATCTTCATTTCTTTGATCGGCTTTGGAGGAAGCATGTTAAATGCATCTACTTCTTGTTTTGCTACGTAATCTAATGACTGCTCTCGTTCAATGCTTTTCATTTCATTAATAGAAATCGTATGAACATCAAATTCACCTTTTCCAGAAACGCGTAAAGCAATTCGGAACTGTGTAATATCAGGATGAATTTGAACTTTTGTCATTGAGTTAAATTTTAGCTGCAGCACTTGAAGTTTTTCTTCATCTGAATATCCAATAAACATTGGAATCACACCTACATCTTCATCTGCTTTCCCTTTTACAGTGAACTCATATTCAAATCCTTTTTGCATCGTCATGATATGATGAGTAGGAAGCATTTTAAAACTGTTATTTGTTTCTTTATACGAAATATAGCTGTTTTTTCCAGCTTCAATATTTACTGAACCGTGCAGTCCTTTGTCTGATGTAGAAAGCTGTACTAATTTCTTCGCGCTTGCAAACCAATCTGAAGCTTGTAACTCTAGCTGTGCACTGTTGGTAATTTCAATTGGCTTTTCTTGAATGTTAATTTGCAGGCCTTTAAAGAATCCGCTCTCCGTCACACGTATTAAAAACTCAACGTGTTCTGTATCTTTTTTGAAACGCAGTTCAGCTTTTTCATTCAGTTCAAGCTGATGAATTTCATTTTGCTTGCTGTTTTTATATCCTACGGCATATACAACTAACTCAATACCTTCGTACACTTCACCTGCTGGCGTAATAACATACGTAGAATCATGATCAACCGCTACTGAGATATTTTCACTTGTGTTAAAGTGCTGAGCTGTTAAATGAATGAATTCCTGCCCTTTTAACTTAGATTGAAACAGCTGGTTCCAAGGATGATAAATAACACCATTATTTGACTCTTGCCATCCTTTAAGAGAGTGTTCGTTAAGAGCATATTTAACAGGTGCATCAACCGTCATTTTAGGAACGGTTACTTCAACATCATGAACCCACCAATAAGACACGTTGTTGATGATGATATCATCAAGCTTAAATTCACCTTTACCAGATACTCTCACTGCTAGACGAATAGCGTTATATTCTTCTTGGAAATGAATCAGCTTTTTATTGTTTAACTTTAATTCATCTGTTCCTACTTTTTTCCCGTCTTGGTAAAAGACAATAGCAAGACGTACATCAACAGAATTCTCTTTCTCGCCTTGGAAGCAAACCGATAGCGTATCGTCATGAACAGCCACTGGACTTGCAGGCTGAGCAGAGAAAGCAGCATTTCCTTCTCGGTGCGTTACATACGCGAATTGCTTATCTTCAAAACTTACGTTGAACTTTTTGTTAAATGGATCATAGTATAATTGATCGGATTTAGGCATGTACCACTGATTTTGTTCTAAAACAATATAATTTCCTTCTGTCAAAAGCTCGCTTTGATTCCAGAATCCTCGGTCATTAATTAACATGCTCTCAATTTTAAATGTTCCCTGCCCTTTCACGCGCAGCGCTAAGCGGATAGAATCAGTAGATTGAGAGAACGGTATAATGCCTTCACTGTTCATTTCAAATCTATGTATACCTACTTTTTGACGATTTTTATATTCAATAATGAATAACTCGACGGAGACACTTTCACTTTTTGTCCCTTTGAAGACAAGCGTTTGCTGACTTGAAAAGTCAAATGCAATATTTTCTTCTACAGGAGCTTGTCGAAAGTCGATATTCTGCTCGCGATAAGTTAGATACGTATAGTTGTTAGAATTCAAATCAACAGTAAAACTTCGGTCGTCTTCATTAAATGAAACAGCAACTTGATGCTTTTTAAACCAGCCGCTATTCGCTTCGACTTCTGAAAACTCTAGGCTTGGAATGCGATGTGCTTTTGCCCAATCTCTTTTTTGCGTAATCGACTTCATACGCTTTTGAATATCACTGATCATTATCTATGCCCCTTTGTTGCTTTATTTGTACCCATTCGCTTTCGAACCGTCCAATACTTTAGCGTTAACTTTCCTAGAAAAGAACGGCTGATAGCCGCATATCTTTTTTCTAGCATCGTATAACGTTTTTGCAAATCCTGGTACTCTTTTAATTCTTTTTCTCTTATGTTTAATTGTTCGATTAGTTCCGATTTAACCACTTGAAGTTCTTTTTCCAGAACTTCTACAGATACATGGCTATGGAGTTTGACACCCATACGCGTAAGTTCCTCCTTTTACGTTATATTGCTTGATAGACTTTCAAAAATTGAACTTGTTCACTTTCCCAGTTGTACTTGAACTTCGCTGTTTTACAGTTGTTGCTCATCGTTGCACGCAGCACAGGATCTCGTAATAACTGATTAACAGCACTCGCAATCTCTTTGTAGTCATGCGAATCTACACACAATCCAATGTGCTCGCCTTCTACTACTTTTTTAATCTCTGGAAAGTCGCATGCTACTACCGGTACATCGCTCATAATGTATTCAAATAACTTATTTGAAGAAGCCGAGTAGTGATTGAAGCACACATTATTTAATACTTGAAAACCTAAGTACGCATTTTTTGTATACTTCGGCAAGTCTTGCAAGGGCACTTTTGGAATAAACTTCACTTTATCTTCTAACTTCATTTCAGCTACCATACGCTCTAGCTCTGGTTTGATACGTCCGTCTCCAATAAAGACTAACGTTCCTTCTTTAAATAATGGCGCGGCTTTAACAAGCTTTTCAAGGCCTCGTCCCGTTTGGATGCCGCCTTGATACAACAGAATTTTTTCATTTTCAGGAAGCCCTAAGCGTTCGTGTAAATTCACTTGTTGCTGCTGCTTATTTTTTGGTCTAAACGGATAGTTATAGACAACGTTTGGATAAAAGCCATATAAATCTTCATTGTATTTGGCACGTGTATGATTTTCTACAATCATAGAGTCAATTTTATTAATAAAGAACGACTCCATTTTTGCGTATACGCCGCTGTCATAGCCCGTTCTACTCGTTTGCACCTCGTGAGAATCATAGACAAGATACTTGCGCTTGAAGCGAAGCTTTGAACAAATAAACCCTTGAGGAAGCGTATTTAAATCATTCGAGTGATAAATTTCGTATTTTTTCTTCCTGCCTTTTAAAATCATCCTTAAGATAATGCTTCCTCTTACCCAAACCACTTGCAGCTTCGTTTTTAATAACAGTGCGGCTACTATCGTAACAGGAAGAACTACATAAGGAGCTACGTACGCTGCTCCTAACCACAGCAATAAAGCGATCAGAGCGAGCATTTTATATTTTAGAAGGGCACGATACGCTTTTTTCATAAAAAGCAGCGAAGAAGGATACCGCTTTACGCGATGAACGTGAAAATGTTCATTTACTTCTTCATACTGTTTTAAATCCGCATTGTTCGGATCGTGAATACAAATTAAATCAACGGCGTAACCATTCTCTGATAAAGCCGTACATTCGCGCAGGACGCGCGCATCATTGGTGAAATGATTCCATACAAACATACAGACATTTTTTCTCATAATACTTCAACCTTATCCACTGATTCTGTCTGCTCCACATGCAGCGGTTCAGAACTTTTATTCTCAATTAAACGTATTAATACTTCGATATTTTTTTCCCAGAAGAAATGCTTCTTCACATAATTTAAGCTATTGCGAGACATTTCACCTCTTTTAGAAGGGTGCTGATACAAGTACAGAATATGTCTGAGCATCTCATCTGCTGTATTTGTATCTGATACAATTCCAGCTTCATGCGAAATAATTACGTCTTTGGCATAGCCAGAAACCGATGCGACAATCGGGATTCCACAGGTCATGTAATCAATGATCTTACCAGGAAGAACCGTTTCAAATACTTGCTTACCGTTCAACGTCACAATTCCAATATGATGTTCAGAAATAATATGTAAACATTCTTGACGAGTAGTTGGCTTAATAAATCGAACATTTGTTAACTTATGCTCTTTGGCAAATCTTACAAACTCTTTCTTTTTAAACCCATATCCCATAACCGTCAATTCAATATTATACTCATTTAGTTCTTTTGCAAGGTCCATTAGAACCGTTACATCTTGTGCTAAACCAATATTGCCTGCATACATAACTTTAAATACATCGCTTCCAGATTCAATCATTGAAATTTCGTTACGATTTGCAGCATTAGGCATAAAATGAATTTTGTTTAAAGGAATAGCATATTTCTCTGTCATAAACCAAATAAAGCCTTCGCTGTTTACGATAATATGATCAGCTTTCACATAGAGAATTTTCTCTAAGCGACTGAAAACAGAAATGACGACAGGATAATTGAACACACCTACGCCTTTTAACGATTCAGGCCATAAATCTCGAATGTCTAAAATAAGCGGCCTTCGATAACGGTATTTGGCAAGCAGCCCGACGACAGCAATAAAAATAGGCGGAGATGTAACGAAAACCACATCGTACTGTTTTCGGTCAGTTAAAATGAATAACATCATTTTAAAAGCAATTTCTAAATAATACATTAAACGATTGATAATACTTCTAGAATACTTGCGATTTTTCACACCAATGCGCGTTACATCATTTTCTTCATCAATTGACTCATCATCCCAAAACTGTTCGTCATGATAGATCTTTTTATTTGGATATGTGGGCTCAGTCGTCAGTACATTTACGTCATAATTTTCATCTTTTAAAAGTTTATATATATTTTTTATACGATTTCCTGCACTACCGATTTCAGGATAAAAATGTTGAGAAATCACAAGTACCCTTTTTGTCAAAGCAACTTCACTCCAATACAATTTCACTAGCTCGCCAAGCGAACTAGTGAAACATCAATTAAGCTTTTACGTTTTCTCTTTGTAATAGCTCATCCATAAATGTAAGTAAATCATCACGTAAATCTTCATGCTGAAGAGCAAATTCTAGCGACGTTTGAATAAAGCCGAGCTTTTCACCCACATCGTAACGTTTGCCTTCAAAGTCGTAAGCAAATACGCGCTGAATTTCGTTCAGCTTTTGAATCGCATCCGTTAATTGAATCTCTCCACCGGCGCCTACTTCCTGCTGTTCTAAAAACTTAAAGATTTCAGGCGTGAAGATATAGCGTCCCATAATAGCTAGATTAGAAGGAGCTGTTCCTAATGCTGGCTTTTCAACAAATGTATCCACTTGATAACGGCGACCATTGCTTGAAATAGGATCTACAATTCCGTAACGGTTCGTTTCGTTTTCTGGAACCGTCTGCACACCAATCACAGAAGATAACGTTTCGTCATACTGATTCATTAACTGACGCAAGCAAGGCGTGTCTGCTTGAACAATGTCGTCTCCGAGCAGCACAGCAAACGGCTCATCTCCAATAAATTTGCGCGCACACCAAACCGCATGCCCTAATCCTTTTGGCTCTTTTTGACGAATGTAGTGAATTTCTACGTTCGCTGATTGACGCACTTTCTCTAGAAGCTCGAACTTTTCCTTTTCTACAAGGTTTTGTTCTAGTTCAGGAGCATTATCAAAATGATCTTCAATCGCACGCTTTCCTTTACCAGTTACAATAATAATATCTTCAATACCAGACTCAATTGCTTCTTCGATAATGTATTGAATGGTCGGTTTGTCTACAATTGGAAGCATTTCTTTTGGCATTGCTTTTGTTGCCGGTAAGAAACGTGTACCTAATCCTGCAGCTGGAATAATTGCTTTTTTTACTTTTGACATGATTAAACTTCCCCCATCTACTAATTACTTATTTTGAGCACTAAAATATTCGCTAATTGCATCGGCAATACGTTTTGATGCGAGACCATCACCATACGGATTCGATGCTTTAGACATACGCGCATATTCTTCTTCGTTTGTTAAAAGCTCTTTAGCAAGTGAATAAATCGTTTCTTCTTCTACACCTGCAAGCTTTAACGTTCCAGCTTCAATTCCTTCAGGACGTTCAGTTGTATCACGAAGTACTAATACCGGTACACCTAATGAAGGAGCTTCTTCTTGCACGCCGCCTGAATCCGTTAAAATGATATGAGCACGTGAAGCGAAATTATGGAAGTCTACTACTTCTAGAGGTTCAATTAATTGAATGCGAGGATCATTTCCTAACACTTCGTCTGCCAATTCACGAACAACAGGATTTAAATGCACAGGATAGACAACTTGTACGTCATCATGTTCCTCTACAATTCGTTTGATCGCACGGAACATATTGCGCATTGGTTCACCAAGATTTTCACGGCGGTGAGCAGTTAACAGAATTAAACGGTCATTGCCCACACGATCTAGTACCGGGTGAGAATATTCTTCTAATACGGTTGTTTTTAGTGCATCGATTGCCGTGTTTCCTGTAATAAACAACGTTTCTTCTTTTTTGTTTTCTTGCAATAAGTTGTGCGCAGATTTTGTAGTAGGAGCAAAATGAAGGTCCGCTAATACTCCTGTTAACTGGCGGTTCATTTCTTCCGGGTACGGAGAATATTTATTCCATGTACGAAGTCCCGCTTCTACATGACCTACTTTGATTTGATTATAAAAAGCCGCAAGACCTGCGATGAAGGTCGTTGTTGTATCGCCGTGCACAAGTACGATATCAGGCTGAACTTCTTTCATGACTTGATCTAGTCCTTGAAGTCCGCGTGTTGTTACGTCCATAAGCGTTTGACGGTCTTTCATAATGTTCAAGTCGTGATCCGGTGTAATATCAAACACACGCAGCACTTGGTCTAGCATTTCACGGTGCTGAGCTGTTACCGTCACGATAGATTCAAATTCTTCTGAACGTTTATTTAATTCTAATACAAGGGGAGCCATTTTGATGGCTTCTGGACGTGTTCCAAAAATCGTCATTACTTTAATACGCTGTTGCAATGCAGTCACCTAGTTTCATTAAATTATGTATAAAAGCACTAGTATTTTTAATAGAAAATACTAGTCTCTTTTTTTATAAAGTTCTTGTTCTTTCTGCTGAATGGCGTGTGCTAAATGTTTCTTTAAAATCAGCAGCTGATCGTAAGATGCATCTTGGTAAATATACCGCACAGCCTTTTTTACACTCTTAGGTAAATGATCAAATTCTTTCATGATTTCTATACTGCTCAATAGCTTCTATCCTCTAGGCATTAAAAAATACCTAGAAACTTTTTCCGCATAATTTTTTCTGGAGATTCCTTGTAACACTGTGTACCGTCGATAACGCATTGAGCGTTTTCTAGAAACATATAATAATAATCTCTTCCATGCTCACTCTCAATCACATCAATCGCCTCTTGCATATGAAAAGAGCGATGTTGGAGGTTATGGGCGTCTGAGGAAACAAAATGCACGAGGTTGGCGTCTATTAACTGGTGAGAAAATTTCTTTATTTTCTTTCCAAAGTGTCCAACCAAGCTAGAAGCTGTAACTTGAGCTAATGCTCCTTTATTAATAAAGTTATAGAGAAGATCAGGGTCTTCTAACAACCGACTGTTTCGTTCTGGATGGACGATAATAGGGATGATTCCCTGTGATTGAATATCAAACAGCAGCCGCTCCGCATAACGAGGGACTTGACTCGAAGGAAATTCAACAAACAAGTATTTTCCCGTATTATTTAAAGTGAGAATTTTATCTTGATGATAGTCGTCTAAGATTTCACCGTAAATACGGTTTTCTTGACCAGGTAAAATGGTTAATGGCACTCCTTCACGAACTAATAAACTATTTAATTGTTCAACACTCTGTAAAATAGCTTGTTTTTCATTAAGATATCTGCCATTCTGATGATGAGGCGTGGCAACAATAGCCGTAATGCCTTCTGAGACAGCTCGCTTTGCCATTTCAATACTCATCTCACTACTTGCAGCACCGTCATCCACATTAGGCAAAATGTGACAATGTAAGTCAATCATCTACCCTCACCCCTATCCTTCTTAAGACCTAATTAAAGCAATACTTATGTTAGCATATTACAACATGTATTTCTATGTCTTTTTTTGTCGAAACATCTGCAAATCAATGCCCTGTAAATATTTAAGAATAGTCTGAATATATCTATTCATTTCATTCGAACTACTAAACAAGCCCTAAAATGTGCTGTTCACCGAGAAAAACCTACTTTTTAGCTATCTTGTAAGTACATGAATAAACAGCAATATTTTACTAATTACTTTTAAATACTTCAATCATGAAAAATCTCACATTTTAAACTTTTTATAACAATAGTCATAATTTCTTATACGTACTTCGATAAAAACACGCCAAAAAGCCTCCTCGCTAGCACGTGCTAGCGAGGAGGCTTTAATTAATTGGTACCATAATAGTAATAGTAGTTACCTTCTTCTACTTTGCGGTTATTTAACACAACCCCAAGCAGTTTACCTTGCGCATTGCTTAACAGCTCTTTCGATTTTAACGCAGCGTCTTTCTCTGTTTTACCGCTGCTGACTACTAAAATCGTGCCGTCTACTTGATTCGCTAAAATCTGTGCATCAGCTACAGCTAAAATCGGAGGCGTATCAAAAATAATCATATCGAACTGTTCCTTCATTTCTTTTAACAACTCGGCCATCTGAGCAGATGCTAACAGTTCAGATGGATTCGGCGGAATAGGACCGCTTGTTAAAACAGAAAGATGAGGAATTTCTGACTCTTGAACCGCTTGCGCTAACGTAGACTGACGTGTTAATACATTCGTAAGGCCAATGTGGTTTTCTAATCGGAACGTGTAATGACCCGTTGGTTTACGTAAATCAGCATCAATTAGTAATACGTTTAAACCTTGCTGTGCGTAAACCGTTGCTAGATTAGCAGAAGTCGTAGACTTTCCTTCTTCCGCTCCGCTTGATGTTAAGACAATCGTTTTAATATCTTGATCAACGTTTGAGAACTGAATATTCGTACGAATCGTACGGTACTGTTCTGCTACCGGATCCTTTGGACTGTTATGAGCTAGCAAACGTCTTTTTAACGTCAGCATTTTATCATTTTTTTGAGCTTTGTTTTTACGAGCCATACGTCTCACCTCTTTGCGGTACGCGAGCAGCTACATCTGGTCGCGATACGTTTGTTGGCTTAGGCACATCTTTAATATTCGTGACGACTCCAATCACAGGAAGTCCTAGAATATTTTCAATATCTTGCTCCGTTTTTAACGTGTTGTCTAAGTATTCAAGTAAGAATGACAACCCAATACCTACCATTAAACCAACTACTACTGCAATCGCAATATTTAAAAGCGGCTGAGGCTTAACTGGACTAGCATTTTCACCAACCGTTGCTTTTGAGAGCACTTGGACATTGTCTAAATTCATAAGCTTAGGCACTTGTTTTTGGAAAACAGAAGCCGTTGTATTCGCAATTTCAGCTGCACGTTTTGCACTTGTATCTTGTACGACAATCTGTGCTACCTGCGAGTCCTGTGCGCTTGTTACTTGAATTTGACCGCTTAGGGATTGAGCGGACTTATCCATTTTTAACTCTTTGACCACTTTATCTAAGATAACGGGACTTGTAATAATGTCATTGTACGTGTTAATAAGCTGTACGTTTGTTTGAACGGTTTGTGTATTGTACAGTTGCTGATCATTTTTCGCTTGGTTGACTAAAATTTGTGTCTTTGATTCATACACAGGCGTTAACACAAAAAAGCTAATCACTCCACTTGCGGTTGCTGCGATAATTGTAATCAGTACAATAAGCCAAAGACGCTTACGAAGCACTGCAAACAACTCTCGCAAACTAATTGTCTCTTCCATAGTTGACCTCCGAACTTAATAACTTCTAAAAATTCAATATACTGTTCATTATAGTTGACAAAGGATTCTTTTACTATATTCTTTTGTAAATTAAATGAAATATTGACAGTTCTTATTTTTTCTTTCTATCTTTATATCGACATAACATGTAAAATATTTATACGTTTTATGATAAATGGCCTATTATTCTCTTACACAACCCGTTAGATTCTCGTCATATCTCCAAAAACATTTGCAGCTTCGTACATACGCTTACTTTTCTCATTTGGATGAGAAGCAATAACTTTGAGCTGGCCTGTTAAAGTGAATGTTTTAATCGAATTTGGCAAAATAAAATGGTCTCCTTTTTGCAGCGGAAATTCTCCTTCTTCTGTCCAAAGCGTTCCGTTTCCTTCAATGACGCTTCCTAATGTAAAATGGTGCGTTTGAAGTAACTCAAGCGAAGACTGTATGTCCCATTTATAAACAGAAAAATAATCTTCTTCTAAAAAAGTAGTAATGGTGCCGCCTTTTTCTTGAATCCTAATAGGCTCTATATGAGACGCAGTATGAGGAATAGTTGTTACATCAATCGCTTTTTCTAGGTGAAGTTCTCGTAGCTTTCCTTCTTGTCCGAGGCGATTGTAATCATACACACGATACGTTGTATCTGAACTTTGCTGCGTCTCAAGAACGAGAGTTCCTTCACAAAGAGCATGCAGCGTACCGCTTGGAACATAGAAAAAATCACCGGGCTTGATTTTTACACGCTGTAATAAATCATTCCAGTGACCTTCGTTTACCAACTGCATAAATTCCTCTTTACTTTGTGCACGGTGACCAAAAATCATCGTCGCATCTTCTTTACAGTCTAGGATGTACCAGCATTCTGTTTTCCCGAGCTCACCATTTTCGAACTCCTGTGCATACTCATCACCTGGATGCACTTGAATGGATAAATCATCATTGGCATCTAAAATTTTTGTTAATAGTGGAAAGCAAGGGCTGTTAAAATGCCCAAATATCTCTGGATGCTCATCCCAAAGCTCACCTAGCGTTTTGCCGGCATAATAACCTTCTCGAACTGTATTCGGACCGTTTGGATGAGCTGAAATCGCCCAGCACTCGCCCGTCTGAGCAGAAGGTATGCTATACCCGTACTGACTCTCCAACTCCGTTCCACCCCAGATACGTTCTTGAAATAGAGGCGCTAAAAAAATAGGTGCTTTTTTCATCGTTTTGAATGAACTCCTTACTAACTGTTTATTTTTTTATTGATTTCTTCGGCGATATGCATCGCTTCATTTTTATAGCGGTTGATTTGCTGTCGCCTGCATGTCTCAATAAGCGAAGGAGTCACTACTAAACTTTCTAACTCCTTCCACTCTATTAAGTCGCATAGCTGGTGACGAACTAAATAATCAATCGTATGACGATCTTCTTTCATGCTGCTGCGATTTGTAATCAACAGCGGCACCCCAGCGCAAACCGCTTCACTGATCGTGCCCCAGCCTGCTTTTGTTAAAACAAGATCAGCAGCTGCTACGTAGTGCTGCGTTTCTGTTTCCTCTTGAGGAATTTTATATACATTGGGATGAGTAACATCAACATTCGATGAAACGATAAACTTGCAGTTTGGACTTTGCCAAATGGGTAAGTCCGACAACGTTTCAATATCTACTTTCATCCCCAGACCGAAGTAGATGATATGACTCTCGCCCACAGGGTCAATCTCTTTACGAATACGCTGTACTTCAGCATCGTTTATCTCTCTTGAATAAAAACCAAAGCTTTGATTTTCTTTGATACCCCAATGCGGCTCATCACTGCATGCTAGCGAAAACTGATACGTCATCTGCTTATATCGATCCTCTAAAAATTTCAGCGATAGGCCTCCAATTAACCCTTCGTATGCTGTAAACCAAGTGAAGTTTGATATTCCTAAAGAAGGTAGGTTTAATAGATAAGCACCCGCGATCCCTAGTGGAGAAATATCCGAAATCACAAATGAAACATTGGCTACTTTCATAAATCGCTTTTCATACATAAGCTTTGTATGAAAGCTTGATACATAAGAAGCAACTTTATGGTTTAACAAATCAGCGTCTGGTTCTAGAGAATTTTCTTTTAGCACGTAGCCGACATCCGTTAAAATCTCTCGAAACCTCACACGATGTTCATATTTAAAAGATTGTCTGAGAAACTCAATCGCAAATGAATGACAAATAATAATTTCTATTCCTTCATTTTGCTTTAATAATTGACGAATAATGGCCGTGCTTCTAGTCGCATGACCATATCCGTAGTCTGAAATATAATAGGCAATTGTTTTCAACCAGAAGCACCTCCCCATTAGTTGCATAAAAAAATAGAAGCTTTGACTTTATCTAAGCTTCTATTTTTTATAAAATCACCTGCGGTCTCGATGATTGGAATTGCTTGATCACATCATTCCAATCATAAATAAGGCGAATAGTATCTTCATTTGAAATCACTTTTCCCGTTTGGACTTCAATAAATTCAAGGTCGGTTAATGCATGAATGCCATGCTTTTTGCCAGCCGGCAAATGAATAATATCCCCTGCTTTTACGCGACGGATGTAATCATCAAGCGCAAGTTCTCCCTCTCCGCGTACAATCGTCCATACTTCATCACGTAAATTATGATAATGATACGTCGAGTTCTTTCCTTTCGAAATATGAATACGTTTTGTCACCATTTCAGTTTCTTCATCATACTTCGCATAATCTAACACGCGGGACCAGCCCCAAAGGCGCTCTTCATACATTGGAGGATAGTTCCAGTCGCCAATAATTTCTTTAATTTTAGGACTAGATGCTTTATCCGCAACTAAAATCCCGTCTGGACTAGCCGCAACAACCACATCTTTTACGCCTAATACCGTAACTGGAATATCTAATTCATTTACTAAATGCGTATTAGCTGAGTCGTCCGTTAATACACCTTTTCCAATTTGAGATGTCGCCATTTCTTCCGTTAACGTATTCCACGTACCAAGATCTTTCCAATAGCCATCATAAGGTAAAGCAACAATGTGACTTGCTTTCTCTACTACTTCATAGTCAAAACTAATTTTAGGCAACGTTGTATATTCTTTATGTAGCGTTTCAAATTGAAGCGGGAGGTTTTTTTCTTGTAAAATTTGAAGCAAATAACCTAGACGAAACGCAAAAACGCCGCAGTTCCAAAGCGCACGCTGATTAATTAATCCAACAGCTGCTTCTTCACTCGGCTTTTCTGTAAAACAATCTACTGTAAAATAACTATCTTCTTCTACGTTTCCTTCCGGCACAATGTATCCGTATTTGGATGAAGGATACGTAGGTGTGACACCCATTAACGCTAAATCAGCTTTTGAATCACGAAGCACACTTTCTAAATCTTTTACCCGTTCAAAAAAACCGTCTTCCACATAAGGATCAACCGGTAGCACCACAACGATTTCATCTTCAGAGGCTTGCTCTTCGGAATGAAGATATGAAGCAGCTAAAGCAATCGCTGGAAACGTATCCCGGCGCTCAGGCTCGATAATTAATGGAATATCCGTTCCGACCTGACCACGAATCATATCACGCTGAAGCTTAGACGTCGCAATGACTGTTGATTCATTTAACCCAACCGCTTCAATTTGATTCCAGACGCGCTGAACCATTGACTCTTTCTGTCCATCTCGTCCTTCTAATACTTTTAAAAACTGCTTCGAACGCGTATCATTTGATAACGGCCATAGACGCTTACCAGATCCACCCGATAACAACACAAGTTTCATTTATTTCCCTCCAATAAAAAAAGACCTGCTTCTTTGCAGCTCTTGCTTGTAGTTTATTTTAAATTCATTTTAGACTTACACCTTTAGATTAATGAAACTTCTAAGTTATGAATTGTCTCTCTTCCAATGGAGTCATATACCATAGCTGCATCTTTTACACTTTCCAAGTCATAGCAGTTTCGACCGTCAATAACAATTGGATTTTTCATTAATTTGCTGTAATTTGCTAAATCAAAGTGCTTTACTTGATCCCATTCTGTAAAAATGAAGCAAACATCTGCATCTTTCAGCGTTTCTTCAATTGAATAACAGTACGTCACATCTTCCGGATGTACTTTCTTAAAATTATCAATACCAATCGGATCCCATGCCTTAACATTTGCTCCGTCTTCTAACATAAGCGGAATATTCACAAGCGTAGGTGCTTCTCGCAAATCATCCGTTCCAGGTTTGAACGTTAACCCTAGAACAGCTACATTTAATCCTTTTAAACTGTCAAAATACTTGCGAGATTTTTTAATAAGTTTAAGCTTTTGATTTTCATTTACATCAATCGCAGCTTTTACCGTCTTTAACTCGTAATCATGAAAATTTGCCAGCCAGTGCAATGCTTTGGTGTCTTTTGGGAAACAAGATCCTCCGTAACCAATTCCTGCATTTAAAAATTTATTTCCAATACGGCTGTCATATCCCATACCACGCGCCACATCTTCAATGTCTGCTCCAATAATCTCGCAAAGATTCGCAATTTCATTAATAAACGAGATTTTTAATGCTAGGAAATCATTAGAGGCGTACTTAATCATTTCAGCACTTTTTCTATTGGTTACAATAATTGGAGCTTCAAAGTTTTTATATACTTGTTTTAATGTCTCACCAGCAGCCTCTTCTTCTACTCCAATTACAATTCGTGAAGTATGAAGCGTATCTTTTACGGCTGTTCCCTGGGATAAAAACTCTGGATTCGAAGCCACATATACATTCACATCGTGTTTTAGCTGAGATTTAATTAGACTTTCAATTTTATCATTTGTACCAATTGGCACTGTTGATTTCACTACCACTACGCAGTCTTTTTCAATACTAGAAGCGATTTGCTCTGCTACCCCATACACGTAACTCAAATTTGCTGAGCCATCAGATTTTTCCGGAGTACCAACACCTATAAAAATAACGTCTGCATCTTTATAAGCCGACTGATAGTCTGTTGTAAAATGCAAACGTTCCATATTATTATTCATTAACTCTTCAAGACCTGGTTCATAAATAGGTGAAATTCCAGATTCCATTAAAGCAACTTTATTACTATCTATATCCACACAACTAACCGAATGACCATATTCTGCCAAACAAACTCCTGTGACCAATCCAACATACCCTGTTCCGGCTACGGCTATCTTCATTTTATTCCCACCTTCATTAAATTATATGCTACTCTCGCTAATCCATAGTCCTTTCATGCCTAGTAAAACAATGAACTAATATATTTAAATACTTTTTCTAAGGCCTACAGATCATAAGACATTTTTTAAAGATTAAGACTCAATATAATATTCTTTATACCATTTAGCGAATCGACTTAACCCTTCCTCAAGGCTAGTACTAGGCTTAAAGCCAAAATCTTTTACGAGATCATCCACGTCTGCATAAGTTTGATAAACATCACCAGGTTGCATGGGCAGAAGCTCTTTTTCAGCTGGCTTACTAATTATATTCTCTTCCATAAGACACTTCTCCAATGTTTCTACAAAATCCATTAGGCTCTCTGGCTGATTATTACCAATATTATATATTTTGTATTTTACGCCATCTTCATTTGCTTCAGGTGCCCTGTCCATCACATTAGTAACTCCAGTCACAATATCATCCACATAAGTAAAATCTCTTCTCATATCACCGTAATTAAATATTTGGATTTTTTCACCTTTCACAAGTTTATTAGTAAAGCCAAAGTACGCCATATCAGGTCTTCCCATCGGTCCGTATACCGTAAAGAAACGCAAACCAGTTGATGGAATACCATATAATTCTGAATATGAATGTGCTAATAATTCATTGGATTTCTTTGTAGCAGCATACAAAGATACTGGATTATCTACCTTATCTTCTGTAGAATAAGGAACCTTTTTATTTGAACCATATACAGAAGATGAAGAAGCATAAACAAGATGTTCTACCCCAGTCGCTCCATTTGCATAGGAATGACGACAAGCTTCCAATATATTGAAGAAACCAACAAGATTAGACTCTACATAAGCTTCAGGATTTGTAATACTATAACGCACACCTGCTTGAGCAGCAAGGTTCACAACAATCTCTGGCTTATATTGTTCAAATACTGAATCAATGATTTTCTTATCGGAAATAGATCCATTAATAAAAGTAAAACTACCTTTTTCTTTGTTTAAAGCTAATTCATTTAATTTTAATAGTCTTGTTTCTTTTAATGAAACATCATAGTAATCATTCATATTGTCTAGTCCAACAATAGACACTGTTTCATCGTTAGTTTCTAAAATTTGTTTAGTTAAATAATAACCGATAAACCCCGCGGCCCCTGTAATTAAAATAGTCTTATTTGAAAAATTCATATTTGTACTCCTCCAGTTTGAAATATGGTAGTTATTTGCGAAGCTTTTTTTGAACTTGAAATATAAAATTTCGAAATAATCGCCTATATATGAAAGCAGAACCCCCAAGTACTCCAGCAGTAACTGTGAGGGTTCCAAAAAAACCTGTTTTTAAACAAATAATAGCTAATCCCCAAAAGATAAGAAGCCTAAGTACAACAGGCTTGAAATCAAAATGAATATTAATATATTTTTTAGAAATAAAATACCGTAAAAGCATCATAGCTAACGCTCCAAAAAATTGACCTGATAAGACAGCATATATTCCAAATTCACCAATCCCAAAATAGGACACTGTGACAGTAATAGCACTTCCTACTACGGTAGTTACAAACATAATATTAGTTTTATTAATTACTTGAAAAATAGAACCTACGTTTGTAGACATTACCATGAATATAGAGTATGCAATTAGAATGGGGACATACACCTTAGATTCATAATAAGGGGTATTTCCAATTAATTCGTAAAATATAAATATTGCAGGTAAAGCCAATATACCTAGCATTTGAAAAATCTCAAATAACTTTTCTATAGTTTTAGAAAACTTCTGTGGAAAGCCAGGTTCATTTCTTGTTGAAATTGCCTCTTCAATTAATGCCATAGTTATTACACTGCCAAAAACCATAATAATTTGAGAAAATTTAATTGCAAAAGAGTATAACCCGTTTTCAGAAGAGCCTAGATACTTTACAATCATTAACTTTCCAAACCCTGAAAGTAACCATAAAGATATCAAATTTAATACAAGAGGCGCCGAAAAAGTTATCATCTTTTTAATAATGGATAAATCGAAGTTATTTTTGTTAACATATTTTAAAACTCTTACTTTTCTTTCGATAATAAAAAGGACAGCAATTTGCCCTAGTAACTGAGAAACGTAAAGTCCAACTAACTCAAGTCTAAATATACAAATAAATATTATAATCGCAAAAAAGTTTACTACAGTTGCTGTAATACCAGCTTGTACATAAACAATATTAGCTTTTAAAGCTCTTGCATAATATTGCCATACCTGTGAAAAACCTTGGACCACAAGCATTGCAACAAATAACCCTTTATAGCCAATATCAACTTCGTTAAAATATAGATAAATATTAACTATAAATGCCATTATTAAAGAAGCAATTAATGCAAAGGCAGCAGAACTTGCAATAACTTTCTTTTTATTTTCTTCAAAATCTGATAATACGAACTTTAAAATCGCTTCCCAAATAGCTATAAAAGCGATAGGGATAATAATATTTATAAGGGTCACTGCATAATCATATTTCCCTAAAGTTTCTGTAGTAATAAAATATGCATAAATGGGTATGAGGATTACAGCCAAAACTTTAGAAGACATATTACCAATTAAATATAACCCACTTTTTTTCATTAAATTTTTCTTTTCCATCTACCTCGCAGCTCCTAATGACATCCACTTCTTTTTTCACTTACATTTACTAGTACACCTACATAAAGTAGGTTCATACTTATTACCAACCTCTCTTAAACATTAGGGTACAATTAATTTATCTTTATATGATAAACGACGGATACAATTACCTATAGATTAGTATTATTAATTTCATTCATAACATTTCAATTGTTATTAAAAAAAGCTATAAAATGAAAAATCATCCATTTTATAGCTTCTGGGAATTTAGACTTCTCCTAGTCAAACAACAGATATATCTCTTTTGAAGCCCTACAGAACATTCAGTGCTAAATCCACGAATGATTTATTCCCTACTTGATTCTGTTCCTGCACATAATTACCTAATCTTTGAAAATTGCTTAACATAAAACAGAAAGGCTTTTCCAGAAGGAATAAAATTGCTAGCTATATAACTGGCACCTACAAACCCTACTAGTATTTTTAGTGGTATAAAATTAGCCTGTAAAGATACGTAGTAATTTTTAAAATATTGTTTGTTTATAAACTTCCTTAACGTATACGATTCAAAGACCTTATCTGAAGAATTTGCATCAAGTATTTTATTGTATAATTCTGCTAAATCTCTCATTTGTTCAACTGTCTTAGCAATATGTGTATTACATGACAACAGAAAAAGCTCCTTCTCCTCTTGAGTAGCTTCAGCATAAACTTTATTAAGCATAAATAACCTTGCATATCGGGCCCCAGAATTTTGTTCTTTATGTAATAAAAATTTTGTCTGCTTTTTATGAACACGATAGTTAAGTATTACGTCTGATATATTAGCAAATTTTTCACTCCATATTAGTCTTGTCCATAATTCATAGTCTTGACTCGCTTTAAATTCTGGATTATATTGTATTACCTCCGGCTTATTTCTATACATAACAGCCGGATGACATAAACAATTTTCAAAAAGTAACCCTGCTTTTATTTCCTCATGAGTTAATGGATATTTCATTAACTTACGAGCATCTCCAAATTGCTTTGCGTATCCACCTACAATTAACAATTTGGGATTTATTTCAAGTGAATTCACTTGCTTTGTCAAACGATCTTTCCAACATATATCATCAGCATCTATTCTCGCAATATATTTCCCTGTTGCTAAACTTATAGCCACATTTAAGTTATAAGCTAAACGTTTATTTTCAGTATTTTTTTTCAAAATAACTCTTTGATCTTTAAACTTATTTATTATTTCTACTGTATTATCAGTAGAAGCATCATCAATGATTATCAATTCAAAATTTTTATACTCTTGGTCGAATATACTTTTTAATGTTTCTTCAATATAATTTGCCCCATTATAAACAGACATTATTATACTAACTTTTGGAATTTCCATACTATCATTCCCTTATTTGCTAATTAGCTTCAATTCTTCTTCTCTTTTTTGGATAATTATCATATTATTAGGATATTTACCCTTTACAATGCAACCGGCACCAACAACACAATTATCTCCGATTACAGTACCTCGAAGAATTACTACATTTGCTCCTATCCATACATTTTTACCAATGACTACATCCTCAGATATAAATCCTTCTTTTCGAAAGTCGTGATCATGATCATATATACATACATTAGGACCGAATGTGGAATTATCCCCAATTTCGATTTTTTTATGAGCTACTATATTACAATTCTCATTAAAAAACACATTCTTCCCTATAATTAAAGATCCTCCATCATTTTGTATAGTTACATTTCTTTGGGTATGTAACCCATTCCCTATTTTAACTAAACTTTCACTACTAATAGAAATAACTGTACTAAATTTGAGACGATGACGATACGATATCTTCAATTTTTTCATAAAACGTATTTTATATAACGATACCTTCGGGACCACTATAAAAAGCTTTTTGATTATTTCATTAACCCTGTTCAATTTGTTTACCTCGAAATTCTTTTTTATTTCTAGATAATAATTTAAAGATAAAATTTAATATTAGTATATAAAGAAATATTTTCATTCCAAACAGGACATCATGTATTTGACCTCTAATATATATTAAAGATACATATAACAAGTACATTGACATTGCCTGCATTAGACTGGATTTATTATTCGATATGAACATCTCTATTAACATAAATAATAAACCAATAACAGGCGCAACTATCAATACTAAATATCCGAAGTTATAATATAATTCTCCTATATAGGACCCTCCTAGTGATTCTCCTTTATGAAAATAAGGATTTAGTATCGTACCTAAGTCAATATAATTTTTCATATCTCCAATAACTAGTTCCCCTCCGGGTATTAAAGATATCAAAGAACCTAAAAAAGATTTGCCATAGGCAAATGATAAAGAGTAGGGAATATTATTAAGTAAAAGAATTAAATCAACCTGTGTTGAGCCCATTTCTTGTAAAACATCGATGATAATATTATTATTTTTTAGATACAAAAGTAAAGTCTGAAGGTCAAACTTTTCTCCATTATCTCTAGTAGCAGATATTAAAGAATAAAAAGCTGAAAGACATGTCATTATAACAATTACTTTTTTCGTATTTAATTTAGACTTAAATTTACTCGAATAAAATATAAGTAAACAAATCAATAAAGGCAAATAAGCCATTCGGCTACCGATTATAAGCATCATAGCTAAAGAACGTATAATTGCATGCAACAGAACAAACCTTCTAGCAAACTTATTCTTAACAGTAGATAAAAAAAGCAGTACTGCTGCTGGATACATATATATAGCTAAGTATATGATAGGGTTATCTCTTCCAATTTTATAAGTTAAGGCATAGATATCATCTGCAGTAGTGGTTAATGCAACTACACTTTGTCGAAAGTCATTATATGTTAAAATAACCGCACAAATTATGAATAAAAAATATGCTAAATTTATATTCACATTATTAATACGCTGATCTTCCACGTTTTCACTTTTATCCAATGAGTAGTAGTTAGTAACAATTAATTTAAAAAGCAGACCGCCAAGGTTTAAAATGCTAATTATAACTAAAAAAATTAATAATGCATGGACAATTGATGCTGATGAATAATAAGTGATTACGAAACTATTCCTTTTTAACTCTATATCTAACGCTGTCAACCATACTTGTCCACAGTTGTATAAATAAGAAAAAAGAATAAGAATATTATACGCGGAAAAGAGCCTCATCTTAAATCCTATATTAATCATTATTTGAGCTAACAAACAAAAGAAGCTGTAAAAAGCTATACTTTTATATAATGAGTCTTCCATACTAATTATATTGAATTTGTTTAAATATATAAAAATAGTGATAACTAACAATCCTAATTGTAAAAAAAATCCACAAAATTGTTTCCTAGTAATCTTCATAGCATCTCCTCGTTGCATTTTAAAACTTTATATCTTCCAAGATATATTTTTCTTTGCAGCTACAATATCATTTATTTTGGAAACATAAATACAATTTTTTTGATCTAACACCTTACAAACTAAGCTTCTGTACCCGATAATGTTTTTGTCTGGTATGTAAGCTCCTTTTAAGATAGATGCCTCTGCTCCAATCCAAACCTTATTTCCAATAAGGATTTTTTTGTCGGAATTAATTCGACTTCCATATTCATCAAAAATCCCATGTCCATCCGAATCCATAACTGTACAATTCCAAGAAAATAATACATCATCTTTTATATCAATTTCTTGGCGGCAAATAAGCTTTAACCCTGCATTCCCTTTGAAATTTTTCCCAATTCGAAGCACTCCTCCATCAAGAACCCTTATTAAACTACCTGATGCAATGCTTATTCTTCCACCGACTACAAATTTTCCTTCTTTAAATTCAAGAAAGGTTTTCCCTCTTCCTATTCCACCAGAGCCATCCCATAAGCCAACGGTTACCAACCCAAAACTTGCAGGCTCATTTAATATAACTGTTCCTCTTTTAGCAGCTTTTACTACTACTCCTGGTGCTAACAAAACAGGCAATTTTATTGCAGTAGTAAAATTGAACATACTCAAATTAAAAATTATAGTTTTAGGTAATCCTAAAATTACCTTAAGTATTTTTTTCATAGCTAATATTCCTCTAATTTCAATTATCAATTACTTTAAGAAGTTGTGAAATAATTTCATCATTATTATAGGTGAATTTCTTTGTATTCTCTGTCATCATTTGAATTTTGCTGGGACTATTTAAAATTTTCTCTAATTCTATATAAAGACCATCTATATTATTTTCTGCAATTATAGAATAACTCTCATCCTTTAAAAGCTCCCTGGCTGAAGGGAAGTCTGTACTTATGACAGGCACCCCAATAGTCAAAGATTCCATGATTGCCATAGGCTGTGATTCATAACGAGAAGTTAGTACGAAGAGATCCGATTTTTTAATATAAGGGAATGGATTTTTACGAGCACCAATAAATCTTATATGCTCACTAAGACCATTTGTTTTCACCTTTTTTTCTAAATCACTCCTGTCAGGACCATCACCTAAAATTATCCAATTGAAATTATAATTTTTATTGGACACTAATTTTTTCCCAATTTCTATTATTCTTTCAAAGGCTTTTTGAGAAGCAATTCTTCCTACGGAAATAATATTTGCAGCACTTGAAGAAAATAATTGGTTATCTGTTATTTCTTCTAGAGAATTATTCTTTATTTTATTTATCAATAAAATATTTTTTATAACACACATTTTATCGGCATGTTGAGGCATAGCTAATTTAAATGTTTCCATACTTGCATCTGCTACAAAAATAATTTTATCGGCTTTTTTATAAGATTCTGTGAACCCTTTAGCTCGAATTGATAAATTTTCGTAATTATTATGAATCCAAAATATTCGTTTTTTTATACTTGATTGTGCAACAAAATCATTACACTCTCCTTCTTGAAATCCAATTATTGCATCATAAGATTCTTCATCTATATGTTTTTCTAAGAATTTAGAATACAAAAAATTCATAACTTTTTTTTCACTGAAAACCTTTTTAGCAATACCCAGAAGACTCCTTACAAAAATGTGTAAAAACTTCTTATTATTTTTCAATCCATTCAAATCAAAGAATAAACTTTGGAGAGCTATATTACCGACAAACAGATTTACATTGTTAGGAACATTTTCAGCATACTCACCATAAGGAGAAAATACCAATAAATCCACCTCAAAGTTATATTTCTTAGAATATTCTAGCAAGTTAAGTAAACTACTTCTAGTTCCACCAATTTTCAAATTATTGATTACAAATAATATTTTCATATTTATACTCCATAATGATATTAAAAAAGTTCAACACAAATTTTTCAACTTACTATAAAATAAATTTCTACGTTCTTCTAATATTGAATACTCATAATTCTTGGACTGTTCGAACTGTTTTCTCCTGGTGGGCTCCACACGTCCCCAGTCCCTAAGGTACTCTTCAATATACTTAGCAAAGCATTCACTATTAAACTCTGGTAATAAACAATCCTCATTTAAAAGTTCACATATACCATCAACCTTAGATCCAAAACATAATAGTCCATTTGCCATTGCTTCTATAACTGAGCGTGGTAACCCTTCCCCCATAGACGGAAACACTGCAAAATGAGCCCTATGTAACTCATTTTGAACTGCTTCATATCCTGCTTTCCACCCAACAAAATCTAAGTGATTTTTTATTCCAAGGTTTTGACCTAGTTCTTCAAATTCTTTTCGCATAACTCCGTCACCAACAAGAATTCCTTTAACATCAAAACCTTTATTTCTTAACTTTGCAATAGTTTCAATAAAGATATCTTGTCCCTTGCGATTATCTTGCATCTTTCCTGTATGGATTAAAGTTATTTGTTCAGGTCTGGTATCTTGCCAATTCTTATAACAATATTGCGATTCTTCCAACCGAATAGTTGAATAACTCGATTCAAAGTAGTTCTTACTCTCACTCAACTTACTCGCCTTACTTGGATATAACTCTTGTAATACTCTCTCTGTTACATAAGAAACACCGTTAGCTGACATGCACATTGATTTAGTTTGATTAACCATTAGAGATGTAATTATTGGCTGATAAAAGTTTTTCATAGCTTCTTTTGAAAAATGTGTTTTGGGATTGTTCATGATTTCTACTGCATATGGCTTTTTACTTAATTTAGTTAATGGATAAGCAATCATAGAAATCGGACTAGGCGCTCTAAAAATTACACAATCTGATTGTTTAATTGTAGATTTCATCACGCTTATAACAGCAGTTAGATTTTTAAGTAAACCCGCAACGCCTCTAAAATTCGGTAACTCAACAAAAGAAACTCTATTTCTATCTGAACGCATTAACTTGTCTGTATCAATTAATTCTTTATGGTCGAATCTTGCACAAACAATAACTTCTTCAAAAATATTAAGATATCTTTCCCAGAACTTTGCATTAGACTGCTCATCTACCCAAACCTCTCCATTAGGTAGCTTTGTAAAATGCTGTTCTTGTATCACTAATAGTTTCATGTTCTACTCCTCTTATATTTACACTTTCTCATTCTTATTTTTAAAAATTTCGTCTAACAGCTTAACTTTACATACTGACTAGAATTAAAAACACCTTTTAAAAAAGTCGAGAGTAAGTTTTATCGCTTACAAAATAAGAACTATTAATAGGGTAATAGGGAAATAAATTTCATATTACATTTTTTCATCAACGATAAAACTTTCCAATCTATCCGCCCAAATCTTATAATCAAACACTGTCTCTGCGCACATTCTTGCCTGATTACTCATTTCATTTAATTCTTCATTTGTCATTCTTAAAGCTCTTAAGATTGCTTCTTTAATGTCTTCTGGATCGCATCCTTTGTACAGGATTGCATTTTTACCATCATCTAAATATTCATGGTAATCTCCCACACGCACCGCTATAGGAGCAATCCCACAAGCTAAAAGTTCAGGAACCTTGCTTGGAAAGTTAGAAATGGTAACCTTATTAGCAGGTCTAGCCAATAGTAAGAAATTCATCTTCCCAAACAACTTCATTAATTCATCGTAATCCATCCAAGGATGAATTACTACATTTTCTTTTAAACTGTCAAGAATGGATACTTCTTTACCTAAAATTGAGCGGATTTTATTTTCTGAAACACCGGTCAAATGAAACTTAATATTTTTTTTCTCTTCATTATTCAATAAATTGATTGCCTTAAACATGTTAACTATAGAATCCTTTTTATAGGGGTTTCCTGGATATATTAAATTCAATGTATCATGATTTTTTTCTCTTCTATAGAAAGGATAGTCTTCCACGTTTGTAATGATTGGAAAGCGTAAAGTTTTACACTCTTTATTTTTGAAAAATCTCTCAATATTTTCGCTAATAGCTATCACCTTTTTAGTTGATCCATACACGTGGTGAAAACATAAGTGATACAACCAATACGATGGATTAAGTACATTAAATTTAAATTGAAATGATTGAAACCATTCTACTACATCAAACGCAACATCTGATTTAATTTTTTTTGATGCAAAATTTGCAACTTGAGCTGCATAAAATAAATTTGATGTATACAAAATTACGGAATCATTTGAGGTCAATCCATATTCTTTTAGTTTTTCACACGTCATTCTTCCCAAATTAAATCTTTGTTTTAATGGTCCTTTTGGTATTTTTATATTGTAATATTCAATCCCATTGAAAAAATATTTTTGACTTTGTGGATCGTAGTCTCTCTGTTGGTTATCCCCAATGCCTATGACAATTACTTCATACCCCTTGTATTGCAAAGCTTTTGCATTATATTCCATACGATTTGAAGCAGCTTCCATTTTAGGATACTTTCTTTCTGCACAAATAAATATTCTTTTTTTCATCTAAATCACCTCATATATCTCTAACTCTTCTTTGAAGAAATATTTATTCGTGTTTCTTAATCCATTCAATTGTAGCTTTTGTGCCATCATTTCTTGTATATGGTAATTCAGGAGCTATTTTATAAATTGCACTCACATCGTTCATACCATCGTTTGTCATATTTCCATATCTAAATGAGGTCATTGGAAATTTCAAGCCAAAAACCTTAAGAAAGTCACCAAAAAATGCTGCACATCTTATAACAAAACAAGGTACCCTAGGAATTTTAAAACCTAATTCTTTTCCAATTTCATCAGCCCATTCATTAATCTCATAGGAAGGTTCGTCTCCAATGTAAAAGACTTTATTATTCTCATCTTGTGTCTCATTAAAAAGTAACTGTTTAATTTGATAAACACTATTTCCAATGTAACCATAGGTCTTATAACATTTTTTATTTCCAATATGAAAGTACATTCGTTTCCTAACCATATCGAAAAAGTTTCTGTATGGAACTCCAAACCATGGACCCCAGATAGAAGTTGGTCTTATAATACACCAATCACAATATGGTTTATTTGCCCATACCGCATTTTCTGTTGCAACTTTACTTTCTCCATAAACAGTATGAGGATGGTAATCAAATTGATCAAGCGGCACATATCCATTAGGGTTTACAAATTTGGAAGATGCTACAATGATCTTTTTTAAATTTGGAATTTCTTTAACGATTTTCAACAGATTCTCTACCCCTACAGTATTAGCCGAATAATCGTCTATAGCTTTTCCATCTAAATCTGTTCTTGCAGCTAAATGAACAATATATTCAGGAGTAAAAGACAATACCGCATCTCGAAATTCTCTATAATTTGTAATATCAATGTTTTTCCACACAGACTCACGCTTACTGATTTTAGGTTGGTTAAAATCAATATTCAAAACTTCATAACCTTTTTCAATTAGATCTTCTAATAAATTAGTTCCAATAAATCCAGAACCACCGGTGATTAAAATCTTTGTAGACATTTTCCTAACTCCTAATATTAAAATAAAAACCTTTAGGGCAATATATTTAGCAACATGTTCCTTATATGGAAAGCTTAAAATGTTTTATAACATTAAAGTTCGTACTATTAAGTTGTTAGTATTAAGAGGATTTAATTTCTTTAATGTATTTTTGAATAGACACATCTTTGGTGAGATTCTTCTCCAAATAAGCTCTACCACGTTCACCCATTTTATCTAAATTTGATGTACCTTTTTCTTTTAGAAGCTTATTAAGAATAGCTTCTACTTCTTCATAATTTTCTGGGTCAGTCACATATCCACATTGAGTTTCTTCTATAATTAATCGTGCTTCCGCTCCAGGCTCTAGCACTGCGAGCACAGGTCGTTGTGCTCCACATATTCCGTATAATTTAGAGGGTACCGAAACTCCTTTAATACCTTTTGCTGAAACGCACCAATGAATATCAGCCGCATTTAGACTGTAAATTAAGTCTGATTTATCTTGGTAAGGAATAAAAGATACATTATCAAGGTTATGCTTTTCCTTATAATGAACTAATTTATTTCGAATCGACCCTTCCCCTACAAAGGCAAAAACAACATCTTCTCTATCTTTAAATTTTTCTATAACCTTCATTAAATTTTCAAGATCATAATATAACCCCAGGTTACCCGAATACATAATTATAAATTTATCTATCAAACCATACTTTTCTTTAAAAGCTATTACTTTTTCATTATCCCCTGATAAAGGATGAATTTCTTTCTCATCAATCCAATTATTAATAAACGCATGATTAGGTACTCTTCTATAGTTGAATCTACCTTTTAGTGTTTCAACCATATCACGTCCTACAATAATGACCTTATCAGCTTGTTTACAACTGAACTTATCAATTCGCATCATAGTATTTAAGATTAATGTATTCTTGCTATACCCCACAGCCATCGTCTGCTCTGGATTGAAATCATGTATGTTATAAATATACTTAGCTCGTTTCATCCATTTACCCCAAACACCAAGCAGGCCTCCTAAAATAGGTGGCTGAGAAATAGAGTATACATAGTCCATTTTTCCAACTTTAAAGGTAGCAATCATAGCTCCAATAAAATATGAAAGAATATTTTTAACTCTGCTTAGTTTATTGATCTTAGAAAATTCAGGTACACGAATACGAATAACATTTACGCCGTTAATTTCTTCTTTGTAAAACATTTTCTTTTTATATTCATCAGCAACTTTTCCTGTATAAGATGGAACTACACAGACTATCGTTATATCAAATTCATCAATCATTCCTTCTGCTAACTCTCTTAGGATTTGACCAGTCGAAGCTACATCTGGAATATAATAATGAGCGTATATTAATAGTTTTTTCTTATCAGTTTTCACCTTTTCAATCATAGAGTATCTCTTTCCTATCTGCCTGAGGCTACACTTACTTGCCCTAACAAAGAGCTCGCTTTACTAGCCTCTATATATTATTTATAAACTATCTTTTATTTCTCAAGACTTTTATCACGATATTCCAAAACGTCAAAAAGAGCACTTCTCTCCAATTCTTATGTAATGAGTACATTCAAACAGAAAGAAGTTAGCTCCTTCTAACAGCCATATATCAAATTTAACCAATCATTAATTCTAATTAAAAAATCAATCAAACATCACCTTAATCTTCTCTTCGCTTTCAACCTTCTTCATATCGGCTTCAACCATAATGCGAACCAACTCTTCAAATGAAGTCTTCGTTGGATTCCAGTTTAATAATGTCTTCGCTTTAGTCGGATCGCCTAATAATTGATCAACTTCTGCAGGACGGAAGAATTTAGGATCAATTTCGACGATGACTTCACCCGTTGCTTTGTTTGTTCCTTTTTCTTCTAAACCTTCACCGCTCCACTCAATTTCAATGCCCGTGTGTTTGAATGCAAGCTGTACAAATTCACGTACTGAATGCATTTCGCCTGTTGCAATAACGAAATCTTCCGGCTTATCATGCTGAAGAATTAACCACATGCATTCTACATAGTCTTTAGCATAACCCCAGTCACGTAAAGAGTCTAAGTTTCCTAGCGTTAATTTTTGTTGTTTACCTTGTGCGATACGTGAAGCAGCAAGCGTGATTTTACGCGTTACGAACGTTTCACCGCGGCGTTCTGATTCATGGTTAAATAAAATACCGTTTACTGCAAACATACTATAAGATTCACGGTAGTTTTTTGTAATCCAGAAGCCGTAAATTTTCGCTACGCCATATGGAGAACGTGGGTAGAAAGGCGTTGTTTCTTTTTGCGGTACTTCTTGAACTTTTCCGTAAAGTTCAGATGTAGAAGCTTGGTACACGCGTGTTTTTTCTGTTAGCCCTAAAATACGTACAGCTTCAAGAATATTTAACGTACCTTTTGCATCCACATCTAATGTATATCCAGGCATATCAAAAGAAACGCGTACATGTGACTGTGCTGCTAGATTGTAAATTTCATCTGGCTGAATGTCACCAATGATTCTTGTAACGTTTAGTGCATCTGTTACGTCACCATAGTGAAGGTGGAAGTTTGAGTTATTTAATAATGCGCTTGCTGCTTCTTCTGTTAAAAGATCTTCTAGGCGCTCTTGGTTATAAGAAGAGCTGCGACGGATTAGCCCGTGCACTTCGTAACCTTTTTCTAGTAAAAATTCTGCTAAGTATGATCCGTCTTGTCCTGTTACACCTGTAATTAATGCTGTTTTCATCGTATCCTCCATATATATCAACTGTTATTTTAGTATTTAGTTTAATTGAAATTGTTTATTTATTTTGCTGCAGCTAGTTCGTTATCTAAAAACCATTGATACGCTTTTTGAAGACCATCTTCTAAAGCTGTTTCTGCTCTCCACCCAAGACCGTTCAGTTTTGTTACATCTACTAGTTTACGAGGCGTTCCGTCTGGTTTTGACGTATCAAACTGAATATTTCCTTCATAGCCAACAACTGCTTTCACTTTTTCGCCAAGCTCTTTAATCGTAATATCTTCTCCTACACCGATATTAACGATTTCATTGCCTTCGTATGTATTCATTAAGAACACGCACGCATCTGCTAGGTCGTCTGAATATAGAAATTCACGTTTTGGTGTGCCTGTTCCCCACATTTCAACAAACGGTGCATTACTTTCTTTCGCTTCGTGGAATTTACGAAGTAGTGCAGGAAGAACGTGTGATGTATGAAGATCAAAGTTGTCGTTTGGACCATAAAGGTTCGTTGGCATAGCTGAAATATATTTTGTACCATATTGACGATTGTAGGATTCACACATTTTAATACCAGCAATTTTAGCAATTGCATACGGTTCATTTGTTGGTTCAAGAGCACCTGTTAGTAAGTATTCTTCTTTTAATGGCTGAGGAGCTAATTTTGGATAAATACATGTACTTCCTAAGAATAATAGTTTTTCTACATCATTTCGGTACGCTGCGTCAATGATATTTGATTGAATCAATAAGTTATCGTGAATAAATTCCGCTGGATATTCGTTGTTCGCTACAATACCGCCTACTTTAGCGGCTGCTAAGAAAACAAATTCTGGCTTTTCTTTTGCAAAAAATGCGTCTACTTGAGGTTTGTCTCTTAAATCTAGCTCAGCACTTGTGCGATACACTAGATTGCTATAGCCTTTTTCTTGTAGTTTTCGTACGATAGCTGAACCGACCAGACCTCTGTGGCCAGCTACATAAATTTTTGAATTTTTTTCCATTTCAAGACACCAGCTTTCCTTGATTTAATAAGCATTTTTCGAGCCAAACAGCATAAAAATAGTTCGGCATATAATTTTAATATCGGCCGTTAGGGAACGTGTTGTTATGTATGTTAAATCTAATTCGACCATTTCTTCGAACCCTACGTTGCTTCTTCCACTTACTTGCCAAAGTCCTGTACAGCCCGGAGTGACAAGCAATCTTTGCATTTGATATTCTGTATATTCGTTTACTTCTCTTACAAGCGGCGGCCGTGGACCTACTAGACTCATATCGCCTTTCAAGACGTTGATTAACTGAGGCAATTCATCAATACTTGTTTTTCGGATGAATCTACCTATCTTCGTAATGCGCGGATCGTTTTTCATTTTGAACATCGCGCCCGTAGCTTCATTTTGTTCAAGTAATTCAGCTAATTTTGCTTCGGCATCTGAAACCATGGAACGAAATTTGTACATATTAAATTCTTCACCATTTTTCCCTACTCTTTTTTGAGAAAAGAAAATTGAACCTTTAGGGTCTTCAAGTTTTATTAAAAGACCAATAATAAGAAAAACAACAAACAAAACAAGTAAACCAACGAATGCTCCTGCTATATCTATACATCTCTTAGCCAAAAGGTACCCGGCTTGATTATTAGGCTGAACTTTCTTTTGTACAACTTGTGTTTGTTGAATAGAAGTTTCCGTTTTAGGTTCAGCAACTGATGGCAACGCAACTCACTCCTTCTATTCTACTCTATTTCTACCGGTTTCTTTGTTTCTTTTTTTAATAAATCTTCCATAATTGTTAATAAATTATCACGTAAATCATCATGTTGAAGAGCAAATTCAATTGTCGTCTGAATAAATCCTAGCTTCTCTCCTACATCATAGCGCTTTCCTTCAAAGTCATACGCAAATACACGCTGAATTTCGTTTAGCTTTTGAATGGCATCTGTTAATTGAATTTCACCGCCTGCTCCCACTTCTTGTTCTTCTAAAAATTTAAAGATTTCAGGAGTGAACACGTATCGTCCCATAATAGCTAGATTCGAAGGAGCTGTACCCGCGGCTGGTTTTTCTACAAATGTATTCACTTGATGACGGCGGCCGTCGTTTGAAATCGGATCCACGATGCCATAGCGATGCGTTTGATTGTCAGGAACCGTTTGCACGCCTATTACGGACGAAAGCGTTTGTTCATACTCATTCATCAACTGACGAAGACAAGGTGTTTCTGCTTGGACAATATCATCACCTAACAACACAGTAAATGGTTCATCACCGATAAAGTTACGCGCACACCATACGGCATGACCTAATCCTTTCGGTTCTTTTTGACGAATGTAGTGAATATCAACATTTGAAGATTGACGTACTTTTTCTAAAATATCGAATTTTTCTTTTTCGACTAAATTATTTTCAAGTTCTGGAGCATAATCAAAATGATCTTCAATTGCGCGTTTTCCTTTGCCTGTTACGATGATGATGTCTTCAATACCCGATTGAACCGCTTCTTCGACGATATATTGAATAGTTGGTTTATCAACGATTGGAAGCATTTCTTTTGGCATTGCTTTCGTTGCGGGTAAAAAACGAGTGCCGAGTCCAGCAGCTGGAATAATAGCTTTTTTAATTTTTTTCATCGTCATTCACTCCTTGTTTCTTCCTATTTATATATATTTTTTGTAAGCACTTACGAACAAGCTGCAGCAGCAGCGCATTCGTAAGTGCTTATAAATTAATTGGGGCATTTAACCCCACCTCACACCACACTCCTGACAACAAACGTGTCTAAGGTAATTTTCTACCCACAGTGCAGCCGAGTGCCTCCTTTGATAGTGGTTGAGGAGACATCACCATACATATTGTGTTTTATATGACTATTTTTGAATATTAATCCTTTATTAGATAAAAATTAAAAACTTGTCTTTAATTTCAACAAGTTTTCTAAGGATTCGACACATTATCTGAAAGGGTTTTTATAGTTCATTTATCTTATCTATTCTCATATTTTTTCTATAAGTTTTCATTAATAGTCATTAGACCTATAACTTATGATACAATCGTAAAATTAATGTTATCACAAAAATAGGAAAAGAGGGATGAATTTTTTTGTCGAAATTTGCGATATAACAAGGTTTTTGAATGAAATGATAATATTTTCACTCCAAAAGACCTTTTTATGTCGTTAAATGTTGATAGTCTTACCTTTTTCTATATTTAGTAAGTTGTTAGAACTTCTGTCATAAGTAGTGAAAATCATAGATATTTCTATATGAAAATATCTTAATGTATTATGCTAAGATCAAGACACTTAAGGATATTTCTTGCATTTTCATTTCTTTTCTCTTACGATATGAAGATAAATCTAAATAAAAGGAATTTTTTGTATGATATTAAAAAGAATTTGTGTTGTTGCGATGATACTTGCTATTTCTTATTTTTCCCATACGCCACATCTTCAAGTGACAGACCCGAGCTCATGGAACAATGCTTCAGTTTGGAATCATAAAGCCACTCTTTGGGCCATATTACATCCTGGCAGTGAATTTTATACGTCTTATACATACGGATTTAATTTAGAGTTTATCTTACGTAAAATTGCCCACATTTCTTTCTTCGGCTTATTAGCACTATTAATTTACTGGAATTTCAAAAAAAATTCATGGAGATATGTAAAAGCGTGGCTTTTCCTTACTTGTTTTGCTTTCCTAGACGAACTTCACCAAGCTTTTATTATTGGACGTGACGGGCGAATTATCGATGTGGCTATCGATTCATTTGGTGGGGCACTGTTTTTATTTTTACTCTACAGATACAAAAAGATCTCTAGAAATTAGAGATCTTTTTTACATACATACTTATGATAGCTTCTTTTCTTATCCCTTTATTTTCCTCGTAGAACTATATAGTAAAAAAACAACTATGTTGATAAACTACATTTCTTGCGATAGAATTTTTCTCCATTTTACAAAACACAAGAAGGCTGTTACTAGCCTTCTTTCATGTAAATCTCTATCTGATTTAGTACTTTAAATAAACTATATCCTATGCCCGTCCCTAAAGTATTCAAGAGAACATCATCAATATCCGTCCATCGATTTGGCATAAATAGTTGAACTATTTCAATGAATACTGAAAGCGACATTCCAACGAGCAAACTTTTGGGTAATTTATTTATTTTTCCACACCTCATAGGTAAGAAAAAACCAAACGGTAAAAACAAAATAATATTTCCTATATTATTTAAAATAAAGTCACTAAATGAATGATGAAATAATAAATCCCCGATTGTAAAGAAAGGTACAAGATTGATACCACCTTTTCCTTCACCAATTCCTAACGAACTTTCTGGGAACATGGTTAACCTAATAACAAGCAGAATAGAAACTAAAAATAAAACATTAATAGAATTCCTCTTTAACATTAAAGACATCTCCTAGAGTTTTTAATGGGAAAACACTCCATTTTATAATTCCCTATCTAAAAAATAAGTTTTGTTTTCAACGAAACAAAATAAATTAAGTAGCAAAAAAGAGGACATGTATTTCATTCCTCTTTTTTATCATAGCTATAATTATAGAATTCATTTCCTTTAATTTTTTATAGAAATGAGATTTTTATCATTCAAAGACATACTTTAAGTTTTAGAAATTTTAACCTCTGTTTTATGTTGATTATGTTTATAACTTAAAAATAACAATCAAGAAACAAAACATTTATTCTTTTTTTACATATTTCTCGTACTTCTCCATATCCGTACTAATAATCTGAGCTGGCACTCCTGCTACGACACAGTTGCCTGGAATATCTTTTGTCACTACTGCATTGGCCCCTACTACCACATTATCTCCAATCGTTCCTCCAATACAAATTGCCCCAGGAGCAATGTATACGTTATCTCCAATAATCGGCTGCTTGCCCCGTGATCCTACGGTTACATTTTGTGAGATGGTGCAGTTTCTTCCTATTTTCGCTGATTTTTGAATAACAACTCCAATGCCGCCGTAGCCCAGTTTTGTCCCTTCGCCTATTTCTGCTGTGTATGGAATATAAGAGTTGAATTTATGACGAATAAAGTCTTTTACATATTCTGCCCCTTTTGTTAGACCATTTTCATAAAAGATTCTAGATAACTTGTAGAGATCCATTGCTAAGAAGCGATGTAAGTTAGTTGTCAGTATATTTTTTTCACTTACTTTTAAGGTATAGCTCTCAGTTTGATAATCGTCTAGTTCAAGAGCTTCTAACGCAATTAACGTAACGTTTTGTCCTTTAATGTCTTCGAGACTTTCAACTGGAAGATCAAAAAAAGTTTGGCCGCAGTATTGATTGGTTGGATCAATAAAACTTCTAATTGTATTATGCTTTTCCATGAGTAGTTTAATAAAAGCTGCATTTCGGTGGACACCTACGATAGAATACACCTTCTGTTGGTAGACTGAATGGTCTTTTGTTTCAAAGTCTTTGTAGCGAAAATCTTCGCTGTTTTTTATTGTCCGTTCCCCTTCAGCATTTCGGATAAATACTTTCACTCTGTATCTTCCTCGTTCATGTAAGTTAAACGTGTGTGAATGATTTCTAGAATACGGGATTTTTTCAATGACTTCTTGATCTTTGATTAAGTAATACGACACTTTTGTATGTTTGTGTTCTCCGTGGCATGTTACTACAAGTTGATAAAAGTTTTTAAGTTCAAGGGTTAACTCATTAATCGATTGTTTCATTCGTATCTCCTTTTATTTCTTGGCCAAATGAAAACATTTTAGCTCAATACTCTTCTCTCTAACAATTGGTAAAATTCTTCATTTCTATTCTATCTCAATTTAGAAAAAATGAAGAGAAAAACTTTTTTATCGTTACCGTTATAAATTAATCTTTTTTCTCGCTCTATATTTATTTAGGTCTTAATCCTTATATATTATCCACAAAAATAATTTTTTTGTCACATTTTGTCGAGTGAATTAAATTGCTTCATCCTTTTAATACTATTAAAATATTTAAATGGTAAAATATTTTAATTTAAGGAGACTTTAGTATGAATAAACAAGTTTTTAAAACAATGATTGCATTCATTGTTCTCTTCTCAGTTGCTGCGTACGGTAACTTTTTACCTAGTAAAGTTTCGGCAGCAACTTCAAGTGTGCGGTTAAGCTCATTATCTCCAGATTCGGATCACAGCTTTTATACCTCTTATTGGAATGATGAAAAATTTACTGATGTATATGGTAAAACAGTAAATGATGGAGTAGGCCTTCATGATGATTCTGCTTACGCAACCTATAACGTCGCTGGAAAAGGCTACTCTTCTTTTCAAGGAAAAGTTACTCTTGATTCTCGATATGCAAACGGTGATTATGGTAAATCTGTAGTTGGTTTTTATGCAGATGATCGTTTACTATACGAAAAGCCTTTGGCAAAAAGTAGCGGTGTTGTAAACGTGAATGTAAAGTTACCTAAAAATACAAAAGATTTTTCAATTGTCGTCAAAGAAAAAAGTGGAAGTAAAGGCCAACATTTTATTGTTGTACAAGACGGCCAATTTATTAAAGGTGGTTCTTATTTAAGTGTCCCTTACTCTTCATACAGCTCCCTTGTAACCATAGGGGACTCTCGCTCCGAACGTTATAATAGTACGGATTCTTACCACGATCTAGAAGATATTAATGGTAACCTCATTACGAATGGATTCTCTTTAGACACTTCGTATAACACGGGAGGGTTAAGCTATTCAACATTCTCTATTGAAGGTAACGACTACAACACTTTAGAAACATCTATTTCTCTTGATGCAAGATACGTTAATGGTGATTGGGGTAAGTCAATAGTAGGTATTTATGCAGATGATTACCTTCTTTATGAAAAAGAATTCACGTCTAAAACATCGATTCAAAAAGTTAAAGTGTCTATTCCCAAAGGTACAAACCATTTAACTCTTCTAGTGAATCAAATCAATGGTGCTAAAGGAACACAAGCAGTGACATTCAGTCAGCCTGTAGTATCAAAAGTGGGTTCGTCTTACAAATCAGTTCCATATACAGCTTTACCATCTACAATCGGTGATAATGCTAGTAACGGCGCATGGGAAACTAACTTATCACACTTCGGAGGAACCATCCGATTCTCAAACGGAACGTTAGCAACTTCAGGATTAATTTTTGAAAGCAATTATGGTGGCGACGCTTATACTACTTACAATCTTTCAGATGCTGGAGTAAATTACTTTAAAGCAAAATTAGCATTAGATTCTGCCTACCTTCAAGGTGACTATGGTTCATCCACCATTCAGCTTTTAGCGGATAATCGAGTGCTTTATTCCAAAGCTCTAACAAGATCAACTGGCATTGTAAATGTAGGTGTACAAATTCCTTCAAAAACGCAAGAATTTAAAATCGTAGTTAAGCAAAAACAAGGGGCAAAAGGCTATCACAACGTTGTGTTAGGAAACGCAGTATTCCAAAAGCTACCGGTATCGGCTAAACTATCCGCTTCTCGCGTATCTGTTGCTAATAACTATAACCAAAACGACGTTGTAACAGTGAAGTCATTAGCTAAAGGCGATGTGATTAAAGTCTATAATACTAAAGGCGCTTTATTAGCGACATCTAAACCTGTTACATCTAACTATACGAAAGTAGCAATTAAACAATTAGGGACAGCTAAAGGAAATATCCTTGTATCACGTACAACATCAGGCGTTTTAGAAAGTGATCCTGTCTCTGTGCCTTATGCAGCAGAACCTGTTCCATCTCCTTCTGTCGCTGCCAAACAAGTAACGATTGAAAATAATAAAAACAAAAACGATTTAATTACAGTAAAGTCGTTAAGCAAAAATGATGTTATCAAAGTTTATAATTCAAAAGGAAGTCTGATTGCGACATCTAAACCTGTTACATCTAACTACACCAAGATCTCTATTAAACAGCTTGGTACAGGAAAAGGAAATGTACTGATTTCTAGGATTAGCACAGGCAAAGTAGAAAGCACTAAAACTTCTGTTGCTTATAAAGCAGAATAAAGAAAAGCCGGAACATGTGAAATTTTACATGTTCCGGCTTTTTTATTAGCCTACCGTAAGAATACGATACGGACTATATTTGCCTTTTGGATTTTTAATAGTAATACTAATTTTAGTCTTGGCTACCTGTGGTTTAATCGTTACATAAAAAGCTCCTTTACTATCTGCTACGCCTCTTCCAATTAGCTCCGAGCCTTTTTTAATATAGACAGTACTTTTAGCTTCTGTTGTACCTGTAGCCGTTGTAGCCATACTGCGAACGCGATTTACATTAGGAGAAGAAGGTCCAGAAGATATAACTATTTTATAGGTGTAAGGACTATATCCACCTTTTCCTTTTGCCGTTACGCCTATTTTCGTATTCACTGATTGTTTTGGAATGGTAATGCTAAATGCACCCTTACTATTTGCTGTGCCTGTACCAATCACATTTGTACCTGCTTTCACATATACACGACTTCTCGCTTCAGTCGTTCCTGTTACCGCTGTGGCTTCGTCTGTTATATCACTAACGCCTGGTGCATTAGGTGCTTTGTATTTTGCCACTACTGTACTGTATGTGTACGCACTGTACCCGGCGCTATTTTTTACCGCTACGCCAATTTTCGTTTTAGCAGGTTGAGATGCTATCCCAATGCTATACGTTCCTTGCTTGGTTGCTACTCCTCTTCCCAGAACTGTTGAGCCTTTTTTTACATATACAATACTGTTTGCTTCAGCTATTCCGCTGACCGATGTATCTTGATCATAGATTTTATTAATGGTTGGCGCTTCTGGTTTGGTTACTTTTTGTACGACTGTTTTGTACGTATACGCACTGTATCCCACACTATCTTTAATGACTACACCAATCTTCGTTTTAGCTGCCTGCGGCTGGATAGATACTGAATATGTACCTTGACTGGATACTGTACTACGCCCTAACAACGTTGAGCCTTTTTTCACATACACGATACTTCCAGGCGCTGCTTTTCCTGTAACTTTCGTATCTTCTGATGTGATATCGTTTACTTCCGGCGCATTAGGCAATACTTTATATACTCTTGGGTAAGCTGTATCATAGGCGCTTGTTAAAAGAGTCGTAGGATAATAAAATGCGAGAATTTCTTGATAGTTTTTCCCTTGTTTTGCCATACTGTTCGCACCAAATTGACTCAAACCAATTCCATGACCAAATCCCTTACCCGTAATAACAATTGATGTTCCATTGTCTTTAATATCCGTTACGTATTTACTGAGCATACTGCTCCCATCAATTAAACGAATAACATCCTCTGCAAGACTTCCTGTTAAATCCCATTGTTTTTCAACAATTTGTCCATCTTTATCAAATTCATTTTTAACCATGTATTTAACGCTAAGGTCTCCTTTTGTCACGCGTTTACCAGAAGTAGGCTCGTAAAAATTCACTTTTGAAATACTTGTAATCTTGATATCTTTTCCTGTTAAATCCTTTTTAAGCATTTCACTTTTAATTCGGTCTGTCATAGTTTTATCAGCTTCTTTTGTTGTGTCCCACCATTGTTCGGGCTTCTTCAAATCTTTTCCTGATAAATTAATTTGTTGCTTTTGAACAGTCTTTGTCCATATTCTTTGAGGGTCATAAGGATCATTTTTAACTTGAGAATAAGTATTCACAGGAGTATCCCAAAAGTTTGTGTTCGATTCAATGATTCCTCCATTACTTGAAGAGTACACTGCATTTACAGTACTCCCTTTATATGTGATAACTTGTCCAAAAGTCTCATCAACAGCTTGAGATGTTCGAGCATTCCAATTGTATCCTCCATAAACTTGATAACGAGTTGAGTCATTAATTAATTTACCATGCAAACTTAATACATACGATCTTGCAGCTATAGCTTGAGATTTAAATGTATCTAATTCCCATGATGTATATACCTCTCTTGGAATTACTCCTTTTAAATAGTCCTCCATTGGAAGAGTATTAACTGGTCGAACATATTTGTTATTTTCATTTTTAAATAACATGTTTCCTAGATAAGGCTGTCCATTAATAGAAAGCGTAGCATCGTATGTAGAAGGTATAACTTCAAATCTAGAAAACTCTCCAATTTTCTCTTTAGCTTGATATAAGGATACACCTGCGCCTGCTATTTTCACTTCATAGTCTTTGTTCGCCTGTAGGGTTATATCTTGGTCTTTAATAAGATATAACCCTGAGGGGCGAATCGTAATACTATTTTTGCTACCTAAATCATTTGTCAACTCTACTGACACAAGAGGTTCTATTCCTGCTGCTTCTGCTGTAGAGAACCAGGATAGTGGAGTTAAAACAACAGCTAGTCCTAGTATAACTCTTAATATAAATTTCATTTTCTTTTCGCCTTACCTTTCTCTATTTTTCTAGTAATATTGCATAAAAAACACTCTTTTCTAATATCGGATACAATTTCATACTTGCCAGAGGCACGCTTAATTTTTTTACTTTTTTTTACTTAAGTTGATAAAATCCTTAAATCGTCTATTTTTTCAACTTTTTGTTTATATTTGTCGAATCCTTATGCTATAATGTTGAAGATATGACTTTATATCATGCTTGATTTAAAACCTAATTAAAACCGAAAAAGAGTCCTTTTCTACAAGTAGAAAAGGACTCTTTTTTCTATTGAACTACGGTAACTGTTTTAGCTACACTTTGATTTCCGCTTAAATCGGTTGATGTAATCAATAGCTTAGTTCCTACTTTTTGCTTTGCTATTGCGACTTTGAACTGCCCTTTGGCATCCGCTGCGCCGCTGCCAATTAGCCTAGTACCTATTTTAATTGTAAGTTTTGCATTTGCTTCTGTGGTACCTGTTACAGAAGTAGATTGGCTCGTGACCTTGTTTACTGCAGGAGGTGATGGCGCTGTTTTGTCTTGAACGGTAATCGTTTGAGCTGCACTTACATTTCCAGCTAAGTCTTTTGCTGTAACAAAGATTTTTGTTCCGGCTTTTTGCTTAGGAATGGTAAGTTTAAATTCCCCTTTAGCATTAGACATTCCTGTTGCAATAACCGTCGTACCTATTTTTACATCTACTTGAGCATTAGGTTCCGCTGTTCCTGTGACGACTGTTTGCTGATCTGTAATGCTATTTGCTGTTGGTATAGAAGGTGCTGTTTTATCTTTAACCACAACTGTTGTAGGTGCACTTTCTCCCGTACTATTTTTGGCATTCACAGCTATTTTTGTTCCGGCTTTTTGCTTAGAAATCGTCATTAAAAATTGTCCGTTACTCCCTGCTTTAGTGCTTCCGATAACGACCGTTTCGACTTTTGCCGTAACCGTTGAATTACTTTCTGCTGTTCCCGTAATAGTCGTAGTATTGTCTCCTATTTCGTTAACTTTTGGAGCAGAAGGCACTTTCTTTTTAGCTGTAACACTTACATAAGCAGTCGAGCTCACGTTATTTGCTTTATCTGTTGCATATAGACTGATTTTTGCTCCAGCTTTTTGTTTTCTAACCCGTATAGAAAAGCTGCCTTTATCGTTAGCCGTAGCTGTTCCAATTGTTATTGTTCCTACTTTCGCTGTGATACGAGAGTTAGGCTCAGCTGTTCCTGTTAAACTCTCATCTTGATCAGTTATAGAATTCACTTTTGGAGAGACAGGAGGTGTTTTGTCTTCAATAACTATTTCACTTGTTGTACTGCTATTTCCCGCTTTATCTCGAGCTGTTACACTTATTTTTACTCCTCCGAGCTGCTTTCCTATTTTGATGGAAAAGTTACCTTTTATATCTGATGTTGCACTGCCAATTACTTTGTTATCAATTTTTGCTGTAATGAAAGCATTTGGCTCGGATGTTCCTGTTATTGTTTCTCCTTGATCAGTTAAAGAATTTACAACTGGTGCTGTAGGTGCAGTTTTGTCTTGTACAATGATTTCTACAGCTTTGCTCGTGTTATTAGCTGTATCTTGTACAACAATACTTAATTTTATTCCCGCTTTTTGTTTAGGAATTTTTACGCTAAACGTACCTTTGCTTGTCGCTTTACTCTTCCCCACTACTTTACTGCCTGCTTTTACATAAACCGTTGCATTGCTTTCGGTTGTTCCTGTGACGGCAGTAGAAGAATCGCTAACGGCATTTACTTTTGGGACTGCTGGTGCGGTTTTATCCCGTACAATAACTTGAGCTTCTCCGCTCGTATTTTCGTAAGCATCTTTAGCTGTTACCGCAAGTTTGCTTCCCGCTTTTTGTTTCGCAATAGAAACTGTAAAACTACCATTTTCATTTGCTACTCCGTTGCCAATTTGTGTACTTCCTGCTTTTACACTAACAGATGACCCGGCTTCTGCTGTTCCAGTAACCGTAGTGTCTCGATCAGTGACTGAATTAACGCTCGGTGTAGGCGGTGCTGTTTTATCATTTACCGTCACAACTGTTCGTTCACTTTGATTTCCTGTACCATCAATTGCTATTACGTCTAATGAAGACAGACTTCTTTGACGATCTATATTCACTTGGAATGAACCTTGGTTGTCGACCGTTCCTTCATAAGTATTTGTTTCTCCTATGACTCTAATAGTAGCTCCTGCTTCTGCTGTACCAGCAACAACTGTATCTTGATCTGTTACTGTATATACTTGAGGAGCAGATGGAGGCGTTCGATCTTGAACAGTGACTTCTGTTTGCTCACTTTCGTTGCCAGCTTCATCTGTAGCTGTAAACGTTATTTTCGTTCCTGCTTGTTGACGAGGAATATACATATAAAACCATCCACCAGACTGCGCTTGTGTAGTTTCTATTACATTTCCGTCAATTCTTGCTGTGACCGTTGCATAATCTTCTGCAAAGCCTTGCACCAAGGAGTCCTGATCTCCAATGTCATAAACAGTTGGCTTAAACGGTGCAGTGACATCCCGCTCTGCTACTGTGAAATCTCCTCCGTTTAAATCTGCATTTCGAAAATTATCTCCATAGTCATACAAAAAAGTCTGGTTATTAAATTTATCAATCAACGTGACAGATACACATTCAAACTGGCCTAGTCCCATATATCCATATGTAGCTAAATATAAATTCTGCAGCTTAAATTGATTACTTCCTATGTTGGTAGCGTCAAAAGAGACATACCCACCTTGAGGTATTTTGTACTCAACATTCACACGTTTTATTTCGCTATATTCATCATAAGCATTTACAATAACGTTTACTGAATCATATAAATTCACTTTTTTACTGTTAGCATTAATTCCGTTAAAAACTGGCCCAGCAGTATCGGGATAAGACGTGGTCTTAAAATTCCCTTCGTCTAACTCATAGAACCCTCCTTCTTCTACGTCATCATACATGCTAAAACGACCATCGTTATACTCAACCCATATAGAGGAAACCTTCCATTCTCCTTCTTTACTAAAAAAACTTCCAATACTTCCCTCGTACGCACCATTTCCATTGTTCAACAGAGAAACCTGCATGTATCCTCCAGCAGGAATCTTATAGTTAACGTATACTTGGCGAATCCTACTATTTGAATCAAATTTCATCGTAATGGTTTGATAGTTAGGAATTAATACCGTTTTTTCTGCCAGTGTAAAGGAGATTAGGTCTTCTATTCTTCCATCTGCAATCTGTGCTTTTGCAGGCGTTCCATAATTTCCAATAGAGAACAAGTAACACATAATCAAACAAACTGTCAATATCTTTCTCGTCATTTTTCTTCCCCCAGAATCAAAATATACTTTTTTATCTATTTAGTTGACTCCAATTAACATCTCTAGCGTTATTAGCTCCCCTCTTATACGTTCAATTTAAACTTTTCAGCTAATTATACCAACTTATAGTTATTTATAACCACAACTTTAGTCATGAAACCTTTTCATAATTCTTTTTATATTAGTGACTTTACATAGTGAATTTTTTCATAAAAAAAAGAAGCCATTATTTAAATGACTTCCTTTGCACAAGTTCTTTTTACCCAATAGGCTGTAGTGTTTCTTTTTTGGCAAAATACCAAAGGAGAATAGAATACACTGAAAACACTTTGCGAATATGAACTCTGCTGCTTAAATTTGGTGATCGCAGCAATCTAAATAGAATTTTACGATTAAACATCGCATCAATTTCTCTTGTTTCCATTGTTGATAGATACTCCAAACATTTTTCTTGCACGGAACCTAATTCAACGACTTGCCAAAGAGGTGCTCTAAGCTTTTTAGCTCTTTCAATATGTTCAGGCAGAGCCTTTGGAGCTTTCATACCTTCAACAGGCTTAACCATCTCGCTTAGCGCAAACTTCGGACGTCTTTCACTTTTAAACTCTCTCATTGTCACGTTTCCGCGCAGCTTAGAATACGTTTCTGTATAAATCTCTCGATCAAAAGGCAAAGTCGATAAATCAGAAAATAAACGATTCATCAGATCAATACCAACCACATTTGCAGAACGCATCTCCTGAGGAACAGATAACGCACACTTAATACCGTTTAGCGTATAAAGCGGGTCAAACCGCGCCCCAAAACTACTCCAGCGGTGAGAAGTCACTCCTACGTAATATCTGTTTCGAATCACGAGATACATATAATCTAAATATGCATCTTCACGAAGACCATTTTCACGGCAATCATTAAAGAATTGCTTAATCTTTTGGGAAAACCGCTTTTTAAATTTTTCCGACAGCAAAGCATTATCTGTGTCTTTATCAAAAAAGATTTTCCCCCATAAAGTTGGCATTAGAGAATCTACATCATGGATTTGCTCGAGCTCTGCCCTTGAACCAAAAAATGATCTAAAGCATTCACCGTAACCGCCGCTTAGCACAATATTCGAGTTCGTCTCATAAAAACGGTGCGGAGACGCAGCCAGAATGCCACTGGAGAAGTCCAATGGCCATAAAAATCGTTCTTCTAACGTTTGTGGTGCCTTTAATGCATTAAAACCATTGTATTCTGTCATTGTTAACCCAAATTCAGAACATAGTCGTTCAGCCGTATATCGATCCGGCATATTTGGGCGGCCCGAACAAAAAAAACGATAAGATTGCCCTGAATCCGTACCTAGTATACCAGCCAATACTAAGCGCGAATCAAACCCACCTGTTAAATGAGAAATTTTGTGAGCTGCACGTTTATAGTTGCTAACCGCTTTTATGTTATTTTTAATTTCTTCTACAGCAAGCGTAAGCTGCTCTTCATATGACTTATCACTTGAGAAGAAATCTTGTTTCCAGCTATATTCATCGATCGAGAAACTATTGTTAGTAGAAGTTACGTATTCAAAAGGTTTAAGCGCTTGAATCTCTTCGTAGCTTGATTCAAAAAAGCCTCCATTCCCTGTTCCAATAACTTCATTTAAATAATCCATAGATTTTTGAAGTGAAATACCTACACTGCTTAACACGCTAACAATTGAATCAATATCCGTTGAGAAAACAGTAATTGAACGCGAGCGGTAATAGAAGACAATAGCGCTTCCAAAAGGATCTGGGATAATCATACTTTCTTGAGCAGATTTATTACTGATAAATCCACATAATGAACCTCGCATATCTCGACCGATAAAGTCACCTGAAATATGATGACCGGCTTCTTCTAAAGCAGCAACCCAGTCGTTTGGATTCATAATAAATTGACTTCTGTATACTCCTGAACCACTGCTGTCTATTAAATAGTCAGCATTTTTCACTTGTGTATGTACAGCTACGTTAGAAGGCATAAAATAGCAACCTTCATAAATCTTGAATTTCATTAACTCTGGATAATCATTATTTGAAAAAATAAGTACAGGTGCAGTTTTAGGCAATAAAATCCCCTCGTTCCAATTAATATATAATTTTGTCTTCAGGTTATAAGACCAAAGACCTTATGTAATATTTTGCAGCAAAACTATTTTATAACAAAACACATACTTTTGGTATATATATTTACTTATTTTTACTTAAAGTAGATAAAAAGATTTACCTTTCAGTGAATCTATAGTTTTAAATAAATTGTAATATATCCAAACTATCTTTATTTTCCTTCATTAGGCAATAAACTTTTCTTATCTATCTAAAAAAACTGTTCCATAAGACACATTTAGTGACCTATGAGACAGCTTTTATCTCAAACGATTATTTACTTACTACCTTAGTCGTTTTGCTTTGATTTTTGGCAGCATCTTTTGCAAAAACATCTACTTTGGTTCCTGCCTTTTGTTTTGGAATTCTTACATCAAAGCTTCCTTTTGAATTGGCTTTTCCGCTTCCTATAAGTTTAGTACCTACTTTTACTTCAATTGTAGCGTTAGCTTCAGTTGTGCCTATGACGTGAGTTGATTTACTAGTCAAATTGTTCACTTTCGGTGCGGATGGAGCTGTTTTGTCCTGTACCGTCACTACCGTTGCTGTACTAGTATTCTTCGCTGCATTTTGAGCTGTTACCGATAGCTTGGTACCTGCTTTTTGCTTCGGTACCTTGATACTGAATACCCCTTTGCTATTTGCCTTGCCACTTCCCAATGTCTTACTCCCAACTTTTACGTAAACCGTGGCATTAGCTTCTGTAGTGCCTGTTACTGCTGTATTTTGATCACTTACCGCATTCACTTTTGGTGCTGCTGGGACAACAGGCGCTGCTTTATCGTTTATTTGATAAACTTTAGCTCCTTGGGAATAATAGATTTCTCCACTATCAGTTGATATAAATTGTACTTTTGAAAAATCACCTGGTGTCTCCCATGCTTTTTTACCATTTGACTGTACAGCCGTTAGAGTTGTTTTTCCTGCTAGATAGACACTTTGATTAACAGATTCCTTGATCGAAACTAATTCATTTGTCTTCAATGTCCACTTTACTTTTCCTTCTTTGCTAATGGCTTTAATATATGTTTCCTTTGGTGCATAATCGCCTCGGTGAGCCGAATAATAAGTTGTTCCACTTTTCCCTGTTTCTATAACAGGGGTAGCGGAAGGTCGATAATCACCCATTCCTACTGGAAAAGGAGCATCACTTTTTACGTTCCACTTTGCTTGTCCTGTTACTCCATCATAGCTGTATAAAATACCTGCTTCGTTATCTGCTACTAAAAGATTTTTATTAGTAGAATCATAAGTAGGTGCTGGCCACACATCCACAGTCATTTTCTTTGTCCATTTTGTAGAGCCGTTTGCATTTAAACCGTATAAGTTTGACGGGTACCCTTCCTGAAAATAGATCATATTATTTTGTGGATCTGTTGCAAACACAGAACCTCCAGATTTCTTCCATTTCACTTTTCCAGAAGGATCAAATACCGTTACACCTTCTATACCGTTAGCATACAGGTTGCTGCTTTTGTCCACTAGCAATTCAGTAATTCCTATAGCAACAAATTCATTATGCCACTTTAGTTTCCCTTTTGAATCAAAGGCATAAAGGAAGTTTTTTTCTTCAGGCTCTCCTCCTGCCATATAAATCATGCCATTTGGAGCGATAACGCTTTTGCTTAACACAAGTTCTGGTATATTAACCGTTTCTTGTTTCCACGTTGTCTTGCTTATAATATAAAGCTGTTTGGAGTTATTATCGTTTCTCTTATAAAAATATAAGCTATCTTTTGTATCTCCAATATAAAATAACGTTAAAGATTTGATACTCCATTTTTTCTGTCCATTAATAATGACGCCAAACTCTTGATCATCACTATAGTTCTCTTGCTGCTTTTGATAAAGTACTCCTCCATTATCCCACGCATCTATTACGTTATAATTTTGACCTTTTTCTATTTCATAAATAAGCTTTGGTTTTGAAGCTTCAGCATAAGCTGATTGATTGAGTGGAAAAATTACAGCTCCTACTAATAAAATGAATAATCCCCATACACTCTTCTTCATTATTTTTTTCATAGATATCCCCTTTATTTTTAATTTCCGTGCAAAACCATTACTTCCCTCCCTCTAGGCATATGTAACTAACAAATCTATAATATAAAAATAATTGGATTTTAGTAATACTAAAGTTTTATTTATTTTAAATATTCTAACTATAAAAGGCCGTTGAGATAAATATCAACGGCCTTTTATAGTTTATACCTCTACACCAATCTCTTTTAAGATCTTAGTAGTACTTCCTTCCAGGTTAAAACACTCCACGTATTGATTTAAAGAACGTTTGATTCGATTAATAACAAAGCGTTCTCCGTCAATATTGCACTGTCGTAAATTATGAAATAACGTTTGAATTTCAGCTTTTACTTCTTCATGGTTAAATGCATAGTGACCGGCAATATCTAAAATTTTGTCAGTAAGTTCTTTTTGCTGGAGGATATCTTCGATTTGCAGCTCGCGCTGATCCCCTACCATCCACTTTCTCCATCTTTCACTTTTAATCGCTTGAAGCGTTAAGACGTATTCAACATTTGATTGATGTTCAATGAGTCCATCTCGAGCAAGCTGATCTTCTACTTTTGCTAATTCGATGTACGCACGCGTTTCTTCCGTTCCGAACTGTGGAGCAACGTTTGTGGCGGTGATGCCAAGCGGCAAATGCTGCAGCAAAATATGATCGTCGATATAATCTCCGTTGTGCTCTTTCAGACCTACTCCATACTGTTTGGCGATGCTTGCTAGCTCTTGAGCATTTTTAGAATTAAAGGTTCCTACATTTTCTGTCATTTTTACAAGCGTTCCTGTTTGACCTACGATAAAGGTTGGAGTAGGCAATTGTCGTTTTTCCAGCTCGCTGTTTAATGTTTGAATGAACGTTTCGTAGGTTTCTCTTGAAGTTAACCCCCCGTTTGTCTCTTCTGTTCCTACTTCGTAGCCAATTTCAGCTAATCCCAATCGTTTTCGTTCACTTTCACAGTACTGAATTAATTCAATTGTACGACTCAGCACACTTTCCATCGGAACAACTTTTCCCATTTCATAAGGATCTTTTGTTGGATCAATATGAAGCAAATCAAACCCGTTAATTAAATCTTCTAAGTATGACTGCTTACCTAACTGCATTGCCAGCTCTTCTTCTAAATGCTCATTTCTTTCGTTGTCTCGCTGCCACGGGCCTCCGTGATCTCGGCACGTGTAATACAAGCCGTCAAACGCTGTTTCAGCTGCGGTTTCAGCAATTGTTTGAGTAAACGTTCTTTGATTCCAGTTACACACGTAGCCTCCGCCTAGTTCTGCTGCATCTACTTGGTTGCGGCTAGCGATAAATAATAGCGGAAAATCTTTTTCTTTTCCTAATTCAAAACAAGCTTTTAATAACGTTTTAGACATTGGTCCAATTCCCAGAAGCGTAACCGCCTCCCCTTTGTCTTGCATGTTGAGCATTACTTTTACCACTTCATTAATGTTTACTTTTTGCATGATACTTCCTCCTTTTATAGTTAACACCCCTTTAAAATGGAACGAACAATATGTATACACATATTGTTCATTCGAGGGATTGCTATTGACTTTTAGACGCTGATACTTTGTTGATCCATCGGTTCTTCTTCAGGCACTTCTTTTGTTACATCTTTCTTTAAAGCATTAACCATGACGGCTGTTACGACTGTTCCTGCTAAAATAGCTCCTATATACCAAAGCTTATGATCGACAACCAATAATACAATCGGTCCTCCATGAGGAGCATGATCAGTTACTTTAGCAAGGGCGCCAATGACGGCTCCTGTGGCAGACCCTACCATGATAGAAGGCAGCACTCGAAAAGGATCGGCTGCGGCAAACGGAATGGCTCCTTCTGTAATACCTATCATCCCCATGGCAAGAGCTGCTTTTCCCGCTTGTCTTTCTTGATCGTTGTATTTTTTCTTGCTTAATAAGGTAGCCAGTCCTAAACCAAGAGGAGGAGTACAAATCGCTATTGCTATAATCCCCATAATGGTATACACGCCTTCTGCCATCATTCCAAAGGCAAACATGCAGGCTACTTTATTAATAGGGCCTCCCATATCAAATGCAATCATACATCCTAAGATAACCGCTAATAAAACCAAACTTGATCCATTCATTTGTTTTAATGTTTCCGTCATAGCTGTCATAAAATACCCAATCGGCTTGGCTAATAAATAGATGTATCCTAAACCAATTACGAGTGAACTAGTAATCGGAATGATAAAAATAGGCATAATTGGCCGAAGCATAGTCGGCACTCTCCAGGTTTTTACCCACTGAACAAAACAGCCGGCTAAAAATCCTAAAACAATTGCTCCGAGAAATCCTGCTTTTACTTCACTGTCACCAATCGGTGTGTTCGCAATATAGCCAACAATCATCCCCGGTACAAGGCCAGGCTTACCCGCAATCGAGTAAGCGATATAGCCTGCTAAAACCGGAACCATCATTGTAAATCCAGCTGTACCAATACTTAAGATGTTATTCATTAAAGGGTTGGTGACTTCCATTCCATTTTCTCCAGGTGTTCCTGTAGCTAACGCAGCTGCTATGCAAATACCTCCCACTACAACCGCTGGAATCATGTAGGAAACACCCGTCATTAAATGATTTTTTAAGATCTTAAAAAACTCTTTCATAGCACCACTCTCCCGCTTCCTTTTATACTTCTTGCGTCATAAGCTTTTCTGCTTGTTCCAGTACTTTCTGAGGATTGGAAATGGCTTCTGCTACTCCTACTTTTAATATTTTTTTGCCGTTAAATCTTTCTTCTCTTTCAATGGCACAGCCTACAGCTAAAATAACAACATCCGCTGAGTCAATCTGTTTTTTCTTTAGTTCATTTTCAATGCCCATTGCTCCTTGCGTTTCAATCATCACCTTATGTCCTAATTTCTTTCCAGCCTTTTCTAAAGCAGATTGAGCCATATATGTGTGTGCAATTCCTGTTGGACAAGCTGTAATTCCTACAATATTCATGTTTATTCCTCCTCAAATTTTATAGTGCTATTGCTTTAAGTGTTGAACATACTTCTCTTACACCAGGAGCGTGAATTAACTCTTCGCGGAATTCTTCATCCATAAGCTCCCGGCTAATATTAGCTAAAATTTTCAAATGGACATCCCCGCTTTGAGCTAAAGGAACGCCTATTAAGAAAATCAATTTCACTTCTTTATCTTCGTCTTCATCCCATTCAACTTGCTCGCTTACTCTCCCAAATACAATGAATGGCTCGACTACTTGATCAGACTTTCCGTGCGGGATAGCTATTGAATATCCAATAGCCGTAGAGAACTCTTCCTCTCTTTTTAAGACGCTATCAATATACTTATCGATTGATTTGATTTTCCCAGACGAATAAGCTAAATGTCCGAGCTCTTTAATGATGTCTAATTTATCTTTGGATTTTAAATCAAGTGCTACTAAGCTTTCACTAATAACCATTACGTCCCCTCTCCCAACAGCATCATTACTTCTTCTGCCGTTGTACATTCTGTTAATCTAGTAAGGGTATTCTCAGAATCAAAGATACTGTACAGATCTGTAAGTATATCTTTGACAACAATTTGTTCACCAAATTTTAAAGCAAGTAGAAAGATAATTTTCACTTCTCCTTCTTCCCAGTCCAACGCATTTGAGCACGTGGCAATAATAATTTTAGAACGCTCTACGTACTGATCTTCTCCGTGAGGAATCGCTACTGAATTTCCAAGTGAAGTAGAAGCTATGTTTTCACGTTGAACAACTGATTGCTTAAAACCTTCCTTCACGTATCCTTTGCTTTGAAGCTGATGACATAAGTAATCAATTAGCTGTTCTTTATCTGTAAAATCCACCTGAGGAAAAATCAACTGCGGATCTAGCATTTTAAATAAATTGGTACATGTTATACTTGCTTCTTTTTTCGAAAATGTATCTTCCCAAAAAAAGTTATTAATATTTTTAATGTCCACTTCACTTACGAGCGAAGAGATTGTAATGACCGGCTTCACTTCAATATGTAAAGGAACGGTTGAAATAATAAAATCAATATTGCTTAAATCAAAGTGAGATAATCTGCCTAAGGATATGACTTCAGCTATTTCTAGCTGCGGAATAAGCCGCTTGATTCGATTTGCAATTAGCTGAGATGTGCCAATACCTCCGGGGCAGACGACAATAGCTCTTTTTAGCCCTACGCATCTTTCAATTGCTGCTTGAAAATGAAGCGTTACATATCCAATTTCATCTTCATTTACTTTTACATTCAATTTTCTTTCGATGATGGAACAAACAAGCCACGTCATGCCAAATGTTGCGGAATACTGATGTTTGATTTCTTCTAGAAGCGGGTTTTTGATGTTAATTTGATATTTCAAGCGGTTAACCATCGGTTTAATATGCATGAGCAGACCTGTATACAGCTCTTTGTCACCTTGCAGATTCAGATTCATTACCTTGGTCGAAGTTTGAACCATCTCGTCTACTAACTCTTTTAACGAACTATCCGCGTGGTGTACAAATAGTTCAACATTACTTGGTGAAATATCTTTTTCCATCCCCGAACACAATAAATACTGCTTTATATAGTGGATTTCATTTTCCGGGATACTGATATCGAAACATTCAGATATTTCTTCACTTACCTCTTTAGCAATGGTATACATTTTCAAAACGTAATCCGTTTGATGATGCAACTCTGGCTCATTAACAGCTGCTATACGCTGATGAGAGCGAACACGCTTAATTAAAATTAAAATGTGTGTAACTAAATTCAGAAAATACGTATGACTGATGCGATACTGAAGCTTTTTCTCTGCACGCTCAATGATGTGTTCTACTTGTGTGACTTCAAGGTCTTCAAACAAGTTGGATAGTCCTGAGAAAGTCGCGGCATCCAGCCTGCTGCTGGATTGAATATCGTAATCCTGCTGATAATTTAAATTTAGAAGTTCATTTGTAATACCTGCAATTGCTCTTCGGGTACTTTCTTCATTTCCTTTTACCCTTGTGCCTTCGTGGTTTTTTACTAAAAGTAAGCCATAGGGCTTTAACCATTCTTTTACTTTCTCTAAGTCTTTTACAATCGATGTTTTACTTACCATAAATTCTTCTGATAACTTTTGAAGAGAAGTCGACTGATTTGCATATAACAGCTGCAGTATAATTTTCATCTTTCTTATTTTAGTTGATAGAGGATCAATTTCTTCTTTCTTTAGATCTAAATCATTTAACAGCATGAGTTTATAATCTGGTTTGGCCTTGATTTTAATTCCTACTCCAGGTTTTTTATGAAGAGTGGCGCTTCCTTTTGATAAATAGCCAGAAACTAGCTTTAAATCATTATGCACCGTTCGCTCTGAAACTTTCATTTTCTGAGAATAGAAATCAATCGTTTTGTACTCTTCTTCGCTAATAATTAACTGTAATAACTTCTTTTGTCGTGTTGTTAACATCTCCATTTCTACAAACCCCTTTTTTATAAATCATGGATTGTAACGTGTACTTGTTTTTATTTTTGTAAACGTTTTCTTGTTAGTTAAATCTTATCACCTTCTTTTAATAACGGGTATATCAATTCTTTGCAACTTCACTGTTGAAGAAAGAGCACAGAACTACGGTAAGGAGTACTTCGCAGCTTAAATAATTCTCATGCAAAAAGCATGGAGCATATCAAAGCGCTCCATGCTTTTTCTCATATTTTAAATCTCGCAATCAACTCTTGTAGTTCCTCTGACATATTTGCTAAATCCATTGCCGATGAAGCAATTTCCTCCATGGAAGCAAGCTGTTCTTCCGTTGTAGCAGATACGTTTTGCGCGCCCGCTGCCGCTTCTTCAGCAATTCCATTGACTTCGTGAATCGCCTGCTGGACTTCGAGCGTATCTATAGCTAGATTATGAATAGCGCTCCCGATTTGTTTAATTTGGTCCACTACATGCTGTACAGCTTCGTTAATTTGCATAAATGATGTACCCGCTTGTTCCACTACTGCTAGGCCTTCTTTTACTTCTTTGGTTGTGGTTGTCATCGACTGCAACGTTCGAGCTGTTTCGCTTTGAATGAGTGCAACCAGATCTTTAATTTGATGAGCTGAGTTGGATGAGCCTTCTGCTAGTTTTCGTACTTCACTTGCCACAACAGCAAAGCCTTTTCCGTGATCTCCTGCTCTTGCGGCTTCAATAGCTGCGTTTAAAGCAAGCAGATTCGTTTGATCTGCAATGGTTGTAATAACATCGTTAATTTGACTAATTTTCACTGAGTGTTCGCTAAGTCCTTGAAAAACAGATGAGAGTTCAGTGACATTTTCGTTGATTGATTTCATTTGTTTGGCTGCTGTTTCAACGGTCGCTGTTCCGCTATTTGAGATCGCAGCCGTGTCGAGTGCTCGCTTAGTGATTTGCTCGACGTTTTCAACAACTTCTGATGTTTGGTTCGTAATGCGGTGAATAATGGTGGAGCTTTCTTGAATTTGATTCACTTGATGGTTGGATCCTGAGGCTAGTTTTTCAGTGATGCTTGAAATATGTTCAATCGCACTGTTGTTTTGTTCTGCGCTCGCGCTTAGTTCTTCTGAAGAAGCGGCAACCGTTGATGAAATGTTTCCAACGGACATAATCATTTCTTTTAATCCGCCAATCATTTTATTAAATGAAGCGGTAAGGGAGCCAATTTCATCGTTGGATTCGTAGGTGCCTTTCACTTGAAAATCCCCGTCTTTTGCTGTTTCCATAAGGTTTTTAATATTGTTTAAAGGCTTTGTAATCATGCGTGCAATCAGAAGTCCAATCCCTATTGTAAGTAGGATGACCAACGCGCTGACGAGTAAAAGAGTAGTAACCGCTGATTTTGCGCTTTGCTTATTTTTTTGGTAAATGCTTTTTGCTTCGTTATTATTTATCGTCTGAAGATCATCTAGCGTGTTGTTTATGGTTGTACGCAGGGTGACGATTTGTTTAGAAAAAACGTTATAGGCTTCGTCTCCTTTTTCATCTTGAGCAAGCTGTATGGCTTCACTTCTTGCTTGTGTTAAGTTACCTATATTTTCTTCGTATAGAGCCAGTTTTTCTTTTTCACTATCTAGCAAAAATGTCTTTTTATACTGTTCGATAAGCTTGTTATTTTCAGCTTCTTTTTCTTGAATTTCATCGAGACGCTTACGCTGATAGTTTTCATCTTTCGATAAAATCATTTCAAGCGTATTGGCATCGATTGCTCGGTTATTCGTACGAATTTGCCCTAACTGCCTGATTGGCTGCAGGCGGTCATTGTACATAGACTCCGAGCTGTCAGCAATTCGCTGTGTGTAAAAATAGCTGATCACGGCGACCGCAATAAGTGAAATTGTTGAAATTATAACCATGACTAGCAGCTTTCGATAGATACTCAGATTTCGTAATGCCCCCATAACATTTCCCCTTTTCGCTGATGTATTCTCCTGCTTTCTATCGGTCATGGGGCTTGTTCTATCCATAGTACGCTTGTGAATTTTTATTGGCATACAAAACGCGCTGAAGCAATCAGCACATCTTTTCCCTTTTAATACACAATACTTTCGATCCTATTAATGACGTTTGTTTCTACTTCTTTTAATCTCTTTTCACTTTCACTTTCCGTTTCTTGCCTAACTCCAAAATAAAACTTCACTTTTGGCTCTGTACCGAACAGACGAATTTCAAACTAAGAGCTGTCTTGTAGCCAAAATTTGAGTACGTTGGATGAAAGCAAGTCTATATTTTCTTGCTGAACGGTGAGTAAGTTGGTTCTTATTCCAGTTTGATAGTCTTCTATTTTCTCGACTGGTGCATCCGCTATTTCTGCGGGAGGATGCTCCCGATAATTATAATGCCAGCATAAATACGAAGATAACTAACGGCAAACGATAATTCTGGCGTTGGGCGTAGTTCCTGAAATACATAGCTTTTAATTCCGTATGCTCCCAGTGTTTTGGCTGCTTCTAAAGCAAATTCTTTCGACCAATGGCGGGAATCATACGCAATGACCACTCCTCTTTTTTTGGCTTCCGCTCCGTTTTCTTCAATATAATTGGCAAGTCCAGCCGTGACTTTTCAAACGGTAAAGATATTCATACGATTGGGCCCCGCACCGAGTTCACCTCTCATGCCACCGGTGCCAAACTCGAGCTGTTTATAAAAAGCATCTTCTTGTTCACTTTCGCTCGTGCCATTCATTTGTTTTTTTAATTCGCTTGGCAATTCTTTATGAGTGTTCCATTTACTCCATTCCGTTTTCCACATCATGTTTCTCTCTCCTGTTCTATATTTTTCTACTTTTATTGTGCATGAATTGTATGAACTGTGGATGAATTGGTTTATGTGTCCCGTAAAAAAACCTCAAAATATTCTTTATAAAGAACATTTTTAATAAAAAAACGATCACGATTTCTTTTTATGCGTTATAATGAACAAAAATAACTAATAAAAGAGGATGAACTGAAGTGATAGGAGAAAAGATTAAGAATTTGCGATTAAAACAAGGTTATTCTATTACACGCTTAGCTGAAGAAGCTAATATTTCAAAATCATATTTATCTCATTTAGAAAAAGGATTAAATAATAACCCTTCTCTTCAAATGCTTGATAAAATCGCTTCTTCTCTTCATACAACGATTGATGAATTAATTGAAGGAGACATCAGCTGTCCACCTCTAACTTCAAAGCCAAGTCTCAATCAAGAGTGGCTTTATTTAATTGAACAAGCCATTCGAGATGGCATGACCAAAGAAGAATTTATTGAATTTCAGTATTATTTAAAGTTCCGAAAAACGAACTGATAGATCCATTCACGAACGTTTAATTTTTTTGTTATAATCGACCTATTTCGACACCTTTTACAAATATTATCTTGTAAAATAACTGTATACTAAGAATACTATTACAAATTATCCAGATAAGGGCAAAACTATTGAAAAATAGTGACGCAAAGCTTCAGGTCTAAGGCCGCTTTTGGCTATGATAGCTGAGTTCCCTGGCAAAGGGTGGATGAATCGTAATGAAAAAAGAAAATATACTGTCAATCGATCAAGAGTGGGTAAGTCTTATGGAATCAGCCCGCAAGCTGGGTCTGACCATCGAAGAAGTCCGGAAATTTTTATCGGAGCTTAAGCAAAACTAAATTAAAAAAGCGCGCTCTAATTTGAGCGTGCTTTTTACAGTTATTATTTATTCTAGAATAAAGTAAACTCCACTTTTATTAAATACGAATTCCTTTTGGCTGACGCTCATCAAATGTATAAATCTCCGTAAATCCACACTGTTTCGCCATTTCAACCGCTTCTTTCATATGTGCTCCTACGGTTTCGGCAAAGTGTGAATCAGATCCGATCGTTAAGATTTCTCCGCCTAAATCGCGGTACAATCTAACAACTTCAAGTGCCGGCAATGCTTCGCCCAGCTTCCCTCTTATACCTGAAGTATTAATTTCAATTCCAATACTACGATCAATTGCTTTTTTCAAAATATCCGCAAGAATATCTTTGAATTGATGAAAGTCGTAAATACCATATTGCTCAAACGCATAACGCTTCATTAAATCTAAATGCGCCAATACATCAATATCTGCGTCGCTTACTAACTTATACATTTCACTAAAATAAGCGCGGTAAATCGCTTCTTTGTCGTTGAGTTCTAAATGTTTACGAAGCTTGATGTTATTAATGTTATGCACCGAACCTAAAATAAAATCAAAGTTCTCTTGCTTCATCGTTTCTTGATACTTCTCTTTTAAATAATGCGGCTCACAAATTTCAATTCCTTTTTTAATCACTAGCTGGTCTTGGAATTGATCTCTGCATTCCGCTAGTTCTCGTTCATATTTATCGAAATCCATATGACCGTACGTTGGCGCTAATGGATTTAATGAAAAGTGCTCGGTAAAACAAATTTCGTTTATGCCGTTTTTTACAGCTTGTTCGCACACTTCTTTCATGACTGCCTGTGAGTCAAATGAATTGTTCGTGTGATGATGGTAGTCTACTAGATACATAATTAGTCACCTCTAGATCTATTATACATTTCTCTTGCCCTCACTGCACATAGAGACCCTTTTCCTTTCTATCACGCCTTTTTTGGTTCATAAAAAGAATTCCCACTAAAAAAAGTCGTTTTTCCTCTTTCAGTAATCCTTCTTTTCTTATAAACTAACTTATTATAGCAGATGTTCTGACATACAACTTGACATATAACTTTTACACAAAAGAAAGGAAATAAGAAATGGAATTTGAAAAAAGTTTTTCTCAAAGCAAAAGCCCCTTTCTGTCTTACTTAAGCTCTTATACGAAAAAGATGAAAGGAGAATTAAAAGAAGAACCGAAAATCAATTATAGAGATGCAGTCGTTTCTTCTATCGGAGGATTAATTGCGATTATCATCAGCAGCGCGATTGCACTAGCGCTTGGTTATCCAATGGCTCTTGCTCCGATTGGCGCAACCTGTGTACTTGTCTTCGGTGCTCATAAAGGGCCTTTATCACAGCCGCGCCACGTGCTTGGAGGGCACTTACTAGCAACGGTTTCTGCACTTATTATCTGGAGTTTATTTCATCGAAGTCTTATCACCATAGCGATTGTCCTTGCGTTTGTTCTTATTTTAATGATTCTTACCAAAACCGTTCATCCTCCTGCTGCGGCTAGCGCGATTGTTGCCATTAACACTCAAGCAGGCTGGGGATACTTAGGTATTATTATGATTTGTGCGTGTGTAGTTGTATTGATTTCTACCGTGTATAACAATTTATTTCAAGATCGGCAGTATCCCAGGTATTGGGTGTAAAATTGGACTCATACATAAAAAAGACGTCTTCTGATAGAAGACGTCTTTTTTTATTTGTTATTTCCTACTACGTTTTTTGCTTTTCCAGGGTCTATTTATCAGCTTTTACTTTACTTCCGTTGAACTAATAAGCTGATAAACTCCCAAACTTCCATCAGATAACTCTTTTACTTTATGAACACTGTTGAATTTTTTATATTTAACAGAGCTGTCTCCGTACGAAATATCATACTCTTCTGTTGTATATACTTTATACATAGAATCATCGAGTTTTGTTACTCTATTGACGTTAAAGCTTAATAAATCCTCTGTTATACCTTTTTTGATTAGGTAAGCTGTATAATCTTTTTGTTCCTTGTATTTTGGTCCGTTAGTATCGATATAAGGCGCTGCAATAGAGAAGTCTCCACTGTTAATTGAGGAAATTGTAGCGTACATATATTGTTCAATAAAACTAGAAACTTCACTAGTAGATACTCCAGAATTGGCTTCAGAACCTTTGTCCGTTGGTTCTTGATTCTTAGAAGGAGCCGATGCTTTTGCCGTAGCTTCTGTCATATTTTCTTCATCAAAATTAAGCGCAACATCTTCCATGCCTTTTTTAATTGATACTTCTTCCGTTTTCTTTTCTCCGCGTTTTGCATATAGTTTTACTGAACCGTCCATTGGCAGCGGACCTAAATAATCAATATCGCTAATTTTCGTTTTTGTGTCTTTACCATTAACGAACAGCGTCGCATCATCATAATCTGAAGAGATGTATACTGCATGATCTGACCAATCAAACTCTACATTTACATCTTCTCCGCTGGCGGCTTCAATCTCTTGTTCGTTTTCAACTTTTCCGTAATCATTTTGCACTTCACCTTTTAATGTATGTGTACCAGGTAAAAATGGTCCAATCTTTTTAGAAGAGTCACTGCTTACCGTTCCAGCTTTTTGACCGTCAATATATACTGCTGTCGCATCTTCTGTAGACTGAGCTTTTGCATATACAGGGTTTACTTGGACCGTGTAGTGATCAAAGATTCCCCACTTCTTTCCGTCTTGTTCTAACTTAGCATATGAAGAGTGATCTTCCCTTGGAACTCCTGCTTCAAGCGCTCTGCTATCTGCCGCTAACCCTTCAGAGATTGATTTCATTACATCCGGATTTTCATGCAAATATGTAACAAATGATTTTGTTTGCTCATCGTTAGCTTCTAATTGAATTTGACCATCATTTACATATTGTTTTACTTTATCAACATCATTGCCCTTTACTGAAGCAATAAATTTTTCTGACACTGCTTTAGGCGCCATCATTGTTTTATCTATTCCGTAATAAGCACCGCCAAGTACAGCAGCTGCTGCTATAACTGAAATGGCTATAACCTTTGTTTTTTTATTTGAAGGCTTTACTGATTCGCGTCTCTCCTCTGCTGAAGATGATGCCGATTCTGCGTAACGCTGTGATGCTGCTCCTTTATTAGAAGCCGTTTTCCTTTCGACGGGATGTCCACACTCTGGACAAAATTGATGCTCATTTGTTAACTGATGGCCACACTCTTTACAATATCCCAATTTCTACACTCCTTTTTTATAATGGTATGAAAAAGCACCGCTGTACACGATGCTTTTTGTCGACTTAAAATAGATCATTTAATTCACTGCTGTTTCCCATTCTTGTAATAATGGTTTTGGCTTCTTCTCCTAAACCATTCGCAATAAACGTCAGCACAATCGTAATGACTACATATACAATAAGAGTGCTATAGATATGATCAAGCCCATTTGTTCCGCTTTGCTTAAAGCTAGCAATGGTAAATGGAACCACAAGGAAAATGCTCAGCAAACCAAAATTCATAAAATAAGAGAAATATTCAACATGGAGAAATGCAAGCACAAGTCCAATTAAAAGAAGAGCTGTTGGAATAATTAAAAACGTGCCAAAGCGTGAGAAAAATTCTTTAAAAGAAACGTCTATCTTTCCAAACTTTGATGCAACATATGTTGCTCCGATAATAACTGCCAGTCCAATAAAAATGAAAATACCTTGTTTAAAGACAAAATCTGTAAAGTTGAAGTGGATGATGCTGTTGATATCTGTAGCTTTTATCAAATCAGCGCCTGTATTAAAATCCTCCATGTCAGATGGAGCCAGCTCTTCACTAATAATAGGCAGCTTGAACATGCTTCGAACAAATTGAATCAACAATAGCTTCCAGCCTACATACAGCATAATAGGTATACTAAGAGCATAAAGAATGACTGTGATAAGAGCATTAACGAATTGGCTTTCGCCTGCTGCTTGTGCTGTAGCTGTTGGATTTTTAATTCCTTCTGCAAAATAACTAAAAAATGATTTTGACACTTTTTTCGCCTGACGGACACGCTGATTAGGCTGTTGAGGCTGAGGCTGATATTCAGATGCAGCTGCCGCCTGGCTGACAGCTGCCTCTTCTTGTAATTTATGACCGCACTTCACGCAAAACTTCCCGCCATCATTAAAATGGCCGCAATTTGAACAATTCAAATACTCCTTCCCCCTTCAATAAATTGTTTGAAATATAGTCATATAGATTTATTTTGTTTAAATCTATATAATTCTATATTCACATCTTTTAGCATTATACACCATTTTTGGTATTTTAGGAGAAGTGTTTTCAACGGATCAACTAAAAAAATTACTACCCAAACTCCCTGGCAGAATTCTTTCTTTTACTTCTGAGTCCATGCACATTATATAAATCTTCCTTCTATAATTTTGTTTCACCAATAAAACTATTTTATGCCTTAAGCATCTTGTTTTAATTTTCAGAATTGTTTATACTCAAAACATCTTTGTTTTTTTAGAAAAGCAATGGAGGTGACTTTTCAGCACGGTCTATACATACTGGAGGGGGATTTTTATGTTGAAATTAATTGGGGTTTTGCTAGTGGCAGTAGGGTTTTTATTTCGTTTAAACACACTGCTTGTGGTAACCGTTGCAGGCATCGTGACGGGCCTTATATCAGGCTTGTCACTGCATGAAGTAATCACAATGTTTGGACAGTTCTTTGTAGATAACCGCTATATGTCTATGGCTATTTTACTTACTCTTCCTATCTTTGGCGTATTAGAAAAATACGGGTTAAAGGAACAAGCGGAAGTATTGATCAAAAAAGCGAAAAACGCTTCTTCTGGAAATGTTTTACTTATATATCTTTTTATCCGTGAAGTCTCAGCCGCAGTTGGCTTAAATATCGGAGGACATGCTCAATCCGTGCGTCCGTTAGTGGCACCTATGTCTGAAGGCGCAGCTCGTGCCAAATACGGAGAGCTTCCGCCTAAAGTAAAAGAAGATATTCGCGCTCACGCAGCGGCAGCTGAAAATACGGGCTGGTTTTTCGGAGAAGATATCTTTATTGCAACGGGTGGAATTCTTTTAATGAAAGGATTTTTTGACTCTGTAGGGATTCACGTTGACGTCTGGGATATGGCGCTTTGGGGTATTCCAACAGCTATCGCAGCGCTGCTGATCAGTGCCATTCGTTTCCGTCAGTTAGACCGAAGAATTCACAAAAAAATGACGAAGCACAAACCAACATCATCTTCCAAGACGGAGGCGAGTTAAATGAAAAGCATCCTGACGCTTGATACGATTTACTACTTACTCGGTATTATTGTCGCTTTTATCGCGATTCGAATCGCACGCGACCACAACCATCCTAACCGTTTAGGATCTTCTCTATTCTGGGCGCTGTTTTCCATTACGTTTTTATTTGGCAACGTAATTCCGCCTTTTTATGTAGGGTGTTTAGTCATTATTATGGTGCTGCTTGCTTCATTTAACCGCGTGACTAAATCGAATGAAGCGGAAACACCTGCTGAAGAACGAGTAGCCCACGCGCAAAGGTTAAAAAACAAAATCTTTTTACCGGCTTTATTTATTCCTATTTTTACGATTATCGGCACCCTTCTTTTTGGCAAAATTAAGTTTGGAAACTGGGCATTGATTGACCCAGAAAAAGTCACTTTAATTTCACTGGCAATCGCAGCCGTCATTGCATTTATCGCTTCATTGGGCGTCACCAAAGCAAAAATGGACGTGCCTGTTAAAGAAGGAAGCCGCTTGCTTCAAGCAGTTGGCTGGGCAGTTATTTTACCGCAAATGCTCGCAGCGCTTGGCGGCATCTTTTCAAAATCAGGCGTTGGAACAGTAGTATCAGATATTGTAAGTGACATTCTTCCGACTAACTATGCGTTTGTTGCTGTGCTTGCTTACTGCTTGGGGATGCTGCTATTTACGATTGTTATGGGAAATGCCTTCGCGGCGTTTGCCGTTATTACTGGAGGTATTGGACTTCCGCTGATTGTACACATGCACGGGGGAAATCCAGCCATTATGGCAGCGCTCGGCATGTTTGCTGGGTACTGCGGCACGCTTCTTACGCCAATGGCAGCCAACTTTAACATCGTACCTGCCATGCTGCTTGAATTAAAAGACAAAAACGCCGTGATTAAAGCTCAAGTACCGATTGCGCTATCCGTTTTTGTTGTTAATACGTTATTAATGTACTACCTTGTATATCACTTTTAAAGGAGAGTAATAGAATGACAACTGTATTACTAGCTGGATTTGAACCATTTGAAGGTGAAAGTATTAACCCGTCCTTAGAAGCGGTAAAAGCTTTAGACGGCGTAGCTGTTGAAGGCTATCACATTATCGCTAAGCCTCTTCCTACTGTGTTTGGTGAATCAATCGCAAAGCTTCATACGTATATAGAAGAAATCAGCCCTTCTATTGTCATTTGCGTTGGACAAGCAGGCGGCCGGGAAGAAATTACGATCGAACGCGTTGCTATTAACGTAGACGACGCGCGAATTCCTGACAACATCGGCCAGCAGCCTATTGATCGTCCTATTATCCAAAACGGACCTGCCGCATACTTTTCGACACTGCCAATTAAAGCCGCTGTCGAAAACCTGCGCCAAGCTGGCATTCCAAGCAGTGTTTCTCAAACCGCTGGAACGTTTGTCTGTAACCACGTGTTTTACGGGCTCATGAACATGATTCAAAACTGTTGTATTAAAGGGGGATTTGTCCATATTCCTTACCTTCCTGAACAGGCCGTGAATCATCCGGGGAAAGCTAGTATGTCGCTGGATTTGATTGTGCAGGGATTGCTTTCTATCGTAAAAACCACAATTGTAACGGAAGATGACATTTTAGTTTCAGGCGGAGCTACTCATTAATACTAAAAACCAGTTCATATAGAGAACTGGTTCTTCTTTTTATATATGCACAAACTTTTCATTAAATAAATTAATAGAAGGTATAAAAAACCTCTTCTCTCAGTCGATATATAGTATGAACATATTTCTCAAACGGAGGATGTTCGTTTACTATCATCCCAGCCAAGACTGGGATACTTCTTGAATACAAGGATGTAAATCAAGAAGTAAAACCATTATACGGAGGTAAGGAAAATGAGAATTAATCACAACATTACAGCTTTAAACACGTACGGAAAACTTAACAGCGCTAACAACGCTCAAGCCAAATCAATGGAGAAATTATCATCAGGCTTACGTATTAACAGTGCAGCTGATGATGCAGCTGGTCTTGCAATTTCTGAGAAAATGCGCGGGCAGATTCGCGGATTGGATCAAGCTTCTCGTAATGCTCAAGATGGAATTTCATTAATTCAAACAGCAGAAGGAGCATTAACAGAAACACAATCTATGGTTCAAAGAATGCGCGAATTAGCAGTTCAAGCTTCTTCGGATACGTATACGAACGAAGATCGAAAACAAATAGATTCAGAATTTCAGCAACTAAAAACTGAAATCACTGATACTGCATCCCAAACAAAATTCAATAAAATGACTTTGTTAGACGGAACTTTTGGTAATGCTGTAAGTACGGATCCATCAACCTCAACCGCTTTAGCAGTTGCAGGTGTAACTTCTATCTCTGGAAGTGGTGCTACTGGAACATACACAATTACTGATGATGGAACAGATTTTACCATTACAGATGGTGATGGAAACAGTGAAACAATTGCTGGTGGAACTATGAAAGATGGAGCACAAACATTAAAAATTGATAAGTTTGATATAACTATTCAAACAGACAGTAGCTTTGTAGCAGCTAGCCTTGATACTGAAGCAATTGTTGTTGAGGGTAATGGCTCTGTTACATTCCAAACTGGTGCAAATAATGGAGATACAATGAGTTTAAGTATTGGTGACATGAGTGCAAGTGGTTTAGGAATAAATAATGATGACTTGACTACTCGAGATAACGCTAACACTGCAATCACTAACCTTGAGTCAGCTCTAAAAAAAGTTTCGGATGAGCGTTCCAACTTAGGTTCAAAACAAAACAGACTAGAACACCGAGTTAACAACCTAAGCACATCATCTGAAAACCTAACAGCTGCGGAATCACGCATCCGTGATGTAGATTATGCTTTAGCTGCCTAAGCAGCAACAAGCACAGTCGTCCTAGCTGGTAACGGCTAGTGAGCATAATTGGGTGAATTGCTGGAAACCCCTGAGAGCTTTTCTTACCACAGCGTAGTTGGAAACGACAGGCGTCACGGTTTGAAAAAAGAAAAGATTGGGCAATCAGCAGCTAAGCTCCTGTGAGGAAACTCTGGAGAAAGTTCAACGACTAAGATAGACCGTCTAAGGCAGCCTGCTATGACGATGAAATCTGTAGGATAAAAATATTCTGTTCCGCTTATTTTTATCCGAAGTGCCCAACCCCTACTTTTTTAAGAGGGTGAAGATATAGTCTAGTCATTTGTGAAAGCAAATGTTCGCACGATGGCGAAAGAAATGATGGAGCAAACAAAGAATTCAATTCTATCTCAAGCTTCTCAAGCTATGTTAAGTCAAGCTAACCAACAGCCACAAAACGTACTTCAATTATTACGTTAATTAGTATTTTAAAAGAGTCTCCTTACGGAGACTCTTTTTTGTCATGTGATTTCATTTATTTGTTCCTAACATATTAATGCGGTTAATTGCTTAGATATGCTCTACTTAACAAAAACTTTCCTTCTCAGCAAATTCCCAAAACCTTTTCTGATAGTTTATAACGTTATCTATCGCTTCGAATAAAGCAGGTGGTGTATTTCTTTGCGGCAAAACGTGCGGATCTTTCCAGTTCACATTTACACCGGTAAGGCCTTCAATAACTCCCATGGTTGCAATAGGAAGGTATGCTAGGTTATATCCTCCTTCTTGTGCTACAATGAGCCTTCCTTTACAATGTGTTTCTGCTAATTCTCGAATCTTGTTTGCCATATATCTAAACCCTTCTCTTGTGACCATTAAACGCGAAATAGGATCCAATGCATTTGCATCTTGCCCCGCTGATATTATGATAAGCTCCGGCTTAAATTGACTAATAGCTGGTGCGATGATAGATTCGAATACATATTGATAACCTTCATCTCCGGTCAGGGGAGGCACTGGTATATTTATATTATATCCTTCCCCTTTTCCTTGTCCGATTTCATGTACCTGGCCGGATTCCAATGGAAAATAATCTTCTTCATGAATGGAAATAACAAGTACGTCGTCACGTTCATAAAAGATGTCTTGCGTTCCGTTTCCATGATGAACATCCCAATCCAAGATAACAACCTTTTTTAACCCGTAATGTTCAAGTGCATAAGCAGCACCTACAGCTACATTGTTATAAAAACAAAAGCCCATCGCTTGGTCTGAAGACGCATGATGTCCTGGTGGACGTATTTGAGCATAGACTTTACTTATCGTTTCACTCTCCATTACGGTATCTACTGCTTTCATAACGGCACCTGCGGATAGCCTCGCAATCCCTTCTGTTTCAGAAGACGCATAAGCTTCAGGTCCAATTTCCCTTGTTCCTGCTTTACATGCTTTTCGAACACGCTGGATATGATCTTTAGTATGGACCCGAAGTAAATCTTCCTCCGTTGCTTCATAGGGTGATTGTCTAACTAAGTGCTGTGCTAAACCACTTTTTTCAATCATTTCTTTGATCACGATCATTCGATGCTTGTTTTCAAACTCGTCACAAGGCTCTACTACTTCTCCACCTTCAAATATGTACTGAATTTTTCCAGTATCATGGTTCAGAAACCTTTCATCCCAAATCCAGCTTGTTTTAGATATCATATTGTTTCGTTCCTTTCTTTTTATAGTAAGGGTTAAACTTACACGTTTGAAGGTGTACGGAAAGCTTCTTTTCTTAATAATAATTCATAAGTATCTGGTCTTCTGTCACGCATAAACTGAAGCAGATTACGGGCCGAGTCAATTTCTTTTAAATCAACTTCTTGAATCAAAATTCCTTCTTCATTCGTTAAAGACTGTAGAATTTCTCCCATCGGATTGCTTACAAAGCTACCTCCGTAAAATGTCATCTCTTTTTCCGTTCCTACTCGGTTCACCGCAGCAACAAAAACACCATTTGAAATCCCGTGTGCTGAAATAGCTTTTTCCCATGCAGGACGAGTTGATAGTTCAGGATGATCAGGCTCTGAACCGATAGCAGAAGGATAAAATAGAATATCCGCTCCTTGCAACGATAAAATTCGTGCTACTTCTGGGAACCACTCATCCCAGCAAATTCCTACTCCAATCGTTCCGTATTTTGTTTCATATACAGGGTACCCCGTATTTCCTGGAACAAAATAATATTTTTCATGATAGTTCGGCCCATCAGGAATATGGTTCTTTCTTGTAATTCCTAAGCAAGTTCCGTCCGCATCGAATACAGCTGCACTATTAAAATAAACGCCTCTAGCCGCTTTTTCATAAAAAGGAACAATTAATACAACTTTCAGCTCTGCTGCAAGGTCTGCCATTTCTTTTAATACGTAGCTCTCTGCTGGTATAGCTAGTTCATATCCTGCAGGTGAAACACTTTGAGGGAAGTACTGAGCGTTAAATAGTTCTTGTAGACAAATAATTTGAGCTCCATTTGACGCCGCTTCTTTAATTTTTTTGAGCGTATAGTTAATATTAGCTTCAACATTTTCTTCACATTTAACTTGAATAAGACCAACTTTTACTGTTTCTTTCATTTTTATCTCTCCTTTATATTAGAAATTTCGGATAATTACAGACGTACTTTATCAAGATATATGTTCCGTTTTGAATTGGTTTGGCTCTGTTTTTTCATCAAAAGCAAACTGCGGCGGGGCCTTTGTAAAAAATGACGTCTTGTATAATAGATAAATAAAGCCTATAACAACCCAAATACTCCCTAAAGAAATAGATTTTATATCTAAGCTTGTCCATAACCAAACTGTAAAGACCGCTCCAATAATGGGACTGATTAAATAACGGCATGTGCCTTTAAAATCTCTTTGTTTTCTGCGGATATAGTAGTGAAAAATAACAGAAATATTTACAAATGTGAATGCAATCAACGCACCAAAATTGATAAAAGAAGCGGCTGTAACGACGTCCATTACTAGTGCACTTAATGAGAGTACTCCAATAAAAATAACGTTTCGCGATGGTGTTTTATATTTGGGATGTATATAGGCAAACAGTCTTTTAGGCAGCATTGATTCTCTGCCCATTGCATAAAGCAGTCGTGAAGCACTGGCGTGTGAAGAAATTCCTGATGCAATCGTTGAAGTGATAATTCCGGCAAGAAAGACGGATGAGAAGAGCGTTCCTCCAATATAAGCTGCTATTTCAAACGAAGCTGAATCTACAACTTTAAATGAGCCATAGTTTGGATAAACAAGCTGGGTAATGTACGAAACGAGTATAAAAAGCAGTCCACCTATAAATGCGACAAGAAAAATAGCCTTTGGTACATTTTTCTTTGGATCAACTGTTTCTTCAGAAAGTGTAGTCACAGCATCAAACCCAAGAAAAGATAAACAAAGAATTGAAGCTCCTGCAAGAACAAAAGAAAAAGAATCCTTTGAGTCAAAGAGATGCAAAGAAGAAAAGAACAAAATATCACTTTCTCCTTTTATCATTCTCTTAATGGATAAAATAACAAATAGAGTTGTTATAAGAAATTGAAAAAGTACAAGTATCCCGTTCACTTTTGCTGTCATTTGAATACCAAACACGTTTATACAAGTAATAATAACAATAAAAAGTAGAATCCAAAGAGACGATGGAATAGACGGAAACGTAGCTGATAAAAAAGTTCCCGCTAGCAAAAAATTAATCATTGGTAAAAAAAGATAATCTAAAAGCACAGACCAGCCGACCAGGAATCCTATGTGAGGACTTATAGATTTTTGAGTATACGTATAAGCTGATCCTGATAAAGGATATTCTTTAGCCATATGCCCGTAGGTGTATGCGGTAAATAGCATGGCTGCCAGAGCAAAAGCATACGCCATAGAAACCATGCCATGCGTAGTTTGAGCCACAACTCCATATGTAGTAAACACCGTCATTGGAGCCATATATGCAAGCCCTAAAATAACAAGTGATCGGAGCGTTAACGTACGAGCAAATGTAGCATTTCGATTACCTTTCATCTTGTTTCACCTGCTTAACTAGTATCACTTTCATATAATACCCCCTTCTAATTTTAATACCTATAAATGAATGACTATCATTCATTTATAGGTTGATATAACTTCAATCCGAAAATAATCACAAGAATAATGAATGACTATCATTCATTATTCTATCATTATAATCGATAGGCTTTTCTTTGTCTTTACTTTTGTCAGAATTTTTAACATATTCATCCGAGAAAATTTATTATATGCAATTATAAAGTAATTTACATATTCACTTACCTATTCACTTATCGCTTTCCAGAGTTCATCTCTCACATTTTCACTTCAATTCTTTTTCTTCTACCCACTCCATTCACCGGACCGTACAAAACAAGATTTTAACTATTACTCTCTTTATTTCCTTTCACTTTTTGGCTCGCTCAAACAAGAAGACAACCAATACCCGATATAAGGCTATATCTGTATTTTACAATTTACTCCTTATCGAAATTTGTCGAATTCTTTTTAGGGTAATTCAACCTATTTTTATGGTAAAATCTAAAAAAGATATTCGTTATATAGTATCATTTTAGTTATTTCGTTCTTTAAAAGAAACGAAGAGTAGTGAACTTAACTTGTTCAGTTAAAGGCAAACCAGTCGAAAGGCTGGGACGCAAAACCTCAGGTCTAAGGTCCTTAGGACTAGGATAGCTGGGTTTCCTGATATATCAGGGGGTAAAGGAAAACATGAACAATCAGCGTGTCGTTACTGGAAGTATTGGAGCTTCGTATATGAGGCCGCGCATTGTGGCATTCATTCCGGCGCACAATGAAGAAAAATCAATTCGCGACTGCTTGGCAGGATTAGGCGATCAGCTTCTTCCAAATAATGTGGAGCTTGATGTATTTGTGATTGCAGATAACTGTACGGACCGCACAAAAGAAAAAGCGGAGCTGGCCGGAGATGAATTTGATTTAAATGTAAAAGTACTGGTCACTGAAGGCAATAAACAACGAAAAGTCGGCGCGTTAAATACGGCTTGGAAAAAGATATATGGAGATACACTGGATTTATATAATACGACGCTGACGAAATATCAGCAGCTGTATAAAGAGTCAATTAAAGCGATTTTAGGGATGGATGCAGACAGCCGCTTGGCTCCAAAAGCACTCATTAATTTATGGGAAGATTTAATGACGTCCCGAAACATCGGCGGCGTGATGGCAAAATATACGATGAGAATGCCTAAAAAGAAAAGCTCGCTGTCAAAAGATGATGTGCACTACGAAGAAAAGCTTGCAAGCGGCGAGTACGGCGGACCGATAGCCCGGTGGTGGACGCATCAGCAAAAGCAGGATATGGCGAGCTGGCTGTTAGATCTTCAGTATCACGGCGGAAGCACGTATGTACTTGGCGGTCAGGCTACCCTGTTTCGCCCTGAAGCGCTTCAAAATATAGTGGAAGAAAATAAGCTTGACGGTCCTTGGCAAAATGACAGCGACGTTGAAGATATGCTGCTGACGTGGCAGCTGCAAAAATCCAACTGGAAAACGTTAATCAGTCCAGGCGCTCGCTGCTTTGTAGACTCGATGAGAAGCTATCACACGTACCGTGAACAGCGTAATAAATGGAAGTCGGGAACCGTTGATTTACTGACAAACGGAAACTTGGACGTTAGAACCAAGCATAAAGGAAAGCTGTGGCGTTCACAGATCAAAACGCTATGTGATTTACTTATTCGCCTGCTGTTTATTGTATTGTTATCGGCTGCGCTTGCAACTGATCAATTTTACTGGTCGTGGCTTTGGATCATTCCAATCGCGTTAGCTTCTGTGTTAAATATTATGCTTGCTGTCAAAACGCCGATGCACAGGCCGATTGATGTGATACTGGCCGGTCTTTTGATTAGTCCGGAAATTTATTTGTGGGTGAACTTAATTACGTTTGGTCAAGTATGGATGGAAAGGCTTGCGGCTAATAAAAAAGACGGCTGGGCGAATCAATACAACGCGGAAAACGGGAAAACGCGCAGTAAATTAGGGCAAGGGATTTTAACAGGCTTTGCGTTTACAGGAATGATTGTTGTACTGTGCATTTATTTTCGTGACTACTTAACGAGTCCTTCTGTACAGCAAGCCATTTATCCGTACTTAATGAATGGATGGATCTTACTGACGTATTTGACCATCTATCAGTCTCTTTATATGTTTTACCAAATTTGGACGCTTCGAAAACCTATTCAAGCGTAAAAAAAGTGATGTCTCTGTTGAGACATCACTTTTTTATAGAAATCGTTTCTTTAAATATTTTGCGATTTTTTGAGGCGCAGCTGGCTGACTCACAATGTAGCCTTGAATAAAGGAACATTCATGCTTTTGTAAAAAGGCGAGCTGCTCTTTTGTTTCAACGCCTTCTGCGATTACTTTCATGTTAAGAGCATGAGCTAAATACAAAATGCTTTTTGTAATCGCCTGCTGCTTTCCTTTATCGGTCGCGTGTAGAATAAACGTTTTATCAATTTTAAGCGTGTTAAATTCAAAGTCTTTTAAATGTGATAACGAAGAAAAGCCGGTGCCAAAATCATCTAAAGCAAACGTTACGCCAATTTTCTTTAATTCATCCATGACTTTTTTTACGTGTTCTTCATACTGAATAATAGAGCTTTCCGTTACTTCAAATTCAATAAATGAAGGGTCGATGTTGTAATGAGCTAGCGTTTGTTGAACGTGCTCTACAAATCCTCGTTTCAGCAAATGTTTAGACGAGACGTTAATCGAAACGGGCACGGTTTGTAATCCTTGATTTCTCCACTGCTGCAGCTGATTGCACACATGATCAATTACCCAGTCGCCGAGTTCAATAATTAAATGAGTTTCTTCCGCTAAAGGAATAAAGTCTTCTGGTGATACGCGCCCCCATTCCGGGTGATTCCAGCGAATTAACGCTTCGATACTATCAATTTCTCTGCTGTTTGTATGAACTTTTGGCTGGTATTCAATAAAAAACTCATTTTGAAGAAGTGCGTTGCGCAGTCCTTTTTCCAGATGATAGCTTTTATACGTTTCGCTGTCCATTAACGGCGAATACAGCTGCCAGTCGCTTCGTCCGATTTCTTTTGCACGGCGCATAGCAAGGTTGGCATTCGTCAATAAGGTTTTCACATCTTCACCGTCATGCGGGTAGATACTGATTCCTATACTGGCTGTGACGTACAGAGAAAAGTCGTCAATCGTAATTTCTTTTTCGATTTCTTGAAAAAGAGCTGCGGCTAGTTTTTGACATTCATTTATATGTGCAAGAGATAAAAAACAAATCGCAAGCTCGTCTTCTCCTACTCTAGCTAGCATCACATCTGGCGTCACAAACTTTTTTAACCGATTGGCAATACGCTGCAGCAGGCGATCGCCTACGTCGTGGCCTAATGTGTCATTAATATGCTTGAAGCGATTCAGTCCTAGATAAAAGACCGCTAATGAATCTCTTTCTTTTTTCATTTGCCGAATGAAATTTTTTAATTTCTTTTCAAACTTTCTTCGATTCGGCAAGTTTGTCACATGATCATGAGTCGCCAGATATTCAACTTGATCCACGTACTTTTTTTCTGCGGTGATATCTTCAATAATCCCGTCTATGCGCACCAGCTTACCGTTCTCATCAAGGGTTGGAATGCATCGATCTTTTACCCACTTCATTTCTCCCGTTTGTGTGTAAATCCGATACTGATGACGAATTGTTTTTCCTTTTTGCAGCTGATGCTGCGCTTTTTCCACAGCTGGTTTATCGTCAGGGTGAACAAAGCTTTCCCACAGATCTCTATCTTCTAAAAATTTAATCGCATCTTCTCCGTAAATGCCGCTAACACCGTTTGAACATACAATCATTTTATTGCGCTGCACATCAACGGACCATATTCCAGCATCCAAATTGTTATAAATCGTTTGAAGCTGCTGTTCTTTTTGTTTTAATTCATTCGTAATCACTTTTGATTCGGTAATATCATGAACAACGCCAATCAGCTGTATGACGTTTCCTTGCTCATCTGCTACTGCATCCGCTTGCTCAAACACCGTACGTTCTTCACCGTTTGGCCGCATCAGCGCGTATTCAATTTTATAGCTTTCTCCCGTTAAAAGTGCCTCTGTAACTGCTTTTTTTAACCTTTTTTGGTCACATTCTTTAATAAATTGAAGAACATCTTTAAAAGAAGGAGTAACGAGCTGACCAGGATTTAATCCGTAAATATTATACAGCTGAGGTGACCAATAGCTTTTATCTTCCGTCACGTCGTAATACCAGCTTCCCACATTGGCAAGCTTTTGCTCCATTTTCAAATGTGTTTCTAATTGAGAAATGTGATTGGAGCGCTCCTGCTCTTTTGAATCATCTCTGCATATGGCGTAAACACCCGCTACTTGCTCATTTACGATAATAGGAATGAGCGTAATATATAAATGAAGTTCTTTTTTTGTTTTATGATTGATTGTCGTTGAAAAATGAACTTTTTCCCCTTTTAAAGCACGTTGAAAAAGCTCTTGTGCCTGCTGTTGTTTCGACTTATGTATAAGAGCTGTCAGCTGCTGGCTTTTTTGTTTGTGTTCGTTTCCTGTTAGCCTGAAGGCTGCCTCGTTGCTAAACATGATATCCCCTTCACAGTTGATAAAAAAAATACCTTCACTGTATTCTTTTAAAAGCTGTGTGTTCAAACGATCAAGATGTTTCATGATCATGATCGACTGCTCCTTCTCCGTATTTTTATCTGGCAAGGTCTCATGCTGCCTCCTTTTATCTATTTCTTCTATACTAGTAGAATAAGTTACATTTGACATATATTTTACCCTACTTTCCCCAAATGAGGAACATCTCAGGTAAAGATAGCCGAAAAGGTTTTTAAAGTCTTTTAAATTTGGTAAAATAAAACATATAAAGGAGGGATAGTGTGAATCAAAGTGTTAAAAAACATAATCTATTTTCTAGGGGTTCCTTTCAAACCGCTGCTTTTTTACTTCTTTTCTCGCCTCTTTTTACTCGCTTGTTTCAGCAGAACGTCTGGACGTATATAACAGTCGCTTCTATCATTGTTCTTTTTAATTTCATCACCGAGTGTATTTTAGTAAAAAGAATCAGCGCTGCGCCTCAAAACTACATTGCTTTTTTCCAAACGATTTGTCTGCCTGTGAACGTACTTCTTCTATGTTTCTTTTATTATGTTACGTAAAAAAGCATCTATCGATTTGATAGATGCTTTTTGATATTATGACTTTTTCAAAAGGCTCGATACATGCTTGGCTACAATCGCTCCTTGCCCGGCTGAAGAGCTGATACTAGAAAACAAGGGAGTCGTGCACGCGTCTCCAATGGCATAAATAGCTGGGTTGCTGCTTTGATGCACTTCATTAATGACGATGAGCCCGCTTTGTGTAGTGGTGACTTTTTCTTTAATAAGTTCAACATTGGGCGCTACGCCTAGTCTGATCAGCACTGCGTCTACTAATAAATTCTCGGACTCACCGTTTTTACTTTTTAAATCGATTGATGTGACGTGATGCTTTCCGTGGATAGCCGTCACTTCGGTATCTGTCATCACTTTAACACCGGGGTCGGAAAGAACTTTTTCAACGTATTGTTCTCTTGCTTTAAAATGCGTAGAACGATGAATCAAATATACTTGTTTTGCTTTTGATGCTAAAAGATGTGCTCCTTCAAACGCCCGGTCTCCTCCGCCAATGAGAGCAACCCTTTTACCTTTTAACCTTTCTCCGTCTGCTGAAGCTGAATATACTTCTCCTCGGTCAATCATTTGCTGTTCACCCGGCACTCCCAGCTTTCGCTGACTAGAGCCCGTTGCTAAAATAAGATACGTATAGCCAATTTCCTTTTCAGTTTCTTGCTGCTTTACTTTTACTGTTTTAGAACGTTCGTCAATGGAAATTACTTTTGTATTCGCTTCATATAAGCAGTCCATATCAATAAAATGCTGAACCATTTTACGCTGCATCTCAATTCCATTTTCCGCTTGTATTCCGGGATAATCAATAATCTCATTATAAATCGTAAACAGCTGTCCGCCTAACTGTGCCTGCTCTTCAAGAAGCAAGCACTCAACGCCTAGCCTTTTACACCACACGGCAGCAGAGATGCCAGCGGGCCCTCCGCCAATAATCAGTACGTCAACGTGTTGCATACAGCTCACCTCGCTTCTGCTTCTCAGCTTATATGGCTTGTTGTTTCTTTACATTTGTCGCTGTAAAAGAGATAAAAATTCTCCTCGAACCTCTGGTTTTTCCATAAATGTTCCCCGAACCGATGAAGTGGCTGTAGAAGCTGAAGATTTTTTAATTCCTCTTCCGCACATGCACATATGCTTCGCTTCAATAATTACCATAACTCCTTTCGGCTCTAACACTTCTTCGATTGCATCTGCAATTTCATTTGTTAGACGTTCTTGAACTTGAAATCTCTTTGCGTATCCTTCTACCGTACGAGCGATTTTAGATAAACCTGTAATTTTTTTATCCGGTATATATCCAACGTGCGCAACGCCAAAGAACGGCGCAAAGTGATGTTCACACATTGAGTGAAATTCAATGTCTCGTATTAACACTAATTCATTGTGATTCACGTCGAATGTTTTTTCCAAATGAGCTTTCGGATCTTCTCGGTAGCCTTCCGTGTATTCCAAAAATGCCTTTAACACGCGGTACGGCGTCTCTTCAAGGCCGTCTCTTTCCGGATTATCTCCGCATAAATCAATCAGTTCTTTCACCGCATTCATAAACGTGTCAGCTTGACCTATTTTTTTATCTATTTCAGTTGAATTTGTGCCTACTGTTTCTAAAAATTTTTGAGCAATTAAATTTTGTGTACTAAGTGCCATCTTTTTATGTCCTCTTCCCTTTTCTTAGTAAGTTTATTTTTAAATGATGGTTTTGCTTCAGCTATTTAAAAACGCTGCTTCAAAATCTTTTGCAGCAAGAGGCTTGCTAAACAAGTACCCCTGCATGTGATCACAGCCATTTTCCATTAAAAACGCTTTTTGATATTCTTCTTCCACACCTTCTGCGATTACTTCAAGCTTTAAGCTTTGAGATAAGCTGATAATCGCCTGCGCAATTTCACTGTTGCTGTAATCTTCTTGAATATCCTGGATAAAAGACCGGTCGATCTTCAAACAATCGATTGGTAATTTTTTTAAATAGCTCAATGAAGAATATCCGGTTCCAAAATCATCGATAGAAATTGATATACCATATTCTTTTAGTTCGTGTAAAGCTTTAATGGTTTCTTGGGTATTAATAAGTAGAGTACTTTCAGTAATTTCCATTTCGAAACTTCCTGGGTTAAGCTTATAGGAAGAGAGAACATTTTTAACCTCGTGAACTAATAAAGACGAGTCTTGAAATTGGCGAGGTGAAAAATTCACCGCCAATGTTAACTCTTGATTGAACATTTTATTCCACTTGCTAATCTGTTCACAAGCTATATTCATCACATTTCCCCATAAGGAATGAATCAAGCCCGCTTCTTCGGCTACATCAATAAATACGTCAGGAGAAACAAAGCCAAGCTCTTCATCATGCCAACGCACAAGGGCTTCTACTCCCTTTATAGTATTACGTCTAGCATCCACTTTCGGCTGGTAGTAGACCTCAATAGTCTCTTTCTGAATAGCTTTTCGCAAACGCTTTTCAATCTGCATTTTTTCAGTTTGTTTTTCATTTAATAACTCATGATAAACCATGACTTTGTTGCCTCCTTGCCTTTTAGAAGCATACATTGCCATATCGGCATACGTAATGAGTGTATCCAGATTTGTAGAATGTTCCGGATAAAAACTTAAGCCGCTGCTTATACTTACAACTATTTCATCACCTTCGATATAGCAAGGCTGTTGAACATCTAAAATAATTTTTCGGGCAAACTTCTCGACCTCTACAGGAGAAAAATCACTGAATAGAACCACAAACTCATCTCCTCCCTGCCTTGTCAGAAAGCTGTTATAGGGAGGAAGGCAGGCTTTAATTCTGTTAGCTACAAGCTGAATCAGCTGATCGCCTTTTGAATGCCCTAATGTATCATTAATATCTTTAAATCGGTCTATATCCATAAATAGTACGGCTACATGTTTGATTACTTTTTGCTGGGATTCTATCAAACGCCTGTTGAGTTCTTCCTTAAAATACCTTCTATTTGGCAACCCTGTTAGAGAATCGTGGTATGCATGGAATTCACTTTCTTCTTGACTGCTTTTCAGGTCATGCAAATACGTTTTTAAGAAATGTGATAAATGATTAATATTTTCAATAAGCCCTCCCAGCTCATCCCTTCTTCTTACAGCCAATATTTTACCGAAATTCCCTTTCGCAATGTGATTCACGTGCTCCATCACATTTTTAATAGGCCGTGTAATGGACGTAGAGAAGATGATGCTGACGATAAGTACGAGGAGAATAAACGGGAGAGATAAAAGCAGGTGTTTTACTAATTCTTGATGAAGCTCTGTTTCAATTAAACCGTAATCATATACAACCCCTATTACGTAAGGTGCAGATTTATCTTCCTTAATAGGTACGAATGTTTTGAGTACTTGTTTCTTATTAATTTCTGAAAGATAGCGTTGCGACTCTCCTGTTTTTAATGCCTTTTTCATAAATGCTTTATCACGCTTCGTATTTTGATATGTGTATGTTCCATACCAAATTGGCTGATCTTTCATTTTAACGTACCTATTTCCATTCAAATAAACGCTTTGATTGTGTCTTCCAAAATTAGTAGGATTAAATACTGTTAATTCAAGAACACCATCCAAACTCTTCGTGAAACGATTCATAACATTGGTAGGGCCAAACTGCTTTTCAATATTTATTACATCCTTATCACGAAAATAGGGGTTAATAATATAATTAGTGGACCCATCATAATAATAACCCCATTTATCAACATGCTTTGGATTACTAGAAGCTACTTCGATTGGACCGCTCCAAAAGTTAGGCAGCGCCATCCCTTTCTTTGTAGTGACCGGTCTATTCGCAAGCAGCTCCTGAAAAGACGTATACCAGTAGCTCCACTCTTTAGTCGACATATTAATTTCTTTAGAATCAGATGACCTTACACCAATGATGTCATCACCTACCGGAGCTAGTAATGTAATGTGAGATACCCTAAGCTGCTTCGCTAGTTCTTTAAGCCGCTCATTACTTATGTCTTGATATTTAGAAGGCAGAGAACGTTGTATGGCAATTGAAGCAGTTCGTAATTCCTGTGCCATTCGATCTTCCATATATAAAGCGCTGTTTTTAGAATTTTCTACCTCGTACGCAATTTCTTCAGTTACAAGCGTGATTTCTTTTTGATTAAACTCTATTAATCTATTTTTAGACCTAATGTAATGTAATGTGTTATTTGCTAGTAAAATACACAATACCAGCAAAGTAAAAAACAGAGATATTTTTTTCTTTATAGACAAAGTGCTAGCCTCCCAGTAGTACCAAAACGCTCTCACATTTTTAGATATACACTAAATTCCTTTTTATACCGGTACATTTATTCTAATTTTCACAAAATAGTCAACTTATGCAAAAAACCAACCGATACGGTTGGTTACTTTCAAAAATTGATATGTAAAATAATTGAATATAAAAACTTTTATTTACACAGATAGAATAATTTTATATCCCTCTAATATTCTATCTGTTTTTAAAAAAATATCAACATCTAAAATATGTCTTTTTCTTAAAATAGATCTTCTCTGAAAGGGCGAAAATGCCTTGAAACCATCCTTTTCTAACACATTTATATTAAATTACCTAAGTCGCTTAAAGGAATTTTTTCTCTTTTCCAGACGATAACATCAATTGAATCTCTTAGTTCTTTAAGCTGTATGCTGTCTAAAGTATTAATCCGGTTTTTTATACAGCTGAAAGAATCCTCCACGCTCTCAGAACCCAGCTCTTTTATTTCCCAGTTTAAAAGAACAGCCGGGTGCACTTTAAGGCTCTTAGCCAATTTTTCAACTACATCAATTGTTGGATTAATACAAATATCACGTTCTATATTGCTTAAGTAAGACTTAGCAATTTCAGCACGTTCTGCAAGCTGTGAAAGCGACAGTTTTTTCTTCACTCTTATTTCTTTCACACGACGACCAATCATTATTGTTAAGCACTCTCCTTATTAAAATGTAAACCTGCCTTAAAGAACAACGCTACTAGCTATAAATAATACTGCACCTTTATTTTGTTATGAGTAAAAAACCAAATAGACTATACTGATAAATTGATAACGCTTACCTTTATTGAACAGTTTGAAATTGACCTTCTAATAATTTATGAAACGCTCCTTCTTTTTCATAAGCCAGATGATTAAAGCTCCCTTTTTGAATTACTTTTCCTTCTTCTAACACAAGAACCTGATCTGCTGATTGTATAGTAGACAGCCTGTGAGCTACAACAACAATTGTTACTTTACCTTTTAGTCGGTCAATTGACTCTTTAATCTTATTCTCATTATTACTATCTAAGGCACTTGTAGCCTCATCTAAAATCAAAAGCGCTGGTTTTTTTAGAATGGCTCTTGCCAAAACAAGCCTCTGACGTTCTCCGCCCGATATTTTCATTCCTCTATCTCCAATAACAGTATCTAGACCCTGAGGCAAATTCTCTACAAATTGATCTGCCATCGCAAATTCTAATGCTTCCCATAATTCCTTTTCATTAGCCTGCGTATTCACCGTCAGCAGATTCTCTCTTACGCTAGTATTAAATAAGAACGCATCTTGAGGTACATAGCTGATGAATTGTCTTAAGGACAGTAGAAATTCATCTTTGAGCGGCTGACCATTTACAAATATCTCTCCTCGTTCAGGAGAGCTCAGTCCCATTAATAAGTCAATAAGCGTACTTTTCCCAGCTCCAGAAGGACCTACAATAGCTGTCATTTGATTATGAGGAATAGTCAAGTTAATATCTTTTAAAACATAATCACAACTGTTTTTTTTGTAGCGGAAATAGACGTCTTTGCACTCTATTTGAGGCTTTGCAATTAAGGGAAGTGTATCTACTGGTTTAAATTCTTGTTCTTTAGAGCAGTCTTCTATGAGCTTTGTAACAGCCTGACAAGCAGGCAGAGTCGCTGCTATTTGTTCGAAGTTAGATTGAATTGTAATAAACCTTGGCCATAACCTAGAAAAAATAAGAATAATTAATAAAAGCTGTCCGCCTTGAGCATGAAAAGCTTTTACGGATATAAATATAAACACTGTAACTAAAATAGCTGCACTCACTTTATATACTAGCTGAGAGCTTGACTTAAGTTTTACATATTCAATTTGTTCTGCATTCATTCTAGAAGTTAGAGAACGCAGCCAATCGATATAGTTATGTTCCAATTTATTACTTTTAATATCTTTAATACCATTAAGCTGGTCTGTTATTCCAGCCATGTAGTCTTCTCCTAATTGAGATGTTCTGCGTCCTAAGTTTCTAGATCTTTGTACGAATTTTTTTGAAAGATATCCTAGTATTAAACCAAACAGCACGATAAAAAGAGTCATTTCAGCAGACAGCCAAAGTGCAATAGCCAGTTGTATGACCATAAAAATAGTATTAGACAATAGCTGAAGAAAAAAATTAATACCTCCTATAACCCGCGCTAACTCTGCAGTTAATAGATTGATAAGAGTTGATTTTCTCTTCCCTAAAAACAACTCCCATTTCGAATAAAGAAGCAAGCTGTAAATTTCAATTCTTAAATCTCTGCTGAATTTTTCTCTAACTTTAACATCTCGAATAGCTAAGCTTCTCTGAAGAAGATTTTGTCCAACAATAATTAATAGATAGATACATAAAATTAAGGGTAAATACAGGGACGGTGGCAGTAAAGTAAGAAAGTCAAACAGCTGCCCAAGTTTACTAGATGCAGCATTTGTCTCTACCACCCCTCCGATGCTTAACAGCGGGATGATTAGTAAAATTCCAACGCCCTCCATTAAACTCACTATTGCCATCCCGAAAACATTAAAATATATAATTTTTCCTGTGGAGCGATGTAATTTCTTTATATAATATACCAATGGTTCCAATATAAACTCTTCTGCCTCCTTCATAGCCAAACACTTGTAATAATATTAACTTTAGGATAATGTTACCTTCTTTATTTTCCTCACAGACCACAATAAGGGACGTAATAAAAAATAGAAAAAGTGTAATTTATGCGGCAACTTGAACATTTCTGCATCCACAGATATAGGGTAAAATAAAATTATAAAAAATAAAACTTTTTCTCGCTTAGACTTTATGGAAATTAAATAGTTTTTATAGGATCTCTCTAGGCTTTTCGGTTGAGGATGCACATGGAATTGAACCATTTCTTTTATAAAAGGAATTGCTTTTTCGGCTAATTGATTAGCTACCTTTGTATTTACAATATGCCGAAGCTCTTCATGTACTGGCGTTTGAAAAAACAGATGTGCTAATTGAAAAGCTTGCCCTACTAAGTGCTTCTGCTGATGTTCAATTGCCAATTCTTTAAAGTGTATATAGTTGATATCTTTGTTTCTTACCATTTGATCAATATCTTTTAACCATCGCAGACGAGACCAACCATGACGAGCGCCATGAGAAATTAAATACAGCATCAAATCCTCTGTTCCCATAAAAGATATTGGATGCTTCGTTACTTGACTTTCTCTTTTTCTGCTCCAAAGTTCCTCAAAACTAGTTCTTTTCATTGGACGTGGTTGTAGCCTCCAATGAACTTCAACTTGAATCTTCTTGTTTGGATGATAATAGGCAATATGGTGATGTCGCCATTTTATTTCATTTAATACAGTTGATACTTTTTCTTTTTCATAACCTAGACTGAAGAGAATACTTTCTGCTTTTTCCAGCTCTTCCTCTCTCACCAGAATGTCCAGATCTTTAGACATTCTAAGAGAAATATCCCCAAAAAGATCATAAGCAACCGGCGGCCCTTTTAAACACAGAGTTTCAATATCATTTTCTTGAAACACATTATCTAATGTTTCCATTTCTCCAGTTAGCTGAAGCATCTTAAACGTATTTTTTTTATATTCTTGAAGCAACGCTTCTATAACATTTGATGGAACAGCATCAGGTGTATCTTTTAATTTTAAATATACTAATGGACAAACGCGATGGTGCTTTACTAGCTTAAGAAAATAACTCCAGTTAATTTCTTTTGATGGTATTATTTCTTCAGATTTGTTCTCTTCTCTTAACAGCGTTAATAAAAAATCAAGCTCTTTAAACTGACTTGTATCAATTATTGGTTGTTTGTCTATCATCGCTTTTCCTTTCGCTTTCCTTTATTATTTAAGGATTTAGAGAAGTTCCCTACAACAGTAAACCTTTCCATTCCTTCTGATCCCGTTACGTATGTCGAACCGCTTCGCAGCCAGGCATGTGCAATAAAATTCCCGTTTTCATCTTTTCCTGTGCCTAAATACAGCGTGCTCTCAATACGGCGCCTTTCTAGCATCTTCATACCTGCAAAGGCTTTTACGAGACATTGACTTTCCCAAAAAGTATATTTGCTCATTGTATAGATAGCTTTTGAAATATGCGCTAATGTTTTAGTTTCATAGATATCTTCATCCATACTGCTTTCTTTCATATGCTCGCCTAACATGGGTGTAACCTTAGAAAATGGCAAAGCTTTAAGGATTCTGCCGTAAGCAAGATAATAAAATGCTTCTATCAACAAAAGCTGTCGACTCGTATCTAACCATAAAAAATGTTTAGCTTTTTTTATTAATTTCATCCCAGCTACTCCGATATTATTAATATAAAATACACATAAAAATTTACTCTTCCACAACCAGTTTAATTAAACTTTCTTGATAAAGGTTCTCTAAGAATGAGATAACTTCTTCTTCGCATTTATCCGTTTGAACATCGTACTTTTTTACAATATGATTAACTAAATTGTTTACTTCTGTTGGTTTACTAATGCTTTCCCAGATCTCTCCTCCGATTTCACCTAGGTTGTAATACTTACCGTTTTTAATATTTAGCATAACTTTTTCATTTCCCATATCACTTACGATATTTCCCTCACTCTGTATAACAACATGCTTAGGTAGGATTTGGCCTGATTTAATCAATTGCATCCCCTTCTTTCATTGTATTTAGTATTTTAGTTACCGACTCATATGGCGTAAAGTTCGAAGAAGATCGAGTTACTTGAAAGGTATTTACGCTTTTCAGAAGCTCTGAAGAATAAATAAAATGCCATTCCTTTAACCCCAGTCTTTGTAAGAGTGAACCTCGAAACGTATGGTGAAGTAAAATCCGAAAGCCCTCTAAGCCGTTTGTTTGACGGATTTCCACAGATTCCCCGCTTCCTTTTACGAGCTCAAAGATTCCCGCTAAAGGAATGGATTGATTATGAAAGCTGTTTTTTACCGGTACTGAATATTTTGTTTCTCTTTCAAATAAAGGATTATATTTTCTAGAATCAATCCCAAACTCGTTTAAGCTTTCTTCCCATAGCTTTTGCTGCGGGTACGTTGGTTGAACCATTGGAGTACGGTCATTCGAAAAGGTGACAGGAATGACGTCATCGCTTATAAGCTTATATCCTTTCTGAATAAAGGCTGACGCTAGGGTAGACTTTCCAGCTCCAGAGTTCCCAACAATAGCATACGCCTTTCCATCTATAGCTATTGCACTGCCATGGAGAGGCAAGGTTTGCTGCTGCATTAGAATTACTCCCATGCAAGTTCCCAGTACGTATAGCCTCGCCTTTGCTTCATCGAAGTCTTTAAGGGGTTCCAGTGCAATTTCTTTTCCACTTTTTATAGAAAAAACTGCTAGATTAGGAACTTTAAACGCTACGTAATGGCTGAGTACCGTAAAACCTTTTTTTTGTTCTAGTTCTATTTTGTCTTTTGATAATTTAATAGAAACGTCTATATGATCACCTGGTGAAACTAGACAATTTAATTCTGGTAAAGGCAGCTCACTCAAAATATTTAGCCCAAAAGCATCGTAAGCATATTTTTTTTTGATACCAATCATTCATTTCACTCCAGATGTTATTAATTTTTTGAAAAGCCCTTATACAACTTAATGTGTATAAGGGCAATCGTCTATAATCATTTACCAAATTAGCTGTAGTGAACATCTTCGTCTGGATCTGGCTGTACCGCATCAGGAATACTAGTTCCTGGACCGGCCATCGTCATATTTACATCAAGTACTTCTAGTACTGGCTTCTTCCACTCTTTTTTCATAGTTTCACCCCCTTTCAAAGAAACTTATTTATAAATCTGTATACTATTAAGCTGCGCATTAACAGCTTAAAGTCAGTGCTGAATACAGATTCCGGCTTAGGATTGTCCCTTAAGTTTGCCAAAGCGGCCTTTATTAAGTTCATATCAAAATATTCAGCTATAAAATCAGAGTTTGTTACTTTTTCCATTTCATTTATAAACAAATTCCATTCTGGTATCATACGCTGAATGCCATCGGCTCCTTGCAAGCCTCTTGTCCTTTGGTTAAGCCTTATATCGTCGGGAAGAACATTCTTAGTTGCTCTTCTAATCAGAGATCTACCTTGACCATCTTGAACAAACTGCGTTTCAGGAACTGATAAACAAAAACGAATAACTCTTAAATCGTTTGTCGGATCACGATCCCATAAAGAATGATATAAAGACAGCTTTGTTGTATATGTACCGTTAATACTCCAATAATATGGCTGTAAAAATTGAGTTTTCCTTATTTCATAAGCGCTTTTAGTAAGTAAACCGTTCGTATTTATGTCATGTTCTTTTAATCTCGCATATACATCAAATTTTTGTGCAAAATCTGGATTAATAATAGGAGGATAGGGTGTACCCTGCCTTGATGAGATGAGAGAATGCAACCTTGGAAAAGCTTTTTTCGCTACTACGGGAAGAACACGCGATCTTCCAACCCTCAAATTCCTGCTGTACAAGCGCAGCTCCCGCAAGAATTTAGCTAGATTTCCTTTTTTTAAAAGCTGTGCCTGATAATCTAGCGCAGGCCCCCAGGAGATTGTCCAATTTCCCCTCTGCCCATTTAATAAAACTCCTATCCCTTTTTTAGAGGCTTGTTCATAAATACCTTTAAGCCAAAAGCTGTTTTCAAAAAATTTATACGGTGTTTCTAGTATTTCCAGCCATTCATCAATTTCAGAAAAAGGGCTTTTTTCTGAAAAATCAAAGTAATTATCTTCTATATTGCCTATGTAATTAACCGTTGATTTAATAAAGGGCTTTTCATTTGCCACTCTGCTTTTAGGGGACCAATCTTCAAACTCATTTATTGGGATATAGCTAAATGTATGTAATTTTTTATTTTCTTTGTAAAGCGATTTAGAAGCAAAGCCCGCTACTGATCCTGAATCCAATCCTCCGCTTAAGTGAGCACCGACCTGTAATCTCGTTCTTAGCTTAGAATCTACAGCTTGCTGAAACACTTCGCGAAATGCTTCTTCGTACTCTTCGTTTGACTTTAGCTTCAGCTTTTTCTCTTTTTGCACTATACAATACCTTTTCACTTCAAGCCTATTATGACAAACGGTTATTGAATGAGAAGGCGGTATTTGTTGAATTTCCTTATAAACAGTTGAAGCAGCATCCGTGGACTCAAATGTTATTGGAATGGCTAAAAATTCTGCAAGCCACTCTTCATTTAAAGATTTTTTTATATAAGGTAACGAAAATAACGGATTAATAGCGGTACAAAAAGCCATACTCGCTGCATTTTTAAAAAAATATAGAGTTCTGTTTCCCGAAAAATCCCTTGCTCCAAATAACTTTTGCTTTTTCTCATCCCAAATGACAAAAGCAAAGTCTCCCACTAAAAATTTTGGGGCTTCCTCTCCCCATTTATGATATGCAAGCAAGATCAGTTCACTATCTGTAATGTGCGCTTTATAGATATCCTTGATCTGCAGCTGATCTACCAATTCTTCACGGTTATCAATAATTGCATCTGCCGTAATAGCTAACTGCTTTTCATAGTCATAATAAGGTAATTTTTCTCCAACAGATTCTGAAGTGATCCATTGTGTATGACTTAAAAGTGCAACATTTCCTTTTTTCCATACCTGTATGTCATCGGCTGGATATTTGGATAAAGCTTGAAGAACGTTAGCTACCTCTTCGTGAGATACAGGATTGTTATTAAAATGATAAATTCCAGCTATTGCACTCATATTTTCTCCTCTCACGATTCTTTCGTTCTTTATTAAGAACATAAATAACCACTATGACCTGTTATTTGTCATACATGTTTGATTAGTATTAGTTTTTAATTCTATTTTCCCAATAAACTACCAATTAACGACTATTATAAAGAACTTCAATTAAAAAGTAAACCTCAATAAAGAACATTTTTCGATAAATATCCTCTAATTAGTGCAAATGTCGTGTTCAGCCAGTTAGTGATCTTAATTGAGAACGATCTCTTTTTTTATGTTCCTGCATTGCCTTGAAAAGTAATTTACCTACTTAACAATCAGTGAGCACCTTTGTTACTTTTTCGTTAATGAGTGCTTTGTTCATGGAATAATTTAACACACCCTGGTCCACACTATACTTATCTGTTTTTTATAAATACGTACCATTTTTATAGATAGGAGGAAAGCCTATTGAACGCAGAAAGCAAGCGTTTGACTTCGCCGGAGATAACGAGTCTATGCGCGCAGTATCAGCAGGATACGCTGGCGGTTTGTGTAGCAAAACACGTTCTTGCAACGGTCACGGATGCAGAGATTCGGGCGCTGTTTGCCTTTTCGCTAGAGCTATCAAAAAAGCATATTGAGCTGCTGACTGCCATTTTTCATGCCGAGCATTTTCCGCTGCCAAAAGGATTTACAGATGAAGATGTGGACTTGCACGCACCTCCGCTTTTTACAGACTCGTTTTGGCTCAAGTATCTTCATGACATGACGATTCACGGCTTGGCAGGATACGGCATTTCATTTAGCGTGTCCGTTCGCCGAGATCTTCGAGATTATTATCATCAGTGTAATTTGGACGTGATGGAAGTATATAATCGGTCTCTCGACCTGCTTTTAGCAAAAAATCTTTATGTGCCGGCTCCTTATTTTTTAAATCCGAAACAACAAGAGCCGATCACAGATTTGACTTACGCTCTTGATTTTGTAGGAAAGCAGCGCCTTTTAAACGCAACGGAAGCCGGAAATATTTATTTTAATTTGCGCAAAAGCATGGCAACCAAAGCGCTTTTAATTGCCTTCAAACAAGTGAGCAAACGAAAAGACGTGCGGAAAGTCATGGAGACGGGGCTTGATGTGGCCCACAAGCATATTGAGCTTTATTCTTCCATTATGCACGAAGAAAACCTTCATACGCCTCCGCTTTTGGATAATGAAATCACAACGTCTACGCACGCGCCTTTTTCAGAAAAGCTGATGACGTTTCACGCAGGAGCGATGTTTAAAGTAGCCATTACCTATTACGCAACGGCAATGACTACCAGCATGAGGCTTGATATTGTCGGGCACTGTGAAGCGTGTATCTTAAGAGATTTAAAAGTAGCGGGGCGCTGCAGCGAAGTGATGATTAAAAACGGGTGGATTGAAAAGCCGCCTGAAGCAAGCGATCGTAAGCAAATGTAAGTTTTTTCATAACAACTCTTGACCTGAAACGCGTTTCATACTTTATGCTATATTTATTCTCATCAGCCGGCGTGACACGAACGGTGGCGTTACGGCTGATATGTTATGTTATCCATAAAAAAAATCCGGTGTGTTCACCGGATTTTTTTGTATGCTTACATATTCATTTCTTTTTTATACGCCAAGTACGAATACAAATAAGGAATCGCCACGCACAGAACGATACTACCCCACATGATAACTGACTTGTATCCATCAGGTAAAAAAGCGCTAATAAGAATTAGCATTCCGCCTATAAAAAAGATCTTTCCGGATAACCGGTGCGTCTTTTTCCATACGTTTTCATTGCTCAATGTCCACGGTGTACGAATCCCCATAAAATAGTTAGAGCGCACGCGCTGCAAGTAGTTTCCGATAATGATAAAAACGAGTCCAGCCATAATCGGAGCAATGTACGACATCGGCACGTTATAGCCAAGCCCCTGTAAAATAGTGCTCATATTTACAAAAAAGAATAATAGCAGTACGGCGTTTAACAGGATATTATACGTTTTTGAAAAGTACTTATAATTTTCTTTACGCGGGTCAATTCGCGGAACAAATGCGATGACAAAATAAATAAGTACCATGATTCCTACTGTTAAAATCATTGCATTTATCTTTGTGGCAAATCCGTCTGCTTCTCCATTTGCTCCCCAGTGAATGGGCATTGTAGCTGGAAGATGCGGCAGTGCAATCAGCCATGCAAGTAGTGTGAAAAGGGTAATGCCTAAAGGAAATACGTGTTTTTTCATTTACTTTTCTCCTTTCTGAAAGCTGAAAAACCAGCCGATTAAATCTTGAAAAACGGTTGTATTTAACGAATAAATCACAAACTGCCCTCTTTTTTCATCTTGAACGAGGTCCGCTTGCTTCAAGATTTTTAAATGATTTGAGATGCTTGGTTTGGTCATGTTAAAATACTCGGAAATTTCTCCTGCGGTTAAGTCCCGCTCTTTTAGCAGCTCTAAAATCTTCCTGCGAGTAGGATCCGCTAAGGCTTTAAACGTTTCATTCAATTGAAGTTCATCTCCATCATATTTAAGTATTTAGATAATTATCTAAATATTAAACTATAAAATATACTATGTCAATATTTTGAAAAGAGAACACTTGCATTTGACTCATTTTTTTGTTTTTCCAAAGCAGTCCATGCATACAAACTGCGCTTCTTGATGTAAAAAAGCTTTGATTTCGGTCATTCCTCTTTTACTTGGATACTTCATTCTCATCCATACTTCTTCATTAGGCTGAATTTCTTTTTGACAAACGGAACATCGCTCTTTTATTTTAAACATAGTATCCCTCCATTTCTTTATCTAACTATACGTTTGACTAGTCAAAAAGTTTCATAAAAAAGAGGCTGGAACGTAACCAAATCAATTCCAGCTAAAGACAAACAAATGAGAGAATGAGCTGAGCCGCTTGTGACACCGCAGTTGATTTCCGTGCAAGGCTTCGCTTTCCGCGGGCGGCCGCTGAGCCTCCTCGTCGCATATGCTCCTGCGGGGTCTCACCTGTTCCACTTTTCCCGCAGGAGTCTTCGCCTTGCCCTCCAATCAACTGCTAGAAAGACTCATACACATGAAACCTATGTTTACCCTAACAAAAAAACCGAACCACGAATCAAACATCTTGATTAATGGTTCGGTTTTCACTTTGTCTAAAATCCTTTTGTCCCAGCCTCTTCCTTCAACTAAATTACTTATGTCCTAACCTCTTTTAAACATTATAGCGGCGTTACGTCTTCCTGCTGTTTTTGCTGTATTCTTTGCTTTTTCGATTTTCTGAAGTGAAGCAGTTCATATACAACTGGAATGACTACAAGCGTAAGCAGAGTCGCAACGGCCAATCCTCCGATTACAACGACTGCAAGACTTTGAGAAACAAGGCTTCCGCTTTCGCTTTGTTTAAATAAAAGCGGCAGCATTGCACAAATCGTAGCAGCAGACGTCATGACAATTGGACGCATACGCGTAGCGGCTGCTTCTACAATGGCATCGCGCATAATCATTTTCTTTTCATTTTGCTTCACGCGGTCTAATAGTACAATGGCATTGGTTACAACAATACCAATCAGCATCAGTGCTCCAAGTAAAGCCGTTACGTCTACTGGGATACGGCTGATTAATAATCCTAAAACGGCACCAATCGCTGCAAGCGGAAGCGAAAATAAAATCGCAAACGGCGTGCGGATTGTTTTAAACGTAATCACCATAATTAAGAACACAATACCGATCGACACGAGCATCGTAATAAACAAGTCAGAGAAATCTTCTCCTTGCTGAGTGCTTGCTCCGCCGATTACAACGTCAACATCTTTTGAAATGGATAACCCTTTACTCTTACCGTCTCCAAAAATCGCTGTTTGGATGTTTTTATTAATCTCTGAAAGCTTTTCTGGATTGACATCCGCTGTTACTTGAATATACGGGTCTCCATTTTTATGAAACTGATTTGTTGGCTTTTCAGCTTGCGTTAGTGAAGCCACTTTTGAAACAGGTGACGGTCCTGTCTCTGTCATAATAGAAATATCTTTTAACTCTTTTGGTGACGTTGGATTTAAGACAGATTCAAGAAGTACGTTTGCTTGCTTGCCTTCTAAATCTATCGCTCCAATCGGCGTTTTATTCAGCATAACACCAAGCTGCTGCGCTACTTGCTGCGTGTTTGCTTTTGTTGGATCTACGTCTAAAGAGTAAATCGTTTTCTTTTCGTCTTGGTTCGTAGAAACTTTGTCTACTCCTTTTATATCGCTGATTTCTTTCTTAATGCTGCTTGCCGTTTTTTCTAACTTGTTCATGTCGTTTCCAATTACATCAACGGTAATGGAAGTAGTGGAAGCTCCCATGAGTGAAGCAGCACTGACGCTAAGATCTCCTCCGTCATAGAGTTTCTTTTGATTTTGGATTCGTTTCATTAGCGAATCCGTGTTTCCACTGTCTTTTACGATAATCGTATACGTAGCTTCAGTAGGCGAACCAACGTCTCCCCACTTGGCTCCTTCAGCCGTATTACCAAGCTGCATGTATACTTCTTTTACTTCTTTTTGAGCTAAAATATAGCGTTCAAGCTGCAGTGATTTTTCTTCTACGGTTTTAATTGGCGTATTATTTGGATAGCTTAACGTTGTGCCTACAAAATCAGATGAAGAATTATCTACCGCTCCTTTAGGCATCATTGTGTACGCGCCAATAGATCCGACAAATAAAAGCAGCGAAAGGAGCAGCACAACCCATTTATGATTAAGCGACCACGTAATGACTTTTGTAAAACGAACCGGCTGCTTGTGCTTGCGAAGTTTTTCATTTTTTAATAATCCCGCGCTCATTAACGGTACAACCGTAAGTGCCACAATTAATGAAGATAGCAGTGAATACGTCAGCGTTAGAGCAAACGGAAGCATAAAGTCCTGAAGCCCTCCGTTTACAAGGCCGATTGGTAAAAAGACGGCTACTGTCGTTAACGTAGAAGCGGTAATAGCAGAGCCTACTTCTTTTGTGGCATCAATAATCAGTCCAAGCGAAAACTCTTCTTTTTGCATTTTGCGGAAGATGTTTTCAATGACAACGATACTATCATCTACCAATCTCCCAATCGCTACCGCTACTCCTCCAAGTGTTAAAATATTAAGCGTGACGCCTGATTTGGATAATAAAAAAAGCGTAAAGCAAAGCGATAACGGAATGGATACAATTGTGATAAACGTAGAGCGAACGCTGCGTAAAAACAGCATGATGACAACGGTCGCAAAAAGTGCGCCTAGCAACACTTCTTTCATCATGGAATGAACAGAGTTTTGTACGCTATCCCCTGTTGCAAAAAATACAGAAGCATTCACATCGTTATAGTCTTTGTTAATTTGTTCAGAAAGTTTTTTTACTTCTTTTGTAATGCTAACGGCGTTTGAGTGACTGTCTTTTGTCACAATAAGTAAAAGTGCATCTTTTCCGTTAATATGCGTCACGACGCCTTCAGGCTTTTTGACCTCTACTTTTGCAAGGTCGCCTAGCGTTACACCCTGTGCAACCGGCAGCTTTTTCACTTTGTCCAAGCTGTCAACTTTACCTGTTACATTGATGTTGCTCGACTTGTTATTAATGACTTTTTCTCCAACTGCAAGGGACGTGTTTTTTCCTTCTAACACGCTGATGACTTTATCAATCGTTACGTTCTTTTGTGACAATTTTTTATTGTCAACTTTAATAGACACGTAGGAATCCGCTGTTCCATACGTTTGAACACTCGCAATGCCTTTAATGTCTTTATATTTAGGGATCAGTTTTTTCTCTGCAAGATCCAGATTATCTCTTGTCAATCCTTCTTTAAATGTGAGTGAAATATCTGCGATGGGAATCATAGAGGTGTTTAATTGAATAACATTAGGCTTTGATACGCTGGCTGGAAGCTGCACCGAAGACAGCGCTTCTTGGACGTTTGTTTTTGCTTCTTTCATATCCGTTTTGGATTCAAATGAAATATCGATTTTGGAATAGCCGTCTCCCGTTGTTGAATACACGTTACTTTTTCCTTTAACACCGGCTACCGCTTCTTCAATTGGTGACGTCACTTGTTTTTCCATCGAGTCTGCATCCGTTCCTTGCCCCATAACTACTACTGACACTTGAGGCTGATCAGCGGTCGGCAGGAACTCCATCGGAAGTGTAAAATAACTAATGACTCCTAAAGCTAAAATTAAAATAGACATAATGGTAATAGCCGCTTTATTTTTGAACGACCATTTGGTGAGCCATGACATGAAATATCCCCTTTCACTTTTTCGTACAAACTCAGTCAAACATTTCTAAAATATGCTAAATAACCACTAAATTATACCTAATGTTACTTACCATTTAAAGACTTATTTTTGTAAAAAGTCCCATTATTTGAACGAGATTACTTATGGATAATATAAGCAGCTTCTTTACAGCACAAAAAAAAAGACGCCGATACCCGGCGTCCCACATGTAGTAAGTGAAAGAAGAAGAAGAATATGCCTACGATTTCTCAGGCAATTCTATGACCTTATTTGGTTTCTTCCCGTTTTTTTATGAAATAAACATATTTAGCATAAATTCCCTCAACTAGCAGCTCGATTGTGCTTTGTTTCCGTATCGTTTTGAATCTTTAACGACGTTAATAACGCCACGATGCTTCCGGCAAAGCCAAATAAAAACAAGTGATGAATGCCTGCCATGAAGCTTCCGCCTGAAGTGAGCAACGCACCCATAATCGTAACGCCGATTGCTGTTCCCATGTTTCGGCAAAACATAAAAAATGACGTTGAAATACCTCTTTCATGTCCTCCTACTAATTGCTGTACACCAATGACTCCAACCGTAGACAGCAGACCAAACGACAGTCCTTGTACAATCATGACGCAAAACACATAAAAGAAACCGTGACTTTCATTTAACATCATCAGAAGTGTTCCCGAACCAACCAGCAGCACATTCCCAATTAACAACAGCTTTCTGTAGCCGTGTTTTAAAATCCATTTACCTGCAGGCACGGACACAGACATCCATCCAACCGCTGTTCCTAACAGCGCCACTCCGCTCATAAACAGTGACAAATGCGCTACTCGCTGTAAAAATAACGGAATGTAGCTTGACGTTCCGAATAAAGCCACCGTTCCAATAAACGCATTAATATTAATCCATGACAGCGTTTTGTTTTGGAACATTGACAACGGTACAATCGGAGAAGCATGTTTTCGTTCATGCAAATAAAAGATCACTAATAAAATAAGTCCAACGACTGCATACACAATTCGGTTTTGTTCCACTACTGTCACAAGCAGCAGTGAGGTAACGCCCGCTCCAAACAAAATAGCGCCGATGTAATCGACTTTTGCTCTTTTCGGCTCATAGCTTTCTTGATACGGCATTAACGTCAGAAATGAAACGATACACACCGGTAAATTAATAAAGAAAATCCATCTCCACGTTAAATAATCCACAAAAAAAGCGCCTAAAAGCGGTGCTAACACAGCTGATAATCCCCACATCGTTGTAAAGAGCGCCTGAATTTTCCCTCGTTTCTCCACTGGAAATAAGTCTCCGGCAATAATAGCGGGAAAGGCCACCATAAATCCGGCTCCTATTCCTTGAACCGCACGGAAAAGAACAAGCTGAATCATCGTATTTGCCACGCCGCAAAGCATTGAACCAATTAAAAAAGCAATAATTCCAAACCCAAATACTTTTTTGCGGCCAAATAAATCCGATAATCTTCCCGCTACCGGAGATAAAATCGTACTTGCAATCATGTACGAAGCAAACGACCACGCGTACAAATCAAATCTTCCAAGCTCTTTTGCAATAACGGGCATCGTCGTATTCATAATCGTTGAATCAAGCGAAGCCACTAGCATTGCCAGCACAATACTAACCATTACGGACGTTCTGCTTTTCATGTACCAATCTCCTTATCTCTATAATCTGAGCGTCTAGTGTACTCCTCCTTGCCGTTTGTTGTCTATACTTATGCATACAAAATGCTAAAAAGCTTCTCACTTTACTATGAGAAGCTTTTTACCCCCTTATTCACATATCTTCTTGAACCTTTTCTTGATCAGACAGTTCTTTGTTTCGAGCCATAACCGCAAATCCAGCCATTACAATGATACTGCTTGAAATGCCGTATAGAATTGGCGTAGTAGAAGAAAGTCCTTCAATCAATAGACCTCCAAGTACTACTAGCGTACTAACAACAATCGCTGAAACTCCGGCTTTTGGATGAATGTCTTTCCAAAACAGCGAGACAACAAACGGAACAAAGATCGCTCCTGATAAAATGGCATACGCAACGTCTAAAGCAACAAGCACGTCTTGAATCCAAAGAGCAAAAATAATAGCAAGCACGCCCACAATAAGTGTATTCACACGGGTTAAAATTAAATAATTTTTCTCTGAAATATTTTTAAGCCATACTTTTTTAATGATATCGTTACTAATCAGCGTAGAAGACGCAAGCAGCGTTCCTGAAGCAGTTGACATCAGCGCCGAACAAACGCCTGCCAGCACGAGACCTAATAACCCTTGAGGCAGAATTTGAATCGCAAGCGTCGCAAAAATGCTTTGACTGCTTTCTGCGTTTGGCAGCAGCAAATACGCACACATTCCAATTACACTTCCCGCAATTGCGTAGGCAATGCTGTACACCCCTGCAAAAATAGAGCCGTTTCGCGCAATTTTTTCTGTTCGCGCCGTAAATACTCGCTGCCAAATATCTTGAGAAACTGCCATACCAAGCGTATATAGAAGGAAATACTGAAAAATTTGACCGTATCCAATCGATGAAAAATCAAAATACGATGATGGTAAATCTCCGGTAAGGGCTTTGAAACCTCCTGCTTCTGATACACTCATCGGAAGCATAAATCCAAAAATCGCCACCGTCATCACAACAAATTGAATAATATCAGTAACCGTTACGCTCCACATTCCGCCTAAAATCGTATAGAACAAAACAACCGAACCGCCAATTAGCATCGAGGCCGTCATGTTCCATCCAAGCAACGCATGAATGATCGTTCCCATCCCAATCACTTGAGTGACTGATACCATGAGTGTATAAATAGCGGCAACAACGGCGCTGATAATTTGCGCTTGAGCGTTATATCTTTTTCCTAGCAGCTCACTGATAGTAGTCACTTTCAACGACGAAATCCGCTTAATAAAAATCGTGCCAAGCGTAATGATTCCAAGTCCAATCATCGTCACGAACCAAATGCCAGACAGCCCGTGCTCGTAGCCAAGCTGAGCGGTTCCAATCGTTGACGCCCCGCCTAAAATAACGGCAGACAAACATCCTAAATACATAAACATCCCTAAGTTTCGCCCGGCTAAAATAAAATCTTCTGATGACTTTGCTTTTAATGAGCCAATGATACCCGCTACAACCAATACGCCAAAATAGACAAACATAACCGTCATATCCAGTCCGTTCATAACAGATTCCTCCTTATTATGGGTCAATCTATCTTTCGTTGAAACAAAGAGCTTCTTAAAGCTTTAGATCACGTGAAGACTTGTGATTTCTGTCAATGCTTCGTCTAACACGCGAAGCCCCGCATCAATTTCTTCCTTTGTAATCGTTAAAGGAGGAATCATTCGAATCACTTCTCCGCTATTTCCGCAAAGGTAAAACAGCACCCCTTTTTCCAAACATTTGTCTAAAATCTCAAGAAGAAGATTTCCGTCACCTTGCTTTGTTTTCGGATTAATAATTTCAATTCCAATCATTAGTCCTACTGAACGAATGCTTCCGATCACTTCATGCTTCGCTTTTAAATGCTGAAGCTGATCCGCTGCATATTTCCCCATTGCTTTTGAGTTTTCAATCAGCTTTTCTTCTTTTAGTACGTCTATGGTCGCAAGTGCTGCTGAACAAGCGATGGGGTTGCCTCCAAAAGTTGTTCCATGTGTACCAATCGGCCACTTTTCCATGAGCTGCTTGGAAGCTACGGTAGCACTTAGCGGAAGTCCTGATGCTATGCCTTTTGCGATTGCCATAATGTCAGGCGTTACATCAAAGGTTTGAGCTGCAAACCACTCGCCGGTGCGTCCGAACCCTGTTTGCACTTCGTCAAAAATAAGCAGAATGCCGTGTCTGTCACATACTTCTCTTATTTTTTGCAGCCACGCTTTCGGCGGGATTACGTAGCCGCCTTCTCCAAGAACCGGCTCTACAATCATGCACGCCACTTCTTCCGGCGTTACTTGATGCTTAAACAACGTGTCAAAATCTTTTTCTAGCTTTTCCACGCAGTAGATTTCCGGATCTTCTCCTTTTGGACACTGAGTCACGTCTGCATAAGGCACTTGATACGTTAAGCCCGATGGCTGAAGAAATTTTCGGTATTTGCTTTTTGATGTTGTCACACTAAGCGCTCCGAGAGAACGGCCGTGAAAGCAGCCCGTAAACGAAACCGTATAAGGTCTTTGCGTCACGTACTTTGCCAGTTTTAACGCTCCTTCAATTGCTTCAGTTCCGCTATTGGCAAAGAAAAAGCAGTCCAGGCCTCTTGGCAATACTGTTTTTAATTCTTCAGCAAGCTGTAAAATAGATTCGTACATAATCACACCTGACGGGCCGTGCATAAGATGATCAACGCTATCTTTAATCGCTTGTACAACTTTAGGGTGACGATGACCTGTATTCGCTGTTGCAATACCTGATGTAAAATCTAAATACGTTTTCCCGTCCGCTCCGTAGTAGTAGCAGCCCTCTGCTTTTACCACGGGTAAATTAGGGTGATCTTTCGCCATGCTTGGTGCTAGTAAATCCGGTAAACTGTTCATTAACTGTGTAAGTGATGCCTGTGTCATCTGACTTCCTCCTCGCAATCTATCAAGTAATGTGTTTGTACTTGTTTTACATGCAAAGAGCGTGCCAAAGACGTTAAAAAACGGAATGTTTTTTTAATTTTCTAACAACTGAAGGCTGACTGATTCCGAGTGCTTCGCCTATTTCTGTTGTCGTTTTATACTGTTTTTTTGCTCTTACTAATATCTCTTTTTCCAGCTCGTTTAACGCGTCATTAAGCTTCATTTCCCCATGTTCTTCAACGTGTTGAATCCGTTTTTTCCTATGCAGAGAATGCGGCAAATGCTCCATTGTAATCAGCGTTTGTGAAGACACAACCACCGCGTGTTCAATCACATTGATTAACTCTCGTACGTTTCCTTTCCACTCATGTGCAAGCAGTGCGTGAATAACCGCATTATCAAACGTTCTTTTTCGGTTGTATTTCTTTTCAAACTGCTCGGCAAAATGTGTGAGCAGCGGAAAAATATCTTCAGGACGCTCGTTCAAAGATGGAATGGTAATCGGTACAACGCTTAAACGAAAATACAAATCTTCTCGAAATTCTTTTTCAGCGACGGCTTTTTCTAAATCTTTGTTCGTCGCTGCAATTAAGCGAAAGTCCACGGTTTTGGGCTTTCTTCCTCCAACGGAATAAAACTGTTTTTCTTGAATGAGCTTTAAAATTTTCACTTGATGCGCCGGTGACAGCTCTCCCACTTCATCTAAAAAAAGCGTGCCCCCGTCTGCTAATTCGACCAGCCCCACCTTTCCATTTTTAGATGCACCGGTAAAAGCCCCTGCCTCATATCCAAACAGTTCAGCCTCAAATAAATGGTCTGGAATCGCCCCGCAGTTCACTTCAATAAACGGCCCTTTGCTTCTTGTACTTTTGTTATGTATCAGCTTGGCTAAATGCGTTTTTCCTACTCCGGACTGCCCTAAAAGCAAAATATTTACGTCTACGTTCGAAACGTGAACGGCCGTACGAAGAACGTGCTGCATCTTATCGCTGTTGCACACAATTCCTTCTGTTGATAGATTTTGGTTCCGCAGCAGCATAAGCTCGCTCTTTACGCGCTGCATTTCGCCTTCCATCGCATCAAGATATGTTTTCATTTCCATCAGCTCCGTCACATCGTGAGAATAGCTGACGATTCTTTTAATCTCGCCTTTTTCATCTTTGACCGGAATGCCCGTAACGAGCACCTGCTTGCCTTGTTTAGTTGTTTGTACAAGCGTAATTTTCTTCTTTGTTTCAAGCACAATTGGGGTAACGATTGGCGTAAACAACCCTTGTTTTTCAAGTTCATACACAGACTTTCCCAGCAGTTTTTCAGCTTTTACATCGTAAATGTTTCCCGTTCCTTCATGTATTCGGACAATGATGCCTTTTTCATCCGTCACGAGCAAATCATCTTTTAATGAATGAAGGATCCACTGATTTTCATTCCATTCTGAATTCATGTATGCTCCCCGCTTTCTATTCACTTTTGAATAAAATACAATTCGTTTTTGAATAACGGCATTTATTTTTGAATAATCAATTTATTATATCACGAAGGCTTCTTTTTATTTTGAAACAGTAATTGAAATGAAGTTAAAAATGCATTAATATATTTTTATGAAGTTATAACTTCTTTTTTTTAGGAGGCTATATGAATCAATCATTTCAAGAATTAATTAAACATAAATTTCCTGACCTTTCTCGCGGTCAGAAAAAAGTGGCGGAGTTTCTCATTAATTTTATGGAAAAAGGCTCGCTGTACACGGCCGGGCAAATTGGCAAAGAAGCAGGTGTCAGTGAAACAACCGTTATTCGTCTAGCTTACGCACTTGGGTTAAATGGTTTTTCCGATTTGCAGGAGCTAATGCGAAAAGAATGGCTTGCTTCTGCCGAATCAAAAGAAGCAGCTAGCAAGCCTGCAGCTGATTCTACAGCGGAAGAAAAGAAACCTTTTAGTGAATGGCTTTCCCCTGTTGACGAAAAGGAATTATCTCAAGCTGTAGATGCGCTTATCAAAAGTGATCAAGTGTATATCGCAGGTTTCCGTGAATCTCATACGGCAGCCTACTGGCTGTATTATAAAATGAATCAGCTTCGCAATCATGTTCTTTTATCTTTTCCAACTGGATTTTTGCTTGAAACGCTATGCAATCTCACAAGCGCATCAACGGTTGTTGTATTTTCACTGCCGCGCTATACAAAAGAAGCGCTCGAAGTAGCTCAGCAGGCTAAAAAACAAGGAGCGAAAGTCATTGCCATTACAGACCGCCGTCTATCTCCGGTAGGTCAAATCGCTGATATCACGCTTTTAGCCGGAACAACCGAACATATTTTATCGCTTCTTGCCCTGTCTCAAATTGTCATTAGCAGCATGCAAAAAAGAGATGAAAAAACGGCTGGAAAAAGACAAGAACACTTGGAAAAGCTCTATACCGAGCAAGGCATCTTTTTAGAATAAATGATTAAAAGAAAGGAAGTAAACATATGACTGAAGCTTTAACGATTCGTTCACTTACAACAACCAATGAACTAGAAGACGTACGCGCATTAGAAAGCCGCGTCTGGGGAGAAGAAGAAGCAACGCCCGTTCATCAAACTTTGACCGCTGTTAAAAACGGAGGTCTTGTTCTCGGTGCGTTTTTAGATGAAAAACTGATTGGCTTTCAATATAGTTTCCCCGGGTTTGACGGAACGTGCGTCTACTTATGTTCTCATATATTAGCAGTTGACTCTGCCTATCGCAGCATGGGTATCGGTGCCAAACTTAAGCATGCGCAGAGACAGGAAAGTAAAAAAAAGGGCTATTCATATATCAGCTGGACGTATGATCCGTTAGAAAGCGCCAACGGGTATTTAAATATTGGAAAGCTTGGAGCCGTTTGTTCTACATATATTGAAAACTGCTACGGAGATATGAATGATCCGTTAAATGCTGACTTGCCTTCTGATCGATTCGTTGTAGAATGGGCATCTTTAGAGGATACAAAACGAGCTCAGCCTCTCTATACGCCAGATCAAATAATGGAGGCATCGCTTACTCAATGGACGTTAACGGATGAAGGGTTTCCTTCTGTTACAAATATTGATGAAAAACTGTTAAATGATGAGGTTGTAGCTGTAGCTATTCCAGCTGCTTTTCAGCAAATGAAAGAAGTCTCTCCTTCTCTCGCATTGGACTGGCGGATGCGTACAAGATACGTATTTCAAACGTGTTTTGCAAAAGGATTCCAAGTAACAGGTTTTATGAAGCATCCAGAAAGCAGCGCACCCGTTCATTTTTATATTTTAACGAAAAAAGAGGTGCAAAAATGAAGATCAAACGCGTCATTTTACGCCATTTAAAAATGGATTTACTTCATCCGTTTACGACAAGTCTTGGAAAAGAAGTGGATCGAGATTTTATTTTAGTAGAAATTCAAGACGAAGACGGACGTTCCGGCTGGGCTGAATCCGTAGCGTGCGCAGATCCTTTTTATAAAGAAGAAACGCTCAAAACAAACTGGCACATTATGGAGGATTTTTTAATTCCTTTGCTTCAACAGAAAGAAATTCAGCATCCTGACGAAGTATCCCAACGCTTTGCTCATATTCGCGGCAATTACATGGCAAAAGCGGCGTTAGAAGGCGCTGTTTGGGATTTGTATGCGCGCAGGCAAAACCTCTCTCTATATAAAGCGCTAGGAGGCAATAAAAATCAAATTGAAGTTGGCCTCAGCGTTGGCATTCAGCCTACGATTGACGAAACGCTTCGAAAAATTGAAGCCGGCTTGAATGAAGGATATAAGCGAATCAAAATTAAAATTAAGCCGGGCTGGGATCTTAACTTGACGCGCGCCGTTCGAAACGAATTTCCTTCTATTCCCCTAATGGTTGATGCGAACTCTGCTTATACGCTTGCAGATGCTGATCACCTTGCTCAGCTTGACGAGTTTGATTTAATGATGATTGAACAGCCGTTAGCTCATGATGATTTAATTGATCACGCTGAACTGCAGGCCCGCATGAGCACCCCTATTTGCTTAGATGAAAGCATTCATTCAGCTGAAGACGTTCGAAAAGCTATTAAACTTGGAAGCACGCAAATTATTAATATTAAAATTGGACGCGTAGGCGGACTAACCGAAGCCAAAAAAATTCATGACCTTTGCCAAGCTCACGGTATTCCCGTATGGTGCGGCGGCATGCTGGAATCAGGTGTAGGGCGAGCACATAATATTGCCATTACCACACTTGCCAATTTTACGCTTCCCGGAGATACGGCCGCATCCTCTAAATACTGGCCGCGTGATATTGTTCATCCGGAAATCACGGTAGACAACGGCATTATTTCCGTTCCTGATACACCGGGAATTGGCTATGAACCTGATCACGATCAGATAAAAGCGCTAACTTTACACGAAAAAACCTATACTTGCTAATCTTAAACAGGCTGGAACAAAAGTATGTTAGTTGAAGGAAAATCCGAACGGTGCACCGTTCGGATCTTTTCATTGTGATGATAAACGTGAACGTAGGTTTCATGTATGTAGTGGCTTCTAGCTGTGGATTGGAGGGCCAGGCTCTACCGCCCGCGGAAAGCGGAGTCTTGCACGAAAATCAACAGCGGTGTAAAAAGCAACGCATACTAGCTCCTTTATTCAATTGATTTCTTTTTAGATTGGATGGATTTAGTTATGTCCCAGCCTCTTTTTTATAGGCTCCTCTCCCGAGATGATACGTGCCTTGGCAAGATAAACAAACATATTAGCAAAAATGGTCTTATGCACAATCCTTCTAGTAATAAATGAATATAAATAGAGTGTAAGGGACATGCAAGGGTATATTCATTACAAATTTTAGAAGAAAGGAGCATACTGATGAATATTGAAATTGGAATTGCCATTTTCGTGTTTACAATGACAATGCTCGTCATTTTTTGGAGGCCAAACGGCATCAACGAAGCATGGCCGGCAGCCATAGGAGCAGCCATTATCCTGCTTACAGGGATTGTATCCAAATCAGACATTGTTGATATTTTTGCAAAGATAAGCGGCGCTTCTATCACCATTATTGCCACCATTGTCATGGCCGTCATATTAGAAAGTTTTGGATTCTTCCACTGGGCAGCTGCACGACTAGTGAGTTTATCCAAAGGCTCAGGGTACCGATTATATTGGTACATTCAACTGCTTTGCTTTTTAATGACTTTACTATTTAATAATGACGGCAGTATTTTAATTACCACTCCAATTTTAATTCTACTTTTGAAAAACCTTCAGCTAAAACCCCACCAGCAGATCCCCTACCTTTTAAGTGGAGCGCTTATTGCTACCGCTTCCAGCGCGCCTATAGGTGTAAGTAATATTGTCAATTTGATTGCCTTAAAAATTGTTCATATGTCGCTTTATATGCACACGGCGATGATGTTTGTACCGGCGACACTTGGTTTATTATTTATGTCTTGGCTCATGTATACGGTCGTAAAACGCCATTTGCCAAAAAAACTGCCGCATGCTTCAAAAGATATAGAAGAAAGTTTCTTTACGAAACAGTTTCACCCCTTAAAAGGAAGCATTTCTGTTGAAACAAAACGTAAACGCACACAATTTATGCTGAAAGTTTTATTATTTGTGTTTGTTATGCGCTGTCTCCTATTTGTCGCCTCTTATTTCGGCATACCAATCGAATTGGTTGCTGTACTAGGCTCACTGATCTTGCTTGTTTGGAGATGGTATCACTTACGTACAAACCCGATTGATATTTTAAAGAAAACGCCGTGGCACATTTTCGTTTTTGCCTTTTCGATGTACGTTATTATTTACGGACTGCATAACGTAGGGTTAACGGAGCTGCTTGTAAAAGTTTGCGAACCAATCGTAAATCGAGGACTTTTTGAAGCAAGCTTTATCATGGGAGGACTTGTTTCTATTCTCTCTAACTTGTTTAACAATCACCCTGCCCTGATGGTTGGAACCATTACCCTGACTGAAATGGGGCTCGATCCTATTACTCTTAAAACCATTTATCTTGCTAATATTATTGGAAGTGATATGGGCTCGCTTTTATTGCCGATTGGAACACTGGCTTCTCTTATTTGGATGCATATTTTAAAAGAAAATCATATCAAGGTAAAATGGAAAGATTATTTAAAAGTATCACTTATTGTTATCCCGCTTACCACGATCGTTACTCTTTTCCTCCTATTCTACTGGGTTCAGCTCATTTTTTCTTAATACTGATTTACAGGACGGATTGTACTCTTTTGAAGCTTACAGTCCGTCAGAAATAAACAAATGTCTCCCATAAAAACCCCACCATATTTTTCTATTGTTTTTTATAGATACACATTCACCCAATAAAAACATTTTTTTACATTCACTAATTATTTAGAACAATTTAAAAAGAAAATCAATAAATATATTGAATCGAATTTCCTTCATGTGATAAGATATGGTTATATTGTTACTTTAACAATACATAGAGCGAATGAAGTAGAAAATATGCAGATGCATAGAACTTTCTAAACCCCACACGCAACATTTAGAGAGTGACATTCATTTTCTCATTAACACCCATACCTTTCTGAAAAGAGTGAGTACATTAGACTTGCTCTTTTTGTCTGTTTACTAGCAAGGTGCACTTCTTATGTAAGGCCTTGTTTTACAATAAAACGACAAAAAAACAGGTAACCAAGCATGCAGCTTCTTACCTGTTTTTATATGCTAAAATGATAAAATCAAATTCTATCGCGCGAACGCTCTTTACGAAATTGATTTTAATTCTTCAATTAATTGAAAAAATTTTTCTTTGTTTCTTTCTTCTAATGTTTGATCGACTTCACGTAAAATTTGATCTCTTCTAAAATCTCGGATAGCCTTATTTAATACCATTTTAGCAAATATAGAATCGAGGATATCCATACGGATGGGCTGCGAGTCTGTCGGGTGCTTTTCGATATAAATCAACTCCTATCCTTTCCTCTATTATAACAAATTCTAGCAATGTATCAAAATTTCATTGAGATATGCGCTGCTGTGAAACAGCTTCGTATTCTGATTCTAGCTCTTGAAGCGTAAGCTCGTATAGCTGCTTGTTTCCTTTTTTATAAACTCCTGCATCCAGCAATAAATCAATCATTGATGTTTTTTTACATTGTATGTGAGAGTAAGCTTGTTTCGTCATCGTTACACCGCCTATTTTACGCTTAAAAATGAAATGATTTCTCTATCTTTCACGACCTTTCTTTATGATACGGCTCGTCCTTTAGCTTACTGTGAAGAAAATGTTAAATTTATGTAATAATGCATAAAAAGAGGCCGGGACAGAACTAACTGAATCCAACCTAAAGACGAACAAATGAGATACATGAGCTGAACCGCTTTTGACACCGCCGTTGATTTCCATGCAAGGCTTCGCTTTCCGCAGGCGGGCGCTGAGCCTCCTCGTCGCTTACGCTCCTGCGGGGTCTCATCTGTCCCGCTTTTCCCGCAGGAGTCTTCGCCTTGCCCTTCAATCAACCGCTGGAAGGACGAAACAGATGAAGCTGTATTCACCATAAAAAAAAAACGAACCACTAATCAAACTTGTTGATCAATGGTTCGTTTTTCACTTGGGCTAAAATACGTTTCTCCCAGCCTCTTAGTTCTTCTATTAAAAATCAAAGTTGTCCGGATCTGGACCTACTCGGTGATTTTGGTTTAATTCATTAATTTTACTTACGTCTTCAGCATCCAATTCAAAATCAAAAACAGATGAATTTTCAACAATACGATGCTCTTTTGTTGATTTTGGAATCGTTACAACTCCGTTTTGCAGATCCCATCGCAGAATAATTTGAGCAACTGATTTGCCGTGTTTTTCAGCAATTTCTTTTAACACATCGTTATCTAGCAATTCTCCTTGCATAAGCGGAGACCATGCTTCTAGCTGAATATCGTGCTTTTGACAAAAAGCATGCAGCTCTTTTTGCGTCAAACGAGGATGAAATTCCACTTGGTTAATAACAGGCTTAACCTCTCCATCTTTCATTAAGTCTTCTAAATGATGAATTTGAAAATTACTTACGCCCACAGCTCTTACTTTTTCTTCTTTATACAGCGTTTCTAATGCTTTCCACGCTTCTTTATACTTGCCTTCTACCGGCCAGTGAATTAAGTATAGATCTAAATATTCTAAGCCAAGCTTTTGTAAGCTTGTTTCGTAAGCAGCTAGCGTCTCTTCATAGCCTAAATCTGCGTTCCAAACTTTTGATGTAACAAAAATGTCTTCGCGTGAAAGACCTGCTTCTTTCAGACCTTGGCGAATTCCTTCTCCTACACCTTCTTCATTTTCATAAATAGCTGCCGTATCGATGCTGCGATAGCCTTTGACGATAGCTGTTTTCACGGCGTTCACTAATTCAGGCCCTTCTTCTACTTTAAATACACCTAATCCAAGCCAAGGCATTTTGACTCCGTTGTGAAGTGTTACTGTATCTTGCAAATGATTACTCATTATAAAAAACCCCCTGCTAATTTCTTTACATTTGTTATTATGAAACAGAAAAAAAGAAAAAGATAGAACCCACTTTAAAGTAAGTTAGGCACTTCAAAGTTCTAAGGTAACCTTTTAGTAACCTTCTATCCCTCTTAAAAATCACTAAAAAAAGAATCCTCCGCAGAGAATTCTTTTTTGTTTTTATTTAACATTTATATTCACTGCTGAACTTGTGTTTCCAGCGGCATCTTTTGCCGTCACAGCCAGTTTTACGCCTGCTTTTTGTTTTGGGATCGTTACTTTAAACTGGCCTTTGCTATCTGCTTTGCCTGATCCGATTACTTTTGTACCGCTTTTAATCGTAATCACAGCATTTGCTTCCGTTTTTCCAGAGAGAAATGTGGACAAAGACGTAACGGCATTCACTGCCGGAGGTGCCGGCGGGGTTGTATCTTGCACTTTTACAATTTTATACGGACTGTATCCTACTTTATTTTGCAGTACCGCCGTCACTTCTGTTCCTGCTTTTTGAGCAGGAATTTTCACGCTGAACTTGCCGTTTCCATCAATTTTCCCACTTGCAATAATTTTTCCGCCTACTTTAATATAAATGGACGCATTTTTTTCTCCTGTTCCCGTTACTGCTGTACTTTTTTCAGTAAGCGTATTAACGGTTGGAAGCGCTGGTTTTGTCTGCGCAGCGCTAACTGTTACAAACGCATCGGAGCTGTAGTTATTAGCTGCATCTTTTGCTGTAACAGCCAGCTTTACGCCTGCTGTTTGTTTTGGAATCGTTACTTTAAATTGCCCTTTAGTATCTGCTTTGCCTGACGCGATTAGCTTTGTACCGCTTTTAATCGTAATCAGGGCATTTGCTTCTGTTTTTCCCGAGATAAATGTGGACAAAGACGTAACGGCATCAACTGCCGGAGGTGCCGGCGGCGTTGTATCTTGCACTTTTACAATTTTATACGGACTGTATCCGACTTTATTTTGCAGTACCGTCGTCACTTCTGTTCCTGCTTTTTGAGCAGGAATTTTTACGCTGAACTTGCCGTTTCCATCAATTTTCCCACTCGCAATAATTTTTCCGCCTACTTTAATATAAATAGACGCATTTTTTTCTCCTGTTCCCGTTACTGCTGTACTTTTTTCAGTAAGCGTAGCAACGGTTGGAAGCGCTGGTTTTGTCTGTACGGCACTAACCGTTACAAACGTATTGGAGCTGTAGTTATTAGCGGCATCTTTTGCAATAACAGCTAATTTTGTAGCAGCAGGCTGCTTTGGAATGGTGATGCTGAACGTTCCATCCGATTTGGCATTTCCTTTGCCAATTACTTTTTTATCAATTTTCACATGCACTTCCGCGCCCGCTTCTGTGCTTCCCGTTACGACTGTATCTTGATTGCTTACAGCGTTCACTTTTGGTGTAACGGGTGCTGTTTTATCCTGCACGGTTACAGTTACAGCTGGACTCACGCCCGCTGTGTTTCCAGCCGTTACAGACAGGTTGCTTCCTGCTTTTTGTTTCGCAATCGAGATGCTGTAATTTCCTTTAGCATCTGCTTTACCAGCTGCAAGCTGAAGACTTCCGTTTTTAATGACAACCGTTGCATTTGCTTCTGCGGTACCCGTAACGGCTGTACTTCGATCACTAACTTCATTAACTGTTGGTTTTACCGGAGCTCTTTGCTTTGCCGTAACAGTTACAGTCGATACAGTACTGCTATTTCCTGCTGCATCTTTTGCTTGTACGCTTAGCTTTGTATTCGCTTTTTGATGAGAAATGGAAACAGAAAACGCTCCATTTGCACCTGCTTTAGCCGTTCCTACAGTTGTAGTTCCTACTTTTACCGTAACTGTAGAATTTGCTTCTGCTGCACCTGTAACTTTTGTATCTTGATCACTTACTGCATTTACTTTTGGCGCAGCTGGTGCCGTTTTATCCTGTACGGTCACCACAGCGGCTGAACTTGTTCCACCTGCATTTTGAACCGTCACGTACAGCGTGCTTCCTGCTTTTTGTTTTGCAATCGAAATGCTGTAATTTCCTTTAGCATCTGCGTTGCCTGCTGCAAGCTGAAGACTTTCGTTTTTAATGATAACCATTGCATTTGCTTCAGCCGTTCCTTTGATCATTGTGTCTTGATCACTTACTTCATTTACTTTGGGTGCAAGCGGTGCTTTTAACGTAGATTTAACCGCAAAAGAAGGCGCTTGGCTTTCGTTTCCTGCTTTATCTTTTGCACTTACCGCTATTGTTGTTCCGCCTATTTGTACTGGAATTGAAACAGTAAATGTACCGTTACCATCCGCTACTGCAGAGAACGTTGCATCGCCTGCTTTTACCGTCACGGCGGCGTTTGCTTCTGTTACGCCTGTTACGGTCGTATCTTGGTCACTTACTTCATTTACAATTGGAACAGAAGGCGGCGTTTGATCCGTTACGGTCACTACTGTGGCCGTGCTTTCATTTTCAGCTGCATCTTTAGACGTTACAGACACTTTTGTATCTGCTGGCTGCTTGGCAATCGTAATTGCAAATTTTCCAGTTTCATCAGCAAGACCCGTTCCAATTACTTCATTTTCCACTTTTGCAATAACAGAAGCATTTGGTTCTGTTACGCCCGTAAGCGATGTTTGGTTGTCTCCTAATGCATTAACTGAAGGTGCATCAGGTGCAACCGTATCTTTCGGTGGTTCTTGCTCCTGCTCTTTTCGCGGATATTTTGTTGTATAAAAACTTAAAAGAGTAGTCGTTGGATAATAAAAATCTAAAATTTCACGATAGTCTTTGCCTAGGCTTGCCATTTTTTGAGCACCGTATTGACTCATTCCAACACCGTGTCCATTTCCTTTACCATTAAAAGTGGTTGATGTGCTTGTTTCATTTGTTTCCGTTACAAGCAGACTAAGCATCGCACGGCTGTTTAACATTGATTTTAGCTTCGTCGATGTTAAATCTTTTAATTCCAAATGATGAACCACTAGTTTTTGCGAACTGTCTACATCTCCTTTAACGAGGTAGTCCACTGTAATTGCACCTTTAGTCACACGACCTCCTGATGAAGGAGCATAAAAACTCACCTTTGGAATAGACGTAATTTTAATCGTTTTACCAGGATGCTTATTGGCTACTAACCATGACTTCAAATTATCTGTAACGGTTTTATCTTTTTCAGAAACCGTATTCCACCAAGCGCTATAGTTAGCTAAATCTTTTCCTGTTAAATCAATTTGCGTTTTTTGAATAGCTAACGTCCACGGCGTCTGCTTATCGTATGGATCTTTTTTCACCGGGAAATAAGAAAGCTGAGTCCCTCCCCAAGCGTTGCTGTTTGATTCCGTTCTTCCGCCGTTGCTTGATGAGAAAACGGCGTTGATTAATTTATTGTTGTATGTGACGACTTGTCCGAATGTCTGATCTACTGCTTGGTTTGTACTGTCATACCACGTATAGCCACCGTATACTTGATAGCTTACCGTGTCATTGATTACTTTTCCTGCATAGCTCATTGCGTATGTTCTCGCTGCTACCGCCTGAGTTTTTAAAGCTTGCAGATTCCAAGATGTATAGACTTCATTTGGCACAACGCCTTTTAAATAGTCTTCAATCGGGAGCGTATTAACAGGTCTGACATACGTTCCCTTTTCATTTGTAAACGCCACGTCACCTAAGTACTGTCTGCCGTTAATAGATACGGGATTTTTATAAAGAGACGGTGTAATTTCAAAGCTTGTAAATTCACCTAAGACAGTGCTTCCTTGTTTTAAAGTGACACCTTGAGTTGTTGCGGTTACCGTATACTCTGTATTTGCATTTAAGACCAAATCCGAGTTTTTAATAGTGTATAAATAAGACGGCTTAATTGTAATTGCATGCTGATCTCCTAAATAGTTTACTAATTTTACAGACACAACTGGTTCTACCGTTTCAGCTTTCACGCTAGCAAGCGGCGTGAATTGAAACAGCAGTACGCTTAGTACTAAAGCTAATGCCGTTAACTTTCTCATCTTGTTCCCCCATTTTCATGTACTGTCTAACGCATTTTAATATCTCTCGTTATATCGACACAGTTCTATAAAAATTAAAGCATTTTACCTAGTTTTCTTTTCTGCTCGTCCATTTTTTTGTCGAAAAAACGCTTTTTTATATCATATGAACGACAAAAAAAACGTGTGACATAAATCAATTGATTTAGTCACACGCTTTTATAGGTCTTTCCGCCTTTTATTTTGTCATTCCTTCATATGCCACGATACCGTCTGCAACATGATTCATCAGCTTTGTAAGGTAAGCCTGATCAGACAGGTTCCGGTCTTCTTCTGAATTCGTCATATACCCAAGCTCTACTAGCGTTACGGGTACAGTCGACCAGTTAAATCCTGAAAGATCACTGCGATAGCGAATGCCGTCCACTTCGACAAACTGATCTTTTTCCACCTCTGTCAGAATAGCTTGAGATGCTTGTAAACTGCTTTGATAAATAGACTTTGTATAGGAATTATCTTCTGCAGGAGTGAGCACAGAAAATCCTTTTACAGAAGTATTTTCAGAACCATCTGCATGGATACGTACGTGTAAGTCAGCTTTTGAATTATTCGCAAGCTCCGCTCGTTCCCGGTTGCTGATATTCACATCGTGAGAACCGCGAGTAAGCTTTACGGTTATGCCTTTTTCTTCGAGAAGCTGTTTTAATATCATAGAGGCTTCCAACGTCAGCTTGTATTCCGGCTTCTTGGTCACCACACCTGATGTACCTCCGGAAACTTTTATTTTTGTTTCTGCTGCTCCCGGCCCGATTGGCTCTTTCTCTAGGTTAGCCTGAGCTTGATGACCAGGGTCAATGTAGACTAAAAACGGAGGAGGATCCGCTTTTTCAGGCATGTTGTTTTTTACATTTTTCACTTCATTACCTGCTTCATGAGGCTGTACTGCTTGGAACTGTGAGATGGGCTGCTTCACTCTTTCTCCCTGCGCATGAGCTTTTGGTACATCTCCGCTAACGACGGCTTTCTCTGTTTGACCTTTCATCATAAAGAAAAATGAGAGTACTGCTACTATTGCAACAATACCTATTCCATAACTCCATACTAAGCGCTTCATCTTCGCTCACCAAACTTTCGAATAGAGTGGGATATTCCTTATGTTAAAGTACAAAATGTGTTAACGCTATTATCTCACAGAATATGGTTTTTTTTGTATAAAACGTTAAAAATAATATTGGCAATACGTTATGTATATGCAAACAAAAACAACACTACATAATGTAGTGTTGTTTTCTAAAAAAATGACGGATGGTTAAATCCGTTTTGCACCAATATAACGTGCTTTCCAGTAGCTGTTGCTAAGAGATGTAATTGTCACGCCTTTAGACGTAGAAGCTTGAAGAAACTGATTGTTCCCTAAGTACACGCCTACATGTGAAGGACCTTTTTTATACGTTTGAAAGAAAACTAAATCTCCTTTTTGAAGCTTTGCTTTTGAAACGCTTGTCCCTACTCGATACATTTGTTCCGTTGTGCGCGGAAGTGTTTTTCCAGCTTTTTTGAAAATGTATTGAATAAATCCAGAGCAGTCAAAACCTTTTGTTGTTGTGCCTCCCCATTTATAAGGAACACCCATTAATTTTTTACCAGTAGCAATAGCCGTGTCTTTGTATGAATATGACGCTGCTTCCACTGTTTGAGCAGGTGCAATAAACGGACTGGCTCCGCTAAATAAAACTGCAGCTGCCGTTATAGACCCAATGATGGCTTTTTTCATTTTTTTCCTCCATTATGTAACCGAACGTTACGTTTCTATGAACCTATTTTTCAATGTGTTCGGTTTAATTATAATGAAAAAAGCCTCAAAAACTATTACGCTATGATTAAATAATGTTACAAAATGGTTACTTAGGAATTTTTATCTTTAGTTGTTTATAAAAAAGAGGATGGGACAAAAGCATTTTTCACTTAGGGAAAAACGAACCACTAATCAGCATGTCTGATTAGTGGTTCGTTTTTTTGTGATTGTGAACATAGTATTATTTGTTTCGTTCCTTCTAGCAGTTGATTGGAGGATAAGGCGAAGACTCCTGCGGGAAAAGCGGAGCAGGTGAGACCCCGCAGGAGAGCAAGCGACGAGGAGGCTCAGCGCCCGCCCGCGGAAAGCGAAGCCTTGTACGGAAATCAACTGCGGTGTCACAAGCAGTCCAGGTCATGTATCTCATTTATTCGTCTTTAGGCTGGATTCATTTCATTATGTCTCAGTTTTTTTCTTTTACTTTTCTTTTTGCTGTTTCAAAATTAAGTCCTGTTTCGCTTTAGCATCATGATGCTGCGCTAACTCGCGTGAAAATTCTTCATTTGCTTGATCCGGAGCAATTTTTAACTCTTTTGGTGTTTGAGGCAGTGACCCTTTGTTGTTATGTGATGATTTGTGATTATTTGCTCTTCCCATGTTGTGACCTCCTTGTATCAATCATTTGTTTTTCATCTTTAGTTACTATTCCCAACTTTTCAAAGCAAATTCAAACGAAAAAATCCGAACGATTACTCGTTCGGATCTTCCTTCAACTAAAATACGTTTGTAATTACGATACTTTTTTCGTTACTTCGTTAATATAAGCTTCCTTGTCTTTGTCGTTAAATTGACCTTCCCACTTTGAAATGACGATTGCACCAAGTGAGTTTCCAATTACGTTTACCGCTGTACGTCCCATATCTAACAAACGGTCAATTCCAGCGATAAAAGCAAGCCCTTCTACCGGAAGTCCTACAGATCCAAGCGTTGCAAGCAGTACAACAAACGATACGCCCGGAACTCCTGCAATTCCTTTAGATGTAACCATTAAAATTAATATCAGTGAAATTTGCTGTGTGATGCTCATATCAATACCGTACATTTGCGCAATAAAGATCGCAGCAAGCGCTTGATAAAGAGTAGATCCGTCTAAGTTAAACGAATATCCCGTCGGAATAACAAAAGATGTAATTGCTTTAGGACATCCGAACTTTTCCATTTTTGCAATAATACGCGGTAATACTGTTTCTGAACTTGCAGTTGAAAATGCTAGCAGCAATTCATCTTTTAGCACTTTTAATAAATGGAAGATGTTAACGCCTGCCCATTTAGCTACAAGCCCTAGTACCACTAATACAAAGAAAATCATTGTTCCGTAAGCAACAATTACAAGCTTACTAAGCGGAATTAGAGACGCTAGTCCAAATTTTGATACGGTTACACCGATTAATGCAAATACGCCAAACGGTGCAAACTTCATAACTAAATTCGTTACCCAAAACATCGCTTCTGCCGTGCCTTCAAAAAATCTTAGAACCGGCTTTCCTTTTTCACCGATTGATGCAATTCCAAGTCCAAATAGGACCGAGAAGAAAATAATTGGCAGCATGTCGCCTGCAGCAATTGACTCAAATACATTCGTTGGGACGATGTGAACAAATGTTTCTACAAATCCTTTTTGCTCTGTAGCTTCTGCCGTTGATGTGTAGCTGCTGATATCTGATTTTTCAAGACCGCTGCGATCCACACCAGTACCAGGGTGAAGCAAGTTAGCTGCCAATAAGCCTACAACAATGGCAACCGTTGTAATGATTTCAAAGTAAAGAATTGTTTTTCCGCCTAATTTACCAAGCTTCTTAATATCACCAACACCCGCAACGCCCACAATGATACTAGATATAACAATCGGCACCACGATCATTTTAATTAAATGAATGAATACGTCTCCAATTGGCTGCAGTACTTCAACTGCTTTAGGATTTCCGTAAAAAATGGCCCCTACAATAATACCTGCAATCAAACCAATTAAAATTTGTCCTGCTAATCCAAGCTTTTTGAACATATCTTTGCACCTTCCTTCTTTTTTCTAACAGCTCGAAGCTGTTTATTTGCACTTACTGTATTCAACAGATACAATTCCATTAAGAACTGTTTATTAAGTAGTTCTTTTATTCATAAGATTACATTATCATAGGCATCACAAAATCTAACACAAACCTACTGAAACTAACAAAAAAGTTTTTAGAAAATTACAAAATGAAAACGCTATAGTTTTTTTACTACAGCGTTTGTTTGACTTCATAATAGAGCATTTGGATAAATTTCTTTACATTTATACGGCTCGGAGTACTGCTTTTTCCCGTTCCTTTTTCTATATCTCTCATGCGCTGATGCACCATTGAAAAATCGAAAAACTTAGAAGCGTAATTTTCAAATTTAGGATTAAAGAAGTCAACCATCCCAAGAGAGGTCAAATGATTTAAAGACTGATAAATGGCTCTTCTTACTCGCTGCTCAGCTGCTTTCATTTCTTTTTGCAGCACGTCTTCTGTAAAAGATGAACCAAGCTTTCTCACGGTAATTTTCTCAAAAATTTCTTTGAGAGAAGGAAAATGCTGTTCATACATCGTGCTCTTTTCCGTTTGATGCAGGTAATTGATGATTTCGATTAAATCTTTACTTCCGCTTTCTCCTAAAATCCCAAGTTCTCTTAAAAGAAACCTGCACGCTTCTGCCGGATCGCTTTCTTTTTTATCAACGGAAGGCGTTTTTTGCTGGTTTCCTATATTAAGTACGGTATTTAACGATTCTTGAATTTTCTCCATTGATTGTTGAACATGAATTCGTTCAATTACTTTTTGAATGACCATGAGCACTTCCATACGATTAAGCGGCTTCGTGATATAGTATTCAATGCCAAGCGAGTAGGCTTTTCCAATCAAATCTTTTGTTTCTACCTGTGACATCATAATAATTTTGCCTTTAAAAGTATCCTTTATTTTGCGCACGGTTTCGATTCCGTCTTGAATGGGCATCAACAAATCAATAAATAAAATATCGATCTGCTGCAATAGAGAAGATTGATCATTTAAGACAATTCCGTCTTCTGCCTCCCCTATAACCTCTCCTAAATCATTATCTTCAATAATTTCAGCTAACATTGAACGAAAGACTTCGTCATCATCTATGATATAAAATCGCATATTAGTCCTTATCCCCCATTAACGTAGAAATAGGTAAATCTATAGTAAATTGAACACCGGGGCTTGGAGACAGATTAATAAATTGAATACTCCCGCCCAGCTGCTCGGTCATTTGCTTAACGTAGACAAGCCCAAGACCTGTAGAAGGCGTCCCGTCCTTTGCGTATTTGGATGTAAATCCCGCTTTAAAAATGAGACGTTCATGCCTTTTTTTCACACCGGGACCGCTGTCTCTTACATATAGTAAAAGGCGGTCTTCTTCTCGGCAGACGTCGATAATAATCGCGCCTTCTTTTTCAATCGCTTCGACTGCATTCGTTACTAAGTTATTAATTAATGATAAAAACAAGTACACGTGATAGCGAGGATGCTCTCCTAGAACCGAATATGAAAAATGAATATCTTTTGCTAACGTCGCCGCATACTTTTCATTGCTGCGCATGACGATTTGAAGCAGACTTTCGATTTCCATATACTCAGAAAATTCCTCTTTTGTAATGACCTTGGACAGTCCTGCTGATATCCGCTGGTTGTCTTTTTTAATATCATGTACTTCTCCTGCAATTTGTAATGCTTTTTGGCTAAATTCGTGCAGCGAAGTAAGCTGGTGGATATCTGCTTCGTGTAGTTCTTCATATAAATCATACGACTTTTTCGTAATTCTCTCAGCGTCTTGCAGCGTTTTTTTCAAATGAATGGATTCTTCATACAAATTTGAAAGCACAACAAGCAGCTGATCATTTTTTTGAGAGATTTGCCGTTCTCTCAGCTGCCCTTCGTAAAGCTTGATCATGCTAAACAGACATAAAACAAAGAAACTTCGAAAGACGCCTACAATAAAAATTTGCATGAACTCCGGAAACACAATATGATGGTGAACCATCACATACATACAAAGCAGTTCCATGCCACCTGAAACCGTTTCGATGATGATGCTCCATATGCCAATAATCCACGGCTTTGAATGAAAATCGTTAATCTTAAACCAAGAAAAAGCAATGGCATAAACAAGATAATAAATCCCTGCTGAGCATCGAATCTGCAAAGAATGCAGAAAATCAAATGATTCGTAATTATACCAATCAAGGTACATTCGAAAGCCCACTATAGCACTCGCAACTAAAATACCTGGTATTACAGGAGATACCTTTCTTAAAAGCAGCAGTGAAAAGAAAAAAATGGGCACAGCAAAGCTGACTCTATACGTATCATGAAAAGGATAATATTTAAGCTCTCCTGCTAGCGGCACAACAACTATCATCACCAAAATGAGTAAAACATCTTTTTTTACTACCGTATCAACTTTCATCGTTCACGTCCTGCACTTTTTGAACATAAGTATATAGTTTAGCAATCTAAAAGACAATCGCTCTTCCTATATTTTTTACACTCCCACTTCCATTTATAAATATAGCCCATATATAAACGGTTATTTATTCTCTTTCATTATTCTTTGTAGTTTTTTAGATTTTCTTGTTTTATTTTGTAATTTTTGTTGTATAGTAGAAGTACCTTTTAAAATGTGAGGCTGTATCACAACTATTCAATTATTATTACATCACCTGATAGCTACACTAAAAAGGAAAACTATTATTTTACAGGGGGAGCTTATTTTACAATGTGGATCATTACCGTTTACTCGAAAAACCAAAGTCCGACTATGTTTGAATTTGAATCAGAGGTAGAGGCGAAAAAGACATTTCAGGAGATTAAAGGGTGTAAGATCCTATCGGAAGTTATTTACTATAACGACCGAGTTCCCGCTTTAGCGTAAATCAGTTGATGTAGGAAATTTTACAAATTATCGGTTAAAAGCCACGTAAAGAGCCAAAGGATAATCCTATTCCTTTGGCTCTTTGCTGTTTGATTAGAAAAAACGAGGCTGAGACATAATGAGATGAATCTAATTTAAAGACGAACAAACGGTAGACATGAGCTGAACCGCTTGTGACACCGCAGTTGATTTCCGTGCAAGACGTCGCTTTCCGCGGGCGGCCGCTGAGCCTCCTCGTCGCTTGCGCTCCTGTGGGGTCTCACTTGTTCCGCTTTTCAAGCAGGAGTCTTCGTCTTGCCCTCCAATCAACTGCTAGAAGGGTCTACCGTTGACCCTAACAAAAAAACGAACCACTAATCAAATGTGTTGATCAATGGTTCGTTTTTCACTTCGGCTAATATACTTTTGTCTCAGCTTCGTTTTGCTTTGTGAGCATACTGACTGCCCACATTACGATAAAGTTGATAAGCAGCGCAATAAATCCGACGTTGATATCTTTCATTTGCTGAGGCAGGGATGGAAATAACGTACCAATCGTAGAGCCGCTGATTGTAATATAGGCCACTACAATAATTCCAGCAACAATCCCCCACGCTGCTCCTTGTTTCGTTACAAAGTTATTTTTCTTCAAACTGAAAAGCAGAGATGGAAACAGCTGTGTCATTAGACTATAGCCCATTAAAATAATTGTTGACAGCGTCGTTCCTCCGTTTAGTGTAAAGTAAACGGAAATAAGAGCCACAACCGGTACAAAGCTTTTCGCTAAACGAGCAATATGCGCTTCGCTTGCTTGAGGCGCAAACGGTTTATAAATATTTTTCGCCAGCAGCGTTGACGCACTCATTAACAGCATCGATCCCGGCACAAGCGCTGTCAGCAAACCCGCTCCTCCTACAATTCCAATAAACCAAGGATCAAACGTTTGGATTGAGATCCGTAATAGCGCAAGATCCACGTCCCCTCCGCTTAAACCAGGAACTTTTAAAATAGCTGCAAATCCAACAAAAAACACAAAGAGCAGCATTAAGGTATAAAGAGGACTAATGATTGCATTTTTACGAAATACCTTTGCATTTTTCGCTGTATAGCTTGAACTAAACACCTGCGGCCACATATAAAACCCAAGTACTAGCAAAATAACCGTCGAAATAAACCACGAGACGCTTAATCCTTGCTCAGGAAACTTTAAAAACCCCGGCTTCGCTGTATTCACCGCTTCAAACATTGGACCGTATCCTCCGTAATAATGAAAAGGTAAATAAATGCCTAAAAATCCAATCACAGCAAGCATCATAATGTCTTTAATAACGGCCGTCCATGCAGAACCGTGGATACCGGATATCATCACATACAGCGTTAAACTGATAGCTCCCATCCAAATAGCTGCCGGCATTGAAATGGCGCCGTATGATGCTTGTGATACAATAATTCCCAATCCTTTTAACTGCACAACAATAACAGGAATGACCGCAATCACTCCTACAGCAGCTACAAGCACACCAAGGTAAGGGCTTTTATATTTGCTTACAAAAAAATCAGGCTGCGAGACGAGCTTATGATCTCTTGCATACTTCCAAATAACAGGAAGAAGCCAGTATGATAAGACATATGATAAGCTAATATAAATTAAGACATAAAGTGCAGGAGCTCCTTTTCCATAAGCCCATCCGCTTCCGCCTAGAAACGAAAACGTTGTATAGATTTCTCCGGCCATCAGCACAAAAACTAAAATAGCCCCGAAACCGCGTCCGCCTACCGTCCACTGCTCCAAGTTCATATCCTTGCCTTTGGTTGATCGTATGCCAAGAAAAATAGCTGCCACTAAAAATAGTAAAATAATAATAAGTGCACTATTCATTCTTCTTCCCCTTCCCGATTTCTGGGATCAAGCTTATACATAACCCCTAAAATAATGGACGTAAGCACCACCCATATCACCATCCAAAACATATTGAACGGCATACCGAGAACAAACGGAGTCACTCGATTAACAAAAGGAAGAAACCCTAATATGCCTACGAACGGAAGGACAGACAAAATATAGATAAATTTCATGACTAAACTCCTCCGACTTTCTAAAACTAACTTCTTTATATTACCACATATTCTGTCCATTCAATGAAGGAATGCTTGCATTTAAACTGAAATAATCTCCAAAAGATAAAATATTCTGTACTATTTTACAAAAATACTGTTTTCATTTTTCTGAATAAATAGTATAATTTCTTCTTATAGTTCGCAGGAGGTATCGTACAGATGAAAACAATAGAGAAAATCAGTACATTTGCAGGAAAAACATTTACGCTTTGGGTTATTTTAATTTCCGTTATTGCCTACTCATTCCCAGAGCACTTTGTATGGATTGGAAAGTATATCGTTCCGCTTTTAGGAATTGTCATGTTTGGAATGGGATTAACGCTGTCAGCGTCTGATTTCAGCGAAGTATTTCGAAGACCGAAAGAAGTAGCACTAGGCGTGGTGGGGCATTTTATCATTATGCCGCTTCTCGCATTCGGTTTGGCGATTGGCTTAGATTTACCAAAAGAAATAGCAGTGGGCGTTATTTTAGTAGGCTGCTGTCCAAGCGGCACATCATCAAACGTAATGGTCTTTTTGGCTCGAGGAAACGTTGCGCTTGCAGTCGCTATCGCTTCTGTTTCAACCATTTTAGCACCGATTGTTACACCGCTTCTTATTTTATTATTTGCAAGCAAGTGGGTCGATATTGATATCATGTCTCTTATTATTTCCATTATACAAGTTGTCATCATTCCGCTTGCTCTTGGATTTACGATCAAAAAGTTTTTTGGAAAAGCTGCAGAAGCGAGTTCCAAAGCTCTTCCCCTTGTTTCAGTAGTCGCAATTGTTTTGATTGTATCTGCCGTTGTGGCAGGAAGCCAAGCGCAGCTTGCTAAAACGGGTGGTATCATTTTTGCCGTAGTCGTGCTTCACAACATTCTTGGTTTCACAATCGGCTTCTTCTTTGCCCGCTTATGCGGAATGGATTTAGCCAAACAAAAAGCGGTCGCAATGGAAGTTGGCATGCAAAACTCAGGGCTCGGCGTTACCATTGCTTCCACTCACTTTTCGCCGCTAGCCGCTGTCCCAAGCGCCATCTTCAGCGTCTGGCACAACATCTCAGGCTCAGTGCTAGCCTTTATCTTCAGCAAACTAAAAGACAAAAACCAGCCATCGTCTAACAAAAAAATGGCTGGCTAATATAACAAATTTATAAGGGATCAAAAAACTCCCTTGACTCTTCTCAAAAAGGTTTTAAAAAGTTCTTAAAAAGTTTTACCTAGGCGAATGCCACCAACCCCGCAAGGGGGGTGGCATTCGCTTAGGTATAGAAAAAAAGACATGGCGCTTTTGCCATGTCTTTTTTTTCTACATCGATTAAAAACTATTAGCCTCTTCCTGCTTGGAAAGAAGGATATTTCGTCATACCACCATCAGCAAATAATGTAATACCTGTTACATAGCTTGCTTGTGATGATGCTAAGAATGCTGCAACTGATGCTACTTCTTCTGGTTTACCGATGTAACCCATTGGAATCATGCTTTCTACGTCTGCACGTTGTACAGGATCTGCGAATTTTTCAGCGTTGATTGGTGTGTTCATCGCACCTGGTCCAATGTTATTTACGCGGATACCTTTTGGCGCATATTCAAGAGCCAATGTTTCCGTCATTAGTTTCATACCGCCTTTACTTGCTGCGTAGTGAACAAATAATGGCCAAGGAATCATTTCGTGAACACTAGACATGTTAATAACGTTTCCTTTAATGTCGTTTTCAACGAAATATTTAATTGCTTCACGGCTTCCTAAGAATGCACCTGTTAAGTTTGTATCAATAACTTTGTTCCAGTTGTCTAAAGATAGCTCATGAGAAGGAACTGGGTTTTCAACACCAGCGTTGTTAATCATAACGTCTAATGTACCGAATTCTTTAATAGCTGTTTGAACAAGATTTACAACGTCTTCTTCTTTTGTTACGTCGCCTTGAACGATGATTGCTTGTCCGCCTGCTTCTTCTACTTCTTTTTTCGCATCTAAAGCTTCTTCTTCATTGTTGTAATAGTTAATAACAACTTTTGCTTCTTCTTGACCGAAACGAACAGCCATTGCGCGACCTAAACCTGTTGATCCACCTGTAATTACAACTACTTTATCTTTTAAATCTGTATACATAATAAAATCCTCCTAGTGTTTTCATTTATTCATACATACTATCATTAACTTTTACGTAAACGTTAACTTTTAGCCATTCCGAGGAATACGCCACCTAAAATGATGAGCACAATACCAATCGTAATTGAAATAAGCTGACGCTTTGTTTTCTTTTCTCCAAGTAAGAAGATACCGCCAAGCGTTGAAATAACGATTCCCATTTGTGATAATGAGAAGCTTGTTGCAACCCCTACTTTAGGTTGAGAGATAAATAAGAACATGTTGCCAGCTGCCCAAATAAGGCCTGGAATAATGTTGCGAATTGCGTATTTATTAAACGGTTTGTGTTTATAAGTAAGTATAAGTCCACCAATTAACATACCAATAGCTTGTGGGAATAGTGCCGACCAGCCGTCTACATTAAATAAACGAGCGACAACTACATACACTAAGTATCCAATTGTTGAAACAATAAGGGTAATAATCCCTTTTTTGAATTGTCCAGATTGCTCTGGGTTTTTTTCGCTTTCTAGTGATGTTAGCACGATACCAATAACAATAAAAATAAGAGCTAACACGCCTAAAATAACGGTTGTTGTTGTTGACCACTCGTGAAACACGATAACACCAAATAGTGATGTTGTCACAAGCTGCATACCAGTTGAAATTGGCATGGTTTTTGAAACACCAATATAATCAATCGTTTTCAACTGATTACTTTGCCCAACTGCCCAAAATAATCCTGAAACGATTCCGACAATAAAAATAAGCGGCGTCAAAACTGGATGAACTACGAAATAAATAACGGCTGAAAAGATCAGCGCACCAATTGTAGTCCCAAGCGTTTGACTGTAAGGACCTCCGCCCAATTTAACGTTGAACAGGACAATACTTCCCCAGAAAATCGCAGGAAGAATAGCCAAAAGGATATCCATTTGATACTAACCTTCTTTCTCAAACTCTTGATGTAATTGTAAATTTAAAGTACCTTTTATTTAACTAGGTAACTTTATGTAACCAATCTTAGACCTTTTTTCTTGATACGTCAATAATAATATGTCGATTCTGTGACTTTTTTTTAAAACTTTACAATACAGCGTTTGCAAGCTACTGAAAGTTTTGAAAATAAAAAAAGATAGCCTTTTCATTATCCAAATGCTAGTATATAATAACATTATAAGGGTTACTTTTAATATCCTACATACAATAAAGTAGGTGGCATGAATGAATGAATTTGATGAGTTATGTCCAAAAGTGTGGAAAACGTTTGATATAATAGGAAAAAGATGGAATGGATTAATTATTTATGTCCTGATGAGCGGTCCTAAACGCTTTAGTGAAATTCACAGCAGCATTCCCTCTTTAAGTAAACGAATGTTAACCGAACGAATGAAAGAGTTAGAAGAAGAAGGAATTGTAATCCGGCACGTTATTCCTGAACGTCCGGTTCGTATTGAATATATTTTAACTAAAAAAGGATCAGAGCTTGGTATGATCTTAGGACCCGTCAGCAAGTGGGCAAAAACATGGATAAAATAAAAAAGCCTCTTTGGAGGCTTTTTTTACGTTTGATAGAGGATATAATTATTTTTCCCTTCTCTTTTTCCTTTATATAACGCATCATCTGCATTTTTTAATAATGAAGCAGCCGATTCCCCGTCTTCTGGATAAATAGAGACGCCGATGGTAGTTGTGGTGCGCAAACAATAGCCCCGTACATTCCAGCTTTGCTGAAGAGATACGTGAATTCGCCTAGCAATTTGTTCAATTTCTCGTCCATTTGTTACGTTTAAAATAATGATAAACTCGTCTCCGCCCAAACGATAAATACGATCGCCTTTCCTCACACAGCTCTTTAATCTCTTCGTGTATGCTTTTAGAAATTCGTCGCCTATATGATGGCCATATTCATCGTTAATCTGCTTAAAATTATCACAGTCAAGAAACAAAAGCGCAAAAAACTCATCGCTTTTTTGCTGCCCTTTTTCAATTACTTTATTTAACTCTTTTAATAACATTGCCCGGTTGGGAAGACCTGTTAAACTATCGTGAGTGGCTTCAAAATGAAGTTTATTTTCTAGCGCTTTTTGTTCAGTAATATCATTATGAATGGATACATAATGAGTAATATTTCCGTCTATATCTTTTAACGGCACAATTGTTTTCGATACCCAGTATGACTGATGATGCTTCGTCCCCATTTCAAGCTGTCCTCGCCATACTTTTCCGCTTTTTATTGTTTCAAGCAGCTCATGATGATCATGATTAAGCCCTGCATCTCGATAATACTTCCCTACTAAATCTTCTTTTTCGTAACCTGAATACTGTACATACATATCATTTACATAGGTAATAGTTCCACTTGCATTTATAATCATAACGCTAGCTGATTCATCAAGCGCATATTTTATATTTTCAAGTTCTTTCAGCGTATACGCCAGCTGTTCTGCTGCTTCTTTTTGAGGCGTAATATCGTGTAAGATTGCATAGGCGCCAACCGTTTGATTATTTACTTTGACAGGAATCGTTGTAATATAAACATGTTGTATAGAATGTTGGCTTCTTCGGAATGTTATCTCTGTACTATAACTAATTTCTTCATATACATTCCAACGTTTGTAATTACAGGCTCCCAGTCTTTTAGCAATGTCTCGGTAATTTTTATGCAGCACATCGCTTGCAGAAAGCTGCAGCGTTTCTAAGAATGCGCTGTTAATATTTAAAATCGCACCGTCCAAATTCAGCATACAAACTGCGTGGTGGTGGTTTGTAAATAGCGATTTGTACCACTGTTTGCTTTTTATGAGCTCTAATTCTAATTTTTTAATAGCTGTGATATCTCGGTAAATCACTGAATAGGCGACCAGTTGATTTTGATAGTCATAAATCGGTGAACAGCTGACAGATACACACACGCCTTCGCCGCTTTTTGTGTACCTGACTGTTTCATAAGGAGACAGCGTCTTACCATTTTTTAATTCTTCGATTAATTTAAGGTTTTCTTGTTCCTCTTTCTTTGACACGATGTTCATCTCTTGACGGCTTTTTCCGATAACTTCTTCTTTTCTCCACTGAAATAGCTTTTCGAATGCTCCATTGACTGTTAAGACCTTCTCATCACAATCAGCAATTAGAATGGCGTCTACCGTATTTTCTAGAAACGCATCGAGTAAACGCGTGCTCTCTTCCTGTGTTTTTTTATAATGAATTTCTTGAGCCATGACAAGGACATGTGAAGGGGCTGTCGCTTGATTAAAAAGAGGAGTAAAAGTTACTTCATATGCATGCCGGTCGGGCTGAAAAAGCTGTATGTATTGATATTGAATCGGTTCTTTCGTGGCAATGGCTTTTTCACAAAGTGTGTAAAAAAGCAGATTTTCTTCTTTATTGATTATCTTGTCTTCCATTTTGTCAAAGAATTGCTGAGCTGCTTTGTTACATTCTTTATAATACAGCTGATGTTTTTCTTGCTGAATTAAAATAACAGGCTGCGGCATATTCATAAAATAAAATTGGAATACCCCTTCACTATACATACTAAATATCCTCCATCTGCCTTTGGAATTTCACTAAACGTCTTGTTTTGATATGCAATTCACTCATTCTCCCGAACCAACACGTCTTCTTTATCTCTTAAAATATTTTAACAATAGTACAAAATCACATAATTTTATAAAAATTCAAGATATCTGCGTTGCATGTAAGTCTAATTACCCGTTCTCATATTACGATAAATTATCTATTCCGTGAAGTTTATGGTTTAAGAGTTTAATAGCCTTTCTCGTCTGAATAAACTGCGGTACTTATTATAAGTTAAGTAGGAAGAGATTGACTGCGGCATTCCCAGTAAATAGCCTTGAGCAGCATGTAGGTTTAACGAAATCGCTGCGGCTAAATCTTTATCTCGTTCAACGCCTTCTAAAATGAGATTCGTATGCGGATAATAATTAACAAGCAAATCAATCAGATCTTTCTTTTGCTTGCAGTCGGCTAGTCCTTCAGCATAGCTTCGGTCCAATTTCATATAGTGAGGCTCATACATGCTTACCTGCCTCATCGCTGCGGCCCCTGCTCCAAAATCATCAATCGCAATTTTGAAACCGGCCTCTTTCAAACTCATTACTCGGGCAAAAAGAGCAGGCGATTCCCATAATTTTTTTTCATGAAGCGTTTCATTTAACTCCCATACAATACGATGTTTCGCATTTTTATAGGTGTTCAACAGATATGCTAAAAACCGTTGGAAATGCGGGTGGAGAAGAGTAGAGGGAAACACATTGATAAATAAATCCTCAGATTTCAATACCTCAAACGGAAAGTTCTTTATAGCCCCTTCAATTGCCATCGTATCAAGCTTGTACAAATAATCATGGCGTCTTGCCAGTGAAAACAACTCTTCAATTTGCCCTTTTGCGAAAGCTGTGCGCAGCAAAGCCTCAAAACCCAGCGTCTCCCACGAATCCAGCGCATAAATAGGCTGATATACAAACTGAAAGTCTTCATACGTCAGTTCCTTTAAAACATGAGCATCCATTCTTTCGTTTAATCACCTTTCGTTTTCAATATACTATTTCTTCCATAACCTAAACTTATAAAAATATATCCTAAAAACAGATAATTGTCCATTAAAAGTAAGATATTCCATTAGGCGATTTAGTATTTTGGGACTTGCTGGAGGCTTATGATAGCAACAAAGAAGTGTTTTAGAGGCTTTTATGCTTTTGATAGATAGGCTGTAAAGGATGTTTCAAAAAAGAGCGAAATCAATCTCATCTAAAACGAACAAATTGGATAAAGGAGCTGGACTGCTTGTGACACCGCGGTTGATTTCCATGCAAGGCTTCGCTTTCCGCGGGCGGCCGCTGAGCCTCCTCGTCGCTTACGCTCCTGCGGGGTCTCACCTGTTCCGCTTTTCCCGCAGGAGTCTTCGCCTTGCCCTCCAATCAATCGCTAGAAGCATCTAATATGTGAAATTTACGTTTACCATATACTTAGCGCAATAACCTCTTATCGTTAGTTTGTAATCATAGACAAATTGCTCATGTTGATAAATAGATGCTAGTTGGAAAATCAACGATAATAGCCTATATACAGCATTACCAAAAAACATTATACCTACAGCTAATATACTAATAGCTAAAGCAAATCCTATAACTTTCTTCATTTAACTTGTTACCTCTTCTTCTCTATAAATTCTCTACTATTTATCCTCGTTAAAATGAATAGTCTTTAGCATTTTTAAAAACCATTCTTGCTTTTTTTCTTCATCACCGCTTTTATATTTATCGCTACTATCGAAGGAAATCTGTACTATTTTATTAGAATGCTTATCTGCTACATATGCCAAGTATGTATTAGGAATATGTTTCTTCTTATCTACTATTACACGCTTTTCTGTTCCTTTGAAATAAATATAAGCTGATTGATAGTAAATCCTCGTCTGTGAATTTTCAATCTTATTAGTAACACTTAATCCAAATCTTCTTTTAAATAAAGCCTCAACGTGAATACTCTCATCTGCAGGATTACTGGTTAAAAACTCAATTTTTATATAATTCGCTTGTGTTTTACCTTCAACTTCTTCATTGTAGACAGCCCACCAGCTCTCGTAAGAATCATTATTGATAGCATAATCCTCTCTCTTTTTATGTAAAACTTGATACTCTTCTGGAAACCACATCGTATACTGACCTGTCTTCGACTTAAACTCATAAAACCCATTGTCCACTTTTTTATCTTTGTTCAAGAACTTACGGGTGAAGTGATCATTAAAAGCTGGGACATTTGGATAGCGGCTTTCGTTTATCATCCATACCCCGCCTATTAAAATAGTTATTCCTATAATGACTGCAATAATAGTTTTAGTATGCTTTTTCATCTTCTGGCATCTCCATTATTTTCTGCTTTAAAATGGATACTCTTTAACATATTTAAAACCCACGTATTCTTTTCCAAGCTACTATCTTCTATAAAATCTCCAACCTGATCCATTGATAATTGAATGACCTTTGTCGATTGCTTATCAGCCACATAGGCTACGTATGTATTTGGGACATGTTCTTTACTGTCATTTATCACATGCTTCTCGGGTCCTTTAAAATAAATGTAAGCAGATTGATAGTAAATTCTAGTATTAGAAGTTTCTATTACCTTTGGTTCACTTACATTAAAACGATTTTTCATAAGACTTTCTACGCTAAAAGATTCATCTTCTGGATCTCTTCCTTCTGAAAACTTTAAACTGATAGAATTAATTTGATGTTCCTTTTTATGCTCTTTGGTATAAGCTGCTACCCATCTTTCGTACATTTTTCCACTCACGACATAATCTTCATCATTTTCATGTATTAATTGATACTCCTCTGGAAACCACATCGCATACTGCCCAGTTTTTGACTTAAACTCATAAAGACCATCATCCACTTTTTTATCTTTGTTCAAGAACTTACGCGTGAAGTGATCATTAAAAGCAGGGACATTGGGATAGCGGCTTTCGTTTATCAGCCATATTCCTGCTGTTAAAATAACCGTTCCTGCAAGGACTGCAATAATGGTCTTCATCCTTTTTTTCATATCTGCACATCCTCTTTATTTTTACTAGATAGGTTTTGGTATTTAAGCTAAATTGATTTATTTCTTAAATTATCGTTCAACATGAGCTTTATTAAGCTTCATTTCCCTCACGGAACTTAATATTTTTTAATATTGTTAGGAACCATTTTTTCTCTTCTACTTCATCATTCTTTCTGCTTTTTTCACTTTTATCAAACCACAGTTCAATTGCATTATTAGAATGTTTATCCGCTACATATGCTATATATGTATTTGGAGCATGTTCTTTATTAGGATGCATAATTACTTCTTGTGTTCCTTTAAAATATGTATAAGCTGAATCATAGTAGATTCTTGTACTAGAAGTTTCAAACGTATTAGGCTTAGTAACATTTAGCTGTTCTTTAAACATATTGTCTACAGTAAAGGATTCATTTTCAGCCTTTCTTGCGTTTGAAAATGTCATTTCCATATAACTTCCCCCAGCATTTCCAGCTTTGTTATTCACCTCTTTCGCTATCCACCTTTCATAAGAATTACCGTTTATTACGTAATCTTCTCCGTTCTCCTTTATAAGCTGATAGCCTTTAGGAAACCACATCGTATACTGGCCAGTCTTGGACTTAAACTCATAAAAACCATCATCTACTTTTTTATCTTTGTTCAAGAACTTACGGGTGAAGTGATCATCAAAAGCTGGCACGTTGGGGTAGCGTGTTTCGTTTATCAGCCATATTGTTCCTACTAAAATAGCGACTCCTACAATTACTCCAATAACAGTCTTCATGCGATTCTTCATAGTCGCCCATCCTTTTTTATTGTTTAGAACAAACTTCACTTTGTATATATTGAATAGTTTAGAATTGTTATATCTGTTCTTATTCCTTCGACATACCTTTTTTAAAAGTTATTGAGACTCACAAATCTCTCTGACTTCTTTTTCTTTACCAAATAAGCCTTTGTATTCAAGTTGAGCTATTTTCTTGATTAAAACGAATACTATTTAATATTTCTACAAACCACTCTCTTTTCTCAAGCCCCTTATTAGTTTGATGATTTAAACTGTCATCAAACCATAATTCAATTACCTTATTAGAATACTTATCTGCTACGTATCCTATATATGTGTTTGGAGCATGTTTATTCTTGTCATGGATGACATGTTGTTCTGTTCCTTTAAAATAAAGATAAGCTGCATCAAAATATATACGGGTATTAGCTGTTTCCCACTTTTCAGGATTATTTGCGCCAAACTCACCTTTAAATAGACTCTCTACATAAATAGATTCATCATCAGGATTACTCTCTGATAGTTCGACTTGTAAATAATTTAGTTGATCTCCTTTTTTATGCTTCTTGACTGATGAAGCTTTCCACCTTTCGTAAAAATCGTCACTTTTAACATATTGTTGTTCATTTTCATGTAACAACTGATACTCCTCCGGAAACCACATCGTATACTGCCCTGTCTTGGACTCAAACTCATAAAACCCATCATCCACTTTTTTATCTTTGTTTAAGAATTCACGCGTAAAGTGATCATCAAAAGCAGGGACGTTTGGGTAGCGGCTTTCGTTTATCAGCCATATTCCTCCTATTAAAATAGCAACTCCTGTAATGATTGCGGAAAGGGTCTTCGTACGTTTTTTCATTGTCCTACACTCCCTCTATTACTCTTTTGAAATAAATAGGACTTAATGTAAATTGTTCAACATATAAAAATCCCTCAGACCACTGTCTGAGGAATAGCAGTATCCCTTATGTTAATTCACTTTCATCCATTGATTCTTTATATCGAATTTCGTACTCTCTCTTATGCATATCTTTAATAGAATGCATAAAACTCATAATATGCTGAAATGCTCCAGTATCATACTGCTGAGCTCGTAGCGTATATCCCCGCTCTGCTGCTTCTAATTTACTTTTAACCGCATCCGCAAACTCACCCGTTTGGTTTTCTAAATAGCTTTTAGCATGCCAAAGCTTTTCATTTACTTCTTGATCCTTTTTGATTAACTCTTTAATCCTTTTTGCCTGCTCGTCTTTGAAGTCGTCACCATCAAATTCAAACATGTATTTACCGCTCGTTGTTCCTGTGTGTGTAAAATCAAACAATTAAATCCCCCCTACTACTTCTTTCATGCTTTTAATATCTGAAGCTACCGATTCGTCAGCTTCCATCATCTTCTCGAAATTTTGGAAGAACGCTTCAAGAAACTTTTGATAGTATGTAACTTCCTCTTGAATAGAAGAAATAATTTCTTCAACAGGGGTAAATACACTATCGTCTAGCGGGTCAAACGTTTTGTCAAACGTCACTTTTTCAGCCACACGCTTTTGTCCAAACCAAGCGAGAGTAGCGCCGTCTTTATCTGCCTTTTCCATAAATGACTGGGGAGAAGCTTCTTCTCTGGATATCTTCATTTTTAACTTTTTCTTCTTAGCTTCGAAGACTTCGTTAATTTCACTATGTAAATACTGCTTTAGTGCATTTAAGTTTGCTTCTTTATCTTTAATGGCATTAGCACAGTAATAAACAAACTTCTTCATTTGTTCATAATCTAGTAAGATTTCTTCCTGAGATCCTGAATCAAAAACCTGATAATACGTCTTCATAGCATTAGCTTCTGTGTATTTGACAACATAATTAATTCCGTGGAGTTTTGCTTGTTTACTTTGAGATATTCCTTTAACAAGCTGAAATGTTGCTCCAGGGCTAGTAAATGTATTTACCATTACTACTGCTCCTACTCCTATACCTGCTTTAATCTCTCCAAAATGAAGAAAAGGATATCTTTTTACACTCTCAAGGTATTGATCACGTGTTTCTGGCAAGTTAAGCAACGTTTCTTGTTTCACATGATCATTAACAAACCCTAAACCGCCTAATGTTGTCTTTACTCCAAGGTTATAACGGAATTGGTCTATCATATACACTGGGTTCCATTTTGCTTCTTTCTGAAAAGGATATTTCCCAATGTTAATCATTTCTTCTGTATCTAAATCTCCAAGCATCGTCACTTTGTTACCTGCATACCAGCTGTTTGGAAAAGATTGAGCATGCATAGGTTCACCTTTTACCCAGGTATGGCTGATGGTAGCTTTTTGTTTTTCGTAGTAGGTGTTGGCTAGTTCTGTTAATTTCTTTGAAGATATTCCATCTTTTTTCCCAGTCTGGTGAAACACATACAATTCAAATTCTTTATCTAAAGCTTCTAATTGTTTTAAATTAACTGGTGCATCATTCAATGCCCTTATATCTTTAAAACTTTTTGTCATTAAGCTCAAAGTTACTATTAAATGTCCTCCTAAGGAGTGTCCATCACCATACCTTTTAAGTTTTTCATCAGAACTTTTAATCTTTGTTTCAACTTGCTGATACATTTTTTTTGCATCATTGATTTGTTGAGTACTTTTACCTGCTCCAATCCCTAAAGCATCATATACAACATCTCCAAAATCTTTAGAAGGTTCTGTTCCTCTAAAAACATAATAAACCTCATTGATATTATGTTTTTTATCATGGAAATGAATAGCTGCCCCATCAAACCCAGATTTGTTACCTATTCCCATTTCGACGCTGCTATATATTTTAAAATTAGGTGGATTTTCACCTGTAGCCTCTTTATAAATCCTTGTAATCTCTTTTTCTTTTCCTGATAATCCACTGTACTCAAGCTGAGTTATTTTATTTCTTATATCGTTACTTAATAAAGGTTTTTCACCTCGCTAAAATTAATACTTTTTAATATTGTCAAAAACCATAACTTCCTTTTTTCTTGGCTAGTTTCTGTACCTTCACCTATACTATCGTATGAAAATTCTATAACCTTATTAGAGTTTTTATCTGCTACATAAGCAGTATAAGTATTAGGTAAATGGATTTTACTGTTATGTACTACATGCCTTTCAGTTCCCTTGAAATATGCATAAGCATAGTCATAATATATGCGAGTATGTGAAGTTTCTATTTCTTTAGGATTATTGTTCTTTAATTGCTCTTCAAATAATCCCTTCACATAAACAGGTTCAGATTTCTTATCATTCTTTGAAAATTCAGTTTTAATATAGTATATTGATTTATTTTTTTCATCGATATTCCTATATGAAGCAGACCAATTTTCATATGATTTTCCATTTATAGAGTAATACTCTGAAGCATCATGCAACATTTGAAACTCCTCCGGAAACCACATCGTATACTGCCCTGTCTTTGACTTAAACTCATAAAACCCATCGTCCACTTTTTTATCTTTGTTTAAGAATTCACGCGTAAAGTGATCATCAAAAGCAGGGACGTTTGGGTATCGGCTTTCGTTTATCATCCATATTCCTCCTATTAAAATAGCAGCTCCTGCAATGACTGCAATAATGGTCTTCGTACGTTTTTTCATTGTCGCACACCCTTTTAGTTATGTTATAACCTATGTTTTATACATGTTCGATACTATCATACTTATAATGGGAGAGTCATAAGCAGAACGAATCAAAGAACCATAATTAGGAAGTGGTTATTTTTTACTATCACTTACCCTTTCTATTAAAGAAATAATCACTTCTTTTTTTATCATTGTTACCTTTATTAATGATTTCTCTCAATAAAGAAAACCCCACTTTCAACAAAGTGAGGTTGATTACATAATATAGGACGTTTACTGAATGTTTCGCTCTCCTTGTGCCAGCACATCAATTTCAGCGTCAATTTTCACGCTGTGGGTTTTCCCATCAAGTCCAAGAATCACAATTTCATACTGCTTGTTAGTGAGAACAATCGATTCGATAATACCTTTATGCTGTCTTAACGCGTATGCTTTTGCACGGCTTTTGGTTAAAGGAATCGTTTTTTCTTTCAAAACATTGCCGGTTTCGGCGTTAATTTTTACTTTGTGCTCTTCTCCGTTTAACGTAAGGATGTCTACTGTATAAATAGGAAGAGTGAGTATTTTACTCAGCGATATGGATTTGACAATGCCTTTATGTTCTTTTAATGCGAGAAGCTTTGCTTGTTCTTTCAACAAAAGTGATTGTTTTTCAGAAATCATTTGACGCCATCCTTTCTAGTTTATAAAACGGACTGCTGTTTCAATTTCTTAACGTACCATATCCTATGTATACGTCTACTAACTAGTATAGCGGGCTTGTCTTAAATTTCTCTTAATATTACATGAAAGATAGCTGAAGAAAGCTGTTATTCACTGAAAAAACTAGACCTGGTTAGATCTAGCTTCTTATTGGTGAATGTGAATTCTACATTTTTTTCGTTTCGAATCGTTCTACGGCTCTCATTTGTTTGATTGATGGGGATTTGTGGACGCACATGCCTAGATGGACTTTTTGAAGCAAATAGGGATCAATGTAAAAACCATTTTGAAAGATGTTTTCTTTTTCCTGTTCGTCATGAAATTTGGAGCATCTTACACAGTAATACATATCATAACCTCCTTGCGGGCTATTTTATAAACGGGGATAGTTGTGAGTGGTATATTTACCTATAGCATATGGAAAAGAATAAAAGTCGTGCTTGTTTAGCGAAAATGTCCAAAAAGAAGAAGGCTTGTTCGTGGGCTAAAACACTGGATTTTAAAAATGATTATTTAGAACATAAATCAACTTAATCGTAACAAAAAAGCCTCTTTCAAAGAAAAAAGAGGCCTTTTTGTTAATTTGTTACTTTTGCGCTGTTTTGATGCCATTTCCAAGCTGATGCGATGATTTTTTCTAATGAAATTTGCGCTTTCCAGCCTAATTCTGCGTGAATTTTATCAGAAGATGCGACTAAGCGTGCCGGATCTCCAGCGCGGCGGTCTGCCATTACAACATTCGCTTTTTTACCCGTTACTTTTTCACACGTTTCGATCACTTCTTTTACAGAGTAGCCAAGGCCGTTTCCAAGGTTGTACGTTGCTGTTTTCTTCGTGCCGTCTAACAGTGCCTGAAGCGCTGAAATGTGAGCATTTGCTAGGTCCGTTACGTGAATGTAGTCACGGATGCACGTTCCGTCTGCAGTATCGTAGTCTGAGCCGAATACAGAGATGTTTTCACGTTCACCAAGCAGGTGCTGAAGAATGATTGGAATTAAGTGCGTTTCAGGATCATGGCACTCGCCAATTTCTGCTGTTTCGTAAGCACCCGCTGCGTTGAAGTAACGAAGCACAACATATTCCATGTCGTAAGCACTTGCAAAGTCAGCTAAAATCTGTTCGATCATTAACTTTGAACGTCCGTACGGATTAATTGGGTTTGTTGCCGTATCTTCTGTAATGATATCTACAGAAGGAATCCCGTATGTAGCAGCAGTAGATGAAAAAATAAACTTTTTCACATTGTGCTTCATCATCGTTTGTAAAAGGGTTAACGTCGCAGCTACGTTATTTTGATAATATTTAAGAGGATCTGTTACTGACTCCCCTACTAAACTATTAGCAGCAAAATGCATGACAGCATCAATTTTATGATTTGTGAATACGCTTTCTAAATCTTTCTCATTACCTAGATTTCCTTCTACGAATACCGCTTTCTCATCGATTGCCCAGCGGTGACCCGTTGATAGATTATCAAGTACCACAACTTCATTTGTTTTCACTAATTCTTTTACTAGGTGGCTTCCGATATAGCCTGCTCCTCCGATGACTAAAATCATACTGTCAGTCAGCTCCTTTTTATTAAGTGTCGCTACAGATATCGTACCCGTTTCTTTTCCATTTGTAAATATTTCATTTTTCAGTATCCTGCAGCGATACGGTTATATTTTTTATTAGTATAGACAATCAATATGAACTCATTATGAAGAAAAGGGAAGGAAATTTTTATTGCTCTTTTTCACAGAGAATTAGATAATATAGCAGGAACTAATTTACTTATTAAAGGAATGAAAGCTTAATGAGCAAACACCATTCATGGCTAGATGCGCTAAAAGGATTATGTATTCTTACAGTAGTGGCAGGGCATTCTGGCAGCCCTTTTTTTCATCATTATTTCTTTTGGTTTCACATGCCTCTCTTTTTTATGATTAGCGGCTATCTGTTTCACTCACGTTCTAGAATACAAGAAGTACGAGAATGGATTTTGAAAAAATGGATGCGTTTACTTATCCCTTATTTTTCATTTGGCCTGTTAATAGCAGCCCTTATTTTTGTTCAAACATTTAACGTTCGGGAAGTGTTACTAAACATCTACCATTTATGTATTGGCGGGAGAACTCTCGGATATTATTACGGTGTTTTTTGGTTTGTCACTTGTTTATTCTTAACTCACCTTGTTTTTGCCTATGCAGCTCTACTGATTAAAAGAAAAAGCTCAATGGTTCTTTTCTTAGCTCTATGCTATTTCATCGCTCATATTTATGTCAGCTTTCCATTTCTTCAGCAAAAAAACATTATATGGAGCGCCAATTCCGTTTTGCTATCCATTTGTTATTACGCAATTGGATATTACAGCAGACAAGCTTTTTCGTTTGTTGAGAGAAAAAGCACCGTAATTCTGAGCAGCTTGATCATTTTATTGATTGTAGTTTTAGAAAAGCTCAGCGTTCTTTCTTATACATTAGATATTAAAGCAAACGTTTATACATGGCTGCTTGATTTGATTATTCCTCTTTGCGCGGCAAGCATTCTTGTATATATAAGCAAAAAAATGAGCTTAACAAAGTGGAGTAAGCCTTTTGAATACGTGGGGAAATCCTCGTTTACCATTATGTTTTTGCACGTACCGGTTACTATTTTAATAGAAAAATACACCGGCATATCTACCGTCTTTTTATACATAGTAATGGGAACATTGATTCCTTTGATATGTCATGTATTGTTCAAACAATTTCTTCTTACAAACGCATTATTTTTAGGTGCGTTTCCTATTCCGAAAAAGGACAGTGGACAAACACTTCCAGTTTCGAAATAAACAGTCATGTAACCCCTGTTCTTTACAGGGGTTATTTACTAGATTTGCTGAGGCACTTTCTTCATATCTTTCACTTTATTTTTTAATGGAAGCATGCCTTCAATATGGCATTCAATACAGTCCCCGTCTTCAATAACAGCGGGTCCCGGCGTTCCGGTTAAGATGATATCACCTGGATGCAGCGTCATGACTTTTGAGAAAAATGAAACACAGTATGCGATGTCGTAAATCATATTAGACACGGTATTTTCATGCTGCATGTCTCCGTTTAGCAATGTGCGCACTTGAAGTGATTTCACGTTTGATATGCTTTCTTTTGTGATAAATTCTGAGCCTATACTGCAAAATGTATCAAAGCTTTTCGCTCGCATTAAGTAGCGATGATTCGCCGCGTGAATATCAGCTGCGGTTACGTCAATGGCTGACGTATAACCAGCAATTACGTTCATGGCTTCATCTGGCTCTATATCCTTACACGTTTCGCCGATTACCACCGCTAGTTCCGCTTCAGCCGTTGTTTTGTAGGACTGCTTTGGAATACGAATGCTGTCATCTGGTCCAATAATGGCGGTTGCGGGTTTCAAAAAACTAACTGGATCAATGGCACGGTCGTAGTCTTTTAGTTTTTCTTCAGAAGCTGCATAATTAAATCCAATGCCTAACAATTTTGACGGATTACTAATGATAGGAGCTGTTTTTCTGCCCTGCAAGTGCAGTGCGGGAAAAGAGCTGTTCATACCAAATTTATTATGGGCGTACCATCTTTCAAGGTGGCGAAGTTCTTTATATTGAATAAGATCCCAAATTGTTGTAGACCAGTTTGTTAAATATTTAGCATTAATATCTTCTATAAGCAGAATGCTGTCATTGTCTAAAATAGCTGCTTGTTCTTTCCCTTGCTCTATTATATTTACTAACTTCATGATACGCTCCTTACCGATGCTTGAATGATATGATCGCTGTTTTCTTTTACCCAATTTAATAATTTTTCATCTTGGTTGTATCCCGCAATAAAAGATAAGCCGATTGGCAAACCGTCTAGTTCTCCCGCAGGTATCGTAACTTGCGGAAGTCCGCTTAGTCCGGCAATACACGTCATTTGAAGTGTTCGCAATCTTCTGTTTTCTAACTTCGGTCCTTTTGCATCTTTTATAGGCGCGGGTCCTGGAGCTGTAGGAAGCACTAATATTCCGTCTTCTCCAAGCTGTGAGTACATAAAATAGCGAAGTTCACGACGCTTTTCTTCTATATAATTCATATTTAATAAGGTAAGAGTGCTCGCCCATTGAAAGCGGCTTCCGATATCGTCTCCAAACGTTGGGTTTTCTTTTTGAATCCATTCTCCGTGCGTTTGCCAAATTTCTTTTCCTTGCAGCAAACGAAAAGTTTCCATATATGTAGAAAAACCCTGGGGGGCAATTACTATTTCTTCTGTAGTAGAAAAAGACTTCATTACGTGCTTAATAGGTGGTGCAAGAGCTTGCATGCTTTGTTCATCCACAAGTTCCATAACGTCTGTTGCTACATAAAGTCTTGTAAAACCGCTAGCACGCGACGTTGAGTTCAATAAAACCGCTCCTACTTTTTGCAGAGTGTGGCCGTCTCTAGCCATTACACCAACTGTATCAAAGCTTGGAGCAAGTGGAATTAGACCGTTTGTAGAAATGCGTCCGTGAGAAGGACGATACCCAAAAATACCGCAGTAGCTTGACGGAATTCGAACCGATCCTCCCGTATCTGTTCCAATCGCAAAATCAGTTATTCCCGCTGCGACAGCAACCGCTGATCCGCTCGAAGAGCCTCCCGGAATTCGATCTGCGCCTTTTGGGTTTACCGGTGTTCCATAATGCGCGTTTTCTCCATTTAGTCCGTACATAAGCTCGTCCGTGTGCGTAACTCCCTTTAGCGCAGCTCCTTCTTTTAAAAGAGCAGCTACTACATCTGCATGTTCGCTTGCAGGCTGATGCGTGGCGAGCCAATCCGGATTTCCTGCACTTGATATATGTCCTTGTACATCAAATACGTCTTTTAACGCAAAACTCAAGTTATTTAACATCCCCGTTCCCGTTGGAGGTACGTAAAGATCACTGTCTACAAATGCGTTCCACGTATCTTTCATTCAACCATCTCCTCATTTCTTATATCTGTTTAGAATATAAAATTTGGAATAAGTTGGTCAATGAATGTGTCAGGTCTGTTTACACTAATATTATGTAAGTCTCCCAACTTCTCTTTTCCTAGAGAAACTAGCCGTTTCATTTCCCTTTTAGCACGTTTGCGAGTAAAGTAGAAACATATCATTTTACGAAAAGGACTATCGCGATGGAACAATCTACTACGCTTTTCTTATTTATTTTATTAGCTTTTGTGCTAACAAGAGGCATTCCATTTATAGGTTCATTTGCTCCTAGCATTAATACACTGCTTAGGCATATTGGACGTTATTTTTCAAATTTAAATACGATGTTTCATGAAGATGGCCACGCGTTAATGGGGCTTATTGTCGGAAAAGGCGTCAATCGCATTGAGCTTTACACCAATAATGAAGGTGTAGCTGTGACTGCCACCTACGCGGGATCCCGTGGATGGCTGCCGCGCGTCATTATTGCCTTAGCCGGCTACCCGTTCAGCTCAGCAATGGCTTATTTGTTTTTCTACCTGCTCGTTCACAACCACTACGACTGGCTTTTTTACGGGTTAGGAAGTGTTGTTGTTATTAATTTACTGCTTTGGGTACGTAACGGATACGGAATTGTATGGCTATTTTCTATCGGTTTGATCCTCGGAGGCATCTATTATCTGCAAGATCCACAGCTTATGCGCTACAGCATGATGTTTGTTGGTGCACTGTTACTTGTAGAATCTCTATTTTCCGCCTTTATTATTTTTGTGTTAAGCATCAAATACCCAAACGATGCGGGTGACGCTACAAGTTTAAAGCAGCTTACCCATCTTTCAGCACGCTTTTGGGGATTTTTATTTTTCGCACAGGCCGTTTATGTGGCTTATTTGATTTTTCACCTGATTTATTAAAGACAAAATTCTATAATCCCCCGAGAAAACTTTGGGAATTTTATAATTTAAAGGAATAATTTACTTTTATACACTAAATAATGGTTTACGAGTTCCCTAAATGAGGTATATATTGGGTACTATGAAGTCGTAAAGAGGTGTGGGATACTTGTCATTATTTTTAAAGTGGAAGCAAAAGAAGCAGGAAAAAGAAGTAGAGCGTGTTCTTGAGGAATCAATCTCAAAAAGAAAAGACTACTGGAACACAATTGGACATGTAGACGGAGACGTATTAACTCATTTGTTAAATCCCATGTTTTTTGGCGGGCCTGCTTGGCCGTCTGGACGTCAAACTTTTATTCGTGTTCAAAAAACAGAGACGGTTATTTTAGCAAGCGACGGCTTGTCCGATCCGTTTCAACTACCTGAAGAAAAGAGCCAAAGACAAGGAAAGGGATTAGAATTCTATATCGAATGCGATGATGAATCTCTTCGCGGACCTTTATCGGATATTCAGGATCACTGGGCATTTGACCTTCTTTATCAAATGAGTCAAAATGCTGCCGCTCACCCTAATATGCTAGAACTATTCATGAAACATGATGTTCTTTCAATTGAATTTACGGATTTGGACGTACCGCCTCATTTTGTAAATAAAAATGGAGATATTGGTGTATTGCTAGGAGTTCAGTCTCCTTCTGTTTCAGCTAGCCTCTCTTTACCTTACGAATCTATTAAACTGATTAGCATGAAGCTTCTTACACCAAACGAATTAGATTATGTGCGCGAACAAGGAGCGCAAGGACGCAGGCAGCTCGCTGAAACATTTCAGCTGTCAAAAAGTTATCATATTACCATGACTAAAAGAGAGTCTCTTATTTAAAAGAGGTTCTTTTTTTATTTCTGCTATTGAAATAGAGCCACGTAGAATATACTCCTTATTTACGTGTAACTCAAGTTCACATACTTTTTTAAAGCTGCTTTTCATATGAGCTTACTATTTTTGATTCGTGGTATATTTTGCTATAGTAAAAAAGAAGATATAAAAAAGGAGATGGACGTTAGACATGGCAGAAAAAGTGCAGATTGGAAAATCCGAATTATATGTTAATCCTATTGGACTTGGAACAAACGCTGTAGGAGGACATAACTTATATCCTAACCTAAACGAAGAAGTCGGCAAAGACCTTGTTCATAAGGCGCTAGATAATGGCATAAACCTACTTGATACAGCGTTCATTTATGGTCCTAAACGTTCTGAAGAATTAATTGGCGAAGTGCTAAAAGAACGCGGGAATCGTGAAGAAGCGGTGATCGCTACAAAAGGAGCACATAAAATTGTTGGAGATGAAGTACTGCTAGACAATTCTCCTGCATTTTTAAAACAGTCGGTTGAAGATAGCTTAAAACGCCTTCAAACAGATTATATCGATTTATATTATATTCACTTTCCAGATAAAAACACACCTAAAGACGAAGCGGTTGGTGCGTTAAAAGAATTAAAAGATGAAGGTAAGATCCGTTCTATTGGCGTATCAAACTTCTCGTTAGATCAGTTAAAAGAAGCAAATAAAGATGGTTATGTAGACGTGGTACAAGGCCAATATAACTTAATTCAGCGAGAAGCAGAAAACGATATTTTACCTTATACGGCTGCAAACCGCATTTCATTTATTCCATACTTTCCGCTAGCTGCTGGTTTACTTGCTGGGAAATATGATAAAAATACAAAGTTTAATGACCTGCGCGAAGATATGCCTCATTTTATCGGCGAAGCATTTCAGCAAAATCTAGAAAAAGTAGAGCGTCTTCGTCAAATCTCTAGCTCGAAAGGCGTAGAAGTAGCTCACCTTGTTCTGGCTTGGTACTTAACGCGCGATTCAATTGATGTATTAATTCCAGGAGCAAAACGCGCTGATCAAGTACTTGATAACTTAAAAACATTAGATGTTCAGCTCACTTCTTCTGAAATTAAAGACATTGATCATATTTTTAAATAATATAAAAAGAGCTTTGCCATAGGTAAAGCTCTTTTTTCTATACAATTCCGCTGACTAATAGAACAAAAGCTGTAAAGAAGAATCCCATCTGTACAAAGCTTGTTACGTACTCTTTCGTTTCTTGTTTGTATTTCCATTCATCTATACTTTTTAACAAAATATTCACGACTAAAAATAGGAAAGATACGATATAAGGCTCTACAAACATAAAGATCATATCAAATAACAGACAAAGAACAAAAGCTATCGTCACATATTTATCCCATCGGCCTAAAGCTAGACTTTCATACTCATATTTTCCCCAAAATTTGCTGCGAGGGATATCAAGGACTTTTCTCAAGATAACGTCTGCTAAGACCGCTGCTGCTACAAGTATTATTAATATATACATTGCCATCCCCCCTTCCTTTTTATGGTATCATTTCAACTCGTTTCTGTTAAGGTCTCAGCTACAAAGTGCTTAAACTGCTTTGTTTCTTCCGTTTCACCTTTTGTTACGATATACGTATGTGAAGAAGGCCGGATAATTTTTTGCTGTGAAATGACGCTTAACGTTTGATTTTCAACTTCCTTTTTCACCATAGAAAATGGCAAATAAGATACGCCTAAACCTTCTTCAATAAAGCGCTTTGTAATTTCTACTTGCGTCACAGGAAGCAGCTGAATGTGAGGATAACAAGCCTTGATTTGAAGGAGTAAATCTTCCCAATAAACAGGATGATTATTCGTAAGCAGCCGGTAGGAAGATAACAGCTCCTGTTCCGTACGTGCCTCTGCAGAAAACGGGGCAACTAAGACTGCTTTTTCTTTATGAATTAACTCATAAAAAACGTCTGCCTGACCCGGAAGCATCCTTGTTAATCCAATATCTGACCTTCTGTCGCTGATGTCTTTTCCCACTTGAAACGAATTTGTGATATTAACCGTTACTTCAATATGGGGATATCTCTCTACAAATTGTTTGATGAGGCTTGGTAAAACAGATGCTGCTATTTGAGGAGCAGCGGATATAGTCAGTTTTCGGTTATATCCTTGCTTCCATAACTTAAAATTTCCTACTCCTTCTTCATATGCCCTCACCATTTTTTGAGCATGAGGCAAAAAAAAGCGTCCTGCCTCAGTCAGCGTGATGTATTTACCTTTTTTTTCAAAAAGCTCAGCACCTAACTCTTGCTGCAGTCGCTGAATATGCTTTGATACAGCAGGCTGTGTTAAAAATAAATCTTCAGACGCTTGCCTGAAATTTTCATAAGAAGCCGCTATGATGAATGTTTTTAACCATTTGATCTCCATTTTCTTCTCTCCATCTCTTTCTATTCATAACAAACTGGAATCAATACTGCTTATTTTTGTTTATTTTCTTTTCTACCAAACTTCTATACGATATATGTATCTCAATATTACCAAATAAAGGAGCTGTAAAAATGAAAAATAACGTGAAAGAAAAATTTAATGCTCATGCTTCTCAGTATGATGAGCAGCGCCGCAAACTTATTCCTTGTTTTTTTGATTTTTATTCCATTCCCGTTTCTCTTCTTCACTTTTCAAATAAGCCGCTTCGCGTACTTGATATCGGAGCAGGTACGGGATTGTTTTCTTCTTTTGTCAAAGAAAGATACCCAGATGCTCATTTCACGTTGATTGACGTGTCAGATCAAATGCTTGAAAAAGCCAAGGAGCGCTTTAAAAACGAACAGAATATGGAATTTATTGTATCAGATATAACAAGCTACGAATTTGAACACTCATTCGACATTGTAATTTCGTCACTTGCTATTCATCATTTAGAAGACGAACAAAAGCAAAAGCTGTATGGTCAAATTTATCATTTACTGCATACAGGAGGAATATTTATTAATGCCGATCAAGTATTAGGCCATTCTTCTATTATTGAAGAGTTATATAAAAAAGACTGGAGTGAAAGAATTGCCGCAAGCGGATTAACGCATGAGCAAATTAAGGCTGCTCATGAACGTACGAAGTTAGATAAAATGGCAACTTTACATGACCAGTTAAATTGGCTAACAGCAAGCGGGTTTAGCACGGTGGATTGCATCTATAAATTTTTTAATTTTGTTGTAGTGTATGCTCAAAAATAACGGTTTAAAAACTACTTGTCTCTTTGCAAGTAGTTTTTTTACTCTGTTCCTCCCTATATTCGAATAAGAATATTTATCTATTTCCACAAAACTACGCATACTTCTTTTCCAGTTTCGTATATCTAATAATAGCTTCGTTCTCCTGAACTTTTGAATTTTTTGTACATAAAACCCATATAAAGTATTTTTATACTATTTTATGTCTTTTTATGGTATAAAAAATACAACTATGTTACAATATGATTACAAAACAATCTATATAACGCTTTCATTTCTTTACACGAAAATAAAGAACTGGAAAGGATGTGCTGCTTATGTAAATGTGAATCCGCTAGATTAGTAAACTTATATTCTTAAAGTTGTACAAATCATCAAGAAAAACTTAGTTATTCTTATTATTATAAATTCCCGCTAGTAAAGTCTTTCTACTTAATGATTTCCTTATTAAGCGCATACATACAGGTATAGAAAATGCAGCTATTCGTCTTTTATTTTATTAGTGAAGAATTTATAGCACTGCTCAAAGCACCATACGTTTTTCATTAATGCAGCCTAAGGAGGCGCAGCACATGGCAAATAGAATATCAAGAACAACAATCGTACTCATAGCGGCTATTCTAGCTCTAGCCTGCTTGTTTGTAGGCGTTCCAAAAACAGAAGCTGCTTCAACACCATCTCATTTAATTATCATTAACAAAGCAACAAATAAACTCGCTTATTACCAAAATGGTTCACTTGTCCGAACGTTTTCAGTCGCAACAGGACGCACGCAGTCTCTTACACCAGAAGGGCATTTCAAAGTAGTGAATAAAATTGTCAATCGCCCTTATTACTCAGGGAACATTCCTGGTGGAGACCCTAGAAATCCTCTTGGCAACCGCTGGCTGGGTCTAAATGCGAGAGGTACATACGGCACGACGTATGCTATTCATGGAAATAATAATCCTGCTTCCATTGGCAAATATGTAAGCAGCGGATGCGTTCGTATGTACGATGAAGAAGTGGCATGGTTATTTAGTAAAGTGACCGTCGGTACACCGGTTGTGATTACAACTTCTTCTAAATCATTTAATGACATTGCAGCAGCAAACGGGTACAACGTTTCTGGAAACTCAGGTTCTACTCCAGCTCCTTCTACAGGAACTGTTTTAAAGAAAGGCAGTAAAGGAAATGCAGTTAAAGAACTTCAGCAGAAGCTAACTTCACTTGGCTATAACACAAAAGGTACGGACGGTGTGTTCGGTGCCAATACAGATTCAGCTGTGCGTAAGTTCCAAAAAGACCACGGCTTAACGGCTGACGGTATTGTTGGTCCATCAACGTATAAAGCTTTAGGAAACCCTGGAACCAACCCGACACCAACAAATCCGACAAATCCAAAGCCAACAAACCCACCAGCGGATACAACAATTAACACAAAACAAACGCTTAAAAAAGGCAGCAAAGGCAGCAATGTTCAAGCTCTTCAAAAGAAATTAACGGCGCTTGGCTATGATACAAAAGGCACGGACGGTATCTTCGGCGCCAATACAGAAGCTGCTGTGCGTAAGTTTCAAAAAGACAATAAGCTAGCAGTGGACGGCGTGGCCGGACCTAATACGTTAACTGCTATTTCCAAACGCTAATAGAGCCTGAAATCAGGCTCTGTTTTTTTATTTATAAACCTCTTTTTACACGGACTCCTTAATGAACCATTACGCCGTCTTTCTTTTCTACCACATACTTAATCAATTGATAAACCGTTCTCATAAGAATTTGCTGCTGATAGATATCGTTTTTGGCAGGAATCACACTTTCTATGACCCTGCTATATTTATACGGCTGATCGTCTTCTTCTTCTTTATAAAGAGCTAGCCAGTCCTTACGGGTATTTTCAAGCAGCTGTTCGTTGAAATAGGAATAAACGACGGTTGCGAACTCACCTGCCAACTCTTGAATAACCTGCTGTCGGTCGGTGACCGAATGATAGGTACTTGACCATCCAGACGGCTGACTTAAAAAATGCTCATACACAGATGAAATAACGGCGGACGCAATAGCTGGTACCGGTCCTTCATTCTCTCCTAAGGAAATGTTTAAACACGTTTCTCTGTCCATATAAGGAATGTTCAGCGACTCCATTGCTTCATAAAAAGCCTGCGAGACAGTCAAGTTTAAATAAATAGGATGCAGCTCTTGCTGCTTTTTTCTCGTTTCTGATACTAAAGCTGCCTTTAAGTCTTTATACAGAAAGTGACTCTCTTCGGATTCCTTGTGTACACATTCTAAAACAGACGTATTCCCTACTGTTAAATAGTAGTGAAGCTGCTTTCTCATAAGAGGTGAAACGCTTTTAAGCGCACCATCTATCAATTTAGCCATGGCATGTTTTTTAGCATAATCCGTACGGCAGCTTGGAGAGGTAAGCAAATCTCCGTGTGTAACACAAACGTTTACCTTAGCACCGTGCCCATGTACGATGAGCTGCTGAAGAAATTGAATATCTAATTCTTTAAGCCCATGATGTACGTATAAAATAGAAGCTGCTTGTTTAAAAGAATCGTGGATGGTGCCCGTATATTCAACAGATGGATGCTCGCAAATCGCTACCCCTTTTTTAAAAGAAAAAGGGCCGGAAACTTCAATTCTACGAAACAATGGATAAATAAGGCGTCCGTTATTTTCTTCTTCTTCATTTGTTAGCGGATCAAAGAAAGACAGCTCTTTTGCTGTGAGACGGCAGGATATTGGCCAGTCGTCTTCTCCTATTTCCCACGTTCCTTCCTTGTATTCTCTCAACCGAGATTCAATTGCCAGAAGCATTTGCTCAGTGATCTTCCTACATTCAAGCCGCTTATGCCATACCTCTGCAAAATCTCTTCCTTCTTGATCAACAGCGTCTTTTACTATTTCACTTTCTCGTTTAATTGCATCTACAAATTGTTTGAATGAACTATTTTCGTCGCTCATTCTTAAAGGAACATCATCATTAAAATAACGGGCTTTGTATGGGATATCTCCCAAAGGAGCGCGCAGATTAAAAGAGGAATCTCCGTGTAATAACTCAAAGACCAAGTCATAATCCGTGCCTCCTTCAGCATACACTTCAGCGCTTCTTAGTAGGATATTCTCCACTTTCCTTTGCACTTCACTTCGCGTAAAAAAAGAGACGGCAGCTTCATAGTGTTGGGAATCCTTCACCTTATACGTAGCAGAATAAGCGCCTTTACTGCCTATTCCTAGAAAGCCGCACTCCTTTTTTATACCAAGAAGCTGGCGGATTAAAGATGTTTTGCCGCTTCCTTGTTCTCCTATTACATGAACGTACTCATACTCGCTGTCAATTTGTTCGCTTGTCTTTTTTTCAATATCGTTATAAAAAGCATTCACTACTCGTTCATCATACCTTGCTTTTGCTCTTCCTTTTGCAGTACTTGTCCAAAAATCCTGCACTCTCAGCAGTTCATTCATCTCTTCAACCAACATGTCAATTTCATCGTGTTGCTCTGTATACATAAACCGTTTAACAAACGGGTGCGATCTTCCTCTTTCATCTTTTTTAAACGGATGCTGAAACATAATTGACCAGCCTTTTCGCGTAGGAGACTGACAGGCTTTTGCACGAAAAACTTTCATTCATTTCCCCTTCTTTCCCTAACATTGTCCTATTTGAAATGTATGGCTTTTAAAGGGGGGATATGTCTATCATTTTCCTCTTTTTAGAAGGATTTTTCCTGCATTTATCGAAGTAATTAATTGAGGTGATGGGAGAATGTTGACAAAAATTGTGAAATGCAGCATACCGACTGATAAAAAAGCATCTTTTTCATATACGCAACAGCATTGGGCTGCTCTTGCACACGTGAATGGTTTCATTGGCCAATTAGGGGGTTGGAACGTGGAAGATGAAACAGATGCTTGTATTCTAGCTCTGTGGGAAGATGGAACAACTTATCAAGAATTCATGAAGCATACTCATGATTCTATTTTTTATAAAAGCAAGCAGGATCAAACATATACGAATTTGGACGTTTCAACATCAGATCCGTCCTACTTCATCGGAGCACGCTACAATTATTATAGAAGCAGCGCCATTGAAAGCCGTTATTTAGTAAAGACGGAAATTGAAGTCGATTTTTACGACAAAGAAGATATTCATGAGATGGTAAAAAGCTTGATAAATCCTTCTTATCGCTGTTTATCTCACGTTGTATCACCAATCGAGCATAGCAAGCTTGTCATTTTTTCATTATACGGATCTGCTTGTCCGCAAAAAACAATTGATACTTTCGTTCATCCAAATGTACTGAACGCGTCTCAATACATATATCAATTAGAGAAAAATTGGAACGTTCTTTCCAATTAAAAAATAGAAGCCTAGGCCCGACGCCAAAGCTTCTATTTTTTTATGATATGAACCTCTTGTTTTTGTACGGTAATGACTTCCTCCGTCATTCCTACAAACAAACCGCTTTCTACTACGCCTGGAATCATTGTAAGCTGTTTTTCCAGCACAGCAGGATTTTCAATTTCTGAAAAATGGCAGTCTAGAATATAATTTCCGTTATCAGTGATAAACGGCGTATGATCATCTAAAAGCCTAAGCTGCGGTACACAACCTGCACTGCGAATATGCTTCGCCGTCATTTCCCAGCCAAAACGTATAACTTCAACAGGAAGAGGAAAAGCTCCTAGCGTCTTCACTATTTTCTTAGAATCCGCAATCACGATAAACCGCTTCGCTGCGTACGCAATCATTTTTTCTCGAAGCAGCGCGCCTCCTCCTCCTTTAATTAAAGAAAGCTCGCTATCCACTTCATCCGCTCCGTCAATTGCTATATCAATATATTCAACATCTGCTAAGGTAACAATAGGAATACCTAGTTTCCTTGCCAGTTCTTCTGTTTTTTGAGAAGTAGGAACCGCTTTGATGTTTAATCCATTTTTTACTCGTTCACCTAGTTTGACAATTGTATAATAAGCTGTTGAACCTGTTCCTAGCCCTACAATCATTCCATCTTCAACAAATTGTGCTGCTTTTTCACCAACTGCTTGTTTTTCAATCATACGAAGGCCTCCTTACTCATATTGTACCCGTTTACATAAAAAAGCAAAAGCATTATGAATCCTTACGAAAAAACTCAGCTGACTATTCAGCTGAGTTTTTTTGAAACTGTGTATTTAGAAGAATTTTTTCTACCCAATACTGCTGTTTTGTACTGTTTGTCTGTTCGCTGCTTCTGAGTTCAAACGTATAGTAAATATACCTGCTTGAATAATCATCATTCACATAAGCATGATAAATGCTATGCTTTCCATCTCTTGTTTGTTTTTTCACATAAATCGTTGCATTTTTACCTTTTAACATGTAATCAGGCTGAAACGCATCCATTTTTTTTTGAGCTGCTTTACTTTTTTTCTTAGAAAATAAAGCCGTTATTTTCCCAGCATTGTATGAATCATTTTCCTTCGTTGATGCTGTCCATACTTCACTTTCATCTTCACTGCTTTTATAAGAAGATTTATGAATAACATACTGAAGCGGAAACCACATGCTATATTGATTGGTATCCGAAGTAAATAATTCAAATCCATTGTCTGTTTGTTCATGATCGACCAAAAACGTACTCGTAAACTTATCTGCCTGGGCTTCACTTTTAAATTTCCCGCTTTGAAACAGCCAAATTCCTACGGCAATGACCAATGCTCCAGCTACTGATGCGGCTTTTTTTCGATCCATTGTTTCCACACACCTTTTAATACCCCTTTAACTTTCGATAATACCATATTCATGTTTACATCGTCATAAGGAGAAATAACCAAAGGATTATCAGAGCGCACATGCTAATTTAACTAGAAAAATAAACTTTTTTACAATAGTAAATTGGATAACAAGCGCTGAGCTAACAGCCGGTTTGCTTTGCCGGGCTCTATCGTATACGTTAGTAATTCCTGCTTTTCAGCTTCCGCTTTTATCAAACATTCACCCTTTGGAGAAAGAAGAGAAGTTGTACTTTTTTGGTTCTCTAAGGCATAATTCACGCTTGCAAAATAAATACCATTCTCCGTACTTCTTGCAATCATTGCATAATCATAAAACTTCGGATCTGGTACTTCACCAGTAAACTGTGGATGAAACACAATGCTTGCTCCTCTTACAGCAGCCCATCGAACAGTTTCAGGATAGCGCCATCCCTCGTGGCAAATAACAATACCGAATTTCACGCCGTTTATTTCAAACAACTTGCGGCCATTTCCAGGCTTATAACCAAATTGATCTTCTGCTGGATCGATTTGATTTTTAGTTTGATACCCTAATTCTTTTCCATTTTCATCAATTACAAAAGCAGTTAAATGCATTCCAAGTTCGTCACGCCATTCCAGTGGTAAAATTACGTTGAGCTTTAACTGTTTGGCAAGAAACTTAACTTTATAAAGCGCATTTTGTTGAATTTCGTGATTGTATGTCTCAACTTCAAAACCAACTCCTCTAAGTCCCGGCACAATTGATTCTGGAAAACATACAAGGTTACATCCTTCTTCTGCTGCTTGTTTCATACAATTTTCTACCGTTGCTATACCCTCTGCGGCTGACTTTGGAAATCTCACTTGCGCTAACCCAATTTTCATTCATTGCTCCTCCACTTCCAACATCATAAAAAACTCATGCTACTAGCGTAACATGAGTTTTTTATCTTTACGTAAATAATTTAATTTGCTGGCGGCTTAATCTTTAATCTGCTGTTCCTTTGCTTCTCCAATCGCTTTTTTTAAATGTCCGTCATGTTTATCAAGCAGCCGGTGCACTTCATCACCTTCTATAGAAGTAAGAAGCGCAAGGATAGCGGCTTTTGGCGTTTTGTATGTTTGTAAACTTTCCGCTGCCTCTTCTGATGAGACGCCTGTTAGTTCTGCAATAATATTTTTAGCACGCTGTACGAGTTTATCATTAGTCGGCTGTACGTCTACCATTAGATTGCTGTAGACTTTACCGATTTGAATCATAGAAGCGGTCGTCAGCATATTAAGAACAAGCTTTTGAGCAGTTCCGGCTTTCATTCTTGTAGAACCTGTTACAACTTCCGGCCCTGATTCTGCTACTATTGCATATTTTGCTTCTTGTTCCATAGCTGATTGAGGAGAATTTACAACGCAGCCCGTTACTGCCCCCAGGCTGTTTGCATACGCAAGCGCTGAGAGTGTATAAGGAGTTCTTCCACTTGCAGCTATCCCTACAAGAATATCTTTATTTGATAAATTAATCGCTTTCAAATCTTCTATCGCTTGTTTCTTATTATCTTCTGCTCCTTCTAACGCATGCCGGAGCGCCTTGTCTCCCCCGGCTATGATCCCAATTACTTGTTCGGCAGGTGTACCGAATGTTGGTACACATTCAGATGCATCTAACACGCCTAGCCGCCCGCTTGTACCTGCTCCGATATAAATCAGACGTCCTCCTTGTTTAAAAGCACTGACAATTTCATCTACTAACAGAGCAATAACAGGCAGCACCTTATTGATTGCCTGAGGCACTTGGTGATCTTCTTCATTAATTTTTTTTACAATTTCCAGGCTTGATAATTCATCAATGTTTAACGTTTGCGGATTGCGTTTTTCTGTTAAGATATGATTTAAGTTCACTGTGATCCCCTGCCTTTTCCACGATCATTTTTTCTCTATTGATACTCTTTCATGAACAGCTGATAAGCTCCTTTAGCAGATGATACTCGCTGTGTTGCCCACTGGATATAGTTTATTTCTTTTTCACATGTTTTTTTATAAACATTAAACACTTCTGGAACTTCCGTTAAAATGCTGCCTTTGCATGCCAGCAAGCAGCTCCCTTCAAACCGCTGTTTCTTATACAAATGAAGAGTCATGTTTGCAAGGTTCTTTCCAGCCCGTTGAAGAATGTCACTTGCTTCTTGTTTACAATTTCTCGCTTGATTTACAACAAGCGGAGTGAGTGAAGCAACTTCTGATTTAGGAGATGAATAGACAAACTTTTTTATATCGTGTATGGTGTCTGCTTTTACATGTTGCAAGATTGTCTGACTAAGGCTGCTGTACGGACGGTTTTGATCATGCTCTTTCGTCAGCAATATCAGTGCTTGAAGACCAATCCAATATCCGCTTCCTTCATCTCCAAGAAGGTGTCCCCACCCTCCACCGTATTCATACACTCCATCTTTTTTACCAATGCTGACAGCTCCAGTTCCTGCAATGGTTAAAATCCCTTCTTTTCCATGCAGTAGTGCTTCATGTGCAATCATGGCGTCATCATATAAACCTACTTCTACTTGATAACGATTATAAAAATATCGTTTTATTTCTTCTTTGGATAATGCTTTACTTCCAGCAAGTCCTAGTGAAATGCCTTTACATGTATGACCAGCAAGCTCAGTTTTGCACGCCATAATACATTCATCAATATGAGTAATAGCCGTGTTGTAATTAATGAGTAAATTGCCGTAACCGCTTTTTGAAGCAGCGAGCTGTTGGCCGTCTAAGCTGTACGCAACGGCTTCTGTTTTTGTTCCCCCGCCGTCAATACTAATAATATAGTCCATTTCATCACCGCTCACAAAAAGCAAATTTATCCCATGGCTGCAGTTCATTTAATAAGAAAATTTCCTCTTCCGCAATGCGGCCTACTACGTTTGTTTTACCTGAGTTCTCCATGTCTAACAGCGCAATTTGCAGCTCTCCTTTGTACTGACCGTAGAGTTCATTTTCTATTAAAATATCGCCTCTTCGAATGGAAGGAGTATGCGTAGGCTTGAATTCTTCTTTTTTATATTTTACTCGGCTTTGCGTAGAGCGAATTAAATAATCCGATACGTCTCCGCGGTAAAAATGAAACTCTTCTAGCACAATTTTTTTCTCAAGCTCGGTAATCGTATCATACAGATTCACATTAAAGGTAAAGCGCTCTTGCTGAACAACATCACGCAGCGCCTTCATTTCTTCTTCCGATGCATAAGCATTCGCAATGATTGCACAATCAATTAATCCCGTTTTAAAAAGATGCTTAGCCTGCACGTGGATCGGAAGCGTACGATGCATTTCAAGCGTACAAAGCCCTTCAGTAACAGGCCACGGTCCAAAAGTAGCATTTGGTGAATTAATAAACGCTGCTGTTTCAAGGTTATGTTCTTTAAACAACGCTGAACACTTCATAAAGTGATCATACGACAATCCCGCATATCGATGAGGATAGAAGTTGTGCGACCCCAATAGCTGTTTTCGATTCGGCTGGTAACTTAAAATATTATCAACATACTTTGTTGCATTACTCATATTAATTTCAATTTTTAAGCCGTATGGATTAAAGGTCATAATGGACTCTTCATTTCCCGTATAGCCTAGATCAAGACGAATAGCATAAGCCCCTAATTCTTGAAAAAAAGATAGATCATCATAAGAAATGCCAAGCGCTCCAAATACGCGAGGAGCGATATCCACTACTACTTCCATCTCTAGCTCATTGGCAAACTCAATGATTTCTTTAAAATTTGCCATTACTTTTTTCTGATCGCCTTCAACAGAAAGCAAGCACGTAAAAATGCGGGTAAATCCGTATTGATGCGCAAGTGCTATATACGCTTTATCTTTTTCCACAGTCGAATGTTCCGGATAAATCGCAATACCTAGCTTTTTCATTGATTTTCGCCTTCTTTTTTAAATTTTTTAATAAGCTTAATCATATGTTCAATTAATTTTTGCTCTGAAATAGCCGTCATTAAATGATCTTGTGCGTGAATTAAAAGCAGCGACTTTTCAATTGTTTTTCCGTTCAATTCACGTTGAATAAGCGCAGTTTGCGTTTTATGAGCATGGCTGAGCTCTTCTTGAGACTGCCTTAAAAGTTCGTCAGCTTTATTAAAATCATAATCTTCAGCTGCTTCTAACGCTTCATATGCCAGTGACCTAGCATTTCCTCCGTATGCAATAAGTTCAAAAATTTCATTTTCCATATTTGCTGCTTCTGTCATTTCTTCCATCCCCTTTTTTATAGTGGTGCAGGCGTAATGTTTCCTAATATTACAGGAGACAAAGCACCGGTTGCACTTGGTACATTGCTTGGATAACCTGCAAGTGTTTCATTTGCGAGCACCGCAAAAGCTACGGCTTCTTTTGCTTCTGAAGACATCCCTATTTCTTCTTGTGTATACACGCTGCAGCGCTTCCCTAGCTTGGCTTTAATCATATTCATCAGCGTATTGTTATAACTTCCGCCTCCTCCAATAATCACTTCGTCAATAGAATAGGCAGGAAAAATAAATGTTTCATAGTGATGTACAATGGATGATGCCGTGAACATGGTAATCGTAGCTAGCAAATCTTCTTTTTTATGGTTGCTATATTTCTCTAGCAGTCTCCTTGTGTACTGTGTACCGAACAGCTCTCTTCCCGTCGATTTAGGAGGAGAAAGGTTCATGTAATCATGGTTCATACAGTCTTCTAAAAGCTCTGAAATAATAGTTCCTCCAGCTGCTAAACACCCATTTTCATCAAATGAAACATGAAAAAGCTGCTGACACGCTTCATCTATCATCATATTTCCCGGCCCCGTATCAAAAGCTACTACGGGTATAGGAGAGTGTTTTGGCGGAATCAACGTTACATTCCCAATACCTCCAATGTTTTGAAGCAGCCTTGTACGATCAGCGTGGCTGTACAAAATTCGTTCGGTGTGAGGAACTAACGGAGCACCTTGCCCGCCCGCTGCCATGTCCATCACTCTGAAGTTTGCCACTACCTTCGTTTTAGTTTCATAGGCAATAACAGCGGGCTCTCCAATTTGGAGTGTAGACATCGCTGTATTTCCTGAAGCATACGGCTGATGGTAAATGGTTTGACCATGCGATCCGATGACATCTACTTGTTCAAGAGAAAACCCGGCTTCTTGGCACACTCTTTTCACTGCATCTGCAAACGCGTAGCCAAGTTTAAAATTCAAGCTGCAGATCAGCTGTACATTTGAATGTTCGAGAGAAAGCGCCTGTTCAATTTCTTTTTTTAACGACGGTGAAAACGGCATGGTAATGAACTGAAGAAGCTTAACTTTACTTCCATAGCCGCTTCCTTCAATCTCCACAAGAGCTGCATCAATTCCGTCCAGTGACGTTCCTGACATAAGTCCAACGGCATACATACTACGCATTCACTTCCTTAAAAAAAGCGGGTAAATACTTGCGATGAGCTTGAAGCAGTTCGTCTAAGACCGCCTTAGCCAGTTCGTCACTTGGAACAAGCGGATTAATGGTCAGGGCAACCAGCGCTTTTTCGTAAGATCCTGTAACCGCGGCTTCTGCTCCTACTCGTTCAAACGATTTAATTTGCTGCACGAGTCCATTCACTTCTACCGGAAGTTCACCGACAGCGAGTGGTACTGGTCCTTGCTTTGTTACAACACAGTTTACTTCAACCGCAGATTCGTTTGGCAGTGAAGAAATGGCGCCATTATTTCTTACATTTAATGTTTGAATATCACCTTTATCGTTATAAATGGATGAAATTAAATTACATGCGGCATCGCTGTAGTAAGCGCCTCCTCGTTTTTCCAGCTGCGGAGGCTTACTTTCTATATTTGGGTTTTTGTAGAGTTCAAAAAGTTCGGCTTCTAATGCTTTGACCACTTCAGCGCGCATAGTACCTGACTGAAAGGCCAAAAGCTCTTCTGCTACTATTTCTTTTGTTTTATAGTAATAGCGGTGATAAGGACATAAAATCACGCCAAGAGCTTCCAAAAAATCCGGTTGCCACGGAATAGGAGCTATGTTTCTCATTGTTACTTGAGACTTTGGATCACTTAAAAGTTGAATGACTTCTTGCGTTACTTCCTTTCCTTTTGCATACACATGCAGCCCGTATACCAAGTGATTTAACCCTGCAAATTCAATGTGCACATCTTCTTTTTCGATTTGAAGCAAGCTGGCAATTGAGTTCGTCATATGTACAGGCAGGTTACAGACTCCTACTACTTTAGAATGCTTTCCATATCGAAGCAGCGCCTCCGTTACCATACCGGCAGGGTTTGTAAAATTAATAAGCCAGGCGTTTGGACAAATTTCGTGTATTTCCTCGGCAATTTTCAACAAAACCGGGATTGTTCGCAAGCCCTTAAATAATCCTCCCGCCCCGTTTGTCTCTTGACCAATCATTCCGTACTTAAGAGGGATGCGTTCATCTTGAATACGCGCATCAAGCTGGCCTACTCTAAGCTGTGTCGTTACAAAATCAGCATTTATTAACGCTTTTTTTCGATCAAGCGTTAAATGAATTTCCATATCAACACCTGCTTTTTTGACCATTCTTCTAGCAAGTGCTCCTACAATTTCAAGCTTCTCTTTTCCTTCTTCAACATCTACAAGCCACAGTTCTCGAATTGGAAGCTCATTGTACCTTTTAATAAACCCTTCGACCAATTCAGGCGTATAGCTTGATCCTCCCCCTATTGTCACTACTTTCATTCCTTGCCCCTCCTTGTTAAAAAACGGCTAAATATGTAACGGCTGTGCACCCTGCCCCGAGCAAAACAAAGCGTATACAAACAGCGGTTTTAGATAAAGCTGCTGTTGAAAGCCGAATAGAAATAAATGTTGTAAGCAAAGCTGCTGACAGACTTGTAATGGCAAATAAACTATGCTGCGCTGACAAACCAGCATACTGCAGCAAAGGTGTAAAAATAACGTTACAAAGAACCATGGTCAACAGAAATAAAAACACGGTTTTATATCGAAATCGAACAAACATTGATCTTCACTCCTATTAAAGAGATAGAAGCCAAACAAGTTGGCTTCTCTTTCTTTACATTTGAACTGAGCTATCGGATGGTGTAACCGTTGCTTCATCGCTTCTTTCCATTTCAACCATCTTTCGGTCGTACATTTTAAAGAACGGAAGATAAATCACAACAGAAATAGCAATATTGACAACGACCAGTACAACCGCCCGCCAGTCTCCTCCGGTCGATAGATATGCCCCAATCGGCGCCGGGAGCGTCCAAGGAACCATTACGTATGTTGGAGTAATAAGGCCTGTCGCAGTTGCTGCGTATGAAATGATCGTTGTAATAATCGGGATGATAATAAAAGGAATAATTAAAATAGGATTTAAGACAATTGGCAAACCGAAAATAATTGGTTCGTTAATATTAAAAACCGCTGGAATAAAAGATGTCCTAGAGAGCGCTTTCGAATATTTAGATTTTGAGAAAAACAGCATTGCTAAAGCAAGGCCTAGCGTTGCTCCAGATCCTCCGATCCAAACAAACCATTGAAAGAACGTTTCGGGTGCAATATACGGGAGCGTTGAAGCTCCGTCTGCTACCGCTTCAGCATTTTTCGCTAAATATACTTCCCATACAGGCCGTGCCACTGTCCCAACAACAGAGACGCCGTGAATTCCAAATGACCAGAAAAACGTAATTAAGAAAACCGGTATTAATACTCCTGCTAAACTATCTCCTGCCTCTACAAGCGGAGCAACTAGTTTATCAACTAAATGATGAAGATCGATACCTAAAACAATTGTAATAATGGTCATAAGTACAACAACAATCGCAACTGGAATTAGCGCTTCAAAAGACCTCGATACCGAAGGTGGCACTTGCTCCGGCATTTTAATGGTGACATTTTTTGCTTTACAAAACCTGAGAATCTCGACTGATAAAATCGATACAATCATCGTCACAAATAAACCATGTCCTCCAAGGTTGGTCATTGGAAGCATAAATCCTTCTTCTTCAATCAGCTTTGGAGTCACCGTAAGAAGTAGTGCAGCAACTGCAATTTGTGCTCCTGACAGCGGATCGAGATTATAGCTTTTGGACAAGTTATACCCTATCCCAAAGGCTATATATAAAGACATAATAAACATCGTTACGCGATACGGTATTAAAATGTTGGCGCTGTTATCAGCTGCCCATTTCGCAATTGTGCTATCTTGCGGCACAGGAGGAAATGCTAAAATTAAGAAAAAACTTCCGATAATGATAAACGGCAAAGCGGAAATAACACCATCACGAATGGCTTGAAGATGCCGCTGTTCTGATAACCTGGCCATGGGTCCCGATAAATTGTTCTCTAAAAACGACACAAATTTGCTCATATACCCTTTCCCCCTCTATATTCTCCCCTTGTGTAATAAACCCCTTATTTATTTAAAAAGCAGGAAGAAACCTGCTTTCCTTAGCTAACGAGCTGTTGAACCGTTTTATAAAGCGTCGGACCTCCAAGCGGCGTATAAGCCTGCGGCGGAATGGGCCCGCATGGAACAGAAGCTTTATCCGCTTCCGCTTTCACTGCGTTAAACCGGTGACGAATCTGTGGTGCAACCATTACAACGTCCCAGCCCTTTTGAATTTCCTCTGCCACTTCATTTGTCCCAATTGCCAGCACTTCCATATCCGTTCCGTGCTTTTGTGCTTCTGTTTTTAATGCTTTCACCACAATCGCACTTGACATTCCTCCAGAACATACAAACAATACCTTCATTTTCTCGTTTCCCCCTACCTCTTAATTTTTTGAATTACATTATGTGTATCGATTATGCGCTCAAACACTTGATTGCCTTTTTGAATACATAACCGTATAAACATCGCATCTACAATGGCTAGCTGAGCAATACGAGCGCTCATCGTTCCAATTCGAATATGCTGCTCTTCTACTGAAATAGTCAGCAGAATATCAGCTAATCTAGAAGCTGGAGATGATCCGTGCTGCGTTAGCAAAATAACCGCTGCCCCTTTATCTTTGGCTATTTGCATCAGCTCCACCACTTCTTTTGTTTGACCGGAAGTCGATACTACAAACAGCACATCATCTTTTGTCATATTCGTAGCCATCACCATTTGAACGTGACTATCTAATGAAAACAGCGCTGAAATATCAATTCGAAGCAGTTTATACTGCGCATCTAGCGCAACTACAGATGATCCCCCTGCTCCGTATAAAAACACTCGTGTCGCTCTATGAATAGCTTCCGCAGCTGCATCAATTGCAGAAGAGCTCACTAAACGACTCGTGTTCATAAGTGCGCTCATACTTTTGCTCATGACTTTTTCAAGCACAGCTTCGGTCTCGTCTTCAAAATTAACCGGAAGATTCGGCAGCTGCTCGTTATTCACCTTATGGGCATCTTTTGCTAATTCAATCTTTAATTCTTTAAAACTATTAATCCCTACACGCTGACAAAAGCGGATAATCGTAGCTTCGCTGCACTGACACTGCTTAGCTAGCTGTTTGGTCGTTAAGTTCAACGTGGTCGTAGGATTTTCTAACACGTAATCAGCTACTCTTCCTTCAGCAGGACTGTAATGATTCATTTGTGCATCGATTAAAGTAAGTACGGAAAATTGGCGCATGAATTCCTCCATCGTTAAGTAACGTATTTCTAAAATATTCTTTAAATTACCATTATTATATTTTTTCTGAAGTTTAATTTCAATATTTTTCTGATATTTTTAAAACTTTATTTTATTTTTCAGAATATTTTATTAAAACCTATTGTGAATATAACGACCGCATGCTATATTATGAAAGAAATTTTATCTCAACCAAAAAAGAAGGAGGAACGAACATGCATATAAAAAAATGGATTGGAGGCATCTTGTTTTTGCTGCTGTTTTGTTCGAGCACATTACCTGCTAAAGCAGACGTACCTACTACGTATCAAAAACGGGAGCTTCGAGCGGCTTGGATTGCAAGCGTATACAATATTGACTGGCCTTCTCAGCCTGGTCTTCCGGTTGAGCAGCAAAAAAAAGAGTTTACCTATTTGCTAGATGAAGTACAAAAGATGGGAATGAATGCTGTGGTCGTTCAAATTAAACCTACCGCTGATTCCTTTTATCCGTCGAAATATGGCCCGTGGTCAGAATATTTAACGGGTACACAAGGTAAAGATCCCGGCTACGATCCTCTAGCTTTTATGGTGGAGGAAGCACATAAGCGCAACTTAGAATTCCACGCATGGTTTAACCCTTACCGCATTACCATGAATCATACTGATTTAAACAAACTTGCCGATAATCATCCTGCCAAACAACATCCTGATTGGGTCGTCTCCTATGGAAAACAACTCTACTACAACCCAGGTATTCCCGAAGTAAAAAACTTTATTATTGAAGAAGTGCTCGAAGTCGTAAGAAACTATGATATTGATGCTGTTCATATGGATGACTATTTTTATCCTTACAAAATTGCAGGTCAAACGTTCCCTGATCAAAAAACGTATCAAACCTACGGTGCTCAAACGTTTTCGAATATTGAAGACTGGCGCCGAGACAATGTTAATCAGCTTGTTCGAGATTTAAATACGGCTATTAAAAGAACAAAATCATACGTGAAGTTTGGCATCAGTCCGTTCGGCGTGTGGAGAAACATCGCTAATGATCCAACTGGCTCTGAGACGACTGCTGGACAAACAAACTACGATGATTTGTATGCTGATACGCGTACGTGGATTCAAAATGGATATATTGATTACATCACTCCGCAAATTTATTGGAATATTGGATTTGAACCCGCTGCTTACGATACGCTGCTCAACTGGTGGAGAGATGAAGTTCGCGGAAAGCCAGTTCACCTTTATATTGGACAAGCTGCTTATAAAATTAATAACAACGCGGTGGAAGCATGGTCTGATCCCGATGAGTATCCAAGGCAAATTGCTCTTAATCATCAATTTCCAGAAGTACATGGGAGCATGCATTTTAGCCTGAAAGATTTGAACCGAAACCCACTAGGAATAAAAGATAAGCTGCAAAACGATATTTATAAACATCCTGCTCTTATTCCGGCAATGCCTTGGCTTGATGGTACGGCTCCAAAAGCACCAAAATTAAAAAACGCGGGCCCTCATACAAAAGAAGCGGCGTTTGAAATTCGAGATCATCAGCAGAATGATTCCGCCTATTATGCCATTTATCGCTTCCAAGGCAATAAACGAGGTGACATCAACAACGCAGAAAACTTACTGACAACCGTTCGAAAAACAGGAGAAACACAATTATTTGTAGATCAAAGCGCACTCAAAAATCAAACATACACATATGTTGTAACCTCTGTTGACCGTTTGCATAACGAAAGTGCTGTTTCCCGTACGCTTACTGTAAAAGCACCTCATTAAAAAAGGTTCTATAACAAAATGTATGGTAGGATAAAGAAATCAAATGATGCTTTATCAAGCCATTCTGTTATAGAAAGTAGTGAAAAAAGATGGAACCAAACTATGATCGCGCCTTTGGCGTATATGGAATTTGTATGCGAGATGACAAGCTGCTTGTTATTCGAAAAAATAGAGGGCCGTATATTCATCGCTTTGATTTGCCAGGTGGACAGCTAGAACACGGTGAAACATTAACAGATGCGATGAAAAGAGAATTTAGTGAAGAAACTGGCTTTGAAATTACTATTATTTCTCAAGCCGGTACAACGGATTTTCAGTATCCCTGTAAGTAGAAAGAATTTACCCATGTACATCACATTGCTGTTTTTTATTACGTAGACATTGCCGGCGGTGAGCTTCTTTCCAACCCCGTCCAGTTTGAAGGACAAGATTCTTTGGAAGCATTGTGGATTGCACCCCAAGATCTTAACATCGATAATGCTTCTCCTCTTGTTCTAAAAGCAGTGGAATCTTTAAGCTTATTATCATGGCCTTATGAATCTCAGATTTATGATGAGTGGGAACTTAAAACCTCCGAATGATGATAGTGACTAAACAGTACTTCTAAATATCGCAGGCTTAGCTTCTGTTTAGGCCAAAATCAGAAAATATGTTTAATTTCTTTCTAACGGTGGAATAGACAAGTAACACTACTTAATCACTAATAGAAAGGAAGATTAAAATGAGTAAAGGTTTAGGAGATAAAGTTAAAGGAAATGTATCAAAAGCTAAAGGTGAAGTAAAAGATCAAGTCGGAAATGCAACGAATAACCGCGATCTTCAGCGTGAAGGAAAAGCTGAGAAAGCAAAAGGAAATGCTCAAAAAGCAGTAGGCGAAACAAAAGATACATTTAGCAATAAATAAAAAAGGACGAGCTTAATGCTCGTTCTTTTTTTATTTAATAAGCTGATTTAAGCTTTTAATGATTACGTTTGGCTGCAACTCTTTATGCTCAGCTACATTTCCTTTTCGGTTAACCCAAGCCGTTGCGAACCCGTAGTTTTTAGCACCGGCAATATCCCATGTATTCGATGACAGAAACAATACTTCTTCTCTTTTTGCATTCATTTTATTTTTTGCATAATGATAGCTTGCCATTGTAGGCTTGTACTGTTTGATTTCGTCTATGGAAATAACGTCTTCAAATAAATGATTCATATTGTGATAAGAAACAAGCGGATCAATCATATGCTTAGGACCATTCGTAAAAATAGCCAGACGATATCCTTTTTCTTTTAAATAGGCGAGCACCTCTTTGACCTCATCGTAGACATTCAGCTTCATGTAAGCACTCATCAGCATTTTTTCTTCATGTTCCGTTAAATCAATATCATTTGCTTCTGCTGCATATTTCAGGGATTGATTTGTTAATGTATAAAAGTCAACGTATCGTCCCATCAGCTGATATTGCATTGCATATTCAATTTGCTTCAAACGCCATAAATGGCTAATACTTTCTCCTCGTTCCGGATACAGCTTATCACACGTTTCAATAACGGTATGTACATCAAACAGTGTTCCATATGCATCAAATAAAATCGTTTTAAATTTCATCTGTGTTCGCCTCCTTCTTTCATTTTACCCACTCGTAAAAAAACATAACGTTTTTTCTGTTAAAAAAGAGGCATATTACCAGCTGAAGTATGCTCATTTCTTATGAAGATAAAAAAACAGCAGGCTCTCCTACTGTTTATAATCCCACACGACTTTCCATTCTCCTTTTTCACGAACAGCATACACTTTCTGCACCAAATCAAAGTTTCCATATTTCCCTTTATACGTTTGGATAACGGTCATTTCGTAAACAACAGGAAACGCTTTACGATCATTTTCCATCTTCCAGCTCTTTCTTTTTTCAACATCTTCAATGGAATACGTAAAAGTGTCTACTCCGAAATGATTGAGAAATACGTGTGCTCGATCTTGTATGTATGCACCTTTTGTCCACTTCTTTTTCATGGACGAATGAAAAAGGTTCCATGATTCCGAAAAGTTCCCTTCCTGTTCTAGCGTATAAAATTCTTTTACAGCAGATTTGGCTTGATGACTCGGAGAAAAGAATGTAAATTGAAACATCCAAATTCCCAGCGCAATCAAAGCAAGAAACACAGCTACTCCTAAACTTCGCTTCAAAAGCAGTGTTTTTTTTCGATACAAGTAAAAAGCCCCTTTATCAAAAATGCAGTATACAACAGCTTATTCGATATCAGGGCTTTTTAGTATTGCCGAACTAAACTTATCGGACATATCCTCAAAAAAGAGATTGAGACATAACTACACACATGAAATCTACGTTCACCTTAACCATAAAAGATCCGAACAATTCACCGTTCAGATCTTCCTTCAACTAAACTACGTTTGTTCCAGCCTCTTTCTGCGCTATACAATGTGAAAAGCCATTTGCATGGCTGCTAAAAAGCCCACGAACACAAGGCCCGTCACGAGACCCTCTTTCCAATCTGGCCGGTCTCCTCGAACAAATTTAGCAATATCATACGATAGCATGGCTGCTAAAAAAATCGTTAAAACAATATACAGCGGCTCCATCATCTATCACCCACTATTTCTTTTCTTCAGTGTAACAACTTTTTCATAAGTATGCATGTAAAAAAAGCAGCTTAAAATTCTTGACGAATGTGTGAAATTTCTCTTTTTTATGCATAAACTACTTAAAAGCGTGAAAGGAAGATGCCCTTTGTCTGCTTTTAATCCTCAGCAATTTAGCGTCACATACCGGCAAGGAAGCACGCCCACCTTTCCTTTTATTGGGCGTCGCTATACGCTCACCCATTCTGAACAAACAGACGATTTATTTCTTTGGATCGACGAAAAGTTTGCTGTTGATCAATTAAATGAACAGCGAAATGAGCTTTTTGCCGAATGGCTCCACAAAGAAGGTGTTGATACGCTGTATGTATACGTATTTATTGGAAATGAACACACGGAAAAGTCTGTTCAAGCCATACGGTATGCTATTTTCAAACAAGAAATGCCTTACTTACTAAAAGCATTGCGCTACGGTGATGCCACGTTTTTCAACGCTCACCCTGCTTTAGATCGTTCCCCCATTTACGTACATTTTCATTCCAGTGACAAAGAATTTCATTCCATTCGATATTTTCAAACGCCTTCTCACTATGCCTAAGCATATGAGAAGGGATCTTTACTTCGTTAATCTCCTGTTTTCCAAACTCCATTTCTTCTAGGGTCTCCCGCCCCTTCCATTTGTTTATCTTGAAAATTAATGGTTAACGCTTGGATACCTCCATAAAAGACGTCGCTTTCCTTTGTTTCTATCCGAAACGCAGAAGGGATATTTTTTGTATCTAAATCAGGCTCTATATAAATAGTCGAATCGTCAAAAATAAATCGCGGTTCATTTACAGCTTCTTGAAGCGGTTCATTTCCTTCAAGATTTTTAGAAAGTACCTGAGTTAAAATTTGAGGAATCCGTGTTCCGCCAGGAGAACCTATTCCCATCGCCCACTCGCCTTTTTCTCTTATAATAGTTGGAGCTGTAAAGGTTCTTGCTCTTTTTCCTGGCTCACGATTATTCGGTTCTTTGCTTCCAAACGTATCAGCATTGTTATTAAGAAAAAAACCGTCAACTTGTTCGCCTGTACCAAAGAAGTTACTTAACGTATTGGTTGTTGATACGACGGTTCCTTCTGAATCAATAACTACAAAATGTGTTGTACTTTCGTGTTCTTCATCCCCTTCACCTGAAGAACTTGTCGGGTGATTGACCAGGTTTGTTATATAATCATCACTAACTAACTCACTTGAGTTTTGATTATGAAAGTCAGGATCGCCAATTTGTTTTAACCGGTCGGAGTAAGCTGCTTTTTTAATTCTGTTCATCGTTTCGTAATAGTCTTTGTCAGGCATTGTTTCAAGATTTTCTTTCTCTGCCATTTTTAACATTTGAATCAGTGTAATCCCGGAAAAAGGCGGAGGCGCTGAAATCACTTCCGTTCCATTGTAAGCAGAAACGACAGGCTTGGTTTCTGTCACTTGATAGGAAGATAGGTCTTTTTTAGAAATAGGCGTTGCATCAGCAAGATCTTGTGCCAAATCTCCTTTATAAAATGCAGATGCACCTTCTCGCTGAATCTTAATTAACGTTTTAGCCAACACTGGCTGGGACAGCGTTTCTCCTTCTTCGATTGCTTCTCCCTTCGGATAAAAAGCAGATAGATCATCCACATCCATCCTTCCTCTAGAATAATACAATCGCGAAGATAAAAGAGAGTCTACTTCAAACCCTTTTTCAGCGTATTCAACGGCCGGCTGAATTAAATCACTCATTGATTTTGTGCCATACTTCTGCTGAATATATTCCATGCCAGCCACAAATCCCGGCACGCCGTTTTTACCGCTCATAGAAGTTGGAGCGGTTTCCCGGTAATCGATAAAGGTAGCAGGCTGATCTTTTTTGGCAATCAGCATACCTCCACCTCCGCCAATTCCGGATCCAAAAGGTTCGACTACATTGAGGGCATACGAAATAGCAATGGCCGCATCTACTGCATTCCCGCCTTCTTTTAATACGTCCATCCCTACATTTGCTGCCAGAGAATTCGATGAACTCACACCATAAGAATGATCATTATTTTTTTTAAGCAGCTTTTTAGGACTAAGATCTGTACTCGATTGAGTCATAAAAAAAGCGGCTATAACCCCGATTAACAACAAAACAGCAACAATATTAAATAACAGTAATTTTTTATTCACACATTCCCCTCCATTTTTACTCATATGTATATTTTGTGAAGCGCTTTCATTTTTATCCATAAATTAAATTGCACACAAAAAAGACATCGCCCCGGACGATGCCTTTTTATTACTATATATGTTTTATTTCCCAGAAGCTGATGCAGCATCATTTACTGCATCTGTAGCAGCAGATTTTGTTTGTTCAATCATTTTTACGTTATTTTCGATTTTTTGCTGTTCATCTGTTGAAAGAGTAGCCGGATGTTTTAAAGCTCCAAGTCCTGCTACTACTCCTGCTACAATAGCAATCGGTCCTACAATCCCTACGATACGTTTTGCGATCATTTTCTATTCCTCCAATTAAGTTAGTCTGTACTTTTTTCCCATAAACCGTGGCGGCGCGGATCAGCGTCACCTTGAATTTGATTTTTCTTTAAGTCTTTCACAAGAGCTTGAACGCCTCCGTAAAACATCGCGTTATCATTGTTTTTCAAGTCATAACCGTACGTTTTTAAACCATCTTTAGTTGACTGTTTAAGCTTAGCTTCTGAATAAAACTTATGAGAATCAAAAATCACACGCTTGTTTTCTACTGCCTTTTTAATGGAATCTTTGTCCTCAAAATAATCCTCAATTACTTGCGTTAACACTTGCGGAATACGATTTCCTCCCGGTGTGCCAATCGACATTACCCATTCATCACCTTCACGAATAATGGTAGGGGCTGTAAATGTTCTTGGACGCTTACCAGGTTCACGCTTGTTAATTCCTTGTCCAAACGTATTGAGCGTATTATTCAAAAAGAATCCATCTACATATTCACCGCTGCCGAAGAAATTACTCAGCGTATTCGTTGTGGATACAACGGTTCCGTCACCGTCCATCACAACAAAATGAGTGGTACTTTCATGTTCTTCGACGTCGCTTACTTTGGTGTGATCTGTTTCAGTATTACTTAATTTATTACGAAGTAAATGCACGTAGTGATCGTCGATCCAATCATTTGGCGTTTCTTTTATAAAAGCCGGATCGGCAATTTTCTTCAAGCGGTCTTGATAAGCTACTTTTGAAATTTGACCAAGAAAATGATAATAAAGACTAGGATGCGATTCCTTCAGCTTCCAAATATCTTCTTGATCCGTCATTTTTAACATTTGAATGAGCGTAGCACCAGCAAAAGGAGGAGGTGCTGAAATAATTTGATGACCTTTATAATTAGTTGATAGAGGTTTGCGCTCAACAGGCGCATACTTTCGCAAGTCTTTGTGACTTACTTTCGTTTCTTCTGTAATATCGTCTGCAATTTTCCCTCTATAAAAAGCATTTGGCCCTTCTTCCTTAATCTTGTGCAGCGTGTTCGCTAATTCATGCTGTTTGACAATTTCACCTGTGTTAATGGCGTCTTTATCTGGGTAAAAGCTAGGAATTTCATCTTCATTCACATTACCTTTGTATGAAACCAGCCTATCGTGCAAATCTTTGTCCACTTTGTACCCCTTCTCGGCATAGTTAATGGCCGGGTCGATTAGTTTGCTCATCGACAGAGATCCGTAGTGGTGCTGAATATAATCCATACCAGCGACGAACCCTGGTACGCCAATCTCATCTTCTTTATCATTCTTAGGTGCAATTTCTCGGTAGTCAATAAATGTTGGAGAGGCATCTGCTGGATCAATCAGCATTCCGCCGCCTCCCCCAAGTCCTGATCCGTACGGTTCCACAACACCAAGCGTGTAGGAAATGGCAATAGCTGCATCAACTGCTGTACCGCCTTGTTTAAGAATTTCCATACCTACTTTTGTGGCGCGAGGATCTGAAGTACTTACTGCATATTCTTGTTTTGGAAACATAAATTGATAAACACATACACCTACTATGAGTGAAAAGATGACAATGGAAACAATAATCGTATTACGTTTATTTATCATCTTTTACCTCCTCTGTGTATGACGGGCTATTAGTTAGCTTGTGCTTCTTTCTTTTTGCGCTCCTCTGCATGTTTTATAATGCGAGAATGATCTAAGTTTAATTCAAACTTGTTTCGTTCTTTTTCTAACAGTTCAGGGTTTGAAGAAAACTTGTTTAAATCGTTATAAATACGCTTCATGCGCCAAGGGTTATCTGTTGGAGTTGGTGTACCTGCTTTAATAACCATTGGAATAACATCAATTTTAGCTTGGCCCTGCTTGTTTAAATGATACTGAACCATCGCTGTATTTTTCGTACTTGACCACCCTTGGTCAAAGATAAAGTTTCCTAGGCTATAGAAAATAACCGAACCTTTATATACGTCATATGACTGTAGAACGTGCGGATGGTGACCGATGATAATGTCCGCACCAGCGTCTACCATCGCTTTTGCTAGTCCTTCTTGACGAGGACTTGGCTGTGCATCGTATTCTTCACCCCAGTGGGCATTTACTACAACTAAATCAGCATTTGCTTTCGCTTGCTGGATCGTGCTGAAAATAAGATCCGGATCTGCTTTTAAAATACCTGGGTTGTTTTTTCCAGCGGACATTCCGTCTGAATGTACATCCGTAAACCCTACGGTTGCAATGCGGATGCCGTCAGCATCTTTATATGAAATATGCTTTGCTTCTTCAGAGTTACGGCCAGCACCAACAAAATCTAATTTGTTTGCTTCAAAAGTAGAGATCGTATCTTCTAACCCTTTTGCACTGTAGTCCATTGAATGGTTGTTCGCTAAGTTTAATACGTCGAAACCTGCATTTTTAACGGTCGCTAGATCAGCAGGCTTACTATATAAATGAATACCTTTTTCCATTGCTTTATATGAATCTACGTCGTTTGTTAAAATCGGCGTTTCGTAGTTCCCGCTTACGTAATCCGAATTTTTAAAGAACGGCTCCACGTTGCGGAATACAAAATCTTCTCCGTAGCGTTCAGTTACTTCTCTTACATGGCGACCCATCATAATGTCTCCGACCATAGTCATCGTTAAATCATTATTGGCCTCTGGATTAGCCGTCTCAGGGTTTTCAAGAGCGTCCGAACGCTCCATCCATCCTGAAAGAGCTAAAATTACGATTAAAATTGGCGTTAAGATAAGAGCTTGCTTGCCCGTTGTAGGCTTTGTTTTCTTTATAAACATCAATACTTTTTCTTGAAAGTTTAATTTTTTCTCTTTCAACGCTTTCACCTTCCTTTACCAGCTGCGGTTTGTTTGTGTATTAAAATAAATAATAAACTTGCATAATTCCAAATGTTACACCACTTAATAAAACCGTTGTTCCAACTGTTAAAGGAAGACCTTGCTTTTGCATTGTATTTGCAATTAAGCCCGGTACAATGATACCAATTCCGCGTAATTCAAACACTTCAAACGGCAAGATCGGGAAGAAATAATCAAATGCAACTTTAATCACAATACCCGTAATTAACATCGCTGTAAATTTGCGACGTCCATATAAAATAACTACTTTTGAGATTCCGTACACGACGATAACATACGTTAAAATACTAATTAAGAAAATCATTAAAATGGTAATTGGCTGATCAAATACAAGAGCTAAATACCCCGGTACGATAAGACCGGCTGGCAATACGCCCGTTTTTTCTGTAAAAATTAAGCTTAGTGTAACCCCTAACACAAGGGCAATATATAAATCTGATCCGAACATGAAATGGCCTCCTAGATTAAACTGCTTTTCTCATCTTTTTCATTTCAATAATAGCTTCAACAAGCGGCTCGGCTGAACCGTGGATATTTCCGACACCGTATACGATACGATCTTTTAAATAAGGCTTCATGCGCTCTAAAATTTCTTCTGTAGAAGCGCCTTCCATATCCCAGAATTCTTTTGTTGGCAATTCGCCTCTTTGGTGTGCAGCAGCGATTGGTGAGGTCGTCTGACCAATTGCAATCATTACATCCGCTTCAATGTATGGCATTACATCTTCAGCAAATTGCTCGGTGCGATCTACACGGTCCGGACGGCAGTTCATAATGACAATAGGAAGCTTTTCACTATAGTTCATTGAATCTACACGTTCCCAAATACGAAGCGTGGAAGAAGCGTCGTTGGCAGCAAATCCATTCACTAAAAATGCTGGATTTTTTTCATCGCCAAACGTTGTAATTCTCATAGCTCCTGGGTCAGGCTGGGCATTTAACATTCCTCTCATCGCTGTTTCAGCATCGATGCCAAGTGCTTCTGCTACTGCTAAACCGATGGAAGCATTATCAGGGAAAACCATATAATCAAATTCACGTAAATACGCTTCAGATACTTTATCATTGTCAGCTACAATAACCTTTGTGTTGCGCTCTGCGGCTATTTTTTTATAATATTCCAAATATGGACCTTCAATTGTAACAAGGTGGCCATCATAAGGAATAGTAGCAGTGAACGCTTGAGCAACTTCATCTAGAGTTGGACCCATTACATCCATGTGATCTTCTAGTACGTTTACAATAACGCCTACCTTGGCTTGAATCAGCTGATTTTGGAATGTGATTTGATAATCAGGCTGTACCGCCATACATTCACAAATAAGAGCTTCCGCGCCAATATCGGCAACTTCATTTACCACTCGTCGCTGTTCTCCAATGTTCGGACCTTCTTTACGACGAATAATTGGTTCTTCTTCACTTGTATGCCAGTAGATCATACGCGCTTGTGTTCCTGTCGTTTTCCCTACTGTTTTGTAACCTGCTTCTTTTACAATACCTGTAATCAATCGTGTAACGGTGGATTTTCCGCGAATACCATTAACATTCACTCGTACAGGAATTGAATGCAGCTTGCGTAAATGTCTGCGATACTCCCAAACGCCATACCCTACTAAAAATAGGCAGCATAGGATAATTAAGATCATGTTTCATTCTTCTCCTTCCAAACTTCTCCTGTTGGATACGTTATGAATGCTTTTGATTCATAATGATAGATATACGATTTCATAGTTTTACTCCCTTTATATATGTATGGGAGCTAATCAATTAACAGCGCTAGCATGCTGCTAAAACACCTGCTTTGAAAAATGGACTCGAGTACCAATTTCAACAGCTCTAAAACTATCATCTGCGCTCATTAGTGGTCAATAGCTCAAATGTTATATATTCTTACAATTCCGATTGTCTATTTACAGAATTAAAAACTCATCGTTTTATTTAAAATTTACAGAATAGGTCTAAAGTTTATTTACCTAGAAAAATCCCATCGATACCTTTTTTTACCATAACAACAGGAATATTTTATACATCACTCTTACAATTAACACACGGAAATATTACGTAATTAAAAATTTCTTAACTTTAGAAAACGTTTTGTAATATAAAGGTGGAATAAAAAATATTTTATCCCATTAATTCCTTTTTATGGATATACCAATTGAATTTGTCTAACAACCGTACTTGTGAGGATGATAGATAGATATAAAAGTAAAAAAAATACATTTATTTATCATTTTCTGCTTACATTTAACTTACTTAAATAGAAAGTACATTAAATATTTTTTTCTAATTTTATAAGCATTTAGACTCCATATGTACCTAGTTCTTTTGTTGTTATTTTATAGATTCCCTTTATTTAATAATCAATTCAGTAAATCTAAATCTCTTGACTATGGCCTCTTTTCCTATTTTTATTTCAATATTTTCTGAATCTTTCTACCGATAAAGGCATCTTTTGTCCGTTAAGATTGCCTAGAAAAATGCATGATTTCTCACTTTTTTGGCATATGATGTTATCATAAAAAGAAGAAGTATCATCAAAAGGAGGAAAACAATGGTTGATACAATCCTTTATTTTCTATTTTCTTTTTGCTACATTGTCCTGTTTTTCTTTAGCATATATGTAGTACGAAAAAACACTTCGCCGTTTTACATGCTATTTCTTCCTTTAGTAATAGCTGGACTAATTTACGATAATGTAATGATTGGGATTGGTTCATTTATCGGTGAAGGCGATACTTTACGTTCACTCAGCATGCTTCGCTTTTGGTTTCACGCTTTATTTACCCCTACTTTGGTGCTCTTTGCGTATGGCGTAGCGAAATATTCGACGATCACATGGGCTAAAAAACCTGTTGCCAGCATTCTTTTTTTGCTGACTACGTTTGCCTTAATTAGCTATGAAATAATCGAGACGATTAGTCAGCGTATGGAAGTTATACGTGAATATGGCATTGTTCGCTATACATTAGTGGGATCGTCCGGTCCCCCTCTTATGGTTCTTATTGTGGCGATTATTTTGCTTTTCGTTGGAATTTCTTTATTTCGCAAGACCAGGTGGAGCAGCATGATGATTGGAGTAGCCGTGATGATTGTAGGAAGTGCCGTGTCAATTCCTATACCAAGCACAGCCGTAACAAATACGTTTGAGCTTATTTTTATCTTTTCTTTATTTTTAACTCAGCGTCATTTAGTAAAAATACATTAAAAAGAAGCGATTCCCTTGCTTCTTTTTTTTATATTTGATATCTTTTACCTAACGACCGTTAGTTAGATTGAGGAGGAGCTTTTTTTGAGTGAATTATCAACTGTAGAAAAAATTAGAGCTGCCGCAATGGAGCTCTTTGGAGAAAAAGGCTATACAGAAACATCGCTTGCTGATATCTCATCAAAAGTAGGCATAAAAAAACCTTCCCTGTACGCTCATTTTAAGAACAAAGACGACTTATTTTTACTAACCGTGCATGATTTAATGAATTTATTTTTAACAAAGTTATCTGTTATATACGAACAGCATAAAACAAAGTCTGCTAAAGAACAGCTTCACTGCTTTGTTGTAGATTTCTGCACGATGATTGAAAAAGATTCTTTTGGCCAGATGTACCGTCGTCTTATTTTGTTTCCACCTGAGCATTTGCAGTCGGAAGTAAAAGCTATTTTCTTAAGAAGCGAACGATTGTCTGATCAAATTCTGCATACTATTTTTACACAGGGAATGGCTGAAGGCGAAATAATTGAACGTCCGATTGATTTGTATATCAATAGCTTTTATTGTTTAACCGATGGACTCTTCATTCAGCGCTTTTACTATGAACCAGAGTATTATGATCAAAAAATCCACGATGCTTGGACAATATTTTGGGAAGGCATACGCGCTAAATAGGCCCTGTAAAAAGGGCTTATTATTATGTAAGGAGGAATTAAAATGGCTTGGATTTACCTTATTATCGCTGGTTTGCTCGAGATTGTATGGGCAATCGGCTTAAAATATTCACACGGATTTACTGAATTAACTCCAACAATCATTACGATCGTCACAATTGTCATCAGCTTTTATTTCTTTTCAAATGCCTTAAAAAAAATTGCTGTGGGAACAGCTTATGCAGTGTTTACTGGTATAGGAGCTGCTGGTACAGCGATACTTGGTATGACCGTTTTAGACGAAGGCGTAAATATTGGAAAGATTTTATTTTTAGGATTAATGATTTTTGGAATTATCGGTTTAAAGTTAATTTCTACTGAAGAAACAGAAAGAGAGGACTCTTAACATGGCCTGGATTGCATTAATAGCTGCCGGTTTCTGCGAAGTGGGATTTGTGATTTTCTTAAAACTTTCGGATGGATTTAAGCGATTGCTTCCTTCAATTGGATTTATCCTTTTCGGTGCAGGAAGTTTTTATCTTCTCTCCTTAGCGTTAAAGGAAATACCCCTTGGAACAGCTTACGGTATATGGACGGGAGTAGGCGCTGCCGGAAGTGTACTTCTCGGTATGCTTTTCTTTCGCGAAGCAAAAGATATGCGTCGAATTCTATTTATTTTTTGTATTGTAGCAGGTGTAATCGGCCTTAAAATCACTGGATAAGGGTGTACTACTTCCCCTCTTTTCGTGCTATACTAAACTTGTAAACACTTTCAAAAAATAGGAGACGATGACAATGAACCTTGGGTTTGGAGAAATTGCCTTAATTGTATTTGTCGCTCTATTGCTTTTTGGTCCAAAGAAACTGCCGGAATTAGGAAAAGCTGCTGGAAAAACGTTAAAAGAGTTTAAAAACGCTACAAAAGGAATTATGGAAGAAGACGAAAAAGAAAAAGCCCCTCCTAAATAAGAGGCTTATATCTCTTTTAAAAGCTGACTCAAACGTTTGAGTCAGCTTCTTTGTGGTGAGAATATACTGAAATTCGATTTCGACCCGTACGCTTTGCTTCATATAAAGCCAGATCTGCTTGATGAACAATTGAAATGGGCTGTATGTTTTCGGATGGAACGACTGTCATTATTCCAACGCTGATAGTGACGCACTTAAACACTTCAGAAGCTTGATGGACAATTCCACGGCCCTCCACTTGCTGTCTAATAGCTTCTGCCATTTTTATCGCTTCATATTGATTAGCTCGAGGAAGCAATATACCAAACTCTTCTCCTCCGTATCTTGCGACAAAAACCGATTCGTCAAAGACAACACTTTTAGCGATCTTCGCTACTTCTTTTAAGCATTCGTCTCCTTGAATATGGCCATAGGTATCGTTATACGCTTTAAAATAATCAATATCAAATAAAAGAAAAGAAAGCGGCTCTTTTTCTTTCCGTGCGTATTCCCACTCGATTTCCAGCTGTTTATCAAGAGATCGGCGGTTGTTCAGACCCGTTAAGCCATCTTTCATGGACAGCATTTCAAGCTTTTTATTAGCTTTGAGAAGATCACACTCAGCCTTCTTTTTCTCCGTAATATCTCGATATTCCCAATAGTGGCCAATATACACGTGACCTTCATAGATTGGAATGTAGTCACGCGCATAAATTTTACCGTTAATAAACGTAATTTCTTCATCTACTATTGACTCTTTTGAATAAACGGTGCTTTCTACCGTTTTTAAAAACCTAGCAGGATCTTTCAACATAGGAGCGTGAGATAAAAACAGCTGATTACTTTCCAGTCCAACATATTGATTAGGAGGCCCGGGTATATCAAACATGTCACAAAAAGTTTGATTAATAACGGCTACTTCGCGCTTTGGCGTTTCAATCATGGTACCTGTCTTTGCATTTTGAACCATAACCGAAAACATTTTAGACAGTTTTTTATGCTGACTTGTCGTTACGCGAGATACATATATATATCTACCTGCTAGATACACTAAACACCCGCCTATAAAGGAAGCAGGGAGTAAATAGACGATAGTCGCAGCGGCGTGCTTCATATCTTTAAAAAGAAAGGACAATGAGAAAAATACGCAAAGCAAGCTAATAGAATTCATTAATTGAAAACGAATAAATGGACGATAAGGTAAGCGAACCGTCCACCCAGACAGTAAAGCCATTACGATAATTGTAGCAGCGCCTATTATTCCGCTTTCCGTAATTCCAAATAAAAGCAAACGCATTACTCCTATAATACAAGCTGCAATGATAGCCGGTATCATTCCTGCATAAAGACAAACAATTGTCACCGCTAAAAAGCGAAGGTCAAGAATAATAGTAGAATCTATTTTAATTGTATATATCATTAAAATGCTGCCTAATAGTCCATAAGAACATCCGTAATAAATTAAGCGATACATTTTATACCGTTTTATTCCTTCTACTCTATAAATGATTTGCTCTCGAACTATACTCGCAGCAAACAAGAAAGAAATAATTAACGTGATATTAAAGAGAAGTTGACTCACTCTATTCTTCACCTCTTTCCAAAAGCTAAAACAAAAACAATCGGCTTCTTAGCTTACATATTTTTTACGGCTGCTTTTTTATAACTAGTACTGTTTGATTTATCGAACAGCACTAGTTTTTCCTTCATTAAATAAAACTCTTATATACTCTATTTGCTACCGACAATCCTCACTATATAAAGAGCAATTACCTTCCTTTTATACAAGAAATTCTACTTGTTAGTATACTACTAAACTCTATGTGTACACATCACCTTTTACCTTTTTTAAAATATTTATCCATTTTCTATTTTTTGTATTTTTCACTGAAAGGTACGTAGTCGAAATGCAGCAAAAATAAAAAAAGAGCGTCGATACAACGAGCGCTCTTTTTTATTTTTGGCGTAAAAATTCCCAAAGTCCTGGCGTTTTGGAAAAATCAAACGTCTTAACAGCGGAAAGAATTTTAATCTTTAAATCTTGCTTTACGTCTTCTCTCTCATGCAGTGAAAAGCTTTGGACAGCTTTATTTAGTTTTGGTTCCAGCTTTTTTAATAAACGCCTTGACGCCTCTTCATCTCCGGCTTTCACTTTATTTACAAGCTCATATAGAGTCTCCATTTCTTCACTTCTTTCTTAAGTCAGTTGTTAATTCTTCCACTTTTTCTTCGAGTCGCTTTATATTGTTTTCTACACGCAGTAATAAATAAAAAGAAAGGACAGCGGGAAATCCTACGTTTCCAACAAGTTGAAGCCATTGAGGATCAAACATATCTATCACTCACCTTCATAATTTTTTTCAACTTGCTTAGCGCACGTTGGTAATGGTTAGAAACCGCTTGCTGAGAAATAGAAAAATAAGCAGCGATTTCTTTATGAGTCCAGCGTTCGACAATAATCAAGTGCAGCATACACTGCTGCTTGGCCGTTAATTGGCGAAATGCATGATGAAGAATACGATTTTCAAGTTGATTTCCTAAAAATTCATGCTCCCATACAGCTCCGTCCTGTACTCCTAGCATATCTTCAACTGTTCTATTTCCATCTAGCGCAGCCGGCTGCTGCAGGCGAAGAGGAATATATGAACGCTCTTTTTCTTTTACACGCATAACATCTCTGGAATAATGTCTGCAAAGCTTGTTAATATAATGAAGCAATCTAACTTCACTATAAAACTGATGAAATTCTTTGTTTAGAAGTCTTTGTTCTTTTGTATCATTTTTAACAACCGCTTTTTGTAATCGCTCATAGCGTTCTGGTGTCAAAAATGTATTCATTATATGAGTCTGAAGAGTTGCGCTGTGGTTTGTAAGAAATGTATGAAAGGTACATTCTTTGTCGTGCCGCTTTTCTTGCTGCGAATAGAGCTGAGTCATTGTGCAAATCTCCTCCTTTTTTTCTTATACTTATTAAAAAGGGAGAAAAGAGTAAAATAACAACACCAAAAACGAACGTTTGTTCTTATATAAATTTAACTATATTAGGTTTTTTATGTCAATATGATGAAATGCTCATTAATAATCAAAACGACTCAGTAAAAATAAAAAAAAGAGATTGAGACATAACGAAATGGATCCAATCTAAAGACGAACAAATAGAATACATGAGCTGGACTGCTTATTACACCGCAGTTGATTTCCGTGCAAGACTTCGCTTTCCGCGGGCGGCCGCTGAGCCTCCTCGTCGCTGGCGCTCCAATCAACTGCTAGAAGGAACGAAACAGATGAAATCTACGTTCTGCATAACAAAAAAACGACACACTAATCAAACATGTTGATCAGTGTGTCGTTTTTCACTTCGGCTAAAATATTTTTATCCCGGCCCTTTTTATTTCTTCTTCATGTATAGATTATTCTTCTCCTAAAACGCGGTTGATACGTTTGCGAAGCATTGGCATTCCATTTCCACCCGCTTGGAAATGACGAAGCTGACCTTCTTTATCAAATACATAATATGCTGGTACATATTTATTTTCAAAAGCGTCTGTTAACTTATGCTCACTGTCTACATAAATTGGCTGAGTAATATCGTGTCCCATTGCCATTGCCTCAATAACACCCATATCTAAGTCATCTTCCGAACGAGGCATATGAACCGCTACAACATTCAATTGATCATCATACTCATCACGAAGATCATTAACTTCAGGCATTGCTTCTTTACATAAATGGCAGCTTACTGACCAAAAGTGGATAAGCGTTGCTTTATCACCTACTAAATCTTCCTTTGTCACTTCGTCGTTAATCCAAGATGTTGCTCCAGTTAATTCAGGCATTTGTTCACGTAATTTCATGTTAAAATCCTCCTCATAAATAAAACTGAATATTCCGTCTTTTATAATTAGAAAACTATCTTTTCTATCTTAATGGAAGCAGTAGAGGAAGTTCTCCTCTACTCTACCGTTATTTATTAAAGTGTTTTTTGACCTGGTTTCCAGTTAGCTGGGCAAAGTCCGCCAGTTTGAAGTGCTTGAAGTACACGTAATGTTTCTTCTACGCTGCGGCCGATGTTGTTATGGTTTACAACTGCATATTGTAATTCACCTTCTGGATTAATAATGAATAATCCGCGAAGCGCTACGCCTTCTTCTTCAATTAATACGCCGTAATCACGTGCTACTGCATGAGTTGGATCTGCAGCTAATGGATAATTTAAATCTCCAAGCCCACTATCTTTACGATCTGTGTTAATCCAAGCTAAGTGAGTATGAATTGTATCTGTAGAAACACCTACCACTTCAGCATCTAGATCCTCAAACTCTTCGTAGTGATCTGATAGGGCTGTAATTTCTGTTGGACATACGAATGTAAAGTCCATTGGATAGAAGAACAATACTGTCCATTTACCGTTTTTCATATTTTCTTCTAAACTTACTTTTCCAAATTCCTTATTTGCAAGTACAGCTTCCATTTCGAAGCGTGGTGCTTGTTTTCCTACCATACGTTCTGCCATGTCAAAACCTCTCCTTGTACAATGTATTTAACAAGCCTATGCTTGTATGTATTATTTTTAATGCAATCAGCACTATTTACTATTTGATAACGATTATTAGTATCATTATAAACTAGTAATAACTATTGATTACATTCTTTATTATACACGAGCTATTATTATAGTCAATACTTTTTTATAATCATTTTAATCTAGGATTGATTATCGAATATTTCTCACTCTTTTTATTCTTTCCCTTGATCAATCCTATGTATGCAGGGATGAATGAACATAGAAGATACTAAAAAACTTCCCTTGTTTCAACATATTTGCTTTTACAGTGTGCTGCAACAAGATTTCGAATCTCAATTATGTTCTTTATAACTACAATAAAAGAGAATGAGACATAACGATCTAAATCCAATTTAGAGACGAACAAATGGTATAAATCATCTAATAAGGGTCACTACTTGTTACTTAAAACCTGCTTTTACCCTACCCATTAAAAAATCCGAACGAGTTTAATTCTCCATCAAGAATCAAACTCGTTCGGATCTTCCTTCAACTAAACTACTTTTGTCCAGCCTCTTTTATTTATTTCTTATCATTCGGATATACAAGACCGATTTGCTCTCGCACTTTATCCATCACGTGCATTGTTAGATATGAATTTTCATAAGAATTTGTGTCCGATTCCATCTTTCCTTGCTTTAACAGCTCTACGAATTCATTTATTTCATAGTACATAGCAGGATAAGGCTGATCGACCGTTAACTCTTCTACCCGTCCGTCATTGTATCGAATTTCTACCTTTTCAGCGGTATGTATTTTGTCAATAATCATACTGCCTTTTTCTCCTTGAATTTCACTTGGTAAATGCGAATTTGTAATTTTAGAATACATGATGACCGCGTCACGATCTTCGTACTCTAAAGCAACTGATCCTTCTCCATCTACTCCAGATTCTAGCATAAACGCCGTTGCCTTTATTTTATGAGGCCCTCCAAACAACGTAATCAGAGGATAAAGACAATATACACCTAAATCCATCAGTGAACCGTTGGCAAGCTCTGGCTTAAAGGCATTAAGCACGATACCTTCTTTATATTTATCATAACGAGAAGAATACTGACAGTAAGATGCCACGTATTTTCGAATTGGACCAACTTTATGTAAGTTCTCTTGAATCACTTTGAAGTTAGGAAGAAGGGTTGATTTCATCGCTTCCATTAGTAACACATTGTGATTCTTGGCTGTTTGAATCATCCGAGTTACTTCTGCTGCATTGGCTGCGAGCGGTTTTTCACACAGTACATGCTTGTTATTTTTCAAAAATAAGATAGCTTGTTCCGCATGATAAGCATTTGGAGTAGCAATATACACGGCATCAATTTCAGCACTTGCTGCCATTTCCTCCAAATCAGTAAATATATGAGGAATATCATATTTACCTGCAAATTCTTCTGCTTTTTCAATGGTTCGAGAATAAACAGCTGCAAGCTGAAAGTCGTCTACATACTGAGCTGATTCTAACAGTCGATCTGTTATCCAGTTTGTTCCTATTACACCAAAACGAATCATCTTTTCATCTCCTTTTTATCATCTATGTTGTATTGTATCGTTTTTAAAAAGAAAAACGAAGAAATAATAAAAAATCTATACCATTTTCCGTTGCTTTATATCTATTTTGTTCTATATAAAAAAACAGCTCACAACAAATGTAAGCTGTTTTTTTATATGACTCAAACGTAAGCTTATGCTTTCTCACCCACTACAGCAAAACGTTCGTTTACATAGTTTTTATTCTCTAACTCATCTATTAAAGCAATCGCATAATCAGCATAGCTAATATAGCTTTCATTTTGACTATTTGTGATCACGTGATCTTTTCCTAATTGATAGGCTCCAGTGCGAGCACCTTCTGGGTCAAAAAAAGCGGCTGGGCTTAAATAAGTCCAATCTATAGTTGATTTTTCTAGTTCTTTTAAACCTTTGCCCATATTTGAAGCCGTTGGATAATAAGCTGCTGGAAAACCTTCTGTGCTCATTAAAGGCATTGTTTTTTCTTCATCTACAAATAAACTTCCTGCTCCGCCCACTACTGCGAGTCGCGTTTGAACACCTTGAAATGCTTTAATAAGTGATTGTATAGACTCAACGTGCATCTGTTCGCTTCCGGGAGGTGCATTAAATGCGTCTACCACAGCATCGAACTGTTCAATGTCTTTTGAAGTAATGACAAAAATATCTTTTTCAATTACGTTTGTTTGATTTTTTAGTTTAGAAGCATTTCGAACAATGGCTGTTACTTCATGTCCTCTCTGTTTTGCTTCTTCCATAATTAATTGACCTGCTTTTCCTGTTGCTCCAATAACGCCAATTTTCATTTTTATTCTCTCCTTTTATTTTTGTTGTAACCAAAATAGTTACACATTACACAAAAAAATTTGAGCTTTTATAACACTGCTATTTCTTTTCAGCTCGTTGTAACCATTATAGTTACACGTTATTCAATTTGTCAACCTCACTATTCATTTTTTTACGAGATAAAAGATTTTAGGGATCGCTAAAAAATCCACAAAACAATAGCTTATTTACTATTTCAAAATATTCCCATATTTTCAACTTATTTTTATCTCAGAGTACTTTTTTATGAAAAAAGGTTTCTTTTTTATAAAAAAGTGTTATACTAGGTATATTATTTCTTGTTCGGTGTTAACAAATAGAAAGACTTTCTTTAAAGTGATTCTTATTGAAATTGAGCAGAGATAGTAATATATTCGTGGATTTTCCACACAGGAGGTACTACAATGGTACAAGGTAAAGTAAAATGGTTTAATGCAGAAAAAGGTTTTGGATTCATCGAAGTAGAAGGACAAGACGACGTATTCGTACACTTCTCAGCTATCCAAGGCGAAGGTTTCAAATCACTTGAAGAAGGTCAAGAAGTTACATTTGAAATCGAAGATGGAGCTCGTGGACCACAAGCTGCTAACGTTCAAAAGTAATTGATTAAGAAGCTGTCACTTTAGTGACAGCTTCTTTTTATGTCTATTTAACCAATTAAAATTTGATTTTCCTGCCAAAGATTAGTCAAGTTCGTATCCGCGAGCCGCTGATGCGTCTCTTTTACGCTAAGCCAGCGATGCTTGTTGAAAACAAAGCGAGTTTCAGGAAGTTCAGTCCATATTTCCTGTACAGACTGGACATTTAACAGAACAAAGTTTGCTTCGTTTCCTTCTTCCACTCCATACTTTTCTTTTCCAATCAGCCGGGCTGGTATACTTGTAATCATTCGGAGCAACTGCCGCTGATCATCTGGACTTCCCATATGTGCAGCATAGGCAGTTAGTAACCCTACTTGCAGCAAGTCTGCTTTTCCAAACGGATGAAAGGGGTCGTTCACGTTATCAGATGCAGTAGCAATCGGAATCGCTGCTTTTTGTATGTCGCGAATACGCGTTACGCCTCGTCTTACAATTCCTTTATCTTCTCTTCCCTGTAAATATAAATTAGAAGCAGGTAATGTGACAACTCCAATTTTCGCCTGTTTCAAAAGGTTTAAGATTTCTTTCACTTTTGCATCAGTCATTCCTGCAAGCGAACAAAGATGCCCCACTACCACTTTTCCTTCCATATTCAATTCAATTGTTCTATGAGCAATATTAATTATCGTATCAACAGATGGATCATCGCTTTCATCCACATGTAAGTCAAGAGGTTTATTATAGGCTTGAGCCAGCGAAAACAGAGCATCAATCTCTTTTTCTGGATTTCCAGCTAAATGAGGACAGCCTCCAATCGCATCAATTTCAAGGTCGAATGCTCGTTCAATTTTAGTCATCTTATGCATATCATCAATGTCTAAGTTAGAGAATAGCGGAACAACCTGCACATCCATATACGGGCTTAATTCATCTCTCACTTCGACAGCCGCTTGTAAACTTCGAAATAAGCTATCTTCTTCCATGCTGCAGTCAAAATCAATATGCGTTCGAATCGTAGTCGTACCGTTAGCTAATGCCTGCAAAGCAGTTTTTAACATTCGCTGCTTAATTTCTTCTTCTGGAAATGCCGGCAGGCTGCTGCTGTAATTTTTAATGGCTTCTTGAAGAGTTCCAGATAGATTGGGTACCTGAGGAAGCGAATGAGCTTTGTCTAAATGCATATGCATATCTACAAATCCTGGTAATAGTACACGCCCCTGTGCATCAAGTGACGTTTCTTTTCCTAACACGGCCGCGTGTAGCGGAAAAAACTCGTCACCTTCAAGATAACCGTTTTGTAAAACGATAGAAGTATACATTCCATTTGAAATTTTCACTTCAAAAAGAGCGTGATCGTGCATAATTGGCAAGCGAACATTAATTAAGTGAAGCAATATAATTCCCTCCTCAATTTTTCAACTTCTTCATTTTTCATAGACCGCTTTATCTTATTTATCATTTATTGTTTAAAGCATTAATTCGCCAAATTTCGCGAATCACCTTCTCTCTAAAGGCCTTTATTTACAGAGAAAAAAGCAAGAACAAAAAAAAAGGAGCAGCGTCCCCACGCTGCTCATCAAAGAAAAAATGCTAGAAAATAGATAGAATGTACTTCCCATGGTTAAATGAGGGCTTACAGATAAAGCTTCAGTGAGTGATTTCATGCTTTGCATCGCTATTCTCCCCAGAAAGCAATGCAGATACAAGCAAAAAATTTCCACCACTCGCTCACACTGTAAATAGACACATAAGAAAAAGCCCAAACAAAGGCAGGTCTCTCAAATACAATGAGCAAAAACCTACCCGCCTGGGCTTTTATCCCTTCGGTGTCATATCCACTTCTTTTCAAAAATGAATATGTGAATCGCTTGGACCAAACTTTCTACTAACGTAAAAATGGGAACCTAGATTCACTTTTTACTCATAGTCCTATCATTTACGGTGATAAGGTAGAAACGTCTGAGCCATATTCTCAAACATATATGAGTGAACCGTATTTAGCTTTTTCTTGTCTACAAATATACTATAGGTCTCTCCATAAGTCAAATATAAGCGAATAATCTTTTTAATAAAATTATATATAGTTCGCCTTTTACAAAAGTTTACTTTTTTTAAAAGTTTGTTAAACTATCTAACACAGTAGTTGCATCTTCTTATAATCCTGCTTATACTTCGAACTACTTACATTATCTATAAAGGTCTTCACTCTGTTGAAGACAAAAAGCGATCTAGGGTTCCGTTTAACACATGTTAAAGGCTGGTCCGAGAGAGAGCGTACGGAACGGTCCGTATACACGGAAGGATAAAAGCCTGGGAGAATGACATCATTCTCCCAGGCTTTTCTTTTTTACTAGTATAAAATAGAGGAAAGAAGGGATTTATATGAACAACCAACCAGCGTTAAGTAAATCGCTAAAGGTATATCAAATTGTATTTTTGGGTCTTGCCTGGATGACTCCGATGATTTTCTTTACAGTTTACGGAGTAGCCTACGATGCGGCTGGAGGGCAAATGGTCCTTGCTTATTTAATTGCTTTTTTAGCTATCTTTTTTACCGCATATAGCTATAGCCGAATGGTAAAAGCATATCCAATAGCAGGATCTGCTTATACGTATACGAAAAAAGCTATACATCCTCGCCTTGGCTTTTTAGTAGGCTGGGCACTTCTTTTAGACTATATTTTCTCCCCTATTATCGCTATTTTAACATTTGGTATTTTTATGCATACAGAATTTCCTTCTATTCCTGTATACGTATGGGTCATTGTCATGAACATTATCTTAGCTTTAGTCAATATTGTTGGTATTAAATCTGTCGCTCGTATAAGCGGCATCTCTGTTGTAGTTCAGATTCTATTTATAAGTTTGTTTTGTTTATTTATCATCAAAGATATTGCAACAGGTCAAGCTAGTTCTTCTACTCTTTTTTCACTTCATCCTTTTTTGGCTTCAGATGTACCGTTTACGACTATCTTTTCTGGAGCTGCGCTCATTTGCTTTTGCTTTTTAGGATTTGATGCCGTTACAACAATGGCGGAAGAAACGATTCAACCGGAAAGGACCATTCCAAAAGCCATTTTTCTTATTGTTTGTATTGCAGCTGTTATGTACATCGCTATTTCGTATTTTACACAGATTGCCTATCCGGGATTCACATTTACTAATCCTGATAATGCTGCCTACACCCTTGTAAAATTAGTGGGCGGAAATCTTTTAAGCAGTCTATTTATTACGGTCTTAATTATCGCAACCTTTACTCAAGGAGTTTCTTCAGTCACAAGCGTGACTCGCTTTTTATATGCTTTAGGCCGTGAATCCGTGCTGCCTCAGAAGGTATTTTCATATATTCATCCAACGTTTAAAACGCCCGTGGTGAATATCTTGCTTGTTACCGCTTTTTCGTTTTTGGGAATGTTTATTGATTTAAACACAGCCGTTACTTTTGTCAGTTTCGGTGCCTTAACCGCTTTTACATTTGTTAATCTATCAGTCATTGCCCATTTTTATATTAAGTTAAAGAAACGGTCGTTTACTGAAACAATACTTTATTTAATCTTCCCTTTGATAGGAGCGGCATTTATCGGATGGCTGCTCACACTGTTAAACAAAGACACTCTTTTGATTGGTGTCGCCTGGCTTACGGTTGGGTTTCTCTATTTATTTGTAAAATCTCGACTATCGGCTCCTTTTGTAAAGAGAGATCATTCAAAAGTGACGGTCCCTGAAAAATAAACTGAAAAATCAGTTTTTGTGTCAGGTATTCTAACAAACTGCTTGTCAACTTATTTTCAAACATACTATACTACGATTAATCGAAAGCCACAAATGGATAAAGGTTCTTACAGATGTTAAGAACAAAAAAGCTGTCTAGGGTTCCGTTTAACATACGTTAAAGACTGGTCCGAGAGAGAGCGATATGGCGCTATGCTGTATAACACGGAAGGATAAAAGCCTGGGAGACTACTCTCCCAAGCTTTTATCCTTTTTTTATTCTAAGGAGGTTATTTTATGAGTTATATCTGGAAGCAAACCATCCCAGCGGGCGGAAAATGGTCAGGACGAATTGGGAGAGGAAAATCAGTGACGTTTACCGCACAAGAATCCGGTGCAAACGCATCCCTACTATTGTACAACGCTTATGATTTAACGGAACGATACAACATGCCTGATACCTTAAAAGCTCAGCATACTGCTCATTTAACAAAAGGACACGTTCTGATGAGTGACAACGGCAGAGCATTTGCAAGCATTACTGCTGACACCACCGGCTGGCATGATACCATTTCAGGCTATACTACGCGCAGCTTAACTCATCAAAAATACGGTGCATCTACTTATCAAGAATCCCGAAACGAATGGCGAAGGAATGGCGAAGAAAACTTCTCAATGGAGCTTCTGCGCAACGGTTTAACAACGCGGGATTTAGTCCCTAATCTTAACTTATTTTCAAAAGTATACTGCGACGAAGAAGGCAATATGAATTTTGTTTCTTCTCATTGTAAAAAAGGAGATTTTATTACGCTTAGAACAGAGATGGATTTGCTTTTTCTACTGTCTAATACACCTAACCCCCTAGACCCGAGCGAAACGTATCCTTCTGTTCCGATTGAAATAACCGTAGATGAAGCAGCTCCTGTAAGCTCAGACGACTACTGTTTAAATTTTAGACCTGAAAATAAACGAGCGTTTGAAAACACATGGTCTTATGACCTATTGCTTGGAAATAAAACATTATCAACGATTTAAAAATGAAGGAGGGTTCTATAATGGCTGTATTTAATCGAGTGGAAAGCAGCAGAAAAATAGAGAACGCAATTTATGATGAAACGGTACTGGCTGGGGACGGCTGGATGCACGAACTTAAAGCAGGCCAAACTCTTAGAATAATAGATGTAAAAGGAAATCAAGCAGCGGATACGTTATTCTTTGATGCAGAAAATCCAGAAGATCATTACAGTGCAGTATCGACGATTGCTAATCAAGGAAATATTTATTTATCCACCGGCACGGTGCTGCTTTCTCAATCTGGCAAAAAACTAGTCAAAATTGTAGCTGACACGTGCGGACGCCACGATACCCTAGGTGGAGCTTGTTCCGCACAAAGCAACACCGTACGTTATGCACATGACACGCTTCCGATGCATAACTGCCGAGATACATTTATGCTGCAGCTATCAAAATATGATAGCCGCTACACTAAAAGAGATTTAGCACCGAACGTAAACTTTTTTATGAATGTACCTGTGACGCCAAGCGGCGGATTAACGTTTAATGACGGAGTGTCTGCACCTGGATACTATGTAGAAATGGAAGCGATCAATCCTACACTTGTATTGATCAGCAACTGCCCTCAGCTTAACAATCCGTGCAACGATTATAACCCTACCCCTATTCGCTTAGTTATTTGGGATTCATTATAAAAAGGAGTGTTCATCTATGTTTACAAAAGTATTAATTGCGAACCGAGGAGCAATTGCTGTTAGAATTGAGCGAACATTACGACATTTCGGAGTGAAATCTGTGGCTGTTTATACAGAAGCTGATCAAGACAGCCTGCACGTTGATGAAGCAGATGAAGCCATTTTAATTGGCAGCGGCCCGGTCAAAGAAAGTTATTTAAACGAAGACCTTATTCTAGATATCGCAAAGAAAACAGGGGCAGAAGCTATTCATCCAGGCTACGGTTTTTTAAGCGAAAACGCGGAATTTGCTCGTCGCTGTCGTGCTGAAGGAATTGTATTTATTGGTCCTACACCTCAGCAAATGGAAATATTCGGATTGAAACATTCAGCTCGGGAAATTGCGCAAAAAGCGGACGTGCCTTTGCTTCCTGGTACACCTCTTATTACAGATGTATCAGAAGCTGTACGTGCTGCTGAAGAGATTGGCTATCCCGTTATGTTAAAAAGTACAGCTGGCGGCGGCGGAATTGGAATGCGTGTTTGCCAGGATGAAAAAGCTCTTCAAGCCGCTTTTGACTCAGTTTGCCATTTAGCACAAACAAACTTTAAAAACAGCGGTGTTTTTTTAGAGAAATACATTCAAAAAGCTCGCCATGTGGAAGTTCAAATCTTCGGGAATTCTTTTGGAGAAGTAGTAGCTTTAGGGGAACGCGACTGCTCTATTCAGCGAAGAAATCAAAAAGTAATTGAAGAAAGCCCAGCTCCAAACTTCCCTTCATATATACGGGAAAATATGCTGCAAGCAGCTACTCGACTAGCTAAAGAAGTCGGATACCGAAGTGCAGGAACGGTAGAATTTTTATATGACGCCGAAGCGGAGAAGTTTTATTTTTTAGAAGTAAATACTCGTCTTCAAGTAGAACACGGCGTTACAGAAGAAGTGTTAAACATCGATTTAGTAGAATGGATGCTTAAAGAAGCATGCGATGAGCTGGTAAACCTTCCTTCTTTGCTTCCTGTTCCTTCAGGTCACAGTATCCAAGCGCGTATTTATGCCGAAGATTGCTTAAATGATTTTCGTCCAAGCGGCGGGCAAATCGACCAAGCCATTTTCTCTAAAAGTGCTCGAGTTGAAACATGGGTGCGAGACGGCATTACTGTAACATCACTTTATGATCCTATGCTCGCTAAAATTATCGTTCATGGAAAAACACGAGAAGAAGCTCTTCTAAAATTGAGCGCTGCTTTAAAAGAGACGAGATTATACGGCGTTACTACTAATCTTCAATACTTGCAGGGACTGTTAGAAGAAAAAGCGTGTAAAACAGGCGATGTGTATACTCAAATGCTTAACTCATATACTCCAAGCGAACAAGCAATTGAAGTATTAGACGGCGGCGTTCAGTCCACTGTTCAAGATTACCCGGGACGCACCGGGCACTGGAATGTAGGAGTTCCTCCGTGCGGTCCAATGGATCCTTTTGCTTTTCGCATAGGAAACAAACTTCTCGGAAATTCACCGGATGCCCCGGGAATTGAAATGACTCTCCGAGGTGGCTCTTATAAATTTAGAGACAATGTATCTTTTTGTATTACAGGTGCCAACATGCAGGCTACATTAGACGGCGCTGAAATTCCCATGTATAAAACCATTCAAGCAAAGCCGGAACAAATTCTTTCATTTGGTGAAGCAACCGAAGGAATGCGCACGTATTTACTGATTGGCGGCGGACTTGATATGCCTAAAATATTAGGCAGTTCTTCTACTTTTACACTAGGAAGTTTCGGAGGACACGGCGGAAGAGCACTTCGTACGGGAGATGTACTGCGTGTTTCTGACTACGCTCACGTTGAAAATGAACTTGCTCTTTCCTACCAGCCGACCATGTCTAAAGAATGGACAATCGGAGTGATTCCCGGCCCTCATTGTACAGAAGAGTTTTTGCAGCCAGAGTACTTACAGCAGCTAACAGATACAAAATGGGAAGTTCATTTTAACAGCTCTAGAACAGGCGTTAGGTTAATAGGTCCCGCTCCTTTTTGGACCCGTGAAGATGGAGGAGAAGCCGGTTTGCATCCATCAAATATTCATGATAATGCCTATGCCATCGGCACCTTAGACTTAACCGGAGATATGCCTATTTTACTTGGCCCAGACGGTCCGAGCCTCGGCGGCTTTGTTTGCCCTGTTACGACTGCTTCAGCAGAGTTTTGGAAAATAGGACAGCTTCATCCCGGAGATAAAATTTCGTTTAAATTAATTGACCTTGAACAAGCTGAAAAACTCAAGTGTACGCAGGAAGACTTTTTACAGCATATCGGAACATCTGCATCACTTCCTGTGCTTACAAATCCAGTAGCACAGCCGCTCAAAAGCGATTATCCGCTGCTGATTAACGAAACGGAAAATAGACGCTTCCCATTTTCCGTCCGCTGCTCAGGCGATGCAAATATACTTGTAGAATACGGAGAAATGGAGCTGGATCTGCTGCTTCGCTTCCAAGTGCATGCTTTAATGGAAGCTATTCAAAAGCGTAAGGATTTACCAGTTCTAGATTTAACGCCTGGTATCCGTTCTCTTCAAATTCATATTGATGCAACAAAGATGTCTATTCTTGAACTTTGCCAGCACATTTCAGCTATAGATCGTGCGCTTCCTCCACTTGAAGAAATGGAAGTTCCCTCTCGTATTGTAAAACTTCCACTTTCATGGGATGATCCTGCGACTCAATTAGCTATTGAACGCTATCAGCAAAACGTTCGCCCAGATGCCCCCTGGTGTCCAAGCAATCTAGAGTTTATTCGCCGAGTAAACGGTCTGGATCACATTGAAGATGTTAAACGAGTTGTATTTGACGCTAATTATCTTGTAATGGGGCTTGGAGATGTATATTTAGGCGCACCTGTTGCTACGCCTCTAGACCCTCGTCACCGTTTAGTGACAACGAAATATAATCCCGCTCGTACATGGACGCCTGAAAATGCAGTTGGTATTGGCGGTGCGTATATGTGCGTATACGGAATGGAAGGTCCTGGGGGCTATCAATTTGTGGGACGCACGATTCAAATGTGGAACCGACTTCGTCAAACGGAAAGTTTTGAAGCAGGAAAACCGTGGCTTCTTCGTTTCTTTGATCAAATTCAATTTTACCCAGTAGAAGCAGATGAGCTTTTAAAACTGCGCGAAGATTTTCTTCGCGGGAGATTTGAAGCAGATATTACGGAGACAACGTTTAAACTTGGAGAATATTTAGATTTTCTTTCATCTATTGAAGAAAGCACGGCTGCTTTTCGTCACACCCAGCAGGCTGCTTTTCAAACAGAGCGAGAAGATTGGAAAGCACTCGGCTTAGCTGAGTACGTCTCTGAACATGAAACGGCTGAAATTACGGAACAAGAACTGCCTGAAGGTACGGAGGCCGCCCGCTGTACAATGCCGGGAAGCGTATGGAAAGTTCTTGTTGAAGAAGGACAAAAAGTTGAAAAAGGCGATACGTTAATTATCGAAGAAAGTATGAAAATGGAGTTTCCACAGCTAGCACCTATGGATGGATATATCAGTTCTATTCATGTAAAACCCGGCGATGAAGTACAAGCTGGACAGCTGATTGCCGGTATAAAAGCCTTTGCTCCAATTACTCATTAAGGACGGTGGATACAATGAAAACAGTGAGCTTGCCTAAAACATTTTCGGTTCAATGGTTACGTGATATGTATATCAAAAAAGAATTAACTCCGGAAGATGTAGTACATCAAATTCTTACGCGTGTAGAAGCTGATAAAGACATGAATATTTGGATTACCCCCCCTACACTCGGTGAGTTAAAACCTTATCTCGATCGCTTAGCTACCCTAAGCCCTGAAGCGTTACCTTTATGGGGAATTCCATTCGCCGTTAAAGATAATATCGATGTAGCCCATGTATCGACGACAGCCGGATGTAAAGAATATACGTATATCCCTTCTGCACATGCTACGGTTGTTCAACGTCTTATTGATGCAGGTGCTATTCCTCTTGGAAAGACCAACTTGGACCAATTTGCTACAGGGCTGGTCGGTACACGAAGCCCTTACGGCGAAACGCACAATGCGTTAAAGTCCGAGCTCATTAGCGGCGGATCGAGCTCAGGGTCAGCTGTATCCGTAGCTCGCGGGCACGCTGCTTTTTCTTTAGGTACCGATACAGCAGGTTCAGGGCGCGTTCCAGCCGGTTTAAACCGTTTAATTGGCTATAAACCTTCTCTCGGAGCGTGGCCATCTGCAGGTGTAGTTCCGGCGTGTAAAAGCTTAGACTGCGTCACTGCTTTTGCTCATGAATGGAGTGACGTACTGCTTGTAGATTCTATTATTAGAGGGGTAGACGATCAAGATCCATGGTCACGCTCTGTTGTTCGGGCTTCTTCGGCTCTCCCTGAAAAAATTTGTATGGTAAAAGAACCGCTCTCATTTTACGGACCGTTTGCTGAGCAGTACGAGGAAGCTTGGAAGCAAGCAGTGAAAAAGATTGAAGGTTTATCTATTCCCATTGAATACATTGACGGCTCGTATTTAAGCGAAGCAGCTGCTTTATTGTATGACGGCCCATACGTAGCGGAGCGCTGGGCTGACTTAGGAGAATTTATTACTTCTCATGAAGAAACAGCATTTCCTGTAACCGAGCAAGTCCTTCGTTCAGGAGCTAAATCAGAATATGATGCTGCTGCTTTATTTCAAGCTTCACATAAGCTTCAATCCTTTAAACATAAAGCATATCATCAGCTTAAAAATGCTGTTCTTGTTATGCCGACAGCAGGCGGAACGTGGACGCGGGAACAAGTAAGAGAAAATCCAATTGAAACAAACAGTGACATGGGGCGTTTTACAAACCATTGTAACTTGCTCGACTTATGCGCTGTCTCTCTTCCATCTCAAGATGCAGATCTTGATTTACCGTTTGGCATTTCATTTTTCTCTACATTTGACGGCGAACAATTCATTTGCGGGCTTAGCGAAGTGTTTTTAAATGGTGAACGAACGGTTGATTCAAGAAAAGATACAACCTTAGTAGCTGTTTGCGGTTTGCATATGCGCGGGTTTCCACTTGAATTTCAAATGCGTGAACACGGAGCTTCATTCGTACGAAAAGACCAAACCGCTCCTTATTACCAGCTTTTTAAACTGCCTACTTCTCCAGCAAAACCGGGGCTGCTGCGAACGCATCAACAAGGAGAAAAAATTGAAGTTGAACTTTGGGAAATGCCCTTATCACTACTCGGCTCTTTTGCCGATTCTATCCCTTCTCCTCTTGGACTAGGCAAAATCACTCTCGAAGACGGCAGTGAAGTAGCGGGTTTTCTTTGTGAAGCTCATGCGACAGAAGATGCGGAGGATATTACGTCTTATAGAAGCTGGCGGGCTGTTTATAGTTGAATAAAAGAGCTGCCTCTAAGTCAGGGTTTCGACTTAGAGGCGGCTCTTTTGAGTTATAAAAACCTTACTATAAAAGCGCTCTTATTTTAAGGAATCACTTATTTGGTCCGGTCTTTTTTATGTACTTTTTCTCTTTTTCATCCACCAGCCTGCACCAACTATCACTCCGATTATAAGAATAACAAATATTAAACGGTCTACATCATGCAAATATTTTTGGATTTTTTCAATATCTCCAAGTCCTCCTACATAGAGCAAAAAAACAAACCATGGAAAAATACCTAATGTGCTGTATAAAACAAAGTCCTTAGATTTAATTTTACTAAGGCCTGCCAAATAGGTTATATAGTTTGCGATACTGATGGGCCGAGAAATCGTAATACTCCATTTTCCATACTTATGAAACCACTTTTGGGCACGCTTTATATTTTTTTCACCAAACCAGCGCTTGGTAATAGATTCAAACCTGTATCCCATCACGAACGGAATATAGTTGAATGCGATATAAATAACGGTATTGACAGCTGAAACCATAAGGATTTTCCATATTGAGAGCTGCAGAACCGAGCCAATGAGCAAAATCGATAACGTACACGGAAAAGGAATTGCCGCAGCTTCGATTGCTGTAGCAATAAAGATGCCCACTATGCCTAAGTTTTGTACAAAATCAATAAACCCTTGCACCTTTTTTCTCCTTTCAATCATACAAATTTCACGTTCTTTCATCATAACTCAAACTATTCAAAATTTCACGATTTCAAAGCAATTTTACTAGTAAAAAAAGCTTATACGCACCCGTTTGCTATATTTGATTATCTTCTATCATATGCAGTTCATAAGTGAAGTAACGCAAAAAAAGAAAATAGCAGAAAAAAACTCTTTTATTAGTTGTAATAAAAGAGTCTTTTCTGTCCTGCTATTTATTTAACTTTAGCAATGATTTTCCCTTTCACATGGCGTTTTGAAAGCTCTTCTAATGCACTTGGCACTTCTTTTAACGAGATGATGCGCTCAATCATCGGAGCTACTTTCTTCTCTGCTACTAATGCTAAAAGCTCATCGCCCATTTTTGCTAAATCCGCTTGCGCCATCATGTCATCAATGTGGTGTGCAGCATTTAAAGCTACTTCATGATAAGAAATCACTTTTGTAAAAGGCTTTACTTTTGTATAGTCAGGTGCACCAGCAATATGTGCTAAATGTCCTCTATAGGCAATCATATCTAAAGAATCCGTTGCGTTCTTTGCGCTCACCGTGTCAAGCACAGCATCTACGCCGCGGCCATTTGTCAGCTCCAATACTTTTTCCACGACATTTTCCTCGCGATAATCAATTACATAATCAGCGCCTAACGACTTCACATACTCATGATTATGTGCTGAAGCTGTTGAGAAAACGGTTTTTCCAGCGTTTTTAGCAAGCTGCACGCCAAAGCCCCCTACGCCTCCAGCTCCTCCGTGAATTAAGATGGTTTGAATATGGTTCATTGGAAATTTACGAAATAGTGCTTCATACGCCGTGTAACCTGCAGTAGGCAAAGCAGCAGCTTCTTCAAATGTAACAGCATCAGGAATGCGCGAAATTGAATGAGCAGTTGTGACCGCATATTCAGCATATCCGCCTTTTTTCATAAAGTCCCCGTGATAGACAACGCGGTCTCCTTTTTTCCAGTCAACTACTCCTTCTCCAACTTCATCAATTGTCCCAGCTACATCCAAACCTAGAATGTGAGGATATGTCCAATGAGGATTTCCATTAGTAGCCGTTTTATAATCCACTGGATTAAGTCCCACTGCGTGAACTTCAACTACTACTTCTCCTTTATTTGGAAGAGGTTTTTCTATTTCTTCTACTTTCATTTCTGTCCATTTATTTTTATCTTGCAATAATAATGCTTTCACAGTTTAACTCTCCTTTTACATCATTTGGCTAACGGTACTTTTATTATTTTATCTAAAAATGCGTTGCTTACTATTTTTATTTTAAAGAGAGCTTGTCTATAATACAAATTAGAAAATAAATAGATATCCATAAATAAATTTATAAGAAAGGATAGCATAAATGATTGATTTTGAATGGTATCGCAGCTTTATTAGCATTTACAAATATCGATCCGTTTCTGAAGCAGCCAGAGCGAGGATCTTAACGCAGCCGGCCATGAGTCAGCACTTAGCTGCTTTAGAAGCTGAAATAGGCGAAGGTTTATTTATCCGTGCACCAAGAAAGATGATTCCAACAGAAAAAGGTAAAGAACTGTACACGCGTATTGTCCCGTTAATTGAAAGTCTAGAAGCTGCTTCAATTGAATTAAAAATGACCGCTTCATCTCCCGACGCGCTGCCGGTCGTAAAAATTGGTTCTCCCGTAGAGTATTTTACCGAACAAGCTTTAGAAAGAATAAAAGATGCAGGTATCCGCTGCTACAGCCAGTTTGGTATTGCTTCTGTTTTACTTGAAAAGATACAAAGCGACGAAATTGATATTGCGATTACAACCCAAAGATTGCAAATACCAGGAGTCGAATATACGGTCATTGAAGAAGAAGAGTTTGTCTTAACCGTCCCTCCTTCTTTTGAAATGACACCCAATGAAGACATAGAGGATTTTTTATACAATCAGCGGTGGATTAGCTATGGCCTTGAACTTCCTATTATCAGGCGTTTTTGGCGACAGCATTTTAAAAAACGGCCTGAAATTCAGCCTCATCATGTGATTCCAAATCTTCAAACAGTGTTAAAAGCCATTCAGCATCACATGGGAATCAGCCTGCTTCCCCGCTATTTGATTCAAGAAGCGCTCCAAGAAAAAAAGGTGAAAATCGAACTTGAACATTTAGCGGTAAAAAATCAGATCTTTCTTGCTTATAAACTTAAGCATCGAGATCATCCAGTCATTCAAAAAACGATACGCTCGTTAAAAAAAGAAACGAACCACTAATCAAACATCTTGATTAATGGTTCGTTTTTCACCTCGTCTCAAATCATTTTGTCCCAGTCTCTTCTTTTTTTGACAGCTGCTGTGCTGAATCTACTCCTACGAGATCTAAAAAGAAAATAAAAATAGGAATACCAAGAATCAGCCCCCATACGCCCAAGAAATGTTCACCAAATACTAAAATGATAAACGTAATGAATGTTGGCAAGTTTGTTTTAGATGACATAAGCTTTGGATTTAATACATAGCTTTCAAGTGCGTGAAGTACTACCACCATAATTAACACAGATAGTACTTTTACACCGCCTCCTAAACTGTAAGCGATTGTACAAAGCGGAATGAGTGAAACAAATACCCCAAGAACCGGCACTAGCCCTAGTAGAAAGACCATAACGCCAAGCGCAAGCAAATTAGGAAACCCTAACACCCACAGGGCAATAACGGATAAAATGCTGTTCACAAAAGCGATAATAAACTGAACTTCTATTACCTTGCCGAAGGAATTAACAAATTTTCTCCCCAAATAGCCAGCTTCTTTGAAAAACCAGCCCAGCCTAGATTGTTCCAGTTGGACAAATAATCGGTGAATCCGCGACTTTTCAAGTAAAAAGAATAGGCTTAACAAGAGTGCTAAGAAAACTTGTGCACTTACTTTTCCAATATTAGATAAATAGCTGTATACTAAATCAATATTCTGCTGAATATTTTCTGGTGATTTAAATCTCTTTAGATTATCGATAATATAGGTGACGAATGTATTATCAGGGGGGTGCTTGTAAAAATACATCAGCTTCTGTACAAGCTCAGTAACTTGCGTCATAATAACCGGGATATATACATATCCTACAATACCGAGAGCACCAATCAGTGCGATATAGATGACGATGAGTATAAGCGTTGAATTAAGCGGAAGCTTTCTTCTTAACGTTTGTTGAAGACGACCAATTAAAAAGGTAAAAATAAACGTAAATAACAGCAGCTGAAGCATACTTCTAATGCTGACAAGTAAAACTGTAATAATAATAAGCGTAATGATGCGAACAGTAAGTTTGTTGTGAAGCCAACTTCTTGCAATATTCATGAAACCTTCAATTCTCCTATCTCTCTTTTTCCCAAGTCATTTGTATACATATAAATAAAACGGATACGCTAGACGCTCATATCCGCTTTCGCTATATATAGTGTATCATTTAATATTCAAATTTTACTATATTTCAGCGCTTTTTAGTATGTCTTTATTTTCTCTCCGCTATTCTTTTTCATTTTCCCATACATTATGATAAATTAGCTTGTCTAAATCCCTTCTTTTTTCCCAGTTAGCTTGTTCTAAGATTGGTTTCTCAGGGTATTTATCTGTATAGCCAATTGACATGAGCGCTACAGGATCAATATGAGGAGGAATATGTAAAATGTCACGTACATCATTTTTTTTATAAAAACTTACCCATCCCATTGCCAGTCCTTCTGCATATGAAGCAAGCCACATATTTTGAATCGCACACGCAGTTGACATCATATCAGTTTCTGGAATTGAGTTTCTTCCGAGAACATGAGAGCCCCCTCTTGTTGGATCACACGTTACGCAAATAGTTAACGGCGCTTCTTTTAATCCTTGAATCTTTAGCTCTAAAAAATCTTCTTTCTTTTCACCTTCATAATGAATAGCCAGTGCTCTTCTCTCTTTATCTGCTGCCCAGGCAAGTTTATTTTTCACTTCTGTATCAGATACTAATATAAAATTCCAAGGCTGCATAAACCCGACGGAAGGTCCGCTGTGAGCAGCCTGTAGAATGTTATAAACCGTTTCATTCGGAATCTCATCAGACAAAAATGTGCGTACATCTCTTCTTCCGTAAATCGCTTTGTATACCGCTTGCTTTTCGTCGTTTGTAAACGAATTCATCTTTTTCAACCTCCATTAAACTCTTTTTTTAACTATTTTTCTAAAAAAACATTAAAAAAATGTGATCCAAACTTTATGTTTTCTCGTATTACTATATGAATCTATCATAAAGGAGGTTGCAAACATGTTCAACGACGTTTTAATGAACTTATTTAACGCGGTAAGCAGCATCATTAACACAATTGGATAATTTGATTGTACATATTGAGTAAGAGAGGAGGCATATTACATGCTAAACGAGGTACTTATGAACTTTTTTAACGCAGTAAGCAGCATCATCAACACAATCGGATAAAAAAAGCACAAAGAAAAGGGTAACTGCCATTACCACCGTCTTTATGCTTGACTAGTTCAAAATCATATATTTTACAATAAAAAGAACTCTTTGATTAGGAGTTCTTTTTACTTATCCTAACATGTTCCTTTTTATTTGTATATATACCTTGCCATTTCAACAGATTCACTTATATGTTGCAAGCATACACGTAGGTCTGCAGCTCGTAGTGCAGTTCTTTTAAGTCTTCGGCTGCTTGAGTCAATAACTTCTTTCGCTGAGCTGTATACACATCTAGAATCGCTCTTTCTACTTTTACCTTTTCTTCATATAAAATATCTAACTTATCTTCATTTCCTTCAAGGGAAATAGGCTTTAACATAGCAAATTGATAAATGGGTTGTCCATAATCCAATTTTGTTAAAATAGAACCTACTAATACATCCTGCGAGCATTCATATACGAAGTTTAACAGCGTACTTAATTCTTCTAGACGAGAAATATCCAGCTCTGCATTTTCATTGATCACAGTCCCTATATATTGAAAGCACTCTTCTTCTAACTCATTGTAAATAGTTGTGATGCGGTGCAGTACTTCATTCAACTTCATAAAGTTCCCCCTTCACACACGCTTCTTGATACAACCATATGACAAAACTTGGTGTTTTATACTAACGAAAAAGCGAGGAATATAAACCTCGCTTTTTCTCTTTATCGATACATACTGGCAATGTCTTCAATAAACATAAGCGGTTCTTCTTCTGTTAGTTGTTTAATTGGAGAATAATCCTCTCCACCAAAACTTTGATCTATGTCTTCAATAAACGAAGAAACTTCTTCTGACTCTTCACGATTAGCCGGCACTTCGTATTTCTGTAATTCTGTACGGTGCACGACGGATAAAATATGGCGAGGAAATTGCTGCTTCGTTTTTCCAAAACAGTATACCGGCTTGTGTTTCAAAAAGCGTTCTACTTCCTCTTGCCGGTTATAAATGCTTCCATGATCACCCCAAGCTACCACAACTAGTTCAGCATCTTCCACAGCCTTTTGAATATATTCACCTGTTCTTGTTCCAACAGCTTCTTCTTTTGAAAGCATGCGTAAAAACGAAACATGATCGGTTTGATAGCTGAATAAATAAACGATTTCTAAAACTCCAAATCCCCACTTTTGCGCCAGGTCGATGCATTTGGATACAGCTGTATCATCGCTGTATTCATACGTATTTTCTGGAAAGGACAAGATAAACGTAAGTTTACGTTCGTTTACTTCACTCCATTTGCATAATAGAGAATATTTGTATGTGCCTGTTTCATCAAAAATAACTTCTTTTTTCACTGCTTCCATCCCCCTGCCTTCTTACAATCTTGTTACTTATCTATTGCAAATGAGCTAAGCAGTAATCGTAACCTTGACTGTTAAAAGTTTTATTTTATATGTATTTCAAAATCATGCCTTCATGACAACTTTTCTGCCATTTTTTCAAAAAGCATTTTTTTCTTCTATACATGCTTTTTACAGCTAGTGAACATTCACATATATATCTTTCCTCTTTTCGGACCTCCAGTCAAAATAGATAAAATCAAAAGAATGGTCTATAATAAAGAAATAACCAATGAACTTTTCACTCATGTTTTTGACCGTTACGGATTTTTTCTCAGCAGGTATGTTCAAAACTGATCCTCTGAGAAAATAGAAGATAAATTTGTGTAAAGAAAGGATTTTGTAAATGGCTACTACACACACATTTACAAGAGGAGAAGAAATTGCAAATGCGATTACACACGGCGTTGGAGCCGTACTCAGCATTGTGGGATTAACGCTTTTAATCGTACTTTCTTCGTTAGAAGGAACGCCTTGGCATGTTATCAGTTTTACTATTTACGGAGTAACCATGCTGCTTCTCTATGTCTCCTCTACGCTTGTCCATAGCTTTCCGGAAGGTAAGGTAAAAGATCTTTTTGAGATATTTGACCATTCTTCTATTTATTTGTTTATTGCCGGTACGTATACTCCATTTTTATTTATCGCAGTAAAAGGAACCACCGGCTGGACACTTTTTGGAATTGTATGGGGCATCGCTCTTGCAGGAATTGTATTCAAAGCTTTTTTTGTGAAGAAATTCCTTTTTATTTCCACCATTCTTTACGTATTTATGGGATGGATGATTGTGTTTGCGTGGGATTCGTTAACTCAAAACATTGCCCATCAAGGAATTGTCCTTCTTGTAGTTGGAGGCGTGTTGTATACAATCGGAGCCGTTTTTTACGTATGGCGAGGATTTCGTTTTCACCATATGATTTGGCATATGTTTGTTCTTGGCGGAACCGTACTTCACTTTTTAGCAATCATTTTATATGTATTGCCTATAACCAATTAAAAAAGGGCCTTCTGGCCCTTTTTTAATTGGTTATAGAATTTCTTACCACAGTTTTGCCATTTGAGTCACAAGCGTATAGACTCCTAGCACAGCCATAATAACGACCACAAAACCGCCAAAAACGGTAAGCCAAGTCGGATGCTTGTAATCCCCTACTATCTTCTTTTTATAAGCCGCTATAAGCATTGTACCGAGTGTAATAGGTAAGATTAACCCATTTAATGCTCCAGCTAAAATGAGCAGCGTGACCGGCTGACCAATCGTTAAGAAAACCAGGGTTGAAATCGTAATAAATGCAATGATAATCCAGTTTTCATATTTCTCAATCCTTTTGCTGAAGGATTTAATAAAGGAAACCGATGTATATGCCGAACCAATAACTGAAGTGATAGCCGCTGCTGCCATGACGACACCAAATAATTTATAGCCAATATCCCCTGCGGCTAACTGAAAAACAGAGGCAGGTGGATTATCGGGATTCAGTTTTAACCCTTGACTCAATACACCTAATATTGCCAAAAATAGAAAAATTCGAATGATCGAAGCGATCGTAATGCCGGATACTGCTCCTCTTGTTACTTCCGGAATCGCGGCTTTTCCTTTGATTCCTGCATCTAATAAACGGTGACCTCCTGCAAATGTAATATATCCTCCTACCGTTCCTCCTACAAGAGTAACAATCGCCATTACGTCAATGTGATCCGGCCAAAATGTTTTAGATACCGCTTCTCCTACTGGCGGAGCGGAAGAAACCGCAACATACACCATTAAAATAATTAATATTCCGCCCATTAATTGAGCAAAACGATCCATTAATTTTCCGGCTTCTTTGACTAAAAAGATGGCAATAGAAATAATGGCTGTAATAACTGCACCAACTTTAGGAGAAATACCAAATAGCGCATTGAAGCCAAGACCCGCTCCTCCTACATTTCCAATATTAAATGCTAAGCCTCCGATTACAATTAAAATAGCAATAAATAAACCGAGACCTGGGAAAACACTGTTAGCAATATCCTGTGCTCTTTTTTCTGAGACGGCAATAATACGCCATACGTTTAGCTGAACGCCAATGTCTAATAAAATCGACAGTAAAATGACAAAACCAAAACTTGCGACGAGAGCTTGTGTAAAGACAGTTGTTTGAGTTAAAAAACCTGGACCCACTGCTGAAGTAGCCATTAAAAATGCTGCTCCGAGGAGCACGCTCCAGTTGCGTTCTTTTTTCATGATGTCACCTCATTGTGGTTGAATAATGATTTGTTCTTCTTTTAGCTTGTCACAAATAGCTTTGGCAAATTCAACAGCATGTGCACCGTCTCCATGAATACAGACGGTATCTGCCTGAATCGGAATCTCTTCATTTTGCACAGTGAATACTTTCTTTTCTTTGACCATTTTAATTACTTGAGAAATAGCTGCTTTCTCATCTTGAATCACGGCGTTTTCAACGTTTCTCGGCGTCAGCATGCCGTTCTGTTGATAGGTTCGATCTGCAAATACTTCCTGAGACGTACGCAAGCCGATTTCGTTTCCAGCTTTAATCGATTCACTTCCAGCAAGACCATATAGAATAGCTTCCTCACTAACATTATAAACAGCTTTAGCAATAGCTTTAGCTATATCTCGATCCCCTGCAGCCATATTATATAAAGCGCCATGAGGTTTCACATGATGAAGGGCCCCTCCTTCTGCACGTATAAAAGCTGAAAGAGCCCCCATTTGATACACCATCAAATCATAAGCTTCTCGAGGCGTAATTTTCATATATCTACGTCCAAATCCAGCTAAATCTTGCAATCCGGGGTGCGCGCCGATCGCCACATTTTCACTCAAAGCCAGCTTTACTGTTTCTCTCATAACCGAAGGATCTCCGGCATGAAAGCCACAAGCAATGTTTGCTGAAGTTACATAGCGTAAAATTTCTTTATCATTTCCTAATCTATAGTTCCCAAAGCTCTCCCCTAAGTCACAGTTCAAATCAACGGTAGCCATTTTCTTCCCCCTTATATTTTCATTCGAAGTGCTCTTTTAATATGATTGATTTTCTTTTCCTGCTCCATATATAAATGCTGCGCTTCATCCAGTGAAACGAATTGAAAAGAAACCTTTTGCCCTGGAGAAACTTGTGCCAGCGCCGAAAAATCGGCAGTTGCTACCTGCCCGATTCTAGGGTATCCTCCTGTCGTTTGATGATCTGCTAATAAAACAATGGGCTGTCCTTCTTTTGGTACTTGAATTGTACCAAACGTCACAGCGCTAGAAAGCAGCTCCTTTTCCTGCTGAAGGATTAATTTCTTTCCTTTTAGCCTATAGCCCATTCGGTCAGATTGCGGCGTAACGTCAAATTCTTGATTAAAGAAATGTTGTTGACTTTCTTTCGTAAACCAATGAAATTCCGCACCTTTCATTGTGCGGATAATAGGCGTCTCGTATGAAGGAAGAAGTTTAGGATGAATGGTCCAAAAAGCCTGCTGAAAAGAGCGGTCCGTTTGCTTTTTCACCAGTTTCTTTATAATTGCTTCCCCTATTTCTGTAGGAGGATGGCTTAATACTTCGTCTCCTGACTGTAATGCTTTACCGTGCAGCCCTCCTATCCGAGCGCGAAGCGAAGTAGATGTACTTCCCATAACTGCAGGAACGTTAAAGGCACCGGAAACCGATAAATAAGAACGGCAACCTAAAGTCGGAACACCAAACTGCAGCACGCTCCCTTTTTTCACATATAAAGGCCGCCACATCTTTACGGCTTCACCATTAACAGTTGGCGATAAATCCCCTCCTGTCAGGGCAATTAAAGCATCTTGCTGAAATTCAATTTTTGGTCCCATTAACGTAATTTCAATAACCGGCTGATTTTCTTGATTTCCTACTAATAAGTTGGCAATCCTTAAAGCAACTTTGTCCATTGCCCCGCTGACAATCATGCCGTCCTTTTGATATCCATGTCTGCCGATATCTTGAATCGTTGTTAATAAACCAGGACGCATCACTTTAATACTCATCTTCATCCACCTCCTTTTGTGCTTCATATTCCGTTTCAGAAATGGAAACAAATCGGATACGATCACCTGCTTGAAGTAAGCTTGGCGAGTCTTTTTCTGGGTTAAATAGTGTAAGAGGAGTACGCCCGATTAACTGCCATCCTCCAGGTGTTTCAATTGGGTACACGCCGGTTTGCATTCCTGCGATGCCAACTGACCCTTTTGGGATGCTGTTTCTCGGTGATTCTTTCCTTGGAGTCGCAATTTTTTCACTCATCCCTCCTAAGTAAGGAAAACCAGGAGCAAAGCCTATCATATACACCAAATATTCTCCATTTGTATGAATGGAGATAACTTCATCAGGCGTTAATGAATGAAAAGCAGCTACTCTCTCTAAGTCCGGGCCGTACTTTCCTCCGTAACACACCGGAATGTCAATTTGTCTAGCGACCGCTTCAGATTTTTCTTCCTGGTGGAAAAGCAGTTCTTCAATATATGTAGATATTGCTGTGTAAGGATTTCTTCTTCCTTTTTCACTCATTATCCAAGGATCATAATAGATTGTAACCGTCGTAAAAGCCGGCACATATTCAATCATTCCCTTACATAATGATTGCTCTAGCACCTCAGTAAATTGCTGAATACGTTTATGTATACCGAAATTAATTTCGTCTCCAAATGAAACGACAATGCCGCTATCACCAAGAGGATAAAGTCGATAATCGTTACTCATTCCGTCTCCTCCTTTTTACTTAGTATTGTTTGAGCAGCTCCCTTTAATGCTGTAGTTAGACAGATTTATTAGAATTACTAATGAAGTTATCATTTTCAAATAACATTTTCTTATATATCTAATAAAAAAAAGATCAATAAATCTGTATACCGTATGAATAACATTATACAAATATAAAATAATCTTATGTTCTACTAAAACAAACTCTAAATAAAAATTCAACCTTTTTAGAATTTTATCGTCAAAAGGATCACGTTTTTTCAGTTTTCTCCATAAGAAAACTGCTTTGTTTTTTATACCAAAGCAGTTTTTTGTAAACATCTACAAAAAGGAAAAACTCATGGGCAGTGAACCATTATATACCTCTGCGAGCAAAATCCACAAAACGAAACTTATCAAGACGATGACGTGATTCCGTATACTGAAAAAGGCTTGCATCTTCTAGATACACATAGTTTCTTACTACCACAATATGTTCATAGTCTTTCAAATCTAAGTAACTTTTATCTTCGTCCGTCAGCTCGTCAACGGAAATTTCTTTTTTAGCAAAGCTGATTTTCAGCCCAAGATCTTTTTCTAAGTATTCATAAATAGAGCCTTTGCATATGTCTTTTGTGAGGTGAGGAACATATTTTTTATGAAAAAAATCTTTATCTAAAATAATTTTTTCTCCATCGATTTCACGTGCTCGAACTACTTTCCATATGAGATCTTTTTTCGTTGCGCCAAGCTGTGTGCACAGATCGTGATCCGCCTTGATTAATTCAAACTCTTTTACAATAGTAGTGGAAGTATGTCCTAGCTTTTCCGCTACTTCTTTGAAGCTAACAAGTCCTGATACTGGAAAATCAAAGCGTGATACGTCTAATACAAAAGAACCTTTTCCTTTCATTTTTTGAATGTACCCATTTTGCGAGAGTAAATTTAACGCTTTCCGTATCGTTTCACGAGACGTTTGATACTGTTCAACAAGCTCATTTTCAGAAGGAAGTTTTGTATTGGGACGCCAGTCACCGCGTTTAATTTTATCGACTAACTGTTCGTAAATGCTGATAAATTTATTTTCTTTCAATTGCCATCACCTATTTTACTTTCTATATATACCCAATTGTATAAAAAGAACGATAGATTGTCACCCATCGTTCTTTTCACTTTTTCTCTATTTTTTTAAATGATACACGATTGATTCATACGGCCGAAGTAAGACTCGCTTGAATTCCTTTGATGAATCTTCGTAGTTAGACAGCAATATTTCACTATGATATCCTTCAAAAGTTATATCTTCTGGCAGTTCAAAAATTTTCTCGCTGCCGTAGAAATTATTTATCACGAGCAGCTTTTCGTCTGCTCCATTTCGGATATAAGCGAAAATCTGCTCGTCTTCTCCAAGAATCAATTCATAGTTTCCATAGGTGATAATCTCGTACTGCTTGCGCAGTGCAATAAGCTTTTGATAAAAATAAAAGATTGAATCTTTATCCTCTAACGCTTTTTCTACATTAATTTTACGGTAGTTATCGGCCGGATTAATCCATGGCTTTCCTTTTGTAAAACCTGCATTCGGCTTATCGTTCCATTGCACCGGTGTACGGGAATTATCTCTTGATTTATGTTTTAAAATTTCCAAAATTTCATTTTCGTCCATTCCTTGTGCACGTTTTATTTCATACACATTTAATGACTCCACATCTCTATATTCATCAATAGAGGAAAACTTCGGGTTTGTCATACCTATTTCTTCGCCTTGATAGATATAAGGCGTTCCCTGCATCAAATGAATCGTTGTAGCGAGCATTTTAGCAGATTTATTATGATAGAGTTCGTCGTCTCCATAGCGTGAAACAACGCGAGGCTGATCATGGTTGCACCAAAATAATGCATTCCATCCCCCACCTTTATTCATTTCCGTTTGCCAAGTTGATAGAATCTCTTTTAATTTAATAAAATCAAAATCTGCTAGGGCCCACTTTTCTCCATTCGGGTAATCGACTTTCAAATGATGAAAATTAAACGTCATACTAAGCTCGCGTCGGTCCGGATGAGAGTACTGAATACAGTGGTCAACGGTTGTGGACGACATTTCTCCAACGGTCATACTATCATATTTTGAAAAAACTTCTTGATTCATTTCCCGCATATATTCGTGCACGCGAGGACCGTCGGTGTAGAATTTCCGGCCATCTCCTGGTGCAATGGAACCATCATCATCTAAAAAACGCTGATCTTTTGAAATTAAATTAATAACGTCCAGACGAAATCCATCTACTCCTTTTTCAAACCAAAACGTCATCATATCATACACGCTTCGGCGCACACGCTCGTTTTCCCAGTTCAAATCCGCTTGCGTAACATCAAACAAATGCAGATACGATTGTTCTGTGAGGTTATCATGCTCCCACGCGGATCCCCCAAATTTTGAAACCCAATTCGTCGGAGCACTTCCATCTTCTTTTTGATCTTTCCAAATATAAAAATCTCTGTACGGGTTATCTTTCGATTTTTTAGCTTCTTGAAACCATTCATGTTCAGTTGATGTATGATTAACGACAATATCCATGATGACTTTAAGACCCCGCTTATGCGCTTCTGTTACTAAACGATCGAAATCCTCCATTGTTCCGTATTCTTCTTGAATAACAAAATAATCACTTATATCATATCCGTTATCCCGCTGCGGTGATTTATAAATTGGCGTTAGCCACAGAACATCTACCCCGAGCTTTTTCAAATAATCTAGCTTTTCAATAATGCCAGCTATATCACCCACGCCGTTTCCAGTCGTATCATAAAAACTTTTTGGATAAATTTGATAAACAACCGATTTTTTCCACCAAGGTTCTTGCATCTTTAACACCACCATTTAATTCTTAGAATTATGTTGAAATGAGTCTGTACCCGCGACCGTTGATGTAACGGTTGATTTTTTCTGAAGCTTTCCGAGCGTTAACGTTAAAAGAAACGGCACAACGATTACGATGACCATTCCAATAATAAAAGGCGGCCAGCTCTGTGGAACAATTGATAACGGAGCTGGTATACCCCCAATTCCTACCGACGCTGCTTTCACTCCGGCTACAGATATGACAATACCGGCAATAGCTGAACCAATCACTGCAGAAATAAAAGCAAATCTAAAACGCAAATTCACACCAAACATTGCAGGTTCCGTAATGCCAAGCCACGCTGAAACCCCTGACGTTAAAGATAATCCTTTTAATTTCTCATCATCTTTTGAAAGAACCATTATCGCGAAAGCCGCAGAGCCCTGTGCAATATTCGATAATGCTACCATTGGCCATAAGAACGTACTCCCTACGCTTCCAATCAGCTGTAAATCTACGGCCAAAAATGTATGGTGCATCCCTGTAATAACAAGAGGAGCGTATAAACCTCCATATACAAGCCCTCCAATAAATGGAGCCGTTTTAAACAGCCATACAACTGCATCTGTAATAACATTTCCTATTGCAAATGTAATTGGACCAATTACAATAAAAGCGAGAAACCCTGTTACTAAAAGAGCTACAGGTGCTACAATCAAAAGTTGAAATCCATCCGGTATGCGTTTTCGTAAGAATAATTCGATTTTTGCCAAGACGAATGAAGCGACTAATACGGGTAAAACCTGTCCTTGATAGCCTACTTTCTCAACATGCAGGCCAAATAAATTCCACGTATCGATACTTCCTTTTTTTAATGCTTCTCCGTAAGACCAAGCATTTAGCAAGTCAGGATGTACCAGCATGAGCCCAAGGACAATTCCAAATAAAGGACTTCCTCCAAAACGCGTAACAGCTGACCACCCAATAAGAGCTGGCAAAAAGGCAAAAGCCGTATTCGCAATTAAATTAATCATGCTTGCGAAGTCTTTCCACTGTGTATGAACATCTACGATTGATTTATCATCGTAAAAAATTCCGGCTCCTGTTAGTACATTATTGATTCCCATCAATAAACCCGCGGTTACGATGGCCGGTAAAATAGGAATAAAAATGTCAGCTAATGTTTTTATTGCGCGCTGCAGCGGATTTAAGTTTTTAGCCGCTTCGTTTTTCACTTCTTCTTTTGATAGCTCGCCTATACCTGTAAGCGCCACCATTTCTTTATATACTTTATCCACCGTGCCTTGACCAATGACAACTTGAAACTGGCCGTTTGTAGAAAAAGATCCTTTTACTAATTCGTGCTCATCTAGCATACGTTGATTGACTTTACCTTCATCTTTTAAAACAAGTCGAAGGCGCGTTACACAGTGCGTTGCAGCAGAGATATTTTCTTTTCCACCAACGGCTTCTACAATGCGTTCAACAGATTCTCGATTCATGTCTTTTCCCCCTTGTTTCCGCTTTCATTTCACTCCTATATCTCCTATCCCCCATATAAATCTCACCACAAACCTGTATATACAAGTTTTATGTTTTTATTCTAACCTGTATATACAAGTTCGTCAACAAAAATAAAATTACTTCTTTTTCATTTCATGATATAGTCAAAAAACAAAGTGTATGGAAGGAGACATTACAATGCTGCAAGTAAGATTAATGGGAACACAAGAAGAAATTAATGAAGCAATCAAACAATTTGAACAGAACTACCATATAGAACATCAGTCAAAAGAATATACGCGAAGCGCTAATCCAAAATATGAGCACAAAAAAGATACTCGAGTGTATCTTTCTATGCATCCTAAAAAATAATTTCTGCTTTATTTCAGAGAAGAATAGTAGCTTTTACAAACTAAAGGATTTATATTATAATTTCAGTATTTACTATAACATCCGATTTGTATTTAAAAATCAGAAAGAGGCTTAAAAATGGCATATAACGACATATCTCTTAGAGAGAAAAGTATTGTGTTTATCGGCTTTATGGGGGTAGGAAAAACAACTATTGGCGAAATGGTTGCCAAAAAATTGTATAGAGATTTTGTTGATATAGATCAAGAAATCGAAAAAGAATTTAATATGCCTACTTCTCAGATTTTTAAAGGGCACGGTGAAACTTTCTTCAGGCAAAAAGAAAAAGAAGTAATAAGTCGACTTTCACAGCAGCGCTTAAAAATCATTTCCTTAGGGGGAGGCGCTTTTTTACAAGAAGAAATTCAAGAGATTTGTTTATCTAACTGCATCGTATTCTTTTTAGATTTGTCTTGGGATTCTTGGAAAGAACGCATTAGTTTGATCATTGATAGCCGTCCTGTTTTACAAGGAAGAAGCTTAGAAGATATTGAAAAGCTATTTTACGACCGTCAAGCTATCTACTCAAACCACCATTCAAAAGTTGAAACTGATAATTTGGATATCGAAGAAGTAGCTAACTATATCGTTGATTCATTAAAAACAGCTTGGGATATTTATCAACCTTAATGAAATATAGGTTTGTTCCCTCAACAAGCCTTTACAAAAAAGACGTAGCTTAATGCTACGTCTTTTTTCATTCCTAATGGGAACTCATATAAAAATTGATAAAAAAGGCAATGGTGATTACATACATCATCCAATGAATTTCGCGATGGCGTCCTGTAAACAGTTTAATCGCTGTGTATGAAATGAAGCCGAATGCTAACCCTTCTGCAATGCTGTAGGTTAACGGCATCATGACAATTGTTAAGAAAGCGGGAACAACTTCAGTGAAATCGTCGAAGTTAACGTTTCGAATGTCACTTAGCATAAGCGAACCAATAATAATGAGTGCTGGAGCAGTAGCAACGCTTGGGATAAATTGAATAAGCGGTGCAAAAAACAAGGTAAATATAAATAAGATGGCAACCGTTAATGCCTTTAAGCCGGTACGCCCTCCTTCTGCAATACCTGTTGCATTTTCAATATACGTATTTAACGCAGTGCTTCCAAAAATAGCACTCGCCATTGTACCAATTGAATCTGCTGCAAGCGCGCGATTTAAACCTGGAATTTTACCGTTTTTATCTACTAAGTTTGCTTTTTTAGATAGTCCAATCAATGTCGCTAGCGTATCAAATAATTCTACGATGGTGAAAGAAAATACAACTGAAAAAATGCCGTAGGCAACTGCACCCTTTAAATCCATTTGAAAGAATGTTTCTCCAACGCTTGGCGGCGTAGCTGAAAAGACGTCTTTCAGAGAATGAGGAACTGCTTGTACTCCTACAATCATTGCTAATATTGTCGTAGCAAAAATACTTATAATAAGAGCACCTTTTACATTTTTAGCCATCAGTACAGCTGCTAATATCAGCCCAAAAATAGCAAGTAACGGGCCTTTATCCATGACATTTCCAAGCCCTACAAAAGTAGACTCGTTTGCCACAACTAATCCAGCGTTTTTCAAACCGATAAACGCAACAAAAAGACCAATTCCAACTGCTATTGAAGACTTTAATACGTTCGGAATGGCATCAATAATCTTTCCGCGTATTCCTGTTACCGTTAAAACAAAAAATAAGACCCCGGATATAAAAACTGCTCCAAGTGCCGTTTGCCATGACAATCCTTGTCCTAATACTACTGAATACGTAAAAAACGCATTTAAACCCATCCCTGGACCGGTTACAATCGGGAAGTTTGCCCATAGAGCCATCAGTAACGTACTAAATACAATGGCATAAATGGTAGCTGCAAGAGCCGCTTCTCGAGGGATACCCGCGTCAGACATGATAATGGGATTGACGATTACCATATAACTGACCGTCATAAAAGTTGTAAGTCCTGCTAGTATTTCTTGTTTTGGTGTTGTGTTGCGCTCTGATAGTTTAAACAAGCGCTCTAATATTCCGTTACGCTCCAACACGCGCGCCTCCCTACTTCTAAAAAAAATAAAAAATCCTACCTATTCAAATGTCCTAAAAAGGACACGATTTAGGAGGATTTTACGTTTCAAAGTAAAATCTTTTGTCCTATTATAGTCTTAATTTGTAGATATGCAAAGGTGGAAAACGCTATCATTATAAAAATTTTTATCTTCCGTTAGTTTGGAATTTTGAAAATTTATTTCTCTTATCTTTTTAGTCTGTTGCAAGAGTACTCTTTTTACTCATTTATACAAAAAAGAGATTGAGACATAACTAAATAAATCCATTCTAAAGACAAATAAATGGAATAATCGCAGGAGTCTACGCCATGTCCTTCAATCAACAGCTAGAAGCAACTAAACAGATGAAACCTACGTTCACCTTGACAACAAAAAACTCAAATTATTAATCAATAACTCCGATTAATAATTCGAGTTTTACTTTTGTTAAAATACTTTTATCCCGGCCTCTTCTTCGTTTTACATCTTACGAAATTAAAAGTGGAATTCTTTTTAAAAGACGATCTATCGAATGATTTGCCTCTTTCAGCACAATTCCCTGGTCAATGGTTTTTAGCACGCGATTCTCCATCACAATTTCACCGTCAACCATTGTTAGTTCTACATCTCCTCGCGTTGCTGAATACACAACTCTGGAAATAGGGTCTACGCCGTAAGATGGAAAAGTATGAAGCTGATTTAAATTTAAAATGGCAAGATCTGCTTTTTTCCCAACCTCTAAACTTCCAATTTCTTTTTCAAGCCCAACTGCTTTCGCTCCTCCGATTGTAGCCATTTCGAGCACGTGCTTTGCATTCATGGCTGTTGGTCCGTAAGAGGGTTTATGAATCGTAGCGGCCAGCCTCATTTCGTTGAACATATCCAAATTATTATTACAAGGAGCACCATCAGCGCCAAGGCTTAAAAATACACCTTGCTCTAATAAACTGGGCACATCTGCGATTCCCGATGCAAGTTTTAAGTTTGAGCCTGGGCAATGACTGACTTTTACTCCTTGATTCTTAATAATTTGCTTTTCTTGATCGTTTAGCCACACACAGTGCGCTAAAATAAGGCGCTCATTGGCTAATCCTAAATGGTCTAAGTACATGATATTTCTCATACCCGTTTCAGCTTCTACAATGCGAATTTCTTCTTGATTCTCAGAAGCATGAGTATGGACATGAACATTATAGGCAGCTGATAAATGGCTCACTTCACGCAGCAAATCTTCCGTACACGACAGCACAAATCTTGGGGAGAATGCGTATCGAATACGACCGTTATTTGAATTATGCCATTTTTCAAGCAGCTCTACGCTTTCTTTAATCGAGTCAGCCGTTGTCTCCTGCAGAGCTTTTGGCAGATCGTCGCCTTTTTTATCCATCATTACTTTTCCTGCAAGAGCTCGGATTCCACTCTTAGATATAGCTTGAAAAGCAGAGTCTGTATGATGAACAGTTTCCATATCGACAATTGTTGTAGTCCCGCTTTGAATGAGTTCACCGATCCCTAACAGTGCTGAATAATAGATAGATTCTTCATCATGCGAAGCTTCAAGCGGCCATATTTTCTTCTTTAGCCAGTCTAGCAGCTCTAAATCATCTGCTTGCCCTCTAAAAAGCGTTTGACATAAATGAATATGAGTATGTATAAAGCCCGGCACAATCGTTTTATTTGCTGCGTCAATGACTTTATCTACCTTTTCCGGATGCAGATTTTTCCCGATGGCTGCAATACGATTTCCAACAATATAAAGGTCACCGTAAATAATATCATTCTTCTCATTCATCGTAATAATCTCTGCATTTTTAATTAATGTGTGCGTCATACCTTCTTTCCCCTCTTTCGTAACATCTATCTATTTCTAGCTCAAACCGAACACTAACATCTTCAAGCAATCTTTCTTACACTGGTCTTAAATATATATGGTGCATGCTCTGAGTTGAATAAGTGCAGGTAACCTCATGGGCGATAGAGACTTTGGGTAAAAAAAATTCCTAGCTGATTATACAGCTAGGAGGTTGGATTTATGATAAAATCCCAAGTCCCTTTTTCAAGAGGTTATACGAAATCGCAGGAGAATAATGTGATCTTGTATTTATAATATGGTGTTTTCAGTCTATATACCAGCTTTTTGTCAGAAGTTCTAACATTGTTTTTTTATTCTTTTTCACTATGTGACTTTTCTTGACACCCTTAATTTTCATGTTATGCAATTTATTCTCGTTTCTTCTATGTAATATTTACTAAAAATAAAGAATCTATCTTCTGTTTCTATACAAAACAGAAAAGTTATTTTATGATTTGTATGATTAAAAAACTACAAATCTATATTTTAGGGGTGATTAACTTGGAAAAAATAAATGTTGGCTGTCGTTTTACGCTTTCCGTTATGAGCGATAACTTCATCGATATTATTTTAAGCGCACTAAACGAAGTGGATATGTCTAAAGTTCAGCGAAAAACGGACCGTGTTAGTACGTTTATTGAAGGAACTGCCAAAGACGTATTTGAAGTTGTACAGGCCATTTATAAAAGTGCTGGAAAATCAGAAAAGCATATTGTGCTGAATGCCACGTTTTCAACAGGGCGTCACGAAGAATATTTCGAAGAAAGAAAAATAAACTCAAAAGAAAACATGCCTTTAAACCAACAGCTTTGTGCTTCGTTCCCTGTATCCACTCAATTTTCTTTGTATCCATTAGATACGCCGCATTATGTAGACATCATCAAAAGCGGAATTGGCGCAGTTAAACAACAGGGAGTATTTGCCGAAACCGTGCCTTTTGCAACAGCTTTAGAAGGAGATGTGGACAAAGTATTCGCTTCTCTATACGAATGCTTTATGAAATCTGTACAGCAAGCTCGTGTCGTGATGACAGTTAATATGTCAGCACACAGCCCTTCTTCAAAACGATAAATTACTTCTTATCTATTTATAAAGATAGAGTACTAGAAAGGATTTATATGAATATGGCTACAAAAAGAACGTTTTTTGCTTTTTCCCTGATAGGTGCATTATTATGTCTATTAGTCGTACCAAACTCTGTTCAGGCTAGTGAAAAACCTGCTCATTTAACGGTTGCTTCTTACACGCAGTTCTTGAAAGGGCAAGGTGATAAAAGTTCACTGTATGAATTTTCAAAACTGTCGCGTCAACAAAAACAAAAAGTTGTACAATCACTAAGGGATCCATCTCTGTTCAAAATGGATATTGAAGAGAGCAGCGGCACGGTCGAAGCTGCAAGTACAGCAGCATACGGAGCAAAAACGGCTTCACCTTTATTCAAAACAGCAGCTTATACGGCTTCTTATAAAGCGGCTGGATTTACAACAACAAAACTAACGGTGTATGTAGATTATTACACAAAAAGCTCCTCAGTAACTTCAGTCAAAAGTGTACGAGGTGTGGTCACAAAAAACGTAAACCCCCTTGTGTCTATTTCAAAAAAGAGCTCAAAATCTTGGGTACAAAATAATCGAGCCTACGGGCGAATTGACTGGCAGTGGAAAGTTGCAGCTAAAAATGCTGGAATCAAAAGACAAACCGCTTATGGTACGGCTTCCGGCGCTTCTGGCGGATCTACAGCTACAGTCAATTGATAATGAGGAATAAACGATGAAAAAAATGATGTGGTGGATTATTGGTATTACGGCCGGGATGCTTTTACTAGGAATTCTGGTAGGTTATTTATCATTTTACAGCATATAAAAACAGCAGGTAATTTCACCTGCTGTTTTTTATCTAAATGTTATATTCTTGTCATAAAATTAAAACCTCCACTTACAGTGTCTAAGTGCCTGTAAGAAGAGGTTGGGATCACAATTGTTAGTAAGCCTGGTCTCTTCTCATCTTTCAAGCACTGCTTGTGGGAGTTGGCACGGTTCTATAAAGTCCGTTGCCGAGGTTTCACAGGGCCTATCCCTCCGCCTCTCTTGATAAGAAGTTTGTCGAATTTTGTTGATAATTGTTGATAAGATAAATATTATGTTACATGCTGCACAAACAGATGTCAACTACTTTTCAGAAAATTGTTTTCCCTCTAAAACTATGATATCGCTACCATTACTATGACAACTAGGTTACAAATATATAAATTTTTTATATTTTTTTATTACGCTTTTACAGCTGACTTTTTCTCAAAAGAAGTAATAGCCTCATCTAGCATACGAATGCCGTCATCTATCTGTTCTTTTGTCACAGTAAGCGGAGGTACCATGCGAATAACTTCACTTGCATTTCCGCAAAAATAAAATAACACGCCTTTTTCTAAAGCTAAGTCCAAAATCTCGAATAAAGCGTCTCCATCTCCTTCTCCCGTATGCGGATTAACAATTTCAATTCCAATCATAAGTCCTAAACCACGGATATCTCCAATAACTGAATGTTTTTCCTTTAAAAGATGCAGCTTTTCTAATGCATAAGCGCCCATTTTTTTCGTGTTATCCAGCAGCTGTTCTTCTTTCATCACTTCAAGAGTTGCAAGAGCTGCTGAACATCCGATAGGATTCCCTCCAAATGTTGTACTATGTGTGCCAAGAGGCCACTGCTTCATTAATTCTTGAGAAGCGACCGTTGCGCTAAGCGGAATTCCAGAAGCAATTCCTTTTGCTATAGCCATGATATCTGGTACAACATCAAACGTTTGGCCAGCAAACCATTCACCGGTACGGCCAAACCCTGTTTGCACTTCATCGAAAATAAGTAATATTCCGTGACGATCACAAATCTCTCTTAACTTCTTCATCCAACTTTTCGGAGGGATAATATAGCCGCCTTCGCCTAATACTGGTTCCAAAATAACGGCCGCCACTTCTTCAGGCGTGACTTGGTGCTTAAACAGTATTTCAAAATCTTTTTCAAGCTTTTCAGTAAAGTATACATCGCTGTCTAGCTCCGCAGGGCACTCTTTTGGATTGGCATATGGAATTTGATATGTCAGTCCCGAAGGCTGCTGAAATTGTCTATATTTGCTTTTCGATGTTGTAACACTTAAAGCTCCCATCGAGCGGCCATGAAAACACCCTAAAAAAGAAATAACATACGGACGCTTTGTAACATGCCTCGCTAATTTCAAGGCTCCTTCAATTGCTTCGGTGCCACTATTTCCAAAGAAAAAGCAGTCTAAATTGCCCGGCGTTACTTTTCCTAACTCATCGGCTAACTTTAATATCGATTCGTACATAATGACACCTGAGGGACCGTGCAATAATTGATCTGCTCCGTCTTTGATTGCTTTTACTACTTTCGGATGTCTGTGTCCTACATTTGTCGTAGCGATTCCAGAAGTAAAATCGAGATATTCTTTACCATCCAATCCATAATAATAGCATCCTTCTTCTTTCACAACGGGCAAATTCGGATGATCTTTAGCCATTGTGGGTGCTAGCAATTCAGGCATTCTTTCAAATAAGTGACTCCAATCTTTAGACATACTACATCCTCCTTGAAATTATACAAATCAATTAATCTTATTCCGAAATATAGTTACTTATTAAACAATATTAGGAAATCCAGTTATACTAAACGCTTTAATAGAATAGTAATAAAACTTATTTTACTATGCATTTTTATTAAAATCAATTGTATAAATATTTATATATATAATTAATATGCGGAGTCTCATCCCTTCCGCTTTTCCCATAGGAGTCTTCGCCTTTCCCTCCAATCAACAGCCAGAAGTACTTACATATATGAAACCTGCGTTCACCATAACCATAAAAAAATCCGAACGATTAATCGTTCGGATCCCCCCTCAACTAAAATACTACTGTCACAGCCTCTTTAAGTATATTTATTCAAGATGTTTGGCATCATTGATTGTTTCAAGACGCCATTTTCCACTTTCATAAGCAAAAGTTGTAATCGATGTATTTTGTAAAATAGTAGTCCCTGTTCCTTGTTCTCCGCTTGTTACATGATGAATGAATGTATTAATTGCCGCCCCGTGACTAACAACTGCTACTTTCTTTCCAATAGACTCCTTCATGATTTCCGTTAAACGCCGAACCATCCGTTCTTGAGCGGCTTCGAGTGTTTCAATATTATATAAAGGTTCTTCTCCCCAATTTGTCGCATAGTTTGGCACAAGATCATGCAGAACTTCTACGTTCTTTGATTCTAATTCTCCAAAAGAGCGCTCGCGCAGCTGCTCACAAACCTCGACTTTCTCTACTTTAGCGACTGCGGCAATTTTCCTAGCCGTCTCCTGCGCACGAAGCAAATCGCTTGTGTAGACTACATCAATATGGATATCTTTAAAACGTTCCGCTACGCGTTTGGCTTGTTGCTTTCCTGTTTCGTTGAGCGGAATATCAGCATGCCCTTGAATAAGTTTGTTTTTATTCCAATCTGTTTGGCCGTGTCTAATTAAGTAAAGCATCGTAATCCCCCTTTAATCTCGTTTTAAAAATTGATAAACAGCTTTATCAACCTCTGAGCTTTCATGTAAATCCGAATGTGCTTCATGAAACGTTTGGAGATGAATGTGTTCGGTAAACTCTTGCAGTCCGTATGCACTTTCTACTGTTACCACTCCATCTGTCTTATCTCCCACATCTCCTGCTCCTGAAAAAACGTCGATCTCTTTTGAGAAATCTTGACGACTTTCGTATAGCTTGTTTAACGCTATAGAGTGAAAAGCTAAATCACGAGCCCCCATAGATTCAATATGATTGCGTGCATGAGGATACATCTCCATTAATTCCTGATAATCTAATCCTTGAATTGGCGATCCTAACGTAACTAACTTTTGAATATATTGAGGGTTAGCCAAACTAACTGCTGCTGCTGTTACTCCTCCCATACTATGTCCAACTAAATCAACAGAAGATGCTTTATATGTATCACGTACATCTTGCATAATAGCTTCAATCCATTTTTGCTGCTGTGCAATACTGGCATCTGGCTTTTTAAAGACGATATGAATAAGCGGGAGTTTTCCCTCTTTTGCTTTCATAATGTGCTTCCACTGAATAGCTCCATCTTTTTGAACGACGCAGTAACCTACTTTAGTTCCCCATCCGTTTTGTTCAAATCGTTTAATCATTTTCCCTAAGCTTTTTTGACTGCCTAAATAGCCATGAATAAATAAAACCGGCACATTTTTCGATTGGGCGCCTCGTTTTATTTGTGGGGCAAAAATATAAAAACAAAGCGAAATAAATAATATGATACTAATCAATAAAATTAACAGCCGCAAGTTCTCACCCTCCGATCGTCTCGTCTATTACACTCATTAATAAAAAAATTTGGAGTAAATTTTATTCTGATACGTCCTGTAAGCTGCAGAACTTGTCATCTTTTTCTTGTCAACGAGCTGCTCAAAGCGCAAACGCTTTTCCGTAAGCATCTCTGTTAGCCTTTGTTCTTCATTAGCATCCGTGCATATAGAAATCAATTCTTCTATTGTAGCCATATCTCGTTTTAGCTCTTGTTCATCACTTATCATATTTGCATTTTTCAACATCCTATACGCTTGGCGCAGTTCTTCAGGTATATGTGATAAATCTTCTAACTTTAATGGTTTTCCTTCCCCAGGCAGCTTATCAAAGTCACCGTCTTTTATTGCTTGTCTAATTCTTTCTTCAGCAATTATATACGCAATATCCAAGGAAAGACCTCCTTTAAGAAAATATAAAATTCAATCTTACCTTCTATATAAAAGATGTATAAAAAACACAGCTTTTATAACCGTATTTTTTATTATACTATGATTATAAAAATTGAACTACCTTCACTTCTTGGAGAGACTATCCTCCCTTTGTGAAATCGTTTCTAGAGCTTCACTCCTTTCACTATCAAACTTTCTTGAGCAGTTTGTTAACGAGCTGAAAGTCAATAAACGATTCTGCATGAGGTTTTGTTATCTTATCTTACTATATTTATACAAAAAAGCCTCCTTACGCATGTAAGGAGGTGGAAAAAGGTAATTCTAAGGTCATCATGTTATGCCTACTTTCTATAAAACCACATTTTGATAGCGTTTTCAATGTTTTTTTATTACTTTACTAATTTTCTTTTCGTTTAATGAGACTCCGTACATATAACGAAGCCTCACCAAATTTCTACTCTTCTTTATCTGATGGAATCATAATTTCTCCTTCATGCTCTTGTTTTTTCAAAAGCAGCTGGAGAATGGTTTTAGATAATTTACTAGGCTGATAGGGTTTAATCAGAAACTCACACACTCCAAGCTCTAATCCTTTGCTTCTTTCGTCTAAAGCAGATGAGATTAAGATAGGAATTTTTTCTGTCTCTGTATTTTCTTTGAGATGCCTTAAAACATCCCAGCCGTCTAACTTATTTTCTCCTAGCATGATATCTAGAACAACCACTTCAGGCTTTTGCTGATGAATAGAGTTTAATGCGTCTTCTCCGTTATTAAAATACCGAACGTGAAAGCCGCTTTCTTTTAATTCTACCTGTAAAAGCGTCGCTAAACTTTTATCATCTTCTACAATCACTACGCTTTTACGGTTATCATTCGCACTTATCATCATTTCTTCATCGTACTGAACTTCATGTAGAAGCGGGAGAACAACCGTGAATGTTGTTCCTTTTTTCCATTCTGATTGTACAGTAATGTCTCCACCATGAGCTTTTACAATTTCTTTTACAATTGCTAACCCTAGACCCGTTCCGCCAATTTTGCGCATATCGGAGTTATCTACTCTGTAGAATTTGGTAAACAAATGTCCTAGCGCTTCACTTGGTATACCAATTCCTTCATCTTGAATATCAATATAAACAGCGTGTTCCTTTTGATACACTTTAACTGTAACGTTCCCTCCATCGGGCGAATATTTTACTGCATTGCTAATTACATTATTAAACAATTGCAGAAGCTTATCTTTATCTCCCATTACTGTAAAATGCTCTTGATCGGAAATCATATCAAATTCATGCTTACTTGTTTGTATGTTCTGGACCTCAATCACCTGCTTAATAAGTGGCAGAATGTCTTGATACTTTTTATCGTAGGTTTGTTTCCCCGCTTCCATTCTTTGGACATCCAAAAAATCGTTGATTAAAGAAGTTAACCGCTGTGCTTCCTGATAAATAGTAGTTAAATACTTCTTCTGTCTTTCTTCTTTTAATGTTTTGTTTAGCATAAGCTCAGTGAACCCTAATACACTTGCTAAAGGTGTGCGCAGCTCGTGACTCACAGTGCTTACAAATTCCGACTTCATCTGATCAACTTCAAATTCTTTCGTAATATCACGATGAACGAACAATACGCCAAACATCTGACGGTTTCGATATACGTATTCGCTATAAACTTTTATAACTTTTCGCTTACCTTCCGTGTGCAGATAATAAACAAAAGACTTTTCTACTTGCTCTCCCTTACAAATGGCTTTAACGTATTGTCTTAGCTCCTCTATATTTTCGACTTTTTGAGAGAGAGCATCTAGCCATTGATCGCGAGAAAGCTGAAGAAGCCCGCTTTGATGCTCATATTGAAACAATTCGCTAGTCTTCGTATTCACTTGTAGAATCGTACCGCTTGTATCTACAAGCTGCATTCCTTCTTGAATCGAATTTAAAATATCTTGAGATAGCAGTCTGTCATGCTCAGACTCTTCGTAAATATAAATTTTTTCAAGAGCAATCGTAATTTGTTTGGCCAATATTTCAAATGTCTGTAATTCATGTTCTGTGTATTCATCCGCGTAGCGGCTGTAAAACATATAGGCTAGCATATCTCCCTGTGAAGACAGCACCGGTACGATAACATCATACAAATAAAACGTTTGCCGATGATATAGGCGCTCATGTTCTATACACTCTCTTTTTACTACCATACATTTTTTCGTCTTTTGCACATGATCAATGTAATTATTATGAAGGTTTTTCATCATCTGTTGAACACTTGATGAAGATAGACCAAATGAAGCATGTGTCTTTTCATCGGTTAGCATAATAAAACCGTGATCAGCTTTCATTACTCGGCTCATGTTTGTGACAGCACTCGTGAGAACTTCTTGCTTTTGAAGAGAATTTGTTAGTCCATGCACAAATAAATTGCGCAATTCTAACTCGCCTTCTCGTTCCTTTGTCAATTCCAATGCGTGCTGAAGTTCATCTTGCTGACTGTGCAACTCATCTTGCTGTGCAATCAGCTCTTCATTTTGAGCCGTTAACTCCTGTTCGTTATTTTGCAAAGTCGATACCATTTTGTAAAAGGCCTGAGATAGCATACCGATTTCATCTCTTCTATGTTCATCAAATGTCATAGGCATTTCTTTTCCCGCAGCAATTTCGCTTGCCGTATATGCTAGCTGACTCAGCGGCTTTACAAACTTATTTAGCAATACCCGTGTAAGCAATAATAAAATGACCACTGTAAACGCTAAAAATAAAATAAAGAACGTTTGACTTTTCTGCATGTCACTCGACGTGTCATCGTACTGTGTATTTAAGTCTTTAGTTAATTCATTTTGGTAGTCATCAAGTTCTTTTTGCATTTGTTCTATTGATTTAGAAGCAGCCTTCCGCTCAGGACTAGAGCGGACTCCTTCAATGCCTTTTTTGTCGTAAATATCTTTAAAATAAGGAAGCGTTTGATTAAAATACGTGTTTAGCATCACCGTCGCTTCATTTACAAACGTACGTTCACGTCTATCTGCCGCTAGACCTGAAAGTCGATCAAGATTTTCTTCGATACTTTTTTGCTGACTTGCAGCCTCGTTATACATATCCTCTGAATCAAATGCAATAAACCCACGAGCCTGCAAAAAAGCTCTGTTCATTGATTTATCAATTGTAGATAGCAGCTGTGCCTTTTCCCGTACTTGTGCCCTGTACTGGGCATAATCAGCTGTAATTTCTTTTTGCCGTACAACAAGTACAGTTGAACCCGCCGCAAAAGCAAGTAAAAGGATACTTGCTAAGAAGATGAACTGGATTGAGATACTTTTTCGTTTTAGTTTATTGTTCATCTAAAATTTCCTCAACACGTTCGGCTAGCAATAGGGGACTAAACGGTTTAGACATAAAATACGCAGCCCCTGCTTCTAACACCCGGCTTTGATCAGCAGCTTGATTCTTAGCTGAAAGCATCAATACTTTTGTATGGCGCTTATCTTTCATTTCTTTTAGCTGCTGAATGACTTCAAGCCCGGTGAACACGGGCATCATATAATCCAAAATAATTAAGTCAAAATCACGTTCTTTAATAAATTCCAACGCTTCTTCGCCGTTTTCTGCTTCCGTCACTTCATGTCCTTCATCTTCAAGCGTATCTACCACTAACATACGAAGCACTTCTTCATCTTCCGCTAATAAAATTTTTGCCATTGTTATTCCTCCGCTTGTAGTCGTCCATACGTTTTTTGCAATATGAAGTAGGACGGCTTTATTCGTTCGTAAAAAGTTGGATACTCCCAATTTTTCCACTTGTATAAGTAAAAATCTTTTAATAAAAGTTCTCCTTTTTTCTGAGTCGGAAACGTATCTTCCACGTCATTGCTCTTCTTATTAACAGCTACGACCCCCACTTGAATTCCTTTCATTTTCTCGCTGGATTCCAGTCCTTTTTTGGACCAAATATCTCCCATTATTTCTTTTTGACTCGGGTCTTTTACATTTAAAAGCGCCCAAGGAATGCGAAGTTCAGCAATTCCATTTGATTCATTCACTTTAAAATCTGCTAGCGAATCAAATGAAGAAGAATTAGGATCGCTGTTTCCTTCTTGGAGCTTCCCAGTTTCATAGGCGTCAAAAGGAATGGTTCTCTTGTTTTTCCCCTCTCCAATCGCTAACTCTTTGTTAAGGGCGAGCCTGATTGGATTAAACATGCCGTTATCTTTTGTATCGGTTCCTTTTACAGATGGAATCATTTGAAGCTGATGGGCATACGAAAAATAATACGTATCGTAATAGCTGTCTATCCACAAGTGACTGTCTTCTTTCCCGTTTAATTCTGCTACAAAATCAATTCCTTTTGTTTTTAAAGAAGGAATTTGAGGAATCTTTGACTGTCCCTGATTGTTAATTGTGTTAAACAAGAAATAAAGCTTTTGATCTTCCAGCTCTTTTGCACTCACGTGTAGATATAGATAACCTTCATCACTTGTAATGTTCAATGCTTTTAACTTCTTAGACGGCTTATATACCGACTTGCTGTTCAGCCTTTTCCAATCATCTGATTTGCCGTCTACTTTGACTTTCAGCTTTGTTCCTGGATCAAAACTCAACAGGCCAAAATGCTGTTCTCCCGTTTGCAAATTCGTCCAAAATGGCCTGCGGTTCGGATTGTCGTACTCCATCGTATTCCACGTTCGCTTAAACCATTCATCTTGCCATGTAAAGACCATACCGCCAGCCATTTTTTCTTCAACAATATCTTCGTACAAGCGTGACAGAATCTTTCCTTGTTCTTGTTCCGTATGAAAGCCTTGATCCCATCCGTATACGTTTCTATGGGTGAGTCCTCGCGAAGCCGGAATGCCAAATTCAGCAACAAGCACGGGCATATGATGAACTTCTTTCATATTTTGCAAATAACCTGCGTAGTTATTTTTCTCTCCTCGATGATCGCGATAAGCGAGATAACGAGGTTCATAGTTTAAGAAATCAGGATAGTAAGGATAAATATGATAAGAAGCAAATAATCCCGGCTCAAATTTTTTAGTTGTGTGAATTAAATTAGGATTAACAGACACTTTATCTTCGTCTTCAGAAGGCTCATATGGATGAGTCAATAAATCCGTCGTCACCCAGTTCGTAAAGCTCATAGGCCGCTGCCAATCATATTTATCCTGCTCATAGGAAATTGTTTTTTCCATAAGCTGCGCAAGCCAAATTTCAAAGGGATTGCCTTTTTCCGTATAGATGTACTTCCCTTTAAAATCTTTCATTCCTTTATGTTTTTCATTTGTCGAAAGGGCTACCGTGGGATCCCATTCAACTCCTATAATCCAGCCTAAAACATAAGGAGACACGTCTGCTGTATACGTTCCGCTTGCATGTCCCGTCCGTTTTGGCAGTGTTGCATTTCCATGAATAACGTTTACAATCCTTTTCATTTCAGCTTCAAATTCTTTTGTATTTTCCTTTGCAAAAGCATCTTGTGAATCATAGAAAACTTCTTCATTCACCCATACTCCATGAAAAAGATAAATGGGTTCTTTGGCTTTTTGGTTATACTCAGCAAGCGCTTCATAAAAGCCGGGAGGGTGAATAGTGTATACGCGGATTGAGTTTGCATTCATCTTGCCAATTTCTTTAAACCAGCGTAAATATTCTTCTTTCGAAATAGCGGTCTCACCAGGGAAATGGCCTGGCTTACTAATGCCCATATTTACTCCTTTAATCAGCAAATCTTTCCACTTGCCGTTTTGATAAACTTGCAAATAATCTTTTCCTACTTTCCCTGCTACTTTACGGTCAGCATCTTCATAGATTTCCATATTTTCATTAAAAGTAACAGAAGCAGGCTGCGATGCATTTTGCTGTTGATCTATAATCTTATTCATAAGAGGCAGATAAACAGTCCAGTAAAAAGAAGACTCATCTTCTTTTCCGATTTTCTCTGTCCATTTCTTCCACACCGGGTAAAAAGAGGTTTGATAAATGGAAGGTACTTCTCCTTGATCTGCAAAATCTCCTGCAAAGTAATAAGTATCATATCGCTCTTTATTATGATGAACGACTGCTGGTATGGACAAAGGAATACCATTTTCCTTTAGCTTGTTTTTTCCTTCAGAATCCAAGTGAAAGACAAACTGAGCCTGCACATCACTTTTTTGCTGGGGTGTAATTACGTCAAACCAATATTGATAAGCAGATTCATCCTGTAAATTAAATGTTTTTTTTCCTTGTTTTGTATATTGAAACCATACTGGATTTTCTTTTAATTCTTTTTCCGTTATAATAACGAGCTTATTGGATTCATTAACAAACAGTAAGCCTTTGCCCGTAAGGTTCCACTCTTTGTTGTACTGCTTTTTGTAAGCACTTTTCACCCAAGCAGGAACTTCTTCACTGCCGAATTCATCAAAATAGCGACCAATCCAGCCGGACCACGTAACATTGTACAATTCATACAGTTCTTTGCGAACGTCTAGAGAAGTAGGACTTCCAAATGTATTAAACTCTCCAATCAGCGTTTTTGTACGTCCATTCAGTGCTTTCTTAACGTAGCTCACGTCTTCAGAAGTCATGCCGCCATACACCAGCTGAGAACGATCTCCTCTTTTAGCTTTTACGCCTAAATCTTCTTTGTATACGCCATACGTGTCCGTGATATAAATCATATCTGCAGAGTTTGTTTTTGGCAGAGATTTAATGCTGTATGTTTTATCTCCATTCGGATAAAACCCTGCATAATCTTTTGAGATTTCATAAGGCTTCCCGTCTTTGCGTACTTTCGCTTGATTCAGCATCCACATTAAGCCCTGATGCTCTCGAAACGTTTGATCTGGCACTGTTTTATCAATGACAAGCATATTCAAATCATTTGGTTTCTTTAGCTGCCAAATAAGAAATGGCGAAGCCGTTACTGCCATAACCAAAATAATGCCGCCGATTAATAACCATTTTTTCATTGTGAAACTCCTTTTCGCTGCATGTCTCCCCAGCCTTTTTTATTGCGAATAACGTCCAACAATCCATGACAGCGCCATATAACAGTTAGAGGGCGATACCAAAAGGATTCAGTCAGGGAAAAGACAAACAGCTTAGCGATATCAGATACTTTTGGATATTTGCGAAGGCTCCACTCTTCTAGCAAAACAGCCGCCATCGAATAAAGAGAACCATATACAACCATTAAGAGAAAAAGCAAATACGCAAATTCCACATAAATCCCGCCTACCACTAGAGAAATAACAATAAACAAATAGCCTAACATTTCCATGACCGGCCCGATTAGTTCAATAAACACAAAATAAGGCATAGAAATCATTCCGATACTTCCGTATTTCGGATTAAACAGCATCTCTTTATGCTTCCAAAGACTATCAAATAAACCGCGGTGCCAGCGGTTTCGCTGTCTTCGCAAATATTTGATTTCATCAGGTGCCTCTGTCCAGCATACAGGATCTGGAATATAAACAATTTGATTGTTGGCTTTTTTCTGTTTAATCAGTCGGTGGAGGCGAACAACAAGCTCCATGTCTTCGCCGACTGTATGAGAATAACCCCCAGCTTCAATCACCCAGCGTTTAGAAAATACGCCAAATGCTCCTGACACAATAAGTAATAAATTATGGCGACTGAGACCAATGCGCCCCATAAGAAAGGCACGTAAATATTCAATAATCTGCATCACAACAAGCGGCTGCGTATCAAGTCCAATCGATACGACCGCACCGTTTTCGATTTTACATCCGTTTGCAATTCGAATACTTCCTCCTGAAGCAATTACTTCTCCGTCTGAATCAATAATTGGCTTCATAACTTTTAAAAAAGCGTCTCTTTCCAACACTGAATCACCATCGATCGAACAAAAATAAGGATAGTTGGATAAATTAATTCCTGCATTTAATGCATCTGACTTTCCTCCATTTTGTTTATCGACTACATATAAATAATCGTATAATTTAGAACGATATACAGCTTTTACTTCTTTCGTCTCCACTTGCTTTCTCACAACTCGATTCATTTTCACAAGAGAAAACTCTTCGATGAGCTTTTCTAACGTATCATCTGAAGATCCATCATTTACTACAATTACTTCATATTCCGGATATTCAATTCCAAGCAGCGAACGCACGCTTCCAATAATTCCGACAGATTCGTTATAAGCGGGAACTAATATAGATAACGGCGTTGTATAGCTAACCGCAAGCAAATCTTCATAAGGTTCTTCATCATTTAATTGATATTGCTTTCGCAGTTGAAAAACAGAGATGATAAACATCATAAAATAAAAACAAAGCACAAAAATCATATAAGCAAATACAGCCCATCCGCAAATGGACAAAAAAAGATGCCAAACACTATTCCACAACCGTAATTCCTCCCTTTTCAAGCCATTCTGCTGCCATATCTTTCGAAAACTTGTCATAAGTCGTTTCATATACATGAACTAAGTATTCCTTACCTGTTGGGATTTTCATCATTGACTGAGCAGCATTCGAACGCACAAGAAAATGAGAATCTTTCAGCGACTGCTCGAGAAGTGACAATCCCTTCTCATCTCTCGTTTTGCCTACTAGTTTGGTAGCCATCATTCTCTCTTGCCACATATCTGATTGAAGATGTTTCGTGAGCTCCTCTACTTTTAATGGAAAAGATAAAGCGTTAAGTGATTTCAACGAACGAATTCGCAGTTCTTCTGATGAACTTTTCATGTGCATTTTTAAGAAATCGATATACTCTAACTTATGATTGATACCGATCATATCGATAAGTGGCAGCTGAATTTCTTCTTGCAGGTCTTCAAATTTATTAATAAATTGCTGAAACTGCTCACTGTTCATAGTTCCAAACAAAGAGCGGTACATAAATTCAGACAGCGGTTTAGAGGCATTCGTCATATACACAACAAACTCAGGACGGTTTAGCTTAACTAAAATCTTTAAAATTTGATTTTTTTCAGCCGCTGTACTATTTTTTTTCTCATACATTTCTACTAATTGGTCTGTTAGCGTAGTAAGACCAAAATCTTCAATAGCATAAAGGGCATTCATTCTGACACTCCACCTAGAATGATGCAGCTCTTTTTTATATTTGGGTGTAAAAACCTTCTCCGCATAGAGCGTGATGTTATTTCGGATGTCATCACCTTGCACAGCTGCAGAAAAACCGCTCAATAGTTCCTCTAGACCCGCCAGCTCTATTTTATTTTTAGGCTCTATCCGATGTTCTTCATCTTTTCTGTATAAATAAATAAAAAGAGATTCTTTTATACTATCTTTATAGGATTCTACTTTTGCCCGGAAAGCGTTTAAACGCGCTTTTTGAATAAGTAAATAACTTAGAAAACAAACCAACAGCAATAGCAATCCGCTAAATAAGATATATACCACTTGAATTGACATCGCCATTTATTTCACCTTCTTCATTAAATGACGTACGCGCGCTTCAAGCTCCATTAACTTAAATGGCTTTGTCATGTAATCGTCTGCCCCAAGTTCTAACGCTCTTTGAATATCTTGTTCGCTGTTTCGTGATGTAAGCATAATAACCGTGTACTGATCGTGACGTTTCTGCTGCCTTAATTTTTGCAGCACTTCTAAGCCATCCATCTTAGGCATCATTCCATCTAAAATAACAAAGTAGTGATCGCTAGAGTGAATCCATTGGGACTCAAAAAATTCGATGCCGTCTTTAAACACTTCTATTTTCACTTCATAACGATTTCCTACATCAATCTTACTTAAAAGCTCTTTCAGCATCGTTCGAATGATAGAATCATCATCAATAATAGCCATACGAAGCGTTCGCTTTTTAACCAGCTTGCTTTGAGAAGAAGCTACAATTTTTTGACGTCCTGATTCCTTCGCTATATATAATGCTTCATCAGCTTGATGAAGCGCTTTTTCTAACGGCCATTCATTGTTATGAACTTCTACAACTCCGCCGGAAAAGCTGCAATAAAACGAATTGCTTTGATGTGTGAACACTTTTTTCACAAAGGAATCCAACAGTCTATTTAATACTGTTTCTGCCTCTTTTATATTGGTTTTTGGCAGTAAAAGAATAAATTCTTCGCCTCCATATCTAAAAATGTGATCTGTTGGACGAATTTCATGCTTCATATACTCTACAAATGCTTGCAGCACGCGGTCTCCCATAAGATGTCCATACTGATCATTTATTCTTTTAAAGAAATCTAAATCTAAAATTGCTAAACAAAAAGGATCTTTTAAGCGGTCGTAGCTGGATAGCTGCTGACTGTAGATTTCTTTTAAATACGTTCGGTTATAGGCTCCTGTTAATTCATCAAACATTAAATAGGAGTTAAACATTTGCTTTCGTTCAATATGGTGACCAATTCGAAGTAGACTTTCTTCCAAATCGAAAGGTTTAACAAGGAAGTCATCGGCCCCTAATTTAAAAGCCTTCAAACGCGTCTCTCTTTGATTATCAACGCTCATCATGACAATCGGGACGAACAGTTGCTTTGTTTTATCACGTAAAAATGAAAGAATGTCAAAGCCTGTACAGTCTTTCATATGTACATCAACAACAAAACAATCCGGCTTTAATTCGTAAAAAGCCGTAATGGCTTTTTCTTTAGATGCAGTTGCTAATACGTACCATCCCTGCTTTTCAAACTGTTCTTTTAAATACATCAGCATTGAAAGATCGTCGTCCACAAGTAAAATGCTAGCTGTTTGTTCACTGATTTCTATCGGTTTATTTATATCTTCTGCGGATTGAATTTCATCTTGATAACAAATTTTAATAATATCTAATAAAAAAGTATTCAACTCCGCGTAATCCCAGATTTTTTTCTGTTTTTTTTCAACAGCTTCCATTAACGCGCGGGAACGATCTCCTAAATAATGCAGTCCAATAGTCGCAGACGTTCCAGAAATTGAATGCAAAAAGCGGTACACCTCTTCATGAGGTATTTCTTTATTTTGATCAGTCCACTCTTGCAGCTGCTTACGCACATTAGCTAATAATGCAATTTGATATTTATCCATCTTATACACCCTTTGTTCGATATAGTTAACACTTACCCCATATTACTCCATCCATTTTTCTATAATATTTTGTAAGTAAATGAAATATTTTCTTACTTTTATTTTAAGTATGTTTTTTCCAAATGAAAAGCAATTCCTTTTTAACCATACTTTTCCTCCAATGATTTTACTTTAAAATGATTCTTTTTTCACTCATTATTTTTCTTTCCAGATAAGTAAAATGTCCTGTTATCTTCTTTACAAATAGACCTGCAACCTTATTGACAAAATTAATGAGTCTTTGTTACCCTTATACACGTTGTGAAAAATTTAAAAGTGAATGTTAAGGAAAGCAGCCGTTTTGATGAACGATCAATCAAATCAGGTTCTTTCCTTTTTATATTTTTACTAAGGCAGATACTTTGCTAAATAAAGTTTCGCTTTATACACCGTGTTCTCTTTGTCATAGGCGCGTTTAGACCGAAAACAGACGGAAAGGAGTATAAAATGTTTACTCAGCTTACAGAAAAAAACCAGAATGCAGAAGAACTAAAAGAAACACTTGATGATTTAGAGTTTCAGCTATTTCGCATGCAGGATAATTTAAAAGAAATTGCTAAAAAGTACGAAGTTATCGGTGTCGATCAGCCTGAAGATAATCAGTTAGTTATTGTATCGGCACAAAATGACGGAAACGCATGTAAAATTATGCTAAATGAATGCACAAAAGCCTATAGAGGGGCTTGGGATTTTGCCATCGATGGCGTATATGAAGATAATCACACGATTTTTATTGGTGATATTAAAGGTCCCGCTAATAAGGGATATGGCTCTGTATGTATGAATTATTTAAAAGAAGTAGCGGTTGATCAAAATGTTCATGTCATTAAAGGAGATATCGCTGAGCGCGACTGGGATCATCTCGAAAGATTAATTCATTTTTATGAAAAACATAACTTTGAAGTAAATATTGATTATACGAATAAGTGCGGAGAAATTGAATGGACTCCAGCTTATCAATAAAAAACGAACAGACAGCGTCTGTTCGTTTTTTTTATTTGATATATGCTAAGCTTTTTTTAATACTGCTAAGAGGACTTTCTATGCACTGATCTTGTTCAACGATCCACCATTTTACGCCTGCTTTATTGCCTTCTTTCATGACAGCCTTTACATTTACCCCTCCGGTACCAAGAGGAGCAAAAAATTGCTCGCCGTCTGTTGTCATATCTTTTAAATGGATAAAAGGCGTACGATTTCGATAGTGCTTCATCCACTCCACTGGATCTTCGCCTGCTTTAGTCAGCCAATAAATGTCCAGCTCTACATTTACCCCAGTTTCTTCTAGAATCGTTTGGAGAGCTGACTTTCCGGTTGACAATTTTTTCAGCTCAAAATCATGATGATGATAGCTAAACGACATGCCTTCTTTTTTACAATACGTATCAATATTATTTAAAGAATCAATAAGTTCGTAATACCCTTTTTCCGTTTGACGTTCAGGCATTAAATAAGGACAAACAATATGTGAATTTCCGACTTGCTGCTCAAAGTGAATCACTTGCTCTAAATTAGATTCTAATTGTTCAAGTGGAATATGACTAGAAGCTGGCTTCAGCTGCAAATCCATTAACCACGCTCTTACTTCTTGCGCTGTATATCCTTCATACCCTGCAAATTCTACCCCTTGGTATCCTAAAGCAGCTACTTTTTGAAGCGTCCCTTTAAAATCTTTTTTCGTTTCTTCACGCAGCGTATAAAGCTGTACTCCTACAGGTATTTCTCCCATCTTCTCTCCCCCTGTTCATTAAGAAAGTGATTGAACTATGGCTAAATCAACCCAATCTAAAGACGAACAAATTGAACTAGTATGAATTACTTGTTACACAGCTGTTGATTTCCGTGCAAGACTTTGCTTTCCGCGGGCGGCCGGTGAGTCTCCTCGTCGCTTACGCTCCTGCAGGGTCTCACCTGTTCCGCTTTTCCCGCAGGAGTCTTCGTCTTGCCCTCCAATCAACACCTAGAAGCAATTAACTACAATTAAATCTACGTTCATCCTAGAAAGGGAAAAATCCGAACGAATTTGATTCTCGATCAACAATCAGATTCTTTCGGATCCTCCTTTAACTAACATACTTTTTTCTCAACATCTGCTGCTTTTTATTTTACTGCACTTCCAAGCATTCCTGAAATAAAATGACGCTGAAGTGCTAGGAAGAAGACAATGATTGGAATGGTTGCAATCGTTACCCCCATCATTACTTGACCGTAATCAATAATCGATAATCCAATTAAGCTTGAAAGAGCAACTGGCAATGTAGCCATTTCGTTTGATGTAGTCGCAACTAAAGGCCACATAAAGTTATTCCACTGTGTCATAAATAAGAAAATAGCTGCTGCAGCCATCGCAGGCTTCATAGAAGGAAGCACAATGGTTAAAAAAATTCTCATCTCTCCAGCACCGTCCAAACGTGCTGCTTCAATCAGTTCCGTTGGAAAAGCTAAAAAGTTCTGACGTAATAAAAAGATAGCGAACGGAAAGCACAGCTGCGGAACAATAAGAGCAAAATACGTATCAAGCAAATTAAAATTCGACATCAGCTGAAAAAGCGGAATGAGCGTTGCTTGATATGGAATCATCATGGACAATAAAAGCGTCGTAAAAATTGCGTTTCGGCCTTTGAATTCAAATTTAGATAGCGCATATGCAGCTGTAGAACAAACCATTAAAGCTACAATCACATACACGACTGAAACAAATACTGAGTTAAAAAAGACCCGCCCTAAATCAATTGAAGCATTTAAATTTTGTAGATTTGTCATAAATTGATCGCCAGGCTTCAGCGTTGGAGGGTTTGTAAACATTTTTCCCGATTCATTCGTAGCGCCGATAATCATCCAGTAAAACGGAAAAATAGAGACAATCGTGAACAGCCCAAGCATGCTGTATAATCCTATTTTACGCATGATGTTGCTTTTCTTTTTAACCTTAGGCACGGTAGCTACTGCGGTTGCTTCTACTCTCTCTAATACACTCATGATTTATCACCCGTAAATTTAAATTGGAAGAACGTTAAAATACCGACTAATAATACAACAACGTACGCAATGGCTGAAGCATATCCAAAATCAAAATATTTAAAGCCATTTTGATAAATATATAAGCCTAGCGTCATCGTGGAATCAGCGGGGCCGCCTTTTGTTAAGTTAAAAGGTTCGTCAAACAATTGAAGCGTGCCAATTGTTGATAAAATAGTAGCAAACAAGATAACGGGTTTTAATTGTGGAACCGTTACGTGGAAAAACTTTTGAATACGATTTGCCCCGTCTAAATCAGCTGCTTCGTAAACTTCATGAGATAAACTTTGAAGAGCTGCTAGAAAAATAACCATATTATAACCTGTCCATCTCCAAGTCATCGCCACGATGATTGAGACTTTAGCCCAGAAAGGATCTCCCAGCCACTGAATGGCATCGATACCGAAAAACCCTAAAATAGTATTCATAATTCCTTCATCTTGAAGAATGATTGAAAACAAAATAGAATAGGCAACTAGCGACGTTACTGCGGGCAAGAAAAATGAAACTCGGAAAAAACCTTTTAGTCTTAAAAGCTGACTGTTTAACGCGTTAGCTAGTACAAGCGCTAATAAAATCATGACGGGTACTTGAACGATTAAAATAATCCCCGTATTTCCAAGCGCTTTCCAGAAAATATCATCTCCGAGCAAACGTGTATAGTTTGATAAACCGGTAAATACATACTTTCCGCCTTCCATACTCTGAAAGCTTAGAATAAACGATGAAAAAATAGGATAGATGGTAAACAGCGCGAACAGCAAAAGTGCTGGAGCAATAAATAAGTAAGGCAATGATTTATTTGTCTTCATGATGACCTCCTAGTACCGCAAGAAGAAGAGATAGAAGGCCATTTTCTAGAAATCACCTTCTATGCTTCTTGATTATTTTTGAATTCGGTTTTCTAAGCGTTTTTGAGCTGCTTCAAGCGAGTCTGTAACGCCCTTACCATTTGTTACCTCTGACACAGCTTTGACTGCTTCACTGTTTGCAACTGAGTAATTGCCTGTAAAATTAACCGGCTTAATATCTTTCATTTCATCTGCGAATGTTTTCCAAATCGTCTGATTGTTAAAGTACTCATCTTGTGCAGTGAATAATTTTGAAGAATATACGGTATTTAATGATGGGAATAGTCCGCCCTTCATCGCTTCTTCTTGAACTTTATCTGTTGTTGAGAAATATTCCATAAATTTGTACGCTTCATCTGCTTTTTGGCTATTTGCTGAAATCACATAGTTGCTTCCGCCTAAGTTAGAAGCACGGTTGCCTCCTTCTTCAAACGAAGGTAATAAAAATACTCCCCATTTTCCTTTTAAATCTGGAGCCTGCTGCGTAATAGAACCAGATAGCCAAGCACCAGATGGTGAACTTGCTACTTTACCTTCTGCTAAAGCACTGATTGAAGCATCCCAGCCCACTGTATTTTTAACAATGCCTGCTTCTTTTAACTTCTTATTTAACTCCATCGCTTTTTTCGCTTCTTTAGAAGTTAAATTGAGCTTACCTTTGTTATTAAAATAGAACGTACCTTGCTGCGTTAGTGCCATTCGGAATAAGCCATCGTCATTATTAAAATCTAAACCTAGTAAATCAACGCCAACTTTTTCTTTAATTTTTTTACCAGCCGCAATATAATCATCCCATGTTTTGATGCTGTTTGGATCTACGCCTGCTTTTTCAAAGTAATCTGTGCGGTAGAAAACGCCTGTCGGACCTGCATCAAACGGGAAGCCGTACATGTCCCCATCCTTTGATAAAAGAGCTTTCTTAAACTCTGGAAATTTATCTTCTTGCTTATCGAACCCTTTTTTAGATAGGTTTAAAAATGCTTTTGGAAATGCATCCAAATATCCTTGGAAACGATCGTCTTCTACTAATACAATATCAGGAAGACCTTTTCCGCCAGCCTGCAATCCTGTTGTTAGTTTTGAATAAACGTCTTCACGTCCCATATCCACTACTTTTAATTTAAATCCTGGATTCTCTTTTTGATATTCTGCTGCTGCTTTCTTTAATACCGGTACGTTAATATTCCAAGCCCATGCAACAACTTCTTTTCCACCGCTACCACTTGTTTCATTAGCGGACTTTCCTCCGCATCCTGCAAGTACTAGGGTTAAAATGAGTGCAAAACTGATTAAACTAAACCAACGTTTCAATGAATACCCCTCCTATGATCTCGTCTCCTAGTGTGGCAAGTTTTTTTGCAAACGCTCACGTCTCTTTCTAGATAGAATTATTGAAAAATAATTCTGTATATTGAAAGCGTATACAATTTACTTAATCTAAATTATATGAATGAATACCCTTTTCCTCAATGGTAAATATAAAAGGCAAAAACCTTACATTTTTGCCTTTTTGTAAATTGATTTTGTTATTATGGTTTCTATTAACTTTTTCGTTCATAAAAAAAAGCGAATGTACTGTTATTGTTGAAACAGAACACAATCGCTTATTTAAAAAAATCCAATGTATACTATTTTTTTGCTACATAAGTAACACTTTCTTGCTTATTTGGGACGTTCTAAGGAAAATAATTGCCCCAATTTACTATAGTTAGAACCCGCAAGCCGGCTGACTGGCTTCACACGTTCTGCAGAAACGCGATCGTTTTCTATTACTTTTTCACTAATATGAAACATCACAACTTCACCGATAAACAAATCTGAGCTGTATGCCTCATCCGTTCCTAATGGAACAATTTGGTGAAGCTTACATTCCATTCGAATGCTGGCTTCTTGAATTCCGGGAACCTGCACTTTTTTGCTCGGTGCTAGTGTTAACCCTGTTTCCTCGACTTCACTCACGGAAGAAGGGTAAGAAGATGCCGCTTGATTCACCTGTTCCACTAAGTTTTCGTCTACAAGATGAACTACAAATTCTTTAGATGCACTAATATTTTTGGCCGTATCTTTCGTCATTTGACCTTCACTTCTCGAAACCGAAACGGCAATCAGCGGAGGCTCTGCCGCAACTACATTAAAAAAACTAAACGGCGCAGCATTCACTACACCGTCATCATTTTGACTTGTAATAAACGCAATTGGCCGGGGAATGACGACACCTGTTAGCAAATGATAATTATCTTTTGCACTTTGTACCGCTGGATCAACTACCTTCATTTTACCCACTCCTTTTCTTCCATTTACTTTATTGTATGGTAACGAAAAGAGCATAGATTAGCTAGCAACTTGCTCACCAAACATGCAAAGAAGAGGCTGAGACATAGCTGCATCCATCTCATCTGAAAACCAACAAAATGAAAAAATCCGAACGATAAATCGTTCGGATCTTCTCTTTAGTTTAGCACCGTTACTTTCACTGTACGACGTCCAAATGCTTTTGCAGCTGACTCAGAAGGTACTAATACGTCAATTCGATATCCTTTAATCGCACCGCCCGTATCACCTGCTGTTGCCACTCCGTATCCTTCTACATATACTTTTGAACCTAATGGAATAACGGATGGATCTACCGCAATAATTTTATGAGTGCCTGAACTTACATTTTGTCCAGTGGCCGTTACGCCGCTGCAGCCTGCACAATTAGCTGTATAAGCTGTTGCTTCTACATACATTTCTTTTCCAGAATGCTTTTGTGTGCTTTCTTCTTTTTTCGTTTCTTTTGCTTCTGAAGAAACGGCTGCTTTCTTCTCTGTAGCCGCAGCTGTTTTTACTTCTTGTTTCGGCTCTGTTTTTACTTCTTTTTTAGCTGTTGCTAATTCAGCTTGACGCTTTGCTTCTGCATCAGCCTCAGCCTTTTCAGCCGCCTGCTGTTTTGCCACTTGCTCAGCTTGCTTTTGAGCTGCTTCTTTTTCTTTTGCAATCTTATCTTGAATGCCTGTTAGTTCAGACTGAAGATTTGCTTTTTCTGAAGAAGCTGCATCAATTTCATTTACGACCGTACTGTATTTTTCTTGCATAGTTGTTAACGTTGCTGTTTGTTTCGCAACGTTTTTATCTAATTCAGCTTGTTTAGCCGCTAGGCTACTTTTTGCTGCTTCTAATACTTTTTCTTGCTTATCAATTTCTTTTTTATCTTTTTCAATTTGATCTAAGTCATTTTGATGCTGCTTTAAAATATCATTATCTGCTGACAATAAAGTTGTGACCGCACCCATACGTGCAACAAAATCTCCAAAGTTATCAGCATTCATTAATGTATCAATAACAACGCTTGTTTTATCGTCCTGCTGTAAAGCAACTAATCGATTTTCAATAATATCTTTACGACTTAACACTTTTTCCTGAAGCAAAACGATCTCTTTTTTCTTTTTCTCAATCATTTTGTTCGCTTCTGAAATCTGCTTTTCAGTCGATGCTAACTCTTTTTTATTGCTAGAGATTACTGTATGTAATGAATTTAATTGTGACTGTATGTTTTGAACATCTGAATTGATAGACTGTTTCTCTTTCTCTTTTTGTTGAACAGCCTTTTCTGTTTCTTTAATTTTATTTTCAGTAGTCTGGAGCGCTTCTTCATTCGATTGGGCGTGAGTCTCTGTAATGCCGGTCATGAAGAAAATTCCTGTGACTGCTGCAAGAGTCATACGCTTAAAAATTTTCATAAAGTAATAGTCCCCTTTCCTCATAGACATAGTTATACCATAAAAAACTAGCTGTTTATGTTACAATACAGTTAAAAGTTTCCCATAATCTGTATAACCAAGAATCTCTTTCTGGGAATTTACCACCAAAATCCCTTGATAGAGAGGTTTACTGTTTATTAAAAAAGATATATTTTTGTCACAAAGGGGGCAAAATTACTCTTTAAAAAACAAAATAAACGCTTATTATTACAGCTATATTACAAATTTTTCACAGAAAATTATGTGTTTTACCGTCTTTTTTCTGTGTTTTTTACTTTTTATTACATAAATTCCACCTACATAATTCCTACACTATTTATAAAGTTGTGACTTTTTCACTTCTTTTTTACACTATATATATATAAAAAGACGCCCATAAATCAAATGAGCGTCTTTTTTCTTCACACGTATAGAACCATTATTTTTCAGAGGTTACTAGTTTTAAAGGCACTGGAATTTGCTTATCTACTTTTTTGCCTTGAAGAACATTTTTAGCAGACTTTACGGCAAGTTTACCAATTAAAACAGGCTGCTGGGCTACAGTTGCGCCTAGTTTCCCTTCTTTTACTGCTTTAATTGCATCGTCGTTTCCATCAAACCCTACTACTAATACATCTTTTCCTGAGCTGTTAATCGCTTGAATAGCTCCTAATGCCATTTCATCATTGTGAGCAAATACGGCTTTGATACCAGGGTTTCCTTGAAGAACATTCTCCATAACGTTTAAGCCTTTTGTACGGTCAAAATCAGCTGACTGTTTAGCCGTAATATCTAGCTTTTGATCTGCAACGTTGTGGAACCCTTTTCCTCGTTCACGAGTTGCTGAAGCTCCGGGCACGCCTTCAAGTTCTGCTACCTGAGCTTTTTTACCTACTTTTTTTACAATGTAATCAGCAGCCATTTGACCACCTTTTACATTATCTGAAGCTACCAGTGTTTCCACTTTTCCTTTTTCTGCTGAACGATCTAGCGTAATAACTGGGATGCCTACATTATTAGCCGATTGTACAGCTGTTGAAATAGCGGCTGAATCCGTTGGGTTAATAAGCAGAATGTTAACACCTTGCTGCATTAAATCTTCTACATCGTTAATTTGTTTTGCTGAATCATTTTGAGCATCTACTACAACTACTTCCATGCCCAGTTTTTTTGCTTCTTTTTGTACTCCTTCTTTTAGGGAAACAAAGAACGGATTGTTTAATGTAGACACGGATAAACCAATTTTAATATCTTTTAAATTTTTACTTTCAGATGGTTTCGCCCACTCAGGAGGCTGAAGTGAACAAGCCCCTAACAGTAATAATGAAAATGATAATAGCACGAGCCAAATTTTCTTCATGTTTTTCCCTCCTAAGCTGACTTTTTGCGATCAATTAATACCGCAATTAAAATAACAATTCCTTTTACGACCATTTGGTAAAACGACGAAACGCCGAGTAAGTTCAAACCGTTGTTTAATGTTCCGATAATCAGCGCACCAATTAACGTTCCAACAATGCGTCCACGTCCTCCGGAAAGGCTTGTGCCACCCAGTACTACTGCGGCGATAGCATCTAACTCGTAAGACGTACCTGCCGTTGGCTGAGCAGAATTCAGGCGAGAAGTCAAAATCGCTCCTGATAGCGCTGCTAATAATCCTGCTAGTGAGTAAATCATAACCTTAACTTTCGGAACTTTGATTCCTGAAATAAATGCTGCTTTTTCATTTCCACCGATTGCATATGTTCTACGGCCAAACGGTGTTTTATGCAAAATCACCCATAGGACAGCAAACGCTAGTACCATCGTAATCGCTGGAACAGGAATACCTAGGAAATAGCCTCGGCCAAATAACTGGAAGTAATAGTTTTCGCCTAAGCCCGTAATCGGATTTCCATCTGTATAAACAAGCGTTAATCCTCTAAAAATTGTCATCGTCGCTAGCGTCGCAATAAACGGCGCCATTTTTCCTTTTGTAATAAGTAAGCCGTTAACCATACCCATTACAGCTCCTAACACACATCCTATTAAAATAGCTAAAATAGGATCTACACCTGACACAATCATACCTGCCATTAACGCACTTGATAGAGCAAGTATAGAGCCCACGGATAAATCAATTCCCCCTGTTAAAATAACAAATGTCATACCGAATGCAATTAAAGCATTAATAGCCACTTGACGCAGCAAGTTTAAAATATTTAAAGGTTCTAAAAAGCTTGGATTTAAAATCGATACAATGACAATAAGAATAAATAAACCTAGTAACGGACCTAGCTTTTGCATCACGTTATCAACGCGATTTTCTTTTATCGCTGTGTTTGCTTTCATTTTACTGACCTCCTGTTGCAAATGTCATAATTTTTTCTTGAGTTGCTTCTTCACTTGTCAGTTCACCTGTTATCTTTCCTTCATGCACAACCAAAATGCGATCACTCATGCCGAGTACTTCCGGAAGCTCTGAAGACACCATGATAATAGCCACGCCTCTGTCTGTCAGTTCATTCATAAGCTGATAAATTTCACGCTTCGCCCCGACGTCAACTCCTCGAGTTGGTTCATCTAAAATTAGCACTTTTGGTCCAATGCCAATCCACTTGGCAATAACTACTTTTTGCTGATTTCCTCCCGATAAATTAGCCGCACTCGTCTCAGACGACTCGGTTTTGATCGTTAAACGTTTAATAAGCAAATCTACAAATTGCTGCTCGCTTTTTTGTTCAATAAAGCCTTTTGGCGAAAAGCTGAATAGACTTGGAAGTGCAATATTTTCTCGAATAGAAAAGTCCAGAACGAGCCCTTCTGTTTTACGATCTTCTGTAATGAACCCGAGACCTAATTTAATGGCTTGGTCTGGCTTTGTGATACTGACCCGTTTGCCATTTAAGATAATTTCGCCTTTTTCTAACGGATCAAGCCCGAAGATAGCGCGCATAATTTCAGTTCTGCCAGCTCCCATTAGCCCCGCAACGCCGACAATTTCTCCTGATCGCACTGAAAAATGAACGTCTTGAAATACACCTTTTCTCTCCAAGCCTTTTGCTTCAAAAACAACGTCTCCCTTAGGAGATGTCCTAGCAGGAAATCGATCCGTTAGCTCTCTTCCTACCATTTTGCGAACAACATCATCGAAGCTGGTTTCTGGAATCGGCTTTTTGTCTACCGTCTGTCCGTCACGCATGACCGTAATGGAATCACAAATAGCGAAAATCTCTTCCATACGATGTGAAATATAGACAATCGATACACCTTGTTTTCGCAGCGCATTAATTACGTCAAATAACTTTTGAATTTCTCTTTCAGTAAGCGCTGCGGTCGGCTCATCCATGATAATCACTTTTGCATTCGTCATCAGCGCTTTGGCTATCTCAATCATTTGCTGCTGTCCGACAGAACAAAGTCCTGCTTCTTGATCAAGAGGAATGGTGACAGCTAATTTTTCAAACTGCTTCTTTGCTAACGCTTTCATTTCTTTTGTTTTTAAAAAACCTAAAGGCGTTTTTAATTCTTTGCCGATAAATAAGTTCTCAAGCACCGTCATTTCAGGCCAAACGTTCAGCTCTTGATGAATAAAGGTAATTCCGTTTTGTTCTGCTTCTTTTGGATTTTGAAAATACGTCTCTTTGCCATCAATCAGAATCTGCCCTTCATCTTTTTTATGAAGGCCGGTTAAAATATTCATCAGCGTAGATTTCCCCGCTCCATTTTCCCCCATTAGTGCGTGAACTTCACCTTCATGTAATTCAAAATCCACGCCTCTTAGTACACGGTTTGCTCCAAAGGCTTTATGAATCCCTCTCATTGCAATATGCATGCTGTTCACCTCTTTTAAAAAATAACTCCCGCTTGTAAAATACAGTTTGCATAAGGAGTTGCTTCTCCTGTACGAATCACAACTTTCGCTTTGCTTGTCAGCATTTTTAATTGTTCATGCGATACTTCTTCTACTAAGATGTTTTGCTTTTCCATCAACTCGTAAGCCTTTTGATTTCTTTCTTTCATCTCAGAAGCAATCACTATTTTTTCTGTAGCCATATCTTCTAACACAGCTACTACTACATCTTCAAAGCTAGGCACTCCTAGCTTTAAAGATAAATCAATTTTAGGCACATCACGCGGAACAGGTAACCCTGCATCTGCAATGACAATAGTGTCTGTATGACCTAGATCTGTTAGTATTTTCGTAATATGACTGTTAATCATTCCGTGACGTTTCATTTACAGACTCTCCTCCACTTCTTTTCGAGTCGGCATGCCGCCTTGCGCACCAAATTTAGTGACGGATAGCGAAGCTGCGCGATTAGCAAACTGAATTCCTTTTTCAAAACCCATTCCTTCGGCAAGTGCCACAGCAAGCGCTGCGTTAAACGTATCTCCTGCTCCTGTTGTATCAATCGTTTCTACTTGATAAGAAGGAACCAATACTTCTTTCTCGCCGTTAAAATAGCGTACACCTTGTTTTCCTTCTGTAATAAACAATTTATTTGGATACTGTTTTAATACTTCTTCTTTTTCTTTTCCTTCAAATAAAAGCGCTGCTTCATGTTCATTTGGAGTGATGTAAGAAACTTGTTCAATCACTTCTGCTTTTAATGGTCTTGCAGGCGCTGGATTTAATAAAAGCGGTACTTTAAGTTCCTGACAAAGCTGAGCAACATATTCAACCGTTTCTTCTGGAATTTCTTGCTGAATAAGTACGATATCAGCTTCTTTAATTTTTTCTTTGGCTTTTTCTACGTAGTCTGGAGTAATATAATCGTTTGCTCCTTTAACAACTACAATGCTGTTGTCTCCTTCAGCGAGTATAATGTGAGCTGTTCCGCTATCTGAATCTGTAACCGGTTTCACATTTTCCACAGATACACCGTTTGATTTGAAATTCTCCAGGATTGCTTTTCCGTAATGATCTTCGCCCACACATCCAATCATACTCACATCCGCTCCAAGCCGGGCTGCTGCAACAGCTTGGTTCGCTCCTTTTCCTCCCGGAACGGTTTGAAATGATTCTCCTAACACTGTTTCTCCAGCTCCAGGACGAATATTTGATGTTACTACTAAATCCATTGATGAACTTCCAATCACAGTTACTTTAGCCATGTTCCTCAACCTTTCGTGTCGTATTTCGTTCAATAAACGTAACGGGTAGTTGTACTTGCTTTTGAATTAAAGGTTCTTTCTTAATGCATTTCATTAACAGACCTGCTGCTTGCTTGCCCATTTCATAAGCAGGCTGACGAATTGTAGACAGGGCTGGAAACGAAAAGCGGCTTTGCGGAATATCATCAAAACCAATCACTTGAAGATCATCCGGCACGCTTTTCTCTAATCGAAACGCCTCATGTAAAACAGCTGTGGCTACAATGTCATTACTTGCGATAATCCCGTCTGTTTCAGGGTACTTTTGAAAGATTTCCTTTGCCCATTTCTGCGCATCGTCAAATGCTAGAGAATTTGTATTTAATACGTAAAAGTCTGCATCAGACTGACTCAAGACAGAAAGAGAGCCTTGAAAACGTTCCTGAGCAGGCTTTACATTTACTGGACCTTTGATAAGAGTAATTCTTTTACTTCCTCTTTTGATTATTTCTTCTGCAGCGATTTTCCCGCCTTCAAAACCATCAGCATAAACGGATGGATACTGATCAGAACTTCTATCTAAAAACACGACGGGAAATGTAAGACCTTCATATAGTTTCTGAGCTAAACTTGTTGTTGCCGTAATCATTCCTACTACATGATTTTGCGTAAACGTTTGGAGATATGTCAATTCTTTCTCTAACTGCTCATCACTATTGCCAAGAATTAGACGAAATCCATGGCTATGTACTTCATCTTCTATTCCTCGTGCGAGCTGAGGGAAAAAAGGGTTTGTGATGTCTGGAAGCAATAGACCAATCAAACGTGATTCACGTGTATAAAGCGAACGGGCTACTTCGTTAGGGCTGTAGTTTAATCTTTGAATTGTATTCATTACTCGCACACGCGTGTCTTCTTTTACATACCCTGTACTGTTTAAAACACGCGAAACGGTCGCAACGGACACGCCTGCTTCTTTTGCTACATCACGAATTGTTACCACTTTATTTCCCTCCCTCCATATATGTAACCGTTTACACAAATAATATCATGGAAAAGTGAAGTTGACAATCTTTTTATCAAAAAAAAATCACTCCATTAAGAAGTGATGTTTCTTTCATTAGATATTAGCGTCTAGTTTCTTAAATAATTTCAAAAATTGCTCTTGATCTTTCGGCTCATAGCAAGAAAAGAAATGAGCAATCATCTTTTGCACAATTTCATTTGCTTCTTCAATCACTTGTTCACCTTTAGCAGTTAACTCAATGTTTACCTTACGGCGATCCTCTTTAGAGTGATAGCGTGAAACTAACTCTAAGTCTATTAAACGAGTAATAACAGGAGTGATCGCACTAGGCTTTACACGCATCTCCTCTGCCAGCTTGGTTACTCCAATATGACTGCATTTACCGATAATTAATAAGATATGATATTGAAAAGGCGTAATCCCTTGTGAAAGTAACCTTTCTTTTATCTCTGTCATTACCTTTTTGTTAAGGGATATCGAAATTCTCTGGACCTCTTCAATAAATGTGAGCTGTTCCATGTTTTGACGTCCCCTTTCTTATAATCAGGGAGTCGATTCTAACATGTCAGCCCCCTGCTGCACTCCAAGCGAAACCTAACCTGGGGAGAGCGGCTGGTTTCGCGGAATGCTTATAACCTATTTTCTATCTGTTTTATTCCGTACTATTATAATAGAAGAAACTCATTCATTATCGTTTTTCTTAAACGATCTTAAAGCTTTACGAAAAGCGTCATCATTCATAACGTCACGTTCTTCTTTTGTAAAAACCGTGTCGTCTTTTTCGCCTTCTCTAAACTTTTGCAGCACTTGACGATACATATCATCGTTCATGACATCTTTTTCTCTCTTGTGTCTAGATGTTCTTGTTTCCGTCTTCGCCTGCGGCTCTTTTGGCTCTTCTTTTGGTGTTTCTTTTGGTGCTGCAGGTTTTTTTTCTGCCACTTTTTTCTCTTCTACTTTTGGCTCTTTAGGAGCATTTGAAGCAGCCGCTTCTTTTTTAGGTGGAACTGTACGCTGGCGCTTAGAAGATGATGCTTTAGCATTCATTGTAATAATTAGGACAACCAGAATCACAGCTACAACGATCAGTAAAATACCTAACATACCGTCACCTACTGTCCTTGTGTCATTCGTTTAGTCACTTGAACAACACGTTCTCCTAACGCTTTACCTAGCGCTTGGTCGTTCTCTGTTAATAATTCGTCGCCTTCGATTGGACAAGTAATTCCCACACCGTAATAAGTACCGTACAGCGCATTTTCTGGAATGTTACCTGGTAAGCCAGCGATAACCATTCCTTGATGAAGCATCGGTGTAATTAAATTTAAAAGCGTTGCTTCTAAGCCACCGTGCGTTGTAGCTGTTGTACAGAACACCGCACCTACTTTATCAATTAATTTACCTTCTGCCCATAAATAACCTAATTTATCAATCCACGTTTTTAACCCTGAACTGATTGTTCCAAAATGCCCTGGGCAGCCCCAAATAATAGCATCCATTTCAGGCAGTTCACGTACATCTGCTTCTTCGACATGCTTTACATATACAGTTGCTTCTCCAGACAGCTCAGCGCCAGAAGCAATCGCTTTGGCTAATGCCTCTGTATGTCCGCCTTCACTATCATATACGATACAAATTTTCATCCTTTATCCCTCCGTTGCTTATGAGTTCATATCTTTTGGTGCCGGTAACATACGAATATCGTCTGTTGTTTCTTTTTCTGTCTCTTCTACTTCTACCACTGGATCTTTACGAACATCACGTAGGAAGAAACTTAAAATCAATCCAATAATGGCAATGATAACTGTCCAGTAAAACGCGTCGTTAATTCCTTGTACAGTTGCTTGCGCTTGAACTTTTCCAGCTAATGTTGTTAAAGCTTGTTTTTGCGCTTCTGTTTGAGAAAGGTGAAGCGTTTGAGCAATCTTTTGCACAAATACCTGGAAGTTATTCATAAAGAATGGATCAGATGTAGTCATTGAACTGCTCATTTCATTCACATGATATGTTGTGCGATTTGTAAAGATTGTAGTCATTAAACTGATACCGATTGAACCACTCACCTGACGAAGCGTGTTCGACATAGATGTACCGTGGCTGCTTAATTTTGCCGGCAGCTGATTTAAACCAGCTGTCATAATTGGCATCATTAATAATGACATACCGAATGCACGGATCATATAAATAATAACAATATGACTAAACGGTGTTTCAAGCGTTAATTTTGTAAATTCAAATGTTGTCACAACCGTAATCAACATTCCGACAATCCCTAGTGGACGCGGTCCTAATTTATCAAACAGCGTACCAGAAATCGGTGACATGACTAGCATAACAAGTGCACCAGGCAAGATTAATAAGCCTGAGTCAAACGCTGAATAGCCACGGATGTTTTGCAAATAAATCGGTAATAAGAACATACCAGCATACATGCTGATTGTAATGGCAATACTGATGATATTAGATAATGAGAAAATATTGTATTTAAATACTCTCACATCAAGTAATGGACTTTTAAGTCGAAGCTGCTGTACAACAAAGATGATTAATAAGACAATACCGCCGATCATCGTTGATAATACAACTGAATCCGTCCAGCCATCGTTTCCAGCTTCACTGAAGCCGTATAGAAGTAAAGCCATACCTGCAAGAGATGTAAACACAGAAATTAGATCTACTTTTACATTTTGAGGCGGTTTAATATCTTTTAATTTAAAAGCTGCAATAATAAGTACGAGTGCACCTAGTGGCACCATTCCCGTAAATAAAATGTGCCAGTCATAGTTTTGAATAACCCATCCTGAAAGCGTCGGTCCAATTGCCGGAGCGAACATCATGGCTAAACCAAAGATACCCATTCCTTTTCCGCGCATATGAGGAGGGAAAATAAATACGATAATGGTCATAACTAGAGGTGCTAGCACTCCGCCCCCGACTGCTTGAACCAGACGTCCAATTAGCATAATTGAGAAAGTCGGCGCGATTCCGCAGACAAGTGCTCCAATTGTAAAGCAGGCCATCGCAAATAAGAATAAGCGACGAACGCCAAAACGTTCAATTAAATAGGCTGATAATGGAATAAGTGCACCATTTACAAGCATATATCCTGTAAGCAACCACTGTGCGGTATTAGCCGTAACGCCAAACTCTGTAATCAGATGCGGAATCGCAACATTTAGCAGCGTTTGGTTTAAAATTGCTAAGAACAATCCAAGCATAAGTACGACTAGTAGCGGGATATGCTTTTTAACTGAGCTTTCCTCTGGTTGTATCGTGTTTGCTGACATCAGTTCCTTCCTCCTTTCTTCTCTTCTTAATCATGTACGTTCTTAGTTTTTAGAGATTTTAACTTCTGCGTTCATACCTGGCAGTACGTTTTCAGAGTAGTTAGAAATAGAGATTTTAACAGGAACTGTTTGTGATACTTTCGTATAGTTGCCGTCTGAATTAGAGCTTGGCATTAATGAGAAAATTGAGTTTGTTGCATAACCGATTTCTTCTACTTTTCCATCGATTGTTGTTTTAGTATCTCCGTCAACTGTTACATCAACGTCATCGCCAGCTTCAATATCTTTTAATTTGTCTTCTTTAATGTTTGCAATGATGAATAAGTTATTCATATCTACTTCGCTAGCAATTTGTTGACCAGCTTGAACCATTTGATTTTCTTTTACCTGTGTTTTGATGATTTTACCATCCTCTGGTACTGTAACTGTTTTTTCTCCATCTTCTGATTGGATTTTAGCTACCTCATCGTCTTTTGAAACATCTTTACCTTCTTCAATATTCCAGCTTGCTACTTTACCTGCCGCTGGCGCTACTACTGTATAAAGATCGCCCGACACTTTTGCATTGTCTGTGGATACATAATTAGATTTTTGAATATAATAGTATCCCCCACCAATAATTAAAGCTAATACTACAATAATTCCGATAAAGTTCATTAAAATTAAACGCCCTCTTGACATTTATTTTACCTCCTTAATATTTCATTCAGTTAAGTATTACGCTAGATAACTTTATCACAAAGATATTTAGTTGTAAATAACTTTGATTTTAATTTATTTTTAAAACTAAACATTTATGTTTCATAAAGTTTTCCCGACTGAATACTTTACTACATCTTTAACTGAAATACAACTTAAAAGTTTTGGTTTCTTTACAAGTACTTTACTTTACTTTAAAGTTAGATATATAAGCATAGGGTTATACACAAAAACAGCTCCTTTTTTTGGAACAAACTCCCTATATACATAAACCACAATAGGTAACTAGCAGCAATTGTTTAACACCTATAATGATAAAGAAAAGGTGATTATGATGGATCAGCAGTTAATAGATAAACTAGAAAAACTTGACCAAGTTAAAACCTCATTATTTGAACTCAAGCGAAAGCTCTTGGAAGATAAAATCAGTGAGCAGCCCTATAATTTGACCATTACAAAATTTTTAATTCTAAAATTCATTGGAATCAGCTCTAAACGTATGGTAGCCGAAATTTCTTCAAATCTAAAGCTAACCTCCGGGGCTACTACCATTTTATTAAATCAATTAGAAGATGATACACTCATTAAGCGCGTACGTGACCAAAAAGACCGCCGAATTGTATGGATATCCTTAACGGAGGCTGGCGAAACATTAGTGAACTATGTAATTGAGCAGCGAAATTTATTTTGGCAAGACATGCTTTTTGCTCTAACTCCAGAAGAACAGGATGAGTACCTCCGCATGCTTGAGAAAATGGAAAAACGAATTAGACAAACCGTGGATCGTTAATGATAAAAAGCGTGTGTCCATTTATTTTATGGACACACGCTTTTTATGACCCGCTACCATTGAAGGGTTTAGAAACCTTTGTGTTTTCTGACTTTAAAATTCAGGGTTGTTCTTTAAAAATCCCCTCCAAGCCTGTGCTGTAGCTTTCTCAATTTCTTCTTTAGAAGCATGAAGCCTTTTAGCGCTGTCTCCATAGCCAATTTCGATTTTGCCTTTTTTCAGTTCTTCAAATATTGAATCAGCAAAGTCATCAAGCGGTGCTCCAAATGTATGAAGTCCCGGTCCTCCTAAATCCGTGTTCACGGCTGGAGGAAGAATTTCTATCACTTCGGTATTTGTTTCTTCTACTTGATGTCTTAAACTAATCGTAAACGACCTTAACGCCGCTTTTGTTGCGCTGTAAACTGGCACCCATGCTCCAGGTGTTAAAGACAGCCCCGACGTTACGTTAATAACCGCAGCACGTTCTTGTTGAACGAAATGAGGAATCAATAGCGAAGTTAAATGAATAGGAGCACTTACATTACTCATTAGTTCTTTTTCGTAATACTGCCACTCTTCGTACATGTGTAAAAGATTTACGCGCTGCTGAATGCCTGCATTATTCACAATAACATTTAATTTCGGGAACCTTTCAGTCGCCCATTTTACCAGCTCTACTCTGCTTTCTTCTATTGATACGTCGCACAATTTTGTATGTAACGAAGGGAATCTTTCTTTTGCTTCTTGCAGCTTTGATTCCCTTCTTCCACAAATAATAACTTCATTTCCTTCCTTTAAAAAACGTTCTGCAAGCGCCAATCCAATTCCAGACGCTCCGCCCGTAATTAAAATAGTGTTTCCTGACATTTTCATTACTTTTCCTCCTCGTTCAACCATCACATTTCCTAATTAATAAACAAAGCGCTACTGCATGAATGACAATAGCGCTTTGTTTATTATTTATCTTACAAGACGTTTTAGTCTTAATTTAACATTAAAAGTCAAAGTTATCTGGATCTGGACCTACGCGATGATTTTGATTTAATGCGTTAATTTTTTCAACTTCTTCTGCATTTAATTCAAAATCAAATACGTCTGCATTTTGGATAATACGATGTTCTTTTGTTGACTTAGGAATCGTTACTACTTCGTTTTGTAAGTCCCAACGTAAGATAACTTGAGCAGTTGATTTTCCGTGCTTTTCAGCAATTTGAGTTAACACTTCGTTATCAAGCAGCTCACCTTGTGCAAGCGGTGACCATGCTTCCACTTGGATTCCTTGTTTTTTGCAGTATTCACGCACTTCTGTTTGTGTTAAAAGTGGATGAAATTCGATTTGGTTTACCATTGGCTTAACTTCTGCATCTGCAATTAAGTCTTCTAGATGATGCACTTGGAAATTCGATACGCCGATTGCACGAATCTTCCCGTCTTTATAAAGCTTTTCAAGTGCTTTCCACGTATCTTTATACTTACCTTCAACCGGCCAGTGAATTAAGTATAAATCTAAATATTCAAGACCTAGCTTGTTTAAGCTTGTTTCAAACGCTTGAAGAGTTGTGTCATATCCTTGATCTGCATTCCACACTTTTGATGTAACAAATAGTTCTTCGCGAGAAACACCTGATTCTTTGATCGCTTGTCCCACGCCTTCTTCATTTTCATAAATTTTAGCCGTATCAATGCTTTTGTATCCAGCTTTGATTGCATATTTAACTGAATCTACAACTTCTTGACCATCTTCTACTTTATAAACACCTAAACCTAACCACGGCATTTTAACGCCGTTTGCTAAGGTCGTTGTTGACTGTAAGTTTTCCATGTTGCTGTTCATCCCCTTTTTTACTGTTGAATTATTCGTAAAGAGTAATTGCTTGTGAAATTTGTTCTGCGCACTGTTTAACAAGTGCAGCATGTTCTTCGTCTTTCTCTTCTGAAATACGAACGGATGGACCTGATAAAGCAATAGCTGCCATTATTTTTCCTTTTCTGAAAATAGGGGCTGCAATACAGCGAACGCCAGGCTCCCGTTCTTCATCATCGACAGCATATCCTCTTTCCTTACTTAAAGCTAAGTCAGCTTCCAGCTCGTCCAGCTCGGTGATCGTTCGATCTGTATAAGCTTCAAGCGAAAGTGCGTGAAGAATAGATTTTTGCACGCTGTCCTCTTGATAAGCAAGAATACACTTTCCAATAGCATTTGCATGAAGCGGCTTTTTATTTCCTACTTCGGAATGCGTACGAGTGCTATATTGCCCGTTCACCACCTGAGTTGTAACCATCTGTTTATGATGGAGAATTCCCGCGTAAATGGTCTCATTGGTCTCTTCACTCAGCTTCTGCATAGCAGGAACAGAGAGCCAATTCATTTCATAGTTCGTATGCATCGTATTTTGTACGAGTGCCAGCACCAGTTGTGGTGAAACCGTATAGCGGTTAGACGGGTTTCTTACAATAAATCCGTTTTGTTCAAGCGTGCTCACAAGACGATACATCGTACTCTTATTAAAACCGAGCGCTTCCATCATTTCCGGAATAGTCATATTCGGACGGTTTAAAAGCAAAGAGAAGATATCTAATCCTTTTTTTAAAGTTCCAACCTCGGACATGCCCTTCTTCCTCCTTTTATCCGAACAACAATTTTATTATAAAACAAAGCTCTTTATCGTATCAAATAAGGGAACTAAACTAAGTTATTTTCCCTATATGAGAGAATACATAACGTAATTGTTCTTCTTAATCTATTCCACTGTTTTTTCTATTTAAACATAAAAAAAGCCGTAACAATAGAATTTTTTTACAGTTTTTTAAAATTAACTTTGCTTTTCATTCGTTAACTTCTTCAAATCGCTTCAGCTGTTCCAGCTGATTTTCCTTTTTCATAATTTCTTTCTGACGCTCGCCTAGTAAATCGAAATGAGGATAGCCGGATCGATTATCAATATACTTAGCGGGAATGCCATACTTTTCTCCCCACTTAATCAGCTTATTTAAGTCACTGCAACCTACTTTTGTTACGGTAGTTGTGTGTGGAAAACGCTCATCAAGCCAGTAATGAGTTAAAAATGCGATCTCTCCTCGCTTAACAGCTGCTTTCCATGCGTTTAGTTCCGGGCGTTTGATTCCAAATGCCATTATTTCACCTTTTCTCTTTTATATAAGTAGTCACATTGTTTGTTTACTATAAAGAAAAAATATCATTCATATAGAAATCTTTCATAATATCTTGTCTATTTATAACCATCTCTAAATAATAGCGTACTTTCTTCACCTGTTTCCTATCTAACATTATTGTGTGCTTATGATTTTATCATCATCTTCTTTTATTTTTCAAAAGATCCAACAAAAAAATAACGTTTAGATAATAAAGAAAAGCCTTATATGTAAAAGAAACTAAGGGTTAATTTCAACATTTCTATTGTGAACGATTTCTCCTTTATATTGAATGTTGTTCTTTTTTTATTATGGCAGTATGCATTTAGTTTGAAGCTTTAGTATATTAAAAAACTTCCAAAGTTACCATTCTCACAAAAAGACAGAATTTACTTTTTATTCCGAAAATAATATAATTCAAGTGATATGGAGCTTTTTGCTTCATCTATTTATTATCAAAGGGGGAATTCCGCTTGGCGATGAATGAAAATTCTTTAAAGAAGGTAAACAATGCTTCTTCCTCTCCTGATTACACAGAAATTGTACAGTCTGCTTCATTTCAAAAGCTTTTGAAACAAAAACGCAATTTTATTTTACCGCTCTCTCTGTTTTTTCTTGCTTTTTATTTTACCTTGCCCATCTTAACAGCTTACACAACCGTCTTAAACAAACCAGCTTTTGCTTCTATGACTTGGGCGTGGGTATTTGCTTTTGCACAGTTTGTGATGACTTGGGCCCTATGCATTTTATACACAAAAAGAGCCTCGAAATTTGATGAACTTGTTGACACGATAAAAAAAGAAGCTGCAAATTGAATAGGGGGTTAAATGAATGAACGTACTAGCTTTCTCACTTTTTTTAGCTATTGTAGGTCTTACGCTAATCATTACGTATGCGGCATCCAAGCGAACAAAAACGACCAGTGACTTTTATACAGCAGATGGAAGTTTAACCGGCTGGCAAAACGGCATGGCGATTGCCGGAGATTATATGTCTGCTGCGTCATTTTTAGGCATAGCTGGAATGGTAGCGCTTTCTGGATTTGACGGTTTTTTTTACAGCATCGGCTTTTTAGTTGCCTATCTCGTCGTGTTATACATTGTAGCTGAACCACTTCGCAACTTAGGAAAGTACACGATGGCAGATATGATAGCAGCTCGTTTTAACGAAAAGAAAGTGCGGGGAGTTGCCGCATTAAACACGATCACCATTTCCATTTTTTATATGATTGCTCAGCTTGTTGGAGCAGGAGCATTAATTCATTTATTACTTGGTCTAGATTACGTGTATTCTGTCTTGATTGTCGGCGTGTTGATGACGGTTTACGTTGTATTTGGAGGCATGACGGCGACCAGCTGGGTGCAGATTGTCAAAGCCTTGCTTCTCATGATTGGTACGTTCATTATTTCCATTATTGTATTTTCAAAATTTGATTTTAGCTTTGCTAAAATGTTTTCTGAGATGAAAACCGCAACTCCTCTTGGCGACGGATTTTTAAATCCAGGAAATAAATTCAAAAATCCGCTGGACATGATTTCGTTGAATTTAGCTCTTGTTCTTGGTACAGCAGGCCTTCCTCATATCCTTATTCGTTTCTTTACAGTAAAAGATGCCATCACCGCACGAAAGTCTGTTATTTATGCAACGTGGATCATTGGCGTTTTTTACATTATGACAATCTTTTTAGGGTTCGGTGCTGCTGCATTCGTAGGGTACGATGATATTATCAAAGCAAATGCAGCAGGAAACATGGCAGCTCCCCTGCTCGCTCAAGTTCTTGGCGGAGACTTTCTCTTTGCGTTTGTCTCAGCTGTAGCTTTTGCTACGATTTTAGCTGTTGTAGCTGGGCTGGTGCTCTCAGCAGCTTCAGCATTCGCTCACGACTTTTATAGTCATATTCTCCGTAAAGGGGCTGCAACTGAAAAAGAACAGGTAGTGGCTGCACGATGGGCTTCTATTGGGGTATCCATTCTATCTATTATTCTTGCATTATTTGCTCAAAACATGAACGTAGCATTTTTAGTTGCACTTGCATTTGCCGTAGCAGCGAGCGCTAACTTGCCAATTATTCTTCTTACTATTTTTTGGAAACGTTTTAATACAGCAGGAGCAGTCACTGGCATGCTGGTTGGACTATTCAGCTCACTGTTTTTAGTTGCCATTAGTCCAAACGTGTGGGCACCTGAGCCTGGAGCTGCTATCTTTGTAGGTGAGCCGCTCATCACATTAACAAACCCTGGTATTATCTCCATTCCTCTAGGCTTCTTAGCTGCTTTTATAGGAACACTTCTTTCGTCTAAAAAAGCAGACGAAAAGAAATTTGATGAGATTTTAGTAAAAGCAAATACAGGTATGGGAATCGAAGAGCCTGTCAAACATTAATGCCAAAAAGCCTTGAAGCAGGTTGCTTCAAGGCTTTTTACTAGAATAAATCTTCTTGTAAGCCAATAGCGGAAATTTGTTCATTTCTAAACTTTACAGCTAACATATGCTCTTCTTCCCACGTACATTCAAAAAACAAACCAAGTTCTCTTGTATCATGAGGTGCTTCAGGAACAAAGATTTGAATACACTCAACTAAAAAACCGATGTCTTTTCGCTTTTTTACATTCGGAACTAATAAGTCTACCACGTCTTTTTCAACTTGAGTTCTGTATTCATCTCGCACCTGTTGATAATAATCAAAAAGAGCTTTTTCCGTCCTCTTTAACAATAATTCACCTTGAAGCCAAAATGCTTGAAAGGCCTCTTCTTGTCGTTTTTGAAATGGCTTCTCTTTATCTCCATCAATTGTCAGCAACACCTGTTGTTTTTGTCCAAAGAAAGTGACCTGTTTTTCTCCAACCCAGGCCGAGTCATATAACAAAGATCCAAAAAGCGGATGATGTACTCGTAATGTTTGATTCATTGCATACCTGACCCTCTCAAAAAGTGGATTTCTGCTTGCATTGGCGTATAATAAATGGTGCTTGAAACAAACTTCTAAACTTATTCTATGTTACCATATTTTTTACAGAAAGGAGTGCCACAATGTGTGAATACAATTAAATCTTTATACCCTTACTTAAAACCTTACAAATGGCTCGCGCTGTTTGCCCCGCTATTGATGGTCATTGAAGTGTTAGCTGACCTTCTTCAGCCTACTATTATGCAGCATATCATTGATTATGGCATTGCAAACAACAATCAAACATATGTTATCACCCGAAGTATCCTTATGCTTATGTTAGCAATCATTGGCTTAGCTGCTGGTATCGTCTGCGCCATCCTTAGCACAAAAGCAGCAGTAAATTTTTCTACCGATATTCGAAAATCGCTTTTTGAAAAGATTGAAAACCTCTCAAACAGCAACAGAGATAAACTAGGGACTGGTCACTTAATCACTGTCATGACAAATGATGTAACAAGTGTTCAAAACGCATTGAATATGACGCTAAAAGTATTAGTTAGAGGACCTTTACTTTTTGCAGGAAGTATTGTGATCGTGTTATTAACCGCTCGTTCTTTGTTTCCTATTATCGTCGTGGTCGTCCCTATTTTATTTTTATGCATTTGGTTTGTGATCACGAAAGCCGGAAAACTTTTCAAAAAAGTTCAGCGAAGCGTTGATCGTGTAAACACAAAAGTCCAAGAAAATTTATCAGGGATGCGCGTAGTAAAAGCGTATGTAAGAGAATCATATGAAATCAATCAGTTTAAAGAAGCAAACAGCTCCTTGACGCAAGCTAATATGAGTGCTGTTCAGCTTATTTCGCTTTTAATGCCCGTTATTTTATTTGTAGTAAATATCGGCATGGTAGCTACTCTATGGCTGGGTGGACTTCAAGTTGAAGCAGGAAAAATTGAAGCAGGTGTGATTTTAGCTTTTATTAATTACTTAACGATTATTTTAAACGGACTTATGTCAAGCAGCATGGTGCTGATGCAAATTACACGTGCATTCCCTTCAGCTGAACGAATCGATTCTGTTTTAAAAACAAAAATAGACATTCCTCCAGCAAACTCTGCTGCTCCAATCAACAGACTTAAAGGTGATCTATCGTTTCAAAACGTTACATACAGCTACAGTAAAAATGGCGAAAACGTATTAAAAGATATTTCATTTACTGCTAAACACGGGGAAACTATTGGCATTATCGGCTCTACTGGAAGCGGAAAATCGACGCTTGCAAAACTTATTTCGCGCTTATATGATCCTGATGGCGGCGGAATTTTTGTAGATGGAAAAAATCTGACAAACTATGACGTAAAAGAGCTTCGCTCATCCATTGGGTTTATTCCTCAAAAAGCTACACTGTTTACCGGAACGATTGATATGAATATTCGAATGGGAAACAATCATGCTTCTTCCTCAGAAATTGAAGATGCTGCAGCTTTCGCATGCGCAACGGAGTTTATTGAAAAACTCCCAGAAAAATATGAGTATCCTTTAACGCGAGGAGCAACCAACTTATCAGGAGGGCAAAAGCAGCGTCTTTCAATCGCGCGTGCATTTGTTAGAAAGCCTGCTATATTGGTCATTGATGATGCAACTTCCGCGTTGGATGCTGTCTCAGAAGCGCAGGTACTAACACATTTAAAAGAAGAGTTTTCCGATGCGACCGTCATTATTATTGCGTCTAAAATTTCGTCTCTTCTTCACGCTGATCATATTATCGTCATGGATGAAGGCAAAATTGCTGAACAAGGGACTCATGAAGAATTGCTTCGTCACCACTCTCTTTATTACGACATTTATCTAGCACAAGGCGGAAAAGAGGTGTTGCCTAGTGAATAATCAAGGTAAAAATCAAATGAGCTCTATTCGCGGCCCTAGAGGCATGATGAAGGGTCCTGTAGTGAAGCCAAAGAATGCGAAAAAAACACTATATAGAATCTGGTCATATATGGGGAAACGAAAGCCTCCGCTTGTGGCTGCGATCATCTTAGTTATTGTGACTTCCCTGCTTAATTTATTAGGCCCTTATTTAATTGGGGTTATTATTGACGAGCATATTATTCCCAAAGATATCAGCGGAACGATACGAATGTCACTCACTCTTGCAGGAATTTACATTACGACATCTTTGTTAACATGGCTGCAAACCTATTTAATGGTAAACGTTTCGTTTACGACCATCGGAATGCTCCGCCAAGATTTATTTGCAAAGCTTCAAACTCTCTCTCTTCGCTTTTTTGATAAGCGAGCTCACGGAGAGTTAATGAGCCGGGTTACGAATGATATTGATAACCTGAATAACGCTCTGAGTCAAAGCGTTATTCAGGCTCTGTCCTCTATTTTATCTCTAGTCGGTATTACCATTGCGATGTTCTCGCTCAACTGGATTCTTGCCATTATCACACTGATTGTTATTCCATTAATGGTTATAATCGTTCGACAAATATTAAAACGAAGCAGTGAAAATTTTGTCAAACGCCAAAAAGACTTAGGTGAGCTAAACGGCTTTGTAGAAGAAGCAATCTCTGGAGGAGAAGTTGTTTCGCTTTTTAGTAAGGAAAAAGATTTTTTAACTGTTTTTAATGAACGAAATGAACAGCTGAGAAGTTCAGCAACAAAAGCAGAAACATTTTCAGGCTTTTTAGGTCCTGTCACAAACTTTATTAACAACTTAGGCTTAGCACTAGTGATTGGAGCAGGAGCATTTATGGCTGTTCAAGGTAGCGTTACAGTTGGGATGATCGCTTCATTTGTTAACTACTCACGTCAGTTCTCTCGCCCAATCAGTCAAATGGCAAACTTAGTAAACACTATTCTTTCGGCTATTGCCGGCGCAGAGCGCGTGTTTGCGATTATGGATGAGCAGCCGGACGTCACAAACAAGCCAAACGCTCTTTCTGTTACAAAATTTGCAGGAGACGTTGCTTTTGAGAACGTATCATTTGGCTATACTGACGAAAAAATGATTTTAAAAAATGTTACACTTACAGCAAAAAAAGGTGAAATGGTTGCTTTGGTCGGTCCTACAGGTTCTGGTAAAACAACAATCATTAACTTGCTCACACGATTTTATGACATCGCAAACGGAGACATTAAAATTGACGGCCGTTCCATCAGTGACTATAACATCCATGATTTACGAAACCGAATTGGCATTGTTCTTCAGGATACCTATTTATTTTCCGGTACGATTGCGGATAACATTCGATTCGGCCGGTTAGATGCCAGCGATGAAGAAGTGAAAAGCGCAGCAAAAATGGCAAATGCTCATTCTTTTATCAAGCACCTGCCGCAGCAATACGATACCGTGATTTCAGCCGGTGGAGGAAATTTAAGTGAAGGTCAAAAGCAACTCTTATCGATTGCCCGAGCCATGCTCTCTGACTGTGATATTTTAATTTTAGACGAAGCTACTTCCAATATTGATACAAAAACAGAGATTGATATTCAAAAAGGAATGAGTAATCTATTAAAAGGAAAAACAAGCTTTGTAATTGCCCACCGCCTCAAAACGATTGAAAATGCAAATCAAATTCTTGTCTTAAAAGACGGACAGATTATTGAAAAAGGAAATCATCACGAGCTATTAGAGAAACAAGGTTTTTACCACAAGCTCTATACGCAGCAGTTTACGATTTAAAAGAGGCTGGAACATAACTTAACCCAATCCAATCTAAAGACGAGAAAACGAACTATTGATCAATAGTTCGTTTTTTACTTCAACTAAAATACTTTTGTCTCAAGCTCTTTTTCGCTCTATCATTTATCTATCACAGCTACAATTTTCCCTTTTACTCGACGAGTCGCCAGTTCATCTAAAGCTGCCGGCACTTCGTCTAGTGAAATGACTTTTTCCACAAGAGCATTCAGCTTATTTTCTTGTAAAAGCAAAAGCATTTTATTTCCCACCTCCGCAAGTTTTTGCTGTTCTTTTACGTTGTTAGACTGATGTACGCTTCCTAATGCAACTTGATGAAACGATAGTGGATGCGCAAACGAAATCGCATCATTTACATTAGGAGGTCCTGCGATAAATGCAATTTGACCATTAAAAGCAAGAGCCTTTACCGACTCATCTGCATTGTCACGCCCGACTGTATCCAAGACTAAATCTACACCGAGTCCATCGGTAAGCTCCAGCACTTTTTTCACAAAATTTTCTTTACGGTAGTCGATTGCATAGTCAGCACCTAAACTTTTTACAAACTCATGATTGGCAGAAGATGCGGTTGTAAGCACTGTAAGACCTGCATTTTTAGCAAGCTGAATGGCAAACCCTCCAACCCCTCCAGCACCTGCGTGAATTAAAATCGTTTGTCCTTTTGAAGCGTTCATTTTGTGAAACAATGCTTGATATGCTGTATACCCCGCACATGGAATAGCTGCAGCGTCTTCAAATGAAACTCCTTGTGGAATAAGGGAAACCGCATGAGCTGTTGTCACTCCGTACTGTGCAAACCCGCCTTTTTTTGATAAATCGCTATGATATACAACGCGGTCTCCGATTTTGACAGTTGTGACTTCTTCTCCCACTTCCTCGACAACGCCAGCTGAATCCAGTCCTAATACGTGAGGGTATGTCCAACTGGGATTACCGCCGTTTCCTGTTTTATAATCTACAGGGTTCAAGGCAGTAGCTTTAATTTTAACTAAAATTTCACCTTTAGCTGGATGCGGCTTTTGGATATTTCCGACTTTCATCTCACTTACTTTCCCTTTGCCTTCTAGCAGTAAAGCTTTCATCAAGATCTCCCCTTTTACATTTCTTCCTTCAATTAAAAGTTCTTTTTCAGTATAATAAATACATGTTGTTTACAAAAGACGGCACTTTCATGTAACCAGGTACCTTCCCGGTAACCTAGGTCTATGGATATTAAATTATTATATCCATATTTCATATCTGTTTATGAATGGAGGATTAGCGGTGAAAGCACCCCACTATAATGTACCTGTTGAAGCAACACTTGAAGTAATCGGCGGGAAATGGAAAGTCGTTATTTTATGCCTCTTAAAAGAAGGCGAAAAACGTTTTAGCGAACTTCAGCGAGCTATGCCTGCTATTACTAAAAAAATGCTGTCTCAACAGCTAAAAGAATTAGAAAAAGACGGTGTAGTTAATAGAAAAGTATACAATGAAGTTCCTCCTAAAGTAGAGTACTCACTCAGTGAAGAAGGCGAAACCTTACGAGAAATTTTAAATATGATGTGCGCATGGGGAGATAGAAGAATGGGAAACACCCCAAATTGCAGCTAAGTTCTCCTAGCAGCTTTGTTAAAATAACCGAATAGCTGCTGGGAAGAGCTATTCGGTTGTTTTATCTATTTCCCTACTCTTTCTTATGAGTCGCCCTTGTGTAAGAACATCTGACAACACTATAGAATTCTTTCGCATTTTCATATATGATGATGTCGAACGATGCAGCCAGAATTGTCGAAATAAAACTCAAGAATGATAGGTGATTCAATGATGCAATTAGGTTTAGATTTATCTCAAAAACAACTATTAAAATTGGCCATGACACCTGAATTACGTCAGTCTATCAACATTTTAAATTATTCTACGGCCGATTTAGTTCATTATCTTCATGAGCAAGTCAATGAAAATCCTGTAATTAAACTGTCTGCTGGCGATTCTCAGCAAAAAAATTCATTTAACACTCGAGAACAGCGTTCATATTCAAAAGGTCACACCGATGACGAGTATAATCCGTTTAATTATATATCCGATCAAACTGTGACATTAGAGAGCCATTTATTAGAGCAGCTGTCTATGCTAAATCATTTACACTCACAGCAAAAACACATCGTTCAATTTCTAATTGGAAACTTAAATAAAAACGGCTTTTTAGCAATTGAACCAAAATTGGCAGCCGAACTGCTTAACGTTTCAATTGACGAAGTCAACGATATGATTCACGTTTTACAAAGCTTTGATCCAATTGGAGTGGGCGCTCAAAACTTTGTCGATTCACTGCTTATTCAAATTAAGGCCAAAAAGTCAAAGCCTCCTCTTTTATATGATGTGGTGAAACACGATATTGAAGATATTGCTAACAAAAAATATCGGAACATTTCAAAAAAATACTCTATTTCAATGCGCGAAGTACAAGAAATTGTTGACTGCTTGCGGACATTAAATCCTCGTCCAGCAGGAGATTTCTATGTTCCGCTTACGAAGTACATTTCGCCTGATGTAACGGTACAAAAAATAGACGGCCGCTATCATGTTATTCTTCATAGCGAGCTGCTTCCGCCCATCGAGATTAACAGCACCTACCAAAAACTGGTTCATCGCTCTGCATGCGTAACAACCGATCGATACGTACAGGAAAAAATCCATGAAGCTACTTGGCTAATTAATAGTATTGAGCAGCGTAATGCGACGATTTACAACGTGTCTAAAGCCATTGTGGAACATCAGCAAGATTTTTTTGAAATGGGTATTTCAGGGCTAAAGCCGCTTACCTTAAAAGATATTGCTCAAAAAGTAGACTGTCACGAATCAACGGTAAGCCGTGCAACTAACGGAAAGTATATTCAAACGCCGCGCGGACTGTTTGAACTAAAATACTTTTTCACTAATTCTTTAGAGAGAACCGATGGCGAACAAAGCAATTCTACCGCCTTTATAAAAGAGAAAATTAAAACATTAATTGCCGAAGAAAATAAATTAAAACCTCTTTCAGATCAAAAGCTCATGTCTCTTCTTTCCAGCGAAGGAATTCAAATTTCAAGAAGAACAGTAGCTAAATACCGTGAAGAAGCTGGAATTGAAAGTTCTTCTAAGCGGCGACGATTTTAATATTATTTATTCTAAATTACAGCTTTATCACTACTAAAAAGAACCCGCTGAATAAAAATCAACGGGTTCTTTTTATCGGTTTCCAATAAATAAAAGCCATATGATATTGATACGTATATTCATATGTGTCATTTATTTTCTTTACATGCTGTAAAATAATCTTCTCAGTTTCTAATTTGTCAACATCTTTCGAAAGCAGCTTTGTCGAGTTCTTCTTGATGAGATCTTCGTACGTCTCATACGTTACCGTTTTGGTTATAGGAACCAGCTTACAATCTGCATAAATACCCAGTTCATATAAAATATTTAGTAAGTCAATATATTCCTTACGGCGCCATTTAATCTCGTACCCAAGTTTTCTATGTAACTCTACGTAATGAGGCTTTTCTGGACCCGCTGACATGCCAATAACCGCCAAACGATTAGCCGAATCATTCATATTTAAGAGACCATCGACAATGTTATGCATACGATAAAAGCAGTTTATTCCTACTACCACGTCATAGTTATCTGTTAGACGCTCATACTCCCATTTACCTTCTATGAACTTTAGATTAGAGCGGGCATTTGATTGTTTTTGTAAGTAGCGGATGATGCTTGGCGAACAATCCATACACGTAAGTTCTTTTACATAATCCGCAATTGAAAACGTATAATTTCCCCAGCCAGGGCCAATTTCCATGACAGAGTCACTTGGATTCAAAAAAGCAAGAAGTTCTTGCTGAAGCTGTTTCACTACAGGATCATTTTCTGAATCAAAAGACATTTTTTCTAGATATTGCTGCCAAAATTCATCTTCCGCTTTGTCATTTATCATCCGTTCCGATATTGAACCGTCCCATTCTTTCAGCCCTTCCTGCCACTTTTTCACACGATCACTTTCATACACCGCAAATTTTGTAAGCTGCATGCATTCACATTCCCCTCTTTTACACGTAAACCTATACTAACATAAAGAAAAAGAGAGTTCCTTTTTAAACTGGAACTCTCTTTTTCTATTAGTTAAATTAGGCTGCGGCCTCTTCCTCTGTGTGATGCTTCTCTTTTCTGGCATTGATATAAAACATTATCAATGAAAGAGTGATGAAGATTGCTGCAAAGATTCCAAGTACGCCAGCCTGATGCCATACATAGCCGAAATCATCACCAATTGAAATAATTTCACGGAAACCGCGAATTGCATAGGTCATAGGCAAGTATGGATTGATTGCCTGGAAGAATTCCGGCACAAGTGCTTTAGGGAATGTACCTGCACTGCCGCCAATTTGAAGCAGCAGAATAATAAAGGCTAAATACTGCCCTACTTTTCCTAACCCTGTTGTTAAGAACAAGATCAGTGTAAAGAACGTTACACCTGTAATCATGGTAAAGATATAGAAGTGCCAAATGCTTGTTACGTTTAAATGCAAGCCCCAAAGAAGAGCTGTAACAGCAATCGCTGCTTGCAGCATACCTACAATAGTGATGACACTAAACTTACTTAAGAACCACGAAATACCTGATGTCGGTCGAATTGATGGCTCTTTCATTGGGTATACTGCTGAAAACATTAATGTTCCCGCAAACAAGCCAATACATAAGATGTATGGAGCTAATCCGACACCGTACTTATCTACGTTATTTTGTTTATCTGATTTTAAATCCGTTGGATTTGAAAACATGCTGTATGTTTTATCATCTGCTTTAACATCTTTTGCATCTTTTGCACCGTCCGCTAAAGATGAATGAAGCTCGCTTGTTCCATCTGATAATTTAGATGAACCGTCATATAGTTTGGATGAACCATTTGTTAACTCTTTAGAACCATTTGCTAATTTGGTTGCCCCGTTTTCTAGCTGCGTTAAACCATTTGCTAGCGCTGCGCTTCCTTGTTCAGATTTTTTAAGTCCATCCACAAGTTGCTGCTGTCCGTCAGCAAGCTTTCCAGCTCCTGTATGAGCGTCAGCTATACCGCTGTTTAGCTCTGCAAATTTGCTGTTGAACTGCTTTTCACCGTCTGCTAGTTTAACAGCCCCGTTATATAATTGAGTTTGAGCATTATATAATTTTGTTTGGCCATTGTACAGCTGACTTTGTCCATCAGCAATTTTATTAATAGCGCTTTGAATATCTTCTCCGCCTTTAGACAGCTTTTGCAGCGCCGCAGATAACTCTTGCACTTTATCTACTTTTGCTTTTAGCTGCTCTGCTTTTTGCTGCTGTTCGTCCATAAACTGCTGAGACGTCAGCTTTTTAATTCCTGCAATCAGCGTTTGTTTTTGCTCATCGGGAATAGATTCGTTGCTGTTAATGCTGTCAATGAGAGCTTGCTGCTGCTGTTCAAACTCCGCTTTTTTTGAGTCTACCTGCTGTTTAATCTGCGTAATTTCCTGCTCTGCTTGATTAATTTGCTGCGTAACATTGCTCACTTCAGCATCTACTTGATTTAAGCCGCTTGTAAACTGAGGTAATTTCCCTTGAAGTGTCTTTGTTCCTTCATTTAGTTGCTGTGTCGCACCTTGAAGTTTTGCAGTTCCGTCTTGTAGTTGTCCTAATCCATTGCTAAGCTTTCCTGCACCTGTTTCAAGTTCTTTAGAAGCCGCGTACAGCTGCCCGCTTCCATTCTCTAGCTTCCCTAAACCGCTGTTTAGGCTGCCTAAGTTTTCATTAATTGTGTCCGCACCGTTTAGTAGCTTAGCTGCACCGGCATTTAGATCAGTTGCTCCTTTTCGTGCATCTGCTAATCCATTTGCCAATTTAGCTGTACCGTCTTCAAACGTAACCGTGCTGTCTGCTAGTTTCTTCATGTTATCTCGCAGCGTTTTCGAGCCATCTTCTAGCTCTCCTGCACCGTCACTTGCTTTTTGAAGACCGTCCGCTACTTGCTTAAAGCTGTCAAATACCGTTTCAGCATACTGCTTTGTGACTGCTTCTTTAATCTGATCATTGATTTTAGCTACTGCATTTGAGCTAATTTGAGCGCCTGAATAGTTCTTTCCGGCATTTGTATGGTAGATAAATTTCATTTTTTTAGGATTCTCATCCATTAATGTTGTTGCATTTTTAGAGAAATTCTTTGGAATTTCTAAAACTAGATAGTAGTCTTCGTTCTTTAAGCCTTCTAACGCTTTTTCTTTGTTCGTAAATTTCCAGTCAAATTTATCGTTTTTCTTTAAATCATCAACAAAATCACGACCGACATTCAATTTCTTTCCATCTAATGTAGCACCTTTATCTTCATTTACCACTGCAACTGGAATTTGATCTGTTTTTCCATATGGATCCCAGTAAGCAGATAAAAAGATGACATTATAAAGTAATGGAACAAATAACAATCCACAAATCACAACAATAGTCATTGGTTTGGAAAAGATTTTTTTCCATTCTCCTTTAATCATATTCATGTTTTTTAGCCTCCAATAATCCTTACTTCCACCTGACTGTTTGACCGAAAAACATTTTCGGTCATGAAGTTCTGATTAATGTTACCATATTCACAAGAATAAGGTCAATCGTTATTCTGTAATTAAAAGCTGATTTTAGCAGAAAGTTTAAAATCAGCTTTTTAAGATAACGTTCACACTAAATATCAGGCTTAAATCATGAGTTTCATTCGCATCGTTCTTAATAAATGCCCGTCAAATTCATCATCAAATTCATCCACAAGCTGGAAACCTTTTGATTGATAAAATGCACGGCCTATTCCGTTTTCCCTTTCTACGTTAATGTAAACGATTTTTAATTCCTTCGAGCGCTTCATTCCTTTTTCTAACAATTGCGAACCGATTCCTTTTCCTTGATAAGCAGGCAGTATATAGATAGATCCTAGTTCTATTTCCCCTCTGTTTTGTAGTCGGAAAAAGTTAGCGTATCCTACGATTTTCTCATCAATAGTTGCTACATAAATGAACGAATTACGCAAGCGCCACAGCAGCCTTTTATTGGAGTATGCTTCTGAAAGAAACCGATTCTGAACGCTTCTAGGAATAATTCCTTCATATGTGTCATACCAACTCATCTTTGCGACGTATTGAACAGACGTAATATCTTCTTTTCTCATTTTGCGAATGATTACCTCCACTCACATCCCTCCTGACAATTTACTGCTAAAATCGTACATAATTTCACCTGAAAAATATAGTTATAAATATATATTTTTAATTGTAACGCTCTAGAAGCATTGATTGATTTTAGAACCTTATGTATAATCGAGATAGATACAAATTGAAAATGATTATCATTAACAGGAGTGCTGAATGATGAATTTAACTACCGTGAGTATTGGCGACAAAGTAAAAGTTAAAAACATTGAATTTTTAGATAGATCATTAGAACGCCGCCTTCTTTCTTTTGGAGTAAAAAAAGGCTGCGAACTATGCATGAAGCAAAAAACCATCTTAGGAGGACCTTGTATTATTGAATGTCAAGGTCAAATGATTAGCATCCGAAAACGCGATGCGGCCAAAATTGAGGTTGAGACAGCATGAGTACAATTGCACTTTTAGGAAATCCAAACACAGGAAAAACTTCTTTATTCAATATATTAACAGATTCCTATGAATACGTAGGAAACTGGAGCGGTGTAACCGTTGAAAAGAAAGTTGGATCTATTAAAAAGCAAAACAGCCAGCTGGTTGATTTGCCGGGTGTGTATGACTTTACTCCTCTTTCTTCAGATGAAGCAGTGGTAACTAACTTTTTGTTAACCGGAGAATTTAACAGTATGCTGAATATTGTAGACGCTTCTCAGTTTGAAAGAAGCATGCATCTCACTATTCAAGCATTGGAATATGGAAAGCCATTAGTAATCGGCTTAAATATGATTGATGTAGCGGAAAAACGCGGATTGACTTTTAATTTGGAGAAGCTTAGCAAATCATTACATATTCCGGTTTCAGCGATTGTTGCCCGTAATGGAAAAGGAATTAACGATCTGCTCTCTACTTTGAAGCAAGATTTAAAAGCCCCTTCATTTCAATTAAATTATGGGGAAACCGCTGAACAAGCAATTCATATGATTCAAACAAAAGCGGACGTCAGCAGATGGATGGCCATTCAGTTCTTAGCGGAAAATAGCGTAATCGAATCAACATTAAAAGAAAAAGCGAGTTACTCAGAGCTGCTTGAGCTTCGAAAAGCCGCTGCACAAAAAATAAACAAGCCGCTTAGTGAGCATTTCTTCGACGTGCGTACGACATTTATTGAACGCATTTCGAGCGAGTGTATCATAAAGGGCAGCGAAACACCTTTAACTTTCACGGATCGAATCGATCGAATTGTGACGCATAAGTGGCTTGGTCTCCCTATTTTTCTTGGCTTAATGTATTTGATTTTTAATGTTACGTTTACGTGGATTGGCGTTCCGCTTTCTGATAAACTGGACGGCTTCTTTGGCGGAACGCTTAGTGAAGGCGCTGATTCTCTTTTAAATGCAGCTGGTGCTGCTCCATTTATTCACGATTTAATTGTGGATGGCATTATTGCAGGAGTAGGCGGCGTACTGGTATTTGTACCACAAATTTTTGTCCTGTTCTTTTTCATTTCACTGCTTGAAGATTCAGGATACATGGCTAGAATCGCTGTAGTAATGGATCGTATAATGGAATTTTTCGGTTTGAACGGAAAAGCATTTATTCCGATGATTATTAGCTTTGGATGTAACGTACCGGGGATTATGGCCGCGCGTACAATTGAACAGCGAAAAGAGCGCCTTATGACCATTTTAGTCAATCCATTTATGAGCTGCTCAGCACGTCTTCCTGTATACGCTTTGTTTGTAGGTGCTTTTTTTGTGCAAAACGGAGCAGCTGTGGTGTTTTCTATGTACTTGCTTGGCATTATTTTAGCACTTGTTGTAACGAAAATTTTATCAGTAACGCTTCTTAAAGACGAACAATCAACTTTTATTGTTGAACTTCCTCCTTACCGCGTACCTCAAGCCAAGACTCTTTGGAGAAGCACGTGGGAAAAAGGCCGAAATTTCGTCCGAAAAGCAGGTACGGTTATTTTAGCTGGCTCTGTATTTATCTGGCTATCATCTTACGCTGGCCCTGGCGGTTTTGGAGTAGATATGGAAAATAGCTTTATGGCTATTATTGGAGGTGCTATCGCTCCTCTATTTATCCCTTTAGGTTTTGCGACATGGCAAGCTGTAGCATCACTGATTACAGGCTTCCTAGCGAAAGAAGTGGTTGTTTCAACTATGAGCATCATTTATAAAGTACAAGAAGGACAGCTTGGCGACACAATGAAGACATTCTTTACACCGCTAACAGCCTATACGTTTATGGTGTTTGTTCTTCTTTACGTTCCGTGTCTAGCAACCGTCGCTGTTATTCGACGAGAAACCGGCTCATTAAAATGGACAGCATTTGCTGTGGCCTACCCTTTGGTTGTCGCTTATCTCGTAGCTTTGCTTGTACACACTATTGGAAAAGTACTTGGTTTTTCTTAAAAGGAGTGAATAACATTGATTATTAACATTTTAATTGGGGTTTTGATTTTTGGGTATGCCCTTTATCATATGACAAAATTCTTCCGCAAGAGTACTCAGGGAAAATGTGCAAGCTGCGCACAGCAATCTTCTTGTGCAACGGATGATTGCGGTATTGACTGGGATAAAACGATTCAAGAAGCTCAAAATCAATCATCTTAATACATTAAAAAAGCATCCTGATAGACGGGATGCTTTTTTAATGTTACGCAACTAGTTTTAAAATGAGATGAGAAAGGACTTCCTTTTCCTCTTCACTGCTGACTTTCCATAACTCATGAAGGACTTTTTCTTCTCGGTTTCGAGGCTCCTCATTTTTGGCTAAATAGCTAGCCACTTTTTTTGTAGCAGCTGCTAATTGTTCCTCATTTAACCCGAGCTTTTTACCGACATGAACTTTTTGAGTTAAATAATCAGTAAACGTATCAAAATTCTGCAAAATTGCTTCTTTTTTCTCCGTCCCTAAATTATCTACCGTTTCTTCAATTTTATTCATGTCTTTTGTAGTTCCTTCATTCATTTGACTCACAGTTAACATCTCCTTCTTAGTGAATAGACTGATATGTTCTTTCACGCTCAGATTCTGGTTTTTCGTCCGGCGTCATCTTTTCCTTACTTATTTCAGAAGTTGCATCTTTCACTTTTTCACTAATTTGCTGTAAATCACTTTTAGCATCTTCTACCGTTGATTTTGCATCATGCGTAACGCTTTTCACATCTTCTGCTTGCTTAAAGAAATCTTCATTTACACGCTCGTACAAATGTTTGGCATCATTAATTGCATCTTTTAAAAGATTCGATGCATTTTTCATTTGCTGCACCATTTTTTCTTTTGTTTCTTGAGGGTTCTCTTTTACTTGATTAATCATGTTTGCAGAAGAGTCCTTTAATGTAACGGCTCTTCTTTTAACAGATGAGCGAGTTTTATTATCAAGTAATGTTATACATCCACCTACAACTGCCCCGACAACAACACCTTTTACTAGCTTGCTGCTGTAGCTTTTCCCCGTGGTGCTAACAGCAGCAGTGCTATTAGCTGTCTGTGGATTGTTATTAATTCCTACATCGTTGTTGATGCCTGCGCTGTTGCTTAAAGCAGGGTTTTGTAATTCAGATCGGTTTCTTTCCATTTTTACTGCCTCCTTTAGCATCGTTATTGAGTGATTTCCCATCTTTTTTTATATTTAAACAATTGAATTCGTTAAAAATAAAAAACATGACTAAAGGCCACCTTTTATATCTCACTAGTCAAGAATAACTATATAGTAAAAAAAGCTAAATTTTTTAATGGAAAGATACAAGCCGGATTTTTGTAAAAGGATTGTCAGCACCGGTATAATAAGAAGTACTGTAAAAGAAATTTTATACTATTGGTCATAGGGGTGAAACAATTGAGCCAGCTTAATAAGGAATTTAACTGTGAAAAAGAATTAACGCTTGCTATTATCGGCGGAAAATGGAAGATGCTGATACTATGGCACTTAGGACGTGAAGGAACAAAACGGTTCGGGGAACTAAAATCGCTTATTCCTGATATTACGCCGCGCATGCTGGTTAACCAGCTGCGGGAACTGGAAGAAGATCTAATTGTTAACCGTAAAGTTTATCCTGTCGTACCACCTAAAGTCGAATACTCACTTACAAAAGAAGGAGAAAGTTTAATGCCTATTTTAACAGCCATGTACGATTGGGGTAAAAATTACCGTGATACAGTGCTGGTCAATCAAGAACAAAAGGCAGAAACGTTAATTAAATGATGGAAACGAATCCTTCTATTCCATAGTTTTTATTTTTTTATGCGGATGATATTACTCAATATCATCCGCATTTTTAATGAAAATTAAGCGGTTACAAGACTGATATGTCCATTAGTATACTTCTGTATACTATCATTCCCCACACTATTTGTGGGAAAAGTGCGTACTTTTAAGAACCTCAAACTGCGGGTACAATAACTACACCAGCTGCTTTTTATGTAAAAAGGCACAAAAGGTATCTATAGATTTCTGTAAGGAGTGGAGTAGAATGGAATTACAATTAGCATTAGATCTTGTTAATATTTCTCAAGCAAAAGAGGTAGTAAAAGAAGTTGAAGAACATATTGATATCGTGGAAATCGGTACACCTGTTGTAATCAATGAAGGGCTTCGCGCCGTTAAAGAAATTAAAGAAGCATTTCCTAATTTAAAAGTATTAGCTGACCTAAAAATCATGGATGCAGCTGGTTATGAAGTACAGCAAGCTTCTCAAGCTGGAGCAGACATCATTACCATCTTAGGTGTGGCTGAAGATATGTCAATTAAAGGTGCAGTTGAAGAAGCGAAAAAACAAGGTAAAAAAATTCTAGTCGATATGATTGGTGTAAAAGATATTAAAGGACGCGCAAAAGAGCTAGACGAATTTGGCGTTGACTATATCTGCGTACACACAGGATACGATCTTCAAGCAGTTGGTCAAAACTCTTTTGAAGATTTAGTAACAATCAAAAGCGTTGTAAAAAATGCAAAAACAGCCGTTGCTGGCGGCATTAAATTAGAATCTTTACCTGAAGTAGTAAAAGCACAGCCTGATCTTGTTATCGTTGGCGGAGGCATCACGAGCCAAGATGATAAAAAATCAGTTGCTTCTCAAATGAAAGAGCTTATTACAAATTAAGGAGCTTTCTATGCAGACGAGCGAACATTTAAAAACGGTTATGAATGAGCTTTTACAAACAACAGCTCTAATCGCTGACGATGAAGCTGAACAGCTTGTAAATGGCATCATCTCATCTAAAAAAGTGTTTGTCACAGGAGCAGGCCGTTCAGGTCTTATGGGCAAGTCGTTTGCTATGCGTATGATGCATATGGGCATTGATGCTTATGTCATTGGAGAAACCGTGACGTCCACTTTCACGCAGGATGATTTATTAATCATCGGATCAGGTTCTGGCGAAACGAAGAGCTTGATTCCTATTGCTCAAAAAGCAAAAGAACTTGGAGGAAAAGTTGGAGTAGTCACGATTTCCCCCGATTCCACGCTTGGCAAGCTGGCTGACTTCATCGTGAAGCTGCCCGGCGCTCCGAAGGATCAAGAACAAAGCAGTTATCAAACCGTACAGCCTATGGCGTCACTGTTTGAACAAACGCTTCTTCTTTTTTACGATGCGCTGATTCTTCGCTTCATGGAGAAGAAAGAACTTGATACTCATACGATGTACGGAAAGCATGCAAATTTAGAGTAGAAAAAGGTCTTGCCTAGGCAAGACCTTTTTTGTTTTGGAACTTTCTATATAACCAAATATTCACTTATCAGATAACTAAATGTACTTTATCATTATTTATTTTTTCAAAAGCCCTATTCGAATTTTGCTGCATCTCCATAAAACGGCTGCTCTGCAACTTTAATCGAGTCTGTTGGACACCCTTCGTACGCTTCCATCATCTCATCTTGCTGATGTTCAGGAACTTCTTTTGTTCCTTCGTTGTTATCTAATACGGCATAAGCAAGACCTTCTGAATCATAATCATAAAGATCTGGCGCACTCCCTCCACATGCTCCGCAAGCAATACATGTTTCCTTCTCTACTATCGTAAAAGCCATAAAAAAACCTCCTTGACCTTTTCACTTTCTCTTTCAGAAAGTTACGTTCAGTATAAGGAGGTTTTTTTAAATTCGTCTTAAATTATTTACTGAGATTCCCCAATATTCTCAAACATCTCATCTACATTTGGCTTTTTCTTAATTAACCCTGACTCTTTTAACCAGTTAACATTTGATTGCCATGATTCTTTCGTTTGACTGCCAAATCCTTGTTCAGACTTCATTTTTGGAAGTAAGATATTCAAACTTTTTGTTTCCACATCTTTTTCAAGCGGGAAGTTTGATTTATCTTGATTATCTAACAAAATTTGAAGTGATTCTTTTGGATGTTTCTCCGTGTATTCATACCCTTTTGTCGCGGCACGCCAAAACGCTTTAATCGTATCAGAATCTTTTGCCCACGTTTGATCCCCTGTAACGGCCACTAGCTCGTAATAAGATGGCACGCCGTAATCTGACGGATCAATGTCAACCGTTTTGTATCCTTTTTTGTGAAGCAATGGTACTTCGTGGTTAATATACGCACCTATTACAGCATCTACTTTTTTGCTAATCAGCGATGAATTTAACTCAAATCCTACGTCTACTAGTTTTACTTTATTCGGATCTCCTCCATCGCTTTTCACCATTTTCTTTAGAACAGATTCACTTAATGGTGTTCCGCTGTATCCTACTACTTTTCCTTCTAAATCTTTAGGACGCTTAATACCGCTATCTTTCAATGCCACAACCCGGTTTAGCGGAGATCTTACAATCGCTCCTACCGACTTTACCGGCACATCTTCATTTGCTCGTGCCATTGCTACATCAGGCTGATAGTAAAGGCCGAGCGTGACTTTCCCTGCAGCTGCTAAATTAAGCGAGTCTGTTGGATTAGCAGGAAATTGTACTTTTACATTCAGCCCTTCTTTTTTGAAATATCCTTTTTCTTGTGCAGCGTAAATGAAGCTGTGCACTGCATTTGGATACCAATCAAGCATAATTGTAACGTCTTTTAATTTTTTACTGTCACCAGCTTTATTTTCCTTGTCCTGACCGCAAGCAGCGAGCATCAAAACAAGCAGCAGGCTTAAGCTAATCGCAAACCATTTTTTCATTCTGTTTTCCTCCACTTTAATGAACGTTTTTCGAAACCTACTACAATAATAAAAAATAAAATACCAAGCGCGGATAAAATCACAATTGGTGCAAATACACCAGCTGCATCAAACTGTGTCATCATGCGACGACTGAAATATCCTAAGCCTGCTTGCGCACCCAACCATTCCCCAATGGCAGCACCTATTATACTAAAGGTAACCGCTACTTTGAGTCCCGAATAAAAATGAGGCAGTGCAGAAGGAATGTTCAACTTAAAGAAAATATCTTTTTTTGTTGCTCCCATCGTTAACATGAGTTCTTTTAACTCTTTGTTTGTAGAACGAAGCCCGTCAAATGTGCTAACGGTAATGGGAAAAAACGTAATTAATACGGTCACAATCACTTTGCTCCAAATGGAGTAGCCAAACCACAGCACAAATACAGGAGCAATGGCAATGGTCGGAATCATTTGTGACGCAATAATAAGCGGATAAAAAGCACGCTCAATAAGCGGACTCCAATTCATCCACACAGCCAGCAGAACCCCTAGCACAACGGATATTACAAGCCCAATTACGACAATAGATAACGTAGCTGGTAAATGCTTAAACAATAAATCCATTCGCAGCTCCCAAAGCTTCGTTAAAATACCGCTGGGCGTTGGTAAAATAAACGGATAGTTTACAATGCGTGCTCCAATTTCCCAAGCAGCCAGCAAAATGACTACTAAAATCACTGAAGCCCCGTACTTTTTCATGTGTTCACCTTCGATCTTAGCTGTTCAATTAAATAATCTTTCACATCAAGCACTCGCTGTTGATTCAGATCTTTTTGCGTTCGAGGTCTGCTAAGCGGCACTTGAATTTCTTCAAGACAACTTACTGGCTTGTCTGAAAAGATAAAAATGCGATCTGATAAAAAAAGCGCTTCATTGACGTCATGAGTGATAAATAAGATGCTATGCTTACGCTTTTGCCATTGGTCAAGCAGCCATTCCTGCATCGATAAACGTGTGATTGCATCAAGTGCACTAAAAGGCTCATCTAAAAGCAGCACGTTAGAACCACTTAATACCGTCCGAAGAAAAGAAACGCGCTGCTTCATCCCTCCGGATAAATCACTTGGAAAACGGTTTTCATACCCTTTTAGGCCAAACTCTTCAAGCAGCTGAGACACTTGCTTATGAGCACTTGCTTTTGATACATTGTGAAGCTCAAGAGGCAGTGCTGCATTGTCTAGAATCGTACGCCACGGAAGCAGCAAATCTTGCTGCGGCATATAGCCTACTTTTCCTAGTCGCTTTTCATAAGACTTTCCGTTAATTACGATATCGCCTTCACTCTGCTGTTCAAGACCTGTAATGAGACGAAACAACGTACTTTTCCCAGAGCCGCTCGCTCCAACGATACTGACAAACTCGCCTTCTTTCACGTCTAAGTTTAATGATTTTAAAATCGCTTGATCACCGTTCTTGTACGTAAAACTGACGTTTTGAAAAGATAACACAGACCTATTCATGAATTGGCCACATCGCTTCGTTATAAGCCATATCCCAGAACATATACTCAAAACGCGTCGTATTCAAGAAAATTTCTTCAAGCTTTTCTAATTCCACTTCTGATTTATCTTCAGTAAGTGAGTCAAATAAATTGATACACCATGTCGCCAGTTCTCCAAATTCTTCTGAGCTGTACATTTCAATCCACTCACGGTAAAACTCATTGTTAGCTCCAGGCTTTTCACTAAGTTCTTTTCCTATTTCCCAGTAGCTCCACATACAAGGCAAAAGAGCGGCTACTAATTCAGCTAATGTTCCACTTTGACCAACGTGCAGCATATAGTGCGTGTATGCAAGCGTTGTAGGAGATGGCTGCGCTTTTTCTAATTCTTTTTCGCTGATTTCAAATTTCTTGGCATACTCACGGTGCAGACTCATTTCTTCGTTTAATGTAGAATCTAAAAGGGCTGCAAATTTCCCCATCGTTTGAAGATCGGTAGCTTTCATGGCTCCAATCGCAAATAATTTGGCATAATCAATTAGGTAAAGGTAATCTTGAATCATGTAGAAGCGAAACTTCTCCTTTTCAAGCGTTCCATCTCCCATCCCCTGTACGAAGGGATGATTATGATTTTGACGCCAAATAGGCTGCAGCTTTTCGTATAATCGTTCACTAAATTTCATGATGATCACTCCTTATGCGTATGCAGCCACGTATAAATGAACTGCACTATCACTTTTGTATATTGAACAAGCTGATTAATATCTAATTGTTCGTTCACAGCATGTGCATTTGCTAAATTTCCCGGACCGTAAATAGCGGCGGGAATTCCCGCATCAGCTAGCCATCCCCCGTCTGTTACGCTAGTTGACACATCAATTGGAGGCTTTTTCCCTTCCATTTGTTCATGAGTATTTGCAAGCAGCTGCACTCCTGCATGATTTTCATCAATTTCTAATGACGGAAAGATTTCTCCTCTGTCTTCAATCATTGATGTGCCTCCCCATTCAAAGGTTGGCAGATTATCTTTTAACCATGGATCTGCTTTTGCAATAGCTATAATATATTCTTCCACTTCTTTTGATACTTGGTCGTACGATTCATTAGGATAATAGTGAACGGTGATCCACAGCCTGCATTCATCTGCAATAAAAGCAGCATGTCTTCCGCCTTCGATTACTGCTGGATTAATCGTATTTGTCCCTGGCAAAAATCCTGGATAGCTCTTTGTAACAGCCCAGTGACGCTCCAATTCTTGTAGCCCTCCGATCACTTTTGCCATCTTTTCAATAGCGCTTGCGGCTAACAGCCCTCCTCCAGCATGAATCATACTTCGGCGTGTACCGTCATGATAGGTTTTACTGCTTTTTATCGTAATCCATCCCGTGATCACTCCGCCTTGACCTTGAATATGTAAATCACTTGTATCGACTACAAGCGCAAAATCAGCTGTATACCCTTTCTGACAGCATTGCAGCGTACCTGCCTCTCCTACTTCTTCTCCTACAACGGATTCAAAAATCAAGTCTCCTGGCAGCTCGATTCCTGCTTCTGTTAAAAGCTGAACTGCAAATAATGCTCCCGCCAAACCGCCTTTCATATCAGCAACTCCGCGTCCAATTATCATATTGTCTTTCACAACAGCTTCAAACGGATTGGTTTCCCAATTTTCATTTTCTTGTACCTCAGCAACATCCATATGGCCGTTAATAATCAAGCTTTGATAGTCAGCCGATTTTTGTCCTTTTAACGTTCCCACTACGATAGGGTCGTTAGAATATAAGTCCCACATATCAATGGAAAAACCGCAGTTTTTAAGAAAATCCGCTACGTACAGCTGCGCTTCATGAGAATTTCGTGCAGGAGGCGCTGGCGTTTTATACGAAACAAGCGTTTTTAATAACTGGATTAACTCTCCTTTGCGCTCCTCTACCTGTTTGACAAGCAAATCAATTGTTTCTTTCATGTATGACACCTTCCTTTACGCATAAAAAAACACTTCTTTCGCAGGAAAGAAGTGTTTTTGTTTATGTACACAAAATTATTATAACGAGTTCGTAAGGAAATCCCATACAAAACATCCATTACAATACCTCTTTCCTACGCTAGTATTACCTAGTTCAGGTTATAAGGGTTAAGACTTATCGTCTCTCTCAGCTTCGAAAGCACCCCTAGTGGTGTTGTATCTCTATGAAATTAATCTATTATCATATGTTTACCTGTAATAGTTTTATCATAGTAAAGCGTTTTATTCAATAGAAAGGTTCATGATATGGTAATGAAAATAGTTTCCTTTTTAGTAGTAAAAGAAAAAGCACACACCTTTTTCATGCAGTGTGTGCTCTTTGTTTTTGTGACATTACTAGTTAGCTATTGGCTTCTTTAAAAATACGCCATAACTAATAGCACCAATTAAAAGCAGTCCTGCTCCTAACAGGAAAACCGCCGTAAAAGTTCCCGTTGCATCTAATATAAACCCTGTTACGATAGGAGCCATTGCCGCTCCTAGAAATCCACCGAAGTTCTGAATAGCGCCGAGTGAAGCAACTTGTTCCTTTGGTGCAATATCCGCCGCTAGAGTCCAAATGACGCCTGATGGCAGCTGTGACGCGAAGTAGCCAATCGACAATAAGACAATACTTAAGGCTGCATTATCAATAAAAGGAACGGGTGCTACCGATGCTGCGGCTAAGATTGCCCCGCCTACAATTGGTATTTTTCTTGCCGTTACTGCATTAATTCCTTTTCGAATAAATCTATCTGAAATTACACCACCAAGCAACACTCCTATGATTCCTGCTAGAAACGGAATAGCAGCAATCCAGCCCGTTTGTTTTAGGCTAAAACCGCGCTCTGTTTCTAAGTAGCTAGGAAGCCAAGTTAAATAAACCCATATCGTAAACATAATTCCGAAATTCCCGATAATCATAAACCATGTGCTTTTATATTTAAACAGCTGTGACCATTTTGCTTGTGAGGTATGACTGATTTTTATTTCTTCTTTAGGGACAGCTTTCACTTTATTGGCAACATAATCCGGATCTCGGTATATCTTTAGCCAAACAAACATCACAATAAAGCCTGCTGCTCCTATAACAACAAACATTCCTCTCCAACTCATTGTTAAAAGCAGTACCGTTAGAAGTGGCGGAGCAATCGCATTAGCAATTTGAGACCCTGTATTAATAATCGAAGTAGGAAGGCCGCGCTCTTCTTTTTTAAACCATCTTTCCGTCACTTTAATTCCTGAAGTAAAAAAAGGAGACTCCGATACACCAAGAAGCATTCTCATGGCATAAAGAGCAGAATACGTGTTAGTAAATGCACTTGCTACCGTTGCCACAGACCATAGGCCTGATGCCCATGCAAACATTTTTTTCGGCCCGTATTTGTCAACCAGCCAGCCTGCTGGTAGATTTGCTAAGGCATATGGCCAGAGAAAAGCTGAAAGCAAAAGACCCATTTGTGTAGAAGACAGCCCAAACTCTTTGGCAATCGTGGTATTAGCGATGCTTAAATTAGAGCGGTCTAAATAGTTAACAACTGCTCCAATTAGCAATACAATAATAAGCCACCAGCGTATATTCGTCTTTTTTACATCTTGCTTTACAGGACCTAAATCTTTGTTAACGCTTTCATTTAATTTAGATGTAACCGCCATAGAATATCCCTCCATAACCTTAATCGTTATAGTGAATGAGCTGTTTGCTTATTATCAAACAGCCCTGTTCACTAGAAATGCATGAGTTTATTCAGAACATGAACCAATTATTAAACACTGCTCTTTGGACGAATGCTATTTAGTTTATCATCTAATTCTTTGACTTCTTCTTCTGTTAAATCTATTTGAGGAGATCTCATGCCACCAACATCAATGCCTCTCAATTTTAATGCTTCTTTAAAATAAGACATGTTGCTTCCGTTTAAAAGAGCTTCACAATATTGAATAGCAACTTTTTGCATCTTTCTGGCTTTTTCTAAATCATTCGCTTTAAAGGCATTATAAGTCTCTACAAAAGGCTCGGGATAAACGCCCGATACACCGGAGACAACTCCTTCACATCCCATAGCCAGAGCTGCTAAAAATAAACGATCGGTTCCGGGAAGAACAGAAAAGTTTCCATCGTTAATATTTAAATAATCATTTACGCGTAAATAGTCAGGGTAGCTATATTTAATACCAATTACATTCTTGCATGAATCTGCCACTTTTTGAGCTACCTCTGCCGTTAAATCATTGCTTGAACACTGAGGAATATTATATAAATATACGGGAAAATCATTCGGGACACTGTTTGCTACTTTTATAAAATACGTTTCTAGTTCGTTATCGTTTGCTCCAAAGAACATAGGCGTAACTACTCCGATACCGTCGGCGCCAATTTCATAGGCATGTTTTGCAAGCTCAATTGTATCTTCTTCATTCATAGCTCCTACATGTATGAATACGGTTACACGATTAGCCGCTTGTTTCACTACTGTTTCTGCAACTTGCTTTCTTTCTTTGACAGATAGACGAAGCATCTCGCCCGTTGTACCAAGCGGATACAAGCAGTGCACTCCTTTTGAAATTAAAAACTCTGTTAAATTTACTACTTTCTCTAAATCTACTTCACCCGTTTTAGTAAACGGTGTAACCATTGCTGTTGTAACTCCGTATAAATGTTTCATTTCCTTCTCCCCTTTGTTAGTAGTGAATTACTCTATATTTAGTAAAACGTTTTAGTACAACGTTTTACTAATAAAAAATAAAAAGCTTGCTCTTATATTTTTGTAAATCGGTCTCTTTTTAAAGAGACCTCATGAATGGCATTGCTTTTTATTTGATTCTCGTTGTATTACGATGAATAATTTCCAAATCAAATATCTGTTGGTCCACATCCCCATATGGATCAGAAATTGTTTTAACTAAAAGCTCTCCTGCACAATAGGCCATTTTTTCTACCGGCAAATTGACAGTCGAAAGTTTTGGGTTAGTAAATTTAGAGAACTCTTGGTTATCAAATCCCATCACTTCACAATCAGCTGGCACAGAGATGCCGTAGTCATTAAGAGCAGAAAGAGCTCCTAATGCAACATGATCACTCAAACAAATCACAGCGGTTGGAACTTTTCCTTGTTCAATAAGCTGTTTGATGCTGTCATACCCACCTTGTTCTGTATATGAACAGTAATGGTGACAATACGTAACATCAGTCTGTTCAATTCTATCTGTTACGCCTTTTACTCCTGCTTCTAAAGCCTGTGAAGACACGTCTGGAACTAAAATACTGATATGTTGATGATTATTACGAATAAAATGATCTGCTACCGCTTGGCCCGCTTCATAATTTTTGGATTGTATAACAGAGTATATAGATGATACACGATTAAATAAAACAATCGGAACACCAGGTTTAGATCGGTGAATATAAGCCTCATCAGCTGCCGTTGTATTCGCAATAATCGCTCCGTTAAAATATGAAGATGTTTGAAGACCTTTTACAGAGGAAATACCTTCTTCATTTTGAAACGTTTCGACTAATAATTTAATAGTAGGGCCGCTTTTTAATGAAGCTATGTAGTTTTGAATACCTGTAAGAATGCGTCCCACTAACGATACGCGCGTATCAATTGGCCAAATAAGAGCAATTGTTAGCTGCGCTGATTTGTCTTGTCCCCGCAAGTTACGCGCAGACATATTGGGGATATAGCCTAATTTTTTTGAAGCTGCAATTACACGCAGTTTAGTAGCTTCAGAAATTCTGCTTGCTCCCGGTTTGTTGTTTAAAATGAGGGAGGCAGTCGTAATTGAAACATCTGCTGCTTTTGCAATATCTTTAATTGTAACCAGATGACCATCTCCATTTTTAGTTTAACGTTTTACTAAACTCAGTATAACGCTTTCATTTTAGTTTGACAATTCTTTTTTCTTCCGCTTAAATAAAAAAATGGATTCGATGATGAATCCATTTTTCCTTTTAGACATTGATAAGCTTAAGTTTTTGTCCCGGTCTCACTAATGAAAGCAGCTCATGATCTTCTTCTATTACATACCCAATCACATTCACATTAGCATTTGCAGACAAATTCCTTTTAGCTATTTGAACCTCTCCTCTGTAACGTCCGTAGCCATCATTGTCCATTGTAATTGCTCCGATTCTGCGTTCTACTGTATGAAATGGCAGCACTGGTTCTACAGATCGTGTATCAACCAAACGCAGAATGTCTCTTGATACATCCGGACGCACGCTGTACGTTCCCTGTATATGAGGTGAACGAATGCGTAGCGGAATAATGCGGTTTTCTTGATATTGAACTAAACGTTTTAATAAATTTGAACTGGCGTATGGATCTCCAATATAAACCTCCGTTACTCCGCATCCGTATAAATCTACTGCAGAGGTAAAAGGACATTTATTACGGTCTTTTTCTCTAGTAGGAAGTCCTTGATAAATAGGTCCTCTCTTTTCGCCTTCTCCAGGAATATAAGCACAAACTGGAATACGAAGTTCATTAAATAAATCTGTCTGCTGTTGAAAAAACGTTTCTTCAAGCCCTGTTTCAGGCCGCGGATAAAAATTATGCCAAGCAAGCAGCTGATGATGATGAAGACCTGCACATAAGAGTGCTTCAATTTCTTGTTTGGATAACGTACTTGCATTAACAGCAATATAAAATTCATTCGCAAGCGAAAGAGTTTCTTCTACGCTAAAGCCATCGTCTAGTCTAATACCAGATACGCCAAGTGAAGACAGAGTCATAAAGCTTTCAATACCTAAATGAACAGGAGTATGCTTGGATACGTCTGCATACACGCTTATTCCACAATCTCTAGCCACATGAAGCAATTCTTTTGCACGTTCAGCCAAATCTCCTGTTTCCTCTGGAATGTGAAGTGAAGTGAATGCGCGTGTAACGCCGCATTCACTCGCTTCTACTAATCTTTGTTTGGCATCTCTATCGTTCAAATAAAATGAAATGCCAATCATTCAAACTCCCTCGCCATTTCATCGTTAAATCCAAAGAAATAGGTACAAATAAAGCCTGCTGCGTAAGCAATAACTAATCCAAGTAAATAAAGAAGAATTTGATGCGCATGAACTAAAAACGTAAGCGGCAAACCCGATACTCCCACTGCTACAGTTGCAATATGGAAGTGCGCCTGAAATGCTCCGCCGATTCCTGCTCCAAGACAAGCGGTTAAGAATGGACGCCCTAAAGGAAGTGTGACTCCAAAAATAAGCGGCTCTCCGATTCCGAGCAGCCCTGAAGGAAGTGCGCCTCCAATTGCTCGCTTTAAGCGTTTTTTCTTTGTTTTGATATAAATAGCAAAAGCTGCACCAACCTGACCGGCTCCGCCCATTGCTAGTATAGGAAGAAGCGGATCATCTCCAATCGAATTAATAAGCTCTAAATGGACCGGAGTAAGACCTTGATGCAGTCCTGTAATAACGAGCGGCAAAAACGTTGCCCCTAAAACAAAGCCTGCTACAACTCCTCCAACCTCTAAAACTCCTAAAAGACCTTTTGTGATTCCATCTGAAATGAAGCCGCCGATTGGCATGAATACCACATACGTAATAATTCCTGTAATTAACACCGTAACGGTTGGTGTAATAATAATATCCAGTGACTGTGGGACAAATTTACGTACTCGTTTTTCTAACACGGCCATAAAGATTGCTGCAAGCAGCACTCCTATTAAGCCCCCACGCCCCGGCAAAAGTGCTTCACCAAAAAGTTTAATATCAGCTACGGCAGGATTAATGACTAAAATGCCCGCTAAGCCTCCTAGAGCTGGCGAACCACCAAATTCTTTTGCTGCATTAATACCTACTAAAATACCCAGATAGGCAAATAAACCGCTTCCGATAACGGTTAAAAGAATAGCAATCTGTGAATCTGCCGGAAGCCACTTCGCCTGCACAGCTGCTTTTGTCACTCCGGTAATAAGTCCAGATGCTACAAGAGCAGGTATCAACGGAATAAAAATACTTGCAATTCGGCGAAGCAACAGCTTAAACGGAGTTGCATTTTTTTCTTTCAGCTCCGATTTCCGCTGTGCTGCACGATCTTCTAAGTTAATACCGCCGGATTCATCAATTAACTTTCCAAATTCTTCTGTTACTTTGTTCACTTTGCCCGGCCCAATAATGATTTGCAGCGTTTCTTCTTCCACTAATCCGAGCACGCCTTCAAGTTTTCGTATATCTGCCTTTTTAACAATTGAATCATCTTTTATAGTCACACGCAGCCGCGTCATACAATGCGTATACGCTTCAATATTGGATGCTCCCCCAAGCATCTCCAAAACAGCCTTTGCTAATTGATGATTATCTAAAGACATGTTAATCCCCCTTTGTATTTTCCTCTTAGATGGATACGCCACTGAGGAAACAGACCACAAAATCCCCTTTTTGTAATCGTTTTCTTTTTTTATTTCTTATCTTTCAAAAACTGAATGGCATCTCTTGTTTTGTCAATATACTCAATCGTCTGGTCGTACTGCTGCGCTGCAATACTTAAAAATAAAACATCAATCACATAAAGCTGGGCTAAACGAGACGATGTTGCTGCGCTTCGAAACGGCGCTTCTTGAGAATAAGACGTATACAAACAAATATCTGCTAAAGACGAAACGGTAGACTGTCCGTACTTAGTTAAGCTAATCGTCTTTACTCCGCGATTTTTAGCTAAAGATAAGACGTTGCTTACTTCAGGAGTCTCTCCTGAAAAAGAAATACCCACAACTACATCGTCTTTACTTGCATTTGCGATGAGTGTAGCTGCTAAATGGCTATCCGCAAATGCCGTCGCATTTTTATTAATTCGAAGAAATTTTTGCTGCGCATCTATAGCAATAATATGTGAAGCACCAATTCCGAAAAAATGAATGTTTTTTGCTCCAATCAGCGTCAAAACAGCCCGCTCTACTTCTTTATAATTCACAAGCTCAGCCGTATCACTTAGACTTTGAATGCTGTTGCTTGCCGTTTTTTTGACAATAGATTGAATTGTTTCATTTGTTTCAATATCACGGTATCCTTGTTCTGTATCTTTAGCTAAATCACCGGCTACTCTAACCTTTAATTCTTGAAAGCCGCTAACCCCGATAGATTTACACAAACGAATAACAGCAGCACTGCTCGCATTCGCTAGTCTTCCTAGTTCCCCAGCCGTACTGTTTACCACAGTATGCGGGTTGTTTAAAATATATTCAGCAATTTTCCGCTCCGAATCTGGAAGCTTAGCCACCGTGTTTTTAATCATTGTTAATCCGCCTGTTGACATCGTTTCTCTCCTTTATACGTAATGTTCAATCGCTTTTCTCACATACCCCCCCGCATTATTCAGTAACATCTTTGCGGTGTCGTAATTTTCATTTGTTTTGATCATAACCACTGCTGTTTTTACCTCATTATTTGCTTCTTCAAGCGTTTGACTTGCTCGCTCGTAAGAAACACCTGTAATTTTACAAATAATACCTATCGCTCGTTCCTTAAGTTTTTCATTACTCACATGAACATCTATCATTAAATTTTCATATGCTTTTCCTACTTTAATCATGGCCGCGGTAGAAATCATGTTGAGAATCATTTTATGAGCGCTTGCTGCTTTTAACCTTGTGGAACCTGTTAGCACTTCTGGACCTACTACTACCTCGATGCTATGATCTGCTTCTTTTCCAATAAGTGAATTACCATTGCAAGACAGCGCCACTGTTTTAGCTTTTACAGATTTTGCATATTTCAATGCACCAATCACATAAGGCGTACGTCCGCTTGCAGCAATTCCAATGACTGTGTCTCGTTCATTTAAATGTATTTTTTGTAAATCTGCTGCTCCCAATTCTTCTTTATCTTCTGCACCTTCAACTGCTTTCACAAATGCTTTTTCTCCTCCAGCCATCAGTCCCTGTACCTGATTGGGATTGGTACTGAAAGTAGGCGGGCATTCAACAGCATCCAATACTCCCAGCCGTCCGCTTGTTCCTGCTCCGACATAAATAAGCCGCCCTTCCTTTTGAAACGATTCGCTTACAAACTCAACTGCTACCTCTACGTCTGGAAGTACCTCTTGCACAGCCAGCGCCACTTTTTGATCTTCTTTATTCATTACGTTTAAAATTTCTTTTGTACTAGCCGTATCTATCTTCATGGTCTGCTCGTTTTGAGACTCTGTTGTTAATAACGTAAGCTGTTCATTCATCTTTTCGGCCCCTTTTTCATCATATAGTGAAGTTATGGTTATTATAATTCGTTTAAAATATAATTTCAATAATTTATTTTATTTTTTGAAATTATATTTTAAAACAACATAAAAAAAGATTTCAGGCATATAGCTGAAATCCTTTTTTATGTCTATTTATGATTGTTGAGCAAATGTTAACAGATACTCATCTTGCATTAAAACTTCGTAATCTTTTTCACCATTTCTTACGACGTGTACAGGGACTGTTTTTGCCGGAAGTAATTCAACTGGCTCACGATAGCGTTTTGCTACTCCGTCAATAAGTTCATTTACTAACTGCTCGTTACTCAGCTCACCCGCCTGATATTTTTCTGCAAGTGGTGTCATGACTTCCGCTAATACACTTGCATCGTTAAATCCTTGAATTTCGACTTGTACGACGTACGCACCATCTTCAGCACTATACGCTGCATCTTTAATGGTATATTTTGTAGATGAAAGAGCTTTTAGAAAAGCGCTGCTTACTTCGTTTAACTGCTCATCGGTTATATTTGAGCTCAATGATGATAAAGCCCCTTTAAAATTCGTTTCAAAAAACTTTACAAACGAACTCTTTTGGAACTCCCCTTTTTCTTTTACCTGTTTCTTATCTTGCTGATTCGGATGTTTAGCAACAAATTGATCTGTATTTTGATAAACAGTGGCTTGAATTAAAGCATCCACGTATTGTCCCGCTTCCTTGGCATAGGCAGCCTGCTTTTCTTTACTTGGCGTTTCGGTGCTGCTACCATTAGAAGCAGCAGCGGCTTTTGCTTCCACTTTTGGTTTTGTTACATTGTCTAATTGGTTATATGTATACGTATACGTTTGCTTAGACTTTGAGTTTTCTGTTTTTCCGTCTACTTTAACTGAATACGACTGATTTTTTACTACTTTCTTTATTTGCTTCGTTTCTTTATCAATTGTCACAATAAGCGAAAAATCTTTTCCTTTGATTTGGTCAAGGTCTACAGCAGTATCGCTGCCTTGATTTGTTATTTTATAATAAGCTTTAGCATCACCTGCTACAATTTTTTGCTTTTTGTCTTTGTCTCCGTTAAATGTTAATACATACTCTTTGCCTTTTTCGGTGACGTCAAATTCATTTGGAAGATTTTTATCATATTTTTGGTAGTAGCGTATTGGATTTTGTTGAAGCTCCCTAGCGTTATTAATTAAAGCCTTAACGTACTTTTTTTCTTCTCCCTGTACTTTTGTGCTTTCTTCTCCAGCCACAGCTAACGTTTCATCACCGTCATGATACATCTTCAATTCTTCGCCGTTCATTTTTGTGTTAATGTAACCTGCTTTACTTTTAAAATCAAACTCTTGTACTCCGTTGACTTTGTAATCAGACGATCCTTCTTCTTTCCCATTGACTTTCACTTGAACATTTTTCACCTTTTCTTGTGCTTCTTTCACGTCACCCGTTAATTCCTCTGAAGACGGCATCCCACATGCCGAAAGCAATAGAGCGAATGATAGTGCTAAGCCGGTATTCATTATTTTTTTCATCTAAGAAACTCCTTTTTAAATATTTTTCCAAAAATAAGAATCTATGTACTTAGTAAATACACATTTTTACCATTTGTGAAACTCAACTTTACTAAATTACCATATTTACATGTAAATGGTAACCAACAAAAGAAGGAAATTGAACAATAAAAAAGTCACGAATCCGTGACTTTTTTAACAACCTTCATAACTTATTTTTTGTTAGCGCTTTTATTTCAATCTCTTATAATTCCATTACTTGTCCCTATCAGTACTTCTTTACCTTGTTGATTTCGATACACTGATTTGATTTTCACTTTTTGAAAACCATCTGCTTTTTCTACTTCAGTTAATATACATTCACAGGTAACTGTATCTCCTGCAAAAACTGGACGAAGAAATTCACTCACCATTTCTCTTGCAATGTAGTTTAAGTCTCCCCCTATCTTTGTCCCAATACTAGCAGTCATAAGCCCATGTACCATTAGCCGCCCTTTTTCGTCACGTTCTATATGATGTTTGCCCCGGTCTCCAGTCATCTCCGCAAACTGCATGATTTCTTCCTCTTGAAACGTTCTTTGCCACGTAAATGTATCTCCTGCTTTACATTCCATCTTATCCCTCCCCTTAAGATTATGACTTTACTTTTTAACTATATCACAAAAATGAACAGTCATTCATTTTCACATCAAAAAAAATAGCAGAATAAATATATCCTGCTATTTCTGACAAGTAGGACAGTAATAAAGCCTTCTAGAAGCAGCTTGGACTTTTAGAATAGGCGTGCCGTCAATTCGACAAGCTTCTCCTTCACGGTTAAAAACCCAGTGGCGGTATGCAGAGCGCTTTTGCCCTTTCTTTTTTAACGATTCAGCAAGCTTTACATCATTTGTAATGCCACCTGTTTTATAGGACTGTTTTACAAGAGAAATGGTTGCTTCAGCTGCCTTTTTAAGCTGTTCTTCCGTGCAGTCTATGGGACGAGCTGCAGGGTTAATTCCCGCTACAAATAGGATTTCACTGCGCAAGTAATTGCCAATCCCAGCTATAAAGCTTTGGTCTAGCAGCAGCGATGCCCACTTTCTACGATAAAATGGTTTAGAATAAAAACGGTCTAAAAGCTCACCTGCCGTTACTTCTTCACTTAAGATATCAGGACCAACCCTTGATACAAAAGGATGAGCTGGAACTTCTTCATCACGCAATACTTCAATATCAGAAGCGCTATAAAGCAGCGCTGATTTTTTTTCATTATGAATTGCAAGGCGCAGCTGTCTGTTTGTAGATGGATAATTGTAAGATGAACGAACATACCATTTTCCATAAAGCTGATTATGTGAGTAAATGGTATAGCCGTTGTCAAAACGAATAAGCATAGCTTTTCCTTTTGTATCTACTCTCTCAATACGAGCTCCTGTTAATACTTCTTCATAATGTTGCAAAGATGGAAAAGCAAACCATATCTCGCGAACGGGAAGACCGATAATCGCTTTTTCCACTTCGTCGGCTGCTCGTCTAATTTCTGGACCTTCTGGCATATAATGAAACTCCTTTCTTGCCTAACTTTCTTCATTTATTATTTCGGTTTTATTTCTGCTTTGCAAGAAAGAAGCGGCTGCGCCCTTCTTTTGCTAAAAGAACCTTTAAATTATGCATGACGTTTACTCTTATAGTAAAATGTTGATACCTTTTTTACTTTCTATAGTGTTTATCTTACTTCCTTTGACTTATACTAGTTGGTAACCTTTTAGAAACTTGTTAATTACTTAGCATGAGGAGTTTATTATGAATAATCAATCATTTTCTCCACTATCAGCCGCTGAGATGGCTGTTATTTGGAAGCAATATATGAACGATAAAGCGATTTCTTGTATGCTCAAACAATTTCTTTGTCATGTAGACGATTTAGAGATTCAAAAAGCGATTCAAGGTACACTGCATATCACAACAAAAAACAGTGATGCGCTCACTGCTATCTTTTTAAAAGAAAATATGCCAATCCCGCTTGGTTTCGGAGAAGAAGACCTTGACGCTGAAGCTCCAAAATTATTTTCGGATTCTTTTTATTTGCTTTATTTAAAGCATATTTCAAATGTCCTTCTGCTGTCAGCAACTACGGGCGTCGATGTTGCCGCAAGAAATGATGTACGATCTTTTTTTCGCAGCTTGCTGTTAAAAGCAGAAAAGCTTAACCAAACGATTACAGATTTGTTGTTAGAAAAACAAATTTTTATAGAACTGCCTCCCATTCCTATTGCAGATGCGTCTGATATGAACGATAAAGAACTCTTCTTAGGAAGCTATTTTGATGAAAAGCGGCCGTTAACCGTCATTGAAATTTCTCATATCGTGTCAAGCATACAGACGAACTTAATTGCAAAGGATTTAATTTTAGGGTTTGCTCAAACAGCTCCTTCTCAGGACATTCAGGCTTTTTTATTAAAGGGTAGAGAGCTTGTGCAGCAGCATATTGAATCCCTGTCACAACCGCTAATGGTAGAAAACATACCGGTCACAATGAAGTGGGATTACGGAGTAGAAAAGTCTTCTGTTCCTCCATTTTCAGAAAAACTCATGATGTTTCACCTAGCTGCGATGATTACTGAAAATGTACGTGGCTACGGGCTTGCGATGTCAACAAGCCCCCGTTTAGATCTCGCTTTAAACTATACAAACTTCACGACTGAAATTTTGGAATATGCCAAAGAAGTATCAAGAATAAGTATTGAACAAGGATGGCTAGAAGAGCCTCCGCATATTCCATTTCCCAAAATTCACTTGGAATAAAAATAAGCTCGCGCTAAAGCGCGAGCTTATTTTTTAGATTCTCTCCACAGTAAATAAAGAAAATACGGAGCGCCGATAATGCCGATGATTAATCCGGCCGGAATTTCAATCGGAGGAGCAATTCCTCGCCCAATCAAATCTGCCGCTAGTACAAACAAAGCTCCAAGTAAAGCGGCTGTAGGAATCAGTTGTTTATGTCTCGGTCCCACTAACCGTTTGGCCACATGAGGAATAATAAGCCCGACAAAGCCAATGGTGCCAACAACCGATACAACAGCAGCCGTCATTGCCACTGCGCTTGCTAGTAATACTAGACGAATTAACTCTACTCTAGCCCCTAGCCCCCTAGCCACTTCATCGCCTAAATGAATTAAATCTAACCGAGCAGCTAACAGCCAAATCAGCGGTACTAGTATAACGACCCACGGAAGTAAACCAATCAATTGATCCCATGTTCTTCCCCATAAGCTGCCGCTCAGCCAAATGAGTGCTGCGTTTACGTTTGGATTTGCTTTTGAAATTAACAAGTGAATACCGGATGAACAAAAAGCGCTGACCGCTACACCTATTAACGCAAATCGAATAGGTTCTACTCCTTTTTTATAAGCAAGCAAATAGACGATTACGAAGACAAAGGAGCCTCCTGCAAACGCAGCGACTGATAAAACAGACGGACTTGCTAAAGGCAGTAAAATAGTGACTGCAACAGCAGCTAACCCTGATCCGCTTGAAAGACCTAATGTATCTGGACTAGCGAGCGGATTTCTCATAATAGACTGTACGACGACTCCGGACACAGCTAGGCCGATCCCGGTTAAAATAGCCAGCAAAATACGAGGCAGGCGAAATTCTACCAAAATAGACGCCAAGTCAGGATCGCCAATGCCAATAAAAGACGTAATAATATCTAAAGGAGGTATGTTAATGTCTCCTAAGCTAAGGCTTATCACGCTCAGCGCTATAATTAAGACAGAAAGAATGATAAACAGGCCGACAGACTTGAATCGAGATGGCTGCTTTTTTGTTTTATTGACAGTCTGCATATATACTCATGCCTTCCTTTCTGTTTTTTTGCGTCTCGCTAAGTAAATAAAGTACGGTGTTCCAAGCAATGCTGTTACTGCACCTACAGGGGTCTCATACGGGTATGTAATAAATCGCGACAATACGTCTGCTAATAGCAGTAAAGATGCTCCAAGCAGCGCGCTCATTGGCAAAACAACTCGGTAATCTACACCTATTAAATAACGCACCATATGGGGAACAACAAGCCCTACAAAGCCAATGGGACCCGCAATCGCCACTGAAACACCTGCTAATACAATCACAACAACTGCAGTGAACGCTCTAATGGCAAAGACTCGCTGCCCGAGTCCTCTAGCTACATCATCTCCTAAAGATAGCAAAGAAGACGCTCTTCCCAGACCAAACGCAACAAGCAGACCTACAATGCTAAAAGGAAGCAACACGTGAACATGTCCCCAGTCCCGCCCAATAACTGAGCCGGTGAGCCAGAACATAACGCCTTCTGTTTTGCTTTCATTAAAAATTAGCAGCGTTTGTGTAAGAGACATAAGCATACCTTGTATAGCGACACCCGTTAAAGCAAGCTTTACATCGCTGTCTCCTCCTTTAATCAACGAACTCATGACGTAGACAATAACAGCAGCAAAGGCGCCTCCTAAAAATGCTCCAAACACCCCGCCAATCATGCTTACACCTGGCACTAAAACCGTTAAAAATACCATTGCCGCTGATGCCCCGGCATTAATACCAAAAATACCAGGAGAAGCTAATGGGTTTCTAGTTAATGCTTGCATCAACGCTCCGGCGACAGCCAAATTAGCACCAACAAATGCCGTGACCAATAAGCGAGGCAGGCGGACAGTTTGAATAATCGATTGTTCTTTTGATCCGTCAAAATCTAGTAAAGCTTGCTTAATCGTCCCAAAAGAAATATGTATAGAACCGATGGAAATAGATAAAAACATAGAAATCAGTAAAAGAATGATAACAGCAAGAAAAATAGCTATTATGCGAAGTGGAGATTTGTTTCTTTTGGATAAACCGTGAACAGCTTTCATAGTAGACTGCGCCTCCTTCCATTTGAAAGTTCAATAAAAAGAAAAAAACAACCCCGCTGGATTGTTCTTTTCTTCGTTATTATTTGCCTTCAAATAATAACTTTTCTGCTTCATCTGCAATACCATTTGCACCTTGTACACTTCGGCGAAGAGACCATTTAAATACATCAACTTCATACACTTGATTATTTTTAACCGCTTTTAGCTCTTTCCATAATGGCTGTTTTGCTAAAGGCGTATGACCTTTTTCATTTCGCATAACAATGAGTTTGTCTGGATCTGCTTTTACGAGCTGTTCCATTGTCATTTTTACACTGTACTCTTTTGTAGGATCTGTTAATGCATTTTTGAAGCCTAATTGCTCAAGAACACCCGTTGTAAAGAAATTTGAAGTTCTAGCATTAATATTACCATTTGCATCAGCGATAACAAGTACATTGCCCGGATTTTTTGGCGCTTTTGCTTTTAAATCTTTCATTTTTTGCTTATGCTCTTCTACAACTTTTTCAACTTTTGCCTTCTTGCCAACCGCTTCTCCTACTTTTAACTCCGTATTTAGTAAATCATCGTAATTAGCATTTAAATTTTTTAATTCAATTGTTGGCGCAATTTTCGATAATTCTTTATATACATTTTTATGACGTTCTGAATCAGCGATAATCAAATCTGGCTTCAACAGTTTAATCGACTCCAAGCTAGGCTGTGCTCGCGTGCCAACTGATTTGTATCCTTTGATTTCTTTTAGTACATCTTTATCAATAAGCTGTTCTGCTTTATCATCATCAGCTACTCCTACAGGTTTAATACCAGCATCTAACAATGCATCAATAAAACCTAACTCTAATACAACTACTCGCTTTGGATTTTCTTTTACTTTTGTCTCTCCAAGCTCATGTTTAACCACTCTTGTTTTTTCATTTTTTTCATCGGCTGAATTTTCCTTGTTCGTACTGCTGCAGCCGATAAGCATTCCGATTGCCAGCATTGTAATAAAAGCCAGCAGTCCTATTTTTTTCTTATTCAAATGTCATTCCTCCTGCTTGTATCTTTATGTAGATAATTGACTCTTGAAACTGATAATCGTTATCATTATATCAGTTTTATCTATTTAAACAAGCTGATTCGTTATTTTTTAATTAAAAAAGTTATACCCATTCTATAAAAAAGAAAGGACGCAGTAGGAGCGTCCTTTCTTTTTAATCTTCAATACAAAGATACTGAATCACTTCTTTTAAACTTTTCTCTTTCATCGATTCGATATGTAAGTGATATCTTTCGAATGACAGATGTTTAGTTAACGGATTTGGTACAATCACACAGCGCAAGCCTGCTGCCATGGCAGCTTTTGCTCCATTAGAAGAATCTTCAAATGCTAAAGCTTCAGAAGGCTCTACGCCTAGCTTTTCAATTGCATTTCGGTAAAGAGCCGGATCTGGCTTCACTTTTTCTACATCATCGCGCGTTTGAATGACTTCAAAATAGTGCAGCAAATCTAGCTCTTTTAAAAATGCTGTTACCCAGTCGCGATATGAGCTGCTTGCTAAACCAATTTTTAATCCAAGTTCTTTTGCTTCTGCCAAGTACTCTGCTACACCTTCTCGGGCTACTAATGATTTCATTTTTTCTTGATGACGTCTTAACGATTCTTGAGCCAGTTCCTCTTTCGTGAACTCATTGTTAAACTGCTGAAGCAAATAATCGTAAAGTGCCGTAGCATCCGTTCCCACATAAGAAGCAAACGTTGCAATCGGTAGATCTACTCCCCTGTCTTCTAACATTTCGCGGTACACCTCGTACCACACTGATTCTGTATCAATAATTAATCCATCAAAATCAAACACAACTGCTTTAATCATAATTTACCTACCTTTTTCTATCTTATCGTTCTTACATAGTAACACGTTCAAAATACGTAATCCATAAATGTGGCTTCCTTAATAAGATAGGCTTAAACAGGTAGTTTCTATCCTTACTTTTCTCCGACTTTCATCAAAGGTGACATTTCTTCTGTTTCCTTAAACTCAATGGAAGACAGCTGCCTTCTAAAACCTTTCGTTGCATACACCAAATAAACTAAACCAGCAATCGCCCAGCCAATCCCAAGTAAAAATGAATTGCGCTCCAAGTTAAGCCATAAAACGCCAATCGCTGCTGCTCCTAATAGTGGCATAACAATGTATGACAAAAATCCCTTAGCCGACCGGTGCTGCTTTTGATGAACAGCATAGTGCGCGATAACCGAAATATTAACAAAAGAAAACGCAATGAGTGCTCCAAAATTAATAAATGAAGTAGCCGTTGCCAGACTGAAGAAAATGGCAGTTGCTGATACAACTCCGACCAATACAATATTTCGCGAGGGAGTGCGCAGCTTAGGATGAACATAACCAAAAAATGACTGAGGTAAAATTCGATCCCGTCCCATTACGTATAATAAACGTGAAACGCTTGCATGCGATGACATGCCTGATGATAATGTTCCTGCAATTCCTCCAGCTAAAAAGACAATTTGAAACAGCGTGCCGCTCACATACATAGCAATTTCAGGAGCTGCAGCGTCTGGATGCTTGAATCCTTCTAACGTTGGAAAAACCGCTTGGATAAAATAAGATGTCACGGTAAACATGACTCCTCCAATTAACGCAACTAAAAAAATAGCTCGCGGAATCGTTTTTTTAGGATTGGGCGTTTCTTCTGATAACATGGCCACTGCATCAAACCCTAAATAGGAAAAACACATAAGTGTCGCTCCCGCTATTAGCCCTGATGACGTCATGTTCTGATTAAAAAAAGGCTTCATAGAAAAAAGGGTTCCTTCCCCCATTCCGCCTAGCAACGCTTTGATTGAAACAGCAACAAACAATACTAAAATCGTCATTTGAAATACAACAAGAAACGTATTGAAATTGGCGGTGAAATTAACGCTTCGTAAATTTAGCAGCGTAACGATAATGACGAAACTGACAACCCAAATCCACGATGGTACCGAAGGAAAAATAGATGATAAATAAATTTGAAAAATAAGTGCGTTAACCATCGGTAAAAAGAGATAATCCATTAGTGCAGACCAGCCAACTAGGAACCCTAAATGTGGATTGATTGTCTTTTGCGTATATGTATAGGCTGAGCCTGCATTTGGAAACACTTGAATCATCTTTTTGTAGCTTACTGCCGTGAGAAGCATCCCGACAAGGGCTATGATATAAGATGTGGGAACGTGTCCATTCGTCATATCAGACGCAATCCCAAACGTATCAAACACTACCATCGGAGTCATATATCCGATCCCCATTAATACAATCTGCCATAATTTCAACGACCTTTTTAATGTTACTGTTTCATGTTTCATTTATCTTCCCCCTTCACTTTATTAAGAACATTCTGACAATTTAACCCATAAATGCATATGATTTAATTTCTTTATATAAAAATGAATGACTTTCATTCATTTTTATATAAAGAGTTGTTACATTTACTATAAGCAAATATATGATTTATTTCTTTAAGTTGGTAAGGGTTGCTAACAAACTATCTTTTTCTTTTATCATATTATGAAAGCGCTTTATTTTAAATAGCTATATATTCCTAATCTCCTGCTATATCCACGCAGAAATACCCTCTGAATAAGAGGGATTTCTGCTTACAAACTGTTATTTAATCATCGTATCCAATGACTCTCTTTTCGTTTTCACTGCAACTAAACTAGCAAAATCATGAATGATTGTAGCTGCAAGCAAAGAGGTTATCTGCGTTGGATCATAAGCGGGCAGCACTTCTACCAAGTCGAATCCAACATAGTTAAATCCCGTCAGAGAACGGATCATTTGCAGCGTTTCTCTGCTGCTGAATCCGCCTACTTCAAGCGTTCCCGTTCCCGGTGCACACGAAGGGTCAACAAAATCAATATCAAATGTTAAAAAGCACGGGGTATCTCCAATCGCTGTCTTCATTTGCTCCAAAATCAATGAAAACCCTTGATGTTCAAGCTCTCTTGCCGTTACTACATGGTAACCGAGATCTTTGCTTTCTTGAACATCTCCCGGATGATTTAATGTTCCGCGAATACCAATTTGAAAAACTTTCTTCGGATCTACTAGCCCTTCTTCATATGCGCGTATAAAAGGAGATCCGTGCCAATATTTTTCATCATAATACGTATCCCACGTATCTGTATGAGAATCAAAATGAATCATAGCCACTGGGCCATATCTTTTAGCAGCAGCACGAAGGCTTGCTAAAGTAACAGAATGATCTCCTCCGATTCCAATTGGAACGATTCCTCTATCCATAAGAGCTCCTACCGCTTCTTCCATCAATTCATAGCTTCTGTGAATATTGTGCGGAATAACCGGCACATCACCAATATCAATGGCATTTGTATCATCAAATGGGTATACGTCGTGTACCGGGTGATAAGGAAACAGCGTCATGGAAGCTTGACGAATGGCTTGAGGTGCAAAGCGTGCACCTACTCTGAAAGATGCTGCCGTATCAAACGGCATTCCTACTAGCCCTACTTTTGCATTTTCTCTTTCCGCTGGCAGCCTCATAAATGAGCCCGTTGTACAAAACTCTGGTTTGACATCTGGGGACAATGGATATTTCATAATTTACTCCTCCGTTTCAATGATTTCAGTTAGTCGCTAGGCATTTCCACTACTAAAATCATTGAAAGCAATACAGGAATAAGAAACGTTTGACGACTCATATTCATTGCTCCTTGTTACATTTATTGGTGGTTCAGCTCATTTAATACTTTTTCAAATGTAGAAATGACTTGATCTACTTCTTCAGCTGCAATAGTCAACGGTGGCTCAATACGAATTGTTTTAGAGTTTACAAGCGTCCCAGCTACTAGAATTCCTTCATCAAACATTCCCTTAGAAAGCGCGTAGCCAATTTCATCTTGGTGGAACTCAATTCCAATCATTAAGCCTTGCCCTCTGATTTCAAGTACTTTATCTCCATGGTTTTCAGCAGCTTTCTTTAAACCAGCAAGGAAATATTCTCCTAGCTCTTTTGCACGGTTTGGCAGCTGTTCTTCAATCAACACGTTAATAGTTGCAATAGCCGCTGCGCAGGCAAGCGGGTTGCCTCCAAACGTTGTTGTGTGCATAAACGGATTATCAAAGAAGCTTGAAAACACTTTTTCTTTTGCTACAACCGCGCCAGCAGGCATAACTCCTCCTCCAAACGCTTTAGCAAGACATAAAATATCGGGTACAACATCGTATAATTCTGATGCAAACATTTCACCGGTACGTCCCATGCCTGTTTGAACTTCATCAAAAATTAAGATAGCGTCGTACTCATCACATAGTGCACGCACTTCTTTTAAATAATTTTCAGGAGGAAGAATAATGCCCCCTTCTCCTTGAATTGGTTCTAACAAAACAGCTGCCACATCTTCCCCTACAAGCGCGCACGTTTCAAATGTTTTGCGCATCATGTCAATATCACCAAACGGTACATGACGGAAACCTGGAATTAACGGCAGAAATGGTTTACGGAACATTCCTTTTGCCGTACCTGATAAAGAACCTAGACTTTTTCCATGAAAAGAACGTGTTGTGGAAATAAACGTTGTTCGATCACTATACATTTTCGCTAGTTTTAAAGCGGCTTCTACACTTTCTGTTCCGCTGTTTGTGAAAAAGGAATACTTCAAATCCCCCGGTGTAATATCTGCTAAAATTTTAGCAAGCATCGCACGAAGTGGATCTAATAAGTCTTGGCTATGAAGGGCTTGACGCTGAAGCTGATCTTGAACAGCTTTGACTACTTTAGGATGACGGTGTCCCACGTTATAAATTCCAAACCCGCCCAAACAATCAATGTATTTTTTACCGTTTACATCCGTAAAACAAGAACCTTCATCTGACCATTCAACAGCTGCAAACTGCGTATCCACCGTTACTGTTTTACGATATTCTAAAAAGCCTGGGTTGACATGCTCGCGAAATCCGTCTACTGTTTCTTTCGTAATCCACTGTGCTTCTTCAGCTGACACTTCGCTTTTTTCAATAAGTCCCAGCACTTTGTTGATGTATTCGTTTACTTCACCATATGCTTTGTTTACCTCTTGATTTTTCGTCACTGTATTCATTTTAATATCGCTCCTTCTCTACTTTTTAATTTTTAAACCAGCCGATTGGCTCTACTTGTAAATTAATATTAATTTGTTTTACTTCTTGAAATTCTTCCAATCCAAACGTGCCCAGTCCTCGGCCAATTCCGCTCTGCTTATATCCGCCCCAAGGTGCTTCGTTAAACGTAAAATGATACGTGTTTACCCAAGTGATGCCCACACGCAGCTTTTTAATCACCCGAAGAGCTTTTGCACCGTCAGTTGTAAACACGCTGCCTGCCAAACCATATTCCGTATCATTTGCAAGCTTAATAGCTTCTTTTTCATCTTTAAACGTTTGAATAACAACCACGGGCCCAAAGATTTCATCTTGCACAATTTTCATATTTGACGTAACGCTACTAAAAACCGTAGGTTCTACAAAGAATCCTTTTTCCAATCCACTGCTGGTGATTCGATTGCCTCCACATACAAGGCGGGCGCCTTCTTGCTTTCCAATTTCGATGTACTTTAATACTTTTTTCATATGTTCTTCACTTACAAGAGGACCCATTTCAATCTCTTGGTCCATTCCATTTCCTACTTTAATTTTTTGAGCACGTTCTGCAAAACGTTCGATAAATCGCTCAGCAATGCTTTCTTCTACTAAAATACGAGAACCTGCAGCGCAAATTTGGCCGCTCCCTGCAAAAATTCCAAACAAGGCATAATCTACAGCTGTTTCAAAATCAGCGTCAGCAAATATAATGTTCGGTGACTTTCCTCCAAGTTCTAAAGATACCTTCGTTACATTTTCTGCTGCTTGACGCATAATGTGTTTTCCAGTTACCGTTCCGCCTGTAAAAGAAATCTTATCAACACGCTTATCTTGAATAAGCGTATTTCCCACAGTATCTCCGGCTCCCATAACAAGGTTTGCCACTCCTTTTGGCAATCCTACGCTTTCTAAGATCTCAAAAAGTTTTGTAGGAGTAACTGGTGTCACTTCAGAAGGTTTAAATACAATCGTATTTCCTGCAGCTAAAGCAGGTGCAATTTTCCACACGCTCATTAATAGCGGATAATTCCAAGGTACAATCAATCCGCACACGCCGATTGGTTCTTTTATAACCATTGCTTGCATAGGTGCAGGAACGCTGTACGTTTGACCGTCTGGCTTTGTAATTAACCCAGCGTAATACCTAAAACAAGCAGCTGCATCTTCCACATCAGCCTCAGCTTCACGATAGGGCTTTCCGTTATCCATTGTTTCTAATGCTGCTAGTTCTTCTTTCGCTTCCTCAAGCTTATCGGCAATCTTGAATAAGATGGCTGCTCTGTCAGATGCAGAAGTCTCAGACCAAATTCCGTTGTCAAAGGCTTCTCGTGCTGCTTCAATTGCTGCTTTCATATCTTCTGTGCTGCCTTCTGCAGCATATCCAATCACTTCACCTGTCGCTGGATTAACAGTAGAGCGCTGCTTCTCTGCTTTTCTCCACTCTCCGTTTATGTACATATTCAAGGTTAAAGTTTTAACGGCTGTACGATCCATAAAATACCTCCTTATCGAATAACGACTGATTGTCAGTCATTTTAAACCTTAAAAAACTTATAATTCTGATAATTAATTGTATATTTTGAATGAATGTCAGTCATTTTAGTAGATGTAATATCAGCAGTGCTAATATTACACGGATGGCACAAGAGAACGCTTTAAGAATTGAAAAAGTTCTTCCTTTGATTGCTCAAGTGTGACATCTTGCTCTCGCCCGATATAAAAAAGTTCAGCAGCATTTTCAATCAAATTAATCATCGTCTTAGCTGTCCATTTAACGTTAAGCTGCTTGATGACTTCTTCCTTTCTAACAGCCTGATTTAATACCTCTTCAAACCAGTTGTAATAAGGTAAATAAATAGCTTCCCATGTTTCTAATGAATAGTCAAAAGCGAGCCCTGAATAGCATAAAACAAGAACATCCCTATATTCATCTGTTGTTTTATACGTTTCGTCAATCATTACCTCTAATGTACTTAAAAAATCCGTTGCTGTTTTAGCTCGTTCTTTGATTTTTTCAAGTGACAAAGAAAGTAAGTTTTCTGCAATAGCCGGAACAAGAGCATTTTTAGATCTGAAATAAAGATAAAAAGTCCCTTGTGCTACGCCTGCACGCTTTACAATGTCTGAAATTGATGTTTTATCAAGTCCTTTTTCAGATATGACTTCAATCGCTGCCTGTAAAATCTTATCGTATTTTTCACTTGTGCTTGTAACCAACTTTTTCCCTCCACCTATAAAATGAATGACTTTCATTCATTTTACTATAAGAAGTTGAAATTATGCAAGATAAAATTTTCTGAATCTTTAAATTCAATCAAAAATTTATCCGTATGCTGGCTTCAAAAATATTTTTTTATTTTATCAATTTCCTCTCACGTTTCTTATATGTCTCACTGTTATCTTTCTTCCTTTTACAATTCAAGGTAAAAGCTGATGCAAAGCTCTTTAATCACCTATTCTTCCTAAAAAATAACTTTATTAAAAAGATATTTTTTCGTATCGGTTTATACGGCTCAATTGCCGAATTACTCTTGACTTGAAGTTGACGGAGTAAAAAAAAGAGTGATAACATGTAAGACTGATTCTACAGTCACTTATTTTATCCATTTATTTCCCATATTTTCTCTTAACTACGATGTACATTTTTAGCTAAAAATAACTTTATAACGCCGAAAAATCACCCACTCTATTTCACATTTTATATTTTTTATGTTTACCACCTAAAAAAACCGGGTATACACTTCGTTGTGTTTAGCATCCGTTCTACATATCAGTCATATTGATTTAAAACTTTATAAAGGAGTTACATTGCATGAAGAAACTATTTTTAATCAGCATGATTTGTTTTCTTCTAGTTATTACTTCAGCTTGCGGCAACGGTAATGGCGCCTTTAAAGATAAAAAAACCATTACCATCGGCATGAATAACTATACTGAAAACATTGCCTACACGTACGTATGGAAACAGATTTTAGAAGATCGAGGTTATAAGGTTAGAACTGTTTTCTTAGAGAAAGCCGGTGTTTGGGTAGGAACAGCTAATAACGACATTGATATTTCGTTTGCACCATGGCTTCCTACAACAGATGCGCCTTTTTACAAAAAGTATAAAGATCAAGTAAACATTGAAGACCCTTGGCTTAAAAATGCGCGCTTAGGATTTGCGGTTCCCGCCTATATGAAAGACGTGAACACAACAGAAGACCTTGCTAAGGTTGCTTCTGATGTCGATAACAAAGTTATTGGAATTGACCCAGGCTCCAGCATTAACGGATTAGCCGAACAAGCGTTAAAAGATTATAACCTTAAAAGCTATACGCTTGTAAAATCGTCTGAGGCAGCTATGCTCAGTGAACTGCGCAAAGCCTATGAGGCAAAAAAACCAATTGTTGTTACTATGTGGAATCCTCACTGGGCTTTTGCAGACTTTGACATCAAATATTTAGAAGATCCTAAAAACTCGTTTGGAGACCCTGACAACATTTACACAATGACAAGCAAGGAATTTAAAAAGACAAATCCTCAAGTCATAAAATGGATGAATAATGCACAGATGAACGATAAATTAATCAGTCCTCTTCTGTCACAAGTTGAAAAATCTTCAAACCCTGAAGAAGCAGCACAGAAATGGGTAAAAAAACATAAAAAGTTAATCGATAGTTGGACGAAAAAGTAATGAACGTAAAAGAAAACAACAATTGAGGTGGACATATGGAACACGTAAAATTAAAAGTACAAAATATAACCAAAGTGTTTGGTAAGAATCCGTCAAAAGCGATTGATTTACTTCAAAAAGGAAAAACAAAAAAAGAAATTCTAGAAGAAACAGGAATGACAATTGGAGTTAATCAAGCAAACTTCGAAATCAAATCCGGTGAAATCTTCGTCATTATGGGCCTGTCTGGAAGCGGTAAATCCACTTTAGTTCGCATGTTTAACCGCCTTGTTGAACCAACATCTGGATCTCTTATTTTAGACGGTGACGATGTAGTAAAAATGAACAAAGAGGAACTTCGCGACATGCGCCGAAAAAAAATGAGCATGGTTTTCCAAAACTTTGCTTTATTCCCTCACCGTACGGTTCTTGATAACACAGAATACGGATTAGAAGTTCAAGGTACACCAAAAGCCGAACGCGAAAAGAAAGCAAAAGAAGCGCTTGAATTAGTAGGTTTAAAAGGATACGAAAATCAATATCCCGGTGAACTGAGCGGCGGTATGCAGCAGCGCGTCGGACTAGCTCGAGCACTTGCCAATGACCCTGACATTTTATTAATGGATGAGGCATTCAGTGCACTAGATCCGCTTATTCGTAAAGACATGCAAGATTTTTTGCTGGAGCTTCAAGAAAAAATGGAGCGAACAATCATTTTTATTACCCATGATCTTGATGAAGCTCTTCGAATCGGAGATCGCATCGTTTTAATGAAAGACGGCAGTGTTGTTCAAGTAGGAACACCTGAAGAAATTATGACAAACCCTGCCAATGATTATGTAGAGCGCTTTGTCGAAGACGTTAATGTAGCTAAAGTATACACAGCTGAAAGCGTGATGAATCGTGCCGAATCCATTACCGTAGACCGTGGTCCGCGCGTGGCTCTTAAAATTATGCAAGAAGCTGGTTATTCAAGCATCTACGTCGTAGACAAGAAAAAAACTCTTCTAGGAGTTGTAACGGCAGATGATATCAGCCGCGCTATTAAACAAGATAAACTGACAGCAGACGTATTAGATACGGATATTCCGACTGTTACGACAGATACGCTACTAGAAAACTTGTACGACAAAATGGTTATCAGCCGTTTCCCGCTACCGGTTGTAGATGAAAACCATCGTCTGCGCGGCATCATTAAAAAAGAGCGAGTGATTGAAGCACTTGCCGGTACTGATAGTAATGAGGTGAACGTAAATGAATAGTATTCCTAAAATTCCCGTTGGCAATTGGATTGACCATTTTGTCACGTTTTTAAATGATAATATCAAAGGGTTTTTTGATGTTATTTCAGCTATTGTCGATGGTATTGTAAGTTTTATTGTACTAGTGCTAACCTTTCCACCAGCATTAATTTTAATCTTAATTGTCGGAATCATTGCTTGGTTTTCAAGTAAAAAATGGTCATTTACTATTTTATCGATGATTGGTCTATTATTTATTCTTAATCTTGGCTACTGGCAAGAAACAATGGACACACTAGCCCTCGTTTTAACAAGCGTATTAATTTCAATTATAGTAGGAATCCCGCTAGGCATTTGGGCATCTCAAAGCGAAAAGACAGCTCGGATTATTACGCCAATCTTAGACTTTATGCAAACGATGCCGGCATTTGTGTATTTGATTCCAGCACTTTTCTTCTTTGGAATTGGTGTGGTACCAGGTGTTATCTCATCTGTTATCTTTGCAATGCCTCCAACGATTCGCTTAACGAACCTAGGTATTCGTGAAGTACCCGCTGACTTAGTAGAAGCAGCAAATGCCTACGGTTCAACAACAAAACAAAAATTATTTAAAGTACAGCTTCCATTAGCTACAAAAACAATTATGGCAGGAATTAACCAAAGCATCATGCTATCTCTTTCAATGGTCGTTATTGCCTCTCTTGTAGGTGCTCCGGGACTTGGTGCAGAAGTATATCGTGCAGTTTCTCGACTTGAAGTCGGCACGGGCTTTGAAGCTGGAATTTCAATCGTTATTTTAGCAATTATTTTAGACCGTATTACGCAATATTTTGGAAATCGTTCAAACCAACGAGCATAAGTAAAAAAAGAAGCCAACTCACCGGAGTTGGCTTCTTTTTATTTATGTTTGTAGCACGCTACAAAGATTGCTTCTCCTTGAAACGATTCAATTCCCTGTTGATTCGTTTTGATTTCGAAAAACTGTTTAAATCCGCTTGGTACATTCAGCATATATTGAGTAAGCTCACGCTTTGTCTCTTGGGGAACATTCATCATCGCACACCAGTCATCAAATAAAAAGCGCTTTGGAAAAGTTGTCAGCACTTCTGTACGGAATCCTTGCATTTCAAGCATAGAAAGCCACTCTGTTTTTTTATAAGCACGATAATGGCTTGGATCTCTTGTCTTTTCAACTCGATTATAAAACTCGTCATAAGCATTCACTTCCGGTGCTACATTATCAATGAGCAAGAACTGTCCTCCTGGCTTTAACACTCGGTATACCTCTTTGATGAACTGTTTAATATTAGGAAAATGGTGCGGTGCAATTCTGCACGTTACCGTATCAAACTCGTCATCTTGAAATGGCATATCCTCAGCATCTCCTTGAACAAACGATACATTTTCATGACCATTTCCTTTAATGAAGCCTTCAGCACTTTGCAACATTTGAGGAGTTAAGTCAAAAGCCGTTACTTCTTGAAAGACAGGTGCTAGCTTATTTGCCACGTGTCCTCCTCCTGTCGCTACATCAAGCAGCTTTCCTCCTCTATTTTCTTCAGCAATTTCCGCTAAAACCGCTAAATCTTTGCCTTTTGCATGACCTTTACTTTTGACATACTTTCCGGCATTCCCCCCGAACTGACTGACCACCATTTCTTTATTACTCATCTATTCTCCCCCCATTTCCCTCTTTAAAACTCTCTCTTACTCTACCTAGTGCATTCACATATTTATTATGAAACGTGTGAATGTATTCTTTTTCTTTCTCCCCACTGATGAAACATGCGAAACAGCGGAGGCAGAAGCAGCCAAATTGTTAAAATACGAAGCACTTGGACCGCTACTACTAACGTCGAATCAGCCTGCAGTACAATGGATGTAGTCGCCATTTCTGCAATGCCTCCAGGAGCAAACGCTAAAATAGACGTGATAAGCTCAATTCCAGTTATTTTGGAAACGAATAGTGCACATACAAACATGGCGGCGATTAAACCAATTGTATTAATAAGCGCCACAACCATAATTTTTTTTACGCCAATGAACATTTCCTTATGAAAGCGAGAACCAATGCTTGAAGCAATAAAAATTTGCGATAAAATCATCACAGAATGAGGCCAGTATGCTTGAAGATTATACCCCACGTACGATGAAGCAGCTGTTTGAACAATTGCAACAGTAAGCATTCCTCCTACTAACCAAGGAGCAGGAAATTTTAGTTTTTTCCCTATATAATAGCCGACTACTGCTGTAACAATTAAAACGCCTGTCCACAACAGTGATCCCCACTCAAAAACACTCGGGGTAACGGACACTGCATGCCGTCCTGTATTACTTCCCCAATAGACTACAAATAAAGGAACAGCAAGCACAACTAAAAACACGCGCATCGTTTGAATGATGCTTACAACTGCCGTATTGGCTCCTACTTCTTCAGCCATGCCTGGCATGGCGCTCATTCCACCCGGAGTCGTACCGAAAAAGCTTGTTAATAAGTCTGTGGAACTGAACTTCCATAGCAAATAACCGGATAAAAGAGAAAAAACAACGGACAGCAAAAGCATAATCGTAATGGTGGACCAGTGAGATTGAAACGTAGTCACCACAGATAAGTTAATCTTTTGACCTAATTCAATCCCTAAAATGCACTGTCCAGCGTACAGCCAATATTTTGGAATGCCTTTTTTGCTTGTTTGAGATAAAAAACGCGGCTTTCGAAAAGCTAGAATAGCAGCTAAAATGAGAGTCCCAAGCATCCAGCCAATGGATAAACCTGTTAACGATAAAAGAAATCCTCCCACGCTTGTTAATAGAATAAAAAATATAGATTGTAAAAAAACAACTCTTGCGTTCATACCTACTTCCTTCCTTCTACAAGGCTTTTCTTTCTTACACCGAACATTTCTCTTCTTAACTATAGTATAATTTTAGAAATAATTAAAATATCGAAATTTTATTATAAACCATTCATTTTTTTTATTCCTGGAGGGGTAGTATGGACGATCGAGATTGGCTTATTCTACAAGTATTGTACCGTGAGAAAAACATTACAAAAGCAGCCAAGGAGCTATTTATATCTCAGCCTGCGCTTACGCATAGACTGCAGCAGATGGAGAAGGAATTTCATGTTCAGATTGTAAATAGAGGGCGCCGCGGAGTTCAGTTTACACCGCAGGGAGAATATTTAGTGAAGTGCGCAGAAGAAATGCTGCTTACGGTTCAAAAAATAAAAGAAAATGTGTTAAACATGGATGATCAATTAACCGGAACTTTACGTCTAGGCGTGTCTAACTTTTTCACTGACTACAAGCTCCCTGGGCTATTGCGTTTATTTAAAGAGCGATTTCCTGATGTTGAATTCAAAGTCACAACCGGATGGAGCAGCGACATGGCTCATCTGCTTTATAAGCACGATGTTCATATTGCGTTTGTAAAAGGTGATTATAACTGGCAAGATCAAAAAGAGCTGCTTTTTAAAGAAACAATTTGCATTGCGTCTGCACAGCCTGTCGACATAAACAATCTTCCCAATCTACCTCGAATTGATTATCATCAAGATCGTTTTTTAAAAACATCCGTTGATAACTGGTGGGCTGAAAATTACTCTCAGCCTCCCCTTGTCAGCATTGAAGTAGATAAAGCAGAAACATGTAAAAAGATGGTTGTAAACGGACTGGGCTATGCGATTTTGCCGAGTATGCTGCTTGACGATGCTGCAGAGATTTACAGATACACGTTAAAAACTAAAGATCAAGTACCTTTAACGCGCAGCACATGGATGTTTTATCATGAGGACTCCTTAAAAATTAACATTGTAAAAGCTTTTATTGAGTTCATTCAAAACTTGGATTTAAAAGATGTACACTGACAGAAAAAGGTTGAGACATACCGAAATGAATCTAATTCTAAAGACGAACAAATGGGGTATATGAGCGGAACTGCTTAAGACACCGCAGTTGATTTCCGTGCAAGACTTCGCTTTCCGCGGGCGGCCGGTGAGCCTCCTCGTCGCTCACGCTCCTGTGGGGTCTCGCCTGTTCCGCTTTTCCCGCAGGAGTCTTCGTCTTGCTCTCCAATCAACTGCTAGAAGGAACGAAACAGATGAAACTACACTTACCACAACAAAAAAACGAACCAAGAATTAAAAACTTTAATCAATGGTTCGTTTTTCACTCCATCTAAAATCCTTTTGTCCCAACCTTTTTCTATTGTATTTATTCATCATTTGCTCCGCCCATTAAGTCAGAATACAGCTTGCTTTGCTGCTCAAGAAAGACTTTAGCACCGCTGCTATTTTTATAAAAAGAGGTTAAATCATTATCTTTAAGAAGCTGTTCCCATTCTTTTGTATGAACCATTTCATACACGGCCTTATTCCAATATGCTACCTGTTCTTTGGTCATATTAGGCGGTCCCATTAGACCTCTCCAATGGCTAAACGTTACGTCAATTCCCGCTTCTTTCCACGTCGGTATCTCTTTTAGCTCTTCTAGCCTTTTAGGAGAAGAAACGGCGAGTATCCTTACCTGCCCTTGTTCATACTGCTTTTTTACTTCTGATAATGACATGGGTGCTACATCTAGCTGATGATGAACGAGCGCATCAATTACTTTATGACTGCTGTTATAAACGAAAAACTCAAGCTTGGAAGAGTCTACGCCTGCTTTTTTATTTAGCTGCATGAACGATAAATGATCGTCGTTTCCTAATCGAGGTGATATTCCCACTTTCATACTGGATTCACTTTGATTTAACGTGCGTATGAGCTGTTTTAAATTGTATATAGGAGAGTTAACAGGAACTACGATGACCTCCCATTCAGATGTTAAAATAGCGAGCGGAGTAAAGTCTTTATAGGTTAATTGACTTTGCCCTAGCAAATTATTTGTAATCAGCAAACTGGAATTCCCGGAAACAATATTTCCTTCTTTTCTCTGTTTAATATATTTCCATCCTTCTTCACCTTGCCCACCTATTTTATTACTAACAGAAACGGGTACCTTCACAATCTTCTTTTCCGTTAGCACTTGTTGAATGGCTCTTACTGTTGCATCTGCTCCTCCGCCTTTTGCACCGGCTGCCACAATTTCAATTTTTTCCATACTAATGCGGTCTTTTTTAGAGGGAGTAGAACAGCTAACAAGCAATGCACTTATAAACACTATCATGAGCTTTTTGATCATATATACCATCCTTCAAGGCTAATGCTACGCTAAATAGTACTTGCGCTCCGGTCTTCCAATAATCCCATAATCATATTCAACGTGACATTCACCGGTTGATACTAGATACTCTAAATATCGTCTAGCTGTCGTTCTAGATACTCCCATGTGTTGCCCCATCTCTTCGATCGTAATTCCTTTGATGCTTTTTAAAATGTCTTTTGACTTTTGTAATGTGATACCATCAATACCTGAAGGAAGAGATTTATCCGCTTTTGGCTTTGTTCTGACATGTCCAAAGTACGCATCAATAAATGATTGATCAACTTCTTCATGCGTACTAAACAGTTCCTTTTTCTCTTGATACTGTTTAATAGCATTAATGAAGGATTCCATCATAACCGGCTTAATCAAATAATTAACGACGCCGTTTCTCAAACAGATTTCTACAATGTTTTTTTCTGTTGCAGCCGTTACCACGATAACGTCAACTTGTGGAAACTGGGCTCTGATTTTTGGGAGTAAATCTGTTCCCATTTCATCTGGCATATAGATGTCTAAAAGAAGTAAATCAACTTTCTTCTCCTTTAGCATTTCAAGCGTCTCTTTTGCATTCAACGCTTTGCCTACGACTTCTACACCATCTACTTCTAATAAAAATCGCTCTTGAACTTGAGCAATTCGAAAATCGTCTTCTGCAATTGCGACTCGTAACATTTCGACTCTCCCCTTACTTCTCATGATTCAGTTTTTTGGAAGGTAAACTGAAAAAATGGCTCCTCCTTCTGGCTGATTATACACTTCAATAGATCCTCCAAGTTCATCTACCATTTTCTTTATATTTGCCAGTCCGTACCCTCTGTCTGTACCTTTGGTTGAAAACCCTTTTGTGAAAATTTGATTTAGTACTTCTTCTGATATACCGGGTCCGTTATCCATCACTTCAATAATTAAATCATGACCAATATCGGTAATAAAAAACGACACTTCTTTTTTAGACCGCTGACTCACGGCTTCAAATGCATTATCAATTAAGTTCCCAATAATGATAATGAGATGAGAAATTTCAATATGTTCTGGGAGCGTATCGAGTGTACTCTCCGAATCAACCGAAAAATGAATTTTCTTTTCAGATGCTTTTCCAATCTTCCCAAGCAATATTGCTTGAACTTTGGAATCTAATATCTGATCAAATAGAATACGATTTTGCGTTTGGTGTACGGCTGATTCTTTTTGAATAAACTCCAATGCATCTTTGTACTGCCCTAACTGCAGCAAACCCGACAAAACATACAGCTTATTCGTAAACTCATGCGTTTGAGCTCGTAAATCCTCTGAATACTTTCGTACTTCTGAAATCGTATTGATTAAGCTTTTTAATTCTGTCTTATCACGAAAACTAGCGACCACTCCTACAATTCGCTGATGTTCAATAATGGGTGTTAAGTTTAAGATAAACGTTTTTTCATTCAAAAAAATTTCTTGGTCGCTTCGGGTTATTCCCGTATCTAGCACTTCAATCATATTCGTATAAGGAAATACTTCAATGATATGATGATGTAAATATTCCGTCTGTAACCCCAGCATATTTTTAGCTGATGTATTCATCATCGTAATAAAGCCTTGATGATCAATAGCAATAATTCCTTCTTTTATCGAAAGTAAAATTGCATTTCGTTCACGGTACAAAGAAGCGATTTCATGGGGTTCAAGACCAAGAGTATCTTTTTTAATACTTTTAGCTAAAAAAATACCCCCGATCATACCAAGCAATAAAACAGCTAGTGAAAATAGGATAATTTGCTGAATACGCGTAATGAGCTGAGCATGAACATGAGATTTTAAAAACTCAACCGTCACCACTCCCACGACTTCCGTATACTTTCCGTGACTGATGACAATAGGCGCTTTCCCCATAATAGCAGGACCTGTGGTTCCCTCTCCGTCCAGCGTATAATATCCGCCGAATAATAGTGCTCTATCGTTAACCGCCTCTTTGTTTTTCTTTCCTATCCATTTTTGATTAGAATGAGAATAGATGATTTGCTCACGGTTTTGAACCACAATACTTGCTGCTCCGATTTGTTCCCTCACTTGCTCGGCAAGCGGCTGAATATATCGACTCGGCTGTTTTTTTTGAAAAGCAGCTTTGACTTCCGGCATAAATGATATTGATTTGGCTGCTTGAAGAGCCAGCTGCTCGGCTTGCCTTTTAGATTCTACAAACTGCATGTAAGAGAAAATACTCGCTAAAAGAACAATAACAGTTATGATTAATGCTGCGGATAAACCTACGATTTTTGTTTGCAGCGATACTTGAAACCATTTTTTCATTTCATCGCACCTTTAGCCTTTACCTTATAGTTCTATTCTTCTTTTATTTTATCAAAATTTTTTGTATATCCGCTCCTTATTCCAAAAGCTTTTTAGACAAAAAAACTTATCAATCCCAAAAGCGGAATTGATAAGTTTTTAGTTTCCTGATCTTTACAGCGTAATAACTCCTGTAATAATAGCTACTAAAAGCATCACCATAGCTGTTCCAATCGTCCACTTTAAAGTAAAGCGCTGAAATTCACCAAGCTCGACTTTTGCCATACCGACCAATAGATACGTAGAAGCAACTAAAGGACTTAGTAAGTGAACAGGTTGACCAATCAATGAAGCACGGCCAATTTCTGCAGCATCAATACCGTATGCTGAAGCTGCTTGAGCAATAATTGGTAAAATCCCATAGTAGTAAGCATCATTTGACATAAAGAATGTAAATGGCATACTTGTGATGGCAGTAATCACAGACATGTAAGGCCCTAACGCATCTGGAATTAATCCTACTAAGCTATTACCCATTGCATCTACCATTTTGGTACCTGATAAAATACCCGTGAATACGCCTGCTGCGAATACAAGAGACACAACAGCAAGTACATTACCAGCATGTGCAGTAATACGCTCTTTTTGAACTTCTAAATTTGGATAGTTAATCATGATAGCGATTGCAAATCCAATCATAAATAGAATTTGAAGCGGCATAACTGCTGTGATAAGTCCTACTAATAATAGAGCTGTTAAAGCAAAGTTTACCCATAAAAGCTTCGGACGCTTGTACTCGATTCCTTCAGCGGCTGCTGCTTCTGCAAAAGCTACTTGAGCATTTGTAACGTCTTGAATATCAATAACACCTAAGCGCTGGCGCTCTTTTTTCCCGAAATAGTAAGCCGTGAATAACAACCAAACAGCTCCGCCAATCATGGCTGGAATCAGTGGTGTAAACACCTGTGAAGCATCTAACTTCAATGCACTCATCACACGAGCAGTAGGTCCACCCCAAGGTGTTAAGTTCATAACTCCACTACCCATAATGGCGATACAGGCTAAAATCATTGGCTTCATGTTTAGCTTTTTATAAAGCGGAAGCATCGCTGAAAGCGTAATCATATATGTTGTTGTTCCGTCTCCGTCTAATGAGATAATAAGAACTAAAATAGCTGTACCAATTGTGATTTTTAGTGGATCACCTTTTACGATTTTCAAAATTCTTCCTACAACTGGATCAAACAAACCAGCATCAATCATAATCCCAAAATATAAAATAGCAAACATTAACATAACGCCTGTAGGTGCTAATTCTTTTACACCATTTAAAGCCATTTCTCCAATACCGCTTGTGAATCCCCCTATGATTGCAAACAATACTGGAATAACCATTAAAGCAATAAGCGGCGTTAATCGTTTTGTCATAATCAGAAACATAAATGTACAAACCATCAAAAACCCAAGAATAGCTAACATTATTACCCCTCCTATTTTTGAATCCGCTTTCATAACAGTGGAAGCGATTCGTTTGTATGTATGACTCGCATATGTATGCCAGTTCGTCTATACGATTACAACATCGCTTGTTCACTATTAAGTTGTACCTTAAAACTTTAAAATTTTCTGTTTTTTCTTAAAATAATCATAATTTACAGGAGGGTATAGTGTAAATAATTCGTACTATAAAAACTTTTAAAACTTTATGGGTAATTAAATCCTTTTTGTTCATTGGGAGGATAAAAGACAGGAAGAGGAAAAAGGTAGGAAAATAAAAAACGGAGAGAGAGGAACTATTCTCGTGAATTATTCAATTTGAACTCTAAGAGAATACGCTCCAGGATGAGGAGTTTTATTCCACTGAGTAAGAGATTCCTCTAAAAATGGAATCTTTTTTAACTTCTTTGTTTGGAACTTTTCTATTTTTGAATATTTTTCTAAGGCATACGTATTAGCAAACATTTCTTGCGTTCTATTTCCTTCTTTTAAAAGCGTTCCATTTGTCATTCGATCCACATGATGGCCTAATTCATGCAGAATGATAAAAGCAAATTGATGAGGCTTTTTGTTTTTTGTTGTATCGATAAAGACAATAGGACATTCCGTTACTGTATATTTAATATAGTCAATTTCAAACTGAAGTTTGCGCTTCTCTTTTGGAAGGTTATCATTAAATTGGCCATAGTACACACCTAACACATCTTTTCCTTGCACCTTTACACTGCCTAAGCAATACACACCTTTTAGCCCATCCCAGTCTTTTTCGTCTGTTACATTAGCAATTTCGTGCAGGGCCGCTTTTTGCTTCGCACTCATGACTCCATGAAACGTTACGCCATGAATTTGGATTTTTTCACTACGCTTAAACATCTTCTTGCCTCCTTTACTAAATTCCTTCTACAACATATTATTTAGCATTAAGTATATTCATTCACAATACATGGTTAAAAACATGAAGTTAATGTCAAGATTCCCGTTTTGATGTTTTTTAACCCTGCTTATATGCTGCCTCGTTTATTTTCTATTTTTACTATATTACATATGTAGTCATTAATAAAATATCATTTTTTTATGATTTATCATTACTTTTTTTTATTTCTATTTTTGCTTATCGATCACCTGGAGCCTGCGTATCATTTTTAAATTTAAAGCCATTGCTATATAAAGAAAAGGATAGCAAAAAAACGAGTATAGCGTCTTCCATTCGTTATAATAAAACACTTCTGTTTGGGCAGAAATGTATTCAAACAGTGTTGTAAGAATTACCCACACTGTAATGTATAAAGCTTTTTTAGCCAAACTCTTGCTCCCAGGATAAAAATTTAAAAATACACTATTCGTCGCAGGATAAATAAAAATAAAGACTAAAAGATATTCAAAATCTACTCCTGTTTTAAAAAAGCCATAAAGATTATATTTAACATCAAGATATATATCTGCTACCGATCCTAAAAACATAACAAACAAAGAAGTTGTGTACATTTCTATCCAGCTGATACGTTTTGGCATGACTAGTACACTCAAAATAGAAATCACCGTTGTAAAGATTAAGAGCACCATGCTGAGGACCTCGTTTTCTAAAGGAGATAGAAACAGCTTTCCCATTGGATATTAAATTCATTCTGAAGGCTAAAAAATTAAGACTTCATAAAAAAAAAGATGGAGACATAACGAAGTCAAGCCAATCTAAATACGAACAAATGAGATAAATAAGGTGAACCGCCTGTTACACCTGTGTTGATTTCCGTGCAAGACTTCGCTTTCCGCGGGCGGCCGGTGAGCCTCCTCGTCGCTTCCGCTCCTGCGGGGTCTCACCTGTTCCGCTTTTCCCGCAGGAGTCTTCGTCTCGCCCTCCAATCAACCTCTAGAAACAACGAAATACGTGAATCCTACATTCACCATCACAATAAAAAATCCGAACGGGTTGGATTCTCTATCAAGAATCTCGATTCACCGTTCGGATCTTCCTTCAACTAAACTACCTTTGTTTCAAGCTCTTTTTGTTAACGAAGGGAAACGATGCAAGAACCAAGCTCTTGCTGCCCCCATTTAAGTGAAAGGTGATCCTGATGTGAAAGCGGACCTACTCCTTCAGGTGTACCTGTAAAAATAAGATCTCCTTTATCAAGACCAAAATGTTTTCCTGTAAAATCAATAATCGTTTGTAAATCAAAAATCAAATCTTTGATATTTCCCAGCTGCACGCGTTTATTGTTTTTCACTAACGAAAAGTCTTTCTCCTTAGATGCTTCTACTCCTTCAAACGGCAGAAATTTTCCCACGACCGCTGAATGTTTAAATCCTTTTGCAAGCAGCCAAGGGTGCTTTTTTTGTTTTAATTCGCTCTGTACATCTCGAAGCGTCAAGTCTAATCCAATCGTCATCTCGTCAACAAGTTCATCCACTGCTATGCCTTCTTTGTAAGATTGTCCAATATGAAGAATCAGTTCGGTTTCAAAGTGCACCTCTCCTTGGTCGCTAGGAAGAGTGATTGATTGTCCAGCTGCTTCAACGAGAGCGTGAGTAGGTTTGGAAAATAAAAAAGGTGATGTTGGAATATCATTATGTAATTCTTTTGCATGCAGTGCGTAGTTTCGGCCTACACAATAAATATTTTTAATATCTTTCACTTTCATCATCCCTTCTTTCGTTAAAATAAACCCTTTTCAACTTTTCTTCTTTTATTTTACAAGAAGAAAAGAAGATTACAATGAATCTTCTTTTCTTTCAATCCGTTATTTTCTAGCCCATTTTGTAATGCCTTTGATATCATCTGGAGTTGTGCGACAGCACCCTCCGATTAACTGAGCACCTGCTTCATACCAGCTGTGAGCGCTGCAGCCATACGTTTCGCCTGCAGATGTCCCGTTCCATGTTTTAGATTCAGCATCATAATGCTCTCCTGAATTTGGATACACAATGACTGGCTTATCCGTTTGAGATTTAATTTCTTTAATAAGTGAAGAAATATATTGAGGCGGCGTACAGTTAACTCCAATAGCTGCTACTTGCTCATAGGAATCCAGATAGCGTGCACACTCCGAGATTAATGTTCCGCTGCTAATGTGCAGGTCATCTTTTGCGCTGAACGTAATCCATGCGTACGCTCCTTCAAATTCTTCTAGCAGCCTCGCAATGGCTCTTGCTTCCATTAGATTAGGAATGGTTTCACAAGCTAACACATCTGCTCCTGCTTCAATTAATGCTTTCATACGAGGACGATGAAATTCCATTAACTCTTCTTCTGTTACGTCATACTGTCCAGTATATTCCGATCCGTTTGCTAAAAATGCTCCGTAAGGACCTACCGAAGCGGCGACAATTGGTTTTGGGCGATTAAGACAATTCTCTTCTTTCTGCCAAAATTCATCTCTTGCTTCAGCCGCAATTTTTACAGATGCTTGAATTAACTCGCGCGCCTCTGCTTCACTTAAACCACGTTTTGCAAAACCTTCAAACGTGCTTTGATAGCTTGCAGTAATTGCACAGTCAGCTCCTGCTGCAAAGTAATCTTGATGCACTCTCTTAATCAATTCCGGCTGCTCCATAAGCACTTTTGCAGACCATAAGCTGTCGTTCAAATCACAGCCATATCTCTCCAGTTCAGTTGCCATTGCACCATCTAGTACAATCACAGGAAATGTATGTAAAATTTGTTGGATAGGATTCATTGTTTGATCTAGGGTTGTCCACTAGCTGTTAGCTTCGATTACCCTATCCTCCTTTCAGATAATTTAAAATATATGCAAAAAAGTCTAAAGGACTAGGCAGCTTTTGTCAAGAAATCGAAGAAATGAGGAGAGGCTTATAACCAAGCATTTTTCAACCTCCTTATTCCTTCTTCTATTTCTTCTCTCTCCAAACTTCCAAAACCTAATAATAGATGAGTCTTTTGTTGAGGTGATTCCGTAAGCCAATAACGAGAAGTTCCGTAGACAGAGACATCTTGCTTTTGAGCTGCGTTAATTAACTGCTGTTCGTTCATATCGTTGTGCACGCGGACAAGGATATGCAAACCTGCATATTCTCCTGACACCGTGATGTTTTTGTTAAACTCCTTCTGTAAAGCTGCTAAAAGAGTACCGTGTTTGAGTTGATAAGCAGTTCTCACTCTTCTTAAATGCTTACTCCACTCTCCGTTTTTCATCATCAGTCCGAGCGTCCACTGATGAAGGGCTGGAACAGCTTGCTCGTATAAAGAGAAACGTTCATGATATTCCTTTAGAAGCACTTCCGGTAATACAAGGTAGCTGATTCTTAAAGAAGGCATAAAAGATTTTGAAAATGTCCCTGTATAAATGACGCGCCCTTTAGTATCCAAGCTTTGCAATGAAGGAATGGGACTTCCTTTATAACGAAATTCTCCGTCATAATCATCTTCAATAACAAATCCACTGCAGTCATTCGCCCATGTAAGAAGCTCTATTCTTCTTGAAACAGGCATGATCATTCCGTATGGAAACTGATGAGATGGTGTGACATAAACAGCGCGTGCTTGGCTATCATAAAGCTCTTGGATGTTTATGCCTCTGTTATTAAGTGACACAGGTTTTAAGGAGAATCCATGCTGTTTAAATACAAAGCTAGCCCCGTCATAGCAAGGATTTTCAAAGGCAATATCTCTGATGCTTGGCTTTAACAGCTGCGCTAGCAAACTGAGTGATTGCTGAGTACCTGTTCCGATAATAATTTGATGTTTCGAACAAACCACTCCTCTTGACTGATAAAGGTACGTCGCAATTTCTTCTCGCAGTGATTCTTCTCCTTGAGTTTCTTGGTACGTGAACAGCGCTTCTTTATAAGTTTGAAGACTTTCATTGTATCGTTTTTTCCACTCATTCAAGGGAAACAAACGGCTATCAACTTTTCCATACCGAAAATCATAGGTACACGACTTTGTTTCTGAGTGAGGTTGTAAAAATATAGTCGGCTTTCTATCTGTTTGCAGTAAATCAAACTGTGTATTCGTTACGTACAGTCCACTTTTGGGCTTGCTTTCTACATATCCTTCAGCTAAAAGCTGCTGATAGGCCATATCTACAGTATTTCGACTTACGTTTAAGTAATCAGCAAGAGACCGGATAGAAGGCAGTTTGTCATTTACTTTCACCCTGCCGGATACAATTTCTTTTTTTATATATTCATATAGCTGGTGATATAAAGGCATATCATTCCTTCGGTTTAATAAAGGTGTGAACTTCACGCTAGCTCCTTTCATCTGTCCCTATCTTATTTTTTAAATCTGGCTCTTTTAGAGGGGATACATTTCTTTTACTATAAGTGTAGATCATCTAATTAAAAAGGAGAAGATTTAATGACTACTACTATTACAATTCGTCAAGCTAATGCTGCTGACATGGAAGCACTTATTTCATTAATGAACGAATACATTGTTGATTTTTACAAGCGCCCTCAGCCTGCCAAAAAACAGCTGAGAAATTTAATTGATCACTTGTTTCAACGTCCCGATACTGGCGTTCAGTTTATCGCGACTCAAAATGACGAGGCAGTAGGTTTTTCAACGCTTTATTTTACATTTAGCACCACGCGTGTAAAGCCTGTAGCGATTTTAAATGACTTGTACGTTACTGAAAAAGCAAGAGGTCAAAAAATTGGGGAAAAGTTATTTTCGATTAGTCACCAGTATACAAAAGAACATCAGTATGCAGCCATGTCTTGGGAAACGGCTTACGATAATACAAGAGCTCAAACGCTTTACAGAAAAATGGGAGGAAATGTAACGAACGGTGAATGGATTCACTACGACATTTCAAACGACATCTTATAATATTTTTCCATCCATAAAGTTTTAACACGTTCTTAACACTCCTTTCATAAATGTGTTTTATGATGAATACGACAAATAAATCAGTTTCTGTATGTATTTGTCACATTCTCTGTTAAAGTTTTCACAAAGTGTTCAAACTTTCAGTGAAAACGCTTTCTATTTTTGTGTATAATAAAAATATGCAAATGAAAATGAATGTTACAGCTCGTTAATCATACACATTTTAAATATGGAAGGAGTTTTGAAAATGATTTTAAAAGCATTAAGAAAAAACGGGGCCGTTACAATTAACTATTATAAAAACGGTTTGCTTCAAACGTTTAAAGGAAAAGTACAGCGCCTAGATTTAACAGACCAAACGCTTTCATTAAAAGATGAACAGCAAAATACTTTCTCTATTCGCTTATCGGGAATTAAAGAAATTTATTGATGAATAGTTTACAGTAAAAAAGAACATGATGCTCATTCTGCTTTGCAGAAGTCATCATGTTCTTTTGATTTTAGCTTTATTTAGCTGATGTTTCTGTTTCTTCTTTCCCGTACATATATTTCGAAGGGTCGACTGTTTGGAAATCCTTCAGCTTGTGGAAACGAAGTAAGTCTCCATAAAGCACTTGATCAGATAACTCCAGTTCTTTCGCTACCTTCTGTTTATAAGCTTTCATTTGATTATTTTCTTTAAGCGCTTGGCCTGTCTTAGAATCATAATACGTTCCATCCACTAGTGTATATTTCGGAGATACGTAGTTGCCATTGCGGAACGCTACTACATCATCATGACCTTTAGAAAATAAATCTGTACCAAATTGGATAAACTCTTTGCTGTCAATCCCTACTAAATGAAGAAGAGTTGGCACAACATCAATTTCTCCACCGTACGTATGATTAACTCCGCCTTTTACTCCAGGAACGTGAATGAATAGAGGTACACGTTGCAGCTGAGCATTTTCATAAGGTGTAATTTCTTTTCCCATTACTTTTTCCATTGCCGCATTATGATTTTCAGAAATACCGTAGTGATCTCCATAAATCATAATCACAGAATTATCATAAAGCCCAGAAGCTTTCAGTTCTTGGAAGAAAGATTGCAATGATTCGTCTAAATAACGAGCCGTTTGGAAATAGCGGTCAACTGTCGCATCGCCCGTGTTAGCTGGCTGTATGCTTGCCTCATTGTTTCCAAGTAAAAATGGAAAATGGTTTGTTAACGTAATTAAATGCGCATAAAACGGCTGTGGTAAAGACTGCAGCATTGGAACAGATTCTTTAAAGAACGGTTTGTCTTTTAAGCCATAATTAATTTTATTTTCACCCGTCATATTGTAATAACTTGCATCAAAAAACTTATCCACACCGAACTGCTTGTAAATTTCGTTACGGTTCCAAAACGTCTTATAGTCTCCGTGCAGTACAGCGCTCGTATAGCCAGCTTTTTGATCTAAAATAGCTGGTGCTGCCTGATACGTATTGCTTCCTTTTAGTACAAAGGCAGAACCTTGAGGAAGGCCGTATAGAGAGTTGTCCATCATCAGCTCAGCATCTGATGTTTTTCCTTGTCCTGTTTGATGAAAGAAGTTATCAAAATACGTAAAGTCATTTCCATGGGCCAACGAATTTAAGAACGGTGTCACTTCCTGGCCATTTAATTTGTAATCAATTAAAAAAGACTGAAATGATTCCAAATGAATTTTAATAATATTTTTCCCTTTAGCTTTTCCGAAGTAAACGGAATTAGGCTCCGCATAGTGACTGTTTTTAAAATTAACGACGTTCGTTAAGTCATTGCTGCTTGCAAAAGCTCGCTGTTTAGAGTTTTGAGCAGTCTGAACACCGTCATACATCGTATAATTATAGGCGCCTAAATACTTTACTAGATAATTGCGGTCAAAAGTTCGAGATAGAAGCTGCGGGCGATCAATTTCTGCTAATGTTAAGTTGACAGAAAAAACCATGAATCCTAAAGAAAGAATGGTTACAGCATTCTTAACCGATACTTTTTCATTATGCCAGTCAATTTTTTTACTAAAAAAGAAGAAAAGATAAATAATAAAATCAACAAAATAAAAAACATCATGTGCTTTTAATAAATCCATAATGCTTCCGCCCATACTTCCTGCATTACTTGTCTGCAACAGTGTGGGAAGAGTTACAAAATCGTTAAAAAAACGATAATAGAGAATGTTGCTGTACAACAGCAGCGTCATGATGAAACTGCCTGCAAGAATCCAAGCTCCTGCTTTCTTTCCTTTAAAAAATAAGCCGATTCCTAAAAAAATCAGCACTGAACTTACAGGGTTTATAAACAGCAGCATTTGCTGCATTACGCCGCTTACGCCTAAGTTAAATTCAGTTTTATAAGCCACATACGACTTTATCCACATTAAAACAGCGGCTAATATGAAATAGTGCAGCGGCTTAGAAACGATTCGCTTCATTTTGATTTTCCTTTCTCGATTAGTTTATGAGTAGATTCACAAAGAACATATAGAAAACCTTTATCATTATACTCATAGAAAATGAAAATTAAATGAAATCCTAGCCTTCACAACTATAGATAGATTCTTTAAATTCATCTACTAGTTTACCTAATACCCACAAATAAATAAACTAAAATCACCTTTTTTATCATAAAACCCCTCCTCTCCTCATATACTGTATTCTGTTGCAACACCCGCACTGCAAACTTGTGCATTTTTTCACAATTTATCTACAAACTATTCTCATCTTGCTGTATAATAATAATCCTGCCTTGAGCATTCTCCAAATTCTTATGCTTAAGCCACAGCTTTCTTTTCATAACAGATGCACACATGAAAGGAGATGAATAAATGATTTTAAAAGCGTTAAAGAAAAACAAACATGTAACCGTGAATTATTACGAAAATGGCCTGCTTCAAACCTTCAAAGGAAAAATCCAAAATTTAAACCTAACCGACCAAACCCTCTCCCTACGAGATGAAAAACAAAACATTTTTTCCATTCGTTTGTCTGGCATTAAAGAAATTTATTAACAAAAAAGATCCTGAAGAATTCTTCTAGGATCTTTTTTGTATTTTTTATCCATTATATATTGAAAAATCATCCAATTGATGTTAAATTAACTTTACATAATGTTAAATCAACTTAACAAATTTATTAAAAAGGCAGCGGGTGATCATATTGACTCTTATTAATCACGTAAAAGAGCTTAGAGCTAAACATGGATATACGCAAGGAGATTTAGCTGAAAAAGTTGGAGCCACTCGCCAAACCATTGCAGCTATTGAAAAGGGAAATTACGTTCCTTCCCTACTACTTGGTTTAACAATTTGTGATGTCTTTCAATTAAAAATGGAAGATGTTTTTACACTTCAAAAGGAGGAGAAAAATGTTGAGTAATGTTATTAAATCTTATTTGTTGAATGTAGTGTCTCTGTTATGTGCAGGTTGGGTTTTATATGATTTTTTAAGCCTAAATATTCAATTTAGTGAAGTTATGAACCACCCTGAACCCCCGTGGGAAATTACCATGTCTATAGGCTCTTTCGCTTCTTTAATTGTGCTTTTAATCGTGTCCTTTTTTTACTACCGAGCGCGTAAAAAGACGAAGAACGTTTCGCCTTTATTATTTCCTTTTGAATTTGCAGAGGAAGATGAACGTGAAAAGATGATAACAGCAGAAGCTTGTAAAAAAGCCTTTGTTTTTCTTCTATTTTCTATTCCTATAGGCGCTATCTTAATCGCTTTTTATCCGCTGTTACCTAATTCTTTTAGCTTCTATCCCATTGCCGTTCTTTTGCTTCTTTCTCTTGTACAGTTAACGGTTTATTACGTATCGATTAGTAAGATTTATCGCTAATTTAAAAAATGGTGCTGTAGCGACAGCACCATTTTTTTATTACAGCATAACATCTCCACTATTTGGTCCCAACGTTTGCCCTGTATAGATATTTCCATCTGGAGAACTCGCTAACAAAACAGCTGTTGGCGCCACTTCTTCCACTGTGCCAAATCGAGGAACAGCTAATTCCTTTTGCTTTTGCAATTTCCACTCTTCATTAATATCGTCTACGAGCTGTGTTTGTATTGGTCCAGGCGCTATACAATTAGCTGTAATATTATATTTTCCAAGTTCGAGCGCAATGGATTTTGTAAAAGCAATCACTCCTGCTTTTGCAGCAGCATAGTGGCTTAATTCTACGCCGCCTTTTTGACCAATTTGAGACGCGATATTAATAATTCTTCCTGATTTTTGCGCTATCATATATGGAACAGCTGCTCTTGTGGTTAGAAATACTGATTTTAAATCAATATTTATCATTTGGTCCCACTGAGCCTCTTCCATATCTTTCAATAGACTTTGAGTTAAAATCCCTGCATTATTTACTAAAACATCAATGGTCTGAAAACGTGAAAGAGCTGTTTGAACCATTTCTTCAACGATCTCTTTCTTTGTAATATCTCCTTCAATAATGACAACTTGTCCGCCATAAGAACTTACGTCCCTACTGAACTCTTCGATTTCTTGTTGATCTACGCCATAGACGTTTAACACTAAGTTTGCTCCTTCTTTGGCATAAGCAAGGGCAATACCTTTTCCAATTCCTCTTGCGCTTCCCGTAATGATTGCTGTTTTCCCTTGCAGCTTCATGCTAAATCCCCTTTCTTTACTCCAACTTCATTTAAAGAAGGCTGGATCGCTTCTTCCGGCACTTCAATATGCCAATCTCTTCCTACTGTTGTACCTAAATAGTCGTCAGAGAAACGACTATCAATTTCTTTTTGAGGGTGACGTTTTAAATACCATGCTTTCATTAATACAAAGTAACAAGCTATTCCTAGTGGAAAACCAACAATATACATATAATCTAAAAAGTAGATAGCCGCTCCTCCAGCTATGATCCATGAAATCATACCTGCCCAGTTTACGCCACCATCAAATTTATATTGACCTTCCTCTGCATATAGTTCTTCTACATTCAAACGGCGCCTTCTGATAATGTAATAATCACATAACATAATTCCTGCAAGCGCAGATAAAACAGCCCCGTAATACCCTAAAAAGATAAATAATTGATCTAAAATTGCCCAAGGCTGAAACAGTGTTCCTACCACTCCAGCTAGAATAATGCCCACTGTGTATGACACCTTAAAGCGAGAACCTGCATTAACAAATGTTAAAGAAGCTGGGATAAGATTAGCAGCAGAGTTAGTAGACCACTGAGCTAACACCACCATAATAAGCACAACAGCCATTACCCATCCTGTAGAAGTTTGTTGAATAACTTCAATCGGATTCCAAAGACCCGTCCCGAGAAAACTAACGGCTCCAATTACACCCATGAAAGTTTGTACGATAGGAAGAGCTGTAAGATGCGGAATATAATTATTTTTGTTTCGCTTCAGCCAGCTTCGTTCATTTTTAGGTGCTTTTACATACCTTGTGATATTGGGAATATCTACCGCGAGTGCTGACCAAAATCCCATATTAGCAGCCATCACTAAAAACCAAGTGGTGGTATCTTTTGTCCCAACATAGCTGTACACATCAATTCCTTTATCGTCTGCCATTCCTGCCACTTTAAAGAAAATCCACACTGAAATTAAAATAATAGAAGGTGCAGCAACAACTGCAAAACGATCAATTGCTTTGATTCCCATTGCTGTGTTAATAATTTGTACAACAGCAAATGCTACATACCAAAAGAACCAAGAATCAAATCCTGTTAAACTATGAAAAATGTAATTGATTGCTGTAGCTCCTAAATAGGTTTGAATGCCAAACCAGATTGACGCGATAATCCCTTTACTAACTGCCGGAATATGAACACCTTTAATTCCAAAAGGAGCGCGTAAATAAGCAGCAAATGAAAGACCGTGCTCTACTCCAATATCCCCACTTAAGCTTCCAATAATGGCAATGATAATATTAGCAAGTAAGATTGCTCCTGCTAACTTCCATAAAGACATAGAGTCAATTCCATTTGCACCAATTTGAAACGTTGCAATAATAACAGCCATCCCCACCCAAATATTAAAGAAACCAAACCCTGAAATGACACGCTGTTTTGCTAATGTTGGTACAATATCTTTCGAAATCAATGAGTTTTTCAACTAGCACTCCTCCTATTAATAAAATAGTTAGTTTTCTACAGACATTACTTTGACGGTTCTTTATACATGTCATTCTGTAAATCTAAAAGATAGGGAATTGCTTTCCTCTGTTCTTCTACTTGTACTAAATCAATTTCTGCCACAATGACTTCATCTTCTTTTGTAGCTTCTGTTAATACTTTTCCTTGAGGGTTTATAATTCGACTTCCTCCTCCAAACACTGTTTCATTCTTTTCTGTGCCCGTACGGTTTGATGCAATAACAAAGCAGCCGTTCTCTAAAGCCCTTGCTTTAGTCGCTATATCCCATGCATACCTTCTTAAGGAGCCAAATGCAGAAGAATAAATCAACACGTTTGCTCCTTTTAACGTGAGCACGCGCGCACCTTCTGGAAATCCTACTTCATAGCATATTTGCATGCCCAATGTTACTTCACCTAATTGAGTGACCTCATATCTGTCCCCTTTTTGAAACCTTTGCTTTTCTTGATCCCATAAGTAAATTTTTCTATATGTTCCTTGAATTCCGTCTCTGTCTACTACTAGACATGTATCGTATATACGATCATTCTTTTTTTCTAAAATACACCCGGCTATTGTCACATTGAACTTCTGTGCAGTCTGAACAAGCCATTCACTCGTATAACCCGGAATATACTCAGCATATTGCCAGTCTTTTTCCTCTACTCGATATCCTGTATTAAATAGTTCTGGCAATACAATAAATGAAGCACCTTTTAAAACTGCTTGTTCAATTAAATGATATGCTTTTTCCAAATTACTGCCTGGATTTCCAAGCTCACAATTCATTTGAACAGCAGCTGCGATAAATGTTTGATGTTTCATTTTATTACTCCTCCTACATTCAAAACGTAATAATCGGTTTAATAATTTGGTCTTCCGCATGTTCAAATAATCTATAAGCTTCAATTGCTTCATCAATAGTAAATCGATGTGTAATCATCGGCTTTAAATCCATACGCTCTTGAATAACTAGGCTCATAAGCTGCTGCATACGTTCTCTTCCGCCGGGACACAAGGTCGTTACAATTCGGTGATCTCCCATTCCGCTTGCAAAATGTTCAATTGGAATCTCAACATGCCCCGAATATACGCCTACGCTTGAAATACAGCCTCCGCGTCTAATTACTTTTAAACACTGTTGAAACGTTTCTTCTTTTCCTAGAGCTTCAATAGCAACTTCTATTCCTTTATTTCCTGATAGCTTCATTATTTCTTCCACTACGTTCACTTCGTTAAAGTTTAACGTCACGTCTGCTCCCATCTTTTCAGCCAAGCCTAGGCGCTGGTAATTCCCATCTATTCCAATAATGAGGCTAGCTCCTTTTAATCTGGCCCCTGCAATAGAACAAAGCCCTACAGGGCCACACGCAAAGACTGCCACTATATCTCCTATTTGAATTTGTGCGTTTTCAGCTGCAGCAATTCCAGTTGAAGCGATATCCGTTAACAGCAGTACATCTTCATCGGATAATTCATCCGGAATTTTAGTTAAGTTGTACTGTGGAAAAGGCATCTTAAAATACTCTGCATGCGTTCCATCTATCGTATTTCCTAAGCGCCATCCTCCTGGAGTTTTAAAAGCCCCTTCTGGCCCTATGCACTGAGAAGATAAATTTTTTTGACAATAATAACACGAACCACAAGGTGTACAAGATCCGCACATAACGCGTTCTCCTACTTTTATTCCTGTTACTCCTTCCCCTACCTCATGAACAACTCCTACATGCTCATGTCCTAACGTTCGATTTTTTTCTACTTTATGTTCGTCGTGTAAAATATGAATATCTGTTCCGCAAATAGTAGTAGACGTTGTTTTAATGACTACTTCTCCCGCTTCTGCCTTTGGAATTTCTTTGTATTGAAGCCCAACCTGTTTATGACCTTGATAAACAACTGCCTTCATAAAACCAGCAGGAGCTTGTTTACCTTTTTCAACTTCTTTTTTAATAGCAACCATATCCTATCCTCTCCTTTATCAATTAGCTAGCTTATTTTCCTAATTGCAAGATGCATGCCAATTTAGAAAAAGAGCGGCGTAGCTGTTTTATATTCGTTAAGAACTTGTTTTGTATGCAGAGGAACATATAAAATTCTGCAATATATGCGGCGTTGCATAATAAAAAAGAAGTCTACCTCCTTAAAAGGAAAAGATAGACTTCTTTTGACCCCTTACTATTCGTTTAACTTTTGAAGCTTTCGACTAATGGTTGATTGATTTACTTGCAGTGCATCGGCAATTTTTACTGTAGAGGAATATTTTTGTTTAGCTAGACGCAAGAGCTGTTTTTCAGCCATTTCCATGCATTCTTTCAGAGGAAGGATGTCTAGCACCTGTACCTTATCTCTATTAGATGATAAGTTTGTAATTTCTTCTGGCAAATGCAAATGCTGAATTTCATCTCCATCTGACATCACAATGAGTCTTTCCACAATATTTTGAAGCTCCCTTACATTTCCTGGCCAGTTATATAGTTCAAACGCTTCGGCCGTTTCAGCTGACAGCGTCTTTTTCGTTAAATATTTTTGATTAAACTGTTCAATAAAATAAGAAGCTAAAGGCAAAATATCTTCTCTGCGCTCGCGAAGTGGTAAAATCGACAGTGGTATAACGTTTAGTCGGTAGTATAAATCTTCACGAAAATTCCCTTTTTGAACGTCTTCATGCAAGTTTCGATTGGTGGCTGCAATGATTCGCACATTAACTGCAACTGGCTTCACTCCGCCCACCCTCATCACTTCTTGTTCTTGAAGAACTCTTAGTAATTTCACTTGAAGGGCTAGAGGCATCTCCGCAATTTCATCTAAAAATAACGTTCCTTTGTTAGCTAACTCAAAAAGTCCCATTTTCCCTTCCTTTTTTGCTCCTGTAAAAGCTCCTCCTTCGTAGCCAAAAAGCTCTGATTCTAACAAGTTCTCAGGAATAGCTCCACAGTTGACTTTTATAAATGGACTGTTTTTTCGATCACTCGTTTCATGAATGAGGTTGGCGACCATTTCTTTTCCAACCCCTGATTCACCTAGAATAAGCACAGTAGAATCTACATTGGCAACTCGTCTAGCTAATTCTAGAGTCTTCTCCATTTTTTTGCTGTAAGAAATCAGTTTTACCTTTTCTGTTTTATCTTTTTTCAGTTCCATAAGTTCTTGTTTGTAACCTGCAATTAACCGCTTCATCTCACTGATTTCTGACTGCATTTGACTCACTTCAGTGATATCTCTTGAGGCATTAATAACCCGGATAACTTCTCCTTGTTCATTCTTTATAGGCGTTCCTACAACCATAAGTCTTCTGCCTTCTTTAGTAGTCTGAATAGCAGAAACTTTTTTCTTTTGTTCTAATACTAATCGTGTAATAGACGGTGTATAGATTCCTTCTTTCTCCAGATCAATAACGTTTCTTCCTATTAATTCGTTCTCTTTTTTTCCCCATAGTTCCAAACAAGCTGAACTTGCTCTAATCGTATTTCCCTCGCCATCTGACACGTACATTACGTCATAAGAAGTTTCAAAAATAGCTTTTAAGTCCATACTTTCCGATTTGTACTTTTCATATTCAGTTATGTAGTCATCCATTATTAAGACCGAAACTAACTCTAGTTCGCTCATATAGAAAAATTGTATATATTTGTGACCTTCTATTACTTGAATATGCTCTTCCGCGTTGTTCTCTTGATTGAAGCACCTTCGGACTTGTTGCTTTATCTCTTCACTCTGATAGAAAACATTTGGAAGTGACTCTGCACTTTTATTTGCAATTCTAATTTGTAAATCCTTTTGATAAATAACAATAGAAAAGGGAAATTCCTCAATTAACTCTTCTATTGCTCGTATAGATGTATGCTGTACCATATGAAGATTTGAATTCGACAAATTACACTCACCCCAACCATCAGATTTTTCAATTACTCTTAAAAATAATATCATATCATTAAGAATCTTCTGAAATCTATGCAAAAAAACATATTTTTTATGCTTTTACGCATATTTCCTCCTGTTTTTCTACCATAGCTTCTTATTAAAACGCTGATTGTTCCTTTTTTATACTTGGCACACTTTTTGCAACAACTCTTAATAAGAAATCATAAAGAAGAAGGAGTGGTTCACTGTGGGCAAAAAAGAAATTTTAGTAGCTTATGGAGTAGATGTAGATGCTGTCGCTGGTTGGTTGGGATCATACGGAGGCGAAGATTCTCCAGATGATATATCTCGGGGGTTATTTGCAGGAGAAGTGGGAGCACCTCGATTATTGGATTTATTTGATAAGTATCAGCTAAAAACCACTTGGTTCATTCCGGGTCACTCTATCGAAACGTTTCCCGAACAAATGAAAGAAGTTGTCAAACGAGGACATGAAGTAGGAGCACATGGCTATTCTCATGAAAACCCTATTGCAATGACTCCTCAACAAGAGGAAGAAGTCTTATTAAAATCGATTAAATTAATTGAAAAACTTTCGGGTAAAAAGCCGACAGGCTATGTAGCACCTTGGTGGGAATTTTCTAATGTAACAAATGAACTGCTGCACAAACATGGCATTAAGTACGACCACAGCTTAATGCATAATGACTTTTCTCCTTATTATGTAAGGATTGGTGACAGCTGGACAAAAATTGATTATGCAAAAAAAGCAAATGAATGGATGAAACCGCTCATAAGAGGAGAAGAAACGGATTTAATAGAGATTCCTGCTAACTGGTATTTAGACGATCTTCCTCCAATGATGTTTATTAAAAAGTCACCTAACAGCCATGGCTTTGTAAATCCGCGCGATTTAGAGGAAATGTGGAGAGATCAGTTTGATTGGGTATATGAGAATATGGACTATGGAGTCTTCACGATGACTATTCACCCTGATGTGAGCGGACGTCCTCAGGTACTAAAAATGCATGAACGTTTAATTCAACATATCAGTTCTCATGAAGGTGTTAGATGGGTGACATTCGATGAAATTGCAGATGATTTCGCAAAACGAAACCCTCGCAAAAAAGCGGTTGAAGCTAAACAATTATAAAAAGCCGGATCCGTTCATATTGAACGGATCCCCTACTTTACAGGGAGGAATAAACATGTGCATCTTATGCGGCGAATTTATTATGCAAGTCCATTGGACCGATTACACAGATTCCACAGATACAGAAATAACAGTTGGAAATCAACAGCGGATTAGACAGCGTAGCCGCCTTCACCGCGCCAACCTTTGTAATCAACTTCTGAGCCATTATCGCCTGACGTTAGAGGAATGGAACGGCAGCAAGTTTATTTTACGAGATGCAAAAGGCAATGCTGAAATTGTTCATGACCTCGGAACAATTTGGCATCATGTAGAAGCAATGATCGGATACCCTATTGATCCACTAGATGGAAGTTTATTGGATAAAATAGCAGAAAGGAGTTCCGCTCAATGAAAGCTCATGGAAAAAAAGCGATAACAATTGTAACAGGATGCTTAGGATCCGGTAAAACAACCTTGTTACAGCATATTTTAAAAGAACCCTCTATTAATAACAATACAGCAGTTATTGTTAACGAATACGGAAAAATTGGTCTCGACCATCACCTCTTGCGTCAGGCTGAGGAACGAACGATTTTACTTAAAGGAGGCTGCATATGCTGCAATTCGCGAGCAGATCTAGAAGAAGAGCTGAAAGAGCTGTTATATGCAGACGAAAGCGGAGAATCTCATTTTGAGCGTGTCGTGATCGAAACCACGGGAATGGCAGATCCTTCTCCTATTTTATTTACGATTTTAACCAACCCTCTTTTACAGCATCGGTACATAGTTGATTGTGTGATCACTACAGTAGATGCAAAAAATGGTATGCTGCAGCTTCAGAACAATCCAGAAATAATTAAACAAATTACCGTTGCTGATAAAATTATTTTAACCAAAACAGACATTTGTTCACCCGAAGAGCACGATGCTATATTGACACATATTCAGTCTCTAAATCCATCGTGTGTAATCATACCTGCTGTACATGGAAAGGTAGATCCCTTTATTATCCAAGAAGCATCTAATGTAGATCGCTTAAAAGTTATTCATTCTTTACCTTCACCTGTTACACATCCCAATTCAAATGTATCTTCTATTTCGTTTTCGTTTTCACAGCCTCTGGACTGGACAGCATTCGGGCTATGGCTGAGCATGTTACTTCACGCGAACGGTGAAAAGGTAATGAGGGTAAAAGGCATGCTGGACGTTGGAGAAGAAGGACCCGTTGTGTTAAATGGCGTTCAACATATTATTCATCCTCCGCAGCATTTGAAGCAATGGCCATCACACAATCGAGAATCTTACTTAATTTTTATTGTGCGAGATATAGACACAGCTTTAATCGAACGATCGTTAAAAACATTTCAGCAGTTTTTACATACCATTGTTAACACATGTGAACTTTCTACCATTTATTAATTAGTTAGAAGCCTTATTCTGCATGGAATAAGGCTTCTTTCTATTCCTCTCATAAAAAAATTCGTCAATTTAAATTCCACCAGCCTATTTCACTATTTTTTCATTTTTTCTGTCTATATTGAACTATAACAATTGAACGATGTATGTTACCTTCCACTTCAGTTTTTCTTCAATGTTCAGTTGCAAAATAGGAAAGATAAAAGGAGCATATCAATGGCAGCTAATAAATGGACAAAATGGATGGTTGGTTTATCGAGCGTTGCTGCATTTACAACATTTGTAGGGCTTTCTCAAAAATATGATCAAACAAATTCAACATCTACAGCACTAAATAACGATACATCCGCCAATAATTCATCGCAAACTCAAACGGAAGATGAGACGGATCTATTTCCAGATTCAGGATCTGACTCCAATACGGACAATGGAACTAACGGGCAAGATCAATGGTCAAATGACAGTTCTAGCAAACAAAGTGATCAATGGTCAGACGATAATTCAAGCAGTGAAGATGATCAGTGGTCAAATGATGATTCCACAAGTGGTCAGGATAATTGGGGCAACAATAATGATTCTTCTATGCAAACAAGACCTTCTTAAGGATGTGATGAAATGAGCTACTCATTTAAAGCGATGAATACCACATTTAATGTATATCAGCTTGAAACACCTGTCAGCCAAAAAGTAGAGAGCTGGTGTTATCTTGTAGAAGAAACCCTAAGCCGCTTTCTTCCAACAAGCGAGCTTTCACAGCTTAATTCGCTGAACGGAAGATTATTTCTACCGTCAAAAATGCTGTATGAAGCTGTAAAAGCAGCCTATTACTATTACAATGAGACAAACGGAATTTTCAACCCATTTCTGTATCATTCTATTCAAACTCTAGGATATGACCAAAGCTTTGAACAACTGCCTAACAATCAGCTACCTCAAGAAGTAGCAGCTTTTGATGCTGTTAACCCTATTATGATTCATAAAGGAATGAGAAGTATTCAGCTTGCTTCTAATATCGGTCTGGATTTAGGAGGAATCGCAAAAGGTTGGAGCATTCAGCAAATGGCGAATCAATTAAAGAAAAAAGGAACTTCACTTGGAGCAATCGATGGAGGCGGAGATATTGTAACGTGGGGGCCCGCTAGCAAGCACTGGTCCATTTCTCTCTCTCATCCATTTGATGCATCAAAAAATCTCACGACCATTAAAGTAAAAAGCAACAGCGGTATTGCCACAAGCAGTGTAGGCAAGCGTTCGTGGAAAGTGAACGGACACACTCACCATCATATTATTGACGGCAGAATCAGCAAGCCTAGTTCATCAGAGCTTCTGCAAGTAACGGTCGTTTCAGAAGACTTAACCATTTCTGAAGTCTATGCAAAGTGCATACTTATTCTCGGCTGGGACGCTGGATTAAGGTTAGCTAAAATGCATCACCCTTCTTTAGAAGTAATTGCGGTTACAAAAGAAGGCAACGTACTAATCGAAAAACATGTGAAAGGTCAGGTATACCATTATGGCTACTCTCCTCGCGCAATTTAGTGCTCATTTTCCCGTATGGAACACCATTCGGGCAGCCGGCTTAACTTCTTATTTACTAATGTTTGTATCGGTTGCCGCTGGCATTTCTCACAGCTTTTCGTTTTTTAAACCAAAACGAAAAAAACAGCTTTTGCTGGTTCATCAATCATCAGGGTGGTTCGGGTTATTATTTGGAATGATTCACGGACTTGTTTTATCATTTGATCAATCTATTCATTTTTCACTTTCTGACATTTTAATTCCGTTCACTTCCGAGTACAAACCAATTAGCACAGGTCTTGGTACTATTTCACTCTACATTTTATTCGTACTAATTAGTACATCCGACTTTATAAAACAGCTTGGGAGAAAAACATGGAAAGCCATTCATTTTCTTGCTTTTCCAGGCTATTTGCTAGCACTGTATCACGGCATTACTTCTGGAACAGATACACAGCAGCCGCTTATTCTCGGGATGTACAGCATCACTGGCTGCATCGTTTTAATTTTGCTTTTTTTGCGAATTCAACACCAGTCAGCTCCTAAGAACCAAAAAAAAGCTCAGGAAAACTAAAAAAACGCACTCTATCATAGAGTGCGTTTTTTCTTATCCGCGTCCTGCTTGGAATGATGGGTACTGTGTCATACCGCCGTCAGCAAAGAGCGTAATTCCTGTTACATAACTCGCCTCTGAAGAAGCTAGCCATGCAGCAACTGCTGCAATTTCTTCCGGCTCTCCGATGTATCCCATTGGAATCATGCTTTCTACATCTGCACGCTGCTCAGGATCAGCAAATTTCTCAGCGTTAATCGGTGTATTAATCGCTCCTGGTCCAATGTTATTTACACGAATACCTTTTGGAGCGTATTCTAATGCCAGTGTTTCAGTCATAAGCTTCATACCGCCTTTACTTGCTGCATAATGAACAAATAATGGCCAAGGAATTTTCTCGTGAACACTCGACATGTTAATAACTGTTCCCTTAATATCATTTTCCACAAAATATTTAATCGCTTCACGGCTGCCTAAAAAAGCTCCCGTTAAGTTCGTATCAATGACTTTATTCCAATCGCTTAAAGACATTTCATGAGATGAAACCGGATTTTCTAACCCTGCGTTGTTAATCATAACGTCTAGCTTTCCAAACTCTTTAATAGCAGATTGAACTAAATTGATAACGTCAGACTCAACTGTTACATCACCTTTGACAGCAATTGCTTCTCCGCCAACTTTTTTAATTTCTTCTAAAACGCTGTTAGCTTCGTCTTCCTTAGAACGATAGTTCACAACTACTTTGGCTTTTTCTGTCGCAAAACGAATCGCCATTGATTTTCCCAAACCTGTAGATGAACCTGTTATGACCACTACTTTTCCTTCTAAATCTTTATACATTGTTAATACCCTCCTAGTTAGCTTTTGGCGAGCCCTAACATGACTCCTGCTATGATGATCAGTATAATTCCAATAATAATCCCAACTAACTGACGCTTCGTTTTCTTCTCACCTAAAATAATGATCCCGCCTAGTGTTGAAATGACGATTCCCATTTGAGAAAGCGAAAAGCTTGTCGCTACGCCTACTTTAGGTTGCGAGATGAATAAAAACATATTACCAGCGGCCCAAATAAGACCTGGGATAATGTTGCGAATTGCATATTTATTAAATGGCTTATGCTTAAACGTCAGCAATACTCCTCCAATAACCATACCAATTGCTTGAGGTAATAAAGCCGACCATCCGTCTACATTAAATAGACGGGCTACTACAACATAAACTAAATAACCAACGGTTGAAATTAATAAAATAACAATTCCTTTTTTGAAGTTTCCTTTTCCTTCTTCAGCCTCTTTCTCTTCTTTGCTTTGAAGTGATGTTAAAACAATCCCTACAATAATAAAGATAAGAGCGAGCACACCAAGAATAATTGAAGTTTTTGTAGACCACTCGTGAAACACAATTACTCCAAATAATGAAGTGGAAACTAACTGAAGCCCAGTTGAAATAGGCATCGTTTTAGAAACTCCGATTAAATCAATACTTTTCAGCTGATTACTTTGTCCAACTGCCCAAAATAATCCCGATACAACTCCAACGCCAAAGATTAAAGGTGTAAGCGTAGGGTGTACAAAAATATAAATACCGATAGAGAAAATCAAAGCTCCCAACGTGGTTCCAAGCGTTTGGCTATAAGGTCCTCCGCCTAGTTTCACATTGAAAAGCACAATGCTTCCCCAAAATATGGCTGGTAAGACAGCTAAAAATATGTCCATGTTTCAAAACCTTCCTGTGCTAAAATTAAATGTCAAAATGCATATTCCCCAATTTTTCCGCCATTAATCCTTTTTCAGGGACATTTTATGAATTAATGACCGCACGAAGTATTCTTTGGATAGCGAAAACTGTATACCTTAATTTGTTCTAGGAGAGAAAAAGATATACTTTCTAACGCAAAAAAACAGCTTTTCCAAATAAAAGCTGTTCTGTATGATTTAATTTATTTTTAACATATAGCGATTAATAGGTCTCCCCACTCTGCCGTATTCAACTGATAATTTCAGCTCGTTTTCCTGTTCTAAAAACTCTAAATACCTTCTTGCCGTAACACGCGCAATTCCTACGCCGTCCGCCACTTCTTCAGCAGAAATCGGATGCTTCTGTTCGGAAAGATATTGTTGTATCCTCCTTAACGTAACCGCATTTAGCCCTTTTGGAAGAAAATCGGCCTTTTCTTCGAATTGCTGAAACAGCATAGAATCTAATTCAGACTGAGTAATATATTCTTTTTGACTTATTTTAACTTGAAACGAACGATACTGCTCAAGCGCTTGCTTCATTCGTTCAAACTTGAACGGTTTCATAATATAATCCACCGCGCCGTACTGAAGAACTTTTCGTACGGTTTCAATATCACTTGCAGCCGTAACTGCTATCACGTCTGTTTTATAGCCATTTGCTCGAATTTGCTGTAAGGTGGTTAGGCCATCTTGACTAGGCATATACATATCAATAATCGTTAAATCAGGCTGATGCTGTTTAATGAGCTGTATACCTTCTAAACCATTCGAAGCTGCAGCGATAACGATGAATCCTTCAACTTGTTCAATAAATTGGCGGTTCACTTCTTGTACCATAGGATCGTCTTCTATGAGAAGCACCGTCCATTCTTTTTTATTCATTTCCCACTCCCCCTATAAAAAGAATGTAATGATAAAAGTCGTGCCAACATCTAATTCTGACTCTACTTCGATCTGACCGTTTCCTTTTTCAACAATTTGTTTTACTAAATGCAAACCAATTCCTCTAGTTTCCTTTGCTTTGGTTGAAAAACCTTCATCAAAGATTCTCTCTGCTTGATCCTCATTCATGCCACATCCGTTATCTTCAACTAATATAGAAAGAATGCCGTCATTTTGTTCCATACTTATATAGACCTTCCGTTCACGACGCTCCATATGATGATACGAATCAAAAGCGTTCTCAATTAAGTTACCAATAATAATCACAAAATCATGATGATCTAAGTAAGGAGGAAATGAGTGAAGCTCGCTGTGGCGATCGATAGCTAACTCAATTCCAAGTTCTTTGGCACGGCTGACTTTGCTTAACAGCAATCCCGATATACTTTCATCTTTAATATGTTTATGAAGAAACTGGGTGAGCTCTTCTTGCTGTTCAGACACTTGAAAAACGTACTGAAGAGCCTTGTCTTTATTTCCAAGTTGGATAAGCCCTGCAATGGTATGAAGTTTATTCATGTATTCATGGTTTTGAACTCTAAGAGCGCTTACAAATGATTTAACCCCTGTTAACTCTTCAGCTAATTTTTTAACTTCTGTTCTGTCTTGAAAAATAGCGACCGCACCGACTGTGTGATTATTAACCTTAATCGGCACACGATTGCTTAAAATATTTAAATTGCGAACTTGAAGCTCTCGATTATAAACAGGCTGATTAAGCTGCAGAATTTCTGGCAGTCTTGTATCTGGAATCACATCATAGATCTTTTTCCCAATTACCTCATCGGGTACATCCATCATAATTTTCGCTTTATGATTAAAAATAGTGATGTTCTCCTCTTTATCAATGGCAATGACTCCTTCATGCATGGCATTAAAAGTCTCCGTTCGTTCTACAAACAAACGAGCAATTTCATGAGGCTCAAGCTCAAACATCTCTTTCTTAATACGAGATGCAAGCGCCCACGCTCCCCATCCTCCAAAAAAAAGAGCGAGACCTGAGATGAGAAAAATTTCTTTTTTCAAACTTAAAATAACCTCTGTAAATTTCGGAAGAAGGTAGCCTGAGACAACGACTCCTACTTGTTCATGCTGATCGTTTACAACGGGAACAAAAGAACGAATGACCATCCCGCCTTCTCCTTTTGCTTTATCAGTATAAGTATGTTCTGCAAACGCCTGGCCCTCGTCCTCTCCTTTAGAAATTTTCCCAATCATGCTTTGCAAAGGATGAGACAAACGTTCGTGATTCATATTCATCACCACTACATAATAAGCACCGTGAATAATGCGAATCGGCTCTACAATTTGATTAATGTTCTTGCTATCTTTTTCAATTTTTTCTCGAATTTCAGGCATTTCAGCAACTGTTCTCGAAGTGATCAAAGCCCTTTGCTCTAAATCATTTTCTTTTGACTGCACAAAATTATTAATCACGACAATACTTGCTAAAAACAACGAAAAGACCACGATAAAAAAGATTAGCCCCGTCATTTTCGTTTGCATCGATAAGCGCATCATAGCGGAACACCTACTGCTGATTGAAGTTTATTTTAATTTTACCACGTTGAGAAATTGCGTGTTAGAATATTTGTAGAGAAAAATTATTGAATCGCGGGGTTGGACATTTTGAAGATGTTTATAGGGGCAAGTATCATTGTTAGCGTTTTCTTGATGATCTATGTTTTTTTGCAGTATACGGTTATAAATCAGGATAATGTGTATCATGACGATGAGCAAAAAGGATTAAATAAGCAAATTGTGATTAATTTTAGCCACGTTGTAGCTGAGAACACTCCAAAAGGCTTAGCCGCTCAAAAATTCGCTGAAATCGTTAATCAAAAATCGGATGGTAAAGTTAAAATTGAAGTATATTCAAACGGTGTGTTGTATTCAGACGACGAAGAACTTGCCGCTCTGCGCCGAAACGATGTACAAATGATTGCGCCTTCTATTTCAAAGCTAACCGACCTTTCCCCTACGTGGCAACTTTTTGATCTCCCCTTCATTTTCGATGATTACAGCGAGGCAAAACAAGTGTTTACCGGGAAAATCGGACAGGATTTGTTGAGTACGCTGCAAGAGAAAAACATTAAAGGGCTTGCTTTATGGAGCAACGGCTTTAAACAAATGACCAGCAATACAAAACCTTTGCTCCATCCAGCAGATTTTCAAGGTCAAACATTTCGCATTATGCCAAGTGAAGTAATCAAAAAACAATTCGAACTTCTTGGCGCTAGGCCTCAGGCTGTCTCGTTTAATAAAGTATATCAATCCCTTGAACGACAGGAATTTGATGGACAGGAAAATACGATTTCTAATATTTATTCAAAACGTTTGTACGAGCTGCAAAAATATATGACCATCAGCAACCATGGATACTTGGGCTATGCTGTTTTAATGGATCAAAAATATTGGGACAGCCTCCCTGAAGATGTAAAACAACTATTAAGTGATGCCATGGTAGAAACAACGAACTGGATTTGGACTCAATCAAAAATGATGAACGATGAACAGCTGCAGCAAATAAAAAATAAATCTGGCATGCGCGTTTATTACTTAAATGATACACAGAAAGCCGAATGGAAAAAGCAGTTTAACTCTCTTTATCAATCGTTTGAAGCCAATGCAACAAAACAAACGCTTGATATCATTCAGCAAATAAAAAATATCGAAAGCAAAAAGTGATGACTATATGTTCATCACTTTTTTTGACCAAAATGACCAAAAAGAACATTATCACCAGAAATATAAATAGTTAAAATTATCAGTTAATATAAGGATAAGAATAATGTAAGCGTTAACAAAAACATTCTCGAAAGGAGCATTACATATGAAATTAAGTTTTAAAAACCTAACCGTTCAAGTTGTCATCGGTATCCTTCTTGGTATTGCAATTGGCTTTATGTTTCCTGAATTTGGAGCTAAATTAAAAGTATTGGCTGATATCTTCATTAAATTAATTAAGATGGTGATTGCCCCAATTATTTTCTTAACAGTGGTCATCGGTATCGGAAGCATGGGAGATTTAAAGAAAGTGGGACGAATTGGAGGTAAAGCTCTTTTATACTTTGAGATTGTCACTACTTTTGCCTTAGCAATTGGAATTATCGTTGTAAACTTTATCAAGCCTGGGGCTGGCTTTAATATCAATGGCGCAAGCGGAGCTGATGTTACTCAATATACGCAGCAAGCAGCTGAAGCGGAGCATGGCTTTATGGAGTTTATCATGGGAATTATTCCAGACAGCGTATTTGGCGCAATGGCAAATGGTGAATTATTGCCAATCTTATTCTTTGCCGTACTATTTGGAATGGCTACAGCTACACTCGGCGAAAAAGCGGCTCCTGTCATTACATTCTTTGAACGCTGTACAGATATTTTCTTTGGCATTGTTAATATGATTATGAAACTTTCACCTATTGCGGCGTTCGGAGCGATGGCTTATACGATCGGTAACTTTGGAATAGGCTCTCTTCAAAAACTCGGTTTCTTAATGGGATCTGTTTACATTACTATGTTCTTATTTATTGTATTTGTACTTGGAACCATCGCTAAGATTTATGGATTTAATATTTTTAAATTCATTGCTTTTATTAAAGAAGAAATTCTACTTGTATTAGGTACGTCTTCTTCGGAATCTGCACTGCCAAAAATGATGGACAAAATGGAGAAGTACGGATGTTCAAAATCTGTAGTAGGACTTGTCATTCCAACTGGTTACTCATTTAACCTAGATGGAACAGCAATCTACTTATCCATGGCTGCTATCTTTATCGCTCAAGCGTATGGAGTCGACTTGTCGTTAATGCAAGAGATTACGCTACTTGGTATTTTAATGCTAACGTCTAAAGGAGCGGCCGGAGTTACTGGCTCTGGATTTATTACACTAGCAGCTACGCTTGCTGCATTCCCAATGATTCCAGTTGAAGGAATCGCGCTGTTAATCGGGGTAGACCGCTTCATGTCGGAAGCTCGTGCCATTACAAACTTAATTGGAAATGGTGTAGCAACTGTAGTTGTATCGAAAATGGAAAATGAATTTCATCCTCCTGTAGAGACGATACAAGACGTTAATTCCGCACCTCCATTAGCTAAATAATAAAAAAGAAGTTGAGACATAGCCAAATGAATCCAATCTAAAGACGAATAAATGGGATACATGAGCTGAACCGCTTATGACACCGCAGTTGATTTCCGTACAAGACTTCGCTTTCCGCGGGCGGCCGATGAGCTTCCTCGTCGCGTACGCTCCTGCGGGGTCTCATCTGTTCCGCTTTTCCCGCAGGAGTCTTCGCCTTTTCCTCCAATCAACTGCTAGAAGGATCTAAACAAATGAAGCCTACGTTCACCACAACAAAAAAACGAACCACCAATCAAAATTGATTAGTGGTTCGTTTTTCATTTCATCTTAAATACTTTTGTCCCAACCTCTTTTTTAGGATTAATGCGTTTCTTTTTTAGAACGTCCGCTAAGTTTCCCAACAACAACAACTAAAATAGCTAACAAAATAGGAACAATTGTATGCAAATGCGGATTTAACCCTTCTAATACATGTCCTACCGCTTTGTCTTTAAAGATCATTTCACCAGCAGTATAGCCAAGAAGCGCTGCTCCGGCAATGATGATAATCGGGAATTTTTCCATGATTTTCATTAAAAGCTGACTTCCCCAAATGATTAACGGAATGCTGATAACAAGACCAAGGATAATGAGTAGAATACTGCCGTTGGCCGCACCCGCAACCGCTACTACGTTATCTAAACTCATAACAAGATCCGCTATGATAATTGTTTTAATAGCACCTGCTAGAGTTGAATTCGCTTTAATATCTCCGTCATCTTCCCCTTTTAAAAGACTAATCGCAATCCATAGAAGCAGCAGGCCTCCGATGAAATTTAAAAATGGGATTGTTAATAAATATACAGCGACAAACGTTAGCCCTACACGTAATACAACCGCTCCTAATGTACCGAAAACAACCGCTTTGTTTCGATGCTCGTCCGGAAGATTCCGACAAGCTAAAGCAATCACGACTGCGTTATCGCCACTTAGTACAATGTTAATGAGTAAAATTTCTAAAAGATTTAAAATAAAACTCTGATCCATACAAAAACTCCTTGATTGATTTTTATTAGTCTATTTCTCTATCTCTTATTTCATTACTAGAAATAGAGAACTAAAACTCTATCAATATAACCCGTTCTTACCCTTTAATGAAAAGAAGTAGTTATTTCACTAACAGTATTTTATCACTAAAAAGAAATTTGAAATAGGTATTTGTAAAGGAAAAGTCAGTTCATTACAATAAATCAAACCTTATTCTTTATCTTTCATCTGTTTTTCACCATCATTCTCTACTATTAGTAGCAGGAGAGCATTTATAAAAAATAGAGTAATTTTTATAAATAATACAAGCCTCCAATGCTTCTTCATTATTTTGTAGTTTTTCGTCAACTGCGATATAAGAAGGGAGAAAACAGGTATGATTTTAAAAGCATTAAAAACGAATAAATTACTAACTATTAACTATCAAAACAACGGTTTTGTTCAAACGGTCAAAGGTTATATTCAAAACTTAAACTTGCTCGAACAAACTCTTCTATTAAAAGATGAAAATCAGCATGTGCGATCACTGCGACTATCAAGTATTAAAAACATTTATTGATTGAAAAAAGATCCGAACGATAAATCGTTCGGATCTTTTTTCAATTAAATAAAATATTTTTGTCTTAGTCTCTTTTTATTTAACTCACTGTATAGCGTGCGATTACTTCTTTAATTGATTCATATACAATTTCAACCATTGTTTTTAATTCTTCGTCCGTCATTGAAAGAATAGGCATCATCGTAATTACAGGACCTAGCTCTCTGATAATTAAACCTTTTTGGCGAGCCGCTAAAATAATATCTCCCATCACTTTTTTATCTTCAAAAATAGACTTTGTTTGGCGGTCTTTGACAACCTCGATTCCTGCCATTAATCCTCTTTGTCTAATGTCTCCCACGTTAGGCAGTTCATAAAGCTTTAATAGATAACGTTTAAAAACTTTCGACCTTTCTTTTACACTACGGATTAACTCTCTTTCTTCTATCAGTTCAATATTTCTAAGCGCTACTGTACAGGCCAATTGATTTCCCGTATACGTATGTCCATGAAAGAACGTTTTATTTTCATCTGGATGAGCTAAAAAAGCATTAAATATCTGTTCGCTTGTTAACGTAGCAGCAAGCGGCATATATCCTCCTGTGATCCCTTTTCCTACACACATAATGTCTGGTACTACGTCTTCTTGTTCACATGCAAACATCGTTCCTGTTCGCCCGAATCCGACAGCTACTTCATCACAAATGAGCAATACCCCGTACGCTTTGCACAGACGCTCTACTTGTTTTAAAAAACCGGGAGGATGAGTAATAATACCCGCTGCTCCTTGCACAAGCGGTTCAATAATCAAGCCGGCTACTTCTTCTCCGTTGTTCTGCAAGAGCTTCTCCAGCTGGTGAATACAGTAAGCTGAAGCTTGCTCTTCGGTTTCGAACCCGTCCATACGGTAGATGTAAGGAGAAGGTGTGGGAATGCGTTCAAACAGTAAAGGCTTAAAGATGCGATGAAATAAATCCATGCCTCCTACACTGACTGCCCCGATTGTATCTCCGTGATATGCCTCATTCAATGAGATAAATTTACTTTTGTTTTTGTACTTTGCAGAGTCGAGATTTTGCCAATATTGATAGGCAATTTTCAACGCAATTTCAACAGCGGCAGAGCCTGTATCAGAATAGAATACTTTCGATAAGCTGCCAGGAGTAATTTCCGCTAGCTTTTTAGCTAACAAAATGGATGGAACGTTTGCCGATCCAAGCAGTGTAGAATGCGCTAATTTCTCCACTTGTATATGTAAAGCTGTATTTAATTCCGGATCATTATGTCCATGCACGTTCACCCATAGAGAAGCGTATCCATCTAAATATTTGTTTCCCGCTACGTCATACAAATAGCTTCCCTCTCCTCTTTCAATGATAAGGGGATTCGATTCACGGTAAGCTTTCATTTGTGTAAAGGGATGCCATACATATTCTTTATCCCATTTTTCCAGCTCAGCTTTTTGATACGACACAGTCAAACACCTCCTCAATATGTTGAATCACACTTTTTTGCCTCACCAATTTCTCAATATATGCTTCTAACTCTTCATCGATATGAGTAAATACAGGTACAGTCATTAAAGAAGAGACTTGAAGCAGCTTTTCAATCGTTCGAACATTGTCTTTATGAATGATACTGCTGTGATTAAAACGATTAAAAATGAGTCCGTTGATTTTAAGATGATGCTCACTTGCATATGAAAAGGTAGAAAGCGCATCGTGAATAGCTCCTAATTCCGTTGTTCCAACAGCAATAACCGGCATTTGTGCATCTAGGATCAAATCTTTTGTCATATAAAACGTTGTTTCCTCTTCAATTAAAGGTACGGCAAGTCCTCCCGCTCCTTCCACGAGTACTACGTCAAATGCCTTTTTTAATTCATTAATGCGCTTTAAGACGATTGAAGGCTCTACTTGCCTATTGCTCAGTTTAATAGCCAAGTGAGGAGACGTCTCTGGCTTTAACTGATAAATACCTGTATTTGCTACTCCGAGCCTTGTTTCAAACCAGTGAATATCTGGATAACCTCCGATTTCATCTTGGTAGCCGGTTTGAAACGGTTTGCAAATTGTCGTTTTTATTCCTAGACGGCTAAGTACTTTATACAAAATGCTTGTCACCAGCGTTTTACCAATATCTGTTCCAGTTCCCGTAATAAAATACGCTTTGCCCACTTTCTTTCCTCCTCTTTTTTCTATGTCTTCATTACCCCGCTTTAGCCCGCTTTGATGATAAACGGCTAAATTGAGGCTTCATTCGGTGAATCAGCACTGAACATAAAATGCACAATAAAAGATCTCCAGGCATTGGCAAAACAGCTCCAAAAAGAAGTGTATCACTCAGTGAAAGTGGCTTTTCAATTATCCATTTCATTGCTCCGTAAAGCCAAACGCACCCGAATACGTACACAATAACCAATGTAGATAAGTTGGCTAAAAAGATAGAAAAAGGTTTCTTTAAGTCATATTTTTGAATAAGGTAGCCGTTCATAAATGACCCTGCAGCATAGCCAATTAAATAGCCAAACGTTGGTTTGAAGATATACCCTAAACCTCCTCCTTCTGCAAAAACCGGAACACCGATTAACCCGATACCTATGTAGCATAGCTGACTATACAAACCTAAACGCGGTCCTAACAGCGCCCCGGCTAAATAGACAGGAACAATTTGAAGAGTAAACGGTATGTAGGGAATAGGAATTTTTATAAATGCACCAATCGCCGTTAAAGCAGCAAATAAAGAAACATACGCCATTGTTCTCGTTTTCATGTTCACCCTCCTTTCTCTGTTCGCTGCTTTAAGTTTGCAATAATCTCTTTTTATTTGTCAACTTAATTTTAATTTAAGTTTACAAATAAGATATAAAAAAAGACGCAAAAACCTGGGCTTTTGCGTCTTTTTGATTTTTATAAAATTACCTTTTTATCGTCTTTAAGCTGCACTTCTTGACGGCTGATAGATAAATCAACTTTCTTTTTTACACGTGCATGATAATAAGCATAAAACAGCAGCGCTAGTGGAATACCGACATACAGTGCCATTCGCTGCTCTGCATCAAATGCCATGCTTCCAAGTACAATCGTATTTAATACTAATGCGATTAAAGGCAATACCGGGTAAAGAGGGACTTTGAATTTTAAATCCTCGATTTGCCCTCCTTGATTTATATATCTTTTTCTAAATGCAAGCAGTGATGCAGCGATTGTAATCCAGCCAATTTGTGCACCTAAACCCGCTGCAGAAATAAGCCATACAAATACTGTTTCTTGAGCAAAGAATCCTGAAAGCAAAGATAAAAGTGCAATGCCTAATGTTAAAAGCAAGGCGTTCATCGGCACACCGCGTTTATTTACTTTCATGAAAGCTGAACTTGCCATGTTATCTTTTGACAATGAATACAGCATACGCGTTGCTGCATAAAGACCTGAGTTAGCTACAGATAACAGTGCCGTTAGGATAACAAAGTTCATAATGTCCGCTGCGTATGGGATACCAATTTGGTCAAATACAACAACAAATGGACTTTCAACTACGCCTGCTTTTTCAAGCGGAATCATCCCCGCTAAGACAGCTACAGCTAGTACAAAAAATACAAGCGTTCTCCATACCGTTTGTTTAATGGCTCTTGGTACAGTCTTGTCTGGGTTTTCACTTTCCCCAGCAGCTACACCGATAAGCTCCGTACCTTGAAATGAGAAGTTAACTGTAATCATCGTAATCAGCACGGCACTAATTCCGTGAGGGAACACGCCGTGAGCCGTATAGTTAGAGAAAAGCGGCGCGCTGTCTCCATTGCTTAATGGAAGAAAACCAAACATAGCAGCTCCACCAAGTACGATAAATAAAATAATAGCTAACACTTTAATGCTGGCGAACCAAAACTCCGCTTCACCAAACGCTTTAGCTGACAGTGCATTTAATGAAAATAATAAAAGCGCAAATATAGCACACCAGATCCATACAGGAGAATCAGGAAACCATCTTTGCATAAGCTGACCTGCTGACAAAAATTCTAATGCAACCGTTACAGCCCAGCCCAACCAATATAACCATCCAAAAGCAAAACCAACGCCAGGGCCAATAAATTTTGTTGTATATGTCTGAAACGAACCAGAAACTGGCATTGCTACTGCAAGTTCCCCTAAGCAAAGCATTGTTAAGTACATAATGAAGCCACCTACGATAAACGAAAGGATAGCTCCAATCGCCCCTGCTTGGCTAATCGTGTATCCTGTTCCTAAAAAGAAACCTGTACCGATAACCCCGCCGAGCGAAATCATAAACAAATGTCTGCTTTTCATCGTCTTTTTTAATTCATTTGTTTGCTGTTGTCCTTCTATCATATTAACGACATTTCCTTTCAACCTATTTATTACGAGATATTACCTAGAAAAAATTAATAAACCTTTGTTTTCTATGCATATTTACTTACATATTTATGCGGTGTTCTCAATTTAAATGAAACAACCTTTTGTAATCTTAACATAATGCTCACTAGATTTAAAATGTTTTTCTGCAAAAGTAAAATGAATTTTTCTTGAATAGTGTGATTTCCTTTTACTGTTGATATTCATAAGCGTTTTTCTTCAAATGAATAGATGATATAACAAGAAAAAAGCTGTGCTTTCGAAGACGAAAGCACAGCTTTTTCACTTTTTACCAAACAAACAATCCAACAATCATAGCACTTAATAAAGAAACAGCGATACCGCTCACAAGCAGTTTCCATACGTTTTTTCCAATAATCGTTGATTTACCTTCTGATAACGTAGAATTATACGTACCATAAATCATACCCACCGTACTGAAGTTAGCAAAAGATGTTAAGAATGTTGTAGCAACTGCAATCGTATGCGGTGGAAGTGTATCTAGATTTTTCTTCAAATCCATCATCGCCACGAATTCATTTGTTGCTAGCTTGATACCCATCAGCTGAGCTACGTACATGGCATCATGTCCCGTTAGCCCTAGTAAGAATGCAAATGGACTAAAGATGTAAGAGAAAATCTTTTGTACAGTCAAGCCGTCTACAATAACGCCTAAAATACCGTTAAGCGCAGATGTAAGAGCTACATATCCAATAACCATCGCTAAAATAACAATTACCATGTTCATTCCGACTAACATACTGTTTGAAATGGTAGAGAAAAAGTCTTTTTTCTCTGACTTTGGCGGTACGTAAATCATATCTTCTTCTTTTGTAACATGAACTGGATTCAATAAGCTCACTAAAATAAGCGCGTTTAAACAGTTCAGTGGAATTGCTGTAAACACGTACGTAGCGGGAACCATCGTTAAATAAGCACCGATAATAGATCCGCTAATACTGCTCATACTCATAATTCCAAACGTAAGCAAACGGTTGTCCTTTAACACAGAAAGCTGATTACGAATAACTGCTAATGCTTCCGTATTTCCTAAGAACATCATTTGGATAGCGAAAAAGCTTTCTAATTTAGGCAAGCGAGAAACTTTCGAAATGACCCAGCCTACTTTATCAATAATCCACGTTAAAATACCAAAGTAAGATAAAATATCAAAGAACGTCACGACAAAGATGATAGGCAGTAATGCACTGAAGAAAAAGTCAACCGTTTGATTTCCCATTACGGATGGAAACGCAAAGGCAATTCCATCGTTGGCACAGGAAATCAGCCAAGTAAAGAACGAAGCAATCTTATTAATGATCCATGTTCCGATTGAAGTTCCTAACATAAACCAAGTAATGAGGACTTCAACGACTAATAGTGAAGCAATCGGACGCCACTTTATTTCTTTCTTTTTAGGAGAACATAAGAAGACGACGCCCATTACTACAAAAACGCCTAATAAATTTAATAAAAAGTACATGCAAGCCACTCCCAGGTGTGTATTTGAAAAACAAAAAAAGCTCTTACTTTTCATAAATTCTGACAATAACAGAAAGTATGAAAAGTAAGAGCTTTGAAAGAAGGCTGTATCTATGATAATACGCCCTTCTTTTTGCTGCTTATATCCAAACTTTCTTGTAGTCTAGTTTTTTACGGTTACTAGGTAGAGACTATCAGACCATATTACTGATAATATACAAGATCGTAATCTTAGCTGTATTCAATTGATATGAACAAATTCTACCCTTTATTTTTTTAATAATCAACACTTTAAAAGTTTTTCGGAATAATAAAATTGGTATGAAAATTCTATTTATTTATCACTTCTTTTGAACTACTCATCGGAAAATCACACAAAAAAAGTGAATTTAATCATCCTTTTAACTCAATTATTTTCCTGTTTTTGAAATAAAGAAATTAATTCTTTGATGAGTATATTTAAATCTCTACTTCGCTTTTCATTTAACTCCTCACAAAAAACATTTCATTTTTACGACTTGAGACGTAGAAAAAAATAATCCTGCTGTTCGTTGAAATTAACCGATTTTCATTTTACACTTTATGGTAGAAGAAAACAAATTTAATTATAGATAGAAAGCGGGTTATAACGTGAAAAAAATATTGGCTTTTATTTTAGTGATAGGTGGTACGGCAGTCCTCTTTTCTACTGCGTTTGCGCCTTCCTCCTGGTCGTTAAGTTCATTCAAGACGTCCAAGTCTGAAGCGGCATTATCAAGTGATATTCAGCGTATTCAAATCGACTCTCCAAGCATTAGTACAACGGTCGTTCCGCAAGATCGTCAAGATATTAAAACAAAAGTAGAAGGTAAAGGAAAAGTAGATGTAAAGCAAAATGGAGACACCCTAGTTGTCGCGTATCAAAAAAGTCCCTTTCAATGGCTTTCTATTTTTCCAAACACAAAAGTAACAATCTACATTCCTAAAGATTATCACCATAACCTTGCGCTTAACGTAGGTTCGGGGGACCTTCAAATTGCTACACATCCTGAACAAGCGCTTCAGCTGAAAGATGTTTCGATTAAAGTAGGTTCTGGAAATGCAAGCATTTCAAACTTGATGAGCACCTCTCTTCGTACGGATGTTAATTCTGGAGATTTACAGCTGAGTAATGTCGAGACCCAAACGGCTAAATTTGCTGTCGGCTCTGGGGAAATTAAAGGAACAAACTATCAAGGAAAACTTCAGGCGCGCATTGGATCTGGTGATCTCTATATGGATTTTAAAAAGCTAGAAGAGGCCGTTTCTGTAGATGTAGGATCCGGAGATGCCGTGCTGGTTCTTCCGAAAAGCGCTGGTTTTAAAATGAATGGAAAAGTAAGCAGCGGTGACATTAACAACAATTTTAAGTTAAACAATGCAACGATAACAGAGAATGTATTAAAAGGAAAATACGGAAATGGAAAATACCCTATCGATATAGCTGTTTCAAGCGGAGAATTAACCTTGGAATCAAAATAAAGAGGCTAGGACAAAAGTATTTTAACTCAATTGCAAAACGAACCATTAATCAACATATTTGATTAATGGTTCGTTTTTTGTTGTGGTGAACATCGTTTTACCTGTTTCGTTTTTTCTAGTAGTTGATTGGAGGGCAAGCGACGAGGAGGCTCAGCGTCCGCCCGCGGAAAGCGAAGCCTTGCCCGGAAATCAACTGCGGTGTAATAAGCAGTCCAACTCATGTATCTCATTTGTTCGTCTTTAGATTCGGTTCATTTAGTTATGTCTCAACCTCTTTATTTATGGTCTCACTGCAATATACCATGCTACTCCTACGATTGATCCTATGAATACAACTCCGTAAATAATAGATAAATTCACTATACTTTTCTTTTTAGATTTCCCGTAATCTTCATCTACTTTCTTTGCAGCACTGATCGTACCTGCAAGGGCAGCAACGCCGATAATAATGACAAGAAGCAATGCTAATTTCATTCTTCTCTCCTCCATATTTCGGTGATTGAATAAGACTAAATACCAAGATGTTATTGATTTCATTTTAAGCAGCACAATTTAATCAGAATATGAAAGCGCTATACCTTCTCTTTCTATCATAAAGCTAAATTATGTAAAATCAACCATCCAATCGTTCATTATTTTCCTCCGCCACTTTACATACATAAAAAATTCCCGAGCTTCACTGCTCAGGAATCTTTATCTAATAGACATGACATTTTAAGGTTTTAAAATGACTTTAATGCAGTTATCTTGATGATTATTAAAACTGAAAGACATGTTTTCCTACCAGTACATCTGCCATCTTTACAAAGCGCTTGATTTCTAATACGTCATGAACACGAACTATTTGAACGCCTTGTGCAATCCCAGCATATACAGTAGCTGCGGTTCCTTCCATTCTTTCCGTAGGAGGAGCATCCACTATTTGTCCAATAAATCCTTTACGAGAAGTAGCAAGCAGCACCGGATAACCCATATTCGTCAGCTGATCTAAATGCTGAATTGCTTCTACATTATGGGCAGCCGTTTTTCCAAAGCCAACGCCTGGATCTAAAATAATTTGATCGTCGCGAACTCCGGCAGCTTTTGCAATGGAGATGCTTTCTTTTAAATCACTTATCATATCTGTAATCAGATTTGTATAGTTGGGCTCATGACGGTTGTGCATTAAAATAATGGGCACATTATAATCAGCTGCAACTTGAGCCATTTTAGGATCGGCTTTTGCACCCCATATATCATTAATAATATGTGCTCCTGCTTCTAGCGCATGTTTGGCCACTTCCGATTTGTATGTATCTACGGAAATCGGCACCTCTACGCGCTTAGCCACTTCAGAAATAACGGGCACAATCCGTTTAATCTCTTCTTCATCGCTAATTCTTGTATAACCAGGACGAGTTGATTCTCCTCCGATATCAATGATATCTGCTCCTTGCTTTACCATTTCCTCAGCATGAGCAACTGCTTTATCTACATCGTAGTATTTTCCGCCGTCTGAAAATGAATCCGGGTTTACGTTTAAAATCCCCATAATAAGCGTACGATCCGCATAATTCAGCTCATACTTTCCGCATTTAATGACGGATTGAGACGTTAAAGTTGACACTATCCTCAGCCCCTTCGTAATTTGCAAATTAATATATATTTATAAATATCATGTATTTTGAGAATGTCATACCGTTCGTAATTATATCAAAAGTCACCAGTCCTATGTGATTTTTCTTGGAGTTTCTTTCTTCTATAGTGTGAGATAAACATTAAAAGTGAATACACAGATAACATTAAAAATCTCTATCGGGCTTGTCTTCAGGGTCTTTTTTCCTCTTCTCACATCTTTTGTGAGTCTTTTTATTCAAAAAGAAAGGATTCGCATTAAAAGCGTTTAATTTATAGCAATAGTTGGGAATTTATAATTAAGTAACTTCCATTTTTTATGGAATTCATTTTAAGGAGGATGACTATGACTCAACAACCGTTACAAGTCAAATTAATTCCTTATACAATTGAGTCGATTATCGACTCAACAAACGAAACGCCTAAAGGAGTAAGCTTAATTCAAGCACCTGCTATTTGGGAACAAAGCAATCAAGGAGAAGGCATTGTAATTGCAGTTATCGACACTGGTGTTGACACAAATCATCCTGACTTAAAAGATTGTATTATCGGAGGAAGAAACTTCACTTCGGATTATGACGGAGATTCTTCTGTATTTGAAGATAATAATGGGCACGGCACTCACGTGTCTGGTACCATTGCTGCTGCGCTCAATAATGAAGGGGTAGTAGGGGTGGCACCCAAAGCAAAAATCCTAAGCTTAAAAGTACTTACCGGTGAAGGATCGGGAAATTACGAATGGATTATTGACGCTATTAACTACGCCGTCGAATGGCGAGGTCCTAACAATGAGCGAGCACGAGTTATTTCCATGTCACTCGGGGGACCACAAGACGTTCCAGAACTGCACGAAGCTGTTCAAAATGCTGTGAATAAAGATGTTTCTGTCGTTGTTGCGGCTGGAAATGAAGGTGATGATCGCGAAGAAACTTTTGAATATTCATATCCAGGAAGTTACAACGAAGTCATTCAAGTAGGAGCAGTGGACAACAGCTTAAGCTTGGCTCCTTTTACCAACGTCAATGAAGAAGTGGATTTAGTGGCACCGGGAGTTAACATCATCTCTACTTTTTTAGAAGGTAAATATGCGACTCTTTCAGGAACTTCAATGGCAACTCCTCACGTGGCAGGAGCTTTAGCTTTATTAATTAACTTATGTGAGAAGGAATTTGGCCGCTCTCTAATCGAAGCCGAAATCTATGCTCAACTTGTAAGAAGGACGCTTCCTCTTGGATATCGAAAAAGCTCTGAAGGAAACGGATTTCTCATGCTCGATTTGGTAGAGAAAATACATGATATTATTAACGTAGCCCGTATCAACCCTAGTAAGTAATAAATAAGAAAAACGAGAAATCTTCTTGGTTCTCGTTAAATTGAAATAAAGACATGCGAACGCATGTCTTTATTCATATCTTAATGCTTCGATTGGATCTAGCTTCGCCGCTTTGTTTGCAGGAAGCATGCCGAATACAATGCCAATCGTCATGGAAAACAACACTCCTCCAAGTACTACTTGCCACGAAATTAATGACGGCCAGCCGGCAAATAGCGAAACAAGAGCTGCCCCGCCTGCGCCAAGGCCGATGCCAAGCAAACCACCAATAAGCGTGAGCGTAATAGATTCAATTAAAAACTGAGTTAAAATTTGTCTTTTAGAGGCTCCTAATGCTTTACGAATACCAATTTCTCTTGTACGTTCCGTTACAGAAACCAGCATAATGTTCATAACGCCAATCCCGCCAACAAGCAGGGAAATGCCTGCAATCGATCCAATAATCGTTGTCATAATTCGCGTTACATTTCCAATGCTATCTGCTATTTCTTCTAAGTTCTGCACTTGGTAAGCATCTTCAGCATCATGCAAATTATTTAACAAATCCGTTGCGTCATTGCCTACTTTTTTCAGTTGATCAGAACTTTGTGCTTGAACGCTAAGGTTTGTGTAGTCGAGCTTACCGAAGCTTGATTTGTACGTATTATCTGGAATGTAAATAGTCGGTATTTCATATGCTAAAAAGCCTTTTGGTTTTTTTGTCACACCAATAATTTTGATAGGCTGTCCTTGAACCCATACTACTTGTCCAAGAGCTTCTTTTTTATCAAACAGCTCTTTTTTCATATCGCTCGTAATAACACCTACTCGATTACCTGACAAAAAATCAGCGCTGTCCAACATTCTTCCTTTTGAAACTTCAAGCTGATTAACCTCAATATACCCTTCATTAATTGCGTTAACAGTTGTATCGGATTCTTTGTCTCTATATCTTATTCCCATTCCCATTGAACTAGAAGCCACCACATTCTTCGCTCCAGGAATAGTCGAAAGAGCTTTAATATCATCCTCTGTAAAGATCGGCTCCCCCGTCATGGAAAGGTCATCAGCTTGCATCTCGTCTTCAGGAGGCTCGTAGTAGACATCAACTGTATTGCTTGCTCCTGTTATTTCTGACTTAATCATCTGTTCTCCGCCTTGGCCGATAGCAACAACGATAATAACCGCCCCTACGCCAATGATAATACCAAGCATTGTCAAAATAGAGCGCATTTTATGAGCAAGAACCGAGGAAAAAGCCATACGAATATTTTCTATTAAACTCATAAGCTATCGTTCTCCTTGTCGCTATGACTTAATACCTTACCGTCACGAACGATAACTGTACGCGATGTGTACTCTGCCACTTCAGGTTCATGAGTAATAACTACAACTGTTGTCCCATCTGCATTTAGCTTAGAAAATTGCTCCATAATATCAGCACTCGTTTTTGTATCTAAGGCTCCTGTGGGTTCATCGGCTAAAATAAGCGTCGGATTGTTAACAATAGAGCGAGCAATAGCAACACGCTGCTTTTGCCCTCCTGATAACTCGCTCGGCAAGTGTTTCATTCGCTCACTCAGCCCTACTTTTGCAAGCGCAGCTTCTGCTCTGGCTCGTCTTTCCTTACGCGATACGCCGGCATATACCATTGGAAGCTCTACGTTTTCGACAGCTGATAAACGCGGCAGCAGCTGAAACTGCTGAAAAACAAAGCCGATATGGATATTCCTTACTTTTGCCAGCTGCTCATCGCTGTAAGTAGAGATTTCTTGTTCATTTAATAAATAGGAGCCTGAAGAAGCGCGGTCTAAGCATCCGATAATGTTCATGAGCGTTGATTTTCCGGAGCCTGAAGGACCCATAATCGCAACAAACTCACCGTCATAAATCTTCAAATTAATATCTTTTAAAATCGGTACTTCCTCTTTGCCAAGATGATAGCTTTTATGAATATTTACAAGCTCAATCATTGAACAGTCACTTCCGCACCGTCAGTTAAGTCCTTTGAAGGATTTGTAATAACTTTGTCTTTAGAAGATACGCCGCTTTTAATTTCAATAAATTTATTTGTTGTTTCTCCAATCTTTACTTCCTTACGAACCGCCTTTTTATCTTTCACGACGTATACAAATTTTTCTCCGTCTTCATTTACAACTGCTTTTATCGGCAGTGATGAAGCTTTTTTACTGCTTGTTTCAATCTCGAGCAGCAGCTTAAATCCCGGCTTAATCATCGTGATATCTTGGTCATCTACTTTTACTTCAACTGGATATTGATTAGCCGCATCATTGCCGGCTTCTGCTGATGCCTGCTGCTGAGGTAGATAGTCAATTTGTTTTACGCTACCTGCCCATTCTTTATCAGGCAAAACATCTGATGTAATTTTGACAGCTTGACCGGTTTTAATTTTTAACGCATCGTACTCAGACAGCACGCCAGTAGCTAAGTATTCATCGATATTACCAATATGTATAAGCGGTTTTTGAACGTCACTTGTGTTATTAACCGCTTCTTTATCTACTTCTAGCACCGTCCCATTAATATCACTCGCTACGTCTAAATTACGTTCTTTTTTAGCAATTGATTTGGCTTCTAGTTTGTTTCGTTCTAAGTCAATTTTAGCCGTTTCTAAGTCGAGGTTGAGCTGCGTCCGCTCTGTTTCAATTTGATCTTTCGCTTCTTGCTTACTCATTTCTTTTTCTAATTCTTTTTGTTTTTTATTTAAATTTGAGATTTGTTTGCTTACTGAATCAATTTGCAGCTGACTCGATTTTTTTTCTAGCTTGTTTTGTTCTTGCTCTAAATCAAGCGTATCGCTTTCGTACGTTACGAGAGAAGTTCCCTGCTGTACGCGCGATCCTTCCGTTACATGAAATCGTTCAACCTCGCCTTTTTCAGCGTCAAAGTAAACGTATTGCTCATCAGCAAGCTTTAACGTACCCGGAACCATCACTGTATTTCTTAACTTTTTTTCTTTTACAGTTGTTACTTGAACATCAACTGCTTTACCACCTACACTTTGTGCACGATATACATTAATCCCAATAACCGCAACAATAACAACTGTTACGGCTGTAATAATTATTCCTTTTTTCATTTACAACCCTGCTCCTTTAAGCGCTTCTGAAGCAGCTCCTCCAACTCCTGAAATAGCAGCTCCTAAGATAAATAAAACAATTACGGTAATAATTGAAGCAGCTTTTGATAAATTCGCTACTTTTTGCAGCCCGACTGCTGTCAAAATAAGTCCCCATATAGAGAAAATTTCGATTGAAGTAAATACACCTCCAATAGCACCTTTAGCACCAACTAGCCCATTTAACGACGTCACATTCGCTGAAGTATGCGCTAATGCAGCGACTCCCGTATTAATTAACTGACCAATTGCTGTGATGAACGTAACAAACAAATTCATGCTAAACATTTGGCGATATGTTGTTTTTCCAGTCCCTAACTTTGCAATTAAAAACAAAATTAAACTCGTGAATGCCAGTGTAGCAACTATTGCAATCACTCCTCCAACCGTTCCGCCAATCATACTGAATATAGGATTCACTTCAATCCCAGCTTCTTTTTGCTGCTGTAATGTCTCTTGCGCTTGAGGGGTATAAACAGCTAGAAGCGTTGTTGCAAGTGTTAAAACAATAACAAGTAAAAGAGGTCCCCAGATGACCGGAGTGCTTTTCATTTTCTCAAACTGTACAACCGGACTCGTAATAAAACCAAAAATAGAAGGCTTTCCTTTCTCTTGAACTTCCGAAGATACATTGACTTCTGTGCTCATAATCAAACTCCTTTTATTTTGTTTCGTTAGTAGCTCTTAAGACCCACCTTTTACTATTTTTAAAGTCTTCTAGCAAAATTGGCTCTCTAAGAAACTCTCAAACACCTAATATTCTAACATAATTATACAAATTAATTTACATTTTTCTTACATTTAATATTTTTTATGGTATTTTTAATAATTAAAGAGATGTCTTAATGCTAAATTACATTATTAATCTTTTTTATATTTTCTAAATATTCTAATTATCATTTGACATCATTCAATAGAATTCGTATATTATGATTAAAGTTTATTATTCCTATGTTTTTTATAAGTTTTATATCCAAGGAGGAGTTTCAATGTCTGCTAAGAAACCATTTCGTCCTGAAACACAAGCGATCCATTCTGGTCAACAGCTTGACCCAGCTACTTTTTCGCGTGCCGTACCTATTTATCAAACAAGCTCATTTGGATTTAAAGATACGGAGCATGCTGCGTCTTTATTTAATTTAAGTGAACAAGGCTATATCTACACTCGAATTGTAAACCCTACTACGGACGTTTTTGAACAGCGAATTGCTGAGTTAGAAGGCGGAGTTGGTGCTCTAGGAGTAGCTTCAGGTCAGTCAGCTACTACCTTTTCCATTTTGAATATCGCTTCCGCAGGAGATGAAATTGTATCAGCAAGCAGTTTATATGGGGGAACGTATAACCTCTTTTCGTCTACGCTTCCTAAACTGGGCATTACCGTCAAATTTGTAAACGCCGATAATCCAGAAAATTTTAGAAGTGCAATCACTTCCAAAACAAAGGCAATTTATGCTGAATCCGTTGGAAATCCACAGGGAAATGTGCTAGACATCGAGGCAGTTGCAGACATTGCCCACGAACATGGAATTCCTCTTATTATTGATAATACTGTTCCAAGCCCTTACCTTCTTCGCCCCATCGATTTTGGAGCAGATATTGTCGTTCATTCTGCTACTAAGTTTCTTGGAGGGCATGGAACAGCAATTGGCGGTGTTATCGTAGACAGTGGAAAATTTAATTGGGAAGCGAGCGGAAAATTTCCAGACTTAACAACTCCAGATCCAAGTTATCATGGCCTCGTATACACAGAAGCTGCCGGTGAAGCTGCTTATATTACAAAAGCGCGCGTTCAGCTTTTACGAGATATTGGAGCTGCTTTATCACCTTTTAATTCCTTTTTACTTCTTCAAGGAGTAGAAACACTCCATCTGCGATTAGAGCGTCACAGCGAAAACGCATTAAAGGTAGCGAAATTTTTAGAGCAGCATGAATTAGTAGAATGGGTAAATTATGCGGGGCTTCCTTCCCACCCTTCCTATTCTTTTGCACAAAAATATTTGCCTAAAGGACAAGGAGCCATTTTAACCTTTGGTGTCAGGGGAGGAAAAAACGCTGCGGCTAAGTTAATTGATTCGGTTCAGTTATTTTCTCATTTAGCCAATATTGGCGACTCTAAATCACTCATTATTCACCCGGCAAGCACCACTCATCAACAGCTATCTGAAGACGAACAAAAAGCTTCGGGTGTGACGCCAGAACTCATTCGTCTGTCGGTTGGAACAGAAGCAATCGACGACCTTCTTGAAGATTTAGATTATGCCTTAAAAGCCAGCCAAAAAGTGAATACAACTGTTTAAAAGCTGTGGTTTTTCACAGCTTTTTTTTATATCGCCCAATAACTTTTTATACTTTCGCTTATGCTACAATAAACAAAACGAATGAAAAAGGAGTTACTATGAACACGTTCAATTCAATACCTGCCATTACATTTACAGACGTTCATAAAACATTTAAAGATAAAGAACATAGTGTTTTAAAAGGCATATCGGGTACAGTGATGCAAGGCTCGCTCGTCATGATGGTAGGACCATCAGGATCCGGAAAAAGCACCCTTCTTTCCATGTGCAATTTACTTTCTGCACCTGATGAAGGAAGTATTGAAGTATATGGAAAAGACATTAGCAAATGGAATATTTCTGATTTGCGAAAAAAAGTGGGCATCGCTTTTCAATCAGCTCCTGTTATTGATGGAACAGTGCGAGATAATATGATGCTTGTTCAAAAGCTGCACGGCAAACAGGATATTATGCCTGAAGAACTCTGTGCCTTAACCGGTCTTTCCCCTGACTTGTTAGGGCAGGATGCAAGAGATTTATCCGGTGGTCAAAGACAAAGGTTATCATTAGCGCGCACGCTGTCGAACGGATCTGACCTTTTGCTTTTAGACGAAATCACTTCCGCTTTGGATGCCACTTCTGCTCATGAAATTGAACAGCTGATTTCTCATTTACATAAAGAACAGAATAAAACGATTATTTGGGTTACCCATAATTTAGAACAAGCCAAACGTTTAGGAGAGGAAGTCTGGCTTTTAATGAACGGAGTGATTGTAGAAAAAGCGAAGACGGAGACCTTTTTTCATGCTCCTGTAAAAGCTGAAACAAAACAATTTATTGAAGGAGCCTTTCTATGAGTTCACTTTCACTGATTTTTACCATCGTTTTTGTTTTTATTGCTCTTTTTTTATCAAAATCTTTTCGTATAGGACTCGAGAAAGATATAATCATTGCCAGTATTCGAGCAGCCGTTCAGCTGTTAGTGATCGGATATGTTTTATCTTTTATTTTTGACGCGAATCACCCAGCTTTTATGATTCTCATTTTATTCGTGATGCTGACGGTCGCTTCCCAAAATGTTGTAAAGAAAAAAAAGCAGGGATTTAAAGCTTTCTTTCGTGTATTTGTCACTCTTTTTATTGTAGAAATCCTGACCCAAAGCGTTATGCTGGGCCTACATATTATCCCTGCTACTCCGCGATATGTCATTCCTGTCAGCGGTATGATTATTGGAAATTCGATGATTTTGGCCAATTTATTTTTAAATCGGTTAGACGCTGAAGTAAATAGAAGGCGAGACGAAATTCAATTGATTCTGGCGCTTGGCGGAACTCCTAAACAAGCTATTCATAGTATTTTAAATGCCGCAATCAAAGCTAGCATGATTCCTACTGTAGAAAGCCAAAAAACAATTGGACTCGTTCAGCTTCCCGGCATGATGACAGGCCAGATTATTGGAGGGGCAGATCCGATACAAGCAGTCAAATTCCAGCTGCTCATCGTTTTTACTATCCTAGCCTCTGCTACGCTTTCCTGCGTCATCTTAAGCCGCTTAACATATCCTACCCTTTTTAATAGCTATCATCAGCTTATCCGTGAACATACATAAAAAAGAAGAAAGGAGACTCCTTTCTTCTTTTTTATTGAGCAGCTTTTTTTAATCTTGTTCCTACGTCACTTCCAAAGGTCACTCCTAAATCACCGAGCCATCTTCTATAGGCAATACTCAGTCGGTCCGGATTCAAATGAAGCTCTGCTTGTAAGTCAAGCGGCAGCTCTTCGGGTTTTTGACTTTCTACAATGCTCGTATCTTGTTCAATAATAAGCTGCTGAAAATCACGGAAATATTGATCAGGTGCATCAAACGAATAGTTTCTAGAAACCAATGCAAACACAGTCGACTTTCTTTCCTCTTCAGGTAAAACCGCAAACAGCATCGAAAAGATTTCACCCGTTTCATAGTTCACTTTTTTCAACCTTGCAACGGCAGGACGAAGAATTTCAAAAGTATAATAAATAGTCGCAAAGTTACCCGTACCATCTGCATCTGCGTACACAGCGATTTCGTCAGAAATGTATCGGTTATCTTTCCAATGTACCTTATAATCAGGAATTTCGGCGTAATCCGAGTGTCCAAGGCTTCCTTCGTGAACAAAAGCCAAATGGCTTACATCTAGAAAGTTTTCTACGACACGAGGAGCTGCTGCCTGCAGAGTATGAGGGTTGGCGCAAACCGTTTTAAATCCGGAGTTAAGGTATTCGTCATACTGAGGAAGAGGAATATCACTTGCCTCGCTGTTCATCTTCACCCATATAATCCCATGCTTTTCAACGCAATCATATACCTGTGCTTTTGCTTTTGAAGGAATCGCTCTTCCCGGCGGCTGTTGAGGAATTTTCACACAAGCCCCGGCACCATCGTATTTCCATCCGTGATAAGGGCACACAATGCAATCATCTACTACTTTCCCAAGAGATAACGCTGCACCGCGATGGATGCACAAATCTTTAAATGCTTTAATGGCATTAGTTGTGCGAAACAGCGCAACTCGCTCTTCTAAAATCGTTACTTGCAAGGGCTGATCTGTTAAATCATGTGAATAAGCTGCAGGCAGCCATTCCTTAGCCAATACTAAATCTTTAATCATCTGCATCGCCTCCGTACGATAAGTGAATTTATTTCTTGTTTATAAAAAAAACCGCAGAAATAGAAGGAGTTCTTCTAATTCCGCAGCTTTTTCGTTCCGTAAAACAGACTATAAGCGCGCGAAGATTCTACATAATTGCAGATAGAGCGACCTTAGCACTTCATCTACAATAACAATACGTATTCATCGCTATTTTTTTAATCTCACTACCTAACCCTTGCATATTGAATAAAAAGCGGCCAGCCGCTAAAAGCTTTTCTGTCCACTGATTTCTCTTATTTTTACTTTATCAATTTCCCACTGAAAAATCTCTTGCTTTGTAAGCATCTCTCACATAATTTTTTCGGTTAAACGAATAAAAGCTGCGGTTTTTAAAACCGCAGCTTTCTTTATCATGAGCTCATATAACTGGCTGTATATTTTTTCGTCTGTTTTTGTATTTCTTGATTTAAATGTTTGAAAAATGAGAGCGTTTCTTCATAATCCGTCGCTTTTTCATGAAACTTCAATGTAAGATTTTCTTCAAACAACGTTTCTCCTTGATGACCGACCGCTTTTAGCTGAACATCTGTAACAATACCTTGCGAAATCGAACATAATAAATAATTAAAGCAATGAACCGGAACGATATGCATCAGATGGAAATCATCAATAGTTCTATCACTTTTTGTTTTCTTAAATTCCACAGTGAGTTCTTCCGGATGAATAAACACATTTATATGCTGTTTGGACAAACAAGTAGGATTCATTTTTTGTGTATACTCACAAAATTCCAGTCCAATAAATACAGAATTCTCGGAGTCAGCTTCAATGAAGATTTGCGAATTTTTTACCATTGTCCTCGTCCTCCATATTCAATCTAGTTACCCCACCACTAGCACTTGTTTGTAGAATATTACCAGTTCTTCTCTATTTTATCACTGATTTTTCTCAGTGCCTATTTAACAGACGGAAGTTCTCTTTAAAAGAGAAGGAACTGACAGGCAGTTCTTTATGTGAGAAGAATGAACAAAAGACACCTCTTTTGTTTTATTGAGGTGTCTTTTGGTATCATCAGCCTGTGTTACGCAATCCTGCTGCAATGCCGTTAATCGTTAATAATGCTTCTTTTAAAAGTTCTTCATTTAACGTTTCAGCCTCATCTTCACGCAGCTTGGAAATAACCTTAACTTGCAAGAAGGTTAGAGGGTCCACATACGGATTTCGTAATTTAATAGATTCTTTAATCGTAGGAAGATGATCCATTAATTCTTTTTGCCCCGTGATTTGAAGAATCATTTCTTTCGTAACATTATACTCTTTTTTAATAGCGGTAAAAATCCTCTCTGAAATAACCGGATCTTGTACCATTTCTGTGTATTCTTTTGCTGCCATTAAATCTGCTTTTGTTAAAGCCATTTGCAGGTTATCGACGGTCGAGCGGAAAAATGGCCATTCTTTATACATTTGCTGAAGAAGCTGTATATCTCCGGATTTCTCTACTAAATGCTGTAAGCCCGTACCTGAAGCGTACCAGGCTGGAAGCAGCTGTCTGCTTTGCGTCCATGCAAATACCCATGGAATTGCTCGCAAGTCTTCAAAGCGATCACTTCCTTTTCGACTCATTGGACGTGACCCAATATTTAAAGCCCCGAGCTCAGGAAGAGGTGTAGCTTGTTTAAAGTAGGTTAAAAAGTCTGGATCGTTGAAAACAAGCTCTTGATACTTACGTAACGAAGCAGTTGAAATCTCGTCCATTGTTTCTTCCCATTCATGTGTACGAATATCACATTGTTCAGCTTCTTGAGAAACATTTGCTGCCGCTGTAAGAAGAGCTGAGACCGCTTGTTCAAGGCTTCGGTAAGCAATGTCATATAAAGAGTATCTAGAAGAAAGAACTTCTCCTTGCTCTGTAATTTTAACACCGTCTCCTAGCGTCTCAACAGGCTGAGATAAAATGCTTCGGTTTAACGGGCCTCCTCCTCGGCCTAGTGAGCCGCCTCGGCCATGGAAAAACTTCAGACGAACTTGATACTTCCTCGCCATATCGTGAATTTCCTGCTGCGCTTTGTAGAGCTTCCAATTAGCGGTAAGCGTTCCTCCATCTTTGCTTCCATCTGAGTAGCCAAGCATGATTTCCTGCAAATCCTTCTGTTTTCTTAAGTGCTCTCGATAAAAATCTAATTGAAATAGCTGTTCCATAATCTTAGGACCTGCTGTGAGATCATCGATCGTTTCAAGCAGCGGAGCTATATTTAACTTGCTTTCAATGCGGCCATCTGCATGAAGGCGGTAAATACCCGCTTCTTTGGCAAGTACCATGACTTCTAACAAATCACTTGCAGACTGCGTCATACTGATTAAGTAGACTTCAATGGATCTTTCTCCAAATTCTTTATGTGCTCGATGTATCATGTTAAATACTTCAATTACTTGCTGCGTTTCTTTAGAGTAATTCTCTACAAACGATAGCACAGGTCTTGGGTCTTGAAGAACTTTCCCTAGCAGCTCAACTTTTTTCTCTTCTGTTAACGCTGAATAATCTTCAGCTAAAGAAACAGCATGGAAAATTTCTTTGATTGCCGCTTCGTGTTCTCCGCTGTGATTACGGATATCAAGCGTTGCTAAATGAAATCCAAACAGCTCAACTTGGCGAATTAATTTACACAAGCTTTTCAGCTGATAATCTTGAGGCTGATGCTTTTGCAAGCTATCTTTGATGAGAAACAAATCTTGTAAAAGTTCTTCCGACCTTTGATAACCTGCTTCCGACTCTCCAACTAAATTTAATTTATGAAGCATAATCGTAAGCTTGCAGCGATATACTTCGTGTTTGATTCTCCATCGCTTTTTCTCAGGCAGCAGCGATATTTCTTGATTAATAGAATCAAGAAGATTATCTGAAACTGCGACTCTTTTTGTAGACTGACTTAACCTTTGTCTCAATTGAGTAAGCGACTCTTTATATTTACGAATAGCTAACTTCCTTTGTTTGACAAGCGTTTGCCACGTTACTTTAGGAGTTACGTTTGGATTTCCATCTCGGTCTCCGCCAATCCATGAACCAAATCGAAGAATATTAGGCACTTTCCAATTTTCTTCGGGGTAATTCTCCTGCAATGAATTTTCCAATTCCTGATGAAGTTGAGGAAGCACTTCAAATAACGTTTCATCAAAATAATATAATCCATTGGATACTTCATCCATTACGGTTGGCTTGCGATCTCGCAGTTCATTTGTTTGCCATAAAATTAACACTTCGCTAAACAGTCTTTCTTCAATTTCTGTACGTTCACGTTTTGTTAACGTTGAATTATCCAAGTTTTTCAGAAGCTCAGCCATTCGTTTATGAATATCAAGGACACTTCGTCTAGTGGCTTCTGTTGGATGTGCCGTGATGATAAGCTCAAGTGATAAAGTTTGAAGCAAATTAGCAATTACATCCGGCGCCACGCCATTATTTTTAAGCGAAACAACGGCGCTTTCCAATGAACCCGGCTGCATAATAGAATCTTCTTGCTGCTGATATTCCCGTCTGCGACGAATTCGATGATTTTGCTCTGCAATATTAACTAAATGAAAATAAACGGCAAATGCCCGAATAACCTGCGCGCGCATCGGCTGTTCAAGAGTAACGATTTCATTTTTTATTTCTTTATAGATGGCTTCATCTTTGTTTTCTCTAAGTGATTTTGCCACTTCGCGTATTTTTTCTACTTTGTTGAGCAGTTCTTCTCCACCTTGGTGAACCAGAACTTTCCCTAACAATTGACCGAGAAATTTTACATCACGGCGCAGGGCAGTGCTGCTGTTTTGTCTTTCTGCTGCTTCTACTGTTACCATTAGACACGACACCTTTCTTTATAAATGTTGTACTTTTTAAACTTTTTAGAAAATTATATTAAATTCATATTACCATGAACGAAAATAAATTTCATATAATTTTGTTTCCTCCTCTCGATTAGGAGGAAAGATTCATCAAATATAAAAAAGAGGATGAGGCATAACGAAATGAATCCAATCCTAAGACGAACAAATGGGATACATAAGCCGAACCGCTTGTGACACCGCAGTTGATTGGAAGACTTCACCTCTCCTTTCAATCAACTGCTAGAAAGAACGAAACAGCTGAAACCTACGTTCACCATAACAAAAAAAACGAACCACTAATCAAACGTGTTGATCAGTGGTTCGTTTTTCACTTGAGCTAAAATACTTTTCAGCCTCTCTTTTATGCTACCAAGGTTGTCCTAAATCCAACACTGAGGCTAGTTCATTGCTTTTTTTACGCACTTGTTTACGTGTGGCAGCACGATCTGCCCCCGTTTGAAACAGATATCTTTCTTCTTCTGTTTCTGGAATAAGCTCCGGTACTGCGCGGGGCTTTCCATCATCATCCATTGCCACAAAAGTTAAAAATGATGTAGCTGCAATTTGACGCTCCCCGGTTTTTAAATTTTCTTTAATCACTTTCACAAACACTTCCATGGATGAACGACCTGTCCATGATACGTATGACTCCAAACATACAGAATCCTGAGGCGTAATAGGGTGCAGAAAGTGAATAGAGTCTGCTGAAGCCGTCACACACTCTGTACGACTGTGACGATAAGCTGAAATGGACGCAATCATATCAATATCACTCATTAATTTTCCGCCAAATAACGTATTGTGATTATTAATATCATTAGGGAAAATGCGGCTCGTTCGAACGGCCTTTGTATCTTTACAATAATTTGCTTTCATTAGTAAGAACCTCCATTGATGCCTATCATAATAAGAATAAAAGAATGAATGAACCTATACTAGCATATTTCGATAAATTTAGCTTTACAAAAAACTCGTTGATTTATTTACAGAAAACAAAAAAGAGGTTGAGACATAACGAAATAAATCCAATTGAAAGACGAACAAATGAGATACATGAGCTGGACTGCTTATGACACCGCAATTGATTTCCGTGCAAGGCTTCGCTTTCCGCGGGCGGGCGCTGAGCCTCCTCGTCGCTTACGCTCCTGCGGGGTCTCACCTGTTCCGCTTTTCCCGCAGGAGTCTTCGCCTTGCCCTCCAATCAACTGCTAGAAGGAACGAAACAAATAAAACGATATGCACCATCGCAAAAAAACGAACCACTCATCAAACAGATTGATGAATGGTTCGTTTTTTACTTGGGCTCAACTATTTTTGTCCTAGCCTCTTTTTTGTCTATCGAATGTAGCTTGATCCAAACGTTTTACCTAAAGAGTCACTGTATAGGTCACTTGACTTCACAGTCCATTTCCCATCTTCTTTCACCATAAAAATTCGTAGCGGACGACTTCCTTCTTTCGTTTCTAATTCATTTACAATATCTTTGAATTTAGAAGCCGCAAACTCTTCAGAGTGTTTTGTATCGTAATCTTTTGTTTCATCTGTATATGCTCTCTTAAGCTGCGATACGTATGAATATAAGTCTGATAAATTAACAGTAGTGTACTCCACTTCTACTACAGCTTTATTATTTGCATTGGCAATTACATTTGTCTTTACGCTTGCTTTTTCTTTCAAAACATCTTTATACATGTTAAAAAAATCTTTTTTTGCTTTATCGGTTAAACTATTAGAAAACGCACCTTTTAATTCCTCATTAAACGCTTTTTTCTGTTCTTCTATGACAGCTGTTTTGTCCGCTGTTACATATTTATCATAATCTACATTTTCTTTGTTTAAGTAAAGAACTTCCGTGTAAGCTTGCAGAGCTTTTTCTGGGTCTTGCAGCTTATTATAGCTTTTCGCGTATTTCTTCGTATCCAGTGTTAATGTTACTTCGTCAATTTCTTCATCATAATCAGATGATTTTGGCTGAAGCCCAATTTTGTACTTTTTATCTTTTTTGACTTCAAAGACGAACATTAATTTTTTTTGCTTCCCAGCGCCAATCTTGTCAGATGAACTGCTTTCTAGTCCAAGTTCCCTACTGTTCACTCCCGTTTTTGGAGATAATTGTTCATCTCCTTCATATAAATACACACCGTCGTAATCCGATAAAGATATACTGTTTTTGGATACATTTTTCACTTTTAAATCAACTTTCAACAACCCCTTTTCTTCACTTGTAGCTCCTTCATCACTATCTACTAAAATATAAGAAGCGCTGTCAATAGATGCTTCAATCGCCTTATTTTTAGCCGAAGTGGATCCTCCCGTTTCCTTAGAACTGTTACAAGCCGCTAATACTAGCATAAGTACAAAAACCAAAGCCAAAACATTCATTTTTTTCACAGCTGTCCAATCCCCTTTATTTTGTTTTTTTAGAACTTTATCCCAAATAAAGGTTCCCTCTGTGTAAATCCTTAAACCTTAAAATCTATGTTTTTTACAATATTTTGATAAAAACTAAGTCTAAATTCTCCATTCATCTAAATAAAAACACGAGCACCGGCTCGTGTTTTTTTATTTAGATTTAAAATTTTCTTGATTGATTTGTTCAGCTTCTTTCATATATCGGTTAGATTTGCCACTTTTAATTCCCCAGTAATAAAAGGCTAATGATACGCAAGCAATCACTAGCATATCCCATCCGAAAGGTAAAATATTTTTGCCTCCGAATTTTTCGCTTCCTATGTAGGAAATAAAAATCATGCACGCTAAATAGATAAGCATCCAAGCCCCGGTTAAAAATTCTTTTTTAAAGCCCACCCATTTATTTTTCGCTTGGTAATAAAAATAAACTGGCAGGCCAATTGCCATAATAAAAATCACTTCACCTGTAAGTGGCCACCTTGCCCAGTAAAGCGTCAAAGAAGCAAAAACGAAGCTGCATGGCGCAATAACTGATGCCCCTTTTAAATAAAATGGACGGTAAAAGTGTGAAGCCGTTTTTCTTAATGTTATAAGCGCTACAGGGCCCATAATATAGGAGATAAGCGTCGCTACTGAGATCACTTCTGCTAAGACACCCCATCCTCTAAATAAAAAGAGAAACAAAAAGCAGGCTGCTAAATTTAGCCACATAGCTGGGCGCGGGACATTGTAAAGTGGATGAAGAGTACCAAATATCTTTGGCAAATATCCATTTTGCTGCATCCCGTATAACATTCTAGAAGTCGTTGCCGTATATGTAGCACCTGTGCCGGAAGGAGAAACAAATGCATCTGCGTATAACACAATTGTTAGCCAGTTAATTCCAAGCGCAATCGCTAAATCAGCAAAAGGAGAATTAAAATTCAAATGATTCCATCCATTCGCAATTGATGACGGACTTACTGCTCCGATAAAAACAATTTGTAATATAATGTATACAATTCCAGCAATAAAAATTGAACCAATTACAGCTACCGGAATCGATTTATTAGGTGACTTTGCTTCTCCTGCCATATTTACAGGACTTTGAAACCCGTTAAATGCAAACACGATACCTGATGTTGCCACTGCCGTTAAAACACTCGCCCATCCGTAAGGTGCTACCCCATGCTCACTTGAAAAGTTCCCGCTATGAAAACCAGCAAAAAATAAAGCCCCTGCCGTTAAACCAGGAATAATTAATTTAACAATCGTAATAAATGAGTTTGCTTTAGCAAAGAGATTTACCGTCCAATAGTTCACAAAAAAGTAAATGAATAATAACAGAGACGCAACTGCCAACCCCTTGGACGTTAAAATGCCATTGTCTACTAATTCATGAGTCCAGCGAGCCCATTTCCACGGCCAAGTACTCATATATTGCACAGATGCAATAGCCTCCACTGTTATCGTTGAAGCGATTGAAATCCAGTTAGCCCAAGCAGCCAAAAATCCAATAAATGATCCGTGTGAATACTGAGGATATTTAACCATCCCCCCTGCTTGCGGAAACATCGCGCCCAGTTCAGCGTACGATAGGGCAATGGTCAAAATAACTACCATTCCAATAACCCATGAAAAAATAGCCGCGGGTCCTGCAATTTGAGCTGCTTTCCATGCTCCAAACAGCCATCCTGAACCGATAATCGAACCTATGCCTGTCATGGTTAAAGCAAATGTTCCCATCTTCCTTTGCATATTGCTCATCCAAATCTACTCCTCTTCCCTAGGAAAATAAAAAAAACACTTGCGAAATTTTCTCAAGTGTTTGCCCAGGCGCGCGGCTTATACGCTATATGCTCCCCCATGGTCATCCATGTTGCGCCAGTCACATATAGGAATATATTTTTTATCAGTATATAACATTCATTACTATTACTCAATACACAAAAATGTTTACATTACTTTTACAAAAGTAATGAATTATTCGTAAAATTCCGAATAAATCTTCTTAAAATCTCTTCCTAATTACAAAAAACAACTAAAACTCTAACCTTGCTTATTATTTGTTTCTTTTACTTCACGAGCATATCATCTTCTAAAAATTATATTAATATATATTATTCATTTACAAAATACGAATTAACATCTATATATCCATAGAATTCTTGCACTAGCCCCTTTACTTATATACAATATGAAGAAAAGATACTAAAGTAAACTGCCCACCACTTAGCTACGCTTGAAGTGGGAGACTTCTTTTGGGAAAACGTTAACACCTACATATCATGCACTTCGCAACGAATGAAGTACTTCGAGCAAACTTCTCTGTTTACGCAAGCAAAAAACAGGGAAAATTACGAAAAAAGATTGTTAGAGGGATGCTTATGAATTATGCAAATGTAAAAGTTCTTTATTTTGATGACGACGGAACCATTCCAAATCACCCTCGTCTTCCAGTTTTGTTGTATGAACACGTATTTATTAGTAAGAAAGAGAAAGTAGAGAGCATTTTTAATTCTCACAACTGGAAAAACAGCTGGGTAGGCGGCATATATGATTTTCACCATTACCACAGCAATTCTCATGAAGCACTAGGTGTAATTAGCGGATCTGCACGCTTAAAACTAGGTGGACATATGGGAGAAAATATCGTGGTGCATGCTGGGGATGTACTCGTACTCCCTGCAGGTACAGGACATATGCGTCTGCAGTCAACTGCTGATTTTAAAGTGGTTGGAGCTTATCCAGAGGGCATGGATTACAACTTACGAACAGGAAAACAAACGGATCGCCCTCACGTATTTGATGAAATTGCACAAGTACCTATTCCTACAACAGATCCTGTTTATGGCGACAAAGGACCATTGACAGAGTGGTGGAACTAGACAAGCACTTATTGTCTAGTTTTTTTATTTGCTCGTTTTTATAGCTTCCATAAATCTATATTTGAACATACAAATTCTTTTTCTTTAATGCAATAGCAATATACTTTATCTCATCGAGAAAACTACCTTTCTTCTTTTCCGTTCTTTTTTTGTTTCAAAGGCAACTGCGCTTAAGTTCTCCCCTGCTTTTTCTTCCCTAATCATTTCAAATATCTTCTTCTCATACCCTTTTTTTGTTTTTCTAAAAAAATTTTCGTAATTTATAACGAAATTTTCAAAAAACTTATTGCTTTACTATGTCAGACTTGCTATCATAGTGAACATTGTTAGATAAATTTTAGAGGAGGAGTAAAAATTGAACAGAAAATTCATAATATTTATTTTATTCATCATTCCGTTTATTGCTCAATTCGCTTTTTTACCTTTTGTAAATAACATTCATCCAATTATTTTTGGGTTACCTATTTTGCATTTATGGTTATTTTTATGGGTCTTCTTAACGCCTGTGTGTACATTTATCATTTATCGTTTACAAAAATCTTGGGGGGACATTGAATAATGCAAGGAAATTTAACCGCACTTTTAATCACATCAGCAATTGTTCTTGTCGTTATCGCCATTGGCTTTATAGCAGGACGTGACAAATCATCTAGAAGCTCCGTTGAAGAGTGGGCTGTAGGGGGAAGACGTTTTGGAAGCCTGCTCGTCTGGCTTTTAGTAGGAGCAGATTTATATACTGCTTATACATTCCTAGGTCTTACAAGTACAGCTTATCAAGGAGGAAGCATCGCATTTTTTGCCATTCCTTACTCTGTTTTAGCCTTTTTAATTTCATACTTTTTTCTTCCAAAACTTTGGACTGTTGCTAAAAAGCACAAACTTACTACACTTGCTGATTATGCTAGAGAACGTTTTAGCAGTAAATTTCTCTCCTCTTTAATTGCCATAGTAGGTGTATTGATGCTTATTCCATATATCGATCTTCAGCTTAGCGGTATTCAAGATACTCTTCGCGTTGCAGGAACTGGCTACATTAATGTAAAAGCTGTCGTTATTCTTTCATTCTTTCTTGTGGCTCTTTATACTTTTTTCAGCGGAATTAAAGGTCCCACTTATACGGCAATTATTAAAGATATTTTAGTATGGGCGATTATGTTATTTATGGTTGTTTCTCTGCCAATTATGCATTTTGGAAGTTGGGGCAACATGATTGACAATGTTGCAAAGGATGCACCTCAGCTATTAACGATCCCAACACAAGGACCTAAGGGCATTCCATGGTTTATTACAGCATCACTCGTATCTGCTTTAGCTTTATTCATGTGGGCCCACGCTGCTACAGGTGTTTTCACTGCTAAAAGTGCAGATTCGCTTCGTAAAAATGCTGTCTTCTTACCTCTTTACAATATTGTTTTAATTCTAGTGATCTTCTTAGGGTTTATTGCTTATCAAGTATTACCTCAAGATACAACGGATCCTAGATTAGCATTATTAACCTTGATTCAATATTCATATGGTGGCATTGGCCAAGGGTTAGCTTATGCAACGATTGCTCTTGCTTCATTAATTCCATGTTCTATCATGGCGATCGGAGCGTCTAACTTATTTGCAAATAATATATTTAGAGATTTAATTAATCCAAATGTACAGGGTAAAACATTAACAATGGTTACTCGTTCTATGGTTTTTGTTGTTATTGGACTGGCACTTTTATTCGGTTTATTATTCCCACAAGCACTTGTTTCCCTACAGTTACTAGGGGTATCCGGCATGGTACAAATCTTCCCGGCTATTGTTATCAGCCTGTTTTGGAGAAATCAATCGAAAGAAAGTACGATTGCTGGATTAGTAGTAGGGCTGGTTGTAACGTTTACCGTTCATGCCACAGGAAATTCATTTGGCCTTTATGAAGGGTTCTGGGGATTATTATCTAACCTACTCGTAGTTTTTATTTTAAATCCAATCTTTGCTGCAAAAACCAAAGCAGCAACAAATGGCGTGAAAGAAACATTATTTTCTCAAGGCACTACGCAAACTGAATTAAAGAAAAACGCATAAAAAAAGTTCAGCCAACTGGCTGAACTTTTTTTAGATAATATTCTCTTTTTCAGAAGGGGAGGAAGTCGATTCTCTTTCCCAACATTCAATATTTTGATTGTTTTCTAACGCATCTTTATAAAAGACTGGATTTTTTCCTGCCTTTTTCTGCTGAGTATAGTCATGCAAGGCAGAAAACGCCACTTTCGATAATAGAAAAATAGCAATTAAGTTCACCACTACCATCATCCCCATAAATAAGTCTGCCAAATTCCATACAAGCTGAAGCTGAGCGACCGATCCAAAAATAACCATCGCTAAAACACCTACACGATAAGACCAAAGCCACATCTTATTTGAATTTAAAAATTCAATATTCGTTTCTCCATAATAATAATTGCCAATTAACGTACTAAAAGCAAATAGAAATACCATGATAGCTAAAAATCCTGATGCCCAAGAACCGATATGTGTACTAAGAGAAGCTTGCGTTAATTCAATGCCGCTTAGTCCCTGCTTATAGGCGGGGGATAAGAGAACGATAAATGCTGTGCTTGTACAAATCACAAGTGTGTCCGTCAAGACACCAAATGCTTGGATAAGACCTTGTTTAACTGGGTGACTCGTCACTGCAGTTGCCGCCGCGTTGGGAGCACTTCCCATCCCTGCTTCATTGGAAAACAGTCCGCGCTTTACTCCGTTGATTAACGTTGCACCAATTGATCCCCCAAGCGCCTGTTCAAATCCAAATGCATTTTTCACAATTAGAGATAGAACGGCAGGCATTTGATCAATATTTTTAAAGATGATGAACAGAGCCATTCCAATGTATAAAACGGCTAATACGACAACGATGTATTCCGATATCTTAGCGATGCGTTTGATCCCGCCAAAAATAATTATCGCAAATATAACTGTCATAATAATCCCAATCAATAAGCGGCTCGTTCCGAAAGAGTTCTCAAATGCCAGCGTAATCGTATTAGATTGCACAGCGTTAAACACCAGGCCAAATGACAGTGTAATGAGTACAGCAAATAGCCCGCCCATCCATCTTTTATTTAACCCTTTTTCCATATAGTAAGCGGGTCCTCCTCGAAATCCGTTTGACCCTTTTACCTTATAGATTTGAGCGAGTGTACTTTCTACAAAACTTGATACTGAACCGATAATGGCAATAATCCACATCCAAAATACAGCACCCGGGCCACCAAGAGCAATAGCAATCGCTATACCGGTAATATTTCCTGTTCCTACTCGAGCTGCCATGCTTATGCAGAAAGCTTGAAACGGGGAGACTCCCCCATCTTTAGCCGCTCGTCCTTCTTTCAAAACAAGTACCATTTCTTTCAACATGCGAAACTGCAAAAAACGAGAGCGGATCGTAAAATAAATACCGATTGATACAAGTAAAATAATTAATAAATTCGACCAAAAAAAATCATTGATGACACTAATTACACTTTCGATTGCTTGTTGCACGCCTATCACCTCATTAAAAAATTTGGTAGAACAAATGCAAAACATGAAAGTTTTTTCTCTTGGTGTTTATATTATTGAAGCGAATGAATAGTACGTAAATAGACTAAAAAATACTCAAATCCCATTCTTTTGCGATTTTTTTTAGCAGCGTAACGCCTTTTACGCTATTCCCGTACTCATCAATAGCTGGACTGTAAATTCCGATACCGCATCCGTCTGGAAATGGAGACTGCTTTTTCGTATTAGGTGGCACCAATGACATGATTCCTCCTGATACACCGCTTTTAGCTGGCATACCAACAAATGCCGCAAACTTTCCTGAGGCATTATACATACCGCATGTAAGCATAAGCGCTTTTGTTAATTTAGCTACTTCTTTTGGAATTACTTGTTTGTGAAACACTGGATGATATCCGTCTAATGATAGAATTAATCCGATCAGCGCAATATCTTCAGTCGTTACTTCAATTGAGCACTGCTTTAAGTAAACCTCTAGAACTTCTTCTACTTCTCCTTGTAAGTAGTTTGTTTCTTTTAAATAGTAGGCAAGCGCACGATTTCGATGAGACGTTTGCCATTCTGATTCAAAGACGGTTTCATTAATGAGTGGTGTTTTCCCAGTAAGCATTGTTATTACATCAAACAAATAGCTTAGTTTTTCTTTTGCCGTCTCTCCAGATAAAAGAGATGAAACCGTTAAAGCACCGGCATTAATCATAGGATTGAACGGCTTTCCTGGTTTATGCATTTCCAGTCTTATAATAGAATTAAATGCATCTCCAGTTGGCTCTACATCTACTCTCTCTAGTACGTAGGGAATGCCGCAGCATAAGCAAGCTGCTATAAAGCTAATGACTTTAGAAATACTTTGAAGAGTAAATACCGCTTCATAATCCCCAGACTGGATAACCGTTCCGTCAGCACCAATCAAACAAATACCTAATTGAGACGAGTCCATATCTTTCAGAGCGGGGATATAATCAGCCGTTTTTCCTTCTGACGAAAATTCTTTTATTTGCTCTACCCACTCGTGTAACTGCTCTTTTGCAGTGACCTGTAAGTAAGACATTTCCTGTTCAATTTCTCTTTTCATTAAAATCACCTCATCACTTCATTAACTTTTTATTTTAAAGCGCTTTCATAAAGCGGGATTTCATTTTCGTTTTTAATGTACAATGCAACCTACGAGAGCATACAAAAACCTACAAAACTTTTTGGAATTATATTTTTATCTTTGGTACTCTTCTCCATTGTGCTGGACGCTGTCACAATGTATACTAATTCACGAATCACTTCAGGAGGTGTAATTATCTGAATTTTAAATCTTTCATTCGAAAAGATCCGTACATTTTATTGCTCATGCTCATTACTGTTCCGCTGGCGGGAGAGCTAAAATTTTATCCGTTAAATGAAACATTTCGAATTACATTTGGAGCTCCAACATTTTTCTTTTTCCTATTGCTTTTAAAACGGAAAACCGTTTTATCTGGCGGCTTGTTAACCGCTTTAAGCGTCGTTCTCTTTCGCATCATGCTCGATTATATCACGCTCGATCATTTTCAATTTGCGGCTTCTGCACATACGCATTACCCTACGTTTTTCTTTTACTTTACGTATGCACTTTTATTTTTTATTTTTAAAGTAAGCCGCATGAACTATAGTGCTATTGTGATTGGATTAATTGGACTCATCATTGAAATAGCTGCTGATATAGTCGAACTAACTGCGCAGTATATCGTTTTGCACACAACCATTCATATCGATTCATTATCCGACATGGCCGTTATTGCTTTTGCTCACAGCTTCATTGTACTTAGCTTTTTTAATATGATGACAATTTATGAATCACAGTCACGAGAACGTCAAATTCGCAAACAAAATGAGCACATGCTAATGCTTATTACAAGCCTTTATGAAGAAACCGTTCATTTAAAAAAGACCCTTCATAATACAGAAGTGATTACAAAAGCCTCGTACGATTTATACCGTGTATTACATCAGCAGGAAAAAGATCATTCTGTGCTTAACCAATCGCTCAGTAAAAAAGCGCTTCGGATTGCCGGAGATATTCACGAAGTAAAAAAAGACAACCAGCGTATTTTTGCGGGCTTATCTAAAACAATTTCAAATGAAAGTTTCCAAAATTATATGAAAGCAGAGGAATTAATCGAGCTGATCGTACGCATCAACAAAAAATATGCCGATTCTCTTCACAAACAAATTAGCTTTTTTTCCTCTGTCACCGGGGAACATTTCAGCTACCACGTTTACACAATTTTATCGATCATTAATAACTTGGTAGCAAACGCAGTGGAGGCGATTAAAGATGAGGGAATGATTGTTTTATCCGTACATAGACAAGCTGAATTTGTAGAATTTCATGTACAAGATGATGGTCCTGGCGTGCCTTTGAAGTACGAAAAAGCTATTTTTGAACCTGGTTTCACCTCAAAATACGATCAATTTGGAAATCCCTCTACTGGAATTGGCCTTTCTTACGTAAGAGATATTGTTCAAGAACTTGGAGGTACGATTGAAGCTAAACAAGGAGATAAAGGGATGATTTTTATCATTCAAATACCTCTTTGTAGTCTAATTCAGAAAGGATGAGTTTATGCGATTTTGTATTACAGATGATGATTCAGCCATTCGTTCAACGCTCAGTCAGCTGATTGAAGATGAGGATTTAGGAGAAGTTGTAGAAGAAGTCGTAGACGGCAGCTTTTTAGATGCCTCTACGTTAAATTTAAAGCAAATTGATATTTTATTTATTGATTTACTTATGCCAGGACGAGATGGAATCGAAACGATCCGTCATTTAAAAGATTCATTTAAAGGAAAAATGATTATGATTTCACAGGTAGAGTCCAAAGAATTAATAGGAGAAGCCTATTCATTAGGAATTGAATACTATATTACAAAACCAATTAATCGAATTGAAATTTTAACGGTTATTCGAAAAGTAATTGAACGAATCTCTCTTGAGAAATCAATCGATGATATTAAAACCTCCTTGAATAGTTTAGCGACAGCCCATCACGCTCCCCCTTCAAGCCAGCCGATAACGAAACAAGCCCATCTATACGATGTAGGGAAATTCTTATTAGCCGAATTAGGTATTGTAGGAGAAAATGGTGCAAAAGATTTACTGGATATTTTACAGTTTCTGTACACTTATGACCAAAGAGAAAGTGTGGAAAAACATTTCCCTTCTCTAAAAACTATTTTTGTGAATGTCGCTGAGAAAAAATTGGGAGCTCACGCGTCTTCTATTGAAATTAATCGTGAAACCAAGGCTTGTGAACAGCGAATAAGACGAGCAGTTACTCACTCACTGAATCACTTTGCTTCTATTGGATTAACAGATTTTTCAAATCCAAAGTTTGAAAATTATGCTTCTAAGTTTTTTGACTTTACAGCCGTTCGTAAAAAAATGAAAGAACTGCAGGGAGATTCTAAAATTTTGCCGATTCGCATTAACACCAAAAAGTTTATTCAAATATTTTTTCTTGAAGCCAAGCGTTTGTTAAGCCAAGAAAAAAGCTGGTATTGACAGAAAAGACGGAAAAGGTGCAAATCCCTCATCCGTCTTTTATGCTAATTGATTCAGTTTTACTAAGGCAGGACCATATACAGTACGCAGAAGCAGCGTCTCTTCGCCTTTTGCGTATTCCGCTAGAGAAAAGGCTCCTTTTTCTGTTTCTACCTGTACATCTACAGAAACTGGGCATCTCTTTAGCTTACTGACTATCATTTCCGCTTGTTTCACCGACAAATAAGAAGAAAGGCGAATAAGTACATCTAAATCACTGGTTGTCGTGACAACTTCTTCACCGCTTGCAAGCTCGAACCCTACACTGCCGGTTGGTCCCCACGCAAATTTTTCAAAAATAATAGCCACCTCTTCCAAAGCGCGTATAGCTGGCATGTTTCTAGACTGGGCGTTTTGAAAAAATGAAACGAGATTTTCCGGCCTAATTGTTCGTTTAATGGCCTCCTCAGATAAAAAAGCACCAAAACGCTGATTCCTTCGTTCTCCTCTTACTCCAATAGGTATCAGTTTATCTCGGTGAACAGCACGCCTTACCACTACAAATGGAGCCTTGGCTAATGAATATTCCACCCACTCGGGGATAGGTGTATAACTGATAAGCTTTGCTTCCTCTTTTAACTGAAGCAAATCATGAGCTATATATTCCATTGTTTTTCCAACTCACCTCTTACCCATAAAGAAGCTTTTCGCCCTTCCTTTCTTGCTTGCTCACTGTGCAGCCGGCTGCTTAAATCGTATACACCTTCACAGCGAACATCTTCTACTGCTCCAATTAAAATATCTTGAATCATTTGAACGTCGCGCTCTGTGGGCTGCTCTGCTTGAATACCGCTAACCAGCTCATATAAAGCGCCAAGTGAAGCAAATGATTTAATATCATAAGCCATGGACGGGACTTTCTTTGAAGCTTCCTCAAGTTCTTTTATACTTCTTTTAGTAATGCGCGCTGCCGACTGTTTGGACATGGCGTGAACATTCACTCCTTCGTCTTTTAAAGCCAAAATTCGATTCGATTGGTATCCATGAGCCAAAAATGCTCCTGAAATTGCTTTTCCGACAATTAACGTAATAACCGGATGACCTGCTAAGCGCGCTGCTGCATAAGCATCAGCTGCAGCAGCGCAAGCATAGTGAATACCTAGAAGTTCTTCATGATAGCCATACGCTTGACTCGGTACGTCCACAATGGCAATTATAGGGCGCGGAGATTGATTTCGATCTTCTTGTATTACTTCACGAACGTGCTTAGCAATTGCCCATCCTTCATCTAGTCCTACTTCGCCTTTTCGTGCACGTAAGAAACGATTATAAGGATTAGGTACAACCGATATATATCGGACCTTTTCTCTTCCTAGCAGTGCGTCTTTATAAAGAACGGAAGGAATTTCAAAATCTGCTTCTTCATCATTTATTAAAGCGTTAATCCACACGCGACCGCGGCTGTTAGGCATGCTACCTGGAACTTCGTTCAACGAGTAAGAGACTGCTGAAGGGATATGTTCATTTTTTGTTGCTTTATACAATTCTTGAAATTGATAAGGAGCCATTTTTTCTGAAGGATCAACCTTGCTAAGCAAATGCCTATAAAAATCTACTTGTTCTGTTTTACTAGCTACTTTTTCTTTTTTTTGAAACGTCTCTTGAACCGCTCGTTGAATAACAGTAACATCATCCTGTGCTAATGTATCTGCAAACCCCGTTTCATAGCGTTGAATACCGCCAATCGTTTTCCAGATTAAGCTTCGGTCTCTTGCATCAAACTCTTCAACCCCCGCTTCTTGTTCGATCACTTCCGGGCCGTTAAGACCAAACCTTGCTTCTTTTGTCATAATGAGATAACTAAAGAGTGAAGCAGTGATAGACATTCCTCCAAAGCAGCCTACATTTCCTGAAATAACTCCGACAACAGGTGTATGCTCACGCAGAGCAACTACCGCTGAGCCAATTTCAGATATCGACAAAAGTCCATAATTCGCTTCTTGCAGCCTTACCCCTCCTGTATCGAATAGAAAAACAGGTCTAACAGGAACACCTTTTTTGTGATTATTAAGAGCTAATTCTAAAGCTCCTGCAATTTTAGCTCCCGATACTTCACCAATGCCTCCCCCTTGAAATCCTCCTTCTATTGAAATGACAACTGCTGGCTCCCCTGCTATTAGCCCACTTGCTATGATGACACCATCATCGCTTTGAGGAACAATATTTTGCTTAGGTAAATGAGGCGACTCGATCCCGTCAAAAGGGCCGAGCAGCTCACGAAATGTACCTTGATCTAAGATTGCCTGGGCTCGTTCTCTTCCATTTAACTCAATAAAGCTTTGATTATTCACTCCCATTTTCACTCACCTCCAAAGCTTGTGCAAGACGCAAAGCGACTACACCGGGCGTAGCACCGAAATCATTAATTACAATTTTCGCTTGAATCATATGAGCACTAAAAAACCGATCTAATACGGCTTTCCAGGTTTCACTAAACCCTTCACTTCCTGTTCGTACTGATACGTGAGCATGTTCTTCATCAGAAGGAACCATTAAGATTTCTAAATCCCCTGAACCAACAACGCCTACATGTGCGCGCTGAGTTAACTTTCGATCGGCTTTGTATTTAAACACTAACGTTTCCATTAGCCACTCACTCCTCCCTGCAGACGTTTATGATTCTTTAAAAAGAGATATTCGATCTAAAAATAATACAGCAGCCAGCAAATCTGCACTTCCACCTGGAGAAGCGTTAGATGATAGAAAAATATGATCTAACGCTTCCAGCCGCTGTTTTCCTATTGATGTAGATACCCCTCCAACTTCTAACACATTGGATGCCGCCATTTTAACCTCCTCTAATACAACTGGACCAGCACGATGCAAAATACACGTATCATCAAGATTGGCGATTAGTGTTACTAAAGTATCAATCCGCGCTGATGTTTCATGTATGCCTAGCTTGCGAGCCTTATGTAAAGCAGGCAAGCCTATATGAATCACGTGAGGAAATCCTTGCTTCGCCTCTCCAGCCGCTCCTTTTGCGCCATACTTTTTTTTCACACGAAGTCCATTAGATGAATGCAGAGTACAAAAGCGATCTGCATAACGAGCAATTTTTCCTGCAGCTTCTGTGATGGATGCAGGTGATGCTTGAATACCGCAAACCGCTGTTGCAGAAGCAAGTAGACCTAATGCCCAAATAGCTCCCTTGTGTGTATTGACACCATCCGTAGCCGCGTACATAATTTGTTCACCTTCGCGTCCAATTCGAGCAATTTCTTCCCTTAGCATCTGACTCGGCTGCTTTCCTTGACTATATAATGCAATCTGTGAGAAGGTCGGTTGTAAAGCATAAGCAGAGGCTAGCAGCGTCTCAATATTCATATCTTGATGAGATCCAGTTGTTGCTGCATCTACAAGCCCCGGCTTAGGTGTAAGTACCGCTTCATCAACCAAAGCGGTAACTGCCATTTTAGCTATCAGGCATGAAGAAAACACAGTTGTTTTTGGCTCTTCTTGAATACGCATATTTTTTACCAGCTCCTAAATTTAGCAGGCGGATTATATAAACCATCTGACCATTCTACTAAATCTTCTACACTTTTCGCCGCTAACAGCGAACGCTTTGCTTCCGTACGGCGAATCTGTAAATCTTCCGGAAAAGCCACTAAGCCATCTCTGCGCATTCTTTCCACTTTATTTTGGTTGTGCCGTAACCCTATAGGCGTTACCCCCGCTACTGCTTCAAGCGCTGCTTTTCTTTCTTCCAAGCTTTGTGCTTTATATAAATAAGCAATTCCTTCTTCAGTCACGACATGTGTCACATCATCCCCGTAAATCATGACAGGAGCAGTAGCTAAGTTTGCTTGTTTAGCTACATTTACCGCATCCAAAGACTCAACGAAAACAGGCTCATTTCCTGATTGAAAGGTTTCAACCATTTGTACAACTAGCTTTCTGCCTCTTGCTAATTCATGCTTATCGTTCATCATATCCAACCAAGCAGACGTAGAATGCCGTCGGCCTCTAGGATCATGCCCCATGTTAGGCGCTCCGCCAAACCCTGATAAACGTCCAGATGTGACGGTAGAAGAATTTCCTTCTCCATCTATTTGCAAAGTTGATCCCACGAAAGCATCTACCGCATATTGACCAGCGACTTGACACATCGCACGGTTTGAGCGCAGGCTGCCGTCGCGTCCTGTAAAAAATACATCTGGACGGGCTGCTGTGTATTGTTCCATTCCTACTTCTCCACCAAAGCAGTGTACGCTCTCAATCCATCCGCTTTCAATAGCCGGAATTAACGTAGGGTGAGGGTTCAGAGCCCAGTTCTTGCATATTTTACCTTTCAGCCCTAACTTTTCTCCATAGGTAGGCAGCAAAAGCTCAATTGCAGCTGTATTAAAGCCAATGCCATGATTTAATGATTGTACGCTGTGGCGCTCATAGATACCTCGAATCGTCATCATAGCCATTAGAATTTGGAGCTCTGTAATATGACGAGGATCTCGGGTAAATAAAGCTTCCAATTGATAAGGCTGATTGGCCACGACGATACAATCAATCCAAGAAGCCGGAATATCAACTCGCGGAAGTTCTTCAACAAGTTCATTTACCTGCACAATGACAATTCCGTCCTTAAACGCTGTTGCTTCGATAATCGTCGGCGTTTCTTCCGTATTTGCTCCTGTATATAAGTTACCTTGTGCATCCGCTTTATCGGCAGCCACTAATGCGATATTGGGAATTAAATCAATGAAAAGGCGTCCGTAAAGCTCTAGATATGTATGAATTTCTCCCATTTTCAACGTGCCATCTTCAATCATTTGAGATACGCGAAGACTTTGAGCACCGGCGTACGAAAAATCAATTTTTTCAGCAATTCCTTTCTCAAATATGTCGAGGTGTTCCGGGCGTGAAATACTAGACATAATCATATGAAGACCGTTTATTTTATCAGCGCTTACTTCATTCAGCGCCTTTGATAAAAAAGATGCTTGCTTTTGATTGTCTCCTTCAAGCACTACTTTATCTCCGGGTGATATAAGCAATTCTAACGCTTCAATAATGTGTTCATTATCCAATAACTTTCCTTTAAGAAGTTGGTCTATTTTCGCAAGGCGAGCTGCTTTTTGATCTCGGCGGGTTGTCCATGATTTTGAAGTTTTTTTTATTCCACTCATGTTCTAGCTCCTTTCTTCTACTCCTAAATTAATGCGCTTACATTTTTTCTTTCTCCATTAAAATTAACACAGATTTCATAGTAGATTCGGCTGCAGAAATAGCCCTTGCTTCCGGAAAGCTCTTAGCAGTCAAATCCGTTAGTACTCTTCCTGGAGCCATTTCAATATATAATCTTGTACCCATTTCATACATAACTTCCGTCATATCATGCCAACGGACGGGCAGGGCAACACTCGCTGCCAGATCTTCCTTAATATCAGCAGCTTTCCATAATTTCCGAGCTTTACAATTACCTATAAAAGGAACGATCGGGTCTTTTCCTTTCACTTCCGTTATTATTTTTCGTAATTCGCTCGAAACTCCTTCCATAAGAGGACAGTGAGAAGGCACCGTTACATGAAGCATTTTGGTTTTCCTAGCCCCTTTTTTAGATGCTTTTTCAAGAACTTCCTCAATTGCTTTTAAGGTGCCAGAAAGCGTTATTTGATCAGGAGCATTTAGATTCGCTACGTAAACAGGAGCTGCATCGGTGGATATTTCATGTACAATAGAGAGAAGCTGATGTTCGCGCAGTCCCATTACAACCCCCATACCATAACCATCAGGATAGGCATTTCCCATCAGTTCCCCTCTTTTTCCCACAAGAAAAAGAGCTTCTTTAAAAGATAACACTTCAGATATAACTGCTGCTCCAAACGCCCCTATTGAATGCCCTCCTACCACGTCTGGCGAGTAACCTTTGTTTTTAAACGACCTAGCCGTAGCCACTCCTGCAATAAAAAGACATATCTGAACATTTTTATTATATTTTAATTTTTCTGACGAATCTAACGATAATACGTCTTGATTTAAAGCCTCACTTGCTTCTTCAAACGTAGTCGTTAATCCCCATTTATTTTTTATATCATGAAGCATACCAGCATATTGTGCACCTTGTCCTGGAAATAGAAATGCAACACTCATCGTGTTTCTCCTTTCGACTTTATATCACCCAAGGAGATAATGGATACTTTTATTATAAAGAACATAGAATCAATAACTCTAATACATATTTCTTATATATCCTATAACTTGAAATCTATATAAAAAAAGAGTTAGACATAACGAAATCAATGGAATCTGGAATCTAAAGATGAGCGAATTGGATAAATGAAAAAATCCGAACGATTCATCGTTCGGATTTTCCTTTAAGTAAACTGCTTTTGTCTCAGCCTCTTTTTGTTTGCTACATATGAGACGGGAAATGCGGAAGCACTTCTTCACCAAGCTCATGTATGACTTCTTCAGCCGGACGCTTACTATCAAAAAGAGCAAAAAAGAGATGGTTAACTCCTATTTCTTTATAAATAGAAAGAAGCTCAATTAATGTATTACGCCCTGCTCGAAATCCTAAACGAATTGGCGTTGGCATTTCATTTGGATCTTCTGCCAAATCTAGATGCATAGGTTGTGTAAAAGGTTTAAAAACGCCTGGATGATAGATATCAACCAGTTCTCTCCACTGTTTAATGGCTTCTGCTTGAAAATGCGGATGACGAGGATAATACATCCAGCCGTCTCCATGCTGTGCAAACCACTCCATATTTTGCTGGCTGTATCCCGTGATCATAGTTGGAATACGTTTCGTTGGCTTAGGAACAACATTTGCTCCTTGAATGGACCCCAAAGCAGACTGGATAGATGGAAATTCTTTATTTAACGCTTCTTCTAAATAATGAAAAGCCTCTGTAAATCGCTTTCCTCTTTCTTCATGAGGAATACCTAACCCTCGAAAATCTGCTTGACGGTCTCCAGAGGATACGCCCATAATCAAACGCTCAGGAAAAAGCTGATCAATGGTTGCCATTTCTTTAGCTACACGAAGCGGATGGCGTAAAGGCAGCACAATAGCAGATGTACTGAGAGCAATTTCTTTTGTTTGACTGGCAAGGTAAGTCAAATAAATAAGCATATCATAAATTTGACCCGTGGCTGGATCGCCAAATGATGGATCTTGAAGAAGAACATCACGGAACCATAAGCTTGTAAATCCATATTGTTCTGCAAGCTGCGTGAGCTCTACTTGTTTCTCCATCGTAGGCGTGGCATACTGATAATTTTCAAGCGGCATATGCAAACCTAACGTTAACTCATTTTCCTTGTACATACGACGATACGCCTTATGATGTTGAAATGTAGTCATTTGCTTCCTCTCCTTTTATAGCTAAGAGATCATCGCAAAAGGCGATGATCTCTGTTTTATTTTGCTTTTGCTTCTATTGAGCGGCTCCATGCGGTTAATAAGACCGCTCCTAAAACCATCACTCCTCCAATCCAAGGAGTATGAACAAGACCAATGGAATCAACAATCAGGCCGCCTACAAAAGAACCAATAGCAATTCCAACGTTAAATGCAGCAATATTCAGCGCAGAGGCTACGTTTACTGCTGAAGGAACATACTTTTCAGCTAAGTTCACGACCAGCACTTGCAGTCCAGGTACGTTCATAAATGCCAATAAGCCCATGGCAAAAATCGTAATTGTTCCCGCTACTTTAAACGATGCAGTAAACGATAAAATAACTAAGATAACGGCTTGAATTAAAAACATCCAAAATAATGCTTTTAACGGATTTTTATTCGCAGCTTTTCCTCCAATCGTATTTCCGATGGCTACTGCTACGCCGTATACTAATAGCAAGATACTAACTGCGCTTGGTGCGTATCCTGTTAACTTTTCAAGAATAGGTGCTAAATACGTATAAGCTACAAACGTTCCGCCATAACCTAAAGCAGTAATAGCAAACGATAGTAAAAGCGGCCCGTTTTTCAAAATTTTTAATTGATCACTAAACTTTGCCGGCGGCGCTTCTTTTAAGTTTTTAGGCACTAAAAGAGCACTGGCAATAATGGCAATAACGCCAAGTAACGCTACTCCCCAAAATGTTGCTCTCCAGCCGAAAGCTTGTCCGATAAATGTACCAAGTGGAACACCTGTAACAGTTGCAACTGTCAAACCTGTAAACATTAAAGCAATGGCACTTGCCCGCTTATCTTCCGGCACCAAATCAGCAGCGATAGTCGCACCGATAGAAAAGAAAATCCCGTGTGAAAATGCAGTAATAATTCGTGCTATAAGCAGCAGCCCAAAGCTTGTTGATAAAGCTGCTACTGAGTTTCCTACGATAAAAATAACCATTAATAGCATCAGCAATGATTTTCTGCTCATTTTACTTGTTAATGCTGTTAATACGGGCGCTCCAAATGCAACTCCCATTGCGTACCCTGAAATTAATAACCCTGCTAGTGTAATGGAAATATTTAAATCATCTGCAAGCGATGATAATAAACCTACTGGAACAAACTCTGTTGTCCCGATTCCAAAGGCGCTAATAGCTAGCGCTAATAGCGGCAAAGCACCGCTTTTTTTACTTTGTTGTGTTTGTGAAAGTGTATTCACTTCTTAACGCCTCCTGTTCGTTATAATAACTTTTTATAATAGCTTCTCTTACAGCTGATTAGCTTAGGTACCCTTCATATATTCGCTAACCGGCCATCAACAATTGTTATTATGAGCGATGTAGAACCAAAGAAAAAGTACGCACTTTCAAGTGATATAGGTACCTGGAGGTTACAATAAGCGTAAATACTAAAGTCATGAACTATTGGGTATTCTAAAAAAATGCTTACACCTAGAAAATTCTGCGCTATAGTGGTATGATAAACATCAGAAAAAATGCGAAACCATGCATTTAACCGTTATCTCTAGAACAAGGAGAGTTGTTAACGTGAAAAAATATAATATTCCAGTGGAAGCGGCACTAGAAGTCATTGGAGGCAAGTGGAAAGTCGTTATTCTTTGCCACTTAATTAAAGGGACAAAACGCCCTGGAGAATTAAAAAGAATTATGCCGCGCGTTACACAAAAAGTATTAACGCAGCAGCTTCGTGAGCTTGAAGCAGACGGCATCATTGTTAGAAAAATGTACAATGAAATGCCGCCTCGAGTAGAATATTCTTTAACAGATTACGGATGGTCTTTAAAAAGCATTCTTGATTCACTATGCTCTTGGGGAGAACATCATATTGAAAAAACGTACCCTGATAAAGAAGCTGTACTTATGCAGCCTGTAGAAGAAGTCACTGTTTCTAATTAAAAAAAGCTGACTAGATAGTCAGCTTTTTCATTCCCTTACTTTCTTTGTTTTTTCAGACGATGTACGTATTCAGGAGGAACCTTTATGACAGAACAACTTAAAAAGAAAATTAGCCTTCAAGATGCTATCAAACAGCAGCTTGCTAATAAGAAAAATCAATCTTCAAGTAAAGCTAAGAACGGCAGTACCAATCAAGCAACCAAAAAGCTGACGAGTCAACAAACCAAAAAAACGAATAATCAGCGAAAGAGAACAGGTGTATAATGAACGGACAAAATAGAAAAGACGTAGCCCCTGGAATTGAAGTCGACATTGTTTTAAAAGCAGATCAGCGTTCTGGAAAACTTACACACGGAACGGTCAAAGACATTCTGACCAATTCAAGCTTTCACCCGCACGGTATCAAAGTTCGTTTAACAGATGGACAAGTCGGACGCATAAAAGAAATTTACCCAAATTAAAAAAGCATGTATTTTACATGCTTTTTTAATTTACACTTCAAATAAATCTACTTATCATTTCCTACTTTTGTTAAAATAAAGAAGCACTGTCGTCCCCTTTCTTTCCCTTGGGAACTCACGCAAGGAAAAAAAAGGTGGTGGATAGTCTGAGACGAATCCTCAAGTCATTTTTCCTAGATGCTGAGAATGTTCAGCTCCTAACGGCTTACGTGGAGCTTTTAGGAGCCATAGTCGCTCTTATTTTGCTATTTTTCCAGTAGTAAAATAAGTAATCACCGATAAGTATCGTCTAAAGGGTTCTTCATCCATAAGGCTCGTGTGCTGATTGTCTTTAGGGAATGGTGTTTGGCGGCACTTCCCTATAGTAAAAAGACAGCTTCCTTGCAGAAATGGACAAGGTGTAATCAACTACGGCCGATTATGGGTGCAGGACCTTTTTCTTTATTAGTCTATGTCTTTTTTTTACTTCCCATACACAAAAATAAAAAAACCTCCGAGTTGGCGGTCTCGAAGGTTTTTTCTAGTGAATCGTTTTCGACAAATCCTCATCCGGGCTAACAAGGTTCAGATCTAATAAGATTATGTGATGAATTTCTTCACCTTACAAGTTAAACTTGTCAAAGCTAAGAATTCATTCGCTTGTTAAGAATAACTGAACGTGCGCTCCGGATTGTCATTTTTCCTAGCCTTAGTATATCATATTTGTTGAAAATAGGTAAAAAAAGTGTTCGACAAAGCTTGTCAGCAGCTCTTTACCTATTTCATATTTTTCAAAACAAAAAACATTTTACAAATATGAAGGAATTTCATACTATTAGATAAAAGATAGAAGATAGAAGTATTCTGACTTGGAGAGGATTTCAATGAAGCAACCACAGTTAGAAAAAGAAATTCGAGCCTTACAATCAGATATTTACCAATTAGCTAAGAAAACAAGCAGCTATTCTCACGGTGAGATCTTAAAATTAAGTCAAAAGCTAGATCAAAAAATTGTTCGTTACCAAAAGCTTTTTAACCATACCAAATAAGAGCCGCGTAGGACTTTCACTTGCTATCCCCCAAGTACCATAAACCTACAGATAAAACAGATGTGTTTTATTCGCAATAGGTACATCTCTGCTTCCCTAATTAATTAGGGAAGTTTTTTATTTAGAAAATTAAAACCTTCTCCTTTCCTTTGGTTAGTTGTCATACAAATTGGGTATTCAATCAGTAGGCCTTAAAACTTATTTAAGAAACTTAAAGGAGAGAATGCATGATGAGTAATGCTGATACTACCGAAACAAAAAAAGGCGCCGATTTACTAGTAGAAAGTTTAGCAAGTCAGAATGTGCCTTATATTTTTGGCATTCCAGGAGCCAAAATTGATGGCGTATTTGATGTTTTGAAAGAAAAAGGACCGGAAGTAATTGTTTGCCGCCACGAACAAAATGCTGCGTTTATGGCAGCTGCTATGGGAAGATTGACAGGTACGCCGGGCGTTTGCCTTGTCACATCAGGTCCAGGTGCCGCTAATTTAGCCACTGGCCTTGTCACTGCTACTTCTGAAGGTGATCCAGTGGTAGCCCTAGCAGGAGCCGTTCCAAGAGCAGATCGATTAAAAAAGACGCATCAATCAATGGACAATGAAGGACTATTTAAATCTATCGCCAAATTCAGCGTTGAGGTAGAAGATGCTGCAAACGTTCCAGAAGTGATAACAGACGCCTTTCGTGAAGCTGTTTCTTCTCCTTCAGGAGCATCTTTTGTCAGCTTGCCGCAGGATGTAATGGATGGCGAAACATCAGCTTCCACTCTATCCTTTCTAAAAACTCCTACGATTGGCGCTGCTAATTTAGACGCTGTTGCCCAAGCTATACACACTATTCGCACAGCAAAACTACCTGTTTTACTTTTAGGTATGAGAGCAAGTAAATCTAAAGCAGTGGAATCAATCCGTCAACTCGTAGCAGAACATGACCTTCCTGTCGTAGAAACGTTCCAAGGTGCGGGAGCTGTTTCACGAGAGCTTGAAACTCACTTTTTTGGACGAGTAGGTCTTTTTCGCAATCAGCCTGGAGACGTCTTATTGAAGCATGCTGACGTCGTCTTAACAATCGGATATGACCCAATTGAATACCCTCCTTCTCTTTGGAACTCAGAAAGTCAAAGAAGCATTATTCATTTAGATGATGTACAAGCACAAGCTGACCACCATTATCAGCCGGAAATTGAGTTAGTAGGGGATATCCCAAGCACCATCGACATATTAGCGGATAAACTCCCACATTTAATACGTTCAAAAGAAAGTGCTTCTTTTTTAAAAACGCTAAAAAGCAAACTTGAACAACCTGACGATCAGTACGAGTTTTCTAATGACACTCACCTTCATCCCCTACAGTTAATTGAAGCTCTGCAGGACTTTGTTGAAGATGATACTACCATCACATGTGACGTTGGTTCGCATTACATATGGATGGCTCGTTATTTTCGTTCCTATGAACCTCAGCATTTACTATTCAGCAACGGCATGCAAACGTTAGGTGTTGCTTTGCCTTGGGCTATTTCAGCTGCACTCGTTCGCCCCCATAAAAAAGTTCTGTCCATGTCTGGAGACGGCGGGTTTTTATTTTCAGCTATGGAGCTCGAGACAGCTGTTCGGTTAAACTTACCAATTGTTCACATTATCTGGAACGATCGAACCTACGATATGGTTGGCTTTCAACAGCAGATTAAATATGGCCGAAAATCTGCGGTAGAGTTCGGGAGTGTAGACTTTGTTACGCTTGCTGAAAGTTTTGGTGCCAAAGGATTTAGAGTGAACTCACCAGAAGAATTTTCGGACACTCTAGCAAGCGCTTTTCGTGAACAAGGCCCCGTTATCATCGACGTGCCTGTAGATTATAAAGATAATGAAAAATTAAATACACAGCTACTGCCAGATCAAATTAACTGAAAGGACTGAGTAAAGAATGAGCAATAAAGAAAAATTAACGATTCACCAAACTTCCACTATGATTGCTTTATTGGACGGAGTATTTGACGGTGTTGTCACATACAGGGATTTAGCTAAGAAAGGTGATTTCGGCATCGGCACGTTTAATCAGCTGGATGGTGAAATGATTGCCTTTGACGGAGAATTTTATCACATTGCTGATGGGAAAGCCGCACCTATTAGTGAAGATGCAAAAACACCTTTTGCCATTATGACAACCTTTTATGAAGATATCTCTTATCGTGTAGAAGAGGAAATGAACCGTGAACAACTAGAAACCTTAATGAACGAGCTTATTCCCAGTCCGAATTTATTCTATGCAGTACGCATTGACGGGAAGTTTAAAGAAGTAAAAACTCGCACTGTTGCAAAGCAAGAGAAACCCTATCCTTCCATGGTAGATGCAGCTGCTGATCAGCCTACATTTACATCTTCAGATGTAAATGGAACACTAGCAGGTTTTTACACGCCAGAATATTCTTCAGGCATCGGTGTTCCCGGGTATCACCTGCACTTTATTGATGAATATAAAAAAGAAGGTGGACATGTTTTAGACGTCTCCGTTCAGGATGTTACCATTCAAATTTGCAAAAAAACGAAATTAAATCTCAATTTATCGGAAACAAGTGAATTTCTAAATGCTAATTTAGAAGACCATGATGTAGAAGAAGAAATTGCGACGGCTGAATAAGAAACGATACTTTTACTGATAAAAAAACTCTCATCGCTGCGCATGACGATGAGAGTTTTTTTATGAACACTTCGTGTATCTTTAAGTTTCCTCCCATTTCTATTAGTAATATAGGTCTCCCATAAAACCACGGAAGAAAGCCTAACACAGAATGATACATAAGAAAGAAAGCATAGTATCATAATTACCATATTGCAACAGCTTTACGCTGTATATAAAAAAGGAGGTTTTTAAGCAATGTTTTCTAAACGGCCCTTATCTGTACTTCTTATCTCGACTTTATCTATGATTATTGCTTTTTCAGTATGGTCTGTCTTCGCGCCTATCGCCGCAGATATTCAAGTGATGTATTCATTAACCAATGCTGAAAAAAGTATCTTAATTGCCACTCCCGTCTTATTAGGTTCACTCATGCGGATTCCGATGGGAATTTTAACAGATCGCTTCGGCGGAAGAAAAGTGTATTCGTTAACAATGCTTGCTCTTTTACTCCCTACCATTTGTGCAGGCTTTACTCATTCTTACTCCATGCTGCTCTTTTGGGCATTTTTTATCGGCATGGCTGGAACAACATTTGCTATTTCCATTACATATGTCTCTAAATGGTATTCACCTCAAAAGCAAGGTTTTATTTTAGGAATTGCGGGGATGGGCAACTTAGGATCAGCGGTAGCAAGCTTTAGTATTCCACTTATCTTTTCTTCTTTTGGCTTGCCTTGGGTATTTTGGAGTTTAGCAATTGCGGTAGCTTTAATGGCTCTTTTATTATGGGTAGGAACTTCAGACCACCCTTCTGCTGCTTCTCCTAAAACGTTGCAGGAATCTTTATCGGTATTAAAATTTAGAGAAACGTGGTTTTTGTCCGTTTTCTATTTTTTAACATTCGGTGGATTTGTCACATTCAGCATCTATCTCCCTACCATTTTGCACGATCAATTTAATGCATCAACCGTAGACAGCGGGCTGAAAACAGCTATTTTTGTTGTATTAGCAACGTTTGTACGGCCTCTTGGAGGATATTTATCGGATGTATTCGGAGCAAAAAAAGTACTCACCTTTGTCTTTACCGGAATGCTGCTAATAGGATTATTTATCGCCTTTACCATCAGCTCCTTCGCGCTATTCAGCGCAGGTTGCTTACTTGCAGCCATTACCCTTGGTATCGGAAATGGAGCTGTTTTTAAAATGGTTCCATCTGTTTCAACAGGAAATATTGGAGCTGTTACGGGGATCGTAGGAGCATTCGGAGGAGTAGGCGGCTTTTTCCCTCCTATTGTGCTAGGCTTTATAAAAGATACAAGCGGAGATTACGTTGTCGGTTTTTCCTTACTAGCGCTTTTTGCTCTATTCTGTCTCTTACTGAATTATTCTGGATTCAAAAAACAAGATGTACGTATTAACCAAAAGCACCTTGCCTGATTCCACGTAAAAAGCCTCTTTTTGCAAGAGGCTTTTTGCATCAGCATTTTTAATAACTGCTTCTTTTTACAGAAGGGCTAATATTCACGGCACTTACTTTAAAGCCAGGCATCTTACAGGCGGGATCTAATTTCTCAGAAACAAGGTTATTAACATTTTGAGAATCCGCCCAGTGAAAAGGAACAAATACGGTATCTGGCCGAATGCCCTCTGAAAATTTGCTTCTTACCACAATCCTTCCATATGAAGATTCAATTTGTACTAATTCTTGATTCGAAATTTCATATTTTTTCGCTGTTGAAGGGTGGATTTCCATAAAAGATTCGAAATTTCTAGCAGATAAAGATGCACTTTTTCGCGTTTGTACACCCGTTAAATAGTGTGACACCACTCTCCCTGTTGTTAAATAGAGAGGATATTTTTTCGTTATTTTTGCTTTAGGAACAATAGCTTGATTGGAGACAGGGACCATCATCGCCTTTCCATCACTATGAGCAAAACGTGTTTCAAACAGGCGCTCGGTTCCTTTATCTGTTAAGCTTCTGCATGGCCATAAAATCCCTTTTTCCGCTCGTAATCGTTCGTACGTAATACCGGAGTAATCCGCGATTCCTCCTTTACTTGCTATTCGCAGTTCATTAAATATTTCTTCAGCTGATGAAAACGAAAAATGTTCCTCTTTCCCTAAAACTTTAGCAATTTCACATAGTATTTCCCAGTCGTGTTTGATTTCGCCACGGCACGGAAAGCTAGCTTCGCGCAATGTAACTCTTCCCTCTACATTTGTCATCGTTCCTTCATCTTCCAAATAAGAGGATGCTGGTAAAATTAAGTTTGCTAATTTTGCCGTTTCTGATTCAAACATATCTGCTACCACTAGAAATTCAAGCTTTTCAAAAGCCTTCTTAACAAAATTAGCGTTTGGATTTGAAACGGTTGGATTTGAACACATCAGAAACAGCCCTTTAATTTCACCGTCATGAATTTTTTCAATCATTTCATATGCAGAAACACCTTTTCTAGGAAGATCTTTCTCCTCTATATTCCAAACATCTGCTATATACATCCGATGCTCGTGATTTTCGATTGAACGGTAGCCTGGAAGCTGATCTGCTTTTTGACCGTGTTCTCGGGCTCCTTGCCCATTTCCTTGACCAGTAATGGCTCCATATCCGCAGCGGGGTTTACCGATTTTCCCGACAGAAAGTAGAATATTCAAAAAGTTCTGCACAGCAGCACTCCCGTCTGTTTGCTGCTCTACCCCTCTAGCAGTAAAAATCATTCCTGTTTCTCTTTGACCAAACATACGGGCAGCTTGATACATTTTCTCAAGCGGCACTCCCGTTATTTCTTCAATGACACTAAATTCTAGAGACGCCACATATTGCATTACCTCTTCAAATCCATTAACACGTTCTTGTAGAAATCGTTCATCTAGATAATTTTCTTCGATAATGACCTTCAAGATTCCATTGGCTAATGCCGCGTCGCTCCCCGGTTTAAGCTTCAGGTGTAAATCAGCTATTTTAGTTGTACCTGTCTCTCTTGGATCAATAGCAATAATAAAAGCTCCGTTTTCTTTTGCTTTTTCAAAATAAGGCATAATCGTTGGCTGGCATTCCGCAATATTTGTTCCAGCTAACATAATACATTCAGTAAACGGAATCTCTTGTAAGCTATTCGTAAATCCTCGGTCCATGCCAAATGTTTTACTAGCAGCAGAAGCAGCAGCTGACATACATAAGCGTCCATTGTAATCAATATACTTTGTTTTTAACGCAACTCGAGCAAATTTCCCTAATAAATAAGCTTCTTCATTTGTAATAGAGGCACTTCCATAAACACCTAGCGCATCTGCTCCATTCTTCTCTTGAATCTCTGTAACGTGCTCTTTAATATAGTCAAGAGCTTCCCTCCAAGAAATCTTTACAAACTCTCCGTTTACTTTTAACAAAGGATATTGAATCCGATCTTTATGCAAAGGATGCTGGTGCGCATTCATTCCTTTGATACATAATCTTCCTTGAGAAGTAGGGTTGTCTCTTCCAATTGTTTTATACGTTTTTCTTTTTACATGTGTTTGTTCAACTAACTGCATTTTGCACTGCATGCTGCAGTAAGGACACTGCGTATTATAGATACGCTCGGTTTCAACTTGCTTTTGCTGCTCACGAAAATATTTCAACAGCATCTCAGTCATCGTAGGTCACCCTTCTTTCCTATAATAAATATGTGATTGCACGAGAGCGTTCTGAGCTGAGCTGCTTCATTAAATACTCTCGATTGTCTGCCTCAAACAAAACTTCTCTGACATGAACAATTCCTACTCGCTCGATCCAGCTGCCGACAGCTTCTAAATAGTTCCCCGTTTCACGGTAATATTGAATCAAAGAACAGCTGATTTCTATCGCTTCTTCGTTCGTTTCGGCCACATAAAACAGCTCCCCGCTTCTGGCTTCTGTGCTGCTTCCGCCAGCATATATTTCCCAACCTCTGTCTATTCTTCTTAATCCTATATCACTTGTTGTGACATCCTCTGTAATGTGAAAACAAGAAGCAATACTGATTTTGATATCGCATGGGGTCTTTACGTATTCAAGCTGTTTGTCTAATTCATTTGATAAAGCAAGAGCAGGTTCATACTGACAAATACACGTTCCTTTTCCTATATAAACAGATACATTTTTCACTGTACGTTCATATAGCTGCTGAAGTCCTCTATCTATTTCCTCACTTATCAACGAAAGATATTCTTTTTTCACTCCAATAAGTTGAATGCGCTGATCACTTGTTAAACGAATATTCGAGATGTTGTACCTTTCAGCTACATTTGCTATGTTCCTTAATTCCTTTACATTTGTCAGACCACCGTGAATTTGCGGTACCACTGCATAAGTACCGTCATGAAGCAAAACGGCCTGTTCATTCTCCGTAGTAAATAAAGAATGTCGATTATTTTCATAATGAGGATTCATCATATTTAAATAGTAATGAAGACCGCCTTCACATAACGAGCAGCCTTTCATGTCTTTAAACTTTAACATTTCTCTTACTTGCTGAACCGTTTCAAATTGATATTGCTGCATTTCTCTTACCAGCTCATCTTCTGATAGATGTGTACAAGCACAAAAGGTTTTTTGTTCAATGTTTTCATCAAATTCATTGCTTTGAATATATGTTAAAAGATCTGTTACAAGGGGCTTGCATCCTCCGCATGAACCAGAAGCTTTCGTGCAATTTTTTATTTCATCTACTGTCGTTAAATCATGTTTCTGTACTGCTTCAATAATAGCTCCCTTGGTTACACCGTTACAGTTACATACCATATCTGTAACTGACATAGAAGCTGCTGCATTTTCCTTTTCATATTGAGAAGGAAATAATTGTACTTTTTCCGCTTGCGACAAATCCTTTTTTTCACTAATCATTTGTGATAGCTTTATAGCCTCACTGGTATCCCCAAAAAGAACGGCTCCCACTATTCTCCCTTCGCGAAAAACTACTTTTTTGTATATACCATCTAACATATTCGAAATCGTAATAGCTTTTGCACCTTGATTTTCCTTAAACTCTCCGACCGAATAAACGTCTATTCCTGATATTTTTAACTGAGTGGAAAGAACGGACCCGCCATAACCCTCGTTTTTCATTTGGCAAAGGTGTCGCGCTAAGACTTTCCCTTGTTCGTAAAGAGGAGCAACAAGGCCGTATGTCATCCCCCGATGTTCAGCGCATTCACCTACTGCATAGATATCCGGAATGCTCGTTTCTAAATAATCATTTACGATAATTGCTCTATTTGTTGCTATTCCGCTTTTTTTAGCGAGATTCACATTTGGCCTCACTCCTGTAGCCATTACAACTAAATCAGCTGCAACTTTGCTGTTATCGTTAAATCGGACGCCTTCTGCTCGATTTCCCCCTATAATCTCATCCGTATGTTTGTTTAATAGAAAACTCATGCCTTGCTTTTCCAATTCTTCTCTTAACATGGCAGATGCTGCTCTGTCTAGCTGTCGCTCCATTAAAAAACCCGAATGATGAATAACTTGAACATCCATCCCTAAATTTAATAGTCCTCTAGCAGCTTCCAGCCCTAACAGACCTCCTCCAATAACCGCTGCTTTTTTATATTGTTTAGAAATTTCAATCATTTTTTGACAGTCTTCAATGGTACGAAAACCGAGGACACCTTCTTTTTCAGCACCTTTAACGGGGAGCATATACGGGCTCGAACCAGTAGCAATAATAAGCTTGTCGTACATCGTCTCTCTGTTTTTATCTGTTTTTATTATTTTTCTCTTGGTGTCTATGTGCGTAACACTTTCTCCTTTAAATAAATTGATATTATTTTCGTTATACCATGCAAAAGAATGAATGTTAATATCTTCAAGCTTTGTACTGCCTTGTAAAACGGTTGATAATAAAATTCGATTATAGTTAACGTGAGGCTCACTTCCAAAAACAGTAATATCAAAACAATCTGGAGAATGAATAAGAATTTCTTCAATACAGCGCATTCCCGCCATTCCGTTTCCGATTACTATCAGCTTTTGTTTCGTCATATAAAAACCTCCAACACATAGATTCAGACCGTAAAATATACATTTTTTATTATTTCATAAACTTCTCTAAAAGAAATGGACCTTGTTATAACTTCTAACATTAAAATCTGTTTAAAGCGTATGAATACGCCGATACCTTTCGTTGAAAGCAGGCTTTTATATAGAAGATTAATCTGCTTTAAAAAGGGGTAGAAAAAAGGATGCTGTGCTTGCATTACCTTTCTCTACGCTTTATAAGTACTCTATATAAAATTTTGTTATCTTCTTTTTGCCTACTATTTATTTATTTTGAAATCAATTATGATAAAAGAAAGAGTCTGAATTGGAGGTTTAAAACATGTCAATAACCGTTCACGCCACTCAGTGGATTCATTTTCAAATTAAATTGTATAACCTTCATTCCAAAACGAGATCGCTTAAAGATCAAAAACTAGAATTACCTCTACCAGAATTCCATCAAAACCTGATCATATTTACATCAGCAGCACGTCATGGCCTTACGTTTGGATATCAAGCCATTCAATGGGATACACCCTATACTTCTTCTCCGATTTACATAGAGCATCAGTCTATTCCGTGGTCCACTTTAGAACAACGTTCCCATAAGCGTATAACCGAACATATTACAGCTATTTTCTTAGAGACAATGTTTTATAGACAAAGTCAATTCAAACAATGTCAATTTTGTTTTGAATTTATCATTCCTGAGAGTCTTTTTGACCATACAACCTGCCAAAACTGCGCATCACGACATTTTGGAGTGGTGTATTAACAAATAAAAGCCTGAAGAAGTCAGAGGTTTTCTGACATCTTCAGGCTTTTATTACATGACTAGCTGAACAAAAAGTGGAATAACGGCAACTGTGACGACACCTACAATAACGACTGCAATACTTGCCATGGCTGCTTCTACTTCTCCCATTTCAATCCCTACGGCTACTCCTAGCGCATGCCCGGACGTTCCCAGCGCTAATCCTTTTGAAATTGGATTTTTCACTTTGAATACTTTTAAAAATAATGCGCCCAGTGCATATACAATAACTGCATTAAAAATAACGGCAAAGGAAGTAATAGCAGGAATCCCTCCAATATCTTGAGACAATGGCAGTGCAATTGCTGTTGTAGCTGCTTGTGGGAGCATTGATTTCATCACGACTTCATCCATATGAATACCTTTAGCAATCGCAAAAATAATCGCTACTGAACAAACTGATCCTACTGCAATAGAAGAAAGAATTTGCCACCAGTACTTTTTTAATTTATCGGCTTGCTTATATAAAGGGATGGCAAAAGCAATTGTTGCCGGTTCTAAAAAGAAGCTGATAATTTTTCCGCCGCTACTGTACTCCTCATAAGAAAAGTGACCAAGTTTCAAAAAAGCAATCCCGAGCACCATTGCCACAAATAAAGGAGTAAATAAGAAAAACCCTTTTGACTTTTTAAATAAATACGTTCCAATACCGTACGCAGCTAAAGAAACCACGATTCCAAAATACGGATTCATCTTTCCAACCACCTTGTCTCTTTATAATTGATATTACGCAATGCCCTGTTTTTTTGTTTTTTCACTCATATCTACATCTTTTATTTCTTCTTTTGCTTTATTATCTTTTGTCATGCCAAGTATAAGCTGTGAAAATAAGCCTGTAACGCCTAACAAAATAATCGTTGCCACGATGATAACTAAACAAATTTGAATGCCGTACTGCTGCATAACACCTAATGAATTCATAACAGAAATACCTGCTGGTACAAATAAAAATCCGATCAAAGAAGTTAAAGCCGTTCCCAGTGACTCAACTTGCTCTAGTTTAATAATCTTCAAGCAGAGTGCAAGAAATAACAGCACAAGTCCAATAACTGAAGCTGGCATCGGAAAAGGCAAATGCTCTGCAATAAAATCTGAAATCAACATAATTACGGAAAAAATAAATGCTTGTGTTAAAAAGCCATACACTTTTTTAGCACTCATTTCTTTCACCTCTCTCTGTTTGTTGACTTCATTATATAAAATGAAAACACATTAGAAAGCGTTTTCAAATCAAAGAGTCGAATATTTGTGCTCACTTACAAAAATCGAGCCTTGAAATGCAAAAAACAGCCTGCTAACATGCATACGCAAGCTGTTTCTTACTTAAATTCCTAAACGCTTCTTCAATTCTTTAGCATATGTACGGCTGACAGGAACTCGCTTATCGTTTTTCATCACTAAATTATACGTGGAATTAAACCATGGCTGTACTTCGGAAATATGATGTACGTTGACGATATAACCCCGGTGCACACGAACAAACGACTGAGAAGGGAGCTTTTTTTCTAGCATAGCCAGCGTATCTGCAGTATGATAGGATTCTGTTATGGTCTGAATGGTGACTTCTCCTTCTATTAGCCCTACAAACAAGATGTCCTCTATATTTACTAACACAATTGAATCGTCTACAGAAATCGCTAACTTTCCCGTTTGAGAAGAAGACTCTCCTATCGGTTCTTCTTCTTTAACAACGTGATGAGGAACACGCATTTTTTTATATTTATGAATGGCCTGCACCACTCTTTCTTCATCAAAAGGCTTCAAAATATAGTCAATTGCATCTACTTCAAAGGCTTGTAAAGCGTACTGATCGTACGCAGTTGCAAATATAATAGCAGGCGGGTTTTTCATTTTTTTAAGCCTTTTCGCAATATCAAAACCGCTGTCATCTGACAATTGTATATCTAAGAATAATAAATCCGGCTTTTCATCCATCATTTTATCCAACGCCTCTTCGATACTTTCAGCTTCTTCAATGAAGTCTACTTCTTTCGTTCGGTGGAGTAAATATTTTAATTCATCTCGCGCTAACATTTCATCGTCTACTATTAGTACTCGCAGCATATTACATACCCTCGCTTTTTAATTCAATTGGTATAACAAACGAAACTGCTGTTCCTTCTGTTACGTCAAACTCCAGTGTCGTTTCTTTTCCAAACAATCCATGTAAACGTTGTTTAATATTGTAAAGAGCCGTCCCCGTTCCTTTTTCTGAAAAAACAGGCTCATTGCCAAGCAGTTCCAATCGTTTTGTGTCTATACCTTGTCCATTGTCTTTTACCTTTACGTATACATATTTATCTTTTGTCTCAATATAAACTTCTACGCGACAGTGTTTTTGTTTGCGCGGAAACGCGTGCCGAATGGCATTTTCCACAAGTACTTGAAGAATAAACGGCGGAAGCAAGACATCATCTAGTCCTTCTTCAATATACATGTCAATTTCGTATTTATTAGGGAATCTGGCTTGTTCAAGCGATAAGTACGCGTGAACATGATCAAGCTCTTTTGATAACGGAATCAACAGCTGCCTTGCACCTTGCAAATTGGAACGAAAATAAATGCTTAGCTGCAGTAGCAGCTTTCTGGCTTTTTCTACGTCCTGTCTGCACAGCGCCGATATCGTATTAATGGCATTAAATAAAAAGTGAGGATTCACCTGTGCCTGTAAAGCTTTAATCTCCGCATCTTTTAGCAATTTACTTCGAAGCTCTGCTTCGCCGAGCTCTAGCTGAGTTGAAAAAAGTTTGGCCAATCCTTCTGCCAGCTCTTCCTCCACCCGGCTTAACCCGCTCGCATCTTTAAAGTACATTTTTAGTGTTCCAATGGTAGTACCGTGAGAAGTAAGCGGCATTACAATTGCGGCATGAAGCGGGCAGTCTTTATGCTGACAATCAATTTGTTCTCTGGATTTTGCTTTCATAATTTTCCCCGTCTTCAGCACTTCGTGAGACAGCCCGGTAATTAAACTGTGCGAAGGAACATGGTGATCAATTCCTTCTCCCACATGAGCTAAAATTTTGTGCGTATCCGTTAACGAAACAGCGTCCGTACCTGTGAAGCGATGAATAATATTTGCAACATTTTCACATGATTCACTAGTGAGACCCTGCCGAAAATGCGGAAGAGTTTGATCCGCGATTAATAATACTTTGTGTGTCTGAAGCGCTCTCATTTGTTCTTCTTGCCGTAAAATGGACTGAATAATAGATAAGAAAATATAGCTTCCCGTACCATTTACAATAATCATTGGAATAGCAATAATACTCACTAGCGTCCATGCCGAATCAAACGGTTTAGCAAATAATAAAATAATCAGCATCTGAAGCGTTTCCATCGCTATGCCTACAAGTGCAGCAAAGCGCGGTGTAATCGTTCGATGTTTTTTCCGGTAGGCATAACCGATATATCCAGTTAACACTCCTGCCAAAACGGATGAAACAGCGCAGCTAAACGCCGTACTCCCACCTAACATAAAGCGATGAACGCCGGCAAGTAGTCCTACTCCTAAACCAACAAAAGGACCGCCAAGCAGACCGCCCATTTCCACACCCATAATCCGCGTATTTGCAATGGAGCTTGATGGATCTACTTTTAATAATAAATCTTCATTTCGAATAATCGTTCCTTGAATTTCAATTCCCGTGTAGTTACTAATAATGCTAAAAAGAGAAAAAATAAAAATAAGTACAGCTTTTCCTTTATAACCTTGCTGTTTACGGAGAAATTGCCGAAAAACTTTTGTATGTGCTAGCAAAAAACCTAAGATGACAATAACTCCGACTCGTTCTACCATCATAATTAATAAATGAATCATTTCTAGCCACCCTTTGCTGTCTGTTTCTATTTTATATTGTTACATTGATGGTGTCAGAAATCTAGCTGTATAAACAGAAAAAGCTGTTCGAATACGTACTGTATTCGAACAGCTTGACTTTAAGCTTGAACGGTTTTAAAAAATTGAGGCAAGTAATCTTTATGAGCTTCTAACATCTCATCGACGATTTGTTTAGCTAGTTTATCAGAAGCAACAAGAGGATTAATGGTTAATGCTAAAATAGCTTTGTCATAATCTCCTGTCACTGCTGCTTCAGCTGCAATCCGCTCAAATGACTTAATGGTTTGAACAAGACCGCGGACAGGTACGGGAAGATCGCCGACTGAAATTGGCTTTGGACCATCTTTTGTAATGATACAGCTTACTTCTACAGCAGAATCAGCTGGAATGCTTGCAATAGCGCCATTGTTCACTGTGTTTACAGGTTGAATATCGCCTTTATCCGTATAAATGGATGTAATCAATCGAACCGCTGCATCACTATAATAAGCACCTCCGCGCTGTTCCAATTGAGGCGGTTTAATGTCTAGGTTAGGATCTTTGTACAGTTCAAACAGCTCTTTTTCCAACTGTTTCACGACTTCTGCTCTGGTTTCACCTTTTTCATAATTAACAAGCTCTTTTTCTACCATTTCACGCGTTTTGTAGTAGTACATGTGATATGGACACGTTAACGCATTTAGCGCTTTTGTGAATTCTGGCTCCCATCCAAGTCCTGCTACATTTTTCACAAAGCTGCTGTTAGTTGGATCACTCAATAAATCAATAACTTGATCTTTGACACTTACACCATCTACATATACATCTAATCCGTAGACCATGTGATTTAAACCAGCAAAATCAATTCGAATGCGAGAGTGGTCTACATCAAGCAGCTTAGCAATCCCCATTTCCATTCCGATTGGCACATTACAAAGTCCTACAATCTTTTTAATGTTACTATAGCGAAGCACAGCTTCTGTTACCATGCCAGCAGGATTTGTGAAGTTAATCAGCCAAGCTTCTGGACATAACTCTTCAATGTCACGGCAGATATCTAAAATAACGGGAATGGTGCGAAGTCCTTTAAATAATCCTCCCGGTCCGTTTGTTTCTTGACCGAGCACCCCGTATTTAAGCGGGATTCTTTCATCTTTCGCTCGTGCATCTAACAAGCCAACGCGAAATTGAGTTGTTACGAAATCCGCATCTTTTAGTGCTTCTCTTCGATTTAACGTTAAATGAACCTCGATTGGCAAACCTGATTTTTTCACCATTCTCTTCGCTAAATTTCCAACAATCTCTAATTTTTCTTTTCCTTCTTCCACGTCTACTAGCCACAGTTCTCGAACTGGAAGTTCATCATATCGTTTAATAAACCCTTCTATTAGTTCAGGCGTATAGCTTGAACCTCCGCCAATCGTTACAATTTTAATACCTTTTGTCATAATGTAATCCCCCCAGAAATTTTGATTGCTTCATATAAATCTACAAATTCAGTAGCCATTTCTTTTACCGTCATCGCATTCATTAAATGATCTTGAGCATGAATCATGAGCAGAGAAATTTCTGTGCTATCCCCTCTAATTTCTCCTTGAATTAACGACGTTTGGATATGATGAGCAGCATTTAATTCTTCAGAAGCTTGTGTAAGCTTTTCACGCGCTTCTGAAAAATCTCCCTTTTTGGCAGCCGCTATCGCTTCCATTGCTGAACTTCTGCCGTTTCCACCGTGTAAGATTAATTTAAAAATATATTCTTGAACGCTTTCCATTCTTTATCCCTCCTCACACAATATCTTTCTGTGTATCACTTGGTACCCCTTCAACTGCAGGCTGTATACCATGTTCTTCAGTGAATTTTTGTTTATCCCACATTCTAAAGAAAGGATAATAAATGCAAACAGAAATGCCGATGTTAATAGCTTGCATAACTGCACCCGATAATTTTCCTCCTGTGGCCAAATAGCCAGAAATAATCGGAGGCATGGTCCAAGGAACCGCAATACCTGCTGGTTTTGCTACCAGTCCTGTCGACATGGCAATATAGGTTGCTACTACCGTCACAAGAGGGGTAATAATAAACGGAATAAGCATCATTGGATTCATCACCATCGGAAGTCCAAAGATAATCGGCTCATTGATATTAAAAAGAGCTGGCCCTATTCCTAATTTACCAAGCTGCTTCATTTGTTGACTGCGCGCTTTTAAAATCATGGCAACGACTAGAGCTAGTGTCGCTCCGCTGCCTCCGATATTAATCCAAATGTCAAAGAACTGCTGTGTGAAAATATTGGGTAATGCTTCATGGTTAGCAAATGCAATTCTGTTTTCATCCATAGCTCCATACCAAATTGGAGCCATAATTCCACCGACAATATTCGCTCCATGAAGTCCACAAGACCACATGAGCATAATAACAAGCTCGGCAACTAGCGTACCGCCTAAACTGCCGCCTAACACACCTAAAGGCTTTCCAAGCAATTCTCCAACGATATTATGCAGACTTCCAAAATGCGTTTGTTCTACTAACAAACGTAAAATCCAAATAAATGCTATTACCGTGAAGCCAGGAATAAGAGCGGCAAACGATTTTCCAACAGCGGGTGGAACTCCATCAGGCATCTTGATGACAATATCTTTTTGAATAAACCATCTGTAAATTTCCGTAGAGAGAATCGCGACAATCATTGCTACGAAAAGTCCTTTACTTCCCATTAAAGCGGTTGGAATTCCGCCGTCTACTAAAATAGCTTCTTTAGCGCCGCTTGGGAGAAACGACACTTTATACGGAGTAGCAAGTAAAAAGGCAGCAAGTGAAATAGCACCTGCGGACAAAGCGTCTACTCCATATTTTTCAGCTAATCGATAGGCTATTCCGAAACAAGCAAGCAGCGCCATAATATCGAATGTAGCTCCAACTGGATACGCCATTTTTGTGGCCCATTCTTTTCCGAAAATCCCTGCCATAAAGTCGTTGTAACCTGGTATCGGTAAATTCGATAGTATTAAAAATACGGAACCGATAATAATGAGCGGCATTGTTAGAACAATACCGTCTCGAAGTGCTTGTAAATGGCGTTGACCTGCCATTTTTCCGGCGATAGGCATTACTTTGCTTTCAAGCATACTATTAAATTTGCTCATGTAGTCCACACTCCTATTTTGAAACTAGTTGAGCTGCAAATTTTAACACTTGTTCTCCATTACACGTTCCGTAGTGAACAGGATTTATAACGTCAACTGGCACTCCTTTTTCTTCACCTAGCTTCTTAAGCTGCGGCAGCAAGTAGCGCACTTGAGGTCCTAATAACAGTACATCTGCTTGATCAATATGGTTGCGAACAGAGTCACCAGGAACTGCCCAAATTTTATACTCCGTGCTTTGGTCCTGAGCACTTTTTTCCATTTTTGTTACTAGTAAACTTGTAGACATTCCAGCTGCACAACATAATAGAATATTCATCTGTCATTCCCCCGTTTTTTTATTTTGCTATCTGTTTTGTTGATAGTTTTATCTTAAAATAAAAGCGCTTACATTTATACACAACCTTTTTCCGTTAGTAACGGAAAAATTATGTTTGAACATTCAGATAAAAGAAGAAGCCCCTCTCTTGGACTTCTTTTATCTAATATTTTTCATAAATACCTCTATAAACTCCTCATAATCCTTGCACTTTACTAAGCGCTGCACGACCTGCTTGTCATCCACAACGCGAACCAACAAACTGTACATCTTCTGCAAATCGCCTTGATTATTCGCTTTTACACTTAAAAGACAAATAAATTGCACAAGATTTCCTTCCCACATAATCGGTTTTTTTAACGTGCAAATGGCCCAAAACGTCGTATCGGTTTGAGGAACCATAGGATGCGGAATCGCAACGAGATTGCCAAAACTTGTTGGGGATGCAGCTTCTCTTTCAAAAACAGATTCTATAAATTGAAAAGGAACTAGTCCTAGATGAGTTAATTTCTCTCCTAAAAAATGAAGCACTTCTTCTCTTGTTTGAAATTCTTGCTGTAAATATACTAATTCTTTTTTCGTGTATTCTAACGAAGACTGCGGTTTATTCTTCATTAAACATTCAATTTTTTTAAAATCATTGTTTCCTAGAATTGTACTTACTTGTACTACAGGAACAGGAAGATCCTCTGGAATTGGAATGGTACTAACAATAAAATCTAAAGAGTGCAGCGACATTTGGTGAAGCTTATAATACTGAGTTGTTCCTAAAATAGTAAGATTTAATCCAAACGTAGCCTGCAGCTTATATGATAATAGCTTGGCACTCCCTACTCCCGATGCGCATACAATCAAACAGCGCTTAGGCTGATTGATAATTTTCCGACGTTCAATGGCCCCTCCAATATGTAAAGCTAAATAGCCAATTTCCGTTTCATGCATGTCAATTTCAAGGCGATTTTTTAAAACCTTCCCGGCAATAATTCCAGCTTCAAAAGCAAGAGGGTAATGACTCTTAATTCCTTCAAGCATCGGGTTTCGCAGATTCATTCCATATTTATAGCGGTTGATAGCCGGTTTCAAATGCAAACTCATGCCAAGAATCAACTCTGAATCTTCACTAATTCCTAAATGAAGCTCTTTTTCAATTGCTTCTAATATAGCCGCTGTTAATTCATAAATATCTGCGGCAATAAACTGCTTCACTTCTTTGTCTTCATGATTGCTACTGTTGAGCATTTTTGTACCTAGCAAATGAATGGCGATATACGCTGTTTCTGATTTCGGAAAACGAATCTTGAATGCCTTTTCAATTTCCCTCACAATTTCAGCTGCTACTTCATATTCTTTATGCTCCATAATTTCAAGCAAGTCTTCTGAATACAAAGAGATAAAATTTTCTTCTTGTATTCGCTTACAAGCTATTGCTAAATGAATGATTAAATTATTTAATCCAATATCTGAAACCATAATATTGTATCGTTTTATTTGATTTAAAATGTGGGCTTTAATCGTTAAGATTGATTCTTGGGGCAGGATGGATATTTCATTGTATACCATATCTACTTCTTTATCTTTTCGGTTAAATATGTACTCAGACATACAAAATCTCATTTTCATTTCGTCCCCTTTAGCTTTCAAGCCATAGTTAGGACGTTTTTCTAAAAGAATATCATACTTACACAGCTGTTTTTTAACATCTCTTAAATCGTTTTGAACCGTTGATTTGCTAATATATAACTCGTCTGCTAAATCTTCGAGCTTCAAATATCCGTCTGCTAGCAGCAGTCTTTTAATTAAATAATGCACGCGGTCATCAGGAACGGTTGGAACAGAAGTTGAATCAAATAATTGATTAGCCGAAAGTTCTTTTAATAGCTGATGAAATTGTTTTTCATCTAAAACGCTAAGTTCATATCCCGTCCCTCGAGCTGATTTAATTTTGGCCCCGTACTGAGACAACATGTCATCTAACTGTTTTATATCCGTTCGAATAGTTCGAGAAGATACCTGATTTACTGTTGCTAAATATTCGCTCGTAACGGTTGATAATGTAGACTGTACGGACATTAGTTCTCTTAATATGACGATCATTCTTGAATTAAGCATGTTTGTTTCTCTCCATTCTCAGAAGATTTCCCCTTTATAAAATAAATTAAAAGAGCTGGTTATTTTAAACAAAAGCAAAAAATACCTAAACAGCAACAAACAGAAACTACCTTTTCTGTCCTTGCAGCTTAGGTTTTGCCTGCTTCATCAGTAACAACCCTAAAACAATAGGAATAAATGTCTTTATTTGTAATCTATCATTCTTTCTGTTTTTTTTCAATTTCCATTAAAGCGTTAGGCTTAGTGGCATTAATGAAATTTATGGGGTCTGTTCATACCGGTGTAGCCCCAATACAAACGTACGAATTAAAAAATCTAGTGTCTCATCAGTACTCAACGGCATGCCAAATCCCCCTTTTTGCTCCAAAGAAGAAAATCCATGTAAAATGCTGCGGAGACTTCTAACAGCATGAAGGGCTTCACTTTCCGGAAGATGATACGGTTTTAACACCTCCAGCACTAAAAATACGATGTTATCAGATGCTTTTTGTACTTCTTCATCCTGTATCGTTGGTGCCACCGTTGCCGTTGCTTCGTATATTCCGGGAGACTTTCTTACAAATGAAACGTACGCTTTACTTAGCTGATAAACAGCGTCTTCTGCAGAAGCATGTTCAACAGCACTTTTTAGAAGATAGTGTAGCTGCTGCAGTCCGCTTAAAGCCAGTTCTTTGCGCAGCTCTTCTAACCCTTTTATATGATTATACAAAGACGGAGGGCGAACATCTAATTCTTTGGCTAATGAAGCAATTGTAACAGCATAAAACCCTTCACGATTGGCCAAATTTTCACCTGTTTGAATAACCTTTTTGAAATCTAGTCCTTGTCGTGGCGACATCCCTTCATCTCCTCTTTTCTATTTTTACTTTTGCTTGTTGTATTGCTTTTTCCATCATTTTTAGCGGTTGAGAAAGCATTCTTCCGTGTCCAACAGCAAGAAGTGACGGGTTTAATTCATATAGCTTTTCTGCACTTTTAAGCGCTAGCTCTTTGCTCCACGTTCCAAAGGCAGGAAACGGAAACAGCGGTTTTAACTGACCTGATACGGCAACTCCTCCCCGCACTTGGAAAGAATCTCCCGCAATTAATGCGTTTGTTCTCTGGTCTAAAAAAGACATAGACCCAGGTGTATGTCCAGGTGTAAAAATAGGAGCAAGTGAGCCTATATAAGACTCTTCTTCGATGAAATGATCAATTTTAGTTGAAATCTTTCCTAGTTTTGGTATTCCTCCACGGATTGGGTTTTGAGGTTCTTCAGAATTGAGTGCAAAGTCTCCTGAAAATAATCGATAATCTCTTTGCGACATATAAACAGAAGCATTCGGCAAACTTTTCTTCAAATTATCAATCGCTCCGATGTGATCTTCATGAGTATGAGTAAAAACAATTCGAGTAATCGGTTTTCCAATTTGATCTGCAGCTTTCAAAATACCTGACGCGCTGTAAGGAAGAGCCGCATCAATTAACGTAAGACTGTCTTTCTCTTCGACTAAATAACAATTCACTGGAAAAAATCGAGGCAAAAACGTCAATTGATACAACATTTTCTCACGAACTATTCTCATTTCCTCATCCCCTATTATCAAAATAAAAACTAATGGTATTAGTTTTTATTTTAACTAATACCATTAGTTTTATCAATCATATATTGGAAAAAACAAAAAAGAGTGTGAGACATAACGAAATCGAGTGAATTTAAAGACAAACAAATGGAATAAAGGAGCTCGTATAGATCACTTGTTACACCGTCCCCACAAAAAAATCCGAACGCGGCTGATTCTTGATAGAGAATCAACCGCGTTCGGATCTTACTTTAACTAAACTACTTTTGCCCTAATTAAACGTCTTTTCTTTCTCCCGTAGCAGCCACTACAATCGCACTGCCTTTCTTTAACTCTTCTTCATATTTTTTAGTTTCGTCTTTTGATAAGCCTAGCGAAGCCATTTTTGTTCGAAGCTCATCTTCTCTTGTTAAAAATAAACTCGCTGCTGAATGTAAAGGACCTTCTTCAGACAGTCGAATAATATTTGTGTCCGTTACTTCAGTTAAATTTTTAGAATTTTCCTTGTCATAGGTAAACACGTATACTTCATTTTTCTCAAAACCTTTATCTGCAAATTGATTAACTGCTTCGTTAATATTCGCTCCGTTTTCTACTACTTCAACATGTTTCATTATTTATAACCTCCTGTTTCTATCGCACATCTTTCTTTTATACTTAGTAAAAGAATGAACTTCTTACTACTATATATACCCGTTTTCAGAAAGGAAAACCCGCATTTAGCGCTTTACGGAGAGTTTGAATATCATTCCATATTATCCTTTAATCGGATGTACATCTCTTTTGATTAACGTATCTAAAACAATCATTCAGCTTATTTTCAGCTACCATTCATAAAAAATTCATCTGCATTGCTTATTATAATAAAGAAAAAAGGCGCTAATCAGGTACTTTCTACGCATAATGAATGTCTGTGTCAGAGTAAGCCGGATATGAATGCAACCATTCATATCCGTTTTTTTATATGAAAGAACTTCTAACAACATCCTGTCCTTGCACCTTATAACATACTATAATTCTCCGTATTAACTAAAAATTCAGGTTATATAGGAGGTTACAAATGAACAGCCATCCACAGCCACAGTTAAAAAAAGAGTTAAAGATCCGGCATATCACCATGATTTCTCTTGGAGGAATTATTGGCGCTGGATTGTTTATTGGAAGCGGATCACTCATTAACACCGCTGGACCCGGCTCTATTTTTTCGTACGCATTTGCTGGTTTACTCGTTATTTTAGTCATGCGAATGCTTGGAGAAATGTCTACTGCAAATCCTTCCAGCGGTTCGTTTTCCACTTATGCAAAAGAGGCATTAGGCCCTTGGGCCGGCTACACAATTGGCTGGCTCTACTGGTTTTTCTGGGTTATCGTTATTGCTGTTGAAGCCATTGCAGGTGCAAATATTATTCAATACTGGTTCCCGTCTTTACCGTCTTGGGGAGTCAGCCTGGCTCTTACTTTTTTATTAACGATGACCAATCTGTACTCTGTTAAATCTTTCGGAGAATTTGAATATTGGTTTTCTCTCATTAAAGTTGTCAGTATCGTTCTTTTTTTACTTTTAGGTATTGCTATTATTTGTGGATTCATTCCAGGAATTGATTCTCCCGGCACTTCCAATCTTTTGCATAAAGGCGGCTTTTTACCGAATGGAATTAGCTCTGTATTTTTAGGAATCGCCCTTGTCATGTTCTCCTTTATGGGAACAGAAATTGTTGCAACCGCGGCAGGTGAATCTTCTCAACCTGAAAAAGCCATTACCATTGCGACCAATACCGTTATTTATCGTATTTTATTTTTCTATTTAGGATCTATTTTTATTTTAGTAACCGTTCTTCCGTGGAATTCATCAAGCCTAATGAAAAGCCCATTTGTCTCTATTCTTGAATTAGTAAACATACCGGCCGCCGCTCAAATTATGAACTTTATTATTTTAACAGCTGTCCTTTCTTGTCTGAACTCTGGTTTGTATACAAGCTCTCGTATGCTGTTTTCCATGTCTCAAAATGGTAATGCGCCAAAAAGCTTTTCAAAATTAAATAAAAAAGGCGTACCGGTTAGCGCGATATTAGCATGTACAGTTATTTCGTACATCAGCGTCATCTTTAACTATATTTCGCCAGATAAAATCTTTTTGTTCTTAGTGAATGCATCAGGCGGCGTAGCCCTTCTTGTGTACCTCGTTATTGCATTTTCACAAATTAAAATGAGAAAAAAATATGAAAAAGAAAACCCTGAAGCATTAAAAATTAAAATGTGGTTGTTTCCTTACTTAACTTACGCTACAATCCTTGCCATCACTAGTATCTTTATTGCCATGGCATTTATTGATTCATTGCGTTCACAGTTCTTTTTAACTCTTTTAATTGCTGTACTCGTCGTAGGTTCGTTTTTCTTTCAGCGTACCAAAATGACGAGCGGCTTAGCAGCAAAAGAAAACACATCAAAATAAAAGAGGTTGAGACATAACGAAATGAATCCAACCTAAAGATGAACAAGGGAGATAGATGAGCTGGACTGCTTATTACACAGCAGTTGATTTCCGTGCAAGGCTTCGCTTTCCGCGGGCGGGCGCTGAGCCTCCTCGTCGCTTGTGCTCCTGCGGGGTCTCATCTATTCCGCTGTTCCCGCAGGAGTCTTCGCCTTGCCCTCCAATCACCTGCTAGAAGGAACGAAACACATAAAACTATATTTACCATCACAAAAAAACGAACCACCAATCAAACATGTTGATTAGTGGTTCGTTTTTCACTTTGACTAACATACTTTTGTCCCAGCCTCTTTTATTTAATCCGATAAATCTCCTACAATTTTTGTTCCGTGTAATTCAGTCGCCTGTGTGTCTTTTATAACCCGATCTGCGTTGCCTTCATGAATTCCTCCGCCGGGCAAAATAATAAGACGGTCATTGGCGTATGTGATCAGTTCTCGGATCACCTGCAAGTTTTGCAAAGCAGACCCTTTCCCACCTTTGGTCAAAATGCGGTCTGCTCCCATTTCACTAAGTATATCAATGGCTTTGTATTTATCTTTAATCTCATCAAATGCCATATGAAACGTAACGCTTAAAGGACGAGCTTCTGCTATTAATTCTTTAGTGCGTCCGTGATCGATTTCATTTTTTTCTGTTAATATGCCGAATACTACTCCGTTTACTCCAAGGTCTTTACATGCTTTAACGTCTTTTTTCATAATTTGAAATTCTGCTTCCGAATATACAAAGTTCCCGCTTCTTGGGCGAATAATCACGTTGATATCTGTATCAAGATGTTCACTTGCATGTTGAATGGTGCCGTAACTTGGCGTAGTGCCTCCTTGACTGAGGTTGTCACATAATTCAATGCGGTCTGCTCCTAGCTTTTCGGCTTTTTTTGCCTGCTCATACCCTTCTACACACGCTTCTTTTATGTACTTCATACTTTCAACTCCTTTATTGGCTGTATAAATAAAGCCCATCTTTAAAAAGATGGACTTTCCTTTATTATTTAATCGCTTTATGAACTTTTAATTTCTTTCCTTTAATTGTTTTGTTTTTCATTGCTTGCAACACTTTGGGACCTTTTCCATTCAGAATCTCTACATACGAGACATTTTCTTGAATGGTAATAATTCCAATATCGTCTGCGGTTACTCCGTCTAATTTTGCGATTGTTCCTACAAAATCGACCGCTCGAATTTTCTTTTTCTTTCCGCCGTTAAAGTACAGCTTCATAATGTCTTTATTTAATGACTCGCTTTTATCTTTTTTAACTTCTGGACGCTCATTAATTTTTTCATTAAAAGCGAATGCTGCCTGCTGTACTTCTTCTTTAGAAGGAGGAGTAGATACTGGAATCGAAAAACCAATATATTCTTCAATTTCCGATAGCATTCTCTCTTCATAAGGCGTTACAAATGTGATAGCCTTCCCTTTTTTACCGGCACGTCCCGTTCTTCCCGTACGGTGAACGTAGCTTTCTTTTTCCAACGGAAGGTCATAGTTAATAACGTGCGTGATATTATCAATATCAATTCCTCTCGCAGCTACATCTGTTGCTACTAAATAGCGGAATTTCCCTTTTTTGAAATCATTCATAACCTCAAAACGGTCTTCTTGCACCATTGCCCCATGAATTTTATCACAAGGATATCCAAGATCATCTAAATCATCTAACAGCGTATTTACCTGCTCTTGCGTGCGGCAAAAAATGATGCAGCTGTCTGGATTTTCTACTGTAGTTACGTCTTTCAGCAGTTCAAATTTACGTTCATTTTGTACTGTTATAACAGAATGGTCAATCGTGCTTGTTGTTAATCCGTTCGCTTTGATTTCAACATCAACCGGCTTCTTCATATATTTGCGAGACAGCTCTTCAATATCTTCAGGAAGCGTAGCCGAGAAAAGCATCGTTACACGCTCACTAGGAAGATGTTGAATAATTGCTTCCACTTGATCAATAAAACCCATATTTAGCATTTCGTCTGCTTCATCAATAACCAAATAACGAATTTTCTCTAATGCAAGCGTTTCTTTTTCTATATGATCAAGCACTCGTCCAGGCGTTCCCACGACAATATGTGTTTTTTGCTTTAATTCTACTTTTTGCTTGGCAAATGGTGATTTTCCATAGACAGCTGCTGCTTTAATTCTCTTAAAACGGCCGATATTGGTAATATCTTCTTTTACCTGTGCAGCCAGCTCTCGTGTAGGCGTTAACACTAAGGCCTGGGGCTTATTTTCTTCCCAATTAACTAATTCACACAGTGGAATGCCAAAGGAAGCCGTTTTTCCACTTCCTGTTTGAGACTTCACGACAACATCTCTTTCTTCTAGCGCGATGGGAAGCACCTTGCTTTGTACTTCCGTAGGATGATTGTATTGCAGGCTAGAAAGTGCCTTAGCTACCTTGTCACTAAGACCGTATTGACTAAAACTTCTTTGATTCATTTTGTACCCTCATTTATTTTAAATTAGTGATTATCTTTATCATGACCTGATGCACTATGTTTCATTATACTTTAATTCTTCTATACGCGCTCAAGATTTAATATAGCATTGGTTTGTTAAGCCAAAGAGAAAAGCCGCTCTCTTATTAATAAGAAAACGGCTTTGGTATGAGCGATGAGGGATTCGAACCCCCGACCCCATCCCTGTCAAGGATGTATTCTCCCACTGAACTAATCGCTCGTGATATGTATTGACTATATTATAGAAAGAGTTATCCAATTTTGTCAACTATTTTTCCACAGTCCCCAAGTTGGAAGAACCGTCTTTACTTTTGATAAACTAAAAACATGCCATAAAGGAGCATGACGGGATGAAAGCACACGCTGAATTTTATTTTGATTTTGTCTGTCCACTATGTTTTCTAGCCACTAATCCTTTAAGAGAAGTCAGTAAAGAACAAAAAGCTGAGATTGAAAGAATTTACTTCCAAAGAAACCATTGAAAAAACGCTGTTACATGAATATTCTGCTAAGCTTAAAGACAAAGAGAAATGATTCACTAAGAGGTGTATTTGATGAATATTAATTATTATTTTAGTCGGTTTTTAGCTAAGAAACCGGATAGTCCAACGTATGAAAACTTAGCTGCTTTACAGAACAAGCATATGCTTCATGTTCCGTTTGAGAACTTAGACGTTTTGTCTCAAACTCCTATTATCATTGATTTAGAACGGATCTTTCAAAAAGTAATTGTAAATTTGCGCGGAGGATTTTGCTACGAATTAAACGGTTTATTTGGCTGGCTGTTAAAAGAAAGCGGTTATGAAGTCTCGTACGTTTCAGCTACCGTCAAAAAACCCGATGGCACGTGGACCATTGAAGGAAGTCACGCTACAAACCTTGTGACGGTTAAAAATCAGTCTTACATCGTAGACGTTGGATTTGGAGATTCTGTTCGCAAGCCAATGCCTTTAAATGGCGAAGTAGTAAGAGATGTAAGCGGCTCTTATCGTATGACAAACGTTGCTGAGCATATGTATGATTTGCAGCGATGGGAAGATGATGTATGGAAAACGCTGTACCGTGTGTCTACGCTTCCTAAGAAACTGACAGACTTTACTCCCATGTGTGAGTTCAATCAAACGTCAGCTGATTCTCCGTTTGTACACAAACGCCTTGTTACGATCGCAACACCTACAGGGCGAATTACCCTCTCTGGTGAAACACTAACTGTAACAGACAGCGGAAAAAAGACGAAAAGAAACGTTTCAGAAGAAGAAGTTCCTGATATTTTGCAAAATCATTTTTATATTATTAAAGGGTTTTATTAATATGTCCTTACACAAAAAACCGGCCTCTTATGGGGTCGGTTTTTGTATAGGAGTAATCATCCTGTTTTCTACAGGCGACTTTAAAATAATTGAGGTATTCACATTTCCATAAGGAATCAGTTCATCCACGAGCATTCTAAGTCCATCCATTCCAGACACGGCTGCTTTGATAAAATAAGAAACCGGTCCCGTTACGCGATGACATTCAAGCACATCTTCATTTTGCTCAATAAAGTCTTCAAATTCTTCTGGTTTTCTTTTTAATTCGCTTACTTGAATAAACAGCTGTGTATCTCTCCCTAAAGCTTTCGGAGACACCGTAGCGCTGAAACGCTGTATCACTCCTTGTTCCTGAAGGCGCTGCAGCCTTTCTGATACGCTCGGACGGCTAAGAGCCAGCTTTTTTGATAAATCACTAATCGTCATACGCCCGTCTCTTTGCAAAATAGACAATAATTGTGCATCGATTTGATCCATACAAACCTTTCCTTTCAAAATGAATATAATAAATAAAATCTTTATTCAAGTTGATAACAGAACAAGTATTATTTCCTTCATTTATACATGTGTTTTCTTTATTTAATATCCTATCATTAAAGTAGATAATTGAAAATGAAAATTCCGAAAAAACAAACAAAGGGGTTTATTTATGAAAAAAGTTTTATGGATTATTCTTGGATGTACGATTGCAAGTATTGGTGTTCTTATCTTGCGGCACTCTCACGTAGTGACGGGGGGAACAGCTGGTCTGTCTCTTAGCTTGTCATATGCCCTTCCTTTGTCGTTTGCGGTGATTTTTTTTCTCATTAATATTCCTTTTTATCTCTTTTCCTTCTTTCAAATGGGATGGAAATTTACCGTCACAACTATAGGATCAGTGTCTTTGCTATCACTTCTCACTTCACTCGATCACTTGCTTCCTGCTTTTACACTTCCCAGCCTGATGGGTGCTGTTACGGGCGGACTAATTGCCGGTCTTGGCTTATCCATTTTATTTATGAACGGAGCTTCTCTTGGGGGTGCTAATATTCTAGCGTTATTCGCGCAGCGAAAATTCGGTTGGGATCCTGGAAAAGTGAATTTTTCATTTGATTTCCTCGTCGTGCTGTCGAGCATGTATTCAATTGGATTTTCAAAAGGAATTTTCTCTGTTATGTCCATTGCGATTACAGGGTTTGTCATCAGCTATTTCAAACAAAAAATTGCTTTACACAATCAATCGACACCCACTGCTGCCACACAGCCTTTAGATAATGTACTCTCTAAATAAAAAACACGATTTAGCTGTGACTAAATCGTGTTTTTCGTTTAAAGCTTTTCTACTTTTATAAAATCAAATTGGGCCTCATATCCTTCTCCTTGAGGACTACAAGCGTAAATCCCAACTTGAACAGGTTCTTTGGATGAGTGCAATAAGTGAGCGAGTCGGAGCTGAGTCCAGGAATCTCCATCACTTGAATAACAAACGGTGTAATCATCATTTTTGCGCTGAATTTTAAAATAAAGCGCTGATTTGTTTTGAGTAAAATTTTGACTAGACCAATCTGAGAAGCCCTGGTTGGTTACGACTGCTCCTAATTGGTTAGGGCCATCGGGATTGTATTCAACTGACGTTTTGATACACGAATCATGAGACCTGCTTGATCGTAGCGATTAACTGGATATGTATGCACCTTTGTCATGATTTCAAAGTCGCCTTCTACTTCACGATAAAGAAAGTGTCCATTGTCCGCTTCAAAGCCATAATGAGTACGCTGCCAAAAATCTGTTTTAGCGTCTGTTTTAATCACTAATCGATTCGTTTCCGTATCAATTTGAAATTGAGCTGGTGGACAATACCAAGAAACGTCTGAATCTAATTTTCCTTCTGAAAAGTTTGTGAAAAATACTAGTTGATTACTCACTCTCTGTCATTCCCTTCTTAGAAGCTATTGTTCTTCTATTTCTATTTTGCCATAATTTAACGAATAAATAAAATATTTTGATTATTTTTCTAGTAAATTCTTTTCTTTCATAAAAAAATAAGACTCTTTTACATAGAGTAAAAGAGTCTTATTTTTAGATTATTGCATTTAGAATAAGTGCTCCTGCAAAAGCAATAAAGGATAGAAGCGTTTCCAGAACAGTCCATGTTTTGAACGTTTCTTTTACTGTTAATCCTAAATACTCCTTCACCATCCAGAATCCAGCATCATTAACGTGAGAGAACATTAGTGAACCCGCGCCCGTAACGATAACCAGAAGTTCTAAATTAACACCAGACATGTGCTCAATGATCGGTGAAACAATACCCGCCGCTGTTGTTAATGCAACTGTTGCTGAACCCGTAGCGATACGGATTAATCCAGCAATTAAAAATGCAAGTACAAGTGGTGATAGAGATAGATGTTCAGACATTTGACCAATCGTTGTACCTACTCCACTATCGATTAATACTTGTTTGAAGCCACCGCCTGCACCAATAATCAAGACAATAGATCCTACAGGAAGCAAACATTCTTCCGTTAGTTTTTTAATCACATCTTTTGTCATACCTTGACGTTTTCCAAGCAGGTAAAACGCTGCAAAACAAGAAATTAAAAGTGCAATTAATGGACTTCCTATTAATTCTACAAACTTCACTACGCCGCTTGGCAATCCGTTAATAATAGGCGCTATTGCTGCTAAAACCATTAATAAAACAGGAAGTAAAATAACAAAGAATGAAACACCTGTACCAGGAAGATCTTTAGATGTTGTCGTGATACGAATTAAATCCGGCTCTCCTTCTGGAATTACTCGTTTGTTAACCCATTTTGCAAAAACTGGTCCAGCGATAACTGCTGCTGGAATTGAAATGATTAACGCGTATAAAAGCACTTTCCCCGTATTTGCTCCGTAAATACTAATAGCTGCCATCGCTCCCGGATGAGGAGGAACGAGACCGTGAACAATTGATAATCCTGCAATAACTGGCAGAGCAATCAATAATATATTTTGTTTTGTTGTTTTATGAATCGAAATAACTAAAGGCAGTAAGATTAAAATTCCTACTTCGAAGAAAACAGGAATACCAATAATGAAACCTGCTACTAGCATTGCCCACGGCAATCTTTTCACACCGAATATTCTTACAAAATAATCCGCTACCTGCATGCCAGCGCCTGAATCAGCCATCAGCTTACCTAAAATTGTTCCCAGTGCTAAAATTCCTACTAAGTGTCCTAAAACACCGCCCACTCCCGTTTCGTAAGCGGCAACAATTTTATCCATTGATAACCCAGAAGCAATTGCTAAAAACAAACTCGCAACCGTTAAACTGATAAACGCATGCCATTTAAAAACTGAAACACCTACAATAACAATAACAATTGCGACAACCGTAATAGCTAATAAGTATGCATCCATCTTGCTTTCCACCTTCCCCTTAAGTAAACGCTTTCTTTATGTAGCAAAAAAGCTCTAAACCTGTTAATTTTTTTAAAAATACGTTTTAATTATCGAAATCGTTTACATTAATTAAATCAGAAAACGATTTCATCTTTTTATTACTTAAATTATATGAAAAAAAAATTCTTAAATCAATAAAAAAACTCAAAAAAATTTTATCAATTTTCTTCCATAGAGTTTCAACTCATAAAAAAATCCAATCATGTTAATGATTGGATTTATCTTATTTATTTAGTGATGGTGGGATCAGCGGTTTGACTGTCGATAATTGGTTTTTCGCTTGTTTTTAACGTTATTTCTTCATATTCTCCCGGCGCTAATACACTTTTATCTCCTCTCATGAGATACGTATAGGCGATGATAGAAATGAATAGACCAAATGTCCAGGCATTATCCCATAAAAAGCGCAGTCCAGGAATCAGTAAGCCTAAAACAGGTATGGCCACGCCAATTACTAATGCATAAATACCGTTTTTATTAAAACCAGTTGAATAACTATAGCGACCGTTTACCTCGTATAAATCCTTTAATGCCATCTGTCTCCTTCTTACAAGCCAGTAGTCAGCAATGGCGATGCCGTCTATAGGACCAAGCAGCGCTCCGTATGTTCCAAGCCATCCAAAGATATAATTCCCGAAATTAGACATGATGTACCATGGCTGAAGCAAAATAGCAAAGATACCGGTTACTAGCGCTCCCATCGCAAACGTGATTTTCTTTGGATTCAGATTCTCAATTGCACGGGCCGGCGCCACAATATTTGCTCCCACATTAATCGTTAAAGAAGAAAGCACGATAACGATTGTTCCTAAGAAAATGATAAACGGAGGGAATTTAGCTACTAACGCCACTGGATCCCAAATAGCTTCTCCGAATATAACGATGGTTGCCGAGGTAACAGCAATTCCAATAAATGAAAAAACACTCATCGTCAACGGCAAGGAGAAGGTTTGCGCAACCATTTGGGATTTCTGGCTTCTAGCATATCGACAAAAATCCGGAATGTTCAAAGCGAGCGTCGCCCAAAATGCAATGACTCCGGTTAAAGCAGGGAAAAATACAGCTAGAAATTCTCCGGTGGATGTAAATTTAGAAGGCGTAGATAAAATGGGTCCCCACCCTCCTGAGTTTGTATAAGCCCATATAAAAAGAATAATAGCTGAAATACCAATAACCGGAGCAGCAATCGCTCCTAACACTTTAATTGCTTGCGGTCCTTTATACGCCACTCCTACATTTAAAAGCCAAAAGAGAGCAAATACAATGGCTGTATGACCAGCTAAACCATTCCAAGATGAAAATGAAGCGCTTAGCAGTGTATCAATTGCTTCCGTTCCAATCCATGTATTAATTCCAAACCATCCAGCAGCCACAATAGCCCTAGCCAGTGCTGGGATATGTGCTCCTTTATCTCCAAACCACAGGCGGGCAAATACCGGATAAGGAATGCCAAACTTGGTTCCAGCGTGAGAATTAAGCAAAATAGGAATAAGAACAATTACATTTCCTAAAAAGATTGTACCAATTGCCTGCCACCAGTTCATTCCAAGCGTCATCATTCCGCTCGCCATTGTGTAAGCTGGAATACACAGACACATCCCAATCCAAAGCGTGGCAAAGTTAACTCCTTTCCAAGAATGTTCTTTCATCGTAGTAGGACGTAAATCTTCATTCCAAAGATCGCTTCCGCTCAGCTGATTGTGCGTCTCATCTGTGAGCGTCACAATTCCATCTTGCTCGATTTGTGTTTTCATCCATAAAACCCCTTTTCATAAAATAAGTTCATTTCAAAAAACAAATTTTATTTGAATTTTCTGAAATATAAAGGCGTTTGTGACGATTCCTTCTAGTATGTGATAAATACTAACGTTATTCCTTATTATATTTAATGCGAAACAGGGATACACTGGACAAATTGTAACATTATTTGAGGGAACTTTTATATATTGTGTAGTGTTAACTCTTTTGGTTGTTAGATAACCTAACACACAAAAAATCATCGCCTGAAAGCTTCAAGCGATGATTTTTGAACTTAATGTACGTATTTTTTTTGAAAAGCCGTAATGCTTTCGTATTCTTCTTTAAATAAACGAGCCAAACGAATATAGATAGTCGTTAACTCTTTATATACTTCACTGTTTTCTTTGATTGGATAATGATGATTAGTCGCTCCAACCATATCGGAAACAACGTTTAATGAGTCGACTTCGCCAAGGCTATATAAGCCAAGAATAACTGCTCCTAGACATGAACTTTCAAAGCTTTCCGGCACGGATACTTCTTGGTTAAAAATATCTGCCATCATTTGGCGCCAAAGTGCGGAACGTGCAAATCCGCCTGTTGCCTGAATTTTAGTAGGTTCTCCAATTAACTCTTCAAGTGCCAATAATACCGTATACAAGTTAAAAATAACGCCTTCTAATACGGCGCGAATCATATGTTCTTTTTTATGATGCAAACCTAGGCCAAAGAACGAACCTTTAGCATTTGCATCCCAAAGCGGCGCACGCTCTCCTGACAGGTATGGATGAAACAATAAGCCGTCTGCTCCAGGTTTCACTAAAGCCGCAATATCCGTTAATACTTCATATGGATCTTTTCCAAGACGTTTAGCTGTTTCGACTTCCGACGCTCCAAATTGATCACGAGCCCATCTGAAAATCATGCCTCCGTTATTTACAGGGCCGCCAATTACCCAGTGGTCTTCTGTCAACGCATAACAGAAAATACGACCTTTAGGATCGACTACTGGCTTGTCAGTGACTGCTCGAATAGCTCCGCTTGTCCCAATTGTTACTGCAACAACGCCTGGTTCAATCGCATTTACACCTAAGTTTGATAATACGCCATCGCTTGCACCTACAATAAAGGGCGTATCCGGCAGTAAGTGCATCTCAACTGCAAGCTCTGTGTTTAGCCCTTTCACTTGATGCATAGTTGAAACAGGAGTGGATAGCTGATCTGTCGTCACACCTGCTACTTTTAATGCTTCTTCATCCCACGCAAGATTTTTCAGATTAAATAAACCTGTTGCTGATGCAATCGAATAGTCGATCACATATTCGTTAAACAACTTAAAGAATACATATTCTTTAATTGAAATAAACTTATGTGTTCCCTTCACTAATTCAGGCTGTTCATTAGAAAGCCATGTTAGCTTGGAAAGTGGCGACATCGGGTGAATAGGCGTGCCTGTACGTAAATAAATCTCATGGCCGTTGTATTCATTTTTAATTTTTTCCGTCCATTCTGCACTTCTATTATCGGCCCACGTAATACATTTTGTCAGCGGCTTTCCCTGCTGATCAACGGCAATAACACTGTGCATAGCTGAGCTGAATGAAACGCATAAAATATCCTCAGGTTTTACATCGCTTGTTTTTACAACCGTTTGAATGGTACGTACAACTGCTTGAAAAATTTCTTCAGGATCTTGCTCAGCCATCGCGGGCGTAGGCGAGTATAGTGGATACTCAATCCCATGGTTAGCAATGACTGTACCGTCTACTGAAAATAATACAGACTTTGTACTCGTTGTTCCGATATCTACACCTATTGCATATTTTTTGCTCATGCTGCTGTCCCCCTACTTTACTACTTTACTTATTTACAACACCGTGACCGCCGAATTCATTTCGAAGTGCTGCTACAACTTTTCCTGTAAATGTATCTTCCTCTAATGAACGATAGCGCATCATTAGCGATAAAGCAATAACAGGAGTTGCCGTTTGAAGATCAAGGGCAGTCTCTACGGTCCATTTCCCTTCACCAGAAGACTGCATGACTCCTTTAATACTATCTAGTTTAGGATCTTTTGAAAACGCATTTTCCGTTAGTTCCATTAACCAAGAGCGAACGACAGATCCGTTATTCCAAACGCGCGCTACGGCTTCATAGTCGAAATCAAACTGACTTTTTTCCAGAACTTCAAATCCTTCAGCAATGGATTGCATCATTCCATATTCTACACCATTATGAACCATTTTTAAAAAGTGACCGCTTCCGCTTTTGCCTGCGTACATAAATCCATTTTCTACGCAAATATCACTAAAAATTGGTTCAATTGTACGGAATGCTTCTGCATCTCCGCCAATCATTGTACATGCTCCGTTTCTTGCACCTTCCATTCCGCCGCTTGTCCCTACATCAAAGAAGTAAATACCTTTTTCCTGAAGATCCTGAGCACGTCGAACAGATTCTTTATAATTAGAGTTTCCTCCATCTATTACAATATCTCCTTCTGACAGAAGTTCTTTTAGTTCTGTAATCACATTTTCCGTTACTTCTCCAGCCGGAACCATAACCCATACAACTTTAGGTGAAGCAGGCAGTTCGTTGACTAGCTCTTCAATAGTAAAGGCACCAGCTGCTCCTTCATTTGAAAGTTTTTCTACCGCTTCTTTATTCACATCATAAGCTACAACTTCATGATGATTGTCCATTAAATTTAATGATAAATTATATCCCATTTTTCCTAACCCGATTAATCCAATTTTCATTTTACAAACTCCCTTTGAAAAAAAATTTCACATTACCTCCATTATACGAATTATTTTTCATTTTGCAATCGTTTACAAGAAAATTTTTTTCACACATATTTTTGTGCTATACTCTTTTTACTACTAAATTCGTGGAAAGGAACATCAGTTATGACGCAAAATTGTTTAGGAAAAATTCGTTCTCACTATGCTAGATTCAGTGAAAAAGAGAAAAAAATTGCAAATTATATTTTAGAACAGCCGGAACAAATTATTCACAGTACCATTAACGAAGTAGCAGACGATTTAAATGTAGCTGATGCAACAGTCTTTCGCTTTTGTAAACGAATTGGCTTCAAGGGCTATCAGGCGATGAAAATAGCGCTGGCTGCTGAAATTATGACGCCTATTCAGCAGATTCACGAGGAAATTGCTGAAACGGATAATGAAAAAACGATCGCTGAAAAAATCTTTCGCTCCAACGTGCGAACGCTTGAGAATACATTACAAATACTAGAGGGCAATGCTATTGAAAAAGCCGTCAAACTTTTAATGAAGGCCGATAAAGTTCAATTTTATGGCACGGGAGGCTCTTCAGTCGTGGCTATGGATGCTTTTCATAAATTTGTGCGAACAGGAATTAAAACGTTTGCATTTATCGATTCCCATTTCCAGCTTATGTCCGCTTCTCAATTGACGAAACAAGATGTAGCGGTAGTGATTTCTCATTCTGGAACAAATAAAGACACGATGAACATTTTAAATACAGCAAAAGCGAACGGCGCCAAAACGATCGGGATCACGGGTTTTCCTAAATCTCCATTAAGTCAAAACGTTGACGTTTCTCTTTATACAAGTTCAGAAGAAACCGAATATCGATCTGAAGCTCTCGCCTCGAGAATTGGACAGCTAAGCCTCATTGATGCTTTGTATGTTAATGTAATGATTGCGAATAAAGACACCTCTAAACACTCGCTTGAAAAAGTACGCGATGCTATTGCTGAAACTAGAATTTAATGTTTCGCCCTTATATATTCTTCAACTACAACATCAAACAGAGCATAAAATATATGCTCTGTTTAGTGCGGTTCTTCACTTAAAATTTTCAGGTTTTCATTCTCATTTAACATTTTCTAAGTTGCTACATATGATAAAGCACAACTTTTAAAAAGTAGGTGAAGTGTGTATGGATATTATCTATCGCACTGCAAAACTAGATGATTATACAGAAGTAAATAAAATATTAGGGGAATCACTAGAACTCCATGCAAATGCGCTTCCTTCTATGTTTGATAACCAAATGGCTGTTTTATCTCCAGAACAATATCAAGCTACCCTTTATTATGCAACCATTGATATTCTTGTAGCTCAATATCGAAATCAAATTATTGGAGCGTCTGTTGTTGAATTAAAATATAACCCTCCCACCACGTTAGCTCCGCTTTCCTACACAGCATACATCCAATATTTTGGTGTAAAAAAAGGCTTTCAAAATTATGGGGTAGGAAAAGGTCTTTTTTCTGCTACGAAACAGTGGGCTGTACAAAAAGGAGCAAATGACCTCCAGCTTACCGTATGGGCATTTAACGAAAAAGCACGTGCTTTTTATGAAAGTCTTGGACTGGAAAACTTAAGCTATCTTATGACTACTTCACTACAGCCATAAATCGTTCCATTAACGGAGGCTAGGCACGTATCTCCTACGTGCCTAGCCTCCGTTATTCAAATAAAAGACTAAATCATTTTAACGCGTTAATTTACGCAGCTTATATACATACTAAAAGAAGTTTATTACGTAGCCGGATTGCCTTCTTGCAGCTGTTCTTGTTCATCACGCTGACGGTGAGCCAAACGACTTGCCGCACTAGAAGCTACGCTCGCTACCAAATCATCTAAAAAGGTATTAACTCCTTTTTCTTTTTTACAGTCCAGCTTTTCAATAATACCTACTTTTACTTTATCTAAATAGCCAAAGGTCGTAACAGCGATACTGCCATAGGTTAAAACGGCACCTAAAGCAATCGTTTCGTCAACGCCAAACAACCCTTCGTCTTGTTCTACAATACTTTGAAGAGGTTCTGATAATTTATTTTGCTCAGCTAACTTATCAAGTTCGATTCCAACTAGAAGGGCATGCTGAATTTCTCGCTTTTGCAGTACTCTCTCTACGCTTTCAGCGCATTCCTGAATGGTTAGAGCTGGATGATAAGGAAGTTGTAAATCATACACAATTTCAGCAATATCCAAAACTGTTACGCCACGCTCTTCCAGCAAATTAAATGTTGCCTTTGCTACTTCTTTGCTCGTTGGGATTTTTTTCGCTGTCATGTCTCTCTCTCCTTTTCAAGTTGTTGTCTCTCTTTATACTAAATTCGATGAGAGCCGCTAAAAACCTTTTTTGTTCATCCGCCTGAGTTCATAAACTCGTCACATATCTCTTTAGGCGCTCATTACATTTACTTGCTATAATAAAATTATCGAATCAGGAGGTTTGTCTACTGTGGAAGAAAAACAAAGTAAATTTAGCAGAGGCTTATTATTATTTTTCATTGGCGCAACAGCCCTTTTCTTTATCATCTTAATCGTTCTGTTTCTCATGTCTACTTTTGGAAAAAGCGAAAAAGAAGCTGTGGCTCTGCTCGCAGGAAATCACTATGCTATCGTTAAAGAAGAGAATTCATATACTCTTTATGATCAAAAAGAAAACAAGCCTATTTTGAAAGATGTAAACGGCTATTTCGGTGCTCGCAATATCCGAAGTTATGTAAAGAATGACACAGAATTGGTTTCGATTGATGAAAAAGAAGAGGAATATACGAAAAAACCGCTAGAAAAAGCCACTCAAGCCGAAAAAGATATGTTTAAAAAGATGAAAAAATTAGATTAACAAAAAAACGAATCATCAATCAAACTGTTTGATTGATGATTCGTTTTTTTCGTTAAAGTGGACGCAGATTTTATCTGTTTCATTCCTTCTATCAGTTGGTTGGAGGGCAAGGCGAAGATTCCTGCGGAAACAGCAGAACAGGTGAGACCCCGCAGGAGCACAAGCGACGAGGAGGCTCACCGGCCGCCCGCGGAAAGCGGAGTCTTGCACGGAAATCAACTGCGGCCGAGCAAGCTGCCCAGATTATATATCCAGATTGTTCATGTTTGGATGAAATTCATTTCGTTACGTCCCAACCTCTTTTTTTAGCAACGCATGCCTCTTTCTCGTCATTCGCTAAAAAATTCGTTACAATAAAATAAAGAACGATTTTTAGAAAATGTGTTACAATAAAGGTAACGCTTTCATTCAAATGCATAGGAGTCGATTATTCATGTCAGAAAGTAAGCGGAAGTTAGAAGAAATTTCTTTTTATAGTGACGCACTGCAAGAAGATGTCACGTTACTAGTCTATTTGCCGTCAAACTATTCTACGCTCTATAAGTATTCTCTACTTATCGCCCAAGACGGAAAAGATTATGTTATGTACGGACGTACACCTCGTTTAATCGATGATTTAATGAACGAGTCAGAAATCGATCGTACTATTTTTGTTGGAATTCCATATAAAAGCGTGGAAGACAGACGCGATAAGTATCATCCAGAAGGAAAGCAGGTAGATGCTTACATTCGCTTTTTAGCACATGAACTTGTGCCATTTTTGGATAAAACATATCCTACATATCAAATGGGAAAATCGCGTGTTCTAATTGGTGATTCGCTTGCTGCTACAGTTTCACTGCTGACGGCCATTGCGTATCCTCACACGTTCGGGAAAGTAATTATGCATTCTCCTTTCGTGAACGATGCTGTATTACAAACGGTCAACTCATTTGCTTCTCCTTCACTTCTGGATTTGTATCATGTTATTGGAACGGAAGAAACGGACGTCAAAACAACACAAGACGGTATATTGAACTTTATTGAGCCTAACCGCCTGTTGCACGAACAAATGAAGCAGCGTGGATATTCTGTTTTCTACGAAGAATTTAATGGAAATCATACGTGGAAATACTGGCAAAAAGACGTAAAGCGGTCGCTTCAATATATGTTGAAGTAGAAAGATATCATATTTTTTGAAAATTTGTTATAATAAGCTCGCTTTATACATATTTTATGATCTTACTTTGGAGGGATTTTTTATGAAATTTGGCGTTGTACTTTTTCCATCTAAAAAATTGCAAGATGTAGCGAATTCTTATCGAAAGCGCTATGATTCTCACTATTCATTAATTCCGCCTCATCTTACATTAAAAGAAGTCTTTGAAGCTACAGAAGACCAAATTGATGAAATTGCGGCTAATTTGCGTAAAATTGCCGAAGAAACAAATCCATTTACATTAAATGTAACGAAAGTAAGCTCATTTTCACCAGCCAATAACGTTATTTACTTAAAAGTGGAACAAAAGCCAGAACTGACGTCACTTTACAATAAACTTCATGAAGGCAATCTCGAACAGCCAACTGAGTATTCATTTATTCCACATATTACAATTGGTCAACGACTTTCAGATGATGAGCACTTAGATGTGTATAGCCAGTTGAAGCTTGTAGATGTCGCTCATGAAGAAACAGTTGATCGCTTTCATTTAATGTACCAGCTTGAAAATGAAACATGGACTGTGTTTGAAACATTTCGTCTTGGAAAGGGATAAGATACGTGAACATCAAAGTACTAACGAACAAACAAGATCCTTCTGATGCTTACTTCGTACGTCAAAAAGTATTTGTAGAAGAACAGCAGGTTGATGTAGAGCAAGAAATCGATGAATACGATTCCGAAGCCCTGCATTTAGTTGTATACAAAGGAACTGCACCAATTGGGGCAGGACGCTTCCGTATGGTAGAGGACTATGGAAAAGCCGAACGAATCTGCGTTCTTTCTTCTTATCGAAAAGACGGTGTAGGAAAGCTTTTGATGGATAAGTTAGAAGAGATCGCAGCAGAGCATGAGATTGAAAAGATTAAGCTGCATGCTCAAACGCATGCGGAAGGATTTTATAAAAAGCTAGGCTACGTAACGGTTTCAGGTGAATTTATGGATGCTGGAATTCCACATGTAGAGATGGTAAAGAAACTAAGTAAAAAACACTAGGAATTGAACCTGGTGTTTTTGCTTTTTTAAAGGATAAGAACCTTTGCTTTGCTTATACTAATACCTAATCATGTGAATTAGGTGAAAATATGGATGAACTTATCGGAATTGCACTAGAACTCTTTATCGGATTTATCTGCTTGTTTATCTTAACTAAATTTTTAGGCAGAGCGACGATCACTCAGCTTACCACTTTTGATTTTATCTCTGCTCTTGTATTAGGAGAGTTAGTAGGAAATGCGTTATATGACTCAGAAGTAGGCATAGGCAAAATTTTATTTGCTGTTATCTTTTGGGGAGCGCTTATTTATGTCACCGAAGTTATTACTCAAAAAAATATTCGCCTGCGCTTGTTTTTAGAAGGACGGCCATCTATTATTATTCGAAAAGGGAAAATTTCGTACAAAGAACTTAGCAAAAATCGATTAGATATCGATCAGCTTCTTCATATGCTACGTTCAAAAGACATATTTTCCATTCGTGAAGTTGAATATGCAATTTTAGAAACAGATGGCTCGCTAAGCGTACTGCCAAAATCTGATTATGCTAAACCAACAAGAAGCGATCTGCAGCTGCCTCCTTCTGAACCTGTTTTATCTATCGCCTTCGTCAGTGATGGACGTTTGCTTTTGAAAAACTTAATTCAGTCAGGCTTTGATGAAGACTGGCTAAAGAAACAGTTAAAAAAACAGGGATTTACCGATTATAAACAGGTGCTTTATGCTGAATGGCAGCAGGGCCGTACACTTTTTATTGAATCTTACTAAGGTGTTTTTTACTTGTTCATTACTTTGTTAAAAATCGTGAGCGCATTCATTCTGCTGCGTTCACGATTTTTTCTATTATACCCGTGTATTAATCACTAGGCCCTTATTTGTTAGCTTGCTGTATACACGCTCTGCTGCTTGAAGCTTTTTTCGCTTTTGTACGGAACTTGGCGTCAATTCCAATGAGTGAGAACGCGATTCAAACTCTTCGTCAAAGCTTTTTTTCTGGACAGGCCAAATACGATTTGAAAAAGAAGCATTATTTTTTTGAAGGCGATTTGCATATTGAATAGATTGATAAGGTGTGACGGGCAGTATATATCCCATATGAACCCTCCTCTTTTTCAAGATACCTTCTACTCCCGGACCTCAGTATTTTTCGCAAGAAGTATCGACATTGAAACAGCTCACTTACGCCCTCTTCTAGACTTGTTCAAAACAGATAGCACTTTGTATCTATACCGCCTTTTTTTGAACATATGTGATCTCTTACTCAATATATACCCTTTTTTACATCGTATCCCTCCAAAAATATCCGTACTCTTTTTAAAAAAAGATGATTTTGATATGATAGACTTTGATTATAGAATAAAAACTGTGCGTATATACACATCTATATCGATGTAGAACAAGAGCGGCTTCTTGCTTTAACTCCCTCTTATTTACTATTGATTGTTCATGTTTTACAAAGGAGGCCATGTTTTTTGCAACGTGCACTTTATCAAAAACAGATACTTAATCTTGCTATAACGGCTAGAGACCGATTTCAATATTTATATGAAGCTAGTCTCCGAGGAGAAATAACATGTGCTCACTGCGGAGAACCAGTTAAATTATACCTGGGGATTGAACATTCTCCTTACTTTTATCATGCTCAAGTTCCTCATGAAAGAGAAGAGTGTTCAGACACACTATCAGAAACAACAGCTGTACAACAAATAAAAGAAACTCCGGCTGAATACAGAGAAACCAATGGATTTCGTATTCCTAAAGGACGAGCTATTGGTGAGAAAAATTCAACTGTAAAAGAGAAAGCGACATGGAGGTCTTCCGCGCCTTTTTCAAGTGTTCCTGCTTTTCGCTCAAAACCACCTGTTCCTAAACACTCTGACTCTCCTTATTTAAATGAATTTAAAGAGAGCGGTATTGAATTAGATTCGAACCAATGGAAAGCTGTTACACATTCAGAAGGACCTCTTCTTATTCTAGCCGGTGCAGGAAGCGGAAAAACGCGTGTGTTAACAGCTCGCACCGCATATATGATACAAGAAAAACAAATTGATCCAAAATCCATTATGCTGGTGACTTTCACGGCTAAATCAGCTAAAGAAATGAAAGAACGATTGGCTACATATCCAAAGATGTCCGGCTTACATCTTCGTCAAATGCTAGTTGGAACTTTTCACAGCATTTTCTTACGTATGATTGTTCATCACAATCCTCAAGCGTGGCAAATGGATCGCCTGCTGAAATGGGATTGGCAAAAAGAACAGATCGTGAAAGAAGCAGCAAGAGAGCTCCACGTGGATGAAAAAGATTTCCCGTTTGATCAGGCACTTCAGCAAATCGGCTATTGGAAAAACACGCTTGTTGGCGTGAAAGATGTTCGCCCAAAAGACAAATGGGAACAAGATGTGCACTTTTTATATCGTCGCTATGAAGAAGTCAAAAAGCAAAAACAGCTATTCGATTTTGATGACATGCTGTATGGATGTTATGAAATGCTAAAACAAAATCCCGATTTGCTAACTCGTTATCAAAAAAGATTTCGCTATTTTTTAATTGACGAATTTCAAGATATCAATAAAGTTCAATATAAAATTATGAAAATGCTAAGTGAAGACTCTAAAAACTTGTGTGTCGTAGGAGATGATGATCAATCAATTTACGCTTTCCGCGGAAGCGACCCTTCGTTCATCTTAAACTTTGAAAAAGATTTTGCTCATACAACTGTTATTACGTTAAACCAAAATTATCGTTCAGCTCACGCCATCGTTTCTTCCGCTAATAAAGTGATTGCACGAAATACAGCGCGCCGACAAAAAGAAATGGCTGCCCAGTTTGATAATGAGTTAAGACCTACCTTCTTCTTTCCATACGACGAAGAAGAAGAAGCAACAATGATTGTAACGGATATGAAAGAAAAGATTAAGCAAGGAGCTTCTCCAACTGACTTCGCGGTCTTGTACCGAACTCACGCTTCTTCACGCGCCATCTTTGAACGTTTATCGCAGTCAAACCTGCCATTTTCAATCGAACAAGATGCGGATTCGTTTTATAAAAGAAGAATGGTTCGAAGTTTACTTTCATTTCTACGCTTGAGCGTGAATCCAAATGACGCAAGTTCGCTACAAGATTTAGTGAACGCACTCTTTTTAAAGAAAACAGCAGTCAATGACTTAAAAGCAGCAAGTATTCTTCATGACGGTACATTTATTGATGCGCTTGAATATCTTCAAGATTTAAAACCGTTTCAGCAAAAAAAGCTCAAGAAAGTAATTCCTTTATTCAAGTCGCTAAAATCAATGTCTCCTTCTTTGGCACTTGAGACGATTTCTAAGGATATGGGATTCGATGATTTTGTCAAAAAACGCGGAAATGAAGGAAATATGATGGAAAAAGGTTCGGATGACGTGCGGGATTTAAAAGTTGTAGCACGTAAATTCAAAACCGTACCTGAACTGTTAGAGCATGTGGATCATATGATTGCCATGAACACAGAGATGAAAGCTTTAAGCAAGCAATTTAATGAAAGTATTCAGCTAACCACCATTCACCGAGCAAAGGGTCTTGAATATAAGCATGTATACGTACTGAGCAGCGTAGACGGAGGATTGCCTCATGATTATGCACTCGAAGCTTATCGAGGCGGAGATGATGTGCCGCTTCAAGAAGAACGCCGCCTTTTATATGTAGCCATGACGCGTGCACAGAATTCACTTTACTTATCTGTTCCGCAAACTAGAAGAGGTAAAACCGCTTATCCTTCAAGATTTCTGAAGTCTTTTATAAAAAAAGTATAAAGCAAAAAAGGCTGGGAAAAAAGTATTTTAGTCAAATTGAAGTACGAACGGTTAATCAAAATTATTGATTAACCGTTCGTACTTTTTACTGTCATGTACATGTAGAGTTAATATATTTAGTTGCTTCTAGCTGTTGATTGGAGGGCTCTTTGGGGAAAAGCAGAAGGGATGAGACCCCGTAGGAGCTCATGTATCCAATTTTCTCCTCTTTAGATTGGATTGATTTCGTTACGTTTCAACCTCTATTATTAACCAAATATTCCACTAAGAGGTAGATATTCATAAGTAGATGCGTTACACTACGTTATGTACTGCATTACTATATTTTAGGAGGTTCCATTATTGAACGCAAAGCTTATTCATGAAAATGAAAAGATTTTTTTCATTTTGTGTATGGTTATCAGCTTATTAACCTATTTGTTTTTAATTATTTCACTCGTCGGCATTCTCTACATTGCAATCGGTTTTTTCATTACATTTATGCTACACGGTTTCTCTATTGCTCAAATTCGCAATAATGGAGTTAGATTGACAGAGAAGCAGTTCCCGCACACTTATCATCAGGCAAAACATTTATCTTCAGAGCTGGATTTAGAGCTGCCCGATATTTATATTGTTCAATCAGGCGGCTTATTAAACGCGTTTGCTACACGTTTTTTTGGACGTCACTTTGTCGTTTTATACTCCGACATTGTTGAAATGATTGAAGATAATCAAGAAAAAGAACTTTCTTTTATCATTGCCCACGAATTAGTTCATATCAAACGTAAGCACACACTCTACCACTCACTTATTCTACCTGCTCTTTGGGTTCCTTTTTTAGGAAAAGCTTACTCTAGGGCCTGTGAATATACATGTGATCGCATAGCTTCCGTTGCGATTGGTGATGCAAAAGCTGCCACTCAAGCACTCACTATACTTGCGGTTGGTCATTGTCTAAATAAAAAAGTAAATCAGGAAGAATTTGTTCATACGCACTCACAGGAAAAAGGTTTTTTTATGTGGTTGAATCAAGCTACTTCAACTCACCCTCCTATCGCTCATCGTATTAAAGAAATTAATTACTTAGAACAGCATCCCGAACTGTTTGATCTTGATTCTAACGCATTTCAAACAAATGAAATTGCCTAAATGGAAAAAAGCCCTGACACCTCAGGGCTTTATATAAAAATATTAAATTATTTTTTCTCATTTAGCATTTTAGCGATGGTCGCAAAATCAATGGATTGATTATTGTTTGCAATCGCCTTAACAATTTGTTCTTCTTTTTGTTTTGAAATTGGCTTATTCGCAATTTGTGCTACTCGCTTCACAATATTACGCACCGTTTGCTCATCTTTAAAATTAGCATTTTGTACAGAATTCGCAAGTTCAAAAATATCCTTCATATTAACGCCTGTTTTCTTTTCTATATTTTTAAACATATTATTATCCACTTTGCATGACCTCCTTTATTTATACTTCATCGTATGCACCATGTGCCTAGATGGTGCCCTTTACATTTAATAAAAAAATAAAGTGCGAGTGAAACTTCACCCGCACTTTTCGGTGCCTTATTCATAGAAGGGATTAATTGTAAAAACAAACACAACCAACAATAATTAATAGAATGAATAATACAACGATTAACGCAAAACCACCGCCGTAGCCACCACCGTAACCACAACCACCGTAGCCAAATCCGCAGCCCATAATATTACACCCCCTCTGTTTTACTCTCTATACTGTATGTTCACTCAAATGATTTTGTATGGGCTTTTCAACTGTGTACATTAAATTTCATTGTCCAAACGGATCTTCAGCATCTTGCTCATCAAGTCTTTTTACATTCTGCTGCAGTTTCCTTTCTTGCTGTTCCATCTGCTTTTCTGCTTTTTCTACTTCTTTCATTCTCTTTCGATGTTCTCCCATCATATGCTGTTCAAAAAACCGTTCAAATTCATCGAAAAAATCCGGCATCTCTACACCTCTCTCCACTCCATGTAAAAAAGCATTGTCTGATTGACAATGCTTCTATTGCTTATCGCTTTGGTAATTTTGAACCGCAGCCGCAACCACCTTGTTTTGGAGAAGGGTACTGGACTGGCTTAGGAATAGCCTGCCCTTTCTTCACCGATTGTTGTGTCATGGGTTGTGGATGATAAGGCAGGGGCTGAGGGTATTGATTAGGATTATAATTATAATGATAATACATCATGTTTCCCTCCTTTTCACAGCATCCTATCTATAACATTATATTCAGGACTAAAGAAAGACGTTCTATCTTATTTGTCCATTTTGCGCTGCATGGACAAAAATAAATCCGTACTGTTTTTTGGCTTTCTTACTCTCGATCTTTCTCCTCCCTTTTGCTCTGTCACTTCACGCAGCCGTTTTTGCAGCTCTTGAATTGTTCCTTCTGCTTCATGATTGTACTGTACAATAGACTGTTCGGTTTTTGATTTTTGTTCATTGACGCATGCTTTAAGCCAATCTATTTTTTCCTCCAGTTTTCTTTTTTCTTCTTCATGCTTTTGCTTTAATTCCGCTAACTCTTCCTTCATATCTTCATATTCAAATTCTTGATGTTTGAATTTTTGATATTCTTCTTTATAAAAAGCCAGTTCTGACTTCAATGAAGCAATATATTGTTTTGTTTTTTCCTCACTCATGCCCTTCACTCCTCCATTATAATTAACCCACTACTTCTAAAAAATCAGTTAAAGATGAATAACACTTTTTATTAACATGAATATGCTGTAATTGAGTTTATTATTTCCTTCATTTTTTATGCTCGCTCCAACTAGAATTTATTCCGATAAATTCCGCTTTTACTAAGGAACATAAAAGCAGGTCATTCATACACTATAGTAGTCCGATACCTAGTAACGAAAAGCGTAAAGGAAGGACAATTACAATTAGGAGGTTTAAAAATGGGAGAACTTTTTGAATCATTATGTATCCGCGTACCTAAAGTGTACGACTGGGTTAGACGTCAAGTTGTTTTACCACAAATCTTTACGAACGACACTTCATTATTTGAAGAAGAAGCACTTAAAGATTTAGGCCATGACGTAGAAGTGGAAATTGTTTTAACAGATAGTGAAGGTCACCCTGTAGATCCTTCAGATGAAGACGCACTTGATAACGTGATTGAGCTTGTGCCGCACGGTGGTCGCAGACCTAAAAAAATTGTGTTACCAGATGGAGAAGTTGTTGTTCTTCATGAAGTAAAATTATCAATTAGCGGCTTTTACCGAGTTAAGTTAATTGAATTGAATGGACATCACAAACACGATGAGGTTGAATCTAGCGTTATTCCTTGGAAAATACATCAAACATTCTATTTATGCGCCCCGGAAGGAACAGAACCTGTTGTCCACCTTGAATCTTTTGAAGGAACTGACGGTTCTCTCAGATTATCAGATTGTCACTTACAGCAATTAAGCTTTGATCTTATGTTATGCCTAAGTGTTCAAATTGAAAAAGATGTTAAAGTTGAAGTAGAAGGAAGCTTCTGCTACCCTCGCCCTGAAATCATTTCTACAAGCAGCTGCTCACCTATTGAATATCCACCTCAATGTGATGCTATTTTCCCTGGAAGACCACATCACGATGATTTTGATGGAGACGATGTAGAGTCAGGCTTCGACCATCACGAATTTGATTAACAAGATAAAAAGCCAGAGGAGAATATTTCTCCTCTTTTTTCATCCTTTACGCGCTTTCTGCATACATATAAATAAAACTGCTATGGGCAGCTCTAACGACCAGATTAATTTATAGCTCAGCAGGAAAGGAGACTACTAGATGAGTCGTAACTCCCCTTCCCCTAAAGATGATCTAACTCAATTAAAACAAAAGCTCATACACTATAAATCAGAAATTCGAAACGTGCAAAACCAACTAAAAAGCTATGAACGAGCTTTAGAGCGAGAAAAAGAAAATACATCGTTTTGGAAAAAGAAACACGCTGAGACGCTTTCTACATCTGAAAAAGAAGTAGAAATTGAAGAATTAGAAAAAGAACTGGATCTACTGAGAAACGAGCTTTCCGAACAAAAAATTATTGCCGAAGCGTTTCGAGAAAAAGCTTCAAGGAAACAGCCCGTTATTGAAGAAAAAATCGTGGAGAAAGTAATTGAAAAGATTGTAGAAAAACCCATAGAAAGGTTCGAAAAAAGCGATATCCTCTGTTTCTTCCAACATTCCATACTGCTGCCAGAACAAGATGAAAGCGAGCTGATGATGTTCGGCAACGTAATTATTCAAAATCAAACGAGCAGTACTTTATACTCTCCAACACTTTGCTTAAAAATGAAGCCTACTGCTTCTGCTATGTTAAGCGGGAAGATCATTGATGAAAAAGATATTGAAGCTTCTAGTGTCCCCTCTTCTTCTTTAGAATGGCGCTACGCTCATCCAAAATGGAACGAAAAAATTCAAAATGACGGTGAATATTGGATTAAACCCATTAAGCAAACAGTATTAAAGCCCAAAGGCAAATTACTATTTGACTCTTTTCAAGTAGTCATTCCGCTCTCCACTGATACAACTTCATTTATTCTAGAAGGCTTTTTCTATAGTGAAGAGTGGCAGGAAGGTATTCCTTTTTTAAATAAAGTTGTGCTAAACTTCCCTTAATCATTAAAAGACATATTGACGATCAATATGTCTTTTAACTCGTCCATTTATTTCATAAAAGATTCTATAATTCCTGCACACCCTGCAATAGCTAAGATCGTAATAATAGGAATAGCAATGTGCGGGACCGCTACATAACTAAAATAAATTCCTACCGCACACCATATGCCTGTACACCAATAGCAGCTGAGCAGCTCTCCAATCCACTTTTGCAGTCCCTTCCCTTTTATCTCTAGGTACGTTACTGTATTTCCTTGTTCATCTTGATCTTCTACAATTTTGTGAAACGGCTTCCGAATAAAAGCCGTAATTTTATCAAAAACAATTAGACGAGTAAGTCGAAACGTTGCAAAGATAAATAGCGTTAGATAAATCCATGTCATCTTCATTCCTCCGTACATTCACAAACTTATGAAAATAAAAGCTAACGTGCTTTTTCACTGTTAGCTTTTAAAATTACTTAAATTTTAACGATAGATATGGTCTGAATATCATTAAAGGTCAATACTGTTTTTTCTTTATTAGGAGGAACGCTTACGTATAAACTTCCTTCTTTTAACTCTAGAATTGTTCCTATATATTTTTGATTTTGGCACGTAATTTCACAAATTGGCTGAGACATATGAGGCGGGAAGCTGCATAGAAATTCAACTTTTTCTTTAATCGTCATAGACTGAAACATTTTATTTGGCTTTTTATTCTCTGATTGCGGTATATCCACAGGAACAATTGAACGCTCTTCCTTTTTTTCATTCTTAATCTCTTCCACTTTTTCTACGTCAGGCTCTTTGACTTCTTGAATAGAAGAAAAGCTGGGCTCTTCTTTTAACACATGCTCTTTCTCTATTCCTTTATTGTCTTGCTGTTTTGAACTAAAATAATATTGCATAGAACGCTGGTTTTGCGTAGCGTTTGGCTGGACAATGTACATTAGCGGCTCATTTTCTTCTGACTTAGATTTTGAGTTAGTCATGAAGCATACCTCCAATTGCTTGTTATCGTTCTTTTAAAAATGTATGCTTGCACACGGAAAAACTTGTTTATTTTTTTACAGTAGCCTTTTTAGAAATAAAAGCAGCACTATACTTTTTTATATAATTTAGGAAAATACCACAAAAGAAGTTGAGATATAACTAAATTAATTCAATCTAAAGACGCATAAATAGGATACATGAGCTGCCCGCTTGCTACACCGCCGTTGATTTCCGTGCAAGACTTCGCTTTCCGCGGGCGGCCAATGAGCCTCCTCGTCGCTTGCGCTCCTGCGGGGTCTCATCCCTTCCGCTTTTCCCGCAGGAGTCTTCGTCTTGCCCTCCAATCAACTGCTAGAAAGAGCTAAACAGATGAAACTTATTTTCAAAACAACAAAAAAACGAACCACTAATCAAACATGTTGATCAGTGGTTCGTTTTTCACTTGAGCTAAAATACTTTTGTCTCAGTCTCTTCCTCTCATTCAATCAGGTAGAAAACTAAATCCAGCTAAATACCTTTATCTAATTTTATACTCAAGAAGCATACGCAATTCATTCACATACGAACGAGACCCCGTTACAATCAAGCGATCATCAAATTCAAGCTCTGTATCGCCATGAGGTACAATAGAATCTTTACCTCTGAAGATTCGAACAAAAATCACATCTCCTGTAAACGGGAACTTACGAAGCTCTACCCCCTCGTATTTAGGGTTACGCATATTAATTTGATAAAGTGCTGTTTCTTGATTCGTTAAGATATTTAAAATATTTGGCGATTCGATTAAAGCTTTTAGCAATGCCGTTGTAGATAACAGCACAGAAAAAACTTCAATGTTATTTTCTTTCATCTTTTCATCTAAGACAGGACTTTCTACGCGGGCAATAACCCTTTCTGTACCATACTCTTTTGCAAATAGAGCAATGTCGCTATTTCTTTCTTCTTCCCCTGTTGTTACAACTAATACATCCGCATCTAAAATCCCCATACTTCTTAACGTTTCCTTACTATATCCATCGATGTCGACGATATTAAAAATGGAATCCGACGTACGGTTTTCAATTTTGTCCTGAGTAGGATGATAAATCGTCACATCATATAAATCAAGATCCATTTCTCGAATAACCGGGAGTGTAAATTGATTTGCACCAAGCATATTAACCTTCAGCTTTCTATCACTGATTTCTGGCTTTGGAAACAGCTTTCTAAAGATAATAGGTGTAATAATACATGTAATAATCGCCACCAAAATCAGCGCACCGGACATTTGGGAATCAATTACACCAATATTTTCACCAACCGTTGCTGCCGCAATAACGAGTGATAAAGTCGATGTTAAAAGGAAACCCGATGCCAAAACGGTTTTCATATCATACCATTTTCTTAAGATTAACGCTGGAACTAGCTTGGATATTAATAATGCAATGAATAATAAAGGCATTAAAATCAGCACTTTTTTATCACTGAACAATGACCAAACGTCAAGCTTCACTCCTACCATCACAAAAAAGATAGGAATTAAAAAACCGTAGCCAAACGAATCTAATTTATGAACTAAGTTTTTATTAGGCGCAAGAAGAGAAACGAGTGATCCCGCTAAAAAAGCGCCTAAAATGTTTTCAACACCAATTGACTCCGAAAGGCCCACTAGAATGATAATGAGTGCAAATACGGCGCGCGTGTCGATTTGAATTGTACCTTTAGACATTGTCTCAAGAAACGATCGGTTTTTAAACTGCTTCCCTATGAAGTATAAAATCACTCCTACTCCAAATAAAATTAAAATCAACCATGTATTGCTATTTCCTGATTTATCATAGACGGAAGCAAATACGGCTAGTAAAATCATCGTGACTAAGTCCGCAATAACCGCAATCAATAAAATGGTTTGTCCAATTGGCTTTTTCATAATCTGTGCATCTTTTAAAGTCGGCACTACTACTCCTAGTGAAATGGTAGAAATAATAAGCGTCATCAAAAAGGCATTATCAATAAAACCGGTCCATACAAAAACATAGGACAAAAATAGTGAAACCGCAAAGATAGCTGCAAACACTAGTATAGAAATGGAAAAAGCATTTGGCACCTTCGCTCCTGATGCCTTTTTGTCTTTTGAATTTCCTCCAGCAAAAGCAGAAAAATCAATTTCCAAACCACTTAAAAACATCAAAAAGATAAAGCCTAAAGTGGAAAGTGTTTCAAGCCACATATCCTGCTCCACAAGGTCAAAACCACTTTTCCCTATAATTAATCCCATAATAATTTCAGCTACGACTACAGGTATAATGTTGAGTTTAAACCGATGCAACAGTATAGGCGTTAAAAAGGCCAAACTAATGACGATAACAAGTGATGTAAAGGACGCGTGCTGTTCCATTAGATTCCCCTCCTTTTACCTTCGCTATTTATAAAACGAAGACGTTAGTATTCAAAATTAAAGGTTAATCATAAAAGCTTGAAGGTTCTCTGTCAACTATATGAACTGATAATGAACTGATAATGAAAATCCGACATGATTACTCATGTCGAATTCCAAAGTCCCTTCATTATTTTAAATAACTCATAAATGTTGTGGCTAGACCGAAGTAAATTAAAATACTGATAAGATCATTGATCGTTGTAATAAATGGTCCTGATGCGACTGCAGGGTCAATTTTGAATCTGTGCATGAGAAGCGGGATAAACGCTCCTGCTAGTGTAGCCACAATCAATGTTGAAAATACAGAGACGCCTACCAAAGCGCCTAAAATCAGATCTCCCTGCCAAATATAAACAATTAATACAACTAAAAGTCCACATGATGCGCCCGTAATCATTCCGGTAGCTGCTTCTCGGATTAACAGCTTAAATTTGCTTTCTTCTTCGATTTCTCCCGTCGCCAGTCCGCGGACCGCAACGGCTAGTGCCTGTGTTCCTGTATTACCAGCCATACCGCCAATTAAAGGTATAAATACAGCTAAAATAGCTACTTGATTCAACGTATCTTCAAAACGTCCAATTAAACTCGCTGTCATCATTCCTAAAAACAGCAAAATGATCAGCCAAGGCAGCCTCTTTTTGGCCGCTACTAAGGGATTGTGGTCAATCGTATCATCTACATCACTAATACCGGCTAATTTAGAATAGTCATCCGATGCCTCTTCATCAAGAACATCCATCACGTCATCAACCGTAATAATCCCTAGAAGATGCTGCTGAAAATCAACAACTGGAAGCGCAAGAAAGTTGTAATCGCGCATAATGCGCGCAACTTCTTCTTGGTCTTCTGCTACTGACACGGATACAACTCGTTCATTCATAACTTCGCTTATCATCGTATCTTCATCTGCTATAATTAAATCACGAAGAGAAATAACACCTGCTAGATGCTTTTGTTCATCAATAACAAATACATAATAAATCGTTTCCGCTTCTGGAGCTTCCCTGCGTAGAATGTGCATAGCTGAATGTACGGTTTGATTTTCACGAATGGCCACAAACTCAGTCGTCATAATACTTCCAGCGGTATATTCCTCGTAATGAAGCAGCTCTTTAATTTCATCGGCTGCTTCTTCATCCATAATCGTTAAATAGCTCGCCACTTGTTCTTTATCCAATTCATTTAATACGTCAACGGCATCATCCGCCGACATTTCCGACAGCATGTCTGCTGCAAAATTGGGATGCATTTCTGAGAGAATTTCTTGATAATCTTCTTCTCGTATCTCTACATTTTCAAAGATATCCGCCATTTCTTCCGGAGATAACATCTCGTACAGCGCAAACCTAGAAGGCTCATCTAATTCTTCAAAAAATTGAGCTTGGTCATACGTATGCATATGTAAAAATTCTTCACGAAATGCATCGATTTCATTTTTTTCTAGAAGTGATAATAAATGTTCGGCGAACCATGCTTTTTCTTCTTTTTCAATTGAATCTGTCATGTCTTCAACCTCCCTGTCGCACAAAACTCATTTAACTTTATGATGAATTTTGTTTTTTTTCAACTCATAGCTCTTTACTCTTTTCCCAATAATATATAAGTTCTACACATAGTTTGCTCCATATAAGGGTAATTTTATATCGTCAAAGGAAAAACCTTTTAAGGATGTGGATAAAAGATGAAAGTAGATATAATAGGCGATATCCATGGATGTTATGATGAATTAAAAGCGTTAACAGAAAAACTTGGGTATGAGTGGCAAGACGGGATTCCTATCCACTCTGACGGACGGCGCCTTGGATTTGTAGGTGATTTAACAGACCGAGGACCTCATTCACTAAAAGTGATTGAGCTCGTATGGTCACTTGTAATCAAGCATCAGCAAGCTTACTACTGTCCAGGCAATCACTGTAATAAGCTATATCGCTTCTTTTGCGGTAACAAAGTGGAAATTACTCATGGGTTAGAAACGACCGTTGCTGAGTACGAAGCCTTGCCTTCAAGAGAACAGAAATTCATTAAAAAAAAGTTTATTGAGCTTTATGAGCAATCACCTCTATATGTGCAGCTTGATCAAAATCAATTAATTATTGCTCACGCCGGCCTTAAAGCTGAATACATCGGCAGAACAGATAAAAAAGTTAAAACCTTTGTGCTATACGGAGACATTACGGGTGAAAAACATCTAAACGGTATGCCTGTCCGACGGGATTGGGCCCAACATTATAACGGAAAACCTTTTATCGTGTATGGGCATACACCCGTAGTAAAAGCCAGAAAAATTCATAATACCATTAATATTGATACGGGCGCAGTTTTTGGAGGGGCTTTAACGGCGTTTCAGTATCCTGAAGGGAATATTATATCGGTGCCTTCATCTATGCCTTATGTAGAGGAAAAATTTAATCACTTCGTGTAAAAAGAAAGTCGCTTTTCATTTAAAAAGCGACTTTTATCTTACGATTTGAAGTTTCTGCATATCTGGCGGCAAAGGTGCTGTAAAAGACAACGTTTTTTGTAAAAAAGGATGAAAAAAAGTGAGCTCATAGCTGTGGAGAGCTTGACGAGAAATAAGATGATTCGTTCCGCCATATAGGGTATCTCCAAGCAGTGGATATCCTTTATAAGCCATATGAACACGAATTTGGTGAGTTCTCCCCGTCTCAAGCGAAAGAGCAACTTCTGTAAAAGAAGAATACGGACGAAGCGCCGTATAGTGTGTAATAGCAAACTGCCCATCTTCTCTTACTTCCCGTTCGATGATACTTGACTCTTTTCGGCCAATCGGTGCCTCTATCGTTTCCTTGCCAACAAGCTTACCATGAACAAAAGCTCGGTACACGCGTTTAATTTCATGTTCTTTTTGTGCTTTAGAGAATAAGTAATGAACGTGCCTATGCTTAGCTACAATAAGCAGCCCAGATGTGTCTCGGTCTAACCTGTTCACAAGATGAACAGTCGAGTTAATGTTATTTTTCTCATAATAATAGAGCACAGCATTACTTAGTGACCACGTTAGATGTTCTCGAGAAGGTATACTTGGCATGTTTGGCTGCTTATTCAAAACTAATATATACTCATCTTCGTATACAATATCCAAAGGTATAGCTTTAGGAAGAAGACTTTCACTTGCTTTTTCTGGTGGAAACGCCACCTTGATTTCGTCACCTTTTTGCAGAATATATCGAACCGTTGCATGCTTTCCATTTACTTCAATCGCTCCTCCTCTGAACTTAATGTCCGTCAGCGAAGCTTTGGAAATATCATGTTCTTTTAAAAATTCACGAACCGCTACACCCTCGAAAGAATGATCTACGGTCCAACTCAACGTAAAAACTTGTTTCATTCTCTTCCCTGCCTTTAATCATCACATACAAAAGAGTCTCTGACACGCTGCCAGAAAGGAAACGCGCGAAAGCGAGCAAATCGAATTTTTTCGCTTGCTACCCGAAATTGAATCGACTTTACATCTTTATGTAAAAGAGTTAAATGATCAATGGTAATTTGAAAGTCTGCGTCGTTAACAGGCTTTAACAGCGCTGTATGATGTCCAGGAAGAACCAATGGAGAACCTATCGTACGGAACACTCGATTGTTAATAGAAGCCATTTCAGCAATTTGAATAGCTTGAAGCGAAGGATGTAAAATCGCGCCTCCAAGGGATTTGTTATAAGCTGTACTTCCTGAGGGAGTGGATACGCAAAGGCCGTCTCCTCGGAATGTCTCAAATCGCTGCCCTTTAATTTCCACATCCATTACTAAAGAGCCTTCTACACTTTTCACCGTACATTCATTCAGAGCTAAATATCGAGCTTCGCGTCCACCGTTCGTATAGCGGATAATCACTTCGAGCAGTGGATACTCTACAGTCTGATAGGGTGTCTTTGCAATAGCAATCACCAGCTTCTCAATCTCATCAGGTGTCCAATCTGCGTAAAAGCCTAAATGACCGGTATGAACCCCAATAAAAGCCGTCTTGTCAAGTCGGTTTCGATAGCGGTGAAACGCGTAGAGAAGCGTTCCATCCCCCCCTACTGACACTACAATATCAGGCTGGTTTTCATCATATTCTAAATGAAAATCTAATAAATACGTTTTCATTTTTTGCATAAGCGTATTTGATATTTGGTTGCCTTTTGATGTAATAGCAAATTTTATTTTCTCCACCTAATTCTCTCCCCCTATCCATCCAGTGTACAAAGCTGTTGCTGAGTCATACCTAAGATTCTTCCGCCGATTCTTTTTTTCGTGAGAAAATAGCCTGGGCTTCTTGAATCTCACCTCGTATTTGAGACATTTCTTCATCGAGCTGAGTAGCCGCTTCAGAAGCACGCTGAAGTCGCTTTTTGATATTCTCAGGAAATTTCCCGCTGTACTTATAATTTAAAGAATGCTCAATTGTAGCCCAAAAATTCATAGCCAGTGTACGAATTTGAATTTCCACTAAAATTTTCTTTTCACCTTTAATTGTCTGAACAGGATAACATACGACCACATGATATGAACGATAGCCGCTTTCTTTTTTATGAAGAATATAATCTCTTTCTTCAATCAATTCAAAGTCTGTGCGCTGACGAAGGAGCTCTACGACCGCTTTAATATCGTCCGTAAATTGACACATCATACGGAGTCCTGCAATGTCCTGCATCTCTTCCTCTAAGCGATCGAGAGAAATTCCTTTTCGAGTCGCTTTATCCAAAATACTGGCGATAGGCTTTACTCGTCCCGTCACGAATTCAATAGGTGAATGCGTAGACTTCATATCATACTGTGAACGAATTCCTTTTAATTTCACCTTAAGTTCTTCAACGGCTTGTTTATACGGTGCTAAAAATAAATCCCAATGCCTGATCATTAATAACACCCCCCTTTTTTCTCTCTGTTACTTATTTTCTTTATCTAAAAAAACTTCCTCTACTCTTGCTACCATCTCGTCTCCATAATTCACGTTTCCTTCGATGTTACTGATGAGATAAGACAGCTCTTCTTTAACGGCTGATAGCTCAATTACTTCCTTATTAATTTCTAAAAATACTTTCATATCTTTATGTAAGACGTGCTTTAAATTCGCCCAAATATTATCACTAAGGCCAACATACATAAATTGATCATTAATATCTACAACATATACAAATGACATGTTATCTGAGTCAACAAGCATTTGTTTTGTATCTTCCAATTGTTCAATTTCCGTCTCAATAGGGTCTGCTTTTAAATGTAATTCATTTGATTTCATCACACAGGTAGTGATGTCAATTCGATTGTGCATAAATAAACTCCTTCCAACTATACAATTCGTTACTATTTTAACACATTCCAGGAACGTTTAATAAAGGTAAAACCTAAACAATCCGTATTTCTTCATTTTCCAAGTTCCCCATATGGATATTCCTGTTAGGAAATGTAGTTTTACTGTCTCAAAAAGTGTGATAAATTAAGATGGAAAGTGCCTTACCAAAAGACCTAAATTAAAAGGATGATTTCATTGAAACAAGAAATTGAAATTGAATTTAAAAATATAGTAACGAAAGAAGAGTTTGATCGTCTCCGCTCACATTTTCAATTAACTGAAAATCAGTTTATTTCTCAAGAAAACCACTATTTTGATACACCTGCTTTCTCATTGAAAGACTGCGGAGCTGCCCTGCGAATTCGAAGCAAAAAAAATAAATCCGTTCTCACGCTAAAACAGCCTCATCAAGAGGGCCTTTTAGAAACACATGAAGCATTAACAAATGAACAAGCTAAAGAATTGCTAGATGGTAGCGCCAAGATTCCGTCAACGATTCAACAGCTTATTACTGATTTACAAGTCGATAGCCATTCGCTAACTTATTTTGGCACTTTGCGTACAAGTCGAGCAGAAATTCCATATAAGAACGGGTTACTTGTACTCGATCATAGCTTTTATCTAGGTGCTGAGGACTATGAACTCGAATACGAAGTAACCGATGCCAATGAAGGGGCAAAATATTTTGAGCAATTGCTTACGGAGCTTGATATTAAAAAGAAACCAACGGAAAACAAAATTCGACGGTTTTACAAGCGAAAGTATACGTTAATGGATGGAGAATAAATTCATGAGCATGAATATTAACCATTACATGTCTTCCGTTCAATTTCCTGGAACTCAGCCATTTTCAGTTAACAACCAGCTGCCAACAGCTAACGTGATGCTTGGTACAACTTTACTCTCTGTATTTGCTCAGCTTTTTCAAGACTACGTCAATCAAGAGCCTCAAATGAGTACCAACCTTTACTTGGAGGCAGCGCAGATGTTTCCAGCTACAGCGGTTCAAACGCAATCCCAGCCATCTGTTTCTTCTTCAGATAAGGCAGCCGCTTCAACTGCTGCCTTACCTGCACAAAAAAACGAAACGGCAAAGGCCAGTTCTCATGATGTACAAACGATAATTAATGAAGCAGCTGCACGCTACCAGCTGGATCCTAAACTTATTCGTTCTGTTATTAAACAAGAGTCAAATTTTAATCCCTCTGCCAAAAGTTCTGTCGGAGCGGCTGGGCTTATGCAGCTAATGCCAGCAACCGCTAAAGCTCTTGGTGTAGAAGATCCGTATGACTCCAAGCAAAATGTATTTGGAGGAGCCAAATATCTTCGACAAATGTTAGATAAATACGACGGAAACGTGAAATTAGCGTTGGCAGCCTACAATGCTGGACCAGGTAATGTCGATAAATACGGCGGAGTACCTCCTTTTCAAGAAACGCAAAAATATGTAAATAAAATTATGTCTTCTTATCTCGTGTAAAAGAGTCCAATCATTCGCGACTCGACCATGGAATGACTGTAGTTTGTCGAGGTTACACTATATAAATAGAAGGAAACGTTTGTGAAAGGATTCCTTTGTTTCTCATACTAAGTGATTCGCCACAGCATCATAGACTTTTCTTATGTAAAATTCCACTTTATCTCTTTTCCAGTAGAAGAAGTAAGCGGATAGTTTGAGTTAACGAAATGACACTGCTAAAATTAAGGAAAGTAAAAAACACCAAAGAGTTAAGACGTATATTTCTTATAACAAAGGAGTTATCAACATGAGAGAAAAAATCCACTCCCCTTACGAATTATTAGGCGGTGAACATACGATTTCAAAACTTGTTGATGCTTTTTATACACGCGTTGGACAACATCCTGAGCTCGCGCCAATTTTTCCTGATGATTTAACAGAAACAGCACGAAAGCAAAAGCAATTTCTGACACAATATTTAGGAGGGCCTTCGCTATACACTGAAGAGCATGGTCACCCTATGCTGAGAGCTAGGCATCTTCCTTTTGAAATTACACCGTCAAGAGCCAAAGCCTGGCTGACGTGTATGCATGAAGCAATGGACGAAATTAATTTAGAAGGCCCTGAGAGAGATGAACTTTATCATCGTCTTATTTTAACTGCCCAACACATGATTAATTCACCGGAACAGACAGATGAGAAAGGATTTTCACATTGAGTAATCTAAACAGCCAATACCCATCCTTGCATCAGCTTTGTCAAGGTTCAAATAAAAAACCGCTTGAAATCTATGTATTTGTTGACCCTCTTTGTCCAGAGTGCTGGGCACTCGAGCCTATTCTAAAGAAGTTACAAATAGAATATGGTCAGCTGTTATCCCTCAAGCATGTGCTTGGCGGAAACTTGCAGCAATTAAATATTGGAGCACAGCAGAGATTTGAACATATTGCAAAATCGTGGGAGAAAACTGGAAGCCGCTCCGGCATGTCATGTGACGGCAACCTGTGGCTTGAAAACCCCATCGATACTCCTTACGCTGCATCAATTGCAATTAAAGCGGCCGGGCTGCAAGGAAAGAAACAGGGCATTCGCTTTTTGAGAAGACTTCAAGAAGTAGTATTTTTAGAAAAACAAAATGTTACAGAAGAATCTGTCTTAATACAATGTGCAAAACATGTGGGGCTAGATGTTAATGAATTTGTAAAAGATTTGCATTCAGATTACGCTGCGAAGGCTTTTCAATGTGATTTAAAAATCACATCGGAAATGGATGTCGATGAGATTCCAACTCTTGTGTTCTTTAACGAAAAAGTTGAAGAAGAAGGCATTAAGATATCAGGATACTATTCGTACGAAACATATGTACACATCATTAAAGAGATGTTAGAAATTGACCCAGATCCAGCTTGTCTTCCGCCTCTTCGTTCATTTTTAAGCTATTTTCAATTTGTTGCTTCAAAAGAAGTTGCAGTTGTGTATGGTTTATCATTAGAAGAGGCTGAAAAAGAATTGAAAAAACTTCAGCTTCAGCAGGTTGTTGAAAGAGTTCCTGTCAAATATGGAACCTTTTGGAGAAGTACTGAAAAGAGCTGTTAATTATTAAATGTTGATGCTTATCCTAAGCATCAACTACACAAAAAAGACTTGGCTTTCGCCAAGTCTTTTCGTTTGTCTTAAGACAACAAGGGGATGGGAGAAATTTTTCACGGTCAAACAAAGGGGTATATGTTTGTTTTGTGATAAACTTCACGATTAATACTATAGCAAATTATGTCGACTTTTGGCAACCCCTTTTTTCAATTTTATTCACTTTTTTATAAAAAAACTTCATAAACAGCCAGATTCACTCATATAGTACAACCAATTATGCTTTTAATAGAGGTGTTAACTATGAAAATTGCTGGAATTACTCTAGGGGTTGTGATTCTTTTGTTTTCTTTTTTATTCTATATTTTATCTCTTATGCAGCTTGTTCCTCTCATTATCGCAGGCCCTCTCTTATTTTTAGCTATTCTTATTATTTTTACATTGCTTAACAATCACAACAAATTTCGGGGATTTAAAAAATGAAGCAGGATACAGCTCCTGCTTCATTTTAATTTTATTGATTTAATAAACGTTCCATTTCCGTTAACTTCTCTTCAAATACGGCTAGCGCTTCTTCGATAGGCTGAGATGTTGTCATGTCCACTCCTGCTTTTTTCAACACTTCAATTGGATAATCAGAGCTTCCTGACTTTAAGAAACCTACATAGCGCTCAACAGCTGCATCTCCTTCTTCAAGGATTTGCTTGCTTAATGCCGCTGCTGCACTGAATCCTGTAGCATATTGATAAACGTAGTAATTGTAGTAGAAATGCGGAATACGAGCCCATTCTAACCCAATCTCTTCGTCAATTACTAAGTTGTCTCCAAAATATTTTTTATTTAAGTCATAATATAATTTTGTTAATAATTCAGGTGTAAGCGGCTCTCCGTTTTGAGCACGCACGTGCACATCGTGCTCAAATTCAGCAAACATCGTTTGACGGAATACCGTACCGCGGAACCCTTCTAAATAATGGTTAAGCAAGTACAAACGCTGCTTTTCATCATCAATCGTTTTTAGTAAATAATCGTTTAGAAGCGCTTCATTACACGTGGAAGCTACTTCTGCCACAAAGATTGAATAATCTCCATAAGGATATGGCTGCGTTTTTCTTGTGTAATAACTGTGTACAGAATGGCCAAATTCATGGGCTAGTGTAAACAAGTTATTTACATTATCCTGCCAGTTCATTAAGATATAAGGATTGGTGCCGTACGTTCCTGAAGAATAAGCACCGCTTCGCTTGCCTTTGTTCTCATGAACATCTACCCAACGATTTTCAAATCCTTCTTTTAACACATTAAGGTAGTCTTCCCCTAGTGGTTTGAGACCTTTTAAAATATAATCTTTTGCTTCTTCATACGTTACTTCCATTTTTACGTCTTTTACTAAAGGCGTATAGAGATCATACATATGAAGCTCTTCAATTCCCAATACTTTCTTACGTAAATCAATATATCGATGCAATAAATGCAAATTATCGTTCACTGTTTTAACTAAGTTATCGTATACTTCTTCTGGGATATTATTTGTGCTAAGAGCTGAGTGACGAGCTGAATTATAGTGACGAACGCGGGCGCTAAAATTATCTTTCTTCACCGTGCCGCTTAATGTACTTGCAAACGTATTTTTAAATTTACCGTACGTTTCGTACACCGCTTTAAACGCTTCTTCTCGTACGCGGCGATCGCTGCTTTCTAAAAAACGAATATAGCGTCCGTGCGTAATTTCTACTTCTTCTCCATTTTCGTCTTTAATAGAAGGAAATTCTAAGTCCGCGTTGTTTAACATTCCAAACGTGTTGCTTGAAGATCCTAATACTTCAGAAGCCTGAGCGAGAAGCGCTTCTTCGCTTTCTGATAAAATGTGTGGACGCTCGCGAGTAATTTCATCTAATGCATGAGCATATAACTTTAGCTCTTTATGTTCCACCATGTATTGTTTAATTTTTGATTCTTCAATAGACAAAATTTCTGGTGTTACATAAGATAGTGCACTTGCAATTTGAGTATAAAGTGTTTTGATGCGATCATTTAACCCTTGATAAAAAGAATTAGTGGTATCTTGATCGTAGCGCATATGAGCATATGTATAAAGTTTACTAACGCGCATTGTGAGCTCGTCTTGCTCTTGAAGAGCGTCGTATAAAGTTTGAGCGGACTCTCCAAGTTTCCCTTTGAATTTTTCCATTTTTGGAATAAGAGCTTTTACTTCTTCAAATTCTTTTTCCCATGCGTCATCTGAAGCAAAAATATCTTCTAGTTTCCACGTATCTTCTACTTTTATCTCGCTTCTACTTGGTAACTTTTTTACTTTTGATTGTTCACTCATGGTCATCCCTCCATCTTTTTCTACCTGTCTATAACTGTTCGCTTTTTCTAAGGCGAATCCTTTTTATTTCTTTGGTTATTGTATGTTGTTTTAAAAGAATTAATCAAAAGTCAGTACGCTTTTGAAAAAAGGATTCTTTCTTAAGCGTACTGATTTTCAGTGGTTATGTCACTTCTTTTGCTTGATTTAACCACTTTTTCATCATCTGTCCATCTTCTAAAAAAGCATCGGATGTTTGCTTTGGAATCGTATAAGGTCTTCTGATTTTGTATAACCCAGAAGTTATAGACGTTAGTATCCCTAACCGGCATAATACCTCTATATACTCAAACAAGGGCTGTTCCACAACAACAGGGGCCATCGGCAAAGACCGAAACACAATATGCCTCTGATGAATTCTGTAGAGCCATAGCCTGCATAACTCTTTTTCTGTAACTAAATCCCCTACCTGCTTCTGCTGCATTAAATCAAGAAGCAGCCACGTTTGCCATATAGTAGCAGACGTTTCAATCATGTATAAAGAAGGCAGCGGCATGCCCGCTTCTGCTGGAATATGAGAAGGAGGAATATTGTTTTCATAAAGAGCGTGTAAAAAAGGCTGAAGCTTCTGATTAGGATAGAGGATATAATGCGTTCTCCATGCCTTCTTTTTCTTTACCCATGAAGAGAAAAATTGAGGCTGTGTATGTGTAGAAAAAAGATCATGAAAGGTATGCTCGTGAGGAGAGAGCACGACAAGCTGTGCATAACAAATTTGAGATGAAAAAGGCATAAGATGTTCAAGTTTCAACAGCTGATTAGTAGAAGGTGAAAAATAAAGAAGTGTGGGCGTATAATCGGAAAGAGTGAGAAACTGCCACTCTTGAAAAGAAAGTTGATACATATAAGTGGATAAGCGTTTCATTCTTTTTGCCCCCATAATCCAAAGAGGCATATAATTCCCTTTCTCATAATGAATAGAACGTTTGGTTAGCACTGAGGAAGATAAGGACGCACATTGAAATTCGATTGCATATTTTTGCGAAGGGGTATCTATAAGAAGATCTGGACGCTGCATAATGTCAGGAAGGTAACTTTCTAACTCGACTTCAAGATGAGAACTAAACCAGTGAAACAGCTTTCGCTTTCCGTCAAGATGATAATCTGTTTCACCTTCATGCTGAGCGACGCACGTTTTTTTCAGGTGAGCAAAATGAGGGATTTTTTTTGTACCTATCTTTAACTGTACAGGGGATTGACAAGAGGGACAGTAGAACTGCTTTTCTTTTTTCCACAGCTTAAGCTGTTCAAGCGAAAAGCGCTGAGCTAGTGAAATGAGGCCTTCTTCTGTTCGGGCAACTAACAATCGTACATTTCTCCTTCCTATAGTAGCGAGCTATATCCTTGTATTCGACACCTTTCTACTAAACCCTTTTCTTTCAGAAAAAAACCACATTGCAGCATACGCAATGTGGTTTACAGCGATTATAATAGCGGTGAAAGCAAACGAGCTGTTGATTCAAACAGCCGCTGTATAAATGGCCGCTTTTCAAAGTCTTTAAAGTGAAGCTCACTCGTTTCTTCTAAATCTTGCATATATTCATATACGAGCTTTTGGGTACTAGCTGTGCGATATAAAAAAGCATTTACTTCAAAATTCAGATGAAAGCTTCTCATATCCATGTTAGCTGTTCCAATAGAGGCAATTTCCCTATCAACAATCACAATCTTGCTGTGCATAAATCCTTTTTTATACTCGTAAATTTTCACACCTGCTTCTAGCAGCTCAGGAAAATAAGAGCGTGATGCATGAAAAACAATTTTTTTATCGGGCTTCTGAGGTACAAGAAGCCTTACATCTATACCGCTTAAAGCAGCTACTTTGAGAGAAGTAAAAATATCTTCATCAGGTATGAAGTAAGGAGAAGCAATCCAAATGGACTCTTTCGCAGACGTAATCATCGAAAAAAATAAGTGTTTAATAATTTCCCACTCACGGTCTGGTCCGCCGGCAATCATTTGAACACCGCCGCACTTTTCCATATCAATGTCAATTAAATCCGGCGATAGATACGTTTGAGTAAGCATCGTCTGTCCTGTCATATAATACCAGTCTTGCAAGAAAATAAGCTGTAATGAACGGACTGCCTCACCCTTCACCATCAAATGAGTATCTCTCCAAAAGCCAAAATGCCGACTTTTTCCGAGATATTCATCACCAATGTTCAAACCTCCTACAAATCCAATTGTTCCATCAATGACTACAATTTTACGATGATTACGGAAGTTGATTTTATTATTGAGAAATGGAAGTCTCACCGGCAAGAACGGAATCATTTCTACGCCCGCGTTTCTTAACTCGTGAATATAATGCGGTGAAAGCTGAAAACTGCCCACGGCATCATACAAGAAACGTACATAAACTCCTTCTTGTACTTTCTGAATTAAAATATCTTTAATTTGTTCTCCTAAGTGATCATGTCGTACGATGTAATACTCTAAATGGATATGATGCCGTGCATGCTTTAAAGATTCCATAATTTCGTGAAATGTCTCTTTTCCATTCGTCAATGCGCGCGTATCTGAAGAAAAAGAAATGGGACTCTTGCCAAGCCTGACGGCTAGCTTCAGCATTTGCTTCCTACTGGTGCCCAACTGTTCAAAGTGATTTTCTAATATACCAGAATCTCTTTCCATCTTTAAAAGCACCTGTTCATCCAGCTTTGCTTTTTTAGCAAATAAACGCCGTTTTCGCGTATTGCGTCCAAATAACAAATAAAAAAAGAACCCTATTACTGGAAAACCGCCTAATACTACGAGCCACGTTAGCGTTTGGGTTGGATGACGGTTTTCTAATGAAATAACAAGACCGATGAAAACAACACTAATCGTAATTAAGATACTTAGCACGCCAATAAATTTACCGTCCCAATACCCTTTTGTAAAATAAAGCAAGGCAATAATACCAACAACAAAAATTAAAAGCTGTAATCTATTTTTCAACTTGTTTTCACCTATCCTAAAACCAATCTTTCATCATTCATAACAGGTCTCTATACTGTTATTATCCTCAAACTTGGTATTTTAACACTACACTTTCCCGTGTAGGAACCAGCCGCCTGCTTTTTCTACCTATACTGTTCGATATGAGCGGAGAGCTTTTCCAAAAAAGAGGACAAAACAAAGACCGATTTCATATACATGAAATCGGCTGCTATTATCGTAAAGGAAAATACTGTTTTACTTGTTCAAGTGCATTTTCACTGATTAATTCTTTTCCATATTCCATTAAACGATGAACTGTTACATTTGATTCATTTGCATATTCTAAAATGATACTTAAAATGTTATCAATTTCAGCTACAAAGTCTTCATCATCTGTAAACTCAACGTATAAATAATATTTCCCTTCAAACACGTACATGCTGTTGATGATATCATCTAACTCTAAATGGTGACTTAAGGAAATTAAATGTTCTAAGTCTTGAAAGCGTGCGACGAACTGTAGCCCTTCGTCTTCTATAATTTCTTCTTCAAAATCAGCTTTTTTATTTTGATTCGCTTGATGATCAAGCAACGCTTCAATTTTTCCATCTACAGGGATATCGATTTTATCATTTTCACCAACAGGTACTTCGAACTTTTGACCGTCTTTTGAAACTTGTGCTCTTGTTACGATAACCTCTAGCCCCTTCTCAAGCGCATGTACTTGAATCCAAAGAGGACCTTCTGCTACAAACTCTTCTTCTTGATGAATTTCGTCCATCATCTCCCAGAATAGCTCTTCACTGCGCTCACGGCTAAACCAAATTTCATTGCGATCAAATCCACGTTCTTCAATATCTACGTAAGTGACAAAGAATTTTACTGTGTTTTCATTAATGCGTTCGATTTCCATTATCATCTCTCCCTTCGGAAAAATCAGTGAAGGTAATCCGGCCATTTCGAACATTACCCCTAAACGATGAAGGGACTATTTTACCCCCGTGTTAAAGCAATATTACATGTACTTTCTCACTTTGTAAAGCATTCTAACTTGGGATATACAAGCATACACTATTTGAGTGAACCTTGTATATCTATTTTATGACAAAATGCGAAAGAAAGGAAATAAAAAATACTCTGACAACTCATAGCCACCTTACACCTTACTTTGTTATATACATAATCTCTTTACCCTATGAACGCTTTTTGTTAAAAATGAACACAGATAAAGCAATATGAGCTACTTATCCTTACATATTGGGAGGGAAGACTATTGGATTTAGAATTAATAACCTCCATTCTTCTTATTATCGGTATCGATATTGTATTAGGTGGAGACAACGCTATTGTTATTGCCTTAGCAAGCCGCAATTTACCTGAACATCAACGAAATAAAGCTATTTTTTTAGGGACTGGCTTAGCTGTGATCGTTCGCATTGTACTTACTATTTTAGCTGTTTATTTACTAACTATTCCTTACTTGCAGCTCATCGGCGGTTTTTTATTAGTGATCATTGCCTTTAAGCTTCTTGTATCAGAAGGTGACGATGCATCTTCAATTCGTGCAGGTGTGACGTTAGGCGCCGCTGTGAGAACGATTGTATTTGCTGATATTGTAATGGGACTAGATAATGTAATAGCTGTGGCAGGCGCAGCTCATGGAAATATTATCTTAGTTGTCACGGGACTACTCGTATCCGTCCCTATTATTGTTTGGGGAAGCAAGCTCATTTTGTATTTGATGGAACGGTTTCCCCTGCTTGTTTACGGCGGAGCAGCTATTTTAGCTTATACTGCTGGAAATATGATTGGACATGAAAAGAACTTACATTCATTCTTTGCAGACCATACATCTCTAGGAACATTTATTCCGTTTATAACAATTGCTGTTGTGCTGATAAGCGGCATGGCTGTTAATAGCTTTCGTTCAACTAAATGATAAAGAAAAGGCCATACTAAACATTTTTATTTAGTATGGCCTTTTCTTTAGTTTAATGAGCACAGCAGTCTTTTATTCATAAAACACTTTGTACACTTAAAAAATAATCTCTGTGAGTAAAAAAAGAATAGATGGTACGAGTAAGCAACCAAGACCTGTATAAAATGTAGCTGTCATGGCTCCGTAAGGTACAAGTTTTACATCTGTCGCCGCTAAACCAGCTGCTACACCGCTCGTCGTCCCCATAACTCCTCCATAGATCATTGCTGTACGAGGGTTGTTTAATTTGATTTTCTTAGCAAATATCGGTGTCAAAATCATAACTGAAATGGATTTAATTAATCCTACAGCTATACTTAACGCGATAATATCAGAAGAGGCTCCAATCGCAGTTCCAGAAACCGGTCCCACAATATAGGTCACAGCTCCTCCTCCGATTGTAGTCAAAGCAACGGGATCTCTATACCCAAAACAAAGAGCAATAATTACACCTAGTACAAAGGAATAGAAAACCCCAAAAAACAAAGCCGTAATCCCGCTGATTCCCGTTTTTTTGACTTCGCTAAAATTGGCACCGAACGCAGTAGCAATAATGGCCAAATCTCGCAGCATCCCCCCGCCCATTAAACCAATTCCTGAAAATAACTGTATATCAGAAATCCCTTTTTCTCCTTCTGTATTCACTCCACCGATATAAGCAAGGATTAACCCAAACATAATAGCAATAGCAGATCCGTGAACTCTTCCTTTTGTTAATTTATCTGATAAAAAATAAGCAATATACATGACAATCCCAATAATAGCAAATGCCGTAATCAGTCCGTTATTTTCTAATCCTTCTTTAATCATATTCATCATTTTATCTGCTCCTTAGGTAAAATAGAAAGCTCTATTTCTTGTTCATTCACCTTCGCTTTCTCTCCTATTCTGCTGATAAATGGTATGGATAAAAAGCCTACTACGACTACTACCACCCCTGCAAGAATCGCCATGCCTCCTCCATCAAGAGCAGCTACAACATTTTGCTGTGCAGACATCGCTACCACGATAGGAATATAAATTCCTCCCCAAAAAGCAATGCCTTCTTCGGATTTTACTTGGAGCTTATTTTTCTTCTTTAAATAATCCACCGCTAGTACAAGAAGAAGCATGGATACCCCTACTCCCCCAACGTTGGCTTCTACTCCCATCAGCCCTCCTAATGCGTCCCCTACAATTACTCCTATTAACATGCAAACAGACAGCAGCGCTACACCGAAGATTATCATATTACTTCCTCCCCAACCCATTATTGAAAGCGTTTACTTTATGGTTTAAAAATAGTGTAAAGGAAAAAAGTTGAATAACCTATGCATTTTTAGTTATATACTTATATCAAAAATGACATAATGCAGTTTTTCTCTACTGTTCATTTTAGATTTATTCGAAAAAGAAATAAAAACCATGACATTTAGTCATGATTCTTATATGTATTCATGAGGCATATCCGAGGGTAAATGTTTAAAATAATCAATCACAAACTGCCTGAAGATTTGTTGTAAATCCGTCACGTAGCCTCCATTGTTCCAAGCTAAAAAGATTGTACGTTCAAATGTTTCTTCTTCAATTTTTAGCAGTTTTACATCCTTTCCTGTAGAACCTCCCCACGTCACTTCAGGAATAAAACCTATTCCTTGCTTCGCTCTAATCAAACCTCTCACTGTTGCTGGATCATCGCTTTCAAACGTAATTTGAGGTACAAAATTCTGTTCCTTACAAATCGCATCCGTTATTTTTCTTAGCTCTTTCCCTTTCTTTAGCACAATGAATTTCTCATTTTTAAGTTCATTTAACTTTACACGTGATTGCTTGGCTAAATGATGATCAAGAGGGACTGCAAGCAAAATCGATTCACGAAGTAAAGGAGTATGTTCGATCTGACGGGTTGTTAATGGAAAAGCTGAAATACATAAATCAAAATCAGGCTGTGAATAGCTATTAGTCAAATGCTGCATTAGCCGAAAACGCACCTGAGGATATTGCTCACGAAACCTGCTTAATAGCTCTGGAAGTAAATGTGAACTAGCTAACACAACAAGACGAATTTCTTCACATGGATCGTTCGACATATCCTTTAGCTCATGCTTTGCGTCTTCTAATGTTTTTAAAGCACGTTCTACTTTGGAACAGAACGCTTTACCGTACCGATTTAATTTAATGTATTTACCGTTTCGATCAAACAAACGAATGCCTAGCTCTTTTTCCAACTGTGAAATCGTTTTGCTGAGCGCAGGCTGAGATACGTATAGCTCTTCAGCCGCTTTGCTGATATGTTCTAGTCTAGCAACTACTTGGAAATATTTTAGCTGTAAAAGCTCCAATCCGTTCACCACCACTTTTATATGTTTAATTACTCTCTTTCTTTATTAATTACATATATACTTCATTTTCCCTGCTATTTCGACAAAAAATAAGCAGCAGAGGCCATTTGGCTCCCTGCTGCTTATTTTTTATATACCAACTTCAAGCAAACCTTACTTGGTTGGTTTCGTATTTAAATCTTAAACAGACAAATATAAAAATTAACCATTCACAAGTCTTTGAGCTTCGCGAAGTTGGAAAGTACGCACTTTACGTGGTAAGAAACGACGGATCTCGTCTTCATTATAACCAACTTGTAGACGTTTTTCATCAATGATAATCGGACGGCGCAATAAGCCAGGATTTTGCTGAATTAATTCATACAAATCTTGTAAAGGCATAGCGTCTACCTGAACGTCTAGTTTTTGGAAAGTTTTCGAACGTGTTGAAATGATTTCATCTGTTCCATCTTCTGTCATACGTAAAATTTCTTTAATCTCATCGATTGATAACGGCTCTGAAAAGATATTACGCTCTGTATATCCAATATCATTTTCCTCTAACCAAGCTTTCGCTTTACGACAAGATGTACAACTTGGTGATGTATATAATGTAACCATTTACTCCTTCACTCCTTCTATCATAATCGGTCATAACATTCAAAACATGAACTGTAAATCATGTTGTTTTATACAAACTTCAACGAGTGTAAATATTTAATGACTGATAATGAAAATCGATACTACTTTATAATTACTTTTAAAAAATAATATCTATTTGCATTATACTATAAACTTCATCGGAATGATATACTTTTTAAAGTGAACTAGTACATTAGTTCGTTCCTTCACTGTCATTATTTTCATTACCGATTTTCTTCATTATTTATTTACCACACTACTATTACGAATAAACCTGTAGATTAGTTTCATTTTTTTATTATTTTTTTCTTTCACAAATTCCTCGAACTTTTCAGTCACTAAAAAAGCCTTGCAGAAGAAATGACTTTTCTGCAAAGCTTTTGAGATAATCTCTTATTTATTTAATAGCTGATGTGCTTTTTCCTCGTCTCATTAAGATAGGATACAGTAAAAGCCCGATTACAAATAATCCAATGCCTAGGAAAAATGTTTTTAAATCAGCTGTCCCTGTCTTAATCACCCATAGCGAATAAATAAGTGCTAACGAAGCAATAATTCCGTCTTTTACTCGCGATCCTTTAATCGTGTCGTACGTCTCACCCGTCACAATAAGCTTTAATTGATAAACTGTCGTCACGAAATAAGGAACTAAATAGGCAAGAGTAGCTACAACGATAGCGAAATTATAGGCTTGCGAAACTGTGCCTGAAATAGTCGCAAACAAAAACAACTGTGTTAAGCCATTTGTTAATGTTAGTGAGCGGGCTGGACTATTGTTCTGATTCGTTTTAGCAAACCACTGTGGAAACAACCCTGATTTTGCTGCTTGATAAGGAACTTCTGCACTAACAACAATCCATCCAACAGTAGAACCTAATAAAGATATAAGTGCTAAAATGGCCATTACGTAAGCACCTTTATGTCCAATAACCATTTCTAACGTATCTACCAAAGGCTTTTGAGACTGCTGAAGCTGAGCTGTCGAAAGAATCCCCATAGCTAGAAGCGTAATCCCCACATAGATAACCATTGAGATTAATAATCCAAGCAGCGTTGCTTTCTTTACTACTTTTTGTGATTTTGCACGATTAGATAACAGTACAGCTGATTCAATTCCGATAAATGCCCACAGCGTAGCAATGGCTGCTCCATTGACCTGACTTCCTAATCCTACATTTATACCCTTTGAATTAACAAATTCTGTACTGACGAGGTTGGATGCGCTAAATAGCGATAGCGCCACAACAATAAATAAACCGAATCCAATAATTTTAGCTGCCGTTGTGATAAAGTTAATATTACCGGCGCTATTGATATCTCGCTGCAAAATAGCTTGAATTCCCCATAATACAACAGAACATACTAAAAACGTAATAAATTTCCCAGCTTCTAATTGAAAATCTCCGACTGAAAATAAAATATCCTTACTCTCCATTACTGGAAAGAACGTTGTTAAATATCCCGCAAACGATATGATGACAGATGCTGTTGCAGCCCAGTTTGCTGCCCAATAACCCCAAGCCATGCTATACCCAGCTACTTTACCTGCTTTAGGCGATGAAAAAAGGTTCGCTGCATAACTTTGAGGCCCTCCTTTTAATTCAGGCTTTCTCATAACTAAGTTCCCGAACACAAGAGCAATCATGAACACGCCAAGACCTGTTGCAATCCAAGCAAGTGTTGAACCAATTGGACTTGATACGTTTGCTAAATTAGAAGGAAGCATAAATACTCCGCCGCCTACCATATTACCAACTACAAAGGCTGTTAAAAACCAAAGTCCCCATTTTTTGTCTTTCATTTGCTGTGTCTCCTTTTGCTTTCTAAAAGCTTAAACTTTTGACATAGAAAGCTCGATGCTAATCTATTAAAACATAGAAATTATTTATTTCTTCATTTGTTTAACAATATAATATATTAGCACACTAAAGCAAAAAGTGAAATAATAAATCCTTCATTTTCTTTTGGAAAAAAATGCGGCTGAGACATAACTCCATTCATCTATAGATGAACAGACGGGATATATGAGCTCGTGTGGATTGCGCTTGTGACACCGCTGTTCATTTCCATGCAAGACTTCGCTTTCCGCGGGCGGTGAGCCTGTCTCGCTTTTCCCGCAGAAGTCTTCGCCTTGTCCTCCAATCAACAGCTAGAAGCCCCTACATACAGTAAACCTACGTTCACCCTACAAACAAAAAAATCCGAACGCGTTAGATTCTTAATCAAGAATTCAACGCGTTCGGATTTCCCTTCAACAAAAATAGGTTTGTCTCAGCCTTATTTTTTATCTTTTATGAAAACCTTTTGAATAGTAAATAATAACCAACAAAATAAACCATATCGGACCTACAATAAGGGCTATTCTTGTATCAGAGGAGAAACCCATCACCACTACTACCCCCGCTAAGAAAGCAAGAGCGAGATACGACGTATACGGGAAGAACGGAAGCTTATATTTTAAATCACTTACCTGCTGATCACTTAATCCTCTGCGGAAGCGAATTTGAGAAAGTAAAATAATTCCCCATGTCCAAATCGCTCCAATAGTAGCGATACTTGTCACCCACGTGAACACCTTATCAGGAACAACATAGTTTAAGCCAACTCCGAGTAGCAGTACAACAGCTGAAGCAATAACTGCTGCACCAGGCACGCCGCCTTTTGTTAAATTGGCATAGCGTTTTGGTGCTTCCCCGTGCTGAGCTAAATTAAATAACATACGGCCTGTACTAAAAATCCCACTGTTACAAGAAGATAAAGCCGCTGTTAACACTACAAAGTTTATAATCCCTGCTGCAGCGGGAATTCCAGCTTTATCAAATGTTAAAACAAATGGGCTTCCTTGTGTTCCGATCTCTGGCCAAGGATAAATAGACATAATAACAAACAAAGCTCCAATGTAAAAAATCAAAATTCTCCACAGTACATTATCAATTGCTTTTGTTAACGTCTTTTCCGGATTTTTCACCTCTCCTGCTGTTACCCCAATCATTTCAATACCGAGGTAAGCAAACATAACCATTTGAAGTGATAGAAGAACACCTTTCATACCATTCGGGAAAAAGCCACCGTGATTCCATAAATTACTGATTCCTGTTGCAATGCCGCCATTTCCAATTCCAAAGATAATCATGCCTAGACCAAGCACAATCATAAGGATAATCGTTACTACTTTAATAAGAGAAAACCAAAACTCTAGTTCACCATATGCTTTTACAGCTAAAAAGTTAACGCCTGTCATGATAACGAGCGCTGCAAGTGCCCATATCCACTGGGGCACACCCGGGAACCAAAAATCCATATATACTCCAACGGCTGTAATTTCAGCCATACATGTAATAATCCACATAAACCAGTAGTTCCAGCCTGTTAAATAACCAGCGAGTGGTCCCAAATAATCGTTAGCATACTTACTAAAAGAACCGGCTACTGGATTTTGTACTGCCATTTCACCTAACGCTCTCATAATAAAAAACATAATAAGACCACTGATTCCATACATGATAAGAATACCAGGACCTGCTAACCGAATAGCGGATGCAGAACCTAAAAACAGTCCAACTCCGATAGCTGCGCCTAAAGACATTAAGCTAATATGTCTTTCCTCAAGTCCACGGCTTAATTCTTTTTCTTGCGTGTTCCCTTGCATAATTCTCTCTCCTAACATGTCCATTTCATTTAATAGCGGCTAATTAACTTATTTTTCAAACAAATAATTCTAGGCAGTGTATGTACTAAAAATCTGATATTGCAAGTTCCACACCTGCATTTATACCGCTATCACATCTATAAAATACAATATTAAAAAAACTTCACTTTGTTCATTTTATCAAAAATCACAAAAAATGCGATAGTTTTTTGTGATTTTCACAAATAAACTTACAATAAAAATATAATAAAAACCATTTTTTACATTATATGTTCTTATTCCGCTATAATTTCCTGACTATTAAGAATAATAAATCTATTATTTTTCCTTATTTTCAATTATAGATGCTTACTTTTCCCTAAAAAGGGTAAAGATAAGATAACTGTTTAAACACTATTATGAACATCATCATGAAAAGATCAGTAGGAGGGTGCTATGAATTGGTATGAAAAACTAAGTCAATATTTCCCCATTGAAGAAATGAAATCAAAGAAGCATATCGAAACGCTTTTACAAGAACGCAGCGATATTTATCATAAAAATGAAGGACCTCATCACGTATTAATGTACGTGGAAACAGACCAATTTATCTTTATTGATTACCTCTTTGTTTCAAAAGACGCTAGAGGTCAAGGGCTTGGCGGTAAATTAATTGATGAGTTAAAACAACATAACAAACCAATTATCCTAGAAGTAGAGCCTATAGACTATAAAGATTCAGACTCAGCAAAAAGACTGCATTTTTATAAACGTGCAGACTTTAAGCATGCTCAAACAATCGGCTATAACCGCCGCTCATTAGCTACAAATGAAGTTAATCAGATGGAAATTCTATACTGGTCTCCTACCTCTGAAACAGAGGAAAGCATTTTAAATAAAATGAAAAAAACGTACGAGTTAATTCATACTTACAAAGACAAAGAAATATATGGTGCGTCTTATCAGCCGGCAGATCAAGTATTAAAAATTGACAAAAATCGTAAAGACGGCGATATCTTAGCAGATTTATAAAAAGAAGGTAGGCATACGTCTACCTTCTTTTATATTTATGAATTATTATTCAATACACAACATTATTAATCACTTATATTCCTTTAGTTATAAGGTTTTAACATAGATATTTTGTCTTAAATATAAAATTCTGAAAATTTTTAATAGTATTTTCTAATCCTGTATTGTATAATACCTGTAAAGCGCTAATGTCACTTGTTCTTACATGTTTTTTCCAATTTAAAGTTTAGCGTTCTTTGATAACTAAATAAAAAACGACCTCGTTGTGAGATCGTTTTTGTTAGGTTGTATATGCGGCAAACTCTGCTTGAGAACAAGACACGTAGTGACCTGGAGATACTTCTCTAAGCTCCGGTTCTTCACCGTTATAATCATGGATACTTGGATCATAAATTTTGCGCTGACGCGTTTTTTCACTGTCAGGATCGGGAAGCGGAATAGCTGAAAGCAACGCTTTTGTATATGGATGAACAGGGTTTCGATAAAGTTCATCACTTGGTGCAAGCTCTACAATCTTACCTCTGTACATAACGCCGATGCGGTCACTAATGTATTTTACCATTGACAAATCATGGGCGATAAATAAATAGGTTAGTCCACGTTCACGCTGTAACTTCTTCATTAAGTTAACAACTTGAGCTTGTATAGATACATCCAAAGCTGAGATTGGTTCATCTGCGATGATAAAATCAGGTTCTACTGCCAGTGCTCTTGCGATACCGATACGCTGACGCTGGCCGCCACTAAACTCATGTGGATAGCGATTTGCATGTTCTTTGTTGAGCCCCACTGTTTCAAGAAGCTCGTGAACCTTTGCCATACGCTCTTTTCTCGTCTTAGCTAAACCGTGGATGTCAATGCCTTCTGCTATGATATCTGCTACGGTCATACGAGGGTTAAGTGACGCATATGGATCTTGGAAAATCATTTGCATTTTACGATTGAATTTTTTAAGCTCCGAGCGAGATTTGCGACCATGTACATCTTCGCCATTAAATAGCACCTCACCGCTAGTAGCGTCATATAAACGAATAATCGTTCTGCCTGTCGTTGACTTCCCGCAACCAGATTCACCTACAAGACCTAACGTCTCTCCGCGGAAGATGTCAAACGTCAGACCATCAACCGCTTTAATTGTTCCTTTACTTGTGAAAAAATGTTGTTTTAAGCCTTTAATCTCTAATAATTTATCTGTCATGTTATTCACCATCCTTCGCTACGAGTACAGGTGTACTGTATACATTATCAACTTTACGCATGCGGCGCTGAACTGAAGCAGGCGGCTCTACTTTTGGTGCATCCGGATGTAAGAGCCATGTTTTTGCATAGTGCGTATCCGATATTTTGAACATTGGAGGTTCTTGCTCAAAATCAATTTTCATTGCGTACGGATTTCGCGCTGCAAATGCATCTCCCTTTGGAGGATTCGTTAAATCTGGCGGCGTTCCAGGAATAGCAGCCAGCTCTTCTTCCGCCTCGTTATCTAAGCTTGGCATAGAAGCTAGGAGTCCCCACGTATACGGATGTTTTGGGTCGTAAAACACTTCATCCACCGTGCCCGTTTCAACAATTTGACCAGCGTACATAACGGCTACTCGATCTGCTACATTTGCTACTACACCAAGATCATGGGTGATAAAGATAATAGATGTATCCGTTTTTTTCTGAATGTCTTTCATCAACTCTAAAATTTGAGCTTGAATTGTTACATCAAGCGCCGTTGTTGGTTCATCAGCAATCAGTAATTTCGGATTAGAAGCAAGAGCCATCGCAATGACAACACGCTGTCTCATCCCTCCGCTGAATTCATGCGGATATTGATTCACACGCTGTTCTGGAAAAGGAATGCCTACAAGCGTTAATAACTCGACTGCACGTTTTTTCGCTTCCGCTTTAGATACTTTGGAATGCTTGATTACGACTTCACCAATTTGAGCTCCAACCTTCATTGTTGGATTTAAAGAAGTCATCGGATCTTGGAAAATCATACCGATATCCTTACCGCGAATAGCTTCCATTTCTTTATCCGTTTTCTTTGCTAAATCAATGCCGTCAAACAGCATTTCACCGCTTTTAATTCGGCCAGGAGGCATCGGGATAAGGCGCATGATTGTTTGTGAAGTTACACTTTTACCAGATCCTGACTCACCAACAATTGCTAGCGTTTCACCTTTATTTAAGTGGAAGTTAACGCCGCGAACAGCTTGAACTTCTCCGCCATATGTTTTAAATGATACAGCTAAATTTTTTACTTCTAATAAACGTGACATATGAGTTCACTTCCTTACTTACGTAGTTTTGGATCTAACGCATCTCGTAATCCATCACCAATTACGTTGAACGCTAAGATTGTTAAACAGATAAACAAACCTGGGAAAAATAAGCGCCAAGGATAGTATTCCAAAGCAGGTAAGCCTTCTGAAGCCATTGTTCCCCAGCTTGCAAGCGGTGCCGGAACGCCTAGTCCCAAGTAGCTTAAAAATGCTTCTGTAAAGATTGCTGAAGGAATCGTTAGTGTCATTGTTACTAAAATTGGACCTGTTGCATTCGGAATAAGATGTTTAAATAAAATACGCTTTGTTGTTGCTCCTAATGTTTGTGAAGCCATTACGTACTCTTGGTTTTTCAACTGCAATACTTGTCCACGTACAATACGGGCCATGTTAATCCAGCCGGTAATGGTCATCGCCAAGATCATCGTGCCTAACCCTTGGCCAAGCATAACCATTAAAATAATAACCAGTAAAAGGTAAGGAACACCATATAAGATATCCGCAACACGCATCATTGTTTCATCCGTACGGCCGCCGCGGTATCCAGAGATGCTTCCCCAAACTACGCCGATGAATAAATCAATTAAAGCTGCTGCTAACCCGATAAATAATGAAATACGAGCGCCTTCCCACGTACGAGCAAAAACATCACGCCCTAATTCATCTGTACCGAACCAGTGCTCAGAAGATGGAGCCTGATTAGCATTCAGCAAATCATTGGTTGCATAATCATATTTCACCATCAATGGACCAAATATAGCCATAAAAACAAGGAGAACCATTAGTACTACACCAAACATAGCAAGCTTATTTTTGCGAAAACGAATAAAAACATCTTGCCAGAATGAAAGACTCGGTTTTTCAATCTTTTCTGCCTGAGCGTGGTCAATCCCTGCTGTTTCAAACATTTCTTTAGGAATTTTCGGAAGTTGCTGCATAGTTACTCTCCTTTCTTAGCACCTGTAAGTTTAATTCGAGGGTCAATGAAGCCGTATGCAATATCTACAAGCAAGATACAAAAAAGTAGTAAAATACTGTAGAACACCGTTACGCCCATAATCGTTGTATAATCTCGGTTTGAGATACTGAGTACAAAGTGTGAACCTAATCCCGGGATACCAAATATTTTTTCAATAACAAAGCTACCCGTTAAAATCCCTGCTACTAAAGGTCCCATATAGGATACGACTGGAAGCATCGCATTTCGCATGGCGTGCTTAACTGTAATAACGCCTCTGCTTAAACCTTTTGCTTTCGCTGTACGAATATAATCATTGCTTAATACTTCAAGCATACTCGACCGAGTTAATCGTGCGATAAACGCCATAGGGGTTGAAGCAAGCGCGAGAGCTGGTAACACCGTGTGTGCCCAAGATTCCCAGCGTGCAACCGGAAAAATTTGTAGTTTCATAGCCAGAACGTATTGTAATACCGCTGCCATGATAAAACTTGGAACTGAGATTCCTAGAACTGCAATAACCATCGCCGTGTAATCTTGCCACTTATTATGTTTTAAAGCAGCAATAACACCTAGTACTACGCCAATAGCAATCGCTATTAAAATAGCTTCCATCCCTAGCATGAATGAAACAGGGAATCCGCCGTTAATCAAATCATTTACCGTTTGGCCTTTATATTTGAAAGATGGACCAAAATCCCACTTTAAAATTGATGTTAAGTAATCAAAGTACTGATGGTACCAAGGCTGATCTAAACCGTAATACTGATTTAGATTTTTTTGAATTTCAGGGGGAAGCTGCTTTTCTGATGTGAATGGACCTCCTGGAACAGCACGCATTAAGAAAAAGGTCGCTGTTACGATCAGCCATAATGATAGAAACATATAAATAAGTCGTTTTCCTATATATTTGAACACCCTGACACACCTCCATATTTTTACAAAATTCGCGCACAAGAAAGAAAAGTATATGGAGCACCAGGCCCCATATACCCTTTGTCATAATTGATGTTACTTACTCAAAATGAGCCCACTTAATCTGAATGTCTCCAAGACCAGACATCACAACATCTTTCAGCTGCTTGTCTTGTACCCAAGCATTTGTGTAGAAGTAGATTGGTGCCACTGGCATTTCATCCATGAAGATACCTTCTGCTTTTTTCAACATTGCCTGACGTTTTTTAGGATCTGTTTCTTTTTGAGAGTCAATTAATAACTTTTTATATTCTGGATTTTCCCAGTTTGTATCATTGTTTCCGCCTTTTTTGTCACGGAATAACTCTAGGAAGTTGATTGGATCGTTAAAGTCTCCTAACCAGCCCATACGCCCAACTTGATAATCTCCTTGGTGTAACTTTTCAATGTAAACAGCCCACTCAGAGTTGTCTAACTGTACTTTAATACCAAGGTTTTTCTTCCACATATCTTGAACAGCTTGTGCAATTTTTGCATGTTTTTCATCCGTGTTGTATGAAACCTTAATTGCTGGTAGTTCTGAAGCATCTTTAAGGCCCATTTCTTTCAAGCCTTTTTCTAAATATTCTTTTGCTTTTTTCACATCATTGTCTTTGAAGTAGCCTTTTTTGTTATCTTCAAACATTGTTGGTGGTACAGCCGCCATCGCTGGAACTGAACCGTCTTTTGTAATTTGTTCTGTAATACCTTTACGATCAATTGCATAAGCTAATGCTTTACGAATGTTCACATTGTCTAAAGGTTTTTGTTCTGTATTAAACTTGTACCAGTAAGTACCTGCAATCTCTTGAATGTTTAATGAACCGTCTTTCTTTAATTCAGGAAGTGCATCAGCTGGTAATTGACCGGTAGGCATACCCGCCCAGTCTAATTCACCGTTTTTGAACATTGAAAGTTCAGTGTTGTTATCATTGATCATGTACATTTCAACTTTTTTAAGTTTTACAGCATCTTTATCCCAATAGTTTTCATTAGGAACTAACTCAATTTTGTCGTTATGTTTCCAAGTTTTAAGCTTGAAAGGACCGTTTGACGTATAGTTTTCGCCTGCATTTGTGTACCATTTTTCATTTGATTCAGCAATTTTCGTATTCACTGGGAAGTACGTATAGAAAGCTGTTAATTCTAAGAAATATGGCGTTGGGTTTTCTAATGTTACCTCAAGCGTTTTATCATCTGTTGCTTTAACGGCAACATCATCTAATGAACCTTTTCCTTCATTAGCAGCCTGTGCATTTTTAACATAGTATAATTGATATGCATATTGAGATTCGTTTTTAGGATCTAACGCCCATTTCCATGCATATTCGAAATCTTTTGCTGTTACAGGGTCACCATTTGACCATTTTGCATCGTCGCGAATCGTAAACGTATATTTAGTTTGATCATCGCTGACCTTTACATCTTTCGCCATGGCATTTTCAGGTTTCCCATCTTTACCAATACGAGTTAAACCTTCAAATGTTTGTAATAATACGTTTGATGACGTTGAATCATTAGCTAAGCCTGGGTTCAGTGAGAAAGGCTCAGTTTTAATGTTTACGCGAAGCTCTTGCTCTTTTTTCTTGTCGCCGCCATCACTGCTAGCATTTTCACTGCCACCAGATTCTTTGTTAAATCCACATGCAGCTAAAAACAAGCTCATTACAAGCAGCAAACTGAAAAGAATTGACAACCTTTTCTTCATTGCGTGTTACCCCCTATTAAATTTTGTTTGTGTGGCAACCATATTTTTTTGATATGCACTAATTTCTTAATCCTCTTTCAATACAAAATAATCAGTTATTTTTTCACGTAGTAGAGTGCTAAAGACCTCACTGCAAAATTATTCTTCTACCCTATGAAACTGTCATCAATTGTTTACATGCTGTAAATCCAATGTATGCGCTTAATATGTAGAAGACTCATTCATTACAAAATTCGCTAATTGAAACAAAACATTGGCTATTTTGTTTTTTCTGAAAAATTAAGAAATTGTAATACCTTTGTAAAAAATATGTTTGTTACGCCTATTATAAATATTTTAAAAATTTATTGCAATACTATTATTTAATGGTATTTTTTTGTCATGAGGGAAAAAACCTTATCTTATAAGGATTGTGCCTACTTGTCAGACGTCTAAAATCTTTTTTGTAGTATAGGTATTACAATAGTATTACAAAGGCATTAGAAATACTAAATAAAAGATTTTTACCAAATCCTCCACCAAATTTTCATCAAGAAATGCTTTAATTAAAAGGTTCTTGTCTTTTTTTGCCGAAGAAAAATTCCAGTAAATTGTCTTATAAAACTTTTTAGCGATAAGATGTTTAAATTCCTGCTTTTTCGCGTTATAATAACGAATAACTATATAATTAAAGCTGTGAAAAAGAGTAGTATGCAGAATTTTCATTTTTAGAGAGTTTGTGGCTGGTGAGAACAAACATTGAAACCTGCAGAATGGACTTTGGAGCTTTCAAGTGCAAAGCTTGAACGTTGATCTCAACGTTACATGAATAAAGATAGTTCACAATAATGTGTGCTAATTAGGGTGGCAACGCGGTCCATTCGCCCCTAGCTTATGCTAGGAGCGGATGGGCCTTTTTATGTTGTATACGTAAACTAGCATCATATATGTGCAGATGAAAGGAAGATTTGATGAAAACAATTTTTTCAGGTATTCAACCAAGCGGTACAATCACTTTAGGTAACTACATTGGAGCGATGAAGCAATTTGTTGAACTTCAACATGACTATAACTGTCATTTTTGTATTGTAGATCAGCATGCAATTACAGCGCCTCAAGACCGTTTAGCACTTCGTAAAAACATTCGCAGCCTTGCTGCTCTGTATGTAGCAGTAGGAATTGATCCAGCAAAATCAACTTTATTTATTCAATCAGAAGTGCCCGCCCACACGGAAGCAGGATGGATGTTACAGTGCGTAGCGTATATCGGTGAACTTGAGCGTATGACTCAGTTTAAAGATAAGTCCGCTGGAAAAGAAGCAGTATCAGCAGGATTATTAACTTATCCTCCACTAATGGCAGCTGATATTCTTTTATACAACACCGATTTGGTTCCAGTTGGTGAAGATCAAAAGCAGCACTTAGAATTAACGCGTGACTTAGCTGAGCGCTTTAACAAAAAATACAATGATATCTTCACTATTCCTGAAGTACGTATTCCAAAAGTGGGCGCACGCGTCATGTCTCTTCAAGATCCTACGAAAAAAATGAGCAAGTCCGATCCAAACCAAAAAGCTTTTATTACGCTCTTGGATGACGCTAAAACGATTGAAAAGAAAATCAAAAGTGCCGTAACGGATTCAGAAGGTATTGTTCGCTACGATAAAGAAAATAAGCCAGGTATTTCAAACTTATTAAGCATTTATTCAATCCTAGCAAATAAATCAATCGAAGACATTGAAGCAATGTACGAAGGCAAAGGTTATGGTGACTTTAAAGCTGACACAGCTAAAGTAGTAGCTGAAGCACTTGCTCCAATTCAAGAAAGATATTATGAATTAGTTGATTCTAGCGAGTTAGATGATATTTTAGATCAAGGTGCCGATAAAGCAAATGCAACGGCTAATAAAATGCTTCGCAAAATGCGAAACGCAATGGGAATTGGCCGTAAACGTTAAAAAAAAAAACGACTGCTATGCAGTCGTTTTTTCAATTCACTTTTGGCTCTTGTTCAATTTCCCAAAGTTTTTCAAAGAAAGGTTGTCCTTTTACTAAGCGCTCGCATAATAATTTATGTTTCGGTGACCACCCTGACTTCGTTTCATCGTATAGCTGATTCCATACGTCTTGAAACGGCATCTCTTGAATGTCTTCGTATTTCGTTGGATTCCACTCTGTGTACCAGTAGCGGATTTGAGCTGTATTTTTTGTTGTATGTAGCTGATCAAGTGCCATAAATAACAGCTGTTTTAGCTGACGTTCTTTACGTGTTAGCCCTCTCATCGTTTCAGGAGACGGCGAAAGAATATGATGCTCTTTTTTAGTTAGCTCGTCTTCACTGAACTTATATTCTAGCTCTTCTTGATCCGCAATCATCTCATAAACTAACTGTTCTTGTCTTGGAATTAAGCGGCTTTTTCGAATTGGGATATGATAGCCCATCGTATCAATTGCTAAAATATTCGTTCCATCTGTAACAATAAAACAATATTCAACCTGCGTGCGCTCATGATTTTTCCGAATGTATGCTTTCTGATAGACATCTTGTAGTAGTTGTTGAGGTAGCTCGGAAAGATCATTTTCAATGTAATGAAATAAAAGCGGATTTACTTTTAATAACGGTGCTTGATCGAGCAGTTCTACACAATCGTCTTTTCTCCACTCATGGAAATGACACACATTATAACCGTTTTCTTCGCCTTCAAACCAATTAACCCATACATCATGAAGATATAGCATAATTTACCCCTCACTTACTATCTGTTTGTTATCCATCAGTATAGGCAGAGAAAGGAATTTTTATTCCAAATGATGTTATTTTTCTAAAAATTAATTGTAAAATACCTTCGTTTTTGGTTATTATGCAAATGCACTTATTTCGAAGCTCAGACATAACGCCAGTGCTAATGATTGCTACAGGCTTCATGAACTATATCCACCCCTATAAGCAGAAAAAATCCGAGTTTCTTCTATAGTAATAGGTTTGTCAGGAGGTCTGACAAACCTAAAAAAATCTATCACACTTTTGTGATAGATTTTTAACGAAGAGATTTTGGATTTAAAGCATCTTTTAATCCTTCACCAATGAAGTTGATAGCCAGGATCGTAAATGTAATAGCTAAACCTGGCGGAACCCACATCCAAGGCTTATTCTGCAGCACATCTGATTCCCTTGCTTCTGTCAGCATATTCCCCCAGCTCGGCGTATCAGCCGGCACGCCAAAACCGATAAAGCTAATTGCTGACTCAAACACGATAAGGATGGCCATCTGCAAACTGGCTTGAACCACAATCGTTGAAAACACATTTGGCAGCAAATGTTTGAAGATGATTTTAAACGGGCTGCACCCAATGGAAACAGCTGAAAGCACATATTCATTTTCTTTTTCAGCCAACACTTTGCTTCGCACCAGCCGGGCCGTACTTCCCCAGCTTAGGAAACTAACAACTAGGATGAGCGTCCAAACGCCTGAGATTTTTCCAATTAGAATTGTATTTAACACTACAACAAAAACAATGAGCGGAAAGTTTAAGACAAAGTCTGTAAAACGCATTAAGAATTGGTCCACTTTGCCTCCGTAATAACCCGCAATCGAACCAATAAGAGTTCCGATTAAAATAACGAGTGTTGTACAAGCAACTCCAATCAGTAACGAAGTTCTTCCTCCATACAATGTACGTGCAAATACGTCTCGACCATTTGTATCCGTTCCAAACCAATGCTCACTGGAAGGCGCTGCATTCATCGCCATATAGTCGATACGTGTAATATCTGCTTTTGTAAGCAGCGGTGCAAAAATGGCAAGAAGCGTAATCACAATCATGAAAGCCAAACTTATCATGGCTAGTTTATTTTTTACAAACTTCTTTCGCGCAATCGCCCATGGAGAAAGGTTTTTAGGAGCTTTCATATTCACTTCTGGCTGTACATCTTTTTTCGTTACAATTTCCATACTTTCTCCTCCTAATCCAAACGAATACGCGGATCTGCTACGCCGTATAACAAATCAGCAACCAGATTCCCAACTAGTGTTAAAATTGAAAACAGCATTGTAAGCGACATCATAACTGAGTAGTCACGAGTTGCTACAGAGTCAACAAACAACTTTCCGATTCCTGGATACGTAAAGATTGTCTCTGTAATGATAGAACCGCTAATGATTGTTACAAGATCAAACCCTAAAAACGTAATAAGCGGAATCATTGAGTTGCGTAAGATATGAACATTATAAATTTTAGATTCTTTTGTTCCTTTTGCTCTAGCTGTGCGCACAAAATCTTTGCGACTGTTTTCAATAATATCATTGCGCAAAAATTGGGTATACTGCGCGGTCGACATCAAGCCAAGAATCAGTGCAGGTAATATAACGTGATGAATTCTACTTTGAATAAATTCCCATGATCCCTCTTTTAATCCTACTTCAACAGAACCGCTAAACGGAAACCAGCCTAACTGAAAGGAAAATAAATAAATGCCTACGATCCCTGCGATAAACGATGGAACCGCTAATGCAAAGTAATTATATCCTGCAATAAAGTTATCTGCTAAGGTATACGGTTTTCTTCCTGCATACATACCTAAAATAAATGCAAACACATACGTAATCAAAAGCGAAGTCAAAGCTAAAAAGATCGTATTAGGCATACGCTCTAAAATAATATCTAATGTCGGTAACTTATGAGTTGTTGACTTTCCTAAATCTCCTTGTGCCACTCCCTTTACCCAGTTCCAATATTGAACGTAGATAGGATCGTTATATCCTAGCTTATCACGCATTTCCTCAATGTATTTTGGATCTGTATTACTGGGGTTGATTTCTCCCCCAAAAGGGTCCCCTGGCATCATTTTTGCCAGGGAAAACACAACAAAGGAGATCAGAATCAACATTGGAATCATCCCTAAAATACGTCTTAGTGAGTATTGCAGCATCGTTGACTCTCCTTTACATGTAAAATACTTATTCCGTTACAGACCATTTCTCCGGATCTACAACTACCGTTGATGGATCTAGAGTTACGTTTTTCACACGCTTATTCACAGCATAAATATTGATATTTTCCCATAAAGGAAGTGCTGGCAGCTGCTCGTTAAAGAATTTTTGCCATTTTACATATACATCTTTACGGTGTTTATCATCAAATGATTTTTCACTCAAACCGTCTTTAAGCATTTCATCAGATTCCTTATTTACCCAACGGCCATAGTTCCATTCAGCATTAGAGCTCCATAATCCTGTAGGATCTGGATCTGAACCAGTGTCCCAAGAACCGAAGAACGCTTCTAACGCCTTATCGTCGTTATCTTTCATTTCATTGTACAAGTTAAATTCAACAAGTGAACCCGTTGCTAATTTTGTTTTAATACCAATATCATTCCATGCTTGCATAATAGCCTTCGCACGACCCTCGAAGTTGGCTGGACCAGCATAGTGACCAAATGAGATCGTAAATGGTTTTCCGTTTGGATCTTCTACAAAACCGTCATTATTCTTATCTTTATAACCAGCTTCAGCTAACAATTTCTTAGCTTTTTCTGGACTATACTTGTACTTTGTTAAATCTTTTTGGTCAGCAGCAATCCAGAATACAGAGGGAATAACTGTGTTAGAAACAACCGCTTTGTCGTTCATAAATGCTTTTACCATTGCTTTTCTATCTATTGCGTAAAGCAATGCTTGACGAAGTTTTAGATCTTTGAACTTATCATAATCATCTACGTTTTTACCAGCGTTTTTATCACGATGTCCAAATCGTAGACCAATATACGAATAACTAGTTGATTTCCCTTCCAAAAAGTCTAAGTTTTCTGCTTTTTCAACTTGCCCTAAATCAGCTGGGCGAACATCCATAATGTCGACATCGCCTTTTTTCAATGCTCCGGCGGAAACAGATGGATCCAGTACTTTTACAACAACGCCATCAAGATGAGGCTTACCTTTCCAATAGTCATCATTGCGTTCCATCTGAACATATTCACTTGCTACCACTTTTTTCACTTTAAATGGTCCAACACCAATAGGCTCTTTACGAACTTGTTTGGACTCTGCAAGATCTTTTACAGCAATTCCTTCATAGTACTTTTTCGGCATTGGATACGGCCATAGATTGTCTAAGTTATTTACACGAACTTCTTTAAACGTTACTTTAAATGTTTGCGGATCTACCACTTCAACTCCGGAAATAGAATCCGCTTTGCCGTCATGATATTCTTGAGCGCCTTTAATATGCTCAACGTTTACATAGCGTGGACCTGTATAGTCTTTATCAGCAATCGTTTCATACGTATATTTAAAATCATCTGCAGTTAATGGATCTCCGTTATGCCACTTAATCCCCTTTTTTAATTTAAACGTGTAAGTTAGTTTATCACCACTCACGTCCCAAGTAGCTAAGTCAGATTTAATTTTTAATTTCTTATCATAAGTAAAAAGACCTTCATTGATAAATTCTAAGATTTGGCTATCATACGCACTACCATACAATGCGTACTCAAAAAGCCCTTCCGGCGCTCCGTCAATCCCATACGTAATCGTTCCGCCATCTTTTGGCTTGTCTGTTTTTGCACCTTCAGTTTTTGCTTCTCCGCCTTCTTTATTACTAGAAGATGAAGAACTGCTTCCACCGCTGCATGCCGCTAGAAAAAGCGATAGCACAAGCAAAATGGAAACAAGTGATAAAAACGATTTCTTTTTCATCATGACGTTCCCCCTATTTAACTAATAATCTGTTCGTATGTAGCTTTTACGAGTTATATAAATGGCAAGCTACTTGATGGCCAGGTCTCACCTCCTTTAAGGCAGGTTTCGTTTGGCTGCACTCTGCCATGGCATGTATACAGCGAGGATGAAACGCACAGCCTTTTGGCGGATCAATTGGACTTGGCACATCTCCCTGTAAAATAATACGCTGTTTTTTCTTTCGTGGATCTGGTTCAGGTATAGCCGATACAAGCGCTTGCGTATAAGGGTGCAACGGCTCTGCGTATAGACTTTTCTTATCAGCAATTTCCACTAAACCGCCTAGGTACATAACACCGATACGGTCACTCATATGTTTAACAACACTCAAATCATGGGCAATAAATAAAAAGGTTAGGTCGAATTCTTGTTGAAGTTCTTTAAGAAGGTTTAAAACTTGTGATTGGACAGAAACGTCAAGTGCCGACACCGGTTCATCAGCAATAATAAGTTTTGGACGAAGTGCAAGTGCACGTGCAATTCCAATACGCTGACGCTGTCCACCGGAAAATTCGTGAGGATATTTATAGTATGCATCTTCCGGTAACCCTACTTTTGTAAGTAGATTCATAACTTCTGATTTTAATTGATTGGTTGATTTTCCTGTAAAATTCCGAATTGGTTCAGAAATAACATCTCCAACCATTTGCATTGGATTGAGGGAAGCATAGGGATCTTGAAAAACCATTTGGAAATCTTGTCTAATTTTACGGAGAGAAGTTCCTCTTGCTTCTGTGATATCTTTACCATCGAAAATAATTTTTCCGCTAGTTGGTTCCAACAGTCTTAGAATCGTCCTTCCTGCCGTGGATTTTCCACAGCCAGATTCTCCTACCAGACCGAGCGTTTCTCCTTTTCGAATCGCAAAGGAAATACCGTCAACTGCTTTTACATCACCAATTTTCTTTCGAAAAAATCCCCCGTGAATAGGATAGTAGGTTTTTAAATGCTGAACTTCTAGCAATACATCTTTCACTGCTTTAGTCATTAGCTTGTCTTCACTCCTTTTGACGGATAGCTGTTTTCATACAGCAGACATGCGACGTCATGCCCCTGTGAATCCTCGCGAAGAACAGGCGTAACGGAACTGCAGTCTTCCATTGCATGAGGACATCGGTTAACGAAACGACAGCCTGTCCTCGGCATGTTTACAAGAGAAGGCACAATTCCTTTGATCGTATTTAATACTTCTACATCATCTTCCATGCGTGGAATTGAGTGAAGAAGAGCTTTCGTGTACGGATGTTTTGGGGCATAAAATAACGTATCAACATCTGTATGCTCAACAATTTTCCCGCCATACATGACAATCACTTCATCACACATCTCAGCAACGACTCCTAAATCATGAGTAATCATAATAATAGACATATCATTGCTTTCTTGAATTTCTTTTAACAATTCTAAAATTTGAGCTTGAACCGTAACATCCAGGGCGGTTGTCGGCTCATCCGCAATTAAAAGTTTAGGCTGACAAGCTACCGCCATGGCAATCATGACGCGCTGTCTCATTCCTCCCGATAGCTGATGCGGATATTCATCGATGAGCTTTTCGGATCTCGAAATACCAACGCTTTTTAAAAGCGCAATGCTTTTTTCACGCGCTTCCGCTTTCGATATATTCATATGGTTAAACAATACTTCCTGCAGCTGATACCCAATGGTTAAAACAGGATTGAGAGATGTCATCGGTTCTTGGAAAATCATTGAGATGTCTTTTCCCCGAACATCATTCATCTCATCTTCTGATAAGTGTGTAAGATTCTTTCCGTTAAATACAACGCTTCCGCTTCTAATTTGACTATTTACTTTAGGTAATAGCCCAATAACGGATAAAGACAATACGCTTTTTCCACAGCCAGATTCTCCTACAACTCCTACAATTCGCTTTCGTCCGACTTGAAACGACACGTCGTCCACAGCATTATGCCAGGAATCATTAATGGAAAAAGCAGTTTGTAAATTTTTCACTTCTAGTAAAGGTGTTGATTCGACGGGCTTTTTATCCATTTATAGTGCACACCTCATTTTTCTAAAAATTGTTATATTTGAATAAGATATTATTACAATTTCATTACAAAATCAATATATTTTGAAAATTAATTATATTTTTTATTTTTAAAATAATGATTTTTGAATATCTCTTCAGCACTTTAACGCATAAACCTCCTAATTTTTTGTTGAAAACAGGATAAAATTTACTATTTTTTATTTTGGGTATATAGAACTTATTTTTTTACAGTTGGAACGCAGATTTTTTTAAGATAGTATTGGTACTAAGAGGAAGCAGCTGGGTAGTAGTTAAAGTGTGAGGCTTCATACATGAAGTAACAAGATGATAACCGATATTGTAGCCCATCATTTCTGGATACCAATTTTGGCCGAATAACAGTTGATCATATTTTTTTTCGTCAGCGCGCAGATTGTAATAAGGTTTAACATGCTTTTCCCACATTTTTTTAGCTTCTTCAATGGTATAATAATTTGTCCAAGGGGCTAAATATTTTTTACCACAATATTCCTCCACTGCTCTTTCAGCTAACCCTTCCATCATCATAGCGTCTAACAAAGTAATCGTTTCATCAGATTTGTTAATGGCTTTTAGCCTGCAAACGTGATGATATTCATGGGTAAGCACCGCTAACATTTCTTCATCGGATGTATGACTTGTCATAAACACAAATAATTTATCGGTAAAAGCGACACCTGCTCTTCCGTTAAATTCACGCTGCATTTTTCGATTTCGAGGATTGCTTGGAAGCACTAGCACCGCTACATCCGGCCCATTCCATGCTTTTTTAAGCTTTTCATAATGTGCTTTTACTTTCTTCCAAACCTGCCTTTTCTTCATTTCTTCTAATTCTTTTATAAACATTAAAGAAGGCGGACACATTCCATAGTTAAAAAGTAATTCCATATATTCTTTTTCTTTTAATTTCTTAAAATAGCGCGCAAGATAACGGCTTATTTCTTTCGGCTCCGTCCAAGTAGAAGTTGAAACAATCGGCATGTTTTCCCCTCTCTTTCTTCATCCTTTTGTTTCATGATATGTTCACAGCTACTCTTTTGGTTATTAAAAATAAAAAAAATTCTAGGCGTCAGCCTAGAATTTTTCATTATGCTTCGTACTTTTTAAAGATGATTGTTGCATTGTGACCGCCAAATCCAAGTGAGTTGCTTAGCACCGCTTTTACTTCTTGCTTACGCGCTTTGTTTGGAATGTAGTCTAAATCGCACTCTTCATCGGGTGTTTGATAGTTAATTGTTGGAGGAAGAATACCGTCTTGAATTGCTTTCACACTAAAAATAGCTTCTACTCCACCAGCAGCTCCTAGCAAGTGGCCAGTCATTGACTTTGTTGAACTAATTGCTACTTTTTGAGCGTGGTCACCAAATACTTCTTTAATAGCCATCGTTTCAAATTTATCGTTGTACCCTGTACTTGTACCGTGAGCATTGATGTAATCAATATCACTTGGCTGTAGACCTGCATCTTCAATCGCATGACGCATTGCACGAACGCCGCCTTCTCCTCCTGGAGCTGGCGCTGTGATATGATGAGCATCTCCTGTTGAACCATAGCCCACAATTTCAGCATAAATACGTGCGCCGCGTGCTAATGCATGTTCAAGCTCTTCAAGCACAATAACACCCGCACCTTCTCCCATAACGAAGCCGTCGCGGTCTTTATCAAACGGACGAGATGCTGTTGCAGGATCTGGATTTGTAGAAAGTGCTTTATTCGCACAGAAACCAGCAATAGATAAACGCGTGATTGGTGCTTCCGTACCGCCCGTCACCATCACGTCTGCATCTCCGCGTTGAATGACTTTAAATGCATCACCAATAGAGTTTGTACCTGTTGCACACGCCGTTACCGTACAAGAGTTCACGCCTTTCGCCCCTAAAGCAATAGAAACTTGTCCTGTTGCCATATCAGGAATCATCATCGGAATAAAGAATGGACTTACACGGCGGGCACCTTTTTCTAATAACGTTGAATATTGATTTTCAAACGTTTCCATACCGCCAATTCCAGATCCAATCCAAACCCCGACGTTTGGAGCAATCTCTTCCGTAATAGTCAAATTCGCATCTTTAACAGCCGCCAATGCAGCTACCATCGCATATTGAGTAAAGCGATCCATCTTACGAGCCTCTTTGCGGTCAATAAAATCTTCCACGTTAAAATCTTTTACTTCAGCCGCTACTTTAGCAGGAAATTCATCTGCATCTAGTCTTGTTAAAGGACCAACGCCAGACACGCCTGCTACTGCGTTTTTCCAAGCTGTTTCTACGTCATTTCCAATTGGTGTAAGCCCACCAAGTCCTGTTACAACTACACGTTTTTTATTCATCGTACATTCATCTCCTTCAGTTGCTTTAAAAATGTAGTGTTATTTTCCCCATCTAATGGCAATAGCTCCCCATGTTAAGCCGCCTCCGAAGCCAACCATTACAATTAAATCATCGTCTTGAATTTTCCCTGCTTCAAGCTCATGAACAATTGAAATTGGAATCGATGCTGCTGATGTATTGCCGTAGTATTGGATTGTTTTAGACATTTTTTCTTCAGGCAAGTCTAATCGCTGTCTTGCAGCTTCCATAATACGAATATTCGCTTGATGAGGTACAAGAAAATCAACATCCTCTTTTGTTAAACCTGCTTTTTCAATTACATTAACAGCAGATTCCCCCATTTGTCGAACAGCAAACTTAAATACTTCACGTCCGTTCATGACAATATGATCAAGCTCGTTTTGATACAAGTGCTTGCCTCCTGTACCGTCGGATCCTAGTTCAAAGGATAAAATACCTCGTCCTTCTGACACAGGTCCCATTACAACTGCACCTGCTCCGTCTCCGAATAAAACAGCCGTGTTACGGTCGTCCCAATCTGTAATCTTAGAAAGCTTTTCTACACCGACCACTAATATATGCTTGTAAGCATTAGTTTCAATAAATTGCTTAGCTGTAATCATGCCGTACATAAATCCTGCACATGCTGCACTCACATCGTAAGAAGCTGCTTTTTTTGCTCCCAATTTTTCTTGCAGCATACATGATACTGTAGGAAACGGTTGATCTGGCGTTACCGTAGCAACAATGATCATGTCAATATCTTCTGCCTCGACGTTAGCTTTATGTAAAGCTTCAACTGCTGCTTTATAAGCTAAATCAGATGTGTCCTCGTTATCGGCTGCAATTCGGCGCTCTTGAATACCTGTGCGCGTACGAATCCACTCATCTGATGTATCCATTACTTTTTCAAGATCTAAATTTGTTACAACTTTCTCTGGTACATAACGTCCAATTCCTAGAACACCAGCGTTCATATCAACCTCTCCTTTAAATAAAAGGCTTATATTCCTATAAAACCTATATCTGTCATTTCATTTACCGATTATATAATCAATTATTATGAGTTGGTACTAATTTTACTTCATTTTTTATTTTTTGTCTATATGGGTGTTCGTCCTACTCAGGTATCTATCATGCTACATATAGTAATCATACGGGTCCCTCTTACTCTAGTATGGGACATTAGGTAAGAACTTACCCACCATTAAAATAGTGAAAGGAATGAGTATCATGGCAAGAAGACAAAGAAATGAAGCTTTTTCTGATTTTATGTTTGGAGCTGGGCGCAGAAAATCAAGAGAAGAAAGAGAGCGAGAGGAGTGGGAAAGATTATTCAAACAAATCGATGAAATTGTACTCGCCGTTGAAGAACTAGCTCCTCTTCTTAAACAGTTTGCCCCTTTAGTCGATTTATTTTACAAACAAAAATAACAGCTCGGATTCTACCGAGCTGTTTTCTTTAGTTGTTTTCATTTTCAGCTAATGCATCTTGCTTGCCAAGCTCATAGGCGTCGTTCATTACTTTTGTCAGTAATGTCAATACCGGCTGTACGTGTTCCATTGATAACTCAACGCCTGTTTCATCTAAAATCTGCTTTGCTTCTGGCAAGTACTTCATTGCAATTTGCATGAATTGCATATTTTGCTCTTCCATAGTGAAATCTCCTTTATTAAAAACATTTATTCCTCCTTATATTAGCGAATCTATTCTATAAGTACAACTTTCTCCTTTAATGAAGAGGTAAAAAGAATGTTCTCATATGTTTTTTTTGCAGGTAAATGCCTTCTTTAGCCGTTACTTTGGAAGAAAAATGTAGCAGTTCTTTCGCTTTCCTGCTGATTTCATATTTTTCTTGAGCCGCTTCTTCCTTCACCTCCATATGAGTAATGTTTGCTCCAGCGCTCCAAGGCTGTAATTTTTCTTCAACTAAATGAACCACTTCATATGAATATGCACCAGTTTTACAGCGTCTGAGTGCACTGACGGCGTCTTCAATATAAATAATAAAATCCGTGCCTTCCATAATGGTAAAAGCTTCCTCGTACCCGGCAATATTTTTAGAATAGCACATTGACAAAGGCTGCCAAGGTCCGTAAAGAGTGGGCGTTCTGACAATCATAATGGGCCATCCATCATCTTTATATTTTTCTATCATTCGCTCAAAATGAACGTATAGCCTTCCTTCACTACTGTCCGGTTCTGGAATCGTTGTTTCTTCAATCTTTCGCTGCTGGTCTCCAAATACGCGCATGGTAGAAACAAACACAAATCGAATGTTGAATTGACGGCATTTATTAAGTGCTTGAATGAGTACTTGCTGCGCTTTTTGCATTTCTTGTCTTAAAAAATCAGGATGATAAAAATCTCCTCCATCGAAATACGTGAAGTAGACAATATCCGTTTCTGAGGTAATCATATCTAATGAATCGCCTACTTCAGTCGATACATAATTAGCGTTTCGCCCTAAGAAAAATTTCATCTCTTCCTGCAAATCATCTTCTTCTTTATGAGCAGAATGTGTATATCCTTTTACTTCTGTACCTTCGTCTAAAAAAGTCATACATAAATGAAAACCAATAAAGCGGTTTGCCCCTATTACTACTACATTTCCCATATCGCTTCCTCCAATTCTTCATTCATCATTTATTAAACAAAAACTTAAAGCCCTATAGTTATAGAGAGTACTCATTCCTTATTTCAAAGTAGTTCATCCGTAAAAACATCATGAACTCTCTTTTTCCTTTTATCTCTTATACAAAAAGCCCCTATGATATGTATAATCATAGAAGCTTTGCTTATAACACTTTTTCATGCTGTTTATAAAATTGGAGAAGGGACCGTTCAAATAAATAGTTTTTTTCAGGCAAATAAAGTGAAAGCATAATCGGAGAGTGAAGTTCTTCACGATGTAGTTCATATTTTTTACTGTGTGCAATTGGATAATGAGTAGAGGCATTAGGCGCGGTCCATATCTTCACGGGCAGCGTTGATTTTAATTCCGTAACGGAAGGGTACTCCTTAATTAGCTTTGATACTTGCTTCCGCTCCACTTTATAAGCTTGAGTCAAGTCCTTCGTGAATTGTTTATAAAAGAATTTATTGTTTTTTTCATGTTCTGCATGCGTATGAAGATCAATACACGGATTTAGTAAACCAGCTGATCGAATGAACGTATTCCCGTCATTTTCCATTAGCTGCAGCGCTAACAGAGCCCCCATTCCTTCAGCTAAAATATGAATTCGTTTATTTAAAATTTCTTGTTTCATTACTAAATGATAAAGTTGTTTTGCAAGGTGATATGCTTCAGGAGACCCCCAATGCCGGCCATATAAATTGGAATAAAATACTGTGTATCCTTCATCTTGTAAACATTGCAACAGCTGTGACCTTCCGCCGTGCTGAATCCATAAGCTAGTTGAACTTTCAACAAAATGATCTTTATCACCCAATACTAACACACCGAAACCATTCGGTCGTTCAGGGACATGTACGACATTCCATTGCGTATCTAAGCTAAAAAAGCGTCGATGTATCATAGCTCTTCCTCCGTAACTTACTAGTTGTTCCATACAGTGTATGATAGAACCATAAAAAAGCGCACTAGAATAATGCCTATTTCTGACTTATTGCTCTTTTGTTTCTGCATGGGAGCACGCCCCTTATTTATTCATAAAAAATTCAATTTCTTATTTGACTGCTATATGCTAAAATGAAATCAAACTGTACTGTAAACGAGGTGAATAGAATGCGTGTCGTAATGGCTTTTGTTTGGGGCTTTTTACTAATGAATATGGCAGTGTACGTAATCTCTGCAATGACGGGCGGTACTTACAGTTTCGCAACCGCTTCCATCCTTGGAGTAGTTTTCACGCTAGTTGTAATTTTGATTGGAGAACTGGGTGTACCGAATAAACCAGCAAATAATCAACACTAAAAAGTGTTGGCTGTAAAGCCAGCGCTTTTTTTATTTTTTGGCATAGGTTCTTCTCAGTACTTTCTTTCCTTACCTCGTATTCAAGACATAGGACTGAGAGTGCTTTTCTCTATCTATATATAGTCGGAATCATTGATTATCCCAAACTTTAACTATATAATTTTAGAATAATCAAACTATTAACTTTAGGAGTGAATACTGCTGTGACTAAAGAAAAAATTGGTTTTATCGGAACAGGCGTTATGGGTCAAAGCATGGCCGGGCATTTAATTGACGCAGGATATGAAGTCCTTGTTTATACACGAACAAAAACTCGTGCTCAAGCACTACTTGAAAAAGGGGCCAAATGGAAAGAAACCGTTCAAGAAGTGGCCGAACAATCTGATGTTATTATCACCATGGTAGGCTATCCTCACGATGTAAAAGAGATTTATTTAGGAAAAGACGGCATTATACATAATGCAAAGAAAGGCTGCTATACAATTGATATGACGACATCAAGCCCTATACTTGCTCGTGAGATTTATCAAGCAGCAAAAGAGAAGCACATTCATGCGCTTGACGCTCCTGTTTCAGGAGGAGATATTGGGGCTCAGAAAGCAACCTTAGCTATTATGGTAGGAGGCGATTCTGAAGCATTCTCTGCCGTTACGCCTATTCTTGAAAAAATGGGGACAAATATCGTTCTTCAAGGAAGCGCCGGTGCTGGTCAACATACAAAAATGTGCAATCAAATTGCTATTGCCTCTAATATGATGGGTGTCTGCGAAGCGATACTTTATGCTGAAAAAGCCGGATTAGATCCGAATACCGTTCTAAAAAGTATTGAAACAGGCGCAGCGGGAAGCTGGTCGTTAAGCAATTTAGCTCCTCGCATGATTAAAGGAGACTTCGAACCAGGCTTTTATATTAAACACTTCATTAAAGATATGAAGATTGCCATTGAATCAGCTGAAGAAATGGAGCTGTATACACCCGGGCTAAAATTAGCAAAATCGCTTTATGAACAGCTCGAAAAACAAGGCCAGGATAATAAAGGAACACAGGCTCTGTATACCCTTTTAAAACAGCATGCCCTAACTGTATAAAGACAGGCAGCTCATTACGAGCTGCCTGTTTTTATTAATGATTTACGCTTCATTTAACGAATTCATAAAACGACTGAATGCGAGCTGCCCTTCAGCAGTTTGTTTAAACACACCTGCATGCTCTAAAATAGTCGCAAAGATCAAACCGAGCTCTTGTTGAAGAATGCTTTGGACATTTTCCACTTCAATATGCGGATATTTTTTCTTGATGTGTTCAGCCCACTTCACGTGTTTTTTCACTTGATCATGCCTGCTGGCTACTTCACTCAGGTTATTCTGAACTAACCCTTTGGCCACTAGACTCATTTCGTCTTTCAAACGACCGGGTAAAACCGCAAGCCCCATTACTTCAATTAAACCTATGTTCTCTTTTTTGATATGATGAACTTCTGCATGCGGATGATAAATGCCATCTGGATGCTTGCTGTTTGTTCGATTGTTTCGCAGTACTAAATCTAATTCGTACAAATCCCCTCTTTTCCTAGCAATAGGCGTGACCGTATTGTGAGGAGTTTGATCTGTAAAAGCTAAAATACCAGCACTTTGATCACTATATGATTTCCATTTCTTCAAAATGAAATCCGCTGCTTCCACTAATGGTGCAAGGTGCGAACTTTGAAGACGAACGACCGACATTGGCCAATGAACAATTCCAGCTTTCACGTTTGGATGCGCTTCAAGAGAGAACGATTTATTTATTCTTGCTTTAGCCATAGGAAACTCATGATAGCCTCCTTGAAAGTGATCATGCGTTAAAATAGATCCTCCTACGATGGGTAAATCTGCATTTGACCCTAAAAAATAATGTGGGAATTGTTCAACGAAGGCAAGCAGCCGCTTAAACGTTTGCTTTGAAATATGCATAGGTGTATGCTCACTCGCAAAAACAATGGCATGTTCATTATAATAAACGTAAGGTGAAAACTGCATGTACCACAGCTCTTCCTGCAATTCCACAGGGATAATCCGGTGATTTTGGCGAGCTGGGTGGTTAATGCGGCCTGCATAGCCAGCATTTTCTTTACAGAGCAGGCATAGCGGGTAGTTGCTTTCTTTCAGTGATTTGCTTGCTGCAATTGCTTTTGGATCTTTTTCCGGCTTAGATAAGTTGATAGTAATTTCAAGTTCTCCAAAGTCAGTGTTTGTTACCCATCTTTCGTTTTTAGCAATTCGATCTCTGCGAATATAGTGAATGTCTTTTGACAGCTTATAATAATAGCTTGTGGCTTTTTGAGGGTTTTGCTGATAGTGATCGTAAAAGGTTCGATTAACCTCTGAAGGCATGCTTGCAAAGCATCCCATTATTTTGGTATCGAATAAATCTCTATATGTGATAGAATTATCGGCGATTCGATTGTTTTCGGCAGCCCAATCAAGCATGTTATCTAAAATAGCAGCTGGATGTTCCAAACGTTCTTCTTTAACTTCTACCGTAATACATTCGTCGAGTTCTAACACTTCCAGCAGTTTATTTCTCACCACATCTATATCCCATTTTGTTACTAGATTCTTTTGTAAACCATATTGAATAAGTCGGGTGATTTCTTCATGAATGTTGACTGACATACACTCGTTCCTTTCTCTATCTGTTTTCTCTTATACTGCTTCTAATGTGAGTTCACGCGCTCCTTCTCCAACCGTAACCACATAAAATCCAGCTTCTAAACTCGTTTGCTTATAATAAGCGTCTTTTACTTCCTCAATAAATCTATCAACCTGTGCTTTTTTTACGATACTGATTGTACAGCCGCCAAAGCCTGCACCCGTCATGCGTGATCCAATCACACCTTCTTGCAACCAGGCTGCTTCTACAAGAGCATCTAATTCTTTTCCACTTACTTCATAGTCATCTCGCAGCGAACAGTGCGACTCATTCATCAATTGACCAAATCCTTTTAAATCGCCGTTTTGCAATTTAGCAACCGCTTCTTTTGTGCGTTCATTTTCATATACCGCATGTTTAGCGCGCTTACAATCTACTTCGTTTTGTATTAAAGATTTGTGCTTTTCAAATTGTTCTTTCGTTAAATCACCAAGCGAATCAATGGAAAGTGAAGTTTGCAAATCTGATAGTGCTCTTTCACACTCCATACGGCGCTCATTATATTTTGAATCTGCCAGCCCTCTTCGCTTATTTGTGTTAGAAATAACGAGCACAGCATCTGTTAACTGCAGCGGGCTATACTGGTATTCAAGAGTCTGGCAGTTTAACAATACGGCTTGATTTTCTTTTCCCATTCCAATTGCAAACTGATCCATAATCCCGCAGCTTACGCCGATAAATTCATTTTCAGCTTGCTGCGCCATTTTTACAAGGTCCATCATATCAATATTCAATTCAAGAATTTTATTTAAAAGTACGCATGTGACTAACTCAATTGATGCCGACGATGAAAGCCCTGCTCCGTTAGGAATGTTGCCGAAAAACAAGATATCAAAACCAAAAGGAAGATCATATCCGTGCTTTTTAAAGGTGTCCATTACTCCTTTTGGATAATTAGCCCAATCATCCTCGGTTTTGTACGTTAATTGCTCTAAAGAGGATTCAATAACGCCTGCTTCAGAGAAGTTTTTAGAGTACATACGTATTTTTCGATCATGACGTTTTTGTACTACCGCATACGTTCCTATACTCAATGAACAAGGAAAAACATGCCCTCCATTATAATCAGTATGTTCTCCAATTAAATTGACACGCCCTGGTGCAAAAAAGCAGCGAATAGCTTCTGACGAATGAAATATTTGTTTGAACTCTTCGATTAATTTTTCCAGCATTTATTATCACCTATTTTAAGTAGTTTTTTGGAAACGGATTCATATGTACATTGTAAAGTCCAATTTTCCTTGCCTCAATGGTAAAATTCCTATCGATAATCGGTACTTTTTTGCTTATCACTTTAAAAATGATTCTTTTAAATTGATGATGAACTGCTCTTGCGCCAAAAAGGTGTTATCTTCATGGGAGCCTTGACTTGCAAATTATAAGAAAATAATAGATTTAGAGACATTCACTAAAAATAATCATGATATTTTCAAAAAATTATAGAAAAATGAAAGCGATTACGTTAAAGTAAGAATTAAGTACTACTTTATTTCAAAAAGAAGGTGAAAATTTGCTCTCACATTTCCAAGCTCAAGAATATTCAACGTACGCATACAGGTTTTTAGAATCCCGCACAAACGAAGTTGCGCAGCTCTGGTCGGTTGGATGGGATGAAGTTTTCTCGCCCCTTTATAACTGGAGCGGAAATCAGCGAAAAGATGTAGGAAAATATATTTTTCAATACACGGTTTCTGGGTACGGGATGATTGAAATAGATGGACAAGAATATAAAGTGGATGCTGGAAAAGCATTCATCGTCAATATACCTGGAAATTATCGCTATTACTTACCAAAGGAAAGTGAAAACTGGGAGTTTATTTTTCTTACATTATACGGAGATGAAGTACAAAAATGCTGGGATTATATTCAGTCAACCCACTCCCCTGTAATTCGATTTCACCCTGAATCAGCACCTGTTCAGCTGCTTGCTCAGATATATAAGAGGGCAAGTGAAAAACATATAGCAGATCCATTTCATGCCTCAAGCTTATCTTACCGCTTTGTAATGGAGCTGTATCAATATATTAAAAGCATGGACAGTTTTACAGAGGATTGGCCTGAAAGTATCATTAGCTCTATTTTATTTGCCCGCAATCATTATCATGAAGAAATCGGTCCGGATGAAATGGCAGATGCAGCTCATTTATCTCGCTATCATTTTAGCCGGTTATTCAAACAAACAACAGGGATTACGCCGATTCAATATTTAACGAAGCTTCGCATTCAAAAAGCGGCCGAGCTATTGCATCAAACCAAGTATTCAATCGAAGAAATTGCTGAAAACGTCGGCTATGCAAATGCCAATTATTTAACAAAAGTATTTCGCAAAACAACCAATATGACACCCGGGCAGTATCGAAAAAGTGATGCATCCATTGATGAACACTTTGCATTACCAAAATAAAAACGACTTCCATAAAAGGAAGTCGTTTTTATTTTTTATCGGGAATTTCTACTACCACAGAACCTTTTTCGTAAATAAAAGTCAATTTTTTACCCGGGATAATCATATTTTCTAAAATATCTCGTGCAGCTTGAAGTGCAAACTCTGTCCGTTCTGCCTTTTCCTGCACTTCTTCATTTTCAGCTTGAAGATCATTTTTATCCAGCGCTCTTATTTTAGTTAATGCCTGATCTATAAAATCGTATGCTTCGTCATATATAAGCTCTATACGGTCCTTCATGTGCTCATTCATGCTCCTTTGCCCATTTTGTATTATCATAAATGAATTAGATATATTCTACAACCTAAAACTGAATAAGTTTTTACGCTTAGCTCTCACGTATTTTTTTTTATTTATTTTAAAAGGGATGCTGCTCTTAATAGCAAAAAAAGACCATTCAAATTATCATGAATGGCCTTTTGAGAAAACTTATACGCTGACAACAAACTCATCATCTTTTACATCAACTGTCACTTGACTATAATCTTCAATTTGCCCTGCAATTAATTCTCTGGCAATTTTTGTTTCAATATATTTTTGAATAAACCTTTTTAAAGGGCGCGCTCCGTATACCGGATCAAACCCGGAGGCTGCAATATGATTTTTTGCTTCTTCTGTTAACATTAACGAAATATGACGATCGGATAAACGCTTTTCAAGCTGAAGCAATAGCTTATCAATAATTCCCTTTACTTCATGAACAGTTAGCGGTTTGAATAAAATCGTGTCGTCTACTCGATTTAAAAATTCTGGGCGAAAATGCTGTCTTAATTGAGCCATCACTTGCTCTCTGGCTTTTTCATTAATCTCGCCTTCACTTGTTAAACCATCTAATAAAAATTGAGAACCAATATTTGACGTCATAATAATGACTGTATTTTTAAAATCAATGACTTTTCCTTTTGAATCTGTTGCTCTTCCATCATCTAGTATTTGAAGGAGCACGTTAAATACTTCGGGATGAGCTTTTTCAATTTCATCTAACAAAACGACTGAATAAGGCTTGCGTCTCACCGCTTCCGTTAGCTGTCCGCCTTCTTCATACCCTACATAGCCAGGAGGCGCTCCTATAAGCCTAGAGACCGCATGCTTTTCCATGTATTCAGACATATCAATACGAACCATTTGTTCTTCACTGTCAAATAACGAATGTGCCAACGTTTTGGCTAGCTCCGTTTTTCCTACTCCGGTAGGTCCTAGGAAAATAAATGATCCAATTGGGCGGTTCGGGTCTTTAATGCCTGCCCTTGCGCGAATCACAGCATCTGTAACTAAGGATACGGCTTCGTTCTGTCCAATCACACGCTGCTGTAAAATTGACTCAAGCTTCAACAGCTTTTCTCTTTCTCCTTCAACTAGTTTCGACACCGGAATTCCCGTCCATCTTCCTACAATTTCAGCAATTTCTTCTTCCGTTACCTCTTCTCTTAACAAACGGTTTTCTTGTGCTTTTTCAGCAGCTGTTTCTTCCAGCTGTTTTAGTTCTTTTTCAAGAGCTGGAATGCGTCCGTGGCGAAGTTCGGCTGCTTTATTTAAATCATATTTCCCTTCAGCTTCTTCTAGGTCTCGCTTCGCTTTTTCAAGCTGCTCCCGGACATCTTGCACCGTTTGAATCGACTGCTTTTCTTTTTCCCACTGCAGCTTCATTGTATCTGCACGTTCTTTTAAATCAGAGACTTCTTTTCGAATTGCCTCTAACCTTGTGATGCTTGCTTGATCTGTTTCTTTACTTAATGCCGCTTCTTCAATTTCAAGCTGCATGACACGTCGCGTTACTTCATCTAATTCTGATGGCATCGAATCCATTTCTGTTCGAATAGTTGCGCATGCTTCATCAATTAAATCAATTGCTTTATCAGGTAAAAAGCGATCTGAGATATAACGATCCGACATAACCGCTGCTGAAACAATCGCCCGGTCATGAATATTTACACCGTGATGAATTTCAAATCGTTCTTTTAAACCACGTAAGATAGAGATTGTATCTTCTACTGAAGGTTCTTCAACCAGCACCTGTTGAAAGCGTCTTTCAAGAGCTGGATCTTTTTCAATATACTGACGATACTCATCAAGAGTTGTAGCTCCTATACAGTGAAGTTCTCCTCTAGCAAGCATTGGTTTTAAAATATTCCCTGCATCCATCGCTCCGTCCGTACGACCTGCTCCAACGATTGTATGAAGTTCGTCAATAAATAAAAGAATTTGACCGTTGCTTTTCTTCACTTCTTGAAGAACAGCTTTTAAACGCTCTTCAAATTCGCCTCTGAACTTCGCTCCTGCTACTAAAGCTCCCATATCTAATGAGAAGATGGTTTTATCTTTTAATCCTTCAGGCACATCTCTACGAACAATTCGCTGTGCTAGACCTTCAACAATCGCTGTTTTACCAACGCCAGGTTCTCCAATCAAAACTGGATTGTTTTTTGTTTTTCGCGATAAAATGCGGATAACGCGGCGAATTTCTCCGTCTCGTCCAATGACTGGATCAATGTTCCCTGCTCTTACTTCTGCCACTAAGTCTCTTCCATATTTAGCTAACGCTTCATATGTAACTTCCGGATTTTGACTTGTAATTCGCTGATTTCCTCGAAGGCTAGTAAGCACATCTTGCAAAGCTTTTTTTGTTATACCGTGACTTGAAAATAACTTGCCATATTCACTAGAAGACGGTTCCTGTGCTAAGGCTAAAAAGATGTGCTCAACTGAAACATAATCATCTTGCAGACGAGATGCTTCTTCTTGAGCTTTGACAAACAGCTGCTGGAGTTTATTTGTAATATAAACTTTCCCTACTTCAGCTCCACTTCCTGTAACAGCAGGTTTTTTCGCAAGCAGTTGATTTACCTGCTGCTGAAAAGATTGATGATCTATATGTAAATGATCTAATATGCGAGGAGCAATACCATCTTGCTGATGAATAAGCGTATAAAGCAAATGAGCAATATCCACTTCCTGCTGATTTCGTTTAATAGCTTCGGACTGCGCTTCCATCACGCCTTCTTGCAATTTTTGGGTCATTTTATTTATGTCCATTGAACATCCTCCTTCGATACATTTGACCTTTATTGACCTTTATTTCATTATACCCAGCAATGGGAAAACAAGTAAAGCCATTCAATTTAGAATGGCTTCTTTATTTTTTTACTATTTAAGGCTTGCGCATGTATGTCCAGTGGCGGTCATCGTTTGCCGTCTCTGGAAAACGCTCTCCTGCTTTTAATTTAACCTTTTGAGGATTATTTACGTTGCTTCCTGTTTCACCAATTTCAATATACACTCCGTTATTAGGAGCTTTTTGACCCGGTGTGAAATGACGATTTTGTCCCATTGTCCTGCCTCCTCATTCCTGAAATGAAATGTTCTCCTATACTATTCCCTTAAGATTTCCGTTTCATAATGGAGATGTTTTCATATTAGGAACAGAACAGAAAAGAGCAGACCTTTAGATCTGCCCTTTTGTATCAATGAGTAAATTTAATAGCTTGTTCAATTTCAGTTTCTCCGGCTAACATTTCAAACGTTTTTCCTATCGTAGCTTCTTCGTTTAGGCATTCTACAAGCACGGTTGCTACATCTGCTCGAGGAATCGTCTGAGATTTATCTTCAATATCATTATTGATATCAATTTTTCCAGTAGCTGAATCATTCGATAAAGTTCCTGGTCGTACAATTGTATATTGCAGATTAGACTGCTTTAAGTATTCATCCGCTATCGCTTTAGCACGCAGGTAAAGTTGTAAGCCTTCTGGTCCTTGTTCAGGTGCATCTGTTCCCATTGAACTTAACATAACAAAGCGCTTCACACCTTGATTTTTTGCTTCATCAATGATATTTTTAGCACCGTTTTGATCCACAGCGATTGTTTTTTCGTCTCCCGTATGTCCTCCAGAACCTGCTGCAAATATGACAGCATCCATACCTCTTAAAGCATCTGAAACATCTTGCTCCAAGTCACCAAGTACAACGTTAGCGCCCAGCTTTTTTAAAGCGTCTGCTTGTTTTTCGTCGCGAATCATCGCATAAGCTTCATGCTGCTTGCTGTTTGCGACTTTTTCTACCACTTGTTTTCCCGTTGTTCCGTTTGCTCCAACAACTAATACTTTCATCATAAATCACCTTTCGTTCTGTTTAGTATACAACTGGTGTTCCCACAATTAATTCCCTTTAAACAAAAAAACCTTTCTGATATTCTCAGAAAGGTTTTTTTCTTAGCCTAAAATTGCTTGAAGCAAGGCCTTTTGTACATGCATACGATTTCCAGCCTGCTGGAAAACAACCGAATTTGGTCCGTCAATAATGCTTGCTGTCACTTCTTCTTCACGATGCGCAGGCAAGCAGTGGAGAAATAAATAGTCTGACTTCGCATGGGCAGCTAGCTCTTCATTTACTTGATAAGGAGCAAATATTTTCAAGCGCTGCTGTGCTTCTTCTTCCTGTCCCATACTTGTCCACACGTCTGCATAAATAGCATCGGCATTTTTTACAGCCTCTACAGGATCTTTTGTAATCGTAACCTTCGCACCCGTTTTAGCAGCTACTTCATTAACATAAGCTGTTACAAAGTCTTTTGGCTCATATCCGTCAGGGCATCCAATTGAAATATCTATTCCCATTTTTGCACATGCAATCATTAAGGAATGCGCTACATTATTTCCGTCTCCAACATAAGCTACTTTTAGCCCATCAAATGATTTCTTGTGCTCGTAAATCGTTAATAAATCAGCTAGAGCCTGACAAGGATGATAATCATCTGTCAAACCATTAATAACGGGAATGGATGCGTAATCTGCAAGCTCTTCGATCTTGCTATGTTCAAACGTACGAATCATGATAGCATCGATGAATTCAGATAGTACGCGTGCTGTATCACCAATCGTTTCTCCGCGTCCAATTTGTAAATCCTGGCTGCTTAAAAAGAGGGCGTTTCCTCCAAGCTGCATCATTCCCGCTTCAAATGAGACTCTTGTTCTTGTTGAAGATTTTTCAAAAATGAGCCCCAGCGTTTTTCCTTTTAACGATGTGACGATTTCACCATTTTTATGCTTTTCTTTCAGCTCAATGGCGCTTTCTAAAAGTGACATAATATCGTCTGATGATAAATCTTTAAGCGTAAGCAAATCTTTTCCTTTTAAATTCGTATTTACCGATACTGTACTCATGATACTGTCACTTCCTTTTTAGTTTTTTGAAACCATTCTTGTAGTGATGAAACGTGATATTCATTGACTTGGAACGATTGGAAAAATAGCGAAGCCGTTTCTGCCTCCGTCATAACCATTAAACCGTGTTTTAATGCTGACATACGGCTTTCTTTATCTTCAGGCTGTAAACTTACATATAATAAAGCTTCTTTCGTTTTTACCCATTCACTAACTTCTTTATCTTTAACAAGAGTTAATCCCGCGCTTTGCGCAAGTTCTTCAAGGCCCTGTGCTTCTCCGTTAATATACACTTCTGCAGCACCTTTTTTACTTAACACATACTGATGGAATACTTTTTTTGCTGCTTCTTCAATCGTTGAAGAAATCGCAATTCCTTCACCAGTTGACTTCATTTCTGGTCCAACGAGCGGATCAACTCCTGATAATTTACTTGTCGAAAACACTGGAAACTTAATAGTTGTATAAGCCGGATCCGGCAATAAACCTAGCTTCTCGCTAATTTCCGACAATGATTTCCCAAGCAATATTTGAGTTGATAGCGAAACAAGCGGCGTGTTGCACACTTTGCTTACTACAGGCACTGTACGGCTGGCACGCGGATTAACTTCCAGCATGTAGACTTCATCGTTGTAAATAACATATTGGATATTCATAATCCCTTTATATTGAAGTTTGTTTACAATTTTTTGAGCGTAGCTCACCATTTTTTCTTTATGTGCTGCTTCTACTGTTTTTGCTGGTAAAAGCGCATAGCTGTCTCCTGAATGAACGCCGGCTTTTTCAATATGTTCAACGATTGTCGGAATCAACACATCTTTTCCGTCTGCTACAACATCAATTTCTGCTTCTTTTCCAGGGAAGTAAGCATCAATAAGCATTGGGAAATGAGACGCTTTAATAGCCGGTAAACAAGCCTGCAGCTCCGTTTCATTTTGAATTGTCAGCATTCCTTTTCCGCCAATGACGTAAGAAGGACGAATAAGTAATGGGAATCCCATAGCTTTTGCTTTTTGTACAAGTTCTTGCTCATCTTTCGCCATTTCACCTGGGATATGCGGAATATCACAGTCGTCTAAGAGCTTATAAAACAGGTCGCGATCTTCAAGTGCATCAATAACATCATTTGTAATCCCTAGTAAATTGACGCCAGCTTCTTCTAGCCCTTTAACAAGCGAAATAGCCGTTTGACCTCCGTATTGAACAATTACATCCGTCACATTTTCAGCATCAAGAACGTTTAGCACATCTTCTACTGTTACAGGTTCAAAATATAAGCGGTCTGCTACTTCAAAATCCGTACTTACCGTTTCTGGATTGTTGTTAATTAAAATTGTTTCGTATCCTTCTTTTTCAAGAGCTAACACACCGTGTACAGAGCTGTAGTCGAATTCTACTCCTTGGCCGATACGAATCGGTCCAGAACCGATAATCGCAACTTTTTTATTCGTTGATGGTTCAATCTCACTCTCGCCATAATAACTAGAGTAGAAATAAGCCGTAGAGGATTCGAACTCCGCTGCACATGTATCTACCATTTTGTAGCTTGGCGTAATATGTAGTGCTTTACGTTTCGCTCTTACGTCAAGCTCTGGCACGTTCCATACGCTTGCTAGATACGCATCTGTAAAACCATGCTCCTTCACTTGCTTGAAGTGTTCAGCTGTAATGGAATCAAAACGTACTTCCTTCAAAGAGGCTTCCATTTTAATCAGCTGCGTAAAGTGTGTTAAATAGAAATAATCAATTTGCGTTACTTCATGGATATACTCAGGCGTTGTACCGCGACGTAAAAGCTCAAGGATAACAAAAATACGCTCATCGCTTTGTTCGCCAAGCTTGCTTTTTAATTCATCCGTTGAAAGTTCTTGCAGTTCTTCTACTTCCAATCCTTGTAAATCAATTTCTAAAGAAGACAGTGCCTTTTGGAAGCTACGTGTAAAGTTACGGTCAATAGCCATTACTTCTCCAGTTGCTTTCATTTGCGTGCCAAGCGTTCTCTCCGCGTAGAAAAACTTGTCAAACGGCCATCTTGGAAATTTCACTACTACATAGTCAAGAGCTGGTTCGAAGCTTGCATATGTGTCTCCTGTTACAGGATTTAATAACTCATGAAGCGTGTAGCCTACTGATAGTTTTGCAGCAATTTTAGCAATCGGATAGCCCGTTGCTTTTGATGCAAGAGCAGACGAACGGCTCACACGCGGATTTACTTCAATTAAATAGTACTGCTTGCTTTTTGGATCAAGCGCAAACTGAATGTTGCAACCTCCAATAATGCCAAGCGATGAAATAATTTTAACTGAAGCCGAACGAAGCATTTGATATTCCACGTCGGTTAACGTTTGAGAAGGAGCAACGACTACCGAATCTCCAGTATGAACACCCACGGGATCAATATTTTCCATGTTACAAATTGTAATGCACGTATTGTTCACGTCACGCATAACTTCGTACTCAACCTCTTTAAATCCAGCGATGCTTTTTTCAATTAAGCATTGAGTAATAGCACTTTCACGTAAACCTGACGCTGAAAGTTTTTCAAGTTCTTCCATAGAATGAGCAATTCCTCCGCCCGTTCCGCCTAACGTATAAGCAGGACGTACAATAACAGGAAAACCAATTTTCTCGGCAAAAGCTAATGCTTCTTCTACTTTTGTGACAACTTCACTTTCCGGCACCGGTTCATTTAGTTCATTCATTAATGCACGGAACTCTTCACGGCTTTCACCTTTTTTGATTGATTCAATCGGTGTTCCTAAAAGTTTCACATCGTATTTTGGCAAAATATTTTGTTCATGAAGCTCAAGGGCTAAGTTTAAACCCGTCTGTCCGCCTAATGTAGCTAACAAACCATCCGGCTTTTCTTTTGCAATAATTTTCTCTACGCAGTCTACTGTTAATGGTTCAAAATAGATTCGATCTGCTACGTGAGTGTCCGTCATAATCGTAGCTGGATTATTATTGATTAAGATAACTTCATAACCTTCTTCTTTTAATGACAAGCATGCCTGAGTTCCTGAATAATCAAATTCTGCTGCTTGCCCAATTACGATTGGTCCTGATCCGATTACTAAAATCTTTTTTAATGTTTGGTCTTTAGGCATATACTTTTCCGCTCCCTACTTGCTGTACTTTCGTCATAAATTCATCAAAGATATACGTGCTGTCACTTGGTCCAGGATGTGCTTCTGGATGATATTGAACCGAAATAACAGGAAGGTCTTTATGCATTAAACCTTCAACCGATCCGTCATTCACATTTTTAAATCGAACGCTTAATGGCGTAGACGTAATCGTCTGTTCATCTACGACATAGCTATGGTTTTGAGACGTCATACACACTTTGTTAGTCGTTAAATCAATTACAGGCTGATTAGCTCCTCGGTGACCGAACGCCAGCTTTTTGGTTTCTGCCCCAAAAGCAAGCCCAATTAACTGATGTCCAAAGCAAATTCCCAAAGTTGGATACGCTGAAATAATTTCTTTTAATTCATCCAGCTGACTGCTTACTTGAGTTGGATCTCCAGGTCCGTTTGATAAGACAATGCCATCCGGCTGCAGCTCTTTTACTTTTGAAGAGCTTGTAGAATAAGGAACAACCGTTACTTTGCACTCTCGATTTAGCAGCTCTTGTAAAATTGATTTTTTATAGCCAAAGTCCATTAATACAACGTGTTTTTCACCGTTTCCGTAAGTAACAGGCTCTTTTGTTGACACTTCTTTTACTACATATCCATCGCATTCAGCAGTAAATGCTGGCGGCTCAGCAGATGCCGAAAAGGCAGATTGCATCGTACCTTCTTTTCGAATTCGTTTTACGACCGCTCTCGTATCCACATGTGTAATAAGCGGAATGTTCCATTTCTTTAAATATTGTTTGAAGCTGTACATCGCTTCGTAATGGAACCCTTCATCTGAACATTCGTATACGACAACGCCTGCTACGTGAGGCTTTTTGCTTTCATAATCTTTCTCATTGATACCATAGTTCCCAATCAAAGGGTACGTAAAGACGATAATTTGATCTTTGTAAGATGGATCAGTCACAACTTCTTGATAACCAGTCATTCCAGTAAAGAAAACAATTTCTCCTTCTGCCTGGTGCGTTGCTGTATGTTCAATGTGTCCGGCGAACGAATCGCCGTTTGCTAAGTGTAAATATCCGTTCATTGTGCATCCCTCTTCGAATAATTATTTATAAAACAGAATTTTTATACAAACATATTCAAAAAAATTTGTATTATGAAGTAATTTTTGTTTGGCTAAATGCTTCTTCAATGATATGAATCGCTTGGTCTAACTCTTCTTTTGTTACAGTTAAAGGCGGCAGCAATCGTACTACATGCGGTCCTGCTCCCAGTGCTAGCAATCCTTTTTCACGCATTGCTGCAAGCAATGCCGACTGATGTTCTCCGCATTCAATTCCAATCATAAAACCTTTTCCGCGAACATCTTTTACAAATGAATAATCTGCTACGCTATTTTTCAAAGCGTTGGTAAAATAAAAGCTTTTTTCTATAACCTCTGCTAAAAATGCTTCATTAAAAATAATGTTTAAAGTTGCTTTAGCTGAAGCTAATGCAATTGGATTTCCTCCAAAGGTTGTTCCGTGAGTACCAGGTCCAAATGCTTCTTTGAGATAGCCTTTTCCAATCATCGCACCAACCGGCATTCCGCTTCCTAACCCTTTAGCAGCTGTAATAATATCTGGTGACACATTAAAATGCTGATAGGCAAATGGTTTTCCTGTTCTGCCGATTCCAGTTTGCACTTCATCGACTATAAACAGTGCTTCGTGCTTTTTACACAGCTCTTGAATAGTTAATAAAAATGCTTCGGTTCCTGGAACAACTCCGCCTTCTCCTTGAATGACTTCAACCATAATTGCTGCTACGCTGTCGTCCATTTCCTGTTTTAATGCTTCTTCATCATTGTATGGCACATAAACAAATTCATTAACAAGAGGACCGAAGCCATCATGAATTTTTGCCTGCCCTGTAGCTGTCATGGTAGCAAATGTACGTCCATGAAATGATTTTGTAAAGGTAATGATTTTATGTTTTTGCGTGTACTTGCGCGCTAATTTAATCGCCGCTTCGTTGGCTTCTGCACCGCTGTTACAGAAGAATACTGCATCACCGTTTGAATGTTCCACAAGCTTACCTGCTACATCTTCTTGAATCGATTGATGAAATAAATTTGACACGTGCCACACTTTATTTAACTGCTCTTCGATCGCTTTTTGAACATCAGGATGACGATGGCCTACGTTACAGACAGCGATACCTGAAATAAAATCTAAATACTCATTTCCTTTGTTATCTATTAATTTTGTTCCTTGCGCCTCTTCCACATGGATATCAAACCGTTGATATGTTGGAAACAATGAACTCATCGCTATCTTCTCCACCTTTTCCACTATATTTAATTGCTGTACCAATCAGCTTTCCTTCCTTATCTAAAAATCCATCAGTTCCGCTAATAATATGAACTTCTTCAAGTAAAGGAGATAACGCATTTACCGCTGATGTCACTTTTGGAATCATTCCGCCGTAAATTACTTTTTCTTCAATAAGTGCATCAATCTCTGACTTTGTAAGCTCAGGAAGCAATGCTCCATCCTTTAATACACCTTTTACATCCGTCACAAACATCAGCTTTTCAGCATTTACTGCTTGTGCAACGGCTCCGGCTGCCACGTCAGCATTAATATTATAGCTATTACCTTCTTCATCGGCTCCAATGGAAGAAATAACCGGAATGTACTGACTGTCAGTTAGTTGTTTTAATAATGTATCGTTTACGCCTCTTACTTCTCCAACGTAACCTAGACGTTCAACATCGATAGCCTCTGCTTTAAGCAACGATCCATCAATTCCTGATAGTCCTACTGCTTTTAAGTTCGCTTTTTGTAGTTCTTTTACAAGATGCTTATTAACTTTGCCTGCTAATACCATCGTCACAACTTCTAATGCTTCTTTGGACGTTTTTCGAAGCCCATCTACAAATTCCGTTTCAATGTGAAGCTTGGTAAGCGTATCTTGAATATCAGGCCCGCCTCCGTGCACAACAATGATCTGATATCCACTCGCTTTTAACTGCTGAATACTTTCAAAAAAAGCGCTTGTTAACTGATTGATAATGCTGCCTCCGCATTTTACAACGACGATTTTTTCACTGCTCATTTCACTCTCTCCTTACGTTCGATAACTGGCGTTGATTTTCACATAATCGTAAGTCAAATCGCAGCCCCACGCCTTGCCAATTCCATTTCCCTGCTGCAAGTCAACATAGACTTCAACCGTATCATTTTCTAAATAAGCTTTTGCTTCTTCTTCACTAAATGAAACAGGCTGGCTGTTTTTTAGCATTTGGATATCACCTAACGAAACGTTCACTGCTTCTGGATTAAGCGCTACGCCGCTGTAGCCAACTGAACAAATAATTCGTCCCCAATTGGCATCGGCTCCATACATGGCCGTTTTCACTAAGTTCGAGCCTACAATTTGTTTAGCAATCACATTTGCCTCTTCGTTTGTATGAGCACCAGATACGTTTACTTCAATTAGTTTTGTTGCTCCTTCACCGTCGCGTGCAATTTGTTTGGCTAAATCTTCACACGTCAAGCGCAGTGCTTCATAAAATGACGTCCATTCAGGATGATCTGGTGTAAGCGACTGGTGATCAGCTTTTCCATTTGCTAAAACAACAACCATATCATTCGTAGACGTATCACCATCTACTGTAATTTGATTAAAGCTTTTATTTGTAATAGAACCCAGCGCATCTTGTAGTACTGAAGCTTCAACCTTAGCATCCGTTGTGATAAAGCTAAGCATCGTAGCCATATTCGGGTGAATCATACCTGATCCTTTCGCTGTGCCGCCAATCGTAACCGTTTTGCCGTCAATGGCTGTTTGATAGCAAGCTGACTTCATTACGGTATCTGTTGTTAAAATAGCCGTTTGAAATTCTTCTGCTTTTTCTTTGTTCGACGAAGGACTTAATAACCCAATGCCCTTCACGATTTTTTCCATATCTAGAAGCTCTCCAATTACCCCTGTAGAAGCTACCGCTACATGATGAGGTAGAATATTAAGCTTTTCTGCACATGTATTTCGCATTTGGTATGCATCTTTTAATCCTTGTTCTCCAGTACATGCATTTGCACATGCGCTGTTCACAACGATCGCTTGCAGCTTCTGCTCTACTGCTACACTTTCTTTTGTAACAGCTAAAGGCGCTGCTTGGAAGGCATTAAGCGTGTAAACAGCTGCGCAATTAGCTGGCACATCACTTACAATAACTCCTAAATCTTTTTTAGCATAACGTAAACCAGCGTGAACGCCATCTGCTGAAAAACCTAGCGGCGTTACAATTGTACCGTTCTCTATTTTCTTTATCTTTTCTTTCGTTTGTTTAACCGTAATCACTATACGTTCCCTCCTGCTTTTATCGTGATTAGTGATGCTGTGCTTTTATGGGAAGACAGGCAGTAGTCCAATACCCGTTTGCTGTTCAAATCCCATCATGATATTGGCATTTTGAATGGCCTGACCGGCTGCCCCTTTAACTAAGTTATCAATGACAGAAACAATCGTGACACGCTTTGTTCGTTCGTCAAATGCAATACCAATATCGCAATAATTTGATGCACTTACTTCTTTAGTAGACGGAAATTCACCAGCTTTTCGAACGCGAACGAATGGGGAGTTTTGATATGTATCTACATATAGCTGATGAAGCTCTTGTACTGAGCTCTCTTCAGAAAGTTCAGCGTATATCGTACTCATAATCCCTCGCGTCATTGGAACTAAGTGCGTACTGAACGTAACATGGCCAATTTCCTCATCCCACTTTTCTAAAATAGATTCAATTTCTGGGATATGCTGATGCTGATTAACTTTGTATATTTTCATATTTTCATTGATTTCAGCATAATGAGCCATTTGCGAAAGACCACGTCCTGCTCCTGAAATTCCGGACTTTGCATCAATGATAATAGAGTTTGATTTCACCATTTGTTTACTAACGAGAGGAGCTAGCCCAAGCAGTGTAGCTGTTGGATAACAACCCGGGTTCGCAACGAACGTACTGCTTTCAACTTCTTCTGCAAACCATTCCGCTAACCCATACACGGACTGTTGTAAAAACGCTTCGGCTGCAGCAGGCTTTTTGTACCACTTTTCATAAAGAGCTTCTGTTTTTAATCTAAAATCTCCAGATAGATCTACCACTTTTATTCCTTCTTCTATTAATTGAGGTACAAGTTTGCTAGAAACACCGGACGGAGTTGCTGTAAACACTAAGTCTAATTCTTTGGCCATGTTCTTAGGGTTTATATCTTGCAGTGTATATACAGTATTAGAAAGGTGAGGATAAACTTCTGCTAGTTCCATCCCATCCTGAGAGGATGAATAAACTGCATAAACATGAAAATGCGGGTGATTCGCTAACAAACGAATCAGTTCTACTCCTCCATACCCTGTTGCTCCAACAATTCCTACCTTGTATTCTTTCATTTTAAAACTCCTTTTTCCACGTATCTATTTGAATTATTTATCATTATAATACCGTATAAAAATAAAATCAAATGAATATTTAAAAAAACCAACACTTTATTCTATATTTTTAAACATTTTTATTTATTCATAAGTTTTTATTTTTATAACTATCTTTCTATTTTTGTTTAGAAATTGTTCACAGATAGTTTTGGAAAACACTGGTTGTTTTTGTGTATAATAAGAGTATCGATAAAAATCATCCGTATGACATTTCTTCATACGGCTAGTGGACGTACAGGATATACAGACTGTTCTAACTTAATAGATTAATAAGTAACAGTCGCAAAAATTTTGAGTAAAAGGTGATAACATGATGAACATCACAACGGATTCTTTTTCAAATGAGCTGCAGCAATTTTTTATGGACTTTGATCATAAAATTTCGTTTAAAAAAGGTGACTTTCTCTTTCAAGAAGGTTCACCTTCAACTCATTTATTTTTTATTACTTCTGGAGCTGTACAAGTAAGTAAAGTGACGCCGGAAGGACGCGAACTGACGCTTCAGCTGGCAAGTTCAGGAGACTTAATCGGGGAAGTTATGCTGTTTTGCGGATCTACTCCCCATATGCTTCAAGCAAAAGCCATTGAACCTTGTACAGCGATCAGCATTCAAAAACGGGTGTTAGAAAACGAACTAGCACAATACCCTGCTCTTTCCATGGAGTACATGAAGTGGATGGGACTTCAAATTAAGCGAATGCAGACAAAGTTTAGAGACTTAATTCTAAATGGAAAAAAAGGAGCTCTCTATTCTACTCTGATTCGCATGTCCAATAGTTTTGGGGTAATGAAGCCAAATGGTATTTTATTAAACGTAACGTTGACAAATCAAGAGATCGCTAATCTATGCGGGACATCCCGAGAAGTGGTCAATCGTATGCTCGCTGAGTTGCGAAAAAATGAAGTAATCTCAATGACAGATGGAAAAATTATCATTCATAAGCTCTCTTTTTTAAAGAAAGAAATAGACTGTGAAGACTGCCCTGTGGAATTGTGCAGAATTGAATAAGAAAAAAAGCCATCGTTGATGGCTTTTTTTCTTATTGAACACCTAATGCAATTTTAGCGTAGCGCGTCATGCGATCTTTATCCCATGGCGGGTTAAATGTGATATTCACTTCTACATTTTCTACTTCTTCAAGAGAAATTAATTGTTTTTTCACTTGTTCGCCAATCACACCCGCTAGCGGGCACCCAATAGAAGTTAACGTCATCGTCACGATAACCGTGTTGTTTTCTTCCATTTCCACCCCGTAAACTAAGCCTAAATTTACGATATCAACGCCAAGCTCTGGATCAATTACTTCTTCTAGTGATTCCATGATTTTATCTTCTAACTGTTTATCCATATTCATTCTCCTTTCTTTTACTTCCGTAATTATCTTCACGTATTAAATATACCCTTAAACAATTTATCGTAAGCAATCAATAACTATGTCTTACACCGTAACAAGACAACTTTTGCATGTCAATCGTTCTGCTTTGCTCATAAGGAAAAGTTGTGTAAAATATGGGAATACAAGCATGAATATTAGTAGAATTCAATATAATCGTATAACTACTTCAATTTAAAAGGAGCCCTATATGAGAAACGATCAACACTTAATCGCCTTAGATCTGGATGGAACATTGTTAACGAATGAAAAAACCATTTCACCTAAAACAAAACGGGTATTAGAAAAAGCCAAACAAGACGGACATATTGTAATGATTGCAACTGGAAGACCTTATCGTTCCAGTGCTATGTATTACAGCGAATTAGATTTATCCACGCCTATCGTAAACTTTAACGGAGCGCTTGTCCATCATCCCCTTCAGCCTGATTTTGGCACGCATCACGAACCTTTAAATCGCCGAACTGTTCATGACATTGTGACAGCTATGCAAGACTATCGCATCAACAATATCATGGCAGAAGTACAAGATGATGTGTATCTTCATTTTGAAGATCGAAAATTAATGGATGTACTCAGCCTAGGGGATCCTAAATTACAAACGGGTGATTTGCGTCATACGCTGCAGCACGATCCAACGTCTATTTTAATTCACGCAGATGAAGAACATGTACAAGATATACGCTCTCACCTTTCAGATGTTCATGCAGAAGTACTAGAACATAGACGCTGGGGAGCACCTTGGCATGTCGTTGAAATTGTAAAAAAGGGACTTAATAAAGCTGTAGGTCTTGAGCGCGTAGCTAATCATTATCAAATTCCTCGCGAACGAATTATTGCGTTTGGAGATGAAGACAATGATTTTGAAATGATTAAATTTGCAGGACACGGTATCGCCATGGAAAATGGTATTAGCGAATTAAAGCAGCTAGCGCGTGAAGTAACAAAATCTAATGAAAATGATGGTATTGCTTATTATTTGGAAAAAACGTTAAATTTATAACTTAGCTTTTTTTGAAAAGCAAGGTAAATTTTTATCGCTATCATTTTTTTTATTTAGCACACACTATAACCGACACTTCTTAAGGTGTCGGTTTTATTTATATTACGAGGAGGAATTTATGATGGGCAGAGGCAATCGATCAAAACGTTTTGTGAAACAAGGTGCAGACGCAGTTCAAAAACATGATGAACGAATTCCTTATCATATGACTATGGCGGAGGCAGAAGCATTTCAAACTCACCAGCGCCAAACTCCTCATGGAGGACAGTAACTTATGAAAAATTCACTTTTTGGTCAAGTAAAAGATGCGATTCGAAACGCAGTATCCGGCCATTCAGAAGATCAGCTTCATCGTCAAAAGCACGGCAACGGTGAACTTGATATTTCAGAAGGCGTATTAAATAGTATTGCTTCTAACGCTTCTCCTGAGGAGCAAGAGCAGCTGAAGCAATTCCAAAACTCATTGCATCAAGCGTATGATACAGATGGAGAATCACATTCAAAAGAGAAAAGCGCAGACATTACGTCCGATACGCTGTCTCATATCGTTCAGAATGCTTCTTCCGAAGAGAAGGCACAGCTTGAACAGCTTCAAAGCACTTTAGAAGGCGGTCAGTCTCACGCTCACGGTGAAGCTCACACGTCCAGTGAAAGCGTGGCAGCTGATATATTGTCTCATGCACAGCAAAATGCTTCTCCTGAAGAAAAGAGCCAGCTTGAACAGCTTCAAAGCACTTTAGAAGGCGGTCAGTCTCACGCTCACGGTGAAGCTCATACGTCTAGTGAAAACGTGGCAGCTGATATGCTATCTCATGCACAGCAAAGCGCTTCTCCTGAAGAACAAGCTCAGCTTCAACAGCTTCAGAATACATTGGGAGCTGCTGGTCAAAATCATCAAACGTCTCAGGCTCATACGTCTGCAGCTTCTGATGAAAACATTGCAGCTGATATGCTGTCTCATGCGCAGCAAAATGCTTCTCCTGAAGAACAAGCTCAGCTTCAAGAACTTTCTAATGACTTAAAAGGCACACATTAATAAAAAAGAGTCTAGGTAATGAATACCTGGACTCTTTTTAATCTTTGCGAAACAAACCAAAGATTCCCGTTGTTTGAACGATATTAGTAAATGCCTTAGGATCCACCTCTTTAATTACTCGTTCCAAGTCAAATAATTCATACCTAGTTAAAACAATCATTAGCATTTCTTTATCTTCGTTTGTGAAGCCTCCTTTAGCCGGTACCGCCGTAATCCCTCGCACGAGTTTGGCATGAATCGCCTTTCTTAGCTCCACTCCTTTTTTCGTTACGATCATTGCTGTGAGTTTGACATGACGCGTATGAATAACATCAATGACGCGAGTGGTCGTATAAAGCGTCACAAGCGTATAAAGTGACTTCTCAGCACCATATAAAAGACCTGCTAGCACGATAATAATTGCATTTAATATGAACATATAAGTGCCAATTGGTCGGTCTTTTACTCGGGACAAAATCAGGGCAATGATATCGAGCCCACCAGTTGAAGCTCCAAATTTTAACGTAATTCCTACCCCTACCGCTAAAATAACGCCTCCAAAAACTGCATTAAGGATGATGTCCTTAGAAAGTGCTTGAATAGGAATAATTCCAAGAAACAAAGTTGTTGCAGCAACGCTGATAAAACTGTAAACAGTAAATGACTTCCCCACTTTTTTCCACCCTAAAATAGTTACAGGAATATTTAACAACAACAGCAGCACTCCAGTGGAAATAGTAAAAGGAGTGTAATCTGTCACGATACTCGAAACAAGCTGTGCTACTCCCGTAAAGCCGCTCGAATATACATTAGCAGGTATCAAAAACAAGTTGAGCGCAAGCGCATTCAATAATGCTCCTACTAAGACGACTATCGCTTTTTTTGTTTCAAGCCACATATTCAAATGACCGACCTCCGCTTTTTAAAACTTCTTACTTCCTTATACCCATTTATAAAATGAATAAAGTCAGCATCTTTAAAATAGTTAGTACATATAGTATGTACGATTTGGCAGAATTAAAAAAACTTATTCAAAAATTGTATTTTCCTCCAAGTGCTTATACACTAATACTATGTCGTATATAACGCTTTTCAATGTTTATACATCAAACTCATTTCATATTTTATAAATGCAATTAGGAAGGTGACATTTATGTCAATTAAACTTTTAACCGATAGTGCAAGCGATTTGCCTTTATCCTTTTTTCAAGAAAATAACGTTGGCTTTTTACCGCTTCGCGTAAGCTTGGATAATCAAGAATTTTTAGATCTACAAACGATTGAACCAGCTTCTGTCTACGAAGCCATCCGTAAAGGCAAGATGCCGAAAACGTCTCAAGCGGCTCCAACTACTATGTATGAAGTCTTTGAGAACATAGCTAAATCAGGTGATTCGTGCATTTATTTAGCTTTTTCTTCGGAATTGTCCGGTACATATCAAACAGCAATGATGATTCGAGAAGAACTCCTAGAAAAGTATCCCGATTTCCAATTAGAAATAATCGATACGAAATGTGCATCTCTTGGCCAGGGAGTAGTTACTTATTATGCAGCACAATTATTACACCAAAACCTCTCGCTAGTAGAAATGACAGAAAAAATAAAGCAATACGCTCTGCATATGGAGCATATTTTTACGGTTGATGACTTGGATTTTCTTGCTCAAGGAGGCCGCGTGAGCAAAGCTTCTGCTTTTGTAGGAGGTCTGCTTAATATTAAGCCGCTGCTTCATGTGGAAGATGGAAAATTGATTCCAATCGAAAAAATCCGCGGCCGTAAAAAAGTATTTAAACGCATGCTTGACGTGATGGAAGAGCGAGGAAAAAATCTCTCTTCTCAAACCATTGGAATTAGCCATGGAGATGATTTAGAAACAGCTCTTCAGCTGAAAGAGATGATCCAAGAACGTTTTGGCACCAAACATTTTATTATTAATATTATTGGTGCAGCCATAGGTTCTCATTCTGGCCCAGGGACGATTGCAGTCTTCTTTTTGAACGAAACCATCGAATAATTTAAAGAGGTCAGGGCATTCTAAAGGTACGATCAAAAAGGGGTGTATCACAATGCCAAAAACGAGCGATAACGATAAAAAAGCAAAAGATAATAACGCAAAGCTTCACGAAAAGAATCTGCAAGCTAAGCACAACCGTGAGCTTGGAAAACATTCATTTTCTAAAAAAACTGATCACTTATAAAAAGAAGCCGCTGAATTTTCAGCGGCTTCTCCTTTTAGTTTTCTTCTTTTTTAAAATATGTCCATCCTTCTTCTTGATAAACTTTTCCTTCTTTCATCAGTTTACCAAGCGCACGTTTGAACGCAGCTTTACTCATATTAAAGCGCTCACGAATATCTTCTGGATAGCTTTTATCCCAAAATGGCATAACGCCACCGCGGCTTTCCATGTAATCGTATAGTACTTGTGCATCTTCATCCATGCTTTCTTGTTTGCGCGGAAGAAGCGATACGTTTAGCGTTCCATCTTCTTTTACATTAATGACGCGGCCAGTTACATGCGTACCAAGCTTCGGTTCTTTACGTCTTTCGCTTTCGTGAATAAATCCAACATATCCTTCATCTGTCATAATAAATGAACCTACGCGCAGGACGCGGTAGATATATCCGCTCACTTCACGATTAAAAAGTTCAGGTGGAGCATCTAAAGCCATTGCTTTCATCACATCGTCTGTAGCAATTTTCCCGTACATCTTACCGCGCTTTGAAATCTTCATCGTACAGTAAACTTTGTTTCCAACTTCTGGCCACAGCTCTTCTAGCGCAGGTAAGTCTGTTGAACCAATTAACATATCTTTATTCATGCCGATATTTACAAACACGCCTAAACCCGGATTAACATCTACGACTTCAACCCACTCATAGACACCTTCTTCAACAAGGGGTAAGTGCATCGTTGCCGTTAAGCGATCATGCTGATCAAGGTATAGAAAAACTTCTACTTCTTCCCCTTCAGCAAGCTCTCTTGTTGTTTCATTTTTATGTAGCAAAATTTCTTCTTCACCTTCTGCTAACATATAACCAATCGGCGTTTCCCGGTTTACTGTTAAATACGCTTTCATCCCAGCTTCTACATTCATCGTTCTATCCATCCTTTATATAAATTAGTAGTGATTGTTCCTTCACCACATACCTTCTCACTTTGCATCAAACAGCATTTCAAATTTCAAATCAACTAAAATGCATGCATTGTTTAAAAAAGCTGCTTCTATAGCTTACAACAAAAAGCATAACTTGTATTGTATCAATTACCGGCTCTCTATTCAATATCAGTTGTATACAGTTTGTGTTTTATTTATAATAAAAGAACAAACTCTTTACATATGGAGGTTATTATGGCTAAAGATAGTTCATTTGACGTTGTGTCACAAGTTGATTTATCAGAGGTAACAAACGGCATTACCATGGCAACAAAGGAAATTAAAACCCGCTATGATTTTAAAGGCAGTAAAAGCGAAATCTCGCTCGAAAACGAAGAGCTTGTTCTTATTTCTGATGATGAATTTAAGCTTGAACAGTTAAAAGACGTACTGATTTCTAAGCTCATCAAACGCGGCGTACCTACACGCAATATCTCCTACGGTAAAATTGAAAATGCTTCTGGAGGAACGGTTAGACAGCGCGCTAAGTTAATTCAAGGTATCGACAAAGACAACGCTAAAAAGCTAAATACAATTATTAAAAATACCGGTTTAAAAGTAAAAAGCCAAATTCAAGATGATCAGCTTCGCGTAAGCGGTAAAAATCGTGATGACCTGCAGCAAATTATTTCAGCTATTCGCAGCGCTGATTTACCTATTGACGTACAATTTATTAATTACCGCTAAAAATGGATGCCCCCGGCATTCATTTTTTCTTTTAAAGCCTTTTTTATCCGTTTAGGCTTATCCCTATGCATAGATACACTCTCTTAACAAATACTAGTATACGCTTACATACTCATATTAATTAAGGAGTGTATACTAATGAATCAAAATCAAAAACAAAACTTCCCTCCTCAGCATCAGCAAACTCAGCCAGGTATTGAGAAAGATATGCATCCAGTCCCTACCTCTATCGCTCCAGACTATAAGGCAAGCGGAAAATTACAGAATAAAGTAGCCGTTATCACCGGAGGAGACAGCGGAATTGGACGTTCTGTCGCTTATCATTACGCGAAAGAAGGCGCAAATGTTGTCGTAACCTATCTGAATGAACATGATGATGCAAATGAAACTAAAAAACAAGTTGAACGAATGGAGGCTTCTTGTTTGTTGCTTGCTGGTGACATAGGAGATGAGCATTTTTGTCAAGAAGTCGTCTCAAAGGCCATTCAGACTTTCGGAAAAATAGACATTTTAGTCAATAATGCAGCTGAACAGCATCCTCAAAAAAGCATTACGGATATCACCACTGAACAGCTTACCCGTACGTTTCAAACGAATATTTTTTCAATTTTTCATTTAACCAAAGCTGCATTGCCTCATTTAAAACAAGGAAGCGCGATTATTAACACAACTTCTGTGACAGCTTATCATGGGCATGACCAATTAATTGATTACTCTTCAACCAAGGGTGCTATCGTGGCTTTCACACGTTCTTTGTCAGCTTCACTCGCAACAAAAGGCATTCGCGTAAACGGCGTAGCTCCAGGACCTATTTGGACACCTCTTATTCCGTCTACGTTCGACGAACAGCAAGTTGCAACATTTGGGTCTAACACACCTATGAAACGAGCAGGACAGCCTTCTGAGCTCGGAGCGGCCTATGTATATTTGGCAAGCTCTGATTCTTCTTATATGTCCGGTCAAGTCCTTCACATTAATGGAGGATCCATTGTAAACGGATAACATTTCTCTTCGGTCATTCATTTATTTTTCTATGGAAACACTATCAGAATTCAGCTATTTTTGTTTAAATAGAGATATGAACACCGCTAAAGGAGAGTATTTGAATGACCGATACATTAAGCACTCTTAAACATATATATGAAACCATTTTAAATAAAGTCGATGCCGGTATCCATGCGGTCGATGAAACAGGAAAAACCATTATTTACAATGAAAAGATGACAAAGATGGAGCTGATGGATGAACAAGACGTTTTACATAAAAACTTGTTAGATGTGTTTATGTTCAAAGAAAATCAGCAAAGCACGCTTGTACAGGCGCTGCAAAAAGGAAAAGAAACGGTTAACGTCAAACAAACGTATTTCAACAATCAAGGACAAGAAATCACGACGATTAATAATACCTTCCCTATTTTAAAAAACGGGGCCATTCAAGGAGCGGTTGAAATTGCTCAAGACGTGACGAAACTAGAGCGTCTAATCCGGCAAAACATTAGGCAAAAAGGAAACACACGCTTTACGTTTGATAGCATCATCGGAAGCAGTCAAGCCGTTCACGATGTGATTGAAGACGCTAAGCGCGCCACTAGAACTCCTTCTTATGTCTTAATTATTGGAGAAACAGGCACGGGGAAAGAACTCTTTGCCCAAAGCATACATAATGGCAGCAGCCGCTCTTCTGCTCCTTTTATTTCACAAAACTGCGCTGCGCTACCGGATAATTTAATTGAAAGCCTTTTGTTCGGTACGAAACGCGGAGCTTTTACAGGTGCAATGGATAATCCTGGTCTTTTCGAACAAGCGCAAGGAGGCACATTACTGCTAGATGAAATCAACTCGTTGAATCCAAATCTGCAGGCTAAGCTTCTTCGAGTACTGCAAGAAAAAACCGTACGAAGAATTGGGGATACCGTAGACAAACCGGTGAACGTTCGAGTCATCGCGAACATGAATGAAGACCCAATCGATGCGATTGCAGAAAATCGATTACGTAAAGACTTATATTATCGACTTGGCGTCGTGACGCTTTTTATTCCTCCTCTTCGTGAACGAAAAGAAGATATTATTGAATTAACAAAGTTTTTCATCAAAAAATACAATGATTTGTTTCAGATGAATGTAAAAACCGTAGATCACCAAGTCATGTCTTCTTTTCTCTCTTATGACTGGCCAGGAAACGTACGGGAATTAGAACACATTATTGAAGGTGCAATGAACTTGGTGATGGATGAAGATGTTATTCACTATTCTCACCTTCCTTTTCAATACAGAACAAAGTTCCAGCTAAAGCAGCATGAACATTTTGAAGATAAAACAAGCGGTGAAGCACCCTCTTATCCAAGCGCTTTTCACCCTTCTCTTCCTTTAAAGGAACAGCTGTTAGCGTTTGAAGCAGAATGTATTAAACAAACGCTTGAACAACACAACCACAACATCTCAAAAAGCGCTAAGATACTAGGGCTGACTAGACAAAGCTTGCAGTATCGTATGAAACGATTAAGCATCCGATCTAAATAAAAAAGAAGTGCACTGTGCACTTCTTTTTTATTTTGCTTTATAAACCGGTGAATCCGATTGTTTTTGATTAATATTTTTCTTGATTCCTATGTGATAATACACGTAGAGTACAACAATTAAAGGAACCCCGCAGTAAAGACCAATTCGTTGATCTGGGATAAAAATTAAGCTGATTAATACAAGTCCATACAAACAAAAACCTAGAATAGGCACAAACGGATAAAGCGGCGTTTTAAATTTAAGCTCCTTTACGTCTCCTCCTTCCGCTAAAAAACGACGGCGGAACATAAATTGAGAGGCACAAATGGACATCCAAACAATAATGGTCACCATTCCTGAAATCGAAATAAACCAAAGATATACGGTTTCGGCAGCCACGACGCTTGTAATCAGCGAGCACCCTGAAATAATCATCGTCACAATTAATGCGTTAATTGGAACACCTTTTGAAGACAACTTCTTCAAAGGTTTTGGTCCCATATTATTGTTTGACAGTGACCAAAGCATACGAGAAGCAGCGTAGACCCCGGAGTTCGCCACGGATAACACAGCTGTTAAAATGACAAAGTTCATGATATCCGCTGCATATGGAATGCCAATTTGATCTAATACGGCCACAAACGGACTTTCAATAACTCCCGCTGTTTTATATGGAAGAATAGAGACTAACACAAACATAGCTAACACAAAGAAAAACAGCGTTCTCCAAATGACGTTTCGAATAGATCTCGGCAACGTTTTCTCAGGACTTTCACTTTCTCCTGCTGCAATGCCGACAAGCTCCGTTCCTTGAAACGAAAAGTTAACCGTTACTAAAGTCAATAAAACTGCCAGTATTCCATTTGGAAAAAGACCTGCGCCTTGGGTAAAATGTGAAAGAAACGGTGCGGGTTCTCCTCCTTTAAAATCAATAAAACCAAAAACAGCAGCTCCTCCAATTAAAATAAATAGAATAATAGCCGTAACTTTAATACTCGAAAACCAAAACTCAGTTTCAGCATAGCTTCGAGCAGAAAGAGCGTTAATTAAAAACGTAATGACGCCAAAAATCAAGCACCATGACCATATAGGTACATCAGGAAACCACCTCTGCATTAAAATTCCTGCTGACGTAAATTCAAGCCCTGTCGTATTTGCCCAGCTGAACCAGTACAGCCATCCAATCATAAAGCCTGTAGAAGGTCCTAAAAACCTTGTAGCGTATTCTTGAAAGGAACCTGAAACCGGCATTGCTACCGCTAGCTCTCCTAAACAAAGCATAACTAAGTACATGAGGAAGCCGCCTATTATATAAGCAAGAATGGCTCCTCCCGGCCCTGCCTGGCTAATAGTAAAACCCGAACCTAAAAATAGGCCTGTTCCAATCACGCCTCCTAACGCAATCATAAATAAATGTCTGCTTTTCATTGTTCTCTGTAATTGGTTTTGTTCTGTATGTCTATTCATCGGTACCTCCGTTCTTCATTTTCTTATATGTGGTTTGTACAAGCATGCTTACTTTTTAGCATCTGAACAGTTGTTTCTTGAATCAGCTTAGGAAGGACGCCGAACGAATAAGGCTTATACACTCGCTCTGTCCACTTATGTCCGTCTTTCCCATATACTCCTATATTGATGGACGGAATATTTAACTCTCGAATTTCACGGAAAGGAATCGCCCCTGCAATCCCCCACCCCGGAAAGTTACGTGTAAAAGCATCGATTTCCTCATCTGTCTCATGAAGAGATAAAAAGCTGCCATCCGCTAGGTAGGGAAAAAAATTTTTAAACTGAAACGTCTCTCCCGTCTGTTTTCCAACCTTCTCCACAGCCGCTTGTAAAGGATAAAGAAGCTGCTGATCTCTGCTTTCGTCTTTCTTCAAGTGATTATGAGGCAAATAAGGCGGTGCAAAAAAGACAATTACGCGCGGACTTTGATGCGGATCTAACTTTTGAAGTTCTTCAATTACTTTAAAGCACCTTGTTCTAAGTTCTAAATGCGCATACTGTTCGAAAGCTCGTTCAATACAAGCCTGAGCATTTATCCCTTTTTGATCCAATTCTTCCAGATAATCTTCCAAACTCACAACATCCACTTTCCAAGACAAGTTTCGCTTTGGTAAATTCGTTCTTCGCGCAAAAAGTTCGTAATAATCAGAAAGTTTTTTCTCTACTTTTTCACATGCTTCGATTGATAATCCAATTAATTGACTCATCACTTCTTTTGCCGTTCGTTCATAGATGAAATAGTTAAAATACAAATGACTGCTTACGGCGGTTTGCACATTATAAGCCTCTTTATTATCTCGTTGATACAGACAGGAAGGTGGCAGTACCAGCTCTCCTTCAATATTTTCAGCTAGATTAATATTGTTATGGATGCTTCCCGTAATCTCAGATGCAATCAAATTAGGATCTATACCAGCAAGCGTATCTCCTACGTGTACCTCCCTTCCGTAAATATAAAAACATGGAAGCAGTTTCCCAGCAGCTCCTGTATAAATATAGCGCGTGGAATCTCCATCGTAAAGAGGTGTAATAAAGTCGGTATTAATCGCTGCTACATATGAAAGATTTTTCTCTTTTTTCAAACGGTTCAGTTCAGAAACAGCAGAAATAATTCCAGCATGCTGACTTTCCTCATCTGGGTTGACCATAAAAAGGACGTTTCCTTCTAATTGATCTCGATGCTTAGTAAAATGCAGCACATTGGCTAAATGTACAGCAATTCCACTTTGCATATCAACGGCTCCTCTTCCAAACATCCATTCACCTGAACGAGCATCTCGCTGTACATCTTCATTAATGTTATGCATAGAGAAATAGTGCTGAAGTTCTTCTGGATCTAACGCTATGTCTTTTAATGGACCAAAATCTTCAATGCCAACCGTATCTAAGTGAGCGTGATAAATCATTGTTTGAGCATTTTTTTTGCTGCCTTGAATAAAAGCAAATACATTTTTTCTACCTAGCGTATCGCCATTAATTTTCTGTTCCCAAACGTGAAGGGGATTTTCTTTGAAATAAGGAAAACTTTGAAGCGTGTTTTTAATGAAATCAGCAATCTTTACTTCGCCGCTTGTCCCATTGATACTTTTGATTTTCACTAACGCTTTTGTTAAACATTCAACTTGCTCTTCTATGCTTAGCTGTGAGAGTTGGGTATACACTTCTATTCCTCCTGCCTATCAAATAAAAACGTTATTTAGCTGCATATGAACAAAAATAGTACGATATATACATATCGTACTATTTTTATTTATTTTAAACCGATTACTCAGCAAATACTTTTTCAATTCGTTCAATTGCCCAGTCCAACTCTTCTTTTGAAATCGTTAGGGGCGGAGCAAAACGAATAACCGTACTATGCGTTTCTTTACAAAGCAAACCTTGGTCTTTTAATTTTTCACAATAAGGACGAGCCTCTTCGTGTAATTCTACCCCGATGAACAGGCCTCGGCCGCGCACTTCTTTAATAACTGGATTGCTTAAGCTTTGGAGCTTCTGCTTGAAATAAGAACCTAATTCTAATGAACGCGCTGGAAGTTCTTCATCTTCAATTACTTCCAAAGCAGCTAATGATACGGCACAAGCAAGCGGGTTTCCTCCAAATGTTGAACCATGAGAGCCAGGGTTAAAGACACTTAAAATGTCTTCGTTAGCGACTACGCAAGAAATAGGGAAAACTCCTCCTCCAAGCGCTTTACCTAAAATCAGCATATCTGGTTCTACGTCTTCCCAATCACAAGCAAACATCTTGCCTGTACGCGCTAAGCCGACTTGGATTTCGTCAGCAATAAATAGCACATTATTTTCTTTACATAAGTCAGCTGCAGCTTTTAAGAAGCCTTCTGGAGGTAAAACGATACCTGCTTCGCCTTGAATTGGCTCAATTAAAAATGCGGCCGTATTCGGTGTAATAGCAGCTTTTAACGATTCTAAATCACCGTAAGGAATCGTTTGAAGTCCTGGAAGCATCGGTCCAAAACCACGTTGATATTCTGCTTCAGATGATAATGAAACAGCTGTCATTGTACGACCGTGGAAGTTGCCCACACATGCGATGATTTGTGCTTGATTTTCAGCAACACCTTTCACATCGTAAGCCCAGCGGCGTGCAGCTTTAATGGCTGTTTCAACCGCTTCTGCTCCCGTATTCATTGGAAGAGCCATATTTTTATTTGTTAATTTACAAATCTTTTCATACCATGGACCAAGCTGATCATTATGAAACGCTCGTGACGTTAACGTTACTTTATCAGCTTGACGTTTTAATGCTTCAATAATTTTCGGATGACGATGTCCTTGGTTAACAGCGGAATACGCGCTTAGCATATCCATATATTTATTATTTTCTGGATCGTGTACCCATACGCCTTCTGCTTTTTCAATTACAATCGGCAGCGGATGATAGTTATGTGCCCCAAACTTTTCTGTTTGCTCAATAATTTTCACCGTTTTTTGTGTTTCAGTTGTCATATTTATTCCTCCTTATTTTCCAATTAAAATGTTTCAGATGTTGTTTTTGCTTGCATGTGAAGAACTAGATAATCCGGTCCCCCTGCTTTTGAATCCGTTCCTGACATATTAAATCCGCCAAAAGGCTGGTATCCTACAATCGCTCCTGTACATCCTCTGTTAAAATACAGGTTTCCAACATGGAACTCTTCACGGGCGCGTTCAATATGCTCGCGGTTATTTGATAATAAAGCGCCTGTTAATGCATATTCTGTATTGTTTGCAATCTCCATCATATGATCAAAATCTCGCGCTTTAGAGAATGCTACTACCGGACCAAAAATTTCTTCTTGCATGAGACGAGCTTTTTCATCTACATCCGCAAAAATAGTTGGCTGAATAAAGTATCCAGTTGAATTGTCTGCTTCTCCTCCCGCAACGAGACGCCCTTCTTCTTTTCCAAGTTCAATATACGATAATACTTTATTGTACGAAGCCTCGTGAATAACAGGTCCCATATAAGTCGAAACTTCTTCCGGGTTGCCAACAGTTAATGTTTTTGTTAGCGCAACTGCTTTTTCAAGCACTTCATCATATACATCTTGATGCACAACAGCACGAGAACCTGCGGAGCACTTTTGCCCTGCAAAACCAAATGCAGAATATACGATTGAAGAAGCTGCTAAATCAAGATCAGCATCTTTGTCTACAACCACCGTGTCTTTTCCGCCCATTTCAGCTATAACACGTTTTAGCCATTTTTGCCCCGGCTGTACTTTTGCTGCTCTTTCGTAAATGCGGCAACCCACTGCACGCGAGCCGGTAAATGAAACAAAGCGTGTTTTGGGATGTTCCACTAAGTAGTCACCAATTTCAGGTGTAGCACCAGGAATAAAGTTTAATACGCCTTTTGGTAATCCTGCTTCTTCCATTACTTCTACAAATTTCGCTGCTACTACAGGAGTGGCATCAGCTGGTTTTAATAAAATCGTATTTCCGGTTACAATAGCTGCTACTGCGGTTCCAGCCATAATAGCTAACGGGAAGTTAAATGGTGAAATAATAATACCTACGCCAAGCGGAATATAATTGTACTGATTATACTCACCGTCTCGGCTCTGTACTGGGGAACCGTCTTTTAATGTCAGGACTTGACGTGCATAGTACTCTAAAAAATCAATTGCTTCTGCTGTATCAGCATCTGCTTCGTTCCAAGGCTTTCCTGCTTCTTTTACAAGATAACTAGAAAATTCATGCTTTCTTCGACGAATGATGGCCGCTGCGCGGAAAAGAATATCTGCTCGGTGTTCTACTTTCCACTTTTTCCACGTTTCAAAAGCTTTTAGAGCTGACTGTATTGCTTGCTCTGCTAGATCTTTATTTACTGTAGATACATATCCAATTACTTCTTTTATGTTTGCTGGGTTAACAGACGTAATTTTCTCTTCGGTCTCCACTTTTTCACCGTTGATTACAAGTGGATACGTCTTGCCAAGCTGTGTATTCACATATGTTAATGCTTCTTGAAATACCTGTTTATTGTTTTCGTCCTTAAAATTTGTAAATGGTTCATGAGAATAAGAAACTACCATGATATATGCCTCCTAGTATGCAAATCTTTGTTTACTTTATAGTTATGCAAATAGCGTGCCAACTTTTAATAAAACTTTACAGCCTCTTTATCATCAAGGCTTTCACTACTAATATCATTCTTTCTTTTTGATAAAAGAAAAAATAATTGGCATATGTATATTTTTTTGGCGCTTAAAATGCCAATTTTTTTTGCGTAAAGAGGATGTTGAGACATACCTAAATCAATTCAATCTAAAAACGAAAAAATCCGAACGAGTTTGATTCTCCATCAAGAATCAAACTCGTTCGGATCTTCCTTCAACTACACTACTTTTGTCTCAGCCTCTTTCTATTTGTGTATTACGTTATCTTTTCGTCATTTGAATGGTTTTGCAGGACTGTCTTTTAATCATTTTGTGAGGAACGCGCACTTGTTCTGCAACAGCATATGGCGTTTCAATCTGCTTAATCAAGCAGCTTACAGCCTGATAACCAAGTTCAAAAATATTAATATCAATTGATGTAAGAGCTGGTCTAGCCATTTCAGCGATTAAGACATTATTAAAACTGACAATAGAGATGTCTTCAGGAACCGAAATTCCCATTTCATCCAATGTATTTAAAACGCCTAATGCCATTAAGTCATCTGCTACTACTAGAGCCGTTGGACGTTCTTTTAGAGATAAAAGTTCGCAAACAGCTTCTTTTCCTCCCTTCTGTAGAAATTCTTCATGAATCACATACTCATCCCGGTAAGGAATGTTTGCTTTTTGAATCGCTTTATCATAGCCTGTTAAACGGTCAATGGTAACGACTAATTCAAGACTTCCACCAATAAAAGCAATACGCTCATGACCAGATTCAATTAAATATTCCGTCGCTTCTTTTCCAGCTTTAAAATTGTCGTTATCAACAAACGTGATGCTTTCACTATGCTTAAACGGCTTTCCAATAACTACAAACGGAACGCTCTGTTCTTGCAAATAAGAAAGTACTTGATCATCAACTTTGGAGTACAGCAAAATTAATCCATCCACTCGTCTTCCCTGTACCATTTGAACAACTTCTGCAAAAATCTCTTCTTCCGTTTCTCCAGTGGACATATAAATCGCTCTTTTGTTTTCGTGAGCTCCGGTGCTGATTCCTCTTAGCACTTCTGGGAAGAATGGATTTTGAAACACCTTGTCTGCTGAGCTCGGCATCACTAGGCCGACTGCCTCTGTCGTTTGATTTGCTAGACTTCGCGCAATAATATTTGGGTGATAACCAAGTTCTTTCATAGCCGATCGCACGCGCTGTTTTGTTTTTTCACTAATTCTTGAGCTGTCTGCAATGACGCGAGATACCGTCGAAGGGGCTACATTTGCTAAATTTGCCACATCTTTTATTGTTACACCCATAATTCCACCTCTTAATTATGTTTTCTTCATTACTACTTATCCAATATAGTTTGACAACTACGACGCGCTGTCCTTTTTATGAGATTGAGAAATTTTCTTTTCTTTTCTTCTTTTTGACGATGCTTTGTACAAAAAGATGCCGAATCCCGTATAAACAGCGGCAACCGCTGCGATATATCCAATATTAACCCCTGAATTTTTCACTACTTTATATACATTTGTCGTCTCAGGCTCCAATGAAATGTTGTATACATCGTCAACTGGTCGTATAATTCCTTCCGTTATTAACCCTCTTAATTCATTTTCTTTTCCAACTTTTTTAAGCGGTACATTAATGGCCGACGTTTCCTTTGTATTATTAATCACAACAAACGTCGTTTCGTCCTTATACCTTCTCTTGTATACGGCCACACCTTTTTGCTCAGACACAAGGGTAAAGCTTCCTTTTCGAAGAGAAGGCGATTTTGCTCTAAGTTCAGCCAGTTTTTTTAAATGATCTATAATATCGGGATTAGCTAAAAAATTCATCATGCCATAATTTTCTGCTCCCTTTCCCCCATTCAGCGCAATTTCTGTTCCATAAAAAACGATCGGTACACTCGGCGAAGTATAAAGGTAGGAAAGCCCTTGCTTTGTTCGGGCTCCAGGATGGTTTTCACTCTTTAATGCTTTTGCTGTAAAACGTGTGCTATGAACATCATCTAAAAAATTGGCTAAAGGCAAATTACTTCCTTTTTCCCACTTGTCATACAACATTTTCTGCGGACGATTAGTACCGCTAAACGTAGCAGCAGTGGCTTCGGCTAGCGTTCTATCTACAAGCAAATCCATTCCTAATGAATCAGCCTGCTCACTTTTTTTTAATGAATGCCCGTTTATTTCTCCTATTAATAGAAAGGAAGGATCCATGCTTTTTAACGTCTGAGAAAAAGATGAAATAAATGCAGAAGGAGCTTGATCGATATCTTTAACGTAATATCCGTCAATATCTGTTTGTTTGCTCCACCAGGCAGCATTTTTAATAAGGTATTTCTGCACGGCGCTTTCTTTTAAGTTAAGGTGAGGCAATGCTTTAATTACTTCGTTATCCGTACCGGATTCATTACTTATCCATGTTTGTTTTCCTTTATCTGCTATCCAGGTATGATTGTTACTGATTGTCAAAGGAAATTCGACCATAATTTTTATATTGCGCTCATGTGCTTTCTTCACAAGATTTTGTAAGTCTTTTAACGTTCCAAAATGATCGTCTATTTTATAATGGTCGGTCACCGCATATCCATGATAGCCTGTCTCATCATTTTCCATAAAAGGAGTCAATAAAACAGCGGTAAATCCCATCTCTTGAATATAGTCTAACTTTTGTGCTACTCCCTGTAAATCGCCTCCATAATAGGCATCTGAGCGTTCATAGTTAACATTTCGATCATTCTGTTCACTTCCGTTATAAAAACGGTTAATCATCAATGAGTATATCACCTCATCACGTATATCTTTATGATCTTGCGCTGAGGCGCTGCTTCCAAAAAGCAATAATAGTATAAGTAGCATACTTGTCCTTTTCCATTTCATCTATTCCCCTCCTATAGACGAACTGTTTCAAACTCACTTTTGTTTCCATTATAACGTTAACGCTTACATTATTGTTAAATAAGTTGATAAAAACAAAAAAAGTGATTAAAAGTTTTTACTTTTAATCACTTTTTTCTATCTATATACTGCTATATCGTCTCATTTACGTTCGATATATGAGGTTTATCCGATACTTTACCCACTTTATTTAATCGATCAATCAATCCAACACCAAATTCAGGATGAAGATTGCCGTCTCCTGTCGCTACAAAACTTTCACGAAATTCGTATGCGGATGAACCGTGTTCAGCAAAATCTAAACCAGCAATTTCTTCTTCGCTTGATACTCGAATGGAAGAAAAACGCGTGAGAACAAATAAGAATAACCCAACCGTTCCAATTGTCCAGCCCATCACAGCTATAATTCCAAGAGCTTGAATACCTAATAGCTGTACGCCGCCACCATAAAATAAACCGTTAGCTGTATCAAACAGCCCCACTGCTAACGTCCCCCAAATACCGCAAATTCCATGAACAGTAATAGCGCCAACTGGATCGTCTAACTTCATTTTGCTATCGATAAAATGCACAGCTTCTACTAGAATAATTCCTGCAATCAGCCCAATGACGATCGCGCCCGGGATCGATACGTTTGCTGTTCCAGCTGTAATCCCTACAAGTCCAGCTAAGGCACCGTTTAATGTTAAGCTAGCATCAATACGTTTGTAGCGAAACTTTGTGTATAAAGCAGAAGACAGGACTCCGCATGACCCAGACATTAATGTTGTTGCAATGATTCCCGGGACAAGAGCAGGATCGGCTGCTAATGTACTTCCTCCATTAAATCCAAACCAGCCAAACCAGAGGATAAATACACCTAATGCGCCAAGCGGAATGTTATGCCCTTGAATAGCATTGACTTTTCCATCGCTTCCATACTTTCCAAGACGTGCTCCTAGAAAAGTAACTGCTACAGCCGCACCAAGAGCCCCGGTCAAATGAACAACTGTCGATCCTGCAAAATCTACGAAGCCTAGTTTGGACAACCACCCTCCTCCCCATACCCAGTGACCTACAACTGGATAAATCACAGCTACCATAGCAATCGTGAGCATCATATAGCTGGATAGTTTCATACGTTCCGCTACCGCTCCTGAAATAATCGTAGCGCACGTTGCTGCGAAAACAATTTGGAAGACGAAAAAGCTCATTTGATCGCTTTCTCCATTTAAAAAGAAACCGCTTGAACCGATAAATCCTCCTTTTGAATTTCCAAACATAAGGGCAAAACCAATCACAAAATACAATACGGAAGATACAGCTACCGTTAGCATATTTTTCATTAAGATATTAAGCGAATTTTTCGAACGAGTGAAGCCTGTTTCAACCATCGCAAACCCTGCGTGCATTAAAAACACAAGCACTGCCCCAAACATTACCCACATCATGTCAATTGATGCACTGACTGATTCGACAGTTGGATCAGCTGCATTAACGCGTGTTGCCGCCAACAAACTAATAAACAAAACCGCACTAATTTTCTTTTTCAACGCTTAACTCCCCCTCTATTAAAATAACACTCTCTTTTTATAAAATAGCCTCTACACCTGCTTCTCCTGTTCTAATTCGTACAGCATCCTCTACCGGATAGACAAAAACCTTTCCGTCGCCTATTTGGTTCGTAGAACAAATTGATTGAATGATCTTAATGACTTCATGAACTTGTTCTGCTTCTAAAATCATTTCTACCTTGACTTTAGGTACTAGTTTGATTTCAAAACTTTGTCCCCTGAACAGTCCCTGCTCTCCTTTTTGCTGACCGCAGCCTGCCACTTCTGAGACTGTTAATCCGTTTATTCCTACTTCCTCTAATTTTACGCGCAGTGCTTGAAATTTTTCTGGACGAATGATAGCTTCCACTTTTTTCATTGTAACCCCTCTTTCATGTTAGTTTTATTAACATTTAATGTTATGTATATTATCATATAGGTAATTTTCTGAATATTCAAGTTAATATGTGATAAAAATGAGACTTTTTTCTTATTTACATAATAGTTAACGCTTTCATATCTTTTCAAAAAAAAGTAACGCAAAGGAAAAGTAGCTCCTTTGCGTTACCCCGTAGAAATAGATGTCATAATTTGCTTTTTCACTTGACTTGTGACAAAATGCTTTTCTGTAAATACTTCATAATGTTCTTTTCGAATTTTATCAAGAATTGCTCGGTATAAATGCGCCGCTCCTGTAAGAGGTAAACGAGAAGCCACCGGATATTTATGAATCGACTGAAGCCCTTTTATATAATACATTTCTGCTTCTTTGGCCAGGTGCTCCCACATTTCTATAAATTCAGAAGTGACCCACCGGTTCTCTAATAGCGTGCGCGTATATCTGTAAGAATTCATAAGGTCTTTCGGTAAATAAATGCGCCCTCGCTCTAAGTCTTCCCCCACGTCTCTTAAAATGTTGGTCAGCTGCATCGCAATGCCTAACGCAACTGCTTCTTCTTCTAATTCTTTATGAGTAGTTGGAGCTAAAATCGGTAAAAGCATTAACCCTACCGTACTCGCTACATGATAGGAGTATGTTTTCACTTCATCAAGCGTATCGTATTCTTTTTTTACTAAATCCATTCGCTGACCGGTAATCATATCGTCAAATGCTTGAACATTCATTTCATATTGTTCAAATACATTGCGCAGAGCTACCCACATGGCGCTTTCGTTTAATAGTTCTCCATTTTTAAACCGAGCAAATTCTCCTTCGAATTGCTGCAGCTCTATTTCAGGATTACTTCCTTCATCTACAATATCATCGACTTGACGGCAAAATGCATATACCGCCCATACTGCCTTTCTTTGTTTTGACGGCAGCATGGAAAAAGCTTTGTAAAACGTTTTTGAGTTTTCTTTAATAATTTCTTCACACTGAGTGTACGCTTTGTCTAACGAAATGTTCATCATATAGGACCCCTTTCTCTATTAAAGGATAAACCATCATTTCCTTATGGCTTCACAAGATCTTAAGAGAGCTTTGCAACCGTTTGAATAGACGATTGTTCAATAAGATGATCAGCCAACATTTTTGCTCCTTGCATAACAATTGGCACGCCTCCGCCTGGATGTATAGATGCTCCCACCGCAAAAACATTTTTATATTCGTACGGCTGGTACTGAGGTCTGAATACGCCTGACTGAAACAGCTCAGGAGCAATACCAAAGCTTCCGCCTTCGTAAAGTCCAAATGCTTGAGCATCATTTGGCGTGCGTACTTTTACCCATTCTATTTCTTTACGCAGCTCTCCAAACCCTTTTTCTTCCAAAGTTCGAATGATTCCATCAACAAAATCTTGCTGATTGCTCCAATCAATGTGGCCACCTGATGGAACCGGTACAAGTGCATATAGCACACTTTTTCCTTCGGGAGCTAGCGATGGATCAATAATAGAGGGATTAAATGTATAAATAGCGGGATCTTCAGGAATCGTTTTATGCTTAAACACTGCTTCCATATGTTTAGCCAAATCATTGCCCATAAAGTATTGATGCACATTGTGATGATCATATTTTCTCTTCAAACCAAGATAAAGCAGCAGACAGCTGGACGAAGGCACATACTTCTTTTCTTTTTTTTGAGCAATTTTCGCCATATTAGGAAAGTCGCCATTTAAAACCACTTGATCAAATGGGTGAAGTTTTTCATCAACAATAACCCCTTCTGTCTTGTCTCCTAATATAGAAAGCTCTTGAACCACCTTATTCAAATGAATGCTTACACCTTGCTCTATCAGCGCCTTTTCAAGAAGTGGCACAAGACTTGCGTATCCCCCTTTTACGTAATAGATGCCATGAGCATGCTCACTGTAAGGAACAAGGGAATAAATAGCTGGTGCCGAATAAGGATTCCCTCCAATATAGAGAGATTGCAGCGAGTAGGCATCTACTAGACGTTCATCATGGAAATACGTTGAAACAAATTTTCTCATTGATTTATTTGCATTCATTTTTTTTAATGCCTTAATGTTTTGCCATGTCCAAAAATCTCGTTTATTTACAAATGTTTTTTCCAAAAATGCATTACTTCCTAATTCAAATCGCTTTTTTAATTCAGTCATAAAACGCCGGTAGTTTTGCTCTTCGCCTGGAAACAAACGGCTAATCTCCTCTAACTGATCTTTTTCAGTCGCTTTTTTTGTATAGGTCGTACCGTCTGGAAAATGAATATCATAAAGTGGATCACAGCGTATTAGTTCATATTGAGAAGCAGAAATGCCGGCTTCATCTAAAATACGTTCAAGCATTAAAGGCAGCAAGACAATCGTGGGACCTTCATCAATTTTATAACCGTCTTTTTCTACAAACGCCAGCCGGCCGCCCAGCTTGTTTTCTTTTTCGAAAATATCAACAGAAAAACCTCGTTTGCTTAATAACAAAGCGGTAATTAAACCGCCTATTCCGCCTCCAACAATTGCTGTTCTCATAATGCACTCTCCATTTCCTTCATGGTTTTAAACGGCTCATTCAGTAATTGTCCGTCTCTTTTTAAGATGAGCTTTGTCGTAATGCGGGATGATTCCAGAATAGTTGGTAGACCGCTCCCTGGATGAGTTCCTCCTCCAACTAGCCAGCAATTTTCTAATTCTTCAAATTTATTATGCGGACGCAGTACCATCATTTGAGTGAGCTGATGTCCAAGGTTAAATGTCGCTCCTTTATAGACCAGCACGTCTTCTTCCCACTGCTTTGGTGAAATGATTTTTTCAACTTCAATATGACTCTCTAAATCTTTGAAACCCGTTTTCTTTTCTACAATTTTTAATACTGCATCTCGAAAAGCTTTTTGTTTTTCATCCCAGTTTACACCGCTGAAATTATTTGGAACCGGCGCTAAAATATAAAGAGCAGACTTTCCTTCTGGTGCTAAAGTTGGGTCTGTTACACTTGGATTTTGAATGTAGATGGAAGGGTCTTCTGAAAGAGCTAACGTTTTTGTGATCTCTTCTACATTTTTTTTATAATCTTCAGCGAACACAATCGTGTGATGAGGCAGATCTTTGTACTGTTTGTCTATGCCTAGATAAATCATAAAAGTGGAACAAGAGTATTTTTTCTTTTCAAGTTTTTTAACTGCATATTTTTTAAGCGTACCTTCATCTATTAAATTCGTCATGGCATGAGCAAAATCTCCATTGATAATGACGTCGTCTGCCCCTATTCGCTCTCCATTTTCTAGAATAATTCCTTTTACTCTCTTATTTTCAATCCATAGTTTTTGAACACCTTGGTTTAAGTGGATGTGCCCTTGATGTTCTTCCACTACTTTTGCCATTGCTTGAGATAGCTGATTTACTCCTCCTATCGGATGGAAGATACCGTAGGCATGTTCCATAAAGGATAAAATAGAAAAGGCTCCTGGACATTCCCAAGGGGACATTCCCAAGTACTTCGATTGAAAAGTAAAAGCTAATTTCAATTTCTCATCAGTGAAATACTTGCCAAGTACATCATAGAGCGTTTTACCTAAGGATAAATGCGGCAGTGCTCGAATTGCTTCAGGCTTTAAATAGTGATGAAAACGATCCATCTGCCCTTGCAATAAAGGCAGCAAAGCCGCCATCTTTGCTTCGGTGTCTTTCATAAAGCGCTCATAGCCTTCCCCGTTTCCTGGGTATAAACGTTCGATTTCTTCTTTCATCTTTTTATGGTTATCCGTCATCTGAATCTGTGCATCATCAAAGATAAGCTCATACATGAGATTTAGACGTTTTAAGTCCATATAGTCATGCGCATTGCGATTAGCAGCTTGAAATAATTCTTCAAAAATCTGTGGCATGCTCAAAAATGTAGGACCCATATCAAACGTATAACCTGACATTTTAATCGCTGAATTTCGCCCGCCCACGTATCCTTGCTTTTCATATACATCTACTTTATAGCCATGACTTGCTAACAGCATTGCTGCCGCTAGTCCTCCTGGACCTGCTCCAATCACGATTACGTTTTTTTGCATACATACACTCCTAATCTTATACAATAGTTATACAAACATTATACAAAGCTTTATTATTAAACACAACGATAAACTGCTTGTCTTTATTCGAATCATAAAATTACCAATAACTAAACCATGAAAATATGACGTTTGTACCATTTTTCCAGGGTTTCAGTACACTTTCCCTTTATTCGGTGCTTTCAAGCTTTTATTTTATATCTATGTAAAGTTATACAAAAATAGACTGCGGTCTTCTTCTCTACTTAAACGTATAAAAAAGAGAAATGGATGACTGATTTCATAAAAAAAACCCTCTGTACTGAGAGGGTCCTGTCATTCAACAATTTGAATATTATTGTGAGTAAACCAGACGTGAATTTGAGCTAGATGAGCTAGCAGCTGAGGCCCTGTCATTAATTGACCAAACCACGGCGCTTTAAATCCTTCTCCGCCTGTATCAATAATATGCTTTAACTGCTGCTTATCAAAAAATTCATAAAGAGGTGACTGTTTATCTTGTAAAAGAGATTGAAGCCATACAGTTACAGCTTTTGTATAAGCTGGGTTATGCGTTTTAGGGTAAGGGCTTTTCTTGCGATAAAGAACGTCATGAGGCAAAATTCCTTCAAGCGCTTTGCGTAAAATCCCCTTCTCTTTATTGCCCGTCATTTTCATCTCCCATGGAATATTCCATGCATATTCCACAAGGCGATGATCTGCAAAAGGTACGCGTACTTCTAAGCTCGCTCCCATGCTCATACGATCTTTACGATCTAATAAAGTTGTCATAAACCAAACCTGATTTAAATAAAACAGCTTTCTCCGCTGCGCATCTTCTAACGATTCACCTTCTAATTCAGGCACTTCCTTTAACGTTTCTTCATATCTTGCACGTACATAATCTTCTAACTGTAATTTCTTTCTCCATGAACTTTGCAGCAAATCAATTCGAGCATCTAATGAGCGCATCCACGGGAAAGTATCCGAAGACAAATCGTGTTTTCGGTGAAACCACGGATATCCTCCAAAAATTTCATCTGCACATTCTCCTGATAAGCTCACGACAAAATCTTGTTTGATTTCACGGCAAAACCAAAGCAACGATGAATCTACATCAGCCATTCCAGGAAGATCTCTCACCTCTACAGCCTCTGTTAAATGCTGCACAAGGTCCTCCGTTGAAATAATGCAGCGATGATGATTTGTTTGAAACGTATCGGACATGAGCTTGATATAAGTTCCATCAGAATTTGGCTGAAACTCATTTGCTTTAAAAAATTTATCATTGTCTTCATAGTCGATAGAATACGTATGAAGGGAGCCCTTGCCGCTTTCTTTGAACGCATTTGCAGCAATTGCTGTAATGGCGCTTGAGTCCACTCCACCTGATAAAAATGTACAAACCGGGACATCCGACACTAGCTGTCTTACAATCGCGTCTTGCACTAAAAATTTAACTTTTTCTGTTGTTTCAGCTAAATTATCTGTATGCTGCTCACTTTTCACGTTCCAGTATCGCCAAATCTTCAATCCGTTACGCGTAAGCGTGAGCGCGTGAGCCGGGCGTAATTCATTTATGTTTTTAAATACGCCGTGGCCGGGAGATCGAGAAGGTCCTAAGCCAAACACTTCTGCTAATCCATCTAATCCTACTTCTGCTTTTACCTCAGGATGAGCTAATATCGCCTTTAATTCCGATGCAAATTGAATTCCACCTTCATAAGATCGATAGAATAAGGGCTTCACTCCCATTCTGTCGCGTGCTATAAATAACTTTTCATTGGCTTCATCCCAGATCGAAAAAGCAAAGATACCGTTAAAATGATCTACGCATGATTCTTTCCATTCTATATAAGATGTTAGAAGTACTTCCGTATCTGAATGTCCCTGAAATTGATAACCTCTTTTTAGTAATTCTTTCCGAATATCTTCCGTGTTGTAAAGCTCTCCATTATAGCAAAGCGTGTAGAGCTGTTCATTTTTTTCTCGCGTCATCGGCTGTCTTCCGCCTTGAGGATCTACTACAACTAAGCGTTTGTGCCCAAAAGCAACATGCTGCTGTGTCCATACGTTGGTGTCATCAGGACCTCTTTTCGATAAAGTGTCAGCCATTTTTGTTATTGTTGCTGTTTCATTTAAAAGCGATCGCTTTAAATCGACCCAACCCGTTATACCACACATCGTTTATCATCCTTTCTTTCACGCTCTTGTTTATGAATGAAATAATGCCATTGTATGCACGCAGTAGTTACAGTTGAATTGTCCTTATATTTTATTTTTACTTTTCAGTTATAAAGAGAGCTTTTTTAGGCAATAAAAAAATATGGATAAATTTCACACGGAGGTTTGATTATGAATCATTATTCTAAACAACAAGCTATGAACAATCAGCCGCGTTCCTTCGTGATTGGTACGGTTGAATGTGTTGATTCACAGTGGATTTTCTTTGAAGATGAAAGTGACGAAGCTTCCATGCTTCATGAAGTAATGGATGAGACATTAGAACTTCTTATTGATACACGCTGGGAAAAAGCCATTATGGTTGATGACCGTCAAATAAAGCTTCACGATGGAACGTATTTATTGCGAAATGGGGATAAGCTAAGACTGACTAAAAAGCTACCTTATGCATACGAACAGCTTCTTCAATCACTACCGAAAGAGACCTTTTTATCATTCACTCAGCACTTAAATTCATTAAAATTCTCTCTTTATGATTGTATTTACTGTCACAACACATTATGTTTTTTACCGACAGACGGTGATACAAAAGGTGCTAATTTTATCATTTATGACAATGAGGAAAAAATTTGTGCCGTTCAGCATTTATTCGAACGAGGCACGCATTACCTAGACCGATTTGAATATACCGTTAACGATGGAGAACGTTCAATGAATCTTTTTTTAGATTAAAGCAAAAGAAAAGAGTTTGAGACATAACTTCATCAACCTAATCTAAAAAGAAAAAATTGGATATATGAGTTCGTATTGATTGCTTTTAAACCGCTATTGATTTCCGTGCAAGGCTTCGCTTTCCGCGGGCGGCCGATGAGCCTCCTCGTCGCTTACGCTCCTGCGGGGTCTCACCTGTGCCACTTTTCCCGCAGGAGTCTTCGCCTTGCCCTCCAATCAACAGCTAGAAGCACCTACACGCATTAAATTTACTTTCACCATGACAACGAAAAAAAAACCGAAGTATTAATCAGAATTCTGATTAATACTTCGGTTTTTTTTTGAACTAAAATACTCTTGCCTTATCCTAGTACGACATATCCGTAATAGAATACTAAGATAAGCGCAATTACAAGAACTGCCCAAGCAACGCCTGTACGTTTTCTTTTTTCAGTACGAACAAGGACCATTTCCATTCCCACAAGCACTAACACTCCGGCAATTCCTTTAATGAGCGCTGCGCCTTGAAAATGGTACCAAGCTGCTAACATATGCAGACCTGATACTAATACTAATAAGTATAGAAGTCTCGCCACCATATGTAGGATTTTTTGACCTTTAGCTTTACCTGCTCGATGTAAAATCAACGAAACCACAAACGAGATAATCAATAATGTCCAAAGCGTTACATGAATATGTAGTGGAGCCATTCATCTCACGTCCTTTCTGAAAATATCATATCATGAAAACCTTTCCTTCACCAATAATATAAGGAAGGAAAAGGATTTTTAGCGGCTGCGTCTATATGTAGCATACCGAATGAGTTTTTCAAGCGGTCCATCTGAAAATAGGCTCATCCATATCCAGCTTCCCAGCAGTTGAATAAAAATGATAATCCCCGCAATAGCCAATCCTTCTACAATTGAAATATGTCCGTAGTATCCTAACCCATATGAGTAAAAAAGGAATGTACATACAATGGACTGGACAATATAGTTAGTTAAAATCATTCTCCCCAAAAAGGCAAATGGCTGCATGATTTTTCGAATAGATACACTTCGCATAGCCAATGTGACCAACGTTACAACAAAAATTGCTCCTGCCGTTCCTCCGATTGTATCGTGGATATAGGATGTAGCTACATTGTGATCTAAAGCATACGGCAGTACGGATGATACTGTATACGCGATAAATGAAATAAGGCAAAGCCACTTTGTCTCCACTATATATTCTTCTATTTCTTCGAACCAATCGCTTTTCGCCATAAAACCGCCTAATAAAAACAGTGGAAATAGCGATAAAAACAGAAAAGGAACCGTATTTAAATTATACGCGTAGTACCAATCCAGCAAGCGCTGATGAAATATTGACGCAAAACTTCCGTGTCCATATACTTGAATCGCTTGGTCAATAATAGGCTGGTGAATTCCCGCTGCTGTCTCTCCTTCATTAGCAAAAGCCGCTACCGTTAAAATAACAATCATAATCACAGCGTAAATACTAAATATTCCAGTTCCCCATGCTAATAACACTTCTTTCTTTGCTTCTTGAAAAAACAGCATAATCAAAGCAAAGAAGCTGTATATCACAATCATATCACCATGCCAAATAAATACAGCATGAATAGCTCCAACGAGAAGCAAAGCTGTCATTCTTCGTACATAAAAAGGAGTAAAGCTTACTTGCCTTTCGTATGTACGCTGGAACATTTTCATAAAACCAAATCCAAACAAAATAGCAAGCAGCGCGTACCCTGTCTGCCCTACTACTATATCAACTAATCCATTAGCAACATAACTCATTCTTGAACCATTCATCAAATTATTGTCGTAATAGGCAGCAGGCGAATAAAAATCGGGCATGTTCATCAGCAAAATACCAATAAGCGCGATTCCTTTTAATACATCCGCTGCTTCAATACGCTGTTCTTTATCAGTCGCGTTCATTTTGAAACGTTTCATTCTTTCACACCTTACATGCTTTCATTATTGCTTTCACATTATATCGAACATAAAAGTTTTTCTTCAATGTTTACTATTTCCATTCCTCTTTTTAATGTTTTACTTACTCTTTGCATATAGATAAGGAAAAAGCATTAATCACCTTTTTGTCTAGGCTTCATATGCTGTTACTAGACTAAATTAAAAGGGTGTTTGCCTATGCCTGCCATTGTTGGTGTTGTTAATCTTAACAGTGTTGGTTCAGCCAGCGTCTTTCATATTGGAGATGTTTATACAATAGCCCCTATTTCTACTGCTAAAACATTTGCTGGCGCAGGTTCGTTTAATACAGGCGACGGATTATATGTTGTGAATCAGCAGAGCTCAACGAATACGTCGGACAATGACGTAAATGATCAAAATGTCGCTGGAAATCTCTAGTAGAAATGAAGCTCATACAGGAGGATGCTTATGAACTTTTATGTAAATCAAAGTATCTGTATTCAAAGTATGAAAATCAGTGCCGTAAGTAACTCTTCGGTACTTCAAATTGGAAGCGTAGGTGTTATTAAACCGAACTCAAATCTCTTTAATACAGGAGGGTTTACAGGCGCTGCACCTACTGAAACAAAAAAAGGCATTCTTGGATCTGTTTCTCCCTCTACCTTTACTCCCGGAACCGGTGCTGGCACTGCACCCGCTCCTTTTTCACAGTCGTTAACTCCCCCAGCTCGAGACAACGACTGACATGTTACAACCTTCATCGCCATATGTATATATATAACTATTTTCTTTATCGGGAGATAAGGGAATCGAGGTGATTGAAGGTGGATAACATGGACTATATTCAGCAGGTATATCAGTATGTTCAGCAAATGTCTTCGTATATTCAGCAGCAAGAAGGACGCATTGCTCAGCTTGAAAAAAACGTACAAGAACTTCAGAAAAAAATAAAAGAGTTAGGTGAACAGCCACCTATTAAAATTGATAAAATTGAATATAAATTTGAACAGTTAAAAATTGATTCTTTAGATGGAACATTAAATATTGGATTGAACCCTCTTACACCCGATAATTTAGAAGATATCATTATTAATGAGAAACCAGAAGTAACGTTTCCGCAAGGAGCTCAGCCACAAGGTCAGCCGCCTCAAGGTGAGCAGCCGGGACAACCCGGAGGTCCTGGACCGCAAAATCCCAGCTTAAAACCATTGGATCGCCAGCTAGAAAAGCAGTGGGTCTCTGATATTCATGAAACGATTTTAAATGAGCTTAATCAATATGGCTTTTCTATGGTTCAACATGTGCTTGATGAGCGCTCGATGATGATTGATGAATCGTACTACGAGTTTATTTTAGAAGATATTAAAAAGCAGCTGCAGCAGCGGATTACTTTTTATATACAGCAAGTTCAGCCGGAGGAAATGGAACGGAATTTTGAACAAATTAAACCGCAAATTATCGGTAAACTTTATGAAGATATGAAAAAAGGAATTGACGCATTTTTAACGTATTTACCTGAATCCTTAAAGAAAGGTGGACCCCCTTCATGAACTTTAACGTTGTAAACCGTGAATTGCTTGTTGGAGACGTTAGTATTACAGGCGTATCTTCTTCTTCTCTTTTTTTAATTGGTGATGCAAATTATATCTCTCTATCTTCAACATTTGATACGCCAGCGGAATCTTTGATTATCGGTCCTTATGTTCCACTATCGTTATCATAAAGGAGCTTATGTATGCTTTCACGCACATCTTCTGTTAATTATATAGAAATTAATTCCTTGTCAGCGAGCTCTTTTTGCCAAATTGGAGATTCAACAGAAATTCACCTACTTAATAAAGCGTTAGCTGATCGGAGACAGTATCCGTTTTTCTACGGCAGAGAAGGAAATTTTGATGATTATGCTATCTTTAGTGAGCCTATTCCCCATGGCGACTACGAACCTATTCCCGTTCAAACATGGAATGAAATACCTTTGATACGCGTTAACAGAATTGATATAAAAGGATGTTCATTTTCATCAGTTATTCATGTTGGCTCAACGTGCAATGTGTATGCAGAAGCTCGCATTAAGCATATTCGTGAACTAATCAACGATGAACCTTCACAGGAAGCTGAAGCCGGAACATCGAAAAAAGCTACCTCAGCACCTAGCGGCAGTGAGTGAACCTTTTAAGAAGCTGCTCATATACTAAACTAATATCACGAAAAAAAGGGTGTGAACCTCATGCCAGCAATAATTGGACCCGTTAGTATCACGAGCGTCGGAGGCGGTGTCGTAACGTTTGGAGATACGTTTTATGTTTCTCCAAAAAGCGCTGCTAAAACAGCCTCAGGCTCCGGTTCTTTAAATACAGGTAACTTTGTTAATACTAATAACGGCATTTCAGGAACAAATACGTTAGATCCAGATTTATTCGATCAAAATATAGCGGCAAACGCTTAAAAAAACCCCTTATCTTTGCTATTAAAGCGGATAAGGGGTTTTTTATTCACCTGGATTTTCGGCTGTTTGATTTTTTGGTTTTAGGTAATTTAGAAGAAGGCTGTTTACGAATCCATTTAATAAAGGAGCTAATTTTAGAATCAGCTTGTAATAAAGAAATCGTATTAAGACGAATGGCTAATTCATCATTCGTGTATAACGCATGAATTTGTTTATGACACGGAATACATAAGTTTGCCGTCGGTTCAAACGCTCCGCCCATTTCCTTTGGCGTTAAATGATGTACGGTCGTCAAGACATCCTGCCTTCCGCATAATTCGCATGTTCCTATTCGCCTGTCTTTTTTCTTCATATAGATTTCCTTCCCTATAAAGTTTCTACTCTTACACTAGTTCCTTTGCCAGAAGGCTCGGACGGCTCAACAATCAAACGTTTTGGCAGACGAGCACGAAGTTCTTGTACGTGACTGATGACTCCAATTGATAAATTATTGGACTGAAGCTTTTCAAGCGCCGTAACCACGGTATCAAGAAGCTCTCCATCAAGCGTTCCAAATCCTTCATCTAAAAAGAAAAACTGCAGTGGATATTCTCCTCTTAGCTGTATTTGTGCAGATAATGAAAGGGCCAGAGCGAGGGAAGTTAAAAATGTTTCCCCTCCCGATAAAGTTGAAACCGGACGTTTTACGCCTCCATTTGCATCATCTCTCATGATAAAGCCGCCTTGTGAATCAACTTCAATCGCATAGCGCTGACGTGTTAATATACCCAGACGCTCTGAAGCATCTCGGCTAACGGACATCAGCTGTTCTTCAGCAATATATTCGACGAAAGCATTTCCTTTAAATACTGTTTGAAGCTTTTGATACTGTTCAAATAACGCTTGTTTTTCTTCACGGTCCTGTTCAAGCACTAAAAATCGCTCATGCCGTTCTTTGACGCTTTTTAACGTTTGCTCAGCTGCTCCCTTGAGCTGAACGGCTTCTTTTACAGCGGCTTTTATATCATGAAGCAGCTGCTGAGTTTCTTCAAATTGCTGCTCTTCTATGGACTGGTGATTCAGCTGGATATTTAACTGTTCAATTGATGACTTCATCTGTTTTATGTTGTCCCAATAAGCCTGAACAGTTTCATCCAACAATTTCATCTCATCATGTGATAACAAAGCTTGCTGAACTTCTTTTTCTTCGCTGAATAAAGAATTCCCTATCGCTTCTTCCCATTTTCCAGCTGCTTTTTTATACTGGATATGAGCTGTTTCTAGAGATTCGCTCGCTGCTTTTTCATCCATTTGCAGCGTTTGATACGCTTTTTGAACAGTCTGCCAATGTTGATACGCCTGCTGTTCATTCGTCTCTAACTCCGCAAGTAAGTGAACTGTTTTTTGCAGCGCTTGTTCAATATCTTCTTGATCTGTAAGCGTACGCAAGCGTTCAATTTGCGAGTGAACAAGAGATTGTTTATGAGACAGCATTGCTTTTAATTCTGTAAATTCTTTTTCGCCCGCATATTTTTCTTCTTTTAGACGTTCGATTTTCTTTTGCTGATTTTCAAAAAATACGCTGCTTTTTTCAATTCGAGCCTTTATTGTCTGCTCTTCTTTTTCTCGCTCGTTTAGCTGTTCATTAATTTTTTCCATCTCTTCAAATACAAAGGAAGGATAATCTTGTTGAAAAGCTTCTCTTCCTGCTTGTAACGCTTGTTTTTGCTGAGTTACTTTTCTTTCCAATTCAGCTTGTTCTTTTTGATAATGAGCAAGCTCTAATTCAATCTTTTCAAGACTTTGCTGGACCTTTTGTACCTGCCCGAGAATTGCCTGCTGTTTTTCACTTATCTGCAAATAATCCTGCTCAAGAGATTTAATTTCAACTTCTATTTTCTTAGCATACTGACCAAAGGCATCTGTACTCATTTCTCCTAAAGCAGGAACTTGGCCAGCTTCGTTCATAAACCCAGCTAAATCAGGTATTTTTTCAACAAGAGGTTTAGCTAGCTGTTCAAGCTGCATTTTAAGCGACGAATAGCTAAATCGCTGTTCACGCAACTGATTGACTTGATCTTCGAACTGATCCGCTGATTCTACTGTACCATTTTCTTCTTTTTGGTTTAACACGGGGTTAGGATGATGCTCAGAGCCACAAACTGGACAAGGCTCTCCTTTAGTCAGCTGCTCAGCTAATTGATGAGCCAGACGATGTGACCATTCTTTTTCCTTGCGTCTTTTTAGATCACTCATTAAATGATCCGCTTGTTGAAAAAGCTGCTGAAACTCTTTTTCCCGCTCACATACAGTGTGATACAAGCCTTGAATATCCGAAAATAACTCTTTACTTCGTTCTATTGTTTGCTGATATCTCTCTTGGTGTGTTTGTTTTTGTGTATGCAAATGTTGAAGCTGTTCCGCTTTTTCTTTATACGTTTTTTGGCCTTCATCTAGATTTTTTTTATCATTATTCCATACTTGATAACGGTAGAATGCTTGCTGAACAGCCTGCCGATAATCAGGTTGAATCTCCACTTTTGTTAATGCTTCTTTTAACTCTTTTTGAAGGTTCAGACCCTGCTGATACCGCTTATCCGCTTCTATTAATTCATCATTTTTCGTTTGAAGTGCCTGCTGCTTTTGCTGAAGAGAAACTTCCGCTTCTTTTACTTCTTGCTGCCCATCTTTAATTTGTTTTTGAAGATCAGAAGCTTGTTGAAGCTGTTCTTTTTGAACAACTAATTTGGGCTGCTGTTCATTTTTTTGTAAGCGAGCCTGCTCATATAAGCTATTCGATCGCTTATATTCCTCACTTTGCTGAACAATTTGCACTTTTAATTTTTCTACTTTATCTTTATAAAGCTTCTGCTGTTTTTCAGCTTGTTCAAATGTTTCTAAATAAGGAAAAAGACGCTCTGCCTGCTGCGCTTTCGTCAGCAAATCTTGCTTTTGTTTAATATCCTCTTCCTGCTTAGAAGCATGCACTAGTTTTTCTTCTAACAGTGTTTTTTCCTGCTGCGCTTTCCAAAGAGATGCCTGCTGATCGTATCGTTCCTGCAAATCAGCCGCTTCTTTTTCTCGTTTTTCCAAAAGTACAATGCTATCACTTACAAGCTGCTCGGCTTCTGTTACTTTCTCTGTTGAAGCTTCACCTAATCCCGTTTGTTCTGCCGTGATTTTATCTAGGTCTGTTTTTAGCTGCTGAACTTGATAGCGTATTTTCTTACTAAGCTGATCTCCGTACTGCTCGAGATTAAAAAGACGCTGAAGCATTTGACGACGTTCCGTCCCTTTTAACGATAAAAACTCTGCAAATTTTCCTTGTGGTAATACAACAGCTCTTGTAAAATCATCAATTGTTAAACCAAGAAGTTCCTGTACCTGCTGGTTTACATCATTTGTTTTATCCGCTAATACGTACGTTTCATCTTCGATTTCAATCAATCGACTGGAAGCTGATTTCACACGCAGCTCATCTGTCCGTTTAAAGCTTCGTTCAACAGTATAGCGTTTTTTATGACTCGCGTTTTCCAGCTCGAACGTAAACGATACTTTCAGTTCATTTTCCCCGTGATTTAAAATTCCTTGTGTATTATTGGCTGCACGCTCTACTTTTCCGTATAAAGCTAGTGTAATGGCATCCAAAATGGAGGATTTCCCGCTTCCAGTAGGACCAAATATTCCAAACACACCGCCTGAACACAGCGCTTCAAAGTCGACAGTTTGTTTTTCTCTAAAACTGTGAAGCCCCGAAACGGTCAAGTTAATAGGTTTCATTTTTCATCCTCCTTTCCCGATACTTCTTCATCGTTAATCAAGGTTAAAAACAGTTTGACTAACTCATCATCAGGTGCCCCTCCGCCGGTTTGCCTGCTGTAGAACTTTGTAAACAGTTCTTCGATCGGCACTTCGCGCTGTGAACGTGTTTCATGTGCTAGTTCTTCTGCTTTGAATACCGGACGAATATGAATAAAGCCTGGATGAAGCTTGCGAAGTCGATGGATTTCTTCTAGTGAAAGTGCATCTTCTACGTGAACTTCTAAATCAACCCATGCCTGCGTATCTTTTTGCTCATCAAGCCACGTATATACTTCTGCCAATCCGTTTTTTGCTTTCCAACGTGTCAAAGGCTTTCCGCTAGATAATGGAATTTCCGTCATTTCAACCTCTTTTCCTGGCTGAGCATCTAAAATGGTCACGGACTTTGCGTACCCTGACTCTGAAAAGCTATAGGCAAGAGGTGACCCAGAATATCTTGCAAGGGTGTTGGCGCGATTGATCATTTGCGGGCGATGCAAATGTCCTAGAGCTACATATTGAGCATTAGCAGGCAAACTAGTTGCCGCCACCGTATAAGCTCCTCCTACTTCAATTGGACGTTCTGAGTCCGTTGAACTTCCGCCTGCTACGTAAATATGACTCATGGCAATATTAACGGTATCTGTTGTGAACTGCTCACTCATTTTATCAAAAATACCTTTTACTCTGGCATCATATGAGTTTCGAAGAGCCAGCTCATCATTTTCTTCTGCTAACAGTTCCTTTAACCTTGATTCAGATGGGTAAGGAAGAGCCGCAACCTTTAATATTTCATCTGATGTAGGAATGTGAATGCTTTCTACATCGGTAGTAGGCAAACCAAGAAGCGTAATATTTTGATGAACAGCTAATGGAGAAGCCGCCGACAGCCGATCTGGGTTGTCATGATTACCTGCAATAACAATAATCGGACGTTTTCCATTGTTGCTCAACCTAGACATACTTTCGTAAAAAAGCTGCTCTGCCGCTGCTGGAGGGTTAACCGTATCAAAGGCATCTCCCGCCATGAGAATAGCATCTATCTTTTCTTCTTCCACAATGTCTGCCAGTTCATCTAAAAACTGTGCTTGCTCAGCTAGACGGCTTCGACCTTCTAACGTTCGCCCCAAATGCCAATCCGCTGTATGTAATAAACGCATGTTACTCTCTCCTTATTGGTGAAAAAGAAGAAGACTATCGCCTTCTTCTTTTTTTATATTTCAACAGCATGTCCACCATCTAAAAAGTACAGATAGCGATGCTGAACAGGTTGTTTTACGATCCGCTCAATGGCCTTTGCGTAAAGCTCTAGCTGAATGCGGTATCTGTCAATTAGAAATGGTTTTGCTCGTTCAAAATCCCCTTGAAAACGATCCGAAATATTATCTGTTTTAAAATCAAGTAAAACGAGGCCTTCTTCCGTTTCATATAAACAATCAATAATACCTTGTACTAAAATCGTTTCATCTTCCTGCTCCCAATGATCATAGATTTCTTTAGCGGAGACACCTAAACTAAAAGGCATCTCTCTATAAACCGTGCGAGCCGTTTGAATACCTTGTGCAATGTCACTGTCTAAAAAATCTGCTACATCATTTGCATCAACGGCATCCGCTTGCTGTTGCGTCAACAATTCTTTGGTAACCATTGATTGAATAAAGTCTTGAACCATTTCGAGGGTATAAGCTTTATTTAATGGAAGCTGCTGCATAACGGCATGTGTAGCTGTTCCTCTTTCAGCTCCTGTGAGAGATTTCTCTTGAAGAAACAGCGGACGATTTTCAAGAGGTGCTTTAGCTCCCCGAACAAGATCACTGCTTGCACCTGCATCCGTCAGCTGCTGCTGCCTTTTTAGTTCAGAAACAGATTGCTTTGAACGATGAACGGAAGCTACACGATAATCATAAGACCAATTTAAGCGTCTATACACTTCCTCTTTATAATCGCTGGATTCTGTAACTGGCTCATGCTTTTGAAGAGCGTTCAAAAGCTCTTCATGATGCTGCTGCTCTTCAAGAGGCTGTTCGGCTAAATCACCTGCTAATAACGTTGAAAGCTTCCAGCTTGAAGCATGCTGATAAATCATCTCGGCCGGCCGGACCTCTCCTTCAACCATATGACTAACATTTTTGTGACGAATTAAAGAAGGTCCAATCCAGTCTAAATAACATTTTGCATCTCTTCTCACGTGAGCTGGAAGCGTCCAATCTTCGTGTCCCATAACGGAGCTCCATTGTCTGAGCTTTTCTGGTGCGTCTTTTACTGTTCCAACTAAAATAAGTTTTTCTTTCGCACGCGTCAAAGCTACGTATAATACCCGCATTTCCTCTGCCATGCTTTCTTTTTTCATTTTTTTCTTCATGGTCTGCTGAAGAAGAGTCGGGTACGTAATACGCAGTTTCGGATCAATATATTTAGATCCAAAACCTAGTTCTTTATCGAGTAAATAAGCTTTATTCAAGTCCATTAAGTTAAACTGACGAGCAAGACCAGCTACGAAAACAACAGGAAATTCAAGACCTTTACTGCTGTGGATCGTCATCAAACGCACCACATCTTCTTGTTCTCCCAGCGCTCGAGCAGCTCCTAAATCGTTCCCTCGATCCTGCATCCGTTCAATAAAGCGTAAAAAGCGGAACAGACCTCTAAATGAAGTCGCCTCATACTGGCGAGCGCGATCGTAAAGAGCACGTAAATTGGCTTGACGCTGTTTCCCGCCAGGAAGTCCGCCAACAAATTCAAAGAAACCCGTGTCGCGGTAAATTTGCCATACTAGTTCTGACAAAGAGCTTTGTCTAGCTTGTGTTCTCCATGCTTTTAACTGCTCATAGAAATATTTCACTTTATCGCGAAGTTCTTCATCATCTGAAGCCGCTAAGTACGTTTTTAACGCATCATAATACGTTCCTTTCTTTTGCTCTGCTCTCAGTGTAGCCAACTCTTCATCTGAAAGCCCTACTACCGGTGAGCGAAGAACAGAAGCTAACGGAATGTCTTGATGCGGGTTATCTACTACTTTTAATAAAGACATCATAATCATCACTTCAGTAGCATCAAAATAGCCTGTTGATAAATCCGCATAAATCGGCACGCCTTCTTGTTTAAATTCATCCATAATCTGCGCAGCCCAAGGCATGGAACGAAGCAAAATAACAAAGTCACGATACGTTACGTTTCTCATGATATCGAGCTTGCGATCATATATTTGAAAACGGTTTTGAACGAGTTCTTTGATTTTGCGCGCCATTGCTCTTGCCTCTAACTGAGCGGTTTCAAGCTCTGCTTCTGAAAAAGCGACGAGAGAAGAATCCGATTCTTCTTCCGCTCCTTCTTCTGCATTTTCTTTTGCAATCAGCAGAAGCTCCGTTTCCATTCCTTCCACTTTTGGATACGATGCTCCTAATTTTAAAGAAGCATCATCGTCATATGCAATTTCTCCTACTTCTTCATCCATCAGCTGGTTAAAAATAAAGTTTGTGGCGTCAAGCACTTGAGAACGACTTCGGAAGTTTTTATTTAAGTCAATACGTTTTCCAAATTGTCGTCCATCTTGCGTAAATCGCTTGTACTTCGTCAAAAACAAAAATGGCTCCGCTAAACGAAAGCGGTAAATGGATTGTTTTACATCTCCAACCATAAATAAATTCCCTTGTTCTTCACTATCTCTCGTCACTAATTTAATTAGTGTTTCTTGAACCATATTTGTATCTTGATATTCGTCAACAAGCACCTCTTCAAACTGAGTGCGATATTTTTGAGCAATGGACGAAGGCTTAAGCACCCCGTCTTCTTTTACACTCAAGATTTGCAGGCAATAATGCTCTAAATCAGAAAAGTCTACTAACCCTTTCTCTTTTTTGATGTGTTCATATCGTTCACCGAAGCGCTGAACTAAAAAGATTAGCGTTTCAATAACGGGCTTCATTTTTTCAAAATCAGCCATGTAGCCGTACAAAGGCCTAGAAAACAAATCAGCATGAAGCTTTTCAAGGCTTGTTTTCGCTTTTTTGCGAAGCTCTCCGAAATCATCTAAAAGCTGCGAGTCGTATGCATCTCCTTTACATGGCTTTAAACGAGTAAAATTCAAATTCTGCATTTCCTCATGCAAATCAGCAAAAGAATGCTTAGAAGCGCTGATCAGCCGATGAATTTGAGCCAGGTCTTCCTCTGCATTAACGGCGCGAGGAGCAGGCCCTCCCGGCAGCTTTGTTAGCTCTAAGCCCTGTTTTAAAATCGACTCAATGCCCACGAGCTGCGTTGTTACTTCTTGTAAAAGAAAAGACAAAAACGGAAGTGAATCAATAGAAGAGTTCTCTGTGACATCATATTGACTCACAATCATTTTAAGCCAGCCGTTTGGGTCGGGATTAGATCGTGCAAAGTCATATAGCTTTCTTACCATAAGCTGAATATCTAAGTCATTTCTGTCGCTTGTATAACGATCAATTAAATCAAAGAATCGCTCGTTCTGTTCAATACTGTACTGCTCTTCAAACAATTCTTCTAATACTTCTTCACGCAGAAGATCCGCTTCCGTATCATCTGCAATTCGAAAACCAGGGTCTACATCGATCAAATAATAATACGTTCGAATGACTTCTAAACAAAAAGAATGGAGCGTAGAAATCGACGCACGGTTTAATAAATTAAGCTGTCTGCGCAAGTGTAAAGAAGATGGATTCTTTTTTAACTCTTTTTCCAATGCTTCTCCAATTCGATTTCTCATTTCGGCTGCAGAAGCATTTGTAAACGTAGCAACTAGTAATCTATCAACATCGATTGGTTCCTCGCCCATCGTAATCTTTTTAATAATACGTTCGACTAAAACCGCTGTTTTTCCTGAGCCAGCCGCCGCGGCTACTAATATATCTTGACCGGATGAAACAATGGCGTTCCACTGATCATCCGTCCACTGGGAGTCGGCCGGTTTTACGTGTATATCTTCACTCATCTCGTTTGGCCTCCTCTCGAATTTTATCTAAAATAACATTTTGACTCTCTGTACTAAGCTGACGATATTCGTTGTTTTCCATTGATTCATCGAACTGACAGATTGAGCGGTATTCACAAAACGCACATGGTGTTTTATCTTTTAGCTTATAAGGCGAAATATCAATTTTTCCATTTGTAATCTCAGTACCTGCCTCTACAAACTTACCTCGCACATACTGACGGAGATGTGTAAAATCTTCTTCGCTCGCAACCGAAGAATTGGAATAAAAGCCCCCTGTCTTTTTAATACCCGCCGATATAACCTGTGAGTGCCCTGATTCTAACGTTTCGTCCATTAATCGGACTGCTTCCTCGTCCCCTAAAAGCAGTCCTTTCATTTTAAACTTCTTGAAGATTTCGGCTTCAATTTGATCGGGTTGTAATGCTTTAGTACTGTTGATCATTGGATTATGAACGTGGAAATAAAGAACGCCAGCAGGCAATGCTCCTCTATTATCATGAAGAAGCTGTTCAGCATACGTCACGACTATGTCTAAATAAGCTAAAATTTGAAGAGATAAACCATAGTACACTTCCACTAAGTTTAATGCTTTATCGCTTGATTTATAGTCGACAATACGCAGTAAAAGTCCCTTGGAGCTTTCCGCTTTATCCACTCTGTCAATTCGGCCAACAAGTTCCATCGTATGGCCATTTGGCAGTGTAAACTGCATAGAAGGCAGCTCCGCGCTAGGACCAAACCCTAATTCCAATCCAACAGGAACAAACCCGCTCACCTTAGCGTGCTCACTTAACACAAGCGACGCACGTTCAATAATTTGCTGCAGCTTATGTGTTAAATAGTGGTGGCGATTAGAGCTCAATAAAATTTCATTTTGTAAGCGCGGAGCAAGTTCGTGCACCGCAGCCGTAGAAAGCTGCTGACAGTCTTTTCTCGTTAAGTTCTTCCATTCTTTTTGACCGCCCCGTAGCTCGTCTGAAATCATCTTCAGCGCCGCGTGAAATAACTCGCCTATGTCAGGAGCTGCTAATTTGAAAACTTTTCGTTCTTTAAGCTTAAGCCCGTGAGAAGCAAAATGAGCGTACGGACAGGCTTCAAATTTCTCCATTCTCGATACGCTTGCTTGAATATGCTTTCCATACAGACGCTGACTCGTTTTCTTTGTTAACCTTTTTGCTTCGTTTTTATAAAATAAACTGCTTAGTACTTTCTCGCTGTATGAGTTCCAATCTGAATTTTCTACATAAAAATTATATACATCCCACCAAGCGGAACTCATCGGATAATGGCGTTTCCACCCTTGCAGCTGGCTGGCTAAATGCGCGATGCTCGTTAAGGGATTTGTTATATAATCAACTTGCTTTTCTTCTTCTAAATCCGTAGGCTCCGTCATTAACAGCTTTTCCTGCAGGAGCGGAAATAGCTCTTTTAATCGATTAATAACGAGTGAAGGCAGCAGAGTCTTCCCTTCCTCATTGGCAAGAGGATACGAAACATAAAGTTTTTCAGAAGAGCTGGAAAGTGCTAAATAAATGAGAAATTGTTCGTCAAACAGCTTTTGCCTTCCAGTTGGCGCAAGTAATAAGCCTGATTCAAGCAGCTGCTCTCTCTCTTTCTCAGATAACAGGCCATCGCTTTTTGGTTTAGCTGGAATCACACCGTCATTTACGCCTAGCACAAAGCTTGCTTTGATATCGGATAAACGCGAACGCTCGAAGCTTGCCACAACCACTTGATCCAGTGCAGGCGGAACAAGTGCAAACTGCATGCTGTCAAGCCCTGTCTCAAATAGATCCGCGAACAAAGAAATCGATACTTTCTCTTCTCCCATCATTTCAACAAACTGATCAAATAAGTGAAGAATTGCTTTCCATACCTGCTCGTGCTCTCTTGCTTCTTGAAGCTTACCTTCTTCTTCACATCGATTGCGCAGCGCTTCTATCTTTTGTGGAATATCTAAGTTCGTTAAAAAATGATAGAGTGCTTCTGCTTTTTCTTTTCCTATTTTCGCTTGTTTTAATTTTTGCTGAAGCGAATAAATAGGAGGAACAATCATATTTTTTAATTCATTTATTTTTTGCTCAAAAGCAAGCTCTTCGTCAGTTTTCCCAAGGTTCATGTCTTCAAGCGAACGATATTTTCTGTAGGTAAATGGCTCCTTACTCGTCCACTTAGATCCTTGAATACCGTAAGCAAGTACGTAATTTTCTAATTCATCCATCTCTTCGCGAAGCTGGTGCACATCAGATGACAAAGGAAATAAAAGGTCTGTTTTCACTGCCCGAAAGATGGTTTCGTATCGCCAGGACCCGCTTACCACCTCTAAGACTGAGCGAATAAATTCAACGAGTGGATGGTGAAACATCGCTCGCTTTTGGTCAATAAAGTACGGAATTTCATAATCTCGAAAAATGGTTTGAAGCAAGTCATGATAGTCTTCTGCATTTCTAACAATCAAGGCAATATCACGATAGCGATAGCCGTGATCACGCACAAGCGACAGCACTTCTCTCGCAATCCCTTCTACCTCTGCTCTTCGGCTAACAGCAGGCAGCAGCTGAATGTGCTCGGGCTCTGACTGAAATTCCGGCGTTGGCCGTTCATCATAATATCGTTCTACATAGGCAAGCTCTGGACTGTTTTGATGCCTTTTTTGTTCATTAAATACGTTTGGCTCTTGAATCTCTATCCCGTTTTCAGCCGCCAGGCCCATTATTTCTTGATACGTTTCGCTCGTTAATCGAAACAAGTGCAGGTCATTTGGAATAAAATCTTGATATGAATAATCAGAAGTAACCGCTATTTTCACTTCTCTACAAACTTTCATCAGCTCTACTAATACCGTTAATTCTTGAGGAGTATAGTGATGAAATCCATCTACATAAATCGTTGCTTGAGCAAGGTACACAGAAGAGACTACTTTTTCACTCAGCAGCTTCAAATAATCTTCTCCATCTACATATTTTGTCATCAGCTGTTTTTCTAATTCTCCGTAAATGAGATGTAAATCATGTAATTTATCAGCAAGGACTTTCTCATCTTCTGCTTGAAGTTTTTGCTTCATCTCTTCGAGAGACGGTGCATCTACCGTGTACTGTTTAAATTCTTTAACCATTTTTTCTAGTTCTTCAATAAACCCTGCTTGTTCTGAAGAATTCGCAAACAATCGAAGCTCTTTTTTTTGATGCTCGATAATTTTTTTAAGCATCATATGAATACCTGTTTGATCCACATGATAGCGGCTAATACCTCCGACTTCTTGCAGGATACGCCACGCAAGACGTGTAAAACTATAAACTTGAGCACGCATCATGCCTTCTAACCCAGGTGTTTGAACAAGCGCATACTCCGACTGAAATGTCATCTGTTCAGGTACAATATAAATAAGTGGATGCCCAAGCGGAGCATTTAACAGCTCTTGGCGCATGCTATTTAAAAGATATTCCGTTTTCCCGCTTCCTGAACGTCCTAATAAAAACTGTAGCCCCACGTTTTCACCCCTTCATTTTTCTTCTCTATATTTTTAGTTGTTTAAGTGCAAAATGGATAAACGCCACGCAAACACGTGACGCAGTCGTCAAAATTTTATAGTGATAATCAGCTAAATCTCTCTATCTCTCTCCTTATTATTTTACTGAACTTGCAGACAAAATTCCACTTTGCACATATGTGAAATGCTGGATGCAACAAAAAAACTTTTCAGTAGCCAAATGACCACTGAAAAGTTTTAGAAAAGCGAGTTATTTTCTACTTTTACATCATGATTCCACCATCTACATGCAGTGTTGTGCCGTTAATATAGTTGGACTCATCAGAGGCTAAATAAAGATAAGCATAACCAATGTCAGAAGGCTGACCTAACCTTTGTAAAGGAATAGTGGATTTCATTTGATCAATGATTTTGTCCGGCATCGCCTTCACCATATCCGTCTCAATAAACCCGGGAGCTACAGCGTTCACATTAATTCCTTTTCGCCCAAGCTCTTTAGCCCATGTTTTTGTCATTCCCACTACCCCGGCTTTTGTCGCCGCATAGTTTGTTTGACCAACATTTCCATATACGCCGGATACCGAAGATGTGCTGATAATTTTCCCTTTACCTTGAGCAATCATATGCGGTACAACGGCTTGCGTACAGTGAAAAACGCCTGTAAGGTTTACGTTAATGACCGCTTGAAAATTTTCAACTGATAATTTAGTTAGCATTCCATCTCTGGTAATACCTGCATTATTAATTAAAATATCTATTTTAGAGAAGCGTTTCACGACTTCTTCTACCATTGCATCTACACTGTCTCGATCCGCTACGTTTACTTGAAAGAATGCTACATCTCCGCCTTCTTCTTTTAGCTGAGCTGCTCGTTCTTCTCCTACTTTTGCATCGTAGTCAACCATAGCGACCTTTGCACCCTCTTGTGCGAAAATTCGAGAAGCTTCGAACCCTAACCCATTTGCTGCACCCGTAATAATTGCCACTTTATCTTTTAATCTCATGTCACCCGCGCTATAAGACGCTTACTAACAACGATTAATCAGCAAGTCGCTTGAATCTTAGTAGCGCATTCCCCTCCTCAAAACGACGCCAAGCACGTCTTAATGATCATTCGGTGCTTTTCTAGTAATGATCCCTCTACTTACATCTTAGTAGTCAAGCTCAAAAATCATTCATATAATTTTTAAGAAAACGTTTTGAAATACATGAGGTGATAATACATGTTGAGAAAAAACATGTATATCTCTAGAAAACAAAGGGTTCATTACTTAGGTGCAACTAGGAATAGACGTCTAATTTATTCCCAGTTTTTTCTTTTATTTTAGCATATTTTTCACAATTGATAAACAAAAAACTTGTTCATTACTAGACAGATACTCTGTATGTGCATTGTTCTACCAACCGAATAAACAGACAAATAACTTCTTTAAGAAAAAGGCAAAAAACCTTTCAAAAATGCTGCTGTATTCCTATAAGAAAAGGTTTTTCCATAGTTTACAATACCCTCTTCTGCTGTATGTATAACAAAAGACTGCCTATTAAAAAGCAGTCTTTCATCACTATTTGTTATATATAAACAAACTATTTGTCATACTGTTTCACTTTAGATTTTTCATTTAATCTTCGTTCAATTTGCTTTCCGACAAGCCATAGGACAAAAATGATCACTAAAACAAGTACTGCTTTTAAAGGCTGTTTCACAAATGAAACAAAATCGGCCCCAATAAAGCTCATCATAAATATCATGACCATTTTACCCGCTAATACAGCAAGCATAAACTGAGCCATACTGACACGTGATAGTCCAGCTACTACATTAATCGCTGAAGACGGCGTAAAAGGGAAACAAAGCATAATAAACAGCGGTCCAAAACCGTGTCTTTCCACCCAAATCATAATCTTTCGAATTTGCGCATGGCGGCTGATAAAATGTAAAAACCTCGCCTGTCCGTATTTTCTAAAAATCAAAAAGACAAGCAGTGATCCAACGCAGCTCCCGATCCATGAAATTAAAAAGCCTAACCATAAGCCAAAGGCAGCAGCATTAGCCATTACAAACGCAAAAAGCGGCAAGATAGGGATAAACGCTTCTAAAATAGGCAACAGCAGTCCGGGAATGATCCCAAATGATTGATATTGTTTTAATAACTCGAGGACGCCGTCTAATGTCAAATAATGCTTTAATGTTTCAAAATCCATCGAATGTTCTCCTTATTTAAACAACTGTGCTACTTTTCACTTATTGTACTACTTTCCTTTACCAAACAAAAGTTTTACAGCGTTTTATCTTTCCTGCCCTGTTGCGCTTGCCATATAGCCAGCCCTTACTTACACGAACAGAACCTCTAGAACAACATGTGCTTTTACTTAGACTGCTGCAAATAACGTTTAAACCAGCTGGTTAAATATTTTAGTCTCGCCGTTCGTAAATTAGGCTTACCGCTTCTAGAAAGTTCATGGTTAGACTGAGGAAAACGAATAAATTCTACTTCTTTATCTTTTCTTTTTAGTGCCACATAAAGCTGTTCAGCTTGTTCAATTGGACATCTATAATCCTGTTCGCTATGCAAGATTAACAGCGGTGTTTTCACGTTCTCCGCTAAACGAAGCGGCGAGTGGTTCCAAAGTTTTTCCGGATTCTCATAAATATCAGCTTTCAATTCCCATTCGGTAAAATAATAGCCAATATCACTAACGCCGTAAAAACTCGTCCAATTTGAAATAGACCGCTGCGTCACCGCTGCTTTAAACCGATTTGTACTTCCTACAATCCAGTTTGTCATAAATCCTCCGTAGCTTCCTCCTGTTACGCCAAGTTTATCTTCATTAATATAAGAGTAGCGGTTAATTGCTTCGTCGGTTACTGCCATCAAATCCATATAATCCATGCCTCCGTAATCTCCTCGAACGGCATCTGTAAAGGCTTGACCATATCCTCTTCCGCCTCTTGGATTAGAAAAGAGGATATTGAACCCTTTTGATGCAAGCACTTGAAATTCAAACATAAATGTATGACCATACATAAGATGCGGACCTCCGTGAATTTCTAAAATGGTTGGAGATACATCGTTGGCAGCAGCCGCTTTTACGACCCAACTGTGGATATGTATACCGTCCGTGGCAGTCGCGCAAAAAGATTCTGCTTCCGTTAACTGCACATGCTTTAAAAATGAATCATTAACGTTTGTCAGCTTCACTAGTTCCTCTGTTTTTAAATTTAAAGAATAAAGATCTCCGGGATGTGTAAATGTACTGATTGCTACGATAGCTTCCTCACCGTTGGGAAGAACAGATACCCCGTATACGTGAGCATTATCCATAAGCACAGAGTCTAACTTTCCATTTACATTTCCTTTATATATGCCTACAGAACCCTTTTCACTTACGACAAAATAAAATTCTTCCTTACTGCTCCACATAATTCCCGCTGCGGTTCTTCCAAAGTGAAAATCTCCTGCTATCATATCTCCTATTTCTAAGTCTATACCTGCAGTGATACAAGCTGTTTTTTGATTGGAGACCTGATAAATATATATGTCATTCATTGAAGCCGATCCGTATGTACGTTCATTTCCAATGTAAGCTATGTATGACCCATCTGGTGACCACGAAACTTGATGAAAATATCCTGTTTCTGCTGTAATAGATGTTAACTTTTTAGTATCACGATGCAAAATAAACACGTCCATGGTTAACGATAAATCCGGATTCTCTCCTCGGCTGCTGCAAAATACAATTGAATTTGCATCAGGGGCCCAGCATCCTACAGAGTGATGATAAGGTCCATCCGTTAAAAACGTCACTTCTTTATTTTTAAGTTTAACGACCGCAACTTGCGTATATTCACCTTTTAAATAGCCGCTAGCATCGGATTTATACAACAAACGTTCCACTTCGTATGGCTGAGGATGCTCATGATTTTGTTCAACTCTTACAGCTTTTTCTTCTACTTTTGTAGAAAACATAATTTCATCACTATAAGGAGACCATACGGGATTACTAACGCCTTTTTCACAATCTGTGAGTGCTTCTGCTTCCCCGCCTGTCGCTGCTAATAGATAGAGCTGAACGGTTTGACTGCGATCTGATAAAAAAGCAATCCACCTGCCGTCAGGAGACCAGGCGGGAGAATGATTATTTCCTTTATAATACGTCAATTGCTTTGTTTTTTTTGTTTCAAGATCTAACATAAACAGCTGCGTCTCATAACCGTTTTCTATTTTTTTCGTTTCTCGAACCGTATAAACTACACTTTTTCCATCTAGAGAAATCTGAGGGTTATACACAGACTTCAATTCATACAAATCCTCTACCGTTACCGTACGCTTTTTTACATGATTCAATTTCTTCGCCCCCAAGGATTCATTTTTAAACCAAATAGCCAATCGATAAAAACGAAAGTAGCGTTTCCCTCTTACTTTATCATTTCTAAAAATAAAAATCTAAAAATTTAGAAAATTAGTTGTTTTTTCTTCTTTTAATCTATATAATAATAAAAAGGGTGCAGAGGTGATGAGGTATGAACAATGAAAAATCGTACACGGAAATGATGAAGTCCCTCGCTCGCAAGAAAAAAGTAATTGATACTGTGAGTATGTTGGATGTTTATATCGAAATGGTAATTGATGAATCGCTTTTTAAGCGTCAAAAAGAACTGTTAGAAACAAACATTAACACGGCATTAGATCAACGTGATGAAACTGCTTTTTATGAGCTATCAGCACAGTACCAATCCTTACTTCAAACATCTACTTAATATTTCAAGAAGTTCATTCATGTTAATGATTTATATGTACGTTTAACAGGCAGAACCTTTCTTCTCAGGAAGAACAGCTGTCTGTTAAATCGTGTTTACTACATAAAAAAAGATTCTTACAGATGTAAGAATCTTTTTTGTTAGGATTTTTTCTATGAGTGGAAGTAAACAACCGTTCCACTCATAGATTTTTTGTTATTTATGCGCCTGAAACTGCTCTTCTTCTGTTGAACCTTTTAAAGCTGTTGTAGAGGAAGTCCCACCGGAAACTACTTGCGCCACTTCATCAAAATAACCCGTTCCTACTTCACGCTGATGTCTTGTAGCAGTATATCCATTTATTTCACTAGCAAACTCTCTTTCTTGTAACTCTGAATAAGCTGCCATTCCTCTTGTTTTATATCCTCGTGCCAGTTCAAACATGCTGTGATTTAAAGCGTGGAAGCCAGCAAGCGTAACGAATTGGAATTTGTAGCCCATTTTTGCGATTTCTCTTTGAAACTTTTCAATCGTTTTCTTATCTAATTTTTTCTTCCAGTTGAAAGATGGTGAACAGTTATAAGCAAGCATTTTACCTGGGAATTTTTCATGAATAGCATCTGCAAATTTTTGTGCCTGTTCCAAGTTTGGTTCAGACGTCTCACACCATACTAGATCAGCATATGGCGCATATGCTAAGCCACGAGCGATAGCTTGATCGATTCCGGCTCTCGTGCGATAAAAACCTTCAGCGGTGCGTTCACCTGTAATAAACTGGCGATCTACAGGATCAACATCACTTGTAATTAAATCAGCGGCATCAGCATCGGTACGAGCAATCAGAAGTGTTGGAACACCCATTACATCAGCAGCTAAACGAGCAGCAATCAAGTTTTTCACAGCTGTCTGAGTTGGAAGCAATACCTTGCCGCCAAGATGACCACACTTTTTCTCAGATGACAATTGATCTTCAAAGTGTACCGCAGATGCTCCTGACTCAATCATTCCTTTCATTAATTCAAATACGTTCAACTGTCCTCCGAACCCTGCTTCTGCATCTGCTACAATTGGAGCAAAGTAATCAATATCTCCTTCTCCTTCTAAATGCTGAATTTGATCGGCACGCTGCAGCGCTTGATTGATTCGTTTCACAACATGCGGCACGCTGTTTGCTGGATATAGACTTTGATCAGGATACATATTTCCTGAAAGGTTTGCATCTGCAGCTACTTGCCATCCACTGAGATAAATGGCTTTTAACCCTGCTTTTACCTGTTGTACTGCTTGATTTCCTGTTAAAGCTCCTAATGCATGAACGTATGGCTCTGTTTTTAATAAGTTCCAGAACTTTTCGGCCCCTCTTCTAGCAAGCGTGTGTTCAATATCAATGGATCCTCTCAGTCCAATGACTTTTTCTGCAGAATATGGACGTTCAATTCCTTTCCAACGCTCATCGCTTTTCCAGTTCTCTTCAAGGTTTTTTACACGAATCTCTTTCATTCTTTATACCCCCTAATGAATTTAAAATTCTATATTCATAAAAATATAAAACGCAGCAGTGAGAATATGTCTGTTTCATGATGAAGTAAATTAGCAGTTTGCCATAGTGTTAGTAAGAACGTAGATGAAATAAGTAAATAGTTGAAGGACATGTAGTAAGACTTTGCTGAGGTGAATATACGCTGATAAGTTTGACTGCTATCTTTTCAATCACAAATAACTATTCCTCCCTATTGTTATAAAACAGTTTTTATTTTACATACGTTATTATATAACAGTACTTTCGAAAATGAAACCTCCTTTTAGAATTTTTTTCCTACTCGCAAGGAGGCTTTTCTATTAATACCTACGTATAAAAGGCTTCATATATCCTTTACTTTTTCTTATATCACTTATTCATTTCTTTCATACTTCTCAACAAATGAAATTCTTTCCAATATTGTTGGATGACCATATCGAAAAATTTTCACTAAATACGGCGGATTCACCTGGGACAGTCCTGATTTTGTTAAATCCTGAAATGTTTTAATAGCAGCTTGTTTATCTCCTGTTAAGTCCATGGCGTACGTGTCAGATTGAAGTTCATGATGACGCGACTGCATATTTGTTAAAGGACTTACAGCAAATGTGAGCACAGAAAAAATAAGTAGAATAAGCGGTAATGAATTTAAATCACTAAGAGAAGTGATTTTTAATGCTTTCCCCCATCTCTTAATCACAAAGCTAGCTAAATGTTTCGTTAGCCATAAACCTACAATCGATAAAACTAAGGCTGAAGCAATCCCTACATAAATATGTTTCTTCACATAGTGACCCATTTCGTGCGCCATGATAAACAAAATTTCACGTTCCGTCAATTTATTAAGAGTAGTATCCCATAACACAATTCTTGAATTAGAACCTATTCCCGTTACATATGCATTGAGAGAGTTCGTTTTTTCAGACATGTTTACTTCATATACATGCTTAGCAGGTATATGAGCTTCATCTGCTAAATGCAAAATTTTCGTCTCCAGCTCTTTATTCTTTAATGGATAAAAATCGTTATATAACGGATCGATAACCACTGGTTGAATAAACGTCAAAAATAGCGTAAATGGAATAGATACTAGCCACGCATACAGCCACCATCTTTTTGAAAACTTACGAATGAATGCATACAACACAGCAATCACTAAAAACATCGTGGCATAGTTCACCCAAAAATCTGTAAAAAGATCTTTCATCCATCCTTGGAAAGGTTGCGTCGTAATATGGTAAGCCGTTGAAAGCTTATAGCTAATCCAGTCCATAGGAAAAGAGTAGATCAGCAGCAGAACAGATAACCAAAATACATAAATAGCAGTTTGGAGAAGACTGAAACGACTGACGTCTTTAGACCACTTATTCACTTTCTTAGACACACCTAACACTAAAATTAAAATAAACCCTAACCACTCATATGGAATTCGGATAAAAAAGAGCGCATCTCTAATCTTTGAATATTTTTCGGTTAACATAAGTTCTCTTGCATTCATAAACGTAGCCGGATCCACGCTGGTACCTTTTAATGATTGTGGAATAGAGGTGTCACTTATATAAAATAAATACACCCATATACAAGCTGCATACACAAGAAAAACTCCGATGGACCACAAAACAATTTTTTTCACGCATTCCCCTCCTTTTGTACAAACAGTATTCTGTTATTACTATTGTAGGTTTTTTTTCGAAATTTAGAACAAGCGTTTAGAGATGTGCTATAGGAAATGCAAATTGTGAAGAGAAAATCATAGAAAAACGAAAAACAGAGTTTATTCTTTTGTCTAAACTCTGTTTACAAACAAAAAAAGCAGTTTGCATATGCAAACTGCTTTTGAGATGACCCGTACGGGATTCGAACCCGTGTTACCGCCGTGAAAGGGCGGTGTCTTAACCGCTTGACCAACGGGCCAGTATGGCTCCACAGGTAGGACTCGAACCTACGACCGATCGGTTAACAGCCGATAGCTCTACCACTGAGCTACTGTGGAATATGGTGGGCCTAAGTGGACTCGAACCACCGACCTCACGCTTATCAGGCGTGCGCTCTAACCAGCTGAGCTATAGGCCCATTATTTGGAGCGGGTGATGAGAATCGAACTCACGACATCAGCTTGGAAGGCTGAGGTTTTACCACTAAACTACACCCGCGTTACTTAAGATGGGGCGACTGATGGGAATCGAACCCACGAATGCCGGAACCACAATCCGGTGCGTTAACCACTTCGCCACAATCGCCGTCTTAAAATGGTGGCTCGGGACGGAATCGAACCGCCGACACAAGGATTTTCAGTCCTTTGCTCTACCAACTGAGCTACCGAGCCAAACAAAATGGCGGTCCCGACGGGAATCGAACCCGCGATCTCCTGCGTGACAGGCAGGCATGTTAACCGCTACACCACGGGACCACTTTGGTTGCGGGGACAGGATTTGAACCTGCGACCTTCGGGTTATGAGCCCGACGAGCTACCGAACTGCTCCACCCCGCGATGATATGAATATGATATAAATAAATGGCGGAGGAAGAGGGATTCGAACCCCCGCGGGCTTTAACACCCCTGTCGGTTTTCAAGACCGATCCCTTCAGCCGGACTTGGGTATTCCTCCGTATATTTATAACAAATGTAACTTATATGGTAGCGGCGGAGGGAGTCGAACCCACGACCTCACGGGTATGAACCGTACGCTCTAGCCAGCTGAGCTACACCGCCATATTATTCGTTACAATTATTTAATTTCATTGGTGGAGCCTAGCGGGATCGAACCGCTGACCTCCTGCGTGCAAGGCAGGCGCTCTCCCAGCTGAGCTAAGGCCCCATAAATGGTCGGGAAGACAGGATTCGAACCTGCGACCCCTTGGTCCCAAACCAAGTGCTCTACCAAGCTGAGCTACTTCCCGTTTATGGCGCGCCCGAGAGGAGTCGAACCCCTAACCTTTTGATCCGTAGTCAAACGCTCTATCCAATTGAGCTACGGGCGCTTTATATGGAGCGGAAGACGAGGTTCGAACTCGCGACCCCCACCTTGGCAAGGTGGTGTTCTACCACTGAACTACTTCCGCTTATTAAAATGAGCCATGAAGGACTCGAACCTTCGACCCTCTGATTAAAAGTCAGATGCTCTACCAACTGAGCTAATGGCTCTCTATGGCTGGGCTAGCTGGATTCGAACCAACGCATGACGGAATCAAAATCCGTTGCCTTACCGCTTGGCGATAGCCCAATAAAATGGTGGAGGGGGGCAGATTCGAACTGCCGAACCCGAAGGAGCGGATTTACAGTCCGCCGCGTTTAGCCACTTCGCTACCCCTCCGATATAAATGGTGCCGGCAAGAGGACTTGAACCCCCAACCTACTGATTACAAGTCAGTTGCTCTACCAGTTGAGCTACACCGGCACGGTGGTGGAGGATGACGGGATCGAACCGCCGACCCCCTGCTTGTAAGGCAGGTGCTCTCCCAGCTGAGCTAATCCTCCAAATATCATACACAACATTAAATGTGTATATAAGTTTTTTACAAATGAGCCAAATAAAAAACCCCTAGACTCTTTTACAAGAGCATAAAAAGGGGTCTTATTCATTGCCTGGCAACGTCCTACTCTCACAGGGACAAAGTCCCAACTACCATTGGCGCTAAAGAGCTTAACTTCCGTGTTCGGTATGGGAACGGGTGTGACCTCTTCGCTATCGCCACCAGACAAGAGATTGCTCTCTCAAAACTAGATAACAATTTGCTGAGTAAAGCTTACGCTTTTAAAAGTTTGGTTAAGTCCTCGATCGATTAGTATCAGTCAGCTACACATGTCGCCACGCTTCCACCTCTGACCTATCAACCTGATCATCTTTCAGGGATCTTACTAGCTTGCGCTATGGGAAATCTCATCTTGAGGGGGGCTTCATGCTTAGATGCTTTCAGCACTTATCCCGTCCACACATAGCTACCCAGCGATGCCTTTGGCAAGACAACTGGTACACCAGCGGTGTGTCCATCCCGGTCCTCTCGTACTAAGGACAGCTCCTCTCAAATTTCCTACGCCCACGACGGATAGGGACCGAACTGTCTCACGACGTTCTGAACCCAGCTCGCGTACCGCTTTAATGGGCGAACAGCCCAACCCTTGGGACCGACTACAGCCCCAGGATGCGATGAGCCGACATCGAGGTGCCAAACCTCCCCGTCGATGTGGACTCTTGGGGGAGATAAGCCTGTTATCCCCGGGGTAGCTTTTATCCGTTGAGCGATGGCCCTTCCATGCGGAACCACCGGATCACTAAGCCCGACTTTCGTCCCTGCTCGACTTGTAGGTCTCGCAGTCAAGCTCCCTTGTGCCTTTACACTCTACGAATGATTTCCAACCATTCTGAGGGAACCTTTGGGCGCCTCCGTTACATTTTAGGAGGCGACCGCCCCAGTCAAACTGCCCACCTGACACTGTCTCCCGGCCCGATCAGGGCCGCGGGTTAGAATTTCAATACAGCCAGGGTAGTATCCCACCGACGCCTCCACCGAAGCTAGCGCTCCGGCTTCTCAGGCTCCTACCTATCCTGTACAAGCTGTACCAAAATTCAATATCAGGCTACAGTAAAGCTCCACGGGGTCTTTCCGTCCTGTCGCGGGTAACCTGCATCTTCACAGGTACTATAATTTCACCGAGTCTCTCGTTGAGACAGTGCCCAGATCGTTACGCCTTTCGTGCGGGTCGGAACTTACCCGACAAGGAATTTCGCTACCTTAGGACCGTTATAGTTACGGCCGCCGTTTACTGGGGCTTCGATTCAGAGCTTCTCCCAAAGGATAACCCCTCCTCTTAACCTTCCAGCACCGGGCAGGCGTCAGCCCCTATACTTCGCCTTGCGGCTTCGCAGAGACCTGTGTTTTTGCTAAACAGTCGCCTGGGCCTATTCACTGCGGCTCTCTCGGGCTATACACCCTACCAGAGCACCCCTTCTCCCGAAGTTACGGGGTCATTTTGCCGAGTTCCTTAACGAGAGTTCTCTCGATCACCTTAGGATTCTCTCCTCGCCTACCTGTGTCGGTTTGCGGTACGGGCACCTCCCGCCTCGCTAGAGGCTTTTCTTGGCAGTGTGGAATCAGGAACTTCGGTACTATAATTCCCTCGTCATCACAGCTCAGCCTTTATGATGAGCGGATTTGCCTACTCATCAGCCTAACTGCTTGAACGCGCATATCCAGCAGCGCGCTTACCCTATCCTACTGCGTCCCCCCATTACTCAAACGGCGGGGAGGTGGTACAGGAATATCAACCTGTTGGCCATCGCCTACGCTTTTCAGCCTCGGCTTAGGTCCCGACTAACCCTGAGCGGACGAGCCTTCCTCAGGAAACCTTAGGCATTCGGTGGACAAGATTCTCACTTGTCTTTCGCTACTCATACCGGCATTCTCACTTCTAAGCGCT